>NZ_CP104862.1 GCF_025426255.1 Pseudomonas fragi | reverse complement strand
GTTCCTTATCCTTAACTGGTAAAGCGATACACCATACGCACCCTACGGGTGCGGCGGCGGGCCTTGATTCTCAAGGCTTAGCCGACCATTCGCGCTTTTACAGTTGTATTGTTGTGCGACTACAGGATAGGCTGCAGGCCACGGTTTATATAGATTTTCTGTATAACATTGGCTCTACAGGAGTAGAAATGCGGTTATCTAATGCTATCCCCCTGCGTCTGTCGGTCGAAAAGCGGGAGCTTTACGAGGCTCAGGCCATGGCTGCCGAACTGCCCTTGAGTACCTTTTTACGCGACCGCCTGGAGCGTGAGGACGTGCTGCTTGAGGAAGTGCAGATGCTCCGCCGGGCCGTCGAGCGCTTGGCAGATCGAGCACCAGGAGCGGAAAAAAGCACGGTCGGCAGCGGTGACATGACCGCTGTTTTGCTGGAAATGTTGCTGACCTTGCGCCAACTCGGCGGCGCTAAAAACGGTCTGGCACAGAAGGAATTAGAACGTCAGGGAATCACGCTTTGGAGTAGTGAAAAATGAGAGACGAGGACCGTAGGCAGTTTGGCTTAGTTTTAGTGTTATTGCTGCCAGTTGCTTTTTGGAGCATGGCGGTAAAGAAAACCGAAGTTCTCACAGTGCCGAAGTGGAAATCTGGTTGGGAGCTTGTAAAGCACACTCATGAAAAACCGGTATTGCTGGCCTCTGCCATTGGCGGGCTGGCACTGGCGATCTTGCTGATATGGCTTATGGGGCAACTCGGGAAAACTGATTTTGGCGGTGCACCGTTTCGCAAATTTCTTCGAGGCACCAAAACCGCAAGCATTAGCGCACTCAAGAAGCTGACGCAGGAGAAGAAGCAAGAACAAGTAACTATTGCCAATATTCCTATGCCGACAAAGGTCGAAAACTTGCACACGCTAGTTCAAGGTGCGACCGGCTCCGGTAAATCCGTGCTGATGCGAGAGCTTGCCTATACCTCCCTCAAGCGCCGTGATCGGGCGGTTTTTCTAGACCCCAACGGTGATATGTACTCAAAATTCGGTGGGCCTAAAGACATTGTATTAAACCCCTACGATTCCCGAACTAAGGGCTGGACATTCTTCAACGAGATTCGCGCAGATTACGACTTTCACCGTTACGCGCTGTCGCTTGTCCCGCGCGGGCAAACAGCAGACGCTGAAGAATGGTGCGCCTATGGCCGTTTGTTGCTGCGCGAAACCGCCCGCAAGTTGAAGATGTTGGGCAAACCTTCGGTATATGAGTTGTTCCACTGGACAACTATTGCAGACCCGGAAAGCCTGCGTGAATTCTTGAAGGGCACCACTGCCGAGTCCCTGTTTGCCGGATCGAGCGAAGCCAGCAAGGCCCTCACTTCAGCCCGGTTTGTGCTGTCCGACAAGTTGCCGGAACACTTGAACATGCCGGTTGGCGACTTTTCGATTCGCACCTGGTTGGAAGAAGGCGAAGGAAATCTGTACATCACCTGGCGCGAGGACATGGCCGAAGCCCTGAAGCCGCTTATTTCGGCGTGGATCGACGCCTTTTTTGTGTCGATCCTTTCCATGGACGAAGACGAAAACCGCCGCATATGGGCATTTATTGATGAACTGGCGTCCTTGGAAAAGCTGGCCTCTCTGGAGGCAGCGCTTACCAAAGGCCGCAAACACGGCTTGCGTGTGGTGGCCGGGCTCCAGTCCACCGCGCAGCTTGACGATATTTACGGCCGCGATCTGGCACAGACGCTGCGCTCTTGCTTCCGTTCGCTGGTTGTTTTGGGCGGCTCGAAAACCGACCCACGCACCAGCAAGGACATGAGTGAAGCACTTGGACAGCACGAAGTAGAGCGCGACAAGTACAGCAAGAGTACCGGAAACCGCACCACCACCAGCAAATCCGAAGAGGTGAAGCCGGAGTATGTGGTGACCGCTTCGGAAATCGCCAGCCTGCCAGACCTGACGGGCTACATCGCGTTTGCGGGTGACTTCCCCGTGGCGAAATTCAAGCTAGAGCCGTTGAACTTTAAGAAGATCAACGAGCCATTCATTGAGCGAGCCGCGTAATGCTTAGTCACCAGGTATTGACCCGAAAAAGTATCGGCGCGCTGGCCAGCTACTACGGCGACGGCGCAGACGACTACTACGCCAAGGAGGGCGAATCCATGGAATGGCAGGGGGAGGGTGCAAAAGCCCTCGGCCTGTCCGGCGAAGTTGATAGCCAGCGTTTCAGGGAGCTGCTGGCCGGGGAAATATTGCCGGGCGTGAAAATCATCCGCTCAGACACCCGCAAGGACAGCAAGGAACGGATCGGCATCGACCTCACGTTCTCAGCACCTAAAAGCGTGTCACTCCAGGCGCTGATAGGCGGCGATGCCGCCATTATCAAGGCCCACGACAAGGCCGTGACCAAGGCTATCGAGCTGGCCGAGCAGCGGGCTCAGGCCCGCAAAAAGGAAAACGGAATCACGATGGTGGAGGACACCGGCAATCTGGTTGTCGCCAAGTTCCGCCACGAAACAAGCCGAGAGAAAGACCCGCAGTTGCACACTCACGCCGTTGTTTTGAACATGACGCAGCGCAGCGACGGCCAATGGCGCGCACTGAAGAACGACGAAATCATCAAAATGACCAAGTACCTCGGGGCGATGTATCGCGCCGAGCTTGCGGCGGAGCTGGCAAAGCAGGGCTACAACATCCGGCACGAACGAGACGGCATGTTCGAGCTGGGCCACATCAGCCGCGAACAACTCGAAGGCTTCAGCCAGCGCAGCGCGCAGATTGAGGAACGTCTGGCCAGCCAGGGCAAGACCCGAGAAACAGCCACCACCGCGGAAAAGCAGGCGGCGGCGATGGAAACCAGATCGCCCAAGACCGGCGCCGAGCGTGACGCCTTGTTCAAGGACTGGAAAGACCGGGCCAAAGACCTTGGGATCGACTTCAAAAGCAGGGAATGGGCCGGCGTAGACGCGAAAGGACCGCACATCGAGCGCAACCACACGCCAAGCGAAGTGGCCGCAGACCTTGCAGCAAAGCGGGCCGTTCGTTTCGCCGTCAACCACCTGACCGAACGCCAGTCAGTCATGACTGAGGGCAATCTGATTAACACGGCCGTTAAGCATGGTATGGCCGGGGCCACGATGAAGGACGTGGAATCAGAAATTAAGCGGCAGATCGTAAGCGGTTATCTGATCCAGCAAAAGACCATGTACCGGCCGGCGGAAAACGCCCTTGGCGGTGATCGAGGACAAAGCCGTGAGGCTTGGGTGGCCGAGCTGGAGGCAAAGGGCATGTCGGCCGGCGCAGCGCGTGAGCGTGTGGATACCGCGATCCAGCGCAAAAGCCTGATCGAAACGGAGCCGCAGTTCACCACACAAACCGCCCTGGAGCGCGAAAAACGGATTCACAGCATCGAGCGCGACGGCCGAGGCGCTATGCAGCCGGTCATGTCAGCCGACATAGCGAAAATCATCCTGGAAGGCACCAATCTAAACGCTGGCCAGCGCAGCGCCGCCGAGCTGATTGCCACCACTTCAAACCGGGTAATCGGCGTTCAGGGCTACGCCGGCACGGGCAAAAGCCACATGCTCGACACCGCAAAACAGATGGTCGAATCGAATGGCTACGAGGTTCGCGCACTGGCGCCCTACGGCAGCCAGGTACGAGCGCTGCGCGAGCTGGGCGTCGAGTCGAATACCTTGGCGTCCTTTCTAAAGGCCAAGGACAAGAACATCAACGAGCGCACCGTATTGGTGATCGACGAGGCCGGTGTAGTGCCTGCTCGCCAAATGGATCAGCTCTTGAAGATCGCCGAGAAAGCAGGCGCCCGTGTTGTGCTGATGGGCGACACAGCACAGACGAAAGCCATTGAAGCCGGCCGGCCATTCGACCAGCTCCAGGCCGGCGGCATGGCGACGGCCAAGATGGAAGAAATTCAACGGCAGAAAGACCCGCTGCTGAAAGAAGCGGTCGAGCTTTCGGCCCGTGGCAAAACGGCCGAATCGCTCAACAAAATCAGCTCAGTCGTGGAGATTGAGGACAAGCACGAACGCCGGCAGACCATCGCTGACGAGTACGTGGCATTGACTCCCTCACAGCGTGAACAAGCAATCATTGTGTCGGGCACCAACGAAGCACGCCGCGAGATTAACAAGGCCGTGCGTGAAGGGCTGGGCACACTTGGGCAGGGCCGAGAGGTCGATACTTTGACCCGGACGGACACGACCCAGGCAGAACGTAAGTTCTCGAAGTACTTCAACGTAGGTGACGTGATCCAGCCCGAAGTGGACTACAAGAAAAGCGGGTTGAAGCGTGGCGAGCTGTACACGATCCAGGACACCGGGCCGGGTAATCGCTTAACGCTGAAAAGCAAGGAAGGCGAGGTACTGGCGATCAATCCGATGCAGCACACGAAACTTTCGGTATACCAGCCCGAGCGGGCCGAACTGGCACCAGGTGATAAGGTTCGCATCACCCGCAACGATGCCACGCTAGACGTGGCCAACGGTGACAGGTTCACCGTGGAAGCCATCACGAAAGAGGCCGTAACCCTGCGCAGCGACCGTCGGAGCATTGTGCTGCCGACCGACAAGCCACTTCACCTTGACCATGCCTATGCAGCGACTGTTCACAGTAGCCAAGGCTTGACTGCAGACCGCGTGCTGATCGACGCGGACGCAAAAAGCAGGACTACCGCGAAAGACGTTTACTACGTGGCCATCTCCAGGGCACGCCATGATGCCAAGATTTTCACCGACGACAGAAGCGCGCTACCCAAGGCAATCAGCCGTGAGAACGTGAAGCACGCCGCCCTCGATCTATCGTACAAACTGCACAGGTCGCCAGAGGAAAAAGTACGCCTGCAGGAGCTAAAGGAACAGGCACAGAAGCACGCAGAAGCAGGGAAGGGGGCCAAACAGCCACACGACAAGGACAAAACCGCAGAACGGCCACAGCGGGCCAGCAAGACGCAACCGGAGAAGGGCGCTACAGGGCCGCAAAAGGCCGCTGGCCGCGACCCTGTTGGCAAACTACCCACCGAGCAAGGGAAAGCCTTGAAACAGCAGGAGCGCCGGGAAATAGGTCGTTAAGCGGGGCTGAATTGACAAATTGTCAATTCAGTTGACACGCGCGACAACTATTTTGATATAGTTACTACGTCAGCACAGACCGGAATCCCGAAAGGGAAGTGTTGATTTCGGAGCGTAAAGCTCTCCTAGCCCGTGAGCAGGATAACGACGGCAACGTCGAAAAGAACACGCCGATATTGAGATTCACAGAGAGCCCCAGGCGCGCAAGCGGTTGGGGCTTTCTGCTATCTGTCAGACCGATTTGCCTTCATTCCGCACCTTGAGGATGTAGCGCATGTTGAAAGCCTTCCCGCCTGGCAACGAATGCCGTCCCCAGTTGGCCACCTCGTAGGCTGAAATTACGTGCAAGCGCAGGTAATTGGTCGTGCCTTGGGGCTTTGTGATCGAAAAAAAGATCGCGTATTCGTGCAGATCCATACAGAAATAGCGTTGCCCGCCCTTTTTCTGGCTGTTGTGCGGCACAGCCAGCGATTCGATGAAACGGCGCTCGATATAGTCCCGTAGCTGGCTGCTACAGTTGTACCGATCAGGGCAGAAGTAGCGCCGCTCGCCTTTATGATAGAGCGTCTCACCGTGGCCTTTGTCGTCGGTAAAGCAGTGGAAGCCGAATTCGAATTTGATCGTCAACGCTTCGTTGGCCACCTCAAACGTCAGCTCGAACGGCTGCATGTGCGCCATGCTCACGGTTTTTCCGTTGATAACCAGGTCATTCCATTGCATGTTCAAGCTGCGCCAAGCACGTGAGGGGCCAGCAGTGTACCAGTCAGTTCCCTAAGCTTGCTCTTGTGCGCATATCCGCAATGCGTGCCGGCGACACCCCCGCGAGCTTTGCCAACACGTTATTGGGTACCACCCCAAACAGATGCTTGTATCGAGCTGCCCGCGACACGCGCTGATAGGGCTTCACGCCCAGGAACTCCCGCCGCTGTTCGACCACGGCGAGAGGAACACCTACTGCACGACTGATCTTTGCCGAAGACATGGTGCCAAACAGCGACTCGTACCCAAGCCACGGGCCTTGATAGTCTGGTACCGGGTCTGGCCTTGGTAGCTCAGGCAAGGGAGCTGCAGGCTCGAAGCCGAACGCCTCACGCAACGATTTGACCGTGGCGACTGGAACGTCTGATAGCTTTGCTATGTCTTGGTCACTCACAAGGCCCAGCAGCGCCTTGTAGGGTCTGACCGGATGGTTTGCCGGGATGCGCTGTTTTCTCGGTGTCGGTCGCGCCAAGGGTGCTATGCCCAGCGACTCGCGGTAAGTCGTCACACTGGACACGGACACACCGCATCGAGCGGCAATCACCGGATCGGACTCAACTCCCAGCAAATCACGGAACGGTTCAATCGCCTGATCGACTGTATAGGCGGCGATGCCGAGCATAAGACGGCGAGCCCTGATTCGATTCTTTGAAATACCGACCAGTCTTGCCAGGGTCTGGTCTTTGATACGGCCAAGCTTGCAGTCGTACCACCGGGGCAGCCCTACGATTTTCCAATCAACAGCCATACTTTCCTTTCTCGCCTAATCCCTGTGCTATCCACCATGAAACGCACGACTAATTCCGCCAAGTGGGCCGCAGTCCTCAATGACTGGACGAAAGCCGATGCTGACGCGGCAGCAAAACAGGGCTGGGGTATTTTCGATGTTGGTAGCCCATCCAGGAAGCGAAAGCCCGTTGGCCCCTTCGACTTTAACTATCCCCCTTTCGAGCTTATGAGCATTGACGAAACACGCATCCTAAAGGATGACGCCGCCGCTTTCGACCTAGTGCGCCAGTTGGTGGCCGAGGGTGAACCCTTGGGATTAAAGGCGAAAGCCTTTTTGCAGAAGCACAGCAAAGTCGCGCACGACGCCATCTTTCAACAGGAGGATTGATCCAGGTGTAGGTGTAGGTGTAGGGGAGTGTCGGGTTCCGTCTGATGCGAAATTGCAGTCCACTTGACCACCCGTTTGCATTCGACCTGACCAGTCATTTGCATTCGTTCTGACAACCGATTGCATCGGATTTGACCAGCACGCTTTGTAACCATGATCGGCAGAGAACGGCCAGGAGCGGACGGTGGCCTCAGTGATGGCAAATGGGCGGCATCATCGATGCTGCTTTCGAATCTAGAAGGCAGCAGGGCCTGGCCGTCAGCCTTGTCGTGTTTCTCTTTTGGCGATGTCGTGTTTGCCGCAACCACGTCTAAGCTAGACAAGTACCTACAGGACGACAAGGAGCGTTATACGACAAGCCATCGCGACATGGCATGACTCCTGATAGGAGTTAGGAGCCAAGGACGATCCTCAGGAGGCTCATAATGTTCTCATCGCTCAAGAAAATTCCCGTCTCATCGATTTTGAGTATCGTCGCCGCAATGGTTGGCTTCTCCGTCGCTCTTTACTCAAGCATGGACACATTTCGAGTGAACGATATCTATGGTGTCAAGTTTCAGGTCGATCAGGTGTCCTTGGATATGGCTTTAGCAGAAACGGCCAAGCTTAAGGAGGAGCTTCGCTCCATCAAAACTGATCTGAAAAACGTCACCGCACTTCCTCCCGCGTCGAAACTTGCGATTCAATTGCAGCAAACGCAGAGTGCGATTAAGCAGCTTGCCTCGCGGCAGGAAAAGCTTGAGCAAGTAATACTAGCCAATCCTGCGAAGGCACTAGAAATACCGCTCCTACAACGTGATCTCGAAAATGTTAAGGCCGCGCATCAAGCAAACTTGATCGCAGTCAAAGAGGGGGTGGACCGGATCTACGACTTGAACAAATGGCTACTCGGAGCGATGGCTATCAGCATAATGACGCTTGCTATTAGCAACTTCCTCAAAGGTAAGGAGCCTACCGATGGTAGAAGCCCTCGCGCCTGACACGTCGTTGCAGCGGACTCCGCAAAAGCTGCGCTTTTGCTTCGCCGCTGAACTCGCACGTTATGAATGTCTGCAAAGGGTCGATTCTGTTGAAAAAGTCGGTTTGCCCAAAACGCTCGAATACTGATGGGTAAAAACACCTCTTTTGCGTGCTGCTACGTGAAATCCGAGTCGTGAACCTTCTGCCCAAAGCACAGATTTCAATCTCAGGCGCGAACTTTTCTGCTGTGGAAACCGAAGCCGACTTTTTCAACAGAATCGGTCGTTATCTGCCGGTCATGCCCACGCAGCATGATGGTCAAATCCGATGCAAATGATTGGTCAGGTCGAATGCAAATGGGTGGGCAAGTCTGTGCAATTACCCAGTCTGACGGCTATGTACAGTTGATACGCCATAACTGGTCGAGTTTGGTCGTGTAACTCTGGCTCATGAGGCTGCGCCGCATGGCCCATTCTGGACTCGACGGAACACTAGCCACCCGTAGAGTGCCGCGTCCCCACCGATTATTGATTTCATCAAGTACCGACATAACCTTTGTCGAGTCGGTTGGCTGGGTGCTTGCGAACAGATCATCAGTGTATTCACCCGGCTGACATAGATTCAGCAGCATCACTTCTGCTTTGCTGTACCGGTATCCTGGACGGAACACCCGCTCTACGGCCTCAGTAGCGGTCTTGGTAAGCAACCGCACGTCATCAGTAGGATAGGGAAGGTCGACCACCACGCCGTTGGCATACTGCGCCTCAGTAGGATTGAACATGCCTGTGCGAATGCTGACGCGGATCTTCTTGCACAGCGAATGCTGAGCGCGCAGTTTTTCTGAAGCGCGCATCATATAGGTGGCCACGGCTTCTTTGATCGCTGGTAATTCTGTCATGCGCTGACCAAACGCCCGACTGCAGCAAATTTCCTGCTTGGGTGGATTGGGTTCGTCCAGCTCCAGGCATGAGGTGCCGGCCAACTCCCGAGCCGTTTTCTCAATCACCACACTAAATTTCTTTCGCAGCGTCCACGGATCGGCTTTTGCCAAGTCCATTGCGGTTTTGATACCCATCGCATCCAGGTTTGCTTTCATTCGCCGGCCGACTCCCCAAACTTCGGAAACATCGGTATTGCGCAGTACCCAGTCGCGTTTGAAGGTATCGCAAATATCGACCACACCCCCCGTTTGCGCTTGCAGCCTTTTTGCCGTGTGGTTGGCCAACTTGGCCAGTGTTTTTGTGCGGGCAATGCCTACCCCAACAGGGATGCCGGTGCAGCGAAGAACCTGAGCGCGGATCTTGCGGCCGAGTCCTTCCGGATTAGGCACGCCGCGTAGATCCGCGAATGATTCATCGATGCTGTAGACCTCAGCGGCGGGCACCATTGACTCAATTACGCTCATGACCCGCTGGCTCATATCACCGTACAGCGCGTAGTTGGAAGAGAAGGCCACGATGCCGTGGCGGCGCAGTTTGTCTTTGATTTGGAAATACGGCTCGCCCATCCTCACGAACGGCTTTGCATCGTAGCTTCGAGCGATTACGCAACCATCGTTGTTACTGAGAACGACGACAGGAACCTTGGCCAAGTCCGGGCGAAATACACGCTCGCAGCTCGCATAGAAGCTGTTGCAGTCAATCAAACCGAATACGGGCGGTGATTCAGACATGGCTACGCACGCTGCTGGTTATCACCCCCCAAATGGCCAATTCGTCCCCATCCATGACGTAGCGCGGCGGGTACTTGGGGTTTTCAGACAATAGGATTACGTCCTTGCCCCGCAGGCAGAGCCGTTTGCACAACGGCTCGTTGTTCAACAGCGCGATAACAATGTGACCGTGCACGGCTTCTATAGATCGATCTACCACCGCCAAGTCACCGTCAAAAATTCCAGCGCCTTGCATGCTATCCCCGCTTATCGACGCGAGGTAAACGTGCGGCGCTCGGATGTTCAATACTTCATCGAGCGAGATTTGCTGCTCAATATGGTCTGCTGCCGGCGATGGAAACCCAGCCGGTACGCGAAACGAACATAGGGGCAGGGCGACACCGCCGGCCGCGAGTGGTCCCAGGATGGAATAGCTCATGACGCACGCTTCCGAATGCTGTACAAATATACAGTTAACTTTGTTCGCAGAGCCCGGTCAATTTTTATCTAGCGGATACAGATAGACGGGTCGCCCTGGTGCGCGACGGCGGGACAATCAGGAGATGAGTAATGTGCAGCCATTATGAAGCCCCCAGCCCTGGACAACTTGCCTTGGCGTTCGGCGTGGAGCCAATTGAACAAGCCAAATTGGACCTTTGGCCTGGTTATTTCGGCCCCTTTGTCCGGGGGGCGGCCAAACGGGACGATCCGGAGGACTTTGATTCAGCGCGGGAGGTGCTATCGGGCTCGTTTGGCTTAATACCTGGATGGAGCAAAGACACGAAAATTGCCCGGCGCTGCTACAACGCCCGATCAGAGACGGCGGCTGTTAAACCGTCCTTTCGCAATGCTTGGAAGAACGGTCAACATTGCATCATTCCGGCGGCCGCCATCTATGAGCCCGACTGGCGTAGCGGTAAAGCCATCGCAACCCGGATCACTCGCAGCGACGGCGAGCCTATGGGCATAGCGGGCCTGTGGGAGCGCTGGAAAAACCCATCGGGTGAAGATGTGTTTAGCTACTCGATGCTGACAATCAATGCCGACCAGCACTCGTTCATGCGTAATTACCATCGAGCGGGAGACGAGAAACGTATGGTGGTAATTTTGCCGAAAGGGCTCTATCACGATTGGTTGAATGCTTCCGCAAGCGAAAGCATGGAATTCATGAGGGAGTATCCGGCCGATCGTATGACAGCTGCGTAAACACGCAGGCCCGCCGCGAATGTCCGCGAGTCTGCGCCAAACAAGGAAATGGCAATGTCCAGAAATAGCAATCGCAAGCATACAAAAGCCGACAGGTTCAATATTGACGAAATACGAAAGAACGCAGTTAGCTCTATACAGCTCGGGGTAGAGGATTTTGTTATAAGTCGCGACACACCTGGAAAAACCACGAGAGCTTTATCTGCGGCTAGAAATATATATGCCGGCGTTTTACTGCTATTCAAGTATAAAATAGCCTCCCTCGCCAAAACACCCGAACAGGCCCAAGCACTCATCTACAAACCAGCATCTGTACTTCCTTTTATTACGGATACTGGCAACATATCTTGGTCACCAACGCTGCATGATAAAGAAACCATAAATACAGGCATGATTAAGGCAAGGCTTGAAAGCCTAGGTGTTAATCACGACTGGAAGGCGATTTTGACTTTGCGCGACTGTCGGAATGCTTTGGAACACCTTCATCCTACCGACCCTATCAGCAGCATCCAAGCCTCTATAGCGGCGCTGTTCCCCATGCTTAGTCGGTTCATTACAGAGGAGCTAGGGGAAACGCCAGCAGCTTTGCTCGGGGACGCTTGGCCAACGATGCTTGCTACGCATGACTTTTTCAAGGAATGCCAGATTCAAGTTGAAAACGCATGGACTGCAATTGAATACCCTAATCCCGCAATGAATTTTTTGCGCGAGTGTTGTTGCAGAGCATGTTATTCCTCACTGCTTGGCCCCTTGCAAGAGGATGTAGACAACCAAGTATCAATTGATACAACAGACTTTCGCTTGCAATGTTTTGCTTGCAGTAAAACAGAATCAGCAATCGAGTTTTTAGAAGATAATTTCTCTGACGTGCATGAAGATCCTTTCGAGCAAGCAGAACCCAGGACTGTACAAGAATGCAGTGCGTGTTCTGCCCGCATGTATTTAATAACCGATTCGACATGCCACTGGTGCGGATATGAAACTGTATGGCCAAAATGCGCCGGCTGCGAGAAACCGATTACAGAGTATGTTGCAAACGAAGGAGGAAGACTGTGCGATCAGTGCGCTGAAGATGAGTGGCTTGAGCAGCGGCGCTAGGACAATCACCAATCCCAAAAAAAACCCTGCATCGCAGGGCTTTTTCCATCAGCGCATTTGCTCTTTGGCAAACACGGGATCGTAGAACACTTCGCACAGCTTGCGCTCGGAGAAGTACAGCACCACGTCGATAGTGCTGTAGAGCGTGCGATTTATCATGTCCTGATCCAGCGCCCGGCCGACTTCCGACTGTTTAATCAGAGTCCCCACGCGCTGGTAAGTCTTTAGCGCATTGTTCGCATGGGTAGTGGTGATTGATCCAGGGTGGCCGGTGTTTGCGCTGCCTACGTACTCCCATGCCTCATCACCGCGCAGCTCAGCGAGGAAAATCCGATCAGGGGATTGGCGCATGGCAGAGCGCAGAGCCTCGACCGCAGTAACCCGGCCCTTGCCGTAGCCGTAGAGCATGTGGACACGGTTCGGGTGATTCTCGAGAAACAGTTCGTGTACGTCCTCGATGGTCAACAGGCGCTCATCGGGTGAAACCCGCTCAATGATGGATCGAGCAAAGGTTGTTTTACCCGAACCGGTCTTGCCGGAAATGATGATGTTCCGGTGCGTGCTGACACACATATCAAGAAAATCACGCATCCGGCCTTCGCGCTTGAGGGCCAGAAGATCGGCCTCGAACGGAGCAAGGCGGCTGAAGTCCCGTTTCGACACCAGCGCTTGCGCCTCATCCGCCGTTGGCTTGTTGAACGACACATCTTGGAAGCTATCGAAAGCGCCCTCGGCTGCCAGCTCATCGAGTGTTTTAACCACCAATGAATGCTTACGGATAATCAAGGACAAGGTGCCGTCGATGCAGGCCGGGGGCAGTACAATTTGCCCCCGTTCACCGCCTGGCAATACGACCGAAACAATGCTTTGCAACGGGATGCCGTTGAACACGCAAATGGCGTTGGCCAGCGACGTTAGGTAGGTCATTGTGAGCTCAGGAATCTTGACCATTTCCCAGCCCTGGAACGTCCGGGTCCACAACTCGCCCGGACGGTTAACCGTCACCTCGAAGACGTCCTGCCGCTCCAGGTGCGGAACAATCGGACGCATTAGTTGGTTCACCGTGGTATCACGGCCGAAACTAGCGGCTGCTGCGCTCAAGGCTGTACACCCCTCTGAAATCAAGGTCACGTGCTACGAAGATTTGCAGGCGTTCGCCCTGGTTCTTGTAGAGCGTCGGCGGAATGTTGATGGTGTTTTCCAATGCAGTAGACGCCATGTCTTGGCCCGCATCAGAGGTGTTATCAAAGGTAATCCGATCGTCCCCGCCGCCCGACGCCTTGTTTGATAGGTACTCCCCAACGTCGCCAATCAAGCTCAGCATGATTGCGCCGCCGAAGCGCTCCCAGAAATGAGTATCGACATAGCCACCCAGGCCACCCTCACCCAGCGGGCCGGCGCCCGGCGAGTCCAGGTTGATGATTACCCCATTCGGAGTTTCAACCCGCGTCCACAGCACAAAGATGCGTGCTTGACCTTGGGTCATGCCGCCCTGGTACTGCCCGACGACCTTGGAACCGCTATCGAGTAGAACCACACGGCCGTTGGTGGAGTAAATATCCCGGGTTGTGTAGCAGGTGGTCATGCCGGGAACGGTTGAGACAATTTTCGTTTCAAGCTGGCAATCAATCATCGAACCTTGCGTGAGCATCATGTCGCGGTCGGGCAAGACGCCGGCACGGGCACCGGCAAGACGCACAGGCTGGAGATTATCAGCCAGTGGGCCGCTACCACTGCCGGAGGCTTGGCCGGGCGCAGACTGGCCCTGCGACGGCTGCGAGCCTTGACCATTGCCACCGCCTGAATTCCCGTTCAGCGGCCCGCCTAGACGGCGCATACGAATAAGTTCTTCTGGTGTTGGGCCTTCCGGCTGCCCTTGAGCAGCGCCGGCTTGCGCGACTTGCCTTTGATTGGCGACAGGCTGCGCCGGCATCATTTCTACAGGTTCTGCTTCTGCTGGTTTGGGTTGCTCAATCACCGGCTTAGGCTTCCAGTCAGCGCCGGCCTTGTTGAGCCCCAAGACCGGTTCAACCTTTTCAGCCGCGGCGCTGTCTTTGTTCCCCATCATGCCCATTGCTTTGTAGGTGACGAACCCACCGGCACCAATCACCGCTGCAACAACTGCAACCAGGAACAACCGAGCCCCTGGAGGGTTAGGCTTGCGCTGATCGCCCAAGCGCGAGCCGCCGCGTTCGCCGTCGATCCGGTCGAATTCTTCCGTCGCGTTGATTTCTTCTTTGCGCGCCATTACTCATCCCCCCCAACAACAACCCGTTTGACATTCGGCGATTGCGTCCGCGATTTGTTTTCAACGCCGATAGGGTCGAAAGCGTTGTTGTAGATCGTCAACGCACGATCCCCAAGGCGCAGGCGCCACTTTGGATTGACCTTCTGAACGGAGTAGACATGGTTGTTTTCGCCGATGGTGTTTCGGTTGACCATGCTTTCATTGCCGTCAGCGTCCACCAGGTAGATACCCGGCAAATCGACATTGCCCGGAAACTTGAAGTAGGTGAATTCGTTGTTGTCCCACACATGGACGGGGGCAATGTCGAAGTCGCCGGCCTTGTCATAGTTGATGTTGTAACGGTCGCGTGGCCCCTTCTTGAAACCATCCGCTACCGACTGCTTGCGCTGTTCTTCCATCGACTTCTTGTAAGCCGTGTCAGGGTAAGCAAACGACAGGCTGTAGAGCGCTTTCGCCTCACGGGTCGGCCGGAAGATCAGGCGGAAATTGTAGGTGCGACGGTCAGTGACAATAATCAGGTTCGTGTCGGCCTGTTCAGCCACAGGCTTGATGAACACGTGATTAAGGGACTGGGCGAAGGAGTACGACGCAGAATCCCCAAAAGCGTGCGTGATGTAGTTTTCGCCGGGCTCAAACTCAATGTGGGTTGTGATGCCAATAACGGAATCAATCTGTACCACGTCGTTCTTGTTGAACGTGGTGCTGCGAATCCGATGGTCGTAAGGCGATGCTGCCGGGTAGTCCAGCGCAAGCACTGGAAAGGCGCAGGATGCCGCCAGGGCGAAAGTCAGAAGACGAGATTTAATCATCATGGCGGCCTCAGTTCTTGACCACTTCAGGGTCAGCGCGGAAGGTGTTCACGACGAAGCCCAGCGGGTTGATGCGCCGTTCTTCAGTGGTCATCAGCGCACGCACGTAGGTGTAACCGACAGTCGCGATCCAGTATTCAGGCCGGTCGATTTTGCCGTTCGACCACTTTTGCTGAGTGGTGTAACGAACGGTCGCAATGCCGGTAGCCGAGTCCGTTGAGATAGAGCGCACAGACACTTTGATCGAGGCGCGATTGCCGAGTTGGGCATCGCGAGCATTGGGGCCAGAGTAAAGCGCGTTGTATTCCGCCCATGCCTCACCGCCGCTCATCAGGCGCGTGGAATCGAACATGCCCTGAATCGTTTGATACTCGTAGCCTTCGCGGTTAAGCACATAGCGGTTCACGAAATAGCTATCGACGGACTCGCCATAGCTGACTTCCGCTACCTGCTGCACGGTTGTCGATTCAACGGCGCCTGTCGTTCTATCGACGGTCAGCACCACCGGAGGCGGCGCTTCTTGACGTAGACCTGCGATGCCGGCAAGAACGCCAGCAAACGCGATGCCCCAGGAGAAATAGGCCGTTCGCCAGGCCAACTTTTTCGAGTGTTCCTTTTCAGCCAACAAATCGCGCTCAAGTGCGCTGCTTTCTTCCAGGTAGGCTTGGATTTCTTCCTTGCCAGTCAATGGCTTTTTTTGCGGCTTGCTCATTTGACGGCTCCTTGCACTTCTACAGGCACGGTTTTGTTAACCGGCTCGCGGTTTGATTCGTTGGGTTCTTTAGGCTTTGGTGCGGAACTGCAACCGGCAACGATGCAAGCGCAAAGCAGAAAAACAGTTATCTTTTTCACAATGAAATCCCTTTTGGCTTTACTAAGAGCAAGCCTACCTCTTTGACATCAAATTTGCAATTTTGATTGGAATAAAAAAGCCCCCGTTAGGGGGCGAAAATGTGCTGAGATTAAGCAGCCCTGCCTTTGAAATATCCGTAGGCCTTCGACGCGCCTGTCTTGATGCTGCCGCCAGCCTTGGAAGCGGCCCAGCCACCCGCCCGGCTCGCTTGCCGGCCCGCTGCACTCATGCCACTAGCACGGGAAACGCTGGCAGCACCGCCACGTATGGCGCGCAGTTCGTGCATGTACCCCAAGGCAGCACCCCCGGCCAATGCGCCGGCAATGCCTGGAAGCTGCAACAGCACCAGAACCATCGCGATAGACAGGATGATCGCGCCACCCAGCGAGTAGGCCACGTTAACGCCACTCTCGAATTTCACGCCGGCCACGTAGCCGCCGTAGATATCCATCATCAGCCCGAACAGCGCCGAGAACAGAACGACCAGCAGAACGTAGTTCAACACCTGCCCAATCCACAGATCGAAAAAGCGCGACAGTGGCTGCCACAGGAAGCAGACGATGAAGATCGGCCCAAGGCCAGCCAGCAACGCCAAGGCCACCTTGGCCAGCAGGATGAACGCACCACCGATGGACACCACAACGGCAGTTGCCAGAATGATGATGATTCCAAAGATGCCGTACAGCAGACCGTCCGCCGAGAAGAAGCTCGATTGCTCGAATGCCCTAGACGCCGCGTCAAAGCCTTTACCGGCCGCTACGTCGATGATGCTGGCAGCCCCGGCCCCTTCGGTTGGGTTGGAAATCAAGGCGACCGCTAGCGAGTTCGGAAGCTCTACGATGGCACCCGCAATTTGCGACTGGTACAGCCCGCCCGCGAGAGCGACACCGACGATAATTGCAATGCGCAGTGACCGCGCCAAGAAATCCATAACAGGCATGTCTACGGCGCCGCGAATGATCGCAATCGCGTAAGCGATGAACCCCAGCGTCAGCCCGAGAGTTACAAAGGGTGTGATAGTCGCGATGGCTTGTGTCGAAATTTGAGACACAAACACATTTGTCGCTGTATCGACCTTCGCAAAAAGTGGCTCAAATAACGTAAATGCCATGGGAACCTCACACGCTTACTGAATGCTAGGCATTCCAGTGTTTTTAGAGTTAAAGAGGCTCTTATGTTCGGCCTCTTTGGCGTTCACACAATTTGCTGCTATCGCGTTATCACCTGGATTGTTCGCACACTCGACCAGCTTTGCCTTGCGGTCGTCAGCGTGTGCCAGGTAGTAATCGACGTCATTGGTTGGCTCTTTTTTACAGGCCACCAACAGCGCGCAAACCACGATAATCAGGTACTTACTCATTCACTTAATCTCCGGCATATCAGTATTCGCGGGATTGAGAATATCCCGGTTCATTTGTTTACGTTTTTCATCGACCAGCTTTTCCTCAGAACGGGAAAGCTGCGACACCATTTGCAATTTGGTTGATTCGTTCGACACCAACGCTTGCTCGGCGCCAATACGCGCCTGCAAGTCTTGAATGGCTTTCGGGTCTTTTGTGGTGCTGATTTTCGAAATCAGCGTATTGATATTGTCCAACCGCGACTCTGCCCCTTCGTAGGTTTTCAGTGCCAAGGCTTTCTCCGAGGCGGCGGATTGGAAATTCCGCTCGCGCAGCTCGTCCTGTGAGGCACGGTTAGTCGTGGAAACTCGTTCGGTATTCATGATCGAGCGGGTTTCCCCGTAAGAGCCGGTATAGATCGAACCCGGTTCGGGGATTTGCCCATTGATACCGGGATCATTGTTCACGCCCAGGTAACGGGAGCCGGACACCAGACCTTCCATGATGTCCATTTTTTTGTATTGATCCGTCAGCATTTGGTACTGCTGTTTCATCTCGGCAATTTCTTTGGCCCATTGAGCCACCATCGCGACATTGTGCTGCGCCGTTTGGCCGTTCAGCATCACGTCAGTAGTTGGGATTTGCGCCGTAGCGACGGAGCTGATGCCTGCAAACAGAAGGCCAAGGGCAAGTTTGGTTTTCATCGTGCAGTCTCCTTTGCATTCAAAGCGCGGGCGCGTTCGTAGAAATGTGGCAACCAGACTTTCGGGTCTTCGCCGAACTCGGCAACGCACTGTTCAGAAATTTGCGCAGTTTCTGGGGTGCCCGAGAGAACCAACAACTCATCATCGAAACCGTGAAGGTTCAGCTCGGCCACGGCGCAGTTACCGCCCTGTTTAATCAGGAAACGGCGGCTGTCTTCTGCCAGACCTTTCAGCAATGCGAACTCTGAATCAGTGAGCTTGAAAATTTCGGTGTACGTTTTGTAATCCGCATCCGGGTTAGGCAAGAACACGAAAGTTGAACACTGACCGATAAGCGTCGAGGCGATAGGGCTATTGCCAATATCGTCGGCTTCCTGGGTGGCGAACACGCAAAGCCCATTCTGTTTACGGATGGTTTTTTGCTTGTTCTTCACCAGGTCTTGGAAATATTCGTCTTCCAACGGTTTCCAGAACTCATCGAACACGTACATGAAGCGGCGACCGTCAATCATTTGCTCGGTGCGATAAATCAGATACATCATCACCGGCCCACGAATCTCCGGTTGCTCCAGGAACTCGGTTACGTCGAAGCCGTAGATTTTGTGGGTGGTCAGATCAAGCGCATCGGTCGGGTTGTCGAACATCCAGCCGTATTCGCCACCCTCGCACCATTTCAAAAGCCGCGTGTGCACGGTCGCCGGGCCGTCATCCTCACCCACATGCACAGCATGGGGCAGGTTCTGCAAAAGGATGCTCATGCGTCGTAGAGGCTTATCAATCTCCGACATAAGGGTGTTAATGCCCTTGTCGATTTGTTCCTCATCCTTGCTGGTCACAGGCCCGGAAGCCCCTACCAGATTGCGCACAAAGCGCTTGAGGAACGACAAGTTAGCCGGCGTAGGCTCAAGCTGGAACGGGTTGAATCCGGAGCGCTCGCCCATCTTGAGGGGTAAGTAGCGACCGCCCAGCGAGCGGATAAGCACCTCAAGGCCACGGTCTTTGTCGAATGCCGCGATGCTCGGCCCGAACTTCTGAGCTTGAGCGAGCGTGAAGCCTAAGGTAACGGTCTTACCCGTACCCGACTTGCCGGTAAACATGGTGTTACCCAGCATTTTTTTGTCGAGGCTGTTTTGCTCAGGATTCGAGTAGTGATAGTTGAAATACAGGGGAGTACCGCTGACGGTTTTCAGGATTGTGACCGCTGGCCCCCATGGATTGCCTGTAGGCTTGCCGCTCAAGAAGTTGTGCAGTGGCGACAACGACAGGAAGTTCAGGGAGGTGATCGCAGCAGGCCGTGGCCGGTATTTGAAGTTACCCGGCAATTGCGCCCAATACCCGGCCTCAAGTGCAAGATCAACCTTTGTATCAATGACGCTTCGGTCACTCAGCGCTGAAGATACTTTAGAAAGGTAATCGCGTACTTCGTTGCCCGAGTCACCGAAAACGGTAATGGTCGCGTGATGCTCACCCATAACAAAGTGACCGGAAATCAGCGAGTTCAACGCTTCGTTAATTTCTTCGATTTGCTCGGTCGCAACGTCCGCCGCGTCAATCAGGTTCTTTTGCTGTTTGATCAAAAACCCTTTAGCCGCGTGACGCGAAAGCGCGCTGAAGCTCTGAGTCATGATGAACTCAAAGTTTGTTTCCATCAGGTTGTTGATTTGCCCCGGCTCCGTGTACGCCGGGTAATCGAAAATTTCGCGCTGGCCAAAGAAACGAGAGCCGCTATCGGTGCGAATCTCGCCAATTTCACCCCACTTGCTGAAGAACAAACGATTGCGCCCCATGTACTCAGAGAAGCGCGAGCGGCAGACCGGCATAGGGTGATGCTCACCGTTCACCAGGAACGCCAGAAACTCCAAAGCAGACGAAAAGGCATAACCGCCTTCTTCCTTGTCATCCAGAATCTCGCCGGCATCATTGCGGCGATAGATGCCCAGGTTCTCCGGGTCGTATTTGCCGAGGCTTTGGCTAATGCGCAGGTTGATGTCTTCAACCGCCTTGATGCACGCCTTTTGCCTTTCGGTTTTGACCTCGACAGATTCCTTTTCCATCGCGCCGAAGAACGACAGGACTTTATCGACAACAGGGCGATAAACGACCGTGAGATACAGATCGTTAACCATCAGGTTGTAGCCCGTGAAGCTTTCGCGGTAATGCTCATCGAGCTGATGGCAGAACGGGTTATCAAATTCGCTATCCGGGAATTCATCCACGCGACGCCGAACGATATGCGACCAGACCGATACGTGAGCCGTGGCGATGCCACGAAAGAAGTTATTCAGGTCACGTCGCCAGGTTGTAACTTCCTCGATAGACGCGCTGGTGTGCGACCGGCCACCGATCTTCCAGACAGACACGTACTCAGCTGACTTGGTGGAAATGATCTTGTCCGTGACGTGGTGCGAGTATGGAATGAAGCCTGAAAGCGGTGATTCGCTTTGCAGGTTTTTAGCGGCCGGCATCAGGCTCATTTTTTGAATCTCCTTTTCCTGTAATCAGCGGGGCCGTATGACGACGCCCCCCAAAAACCCTTGTTACGGTTTCGAAATTTGGTTTCAAACCAAAGACCCCATATACGAAAGGCTTTGTCGTCCGTCTTCGTGATTTGAGCCATCACGAACCAAAACGGAAGCACCAACCCCCAACACCACAGGCTGACTTTCAATGCGAGCATGGCAACAAACATGAACATCAAAAGCAGCGGCATCATGGGGACACCCGCGACCGTTGGAGCGCGGGTGCAGCCTTTGAACAATGGCACAGATGCTTGTTCAGAAGGTTCCATGTGTTGGGCCTATCAGGTGAAGAACAGCGCGGTTATTTGAGCGGCAGAACCGGCGATGATGATGCCGATCCCCCAGCGAACGAACGTGTCTTTCTCTACGAACTTGGTCGCGTAACCGATTGCAAGGCACAGCAGGGCGATTACCGCGATAGTCGGGATAATGTCGGTCAGTTCAACCTTGAACGACTCCATCACGCCTTTGGCCTTCGACAGACCGCCAGTCTGTGCCATGGCGACTTCGGTAGTCACAGCCAGGGTCAGAGCGGCAGAGAATGCCTTGTTTGCAGCGGCTTTGGATTTAGCGAGAGCTTGGCGGAGTGCTTGTTTCATTTGTTGTTTCCTCTTGAAGTAGAAATGTTCCATCTTTTACGTTGAAGCGTTCTTCCAGAAATGCGAACAACACACGTGGATCAGCCCATAGTCTTAATTGCCCCCGCTGGGTAAGAAGCGCGAATGTCTCTGTCTTCTTGGTAACTGGATCGTCCGCTTCAAAGGTGAAATACCACTCTTTGAGCGAACGCTTGATAACAACAACATTTCTTGCTGCGCCCATCTGAAAAGCCAGATCGACGCTATCCTGCTGAATCTTCTTCATCTGTTACGGCCCTATTCGTTTTTGTATGTGAAATGCGGGGCCATCCTTCTGCTTTGGGTACATCCGTATACTATCAAAATTGCAATTTTGATTGCAAGCTGGTTTTACTCTCTTTGGAGCATTACGGGCTCGTTTTTCAGAGAAACGGGCTCGTTCGATTTGCTTTCCTGTTGCGGTTCTTGTTTTGGTGCGAAGGCACCGCCACTTGGCCGCGAGAAAGCATCACCGATGCCGTCTGGCAATGGCTTAACGGTGTTAGGTTGAACTGCGGTTGCAGGGGTTGCGTTGGCAGTGGCTTTGGTCGCCTTCAGCCGGATCGGCTCAGTGCCGCCGCTGGCAATAGGCATAAGCGCTGGCACGTCGAGGGTTGCGTTTGAAGCAACGGCCATCACGTAACCATTGCTGATCCCTTTCTTGAAATCGCCCGTGTTGTAACAGGACAGTGCAGCATGCAGCGCCGATTGTTCGTCGCCATATCGGCTCTTTGCACGCTGGTAGCAATCGGTGATTACCCGAGCCGCGCCGGCCAGGTTCTTACACGGGTCGAACAGATCGGACACAGACAGGCCCAGCCAATCCATATTGGAGCTGTTGACCTGCCCAAAGCCGCTATCGAAGTTGTAGCCGTGCTCTTTTAACCAGGTGGCCGTGGCCACAGCTTCCTCTTTGTTCGCCGGTTGCCGTGGCAATCGGGCACCTTTGGCGTTGACGCCAATAGCGTAGGGGTTGACCCCCGATTCATGCCGGACGATTGAGGAAAGGGTTTTGATATGAACCCCCGGCGCGCATTGCGCGGCGAGGGATTTGAAGTCCACAGAATCAACGGCCCATGCGTTGACTGAGGACAGAAGGCTGGCGACCAGGACTAAGCGTTTCATAGCCCACGGACCCCGCCGAACTTATCGCCGATGGTAGAGACAATACCCGGATCGCCCCCGGCGCATGACTTCAGCTCTTTATCGCGTTCTTTAGCTGTGCGGCTTGCGCTAAACTTTCCATTCTTCTTGACGATAATGCTGAAGTATTTTTTTTCATACGACGAGCATTGCGAACCACCGCTACCGCCAAGGATTCGGCCGCCCAGGCACAGAACCATGCCACAAGCGTCATCGGATGCCTGCGCGGTTCCAGTGGTAAGAACAAAAACTGAGGTGGCTGCAACGAGGAAAGCCGAGAATTGCCGTTTCATATGTCGCTCCTGCGCGGTATTAACAATCAAAATTGCAAATTTGATTGAAATGGTGCGGACAAGAAACGATAATGTCAATAGGGCGTCCTTGCCGACAGCCACGAATTGTATCCGAAACAGCACAAGGCCGCACCCATGACACCTGAGAAGTGGTTGGCATTACTGGAAAATGCAACGAACGAACAGCTTAAAGAGTGGCTAAATGCCATTAGCTCGGAAATGCAGAAACGACAGGTAAAGGAACGTGCAGAGGCCCGGAAAAAGATACGGGAGATAGCCGAGGCCCATGGGATCGATCTTGCAAAGATGGCCCCTAGCGGCGCCACTAAGCGGCACGAAGGCAAGTATCGAAACCCTAACGATCAGTTCTCTAGCTGGACAGGTATTGGCAGAAAACCCAAGTGGGTCACGGAATGGTTAGCCGCTGGTAATGATTTGGCCGACCTCGAAATTAAGTAGGCTACTCCCCACCAGGGCAGGAGCCGGCAGGCCGAAAATAGGAGTGGGACATGAAAAAGGCACCGAAGGGAAACGTCTACGACATAGGCACCGGTCGCCCGGCCGCGCCTAGAAAGGCAGCGAACGAGGACAACCCACGCACTGGCGGCGGCGATGAAGGCGGCAGCATCGAGCCCGGCAATGCCGGTAGAAATGCCGCGAGTGTCTTTTTTCGTCACTTCCTAGTCATGGTGCTGATGTGGCTGCGCGGCCCGCTGCGCTTGCTTATGGGCCTGATCGCCGTTCCCACCGTGATTGCATTACCCATTGTCATCTTTGGCCTCGATGCCTCACCGGAAAAAACCAAGATCATATGGGCGCTGATCGCGGTCAGCTTCGGCTCCTTCTGTATCCGCTGGTTGTTTGACTCGCTGGTGATGTGGATTTCACCAGAACCACTTTTTCTAAATTCGTAAGGAGACGTGCATGAAGTTTGTAAGTTTCTCGGCCTGCACTGGCTGGTATTGGATCAGCAGCGGCGGAAAGACCGCTATGCCCGTTGCTGGCTGGGCTGTGACAGATACAGGTGACGTGGTAGGAATGATTGTGAGTAATGCCACTAGCGTGCAAGGCACCTATTCGACACCAGCACTCTCCCCACCAGGCGGTATCGGTAGCTATGTTCAAGAACAGCAGCTCAATGAAACCGCCCGAGCTACATTGAAACGACCGTCAATGTAACTACCCCCAAGCACAGAAAGCCGGCCCAGCGCCGGCTTTTCTTTTCCTGACTAACGCACCGTGCCGGCAAAGTATTTTAATGACGTGGACAATGATTTTTTACAAGACATGGCGCTATGTGCATATGTGTGCCTTCAGCGGTAGATTTTTCGGCTGTCTGCCTAACTCTTTCACCCTTACTTCCGGGGTGAAAAAACGTATTGTATTGGACATTAATCGTTTTTCCATTAACATCTTTCTCTGGCACTACCTCTTCTAATAGTCCAAAATAGTCACCTCCTAGGCTATCCACAGCCTCTTGAATAATAATATGAGCCAATTCCACCGAATAGTTAGTAAACCCTATATCAACTGCTCCTGCATAATGCCCTGAAGAATACTTAGTTTTGTTCTGCACCCCTCTATCCGGCGCAGACGGCCCGCTATGGGTAGGTGCAAAAGGTAGCCTATAGGTACTATTAATATACAGCTTACCTCCTGCCACGTTACTTGCTTGAACAGTCGCATCGATAATTCTATTTCGATGAATCTGTGCTGCTTTCTCTACCTTAATGTACCCATCATAAAAAGTGGCAATGCGACTATTAGCGATAGCCTTATCATTTGCCTGAGCAATATTCTTCTTTAATTCCTCACTTTCGTTGTTTGCTTTATCAATCTCTTTTTTTAAACGAAGTGATTCATCTCTCGCATGTTGTGCCTCTACACTCGCTCTATCTCTCCTCGTCTCAGCCTCTAAAACCCTCTCTAATGAATGCCCCTCAGATGCAGCGAGCCTCTGCTCTCTGCTCCGCGCAGCCCAATCTGAAGTCTTTTGGGACACTTCTTTTGATTCTCTTTTAACCGTCTGTTCTGTTGAAAACTCTGCGGCTTTTTTTAATATTTTTGCTTCATTCGCTAGATCTTTCTCACGCTTCTCACTATCACGAGCCCGTTGTTTAGCCATTTCAGACTCACGTATCATACGGTCATTGAAAGCTGCATCAGTTTCTTGCTCAACCTGAAGCTGTTTACGCTCTCTTGCGGCAGCTGCCGCGTTTTGCTCAGCTTCCTCCTTCGCGATTCTTGCCCTTTCTTCCCTATATTTAGCTTCTGCTTGCTCACGCTTACGATCATCGTGAACTTTTTCGAATCTTTCTCTGTCTTTTGCTTCGGCTTCCTCTTTGATCTGCTCATGCTCTTCATCCATTGTTGCTAGTTCTGCGGCGATCGTCTTTTGCCATTTCAACAAATCTTGGAATTCTTTTTCACTCATAGAGTGCGGATCGAAAAAATATAACGGATCACGTGGATCATATATAAATTTTTCGTGATTTCGCTCGACGTTCTTTTCTTCTACCCAATCAGGATCGCCGGGGTCCCCAACGGGAGGCGTGAATTTAAAAGCGTTTTTTATTTTTTCCACTTCCGGATTTAGAGGATCACCTTTAGGTGGAACAAAAGAAGGTCCAGGCTTTGGATCTTTAAAATTGGGATTGACAGGGGTAAAAATTGGCGCGCCAATTTGCCATTTTGAAGTGCCAAGCTCTTTGGTTTTATATAAATGATTCTGAGAATTTTGAATTACTGGCGCAGCATGAATATTAGATAATGCAACTATTGAAAGTAATCCTATAGCTTTAAAAAGCTTTAGCCAACTTTCATTTTTCATCATGGGCCTCTTCATTCGGTCAGGTTATTTTTATGAACCCGCTTACTCATCGCGCTCCGCCTGCTGCGCTCATTGAATTATTGATTTTATTAAAGCACCCCTCAGGGGTGACGGCTTTTTTTCGCCTGGCTAACGCGCCGTACGGCTTGTTGGCTGCTTCTGTCAAGGCGGACAAGTCCACCCAGCCATCGGCAGCTTGGGGGAAGGCGATCAACCCCATTTGGGTACACCCGAAAAGGGATAGGCAAACTACTGTCCCTAAATTGCCTATTTACAACCCTAACAGGGACAGTATTAAATGGGACACCAAACAGGGACAGGGAGGTACTGCCATGCCGCAACCCAAAAAAACATCCACTCGAATGATTCACACATGATTATTCGAGCCTACCTGCGTGCAAGCACACGCGACCAGGATGCCAACCGCGCCCGTGAGCAACTGAAGTCGTTTGCGCACGACCACGGCGCCAGGATAACAACCTACTACGTCGAGAACGCATCAGGTGCGAGCATCGAGCGCGCCGAGCTTCAGCGCTTGCTCAGCGAAGCCGCCGAAGGCGACATTCTGCTAGTCGAATCCATCGACCGTTTAAGCCGCCTGCCACAGCCTATGTGGGAGGCACTTAAACGCCAGATCGGACAAGCCGGGCTCCAGGTAGTCGCCGTTGACTTGCCCGTCACTCATGCCGCGATGAAGCCCGCAACCGAGGGTGTCGAGGCATGGCTACAGAAAGCCATTGCTCAAATGCTGATCGAGTTCATGGCCGCATTTGCCCGCAAGGATTGGGAAGACCGCCGGACTCGCCAGGCACAGGGAATCGCCACGGCGAAACAAGCCGGCAGACTCCAGCCGCGACAGCCAAATCTGAAGATGTACGCCAGGATAATCGAAGCCCGCAAAACACTTTCGATCAGGAAAACGGCCGAGCTGCTGGGCTGTTCAAAAGGAACGGTTGAACGCGCCCAGGCATGGGCACGTGAGGGACTGGAAAGAGAAGGAACGCCTGTATGACAGAGATAGTGCCCCTCGGTCGCCGTATCGACAGCATGATTCGCGAGAGTCTTGCTATCGAGTACGAGGACGCGAAAAGCGCCGGGATGTTGGGCTATATGTCCCGCTCACTGGTTCAAGCGACGTTGCCCCATACCGACCCCAAAGCAAGCTACTTCGAGCGCACAAACGGCATTGTCACGCTCTCGATTGTCGGCAAACCGTCGATAGGGGTTCCATACGGTTCAGTGCCTCGCTCACTGCTGGCCTGGATATGCTCAGAGGCCGTTGTAACTCAAAGCCGCGAGCTGGAACTAGGCCGCTCGCAATCCGAGTTTCTAGGCAAGCTGGGGATGCCTAACGATGGTCAATACATCAGCTCATTGAAGAAACAGGCTCACCGGCTGTTTTCATCCATGATTTCTCTGGACGGTTCCCGCGACTCAGAAATCGGCCTTGAAAACGTGGTGATCGCCAAGCGCGCCTTTTTGTTCTGGAACCCCAAAAAGCCTGACGAGCGAAGCCTTTGGGAAAGCACCTTGACGCTAACGGCCGACTTCTTCGAGGACGTTACCAGTGCCCCGGTTCCGGTTGACCTGCGCGTGTTGCATCACCTTCGCCAGTCGCCTTTGGCGATGGATATTTACACGTGGGCTTGCTACCGACAGTTCTTGCTCAAGGCCAAGGGCCAAGGCATGGTCAAAATCCCGTGGGGAGCATTACAAGCACAGTTCGGTTCGAGCTATGGGCGCAACGCGACAGACGCTATCACCGACGAAAAAGCGCTGATCGCTAAAGCAGCTCAAGCAACCAGGAACTTCAAACACAAGTTTCTGAAGCGTCTGGCCGAGGTCGGTATTTTCTACCCAGAGCTGGTGGAAGGCATCAGTGATACCCCGCAGTTTCTGGTTATGAAGTCCGTCAAGCTGCATATTCCCCCTCAGTTCAAAACCGAAATATCGGTTTAATCAAGTGACTAAAAACAGTCGAAACAAGCCGGAGGAACGCCACAATGCAGATCTATACCGCAGTAGAGAGTGCCGAGGCGGCCGAGCGGTGTGCCGCGACCGTCGAACTGATCCGTGAAGGCCAGGACCGGACGGCAGTCAGAAATAAGGGCTGGCTTGCCTTGGGTTACGTGCAAGGGGTGTTCAGCCAAGGAGCGATTAGTCCCGCGGTTTACAGCCA
This sequence comes from Pseudomonas fragi, assembly GCF_025426255.1. Classification (GTDB taxonomy): domain Bacteria; phylum Pseudomonadota; class Gammaproteobacteria; order Pseudomonadales; family Pseudomonadaceae; genus Aquipseudomonas; species Aquipseudomonas kulmbachensis. Next base: position 25,950 of record NZ_CP104862.1, on the reverse strand, counting down.
GTTCGTCCATGACATTGAACGGGTCGAAGCCGATCGCCTGGCCGAACTGCAGGCGGCCGAGCGGCACCTCGCCGCCGAAATCCAGACCATCGAAGACGAAATGCGCGCTGAGCGCGACTGAAAGGAACCCCGGACATGGTCGACTACACCCTCGACAGTGCGCGCAAAGAACTGGCACGAATTCGCGCCCAATTGGCCAGCGCCGAAGCCGTCCTCGTGCGAATTCGCGCGCACGGCGACCCCCACCTTGCCGAGAAAGAAGCCCGCACCCGGCGGTTAATTGAAGCCTTGGGCGTCGAGGCCGAGGCCTTGGCTCAGCAACTAGGCGACGGGCCGGCCCGGGTGCTGCACTGAGCAGGTACCGAAAAACTTTACCCCTAATCGGAAAGACTTTTCCGCCTGAAAGGAACCCCGCCATGTCCATGATTGATGCGTTCGATGCCGCGCTGATCGAGTTGGCCATGGTCACCCGGGCGGCGCTGAAGGCGGCTTACGCCGAGTTGGCCGCCGCCGAAGGGTACCCCGCGCGTTACTCGTAACGGGATTATCGTTAAATGCCAGGGGCAAAAACCCAGCGGCTCACGTTGAATCACCCCCGATCATCCCTCAGCCCCCTCTCAATACTCGCTTTCACGGTGGCCAGCTCGTCTTGCAAGGTCGCTGGCCTGGCCGGCAGCTCGTACAGCACCAGGAACTCCTTCTGGGTACGCAACAACTGCTCGATCTTGCGCTGCTGTTCGGCGTCATGGGCCCACAGCACCTGGTCGGCTTTGCGCTGCTGCTCGGCTTCGCGACGTTTTTTCCAAAAATTGAACATGGTGCCCTCCCTCAAAAATAGTAAGGAGTCAGCATAGGGCCTGAATCCGCAGAATTTTGGGGTGGGTTTGCATGCTTTTCACGAGGCACGGGCCGATCAATCAACCCCTAGATCATGTTAAATTGCCATTAGATTCAATCACCCCAAGCTACCGCTGGTAGGCTCAAAAAAGGAATGGTTTCAATGCTGGGCTATAGCAAATTTGAATGGATTTTTGCGGGGATTGTTGGGGTTGTACTCTTCAGTTGGATCTTGTGGCCGGCGGAGAAAAAACCGATAGAGCCAAAGCCCGAAAAAGCTAGCTCAGCGGAAATAATGAAATGCTCTGAGCTGATCAAGACCTCTGCAAGCAACCCCTCGACAGTCGTCCTCCACGAGCTGGTAGGCACGTCAAGTGACCGGAAAGGCCCAGGAGGAACGTCTAGAGTCAAAATGGATTTCGAAGCCAAGAACGCTTTTGGTTTACAACTGGAATATCAGGCCGTCTGCCAATTCGCTAAAGGAGTGCCGTCGATTCAAATTTTCAACCGATAGCGATCCCCACCTGGCCTTTCAACAGGCGTCCAATAGTTTTTGGAGATTACACAGCGGCGCATCCCCTTCTTTGTATTCGGGATAGTCATTAAAACTGGTACGAATGCGTGTCCCGGATTTCAGCTGTGGCAGCAGCTCGTCCAGGGCCTTTTGTCGTGTGTACGCGTTATCGCCCATCGAGATCATTTTGTTGTCGTCGATCCTGATTCTCAGGTTGGATTCGCTGTAGGTACTGCCGTCGTAGACATTGGGGCGATCCGTACCGTGCCGATAAAAAGAGACTTTGGCTTTGCCGGACGTCACCGCACACGTCACCACGTCGGTCATCTGATCCGTAGTTTTGCTGACTTTCCAGTCGCAAGAAAACGCCGGTGCCGAAATCAGCAGCAGCAGTGAAAAGGTCGTAGCGAAGGACTTCATCAAGATCATCCGTAATTTAAAGTGCAAGAGGATAGGCCAAGCCATGACCCACGCGCACTGCGAATAACGGTGCTCACAAAAAAGCCCGCCGATTAGCGGGCTTTGGCTGCTCAGGCGTGGCGTCAGGCCTACCCGGCACTACCCTGTTTTTCTGCCGCCTCGCGGGCCTGCCCTTCAGCGTACTCCAGCAGCCAGTTCTGGGCGTTGTCCAACGTGATGAAGGCCATGTGCTTCGCGGCCTCCAGATCGTCTTGCCAGCGCGGCCAGGGTGGGCTGAAGCCATCCTTGTGCACCACGTTCACCAGCCAGCGGCCCTTGCTCTGCGGCACAAGCGTGATCGTGAAGTCCTCGATCCGCGTGGTGTGCGAACCGTCGCCCAGCCGCGTCCACGTCGCATCGCCGTAGGTGCGCAGCAAACGGCGTTTGAAGCGCAGCATCTGCCGCACCAAGGCCAACAGTTCACCCGAGGGCCGGATCTGGCCCGCCAAGGCGCGGTTGAGGCCACGGAGAATGGTCTGTGGCGAACGGTAGTCGCCCAGGGAGTGCATCCGATCCATCAGCGCAGCCGGCGTCCAGCCCAGCTCGGACAGATCCTCGCGCAACGTCTCGGCCAGCACCGCCGTGTTCTGTTCGACACTCGGAAAATCATCAGCGTCAGTCATGTTGCCTCCATTTATGTCACTATATAAGTGACAATATGTCACATAACAAACGACATTACGACAGTCTGCGCTAAATCATGGTTGAGCCATAATTCCACCTATTGGCCTGGCCGGCGAGCCGGAGAAAAGCGGGCTAGCAGTAAATGCGAAATATTCTCAACTATGTGCATCCCCTGCGAATAACGGGGTTTATGGTAAATCTACCGGTGCCACGCCTGGCATAGACGACACAACCAAAGCGCAATCCAGGTCTATTCGTTAAGCTCTACTTCTTTGAATTAAGTGAGCGCAGGGAAGTGATCGGATTCATCGTAAAAAATCGTTGTAAAGGCTATGCCTGCTCGTTATTCCTTGCTCTGGGATTTCTTCAGTTGGCCAACTATGCGCATGCACAGGACTTAACAACATCACAGAGAATGGCCGAACAGGGCAATGCTGATGGAACCGGCGTTGCGCGGGATCCACAGCAGGCGGTCGCCTGGTATCGCAAGGCTGCCGAACAAGGTAATTCCGATGGTCAGTTTCTTCTCGGAGACAGCTATTCCACAGGTACCGGCGTTGCGCAGGATGCACAGCAGGCGGTCTTCTGGTTCCGCAAGGCCGCCGAACAGGGCCATGCCGACGCTCAAGTGTTACTCGGAAAAAGATATGCCACTGGCGAAGGCGTTGCGCAGGACAACAAGCAGGCAGTCGCCTGGTATCGTAAGGCCGCCGAGCAGGGCAATACCGACGCTCAGGTGTTACTCGGAAATAAATATGCGACTGGCACCGGCGTTGCGCAGGATGCACAGCAGGCGGTCTTCTGGTTCCGCAAGGCCGCCGAACAGGGTAATTCCTATGGTCAGCTTTTTCTCGGAGACAGGTATTCCACAGGCACCGGCGTTGCGCAGGATGCACAGCAGGCGGTCTTCTGGTTCCGCAAGGCCGCCGAACAGGGCCATGCCGAAGCTCACCTCTTTCTTGGGGACAGTTACGCCAAGGGCAAAGGCGTTGCGCAGAATGACAAGCTGGCCGTCGCCTGGTATCGCAAGGCAGCCGAGCAGGGCAATGCCGAGGCTCAGTCAAAACTGGGAGCTATTTACTTCCTAGGCAAAGGTGTCCCACAGGACAATGGCATGGCGTATGTATGGTTATCTGTCGCTGTTGCAAATGGAGGGTCGTCAGAAGCCACGAAGGTGCGAGATTTGGCAGCTAAAAAACTATCCAACGGCCAGCTTGAGATCTCGCAGAAACTAGCGGGGCAATATTTTGAAAAATATCAACCGCCTCGTTAATCCGGCGTTCAGAATTTTTGTTCTTTTGTTGCGCAACTTCTAAGTCATGCGACAAGCCATGATCTGCTGGATTTTTTGGTTCGGAGTTGTCGCATAACTCTGTCACCAGAACATGCAACGCCCATGCTTGGCGACATCCAAAAAAAAGCGGTCACTGAAGGCCAGTGACCGCTTGGACTGCTGAGCAGTAAGCTGGGCAAGCCCAGCGAGACGAGAGGGGGTATTTCCGCCCCACCCCAGGCGGTGACTACAACAAAACACTTAACGAGACACGCTCGCAGCGCTGTAGCGGCAGGGGTTCTCCTGGTTATCTTCAACCCATCCGATTTTCGCTGCGCAGCGTGGCCAGTTTGGCCAGGAGCCGCGCCTTGGCCTCATCCAGCACCACTGGATTGGTCTTAATCGACAGTTTTTCCCGAGCCTTGCCACCGAGGAAATAGCTAATCCGTTCCCCATTGGCTTTGGATGGATGAGGTAGTCCATCCAAGAGCTGTTCTGCTTTCAGCAGACCTCGACCTTGTAGGTGATGGAATACTTCGGCGACCTTGGGCCCGAGCGGGACATACAGACATTGCGGGCCCAGCGCGCGGATCTCTTCCGCCAGATGGGTTTCCACCTGGCGACGCAGACTGGCGCGGCTGAGGATGGCGGGGCTGCCGCTGTAATTTTTACCTTTCAGAAAAACCGGGTAGCGCAGGGCCGAGGTGGAGTGCAGTAGGTGCCGGTGCGTGTCGAACAGTCGTGCACAGCTCTTGATGTCCAGCAGCGTATGCAGCCCGACGTGATCGAGCATGCCAATGAGATTGTCACGCATCGCCCCGACGAAGCTGGCCGTTTCCTTCGCGGCTTGTCTGGCGTGCTCTAAGGAGGCGCCTTGGCGCAGTTGTTTACGCGCTTCATCCAGCGCACAGCTGGCCTGCTGCAGGCCCGGCGTGATGCCGCATATCACAATCCGTGCGCTGGTATTGATGTGATCAAAAGGGGCATAGAAGGTCTGCAGATTGCCTTCTGAGGCGAGCAACAGCTCGGCCGGCAGCGTGGCAAAATTGTGAGTGGAGGCGGAAAGCAGGGCGCTGAACTGTTCGAGGCTCATGGGGGTGTCCTTAAATGGCAATTGAGAGGTAGGCAGGCGAGCATCAGTCCGCGCGGGTGGCAATAAATCCCCGACGACCTTTTAACCAGCGCAACGCCTCGGTGGCATCGACTACGGTCTGGGTCTGTTCCTTACGGGTCTGCAGCCGATCTGCCGCTGCGGGCTGGGCAGCATTGCGCACCGCTCGTTCCGACATTTGCCCTAACAGGGCGATCTCCTTGAGCGTGAGATAGCCCGGGACTGGCTGACTAAAAAATTGCGGTACCGAAACCGACTCTTCGTCAAACCCGTCGACGGTAGAGAAATCCAGCAGAGCCCGTATCTGCGCATGGAACAGAAGCTGCTCAAGCTTTGCCGGTACGCCAATCGGGCGTCCTCTGACGGTGAGCGAAAATTCTTCAATTCCAGGCCGGGCAGACTGCACCAGGATAGCCAGGCAGACCCAGTCATCATTCATCTGCTCTTGCTCTTGGGCATCTTTAGCAAGCCTGAAACGTCCATTGATTGCGTAGTTGTAGCAATCGTTGGCAATGGAACGAATTCGACTTTCGCCCTGAAAAATTCGATCCAGTTGGTCGACCTGGTCTTCATTAAAATCGCTGTGGAACGCTGTCAGTGAAGCGGCCAGCCAGCCCAGATAGGCGTCGTGCGCTTCCTCCAGGATCTCGTCCAGGCCGAGTTTTTTCTCGGGAGAGATAAAGTTTTTCTCAAATCGGTCACGCCAGGAGGTGCTCATCGTTGCTGCGCTCGGTCAGTCGGTATGGGCACAGACTATCGGGCAAATATTACATCGTCAATGATTAATTTATGATATTTGAGATGATTAATGGTTTTGCCCCGTGACAGCGGCTGCGCCTGGCGGACGCAGCGCCTTTTAGGGTCGTCTATGTGTGATAATGTCCTTTATCACATATAGGAAGGCATCCCAGCATGAAGCTCGACAAAGACTTGGTGCGCGAGATCCTATTGGCCGTTGAGGCGAGCAAAAATGATCCTAAAGAAGGGATCGACCTCGTACTGAAAGATCGCTCGCCCCGAGAGATTTCATACCATGTGTTGTTGCTGACGGAGGCGGGGTTCGTCCTGTCCCGAGATGCTGCCTACCTAGCAGATGCAGTCTCTATTTGGCAGCCCACGCGGCTCACTTATAAAGGTCATGAGTTCCTCGATACCGTCCGTAACGGCGAGGTTTGGCGACGTACCAAAGCAGGCGCTGAAAAAGCGGGTGTCGCTGGCCTCGGGGTTTTACTAGAACTAGGGAAGGCCTACGGCAAGGAAGTGCTCAAAGAGCGCTTGGGGATCGAGCTGTCATGAGTGGACTCATGCTGACGGGCTCGGTCACGGCGCAAGTCCCGGTGCTGGTCAGTCATGCCGGTGAACGGGCCAGTGTTCGATTCCTGGAGTTTTTTACCGCCAGTATCCGCAATGCCAACACCCGGCGCGCCTATGCGCGGGCGGTTAATGAATTCCTGACCTGGTGCCAGGCCGTGGGCGTTCCCGACTTGGGCGCCGTGGCTCCACTGCACGTGGCCAGCTGGATCGAGCTGCAGACGCAAACGCTGGCGGCCCCGTCAGTAAAACAACGGCTTGCGGCGATCCGGCATTTGTTCGATTGGCTGGTGGTGGGGCAGGTGGTGCCGCATAACCCAGCGGCTTCGGTGCGCGGGCCGAGCCATAGCGCGCGCAGCGGCAAAACGCCGGTGCTTGATCCGTCCGAGGCGCGGCAGCTGCTGGACAGCCTCGATATCAGTACGCCGGCTGGCTTGCGCGACCGCGCGTTGATCGGACTGATGGTGTTTTCCTTTGCCCGGGTCGGTGCCGCGTTGAGCATGAAGGTCGAAGACGTCTATACGCAGCATCGCCGGCTGTGGGTGCGCCTGCGCGAGAAGGGCGGAAAACAGCACACCATGCCTTGCCATCATTTGCTCGAGGAATACCTGCACGCCTACCTGGTGCAGACCGGGATCGACAGCGATCCAAAAGGGCCGCTGTTTCGCACGATTGGACGCGGTACCGGGCAGCTGAGCCCAACCGTCCTGCCACAAGCGAATGCACACGCCATGGTGCGGCGACGGGCTTTGGCGGCTGGGCTCAAAACGTTGATCGGCAACCATACGTTCCGGGCCACCGGGATCACCGCCTACCTGAAGAACGGCGGCACCCTGGAAAATGCAGCGGCGATGGCCAATCATTCATCCACCCGTACCACGCAGCTCTATGATCGGCGCAGCGACGGCGTCAGCCTGGATGAGGTGGAACGGATTCAGCTATAGCCATACTGAAACGCCCCTGCCATTTGGATAACGAACCCTATGTTCAATGACCGGGGACAGAGAGCGCGCTGCTGTGCGCAATCTGGCCACCTAGTGGTGGCCATTCCCCCCACTTCTGGCGTACCAGCACGTACACTCCTGGCTTGAGAGTGAACGGGCTCATCAGAAAGGGAATTCGGCATGCTGTTTTTCAAACCCAAGCGACAACGAGAGTTGGAACGAGACCTCAAGGGATTCATGCCTGGCCTGGCTACCCTCGACGCCGCCACCAAGCTGATGGCGTCTCAAAAGCTGCGCGACTATCGCCAGGCTCTGGAAAACGATGGGGGGCTGCCGGGGTTTATGGCTTTATCGGTCGATGAAAAAACCGATTACATGATGCCCATCATTGCGAAGATGAACGACGCCAGAGAGCGAGACGATGAGGTCGATTTCATCGCGGCCTACCTGACCGTCATGCTGCTGGAGAGCATCAGCTGTGGGTATCACTCGACGATGAACAAGGTCATAGGTGGGATGGAGAAGATCGCCAAGTTCCCCTGGACTAACTCATGAAAAAAGCCCTGCAGCAAGACACCCCTAGAAGAGCTTGTATGAATGCGCGATGACCGCACCGCTCACTTGCTGCACCTGGTCGACGTGGTGCAAGAACAACACGGGCCGTACCCGCACGGTCGGGCCGCATTACTCGCCTGGCTGACCGCGCAACTGGACACCCAGCCGGGGCCGGTTTGCCGATGGCATAGGGCTGCGGACGTTTTTGGTCGAGCTGTGACGGGTAACGCACATAAACGACGGACACAAAAAAGCCGCCTTAGTAGGGCGGCTTTTTCTTGCAAGTCCGGTTAGTGGCCGGCCTTGCGATCCCACAGGGAACGCTTGGTGTGGAAAGAAGCTTACAAGGTGGTACCACCATTAGGCAATTAATAACGTACTACGTCGATTGACGGTAGGGTCGCCGTTATCAAGCGTTCCACGCGTGGAACAGATGGCACGGAAAAAAATATTTACGCCGCAAATGGCCGCCCATAAGGCCTTTGGCGGGTTTTAAACTTTTCTGACCTATTTCGCTGCATTACCTTCCAAATCATTCGGTTAATATCAGGCCTGTTCCGCGTTCGTCATCCTGCTAGTAGTGGCCGGGCAAGCGCGCGAATTTTGGACCCCCGACACGGGCCTAGTAATCCGTGCCGGATTCACTCGGGAGGCCCTAAGCCCAGCCGCCTCACAGGGAACGCTTGGTGTGTTTCCGAAGGTGCGTGTGTTCCGGTAAGCGCGCTGGAGGTACGGCCCAACCACGGGAGGGCCGTGTATGTCTAAGTTAAGACGTGCGTGGGACTTCGTGGTGGTTTGTTTGCGTGCACACCACGTTTACGAACTGCTGCGAGACTACTTTGAAGGTCTGTAAGGACTGATAGGTGGGACCGCTTCAACTTCGGTTGCGGCGGTTTTTTTTGCCCAAAAAAAAGCCCGGGCAGGTACAGGGATTTCCCCTGGTGCAACAGAACGCGGTGCGTGACTGGCGCTGTGAGATAACGATTGGGAAATCGCTGGCACAAAAAAACCGCCGTTGGAGGGTCCTCCTAGACCCGCTCGCAGCCGATGCGTTGATTGCTCAGGCAGAGGACAACGAACTATGAGCCCCCTTTCGCTTGATAACTGAAGCTCACAACACCTTCAGAAAGCACTCTATAGATGGTAGTCAGTTGGGGAAAACCCTATGGACAACCCGACTTATCCACGTGTAATCGGTAACGATACCGCAAAGCCCCATCTCCCAAGGGCTACAAGCAATTCAGCCGAAATTATCCACGTGTAATCGGTAACGGTTTTACGTGTAATCGGTAATGGATTTAGCACGTGTAATCGGTAACAAGCCGCGCAGCACGTGGCCTGTAGCGGTTCCCTCTTTAGCCCCATGTATTGTTTTCATGTATCCCTTCAAATAGATCTTTACAAGTATTGGTCAGCCGCCGCTGTGGACAGTGCGCTACGCGCAACGGCAGCAGCCCGTGGACAACACGCAAGCGGTTGACCACCGGCCGCAGCCTCTGACCACATGGCAGCTTCCCGAACTTGGCAGCGTGGACAATGCGCTGCGCGCACCGGCCTACGGCCTTTGACCACCCGGCCAGTTCACCAGGAAAGGAAAAGCTTTTTTCTTTGAGGATTTGAAAAGCGAAAGGCGAAAGGCAGAACGCCAAATCGCAGGCATAAAAAAGGTCGAGAGCCCGGCAAGGCTTTCGACCTGTTGCTTCCATCACCCTTGCAGGAGATTAGGAAAGTAGCGAGTCCATGATACAGCCCTCAAAGTATCTGTCGCAAGGCGCAATTATTGTGTTTACAAGTGTTGACGTTATTGTGTTTAAATGAGAAACTTACTTTGTCGTTAAAGGAGGTTTCAATGAAACGATCAGCCATGCTGTTAACTGCGTTCCTATGCGTAGGACACGCAAACGCGCAGACCACGTTCAGTGGCGATGTTGTCCGCATCCTGGACGGTGACACAGTTGAAGTTCTGGAAGCCGGCAAACGTACCCACCGGGTGCGATTGGCGAACATTGATGCCCCCGAACGCCGGCAGGCCTTTGGCGAGGTATCCCACCAAGCACTGGCGACAATGGCCTTCCGGCAGCAAGTCGAAGTGCTGGACCAAGGCGGTGATCAATACGGCCGGCGCATCGGTGTTTTGACCGTAAACGGCCGCAACCTCAACGCCGCCATGGTCGCCCAGGGCATGGCATGGGTTTACACCAGGTACAACACCGACCGGACATTGCCTGCGCTGGAACAACAAGCCCGCGCCAATCAGATCGGCCTATGGGCAGACAAGAACCCTACCCCACCGTGGGACTTTCGCCGTGCGCGGTAAATGGTTCGGCGCTGTCGCGCTTTGCCTCCTTGGCACCGCCATTATCATGACGGCAGTTGTCGCCCGAAAAGCTGACCAAGCCAGTCGCCCCGCGAGCCTATGCACGTTGCAATTCGACAGCGTGACGCTGGAGAACGTGCCCCAGGTTACGACCAGAGTTCAGATGGAGCGCGGCCTGTCCGGACTCCAGGAAATAGGCACCGGGATGTTGTTCACCTGGTCAGATGATGAACGCCGGGTTTTTTGGATGAGGGGCACCCCTACCCCGCTTTCAGTCGCGTTTATCGACGCGGCCGGTACCGTGTTACAGATCGAGGACATGGAGCCAGAAACGGAAGTCTTGCACTGGTCAACACTGCCAGCACGTGAAGGGTTGGAAATGGAAAACGGCGACTTCCAGAGGCTGGGAATTGCCCCCGGTAGTCGGCTGACCCGTCGCGAGTGCAAGCCTGTAGCTGAATATCAAAAACGAGGGATGTAATGATGGCTAAAGAAACTTACACACTGGTGAAAGCCGCCGATAAAAGCCGTGAACAGTTTGGCGATGCAAAGTCTGCAGCTGAAGCTTTCAGCAAAGCGAACGCAGCGGAAAAGCCAACGGTTGTAAAAACCACCCCGGGTAAGGGCGCTGAATTTGTCGCTGGCACCTCTGAAATTAAGGGAGCCACCGGCAAGGACTTTTCCAAATACGTTGGACATACCGACAAAGCTTTTCGGGATGCCTGGAACATGGCGGAAGTGCACCGTGAGAAAGGGGCTCAAGCTTTGGAAGCCGCAGGGAGGGAAAACCAAGCTACCCAGGTCGACATGAACAAACTGGAAAAATCCGAAATCGGTAAGACCTATCGTGGCCCGATCATGGCGGTTACTGCTGAGTTTATTGTGCAACGGCATACCGACGAGAAAAGCGGTAATCAGGTTGATATCGCCCATGACAAAGTGAACGTATTTAACTACTCGGATAAGTCGGAAAGCATAGGCAAGGAGCATCAGATTGCCTATCCGCACAGCAAAAGCGGCTTTGCCCGTGAACTTCAGCCCTCCGAACTTCAAAAGGCTCCAGCACCACAGCACGAAGCCGGAAAGACCGCCTCAATCGAGCGCACGAGGTAAGCGTTACTCTTTCCATCGAGCCGGTTGGGAATGGGGGACTAGCGCAGGCGAAGCCGAGTCTGTCGCTCATTCACAAGTGGCCGCTGCCGCAGGCGACTTTTGTTCGATCCAACGCGGTGTGTCAGTAGATCATTAGAAGGCACGATTTGCCGACCCTTTAAAACCGGGCCTCTCAGCGATGGGGTTCGTTCATCCAGGATGAACAGGGGTTCGTTCATTCAGAAAGAACGGGGTGTGTTCATCCAGGATGAACGAACCCCTGTTCATCCTTGTGAGATATCTAACAGAAATGAGCGCACCCACGTTCTTCTAGATGAACGAACCCCTGTTCAGTCTTGTGTGATAGGTCGAAATTGTTGTTAAATATCTAACAAGCGCACTGATATATGAAACATAGAGGTTATGTATGGCCGACCAAACGCCGCAAAAGTACCACCAACCAGCCAACCGTGGAACATGGGTGCAGACAGAGCGTGCCGGCCATGAGGCATGGGCAATGCTCATCAACAAGCATCCGAAAGCCGCGCAACTCCTGCACATCCTCGTAGCGCACATGGACGAAAAGGCCGCATTGGTGGCAAGCCACAAGCTGCTTGCCCAGCTTTGCGACGTGTCGATTATGACCATCCGCCGCTCGCTGGTCGTACTGGTTGAACAGAACTTTATCCAGACCGTGCGCGTGGGCAGTGAGCGTGGGGGAGTGCTGGCTTACATCATCAACAGCCGCATTGCGTGGGCTGACTCTCGGGAAAACCTCAAGTACGCGGCTTTCAACGCTCGGGTACTGGTTACGTCTTCTGAACAAACCGAATCGCTGGAAGGGCCAGAACTCAAGCAAACTCCAATCCTCGCACCGGGCGATCTTCAGATGCCACACGGGCCGGGACTACCGCCACCGGCTCAGGACTCCCTTGATGGATTGATACCTGACCTTCCAGCAGCCCAAAAAAGCGAGCAGATGTAACCTATTCCAACATCCAGAGTCGCGCCGCACTGCACGGCCTCGACTGCCACCTTACGCGCCGTCCTGCAGAACGACGGTATCAGGTGGCCACGTCCAGCCCTCAACCTACCGCACTCCCCGGCTCATGCGTTCAACGGGCTTTCGCGGCATATCCTCGGTCGCAAGCTCCCTGCGGTATTCCACGACCCGTTGACCGCGCCGGGCAGTACGATAGGCCGGGCCTACCGCGCCCCCCCGAAACCGTCTGGCATCACCAGGAGAGAATCCATGCGCTCCAGGTGAAGGGCAGAAAAGCGGCCGTACCGGACGCGCTGAAAAGCGTTTATTGACCACTCCCCGCCCTCGCCATCCAGCATCACATTAGAGCCGCGTCAAGGCTGAGAGGGTTATTTACAAGTGTTTACAAGTGTTGACGTTTAGATGAAATTACGAGATAATACCTGCACGGTTTCAAGCTGGAGCCGATGCCCGATACGAGCGGCGGCAACCGCTCCGGGCCAACCTTGCAGGAGATCGAGCATGAGCAAGCCAGCCATCCCAAACAGCACCGCCGAGAAGGCGCACCAGAAAGCGTTGAAGCTGATCTACCGTCATACTCACCGCGATTTCAAAGGTCAGCGCGACGGCATTAAGGAAATTCTGACGCCTCGCGGCCTTGTCTCCCTTGACGACCTCACCGAATCAGAAGTGGCCGAGCGCTTGCCTTCGGCGTTGAAGAAGGAGGCCGCACGCTTGAAAACAACCGCAAAAGGAGTTGCGTTGTGACCGATAAAATCTCAATTCTCATCACCCGGCGCGAAGATGCGCCCGATCCAGGAATGCCCAGCCAGTTCTGGCCAGGTGCCGGCAGTGAAGGCGCAATGTTCCGCGTACTTGGCCCAGTCATGCCGACCGAGCTTGATCTAACCGCCGCGCTTTCTGCGTGGCGTGATTGGTCTTCACTGGTCAGCTACGACGCTGAATCGGGGGTTGGATACTTCCAGGTGATTGACGACGACGCACCGCCAGCCGGGGTGATAGTCAAGCTGGAGGCACAGGACACGACTCAAATCCGCCGCGTTACCATCATCATTGAGCGTTGCGAAATCGACCACTGAAGCCCGAAACGAGCGGCGGCAACCGCTCCGGGCCAGCCTTGCAGGAGATACAGCATGAACAATCAAGAACCGAATACCCATAAAACCCGCTGGACACTCGACAACCTGACGCGTGTCGGCGTGTTGCTTCTCATCCTTCTGTTCGCCGCAAACCAATTATTCGGCGAGTTGTTTAATCTATTTGTTTTGAATTTTTGTATTTATGTTTTGATCCCGTTTTGCGCCGCCATTTTTGGAACGGTCTTGTGTGGCGTATTGGCGTTCGGCGTCATATGGCTGCTGATTGGCAATCAAAAAATGACAGCATTTTTCGACTCACCGCGTGGATTCAAAGCGTTTATGGCGTTTAACACCACCGTTGGAACCGCCGTTGTGGTTTGGCTGTATTACTTCACTCCGTATGGCATGAGCAGCCTGTAAGCCCGTAACATCACGCTCTGACTCCCCAGCAAAACCCAAAGCAATGGACGGTTTGAATGTATTTATTGGCTTGCGCGGTAATCATGTGGTTCACCCTGGTGCAGTTACTGAGCCACATTATTGCTAGAGACAAAAGCATGTGGTTTGGCTGGCTTTACCTCATTGCAGGCCCTCTGGCAGTTGCGCCGTTGCTGACCTCGTTTTATGACGGGATTTTGTTAGAGAGCCGCAACGGGCTTTCAACGTCGTCAGGGCACGCCTCGGTTTGGTTGTCTTTGGCGGGTAGTTGTTTGCTGGCCGGACTCTTTTTTGCCCACGTCTGGAAGTCCGTTCGATCTGAAGGGCATTTGAGCTTTTGGCGAACGGGTGGCCTGGTTGTTTGTGGGCTGGCAATTCTGGAAACAGGCATTGCCTCCGCGAAACAAGCGACCTTCGCAAATGACCGTCTGGCAGTGGTGAATTTTGATTTTTTCCGTAACCAGGTTACGGACATTCAATGCGAGAGCGGTGTACTGCTGGCACGTCTTGAGGCTGGCGACGCTGGAGCCGCCATCACTTACCGCTGCCCTACTTCGTCGGTTTTGAATCGTCACACCAGCGCCCCGTTTGTGCCGTGGCCTGACTACAGAGAAGGCAGCAGCAAGGAGCTGGGAAAGGCCATGCAAGAAATGCTCGACCAGATGCCAAAAGAGGGATAGCGCTGCAACAACTTCTAGGAAATGTTTTACCCCTAACCGGAAAAACTTTTCCGCCCGTGATCCTGATAGCCCGCCGTTGAGTGGGCTTTATTTTGCCTGCTAACAGTATTTACAAGTGTTTACATTTTTAGGTGGATAATGGATAATTATCCCATCGGCGCCACACTGGAGCCGATGCCCGAAACGAGCGGCGGCAACCGCTCCGGGCCAACCTTGCAGGAGAAATTTCTATGGCTCGCAAAGTAAAACTCGGTCAGGCACTGGCTACTATCGGCGTCTTGGAGCTATGCCGGTATGGCCTCGACCTCGGCCCGTTGTTCGACCGTCACGCCTCGGGTGATTGGGGGGATGCAGACGAAGCCACCAGGAAGGCGAACGAAAAAGCCCTCGGAGAGGGGGGCCGTATCACGTCTGTATATCACCCGAACGGCCGGCGGGTGTGGATCGTCAGCGAGGCAGACCGTAGCCATACATTCGCCATGCTTCCGCACGAAAAAGAGTGATATAAGCCCCGCTGCCTGAAACAGCCCCGACAAGTTCGGGGCTTTTTAGAGAGAAAGCATCGTTTGCTGTACGGCGCGCGGAACGATCAGAAAGGAGTCACAGAGCGATTAACAGTGGCCGGACGGGTTCAGTTTTCGATTCCAATTTTTTCTAGAATCTCTGTTTGTAGCGTTAGGATGGCTTGTTCGTCAGCGTCCGAAAGGTGTCTCAGATATTCGGCTCTCTCATGAAATCTGCCAAGCACTTGTCGATAAAATGAGCGTTCTCCGCCGCTCGTTGCCTCCATTCGGCTACAAACTTCCAGAAATTCGTCTCTGAAATCATTGATTTGTTCGCTGAAGTCTCCCGCAAACCCAAAGACGATTTCAAATCCTGTCTCCTTCACGGCCCTTCCATTCTCGGCCAAGATATTGGCTGCGCTAGTGAGCGCGAGCAGTAGCGCAAAGCCTGACGATCGTAATTTTTTATCTGGTGTTTCTGGATAAACCTGGAGGTATGAGGCGTAGCTCATTGATCTTATATGACCTGAAACTTTTTGATCAGCCAATGAAATAGGTTGCCACGTGTGTGCAAAAAGATTTCTGATTTTGCGCAACTGCTCTAAATCACTGAACTGATTCTTTGTGATAAGACCGAGCGAGTAAGCCGCTTTGATACGTGATGAAAAATTCCCCAGAGGGGCGCCGAAGCCCTCCACAAGCTGAGCTGAAGCGGCAACTGGAAGCATGAACGCTTTCAGCAAGTTACCAAGGGCGTTTTCTGCGAAGGCGGCTAAGGATAAAACTAGACCCCTATCGTCCTGTTTTTCTAGCAATGGTCCCAACGCATTCAAATTTCCGAAGACTTCACATTCTTCTTCGTCTTCCATCAGGTCTGCATTGTCTACGTCGTTATTACCTTCCATTAAACGGGGCTCCTGGTAGCGCGGTATTCCATAAATTTACGGGTATTAAGTGTTTACAAGTGTTGACGTATTTCTTTGATATGTAGATAATACGCGAACAGGCCTGGAATCGCGGCGGCAACCGCCCCGGCCTCAATCCAAAACATTGCAGGAGATAAATCATGACCGTTTGCATGAAGCTGTTCCAGACCGGAACCCGTATTGCTTGCTCTCTCCCCTATGCGGGTGATGGCATTGTTTTCGATATTCACGGCATACAACTGCCTGAAAGCGTACAAACGCTACAGCGTGGCGTCGGTGTGCGTGGCGGCAATGCTCGCCTTGATGTTGTGTTCTTGAACGGCACCATCAGCCGCAATCTGTCCGAAGCCTTGGTGCGCGGATCGTTGCAATGGCGTGTCCTTGATAAAGTGGCCAGCGAGGCCGAAGTAAAACATGCACTCGAGAATGCGCAGACAGAACAAGCCAACCGCGATGCGACCGCCCGTGCTGAAGCTGAGCAATTCGCGACCGAGGTTCAGCGCCTGAAGACTTCGCCGGAATTCGCGCACCTGGTGCAAGGTGAAGACCGTTACAGCGGCGTCCTGGCAGCGAAGAACATTCGCCAGGTACTGAAACGGACTTTCCCTGCCATGAAATTCTCGGTGCGCAAAACTAGCTATGGCAGCTTGGCTATCGAGTGGACTGATGGCCCCACAGAGAAGGAAATTGAAGAAGCGGCCGGCAATTTCAAAGGCGGCTATTTCTGCGGGCACGAGGATATTTACAAGTACGAGAGAACACCGTGGAATGAGGTTTTCGGCGCGGCCGAATACATCAGCTTGCGCCGTAACCATTCCGCTAGCCTGACCGAACGCGTTATCTCCGACCTGTTCACCGATTGGAGCGCCACGCTTGAAGATATTGAGCGGCCGACTGTCGAGCAGTTTGAGCGCGGTTCTCTGTACACCGTGAACGTGCCGGGCATGTTCGACACGCTGCAACACATTATCCGGCAAACCCTCTACCGGACACGCGGCTAAGGCAGCATACGGGGCCAGCTAAGGCTGGCCCGGTGTGAGTGCTTAGGCGGCGTGGCCACAATCGAAACATACGCAATAGCCTGGGAACCACACCATGACCGCAACGAAGAACAACGAGGACAGGCTGATGAAGATGGCAGCCAAGATCAAAGAAACTTACGAGCCGGCCGAGATTGCCCAGCTTATGCGCCTGATCGGCGCAACGCCAAGCACCGGGGAAATGAGCCCCGAGGAATTCGAGCGGCTGATGAAGGAGCTAGAGGCAAAGAGCAACCGCCGCGGCTACACCGAAAAATCAATCGAAGCGGCTCGCCTGGTGTTGGTCATGGGCGCCAGTATCGCCGAGGCAGCAGCGGACACCGAACTATCCAGGCAGGCAGTCAATCAGTTGATGCAACGCATCCGCCGTCGCATGGAATCCCTGCCGCAAGGTTGGGTGCAGGTGACGGATTGGTTCCCGGTCGAAGTGGCAAAACAGCTTGCGAAAATCGCGGAGACGCTGAAGGCGGCACATGCCGCCGGTAAGCCACTGAACGAAAGTTTTACTATTTCACTAAAGGAATAAAGGAGTAATCCGATGAGTGTTGAGGCCGAAATTAAAGATCTGATGGTCTCGCCTGCTGCCAGTTTGTGGATCAAGCAGGCGCTGAAATCGGCGCTATCACGCGACTACATCGACGCGGCGAACGATGCCGATTTGTTGCTCGATCTGCTTGACCGTCGCGCCACTGAAAAGCTGGGCCTTGACGCTCAAATCATCCCCGCCGGAAAAGGGGCCAAAGTATGAACCATGACCCACAAAATGAAATTACTGCTGCCGATCTACTACCCGAGTTCGAGCGTGTGCAGGAGCTGGTGAACGGCGCCCGTTATGTCGTCGCGCAGCACGGGCCGGGCGGTAACTTAAACGTCTTCAGTCATCACCCGTTCTACCAAGAGAAAACCGATTCGTGGGTTTTCCCCAATGGTGCGCAGGCGCGCAGCACTGAGGACTATTGGCTGGCAGAGACTGAATTTGTCGATGCCATGGGGAGGGCTGAGAAACGCCGGCAAATCCGCGAGTACGGGGTTTTGAGGCATAGTGCGAAATTGCCCCACCTGCCCACCTGCCCACCTGCCCACCTGCCATCTATGGAAAAACACCATGACGAAGCCAAAGCGTCATCACTACCTACCAGAGTCCTATCAAAAGGGTTTCTGGGATGAACAAGCAAAGAAGATTTGTTTCATCGACCTTCAGACAGGAACGAGAGCGGCCACAGCTCCAAGGAATGTCGGGGTGGAAAAACATCTTTACAGGTTTGACACGCCGGTAGAAGGCGTATCGGATACAGCGATTGAGAACCCGTTGCTTTCCACACTCGATCATCGATACGTCACAGCATTACGAAAGATAGAGGGTGACTTCAATGATGATGATAGACAGTCGCTAGCCATCGCTTTGGCGTTCCTCCGATTCCGAACCCCCCTGATGTTCAGGGATGTCGAAATGCGGGCGATTGATTTTTTCCTTGCTGAGATCAAGAAAAACCCCGGCAAAGTGGCCCAGGCTGCCGCTATTGGCGTAAATCTGGATGACCCAGCGGCATTCATGGATTCTACGTCCGAAATTTTCCAAGTTCCCAAAGACCTTGTGCTTTCCGTATTTCTTAAAAGCTCGGTGGACTTCGCGTTCGCTTTGGTCGCCATGGGATGGCGGGTATACACGACGGATACCGGGAAATTCATCACATCGGATAAACCCTTTAGCGCTGTGGAGGGTCCAGGACTGTTTTCATCAAATGGAGTCCGTGGGAGTTACCTAATCCCGCTATCGTCACGCCTATGTTTGGAAATTGGAGCGTGCGAGCAACCACTTGAATTTGTCCCTCTTTCGTTGGATCAGGTCCGAGAAATTAATGGGATCGTCGCGTACTGCGCCGATAAAAAAATATTTGGTTCACATTTTGAGGAGCTTGATCTAGCGCTCGCGAGCTCCGAACTGGATACACCTACACCGAAGCAATGAAGATGTTTTACATTTCCCTGCGCTTCGCTCCGGGTCGGGCTTTCGTGCTGCGCATCGAGCCAGGCCAAACAGCCGGCCTGTCTCGCCCCTTCGGGCTTCAATCCCCGCCGGCAAGCCGGCTCTAATGCCTCTGGCCGTCGCGGCCTGCGCGCTCCGCTTGCCTGGCGCTCTGGGCGCCCTCCTATGCCGATTCGCTGCTTTCTACCTGCAAAGGCATCGCCTATCGGCTCAAAGGGCCCCTACGGGCCGCTACGCGTCCCTGCGCGCCTTCGGCTTGCCACCTTGCGCGTTGTCCTGGAGAGCGACGGTATCAGGTGGCCACGTCAGCCCTCAACCTATCGCACTCCCCGGCTCATGCATTCAATGGGCTTTCGCGGCATATCCTCGGTCGCAAGCTCCCTGCGGTATTCCACGACCCATTGACCGCGCCGGGCAGTGCGATAGGCCGGGCCTACCGCGACCCCCCGAAACCGTCTGGCATCACCAGGAGAGAATCCATGCGCTCCAGGTGAAGGGCGAAAAGCGGCCGTGCCGGCCGCGCTGAAAAGCGTTTATTGACCGCTCCCCGCCCTCGCCATCCAGCATCACGCCAGAGCTGCGGTGTCAACTCGACCGGGTTAATTACATGTGTTTACAAGTGTTGTCAAAAGTAGGATAATACACACATCGGCGCCACACTGGAGCCGACGCCTGAAACGAGCGGCGGCAACCGCTCCGGGCCAACCTTGCAGGAGTTCAAACGATGGAACTGGAAAACGTGTTCTATGTACCTGGTCAACGCTGGGTGATCGACTTCGCCATTGTGCGCGGCGATGGCGTCACCGTGAGCCAGCTACAGGGCCACACGCTGGAGGAAGTCCAAACCCGCAGCCCCGGCGCGATCCTGATGACCTATCAGGAAGCCGTCGAGCAGATCGAAACCGGTTGTAAGACCGAGCCGCGCCAGATCGACGCGGAAGACTTCGACTATGCACTAAACGTCCTGCCGCCTATGCAGTGGGTGCGCGGCGGCGATGCCGAATCGTTTTGGATGAGCGAGCGCACGAATGGCCGTGTCACCGGGATTTATGCCCGTCTCGGGGCCACCTATTGGAAGTTTGAGGACGTTTGCACCCTGCCCCACGCCGAGATTATCGCCAAGGTGCGCAAGGCTCAGGAAAGCCGACGTGAAGCCGCATTAGCCGCAGATAAGCTGTAGGGCACCCTACAGACAAACCAGACAGCGCCCTACATGGCCCGTTGACCAGAGAAGCCCGCCGAGTGCGGGTTTTTCTTTGAATAAAAATAGTGTTTACAAGTGTTGACGTTAAACATCGTAAAGTAGATAATAACCACATCGGCGCCACTCTGGAGCCGATGCCCGAAACGAGCGGCGGCAACCGCTCCGGGCTTACCTTGCAGGAGATACACCATGAAAAACCAAGCGACTAAAACCCCTCGTTCTAACTCCCTTGTGAATGTTGATTTTGCCGCGCTGGAGAGCGTGCCGGCCTACCTGCGCAAAGGCGTAACGGTCACTGATAACGGTCAGGTCATCACTGCCAACCGCCCAGCGATTGGCACCGTTACCAGCATCGGCCGCGCCGCTTAATCAACCCCAACAGGAGCCTGGCCCGCCGGGCTCCACCCTCACAAGGAACGAGCAAATGAACGACTACGAGCAGAAGCAAGCCGACCGCCGCGAACGCTTCCAGGATCGCGCCGAAAAAGCCGTAACCCAATCCGACGCCCTGTATTCCGCCGCCCGCAAGCGCGGCGAGGCTATTCCCTTCGGCCAGCCTATTCTGATCGGCCACCACAGCGAACGCCGCGATCGCAACTTTCGCGCCGGTATCAACCGCATGACCGAAAAGTCTTTCGAGTTGAGCGACAAGGCCAAGTATTACGAGCAGAAGGCCGCGAGCGTAGGCACTGGCGGCATTTCCAGCGACGACCCGGACGCGCTTGTAAAGCTGCGCGCCGAGCTGGCCGAGTGTGAAGCCGACCAAGAGCGGATGAAGGCCGCGAACAAGGCAATTCGCACCGGCAAGACGGCAGACAAGCAAGTCCCGGCCCTTGTGGCGTTGGGCTTCAGCGAAGCGACCGCGCAAAGCCTCATCAAAGGCGACTTTTGCGGCCGCATTGGCTTCCCGACCTACAAGCTCAGCAACAACAACGGCAACATGACCCGGATTAAAAAACGCATCCAGGAGCTGGAATCGCGCCGCAGCCGCGAGCCGGTCGAAGTCGAAACCGAGGGTTACACCTACCGCGAAGACACGGAAGAAAACCGGGTGATGTTCGTGTTCGACGGCAAGCCATCGCAGGAGGTGCGCGACCTGCTTAAGCGTAACGCTTTTAAGTGGTCACCCAGCCGAAACGCATGGGTGCGCCAGTTGACCGGCTCCGGCATTTACGCGGGCCAGACAGTGCGCGAAGGGCTGGCCAAGCTCAAGGCTGAATAAGGCCCACGGCCGGGGCTAGTGTCCCGGCCATCCTACCGGCAGGAGATCGAGCATGACCGAGCGAGTGAAGACCGAAGCAGAGCGCCGCCTACATGACAGCATCGAGGCGCTGGCCGCCGCCGCTGTACACAGTCAGCGCGGCGATGGCCAAGTTATCAGGGCATACCGCTTTGCGGATGGCTCATTGATCGAGGTTCGCCAGTTGTCCGGGCGTAGCGCCTTCAGTGTCTCGGGCTGGCATTTGGCAAACAGTAAATAATAGTGTTTACAAGTGTTGTCATTGCATGGGGTTTATGGGATAATGTGTTTATCGGCTCCACACTAGAGCCGATGCCCGATACGAGCGGCGGCAACCGCTCCGGGCCAACCTTGCAGGAGAAACACCATGTCGAATGTACCCGCCACTTTGTTCTACTTCCCGACCGCCGACGCGCTCAAAGGCTTCCACCGCTTCGAGGTGATCCAGACTCACCAAGTCCAAGGCGGCGGCGATTCCGTGCCCTTGTGGGCTGTGACCGGCTACGACCGCAGCAGCGGGCAAAACACCGTCCTTGCTGAATTCCACGCCGAAGGCAACGCCGACACGTTCCGCGATATGTGCGTGATCGTTTCGCGCAGCTAACCAGCGGCCGGGCGGCGATGCCGCCCGGTTCCCGCATCGAGGACGGCGCCACAGCGCCACAGCGCCGCAGGGATCGACTGATGGAATCCGAACTGACCGCCACCCAGCGCGAGGCGCTGCTACGTTTCAAGAGCAAGCAAGGCCGCTACTGGAAATCGTGCCTTGTGGCCTTGTGGGTCAATGGCCGGGATGATCGCGCCGAGGACGGCGCTTTGTTGCGCCAGGTGCGCAACACGCTAGGCGTTGACGGCTTGGCCAAGGTGAAAATCTAAGCCTCACAGCAACGGCCGGCTGACGCGCTTTTTACCTGGTGCGGCGCCGGCCTTTTCGCATTCCAGGGTGCGGAAATGCGTTGGCTGGCTGACGCGCTGTTCACCTGGTGCGGCGCCTTCGCTATCCGGTGATAAGCTGTAGGGCACCCTACAGACAAAACCAGACAGCGCCCTACATGTCTAAATTGACCATCGGCCGCATGGCAACACTTTATGGTTTGCACCGTTCCACGCTGCATGAAGCCGTGGCCAAGGGGCGCGTGACAGCTAGTCTCGACGGCAAAGGGCAGAAGGTTATAGACCTGTCTGAAATGATCCGGGTTTACGGGGAAGCGCCGGGACAAGCCCGACAGTCCCCTACACCGACGCCAGACACCCCCCCGACACCCCCACTCGACACGCTGCAACCGCTCTTGGAAGAAATGCGGTTATTGCGTGAAGAAGTTCGAGAGTTGCGACAGGCATTGCGCTTGCTCGAACACAAACCTGAGGCAATGCCCGAGGTAGTGCCCGCGCAACCGAAAGCAGCCTCGGTTTCAAAACATCAAGGCCCCGCTACATGGGCCAGTCTGTTCAGTGCGCTAGACGAATAAGCCCGGTAGACCGCAGATCGAGGCGAAGGCATGGATGAGAAGAACGACCGCCGCAAACAGAACAACCCTCACACGACCGTCAGGGGAGCCGGCGCCGACGCTGCGCGTCGGGGCGCTCCGGTGCATTCGTGCCCATACTCACATCCAGCCATGCGCAATTCTTGGCTGCGCGGCTTTTCAGCCGCGCAGCAAATGACGTTCGGCTTTGACCTGGAGAGCGCCGATGCATGACAGTCTGGTGTGGGTTTTGGGGGGCGTCGCGGTCTGCGCCTTCGGCGCATGGTGCTATCGCCAGCGACTGGCCGCGCTGCTACGCGAGCCGACGCCGGGCGTGCTGCGCGCCTGCCGCATCACCGGCAAGATTGCCGGCGTGGTATGTGGAGTAGGGTGCATTGTGCTGGTGTGGGCTGGCATGACCCAGCCGGAGATTTCTTGGCTATACGCTTGCCTCGGCGTGATCATTTTGGCGTTCAATGCGCTGCTGTTCATTCGTCCCCGCAGTCGTTAGGCCGATTGGCCGCATGGACACAGGACCATGCGTGACCGTCATTCTATCTTCGCCCTTTGTCCAGGTGCGCCCCCCGCAAAACAAGTGCATACCCGGCTTGCCCCAGGCTTGGCCGGTGCATTCGTCGCAGTAGTATTTGACCCGGTTGGACCGGTTCACAGGTTCGAGCGGCGGCAGCACCACGCCGGCCATCAGCTCAATTTCGTCATTCTCGCCTTCAACCGGTTCGCCTTCGACCGGCTCAGGCTCGCCCGGCTTTGTGACCGGTGCAGGCAGTCGCGGGGCAGGGGGCCGCTCGGGTGCGTATTTATCGACCCAGGACAACGTGAAGTCCCTTGTTAGCAAGGTCTTGCAGGCCCGATCAAAAGCCCCGTCCGTGATGATGTAGTGCGTCATTTGCTCGCCGGTCTTCATGCCACCGGGCTTGCCAGTGTTGGTCGGCATGAGCCCTACAGCTTCCATTTTCCGGCCCCATTCCTTGTTGTGATAGCCACGCCGGCCGGGGGTGCCGTGGTGGAACTGCCACTGATGAACCATTTCATGGACGAGGGTAGAGAGGCTTTCGCGGATCGAGCGCACCGCAAAATAGGCTGGATTCATGGCGATTTCGTCTACCAAGGTGCCGTTATTGCGCGAAAGGAAACGCTGTCGAGAGCAGTAGCCATAGGTGCGTTTTTCGCGCTGAAGCGTGAGCATTGGGACTTTTAGCAGGCCATCAAAAAGCACCGCGTTGAAGTGATCGAATGCGGTTTCCAGCTCGCTATAGGCTTCGTGAGTTGGAGTTTGCATGGCCTGTCCTTTTTGGATTGCACAATCCAAATTCTAGGGCAGTTTTTTGGATTGCACAATCCAAAAACAAGGGGGCTTTTTCGCTAACGCGAAAATCGGGATTCCCTTCCGGGCTCGCTGCCGCTCGGTCCTGCGGACTGCCGCAAGCGGCCCCCTCCAGGCAACCCTAGCCGGGCGCCATCCTGGCGCAGAAAACGGAACCCGACACTTCCCTACACCGACGCCAGACACTTAGTGTTTTTTGGATTGTGCAATCCAAAAAACAGGCACAAAAAAGGGCGGCATTGCCGCCCAAGGGGAACCGCGCCGGTCAGCGCATGAAGAACGCCGCCGCTGCAATGCCGGCAATCAAACCGCCCAGGACGCCGCCGGCCATGCCGGCGAACATCGCCATAGTGGCCAAGCGGCGGGCGCCGCCTTCGACCACATCAGCGGATTTGCTGATTGAGGCGGCCGCTTCGCTGAGTGGCTTCGCCATCAGCTCGCGCTGGCTGGAGAGCAGGGCGCCGAACTGGTCGGCCGACGCCTTGATGTTCTTGGCCGCGTCCTCACCCGCAAGGAAAACCTGAGTTGCCGCCGCATCAGCAACAGCGGGCATCGCCGCTTGCAGCGCTTCGGCCCGATCCAGAAGGGCGCCAACGTCGCCCAGCAGTTCCGCCATCAGTGCTTCGCGGGTTGTTTGAGGCCCGGCCATAGTGTTCCCCTTTTACTTCTTCGTGATCGCGGCATAAACCGCGTCTAGGTTTTCGTTCGCCGACAGTGCAAGGCGGCGCATCGACACCATTGCAACACAGCGCATCTTTTCGTCGTCGTCCTTGGCTTCGCGCATCTTGGCTTTGTAGTCCGTGGTATCAGCGATCAGCTCAGGGATAGTGGTCTTGTGTACGCGCAGCTTGTGATATAGCTCGCTGTAATCAACCGCCGCACTTTGGCGCAGCGTGTATGCCTTGCTAACTTCGTGATACTGAATCAGTGGGAAAAACTCTTCTTCTACGGTTTCGCTGGATTGCAGTTTGTTGAACACGACCGTGATTTTCTTTGCCGGAACGCCCATAGCCTTCAGCGCCTGGACAGTTGCAATTGTGTCTTTGATTTGTTTGCTGTCCTTGACGGTCGGCACCACAAACAAATCGAATTCTTCGTGCGACCCACGATATTGCTGCATCAGTTTAACGAAGTCCTCGACGTTCGACGCGCCTACATCGACCACCGCCGAATCCATCATCATCAGTTCTTCCTGGAGCTGGCCGAATTGATCACCACGCACCATGTCATCCGAACCTTCATCGGCATTAATCGATTCTACCGAGATGAACTCAGCGCCGGGCATACGCGGCAACAGCAAGTGTTTCGCGATGGTGGACTTGCCTACGTTACCGGACAAACTGACTACGGCTACTTTCTTCATGGTTTTTTGCTCCTGCGAATTGATGGTCGCTGCATAAACTGATTGGTGAAGTCTTCGCGGCGTTGCTCGTTCGACAACAAATCACTGACCGATGGTTCAGAGTCTGGAGCCGGGGAGCTTACCGCCTCTGGTTTAACTTCCACCGCCTCAGAATTGCCGTTCTGTACTGCTGGCGGTTTTGGTTTATTGCTGGCCTTTCCTGGTGTTTCACTAACGAAATTCCTTTTCCGGTATCGGTGTAGGTAGTTGTAAAACGTGCCTGCCGAAATCTCGATACCTTGCGCCGTGATGAGCTGGTGAATCTCAGCTCGCGGCACACCTTCCTTGATCTTCCTGTCGATCTCCGGCGTAAGCGGTTCAAGCTGCCCGTATACGGTTTTGCCTGCTAACCCGGAAATCATGGTCTTGAGCTGATCGGTGTCTGCCATGGGTTTAGCCTCTTTGAGCTTGGGCCGACTCTACATGCTACTTTTCAGCAATGCAAGTGCTATCTATTGCTATTACTGCTATCTACCTGCTATCTACCTGCTATCTTGCTAACTTTTGTGCTTCCAGATTGCAATCGGGCAAGCCGATTGGTTGAAAAATGACCCTCTGATCGTTTTTCCCTAAAGAAAGGCGTTGTATGAGAGCTTTTTG
>NZ_CP104861.1:5187500-5289195 GCF_025426255.1 Pseudomonas fragi | reverse complement strand
TGACACGGATATCCCCTAAGTTGAAAGCCGGTGAGGCAAAAACAGGCGCCATTGTAGCGGCCGCGGGCCCACTTATCCACATGTAGGTGACCTGCATATAAGGAGACAACAGGCTTTTTGCTGTGAACAAAGCGACAAATGGTATGTGCATAAGGTCTGTGGATAAGCGGGCCTAAGCTCGTTGCACAAGTGGGGTCGAAACTCTGTGCATAAGTCGCCTGTGGATAAAAGCCCCTTTCATGCACAGCTTATCCGCGGGTGCAGCACAGGCAGAGCACGGTTTTTGGACAACCTTTCGGATCGCTGATAGCCTTTAACCATATGGGCTGTAGCAAGTTATCCACAGATAGTGGCTCCTCTAAGAGTAGTTACATCTTTAAAAGAGCTTTAAATACTTCGTTTTTTTATTTCTATAGTTGGCAGGCGAAAGGCTTGTGCAAAACGACAAACATCTATTTACCGGTAAACGCTGGTTGGAAATTGACCTATTGGCTTGCATTCTCTAGAATCGCCGGTCTCTTAAAACGGGGGCCATTCCGGCCCGTTGTGGACGAACCAGGTAGCACGACATGAAACGTACTTTCCAACCAAGCACTATCAAACGCGCCCGCACTCACGGTTTCCGTGCTCGCATGGCAACCAAAAACGGCCGTGCAGTCCTGTCGCGTCGCCGCGCCAAAGGCCGTGCACGTCTGGCAGTTTGATAATCAGACAATGGTGGTGAGTCAGGACTTCAGTCGGGAAAAGCGGTTACTCACTCCCCGACACTTCAAGGCAGTCTTTGACTCCCCCACCGGCAAGGTTCCGGGGAAAAATCTCCTGCTCCTTGCGCGCAGCAACGATCTTGATCACCCCCGCTTGGGGTTAGTAATCGGGAAAAAGAGCGTAAAGCTCTCCGTTCAGCGCAATCGCCTTAAGCGTTTGATGCGTGAATCGTTTCGTCTCCACCAGGATTTACTGGTTGGTTGGGATATCGTTATCGTCGCGCGCAAAGGTTTGGGTGACGTAGAGAACCCCGAATTGATTCAGCATTTCGGCAAACTCTGGAAGCGTCTGGCCCGTAACACGCCAGTTCCAGTGGTTAAAACCGAAACTGTAGGGGTAGGCAGTCCTGATGCGTAAACTGGCGCTCGTTCCGATCCAGTTTTATCGCTATGCCATTAGTCCTTTGATGGCCAGCCACTGCCGTTTCTACCCCAGTTGTTCCTGCTACGCGTTGGAAGCCATCGAAAATCATGGCCTTCTGCGCGGCGGCTGGCTGACCTTTCGTCGTTTAGGTCGCTGTCACCCGTGGAATCCCGGTGGTTACGACCCGGTTCCGCCTATCCCTACCTCCCGTTCTTCTTGATGGCCGAGTAATCATGGATATTAAACGCACGATCCTGATCGTCGCTCTAGCAGTCGTGTCCTACGTTATGGTTCTGAAATGGAACCAGGACTATGGCCAAGCTGCCCTGCCGACTCAGAATGTTGCCGCCAGCACCACCGCGCCGGCTTTGCCCGATACGGTTTCAGGTAACAACGCTTCGAACAGTGCCGATGTACCCAGCGCCAATACCGATACCAGCAAACCGACTGAAACTCCGGTGGCTGCTAGCAAAGACCTCATCCACGTAAAAACGGATGTTCTGGACATCGCGATTGATCCACAAGGTGGTGATATTGCCCAGCTGCGTCTGCCGCTTTATCCACGTCGCCAGGATCACCCGGACGTTCCTTTCCAGTTGTTCGATAACGGCAACGAACGTACCTATCTGGCACAAAGTGGCCTGACAGGCGTTGACGGTCCGGACGCTCGTGCGTCAGGTCGCCCTGTTTTCAACACTGAAAAGAAGACCTACGAACTGGCCCCAGGCCAGGATCAGTTGGTTGTTGATCTGAAATTCAGCGAAAACGGCATCAATTACATCAAGCGTTTCACGCTCAAGCGTGGTTTGTACGATGTACAAGTCAGCTATTTGATTGATAACGAGAGCAGCAAGCCGTGGAACGGCAACCTGTTCGCGCAATTGAAGCGTGACGCCAGCTCCGATCCTTCTTCCAGCACTGCCACCGGCACTGCGACTTACCTGGGCGCTGCCCTGTGGACAAGTTCAGAGCCGTACAAAAAAGTGTCGATGAAAGATATCGACAAGGCTCAGCTGAAAGAAACCGTACAAGGCGGCTGGGTTGCCTGGTTGCAGCACTACTTTGTGACCGCGTGGATCCCTCAGAAAGGCGATAGCAACGTCGTTCAGACCCGCAAAGACAGCCAAGGCAACTACATCATCGGTTTCACTGGCCCAACGTTGACCGTTGAGCCGGGCAAAACTGCTGAAACCAGCGCTACGTTGTACGCAGGTCCGAAGAGCCAGGGTGTACTCAAAGAGTTATCCCCAGGCCTGGAACTGACCGTCGACTACGGCATTCTGTGGTTTATCGCTCAGCCTATTTTCTGGTTGCTGCAACATATCCACAGCCTGGTAGGTAACTGGGGTTGGTCGATTATTTTCCTGACCATGCTGATCAAAGGGATCTTCTTCCCTCTGTCGGCCGCCAGCTACAAGTCGATGGCTCGCATGCGCGCCGTGGCACCAAAACTGGCTGCTCTGAAAGAGCAGTTCGGTGATGACCGCCAGAAAATGTCGCAAGCAATGATGGAGCTGTACAAGAAAGAGAAGATCAATCCACTGGGTGGCTGCTTGCCAATCCTGGTGCAGATGCCGGTCTTCCTGTCCTTGTACTGGGTACTTCTGGAAAGTGTTGAAATGCGCCAGGCGCCGTTCATGCTCTGGATTACCGACCTGTCGATCAAAGACCCGTTCTTCATTCTGCCGATCATCATGGGCGCAACCATGTTCATCCAGCAGCGTCTGAACCCGACTCCGCCGGATCCGATGCAGGCCAAGGTGATGAAGCTGATGCCTATCATCTTCACCTTCTTCTTCCTGTGGTTCCCTGCTGGTCTGGTGCTGTACTGGGTTGTGAACAACTGCCTGTCCATCGCTCAACAGTGGTACATCACCCGTAAAGTTGAAGCTGCTACCAAAAAAGCAGCCGAGTAACCTACTCTGGTGAGCACCACTCAAAACGCCCCCTAGTGGGGCGTTTTGCTATCCGTCACTTTTGTTTTGAGGCCTGTTTATGAGTGTTCCGGCTGAGACCATTGCCGCAGTAGCGACCGCCCAGGGCCGAGGTGGTGTGGGGATCGTACGTATTTCCGGCCCGCTCGCCAGTGTTGCGGCGCAAGCATTCAGCGAACGCGAGCTGAAACCGCGTTATGCCCATTACGGCCCTTTTTACGGTGAAAACCGTGAAGTGCTGGACGAAGGCATCGCGCTGTATTTCCCCGGCCCCAACTCCTTTACCGGCGAAGACGTACTGGAACTGCAAGGCCACGGCGGCCCGATCGTTCTGGATATGCTGCTGCAGCGCTGCATCCAACTGGGTTGCCGTCTGGCTCGTCCGGGCGAATTCAGCGAGCGCGCATTTTTAAATGACAAGCTCGACCTGGCCCAGGCCGAGGCGATTGCCGACCTGATCGAGGCAAGTTCTGCACAGGCTGCGCGTAACGCATTGCGTTCCTTGCAGGGAGCTTTCTCACAACGTGTGCATAACTTGACTGAGCAATTGATCGGTTTGCGCATCTATGTCGAAGCGGCGATTGATTTCCCGGAAGAAGAAATCGACTTTTTGGCCGATGGCCATGTGCTTGGCATGCTGGACAAGGTTCGCGAAGAGTTATCCACCGTTCAGCGCGAAGCCGGGCAAGGTGCCTTGCTGCGTGATGGCATGAATGTGGTCATTGCCGGTCGACCCAATGCTGGCAAATCGAGCTTGCTCAATGCCCTGGCCGGACGTGAAGCGGCCATCGTGACCGAGATTGCCGGTACTACCCGTGACGTATTGCGTGAACATATCCACATCGATGGCATGCCGCTGCATGTGGTCGACACGGCAGGGTTGCGCGATACCGACGATCATGTGGAAAAAATTGGCGTGCAGCGGGCACTCAAGGCTATTGGCGAAGCCGATCGGGTGTTGTTGGTAGTTGATGCCACTGCACCGGAAGCGGATGACCCGTTTGCCCTGTGGCCGGAGTTTCTTGAACAGCGCCCTGATCCGGCGAAAGTGACCCTGATCCGCAACAAGGCAGACCTCAGCGGCGAGAACATTGCCCTGGAGGTCAGCGAAGATGGCCATGTCACGATCAGCCTGAGCGCCAAATCAACGGATGGCCTGGACTTGCTGCGTGAACACCTCAAGGCCTGCATGGGCTATGAGCAGACCTCTGAAAGCAGCTTCAGCGCGCGCCGTCGCCATCTGGAGGCGTTGCAGCAAGCAAGCAAAGCACTTGAGCACGGCAGGGCGCAACTGACCCTGGCGGGCGCAGGCGAGTTGCTGGCTGAGGATCTGCGCCAAGCGCAGCATTCACTGGGTGAGATTACCGGGGCATTCAGCTCTGATGATTTGCTGGGGCGGATTTTCTCGAGCTTCTGTATCGGTAAGTAAACTCGTAGCAGCTGGCTGCGTTCGGCGACGTAGTCGTCGTAAATCCTGAGTGCCAGTTTTAACTGGCACACCGCAGTGTCTGATTTTGCGACGGCTTCGCCGCCGAACGCAGCCTCGTTCCTTCGGCAGCTGCTACAGTTATCCACATTCCCAACGAGGTATTAGTCCAATGCGCAATTGATGCCGCCGCGATGCTTGCGGCCAGTTCTCGATTCCCCTGCAACAGGGGGTAGATCTGTGCATCTCTGGAGTGCGTATGACTCACGTTACCTCTGTAACGCTGGAAGGCGTTTCTTATCATCTGCCCGATGGCAGTTTCCTGTTTTCAGACCTTGATCTGCATCTCGACCAGCGCCGTACCGGCCTGGTAGGGCGTAATGGTGTGGGCAAAAGTGTATTGGCACGTCTGATCGCTGGGGATATCTTTCCCTCCACAGGCCGCTGCACGCGCAATGGCTCTGTGTATTACCTGGCCCAGCAAATCAGCCCCGATCCCGCACATACCGTGGCACACCTAGCCGGTGTGCAGTCCATCATTAGCGCTCTTGAGCGAATAGAGCAGGGCAGCACTGAGCAAGCAGACTTTGATTGCGTCGGCGAACGCTGGGGTATTCGTCAGCAATTGTTCGACCAGTTGAGCCAGAACAACCTCACCCACCTGACGCCCTCGACCCCCACTTCAGTCCTCAGCGGCGGCGAAGCCATGCGTGTGGCCCTGATAGGTGCCTTCTTGTCTCAAGCCGGCCTGTTGATACTGGATGAACCCACCAATCATCTGGATAACCAGCACCGTCTTGCCCTCCATGAGCAGTTGCAGCAGTGGCCCAACGGCTTGCTTGTAATCAGCCATGATCGCGACTTGTTGGAGCACATGGAGCGCATTGTTGAGTTGTCATCCCTGGGGCTCACCCGTTATGGCGGTGGTTTTTCGTTTTATACACAGGCCAAAGCCGAGCAACAACAAGCGGCGCAACAACAACTGGCATCGGTCAGGCTGGAGCGAAAGCGTCAGGAACAGGCCCTGCGTGAGCAAAAAGAGCGTCTTGAGCGCAGCCAATCCCGTGGCCGCAAACAGGCCAGTGATGCCAATCAGGCCAAAATTTTACTGGGCCGACAAAAGGAACGTAGCCAGGCCAGCAGTGGCAAACTGCGGGTACAACAGGATGCAGCACGCGAACAATTGTCTGCTCAAGTCCGCCAGGCAGCGAGTCAGGTAGAAGAGCAGCAGGCCATCTTTGTTTATCCGCCTCAAGCTTGCCAAAGCGCGCCGGTGCAAATCGCTGAATTAATT
Source organism: Pseudomonas fragi (assembly GCF_025426255.1). Lineage (GTDB taxonomy): Bacteria > Pseudomonadota > Gammaproteobacteria > Pseudomonadales > Pseudomonadaceae > Aquipseudomonas > Aquipseudomonas kulmbachensis. The sequence continues at coordinate 5,283,413 of NZ_CP104861.1, read as the reverse complement.
GATGCCCGTCTGCCACTAGGGACTGAGCAGTTGCGCTCCATCAATCTCACGCTAACGCGTGGCCAGCGTATTGCCTTGGTGGGACCAAACGGCTGCGGCAAGTCAACCTTGCTCAAGGTACTGGCTGGGCAACTATCGGTTGTTTCAGGTCAGGCCCGGACCTTCGTAACTGCCGCTTATCTCGACCAGCACCTGGGAGTGTTAAAGCCTGAGCAATCCGTTCTTGAGCAATTGCAGTCCCTCAATCGGCAGCTCAATGAAGGTGAATTGCGCACCCGGCTGGCGCAATTGGGCCTGAATGCAGAACAAGTCAATCAGCCATGCAACCGGCTCAGTGGGGGTGAACGCCTGAAAGCCGCCATGGCTTGCGTGTTCTATGCCGCGTCCCCTCCACAGTTGTTATTACTCGATGAACCAGCCAATCACCTGGATCTGCCTTCAGTTCAGGCGCTGGAAAGCATGCTCAAACAGTACCCCGGTACTTTGGTTGTTACCTCACACGACGAGGTGTTTTTGGCCGCTGTTGGAATTACCCACAGGCTCCAGGCATCACCCACAGGCTGGCTGTATACCCCCCTCTAAGGGTACTGGCGCGTGCCGTTTATCACTTTTATCACTGACCGATCGTCCGACCGCGTGAAGAATTGACCCTTCATGCGGTTTTCGGCTGCCTGTTTATTGGCTAAAAACCGCGTAAACAGCAGAATAAGCCCTGTGCATAACTGGCCTTCAGGTCAGTGGGTAAGTAGGCCTGAAAACTGAAGATAACCACCCCTGTGGATAAGCACCTGTTTTACCCACAGGCTTAAAGCACTTATCCAAGCCTCTTATTGGCACATGAACACAGACTTTTGAATCTCTGTACAGTACGTAGAATATAGCCTTTAGCAATCTATCCACAGAAAGGTGCCTCAGTAGAAATAAACATAAAAACAAAGCTTTATAAATTTCTTCTCTATTTATTTATCTATCTTGCCCTTATCCACAGCTGGTTAAATTTTGTGCAAAGGGTTCTTTAAGAAGGGCGAAGTCCCTATACTTCGCGGTCTATCCAAAAAACCCCTAGTAACAGGCACGAGGTGCGTGGTGAATTTCCCTTCCCGTTTTGCAGTGATCGTCATCGGCGGCGGTCACGCCGGAACCGAGGCTGCACTTGCTTCAGCACGCATGGGCGTAAAAACCCTGCTGTTGACCCACAACGTGGAAACCCTCGGGCAAATGAGCTGCAATCCTGCGATTGGCGGGATTGGTAAAAGCCATCTGGTTAAAGAAATCGACGCCCTTGGCGGCGCGATGGCGATGGCTACCGATAAAGGCGGTATCCAGTTCCGTGTACTCAACGGCCGCAAAGGCCCGGCAGTGCGCGCAACCCGCGCACAGGCCGACCGCATCCTGTACAAGGCGGCGATACGCGAAATTCTGGAAAACCAGCCCAACCTGTGGATATTTCAACAGGCTGCTGATGACCTGATCGTTGAGCAGGACCAAGTCCGCGGCGTAGTGACCCAAATGGGCCTGCGCTTCATGGCTGATGCAGTAGTTTTGACCACTGGCACTTTCCTCGGCGGACTTATCCACATCGGAATGCAGAACTACTCGGGCGGCCGAGCCGGTGATCCACCTTCGATTGCCCTGGCACATCGCCTGCGTGAACTGCCTCTGCGAGTTGGTCGCCTGAAAACCGGTACACCACCGCGTATCGATGGCCGCTCTGTAGATTTCTCGGTGATGACCGAGCAACCAGGCGATACCCCGATTCCAGTGATGTCGTTCATGGGCAACAAAGAACAGCACCCGGCCCAGGTCAGTTGCTGGATTACCCATACCAACGCCCGCACCCACGAAATCATTGCGTCCAACCTTGATCGTTCACCGATGTATTCGGGTGTGATCGAAGGTATTGGCCCACGTTACTGCCCGTCGATCGAAGACAAGATCCATCGCTTTGCCGACAAGGAAAGCCACCAGGTCTTTATCGAACCGGAAGGTTTGACGACCCATGAGTTGTACCCGAACGGGATTTCCACCTCCTTGCCGTTCGATGTACAGATCCAGATCGTGCAATCGATTCGCGGTATGGAAAACGCCCATATCGTGCGTCCTGGCTATGCCATCGAGTACGACTACTTCGATCCGCGTGACCTGAAATACAGCCTCGAAACCAAAGTTATCGGCGGTTTGTTCTTTGCAGGGCAAATTAACGGCACTACCGGTTACGAAGAAGCCGGCGCCCAGGGTTTGCTGGCTGGCGCCAACGCTGCATTGCTCGCACAGGGCAAGGAAAGCTGGTGCCCGCGTCGCGATGAGGCGTACATCGGGGTATTGGTCGATGACCTGATTACCTTGGGTACTCAAGAACCGTACCGGATGTTCACCTCCCGCGCCGAATACCGCTTGATCCTGCGCGAAGACAACGCTGACATGCGTTTGACCGAAAAAGGCCGCGAATTGGGCCTGGTCGACGACGCCCGTTGGGCGGCGTTCTGCACCAAGCGCGAAAGCATTGCGCAGGAAGAACAACGACTCAAAAGTACCTGGGTTCGCCCGGGGACTGAGCAGGGCGATGCGATTGCTGCCAAGTTCGGCACGCCTCTGACCCATGAATACAATTTGCTGAATCTGCTGACCCGTCCCGAAATCGACTACGTCGGTCTGATTGAAGTGACCGGGCAGGGCGCCGAAGATCCGTTGGTCGCCGAACAGGTTGAGATCAAAACCAAGTACGCCGGTTATATCGATCGTCAGCAAGACGAAATTGCCCGTTTGCGCGCCAGTGAAAACACCAAACTACCTGTGGATATCGATTACACGACCATCTCCGGTCTGTCGAAAGAGATCCAGAGCAAGTTGGGCGCCACCCGTCCCGAGACCCTGGGCCAGGCTTCGCGCATTCCTGGCGTGACTCCGGCGGCGATTTCCCTGTTGATGATTCACCTGAAAAAGCGCGGCGCTGGCCGCACGTTGGAGCAAAACGCTTGAGTTCGCTGGTTACCGCACAACACGCCGAAGAGTTATCCACAGGTGCACGCCAACTGGGTGTCGCACTGACCGAAAACCAGCATCAGCTATTGCTGGGTTATCTGGCCCTGTTGATCAAATGGAACAAGGCCTACAACCTCACGGCTGTGCGTAACCCGGACGAAATGGTGTCGCGCCATTTGCTCGACAGTCTGAGCGTAATGCCCTTCATCGAAAACGGCCGTTGGCTGGATGTGGGTAGCGGTGGCGGGATGCCGGGCATCCCTCTGGCGATCCTGTTTCCCGAGTCGCAAGTGACCTGTCTGGACAGCAACGGCAAGAAAACCCGTTTTCTGACCCAGGTGAAACTCGAACTCAAGCTGGATAACTTGCAAGTTATCCACAGCCGCGTTGAAGAGTTTCAGCCTGAGCTGCCATTCAATGGAATTGTTTCCAGGGCTTTCAGCAGCATGGAGAACTTCAGCAACTGGACGCGTCACCTTGGCAACAGCGAAACACGCTGGCTGGCAATGAAGGGCGTTCATCCGGCTGATGAGCTGGTAGCATTGCCGTCTGATTTTCGTCTAGATAGCGAACACGCCTTGACCGTTCCAGGTTGCCAAGGCCAACGCCATCTGCTGATACTGCGCCGCACGGCATGATTGGGAACGCAAGCAAGAATGGCTAAGGTATTCGCAATAGCGAACCAAAAGGGTGGTGTGGGTAAAACCACCACCTGTATCAACCTCGCAGCATCGCTGGTCGCGACCAAGCGCCGCGTGCTGCTGATCGACCTTGATCCACAAGGCAACGCCACCATGGGTAGCGGTGTGGATAAACACGGTCTCGAGAATTCGGTCTACGACCTGTTGATCGGCGAATGCGACCTGGCTCAGGCCATGCACGTCTCCGAACACGGTGGTTACCAGCTTCTGCCCGCTAACCGCGACCTGACGGCAGCCGAAGTCGTGCTGCTCGAAATGCAGATGAAAGAAAGCCGTCTGCGCACAGCTCTGGCGCCGGTTCGCGAGAGCTACGATTACATTCTGATCGATTGCCCACCGTCGCTGTCGATGCTGACCCTGAACGCTCTGGTTGCTGCCGATGGGGTGATTATCCCCATGCAGTGCGAGTACTTCGCACTCGAAGGCTTGAGCGACCTTGTGGATAACATCAAGCGTATCGCTGAGCTGCTGAATCCGAACCTGAAGATCGAAGGCCTGCTGCGGACCATGTATGACCCGCGCCTGAGCCTGATGAACGATGTCTCGGCGCAGCTCAAGGAACACTTCGGCGAGCAGCTCTACGACACGGTTATTCCGCGCAACATTCGTCTGGCCGAGGCTCCAAGCTACGGCATGCCTGCATTGGCCTATGACAAGAATTCCCGTGGCGCGATTGCTTACCTTGCCCTGGCGGGCGAGCTGGTTCGTCGTCAACGTCGTTCTACCCGCACGCCTCAGCCAACTTAAGGAAATCCCATGGCCGTCAAGAAACGAGGTCTCGGACGCGGACTGGATGCACTCCTGAGTGGTCCAACAGTCAGCTCGCTGGAAGAGCAAGCGGTCAAGGTTGATCAAAGCGAACTGCAACACTTGCCTCTGGACTTGATCCAGCGCGGCAAGTATCAGCCTCGTCGCGATATGGATCCGCAGGCGCTTGAAGAGCTGGCAAGCTCGATCAGGTCTCAAGGCGTGATGCAACCGATCGTGGTTCGCCCGATTGAAGGCAACCGCTTTGAGATCATTGCCGGTGAGCGCCGCTGGCGCGCCAGCCAACAGGCAGGCAAGGACACCATCCCGGCGATGGTCAAAGACGTACCGGATGAAACCGCCATCGCGATGGCGCTGATCGAGAACATCCAGCGCGAAGACCTCAACCCGATTGAAGAAGCCGTCGCCTTGCAGCGCTTGCAGCAAGAGTTCCAGCTGACTCAGCAACAGGTCGCCGACGCTGTGGGTAAGTCCCGAGTGTCTGTGGCTAACTTGTTGCGATTGATTGCATTGCCGGAAGTGATCAAGACCATGCTGTCCCACGGGGACCTGGAAATGGGTCATGCGCGGGCATTGCTCGGTTTGCCTGAAAATCAACAGGTTGAAGGGGCGCGACACGTTGTCGCACGCGGTCTGACAGTGCGTCAGACCGAAGCCCTGGTTCGCCAGTGGCTGAGCGGCAAACAAGAGCCTGCTGAACCGGTTAAACCCGATCCGGACATTACCCGGCTCGAACAGCGTCTGGCTGAGCGCCTAGGCTCTGCGGTGCAGATCCGCCACGGAAAGAAGGGAAAAGGCCAGTTAGTGATTGGTTACAATTCTCTGGATGAGCTTCAGGGAGTGCTTGCTCACATCCGCTGAAACAATTCCCCATGTAGCGCGCAGTCGGAAATCACTACCTGACAGTTGAATAGGGGCTTAAGCGCCCCTATACTCTGCGCGCATTTTGTCGGCACAAATTATGCCAAGTTTTCAGTTTTTGGTAGCCGACCTTTGAGGAGCAGTTGTGATGGAAACCCGCACGCCAAACCGCTTGCCGTTCCATCGCTTGGCGGTTTTTCCGGTTTTACTGGCTCAATTTGTCGTTTTATTGCTGGCTGCTTTGGGGCTCTGGCAATGGCATGGAGTCGTCGCCGGATATTCAGGACTCTGCGGAGGCCTGATAGCTTTGCTACCCAATGTGTATTTTGCTCACAGGGCTTTTCGGTTTTCCGGCGCCCGAGCAGCGCAAGCCATCGTCCGGTCGTTTTACGCCGGTGAGGCGGGCAAGTTAATTTTGACGGCAGTGCTGTTCGCGCTGACGTTTGCAGGTGTGAAGCCATTGGCGCCGTTAGCAGTATTCGGCGTCTTCGTGTTGACCCAACTGGTCAGCTGGTTCGCTCCCCTGCTAATGAGAACAACACTTTCGAGACCTTAGGGCGTTTGAGGCAACCATGGCAGAAACAACCGCTTCGGGCTATATCCAGCACCACTTACAGAACCTGACCTTTGGGCAGCTACCTGATGGCGGCTGGGGCTTTGCTCACACCGTTGCAGAAGCTAAAGCAATGGGTTTTTGGGCATTCCACGTCGATACCCTCGGCTGGTCGCTTTTTGTTGGTCTGATCTTCATCCTCGTATTCCGCATGGCGGCCAAGAAGGCAACTTCCGGGCAACCAGGCGCACTGCAGAACTTCGTAGAAGTACTGGTGGAATTCGTTGATGGCAGCGTAAAAGACAGTTTCCACGGTCGCAGTGCAGTTATTGCACCGCTGGCGCTGACCATTTTCGTCTGGGTGTTCCTGATGAACGCCATCGACCTGGTTCCGGTTGACTGGATTCCTCAGTTGGCGATCCTGATCACTGGCGATGAGCACTTCCCATTCCGTGCCGTACCGACGACTGATCCAAACGCGACCATGGGCATGGCCCTGTCGGTATTCGCGTTGATCATCTTCTACAGCATCAAAATCAAGGGCATCGGCGGCTTTATCGGCGAACTGACCCTGCACCCGTTCGGCAGCAAGAACATTTTTGTTCAGGCGCTGCTGATTCCGGTGAACTTCCTGCTCGAATTCGTGACGTTGATTGCCAAGCCTATTTCGTTGGCTCTGCGTCTGTTCGGCAACATGTACGCTGGCGAACTGGTGTTTATCCTGATCGCCGTAATGTTCGGCAGCGGCCTGCTTTGGCTTAGCGGTCTGGGCGTGGTGCTGCAATGGGCGTGGGCTGTATTCCACATCCTGATCATCACCTTGCAAGCGTTCATCTTCATGATGTTGACCATCGTCTACCTGTCGATGGCACACGAAGATAACCACTAAGATCCGCTTCGGCGAGTCTTGTGCTCCTCTCGCCTTCGGGTGAGAGGGCGTCGCAAAATGATTTTGTTTTACCGCTTTAATCTAAAAACCTAAACCATACGACGTAAAAGTCGGGAGGAAAGATGGAAACTGTAGTTGGTCTAACCGCTATCGCTGTTGCACTGTTGATCGGCCTGGGCGCACTGGGTACCGCAATTGGTTTCGGCCTGTTGGGTGGCAAGTTCCTGGAAGGCGCAGCGCGTCAACCAGAAATGGTCCCAATGCTGCAAGTTAAAATGTTCATCGTTGCCGGTCTGCTCGACGCCGTAACCATGATCGGTGTTGGTATCGCACTGTTCTTCACCTTCGCGAACCCCTTCGTTGGTCAACTCGCTGGCTAATCACTCGAATTTTCGAGTTGATTAGAGTGATGGACAACGAACGAGCGAGGTGTTGGCGTGAACATTAATGCAACCCTGATTGGCCAGTCCGTTGCGTTCTTCATTTTTGTACTGTTTTGCATGAAGTTCGTGTGGCCTCCGGTCATCGCGGCATTGCAAGAACGTCAGAAGAAGATTGCGGCTGGATTGGACGCTGCTAACCGAGCAGCTCGCGACCTGGAGTTGGCCCAAGATAAAGCGGGTCAACAACTGCGCGAAGCTAAGGCTCAAGCAGCTGAAATCATTGAGCAAGCCAAGAAGCGCGGTACTCAGATCGTAGACGAAGCCCGTGAACAGGCTCGCGTTGAAGCTGACCGTGTGAAGGCTCAGGCTCAGGCCGAGATCGAACAGGAAATCAACAGTGTTAAAGACGCGCTGCGCACCCAATTGGGTAGCTTGGCCGTTGAAGGCGCTGAAAAAATCCTGGGCGCCACAATCGATCAAAACGCGCACGCGGAGCTGGTTAACAAACTGGCTGCTGAAATTTAAGCGAGGGCGATCATGGCAGAATTGACCACGTTGGCCCGACCTTACGCTAAGGCAGCCTTCGAGCACGCCCAGGCCCACCAGCAACTGGCCTCTTGGTCAGCCATGCTCGGCCTGGCTGCAGCAGTGTCGCAAGACGACACTATGCAGCGCGTGCTCAAGGCCCCGCGACTGACGAGCGCAGAAAAGGCCGCCACGTTTATTGACGTGTGCGGCGACAAGTTCGATGTAAAAGTACAGAACTTCATCCACGTCGTTGCCGAAAACGACCGTCTCCCGCTTTTGCCGGAGATTGCCGCTCTGTTTGACCTGTACAAGGCCGAACAAGAGAAGTCGGTAGACGTAGAAGTGACCAGTGCTTTTGCATTGAACCAAGAACAGCAAGACAAACTCGCCAAGGTTCTCAGTGCACGACTCAACCGGGAAGTGCGCCTGCAAGTTGCGGAGGATGCCAGCCTTATAGGTGGTGTCATCATCCGCGCCGGCGACCTGGTTATCGATGGCTCGGTTCGCGGAAAACTCGCAAGCCTTGCCGAAGCATTGAAATCTTGAGTTTGAAGGGGCAGCAGAGCAATGCAGCAACTCAATCCTTCCGAAATAAGTGAAATTATCAAGGGCCGCATCGAAAAACTCGATGTGACCTCCCAAGCCCGTAACGAAGGCACCATCGTCAGCGTATCTGACGGTATTGTGCGGATTCACGGTCTGGCCGACGTAATGTACGGCGAGATGATCGAGTTTCCGGGCAGCGTCTTCGGTATGGCTCTCAACCTTGAGCAAGACTCTGTAGGTGCCGTAGTACTGGGCTCGTACACGACTCTGGCTGAAGGCATGAGCGCCAAGTGCACTGGCCGCATCCTGGAAGTTCCGGTTGGTAAGGAACTGCTGGGTCGCGTTGTCGACGCACTGGGTAACCCAGTTGACGGCAAAGGTCCGCTGAACAACACCGAGACTGATGCAGTCGAGAAAGTTGCTCCAGGCGTGATCTGGCGTAAGTCGGTAGACCAGCCTGTACAGACTGGCTACAAGGCTGTCGATGCCATGATTCCTGTCGGCCGTGGCCAGCGTGAGCTGATCATCGGTGACCGTCAGATCGGTAAAACCGCTCTGGCGATCGACGCGATCATCAACCAGAAGAACAGCGGCATTTTCTGTGTATACGTAGCGATCGGTCAGAAGCAATCGACTATCGCCAACGTGGTTCGCAAGCTGGAAGAAAACGGCGCGTTGGCTAACACCATCGTCGTTGCTGCCAGTGCTTCCGAATCCGCAGCGCTGCAGTTCCTGGCACCGTACTCCGGTTGCACCATGGGCGAATACTTCCGCGACCGCGGTGAAGACGCGCTGATCGTTTATGACGATCTGTCCAAGCAAGCAGTGGCTTACCGCCAGATTTCCCTGCTGCTGCGCCGTCCACCAGGCCGTGAAGCTTACCCAGGCGACGTGTTCTATCTCCACTCCCGTCTGCTGGAGCGCGCATCCCGCGTTTCCGAAGAGTACGTAGAGAAGTTCACCAACGGCGCAGTGACCGGCAAAACCGGTTCCCTGACCGCACTGCCGATCATCGAAACTCAAGCTGGCGACGTTTCCGCGTTCGTTCCGACCAACGTGATTTCCATCACTGACGGTCAGATCTTCCTGGAATCGGCCATGTTCAACTCCGGGATCCGTCCTGCAGTGAACGCCGGTGTTTCGGTATCCCGTGTGGGTGGTGCCGCTCAGACCAAGATCATCAAGAAGCTGTCCGGTGGTATCCGTACCGCTCTGGCTCAGTACCGTGAACTGGCAGCATTTGCCCAGTTCGCCTCTGACCTGGACGAAGCGACCCGTAAGCAACTTGAGCATGGTCAGCGCGTTACCGAGCTGATGAAGCAGAAGCAATACGCACCAATGTCGATCGCTGACATGGCGCTGTCGCTGTATGCCGCTGAGCGTGGGTTCCTGACTGACGTCGAAATCACCAAGGTCGGTAGCTTTGAACAAGCGCTGATTGCTTACTTCAACCGCGATCACGCCGAACTTATGGCGAAGATCAACGTTAAAGGTGACTTCAATGACGAAATCGACGCTGGCATCAAAGCCGGTATCGAGAAGTTCAAGGCCACCCAAACCTGGTAAGCCGCAGCGGGAGTCGCAAGGCTCCCGCTTGCTAACCTGATAGGTGTTACATGGCAGGCGCAAAAGAGATTCGCAGTAAGATTGCGAGCATCAAAAGCACGCAAAAGATTACCAGCGCCATGGAAAAAGTGGCGGTCAGCAAAATGCGCAAGGCACAAATGCGCATGGCTGCTAGCCGTCCTTATGCGGAGCGTATCCGCCAGGTTATTGGGCATTTGGCTAACGCCAACCCGGAATACCGCCACCCGTTCATGATCGACCGCGAAGTTAAGCGTGTGGGTTATGTGGTTGTGAGCAGTGACCGTGGTTTGTGCGGTGGTTTGAATACCAACCTGTTCAAGGCTTTGGTCAAGGACATGGCGGTAAACCGTGAAAACGGCGTCGAGATTGATCTGTGCGTGGTCGGCAGCAAAGGTGCGGCATTTTTCCGCAACTTCGGCGGTAACGTCGTCGCAGCTATCAGCCATCTGGGTGAAGAACCGTCGATCAATGATTTGATCGGCAGCGTTAAGGTGATGCTGGATGCTTACCTGGAAGGCCGTATTGACCGCCTGTCCGTGGTATCCAACAAGTTCATCAACACCATGACGCAACAGCCTACTGTGGAACAGTTGATTCCACTGGTGGCGACCCCGGATCAAAAACTCAAGCACCACTGGGACTATCTCTACGAACCGGATGCCAAAGAGCTGCTAGACGGCTTGATGGTGCGCTACGTGGAGTCGCAGGTGTACCAGGCGGTGGTCGAGAACAGTGCAGCTGAACAAGCTGCGCGGATGATCGCAATGAAGAACGCCACTGATAACGCCGGTGATTTGATCAGCGATTTGCAGCTGATCTACAACAAGGCGCGTCAGGCTGCGATCACCCAAGAGATCTCGGAAATCGTCGGCGGCGCTGCCGCGGTTTAACGGTTCAAATATTCAGAGGATCCAGCTATGAGTAGCGGACGTATCGTTCAAATCATCGGCGCCGTGATCGACGTGGAATTTCCACGCGAAAACGTACCGAGCATCTACAACGCGCTGAAAGTACAAAGCGCGGCCGGGACCACTCTGGAAGTTCAGCAGCAGCTGGGCGACGGCGTGGTTCGTACCATTGCGATGGGTTCCACCGAGGGCTTGAAGCGCGGTCTGGAAGTCACCGACACTGGCGCAGCCATCTCCGTTCCAGTCGGTAAAGCGACTCTGGGCCGGATCATGGACGTTCTGGGCAACCCGATCGACGAAGCTGGTCCGATTGAAACCGAAGAGCGCTGGGGCATTCACCGTCCTGCACCGACCTTCGCTGAACAAGCGGGCGGCAACGACCTTCTGGAAACTGGCATCAAGGTTATCGACCTGATCTGCCCGTTTGCAAAAGGCGGTAAGGTTGGTCTGTTCGGTGGTGCCGGTGTAGGCAAAACCGTAAACATGATGGAACTGATCCGTAACATCGCCATGGAACACAGCGGTTACTCTGTGTTTGCTGGTGTGGGCGAGCGTACCCGTGAGGGTAACGACTTCTACCACGAGATGAAGGATTCGAGCGTACTGGACAAAGTGGCACTGGTTTACGGTCAGATGAACGAGCCGCCGGGTAACCGTCTGCGCGTAGCACTGACTGGCCTGACCATGGCCGAGAAGTTCCGTGACGAAGGTAACGACGTACTGTTGTTCGTTGACAACATCTACCGTTACACCTTGGCCGGTACTGAAGTATCCGCACTGCTGGGCCGTATGCCTTCGGCAGTAGGTTACCAGCCGACTCTGGCTGAAGAGATGGGTACTCTGCAAGAGCGCATCACTTCGACCAAGAACGGTTCGATCACTTCGATCCAAGCGGTATACGTACCTGCGGATGACTTGACTGACCCGTCGCCTGCGACCACCTTCGCCCACTTGGACGCTACCGTTGTACTGTCCCGTGACATCGCCTCCCTGGGTATCTACCCAGCGGTTGATCCACTGGACTCGACTTCGCGCCAGCTGGACCCGATGGTAATCGGCCAGGAACACTACGACACCGCTCGCGGCGTTCAGTACGTGTTGCAGCGTTACAAAGAACTGAAGGACATCATTGCGATCCTGGGTATGGACGAGCTGTCGGAAGTCGACAAGCAGTTGGTATCCCGCGCTCGTAAGATCCAGCGTTTCTTGTCTCAGCCGTTCTTCGTGGCTGAAGTCTTCACTGGCGCTTCGGGTAAATACGTTTCCCTGAAAGACACCATTGCTGGCTTCAAAGGCATCCTCAACGGTGACTACGACCACCTGCCAGAACAAGCGTTCTACATGGTCGGCGGCATCGAAGAAGCGATCGAGAAAGCCAAGAAACTGTAATTCCGGCGCCCGGCAACGGGCGCTAATCAGGTTGAGGCAATCAGATGGCTAATATGATGACAGTCCATTGCGATATCGTCAGTGCGGAAGGAGAAATCTTTTCCGGTCAGGTCGAGATGGTGATTGCGCACGGCAGCCTGGGTGATCTTGGTATCGCTCTGGGTCACGCTCCGCTGATCACTGAACTCAAGCCGGGCCCGATCCGCCTGATCAAGCTGGGCGGGGAAGCCGAGGTGTTTTACATCTCCGGTGGTTACCTCGAGGTTCAGCCGAACATGGTCAAGGTTCTTGCCGACACCGTGCAACGTGCTGCCGACCTGGATGAAGCCTCCGCTCAAGCCGCCGTTAAGGCAGCCGAGAAGGCCCTGAACGAAAGAGGCGCAGAATTCGATTATGGATCTGCTGCTGCACGTCTGGCCGAGGCCGCAGCTCAGCTGCGCACCGTCCAGCAAATCCGCAAGAAGTTTGGCGGTTAAGCCTCCTGCTTCATTGTGTGATTGATTAAAAAGGGTAGCCTCGGCTACCCTTTTTCTTTTTCCGCGAAATACTTTTTGGTCGCAACCGCTGACCACCCAGGATTGGTAGCCAGTCATGTCTCTCGATATCGTTATTCTCGCAGCAGGTCAGGGCACCCGCATGCGTTCAGCCTTGCCCAAGGTTCTCCATCCTGTGGCAGGCAACTCCATGCTGGGCCATGTTATCCACAGCGCTCGCCAGCTCAAACCGACAGGCATTCACGTGGTTATCGGTCACGGTGCCGAACTGGTCCGTGAACGTTTGGCAGCTGATGATTTGAATTTTGTGCTGCAAGACAAGCAACTGGGTACAGGCCATGCCGTGGCCCAGGCGCTGCCATTTTTGACGGCACAAAACGTGTTGATCCTGTACGGCGATGTACCGTTGATCGAAGTCGAGACTTTGCAGCGTTTGCTCAAACAAGTGGGCCCCGAGCAATTAGGCTTGCTGACCGTCAACCTGGCTGACCCTACCGGTTATGGCCGGATTGTGCGTGACGCGGCTGGCAAGGTTTGCGCCATCGTCGAGCACAAGGACGCAACCGAAGCCGAACGTGCCATCACTGAAGGCAATACCGGGATTTTGGCGTTGCCCACCCAGCGTCTGGCGGACTGGATGAGCCGGCTGTCGAACAACAACGCCCAGGGCGAGTATTACCTGACCGACGTGATCGCGATGGCGGTAAACGATGGTTTGGTGGTGGCCACCGAACATGCCCTCGACCCGATGGAAGTGCAGGGCGCCAACGACCGCAAGCAGCTCAGCGAGCTTGAGCGTCATTACCAGCTGCGTGAAGGCCGCCGCCTGATGGCATTGGGTGTAACCCTGCGTGACCCGGCCCGTTTTGATGTCCGTGGCGAAGTCACGGTAGGCCGTGATGTGCTGATCGATATCAACGTGATCCTTGAAGGCCGCGTGATCATTGAAGATGACGTAGTGATTGGCCCTAACTGTGTGATCAAGGACAGCACTTTGCGCAAAGGCGTGGTGATCAAGGCCAACAGCCATATCGACGGTGCCGTGATGGGTGAGAACAGCGATGCTGGCCCTTTCGCTCGTTTGCGCCCGGGTAGCGTTCTGGATGCCCGCGCCCATGTGGGTAACTTTGTCGAATTGAAAAACGCCCATCTGGGTGAAGACGCCAAGTGTGGTCACCTGACTTACCTGGGTGATGCTGAAGTTGGTCCTCGTACCAACATTGGCGCAGGCACCATAACCTGCAACTACGATGGCGCCAATAAGTGGAAGACCGTGCTGGGAGCTGATGTGTTCATCGGTTCGAACAACTCGCTGGTCGCGCCTGTGGATATCTCCAACGGTGCAACCACCGCAGCCGGTTCAACCATCAATCAGGATGTAGCTCCCGAGCAACTGGCCGTTGGCCGTGCACGGCAGCGCAATATTGATGGCTGGAAACGTCCGGTAAAACAGCCAAAGCCTTGATTTGAAGTTATCCACAGCGCAAGACATAGCGATATGTGGTTATTAACAAGTCATCCTATAACTGTTTTAAATCAATAAGTTACATAAAGCCTTATCCGCACCCTGTGGATAAGGCTTTATTTTTTGCGGCTCTAAATCAGGGGTTTAGCCCATGAACACAGGGCTAAATTGAGTTATTCACAGAAAATAACCAGCAACATTTTCTTGACGATTATTTCGAGATAAGGTTTCATTGCTTTCGTTATCTTTCGAAACGAAACTTAGGTCGTTATGTCTAAACGCAACACGCCACAACGCAGACACAACATCCTGGCCTTGCTTGCAGAGCAGGGCGAAGTCAGTGTGGATGAACTGGCCAAGCGCTTCGAAACCTCCGAGGTTACGATTCGCAAGGATCTGGCTGCACTCGAAAGTAACGGCCTGTTATTGCGTCGTTATGGCGGTGCTATCACCATGCCGCAAGAACTGGTCAGTGATGTACCCCAGCCCGTTTCTCTATATAAGCAAGCCATTGCCCGTGCGGCGGTTGGCCTGATTAAAGAGCATGCACGCATTATTATCGACAGCGGCAGCACCACCGCCTCGATGATTCCACAACTGGGTCTGCAACCCGGTCTAGTGGTGATGACCAACTCCCTGCACGTCGCCAACGCACTCAGTGAACTTGAACACGAGCCTGTGTTGCTGATGACCGGGGGCACCTGGGATCCACACTCCGAGTCCTTCCAGGGACAGGTTGCCGAACAGGTGTTGCGCTCTTACGACTTCGATCAACTGTTTATCGGTGCTGACGGGATCGACCTGCAGCGCGGCACGACAACTTTTAACGAGTTGTTGGGTCTGAGCCGGGTCATGGCTGACGTCGCACGTGAAGTGATCGTAATGGTCGAGTCGGACAAGATTGGTCGCAAAATACCCAACCTGGAACTGCCCTGGGGCAGCGTCCATACCCTTATTACCGATGATCGCCTGCCGCAAGAGGCGCGCGAACAGATTCAGGCCCGGGGCATAACACTGTTATGCGCCGCCCTAAGCTAGGAGAACTTTATGTGTGGGATCGTTGGCGCAGTCGCTGAACGCAATATCACGGCCATTCTGCTTGAAGGCCTGAAACGTCTTGAATACCGTGGTTACGACAGCGCTGGCGTGGCTGTTTTCACCAACAACGGCACCCTGGAACGCATGCGCCGCAACGGCAAAGTCGCCGAGCTGGAACAAGCGCTGGCCGGTGAACCGTTGGCAGGCCGCCTGGGTATTGCTCATACCCGTTGGGCGACTCACGGCGCACCGTGCGAGCGTAATGCTCACCCGCACTTCTCGGGCTCCGATCTGGCGGTGGTGCACAACGGCATTATCGAAAACCATGAAGCCCTGCGTGAGCAACTCAAAGGTCTGGGTTATGTGTTTACCTCGGACACTGATACCGAAGTCATTGCTCACCTGCTTAATCACAAACTCAAAGACAACAGCGATCTGACCGCGGCCCTTAAAGCCACTGTTAAAGAGTTGCACGGTGCTTATGGTTTGGCCGTGATCAGCGCCAAACAGCCGGATCGTTTGGTTGCAGCCCGTAGCGGCAGCCCGTTGGTGATTGGCCTGGGTCTGGGTGAGAACTTCCTGGCCTCCGACCAATTGGCATTGCGCCAGGTAACTGACCGCTTCATGTACCTGGAAGAAGGCGATATCGCTGAAATCCATCGTGACAGCGTGCAGATCTGGGATGTGAATGGCCAAAGCGTTCAGCGTGAAGCGGTGCAATACAGCGATGGCGCCGAAGCTGCCGACAAAGGCGAATATCGCCACTACATGCTCAAGGAAATTCACGAGCAGCCAGCAGTAGTACAGCGCACCCTGGAAAATCGTTTGGGCCAGGACCATGTTCTGGTACAAGCCTTCGGCCCACAAGCCAAGGAATTGTTCGCCAAAGTACGCAATGTTCAGATCGTCGCGTGTGGTACTAGCTACCACGCCGGGATGGTCGCTCGTTACTGGCTTGAAAGCCTGGCTGGCATCCCTTGCCAGGTCGAAGTGGCGAGCGAGTTCCGCTACCGCAAAGTCGTGGTGCAGCCTGACACCCTGTTTGTTTCGATCTCGCAATCGGGCGAAACCGCTGACACCCTCGCGGCACTGCGTAATGCAAAAGAACTGGGCTTCCTTGGCAGCCTGGCAATTTGCAACGTAGGTATCAGCTCACTGGTACGTGAGTCTGACCTGACACTGCTAACCCAAGCCGGTCGTGAAATTGGCGTAGCCTCCACCAAAGCATTCACTACCCAACTGGTAGGTCTGCTGCTGCTGACTCTGTCCCTGGGTCAGGTTCGCGGCACGCTGGAAGCGGGCGTTGAAGCGCAACTGGTTGAAGAACTGCGCCGTTTGCCAGCACGTCTGGGTGAAGCCCTGGCGATGGATTCGATTGTCGAGAAAGTTGCTGAATTGTTTGCTGACAAACACCACACCCTGTTCCTGGGCCGTGGCGCTCAGTTCCCGGTAGCAATGGAAGGCGCACTCAAGCTTAAGGAAATCTCGTACATCCACGCAGAGGCATACCCGGCAGGCGAGTTGAAGCACGGCCCGCTGGCGCTTGTGGATAACGACATGCCGGTAGTCACCGTTGCACCGAACAATGAGCTGTTGGAGAAACTCAAATCCAACCTGCAAGAAGTTCGTGCCCGTGGTGGCGAACTGATTGTGTTTGCCGATGAACAAGCAGGCATGACCAATGGCGAAGGCACTCATGTGATCAACATGCCGCACATCCACGATGTGCTGGCGCCGATCCTCTACACCATCCCGCTGCAACTGCTGTCGTACTACGTGGCCGTGCTCAAAGGCACCGACGTAGACCAGCCGCGTAACCTGGCTAAATCTGTCACCGTGGAATAATTTCTGCCGCGACAATAAGTAATGGTTTTAGACAATTAAAACTGTCGCAGGAGCCGGCTAGGTCTGTCCTACCGCCTCCTGCTTTTCGCAACTGGTTCCGCTCCTACCTTTTACCATCCATCCAACGGGCCGCTCAGGCACGCAAAGCGAGGCCCCGTCCTTTTTTTGGGGGGCCTCGCGTCTGATGAACGAACACTGAGCAAAAGGCGCTATTTACAGGTGGAAATCGCCCGCAGCCTCCGGCTGGTAAAGCACTTTCCTGATCTCAATCCGGCGGGTCCGATCAGAAATTCGCCAGTCGATGGCGTCCCCCTCCTGATAGCCCAGAATGGCGGCGCCTATGTCGGAATACACGGAATGCTTCCCTGCGTTGCTGTCCGCGTCTTCAGGGTAGACCAAGGCCACTTCGATCTCTTCGTCGTCCAGCTGCAGCAAGGCCCTGGAGTTCATCGTGACGACATTGGACGCCACCTGCTGCGGCTTGACGACAATGGCTCGCTCAAGCTCATGTTCGAGCTCAACAACGGCCGGGCCTTGTTCAAGCGCGATTAGAAGTTCGAGCCTGGCCTTGTCGATTTCAGTGATATAGATCCTGGTGGAGTCGCCTACGGTACCTTCGCGCAAGAACTGAAGATAGCGCCCCGCCGTCATGGAAAATGACTTCAATGTCGGCGTTTCGCTCTCAAGCACAAAGCCGCTGCGCAGAAAGGCTTTCAGCGAGCGCGCATTGTCCGGGTGGATCTTGGCGATGAGTTTCTTGGCCCGCATGTCGAGGAAGGCCAGTTTCATGCCTTCGCGGATCGTGCGGGCGCCAAGGTTTCGGCCCCATTTGTCGCTGTCTCCGATGACCAGGACTATCTCGCAATTTGAACCGGTCTTGATTAGACGGACAAAGCCCACCGGGGCGTCATGCCGGTCATAGGCCATGAAGAAGCGGCCGCCCTGGTTGAATAGATGAGTCAGGATCGGCAATTGAGTCCGATCAATGGCTTGCTCAATGGAGCGGGAGACATGACGTGAATCGCTCAGATAGCAGGTGACGCGCTCATCCTCCAACCAATCCATCAACGTCAACGCATGCGCCCGAGTAATTTCAGGGCACAGCGAAATGAAAGGCTTGTTCATCTTCACCACACTTATTTGTAAAGGATGAAAGCCCTTCATGGCTATGGCCATGACGGTTCTTTCGGCAACCGGCTATTTTAAGACATAACGCGAGTAATGCCGAATGGTCGAGACAGTCCGTGGAAACCATCGTTTTGCCGAACCCGAACCAGCTTTTTGGGTGGTTGCGACAGTTTTGCGGTTCCTATACAGGACGTTGCAGGCCCCCGAAATACGGGCACTCTTCGCGACAGTTATAATTCTCTAAACTCAGCACCCAATCGACCCGCGTTGCGGGTCGAGTAGTTTCTGGCCTGTGGATAACATCAGCAAGGAGGCGGCATGCTCTACACCAATGCTCTAAAACAATTGGATATGCAGGATGTTTCGATTGTTTTGTTGTTGATCGAAAATCGGAGCGCCAAGCGGGTTTCAGAAATTTTAAATCTCAGTCAGTCGAGTATCAGTTACAGCCTGAAAAAACTCCGGCACTGCTTCGACGATAAATTGTTCGAAAGCATCGAGGGTGCCATGCAGCCCACGGCGCGGGTACTGGCCATGAAGCCGTATCTGCAGAACATCATGCAGTGCATTAACCAGTGCGCCAAAGAAGGGGCGGGGCAGAGCAGCGTATTGCGTCAATGGACTATCACCGCGCCTGAATATTTTGAAATCCTGATGTTGCCTGCCTTGTTGCAGCAAGTGCATTCAGCCGGGCGTAACTGGTCGTTGAGTGTGAGCCGATTAGGCAAGGAGTTGCCGATCAATGATTTGCTGGCCCTGGACACTGACGTCTGCTTTGGCTTCGGCCCCGGCTATCACCAGCGGCATTCGTTGCTGGAGTATCGCAGCCTGAATGAAGATTCTTTTGTGTGCTTGTCCAGCGTGCCAAAGCATCAGCCGAAAAACGCTCTGGATATCG
Organism: Pseudomonas fragi; assembly: GCF_025426255.1. GTDB lineage: Bacteria > Pseudomonadota > Gammaproteobacteria > Pseudomonadales > Pseudomonadaceae > Aquipseudomonas > Aquipseudomonas kulmbachensis. The sequence goes on along the minus strand of NZ_CP104861.1, from coordinate 5,264,450 downwards.
ATGAGTTTTGTGAAACTGCGCAAGTATTTCCGACACCGTGGCTGTCGGAAGAAAACATGGTAGACGGTTGGTTAAAAAAGCAGGCGCGCACGAGAAATATTTTTACCCGGGCCAACTCTTATCACGCCGGGGTTAATATTTTATCGGCGGTTCCGGCCCTGATCGTGGTTCCGGAAAAAATAGTCGCGACGTTGAATATCTCGCCAAAAATTAAAATTCTTAAACCCCCAGCAGGTTTCCCCACCTTCACTCTGGACATGATCTGGAGCCGCGAAAGAAATATCCACGGTGACTTTCATCAGCTGGAAGCAATGATCGAAAAAATAAAAATCTGAATTTCACTTCCGCAGTACAACCTGTGGTGCGCTATACATAGCTACTGTTTTTATCGCAAGGCGGTGTGCGGCCTTGAACTGAAAAGGATTATTCGATGTTTAAAAATTTATTCAAACCGGCCCGCACCAGCGCGGTTTTTTTACTTTCTTGCTTGGCTGTTTCAGTTGCCTGTGCCGCCGATAAAACTACTTACCCTGACGCCGCCGCCAGCGATCCTGCCAAGTTGGGCTGGATGGTCGGCGCGCCACCGCCACCCGATCGTATTGTTCGATTTGCCGATGGCAGTTATTTCAAGTTCCCGGCCATGCGCTGGAGCGTTTCCAACTTCCGCCAATTGATGCCCACTACCAATGTGTCCCGGGGCTTGGGTGCTCCGGTACAGCTGGCGCGAACCTTGCGCGCAGACATCGACGCGTTGACCTTCGTGCCGCTGGGCAGCAAGCAGACCATGACATGGGAGCAGTCACTGGCGGCGAATTACACCGACGGCATTGTGGTGTTGCATCGTGGAAAAATAATTTATGAACGTTTTTTTGGTGTATTGAGCCCTGAGGGTCAGCACGGCGCAATGTCGATGACCAAGTCAGTTGTGGGCACGATGGGCGCCATGCTGGTGGCCGATGGCACGCTGGATGCCAATAAAAAAGTCGCAGACTATGTGCCGGAACTGGCTAAGTCCGCCTTTGGCAACGCCACCTTGCGCCAGGTGCTGGATATGACCACGGGGCTTAAATACAGCGAAGACTATGCCGACCCCAACGCTGAAGTATGGAAGCATGCGCAGGCGGGCAATCCACTGCCAAAACCCAAGGACTACACCGGCCCGCAAAGCTACATGGAATATTTGCAGACGGTGGAGCCAGAAGGGGAGCACGGTCAGGCCTTCGCTTATAAAACAGTGAATACCGATGTACTGGGTTGGGTGATTGCACGGGTGACAGGGCGCAATGTTGCGCAGTTGTTGTCCGAAAAAATCTGGCAGCGCATCGGCGCTGAACAGGATGCTTATTTCACCGTCGACTCCATAGGCACTCCGTTTGCAGGCGGTGGTTTGAACACCGGGCTGCGTGATATGGCGCGATTTGGCGAAATGATCCGCAACGATGGCCAGTACCTGGGCCAGCAAATCGTGCCCAAGGCGGTCGTCGATGAGATCCGTGCCGGCGGCGATAAAGCCGCCTTTGCCAAGGGCGGCTATGACTTGCTCAAAGGCGGCAGTTATCGCGATATGTGGTGGGTGACGCACAACGCCGACGGTGCCTTTATGGCTCGCGGTGTTTACGGTCAACGTACCTACATCGACCCGAAAGCCGAGATGGTCATTGTTCGTTATGCGTCCAATCCGATTGCCAGTAACTCGGCCAACGATCCGGTGACCATTCCGGCATTTGAAGCCTTGGCAAAGCATCTGATCGCCCACCCGAACTGATTTCGCTGAACAAACCCACCCCCCTGTGGGAGCGTGGCTTGCCCGCGATGCCATCACCGCGATCAGGCAGATGCCTGGTGTTGCCTGCATCGCGGGCCAGCCCGGCCCCCACAGGTTCAGCGTGCTGTTTTCAAGCCAAGATGAAGAATCCGTAAGCTGGACATAAGTTTCATCATTTCTGCGATATCGTTACTAGATATTTCATAAGTGAGAGTTTCCATGCGCGTCGATTTAGATGCCGAGGAGGAGAGGCTTGAGTCTTTGCCTCGTTTTCAAAGTGCCTCTGCACAGGCTCGTCAGCTCTACCAACTGGGGGTGTTGCTGGCGGTTTTAGCCATTGCGGCATGGGCGCTGGCATTTTTTATTAGCCTGTTCTCATCGGAATCGTTGTGGCCGGTCCTACTGGGCAACAATGCGGCAGCCTTGCTGGTGCTGGCGGCAGGTTCCCAGTCGGCTTATTGGGTCGCGGACTGGCGCCGCAACGCATTCAACCCGCTACCGAGCGCTGTAACCGAGATCACGCACCCTGAGCCATCAAGTGGCTTTGACCGCTTGAGCCAACGGATCAATACAGGGGCGCTACGTTTGTTGGCCACAATCGGGGCGCCGGTCTTGTGGCTTGCAGGTGTTGGCGGCGCGGCCTGGTGGAGTGTGCAACACACCTGGAACCTGGCATTGCCGGGTGTGGCGTTGGGTGTATGGGGCAGCATTGCGGCTGGTATTGCGGTTCTGCTCGCGTTTGCGCTGCTGGTGTTCGAGCGCTACTTGGCGCAGCAACAACTCGCTCAATGGCCCGAAGCTCGTTTGCTGGCGCCGCTGGTTCGCGTGCCCATTTTGTGTCTTCTACTGAGCGCCGTGTGCCTGTTATTCAGTAGCGACGATGCACAGTGGCCAGCCCGCTTGGCCGTGTTGACTGGGTTGTTGCCTGCGGCAGTGGCGATTGAGTTGATCCTGCGTGCGATAGCGGCGTTGTTCAGCCCACGTCGCGACAAACTTGAGCCGCGCATGATCGGGCAAAGTTTTGTCGCAGGCATGTTGCGTTGGCCGCCTCAACCATTGCTGGCGCTGCAGCACGAATTGCATAACCGGTTCGGGATCGACTTGCGCCAAATCTGGGCATTTACCTACATGCGCAAAGCGTTCTTCCCGGTCTTGGCAGTGGTTGTTGCCGTCGGCTGGGCATTGAGCGGTGTGAATGAAATTCCTCTGCAAGGTCGAGGAATTTATGAGCGCTTCGGTAAGCCAGTGGAAGTACTAGGCCCTGGTTTGCACGCAGGCTTGCCTTGGCCATTGGGTCGCGTGCTGGCGGTGGAAAATGGTGTGGTGCATGAGCTGGCCACAGGTACAGAGTCGAGCACCGATCCATTGCTCACGCCTGCTGATGGCTTGCCGCCGATCACAGCCAACCGGCTGTGGGATGCCACTCATGTGAATGACAAATCCCAGGTGATTGCCAGCGATAGCGGCGACCGGCAGGGCTTTCAGATCGTCAACATGGACATACGCTTTGTGTATCGCATTGGTCTTAGCGACCACGCCGCCATTGCGGCCACTTATCACAGCGCCGATGTACCGACGTTGATTCGCAGTACCGCAAGCCGGATTCTGGTGCACGACTTTGCTTCGCGTACGCTTGATGGTGTGTTGGGCGAGCAGCGCAGTGCGTTGGCCGATGACATCGGCCGCGCCGTTCAGGCCGATCTGGATACGCTCGATAGCGGGGTCGAAATTCTCGCTACCGTGGTTGAAGCTATCCATCCACCGGCCGGTGCAGCTAATGCCTATCACGGTGTGCAGGCTGCACAAATCAGTGCACAGGCCCTGATTGCCCGTGAGCGAGGGGCGGCGAGCGAGCAAAGCAACGTCGCGCAATTACAGGCCAGCATCTTGCTGGACCAGAGCCATGCGCTGGCGCGTGAAGTAAACGCCACCGCACAGACGGCCGACCTGCGCTTTGGCGCCGAACAAAAAGCCTACGACCGTGCCGGTCATGCGTTCCTGCTGGAGCAGTATTTGAGCCAGTTAAGCCTAGGGCTGAACAACGCCAAACTGCTGATCCTCGACCATCGCCTTGGGGGCAGCAGCGCGCCGACCCTCGACCTGCGTTCTTTCACGCTGCCGGCCGATCCTGTCGCGCCGCGTAAAGCTGCTCAGTAAGGAGCACTGTTTTGACTCAATCACACTCACACGATCACAGCGGCCATCATCATGGTTGCTCCCATCACGGTCATGCCCATGGCGATGTCCATGAGCCTGGGCCATTTCCATGGCGGCGAATGGGCTGGGCGGCGTTGCTGGTGTTGTTTGCCATCGCAGCCGCGAGCCTGGTGCAAGTACGCTCCGGCGAAGCGACGGTAATCACCCGCTTTGGCAACCCAGCCAGGGTGCTGCTTGAGCCCGGGCTGGGCTGGCGCTGGCCGGCACCGTTTGAAGTCAGCGTACCGGTGGATTTGCGTTTGCGCACCACTTCCAGTGGCCTGCAAGACGTGGGCACTCGCGACGGCTTACGGATTATCGTGCAGGCCTATGTGGCCTGGCAGGTACAGCCGGATGCCGAGAATGTGCAACGCTTTATGCGAGCGGTGCAAAATCAGCCAGACGAAGCAGCGCGGCAGATTCGAACCTTTGTCGGCTCTGCGCTGGAAACCACGGCTGCCAGTTTCGATCTCTCAAGCCTGGTCAATACTGATGCCAGCCAAGTCAAAATTGCTGACTTCGAAGCACAGTTGCGCCAGCAAATCGAACAGCAATTACTCAGCACTTATGGTGTGCGCGTCTTGCAGGTTGGCGTGGAGCGGCTGACCTTGCCGTCAGTCACGCTCACGGCCACGGTTGATCGCATGCGTGCGGAACGCGAAACTATTGCCACCGAACGCACTGCTGTGGGCAAACGTGAAGCGGCGCAAATTCGCTCTGCTGCCGAGCGTGATGCGCGAATTTTGCAGGCCGATGCCAGCATCAAGGCCGCTGATATTGAAACCCAATCGCGGGTCGAAGCGGCGCAGATTTACGGTCGCGCTTATGCCAGTTCGCCGGCGCTGTACAACGAACTGCGCTCCCTCGATACGCTGGGGACGATGATCAATCCAGGCACTAAAATTATTTTGCGCACAGATGCTGCGCCGTTTCGAGTACTGGTCGACGGTCCTCCGAAGCTTGGCGCGCCGGCTGGGTCGCAGCCATGAACCAGGCACCTGACGAGATAAACGGGGTCAGTAGCCCGTGGCAGCAAGCCGGCCGTCTGGCTTTTCTGGGCTTGTACGCGGTGACTGTTGTCGCTGCGCTGGCCTGGGGGTTTTCCAATGTGCGCCAGATCGATCCGCAAAATCGCGCGGTGGTGTTGCGGATGGGCGCGCTGGATCGTATCCAGAATTCCGGTTTGTTGCTGGCCTGGCCAAGGCCCTTCGAGCAAGTGGTGATTGTCCCGGCAGCCGACCGTGTAAGTGAGCGCCGGATTGAAAACCTGCTGCGTTCGGATGTTGCGTTACAGGCCGACCGAGTGGCCTCGTTTGCCACGCCGATCAACGATGCGTTGGCCGGTTCCGGGTATTTGCTGACCGGTGATGCGGGCGTGGTGCAACTGGATGTGCGGGTGTTTTACAACGTCACTGAACCTTATGCGTTTGTGCTGCAGGGAGAGCATGTTTTGCCCGCGCTGGACCGGTTGGTTACGCGCAGCGCCGTAGCCCTGACGGCTGCACGTGACCTGGATACGATTCTGGTGGCGCGCCCCGAACTGATTGGCAGCGACAGCCAGGCGGCTGAACGCCGCGAGCGCCTGCGCGGTGATTTGGTGCAGGGTATCAATCAGCAACTTGCGGGCCTGAAGGCGACAGGGCAGGGCCTTGGACTGGAAGTGGTACGAGTGGATGTGCAATCCAGTTTGCCGGGCCCGGCGGTGAATGCCTTCAACGCGGTACTGACTGCCAGCCAGCAGGCCGAACAAGCGGTGGCAGCTGCTCGCAACGAAGCCGCCAAAGTGACTCAATCGGCTACGCAACAGGCCGACCGCAGTGTCGAGCAGGCTCAGGCCCAAGCCAGTGAACGCCTGGCCAAGGCTCAGGCGGACACGTCCACAATCCTCAATTTGGCCAAGGTGCAGCAGGCCGGTAACGACCCGGATTTGATGTTGCGTCTGTACCGCGAACGCATGCCGAAAATTCTGGGCCAAGCCGGATCTGTCACCAGCGTCGACCCTAACGATGATTCCCGCCTGATTATTCAGGGAGCCGAACAATGAGTACGTCCGCCACTCAACCCGCCGTCAGCTTGCTGACCAGCGCCGAGCAACGTAGCGCAGCGCGCCAACTGACCTTGGCCATGCTGGCACTGGGTTTGTTGGGTTTGGGGCTGGTGTGGCGCTGGCTGATGCCTGCACAAATCGGCGTCAGTCAGTTGTTGCTTGGAGTCGCGTCATTATTGGTGGCCGTGCCGGTGATGCGTTCGGCCTGGTACAGCCTGCGCTACCCGAGCCTGCATGGGATCACCGACCAACTGATTGCCTTGGCCATGCTCGGTGCTTGGGCCACTGGCGATTTGCTGACGGCAGCCCTGTTGCCGATCATCATGATTTTCGGCCATGTACTTGAAGAGCGCAGCGTGATCGGCTCCCAGGAAGCGATCCACGCACTGGGCAAACTGACCCGTAGTCAGGCACGTTTGTTTCAGGCTGACGGCAGTTTGCTGGAAGTCGACAACGCCACACTCAAGAGTGGCGATCAGGTCGAGGTACGTGCCGGTGACCGGGTGCCCGCCGATGGACTGGTACTGGCGGGGCAGGCCAGTCTCGACACTGCTTCTATTACCGGTGAATCAGTGCCGCTTGAGGTCAGCAGCGGGATGCCGATCTTTGGCGGGGCAATCAACCTTGATGGTTTGCTGCGGGTGCAAGTCACGCGTACTGGTGAGGAGTCGACGCTGGGTAAAGTCATCGCCCTGATGCAAAGCGCCGAGCGCGCCAAGCCACCGATCACCCGACTGCTTGAGCGCTATGCCGGTGGCTATATGGTGCTGGTGTTGATGATCGCGGCAGTGACCTGGTTTATCACCAACGATGCCCAGGCGATGCTGGCGGTGTTGGTGGCTGCGTGCCCTTGCGCACTGGTGCTGTCGGCACCGGCCACGGCGATTGCCGGAATTGCCGTGGCTGCACGTCACGGTATTCTGATCCGCAGCTCGGCGTTTCTTGAAGAGCTGGCAGACCTCACTTCGTTAGTGGTGGATAAAACCGGCACCCTCACTTACGGCACTTTGCGCCTGCAGGCGATTGAAACTGAAGAGGCGCAGCAGCAACCGTTGCGCCAACTGGCTGCCAGTTTGGGCGCAGCCAGCAGTCACCCGGTGAGCCGGGCCTTGGCCGGTCTGGTGAGTCACGAGCAAATGCTCAACCTGACGGATGTTCGCGAGCGTCAGGGGTTGGGTGTTGTTGCCAGCACTGAGCAGGGCGAAGCGGCATTGGGCCGCCCCGAGTTGTTCCGCCTGCTGGGTGTCACCACGAGCGCCGTGCCAGAGCACGATGGACCCATTGCCGGGTTGTCGCTTGATGGCCGCTTCCTCGGTTGGTTGCTGTTGGCAGACAGCATCAAACCCGAAGCCCAACTGGCGTTGAGCGAACTGCGTGAGCTGGGGCTAGGTCGTCAGGTGTTGCTGACCGGTGACCGGCTGAGTGTGGCTGAGCATTTGGCACACAAGGTGGGCATCAGCGAAGTCCAGGCCCAGGCACTACCCGAAGACAAACTTGAGCGTGTCCTGAGCGAAATCGACAACGGTTTTCGGCCTATGGTAGTGGGCGATGGCATCAACGATTCGCTGGCGCTCAAGGCCGGTGTGGTCGGGGTAGCCATGGGCGCAGGCGGTGCCGATATCGCGCTGGCATCCTCGGACATTGTTTTGATTGGCAGCGACTTGCGGCGTTTGGGCACCTGCGTGCGCCTTAGCCGCGAATGTCGTCACACCTTGCAGGTCAATGTGATCATCGGTCTGGGTTGGACTCTGGCCATTGTGGCTGCCGCTGCGTTTGGTTGGTTGGGCGCGGCGGGCGCGATGATTGCTGCTGTACTGCATAACCTCAGCACGTTATTGGTGCTGGGCAACGCAGGTCGTTTACTGCGGTTTCATGAACCACTGATGGCGCTGAAGGAGGCCTCGGAGTAATTCCGACAATTGGTCGCGTGTGCTCTAGCGTCTACCTCTGGTCTGTGAAACTGACAGTTTTGGTTATTCGTCTAACCTATAGTTTTGATATCTGAAATGAAGGAGGAACACAGATGCTCGCGCAACTTCCGCCGGCCTTACAGAAACTTCAACTTCCATTACGGCTAAGGCTGTGGGACGGACACGAGTTCAACTTTGGCCCGACCCCCAGCGTCACTATCGTGGTCAAGGATCCGACCTTGGTGGCTGAGTTTACCCATCCCAGCCTTGACCTGTTGGGCAGCGCTTTTGTTGAGGGCCGACTTGAACTGGAAGGCTCAATCAACGAAGCCATTCGCGTATGCGATGAACTGAGCCAGGCGCTGGTTGAAGATGAGGACAGCACGCCACCTCGCGTTCATCACGACAAGGCGACCGACGCCGAGTCCATTTCTTATCACTACGATCTGTCCAACGACTTCTATCAGTTGTGGCTCGACCATGACATGGCTTACTCCTGTGGTTATTTTGAAACCGGGGAGGAGAGCCTGGATGAAGCGCAGCAAGCCAAGTTCCGTCTGCTGTGTCGCAAACTGCGACTAAAACCCGGCGAGTATTTACTGGATGTCGGCTGTGGCTGGGGTGGGCTGGCGCGTTTTGCAGCACGGGAATTTGGGGTCAAGGTGTTCGGAATTACCTTGAGCAAGGAGCAACTCAAACTTGCTCGCGAACGGGTCAAGGCTGAAGGTCTGCAAGACAAGGTTGATCTTCAACTGCTCGATTATCGCGATCTGCCGCAAGATGGCCGGTTCGACAAAATCGTCAGTGTCGGAATGTTCGAACACGTGGGGCACGCTAACCTGCGCGAGTATTGCGAAATTCTGTCCAGGGCTGTGCGCGACGGCGGTCTGGTGATGAACCACGGGATTACCTCCAAGCACACCGATGGACGTCAGGTTGGCCGGGGAGCAGGCGAGTTTATCGATCGCTATGTGTTCCCCAATGGTGAGTTGCCGCATCTGTCGATGATGACTGCCGAGATCAGTGAGGCCGGACTGGAAGTGGTCGATGTCGAAAGCTTGCGCCTGCATTACGCGCGCACGCTGGAGCATTGGAGCCAGCGTCTGGAGCACAAGCTGGAAGCTGCTGCCAAGCAAGTGCCGGAGCAAGCCTTGCGCATTTGGCGACTGTACCTGGCGGGTTGTGCATACGCCTTCGCCCATGGGTGGATCAACATTGATCAGATACTGGCAACCAAGCCCCATGCCGATGGCTCGTTGGAGCTGCCACCGACCAGGGCCGACATTTATCGCTGAGCGTGGGTTGCCCACGTGATGGGCTCCGGGTCTTTTTCCAGGTTTTTGTCCTGGACGAAAGTCCCATCCTGAACCCCGATGTTTTGATCAATCCAGGCCAGGGCTTTTTGCTCGAATGTTTGTGAGCCTTTATTGAAGACAAGATCGTGGCGGGCAACGTTGCCTGACCAATCCGGTGAGGGGAGAGAGATGTAGCTGATGCGGTATTGCTCGTCAGTGAAGTCTCCCTCCACCACATACACGCCGTAATGGTTCTCGCCAGGGGAAATGATTTTGTAGAGGCCGTTGTCGTAGTAATAGAGCACAGCTTCTTCGAAGGGCTTTTCGCTGTACATTTTTGTGTAGTGCAGCCGGTGGGTGTAAGTCGGTTGCCCGACCTCCACGTTAATCAAAGGAGGGGTGGGAGCAGTGGCAGGCGCTTGAGCTGGAGCAAGGGGACTGATGCTGAAGAGCAATCCCATAAGCGAGAACTTCATTATTTTTATTCCTTACGCTGAGCGGCCGGTTTGTTCCGGGTCGCTCAGTTTAAGGAAACTAGTTTGACTGTTTGGGCAGTACCAACCGATTCAGACCCTTCCTACAACAAGTTTTGACCATACCTATAAAACCGGCGAAACCAGTCGCGCCACTCGCATGCCCAGTTGCTGCAAGCGGTGAGTGGCCTTGATATCGGCTTCAGTAATTTCACGGGCCAAGGCGAAATCATCGAGCAGCATATGCTCGACTTCTCTGGCGAACGTTTCGTCGACGGTGAGCAGCATCACTTCGAAGTTGAGACGGAACGAGCGGTTGTCCATATTGGCGCTGCCAATGGCACTGATCTCGTCGTCAACCAACACTACTTTCTGATGCACAAAACCGGGTTGATAACGGAAGATCCGTACGCCTGCGCGTACCGCTTCGAAGGCATACAGGCTGGATGCAGCGTAAACAATTTTGTGGTCAGGACGGGACGGTATCAGGATGCGCACATCCACCCCGCGCAAAACGGCGAGCCTCAGTGCCGAGAACACAGCTTCATCGGGCACAAAGTAAGGGGTCGTAATCCATACCCTGTGGTTGGCGGCATGGATGGCCTCAACGAAAAACAGCGAGCAGGTTTCGTAAGGGTCAGCCGGACCGCTGGCCAGGAACTGGCAAAGTACGCCACCGTCCGGATAACTCTGCGGCAGGATCAGGGGTGGCAGTTTGCGTGCCGCCCAGAACCAGTCCTCGGCAAATGACTCTTGCAGACAGGCAACCACTGGCCCGGTGACCTCGACATGGGTATCGCGCCACGGGGACAGCGGCGGTTTGGCACCCAGGTATTCATCGCCGACGTTGTGGCCGCCGACAAAACCTCTCACGCCATCGACCACCACCACTTTTCGATGGTTACGAAAGTTGACCTGGAAACGGCTGATCCAGCCGCCACGGGTGGCAAACGCATAGGTTTGCACACCACCTGCGCGCAGCGTTTCTGCATAACTGCCGGGCAGGGAGTGGCTGCCAATGCTGTCATACAACAGGTGAACCGCGACTCCTTGCGCAGCTTTCTCCAGGAGCAGTGCGTGCAGTTTCATGCCCAAGTCATCGTTGTGGACGATGAAAAACTGAACCAGTACCACCTCTTTCGCGGCGCGAATGGCGTCGAAGATCGCGTCGAACGTGGCTGTGCCATTGATCAGCAAACGCACCGAGTTGTTTGCCAGGCAAGGCATGCGTCCCAGTCTCGGCATCGCCCGCAACGAGGCATAGGCTTTTGAGTTGCGTGCAGCCAAGGCCTCCTCTACCCAGGGTCGCCAGCTCAGGTGGGTGATCGCCTCTCGCATCTCCTGATTGGCATCGCGTCGAGCGCGGATGTAATCGTCAAAAGTGCTACGGCCAAAGATCAGGTACGGGATCAATGTGAGGTAAGGAATGAAGAACAGCGACATGGCCCATGCAATCGAACCCTGCGCCGTCCTTACGGTTAGCACCGCATGTACGGCGGCAATCAAACCTAAGCTGTGGATCAATAAAATCAGATAACCAAATACGTGCGGGCCTAGATAATCCATGCGTATCCTTGCTCCTCAATGTCCAATGCCAAGTATTAACAGACCACGTTCTGTTATGAATGTCTCTATTTGGTTGCGGGTGCAACACTCGCTGACTTTCGACGTCTAACGCTGACAATTGCGTAGGAGTTACTTGATGAATCTTCGTCTGCTTGGGCTGTTCATGGCCTGTGGTTTGTCGATCCCGGTGGCCCAGGCCCAAATGTTGCAACCGGGGCTTTGGGAACTGAGCTCCAGCAATATGCAGGTAGATGGCCAACAGTTGCCTGAACTACAGGTAATGTTAGGTCAGCTACAGAACATGCTTACCCCGGAACAAAAAGCCCAACTGGAGAGCCAGGGGCTGACCATGGCGGGTAAAGGTGTGCGGGTGTGCCTGACACCCGAACAAGTAAAATCAGACAACATTCCGCTGACGGACCCCAAGTCCGGATGCAACCAGCAGATCACTGAGCGTAGTGGAAATCAGTGGAAGTTTCGCTTTAGTTGCCCAAAAGCCCAGGGCGCAGGTGTGGCTACATTTGCCAGTGATCGTGAGTTCACCACCCAAGTGAATGGCACCTTCAATGCGACCGGGATTCAGCAGAAGGGCAGCATGGATACCCGAGCTGTCTGGTTGGGACAAAACTGTGGAACAGTCAAACCGCGCACCTGATCAAAATTCGTTTTGCAGCGCTTTATAGCCGCGCACCAAATCGACATTGGTGCGCGCTACGTCCTCTGAAAATTCCGATGCACTGACACTGACTGGAGCGAACTGGCTGAGGTCGGTGTTTGGCCCGATGCGGGTTGTGGACGGGACATAGAAATTTGCTGGCAGGTCGCGGCCATCGACGACCGAGTTATGCCGCACCACGCAGCCGTCACCCAGCTCGCAATTGAACAGCACACTGTTGAAACCGATGAAGACACGATCGCCGACGAGGCATGGTCCGTGGACGATGGAGCGATGTGCTATCGAAGTGTTTTCACCGATAGTCACAGCCGCCCCTGACTTCGAGTGAATGACCACGCCGTCTTGAATGTTGGAATTGGCGCCAATAGTGATAGGGCGCATGCCGCCATCCTGGTCCACCTCATCAGCGCGGATAACGGCGTAAGGGCCGACGAAAACGTTCTCGCCAATGATCACCTTGCCGCAAATTATCGCGGTTCTATCGACGTAGGCCGACTCGGCTATGGTGGGTAAATCTCCGGAGGGATTCTTGCGGATCATTGCGCTCTCCAGTTCCAGCTGCTCTCGGCCACGGCGTCATGACTGTGCAAGCTTTCAGCATGAACCACTTTCAGGCTGAAGCCCTTCACCCCTTGAGCAACCTTCAACGCGACATTCAACCTCCGTGCAGCATCCTCACAGAACATCAAGTTCTGGCCATTGGCTAACGCGAAGGCTTGTTCGTCTGCGCGTTTTACAGCGGTTTGTACCGCGGTCGCCAAAGCACTTTCAGCCTCATCGATCAGGGAATTGATCGGGAGATACCCCAGTTCTGTGTCGAGGCGGATTTGTAACGTAGCGGTACTTCTTTGGCTGTGTGGTGTCGCGACGATGCCTTGTGAGCTGCCAAGCCAGGTTAAAACTTCGGCGTGCTGCAACGGCTTATTGGCAAAGTCATTGACGAATTGTTGCTGGATTAATTGGCGAGCCAAGGCTGCCGAGCACGGGCAAGTTGATGAGTACTCCACCTCAACTTTTAGTTCCACGTGGAACATTCCGTTTTTCAGAGATGCATCGATGGTCACCGGGTAGCTCTTCCAACCACTCAAAGGGCTGACCAATGCGGGGCGCTTTAGGAGCAGGTGGGTATGAATACTCAGGTAGGCACAGATCGATAAATCATCATGGCTGTCGAGAAATCGCTGTAAAACTTTTTTCAAAAGTAGAGGGTTCAGCCCCTGCGACTCGATTACTTCTAGCGCTAGAAAAAGTCGTGACATGTGAATTCCACGTGCCTGTGCGTCATCCAGACTGACCCCAGCATCAACCTTGGCGGTGAGCTGCTGGCCGTCAATCACAATGGGCAGTGCAATGCCGCACATTCCGACCCATTCCAGCGGGACAACCTGGCGGGTGTTTTGTGAAGCAATGTCGGGAAGGGTAAGTGCATTCATAAAGAGCTTCCATCGAGGGAGTTGGCATTTTGTTACTTAATAACAATTCTAATCCTTTGTATTGTTATAATGTATCATTATCGACGACCTGAATTGGTCGCGCCAACAAGCGGGCGCTTTGACCTGCCAACCCTGATGAGGAATCTCCCATGCCTAAACGTTTGCCGGTGACTGTGCTGTCCGGATTTCTCGGTGCAGGAAAAAGCACCCTGCTTAATTATATTTTGCGTAACCGTGACAACTTGCGCGTGGCGGTGATCGTCAACGACATGAGCGAAATAAATATTGATGGAGGTGAGGTTCAGCGTGATGTGACCTTGAATCGCGCTGAAGAAAAACTCGTCGAAATGAGCAATGGCTGTATCTGCTGCACGCTGCGTGAAGACTTGCTGGAGGAGGTCAGTGCACTGGCAAGGGACGGTCGATTTGATTATTTATTGATCGAATCAACCGGTATTTCAGAGCCTCTACCGGTGGCAGAAACTTTCACTTTTCGTGACGAAGCGGGCCAGAGCCTGGCCGATATTGCCCGTCTGGACACCATGGTCACGGTGGTGGATGGCCTCAATTTCTTGCAGGATTATCAAGCCGCAGAGAGCCTGGATTCACGGGGTGAAACCCTTGGAGAATCTGACGAACGGTCGATTACCGATCTATTGATTGAGCAAATCGAATTCGCTGACGTCATTTTGATCAGCAAAATTGACCTTATCAGCAGCGCTGACCGCCAGGAATTAATCGCCATTTTGCAGCGCTTGAATGCTCAGGCCGAAGTAATTCCGATGGTGATGGGCGAAGTACCGCTGCATAAAATTCTGGATACCGGACGTTTTGACTTTGAGCGTGCGGCGCAAGCACCTGGCTGGTTGCAAGAGATACGCGGCGAGCATGTGCCGGAGACCGAAGAATATGGCATCGCCTCGAGCGCCTACCGCGCGCGTCGTCCTTTTCATCCCGAACGTTTTTTTAATTTTATCGAGCGTCCATGGACCAACGGCAAGCTGCTGCGCTCCAAAGGTTTTTTCTGGCTGGCCAGTAAATATCAGGAGGCGGGTAGTTGGTCTCAGGCGGGCGGGTTGATGCGCTATGGATTTGCCGGGCGTTGGTGGCGTTTTGTGCCCCACGACCAGTGGCCACAAGACGCGCAAACCAAGGCAGAAATTCTTCAAAAATGGCTGCCGGACACCGCTGATTGCCGTCAGGAACTGGTGTTTATTGGTCAGCACATCAATTTCTCCTTGCTCACGGATGAACTCGACGCCTGTTTGCTTACCGATGCAGAAATGGCACTGGGCGAAGCGGGCTGGAAACTGCTGAATGACCCCTTTGGCGAATGGTACGAAGAGGTGGCTGCATGATGAATGCCTATGCCCATACGGCTCGGCCAGTGATTCAGCAGGTTTGCGGAGAAACTCCGCAAATCATGACGCGAATCCTGGATGAAGACGTCAATCTGGCGATCTGGCAGCGTCAGTTACCTGTGCATATCGTCGATTTTGGGGCTTTATTGCTCTCGCTTGACGAGCCATTGGCTGACGCCATTGTGCTGGAAATGGCCGATGAGAAGGCTCAGCCCAACCTTCGTGGTCTGGCAGCCCGATTTAATGATCTGGAAGGCTACGCAGGCTTTATTGCGGATGTTTCCTGGCTAGTGAGTGCCTATGCGTGTCTGTTGGGCGCAAAACGTATTGGGCTGCGTCTCAGGGCCTTGGATAAGGCAATGTGCCCTCGGTTTCATGTGGATCACGTACCTGTGCGACTAATTACCACTTATGCAGGGATTGGTAGTCAGTGGCTGGAAGAAGGTGTGATGGATCGCCGTCAGTTAGGTCAGCCACAGGCCGAGCCAACCCAATCCGCGCTGATTCAGCAAGTTAATGCCGGAGAAGTAGCCTTGCTCAAAGGCGAGAAGTGGCAGGGCAACGAAGGTGCGGGCTTGATCCACCGCTCGCCGGCACTGGCACCAGGCGAGCGACGGCTGATTTTGACCCTCGATTGGCTGGCCTGAGGCATATTGCTTGCTTTGATTCTTACAGAAGCTGGCGCTCATGTTGCAGAACATACCCACCCACGTGATTGCCGGGCCACTCGGCGCCGGCAAAACCAGCCTGATTCAGCACCTGATGGCGCACAAACCTGCGCACGAACGCTGGGCGGTACTGGTCAATGAGTTCGGTCAAATAGGTCTGGATGCGGCCCTGATGAGCCAGGGGGATGATGCTATTGCCATTGCCGAAGTGGCAGGCGGTTGCGTGTGTTGCGTCAATGGCGCGCCATTTAAAATTGGCTTGAGCCGTCTATTACGCAAGGCTCGGCCCGACCGATTGTTTATTGAACCTTCCGGTTTGGGCCATCCCGCACAGATTTTAAAGCAGCTCAGTGGGGCTCCTTGGCTTGGTGTTTTGGCACTGCAGCCATGCGTTATGGTGCTTGATGCGCAAGCGCTGGCCCAAGGCAAACCCCTGCCTGAAACCCAGCGAGAGGCCTTGAAAAGCGCAGGTTTGCTGGTCATGAATAAATCTAATAGTGTCTCAAATGAGCAACGTGAGCAGATTGCATGCAGCCTGCCAAAGTGCCCTGTTCTATGGGTCGAGCATGGCCGGATCCCTTTAAATACGCTGCCTGCAGCCTATATGAATGTTATTCATGCTGTGGATAACTCATTGATTTATAAGGATTTTAATCAGGTTGGTAGCGTATTTTCAGCCCCTCGAACGCCGATAGTCATGACTCAGCACCAGCCCGAAGGATGGAGTGTGGGATGGCGCTGGCATGCTTCCTGTCAATTTGACCTGAGCTTGTTGCAGCAGTGGCTTGAGAGCCTCAATTGGCGGCGTGCGAAGTTGGTTGTACAGGGTTCGGATGGCTGGTTTTCCAGTAATTCTGTGGATAACTCGCTCGCACAGTGGAAATCGAGCGAATGGCGCAAGGATTCACGCCTCGAATTAATTTTCGATCAGCCGCAAGACCTGGAGCTGCTCCGTTCGGGGCTGGATAACTGTCTTTGCAAGGAGGTTTTTTAAGAGGGGGATGCTGCGCAAGCAAGAAAACAGGGGGGTTTACCTGATTCTGTGCTGGTAAAATTGTCCTACAACATTAAGTGTGTGTATTAATTTTCCCGGCTAAAAACCTCAAGAAGTGTCTATCTCAAGGGTTTCAGCCTGTTTGCCAGAAAAGTTATCCACAGGTGTTTTTTAAGTCAGGTGTCACAGAAGGGTCAGTGGCGGGTCTTGCTGTGTTCCTGGCGCCATTGGCTGAGTTCAATCACCTGAGCGGTGGGAATTTCGCTCGGTGCGGGCTCGGTTTTGAAGGGGTAAGGCGGCAGTTCGATTTTTGCGCTATGTGCGCCGAACTGGGTGATGGTCCCGGTATGGCGCTGATCGCCCGTTACGGTGAATTCAAAGTTATACACACGGGCCAAGCGTTTATTGCCGTTGGCATCGGGGATCAGGCCGATTTTCTTGAGCGCAACGTTTTCATCCAACAGCTCGATATCGAGATTTTTGCAGTGCTGTTTGACTCGCTCCAGCGCCCGCTCGCGTAAACCGTGGTTATGCCATAGCCAGGCAGCGCCAGTGGCCAGCAGCATCAGCACAAACATATTTCCAAGGGTCAGCATTACATGTGCTCCAACAGATTGTGCTCAGCTTAACTGCGTGTTCAACCTGTCGTACAGGCCGCGTTTCGTCGCATACTGCGTGGCTTGAATCCACCCGTAGTCTGGAATCCGGCATGAAACGTACACCTCATTTACTCGCCATCCAATCCCACGTGGTTTTCGGCCATGCCGGCAACAGCGCAGCTGTTTTTCCCATGCAGCGCGTCGGGGTAAATGTCTGGCCTTTGAACACGGTGCAGTTCTCCAACCACACTCAGTATGGTCAGTGGGCAGGCGAAGTGTTGGCTCCTGCGCAAATTCCTTCACTGATCGATGCAATTGCCGCCATCGGCGAGTTGGGAAACTGTGATGCGGTCTTGTCCGGCTATTTGGGCAGTGCGGCTCAGGGCCGGGCTATTTTGAGCGGGGTGGCGCGCATTAAAGCGGTCAATCCCAATGCGCTGTACCTGTGTGACCCTGTAATGGGCCACCCGGAGAAAGGTTGTATCGTCCCTCAGGAGGTCAGTGATTTCCTGCTGGACGAAGCCGTCGCAATGGCGGACTTCCTGTGCCCCAATCAGCTGGAACTGGACAGCTTCTGCGGGCGCCATCCGCAATCGCTGTTCGACTGCCTGGCGATGGCCCGCAGCTTATTGGCCCGCGGCCCGAAAGCGGTGCTGGTGAAGCATTTGTCTTATCCCGGTAAACCGGCAGAAAGTTTCGAGATGCTGCTGGTCACGGCTGAGGGGAGCTGGCACTTGCGCCGCCCGCTGTTGGCCTTCCCGCGCCAGCCAGTGGGTGTAGGTGATCTGACATCAGGTTTGTTTTTAGCGCGAGTGTTGTTGGGTGACAGCCTGGTAGCTGCATTTGAATTCACCGCGGCGGCGGTACACGAGGTATTGCTGGAAACTCAGGCCTGTACCAGCTACGAATTGCAGCTGGTCCGGGCTCAGGACCGCATCGCTCATCCGCGTGTGCGGTTTGAGGCAGTGCCGATCAGTTTGTAAGCAAACCTGTATTTTTTGTGGGAGCGAGCCTGCTCGCGAACGACCTTCGCGAGCAGGCTCGCTCCCACGGGTTAATTATCCGTAGCGGTTACACCGTTTCGTCTTTCAGTTCGCGATAACGCAGCTCCAGTTCCTGACGGATCTGGCGACGTTGCTTGCCCTGAATAAAGCGGCGTCGGTCTTCGCTGTTCAACGGCTGCAACGGCGGAACGGCCGCCGGCTTACGGTTGTCGTCCACGGCTACCATCGTGAAGAAACAGCTGTTGGTATGGCGTACCGAGCGTTCACGAATATTTTCAGTGACGACTTTGATTCCAACTTCCATCGAGGTATTGCCGGTGTAGTTGACCGACGCCAGGAAGGTCACCAGCTCTCCGACATGAATCGGCTCGCGAAAAATCACCTGGTCTACCGACAAGGTGACCACATAGCGACCCGCATAGCGGCTGGCGCAGGCGTAGGCGACTTCATCGAGGTACTTGAGCAGGGTTCCGCCGTGAACATTGCCAGAAAAATTGGCCATGTCCGGGGTCATCAAGACCGTCATCGACAGTTGGGCGTTTCCGGGTTCCATAGCAGCAGGCTCGTGGTTGTGTTGCAGCAGTGAAATGGGTATCTCTGTGGATACTTGTCGATTTTTGAAACAGTTATTAACGGGACGCTGCCGTTTTGACTGCCGTCACGCTCATATCCATCTGTTTCCATATATTGCACCGCCTTTCTGCCGGAAGTCGCGGTGTTAACCTGCAAAAGCCCGTTAGTCGGGTAATTCCTACATTTAAAACAGTTGATACACACCGCCTAACAAGCGGCGTCTGTCGTCTTGTTGTCTGGTGAACATTAAACAAGGAGTACCACGCCATGCATGCCATCAGTTTTATTCAGGATCTGGCAGTCATCATGCTGGTCGCTGGTGTGGTGACGATACTTTTCCACAGGTTCAAGCAGCCGGTGGTGCTGGGTTATATCGTCGCGGGTTTTATTATTGGCCCGCACACCCCGCCATTTGGCCTGATCCACGATGAAGAAACGATTAAAACCCTGGCTGAGCTGGGGGTAATTTTTCTGATGTTTTGCCTGGGCCTGGAATTCAGCCTGCGCAAGCTGTTCAAGGTCGGGGCCACGGCTTTTATCGCAGCGTTTATGGAAATTACGCTGATGATCTGGATCGGCTACGAAATTGGCCGCTGGTTCGATTGGAACACCATGGATTCGCTGTTTTTGGGCGCAATTCTGGCCATTTCGTCGACCACGATCATCGTCAAGGCACTTAACGACCTGAAGATGAAGAACGAGCGCTTCGCACAGCTGATTTTTGGTGTGCTGATCGTTGAAGATATTTTGGGTATCGGCATTATTGCCCTGCTGTCGAGTATCGCTGTCAGCGGCAGTGTCAGCCCCGAAGAGGTTTTTTCGACGGTCGGTAAATTATCGTTGTTCATGATTGTGGCGCTGGTCATCGGTATTTTGCTGGTGCCGCGGGTGCTGGCGTACGTAGCCAAATTCGAAAGCAATGAAATGCTGCTGATCACTGTGCTTGGGCTGTGTTTTGGCTTCTGCCTGCTGGTGGTCAAACTTGAATACAGCATGGTTCTGGGTGCGTTTTTGATCGGTGCGATCATGGCCGAGTCGCGGCAGTTACTGAAAATTGAGCGCCTGATTGAGCCTGTACGTGATCTGTTCAGCGCGATTTTCTTTGTCGCTATCGGGCTGATGCTGGACCCGGCCATCCTGCTGGAATATGCGCTGCCAATTGTGGTGATTACCGTCGCGGTAGTGCTTGGCAAGATGCTTTCCTGCGGGCTGGGAGCGTTTATCGCAGGCAATGACGGGCGCACTTCGTTGCGGGTCGGGATGGGGCTGTCTCAGATCGGGGAGTTTTCTTTCATCATCGCGGCGCTGGGTATGACATTACAGGTCACCAGCAGCTTCCTGTACCCCGTAGCGGTGGCTGTATCCGTATTGACCACCCTGATGACGCCTTACCTGATTCGCGCCGCAGACCCGCTCTCGCTCAAGCTGGCACAGGTAGTCCCTGATCGCCTGTCACGGGTCTTCGGGTTATATGGCGAATGGTTGCGTAACATTCAGCCACAGGGCGAAGGGGCGTTATTGGCGGCCATCATCCGAAAAATCTTGATGCAGGTTGGCGTCAATCTGGCTTTGGTTATCGCTATTTTCTTTGCGGGTGGGTATTTCGCCCCTCGGATCAGTCGTTATCTACAGGGCTGGATTCTGGAGCCTAGCTGGCAAAAAGGGATGATTTGGGGGGCTGCCTTGCTGCTGTCGCTACCATTCCTGATCGCGGCCTATCGCAAGCTCAAGGCACTGTCGATGCTCCTGGCCGAGATGGGGGTCAAGCCGGAAATGGCTGGGCGCCACACGCAGCGCGTGCGCCGAGTGATCTCTGAAGTGATTCCGATTCTGTCGCTGCTGGTGATTTTTCTGCTGTTGTCGGCATTGTCGGCGAGCATCTTGCCCACCAATGAATTGCTGGTGGTAATCGCAGTAGTGGCGGCGGGGGTGGCGGCGGTGTTGTGGCGCTGGTTTATCCGGATTCATACGCGCATGCAAGTTGCACTGCTGGAGACGCTGGATAATCACAAGGAGGCGGGGCATTGATAGCCCGCTGACCAATGGCTGGAAAGCGGGCGAGAGGTATCAGCTTTCCAGCCAGACGTCGCGCGCCCAGTGCCAGACCGATTCCCACGTTTCTTCGGTGACGAGTTCTTCTTCGCCGGACCACAGCACCACGGTGCCGTCTTCTTCGACGCAGTAGTAGTCGTCGCCGTCCTGGCAAATAGGGATCAAGCTGCGATCAACGCCGGCATCCCAGGCGTTGGCCGCTACTTCCGGCAGGTAGGTGTGCGATTGCGGATCGGTTACGGTGACCGGCTCCAGGCTGCCATACACCACGTCACTGACGGTCAGCAGAAACTCTCTGAAGACAAACGGGATATCAATGAACAGCTGTTCTTCGATTTCCACCAACTGGTCTTCTTCAGGCAGCTCCAAAGGAACTGGTACAGGCTCGTTTTTTTCGCGTAGCTCTTCGATGATCTCTTCCACGACCTCAATCCTCATGCTCTATGGCGCGGTTTATATGACGCGCTTTATACAGTAGCTCGTTATAAGTGCAATCGTGAAATGCAAAGCCCCGGACAAGTCCGGGGCTTTGGTTAACGCATGTGTTGCTCTCGGGATCAGCCGTTCTGGCGGATACCTGCAACCAGCCAAGGCTGGTTGTCACCTTGCTGACGTTCCATGTTCCAGCTTTCGCTGAAGGCTTCGCCCTGGTCAAAGCGCGAGTTTTTCGACACGCCGCTGAAGGTCAGGGTTGCGATGGTTTTGTCTGCGCGATCATCCAGGCCGTCCAGTTGTACGGTCAGGTTGTCGATGTAGGTGGACTGGAAGCCATCACCCAGCTCAGCGCGTTCACGCTTGAGGAAGTCGAGCATCTGCGGTGTTACGAACTCGGCAATCTTGTCCATTTCGTTGGCATCCCAATGCTGTTGCAGGGATTGGAAATGGTTGCGCGCAGCTTCAAGGAAGTTTTGTTCGTTGAACCAGGCCGGAGCATTGATCACCGGACGGGCTGCAGGTGCCGCCGAGCCACCACCGAAAATCGATGCGGTCGCTGGCTTGGCGTCGAAGCTTTCACGCTGCATTGGCGCGTGACCAGCTGGGGCCATCATGTCAGCTTGTTGCTTGCGACGACGGGCAGCAATGAAGCGGAAGATCAGGAAGGCGATGACCGCCATGATCAGAATGTCGAAGAACTGCATGCCCTGGAAGCCACCGCCCATGAACATGGACGCCAGCAGGCCGCCGGCTGCGAGGCCAGCCAGAGGGCCGAGCCAGCGCGAAGCACCACCGGCTTTAGCGGCTGCGCCTGCAGCACCGGCAGCCGCAGGGGCTGCGGCTGGAGCCGCCTGACGCGTTTGGTGGGTCGGTGCCGCACCAGCGCTTTTGCCGCCGCCGAAGCGCTTGGCGTTCGCGTCGAGGCTCATCGTCAAGCCGATGCACAACGCCATGGCGATGCTAAGAAAACGTTTCATAAGGGGTTCCCATTTGTGGATATCACGCGCGCCATGTTGCACAGGTGAGTTGTGACTGGCTAGCGGTGAAGTGTTTCGGGCTTTTGCCTGTTTTGCTGTAGGACTTGGATTTGTTTGGGGTAGGAGGCTCGCTCCCACAGGGAGCTGCCCCACCTTATCCCCAAAAAGCTGTCGGGTTGCTGTCAGACCGCTTCAAGTTTGGCGTAGCCCATCATCAGCCACTTGCTGCCTTCCGAGAAGTTGACCTGGACTCGCGCCTGCGCGCCCGCACCCTCGAAATTGAGGATAACGCCTTCACCGAAGACAGCGTGCTTGACCATCTGGCCGAGTTTGAATTCGGTTTCCGGAATCTCCGACCCCCCAAACAGGCTGCTGGCGCTCTGCTTTTGACCGCCGCCGAAAGGACGACTGACACTATTGGACAGTCGAACTTCCTGGATCAGGCCTTTTGGTACTTCGCGAACGAAGCGCGAAACCTTGTTGTAGGTTTCGCTGCCGTAAAGGCGTCGGGTTTCGGCGTAAGTCATGACCAGATTTTGCATTGCACGGGTAATGCCCACGTAAGCCAGGCGCCGCTCCTCTTCAAGGCGGCCGGGTTCTTCCAGGCTCATCTTGTGCGGGAACAAACCTTCTTCCATGCCGACCAGGAACACATACGGGAACTCCAGGCCCTTGGCGCTGTGCAGCGTCATCAGCTGAATACCGTCTTCATGCTCTTCGGCCTGGGTATCGCCTGCTTCCAGTGAGGCGTGACCAAGGAAGGCGGCCAATGGCGACAGTTCTTCGTCTTCGTCATTGTTTTCGAAGTTGCGCGCCGCGCTGACCAGTTCCTCAAGGTTTTCTACCCGAGCCTGGCCTTTTTCACCTTTTTCCGCCTGATGGTAGGCAATCAGCCCACTTTGCTCGATCACGGTTTGGGTCATCAGATGCAGTGGCATATCCATGACTTTTGCCGCGAGGTTTTCGATCAGCTCAATAAAACCGGCAATGGCGCCTGAAGCACGACCCGGCAGGGCTTTATTGGCGATCAGCTGGCGCATCGCTTCCCACATCGACACATCGCTGTGACGTGCGTGATCGCGAATGGCTTCGACAGTTTTTTCGCCGATGCCACGGGCTGGTACGTTAATGACCCGCTCCAGTGCCGCATCGTTGCCACGACCTTCGAGCAGGCGCATGTAAGCCATGGCATTTTTGATTTCAGCGCGTTCGAAGAAGCGCTGGCCACCATAAATACGGTACGGGATGCGCTCGCGCAGCAGGGCTTCTTCAAGCACTCGCGACTGGGCGTTGGAACGGTACAAAATAGCGATGTCGCTGTGGGCCAGCCCGGTTTTTAGCGCGCTCTCGATGGTCTCGACCACGTAGCGTGCTTCGTCGTGTTCGTTGAATGCGGCGTACAGGTTAATGGCTTCGCCTTCACCGCCGTCGGTCCACAGCTCTTTGCCCATGCGCCCGGTGTTGTTGGCAATCAGGGCATTGGCTGCCTTGAGGATACCTGCCGTGGAGCGATAGTTTTGCTCCAGGCGAATGGTTTCGGCGTCCGGGAAGTCGGTCGAATACTGATAAATATTCTCGATTTTCGCGCCGCGCCAGCCGTAGATCGACTGGTCGTCATCGCCCACCACCATCAGGCTGTCGCCACCCTGGGCCAGCAGTCGCAGCCAGGCATATTGAACGGCGTTGGTGTCCTGGAATTCGTCCACCAGAATGTGCCGGAAGCGTTTCTGGTAATGCGCCAGCAAGCCGGGATTGTCGCGCCACAGATCAAGGGCGCGCAGCAGCAGCTCGGAAAAGTCGATGACACCTGCGCGTTGGCACGCGACCTCGTAGGCCTCGTAAATGTTGCGCATGGTGGCCAGGAACAAGTCACCGCTGGCCTGGATATGTTTGGGACGCAAGCCTTCGTCTTTTTGGCCGTTGATAAACCACTGCGCCTGACGCACTGGCCAGCGTTGTTCATCGAGCCCAAGTTCGCGGATCACGCGCTTGACCAAGCGTTGCTGGTCATCGCTGTCGAGAATCTGGAAGGTCTGGCTCAGCCCGGCTTCCTGCCAGTGAGCCCGCAACAGACGGTGCGCCAGGCCGTGGAAGGTGCCAACCCACATGCCGGCCGGGTTGATACCCATCAGCTGTTCGATGCGATGGCGCATCTCGGCGGCGGCCTTGTTGGTGAATGTCACCGACAGGACTGAATGTGGTGACGCGTTCTCGACCTGGATCAACCAGGCGATACGGTGCACCAGCACACGGGTTTTGCCGGAACCTGCGCCGGCCAGAACCAACTGACGCCCCACACTGGCCGTGACGGCCTGACGTTGGGCATCGTTGAGAGAATTTAACAAGAGAGAGAGATCATCGCGCATCGGGGCATTTTAGGGGCTGTTGGCGTTTCATTGCTAGCCGCGTAGCGGTCTTGGGCCGAGTGGTCAAAAAGGCTGCACGTACGGCACAAGGGGCGCGGGTAAATTTACCCTGCCGGTTTCAGCTATTTAATGGCACCTGTGCGTTTGGTCGCAGGCGCAGCTTGTGTATGCTCGGACGACTTTTTGGCTCATCTACTGATAAGAATTTTGCCGATGGTTCAGAGTTTAAATTCGCCGGGTAATTTTTACGGCATAGGGTTCGGGTTGCTTGTGCTAGTGGGTGTGCTGGGTTGGCAAGTCAAACGGATCAATCAGCGCCGTGAAGTGCGCCGTCTACGCCGTAAGGGTTTATTCGACGACTTGCAGCAAGCCAAAGTGCGCTCCGAGCAACTGAACACCGAGCTTGCGCAGGCAGTGGAACAACGTCGTCTGGTTGAGGCGCGGGTGCATCACCTTACCCACTTCGATGAGCTGACCGGTCTGGCCAATCGTCTCTTGTTCAAGGAACGTCTGGAGGAGGCCAATCAACGTGTGCGCCAAGGCTCGTGCAACCTGACGTTGCTGCACATCAACCTTGATCGCTTCAAACTGCTCAATGACAACCTTGGGCACGAGATGGCGGATCATGTGCTGCAAAAAATGGCTGAACGCATCACCAAGGCTCTGCCTGAGGCCGACACCATTGCGCGATTATCGGGCGATGAATTTGCTGTGCTGTTTGATGCATATAACAGCCTGACCAGTCTGGCGCGGGTAGCGACACGGCTATTGGGCAAACTCGGCCGGCCGTTGGTGGTGGACGGCCATGAGTTGATTATCAGTGTTTCCATCGGCATCAGCCTGTTGCCCGGCAGCGCACGTGACATTGCCACACTGGTTCATCAGGCCAACAAAGCCATGCAGTTGGCCAAGCACCTGGGGGGTGGCACTTTTCAGTTCTACAGTCACAGCCTGCAACACAGCACTCTTGAACGTTTGCAGTTGGAGAACCAACTGCGCAAAGCCATTGCCGAGCGTCAGCTCAACGTTTTTTATCAACCCAAGTTATGTCTGGCGACGGGGCGTCTGCACGCGGCTGAAGCCTTGGTGCGTTGGGACCATCCGCTATTGGGTAGCGTGCCGCCGAGCGAATTTATTACCTTGGCCGAAGAGACCGGCCTGATCAGCGCCATCGGTGAATTTGTGCTGCGCGAAGCCTGTCGGCAAGCCTGCGAATGGCAGAGCGCAGGGCTGGCGCCAATACGGGTATCAGTGAACCTTTCGGGGCATCAACTACGGCAGGGCAAGCTGGTCAGCTTGGTGCGCCAGGTACTCGAAGAAACCGGGCTGGCGCCGCAATATCTGGAGCTGGAACTGACGGAAAGCCAGTTGCTCGACAATGTTGAATACGTGATCACGACCTTCCAGCAGCTTCATGAGTTAGGGGTGAGGTTGGCGATAGATGATTTTGGCACCGGTTTTTCATCATTCAGTTACCTCAAGCGTTTTGCTGTGGACTACGTGAAAATCGACAAGACATTTATTCACGGCCTGGGGCGTAGCAGCGAAGACGAGGCTATCACCACCGCGATTATCTCCATGGCCCACAGCCTGGACCTGAAAGTGGTCGCCGAAGGTGTTGAAAACGAGGCGCAGCTGGCATTTCTCAAGGCTCGCCAGTGTGACGAAGTGCAGGGTTACTTGATCAGCCATCCGGTCAACGCTGTGGAGTTGGGTGACTTATTGCGGACCGGTGTAGTTATTTTGTAGTGTCAAAAAGGGCTACACAGCCCCGAAGCTGCTTGATTTAAGGGCGAGAGCGGGAGCCGAGATCGCGTATTGGGTGGGCAGAAAGCGAATTCTTGTAGTATAACTACAAGATTGCTACATCCCCGGCGCCCGCCGCTTACAGACCGAGTCTTGCCCTTTGAACCTGCTGCAACATATTGCCCAGTCACGCCACCTGTTACGTAAATCGGAACTCAAGGTCGCCGATCACGTGCTGCTTGATCCTGCGGCTGTAATGCACAGTTCAATGGCGGACCTTGCCCATAGCGTTGGTATCAGTGAACCGACCATCGTACGTTTTTGCCGGGCGATAGGCTGTTCCGGTTTCCAGGACTTGAAGCTCAAGCTGGCGCAAAGCCTGGCAGCAGGTGCCAGTTTTGGTCAGTTCGCGATCCATGAAGATGATTCGGTTGCGGACTACAGCCTGAAAATTTTCGACACCACGCTGCACACCCTGATGGACGTGCGCGAGAAGCTTGACCCGGTCGCGCTGCAGCGTGCGGTGACGGCCATGTCGCAAGCGCAACGGGTCGAATTTTATGGTTTTGGCGCCTCGGGTGCAGTGGCGGCGGATGCGCAGCACAAATTTTTCCGCCTGTTGCTGACAGCCGCCGCGTACTCGGATCCACATATGCAAGCGATGTCGGCTGTGACCTTGAAGCCTACCGACGTGGCGATCTGCATCTCCCAGTCGGGCCGTTCCAAAGACTTGCTGATCACTGCCAATCTGGTGCGTGAAAGCGGCGCGACCCTGATTACTCTGTGTCCGAGCCAAACGCCATTGGCGGAGCTGGCGACCGTCAATCTGGCGATCGATGTACACGAAGACACCGAAATCTACACCCCGCTGACCTCGCGTATCGCCCACCTGGTGGTGATTGACGTGTTGGCGATGGGCGTTGCCATGGCTCGTGGCCCGAGCCTGGTCAACCACCTCAAGAGCGTCAAGCGCAGCCTGCGCAGCTTGCGTCTGTCGCCTAAATCGCTGAAAAACCACGACGACTGAGCTCCCACAAGCGATTTCAGGTTAGAGGCAATGCCTGTGGGAGCCGGGCTTGCCCGCGATAGCATCACCGTGGTCATTCAGAGATACCGAGTTGCCGGCATCGCGAGCAAGCCCGCTCCCACAGGTATGTAGATACCTCCAGGGTTCATTCCCCTGTAATCCCTTCTTCACCAAGTCGTCATAAACAAAGGGCATCTTGAAACTCCCGTACACGCCTTGGGAGACTCGAAATGGCTCAGCCTTACGAAGAACGCAATAGCGCCGTCAAAACCCGCCGCCAGCAAGAAGACCAGCGCCGCATGGCCTTCCGTCGTGCGATTGAAGACCATACGAGCCAGCGCCAACTGCGCCTGGAAACCTCTGATTACCCGGATCTGGGTTCGATCAATTACTGGCAGGCTACGTCGGCAAGTGACCGTCGAAGCGTTCAACCAGCGCGCTGATTTGCAGGCGCTCAGTGCGTATAAACCCCAGAAATGCATGCGCCACCGGTGACAGGCGCTTGGCCTTGGCCTGTACCACGCACCAGCTGCGATACAGCGGCAACTCTTCGACCGGCAGCTCGCGCAACAGGCCGGTCGCCAGCTCCAGGCTGACGGCGTGACGTGTTAACAACGCCACGCCCAATCCGGCCACTGCACATTCGCGCTGCGACTCGTTAGACGACACTTCCAGGGTTTGGCTGAAGTGCACGCGCTTTTCTTTGAAATACTCCTCACATGCCATGCGCGTGCCCGAACCTTGCTCGCGCATCAGCAACGTATACGGTTCAAGATCCTGCAAGTGCAGCGGGCCACGGTTGCACAGCGGATGGTCTGTCGGTGCGACGGCAACGATCGGATTATTCAGAAACGGCAGAAATTCCAGGCCCATGTCCTGCGGCACCATCGACATGATCACCAGGTCGTCGCGGTTATCTGACAGTCGACGAACGGCTTGTGCTCGATTGACCACCGTAAGCTGCAAGTTGACTTCCGGGTGCTGGCGCTTGAAGGCCGCAAACAGATGCGGGACGAAATATTTCGCACTCGACTCAACTGCCAATTTCAACTGGCCTTGCAGCGACCCGAGCATGTCCGAGAGCTGCATATCGAGGTTTTCCAGGCGTCCGAAAATATCTCGACTGGCTAACTGAAGCGCTTCAGCGGCCTCGGTCATGTACAGCTTTTTGCCGACATAATCGAATAAAGGCTGCCCAATCAGCTCTTCTAGCTGTCGAATTTGTAGGCTAACGGCAGGCTGCGTGAGAGACATTTCCTCAGCAGCACGGCTGTAAGAGCGTAAATCGCACACTTCGTTGAACACTTGAAGTTGTCGAAAAGTTATACGCATCAATGACTTACGCATTTTTTATTAATTATCCAGGTCGGCAAGTGGATCAACTATAAGTCGTTGCTTATGCACAACCCAAGAATTATTGATTTTTGTTTATCGCTGCGTGGGTCTAGTGTGACGACACAACGGTTCAGACACATTTGGACACGTGCCGACCTGGTCTAGCAGGTCGTTTGTTCCATAGGCTTTAGGGAAAATCCAAGTGATAAAAAAGATCCTGATCGCCAACCGCGGAGAAATTGCCGTCCGCATCGTGCGTGCCTGCGCCGAGATGGGTATTCGTTCTGTGGCGGTCTACTCCGAAGCGGATCGCCATGCGTTGCACGTCAAGCGCGCTGATGAAGCCCACAGCATTGGCGAAGACCCGCTGGCCGGTTACTTGAACCCGCGCAAGCTGGTGAACCTGGCTGTTGAAACCGGTTGTGATGCTCTGCATCCCGGTTACGGCTTTCTGTCAGAAAACGCCGAACTGGCTGATATCTGCGCCGAGCGTGGAATCAAGTTCATCGGTCCGTCCGCTGAAGTCATCCGCCGTATGGGCGACAAGACCGAAGCGCGTCGCAGCATGATCAAGGCCGGTGTGCCGGTCACGCCGGGTACTGAAGGCAACGTTGCCGATATCCATGAAGCGTTGCTCGAAGGTGAGCGCATTGGCTATCCGGTCATGCTCAAAGCCACCTCGGGTGGTGGCGGTCGCGGGATTCGTCGCTGCAACAGCCGTGAAGAACTGGAACAAGCCTTCCCTCGAGTAATCTCTGAAGCGACCAAAGCCTTTGGCTCGGCAGAAGTGTTCCTCGAAAAATGCATCGTTAACCCCAAGCACATCGAAGCGCAGATCCTCGGTGACAGCTTTGGTAACGTGGTGCACCTGTTTGAACGCGACTGCTCGATCCAGCGTCGCAACCAGAAGCTTATCGAAATCGCCCCAAGCCCTCAGTTGACCCCGGAACAGCGTGCCTATATCGGCGACCTGTCTGTGCGCGCAGCCAAGGCCGTGGGTTACGAGAACGCCGGTACTGTGGAGTTCCTGCTCGCCGAGGGCGAGGTGTACTTCATGGAGATGAACACCCGGGTGCAGGTGGAACACACCATCACCGAAGAAATCACCGGCATCGATATTGTTCGTGAACAAATTCGCATCGCCTCCGGCCTGCCATTGTCGATCAAGCAAGAAGACATTCAGCACCGTGGCTTTGCCCTGCAATTTCGGATCAACGCTGAAGACCCGAAAAACAACTTCCTGCCCAGCTTCGGCAAGATCACCCGTTACTACGCGCCCGGCGGTCCAGGCGTGCGTACCGACACGGCGATCTACACCGGCTACACCATCCCACCGTATTACGACTCCATGTGTCTGAAACTGGTGGTGTGGGCCCTGACCTGGGAAGAAGCGATGGACCGTGGTTTGCGCGCCCTCGACGACATGCGTCTGCAAGGGGTCAAAACCACCGCCGCGTATTACCAGGAAATCCTGCGTAACCCGGAATTCCGTAGCGGCCAGTTCAATACCAGCTTCGTAGAAAGCCATCCAGAACTGACCAACTACTCGATCAAGCGCAAACCCGAAGAGCTGGCCCTGGCCATCGCTGCTGCCATCGCCGCCCACGCAGGCCTGTGAGGAATATTTCAATGTCCAAGAAGATCTTTGTAACCGACACCATCCTGCGTGACGCCCACCAGTCGCTGCTGGCCACCCGCATGCGCACTGAAGACATGCTGCCGATCTGCGACAAGCTCGACAAAGTCGGCTACTGGTCGCTGGAAGTCTGGGGCGGCGCTACCTTTGACGCCTGCGTGCGCTTCCTTAAAGAAGACCCGTGGGAGCGTCTGCGCCAACTGCGTGCGGCCTTGCCTAACACTCGTCTGCAAATGCTGCTGCGCGGCCAGAACCTGCTGGGCTATCGCCATTACAGCGACGACGTGGTCAAAGCCTTCGTCGCCAAGGCGGCGGTTAACGGTATCGACGTGTTCCGCATCTTCGATGCCATGAACGATGTGCGTAACCTGCGCGTAGCCATCGAGGCGGTCAAAGCTGCCGGCAAGCACGCTCAGGGCACCATCGCCTACACCACCAGCCCGGTGCATACCACTGAAGCGTTTGTGGCTCAGGCCAAGCAAATGGAAGCCATGGGCTGCGACTCGGTGGCCATCAAGGACATGGCAGGCCTGCTGACCCCGTACGCCACTGGCGAACTGGTCAAGGCGCTGAAGGCGCAAATCAGCCTGCCGATCTTTATTCACTCGCATGACACCGCGGGCTTGGCTGCCATGTGCCAGCTCAAGGCGATCGAAAACGGCGCGGAGCATATCGATACCGCGATCTCCAGCTTCGCGTGGGGCACCAGCCACCCGGGCACCGAGTCGATGGTAGCGGCCCTTAAAGGCAGCGAGTACGACACCGGTCTTGACCTGTCGCTGCTGCAGGAAATTGGCATGTACTTCTACGCAGTGCGTAAGAAGTACCACCAGTTTGAAAGCGAATTCACCGCCGTCGACACCCGCGTTCAAGTCAACCAGGTGCCGGGCGGGATGATCTCCAACCTCGCCAATCAGCTCAAAGAGCAGGGCGCCCTGAACCGCATGAGTGAAGTGCTGGCCGAAATCCCGCGTGTACGTGAAGACCTCGGTTATCCGCCGCTGGTGACCCCGACCTCGCAAATTGTCGGCACCCAGGCGTTCTTCAACGTGTTGGCTGGCGAGCGCTACAAAACCATCACCAACGAAGTGAAGCTGTATCTGCAAGGCGGCTATGGCAAGGCGCCGGGCGTGGTCAACGAGCAACTGCGCCGTCAGGCTATCGGTAACGAAGAACTGATCGACGTACGCCCTGCAGACCTGCTCAAGCCAGAAATGGTCAAGCTGCGTGCTGAGATAGGTGCCTTGGCCAAGTCGGAAGAAGACGTACTGACCTTCGCCATGTTCCCGGACATCGGTCGTAAATTCCTTGAAGAGCGTGCAGCAGGCACCTTGAGCCCGGAAGTGTTGTTGCCGATTCCTGAAGCAGGCGGCGTTACCAAGGCTAGCGGTGAAGGCGTACCGACTGAGTTCGTGATCGACGTGCATGGTGAAAGCTATCGCGTTGACATCACCGGTGTAGGCGTCAAGGCAGAAGGCAAGCGTCACTTCTACCTGTCCATCGACGGCATGCCGGAAGAAGTGGTGTTCGAACCGCTCAACGAATTCGTCGGCGGCTCCGCCAGCAAGCGCAAGCAAGCCAGTGAGCCGGGCCACGTCAGCACTGCCATGCCGGGCAACATCGTTGATGTACTGGTTGCTGTTGGCGATGTCGTCAAGGCTGGGCAATCGGTGCTGATCACCGAAGCAATGAAAATGGAGACCGAAGTACAGGCCTCCATCGCAGGCAAAGTTGTCACCATTCACGTAATCAAGGGCGACCGCGTTAACCCGGGCGAAATTCTGATCGAAATCGAAGCCTGATACCGCCTTTGATGTAAACGCTTTAAACCTCGGGGGAGCATGTGCTCCCCTTTTTTTTGCCTGCATTTTGATGCAGATACTGTGGTCTGCTTGGCGCTTAATATGCATTTAAATGCAGTTTGTCAGAGGGAATTATATTGCAGGTGAAAGCATGTGGGGCTTGAAATGACCCTGACCATTGATACGCGTCAGCTGATAATCGAAAGCATTGAGGCTGATCTGGCTCAAGGCAAGATCACGTTAGGTGGAGCCGTTAAGCGATTTAGGATAGATGTTACTCAGCTGCAGCAAACCCAATTCGCCCGCATGTGCAAAATATCGGTCCGCACCTTGATTCAAATCGAGCACGGCGAAGGTAATCCCACGCTTAAATCCCTGAATGCAGTTTTCAACCCCTTTGGTCTGCAAATGGGTGTGGTTCGCTTGTCGCGAAATTTTTGACCCCCTTCTGACACAAAAACGCCCAGCAGTCCTTGCTGGGCGTATTGATCAAATTTTATACAGCTGATGCTCTGCATTCTTCCAGGGACTTTATTTGGCCGCTTTTTGGCTGGTTATCCAGTGCCAGCCATTTTTCAAAGCCTGCAGCTATAGCGGGCCATTCCGTACTGATAATACTGTACCACGTGGTATCACGATTTTTGCCTTTGACCACCATATGTTGGCGAAAAACGCCTTCGTATGTGTACCCTAATCGTACTGCAGTACGTTTTGATCTTGCATTGTCGTTGTTGCACTTCCACTCCAGGCGTCGGTTACCCAGTGCGAAGGCTTCCTTGGCCAGCAGGTAGACCGCCTCGGTACTTTTCGGCGAACGCTGCATCGGGGCACCGAAGGTGACGTGGCCGATCTCGATGCGGCCATGTTCCGGAACGATGCACATCAGGCTGATCAAGCCTTGTGCCGCACCGCTCGGCTGGTCGATAACGGTATAAAAGTGCGGATCGCGGCTGGCGGCATGGTTTTGCAACCAGGCATCAAATGCCGGACGCTCGTTGAAAGGTCCGTAAGGCAAGTAGTCCCAGAGCTTGGGGTCGCTGCCCGGCCCTTGTAAGGCTAACCATAGTTCATCGCCATGACGTGTCGGGTCGAGCTTTTCCAGACGAATGAAATGCCCTTCGAGGGTGCGGGTATCTGGTGTTTTGGCCGCCAGCCATTGATCTAGAGAGTCGGGCATTGCGCGTTCCTTATTTATGACAAGGTTTTGCGAAACTGAATAAAACCAGGGCGCTCGGCAATGCGCTCATACAACTGGATCGCCGTGGCGTTGGTTTCCTGAGTCATCCAATAGACTTTGGCACAGTCTTTATCACGAGCGACGGCATATACGTGTTCAATCAGTTGGCGGCCAACGCCCTTGCCGCGCACTTCGGGGCTGACAAACAGGTCTTGAAGGTAGCAGGCGTTTTTGATGCTCCAGTTGGTGCGGTGATAAACACACTGGACCATGCCCACGGCTTTATCGCCTTGCCAGGCAAGAGCCAGTGACGTTGGTTCCGCGGGATCAAGAAAGCGCGTCCAGCTGGACTGGGTGATTTCGTCGGACAGCTCGGTTTTGTAAAAGCGCAAATACGCTTGCCAAAGAGGTAGCCACTGCTCGCGATCGGCGGCGGTGGCGGGTTTGATCTGGATTTGAGTCATTTTCAGCTATTCCTTAACCATTAAATGAGCGAGTGCGTGGTCTTGCGGGTTACTGCTGGCCAAAAGTCCTTGGCGTACGCCTGTCTGGTCGGCGGCATCGCGGTTCTGGCTGAGTTTGCGTTTACCGTTCAAGCGGGTGATGGGCAGGCGAAAACCCACAATTGCCTTGAGCATGCTGTCGATATAGTCGCCAGGCGCGTCGCTGACCGCCCAAGGTTTTGGGCGATTGGCTTCGTGTTTGTTGCTCAGGCGGCTGACCAGCGCCAGCAGGCGCTCGGCATCATCGAAGACTTGCGCGTTGCCATAAGCGTGCACGGCGAGGTAGTTCCAGGTGGGCACCGCTTTGCCGTGTTCGGCCTTGCTGGGGTAGAAGGACGGGCTGATATAGGCCTGCTCACCCGCAAAAATCACCAACGCCTCGGCGCCTTCAGCCAGGTCGTTCCAATGCGGGTTAGCGCGGGCAAGGTGCCCGTATAGCGTGCCGTACGCGCCTTCGTCCGGGTTCAGGAGCAAGGGCACATGGCTGGCGATCAAGCCTTGGCTGCCATGGGTGACCAGTACGGGCAGGGCCGTGGCCTGCATCTGCTGATGCAGGATTTGAATGTCGTTTTCTGCGAAGGCACGGGGTACGTACATAGAAATTATCCTTGGCGAATGGCGACATCCTAGGCAGGCTATTGGTTTGTTGTAAGAGCCATTAATGGTCATTTTAATAGGTCCAATCCATGACGGATTCAGAGCTGTCCATCGCCTTCAACCCAGCCGGAATTGAGCTTGATCCGAAAAAAGGCCTAAGCCGCCAGCTGTATCAGGCATTGCGACTGCGTGTGCTGGATGGTCGCTTGAGTGGGGGGGCGCGCTTGCCAGCCAGTCGTGACCTGGCCGCAGCTCTGGGTATTTCGCGTAATAGCGTGGTGCGGGCTTATGACCAGTTGTATGCCGAAGGTTTTATTGAGGGGAGAGTTGGGGATGGTACTTATGTCGCCAAATTACCTGAAAAAGCCCTGCCGCTAAAAAAGTTGTCCACCAACTTATCCACAGGGTTTTCAACAGGCTTATCCCCAGGGTTATCCACAAAACAGGCAGAAATACCTGTAATTACATCCAGTAAAGTTATCCACAGCACTGCTCTGAGCAGGGTTGCAAAGCACGCACTTGACCTACCTCCAAGCGGAGTTCCTCGCGCTTTTCGAGTGGGGGTTCCGGCTTTTGACTTATTCCCTTTCGAGGTATGGAGCAAGCTGCAGGCGGCTTTTTGGCGTAAGCCGGACTTGCAGCAACTGTGTTACGGCGACCCGGCCGGAGATGAGCGCTTGCGTGGATTAATTGCTGCGTATTTGCGCACCTCGCGGGGTTTGTCGTGCACGGCTGAGCAAATTTTGATCACCAGTGGCGCGCAGCAGGGAATTAGCCTTTGTGCACAGCTGCTGGTAGAGCCGGGAGAGGGGGTGGCTGTGGAAAACCCCGGCTACCGCGCAGCCGCCTATGCGTTTGCGATTGCCGGAGCGCAGGTACAGGGTGTGGCGGTGGATCAGGACGGTATGGATTGCTCGGCATTGGCCCGCCTGAGCAACTGTCGGCTGGCCTATGTGACGCCTTCTCATCAGTATCCGACCGGTGTCACCCTGAGCCTGGCCCGCCGCCTTGAGCTGCTCGCCTGGGCCGAGCGCACGCAAGGCTGGATTGTCGAAGACGACTACGATGGCGAATACCGCTACAGCGGTGCGCCACTGGCCCCACTGGCGGCATTGGACCGTAACGGGCGGGTGATTTATGTCGGCACCTTCGGCAAGGTGGCCTTTCCGGCGCTGCGTCTGGGTTATCTGGTATTACCCATAGGGTTGACCGAGCCATTTGCCCGCCGCCGTTCTCTGGATATGCGCCATTCGGAAGTCAGCACCCAGGCGGTGATGGCCGAGTTTATGGTAGCGGGGCATTTTCAGCGGCATATCCGCCGGATGCGTCGCGCAGCCCTGAGCCGTCGCGATGTATTACTGGCCAACTGGCCGCAGGGTTTGGCGGGGGTTGGGCCTGTACCGGGTATTGCCGCAGGGTTGCATGTGGCGGTGCCGGTGACGAGTTTGGCCCGCGAGCAGGAGTTGTTGGAGCAAGCCAAGTCGGTGGGCGTGGAGATTAACGGGTTAAGCAGTTATTGGTTGCAGGACTCGAGCGAGCCTGTGGATAACCGTGCAGGCCTGGTGTTGGGTTTTGCGGCGGTGCCGCAAGCGGATATCAAGGCGGCATTGGAGCGTCTGGGCACAGTTTGGAAATAATCTTCATTTATGCGGGATCTGTGGGAGCGGGCTTGCTCGCGATGCGGGCACTGCGGTTTGTCAGGTAGACCACAGTTTTGCAATCGCGAGCAGGCCTGCTCCCAGCGTGAATTACGCGCAGCTAATGCCTTCAAAGCCCTCCAGCACATTCACCGCATTCACGCCGATTTCTTCTACCGCATAACCACCTTCCATCACAAACAGCGTCGGTTTGCCCAGGCGAGCGATGCGCTCGCCCATGCGCAGGTAGTCCGGACTGTCGAGTTTGAACTGGGAAATTGGATCGTTCTTGAACGTATCCACACCCAGTGAAACCACGATGATGTCAGCGTCGTAACCTTCGATTTCAGCGCAAGCCAATTCCAGAGCTGCGCTCCAGCGGTCCCAGGCCGAGCCTGCGGCCAGTGGGTAGTTGAAGTTGAAACCTTCGCCCGGCCCTTCACCCAGCTCGTCTTCGTAGCCCAGAAAGAACGGAAACTCGGCTTCAGGGTGACCGTGGATCGAGGTGAACAATACGTCGCTGCGCTTATAGAAAATCGACTGTGTGCCATTGCCGTGGTGGTAGTCCACGTCGAGGATCGCCACCTTGCTGCGGCCTTGATCGAGGAACGCCTGCGCTGCAATGGCCGCATTGTTCAGGTAGCAGTAACCGCCCATCAAGTCACTGGCGGCATGATGGCCCGGCGGGCGGCAAAGTGCGAAAGCGCTGTGGGCGCCGTTTTGAATTTCGGCCTGGGCGGTCAGGGCTACTTGCGCTGCGCTGTAGGCCGCTTGCCAGGTGCCGGCGGTAATGGGCGCGCCGCCGTCGAAACTGTAGTAACCAAGCTGGCCGTGCAGGCTGGTGGGCAGAACGGCGCGCAGGGTGCGGGCTGGCCAGGTGTAGGGCAGCAAGTCGCCGTCGCGGCCATGTTCGGTCCAGCGGTCCCAGGCGCCGTGGAAAAAGTCCAGATACGCCGCGCTGTGGACGCGCTCGATTGGCCCGCGGCCGAAGTCTTGCGGGGCGTGAACCGGGCCTAGTTCGCGGGTTTGAACGCGTTGCAGAATATGGTCGGCGCGTGAGGGCATTTCGAAACAGGGCATCAACTGCCCGTCCATTAGCTCACAGCGGCCATGATGCAGGTGATGATCGTCCGAGTAGATCGTCAGCATTTTCTTGTTCTCCCAAGGCTTGAGCGGTGGCCTACAGTTTTGCTGCGCTGGGTGTTTGAGAGAACGGCAGGAGCGGCCAAAAGGAGATAGTTATGGCCAATACAATTGACCGAAATTCGCCTCTTTTAAGCGCGGAACTGGCTGGGGGCGACCCCGCTCCAGCGTACAAAGGCATGACGAAAGCTCGCGGTTTCACTGAAGCCCAGGGTTTCGGCAATCCGGTAAATGGGCCATTCGGTTTCGTTGAGCAACAACTTGGCCCGCTCAAAACGCAGGTCATCGAGCAATGTCTGGTAGCTGCAACCTACATCGTGTAAATGGCGACGCAGGGTGCGCGGTGAACAGTTCATTTGTTCGGCCAGGCCCTCAAGCCCTGGGGCCGCGTGCAGTTGTGCGGCAAGTAGCTGGCGAATGCGTTCCAGCCAGGTTTGGCGCCCGGTGAATTCCAGATTCTGTTTGCGGCAACGCTCGGCCATCGCCTGATGGGTGACGGCATCGGCCAGTGGCAAGGGCTGGTCGAGCCAACTGGTCGCGAAGGCGAAAGCATTGCTGTCGGCCCCGAACAGGCGCGGGCAATCGAAGCTTTGCGCGTAGCTGGCGTGATAATCCGGTGCGCTATGGCCAAAACGTGCTCCCAATAGCGGCAGTGGCAGGCCAAGCAGGTCTTCGCAAATGACCTTGAGCGAGACCAGGCATAGCTCGGCATTGAACACCGCCAATTGGGGGCCTTCGCCGTAGCCATTGGCGCAGAACCACACTTGATCCCCTTCGACCTCAAGACTCAGTTCGAAAAGTGTTCCCAGCAACGCCGGGTAGCGCAAGGCCAGGCGCAATGCGTCACCTAAGGTGGCACTAGTGAGTAGGGCGTAACCGAGCATGCCGTAGGACGACACATGCATGCGCCGTCCCAGCTCCAGGCCGATCTCGGGACGCAAGGCCACGGCGTTGGCGCACACGCGCATTTCTTGATTGGTGGTGATGCGAGTGTCTGCACGGCTCAAGTCCGCCGCCCGTATGCCGCTGCCCGCCAACAGCGCTTCGCTGGGCAAGCCTTCGGCATTGAAGGTGCTGAGCACCAGCGAAACGGCGTTGAGCGTTGTGAGATGAGAGTGGAGCATGCTCACTTCCTGTGTGAAGGTTCAGGAAGTGAGCAAGTTATGTGCCGCAGAATATTCTGTGAACCTGTAGCCGCTGCCGCAGGCTGCGATAAGGGCCGCAGGACCTTCACTCAAAGCGGGCCTACCGCGCAGTCCATCGCAGCCTGCGGCAGCAGCTACAAGTCGGTCAGACCAACTCCCCGCACACGTCCAGTTCGATCAGGCGCCGTACCTCGGCCAGTGGCAAGTCTGCACCGAGCAAGGCATGCAGTTTGCCGAACACCGCTTCGCGGGTCATGCCGCCGCCCGACAGTACGCCAACTCCACGCAAGCGACTGCCTGCTTCGTACACATCCAGCTCCACGCCGCCTTCATGGCATTGGGTAATGGCCACGACGACAATGCCGTTTTCCTGCGCCCGTTGCAGGCTGGCGAGAAAATCCGGGTTATCACTGGGGCCGGTCCCGCTGCCGAAGCATTCGAGCACCAGTGCTTCGATTCCGCTGTTGAGCAGGGCATCGAGCTGGGCGGCGCCAATCCCCGGCACCAGCGGCAATACACCGACGCTGGCTTGGTGTTTTGGATGGTTGTACGCCAGTTCACTCGGCAGTGAGGTGGCCTTGGCCGCGCCACCATTGCGCGTCAGCGTTACAAACGGGTTACGCCCAAAGCTGCGGACTTTGGCGCAATGTGTCGGTGCCATCAGCTTGCCGTGGAAGTACAGCTGAACGCCGTGAGGCTGACCTTGGCCAAGCGCCTGCAAGGCACCGCTGACGTTTTCCCAGGCATCACTGTCGGGCACGCCTGCCGGTAGCATGGAGCCGGTGAACAGCACTGGCGCCGGCAAGCCCAGCAATTGAAAGCACATTGCGGCCGCGCTGTAGGCCAGTGTGTCAGTGCCATGCAGGACCAGGACTGAATCGCAGCCATCCTGCTCGACAGCGTCGATGATCGCGCTGCGCAGGCGCAGCCAGTAGGCGGGCGTCATGTTGGCACTGTCGATCAGCGGGCTCATCTCGCGAAAGCACCATTGCGGCACTTGCAACTGCGGCTGGCTGGCGAGGTGTTCGCTCATGCGCGCTTCAAAACCCGATGCTGGCGCCAGGCCGCTGGCGCTGGCCTGCATACCGATGGTGCCGCCGGTGTAGAGCACCATGACGCGTTGGGCAGTGTGATGAGTGGCTGCGGTCATTGTTGAGTCCCCATAAGCAAAAACGCGGCGGTTCTGGTCAGAACCGCCGCGTGAGTGTCAGCGTTTTGTTTCTTCGACCTTGGCGGCCGGTTTTGGCGGCCAGGCCTTCAGATCTAGATCCAGATCCGGAAATTTACTGGAATCGAACACCGGTGTCTTGATCCCTGCGCGGCGCTGGTCATCGTAGTCCTTGAGCACGCGCATGCAGATCTTGAACAGCATCGCCAGGGCAACAAGGTTAACGAAGGCCAGCATGGTCATGGCGATGTCGGCGAAGGCGAAGACGGTTTGCAGGTTTTCGATCGAACCCCAAAAAATCAATACCAGCACCAGCGCGCGGTAGCCAATCAGCGCCTTGCGGTTTTCACCGACCAGGAAGCGCAGATTGTTCTCGCCCAGGTAGTAGTTGTAGAGCATCGAGGTGAACACGAACAACGCCAGGGCTACGCTGATAAACACACGGCCCCATTCGCCAACTACGGCCGCCAGGGAGTTCTGGGTCAGGGCAATGCCGTCGCCTTCAAAGCCCGGGGTGTAGAAGCCCGACAGCAGGATCAGCAAGGCGGTGCAGGTACAGATCACGAACGTGTCGAGGAAGACGCTGAACGCCTGAACCACGCCTTGAGCGATAGGGTGTTCCACATCGGCCACAGCGGCCACGTTCGGGGCGCTGCCCAGACCGGCTTCGTTGGCGAATACGCCACGTT
The DNA here is from genome assembly GCF_025426255.1 of Pseudomonas fragi. Taxonomy (GTDB): domain Bacteria; phylum Pseudomonadota; class Gammaproteobacteria; order Pseudomonadales; family Pseudomonadaceae; genus Aquipseudomonas; species Aquipseudomonas kulmbachensis. The sequence goes on along the minus strand of NZ_CP104861.1, from coordinate 5,224,455 downwards.
TGACGCCCATCACGATTGCGCTGCCGATCAAGCCGCCAAACACCGGGTCGAGGCCGAAGGCGCTCTTGACGATATGGCCCAGCATGGCTGGTACGTGATCGAATTGCAGCACGATCACATACAGGGTGACCGCGATGTAGGCCAGGGTCTTGACGGGTACCAGCAGGTCAGCCACCGAAGCAATACGTTTGATACCACCGACAAATACCAGACCCAGCAGGATGGCAATGGCCAGGCCTGAGTAGCTGACCTCGAAACCAAAGGCATCTTGCAGTGAGTGGGTTACGGCGTGGGCTTGCAGGCCCATAAAGGCAAAGCCGAAGGTGATCAGCAACAACACGGCCATTAGCTGGCCCATCCACAGTTTGCCCAGACCGTGCTTCATATAGAAGGACGGACCGCCACGGAGTTGGCCTTCAGCGTCGCGACGCTTGTACAGCTGGCCCAGGGAGCATTCGATCAGGCTGCTGGACATGCCGACCAGCGCGGTCACCCACATCCAGAACACGGCACCGGGGCCGCCCAGGGTTACTGCGATGCCGACGCCGGCAATGTTACCCGCACCTACACGGCCCGCGAGGCTGAGCATCAGTGCCTGGAACGAACTCAGTTGCCCGGCGCTGCTGCGCAAGCTGTCTTTGAAAACCGCAAACATGTGCAGGAAGTAACGGAACTGAACGAAACGCGAGCGGATCGTGAAGTAGCCACCGAGCCCAACCATGAGCACGATTAGTACTTTCCCTGAGAGGAAGTCATTGATGACTTCAAGCATGGATTATTCCTCGCTGTTTTTATCTGATGGCAACACGGGCGGATCGAAATATCGCGTTACACCCGCTTGAGACGGGCATAAACGTAGGCGATCAAGGCGACCCTGGCCATGTTGATGCTTGGTTTACGATGCTGTTTCCGTGCTGACGATGGCCGCAGGGGCTGGGGCCAAGCGCAGGAAGAGGGCGGGCACTATACCTATGAGTATTAGAGGCGTCTGCATAAGTGATTGATTTTTCATGTACGTGTCGGTTTTAAGAGCAAGTCGTTCGTAGCAGCTGCCGAAGGAACGAGGCTGTGTTCGGCGGCGAAGCCGTCGTAAATCAGGCAGCTTGGTGTGTCAGATATATTGAGTGCTCAGGTTTCGCGACGACTACGTCGCCGAACGCAGCCTCGTTCCTTCGGCAGCTGCTACGCAATATAGAAACTCGCGAAGGCCTCGAATCGCGGGCAAAAAAAAGGGCCTGCAGACGTGTCTGTAGGCCCTCAAAAGGTGAGAGGTGTCTAGTCCCTCGACCTGGTGAGCGTTAAGCGTGTTACAGCATCAGGCCTTAAGAGGCACCAGACGCGGGGCAATCATGTTTTCCGGGCGCAGGATGTCGTCGAGCATGGCGTCGTCGAGCAAGCCTTCTTCGCGCACCAGTTCCAGCACGCCGCGGCCGCTTTCAAGGGCGATACGGGCGATGCGGGTGGCGTTTTCATAGCCGATGTACGGGTTCAGTGCGGTTACCAGACCAATCGAGTGCTCGACCAGTTCGCGGCAGCGCGCTTCGTTAGCAGTGATGCCGACGATGCAGTGTTCGCGCAACATGTCCATGGCGCGTTGCAGCAGGCGGATCGAGTCGAAGATCTTGAATGCGATCAGCGGCTCCATCACGTTCAGTTGCAACTGGCCGCCTTCGGCAGCGATGGTCAGGGCCAGGTCGTTACCGATGATCTGGAATGCCACCTGGTTAACGGCTTCCGGGATAACCGGGTTGACCTTGCCTGGCATGATCGAGCTGCCCGGCTGACGCGCTGGCAGGTTGATTTCGTTGATGCCGGTGCGTGGGCCGCTGGACAGCAGGCGCAAGTCGTTGCAGATCTTCGACAGTTTGACCGCGGTACGCTTGAGCATGCCGGAGAACAGGACGAAGGCGCCCATGTCGGAGGTGGCTTCGATCAAGTCGGCAGCCGGTACCAGCGGGTGACCGCTGATGGTTGCCAGACGGTTTACAGCCAGCATCTGGTAACGCGGGTCAGCGTTGATGCCAGTACCGATGGCGGTGCCGCCCAGGTTTACTTCGGTCAGCAGCTCTGGCGCCAGTGTTTTCAGGCGGGCCAGATCTTCACTCAAGGTGGTGGCGAACGCACGGAACTCTTGACCCAGGGTCATAGGCACGGCGTCTTGCAGCTGGGTACGGCCCATTTTCAGGACGTGGCTGAACTCGACGCCTTTGGCCGCGAACGACTGGATCAGGCTGTCGAGGCTGGCCAGCAGCGCGTCGTGACCCAACAACAAGCCCAGGCGGATGGCCGTCGGGTAGGCGTCGTTGGTCGACTGCGCCATGTTCACGTCGTTGTTAGGGTGCAGGTACTGGTATTCGCCTTTCTGGTGGCCCATGGCCTCCAGCGCGATGTTGGCGATCACTTCGTTGGCATTCATGTTGGTTGAAGTGCCAGCGCCGCCCTGAATCATGTCCACCACGAACTCTTCGTGGAAATCGCCGCGGATCAGACGGGCACAAGCTTCGCTGATGGCAGCGTGCTTGGCGTCGTTCAGATGACCCAGCTCGCGGTTGGCATCAGCAGCGGCTTGTTTCACCATTGCCAGGCCCACAACCAGCTTCGGGTAGTGCGAGATCGGAACGCCCGAGAGACGGAAGTTATTCACCGCTCGCAGGGTCTGGATGCCGTAATACGCTTGAGCTGGTACTTCGAGTACGCCAAGCAGGTCTTTTTCGGTACGGAAAGATGCAGCGGAGGACATGATAGAAATCATCTCGATAAGAACCCGGTCTGGGCCGGAACGCTTAGAATCCTAGGCTTGCGGACTATTTTGGGCCAATGCCTTTAAACACTATCCTATGCAGAAACGGCATAATGACGACGTGACGCGACAAGCGCGTCGAGCGTGTGACCCAATTTGGTGCGCGTCCGGGAGGACTCGATGAATCTCGAAAGTAAATGGTTAGAGGACTTCAGTGCCCTGGCTGCTACGCGCAGTTTTTCCCAGGCGGCAGAGCGTCGCTTTGTCACTCAGCCAGCCTTTAGCCGACGTATTCGCAGCCTTGAAGCGGCGCTTGGGCTGACCTTGGTGAATCGTTCCCGCACCCCGGTGGAGTTGACTGCGGCCGGTCAGCTGTTTTTGGTTACGGCGCGCACCGTGGTTGAACAGTTGGGCGAAGTGTTGCGCCATCTGCATCACCTCGAAGGCGGGCAGGGCGAGGTCATGCAAGTGGCTGCTGCACACTCCTTGGCCTTGGGTTTTTTCCCGCGCTGGATCGCCCAATTGCGTAATGAAGGGCTGAATATTGCGACACGTCTGGTTGCGACTAACGTCGGAGACGCGGTGCATGCCTTGCGTGAAGGCGGATGCGATTTGATGCTGGCTTTTTACGATCCAGACGCTGCTTTGCAGATGGATCCGGAAATTTTTCCGTCCTTGCACCTGGGCAATACTGAAATGCTCCCGGTGTGCGCCGCCGATGCTGACGGCAAGCCGTTGTTTGATCTTGAGGGCGAAGGCAGTGTGCCGCTGTTGGCCTACAGCGCTGGCGCTTTTTTGGGTCGCTCGGTGAATTTGCTGCTGCGTCAGCGCAGCCTGCGCTTTACCACTATTTATGAGACGGCGATGGCCGACAGCCTTAAAAGCATGGCGCTAGAGGGGCTGGGCATCGCCTGGGTGCCGCACTTGAGCGTGCGCGCCGAGCTGGCGCGGGGTGAACTGGTGGTGTGTGGAGGGCCGCAATGGCACGTACCGCTGGAGATTCGCCTGTACCGTTGCGCGCTGGTACGCAAGGCTAACGTGCGGTTGTTGTGGCGCAAGCTGGAGAATCCAACCGGTCAGGCGCCAACGCCGACCTGAGCCGATTTTATCGCCTGACCTAAGAGTCAATAAAACCGGGCGTCCGGGCTGTTTTTGTCGTGCAAGACAGATGGTCGCCAAAGGTGCTTTCAAGGCACATCTTTGGGGTATACTGCGCGGCCTTCGGCTGGCTTGACCGGCCTTAATTCCTATAACAAGCCACGTCGGATCCTCCACGTGGCTTGTTGTTTTTTGACGCGCCTGCGGGCGCCCAAGAGAAGAGGCGCGACGATGAGTGCACTGGTAGGCGTGATCATGGGCTCCAAGTCCGATTGGTCCACCCTCAGCCACACCGCCGATATGCTGGAAAAACTCGGCATTCCTTACGAAGTGAAAGTGGTCTCTGCCCACCGCACTCCGGATCTGCTGTTCCAGTATGCCGAAGAGGCCGAAGGCCGCGGGATCGAGGTCATCATCGCTGGTGCCGGTGGCGCAGCCCACTTGCCAGGCATGTGTGCGGCCAAAACCCATTTGCCAGTACTGGGTGTTCCGGTGCAGTCGGCCATGCTGTCGGGTGTCGACTCGCTGCTGTCGATCGTGCAGATGCCAGCGGGCATTCCGGTTGCAACCCTGGCCATCGGCAAAGCGGGCGCGATCAACGCGGCTTTGTTGTCGGCGAGCATCCTGGGTGCCAAGCACCCGCAGTTCCACACCGTTTTGAAAGCATTCCGTGCTGAACAGACTGACAGCGTGCTGGACAATCCAGACCCGCGCGTAGCCTGAGGTTTCTGACGATGAAAATCGGTGTAATCGGTGGCGGCCAACTGGGCCGCATGCTGGCCTTGGCGGGTACTCCGCTGGGGATGAACTTTGCTTTCCTTGATCCGGCACCTGATGCCTGCGCTGGCGCATTGGGCGAACACCTGCGTGCGGATTACAGCGATCCGGATCATCTGCGCCAGTTGGCTGATGAAGTCGACCTGGTGACATTCGAGTTCGAAAGCGTTCCGGCTGAAACCGTGGCTTTCCTGTCGCAATTCGTCCCGGTGTACCCGAGTGCCGAAGCGCTGCGCATTGCTCGCGACCGCTGGTTCGAAAAGAGCATGTTCAAGGATCTGGGGATTCCGACCCCGGCGTTTGCCGACATCCAGTCCCAGGCTGATCTGGACGCGGCGGTGGCCAGCATTGGCCTGCCTGCCGTGCTCAAGACCCGCACTCTGGGTTATGACGGCAAGGGCCAGAAAGTGCTGCGTACGCCTGCTGACGTAGTGGGTACGTTTGCCGAGCTGGGCAGTGTGTCGTGCTTGCTGGAAGGTTTTGTACCGTTTACCGGCGAAGTGTCGCTGATCGCCGTGCGCGGTCGTGATGGTGAAACACAGTTCTACCCGTTGGTACACAACACTCACGACAGTGGCATTCTCAAGTTGTCGATTGCCAGCACCGATCACCCGCTGCAAGCCTTGGCTGAAGACTACTCCAGCCGTGTGCTCACGCAGCTGGATTATGTTGGCGTGATGGCGTTCGAGTTCTTTGAAGTCGACGGTGGCCTTAAGGCCAACGAAATTGCCCCGCGTGTGCATAACTCCGGGCATTGGACCACTGAAGGCGCCGAGTGCAGCCAGTTTGAAAACCACTTGCGGGCCATCGCTGGCTTGCCGCTGGGTTCGACGGCCAAGGTCGGTGAAAGCGCCATGCTCAACTTCATCGGCAGCGTGCCGCCAGTTGAGAAGGTGATTGCGATTGCCGACTGCCATTTGCACCACTACGGCAAGGCTTTCAAGATCGGCCGTAAAGTCGGTCACGCCAACCTGCGCTGTGCAGATATGGCGACGCTCAAAGCGCAAATCCTCAAGGTTGAAGCGTTAATCGACGAAGCGTAAATCGCTTTCGCCGGGAACCATTGGGTTGTCGCTACTCTCTGATGGCGTGATGCCAAAGTGCTGACTAGGCTTTGGCTTACGCCATCTAATCGAGAGGAAGCGTCCATGGGCATCATCGGAACCATTTTTATCGGCTTGATCGTTGGTCTGCTGGCTCGTTTCCTGAAACCGGGTGACGACAGCATGGGCTGGATCATGACCATCCTGCTGGGTATCGGCGGTTCGCTGGCGGCTACCTACGGTGGCCAGGCGCTGGGTATCTACAAGGCGGGTGAGGGTGCCGGCTTTATCGGTGCGGTGGTTGGTGCTGTGATCTTGCTGGTGATCTACGGCATTGTGTCGAAAAAGTCCTGATTAAACGCCTTGGCTCTCTCTGCGCCAGCCGCAGAGAGCGCTAAACTGCGTGCGTTTAACTCCTCTTTTATCGAGCCTTGCATGCGCCGTTTTCTACTGACATTCCTTTTGCTTGGCGCAGGCCTGGCACACGCGGCAGAACTGCCCGAAACCGACTGGCTTGAACTGATGCCTATGTCGGACCAAAAAGCCCTCGAACAAATGCCTGAAATTGACCATGACTCGCCCGAGGCTAACGGTACGTTTACCGACAAGGGCGGTTTGAAGCAGAGCAAGGGTTTGCCGGCTGTGATGTATTCCAGCAAAACCGTGGCGGGCATGAACGGTAAAAATATCCGTCTGGGCGGTTACCCCGTGCCATTGGAAACGGACGCCAAGGGCCGCAGCACGCTGTTTTTCCTGGTGCCGTACCCGGGGGCCTGCATCCATGTGCCGCCTCCGCCGCCCAATCAGCTGGTGCTGGTGCGCTATCCAAAAGGCCTGAAGCTGGACGACATCTACACCCCGTTATGGGTGATGGGCACGCTGAAGGTTGAGAAGGTCAGCAATGACCTGGCCGATGCGGCCTATGCGCTGGATGCGAGCAAGGTGCGGGTGGTGGTTGAGGCAGATTTGTAGGGATTGGAACACAGCCTGTAGCCGCTGCCGCAGGCTGCGATAAGGTCCAAAGGCGCTTCAAACAGCAGGGCCGCTGCGCAGCCCATCGCAGCCTGCGGCAGCGGCAACAGGTTGCGTATCAGACCTTTAGCCGTTTACTCGCAATACTCACGCCCATTGAATGGCTGGCGCCCGGTTGCAGGGTGATCACGTCATTCATCACGTTGGCGGTTTCGATGCACAACATGCGTTGCCAGCCGTCTGCAGCCATGTCGCTGAAGCTGGCGGTCTTGTCGATCCACGGGTTCCAGATCACCGCTGTACGCGAGCCGTGGCTGGTCAGCTCAAGGGTACGCGACCAGTCCGGATCTACGATGCTCAGTTGTTGCGGGGTATCGAGGTAGATACGGTCGGTTTCGCCACTAAAGGTCAAATCGCCCGTCTGCTTGATATGTTCCCAGTCTTTGAGCGTGTCGATGTAGGTCAGGCCCTCTACGCCTTGAACCTGAACCTTGCGCACGTCGCTGACCGCGAAGTAGCTGTGCAGCGCCTGGCTGATGCTGGCCGGGATGTCGCTGCGGTTATGGCTGGTGAGGCTGATATGCAGTTGGGTGTCGAGGCGAATGCTCAGGGTTAGCGCCACATCGTGGGGCCAGCCGGGCAGGCCGCCGTCGATGTGAGGCAGGCCCAGTTCAATATGCAGGGCTTCGCCCGCGTCATCGATTTCCAGCACTTCCCATTCGCGGGTGCGGACCAGACCGTGGGCGGTGGCAGGCTCGTCGCTGTGGCGCATGGCCTGCACGCTTTGCGGGTTCAACGCCAAATTACCGAACCATGGCCAGCACACCGGCACGCCAGTACGGATACCCTTGCCTTGCTTGTACTGGGCTTTTTCGTTGAGCCAGATAATGGGTGGCTCATCGCCTAGCTGGTAGCTGAGGACTTGCGCACCCTGCTTGGCGACCAGCAGTTGGGCCTGACCATGCTGGAAGTGCCAGCACTCCAGTTCATCCAGGGTGACTGACTCTATATGGTGCATGGCAGGCTCTCTATTTCAGTGCTGTGGAAGGTTAACGGCGGGGCGGAACGGAACGGGTGCGGCCGCTGCCATCAATGGCAACAAATACAAAGACGGCTTCAGTCACCTTGCGCCATTCGCTGGACAACGGGTCGTCACTCCACACTTCAACCATCATCTGGATAGAGCTGCGGCCGATCTCAAGTGCCTGGGTGTAGAACGACAATTGCGCACCCACTGCCACAGGAACCAGAAACGCCATACGATCAATAGCGACTGTGGCTACACGGCCACCGGCAACCTTGCTGGCCATTGCGGTGCCAGCCAGGTCCATTTGTGAAACCAGCCAACCGCCAAAAATATCGCCGAAACCATTGGTCTCGCGAGGCAGCGCAGTGATTTGCAAGGCCAGGTCGCCTTGCGGGATTGGATCTTCTTGTTCGAGCTCTAACATGCCAAAGGGCCTCTGACCCGTGATTCTTCATAAGTACTGCGGGTGAATAAGCGTCTTTAGAAAAACGATTCAGCCCGAACATACTACGTTCGTCACGTTCTTCATAAGCCGCACCAAGGGGAAACTCTGCGAAATCGGCTGAAGCCATCCAGCGGGCGTTTTCGCACAGCAACCTGGAAGTTACCAAGTGTTTCTTACGGTTTGTGAGTATATCGGGCGATGACTCAGCCGACGACCTCCGGATTCCGCTTTTTGAGTGCTCTGCGCGTCTAGCTCTGTGCTTTTGCAAACAATTTGTTATCTTTCAAAACCTGCCCAGCCCCTGCCGGCGAAGTTGCAGCTTTTTGCCGAGCCTAATAAGAGAAGCAAGACCCCATGATCACAGAGCCTTCCAGTGCAGCGCCGCCTTCGCGGCCGTTAACCCGTAATGACTATAAAACCTTGTCGCTGTCTGCCCTGGGTGGTGCGCTGGAGTTTTACGATTTTATTATTTTTGTGTTTTTTGCCACGGTAGTCGGAAAGCTGTTTTTCCCGGCGGACATGCCCGAGTGGCTACGCCTGATGCAAACCTTCGGTATTTTTGCTGCGGGTTACCTGGCGCGCCCTCTGGGCGGCATCGTCATGGCGCACTTTGGCGACCTGCTGGGGCGCAAAAAGATGTTCACCCTGAGCATCTTTATGATGGCAGTGCCGACCTTGATCATGGGTCTGTTGCCAACGTATGCGCAGATTGGCATGTGGGCACCGATTCTGTTGCTGCTGATGCGCGTGATTCAGGGCGCGGCCATTGGTGGTGAGGTGCCGGGGGCTTGGGTGTTTGTGGCCGAGCACGTCCCGCCCCGGCATGTTGGCTATGCCTGCGGCACTCTGACGTGTGGTCTGACAGCGGGTATTTTGTTGGGTTCGTTGATGGCCACCGCCATCAATACGATCTACACACCGGCTGAAGTGTCTGATTTCGCATGGCGGATTCCTTTCCTGATGGGTGGTGTCTTTGGCTTGTTCTCGGTGTACCTGCGCCGGTGGCTGCACGAAACACCGGTGTTCGCCGAGTTGCAGTTGCGCAAGGCATTGGCAGCTGAAGTCCCGCTCAAGACCGTATTGCGTGATCATCGCGGCGCGATTGTGATCTCGATGTTGCTGACCTGGTTGCTGTCTGCCGGGATCATCGTAGTGATCCTGATGACGCCGACGGTGCTGCAAACCATCTACGGCTTCTCTGCCACCACCTCGTTGCAGGCCAACAGCCTGGCAATCGTATTTCTGAGCCTGGGTTGCATCGCCTCGGGTGCCCTGGCTGACCGCTTTGGTGCGGGCAAGGTATTTGTGTTGGGTTGCGCCGGGTTGCTGGTGTCGTCGTGGACGTTCTATCACAGCCTGCTGCAACACCCAGACTGGCTGTTCCCGCTATATGCCTTGAGCGGTTTGTTTGTAGGCACCATCGGCGCCGTACCTTATGTCATGGTCAAAGCTTTCCCGGCCGTGGTGCGCTTCAGCGGCCTGTCGTTTTCCTACAACCTGGCCTACGCCATCTTTGGCGGCCTGACCCCAATGGCCGTGACCTTGTTGCTTAAGGAAAGCCCGATGGGCCCGGCCTACTACGTGGCTATCATTTGCACGATGGGCTTGGTGGTGGGTGCTTATCTATGGAAAAAGGGCCGCTGAACAAGCCCTGATCCGTCGTAATACCTCGTCAGTCTCCCAGAAGGCCATCATTTGTAACGAGTGATGGCCTTTCATCTAATTGTCACAATCGGTTCATAGAGTGGTCATATGGCCTGCAGATACTGGCCCCCGATTCATCTAACCCCGTTTGTTAGGAGTAAGGCATGAAACTGAAGCGTGTTATGGCGGCCCTGACTTTTGTCGCCGCAGGCGTTGCAACTGCCAATGCGGTTGCCGCTGGTGTTGACCCGGCTATTCAGCCCTACGTGAAGACCACTGGTGTGTCGGGTAACCTGTCCAGCGTTGGTTCTGACACCCTGGCGAACTTGATGACATTGTGGGCCGAGGCTTACAAAAAAGAATATCCAAACGTAAACATCCAGATTCAAGCTGCCGGTTCTTCGACCGCGCCGCCTGCGATTACTGAAGGCACCGCTAACCTGGGCCCGATGAGCCGCAAGATGAAAGACAACGAACTGGCTGCTTTCGAGCAGAAGTACGGCTACAAGCCAACCGCTATCCCGGTGGCAGTGGATGCCTTGGCCGTGTTCGTGCACAAGGACAACCCGATCAAGCACCTGACCATGGAACAGGTCGACGCGATTTTCTCCTCGACTCGTCTGTGTGGCGCCAAAGCTGACGTTAAAACCTGGGGCGACCTGGGTGTGACCGGCGACCTGGCCAACAAGCCAGTCCAACTCTTCGGTCGTAACTCGGTGTCCGGGACCTATGGCTACTTCAAGGAAGAAGCCCTGTGCAAAGGCGATTACAAGCCTAACGTGAACGAACAGCCAGGCTCGGCTTCGGTTGTGCAGTCGATCAGCAGCTCGCTGAACGGCGTGGGTTACTCGGGCATCGGTTACAAAACCGCCAGCGTGAAGACCGTGCCTTTGGCTAAAAAAGGCAGCACCGAGTTTATTGAGGACACCGAAGAAAACGCACTGAACGGCAAATACCCGCTGTCGCGTTTCCTCTACGTGTACGTGAACAAGGCGCCGAACAAGCCGCTGAACCCGCTGGAAGCCGAGTTCATCAAGTTGGTTCTGTCCAAGCAAGGCCAGGAAGTGGTTGTCAAAGACGGCTACATTCCTCTGCCAGCCAAAGTCGCTGCCAAAGCCTTGGCTGACCTGGGCTTGAAAGAAGGCGCATAAACTTTGTAGCCGCTGCCGCCTGGCTGCGATAAGGGCTGCAGGACCTTCAGAAACGAGGGTCGCTGCGCAACCCATCGCAGCCTTCGGCAGCGGCTGCAGGTTTAGCGTTGTTGCAGATACACCTAATTTCCATTCCGCTGCCGGCACCGTCGGGCGGCGGATTTTTTGCGTCACCGTTTTGTCATCTTTCTGTCATACAGGACCGCTAGGGTGTGCGCATGAATGATCTGGCCAATTCCTCAATGACTACGACATCCGCTCCCAAGCGCATTGATTTCAATACGCCTGAACTGCAACGCAAGCGCCGCATCCGCGCGTTTAAAGACCACCTGACCCGCTGGTATGTATTTATCGGCGGTCTTGCCGTGCTCGGCGCGATCACGCTGATTTTCTTCTTCCTGGGCTATGTGGTTTACCCTTTGTTCCAGGGCGCGGACCTGAATCCCAAGCAGGCGATTACGCCGGTCTGGATGCAGGACGCCGGCAAGCCGCTGATGCTTTCCATTGAGGAGCAGAATCAGGTCGGTATGCGCGTATCAGACAAGGGCATGGTGTTGTTCTTCAATGCGAAGAACGGTGACGAACTGTCGCGGGTCAACTTGCCGCTGCCAGCCGGTACGCATGTGACTGCATTGGGCGAGGACCAGCCAGGCAACCCGGTGGTGGTGCTGGGTCTGTCCAACGGTCAGGCGCTGGTGTTCCGTCATAGCTATAAAGTCAGTTACCCGGATGGCAAAAAGACCATTAGCCCGGCGATTGAATACCCGTATGGCGAAACGCCGATCGTGCTCGACCCTACAGGTGGCGCACTGGATCACGTGAACCTCAGCGTGAATGATTCGACGCTGGTAGTGGCGGGTACGACGGGCGCGCAACTGAACGTTGTGTCGCTGGCCCGCGAAGAAAACATGATGACCGAAGAGGTCACGAATACTGAAACCCGCATCGACCTGCCGCAGATGACCAATCAGGTCAAAGCGCTGTACATCGACCCGCGTCAGCAGTGGTTGTATGTGATCAATGATCGGGCCCAGGCCGATGTGTTCAGCCTGCGCGACAAGAGCCTCAACGGTCGCTATAAGCTGGCCGATGAGGCGACGACTGAAATCACTGCCAGTACGCAGTTGGTGGGGGGGATCTCGCTGATCTTTGGTGATTCCAAGGGCGGTCTGAGCCAGTGGTTCATGGCCCGTGATCCGGATGGCGAACAGCGCTTCAAGCATATCCGCAGCTTCCAGATGGGTACCTCGCCGATTGTTGAAATCACCGCTGAGCAACGTCGCAAGGGCTTCCTGGCCCTGGACGCTGCCGGTGATATCGGCGTGTTCCACAGCACCGCACACCGCACCCTGCTGGTCGAAAAAATTGCCGAAGGCCCTGGCATCATGGCGTTGTCGCCGCGTGCCAACCGCATCATTGTTGAAGAGGGCGGCAAGTTGCTGCCGCTGACCTTGAAGAACCCGCACCCGGAAGTGTCCTGGAGCGCGTTGTGGAGCAAGGTCTGGTACGAGAACTACGACGAACCTAAGTACGTCTGGCAATCGACGGCCGCCAACACCGACTTCGAACCCAAGATGAGCCTTGCGCCATTGACCTTCGGTACGTTGAAGGCTGCTTTCTACGCCATGTTGCTGGCTGCACCGCTGGCCGTTGCTGCTGCGATTTACACCGCTTACTTCATGGCGCCAAGCCTGCGCCGCAAGGTCAAGCCGGTGATCGAGCTGATGGAAGCGATGCCGACGGTGATCCTGGGTTTCTTCGCCGGTCTGTTTCTGGCGCCGTATGTGGAAGGGCACTTGCCGGGTATTTTCAGCCTGTTGATGTTGATGCCGGTCGGTATTCTGGTCGCGGGTTTTACCTGGAGCCGCCTGCCTGAGTCGATCCGGCTGCGCGTACCGGATGGCTGGGAGAGCATGATCCTGATTCCGGTGCTGCTGTTTGTAGGCTGGTTGTCGCTGTACATGAGCCCGTTCATGGAAGCCTGGTTTTTCGGCGGCGATATGCGGATGTGGATCTCCCACGATCTGGGCATCACCTACGATCAGCGCAACGCACTGGTAGTTGGCCTGGCGATGGGTTTTGCGGTTATTCCCAACATCTACTCGATTGCTGAAGACGCCGTGTTCAGCGTGCCCCGCGGCCTGACCCTGGGTTCGCTGGCGTTGGGTGCCACGCCGTGGCAAACCATGACCCGCGTGGTCATCCTGACTGCCAGCCCGGGGATCTTCTCGGCACTGATGATCGGTATGGGGCGTGCGGTCGGCGAGACGATGATTGTGTTGATGGCCACCGGTAACACCCCGGTCATGGAAATGAACCTGTTCGAAGGCCTGCGGACCTTGGCGGCGAACGTGGCGGTAGAAATGCCAGAGTCGGAAGTGGGCGGTAGCCATTACCGTGTGCTGTTCCTCTCGGCGCTGGTGCTGCTGCTGTTTACCTTCATCATGAACACTCTTGCCGAGCTGATTCGTCAGCGTCTGCGCAAGAAATATTCGTCGCTTTAAGGAAGGTAGAAGTCTGTGAAACAGAATTCCCTCAAAGGCTGGTTCAAGAGCGGCGCTCCTGGCGTCTGGATCAGCGGTGGTGCAGTGTCCATCGCCGTCATCATGACCATCGGCTTGCTGTCGGTGATTGCCGTTCGTGGCCTGGGTCACTTCTGGCCCGCTGACCTGATACATGCCGAGTACAACGTGCCGGGTGATGCCAATCACCTGGTGATCGGCGAAGTGGTGCAAAAGGAAGAGGTGCCCCGCGAGCGCCTGAAAAGCGCGGGCTTGCCAGTACCTGAACAAGGCCCTGAGTTCATGACTCGCGAGCTGATCAAGGTCGGCAACCGCGACTTGAACGGTAACGACTTTACCTGGGTGGTGGGCGAGTGGCTGACCAACCAGAGCATGCCGCCAGAGTTGATGGCCATCGAGCGTCGCGAGTGGGGCAACTTTTACGGTTACCTGGTTAACGTGAAAGAAAACGGCAAGGTGGTGGCAGAAGGTGCCGCTGCCTGGCCAGAGCTGCAAGCCCGGGTCAAGCGAGTGAATGATCTGGCATCGCAACTGAGCCAGCTTGAGAAGAAAGACATCGGTGCGATCAACCATGGGTTGGAACGCATCCGTCTGCATGGCCGCAAGCTGGAGCTGGAAGGCAAGCTGACCCCGCAGGCACAAGCCGACATGGAGTCTGAGCGCGCCGAGTTGAATGCACGTTACAAGGCTATTGAAGACCGCCTTGGCGATCTGCATGCGCAGTTCAATCGCGACAGTCTCACGGCCCGCGATGCCAATGGCAAAGAGCTGGAAATCGGCATCGGCAAAGTGGTCAAGGCCTACCAGCCGAACGCCATGAACAGCTGGCAAAAACTGGGCATGTATTTCAGCAACATCTGGGAGTTCCTGAGCCAGGATCCGCGCGAAGCCAACACCGAAGGCGGGATCTTCCCGGCGATTTTCGGCACCGTGATGATGACCCTGATCATGGCCATAATCGTGACCCCGTTCGGCGTACTGGCGGCGGTCTACCTGCGGGAATATGCCAAGCAAAACACCCTGACCCGGGTGATCCGTATCGCGGTAAACAACCTGGCGGGTGTGCCTGCGATTGTTTACGGCGTATTTGGTCTGGGCTTTTTTGTGTATGTGCTGGGTGGCTCGGTTGACCGCCTGTTCTTTGCCGAAGCATTGCCGGCGCCGACCTTTGGTACGCCGGGCCTGATGTGGGCCTCGCTGACCTTGGCGCTGCTGGCGGTTCCGGTCGTGATCGTGGCCACCGAAGAAGGGTTGGCGCGGATTCCGCGTACGGTTCGTGAAGGCTCGCTGGCGCTGGGTGCGACCAAATCGGAAACTCTGTGGAAGATCGTGCTGCCGATGGCCAGCCCGGCCATGATGACCGGCATGATCCTCGCCGTGGCCCGTGCTGCCGGTGAAGTGGCGCCGCTGATGCTGGTGGGTGTGGTCAAGCTGGCGCCGTCGCTGCCGCTGGATGGCAACTACCCGTACCTGCACCTTGACCAGAAGATCATGCACCTGGGCTTCCATATTTATGACGTGGGTTTCCAGAGCCCGAACGTCGAAGCTGCACGACCGCTGGTTTACGCCACGGCGCTGCTGCTGGTGCTGGTGATCGCGACCCTGAACCTGTCGGCAGTGTGGATTCGTAACCACCTGCGCGAGAAGTACAAGGCGCTGGAAAGCTAAAAGATAGCCACAAGCGGCAAGCTACAAGCGGCAAGTCAATGCCGCCTCCGCTTTTGCTCAAAACTTGCAGCTTGCAGCTAGAAGCTTGCAGCTACGAACGGAGTAAGACCATGCAGCATGAATCCACTGCCCACGGCATCAACATGTCAGCCTTGGGTCGCACCAAACAAAGCTTGAAGCTGGAAAACGAAGAAGTCGCCATCGAAGTGCCGGGCCTGAATCTTTACTACGGTGAAAAACAGGCGCTGTACGACGTGAGCCTGAATATCCCGAAACAACGGGTAACGGCGTTTATCGGTCCGTCCGGCTGTGGCAAGTCCACGCTGCTGCGCACCTTCAACCGCATGAACGACCTGGTGGATGGTTGCCGCGTCGAAGGCGAGATCAACCTGTACGGCAACAACATCTACCGTAAGGGTGAGGATGTGGCTGAGCTGCGTCGCCGCGTCGGGATGGTGTTCCAGAAGCCTAACCCGTTCCCCAAGACCATTTACGAGAACGTGGTTTACGGTCTACGGATTCAGGGCATCAACAAAAAACGCGTCCTAGACGAAGCCGTTGAGTGGGCACTCAAAGGCGCGGCATTGTGGGATGAGGTCAAGGACCGCCTGCACGAATCGGCATTGGGCCTGTCCGGTGGTCAGCAGCAGCGTCTGGTGATTGCTCGCACCATTGCGGTGGAGCCTGAAGTGTTGCTGCTCGATGAGCCATGCTCGGCACTCGATCCGATTTCAACGCTGAAAGTCGAAGAGCTGATCTACGAACTCAAGTCCAAGTTCACCATCGTCATCGTGACGCACAACATGCAACAAGCAGCCCGGGTTTCGGACTACACGGCGTTCATGTACATGGGCAAAATGGTTGAGTACGGCGACACCGACACGCTGTTCACCAATCCGGCGAAGAAGCAGACCGAAGACTACATCACCGGGCGGTATGGTTAGTAGCAGCTGCAAGCCGTTAGCTTCAAGCGGCAAGTAAAGGCAGTTTGGCGTAACGACACAATCAACTTGCAGCTTGAAGCTTGTCGCTTGAAGCTTTTGCGGAGCAAAACCATGATTTCAAAGGATGGCCTCACCCATCACATTTCCGCGCAGTTCAACGCGGAACTCGAGGACGTGCGCAGCCACCTGCTGGCGATGGGCGGCCTGGTCGAGAAACAGGTCAACGATGCCGTAACAGCGTTGATCGAGGCCGACTCGGGTCTGGCTCAGCAGGTGCGCGAGGTCGATGAGCAAATCAATCAGATGGAGCGCAACATCGACGAGGAGTGCCTGCGCATTCTGGCCCGTCGCCAGCCTGCGGCGTCTGACTTGCGCTTGATCATCAGCATCTCCAAGTCGGTAATCGATCTTGAGCGCATCGGTGACGAAGCGACCAAGATCGCTCGCCGTGCCATCCAGTTGTGCGAAGAGGGTGAAGCGCCACGTGGTTACGTTGAAGTGCGCCACATCGGTGATCAGGTGCGCAACATGGTGCGTGATGCACTGGATGCCTTTGCCCGCTTCGATGCTGACCTTGCGTTGTCGGTCGCGCAGTACGACAAAATCATCGACCGCGAATACAAGACCGCGCTGCGTGAATTGGCCACTTACATGATGGAAGACCCGCGTTCGATCTCGCGTGTGTTGAGCATTATTTGGGTGCTGCGTTCGCTGGAGCGTATCGGTGATCACGCGCGTAATATCTCGGAACTGGTGATTTATCTGGTGCGCGGTACTGACGTGCGTCACATGGGCCTTAAGCGCATGCGCGAAGAAGTTCAGGGTCCTGATGTTGATAACGCTAATGTTGCGCCGCCGCCTGACGATAAATAAGACAGCCTGATTCAAAAGACGCCCGGCTCATTGCCGGGCGTTTTGCTTTTTGGGCTTTCATATCCAAGGAGCAGTCGATGAGCAAGGTGAGTGTGCTGGTGGTGGATGACGCGTCGTTTATTCGTGATCTGATTAAAAATTGCCTGCGTAACTATTTTCCGGGCATCAGGATCGAAGACGCAGTCAACGGCCGCAAAGCCCAGACTCTGCTGACCCGCGAAGCGTTTGATTTGGTGCTGTGCGACTGGGAAATGCCAGAGATGTCCGGCCTTGAGCTGTTGAGCTGGTGTCGCGAGCAGGACAAGCTGAAAACGTTGCCCTTTATCATGGTCACCAGCCGTGGTGACAAAGAGAACGTGATCCAGGCCATTCAGGCGGGGGTTTCGGATTTTGTCAGCAAGCCGTTCACCAACGAACAGCTCCTGTCCAAGGTGAAGAAGGCGTTCACCAAGGCCGGTCTGCTCGACTCAGTAATGGCCAGCGCGCCGACCCGTATGAGCTCGGCGTTTGGCAATGATTCGCTGAATGCGTTGACCGGTGGCAAGGCGCAAGTGGTGACTTCTGCCCCAGTTGCTCCTGCACCACGTCCAGCACCTGTAGCGGCACCTGCACTGACCAGTCGTGGGCAAGGGCAACTGCGTTTGCCCAGCGGCACACAGACGTGCGTGATCAAGGCGCTGAGCCTCAAGGAGGCGCTGCTGGTGGTGCGTCGCGGCGAAGTGCTGCCTCAGGTGCTGGACAGCGCCGTATTGGACCTTGAGCAGGGCGAGAGCGCCGAGGTGGCGCGATTGAATGGTTATCTGCATGCCATCGTGGCATTTGAGCCAAAGCCGGACAGTGCCTGGTTGCAACTGACCTTCCGCTTTGTCGACCAGGATGCCGACAAAATGAACTACCTCTCGCGGCTGATTGCCCACGGTACGGCGCAGAAGCATTTTGTGCCGGGTGCGTAAGCGGTCGTGATACTCCCTGTAGCAGCTGCCGCAGGAACGGGGCTGCGTTCGGCGACGGAGTCGTCGCAAAATCAGACACTGCGGTGTGCCAGACAAATCCGGCTCTCATGATTTACGACGGCTTCGCCGCCGAACGCAGCCTCGTTCCTTCGGCAGTGCTACAGTTTTTTGACCGTCAGGGCAGTTGCAACCCGCCGGATGCCTTGTGAATTGCCCGCAAGTGTTCGCCGATCTGTTTGACGTTGGCTTCAGTAGCTGCAATTTCAGCTGCGCGGGCCGGTTCCAGCAGGCTGCGAACTTCCTTGTCCAGGTCAGTGGTCAGGCGCAGTAGCTGCTGCTGGCGCTGGCTGCTTTCGGACTCCAGCATTTCCCACTCCTTGGCTTGCGGCAGACCGTAGCCGCTGCTGCCGAGCAGTTCGGCCGGGCGACTGAGGAAGCCGCTGCTGGCGAGGATTTCCTGCAGGGTCTTGTTGGCTTTGTCCATGCCGCCATCCTTGAGTCCGCGTGCGCCCAGGTACTTTTGTTTGACCTCATCCTGGGCCAATAGCAGCTGGCGACGAAAGCTGGCTTGCTCCAGTAGCAATAATGCCGCGCTGGCCCGCAAGTCTGCTTGCTCAAACCATGGTCGGCGCTCGTCGGCACTCAGGGCCAGCCAGTCTTCGACAGTGGTTTGCTTGATCGGCAAGCGGGTCTTGAGCACGTCGAACATCGCTTGGTAGCGATCGCGGTAGGAATCAAAGCGATAACCCAGGCGCAACGCTTCTTTCGGGTTGTCCAGCACGCTGGTGTCCGCCAGTCCCCGGGCCTTGAGCACTTCAAGCAGGCCATTGGGTACGATGCTGTCCAGACCCTTGAGCTGGGCATTGTCGCTGCCGCTGCGCAGCAGCTTCAGGGTTTCCACCGCGCAGTTATTGGAGATGAAATAGTAGTCGCCGTCATAGCTCCAATGCATTTCGGCGGCGTGTTCCACCACTTCCTCGATTTCAGGGCGGCTCAGTTTGAGCGGCACGGAAGCCAGGCTGCGCAATTCGGTCTTGGTGTATTCGTCGATCACCTGAGCCAGCGGCAATACAAACAGGCGCGAAGGGTAGGCCCCGGTCAGGCCGTCCCAGCTTGAGAGCTGTACGTCATTGACGAACGCCCGGTAAGACAGCACCAAGTGTTCTTGCAGATCGAGGCGACAGTCCGGCCCGCGCGGACGACCGGGAGCACAGATCACCAAGCGCAGCATGCTGTGACCCCAGCGGCTGGCCCATTCCTGATTGGCCTCGGCCAGCAGATAGTCGACGGCGTACACCCGCTCCGGGTCTACGGTGCCGAGCGGTGTTTTGCCGAAATCGTTGCCAGCATTGAGGAATGCAAAGCCCTTTGGGCATTCATCCTTGGCTGCAGGTGCCCAGCCGAAATGTTCTTTGTAGTAGCGATACAGAGCCGGGCGGCGGCAGGCGTAGGCCGGGTCGAGGAGGAAGTACTCCATATTGACCGCGACAAACTCCTTGGGGCTGCTGACTTCATACAGGTCCGGGCTGCGTACAACCTGGTGGTTGTCTTGCTCGCGTTCGCCCCGTCGGCCCACGTATTGCTGCCAGCCTGCCAGGTCGAGCAAGCGCGGATCATCACTGAGGGTGAAGCGCCGCTCAGTCTGCCCGCGACATTGATCGGGGATGCCAATCAGGCCTGTGTTGCTGCTTTGCCGGGCACAGCGGCGGATTAGCGTGCGCTCGGCTGCGGGCCAGAGGCGGGCGCGGTCGTAGATATGGGTCAGCTCGTGCAAGACGGTGGCGAGCATTTCCCGGCGCACAGTGCCGTGGGGGCGGTTGGTCTGCTGGGTGGCGGCAGAGCCATCGGTCAGCCCGGCCAGTAGATTGCGGTTGAGGTCCAGCTCGGAGGTCAGTGATGCCTGGCCGTAAGCGTTGCTGGGCATGTCATCGGTCCAGCCCACCAGAATCTGTCGATCCAGTTGCTCGATAAAACGCGGTGGCAGGCTCTGCATGGCTTCATCGAGCAGGGCTTGGCTGGCCTGTTGTTCGGCCGGGCTCAGGCCCTCGGTCTTGAGTTGCAGATGCAGCGCGGCCTGGGCGCTGCTGGTAATCAGCAGCAGGCCACAGGCGGCGAGCCAGCGCGTTAGCGGCCTCACAGTGCGAGGATGGCTTCGGCGAGATCCTGGTCGCTGGCGTTGCGGGCTTCAGGCACGCGGTCGCGCAGGGTGCTGAAAGCTGCTTCCAGTTGCACGCCGCGAATATCACCTTGGCTGGCGACGAAGGTGGCAGCGTCGTCGTGGGCTTCGCGCACAACTTTAGAGTCGCGGATGGAAGTAGTGGTGTCGGATGTGAAGTCAATGGTGCGGCCAAAAGCGCGCACGATGATGTTACTGGTCTGCACGACGGTTTGTGCCTGTGCCACATCGGCGAGCAGCAAAAGGCCAAGGGTGGCGACGATTAGAGGGCTACGCATGAAAAATCTCCGGAAAAAGCGGGTACTTATTGGACGAGAATTGTCTGTGCCAGTTCAAGGTCGCTGGCACTCAATTTTGGCTGGTTCAAGCGCAGATAACGCAGGGCAGACTCCAGCTGTGCGCCTCTCATTTGGCCATCACTGGCAATAAAGACGGCGGCGTCGTCCTGTGCGGCACGTATCAGTTTGTGATCAAAAGGCGCGGACGTCACTTTACTGGTGACGTAACCACTGAGCACCACATTCTGGGTGGTCATGTCGAAGGCGTTGGCTGATTTAGTCCAGCAGAGTACGAGTAGAACAATTAGGGGAAAGCGCATGGGTCTCGAGGCTGTTTGAATGAGGCTCAAGGCTAGCGTAATGGTCGGGGGAGGGCCAGCGTGGTTCAAAACACTGCCGCAGGCTGCGATTCGCAGCCTGCGGCAGTGGCTACAGGATGTGTGCCTGATCAGATGGTCAGGATGGCCTGAGCCAGTTGTGCATCAGTGGCCTGCAATTGAGGCGCTTGTTGGCGAATGGCTTCGAAGGCGCTTTCAAGTTTTACCCCACGAATGGTTCCTTCGCTGGCCACGAAGCTGGCGGCGTCGTCACGGGCTGCACGCACGATCTTGTTGTCACGAAACGAGCCAGTGGCATCGGATGTCAGATCGGATGTGGCTTTTAGAGTGCCCACGATGCCGTCGGTGGTAACGATGAAGCTTGAGGCGTTGGCGCTTGCAGCAACGACCAGCAGAGCAGCCGCGCTAAGTAGGCGAAGTGTGGACATGGTAAGACTCCTGAATGTGAACGTATGAAAATAGACGGTTATGGGCCGAATAGTAGGCTGAGGGTCGCATCAGGCAAAGGATGTTTTGTCTGGAACCGTAGCCAGGGTGCTCTGGATCAGGTATTTCACAAACTGTACCTGCCTTATTTTAATATATTTAGAACTGTACCTGTTGGCTTGCAAGCTACCAAAACGATAGCCCATAACGACAAAACCCGTCAGCGGTAATCCGCGACGGGTTTTGTTTTTTCAATTCAGGGTGCTGGCGGTGGACCGGTGGTCAGGGCCAGCGAGCGCTAGTTAGCGCCAGAACGGCTTGCTCAGCTCTTCGTAACGCTGTGCTTCGCTAATCCCGGCATCAGCCAGAAGACGCGAGTCCAGGCGAGCCAATTGATGGCGGCTGGAGATGCGGCGCTGCCACAACATCAGGTTGGCAAGTACGCGCAAAGGCATGGAAGCCTGGGTGTTTACAGAGTTGCTTTCGCTGAACAGTTCGGAACTGAGTGTACGTTCCATGGTGACATCCTTCCGCTTGTGGCGGCATTGGCTAGTGGTTTAACTGATGCCAATGATCCTCCTCTTTGTCCAGGGTCTCTAGATACAGTTCATCTGTATTGCAATGGGCCAGTTAACTGTTTAAGAGGGCTGTACGGCTAGAAATGAGCACAACTGTACCTGTGCGCACTTTAATGGTGCGAAATTGGCAAAAATGGTAGGGGAAGTGTGTTTCAGGGAGAGAAATTGACCAGTACAGCAGTACAGTTTTTGAAATTACAGGTATAAAAAAGCCGCTGACGAAACAGTTTTCGGTCAGCGGCTGTCTAGCTCGCGTGTTACGGCAACATTTTCCCGGTTTCTTCCAGGTTGATATGCCAGCTCAGGGCTTCACGCAGGATGTGCGGTGTGTGACCGCCAATTGCGCAGGCCTTGGTGAAGTAGTCATTCAGGGCTTCACGGAAGTCAGGGTGCACACAGTTGTCGATAATCACGCGTGCGCGCTCACGCGGAGCCAGACCGCGCAAATCAGCCAGGCCTTGCTCGGTGACGAGGATGTCGACGTCGTGCTCGGTGTGGTCGACGTGGCTGACCATTGGCACCACGCTGGAGATTGCCCCGGCCTTGGCAATCGATTTGGTAACGAAGATTGCCAGATGCGCGTTGCGGGCGAAGTCGCCTGAACCGCCGATGCCGTTCATCATCCGTGTGCCACAGACGTGCGTGGAGTTAACGTTGCCGTAGATGTCGAATTCCAGCGCGGTATTAATCCCGATGATGCCCAGGCGGCGAACCACTTCAGGGTGGTTGGAGATCTCTTGCGGGCGCAGCACCAACTTGTCCTTGTAGCGCTCCAGGTTGCCGAACACGTCCGAGTTGCGACGTTCCGACAAGGTGATGGAGCTGCCCGAAGCGAAGGTCATCTTGCCCGCGTCGATCAGGTCAAAGGTCGAGTCCTGAAGTACTTCGGAGTACATGGTCAGGTCTTCGAACGGCGAGTCGATCAGGCCGCACATCACGGCGTTGGCGATGTTACCGATACCGGCTTGCAGCGGGCCGAGCTTGTTGGTCATGCGCCCGGCTTCAACTTCCTGTTTGAGGAAATTGATCAGGTGAAAGGCGATGCCGTCGGTTTCGCTGTCCGGCTCGGACACGGTGGACGGCGAGTCCGGCTTATTGGTGATCACGATAGCGACGATTTTTTCCGGCGGGATCGGGATCGCGGTGCTGCCGATACGATCGTCGACTTTCACCAGCGGAATCGGCGTACGCGTCGGGCGGTAGGTCGGGATATAGATGTCGTGCAAACCTTCCAGGTTCGGGTTATGCGCCATGTTGATCTCGATGATCACCTGTTTGGCGAAAATCGCGAAGCTGGCGGAGTTGCCCACGGAGGTCGTCGGAACAATATGACCTTGCTCGGTAATAGCGACGGCTTCGATAACTGCAATGTCGGGTAGCTTGAGCTGATTGTTGCGCAGTTGCTCAACGGTTTCGGACAAATGCTGGTCGATAAACATCACTTCGCCGGCGTTGATCGCCTTGCGCAGGGTGCTGTCTACCTGAAATGGCATGCGGCGGGCCAGTACACCGGCTTCGGTCAATTGCTTGTCGAGGTCGTTACCCAGGCTGGCGCCGGTCATCAGGGTGATTTTAAGTGGCGACTTTTTAGCCCGCTCGGCCAGGGCCTGCGGGACGGCTTTGGCTTCACCGGCACGGGTAAAACCGCTCATGCCGACGGTCATGCCGTCTTGGATAAGGGCGGCGGCATCTTCGGCGCTCATGACCTTATCGTGCAGGGAGTTCAGGCGAATACGTTCACGGTACATGGATTGTTATCTCGGGCAACGGAAGCAAGAGGCGCAGTCTATTCATTTTCAGAGCCTTTCGTCCCGCTACCATGGTCGAATGCCAGCGGCCGATTTAGAGCCTTTGGTCGGGTTCTTTGGAAAAAGAAAAACCCCGGCCATTACCGCGCCGGGGTTCTCGATATTGCGATGATGCGGGATGTTACTCGACGGCTTTGACCATATCTTCAATAACTTTTTTGGCGTCGCCGAAGACCATCATGGTTTTATCCAGATAAAACAGTTCGTTATCCAGACCTGCATAGCCACTGGCCATTGAGCGTTTGTTAACGATGACGGTTTTGGCTTTATAAGCTTCGAGGATCGGCATGCCTGCAATTGGCGATTTCGGATCGTTCTTGGCTGCGGGGTTGACCACGTCGTTGGCGCCCAGCACCAGCACTACGTCGGCTTGGCCAAACTCGGAGTTGATGTCTTCCATCTCGAACACTTGGTCGTAAGGCACTTCGGCCTCGGCCAGCAGCACGTTCATATGGCCAGGCATGCGACCTGCAACCGGGTGAATCGCATACTTCACGGTTACGCCGCGATGGGTCAGCTTTTCGGTCAGCTCTTTGAGCGCATGTTGTGCCCGTGCTACCGCCAGGCCATAGCCCGGAACAATGATCACGGTGTCGGCGTTCATCAGCAGGAAGGTGGCATCGTCAGCCGAGCCGGATTTAACCGGACGAGCTTCTTGTGCGCCCGCCGGGCCGCCAGTGTCAGTTGCGCCACCAAAGCCGCCGAGGATCACGTTGAAGAACGAACGGTTCATCGCCTTGCACATGATGTACGACAGGATCGCACCCGAAGAACCTACCAGCGAACCGGCGATGATCAGCATCGAGTTGTTCAGTGAGAAGCCGATACCGGCTGCAGCCCAACCTGAGTAGCTATTAAGCATCGATACCACGACCGGCATGTCAGCGCCGCCAATCGGGATGATGATCAGCACACCCAGCACAAACGCCAGAGCCAGCATCAGCGCGAAGGCGTTGAGGTTGCCGGTCAGCATAAAGGTGATGCCCAGGCCCAACGTAGCCAGGCCCAGTACCAGGTTCAGCTTGTGTTGGCCGCTGAACTGTACCGGTGCTCCCTGAAACAGGCGGAACTTGTACTTGCCCGAGAGTTTGCCGAAGGCGATCACTGAGCCGGAGAAGGTGATTGCACCAATGGCCGCGCCCAGGAACAGTTCCAGACGGTTGCCCGCAGGGATGGCGTCGCCCAGGTGTTTGACGATGCCCAGCGACTGCGGTTCGACCACGGCCGCGATCGCAATGAATACCGCCGCGAGGCCAATCATGCTGTGCATGAAAGCCACCAGCTCAGGCATTTTGGTCATTTCGACGCGTTTGGCCATGATCGAGCCAGCGGTGCCGCCGACCAGCAGGCCGACAATCACATAGCCAATACCGGCGGTGGCGATCTCGGCGCCTAACTTGTAGATCAGGCCGACGGTGGTAATGATCGCCAGACCCATGCCAAGCATGCCGAACAGGTTGCCGCGACGTGAGGTAGTGGGGTGTGACAGACCTTTGAGGGCCTGAATAAAGCAAATGGATGCAACCAGATACAGAACAGTGACCAGGTTCATGCTCATGGCTTGCGCACCTCTTCTTTGGCTTTAGGTGCTTTCTTCTTGAACATTTCCAGCATGCGCCGGGTGACCAAAAATCCACCGAATACGTTTACGGCAGCCAGCGCGACCGCCAATGTGCCCATGGTTTTACCCAGTGGGGTAACAGTCAGTGCGGCGGCGAGCATGGCGCCCACGATGACAATCGCCGAAATGGCGTTGGTAACGGCCATGAGTGGAGTGTGCAGCGCCGGGGTAACGTTCCAGACCACGTGATAGCCCACATAAATGGCCAGCGCGAAGATGATCAGGTTGTAGATACCGGGGGAGATGAGTTCTTCCATTATTTTTATCCTCAGCCGTTTTTGCGCACGACTTGACCGTCGCGGCACATTAGGCACGCGGCGACGATGTCGTCTTCAAGGTTGATCTGGAACTGCCCTTCGGGGGTGAAGACCAGCTTGAGGAAGTCCAGCAGGTTGCGGGCGTAAAGCGCCGAGGCGTCAGCGGCAACCATGGCGGGCAGGTTGGTGTGGCCGACGATGGTCACTCCATGTTCAACCACCACTTGGTCGGCGACGGTCAGCGGGCAGTTGCCGCCCTGGGCAGCAGCCAGGTCGATGACCACCGAGCCTGGTTTCATCTGGGCCACGGTTTCAGCGCTGAGCAGAACAGGCGCTTTACGGCCCGGGATCAGGGCGGTGGTGATCACGATATCCGCCTGCTTGGCGCGTTCGTGAACGGCCAAGGCCTGGCGCTGCATCCAGCTTGCTGGCATCGGGCGGGCATAACCGCCTACGCCAACGGCGCATTCGCGTTCTTCGTCGGTTTCGTAAGGTACGTCGACAAATTTGGCGCCTAGGGATTCGATCTGCTCTTTAACCGCAGGTCGCACATCGGAGGCTTCGATTACTGCACCCAAACGCTTGGCGGTGGCAATGGCCTGCAAGCCGGCAACACCAGCGCCCAGAATCAGCACGCGAGCGGCTTTAACGGTCCCGGCGGCAGTCATCAGCATCGGCATAAAGCGCGGATAGTGGTGAGCCGCGACGAGGACGGCTTTATAGCCAGCAATGTTGGCTTGGGATGACAGCACATCAAGACTTTGCGCACGAGAGGTTCGTGGAGCAGCTTCGAGAGAGAAGGCGGTGATCCCACGCTCGGCCAGTTTGGCAATGGTTTCATTGCTGAACGGGTTAAGCATACCAATCAGCACGGTGCCGGTTTTGATCAGGGCCAGTTCGCTATCGCTGGGAGCGACAACCTTGAGAATCAGCTCTGCGCCGAAAGCATCTGTAGCGTTGCCAATAGTCGCGCCGGCGGCTTCATAAGCACTGTCGATAACACTGGCATTAATGCCAGCGCCGCTTTGAACAGTCACTTTATGGCCTTGGCCGATCAGCTTCTTGATGGTTTCCGGGGTTGCAGCAACCCGCGTTTCACCCGTATGGGTCTCGAGAGGAACACCAATGTGCACGTCATATCTCCTGCGTGATCTTTTATAAGAAAGCCAGCGCACTACGGATGGTGCGACTGGGGCGGCCGATCAGCACGATCCCACCAAAGTATGGGTGGGGCGGGGCATTCTGCTGGCAATTTTTTTGCCCTTCAAGGACTTATGGAGGATGACGAGATCTAAACTACAAGTCATGCAGTGACCGAATGTCGCAACGCTTGGCTGCACGCCTTTAAAAACGTGGCTTTCAGGAGATTTACCTGTTTTTTGAGTTTTTTTCACATTTCTTTTGGTTATCGCTGCATAACTTTGAGAAATACCCTGCAGGCCGCGTGGTTACTGGCCTTCAGGTTTGTCCAGTTAGACCAAAGTACAGAGTGTTTAAAAGCGACATTTCCTTATATATGTAGTGCTATTTTTTGAGGCACTACATAGTTTATCTGGACGATGCGGTGCATTAAATCAGGCTGTATCCCTTGGCCTGCGTGATCAGCCAGTCCTGGAAAGCTTGCAGTGAAGCTGATTCAATTTTTCGTTCAGGGATCATCAGGTAGTAAGCCTTGGTGCTGGACAGGGCGCAATCATTGGCAATCACCAGGCGTTTTTCGGCCAGTTCGCGCTGAATCAGGAAGGGCGGGATCAGGGCTACTCCCATTTCATGCATGGCGGCCTGGGCCAGCATCGAGAACAGTTCGTAACGTGGGCCGGTCATGTCTCGTGGCACATTCATGTCCTGGGCGTTAAACCATTGGCGCCAGGCGTAGGGGCGGGTGGTTTGTTGCAGTAGGGGCAGTTCTGCGAGCGCTTGAGGGCTGAGGTTCTGCTGTGCGCCTAATAATGCGGGGCTACACACGGGGACCGGGTTTTCGCCCATCAGACGGTAGGACGATGTGCCGGACCAATCGGCATCGCCGAAATAGATGGCGGCATCAAAATCGGTATCGGCAAACAGGAAGGGGCGTGTGCGGTTGGTCAGGTTTACTGTGACGTCCGGGTGTTGTTGCTGGAAGTCCTTGAGGCGAGGTAATAGCCATTGCGTGCCGAAAGTGGGCACTACGGCCAGCTCAATCACGTTGGCACCTTGTTGGCCCATGACGGACAGCGTATCCCGTTCTACGGCATCCAACTGGGTGGCAATGCGCCGGCTGTAGGAAAGCCCTGCTTCAGTCAGCTTTACGCCGCGCTTGGAGCGTCGGAAGAGTTCTACACTCAAGAACTCTTCCAGGCCGGCAATCTGTCGGCAAATAGCCCCTTGAGTGAGGGATAGCTCATGTGCTGCCTTGGTAAAGCTTTCGTGACGTGCAGCGGTCTCGAAGCTGATGAGAGCTGTTGTACTAGGGATCTTGCGGCGCATGTACGGCTTCCTCACTAAATACAGTCAGAAATGGCTTTCTTGAGGGCTACGGAGTGATAAATTATCACAAGATGGTGTCGAATCCTCGTTTGTCCTTCTATATAGAAGGGGCCTAGGATTGGCCCACGATATTTGACCTATTACACGAGGGTTCTCTCATGGCGGGTAAAGCAAGCTTCAACTGGATTGATCCACTGTTGCTGGATCAGCAGCTCACTGAAGAAGAGCGCATGGTGCGCGACAGTGCTGAGCAATTTGCTCAGGACAAGTTGGCGCCGCGTGTGCTTGAGGCTTTCCGTAATGAGAAGACTGACCCTGCGATCTTTCGCGAAATGGGCGAAACCGGTCTGCTGGGTGCAATGATTCCTGAGCAGTACGGTGGTAGTGGCCTTAACTACGTCAGCTACGGCCTGATTGCGCGTGAGGTTGAGCGTGTCGACTCAGGTTATCGCTCGATGATGAGTGTGCAGTCGTCTCTGGTAATGGTGCCGATCAATGAGTTCGGTACTGAGGCGCAAAAGCAAAAGTATCTACCCAAGCTGGCGTCTGGCGAGTGGATTGGCTGTTTTGGTCTGACAGAGCCTAATCATGGTTCTGATCCAGGCGCGATGATCACTCGTGCCCGTTCGGTAGATGGCGGCTACAGCCTGACGGGTAGCAAGATGTGGATCACCAACAGTCCTATCGCTGATGTATTTGTGGTGTGGGCCAAGGACGATGAAGGCGACATTCGTGGCTTTGTTCTGGAAAAAGGCTGGAAGGGTCTGACTACGCCTACGATTCACGGCAAGGTTGGCTTGCGTGCTTCCATTACAGGTGAAATCGTTATGGATAACGTGTTTGTGCCGCAAGAGAACATCTTTCCGGATGTGCGCGGCCTGAAAGGTCCTTTTACCTGCCTTAACTCTGCTCGTTATGGCATCTCCTGGGGTGCGCTTGGTGCCGCTGAGTTTTGCTGGCACACGGCGCGTCAGTACACCCTGGATCGTCATCAGTTTGGTCGGCCTTTGGCGGCAACTCAGTTGATCCAGAAAAAGCTGGCTGATATGCAGACCGAGATTACGTTGGCTCTGCAGGGTTGCCTGCGTCTGGGGCGGATGAAGGACGAAGGTACTGCGGCTGTTGAGATTACTTCAATCATGAAGCGCAACTCATGCGGCAAGTCCTTGGATATCGCACGTATGGCTCGCGACATGCTGGGCGGTAACGGTATCTCGGATGAGTTCGGGGTAGCTCGTCATCTGGTCAATCTGGAAGTTGTTAACACCTATGAAGGCACGCATGACGTGCATGCCTTGATCCTTGGTCGTGCGCAGACTGGTCTTCAGGCGTTCTATTAACAGGAGCTCGGCTCATGGGTGCTTTATCGCATTTGCGGGTGTTGGATTTGTCTCGTGTGCTGGCGGGGCCGTGGGCGGGGCAGATACTGGCGGACCTGGGGGCTGAGGTGATCAAGGTTGAGCGCCCGGGTAATGGTGATGACACTCGTGCCTGGGGGCCGCCCTTCCTTAAAGATGCCTATGGCGAGAGTACCGGGGAGGCTGCCTATTACTTGTCGGCCAACCGCAACAAGCAATCGGTAACTATTGATTTCACCAAGCCTGAGGGGCAGCAGCTGGTTCGTGAGCTGGCGGCCAAGTCCGACATCCTGATCGAGAACTTCAAGGTGGGTGGTCTGCAAGCTTACGGCTTGGACTACGCGTCGCTAAAGGCATTGAATCCCGATTTGATCTACTGCTCGATTACAGGGTTCGGTCAAACCGGTCCCTATGCCAAGCGGGCAGGTTATGACTTCATGGTTCAGGGCTTGGGCGGTCTGATGAGTCTGACCGGGCGGCCAGAGGGGGAGGAGGGCGCAGGTCCGGTAAAGGTTGGAGTTGCGCTCACGGACATTTTGACCGGGCTCTACTCCACGGTCGCGATTCTGGCAGCTCTTGCACATCGTCAGCATGACGGCGGTGGTCAGCATATTGATATGGCACTGTTGGATGTGCAGGTGGCCTGCCTGGCGAATCAGGCGATGAACTATCTAACTACAGGTGTTGCCCCTCAGCGTCTGGGCAATGCTCATCCGAATATTGTGCCTTATCAGGATTTTCCGACGGCAGATGGTGACTTCATCCTTACCGTGGGGAATGACAGCCAGTTCCGCAAGTTTGCAGAGGTGGCAGGTCGGTCTGAGTGGGTGGATGATCCGCGCTTTGCTACCAACAAGCTGCGTGTCGCTAATCGCGGGGTGCTGGTGCCGCTTATCAGGCAGGCGACGGTGTTCAAGACCACGGCTGAGTGGGTAGCGCAGCTGGAGGCGGTTGGTGTTCCCTGTGGGCCGATCAATGACCTGGCTCAGGTGTTTGCTGATCCTCAGGTACAGGCTCGGGGGCTGGCGATGCAGTTGCCCCATGCGTTGGCGGGACTGGTGCCGCAAGTGGCCAGCCCTATCCGGTTGTCCGAAACGCCGGTGGAGTACCGTAATGCCCCTCCTTTGTTGGGTGAGCATACTCAGCAGGTGTTGGAGCGGGTGTTGGGGATGCAGGCGGGTGCGGTGCAGGCTTTGCGGTTGTCGGGTGTGTTGTAGCTATATAGAGGGGTGCGCCAGCACCCCTCTATATAGGTGTAATTTGGGGGCTTTCGGACTAATTGATAGTTTTGCTCAATTAAGCCTTGACCTAAAATTGTAACGGCCTATAATTCGCCCACTTCCGGCGCAGTCGAAACGGAAAACTCCTTGAGTTTCAATGAGTTGGATTGGTTTTCGGCAGTGTCAGCTTCAAGTCATCGAAGCAGGAAATGAGGTGTTGACAGCAGCGTGTAACGCTGTAGAATTCGCCTCCCGCTAACGAGAGATCGAAAGCGCAAGTGGTTGATGTTACAGAGGAAACTTTGAAAACATCTTAAAATAACCACTTGACAGCAACAGAGGCTGCTGTAGAATGCGCGCCTCGGTTCAGCGAAAGCTAACCAACCGCTCTTTAACAACTGAATCAAGCAATTCGTGTGGGTGCTTGTGGAGTCAGACTGATAGTCAACAAGATTATCAGCATCACAAGTTACTCCGCGAGAAATCAAAGATGTAACCAACGATTGCTGAGCCAAGTTTAGGGTTTCTTAAAAACCCAAAGATGTTTGAACTGAAGAGTTTGATCATGGCTCAGATTGAACGCTGGCGGCAGGCCTAACACATGCAAGTCGAGCGGTAGAGAGAAGCTTGCTTCTCTTGAGAGCGGCGGACGGGTGAGTAATACCTAGGAATCTGCCTGATAGTGGGGGATAACGTTCGGAAACGGACGCTAATACCGCATACGTCCTACGGGAGAAAGCAGGGGACCTTCGGGCCTTGCGCTATCAGATGAGCCTAGGTCGGATTAGCTAGTTGGTGAGGTAATGGCTCACCAAGGCTACGATCCGTAACTGGTCTGAGAGGATGATCAGTCACACTGGAACTGAGACACGGTCCAGACTCCTACGGGAGGCAGCAGTGGGGAATATTGGACAATGGGCGAAAGCCTGATCCAGCCATGCCGCGTGTGTGAAGAAGGTCTTCGGATTGTAAAGCACTTTAAGTTGGGAGGAAGGGCAGTTACCTAATACGTGACTGTCTTGACGTTACCGACAGAATAAGCACCGGCTAACTCTGTGCCAGCAGCCGCGGTAATACAGAGGGTGCAAGCGTTAATCGGAATTACTGGGCGTAAAGCGCGCGTAGGTGGTTTGTTAAGTTGAATGTGAAATCCCCGGGCTCAACCTGGGAACTGCATCCAAAACTGGCAAGCTAGAGTATGGTAGAGGGTAGTGGAATTTCCTGTGTAGCGGTGAAATGCGTAGATATAGGAAGGAACACCAGTGGCGAAGGCGACTACCTGGACTGATACTGACACTGAGGTGCGAAAGCGTGGGGAGCAAACAGGATTAGATACCCTGGTAGTCCACGCCGTAAACGATGTCAACTAGCCGTTGGGAGTCTTGAACTCTTAGTGGCGCAGCTAACGCATTAAGTTGACCGCCTGGGGAGTACGGCCGCAAGGTTAAAACTCAAATGAATTGACGGGGGCCCGCACAAGCGGTGGAGCATGTGGTTTAATTCGAAGCAACGCGAAGAACCTTACCAGGCCTTGACATCCAATGAACTTTCTAGAGATAGATTGGTGCCTTCGGGAACATTGAGACAGGTGCTGCATGGCTGTCGTCAGCTCGTGTCGTGAGATGTTGGGTTAAGTCCCGTAACGAGCGCAACCCTTGTCCTTAGTTACCAGCACGTAATGGTGGGCACTCTAAGGAGACTGCCGGTGACAAACCGGAGGAAGGTGGGGATGACGTCAAGTCATCATGGCCCTTACGGCCTGGGCTACACACGTGCTACAATGGTCGGTACAAAGGGTTGCCAAGCCGCGAGGTGGAGCTAATCCCATAAAACCGATCGTAGTCCGGATCGCAGTCTGCAACTCGACTGCGTGAAGTCGGAATCGCTAGTAATCGTGAATCAGAATGTCACGGTGAATACGTTCCCGGGCCTTGTACACACCGCCCGTCACACCATGGGAGTGGGTTGCACCAGAAGTAGCTAGTCTAACCCTCGGGAGGACGGTTACCACGGTGTGATTCATGACTGGGGTGAAGTCGTAACAAGGTAGCCGTAGGGGAACCTGCGGCTGGATCACCTCCTTAATCGACGACATCAGCTGCTCCATAAGTTCCCACACGAATTGCTTGATTCACTGTAAAAGACGGTAGAAGCCACTTAAGTTGTACGGCTTCTCTATCGTAAAGCTTAGAAATGAACATTTTCTCGAAAGAGAGTGAATGTTGATTTCTGATCTTTTGATTAGATCGTTCTTTAAAAATTTGGGTATGTAATAGAAAGTTAGACTGGATAACACTTTCACTGGTGTTTATTCAGGCTAAGGTAAAATTTGTGAATAAGTTCTTAATTGAACATGCGAATTTTCGGCGAATGTCGTCTTCATAGTATAACCAGATTGCTTGGGGTTATATGGTCAAGTGAAGAAGCGCATACGGTGGATGCCTTGGCAGTCAGAGGCGATGAAAGACGTGGTAGCCTGCGAAAAGCTTCGGGGAGTCGGCAAACAGACTTTGATCCGGAGATGTCTGAATGGGGGAACCCACCTAACATAAGTTAGGTATCTTAAGCTGAATACATAGGCTTAAGAAGCGAACCAGGGGAACTGAAACATCTAAGTACCCTGAGGAAAAGAAATCAACCGAGATTCCCTTAGTAGTGGCGAGCGAACGGGGACCAGCCCTTAAGCTGTATTGATGTTAGCGGAACGCTCTGGAAAGTGCGGCCATAGTGGGTGATAGCCCTGTACGCGAAAACATCTTTGCAGTGAAATCGAGTAGGACGGAGCACGAGAAACTTTGTCTGAATATGGGGGGACCATCCTCCAAGGCTAAATACTACTGACTGACCGATAGTGAACTAGTACCGTGAGGGAAAGGCGAAAAGAACCCCGGAGAGGGGAGTGAAATAGATCCTGAAACCGTATGCGTACAAGCAGTGGGAGCCTACTTTGTTGGGTGACTGCGTACCTTTTGTATAATGGGTCAGCGACTTATTTTCAGTGGCAAGCTTAACCGAATAGGGGAGGCGTAGCGAAAGCGAGTCTTAATAGGGCGTCTAGTCGCTGGGAATAGACCCGAAACCGGGCGATCTATCCATGGGCAGGTTGAAGGTTGGGTAACACTAACTGGAGGACCGAACCGACTACCGTTGAAAAGTTAGCGGATGACCTGTGGATCGGAGTGAAAGGCTAATCAAGCTCGGAGATAGCTGGTTCTCCTCGAAAGCTATTTAGGTAGCGCCTCATGTATCACTGTAGGGGGTAGAGCACTGTTTCGGCTAGGGGGTCATCCCGACTTACCAAACCGATGCAAACTCCGAATACCTACAAGTGCCGAGCATGGGAGACACACGGCGGGTGCTAACGTCCGTCGTGAAAAGGGAAACAACCCAGACCGTCAGCTAAGGTCCCAAAGTTATGGTTAAGTGGGAAACGATGTGGGAAGGCTTAGACAGCTAGGAGGTTGGCTTAGAAGCAGCCACCCTTTAAAGAAAGCGTAATAGCTCACTAGTCGAGTCGGCCTGCGCGGAAGATTTAACGGGGCTCAAACCATACACCGAAGCTACGGGTATCACTTAGGTGATGCGGTAGAGGAGCGTTCTGTAAGCCTGTGAAGGTGAGTTGAGAAGCTTGCTGGAGGTATCAGAAGTGCGAATGCTGACATGAGTAACGATAATGGGTGTGAAAAACACCCACGCCGAAAGACCAAGGTTTCCTGCGCAACGTTAATCGACGCAGGGTTAGTCGGTCCCTAAGGCGAGGCTGAAAAGCGTAGTCGATGGAAAACAGGTTAATATTCCTGTACTTCTGGTTATTGCGATGGAGGGACGGAGAAGGCTAGGCCAGCTTGGCGTTGGTTGTCCAAGTTTAAGGTGGTAGGCTGGAATCTTAGGTAAATCCGGGATTCTAAGGCCGAGAGCTGATGACGAGTTAACTTTTAGTTAACGAAGTGGTTGATGCCATGCTTCCAAGAAAAGCTTCTAAGCTTCAGGTAACCAGGAACCGTACCCCAAACCGACACAGGTGGTTGGGTAGAGAATACCAAGGCGCTTGAGAGAACTCGGGTGAAGGAACTAGGCAAAATGGCACCGTAACTTCGGGAGAAGGTGCGCCGGTGAGGGTGAAGCATTTACTGCGTAAGCCCACGCCGGTCGAAGATACCAGGCCGCTGCGACTGTTTATTAAAAACACAGCACTCTGCAAACACGAAAGTGGACGTATAGGGTGTGACGCCTGCCCGGTGCCGGAAGGTTAATTGATGGGGTTAGCTAACGCGAAGCTCTTGATCGAAGCCCCGGTAAACGGCGGCCGTAACTATAACGGTCCTAAGGTAGCGAAATTCCTTGTCGGGTAAGTTCCGACCTGCACGAATGGCGTAACGATGGCGGCGCTGTCTCCACCCGAGACTCAGTGAAATTGAAATCGCTGTGAAGATGCAGTGTATCCGCGGCTAGACGGAAAGACCCCGTGAACCTTTACTATAGCTTTGCACTGGACTTTGAATTTGCTTGTGTAGGATAGGTGGGAGGCTTTGAAGTGTGGACGCCAGTCTGCATGGAGCCAACCTTGAAATACCACCCTGGCAACTTTGAGGTTCTAACTCAGGTCCGTTATCCGGATCGAGGACAGTGTATGGTGGGTAGTTTGACTGGGGCGGTCTCCTCCTAAAGAGTAACGGAGGAGTACGAAGGTGCGCTCAGACCGGTCGGAAATCGGTCGTAGAGTATAAAGGCAAAAGCGCGCTTGACTGCGAGACAGACACGTCGAGCAGGTACGAAAGTAGGTCTTAGTGATCCGGTGGTTCTGTATGGAAGGGCCATCGCTCAACGGATAAAAGGTACTCCGGGGATAACAGGCTGATACCGCCCAAGAGTTCATATCGACGGCGGTGTTTGGCACCTCGATGTCGGCTCATCACATCCTGGGGCTGAAGCCGGTCCCAAGGGTATGGCTGTTCGCCATTTAAAGTGGTACGCGAGCTGGGTTTAGAACGTCGTGAGACAGTTCGGTCCCTATCTGCCGTGGACGTTTGAGATTTGAGAGGGGCTGCTCCTAGTACGAGAGGACCGGAGTGGACGAACCTCTGGTGTTCCGGTTGTCACGCCAGTGGCATTGCCGGGTAGCTATGTTCGGGAAAGATAACCGCTGAAAGCATCTAAGCGGGAAACTTGCCTCAAGATGAGATCTCACTGGAACCTTGAGTTCCCTAAAGGGCCGTCGAAGACTACGACGTTGATAGGTTGGGTGTGTAAGCGCTGTGAGGCGTTGAGCTAACCAATACTAATTGCCCGTGAGGCTTGACCATATAACACCCAAGCAATTTGCGCCCTTGAATACAAGAGCCTGCAAGTTGCGGTGTGTGAAGACGATACAAACCGAAAGTTTGCGACTCACAAAACACCACTCTATTACATACCCATTCGCTGGAGCGTAAGCCGAAAGGCAAACGACCTGGCTACAGAATTTCTTGACGACCATAGAGCATTGGAACCACCTGATCCCATCCCGAACTCAGTAGTGAAACGATGCATCGCCGATGGTAGTGTGGGGTTTCCCCATGTGAGAGTAGGTCATCGTCAAGATTAAATTCCAAAATCCCTGTCTGCTCACGCAGTCGGGGATTTTGTTTTTGTATAAGTACAAGCTTTGTAAAAAGCGTGTGCTGTTAACCAGGCCATTTGCCTGGCTAACAAGTAGATTGAACGTAGCAGGAAATAAGGTGTTGACAGCAGCGTGTAACGCTGTAGAATTCGCCTCCCGCTAACGAGAGATCGAAAGCGCAAGTGGTTGATGTTACAAAGGAAACTTTGAAAACATCTTAAAATAACCGCTTGACAGCAACAGAGGCTGCTGTAGAATGCGCGCCTCGGTTCAGCGAAAGCTAACCAACCGCTCTTTAACAACTGAATCAAGCAATTCGTGTGGGTGCTTGTGGAGTCAGACTGATAGTCAACAAGATTATCAGCATCACAAGTTACTCCGCGAGAAATCAAAGATGTAACCAACGATTGCTGAGCCAAGTTTAGGGTTTCTTAAAAACCCAAAGATGTTTGAACTGAAGAGTTTGATCATGGCTCAGATTGAACGCTGGCGGCAGGCCTAACACATGCAAGTCGAGCGGTAGAGAGAAGCTTGCTTCTCTTGAGAGCGGCGGACGGGTGAGTAATACCTAGGAATCTGCCTGATAGTGGGGGATAACGTTCGGAAACGGACGCTAATACCGCATACGTCCTACGGGAGAAAGCAGGGGACCTTCGGGCCTTGCGCTATCAGATGAGCCTAGGTCGGATTAGCTAGTTGGTGAGGTAATGGCTCACCAAGGCTACGATCCGTAACTGGTCTGAGAGGATGATCAGTCACACTGGAACTGAGACACGGTCCAGACTCCTACGGGAGGCAGCAGTGGGGAATATTGGACAATGGGCGAAAGCCTGATCCAGCCATGCCGCGTGTGTGAAGAAGGTCTTCGGATTGTAAAGCACTTTAAGTTGGGAGGAAGGGCAGTTACCTAATACGTGACTGTCTTGACGTTACCGACAGAATAAGCACCGGCTAACTCTGTGCCAGCAGCCGC
>NZ_CP104861.1:4635000-5185000 GCF_025426255.1 Pseudomonas fragi | reverse complement strand
TCACTTAGGTGATGCGGTAGAGGAGCGTTCTGTAAGCCTGTGAAGGTGAGTTGAGAAGCTTGCTGGAGGTATCAGAAGTGCGAATGCTGACATGAGTAACGATAATGGGTGTGAAAAACACCCACGCCGAAAGACCAAGGTTTCCTGCGCAACGTTAATCGACGCAGGGTTAGTCGGTCCCTAAGGCGAGGCTGAAAAGCGTAGTCGATGGAAAACAGGTTAATATTCCTGTACTTCTGGTTATTGCGATGGAGGGACGGAGAAGGCTAGGCCAGCTTGGCGTTGGTTGTCCAAGTTTAAGGTGGTAGGCTGGAATCTTAGGTAAATCCGGGATTCTAAGGCCGAGAGCTGATGACGAGTTGTCTTTTAGACAACGAAGTGGTTGATGCCATGCTTCCAAGAAAAGCTTCTAAGCTTCAGGTAACCAGGAACCGTACCCCAAACCGACACAGGTGGTTGGGTAGAGAATACCAAGGCGCTTGAGAGAACTCGGGTGAAGGAACTAGGCAAAATGGCACCGTAACTTCGGGAGAAGGTGCGCCGGTGAGGGTGAAGCATTTACTGCGTAAGCCCACGCCGGTCGAAGATACCAGGCCGCTGCGACTGTTTATTAAAAACACAGCACTCTGCAAACACGAAAGTGGACGTATAGGGTGTGACGCCTGCCCGGTGCCGGAAGGTTAATTGATGGGGTTAGCTAACGCGAAGCTCTTGATCGAAGCCCCGGTAAACGGCGGCCGTAACTATAACGGTCCTAAGGTAGCGAAATTCCTTGTCGGGTAAGTTCCGACCTGCACGAATGGCGTAACGATGGCGGCGCTGTCTCCACCCGAGACTCAGTGAAATTGAAATCGCTGTGAAGATGCAGTGTATCCGCGGCTAGACGGAAAGACCCCGTGAACCTTTACTATAGCTTTGCACTGGACTTTGAATTTGCTTGTGTAGGATAGGTGGGAGGCTTTGAAGTGTGGACGCCAGTCTGCATGGAGCCAACCTTGAAATACCACCCTGGCAACTTTGAGGTTCTAACTCAGGTCCGTTATCCGGATCGAGGACAGTGTATGGTGGGTAGTTTGACTGGGGCGGTCTCCTCCTAAAGAGTAACGGAGGAGTACGAAGGTGCGCTCAGACCGGTCGGAAATCGGTCGTAGAGTATAAAGGCAAAAGCGCGCTTGACTGCGAGACAGACACGTCGAGCAGGTACGAAAGTAGGTCTTAGTGATCCGGTGGTTCTGTATGGAAGGGCCATCGCTCAACGGATAAAAGGTACTCCGGGGATAACAGGCTGATACCGCCCAAGAGTTCATATCGACGGCGGTGTTTGGCACCTCGATGTCGGCTCATCACATCCTGGGGCTGAAGCCGGTCCCAAGGGTATGGCTGTTCGCCATTTAAAGTGGTACGCGAGCTGGGTTTAGAACGTCGTGAGACAGTTCGGTCCCTATCTGCCGTGGACGTTTGAGATTTGAGAGGGGCTGCTCCTAGTACGAGAGGACCGGAGTGGACGAACCTCTGGTGTTCCGGTTGTCACGCCAGTGGCATTGCCGGGTAGCTATGTTCGGGAAAGATAACCGCTGAAAGCATCTAAGCGGGAAACTTGCCTCAAGATGAGATCTCACTGGAACCTTGAGTTCCCTAAAGGGCCGTCGAAGACTACGACGTTGATAGGTTGGGTGTGTAAGCGCTGTGAGGCGTTGAGCTAACCAATACTAATTGCCCGTGAGGCTTGACCATATAACACCCAAGCAATTTGCGCCCTTGAACACAAGAGCCTGCAAGTTGCGGTGTGTGAAGACGATACAAACCGAAAGTTTGCGGTTCACAAAACACCCCTCTATTACATACCCATTCGCTGGAGCGTAAGCCGAAAGGCAAACGACCTGGCTACCGAATTTCTTGACGACCATAGAGCATTGGAACCACCTGATCCCATCCCGAACTCAGTAGTGAAACGATGCATCGCCGATGGTAGTGTGGGGTTTCCCCATGTGAGAGTAGGTCATCGTCAAGATTAAATTCCAAAATCCCTGTCTGCTCACGCAGACGGGGATTTTGTTTTTATAGAAGTCCCAAGTTTTCGCAGGTACGTTTTGATAACGGATCTGCCACAGAATTTCTTGACGACCATAGAGCATTGGAACCACCTGATCCCATCCCGAACTCAGTAGTGAAACGATGCATCGCCGATGGTAGTGTGGGGTTTCCCCATGTGAGAGTAGGTCATCGTCAAGATTGAATTCCGAAACCCCTGTCTGCTTACGCAGACAGGGGTTTTGTTTTTGCGCGACGTAAATCCTCAGCGCACATCAATTTTCTAGCCCCTCTCCAATACCACTCCAGAAAGCCGCGCTTGCGCTTTCGTCGGAATAAACACATTGCCAGTAAAAGTGGCTAAGTATTCCGCACATGGTGCCGACAGCCTGTTAAGCACTGCGTGCGTGCAGAGCCGCCAAAAGGCGGCTTGTGCGGCTACTCGGAATATCGCCCCGTACGCATCCTCCCTATTGGCATAAGAAGTCCCATGCTATGAATCTCAAGTTCAGCCATAAAATCCTTTTGGCCGCTTCAGGCGTCGTGGTTCTGGCGTTTGCGTTATTCACTTTGTACAACGACTACCTGCAGCGGGATACGATCAAGCAAAACATCGAATCCTCGGTGCAGCAGTCTGGCAACCTGACAGCCAGCAGCGTTCAGAATTGGCTCAGTGGCCGCATCCTGGTACTGGAGAGCCTTGCACAAAACATTGCCCACCAAGGCGCTCAGGCTGACCTCCCTGGGTTGGTCGACCAGCGTGCATTCACCTCTAACTTCCAGTTCACCTACGTCGGGCAAGCCAATGGGGTATTTACCCAACGCCCTGATGCCAACATGCCTGAAGGTTATGACCCCCGCGAGCGCGCTTGGTACAAGCAGGCTGTAAACGCAGGTCAAACCATGCTCACGCCACCTTACATGGCAGCTGTGGGTGGACTGATTGTGACCATCGCCATGCCAGTCAAAAAAGGCGGTGAGTTGCTGGGTGTAGTGGGGGGCGACTTGAGCCTGGACAGCCTGGTCAAAATCATTAACTCGGTCGACACAGGTGGCCTGGGTTACGCATTTTTGGTGAGTGGTGATGGTCAGGTCATCGTCAGTCCGGATAAAGATCAGGTCATGAAAAACCTGAAGGATATCTACCCATCCAGTTCCCTGCGGATCGAGAAGGGTATCCAGGAAGTGAAGCTCAATGGTCAGGAGCGGATCATTGCCTTTACCCCGGTGACGGGCCTGCCGTCTGCTGATTGGTACATTGGCCAATCGATAGACAAAGGCAAGGCTTACGCACCGCTGTCCAAGTTCCGCACATCTGCACTGATTGCGATGTTTATTGCCGTGGCAGCGATTGCGTTGCTGCTGAGCTTGTTGATCCAGGTCTTGATGCGCCCGCTGACTACCATGGGCCGTGCGATGCAGGACATCGCCCAGGGTGAAGGTGATTTGACGCGTCGCCTGGTGATTGAGAACAAGGATGAATTCGGCGAGTTGGCCGGCTCGTTCAACCAGTTTGTAGAGCGTATTCACGCGTCAATCAGTGAGGTGTCCTCAGCCACCCGCCAGGTGCATGACTTGTCCCATCGCGTGATGGCATCGTCCAACGCATCCATTGTCGGTTCGGACGAGCAGAGTGCTCGCACCAACAGCGTAGCCGCAGCCATCAACGAGCTGGGTGCCGCTACCCAGGAAATCGCCCGCAACGCCGCAGACGCATCACAGCATGCCAGCGGTGCCAGCGAGCAGGCAGATGATGGTCGTAAAGTTGTTGAGCAGACCATTCAGGCCATGACCGAGCTGTCGCAGAAAATCAGCTTGTCGTGTGCACAAATTGAAACGCTGAATGCCAGTACCGACAATATTGGCCACATTTTGGATGTGATCAAAGGTATCTCGCAGCAAACCAACTTGTTGGCCCTCAACGCAGCCATTGAGGCAGCGCGTGCGGGCGAAGCGGGACGAGGCTTTGCCGTGGTGGCAGATGAGGTGCGCAACCTCGCTCACCGCACTCAGGAGTCGGCAGAGGAGATACACAAAATGATCACCTCGCTGCAAGTGGGGTCCCGTGAAGCAGTCAGCACCATGAATGCGAGCCAGGTTTCCAGCGAGGAAAGCGTAGAGGTGGCCAATCAGGCGGGCGCTCGTTTGATCAGCGTGACCCAGCGTATCGAGGAAATCGACGGTATGAACCAGTCGGTTGCCGCCGCTACCGAGGAGCAAACCGCCGTGGTCGAAACTCTCAATGTGGATATCAACCAGATCAATCTGCTCAATCAGCAAGGTGTGGTGAATCTCAACGAAACCCTCAAGGACTGCGATGCGCTGTCGCAGCAAGCCAGCCGCCTCAAGCAATTGGTCGACAGCTTCAAAATCTAAGGCGCTGATCAATAATGAGTTACCCACAGCCCTGGCATTTTAAATGTCAGGGCTGTTTTGCTTTCTGTGTATCCAGATAGTGGGTTATGGCCTTTACGCCGCG
Organism: Pseudomonas fragi; assembly: GCF_025426255.1. Lineage (GTDB taxonomy): Bacteria > Pseudomonadota > Gammaproteobacteria > Pseudomonadales > Pseudomonadaceae > Aquipseudomonas > Aquipseudomonas kulmbachensis. The sequence continues at coordinate 5,180,490 of NZ_CP104861.1, read as the reverse complement.
TTGCAGATGCGACTCAAGCTCCGCAATGCACGCTTCGATATCTCGGGCTCGGGCGTGATGCAACAACGCTCGGTGATCGTCCTGGCATAACTTGCCAAGGTTCATTTGCTTAAGGTTAAAGCGCAGAAAGCGCTCTTCTTCAATAAGCCCTGTCTCAATTAACGCCAACAGTTTCTTATTCGGTGCCTTGCAGTAAAGCGTCTGATGAAATTGCCGGTTGAGTGTGCCGATTTTGCCGAAATCTGTTTCGACTTCGAGCGCCTCGATATAGCCCTCGGCCGCTTCAAAATCTTCGTCAGCCAACAATGGCACTGAAAGGCGTAGCGCTTGAGCTTCGAGCAATAAACGCAGCTCATAAGCGTGCAGCGAGTTGTCTTCGATCAAAGGGGCAACCACGGCTCCTTTGTATTGCACAACCTGCAACAGGCTTTGGGCTTCAAGTTGACGCAATGCCTCGCGAACTGGCATGCGGCTCACGCCAAATAGTTGTGCCAATGCCTCTTGGCGAATCGCAGTGCCACATGGCAAGCGCCCATCAAGAATAGCGTTGCGCAAGGTCTCTTCAATCACCGGTCGCGCCAAATGAGCGGGTATGGGGCCTGAGACAACTATGCTGCTTAGAGGATTGTTTTTGACGGTCACGTTGGGATTACCTGCACCGAAAGTTCAGCACGCTTGTTTGGATCCAATTCAAGTTAGGTAGTGACCCGATCCCTGTCAAACCTCGTTACGTCTAGTTTAGCGTGACTGCCAAAAAAGAGATTGCACGGTGCCACTATCTTTCTTGTTCAGGACCCTCCAGCGCGCTCCCCTTTGTTGTGGTCTGGCCCTACAATCGCCGGAGTTAAAGCTGCCCAAATCGCAGCCTCAATGCACAGCAGGTGAAGGATGGGCGTACTCAGCAAAAACGACGTAGGTGAACAGGGGCTTCAACTACCTGCATCGTCCCGCAGTGCACTGACCCGACTGGTTCGCCAGCCGTGGTTGTGGTGTATTTTGCTATTGGCCTCAGGGGTACGGTTTTACGGTTTCACGACCTCTGCCATTTGGTGTGACGAGGGCTCCAGCCTGATGCTGAGCGACTACTCGCTCCCCGGTATCTGGTTTCATGCGGCGCACGATGTTCACCCACCTTTGTACTTCATGCTGTTGCACGGCTGGATAGCGCTGTTTGGTGACAGCCTGGTCTCGATTCGCACCCTGAGTGTACTGCCCGGTATCGCGACGGTATTGCTGGGGATATGGCTGGTACGGCTGATAGCCACTCAAAGGGCTGCGTTGCTGGCGGGCCTTCTGTTAGCACTGCTGCCGATCGCCGTACGCTACAGCCAGGAAGTACGAATGTACTCGTTATTGGGCATGTGGCTGATCGCAGCGACTATCGCATTGGTGTACTGGGTCAAGGCACCGCATAAAAGCCGCTATCTGGCCGTCTACACCGTGCTGATGGCGGCCGCGTTCTACACCCATTACTTCACCGCTTTCTGCGTGATCGCCCATTGGTTGTACCTGCTTCTCAGTGGCCGAAGCACGGGATGGCTGATCAAGCGCCCAGCCTGGTGGCTGGCCAACGCGGTCATTGTGTTGTTGTTTTTGCCATGGCTTCCCGGCCTTATCGACCTGCTGCAACACATGGATGAACTCAAGGCTGGCGGTGATGTGGGCTGGGAGCCTGCTGTCGATGCCCGCTCCTTGCCAGCCATGATGTGGCAGTTTTTGCTTCAGGACGAAGGCGACAACCTCCCTTGGCCGCTGTTCTGGCTGGCACCGCTGTCGCTCTGTGCCGGGATAGTGTGGATGGCGGTACGTGACGCCACGCCGAATAAATTTCGCACGCTCGTGGCGACTTATACGCTTGTGCCCATATTGGCGATCTTTGCGCTGTCATTCATCTCGCCGCTGTTCATCGAGCGGTATCTGATGTTCGCGGCACTTGGCTTGCCACTGCTGGCCGGTATCGCAATTGACCACCTGCTCAAACACCGGCGCGCATTGGCTATCGCACTGCTGGCACTGTTTATCGGTACTGAGACAGTGGGGTTGCGCAGCAATTTCAGCGACGAGGCTGATCATTTTGACCGTCTGGTTGAGCGTGTGAACCAACAGTTCCAGCCCGGTGACCGAATCGTCGTCAGTGACCTGTTCTGGTACTTCAGCTACGTCTACTACAACAAGACCGGGTTTCAGCCCATGCTCTATACGCCCCCCTTGGAGGATGGCGCATCCGGGCGTCCGAATGACTATGGCTTTGGCACGTTGGTGAATGCTCACGGCAAAAAAATCTATGTGGATCGCCTGAGCGACCTGCAACCAGGAACGGGCCGTATCTGGTTGATCAGCAGCAAAGTGCAACCGGATGATTTCAGCACTATCCCCGCGCATTGGCACAAAGCGCAGGACTTGGCCGTCGATGACACGCAGGCTCGACTATATTTGACCTGCACCGCCGCCGAATGCGGCAGACAACCTGAACGGAGCCAACTCGATGCAAGCGCCAACCCATAGCCTACCATCGTTGTTCAAGCAACTGGGGCTGCCGTCCAGCCCCGAAGATATTGAAAAATTTGTCACCACCCACTCGCCACTCAAACCTGATCTGAAGCTTGAAGATGCGTTTTTCTGGACACCCTCCCAAGCGGCATTCTTGCGTGAAGAGCAGCTTGAAGATGCGGATTGGGCTGAAATCGTCGATCAATTGAACTTGATGCTGCGCACAAAGCCGATCGCAGGTAAGTAGAAATAACTAGCAACACTTGACTGTGATCATCTGGCCGCGCAATATTAATAGTTAGCAAACTAACATTATGTGACGCATCTTGCCTGACACTCTCGATCTACTGCAAATGAGCATCAGCACCGGCATGGTGGTTGCGACTCGCCATTGGCGTCGTGTCTGCCAGGCCACGCTGGTCAATTATGGGATTTCCGAAGCCTGCGCCATGCCGCTGCTAATTATCGGCCGCTTGGGGGCAGGGGTGAGACAGGTCACCGTGGCCCATGCCGCCGGAATGGAAAGCCCCTCGTTGGTGCGTTTGCTTGATCAATTGTGTAAGGCAGGCTATGTGCGTCGCTGTGAAGATGCCAGCGACCGCCGGGCTAAAACCTTGAGCCTGACCGATAGTGGGCGGGCGTTGGTGCAATCGATTGAAGCCCAGCTTGTACAACTGCGACAGGCTGCGCTGGCCGATGTTTCAGTAGCTGATCAGGAAGCTGCATTGCGCGTCATCAAAGCCTTCGAAGCGGCCGTTCGGTTGCCAGATGGAGCCGCATCTTGAACGGTTTTTTCAGCAACCTGCCCCCTGCCCGTGACTGGTTCTATGGGGTACGAACCTTCGCCGCGTCGATGATCGCGCTGTATATCGCATTGCTGATGGAAATGCCCCGCCCATATTGGGCGATGGCCACGGTATATATCGTCTCCAGTCCCTTTGTCGGGCCAACCAGTTCCAAAGCGGTTTACCGAGCCCTGGGCACTCTGATCGGCGCTGCAGCTGCGGTGTTTTTTGTTCCGCTATTTGTGCAAACGCCGTTTTTACTGGTGCTGGTGATCGCGCTCTGGACCGGCATTCTGCTGTTCCTGTCGCTGCACCTGCGCACGGCCAACAGCTACGTACTCATGCTTGCCGGTTACACCATGCCCATGATCGCTTTGCCGATTGTGGATAACCCGCTGAACGTCTTCGACATCGCGGTCTCGCGTACCGAAGAAATCATGCTCGGCATCGTCTGCGCAGCCGTAGTTGGCAGCATGTTCTGGCCTCGCCGCCTGACCCCGGTTTTCATCGACTCGGCTGCCAAGTGGTTTGCCGATGCGAGCAATTACAGCAAGCACTTTCTGGCCCGCGACGTAGAGCCGAGCAAAGCCAGCGGCCTGCGGGCATCGATGGTCACAACGTTCAACAGTCTCGAAATGATGATCGGCCAACTGTCCCATGAGGGCGCGCACCCGCAGACGGTGCGTAATACCAAAGAGCTGCGCGGGCGAATGATCCACTTGTTACCCGTGGTCGACGCCCTGGACGACGCACTCTATGCGCTGGAGCGTCGCGCACCTGAACTGCTCGACAGAGTCACGCCTTTGCTCGACCACGCTCAGGCGTGGCTTGAAAGCACCCGTCATGGTGCTCCGATCCAGCAATGGCAAGCGTTGCGCCATGAACTCGAAGCGTTGCAGCCCAGCGCAGCGGCGCTGGACGATCGCCGCCAGCTGGTGTTTTCCAACGTGTTGTATCGGTTAGGTGAGTGGATCGACCTGTGGCAGGACTGCCGCAGCCTGCAAGAAGCTATCTCGACCGGCAGCCAAGACATGTGGCGTGCGGTTTACCGGCACTGGCGTCTGGGCCGGCTGACGCCGTTTCTCGATCGTGGGCTGATGCTCTATTCGGCTTTTTCCACGGTGACCGCGATTGTCGTGGCCTCCGTGCTGTGGATATTGCTCGGTTGGACCGACGGTGCCAGCGCGGTGATTCTAGCGGCCGTGGCCTGCAGCTTCTTTGCGGCGATGGACGACCCGGCCCCGCAGATTTACCGGTTCTTTTTCTGGACCTCGCTGTCGGTACTGTTTGCCAGCCTGTATTTGTTTGTAATCCTGCCTAATCTGCACGATTTTCCGATGCTGGTACTCGCGTTCGCCGTGCCGTTTATCTGCGTTGGCACCCTGACGGTACAACCGCGCTTTTACTTGGGTACGTTGCTGACCATCGTCAACACAGCCTCGTTTATCAGCATTCAAGGGGCCTACGATGCAGACTTCATGGTGTTTATGAACGCCAACCTGGCAGGCCCCGTCGGCCTGTTGTTTGCCTTTGTCTGGACCCTGATTGCGCGTCCGTTCGGTGCCGAGCTGGCGGCCAAGCGCCTGACGCGCTTCAGCTGGCGCGACATCGTTAGCCTGACCCAACCGGCAACCCTGGCCGAGCACCGGCAAATGGGCGTGCAAATGCTTGATCGCCTGATGCAGCACTTGCCGCGTCTAGCCTTGACCGGGCAAGACACCGGCAGCGCCCTGCGCGACCTGCGGGTGGCGCTCAATCTTCTGGATCTGCTGGCCTATGCGCCAAGGGTCACGGGAGAGCCACAACGGTTGTTGCGTCAGGTGGTGAACGATGTGGGCGAATACTTTTGCGCATGCCTGAAGGCAGGTGAGCGTTTGCCTATGCCCATGGGCCTGCAAATGACCATGGACCGCACCCGCCGCGCGCTCAACGCCAACGACCTGCAAGACGAAGGCGAGGCGCGGGTGCATCTGCTGCATGCCCTGAGCGGGCTGCGTCTGGCCCTACTGCCAGGCGTTGAATTTATTGTTGATAACGATGATCTGCCACACACCCAGGCCCAGAGTATTGATGGAGCGCCGCTATGATCGGTGACGTAGATATCAGCGGAGTGTTCCTGCCCACGCTCCTGGTGTTGATGGGCATCACCTACTTGTTGTTTTTGGTGGTTCACGCGTTACTCACGCGTGTGCACTTTTACCGTCTGGTCTGGCACCGGGCTTTGTTCAACGTCGGTCTCTACGCTCTGCTACTCGGCGTTGTGGATTCGTTTAGTCGATATCTGATGACATGAAAAAACCTTTACTGACCTTGGGCCGTGTCGTTCTCACCTTGCTGGTGGTGACGTTTGCCTGCGTCGTGGTCTGGCGCATGACCATGTATTACATGTTTGCTCCCTGGACACGCGACGCTCACATCCGCGCCGACATTGTGCAAATTGCCCCTGACGTGTCGGGCCTGATCAAGCAGGTGGATGTGCGCGACAACCAGCCTGTCACCCGTGACCAGGTGCTGTTTGTCATCGACCAGGAGCGTTTCAAGCTGGCGTTGCGCCAAGCTGAAGCAGCAGTCGCTGACCGCCAGGAGACCTTGGCCCAGGCCCAACGTGAAAGCCGCCGTAACAAGGGGTTGGGCAATCTGGTCGCCCGTGAACAACTGGAAGAAAGCCAGTCCCGTGAAATGCGTGCCCAATCTGCACTTACTGAAGCTCAAGTGGCTGTGGACAGTGCCAAGCTCAACCTGGAGCGCACTGTTGTGCGCAGCCCGGTCGATGGTTATGTCAACGATCGGGCGCCACGGGTCAATGAGTTCGTCACCGCAGGTCGACCAGTGTTGGCGATTGTCGACAGCAGCTCGTTCCATATCGACGGTTATTTTGAAGAGACCAAACTCGACGGCATCCATGTCGGTCAGAGCGTTGATATCCGCGTGATTGGCGACAATGCCCGGTTGCGCGGTCATGTCGAAAGCATCGTGGCGGGTATTGAAGACCGTGACCGTACCAGCGGCCAGAACCTGCTCCCCAACGTCAACCCGGCGTTCAGCTGGGTACGGCTGGCGCAGCGGATTCCGGTGCGCATCGTGTTTGACGACGTGCCTGAGGATTTCCGCATGATCGCCGGGCGCACCGCGACAGTGTCGATCATCGACGACTCGGCCAAGGCCAAACCTGCCCCGGAGAGCGCGCGATGAAAGCCGTTCACCTGGCAGCCGTAGGGCTGGGTTTGCTGCTGTCCGGTTGCCAGTTGCTTGGCCCTGATTACCAGTTGCCCAAAGACGCGGCGATGCAACGCCCGGATTTGCAGGGCGAGTTTGCAGGCGAGGGTGCCAACGTGGTGTCCGCGCCAATTCCCGATGACTGGTGGAAGCTCTATCAAGACCCCAAACTCAATGAGTTGGTGCGCCAGGCGCTGGCTTCCAACACCGATTTACGGGTCGCGGCGGCGAACCTGTCGCGGGCGCGTGCTCAGGTTGAGCAAGCGCAGTCGGCTGGTGGCTGGAGCGGTTCGGTGAAGGCGGGCGCGCAGCGTCTGCAAGAGTCTGGCGAAGCTTTTTTGCTGGCGGATAAAGTGCCGGTGGCCAACGTCGGCGATCTGGGTATCAGCACCTCATACCAGTTCGACCTGTGGGGGACCTTGCAGCGCGGCATCGAGGCGGCCCAGGCCAATGCGGACGCTACCCAGGCTGCGGCGGACACCGCTCGAATCACCGTGGTTGCAGACGTCGTGCGTGCTTATACGCAAGTGTGCGCGGCCAACGAAGAGCGCCATATCGCGCAAGAATCACTGCAACTGCAATCCCAAAGTACGACCCTGATCCAGCGCCTGCGTGATGCTGGTCGAGGCGATGAAACCCAGGTCACGCGCTCCGAAACCCAATTCAGATCCTTGCGCGCCGAACTGCCGCGCTACGAAGCGCTGCGCCAATCGGGGCTGTTTCGATTGTCGATGTTGCTGGCCAAACCGCTGGACCAACTGCCAGCGGCTGTGAGCAGTTGTGCCGAGTTGCCGCACATCGTGCAGCTGTTGCCTGTGGGCGATGGAGCCGCGCTGCTCAAGCGCCGCCCGGACGTGCGTCAGGCTGAGCGCCATCTGGCGGCAGCGACCGCCGAGATCGGCGTAGCCACAGGCTCCCTGTATCCGGACATCAGCATCGGTGCCAGCATTGGTACAGTGGGGCTTCTGGAAAACCTGGGGACGGCCCCGACCAACCGCTGGGGCTTTGGCCCGCTGTTGAGCTGGACCATTCCGACTAACGGTTCGCGAGCACGAATCCGCGAAGCCGAGGCTGTCACCCAAGGTGCATTGGCCAAGTTCGATGGCGTGGTACTCAACGCCATCCGTGAAACCCAGACCAGCCTCGTGCAGTACACCGCCTTGCTCCAACGCCGCGATGCGCTGGCCGAGGCCGGAGAATCGGCCAAAACCGCTGCCGAGCAAACCCACCAGTTCTTCCAGGCCGGGCGCGAATCGTTCCTTGCCGACCTGCAAGCCACGCGCACCTACACCGATGTACGCGCACAGTTGGCCACGGCCAACACCCAGGTTGCCATGAGTCAGATCGATCTGTTTTTGGCCCTGGGTGGCGGCTGGGAAAGTGGACGAACGCAAGCCCCTGCAAGCGCGAAACCCTGACAGCGTTGCTATGCTCTGAGTTATCGGTATCAGAACGATGGCTCAGGGCGTCTGCGGGTCTCTATAGCCCTCCTCATCGTGCAGACCATGCCTGATGGGGATACTAATAATGAAAAACCCTTATGCTCCCGGTTTCTGGTGTGCAGTGGCGGCAGTAGTACTGCTTTCGGCGACGTATTTCTACGGCATCATGCTGGCGCACCAAATCGACAAGGCGATGATCTTCCTCGACAGCGTCAGTGCCCTGATCGCCGTGCTGGCCATCGTGGTTGTGGCCTGTGCCTCGGTTCAAACCCGCCAAATCAAAAAGCGCCAGATCGCCCAAGGCCAGACCCGGGTTCTGATCTGGGACACCAAAGTCGCGCTACGTCGGGTCGAGACGGTATTCGATCGCTATTTCTGGGGCAGCTACTGGCAACCGGGCCGTACCTTCCAGGAGTTCATGGGCGAACTCACCGGCACCCCGCTGGAAAAAAGTCTCGATGCCTTGAAAACCCAATGCCTGAAACTCGACAAGGCCCTGCCATCCGAAGAACGCCAATGGCTCGACCACGCACGAGAGCTATCGGATGTCGCGGCAGCGATGGCCCGTGAGCGCTATCAACTGGATTATTCGGACGTTTCCTTCAACTCTGTAGGTGAAACCTGCATTGATCACGATCTGGAAGTTCTGGTGTACACCTGGAGCGCCAGCCTCAAGAGCTTTGACCATCAACTTGACGAAATAGACCAACATTACGCCCAGCCGGCATGAGGTCTGGCGTCACTCAAGAACAGCGCTTGCGCTGTTGCCAGTGTTAACCTGCTATCACTTTCGGCCCATGACGGGCTTGGCAAAGACCGCATTTTCTTTCAACACAACGGACATTGAACGGGTCAATTGATGAATAAACCATTAGGCGTACTGGCTGGGATTGTAGTTGTTGCAGGGGCACTGAACACTGCTGGTGCGTGGTACACCGGTACTAAACTCGAGGGTGTGCTGCAGACCTCGATTCAGCAGACCAACCAGGAGTTGGCGAAGCAACTGCAAGGCTCCACCACTCACGGCACGATCGAACTGGTTACCCTTGATCGCCACCTCTATAGCAGTACCGCGCACTACCGCCTGAAAATTCAGGACGAGGCCTCGGGCCCTGACGCTCCGCCGCTGGAACTGCTGTTTGTGGACAACATCGAGCATGGCCCGTTGCCGTGGTCGCGCATCAAGACGTTCAAGTGGATGCCAGTAATGGCGGTCAGCAATTACGCGCTGGAAAAAACCCCGTTTACTGAAAAATGGTTTGCCGCAGCCAAGGATCAGGCACCGCTCAAAGGCCAGGTCACGCTGGGTTACAACCGCTCGGTTGATGGTCAAATGGAGCTGCTGGCACTGGAGGCCAAGCTGGACGAGAACTCCAGCATCAGTTTCTCGGGGCTGACCATGGATGCTCAGGCCGATGCCGACGGCCAAAATATCAAAGCCAAAGGCTACATGGATCACCTCAAGATCAATGCAGCCTCGCTTGATAAGCCGCCAGTAGTGGTCGAGCTCAATGGTCTGACCTTGGCCAGCGACCTGAATAAAAGCGCCTATGGTTTTTATCTCGGCCAGAACGTGCTGGAGCTGACCGAAGGCCAATTGACCTTTGGCGTTGCTCAATCAGTAGCCAAAATCAAGAACTTCGAATACGCGGGTTCTGCTTCCGCCAATGGCAGTCTGTTGTCCGGGCGTCTGACCTACAACGTGGGCGACATCACCCTGGACGGCAAGCCAGTGGGTAGCGCGCAAATGGTCATGACTGCCAGCAGCCTGGACATTCCGGCCATGCAAGCACTGTTGCAGATCTACCAGACCAAGTTCCAGCCTCAAGCTGACGGCACCTTGCCGCAAACGCCGCTGACCCCGGCCGAGCAAGTCCTGATGCAGGCGCAGGTTGAAAAACTGCTGGCCGGTAACCCGCAGCTGGCGCTGGAAAAACTCACGGTCAAGACGGCCAATGGCGAAAGCCAGTTCAATGTGGCCGTGAGCCTGGCCAAGCCGGCTTCGTTTGAGCTGCCGCCTGTCGAAGTCACCAAGCAGATGCTGACCACGCTGGATGCAAAGCTGCTGCTTTCCAAGCCGATGATTGCTGACTTGTCGGCTGTTCAGGCACAACTGGTCGGTCAAACTGATCCGCAAGCCGTTGCCAAAATGGCCAGCATGAACAGCGAGATGGCAGGTGTGATGGCGGTGCAAACCGGGCTGGCCAAGGTGGACGGCAACAACATCCTGGCATCGCTCAACTATGCGGCGGGCCAAGTGGACCTCAATGGTCAGAAGATGAGCCTTGAAGAGTTCATCACTGCAATGACGACCCGCTTTGGCGGTGTAGCCGCGCAGTAATAACCCTGTAGCTGCAGATCCAGTGCAGGAACGGGCTTGCCCGACTCCCGCACTGGATTTATGCCGTAGCCAACGCTCGTATTTCGAGTCACGCCAGCTCAGGCAACAAGGTCTTGGCAAACACAAAGCACAACTTGTTGCCCTCCGGGTCGCGGCAATACGCACCGTAATAGTCGTCACCATATTGCGGACGCTTGCCGGGTGGGCCCTCATCAGTTCCGCCCATTTGCATAGCCGTCTGCCATGCCGCATCAACTTGCTCGACCGAATGCGCGCTAAAACTGACCTGCACGCCATTACCCCAAGTCGCGGGCAATCCATTGATCGGCAATTGAATGTAGAACTGCGGCCAATAATGCCCAGGGCGGTGCCACCCGGCCCCTGAAGGGCTGCTGTCCTCTTCATCGAGGCCAAGACGCACCAACCCCAGCGTTGCGAGCACAGCGTCGTAAAACAGGGTCAATGCGGGCACGTCACGTGCACCGATCTGAATATGGCTGAACATGGGTCGTCCTCCGTAACGGGAAGATGGACTGTAGCCAGTTTTGTGCAGGCGCGACAAAACCACGCGCAAATGCACGTCGGGATTACTTAAGAGGGAGGGGGGAGGAAACGCGGTTCCCTTGAACAAGGGAACGCATTTTGGACCGCGTGCAGCAAATAATGGCGGAGAACGGGGGATTCGAACCCCCGACACCCTTTTGAGGTGTACTCCCTTAGCAGGGGAGCGCCTTCGGCCACTCGGCCAGCTCTCCGCGAAACGCCGCGTATAGTAACCAGCCTTTCGTCAGTTGCCCATAGAAAATTTAATTTGGCTTACAAAGAGCTGAAAAATCCCGAAAAACAGGCGTGTAACGACTTACCGGGTTCTCGGTAGCAGTCAAAAATGCTTGGGAAGATGTTGCTTTCGATCATCGGTTCCCAGGGCGGGAACGCTATTCCCTTGAACAAGGGATAGAAAATGGTGCACCAGGCGGGATTCGAACCCACGACCACTGCCTTCGGAGGGCAGTACTCTATCCAGCTGAGCTACTGGTGCGACGCGGGCGCCATAATACTCATCTGTGTGTCGCCCGTCCATGCTGCTGATTCGTCAGGTGTTTCTTGGTGCGTTATGGGCTATTAATGGGGGCCGGGTGAGAAAGTGGTAAAACAGTACCGCTTGTTCTTTTTTTCGAACAGGCTATTGTCCTTTACCCCCTTTGACCCTAGGATTCGTTTGAGATTTCAAACGCTCTTGTCTGAGTGCTGAACCGCACGGCCTACTGTTTGTGCGTCATTTAGATACTTTGGCAGTGAATGACTTCCTGACGGCAGCCTTCTACGGCGCCTTTCTACTTTAATAATTCGCTCCGCGCCTGCGCGGTGCTGTTAAGGAAAGCCCACATGCAGCTCAAAGACGCACAGTTGTTCCGCCAACAAGCCTATATCGATGGTGCTTGGGTTGATGCGGACGGTGGCCAGACAATCAAGGTCAACAACCCTGCTACCGGTGAAATCATCGGTACAGTGCCAAAAATGGGTGCGGTTGAAACCCGTCGCGCCATTGAAGCCGCTGACAAAGCGTTGCCAGCCTGGCGTGCCCTGACCGCTAAAGAGCGTGCAACCAAGCTGCGTCGCTGGTTTGAGCTGCTGATCGAAAACCAGGACGACCTCGGCCGCCTGATGACCCTGGAACAAGGTAAACCATTGGCCGAAGCCAAGGGTGAAATCGTTTACGCGGCCTCGTTCATCGAGTGGTTCGCTGAAGAAGCCAAGCGCATTTACGGCGACGTGATCCCGGGCCATCAGCCAGACAAGCGCCTGATCGTGATCAAGCAACCGATCGGCGTGACCGCTGCGATTACTCCGTGGAACTTCCCGGCTGCCATGATCACCCGTAAAGCGGGCCCGGCCCTGGCCGCTGGCTGCACGATGGTGATCAAGCCAGCTTCGCAAACCCCGTTCTCGGCGCTGGCGCTGGTTGAGCTGGCGCACCGTGCCGGCATCCCGAAAGGCGTGCTGAGTGTTGTGACCGGTAGCGCAGGCGACATCGGCGGCGAGCTGACCAGCAACCCGATCGTGCGCAAACTGTCCTTCACCGGTTCGACCGAAATCGGTCGCCAGCTGATGGCCGAATGCGCCAAAGACATCAAAAAAGTGTCGCTGGAACTGGGCGGCAACGCACCTTTCATCGTGTTCGACGACGCGGACCTGGATAAGGCCGTCGAAGGCGCGATCATTTCCAAATACCGTAACAACGGCCAGACCTGCGTCTGCGCCAACCGCCTGTACATTCAGGACTCGGTCTACGACGCGTTCGCCGAAAAATTGAAAGTTGCCGTGGCTAAACTCAAGATTGGTAACGGTCTGGACGAAGGCACCACCACCGGCCCCCTGATCGATGACAAGGCCGTGGCCAAGGTCAAGGAGCACATTGCTGACGCACTGAGCAAAGGCGCGACCCTGCTGGCTGGCGGCAATAGTCTTGAAGGCAGCTTCTTTGAGCCGACCATTCTGATCAACGTGCCAAAAAACGCAGCCGTAGCCAAGGAAGAAACCTTTGGCCCGTTGGCGCCACTGTTCCGCTTCAAAGACGAAGCTGAAGTGATCGCAATGGCCAACGATACCGAGTTCGGCTTGGCGTCGTACTTCTATGCCCGCGACCTGAGCCGTGTATTCCGTGTGGCAGAAGCCCTGGAATACGGCATGGTAGGCGTCAACACCGGCCTGATCTCCAACGAAGTCGCGCCTTTCGGCGGTATCAAAGCTTCGGGCCTGGGTCGTGAAGGCTCCAAGTACGGCATCGAAGATTACCTGGAAATCAAATATCTCTGCCTGGGCATCTAACCCGGCGGGTGGTTCAAGCAGAGGGGGCACGAGAGCGATGCTTCCCCTGCGTTTCAAACTGTTAATTTTTGTGGCCGGGAGCGCCATGCCAGTCGATCATCGCATGCTGGCATTGATGTCTTCCTGGCGCGTCAGCCTTGAACCACGCCGCTTGATGAGCGGCGAATGAGGAACACCATGAGCAACAAGACCAACGCATCTCTGATGAAACGCCGTGAAGCCGCTGTCCCGCGCGGTGTTGGCCAGATCCATCCGATCTTTGCCGAGTCGGCGAAGAACGCCACCGTAACCGACGTTGAAGGTCGTGAGTTCATCGACTTCGCGGGCGGTATCGCGGTACTGAACACCGGTCACCTGCACCCGAAAATCATTGCCGCCGTGCAAGACCAATTGACCAAGCTGACCCACACCTGTTTCCAGGTTCTGGCTTACGAGCCTTACGTTGAGCTGTGTGAAAAGATCAACGCCAAGGTGCCGGGCAATTTCGACAAGAAAACCCTGCTGGTCACCACCGGTTCCGAAGCTGTTGAAAACGCCGTGAAAATCGCCCGTGCTGCGACTGGCCGTGCTGGCGTGATCGCTTTCACCGGCGCTTACCACGGTCGCACCATGATGACTCTGGGCCTGACCGGTAAAGTCGTACCGTACTCGGCGGGCATGGGTCTGATGCCAGGCGGTATCTTCCGCGCTTTGTTCCCGTGCGAACTGCATGGCATCACGGTTGATGATTCCATCGCCAGCATCGAGCGCATCTTCAAGAACGACGCCGAGCCTAAAGACATTGCTGCAATCATCATCGAGCCGGTTCAGGGCGAAGGCGGTTTCTACGTGGCGCCGAAAGCGTTCATGGCCCGCCTGCGTGAGCTGTGCGACAAGCACGGCATCCTGCTGATCGCTGACGAAGTGCAAACCGGTGCTGGCCGTACTGGCACCTTCTTCGCCATGGAACAGATGGGCGTGACTGCCGACCTGACCACCTTCGCCAAATCCATCGCTGGCGGCTTCCCGCTGGCCGGTGTGTGCGGCAAGGCCGAGTACATGGACGCTATCGCTCCAGGTGGCCTGGGCGGCACTTACGCCGGTAGCCCGATTGCTTGCGCAGCGGCGCTGGCGGTACTTGAGGTGTTTGAAGAAGAACACTTGCTGGATCGCTGCAAAGAAGTCGGCGAGCGTCTGGTGACTGGCCTCAAGGCTATTCAGGCCAAGTACCCGGTCATCGGTGACGTACGTGCGTTGGGCGCGATGATTGCGGTCGAGCTGTTCGAAGGCGGCGACTCGCACAAGCCAAACCCGACTGCGGTAGCCCAAGTGGTTGCCAAGGCTCGCGATAAAGGCTTGATCCTGCTGTCGTGCGGCACTTACGGCAACGTTCTGCGCGTTCTGGTTCCGTTGACCTCGCCAAACGAGCAGTTGGACCAAGGCCTGGCCATCATCGAAGAATGCTTCGCTGAACTGGCTTGAGTCCCGCCCACTGAGGGTGTGACCTGAGACACAAAAAAACCGCCTCGGCGGTTTTTTTGCGTTTGAGAGGAGGCGGTTTTTTACACCGTTGCAGGCCGTAACGAGTAAGTCTTGAGCTGATGGGCAAACTCGCGCAGCGACTGAATCCCGCTGGCTTCTGCCTCGTGTACCCATTCCTTGATCGCCGCCAGCATGTCGTGACCATTGGTGCTGGTCTTGACCCAGATCTGTTGCAGGGCAAGGCGTTTCTCGTAAATCACCTTGAGCGAGTGGCTGTGCTCCAGCATTGTTTCAATACGCTGGTGATGGCGCTCTTCCAGCAGGCTGGTCTCACGGGAAAGCAGACGCTTGGCGCGACGGAACTGGTGACGCACTGAGTGATCGACCTTGGCCAGCTCTTGCTGAACCAGCGGCGCGATCACCAGCTTGCGGTACTGAGCCATGATCTGGAAGCGGTTGTTGAGGATCGCCATCGCGGTGTCCATGTCCAGGTTGCCTTTGCCTTCTACCCGGTGGGCAATAGGTGCAACACGCTGGACCTTGGCCAGGCGCAAAAAGCTGAAGACCTTGATCCAGGCCCAGCCCAGGTCGAACTCCCACTTCTTGACCGACATCTTGGCCGAGTTGGGGTAGGTGTGGTGGTTGTTGTGCAGCTCTTCGCCGCCAATGATGATGCCCCAAGGCACCAGATTGGTGGCGGCGTCGCGGCACTCGAAGTTGCGATAACCCACCGCGTGCCCCAGGCCGTTGACCACGCCAGCAGCCCATACCGGGATCCACATCATCTGAATGGCCCAGATGGTCAGGCCGATGGCGCCGAACAACAGCAGGTCGATGACCAGCATGATCGCCACGCCCAGCATTTTGTAACGCGAATAAAGATTTCGCTCAATCCAGTCTTCGGGGCAATTTTTGCCGTAAATACGCAATGTTTCAGGATTTTGAGCTTCTTCGCGATACAGCTCTGCACCTTTTCGCAAAACGGTCGATAACCCTTTGATCACCGGGCTGTGCGGGTCATCCACGGTTTCGCATTTGGCGTGGTGCTTGCGGTGGATGGCAGTCCACTCACGGGTGTTCTGTGCCGTGGTCAGCCACAGCCAGAAACGGAAAAAGTGTTTCAGGCCACCGTTGAGCTCCAGCGAGCGATGGGCTGAGTAGCGGTGTAGATAAACCGTGACACCGATAATGGTCACGTGGGTCATCAACAGAGTGACTGCAACCAGTTGCCAGGCTGACAAGTCGAGAAAACCGTTGTACCACATAGGCTGTTTGGCCCTCGGAAAAATGAAAAAAACTGCAACATGCATTATCACCATGCAGCCAGATAAAACCAGTCGGCCTTTCAGATAAGAGTGGCTGGATGTTTCTTACACTATAATTCTCACTTTTTTGTAGGTGTCTTTACTTTCTTATGTCTGTTTCCTCTCGCGATGCCTTGCGTACGGCCTTCTTATACGGGCTGCTATCGGTTTTATGGCTGCAGGTAACTGATCATTTATTGAACAGCTATTTCGATGATTCAGCGCAGTTGGCGCAGTGGCAGCTGATAAATGGCTATGTTTTTGCTTTTTTCAGTGCCGTGTTGATTTTTTTCGCCCGGGCTCGTCTTTGCGGTTTTTTGGGTATGAGCCCTGGCTTGAAGCGCCAGCGCCAGGATCAAGAGCGCTTGCGCCAGGCGGCTGTGGTCTTTGACTGCACTCGCGAAGGCGTGCTGGTGAGCAATAGCTGCGGTGTGATCGTGCATGTGAACCGTGCTCTGGTCGAAATTACCGGCTACACGGCCGAGGAAGTGCTGGGTCATCGTCCTAACATGTTCAAGTCGGGTCGCCATGGGCCTGCGTTCTACCAAGCGATGTTCAAGTCGATAGACGAAAGCGGCCACTGGCATGGCGAGATCTGGAACCGTCGCAAAAGTGGCGAGATTTATCCGCAGTGGCAGACCGTCCGCTCGATTACCGATAACAAGGGTCAGGTCACTCACTATGTCGCGGTCTTTTCAGATATTTCCGCGATCAAGAATTCCCAGACCGAACTGGCGCGGCTGGTTCACCACGACCCCCTGACTGACTTGCCAAATCGCTTGTTGTTCACTGACCGTACAGAGCAGGTACTGGCTTCCTCGCAACGCCACCAGACCGGCTGTGCGTTGCTGATGATTGATCTCGATCACTTCAAAATCATCAATGACAGCCTTGGTCATAACATCGGCGACCAGTTGCTCAGAGCGGTCGCCGATCGCTTGCAGCGCATCTTTGGCAAGGGCTTCACGGTGGCGCGCCTGGGTGGCGATGAATTTGCCGTGCTGGTCGATAACTGCCCGCAAGTGACTCAGGCCGCAGCCTTCGCGCAACAGGTTCTGGAAGTCATGAAGGGCGCATTCGAGATCGATAAGCATCAGCTGTTTATCAGTGCCAGTGTCGGTATCAGCGTCTTTCCCAGCGATGCATTGAACGCGGAGCAATTGCTGCGCAATGCTGACTCGGCGCTGTTCAAGGCCAAAAGTACCGGGCGTGAAGGCTACGCCTTGTACACCGAAGAACTGACGGCCCATGCACAGTACCGGATTGAGGTGGCCAGTGATTTGCGTCGAGCCCTGGAGCAGCAGGAGCTGCGTGTGTACTACCAGCCGGTGCACGACTTGCCGACCAGCCGCCTGATTGGTGTCGAGGCGTTGGTGCGCTGGGAGCATCCTCTGCGGGGGCTGTTGTCACCGGGTGAATTTATTCCGATCGCCGAGCGTACCGGGTTGATTGCTGAAATCGACGCCTGGGTGCTGGAGCAAGCCTGTTGGCAGATGGTTCAGTGGCGAGCGGCTGGCGTGGAGTTGTCGTTCGTGGCGGTGAACATTTCCAGCCGGTTGTTTACTCGGCCTGAGCTGTACACGTTGGTTTCAACAGTTCTGGCAGATACGGGGCTGGCCCCGGCATTGCTGGAGCTTGAAGTGACCGAAAGCGCAGTGATGGACAACTCGAAAGTCGCATTGGAGCAAATGCACCGTCTGCGAGCGCTGGGTTTGCGTCTGGCCATTGATGATTTTGGAACCGGCTTTTCATCGCTGCTGCGGCTCAAGCAACTACCTGTGCAGAAGCTGAAAATTGATCAGGGATTTGTGGCCGGGTTACCCGCGGACAATGACGATGTGGCCATCGTGCGTGCGGTCATCGCGCTAGGTCAAAGCATGGGCTTGCAGGTGCATGCCGAGGGGATAGAGCAAGTCGAGCAGGCGCAGTTCCTGCTCGACCTCAACTGCAACCTGGGCCAGGGCTACTGGTTCGGGCGCCCGATGCCTGCCAAGGACCTGGACTGGCAGCGAGCCCCCGTAATTCGCGCCTGAACCGTGGTTCAGTTCTTCTCGGGCGGCAAGGTTGGCAGTGCACGCAAGGCTGTTTCATACCACTCGGTGTTGAAGGCGCGGTCCTCTTCGAGGATTGCGTCAATCTCTACGGCCAGCACGTGGGCCATCATCTGCAAGATGTCTTCGCGCTCATAGCCGACCAGCGTCAGCTTATTGAACGTGGCTTTAGCGGCAGGCGGGTTGTCACTTTCAATCTGGTTCTCAATTGCCTGAATCAGCGTGGACTCGGCGAACTCTTCTTCTTCGTTATCGATATCAACTGGCTCGCTCATGGCAGGCTCCTTAAGTAAAGGCCTGCAGTCTAACTGTATTTGTATTCAGTCCGGTGATGCTGCTGGTCACTCTGACGGCAAAGCACTATAACCATCGCAGCCAACCCCAACACGGCCTGGAGGCTTTGTAATGCTCAAGCTTTATGGATTCGCAGTCAGCAATTACTACAACATGGTCAAGCTGGCGCTGATGGAAAAGGGCGTGCCCTTTGAAGAAGTCCCTTTTTTTGCCGGTAAAACCCCTGAAGCGTTAGCCATCAGCCCGCGCGGAAAAGTCCCGGTACTGGGCGTAGATCAGGGTTTTATCAACGAGACCAGCGTGATTCTCGAGTATATCGAGCAGACCCAGCCGGGCCCGAAACTGCTGCCGGTTGATCCGTTTGAGCGTGCTCAAGTGCTGGCGCTGGTCAAGGAAATCGAGCTGTACATCGAATTGCCTGCGCGTGCGTGCTACGCCGAAGCATTCTTCGGCATGCAAGTGCCGGACGCGATCAAGGAAAAAGCTCGAACCGAGTTGCTGGAGGGCATGGCTTCGTTGGGCCGCCATGGCAAATTTGCGCCCTATGTGGCGGGCGAGACGTTGAGCGTGGCAGATATTTACTTTGTCTACAGCGTCAGCCTGGCGTGTGCAGTGGGGCACAAGGTGTTTGGCCTGGACTTGCTGGCTGAAATGCCGGGCGCCAAGGCGCTGCTGGAGCGACTGGAGCAAAACCCGCACGTGCAGAAAATTGCCGCTGAAAAAGAGGCGGCCATGCCGCAGTTTCTGGCCTGGATCAGCAGCAAGAAATAACCGGCATATAGGGTGTCGCCCCGAGTGTGGGGGCGAGCCTGCTCGCGAAGGTCTCAAGAACATCGCGTTTATCCAGCAAAACGCGGTATCGATAACAACTTTCGCGAGCCTGCGCGCTCCCGCCGGGGAGCCGCTTTGAGGCCTAGCGGTTAGCCAGCAAGGCCTTGCCGCGAACAACCGCTGCTTTCACCTGGGCTGGCGCGGTGCCGCCGATGTGATCACGGGCATTGACCGAGCCTTCAAGGGTCAGCACGGCAAACACATCGTCTTCGATCTGATCGCTGAACTGACGCAGTTCTTCGAGGCTCATCTCTGCCAGATCTTTACCCGTTTCTACGCCGTACTTCACGGCGTGACCGACGATTTCGTGGCAATCACGGAACGGCAGGCCACGGCGAACCAGGTAGTCGGCCAGGTCGGTGGCGGTCGAGAAGCCACGCAACGCCGCTTCACGCATGATCGCGTGCTTGGGCTTGATCGCCGGGATCATGTCGGCAAATGCGCGCAACGAATCGCGCAAGGTGTCGGCTGCGTCGAACAGCGGTTCCTTGTCTTCCTGGTTGTCCTTGTTGTAGGCCAATGGCTGGCCTTTCATCAGGGTCAACAGGCCCATCAGTGCACCGAATACACGGCCACTTTTGCCACGTACCAGCTCTGGTACGTCAGGGTTTTTCTTTTGCGGCATGATCGAGCTGCCGGTGCAGAAGCGGTCAGGCAAATCGATAAACTGGAATTGCGCACTGGTCCACAGCACCAGCTCTTCGGAGAAGCGCGACAAGTGCATCATCGCAATGCTGGCAGCTGCGCAGAATTCGATGGCGAAGTCGCGATCGGATACGTTGTCCAGCGAGTTGCCACCCACGGCGTCAAAACCCAGCAGTTGAGCCGTGAATTCACGGTCGATCGGGTAGGTGGTGCCTGCCAGCGCAGCGCTGCCCAGCGGCATGCGGTTGGTGCGCTTGCGGCAGTCGACAAGGCGCTCGTAATCGCGGCTGAGCATCTCGAACCAGGCCAGCATATGGTGACCGAATGTCACCGGCTGTGCGGTCTGCAAGTGGGTAAAGCCAGGCATGATGGTCTCGGCTTCGCGCTCGGCTTGCTCCAGCAGGCCTTTTTGCAGACGGGTAATTTCAGCCAGGATCAGGTCGATTTCATCACGCAGCCACAGGCGGATATCGGTAGCCACCTGGTCGTTACGACTGCGGCCGGTGTGCAGCTTTTTGCCGGTCACGCCGATGCGGTCGGTCAGACGCGCCTCGATGTTCATGTGCACGTCTTCCAGATCGATGCGCCAGTCAAACGTGCCGGCTTCGATTTCGCTCTGGATGGATTTCAGGCCTTCGATGATGCTGTCGCGCTCGGCATCGGTCAGCACGCCGACCTTGGCCAGCATGGTGGCGTGAGCCACGGAGCCCATGATGTCGTGGCGGTAAAGGCGCTGGTCGAAAGTGACGGAGGCGGTGAAACGCGCAACGAAGGCGTCGACGGGTTCACTGAAGCGGCCGCCCCAGGACTGATTGGTCTTGTCGGTGCTCATGGATTCGCTCGTAATCGGCTGAGGGGGAGTTACACAAAAAGTTACTGCGGATCATAACAGGGTTGCCATTCATGGCGTTGACGCAGCACGGCAGGTTTTTAGTGTGAAGTGCGGTATAAACAAATTTCAGAAACGAAATGTATCGTTTGAATACTTTCGTCTTGGCAACCGTCTACAGTTGGTCGTATGGATCAGTCATTGCAGGTCTTTGTAGATTGCCAGACGTATCCGGTATTAAATCGAGCAACCGATACAGGTGAATTTTGCTGTGAGGTTTGCGGCACTTTTTGGCCTTCGCGCTAGTCTTAGCGTGGATCGCCGTGACAGTCGTCACTTCACCTGTCTACGCTATCCTTGTGCGAGACTCACGCAGGAATACAGCGCTATATGAATGTCCTGATCGTTGATGACGAAACCCTGGCCCGCGAGCATTTGAGCCATTTGCTCAGCTCGCTTGGGGGCTATACGTTGCTGGAGCCTGGCGCCACTAATGGCGAAGAGGCGTTAACCCTGATCGAAAACCACAAGCCGGATGTCGTTTTACTCGATATCCGCCTGCCGGGCCTCGACGGGTTGCAGGTTGCAGCCAAATTATGCGAGCGCGAACTACCGCCCTCGGTAGTGTTTTGCGTGGCGCCTGACGAGTTTTCCGTGGAGGCCCTGCAAGACAGCGGTGTCAGCTATGTACTCAAGCCGGTTACTGCTCAGGATCTGAGCGCCGCCTTGAAAGAGGCTCACCGCCCCAATCGCATCCAACTGGCCGCGCTCACCCGACCTGCCGCGCAAACCGGTAGCGGGCCGCGCAGCCATATCAGTGCCAGAACCCGAAAAGGTATTGAGCTGATCCCCATCGACCAAGTGATCTACTTTATCGCTGACCATAAATACGTGACCTTGCGTCACGCTGGCGGCGAGGTCTTGCTCGATGAACCGCTCAAGGCACTCGAAGACGAATTCGGTGAACGCTTTGTGCGTATTCACCGCAATGCACTGGTGGCGCGGGATCGGATCGAGCGTCTGCAACGTACGCCGCTGGGGCATTTCCAGCTGTTCCTGCGGGGGCTTAACGGGGATGCGCTGATCGTCAGTCGTCGGCACGTGGCGGGTGTGCGCAAGATGATGCAGCAACTGTGATTCGTGCTGAAAAAGGCGCAGGCGCGCCGTTTTTGGGCCAGGGAGGCCGCGGACTTTCTGATACAAGTCAAAGCTGTTTTGGCTGAGCTGTTATTATCAGCCGTATCTTTTCAGTACGGATTGATCCATGTCCTCTCGCGAAATCCGCATCGCTACCCGTAAAAGCGCCCTGGCTCTATGGCAGGCCGAATACGTTAAAGCCCGTTTAGAGCAGGCTCACCCCGGTATTGTGGTGACGCTGGTGCCCATGGTCAGCCGTGGTGACAAGCTGCTGGACTCGCCGCTGTCGAAAATCGGCGGCAAGGGGCTGTTCGTCAAGGAGCTGGAAACCGCCCTGCTCGAAAACGAAGCCGACATCGCCGTGCACTCGATGAAGGACGTGCCGATGGACTTCCCTGAAGGCCTCGGTCTGTTTTGCATCTGTGAGCGCGAAGACCCGCGTGATGCTTTCGTCTCCAACACCTTCGCCAGCCTCGACGATTTGCCTCTAGGCAGCATTGTCGGCACTTCCAGCCTGCGCCGTCAGGCCCAATTGCTGACTCGTCGTCCAGACCTGGAAATCCGCTTTTTGCGCGGCAACGTCAATACCCGTCTGGCCAAGCTCGACGCGGGTGAATACGACGCCATTATCCTGGCTGCTGCCGGTCTGATCCGCCTCGGCTTTGAGGATCGCATCACTTCGCCAATCAGTATTGAAGACAGCCTGCCGGCTGGCGGCCAAGGTGCCGTTGGCATTGAGTGCCGCAACGCAGATACCGAAATTCATGCCCTGCTGGCGCCATTGCATCATGCAGACACCGCGGTGCGAGTCACTGCAGAGCGTGCGTTGAACAAGCACCTCAATGGTGGCTGCCAAGTGCCAATTGCCTGCTATGCCGTGTTGGAAGGCGAGCAAGTCTGGCTGCGCGGTCTGGTCGGGGAGCCCAGTGGTGGCGTGCTGCTGAGTGCCGACGCCCGTGCGCCACGTGCTGCTGCCACCGAGCTGGGTGTGCAAGTGGCCGAGGCGCTACTGGCTCAAGGTGCCGGGGATATTCTCAAAGCCGTTTATGGTGAGGCAGGTCACGAGTGACAGGCTGGCGCTTGTTGCTGACCCGGCCTGCCGAAGAGTCGGTAGCCTTGGCCAATGAGCTGGCTACTGCCGGTATTTTTAGCAGCAGCTTGCCCTTGCTGGCGATCCGGCCGTTGGCGTTGACTGATGCCCAGCGAGGGCTGGTGGCGGCTCTTGACCGTTATTGCGCGGTGATTGTGGTCAGCAAGCCTGCGGCCCGTCTGGGGCTTGAGCTGGTCAGCCAGTACTGGGCGCAAGCGCCCCGGCAGAAGTGGTTTAGCGTCGGCGCCGCGACTGCGCAGATTCTCGCCGACCATGGCCTCGATGCTAGCTACCCTCAAGGGGGGGATGACAGCGAAGCCCTGTTGGCGATGCCTGAATTTGAACGCGCGGTTGCTGGTCATCAACCCAGGGTGTTGATCCTGCGCGGGGAGGGCGGTCGCGAGATGCTGGCGGACCGGCTGCGCAACGTGGGCGCACAGGTCGACTATCTTGAACTCTATCGTCGTGAACTGCCGTCATACCCGCCTGCGACCCTGTACCAGCGCGTTAAAGTGGAACGCCTGAACGCGCTGGTGGTCAGCAGTGGGCAGGGTTTTGAACATTTACGCCAATTGGCAGGCGATACCTGGCCGCAGCTTGGATGTCTGCCGTTGTTTGTTCCAAGCCCTCGGGTTGCTGAGATAGCACGCAGCGCCGGGGCGCAAAACGTTGTGGATTGTCGTGGTGCGAGCGCCACGGCTTTGCTGGCGGCGCTGCGGGAGCATCCCGCACCTGCTTTCTAATGCAAAGGATGGATTCGTGAGCGAAACAGTCTTGTCCAAAGATCAAGTGCAGCCCGCGCCAGAAGCGCCGGCTAAAAAACCTGACACTGCGCCGCAGAGTCGCGGTAATGGCCTGGCCGTTGTTGCCCTGTTGCTGGGCGCTGCCGGTGTTGCCGTCGGCGGCTGGGGTGTGTGGCAGGTGCGTCAACTGCAAGCCAGCACCGAGCAGCAATTAAGTGACGTGCCCGCTCTGGCGGCGCAAACGCTGTCGATCAAACAGGGCGAGCAGCAATTGTTGACGCGCCTTAATCAATTGCCCTCCGCCGGTGAACTGGATAACCAGCGCCAATTGGTTGTGCAGTTGCAAGGTGATCAGCAGCGTCTGAACCAGCGCCTCGAGACCGTATTGGGCGAGAGCCGCAAGGACTGGCGCTTGGCCGAGGCCGAGCACTTGTTGCGTTTGGCTACCTTGCGCTTGTCGGCACTGCAGGACATCAGCAGCGCCCAGGCCCTGGTACAGGGCGCGGACGCCATTTTGCGTGAGCAAAACGATCCCGGTTCTTTCGCCGCACGTGAACAGTTGGCCAAAAGCCTGACGGCACTGCGCAGCGTCGAACAGCCGGATCGCACGGGGCTGTTTTTGCAATTGGCGGCCTTGCGGGACCAGGTGGTGCAGCTTAACGCTCTGGCCCCGGCCTATCAGAATCAAGGTGATTCCTTGGCGAGCCTGACCGCAGATGGCGATGGCGCGAGTCGCTGGTCCCAGTGGTGGGATGAGATATCGCACTACATTCGGATTGATTTCAATGCCGACAAAAACGTGCGTCCACTGTTGGCGGGCCAAAGTCTGACTCAGGTTCGTCTGGCACTGAGCCTGGCGCTGGAGCAAGCCCAATGGGCCGCGCTCAATGGCCAGGAGTCGGTTTACACCCAGGCCTTGGCGCAAGCGCAAGACGTCCTCAAGGGCAACTTCAATGCGGATAACCCGCAGAGCAAAAAAATCCTCGAGCAAGTGATTGCGCTCAGCAAACAGCCGGTCACGGTTAAAACCCCGGACCTTGCTGGCGCTCTGAGCGCAGTACAGGCCTATCTGGAGCGACGGCATGTCAGTGCTGACGAACCGGGCCAAGCGGCTGCCAGCCCTGCGCAGGAGGCACTTCCATGAAGCGCTTCTACGTGATTGTGTTCTTGTTGATTGCAGCAGCGGCCTGCATCGGCCTGGCAATCGCTGAAGACGCGGGCTATGTGCTGATCGCTTACAAAAACTTCCGCTACGAATCCAGCGTATGGGCGACGCTCGCCTTGCTGGCCGTCCTGTGGCTGCTGATCTGGGGCATTAAACTGCTGGTGGAGCTGGTCACCGCGTCTACCGGATTGGTGAACCCTTGGTCACGGCGCAATCGCAGCCGTCGGGTACAAATCGCCATTGAACAAGGCCAGATGGACCTTGCCGAGGGGCGCTGGTCCAGCGCACAGAAACACCTGGCGCGGGCAGCCGAGGCCGAGCCTCAGCCGTTGCTCTACTACTTGGGCGCCGCACGTGCGGCCAACGAACAAGGGCACTACGAAGAAAGCGACAACCTGCTCGAACGTGCGCTGGAACGTCAGCCACAAGCCGAATTGGCGATTGCCCTGAGCCATGCCCAATTGCAGGTGGATCGAGCCGATACCGATGGCGCGCTGGTGACCTTGCAAGCCATGCACGAGCGCCATCCGCATAACGTGCAGGTGTTGCGCCAGTTGCAGCGCTTGCACCAGCAGCGTGGCGACTGGGCGGCACTGATTCGCTTGCTGCCGGAGTTGCGCAAGGACAAAGTCTTGCCGAGCAAGGAACTGGCAGAGCTGGAGCGTCGGGCCTGGGGGCAAAATCTGAGCCTTGCGGCTCAGCGTGAAACCGAAGGCGAGGCGGGCTTGCAATCGCTGCAGCGCGCCTGGCAACAGCTCACTTCAGCTCAGCGCCAGGAGCCCGCGCTGGTTCTGGCCTACGCCGAGCAGTTGCGTCAATTGGGCGCGCAAGCCGAAGCCGAAGAAGTCTTGCGTGGAGCGCTCAAGCGTAATTACGACAGTCACCTTGTGCGGCTCTATGGCCTGCTGCGTGGCAGCGATCCGGTGAAGCAGTTGCAGACCGCCGAAGGATGGCTCAAAACGCACCCTGGGGACGCCAGCTTGCTTTTGACCCTGGGTCGCCTGTGCTTGCAGAACAGCTTGTGGGGCAAGGCGCGGGATTATCTTGAAAACAGCCTGCAGGTAGAGCGCAACCCTGAAACCTGCGCGGAACTGGCGCGCCTGTTGGCCCAATTGGGTGATACGTCGCGCAGCAATCAGTTGTTCCAGGAAGGTTTGAATTTGCTGGATGAGCGCTTGCTGGCCCTGCCTTTGCCAGCAACGGCCACGAGTCTTTAAACGTTCAAACAGGCAGCCTGACGTGTGTCTTTACGCGTGTCAGGCTGCCTGTGGTAATAATTTAGTACGGTGCTAGTCGATTTGTCCTACGTGATTCGCTCTCGTTACGTCCAGCTTCCGTTGGCAATTCCCTACTCGCTTCCAGACGTATCCGCAGAGGGCCAGCTTGAAAGGGCCAATGGCTTTCATCTACCGTAACCAACTGTCTCTTTTGTTACGGAAAAGCCATGTTCTTGGCCAGCTCACGCTTTACTTTCTTTTTGGCCTTTCTCGTAGGCGCGCTGGTGATGGGCTGTGCTCTGTACCTTGAATATGGGTCGGGGCTCAAGCCCTGCTCGTTGTGCCAAGTGCAGCGCCTTTTCTTGCTGGTGTTCTGTCTCGTGAACCTGATGGCTTCTGTACAGGGCCCGCAGCGTTTTGGCATGTGGTGTTACTCCACGGCATCTTCGCTACTGGCACTTTGCGGCGCTGTGATCGCATTGAGGCAGATGCAGCTGCAAATATCGGGGCCTGAACACTTGATGTCCTGTCAGCCGGATCTGGCGTGTGTCTGGCATGACCTTTCGCCGGGTGAATTTTTCTCGATGCTTTACCGAGGCAGTGAAGACTGCGCGCATATTCACTGGACCGTGTTTGACTTGAGCGTTCCCGAGTTAAGCCTGCTGGCCTTTATCGGCCTGCTTGTACTGAGCATCTTTCAGATAATTCGCTCAATCTATGCCGAAAAATTCCCGCGTGGATGCGACGTGAAGTAGCAACCAGGATTAAACGCTTGTATGAACTTTCTCTCGTGCGTACCTTGAAGCAGTTGCCGCGCGGGCATAATCTGGCCCGCACGTATTACTGGAGTTATGCCGCCCAATGCCGGTGCACTCGCGCAGGTTTTTGGTTCACATAGGCCCGGCTGAAGTCGGGTGGCATGGGCCCACAAGGGAAGAGAGATCATCATGCTCGAAAGATGTGAGAGTGCTCAGGAACGTTTCAACGGCGTCCACCAGTTGATTGATCGCTGGCTGCATGAGCGCCGTAAACTTGTGAAGGCTTATGCTGCTTTGATTGATCAGCAAAATAATCCCAAGCGCGGGCCTCAAAAAGAGTTTTGCCAGATCCTGGTTGATTACGTCTCGGCAGGTCATTTCGAGATTTATGAACAGCTCAATCAGGAGGCCCAGGCTTTCAATGATGAGCGCGGGATTGCATTGGCTGCGACCATCTACCCGAGAATCAACGTGATTACCGAAGCTGCTCTGGCTTTCAATGATCATTGTGACGGCAAAGCCCATCGCCCTGACTGCGACAAGCTTGCAGAAGAGATCAAGATCCTTGGTGCTCTGCTGGACGAGCGCTTTGAGCTTGAAGATTGTTTGATCGAAGTGCTGCACAGTGCGCACAAACAGAAAGAAGCAGCTCAGGCTTAAGCAGTAGCCGAGCTAAAAACGGTGCGCAATTGCGCGCCGTTTTTCGTTGTACGGCAGTCACTTTCTGATCGAGAACAACTCGACTTCAAATACCAGCGGCGTGTTGGGCGCGATCAAGTCCCCGGCGCCCTCTGCCCCGTAAGCCTGACTTGAAGGAATCGCCAATCGCCATTTGGCGCCGACGGGCATCTGCACCAGCGCACTGCGCCAGCCAGCGATTACGCTGTCCAAGCGGAACCATTGCGGTTGGGTGCTTTGGTCGAACACCGTGCCATCGGGAAGGCGGCCCACATAGCTCACATAGACTGAATCCTGTGCGCCGGGTTTTGCCCCAGTGCCGGGTTTGAGCTCGGTCAGGATAATCCCGTCAGCCAACTCGTGAGCCTTCGGCTGCTGTTTTTCTTTGAATAAAAAATCATCTTCGGCGCTCTGCCCGGTGTTGCCCGCGGCCTGGCTTTGTGAAGGATCATTCTGCGCTTGATGCAGCGTCAGAATCTGCCCGATGCGCTCCTCACTGAGGGCCAGCGGCTTGCCTTGATAGGCCGTGCGCAGGCCCTCGATCAATGCCTGGATCTGCAGTTCAGGCACTTCCTGGCGCAAGCGCTCACCCAGGCTGGCGCCCATGCTGTAGGCGAGGTCGTGCGCAGCGTCGGGGGGTGGTGCAGGGGCTGCGTGAGCCACAGGCGCAAGGCACAACAACGTCAAAAACAGGTAACGCGGCATGGTGGTTCTCCGGCGTGATGTGCGAGCGATTATGCCTGCGCTCAAGCGGGCGCCGATGATTTTATTCGGGGCTGTAGAAGACGTTGAAGCATTCGCAAAATTTACCCGAACTGACCGTTAAAGATTGATCCAGCACAAGTTTTTCAACGTCATGCAACCCGCAGCTAACCTTAGTGTCAACATGCCCTAGCGGCGGTAGTTGCAGAGGTCTAGTATGAGCCGCACTCACTTCAGCCAGGAGGTAAACCATGTCGGCCAATAAGAAGCCCGTAAATACGCCGTTGCACTTGCTCCAACAACTCTCAGGCAGTCTGCTTGAGCATTTGGAAAACGCTTGCTCCCAAGCGTTGGCTGATGCTGAGAAACTGCTCGCCAAACTTGAGAAGCAGCGCGGTAAAGCTCAGGAAAAACTGCACAAGTCTCGCGCCAAACTGCAAGACGCAGCCAACGCTGGCAAATCCAAGGCTCAGGCCAAGGCCAAGTCTGGCGTTAAAGAGCTTGAGCAACTGCTCGATTCGCTCAAAGACCGTCAAACCGAAACGCGCACTTATATCCTGCAACTCAAGCGCGATGCTCAAGAAAGCCTGAAGTTGGCCCAGGGCATTGGTCGTGTCAAAGAGGCGGTAGGCAAAGCGTTATCCACGCGTGATGCCAAGCCTGCTCCAGCGGCGAAAAAACCTGCAGCCAAAGCAGTTGCTAAAGCCCCGGCAAAAGCAGCCGCCAAACCTGCCGCCAAAGCGCCAGCGCAAAAACCGGCAGCAGCCCGCACGGCAAAACCGGTTGCGGCAAAGGCTCCGGCGGCCAAGCCAGCAGCGGCTAAAACTGCTGCAGCCAAACCTGTCGCCAAGCCCGCAGCAGCTAAGCCGGTAGCGGCCAAAGCGCCCGCCAAGGCTCCCGTAAAAGCGCCAGTTAAAGCCCCGGTAAAACCTGCGGCTAAAACAGCGGCTGCCAAACCCGCTGCCAAGCCTGTCGCAGCTAAACCTGCGGTAAAAGTCGCAGCCAAACCGGCCGTGAAAAGACCCGCTGCAGCAAAACCAGCCGCCAAGCCTGCCGTGGCCCCCGTAGCTGCCACGCCTGCTGCTGCCCCTGCGCCAACCCCGGCAGCCGTCACAAACTCGGCTACCACCCCAGCCAGCGCTTCTTAAGCGAGGTTGATTGCGGCGCGCAGTTGATGCAGCGCGTCGCAATCAGGGTGGACGGCATCGTACGCCACCCTCTGCAGCCAATCGCAAGCCTCTTGCGATTGAGCTGACGGCCAGCCCTGAGTCACCGACTCCAGGCGCCGCAACAATGTCCGCTCCGCCTCCAGTTCCAAAGACTTGATCTGCGCGCGCAACGCTGCCAGCGTATCATCGTGTGTGGCCGCTTCACGCCAGTCTGTGCGCAGTTGTCTCAACGGTTGCACCACCTCGCGCTGCCAGGGCCCGGCACAGGCCTTTAATTGCGCAACCCGTCTCTCGTCGCAGGCCACCGCACGCTGCTCCAGCCAGGCTGCGCACAGCAGCAGGCACACATCCAGGCCCTGGCCTTGCAAGTGCAAGCACGCCTGTTCCACGCCGGGGCGGGCGTAGAGGTTCAAACAGTAATTCCACAGGTCAGTCTGCATAGTGCAATTCGCGCCAGTTGAGAGGGAAGCTGGTAGACTCCGCCGCCATTATGATCCGACTTCTGAACCTGACTTTACAGCGTGGCCCGCAACGTCTGCTAGAAGACGCCGAGCTGATCCTGCACGCCGGCCACAAAGCCGGTCTGGTCGGTGCCAATGGCGCCGGTAAATCCACTTTGTTCGCCTTGCTGCTGGGTGAGTTGACGCCTGATTCCGGGGATTGTCTGCTCCCGGCCGACTGGCGGATTGCCCACATGCGACAAGAAATCGACACCCTCGACCGCATCGCGATCGATTACGTGCTCGATGGCGACCTGCGCTTGCGCCAAGTGCAAGCCGATCTGGCCAAGGCCGAGGCTGACGAGGACGGTGCTGCGCAAGCGCGCCTGCACTCCGAGCTGGACAGCGCCGACGGTTATACCGCCGATGCGCGGGCGCGCAAAATGCTCGCCGGTCTGGGTTTCACCAACGAACAAATGGACCGTCCGGTTGCCGACTTCTCCGGCGGCTGGCGGATGCGCCTGAACCTGGCGCAAGCCCTGATGTGTCCGTCGGATCTGCTGCTGCTCGATGAGCCGACCAACCACTTGGATCTCGACGCCATTCTTTGGCTGGAAGATTTCCTCAAAAATTACCCCGGCACCTTGCTGTTGATTTCTCACGATCGGGACTTTCTCGACGCCGTGGTCGACAACATTGCCCACGTCGATCAACGTAAAATCACCCTCTATCGCGGTGGTTACAGCGCGTTTGAACGTGCCCGTGCCGAACGTCTGGCCCAGCAACAGCAGGCCTACGAAAAGCAACAGGCGCAACGTGCGCACATGGAAAGCTACATTGCCCGCTTCAAGGCCCAGGCCACCAAGGCCCGTCAGGCGCAAAGCCGGATCAAGGCCCTGGAGCGCATGGAAGAACTGAGCGCGGCCCATGTGGATTCGCCGTTCGACTTCGTGTTCCGCGAAGCAGTCAAACTCTCCAGCCCGTTGCTCGACTTGTCCGATGCGCGTCTGGGTTATGGCGACAAAACCATCCTGGAAAAGGTCAAGCTGCAACTGGTTCCCGGCGCCCGTATCGGTTTGCTTGGGCCAAACGGCGCGGGTAAGTCGACCCTGATCAAAAACCTTGCCGGCGAGCTGGAGCCGCTCTCAGGTCGTCTGGCCCGGGGTGAAAACCTGGTGGTTGGCTACTTCGCCCAGCATCAGCTCGACTCGCTGGACTCCAAGGCCAGCCCCTTGCTGCACATGCAGCGTTTGGCTCCGGCTGAACGTGAACAGACCCTGCGCGACTTCCTCGGTGGCTTCGACTTCCGCGGTGCGCGTATCGACGAGCCGGTGCTGAATTTCTCCGGTGGCGAAAAAGCCCGTCTGGCGCTTGCGTTGATCGCCTGGGGCCGACCGAACCTGCTGCTGCTCGACGAACCGACCAACCACCTTGACCTCGAAATGCGTCTGGCGCTGACCATGGCGTTGCAAGAGTTCAGTGGTGCAGTTTTGGTGGTGTCTCACGATCGCCATTTGCTCAAAAGCACCACGGATGAATTCCTGTTGGTGGCCGACGGCAAGGTGCAGGAATTCGACGGCGACCTCGAAGACTATGCGCGCTGGCTGGCGGACTATCGTTTGCGCAATGCGCCGGCAAGCAACACGCCGGTCAACCCTGACAAAACTGATAAAAAGGCTCAGCGTCAGGCTGCTGCTGCGTTGCGTCAGCAATTGGCTCCGCACAAGCGTGAAGCCGACAAGCTCGAAAGCGAACTGGGCAAGGTCAACGAAAAGCTGGCCAAGATCGAAACCAGCCTCGGTGACAGCGCGGTTTACGAGGCGGCGCGCAAAGACGAATTGCGTGATCTGCTGGCTGAGCAGGCAAAGCTCAAAGTGCTCGAAGGTCAGCTGGAAGAGCGCTGGATGGAAGCTCTGGAACTGCTTGAATCCATGCAGGCAGAACTGGAAGCCCTGTCCTGATGGAGGCCCTGCATTTACCGCTGCCCGCCGAACTGATCGCACCGCTGTGGATCGGCTTGCAGATTCTGCTGATTCTGTTGGCGGGCTATTTTTCTCAGCGCGTCGTGGCCCGTTTCCTTACTCGCCTAGGTCAGCGTTACCCGTTCCCGCCGCAGTTGATGATGCCGCTGCGGGGCGGTTTGCGCTGGTTCATCATGGGCAGTGCGGTGATTGTCGTCCTGGAGCGTCTTGGCGTCTCTGCCACGGTATTGTGGACGGCGCTTTCGGGCTTTGTGGCGGTGGCGGCAATCGCCTTCTTCGCCATGTGGAGCGTGCTCTCCAACCTGCTCTGCGCAGTGCTGATCTTCACCGTGGGGCCGTTTCGCATTGGTGATGTGGTGGAGCTGCTCGACACGCTCGACAAGCCGGGCGTCAAAGGCCGGGTCGTGGCCATCAACCTGCTTTACACCACTCTGATCGAGCCCGCTGAAGCGGGTAGCGGCAGCAGCATGGTGCAAGTCCCCAACAGTCTGTTCTTCCAACGCTCGGTTCGCCGCTGGCGTGAAGGCGACCTTTAATAGTACTACGCCCCATCTGTAGCCGTTGCCGCAGCCTGCGATAAGTGCCGAAGGACCTTCAAGAGGGTCGCTTCGCAACCCATCGCAACCCATCGCAGCCTGCGGTAGCGGCTACAAAAAGTAGTGGTCAATTTTCAACCAACGCATTAGCTTAAGGACTTGTTACAGATTTTGTCCGAGGTGTGCGATGTCGTTGGAAACGTGGTTGGCCTTTTTTGCTGCCTGTTGGGTTATCAGCCTGTCCCCCGGCGCGGGTGCAATTGCCTCGATGTCGTGTGGCCTGCAATACGGTTTCTGGCGCGGTTACTGGAATGCATTGGGCCTGCAACTGGGCCTGGCGCTGCAGATCGCGATTGTCGCCGCGGGTGTAGGCGCAGTGCTCGCGGCCTCATCCACCGCCTTCTATGCGATCAAATGGTTTGGTGTGGCCTACCTCGTCTACCTCGCGGTCAAACAATGGCGTGCGCTGCCAGCTGACCTCAGCGATGACGCCGCCGTACGGCCCATCGGCAAACCGCTGGCGCTGATATTTCGTGGCTTTCTGGTCAACGTCAGCAACCCCAAGGCGCTGGTGTTCATGCTCGCCGTCTTGCCGCAGTTCGTAAATCCCGCAGAGCCGCTGGTGTCCCAATACCTGACGCTGGGCGTGACCATGATCTGCGTTGACCTGATTGTTATGGCTGGCTACACCGGCTTGGCGTCCAAGGTCCTGCGTCTGCTGCGCACTCCCAAACAACAGCAGCGCATGAATCGCACTTTTGCCGGTTTGTTTGTCGGCGCGGCGGGTTTTCTGGCAACGCTGCATCGCTCAACAACCTAAAGGCCTTGAGTCGGGGTGATGGGAAGTGAACAATGTGTTACTTCTCATTTCCATTCGGATTGATCGATGACCGCCCGCTCGCGTTTTTTGGCATGGCTACTGCTGCCCGTGCTCGCGTTGTGCAGCCTTGCTGCTTCTGCCAACGCCCCGGAAGGTGCCTCACAGGCGCTTCACTTAATTGACTACATTGGTGCGGACTACCCGCCTACGGTTGAAAGCGGCAAGGTCATCGACGAGACCGAATACCGCGAGCAACTCGAATTTCTGGTTGTGCTCAAAGGGCTGATCGCTGATTTGCCGCAGCGCCCTGAGCGTGACGAGCTGGTGCAAGGCGTGAGTGCCTTGCACACTGCCATCGAACAGCGTGAAGACGGCGTCGCCGTTGCCCGTGCCGCGCGCCAGCTCGGCGCCAAGCTGGCCGTGGCCTACGAGGTCAGTCAAGCCCCCGCGATTACCCCAGACCCTACCCGCGGCGCGCCGCTCTACGCCCAAAATTGCTCGGTGTGCCACGGTGAAACCGGCGCCGGTGATGGCCCCGCGGGTGTCGGTATGACACCGCCTCCGGCAAACCTGCGCGACGCGCAGCGTCTGGACCGGCTGAGCCTCTACGCGATCTACAACACCCTGGGTCTGGGCGTTGAGGGCACCGACATGCCCTCGTTCGCCGATCAGCTGGACGAGCGCCAGCGCTGGGACTTGGCCACCTACATCGCAGGCTTGAGTAACGATCCGACGGCGTCCAGGGCCGACAAAACCTACAACCTGGCGGACCTTGCCCGCCAAACCCCGAATGAAGTGCTGGCGGCTGAAGGCCCCGAGGCGACAGCGACTTTCCGTGCCCAGCGGGCGCAGCCGCCGCAAGTCAAACGCGGCCCGGCGCAGTTGCTTGACTACACCAGTGCCACCCTCGACAAAAGCCTTGCAGCCTACCGCGCGGGTGACCGTGAGCAAGCCTACGACCTGTCGGTTGCGGCTTATCTCGAAGGGTTTGAGCTGGTAGAAAGCTCGCTGGATAACGTCGACGCCAACGTGCGTAAAAACACCGAGAAAGCCTTGATGGCTTATCGGCAATCGCTGCAGGACGGGTTGCCAATCGAGCAAGTCGAGCAACGTCTGGACACCGCCAAAACCTTGCTCAAAGCGTCTGCGGGGCTGTTGGGCGACGATGGCTTGAGCTGGACCTTGAGCTATATCTCGGGCCTGCTGATTTTGCTGCGCGAAGGCCTGGAAGCGATTCTGGTACTGGCCGCGATCCTCGCATTCCTGCGTAACACCGGCCAGCAATCGGCTGTGCGTAGCGTCAATATCGGTTGGGGGTTGGCCTTGGTTGCCGGTCTTGCGACATGGGCGCTGGCCGCCTATGTGATCGACGTCAGCGGTGCTCAGCGTGAATTGCTTGAAGGCTGCACCGCTTTGTTCGCCAGCGTCATGGTGTTGTGGCTGGGCGTGTGGATGCACGACCGGCGTCACGCGGCAGCATGGCAGGACTACATCAAAAGCAGTCTGGTCAGCGGCGGCGGACGCTTTGGCTTCGCGATCCTGGCGTTCTTCTCGGTATACCGCGAACTGTTCGAAGTGATCCTGTTCTACGAAACCCTGTGGCTGCAAGCAGGCCCGGCCGGGCACAACGCTGTACTGGCGGGCGGCGCCACGGCTTTGGTATTGCTGATGGGCCTGGCGTGGATCATCCTGCGTGGCTCGGCCAAGCTGCCATTGGCGCTATTTTTCGGCATCAATGCGGCGCTGCTCTGCGCGCTGTCGGTAGTATTCGCCGGGCATGGCGTAAAAGCGCTGCAAGAGGCCGGTATTTTCGGTACGCGCCCTGTGGCGTTCTTCGACTTCGAGTGGCTGGGTATTCACGCGGATGCCTACTCGCTGGGTGCGCAGGCCGTGGCGATCCTGGCAATTATCGTGCTGTATAGCCGCAGCAAGTTGGCGGAAAAGCGCCGGGTGCAGGCCTGACCTTATAGCAACCCCGGTGGGAGCGATCCTGCTCGCGAAGGTCGTTCGCGAGCAGGCTCGCTCCCACGGTTGAAGTTTTCTGTAGCCTTCACTGTTCAGGAGTTATCCCCATGCGTGTCTGGATCGACGCAGACGCTTGCCCCAAGGCAGCGAAGGATCAAGTCATCAAGTTCGCCCTCAAGCGTCAATTTGAGGTCGTACTGGTGGCAGGCCAGAGTCAGATCAAACCGACTTATGCGCTGGTTAAACTGATTGTGGTGCCCAGTGGCCCGGATGCGGCGGATGACTATTTGGTGGAGCACGCAGTGCCCGGTGAACTGGTGATTTGCAGCGATGTGCCGCTGGCTGATCGGCTGGTCAAGAAGGGAGTGGCGGCGCTGGACCCGCGGGGCAAGGAGTTTGACCCGCAGAACATGGGCGAGCGGCTGGCGGTGCGCAATCTGTTCACCGATCTGCGCGAGCAGGGCCAGGTGAGCGGCGGGCAGGGTGCCTATGGCGAACGTGAAAAGCAGGCGTTCGCCAATGCCCTGGACCGCATCCTGACCCGGCTGGCGCGGGGCTGATCAGGCTTTTTGCGTCAACTCCAGCACGCGGTCAACCATCTTGTTGATCCCGGCCGCTGCTTCGCTGATGGATTTGGCAAGCATATAGGCCGGGGTGCTGACCAGTTTGCGGGCCTTGTCTTCGACAATCTCCGACACTTCGCAGTCTTCGTGGGTGCCGCCCATTTTGGTCACGGCCGCAGCGGTATCCGCGTCTGTACCGATGGTGCAGATCACCCCCGGGCCATAAATCTTGGCGGCGATGGCGGGAGAAATACACATCAGGCCAATAGGTTTGCACGCTTGTGCAAAGGCTTCGGCCAGGCTCAAAACGTCTGCCTGGACCGAGCACGCGGCGCCTTCAGTGGCAAAGCTGGAGAGGTTTTTGGCTGCACCAAACCCGCCCGGCACGATCAGGGCGTCAAAGTCTTCGACTCGGGCTTCGCGAACATCCTTGATCTCACCCCTGGCAATACGCGCCGATTCCACCAGCACGTTGCGCGTTTCGGGCATTTGTTCGCCGGTCAGGTGGTTGATGACGTGAAGTTGCGCAATGTCGGGGGCAAAACATTGCACTTTGGCGCCACGCTGATCGAGGCGCAGCAGGGTGATGACGCTTTCGTGGATCTCGGCACCGTCATAGACGCCGCAGCCCGAAAGAATGACGGCAACTTTTTTTGTGGTCATGTTGGTCTCCTTGTTCATGGCGTTAATGTCGCCTGATTTGGCGCTTGATGCCATAGGGTTTCGCAGGAAGTGCGCCTACGCTTGATGGATCGTCGGTCGGGGTGTGCCATGAAGCTGATTTTGTATGCAGTGCCGTTTTTCTTTGTGCTGATTGCTGTCGAGCTGCTGGCCGACCGCTGGCGCGGGATGCGTACCTATCGCCTGGCAGACACCATCAGCAGCCTGAGCGCGGGAGTGCTGTCGACCACGACCGGGTTGCTGACCAAGGGCGTGGGCCTGATCACCTACGCCCTGGCGCTGAAGTATGTGGCGTTGCTGCAACTGCCTGAGGACAGCCTGTGGGTCTGGCTGTTTGCTTTCGTGTTTTATGACTTCTGCTACTACTGGCACCACCGCCTTGGGCATGAGCGCAACGTGCTGTGGGCGGCGCATTCGGTGCATCACCAGAGCGAAGACTACAACTTGTCCACAGCCCTGCGCCAAACCAGTACCGGGTTTATATTTGGCTGGATCTTTTACCTGCCGATGGCGTTGTTGGGCGTGCCGTTGCTGGTGTTTGTCACGGTGGCGACCCTTAACTTGCTCTATCAATTTTGGGTCCATACCCGCCATGTGCCCAAGCTGGGCTGGTTCGAGTGGTTCTTTGTGACGCCTTCCAATCATCGGGCTCACCATGCGCAGAATGCTCTCTACATGGATCGCAATTACGGCGGGGTGTTCATTGTCTGGGATCGTTTGTTTGGCACCTTTCAGGAAGAGGATGACGCCGAACCGGTGATTTTCGGTGTGACCACCCCGTTGCAAAGCTGGAATCCGCTCTGGGCCAACTGGCAGTTTTACGGTCAGTTACTGGCCGATGCGCGGCGCACCGAGCGCTGGTGGGACAAGCTGCGGATCTGGTTTATGCCCACGGGCTGGCGCCCCGCGGATGTGGCGGCGAAGTACCCGATGAACAAGCCGGACCTGAGCCAGTTTGTAAAATTCGAGGTGCCATTGGCGCTGCGCCAACAGCTGTATATCGCGATGCAATTTGTGGTGTATGTAGCGCTGGGCAGTTATTTGCTGAACCTGGGCGAGACGTTGCCGACCCCTGCTCTGATCCTGGGTTGGGGCTATATGGCGTTGGGATTGTTTGTATTGGGCGCCAGCCTGGAAAACCGGCCTTGGGCACTGAAGCTTGAGTGGCTGCGCCTGGCGCTGAACGTGCCACTGGTGTGGCTGGCCCCTTGGGTGGGGCTGTGGCCGTCCAGCGCTTTGGGCTGGATCGGCCTGTTCAGTTACACGGCGCTGAGTGTGATGGGGCTGTACATGTGCAGAAACCGCATCACTCAGCTGGCGGGTTGCTGATCTCGGTGGTGCTCTTGCTCTTCTCTTCGAGTGCGGTCTGTTTGGCCTGACGCGCATTTTTGAAGCGGCGACGGGCCCACAGGCACAGACCGATCAGCAGCAATCCACCGAGCACCCACAGCTCATATTTCTTGACGTTGCCCAGCAAGCCTTCGAGCACGGCGCCAAAATGGTAGGCGGCGGTCGCCAGCGCGATAGCCCAAATCGCAGCGCCAATGCCGTTAAGCAGCAAGTAGCGGCCCGGCGGGTAGCCTGACAGACCAATGGCTACAGGCATGACGGTACGCAGGCCGTAGACGAAGCGGAAACTCAAGACCCAGATATCCGGGTGCTTGCGAATGTGCTCCAGTGCCTTGTCGCCCAAAAGTTGCCAGCGCGGTTTACGCGCCAACAGTTTGCGGCCGTGCTTACGCCCCAGGAAGTACCACAGCTGGTCGCCGGCATAACTGCCGAGGAACGCCACGATCATGACCAGTTTGAGGTCCATGTATCCGCGGAACGCCAAGAAGCCTGCGAGAACCAGGATGGTCTCACCTTCAAAGAACGTCCCTAGAAACAGGGCGAAGTAGCCAAATTCTTGAAGAAATTGTTGGAGCATTGTCTGGATGCTGGCGAAATGAACGCGCAGCCTACGCCTTAAGGGACGTTCAGGAAAGTATCGAACTGTGTCTTGTCGTTAACAATTCCTACAAATCATGTGTATTTGACTTACATCATTAGTGTTGTCATCTAGTGTTCATGACGAGGAGCTATAAAGGTGCGCGCGCGTAATTGCTGCCCGTTGTCACCCGGTGTAGCGGCTGCCAAAGGCTGCGATCAGGTCTGCAGGGACTTCGACGTGATGGGGTTGCTACGCGCCCCATCGCAGCCTTCGGCAGCGACTACAGGGGACGGACGTCAGAACAAACTCAACAATTGATCCTCTAATCAGGCTCTAGCCCGCATAAAGCGCCTCTGAGCGGTTTAAACCCACAAGCGTTGATGGCATTCTGGCAACTTGACTGGCGGCGCCGCTTAACTGTTACGAGAGTCAAACCCGCTCTTACAGGAACATTCAATGAATACCGAAGGACTTGCAGAACTCGTTGCCACTGAAGCTCAGCCGATTGCCGAGCCAGTTCCTGAAACCCCGCCTGTATCGCAAGGTCCGGCGCCTGCTGCGGCTGAAACGCACGCGGCGGTGCATCCGACGATTGTCGTTCCTGGCCTTGATGACAGCAGCCTGTATATCCATCGTGAACTGTCGCAATTACAGTTCAATATTCGAGTGCTGGAACAAGCGCTGGATGAGTCCTATCCGCTGCTTGAGCGATTGAAGTTTCTGCTGATTTTTTCCAGCAACCTGGATGAGTTTTTTGAGATCAGAGTCGCGGGTCTGAAAAAGCAAATTACCTTCGCCCGTGAACAGGCCGGTGCTGATGGCTTGCAGCCACATCAGGCGCTGGCTCGCATTAGTGAATTGGTCCACGGCCATGTTGATCGCCAATACGCGATCCTCAACGACATTCTGTTGCCCGAGCTTGAAAAGCATCAGGTGCGCTTTATTCGTCGTCGGCACTGGAACACCAAGATCAAGGCGTGGGTACGCAAGTTCTTCCGCGACGAAATCGCGCCGATCATCACCCCGATTGGCCTGGACCCGACCCACCCGTTCCCGTTGCTGGTGAACAAGAGCTTGAACTTTATCGTTGAGCTTGAAGGCATCGATGCCTTTGGCCGCGATTCGGGCCTGGCGATCATCCCGGCACCACGTCTGCTGCCACGGGTTATCAGGCTGCCAGAAGAGGTCGGCGGTGCAGGGGACAACTATGTGTTCCTGTCGTCGATGATTCACGCCCATGCGGATGACCTGTTTCAGGGCATGAAGGTAAAAGGTTGCTACCAGTTCCGTCTGACCCGTAACGCCGACCTGGCGGTCGATACCGAAGATGTAGAAGACCTTGCCCGCGCCCTGCGTGGTGAGCTGTTTTCACGTCGCTACGGCGAT
This sequence comes from Pseudomonas fragi, assembly GCF_025426255.1. Classification (GTDB taxonomy): domain Bacteria; phylum Pseudomonadota; class Gammaproteobacteria; order Pseudomonadales; family Pseudomonadaceae; genus Aquipseudomonas; species Aquipseudomonas kulmbachensis. The sequence continues at coordinate 5,141,010 of NZ_CP104861.1, read as the reverse complement.
GCCGTGCGCCTGGAAGTCGCCGATACCTGCCCTAAACACCTGTCGGACTACCTGCTCAAGCAGTTCAGCCTGCACGAAACCGAGTTGTATCAGGTCAATGGCCCGGTGAACCTGACGCGTCTGTTTAGTATCACGGGGCTCGACAGCCACCCGGAGCTGCAATACACGCCGTTCACCCCGGCTATCCCGAAGCTGTTGCAGAACAGCGAAAATATTTTCAGCGTGGTCAGCAAGCAGGACATTTTGCTGCTGCACCCGTTCGAATCGTTTACCCCGGTCGTTGATTTGCTGCGCCAGGCGGCCAAAGACCCGCATGTATTGGCAGTACGCCAGACCTTGTACCGCAGCGGCGCCAACTCTGAAATCGTGGATGCGCTGGTGGATGCAGCGCGTAACGGCAAGGAAGTGACCGTAGTGATCGAGCTGCGTGCGCGTTTTGACGAAGAGTCCAACCTGCAACTGGCCAGCCGTTTGCAAGCGGCCGGTGCGGTGGTGATCTATGGTGTGGTCGGCTTCAAGACCCACGCCAAGATGATGCTGATCCTGCGCCGAGAGGCGGGGGAGATCGTGCGTTATGCGCACCTGGGTACCGGCAACTATCACGCGGGCAACGCCAAGCTCTACACCGACTACAGCCTGCTGACCTCCGACGATGCGCTGTGTGAAGACGTCGGCAAGTTGTTCAGCCAGTTGATCGGCATGGGCAAAACCCTGCGCATGAAGAAGCTGCTGCACGCGCCGTTTACGTTGAAAAAGGGCATGCTCGACATGATTGCCCGTGAAACCCAGTTTGCCGTTGAAGGCAAGCCGGCGCACATCATCGCCAAGTTCAACTCGCTGACCGACCCGAAAATTATTCGGGCGCTGTACAAGGCCAGCCAGTCCGGCGTGCGAATTGATTTGATCGTGCGTGGGATGTGCTGCTTGCGGCCAGGGATTCCAGGTGTTTCGCACAATATCCATGTGCGCTCGATCATTGGCCGCTTCCTGGAGCACACGCGGGTGTTCTACTTCCTCAATGGTGGCGAAGAGCAGATGTTCCTGTCGAGTGCTGACTGGATGGAGCGCAACCTCGATAAACGCGTCGAGACCTGCTTCCCGGTCGAGGGCAAAAAGCTGATTTTGCGGGTCAAGAAAGAGCTGGAGTGCTATCTGACCGACAACACCCACAGCTGGAGCCTGCAGTCGGACGGTCGTTATATCCGCAATACGCCAACCGGCAACCAGAACCCGCGCAGCGCCCAAGCCACGCTGCTTGAGCGCCTGAGCCTGCCGGTACTGGCAGTCAGCACCGGGCCGTCGGTTTAGCAGGTGAAGCGAGGTAAGCAAGCTTCGTAGCAGCTGCCGAAGGAACGAGGCTGCGTTCGGCTGCGCAGCAGTCGTAAACCCGGTGGGCGTGATGTAGCTGAAACATCAAGGCTGCATGGTTTTACGACTGCTGCGCAACCGGACGTAGCCTCGCACTGCTCGTCAACTGCTACAGGTATTGTGCTCGCCATGTAGCTGCTGTCTTAGGCAGCGGCTACAAAACGCGGTCAGGAAACCGTCAGCACAATCCCGACCCGAGTCAGCCATTGCGCTTCTTGCTCGAAGTCGGCCTGGGTCAGCGGGTTCAGTTCCAGCCAGCCTTCGGGGAAGATCACTTCAAGGTGATCGCCCTCGGCGCGCAGCTTGACCTGCGAGGCTTCCTGGTTGCCACGGATGTGGTAGAACAGGATCGCAAAGCGCAACAGCACGCACAGGCGAATCAGCTTGATGCCGTCTGCGTCAAATTCGGCGAATTTGTCTTTTGGAATATTACGTCGATGACCGCGTACCAGCAGCGCGAGCATTTGCTGGTCTTCGCGTGAGAAACCGGCAAGGTCGGAGTGCTCGATCAGGTAGGCGCCGTGCTTGTGGTAGTGATAGTGGGCAATGTCCAGGCCCACTTCATGCACCTTGGCCGCCCAACTCAGCAGCTCACGCCAGACACCATCCTTCAAATCCCACGACTTGGTCACCTGGTCAAAGGCGCGCAGGGCTTTGCGTTCAACCCGGGCTGCTTGCTCGCGGTCGACGTGGTAACGGTCCATCAGCGAGCTGAGCGTGCGCTCACGCACGTCTTCGTGGTGATGACGCCCCAGCAGGTCGTACAGCACGCCTTCACGCAGAGCGCCGTCACAGTGATCCATGCGCTGCAATTCAAGCGCATCGAACACTGCTTCAAGGATCGCCAGCCCTGCCGGGAAGATGGCACGACGGTCAGGCTTGATGCCTTCAAAGTCGATCTTGTCTACTTCGCCCAGCTTGAACAGCTTGCGCTTGAGCCAGGACAGGCCTTCAGCGTTCACTTCGCCGTTGCCATGACCGCCGGCCTTGAGGGCCAGGCCAATTGCCCGAATGGTGCCCGAGGAGCCAATGGCTTCATCCCAGGTCAGACGGTGCAGAGCGTGTTCAATGCTCATGATCTCGAGACGCGCCGCGGTGTAGGCCTGGGCGTAGCGAGCCGGGGTGATTTTGCCGTCGCGAAAGTAACGCTGGGTGAAGCTGACACAGCCCATCTGCAGGCTTTCGCGCAGCAGCGGTTCAAAACGCTGGCCAATGATGAATTCGGTACTGCCGCCGCCGATGTCGGCCACCAGGCGTTTGCCCGGGGTGTCGGCGAGGGTGTGGGAAACACCCAGATAGATGAGGCGCGCTTCTTCACGACCGGAAATAACTTCGACGGTGTGGCCCAGAATCTCTTCGGCGCGCACGATAAATTCGTTGCGGTTACGCGCCTCACGCAATGCGTTGGTGCCCACAATCCGCACAGCACCCAACGGCATGCCGTTGATCAACTGGGCGAAACGCTTGAGGCAATCGAGCCCGCGCTGCATGGATTCTTCGGTGAGTTTGCGTTCTTCGTCGATGCCGGCAGCTAGCTGCACCTTTTCACCAAGACGCTCAAGAATACGGATTTCGCCGTTCTGGGCCTTGGCCACCACCATGTGAAAGCTGTTAGAACCCAGATCGATGGCGGCGATCAGGGACGGATTCCTGGCTTGGGATTGGGGCATGGTTGAGGGGTCTCGGTCGATAACTTGGCCATCGTGCCACGATCAAACGCTCGCGCCAACGCGTGATGTCAGATGCATTGATATGAAGCACGAAAGCAGTGACGTTAGTTGGTATCGAACAACTCGTCTTTTCAGGCGATCCGATTTCTGTAGCCGCTGACGAGGTACGAGGCTGCGATCGGTCGCAAAGCAATCGTAAATCCTGAAGTTCGGGAGCACCTGACACGCCGCGCAGCCTGACTTTACGACGACTTCGTCGCCGATTGCAGCCTCGTACCTCGTCAGCGGCTACAGAGTCTCTACAGCGTCCCGATAAAATTCGCCAGCTCCGGGGTTTGCGGGTTGGCAAACAGCACTTTTGGATCACCCACCTCATGTACTTTGCCTTGGTGCATAAACACCAGTTTGTCACCGACTTCACGGGCAAAACGCATTTCGTGGGTCACCATAATCAGTGTCATGCCTTCGCGAGCCAGTTGGCGCACCACGCTGAGCACTTCGTTGACCAACTCCGGGTCGAGCGCCGAGGTAATCTCGTCGCACAGCAGCACTTTGGGTGACATGGCCAGCGCCCTGGCAATCGCCACCCGCTGCTGTTGCCCGCCCGACAGACGCTCGGGGAAGGCATCGAACTTGTCGCCAAGCCCCACCCGCTCCAGCATCTGGCGTGCCAGTTCGGCAGCCTTGGCTTTTGGGACCTTTTGCACCACTTGCGGGGCGAGCATGACGTTTTCACCCACGCTCAGGTGCGGGAATAGATTGAACTGCTGAAATACCATGCCGACCTTCTGGCGCAGGCTGCGCAAGTCGGCCCGCGCGGCGTCCAGGTATTCGTTATCGACTTCAATCACCCCATCGTTGATCGACTCCAGCCCGTTCAGGGTTCTGAGCAGGGTGCTCTTGCCCGAGCCGCTGCGACCGATGATTGCGACCACTTGGCCCTGTTCGACGGTCAGGTCGATGCCTTTAAGTACATGGTGGTCGCCGTAGTATTTATGCAGGGCGGTAACTCTAAGCAGAGGCATGCAGTCTCCTTTCCAAATAGCGCGCACTGAGCGACAGGGGGTAGCACAAAAGGAAATAACCGAGCGCCACCAGGCCATAGACCATAAATGGCTCAAAAGTGGCATTGGCCAGCATGCTGCCGGTCTTGGTCAGCTCGGTGAAGCCGATGATCGAGGTTACGGCGGTGCCTTTGATAACTTGCACCGAAAAGCCCACGGTCGGCGCGATGGCGACACGCAAGGCTTGCGGCAGGATCACATAGCGCAATTGCTCAAGCGGGCTGAGGGCCAAGCTGGCTGAGGCCTCCCACTGGCCGTGGGCAATTGACTCGACGCAGCCGCGCCAGATCTCGGCCAGGTAGGCACTGGTGAACAATGTCAGGGCCAGTGCTGCGGCCATCCATGGCGAAATATCGATGCCCAGCAACGCAACGCCAAAGAAGATCAAAAACAGCTGCATCAGCAACGGAGTGCCTTGAAACAGCTCTATATAGCCGCGTGCCAGGGTGCGGGCGAAGCGGCTTTTGGAAATGCGCATCAGCAACACCAGCAAGCCGATCAGGCCGCCGCCGATAAACGCGACGAGTGATAAGGCCGCGGTCCACTGCAAGCCCGTCAGCAAATTGCGCACGATGTCCCAGAAGGTGAAATCCATCAGCAGCTCCTGGTCAGGTAGCGGCGACCGACCCAGTTCAGCAACTGGCGGATCAGCAAGGCCATGCACAGATAAATCAGGGTCGTCAGGGCATAGGTTTCAAATGCCCGGAAGTTGCGCGACTGAATAAAATTGGCAAAGAAGCTCAGCTCTTCGGTGGCAATTTGTGAGCAGACAGCCGACCCGAGCATCACGATGATGATCTGGCTGCTAAGCGCTGGCCAAACCTTCGCCAGCGCCGGTTGCAGCACCACGTAGCGAAACACTTCAAATCGGCTCATGGCCAAGGCTGCTGCGGCTTCCAGCTGCCCTTTGGGGATCGCCTGAATGCCTGCGCGAATGATTTCCGTGGAATAAGCACCGAGGTTGATCACCATCGCCAGTACGGCGGCCTGCCATTCGCTGATATGCACGCCCAGGCCCGGCAGGCCAAAGAAGATAAAGAACAACTGCACCAGAAACGGTGTGTTGCGGATCAACTCGACATACAGCCCGAACAGCGCAGCAAATGGCCGAATATTCCACGCCCGCATCACTGCGCCGACAATCCCCAGGCTGACCCCAAGCAGCGTGCCGATGGCCGTCAGCTCCAGGGTGAACAGGGCTCCGCGTAATAACAGGTCGCTGTTTTGCAGCACCGGTAAAAAGTCGAACTGATAAGCCATGATTGACCTCGTCGCAAACTATCAGAGGTCGGCTGGCAACGGCTCTTTAAGCCACTGCAGCGCGTTTTTTTCCAGGCTGCCGTCAGCCTTGGCCGTGGCGAGAATCTGGTTCACTTTGTCCAGCAACTCTGGCTGGCCCTTGTTGACGCCCACGTAGACAGGCGAGTCCTTGAGCTTGAGTTTCATCGCCGGGATGCGCTTGGGGTTGCGCTCGCTGATGGTGACCATCACCACGTTGCCGCTGGCGATCAAATCCACCTGGCCTGCCAGATAAGCGGCGATGGTCGAGTTGTTGTCTTCGAAGCGTTTGATGGTGACACCGGCCGGGGCCACATTGGTTAGCTCAATGTCTTCGATAGCGCCCCGAGTGACGCTGATGGTTTTGCCCTTGAGGTCGTCCAAAGTCTTGATTTGGACGTCCGGTGGACCAAACACGCCGAGGTAGAACGGCGCGTAAGCGTGGGAGAAGTCGATGACTTTCTCACGATCCGGGTTTTTGCCCAGGCTGGAGATCACCACATCGACTTTGCCGGTAGTCAGGTAAGGCACGCGGTTGGTGCTGTTAACAGGTGTCAGTTCAAGCTTGACCTTGAGTTGGTCGGCCAGCAATTTGGCGGTGTCGATATCCAGTCCGCGGGGCTTCATGTCAGGACCGACCGAACCGAAGGGCGGAAAATCCTGCGGCACTGCGACCTTGAGCGTACCGCGGGCAATCACATCATCAAGGTCATTGGCGTGAGCGGGGGCCTGGCTCAGCATCAGGCTGGCGAACAAGGCGCAAATCAGGGCGCTGTAACGCTGGGTCATGGCAACTCTCCGGGAACGGGCGGGCGGTGGTGTCTGTTTTGTAGAAGAGCACAGCCCATGCCAACAGCCGTTTCAGAGGGTCAGATGCCAGATTTGGGGGTGTTTTGCAGCCTGACGAGCCTCAATGGTGCGAAAGAGTTGAGATTTATGCACCTCAATGGAGCGCGCCACTTCGGTGGGCTTGCACAAAAGCCCCGGGCGATATCCGCACTCATGTACCACTATAGTAAGAGTCAATCGTCCCTCACCTTCCTGAACGCGAGGATGACAGCTATGATGTGCTACGTTTTTGCTTACAACCACGGAGACTTCCATGAGCAGCGATCTTATTAAACACGTCACCGACGCTAGCTTTGAGGCCGATGTTCTCAAGGCTGAAGGCGCTGTACTGGTCGACTACTGGGCTGAATGGTGTGGCCCTTGCAAAATGATCGCGCCGGTTCTGGACGAGATCGCAGAGACTTACAAAGGCAAGCTGACTGTTGCCAAGCTGAACATTGATGAAAACCAGGAAACCCCTGCCAAGCACGGCGTACGCGGTATTCCTACGTTGATGCTGTTCAAGAACGGCAACGTCGAAGCCACCAAGGTTGGTGCGCTGTCGAAGTCGCAGTTGGCTGCATTCCTCGACGCCAATATCTAAGCGTCGATAAAAGCCCCGCTAAATGCGGGGCTTTTTCATGGCTCAAGGACTAGACGCTATGAAACTCAAGTGGTACATTCGGCCCCGCACTGGTTTCTCCACTGCCCCCTGCAAGCCGTCGCCGACGCACTCCTTATCGAATTAGTACGCGATCCTGTCGCCTTCTCTGCGGCGCGGCCTCATTAAGCCAAAAGCTTAATTTCCCCCTCCATAAATGATTACGTCATTCCTATATGAACCTGACTGAACTCAAGCAAAAGCCGATTACCGAACTGCTCGAATTGGCCGAACAGATGGGCATAGAAAATATGGCCCGTTCGCGCAAGCAGGACGTGATTTTCTCCCTGCTCAAAAAGCACGCGAAAAGCGGCGAGGAAATCTCCGGTGATGGCGTGCTGGAGATTCTCCAGGACGGCTTCGGCTTCCTGCGCTCCGCTGACGCCTCTTACCTGGCCGGCCCGGACGATATCTACGTCTCGCCTAGCCAGATTCGACGCTTCAACTTGCGCACTGGCGACACCATCGTCGGTAAAATCCGTCCGCCAAAAGAAGGCGAGCGGTACTTCGCACTGCTGAAAGTCGACACGATCAACTACGATCGTCCAGAGAACGCGAAAAACAAGATTCTCTTCGAGAACTTGACCCCGCTGTTCCCGACTATTCGCATGAAGATGGAAATCGGTAACGGTTCCACCGAAGATCTGACCGGTCGTGTCATCGACCTCTGTGCTCCGATCGGTAAAGGTCAGCGCGGTCTGATCGTTGCTCCGCCAAAAGCGGGCAAGACCATCATGCTGCAGAACATCGCGTCGAACATTTCGCGTAACAACCCTGAAGTGCACTTGATCGTTCTGTTGATCGACGAGCGCCCGGAAGAAGTTACCGAAATGCAGCGTACCGTACGCGGCGAAGTGGTTGCTTCCACCTTCGACGAGCCACCAACCCGCCACGTGCAGGTTGCTGAAATGGTGATCGAGAAGGCCAAGCGCCTGGTCGAGCACAAAAAAGACGTAGTGATCCTGCTCGACTCCATCACGCGTCTGGCCCGTGCCTACAACACCGTAATCCCGAGCTCCGGCAAGGTATTGACCGGTGGTGTCGATGCTCACGCCCTTGAGAAGCCAAAGCGTTTCTTCGGTGCTGCGCGAAACATCGAAGAAGGCGGTTCGCTGACCATCATCGCTACCGCGCTGGTTGAAACCGGCTCGAAGATGGATGAAGTGATCTACGAAGAGTTCAAAGGCACCGGTAACATGGAACTGCCTCTGGACCGCAAAATCGCTGAAAAACGCGTCTTCCCTGCGATCAACATCAACCGTTCCGGCACCCGCCGCGAAGAGTTGCTGACCGCAGACGACGAGTTGCAACGCATGTGGATCCTGCGCAAGTTGTTGCACCCGATGGACGAAGTCGCAGCTATCGAGTTCTTGATCGACAAGCTGAAGCAGACCAAGACCAACGATGAGTTCTTCCTGTCGATGAAGCGCAAGTAAGTCGTCGCAGGCTAAGCAAAAGCCGGGGAAACCCGGCTTTTTGCTGTCTGAGCTTTTTTGATCCGGGCAGCTCTCCCTTCAGAACAGACGGCTTGGGCGCTACACTCTGCTTCCCAACGCCACGGCCACTATGAGGCTCAAGCATGCAGTATCGCGACTTACGCGACTTTATTAGCGGCCTGGAAAAGCGCGGCGAACTCAAGCGCATCCAGGTTCCAGTGTCTCCCAAGCTGGAAATGACAGAAATCTGCGACCGTACTTTGCGTGCGAAAGGTCCGGCTTTACTGTTTGAAAACCCGGTGGGCTACGACATTCCGGTGCTCGGTAACCTGTTTGGTACGCCGGAGCGCGTGGCCTTGGGCATGGGTGCCGAGGCGGTCAGTGAGTTGCGTGAAATCGGCAAGCTGCTGGCGTTCCTCAAGGAGCCTGAGCCGCCTAAAGGTTTGAAAGACGCATGGTCCAAGCTGCCGATCTTCCGCAAGATCATTGCCATGGCCCCCAAAGTCGTCAAAGACGCGGTGTGCCAGGAAGTGGTCATCGAAGGTGATGACGTCGATCTTGGCCTGTTGCCGGTTCAGCACTGCTGGCCGGGTGACGTTGCGCCGCTGATTACCTGGGGCCTGACCGTGACCAAGGGGCCGAACAAGGAGCGTCAGAACCTGGGCATTTATCGCCAGCAGGTGATTGGCCGCAACAAGGTCATCATGCGCTGGTTGAGCCACCGTGGCGGCGCGCTGGATTACCGCGACTGGTGCGAAAAACACCCTGGCCAGCCATTCCCGGTATCCGTGGCCCTGGGTGCTGACCCAGCGACCATTCTCGGTGCTGTGACCCCTGTGCCGGACAGCTTGTCGGAGTACGCCTTTGCGGGCTTGCTGCGGGGCAATCGCACCGAGCTGGTGAAGTGCCGTGGCAACGACCTGCAAGTGCCTGCCACTGCAGAAATCATCCTTGAAGGCGTGATTCATCCCGGTGAGATGGCCCCAGAAGGCCCGTACGGCGACCATACCGGTTACTACAACGAAGTCGACAGCTTCCCGGTGTTCACCGTCGAGCGCATCACCCATCGGGTCAAACCGATCTACCACAGCACCTATACCGGCCGTCCACCGGATGAACCGGCGATTTTGGGTGTGGCGCTGAACGAAGTGTTTGTGCCGATCCTGCAAAAGCAGTTTCCGGAAATCACCGACTTCTACTTGCCACCCGAAGGCTGCTCGTACCGCATGGCCATCGTGACCATCAAAAAGCAGTATCCGGGGCATGCCAAGCGCGTAATGCTGGGTGTGTGGTCGTTTTTGCGCCAGTTCATGTACACCAAATTCGTTATCGTCACTGACGACGACATCAATGCCCGCGATTGGAACGACGTGATCTGGGCCATTACCACGCGCATGGACCCCAAGCGCGACACGGTGATGATCGACAACACGCCAATCGATTACCTCGACTTTGCCTCACCGGTTTCCGGCCTGGGTTCGAAGATGGGGCTGGATGCGACCAATAAATGGCCGGGTGAAACCACCCGCGAATGGGGCCGGGTCATCGTCAAGGATGAGGCGGTCACTCGCCGGATCGATGACATCTGGAATCAATTAGGAATAGATTGATGCGTGTAACCTTGCAGCCTTCAGGTGCGGTACTGGAAACCTTGCCTGGCGAGCGAATTCTGGATGCGGCCCAGCGTTTGGGCTATGAATGCCCACAGAGCTGTCGCAATGGTAATTGCCACGTGTGTGCGGCCTTGCTGGTTGAGGGTCAGGTGGAGCAGGCGGGTGATGTGCGTGATCACGGCGAGTTTTACACCTGCCTGGCGGCGCCGCTGGAAGACTGTGTAGTGTTGTGGGATGGCGTGCTTGCGTTGGGAGAGTTACCGGTGCGTAGCCTGGCGTGTCAATTGACCGAATGTGTCGATATGGGTGGCGATGTGTGGCGGGTGCGCTTGCGTGCACCTGCGGGCAAGCCACCGCGTTATCACGCCGGACAATACGTGATGCTGGAACGTGAAAACGGCGATAAATCGGCGTTTTCGCTGGCCAGCGCGCCGCATTCGGGGCGCGACCTTGAACTGCATGTGCTGGTGCGCGAAGACAGCGCGCGGCGCCTGATCGAACAACTGCAGCGCAACAAAATGGTTCGTCTTGAGCTGCCGTTTGGTGACACCCATTTGTCCGAACTGCCGGACGGGCCGTTGGTCTTGATCGCTGCTGGCACCGGCATGGCGCAAATGCACAGCCTGATCGAGCATTGCCGCGCCAAAGGCTTCAAGCATCCGGTGCATCTGTATTGGGGGGTACGTCGTCCCGAGGACTTCTACACCCTGGAACAGTGGGCTGAGTGGGAGAAAATCCCCAACCTGTTCCTGCACAAGGTGGTGAGTGACTTGTGTGGCTGGGAAGGGCGGTGCGGCATGTTGCATGAGGCAGTGTGTGAAGACATCAGCGATCTGGCCAGCGTGCATGTTTATGCCAGCGGCTCGCCTGCGATGATCTACGGCACTCTTGATGCGCTGGTGGCTGCAGGCATGGACGCACACCAGATGCGTGCCGATGTGTTTGCCTATTGCCCGCGGCCTTGAGCACAACGCAACATCCGTAGTCGCTGCCGAGGCACGAAGGCTGCGAGCTGTTAAAATTTAAAGCTCGCAGCCTTCGTGCCTCGGCAGCGACTACGTCATAGCAAGTTCAAAAGCGCAGGCCGGTGGTAATCATTGCCGCATTGAAGCCTAGCAGCACCAACTCGGCTGCTACCGGGCCGTAGTAAGCGCCGACCGAGGGAATAATCACCGGGGCTACACCGAAGCGGTTGAGCGGAATCTTGTCCTGGTATTCACCGTGGTAGCCTTCCAGCAGGCCGCCTGTCAGCTTCAGGTATACCGGGTACGTGTCGCTATCAAAGCGTTTGCCTGCATAGGCGTAATACGAACGCTGTCTAAATGAGTTGCGAAAGGTCGCTCCGCCGAACAACCAGCCTGAAGCGTCATGGTGCTCAATGCCGATCAGATCCTGATTGTTGTTATGTTCTGAATCTGGCGAAAAGTGTCGGGTATAGACACTGGTTTGCAGATACCAGAAGCCATCTTCTTTTTGCTGTGTGTCATCTTGTGCCAGTGCTGAACTGGCATACGCCAATATCAACAGGTAGCAAATCCCAATGTTTTTCATGTAACAACCTCTGTTGGGTGTGCGCCTGTGGCTGGCAACTATAAAGGGATTGTTTGAAGAATCCCTGAACGAAAGCCGTTTTGAGTCTAGTTGCATATGTGAAGTCGCCGAGCCATACGTCTTGCTGGGCGGGCCATAGCGTATTGGGTGCTATAAGATTCAGGTCGTTATTTTGTTTACTGCATGTAATGCCTGTAGGACCCAATGCCTTCTGCGATAACTACCCGTGAATCTGCCTGCTTGAATCTGGCTTATCCGCCGCGACTCGACCTAGGGGCGCCGTTGACCCCGGAGCAATTGCTCAACTCCATGCACAGCACTATGGCGCGTCACCAAGGCGGGCCGGTTTGGTTGTTTGCGTATGGCTCCCTGATCTGGCGTCCAGAGTGCACGGCGGTCGAGCGTGTGCGTGGCCGGGTGCATGGCTACCATCGCGGGTTGTATTTGTGGTCCCACGAGCATCGCGGCACGCCGCAATGGCCGGGCCTGGTGTTTGGCCTGGACCGTGGTGGTTCATGCAGTGGCTTTGCTTATCGCTTGCCCGAAGACAACCTCGACGCCTCGCTCTACGCCCTGTGGCTGCGCGAAATGCCGGTGCCCTCGTATCGTCCTCACTGGCTTACCTGCCGACTCGAAGATGGCAGTCAGGTGCAGGCCTTGGGGTTTGTGCTGGAGCGACATCTGCCCAGCTATGCGGGCAACCTTCCGGATGGCGTGTTGAGCCAGGTACTGGCCAACGCCAGTGGGCGCTACGGCACTACTCGCGATTATGTCGAGCAGACCGTAAACGCCCTGCGCAGTCACGCCATGCCAGATCGAAACCTGGAGGCGCGACTCAAGCGCTGTGGGCCGGTCACGCCTTAAGCGGGAGCGCTGACCGCACGTTCTTCACTGGCCGTATTTTTGTGGCGCAACGTCGGGATCATAAACGCGATGGCCAACAGGCACGCGCTGATCAACAGCACAAAGCCGCCATCCCAACCGAAGTGGTCAACCAGATAGCCCATGGCCGCACTGGCCGCGACCGAGCCGCCCAGGTAGCCGAACAGCCCGGTGAAGCCCGCGGCTGTTCCTGCAGCTTTCTTCGGTGCCAGTTCCAGCGCCTGCAAACCGATCAGCATCACCGGCCCGTAAATCAGGAAGCCGATAGAGAATAGCGCGATCATGTCGACGGTCGGGTTGCCCGGTGGGTTGAGCCAGTAAACCAGCGTTGCGACCGTCACCAGCGACATAAATACAATGCCGGTCAGGCCGCGATTGCCGCGGAAAATTTTGTCCGACATCCAGCCGCACAGCAACGTGCCTGGAATTCCCGCCCACTCATAGAAGAAGTATGCCCACGAGGTGGTATCCACCGTGAAATGCTTGGCTTCCTTGAGATAGGTAGGCGCCCAGTCCAGTACGCCGTAACGCAGCAGGTAAACGAACACGTTAGCCATGGCGATGTACCAGAGCATTTTGTTGCGCAGCACGTATTTGACGAAGATCTCTTTGGCGCTGAATTCGTCTTCGTGGCTGGAGTCGTAACCCACCGGGTAATCATTCTTGTACTGCTCAATCGGCGGCAAACCGACAGACTGCGGGGTATCGCGCATGGCAATAAACGCAAATAACGCTACCACCAGGGCAACCGTTGCGGGCACATAGAAGGCGGCGTGCCAGTCGTTGAACCAGGCCATGCCCAGCAAAAACAGCGGGCCGATCAGGCCGCCGCCCACGTTGTGAGCCACGTTCCATACCGATACCACACCGCCGCGTTCCTTCTGCGACCACCAGTGAACCATGGTCCGGCCACTCGGCGGCCAGCCCATGCCCTGCGCCCAGCCGTTGATAAACAGCAAAATGAACATCATGGTCACGCTGGACGTTGCCCAAGGTGCGAAACCGAAAATGAACATCACGCCGGCTGAAATCAACAAGCCAAAGGGCAAGAAGAAGCGCGGATTAGAGCGGTCTGACACCAGTCCCATAAGGAACTTTGACAAGCCGTAAGCAATGGCAATCGCTGACATCGCGACACCCAGCTGACCCCGGGTATAACCCTCGTCGATCAGGTACGGCATGGCCAGCGAGAAGTTTTTACGCAGCAGGTAGTACCCCGCGTAACCGAAGAAAATACCGGCGAAAATCTGCCAGCGCAGTCGTCGATAAGTGCTGTCTATTTTTTCTTCAGGCAGGGGAGCCTGGTGTGCGGCAGGTCGGAAAAAAGCAAACATTCAAGAGCTCCAAATTTCTTGTTATATCAGCGAGCACGAACGTTACATTTTCGTTACTGAAAATGACAGGCATTGTCTTCAGGTGTTGAAGGAAATATCCAGCATGCTGTTTTCACTAATGAACATGGCGTGTGGATATAAAACTATCCACAGGGATGACGAATTTATCGGCTGCGAATGTTTAAGTAGGCAGCGGCCCTATGTGCAATCGGAGCCATCCCACGGCAGGATCGGAGCCCATGAACTGAGAAATTGGGCAGCACATTAATAGTATTTCCCCCTCTGCACCCATGTGGGCGCGGTTTGGTGCAATTGCGGGGGGGAAGGTATGAAATGTGTATTGATGGTGCTGGGTATGTTGATGACATTGAGTGTATGGGCGAAAGGCTATCCACCTTCGATCGAGCATGTCGTCAAACCTGAATATCCAATTGATCTGCAGCGTATCAAACTGTCTGGCGAGGTCTGGGTGCGCTTTATGGTCAACGCCGACGGCTCGGTGGTCGATCCGCAAATTATCTACAGCACTCATCCGCAATTTTCCGGGGCCACCTTGAAGGTCGTCCGCCAGTGGCGATTCTCGACCTGGCCGCTGGAGGGAGATAACCCTGCGCAAGTCGAAGTCAACGCGCCGCTAGTGTTCAGTTTTGACACGAGCCGCAGCTCGGTGACCGATCTGCGCGATTTTGATCTGGGCGGGGCCACTTGCCGGCAACTCAATACCGAGGTCGAACGTTATATGCGGCGCAAGATCAACATGCCGCTGGCACAGCTGAAATTGTTTATGGCCACTCACGACTGGTTAGTTGGCGCGTATATTGCGAAAAAATATTCCAGCGAGCAGTTGGCAGTGGCGCTGTTTGATCTGTCACAAGGGATGGTAAGGGTGGTGCAGACCTGCCAGCAAAAACGCAGCCGCAAGTTTATGGATATTTTGCCCGAGAGCGTCAGGACGCTACTGATGATGGAGGATGCAAGGGTCGAAGAGGTGAGCATAAGCCAGGCTCACAGGCCTATGGCTTTGCAGGTGCTGGCCGATAACGGTGGATAGGCCTGCAAGCAGCCCCGTATGCTTGCCCTCAAACCGAACAAAGGAGCGAATTGTGAAAGCGTGGATCATGTTGATGCTGGCCCTGTCCTTGCCGATGGCGGCAGTCGCGCAAGAGGAACAAGAAGGCGGCGACAAGGTCAGCTATATCACCCTGAGCCCGCCATTCGTGGGCAACTACGGCCTGGACGGTAGCTCAAGGCTCAAAGTCTACAAGGCCGATATTTCCTTGCGCGTGACGGGTGCCGAGGCGGCCAAGGCAGTTAAAGCCAATGATCCGCTGATTCGCAATCAGTTGGTGGGGCTGTTTACCCAGCAGACCAGCGAAACCCTGGGCAGTGTCGAAGCCAAGGAAAAGCTGCGCCAGGATGCCTTGAAGCAAATCCAGCAAGTGATGACCGACGAAACCGGCAAGCCGATGGTCGACGACCTGCTGTTTAACAATTTGATTGTTCAGTAGGGCGCCGTAGACCCGGTGGGAGCGGGCTTACGAGGCAAGGCTCTTGCGAAACCGCGCCAGAGCAATGGCGAAAAACACCAGTCCGATACCGGCCAGTGCCAGCAAGTCAGGCCACACCACGCTCACTCCCGCACCGCGGAACAGGATCGCCGCGCTCAAGCTTACAAAGTGAGTCGACGGCGAGCACTGCATCACCCATTGCAGCCACACGGGCATGCTGTCCAGCGGTGTGCTGCCGCCCGAGAGCAAGAGCATCGGGATGATCACCGGGATCGCCAGCAGACCGAATTGCGGGGTTGAACGGGCCAATGTGGCGAGGAAGATCCCCAGCGCGGTGCTGGCGAACAGATACAGCGCGGTAACCAGCAAAAACAGGGTCAGCGACCCCGCCAGCGGCACGCCCAGCGCCCACTTCACCACCACTTCCAGCGATATCCAGGTGCACAGCACCACGACCAGCATGTTGCTCCAGATTTTTGCCAGCATGATTTCCAGCGCCGTCAGCGGCAGCACCAGCAAATGGTCGAGGGTTCCGTGTTCGCGCTCGCGCAGCAGGGCGGTGCCCGTTAGCACAATGGCCAGAATGGTGATGTTGTTGACGATCTGGATCACGGCCAAAAACCATCCGCCTTCCAGATTGGGGTTGAACAACGCGCGGCTGGAGATCAGTGCCGGGGCTTTAGTGGCCGCGTCACCCTGGCCAGAATAGTTGAGCAGTTCCCGCTGGAAGATCTGCCCGATGTATCCCGCGCCCATAAAGGCCTGGCTCATAGCAGTCGCGTCGATGTTGACTTGCACACCGGGTTCGCGGCCTGCCAGCAAGTCGGCCTGGAAGTTGGCCGGCACATTGATCACAAACGTGTATTGGCCGTTATCCATCGCTTGATCGAGCTGGTCATAAGGCAAGGCTTGCGGCGTTTTGAACTCTGGCGGCAGCAGCGATTCACTGAGTTTGCGTGACAGAGGACTGTGATCTTCATCAATGATGGCAACGCTGGCGTTGTGCACACCGATGATAGAACTCGAGGCGGGCATATAAATCGCCACCGTAAAGGCATAGAGCAAAAACAGCAGCAGCACGCTGTCATGCCGCAGGCTGGTGAGCTCTTTAAGGCCAAGACGCAGGATGTGCGAGAGCTTGTGCATCAAACCTCCTGCTTCTTGAGCATGATCAAACTCAGCCCGGTAAACGCGACAAAAAAGCCAAACAGCGCCAGGCACTGCGGCCACAGTTGCCGCAGGTCGAGCGCTTTGGTGAAGGTGCCCACCGCAATATCGAGGAAGTGCCCGGCCGGGAACAGCATGCCCATCAGTGCCGACGCACCCTCCAGTGAGGAGCGCGGCACAAGCAATCCGGAAAACTGAATAGTCGGCAAGCTGGTGATGATCATGGTGCCCAGGATCGCTGCGATCTGGGTGCGGGTGAATGCGGAAATCAACAGGCCCATGCTGGTGGTCGACAACACATACAGCAGCCCGCCCAGCGCCAGAGTAATCCCGCTGCCTTTGAACGGTACGCCAAACAGCCAGCGGTTCATGGCCACCAGCAATGCCAGGTTGACCAGGCTCACCGCCAGGTACGGCGCCTGCTTGCCCAACAGAAATTCAAGGCGCGTCAGCGGTGTGGCATAGAAGTTGGTGATCGAGCCCAGCTCTTTTTCACGCACGATGCCCAGTGCGGTCAGCATGGCCGGGATAAACGCGAGAATCAGCGCCATCACGCCCGGACCGATGGCGTTTACGCTGATCACATCCTGGTTGTAGCGAAAACGGGTTTCAAGCTTGGCAGCGGCCTGCCTGTTTTGCGCCAGGCTGCTCAGGGTGGCCAGTTGTGCAAGGTTGGCCTGATGCACGGCCTGCACATAGCTACGGCTGGTTTCGGCGCGAAACGGCATGCCGCCATCAAGCCAAGCAGCAACCGTAGGCTGGCGCCCGGCATACAAATCGCGGCCAAAGCCCGGCGGGATCTCTAGGGCGATTTTGATTTCCGAGCGCTGCAGGCGCTTGTGCAACTCGTCAGCACTACGGATTGGCGCGTGCTCTTCGAAGTAGCGTGAACCCCGGAATGCTTCGAGATAGGCCCGGCTTTGCGGGCTTTGGTCCTGATCGTAGACAGCGAAGGCAAGGTTCTCGACGTCCAGCGAAATGCCGTAGCCAAAAATCACCATCATGAACACTGCACCCAGCAAGGCGAAGGCCATACGCACTTTGTCGCGCAGCAGTTCTTTGGATTCACGGCTGGCGACGGCGATCAGTCGGGTCAGGCTAAAGCCTCTTTTACTGACCGGCGGCGGTGCTTTGACGACCGACGTGGCGCCAGGCTCTGCCGCAGGTTCAGGGCTGGCCCCCTGATCGTTTTGTGCCTGCTCAAGGCAGGTAACGAAAGCGGCTTCCAGCGTGTCACCCTTGAACTGTTGTTGCAGCGCATCGGGGGTATCGCAGGCAAGTACCTTGCCTGCGTGCATCAGCGAGATGCGGTCGCAGCGCTGGGCTTCGTTCATAAAGTGGGTGGACAAAAAGATGGTCACCCCCTGCTCGCGAGACAACTCGATCAGCAGGCGCCAAAAGTCATCACGGGCGGCCGGGTCGACGCCGGAGGTCGGCTCATCGAGGATCAGCACTTCGGGGCGATGCAGCACGGCAACCGCCAGCGACAAACGCTGGCGCAGGCCCAGCGGCAGTTCTCCGGACTGCTGTGCGGCCACAGCGCCGAGGTCGAAACGTTCGATCAGCTCTTCGATACGCGGCTCGCTTTCAGCCTTGGGCAAGTCGAAGAGTTGCGCGTGCAGCACCAGGTTTTGTCGCACGCTCAACTCGCCGTACAGCGAGAAACTTTGCGACATAAAACCAACCCGTTTGCGGGTGGCCAGGTCTTTGGCATTCACCGGGTTGCCGAGCAGTTTGGCGCTGCCCTCGGTGGCTGGCATCAGCCCGGTCAGGACTTTCATGGTGGTGGTTTTGCCACAGCCGTTGGAACCCAAAAAGCCGAAAATCTCACCTCGGCCAATGGCAAAACTGACCTTGTTCACCGCCGTAAAGTCACCGAACTTAAGCGTCAGGTCGTGGGCTTCAATGGCGATATCGCTGTTGTCGCTGGTGCGAGGCGGGATCACCAGCGGTTCATTGCTGTGGCCGCTGTCGCCCTGGTAATGGGTAAAGGCCTCGTCGAGTTTTCCGGTGCCGGTGGCCGCCGACAATTCCTGACTTAACCCTGAAGCAATCAATTTGCCGCGATCAAGCATCAGGCAGTGCTCAAACTGCTCGGCTTCTTCCATATAGGCAGTCGCCACCAGCAGTGTGAGTTGCGGGCGCTGGCTGCGTACGTCGTCCACCAGCTCCCAGAAACGCCGCCGCGACAGCGGATCGACGCCGGTGGTGGGCTCGTCGAGGATCAGCAAGTCCGGCTCGTGAATCAACGCGCAGCACAGCCCGAGCTTTTGCTTCATCCCGCCCGACAGCTTGCCCGCCGGGCGTTCGGCAAAACGCTCAAGATCGGTGGCCTTGAGCAGCTCGGCCATGCGCTGTTCGCAGTCGTCTTTTGACAGGCCGAACAGAGTGCCGAAAAAACGGATGTTTTCGCTGATCGACAGTTCGGGATACAGGTTGCCGCCCAAGCCCTGGGGCATAAAGGCTATCAACGGGTACAGGGTGTTGCGGTGACGGCGGTTGTCAATCGGGCCGCCAAGTACCTCAAGGGTGCCTTGTTGCAGTTTTTTGACCCCGGCAATCAGCCCCAGCAGGCTCGATTTACCCGCGCCATCCGGGCCGATCAGCCCGCAGCGCGTGCCTTTGGGCAGGCTGAAGGTAATATCGAACAGCGCTTGCTGTTTGCCGTACCAGTGGTTGATGCCACTGGCGTTGAGCGCCAGATCGCTCATTGCAAATTAGCCGGCCAGTTCACGTCGGCGGTTCGCACATAGCCTGCACCCGGCATGCCTGGCTTGGCCTGTGGCACGGCGCTTGGGTCGGTGAGGCGCAGTTTGACCCGAAACACCAGCTTTTGCCGCTCGTCGCGGGTTTCGACTTCTTTGGGGGTGAATTGCGATTTGGCGGCAACAAAAGTAATTTTTGCCGGCAGCGCCTGATCGGGCAGGGCGTCGAGCACAATGCGAGCGTCGGCGCCGACCGTCAGTTTGCCGACCACCGAAGCGGGCAAGTACAGGTTCATGTACTGGTCGCTTGGGTCGATCATCATGAAGACCCGTCCGCCTGCGCCCAGCACTTCGCCCGGTTCGGCGAGGCGCAACTGGATTACGCCGTTGATAGGTGCGCGCAGGCTGCTGTCATCGATTTCGCTGGTCAGTTGTGCGACCTGAGCTTGGGATGAGCCAATGGCGGCTTTGGCGGCAGCGACCTGGGCCTGGGCTGCGGTCACTGCTGCGTTACTGGTGTCGAACCGGGCCTGTTGCTGGTCCAGTTGTTGGCCGCTGGCAAAACCACGCTGGGACAGTTGACGAAAACGCGCGAGTTCCTGGCTGGCCAGCAGTTTTTCGCTTTGGCGTAATTGCACGTTGGCTTCGTTGGCGGCCAAGGTTTGGCGGGCGCGCAGTACTTCGGCTTCGGCTTGCGCGCGGCTGGCTTCCAGGGTGCGGGTGTCCATGCGGGCCAGCAGTTGGCCCAGGGTCACGCGATCGCCCTCGTCGACCAGTACTTCGGCCAGTCGGCCCGGGGTTTTTGCCGCGATTTGCACTTCAGTGGCTTCGAGCCGACCGTTGCCCATGCTGATGCCTTCAGGGAGGCGGTCGTGCTGGGATTTCCAATAACCGAACCCGCCTGCTGCAATCAGCAAGACAGCCAAGGGGATAACGAAATAGTGGGAAATACGGTGATTGCTAGACATGCCGACATCCTGTGTCACAGAGCGCTCTAGTTTGACGGTTTCAAGGCAAAAACCACTTGATGCCAGTCAAAGGAAGACCAGAGCGTAGACGGCTTTTGAGCTGCAAGCGGCAAGTTTTTAGCTTTAAGCTAATCCCTTGCAGCTTGAAGCTCTGCGATAGCAGCCCATTGCTCCGGGGTCACGGGCATCACTGAAAGGCGGCTGCCTTTTTGTACCAGCGGCATTTCGGCCAGTGCGGTTTGTTGTTTGAGGTAGTCGAGTTTGATCACTCGCGGGAAGGTCTGCTCATGGGCGACTTGCAGCGCGCTCCAAGGGTTTTTCTCGGCGCTGGCCTTGGGGTCGAAATAATGGCTTTGCGGGTCGAGCGCGGTCGGGTCCGGGTAAGCAGCCTCGCAAATGCGACCAATCCCGGCAATACCCGGCTCGGGGCAACTGGAATGATAGAAAAAGAACAAATCACCCACCGCCATGGCACGCATAAAGTTACGCGCTTGATAGTTGCGCACGCCGTCCCAGCGCGCTTCGCCGATTTTCTGCAAATCCTTGATCGAGAACTCGTCAGGCTCGGATTTCATCAACCAATAGGCCATTTTTGCTACTCCAGAAATATGCCGTGGTTATTTTGTCTGGCAACTTTTTGATAAACCGACAGTCGGTTGACGTCAGAGTTTGCGTGTGTGTTCGTGTTGTCGCAAAATGCCCGACTTTTAAGCTTGACGCTGCTGCACGGGCCATACCAAAAACCGTTGCTGTCATCGTGTTGATTTGCCTGAAGGGGGGCAATCGATGAAACGCAAACCGGATTTACTGTGGATATTGGTTATTTTGTTCGGTTTGGGTGTGGTTACAACGGGCTATGCACAAAGTCTCTGGTCAAACTCGATCGATGCGCCTGCTGAATTGGCGCAACAGCAAGTACAACCCTTCAAACGCTAAACCTTGATCACGATGGCATCGCATCACCCGCGATGCCATGGCTGTCAGTGGGCGACGTACCACTGCCTGTCCGAGACCGTGCCCTGCAAAGGGACATCCCAGCTGGCCTGAGCCAGACTCTCGACCTTCTGACACTCGTGGGCCAGCCCCAGTAGTATCGGCTTGCGCCAGCTTTGGCGCCTTGCCTGATATGCCAGGCTGCGGTCATAAAAACCGCCACCCATACCCAGTCTTCCTCCCGTGGCATCAAACCCCACCAATGGCAACAACACCAGGTCGAGCGCCCAGACCTTGCGTTGGCGTGCGCGGTTGATGCGTGGTTCGAGAATACGAAAACGGTTGGGCATCAGCTTTTCACCGGGGGCAACCCGCTGAAATACCATCTTGGTTCTTGGCCAGGCACTGAGCACTGGCAGATAGGTAATCTTGCCTCGGCGCTGAGCTTCACGCAGCAGCAGACGCGGATCGATTTCACCGTCAGTGGGCAGGTACAGAGAGATGTGTTTGGCGCGGCGAAACAGCGGGTGTTGCGCCAGTTGCCGGTACAGGCCGCGAGCGGCCTGGCGTTGCTCGCAGGGCGACAGGTCGCGGCGGGCTTTACGCAGCATTCGGCGAAGTTGCGGGCGGGTAGGCGTCGCAGGTTCGTTCATATGGCGTGCTGTTCAGGAGCGAGTACACCGGATGGTGGCTCGTGGAAGCCAATGCCAGCAGGTGGCTGGCATTGTGCTAGTAAATCAGGCTCCCCGACGTACCGCTGTCGGCTTGGCCCTTGAACCCGAAAGTTCAAGGTGGAAGTTGCAGTAGACCTTAAGGCTTTCCGTCTAGCGGACATGCACACCGGCCCAACGTGCAAGCTCCAGGGTAGTGCGAATCGGCTCAGGGACATCGCTAACTGGCGAATACTCCAGGGAGTGGCGCGAGTATACCCCAAAGAAACCTTTTGAATCAGCTTTGGCGTTCGTTCGGATCAGTGGCCAACACCAGATCAACGCGCTCCAGCAGGTCGCGTACCTGCTCGCGGGTGGCGCTGCTGGTCTGAACTTCGGCGACTTCCTGCTTGTGCAGCAGATCGTGGGTGATATTCAGCGCGGCCATCACGGCGATACGGTCGGCGCCAATAACTTTGCCGCTGCTGCGAATTTCACGCATTTTGCCATCCAGGTAGCGGGCGGCGCTCACCAGGTTGGTCCGTTCTTCCTGGGGGCACATGATCGAATATTCTTTATCGAGGATGTGCACGGTGACGCTACTGCTTGAACTCATGAGTCTTGCTCCAGGGCTTTGAGGCGCGAAATCATCGATTCCACCTTGTGTCGGGCGATTTCGTTTTTTTCAATGAGGTGCGCGCGTTCCTCGCGCCAAGTCTTTTCCTGAGCAATTAAGAGTCCGTTTTGACGGTTTAGTTGCTCGACTCGGCTAATTAGCAACTCGAGTCTGGCCATCAGTGCATGCAGGTCGGTGTCTTCCATTGTGTCCTACTGTGTAATTTCTGATGGATGGCCAAGGCCTGTTGAGGTTTCGTTGTGCCAGCAGACCCTATGTCAAACGAGTTGACGCCTTGATGGTCTGGCACGTCAGCCGATGCTAGGATACAAGCCCTCCATTCTAGACATAGCGCCGCTTGGCGCCTAGCTGACCATGCCTATTCAGAATTCCCCGTATCAAGCCTTTGTTACCCTGCTGACCGCCAGCGGCCACTCCGTTTCGCCTGCTGAACTGCATGGCCACTTGTTGGGCCGCAGTTGCGCTGGCGCCGGTTTCGATGCCGACGGCTGGTTGGTCGAAGCCGCCGAGCTGTTGGCAGGCGAGCCACAAGACAACGTACGCAATGCCTTGATCGGTTTGCAAGAGATGGTCAAGGGCGAGCTGAACAGCGACGACATGACCGTTGTGCTGTTGCTGCCAACCGATGACACACCGCTGACCGAGCGCGCCGCCGCATTGGGTCAGTGGTGCCAGGGCTTCCTCTCCGGTTTCGGCCTGACTCGCCGCGCCTACGCGTTGAGCGATGAAGCCAACGAGGTACTGCGCGACCTGGCAGCCGTTGCTCAGGTGCAAGATGCACTGGAAGAGTCCGAAGACGGCGAAAGCGACTACATGGAAGTGATGGAATACCTGCGCGTTGCGCCGCTGTTGCTGTTCACCGAAACCAAAAAAACCGCTGAACCTGCTGCAGCCAAGCCTTCGCTGCACTGATTGATCGTAAAGAGGGAACCCGTCTGCCCATGATCCATATCCCGAAATCGGAATACGCACGTCGCCGCAAGGCACTCATGGCGCAGATGGAGCCCAACAGCATTGCGATTTTGCCCGCTGCGGCGGTGGCTATTCGCAATCGCGATGTCGAACATGTGTACCGGCAAGACAGCAATTTCCAGTACCTGAGCGGCTTTCCCGAGCCTTCGGCGGTGATCGTATTGATCCCGGGCAGGGCGCACGGCGAGTACGTACTGTTTTGCCGTGAGCGCAATGCCGAGCGCGAACTGTGGGACGGCTTGCGTGCCGGGCAAGAGGGCGCTATCCGCGACTTCGGCGCCGACGACGCATTTCCGATTACCGACATCGACGACATCCTGCCGGGCCTGATTGAAGGCCGTGACCGGGTGTATTCGGCGATGGGCGGCAACCCCGAATTCGACCGCAACCTGATGGAGTGGGTCAACGCGATTCGCTCCAAGGCCAACCTCGGCGCTCAGCCGCCTAACGAATTCGTTGCTCTGGATCATCTGCTGCATGACATGCGCCTGTATAAATCGGCGGCAGAACTCAAGGTCATGCGCCATGCGGCGCAAATTTCGGCTCGTGCCCATGTGCGTGCAATGCAGGCCAGCCGCGCCGGCCTGCATGAATACAGCCTTGAGGCCGAGCTGGATTACGAATTCCGTAAGAGCGGGGCAAAAATGCCAGCCTATGGCTCCATCGTCGCCTCTGGCGATAACAGCTGCATCCTGCATTACCAGGAGAACGACGCCCTGCTCAAAAGTGGCGATCTGGTATTGATTGATGCTGGCTGTGAGATCGATTGCTATGCCAGCGATATCAGCCGCACCTTTCCGGTGAACGGCAGGTTTTCGGCGGAGCAAAAGGCTATTTACGAGTTGGTGCTGGCTGCGCAAGAAGCCGCCTTTGCCGAGATAGCCCCCGACAAACACTGGAATCAGGCTCACGAAGCCACGGTCCAGGTCATTACCGCAGGCCTGGTGGAGTTGGGTTTGTTGCAGGGCGATGTTCAGGAATTGATCGCAAGCGAAGCCTACAAGGCGTTTTATATGCACCGCGCCGGCCACTGGCTGGGACTCGATGTGCATGACGTGGGTGAATACAAGGTCGGCGGCGAGTGGCGCGTGCTGGAAGTCGGCATGACCCTGACTGTCGAGCCGGGCATCTATATCAGCCCGAACAACCTGAGTGTCGCGAAAAAATGGCGCGGCATTGGTGTGCGGATCGAGGACGACGTAGTGGTCACCAAACACGGTTGTGAAATTTTGAGCGGCGATGTGCCAAAAACCGTCGCCGAGATCGAAGCCCTGATGGCGAGCGCGGCATGAGTCGGGTCAATCTGGCAATCATCGGTGGCGGTCTGGTGGGCGCGAGCCTGGCGCTGGCGTTGCAGGCCGGGGCCAAGGCCCGTGGCTGGAAGATCGTATTGATCGAGCCGTTCGCTCCCGGCAACAGCTATCAGCCCAGCTACGACGCCCGCTCTTCGGCGCTCAGCTATGGCGCCCGGATCATCTATGAGCGTTTGGGCCTGTGGCCATCGATTGCCGAGCGCGGCGAACCGATCAAGGACATTCATGTGTCCGATCGCGGACGATTCTCGACGGCGCGGTTGTCGGCTAGCGAAGAAGGGGTTCCGGCCCTGGGTTATGTGGTTGAAAACGCCTGGCTGGGCCAATGCCTGTGGAAAAGTCTGGACCCGGACGTGATCAGCTGGCGTTGCCCGGCCGAAGTTATCCACATGCAACCGCTGGAAGACGGCTACCGCCTGACCCTTAACGATGAGACAACCCTGGAGTGCGACCTCGCGGTATTGGCCGATGGTGGGCGTTCGGGCTTGCGCGAGCAGTTGGGCATCCATGTGCGTCAGCAGCCTTATAACCAGAGCGCGCTGATAGCCAATATCACCCCAAGCCGACCTCACGGCGGGATGGCATTCGAGCGTTTCACCGACGAAGGCCCGATGGCCTTGTTGCCGTTGCCGGACAACCGCTGCGCACTGGTATGGACCCGTCTGGGGATGGACGCACAGCGTCTGGCAGCACTGGACGAACGTAGCTTTCTCAGCGAACTGCAGGGCGTGTTCGGCTACCGTCTGGGCACGCTCAAGCAAGTGGGCGCGCGGCATCTGTACCCGTTGACGCTGATTGAAGCGCAAGAGCAGGTACGCCCGCATCTGGCGGTATTGGGTAACGCGGCCCACAGCCTGCATCCGATTGCCGGGCAGGGCTTTAACCTGTCCCTGCGAGATGCCCAGGCCTTGGCCGATGCTTTGCTGGCCAGTGATAAAAAGCCCGGTGATTTCACTACGCTGCTGAGTTATCAACAGGCGCAAAAACTCGACCAGCAACTGACCATAGGCTTTTCGGACCAGGTAACGCGGGTGTTTGGCAGTGAGCAGCCATTGGTTTCGCTGGGTCGAAACCTCGGTTTACTCGGCCTCGACCTGCTGCCACCGGCCAAGCGCTGGTTTGCCCGCCAGGCAATGGGCCTGGGCACCCGCGCAGACAGTTGATGACGACTGGGGCGAGTACGCTCCATGTCGATCCATTTTTTCAGGTGCGGCGTACGCCGCTAGCGAGACAGGCTTAAAGCATGGAAATGCGCGCAGATCTGCTGATTGTTGGGGCCGGAATGGTCGGGAGCGCACTGGCGCTGGCGCTCAAGGACAGCGGGCTGAAAATCCTGCTGCTCGATGGCAGCCCGCTGAGCGTCCAGCCCTTTGCCGCCGAGGCGCCGTTCGAACCTCGGGTCAGCGCCCTGTCGGCGGCCAGCCAGCGTATCTTGCAGCGTCTTGGCGCGTGGGAGGGCATCACCCGACGTCGTGTCAGCCCCTATTCGCATATGCAGGTATGGGATGGCAGCGGCACAGGGCAGATCCACTTTTCGGCGGCCAGCGTGCATGCCGAGGTGCTGGGCCATATTGTCGAGAACCGCGTGGTGCAGGACGCGCTGCTTGAGTGCCTGCAGGGCACCAGGATCGAAATGCTGGCCAATGCGCGCATGGAACAGATGCGCCGTTCAGGCGACGACTGGCTGCTGACCCTGGCTGATGGCCGCACCCTGCGTGCGCCGCTGGTGGTTGCCGCTGATGGCGCCAACTCGGCGGTTCGTCGCCTGACCGGCTGTGAGACTCGGGAGTGGGATTATCAGCATCACGCTATCGTCACCAGCGTGCGTTGCGCTGAACCCCATCAGCAGACCGCCTGGCAGCGTTTTACCGACCACGGTCCGCTGGCATTTTTGCCCCTTGAGCGCGATGGTCAGCAGGACTGGTGCTCGATTGTCTGGTCGACCACCCCCGAACAGGCTGCGCACTTGATGGCACTGGACGACGCAACCTTCTGCCGCGAACTGGAACTGGCCTTTGAAGGCCGTCTGGGCAGCGTGTTGAGTGCTGATCCGCGGGTGTGTGTGCCCCTGCGTCAACGCCATGCCAAACGCTATGTGGCCGAAGGCCTGGCGTTGATCGGTGATGCGGCGCACACCATTCACCCGCTGGCTGGGCAGGGTGTAAACCTGGGGTTTCTGGATGCGGCGGTGCTGGCACATGTATTGTTGCACGCGGCTGAGCGCGGCGAGCGTTTGGCCGATGTGCGTGTATTGAGCCGTTTCGAGCGTCGGCGCATGCCGCACAACCTGGCCTTGATGGCGGCGATGGAAGGTTTTGAGCGGTTGTTCCAGGCCGACTCGCTGACCGCACGCCTGCTGCGTAATACCGGCTTGAAGTGGGTCAATAAAATGCCTGAAGCCAAAGCGCTGTTCGTGCGCCAGGCGCTTGGCCTGAGCGGCGACTTGCCACCGCTGGCCAAGCCCTGAAAAATCTATGTAGCCGATGTCGAGGCACGAGGCTGCGAAGCGTCCCCGTTTCTTGAAGGTCCTTCGGCCCTTATCGCAGCCTGCGGCAGCGGCTGCAGGGCTTCAGTAACATCTGGTAACTCCTCGGTGGCGAGTTAGGTTGAGCTGTTAAATGTGATTCACTACCATTTACGCCCGATTCGCATTAAGAGAGACCGCCCCTCATGTTGGCACCCAAGCGTCTACTGACTGCCCTGGCCCTAACCGTTTTTGCGAGCAGCGTTTCTGCTGCCGATGAAGTGGTGGTTTACTCCTCGCGTATCGACGAGCTGATCAAACCGGTATTTGATGCCTACACCGCCAAAACAGGGGTCAAGGTCAAGTTCATCACCGACAAGGAAGCGCCGCTGATGCAGCGCATCAAGGCTGAGGGGCAGAACGCCACCGCCGACCTGTTGCTGACCGTAGACGCCGGTAACCTGTGGCAAGCCGAGCAAATGGGCATCCTGCAGCCGTTCACCTCCGAGGTGATCGACAAAAATATCCCGCCGCAATACCGCTCCTCCTCCCATGAGTGGACGGGCCTGAGCCTGCGCGCACGGACCATCGCCTATTCGACTGACCGGGTTAAGCCTGAAGAGTTGTCGACCTACGAGGCTTTGGCCGACAAGAACTGGGAAGGTCGACTGTGCCTGCGCACCGCCAAGAAGGTTTACAACCAGTCGCTGACGGCCACCATGATCGAAGTGAATGGTGCTGAGAAAACCGAAAAAATCCTCAAGGGCTGGGTCAACAACCTGTCTACGGACGTATTCTCGGATGACATCGCGGTGCTCGAGGCAATCAACGCCGGGCAGTGTGACGTGGGTATCGTCAACACTTACTACTACGGCCGTTTGCACAAGCAAAAGCCGGATCTGGCGGTGAAACTGTTCTGGCCTAATCAGGCTGACCGTGGCGTTCACGTCAACTTGTCGGGCATTGGCCTGACCAAGTACGCCCCGCATCCCGAAGCGGCCAAGGCACTGGTGGAGTGGATGACCACTCCTGAAGCCCAATCGATTTTTGCTGGTGTAAACCAGGAATTCCCGGCCAACCCAAGCGTTGCACCTTCGGCCGAAGTGGCCAGCTGGGGCAAATTCAAGGCCGACGAACTGCCGGTTGAAGTGGCGGGCAAGCGCCAGGCCGAAGCGATCCGCATGATGGACCGTGCTGGCTGGAACTGATAAGAGTCTGAAGTAATACCTGTGGGAGCGGGCTTGCTCGCGATAGCATCGCCGGGGTTTCATTTGAAACTGCGGTGTTTGCATCGCGAGCAAGCCCGCTCCCACATTCGTTTTCACGTCGTCCCACCCACCTTCCGAGAGTTTTTCGTGGCCCATCCTGCCCAACGCCGCTGGTATCCGCTGGTCTTTGTCATTGCTGCTCTGGTGCTGTTGCCGCTGAGCGTTTTGCTGTTGTCCTGGCAAAGCATTGATGGCCAGATCTGGAGCCACCTGTGGGACACGCAAATGCCGCGCCTGCTGGGCAATACCTTGACGCTGATCGTCGGGGTGGGTGTTGGGGTCACGCTGCTCGGTGTGAGCCTGGCGTGGCTGACCAGCCTGTGTGAGTTCCCCGGCAGGCGTTGGCTGGATTGGGCGCTGATGCTGCCGTTTGCGATTCCTGCCTATGTGCTGGCGTTTGTCTTTGTTGGCTTGCTGGATTTTGCCGGGCCCGTGCAAACCCTGCTGCGTGAATGGTTTGGCATGGGTCTGAGGTTACCGCGGGTGCGTTCTACCGGCGGGGTGATCATCGTGCTGATTCTGGTGTTCTACCCCTACGTCTACCTGTTGGCGCGCACGGCGTTTCTGGCGCAGGGCAAAGGCCTGATGGAAGCCGCCCGGGTACTGGGGCAAAGCCCGTGGCAGGCGTTCTGGCGCGTGGCGTTGCCGATGGCGCGCCCGGCGATCGGTGCGGGTGTGGCGCTGGCCCTGATGGAAACCCTGGCCGACTTTGGCGCCGTGTCAGTGTTCAACTTCGACACCTTCACCACCGCTATCTATAAAACCTGGTACGGTTTTTTCAGTCTGTCGACAGCGGCGCAATTGGCCAGTTTGCTGTTGCTGGTGGTCATGCTGGTGCTCTACGGCGAACGCCGCGCCCGAGGTGCCAGCCGCGCCAGTAACGAACGGCCACGCGTCAGCGCCTTGTATCACCTGCGTGGGCCCAAGGCGTGGCTGGCCAGTGGTTGGTGCTTGCTGGTGTTTGCCTGTGCGTTCGTGATCCCGATGCTGCAACTGGTGGTGTGGTTCTGGCAGCGAGGGCGGTTTGACCTGGACGAGCGATACACCGGTTTGATCCTGCACACACTGTATTTGGGCGCCATGGCGGCGCTGATCACCGTCAGCGTGGCTCTGGTGCTGGCATTTGCCCGACGTCAGGCGCCTACCCCGGCCATTCGCGCCGGGGTCAGCCTGGCGAACCTGGGCTATGCCTTGCCGGGCTCGGTGTTGGCGGTGTCGATCATGTTGGCATTCAGCTACCTGGATCGCGAACTGGTGATCCCGGTATCGGGCTGGTTGGGCGGCGCGGGCAAGCCGCTGTTACTGGGCAGCCTGTCGGCCTTGTTGTTGGCGTATCTGGTGCGGTTTATCGCCGTGGCCTATGGCCCGCTGGAAAACAGCCTGGCGCGTATTCGTCCTTCCTTGCCGGAAGCTGCACGCAGTCTGGGGGTCAGTGGTCCACGACTGTTTTTCAAAGTGTATCTGCCGTTACTGCTGCCAGGCACCTTGAGTGCTGCACTGCTGGTGTTTGTCGATGTGCTCAAGGAAATGCCGGCCACCTTGCTGATGCGCCCGTTTGGCTGGGATACGCTGGCGGTGCGGATCTTCGAGATGACCAGCGAAGGCGAATGGGCGCGGGCCTCGTTGCCCGCCCTGACGCTGGTGCTGGTCGGTTTGTTACCAGTCATCGGGCTGATTCGTCGCTCGGCACATCGAATCGGTTAGGTGTCAGTCCTCCTCCATGCGGCTACAATGCGCGGCATTCGGTGCGGTCTGTCTGTCAGACCAGGTTTCTGCGTGATGTAAGAAGGCCATTTTTCAGGCTTGAAATGCTTCGCAGCCTGTCCGCACCCTCGCCAAGCCCGGAAGGAGAAACCCATGGGACAGCGTACGCCTCTGTATGACCTGCATCTCGCCCTCGGCGCGAAGATGGTCGATTTTGGCGGTTGGGATATGCCCTTGCATTACGGCTCGCAAGTTGAGGAACACCATGAGGTGCGCCGCGACTGTGGGGTTTTTGATGTCTCGCATATGACCGTGATCGACATCACCGGGCTACAGGCCAAGGAATGGCTCCAGTACTTGCTGGCCAATGATGTCGAGCGTTTGAATACGCCCGGCCGCGCCTTGTACAGCGCCATGCTCAATGAGCAGGGCGGTGTGGTCGACGACATGATTGTCTATCTGATGCCCACGGGTTATCGGCTTATCGTCAATGCCGCTACACGTGATCAGGATATGGCCTGGATGGAGACTCAGCGCCAGGGCTATGACGTGCAACTGCAGGAGCGCCCGGAACTGGCCCTATTGGCCATTCAGGGGCCACAGGCACGGCATAAAGTGGCCGAGCTGGTGAGTCAGGCACGTGGTCAGTTGATCCAGCAGCTCAAGCCCTTCGAAGGGCAGAGCAATGGCGACTGGTTTATCGCCCGTACCGGCTATACCGGTGAAGATGGTCTGGAAATTGTCCTCCCGGCCGATCAGGCCCCGGCTTTTTTCAACGATCTGGTAGGCGCCGGTATATCACCGATTGGCCTGGGCGCACGCGATACCTTGCGTCTTGAAGCCGGCATGAACCTCTATGGGCAGGATATCCACCTGTCTGTTTCCCCTCTTTGCGCCAACATGGCCTGGACCATCGCCTGGGAGCCTGCCTCGCGCAAGTTTGTGGGGCGCGAAGCGCTGGAGGCCGAAAAGGCTGGTGGCGTGCAGCTCAAGCTTGTGGGGCTGGTGCTCGAGGAACGGGGCGTTTTACGCGCTCATCAGGTGGTTCGCATCGCCAATGTTGGCGAAGGAGAGATCACCAGTGGTAGCTTCTCTCCTACGCTAAGCAAATCGATTGCCTTGGCGCGAGTTCCGATGGCAACGGCTGATCGTGCCGAGGTTGAGATTCGTGGCAAGTGGTACCCGGTTCGCGTAGTCAAACCTACTTTTGTTCGTCAGGGTAAAGCCCTGATTTAACCTTTACTGGCGGGCATGCACAGAGTGTGTGCCGCTGACATTAATTCTTGAGGACACTGAATATGAGCCTGATCCCTGCTGAGTTGCGCTTTGCCGAAAGTCACGAGTGGGCACGCCTGGAAGCGGATGGCACGGTTACCGTCGGCATCAGCGATCACGCTCAGGAAGCCTTGGGGGATGTGGTGTTTGTTGAGCTGGCCGAAGTCGGCAAAGTATTCGCCGCAGGCGATACCGCGGGCGTTGTGGAATCGGTAAAAGCAGCTTCGGACATCTACTCGCCGGTGTCGGGCGAAGTGATTGCGGTCAACGAAGCACTGGCAGACAGCCCGGAGTCGCTGAACAGCGAACCGTACACCAGCTGGATTTTCAAACTCAAGCCAAGCAACACGGCCGAGCTGGAAAAGCTGCTGGACGCTGCCGGCTACAAGGCTGCAATCGGCGAGTAATCCCCGGTTTACTGTGGGATTGACTATTGCTCTTGTGGGAGCGGGCTTGCTCGCGATGGTATCCATGCGGTTTACCTGACAGACCGCGTGAGCCGTATCGCGAGCAAGCCCGCTCCCACATGTGTATCGAGTTGTATTTAAGCGTCTTTCAGTACTGCTTTCACCGCTGCAACCGAACGCTCCACATCGGCCTTGGTCATTGCCGTAAACATCGGCAACGATACGATCAGTCGTCCGACACGCTCGGCAACCGGGAACATCCCCTCCTTGAAGCCCAGCGCACGATACAAACTCAGCAAGTGAATTGGCGGGTAGTGGTAGCCCACGCCGACGCCCAGCGCCTGCATCTCTTTCATGAAGGTTGCACGTGCAGGCTGGCCGTCCTTGCGCTCAGGCAATACAAGCTGGAACAAGTGCCAGTTGGTGTTGTTGAAGTCTGCGACCGGCAGTTGTGCACCGTACTTGGCTTCAAACTCTGGCCCGAAGCATTCGAAATAATGCTTGGCCAATTCCCTGCGATGGGCCGTGATGGTTTCGATATGGGCAAACTGGCCCAGGCCAATCGCAGCGGCGATGTCGGTCATATTGAACTTGCCGCCCAGTACATCGACATCCAGACCGTCGAAACCGGTGCGGGTAACGCCTTGCAGGCGATATTTCTCGGCCAGTCGGGCTTCTTCTTCGTTGTTCAGTACCAGGCAACCGCCCTCGGATGAGGTGATGTTTTTGTTGGCCTGAAAGCTGAACGAGACAAAGTCGCCGCGAGCCCCAATACGCTGACCTTGCCAGCTGGAGCCCAGCGCTTGAGCAGCGTCTTCAACGACACGCAGATTATGCTTTTTGGCCAGCGCGTAGAGCGCGTCCATGTCTACTGGCAAGCCCGACAGGTACACCGGAATGATTGCTTTGGTGCGCGGGGTGATGGCTGCTTCGAGCTTGGCCAGATCGATATTGCGTGTTACCGGGTCGATATCGGCAAACACCGGCGTGGCGCCGACTTCGATAATCACGTTAGCGGTGGCCACCCACGAAATAGGTGTAGTGATGACTTCATCGCCCGCACCGATACCTGCAATGCGCAGAGCGATTTCCATAGTGCAGGTGCCGGAGTTGAAGGTGCGCACCGGGCGCCCGCCAAAATACTCGGACAACTGCGCTTCGAAGGCCTGGACCTTTGGTCCGCTGGTAATCCAGCCCGAGCGCAATACGTCGCCCACGGCAGCAATGGTGGCTTCATCAATGGTGGGTTTGGAAAACGGCAGGAAAGGCAACGAGCTCATAGAGGCGTGACGTCCGATGTGAATGAGTTTGGGTGACCAAAGAGCAGTAGCATATCGCTCAAGATCATACTCGGAGGATCGCTCACATCGGGTGAAAATTCTGTATGGCGGCTGAATCAAAAGGGCAGACCTATCGCCTGTAGCCGCTGCCGCAGGCTGCGATGAGATCCGAAGAATGATCAGAATCTCAGGGTTGCTGCGCAACCCATCGCAGCCTGCGACAGCGGCTACAGGAGCAGGGTTTACTCTGCCGTGGCGTTTTTCACCAGAATCGCGTTAGCCAGCTCCATGTCGCTGACCTTCAGGTTCGGGTTGTCAGCACGCACCTGTTGCATGGCCGATTCCAGGTATGGACCACGGATCGAGCCGTTACTGGCAACAAAGCTGCCCGCATCATCTTGAGCCGCGATCACTTTGCGGTCTTTTTTGAAGGTCAGGTAGGTGGACCCGGTGGTAGCACCGGAGGACAACACATTGCGCCAGAAGCTGTCGGCCATTGCGGAGCCAACAGGGAGGGACAGCAAGGCAATAGCGGCTACAGCATATTTGAGACGCATGACAGTTACTCCGAATAAGTTATCTACCGGTTTTGATTGTAGTTAATGCTCTGGAGTTCCGTAACGTCATGGCACAATTTCTACGCTCAGCACCGTTCCGTTTTGGGCGGTCACGCGAACGGGTGTTCCCACTGCAGCGTCAGGCCCTACGGCCATCCACACGCTATCCCCAACCTTGATTTTGCCTCGCCCTTCAACAATAGCCTGTTGAACGACAAACGTGCGACCGATCAGCTCGTGCCCACGGCGATTCAGGTTGGGCTGGTCGCCACTTTCGACACTGCCGCGCTGGCGCCTCCACCAATACACCGCAGTGAGAATCGCCAGTACGCCAAACAGCGGCAGTTGCAGGGTCCATGACATTTCCGGGATCAGAAACGTCAAAACCCCAACGATGATGCCGGCAATACCGACCCACAGCAGATAACCACCGGCGCCGAATACCTCCAGAATCAACAGCACTGTGCCCAGCGCCAGCCAGTCCCAGTAGCTAAGGTGTTGCAGGAACTCCCACATACCTCAGACCTTTTTGCTGTCAAAGGTGGCTTTGACGATTTCCCCGATGCCGCCCACGGCGCCGATGACCTGGCTGGCTTCCAGCGGCATGAGGATGACTTTGCTGTTGTTGGCCGATGCGAGCTTACCCAGCGCATCGATGTATTTTTGCGCGACAAAGTAGTTGATCGCCTGCACGTTGCCTGAGGCAATGGCTTCGGATACCACCTGCGTGGCCCGAGCTTCGGCTTCGGCCTGGCGTTCGCGGGCTTCGGATTCGAGGAACGCGGCCTGACGACCACCCTCGGCTTCGAGGATCTGCGCCTGTTTTTTACCTTCGGCCGTCAGGATTGCCGCCGCTCGCAGACCTTCAGCCTCCAGAATTTGTGCACGCTTGATACGTTCGGCTTTCATTTGCCCGGACATGGCGGCCATCAGGTCGGCTGGCGGGCTGATGTCCTTGATCTCGATCCGGGTGATTTTGATGCCCCAGGGAGCGGTGGCTTCATCGACGGTGCGCAGTAATTTTTCATTGATGCCGTCACGCTGGCTGAGCATGGCATCGAGTTCCATCGAACCCAGCACGGTGCGGATGTTGGTTTGCAGCAGGTTGCGAATGGCGTGTTCGAGGTTGTTGACCTCGTACGCGGCCTGCGCCGTGTTGACCACCTGGAAAAAGCACACGGCATCGATTTGCACGGTGGCGTTGTCGGCGGTGATGACCTCTTGCGGCGGGATGTCCAGTACGCTTTCCATCACGTTGATCTTGCGTCCGATGCGATCCATCACCGGAATGATGATGTTCAGGCCCGGCTTAAGGGTGTTGGTGTAACGCCCGAAGCGCTCCACCGTCCATTGATAGCCTTGGGGAACGACCTTGAAGCCCATAAAGAGCACGGCGATTGCCAAGGCGACAAATAACAGGACTACAGTACCCACTTGCATAACCATTCCTTGTTTTGAGGTGTGAAAAACAAACGAACGAGGAGTGTAACGATCAAGAAAATTGCGCAACTGTTTAAATTTTAGCCAAAACAATTCAATCACGCATGGGTAACTCGCAGCGCCTCTTCGATTGAGGTCGCCCTGGCGGCGACTTTGTGAGCTGCGGCCAGTCTCAGTCCGAGCATGCCTTGTACACAGGCCAGGCTGCGAATGGCGTTCAGGTCGGTATCAGGGCCAATCAGGGCCAATCAGGGCCTTGAGTTTTTCGCTCATCAACATGACTTCGTAGACGCCGACCCGCCCGCTGTAACCGGTGTCCCGGCATTGCGCACAGCCCTTGGCCCGACAGGCCTGAGCAGGTGGCGGATGGGTCCAGTCCGGGGCGAAGCCCGCCCAGTCGCCGGGGCTCAGCGGGCACTCGGTCTTGCAGGCAGGGCACAGGGTTCTGAGCAGTCGCTGGGCCATGACGCCCAGCAGCGTGGCTTTTATCAAGTAGGGGGCTACCCCAAGTTCTTGCAGGCGGCTGATGGCGCTGGGGGCGTCGTTGGTGTGCAGGGTCGAGAGCACCAGGTGTCCGGTCAGCGCCGCCTGGATTGCCACTTCTGCGGTCTCCAGGTCGCGTATTTCACCCAGCATGATGATGTCCGGGTCCTGGCGCAGCAGGGCCCGCACGCCATTGGCGAACGTCAGGTCGATATTGGGCTGAACCTGCATTTGATTAAACGCCGGTTCAATCATCTCGATCGGGTCTTCGAGGGTGCACAGGTTGATTTTGGAGGTGGCCAGTTGTTTGAGCGTTGCATACAGGGTGCTGGTTTTACCTGAGCCGGTAGGGCCGGTGATCAAAATAATGCCATTGGGCCGGGTGGTCATTTGCTGCCAGCGCTGCAGGTCCTCTGGAGTGAGGCCCAACTGGTCGAAGTTTTTCAGCAGTACCTGCGGGTCAAAAATACGCATCACCATTTTTTCGCCAAAAGCCGTGGGCAGGGTGGCAAGCCGGAGTTCCACTTCAGCTCCGCTCGGGGTCCGGGTTTTTATTCGACCGTCCTGGGGTTTGCGTTTTTCGGCGACGTCCATCCGGCCCAGGCCTTTGAGGCGGCTGATAACGGCCATCGTCACCTGCGGCGGGAACTGGTAGACGTCATGCAACACCCCGTCGATGCGAAAGCGTACACAGCCTTGTTCGCGCCGCGGCTCAATATGGATGTCGCTGGCGCGTTGCTCGAAAGCGTACTGAAACAGCCAGTCGACAATCTTCACCGTATGGGCATCGTTGGCATCCGCTTCGCCAGTGCCCAAGGTGATCAGTTGCTCGAGGTTGGTGCGGACGCTGACTTGCTGATCGTTGAGTGCAGCCCCGGTGACGGATTTGGCTAGCTGAAAAAACTCCACACTCAGGCGCTGGATTTCCAGGGGGTTGGCAATCACCCGCTTGATCGGCCGCTTGAGCACCTGGCGCAAATCGGCTTCCCAACTGCTGACCCAAGGCTGGGTGCTGGCGATGGTGATGGCCGCGTCATCGGCCGCCACCGCGAGGATTGCATGGCGTTGGGCAAAGGCAAAAGACATCAGCCCGGTAACGGTGGCGGCATCGATCTGGAGCGGGTCGAGGCGCAGATAGGGCTGTTCTGCCTGGTGGGCGAGCCAGGCGGTGAGGGTTTCAATATCGAGGATTTTGCCTGGTTGGCTGGGGTCGCATAACTGCCGATTTGCCAAAAACACCAGTGGATGCAAGGCATCGTCGGGGGCTTCGCGGCCGCAGACCAACGCCTGTTCGGCGCAGCTTTGGTGGATACGGCCCTGGGCAAGCAGGGTGGCCAACAGGTATTTGAGGTCCAGCCACTGGTCATGAAGTGGGGCGATGCGCATAAAAGCTCCTTTGGGCATCGGCTCAGACAGATCCTTGTCTGGCCGTGAACCTCAAAGCCTAGTCGCGCGACTATCGCCTCCATGAGGCCAATGGTTGCTAACCATTACCGCAAAACGTGGAGCATCGGCGCTTTGGATTCCTGCACGGGGATCAATTCCATTTCAACGACGCTGATCAGATTGCGCATTTTCTCGCCGATGATCTGGGCGCGATGCCAGCTTTGTTCATGGCTCAGGATTTCAATGCTCATTGTGTCCTGATCGCGCACCACATCCACTTGTTGCGGGATCAGTTGCTGCAACGCAAACAGGTTGAGCACTCGACACAAAACATCGGCATCCGCCTGCGCCTGGATACGGTAGAGCACTGGGCAAGGGGCTGCGTTGCTGGCCCACACATCGGGGCGCAGCGAGGGGGTGGCGACTTCCAGATGCGGCATGCAATAGCTCCTGTTCAGACTGGAGAAATTTTTACATGCCGTCAGGGAATTTTTTTATCTAAAATGTTTTAAATCAACTAAAAATAGACTTGATCAAGTCTTAATATATAAATTTAAAGGTGTTTTTATGCGCAGCGAGCTGGACGCTTACGACCGACGTATTTTGGCGCTGCTGCAAGAGGACGCTTCGTTGTCCAGTGCGCAGATCGCCGAGAAGGTTGGACTCTCGCAATCACCCTGCTGGCGGCGTATTCAGCGGATGAAGGATGAAGGGATCATTCGTGGCCAGGTGACCTTGCTTGACCGCAAGAAAATCGGCCTCAACACGCAAATTTTTGCCGAGATCAAACTCAATGCCCACGGGCGTTCCAACTTCACCGAATTTACCGACGCGATTCGTGGTTTCCCCGAGGTACTGGAGTGTTATGTGCTGATGGGGGCGGTAGATTTTTTGCTGCGTATCGTGACTGCCGACATTGAGGCCTATGAGCGCTTTTTCTTTGAAAAACTGTCCATGGTGCCGGGCATTCAAGAAGTGAATTCGATTGTGGCGTTGTCTGAAATCAAGTCCACCACGTGTTTGCCGGTCTGACCTTCACCCAAAAAACGGCCTTCGCAAGGAAGGCCGTGGGTGAGGTTTGAACACGGTGTCAGTGAACAAACAGCGCAATCAAAATAATGATCGGAATAGGGATGCCGAGAAAAAACAGCAGAAGTGAGCGCATTTCATTCTCCAGTAAGCAATAGACCGCAATTAAACAAGAGGGGTTGTGGTGGTGTGCGTCAGGTACGTCACTGCATCGCGACGACGGCCGCCAAAAGTGGCGCACAGGCTGGCGAAAAACGCCCCGATCAGCAGTGTGATAAACATCCACAAGGTGGACCAGGCGGCTACTTTGGCTGCGGTATCAGCCGCTTCCTTGGCTTTTATCTTGGCGTCTTCAACCGCTTGATGGGCTTTGGCATACACCTGATCAACCCTTTGCTCGGCCTCAGGCTGGCTGAGGTTGGTGCGCTGAGCGACTATTTGGGCCAGGTAGGTACGGTCTTCGTTGCTCAATTGCCCGTCGTTGCCCAGGCTGTGGACGAAGATACGGGCCACGGTGCCATGGGCGGCGTCTTCGCTGACAGCTGTGCCGCGATCATCGCGAAACAGGGTGTCGATAAAGTAGTCCGAACTTTTATTGGCATTGCTGCCTGCGGCGCTGCTCATCGCTGTGGCAGCCCCTGAAGCAACACTGGCACTCGCTTGAACACCGCTGCCAATTACGCTGCTGACCGAACCTGCGATCAGCGTCGCGGTTACCAGCGTGGCCACGGCCCAGGCTAAAAAGCCATGCGCGGTGTCGCGAAAGTAGACCTCATCGCCATGCATGTTGGTCCATTTGACCCGCAAACGTCCGGCCAGATAACCGCCCATACCTGACGCGATGATTTGCGTGACGGCCAGCCAGACGATGGCTGTAATGCCCAGGCCCTTGGCGCCAACCCCTTCGTTGGCCCACGGTGAAACCGCCGAAAACCCCAGGCCTGCGCCCAGCATGATCAACAGCAGAGATAGCGCGGCAGCAGTGGCCGCTCCGGCAAAGATGGCGGCCCAGGAAACACCAGAGTGTCCAGAGGAGTCTTGCAGGGCTGCGGGATAGTGCTCAGTTGTCCCGATCATTATTGTTGTGCTCCTGAATGGTAGGAAGTGCAGCGTTCATTCAAGAGATTGCAGGGGATATGCCAATACTGGGTGTATTGGTAATTTCATATTTTTCAATGAGTTAAAAACTATTGAAGCTGCAGGTGCATGCAGTTTGCATGATTGACGCTAAAACCGGCGGGCGTAATGCATTGAAACAATTTAGCGAGAGAGGGCGTAGGCCAAAAAAAAACGGGAGCCTTGCGGCTCCCGTTATGCACATCAGTCGTCGTGACGGTGCTTGTTTTTGCGGTGGCCATACGCATGGCCACGGCCACGATGGTCGTCACGGTAGTAGCGACGGTTATCGCGATCACGGTAGCGGCGATCGTCGCTATCGCTTTTATTGCCCATGTAGTTACCCAGCGCGCCACCGGCACCACCGCCTGCGGCTGAGCCGACCAGAGCCCCCGTGCTGCCGCCGACACTGCGGCCCAGCACGTTGCCGCCTGCAGCACCCAGTGCGCCGCCAATGGCTGCTTCGCCACGGCTGCGTTTGTCGGCACCCACGGCACTGCCTGCCGCGCCACCCACACCTGCACCAATTGCAGAACCGGTCGAGCCGCCGAGCTGTTGGCCAACCACGGCGCCAAGAACCCCGCCTAATGCGCCGCCTACACCGGCTTCGGTGGTGCCACCGGCCGAGGCAACGCCACTGACCAGGCCAAGGGACAACAAGAGAATCGAGGTGAGCTTCATAGATGAGCCTCAAAGAGATGACGGCGCGATCCTGAGGCTGCGGAGGTTGGCTGACAATCGAAATCCGACGAGTAACACGAGTTGTACACAATTCTATAAGTTGTTGTTTTCACTAGGGAACTTATTGATTTTTTGGTGGTCTGTTAACTAGTTCGGTGAGGCCGTTTCCGTAGGGAAACGGCCTTTTTTGTGCCTGAAATATGGATGCGGCTGGCTCTAATGTGGGAGCCGGGTTTGCCCGCGATGGCATCACTGACTTTTACCCGACAAGCCGTGTCGCATGAATCGCGAGCAAGCCCGTTCCCACACTTGCCTATCAGCTGGCCTTTGCCATGATCAGTTTCGACGGGCTGGCCGCCTCCAGGCAAATAGCCACGAACTTGGAGGTAGGCGTGTGGCTGCCTTCGCCCGTGCTTTCCAGCGGCACCAACGGGTTGACCTCAGGGTAATAAGCCGCAGCTTGCCCTGCAGGAATATCAAACGCCAACAGGGTGAAGTTTTTGACCCGGCGCTCGTGGTGGTCATCCCAGATCGAAACGATGTCGACTTTCTGCCCCGGTTTGAAGCCCAGGCGGATGATGTCGGCTTCGTTGACGAACAGCACGTCGCGTTGCCCCTTGACCCCGCGGTAGCGGTCATCGAGGCCATAGATGGTGGTGTTGTACTGATCGTGGGAACGCATCGACTGCAAAATCAGGTCAGGCAGCTGGCCGGTGGCACGGGTACGGGCATCCACCAGATCCTGTGGCAGCACGTTGGCCCGGAAGTTGGCGCGCTGGGACGGCGTGTTCCACTGTCGCGCACCGGCCGAGTTACCCAGATAGAAGCCACCCGGATGCTGGATGCGGGTGTTGAAGTCCTTGAAACCGGGGATGGTGTCGGCGATCAGTTCGCGAATGCGCCGGTAGTCGGCCACTACCCAGCTCCAGTCAATCGGATGAGTACCCAGCGTGGCGGCGGCGATACCGGCAATGATTGAGGGCTCCGAACGCATCTGGTTCGACAGTGGCTGCAACTGGCCGTTGGAGTCGTGAACCATGCTGAACGAGTCTTCCAC
The DNA here is from genome assembly GCF_025426255.1 of Pseudomonas fragi. Taxonomy (GTDB): domain Bacteria; phylum Pseudomonadota; class Gammaproteobacteria; order Pseudomonadales; family Pseudomonadaceae; genus Aquipseudomonas; species Aquipseudomonas kulmbachensis. The sequence continues at coordinate 5,100,325 of NZ_CP104861.1, read as the reverse complement.
CGTGACCGCCTGCGGGCCTTCGGCCTGGATGTCGATATCGGTACGGCCCAGGCACGGCAAAATCAGCGCTTCCTTGCCATGCATCAGGTGGCTGCGGTTGAGTTTGGTACTGATCTGTACGGTCAGTTCGCAATTGCGTAGCGCCTGCGCTGTACGCGGGCTGTCCGGGGTGGCCTGGGCAAAGTTACCGCCCAAGCCGATAAAGACCTTGGAGCGCCCATCCAGCATGGCGTGGATGGCTTCAACCACGTTGTGACCGTTTTCACGTGGCACCTTGAACTGGAAGCGCCGCTCAAGGGAGTCCAGGAAGGCCACCGGCGGGCGTTCGTTGATGCCCATTGTGCGGTCGCCCTGCACGTTACTGTGGCCGCGCACCGGGCACAGGCCAGCGCCAGGGCGGCCGATGTTGCCGCGCAACAGCATCAGGTTGGCGATCTCCTGAATGGTCTGCACCGAGTGTCGATGCTGGGTGATGCCCATCGCCCAGCACATGATGACGTTCTTGCCCTTGAGGTACATGCGGGCGGCGCGTTCGATATCCACCAACGTCAGCCCGGATTGTTCCACCAGGTGCTCCCACGAGGTGTCATCGAGGCTGGAGATATAGTCGAGAATACCTGCGGTGTGTTCATTCAAAAAGGTGTGATCAAACACGGCCGGCTCGCCTGCTGCCTGGGCATCGCGCTCCCACTGCAGCAGAAACTTGGCCATGCCGCGCAGCAGCGCCATGTCGCCGCCCAGCGCCGGGCGCAAGTAGGCGGTGTTGGTCGGACGATCACCGTTGGTGAGCATTTCCAGTGGGTGCTGCGGATGCTGGAAGCGTTCGAGCCCGCGCTCTTTGAGCGGGTTGACGCACACCACCTGGGCGCCGCGTTTAACGGCCTCGCGCAGGGGTTCGAGCATGCGCGGGTGGTTGGTGCCAGGGTTTTGTCCCAGAACGAAAATCGCATCGGCGTGCTCGAAATCATCGAACGTTACCGTGCCTTTACCGACGCCGATGCTTTGCGCCAACGCCACGCCGCTGGCCTCGTGGCACATGTTCGAGCAGTCCGGGAAGTTGTTGGTGCCAAACGAGCGCACAAACAGTTGATACAAATATGCAGCCTCGTTGCTGGCCCGGCCCGAGGTGTAGAACTCGGCTTCATTGGGGCTGGCAAGATTTAGCAGATGCCTGGCGATCAAGGCAAATGCGGCATCCCAACTGATGGGGGTATAGCGGTCAGTTTCAGCGTTGTAGCTCATCGGCTCGGTCAGGCGGCCCTGATATTCCAGCCAGTAGTCGCTTTGCTCAAGCAGCGCGCTGACACTGTGCTTGGCGAAAAACGCAGCATCGACCCGACGCTTGGTCGCTTCCCAGTTCACCGCCTTGGCGCCGTTCTCGCAGAACTTGACCAGGCCGCTTTCCGGCGAGTCGCCCCAGGCACAGCCCGGGCAGTCGAAACCGCCGTTCTGATTGGTCTTGAGCATCATGCGCAGGTTCTTCAGCGCGTTGTCGCTGGTCAACCAGGCTTGCGCCACACTGATCAGCGCGCCCCAGCCACCGGCCGGGCCTTTGTAGGGCTTGTAGCGGGGAGTTGGGGTTTTGTCGGCTTGATGGTGAGTGCTCACGGTTGATTCTCCTGCGCTGGGCTGTAGACCCGTGGCGCGCTTTTTTGTGGCAGATGAATAAGGTTGAGGTTGTGGCGCCGGGCCCATTGCAGCGCCAGGCCCGTGGGCGAGGACAGGCTGATCAGGGTCTGGATTCCGGCGCGCAGCACCTTTTGAATCAGTTCAAGGCTGCAACGGCTGGTAACGATCGCCGCGCCGCCAGCCAGATCGATGTTTTGCCGTACCAGCGCCCCGATCAATTTATCGAGGGCGTTGTGTCGGCCAATGTCTTCGCGGCCCATCAGCAACTGGCCCTGGCCGTCCATATAAACAGCCGCATGCACGGCGCCGCAGTGCTGGCCTAATGGCTGGAAATCACTGATGCGCTGGCGCAAGCCTTCAAGCCACTGTGCCGGTGGCAACGGTGCGCCGGGCAGTACCTTGAGGTCGGGCAGTGCTTGTTCGAGCGCTTCCACGCCGCATAGACCGCAACCGCTGGTGCCCGCCAGTTGTCGGCGTTGTTGCTTGAGGTTCCAGAACGCTCGGCTGGCGATTTCTACCTGTGCGTATTGGGCCGAACCTGCGCCCGTGAGCTTGAGGTCGTAGAGCTCGCTGGCGTCATGAATAATGCCGCTGCCCAGGCTGAAGCCGACGATAAAGTCCTCGAGGTCAGTGGGCGTAACCAGCATCACGGCCTGGTTGATACCGTTGTAGGCAATCGCCAGGGCGACTTCTTCGGCCAAGGCGGTTTGCGCACCGCTGCTGTGATCCAGGGTGACGTAGTCATAGTTCTGGCTGGCAGCAGGCGCGGGCGTAACAGAGGCGGGCGCCGCGCACAGAGGGCGCTTGGCGTTCATAAGGCAGTTCCGACAATCTATCGAGCCCTAAGCCTAGGCGCGACACAGTGTCGCGTCTAATCATCACTGCTGATCTATTGATAGATGGCGTCGATCAAGAGGCGGTTTGTGATTTCTGATAAAGCGCAAAACAGGCTTCGGCCAAGGCGGAGCGTGGCGCTTCGCGGCGCATGATCAACCCCAGGCGGGCCAGGGTGTGGGCGTCTTCGATGGGATGCAGGCGCAAGTGATCGGTCAGGGCTTCGAGTCCGCCTTCAAGGGGCATCACTGCGCAGCACAGGCCGCCGTGGACCGCTTGGATCAATTGATGAACGGCATCGGTTTGCAGCAGCGGTTGCGGCGTGAGGTTACGGCTGTGGAAGTTGTGGTCGATGGACTTGCGAAAATGCATGCCGCTGCTGAGCAGGCCTAGCGGTAACGTAATCAGGGCCTCCCAGCTCAAGGGTTGATCGCCAAAATTGAAATGCCGCTGGTCGTACAGCAGGCCCATGCGGGTTTCGTCCAGGGTGAGTGCGTCAAAGCGTTCCTGGTCGAGGTGCTCAAGGTACGACACGCCGATGTCCAGCCGATTGCTGGCCAGTTGCTCGAGAATTTGCTCAGAGCTGAGCGCCGACAACTCGAAGCGCAGTTCGGGATGCTCCTGATGCAGGCGTTGCAATAAAGGCAGCGGATCAAAACTCGACAGCGGTACCACCCCCAGGCGCAGGGTGCCGATCAGATTGCCGCGACAGGCGGCCGCTTCGGCATGCAAGCCATCGTAGGCAGCCAGTACGGTACGGGCCCAGGCCAGCACTCGTTCGCCGGGGGCGGTAAAACTTTCGAAGCGCTGGCCGCGATTGACCAGATGCAGGTCGAGTTCCTGCTCAAGGCTGCGCAAGCGCATGGACAGGGTGGGCTGAGTGATATGGCAGCGGGCGGCGGCCTGGCCGAAATGCCGGGTTTCATCGAGGGCAATGAGGAATTTCAGCTGTTTGATGTCCATCGTCGCTCCAGGCGCAATTCAGTGGGCGATTCTAGCGTGCTTGCTCTGCTCAATGATGGTCTACGCTCACGGGTCTGGATATTTCAACCTGAGGAGCGTGATGAATGAGCATTTTCAGCTTTGTGAAAGAAGCCGGTGAAAAACTGATCAACCTGTTGACGCCGGGTAACGCCAATGCCAGTGAGGAACTCAAGAAGCACGTGCAGGAAGTGGGCCTGGGCAATCCGAATATCACCGCCACCGTTGACGGTGACAAAGTGACGGTCAGTGGCGAAGTGGCCACGCAGGAAGAGAAAGAAAAAATAATTCTGGCAGCGGGCAATATCGCGGGTGTGGCCAGTGTTGAAGACCAGATCACGGTGACCGGGCCTGTTGTTGTGGCTTCCCGGTTTGTCGTGGTGAAAGCGGGCGACACCTTGAGCGCGATTTCGCTGCAGGTGTACGGCAATGCCAATCAGTACAACAAGATTTTTGAAGCCAACAAACCGCTGCTCAAGGACCCGAACAAAATTTATCCGGGCCAGACGCTGCGTATTCCCGAGTAAACCTGCCAACTTGTAGCAGCTGCCGAAGGCTGCGTTCGAGCGCGAAGCGGTCGTTAAATCTGAGGCTGCGGTGTATCTGGCACACCGCGATTGCTGATTTTACGACTGCTGCGCAGCCGAACGCAGCCTCGCTGAGCTCGTCAGCTGCTACGAGCTCTGGTTACAGCCCTTCAAGCAACTCGCGATAGTCGCCTAGCGCGGCAAATTCTGCGGTGTCTTTCGGGCCTTTTTTGCTGTCGGGCTGTTTGACCGCCAGCAGGTGGGCTACGCCAAAATTTTGCGCGCTGCGCAGAATCGGCAAGGTGTCGTCGATAAACAGGCTGCGTGCCGGGTCAAAGCCGATATCGGCTTGCAAGGCATCCCAAAAGGCCGGGCTTTCCTTGGGGAAGCCGTAGTCGTGGGAGCTGATCAGGCGTTCGAAATAAGGCGCCAGTTCGATGCGCTCCAGTTTCAACGACAACGAATCACGGTGCGCATTGGTGATCATGATTACCCGCTTGCCTGCCTGTTTGATCGCGGCCAAAAAGGTATCAGCGTCCGGGCGCAAGGCGATCAGGTGGGCGGTTTCGAGCTTGAGCTCGCGCACCGGGATTTTCAGCTCGCTGCTCCAGAAATCCAGGCAATACCACTTCAACTGTCCAGCATTTCGCTCAAACAGTGGCGTCAGCTCCAGATCGGCCATTGCCCGGCTGATGCCATGCAACTCGGCATAGCGCTGGGGCAGGTGTTCTAGCCAGAAGTGATTGTCGTAGTGCAGGTCGAGCAGCGTGCCGTCCATATCGAGCAGCACGGTATCGATGTCGCGCCAAGGTAAAACGGTCATGCAAAACTTCTCCTACGGGTGAAAAATTTCCGACACAGACAATCGGAAAAGCCGGGGTATAGTACCCCGTTCATATTGAGGAGCCGCTATGCGCCAAAAACCCACCGTACTTGCCCGTGAAATTGTTGCCAGTAGCCGATTGTTTCGGGTCGAAGAAGTGCAACTGCGCTTCTCCAATGGCGTTGAACGCACTTACGAACGGTTGGTGGGGCGCGGCAATGGCTATGGCGCAGTCATGATTGTGGCAATGATCGATGCCGAACACGCGATTTTGGTTGAAGAATATTGCGGCGGTACCGATGAGTACGAAGTGTCTTTGCCTAAAGGCCTGATCGAGCCGGGTGAGGATGTGCTGGCCGCAGCCGAGCGTGAGCTGAAGGAAGAGGCTGGCTACGGCGCTCGCCAGCTTGAGCATTTGACCGAACTGTCGTTGTCGCCTGGCTACATGAGCCAGAAAATCCAGGTGGTATTGGCTACCGACCTTTATGAAGAGCATCTGGAAGGCGACGAGCCAGAGCCGATGCGCGTTGACCGAGTCAACCTGCGTGAGCTGTCGAGCCTGGTGCTCAACCCGCAATTCAGCGAAGGCCGCGCGTTGGCGGCGCTGTATCTGGTTCGTGACCTGTTGACCCAGCGCGGAGTGTTCCAACCGTGAGTGATTTGCCGCATCCCTTGCTTGAAGGCGTCATCACCCTGGCCCATGCCGCTGGTGCCGCGATTTTGCCGTTCTGGCGCGCGGGCGTTGCAGTCACTGCCAAGGCCGATGATTCGCCGGTAACGGCTGCTGATCTGGCGGCGCACCACGTGTTGCTCGATGGCCTGACGGCGCTGGACCCGAGCATTCCGGTGCTGTCGGAAGAAGACGCCAACATCGCGCAAGATGTGCGGGCTGGCTGGACGCGCTGGTGGCTGGTTGACCCGTTGGATGGCACCAAGGAATTTATTTCAGGTAGCGAAGAGTTCACCGTCAATATTGCGCTGATCGAGCAGGGTCGCGTGGTGTTTGGCGTGGTTTCGATGCCCACCAGCGGTCGTTGCTACTACGGCGGAGCGGGTTTGGGTGCATGGCGGGCGGATGCCGATATCGTTGTACCGATCAGCGTGCGCAACACCCCCCCTGCGGGCGAAGCTTTGACCGTGGTTGCCAGCCGTCGGCATTCCAGCCCCGAGCAGGAGCGTTTGCTGGCCGGGTTGAGCGAACAGTTGGGCGAGTTGCAACTGACCAGTGTGGGCAGTTCGTTGAAGTTTTGTCTGTTGGCTGAAGGGGCTGCCGATTGTTACCCGCGTCTGGCGCCGACTTCGCAGTGGGACACTGCTGCTGCGCAGGGTGTGCTTGAAGGTGCGGGCGGCGTAGTGCTGCAACTGGATGGTAAACCGTTCAGCTACCCGGCCCGCGAGTCGCTGCTCAATGCATCGTTTCTGGCGTTGCCGGCCAAGGCGCCGTGGCGTGAGAAATTGCTGGACCTGGCACAACACTGATCCTCATCTGTGGGAGCGGGCTTGCTCGCGATGCGGACGCTGCGGTCTTTCAGTTAAACCGCATCGATGCCATCGCGAGCAAGCCCGCTCCCACATAAATTCAATCAGCGATGCAGCACGTACTGCCCGCTGAAGCGCACCGCATCTTCCCCGCCCTTGGCATTGATCACCCGTGTGTCGAGGGTCAGCCGTGCGCGGCCGTGGCGTTTGTACATGGCCACAAACTTGTTCCAGGCTGCGTCGCCGGGCGCATCACACAGTGCGATGGCGTCCTGGGTCACAGGCAGCGGGTAGCTGATATGACCTTCCTGAATCACGATATGCCCGTCCTCGATCCCCGCCTCGCGCAGACTCAAGTGCAGCCAGCCCCAGCCCGCCAATACCGCGCCGCAGTACAGGCTGCCACCAAACATGGTGCTCTTGTGGTTGATATTGGCCGCAAGGGGTAACTGCAAACGCAGTTGCCGGTCTTGCCAGCTCAATACGGTGAGGCCCATTTCACGGGTGAGCGGGATGTCGTGATGGAGTATCGATTCCAGATAACGACTGTCGCGGTTCATGCAATGGCCTCTTTAATCAAGTTCATCAGGGTGTGGATGGCTGGCGCTATCGAAATTCAGCCCGTGCTTGCGCAGTTTGTCGTGCAAGGTTTTACGCGGCACACCCAAGGCTTCGGCCAGGCTGCGCATGGAGCTGTGGGAGCGCTCAAGCTCGGCGGCAATCAGGCTTTTTTCAAAGTGTTCGACCTGCTCGCTCAGGCCTCCTGGCACTCCATTACTCGCCGATGGCTGGCCATCAGCAGAGTCGTCCAACGCCAGTTCAAGGCCCAGGGCGAAACGCTCGGCGACGTTCTGCAGTTCTCGCACGTTGCCCGGCCAGTTGTGCCGCAGTAACAGCGCCCGTTGCGCCGGTTGCAACACGTTGGGCGTCAGGTCGTGGCGTACGCTGGCTTCGCCGGCAAAGTAATCAAACAGCATCAGGGCGTCTTCACCCCTTTCACGCAAGGGCGCGATACGTAGAGGCGCAACGTTCAGCCGGTAATACAGGTCGGCCCGGAACCGCCCCTGGTCGGCTGACTGGCGCAGGTCTTCCTTGGTGGCGGCGATTACCCGGATATCCAGCGGGATCAATTGATTGCCGCCCAGCCTTTCAACCACGCGCTCTTGCAGCAAGCGCAGCAACTTGACCTGCACATCCAGGCTCATGCTTTCGATTTCATCGAGAAACAGGGTGCCGCCGTTGGCAAATTCAAACTTGCCGATCCGGCGTTTTTGCGCGCCGGTAAAGGCTCCCGGCTCATGGCCGAACAGCTCGCTTTCAACCACCGATTCTGCCAGCGCCCCGGCATTGATTGCCACGAACGGGCCGTTGCGCCGACTCGACAAGTCATGCAGCGCCCGTGCGACCACTTCTTTGCCGGAACCGGTTTCACCCAGAATCAGCACGTCGGCCTTGGTCGCTGCCAGCGCGCCGATTTGCTCGCGCAGGCGCAACATGGCTGGCGACACGCCCACCAGTCGCGTGCTCAGTAACTGGCGATCACTCAGGGCCAGACGCAGGCTGCGGTTATCCAGCACCAAGGTGCGCAAGGCCAGGGCACGGCGCACACTGTCGAGCAACGCGTCGCTGGCAAAGGGTTTTTCAAGGAAGTCATAGGCACCAGCACGCATGGCCTGCACCGCCAGTGGCACATCACCGTGACCGGTGATCAGCAGCACCGGCAGTTCCGGGTCCTGGCCATGCAGCTGAGCGAGCAGCTCCAGCCCGTCCATGCCCGGCATGCGGATGTCGCTGACCACCACGCCCGGCCAGTCGCGGCTGATGCGCTCGGCAAGACCGTTGGCTTCGGCCAGCGGCAATACGTTGAGCCCGGCCAGATCCAGGGTTTGATACAGGGCCTGGCGCAGGTGCGGGTCATCATCGATCAGGATGACCTGAACGCTTGGATCGATGGGCTGGCTCATTACCTGGAGTCCTCCGAGGCTTGCAGACTCACGCCCGGCGCGCCGGCGCGCAGTCGTAAGGTAATTAAAGCACCGCCTTCCTTGTGGTTGGCGAATAACAATTCGCCGCCAAAGGCACGGATCAGCGTGTCGCAAATGGCCAGCCCCAGGCCCAAACCCTGGGTGCGGGTTTTGGTGGTGTAGAACGGCTCACCGGCACGGCCCAACGCCTCAAGGCAAAACCCCGGCCCGTTGTCGCGAATGTACACAGTGACGCCTTCCGGGGTCGATTGGGCACTTAACCACAAGCGCCGGGGCGGGCCTTTTTCCGTCAGGGCATCGAGGGCATTGGCCAGCAGGTTGCCCAGCACCTGGCGCAAGCGGGTCTCGCCTGCTTCGACCCACAACGTGGCGGCGGGCAAATCGCGAATCAGTTCGACTTCCATGCTGCGTCGACGCTTGGCCAGCAATGCCAGTGCATCGTCCAGCGCCGGTTGCAGGGCGACGCTTTCCGGCGCATGGCGATCACGCCGGGCGAACGCGCGCAGGTGGGCAATGATCGACGACATGCGCCCGGTCAGTTCATTGATCAGCTTGAGGTTGCCGCGTGCGTCTTCGATGCGCTGGTGATCGAGCAGCACTTCAGCGTTTTCGGCGTAGCTGCGGATGGCCGCCAGCGGCTGGTTGAGTTCGTGGCTGATACTGGCAGACATGGTGCCCAGTGCTGACAACTTGCCAGCCTGCACCAGATTGTCCTGTGCGAGCACCAGTTCCTGTTGCGCATGTTCGCGCTCCAGCACTTCTTCACGCAGCAGCCGGTTGAGCCCTTCAAGATCACTGGTGCGCTCTGCCACACGCATTTCCAGTTCACGGCGGGCCTTGGCCTCAAATGCGATCCGGTCCAGGTAATGGCGCCGACGCTGCATCATCAAACCGATCAGCAGCATGACCACCAGCAGGGTGGCGCCACCAATGGCCAGCACCGTGCGCACCGAACGGTCGATCAGCGTACGCGGGGCAAGAATATTGACACTCCAGCCGGTCTCGTCGATTTTTTGGGTTTGCACCAGCCAGGCATTCAGGTCGAGGTTCAGCGGCTTCGGGTCGCGAGTCGGGTAGGGCAGGATGGCGAAGATGGCCTGACGCTCTTCTGCCGACAACTCGCGGGTCGCTCTAAAGCGCCATTCCGGGCGCGAGGTGAGGACTACCACGCCGTTGTTGTCGGTGGTCATCAGTTGCTCGGGGGTATTGCCCCATAACTGTTCGGTGTGGTCGAGATCGACCTTGACCACCAGTACGCCGAGTTTTTTATCTCCGTCGAGTATCGGTGCCGCGAAGTAATAGCCGCGCTTGCCGGAGGTGGTGCCCAGCCCGAAGAAACGCCCCAGTTTGCCCTCCATCGCCTCGCTGAAATACGGGCGAAAGGCGAAATTGCGGCCGATAAAGCTGTCGCTTTTATCCCAGTTTGAGGTGGCCAGGGTATCGCCGTGGGTATCCAGCAGGTACATGACCACGGCACCGGTCTGGTTGCAGATGCCATTGAGCAAGTGATTGGCCTTGGCCTGTGCCTGGGGATTTTCAGGGTTGGCCAGCACGTCGCGCAGGTCTGGCAGTTGGCCGAGGATCTGCGGCAGTACTTCATAACGATGCAGCGTACCCAGCAGGTTGGCGACGTACAGGTCGAGAGTCTGGCGGTTTTGCCCGGCCAGTTCACTTCGGTAATAGCGCTCGGCCAGGTGCTGCAACGGCCACAACAATGGCGCGAGGCACAACGCCAACAAGGCCAGGCTGCGCCAGCGGGGTCTGCGAGGAACTGAGGAGGAGGTGATCATCGGGAGGCTGCGCCGCAAGAGTACGGCGCAGTATACCAATGCAACACCTGTAGCCGCTGCCGAAGGCTGCGATGGGTTGCGCAGCGAAGGTCCTGCGGACCTTATCGCAGCCTGCGGCAGCGGCTACACAGAGCTACTCGGTCACACACTCGTGCAATGCGGCGCGCCAGTCGGCCTGGCTGACGCCCCATTCGCGGGCCAGACGGCTGCAATCAAGGCGCGAGTTCTGTGGGCGTGCCGCGGGTGTCGGGTAGGCGCTGGCCGGGATGGGCTCCAGGGTTGCACATGACTTGCCTTGGGCGCTCAGGTGCTCGGCAATGGCCTGGGTGAAGCCAAACCATGAGGTTTCACCCTGTGCGGTCAGGTGGTATGTGCCCCAGGCCCCGGCTTCACCCGCTTGCCAGCGTTCGATCAAGGCGCGGGTGCTCTGGGCAATGGCGCCTGCCCAGGTCGGCGCGCCGATCTGGTCAGCTACCACGCGCAATTCCGGCCGCTCCTGGAGCAAACGCTGCATGGTCAGCAGAAAGTTCTTACCGTGGGTCGAGTACACCCAGCTGGTGCGCAGGATCAAATGCTGAACACCTGTTGCCGCGATGGCCAGTTCACCGGCCAGCTTGCTTTTGCCGTAGACACCCAGCGGGTTGGTCGTGTCGTCTTCGGTGTAAGGCGCAGGTTTGCTGCCATCGAACACATAGTCGGTGGAGTAGTGGATCAATGGAATGCCCAGCGCCGCCGCCTCTTCAGCAAACACGCCAGGGGCGATGGCATTGATCGCGAACGCCAGCTCCGGCTCGCTTTCAGCAAGATCCACGGCAGTGTGTGCGGCGGCATTGATGATCAGGTCAGGCTTGTGCGCCCGTACCTGAGCACGGATTTGCTCGGGCTGGCTCAGATCCAGCTCGTCACGGCCCAACACAATCAACTCGCCCAGACCGGCAAGGCGCTTTTGCAGCTCAACCGCCACCTGGCCGGTTTTCCCGCTAACAAGAATTTTCAAGGCAACTGCTCCGTTAGTCATGCAACCAAGTCCTTGGGGTCAGTGCTGCCCAGACGCTCGCCCTGATAGCTGCCGTCTTGAACCCGGCGGCACCAGTCGAGGTTGTCCAGATACCACTGCACGGTTTTGCGCAGGCCGGTTTCGAATGTTTCTTCCGGCACCCAGCCCAGCTCGCGTTCGATTTTGCTGGCGTCGATGGCATAGCGTTGGTCGTGGCCCGGGCGATCCTTGACGAAGGTAATCAGGTCGGCAAATTGAGTGACACCTGTCGGGTGCTCTGGTGCCAGCTCTTCGAGCAGGGCACAGATACTGCGCACTACGTCGATATTGGTTTGCTCGTTGTGGCCGCCGATGTTGTAGGTTTCGCCAACCACACCTTCGGTCACGACTTTAAGCAGGGCGCGGGCGTGGTCTTCCACGAACAACCAGTCACGGACTTGCAGGCCATTGCCATACACCGGCAGCGGTTTACCGGCCAAGGCATTGAGAATTACCAGCGGGATCAACTTCTCCGGGAAGTGGAACGGCCCGTAGTTGTTCGAACAGTTGGTCAGCAACACCGGTAAACCGTAGGTGCGGTTCCAGGCGCGGACCAAGTGGTCGGACGCCGCTTTGCTGGCTGAGTACGGCGAGCTTGGGGCGTAGGGCGTGGTTTCGGTGAACAGGTCATCGACGCCATGCAGGTCGCCATACACTTCATCGGTCGAAATATGGTGGAAGCGGAACGCGCTTTTTTCCGGCTCGGGCAGAGTCAGCCAGTAAGCACGGGCTGCTTCGAGCAGGCTGTAGGTGCCTACGATATTGGTCTGGATAAAATCCGACGGGCCGTCGATGGAGCGGTCAACGTGGGACTCGGCCGCCAGGTGCATGATTGCCTGGGGCTCAAAGCGCTGGATGATTGCGCTGACTGCGGCCTGGTCGACGATATCGGCCTGCACGAACTCGTAACGGGTATCGGTGGCGATGCTTTGCAGCGATTCAAGGTTACCGGCGTAGGTCAGTTTGTCGAGGTTGAGTACTTCGTGCCCGGTGTTTTTGATCAGGTGACGAATCAACGCTGAACCAATAAAACCGGCGCCGCCAGTGACTAAAATGCGCATGTGGATTTTCCTTATTCCCTGAAGGTGTTCGAACGTATGGCGCATAGCTTGTGGGGATGAGCGGGGAGGTGCAAGTGGGAGCTGTCGGGAATACAAGTACGTTGGTGTGAAAGTAGATTTATATCTGCTTTGTAGCGACAAAATTATGTGTAAGGCTGATAAATTAATTTTATTGCCGATATTTATCGGCTATAAAGGTGTTTCTCGTTGACGCGATGCAGACCTGCGTCCACTGTCTTGTTTTTTTATGCCACCAAACCCCCGATGCTTTCCAGGAGTCCAGATGACCACTTTGCAAAGTTCGCCACGCGCTGACGGTTTTTACATGCCGGCTGAATGGGCTGCGCAGACCCAAACCTGGATGATCTGGCCCGAGCGCCCGGATAACTGGCGCCTGGGCGGCAAGCCCGCTCAGGCGGCACATGCGGCCGTGGCCAAGGCCATCGCGCGCTTTGAGCCGGTGACGGTCGGGGTGTCGGCTGCCCAGTACGAAAATGCCCGCGCACAACTCGATGTGCCGAATATTCGCGTGGTCGAAATGTCCAGCGACGACGCTTGGGTACGCGACAGCGGTCCGACTTTTGTCATTAACGACAGCGGTGAAGTTCGCGGTGTGAACTGGGACTTCAATGCCTGGGGCGGATTTGACGGCGGTCTGTACTTTCCGTGGAACCGCGATCAGCAAGTAGCCAGCAAGGTGCTGGAAATCGAGCGTTGCCCGCGTTACTACACCGAAGGTTTTGTACTTGAGGGCGGCTCGATTCACGTCGACGGCGAAGGCACGCTGATCACCACGGCCGAATGCCTGATGAACCGCAACCGTAACCCGCATCTGTCTCGCGAAGAGATCGAAGGCGTGTTGCGTGCGCAATTGGCTGTGGACAAGATCATCTGGTTGCCAGACGGCCTGTTCAACGACGAAACCGATGGCCATGTGGATAACTTCTGCTGTTATGTGCGCCCTGGCGAAGTACTGCTGGCCTGGACTGATGACGAGCGTGACCCGAACTACCTGCGTTGCCATGCTGCGATGGACGTATTGGCAACCAGCACCGACGCCAAGGGGCGCCCATTTGTAGTGCACAAGATGCCGATTCCGGGGCCGATGTACGCCACGCAAGAAGAGTGCGATGGCGTCGACAAGGTGGCTGGTAGCCAGGATCGTAATCCGTCCGAACGCTTGGCCGGTTCTTATGTGAACTTCCTGATCGTCAACGGCGGCATCATTGCGCCGAGCTTTGACGACCCGATGGATGAGCAGGCCAAAGGCATTCTGCAAAAAATCTTCCCGCAACACGAAGTGGTGATGGTGCCGGGCCGTGAGCTGCTGCTGGGCGGTGGCAATATTCACTGCCTGACCCAGCAACAACCTGCGCCGCACAAGGCGTAAACCGCGGTCTCTGTAGATACTCTGTTCCAGGTCAAGCCCCCTGCTCGCGAATGATTACTTCGCGAGCAGGCTCGCTCCCACGCTTGAAACATCTCTGTAGCCGCAAACTGTCGGAACAATCGGGTTGTACACGTCCACCGCTGGCACACCCTTGGCGTTGTAGAGCTTAGGGTCGCACGCTGGCGGCCGATTTCCAGGCCGGTCAACAGGCGCGAATGCAGGTTCCGGGTTTTATCGTCGATAAAATCGTTTTGCCTTCCATAGGATGTGCAGCACCTGATTCGCCCGGTTCTCGAAACACACTAAAAGCCATACCGGCGTTTTTCCGCGCATGACAGAAGGCTAGGCTGGTGCTCTGATTTATTGAACATTCGGAGTAACCCATGAGCACCACACCTGTCTTGCATTACATCTATGACCCCCTGTGTGGTTGGTGCTACGGCGCCAAGCCGCTCATTGACGTGGCACGCGGCATTTTGCCGGTAGTGGCCCACGGTGGCGGGATGATGGCTGGTGCGCAACGCCAACCTGTGTCGGCGCAACTGCGCGATTACGTGATGCCCCACGATCATCGGATTGCCCAGTACACCGGGCAGCCGTTTGGTGAGGCGTACTTTGAAGGTTTGCTGCGCGATACCACGGCGGTGTTTGATTCGCAGCCGCCGACCACGGCCGTGCTGGCTGCCGAGCAGTTGGCCGGACGCGGCCTGGAGTTGTTAGGGCGTTTGCAAACGGCGCATTACGTAGAAGGGCGGCGGATTGCCGATATCGACGTGCTGATGGCAGTAGCGGCCGAAATGGGGCTGGAGGCCGATGGGTTTCGGGCAGCTTACGATGCGGCAAGTGGCGAGGTAACCCAAGCGCACTTCAAGGCCAGCCGCGGGTTGTTGTCACGGGTGGGTGGCCAGGGCTTTCCGACCGTCGTTCTGGAGCAGTCCGGTCAGTACCAGGTGATCGACCTTGGGCCGTATCTGGGCAAGCCAGAAGTTTTTGCTGCCTGGCTGCGCCAGCGTGACGGAGTGCCCGCCGAGCACACTAGCGCTTCAGCCCCGGCCTGTGGTCTGGATGGCTGTCAGTAACATTTTTTGACACTTGATTCACAAACAGCCCAATTAACAAATTTTTCACGAAATTGACACGTCACCTTCACGGCGGCTAGGATTCCCGCCAACGCCTGTGGCAATAAGCCATGCACCAACTTTGTAAAGACCTGCGCTGTAGGTCTTTTTTGTTTATGTGAAGCAACCACCACTCAATGTTTCAGCTTGAAATCCACAGCGCGCCTCTATTCAGAAATAAGGAAAATAATATGTTGAACAAGCGGATAGGTCTGCTCGCTTTGGGCGTACTCAGTGCTACCCAGGCCATGGCTAATGATCAAGCTGATGCAAAAGGTTTTGTAGAAGACAGTCACCTCAATGTATTGGCGCGCAACGCCTACATCAGCCGTGACTACAAGAATGGCAAGCAGGATAAAGCTGAATGGGGCCAAGGCTTCCTCGGCACGTTCAGCTCCGGCTTCACCCAAGGCACCGTGGGCGTGGGTGTAGATGCTTTCGGCATTTACGCACTGCGTCTGGATGGCGGCCGTGGCAAAAGCGGCGCGGGTGGTATCGACTTCTTCAAGCAAGGCGCCAGCGGCAAAGCAGCTGATGACATCGCTAAAGCGGGCGCGGCAGTGAAGTTTCGCGTGTCCAATACCGTGCTCAAGTACGGCGATCAAATGCCTGCGCTGCCGGTACTGATGTACGACAACTCGCGTCTGATGCCAGAAAGCTTCACCGGCACTCTGTTGACCTCCAAGGAGATCAACGGTCTGGAAATCAACGTGGGTCGCTTCACCGCAGAGTCGCGTAAAAGTGCTGAAGCGCGCGACAGCGGCGACCTGAAAAGCATCAACGTATTCGGCGGTAGCTACAAGTTCACCGACAACCTGTCGGCGTCCCTGTACGGCTCCGAAATGGAAGACGAGCTGAACAAGCAATACGTGGGCGTGACCTACGCGATCCCGCTGCAAGACAAACAGTCGCTGACGTTTGACTTCAACGGCTACCGCACCCACGTCAAAGAAGACTACGCACGTGACGTGCTGAAGGTTGACGGCCAGGACAACAAGATCTGGAGCCTGGCAACCACCTACGGCTTTGGCGCACACACTGTGACGCTGGCTTACCAGAGCAGCACCGGCGAAATCGGCTATCCGTACGGCGGCTACCGCAATGCAGGCGGCGTGGGCGATGGCGGCAACACCATTCTGCTGGCCAACTCCTACTGGTCCGACTTCAACGCCAAGGACGAACGTTCGTGGCAGTTGGGTTATGGCTTCGACTTCGGTGCCGTTGGCATTCCGGGCCTGACCTACAACATCGCCTACGTTCGCGGCACCAACATCGACGACGGTTCCGACCGTGGCCGTGGTACCGAGCGCGAAATCTTCAACCAGGCCAAGTACGTAGTACAAAGCGGCCCGGTCAAAGACCTGAGCGTGCGTCTGCGCGGCTCATGGTTGCGCGTATCGAACAACGCCAGCGACTACAACGTCGGCGGTAACGAAGTCCGTGTATTTGTTGATTACCCGATCAGCATCTTCTGATGCTACCGACCTGTTAAACAGGTTGGACATCTGAATAAAAACGCCCCGACTGGTTCGGGGCGTTTTTTTTTTCGTCGCAATTTACGGTTGCAGACAGAGTACATTCAGATGAAACCATCGCTAACACTTGAGTTGTCCCGAGGGCTAGTTGGCCAGTAGCTGAAACTCTTACCATTATTCCCTTGAGGTTATATTCCTTGGGTGGCATATTTTGAGTATGGACTGGGATGTTGAATACACCGACGAATTTGGCAATTGGTGGGAGAGCCTTGGTGAAAAGGAACAAGTCAGCGTGGCGGCCAGCGTCAAATTGCTGGGGCTGCTTGGCCCGGGACTGCGTTTCCCCCATTGCAGCGATATCAAGGGTTCGCGGCACGGGAACCTTCGAGAGCTGCGCGTGCAGCATGCGGGCCGCCCCTATCGGGTGCTTTATGCCTTTGACCCGCGCCGCTGCGCATTGCTGTTGATTGGCGGCGATAAGACCGGTCATGACCGTTGGTATGAAGAGTACGTGCCGTTTGCGCAAAAACTGTACGACCTACATTTGGAAACACTGCTTGAAGAGGGTCGAAAAAATGGCTAAAAAATTCGCTGAGCTTGAAGCTCGCATGGCTCCAGAGGCTCGTGCTCAGGCGCAGGCTTTGTACCTCCAGCATTTGAAGGAGCTGCCTTTACATGAACTGCGAAAAGCACAGGAGTTGAGTCAGGAAGCATTGGCCAAAAAGCTGCATATCAACCAGGCCGCAGTCTCCAAAATGGAGCGACGCACAGACATGTATATCAGCACCTTGCGCAATTACATTCAGGCCATGGGGGGCGAGCTGGAAATTATCGCGACCTTTGCGGATGGTCAGGTAAAAATCGAGAATTTTGCCGAGTAATCGTGGCCTCGTGGATTGCCAAAGCACGGTGCCTTAGGAAAACGCCTCATCCTCCTGCGCGCACTCGCGCAACCAGTTCATAAACACCTGCAAGCGCTTGGGCACAACGCTGAGCGGGGGGTGGACCAGATAATAGTCGTAGTGTCCGCATTGGCTGAAACCACCAAAAGGCAGTACCAGCTCGCCGCGATCAATCCGTTTTTGCACCAATTGCTGGCGCCCGATGGCGATCCCTGCGTGGCTCATAGCGGCCGTTACGCTCAGGTCCGAGCGGTCAAAGGTCAGGGTGCGCTTGGGCAATGCTGCGAGCAGGTTGTGTTGTTCGGCCCACAAGGTCCACTCGGCATCATAGGCAGCGTGATCCCAGGCCAGGGAGTCGTGCAGGGTGGTGCAGTTGCTCAGGTTTTGCGGGTTTTCCAAAAGCCTGTGGCGTTGCGCATATTCGGGGCTGCACACCGGGGCCATTCGCTCACGCATCAATCGCTGGCTGGTCAGGCCGGGGAATTCGCCATTGGCGTAGTACAGGGCCAGGTCAATTTTGCGCGTGCGAAAATCGACATTGTCGTTACCCACTCGCAGATCCAATGAAACCAGTGGGTAGCGCTCAATAAAGTCCGCCAGCCGGGGCACCAACCAGCATTGGGCTACCGAAGGCCTGGCATAGAGCGCAATGGAACCGGCGATCTCTGCCTGTGACGATTGTTCTAGTGCCTCGGACAACTCGCCCATCGCACTCTGGAGGATTTCGAAGATTCGCTCGCCTTCGTCAGTCAGGCTGACTTGACGCGTAAGACGCTGGAACAGCTTCATGCTCAACGCAGCTTCCAGCCGACTGATGCGGTGGCTCACGGCGCTGGCGGTCAAACACAGTTCCTGCGCAGCACGGGCAAAGCTCAGATGTCGAGCGGCGACTAAAAAGGTGTGAAGGTTGGCGAATTGGCTGCTGTTGAGCCTGGAGCTGATACGGGGAGGAAGATTAAGCACGGAAATTGTCCCTCAAGCCAACGGCTGACTTTAGGCGTAATGTTGCTCGCCCCCACGGTTGGGGTCATAGCATTACGGCTTGTGGCGGGATGTGGCAATGCGTGCATCTTGCCACATCCGCTTTGTGCGTGAATCAGCCCAGCAACTCTCGACCCTTGGCCAGATAGGCGTCCATTTCGTCAGCAGGCACCATATTGCCGCCCGTAGCCCAGACCAGATGGGTGGCGTTGCTCATGGCCTGTGGATCCAGACCTGCGCGGGCCAGATAGCCTTGCTGATCGGCCTGGACCCTGGCAATACCGGGCACCCCCGCCAGCGCTGAGGGCTCAAGGCGCAGACCTTCGCTGCGTTCCATCAGGGCCAGCAAGCTGTACATTTCTTCGTCGCTGACGGTGTAAAAGCCGTCGAGCATGCGCTGCATCGCCTTGCCGACAAAACCAGAGGCACGGCCCACCGCAAGGCCATCTGCGGCGGTCACGTTATCAATGCCGAAATCCTGCACGCTGACTTCGTCGTGCAGCCCGGTGTATACGCCCAGCATCATGCAAGGTGAGTGAGTCGGCTCGGCGAAGATGCAGTGCACTGCGTCTGCGAAGGCCAGTTTCAAACCGAAGGCCACGCCGCCGGGCGCACCACCCACGCCACAGGGCAGGTACACGAACAGGGGGTGTTGCGCATCGACGCTGATCTGCGCCGCTGCCAATTGCTGCTTCAAACGCTCACCGGCCACTGCGTAGCCGAGGAACAGATTGACCGAGTTTTCATCGTCGACGAAATGACAGGCCGGGTCCGACTCTGCCTGCTGGCGGCCTTGGGCCACGGCCACGCTGTAATCGCTTTCGTACTCGACCACCGTTACGCCATGGGAGCGCAGCTTGTCTTTCTTCCATTGCCGCGCATCTGCCGACATATGCACGGTCACCTGAAACCCCAGCGCGGCGCCCATGATGCCGATCGACATACCGAGGTTGCCCGTGGAGCCGACGGCTATTTTGTACTGGCCGAAAAAGGCCCGTGCCTTGTCGCTGTGCAGCAGTGCGTAATCGTCATCGAGGGTCAGCAGGCCCCCGGCCAGCGCCAGGTCTTCGGCATGCTTGAGCACTTCATAAATTCCGCCGCGGGCCTTGATCGAACCCGAAATCGGCAGATGGCTATCGCGCTTGAGCCACAGCGCGCCGTTCAGGCTTTGCCCGTAACGCTCGCCGAGCAATGGCTGCAAATGCGTCATGGGCAGGATATCCGACTCGATAATGCCAGCACTGCCCTCTGTCTCAGGAAAGGCAACTCGCAGGTAGGCAGCAAACCGCCCAAGGCGTGCGCTGGCATTGGCCACGTCGGCACTGGTCAGGCCTGTATCGCCAAGCGCCTGCGCCGCCGGCGCCACCCCAGGATTGAACCAAGTGGTCTCTTGAAGCGCGACCAGATCGCGAATCAGAGGGTAGCTGGCATACCAGCTTTCAAGTGTTCTGCCCAAAATCATGACGTGGTCCCTTTAAACGATAAGTCTGAAAATACGGGTTAAATCAAACAAAGTGCGACAGCAACAGGGTCAGCCCCAGCGCGATCGTCGACGCCAGCACAGTGGCGGTGGTGAAGGTTTTCAACGCGTCGGTCAGGGATACGCCCAGGTATTCCTTGACCACCCAAAAAGCCGAGTCCGTGACATGGGTCCAGCCCATCGCACCGGCGCCGATGGCAATACAGATGATCTCTTTGCTCACGGTGGGGTGCGCACCCAGCATAGGCAATACCATGCCTGCGGCGCTGATCATCGCGACCGTTGCCGAGCCGACGGCGAAGTGCATCAAACCGGCCACCAGCCATGCCAGAACGATGGGGTTCATATTCAATTGGGTCAACGAGGCGGACAACGCGTTACCCACGCCGCTGTCGATCAGGATGCCGTTGAATGCGCCACCGGCGCCAATGATCAGCAGGATGCTGGCCAACGGAGGAAAGCTTTTTTGCGTGTGGGTGAGCAAGTCGGCCATGGACAAGCCGCGGCGCAAGCCCAGTGCCCAGTAAGCGAACACCACAGCAATCGACAGTGCGATCAGCGGCGTGCCGAGAAACGAAATCACGCTGAATGCCGTGGAGTCATGGGGCAGTCCAGCGGCGAAACTTTTTGCGACCATCAGCAGCAACGGCAGGGCGATGGTCAGCAGGGTCACGCCCAGGCCCGGCAAATCACGGGTTTTACTGTCATCACAATGCTCGTTCAAAAATGCTTCCTGAGAGTCCGGTGCTTCGGGCTTGCACACCAGTTTGACCCACAGTGGCCCGGCAATAATGGCGGTCGGCAATGCGACAATCAGACCGTACAAAATTACTTTGCCGACATCGGCCCCCAGCATCCCGGTGATCGCCATCGCGGCAGGGTGCGGCGGCAACATGCAATGAACCGCCATCAGCGACACGGCCAACGGCACGCCCAGATACAGAAGGTTGATTCTGGTTTCTTTAGCGACCACATAGATCAGTGGAATCAGCAGTACGAATCCCACCTCGAAAAACACCGGGATGCCAGCAATAAATCCGACCAGCATCATGGCCCACGAGGCACGCTCTTTACCCAAAGCCTTCAACAACGCTTGAGCGATACGCTCCGCGCCGCCTGACTCCTCCAGCATCTTGCCCAGAATCCCACCCAGGCCAATGATCGTTGCCAGAAACCCGAGGGTTCCGCCAACACCGGCTTCGTACGACGAAGCAATTTTTACCAGTGGCATGCCCGAACCGATTCCCACCACAAAGCTCGCAGCGGTCAGGGCCAAGAAGGCATGAACGCGGACTTTGACGATCAGGAAAACGATCAGGGCGATGGCGCAAAACAACACCAGCAATAGAGTGGGACCGCTGTGCATAGGAGGTGCTCCGGGAAGCGCTTTTATTGTTGAAATAAGTGATCGACGTCACTTTGCTATCGCCAATTAGAGGGCACGGCCGCGGAGCTGACAAAGGATGGATTTTCACGGGACAGATGATGTGGGGTCATCTATAGGAGGGTTAAAACACCCTGCGGGGGCGATGCGGTTTGGGCGCGAGCCTGCTCGCGAAGCTCAGGAGACCTTCGCGGACAGGCTCGCTCCCACAGGGTCAGAAGTCCCAGCGGGTGGTGACCATAAAGTTGCGTGGCTCGCCGTAAATCGCGGAGTTATAGAACCCGATATTGGTGAAGTAGTACTTGTCGAAGACGTTGTTGACGTTGAGCGTGGTCGACAGGTTTTTAGTGAATTGATAACGGGTCATCAGGTCCACCACCCAGTAGGGCTTCTGCGAGAAATCTTCGTACCTGTCCTTGGGGCTGTTGTACATCTCTTGCCAGGCAGTGCTCTGCCAGCGTGCGCCACCGCCCACGGAGACTTTGTTCAGGTCGCCCTTGAGTTTGTAGATGGTGTAGAAGCTGAGCTGATCTTCGGGTTCAAAGGTGGAGATCTTTTTACCGGTGTCATCCCGTACCACCTTGTGTGTGTATCCGGCCTGCAGGCTCCAGCCCGGACTCAGTTCGCCGGATACTTCCAGCTCGTAGCCCTTGGTTTTTGCGGCAGTGCCCTTGAAGGCGTAGTTGGGCGGGGTGGGTTGCAGGTTGTTCCAGGCATCGTCAGGAATCGGGCGGTTGCTTTCCTTGACCTCAAAGTACGCCAGACTGGCGTTCAGACGGCCATCGAAAAACTCGCTCTTGAGACCGATTTCATAGTTTTCACCCTCGTCCGGATCAAGCATCTTGCTGTTGCGATCCAGGTTGTAGAACTCCTGGGGCATGAACACATCGGTGTAGCTGGCATACGCCGTCAGGTAGTCGGTCAGGTCATAGGTGATGCCCGCGTAGGGAATCAAACGCCCCGTCTCGCGATAGGTATTGGTCGTACCGGTGAGGGTGTAGTCGACTACCCGGCCCCCCAAAAAGACTTTCAGCTCATCGGTAACATTCAGACGTGTGGTCGCGTACATGCCTGTCTGGCGCACAGTGTCATCGCTGATTTGCGAGGCGCTGCCCCAGTCAGGTTTGGCCAGGTGGCCGTTCCAGTTGAAGTAATCCACAAGGTTGGGCGTGGCGAAAGTTACGTCCCAGTAGCCTTTGCCTTTCCAGTTTGCGGTGCTGATCGAGCCGCCCAGCACCAGATCGTGCTCACGGCCGAGAAACTCGTAGGGACCGCTGACATAAAGGTCGGCCGCGTCGCTGGTGGTTTCGCCCTTGTAACGCTGTGCGTTGATTTTGGCGGTGCCATCAGCCGCAGGCTGGTTGAATTGGATGGCACCCAGCTGGGCGTCGTAACCATTGATCTTGTGGTCCAGTTGCAGCTTGCCCACCCAGCCACTGCCCAGATCCTGTTCCAGGGTCGCGAACACGGTCCGGGTGTATTGCTGCCAACTGCTCCAGTCGGTGGCGTTGCTGAACGAGCGTTTGGCGTTGTTGATTTCGCCTGCGTAGTTGTAGAGCGGAAAACTGCCCGACCAGGTCGAACCCTGGGGTTTGTTGTCCTGGTAGTCGGCGCCCACGGTCAGCAAGGTGTCGGGTGTTACGTCGACTTCGAGGATGCCGTAGAACACCGAACTCTGGTTCGAGTAGCGGTCGATATACGACTGCCGGTCCTGGTAGGCCGCCACCGCGCGACCGCGCACATTACCGGTTTCGGTCAACGGACCACTGAGGTCCACTTCAGTGCGGTAGTTGTCCCAGGAGCCAGCGCCTGTGGTGATATGGCCGTGAAAATCGCTGGTGGGCTTCTTGCGCACCAGGTTAATGGTGCCCCCTAGCGAACCCGCCCCGCTGAGCAGGCCGGAGGCGCCCTTGAGCACCTCGATACGGTCATAAATCGCCATGTCGCTCAGGGTGTTACCCGCCGAATAGGCGACGTTGCGTACGGCTGAGGGAATACCGTCGTACTGGAAGTTATTGATCGAAAAACCACGGGAGTAGTAGTTGGTCCGGTCAGTGTCATAGGCCGATACGGTAATGCCGGGGGTATGGCGCATCACATCGTCGACATTGTCGAGGGCGAAGTCATCCATGTGCTGACGGGTGATAACGCTGATCGATTGCGGCGTTTCGCGGGGTGTCAGCACCAGACGGGTGGCCGTGGCAATGGCCCCCGGCGTGTAGGAACCGGTGCCTTCGGTGACCGTACCCAACTGGTTTGTGATGACTTGAGTGGCCCCTAGTTCCAGCGTTGCGTCAGTGCCGCTGGCGACAAGCACGTAGCCCCCATTGCTCTGGCGCTCGGCGTGCAAGCCGCTGTTGGCGAGCAAGCGGTCCAGCCCTTCCTCGACGCTGAATGAGCCTTCAAGGCCACCCGTCGTGAGGTGACGGGCCTGCTCAGTGTCGAACGAAATCGTCACCCCTGCCTGCACGCCAAATTGGGTAAGGGCATTACCCAGCGGGCCTGGGGCAATCCGGTAAGCGGTCTGGCTTTGCGCCGATACTTGAGTGGGTATCAGTGCCAGACCGGACAGGCTGGCGAGGGACGCGCCAAAGACCGCCAGGCGAACAGCGCGCGTTATTTTGGTTGTGGCATTGAGGGGGAGCGGGGGCATTCGGTGATCCTTGCGTGGTCATGGCACAAACGCGCTGTAGTCGCGGCTTATGTCATTGACGGATGAGAATCGAAATCAGCAAGGTTAAAATTCAAACCACATGGGCCTGAGCTTATGCCGGTTCGATGCTGGCCCAGTAGCGGGTCAGGAAACGAACCTTCACCGGTAAGGTCTTGCTCAGGTTCTCCAGCACCGTTTCGGTGTCATCGATACGAAATGCCCCCGAGATGCGTAATTCCTGCACCGCTGTTGCACAGCGCAGCACGCCCGGGCGATAGCGGCCCAATTCCTCGATAAAGTCGCTCAAGCGCCAGTCGTCCACGCTCAGCATGCCCTGCACCCAAGCGGTTGAGGCCGCAGGGAGAGCCTGCGCCTCATCGACTGAATCGCTATTGAACGTCACTTGTTGACCGGCCTCCAGGCGCAAGGGCTGATCGAGATGCCCGTACGGGCGAATTTCAACTGCCGATTGCAGTACGCCGACTCGTGTTTGCCCGGACAGCTGACGCACGCTGAACCGGGTGCCGAGCGCACGCACGCTGCCGTCGCCGGTATGTACGATAAAGGGTCGCTGGTCTGGGTCCTTGGCGGTCTGCACCAGAATTTCACCGCGGTGCAGGCGGATCAGTCGCTGCCAGGAGTCGAAGTGGATATCCAGCGCCGTATCGGCGTTCAACTCCAGTTGCGAGCCATCGTCGAGGCGCAACGAGCGCCGTTCACGGATGCCAGTGCGTTGCTCGGCGAGCATCGAGCGATACGGCACTTGCTCAGCGGCCAACCATGTACCGCTGCCAACGGCCAGCAGCATGCCGAGGATTTTCAACACATCACGGCGTTGAGCTTTCGCCGCATCAAGACTGGAGCGGGCCGCTTTGGGCGGGATCATGGCCCACTGGCTTTGAAACTTCTCGACCCGGGCCCAGGCCGCGGCGTGTTGCGGGCAGGACGTCAGCCATGCTTGCCAGGCTTGGGTGCGTGCCTCGCTGACGGTGCCGTCATTAAGTTGCACATACCAGGTGGCAGCGGCTTCAAGCATGTTGAAATCCGGTGTGCTGGGCATCAGTTCTCGACCAGCAACAGACAGCGGGTCATGGCGCGAATCAAATGATTTTTCACCGTGGTGACCGACACCTCGAAACGTTCGGCGACAGCCACGTAGGTCAAGCCTTCGAGCTGCACCGCGAGGAAAATTTCCCGGGTCCTGCTACCCAGATCATCGAGCAAGGCGTCGATCGAAATCAGTGTCTCGATAATTGAAAGGCGTATTTCTGGAGATATATCCACGGGTTCCGGCTTGAGGGCCAGCGCCTGCAAATACGCCTGCTCAATGGTGCGCCGACGTACTTTGTCGATCAGCAGTGAACGGGCAATGGCGCTCAAATAGCCTCGTGGCTCGCGAATGGGGGTGTCATGGCGGGCGGTCATGACCCGCAGGAACGTGTCCTGGGCCAGATCAGAAGCATCCGCCGCGTTGCCCAGCCGCATGCGCAGCCAGCCTTTTAGCCAACCGTTGTGTTCGCTGTACAACCGATGAAGTACTGAATGATCGAGCGCCGACA
Organism: Pseudomonas fragi; assembly: GCF_025426255.1. Lineage (GTDB taxonomy): Bacteria > Pseudomonadota > Gammaproteobacteria > Pseudomonadales > Pseudomonadaceae > Aquipseudomonas > Aquipseudomonas kulmbachensis. The sequence continues at coordinate 5,075,238 of NZ_CP104861.1, read as the reverse complement.
TAATAATGTCACCAAGGTGTAATTGGTAATCAGTCGCATTATTGTGATGGCAGAGTGTTTATGCAAGGGGTGGGTCTTTGTTGGGGATGGCTGGCATGTTTAAGAACTGCTGGTTTCACGCTTTTTCTGCGGACTCAAGACAACAGCCGAATCGTTCGAAAGCACAGCGTGTAACACAACTTCAAATCACTCGCAATTTTCTGTGTGTAGTGTGTGTACTAGTTAATTGCATCATCGTTCGATGGTGTGTAACGTACACAACAATGCAGGGGTGGTGGCGTGCGTAGTCGTGAGCTTATTGAATTGCTGATCGCGGATGGATGGTTTGAGATAGCAGTGAAGGGCAGTCACCATCAGTTCAAGCATCCAGCCAAAGCTGGCCGGGTAACGGTTCCACATCCCAAGGCTGAAATCGCGAAAGGGACGCTGCACAACATTCTCAAATCCGCAGGTCTCAAAGGAGAGTTACGGTCATGAAATTCCCAGTGGTATTACATAAAGACGCTGATTCCGAATTCAGCGTGACGGTGCCTGATGTGCCGGGCTGCTTCTCGGCAGGCAGCACTTTTTCACAAGCGTTGGATAACGTGCTGGAGGCGCTGGCTTTGCATCTGGAAGGCGTTGTGGCTGATGGCGGCGAGCTGCCCCAGGCCAAGGATGTGGACGCTCATCTGGACAATCCGGATTATGTCGGCGGGATTTGGGCAGTTGTGGACTTTGATTTGACGCCCTATCTCGGGAAGTCGGTCCGCTTCAACGCTTCCTTGCCTGAAAACCTGCTGCTGCGCATTGATGAGCGAGTCAGCAAGGACCATCGCTATGCGTCACGCTCCGGGTTTTTAGCGACAGCTGCCTTGCGCGAGCTGAGCATTCAGGTTTTCTGATGGTGGGAGAGGGCGCTTTGGCTTTCTCCAAACCCCGGAAACAAAAAAGGCCCACCTTGCGGTGAGCCTCTTTCGGTGTTGCGTATGGTGCGGCACCAGACGAACGGTATGTTTCGGGGAGACCAGGTTTTTCGGGTGTCTGGAGTTCGCTGGAAAATTCGGCGTACCCCAACTAGTAACTATAAATAAATCAGCTAGTTATGGCGTTAGGTGGAATCGAACTCGGGATTTTTGAGATGTCAGCACGTTGTCGGTCTGCAAGTAATTCAGAGCCGCATACGGAATAGTAAACCTCCTGAATTCGAACGTTGTCGATCATCCCCTCCGTAGAGAATAGGCAGGTATCCGCCCAAAGCTGCCGTGGCGACAGGCAGCAGACGGTCAGAAGTGGACACCTGGATGCCCCCGACCTTTGCATCGCCTTGGAAGAGATCACATTGGCCAACCCAAAACGCACCTTGAGCAAACGCGGCTAGGCGCGTTCACGCCGTTATAGTCGACTCTATTGCCGACCGTACTTCCCGGAGCCTTTTCCCAGTGTCTGACATGCCGACCAACTTCGCTTACACAAAACGCTTCAACGCCGTACTCGCCTACATTGATGCCAATCTCGAAGGTGACCTGTCGGTGAAGACGTTGAGCCATGTGGCGAACTTTTCGGCGTTTCACTTCCATCGGCAATTCACCGCGTTCGTAGGAGTGCCTGTCTCGCGTTATGTGCAACTGATGCGGCTACGACGCGCGGCACATCGCCTGGCCTCCCTCGCTGATCACTCGGTACTGGACGCCGCACTCGGTGCCGGCTTTGAAAGTCCCGAGGCATTTTGCAGGGCGTTCAGGCGGGCGTTCGGTATGACGCCGAGTGCGTTCGGGAAGGAACCGAACTGGCAGGTCTGGAGTACGGTATTCGCAATCCCTCACTTTTCCAGGACTATCATCATGCAAGTACGAATCGTGGAATTCCCTGAAGTCAGGGTAGCAACGCTTGAGCACTGCGGACCCGCCGGGCTCGTCAATGAGAGCGTATGCAAGTTCATCGAGTGGCGTATGCAGAGCGGACAGTCGCCGGTGGCATCGAGTCGCACCTTTGGCATTCCCTATGGCAACCCCGATACGACACCTCCACAAGAATTCCGCTTCGCAATCTGCGGCGAGATTCACGAGGCCGTGGCGTCGAATGAGTTCGGTGTGCACGAGATCGTCATTCCTGGCGGTCGCTGCGTCGTGGTGCGACACGCGGGGTCACCGGATCACATCGGCGAAACGATCTATCCGATTTACCGCGATTGGCTTCCGGCCAGTGGAGAGGAACTTCGTGACCAGCCGCTGTTCTTTCATTACCTGAGCGCCTATCCCGAGACACCGCAGGATCAATGGCAAACTGATGTGTATGTTCCGCTGCTATAGCGGAGCAAGCAGCTTTCGACCCTGACGGACGTTGACGAGTGTCCGCGCAGCAATGTGACAGGTTCTAGGGGGAGTTTCCAACCCCAGAAACAACAAAGCCCTCGCATTTCTGCGAGGGCTTTGTTTTGTATGGTGCCGGCACCAGGAGTCGTACTGGATCTTAAGTCTATGATTATTAACAAAATTTCAGATAGTCGCTCTGCTTTCTACCTCTAAAACTACCCCAAGGCGCCCCCTCCAAAATGGCAAGCGAATTTGCATCTTAACCGGGAGCATTTTGCAAGTGGTTGCTTGTATACGGCTGGAGCTGTATCGCAAGTAAACGCAACTATACGGAGAAAACAAGAGAATTGGCCAACTTATACCTCCCGCACATATTGCGTTGGAAATTCAGAAATGGCACCTTTGGTGCTCGCTAGGGAAGGTACTCCAACGGAGGCGGGCATGGCTAATACTTATAATATTTACAAAGTAAAACCCCATAAGCTGGAACAACTCAAAGAAAAGCTCCGGGCAGTAGGTCTGGCTGAGCAGAAAACTCATGTTGCACAAGCTTACGCGAAAACATTTTACTATTCTGAAGTTAATCCGGGGAACGACGTTTGGTGGTGGGATACGTATCGAACCTTCTTTAAAGATGGTTTGCCAGCGCCTAAAAATATTTTCAATTTTGGGATGTTGCTTTGTCAACATACAGCCCAGCCTGAAACGATCTATGCGGTCAGTTTGGGGAAGTCGCATTTTTATCTGTCTAAGTTTATTCAGCTTGATTTTGGCATTGACTTGGCTATCCGCATGGCGGACGAAAACTCAATCCTCCTGAAGAAAAGCCGCTATTTTACGGGTACTAAAAGACAGGATGTTTCGTCGTACCAACAATTTCAGATTGATAGCTACGAGCCGGGCGAATCAGTTGATCATCTCAAGCTAAAAGCAGCAGACAAAGATGTCTGGGGGAAACGTAATATTATATTTGCAGACTCCATCCAAATGGACATGGATAAGGCACCACTCGAGTTGTCAGAAATCTTCGAGCAAATCGAAAGAAGTTACCAGGACGACAAAATTATCCACTTGCCTAAATTAGAGGCTGTGACAGATGAGTTGGGCGCTGAACTGGATGCTGTTGCGTTTGAGAGCTTGAAACGTGGGGAGGGAGGCGTTGCCATTCAAGAATTCCAAGTGCACGGAGTTGCAATATGCTTTAGTTTTCATGACTACGATTATCGAATTTCAGCAAGAACTGCAGATGACATTTATCGCAAGGATTTAGGGAATACGCTTGATATTGTTAATGTCTCGGAGTTCATTCGAGATCATGCAGGGATTACAAATATTAATGAGCTCTCCGTTCAGTTTAAGAATGAGGATTCTGGGGCTTTTACTAAGCCACTTAAAGAGCTGCTGGATTTCCCGATATCCTTCGATGGTGCAGATTACTTTCTGAAAAGTGGGGAGTGGTTTGTTTTCAATCAGACTTTTATGGATTATCTAAAGCGTTCCTTGGAAAGTATTGATGTAGTTATTGAGGAGGATTTAGTAGAAGCGGATTTTCAGAATTGGAAAGCCGAGAAAGAGCGAAAAATTGCCGCCAATGAACCGGTCGATGATAAGCTTACTTACCGAGAAGCATATTTCAACCAGAAAATATGTAGTGAGCGTGGATTTGTATTGCTTGATCGACAGTTGACTCTAATTCAGTCGCTAAAGAAAAAGAAAAATCAGTACCGGGTCGAGATTGCTGACATATTCAAGTCAGGTGAGATTATTTCCGTGAAAATTTCTGAGACAAAATCTGAGCTCATTTATAATATTGAGCAATCCAAGGACTCTGTAGAGTTGATCAAAAGAAAAACAATAAAATTCGATAAGTCCATCAAAACAGCTTCCTTGTGGTTTGTGTTTGAGGGGGACATAAGAGAGATTACAGATTACAACTCCATTCAGTTCCTTCTGGCTGTGGAATCATGGCACAAGCTTGTCAAAGGATTCGGATTGAAGCCAAAGATATACATATCCAAACACGTAATCTAAATATGCAGTTAGTGTGGGTATCAATTCAGGTGTCCGCTAAGTGATTGAATACCCATGATCTTTCTAAACGACGGACGAGCAGCCGTACTGTCAAAAAGTAATAATACTTCGTCGCCTTACTGCGCCGGGTCAGGCGATGATCTAAGAACCATGCGACATGTTTTCTCTGCCAAGCCCACGGCGTCTTTCGCTGCCAACGCTCTGCAATCTCCATTTGAATAAGCTTCGCTTGACGCAAATGGCGTTGCCGTGTTGCATACGACCCCGTCAGCACCGCAGCCAAGAACAGTTCCATATCGAAGGGCTTACTCATGTCCGCCCCCCGATGTAGGCTGCAACCACATCAATCCTACCGTGCCCCAATTCGTAGCTGATTTGTCGTCGGGCCTCGCGGTCAAGGCACCGATTGATCCCGCAACATTCCCCGCCGTTGATCGGCGCGCGGTGATTCGTGATCCGCTCATAGCGTTCACACGCGTACGCCGCCCGTAGCTCATGAAAACCTTTGAGGTTGTGTGCATGTAGGACGTCTCGTGCCGGACGGATGACTTCCCGCAGAACACTTAAGTAATTTTCGCTTAGTGCAATCAGGTTGCGGCCACCCGCAGGCGATACCTGTTCTGCAAATTTAAGCGCTTCGCGAATGTGGTCATCCACCCTGATCCAACGAGGCGCGGTTGCGCCGCCGCGGCCACCTTTAGTGCCATCCTGGATGTTGATCTTGTCGTAGTGTTCGGCCTCTCTTCGCAGGCGCGAAAGGTCGGCCAAGATGGCCTCGCGCAAGCGCATGCCGGTGGCTCGCGCCAACTGGACGATGGCCGCCGCGCGCGGCATTTGGTGTTCGCAGAGCACGTCGACGATGCGCTTCACGTGTTCGCGGTCTTGGCCTTGCGGCACCGAGCGACGAACACTGTTCCGCCGCATTCCCAGCGTCTTGCTCGGACTCGGCACTTTCACATACTGATCACCGCGAAGTGCGGCCATGGTGCGGTTTACGCTGGACAACCGGTTTTGCGCGGTGGCGATGCTGATAGCGCCTTGTTCAACTTGGTGACGCAGATGACCGGCGTAGTCCAGCAAGGTCCGCCAATCAATTTGCCTCGCATCGTTAAGCCTGGGCCCATCCTCAGACCGACACCATCGTACAAATGCCAGCCAACGATCACTGTGCGCTTTGACGGTCCCGTAATGCCCTCCGCCGAACATGTCTTTTAACGCCTGCGGCCCGGCATAACTCAATTGCCGGCCATAGCCAAAATTGCGCCCATCACCTCTACCGACCAATCCCATGATCAAACTCCTCTCGAGCCAACTCTTGAAACCATCCCCACGTCATCCCGCCAAGAATGTTGAGTGTTATCAGGGATCAAGGCCCCTGCGACCTGTGAGGTTTGTCCACTAACGCGGGACTGACGGCTCTTTACGACCGGGAGCTTGGGCATCTCATGATCTGGCCTCCTGAGCACTTCCTGGGAAGTGCTCAGGAGGCTGCACTGGCTGACGAGACCGGTGCCGCGAGATCCTGAGTCAGGTGAGGGCAGTGAGGCGATGACCGGGGCATACCTGACTGTCAGTCAGGTGCAGTTCATTCACTAGTCTGCGGCACCATAATCTGCATCGCTGTTGCTGGCGACTTCGGTGTTTGTCACGCCGATTGTCACGAGGGGAAATGCCGCAATGCCTTGTACGAGTTGAGCTGCAGCAGCGGTAGGAGCGCCCGTCTCTTTCCGGAAGAAAGAGACGGGCGCAGGTTGGCGCAATGAAATGGCCAAGCGGATAGGTTGCTGCAGGGCAGCTGGGTAGGGGATGTATTTGCCGCAATGGCAATGATCTGAAGTTGGCATCCATCACTCGGTGAGTGACCGTGCGAGCCGCCGGACGCTAATCGCACTTTGGGAGAACCACCACGGTGTGGCGTAGCCTTAAAGGTTCTGGCTACCTGGGTTGCTGTCAACGACAGCACTTGCCCGATCTTTTCTACGCCTGTGGATAATTCGGGTCAAGGCTCGAATTTTCGGGAGTTCTGCGGCTGTGGATGAAATTATCCACCGGTGGAAATCAGTGGTTTTCCACAGACAGTTTGCGTGGGCTTTAGATTTTTTAAGTGAGGTCCATCCAAGCGGGGCGGCTTTGCAGCCCCGCTTGGATGGACCCGCGTGGGCAAGCGGATCGCTGAGATATGAAGACCGAGCGCTTACTCAGTTGTGCCACGTTTTGCTTTTAGGCGAGTGACGTTCGCTCCGGTCTGGTTTGCGAATTCGTGTGGAGTGACATGCTCCTGCCGGTTGGCCTCCAGGTACCGGCTCCACCAGTTCATGATCAGCCTGCGCTCCTCGATGAACTCGGCCTTGTGGATGTAAGCGGCGCGGACGTTGTTGCGCTCCTTGTGGCTCATCTGCCGTTCAATAGCTGTCTCCGACCACAATCCTGACTCGATCAGTGCGCTGAAGGCTATCGAACGAAACCCATGCCCGCAGATATCGGTGTTGGTGTCGTATCCCATCGTCCGAAGCGCGTTGTTCACAGTGTTTTCGGACATGGGCCTCCAGGGTTTGGCATCGCCTGCAAACACCAGGTCGAACTCGCTCCAGCGGGCGAAACGCAGCTCGCTGGATCGTACAAACATATGCAGTGACAGCATCACCGTCAGACGGGTAAGTGCCCGGCCTTTATAGGTGTCGATCCGCTCCTGTAGTTCCGGCAGTCGCGATAAGGGTAGGGCGGGGCGATGTACCACCCGCGGGGCTTTGATCGAGCCTTCGAGATCGTAAGCAGGGTTTATGGTGATAAGCCGGAGGCGCTTTGCCTCGCGCATGATGCTCTGCAGGTAGTTTTGTACCCTTAAAGCAACGTCGATCGTTCCGCGCTTCTTGATCGCTTCCAAGGGCTGCATAAGGTCATGGGTGTCGAGATCAACAATGGCGCTTGCGCCGATCAGCGGGAATACGTGGGTTTTGAGGCGGCTCATCACTGTCTTGGAATGGTCTGGTGCCCACTTGGCCGACATTTCCGTCCGTCAGGTTTGACGTAACGGAGCCGCCACCCTTTGCGGCCATTGGGTTGGACTGGAAGGTAGAAGCCATCGCCGTCAAAAAGCTTTTAGACGCTGTCGATGGGCTTGGCTGAGCGGTAAGCAGAATCGGAGGGCGGGGCAGTGGTGCGAGACATAAGGGTACTAGGGCCTTTATCGAATGACCTGACCCCTATATTTATTAGGTTTTGAAGTAACCCGAAAGAACCCCAAAACGAAAAAACCCGCCAGAAGGCGGGTTTTCGGGGGTTTCAAAGACTGTGCTGACTGTCTATGAAACCTAATGTGGTGCCGGCACCAAGAGTCGAACTCGGGACCTACTGATTACAAGTCAGTTGCTCTACCAACTGAGCTATACCGGCGTTATGGGCGACGAGTATACCCGGATGTTTGCGCTTGTAAACCCCTGATAACAGACTATTTTCACGATTCTGGCTGGGGCTCGTTGAAAAATTAGCGCAGGTAGTCGGCGGTGAGCCGAATTTTCACTGAATTGGCCAGCGGCGACACTTCGTCGCTCATCTGTTCCACCGCATTAAAGATATGCAAACCCCAGCTCAAATAGCGTGCCGCTGTCATCACTGTTTATCCGTACCTGGCCGCCATGCAGTTGCATGATCGAATGCACAATCGCCAACCCCAGGCCGCCGGAGTCGCCAGGTTGTGCCCGTGACGGGTCGACCCGGTAAAAACGGTCGAACAGCTTGCCCAGATGCTGCGCCTCAATCGCCGGGCCAAGGTTGTGCACTCCGATCCAGCAAAACCCGGCATCGTCATGGCGGAGCAAGCGCACGGTAGAACCTGCTTGAGCATGGCGCACGGCATTGGCCAGCAGATTGCCCAGCGCTCGTTGCAGCAGTTGTTGATCGGCCACAAGCGGCCCGCTGAGCTGATTATCCAGTTGCAACTGACGGTCTTCGGCCAGCGCCTCGAAGTAATCACATAGCCCATCGCCGACCTCGCGAAGGTCCAGCGCTTGTAGCTGCAATGGGCGCTGGCCGTGTTCAGCGCGGGCGAGAAACATCAGATTTTCGGCCATGCGATTGAGGCGTTCGTACTCTTCGATATTCGACGCCAGCACTTCTTGATACTCGGCCGGGCTGCGCGACTGGTTCAGGGCCAGGCTGTTGCTGCCCAGCAGGTTGTGCAGCGGTGTGCGGATTTCATGGGCCAGGTCGGCGGAGAACTGCGACAGGCGCGCAAAGCTGTCTTCGAGCCGCGCGAGCATGGCGTTGAGTGCCTGCACTGGTTCTTTGAGCTCGGTTGGTATGGCTTCGGTGGGCATGCGCCGGTCAAGGCTGCGTGGGTCGATATGGCGCATGGCCTGTGCCAGTTCGCGCAGTGGCGTGAGGCCTCGGCGTAACAGCAGTAAGCCAAGTCCGAAGGCCAGCAATGTGCCCAACCCTGCTGCCATGTACAAGCGCATGCGGTAACTGGCGAGCATCTGCTCACGCTCATCCAGGCGCTTGCCTACCGTCACGCTGAGGATTTCATCAGCCGGGCCTCGAGCCATACCGGCAAGCAGCACTGTCGCGTCCAGGGTTTTGATATCCGTGCGCTGCGGTGCCCGGTCCTGAGCGATAGGCGGCATATCCGGCACGTCCTGTTGATGCGGGTTGATGGCGATCAACGGGCTGCCATCTGCCCGTTTGACCAGCAACACGCTGTCCAGGTTGCCCAGCATGTTCTGGTACAAACGCGGGCGCTCTTGCAGGGCTTCGAGGCTGTCGCTGTCATGCAGCAGGGCGCGGACTTGCTCAAGGCGCCCGAGCAGCGCCTGGTCATCACGAAACGCCAACTCCGAGGCCAGGGAGCGATACAGAAATACCCCGATCACACTCAGCACCAACGCACAGGTCAGGGCAATCGCCAGCGCGAGGCGCCAGGCGATGGATTTACTCATCGGGTGCTTCCAACTGATAGCCGACGCCGCGCACGGTGTGGATCAGTTTGGGCATATACGGGTCGTCGACCTTGGAGCGCAAGCGGCGCACGGCGACTTCGACCATGTTGGTGTCGCTGTCGAAGTTGAGGTTCCAGACCTGCGAAGCGATCAAGGTGCGCGACAAAACTTCGCCCTGACGGCTGGCCAGCAGTTGCAGCAGCGCAAATTCCTTGTTGGTCAGGCTGATGCGCTGGCCGCCCCGGCTGACCCGGCGGCGCAGCACATCAATTTCAAGATCGGCAATGGTGTATGCCTCGGCCTCGCGCATGGGGCCACGGCGCAGCAAGGTGCGCACCCGGGCGAGCAACTCGGCAAAGGCGAAGGGCTTGAGCAGATAATCGTCGGCACCCAGTTCGAGGCCGCGCACGCGGTCTTCGATGGCATCCCTGGCGGTCAAAAACAGCACCGGCGTGGCGCTGCGCTGGCGAATCAGTTGCAGCAATTGCCAGCCATTGAGCCCCGGCAGCATCACGTCGAGGATGATCAGGTCGTATTCCTGTTGCTCGACAAAGTAACGGCCGTCCAGCCCGTTCAGCGCCACATCCACTGCAAAGCCTGATTCCTTGAGGCCCTTGGCCAGGAAATCTGCCGTCTTGGCTTCGTCTTCAACCACTAACAAACGCATCGCACACCTCGATCAATCGTCTGCACAGGCTAGGCGCCTTCGCGGGTGTTGCCTATTACAAACTTGTAATGCAACTGACGGGGTTCTGACGAGGGTCGCTGGTTAAGGTGGACGCATTCGTACAGGAGCTTGCCGATGATGCTGAAAACCTTGTTGTTATGGACTGCCGTTGGCGTTGCCAGTGCCGCCCATGCGGCGCCGAATCTGGCGCGTCATGCCGATCTGGACCTGGCCACTGCCCGGCAGTTAGCCGATGCCACGCTCAAGCACTGCACAGGTGCGCTGAGCGTGCTTGATCGCGGTGGCAATGTGCTGGTGGCGATGCGCCCGGAGGACGTTGGCCTGCACAACCTGCTGGCCAGCCAGCGCAAAGCCTGGACTGCGCTGTCGAGCAAAACGCCGACCCGGTTGTTTGCCGAGCGAGCGCGCAGCAATCCTGAAGCGAGCAACCTCAATACCATCGCTGAACTGTTGTTGCTGGGCGGCGGTGTGCCGCTGTTTGCCGAGGGCGAACTGGTGGGCGCAATGGGCGTGGCCGGGGCCGGAGGTGCTGAGCAGGACGAAGCCTGTGCGCTAAAGGCCGCGCAACAGATTGGCCTGACAATTCAACGCTGAATTGATTGTTTTTTAACCAACAGGATTAATCATGAAAACTCTACGAATGACATTGGCGGCTTTGAGCCTGAGCGGCCTGTCGAGCCTGGCATTGGCAGCGGGTAACCCTTTGAGCGTGCATGTGCTCAACCTTGAAAATGGTCTGCCATCGCCGGGTGTCAACGTGACGCTGGAAAAGCATGTGGGTAAAGACTGGCAGCCGCTGGCACAGGGCGTGACCAACGAGCAGGGGCGTATCGGCGAGCTGTTCCCGGCCAAGCAAGCGTTTGAGGCGGGTGAGTATCGTGTGGTGTTCAAAACCGGTGAGTACTTCAAGAAAACGGGCCATGAGACCTTCTTTCCGGAAATTCCGGTGATTTTTGAAGTGAAAAATGTGGACCAGCATTACCACATTCCGTTGCTGCTCAGCCCTTATGGCTTCTCGACGTATCGCGGCTCGTAGGCTACAAGCCAGCTCCCACAGGGGGCGAGAGACTTATCCACAACGCTGCGCCAGCAGCATCAGGTTGCGCGGGGTCAGGTGGTTGTCACAGAACTCGCCGACCTGTACCTCATAACCGTTTTCCTCCAGATACAGCGCCCGATCCAGCACCAGCCACACCTCCAGCGGGCGCCGGAACAGCCCGCGCACCAATTCAAGATTGCGCACTTGCGCCAGCCGTTCCCAGCCTGCGGCTTGCAGTGCCGGCCAGTCTTCGTCGCCGCTTGTGGATAAGTTCTTCAGTGCTGCCAGATCTGCGCAGTATTCGGCAAACGGCTTGTTCAGCCAGGTGCCGGGCAACGAGGGTGTGGATAAGTATTCATCACACTGACGGTGCTGGCGCTGCCACAGATCAAAACCCAAACGCCGTGCCATCGACTCGTCACGCTGGCGCCGTACGCGGGTGCCTGCAGTGACGGTTTCGCTCATGGGCAGGCCCAGGTCGTCCAGCGACAGCTGCAAGCCGGACGCCTTGGCGGCCGTGGATAAGGCCTGATAGTGCGACCCGCCGATGCGGTTGTAGCAGCAGGGCGACACGGCAAGTTGTGCACAACCCGCCGCGCTGGCCAGTTGCAGCAGGCGCACATGCAAGTCGCCACAAGCATGCAGCGCCACGGGTGTCATCTGGGCCGTGAGCTGCAAGGCGGCTTCGGGGGCGAGCACGTCTTGTTGAATATGGTGTGCTGGCAAGTGATGGCGCTGGCTGAGTTGCTGGCCGGACTCGATCAGTGCCGGGTCGTACTCCAGACAGGTCAGTTGCTCTCCAGCGCTCATAAGTCGACGACCTAAATGGCCTTTGCCTGCGCACCAGTCCAGCCAGTGCGTGGGTTTTTGCTTGAATGTCAGGCTCTGGGCGAAGGCTTCGATTTGTTGCCATTTACGCCCCGGCACATCCACCTGCAAGCGCTGGGCAACGGGGGCAATGGCTTGGGTGGGCAGACGGTTAACCGCGCTCAGAGCGAGCGAGGTCGCCGCCAGCTCAGGGAACGGCGCGGGGGCGGGCAAGTGTTGAGGCTGGTTGTGGCTGGCTTCGGCGTCTTGTAGCGAGCGCTGGCGCAACCACTGCGCCAGTTCGGGGTGTTGCGCTTCCCACGGCACATTCAGCGCAGTGAAGGGCCGTGGGCGCCAGAGGTGCTGGTGGTCGAGCAGAAACCGGTCCAGCGCCTCAAAGCGGGCGAGCAGGTCAGCGCCCTTGGCAGGCATCGACGCGCAACCAGCGCTCCAGCAGTTTGAACCCCTGGATCAGCACAAACGACATGATCAGGTAGATCGCGCCTGCGGTCAGGAACATATCCACCGTCAGGTAGTTGCGAGCAATGATGGTGCGGGTCATGCCGGTCAGTTCCAGCAGGGTCACGGTACTCGCCAGCGAGCTGGCCTTGAGCATCAGGATCACTTCGTTGCTGTAAGCCGGCAGGCCGATACGCGTGGCCCGCGGCAGGACGATATGCACCAGGGTTTTGAAACGCGACATGCCCAGGGCCCGTGCTGCCTCGATTTCACCCGGCGGGATGGCCTGAATCGCACCACGCAGGATCTCGGCAATGTACGCGGCCGTGTGCAGGGTCATGGTGATGATTGCGCACCAGAACGGGCTACGCAGGTACGGCCACAACGCGCTTTCACGTACCAGATCGAACTGAGCCAGACCGTAATAGACCAGAAACAGCTGGATCAGCAGCGGCGTACCACGGAAGAAAAAGATATAGGCGTAAGGCAGCGAACGCACATACCAGAGTTTGGATGAGCGGGCGATGCCCAGCGGAATAGCCACGATCAGACCGGCGATCACCGAGATTGCGGTCAGCTCCAGGGTCAGGGTTGCGCCCTGCATCAGCTTGGGCAGCCATTTGAGGATTACTTCCCACTCCATTACGTCCTCCTCACGAAGCCGCGCGCTGCGCGTTTTTCAAGCACGTGCATGGTGCCCATGGCCAATACGGTCAGGCCCAGGTACATCACGGCTGCCACCATGTAGAAGGTGAACGGGTGTTTGGCGAAGGTCACGGCGTTTTGCGCCTGACGCATGATTTCTTCCAGACCGATTACCGACACCAGTGCGGTATCTTTCATCAGGATCATGAACAGGTTGCCCAGGCCGGGCAGGGCGATACGCCACATTTGCGGCAGCACCAGCCGGGTGAAAATCCGCGGTTTGGACAAGCCCAGTGCCATGCCCGCTTCGCGGTGGCCTTTGGGGATGGCCAGAATGGCGCCGCGAAACACTTCGGTGGCATAGGCACCAAAGCACAGGCCCAAAGCGAGCACGCCTGCAGCGAAGGCACTGAGGGTGAGTTCGGGCATGCCGATGTGTTCGCCGATGGCGCGCACCAGATTCACGCTGCCGAAGTAAATCAGCAACACCCAGAGCAGTTCGGGCACGCCGCGAACCAGGGTCGAATAGGCGCCGCCCAACCATCTAAGCGGTTTGTAGGGGGATGTTTTGGCCAAGGCACCGAGCAATCCGAGCACCAGGCCCAGACACAGCGCAGTAAGTGCCAGCTTGACGGTCATCAGCGCGCCAGCGGCAAGCGCCGGGCCGAATCCGTATAGATCGATAGTCATGGGGTAGGCAGGCTTTGCTAGGGACTGGTGCGCCCGTGGGCGCACCAGTCAGGCAGGTCAGTAGATGCTGAACGGGAAGTACTTGTCGTTGATCTTCTTGTACGTGCCGTCTTCAACGATTTGCTTGAGGGCCAGGTTCAGCTTGGCGCGCAGTTCGTTGTCGCCTTTACGCAGAGCGATGCCGACTTTGTCGTCTTCGTTGACCGGCTCACCCTTGAACTCGTATGCCTGGCCAGCCGGGCTTTTCAGCCAGTCGTAGTTGGCATACTTGTCAGCCAGCAAGGCGTCTACACGGCCCGAAGTCAGGTCGAGGTAGGCGTTTTCCTGGGTGTCGTACAAGGAGATGGTCGCGTCGGTGCCCAGGTTATCGTCCAGCCAGGTTGCAGCTTGAGTTGAACGCTGGGTGCCCAGGGCCTTGCCCTTGAGGGACGCGAGGTCGGTTTTGAAATCGACTTTTTTCGGTGCGATGAACTGCTGCTTGTTGGAGTAGTACGGGTCGGTGAAATCGACCGCTTGCTTGCGTTCGTCCGTGATCGACAGCGACGACACGATGAAATCGTACTTTTTGGCGTTCAGTGCCGGGATGATGCCGTCCCAATCGGAGGTGACGATTTCACACTCGGCTTTCATCTTGGCGCACAGGGCCATCGCTATGTCGGGGTCGAAGCCCACAACTTCACCACTGGCGTTTTTGTTATTGAATGGTGGGTAAGCACCTTCAATCCCGACTTTGTACTTATCAACAGCCAGGGCGTTGGCGCTGAAAACCAGTGTGGCGGCAGCGGCCAGGAGAAGCTTTTTATAGTTCTGCATTCGTGTTGCTCCGTTAGCGGTTGCTGGACATGAATTGTTTACAGCGCGCCGAAACCGGGTTGTCGAACACCTGTTCTGGCGACCCTTGCTCTTCGATCAGGCCCTGATGCAAAAACACTACTTCGGTGGACACCTGACGGGCAAAGCCCATCTCGTGGGTGACCAACAGCATAGTGCGACCTTCTTCGGCGAGCGCGCGGATCACACTAAGTACTTCTTGAACCATTTCCGGGTCAAGTGCCGATGTCGGTTCATCGAACAGAATGACTTTGGGTTGCATGGCCAGCGTGCGGGCAATCGCTGCACGTTGCTGCTGGCCGCCGGACAATTCGGATGGATAGGCATGACGCTTTTCGCCAATGCCGACCTTGGCCAGCAGTGCTTCGGCAACTTCGATTGCTTCGGCTTTGCTCTGCCCCAGAACCCTACGCGGGGCCTCGATAATGTTGTCGAGGATGGTCATGTGCGGCCACAGGTTAAAGTTTTGAAATACAAAACCCAGTTCACTGCGCATGCGATTGATCTGCTTGCCGTCGGCCGCGACCAGTTCGCCATTTTTGGCTTTCTTGAGTTTGAGCTCTTCCCCGGCGACCACGATCTGGCCTTCATGGGGGTTTTCCAGAAGGTTGATGCAGCGCAGCAGGGTGGACTTGCCGGAACCGGAAGAGCCCAGGATCGAGATCACGTCGCCGTCGCGTGCGGTCAGCGAGATACCTTTAAGTACCTCAAGCTCGCCGTAGCGTTTGTGCAAGTTGCGGATTTCAAGCGCGGGCGTGGCCAAAGCCATGTGCGTTCCTCATTGTGTTCGGGTGCGATCCTGCTGTTGGGCGGCCTTCCTGGCGCAGGCCAAGCTAGCATAGGGTTGCAGAGGCAACCAGCCGCCCTGAAGACACAAAAGACGCGAGGGTGGCAGTTTGTCGCATCGCTACAGCAGAGTGTCGCGCCGACAACAACCGACCCTGTATTTCGCCGTTCGGCCAGACAGGTGTCGCTTAAAAAAGGTCGCGATGTTGCCAGCTTTGGCCCGGTGTTGGAAGCGCGAACCTACTAAAGGTTAAAGATGCGCACCGCTTTTGGGCTATATGGGCAATTTTGGGTATTTTTGGTGCGCTGAGACCCATGTAACTGAGTGTTACGGTAACGAATTGGCAAAAAGCCATTACTCTCAATAGGTTGCAGTTGGGGGCAGGAATCGTTGCAGGCCGCGAAAACCGTGCACTTGTCACATTCTGGCTCATTTATTGCGTAAAGGATTCTAAACGCCCCGTTGGTTACTTTTTACGAAAGTCAACGCGGGTGCTCGGAATGGCTTCAATGAAAGGTAGTCCCAATGAGCAATACGCAATCCTCTAACGGTCTGGAACAAGGGCTAAAGCCACGGCATGTGACCATGCTGTCGATTGCCGGTGTTATCGGCGCCGGTTTGTTTGTCGGCTCAGGACACGCGATTGCACAAGCGGGTCCCGCTGTACTGCTGGCTTACGCCGCCGCTGGTACGTTGGTGGTGTTGGTGATGCGCATGCTGGCCGAAATGGCCGTCGCATCTCCTGACACCGGTTCGTTCTCCACCTACGCCGACCGTGCCATCGGGCATTGGGCCGGTTTCACCATCGGCTGGCTGTACTGGTGGTTCTGGGTACTGGTTATCCCACTGGAAGCTGTCGCTGCCGGCACGATCCTGCATGCCTGGTTCCCCGGCACGGCGATCTGGGTCTTTACCCTGGTCATCACCCTGTTACTGACGGCCACCAACTTGTTCAGCGTCAAGAACTACGGCGAGTTCGAGTTCTGGTTTGCGTTGGTCAAAGTGCTGGCGATTATTGGCTTTATCATTTTGGGTCTGCTGGCGATTTTCGGCTTTCTGCCTACCAGTCAGGTCAGTGGCGTCGCGCATCTGTCAGACACCATCGGCTTTATGCCCAACGGCATGGGCGCGGTGTTGGCGGCCATGTTGACCACCATGTTCTCGTTCATGGGTACTGAAATCGTCACCATCGCGGCGGCGGAATCCAAAGACCCAAGCAAGCAAATCACCAAGGCTACCAACTCGGTGATCTGGCGGATTGGCTTGTTCTACCTGGTGTCGATTTTCATCGTTGTGGCCCTGGTGCCGTGGAACGACCCGGCTCTGGCCCAGTTCGGCTCCTACCAGACCGTACTCGACCGCATGGGCATCCCGAATGCCAAGCTGATCGTTGATATCGTCGTATTGATCGCGGTAACCAGCTGCTTGAACTCGGCGCTCTACACTTCCTCACGGATGCTGTACTCCCTGAGCAAGCGCGGCGACGCACCGGCTGCGGCCAAGCGCACCAACGCCTCTGGCACGCCTTACTGGGCGGTGATGATGTCTACCGGCGCAGCTTTTGTGGCGGTATTCGCCAACTACGTGGCTCCGGCTGCAGTGTTCGAGTTCCTGCTGGCCAGCTCTGGCGCCATTGCGTTGCTGGTGTACCTGGTGATTGCCGTGTCGCAACTGCGCATGCGTCAAAAGCGTATGGCTTTGGGCGAGAACATCTCGTTCAAAATGTGGCTGTTCCCGGGCCTGACCTGGGCGGTGATCGTATTTATCGTGGCCATTTTGACCATCATGCTGTTCCAGGAAGCGCACCGTGTTGAAATCATGGCTACCGGTTTGCTGAGCATTCTGGTGGTGGCGGCAGGCCTGTTAGTGGCACGTCGTCGACGCATTGAGAAACTGGGGGCAACGGTACTCAACTGAGGCCAGGACGGCTCTCGCGGTTGAATACACAAGCAAGGCCGCCATCCTCGGGGATGGCGGCCTTTTTTGTGGGTGGCATCAGCGCTGAGGGTGTGAGGCTTCGACCAGCGCTTGCTCGCGGTCGAGTTCGGCGCGCAGTTCTTCCTCGGTGGGCAGAACCAATGTGTATTTACTGGCGAACAATTGCTCGTTTCCATGCAGCACCGAGTAGCGCACCACCGAGGCATCTTTCTGCGCGCACAGAATGATGCCCACGGTGGGGCAGTCTTCGGGGCCGCGCTTGAGGTCGTCGTACAGGCGTATGTACATGTCCATCTGGCCGATGTCCTGATGCGTCAGCTCACCGCGTTTGAGGTCGAAAATTACAAAGCACTTGAGCAGGTAGTTGTAGAACACCAGGTCCACATAGAAGTCTTTGCTTTCGGTGCTGATGCGCTGTTGGCGGGCAACGAAGGCGAAGCCTTTGCCCAGCTCCAGCAAGAACCCTTGCAGATGATCGATCAGCGCCTGTTCCAGCCCCGTCTCGAAAAGCCCCGCAACCGTCGGCATGCCCAAAAACTCCAGCAGTACAGGGTCGCGTACAAACTCGCGCGGGCTTTTGTTCAGGGGAAGTACATTGGCTGCGGCTTCCTGAATGATCGCAGGACGATCCTGGCTGACCAGCAGGCGTTCGTAATACAGCGTCCCGATTTGCCGCTCAAGGGCGCGGGTCGACCAGTTCAATGTGGCAGCTTCGTTCATGTACCACTGGCGCGCACTGTCTTTTTCGACCCGTAACAGGGTGCGGTAGTGGGTCCAGCTCAATTCGTGACGCAGTGCGTCACATTTTGGAAATGCCTGATAGAAAAGCCGCATGTAGCGAAGGTTGGAGGTATCAAAGCCTTTCCCGAATTCTTGTGTCAGAGATTTGGCCAGTGTTGAAAGCAGCTGCTTGCCATAAGTGGCCCGAGCAGCCCCGGCCTGTTCGTACTCGATGATATGTCGGCCCATGTTCCAGCAGGTTTGCACTTGCAATGTATCTACCAGGCGCAAGGCTTTTTGCCGGGCCTGGCGGATCAGATCGCCCAAGGAGGTGAGCAGGGGAGCCAGATTTGAATCGTGGGTGTTGGCGGGTAGCGGAGGGTTCATTGTTTTTGCCGCGCATTAGCCAGAGGAACTAATGAGGATGTCATTGCCATTTTGTATTGGCAGTTGGTTTTTTGCGGGAAGCGTCTTAAATGTAAAGATGAAAATTACCGGTCTTATGTGAGGTGTTCATGCTCGAATTACGCCCTAGTTGCGAATGCTGCGATTGCGACTTGCCACCTGATTCTGCGCAAGCACGGATTTGCTCATTCGAGTGCACCTTTTGCGCAACCTGTACGGAGCAGAACCTGGGCGGTCTTTGTCCTAATTGCGGGGGTGAGCTGTTGGTGCGACCACGTCGGCCGGCCAATAAACTGGCGAATAACCCGCCGTCGACTGAGCGGATTTTCAAGCCGCAGGGCTGTACTGCGTGTTGAGGTTGTAGCCGCTGTCGAGGCACGAGGCTGCGATTGATTGCGAAGCGATCGTAAGCCCGTGTATCAGCGTTTATCTGAAACGTCGAGCTGCATGGTTTTGCGACTGCTGCGCAGTCGATCGCAGCCTTGCTGCGCTCCTCAGCGGCTACGAGTTATTGTCCGGGGGTGATAACCCGCCCCGGCACATCACTCACCAATTCCCCGCTCTGCAACCACTGCAAGGCAATCGGCCACAAGCTGCTTTGAAAGCGGCTGTGAAAAAACGCGAAATGGCCTATGGCTGCTTCGTTGATATCTTGCGGTTGAATGCGCAGGTGCGTGCGTGAGCTGGCGCTGAAGTAACTCAGCAAGCGCTCGATTGCCGCCACGGTGCCAAAAGGATCATCGCTAAAGCTGATGGCGAGGGTTTTGGCCGTAACGCAAGAAAAGGGCAGGGCGGCAAGGCCGCGTGCGCTGGGGAGCTTCTCGTAGCGCGTGCTGAAGGCGCTCCAGTCCCTGACCACGCCCGCCGGGGTGTCTTCGAGCCAGCCCAGGCGCTTGCCGGGGAAGTAGCCGCAGACGCGAGTCAGCAACGGCATGACCCCGTGCCATTTGGCGAGCATCTGCCAGCGCTGTGCTGGCGCGTAGTCGCGCCAGTGGGCAAATTGCGCACCCACTGTCACCAGATGGCGAATCGCCTGCCCGGAGGCCGCCAGGCCCGCTGCACAGCCGCCAAAGCTGTGGCCGACTACATCGACCGGCTGGCCGGGGTATTCGCGCTGGGCGCGCTTGAGGATGGCTTCAGTGTCCAGCGCCCCCCAGTCCGACCAGCTGGCTTCAAAGCCGCGCAACGAGCCTATGCGTGAGGTGCCGATGCCGCGATAGTCGAACAGCATCACGTCCAGGCCGTGGCTGAACAGGTATTCGGCGAACCTTGAATAGTACTGACAGCGCACCGAGGTGGCGGCGCTGACCACCACCACGGCACGCGTACTGTCGGGTGTGCGCTGGCGCCACTCAAAACCGCCCAGCAGGTAACCGTCAGCAGCGGGTTCGGTGAATGCCCGGCTGACAGGTTCGATCAGGGCTACGGTCAGTGTGTGCTCCGGGTATTGCGTTCCTGCAACAGGCGAGAAGCTTCGACGTAGGCCTTCTGGAATGCCGGGGTTTCGATCCAGGCCACGGCGCTGTCTTCATCGTCGCCATGTACCGCGATGCGGTATTCGATCAGCAGGCCCATCAGGAAGTCGGTCGCCGGTTCTTCTTCCTCTTCCGAGATCACCAGTTCCAGTACCGGGTACTGCAGGAATACCGCGCACATGGTTTGCAGGTTGATGGCTTCGGCGCCTTTCATGACCTGGAACAGATCATCGTAATCGGCCGGGTCAAAGCCGTTGTCGAGAATGTCCTGGAAGTTGAACGTGCTGAGATCGATTTTCACATCATCGAACGGACTGTCGATCAGTGCGTCAGCCGAGGCTTTGGCCGGTTTGCCGACGCGGTTCTGTTTAGCTTTGGTTTTGGCCCGCTGCGCGTTCTTTTGCTGTTTTTTTGGCGATGACATGAATGTGTGTCCTTTGCAGGCTGAGGAGAGGATTGAACCCTATCTCTTTGCAATCGCCAAGAGAGGTGGCGCCACCGGGTATAAATCACGGCCAAAAAAAAACCCGCACTAGGCGGGTTTTTCGTTGTTTTGATGTTGTGTAAACACCACATCAAAACTGAATGTGGTGCCCAGAGACGGAATCGAACCGCCGACACGGGGATTTTCAATCCCCTGCTCTACCGACTGAGCTATCTGGGCAACGGGGCGCATTAGAAGCCTTTTTCGATAACTCGTCAAACACTTTTTTGAAAAATATTTAATTATTACCGTCGCTTACAGACCAAACCCTTTAAATCCGGGGTTTATTCGGTCGGCGGAACGTAGCCTTCAGCTTGTGCGTATTCTTCGCCGCTGAAGAACTTGTCCATTTCGCCCTGCAAATATTTTCGATCTTCAGCGTTCATCATGTTCAAGCGCTTTTCGTTGATCAGCAAAGTCTGGTGTTTTTGCCAGTCAGCCCAGGCCTTGGCCGAAACGTGCTCGAAAATGTCCTGGCCTTTGGTGCCCGGAAACGGAGCGCGTTCAAGGGCAGGCAGTTCTTCTTTGTACTTGCGGCAGATGATGGTGCGGGTCATGACGACTCTCCAGCGTTCAATAGGTCGGCTGCGCGTTTGAGCAGCTTCTTGACCGGGGCGGCAAGGCCCAGGCGCGGCGGGGTGGCGAGGTTATACCAGAGCCAGTCGGGCTCGGCCACGTGATGGCCGCACGAATTGACGTGGATCAGCCAAGGTTCGATGGCCAGTTGGAAATGGCTAAAGGTATGGGTCAGGCCTGGCAATTCGTGTTGCGCGCCCAGGGTCAGCGAGTGTTGTAGCGCCAGATGCTCGATGTCTTGCAGGTCATCCAGCTCGGGCAGGCTCCACAGTCCGCCCCACAAACCGGTCGAAGGGCGACGGTAAAGCAGGATAGCGCCCTCGGCGTTAGCCAGCATCGGCATTAACGTGCGTTTTTGCGGGATGGTTTTGCGCGGTTTGGGGATCGGGTAACGCGTCTCCAGGCCCAGCAGGTGGGCTTCACAGCCGCTTTCGAGCGGGCACAGCAGGCAGCTGGGCTTGCTGCGTGTGCAGAGCGTGGCGCCCATGTCCATCATTGCCTGGGTGTAGGCGTTGACCCGGTCATGGGGGGTGAAGCGCTCAGCGGTGGCCCATAGCTGTTTGGCGACCTTGGGTTCGCCGGGGTAGCCCTCTTGCGCGGTATAGCGCGCCAGCACCCGTTTGACGTTGCCGTCGAGGATCGGTGCGCGCAGGCCCATGCTCAGGCTCGCAATCGCCCCGGCTGTGGATAAACCGATGCCGGGCAGCTCGACCAGTTTTTCGACATCACGGGGGAATTCGCCGTCATGTTCGGCGACGACGATTTTGGCGGTTTTTTGCAAATTGCGTGCACGGGTGTAGTAGCCGAGGCCGGTCCACAGGTGCAGCACTTCGTCTTCCGGTGCCGCAGCCAGGGCTTCGACCGTTGGCAGCGAGGCCATGAATCGGTCGAAGTAGTTCAGCACAGTGCTGACCTGGGTTTGCTGCAACATGATTTCCGAGACCCACACCCGGTACGGGGTGATGCCCTGTTGCCAGGGCAGGTCGTGGCGGCCGTGGCGGTCATACCAGTCCAGAACCGCCGTTGAAAATTGCTCGTCTCTCATCGGTTGAACAGCCCCTTGAGAGCGTTTTTGAGCTCAGGGCTGACTTTGTCGCCGAGTTTCTCTTCAAGTTTGTCGCTGAGCTTGTTGCCCGCCACTTTGGCGGCCACCTTGCCCAGGCCCTCTTTATCCAGGCGGCAGGCCTTGGCGCCAAGCTCCAGCGGGCCACGGCAACGCAATGGCAGCTCGATGCCGACAAAGTTCTTGCCGACTTGGCACGCCGGGTCCGGCATGGCGCGGGTATCGCCTTCGATGGTGATACCAATGCGGTAGTCCATGCCCAGTACGCGCAGGTCGATGTCGCCATCGCCTTTTACGCTCAGGCCGGGCATGCGCACGATCATGTCGGGGTTGCTGGCCACGCCGTTACGAAACACCAGGCTGCCCTTGAGCTCCTTGAAGGGAGTGTCCTTGGCCAGCGGGGCGCCGCTCAGGGTTTTGCGATTGAGGGTGGAGATGCCCTTGCACAACTGCTGTTCGAGGTTGGCATTGAGCAGCACGCCGTTGCTGAGGGCAAAGTTGGCGGTGCCGTTGAGGCTGGAAATCAGCGCGCGCTGGCTATTGCCGCTGCCCGTGACGTTGCTGTTGAGAGTCAGCAGGCCGGTAACGGGCGGTTTTTGACCTTGGCTTTGCAGGATTTTTTCGACTGGAACATTGGTGATGCGGGTCTGCAGCTTGGCCAGTGGCAGCATGGGCCGCACGTCCAGGCTGCCGTTGGCCGCAAAGTTACCTTTGTAGAGGTTGCCGCTCAGGTTTTCGAGGGTGAGCAAGCCATCTTTGCTGTTGGCCTTGAGCGCAGCATTCTGGATCGGCAGTTGGGTCAGGGTCAGTTGACCAAAGCTGATATCGGCATTCAGGTCGAGCGCCTTGAGGCGGGTAACAGGAATGATCTTGGTCGTGCTCCAGCCGCTTTTGGTCGGTGCATTGGGCAGTGGAGTGTCACCCGATGCGGCCAGTGCGTCGGCTTCGCTGCCTTGTACTTCGGCCTGGCGAGCGGCACTGGCGCCGTTGGCTTCGGCTGATTTAGGCGGCAGGTAGCGATCAGCGTTGAACGTGTCGCCTTTAAGCTGGACACGCACGGCCTGTTTGGCGAAGTCCTCAATGGCAATGCGCCCGGTAAAGGTGCTGTCGTCGACTTTCAGGTTGAGGTCGTCAAAGGTCAGGCTGGTCGGTGTGCCAGACAGGCGGCTGACCAGTTCGACTTTGCTCAGGCTCTCGGGTGCCATTGCAGGCAGCGGGTGGCCGATGCTGTCGAGAAATCTGGCCAGATCGAGCTGGGCAATCGATACGCCGCCGCTGATTTGCGCGGTGGTGTCCAGGTTATTGACCTTGAGTTCACCCAGGGCCCGCAGCTGGTTGGCGGAAATCTTCAAACTGCTCCATTCGGCGACGTTGGCAGCCAGATCAACCAGAATTTGCCCCTGCGCCGCGAAAGTCATGGTTTTGCCTTGCAGCGGCTCACCCGAGGCTTCGCCCGTGACTTTCATGTCTTCAAGCTGATAGCGCTTGAGCACTCGGTCAAAACGCAGTTTGCCGTCGACTTCGGTTTTGACCCGCATCACGGGCTGGTTGGTGCCCAGAAAGGCGGTCAGTTTGACCGGGATGCTGGTGGCTTCGTGAACCGGGCCGGTGCTCAGCTGGATACTTTCGGCGCTGAATTGCTTGCCGCTTTGCTCGTCGTTGTACTCAACCCGCGCATTGTTCACGGTCAGGCTGTCGATATCGAGCTTGAGCGGTTGGCTGACGCTGTCCGGTTTGCTGGTCGGTGCTGGCTCGGTGCTGGCGGTCGTCGCGGTGTCGGATGCTGGCTTGCCGATGTCCTGCCAGTTGCCGTGACCGTCCTTGTCGCGAGTGAGGCGCAGGTTCAGGCCTTCGACACGAACATCGCTCATTTGCACTTCTTTGCGCAGCAGCGGCAGTACGCGCACGGACAGACCGAGCATTTGCAGGTCGGCAAAAGGCTGGGTCGGCGCTGCGAGGGTTGCGACGCTGGCGTCGTGCAGCTCCAGGCCTAGCCAGGGAAAGAGGCTCCAGCCGATGTCGCCATTGAGGGTCAGCTCAATGTGGGCTTTGTCACGGGCTATCTGGCGGATCTCGTCTTTATAGTCGTTGGGATCGAACAGATGGCTCAGGGCGAAACCCAGGGCCACGATGATCAGCAACAATCCGAGAAGCACCAGACCCAGGATTTTGCCGAACGCTTTCATGGGCGAGTCCTTGTAAGTCTGAGTGAAGGGGAGTTTTAAATTTAGCCGCAGAGTATAGCGCCACGCGCAGGCGGACTGGGGTTGGATAGTTACGGATCAATTTGCTTCTTTTAGACCGTATCAGCTTGGGCATTCGTCTGCGTTCAGATGGTAATCTGCGCGTGGTTTTCCGACCTTCTGCGACGTATTGTCGCGCATGAACTTGGCCCGACAAAAATGACTGTGTGCCGCAAGGCGCCAAAGTCGGGGGTTGAGCGCGTCCGGGAACCTCTTCATTACCTGGGGGAAACATCTATGAGTACCAGCAGCGTTGCGGGCAGTCTTGCCTCACAACCGGCGTTCCTGTCCAAGGAGCGCATCATTGCCAAACCCGGCTTCAATCGTTGGCTGGTCCCGCCAGCCGCATTGGCCATTCACCTGTGCATCGGCATGGCCTATGGCTTCTCGGTGTTTTGGTTGCCGCTGTCCAAAGCCTTGGGCGTGACGGCGCCTGTGGCTTGCGCACCGGACATGAGCTTTATCGCGCAAGTGTTTTCATCGCAATGCGATTGGCCGATCTCGATGCTCGGCTGGATCTATACCCTGTTTTTTATCTTCCTCGGTTGCTCGGCAGCGGTGTGGGGCGGCTGGCTTGAGCATGCCGGGCCGCGCAAGGCCGGTGTGGTGTCGGCACTGTGCTGGTGTGGCGGTTTGCTGATTTCCGCGTTGGGCATTTATACCCAC
Source organism: Pseudomonas fragi (assembly GCF_025426255.1). GTDB lineage: Bacteria > Pseudomonadota > Gammaproteobacteria > Pseudomonadales > Pseudomonadaceae > Aquipseudomonas > Aquipseudomonas kulmbachensis. The sequence continues at coordinate 5,050,463 of NZ_CP104861.1, read as the reverse complement.
CAGATCTGGCTGATGTGGTTGGGCTCGGGGGTTATCGGCGGTATCGGGCTGGGCTTGGGCTATATCTCGCCGGTGTCGACGTTGATCAAGTGGTTCCCGGACAAACGCGGCATGGCCACGGGCATGGCGATCATGGGCTTTGGTGGTGGTGCAATGGTCGGCGCACCGCTGGCTGCAGCACTGATGAACCATTTTGCCGGGCCGGACGGCGTGGGCGTGTGGCAGAGCTTTGTGGCGATGGCGGCGATTTACTTCGTGTTCATGATCGGCGGCGCGTTGTCGTACCGCGTGCCACCGACCGGCTGGAAGCCTGAGGGCTGGACTGCTCCGGCGAAAAAAGCTGCGAACGCGATGATCACCCAACGCCACGTGCACGTGAGTGTGGCCTGGAAAACCCCGCAGTTTGCGCTGGTGTGGCTGGTGCTGTGCCTTAACGTATCGGCCGGTATCGGCATTCTGGGCATGGCGTCGCCATTGTTGCAGGAAGTGTTTGCGGGCAAGTTGCTGGGCAATGACCTGACATTCAGCCAGCTGGATGCAGCGCAATTGGCGCAAATTGCGGCGATTGCAGCGGGCTTTACCGGACTGTTGAGCCTGTTCAACATTGGCGGGCGATTCTTCTGGGCGTCGTTCTCGGACTACCTGGGACGTAAAAATACCTACTTCGTGTTTTTCGCGTTGGGCTTTGCGTTGTACGCGATGATTCCGAACCTTGGTCATCTGGGCAACGTGTCCCTGTTCGTGGCGGCGTTCTGCATCATCTTGTCGATGTACGGCGGCGGCTTTGCCACGGTACCCGCCTATCTGGCAGACCTGTTCGGTACCCAGATGGTCGGTGCGATTCATGGTCGTTTGCTGACGGCCTGGGCGGCTGCGGGCGTGCTGGGGCCGGTGCTGGTCAACTACTTGCGCGAGTATCAGCTGAGCATCGGGGTTGAACGTGCGGCGGCCTACGACATCACCTTGTACATCCTCGCAGGGCTGCTGGTGCTGGGCTTTATCTGCAACTTGCTGGTGCGTCCGGTGGCCGACAAGTACTTCATGACCGATGCCGAACTGGCGGCCGAACAGGCGCTGGGCCATGACAAGGGCGCGGACGCAAGCACTTCGCTGGAGTGGAAAGCTGCGCCAGGCAGCCAGCCACTGGTTATCGCGGCCTGGCTGGCCGTGGGTATTCCATTGCTGTGGGGCGTGTGGGTGACGGTGCAGAAGACGGCGGTGTTGTTTCATTGATCCAGAGGGCGCCACGTCCTGTGGCGCCCTTGTAGCCGCTGCCGAAGGCTGCGATCGAGCCCGCAGGGCTCGCGTTTGCAAGCTTGCAGGAAGGCCCTTCGGGCCTTATCGCAGCCTTCGGCAGCGGCTACAAAATCCGCAGTAGCCTTCACTCCGTCAGCCACATCACCCTTAATGTTTCTGTTTGCCAGACCCGTGCCTATAATGGTCACCTTTTTCGCCCAATGATTTTGCGGAGCTGGTGATGGCCGAACGTAAGGCGTCAGTCGAGCGCGATACTCTGGAAACCCAGATTAAAGCCTCGATCAACTTGGATGGTACCGGTAAGGCCCGATTTGATATCGGTGTTCCTTTTCTTGAGCACATGCTCGACCAGATCGCCCGACATGGGTTGATCGACCTGGACATCGAGTGCAAAGGCGACCTGCATATCGACGATCACCATACCGTCGAGGATGTTGGCATTACCTTGGGTAAAGCCTTCAGCCAGGCTGTCGGCGATAAAAAAGGCATGACCCGTTACGGTCACGCCTACGTCCCGCTGGATGAAGCGCTGTCGCGTGTGGTTATCGACTTTTCCGGTCGTCCAGGCCTGCAAATGCATGTGCCTTACACCCGCGCCACGGTAGGCGGCTTTGACGTTGACCTGTTCCAGGAGTTCTTCCAGGGTTTCGTCAACCACGCCAACGTCAGCCTGCACATCGACAACCTGCGCGGCACCAACACCCACCACCAGATCGAAACCGTGTTCAAGGCTTTTGGCCGCGCGTTGCGTATGGCGGTTGCGCTGGATGAGCGTATGGCCGGGCAAATGCCATCGACCAAGGGCGTGCTCTGATGCAGACAGTGGCGGTAATCGATTACGGCATGGGTAACCTGCACTCGGTAGCCAAGGCGCTGGAGCACGTGGGCGCCGGTCGGGTGCTGATTACCAGCGACGCCAACGTGATTCGCGAAGCAGATCGCGTGGTGTTTCCGGGTGTGGGCGCGATTCGCGACTGCATGGCGGAAATCCGTCGACTGGGTTTCGACTCGCTGGTGCGTGAAGTCAGCCAGGACCGTCCGTTCCTCGGTATCTGCGTGGGCATGCAAGCCTTGCTCGACAGCAGTGAAGAGAACGGTGGCGTTGATTGCATCGGCCTGTTCCCCGGCGCCGTCAAGTTCTTCGGCAAGGATCTGCATGAAGACGGCGAGCACCTCAAGGTGCCGCACATGGGCTGGAACGAGGTGCAGCAAAAAGTCGATCATCCGCTGTGGCACGGCATCCCCGACCTTGCGCGTTTCTACTTTGTACACAGCTACTACATTGCGGCGGGCAATCCTCGCCAGGTGGTGGGGGGCGGGCATTACGGCGTCGATTTTGCCGCAGCGCTGGCCGAGGGCTCGCGCTTCGCGGTGCAGTTCCACCCGGAAAAAAGCCATACCCACGGCTTGCAGTTGCTGGAAAACTTCGTGGCCTGGGATGGTCGCTGGTAATGGCGCCTCGCAAGAAGCCGCCGATTCTCACGCTCACCCCCGAGCAAGAGAACGAAGCCAACAGCAAGATCAAACGCTTTATGGAAGACCGCTTCGAACTGGACCTGGGTTCATTCGAAGCGGCTGAAATCCTTGAGCTGTTCACCCGCGAAATCGCGCCGCATTACTACAATCGCGCGATTTTCGATGTGCAGACGCACCTCAAAGAGAGGTTCGAGAGCATCGAAAGCGACTTGTGGGCGCTCGAGAAGAACTGATTTCCGAGTCTCAGACTCCCGAATTTGAAGGTTTGCCATATGCTGATTATTCCCGCTATCGATCTTAAAGACGGTGCTTGTGTACGTCTGCGCCAAGGCCGTATGGAAGACTCCACGGTGTTCTCCGATGACCCGGTGAGCATGGCTGCCAAATGGGTAGAGGGCGGTTGCCGCCGTCTGCATCTGGTCGACCTGAACGGCGCCTTTGAAGGCCAGCCGGTCAACGGCGAAGTGGTTACGGCGATTGCCAAGCTGTACCCGCATCTGCCGATCCAGATCGGCGGCGGTATTCGCTCGCTGGAAACCATCGAGCATTACGTCAAGGCGGGCGTTAGCTACGTGATTCTGGGCACCAAAGCGGTGAAGAACCCCGAGTTCGTGGCTGAGGCGTGCCGTGCATTCCCCGGCAAGATCATTGTCGGCATGGACGCCAAAGACGGTTTCGTCGCCACCGACGGCTGGGCTGAAGTCAGCACCGTACAGGTCATCGACCTGGCCAAGCGTTTTGAAGCAGACGGCGTGTCGGCCATCGTTTATACCGACATCGCCAAAGACGGCATGATGCAGGGCTGCAACGTGAGCTACACCGCTGCGCTGGCCGCTGCGACCAGCATCCCGGTGATCGCTTCGGGCGGCATCCACAATCTGGGTGATATCAAAGCCCTGATGGACGCCAAGGCTCCGGGCATCGTGGGCGCCATCACCGGCCGTGCAATCTATGAAGGCACGCTGGATGTGGCCGAGGCGCAAGCCTTCTGCGACAGCTACAAGGCCTGAGGAGAGACCCATGGCGCTGGCCAAACGCATCATCCCTTGCCTGGACGTGGATAACGGCCGGGTTGTAAAGGGCGTCAAATTCGAGAACATTCGCGATGCTGGCGACCCGGTAGAAATCGCCCGTCGCTACGACGAGCAGGGTGCTGACGAGATTACCTTTCTCGACATCACTGCCAGCGTCGATGGCCGCGACACCACGTTGCATACCGTCGAGCGCATGGCCAGCCAGGTGTTTATCCCGCTGACCGTGGGCGGTGGCGTGCGCTGCATCCAGGACATCCGCAACCTGCTCAATGCTGGTGCGGACAAAGTCTCGATCAATACTGCAGCGGTGTTTAACCCGGAGTTTGTGGGTGAAGCGGCGCAGCATTTTGGTTCGCAGTGCATCGTGGTGGCGATTGATGCGAAAAAAGTCTCACAGCCGGGCGAGACCCCGCGTTGGGAAATCTTCACTCATGGCGGGCGCAAGCCTACCGGGCTCGATGCAGTCGAGTGGGCGATGAAGATGGAAGGTCTGGGGGCTGGCGAGATTTTGCTGACCAGCATGGACCAGGACGGCATGAAGAATGGTTTCGACCTGGGCGTGACCCGTGCCATCAGCGATGCGCTGGGCATTCCGGTGATTGCCTCGGGGGGTGTTGGCAACTTGCAGCATCTGGCCGACGGCATTATCGAAGGTCACGCCAGTGCGGTACTGGCGGCGAGTATTTTCCACTTTGGCGAATACACCGTGCCAGAGGCCAAGGCGTACATGGCTGAGCGCGGGATCGTGGTCCGTTAAGGCCAAAGGCTACTGGACAGCATGGCGTGCCCACGGCACTCTTGAGCACGCCATGGATTTAGGTCGCCTGTCATGTTTAAACGCTTTTTGCTCGTTCTCGCCGGTTCCACTCTGTGGCTGGCGAGTACCGCTTCTGCGGTTGATGCATCGCATTCATCGATAGTGTTGCTGACTGAAAACTTCCCGCCTTACAACATGGCCAAAAACGGCAAAAATTTCGCGCAAAACGAAAATATTGAAGGTATCGCCGTCGATATCCTGCGCGAAACCTTTAAACGTGCCGACATCCCCTACAGCATGACCTTGCGTTTCCCTTGGGAGCGTATCTATCACCTTGCCCTCGAAAACCCCGGCTACGGCGTGTTTGTCACAGCTCGCGTGCCCGAGCGTGAAACGCTGTTCAAGTGGGTCGGGCCGATTGGCCCGGATGACTGGGTGTTGCTGGCTCGAGGGGATAGCCCGATTACCCTGACCTCGCTGGAGCAGGCCCGCCAATACCGGGTGGGAGCTTACAAAGGCGACGCTATTGCCTTGTCCCTGGAAAAGCAGGGGCTGGCGCCGGTGATTGTGTTGCGCGATCAGGACAACGCCCGCAAGTTGCAGGCTGGGCAAATCGACTTGTGGGCCACGGGTGCTCCCGCGGGGCAGTTTTTGGCGCGTCAGGTGGGAATTTCCGGGTTCAAGACGGTGTTGCGTTTTAATCAGGCCGAACTGTTTTTGGCGTTGAACAAGGATGTACCGGACGAGGTGGTGAACAAGTTGCAGAAGGCACTGGACCAGTTAAAGGCTGAGGGTGTGGTCGAGAAGATCCGTGCGAAGTATCTGTAAAAAACGCACTAAAACCCTGTAGCAGCTGCCGAAGGAACGAGGCTGCGTTCGGGTGCGCAGCGCCCGTAAATGCTGAATCCGAGATTTATGTGAGCCACCGCAGTGCTTGGTTTTGCGGCTGCTGCGCAACCGAACGCAGACTCGTTCCTTCGGCAGCTGCTACGAAATTGACGTACAGCGCAGCAGTCAGCGGTAAACCCCATCCTTCCCATGCCCGGCCATTGCCTTGTTGCTGCGCACGCCGATCATTTGTTTGATATCAATCCAGTCGATGCCCTGGGCCTTGAGCTTTGGCAACTCGCGCTCCAGCACCGCCAGAGTCTGTGGGTAGGGATGGCCGATCATTACGGCTGAGCCTTGTTTGTGCGCCAGCTTGATCGCGGTTTCCAGTTGTTTGGTGATCGCCTGCTCGGTGCGCACGTCATCGAGAAACACATCGCGTGAGACGCTGGCCAGGCCGATCTTTTGCGCCTCGGCTGCGGCAACCGTCTGCGCGCTGGTGCGACTGTCGACAAAGAACTTGTGGCGCTGCTGCAAATTACCCATCAGCCAGGCCATCGCCTGCGGCTGGGATGTCATGCGGCTGCCCATATGGTTGTTGATACCACTGGTGTAGGGCACGGCCTTGAACGCGGCGTTGAGGCGCTTTTCAAGTTCCTCCATGGGCAAGTCCGGATGCCAGGCAAAAGGCCCGGTGGCCGGGTCCATCGGCATATGCAGGATGACGATTTTGCCTGCCTTGTGGGCTTCGCGAGCGAATTCGGCCGCGTGGGGCGTGTCGGGCATCACGGCGGTGGTGACCGGGCCGGGCAAGGCCAGCACGCGGCGGTCGCGTGGCAGGTTTTGCCCAAGGTCATCAATGATCAGGCTCAGATAAGCCTTGTGTGGCGTGGCGGGTGTGCCAGCCGGGGCCGCATGGGCGGCACCGGTCAGGCAGCAGAGCAGGGCGAAAGCCAGAGACAGACGCACCTCAGTTGCCGCGTGTGATGCTCAAGCCTTTAAGCAGGCTCAGGGCCTGGCTCAGCTGGAAGTCATCGTCCTGCGGCATGGGCTTGGCTTTAGGGTTGGAGCCGGTGGGTTTGTCAGCACCGCCATTGCCATTGCCCAGGTGACCTTGCAGGTCGGCTTCTTTGTAGTACTCGGTGTCTTGCTCGCGGGTGATCTTGGCGCGGCTGACTTCGATGTCCGGAACAATGCCCTGGGCCTGAATCGAGCGCCCGTTCGGGGTGAAGTACAACGCTGTGGTGATTTTCAGCGCACGGTCATTGTTCAGTGGCAGCACGGTTTGCACCGAGCCTTTACCGAAGCTGGTCGTGCCCATCACCACGCCGCGTTTTTGATCCTGCAGGGCACCGGCGACGATCTCGGACGCCGAAGCGCTGCCGCCGTTGATCAGCACCACCAAAGGTACGTTCTCGCTCAGGTCTTTGCCGGTTGCCGAGAAGCGCAGCTCGGAGTTGGCGATACGGCCCTTGGTGTAGACGATCAGGCCTTTGGTGATGAAGTGATCGACCACTTCTACCGCCGATTGCAGCACGCCACCCGGGTTGTTACGCAGGTCGAGGATGATGCCCTTGAGGCGCTTGTTGCCGTTTTCTCTGCGCAGTTTTGACAGTGCAGAGGCGACTTCTTCGCCGGTCTTGACCTGGAACTGGGTGATGCGGATATAGCCGTAGCCGTCTTCAAGCAACTGGGCCTTGACGCTTTTTACCTGAATATTGGCGCGGGTCAGGGTCACGTCAAACGGCGTGCCGCCATTGCGCACCAGGGTCAGGGTGATTTTTTGGCCGATCTTGCCGCGCATTTTATCCACGGCTTCGGTCATGCTCAGGCCACGGGTGGGCTGACCATTGATCTTGACGATAAAGTCGCCCGCCTGAATACCGGCCTTGCTCGCAGGGGTGTCGTCGATCGGTGAGACGATTTTGATATTGCCGTCTTCGGAACCGACCTCGATACCTAGCCCGCCAAACTCGCCGCTGGTGCTTTCCTGCAGCTCGGCGAAATCTTCGGGGCCCAGGTACGCGGAGTGCGGATCGAGGTTGCTGAGCATGCCTTTGATGGCATTCTCGAGCAGGGTTTTATCGTCTACGGGTTCAACATACGCAGCCTTGATCCGGTCCATGACCTCGGCAAATGTGCGCAGCTCTTCCAGGGGCAGCGGAGCCTTGGTACTGGCTGCGGCACCTGCTGGCTGAATGCTCGGCTCGGCAGCAAATGCCATCGGCGAGCCGATCACCAGAGCGATCGTCAGGGCCAGCGAGTTGAGGCGGGACAAATGCGGCATGTTGAGCGAACTCCTACGTATTAAAGGTGATGGACTCATCCCTGAGTGCGACACCATTGTGCAGGATCGCTTGGGCGCCCCTGCTGACGAATAGCAAAATACAGTGCTGGCGTGGCTTGACCGCCGCTGTTGCCCACGGTGGAAATTACTTCGCCGGCCTTGACGATATCTCCGGCCGACTTGAGCAACGTCTGATTGTGGCCATACAAGCTTAAGTAACCATTACCGTGATCCAGAATTACCAGCTGGCCTGCGCCACGCAGCCAGTCGGCAAACACCACGCGACCGCCATGTACGGCGTGAACCTGACTGCCAGCGGCGGCGCTGATCATCACGCCGTCCCACTTGGTGCGCGAATCGTCGCCACGGGTTTCACCGAAGCGGGCAAGCAATCGACCATCAACTGGCCACGGAAGTTTGCCCCGGGCTTGAGAAAAAACACCGCCGTAAGAAGCACCGGCACTCGACACCAGTGCGCCGGGTGTTGATTTGACCGCTTTGCGCGGGGCGTCGGTAACAACCGATTCAGCCTCGCGCTGGCGTTTTTTCTCGGCTTCCTGCTGCGCGATCAAGGCTTTCTGGCGCGCCTCTTCGGCTTCGCGGGCCTGACGGGCAAGGGTTTCCTCGATGGTCTTGAGGACTTTAGCCAGATCGGCCTGATCCTGCTCGCGGGCTTGCAACTTTTGATCGCGGTCTTTTACGTCGGTATTAAGCTTGGCCAGTACTTGCTGGCGCTCTGCGCGCACTTTGTCGAGTTCTGCGCGCTGGGTCTCCAGGCTGCTTTTTTGGGTCAGCAGTTGCGCCTGTTGCAGGTTGATATCGGCTTCGACATTGGCCAGTTGGCGCAGGGTTTCGTTGAAACCCTTGAGCTGCTCCAGACGAGCCTGGCTCAGGTAATCGTAATAGGTGAGGGTTCGGGCGAACTTCTCGGGATTTTGCTGGTTGAGCAGCAGTTTCAGGTATTCCTGCCGGCCACCCTGATAGGCGGCACGGGCCTGAATGGCGATCAGGCGTTGCTGTTCAAGTTTTGCGCTGTGGAGTTTTTTTTTCTCGCTATCGAGGCGCAGCAGCTCGCCTTCACTCTTTTTTAGTTCTTGTTGCAGGGTTTCTACCTGCTTCTCCAGTTTGCCGATTTCGGTTTCGGTGCCGCGCAGGTCTTTCTGCACGCCGGATTTTTCTTCCTGGAGCTTGCCGAGGAGCTTTTTCAGCTCGCCGATATCCTGGCGCGTGGCGTCCAGCTGCTGTTGGGTTTGCGCGCGCTCGTCGGCAAACGCCGGTTGGAGCAGGCATGCGAAGGTCAGGGCTATAAGGGCGCGAAGCATGGGGCGGGCGACACCTGGGGAACGGGACGGCCTAGTATGCCCGCCCTCGTCACCTATAAGAAATGGATGAAGGTGAAATTGTGATGAAACGGCCGGCCCCTGTGGGAGCGAGCCCGCTCGCGAATGTCGTTAACGATAGCGTGTGTTGATTGGATCATCGCGGCGCGCTTGAGACCTTCGCGAGCAGGCTCGCTCCCACAGGTTTTAATTTAAGCGTCGAGCAGAATCGATTTGCCGGTCATTTCTTCAGGCTGTGGCAGACCCAGCAGCTTGAGCATGGTCGGTGCCACATCGGCCAGTACACCGCCTTCGCGGACCTTGAGTGCACGCTTGCCCACGTAAATGAACGGTACGGGTTCACAGGTGTGGGCAGTATGAGCCTGACCGGTAGTGTCATCGGACATCTGCTCAACGTTGCCGTGGTCAGCCGTGATCAGGGCTTCGCCGCCGACTTTTTCCAGCGCCTCGACAATCCGTCCCACGCACGCGTCCAGGCACTCAACCGCTTTAACGGCTGCGTCGAACACGCCGCTGTGGCCAACCATATCGCCGTTGGCGTAGTTGACCACGATCACGTCATAACGCTGATTCTCGATGGCATCGACGATATGGTCGGTGACTTCGGGAGCGCTCATTTCCGGCTGCAGGTCGTAGGTGGCAACTTTCGGCGACGGCACCAGAATGCGCTCTTCACCCGGAAACGGTTCTTCACGCCCGCCCGAGAAGAAGAAAGTAACGTGGGCGTATTTTTCGGTTTCGGCGATGCGCAGCTGGGTTTTGCCGTTTTTGGCCAGGTAATCGCCGAGTACGTTCTCAAGGCTGCCGGGCGCAAATGCGCTTGGCGCCGGGATGCTGGCAGCGTATTGGGTCAGCATCACAAAACCGGCCAGTTTTGGCTGACGGGCACGTGCGAAGGCGTTGAAATCGTCTTCAACGAACACGCGGGTCAGTTCGCGGGCGCGGTCGGCACGGAAGTTCATAAAGACTACGGCGTCGCCGTCTTCCACTTTCACCGGCTCGCCGAGGGTCGTGGCTTTAACGAATTCGTCGCTCTCGCCACGGGCGTAAGCAGCCTCCAGACCTTCCTGGGCCGTGGTGGCGTTGAATTCGCCCTTGCCATCGACGATCAGGTTGTAGGCCTGCTCTACACGGTCCCAGCGATTGTCGCGGTCCATAGCGAAGTAGCGGCCAATCAAACTGGCGATACGGCCTTTGCCGAGAGCCTTGAACGCTTCATCCAGTAATTCGATGGACGATGCAGCGCTTTTTGGCGGTGTATCGCGGCCATCGAGGAAGGCGTGCAGGTAGATTTTTTCTGCACCGCGTTTGAATGCCAGTTCGGCCATCGCAATCAGGTGGTCCTGGTGGCTGTGAACGCCGCCATCAGACAGCAAACCGAGAATATGCACGGCCTTGCCTGCGCTCACTGCCTTGTCGACAGCGGCGCAGATGGTCGGGTTTTCAAAAAACTCGCCATCACGGATCGATTTGGTGACGCGGGTGAAATCCTGATACACCACGCGGCCGGCGCCCAGATTCATGTGGCCGACCTCGGAGTTGCCCATCTGGCCGTCCGGCAGGCCGACATCCATGCCCGAACCTGAAATCAGGCCGTTTGGCATGCTCGCGCAAAGACGATCCAGCACCGGTTTCTTGGCCGAATAAACGGCGTTGTATTCGTGACTTTCACTGTGACCGAAGCCATCCAGGATGATCAGGACCAAAGGTTTAGGCGTGGTAGTCATAGATCCCACTCGTGGCTGGTTTAATAGAAGGTATGAAGAGGACGCGCAGTTTAAAGCGAAGTTCATGTGGCGTCACCGCCGGGCGGGGTTTGGCCGACCAAGGTGGCTGTGTATACTGGCCCACATTTTACGACCCTGGAACCTTCTGATGGTTGAGCACCTGATTGCATTTGCGACTTCTCACTACCTGCTTGTAGGCGCGTTTGTCATCCTGCTGGCGTTGCTGATCACCCACGAAATAAGCCGTGGCGGGCGCAGCATCAGCACTGGCGAACTGACCGGTCTGGTCAATCGCGACGAAGGCGTGGTGATTGATATTCGTCCGGCCAAGGACTTTGCTGCCGGCCACATCGTGGGTGCATTGAACATTCCACAAGACAAGCTGATGGCGCGCATTGCCGAGCTGGACAAGCACAAGGGCAAAACCATTATCCTGGTTGACGCTCAGGGCCAGCATTCGGGCTCCCACGCTCGTGAGCTGCTCAAGGCTGGTCACAACGCGGCCAAGCTGTCTGGCGGTATCTCCAGCTGGCGCGCCGACAACCTGCCAGTGGTGAAGTAAGCATGTCCAAGGTCATCGTTTACTCCAGCGACTACTGCCCTTACTGCATGCGGGCCAAGGCTCTGCTTGAGAAAAAGGGCACTGCCTTCGAAGAAATCAAGGTCGACGGCAAGCCTCAGATACGTGCCGAGATGGCTCAGAAGGCAGGTCGTACGTCGGTCCCGCAAATCTGGATCGGCGACAAGCATATTGGCGGATGCGATGACCTGTTTGCTCTGGAACGCGCAGGTAAATTGGATGCGCTGCTGAACGTCTGACTCTCATTCTCTATAAGCCCCAAGATCAACAAGGATCTGTGATGACTGACCAACAGAACACCGCTGCTGTTAGCGATGAAGACTCCGCTCCACAATTCTCCCTGCAGCGCATCTACGTGCGTGACCTGTCGTTCGAGGCCCCAAAAAGCCCGGCGATCTTCCGTCAGCAGTGGGAACCGAGCGTTGGCCTGGATCTGAACACTCGTCAAAAGCCACTGGAAGGTGACTTCCACGAAGTGGTTCTGACCCTGTCGGTTACCGTGAAAAACGGTGACGAAGTGGCGTTTATTGCTGAAGTTCAGCAGGCTGGCATCTTCCTGATCAAAAACCTTGATCCAGCGTCGATGAACCACACCCTGGGCGCGTTCTGCCCGAACATCCTGTTCCCGTATGCCCGTGAAACCCTGGACAGCCTGGTAACTCGTGGCTCGTTCCCGGCACTGATGCTGGCTCCGGTGAACTTCGATGCCCTGTACGCGCAAGAATTGCAGCGCATGCAGGAAGAAGGCTCACCGACTGTTCAATAAACAGTCGTTGCCGAAAAAAGCGCCTGAGGGCGCTTTTTTTTTGGGTATGTCGAAGACTCTGTGGGAGCGAGCCTGCTCGCGAAGTTCGTTAACGATAGCGCGCGGGTGATGTTGAATCACCAGTTCTTGACGCCTTCGCGAGCAGGCTCGCTCCCACAGATAACGGGATGTGAATTACTTGAAACCCAGTTGCCGCCAGGCTTCGTACACGGCAACCGCCACGGTGTTGGACAGGTTCAGGCTGCGGCAGCCTTCGCGCATCGGCAGGCGCAGGCGATGTTCGCCATCCAGTGCATCGAGCACTTCGGGTGGCAGGCCACGGCTCTCCGGGCCGAAGATAAACGCATCGCCCTCGGCAAACTGCGCGTCGTGAAACGGCTTGGAGCCTTTGGTGGTAAAGGCAAACAGGCGCGGGTGGCCCAGGCTTTCAAGGCAACTGGCCAGGTCGGCATGGCGCTTGAGCGGCGCGTACTCGTGGTAATCGAGCCCGGCCCGGCGCAAGCGCTTGTCGTCCAGCTCAAAACCGATAGGCTCGATCAAATGCAGGTGGCAGCCGCTGTTGGCGCACAGCCTGATAATGTTGCCGGTATTCGGCGGAATTTCTGGTTGAAAAAGGATGACGTGAAACATGCACGGCTCCGAACTTAAAGATGGGCAGCATTCTACGCCTGAAGAAGACCCGCGACCGAAACTATGGCCGCGGGTTTTAGGTTCTTTGGCGATAGTCGGTGTGATGGTCGGGATGATGATCGGTCGTTTGACCGCGCCAACGCCGGTTGAACTGCAACAGGTGGACGTGCTCGCGGGTGGCCTGGTGGTGTGGTTCAGCGACGAGCCCAAGTGGCATGGTGAGCTGGTCGACGGCACGCTGGGGTTGTTGTTTGATGCCAAGGGCAAGCTTCAGAACGGCCAGTTGATGCTTAACGGCAAGAATGTGAATTGGCGGCTGCGGCGTACTGATGGGGGGTTGTTGCTGACTCTGGTGGCGGCCCGCCCCTTGCGGGGTGACTGGGCCGGTGCGCCGCAGGATGGGCGCTGGCGATTGCAGGTGAACCTGCGCGAGTAATAAAAGAGGGAATTCCAGCCTGCCTGTACCGGGTTCCCCAAAAGCGGTGTGCGCGTTGATGCAAAAGGCATCAAGGCTGCGGGTGTAAAAGTGGGGAGTCTTGACCTGCCTGTATCAAGGTCCCCTAAAGCGTTGTTGCTTGTTATAGGTATTGCAGGGGGCGTGCCAGGTTTTGATTTTTTGTAAAAATTGCCTGATGCATACGTAAAAGCCCCGGAATCCGGGGCTTTTGCGTTTGGTGTGACTGGTTTCTCGGTTGGTGTGGCTGTAACCATTGATTTAGAGCGGTGCGCGTTAATAGTGCGGGTTGCTTTAGGGTGGTGCGGTCAGGCTTTTGTGGGAGCGGGCTTGCTCGCGATGGCATCACTGCGGTTTTACAGGAAAACCGCGTCACTCCTATCGCGAGCAAGCCCGCTCCCACAGGGAAGGTGTGTGGCAGGTACTTAAGCTTCGTCGCTGTCATCCTCGTCGCCATCGATCTTCATGCCCAGTTCCTTGATTTTGCGAGTCAGGGTGTTGCGGCCCCAGCCCAGCAGCACGGCGGCATCGCGGCGTCGGCCTGCGGTGTGCTTGAGCGCGGTCTCGATCATGATGCGCTCAAAGGTAGGCACTGCACTGTCGAGCAAATTGGACTGGCCACGGCCCAGCGCCTGGTCGGCCCACTGGCGCAGCGCTTGCTCCCAGTTGGTCACTGGAGAAGTGTCCTGCTGCAGGTTCAGCAGTTCGGGCGGCAAGTCGCTGATATGCACTTCGCGGCCCGAAGCCATTACCGTGATCCAGCGGCAGGTGTTTTCAAGCTGGCGCACGTTGCCTGGCCACGGCAGGTTTTTCAGGTATTGCTCGGTTTCGGCCTTCAGCAGCTTGGGCTCCACGGACAGCTCTTGCGCGGCGCTGCTGAGAAAGTGCCGGGCCAGGGTCGGAATGTCTTCGCGACGGTCCGACAGGCGCGGGATATGGATGCGGATCACGTTCAGACGGTGGAACAAGTCTTCGCGAAACTTGCCAGCCTGTACCAGGGTTTCGAGGTTCTGGTGGGTAGCAGCGATGATCCGTACGTCGACCTTGACCGGCGTGTGGCCGCCAACCCGGTAGAACTCGCCATCGGCCAGAACCCGCAGCAGACGGGTTTGGGTGTCGGCAGGCATGTCGCCGATTTCATCCAGGAACAGCGTACCGCCATCGGCTTGCTCAAAACGGCCCCTGCGCAGGTTCGCGGCTCCGGTGAAGGCACCTTTTTCGTGGCCGAACAGTTCGGACTCCATCAGGTCCTTGGGGATCGCTGCCATGTTCAACGCAATAAACGGCGACGCGGCCCGTGGGCTGTGGCGGTGCAGGGCGTGGGCCACCAACTCCTTGCCCGTGCCCGACTCGCCGTTGATCAGAACCGTGATGTTGGAATGGCTAAGGCGGCCAATGGCGCGGAACACCTCCTGCATCGCCGGCGCTTCGCCGATGATTTCCGGGGTTCTGGCCAGTGCTGGAACCACTGTCAGGCCTTGTTGTTCCTGAGCGTGCTGGTTGGCACGTTTGACCAGTGATACGGCTTCATCGACATCAAATGGCTTGGGCAGGTATTCAAACGCACCACCTTGATAGGAGGCCACGGCGCTGTCCAGGTCGGAATGAGCGGTCATGATGATCACGGGCAGACGGGGGTGCTGTTCGCGAATCTTGGCCAGCAAGTCCAGGCCGCTGGAGCCAGGCATACGGATGTCGGAAATAATGACATCGGGCTGCTGGCGAGCCAGGCGACTCATCACGCCATCGGCGCTGTCGAAGCTTTGTGTGGTCATGCCTTCCTGTTGCAAGGCTTTTTCCAGGACCCAGCGGATAGAACGGTCGTCGTCGACGATCCACACGGTTTCACTTCGGCTCATGTCGATGCGGCTCCTTGTTCCAGTGGTAGAAAGATCGAGAAGAGTGTGTGGCCGGGGTGGCTTTCACACTCGATCAACCCCTGGTGCTGACTGATGATGTTCTGCGTGATGGCTAGGCCCAGCCCGGTGCCATCAGGGCGGCCGCTGACCATCGGGAAGAACAGGGTGTCTTGCAACTCGGCCGGGATGCCCGGCCCGTTGTCGATAATTTCGATTTTGGTGACCAGTCGGTGGCGCACATGACCAATGGTGAACTGGCGCATGGCGCGGGTACGCAGGCTGATGCGGCCCAGACGCAGCTCGTTCTGGCTGCCTATGGCCTGCATCGCGTTGCGCACGATATTGAGTACTGCCTGGATCATTTGTTCACGGTCGATCAGCAGGTCGGGCAGGCTCGGATCATAGTCACGCACCAAAGTGATGCTGCCCTGTGTCTCGGCCTCAACCAGATTGCATACGCGCTCCAGCACTTCATGAACATTGGTCATGGCCAGCGAAGGCAGTTTGTTGGAGCCCAGCATGCGGTCGACCAGATTACGCAGGCGGTCGGCCTCTTCGATGATCACGTTGGTGTAGTCGCGAAGGCTTTCGTCGGGCAACTGGCGCGCCAGCAACTGCGCTGCACCGCGAATGCCACCCAGCGGGTTCTTGATTTCATGGGCCAGCCCGCGCACCAGCATCTTGCTGGTTTCCTGTTTGGACAACTGGGCTTCTTCTTTGGTGATGCGCAGCAGCCGGTCGCGTGGGTGGACTTCGAGCAGCAGCATGGTGTCGCCATTGCTCAAGATTGGCGTTACGGCGTAATCCACCGTCAGGTTCTGGCCCGTTAACGAGGTCAACATGGCTTCGCGCTTGGTGAACGGGTGGGCCTGTTCAACCGCTTGGCGCAAGGAATGCAGAGCTTCGGTGGACTCGGTGAACAGCTCGCTGATGAATTGCCCGTGACTGCGTTGTCCGCTGATCGCCAGCAGCATTTCCGCCGCCGGGTTCATGTACTCAAGGCGTAAATCGGCATTGAGTAAAAGCGTGGCAGTGGTCAGGTTATCGAGTAACAGTCGGTGCAGGGCGTCACTGATGGTCATGGGCCGGTCCCGGATTGCGTGCGCGGGTGAGGCGCTGGTGCAAGGAAAATGCAAAAAACAAACCAAGGCTCTGAAAAGAAGCGCGAATCGCCTGAAATAGGGGCTTTGAGCCCGGTTAGGTAGCGCTCTTGATCAGGTTGCGAGCGGTTTTGAACCAAATTGGGCTGGCAAGTGAACATTCTGAACAGTCATTGCACCAATATAGTGCATTGAGGCTGAATAGATTCAGTCCCTTCAAAATACCAGCTGTACGGCAATATTGTTCAGTCACTCTGTGGGAGCGATCTTGCTCGCGAAGGTCGTGAACAATACCGCGCGCTTGCTGGATAACCGTGGCTCTTGGGACCTTCGCGAGCAGGCTCGCTCCCACAGTTGGGCTGATCAAGTGGGGCAGCTCCAGGGAAGAGCTACCCGCGAGGTGCTTACCGGGACAGGGGCATGCCGCTGCCACCGGCATAAAATACGATCAGCTCAACGGGCTTGTTACCGCTGGTTCCGCGGTGGGAGGTCTGCACGACTTCGGGCAGGGCTTCACCTGGGCGTACGGTGATTTTTTGTTGGCTGTCCCTGGTTTCAACCTGCAGCTCGCCTGACAGCACATAGGCCACATTAGGCATGGGATGCTCGTGCCAATTGAGTGTGGTGTTGGCGGGAATGGTGATTTTGACAACGGTAATTTCAGGCTGGCCGGCGGGGTACGGGGCGTAAGCAGTGCCATCCCAGGCTTCGCCGGTCTTGAGCAGCTGCTCAACCTGTACACCGGATGGTTTGTTGCTGCACCCGAGCAACGCGAGGCAGGCGAGGCAGGCGAGGGGCAGGAACAAGGCTTTGAGGGTGTGTGCAGGTGTCATGGCAGCGTCCGTTTGAGAAGTCGGCTCAAACTACAGATCGCGCTTTGGGGTGGCTGTCAGGTGTGAGTGAGAAGTTGACCGGGTATTGCTGAGGCTGGTGTAAGACGTTGCGCATAAAAAAAGCCTCCCGTAGGAGGCTTTTTTCAGGTCACGCCGCTTGCGCGAGCGTTACTGGATCAGCAGCTGTAGTACAGCTCGTATTCCAGTGGGTGTACGAAGGTACGGACCTGGATTTCTTCTTCGCTTTTCAGGGCGATGTAAGCGTCGATGAAATCGTCGCTGAAAACGCCGCCTTTGGTCAGGAACGCACGACCTTTGTCCAGCTCTTCCAGGGCTTCTTTCAGGCTGCCGCAAACTTGTGGGATCTCTTTCGCCTCTTCAGGCGGCAGGTCGTACAGGTTTTTGTCAGCTGCATCGCCAGGGTGGATCTTGTTCTGGATGCCGTCCAGGCCAGCCATCATCAGTGCGGCGAAGCACAGGTACGGGTTAGCGGCTGGATCCGGGAAACGTGCTTCGATACGGCGAGCCTTAGGGCTGGACACGTAAGGAATACGGATCGACGCGGAACGGTTGCGAGCCGAGTAGGCCAGCATTACCGGAGCTTCGAAACCTGGTACCAGACGCTTGTAGGAGTTGGTAGCCGGGTTAGTGAAGCCGTTCAGGGCCTTACCGTGCTTGATGATGCCGCCGATGAAGTACAGGGCGGTGTCGGACAGGCCGGCATAGCCTTCGCCAGCGAAGGTGTTCTTGCCATCTTTGGAGATGGACATGTGTACGTGCATACCCGAGCCGTTGTCGCCGTACAGAGGCTTAGGCATGAAAGTAGCGGTACGGCCGTAGGCGTCTGCCACGTTGTGTACGCAGTACTTCAGGGTCTGAACTTCGTCAGCCTTTTTCACCAGGGTGTTGAACTGCACGCCGATTTCGTTCTGGCCGGCAGTTGCCACTTCGTGGTGGTGAACTTCGATGACCAGGCCCATTTCTTCCATGGCGTTGCACATGGAGGTACGGATTTCGTGGTCATGGTCGAACGGCGGAACAGGGAAATAGCCGCCTTTAACGCCTGGACGGTGGCCTTTGTTGCCGCCTTCCACGTCCTGGTCGGACATCCACGAACCTTGTTCGGAGTAGATCTTGAACATGGAGCCGGAAATATCGGACTTGAACTTGACCTGGTCGAAGATGAAGAACTCTGGCTCCGGACCGACGAAAACGGTGTCGCCGATACCGGTGGACTTCAGGTATTCCTCGGCACGGGTAGCGATGGCGCGTGGGTCGCGGTCATAGCCTTGCATGGTCGAAGGTTCGATGATGTCGCACACCAGAATCAGCGTTGGCTGTTCGGTGAACGGATCCAGAACGGCAGTGCTGTCGTCTGGCAGCAGGATCATGTCGGACGCTTCGATGCCTTTCCAGCCAGCAATGGAGGAGCCGTCGAACATTTTGCCATCGATGAAGAAGTTTTCATCGAGCGCATCACGGGCCGGCATGGTCACGTGGTGCTGAGTGCCTTTGGTGTCAGTGAAGCGCAGATCAATCCACTTGACGTCATGATCTTTGATGAGTTGAACCGACTTCGACATAGTGTCCTCCGGGGTGGCTTAGGGCTTGGTAGTGGAGAGCCCTTGATAAGTGGTTGATGCCGGCGCGAATACTCTGCCAAGGCAACCTGCCTCACAAGGGAGCAAATTGCATGCCAGTGCCCCGACTTGGGTTTTATGCCCCAATCTCAAGCAGGTTAGCGTCGCAGACTACCGATTAGCGGCGTTTATCGCACTCAAATGAAGCGAAATCCGGGGTTTATGTTCCATTTTGGTGCGTTGAAAACCGTTTGTACGATAACTGGTTAAACCTTGAGCAATTTCCGCTATAATCCGCGCCCCCCTTTTTTGGCAGGCTGCTCGCGCGCTGTTTTCATGAAACTAATCGTTAAAGTCTTCCCCGAAATCACTATCAAGAGCCGTCCGGTTCGGATGCGTTTCGTCCGTCAATTGGCTAAAAACATCCGTACTGTGCTCCGCGATCTGGACCCGGCTGTGGTGGTGACGGGCGTGTGGGACAACATCGAGCTGCAAACGCGCGTAAGTGACCCTAAAGCCTTGAAAGACATGACCGAGCGCCTGAGCTGCATGCCGGGCATCGCGCATTTCCTGCAAGTCGATGAGTACCCTTTGGGCGACTTCGATGACGTCGTTGAAAAGTGCAAAATGCACTTCGGCGATGCGCTGGCAGGCAAGATCTTTTCCGTACGTTGCAAACGCGGTGGCAAGCACCCATTTACCTCGATGGAAATCGAGAAATACGTCGGCAGCAAGCTGCGTCGTGAGTGTGGGGCGGCTGGAATTGATCTGAAAAAGCCGGAAATTGAAGTCCGCTTCGAAATTCGCGACCAACGGTTGTTTGTGATTCACAGCCAGCACGACAGCATTGGCGGCTTCCCGCTGGGCTCTCTGGAACAGACCCTGGTGTTGATGTCCGGTGGCTTCGACTCCACAGTTGCGGCCTACCAGATCATGCGTCGCGGCCTGATGAGCCACTTTTGCTTCTTCAACCTCGGCGGGCGTGCCCACGAACTGGGCGTGATGGAAGTCGCGCACTATATATGGAAGAAGTACGGCAGCTCGCAGCGCGTGCTGTTTGTCAGCGTTCCGTTCGAAGAGGTTTTGGGCGAAATTCTCGGCAAAGTCGATAACAGTCATATGGGTGTCATTTTGAAGCGTATGATGTTGCGCGCAGCGACCCGTATCGCTGAGCGGCTCGACATCGAAGTACTGGTGACCGGTGAAGCGATTTCCCAGGTTTCCAGTCAGACGCTGCCCAACTTGTCGCTGATTGACTCGGCTACTGACAAATTGGTGCTGCGCCCGCTGATTGCGAGCCACAAGCAGGACATCATTGATCAGGCGGTTGAAATCGGTACGGCCGATTTTGCCAAGCACATGCCTGAATATTGCGGGGTTATTTCGGTTAACCCCAAGACCCACGCCAAACGCAACCGCGTGGAGTACGAAGAACAACAGTTCGATATGGCCGTGCTTGAGCGAGCGCTTGAGCAGGCCAAACTGGTGCCGATTGATCGGGTAATCGATGAATTGGGCCAGGACTTGCAAGTCGAAGAAGTCAGCGAAGTGCTGGCGGGCCAGATCGTGATCGACATCCGTCACCCGGATGCTCAGGAAGATCAACCGCTGGAACTGGCTGGCATCGAAGTACAAGCGTTGCCGTTCTATGCACTGAACAGCCGCTTCAAGGAACTGGATGACACCCGTCAGTACCTGTTGTATTGCGACAAAGGCGTGATGAGTCGCCTGCATGCTCACCATTTGCTCAGTGAGGGACATGCCAATGTGCGCGTTTATCGACCGAGCTAAGAGCCCGGGGCTGTATGCCTGTGGCCTGCGTCACCGGCCCCCCGACGCCACCGTCAAGCTGTAACGGCTTGCACGGACTCTACTGTTAATCGCTGCCTGGACTCAGTCAGCACACCGAATCCTCTGATCGAGATACACAAGTGATCGAAAATCTACGTAACATCGCCATCATTGCTCACGTTGACCACGGTAAAACTACTCTGGTAGACAAACTCTTGCGTCAATCCGGCACTCTGGAGCGCAACGAGCTCAACGACGAGCGCGTGATGGACTCCAACGACCAGGAAAAAGAGCGCGGCATTACCATTCTTGCCAAGAACACCGCTATCAACTGGAACGGCTACCACATCAACATCGTGGATACCCCGGGCCACGCCGACTTCGGCGGCGAAGTTGAACGCGTAATGTCGATGGTTGACTCCGTTCTGCTGCTGGTTGACGCTCAAGACGGCCCTATGCCGCAAACCCGTTTTGTGACCAAGAAGGCTTTCGAAGCCGGCCTGCGTCCAATCGTGGTAATCAACAAGGTTGACCGTCCAGGCGCGCGTCCGGACTGGGTTCTGGATCAGATCTTCGACCTGTTCGACAACCTGGGTGCTACCGAAGAACAGCTGGACTTCAAAGTGGTTTACGCCTCGGCCCTGAACGGCATTGCCGGTCTGGAACACACCGACATGGCTGAAGACATGACCCCGCTGTACCAGGCCATTGTTGACCACGTACCAGCACCACAAGTTGACCGTGACGGTCCGTTCCAGATGCAAATCTCGGCACTGGACTACAACAGCTTCCTGGGCATTATCGGTGTTGGCCGTATCGCTCGTGGTCGCGTCAAGCCTAACACCCAGGTTGTGGCTATCGATGCTGACGGCAAGCGCCGTAACGGTCGTATCCTGAAGCTGATGGGTCACCACGGTCTGCACCGTATCGACGTTGAAGAAGCTTCGGCAGGCGACATCGTCTGCATCAGCGGCTTCGACCAGCTGTTCATCTCCGACACTCTGTGCGACCCACTGAATGTTGAAGCGATGAAGCCGCTGACCGTTGACGAACCAACCGTTTCGATGACCTTCCAGGTTAACGACTCGCCGTTCTGCGGCCGTGAAGGCAAGTTCGTAACCAGCCGTAACATCAAAGAGCGTCTGGACAAAGAACTGCTGTACAACGTTGCTCTGCGCGTTGAAGAAGGCGACACCGCTGACAAGTTCAAAGTGTCTGGCCGTGGTGAGCTGCACTTGTCGGTACTGATCGAAACCATGCGTCGCGAAGGCTTCGAAATGGGTGTTGGTCGTCCGGAAGTAATCATCCGCATGGTTGACGGCGTTAAGCACGAACCGTACGAAAACGTAACCATCGACCTGCCAGAAGAATCGCAGGGCGCAATCATGGAACAGATCGGTATCCGTAAAGGCGATCTGACCAACATGGTTCCGGATGGCAAGGGCCGTGTTCGTCTTGAATACAACATCCCTGCACGTGGCCTGATCGGTTTCCGTAACGAGTTCCTGACTCTGACTTCGGGCGCTGGCATCCTGACCTCGATCTTCGACCGTTACGACGTGATGAAGTCGGGCGACATGTCCGGCCGTCAGAACGGCGTTCTGGTTTCGGTTGCTACCGGTAAGGCTCTGACTTACTCGCTGGAAACCCTGCAAGCTCGCGGCAAACTGTTCCTGGGTCACGGTGAAGACGTGTACGAAGGTCAAATCGTCGGCATCAACAGCCGCGACAACGACCTGGGCGTTAACCCAACCAAAGGCAAGAAGCTCGACAACATGCGTGCTTCGGGTAAAGACGAAACCATCGCTTTGGTTCCGCCTATCCGCTTCACTCTGGAGCAAGCTCTGGAATTCGTACAAGAAGATGAACTGTGCGAAGTAACGCCTAAGTCCATCCGTCTTCGTAAGAAGATCCTGGGCGAAAGCGAGCGTACCCGCGCTGCGAAAAAATCCGGTAACAACTAAGTTATTTAGTTAGCCGTAAAAAAACGCCCCCGACCTTGCGGTCGGGGGCGTTTTTTTGTGCCTGTGTTTCTTGATATCTGAACTCTGTAGCCGCTGCCGAAGGACCTTGGCTTTTCATCAAAACAGCAGGGCCGCTTCGCAGCCTGCGGCAGCGGCTACACGATCTGTTTTAAAACACCATCAACTTTTCGCTGCTGTTCTTGCGCTCGACAGCTTTGGGCACGTAGGCGCAATACCCTGGACGCGGGCCCACTCTAGGGTGGTTACGGCAGGTGTCCGGGCGGATTTCGTAGATGGTGCACATGCGCGACTTGCGATCCAGGTACAGGCAGTCGTTATTGCTCATGCGCTGCAGGGTGAAAATCCCGGACTTCTGATTGAAGCGCTCCACGATCCCTTCTTTTTGCAGGCGCTTGGCGATGTTCTTCGGCGGATCGCCCATCTCGAACTCGTCAACGATGCCGATGCGGATCAGGTCTTTGATCTTGACCTCGACCGGCAACGTGCAGCAGCTGGAAATGCAGGAGCCGCACATGGGCGCGGAGTATTTGGCCCAGGTATCGAGACGGTCGATTTCCGCGGCGGCGATCAGGTTGGACTTCATCAGGCTTGTATTCCAGCGTGCATCAGGGCGCGCGATCATACCGGGGTTGGCGAATGAGTGAACAACCATTTGCCGGTTTTTCGATCAGGGCCATGTTTTAAAGCGTTCAACTGCGTTTGCGCCTCGTTTTGGGGCATCGCTCACTTCGTCAGTTTTTTTAAATAAACTGTTCAAAAAAGCCCGAAACAAAGCATTTTGTTTGTGTTGAAGCGTCTAGGCTGACACCACTCGTTCTTCAAATCGTCCCATCTCGATTGAGGTTGTATCGATGCCCCAGGAACCGCTTGTTCGTGACGCACAGGTGGCGGCTTTCCGTGCCGCTGTAGTAGCCAAGCTGACTTACGCGGTGGGTAAGGACCCGGAACACGCGTTTGACCATGACTGGTTTGAAGCTATTGCTCTGGCCGCCCGCGACCATATGGTCGAGCACTGGATGGACCACACGCGACAGATTTATCGCAAGGATCAGAAGCGGGTGTACTACCTGTCGCTGGAATTCCTCATCGGTCGCTTGTTGTACGACAGCCTGAGCAATCTGGGGCTGCTGGAGGTGGCCCGCGAGGCTCTCACCGAGCTGGGGGTTGATCTGGAGCGCATCCGCCTGCTGGAGCCGGATGCGGCGCTCGGTAACGGCGGCCTGGGTCGATTGGCGGCCTGCTTTATGGAAAGCATGTCGACCCTGGGCATTGCCGCCCACGGCTATGGCATTCGCTATGAGCACGGGTTGTTTCGCCAGAGCATCGTCGACGGCTGGCAGCAGGAACAAACCGAAAACTGGCTCGACTTCGGCAACCCTTGGGAGTTCGAGCGCGCCGAAGTGCTGTATTCGGTCGGCTTTGGCGGCTCGGTTGAAACCAAACAGGATGATCAGGGCCAGTTACGGCAAATCTGGTGGCCAGGCGAGACGGTGCGCGCCATTGCCTATGACACGCCCGTCGTGGGTTGGCGCGGGGCCAGTGTCAACACGTTGCGCCTGTGGCGGGCGAGGGCGCTGCACGACTTGAACCTTGGGCGCTTCAACGCGGGTGACCATTTGGGTGCGGTGGCCGAAGTGGTGCGTGCTGAAAGTATCTCGCGTGTTCTGTACCCGGCTGATGGCAACGAAGCGGGGCAAGAGCTGCGCCTGCGCCAGGAGTACTTCTTTGTTTCGGCCTCGTTGCAAGACTTGCTGCGCCGCCACCTGCACGTCCATGAAACGCTGCTGAACCTGGCCGAGCACGTGTCGATCCAGCTCAATGACACCCACCCATCGATTGCGGTGGCGGAGTTGATGCGCATTCTGGTCGACGAACACGGCATCGAGTGGCATGCGGCGTGGCAAGTGACCGTCGATACCTTGTCGTACACCAACCACACACTGCTGCCCGAAGCGCTCGAAACCTGGCCCGTTGGCTTGATGGAGCGCCTGTTGCCGCGTCACATGCAGATCATTTACCTGATTAATGCGCACCATATCGATGCGCTACGGGCCAAGGGCATTCATGATTTTGACGTGCTGCGCTCGGTATCGCTGATTGAAGAGGATCACGGCCGCCGGGTGCGCATGGGTAACCTGGCATTTTTGGGGTCTCACAGCGTCAACGGGGTCTCCGGGTTGCACACGCAGTTGATGCGCAGCACCGTGTTTGCCGAGCTGCACAAACTCTACCCGAACCGGATCAACAACAAGACCAACGGCGTTACCTTCCGCCGCTGGCTGTTCCAGGCCAACCCGCCGTTGACCGCGATGCTGGTGGATGCGCTGGGGGTCGATGTGCTCGATGAGACCGAGCACAAACTGATCAAACTGGAGCCTTTCGCCGAGCGCGCCGATTTTCGCAAGCGCTTCGCCGAACAGCGCCTGCAAAGCAAATGCACCCTGGCGGCGCTGATTTATGAGCGTCTGGGCATCGTGGTCAATCCTGAAGCGATGTTCGATGTGCAGGTCAAACGGATTCACGAGTACAAGCGCCAATTGCTCAACTTGATGCACACCGTGGCGCTGTATCAGGCGATTCGGGCGGAGCCAGGCAATCAATGGGTGCCGCGGGTGAAGATTTTTGCCGGCAAGGCGGCGGCCAGCTACGAGCAGGCCAAACTCATCATCAAGCTGGCCAATGACATCGCCCGTACCGTGAATAACGACCCCACGGTGCGCGGTCTGCTCAAGGTGGTGTTTATCCCCAACTACAACGTCAGCCTGGCCGAGAGCATCATTCCGGCGGCGGATTTGTCCGAGCAGATATCCACCGCAGGCTACGAAGCGTCCGGCACCAGCAACATGAAGTTTGGCCTTAACGGTGCGCTGACCATCGGTACGATGGACGGAGCCAATGTCGAGATGTGCGAGCGGGTCGGCGAGGACAACATGTTCATCTTCGGCCTCAGTTCGCAGCAGGTTGAAGCGCGCAAGCGCAATGGCGAGTTCCATGCGGCCCCGGATGTGGCTGCTTCGCATCGACTCAATGATGTGCTGCAGGCTATTCGTAGTGGGGTGTTTTCCCACGATGACCCGGCGCGTTACACCGGGCTGGTGGATTCTTTGATTGATTACGACCGCTTCCTGGTCTGCGCCGATTTTGATGCTTACTGGGATGCGCAGATGCGCGTGGAGCATCTGTGGCAGGACAAGGATCAGTGGTGGCGTAAAGCCGTGTTGAACACGGCGCGCATGGGCTGGTTCTCATCGGACCGGACCATTCGTGAGTACGCGACTGATATCTGGAAAGCGTTGTAGGTTGCGCGGCCTTTGTAGCCGCTGCCGCAGGCTGCGATCGAGACCGCAGGGCCCGTGTTTTCAAGAGCGAAGCCCCTGCGGGACTTATCGCAGCCCGCGGCAGCGGATACAGGTTTTACGGTTGATTTAAGGTTTCAGCAGAACTCGCTCTGTCGGTTCTGAGTCTGATTAGAAGATTTGCACCGCAACTCGCGTTAAACTGCGCGGGTTTTTCGCCCCCTCCCCATTGTTCGGAGCCTTACATGTCCCGCGTTACCCTGAGTCGCTATTTGATTGAGCAGACCCGCAGCAACAACACGCCTGCTGATTTGCGTTTCCTCATCGAAGTGGTGGCGCGTGCTTGCAAAGAGATCAGCCACGCCGTGTCCAAAGGCGCCTTGGGTGGTGTTCTGGGCAGCATGGGCACCGAAAACGTACAAGGTGAAGTGCAGAAGAAGCTCGATGTAATTTCCAACGAGATCCTGCTCGAAGCCAACGAATGGGGCGGTCACCTGGCCGGTATGGCGTCCGAAGAAATGGACAACGCCTACCAGATCCCGGGCAAATACCCGAAAGGTGCCTACCTGCTGGTATTCGACCCGCTGGACGGCTCGTCGAACATCGACATCAACGCGCCGGTGGGTACGATCTTTTCGGTACTGCGTTGCCCGAACGAATACCTGACTCAGAACGAGCCTTTGAATGAAAAGGCCTTCCTGCAGCCAGGCACCCAGCAGGTAGCTGCCGGTTATGCCATCTACGGTCCTCAGACCATGCTGGTACTGACCCTGGGCGACGGCGTTAAGGGCTTCACCCTGGACCGTGAAATGGGCAGCTTCGTACTGACCCACGAAGACATCACCATTCCTGAAACCACCCAGGAATTTGCAATCAACATGTCCAACCAGCGTCACTGGGAAGCTCCGGTACAGCGCTACGTTGGCGAATTGCTGGCTGGCGAAGATGGCCCGCTGGAAAAGAACTTCAACATGCGCTGGGTTGCGGCCATGGTTGCAGACGTACACCGCATCCTGACCCGCGGTGGCCTGTTCATGTACCCGCGCGACAGCCGCGAGCCGTCCAAGCCGGGCAAGCTGCGCCTGATGTACGAAGCCAACCCGATGTCGTTCCTCGTGGAACAGGCGGGCGGCGCGTCCACGGACGGTCATCAGCGTATTCTCGACATCCAGCCTGAAGGCCTGCACCAGCGCGTAGCGGTGTACCTGGGCTCGAAAGAAGAAGTGTCGCGCATTACCGCTTACCACAAAGAGTAAAACGCATAACACTGTAGCCGCTGCCGCAGCCTGCGATGGGCTGCGCAGCAACGCTTGTGCTTGAAGGGCCTGCGGCCCTTATCGCATCCTTCGCCAGCGGCTACAGAATCCTCGTCCGACCCCGCCAAACAAATCCTTTCTCCCTTCGGGAACCCGCTCGCGCTTTTCTCTTCTAAGCTTGCATCAGGCAGCCATGCCGCCCTTCCCATGCAGGAGCTTTTCATGAAATTGCGTACTTTGGCGTTGTTGTCGTTCTGTGTATTGCTGGCCGCTTGCAGCAAGGTCAATCAGCAAAATTACTCGAAACTGTCGACCGGCATGCCCAAGGCCGAGGTTGAAAAACTGCTGGGCAGCCCAACCGATTGCTCGGGCGCACTGGGGATGTCGAGCTGTACCTGGGGCGATAAAAACAGTTTTATCAGCGTGCAATATGCCGGTGACAAAGTGTTGATGTTCTCGGGGCAGGGCTTGAAGTAAGGCAGGTCAGGAGCGTTTGCAATGAAACGTCTTTTAATCAGTCTTGGGGCCGCCGTGTTGCTGGCCGGGTGCGCCGGGTCCAGCAGCGATTCTCTGGCACCGAAAACGGTCGAAAATGTCGACCTCAAGCGATATCAGGGAACCTGGTACGAACAGGCACGCTTGCCGATGTTCTTCCAGCGTAACTGCGCGCAGTCCGAGGCCCACTACAGCTTGAAACCTGACGGCGACGTGGCGGTACTGAACCGCTGCCTGACCGCGCAAGGCAAGTGGGAGCAGGCCAATGGCACAGCAACCCCGCAGGTGGAGGGCAAAACCGACAAACTGTGGGTCGAGTTCGACAACTGGGTTTCGACCTTGCTGCCGGGTGTGACCAAGGGTGACTATTGGGTGTTGTACGTGGGCGACGACTACAGCACGGCGCTGGTGGGCAATCCCGACCGACGCTATTTGTGGCTGTTGTCGCGCAAGCCGCAGGTTGATCAGCAAACCCGTGATGAGCTGCTCAGCAAGGCTCAGCAACAGGGCTACGACACCACACGTTTGATTTGGCGAACGCCGGATGCAGACATGCCCAAAGGCACGGAATAAGCGAAGGCACCCCCCGGCAAGCGCCAGGGGGTGTTGGCTGGGCGCTTAGGCGCGCAGCAGGGTCTTCCACGCGCGGTTCTGGTACACGGCGATGGCTTGCTGCTTGCGAGCGTTGAGCAATTCGTCGTTGTGCTCCGCGTCGTCAGTGATTGGCAAGTTGGCCAATTCCTGCAGCTTGTTCATCTCGCCGTACAAACGGTCCAGTTCCGGAATTTCCAGCACGTTACGCGCCAGACGCAGCCATGCCTGAATGCGCTCGATGCGCGGCAGTTGCTCGGCCAGGTCTTCAGGTTGCTGCTGGTAGCGATTCAGGCGCAAGGCAATTGCCTCATCCGACAGCAAGCGCGGCAACCAGCTGTGCAGCTGTGCAGCGCCCTGGCGGTTGCCACGGGTGGTGCCGCGATCGACAGTCCAGCTGCGGTCCATCAACCAGCGCGAGGTGCTCAGCGAGAACTGGCCCCAGCGCGGGTCTTCCAGCTCTTCCAGGAACTGCTCGGGTGCGGCTTTACGCACGTCTTCGTCGTCCTGACCGATCTGTACCAGCGGGCGCCAGTCTTCCAGCAGGGCGTCCAGCGCAGCGCGCAGGGTGCTGGTGGATTGGCGTGGAGCGGCTTGACCGAGGCTGCTGACCAGCGCGCGCAGATCAATCAACTGCTGAACCCAGTCTTGCAGCAAGCGCCAGTGGCCATTGAAACGATACTGCTCGGCCAGACGCTGGCTGTTGCCCAGCAAGTGCCAGGCCAGTGCGGCGAAGGCATCGTCCAGCGGCGTTTCGGGTGTCAGCTCGGGAGCTGGCAGGTTAACGGCGTAGCTGTTGGCGTCGAACAGGCGATAGCCGCGCTCGGCCTTGCTGATGTCACATGGCATCAGGGCCAGCTTCTCGGCCAGCTCTGCGGCCAGCTCCAACAGGGCAGACGGCTCGCCTTCGCGCAGTTCGAGTTCCAGTTCGCAGATTTCTTCTTTCTGCTTGCCAGCAATCACATGGCCCAGGTCCAGAGCGGCTTCAATTACCACTTTGGCCTTGCCGCGACCCCAGGAGATTTCAGCGCGTTCGCGTACGAAATCAGTGGTGAAGATAGGCTTGAGGGTTTTCTTGTCCAGCTCGGCCAACTCTTCAGGCCAGCATTCGCCGTCGAGTTTTTTGACGTCGAGCTTGGCTTTAGGCAGGTTCCAGTCGTATTCGTTGCGCTCAGACAGGCCAGCGATGCTTTGGCCGCGGGTCTTGAGGGTCTGGATCACTTCTTCGCCATCGCGGCGCAGGCGCAGGGCAACCTTGGCCTTGGCCAGGTCGCGCTCAGGCGTGTCGAAGTACTGGTTCAACAACTCACGGCTTTCCCAGCCACTTTTGTTGCGCTTTTTCAGCAAAGGGTGCTCGCGCAAGGCGGCGAGGGTTTCGCGGCTGACGCGCAGTTTGATTTCGGTTTCTTTTTGCATGGCCGGAAAATCCAGGAACGGTTGCGCAGCCGGGAAAAAGTGTGGCTGCCAAGGCCGTGCAGTGTACAGGACTCGCCGCCCTGACGCCGCGCATGGGTTTATTCTGCGGCGCAGATGGCTCTATGATGGGCCTCGCCCCGCCAACAGGAAGTCAGCGCATGCCTTTACCTTCCATGAAAGAGCAGTTCGCGGCTTTGATCGGCATGCCGTCGGTCAGTTGCACCCAGCCCCACTTGGATCAATCCAATCGTGGCGTGATCGATTTGCTGGCGACCTGGCTCGCCGAGCTGGGCTTCAACTGCGATATCCAACAGGTCAGCCCAGGCAAATTCAACCTGCTCGCAACCTTTGGCAGCGGCCCCGGCGGGCTGGTGCTGGCAGGGCACAGCGACACCGTGCCCTACGATGAAGCACTGTGGCAGACCGATCCGCTCAAACTGACCGAAGTCGATAACCGCTGGGTGGGCTTGGGCAGCTGCGACATGAAGGGTTTTTTCGCGCTGGTGATCGAAGCCGTACGCCCATTGCTCGATCAGCCCTTCAAGCAGCCACTGCTGATTCTGGCAACGTGCGACGAAGAAACCTCGATGGCCGGGGCCAGAGCTTTGGTCGAAGCCGGTCGCCCGCTAGGCCGCGCCGCAGTGATTGGTGAGCCGACAGGGCTCAAGCCGATCCGCATGCACAAAGGCGTGATGATGGAACGCATCGAGATTCTTGGGCAAAGCGGCCACTCATCCGACCCAAGCCTTGGCCACAGCGCGCTGGAGGCCATGCACGACGCGATCAGCGAACTTAAGGGGCTGCGCCAGCAGTGGCTCAACGAATACCGTAATCCGCAGTTCAGCGTGCCTCAGCCGACCCTGAACTTTGGCTGCATTCATGGTGGCGACAACCCGAACCGGATTTGCGGCCAGTGCTCACTGGAGTTCGACCTGCGGCCACTGCCGGGCATGGACCCCAACGCGCTGCGGGCCATTATTCGCAGCAAGCTGCAGCCCTTGGCTGAACGCCATCAAGTGAAGATCGATTTCGCGCCCATTGCTGCCGGCGTGCCGCCGTTCGAACAGGACGCGGATGCCGAGTTGGTGCGGGTTGCCGAGCGACTCACCGGGCATCGTGCGCAAGCAGTAGCGTTTGGCACCGAAGCGCCTTATCTTCAGCAACTTGGCTGCGAAACCATCGTGCTGGGCCCGGGTGATATCACTTGCGCGCATCAACCGGGTGAACACCTGGAAATGTCACGTTTGCAGCCGACAGTGCGTCTACTGACTCAACTGATCGAACACTATTGCCTGAAATAGCGAAAATACCCTTTGCCCTGCACACAAGGAGAGCGCGCGTGTTGCCAACAATGTTTCGACGATAACCACCAGCCCGCTGTGCGTTTGCTGTTTTTGCCCTCTTTAGGCGACTTAATTTTTACAGGCTCTGGTTATGCACGATTACGTTAACTGGCTTCGTCACGCATCTCCCTACATCAATGCCCACCGCGACTGCACCTTTGTCGTCATGCTCCCCGGCGACGGCGTGGCGCACCCCAACTTTGGCAATATCGTCCACGACCTGGTGCTGTTGCACAGCCTGGGCGTGCGTTTGGTGCTGGTTCACGGTTCGCGCCCGCAAATCGATGGCCGCCTTGAAGCCCGTGGCTTGGTGCCCAATTACCACAACGGCATGCGCGTCACCGACGCGACAACCCTGGAGTGCGTAATCGACGCCGTGGGCCAGTTGCGCATTGCGATTGAAGCGCGCTTGTCGATGGACATGGCCTCCTCGCCGATGCAGGGCTCGCGCCTGCGGGTGGCGAGCGGCAATCTGGTTACTGCGCGGCCGATTGGCGTGCTTGATGGCGTCGACTTTCACCACACCGGCGAAGTGCGCCGGGTCGACCGCAAGGGTATCAACCGCCTGCTCGATGAGCGCTCGATTGTGCTGCTGTCGCCCTTGGGTTACTCGCCGACCGGCGAGATTTTCAACTTGGCCTGCGAAGACGTCGCCACCCGCGCCGCCATTGATCTGGCGGCTGACAAACTGCTGCTGTTCGGCGCCGAATCGGGCTTGCTCGACGCAGAGGGACGGTTGGTGCGCGAGTTGCGCCCACAGCAAGTGCCAGCGCACATGAAGCGTCTGGGCAGCGACTACCAGGCCGAACTGCTGGAAGCTGCCGCTGAGGCTTGCAGCGGCGGTGTAGCCCGCAGCCATATCGTCAGCTATGCCGAAGATGGCGCGTTGCTCACAGAGCTGTTCACCCGTAACGGTGGCGGTACGCTGGTGGCGCAAGAGCAATTTGAAGTTACGCGGGAGGCGGCGATTGAAGACGTTGGTGGCTTGCTTGAGCTGATCAGCCCGCTGGAAGAACAGGGCATTTTGGTACGTCGCTCGCGTGAAGTACTGGAGCGCGAGATCGAACAGTTCAGCGTGGTTGAACGTGAAGGCATGATCATCGCCTGTGCGGCGCTGTATCAGATTGCCGAGTCGGATGCGGGGGAGCTGGCGTGCCTAGCGGTGAACCCGGAGTACCGTCATGGTCGCCGTGGCGATGAGCTGCTCGAACGCATCGAAAACCGTGCGCGGGCTCAGGGCTTGAAAACCCTGTTTGTATTAACCACACGCACTGCCCACTGGTTCCGTGAGCGCGGGTTTGTGCCGAGCGGTGTAGAGCGTCTGCCGGCGGCGCGAGCGTCGCTGTACAACTACCAGCGTAACTCGAAAATCTTTGAAAAAACGCTGTAACCGCTGACGAGGAACAATTCAACTGTGGGAGCGAGCCTGCTCGCGATGACTTTCGCGAGCAGGCTCGCTCCCACAGGGCTCAGCAAACCCCGTCAGAATTCCCGCAAACACACATCATCAAGCACCGCCTTGCCCATGTCGCACAAGTAATGCGAAGCCCAGGCATGGGGCTGGCAGTCTTTATCCAGCGCGGCATCCAGTGCCAGCTTTTTTGCGCAATAGAGCAACGCCGACACCTGCTCCAGCGCTTGGCGCAGCGGTATATCGGAGTTGACGCGAAACAGTTCGTGGTTGTCCTGGCCGCAAGGGCCGAAGGTGACGGTGCCGAGGGTTTTGATTGGGGTGTGATCAGCCATTTAGTGCGCTCCTATAGTAATTAAGAGCTGTCACTTTCGTTTCCAGGCGAAGGTGGCAGCTGTACGCAGGCTGGAAACCGGGACAATAGGAACCCGGCAAGTCCGAGGACCTCCCGCGCACAGCCGCCATAACATATAAAAACGCCAACAATCACAGGGATTGATGGCATTAAGGCGATTATTGTTACCCGGGTTTCCAGGCCCGGCCACTGTTTTTTTCAGTGGCAACGCACAGTACGCCTCCCTTCAAAACGCGGAAGCCGTCCATTGCCTCAGTGGGCGTAGGAACTGACTGCGCTCGCTCGCACGAACACCACTGATCAGTCCCCTCTCCCTTCGGGAGAGGGCTAGGGTGAGGGGTTTTTTAGTTACTGATCGCCAAAATGCTCGCCTGATACGACGCTACAAACAGGTCAAAGTCGCCTTCTTCCGTTTGTTCGGTCTCGGCTTGTTCGAGCAGTGACTTGCGTGCTTTCTCTTCGAACGCGGCCTGATCTTCAGCACTCAGTGGCTCGCTGCGGAAGTACTCGGCATGGGCCAGGCTCTGGCGCATCGAGAATTGGGCGAAGCTTTCCTTGTGCTCGGCCATGCTGGCCAGTACGCGGGCAGACGGCGTCAGTGACACGTCCTGGATCTTGGCCAACTGTTCGTCGAGCGCTTTGCTGTGGGTGTCGCCACCGTGGCTCTGATCGAGCAGGGCAGCCAGCGGAGCGATTTTTTCCAGCAGCTCTGCCGCCCACTCCTTCATGTCGATTGCTGCACCGTCACGCTGCAATTGCAGGCCCGGACGGCGACCTTCCTTGACTACGCTGAGGAAGTTCGAAGAACAATTGCCACAGGCCGTGCTGTCGAACTGCGGGCTGTCTTGCAGCGCGCAATACAGCAGGAAGGCGTCCAGAAAACGCGCTTCAGGCAGGTCGATGCCCACCGGCAGGAACGGGTTGATATCGAGCAAGCGCACTTCTACGTACTGCACGCCACGCGCCACGAGGGCCTGAATCGGCCGTTCGCCGGTGTAGGTCACGCGCTTGGGGCGGATGTTGGAGTAGTACTCGTTTTCGATTTGCAGGATGTTGGTGTTCAGCTGTACCCATTCGCCATCCTTGTGCGTGCCGATTTCAACATAGGGCGCGTAAGGCGTGGCCACTGCTTTACGCAGGCTGTCGGTGTAGCTGTCGAGGTTGTTGTAGCACGGCGTCAGGCCGGCCTGGGCGTTGCTCTGGTAACCCAGGTCGCTCATGCGCAGGCTGGTGGCGTACGGCAGGTAGAGGGTGTCGGCGTCCAGCTGTTCAAGCTGGTGCGAACGGCCGCGCAAGAAACCGGCATCCAGTGCAGGCGAGGCGCCGAACAGGTACATCAGCAGCCAGCTGTAACGACGGAAGTTACGGATCAGGGCGATGTAGGCGTTCGATTGGTAATCGCGCTCGGTGCCGACAAAGCCTTCAGCCTGCATCAGTACAGGCCACAGGGCCTCGGGCAGGGAGAAGTTGTAGTGAATGCCGGCGATGCATTGCATGGTCTTGCCGTAACGCAGAGCCAGGCCCTTGCGGTACACGTACTTGAGCTGTCCGATATTGGACGTGCCGTAGTAGGCAATCGGGATGTCTTCTTCGGCCGGTAACGGACACGGCATCGAAGGGCTCCACAGGTACTCGTTGCCGAGCTTGCTGTAGGCAAAACGGTGAATCTTGTCGAGGCTGGCCAGGGTGTCTGCCGGGTCGGGCAGGGCTGGGGTGATGAACTCCAGCAGCGACTCGGAATAGTCAGTGGTGATCTGATCGTTGGTCAGGGCCGAGCCCAGTTCTTCTGGGTGCGGGGTCTGCGCCAGGCGTGCATCGGCTGTGACGCGCAAGCATTCGCGCTCGATGCCGTGCAGGCATTGCTCAAGCAGAGTGAGGTTAGCGCGCTCGCTGAGCAGAGCCAGGCGGCGGTTGAGAAGTTGGCTCAAGTTGGATTCCTTCACGCGTCAGTCGCCCCAATATGGGGGTGGTCAGGACGGTCTACAAGGGTGAAGTTGAAACCGGCGTGGTCGCCTGGCTTTTGTTGATAGTGCTTTGGTCCCGTCCCTGTTTCGGCCCCTGAGCGCTCCAAGCGCATTTCGGCACCGCGTTAGCAATGCCGAAATTAACTCAAATGACCCAGCGGCGGCTACAGGACAGCGAACGTGCCTTGTGCTTTTGCGACCAGTTTGTCGCCCTGCAACACCTCTGCTTCGACGACCAGAGTACGTCGCCCTGGGTGAATGACCTTGGCGATGCATAGCACATCGCCTTCAGACACCGCGCGGATGTAGTTGATTTTGCACTCGATGGTCACGCTCTGCTGATCAAAACCATGGGCGCTGGAGCACGCCAGCCCCATGCTGATATCCACCAGGCTGAACAACACGCCACCGTGCAGCTTGCCGCCCCGGTTGCGCAGTTGCGGCTCCAGGCTCAGCGCCACATGCGCCACGCCGTCTTCCAACGACTGCACGCGGCAACCGATCAACTCGCTGAAAGCGCTTTGGGTCAGGCCGTCCGGGAGCGCCATTAGCGTTTCTTCAGCTGTTTGGCGTTGGCAAACAGCGAGGCCATCGCATTATTGCTCGGCGCTGCGGCAACCGTTTCCTTGCGTGGTGCTGTGTTTTGCTGGCGCGGGGCGGAACCCGGGCGTGCACCGCGAGCACCGTCGATTTTTTCGCCGGGGGTGTCGCTCATGCGCATCGACAGGCCTACGCGTTTGCGCGGGATGTCGATTTCCATGACCTTGACCTTGACCACGTCACCGGCTTTCACGGCTTCACGCGGGTCCTTGATGAACTTCTCGGACAAGGCCGAGATGTGCACCAGACCGTCCTGATGCACGCCGAT
Organism: Pseudomonas fragi; assembly: GCF_025426255.1. Taxonomy (GTDB): domain Bacteria; phylum Pseudomonadota; class Gammaproteobacteria; order Pseudomonadales; family Pseudomonadaceae; genus Aquipseudomonas; species Aquipseudomonas kulmbachensis. Next base: position 5,015,184 of record NZ_CP104861.1, on the reverse strand, counting down.
ATCGACGAAAGCACCAAAGTTGGTCACGTTGGTCACCACACCTTCCAGAATCATCCCCAGTTGCAGGTCCTTGAGGTCTTCGACGCCTTCCTGGAACTCGGCGGTCTTGAACTCAGGACGCGGGTCGCGGCCTGGTTTTTCCAGCTCTTGCAGAATGTCGGTGACCGTCGGCAGGCCGAAGGTTTCGTCGGTGAACTTCTTCGGATCAAGGCGCTTGAGGAAGCTGGCGTCGCCGATCAGCGAGCGAATGTCACGCTCGGTATCCGAAGCAATGCGCTTGACCAGCGGGTAGGCCTCGGGGTGAACCGCCGAGCTGTCCAATGGGTTGTCGCCATTCATGACGCGCAAGAAACCTGCCGCTTGCTCGAAGGTTTTTTCGCCCAGGCGGCTGACTTTTTTCAACGCCGCACGGGTTTTGAACGCGCCGTTTTCGTCGCGATGGCTAACGATATTTTGTGCCAGCGTGGCATTAAGGCCCGAAATACGTGCCAGCAGCGCCACGGAGGCGGTGTTCACATCCACGCCCACGGCGTTTACACAGTCTTCAACCACAGCGTCCAGGCCGCGAGCCAGCTTGAGCTGGGACACGTCATGCTGGTACTGGCCGACACCGATGGACTTTGGATCGATTTTCACCAGTTCTGCCAGTGGATCTTGCAGGCGGCGGGCAATCGACACTGCGCCACGGATCGAAACGTCCAGATCCGGGAATTCCTTGGCCGCCAGTTCCGAGGCCGAGTACACCGAAGCGCCAGCTTCAGAGACCATCACCTTGGTGACTTTCAAGGCCGGGTATTTCTTCATCAGATCGATGACCAGCTTGTCGCTTTCGCGGCTGGCAGTACCGTTGCCGATGGCAATCAGCTCCACCGAGTGCTTGGCGCACAGGGCGGCCATGACCGAGATGGTCTGGTCCCATTTGTTGTGCGGCACGTGGGGGTACACGGTGGCGTATTCCAGCAGCTTGCCGGTGGCATCGACCACGGCAATTTTGCAGCCGGTACGCAGGCCCGGGTCCAGACCCAGGGTGGCGCGCGGGCCAGCAGGTGCAGCCAGCAGCAGGTCGTGCAGGTTGTGGGCGAATACGTTGATCGCTTCGGTTTCGGCACCGTCGCGCAGCTCACCCAGCAAGTCGGTTTCGAGGTGGGTATAGAGCTTGACCTTCCAGGTCCAGCGCACCACTTCGCCCAACCATTTGTCCGCCGGGCGATTTTGATTTTCCAGGCCGAAGCGCTGGGCAATCATCATCTCGCCGGGGTGCAGTGTGCCGGGCAATTCTTCACCGACTTTGAGCGACGAGCTGAGGATACCTTCGTTGCGGCCCCGGAAAATCGCCAGAGCACGGTGCGACGGCATGCTTTTGAGCGGCTCGTCGTGTTCGAAGTAGTCGCGGAACTTGGCGCCTTCCTCTTCTTTGCCAGCAATCACGCGGGCGCTGAGGATGGCTTCGTGCTTGAGGAAGCTGCGCAGTTTATCCAACAAGCTGGCGTCTTCTGCGAAGCGCTCCATGAGGATGTACTTGGCGCCATCGAGGGCTGCCTTGACGTCTGCCACACCTTTTTCAGTGTCGACAAAACGGGCCGCTTCGGTTTCGGGATTGAGTGTCGGGTCGTTGAACAGGCCATCTGCCAGTTCGCCCAGGCCTGCTTCCAGGGCGATCTGGCCCTTGGTGCGGCGCTTTTGCTTGTACGGCAGGTACAAGTCTTCGAGGCGGGTTTTGGTCTCGGCGAGTTTGATGTCGCGGGCCAGTTCCGGGGTCAGCTTGCCTTGTTCTTCGATGCTGGCGAGGATGCTCAGACGCCGTTCGTCGAGTTCGCGCAGATAGCGCAGGCGTTCTTCCAGATGACGTAATTGGGTGTCATCCAGGCTGCCGGTCACTTCCTTGCGGTAGCGAGAGATGAAGGGCACGGTGGAGCCTTCATCCAGAAGAGCGACGGCCGCTTCGACCTGCTGCGGGCGCACGCCAAGTTCTTCGGCGATGCGGCTGTTGATGCTGTCCATAAAACCACCTGACAAATTGTGATGCAGGCTCGCAGGCCCGGGCTTGAAGGCTTGCGAGGCTGGTTGAGCGGCCCGGAGGGCGCCGCTACCTGGGCCAAAAGGGCAGCCTGTTGACCCGTGAAATCAGCAAATTACGGCAGGCGCTGAAAAAATAAATCCTGCCACAACCTTTGAAAATTCGTGGTTGCCTGACACAAAAGGCGGCGCATTATAACCAGCGTTCCCGGATTCAGGGCACTGCGCGCTACGGCCTCATTGACGGGTCTGCTGTTTATGCAGGAAAAATCTGCTAACAATGCACACCATGCGTATCACAGCGGCTAAGCCATAATGCGCGCCGAGATCACAGGAGCATCTAATGAGCAGCATTGCACAAACGGCTGAAGGCGAAAAAATTCTCATCGTTGATGACGATCCTGGGCTGAGCAGCCTGCTGGAACGTTTCTTCGTCAGCAAGGGCTATCGCGCCCGTGCTGTGCCGAACGTCGAGCAAATGGATCGTTTGCTGGCTCGTGAGGTATTTAACCTGGTGGTATTGGATTTGATGCTGCCTGGCGAAGACGGCTTGTCAGCCTGCCGCCGTCTGCGTGCAGCAGGCAATCGGGTGCCAATCATCATGCTGACCGCCAAGGGCGACGAGCTGAGCCGTATCAAGGGCCTGGAACTGGGCGCCGATGATTACCTGGCCAAACCGTTCAACCCCGATGAGCTGATGGCGCGGGTGCGTGCCGTGCTGCGCCGCCAAGCGGCTCCGGTGCCGGGTGCGCCGGGCAGCGAAGACGAAAGCGTGACGTTCGGTGATTACGAGCTGTCCCTGGCGACTCGCGAGCTTAAGCGTGGCGATGAAGTTCACATGCTCACCACGGGTGAGTTTGCAGTGCTTAAAGCCCTGGTCATGCATGCTCGTGAACCATTGACCCGCGACAAGCTGATGAACCTGGCCCGTGGTCGTGAGTGGGATGCGCTGGAGCGTTCAATCGACGTCCAGATTTCCCGTTTGCGTCGCATGATCGAGCCGGACCCGTCCAAACCGCGTTATATCCAGACCGTCTGGGGCGTAGGTTATGTGTTCGTGCCCGATGGTAACGCGACCAAGTAATCGCTCATTTGTAGGAGCGAGCCATGCAGGTGCCCTTCGGGGACCTGATCGGCTCGCGATACTTTTTTTGCGGGTCTCAGGGCTCGTTCCTGCAAAGTGTAAAAGCGGCTGTCTATGAAAACCCCTCTCTGGTTTCCCCAAAGTTTTTTCTCGCGCACTCTCTGGCTCGTCCTGATTGTCGTTCTGTTTTCCAAGGCCCTGACGCTGGTTTATCTGCTCATGAACGAGGACGTATTGGTCGATCGCCAATACAGCCACGGTGTGGCACTGACCCTGCGCGCCTATTGGGCCGCTGATGAAGAAAACCGTAACAAGATTATCGATGCCGTCGATCTGGTGCGTGTCGTGGGCGGCGGTGTGCCCGAGGGTGAGCAACACTGGCCCTACAGTGAAATCTACCAACGTCAGATGCAGGCTGAGCTTGGGCCTGATACCGAAGTTCGCTTGCGGATGCACACGTCTCCTGCGCTGTGGGTGCGTGCCCCGAGCCTGGGTGAAGGCTGGCTGAAAGTGCCGTTATACCCGCACCCGCTTCGCGGGCAGAAAATCTGGAATGTGCTGGGTTGGTTCCTGGCGATTGGCTTGCTATCCACTGCATCGGCCTGGATTTTCGTCAGCCAGCTCAATCAGCCGCTCAAGCGTCTGGTGTATGCGGCACGTCAGCTGGGGCAGGGGCGCAGTGTGCGCTTGCCCATTAGTGACACGCCCAGCGAAATGACCGAGGTCTATAGTGCCTTCAATCAAATGGCTGAAGACGTCGAGCAGGCAGGCCGTGAGCGTGAGCTGATGCTTGCGGGCGTGTCCCATGACCTGCGGACCCCGCTGACCCGTTTGCGTCTGTCTCTGGAGCTGATGGGCAACCACAGCGATCTTTCGGACGATATGGTGCGTGACATCGAAGACATGGATGCGATCCTCGATCAGTTCCTGGCCTTCATCCGTGATGGACGTGATGAGCCGGTCGAAGAAGTTGACCTGTGTGAATTGATCCGTGAAGTCGTGGCGCCCTACAACCAGAACGGTGAGCAGGTTCGCTTGCGTTTGCAGCCGATCCAGCCGTTTGCGTTGCGCCGGGTATCGATGAAACGCCTGCTCAACAACCTGATCGGCAATGCTCTGCACCATGCGGGCGAAGACGTTGAGGTTGCGGCTTATGTGTCCGGAGACGTCAGCGCGCCGTACGTGGTACTGAGCGTGATGGACAGGGGAGCGGGGATTGACCCTTCGGAGCTTGAAGATATCTTCAATCCGTTTATTCGCGGCGACCGTGCCCGTGGCGGCAAAGGTACGGGCCTGGGCCTGGCTATCGTCAAGCGGATTGCCTCCATGCATGGCGGCAATGTCGAATTGCGCAACCGCAGCGGCGGCGGGCTGGAAGCTCGTGTACGCCTGCCGCTGGGGCTGATGTTGCCAAGAGGGGCGGTTTAGGCCCTGTAGCCGCTGCCGAAGGCTGCGATAAGGGCCGCAGGACCTTCGCTTTTGACATGAAAAGCGGGGTCGCTAGCCGCTGCCGCTGCCCATCGCAGCCTGCGGCAGCGGCTACAAAGGTACTTAACCCTTGCCCTTGGTCCGCGTCATATGCGGGCTGCTGTTTTTCTCCAGATGCTGAATGATGATCCCGGCCACATCCTTGCCTGTGGTGGTTTCAATGCCTTCCAGCCCAGGTGAAGAGTTGACCTCCAGCACCAACGGGCCGTGGTTGGAGCGCAAGATATCGACCCCTGCCACGCTCAGTCCCATGACCTTGGCCGCACGAATGGCGGTCATGCGCTCTTCCGGTGTAATTTTGATCAGGCTGGCGCTGCCGCCACGGTGCAGGTTGGAACGGAACTCGCCCGGTTTGGCCTGACGTTTCATGGCCGCGATCACCTTGTCCCCGACCACGAAACAACGAATATCGGCACCGCCGGCTTCCTTGATGTATTCCTGCACCATGATGTTTTGCTTGAGCCCCATAAAGGCCTCAATCACCGACTCTGCAGCGGTGGCGGTTTCACACAGCACCACGCCAATACCCTGGGTGCCTTCCAGCACTTTGATCACCAGCGGCGCGCCGTTGACCATTTCGATCAGGTCGGGAATATCATCCGGAGAGTGGGCAAAGCCGGTCACCGGCAAACCCAGGCCACGCCGCGACAGCAGTTGCAGCGAGCGCAGTTTGTCCCGCGAACGGGCAATCGCCACCGATTCGTTGAGCGGGAAAACCCCCATCATTTCAAACTGGCGCAGTACCGCGCAGCCGTAGAATGTAACCGACGCACCAATGCGCGGAATCACCGCATCGAAGCCTTCCAGCGGCTTGCCGCGATAGTGAATCTGCGGCTTATGACTGGCAATGTTCATATAGGCGCGCAGGGTATCGATCACTACCATTTCATGGCCTCGTTCGGTACCGGCTTCAACCAGACGACGAGTGGAATACAGACGCGGGTTACGCGACAGCACAGCGATCTTCATGCAACACCTGTGGCAGAGGTAGTAGTGACCGGGAACACCGGCTTGTCTTGAACATATTTATGTTCAGGATTGACGACCAGTTGGCCGTCAATCAGGGCTTTTGAGCCCAGCAATAAGCGGTAACGCATCGATTTGCGGCAGGCGAGGGTGAATTCGACCTGCCAGACCCGGTCACCCAGCGCCAGGCCAGTGCGGATCACATAGCGAACCTGGGTGTGGCCGTTGGAGCTTTTGATGGTTTTAATGGCCACCAAGGGAGCTTCACAGCGGCGGTGACGCAGTTGTACCAGTGTGCCCAAATGGGCATTGAAACGTACCCACTCGACACCGTCGCGCACAAATGGCTCGATTTCGGAGGCGTGCAAGCTGGAGGTACTGGCACCGGTGTCGATTTTCGCCCGCAGGCCCGCGACTCCCAAATCGGGAAGCGCCACCCACTCGCGCAGACCGACAACGGTCAAGTGATCAAAAGTCTTCAATATAAGTAACCAGCGATTAACGTATTCAGGCCGCAGGAGGAACCCTGCAGGTAAAACAATCGGCGATGCCGATTTGGCAGTCTACAAACGGTATTCACGCAGAATATCCGGCAAATGGCGACAGTTATCTGCGTGTACGCTGTTCAGCAGGCAGGCATTCTATCGGGCCGATTGCTTCAGTTGTTCATCGCAAGTAGTAGTACAGTTCTGACTATTTCAGTGAAGAGGAATTCCAGTGGCACAAAAGCAGGAAGAGGACGACAAGGTTCGCCTGGACAAGTGGCTCTGGGCAGCGCGTTTTTACAAAACCCGTGCGTTGGCCAAAGCGGCCATTGAAAGCGGCAAGGTGCATTGCCGTGGTGAGCGCTGCAAACCGAGCAAAGAGCCCCGCTTGGGCGATGAACTGCAAATACGTATAGGCCTTGAAGAACGCACTGTGGAAGTCAAAGCGCTGTCAGTCGTGCGCCGTGGCGCGCCGGAAGCTCAATTACTCTACGCCGAAACCGAACAAAGCATCGCCAAGCGCGAGAAAGCAGCTGCCATGCGCAAATCCGGGGCCATGGGCATCAGTACTGATGGCAAGCCGACCAAGAAACAAAGGCGCCAACTGCACCAGTTTCATGATGCCAGTGGTGCCGAGTGAGCTGATCAATACTCACAAACCGTACGTCGAGTCCGCGAGTGCATAACTTGTAATAGTCCATGCATGGCGCCATATAGGGTCATCAGACCTGCACGACATTGAAAGACTCGTACACATTTTGTCACCAATTCAGAACTCTATTCTTATGTCCGACTTACTCAAAACCGATTCCACACAACGTTTTATGTTCGACACCAGCGATGCTCGCGGCGAACTGGCCTCGCTGGAGCACAGCTACGCTGATGTGTTGGCCAAGCACGCCTATCCGCAGCCGGTCCAGCAGTTGTTGGGCGAGTTGATGGCTGCCGCTGCGTTGCTGGTAGGCAACCAGAAAATCGATGGTTTGCTGAGCCTGCAGGCACGTTCCGAAGGCCCGGTGCCCCTGTTGATGATCGAATGCACCAGCGACCGTGAAATACGCGGCCTGGCTCGTTTTGACGCTGACAGCATTGCCCCGGACGCCACTCTGGCTGACCTGCTGCCTAACGGCGTACTGGCCATTACCATTGATCCTACAGTTGGCAAACGCTATCAGGGCATTGTGGATCTGAACGGCGAAACGCTGGCTGACTGCTTCACCAACTACTTCGTGATGTCTGAGCAAGTGCCGACCCGCTTTTGGCTTGTCGCCGATGGCAAGCGTGCGCGTGGCATGTTCTTGCAGCAGTTGCCTGCTGACGTGGTCAAGGATGAAGAAGAACGTGTCGACAGCTGGGACAAGTTGCTGATGCTGGGCGATACGCTCAAGGCTGAAGAGTTGCTGGGGTTGGACAACGAAACCATCCTGCATCGCCTGTATCACGAAGAAACAGTGCGCTTGTTTGATAACCAGGTCATTGAATTCAAGTGCAGCTGTTCGCGTGAGCGTTCAGGTAATGCATTGACCAGTCTGGGGCATGAAGATGCGCTGGCTTTGGTTACCGAACATGGCGGCCATATCGAAATTGACTGTCAATTTTGTAACGAGCGCTACCTGTTTGATGCCGCTGATGTCGATCAATTGTTCGCTGGCGCGGGTGTTAAATCACCTTCAGGCACTCAGCACTAAAACGATTCAGCTTAGGTAAAACGCCTGTCAAAACCCGTTCTTGCGCGGTTCTGACAGGTGGGCCCTACTCTTTTTGGGGTTTTCTGGCATAATCCGGCCCACTTTTTTCGCGGTAGTAGTGCAAACTTTTCTACTACAAAACGTTTGGCGCAATCGGCCAATGGCCGACGGGGAACCTCATGACGCAAGCTAATAACGCCGTGTACACCGATCTGAGCATCGACGATCTGGTCAAAGAAGCCCTGAGCCGTGGTGAGGGCGAGCTTGCCGACAATGGCGCACTGGTTGTCAAAACCGGCCATCGTACCGGCCGTTCACCAGCTGACCGCTTCATTGTTGAAGAGCCGACCACTCAGGACGCAATCGCCTGGGGCCCGATCAACCGCAAGTTCCCGGCCGACAAGTTCGATGCACTGTGGGACCGCGTTGCGGCTTATCTGGGTGAGCGTGAGCGTTTTGTTTCTCACGTGCATGTAGGTTCAGATCCGGCGCACTACCTGCCCGTCAAAATGACCACCGAAACTGCTTGGCACAACCTGTTTGGCCGTTGCCTGTTCATCAACCCTGAACAGTACAACCCAGCGGGCAAAGACGAGTGGCAAGTGATCAACGCACCGAACTTCGTGTGCGAGCCAGAGCGTGATGGCACCAACTCCGACGGTTGCGTGATCATCAACTTTGCAGCCAAAAAAGTACTGATCGCGGGCATGCGTTATGCCGGCGAGATGAAAAAAGCCCTGTTCTCGGTTCAGAACTTCCTGCTGCCAGCAGTCGACGTTCTGCCGATGCACTGCGCTGCCAACATGGGCGAAGAGGGCGACGTTACCCTGTTCTTCGGCCTGTCCGGCACGGGTAAAACCACTCTGTCGGCTGACGAAAGCCGTTACCTGATCGGTGACGACGAACACGGCTGGGGCGTAGGCGTTGTGTTCAACATCGAAGGCGGTTGCTATGCCAAGTGCATCGACCTGTCCGAGAAGAACGAGCCGGTTATCTGGAAAGCCATCCAGCACGGCGCCGTGTTGGAGAACGTTGTTCTCGACGAGAACAAAAAACCAGACTACGCAGACGACAGCCTGACTCAGAACAGCCGCGCCGCTTACCCGCGTGAACTGATCGAAAAACGCGCTCCGCTGAACCTCGGTGGTGAGCCTAACGCTGTGATCTTCCTGACTTGCGACCTGACTGGCGTGTTGCCACCTGTTTCGATCCTCAGCGAAGAACAAGCGGCCTACCACTTCCTGTCTGGCTACACCGCGCTGGTGGGTTCGACTGAAATGGGTTCGGGCAGCGGCATCAAGTCGACTTTCTCCACCTGCTTCGGCGCACCGTTCTTCCCGCGCCCAGCTGGCGAATACGCAGAGCTGCTGATCAAGCGCATCCGCGGCTTCGGCTCCAAGGTGTACCTGGTTAACACCGGCTGGACCGGCGGTGGCTACGGCGTTGGCAAGCGTTTCAACATCCCGACTACGCGTGGCGTGATTGCAGCGATCCAGAGCGGTGCTCTGATCGGCGCAGCAACCGAGCACCTGGACACCATCAACCTCGACGTACCATTGACCGTACCGGGTGTTGACACAGTACTGCTCAACCCACGTAACACTTGGGAAGACAAAGCTGCCTACGACGAAGCTGCCAAGGCATTGGCTGGCCTGTTCGTTGAGAACTTCAAGAAGTTCGACGTCAGCGACGCGATCAAGGCTGCTGGCCCGAAGGCGTAAGCATTCGGTCAGTGTGTTGATCCACGAAAAAGCCGCCTGAAAAGGCGGCTTTTTTGTGCCTGGAATTTAGCCTTCCAGAGCTTGGGTATCCCACTGTCGGGCTTGGATAGCCTCATACAGCATGCCAATGGTCAGCGGCACTTTGCCCTCGCGGCCCTTGGCCTTGCGCTTGAGGTGCGGGTCATTACCGGCTGGCTGGAAGTAACGGTAGGCGTCGTAATCGGTCAGCTCAAGACCGAAGTGCTCCTCCAGGGTTTCCATCAGATGCTGGGCATCGCTGCCGTTGCAGCCCAGGTCGAGGTTGATCGAGGTCTTCAGGCTGACGGCCTTGTGTTCCGGCAGGCCGATTTCTTCATGCAGCACCTGCATCAGCTCGCGTAGGGCAGGGGTGTCCGGGAGGTCAGAGGCGAGTTTCATGGTCAAAAGTCCGAAAAGAATTTCAAGGTATCTCTCCTGGCGAGTGAGTCTTCAACCAGTCAGCCAATGCTGCGTTCATTCGTGTTTGCCAGCCGGGTCCGGACGCTTTGAATTGCTCCACGACTTCGGGCGCAAGTCGGATGGTGATGCGTGTGAGCACTTTTTCAGCCTTGGGCCTGCCGCGTTTGATCAACTGCGGACCTTTGAACTCGTCGGCAGCTTCAAAAAAGGCCTCTGTCAACTCCGGCGCGTCATTCGGGTCAGCCCAATCGATGGGCATAGAGTACTTGTTCGCGCTCATTGGCTTTCCTCATTGATATAATACGGCGGTCCTCGCCGCGCGGTGTCCAGACCAAAACAACCATGCGTTCCTGTATCAGGCCGATGCTGATTAGTCGGACTTCGCCGTAATCCTGACGTAAGTCTTCAGCTGTGAAGTGATGACCTGCAAATACGGCTTTTGCGTCAGCGAAATCAAGGCCTCGCTCGATTAGCGTCTTGTTGCGCTTGGTGATGTCGTAGGTTATTTGCATCAATATATCGTATGTACAATAAATACTACTGGCAAAATCCAGTTGTTGCCAAACTTTGCGTTTTCTCCTGACAAAGGGTTGTTCAAGGCATTCTGGCCCGGCCCTGTATCATCCCCTCTCAATTTGCCCCCGACCTTTTCTCGATCAGCTGCAACCCCCGCGTTAGAGTTTTGCGCTTTGCAGTGGTCAATGGAGTGACAGTGATGCACAACACCCTGGAACAGGTTTTCGGTTACCCACAGTTTCGTGCCGGGCAAGAAGCGGCGATCAGTGCTGTTCTGGCTGGGCGTTCGGCGGCGGCGATTTTTCCGACGGGTTCGGGCAAGTCGTTGTGTTACCAACTGCCGGCCCTGTTATTGCCGCACCTGACACTGGTGGTCTCGCCCCTGTTAGCCCTGATGCAAGATCAGTTGGCGTTTTTGCAACGCCACGGGATTGCGGCGGCCAGCATTGATTCGGCGCAAAGCCGTGATGACGCAAGTGCAGTCATGGCTCGGGCGAAAACGGGTGAGTTGAAGATTTTGATGATCTCGGTTGAGCGCCTCAAGAACGAACGTTTTCGTAACTTCTTGCAGCAGGTGCCGGTTTCGTTGCTGGTGGTGGATGAAGCGCACTGTATTTCCGAGTGGGGGCACAATTTTCGCCCGGACTACCTGAAGCTCCCGGACTACCAGCGTCAGTTCAATATCCCGCAGGCCTTGCTGCTTACGGCTACAGCTACGCCCAATGTAATCGCGGATATGCAGGCCAAATTCGCGATTGCCGAGGCGGATGTCATTACCACCGGTTTCTATCGCGCCAACCTCAACTTATGGGTTGAGCCGGTCAGCGGCGCGACCAAGCGCGAGCGCCTGGTGCAGTGGATGGGCCAGCGCATTGGCCAGCCCAGCATCGTGTACGTCACGCTGCAAAGGACCGCTGAGCAGATCGCTCAGCACCTCAACCAGCACGGGATCAGTGCCAACGCCTATCACGCCGGTTTGCCCCACGATCAACGTGAGGGCATTCAGCGCCAGTTTATGAGCGGGCAGTTGAATTGCATCGTCGCCACCATTGCCTTTGGGATGGGCATTGATAAAAGCGACATCCGCAACGTGGTGCATTTTGACTTGCCCAAGTCGATTGAAAACTACAGCCAGGAAATCGGCCGCGCCGGGCGTGATGGTCAGCCGTCCGAATGTCTGGTGCTGGCCAACCGCGACAGCCTCAACGTGCTGGAAAACTTTGTGTACGGCGATACGCCCGAGCTGCAAGGCATTCGCTGCGTGCTTGATGAACTGCGTGGGGCGATACCTGAAGGGCAGTGGGAGTTCATGCTTCTGCCGTTGTCTGATCAGAGCAATATTCGTCAGTTACCGCTCAAAACCTTGTTGGTGCAACTGGAACTGCGTGGTCTGATTGCTCCGCGCTATGCCTATTTTGCGGAGTATCGCTTCAAGTTTTTGATCGAGCCCGAAGTACTGCTGGCCAGGTTCGAGGGCGAGCGCCAGCAGTTCGTCTCGGCCATCATCCAGACTTCCAGCCGTGCGAGAACCTGGGCCACGGTGAATTTCGACGCGTTGTACAGCCACCATCAGGCCGACCGCAATCGGGTGGTCAAAGCGCTGGATTACTTTCAGGAGAAGGGCTGGATCGAGCTTGAAAGCAAGCAGATGACTGAGGTCTACAGCCTGTTGGTGAGCGATTTTGATGCCCAGGCGCTGAGCCAGGAGTTGCATGCTTACTTCACTGCCCACGAGCGTGGCGAGATTGTGCGTATTCACGCGATGCTGGCGTTGTTCGCCAGTGAAACTTGCCTGAGCTATCGGCTGGCGCAGTACTTTGGCGACGAACAGGCACCGCAGCATTGCGGGCATTGTTCGGTGTGCGCAGGGCAGGTAGCTCACTTGCCGGAGCCGCCTGCACTGTCGCCGCTTGTGGATAAGAACTTCGAAGCGTTATGTGGCGCTTTTATCCACAGGCATCAGGAGTACACGGGAAGTTATCCCCCGGCAGAACGCCTGACCCGTTTTTTATGCGGGATCAGTGTGCCGATGTTCACCAAGATGAAAGCGCGCGCCATTGCGGGGTTTGCGGCATTGGAAAACTACCCCTATGCCCAGGTGCGGGAATGGGCCGCGAAGGAAATGCTTTCCTTGTAGATACGCTGTTGCCGGCCAAGGTATCCCCAGTGGGAACGAGCCTGCTCGCGAACGGGCTTCGCGAGCAGGCTCGTTCCCACGGTTAGTTTCTTTGTAACCGTTGTCGCAGGGGTTAACCCAACAGCTCGCGCAGCACCCGGGTGAAGTCGCGGCAACTGGCTTCTTCATCGGCGTGATGACCATCACGCACCACCCACTGGCCATTGACCAGCACGTCGCGCACCTGACGATCGCCGCCCGCAAACAACCAGCGGTTAAGAATCGCGTCGTCCTTGGCGGTGGCCAGGTACGGGTCGTTACCGTCAAGCACCAGCCAGTCGGCGCGCTGGCCCACGGCCAATCCGGCAACCGCCTGCCCCATCGCTTGGGCACCACCCACCAGCGCCGCGTCGTACAGCGTGCGCCCGACCATCGGTTGGTCGCTGCGATACATCCGGTTACGGCGTTGATCACGCAAGCGCTGGCCGTATTCCAGCCAGCGAAGTTCTTCAACCACACTCAGCGACACATGGCTGTCCGAGCCGATACCCATGCGCCCGCCTTGAGCAAGGAAGTCCACCGCCGGGAAAATACCGTCACCCAGGTTGGCTTCTGTGGTCAGGCAGAGCCCGGCTACGGCCTGGCTTTGCGCCATAAGCTGAACTTCAGCGGCGTTGGCGTGGGTCGCATGCACCAAGCACCAGCGCTGATCGACCTCGACATTGTCGTATAGCCACTGGATCGGCCGCTTGCCGCTCCAGCTCAGGCAGTCGTCGACTTCCTTTTGTTGCTCGGCGATATGGATATGAACCGGGCAAGTCGTGTCGCTGGCGCGCAAGACTTCGTGGATTTGCTCGGGGGTAACGGCGCGCAGCGAGTGAAAACACAGGCCCAAGGCTTGCGCAGGTTGTTGCGCCAGCAGCGGCTGCAACTGCTGCTGCAATTTCAGATATTGCTCGGTGCTGTTGATAAAGCGCCGCTGGCCGTCATTGGGTGCTTGGCCGCCAAAGCCCGAGTGGCTGTAAAGCACCGGCAACAGGGTCAGGCCAATGCCGGTCGAGCGCGCCGCTTCGCTGATGCGCAACGCCAGTTCTGCCGGATTGGCATAAGGCTGGCCCGACAGATCGTGGTGTACATAATGGAATTCGGCGACCGAGGTGTAACCTGCCTTGAGCATTTCAATGTACAACTGACGGGCAATAACACCGAGCTGCTCGGGGCTTATTTTTCCGACGAGCCGATACATCAAATCGCGCCAGGTCCAGAAACTGTCATTGGGGTTGCCCGCCACTTCGGCCAAACCGGCCATGGCCCGTTGGAATGCGTGGGAGTGCAGATTCGGCATGCCCGGCAGCAGTGGCCCGCTCAGGCGTTCGGCGCCGTGCGCGTCGGCATTGGCTTGAACCCGGGTCAGGTGGCCATCGGCACCGACCTCGATTCGGACATTGGCAGCCCAGCCTGTGGGTAGCAGCGCACGCTCGGCAAAGAAGACGGACATCGGTTCGGTACCCCATTGCTTGTAATTTGTATATACATATACAGACGTTTGCCTGCTCGGTAAACTCCGGCAAGCTACGCCACTTAACTCATGAACAAGGATTGCCTGTGTCGACTCCGCCTGTCGTGTCCCCGCTGGCCGCCCACATGGGCGATAGCCCGGCCCCGCTTTACGCCCGCGTAAAGCAAATGATCACTGCGCAAATCCAGAGTGGGAACTGGCCGCCGCATTACCGTGTGCCTTCTGAAAGCGAGCTGGTGACCCAATTGGGCTTCAGTCGCATGACCATTAACCGTGCGCTGCGTGAAATGACCGCCGACGGTTTACTGGTGCGCATGCAGGGCGTCGGTACTTTTGTGGCCGAGCCCAAGACTCAGTCCGCGCTGTTTGAAGTCAACAACATTGCCGATGAGATCGCTGCTCGTGGGCATAAACACACCTGCAAGGTGATCAGTCTGGGCGAAGAGATGGCCGGTTCCGAACGCGCCGCCGTGCTCGACATGCGTGAAGGGCAGAAAGTCTTTCATTCGCTGATCGTGCACTACGAGAACGGGATTGCCGTGCAAATTGAAGACCGTTTCGTCAATGCGCTGGTGGCACCGGACTACCTTAAGCAGGATTTCACCCTGCAAACGCCTTACGCCTATCTGTCTCAGGTTGCACCACTGACCGAAGGCGAGCACGTGGTTGAAGCGATTCTGGCTGACCCTAAAGAATGCAAATTACTGCAAATCGAGCCCGGTGAGCCGTGCCTGCTGATTCGCCGCCGCACCTGGTCGGGTCGTCAGCCTGTTACCGCCGCCCGCTTGATCCACCCGGGTTCCCGTCACCGCCTCGAAGGACGTTTCAATAAATGAGCCAGACCGTTGTTTTACGCGCCGCCGATTACCCGCGCATGCCGTGGAAAAACGGCGGCGGCAGCACCGAAGAGATCACCCGTGACGCGGGCGAGGGTCTTGAAGGTTTTGGCTGGCGCCTGTCGATTGCCGATATTGGCGAGTCTGGCGGTTTTTCGCGTTTCGACGGTTATCAGCGGGTTATCAGCGTGCTGCAAGGCGCGGGGATGAACCTGAAAGTCGACGGCGTAAGCACCCGAGGATTGTTACCGTTCGATGCGTTTGCGTTCCGGGGTGAAAGCGCCGTCACCTGCACCCTGATTGATGGGCCAATCCGCGACTTCAATCTGATCTACGCCCCCCATCGCTATGCGGCACGCCTGCAATGGCTGCACGCGACAACCCCGCAGCGCCTGTTCAGCTCGGCGCATACGCTGTTGGTGTTTGGTGCGGGTGAACAAACGCATGTGAGCCTGGGTAACACCAGCCACGAACATCTGGGCCGTTACGACTGCCTGCAATTGAGCGGCAATCGCCAGTTGCTGGAAATCACTGTGACCGGGTTGTGCTGTGTGATCGAGTTAACGCCGGTCTAGCGTGTAGCCGCTGCCGCAGGCTGCGATAAGGACCGAAGGGCCTTTGCCTTCAATAGTCAGGGCAGGGGCCGCTTCGCGCCCAATCGCAGCCTGCGGCAGCGGCTACATAAAGCAGTGATGTTTCCGTTCTCTGTTACCTAACGCCCCAATTCAGCGCACAATTCTGCTTTCGTAACACCTCCTACAAATTTTTCCCTCCCCCCCATAGAACTTCTCTCGCATCTGCGCGCCTTTATTTACGGGGCTTGCAGATTTTTCATGGCGAAAATTTGCAGATTGGCCGCTAACTTGCATATGCTTGTATGTACAAGTACATAAGTGTGCGTCGATCCTCTTCTCACACCCGACGCATCTGCCCAACGCTGAGGAGTTACCCGTGACTTCAACTACCCCAAAATCGCCTGCTTCGTTCACCCGTCACCGTGATGGTGAGATCCGCGCCGCCCGTGGTACACAGCTCACAGCCAAAAGCTGGATGACTGAAGCTCCACTGCGGATGCTGATGAACAACCTCGATCCGCAAGTGGCCGAGAACCCGACCGAACTGGTGGTGTATGGCGGTATTGGCCGGGCAGCGCGGAACTGGGAGTGCTACGACAAAATCGTCGAAAGCCTGACCAACCTCAACGATGACGAAACCCTGCTGGTGCAATCGGGCAAGCCGGTCGGCGTGTTCAAAACCCACAGCAACGCGCCACGGGTTCTGATCGCCAACTCCAACCTGGTGCCGCACTGGGCCACGTGGGAGCACTTCAACGAACTCGACGCCAAAGGCTTGGCCATGTACGGCCAGATGACTGCGGGCAGCTGGATCTACATCGGCAGCCAGGGCATCGTGCAGGGCACTTACGAAACCTTCGTCGAAGCCGGTCGCCAGCACTACAACGGCAGCCTGGTCGGTAAATGGGTACTGACCGCCGGTCTGGGTGGCATGGGCGGCGCGCAGCCGTTGGCTGCAACTCTGGCTGGTGCTTGCTCGCTGAACATCGAATGCCAGCAAAGCCGCATCGATTTCCGTCTGGCCACTCGTTATGTCGACGAACAAGCCGCGGATCTGGATGACGCGCTGGCCCGTATCGCTAAATACACCGCTGAAGGCAAGGCGATTTCCATCGCTCTGTGCGGCAACGCTGCAGAGCTGTTGCCAGAAATGGTCCGCCGTGGCGTACGCCCGGACATGGTCACCGACCAGACCAGCGCCCACGACCCGCTGAACGGCTACCTGCCTAAAGGCTGGACCTGGGAGCAGTACCGCGACCGCGCTGTGACTGATCCGGCCGCCGTGGTCAAAGCCGCCAAAGCCTCGATGGGCGAACACGTAGAAGCCATGCTGGCGTTCCAGAAGGCGGGTGTTCCAACCTTCGACTACGGCAACAACATCCGTCAGATGGCCAAGGAAGTTGGCGTCGAAAACGCTTTCGACTTCCCGGGCTTTGTACCCGCGTATATCCGCCCACTGTTCTGCCGTGGTGTAGGTCCATTCCGTTGGGTCGCGCTGTCGGGTGATCCGGAAGATATCTACAAAACCGACGCCAAGGTTAAAGAGCTGATCGCCGACGACGCCCACCTGCACAACTGGCTGGACATGGCCCGCGAGCGCATCAGCTTCCAGGGCTTGCCGGCACGTATCTGCTGGGTTGGCCTGGGCCAGCGCGCCAAGCTGGGCCTGGCGTTCAACGAAATGGTGCGCAGCGGCGAGCTGAAAGCGCCGATCGTGATCGGTCGTGACCACCTGGACTCCGGCTCGGTCTCCAGCCCGAACCGCGAAACCGAATCGATGAAAGACGGCTCGGACGCCGTGTCCGACTGGCCACTGCTCAACGCTTTGCTGAACACCGCGAGCGGCGCGACCTGGGTCTCCTTGCACCACGGCGGCGGCGTTGGCATGGGCTTCTCGCAGCATTCGGGGATGGTAATCGTATGTGACGGCACCGACGAAGCGGCTGAGCGCATCGCTCGTGTTCTGCACAACGACCCGGCGACTGGTGTGATGCGTCACGCCGATGCGGGCTACGACATTGCCATCGATTGCGCCAACGAGCAGGGCTTGAACCTGCCGATGATCAACGGCTGACACTGGTCTTCTGTGGGAGCGAGCCTGCTCGCGAACGACCTTCGCGAGCAGGCTCGCTCCCACAAGGTTGCTAAAGATTTCTATAATTTCGGTTACACGCGTGAAGGAGTATTAACGTGCTTGAGTTAAACCTGATCCCCGGCCAACTGAGCCTTGCCCAACTGCGTGACATTTATCAGCAGCCGGTTACCCTCAGCCTGGACGAGAGTGCTTCGGCGCAGATCGATGCCAGTGTGGCGTGCGTTGAGCAGATCCTTGCCGAAAACCGCACCACCTACGGCATCAACACAGGTTTCGGTCTGCTGGCTTCGACAAAAATTGCCAGCGAAGACCTGGAAAACCTCCAGCGTTCTCTGGTGCTGTCCCACGCAGCCGGTATCGGCGAGCCGATCAGCGATGATCTGGTGCGCCTGATCATGGTGCTCAAGGTCAACAGCCTGAGCCGTGGTTTCTCCGGGATTCGCCGCGTAGTGATCGACGCCTTGATCACGCTGATCAATGCCGAGGTTTACCCGCACATCCCGCTTAAAGGTTCAGTGGGCGCGTCGGGCGACCTGGCGCCGTTGGCGCATATGTCACTGGTGCTGTTGGGCGAAGGCAAGGCACGTTACAAAGGCGAGTGGCTCGATGCAGTCACTGCCTTGAAGCAAGCCGGTCTTGAACCGCTGACTCTGGCTGCCAAAGAAGGTCTGGCGCTGCTCAACGGTACTCAAGTATCGACAGCCTACGCCCTGCGCGGTCTGTTTGAAGGCGAAGACCTGTTTGCTGCCGCTATGGCGTGCGGCGGCCTGACGGTTGAAGCGGTGCTGGGTTCGCGTTCGCCGTTCGATCCACGTATTCATGCTGCTCGCGGTCAACGCGGTCAAATCGACGCTGCTGCGATTTATCGCGACCTGCTGGGTACCAGCAGCGAAGTGTCCGAGTCGCACAAGAACTGCGACAAGGTACAAGACCCGTACTCCCTGCGCTGCCAGCCACAAGTGATGGGTGCCTGCCTGACCCAGTTCCGTCAGGCGGCTGAAGTGCTGGGCGTTGAAGCCAACGCGGTGTCGGATAACCCGCTGGTATTTGCCGAGCAGGGCGACGTGATCTCCGGCGGTAACTTCCACGCCGAACCGGTAGCGATGGCTGCAGACAACATGGCGTTGGCGATTGCCGAAATCGGCTCGCTGAGCGAGCGCCGCATCTCGTTGATGATGGACAAGCACATGTCGCAATTGCCGCCGTTCCTGGTGGCCAATGGCGGCGTCAACTCCGGTTTCATGATCGCTCAGGTAACGGCTGCGGCCTTGGCCAGCGAGAACAAGGCGTTGTCCCACCCACATAGCGTTGACAGCATTCCTACCTCGGCCAACCAGGAAGACCACGTTTCGATGGCTCCTTCTGCTGGCAAGCGTCTGTGGGAAATGGCTGAAAACGTACGCGGTGTACTGGCAATCGAGTGGCTGGCTGCGTGCCAGGGTCTGGACCTGCGTGATGGCCTGAAAACCTCGGCCAAGCTTGAAGTCGCTCGCACCACCCTGCGCAGCAAGGTCGCTCACTATGAGAAAGACCGCTTCTTCGCTCCGGATATCGAAATTGCCATGCAATTGCTGGCGACTCGTTGCCTGAACGATCTGCTGCCTGCTCACGTTCTGCCAAGCCTGTAATCCAAAAAAACGCAGAGGGCCTACGGGCTCTCTGCGTCTCTGTTTTCGCCGACAAAAATAATCAAGGACGCGAAATGCAAACGCAAACTCAAGGTTTGAAACGCGGGCTATCCGCTCGCCACATCCGTTTTATGGCGCTGGGTTCAGCGATCGGAACGGGTCTTTTTTATGGTTCAGCCGCTGCCATTCAAATGGCTGGACCTGCTGTACTGCTGGCCTACCTGATTGGTGGCGCCGCGGTGTTTATGGTGATGCGTGCACTGGGCGAAATGGCCGTGCACAACCCGGTGTCGGGCTCCTTTGGCCATTACGCCAGCACCTACCTGGGCCCTATGTCGGGCTTTATTCTGGGTTGGACCTACGCCTTCGAGATGATCATCGTGTGTCTGGCCGATGTCACGGCCTTCGGCATTTACATGGGTTTCTGGTTTCCTGAGGTGGCGCGCTGGATCTGGGTTTTGGGCATTGTGCTGCTGATTGGCGGGTTGAACCTGTGCAGCGTCAAAGTCTTCGGCGAAATGGAATTCTGGCTGTCGCTGCTTAAAGTTGCCGCCATCGTGGCGATGATTCTGGCCGGTTTCGGCATCATGCTGTTTGGCATCGGCACTTCCGGCAGCTCTGACGCTGTCGCCACCGGCGTCAGCAACCTGTGGTCGTTCGGTGGCTTTATGCCTAATGGCGTGGGCGGCTTGATCGCCTCGTTTGCCGTGGTGATGTTTGCCTTCGGCGGCATTGAAATCATCGGCATCACTGCCGGTGAAGCCAAAGACCCGCAACGCGTGATTCCTAAAGCGATCAACGCGGTGCCGCTGCGTATTCTGTTGTTCTATGTGCTGACGCTGTTTGTGTTGATGGCTATTTACCCGTGGAACCAGATTGGCAGCCAGGGCAGCCCGTTCGTGCAGATTTTTGACAGCCTGGGCATCAGTTCTGCAGCCACCATTCTGAATATCGTGGTGATCTCGGCGGCAGTGTCGGCCATCAACAGCGATATCTTCGGCGCTGGCCGCATGATGTACGGTCTGGCACAGCAAGGGCAGGCACCTAAAGGCTTTGCCAAAATCTCCCGCCATGGCGTGCCGTGGATGACCGTACTGGTGATGGGCGCTACGTTGTTGGGCGGTGTAGTGCTCAACTACTTGATCCCGGAAAACATCTTCCTGGTCATCGCCTCGATTGCCACCTTCGCCACGGTGTGGGTGTGGTTGATGATTTTGGTGACTCAGGTGGCCATGCGCCGTTCCATGACCCGAGAGCAAGTGGCCGAACTCAAGTTCCCCGTGCCGTTCTGGCCGTATGCGCCAATGGCTGCTATCGCATTTATGGTGTTTATCTTCGGCGTACTGGGTTACTTCCCTGAGACCCAGGCGGCACTGATGGTAGGCGCGGTCTGGATTGTATTCCTGGTTGTGGCTTATCTATTGTGGGTAAAGCCGGCTGCGGGTCGTGCGATTGAAGTGGCTCCCGAGCTTTCCTGAGTTTTTGATCATTGACGGAGTGACGCAATGAAAACCCTTTGGCAACACTGCAATGTCGCAACCATGGCTAATGGCATGTACTCGATCATCGAGGACGCCGCCATCGTTACCCGTGACGGCTACATTGAGTGGATTGGTTCGCGTCAGCAGTTGCCGACGGGCGAGTATGGTCAAACCCATGGCCTGGAAGGGGCGTGGGTGACGCCGGGGCTGATCGATTGCCATACCCACACGGTGTTTGGCGGTAATCGCAGTGGCGAATTCGAGCAACGCTTGCAGGGTGTGAGCTATGCAGAAATTGCCGCTGCCGGTGGCGGTATCGCCAGCACCGTGCGTGCGACCCGTGCTGCCAGCGAAGAGGAATTGTTCGCCAGCGCCCGTCAGCGTTTGTTGTGCTTGCTGCGTGATGGCGTCACCAGTGTCGAGATCAAGTCCGGTTACGGCCTGAGCCTTGAGAGCGAACGCAAAATTCTGCGGGTGATCCGCCGTCTAGGGGCCGAGTTGCCGGTCACGGTGCGCAGCACCTGCCTGGCGGCCCATGCTTTGCCGCCGGAGTACAAGGACCGCGCCGACGACTATATCGAGCATATCTGCAACGAAATGCTGCCAGCGCTGGCAGCTGAAGGGCTGGTGGATGCAGTGGATGCGTTCTGCGAGTACCTGGCGTTTTCTCCGGCTCAGGTTGAACGGGTATTCAAAGTGGCGCAGCAACTGGGCCTGCCGGTCAAATTGCACGCCGAGCAGTTGTCCTCGTTGCATGGCTCCAGCCTGGCGGCGCGTTATCAGGCGTTGTCTGCGGATCATCTGGAGTTCATGACTGAAGAAGATGCGATTGCCATGGCCGAATCCGGAACCGTGGCTGTGCTGCTGCCCGGTGCGTTTTACTTTTTGCGTGAAACCCAGCTGCCGCCGATGGAGGCCCTGCGCAAGCACGGGGTGAAAATCGCCATCGCCAGCGACCTCAATCCGGGCACGTCGCCGGGGTTGTCGTTGCGCCTGATGCTGAACATGGCCTGCACCCTGTTCCGCATGACCCCCGAAGAAGCCCTGGCCGGTGTCACTCAGCATGCGGCTACGGCGTTGGGCATGGGCGAGACCCACGGCTCGCTGGAGCCCGGCAAGGTGGCCGACTTTGTGGCCTGGAACATTGATCGTCCCGCAGACCTGGCCTACTGGCTGGGCGGTGATCTGGATAAACGCGTCGTGCGCAACGGCGTTGATGTAGCGCTTTAGGAGAAAAGCTTGTGGATAAGGTACTGACATTTAAACAAGGCCGCGTGCCATTGCTGATCAGCATGCCCCACGCTGGCTTGAAACTGACACCTGCGGTGAAGGCCGGGCTGATCCCCGAAGCGCAAAGCCTGCCGGACACCGACTGGCATATCCCGCAGCTTTATGATTTTGCCAACGAGATGGGCGCCAGCACCCTGGCGGCTGAATATTCGCGTTTTGTGATTGACCTTAATCGCCCCGAAGACGATGCGCCGATGTATGTGGGTGCAACCACAGGGCTGTTTCCGGCCACGCTGTTTGATGGCGTGCCACTGTTTCGCGAAGGGCAGGTGCCTACGGCACAAGAGCGCGCCACCTACCTGGAGCAGATCTGGAAACCCTACCACCAGACCCTGCAACAGGAACTCAAACGGCTCAAGGACGAATTTGGCTATGCGCTGCTGTTTGATGCGCACTCCATTCGCTCTTGCGTGCCGCACCTGTTTGACGGGCGTTTGCCGGACTTCAATCTGGGCACCTTCAATGGCGCCAGCTGCGACCCGTTACTGGCCCGCGATCTGGAAGCGATCTGTGCCGAGCATCCGACCTATAGCCATGTGTTGAACGGGCGCTTCAAGGGGGGTCATATCACCCGCCATTACGGCAGCCCGGCCGACAACATCCACGCCGTGCAGCTGGAACTGGCGCAGTGCACCTATATGGAAGAGTTCGAGCCGTTCAACTACCGCGAAGACCTGGCCGCACCAACCCAAGTGGTGCTCAAGCAATTACTGGCGCGGATTATCGAGTGGGGGCAGCAGCGTTATTCCAGGGGTTGATTTTGATTTTGTGGGAGCGGGCTTGCTCGCGATGCGGACTACTCGGTCTTACGGTTAGACCGCATCGATGCAATCGCGAGCAAGCCCGCTCCCACAGGATTTATGCAGTTGCCAGATATTCAACCACAGCCTTTTTAAGGACATGCTCCTTGCACCCATTCGGGTTTATGATGCCAGACGGCAACATTTTTCAGCCCCTCTCTCGGAGTGCGTAATGCAGACCTTGTTCCCGCAGATCAAACCCTACGCCCGGCATGAGCTGGCGGTTGATGGGCCGCATGTGCTTTACGTTGACGAGAGCGGTTCGCCGGATGGCTTGCCTGTGGTTTTTGTCCACGGCGGGCCAGGTTCGGGCTGCGATGCCAACAGTCGCTGCTATTTTGATCCGGGCCTGTACCGCATCATTACGTTTGATCAGCGCGGTTGCGGGCGTTCGACGCCGCATGCCAGCCTGGACAGCAACACCACGTGGGATCTGGTCGCCGACATGGAACGGATTCGTCTGTACCTAGGTGTCGACAAGTGGGTGTTGTTTGGTGGTTCCTGGGGCTCGACCCTGTCACTGGCGTACGCGCAAAGCCACCCGGACCGGGTACATGGACTGATTCTGCGTGGGATCTTTCTGGCACGTCCTCAAGAAATCGAGTGGTTCTATCAGGCAGGTGCCAGCCGGATTTTCCCGGATTACTGGCAGGAATACATAGCACCTATCCCGCAGGAAGAGCGTCACGATCTGATGAGCGCTTTTCACAAGCGCCTGACAGGCAATGACCAGATCGCCCAGATGCATGCGGCCAAGGCCTGGTCGACCTGGGAAGGACGTGCTGCAACCCTGCGGCCCAACCCGCAAGTGGTCGAACGTTTTTGCGACCCGCATCGGGCCTTGTCCATTGCCCGTATCGAATGCCACTACTTCATGAACAACGCGTTCCTGGAACCCAATCAGTTGCTGCGTGACATGTACAAGATTGCCCACCTGCCAGCGGTGATCGTGCATGGCCGCTACGACATGATTTGCCCGCTGGATAACGCCTGGGAGCTGCATCAGGCTTGGCCTGGCAGCGAGCTGCAAATCATCCGCGAGGCCGGGCATGTGGCCTCTGAACCCGGTATTACCGATGCCTTGGTGCGCGCCACCGAGCAAATGGCCCGCAGCCTGCTCAACTTGCAGCCCGACGAAGCATGAAGGGCCTGTTGCAGCGTGTCAGGGGCGCGCGGGTAGAGGTAGCAGGGGAGATTGTCGGTTCAATCGACCAGGGCTTGCTGGTGCTGGTCGCCGTCGAACCTGGTGATACCGAAGCGAGCGCGGCCAAGTTGCTGCACAAGCTGCTCAACTACCGGGTGTTCAGCGATGCCGAAGGCAAAATGAACCTGTCACTGGCTGATATTGGCGGCGGTTTGCTGCTGGTTTCGCAATTTACCCTGGCCGCCGATACCAAAAGTGGCCTGCGCCCCAGCTTCTCCACAGCAGCGCCTCCAGCATTGGCCGAGGCACTGTTCAATCACCTGCTGATTGAGGCAAAACGCCTTCACCCGATCGTCGGCTCAGGGCGTTTTGGGGCTGATATGCAGGTGCATTTGGTCAATGATGGCCCTGTGACATTCCTGTTACATATTTAAAACACTGAAAATCCGTGTTTTCGTCCGAAAACAGGGGGTTTTAGCGATAAATACTTGCTGACAGTAGATGCGTTGTCACGCGGGCTACTAGATAATCCCGCGCTACACAGAGACTAATCCGACACGATGGGGGAATTAAAACCTCTACCAATTGTCGGAACAGTGCTCGCCAACCTGGCATTTAGATCGCTGGCCGTTGGTTTCATCATCTGTTTTCGGCGAGGTTTGCTCGTGATTGTTAGTCCATTAAATGCACCAAAAATGTCTGCCAAGCGGTTTCGCAACGCACTGGTGACGGGCTCTGCGCTCTTTTGCTTGTTCGGTGCGGGTCAACTGTGGGCATTCAGTCTGGATGACGTGGCGGCTGAGGCTAAAACCCTCGCCGAGCAGAAGTACCAAGCGCCGCGCAGCAATTTGCCAAATGAATTCCGCGACATGAAGTTCGCGGATTATCAGAAGATTCAGTTCAAGCGTGAAAAGGCTGAGTGGGCGGGCGATAAAACCCCGTTCAAATTGTCCTTTTATCACCAAGGCATGCATTTCGACACGCCGGTGAAAATCAATGAAGTGACCGCCACCAAGGTTGAAGAGATCAAGTACGACTCCAGTCGTTTCGATTTCGGCGACGTCAAGTTCGACCCTAAAGCGACCGAAAACCTCGGTTGGGCCGGTTTCCGCGTGCTGTATCCAATCAACAAGGCGGATA
This sequence comes from Pseudomonas fragi, assembly GCF_025426255.1. Lineage (GTDB taxonomy): Bacteria > Pseudomonadota > Gammaproteobacteria > Pseudomonadales > Pseudomonadaceae > Aquipseudomonas > Aquipseudomonas kulmbachensis. Next base: position 4,990,158 of record NZ_CP104861.1, on the reverse strand, counting down.
AGCAGGACGAAATCATGACCATGCTGGGCGCGAGTTACTTCCGCGTTGTGGGCAAGGGCCAGATCTATGGCCTGTCTGCCCGTGGTATGGCGATCGACACTGCATTGCCGTCGGGCGAAGAGTTTCCGCGCTTCACCGAGTTCTGGATCGAAAAGCCCAAGCCTAATGACAAGCACTTGGTGATCTTCGCCTTGCTGGATTCGCCACGGGCTACCGGTGCTTACCGCTTTACCCTGCGCCCGGGCGTGGACACGGTAGTGGATGTCAAAGCGCAAATGTTCCTGCGCGACAAGGTTGGCAAGCTGGGCATTGCTCCGCTGACCAGCATGTACCTGTTCGGCGCTAACCAACCGTCCAAAGTCCTCAACTACCGTCGCGAGCTGCACGATTCGTCGGGCCTGGCCATTCATGCTGGCAACGGCGAGTGGATCTGGCGTCCGCTGAACAACCCGAAACACTTGTCGGTTAGCAACTTCTCGGTTGAAAACCCGCGTGGCTTCGGCTTGCTGCAACGTGGCCGCGACTTCAGCCACTATGAAGACCTTGACGACAACTACGACAAGCGCCCAAGCGCCTGGATCGAACCGCAGGGTGATTGGGGCAAAGGCTCGGTTGACCTGGTAGAAATTCCTACCGCTGACGAAACCAACGACAACATCGTTGCGTTTTGGAGCCCGGCCACTCTGCCAGAGCCACTCAAGCCATTTGATTTCGCCTACCGCCTGCACTGGACCATGGACGAAGCGGCCCTGCACCCGACTGACAGCGCCTGGGTCAAACAGACCCTGCGTTCGACCGGTGACGTCAAGCAATCGAACCTGATCCGCCAGCCTGACGGCAGCGTCGCCTACCTGGTCGACTTCGAAGGCCCGTCGCTCAAGGCCTTACCTGAAGATGCCGCTGTGCGCAGCCAGGTCAGTGTCGGGGACAATGCCGAGCTGGTTGAAAACAGCGTGCGTTACAACCCTGAAACCAAGGGCTGGCGCTTGACCCTGCGGATGAAAATCAAGGATCCGAGCAAGTCCACGGAAATGCGAGCTTCGCTGGTTCAGGATGTTGAGCATGCACCGGCGGCCAAACCGGCAGCGCCTTTGACCAAAGCTGAAAAAGCTGCGGCCAAGGCACAAGAGAAGAAAGAACACGCAGCCAAGGACGCCAAGGCTCCTGCGGCTGACGCAACCCCAGCCACTCCAGAACCGGTGAAGACTGAAAAAGTGTTGACCGAGACCTGGAGCTACCAGTTGCCCGCCGATGAGTAATGCTCACCCCCAACCGGCCTCGCTCAGCGAGTACCTGGCGCATTTGCCTCTGAGCGATGAGCAGCGCGCCGAACTGGCGAGCTGCACCTCGTTCGACGAGTTGCATGCACGCTTGTCGGCGCAGACCGATGTTGATGCCAGCGAGGCCGCACAGGCCTCGGTTGGCACGCGTCTGAACCTGACTTCGGCGACTGAACTTGAGGACGCAGAAATGCTCGCCCTCGATGCCAGTGGCCGGGTGATGCTCAAGGCCACGCCACCGATCCGTCGCACCAAAGTGGTGCCCGAGCCGTGGCGTACCAACATTCTGGTTCGTGGCTGGCGGCGTCTGACCGGGCGCAGCAATCCGCCTGCGCCGAAAATCGACGAGCGCGTCTTGCCCAAGGCCCGCTGGCGTACGGTGGGTTCGATCCGCCGTTACATCCTGCTGGTTTTGATGCTTGGCCAAACCATCGTCGCTGGCTGGTACATGAAAGGCATCATGCCGTACCAGGGCTGGGCGTTTGTTGACCTTGAAGAAGTGCTGCATCAACCGCTGATGCAGACAGCGCAGCAAGTGCTGCCGTATGCACTGCAAACCAGCATCCTGATCCTGTTCGGGATTTTGTTCTGCTGGGTATCGGCAGGTTTCTGGACCGCCTTGATGGGCTTTCTGGAACTGTTGACCGGGCACGACAAGTACCGTATTTCCGGCAAAAGCGCCGGTAATGAGCCAATCCCTGAGCAGGCACGTACTGCGCTGGTAATGCCGATCTGTAACGAAGACGTCACCCGTGTATTTGCGGGCTTGCGGGCGACCTACGAATCGGTAGCGGCTACGGGTGATCTGGATCGCTTCGACTTCTTTATCCTCAGCGACAGTAACGACCCTGATATTTGTGTCGCCGAGCAACAGGCCTGGCTGGATGTGTGCCGCGAAACAGAAGGCTTCGGGCGGATTTTCTATCGTCGTCGCCGTCGTCGTGTGAAGCGCAAGAGCGGCAACCTCGACGACTTCTGCCGTCGCTGGGGCGGCGATTACAAGTACATGGTGGTACTCGACGCCGACAGCGTGATGAGCGGCGAATGCCTGACCAGCCTGGTGCGCTTGATGGAAGCCACGCCAGACGCCGGTATCATCCAGACCGCGCCACGTGCGTCGGGCATGGACACTCTGTATGCGCGCATGCAGCAGTTCGCCACCCGTGTGTACGGGCCGCTGTTTACAGCCGGTCTGCACTTCTGGCAGTTGGGCGAATCCCACTACTGGGGCCACAACGCCATCATCCGCATGAAACCGTTTATCGAGCACTGCGCCCTGGCGCCGTTGCCGGGCAAAGGGGCATTTGCGGGCGCGATCCTGTCTCACGACTTCGTTGAAGCCGCGTTGATGCGCCGTGCCGGTTGGGGCGTGTGGATTGCCTACGATCTGCCGGGCAGCTACGAAGAATTGCCGCCTAACCTGCTGGACGAACTCAAGCGTGACCGTCGTTGGTGCCACGGTAACCTGATGAACTTCCGCCTGTTTCTGGTCAAGGGCATGCACCCGGTACACCGTGCGGTGTTCCTCACGGGCGTGATGTCGTACCTGTCAGCACCGCTGTGGTTCTTCTTCCTGCTGCTGTCGACGGCCTTGCTGGCGGTCAACACGCTGATGGAACCGCAGTACTTCATGGAACCGCGCCAGCTGTACCCGCTGTGGCCTCAATGGCACCCGGACAAGGCTGTGGCGTTGTTCTCGACCACGATCGTGCTGTTGTTCCTGCCTAAACTGCTGAGCATCATTCTGATCTGGGCCAAGGGCGCAAAAGAGTTCGGTGGCAAGTTCAAGGTCACACTGTCGATGTTGCTGGAGATGCTGTTCTCCATGCTGCTGGCGCCGGTGCGCATGATCTTTCACACCCGCTTCGTACTGGCTGCGTTCCTGGGCTGGGCTGCGACCTGGAACTCGCCACAGCGTGACGACGACTCCACGCCGTGGAGTGAAGCTGTGCGCCGTCATGGCCCGCAAACCCTGCTGGGTGCGGCCTGGGCTGCGTTGGTGCTGTGGTTGAACCCGAGCTTCCTGTGGTGGCTGGTGCCGATTGTCGGTTCACTGATGCTGTCGATCCCGGTTTCGGTGATCTCCAGCCGGGTCAAGCTGGGCCTCAAGACTCGCGACGAAAGCCTGTTCCTGATTCCCGAGGAATACGCACCGCCGCGCGAATTGTCGGCCACCGCCGAATACACCCACGAGAACCGCTACCATGCACTGCATGACGGTTTTGTGCGGGCCGTGGTTGATCCGCAACAGAACGCGTTGGCCTGTGCGTTGGCGACGTCGCGTCACCGTGAAGCCGAGCCGATTGAATGGCTGCGCACCGAACGTGTGCGTCACGCGCTGAAAGTCGGTCCTCAGGGCGTCACCAACAACGAGCGTATGGCATTGCTGAGCGACCCTGTTGCCCTGGCGCGCTTGCACGCTCTGGTGTGGAACGAGGGTCATGAAGACTGGTTGAACGCCTGGCGTGAGTCGGTTGCTGCCGACCCGCATGCCCCGTTGTTGCCATTGCAGCCTTCAGCCTGATCTAAAAGAAACCCCACTTCGGTGGGGTTTCTGCTTTATAGCCGCTGCCGAAGGCTGCGATGGGCTGCGAAGCGGCCCCAGGATGCGGACCTTATCGCAGCCTTCGGCAGCGGCTACAGGGTCTGCTTCTTTTCTCTCGCAAAACTCGTGTCACAACCCTTCTGTGAGTTAGCATCCGTTTCCGAATGGGTGAGTGCCCGGCTGTATTGGCTTTTTGAATCGAGCCCGCCGTTGGCCAACACCTTAATTGAGTAGGTTGAGGGGAGTTGATGATGAAGAAGTTTCTATCGAAACTGCTGGTCGGCGTCACTGCGGTACTGGCGATCAGCGCAGCCCATGCGGGCGCAATTGATGACGCGGTCAAGCGCGGCACCTTGAAGGTGGGCATGGACCCAACCTACATGCCATTTGAAATGACCAACAAGCGCGGCCAGATCATTGGCTTCGAAGTTGACCTGCTCAAAGCCATGGCCAAGTCCATGGGCGTCAAGCTGGAGCTGGTTTCCACTGGCTATGACGGCATCATCCCGGCCCTGATGACCAACAAGTTCGACATGATCGGCAGCGGCATGACCCTGACCCAGGAACGCAACCTGCGCCTGAACTTCAGCGAACCCTTCATCGTTGTGGGCCAAACCCTGCTCATCCGCAAAGAGCTGGAAGACAAGATCAAGTCCTACAAAGACCTCAACGACCCACAATACCGCCTGACCTCGAAAATCGGCACCACGGGTGAAATGATCGCCCGCAAACTGATGTCCAAAGCCCAGTACCACGGCTATGACAACGAGCCAGAAGGTGTGCTGGACGTGGTAAACGGCAAGGCTGATGCCTTTGTTTACGATGCGCCGTACAACGTTGTTGCAGTAAACAAGTTCGGTAACGGCAAACTGGTGTTCCTCGACCAGCCGTTCACCTACGAGCCTTTGGCCTTTGGTCTGAAGAAAGGCGACTACGACAGCATCAACTTCATCAATAACTTCCTGCACCAGATCCACGAAGACGGCACCTACGATCGCATCCATGACAAGTGGTTCAAAGACACCGCTTGGCTCAAAGACATGGAATAAGCGCGATTCCTGTAGCCGCTGCCGTAGGCTGCGATAAGGACCGAAGGGCCTTCAGATTCTGGGGTTGCCTGCAGCCCATCGCAGCCTTCGGCAGCGGCTACACACGCTGTCTGCGCTGCTCTCTACGGAAATATCAAAGTGATCAAACAAAAAAAAGTCCAGTGGCCCTGGCACGTATTGACCGTGCTGGTGCTCATCGGTCTGGCGGGTGCGCTGTATTACGCCACCTCGCTGATGTCTTACGAATGGCGCTGGAACCGCGTCCCGCAGTACTTCGCCTATCAAGCCGAAGAAGCCCAGCGGGCGACTGAAGCCTCGACCGTGATTGAGTTGGTGCGCAAAGGCGATACTGCCGAAGTCGTACTGCGTGGCGAAGATGGCAAAGAGCAACGCGTGACTGTCGCCGACAACAGCCTGCAGTTGGCTGAAGGCGATGATGTTGCTGAAGGCGATGTGATTGGTGTTAACCGCCATTGGGCCGCCGGGCCGCTGCTCTGGGGCTTGTGGACCACGGTTTGGCTGTCGTTGGTGTCAGGCGTACTGGGTTTGATCATCGGGCTGGCCACGGGCCTGTGCCGACTGTCGAATAACCCGACCCTGCGCGATCTCTCGACCCTGTACGTCGAACTGGTGCGCGGCACGCCGCTGCTGGTACAGATTTTCATCTTCTACTTCTTCATCGGCACTGTACTCAACCTGTCCCGCGAATTTGCCGGTATTGCCGCGCTGTCGTTGTTCACCGGTGCGTACGTGGCTGAAATCATTCGTTCGGGTGTGCAGTCCATCGCTCGCGGGCAAAACGAAGCGGCTCGCTCGCTGGGCCTAAACAGCAGCCAGTCGATGCGCCATGTGGTGCTGCCGCAAGCGTTCAAGCGTGTACTGCCGCCGTTGGCCGGGCAATTTATCAGCCTGGTCAAGGACACCTCGCTGGTGTCGGTGATTGCGATTACCGAGTTGCTCAAGAGCGGCCGTGAAGTCATCACCACCTCGTTTTCGCCGTTCGAGATACTGTTCTGCGTAGCGGGCCTGTACCTGTTGATCAACCTGCCGCTGTCGCATTTCGCCAGCCGGCTTGAGCGGAGGCTCGCGCAAAGTGATTGAAGTTCGCGAACTGGTAAAAGTCTTCGACACCCGCGGGCATATTGTTCGCGCCGTGGACAACGTCAGCACCACTGTCGCCCAGGGCGAAGTACTGGTGGTGATCGGCCCCTCGGGCTCTGGCAAGTCGACCTTTCTGCGCTGCCTTAACGGCTTGGAAGATTTCGACTCAGGTTCGGTCAGCATCGACGGCCTGGATCTGGCCAACCCCAAAACCGATGTGAACGCCTATCGGCGTGAAGTCGGCATGGTGTTTCAGCATTTCAACCTGTTCCCGCACATGACCGTACTGGAAAATCTGTGCCTGGCGCAGAAGGTGGTACGCAAGCGTGGCAAGGCCGAGCGCGAAGCCAAGGCCCGGGCGTTGCTGGAGAAGGTCGGTATCGGGCAGAAGGCCAACGAGTACCCGTCGCGCCTCTCGGGCGGTCAGCAACAGCGCGTGGCGATTGCCCGTGCGCTGGCGATGGAGCCCAAGGTGATGCTGTTTGACGAGCCCACTTCGGCGCTGGACCCGGAAATGGTCGGCGAAGTCCTGGACGTGATGAAGACCCTGGCCCGCGAAGGCATGACCATGGTCTGCGTGACCCACGAAATGGGCTTTGCCCGCGAAGTGGCGAACCGCGTGCTGTTCTTCGACCACGGCAAACTGCTGGAAGACTCCGCCCCGGAAGACTTCTTCAACTCGCCTAAAGACCTGCGTGCCCAGGCGTTTTTGCGCCAGGTGCTTTGACGGCAGCTACAAGCAGAAGCAGAAGCAGATCTGCTTCTGCTCTGAACTTGCCACTTGCAGCTGCTGTTAAACCTTAAACCGCCCCACCAACGTCTGCAAATGTGTACCCAGGCGCGCCAGCTCAACGCTGGAGGCCGCCGTTTCTTCACTGGCGGCGGCGGTTTGCTCTGAGACATCTCGCACATTCAACACGCTGCGGTTGATCTCTTCTGCCACCGCGCTCTGCTGTTCGGCAGCCGCTGCAATCTGTTGGTTCATGCCCTGAATGGTCGACACTGTACGGGTGATGTTGCCCAGTGACTCGCCTGCGCGGCGGGTCAGTTCAACGCTGTTGTCCGTCAGGGCGCGACTGTTGTCCATACTGCTGGACACCTGCTGAGTGCCGCTTTGCAGGCCGGCAATCAGCTCTTCGATCTCTTCCGTGGATTTTTGCGTGCGCTGCGCCAGGCTGCGTACTTCGTCGGCCACCACCGCAAACCCGCGACCGGCTTCTCCAGCCCGTGCAGCTTCGATGGCAGCGTTCAGCGCCAGCAGGTTGGTTTGCTGGGCAACGGACTTGATCACGTCGAGCACGCTGCCAATTTTGTCGCTTTCACGCTTGAGATGGCCCATGGCATCGGTGGAATGGCCGACCTCAATCGCCAGCTTCTCGATCTGGGCGATGGCCTGCGCAACCACGCTGTCGCCTTCGCGGGCCTGCTGGTCGGCAGCAATTGCAGCTTCAGAGGCTTCTTCGGCGTTGCGCGCCACTTCCTGTACGGTCGCCGCCATTTCATGCATGGCGGTGGCGACCTGATCTGTCTCGACTTTCTGACTGTTGACCCCGGCACTGGTCTGCTCGGTGACCGCCGAGAGTTCTTCGGCGGCGCTGGCGATTTGCGTCACGCCGTCACTGATTCCGCCAATCAACTCGCGCAGGCCTGCGGTCATCCGTTGTATGGCTTGCTGTAGCTGCCCCAGTTCGTCGCGACGGTCGGTTTGATGGTCGTGGGTCAGGTCGCCTGCCGCGATTCGCTCAACGGTTTTCAGCGTGCGTTGCAGCGGGATAACGATCTGGCGAGTAATGGCCCAGGCCGCAATGATGCCCAGTACCAGTGCCAGCAACGTACAGCCGATCAGCAGGGTGGTGGCCTGCCGGCTGTCAGCGTCGCGCTTGGCTGTTTGCAGAGCCGAGAGTTTTTGGCTCTGCTCGATCAGGACAGTGCCCTGGCGGTGCATGCGCTCAATGGCTTGTTCACTGGCTTGAGTGCCTTGAATCAGGTCGGCGAAGGCGCGTTTGTACTCGGCCACGGCGTTGAGTTGCTGTTCGACCAGTGTCAGCTCGTCGGGAGCTACCAGCTGTTTGCGTGCTCGCTCCAGGCCGTTGTCCAGTTCGCTCAGTTGGTGAGTGACTTCGGCTAGGGTGTTTTCGCCGGGTTGGCGTTCATATTCAAGGCGGGCAATACGCAGGTCTTTGGTCAGGCCGATGATTTTCGAAATATTGGCCAGCTTGTCACCCTGGTCGATGACGGACACCAGACCATTCCAGCCCGTTGCGGTGATCAGCAAGGTCAGCATCAGCACCAGCCCGAAGCCCAGACTGAGTTTACGATTGACGCTTATATTGCCGAGCCGTTGGGCCAGCCGATGGAACATGGTGATACTCCTTTATTGACCGAGTTACGTAACGGTCTTCATGGGTTATCAGGGCATCGGCGCGCAGGGGGATAACTGAAGTGCGCAGGTTGAATGTGTGACGAACGTCAAGAACCTGTAGCCGCTGGCGCAGGCTGCGATGGGCGCGCGGAGCGACCCTGATTTTCAGGCGAGAAGCGAAGGTCCTGCGGACCTTATCGCAGCCTGCGCCAGCGGCTACAGGTTTGGGGAGGTCAGAACAATCGGGCGAGAAGGGCGGTGACGGCGGTTTCGACCCGCAGGATGCGCGCGCCCAGTTGCACCGGCTGCAAGCCTGACTTGGCCAGCAAATCGATTTCGTAAGGGATCCAGCCACCTTCCGGGCCGATGGCCAGTGTGACCGCTTCGTCCAGCCCGCGCGGGCAGGCCGGGTAATCGCCCGGATGACCGACCAGGCCCAGGGTGCCTTCGACCAGCGCAGGCAGGCGGTCTTCGACAAACGGCTTGAAGCGTTTTTCGATGACGATCTCAGGCAGTACGCTGTCGCGTGATTGCTCCAGGCCCAGAATCAATTGTTCACGAATGGCTTCGGGTTCCAGAAACGGGGTCTGCCAGAAGCTTTTCTCTACCCGGTAACTGTTGACCAGAATGACCTTCGGCACGCCCATCGAGGCCACGGTTTGTAGCACGCGGCGCAGCATTTTTGGGCGCGGCAAGGCCAGCAACAGGGTCAGTGGCAGTTTGGCCGGTGGCGGCTGGTCCAGGCTGTGGATAACCAGCTCGGCTTCTTGTGCTTCAAGGCGCACCAGCTCGGCGCTGCCCATCAACCCGCCAATCCGACCGACGCGCAGGCTGTCGCCGACGACGGCACGGTGAACTTCCTGCATGTGAGTCAGGCGCCGATCGCGCAGGATCACGCGGTCGGCGGCAATGAAATCAGCCTCTTCGAGGAGCAGCAGGTTCACGCTTGTGGCGCTGGCGGTTGGGCGTCGTTGTCAGCCGATTGTTCGTCCGGGTGTTCGCCGCGTTTGTTCTTGCTGACCAAACTGCCAAAAATAATGCCGATTTCAAACAGCATCCACATCGGGATGGCGAGCAAGGTTTGCGAGAAGATGTCGGGCGGAGTCAGGATCATGCCGACTACGAAGCAGCCGATGATCACGTACGGGCGAATCTTGCGCAGGTATTTGACGTCGACGATGCCAATCCAGACGAGCAATACCACGGCCACCGGGATTTCAAAGGCCACGCCAAAGGCAAAAAACAGGGTCATGACGAAATCAAGGTAGCTGCTGATATCGGTCATCATTGCGACGCCTTCCGGGGTAGCAGCGGCGAAGAACTTGAACACCAGCGGGAACACCAGGAAGTAGGCGAAGGCCATGCCTGCGTAAAACAGGAAGATGCTGGAGACCAGCAGCGGCACGGCTATGCGCTTCTCGTGCTTGTACAGACCAGGAGCGATAAACCCCCAGATCTGGTGCAGGATTACCGGAATTGCAATAAACAGCGAGACCATCATGGTCAGCTTGAGGGGCGTGAGGAACGGCGAGGCCACGTCGGTGGCGATCATCGTCGCGCCTACCGGCAGGTATTCACGCAACGGCGTGGAGACCAGGGTGTAGATTTGCTGGGTAAAGGCGAACAACCCGGCAAAGATGATGAAAATCGCCGCGATGCAGCGCAACAGGCGGGTGCGCAGCTCGGTGAGATGCGAAACCAGCGGCATTGGCTGGTCGTGATCAGGCTTATCGCTCATGCGCTTAAGGGGCTCGCGGTGGCAGGGTAGGGTCGTGTGGCGCTGCCGGTTGAGGCGCAGGGTCTTTGCTCAGGCTAACGGGGGCAGTGTTCGCAGGCTCGACAGGCGCAACTGTTGGCTCGGTCGGGGTCAGCGGCTTCACGGCGTCCTGCAGAGGGGCCAGGATCTTCTTGGCTTCCTCTTCCATCGACAGGATATGTTCGTTGTGCAGCTGCCGACGTATTTCGTCGGCGCCGATTTCACGTTCAACTTCCTGTTTGATCGCATTGAAACTGCGTTTCAAGCGCCCGATCCACAGGCCCGCCGTGCGCGCAGCACCTGGCAGTCGCTCGGGGCCGAGCACCAGCAGGGCCACAAGGCCAACGAGCAGCAGTTCACTGAAGCTGATACCGAACATTAGTTTTGGCTCACACGTCTTTGCGGGTCGGCTCTTCGACTTTTTGTGCCTGCACGTCAATGGTGTGCGGCTCGTTCAGGGTCGAAGTGGTGTGTGGTTGTGGTGCAGCAGTTGGCTGCGCAGGCGGAACCACGGGCTCGGCAGGTTTTTCGTCGTCGTTCATGGCCTTGCGAAAGCCTTTGATCGATTCGCCGACATCGGTGCCCAGATTTTTCAGTTTTTTGGTGCCGAAGACCAGGACTACGACTACCAGAATGACGATCCAGTGTTTCCAGTCAAAAATGCCCATGATGTGTTCCTTAGCAAAAGTGATTTAGGCGGACGGCCGGGAGGCTTTTTCCACGTGGCCGGAGGTGCCGATACGCCGCTCCAGTTCATCCAGTACTGCCTGAGGATGCTGCCCCAACTGGGCCAGCATGATCATGCTATGGAACCATAGATCGGCTGTTTCGTAGATAACATCGCTGCAATCACCGCTGATGGCGGCGTCTTTGGCGGCGATGATGGTTTCGATCGACTCTTCGCCGACTTTTTCCAGAATCTTGTTCAGGCCCTTGTGGTACAGGCTGGCGACATAGGAGCTGTCGGGAGTTGCGCCTTTGCGTGCTTCGAGCACTTGGGCTACGCGGCTCAAGGTGTCAGTCATGGGAGTGCCCTGCGTGGTAAATGGCGTGCGGATCTTTGAGCACCGGGTCGACGGTTTTCCACTCAGCGTTTTCGTACACGCGGTAGAAGCAGCTCTGGCGACCGGTATGGCAGGCGATATCACCGATTTGTTCGACCATCAGGATGATCACATCGGCATCGCAGTCCAGGCGCATTTCATGCAGCTTTTGCACGTGGCCGGACTCTTCGCCCTTGCGCCACAGCTTGCCACGGGAACGTGACCAGTAAATGGCACGGTTCTCGGCGGCAGTCAGGCTCAATGCCTCGCGGTTCATCCAGGCCATCATCAGCACGCGCCCGGTCTTGTGGTCCTGGGCAATCGCCGGCACCAGGCCGTCGTTGTCCCATTTGATCTCGTCCAGCCAGTCTTTCATGTTCGACTCCGACAACCTGCCTCAACCCTGTGGCTGAGGCCTGGTGAATTCACAGTTTGCCAGCCTCTTCCGGAGCTGGCTATCGGCGCACGATCAGATACAAGCCTACGGCCAGCATGATTCCTGCTGGCCAGTAGCCCGCAGTGTGCAGGGGGCCGAGGCTGGCCAGCAAGGCCCCTGCGGCCAGATGCCCGGCACCGATCAGGCGCAGGAACCAGCCATCACGGGATTCGCGCACGATCAATTGTTTGTTACTGGCATGGGGTTGCGACATGCGTTCGAGCAAGTCGCGAGTCATGCCGGCCAAATGCGGGATCTGCTCGACCTGGCTGTGCAGGTTGCGCAGCAGGGTTTTAGGGCTCACGCGCTCACGCATCCAGCGCTCGAGGAACGGCTGGGCGGTGTTCCACAGATCGAGGTCGGGGTACAGCTGGCGCCCCAGGCCTTCGATATTGAGCAGGGTTTTTTGCAGCAACACCAACTGCGGCTGGACTTCCATATTGAAGCGTCGAGCCGTCTGGAACAGGCGCATCAGCACCTGGCCAAAGGAAATTTCCTTGAGTGGTTTCTCGAAAATTGGTTCGCACACGGTACGGATAGCGGCTTCAAACTCGTTGAGTTTGGTATGCGCTGGCACCCAGCCTGAATCAATGTGCAACTGCGCCACACGGCGGTAGTCACGCTTGAAAAAAGCAAACAGGTTGCGTGCCAGGTAGTCCTGATCCTCGGGGGTCAGGCTGCCGACGATGCCGCAGTCGATGGCGATATATTGCGGAGCCCACGGATTGACGGTGCTGACAAAGATGTTGCCGGGGTGCATGTCGGCGTGAAAGAAGCTGTCGCGGAACACTTGGGTGAAGAAAATCTCCACGCCGCGCTCGGCCAGCATCTTCATGTCCGTGCGCTGATCCGCAAGGGCCTCCAGGTCGGTGACCTGAATCCCGTAGATGCGTTCCATCACCAGCACTTTGGGGCGGCACCAGTCCCAGTAGATCTGCGGCACGTACATCAGCGGCGAGCCTTCGAAGTTGCGCTTGAGCTGGCTCGCATTGGCCGCCTCGCGCAACAGGTCGAGTTCGTCGTAAATGGTTTTTTCGTAGTCTGTGACTACGTCCACCGGGTGCAGCAGGCGGGCGTCAGCGCTCAGGCGCTCGGCGGTACGGGCCAGAATAAACAGCCAGGCCAGGTCAGAACCGATGATCGGCTTGAGCCCGGGGCGCACAACCTTGACCACTACTTCTTCGCCGGTCTTGAGCTTGGCCGAGTGAACCTGAGCCACCGACGCTGAGGCCAGCGGTTCGATGTCGAAACGGCTGAACACTTCGCTGATTTTGGCACCGAGCTGCTCTTCGATCAGCTTGACCGCCACTTGCGGGTCGAACGGCGGTACTCGGTCTTGCAGCAGCATCAGCTCATCGGCGATGTCGGCGGGCAGCAGGTCGCGGCGAGTTGAAAGGATCTGGCCGAACTTGATAAAAATCGGCCCCAGATCCTGCAACGCCAGACGCAGGGCCGCGCCGCGGCTCAGCTCCAGTTTCTTACGCGGGAACCAGCGCCACGGCAGTGCGTAGCGCAGGGACAGCATCCACCAGGGCAAAGGCAGGGCGAACAGCAGGTCATCCAGTCGGTAGCGAATGACGACGCGCTGGATACGAAACAAACGGCGTATGGCAAGCAGCTTCATGCGTTATCGCTGGAATTGAGGGATCGGGAAAGGCGCTCAAAGCGCGCCTCAAGGCGATCCAGGTCGAGTTTGAGTTGGTCGAGTTCGTCAAAGCGCGCTTGCGCTTCGTGTTCGCCGACCAAGGTGCGGGCTTCTTCGCTCAGGTATTCGGCCAGATTTTGATTGAGGCTGGCGAATCCTTGCTGATACCAGTTGGCGCGGCTGCGCAGGTGACCACCGATCAATGCCGTGGCCACTGGCCCGATCCAGTTCGAGAGTTCGTACTCCCAATCCAGTTCCAGGTCTTGCAGCACCGCTGCCAGCTCCATCAGCACCGCGCTGTCGCCTTCAAGCTCGACTTCAGGGCTGTGCAACACGGCGCTTTTGTCCTTGCTCAAGGCCAGACGCAGCAGGCTGGTGGCGGGTGCACGCAAGGTGCAGTCAGGTTCGGCCGCCCATTGGCTGGCCAGCAGCAGGCCTTCATCGCTGGGCAAAATAAACAGGCGCAGCGAGGGGCTCGCGCATTCGACGGCAATCAACTTGCCGGTCAAGGGACGCAAGCGCGCCAGAGCCGTGCTGTCCAGCCGCAAAACGCGGTTGATGCCGTTTTCGACGCTGGCGAGAAGGCCGCGCAGCAACATCAGGGCTTGATGCCGCGGTGTAGAGCGACGATGCCCGAAGTCATGTTGTGATAGGTCACGCGGTCAAAACCGGCCTCGACCATCATCGACTTCAGTGTCTCTTGGTCAGGGTGCATGCGGATCGATTCGGCCAGGTAGCGATAGCTCTCCGGGTCGTTGAGGATCAGCTTGCCCACCAGTGGCATAAAGGCGAACGAATAAGTGTCGTAGACCTTGGACATCAGTGCGTTGGTCGGCTTGGAGAACTCCAGCACCAACAGACGGCCACCCGGCTTGAGCACGCGCAGCATGGAGCGCAGGGCGTCTTCCTTGTGGGTCACGTTGCGCAGACCGAAGGCGATGGTCACGCAATCGAAATGGTTGTCCGGGAACGGCAGCTTTTCAGCGTCGGCCTGAACGAACTCGATATTGCCGGCCACGCCCTTGTCCAGCAGGCGGTCACGACCGACCTTGAGCATCGAGGCGTTGATGTCGGCCAGCACCACTTGGCCGGTCGGGCCAACCAGATGGGAAAACTTGCGGGCCAGGTCACCAGTGCCGCCAGCGATGTCCAGCACCTTGTTGCCAGGGCGTACGCCAGACAGCTCGATAGTGAAACGCTTCCACAGACGGTGCATACCGCCCGACAGAACGTCGTTCATCAGGTCATATTTGCCGGCTACAGAGTGGAAAACCTCGGCGACTTTCTCGGCCTTTTGGCTTTCCGGTACGTTTTTGAAGCCGAAGTGAGTGGTGGGTTCGGCATCGCTGCCTTTGCGCTGATCAGTCATATCGCTGTCACCAAAAGAGAATGCTGGCCATTCTAATCCCGGTGGCCGGCTTTGTCTTGGCGAGGGTGAATGTATAGTGGCGGCTTTATTTATCAGGAGCGACGCCATGGCGCGTATCAGCGTTGAACGTACCCATAACCTTGGCCTTGAGGCCGCACGTGAAAAAGCTCAGCCATTGGTCGAGAAGCTGGCCAGCCAGTACGGCCTGACCCCTACCTGGGCTGGCGACACCGTGAAATTGAAGCGCTCGGGCGTAAACGGCACCCTGGAAATCGGCGAGAAAACCGTCAAGGTCGATGTGGAACTGGGAATGTTGATGTCCGCGATGAGCGGCATGATCCAGTCGGAAATCGAACGGTCGCTGGACAAAGCACTGTCGTGACCTTCTTGCGGCTCGTGCAGCAGGCTAATTCGCTATGAGCCGCCTTGATACAAGGCGGTTTAGCGTCTAAACCTGATGCAGGTGAGCACGTTGTTCATCTTGATGATTCGACGCCCTTGCTCACTGGCGTCGCAACTGAACATTGAGGGAAACACGATGGCTGCTAAAAAGTCGACGACCAAAGAAAGCAACTCATGGGTAGGCAAGGTTGAAGAGTACTCACGCAAAATCTGGCTGGCAGGTTTGGGTGTGTATTCCAAGATTGATACGGACGGCAGCAAGCTGTTCGACACCCTGGTCAAAGATGGCGAAAAAGCCGAAAAGCTGGCCAAGGACGCGGGCCACAAAGTGGCTGAGGGTGTTAAGGCGTCGACCTCATCCGCGCGTTCTCGGGTTGAAGACGTAAAGGATTTGGCATTGGGCAAGTGGAGCGAGTTCGAAGAAGCTTTCGATAAGCGTCTCACCAGCGCCATTTCACGCTTGGGTGTCCCCAGCCGTGAAGAAGTCAAAGCGTTACACGCCCAAGTGGACGTATTGACCAAGCATATTGAAAAACTGACTGCGGCCGCTGCAAAAGTCACTGCGACCAAACCACCTGTAGTGAGCAAGCCTGCAGCGGTCAAGGTTGCGGCAAAACCTGCAGCAGCCAAGCCAGCAGCCAAGCCAGCTGCGAAACCAGCGGCCAAGGCTGTAGCTGCGAAGCCTGCGGCAAAACCTGCAGCCAAGCCAGTAGCAGCCAAAAAGCCCGCAGCTCCGAAAAAGCCTGCAGCACCTAAAAAACCGGCCGTAGCCAAGGCCCCTGTAGTAACTGCGCCACCGGCGTCGGTGACGACAACGTCATGACTGCTTTGTGAGCAAGCCCGGCTCCCACGGAGAGCATCTGTGGGAGCCCGACTGCGTTACAACATCAGTTTGACGACCGACACCGAAGGGTCGCGCGACTTACCGGCCTTTTTCAGCTCGGCCAGATAGTCAGCCCATAATTCTTCTTGGCGCACGCCAAGCTGGTGGAGGTATTCCCAAGTAAACAGGCCGCTGTCGTGACCGTCATCGAAGGTCAGTTTTAGCGCGTACTGGCCTGCGGGCTCTACCTTGCTCAAGCCGACATTGATTTTGCCGAATTGCAGGATCGGATTGCCGTGACCCTGGACTTCTGCGGAGGGGGAATGCACGCGCAAAAACTCGGCAGGCAGCTCGTATTGCTCGCCGGACGGGTATTTGAGAGTGAGGGTTTTCGAGGCTTTGTGCAGGTTGATGGCGCTGGGGATCATGGTCGTAACCTTTGGTCATCGCACAAACAGTGTAGCCGCTGCCACAGGCTGCAATCACCAACGTAGTTGGCGCAAGATCCGGAGATCGTTGAAGGCCTTCGCCTTATCGCAGCCTGCGGCAGCGGCCACAGGTGTTCGGTTTACAAGATGTAGCGCGAGAGGTCTTCGTTCTCGGCCAGTTCGCCCAGGTGGCTGTTCACGTATTCGGCGTCGATACGAATCGGCTCTTCATTCTGCGTGCTGGCAATATCACCGGCACTGAAAGATACCTCTTCAAGCAAACGCTCAAGCAGCGTGTGCAGGCGGCGAGCACCGATGTTCTCGGTTTTTTCGTTCACTTGCCAGGCGATTTCAGCCAGACGCTTGATGCCTTCGGGCAGGAACTCGATGTTCAGGCCTTCGGTTTTCAGCAGCTCGCGGTATTGCTCGGTCAACGAAGCGTGTGGCTCGCTGAGGATGCGCTCGAAGTCGCCAGGGGTCAGGGCCTTGAGCTCGACACGAATTGGCAGGCGGCCTTGCAGCTCAGGCACCAGATCGCTTGGTTTGCTCAGGTGGAACGCACCGGAGGCAATAAACAGGATGTGGTCGGTCTTGACCATGCCCAGCTTGGTATTGACCGTGCAACCCTCGATCAGCGGCAGCAGGTCGCGCTGTACACCTTCGCGGGACACATCGGCGCCGCCGACATTGCCGCGTTTGGCAACCTTGTCGATTTCGTCGATAAACACGATGCCGTGCTGCTCGACCGCTTCCAGGGCCTTGGCCTTGAGCTCTTCGTCATTGACCAGGCGACCGGCTTCTTCGTCACGCACCATTTTCAGTGCTTCTTTGACTTTCAGTTTGCGGCTCTTGCGCTTGCCTTTGCCCATGTTGGCAAACAGGCTTTGCAGCTGGTTGGTCATTTCTTCCATGCCTGGCGGCGCGGAGATATCGACGCCAACAGCATCGGCGACTTCGATTTCAATTTCCTTGTCATCCAGCTGGCCTTCACGCAGGCGCTTGCGGAACAGCTGGCGCGTGTTGGAATCCTGCGGGGTGGCGGCTTCTTCGCCGAACGTGCGGGCAGGTGGCAGCAGGGCGTCGAGGATACGCTCTTCAGCGGCGTCTTCAGCGCGGTGGCGAACTTTTACGATTTCCTGCTCGCGCAGCAGCTTGATCGCAGCGTCAGCCAGATCACGAATGATCGACTCGACGTCACGGCCTACGTAGCCGACTTCGGTGAACTTGGTCGCTTCAACCTTGATGAACGGCGCGTTAGCCAGCTTGGCCAGGCGACGGGCGATTTCGGTTTTACCGACACCGGTTGGGCCGATCATCAGAATGTTTTTTGGCGTCACTTCAACGCGCAGTTCTTCGGGCAGTTGCATCCGGCGCCAGCGGTTACGCAGCGCGATGGCGACGGCGCGCTTGGCGTCGTCCTGGCCGATGATGTGGCGATTGAGCTCGTGGACAATTTCGCGGGGAGTCATGGACATGATAATTGGCGTTCCTCTAGCTGAAGTAAGGTTCACAAACGGGCTGGCGGGCCAGCCTGGCAGGCGTCTTACTCAGCGAGGTCCTGCTCCTCAATAGTGATGTTGTGGTTGGTGAATACGCAAATGTCGCCAGCGATACCGAGTGCGGTTTCGGCGATTTCGCGGGCCGATAGGTCGGTTTTCATCAGCAGGGCGCGAGCCGCTGCCTGGGCGAATGCACCGCCCGAACCCATGGCGATCAAGCCGTCTTCTGGCTCAACCACGTCACCGTTACCGGTGATGATCAGGGAGGCGTCTTTGTTGGCAACGGCCAACATGGCTTCCAGGCGGCTCAGCGAGCGGTCGGTACGCCATTCTTTGGCCAACTCGACAGCGGCGCGAACCAGATGGCCTTGATGCTTTTCAAGCTGGCCTTCAAAACGTTCGAACAGGGTAAATGCATCAGCGGTTGCACCGGCGAAACCGGCGATAACCTGGCCGTGATAGAGGCGGCGGACTTTTTTCGCGTTGCCTTTCATCACGGTATTGCCAAGAGAAACCTGGCCGTCGCCAGCCATAACGACTTTGCCGTGGCGGCGTACTGAAACGATGGTGGTCAAGGGAGAGTCTCCACGCAGCGGGGCGAAAATGCCTGATGGAAATACATATGGGGGTTGTAGCGGATTTTTCAACAGCGGGAAGGGAATGGGGATGAACGGGGAGGAGGGATCTGGTGGGGGTGTTGTGGGAGCGAGCCTGCTCGCGACGCGGTTTTCCTGTTGAATCGCGGTGATGTCATCGCGAGCAAGCTCGCTCCCACAGAGGCTGTATTGCCTCGTGGGAGCGGCTGCTATCAGCGCCGCTGTTGCAACAACAAGTTATTGAACCCGCCGCCCGCCAATTGCTTTTGGGCCACAGTCAGTTGGTCGCGGTTGCTGAACGGCCCGACGAGAACCCGGTACCAGGTTTCGTCTTTTACCGTACCGGCTTCAACCGTAGCGGTCTGGCCCAGCAGGATGATCTGTGCCCGCACTTTTTCAGCATCGGCCTGTTTGCGGAACGAGCCCGCTTGCAGGAAGAACCTGGTCACCGGTGCCGCTTTGACGACCGGAGGTGCAGGTGGAGGGGTGAGGCCGTTCAACGCAGCCTGAGCACGTACCGTGTCGATTTTGGCAGCTTCAGCCGGAGTGACCGGTGCCAGCGGCGCGGTTTGCGGCGTTGGCAGGGTCTTCTCGGGCACGGCTTCTGGCGGCACGATCACTTCAGACTCGGGCAGCAGGGTATAGAAGTCGTACTTGGGCTTGACCGGTTGGGTTGGGCTCGGCGCTGTTTTGTTGGCTTCAGCCGCTTTCGTGGCTTTGAGCTGCTCTTGCTTGACCCGTTTGACGTCGTCGCCCTGGCCAGGCTCGAGCTTCATCAGAAACACGATAAATGCGCCCACGGTCAGGCCGATGGCCATCCATAGCCAGCCCGGAATCGGTTTTTTAGCCGGTGCCTGATAGCGACTGGCGCCGCGCTTGGGTGCAGGTTTTTTCTTCGCGGCCAACTTACATGCGCTCCAGAGTTTCCAGACCCAGCAGTTCCAGGCCTTGCTTGAGAGTACGGCCAGCCAAGGCGGCCAGACGCAAGCGGCTTTGCTTTTGCGCTTCGTCTTCTGCACTCAGGATCGGGCAGTTCTCGTAAAAGCTGGAGAACAGACCGGCCACTTCGTACAGATAGGTGCAGAGGGCGTGCGGTGTGCCTTTTTCAGCCACGTTGTTCAGCACTTCACCGAACTGCGCCAGTTTTGCTGCCAGCTCTTGCTCTTGCGGTGCTTCAAGCATGATCTGCCCTTGCACCTCTTCAAAGCCCTTGCCCAGCTTGCGGAACACGCCCGCGACGCGGGTGTAGGCATACAGCAGGTAAGGTGCGGTATTGCCTTCAAAGTTCAACATCAGGTCGAAGTTGAAGCTGTAGTCGCTGGTGCGGTGCTTGGACAGGTCGGCGTATTTCACCGCGCCAATCCCGACAACTTTGGCAATGGCGCGCAACTCTTCTTCTGCCAACTCCGGGTTTTTCTCTTTCACCAGGGTGTAGGCGCGTTCTTTGGCTTCGTTGAGCAGGTCGATCAGTTTGACCGTACCGCCATCACGGGTCTTGAATGGACGGCCATCGGCGCCGTTCATGGTGCCGAAGCCCATGTGTTCCATTTCCATCGGATGGGTGACGAAGCCAGCCTTGCGGGCCACTGCAAACACTTGCTGGAAGTGCAGAGCCTGACGTTGATCGACGAAGTACAAGGCGCGATCAGCTTTCAATACACCACTGCGATAGCGGATAGCCGCGAGGTCGGTGGTGGCATACAGATAGCCACCGTCAGCTTTAACGATGATGACCGGCAGCGGCTCGCCTTCGGCGTTCTTGAACTCGTCAAGGAACACGCACTGGGCGCCGTTGCTCTCGACCAGCATGCCTTTGGCCTTGAGGTCGTTGACTACGTTGATCAGGTCGTCGTTGTAGGCGCTTTCGCCCATCACGTCGGCCATGGTCAGTTTGACGTTCAACTGCTCGTAAATTTTCTGGCAGTGCGACAGCGAGATGTCCTTGAATTTGGTCCATAGCGCCAGGCAGTCAGGGTCGCCAGCTTGCAGCTTGACCACCAGACTACGGGCGCGATCGGCGAATTCCGGCGACTCGTCAAAGCGTTTTTTGGCTGCGCGGTAGAAGTTCTCGAGGTCAGACAGCTCGTCGCTGGTGATCGGGTTTTCTTCCAGGTAGGCCATCAGCATGCCGAACTGGGTGCCCCAGTCGCCCACGTGGTTCTGACGAATCACCTCATCGCCGAGAAATTCCAGTACCCGGGCTACGCCGTCGCCAATGATGGTGGAGCGCAAGTGGCCCACGTGCATCTCTTTGGCCAGGTTGGGTGCCGACATGTCGACCACGGTACGCATGGCCGGGGCCGCTTTGCGCACGCCGATTTTCGGGTCGGCCAGTGCTGCGTCCAGGCGCGAGGCCAGGGCCTGGGTGTTCTGGAAGAAGTTCAGGAAGCCGGGACCTGCGATCTCGGTCTTGCTGATTTGCTCATCGGCCGGCAGGGCGGCGATGATCTTTTCAGCCAGATCGCGGGGCTTCATGCCTGCAGGCTTGGCCAGCATCATGGCGATGTTGCTGGCGAAGTCACCGTGGGTTTTGTCACGGGCGTTTTCCACCTGAATCGCTGGCGTCAGGCCTTCAGGCAACACACCTTCTGTGACGAGTTGAGCTAGGGCTTGTTGAATCAGCTGGCGAATGGTGTCTTTCATGGTCTTCTCTTTCGACCGCAAGCGCGGTAGCGCTTCAGTGCGCAGGTGGAAAAACTGGGCATTATCCGTTGCCGGGCGGGCCTTGCCAACCTTAGCAGGCAGGTTATGGATATGTGGTGTACGGTTATTTCCTAATATTCTCCAAATCTGTGGGAGCGGGCTTGCTCGCGATAGCATCATCGCGGTCTTCCAGAGACAGTGCGTCGTCTGCATCGCGAGCAAGCCCGCTCCCACAGGGGATATTTGGTGCCTTAATAAAGGTCTACCGGGTCAACGTCCAGCGACCAACGTACCTGGCGACCGCTGGGCATTTGCTCAAGGGCTAGCAGCCATTGGCTGAGCAAACGATGTAGCGGCGCGCGGGCGCTGGCTTGCAGCAATAACTGCGCGCGATAGCGTCCGGCGCGGCGCTCCATCGGTGCGGGCACCGGGCCGAGCAGTTCGATGCCACCCAGGTTCAATTCGCCCAGCAGGCGTTCAGCCTCGCTGCAGGCTTCGTCCAGGAAACCTTCCGCTTGCCCGGGTTTATGGGCTTCGGCACGCAATAGCGCCAAATGCGCGAAAGGCGGCAGCCCAGCGGCCCGGCGCTCGCTCAAGGCCTGTTCGGCAAAGGCGAAGTAACCCTGTTCAGTCAGTTGGATCAGCAGCGGATGGTCGGCCAGATGGGTCTGGATAATCACCTTGCCCGGCTCTTCAGCGCGACCGGCACGGCCTGCGACCTGAACGATCAACTGGGCCATGCGCTCGCTGGCGCGGAAGTCGCCGGAGAACAAGCCGCCATCGGCATCCAGAATCGATACCAGCGTCACCCGGGGGAAGTGATGGCCTTTGGCAAGCATTTGCGTACCGATCAGAATGCACGGCTGACCCTTTTGGATCGTGGCAAACAGCTGGTTCATCGCGTCTTTGCGCGAAGTACTGTCGCGATCGACCCGCAGTACCGGGTAGTCGGGGAACAAAATCCCTAGCCGCTCTTCGGCGCGCTCAGTTCCTGCGCCCACTGGCCGCAAATCAACTTTGCCACATTGCGGGCAGTTGCGAGGCACGCGCTCGACGTAGCCGCAGTGATGGCAGCGCAGCTCGCCGGAGCGCTGATGGACGGTCATGCGCGCATCGCAACGCTGGCACTCCGACATCCAGCCGCAGTCATGGCACAGTAAAGTGGGCGCAAAGCCGCGACGGTTCAGAAACACCAAAACTTGTTGGCCCGCTGCGAGGGTCTGGCCGATGGCTTGTTGCATTGGCCCCGAAATCCCGCTGTCCAACGGACGGCTTTTTACATCCAACCGCAGGAAGCGTGGTTGTTTGGCCCCACCTGCGCGTTCATTCAAGCGCAGTAGGCCGTAGCGGCCGGTGTAGGCGTTGTGCAGGCTTTCGAGAGATGGAGTGGCAGATCCCAGGACTATAGGGATGTTCTCCTGACGGGCGCGAACCAGAGCGAGGTCGCGGGCGTGGTAGCGCAAACCTTCCTGCTGTTTATAAGAACCGTCGTGTTCTTCATCGATGATGATCAGCCCCGGGTTTTTCATCGGGGTGAACAGTGCCGAGCGGGTGCCAATAATAATGTCGGCTTCGCCGTCCCGTGCGGCCAGCCAGCTTTCGAGACGCTCGCGGTCGTTAACCGCTGAATGCACCAGCGCTATGCGCGCATTGAAACGCTGTTCGAAGCGGGCCAGGGTTTGCGGGCCCAGGTTGATTTCAGGGATCAACACCAGTGCCTGCTTGCCCGCCTGCAGGGTTTCGCGGATCAGTTGCAAATACACTTCGGTCTTGCCGCTGCCGGTCACTCCGGCCAGCAAGAAAGCATGGAAGTGGTCAAAACCTGCGCGAATCGCCTCGTAGGCGGCACGTTGTTCGTTGTTAAGCGGCAACTCGGGCTGGGCCAGCCAGTGCTCATGGCGCTCGCTCGGCGCGTGGCGGCGGATTTCCACCGTCACCAGTTCCTTGGCCAACAGCAGGTCGAGGCTGTCCTTGCTCAGCATCAACTTGCTTAGCAGTTGGTGCGCCACGCCGTGGGGGTGCTGGGCGAGGGTGGCCAGCGCTTCACGCTGGCGCGGTGCGTGGGCGATGCGCGGGTCGTCGAGCCTGGCGCCGGGGGCGATCTGCCAGAACCGTTCCTGGCGCGTCTCGGCCAGTTCGCCCTGACGCAGCAGCACCGGCAGTGCCCAGCTCAGGGTGTCGCCCAGGCTGTGTTGGTAGTACTGCGAGGTCCACAGGCACAGCTTGAAGAGCGAGGGCGGTAGGGGGGGCGTGGTGTCGAGCAGCGCGATCGCAGGCTTAAGCTTGTCG
This sequence comes from Pseudomonas fragi, assembly GCF_025426255.1. Classification (GTDB taxonomy): domain Bacteria; phylum Pseudomonadota; class Gammaproteobacteria; order Pseudomonadales; family Pseudomonadaceae; genus Aquipseudomonas; species Aquipseudomonas kulmbachensis. Next base: position 4,966,892 of record NZ_CP104861.1, on the reverse strand, counting down.
GCCGGGACCTCGCTGTGATCGACCACTTCGACCAGAATGCCGATCATCTCGCGTCGTCCGAACGGCACCCGCAAGCGCATGCCAGGCTGTAATTGACTGCGCAGCACGCCAGCAGGCGCCCGGTAATCAAACAGGCGGCGCAAAGGGGAAGGCAGGGCAAGGCGCAAAATGGCGTCGGGCACGCGGGGCTCTCAAGTGATGAACGGCAAAGATGGCCCGGAGCCTAGCAGACAACGCGTCCCGGGACTTAAAGGCAGGTCAATGAATAATGAAAGAAATAGGGTGGAGCATGCTTGGCCGCTTGCGTCAATGCAAAGGTCTGGTATTATCGGCGCCCTAATTTTACGTGCGGTATTCAACAATGGTGTTGAGTGGCGGCACGCTAGCCCGAGGAATACCCCATGAAAGCCGATATCCATCCAGCGTACGAAACAATCCTGGTAACTTGCAGCTGCGGCAACAAGTTCGAAACTCGTTCGAACCTGTGCAAGCCACTGGGCACCGACGTATGCAACGAGTGCCACCCGTTCTACACCGGTAAGCAGAAGACTCTGGACATTGGCGGTCGTGTTGATCGCTTCAAGACTCGTTTTGGTGCTTTCGGCGCTAAAGCAGCAGCTCCAGCAGCAGAAGCAGAAAAAGCAGCCGAGTAAGGCTGATGACATTGGGCAGCCTTTTTGGTCTGGCCAGGTTATTGAAAAAGGCGTCCCTCGCGGGCGCCTTTTTTATACCTGCGATTTGGCTTTCTGGGGCACTCGCCGCGCCGCTTTGCCCTGCTCCGGAGGCGCTGACCTATGCTTCGGTGGCGCATGTGTCCGATGGTGACACGCTGCGCCTCGAAGATGGACGCAGTGTGCGCATGATCGGTCTCAACGCGCCGGAGACGGGCAAGAAGGGCCAGTCTGCCGAGCCCTTCGCGGAGGCTGCGCGCAAGCGCCTGCAGACGCTGGTGGCGCAGAGTAATGGCCGTGTCGGGCTGCTCGCGGGCAAGCAGGCTCAGGATCGCTATGGCCGCACCCTGGCCCATGTGTTTGGTGCCGATGGCAGCAACCTTGAAGCCCAATTGCTCGCAGATGGGCTGGGGTACCAAGTGGCGATAGCACCGAATGTCGCATTGCTCGATTGTCAGCAAGCGGCGGAGCGCAGTGCCCGGGCGGCTGGCCTGGGGCTCTGGCGCCAATCGCCAGTGCTTGCAGCGCAACAAATCAGCCGTTCCGGCTTTGCCCTGGTGGGCGGTACGGTCAGTAAGGTGCAGCGCAATCGCGGCGGGCTTTGGATCGATCTGCAGGGTGGTTTGGTATTGCGCATTGCACCCAATCAACTGGCCAATTTCGATCAAAAATCCCTCGCCGGTCTGCAAGGCGCGCAAGTTGAGGCCAGAGGCTGGGTGCTGGACCGCTCGCGGCGCGGAGGGCTAAAGGCTGGGCAGGCGCGCTGGATGTTGCCTTTGACTCATCCGGGAATGTTAAAAGTCGCTGCGCATTAAAAATTGTAGACAATTTTAATCGCATATTGTGAACACTCTAGCCCTTATGGGGCGCGGCTCTTGGCCCAAAGTCGTAAGGCAAAGCCCTTGACACTGCTGACTGGTCAGTCTTGTCGGGACTTTGCGACACGCGTATGCTCGGCGATTCGTCTGTCCAACAGCAAAAAAGCGGAATGCCCACATGTCTGATTTGAAAACCGCCGCTCTCGAATACCATGCCCAGCCCCGTCCAGGGAAACTGAGTGTCGAGCTCACCAAACCTACCGCTACAGCCCGCGATCTAGCGCTGGCTTACAGCCCGGGTGTAGCCGAACCAGTACGCGAAATCGCCCGCGACCCTGAACTTGCCTACAAATACACTGGCAAAGGCAACCTGGTAGCCGTGATTTCCGATGGCACCGCTATTCTGGGCTTGGGTAACCTCGGCCCATTGGCCTCCAAGCCTGTTATGGAAGGCAAAGGCGTGTTGTTCAAGCGCTTTGCCGGTATCGATGTATTCGATATCGAAGTTGACTCCGAGAGCCCACAGGCTTTCATCGACACCGTAAAACGCATTTCTATTACCTTCGGCGGCATCAACCTCGAAGACATCAAGGCACCTGAGTGCTTTGAGATCGAACGTGCTCTGATCGAGCAGTGCGATATCCCTGTATTCCACGATGACCAGCACGGCACCGCTATCGTGACCGCGGCTGGCATGATCAACGCCCTGGAAATCGCTGGTAAAACCCTGGCTGACGCCAAGATCGTTTGCCTGGGCGCCGGTGCTGCAGCCATCTCCTGCATGAAATTGCTGGTGAGCATGGGCGCAACCATCGAAAACATTTACATGGTTGACCGTACCGGCGTGATCCACTCTGGCCGTGACGACCTGAACCAGTACAAGGCGGTATTCGCCCACGCAACCGAGAAGCGCACCCTGGCTGACGCCATGGACGGCGCGGACGTGTTTGTTGGTCTGTCGGGTCCTAACCTGCTGAGCGCTGAAAACCTGCTGCGTATGGCGCCTAACCCGATCGTGTTCGCGTGCTCGAACCCTGATCCGGAAATCTCCCCGGAACTGGCTCACGCTACCCGTAACGACGTGATCATGGCCACTGGCCGTTCGGACTACCCGAACCAGGTCAACAACGTACTGGGCTTCCCGTTCATCTTCCGTGGTGCTCTGGACGTTCGCGCCAAGCGCATCAACGAAGAAATGAAAATCGCAGCGGCCAACGCACTGCGTGAACTGGCCAAACTGCCAGTGCCACAAGAAGTGTGTGATGCCTACGGCGGTATCAAGCTGGAATTCGGTCGTGAGTACATCATCCCGAAACCAATGGACGCCCGTTTGATCACCCTGATCTCCGATGCCGTGGCCAAAGCCGCTATCGAGACAGGTGTAGCAACTCTGCCGTACCCGAAAAACTACCCGCTGAAAAGCGTGGATGACGTCTTCAACGGTTAATTCCGTATAGCGTCAAAACAAAGCCCTGGCACTGAAAAGTGCCGGGGCTTTTTAGTTTTCGGTGGGATGAGGTCTAAAAATTAATACACATATTCAGAAGAATCTCAGACACATTTAGGAATTGTCTTACATCCATTCCTACAGCTAGCGGTTAGTTTTATCCCCTTGTCTGGGGAGGCTTTGTCCTGAAGTGTGCCCTCAGTGCCTACAGGAATCACCGATGCTCACACCCTCTCGCCAGAAGCATATAGGTCGTACCAGTTTTCAATTGGTTGACGAACAGGGAACAGGCGAGCCGTATGCCGGGTTGGCCTACGACCTTGTAGACGGTGAAGGAGGCACGCACAGCGGTCATCTGGATGCCGTTGGCCGCGGTGAGGTTGGCAACCTGATCGGCCCCGTTGGCGTCATGTTCAGGCAATTACATGACGGTAGCCGTGCGGTCTATGCGCGATTACTGGATCGCCCGCACTACCCGCTCAAAATCACCGAGCTTCAGGTCAGGGCCGAGCACACTCGATACCTCAACAAAGGGGGTGTTCGCACGCAGGACAAGCCGGTGTGCATTGATACCGAAACTGATTTCTATCAGGTTGAAGTACGGGATTTGGTCGAGCATGTGTCGCACTTGCCGCCAGCGCTCGATTGCCCTTTTGCGCCGCCGCCAAGCCCACTTGGCGTGTGTCTGGCCAGCGGTCGTCATACGTTGTTGCAAGTCCGCCCCTTACGAGCTTTGCGCCCGCTGCTGTCAACCGACTCACAGTATTGCGCGCTTAATCTCTACCAGTTGGCGTTGCTGGCTACCTTGAGCGATTGCCCCTTTGGTGGCGCCCAAGGCAGGCCGCGTGTGACAACTGCGGATGCGCAACTGAGTATGGGGGATTGGCCGGTCAGCCCAGGGCAAGCCAAGTCCTACTACCCGCTTTATGAAGACGTGGCGTATTCCAGTCGCTTGGAAATCGTGCCGTTTGATCCAGCGTTGTATCCGGCCAATGACCCGCTATCAACAGCAGCACAGGAGACCCCGGCCTCTATTCATTTCAGCGGTGAGATTCGTTTTGGGACAAAAGGCACCGAGATGCAAATCTTTGTGACCCACAACGAGGAAGTCATATTGATTGCCGTTCGTGGCATCTGCCCCTGGTCCGAGTTCTCGGGGGGTGCGGATGCACTTCAAGTGCCCTTTGCAGAGGGGGAGGGCAAGGTGCATAGCGGGTTTTACGACGCTGCCAGGCAGGCTTATGACTTTGCTGGCGCTTACCTGGACAAATTCTACGCCGGGCAAAAAGTCCTGGTTTGTGGTCATAGCCAGGGTGGGGCCGTTGGCTTGCTTCTTTCACAAATGCTGCGTCTGCGCCGGGATTGCGATGTACTGCTCTATACCTATGGTGCGCCTCGTGCAGCGGACGCGACTTTTGTCAGCGCGGCGCATGGTCTGGTGCACCAGCGCATGGTTAACCACAACGACCCGATTCCCAGTGTTCCGGGGAGCTGGATGAACAACCGGTTGACGGCGTACTGCGCCGTCACGATGTTCACCTTTACCCATGTGCCCGCAGGGTTTGGGGTGTTTGTGGCGGGTTTGAGTCATTTGTTCGGCGAGCCGTACCAGCATCACGGCACCTTGCGCCACTTTATGCCGGTGGAGTTCGGTCATGGGCAGGTCTCGCACCTCATCTGGGGGCCTCTCAGTGAAACCATCACCCAGCAGGCATTAAGCCATGCGGTGTTCGAGCAAAAAGCTGCTGTGCCGGAACCGGACGGGCTTCTTGGGCAGTTGGTCGACGTAGGTCAGCAGTTTATGGTCGACAGTTATATTCCCAGTTGCTGGGCAGTGCTGCGACGAAGCCAGCAAGCGCTCACGTTCCGGCGTTCGCTGGTAACAGAGCGGGAGGTGTTATTCGTTGATCAGGCGCTTGAGCACATCGCGCAACAATTGCGCACTCGCTATCGCGAACAGATGACGTGCACGGGCTGCAGTTTTGAAGAGCAGGTGCGAGTAATGAACTTGCTGATGCGGGAGATGAGTAGCGTCGACAAGACCCGAAAGCAGTTATACAAGCTGAGGTTTACGGTGCCCAGCCTGGCAGATGTGTATGGCCGGTTTGCGCTGCAGCCTGAGGTCTTGGCTGAAAGCCTGATGCGCTGGGAGGCCCACAGCGAAAGCACCCGAATGGATCAACTGGCGATGGCGCCGGTTGATGAGTTGCTCGAAGACAGCCTGCCCATGGAATATATGCTCGCTTTGGAAGCAAGCTGCCAGTTGCACTGCAACTGACAGCTTGTCGGACTCTTGGTTAGAAGAGGTCGATAGGTGCGCCATCATCGGCCGGCAGCGGGCTACCCGGCGCTACGCTGTTGCCCAGCTCGCTGTTGGTCGGTGGCGTGTCTTCGCTCTTGAACAACTCGAAGTAGGCGCCAGGCGTGCCGGGTGAAGCAATACGGCCGCTGGTAGGGTCGATCCGCAGGCTGAGGATGCCTTCGGGCTCGGCCTGGGTGTGAGCAGGTTTGCCTTTGAGCGCACCGCCCATGTAGGTCATCCAGATCGGCAGGGCCACAGTGCCGCCGTACTCGCGACGACCCAGGCTTTCGGGTTGGTCGAAGCCGGTCCAAACGGTGGTCACGTAATCGGCGTTGTAGCCGGAGAACCACGCATCCTTGGATTCGTTGGTAGTACCGGTTTTACCTGCCAGGTCGGTGCGGCCCAGCGCCAGAGCGCGACGGCCGGTACCGAGCTTGATTACGTCCTGCAGCATGCTGGTGAGAATGTAGGTGGTGCGACCGTCGACAATGCGCTCGGCTACCGCTTGTGTCTCTACGGTAGGCAGGCCGGGTGCAGCGTTGATGGTGTCGATGGTCAGCGCTGCAGCTTCTGGTGGCACGTCTTTGCTGGCGCCTTTAGGCACGCTTGGCGGGTTGGCCACGAACAGCGTGTCGCCGTTGCGGCTTTCGATCTTGTCGATCAAGTACGGCGTGATTTTGTACCCGCCGTTGGCGAACGTGCTCCAGCCGGTGGCAATCTCCATCGGGGTCAAGGTTGCAGTACCCAGGGCCAGCGACAGATTGCGTGGCAGGTCCTGCTTGTTGAAACCGAACTTGCTGATGTAGTCGATGGTGCGATCGACGCCCAGGCTTTGCAGCAAGCGGATAGAGACCAGGTTACGTGACTTGTACAGCGCTTCACGTACACGGATCGGGCCGAGGAAGGTGTTGGTGTCGTTCTTCGGGCGCCAGACCTTGTCCAGATACTCGTCGACAAACACGATCGGCGCATCGTTGACCAGGGTGGCGGCGGTGTAGCCGTTGTCCAGGGCGGCGCTATAAATGAACGGTTTGAAGCTTGAGCCGGGCTGGCGTTTGGCCTGCATCGCACGGTTGTAGTTGCTCTGCTCGAACGCGAAACCTCCGACCAGCGAGCGAATGGCGCCGTTGTCCGGGTCAAGCGATACCAGTGCGCCTTGTACCGTGGGCACTTGGCTGAACTTGTAGCTGCCATCGGTTTGCGGTTGTACGCGAATCAGGTCGCCGACTTGCACGACATCCGAAGGCTGTTTGGGCATTGGGCCCATGCTGTTGGTATTGAGGAACTTGCGCGCCCATTTCATGGTGTTCCACGAAACGTGGGCTTCGCCGGAGCGCGTCAGTACCTGCAGGCCGTCCTTGTCGACCTGGGTCACGATTGCCGGTTCCAGGCCGCTGATAGGCCGTTGCTTGGTCAGTTCGTGAGTCCATACAGCCAGGGTCTTGCCGGTAAAGCGCGACTCCGGGCCACGGTAGCCGTGGCGCTGGTCGTAGGCAATCAGGCCTTCATGAACAGCAGTGTTGGCCAGCTCCTGGAGGTTGCTTGGCACTGTGGTGGTGACGCGGAAACCTTCGGTATAAGCCTCGCTGCCGTAGCGTCCGACCATCTCGGCGCGGGCCATTTCAGCGATGTAAGGAGCGCTGACTTCGGGGGTTGGCACGTGGTAGCTGGCGTCGACAGGCTCTGCGATGGCGGCTTCGTAGCTGGCCTGGTCAATCTTGCCCAGCTTATACATGCGGCCCAGGATCCAGTCGCGACGTTCTTTGCTGCGCACCGGGTTGGCCAGCGGGTTAAAGCGCGAAGGGGCCTTGGGCAGACCGGCAATCATTGCCATCTGCGCCAGGCTGATGTCGCGGATCGACTTGCCGTAGTAAACCTGTGCCGCGGACTCGATACCGTAAGCGCGGTTGCCCAGGTAAATCTTGTTCACATACAACTCAAGGATTTCGTCCTTGGTCAGCTCACGTTCGATTTCCAGGGCCAGCAGGATTTCGTTGGTTTTGCGTGAAAAGCTCCGCTCGCTGGAGAGGAAATAGTTCTTCGCCACCTGCATGGTGATGGTGCTACCGCCTGATTGTATGTGTCCGCTTTTTACCAACTGGGTAGCGGCACGCATCAGGCTACTGGGATCGACCCCGTAATGATTGGCGAAGTTGTCATCTTCCGCGGAGAGCAGGGCATTGATGAAATTGGGCGGAATGTCGGCGAATTTGATCGGTGAGCGGCGCATTTCGCCAAACTCCGCGATCAATTTTCCGTCGCTGGTATAGACCCGCAAAGGAATCTGCAACTGGATGCTTCTCAACGACTCTACGGACGGCAAGCCAGGACTAAGATAGAGAAACGCGCCGCTCAACACGAGCAACAGCCCGCAGAATATGGCAACGAAAGACCACCCGAAAAACTTCAGCAGACGAATCAAGGCTTTTGGATTTCCAGATTAAGAAATGGGTTTGCACGTCAGGGTAGTGCGCAGTTGCGCCGGGTCGACGATACGGAAAAAAACGCCCGGCATTATAAGCATTTTTCGCTCATGAACGTCATGAGCCGCATGTCAGAACAGGTTTTGAACGGATCTCATTTTTTACCCTCCGTAAGTTACGGATTGCATTAGGGAAAACAAAAGTGCCCGGATTATTTCCTCAAGTACGCCATCGGTACGTAGGTATCGATATCAGCCCGCAAGCGATCAAGGTCGTCGAACTGAGCCGTTCGCAGGGTGCGTTCAAGCTGCAAGCCTATGCCATTGAACCGCTGCCAGCCGGGCTTGCGGATGATCAGACCGGCGCTGAGCCGAAAAGTGTCGTGCAAGTGCTGCTCAAGGCGCTGGCAGAAGCTGCAGTGGTGGCGCGTGATGCGGCAGTGGCGATCCCCGACGGGCGGCTCATCTGTAAAACCCTTGAGGTAGAGGCGGGCTTGAGCGAAGTCGAACTTGAACTGCATGTACGTCTTGAGGCTGAGCAATACGTGCCTTATGCCCTTGAAGACGTGGCGCTGGATTTCGAGGTTCAAGGCAATTCATCGAGTCATCCCGCACGGGTTAACGTGCACATGGTGGCGTGCCGTCAGGAGGCACTTGAGTGGTATCGGTCGGTCTTGAGTGATGTTGGATTGAACCTGCGAGTGGTTGCTGTCCAATCCCATGCCCTGGCTCGCGGTGTGGACGCCATGGTCTCTGGGCTGGCATTGCAGGGGGCGGTGGCGGTGGTCGACTGTGCGACCCACACAACTCAGCTGAGCATTGTGCAACAGGGCGAGGTGATCTACTCCCGCGAGCTGCTTTTTGGGCATGCCACTGCCGGGGTGCAAGCATTCCAAAGCACGCTCGTTCAACACCTGGAGCGCGGGCTTGAGCTGTTTGTCGAATCCGGTATTAAAGGGGTGGTCAGCATGATTGTGCTGGCTGGCGAGGCAGTATCGAATCCGGGGACAACTCAGTGGGTCGAGGATCGGCTTGGCGTGCCGACACGCACCGCCAATCCCTTTTTGGCCATGAGCCTTAACCCCGCGCTCGCACCTGAAACCTTGCTTTGTCATGCCCCGGTGCTGTTGACTGCCTGCGGTCTGGCCTTGAGAGGGTTTGATTGATGGCAAAAATCAATTTGCTGCCCTGGCGCGCGTTGTTGCGTGAAAGGCGGCGCAAGCGGTTTTTGATGGTGTTGGCGGTCTTGTCGGTGGTGGCAGTGGCCGGAGTGTTTGCGGCTGACCATTTTATCGACGGTCTGGTAGAGCAGCAGTTGGAGCGCAATGACCTGATCCGCAGCGCCACGTTTCAGCTGGACGGTCGTGCGGAGCAAATCGACCAGTTGAAGGTGCGACGCGAGCAGTTGCTTGAGCGCATGCAAACAATCGGGATGCTGCAGAGCAGTCGCTCGAGCAGCGGGATCATTTTGGAGCAGCTAGCACGCAGTTTGCCGGATGGCGTGTATTTCACCGACGTGAAAATGACAGAGGGCAACATTGTGATCACTGGGGTTGCCCAGTCCAACAACCTGGTCGCGCAACTGATGCGAAATCTGGATGCTTCGCATTGGCTGGAAACCCCTGAACTGATCGACGTCAAGGCAGGTCCTGCTCACGATGGGGAGCATGTGCGGCAGTTTCAGTTGACGGTGCGTGAAGCGCGGCATACGCCTGCTGGCGGCCAGCTGTGAACGCTGCTGACTGGCTGATGAACTTGCGCAGTATCGATCTGCGGGAGCTGGATTTTGCAAGCGTGGGGGCGTGGTCCTCACGCCGCAAAACTGCTGTGGCGCTGATGTGGTTGAGCCTGTTGCTGGTGCTGGGCTACCTCCTGTTCCTGCTGTCGTCGACTACCCGACTGCAACAGCAGGCTGAGGCTCAAGTCGCACTCAAAACTGCGTTTGAATCCAGGGTTGCACAGGTTGCGAACCTGGATGCCTATGTAATTCAACTGCACGATCTGGAAGCTGCTTTTAGCGCAATGCTGAAACAATTGCCTGCTCAGGCTCAGGTGCCCGGTTTGCTTGATCAGGTTTCGCAACTGGGCAAGGCAAATGGTCTGGTCATTGAACGTATCCAGTGGCTGCCCGAAGTACTCCAGCCGTTTTATGCCGAGTTGCCGCTACAGATGACCCTCGCTGGTGGCTATCACGAGTTGGGGCTCTTCGTCAGTGCCATGGCGAGCTTGCCGCGCATTGTCACCCTGCATGACTTCGCGCTTGCGCCGCTCAATGGTACTGGGGACGGCCAACTGCGTATGACACTGCTGGCCAGGACCTATCGCACCCACGATCAAGGACTGATCCCATGAGTGTTTGCGTTCGACTATTGGGCATCGGATTGCTGGCCGGGTTAGCCGGGTGTGATGGCGTACAGGATACGGTCGAACTCAAGAGGTATTTGCAGGCCGCGCAGGCGCTTCCGGGCAGCACCATAGTTCCTGTTCCCGGTGTCAAAGCTCCGCAGGTGTTTACGTACGAGGCGATGGCACTGCGTAACCCTTTTCAGGCTGCGCCTGGGGGTGGCGCTGGCAGTTGGCAGGTAAGCCTTGCCGGAGATGAGCTTGACGTTGGCCGGGCCAGGCAATTTCTGGAGGGTTTCGACCTTGAGCAATTCGAGATGGTCGGGACGCTGTCCAATGATCTGCAGGCTAACGCTCTGCTGCGGGCCAATGGCGTCATTCACCGGTTGAAAGTAGGCGATTATCTGGGCCGAAACAACGGTCAGATTGCCTCGATTGAAGCGACTTTCGTTGAAGTGTTTGAAGTGATTTCTGATGGTCAGGGCGGTTGGCTGGAAAGATCCCTGACTATCCCTTTGAAGCTGCAGTCTTAACGGATTAAACACCATGAAAAGGATTTTACCGGTCTGCGTACTGGCGCTATGGAGTGCGCTGAATTCGCAGTCAACACTGGCGCTGGTACAGGCTGCCCCCTCCTCAGTCGCCACGAACCCGCCGTATGTGGGCGAGAAAATGTCCCTGAACTTTCAGAATGTGGAAGTACGCACAGTGCTTCAGCTACTGGCAGATTTTACCGGGTTTAACCTGGTGGTCAGCGACGCCGTGCAAGGCAGCATTACGCTCAACTTGCAGGATGTACCGTGGGATCAGGCGCTGGATCTGGTACTTGAAAGCAAGGATTTGGGTAAACGCCTTGAGGGCAATGTGTTGCGCATAGCGCCTGCTGAGCACCTCGCGGCCCGCGCGCAGCATGACTTTGCGCCTTTGCGTCGAGAGCTGGTGCAGGTCAATTACGCCAAGGCGGTAGATCTCGTCAGGTTGTTCCAGTCGGTGACCGCCACTCAGCCCGGTATCAACGGGCAGGGCACGATCACGGTGGATGAGCGCACCAATAACATCATTGCCTTTGAGTCGGGCGAGCGGCTGGATGAGTTACGGCGCATCGTGGCCCAACTGGATGTGCCAGTACGTCAGGTGATGATCGAGGCCAGGATTGTTGAGGCGGGCGTGGACTTCGAGAAAAGCCTGGGAGTGAGTTGGGGCGGGACCTTGCGTAGAGGCGGTAACTGGAATGCTGGCGGCATTACCCGGTCTGCTGCGTCAGGGGGGGCGCTTGACAACATGAGTGCGCCCTTTGTGGATCTGGGGGTTTCGGGCAATACATCGGGGTTGGGCATTGCCTTTATCACCAACAACGTACTGTTGGACCTGGAGCTGACGGCTATGGAAAAAACCGGCAATGGCGAAATCATCTCTCAGCCCAAAGTGGTTACTTCAGACAAAGAGACCGCCAAAATCCTTAAAGGCACCGAAATCCCCTATCAGGAGACCAGCGCAAGCGGGGCCACCTCGGTGTCGTTCAAGGAAGCGTCGCTGTCGCTGGAGGTGACGCCGCAAATCACCCCGGACAATAGCGTCATCATGGATGTCATCGTGACCAAGGATGAGCCCGATTACATGAACAGGATCCAGGATGTGCCACCAATCAAGAAGAACGAAGTCAGGGCCAAGGTGCTGGTCAAGGACGGTGAAACCATCGTGATTGGGGGAGTGTTCTCAAATACTCAAAGCAAAGTAATAGATAAAGTGCCATTTTTAGGCGATCTGCCGTATGTTGGCCAACTTTTCCGTAAAGACGTTGTCCTGGAAAAAAAATCCGAACTGCTGGTGTTCCTGACTCCGCGTATCATGAACAACCAGGCGATTGCTGTGAGTCATTGATTCTGTGCGAAATTTGATTCTTGTTGGGCCAATGGGGGCTGGAAAAAGCACCATCGGACGTTTGCTGGCCAAAGAGCTGCACCTGCCGTTCAAAGATTCCGATAAGGAAATTGAAGTGCGCACGGGTGCCAATATCCCGTGGATCTTCGATAAAGAAGGTGAACCGGGCTTCCGCGATCGTGAAACAGCCATGATCGTCGAGCTATGCCATGAAAATGGCATTGTGCTGGCGACCGGTGGTGGCGCGGTGATGCGTCCGCAAAACCGTCAGGCTCTCCGCAATGGCGGGCGCGTGGTGTACTTGCATGCCTCTATCGAACAGCAGGTTGCTCGTACCTCGCGGGACCGCAACCGGCCTCTGTTGCGCAACGCCAACCCGGAAAAAATCCTGCGTGATCTGTTGGCCCTGCGTGATCCGCTTTATCGAGAAATCGCCGATCTGGTGGTCGAAACCGATGAGCGGCCGCCGCGCATGGTGGTTCTGGATATTCTCGAGCGTCTGGCGCAGCTTTCCCCCCGGTAGCCGCTGCCGAGGGACGAGGCTGCGACTACCAGGTACTGCGCAGGCCATTAAAGTGCGATACGAAATGCGCTATTCTCGGCGCCGGGCATGCATTTTACGGTATGCCATCACTTGATAATTGCGAAGCAGGCCGCCAGCGTCCTGCTTCAACGCGGGGATTCATGCAGACAGTGAAGGTTGATCTAGGCGAGCGTAGCTACCCGATTCATATTGGCGAAGGTTTGTTGGATCAGCCGCAGTTGCTGGCCCCGCATATCGCCGGTCGCCAAGTGGCGATTGTGACCAACTCAACGGTCGCGCCACTCTATCTTGAGCGTCTGACTCGCAGCCTCGCGCAGTTCTCGGTCGTGCCGATTATCTTGCCTGATGGCGAATCGTTCAAAAATTGGGAAACCCTGCAGCTGATTTTCGATGGCCTGCTCACGGCGCGCCACGATCGACGCACCACCGTGATTGCACTGGGCGGCGGCGTGGTGGGTGACATGGCCGGTTTTGCCGCAGCCTGTTATCAGCGTGGTGTTGATTTCATCCAAGTGCCGACTACCTTGCTGTCCCAGGTCGATTCGTCGGTGGGCGGTAAAACCGGGATCAACCACCCGCTGGGTAAAAACATGATCGGTGCTTTCTATCAGCCCAACCTGGTGCTGATAGATACCCAGACCCTCAACACCCTCCCGGCCCGCGAACTGTCTGCGGGGCTGGCCGAAGTTATCAAGTACGGCCTGATTTGCGATGAGCCGTTCCTGACCTGGCTTGAAGACAACATGGACGCGCTGCGTGCGCTGGATCAGGTCGCCCTGACTGCCGCCATTCAACGCTCGTGCGCGGCCAAGGCTGAAGTGGTCGGCGCCGATGAGCGCGAGACGGGCGTGCGTGCCACCCTCAACCTCGGCCATACCTTTGGCCATGCCATCGAAACTCATATGGGTTACGGCGTATGGCTGCATGGCGAAGCCGTGGCAGCCGGCACCGTGATGGCGCTGGAAATGTCCGCCCGTTTGGGCTGGATCAGCGATGCAGAGCGTGATCGCGGAATTAGGATCTTTCAGCGTGCCGGCTTGCCTGTAGTGCCGCCCACCGAAATGACGCCAGCCGACTTCATGCAACACATGGCAGTTGATAAAAAAGTGATCGACGGTCGTATTCGGCTGGTGCTGTTGCGCCACATGGGCGAAGCCACAGTGACTGACGATTATCCACAAGAGGTTCTACAAGCCACGCTGGGTGCGGATTACCGCGCGCTGGCTCAGCTTAAAGGTTAATAAGATCCTGATGACTAGTTTGCATGCCGACGAGGCGTTCCTCGGTCACTTCCAGCTCAACCACGACCCCTTTGCACCACGGGTTCCGGGTTTCAAATTTTTCCCTGCCCAGCGCAAGCCGGTGCTTGGGCAATTGCACCACCTTGCCCGCTACAGCCAGTTGCTTTTAGTCGTTGCCGGCCCTGAAGGCAGCGGTAAGACTTTGCTGCGTCAGGCGTTGGTGGCAAGTACCAACAAGCAGTCGGTACAGAGCGTTGTGGTCTCGGCGCGAGGGGCTGGCAATGCTGCCGGTATCTTGCAGCAGGTGGCACAAACGCTGAATGTTGCGCGACCCGATGTGGGTTCCATTCTGGCGCAAGTGGTGCAATTGGCGCTGACCGGGCAAGAAGTCTACTTGCTGGTCGATGACGCCGAGCAGTTGGACGAGTCCGCGCTGCAAGCATTGTTGGCGCTGGCTGCGGGTGCGCCTGAAGGCCGTCCGCATGTGTTCCTGTTCGGTGAGCCGTCAATGATTGCCGGGCTTGAGGAACTGAGCGCTGATGAAGAGCGCTTCCATGTAATCGATTTGCAGCCCTATACCCTCGATGAAACCCGCGAGTATCTGGCTCAGCGTCTCGAAGGTGCCGGGGCTGGAATCGAACTCTTTAGCGCTCAGCAGATCTCAGATATACACGAGAGCTCCGAAGGCTGGCCTGGCACTATCAACCAGGTTGCCCGCGATGCGATGATCGAAGCCATGATTGCCAGCCGCTCAGCGGTCAAGCGTCCAAGTATGGGGTTCAAAATGCCGAAGAAACACGTATTGGCCATTGGTGCAGTAGTGGTAGTGGCCGTAGCTGCTGCCTTTTTGATTCCGGGTCGCAGCAAGGCGCCTACCGCGCCAGGTGCTGAACAAACACAATTGGGGCAAGCCTCGCCGAATAGCGGTGGCAAGCCGTCGGTTGATTTCGCAGGCTCTTCCCAGCCGATGCCATTGCCGCTGGTTGGGCAATCGCAGCCGGTCATGCGCGGCCCGCTGGCAGAAGCAGCCGGTGGGATCGCGGAAGGCGACGATGGCGGTGTGCCTGCGGTCGACGGCGGCGTTGCTTCGCCACCTACCGTGACCACCACTGCGCCACCGGTTGGCGTGCCATCGGGCCCTGCGCCTGTGGCAGCACCGCGTCCAACCCCAGCACCCACCGTTGCTGTGGCCAAGCCTGCTCCGGTCGCCAAACCTGCCCCAGCCCCGGCCGCCAAGCCTGTGGTCAAGCCTGTCGAGAAGCCGGTCACCCTGGCCAAGGCCGCACCGGGCGGCAGCTGGTACTCCAGCCAGCCTGCCAACAACTATGTGGTGCAGATCGTAGGCACCAGCTCTGAAGCGTCTGCGCAAAATGTCGCTAAAGAACTGGGCGGTGAAGCTCGCTACTTCAAGAAATCCTTGAATGGCAAGCCGCTGTACGTTGTCACCTACGGCAACTTCCCAAGCCATGCCGCAGCAACTGCGGCAATCAAGAACTTGCCAGCGAAGACACAGGCTGGTAAACCTTGGCCTCGCACTGTCGCCAGCGTTCAACAAGAACTGGCTGCAGCTCGCTGATGATCCGGCGACCTTACCCAGGTCGCCTTTCCAGCACTCCAACATTCCTGCTAGAGCATGCGGCTTTTGAGCCGTGTGCCTTGTGGTGTCTGCGCCGCGCGACGGTCAACATCAAAAAATGTTTTGACTAGCACGGCTAATCGCTTTAAACATTCACAAACGCGACATTAAATTTCATTTAATCGGCGCTAAATTTGTGAGCCTTTATGGCGGTGTGTAGAATGACCACCCTTTTGCCCCTGCCAAGCTGGCGTACGTTCAGCGTGGGGAGCAAGTGGTTGAATTAAAAGAAATTTGCCCCTTTTTGGGGCAGCCTGGTGAGAAAGTGTCTATGAAAGCAGGTCTGTACCACCCCGATGAATTCAAGGATAACTGTGGTTTCGGCCTGATTGCCCATATGCAGGGCGAACCTAGTCATACCCTCCTGCAAACCGCCATTGAAGCCCTGACCTGCATGACCCACCGCGGTGGGATCAACGCAGACGGCAAGACCGGTGACGGTTGTGGCCTGCTGATTCAAAAGCCTGATGTGTTCTTGCGCGCAACCGCCAAGGAACAGTTCGGCGCAGATTTGCCCAAGCAATACGCGGTCGGCATGGTGTTTTTCAACCAGGACCCGATCAAGGCCGAAGCGGCCCGCACTAACATGAACAGCGAAATCCTGGCGGCTGGCCTGCAATTGGTGGGCTGGCGCAAGGTGCCAATCGATACCAGCGTTCTGGGCCGTCTGGCACTGGAGCGTTTGCCGCAGATCGAGCAAGTGTTTATCGCAGGCGATGGCCTGAGCGATCAGGACATGGCGATCAAACTGTTCAGCGCCCGCCGCCGTTCTTCGGTGAGCAACGCGGCTGACACCGATCACTACATCTGCAGCTTTTCCCACAAGACCATCATTTATAAAGGCCTGATGATGCCGGCGGATCTCACCGCCTTCTATCCGGACCTGAGCGATGAGCGCCTGCAAACCGCAATCTGCGTGTTCCACCAGCGCTTCTCCACCAACACCCTGCCGAAGTGGCCGCTGGCTCAGCCATTCCGCTTTCTCGCCCACAACGGCGAGATCAACACCATCACCGGCAACCGCAACTGGGCCCAGGCCCGTCGCACCAAGTTTGCCAACGACCTGATCGGCGACCTCGACGAGCTCGGGCCGCTGGTTAACCGTGTGGGTTCCGACTCCTCCAGCATGGACAACATGCTGGAGCTGATGGTCACCGGCGGTATCGACCTGTTCCGTGGCGTGCGCATGCTGATTCCACCTGCGTGGCAGAACGTTGAAACCATGGACCCCGATCTGCGGGCGTTCTATGAGTACAACTCCATGCACATGGAGCCGTGGGACGGCCCGGCTGGCGTAGTAATGACCGACGGTCGTTACGCGGTCTGCCTGCTCGACCGTAACGGCTTGCGCCCGGCGCGTTGGGTGACGACCACCAACGGCTACATCACCATCGCTTCGGAAATCGGCGTATGGGACTACAAGCCTGAAGACGTGATCGCCAAAGGCCGTGTCGGCCCTGGCCAGATCCTCGCCGTGGACACCGAAACCGGTCAGGTACTGGACACCGACTCCATCGACAACCGCTTGAAGTCGCGCCACCCGTACAAACAGTGGCTGCGCAAGAATGCCCTGCGCATCCAGGCCACCATCGACGACCATGACCACGGTTCGGCGTTTTACGACGTTGATCAGCTCAAGCAATACATGAAGATGTATCAGGTCACGTTCGAAGAGCGCGACCAGGTGCTGCGCCCGTTGGGCGAGCAAGGTTACGAAGCCGTAGGCTCGATGGGTGACGACACGCCAATGGCCGTGCTGTCCCAGCGCGTACGTACGCCATATGACTACTTCCGCCAGCAGTTCGCGCAGGTGACCAACCCGCCGATCGACCCGCTGCGTGAAGCCATCGTCATGTCGCTGGAGATCTGCCTCGGTGCCGAGCGCAACATCTTCCAGGAATCGCCGGAGCACGCCTCCCGTGTGATTCTCAGTTCGCCAGTGATCTCGCCTGCCAAGTGGCGCTCGCTGATGAACCTCGATCTGCCGGGTTTTGAGCGTCAGATCATCGACCTCAACTACGACGAAAGCGTCGGCCTTGAAGCGGCCGTGCGTAATATCGCCGATCAGGCCGAAGAGGCTGCACGCGCTGGCCGTACCCAGATCGTGCTGAGCGACCGTCATATCGCGCCGGGCAAGCTGCCGGTTCACGCCTCGCTGGCTGTGGGCGCTGTGCATCACCGTCTGACCGAGAAAGGCCTGCGTTGCGACAGCAACATCCTGGTCGAAACCGCGACCGCCCGTGACCCGCATCACTTTGCGGTGCTGATCGGTTTCGGTGCCTCGGCGGTGTACCCGTTCCTGGCCTACGAAGTGCTGGGCGACCTGATCCGTACCGGTGAAGTGCTGGGCGACCTCTATGAGGTGTTCAAGAACTACCGCAAAGGCATCACCAAAGGCCTGCTCAAGATCCTGTCGAAGATGGGCATCTCGACCATTGCCTCGTACCGCGGTGCGCAGCTGTTCGAAGCCATCGGCCTGTCCGAAGAAATTTGCGACCTGAGCTTCCGTGGCGTGCCAAGCCGCATCAAGGGTGCCCGTTTCGTTGACCTTGAAGCCGAGCAAAAACTACTGGCGGCCGAAGCCTGGAGCGCGCGCAAGCCGATCCAGCAAGGCGGCCTGCTCAAGTATGTGCACGGTGGCGAATACCACGCCTACAACCCGGACGTGGTAGCTACCCTGCAAGCCGCTGTGCAGCAGGGCGACTACAGCAAGTTCAAGGAATACACCGCTCTGGTCGACAAGCGCCCGGTGTCGATGATCCGCGACCTGTTCAAGGTCAAGACCCTCGATACGCCGCTGTCCATCGACGACATCGAACCGCTGGACTCGATCCTCAAGCGTTTCGACTCGGCTGGTATCTCGTTGGGCGCACTGTCGCCAGAAGCCCACGAAGCCCTGGCCGAAGCCATGAACCGTTTGGGCGCACGCTCCAACTCCGGTGAAGGCGGCGAAGACCCTGCGCGTTACGGCACCATCAAAAGCTCGAAAATCAAGCAAGTGGCCACTGGCCGTTTCGGTGTAACCCCGGAATACCTGGTCAACGCCGAAGTGCTGCAAATCAAGGTGGCCCAAGGCGCCAAGCCGGGCGAGGGCGGGCAACTGCCAGGCGGCAAGGTCAACGGTCTGATCGCCAAGCTGCGTTATGCCGTACCCGGCGTGACCCTGATTTCGCCACCGCCGCACCACGACATCTATTCCATCGAAGACTTGTCGCAGCTGATCTTTGACCTCAAACAGGTCAATCCGAAAGCGCTGGTATCGGTGAAGCTGGTAGCTGAAGCGGGCGTAGGCACCATCGCTGCTGGCGTGGCCAAGGCCTATGCCGACCTGATCACCATCTCCGGCTATGACGGCGGCACTGGCGCATCGCCATTGACCTCCATCAAGTACGCGGGCGCACCGTGGGAGCTGGGCCTGGCTGAAACCCACCAGACCCTGCGCGGCAACGACCTGCGCGGCAAAGTGCGGGTACAGACCGACGGCGGCCTGAAAACCGGCCTCGACGTGATCAAGGCGGCGATCCTGGGTGCTGAAAGCTTCGGTTTCGGGACTGCACCGATGATTGCGCTGGGTTGCAAATATCTGCGTATTTGCCACCTCAATAACTGCGCTACCGGCGTTGCGACCCAGAACGAATCGCTGCGTAAAAACCACTACATCGGCACCGTCGACATGGTGGTCAACTTCTTCACCTACGTGGCCGAAGAAACTCGTGAATGGCTGGCCAAGCTGGGCGTGCGCACTCTCGAAGAGCTGATCGGGCGTACCGACCTGCTGGAAATTCTGCAGGGCGAAACCGCCAAACAGCACAACCTGGACCTGACGCCCCTGCTGGGCAGCGACCATATCCCGGCCGACAAGCCACAGTTCTGCCAAGTAGAGCGCAACCCGCCATTCGACAAAGGCCTGCTGGCCGAGAAGATGGTCGAGCTGGCGACTTCAGCCATCAACGACATGAGCGGTGCCGAGTTCTCGCTCGATATCTGCAACTGCGACCGTTCGATCGGTGCCCGTATCTCGGGTGAAATCGCCCGTGCCCACGGCAACCAGGGCATGGCCAAAGCACCGATCACATTCCACTTCAAAGGCACTGCAGGTCAGAGCTTTGGTGTGTGGAACGCCGGTGGTTTGAACATGTACCTGCAAGGCGATGCCAACGACTACGTAGGCAAAGGCATGACTGGTGGCAAGCTGGTGATAGTGCCGCCAACAGGCAGCATTTACAAAACCCAGGACAGCGCGATTGTCGGCAACACCTGCCTGTACGGAGCAACCGGCGGCAAATTGTTTGCGGCTGGTACGGCGGGTGAGCGTTTCGCGGTGCGTAACTCCGGTGCTCACACCGTGGTTGAAGGCACAGGCGATCACTGCTGCGAATACATGACAGGCGGTTTCGTCTGCGTATTGGGCAAAACCGGTTACAACTTCGGCTCGGGCATGACCGGCGGTTTCGCCTACGTGCTGGATCAGGACAACACTTTCGTCGACAAGGTTAACCACGAACTGGTGGAAATCCAGCGGATCAGTGGCGAAGCGATGGAGGCCTACCGTAATCACCTGCAACACGTGCTGGACGAATACGTTGAGGAAACCAACAGCGAGTGGGGTCGCAACCTCTCGGAAAACCTCGATGACTACCTGCGTCGGTTCTGGATGGTCAAGCCTAAGGCTGCCAGCTTGAAATCGTTGCTTTCCAGCATCCGTGCCAACCCGCAGTGATATGCGCCTGAAAAGTTTGATGAGGTTTTAACCATGGCTGAACGTCTGAGTAACGACTTCCAGTTCATCGATGTCGGGCGCAAAGATCCGAAGAAGAAACTGTTACGTCAACGCAAAAAAGAGTTCGTGGAAATTTACGAACCCTTCAAACCCCAGCAGTCTGCCGATCAGGCTCACCGCTGCCTGGGTTGCGGCAACCCGTACTGTGAATGGAAATGCCCTGTGCATAACTTCATTCCCAACTGGCTCAAGCTGGTGGCCGAGGGCAATATCCTCGCTGCCGCTGAGCTGTCGCACCAGACCAACACCCTTCCCGAAGTGTGTGGCCGGGTGTGCCCGCAAGACCGCTTGTGCGAGGGTGCTTGCACCCTGAACGACGGTTTTGGCGCAGTGACCATCGGCTCGGTCGAGAAATACATCACCGATACCGCGTTCGCTATGGGCTGGCGCCCGGACATGTCCAAGGTGGTGCCGACCGGCAAACGTGTAGCGATCATCGGCGCGGGCCCTGCGGGCCTGGGCTGTGCCGACGTGCTGGTACGTGGCGGCGTGACCCCGGTGGTCTTCGACAAGAACCCGGAAATCGGCGGCCTGCTGACCTTCGGCATCCCGGAGTTCAAGCTGGAAAAAACCGTACTCAGCCACCGTCGCGAAGTGTTCACCGGCATGGGTATCGAGTTCCGTCTCAATACCGAAATCGGCAAGGACATCAGCATGGAACAGCTGCTGGCCGAATACGACGCGGTCTTTATGGGCATGGGCACCTACACCTACATGAAAGGTGGTTTTGCCGGTGAAGACCTGCCGGGCGTGCACGATGCGCTGGATTTCCTGATCGCCAACGTCAACCGCAATCTGGGCTTTGAAAAGTCGCCGGAAGATTTCGTCGACATGAAAGGCAAAAAAATTGTGGTGCTCGGTGGTGGCGACACGGCCATGGACTGCAACCGCACTTCGATTCGCCAGGGCGCCAAATCGGTGACCTGTGCCTACCGTCGTGACGAAGCCAACATGCCGGGCTCGCGTAAAGAGGTGAAAAATGCCAAGGAAGAGGGCGTTAAATTCCTCTACAACCGTCAGCCGATCGCCATTGTTGGTGAAGGCAAGGTTGAAGGCGTGAAGGTTGTCGAGACCCGTCTCGGCGAACCGGATGCCCGTGGCCGTCGCAGCCCGGAGCCGATTCCGGGTTCCGAAGAGATCATCGCGGCAGACGCCGTGATCATCGCGTTTGGCTTTCGTCCGAGCCCGGCGTCATGGTTCGACCAGTTCGAGATCCAGACCGACAGCCAGGGCCGCGTGATTGCGCCCGAGCAGTCGCAGTTCAAGCACCAGACCAGCCACCCGAAGATTTTTGCCGGTGGTGACATGGTGCGCGGATCTGACCTGGTGGTAACCGCGATCTTCGAAGGCCGTACTGCGGCTGAAGGGATCATGGATTACCTGGGCGTCTAGCCCAATCCCCCTGTGGGAGCGGGCTTGCCCGCGATGGGATCAACTCGGTCTGCTGATCAATCGAGTTATCTGTATCGCGAGCAAGCCCGCTCCCACAGTTGTTTCACGGTGTTGCCAAATACGGCGTTACACCGCGACAAATCGCCCCGATAGATAAAAGGCACGGCACTTGCCGTGCCTTTTGCGTCCGTCTCTGAGAAAATGCCCCCACTTTTTTCACGGATGCTGACATGACTGTTCTCAAGAATGACCGTTTCCTTCGCGCTTTGCTCAAGCAACCCGTAGACGTAACGCCTGTCTGGATGATGCGTCAGGCCGGTCGCTACCTGCCGGAGTACCGTGCCAGCCGCGCCAAGGCCGGCGATTTCATGAGCCTGTGCAAGAACGCCGAATTCGCCTGTGAAGTCACCATGCAGCCTCTGGACCGCTTCCCGCAGCTGGATGCGGCCATCCTGTTCTCCGATATCCTGACCATCCCCGATGCCATGGGCCAAGGCCTGTACTTCGAAACTGGTGAAGGTCCACGCTTCAAAAAAGTCGTCAGTACCTTGGCCGACATCGAAGCGCTGCCGATTCCTGATCCACAAAAAGACCTTGGCTACGTGATGAACGCAGTCAGCACCATCCGCAAGGAACTCAATGGTCGCGTGCCGCTGATCGGCTTCTCCGGCAGCCCGTGGACTTTGGCCACCTACATGGTCGAAGGCGGCTCGTCCAAGGACTTCCGCAAAACCAAGGCCATGCTCTACGACACTCCGCAAGCCATGCACTTGCTGCTCGACAAGCTGGCGCAGTCGGTGACCTCGTACCTCAACGGCCAGATCCTGGCCGGTGCGCAAGCGGTACAAATTTTCGATACCTGGGGCGGTAATCTGTCGTCGGCGGCCTATCAGGAATTCTCCCTGGCCTATATGCGCAAAATCGTCAGCGGCCTGATCCGCGAGCACGAAGGTCGCAAAGTGCCGGTCATTCTGTTCACCAAAAACGGCGGCCTGTGGCTTGAAAGCATTGCCGACGTTGGCGCTGACGCGTTGGGCCTGGACTGGACCTGCGACCTGGGCGAAGCCCGCAAGCGTGTGGGCAGCAAGGTTGCGCTGCAAGGCAACATGGACCCGACCGTGCTCTACGCCAACCCGGAAGCGATCCGCACCGAGGTCAAGCGCATCCTGGCCAGCTACGGCAACGGTTCGGGCCATGTGTTCAACCTGGGTCACGGCATCACCCCGGAAGTGAAGCCTGAACATGCTGGCGCCTTTATCAGCGCCGTGCATGAATTTTCGGGGCAATATCACCAGTAATCTGGCGGTATAAAAAAAGCCCGGTTCTCATTCACGAGAACCGGGCTTTTTTGTGGGCGATCAGGCGTTTTTGCTATTGCCTGGCAACACGGGCAATTTGGCCAGGTGTAGCGCCACCAGCAGCGCAACCACCAGCAAACCGCCGATAAACAGGCCGATACCGTTCCAGCCCGCAAGGTGCCAAAACACGCCGCCCAAGGTCCCGGCCACACTCGATCCGGCGTAATAACTGAACAGGTACAACGACGAGGCCTGCCCCTTGGCCTTGGTCGCGCGGCGGCCAATCCAGCTACTGGCCACCGAGTGCGCGCCGAAGAAGCCGAAGGTGAACAGCAGCATGCCGATCACCACGAAGGCGATGGGTTCGAGCATGGTCAGTGCGATCCCTGCCAGCATCAGCACAATCACTGCCCACAGCACTTTGCGTCGTCCCAGTCGGTCGGCCAGCGCGCCAATCTGCGCCGAGCTGTAAATACCCGACAGATAGACAATCGACAGCAAGCCGACCACGGCCTGATTCATGTTGTATGGATCGGCCAGCAGGCGATAACCGATGTAGTTGAACAGCGTCACAAAGCTGCCCATCAGCAAGAACGCTTCCAGAAACAGCCACGGCAAACCGGCATCGCGAAAGTGCATGGTGAAACCGTCCAGCAGGCTGCGCGGGTTCATGGCCCGTGGGCGGAAGTTGCGCGATTCGGGCAGGATTTTCACAAACACCATAGCTGCGACCAGCGCCAGAGCGCCGATCACCAACATCGCCGTGTGCCAACTCACAAAGTCGATCAACACACCGCTGATCAAGCGTCCGCTCATCCCGCCAATCGCGTTACCGCCGATGTACAAACCCATCGCCAGGCCGATGTGTTGCGGGTGAATCTCCTCACTCAAGTAAGTCATCGCCACTGCCGCCAGGCCGCTGAGCGACAAGCCCACTAGCGCCCGTGTAATCAGCACCCCTTCCCAGGTCGGCATCATCGCGCTGAGCAAGGTAAACGCAGCAGCGGAAAACAGCGCAAACACCATCACTGGCTTGCGCCCGAAGGCATCGGAAATCGGCCCGGTAATCAGTAAGCCAATAGCCAACATCGCCGTGGCCACCGACAGAATAAGACTGCTTTGCGCCGCGTTGATTCCGTATTCATGGGACAGCACCGGCATCATGGGTTGCACGCAATACAGCAGCGCAAAGGTCGCAAAGCCGCCCGAGAACAGTGCCAGCACCGTGCGCATAAACATCGGCGTGCCTTTCTCGATAAACACGTCATTGAGTTGAGCGACAACATCATCCAGCGCCGAAGGCGGGATTTCGTGGGCGAGTGGGGCAACAGCAGTTTTCACGAGGGACCTCAAAAAAGCGTAAAGCCGAGCGGCAATGGCAAAAGAATATAGGTGGCTAACGATTCTTTCCAATATATTGTTCGACCTGTTTGATAGGTTTTACGACTTAATGGAGTCTCTATGGAACTGCGCCATTTGCGCTACTTCATTGCCGTCGCCGAAGAGCTGCACTTTGGCCGCGCCGCCCAATTGCTGGGCATCTCGCAACCCCCGCTAAGCCAGCAGATTCAGGCGCTGGAGCAGGAACTGGGGGCGCGGCTTTTCGACCGTACCAACCGCCGGGTTGAACTCAGCGAAGCGGGGCGGTTGTTTCTGGAAGAGGCGCGTCTGGTGTTGGCTCAGGTCGACAAAGCTGCCGATGTGGCGCGCCGTGCGCAATTGGGCGAGTTGGGCGAGTTGAAGATCGGCTTCACCTCATCGGCGCCGTTCAACTCCAGCATTCCCCAGGCGATCTTTGCGTTCCGTCAGGCCTTCCCGGCGGTGCATCTGAACCTCAAGGAAATGAGCAGCCGCGAAGTCGCCGAAGGCTTGGTGGATGAAAGCATCGAAGTCGGAATTATGCGTCCACTGGTGTTGCCTGAGTCGTTGAGCTCCGTGGAGTTGTTTCGTGAGCCGCTGGTGGCGGTGATTCGTGCCGATCACCCATTGGCCGAAGGCAGCGAGCAAGGCTTGCAACTGGCGGCGTTGGCGGACGAGCCGTTTGTGTTCTTTGCGCGCAGCTATGGCAGCGGGCTGTATGCGCAGTTGCTGAGCCTGGCACGGGCGGCGGGTTTCAGCCCGCATATGTCGCAGGAGGCGGGCGAGGCCATGACCATTATCGGTCTGGTATCGGCGGGTTTGGGTGTGTCGGTGCTACCGGCGTCGTTCCAGCATATGCGTATCAAGGGCGTGGTCTATCGACCGCTGCTTGACCCGGACGCCAACACGGCAGTGTGGTTGGTACAGCGCAAGGGCAACAACTCACCGATGGCAAATGCGTTTGCGCAGTTGCTGACGCGTAAAACCGTGGCAAGGGTCTAGTGGATTGAGCTTTTGTGGGAGCGGGCCTGCCCGCGATTCAGGTGACCCGGTCAATCGGCATACCGCGTTGATGCCATCGCGAGCAGGCTCGCTCCCACCATTGATACTGCGTTTACCCGGCCAACAACTTATCCACAGATGTTTTGACCTGCCCAATCAAATGCACCACCGACAGCGCCACATCGCGGTTAAGGCCGTGCAAGTTATCGGCCGACGCATACGCCGTGGCAATGGCGCAACGCAGCAGCTCTTCGGTGTGTTCGATGGTTTGTTCGTATTCGGGTGTGTGAGTCATGGCGCAGTTCCTTAGTTGATTAAGAGCTGACGCCATTTGCTTGCACACAAAGAGGGTGGCAGCTGTACGCGGGTGTGCAAGACCGGTCGAAAGGAACTGAATCCCGGCAGGCCAGAAGACCTCCCACGTACAGCCGCCATAAAACAGAATTTTTAGGCAGTGATAATCCATGTTCCTAACTCGATTCGGACTTGCACGTCCGGTCACCCATGGGGGATGACGTACCGGAGGCTAGCGATCGAAAGAGACAGGCGCAAGGCCCAAGGATTCTCTAGGAATCGTCCTGCGAATGAAAGGGATCGCTCTCGCGCAGTGGCACCGATGGCTGATTTAATAAAATGGGATTTCTGACGAAAGGGAGTGTAATCAGCTGATTCTTGAGGTGTAGCCTTAGGTTTACCTTTTGCGAATGATTGAAATTATTCGCAGTTCAACATTTTCTCGTTGGCTTTCAGATGTGCCCGACCGTCGAGCACGAGCGCGTATTTCGGTCAGGATTGATCGAATGGCTGAAGGACATTTGGGGGATACAAAGTCGATTGGAGCTGGGCTAAAAGAAGCACGAATCGATTACGGCCCTGGTTACCGGCTGTACTTTATGCAGCATGGTCATCAATGGATCGTTTTATTGTGCGCTGGAGACAAAAGCAGTCAAGTCCGTGATATCAAACAAGCTCGGTTGATTGCCAAAGCGTATAAGGAGAATGACTTGTGACTGAAAAATTCACGCGTTGGGACAGCACCGAATTCCTCAAGACTGAAGAAGATATTGGGTACTACCTTCAAGCTTGTATGGACGAAGCTGGGGATGACCCTGCCTTTATCGCCAAGGCGCTTGGGAAGGTTGCCAAGGCGCGTGAGACTCTGAGGATCCTGGGCAACCAGCCATCGCAGAGCCGGACAGACACCGTGCGATGACAAGCCAGTCTGTTTGCAAACAAGGCGCCGAAAGGCGCCTTTGTCATTTCTGGCGTTTGAACGTTGTGGCTTACAACGGTTTTGCCAACGCTGATTCCGACAACTGGCGGGCTGTGCGTTCATTCTGGTGATCTTTCAACTCACGCACGATGCCTTTGTCCAGCAGGCGTACCCAGCGGATGTAGTTCTTGTGGATCTTGCCGTCCTTGTAGTCCAGGCCGCTGCTGTCGCGGTAGGCGATCTGGTAATGGTTGGCGCTGTACGGAATGTCGATTTCGGCGTGGTATTGCTCGCGCACGGTAATTTGCGCCTGCACCAGCTGCGGGGTGATTTTTTGCACTGTCCAGCCACGGGCCACCAGGGTTTTGACAATGGCCTGTTGCATCTGTGCACGGTCGCTCTGGATCGAGGCGTGCAGCGTGCGATCCGGGGTGAGCATGCGTTTGCTGCTGCACGACACGGTGGTCAGCAACGCCAGGGCAATCAGGGTAACGCGTAGCAAGTAAGTCATGGTGGGATCCTGGAAGTGTTACGACCAGCGACGGAAGATCAACGATGTGTTGACCCCGCCGAAGGCAAAGTTGTTGTTCATCACGTAATCGTTGTGCATCACGCGAAACGCGTCACGCAGGTAATCCAGCTCGCCGCAACGCGGGTCGATTTCATCCAGATTGTGCGTGGGTACATAACGGTCGCGGTTCATCATCTCGATGCTGAACCACGATTCCAGCGCGCCACAGGCGCCCAGGGTGTGGCCCAGAAAGCTCTTCTGCGAGCTGATGGGCATGTGTTTGCCAAACAGCTCGCTGGTGGCCAGGGTTTCGGCAATGTCGCCCTGTTCGGTAGCGGTGCCATGGCCATTCACATAGCCGATGGCCTGGGCGTTGATCCCCGCGTCCTCCAGCGCCAGTTCCATCGCCCGGCGCATGGTGCTGACTTCCGGGCGGGTGGTGTGCTGGCCGTCGGCATTGCTGCCGAAACCGACAATTTCCGCGTGGATATGGGCGCCGCGGGCCAGTGCGTGTTCCAGTTCTTCAAGTACCAGCATGCCGCCGCCTTCACCGATCACCAGGCCGTCGCGGCCGCTGTCGTAGGGGCGCGGGCTGGTGTGGGGTGCGTCGTTTTTCAGGCTGGTGGCGTACAGCGCATCGAACACCATCGCTTCGGTAGGGCACAGCTCTTCTGCACCACCGGCCAGCATAAGAGGCAAGCGTCCGAACTTGATGGCCTCGTAGGCATAGCCGATGCCCTGGCTACCGCTGGTGCAGGCGCTGGAGGTCGGAATCAAACGCCCGGTCAGGCCAAAAAATATGCTGATATTGGCCGCTGTGGTGTGCGGCATCATGCGCACATAACTATTGGCGTTGAGGCCGTCTGCAACCGAGTTGAGCAGCATGTTACCGAAGGCCTTGATATCTTCGGTGCTGCCCGTGGACGAGCCGCAGGCCACGCCCATGCGGCCGTCGCGAATGATCGGGTTGCCCAGCAGACCGGCGTCTTGCAAGGCCAGTTCCGCTGCGCCCACGGCCATGCGCGAGACGCGGCCCATGCTGCGCAGTTGCTTGCGGGTCCAGTGTGCGGGCACTGCAAAATCATCAACCGGTCCGGCCAGCCGGGTGTTGAGTTCGGTGAAGCGATCCCACTCGTCCATGCGCCGGATGCCGCTGCGCCCAGCCACGAAGTTGGCCTCGATACTGGCCCAGTCACTGCCCAGCGAGGTGATACCGGCCATGCCGGTGACGACAACGCGCTTCATCAGCACAGGCCTCCATTGACGGCCAGCACCTGACGCGTGATGTAACCCGCTTCGGCCGACATCAAAAAGTTAACCGCCCCGGCGACTTCCTCCGGGGTGCCCATGCGTTGGGCTGGAATCATTTTCATCAGTTCTTCTACCGGTACGTTTTCGTCGAGCATGGCGGTGTCGATCAGACCGGGTGCCACGCAGTTGACGGTGATTTTGCGTTTGCCCAGCTCGATGGCCAGGGCCTTGGCGGCACCGATTAAACCGGCTTTGGAGGCGCTGTAGTTGACCTGCCCGCGATTACCGATCAGCCCCGATACCGAGGTGATGCACACAATGCGACCGGCAGCACGGCGACGGATCATCGGCATCATCACCGGGTGCAGGACGTTGTAGAAACCGTCGAGGTTGGTGCGCATCACCACGTCCCAATCGTCTTCGCTCAGGGCCGGGAACGCGCCGTCGCGGGTCAGCCCGGCGTTGAGCACTACACCGTAATAAGCGCCGTGGGTTTCAACATCGGCCTCCAGAATGGCTCTGCACTGGGCGCGATCCGATACATCGAATTGCAGCATGCGAGCGCTACGGCCCAAGGCCTGAACCTGGGCCATGACCGCGTCGGCTTCGCTGCGGCCACTACGGCAATGCAGCACCAGATCAAAACCGGCCTGTGCCAGACGCAAGGCAATGGCGCGGCCAATGCCACGGCTGGAACCTGTGACCAAAACGGACTCAGTCATGGCGGGTCTCCTGGGATACTTGAGCAAGATAGTTTTCGGCCTGAGGTGGGCGGAACACGTTCAGGCGGGCGCTGGCATGAATGCCGGCGCCGGTGAGGTGGCACTCGAACACGCCCATGCCGTTGTCGTCTTCCAGCGAGCGCAGCGCGTGGATATGCAGTTCGCTGCCCAACGGGAAGTGTTCGACATTGCATTCAAATTTACGCGTGCCGAGCAAGAAACCCAGCTCCACGGGACGGCCTTGCACGCGGGCGCGGCAACCGGCATACGCCGCCACGCTCTGGGCCATCAGCTCAATACCGACCCACGCGGGCAGGCTGGCGTCTTCACGGTTGAACAAACCGCCTGCACGCACAGTGAGGCGGGTTTGAATCTGTTCTTGATCAAACGCCAGCACCTGATCGATCAGGATCATGTCACCAGCGTGGGGCAGCAATTCGGCGAGCGGCCAATCAATCATGGGGCGTCTCCGATAATCAGGCTGACGTTATTGCCGCCGAAGGCAAACGAGTTGCTCATCAGGCAGCGTTGCGGGGTCGGGGCGAGGGTCTGGCCGGGGGTTACCCAGTTGAGCGCGGGCAGCGCCGGGTCGGGTTGGCCATCCCAGACGTGTGGCGCCAGGGCATCGCCGTGGTTCAGGCTGAGCCAGCAAAAGGCGGCTTCCAGTGCGCCTGCCGCACCCAGGGTGTGACCGGTCATGGGCTTGGTTGACGAGCATGGCACGCCTTCGGGGAAGACCAGGGCCACGGCGTGGCTTTCCATCGCGTCGTTGTGCTGGGTGGCAGTGCCATGCAGGTTCAGGTAGCCGATTTGCTTCGGCTGCACACCCGCACGGCTCAAGGCCTTGTGCATGGCTTGGGCGGCGCCGCGCCCGCTGGGTTCCGGGGCCGAAATGTGGTGGGCATCACTGCTGGCGCCCGCGCCGAGCAAGGCGATGCAGTGGCTGCTGGCGGGTTGCTTGCTCATCACGAACAGGACGGCCGCTTCGCCGATATTGATGCCGTGACGGTTCGCCGAAAACGGATTGCAGCGCTCATCGGACACCGCTTCGAGCGCAGAGAAGCCGTTGAGCGTCAACTTGCACAGCGTATCGACACCGCCGCATAGCACGACGTCGCACAGGTTCATGTCCAGCAGCCGCTGGGCGCTCATCAGGGCGCGGGCGCTGGAGGTGCAAGCGGTGGAAATCACGTAGGCCGGGCCGCTGATGTTCAGCCATTCGGCCAGGAATGTAGCCGGTGCGCTGAGCTCTTGTTGCTGATAGTCGTAATCAGCGGGGAATTGCTGATGTTGCAGATAGTGAGCAATGCCACGGCTGGCTTCATCGATACCTGAGGTGCTGGTGCCCAGTACGACGGCGATGCGCTCGCGGCCGAAGGTCTGAATCGCCTGTTCGATATCGCCTTGAATCTGTAATGCGGCTTCGAGCAACAACTGGTTATTGCGGCTGCTGTGTTGGGTGAGCGTGGCCGGGATTGCTACCAGATCACCGCTTACCGCACCCATGGTCAGTGCGCGCTCGGGCACCCAGCCGCTTTGCTGCTGCATGCCCGAGCAGTCACCGGCAAACAGCTTGCGGGCAACTTCTTGCGAGCCACGGCCCAGCGCACAGACCACGCCAAGGGCATTGAGGTAAGCAGTCATGGGGCGGCCTCCAGCGGGCTGACCGTGTAATGCAGATTGTTTTTCATATCGATGCGAAACACCTGGGGTTGCAGGTAGTGCACTTGCCAGCGTTGTTCCATAAATCGCAGATCAGACGCAGTTTTTGCCTGTGGATAATTATTCGTCAATTCAGCCCCAGGGGTTAGCGCAAACAATAGTGCGGCGAACAGCTCGCGGGCCTCGGGGTTGGGCGGCAACAGACCGTTGGCGTGCCAGTTGGCGCCTTGCAGCAACTGACGTGCCAGTGGAATCCCCAGCGGGTCCATCAATGACCAGCGCAACCCGGCACTCTCCTGCTGGATCACCAGCAACCAGTCCTGACGCTGATCGGCCTGTTCGCGCTGGATATGCAACTGCATGGGCAAGGCCAGGGTTGGCGTGTGCTTGGGTAGCGGCAGGCTGGTGCAACCGCTGAGTAACAGGAGCAAGACTATCCACAGAGCGACGCCGATCCTTGTAGCCGCTGCCGCAGGCTGCGATAAGGGCCGAAGGGCCTTCAAAAAAACGGGCCTGCTTCGCACGCCATCGCAGCCTGTGGCAGCGGCTATAGAGATCGCATTCATCATGGTTTAGTGCCTTGCTGGGGCTTGCGCGCTACCACATTAACCAAGGTTTCTTCCCGTTGCCCTACCGGTTTTGGCTTAAGCAAGCCCAAACGCTCGAGCAGGCCGAAATCCTTGGAGCGGCTCCACCACAGGTACGGGTACGAGACGTTCCGCGCTTCAAATTCGAAGCCCTGGTCACGGATCATTTCCAGGTATTGCTCCGCGCTTTTCTGCACGTGCATGGGGTGGCGGAACAGCCAGCGAATCACCCACGTGTCGATATAGGCCTCGGTGGACTCGGCAAACAGCAGGTAACCACCGGGCTTGAGTACTCGGTGAAACTCGGCCAGCGCCCGGTCCTGCTGCACCAAATGGTGAAAGGTCTGGTGGCAGAACAGGATGTCGACGCTTGCGTCCGGTATATCAAGTTCGGCGCAATCGCTGCCGATCAGCTCGATGTCTATGCCCTGACGCTTGGCTTCTTCGCCGCTCAGTTGCAGGCTCAGCGGATCGGCATCCAGCCCAATCAAACGCTTGGGGGCGAAGGTTTTGTGCAGGTACTGGAACGATTTGCCCTGGCCGCAACCGGCATCCAGAATCACTGGCGCCGATGGCAGCGGGTCGCTGAACAAGCTGCGCAGGTCATTGATCGCCACCCGCAGCACATGGTGCTGCCAGGTGTGACTACGCAAAAACCAGAACCCCAGGCGGGTTTCTTCTACGTAGGTATCGCTCAAAGGTTTCATGCGGACTCCGTGGCGCAGATGTCCGACAGCATGCGCAAACGGCGCTTGGGTTCGCTGACAAACGGGTTGTTTTCATCCCAGGCATAGCCCGCCAGAATCGAGCTGATCATGCGGCGAATGTGTGGCGAGCTGTCAGGGTGGTAGATCACGTCCTGGAAGGTGCCGGCGTACCAGCCTTCGACGTAGCAGCGGAAAGTATCGACCCCGCGCTTGAGCGGCTCGGCAAACTCGGTTTGCCAGTCTACGGCTTCACCTTGCAACTGACGGTGCAGCACGCCAGCGGCCATGCTGGCCGAGCGCATGGCGATGGTCACGCCTGAGGAGAACACCGGGTCGAGGAACTCGGCAGCATTGCCCAACAGCGCAAAGCCCGGCCCGTGCAGGGTTTTGACATTGGCCGAGTAGCCGCCGATGGTGCGCGCCGGGGTGTCCCACACGGCCTTGGCCAGCACCCGTTGCAGGCTTGGGGTTTCGTCGATAAAGCTGCGCAGGCACTCGTCGAGGTTTTCGCTGCGGCCCTCAAAATGCTCCGCCGCCGCGACCACGCCCACCGAGCAGCGGCCATTGCTGAACGGGATGCTCCAGAACCAGATATCGCGCTGGGTCGGGTGGGTGGTAATTAGGATCTTGTTGCGATCAAAGCCTTCGCAATCAATACGGTCTTCAACGTGGGTAAATATCGCCTGACGCACCGGGAAGTTCGAAGGTGCCTCAAGGTCGAGTAAACGCGGGAGCACACGGCCATAACCGCTGGCGTCGAGGATAAAATCAGTTTCGACCTGATAGCGGCTGCCGTCTTCGCGCTCAACTTCCAACACCGGCTTGGCCCGCAAGACATCGGTGGCGATTACGGTCTCACCGTAGCGGATTTCAACCCCCTGCAAGGCGGCCTGATCGGCCAGCAGCTTATCGAAGTCGGCGCGTTGTACTTGAAAGGTGGTGGGTTTGCCGTTGCTGAACGTGTCACCAAAATCGAAGGCGCTGTACTGCTCGCCCCAAGCAAAAGCGGCGCCGTTTTTCAGCTGAAAACCAGCGGCTTGCACGGCTTCCAGCATGCCTGCTTCTTCGATGAAATCGAGGCAGTGCGACAACAGGCTCTCGCCGATGGAAAAACGCGGGAAGTGCTGGCGCTCGATGATCAACACATCGTGACCCTTGCGTTTGAGCAAGGCCGAGGCGATGGCGCCAGACGGCCCGGCACCAATCACCACAACCTGACGACGTTCCATTTCCATTACTGACACAGAGGCTCCTTGCCGGGGATTACAGCCGACTTCAAAAGGGGTTTATTCATGCCCGCCAGCGCCGGTAACAGCGTGGCGATCAGGCCCATCAGCATCAGTGCGAAGTACAGCGCCGGGCTGATGAGCTGTTGTTGCAGCAGCAGGTTGAGGAACACTATTTCACTCAACCCGCGAATATTCAGTAACAGGCTTTCACGCCATTTGCTGGCCCCTGCAAAGGACGGCGTGGCCCAGCTCAACCCGAGCCAGTTACCCAGCAGTTTGCTGGCCATCGGCAACAGCAACAGCGCGGCCATCTGCAGCACGCTGATCTCGCTCAGGGCACTGTGCACATCGATCTGCACTATGCCGAACGTGAGGATCAGCGGCACCGCAAGGTGGGTTTGCAGGCGTTCCAGCCATAGGGCTTTTAACGGCATCACCAAGGGCATCTTGAGCCAGGCCATGCAGATCAGGTAGCCAACGCCGAAAATCAGCGCGTTAAGGCGGTAATGTTCGGCCACCACCAGCAAGGCGAAAAAGCTTAGGCTGTAGCACAGCGGCTGGCGAATGCGCAGGGTTCGCAGAAGCAGCGGCAGCAAGGCCCCGGCAATGGGCAGCAGCAAACTGTTGAAGTCGAGGCTGCCCTGGGCCAGCCCAAACAGGCTCCAGCACGTCAGGTCGATCAGGATCGCGCTTTGCACCAAGCGGCGGGTGGCGGCAGGCGGGTAGTCAATGTGGCGCAAGTACAAGTACAACACCGGGATTGCGGTGATGGCAAAGACCAGGCCCACGGCCAGTGAGCTTAACCAAGGTTGTTCCGGCAGCAACCACACGGCGCAGGCCAGCCCGCAGGCGAAGGGTACGACAAAGCTGGGCAGGGCGATTTTCACGCTTTGACGATCAATGCGCAGATCGATCACGTCGCTCAAGATGGTGCCGAGCAACAGGGCGAAACTCAGGCTGTAGAAACTTTTAAGCCACACTGGCGTGACCAGTTGCGCGCCGCTGAGCTGCCAGTGCGGTTCGATCCAGAACAGCATCAGCAGCGGCAAGCCGATGGACGCCAGCAGCAACTGGCTGACAATCGGGATCACGCCAAAGTGACGGCCCACCCGGGTCGCCACGGCAAACAGGGCCAGGGCGAACAACCAGAATACGATGGTCATCATTGGCTGTGCTCCTGCTTGCCCGCCCAAGGCGCGAGGATAAAACTGAACGCCAACCCAAGACTGACCGACAGGCCGAAGTTGCTGACCGCAGGCGTGCTCGACACCGCCAGCAGGCCGAACGAAAGCCAGGTAGTCAGCGCCGCCAGCAGGGTGCCGAGCAGGCTCACGGCGGCACCGCCGATCTGCTCGCGCATCAGGATCGCGTAGTCGACACTGATCGCTGTCACCAGCAGCAGGCCAAACAGGCTGAACAGCGTCAGCGGCTGGCCCAACCAACCGAGGCTGGCAAGGCTGCACAGAGCGGCCAGCAGGGGCAGAGCGACGATGCGCAGCGCCCCGCCAACACCGAACGGCGCGACCAACAACAATACGATCAAGGCGCAGGACAGCAGCTTCAATTCGGCGGCGCTGATTTGCGTGGCGGCGAACACCTTGTTCAAATCGCCCAAGCGGTCGACCAGTTGTACGCCTGGCAGGTTTTGCGCCTGCTCGCGCAGCAGGCTGGCATTGCTCAAGCCTTGCAGGCTGACCATTGCCGCGACGCCTGCATCATTTTTACCCAGCCAGAGTGCACGCCAAGGCTCGGCCAACGGCCCTTTCAGCGCGTCATCGATATGTTGTTCGGGCAACGCCTGCAATTGCACCAGCTCGTTTTTCAGTGCGGCCTCGGGTACACCCAGCTCCAGCAGCGGTTGCCAGTGTTGCGCCAGTTGGGTCAGCGCATCGCGCAGTCGTTGTTGCTCGCTGGGCAGGCTGACCAACTGGTTCAGCGCCAGGTAACCTTGCAATTTGCCGGTGTGCACCAACTGATCCAGACGCTCACCAAGGGCGGCTTGGCGCTCCAGCAATTGCTGTTCGTTGTCGGCGCGCACCAGGAAGAACTGGCTGGTGGGCTGATAGCCGGTAATCCGTGCAATGGCCTGTGCCTCGGCGAGCAATTGCGGCGGGGCGCCGACCCATTGGCGGATATCGTTCTTGCTGGTCAGTTGCCACAAACCAGCTGCGCAAAACGCCAGCAGCAGAGCCAGCAAAGCAGGGGTTGGGATGCGTTCGAGCAAGGCTTCGCGCACGTTGAGCAACCATTGCGCAATACGCAGCGGCCATTGCGCAGGGCGCAGTTCCACGCCTTTGAGCAACGCGGGCAGCAGGCACACGGCGCTCAGATACGCACCGACCAAACCGGCAGCGGAGAAAATGGCGATTTGGGTCAACGCCGGAAACGGGGTAAAGGCCAGGGCCAGATAGCCGATGCAACTGGTGGCCAGGCTCAGGCTCAGGCCGGGCAAGGTCAGGCGCAGGGCGGGCCAACTGCGCCAGGGTTTCAGGCTCCAGCTCTTGGACAGGTAATGCAGCGGGTAATCCACCGCCACACCGATCAGGCTGGAGCCCAGCACCAGCGTCATCACATGCATGCTGCCAAAGAACGCGACGCAGGCCACGGCACCAAACAGCATGCCGACCAACACGGGTACAAACGCCAGCAGCACCCGCCAGCGCCGAAACGCCAGCAGCAACAGCAGCAGGATTCCCGCTGTGGCCCCGCCGCCGACCCAGGTGATTTCACGGGTGGCCTGCTGTTGCCCGCTGGCCGCGTAGAGCAAACCGCTGGCTGCGAGCAATTGCACATTGTCGGGTGCGACTTGCGC
Source organism: Pseudomonas fragi (assembly GCF_025426255.1). Classification (GTDB taxonomy): domain Bacteria; phylum Pseudomonadota; class Gammaproteobacteria; order Pseudomonadales; family Pseudomonadaceae; genus Aquipseudomonas; species Aquipseudomonas kulmbachensis. The sequence continues at coordinate 4,931,062 of NZ_CP104861.1, read as the reverse complement.
ACGGCTGTGCTCAAGCAGTTCGGCAACCCGCAGCGGCAGCTTCATATCGAAGGCATTGCCTTGGGTGCGGGCGCGCAGCAGCACCCAGCTTTTGCCGTCGGCATCGGCGATCAGGGCGCCGCTGCCAATATCGAGTTGCACAGCGCCGCGTTGCGGCTGGCTGTTCTGGATGCGTCCGGTCAGGCCCAGCCAGTCATCCTGGCTGGGCACCAGGCTGAAGCCGGTGAAGGGGTCGAACAGCGCCTGTACGCGCTCTTGGACAAAAGCGTCGGGGTGCTCAATCAGTTGCGTGCGGTCGGCTGCAGAGAGCATCGCCAGCCGCCCGCGCAGCAGTTGTTCGCGCAGGCCCGCAAGGTCGGCCTGCAGGTTCCACTGCACCTTCTCGAACAGGCCGCTGGCTTGCCACTGCTGGCCCAATTGCTCAGCTGCAGCGATGGCTTGCTGACGATCGGTACTGCCCACCAGCACCAGCATTTCGCGGTTCAGGGGTTCTTGCATGCGCTGTTCGGCGCTTAGCTCCAGTGCGTCGGGCGAATCCCCGGGCACCAGTTCCATCAGGTTGGCCGACAGCGGTGCACCGTGACGCCATTGCCACCCGGCGAGCGCGAGCACAGCCAGCAGCAGGATCAAAAAGCCACGGGGCAACCAGTGTTCACTGCGCAAAATCGTGCTGCTCCGCGCTACTCAAGGGTTGGTTGCTGACGCTGTTTTGCATCTTCAGCAGGGTGCTGTCGCCCTGGGTTTCTTGCAGCTCGATGCGTTGCACCAGTTCGCCGCCGTCAATGTTGATCTGCTTGAACACTTGCTTGAGCAGCAGCGAGCGCGGAGTCAGGGTGAGCTTCCAGTGCTCGGGTTCGCCTTGCAGTTGCAGGCCAAAATCGCGCTGCAGGCCGCTGCTGTCGCCTTGCAGCACAGCCAGAAACAAACGGTTCTGTTCGGCCCCGGCGCTTTTGCCGGGGAGCATTTGCCAGCTCGTACCGTTGCGCCGGGCGATGCCAAGGGCGGTGATGCGGTAATCCTGTTGCAGCGGGGTTTTCAGTTGCCAGAGCAGACCGTGGTCCTTGGCCAGCACAAAGGTGCCGGTGCTGGTCAGCGGCCTGGGCAGGGCGCGCAGGTGTTTTTCCTGGATGAAGTCGCCGTGAATGACCTGAGGTTTGGCCAGTTGCTCGCTCAGTTGTTGCAGGTCGAAGGCGTGAGCGAACGGGGTGACGCCGAGCAAAACCAACAACACGGCCCCCCTGTAGCCGCTGCCGCAGGCGGCGATAAGGGCCGAAGGACCTTCGGTTTTGAAGAAGCGCGATCCCTTCGGGCTCGATCGCAGCCTGCGGCAGCGGCTACTGAGATTATTAAACACACTCATGCCAGCACCCTGGCCACAGCTTCGGTAAAGCACCTTGGCGACGCCAACTGCATTTCCTTGCTGGCGATCTCAACCGCCACCTGCACCGTCACGGCCCGGGTCAGCCGTTCGCCCGTGATCAGATCAGTAATCAGATAGTTGATTTTCAGGCGGTTCTCCCACTCCACCAGGCTGGCGCGCACGTTGATACGCTGGCCAAACGTCGCACCGCGTACATAACGCAGTTGCATGTCGATTACCGGCCACGCGTAGCCCGCATCGAGCATCTGCGTGTAGTTGTGGCCGATATGGTCGAGCAGCGCGCAACGCGCTACTTCGAGGTATTTGACGTAATGGCCGTGCCACACCACGTGCATGGTGTCGATGTCGAAAAACGGCACCACTACTTCGGTATCAACGTGCAAAACGCCTTTGCTACGCATGCAGCCTCCAGTGTTGTTGGGCGATCCGGCTCAGGCACAACCGCAACTCGGCTTCCAGGGCACGGTCTTCGATCACTGGCGCAAAGTCCTTGGCCAGTTCGGCGTGCATCTGCGCCAGTGCGGGCGGCAACGGGCGGGCGTCTTCGGCGCGGCTGCGCAACCACACACCCTGGTTGGCCGCCAGCAAGGTGGCAGCGGCGACCTGTTCGGTCAGTTCCAGCACGCGGATTGCATCGCGGGCAGCGATGGTGCCCATGCTCACTTTGTCCTGGTTGTGGCACTCGGTGGAGCGCGAAAACACGCTGGCCGGCATGGTGTTTTTCAACGCCTCGGCGGTCCAGGCGCTGGTGCCGATCTGCACCGCTTTAAAACCGTGATTGAGCATCGCCCGCTCAGCGGTAGCGCCCGACAGGTTGCTCGGCAAGCCGTGGTTGTAACGCACGTCCACCAGTAGCGCGAGCTGGCGGTCGAGCAGGTCGGCGACGTTGGCTACCAAGGTCTTGAGGCTGTCCATGGCAAAGGCGATATGCCCGCCGTAGAAGTGCCCGCCGTGGAGCACGCGTTCTTCTTCGGCGTCGATGATCGGATTGTCGTTGGCGCTGTTGAGTTCAATCTCGATAAACGAACGCAGCCAGTTCAGGCTGTCAGCCAGCACGCCGAGCACATGAGGCGCGCAGCGCAGCGAGTAGCGATCTTGCAGGCGATGCAAGGGCGCGGTCGGGGCGTCGATGGCCAGGTCCTGGCGAATCCACGCGGCTACCTGCATTTGCCCCGGATGCGGTTTGGCGGCGAACAGGCGTTCGTCGAAGTGCTCGGGGTTGCCTTGCAGTGCCACCACATTGAGGGCGGTGATGCGGGTGGCAAGTTTGAGCAGGTAGTCGGCGCGGGCATAGGCCAGGCACGCGAGGCCGGTCATCACGGCGGTGCCGTTCATAAGCGCCAGCGCTTCCTTGGGCCGCAATACCAGCGGGGTCCAGCCCAGTTCGCGGTGTACGTCGAGCGAAAAACGGCGCTCGCCCTTGAACAGTACTTCGCGCTCACCGGACAGGGTCGCTGCTACATAGGACAGCGGCGTCAGGTCGCCGCTGGCGCCGACCGAGCCTTCTTCGGGGATCAGCGGCAGGATGTCGTGGGCGATAAAAGCTTGCAGACGCTCCAGCAGCTCGATGCGCACCCCGGACACGCCGTGGCACAGCGACTGCAAGCGGGCAGCGAGTACAGCCCGGGTGGCCTGGGCATCCAGCAGTTTGCCCAGCCCGCAACCGTGAAAGGTGTAGAGGTGGCGCGGCAGGGCTTCGACGTGCTCCAGCGGCACCGCGACCACGCACGAGTCGCCGTAGCCGGTGGTCACGCCGTAGATCACGCCTTCCTTGTCCAGCAGCGAGTCGAGAAAACGGGCGCCCTTGGCGATACGTTCGCGGTACTCGGCGTCGTCTTGCAGTCGGGTCGGCGCTTGACGATTGGCCAAAGTCAGCACGTCTTCAATGCGCAATGGGGTTTGGCCGAAGGTTACTGGCTCATGCAGATGCGTCGTCATCGGTCTTCCAGAAAGGGTAAAAGTTAAACCATTGTTGCGGTGCCTGGAGGCAGTAATGCCCCAGTCGTTCGGCGTAGCGGGTGGCCCAATGGGCTATCACCTGCTCGCGGTCGCTGCGCCGCCAGAGTACGGCTTCGCAGAAGGGTTCGAGGGTGACTCGGTAGTGCCCTTCATGCTTGAGGCAAAACATCAGGTTGACCGGGCACTTGAGCAGCCCGGCCAGCAACCACGGCCCTTGCGGGAATGGCGCGGGGTGACCGAGGAAATCCACCAGCACATTGCGCCCGCCATGCAGCGGCACACGGTCACCGGCTATCGCCAGCCATTCGCCGTTTTCAAGGCGCTGATTGAGTTGCAGCATCACGGCCGGGTTGAGTTCGCTGACCTGAATCAGCCGCAAATGGCTGGCCCCGGCTTCACCCAGCAGGCGATTGAATTGTTCGGCGTGCTTGGTGTGAACCAGCACGTTCATGGTCACCTGTTCGCCCAGCTCTGCCAGCGCCCGGCACACTTCGAGGTTACCCAGGTGTGCGCCCACCAGCATCTGCCCGCGTTCCCCGCGCAACTGATTGCGCAGCAGGGCGGGGTCGACGATTTCAATGTCTTCGATCTTGAGGCGGCCGTTCCACACATCGAGCTTGTCGAGCAGGGCATCGGCAAAGGCCATGAACTGTCCGAACACGCGCCAGCGGGAGGGGCGCAATTGGCTTTGCCCGCTCCAGTCGGCCAGCCGTTGCTGGTATTGCCAGATGCTGCGCCGGGCGCGGCCACCGAACAAAAAGAAGTACAACACGATGGCGTAAAGCACCGGGCTGAGCAGGCGTCGGCCCAGCAGTTTGACGCCGAAGGCGGTGAGCTTCATCAGCCGGAAACTGCCGCGCTCCTTATGGTCAGCCCAATGCTGTGGAGGCTCGCTCATGTTCGCCAGCGCCTCCACAGGATGCTCGGCAAGCGCAGCAACATGCCGAAAAACAGCTTGGTGTGCATACCGGAAATCAGCGCGTTGTCGTGGAACAGACGAAAGTGCGAGAGGCCGTCCTGTGGGTAATGAACCTTGGTTGGCAGCCAGCGCATGGGCTGGTTGCGCCAGGCTAAACGCACCAGGATTTCGGGGTCGAAGTCCATACGTTTGCCCAGCTTGACCGAGTTGATCAACGCCAGTGTCGGCCTCAGCGGGTAGACCCGGAAGCCGCACATCGAATCGGGAATTTGCAGTGACAGGCTGTTGATCCAGACCCAAACGTGGGTCAGGTAGCGCGCATACAAACGGCCCTTGGGCACGCTGGCGTCGTACTGTGGGTAACCGCAGATCAGGGCTTCTGGGTTTAGTTGTGAGACTTGCATGAACGTCGCGACATCACGCAGGTCGTGCTGGCCATCGGCGTCCACTTGCAGGGCGTGGGTGAAGCCCAGTTGTGAGGCTTCACGCAGACCGGCCATGACCGCGCCGCCCTTGCCTTGATTGACGGCGAGGCGGATGAGGAAAATGTTATCGCCCTGGGCAAGTTGTTCGAGCACCGCGCTGCATGCGGGGCTGCTGGCGTCGTCGACCAGCACACAAGGCAAACCAGCGGCGAGCAGGGCGTCGACCACGGCAGGCACGGCGGTTTCGTGGTTGTAGACGGGGATCACGGCGCAGGGGTTATGCATGAGCGGCCTCCAGCACGATGCGACCACTGGAGCAGGGCGCCGTGGCGTTGCGGTACGCGAAGTGCAGTTTGCTGCGTTCATGGTCAAAGCGCAGGGTCAGCTCAAGAACGTCGCCGGGGCGCACCAGTTGCTGGAACTTGAGCACTTCCATCCCGGCAAAACGCGGCGGCAGGTCGAGCAGTTGCTGACTCAGTGCCATTGCCCACTCCACTTGCACCACGCCCGGCAGCACCGGGGTTTTGGGGAAGTGGCCGCTAAAGTACGCCAGGTCCGGCGGGATCGACAGGCTAAGTATCCATTGGCCGTCATTTTCGATTTGGCTCAGCACTTCGGGCGTTTTCGGCCGGGGTGCCAGCAGTAACGCATCGACTTGGGTCTGTGGCAGCTTGCCCTGGCTGTTGAGCGGCAACTGGCGCAGCAAACGCCAGCGGCGCGGCAATGCCAGCGCTTCGCAGTGCTGGCTCAAGTGCTGGCGCAGGATTTGGGTCAGGGCGCGTCTGCCGTGTTCACGCAGCGCAAACAGGCCGCTGTCACTGAGCACCAGCAAGGCGCCCAGCGAGGCGCGGTTTTCATTGACTACGCCCAACCGGGCTTCGGCTACCCAGTCGTGGTTGACCAGCGCGTGCTCCAGCATTGGCAAGGAGATGCGTTTTTCTTCCAGCTTGACGATGCGGTCCAGGCGCCCGAGCAACTCGAAACGACCGTCGGCCTCGATGCGAGCGGCGTCAGCTGTATGTTCGATATGGCCCGTGGGCAAGTATGCCGAGGCGATGACTAGAGCGCCGTCTGCGCTCTGGCTCAGGTGTACATCGTCAAAGGGTTGCCACAGGTTTTGGCCCTGACGCCACGCGATACCGCCGGTTTCCGAGCTGCCAAGGATTTCGGTCGGCCACTGGCCCAGACGTTCGAACAACGTTTGCGCCGCTTCGGCAGGCAAGGCCCCACCGGACGAAAACACCCGGCGTACTGGGCTTAAAGCGGGCCAGTCGAGGTTGTCGGCCATACGTTTTAGCAAGGCGGGGCTGGCGACCCAAGCGAATGAACGGTGCTCGCGGCTGACGCGCTGCATGTCTTCGGGGAACGCCAGTTGCTTGCGCACAAAGGTGCGGCCCGCACACAGGGGCCACAACACGCGGAACAACAACCCATAAATGTGCTGCGCCGCGACGCTGGCGATGATGCACGCCTCGCCCAGATCAGCGCCCCACAGCTGTTCCAGCGCCAGAACTTCGTTGGCCATCTGGCGCAGGCTTTTGTCGATGCGCTTGGGTTCGCCGCTGGAGCCCGAAGTGCACAGACTGAGCTGGCACAGGTCCAGGTCCAGTTCGCCGCCAGGCAGCGCGTCGCCGTACAAGGCTTGCAACTCGTCGCTTTGGGTTATCCACAGGTCAACCCGGTCATCCCAGCGCTGACGGGTTTGCGCTTGCAGGTCGGCGGGTAGCAGCACGCTGACCCCGGCCCGCCAGGCACCGAGTAAAGCCACGGCCAGTTCGCCAGCGTCTTCAAGGTGTACGGCAATGTGTTGCACGCCGCGCTGTTGAAGGCCGCCCGCCAGGCGCAGGGCCTGTTCGCTGAGGGTAGCGTGGCTCAGCGTGGGGTTAACCGTGACTCGGCGCTCTGCGTGCCCCTTGAGCAATAGCTGCTCAAGATTTATCCAATTCATGCCCGGCCTCTTACCTTTTGTCGTATCAGCCATTCAATGGCAAACAGCAGTCCCATCAGCCCGTAGGCGATCAGACCGTTGTACAACGTCCACCAGCTCAACGGCGCCCACAGCGTCAGACCGGCTGCGACTAACCCGTTGAACATAAAAAACAGGCACCAGACCTTGGTTACCTGTCGCGTGTAATGAATGGCAATGTCGGGTAGCACCGGCTCGCGCAAACGCGCCAGGCGTTCGATCATCGGCGGCCCGAACTTCAGGCTCAGGCCGAACAGGCTGAGCATGAGTGTACTGATCAGTACCGGGTACCAGCGTAATAATGCGGGGCTGTTGAACAGCGCCAGCAAGGCGCAAAACACCAGTGCGACCGCCGCCATCCACACACCGCCGGGGCGCCGCTCGCCGGTCAGGGCGCGGGCCAACCACAGGCTGCCCAGCAGTAGCGCGAACTGCCACGGGGCGAAATGGGCCATGCCGAAATGCACCGCGAAGGGGTACAGCAGGCCAGCCAGCAGCAGGCCAAGGCCAATCAGTCGACTCATGCGTCTGCGTGAACCAGACGGTAAACCGCCTCGACCACGTCATTTACGGTTCGCACCGATTTGAATTCTTCAGCGGCAATTCGCTTGCCGGTTTTGCGCTTGATGTGATCGATCAGGTCTACGGCATCGATGCTGTCGATTTCCAGGTCCTGATACAGGTTGGCGTCCAGGGTGACGCGCTCGGGTTCAAGTTCAAAGAGTTCAACCAGAGCGTCGCGCAGGGTATTGAAAATGTCGTCACGGGTTTGCATGGTTCGGTCTCAGGCTGCCTGTTTGGCGGTGACAAAAGCCGCAAGGCTGGCCACGTTGGAAAAGTGATTGCGAGTGTCTTTGGCGTCGGCGTCTATTTTGATGCCGTAGGTTTTTTGAATCGCCAGGCCCAACTCCAGTGCGTCGACTGAATCCAGCCCCAGACCTTCGCCAAACAGGGTCTGTTCGTCGCCGATGTCGCTGATGCTGATGTCTTCGAGGCCCAGGGCATCGATGATCAGCTGTTTAATGTCGCTTTTCAGATCGCTCATCTGTGGCGAGCTCCTTAATAAAATAGTCATGCACGAAGTCATTGAGCAGGCGCGAGGCTTTGGGCGGTGGGCCAAGCGCAGTAAAGGTATTTGGATCTATATCGGCCCCGACCCGAAAACTGAAGTGCACCCGCCGATTGGGTATGCGGTACCAGGGCTCGGCCTTGGTCAGCGTGGTGGGGCTGACCTTGATCACCACCGGGGTGAGGATCTTCGCACCCCGCAACGCTATCGAGGCGGCGCCGCGATGAAAGGCCGGGGGCTGGCCCGGCAGCGTGCGTGTGCCTTCCGGGAAAATAATCAGGGTCTGGCCGTCACGTAACGCTCCCGCGGCGCTCTCGAGCATGTCGACGCTGCCATCATTGCTGATGTACTGCGTGGCACGCACGGGGCTTCGGGTGAACGGGTTTTGCCAAAGGCTTTGTTTGACCACGCAATTGGCGTTTTTCACCAGCCCGATCAAAAAAACCACATCGATAAGCGACGGGTGGTTGGCGATGATCATCTGACCCGGGCGCCCCAGTCGTTCGGCGCCTTGCACGTCATAGGTCAGCACGCCCATGCGGGCCATCGTGCGGATAAACAGCCAGAACAATCGGCTTACGGTTGCTCGCACGCGCTCGCGGTGACGAACGGCGTCTCCTGGCAGGCAACTGAGCACCGGGAAAATCACCAGGCGCAGGCACAGGCACCCCAGGCCGAACAGTGCAAAACTGATAGCTGTGGCGATCAGGCGCCAAATATAAGCATCGCGGCGGCTCACAGGCTGTGTTGCCAGTTCCAGACGCGGTTGTTCCAGACGTGTTGGAATGATGCCTGCCCATCGTGCAGGTGGCGTAACAGGTTCAGGGCATGGGGCCACGGGGCTTTTGCGCTGCCGGTGGCGGTGGCGGCGCTTGTGAGCGAAACCTGCCATTGCTTGCCCGGTGTCAGTAGCAAGCCGACGGCATAAGGGAAGGGTACATCATCGATCCAGCGCGCATAGGCTTGTGGCGGTTGTTCTTCTGTGATGATCAGCAGTACAGCGGGCGCGCCTTCATTCAACAGGGCGCAGGCCTCGATCAGGCCGTGTTCCAGGCCATCTCCGGCGGCGGCAAGTGCGGTCATCTCGCTGGTCTCGCCGCGCATGATCGACCACAGGCCAATCACCGCGTTATGCACCGAGAGGCTGAATTGTGTCGGAGACAAGGGCTGGTCGGCAGCCAGGTCGCTCAGGATGTCGAATGTGCGGGGGGTTTCACCGTGGCGCGAGGCAAAGACCAGCGGCAGGCCTTCATGGCCTTGTGCCAGTGGCCAGCCGACGCTGAACGCCATGCGCGCCATGCGGCTGAGCCGTCGGCGTTGCATCGCGGGTAAAAACGAGACGTCGGGTGCTGCGTCGCTGGCAGCGGGTACGCTGGGTTGCTGGCTCCAGGCTTGCCAATCGGCCACGCTGTCGAGGCCCGGAGCCCAGGCACGCCACGCGGCGATATTGAAATTGATCACTGGAGTTTCATCCCGCCCTTGCAGGCTTCCTTGATGCGAAAGTGGGCATCGATCCATGCCGCACCTAATACAGAATGACGACATTATCCCGGTGCAGTTGGCTGGTAGCAAATTTTGCTTACATTTCCAGTATGTTTCGTCTGTGATCTGAAAAAAATAGGGTCAATGCGCTTTAGGTGTGAGAGGTGTTTATTTGTTTTCTCAGATAAACGCCCAAAGGCTGTAGTTCATTTCGTAGCAAGGTAGCGAAGCCGCGCAAAGGCCATCTACACTCGGCTACTCATTGGTACACGGAGGTTTTGAAATGCGGCGCGTGGTGTTCAACCAAAAAGGCGGTGTGGGTAAATCCAGCATCGCGTGCAACCTGGCGGCAGTCAGTGCCAGCGAGGGTTACAGGACATTGCTGGTGGATCTGGACGCCCAAGCCAACTCCACTCAATACCTGACTGGCCTGACCGGCGACGATATCCCGATGGGGATTGCCGACTTCTTCAAGCACAGTTTGACGGCCGGAGTAGGTTCGAAGAAAAACCGGGTCGATATTTACGAAACGCCTTTCGAGAATTTGCACGTTGTTACCGCCACGAGCGAATTGGCCGATTTGCAGCCCAAGCTTGAGGCCAAGCACAAGATCAACAAGCTGCGAAAACTGCTTGATGAATTGTCCGAAGACTATGATCGCATTTATGTCGATACTCCGCCCGCACTGAATTTTTACGCTGTATCGGCTCTGATCGCCTGTGATCGGGTATTGATTCCGTTTGATTGCGACAGTTTTTCACGTCAGGCACTGTATGGCTTGCTGGCGGAAATCGAAGAGCTAAAAGAAGACCACAACGAAGATCTGATGGTCGAAGGCATCGTGGTCAACCAGTTCCAGGCCCGGGCCAGCCTGCCGCAGCAAATGCTTGATGAGTTGATTGCCGAAGGGCTGCCGGTGCTGCCGATGTACCTCAGCAGCTCCGTGCGTATGCGCGAGTCACATCAGGCGTGTCAGCCTTTGATTCACTTCGACCCGCGGCACAAGCTGACCCAACAGTTTGTGGAGTTGCACGATTATCTGGATCAGAACGCTTAAGCGCTGATGCCCTGGCTGCGCAGCCAGGCGGTGAGTTGCTGCAAAGGTAACGCACCGCTCTGGCGAGCTACTTCACGGCCGTTTTTAAACAGTATCAGGCTGGGGATCGAGCGAATTCCCAATTGCCCGGCCAGTTGCTGATTGGCCTCGCTGTCGAGTTTGGCCAGTCGGCATTTGCCGATCAGCTGGCTGGCGGCTTGCTCAAATATCGGGCCAAAGGCTTTGCAGGGCCCGCACCACTCTGCCCAGACGTCTACCAGCAATGGCAGGTCGCCTTTGATCTGGCTGGCATAGTCGGTTTGTTTCAAATCGAAGGGCAAGGCCAGTAGCACAGCATTTTTGCAGCGCCCGCATTTGGGGTGCTCGCCGATGCGTTCGGCGGGGATACGGTTAAGGCCGTTGCAGTGAGGGCAAGGGATCAGCAGCGGTTCGGTCATGGGTAAATACTCCACAAAGAGGGCTCTGTGTAGCCGCTGCCGCAGGCTGCGATAAGGGCCGAAGGCCCTTTGAAATCAGGAATGCTGCGCAATCCATCGCCGCCTGCCCCAGCGACTGCAGGTTCAGGGTGTGCAGTTCAGCAGACAATCCCTCAACCCGCCACCGGCGTCAGTGGCCAGATCCACGGGATCACCAGCATGGCCACGATCAGCATCAGCACATTCAATGGGATGCCGATGCGCATAAAGTCGCTGAACTTGTAACCGCCCGCGTTATACACAAAGGTGTTGGTCTGGTAGCCAATCGGCGTGGCGAAGCTGGCACTGGCGGCAAACATCACGGCCACCACGAATGGCCGCGGGTCGACGCCCAGTTGCTGCGCCACACCAATTCCGATCGGCGTCAGCAATACCGCCACGGCATTGTTGGAGAGGATCTCGGTGAGGATGCTGGTCAACAAATAGATAAACCCTAGCATCAGCAACGGCCCGGCATGAGGGAGGGCGGCCATGGTCTGGTTGACCACCAGATTGATCAGGCCGACTTTATCCATCGCAATGCTGATGGCCAGCATGCCGAAAATCAGACTGAGGATTTTCCAGTCCACCGCCTTGTAGGCGTCCTGCACGTCCAGGCAACGGGTGGCGACCACTGTTACGGCGGCGATCAACGCCAAGCCTTCGATGGGCATGATCTCGAGTGCTGCGAGCAGCATCACCGCCAGCGTGGAAATGATTGCAATCGGCGCCTTGTCGCGGCGATATGCACGCTCAAGGACAGTATTGAGGCTGATCAAGTCGCCATTTTCGGCAAAACGACGAATTTGCGAAGGTGTGCCTTCGACCAGAATCACATCGCCAAATTGCAGGTGCAGGTCGTCGAGATTGCCTTGAATGTTTTCGTCCTGACGATGCACCGCGAGCACCGCAATGCCGTATCGCGCTGTCAGGTCGAGGTCGCGCATGGGGCGGTGGCTGTAGCGGGAATTTCGCCCCACGATGGCCTCGGCGAGGATCACATCGTGGTTGCTGATGGTTTCGAACGCGTCGCCACGGTTAAAGGCCAGCACGCCGCTTTCGCGCAGTTCGACTACATTTTGTACTTGCCCGTGCAGCACCAGGCGGTCGCCGCTGCGCAACTGGGTGGTAGGTTCAGGCGTGGAAAGCTCTTGCTCGTCGCGAAAAATCTTCAGTACTTGCAGGCCGCTGCCACCATTCAGATCGGCTTCAGCCAGGGTCTTGCCGATCACGGGGGAATCGTGGGGCACCAGCAATTCGCTCATGAAGGTGCGCGTCAATTCCGGGCGCAGTTGCTTGGACAGGCTGTCGCGATCAGGCAGCAGGCGGTTGCTGAAAATCATTAGGTACACAAAACCCACGGCGGCAAACATCAGCCCGGCCTGAGTGATTTCGAACATGCCAAAAGGCGCGAGCCCGGCTTTGCGCGCGACCCCGTCCACCAGAATATTGGTCGAGGTGCCGATCATCGTCAGCATCCCGCCCAATACCGTGGCGTAAGACAGCGGGATCAGCAGCTTGGAAGGTGAACTGTGGGCGCGCTTGGCCAAGGCAATTGCCACTGGGGTCAAAATGGCCACCACGGGGGTGTTGTTCAAAAAAGCCGAAATCACCAGCGCGGTAATCATCAACCCGCCCAGAACCCGCAGCGGTTGGTCGCCCACCAGATTGCCCAGCCAGTTGCCCAGAGCATCAATGCAGCCGGTGCGTTCCAACGCGGCCGAGAGCACAAACATGCAGGCAATCGTGGCGGGGGCCGAGTTGCTGAGCACGCTCAACACTTCGTGGGGCGTGAGAATTTGCGTGACCAGCAGGGCGGCGACGGCAATGGCAGCCACCACATCGGCGCTCCACTTCTCGCGCACAAACGACACCAACAGCCAGACCAGCAAAGCGGCAACAAACAGCAGGGGGAGCGAGTCCCAGGACATGGGTCTTCCTTAATGCAACGAATCTCGTATGAGGTATCGGGCAGGCCAGAGCCGCCGCGCGGGCGTCACGATAATCAGGGTGGGTTAGTTCGTCTAAGACTGTTTGGGCAGGTTGTTATGCGATTTGGTTATGCCAGTGTCCAGGCGAAGTATTTGCACACACAGTGCTGAGCCAGTGGCGCATCCCCTTATCTAGGCTTAGACGCGAGACACCGACAGCACCATTAGTCAGAGAGGCGTTATCGCACATTGCGATTTGCTGATCTCTGGCTTAGCCTCCATAGCAAGATGCGATAGGGACGTTGCATGCGAGTGATAACAGCCAAGCGTATTTGGGAAGCGAAAGAACAATGGCCGCAATCGGCGAACGCTCTTGATGAGTGGTATCGCAAGATCAAGGTCCTCAACCCTGAAGACTTTGCCGCGTTAAGGTCGTTTTTCCCAGCCACCGACAAGGTAGGTTCGTTTCACGTTTTCAATATGGGAGGTAACAAGCTGCGGCTGATTGCCCTGGTGCGTTATCGGGTACAGCGCCTCTACATTCGTCATGTGCTGGATCACCGTGACTATGACAAGGGCAACTGGAAGGAGTAAGCACAATGAATGCATTGGTCGAACAGGCGGTAGAGCACTGGCAGTTTGTGTCACCCCTGCTGCGCAAACCAAAAAACGAAGCAGATTACGACGCGTTGGTTGCAGCCCTTGATCAACTGAGCGACTTGATCGGCGACGATGAAAGTCACCCCTTGATGAGCCTGGTGGACATCATCGGCGACTGGGTTGAGGCCTATGACCTTGAGCATCGACCGATGCCCAAGGCCAGCGGTGTCGATGTATTGCGCTCGGTGATGCAAGAGCACGGGCTGACCCAAAGCGATTTGCCGGGGGTTGGCACCCAGTCGGTGGTGTCCGAAATCCTCAGCGGCAAGCGCCAGCTCAACGTGCGACAGATTCGCTGGCTGGCGGATTACTTCAAAGTGCCTGTGGACATGTTTATCTGAGGCTTTGTGCCTGCGCCACGCGGTCTAGCGTGGCGTCAATCAACCCTTTACTCATTTCAATCAGTTGCAGGCTGGCGAACGTCAGGCTGTGGCTGGTTTGTGGGCTGGTGACCTGGCTTTCCGCACATAGAACGGTGGCACTGCCGAGCAATTGGGCGGCCAGTTCCAGCGCGAGGTTGATCGGGATGCCGGGGTTTACGGTGAACAGGGTTTCACCGCTAAAGCTGTGGCCGAAGGGGGTTGGGGTTTGGGTGATGATTTGGGGCATTGGAAAACTCCACTATGAGGTAAGAGTTACCACCGCTCGCCGTCAAACTTAAGGTGGCAACTGTGTGCAGGTTGACGGACCGGTCATAGTGGGACCCGGCGCACCCGAAGGTGCCCCACACACAGTCGCCATAACATTCATGCGGGCACGAGTGTGCCGAACGAATTTCTAGACTATGCGTTCCACTATGAAGAGCCCGACCGTCAAACCGGATCACGAATGTGTCGTGACGTTGGCGAGGATAGGGGCTGGTGGGGTAGGGGTCAATCGGGAGCGAGCCACAATCTCTGTGAGAGTAAATACTACGATTTGTAGCAGCTGCCGAGGAACGAGGCTGCGTTCGAGTGCGAAGCGCTCGCAAACCCGGAGTATCGGTGTTGCTTGACACACCGACGAGCCTGATTTTACGACGACTGCGCCGGAATGCCGTATCACGCCGAACGTAGCCTCGTTCCTACGGCAACTGCTACGCAGCGAGTTACGACGAACAACTGATTTCCAGATGCTTGCCCCACTCCGGTGGCCGCTCGGCATAGCTTTCCATACCCGCTTGCTCGGTAAATGGCTGGGTCAGCACCTTGTGCAAGCGCTGCACTTCGCTGTAATCCCCGGCCTGTGCCGCATCGATGGCCTTTTGTGCCAGGTAGTTGCGCAGGATGTACAGCGGGTTGACCGCGTGCATACGTTCGCGGCGGGCGCTTTCATCACTCACACCTTCACGGGCAACCCGGGCTACGTACTGCGCGGCCCATTCATCAAAGCCCTTGAGGTCGACAAACTCGTCACGCAGCTGCGCCACAGCCTGTTCGGCTGGCAAATCCCCCAAGCGACGGAAGAGCAAGGTGTAGTCGATGCTGCTGCCTTGCATTTTTTGCAGCAGTGTTTCGATCAATTGTTGATCAGCGTCTTCGCCGGTGGTCAGGCCCAGACGGCGGCGCATCAGGTCGGTGTAGTGGGCCTGGTACAGCGGCAAGAACAACCCCAGGGTTTCACGCAGGGCTTCAACGCTGATAAACGGCGTTAACGCCTGGGCCAGTGCGCTGAGGTTCCACTGGCCGATAGGCACCTGGTTGCTGAAGGAATAGCGCCCTTCGTGGTCGGAGTGGTTGCAGATGAAGTTGGCGTCGAAGTCGTCGAGGAAGGCAAAAGGCCCGAAGTCGAAGGTGATGCCCAGAATCGACATGTTGTCGGTGTTCATCACACCGTGGCAAAAGCCGTAAGCCTGCCATTTGGCAATCAGCTCGGCATTGCGCTCGACGATCTCGCGGAACATCGCCAGATACGGCTCGGGTTGCTCCAGGCACTCGGCAAAGTGCATCGCCAGTACGTGCTCGCCCAGTTGCTTTTGCTGCTCGGGGCGCTTGGTGTAATAGAAATATTCGAAATGCCCGAAGCGCACATGGCTCGGTGCCAGGCGCAGGACCATGGCGGCGCGTTCCTGGGTCTCGCGCCATACCGGGGTGTCTGAGCCGATCACGCACAAGGCGCGGCTGCTGGGGATGCCCAGCGCATGCAGCGCTTCGCTGGCAAGGAACTCGCGGATCGATGAACGCAGCACCGCGCGGCCATCGCCCATGCGCGAGTAAGGGGTCATGCCGGCGCCTTTGAGGTGCAAGTCCCAATGCTCGCCCGCGTCGTTGTAGACCTCGCCCAGCAATAGCCCGCGGCCATCGCCCAATTGCGGGTTGTAGGAGCCGAACTGATGGCCGGAGTAGACCATGGCGCGAGGTTCGGCATCGGCCCACAGGGTGTGGCCGCCAAACAGTTGGGCGAATACCGGGTCCTGGGCAACAGACGGGTCGAGATCCAGTAGTGCCAGAGCGGCCTCGCTCGCGACTACCAGCCGCGGTGCGTCGATAGGCTCGGGCAGTACGTGGGTTGAAAACGCGTCACCCAGCCGAGCAAAGCGGTTATCAAAAGTCAGTTCGTCGAGGGCTTTCAATGACCGTCTCCAGTAAAGGGTTAAAGCGTGTGCAAAACCTGTAGCCGCTGCCGCAGGCTGCGATGGGCAGCGAAGCGGCCCTCAAAAAACTGAAGGTCCTGCGGCCCTTATCGCAGCCTGCGGCAGCGGCTACAAGGTGTATGTATTAATCGAGCTTGCCCAGTTGCGGCTTTTGCTGCGGTGGTGTGGGTTCCACCGGCGCTTCTGGCCCAACGGGCACCAGCTTGTATTCCTGGCCCTGCAAGTTCTTGAGGTACACCTCCATCTGCTGGAACGAGATGTTGATGTGGTGGTTCTTGAATTCGCGGTTGATAAAGCGGTTAACTTCGTCGATCACCGGGTTACGGTCACCCAGATCACGTACGTGCATGCGCAATTCGTGGTCCAGGGTGCTGGCGCCAAAGTTCAGGAAGTACACGTGGGGCTCAGGGTCTTTGAGCACTCGCGGGTTTTCTTGCGCGGCCTTGAGCAGCAAGTGTTTGACCAGGTCCAGGTCGGAGCCGTAGTCGACCCCCAGCTTCAGGGTGACGCGGGTGATGGTGTCGGTCAGCGACCAGTTGATCAGTTGCCCGGTAATAAAGGTTTTGTTCGGGACGATGATGTCTTTGCGGTCGAAGTCGGTGATGGTGGTCGCACGGATGCGGATCTTGCTCACGGTGCCCGACAGGTTGCCGATGGTGATGGTGTCGCCAATCCGTACCGGGCGTTCGAACAGGATCATGATCCCGGAAATAAAGTTGGCGAAGATTTCTTGCATCCCGAAGCCCAGGCCCACCGACAGTGCGGCCACCAGCCATTGCAACTTGTCCCAGCTCACGCCAAGGGTCGAGAGGGTCGAGACAAAGCCGATGCCGATGATCACGTAGGTCAGCAAGGTGGTAGTGGCATAGGCGCTGCCCTGGCCCAGGTCAAGGCGCGACAGCACCAGCACCTCCAGCAGACCGGGCAGGTTGCGCGCCAGCGCGATGCTGATGCCGATGATGACCAGCGCACCGATCACGTCACCGATGCTGATGGGCACCATGCTCATGTTGGCGCCGCTGCCGCTGGTGTATTCGTACAGGGTGATGTTGTCCAGGTAGGAAAATACCGAGATCAAGTCGGCCCACACCCAATACAGAATGCCAATAAAGCCCGCCAGCAGGGCCAGACGGATCAAACGCAGAGACTGTTGGTTGACCTGTTCGATGTCTAGCGTCGGTTCTTCGATGACGATGTCGTTGCCTTCGCCTGCTTCCTTGGCAGCTTGGCGCTTGGCCAGTGCACGCTGGTAGGCCAGGCGCCGTGCGGCTACCGCCAGGCCACGGACAAAGGCGGCTTCGACCACCAGCCAGAGCATCAGCAGGTAGAGGGTGTTGATCAGGCGGTCGCTGAGCTTGAGCGCGGTGTAGTAGTAGCCAAAGCACACGGCAACAAACAGCGCGAGCGGCAACAGCGCGAAAGCAAAACCGAGCAGCTTGCGCAGGCGATAGGCTTTGGTCGCCGTCTCAAAGTCGTTGAGCAACAGGCGGCACAGCAACCAGGCCATAGCGGCATAGCAGCTCAGTACCACGAGGATGCCCAGTACATCGTCTGCCAGCGCCGCCGGTTGCTGCTCGGCAAAGGCGACCACGGCCACCAGGGCCAGCACTACAAAGCCGAGCTTGCGGATCCAGTTCTGGAGGAACGCAACCAGTGGTTTTTCCCAGCGAAAATGCAACTCGGCCACGCCACCGGGTGCCAGGATCCGGTACGCGGTGTAGAACACCAGCCAGGCTTCGGCCATCTGGACCAGCGCCGCGCCGGTATTGGCGTTCATGCCGCGGGCATCGGTTTGCAGGGCATAACCGCACAGGGCCAGCGCCAGGGAAAGGGGCATTGCCAGCAGGATGTTGATCAGGATCGCCAACGGTGTGTGCCATTGGCTGTCACGCTTGAAGTGGCCAATGTCCTGATGGATTTTGTTCAACTTGCTGTAGAGGTATTTGCGCTTCCACAGCAGGGCCGCTACCACCAGCAAAAACGGTAGAAACAATAGCGGCCGTTCCACCAGGCCTTCTGCCAGCTCGGTGACGCTGGAACCCCAAGGCAGGATGGTAATTTGCTGTACCAGTTGGCTCGGGGCGGTTTCCAGCCATTCCAGGTCCAGCGGCTTATTGCTGGGGATCCAGAACATTTGCTCGTCCAGCGTGGCGCGCAGGCTTTGGGCGGTGCTGAGCAGTTGCTTCTGGTTCAGTTGCAGGGTGATCGATTCGTTGAGCACCGAGCTTAACTCGCGATTCAGGCGGTCCAGCAGATCGCTGCGGGTGTTGACCAGTTCGAGCAGGGTTTTACGCAGTTGCGGAGTGACTTGATCGGCGGGCTGGGTCGACAGCAGGTTATCGACGTAGGTCGTGGGGTTGCTGATCAGCTCGCGCTGCTGGTTGATTTCAAACTGGTATAGACGAATGTCGGCGATTTCGTCTGCCAGATTCTTGTCCATTTTTTGCAGGCGCGGCAGGGCTTGCTTCTGCTTATAGAGAATCTTGGACAGCAACAAACTGCCCTTGAGCACATTGATTTGCTCATCCAGCGCTTGATCGCTTTGAGTGACGTTGTCCAGTTGTTGCTTGGTTTCGAGGTTCTGCTGGGTGACTTCGTTAAGGCGGTCGGTACTGCGCAGCAAGTAGTCAGAAAGCTTGAGGTTGATTGCGCTTTCGGTTGCCAGCAGGCTGCTGCTGCCGGATTTTTTTGCCTCAAGGGATTGTTCGGTGACGGTTTGTTGCGACTGCGCCAGACGCTTTTGGTTGATCAGGGTTTGCAGGTCCTGGATTTCTTGATCCTGACGCGTGGTTTTTTCCAGCAGCAGATCATGCTGGCTGCCGCTCAGGTCTTGCAGCAGGCTGTTACCGGCCAGCTCCTGGCGACGCAGTGCTATCAGTGCGGTGAGCGAGGCGGCTTCAGCATTGAGCTGGTTGCGTTGATCGGGGGTGAGCAGCTTGCCGTTGTCGCGCCCTGTTTTCAGGGTGGTGCTGATCTGCTGGATGCGCGTCTGGCTGGCGCTGATTTCGGCCTGCGCCCGCTCTGGCCGGGTTTGCGCGGCAATGCTCTGGCTGTTGGCAATGGCCAGTGCTTTTTGCAACTCGCCCTGTTGCGTGGTGCGTTCAGCCAGCAGTTGTTCCAACTGTGGTACGGGCAGGTCACTGTAACGCTGCGCCACGGGTATGGCTTTGCTGGCCTTGAGGCGGGACAGTTCACGCTGGTTTTCGCTGGTCTGGCGAGGTGCACTGCTGAGCAGTTGTTTCACGTCGTTCAGGCGCTGCTCGTAATCGGCTTTGTTGGCCAGCAGGGCAAGGGTCTGCTGGAGCACTGCTTGCAGCGCTTTAAGGTCGGCGTCCGGCAGCTTGCGATCAGCAATTTTGTCGAGGCTTTGCTGTACCGCTTCTGCGGTAGGCGGTTCGGCCGCGTGTAGCGTGCCGACACAAAGGCTCAGACCGAGCAGGACGGTTGCGAAAAACGTGCGCAGAGTTGGCATAGATACCGGTCAGACAAAGGTCAGAAAGTTGGAGTTTAGAGGAACAGCCCGGGCCCCGGTGCACTTCCTTCGGGGAATCTGACGCCTACTTTGGCGATCTTGTTCCCTTCCATGACGGCGACGGTCCAAATGGTGTTGTTCCATTCCACCTGGTCGCCGACGACTGGAGCGCCGCCAACTTTCTGAGCAATAAAGCTGCTGAGTGGAATGTTGGGGTCGATGCCGTCCAGCTTCAGGCCGTACAAGGCCGATACAGCACCCAGTTGGGCGTCGCCTTCGAGCACAAAGTCGCCGAAGAAACGCAAATCCAGGCCGCGGCTCGGCGGCTGGCTGAACAGTTTGCCCAAGGCTGGCAAGTTGTGTTCGTGGCCGATCACGCAGAGCAGATCGCCAATTTCCAGCGTCGTACTACCCGACGGATGGAGCAGTTTTTGATCGCGAAACAGGGCTGCGATGCGGGTGCCATCGGGCATTTTCAGTTCCCGCAGGGCCGCGCCGATGCACCAGTTTTGTGCGTCGAGACGGTAAACAAACAATTCCCACTCGCTGGTGACATGCACTTCAAGGGCCGAACGGGAGACGGGGGCCAGGTCTGGCGGTACGGTCACCTTAAGCAGCTTGGCAACCCACGGCAGGCTGGTGCCTTGCACCAGAAGGGACACCAGCACGATAAAGAACGCCAGGTTGAAATACAGTTGCGCATTGGGCAGCCCGGCCATCAACGGGAATACCGCCAGAATGATCGGCACCGCGCCACGCAGGCCTACCCACGCGATAAAGGCTTTTTCACGGCCGTGGAAGGCCTTGAAGGGCAGCAGGCCCACCATCACCGACAGCGGACGGGCGAACAGGATCATCCACAGCGCCAGCGCCAGTGCCGGAATCGCGATAGGCAGCAGGTCGTGCGGCGTCACCAGCAGGCCAAGGACCAGGAACATGCCGATCTGTGCCAGCCAGGCCATGCCGTCGAGCATGTGCAAAATGCCGTGACGGCTGCGAATCGGGCTGTTGCCGATCACTAGCCCGCACAGGTAAACCGCCAGGAAGCCGCTACCGTGCAGGGCGTTGGTCAGGGAAAAGACCACCAGCCCGCCTGCGATCACCAGAATCGGGTACAGGCCGTTGGCCAGGTTGATCCGGTTGACCATTTGCAGCATCAGCCAGCCACCTGCCAGCCCGACTGCGCCGCCGATACCGAACTCACGCAGCAGGTTGAGCAACAGGCTCCAGTGCAGACCGGTTTCGCCGCTGGCCAGCATGTCGATCAAGGTCACGGTGAGGAACACCGCCATCGGGTCGTTGCTGCCGGATTCGATCTCGAGGCTGGCCGAAACCCGCTCGTTCAAGCCCTTGCCACCCAGCAACGAGAACACCGCCGCCGCATCGGTCGAGCCGACAATGGCGCCGACCAGCAGGCCCTGGATCAGGTTGAGGTTGAACAGCCAGGCGGCCATCAGGCCGGTGAGCCCGGTGGTGATCATCACCCCCACCGTGGCTAGCGACAGCGCCGGCCATAACGCCACGCGGAAACTGGAGACCCGCGTGCGCAAGCCGCCATCGAGCAAAATCACCGCCAGGGCGAGGTTGCCCACCAGATAAGCGGTGGGGTAGTTGTCAAAAATAATGCCGCCGCCATCGACACCCGCCGTCATGCCCACCGCAAGGATGATGACCAAAATCGGGATGCCCAGACGCGAGGACAGGGAACTTACCAGGATGCTTGCACCTACCAGCAACGCGCCGATCAAGAACAGGCTGTTGATGGTCGTCGCATTCAAAGGCAGTACTCCAGGAAACTCAAAAAGACAGGGCGCAAACCAAACATGCAGTCTGCGTGCCAGCGATTCTAACCTGCGTTATTGGCGGGCTGTCAAAAAGGTTTTGAATGAATTTCAGCATGTGCTTTTTTGGTGCCACGCAGTTGATGATTTGGTTTTTTCTTACAGGGTAATGGGAATCTGACTGCATTTTTATGTTGGGCAAATTGTGTCTACTGCGACCTCCCACTTGTGCATGGATGTGATATGAACCCTGCAACTGCGGCTGACGGTACGTTAGTGGACAAAAAATCGCGGCCTGATGACGAGCGAAGCACGCTGTATGTCGTGTCTGTCACCAAGTTTATTTTGCTGTATGCGCTGACGGCGGGCGGGTACGTATTTTATTGGTCGTACCGTAACTGGGCGTCATATAAAGAAGTGAGCGGAGCACCGATCATGCCGTTGATGCGTGCCGTGTTCTGGCCGTTCTTTATTCTTTCGCTGTTTGACAAGGTTCAGAACGGCCTGGACATGACGGGGCGCTCATACTTCTGGCACCCGGAGACCCGGGGCTTATTGATCATGCTGCTGGTCATGTTCGCGGTGCTGGTGTCGCTGTTCTTTAACCGGCCTACGGATACGGTGTTTGTGTTTGTCGCCAACGTTGTGTTGATAGCCAGCTGCTGTGCGATGTTTGTCGAGGCTCAGCGTGCGATCAATATGCTGGGTGGCGACCCGCAGGGCAGCCACAACAGCGCGTTCACTTGCTCCAATATTGTGTGGATGGTTGTGGGTGTGCTGTACATGGCCTTCGTTGCCTATCTCGTGTTTATGTTCGAAGGCTGATTTTTTGATGTAAAAAAACCGGGCAACCTTTTCAGGTGCCCGGTTTTTTATTGCCCGTTCAAACCATCAACCGATGGTCATCAAGCTCGCGTTACCGCCAGCAGCAGCAGTGTTGACGCTGAGTGCGCGCTCGATCACCAGACGTTCCAGAGCGATGTTGGTTTCGCCTTGGGACAGACCTTGCACGCCCACAATGGCGCCGGTGCGCTGGGCCACTTGCTGGCACACGTCGCGCAACTGATCGCAGTCGCCGTGGTGCAGTACGGCGTCGAAGATCACTTCGTCCTTGGTCCAGTCAGCCACCAGAGTGATGCGTGCTTGCACCTCTTTTGGCAAACGGGTGACCAAGGCCTTGGCCAGCTCGCTTTGCGGCAGTACAGCGGTGCTACCCACGGCCAGTACGGCAGCCAGTTGGGTCAGCAGGTCGCTTTCGACTTCAGCCAGGCACAGCACGTGTTCACGCGGCAAGATTGCGTAGCTGTTGCGCTCGCCGGTCGGGCCGTTGAGCAGGCGCGTAATGCCGCTTTGCGAGTGCGTAGCGTACTCGGTGCACAGTTCGGCCAGTGCTGGTTGCTGGTTGCTGGTGGCCCAGGCTTGCAGCGCGCTGAGCGGTTTGCTCATGGCGTCGCGGGCCTGGGTGTCCGGTGCGGTAATGGCGTCGACCTTGGCGAACGACTGCTCGATCGCATTGCTTGGGCGGGTCGACAGCAGACGGTACATATACAACGGACCACCGGCTTTAGGGCCGGTGCCCGACAGGCCTTCGCCGCCGAACGGTTGTACACCGACCACGGCACCTACGATGTTGCGGTTAACGTAGACGTTACCGGCATTGACGTTATTGACCACTTTGGCAATGGTTTCGTCGATGCGGGTGTGTACGCCCAGCGTCAGGCCATAACCCGAAGCGTTGATCTGTGCGATCAGTTGGTCGATGTCTTTGCGCTTGTAGCGCACCACGTGCAGCACGGGCCCGAAGATTTCACGTTCCAGCTCGTCGAAGCTTTCCAGTTCAATCAGGGTCGGCATGACGAAGGTGCCGCGTTTGCTCTCTTCGATATCGGCAATGGCCATCTGGTAAACAGTGCGACCTTTATCGCGCATGCCCTGGATGTGTTGCTCGATCCCGGCCTTGGCTTCGGCATCGATCACCGGACCAATGTCCACGTTCAGACGTTCCGGGTTGCCCATGCGCGATTCGGCCATGGCACCTTTGAGCATTTCGATTACGCGGTCTGCAGAATCTTCCTGCAGGCACAGTACGCGCAGCGCCGAGCAGCGCTGGCCGGCGCTGTCGAAGGCCGAGGACACCACATCGATAACCACTTGTTCGGTCAGTGCCGAGGAGTCAACGATCATGGCGTTCTGGCCGCCGGTTTCGGCGATCAGCGGGATAGGACGGCCTTGAGCATCCAGGCGGCCTGCCACGTTGCGTTGCAGCAAGCGTGCAACTTCGGTGGAGCCGGTGAACATCACGCCTTTGACCCGATCGTCGCCGACCAGGCGTGCGCCCACGGTTTCGCCACGGCCCGGCAGCAATTGCAGCACGCCCTGCGGGATGCCTGCTTCGAGCAGGATGCGCACAGCCTGAGCGGCAACCAGCGGAGTTTGTTCCGCCGGTTTGGCCAGTACCGGGTTACCGGCAGCCAAGGCAGCAGCGACCTGGCCGCTGAAGATTGCCAGCGGGAAGTTCCACGGGCTGATGCAGACCACCGGGCCCAATGGGCGGTGGGCATCGTTGGTGAAGTCGTTGCGCGCCTGCACTGCATAGTAACGCAGGAAGTCGACGGCTTCGCGCACTTCGGCAATGGCGTTGGCGAAGGTCTTGCCGGCTTCACGGGCCAGCAGGCCCATCAGTGGCTGGATCTCGGCTTCCATCAGGTCGGCGGCACGCTCCAGGATCGCAGCGCGTTCAGCGGGCGGGGTGGCCTGCCAGATCGGTGCGGCACTTAGCGCGCACTGGATGGCCTTGTCGGCGTCTTCAACAGTGGCTTCTTGTACATGACCGACCACGTCACGCAGGTCGGCCGGGTTGAGTACCGGTGCAGAGGCTTCGTTGCTGGAGTCGCAACCGAGCATTGGCGCGGCTTTCCAATCGTTGTGGGCAGTGGCCAGCAATGCACAGGACAACGACGCCAGGCGGTGTTCGTTGGACATGTCGATGCCGCTGGAGTTGGCGCGCTCGCTGCCATACAGGTCACGCGGCAGCGGGATACGCGGGTGCGGCAAACCGAAGCCGCCTTCCGTTGTAGCCATCTGCTCGATCTGGCTCACCGGGTCGGCCACCAACTGGTGGATCGCGATGGTGTGGTCGGCAATGCGGTTAACGAACGAGGTGTTGGCGCCGTTTTCCAGCAAGCGACGAACGAGGTAGGCCAGCAATGTTTCGTGGGTGCCAACCGGGGCGTACACACGGCACGGACGGTTCAGTTTGCCGTCGGAAATCTTGCCTACAACCTGTTCGTAAAGCGGTTCGCCCATGCCGTGCAGGCACTGGAACTCGTACTGGCCGGTGTAGTAGTTCTGGCCGGCGATGTGGTAAATCGCCGCCAGGGTTTGGGCGTTGTGAGTGGCGAACTGCGGGTAGATCGCTTCTGGAACGGCCAGCAGTTTTTTCGCGCAAGCGATGTAGGACACGTCGGTGTACACCTTGCGGGTGTAGACCGGGTAGCCTTCCAGGCCTTCGACCTGGGCACGCTTGATTTCGCTGTCCCAGTACGCGCCTTTCACCAGGCGGATCATCAGGCGATGACGGCTGCGACGAGCCAGGTCGATCACATAGTCGATCACGTACGGGCAACGCTTCTGGTAAGCCTGGATCACGAAACCGATACCGTTCCAGCCAGCCAGTTGCGGTTCGAAGCAGAGGCGCTCCAGCAGGTCGAGCGAGATTTCGAGGCGGTCGGCTTCTTCGGCATCGATGTTGAGGCCGATGTCATAGTGCTTGGCCAGCAGGGTCAGCGACAGCAGGCGCGGGTACAGCTCGTCCATCACGCGCTCGTACTGGGCGCGGCTGTAACGCGGGTGCAGGGCCGAGAGCTTGATGGAGATGCCCGGGCCTTCATAAATGCCACGACCGTGGGACGCTTTGCCAATCGAGTGGATGGCTTGCTCGTAGGACGCGAGGTACTTTTGCGCGTCATGTTCGGTCAGTGCAGCTTCGCCGAGCATGTCGTAGGAATAACGGAAGCCCTTGGCTTCAAAGCGCGTGGCGTTGGCCAGGGCTTCGGCGATGGTTTCGCCGGTCACAAACTGCTCGCCCATCAGGCGCATGGCCATGTCGACGCCCTTGCGGATCATCGGCTCGCCGCTTTTGCCGATGATGCGGCTCAGGGAGGAGGTCAGGCCTGCTTCGTTGTGCGTCGATACCAGCTTGCCGGTCAGCAGCAAGCCCCAGGTCGCGGCATTCACGAACAGCGACGGGCTGTTGCCCAAGTGCGGGTGCCAGTTGCCGGTGCTGATCTTGTCGCGGATCAGGGCGTCGCGGGTGCCTTTGTCCGGAATGCGCAGCAGCGCTTCGGCCAGGCACATCAGCGCCACGCCTTCCTGGGACGACAGGGAGAATTCTTGCAGCAGGCCTTGCACGATACCGGCACGGCCACCGGCGCTCTTCTGGTTGCGCAGTTTTTCGGCAATCGAGGCGGCCAGGGCTTGCGTAGCTTCAGCCATCGGGGCTGGCAGGCGGGCCTGCTCAATCAGCATCGGCACCACTTCGGGTTCCGGGCGACGGTAAGCAGAGGTGATCGCTGCGCGCAGTACCGATTGCGGCAGGATGCTTTCTGCAAACTCCAGGAAGCACTGATGCGCGTGATCGGCGTGTGCGTCGTCGGCGTCATCGCTGGCGCTGCCAGGGATACCGCTCAGCTCGCTAAGGGTTGCACCACCCTCGAGTTTCTCCAGGTAATTGAAGATTGCCTGCTTGATCAGCCAGTGTGGCGTGCGATCAATCGAGGTCGCGGCAGCCTTGAGGCGCTCGCGGGTTGGGTCGTCAAGTTTGACCCCAAGGGTGGTGGTAGCCATATTTTTATCCTCATGGGTGCCACATTTGCGTGGCAGCAGCTGGCGGCAAGATTAGCGCTGCGCCGAGAGAGGTGCAACCTAGTGCAACCCGTTTTTTTACAGATTGTTCGACACTTCGTCAGGAATATTTCAACACAGCCGAAAGGGTGCGTCGGCTTGGTGCTATTTCGATGGTTTTGCGCTGTTCTTGCTCCGAAAAGGAGCAAAAATACTGAATTGAGACGAAAAGGCGACAAGGTGCAACTTAGGTGATAGAAACTGGTTGCACCTTATTTGCTTTGTTGCATAGCATTCGCGCCCAAGGTGCAACCGGCTGCAGGTTAGATTTTTCTTCCTGCGTTATGGTTCATCAACTGATGATTTTCCTGGGGAAACGTCAGTCATAAATGCGCGGCAAGGTTAATCGTCTCAAACAGGACGTTTGTGAGCGTACGGCCAGACCGCCGCTAAACATAAAAACAATGCCAGGGCTTTTTAAATGAGTGTTAGTAACCCAACCCTGATCACATTTGTGATCTATATCGCGGCAATGGTGCTGATCGGCCTTATGGCCTATCGCTCCACCAACAACCTTTCTGACTATATTCTCGGTGGCCGTAGCCTGGGCAGTGTTGTAACTGCGTTGTCCGCTGGCGCCTCCGACATGAGCGGCTGGCTGTTGATGGGTTTGCCGGGCGCGATTTACATGTCCGGTTTGTCGGAAAGCTGGATCGCCATTGGTCTGGTGACCGGTGCTTATCTGAACTGGTTGTTTGTTGCCGGTCGCCTGCGGGTACAGACCGAGCACAACGGTGATGCGCTGACCCTGCCGGATTACTTCTCCAGCCGTTTTGAAGATAAAAGCGGTTTGTTGCGGATTATCTCGGCCATCGTGATTCTGGTGTTCTTCACCATCTACTGCGCTTCCGGCATCGTGGCCGGTGCCCGTCTGTTCGAAAGCACCTTCGGTATGCCTTACGAAACTGCTTTGTGGGCCGGTGCTGCGGCGACCATTGCCTACACCTTTATCGGCGGCTTCCTGGCCGTGAGCTGGACTGACACCGTTCAAGCCACCCTGATGATCTTTGCACTGATCCTCACGCCGATTATCGTGCTGCTGGCCACTGGCGGCGTGGACACCACGTTCCTGGCCATTGAAGCTCAGGATCCAAGCAACTTCGACATGCTCAAGGGTACTTCCTTCATCGGCATCATCTCGCTGATGGGCTGGGGTCTGGGTTACTTCGGCCAGCCGCACATTTTGGCGCGTTTCATGGCTGCTGATTCGGTCAAGTCGATCGCCAAGGCGCGCCGTATCTCCATGACCTGGATGATCCTGTGTCTGGCCGGTACGGTCGCTGTGGGCTTCTTCGGTATCGCTTACTTCTCGGCACACCCGGAAGTAGCAGGCCCAGTGAACGAAAACCCTGAGCGTGTATTCATCGAGCTGGCCAAGCTGCTGTTCAACCCATGGATTGCCGGTGTACTGCTGTCGGCCATTCTGGCTGCGGTCATGAGTACTCTGAGCTGCCAGTTGCTGGTGTGCTCCAGTGCCCTGACTGAAGACTTCTACAAGGCTTTCCTGCGCAAAAATGCATCCCAGATGGAACTGGTATGGGTCGGTCGCGCCATGGTGTTGCTGGTTGCGCTGATCGCTATCGCTCTGGCGGCCAACCCTGAGAACCGTGTTCTGGGTCTGGTGAGCTATGCGTGGGCAGGCTTCGGTGCTGCTTTCGGTCCAGTGGTACTGATCTCGGTACTGTGGAAAGGCATGACCCGCAATGGTGCGTTGGCCGGTATTCTGGTCGGTGCCTTCACCGTGATCGTGTGGAAGCATTTCGCTCTGTTCGGCCTGTACGAAATCATCCCGGGCTTTATCCTGGGCAGCCTGGCCATCGTGCTGGTGAGCCACACTGGCAAAGGCCCGACCAAGGGCATGATTGAGCGCTTCGATGCTGCTGAGAAAGACTTCAAGCTGAACCGCTGATCAGGTAAGCGCATGCGCTGACTTGAGGGTGTTCTAAAACGGCCTGTCTCCTGGTGAGACGGGCCGTTTTTTTTTGCCAGCGGGTTTCACCGTATCTCGGAAAAACCGCCTGGCACCTGACGTCAGGATGTGTACAAGGTAAACTTCGCCTCCTGCGCAGGAGCAACCATGAATTATCGTCACGCCTTCCACGCCGGCAACCACGCCGACGTTTTCAAACATATCGTCTTGACCCGCCTCATCGCCCTGATGTCGCGCAAAGAGCAGCCTTTTGCCTACCTCGATACCCACGCCGGTATTGGTTTGTACGACCTCAAGGGCGATCAGGCCAATCGTACAGGCGAGTATCTGGAAGGTATCGCACGGTTGTGGGGTCAGAAAGACCTGCCTGCGGTGACTGACGATTACATGCAGGTGCTGCACAAGATGAACCCGGATGGCGAGTTGCGCTATTACCCGGGCTCACCGGAGTGGGCTCGACGCTTGACCCGTTCCCAGGACCGCGTGCTGTTGAACGAAAAACACCCCGAAGATGGCGTGTTGCTCAAAGACAACATGAAGGGTGACCGCCGTGTTGCCGTGCATCTTGGGGAAGGCTGGCATGTGCCGCGGGCGCTGCTGCCAGTGGCCGAGAAGCGTGGGCTGATGTTGATCGACCCGCCGTTCGAGAAGCTGGATGAAATGAAGCGTTGCGCTGAATCGTTGAAAGACGCGATTAGCCGCATGCGTCAGACCGTTGTGGCGATCTGGTATCCGATCAAGGACAAGCGCCAACTGCGTCGTTTTTATCAGGACCTGGCGGGTTCAGGTGCGCCGAAACTGCTGCAGGTAGAGTTGTTCGTTCATCCGCTGGACACGCCCAACAGCCTCAATGGCTCCGGTTTGGCCATTGCCAACCCGCCTTGGGGTCTGGAAGAGGAGCTGCGTGAACTGCTGCCGTGGCTGGCCAAGAAACTGGGGCAAACCCAGGGCGGCTGGCAGATGGAGTGGTTGATCGCGGAATAACCTGTTGCAGCTGCCGAGCTTGCGAGGCTGCGTCCGGCGGCGTAGCCGTCGCAAAGTCAGAGTCTGCGTACTGTCAGTTGAATCGCATTCTATGAATTTACGATTGCTTCGCAACCGAACGCAGCCTTCGGTAGCGGCTACAGTGGGCGGCTTGGTGTTAGATCAAATCGGGCAGGTCACGCCCGTGCCGCCAATGCCGCAATAGCCTTGTGGGTTTTTCGCCAGGTATTGCTGGTGGTACGCCTCGGCGAAGTAGACCGTGGGGGCCTGTTCGATTTCGGTGGTAATGGTGCCCAAGCCAGCCTTGTCCAGCTCAGTCTGGAACACTTTTTTGCTCTCCAGCGCCTCTTCCAGTTGCTCAGGCGTGGTGCAGTAGATCACCGAGCGGTACTGGGTGCCGATGTCGTTGCCCTGACGCATGCCCTGGGTCGGGTTATGCAGTTCCCAGAACATTGCCAGCAATTGTTTGTAGCTAATGATCTCTGGCTCGTAGACCACCAGTACCACTTCGGTATGGCCGGTCAGGCCCGAGCAGACTTCTTCGTAAGTCGGGTTTGGCGTGTAGCCGCCTGCATAACCGACCACGGTGCTGACAACGCCTTCGCGTTCCCAGAACTTGCGTTCTGCGCCCCAAAAGCAGCCCAGACCAAAAATCGCAAAGTCCACATTTTTCGAGAATGGGCCCAGTAACGGCTCGCCGGTGACGTAATGGGTTTCGGGTAGCTGTACGTGGGTGTCGCGGCCCGGCAGGGCTTGTTCTTTAGTGGGTAGCACGTTTTTATTCACCAGGATTTCCGAGCGCAAGACCATGGTTCAAGTCCTCTGTCAGAGTGTAGGAAGTCAGGCCGCGGGGCCACGGGGGTAGCGTTTGAGCTTTTCTATCAATTCGCTGCCGGGGATCGGACGGTCGAACAGATAGCCCTGGCCCACATCGCAACGATGGCGGCGCAGGAATGCCAACTGTGCAGCGGTTTCAATGCCCTCGGCAACCACTTTGAGCTTGAGGTTGTGAGCCATGGCGATAACCGCTGAGGTAATTTCCATGTCGTTCTGGTTGTCAGGGATGTCTTTGATGAAGCTACGGTCGATCTTGATGATGTCGATCGGGAATTTTTTCAAGTAGCTGAGCGAAGAGTACCCGGTGCCGAAGTCGTCCATGGCCAGGGTCAAGCCGAGCTTTTTCAGCTGGTCGAGTTGCAAGCGGGTGTCGTCGGTGGCTTCCAGCAGCAGGCCTTCGGTCAGCTCCAGCTCCAGCAGTGCGGCCGGCAGCTGTTCTTCCTTGAGGATGCTCGCAATCGAGGCCACAAGGTCGGGGTCGGAAAACTGTTTGGGCGACACGTTGATCGCCACTTGCAGGTGGCCAAGTCCAGCCAGGCTCAGTTGCTTGCTCATACGGCAGGCCTGGCGGGCGACCCATTTGCCAATGGGGATAATCAGCCCGGTTTCTTCGGCCACACTGATGAACTGGTCGGGGCGGATCATCCCGTTTTTGGGATGGTTCCAGCGCAGCAGGGCTTCCATACCCAACAGTCGCCCGCTGCGCAGGCACAGCTTGGGCTGATAGAACACTTCGAGTTCGTTTTGGGTCAGCGCGCGGCGCAGGTTGTTCTCGACAAACAGCTTGTAGCTGGCTTCGGCGTTCAAGGCTTCGGTGAACACTTGCACCTGATGCTTGCCGCAGGCCTTGGCCTTGTGCAGGGCCAGACCTGCGTTGCGCATCAGGGTTTGCGGGTCGCGACCGTGCAAGGGCGCGCAGGCAACGCCGACCGAACCGGTAACGCTGATCAGCTGGTTGTCGACGAACATCGGTTTATCGAGGGTCATCAGCAGTTGGCTGGCAATTTGCTGTCCGGTCGTCAGGTCGGTGTCGTCCAGCAATACCGCGAACTCATTACTGGCAAAACGCGCCAGGCAATCGCTGGGGCTCAGGCTGTTGCGCAGGCGGCGGGCCAGGCTGATCAGTAGCTTGTCGCCGGTCTGGTGGCCGAGGCTGTCATTGATGCGCTTGAAGTTGTCGATATCCACCAGCAGCAGGCAGACCGAGGAGTTGCTGTTGCGGGTGAAGCGTTCATCGAGGTTGCGGATAAAGGCCGGACGATTGCCCAGATTGGTCAGGTTGTCGGTATACGCCAGGCGTTCGATGCGCTGCTGCGCCAGCTTGGCGTCGGTGATGTCCTCGTAAATACCGATGTAGTGGGTCAGTTCTCGGTTGTCGCCATAGACCTTGGAAATCGACATCTGGCCCCAGTACGGTTCCAGGTTTTTACGCCGACTTTTGAATTCGCCCTGCCAGCTGTTGCCGTTGCTCAGGCTGGAGTGGGCATCGAACAGCAGTTCGCTGAGGTTTTCCAGTGCGGGCAGCTCGGACAGTTTGTGCCCCTGGACTTCCTCGGTGCTGTACTGGGTGATGGCCGTAAAGCTGGGATTTACGTACTCGACCACACCGTCGCAGTTGACCAGCAAGAAGGCGTTGGCGCTTTGCTCGACCGCACGCTGGAACAGGTGCAGGGCGTTGGTGGCGGTACGCCGATTATGGTTGTTGATGACCTGGGCAAACTGGTCGGCCAACTCACCGGCAAAGGCGATTTCATCGGCCTGCCAAGTGCGTGTCTTGCCGACTTGTTCCAGGCACAGCACACCGACCACCTGGCCATCGATACGGATGCCTGCGTCGAGCATGGCATTGGCTTCGGAGCGTCCCAGGCTGGCCACCAGCTTGCGGGTGCGCGGGTCGCGGCCAGCGTTCGGAGCATCGATCGCGCGGCTGGTGTGCAAGGCTTCGAGGTAGTCGGGGAATTGGCTGGCGTCGAAGGTGTCTTGCGCAGTATGGGCCTGGGTACCGCGCTGAAAAGCCGACACCGGCAGCAGTTGGCTGCCCTCGAGGTTCCACAGGCTGGCGCCGTCAATTTGATAAATATCACATGCGCTGCGGGTGATCAGCTCGGCGGCTTCTTGCAGCGAGTTGTGCTGGCTGTATCGGTGGCGGGCCAAGCGCAGGATTAAATCCTGCTGGGCACGTACGCGCTCCAGGTGCTGGAGTTGTTCTTGCTGGGTACTCTGGTTGAGCGCCAGAGCGATTTGCAGGCGGCTATTTTGTGTTTCGAGTTCAACGACAGGGGCGGGCGACGGGCTGGTCTTGGGGTCTGCAATCACCAGTAAGTAGCCGCGCACCAGGTGCCGGTTGTGCTGCTTGTAAGCCTCGCCCAGCTCCATCAGGCTCAGTGGGCCGAAAGCGGTGTGCAAGGTGTAATGGACAATGTAATGGGACGAGGTTCTGAGCTGGTGTTCAATTGCATCGTGCAAGCGATAGCGAGCCAGGGGCTCCATCAGGCTGGCGTAGGGTGAGCCAACCAGCGCGCACAGCTCTGCCGCGGGCATGCCAAATTGGCGCTCGCAGTGCGGGTCGAGGTAGAGCATGGCCCAGCTGGCTTCATTCAGCCGTTCGAAACGCAACATGCCGAGCCTGGAAGGCACGGGTAGCTGGGTCACGACCTCGGCTGCCATACGGGGGGCAGCATCGGGTTGGCTTTTCATTGGGGCACTCGCTTCACAAATGCGTATTGCGCACGGGCAGTCACCCTGTTTCTGTGGTTTGCGGCAAGGTTGCATCATGCTCACGGTGCTGACAAGTGATCATAAAGGCCAAGTGCTATAAGGGCTTATCGGCCGGCCAGCAGATTCCTGCAGGCCGAACGGCAAGGTTTGGCATTTATGTTAGTGCAATGATTGCCGACTCGATGATCCGGCCCTTTTTATTGTGAAAATCGACCTTGAGCTGTTTGCCTTCAATGGTCAGGCAGGCGAAGTTGTCTTCGCTCACCACACGGCTGGTGAGGCGCGGCGAGTAAGTGCCTGTGCCGACCGTGGTCAGGGGGGCGTTGAAGATCAGGTCGCTGGCGCTGGCATACGTCAACAACCGGGTGTTGCACAGTGGTGAAGACACCACGCTGTGTACGACAAACCCCGGGCTTTTGCTGTGGGTCAGTTGGCAGGTGAGGGAGCCGTGGATGTCCCCGGAGACGAACACCACGTTCTTGATGGCGTTGGAGCGAATGGTCTCGAGGATCCGGTTGCGCTGCGCTGTGAATGCCTTCCATGCGTCGTCACCGTGCTGCTGGTCGGGCATGAACAGGACGCTGCTGACGATAAATTTCACCTTGGCCGTGCTATTGATCAACCATTTACGCAGTGCATATTCCTGTTCGGTACCGATCATGCTTTTGGCATTGGCGGACAAGTTACGTTCAGTGCGGCAGTCCATGACAAACCAGTCGATATCGCCATCGGCAAACCAATACCAGTAGCGGCGCAGATCACGATTGATACGCCCGTCGGGTAGCAAGTCGTGGGCCGGGCCGTGGCTGCATTGATAGATCTCATAGGCAGTCATGGCATTGTTGTAGAGCGCCCGATCGTCGCTGCCCCGATTGGCCGGCCAGTTATCTTCGATTTCGTGGTCGTCGAGAATCATGTAGGTCGGTGTGCCAGCCATCAGGTTGCGAATGTAGGGCTGCGAAAACGCTGCCTGGTATTTCTCGCTTATGGCGGCGTATTCGCGATCAGGCAGCAGGAAATTCAGGTCGTCGACATACACCTGATCGCCGGTCATCACCACCGCATCCAGAGGGCGCTGGCGGTTCAATGCGCAGATGGAGCTGAAGATCTCGTCCCCCAGCTCCGGCGCCGAGGCTATGCCCCCGGTGAGCCGCAGGTAGCGGCACGAGCCAACCACATAGCGACGTACACGGCCGGGTTTGCTGGAGGTGGTCTTGAATGTGTAAAAGTACGCGGGCCACTGGAGCGGGATTTTTTTGACGGTTTCAGGTGTGTGGTCGTGGCGTGTGGTGGTGAACCAGCCAGCCTGGTACTCGTAGCGGGTGTCGGCGCTTAGCCCGTTCAAGACCAGGGTGTCGGACATGTCGAATTCAGGGCTCAGCCTTGAATATACACCGGCAGACCACTGGCTTTGGCCGACCTTTCGATGGCGGATACCGGCAAATACTGCGTTGTTTTTGTCCGGCGCGCCGCGCACAAAAATACGGGCGTTATGAGTGGTGGTATAGCCCAGGACAGGGCCAACGGTTGGTCTGTTCACATCGAAATCCTTTCTGATGTTTGGCGATCAATGTCGCGTGATAAAAGTCCTTTGGTTAACCGTAGAAGTGAGTGGCCGGCTGGCCCATTCCCGGAATCAGCGCGGGTTGTAGTGCGGGTGAGATACCGGGTGTGGGAGTTTTTTAAATTGCCAGATCAAAAGCCCCTCACCCGAGCCCTCTCCCTGCGGGAGTGTTGGAGTGAGGGGCTGTTAAAAGCGCAGGCAAAAAAAAGCCCCGCCAAATGGCGGGGTTGAGGTACGAGCGTGGCGCTCGGAAAACTGTGCGCTACCCCGGCCCTCGGTGAGGAAGGCCGGGGCGTGGCTTACAACAGGATAGTGCGGATATCGCCCAGCAAGTCGCTCAGGCGCTTGGTGAAGCGTGCAGCGGCAGCGCCGTTGATCACACGGTGATCGTAGGACAACGACAGCGGCAACATCAGTTTCGGCTGGAAGGCTTTGCCGTCCCAGACTGGCTGGATGGTTGCCTTGGATACGCCGAGGATCGCCACTTCCGGTGCGTTGACGATCGGCGTGAAGCCGGTGCCGCCAATGTGACCGAGGCTGGAAATGGTGAAGCACGCGCCTTGCATGTCGTCTGCGGTGAGCTTCTTGTCACGGGCCTTGGCAGCCAGTGCAGCCGCTTCAGCAGCCAGTTGCAGCAGGCTCTTCTGATCAACGTTCTTGATCACAGGTACCAGCAGACCATCCGGGGTGTCTACGGCGAAGCCGATGTTGACGTACTTCTTGCGGATGATTGCTTTGCCGCTTGGCGCCAGCGAGCTGTTGAAGTCCGGCATTTCCTTGAGCAGGTGCGCGCAGGACTTGAGCAGCAGAGGCAGGACGGTCAGTTTCACACCGGCTTTTTCTGCGACGGCTTTCTGCGCGACGCGGAAGGCTTCCAGCTCGGTGATGTCAGCCTGGTCGAACTGAGTCACGTGCGGGATGTTCAGCCAGCTGCGGTGCAGGCTCGACGCGCCGATTTGCATCAGGCGAGTCATGGCCACTTCTTCCACTTCACCGAAGCGGCTGAAGTCCACGACCGGGATCGGCGGAATACCAGCACCACCGGTTGCACCGGCGGCTGGAGCTTCCTTGGCCTTCTGCATCATGGCTTTGACGTAAGCCTGCACGTCTTCTTTGAGTACACGACCGTGCGGGCCGCTTGAGCTGACCGCGTTCAGCTCAACGCCGAATTCGCGGGCCAGTTGACGCACGGCTGGGCCGGCGTGAACTTTGGCACCCTTTGGCGCAGGCGCGGCGGCCGGGGCAGGTGCTGCCTCGGTTTTCGCGGCTGGTGCAGGGGCAGCAGCAGGCGCTTGTGCTGTGGCCGGTGCTGGAGCAGCGGCTTGGGCAGGAGCAGCCGGCGCAGCAGCGCCTTGAACCTTGAGCTTGAGGATGAAGTCGCCAGTGCCGACTTCGTCATCCAGCTTGACCGAAATGCTCTCAACCACACCGGCGGCTGGCGATGGAATTTCCATGCTGGCCTTGTCGGATTCGAGGGTGATCAAAGATTGATCAGCCTCAACGGTATCGCCGGCCTTGACCAGGATTTCGATGATTTTGGCTTTGCCCGACGAACCGATATCCGGGACATGAATGTCCTGAATGGTGGCAGCGGCAGGTGCAGCAGCTGCCGGGGCCGCAGCCTCGGCAACAGGGGCGGCGGCAGGCTTTTCAGCTGCAGCGGCAGTGGCAGCCGGAGCTGGTGCTTCAGGTGCCGCAGCGGCGCCTTCGACTTCCAGTTCCAGCAATTCGTCGCCTTCTTTCAGGCGGTCGCCCAGCTTGACCTTCAGGCTCTTGACGATACCGGCTTTAGGAGCAGGGATTTCCATGCTCGCCTTGTCCGATTCCAGCGTCAGGATGCTCTGATCGGCTTCGATGCGGTCGCCGACTTTTACAAACAGCTCGATGACTTCACCGTCGCCGCTGCCGATGTCAGGTACTCGAATGAGTTCGCTCACAAATATTCTCCTCAGCAGTCCAGTGGGTTGCGTTTTTCCGGGTTGATGCCGAACTTGACGATTGCTTCTGCAACCACCTTAGGTTCGATATCGCCACGGTCAGCCAGTGCTTCCAGGGCTGCCAACACCACGAAGTGACGGTCTACTTCAAAGAAGTGACGCAGTTTTTTGCGGCTGTCGCTGCGGCCGAAACCGTCAGTGCCCAGCACTTTGAATTCCTTGACCGGTACCCACTGGCGAATCTGTTCGGCGAACAGCTTCATGTAGTCGGTAGAGGCAATAACCGGACCTTTACGGCCAGTCAGACACTCTTCGACGTAGCTCAGCTTAGGCTTCTGGCCAGGGTGCAGACGGTTGCTGCGCTCAACGGCCAGGCCGTCGCGACGCAGTTCGTTGAAGCTGGTAACGCTCCAGACGTCAGCGCCAATGTTGAACTGTTCACGCAGAATGATCGCCGCTTCACGGACTTCACGCAGGATGGTGCCGGAGCCCATCAGCTGAACGTGGTGTGCCGCTTCTTTGGTGTCTTCTTCGAGCAGGTACATACCCTTGACGATGCCTTCCTCGACACCGGCCGGCATGGCTGGCTGCTGGTAAGACTCGTTCATCACGGTGATGTAGTAGAAGACGTCCTGTTGCTCTTCGGTCATCTTCTTCATGCCGTCCTGAATGATCACCGCCAGCTCATAGCCGTAGGTCGGATCAAAGGTGCGGCAGTTCGGGATGGTACCGGCCAGGATGTGGCTGTGACCGTCTTCGTGCTGCAGGCCTTCACCGTTGAGCGTCGTACGCCCGGCGGTGCCGCCGATCAGGAAGCCACGGGTGCGGCTGTCGCCAGCGGCCCAGGCCAGGTCGCCAATACGCTGGAAGCCGAACATCGAGTAGAAGATGTAGAACGGCAGCATCGGCTGGTTGTGGTTGGAGTACGAAGTACCGGCAGCGATGAAGGAGCTCATGGCGCCTGCTTCGTTGATGCCTTCTTCGAGGATCTGACCTTTTTTGTCTTCGCGGTAGAACATCACTTGGTCTTTATCGACTGGCTCGTAGAGCTGGCCGACGGAAGAGTAGATGCCCAACTGGCGGAACATGCCTTCCATACCGAAGGTACGGGCTTCGTCCGGGATGATCGGAACGATGCGCTGACCGATTTCCTTGTCCTTGACCAACTGCGCCAGGATGCGCACGAAAGCCATGGTGGTGGAGATTTCACGGTCGCCGGAACCGTCAAGGATGGCCTTGAGGCTTTCCAGTGGCGGGGTCGGAATGCTCATGCTCTTGGCGCGACGCTGAGGTACGAAGCCGCCCAGTGCAGTGCGACGCTCGCTCAGGTAGCGGGCTTCAGCGCTGCCTTCTTCCGGTTTGAAGAAAGGCAGGTTTTCGATTTCGTCGTCTTTGACCGGGATGTCGAAACGATCGCGGAACAGCTTCAGGCTTTCAACATCAACTTTCTTGGTGTTGTGCGCAGTGTTCTTCGCTTCGCCAGCACCGGTGCCATAACCCTTGATGGTCTTGGCCAGGATCACGGTAGGCTGGTTCTTGTGGTTGACCGCTTCGTGGTACGCCGCGTAGACCTTGTACGGGTCGTGGCCGCCACGGTTGAGTTTCCAGATCTCGTCGTCGGACAGATCAGCAACCATCGCCTTGAGTTCTGGCGAGTTGAAGAAGTGTTCACGTACGAACGCGCCGTCTTTGGCTTTGTAGTTCTGGTACTCGCCGTCGATGACTTCGTCCATGCGACGTTGCAGGATACCGTCAACGTCCTTGGCCAGCAGTGGGTCCCAGAAACGACCCCAGATGACTTTGGTCACATTCCACTGAGCACCGCGGAACACACCTTCGAGTTCCTGGATGATCTTGCCGTTGCCGCGAACCGGGCCATCAAGGCGCTGCAGGTTGCAGTTGATAACGAAGATCAGGTTGTCGAGGTTTTCACGGCCTGCCAGGGAGATGGCGCCCAGAGATTCCGGCTCGTCACACTCGCCGTCGCCCAGGAAGCACCAGACTTTCTGACCTGCAGGGATGTAACCGCGGGCTTCCAGGTACTTCATGAAGCGCGCCTGGTAGATCGCCTGGATCGGGCCAAGGCCCATCGATACAGTCGGGAACTGCCAGAAATCAGGCATCAGCCAAGGGTGCGGGTAGGACGACAGGCCCTGACCGTCCACTTCCTGGCGGAAATTGTTCATTTGATCTTCGGTGATCCGGCCTTCCATGAACGCACGGGCATAAACGCCTGGCGAGGTGTGACCCTGGAAGTAGATCAGGTCGCCGCCGTGCTCGTCGGTCGGGGCCTTGAAGAAGTAGTTGAAGCCGATGTCATACAGGGTTGCACTGGAAGCGAAGCTGGAGATGTGACCGCCCAGGTCAGAATCTTTCAAGTTCGTGCGCATCACCATGGCCATGGCGTTCCAGCGAACCAGCGAGCGAATGCGGCGTTCCATGAACAGGTCGCCAGGCATGCGTGCTTCGTGGGTTACAGGAATCGTGTTGCGGTAAGGCGTGGTGATGGCATACGGCAGCTGCGAACCGGTGCGGGTAGCGAGCTCACCCATACGGGTCATCAGGTAGTGAGCGCGGTCTTCGCCTTCTTTATCGAGAACCGATTCCAGGGCGTCCAGCCATTCCTGGGTTTCGACGGGATCGAGGTCTTGCATGGCTTGCTCCAGGGCGGATAGGCTTCCAGAATCGGTTGCCTGAGTTTGCGACTGGCCTTGTGGGCAGACGACATAAATTCTTGGATGGCCGGAGGTTGATTCCAGCGGCGTGTAGTTTTACTACAAATCGTCGGCCATTTCAGCCTTTCAAGTGTGTGACTCAGTAGTAAAACTACAGGAAAGGTCTCGGTGGCCACCTGTTTGGTTGTGCGAAAAATCGATATTGTTGGTACGTTTTTTAGTATTCAGGCTGTAATTCGAAGGCTTGTTGCTAAACAAAATGCTGTTCCAGCTATTTATAACCTTTGTTCGACAGTCGGATTAAACCGCTGTTTCTTCCTGTCACCGTACTCGGCAACACCTTCGCCGATCAAGGATAGACCATGAGCCTTCCGTCGCTTGCCCCAATTCCAGCCCTTTTACAGCCTCTCGCCAGCCGTGCCGAACACTCTTGGCGTACGGCGGTCGCCGGGCTTGAAGGTGAGCACGGGCTTGATGACTGGTCGACGGAACGCTGGTCGGCATTCAGTAGGGTCAGTGCGGCGAGCGACTTCTTTATTGAACAGTCGTTACGTGACCCTTTGATGTTGCTTGAACTTGTGCGCTCAGGGGAACTGGACCGTAGCTTTGTCCCCGGCGAGCTGTGCGGGCAAATTGCCGCCGTCACCCAGGCTGCTACCACCGATGATGAGCTGGGCCGTGCGCTGCGTCGCCAACGTACCCGTCAGCAGATCCGGATTATCTGGCGTGATATCAACCGTCAGGCCGATTTGATTGAAACCTGCCGCGACCTGTCGGACATGGCCGATGCCAGCATTGATCAGGCCTATCGCTGGTTGTATCAGCGCCATTGCCAGCAGTTCGGCACGCCCACCGGGCACCGCAGTGGCGAACCCCAGCAGATGGTGATTCTGGGCATGGGCAAGCTCGGCGCGGTAGAGCTGAACCTGTCGTCGGACATCGACCTGATTTTCGCCTACCCCGAAGGCGGGGAAACGGTGGGCGCCAAACGGGCTTTGGACAACCAGGAGTTTTTTATCCGCTTGGGTCAGCGCTTGATCAAGGCGCTGGACCCGATGACCGTCGACGGTTTTGTGTTTCGCGTCGACATGCGCCTGCGCCCGTATGGCTCGTCCGGGGCGCTGGTGCTGAGCTTTAATGCGCTGGAGCAGTACTACCAGGATCAGGGCCGCGACTGGGAGCGCTATGCAATGATCAAGGCCCGGGTCGTGGCCGGTGATCAGGTGATGGGCGCGCAGTTGCTCAGCCTGTTGCGCCCGTTTGTGTATCGCCGTTACCTGGATTTTTCGGCGATTGAAGCGCTGCGCACCATGAAGCAACTGATCCAGCAGGAAGTGCGGCGCAAAGGCATGGCCGACAACATCAAACTGGGGGCGGGCGGAATTCGTGAAGTGGAGTTTATTGCCCAGGCATTCCAGTTGATCCACGGCGGCCGTGATCTCAGTTTGCAGCAGCGGCCTCTGCTTAAAGTGCTGACCACCCTGGAAGGGCAAGGCTATTTGCCGGGCGCGGTAATCAGCGAGCTGCGCGAAGGCTATGAATTTTTGCGCTACACCGAACACGCGATTCAGGCCATTGCCGACCGCCAGACCCAAATGCTGCCCGACACCGAACAGGATCAGGCGCGTATCGCCTTTATTATGGGCTTTGACAGCTGGTCGGCATTCCATGAGCAATTGATGGCGTGGCGTGGCCGCATCGACTGGCATTTCCGCCAGGTTATTGCAGATCCTGATGAAGAAGAGGTCATCGACGAGGGTGAGTTGATCGTCGGCGGTGAGTGGTTGCCGCTGTGGGAAGAAGTTCAGGACGATGCAGCTGCCTGTGCCCAGTTGGAGGAGGCCGGGTTTGTCGACGCGCCAAAGGCCTTGAAGCAACTGGCAAGCCTGCGCTCCAGCCCGCAATTGCGCGCCATGCAGCGTTTGGGGCGTGAGCGTCTGGACGCCTTTATTCCGCGTCTGCTGGCGCAAGCGGTGGAGCACGCCAACCCCGATCTGGTGCTGGAGCGGGTGTTGCCGTTGGTCGAGGCAGTGGCCCGTCGCTCTGCTTATTTAGTGTTGCTGACCGAAAACCCCGACGCGTTGCGCCGTTTATTGACGCTGTGCGCGGCCAGCCCGTGGATCGCCGAGCAAATCACCCGCTTCCCGTTACTGCTCGATGAGTTGCTCAACGAGCGTCGCCTGTTCAAGCCCCCGCTGGCGCCAGAGCTGGCCGCCGAGTTGCGTGAACGGCTTACGCGTATCCCCGAGGACGACCTTGAGCAGCAGATGGAAGCCTTGCGAAACTTTAAGCTGGCCCACCGCCTGCGAGTCGCCGCATCCGAAATCGCCGGTAGTCTGCCTTTAATGAAAGTCAGCGATTACCTGACCTGGCTGGCCGAAGCGATTCTGGAACAAGTACTGGCTCTGGCCTGGCGCCAGACGGTGGCCAAGTTCGGCACCCCGCAACGTGCAGACGGCAGCCTGTGCGACCCTGGCTTTATTATTGTCGGTTACGGCAAAGTCGGCGGGATCGAGCTGGGGCACGGTTCGGACCTGGACCTGGTGTTTATCCATGATGGCGACCCGAATGCTGAAACCGACGGCGCCAAGCCCATTGACGGCGCGCAGTTTTTCACCCGGCTGGGGCAACGGATCATCCATTTGCTAACGGCCCAGACCAACTCCGGCCAGTTGTATGACGTTGACATGCGTTTGCGTCCGTCAGGCGCATCAGGATTGTTGGTCAGCTCACTCGGTGCTTTTGAACGCTATCAGGAGAGCGAGGCCTGGACCTGGGAGCATCAGGCGTTGGTGCGCGCGCGGGTGCTGGTGGGTTGCAAGCAGGTGGGCGCCGCGTTTGAGAACGTGCGTGCCAGCGTATTGGGCCGCGAGCGTGACTTGCCTACCCTGCGCCAGGAGGTCAGCGAGATGCGGGCCAAGATGCGTGGCAACCTGGGCACCCGTATCACTGCTGCCGGAACCGCCGAAAATGCCTACGAGGCCACGGTGCCATTCGACCTCAAGCAGGACGCCGGAGGTATCGTCGATATTGAATTTATGGTGCAATACGCGGCCCTGGCCTGGTCCAGGGAACACCCGGCGTTACTGCGCTACACCGACAATATCCGCATTCTGGAAGGGTTGGAGCAGGTGGGGCTGATGCCTGCCACCGATGCCAGCCTGTTGCGCGAGGCTTACAAGGCCTTTCGCGCCGTCGCCCACCGCCAAGCCTTGCAAAAAGAGGCCGGGGTGGTCACGGGGGATCAATTTGTCGTCGAACGTCAACACGTCCGGCGCATTTGGTCCGAGCTAGGATTGAGCTAGTTTTTTAGCTTATACACAGAATTAGAGCTGTAAGAACGTATCCGGCGGGTCCATAAGCCCCGTCCAATTTGCCTGACACCCAGTGGTGCAGGTGCTGGATTCTTTGAGGAGCGTAATGATGTCGATGGCTGATCGTGATGGTGTGATCTGGTATGACGGCAAGCTGGTGCCGTGGCGTGATGCCACGACGCACGTGCTGACCCATACATTGCACTACGGCATGGGCGTGTTTGAAGGTGTACGCGCTTACGAAACCCCGCAGGGCGCGGCGATTTTCCGCTTGCAGGCGCACACTGACCGCCTGTTCGATTCGGCCCACATCATGGGCATGAAGATCCCGTTCAGCAAAGAAGAAATCAACGAAGCGACCCGCATTGCGGTGCGTGAAAACAACCTCGACAGCGCCTACATCCGTCCGATGGTGTTCTACGGATCCGAAGCCATGGGCCTGCGTGCCACTGGGCTTAAAGTCCATGTGATCATCGCGCCGTGGAGTTGGGGTGCCTACATGGGCGCCGAAGCGCTGGAAGTCGGGATCAAGGTGCGTACCAGCTCCTTTACCCGTCACCACGTAAACATTTCCATGACCCGGGCCAAGGCCAACGGTCACTACATCAACTCGATGCTGGCCCTGCAGGAAGCGATTTCCGGTGGCGCTGACGAAGCACTGTTGCTGGACCCTGAAGGTTTTGTTGCCGAAGGCTCGGGCGAGAACGTATTCCTGGTCAAGGATGGCGTGATTTACACCCCGGACGTAACGGCCTGCCTGAACGGCATCACCCGTAGCACGATCCTGACCCTGGCCACCGAGCTTGGGTACAAGTTTGTTGAAAAACGCATCACCCGCGACGAGGTCTACATCGCCGACGAAGCATTCTTTACCGGCACTGCCGCTGAAGTAACGCCAATTCGCGAAGTCGACGGGCGCCTGATCGGTATCGGCCGTCGTGGCCCGATCACCGAAAAACTGCAAAAAGCTTACTTTGACCTGGTAACCGGCAAGACTACGGACCACCCAGAGTGGCGTACACTGGTTAAGTAAAGCGATATGGCATCACAGCAGGGAGGCGAATGCCTCCCTTGCTTGTTTATGGAAACTTATGAATATTTTGATCGTTGGGCCCAGCTGGGTCGGTGACATGGTGATGGCGCAGACACTGTTCCAGTGCCTTAAACAGCGCCACCCGCAGTGCGAAATCGATGTGCTGGCCCCCGAGTGGAGCCGGCCCATCCTTGAGCGCATGCCTGAAGTTCGCAAGGCCTTGAGCTTTCCGCTCGGCCACGGCGCGCTCGAACTGGCCACGCGACGCAAGATCGGCAAGTCCCTCAAGGGCCAATACGATCAGGCAATTTTGTTGCCCAACTCGCTGAAATCGGCCCTTGTGCCGTTCTTCGCGGGTATTCCCAAACGTACCGGCTGGCGCGGCGAATTCCGCTACGGCCTGCTTAACGACGTGCGCAAGCTCGATAAAGAACGCTACCCGTTGATGATCGAGCGTTTTATGGCACTGGCCTATGAGCCGGGGGCAGACCTGCCCAAGCCGTACCCGCGTCCTGATTTGCAGATTGACCCACAAAGCCGCTCTGGCGCGCTGAGCAAGTTCGGCCTGGAGCTGGACCGCCCGGTACTGGCGCTATGCCCGGGTGCCGAATTTGGCGAGTCCAAGCGTTGGCCGTCGGAGCATTACGCCAAGGTCGCAGAACAAAAGATCCGCGAAGGCTGGCAGGTGTGGTTGTTCGGTTCCAAAAATGATCACGCGGTGGGCGAAGATATCCGCTCACGGCTGATCCCTGGGCTGCGCGAAGAGTCGGTCAACCTCAGTGGCGAGACCTCGCTG
Organism: Pseudomonas fragi; assembly: GCF_025426255.1. GTDB lineage: Bacteria > Pseudomonadota > Gammaproteobacteria > Pseudomonadales > Pseudomonadaceae > Aquipseudomonas > Aquipseudomonas kulmbachensis. The sequence continues at coordinate 4,887,243 of NZ_CP104861.1, read as the reverse complement.
GCCGAGGCTATTGATTTGCTCTCATGTGCCGACGCCGTGGTGTCCAATGATTCGGGGCTGATGCACGTGGCCGCAGCGCTGAACCGCCCGCTGGTGGCGGTCTATGGTTCCACGTCACCGGGCTTTACCCCGCCTTTGGCTGATAAGGTCGAAATCGTGCGTCTGGGCCTCGATTGCAGCCCGTGTTTTGATCGTACCTGCCGCTTCGGCCACTACAACTGCTTGCGCGAGCTGATGCCTGCACCTGTGGTTGAAGCCTTGCAGCGTTTGCAGGGCTCACCGGTCGAGGTCAACTAAGTGCGGGTTCTGTTGGTCAAAACCTCATCCCTTGGGGATGTGATCCATGCCTTGCCCGCGTTGACCGATGCGGCACGGGCGATTCCAGGGATCACCTTTGACTGGGTCGTGGAAGAAGGCTTTGCCGAAATTCCGACCTGGCACCCGGCTGTGGGCAAAGTGATTCCAGTGGCAATCCGCCGCTGGCGCAAAAACATCTGGGACACCATCAAGAGCGGTGAGTGGCGGCGTTTCAAGCAAAGCCTGCGTGCCGAAAAATACGATCTGGTGATCGATGCTCAAGGCCTGGTCAAAAGTGCCTGGCTGACCCGCTATGTAAACGCCCCGGTGGCCGGTCTGGATAAAGACTCTGCCCGTGAGCCGCTGGCCAGCCGTTTTTATCAGCGCCGTCTGGCCGTGGCCCGTGGGCAGCACGCGGTCGAGCGTTTGCGTCAGCTGTTTGCGGTGGCGTTGGGGTACGACCTGCCCAAAGGGCTGGGCGATTACGGCCTCGATGTTGAACGCCTGATTGAACTGCCGCGCAACAAGCCTTACGTGCTGTTTTTGCACGGCACCACCTGGGACACCAAACACTGGCCCGAAGTGTACTGGCGCGATCTGGCCTTGCGCATGGGGCACATGGGTGTCGAAGTGCGTCTGCCGTGGGGTAACCCGGCAGAGAAAGCTCGCGCCGAACGCATCGCCAGTGGTCTGAACAATGCGGTGGTGCTGCCCAAACTGAACCTGGCCGGTGTTGCCAAGGTACTGGCCAGTGCCAGCGCCTGCGTGGCGGTCGATACCGGGCTGGGGCACCTGGCGGCAGCATTGGATGTGCCGACCATCTCCCTGTTTGGTCCCACCAATCCGGGGCTGACCGGCGCCTATGGCAAGGTGCAAATCCACCTGGCCAGCGATTTTCCGTGTGCGCCGTGCCTGCAGAAAAAATGTACCTACACTCCGACTGCACAGGACCAGCAGCGGTTTGATCTGAAAAACGAGTGGCCTTTGTGCTTTACCCGTTTGAACCCTGAGCGTGTCGCAAGTCGATTAAGCACGTTGTTACTGGCTGAGGAACTGCGCTGATGCAACTGGCTTTTGTGCTGTACAAATATTTCCCGTTTGGCGGACTGCAACGTGATTTCATGCGCATTGCGCTGGAATGTCAGAAGCGCGGCCATCAAATTCGCGTCTACACCATGATCTGGGAAGGCGATATCCCGCCGGGTTTTGAAGTGCTGGTGGCGCCGGTCAAGGCCTTCCACAACCATACCCGCAACGAAAAAATGCTCGCCTGGATGCAGGCTGACCTAGCCAAACGCCCGGTGGACCGCCTGATCGGTTTCAATAAAATGCCGGGTCTGGACGTGTATTACGCGGCCGACGGCTGCTTCGAAGACAAGGCGCAAAACCTGCGCCATTCGTTCTATCGCTTCTTCAAGCGCTACAAGCACTTTGCCGAGTACGAGCGGGCAGTGTTCGACAAGCACGCGAAGACTGAAATCCTGATGATTTCCGAAGTCCAGCAGCCGCTGTTTATCAAGCATTACGACACCCCGCTGGAGCGCTTCCATCTGCTGCCGCCGGGTATCGCCCTGGACCGCCGTGCACCCGCTAATGCCGCCGAGATTCGCGCCGAGTTCCGGCGCGAGTTCAACCTGGCAGACGACGATTTGCTGCTGGTACAGATCGGTTCCGGGTTCAAGACCAAAGGCGTGGATCGCAGCCTCAAAGCCCTGGCGGCCTTGCCTGGCGAGCTTAAAAAGCGCACTAAATTATTTGTCATTGGTCAGGACGACCCCAAAGTCTTTCAATTGCAGAGCGCTACCCTGGGGCTTGGCGATCATGTGCAGTTCCTCAAGGGCCGCAGCGATATCCCGCGTTTCCTGCTGGGCGCCGATTTGCTGATCCACCCGGCGTACAACGAAAACACCGGCACCGTGCTGCTTGAAGCGCTGGTGGCAGGTTTGCCGGTGCTGGTCAGTGCCGTCTGTGGCTACGCCCATTACATTAGCGACGCTGATTGCGGCCGTGTACTGGACGAGCCGTTCGAGCAGGCGCAACTCAATGAATACCTGACACACATGTTGTCCGACGATGCTGCGCGCGCGGCCTGGAGCCAAAATGGCCTGGCCTACGCGCAGACGGCCGACCTCTACAGCATGCCGCAGCACGCTGCGGATGTGATTCTGGCGGAGCAACACTGATGAAACTGATTCTTGCCGAACCGTTCAAGAGCTTGTGGGCAGGACGCGATGCGTTCACCGAAGTCGAGCGTCTGGAAGGCGAGGTTTACCGTGAACTGGAAGGCCGACGTACCTTGCGTACCGAAGTCGACGGACGCGGTTTCTTTGTGAAAATCCACCGTGGTATTGGCTGGGGTGAAGTCTTCAAAAACCTGCTGACGGCTAAGCTGCCGGTCCTCGGTGCAGGCCAGGAGTGGCGAGCCATCAAGCGCCTGCACGAAGTCGGCGTGCCGACCATGACGGCGGTCGCCTATGGCGAAAAGGGCAGCAACCCGGCGGCGCAGCACTCGTTCATCATCACCGAAGAGCTGGCGCCGACGGTCAGCCTCGAAGACTTCAGCCTCAACTGGGTCAAGCAGCCGCCGCAACCCAAGCTCAAGCATGCGCTGATCGCCGAAGTGGCGCGTATGACCGGCATGATGCACCGCGCCGGGGTTAACCATCGCGACTGCTACATCTGCCACTTTTTGCTGCATACCGACAAGCCGGTTACGGCCGAAGACTTCCGCTTGTCCATTATTGACCTGCATCGCGCGCAAACCCGTGCAGTGATCAGCAAGCGTTGGCGTAACAAGGATCTGGCGGCGCTGTACTTCTCGGCGCTGGATATCGGCCTGACGCAACGGGACAAACTGCGCTTCCTGCGTGGTTATTTCCAGATGCCGCTGCGCAAGATCCTGCGCGATGAAGCACACCTGCTGGCGTGGCTGGAAGGCAAGGCGAGCAAACTCTACGAGCGCAAACAGCGTTATGGAGATGCACTGTAATGGCGGGTTGGAATCTGGAACCCGCTTACAGCGCGTTGGCATCTGATTTCGGCAGTCTGGAGGCGGTGTTTGCCTTGCAGGGCGAGCACCTGACCCGCGATCCGTTATCGGAAGTGATTCGTGTCGAGCGTGGCGGGGTCAATTACTACGTCAAGCGCTACACCGGCGCGGGCAAAGGCTTGCGCCGTTATTTGGGCCGTCCGCGGGTCAAGTCCGAATGGCAGAACCTCAAGCGTTTTGCCAAATGGGGTATTCCCACCGCTGAGGTAGTGGCCTGGGGCCTTGAACGCAGTGGTTTTGCCTATTCGCGTGGCGCCATGATCACTCGCGAACTGCCCAACACCCGCGATTTGTCGGAGCTTGCCGACAAGCATGATCCGCTGCTCAAGGATCGCGCGTGGGTCGATTGCGTTAGCCGCCAGCTGGCGCGCTATACCCGAATCATGCACGACCATCGCTTTACCCATAACGACCTGAAGTGGCGCAACCTGCTGATCGACGACCAGCCCAAGCTGTTCTTGATCGACTGCCCTAACGGCGATTTCTGGCGCGGCTTCTGGCTCAAATATCGCATCACCAAAGACCTGGCGTGCCTCGACAAAGTGGCCAAATACCACCTGTCCTACACCCAGCGGTTACGTTTTTATTTCCAATACACCGGGCGCACTACGCTCAATGCGGCAGACAAGGAACGGGTCCGTCATATCGTGCGCTTTTTTGAGGGCCGGGAATGACTGATTTTATCGCGGATGCCGACCGAGCCTTGCTTGAGCGCAACGGCCTGGCTGACTTTGATTCATTGTGGTCCGTGCAACTGGAAGCGGTGGACGAACCCAACACCAGCGGTGGTGGTTGGAGCAGCGTGTTTCGCATGGACCTCGAAGGCCAGGGGTTTTACCTCAAGCGCCAGAGTAATTACCTGACCCGCACGCTGCACAGCCCCTTTGGCGAACCGAGTTTCGCCCGCGAATTCCGCAATATTCAGCGTTATGAGCAAATGGGTATCCCGGCGCTGGAAGCGGTGTTTTTTGGCGAGCTCAAAGTGGCTGGCGAACGCCGAGCGGTGCTGATGACTCGGGCACTTGATGGTTGGAATGACCTTGATTCGCTGCTTGAGCAATGGCCGCAACTGAGCAACGAGCAGCAGCAGGCGATTTTGCGCGAGTGCGGCCAGTTGGCCCGTCGCCTGCACGCCGCGCGTCAGGTGCATGGCTGTTTTTACCCCAAGCACATCTTCTTGCAGGCCGCTGGCGCGGGTTATCGCGCCCAACTGATCGATCTGGAAAAAACCCGGCCCTTGTTGCTGGGCCAACGTGATCGGGTCAAGGACATCGAGCCGTTGCTGCGCCGGGCGCATGTCTGGACTGACGCCGATGTGCGCGCCTTGCTCGCGGCCTATCTGGATCAGCCGGTCGACAGTGGTCTGGTCGATGCCTGGCTGGCGCGGCTGAATGTGCGCCGCAGCCACAAGGGAGCTCGCTGATGCGTTTGTCCGAACTGCAAAAGGCCGGTCGTGCACCGGGCTTGCCGCTGAGTATCGAACTGGCCGACGCGGCCGGCCCTGCGCAATTGCAGCTGTTGACCTTGCTGCGGGTACTGCCGGGGCAGCGCTATGTCGGTGCCGGGGTATGGCGCGGGCGTACCGTGCTGGCCAAATTGATGGTGGGCAGCAAGGCGGCACGCAATTTTCAGCGCGAGTTGACGGGCGTACGCCTGTTGGCTGAACAGGGTTTGACCACGCCACAGTTGCTGGCCGATGGCTTGCAGGAAAGCGAGGGCGGCTGGTTATTGTTCGAATTTATCGAAGACGCGCAAAGCCTCGATCAGGCCTGGAAGGCGGTGCAGGGCTTGCCGGTTTTGGCGGATGAACAAGCGGCTGTGCTGGGCGAGGCTTTGGCTGCGATTGGCCAGATGCACCTCAAAGGGTTGTGGCAGCAGGATCTGCATCTGGACAACCTGCTGCGCCAGGGCGGTAAGTTGTATTTGATCGACGGTGCAGGCATTTGCGTCGAAGAGGCGGGCAAACCGCTGTCGCGGCAGAAAGTGCTGGAAAACCTCGGGGTGTTCTTCGCCCAGCTCCCCAAAAATCTTGAGCCGTTTATCGAAGAGCTGCTGGTGCATTACCTGCTGAGCAACGGCGAACACGCCTTGCCGCTCGAGGCGCTGCTCAGGCAGGTCGAGAAGGTACGTGCCTGGCGCTTGAATGATTACTTGAGCAAGGTCGGCCGCGATTGCTCGCTGTTTAGCGTGCAGCGCGGGGCCTTCGCCCTGCGCGCTGTTTTGCGCGAAGAAGAACCCGCCATGTTGCCTGTACTGGCCAAGGCCGATGCCTTGCTCGATCAGGGCCATCTGTACAAAACCGGCGGTGCGGCAAGTGTCGGCAAAGTTGAAGTGGCCGGTCGCACCCTGGTGGTCAAGCGCTACAACATCAAGGGTTTTGCCCACTGGCTCAAACGCTTCTGGCGTCCGAGCCGGGCCTGGCATTCGTGGCGTGAAGGCAATCGGCTGGCGTTTCTGGGCATTACCACGCCCAAGCCGCTGGCGCTGCTGGAAACCCGTTTTCTGTGGCTGCGCGGCAAAGCGTATCTGGTCACCGAGTATTTGCCGGGGCCCGATATCATCGAGCGTTTTGCGCCGTATGTTGAGCGCGGCGATGCCCCGGAATCCGAATTGCAGGCGCTGGACCAGTTGTTTGCCGATTTGATTCGTGAGCGTATCAGCCACGGTGATCTCAAGGGTCATAACGTGTTCTGGGCTGATGGCCGCTGGGCACTGATCGATCTGGATTCGATGTGCCAGCATCGCTCGCCGGGCAGCTTCGCCTCGGCCTACGCCCGCGACCGTGCGCGCTTCATGCGCAACTGGCCAGCTGGCAGCGCATTGCATCAAGTGATTGATGGGCGCTTACCCAAAACCATAGTAGAGGCTTAGACGCACACTTGTAGCCGCTGCCTTTGTTCCTCGTCATCGGCTTGAGATACTTCAAACGTGGGAGCGAGCCTGCTCGCGAAGATCATTCGCGAGCAGGCTCGCTCCCACAATTTTTTGACCTGGAACAGAGTATCTACAGGTGGGTCGCTGAGCGCGCCTACTTCACATAGGTCATGCCCATAGCTGCCAGATTGATGGCCAAATCCTGGGCTTGAGCAAATCGCACGTCATGCACGTCTGGCCATTCGGGCCTTTGCAGGTAGACCTTGCCATCGGGGTCACAGAGCAGTGGTGTCTCGATCAGCTCAGTCGTGGCGCTGCGATGAAATAGCGTTGGCCCGTCGATGGGATGGTTGTTAAAGGTGTACTGGTTGACTTGGTTGAGCAAACGTTCGATTTCCTGGCGCTGGCGCGGGCCCCAATACGTTCGGCTAGCGCTCACTTCCACAGAGAGACGCAAGTCAGTCTTGTAAAAGGCGAGGCTCAAGGGGCCATTTTTCATGAAGGTGACACGGCCTTTATCCGGGCCAATGCCGGTCGGTTGGCCCGGTAACGTGTCCATGACTTTCATCCCGATGCCGCCATTCAATTCGGCCAGGCCGGGTATGCCTTCAAAGGTATTGACATGGGTACTGCCGACCAAGGCTACCCATTTATGGGCGCCGTGCTCTGCCTGATGGGCGCGGATCGTTTCAGAGCCATAAAAGCTGAGCGCCTTGCAGCGTTTCAAGTGATAGTCCCGCTTGCCGATTATGTTGTAGCTGGAGGCACAGTCGAGGGCGATGACTCTGATCCCGTGCGATCGGGCGGCGGTGACCAGGGTCAGGAAGGTGTAAGCCGGGTGGCTGTCGAGGCCTTCGCGCTTGTACAGCTGTTTCAAAAATTTGTTGAGCTTGTGGCTGATAATGCCGCTTCTGGCATTGATATCCAGATCGACCTGATGGAAGTCGGTTTGCAGGTGCTCAAGGTAAAAGGTTTTCACATCGTTTTTTGCCAATTCGGCCATGTTATCGATCAGGAATTTTTTGCTGGCCACTGAATAATGGTTTTCACCGACCACGAGTCCCGTGGATCGGCTGTAGATCTGCCGCAAAATCTCGGGGTGGGGTGTCGCTTGAGCCAGTTGCGGAATGCTGACGCGAGGCGCCAGCACAGCCGAGTGGATAAAAGTCTGGGCTCGATTGATGAAGTCGAGTCGCAATCGGTAAAAAAACTGACTGGCTTGTATGACTACAGGGTCGCGAAAGGTCGCGCTCCGAGTGTTCTGATTGCGCGTCTGGGCTTTGATAAAAGCCTCGACTCCTGCTCGGTGCTCTCGCGGTAGCAGAGTGAGGTTTTGCGTGTCTACGGGTAGCGGAGGAGAAATGTGGCGTGCGCCTGCTCTTAACGCTGTCCAGCGAGGATAGCCCCGTGATGTCGAGTGCTTGACCTCCCATTCGCTGCTGCCCAGATTGCGCCTGATTTTGAACACCGGTTGGGTGGTGCTTGAGCCAGTTGCAATGATCAGGTGCAAACCAGGGCCGGGTACGCCTGCGCTCACTTCGAACACCTCGTTGTTCTGCTGGATGTAATGGCGTTGGTTCAGGGTGTAAATCCCTTGCGTATCCGGGATGTCACGCAAGTGCTCAATACCGCTCACGCGTGCTTGGTTAATCAACGTGTTAATCCCGAAAATCTGGTTGTTCATTGGCGTCGAGGCGTTGGCTTTCCATTTACCCAGCGCTACTTCCAAGGAAGGGGTTTTGTATGCGGCGTTCGGCATGCGCCGGTCAATCATCAGCCATGTGTCTTGGGTTCGATCATAAGTGGCCTGGAACAGACGCCCATTGGCATCCGGCAGGTAGTACTCGCCAGCAGCACCGTGTGAGGGTTTGAGCTCATACACCCCCTGGCGATAGTGCTCACCCTTGAGCAAGGTCATCTGCTGCGGTGTTTTGAGTGAGGCGGCGCCCGGACTGAAGGCCCGCGTAACAGGGCCGCTGCGAACCCGAATGGAAGATGCAAAAACCTGGGAGCCAGCAAAGTCCGACCCGGCATCGGTCAGGTGCGCGACGCAGATGAGCCAGTGCAGCATCGCCTCATGGTCCTGCTCACGCCGCAGCGCGTCCACGCCTTGATAGAGCCCATATAGAAAACGCCCGATCGACAGCGGGATCAATACCTTGAGCGGCAGTGCGAAGCTGATGATGTCCACCACGGTCATGACGGTGTCTTTGACCGTTTGAATATTGGCCTCTCGCGTTGTGGTCGATTGTTCATCGACATTACGCCTGATCGCTTTTTGTAGCCGCTGAGGAGCGCAGCGAGGCTGCGTCCGGCTGCGAAGCAGTCGTAAATTCAGACGCCTCGCTAGTGCTTGACCGGGAACAGAGTAGCTACAGAGATACTTCAAGCGTGGGAGCGAGCCTGCTCGCGAAGATCATTCGCGAGCAGGCTCGCTCCAACTGGGGGGCTTGACCTAGAACAGAGTCTCTACATTGGGTAGCCGCAGGTCGCGGGTTTATTAGAAGCTGTACTGCGCCCCGGCGCCCGCGTACCACGAGCGGCCCGGTGCGGCTTCGTAGTAGCGCTGATTGCCATCAGCCACGATCACCGAACCCACGTACTGGCGGTCCAGCAGGTTGTCCAGGCGCAGGGTTTGGTGGAAGGTCCAGTGCTCTACTTTTTGCTCAAACTTCGCCCGCCAGTTGAACACGCTGTAGGCCGGTGCTGCCTTTTGGGTGTTGGTGTCTTCGACATACACCTTGCTGCGGTACATGCCTTCGATTGCAGTGCTGACCCAATCCGTGGGTTTCCAGTTCACTTCGGCAAACAGGGTGGTTTGCGGTACGCCCGGCAGGTAGTTGCCTTTGTCCACGGTGCCTTTGGTGCTGGCGAAGTCGCTGTCGTAGGTGGCTTGCAGGCGGGTGTAGGCGAGGGTAGTGGTCCAGTGTTCGCTGAGCTGGCTTTCGACGCCCAGTTCGAAACCTCGGCGCAAGGTGCGCCCGGCGTTTTGATAGGTCGTACGCCCACCGGTGTTGCTCTGTACCACCAGCTCATCTTCGGTGGTGATCTGGAATACAGCAGCATTGATCCGCGTGTTACTGATCTGTGCCTTCAAGCCCATTTCATACTGGGTGCTTTCAGAAGGCTTGAGGCCAAAGTTGAAGCCCTGGCCACTTGGTGAGTAGGCCAGTTCGGCTTGGGTCGGTGTTTCAAACCCTTTGCCCGCACTCACATATCCATGCAGTTCAGGGGTAAAGGCGTACATCACGCTCATGGAGGGCGTGGCTTTTTCATAGCGCTTGGTGCCGCTGTCGTCGCCATTGCTCAAGAATTGATCGTCGACGTCCATTTCCATGGTGCTGTAGCGTAAACCGGCCTGTACGGTCCAGTTGTCCAGCGCCCAGTTGGCCTGTACGTAGGGGTCGAGGCTGCGGGCGGTGTCGACTTCGTCGCGTACCAGTGCACCTTTAACGCCCAGTTGGTTGCCAACGAAGTTGTTGTAACCGTGACGGCTGTCCTGGCTTTGGTCAAAGTCTAGGCCGCCGATCAGGGTCAGGTCACCCGGCACGCCGTATACCGGTTGCAACCAGCGCAGGCTGCCGCCGTAGAACTTGCGGTCGAACTGAACCACGCCGCCGCCTTGGTTGTTGCTGGGCGTACCCTTGGGAATCGCCAAATACTGAATCACACTACGGGTGCCGGTATAGGCATTGACCTGCAAGGTGGCGTCACCGATGTAGCGCTCGTAGTTAAGGCCCAGTTGCTGATGGTCGATGCTTTTACGAGTGTTGTAGGTAATCGCATTGGGTGTGACCGAGCGCGGGTCGGCTTTGTAGGCGGCCCAACTTTGGCCCAGCGGGTCTTGCGTGCCGTTTTGCTCGAGGCTGCTATAGATCAGCGCCAGCTTGCTGTCTTCGTCAGGCTTCAGGTTGAGCTTGGCAAAGGTCTGGTCGCGGCGTGCGGCGCTGTGGTCGCGGTAGCCGTCGGTGTCCATGCGCGAGGCATCGAGCACAAAGCCCACGTCATCGGTGGCGCCTTCAGCCGTCAGGTGATTCTTGCTCATGCCGTCGCTGCCGATCAGGGTTTCGGCACCGATACGCGGTGGGCCTTCGCCGTCACGGGAGAACATTTGAATCACCCCTCCGGCGTTGCTGCCGTAAAGGGTTGCGGCGGGACCGCGCAGCACTTCGATGCGCTCGGCAGTGTCGAGGTTGAACGTGGCCGCCTGACCTTGGCCATCAGGAGTGCTGGCCGGGATGCCATCGGCGATCAACTTGATGCCGCGTACGCCAAAGGCCGAACGGGCGCCAAAGCCTCGGGACGAAATCTGCAAGTCCTGGGCGTAGTTCTGGCGGTTTTGCACCACCAGCCCTGGCACGCGGGACAGTACCTCGGACGCGTTAATGCCCAATTGGCCGTCGCTGATTTGTTGCTGGCTGATGCTGTCGACCGAATACGGCAGGTTAAAGCTTTGGCTGGCACTGCGCGAGCCGGTGATGACGCTGGGATCGAGTTCCAGCGGTTCGGCCAGCGTTGGGGGCGCAATAAAAAGACCAGGCAGCAGCAAGGCAAGGCGGGCGGGTACAAAAAATTTCATGAGGGTTATGGCGGTTCCGTGTGACGCGACCCGTCCGGGCGACGGGCATCAGGCTAGCAGAGGCCGCGCATTTTAGCGGCTGAGGGAGCGATAGCCAGCAAAAGTAACCGGTCAGGACAAAACACGGTTGTCCTGACTGGTGTTGTGGTGGGCTACCAGTTCACGAGCTGCATGCCTTTTTCTTTCAAGTCGCTGACCAGGCTGTCAAAGATGTCATAGCGCTTGAGGTGGATATCTGGCCAATCGCCAAGCTCGATAAAAAACTGGCCGTTATCGCTTTGGATTCGGCTGCGCAGGATCTCCTGGTCAAGGGTGCGCTGGATCAGCTCCGGGCCGTCCAATGAAGAATTTCCAAACATGAACTCGCCGGGCTGAGCCAGCATTGCTTCGATTTGTGCCTGGGAAAATGCCGGTCGATCAGGCGCAATGCCGGGTAACTCGATCTCCAGCCAATAATCGTTTTTCAAAAACAGGTAATCGGGTTGCTCAAAGCTCGGAGGTATCACCGCCCCCAGGTTCTGCTGCAAACCGTGGCCTTGGCCCGGGGCCGCATCGGAAACACGTACGCCGATGGCGCCCTCCAGTTCTGCCAGCCCGGGCACGCCCTGATACGTGTTGGCGTGGGAATTTCCAGTCAGGGCGATCCACTTGTGGGTGGGGTTCTGGCTCCGATAACGGTTGATCATCTGGGCGCCAAAGTAGCTGAACATTTCATACCGATTCAGGTCGGGGTTTGCACTGATCTGGATCCTGGGGTTGTAGCTGGCCGTGCAATCCAGCGCTTTGATGCGAATGCGGTAATGTTGGGCTTCGCGCACCAGTTGGCTGTAGGTGAAGGGGCTTGTGGGGTTGAGCCGGTGACCAGCGTCTTGTCGCCTGAGGAAATCATCCAGCGCCACGGGCATTTTTCCGCTTTCAAAGAATGCATCCAGATGTACTTGGTGCAAATCGGTGTGCAGGTGTTCGAGAAACAGCACTCTCACGTCATTGTTTGCAAGTTCGCTCATCTGGGTGAACAGGATCTGTTTGCCCGACTGTTGGGCATGGGTTTCGCCCAGCACGATGCCCTGAGTGTTTTCGTAAAGACGTTCAAACAGATTTTTGGGTGGAGTGTTAGCGGGTATTTCCGGAAGTATGGGGCGTGGCTTGACGGGGCTGGTTTTGAGAAAGGCGCGGGCATCGGTCAGGAGTCTGGTACGTAGCCTTGAGAACAGTTGGCTGGTCTCATTGAGCCCGAGATGCTGGATGAGTGTTCTGTTGTCAAACAACACCGGATAGTTGGTGATCAAGTCCTGTACGCGGACTTTGTAGTTGGCCGGTAAATCGTAAGCGCTGTAGCTGCTCTCGGCGGTGTTGAGCGCCAGCTCGCTGCTGTCATGTACCAGAGGCTCCCAGCGTTTTGTGGTGCCGGAGCGGTGTTTGATTTCCCAGTAACCCGTGGTGCGCCGCACTTTGTAACTGACCCTGGTACTGCGGGAGCCTGCGGGTACTTGCAGGTACCAGTTACGCCCCAGCCAGCCACTGCTGACTTCAAAAACCACGCCGTTTTGTTCGATGTATCGCTGGTTGTGAACGCGATACACGCCGCGTGCGTCAGGATTTTTACCGCGCAGGTCAATGCCTGTGACTTTGGCGCTTTCAATCACCCGTTCAATCCCGGCCTGCTGGTTGCTCAGGGAGCGAACAGGGCTGGCATCCCAGATCCCGGCTGACAGTTCGCGAAGCGCCAGTTGGTAGTGAGCCTCGGGTTTGCGCGGGTCAATCACCCGCCAGGTTTGATCCAGCGCGTCATAGTGGCTGCGATACAATTGGCCATTACTGGCTTTGACGTAATAGTCGGGCTTGTTGTTCACCGAAGTTGACTCAAGGACCCCAGTACCGAATTCGTCGCCTGTGCGAAGTTTGAGCCCTGTCGCCGCGTGTGGGCTCGCCGCCGCAGGGCTCAGGGTAGGTGCTGGCAGCTTCGCGCGCTGGCGGATCACCTGGCCAAATACGGCAGAACCGGCAAAGTCCGAGGCACCGTCGGTCAGATGAGTGATAGCGCCTAAAAAGTGCAGCAGTGCTTCGTGCTCTTCATCCCGTTGCAGCGCATCCACACCCTGCATCAACTGGTAGACGAAACGAGCCAGTACGATGGGCAGCAAGAGCTTGATCGGCATTGCAAAAGAGATGATGTCGATGGCGGTCAGCGCGGCTTCTTTTGCGGTATTGAGGTTGCTTTCCCATGTGGAGGTCGATTGCTCGTCGGCTTCGTGGATGGCATGCAAGGCTTCTGTGTCGTATGAGGCTTCAAGCAGATGGTGAGGGATGATCTGGAGTTGCACAGTGGTGTCCGTCATTCCTGCTTCCAGCAACGGCTTGATATAGGGCTTTTGAGCAACCGTCACGCGTTGCAGTACATAGCTGCGCAATGAGAGGTGAGACAGTCGTCTGGCCAGCTCATTGCGCGAATGTGCGCTCACGAACCAACGGTTATTCGGCGCACCGGGCAGGTAGCACAGCAGCTGGGCTGATCCGGTCAAGCTGAATACCAGCGCGCCGGGCAGTGGCTTGTAGCGCAGAATCAACAGATGCACTTTGACTTGTTTGCCGTTGAACCAGGGGCGTGTGGCCTCGACGGGGTGATCCAGCGCGTGTTGAATCCAGGCCACATGTTCGACGCTCAAGCTGCCCGACAACCTGGCTTCCAGCAGGTCCAGTTGCAGTTGAGCCTTGCTGAAGTCGATATAGCGCTCCTTGCGCCAGAGGGCTTGTTCAGAGTTCACCAGCAAATCATTGAGTCGGGCTTTGTATCGCCCGCCGATATCCAGCTGACGCACCAGCGCTTTCAGATAGGCCGGGGTAAGAACCGGGTGGCGATTGCCCTTGGCATCCTTTACCAGTGCTGTCAGAGCAAAGGTTGTGTCCCAGATACCTACGTTGGCCAAGGCCAATTCACTCAGGCTTCGTTGAGTGGTTCTGTGGGTAATTGTGTGGCCTGTTCGTTCCAGGCTGACGCCGGCGGCAAAGCCCGAGGGAAGCCCGGCGCCACTGCCAGGGTAAACCAGCGGGCCGGTCTGCAGGGCTTCGGTGGTCGAGATGAAAATGCTGTCGGGATCAATCTCTATCCCGTGATCGGCTTTGATCCGTTGTTTGAGCTGAACCCTTGCATATCCCAGCAGGGTGTTTTTTTGTCCGACTTCTGCAAGGGATTGGGTGTCTGGAGCCTGCGACGCGTGACGCTCAAGATTCAAGCGCTCGACGGCCAGACGCCACTGGGCTTTGTCGGCATCAGAGGCTGACACAAGCCATTGCGGCAACCGGCTTTCCAGCAGCCGGACATAGCGCGCATGCACAATGCGGGCGGGCTGAAGAGGCAAGCTTGAATTGAGTGACTGTTCGATCAGCTCGGACAAATGCTCAAGCGTGGCGTCCTGTTTCCGGGTGCGGGCAAGTGCCCATGCGTGTTGCAGATCGTGCTTCTGTTTTTCGATCAGTTGGTCGCTGTAAAAGGTCGGTACGTCGTCTTCCTCGATCGAGCCGAAGTCCACGTGTCCATGGGTAAGCGCGCGCGTACGTTCTGCAGCCAGCACATAGTCGAGAATCGTCTCGCGCTGGACTTCATCCCTGAGGCGCGCGCTCATTTCTTCGCTGAGTGCCTTGAGTGAGGTGAATGCTTCGAGGCCATTGCTCGGCGTATAGAGCACCACGGTACGCGGCGTTTCGTCCTGCACGATGCGATTGTCATGGGCATCGCTGGAAGCTCGGGGCACGTTGTTATGAGTGATCACGAACACGCCATGCAGCCGAATACCCCCTTGCAGGGGATGACCATCGAGTGAGACCTCATAAAAACTGAAAGCACTGCGTGGCGGCTGTGCAGAACGAGGACCAATAACGGGGAAGACCTGCTTGATCGTCTCCATGGGGTTGGGCGCAAGGGTGTTTTCGCCGTGACGCACAGTGGCCTCGGACAGGATCAGGTCGCGGGTGTACTGGGTTAGCCAGGCTTTGGGTGTGAGGCCGTCGAGATTGTTATTGGGCGTTTGCCAGAAATAGCTGAGGGCATCTTTAACGCAAAGCTCAAGGCTGTGGGTTGTGAAGTCGAGCAACTGCTCAAACTCGGGCGCCGTAATGCCGCGAGTCAGGTGCTGATCGTCCAGGGTGTGGGGGTGGTTGTAAATGCGCGCAGTGTTCTGAAAAAAGGTCGGTACTGCCCGGGTGAGATAGCACTGCTCGACCAGCGCGCCAAGGGTTCGGCTGGCGATCACCGGTAACTGCCCGGGTTGCGCCGGCTCTTCGTAGTTCAAGTAGAGCTGGTCAAGGGCTGCGTCCCTGGAAAGCCTGGGGAACAGCAGCCGCAGCCGATGGTTCAGTGCTTGGTCGAGGCGGGGGAAGGCCTTGGTGAGCCGCTGCAGCTCGTGCGGCAGGCTTTTGAAGTGTTCCAGATATTCAGGCATCGCATGCTTCCTGTGATGAGCCTTGCGCCCGGATGGGTGCGCAAAAGTGTGTTCACAGGAAATCCCATAGCCTTGGGGCGTTGGGCTTATATATGTGTTGTCTTGCTCTCGACTAATCAGTGCGGGCGGTTGAAGTAAACGCTTGCCTCACGGCAGGCCGTTACCGGCCCGCGCATAAGCAACGGACACCTTGGTTAGCGTGCAGGTTGCAGACCCAGTTTTTTCAGGTCTGCAATCAGGAACTCAAGGTAGTCATAGCGTTTGAGATGAATATCGGTCCAATCGGGACGATCGATAAACACTTTGCCTTCGTCGACTTGCAAGCGTGTGCGAGCAATTTGTCGACTATTGGCACGATGGATCAGATAGGGGCCTTCCACTGGGACATTTTGCAGCAGGTACATGCCCGGCTGGCTGAGTTTTATGTCGATCTGTGCCGCAGTCCGGGTGTGCGGTCGTAGCGGTGTACCGGGTATCTCCACTTCCAGCCAGTAGTCGGCTTTCAATAAAATGTGCCCTGGATGCCATACCGTCGGAGGCACGATCACAGCGAGATCCTGAAGTAGGCCGAGGCCATGGCCGGGAGTGGCATCGGAGAGAGATATACCTATCGCACCTTCCAGCTCGGCGAGCCCTGGCACACCTTGATACGTATTGATGTGGCTATTACCGGTAAGGGCTATCCATTTTTGATGGGGGTTTTGTGCCAAATGTCCGCGGATTACCTGCGTGGCGAAGTAGTTGAACATTTCAGTGCGATTGACATCGGGGTAGCGAGTACGCATCCCGTTGACATGATAACTGGCCACGCAGTCCAGGGCCTTGATCGGAATGCGATGGTGGATAGCTTCGCGGACCAATCGGCTATAGGTGTACTCACTCAAAGGGTTGATTTGGTGCCCGGCATCCTGGGCTTTGAGAAAGACGTCCAGCTCCGATGGCATTTTTTGCGTAGTAAAGAAGTCATCCAGCATGCCCTGATGCACATCCGTTTGCAGATGTTCGAGGAAGATCACCCCCACGTCGTTGTTTTTGATTGCATCCATCTGGGTGATCAGGATTTTTTTGGCCGAGAGCTGGGAGTGGCTCTCACCTAGAATCACGCCTTGAGACTGTTCGTACAGCTCGTTGAACAGGTTCTCTGGCGAGATGTCCTGCGTTAGAAAAGGTCGTACGGCCCGCTGCCGGGGGGGAACTGCCTTGAGGAAGGCCTGGGCGTCCAACAGTAGTTTGACCCGCAGTGTTTTAAAGAAATGGCTGGATATCTGAAGGTTGGGGTGGGGGGAGACATAGTCGGTCTGCAGTAGCTTGTCGTTGCCAACAACGAGCTCCCTGACAATGGCTTGGTGCTCTGCAGGCAGATCGTAAGCGCTGTATGGAACCTCTGGTGAGCTCACAGGCAGCTCGGCGCGGCTGCGCACCAAGGGTTCCCAGCGCTTTGTGGTGCTGGATATACGATGTTTTATCTCCCAGTGCCCCACTATGCGTCGCACTTTGTAACGGAGATTGGCGCTGCTGGAGCCTGCTGGTATTTGCAGGTACAAATCGCGACCCAACCAACCGCTGTAGACCTCGAAAACCAGGCCACTTTGTTCGATATAACTAAGGTTACCCACCCGGTACACGCCTTTGGTATCAGGTGTTTTGCCCGCCAGGTTGACGTCCGTGATTACTGCGCTGTCTATTGCGCGTTGGATACCGCTCTTCTGACTGAACAGGTGCGGTGCAGGATCAATGTCCCATCTGCCTGCCGAAAGCTCGTGCACGGGCACGCGGTACTGCGCATCGGGCTGTCTTTCGTCAATGACCCGCCAGGTTTCGTCCAGGCTGTCGTAATGGCTGCGATACACATTGCCTGTCCTGTCCTGAACGTATTGGGCTGGCGCAGTGCCTTCAGCCGAGACTGTCTCATACACACCGGCACCGTATTCCTCGCCAGTGCGCAGCCTCAGCCCGGTAAGGACGGGGGAGCTCGCCCCAGCAGTGTTGAGCCTGGGAACAGGTTGTTTGATTCGTGCGCGGATGGAGCGACTAAAGACCGAGGAGCCGGCAAAGTCCGAGGCGCCATCGGTCAGATGACTGATTGACCCCATAAAATGCAGAAGGGCTTCTGATTCTTCGTCCCGTTGCAGGGCGTCATAGCCTAGCGCCAACTGGTAGAAAAACCGCGCGGCGACAATCGGCAGCAGTATCCGGGTGGGCAGGGCAAACGATATGACATCAATCGCCGTCAGTACCGCCTCTTTGGCAGTATTGAGGTTGCTTTCATAGGTTGAGGTCGATTGCTCGTCCGCCTCCCTGAGCGCATGCAAGGCTTCAGTGTCATAAGACGCTTCGAAAGCGTGGTGATTGATGATTCGCAACTGAGTGTTGCTTGTGTCCAGCCCTTCTCTGAACAACGGCTTGATGTAGGCCTGCTGTGCGGAGGTCACCCGGCTCAGGAGGTAGTTGTGAAATAGCGGCAGCGACAGGATGCGAGCCAGATCACGGTGCGAACTGGCTACCACAAACCAGGTGTTTTCTGGTGCATCGGGCAGATAACAAAGCAATTGTGTTGAACCGGTGCAACTGAACACCAACAATCCCGGCAGTGTCTTGTAACGCAATACCAGCCAGAGTGGTTTGATCTGGGCCCCCTTGACCAATGGACGGTTTTTATCAACCGGGTGATCCAATACGGCTTGAACCCAGGCGGCATGATCTTCAGTCAGAATGCCCGACAGCAGCGCTTCAATCAGATCCAGATTGAGCTGTGCGGCCTTGAGTGCGGCATACCGCTCTTTGCGCCAACGGGCCTGGGGTGAATTCACGAGCAAATACATGAGCCTGGCTTTGTAGTTTTCGCCCACATCCAGTTGGCGCACCAGTGCCTTGATGTAGCTGTGAGTCAGGACGGTGTGGGGTTTGCCTTGGGCGTCGGTGATACGTGCGGTCAGGGCAAATGTGACATCCCATATCCCGACGTTGGCGAGCGCCAGTTCGCTCAGGCTGTGTCTTGTCGTGTGATAGCTGATGGTTGGCCCGGTGCGGCCGATACTCGCCCCCGCGGGGAAACCGGAACCGCTGACAGGGTTGATCACGGCGCCTGTCTGCAGGGCTTCGGTGGTGGAGATAAAAATGTTGTCGGGGTCGACTTCAATTCCGTGGTCAGCTTTGATTTGTTGTTTGAGTTGCAAACGCGCATAGCCCAACAGGGTGCTTTTTTTCCCACTTTGCGCGATGGGGAAGACCTCTGTGGTTTCGCAAGCCAGCCGCTCATGACTTAGCCTTTCAACGGCCAGGCGCCATAGGTTTTTGTTTGCCTCGCTGGCGGTTTTAAGCCAGACCGGGAGCCGAGTTTCATGCAGCCGCGTATGGCGAGCCTGCAAGATGCTTGCGGGTTTTAACAGCATGCTTGAGTTCAGCGACTGATCCATCAGGTTGTTCAGTTGCTCAAGGGTGACGTTCTCTTTGCGCGTGCGGGCCATTGACCAGGCATGGCGCATGTCGCGTTTTTGCTTGTCGATCAGTTGTTCAACGTAGAACGTCTGGGGGGGCTTGTCCCGTACCGGGCGGTAATCCACATGTTGGTGGGCAAGGGCGCGGTCACGATCCTGGGCCAGAACGCAATTGAGTAATGTCTCGCGTTGGTAGGTGTCCTTGAGTCGCTCGCCCAGCTCCTGGGTCAGCGCTGTAAGCGTGGTGAAGGTTTCCAGGCCTTGACTGGGGGTGAAGAGCACCACCGTGCGCGGTATTTCGTCTTGCACCACGCGCAGTTGCGAGTTATCGGTCACCACGGTGGGCAGGTTTTTCGTGGTTATTACGAAAACGCCGTGCAGCGGCACAGCACTTTGAGCCGGCTGGCCATTGAGCCATAGCGAATAGAAGGCGAAGTCGGCCCGGGCGGGCGGCCTGGAGGGTGAATGGAACATCTGGTAGACGGCATCCAGGCTGGCAGTGTCGAAGGTTTTGTCTGCATGGCGCACAGTCGCTTCTGCCCGGATCAGGTCGAAAACATAACCGGACAACCAGTCTTTCGGAGTGAGTGACTTGATCTCCTGGCGTGGTGTTTGCCAAAAGTCGTTCAGTCCATCCTGCACGCACTGCTCGAGGTCGTAGGTGACAAAGGCGAGGAATTTTGTGAGCTGTTCAGCGGTTATTGCAGTGACCCGATCCTGTTCATCGAGGGTGTGCGCGTAGCTGTAGATCTTCGTGGTGTGCTGATCGAGGGTCGGCACTTGCTGATCGAGGTAGCACTGATCGATAAGCATGCTGATGGATTTACTGATGATGACGGGCGATTGCCCCGGTTCTGACGGTCCTGCTTGATTGATGAAAAGCCAGTTGGTACAGGCATCTTGCGCAAGTAATGGGCAGTAGCGCCGCAGGCTTTTCTCCATGGCGATTTCAAGGTCGGGAAAGCTTTGCCGCAGAGTGGACAGTTCTTTGTCGGCTTGTGTGAGCAGTGCCAGGTTGTCAGGCATGGTTTTATCCTGTGGTTTGGTGAGCGCAAAAAACACGCAAAAACTTCGTCACAGGTAATCGCAAAGCGATGGGTGGCTGGGCTTATATATATGTTGCCCTCGTGTGAAGTAGCGGCACCAGGCACCCATAAGCCCCGCTGGCAGGGCGTGGCAAATAGCGCTGGGTCATTCGTTCGCGCTTTACGCTATAATCCCGCCCTTTAGTTGTTCCTCGCGTTGCGGGGGGCACACCATTTTTTCAGGCGCCCGCCGCCTGCCTGCATTCAAAAGAGGCCCAACCTGTGGCATTGACGATTCTTGGCCTGTCCGGCGCCCTTAGCCATGATCCCTCAGCAGCCCTCTATATCGACGGCAAGCTGGTAGCGGCGGCTGAAGAAGAGCGCTTCGTACGCGATAAGCATGCAAAGAACCGCATGCCCTACGAGTCCGCAAAATTCTGCCTTGAGCAAGCGGGTATCAAACCTTCCGACGTTGACGTTGTGGCGATCCCTTTCGCCCCGATCAGCTTGTTCGGCAAGGCCCGCTGGCACTACGCCAAGCGCTACTGGTATGCCCCGGATCGCGCCCTTGACGCGATCCTGATGGGCAACCGTCGCTACAAGCGCTATCGCAACAAGATTGTGTTCTGCCTTGAGCAACTGGGCTTTGATCCGAAGAAAATCAAGATCGAACCGGTTGAGCACCACTTGGCTCACGCTTCCAGCGCTTACCACTGCTCGGGTTTCAAAGAGAAAACCGCGATCCTGGGTATCGACGGCAAGGGTGAGTACGCCACGACCTTCTTCGGCTATGGCGAAAATGGCAAGATCACCAAGATCAAGGAATTCTTCGACCCGGATTCCCTGGGCGGTCTGTACGGCGCGATCACCGAGTTCCTCGGTTTCGAGATGCTGGACGGCGAGTTCAAGGTGATGGGCATGGCACCATACGGCGACGCGAGCAAATACGATTTTTCGCGTTTGGCTTCGTTTGAAAACGGCGAACTGGTGATCAACACCGAGTACGCCAATGTCATCGGCCTGCGTCGTTACAAAGAAAAGGGCAAGGGGTTCTACTTCTCGCCAAAACTGATCGAGTGGCTGGGGCCAAAGCGCGAAGGCGATATCGCCGACGAGCCGTACATCCACTACGCGGCCAGCATGCAGGCGCTGTTTGAAAAACTGTCGCTGCAGATGATCGATCACTACCTGGGCGACATTCTTAAAGAGACCGGCAAGATGGCCTTTGCGGGCGGCTGCGCGTTGAACGTGAAGCTGAACCAAAAGATCATCGCCCGTCCTGAAGTCAAAGAGCTGTTTGTACAGCCTGCATCCGGCGATGCCGGTACTGCAGTGGGTGCGGCGGCTTATGTGTCTCACGCTCGCGGCGTGCCGGTCGAGAAGATGGAACACGTCTACCTCGGCCCTGCGTACAGCAACGAAGATGTGATTGCGGCCTGTGCCCGTCACCCGGGCAAGCCTGCGTATCGCAAGATCGAGGGCACCCCGGAGAAGATCGCGAAGATCATGGTCGACGGCAATCCGGTGGCCTGGTTCCAGGGCCGTATGGAGTTCGGTCCGCGTGCACTGGGTGGTCGTTCGATCATTGGTTGCCCGAGCAGCGAAGGCGTGGCTGACCGCATCAACGAACAAATCAAGTTCCGTGAGCGCTGGAGGCCTTTCTGCCCGTCGATGCTCGACACCGTTGGCCCGCAGATGATCAAGGTCGATCATCCGGCACCGTTCATGACCTTCACCTTTGAAGTGTCGGACGAGTGGAAATCCCGCGTGCCAGAGGTTGTCCATGAAGATGGCACCTCCCGCGCCCAGGTGCTCAAGCGCGAATACAACCCGCGTTACTACGACATGATGAAAGCGCTGGAAGTGCTGACCGGCAACGGCGTGTCGCTGAACACCTCGCTCAACCGCCGTGGCGAACCGATGGTTTGCTCGCCGACCGACGCGCTGAACATGTTCTTCGGTTCCGATCTGCAGTACCTGATCATGGAAGATATTTTGGTAGTTAAAGACGGCGCCGAGACTTATGAATCGCTCGACTGAGCGTCATGTGCTGCAGTTCTGCCACGGCTATGACGGGCCGTTTCTGGACTGCGCGCGCCAGTACGCCAGCCTGTTTGCCGGCACCGGGTACAAGGTCACCACGGTCTTTTTGACCGGGGCGGCCGACCCGCAAGTGGCCGCAGGCTGTGCGTCTGATGAAGTGCTGTTCATGGAGTTCAGCTCCAAGGCCATTCGCGGCCTCAAGCTGGGCGCCATCCGCGAGCTGCGCAAGATCGCCGCTTCGCGCAATTTCATTTTTTGCATCGCCCACCGCTTCAAGCCGATTTATGTCGCCTTGTTGGCCACCGGCTTGCCGGTGATCGGCGTGCATCACGCGTTTGGCGACTATCAGCGTCGCAGTCGCAAGCTGTTTGCCCACCTGTTTCGCAAGCGCCTGAGCCTGCTCGGTGTCTCGGACGCGGTGCGTGACGACATGCGCAAGTGCCTGCCCAAGTGGCCAACGGGTCGCATCAGCACGCTCTACAACCGCATCGATATCAATACCGTGCAAGCCGAGCAATTGTCTGGCACTCCGGCGCGTGAAGCGCTTGGGCTGTCGGTCGATGGCTTTATTGTGGGTAATGTCGGGCGTCTGCATCCGGACAAGGACCAGGCCACGTTGATCCGTGGTTTCGCCAAGGCGCTGCCCAATCTGCCGACTGACAGTCAGTTGGTGATTATGGGCAAGGGCCGTTTGGAGCAAGACCTCAAAGAGCTGGCCAGAGAACTCGGGGTCAGCCCACAGGTGCTGTTTCTGGGCCAGGTGCCCGATGCGCGGCGTTATTTCCGGGCCTTTGATGTGTTTGCGTTGAGTTCCGATCACGAACCGTTCGGCATGGTACTGCTGGAAGCCATGGCGGCTGGCGTGCCGTTGCTGGCCACGGCCTGTGGCGGCGCCAAGGAAGTGGTCGAGGGCGTGGGGGTATTGTTCCCGCTGGACGATGCCGAGCATCTGGCCCAAGGCCTGCAACACTTGGCGCAACTCGATGACGAGCAGCGCCTGGCCTGCGCCGAACTGATGCTTGAACGCTTGCACGAGCGCTTCAGCGATCAGGCGGTACGCAATACATTCTGGCACTTGGCGCAAGTCACCGACCTGACTGCGGAGTCCTGATGCTCAATCGATTTCAAGGCTGGCGCGAGCGCGGCTGGAGCGTTGTGGATGCTGGCACCTATGCCGATGCCTGGCAGCGTTTTGGTGGCAGTGTTGCCACCCATCCGCTGGTGGTCGAGCGCTTGGCGCAGTTGGCTGGCATCCCGGTGCGCTATCTGGCCTGGGAGCAGGGCGGCGAGCTGAAAGCGGCAATCCCGACCTGGGGTCGCGACCTGGCCCTGTCCAAGGACGTGCTCAAGCGTCACGGCAAAAAAGGCCTGTTCGATCTGGGCAATGCTGAGCTGATCCTGCCTGCAGCGGCTGATGCGGCGGCGCCTTTGCGTCACCGTGGGCGTTATCTGTCGCAGCTCTGCGAAGGCCGGTTCAGTACCCTCAAGCCACAGGCCGAGCAGTTGGCCATGGCTCGCACGCCCGAAGAGCTGTCGAAGAAATTCCGCTATAACCAGCGCCGCGAACTGCGTTTGCTGGAAGAGGCGGGCGGCGTTGTGCGCCCGGTTTCGGAGTTTTCCAGCGTTGAACTGGCGAGTATCTATTGCGATTTGTTTCTGCGGCGCTGGGGTTTTGTCGCCACGGGAGCCGAACGTATGGCTGAGGTCATTGAGCTGTTGCGCGAGCTATTGATTGGCTCGGTGGTTTTCCTCAATGATGCGCCGATAGCCATTCAGCTGGTGTACCGCGCTGAGTCGCCAGAGTGGATCAGTGTCGAATACGTCAATGGTGGCGTCGATCCCCAAACCCGCGAATTCAGCCCTGGTAGCGTGTTGAGCTTTATCAATACCCAGGCTGCCTGGGAGCAGGCCCGTAGCGTCAACAAGCCTTTGCGCTTCTCGTTCGGCCGTGCCGATCGCGAGTACAAGGAGCGTTGGTGTAATCCGGTGCCGGTATTCAGGGTCTGAAACACAAATCTTGTGGGAGCGGGCTTGCTCGCGATGGTATCACTGCGATCTTTCATGCATAGCGCAGCGCCTGCATCGCGAGCAGGCTCGCTTCCACAGGAGCTTAATCACAAGAGCCGAACTATGAGCCAACCCGCCTCGCGCAAACAACAGCTCCTCAAGCGTCATCGGCGTAACAAGCGCATCAGCCTGCTGATCGGCCTGCTGGTGCTGATTGCCAGCGGTGTGCTGCTGGCCTGGTGGCTGCCGCCGGTACTGGCGGTGCTGGGCTGGGTGGCCCATGAAGCCTGGTTTGCCGACCATCTGTTCTATTCGCCCAAAGACGATTACCAGTACAACTTTGCGGCAGACAGCCAGCGCCCGCCCGTACGTCTTGTGGGCGAAAAACTGATTGTGGATCAGCCGCTGAGCCTGGCTGGCGACGAAACCCTGATCCTGGCGATCAAGGTTAAAAGTGGCTGGTTGGGGCGTTTTCTCGATCCGTACGTGCAGCTGTCGGACGGTGAGTCGGCTGACCGGCAGACCTTCGAGCGTGGGCTCAATGGCCTGCGCTACCTGAACTTGAGCGGTTTTGGGGCAGCCCTGGTCGACGGCAAACTGCATATTCGCGGGCGTTTTTGCCGCGTTATGGGCTCGCCGCAGTTGTGGGTGTTCAGCCAGCCCGACTACCGCAATCAGCGTGTGATGGTGATTGCGCCCCACGCCGACGATGCTGAACTGGCCGCTTTTGGGCTGTACAGCCAAGCCAGGGAAGCCTGGATTGTGACCCTGACCGCAGGCGAAATCGAAGCCGGGCATTATCAACAGATGGGCCTCGAGCGCGCCCAGGCGGCTCGTCTCAAGGGTCGTTTGCGTGCTTGGGACAGCATGGTCGTGCCGCGCTGGGCCGGTGTGCCGCAAGACCATTGCGCGCAGCTGGGGTACTTCTGCCTGCAGTTGCCTGCCATGCAGGCCGCGCCCGACCAGCCGATGGCTTCGCGAGAGGCTGACTTGAACGACATTCGCCTGTTTCGCCAGTTCAACCCGTTCCCGCTGCCCGGTGATCTGGACGGCGCGCCGACCTGGCTTAACTTGCTGGCTGATCTGCGGGCGTTGATTCTGCGCGCCCGCCCTGAAGTGATCGTGCTCCCGCACCCGTCAATCGACCCTCACCCGGATCATATCTGCGCGCACGCGGCAG
This sequence comes from Pseudomonas fragi, assembly GCF_025426255.1. Lineage (GTDB taxonomy): Bacteria > Pseudomonadota > Gammaproteobacteria > Pseudomonadales > Pseudomonadaceae > Aquipseudomonas > Aquipseudomonas kulmbachensis. The sequence continues at coordinate 4,862,313 of NZ_CP104861.1, read as the reverse complement.
TGATCGAAGCCCTCGAAGGCCTGGAGTGGCAACCGACCACCGTACTCGGTTACGCCAACCATCTGCATGACAACGACCGTTGGCCAATGGGCAATAGCGGCGATGGCATTGCGTTGCCGCCGGTGTTCGATGCCTCGCTCAGCCTGCGCCCTTGCAGCCTGGCGCTCAACCTTGAGCAGCAGCGCGACAAAGCGATGGCGTTGGGCATGATGCATGACTTGCAGCCCCGAGCTGTGCTCAAGCGTCGAGTGCGCCGTTCGATACAACAGCTCTTGGCAGGCAGAAAACCATCGCCTTATGGCGAAAATGAATTTTTTCGCAAAGCGGTTCGGCGTCATGAACTGTTTTGGGTATTGAAAGAACATGCTGCAAACGGACTTCATCGGGGAGAGTTATGAAGCGTTCCAAGGTTTTGCAATTACAGCCCGATTACAACGTCAAATCCCATGACTTTGCCGACCTTGCCGAGCAGATCGTGCGGGCGCTGCCCAGTGAACGTTACGAAGTGACGGCGGCATTCTTGCGTGGTCGTCCAGGCCCCGGCGAACCGGTGAGCAAGGCCGATCATTCGGTGTATTTCGAGTTTAGCGACAAGTCGCTCAAGGGCATGCGTCTGCGCGCCATGTGGGCGTTGTACAAGTTCTGCCGCAAAGAGCAGTTTGATGTGGTGATTTGCAACCGCTTCAAACCGGTAAACATGATGTTGCAGCTTAATCGTTGGCTGAAAATCCCGCTGTGCGTGGGTATCTCCCATGGATTTGGCGAATACGACCGCTTTTATCGGCGCAGTCAGGCCAAACGCCTGATCGACAAGGCCTGGCGCTTTGTCGGGGTATCACCTGCGGTCAAACAGTACCTGCTGGACTGCAAGTGCGGTTTCACTGAGCAAAATACTTTCGCCATCACCAATGCCATCGATATCGAGCAAGCCGAAGCCTTGCAGCTGCCACGCCAGCAGGCGCGTGAAAAGCTTGGTTTGGATCAGGATGCACGGATGATTGGCGCACTGGGTCGACTGGTGCCGATCAAGGGTCATCGCTTTTTGCTGCAAGCCTTCGCTGCGCTGAAAGACAAATACCCCAAGGCACAACTGGCAATTATTGGTGCTGGGCGTGAAGAGACGCGCTTGCGCGAGCAGATCGGGCAATTGGGTCTCAATGGCCGTGCGCATCTGCTGGGCTTTCAGGAGAACGCCCTGCAGTACGTTCGTGCTTTCGACATCTGGACCATGCCTTCGCTGGCTGAAGGTCTGGGGTTGGCACTGCTCGAAGGCATGAGCGGGCACTTGCCGGTGATTGCCAGCGATGTGCCGGCCATGCTGCCACTGATCGAGGGGGCCGGTGGGCTGGCCGTCAAGCCCAGCGATGTGGCAACGCTGACGGCCGCGCTGGATGAGTACCTGGCCTTGTCGGATGAAGCATTGCAGGCCAAGGGCGAGCAGGCATATCGCTACTTGCAGGAACACCACGATATTGAGGTGTTCCGTCAGGAGTATCTGGATTTGATCGACTCGGGCTTGAGTCAGGCACGCAAGGAGCATTCATGACCGACTCGCAACCTTTGGTGACGGTAATTATCGCCTCCTACAACCATGGCCCGTATATCGAGCAGAGCATTCAGAGTGTTCTGGATCAGACCTATCCCAATATCGAGTTGTTGGTGATTGATGACGGCTCGCCTGATGACAGCGTGGAGCGTATTCAACGTTTGCAGGCCGCGCATGGTTTTGATTTTCGGGTGCAGCAGAATCAGGGGCTGACCAATACGCTTAACGGCGCTATCGCCCGGGCCAAGGGCAGTCTGATCGTACCGTTCGGCTCCGATGACATCATGATGCCGGACCGCATAGCGGTTCAGGTTGCCTACATGGATGGCAAACCTGAAGTGGGCATTTGCGCGGGCAATATCGAGTTGATCGATGCTGATGGCAATCTGTTTCCGGAAAAGCGTCAGCGCCGTGATGTGCCGTTCCGGCGTCTGGATTTCGATGACATGTTCCTGGAGCGCAAGCCTTATCCGCCCGCACCTACCCTGATGATCCGCCGCGAAGCGCTGGACAAGGTGGGGGGGTTTGACCCGAGTATTCGCCTTGAAGACTTGTATATCGAGCTGAAAATTACCCATGCAGGGTACTTTATCGACGGCCTGAACGTGGTGATGGCGCGCTATCGCAAGCACGCCACCAATTCGTACAAGAATCATCGCTTCATGATCGATAGCATCTTGCGCATCTATGCTCAGTTCAGCGATCACCCGCTCTATGACGAGGTGCGCTACAAGTTCCTCAACTCCATGTTCCTGAAAACCTCCAACCGCAATCGCGCTCTGGCCCGTGAGCTGTTGGCGCAGATCCCGTTCAAGCACTGGACGGGTAAAACCTGGCGTGGCCTTGGGCGGTTGTATTTTTCGCCGTTGGAAAAAGACTAAGACGAGGGGCGCGCTGTGGGCTGGATTGAACGTTTTCGGGAGAAGCGCGCCAAGCGTGCGATCCGCAAATTACCGAAAATCGAGCGGGGAGTGGCCCGTTTCAAACAGTGCTATCCCGACTACGAGTTCGGCCGGGGCAGCTATGGCCTGCCCTTGGTACATGACTGGAAAGAAGGCTCAACCCTGCGCATCGGGGCGTTTTGCTCGATTGCCGAAGGGGTGAATATCTTTTTGGGCGGACACCATCGGGCCGACTGGGTTACGACCTATCCCTTCCCGGCCATGCTCAAGGCGGCGCAGCACATTACCGATTACAACGGCACCCGTGGCGATGTGGTGGTGGGCAGTGATGTGTGGCTGTGCTCCAACAGCACCGTGCTGTCGGGCGTCACCATCGGCCACGGCGCAGTTGTGGCGGCCGGTGCGCTGGTCACGCGTGATGTCGAGCCGTATGCGGTGGTGGGTGGTAACCCGGCAAGGTTTCTGCGCTGGAGGTTCCCGCAGGAGCAGCGTGAGGCCTTGTTGCTGGCAGCCTGGTGGGAATGGCCGCAAGCCGATATCGAGCAAGCGGTCGGCCAACTGTGCAGCGACAATATTGAAGGTTTTTTGGCTTACGCCGCCAAGCGTCAGGCCTGATCGCGGTCGGGGCAGGGAGCACCTGCAGGTGCTCCCTTTAATGTGTCAGACCGCAGCTTGCGCAGTACTCAATTGCTTGATCTGCTGGCTCAGGCTGTTAACGGCGACAGGGTCCGCGAGGCTGGCGTAACCGTCGAGCAGCGCTTGCAACTGCTCATCGAACAGCCAGCGACGGTCTTCCGGGTAACGCTGCATGTGGCGCAAGTTGCGCTGGCGCAATGCGATCCTCAGCGGTGACGGGTAGAGGTGCAGGTCGGCAATGTCGATCAGGGCAAACTCGCCGTCGTCCATCAGCAACACATTGCCCAAGTGCAGGGAGCGGAAGTAAACGCCCTTGTCGTGCAACACCGCGAGGAACTTGCCGAAGCGCTCCACCAGTGCATGGCGAACGGCCGGCGAACCCATCGATTGCATTACCTGACGCAGGGTCTGGCCCGGCAGCGGCTGGTACAGAACAGCCGTGCTGCCATCGCGCAATTGATACAGGTCGAGGATCTTCGGCGCGGGGATACCCATGCCCTGCAAGCGTTCGCTGTTGATGGCAAAACGTTCTGAGTACGGGTTGAAGCTGCCGGAGGTATAGCAGCGGCGCTGGCGGAACAGCTTGAGGAAGTTGCCGTTTTCCAGACGCAGGACTTTTGGCCCCAGGCCGTCTTCTTCAATGATCTGAGCATGCGCCTGAAGCGTGTTGAACGCCGCTGCAGAGAGGCTGCGTACAGGTCGGTCGCGCAGAATCCTGAGGCGCTGGTTGATGCTTAGTGCAGCGATCAAGGCCAGAGGGATCCACAGCAGATACCAGTGTTCCTTGGGCCTCGGCAGTATGCCGCCGCCTTCGGTCAGCCCGGCGCCAATGCCGTACACCAGCAATGCCGAAGCCAGGATGAACAACGGCTGCACGCGATGGCGCCAGCTGCTGTACAAGGCCCAGACCTGCATGAACAGCCAAGGCGTGAAGCCCAGAATGCCGGTGTAATACAACACGCCCAGGGCGAAGTTGTGAGGCTCGCTCAGCAAGAAGCCCGCCCCAGGGTCCAGGCTCAGGGTCGATTCGTAACCATGCCCGATCCAGGGCATCAGCTTGATTTGCTCCAGCACCAACTGCCACAGCTCAAAGCGGAACGAGCTGCCACGGCTCATGATCATTTCGGAGAACAGTGCCATCACCAGGATGCCGCCTGCGACCAGCATGCTCATCAGTGCGAGTGAGCGTCGGTTCCAGCAGACCAGGCTCAGCCAGATCATGGCCATGACCACGGCCACTAGCGGGGTTCTGGAGCCGGTTGCCAGTAGCGCAGCGAACATGATGGTAAAGGCAGGTACTGCGATAAGCAGGGTGTACGGGCGTTTGCAGGTCATGCTCAGCGTGAGCCAATAAATGCAAAAGAAGCCAAACGCGTGGGAGCTGAGCAGTGGGTTGTCGAATGCACCAGCGCCGATCATCCGGTCTTCCGGGGCGTAATGGCTGATGAACATGTACAGGTTATAAAGGGTAGCGATCAGGGCAATGATTGCAGCAGCAAAGAACACCGGCTGCAGGCTTTCACTGCGATATTTGGTCAGCAGCGTGCAGCCCCAAAACAGCATCAGCAAGTGCAGGGCCGGTTTGAGCGAGCCCATGACGTCTTCTTCGCCGTTGGTCCAGATCAAGGTGACCATCGCCCACGCGGCAAACAACATAAAGCCCAGGATGAGCGGTTCACGCAACATGTCCTTCAGCTCTTTGGGCCGCAAGATGATCGCGATCAGGGTCGGAATGCTGAACAAGGCGTAATACAGCTTGTGATGAATACTTCGCCCAGGTAGGAAATAAAGGTCGGATAAGAGTAATAAAAGGCCAACGGGGAGCAGCCATAGGCAAATGAAATCAAACACCCGCTGCTTTGAATAATTTAAGTAACTGAATTGCATGCTGAAAGGTTCATTCCAGGTTTTGGACGGCCATACTAGCGTACTGGCCCTGTGGTGTCGTTTTTACTGCCCCACGAAGGCGGGCTTCAAGCGTTAGGCAGTACACCAGAGAAGCTGTGATAAAGTCAGCTTCCTTTTTGACTAACCGCCGCGTGATATGACCGAATCCAGCCCCAGCACAAGCGAATCGAGCTTGAAGATATATCTGCGCCTGCTCAGCTATGTCCGGCCTTATGTCGGCCTTTTCCTGCTGAGTATCGTCGGGTTTCTTATTTTCGCTTCGACCCAGCCAATGCTTGGTTACATCCTCAAGTATTTTGTCGATGGCCTCTCCAACCCGGACGCAGTGCTGTTTCCCACTGTCCCTTATTTGCGTGACCTGCGCCTGTTACAAGTCGTGCCGATACTGATTGTATTGATCGCCGCCTGGCAGGGCCTGGGTTCTTTCCTGGGCAACTACTTCCTGGCCAAGGTCTCCCTGGGTCTGGTGCATGACTTGCGGGTGCAGTTGTTCAACAACCTGCTGGTACTGCCCAACCGCTATTTTGACAAGCACAACTCGGGCCATCTGATCTCCCGTATCACCTTTAACGTGACCATGGTCACCGGCGCTGCCACCGATGCGATCAAGGTCGTTATTCGTGAAGGCATGACGGTGGTGTTCCTGTTTGGTTCGTTGCTGTGGATGAACTGGCGCCTGACGCTGGTAATGGTCGCGATCCTACCGCTGATCGCGGTTATGGTGAGTACTGCCAGTAAAAAATTCCGCAAGCAAAGCAAGAAAATCCAGGTGGCGATGGGCGACGTGACGCACGTGGCCTCGGAAACCATCCAGGGCTATCGCGTTGTTCGCAGCTTTGGCGGTGAGGCTTACGAGCGTAAACGCTTCCTGCAGGCCAGCCAGAGCAACACCGACAAGCAACTGCGCATGACCCGCACTGGTGCGATTTATACGCCGATGTTGCAGTTGGTCATCTACGTCGCGATGGGCGTGCTGATGTTCCTGGTGCTCTACCTGCGCGGCGATGCTTCGCCGGGCGACATGATTGCCTACATCACCCTGGCCGGTTTGCTGCCCAAGCCGATTCGTCAGTTGTCCGAAGTCAGCTCGACAATCCAGAAGGGTGTGGCGGGCGCTGAAAGCATCTTCGAGCAACTGGACGAGAAGCCGGAAATCGACACCGGGACTATTGAGCGTGACCAGGTCAGTGGTCGTCTCGAAGTGCGTAACCTCAACTTCACCTACCCGGACACCGAGCGCCAGGTGCTCAAGGACGTGACGTTCACGGCCGAGCCAGGGCAAATGGTGGCACTGGTGGGGCGTTCCGGTAGCGGCAAGTCGACACTGGCGAACCTGATTCCGCGCTTCTATCACCACACTTCGGGCGAAATCCTGCTGGATGGTGTGGATATCGAGGACTACCGCCTGCTCAACCTGCGTCGTCATATCGCCCAGGTGACGCAGCATGTGACCCTGTTCAGCGACACCGTGGCCAACAACATTGCCTACGGCGACCTGGCGGGCGCCCCGCGTGCCGACATCGAGAAAGCCGCGCGTGATGCCTACGCGATGGACTTTATCGAGCAATTGCCACAAGGCCTGGACACTCAGGTCGGCGAGAACGGCGTACTGCTTTCCGGCGGTCAGCGCCAGCGTCTGGCCATTGCCCGTGCATTGCTCAAGAACGCACCGTTGCTGATTCTCGATGAAGCGACCTCGGCGCTGGATACCGAGTCTGAGCGTCACATCCAGGCGGCACTCGACCACGTCATGAAAGGTCGCACCACACTGGTGATCGCGCACCGTCTGACCACCATCGAGAAAGCCGATCTGATCCTGGTGATGGATCAGGGCCAGATTGTCGAGCGCGGCACCCATGCCGAGCTGATGGCGCACAACGGTTACTACGCGCGCCTGCACTCGATGGGCCTTGATGCCCCGCAAACCTCTGGCGATATCGCCTAGCAGGTGCCGTTGCCGCAATCCATTTGCAGTCGCTGGCGCAGGCTGCGATGGATTGCGCATCGATCCTGACCTGGAGCCTGCGGCCCGTCGCAGTCTTTGGCAGCGGCTACAGATAACTTTCGCTTTGCCTGATTCTCATTCGCTGCGATTAATACCGTGAACTGACCAGCGTTCACCCTGTGTTAATATCGCGCCCCTGTTCATTTTGTATGTGGGTTCTCCATGAAGTTGTCCATGCCGCGATTCGATCAAGCCCCTGTCTTGGTGGTAGGCGATGTCATGCTCGACCGTTATTGGCATGGCGGGACCTCACGGATTTCCCCTGAGGCGCCGGTGCCGGTGGTCAAGGTCGAGCAAATCGAAGACCGTCCAGGCGGCGCTGCCAACGTTGCGCTTAACATTGCTGCTCTCGGTGCGCCTGCTTCTTTGGTGGGTGTGACCGGTGACGACGAAGCTGCCGACAGCCTGGCTAACAGCCTCAAGGGCGCGGGCGTTCATGCACTGTTCCAGCGCATTGCGCACCAGCCGACCATCGTCAAACTGCGGGTCATGAGCCGTCACCAGCAACTGCTGCGTATCGACTTCGAAGAACCGTTCGCCACCGACGCTCTGGCGTTGGGTGCTGAAGTTGAAAACCTGCTTGAAGGCGTCAAGGTGCTGGTGTTGTCCGACTACGGCAAAGGCGCCCTGAAAAACCATCAGGTGCTGATCCAGGCCGCACGTGCCAAAGGCATTCCGGTGCTGGCCGATCCCAAGGGCAAGGATTTTTCGATCTACCGTGGCGCAAGCCTGATCACGCCAAATCTCAGTGAGTTCGAAGCCATTGTCGGTGGCTGCACGGACGAGGCCGATCTGGTAGCCAAAGGTGCCAAGCTGATGTCCGACCTGGACCTTGGAGCCTTGCTGGTTACCCGTGGCGAGCATGGCATGACCCTGTTGCGTCCGGGCTTTGCGGCCATGCACTTGCCGGCCCGGGCCCGTGAAGTGTTTGACGTTACCGGGGCTGGCGATACCGTTATTTCGACCTTGGCCGCGGCCATCGCAGCCGGTGAAGAACTGCCGCACGCCGTGGCGCTGGCTAATCTGGCGGCCGGTATTGTGGTTGGCAAGCTGGGTACGGCGGCCATCAGCGCGCCGGAACTGCGCCGGGCGATTCAACGCTCGGAAGGTTCGGAACGCGGTGTTCTGAGCCTCGACCAGCTGTTGCTGGCCATCGAGGATGCGCGGGCGCACAACGAGAAAATCGTCTTCACCAATGGTTGCTTCGACATCTTGCATGCCGGGCATGTGACCTATCTGGAGCAAGCGCGGGCCCAGGGCGATCGTCTGATCGTTGCGGTCAACGATGATGCTTCAGTGAGCCGTCTGAAAGGCCCTGGGCGCCCGATCAACAGTGTTGATCGGCGCATGGCGGTACTGGCAGGTTTGGGCGCGGTGGACTGGGTTATCAGCTTCCCCGAGGCTACCCCGGAAAACCTGCTGGCCCAGGTCAAGCCTGATGTGTTGGTCAAGGGCGGTGATTACGGGATCGACCAGGTAGTCGGCGCCGATATCGTGGCGGCTTATGGCGGCACGGTGAAAGTGCTGGGGCTGGTTGAAAACAGCTCGACCACGGCGATTGTCGAGAAAATCCGCGGTCAGTGAATGCAGCCCTTACCCTCACCCTCTCCCGGAGGGAGAGGGTGAGAGGCTTTAGCTCTTCACCACTTTCCTGAAAATCTGCCGCGCCTTGCCGGTCAGGCGCTTGAGCCTGGACTCCGGTGTTGGCGGGTTCAGGCCCTGTTGCTTGACCCAATCCTTCCAGCGAATCCGCTCGTCGTGCACCACCCAGCCGTCCTGCGGTGCAAAGCTCTCGGCCAAGCGCACGCCCCGAGTACTGGCTGGCTGTAACCGATCTTTGCTCAGGGTGTATAACTCGGCGCAGGGCTGGCCCTCGGTCAGCGGGATCAAGTACAGATCCGGGCGCTGGCGATCAAGGCGAGCGACCAGTTGATCGCCCTCCAGCCGTTCGTCGACATGAAACAGGCTCAGGGACTTGGCCTCTTTGGGCACTTCCAGACGCAGGTCGTAAATCAGTTGCAACGATGCAGTTGGCAGGTGTACGTAGGCCCGTGGTCGCTCCAGCAGTGGCTGAGCGCCACAGCGAACGGGCCGCGCTGCACCAGACAAGGGCGTGAGACGAAAGGGCAGAGCTTCACGGTAATGCAGCGCTGCGGAGTAGGGCGCCGGTAACCATGTGTCGTTGAAGCGCCCGCTTAGCCAACCCTCCGGGGTTTCCAGCAAGCACTCTTCGGCAATCTCCTGGATGGCCGTATGCAGGGGCAGGTTGACCTCATGGGCAGGCACATAGCCCGAAATCAGTTTGAGCACCACATCCCCCCGATCCTGGCGCCGCTGGCGCACCAGCACCCAGTAATCGCGGCCTTGCCAGTTCAAGGTCAGGCGGACCGATACCCCAAGGTTGGCCAGTTCCAGCGAAAAGCGCTCAGTGTCGGCAACCTTCACTGGCCGGCGCTTTTGCAGGGTTTGGGTAAAGTTCAGGGGCATGCCGACGCTTTGGTAGCTCAGGCCCTCGGGTGTTGCTTCGACATACAGCGGCAGGGTCTTGAAGTCACTGGGGTTCTTGCGGATCAGCATGCGCGGCATGTCGGCTCCTCCTTGCGTCGGGGTCGGCCGCCTCGGCGGCTTCAGGTTTTACGCAGAACCTGCGCAACAGTCGCCACGTTATGGGCCAAGTGCAGCGGATTGATGGTGCCGACAATAGCACTGGCAACCCCGTGATGGCCAAACACCAGTTCGAAGCTGGCACGCACCGGATCAACCCCTGGGCTCAAGCAGACATGCCCGCTGGCCAGGGCTTTTTTAACCAGAATGGCCTTGCCGTGGGTCGCGGCGTAATCGATGACAGGCCGCTCGGCCTGTTCATTGAGGTTGTAGGTGACCATCGCGCAGTCACCGGTTTCAAGGGCTTTGAGCCCGCCTTCAACAGTTTTGCCCGATAAGCCGAAGCCGCGAATTTTGCCTTCACGTTTCAGTTCGGCCAGCGTCTCGTAGACCTCGCACTCGTTGAGAATCGCAAGGTCATTGCCGTCTGAGTGAACCAGCACCAGATCGATAAAATCCGTTTCCAGACGTTGCAGGCTGCGCTCCACCGAGCGCCGTGTATGGGCCGCGCTGAAATCGTGGCTCGACTGGCCGTCGACGAACTCTTCGCCCACTTTGCTGACAATCACCCAGTCCTGACGCTGGCCACGCAATAGCGGGCCAAGGCGTTCTTCACTGCGCCCGTAAGCGGGTGCGGTGTCGATCAGGTTGATGCCCAGGTCGCGGCTGAGCTTGAGCAACATCCGCGCTTCGTCGTCGTCCGGGATCTGAAAGCCGCTGGGGTATTTAACCCCTTGGTCGCGGCCGAGCTTGACAGTCCCCAGCCCCAGTGGCGAAACCAGCAGGCCGGTACTGCCCAGCGGGCGATGCAGTTCGTGCAGCGTCGGCTGGCTCATGGCAACAGTAGCTCCCAGGCAGTTTTGCCCAGAGGCGGGCGCGGCAGCGGCGGCAGGGCCGGGGCATTACTCGGTTGGATAGCGTCTTGCTCCAGCGCTTTGAGCACCCGGTCAGCGAAGTCAGGTGCGAGTGCCAGCTTGGTCGGCCAACCCACCAGCAGACGGCCTTGATCCGCGAGGAAGGCGTTGTCCGGACGCACCAGGCCCGACTGCGCGGGCTCGGCCCGGTTAACCCGAAACGTGGCCCACTGTGCCTGGCTCAGGTCGACCCACGGTAGTAAATTGCCCAGTTCTTTTTGCGCCACGGCGATTTGCTCGGCCGGTTCGCGGGCAACGCCATCAGCCTCGGCGATTTCACCGCCCAGATACCACACCCACTCGCCATCGGCGGCCGGGTGGGTGGTCACGGTAACGCGCGGTTTGGAACCACCGCCCAGGCAGTGTGCATACAGTGGCTTGAGGCTTGGGCCCTTGACCAGCACCATGTGCAGCGGGCGCAGTTGCTGGGCCGGGACGCTGATACCGGCGCAGGCCAACAGTTCGGCATTGCCTGCGCCTGCGCTGAATACAATGCGCTGGGCATGAATATCGCGTCCATCGACCCGCAGGCCGATCAGTTCGTTGTTTTCAAGCAAAGGCTCGATGGATTGACCGGCCAGCAGGCCATCGCCGGCCAGTTCGGCCAGACGCTCGATCAGGCTCGGGACATCGACTACCAGCTCCGCCAGGCGATAGACCTTGCCCTTGAAACGCGGATTCTGCAGGGCGGGCGGCAATTGGTCGCCCTTGACCTGATCAACCCGGCCGCGCACGGCCTTGCTGGCAAAAAAGCTGGTGAGATTGCCCGCCAGTGTGCCGGGCGACCACAGGTAATGGGCTTCGGAGAGCAGGCGTACGCCGCTCAAATCCAGCTCGCCGTTACCGGCAAGGGCTTCGCGCCAGCGGCGTGGCATATCGGCAATGGCTTCGGAAGCACCGGTCAGGGCACCGTGCAGCGCGTATTTGGCGCCGCCGTGAATGATCCCTTGGGATTTCAAACTTTGACCGCCGCCCAGGCTTTCGCGCTCGACCACCACCGTGGAAAACCCCAAGCGGCGCAGGCGGGCATTGAGCCAGAGGCCTGCAACACCAGCGCCGACAATCAGCACGTCGGTGGAAATAACAGATGGCATGGGCGACCTCAGCGTTTAAAGACAAAGCTGAGAGTATACAGCCAGATCTTGAAGCTGGGTCTGAGTGCACAAAACCGTGTTGATACTCTGTTCCAGGTCAAGCCCCGCAGTGGGAGCGAGCCTGCTCGCGAATGATCTTCGCGAGCAGGCTCGCTCCCACGCTTGAAGTATCTCTGCCGCAGGCAAAGGGACGAGTCGGGCTCAGTGTCCCGCCGTTTTCGAGAACAGCTGGATCACCACCACGCCCAGCACGATCAGGCCCATGCCGAGCATTGCCGGGATGTCGAGCTTTTGCCCGTAGATAAACAATGCCGCGATGCTCACCATCACAATCCCCAGGCCCGCCCATACGGCGTAGGCCACGCCCACGGGAATGGTGCGCACCACCAGGGTCAGCATCCAGAACGCTGTGGCGTAACCGGCGATGACCAGAATAAGTGGCAGCGGTGTGCTGAAGCCTTTGATCGCTTTCATGGAGACGGTTGCAATCACTTCGGCGCAAATGGCGATGGCCAAATAGTAGTAGGCGTTCATGGTGGAGTCCTGAGGTTGGTGCGGGGCAATTTAACAGCAAGACATTCTAGGGTCTGTAAAAGTGTGTAGTGCGTTCTGATTGCGACACGACGGAGGTGATTCGGTGCCATCATCGTGAATACTTTTTCAAGTAAACTCCGCGCCCATGAATAGAACTCTCTACACCTTGCTGTTTCATCTTGGGCTGCCGCTGGTGGCGATTCGTTTGTGGCTGCGGGCGCGCAAGGCGCCAGCCTATGCCAAGCGCATTGGTGAGCGTTTCGCCATCAATTTGCCTTCCATGCAGCCGGGCGGGATCTGGGTACATGCCGTGTCGGTGGGCGAGAGCATTGCCGCGGCGCCGATGATTCGGGCGCTGCTCAAACGTTATCCACAGCTGCCGATTACCGTGACCTGCATGACGCCGACCGGCTCCGAGCGGATCAAGGCCCTGTTTGCCAATGAACCGCGTGTTCAGCATTGCTACCTGCCTTACGATTTACCGTGGGCGGCGGCGCGCTTTCTGGACCGGATCAAGCCCAAACTTGGCGTCATCATGGAGACCGAGTTGTGGCCCAACCATATCCACCAATGCGCCAAGCGTGGCATTCCGGTGGCGCTGGCCAATGCCCGACTTTCCGTACGCTCGGCCAAAGGCTATGCCCGCTTTGCCGGTCTTACCCGGCCGATGCTTGAGGAAATGAGCCTGATCGCGGTGCAGACCGAAGCTGAAGCCGAGCGCTTTCGGCTGCTGGGCGCGCGACCGGAATGCGTTGAAGTCACGGGCTCGATCAAGTTCGACCTGAGCATTGATCCGCAACTGCTGATCAATGCCCGGGAATTGCGTGAGCAATGGCATGCCCAGCAGCGTCCGGTGTGGATTGCTGCCAGTACCCACGAGGGCGAAGACGAGGTGGTGCTGGCGGCTCATCGGCAATTGCTCGGCCATTACCCTGATGCGCTGCTGATTCTGGTACCGCGTCATCCCGAGCGTTTCAATTCGGTTTTCGAGCTGTGCCAGCGCGAAGGTTTTGCCACCGTGCGCCGTTCCAGTGGCGAGGCGGTTGCCGCTCATACGCAAGTGCTGCTGGGCGACACCATGGGCGAATTGCTGTTTTTGTATGCTCTGGCAGACACCGCCTTTGTTGGCGGCAGCCTGGTGCCCAACGGCGGGCACAACCTGCTGGAACCGGCAGCGTTGGCCAAGCCGGTGCTGAGCGGGCCGCATCTGTTCAACTTCCTCGAAATCGCCGCCAAGTTGCGTGAAGCCGGGGCACTTGAAGAGGTCGATGACGCGCAAGGCCTGGCCGTTGCGGTGCAGCGTTTGTTTGAATTGCCACAAGACGCGCAGCGCATGAGCGACGCGGGTCTGAAAGTAATGCTGGCCAATCAGGGTGCCTTGCAACGTTTACTGGACGGGTTGGGGCGCCTGTTGTCGCGCTGATCCATCCAGCGGCAGGAACCAGCGCTCGGCCAGCGCTTTACCGATCTGGCCACGATGTACGTTGACAATGGCTTGCCCGCCTTGTGCATTGGCCAGTTGCGAGTAGTAGCTCAGCTTGCGTTGTGCTTTGGTTTTCAAATGGGCGACGGTGTAGTTCTGCCTGGGAGCATCCGCCTGCTCATAATGAAAATGCGCATACCAGAGCGGATAACCCTGAGAGTCGTTGATGGCGTACTCCTGGATAAAGTCCCGGTGCTCACCCTGCAGCTGTATCCGCTCGCCCAGCCCCGCGATCTGCACCCGCTCATGAGCCAGCAGGTAGCGCAGGTTACCGTCGGTCGGCGGCAACTGCAGACTCAACTGGGTGCGCAATTCCTGGCCTTGGCTGATCAGGCGCCTGGCACCGTCGCGCATATTGTCGACCAGCACTTGGTCGCTGGGCAGGCGTGATGCCAGTGGCTGCGACTGAAGGGCAAAGTGCAGTTCGGTGGCCAGCTTGTCGAGTTTCGTGGCCTCATGAGTGTGCAACTCTTCGACCTCTATGGGGTGTCTGCAACGGACCTTGAACTGCCGACCTTTGCGCAGAAGCTCGTCAAACCGGTCGAACAATTTGCGCGCATCGCCCTTGATCACATTCAATGCGCGTGTCGCTGGCGGTATTTCAGGTTGCACGGTGCGGATTTCAACCCACTCGTCGCCGTGCTGCGAGTAAGTCGAGAGCAATTGGTTGTCGTAGCCGGAGCGTATTTCAATCACCTCAATCGGCCACTCGTTCCCGGCGGGTTTCAGGTCACCGATCAATGGGCCCTTGCCACGGGTATTGATTACTTTTTTCTGCGGTTTCCCGGCCGCCGAGGGTGTGCGTTTGCGAGGGCGCTTTCGTGGCGTCTGCGGGGGTTTTATTTCGGCGGCCAGCTGCTTTACGACACTCAGGTAAAGTTCTTCCAGCAACTGGCGCAGCTTGTTGAAATAGTCGATCTCCAGTTCGTCGGCATTGACGATACTGATACCTTCCAGAGCATCCAGAGCCTGCCCGTATTGTTCGGCCAGGCTGTCCAGCACCGCAAGCCGTTTGCTGGCATCGAACTCCAGGCTATTAAGTTCGTCGTGGGTGCGAAGGTACTCTTTGAGCGGGTCAATCGTGGTGTCCAGCGTTCTCTCGATCAACTTGCCGGAGGTGATTTTTGAGCTGGCCAGTTTCAGGCAGTCGAGCTGAAAGCTTTTAAGGCTCAGGCTGGTGAGTTCCTCTGTGGGTATATCTGCGGCCAGGCGGTAGGCAGTTTCGCTGCCTGCGTTACTGAGGTTGTAGAGCTGCTCGATATAGCTGTTTCGCAGTTCGAGCCGGTCAATGGTGCGCTCGTTGAGTGCAACCAGAGCCTTGATAAACAGTCTGAAGCCTTGAGGATCCAGGTCAGCCGCTTGTTCCATCTCGGGCCCCGGTCTGGTGAACTGCGGCCATTGCTTGATGATGGTTTCTTTCTCGTATTTCGAACTGGCCAAGGCGCTGACCCGGTTGTCGAACAGGCTTTCCAGCAGGGAAATCACAATCCTTTCGTGAAAGGGTATCTGCAGTTCAATACGCTCCTGGTTGCTATCAAGCATGTGCTGGTAATAGTTGAGTGACGCTTGCAACGCGTCGTCGAATTTTTCGCGAAACCTGGCGAGTTGTTCATTGGTAAAACGCGTATCGCCCTGGGCGCGTTGCAGGGCCGCATGTGTTATCTCGACGGCTTTTTGCAGCGGGTCTTCCTGTCTGAAGGAAGCTTGCAACTCGGCCTCCAGTTGTTTTATGCGCTCTGCCTTTTTTTGTTGAAGAGCGGCTATGCGGCTGGGGGCCATGCCTCCTTGCAGTCGCAGGCGCAAGTCCAGCGACCAGTTGCCGTTGCCATCCGATTTCAACGCAGGGCCTTGTTGGCGGGTATCCGTGGGGGCCACGATCACGGCCGAGCCTCCCTGATCGATATAAACCGGGTACAGCTCATGATCGAGCAGGACGTGCCAAGACTGTTGAATGCGGTATAGACCTTTGTGCGCTCCGTTCAATGCTGCGGGGGGCAGTGAACCGCGAAGCGCCACCTTGAACCGATCCAGCCGCTCACGCTGGCTGGGGGTCAGACGATTACGGGCACTGCTGAAACTGAAGTCGAGCACCGTGCTTTGCGCATTGGGAAATTCGCCCGCCAGGGTCACGGCACCCTCGACGATTTTGGGCGGTGGCGGCTCGGGCCACTGCTCGGCGATACGAGCAGGTGCGAAGGGGCGCAAGGCTTTGGCCTTCAGCGCCTTGGCCCGGTGTGTGTCACGGGTTACTGCGCCTGCGGCCAAGTGGAACAGCAGCATGCCGACGTTGAGCAACACATCGGCCGCGGCCAGTTCACGTGCACTCGGGTCATCACTGGCAAGTTCGGGGATATCCTGGCTGGCCGAACTCGCCAGGCTCAGCAGCCAACCTGTCAGCATCAGTGGTCGTGGCAACGCAGGTAACAACAAAAGGCTGTTGAAAATCAGCCCTGCGCCCTCAAGTAACACGCCCCAGCGGCTTTCACTGTTGGACACTGAATCGGCATTCGCCTGGTCCACCAGGGCCCGGGCGGTATTGCCATATAAAAGCTGCATCAACTGACCGTTATGCAGGTATTGCAGCAGTTCGTTATTGCTGGTGCTGGTCGCAAGCCGGGCGGGCTGCGGGACTTCGATGGGTGCGAATTCACTGCCCAGGCCAAACCGCACGTAATGGGGCTCCTTGAACCCGCCGTTGTCGTAGATCGGCCGGGCGAGGTCACTCAACCAGATCAGGACGCTGTCTTGCACCTCGCCAGGTTGCGCGATAGCGTCCAACAGCGCGGCGCGAGTAGGGTATTGGATCAATGATTGCGCGTAGAGCGGCCGATACAGCAGGTGCGGGCCGACATCCATGTTGTCGGGTTCAATGATGTACATATTGCTCACGACATCTGCCACAGCCTCGGGTTTGCGCGCCAGTGCCAGGTTTCTGATGACCACCGGTTGCCCATCAACCTCTCGATCCTCGGCCAGGGTTTTGACCAGTGCACCGACATGGCGTGCGCCGAGCGGGGTCACTCCACTCTCTTGTTTGAGGCTCAGTTCCAGAGCCTGTAACGGCAGTTGCACACGCAAGTGCCGGGCGAACAGTTGCTCGCGCTTCCTGGCATCGGGGGTGTTGCCCAGTAGCAGGTCTTCGAGCCGTTGGGGGTAAACCTTGCCGATGTCGACTTGTTCGATAAGGCCATTACGCCGAGTGATGTAATCGGGCGTAAGCCATTCGGGCAGCGAAAGTCCAAGACGATGTCGCAGGGTTAATGAGCCTTTTGGGCGTGCGAACAAGTTTTTCAGGGCCAGGTCGGTCAGGCTCATCTTGACCCGTTCCACCATGCCGATGGTGCCCGCAAACCCGGCCGCGGTATGAAAGGTCAGTTCAATATCGTCGGGATTCAGGGTTTGTTTGGCGGCATGCAGGTCCAGGTGTTGCTCAAACCGTAGCTGTTCACGTTGCATCTGCTGCTGCAGGGCATCGGCGGCGTAGCTGCGAATGTCGGCGATGTCGCTGAGGAAGGTGCGTCCGTTACTGCTTTTTTTTGTGCAGGCCCAGGCCACGCTGTATTGGCGGTAAAGGGCCTGCTCTGCAAGGGATGCATTTTTCAGCCATGCGGGCAGAAGCTGCTTTAGCGCTTCAAGGGTTTGCGGACTGGCTTGCGGGGCGTTGAGAAAAAACGCCGAGGGATCGGTGATGTCCCGATAGACCGTTTGCAGCGCCTGCCAACCGATACCGGCTGGCAGTTTCAGGTTGCTCAGATCCTCCAGTTGATGGTTCAGCAGGGCGGCGGCATGGGCGTCAAACACGTTGCCGTCAATCTCGAAGGATCTGACGCGAATTTCTTGCGCCACATATCTTTTACCGATCCAGGAGGACCAGTCTTTGGCAACCTGGTCCAGATCTTTGAATAACAAGGTGCTGGCGTTCGCTTTCCAGATCAGTGCCAGGTCTGTGCCTGTCAGTACGATTCTTTGGCTCAGCACGGATTTGCTCACCCCGGCATTGATGATTGTCGCCCTGAGCCAATAGGCGCGGATTGCGTTTTCACCGTATTGACGGATTCGATCTTCGCGCTCCGGGCAATTGATCACCTGGTCAATGGCCTGGCGAGCCTTGTCAGCCAGATCGGGTTGTTGCAGGGCGCCGATGCTCAGGGTGTCCCTGATTACATCGTTGAGCCACTGCCAGCGGCTGATGCCAGTGTCGGAACGGTCTGCCCAAAAATCGCTCAGTGCATTCTGCAAGCTCAGAGGCAAGCGCCAGCTCAGTTGTTTGACCAGGGTCTCGATGACTTTCATGTCCGGTTCATCTTCACCGGATTTGAGCCATGCGGGTGGGGCATCGGACAGGTAGAAGGATTGAGCGTTGACGGGGCTTAAGTCCAACGCAGTGCCGCTGCCCAGATAGTCCAGAACCCGTGGCATGAAAGGCTCCATAGCCCAACCGCCTTGCGCGCGGGGAGTGGCCAGCCGGGTGCGCTGCAGGTCGATTTTCAGTGAGGGATACTGGTGTGCAATGGCCTCGCTGAGCACTGTACGCACGATTGATTCGAGGTCGGGGGGGGGTGGCGAATTGGGCCTTCACGGCGTTTATCGCGGGTACAACAGACGGTAAAGAGGGTTGAGCCGAAGAGGGTAGTGACATGGGAGTGCCTGTCTTGAGTTCAAGGAGGTCAACAGACCGGAGTCGTATTTACCTCTGGAGCTCTCAAAAACAGGTGGTACCGGGATATACCGGCACAAACGTGGGAGCGAGCCTGCTCGCGACACTCTTGAGACCTTCGCCAGCAGGCTCGCTCCCACAGTTGCGGTCACACGGCGCTTAAGTGAACTGCACTACGCAGGTTGCGATCTTTGCAGCGAAAAGATCGCAACCTGCGCCAGTCAATTACCCGGCGAACGCATATTGGCTTCGGCCGCCTTGGCCAGATCCGGTGGCAGGAAGTCCTTGTCCGGGTTGTAGTCGGCTTTCAGGTAACGCGACAGCGCTTCCAGATCCCCAGGGTTCAGGGTGCCCGCTGCCTGCTTGAGGCGCAGGTTATCGAGGATGTAGTCGTAGCGGCTGTTGTTGTAATCACGCACTGAGTTGTACAGCTGGCGTTGGGCGTCGAGCACGTCGACGATATTGCGTGTGCCGACCTGATAGCCGATTTCCGTGGCTTCCAGCGCGCTCTGGTTGGAGATGATCGACTGTTTGCGTGCTTGTACCTGCTCAACGTCGGTGTTCACCGCACGGTGCAGGTTGCGGGTGTTTTCGACCACCTGGCGACGCAGGGCTTCACGCTGCTGCTCGGTCTGGTCCAGGCGCGAGTACGACTCGCGAACCTGCGAACTGGTCAGCCCGCCGCTGTAGATCGGGATGTTCAACTGCACGCCAATGCTGCGTTGTGACACATCGCCGCCATAGCGCTGGTTGAGGGCGTTGGGGTTGCTCAGGCCAAAGGCGTCGTTGTCCCCGGTCTTGTACTGCACCACGGCATCAAGGGTTGGCGCGTGGCCGGCCTTGCGTTGCTTGAGGGTTTCTTCGGCGGCATCCACCGCGTAATTGCTGGCCAGCAGGTTGAGGTTCTGCCGGCCGGCGGTGTCGACCCATGCCTTGGCGTCATTGGGCGTCGGCGGCAAGATCGGCAAGGTATGGCGCATGCCTTCAATGGCGTTGTACTGACGGTTGGTCAGGGTAATCAGCGACTCAAAGGCGTCTTCGACCTGGCGCTGAGCGAGCATCCGATTGGCGCGTGCCGTGTCGTAGCTGGCCTGGGATTGCAACACGTCAGTCTTGTCCGACAGACCCACGTCAAAGCGCTCGCGGGACTGGTCCAGCTGGCGCTTGAACGCGGCCTCTTCGGCTTTGGTGGCTGCCAGTGTGTCCTGGGCGCGCAGTACCGAAAAATAGGCATTGGCGCTTTGCAGGATCAAGTTCTGTTCGGTGGCCGAGAGCTGCAGTGCAGCCTGTTCATTGACCGATTCGGCCGCCTTGAGCTGGAACCAGCGATCAATCCGGAAGATCGGTTGTGCCAGGGTCGCCTGATACACCACTGCGCTGCGGGTGGTCGTCAGTGACGGCTGGTCGATGGAGGTGCGCACATTGCTCGACTCGGCACCTCCCGACAGGTTGGGCAGCAAACCGGCGCGGGCCTGGGGCACGATTTCCTTGCGTGCGGAGTAATCGGCGCGGGCAGCCGCCAGATCAGCGTTGTTATCCACAGCCTCCTGGTAAACGCTGACCAGGCCGTTTTGGTTGGACAATGGGGCGGTGGTATCCAGAGCCATTGCGCTGGTCGCCCAAGACACGGCTAGAGCCAGTGATAGTTTGCGCAGCATGAGCGATCCCTAGTTCAAGAATGCGAAAAATGAAAGCCCGAGTCCGACTCGCGTTTTCAAGAAGTAGCGAGTGTAGTAGTGGTGGCACCTTGCAACAATGGCGTTGTTGCGCCTTTTATCACCCGCTTGATTGTGGTGTTGGCGTTCTGTCTCACTCTTGTCTAGACTGGCCGGGTTCTTGTCGGGGTGCCTTGCTATGAGGCTGAGATCGAATAATTTCGGATCCCGTTGAACCTGATCAGGTTAGCGCCTGCGTAGGGAACAAGATTTCTCGTCTCCCGGCGAGTCCTCTTGAGTGCTGTCCGGGATCGATTGGTCAAAAAATGATCAGTCGTTCGAGGCCGTCACTCAGCATCCAGTCCTTGGGTGCATCCGTACATTTTTCAGGTTCTCCC
This sequence comes from Pseudomonas fragi, assembly GCF_025426255.1. Classification (GTDB taxonomy): domain Bacteria; phylum Pseudomonadota; class Gammaproteobacteria; order Pseudomonadales; family Pseudomonadaceae; genus Aquipseudomonas; species Aquipseudomonas kulmbachensis. Next base: position 4,841,977 of record NZ_CP104861.1, on the reverse strand, counting down.
TCCGACAATCCGCCTGGATGCAGTCTGGAGAGCCGTGATGAGTACAAAACCAAAAAACGCGATCAATCTCAGTGATTCGGCCAAGGTCGATGAGCAGTCGGTCAAGCCGTTTACCCGCTCGCAAAAAGTCTACGTACAGGGTTCGCGCCCGGACATTCTGGTGCCGATGCGTGAAGTCAGCCTGGATGTCACACCTACCGATTTTGGCGGCGAAGTGAACGCCCCGGTATTGATCTACGACACCTCCGGCCCGTATACCGACCCGTCCGTGCAGATTGACGTGCGCAAAGGCTTGGGTGACGTGCGTTCGGCGTGGATCGATGACCGGGCCGACACCGAACGCCTGTCGGGCCTGAGTTCGAACTTCGGGCAAATGCGCCTGGACGATGCAGAGCTGACCAAGCTGCGTTTTGCCCACGTGAAAAACCCGCGTCGGGCCAAGGCCGGGGCTAATGTCACCCAGATGCACTATGCGCGTAAGGGCATCATCACCGCCGAGATGGAATACGTCGCCATCCGCGAAAACATGAAGTTGCAAGAAGCTCGTGCCGCCGGTCTGCTGGATCAGCAGCACCCTGGCCACAGCTTCGGCGCCAGCATCCCGAAAGAAATCACTGCTGAATTCGTGCGCGAAGAAATCGCCCGCGGTCGCGCCATCATCCCGGCCAACATTAACCACGTTGAGCTGGAGCCGATGATTATCGGCCGTAACTTCCTGGTGAAGATCAACGGCAATATCGGTAACAGTGCGTTGGGCTCGTCCATCGAAGAAGAAGTGGCCAAGCTGACCTGGGGCATTCGCTGGGGTTCGGACACGGTGATGGACCTGTCCACCGGCAAGCACATCCACGAAACTCGCGAGTGGATCATCCGCAACTCGCCGGTGCCGATCGGCACCGTGCCGATTTACCAGGCGCTGGAGAAGGTCAACGGCGCGGCCGAAGACCTGACTTGGGAGTTGTTCCGCGACACTCTGATCGAACAGGCCGAGCAGGGCGTCGACTACTTCACCATCCACGCCGGTGTGTTGCTGCGCTATGTGCCGCTGACCGCCAAGCGCGTGACTGGCATCGTGTCCCGCGGTGGTTCGATCATGGCCAAGTGGTGCTTGGCGCACCACAAAGAGAACTTCCTTTACACCCATTTCGACGAAATCTGCGAAATCATGAAGGCCTACGACGTCAGCTTCTCGCTGGGCGATGGCTTGCGTCCGGGCTCGATTGCCGATGCCAACGACGCCGCGCAGTTTGGCGAGCTGGAAACCCTCGGCGAGCTGACCAAAATCGCCTGGAAGCATGATGTGCAATGCATGATCGAAGGCCCTGGCCACGTGCCGATGCAGTTGATCAAAGAGAACATGGACAAGCAGCTGGAGTGCTGTGACGAGGCGCCGTTCTACACCCTCGGCCCACTGACTACCGACATTGCTCCGGGTTACGACCACATTACCTCGGGTATCGGTGCGGCCATGATCGGTTGGTTCGGTTGTGCCATGCTTTGCTACGTAACGCCCAAGGAACACCTGGGGTTGCCGAACAAGGATGACGTGAAGACCGGGATCATCACCTACAAGATCGCTGCCCACGCTGCCGATTTGGCCAAGGGCCATCCGGGGGCGCAAATCCGTGATAACGCGTTGAGCAAGGCGCGGTTCGAGTTCCGCTGGGAAGACCAGTTCAACCTCGGCCTGGACCCGGACACCGCGCGCTCCTACCACGACGAAACCTTGCCCAAGGATTCGGCCAAGGTCGCGCATTTTTGCTCCATGTGCGGGCCGAAATTCTGCTCGATGAAAATCACCCAGGAAGTGCGCATCTACGCCGCTAACCAGCGCATCGATGCTATCGACGTGGACGTTGCCAAAGGCCTGGCTGAACAGGCTGAGCGCTTCAAGCAGGAAGGCAGTCAGCTGTACAAAAAAGTGTGATCTGAAACGCGCCAGCCCTGCTGGCGCAAATCTCTGTAGCCGCTGCTGCAGGCTGCGATAAGGGCCGCAGGACCTTTAACAAGCGAAGGTCGCTGCGCAACCTATCGCAGCCTGCGGCAGCGGCTACAGGGTTTGTCCTTCTTTTTGAGGCTCATTCCTTGAACACACCCGGCACTTACTCCCCCGACCTTGCTGTCCCTCTGGACCGGCGCGTATTCGGCGGTCGTGATTTGTTTTCCCTGTGGTTTTCCCTTGGCATTGGCCTGATGGTGTTGCAGACCGGCGCGTTGCTTGCACCGGGGCTGGGGCTGACAGGTGCGTTGCTGGCGATTTTTCTCGGCACGCTGGTGGGCGTGTCGCTGCTGGCCTCGGTCGGCGTGATTGGCAGCGATACCGGCTTGTCATCGATGGCTGCGCTCAAGCTCAGCCTCGGCACCCGCGGCGCCATGCTCCCGGCCATGCTCAATGTGTTGCAACTGATTGGCTGGGGCTCGTTCGAAATCATCGTGATGCGCGATGCGGCCAGCCTGCTCGGTGCCCGGGCCTTCAACGAAGGCAGCCTGCTGAGCAACCCCTTGTTGTGGACGCTGTTCTTCGGCGCTCTGGCTACCTTGCTGGCAGTCAGCGGGCCATTGACCTTTGTGCGTAAGGTGTTGCGCAAATGGGGTATCTGGCTGCTGCTGGCGGCTTGTATCTGGCTGACCTGGAACCTGTTTTCCAAAGCCGACCTGCCTGCGCTGTTGGCACAAAAGGGCGATGGCTCGCTGCCATTTGCCGTGGGTTTTGATATCGCCATCGCCATGCCGCTGTCCTGGCTGCCGCTGATTGCGGATTACTCACGCTTCGGCAAACGCGCCAAAAGTGTATTCGGCGGCACGGCACTGGGCTTCTTTATCGGTAATTTCTGGTTGATGAGCCTAGGCGTGGCTTACACCCTGGCGTTTGCGCCGAGCGGTGAAGTCAATGCGCTGCTGTTGGCGCTGGCGGGTGCGGGGTTGGGTATTCCGTTACTGCTGATTTTGCTCGACGAGTCGGAGAACGCTTTTGCCGATATTCACTCGGCGGCGGTTTCTGGCGGGATATTGCTGCGTTTGAAAGTTGAGCATCTGGCCTTGGCTATCGGTGTGATCTGCACCCTGATCGCTTGCTTCGCGCCGCTGGCGCAGTACCAGAACTTCCTGTTGTTGATCGGCTCGGTGTTTGCGCCATTGTTCGGTGTGGTGCTGGTGGACCACTTTGTCCTGCGCAAGCGCAGCGCCCAGGTGATGCCAACTCTGTTTCGCTGGCCTACCTTGCTGGCTTGGTTGGGCGGAGTGGTGACTTATCACCTGCTGGCCAATTTATTGCCGGATATTGGCGCAACCTTGCCTGCGTTGTTGCTGGCCGGGGTGTTGCAGTGGGTGTTGGGGCGCGCTGCAAAAACGCCCTTAACCCTGAGCACGGAGCACTAAATCTGTAGCCGCTGCCGCAGGCTGCGATAAGGCCCCGAAGGGCCTTAGTTTTCGACCTTGATGGCAGGGGCCGCTGCGCTGCCCATCGCAGCCTGCGGCAGCGGCTACAGGTTGTGGTTAGCCCTGGGCCGGGAACCACTCAGGTTTAAAAATCCCTTTCAGGCGCGAGTAGGGGATCTTCAGCTCAACATGACCTTCGGAGTACGGCGCAATGCTGTACACGTCATATTTGAGCACTACGTTGTCCTTGAGCAGCGCTACGTGCGGGGTCTTCTCGAACGGCCAGTTTTTTACGAACTCCGGATCGCTGCCATAGTGGCTGCTGATCAACCAGTTGTTGTGGGCCACTTTGGCGGCGCCCCAAAAGGCTTGCTCCTGACCCGGCAGCAGCATGTCCTGCAAGGTCACGTCTCTTTGTTCTTTGCGTGAATAGTTGATAAAGCCACGCCCCGGCATGCCATGTGCGCCGCCGGTGTCCAGGTAGCTGGACAGCTCGACAATCACCAGACCGTCATGTTGTTCGCGTACCTTGGCTTGCAAATAGGTGCTGTTGCGGCTGTCGGCGGTACGCAGGAAATGCTCGCGGTAGGCGTTGAGCGATGGTGCCATTTTTTCGTCAGGGGAGCTGACGGTCATTCTCAACAGGCGGCTTTCAATCAGCGCGTCGAGCTTGGGCGCGTCGGCGAAGTGCAATGTGTCGATATTCACCAGTGGGCAGTCCTGGCCGCTGCAGCCGGCTTTGACTTGCTCCGAGGCATCATTGGTAAACCCCAGCGGTTTTTGTACCGAAGGTTGAAACATGCTTTGGCAAGCGCCCAGGGTCAGGGCGATGCAAGTCATGGAAGCAAACTTTAAAAGCGACATGGTCGTCCTTCATCGTCGAAAGAAAGGGGAAATAATGGTGGTTCGACTGCCAGCATGGGCATCGGTTCGCCACTAAGCTTACATAGAGCCAATTAGAGTTGTTTTGCAGGCAATCCGTCTATCCCCGCGTCATAAAAGAGGCTGCATCCGCAGGTGCAGGCGCGTTAGGATGCGCGATGCCGAGGGCCACCCCGGTGAAATTCGCCAGCAAGGGGTTTGCAATGACTGATATCACCAAGGCCACGCCGAGCGCCGTTGAGATCGTAAAACGCGAGAACGGTTATCAGGGTTTTTACAAACTTGATCGCGTGCACCTGCGCCATGAACTCTTCGCCGGAGGCATGAGCCGTGAGATCAGTCGCGAAGTGTTTGTGCGTCATGACGCGGTGTGCGTACTGCCTTATGACCCGCAGCGCGATGAAGTGGTACTGATTGAGCAATTTCGGGTTGGGGCCATGGGCAAGACCGAAACCCCGTGGCTGATCGAGCTGGTTGCCGGGTTGATCGACAAGGCCGAAGTGCCTGAAGAGGTCGCTCACCGTGAAGGTGAGGAGGAGGCCGGACTGACGTTCTCGTCACTGTGGCCGATCACCCGTTATTTCCCGTCACCGGGCGGCAGCACCGAGTTTGTGCATTTGTACCTGGGGCGTTGCAGCACCGTGGGTGTGGGTGGCTTGCATGGCCTCGAAGAAGAAGCGGAAGATATCCGTGTAACGGTATGGGCGTACGAAGATGCGCTGCAAGCAGTACGTGATGGACGTATTTCCAATGCAGCGAGCATTATTGCCCTGCAATGGCTGGCGCTTAATCGCGCTGAAGTGAGGGGGCTATGGTCGTAAATGGGGTTCGCGATCGTTATCGAGTTGATCTGATCGGGCTGCAAGCAGCTTGCGAGGCCAACTACGCGCGGCTGATGCGTTTGTTGCCAGAGATGCGCGAGCAACCTGGCCCGCGTCGGATCGCTGTGACCCAGGGTGATCAAATGCTGGGTGTACTGACGCTTGAGGTGATTCTCGACTGCCCGTACACCACCACCCTGCGGGTGCGTCAGGAACACAGCTTGCCCTGGTTGCCGGTGCCCGAGTTGCAGGTGCAGGTGTATCACGATGCGCGTATGGCCGAAGTAGTCGCTGCCGAGCATGCCCGGCGCTTTCGCAGCATCTATCCTTATCCCAACATAGCCATGCACCAGCCTGACGAAAAAGCCCAGCTCAATGTGTTTTTGGGTGAGTGGCTGAGTCATTGCCTGGCGTGTGGGCATGAATACGCTGAAGTGCGCTGAGCCAGCGCTTTTGCTCGTTGCAGCCTTCGGCAGCGGCTACAAAAGTTTGAACGGTGGCTGCATAATCGAGCCATTCATTGACCCCTCCCGGGAGAGCCACCTTGCCCAATGTATCCACGCTGACCACCGAAGATCCGGTGCTGCTGGTGCAGCTGTCTGACAGCCATTTGTTTGCTGATCCAGACGGTTCGCTGCTGGGGCTCAAGACGGCGCAGAGCCTGCAACAGGTCATCGATCTGATCCGCGCCGAGCAACCGCATATCGACGGCGTACTGGCCACTGGCGATTTGACCCAGGACGGTAGCGTCGAGGCTTATCAGCACTTTCGCAAACTGACGGCGCAACTGGCGCCGTTTGCCCGTTGGATCCCCGGTAATCACGATCAAATACCGCAAATGCGCGAAGCCGCCGTACAAAGTCGTCTGTTGGAGGCGGTGGTTGATATCGGCAATTGGCGCATTACGTTGCTCAACTCGGCGGTGCCCCATTCCACTCCCGGTTATCTGGAAGACGACCAACTGCAACTGCTGGCGCAATCCTTGAGTGAAGCGCCCGAACGTCATCATCTGGTGTGCTTGCATCACCATCCAGTGTCGGTGGGGTGTGAGTGGCTGGAGCCGATTGGCCTGCGCAACGCCAAGGAGTTCTGGGCGGTCCTGGATCGTTATCCACAGGCCCGGGCGGTGCTCTGGGGGCATGTGCATCAGCCGTTCGATCAGCAGCGCAACGATGTCCGGCTGCTGGCATCGCCGTCGACCTGTATCCAGTTCGCAGTTGGCAGCCAGGACTTCAAGGTCAGCAACGAGGCACCGGGCTACCGCTGGTTGCGCCTGCAACCTGATGGCACGTTGCAAACCGGCGTGTCGCGCCTGGCCGGTTTCACTTTCGAGCCGGATTACAGCGCCAATAATTACTGAAATATCTTGAAGCGAGTCATTGCCCTTGAGTCAGGCTAAACTGCGCGTCTTTCTTGATGCTGTGTTCAGCTTAATGTGTCTTCGGGGGTCATCACATGTCGGGTTCAATCTTGTATATCCACGGGTTCAACAGTGCCCCCGAGTCCAAGAAGGCCACGCAGTTGACGACAGTGATGCAGCGCATCGGGCAAGGCGAGCAGTTGCGGGTGCCAGCCTTGCACCACCATCCGCGTGAGGCCATGGCCCAATTGCAGGCCGCGATCAGCGAGCTGGGCAGGCCATTGCTGGTCGGTAGCTCGCTCGGCGGCTACTATGCGACCTGGTTGGCCGAGCAACATGGCCTCAAAGCCTTGCTGGTCAACCCGGCCGTCAGCCCGCATCGGATGTTCGACGGTTATCTGGGCACGCAAACCAACCACTACAGCGGCCAAACCTGGGAACTGACCCACGATCATGTGCAGGCGTTGGCCGAGCTCGAAGTGGCAGCACCCCAAGACCCGCAGCGGTATCAGGTGTGGTTGCAAACAGGCGATGAAACCCTGGACTACCGCTACGCTGAAAAGTACTACGCGGCCTGTACATTGCGTATTCAGGCGGGTGGCGATCACAGTTACCAAGGTTTCGCCCAGCAACTGCCAGAGCTGTTGAGCTTTGCAGGGATAGGCGCCGAACAGTTTCAAACCATCGACTTTGCGGCCCTTTAAGGCGCCCGTCGAATGGCCCTTATTTTTCACTTACGACTAACGACGAGACCCTATGGCCACTCCCAGCGCTAGCTCTTATAACGCCGACGCCATCGAAGTCCTCTCGGGCCTCGACCCGGTGCGCAAACGCCCTGGCATGTACACCGACACCAGTCGGCCCAACCACCTGGCTCAGGAAGTCATCGACAACAGCGTCGACGAAGCCCTGGCCGGTCACGCCAAGTCGGTGCAAGTCATTCTGCACGCCGATCACTCACTGGAAGTCAGCGATGACGGGCGCGGCATGCCGGTGGACATCCACCCGGAAGAGGGTGTGTCAGGTGTCGAGCTGATCCTCACCAAGCTCCACGCGGGTGGCAAGTTCTCCAACAAAAACTACCAGTTCTCCGGCGGCCTGCACGGCGTGGGGATCTCGGTGGTCAACGCGCTGTCGACGCTGGTGCGGGTCAAGGTCAAGCGCGACGGCAACGAATACCAGATGACCTTCGCCGATGGCTATAAAGCCACCGATCTGGAAGTCATCGGTACGGTCGGCAAGCGCAACACCGGCACCAGCGTGTACTTCGCGCCGGACCCCAAATACTTCGATTCGCCCAAGTTCTCGGTCAGCCGTCTCAAGCACGTCCTCAAGGCCAAGGCCGTACTGTGCCCGGGGCTGCTGGTCAGCTTTGAAGACAAAGGCACCGGCGAAAAGGTCGAGTGGCATTACGAAGACGGCCTGCGCTCGTATCTGGTCGACGCGGTCAGCGAATTCGAACGCCTGCCGGATGAGCCGTTCTGCGGCAGCCTGGCCGGTAATAAAGAAGCCATCGACTGGGCCTTGCTGTGGCTGCCTGAAGGGGGTGACAGCGTTCAGGAAAGCTACGTCAACCTGATCCCTACAGCTCAGGGCGGTACTCACGTCAACGGTTTGCGCCAGGGTTTGCTCGACGCAATGCGCGAGTTCTGCGAGTTCCGCAGCTTACTGCCGCGTGGCGTGAAGCTGGCGCCCGAAGACGTGTGGGAACGCATTGCGTTCGTGCTGTCGATGAAGATGCAGGAACCGCAGTTCTCCGGCCAGACCAAAGAGCGACTGTCCTCCCGTGAAGCGGCAGCATTTGTATCGGGCGTGATCAAAGACTCCTTCAGCCTGTGGCTCAACGCCAATCCCGAGATGGGCATGCAGCTTGCCGAACTGGCGATCAACAACGCCGGACGCCGGCTCAAGGCCAGTAAAAAGGTCGAGCGCAAGCGCATCACCCAAGGCCCAGCCTTGCCGGGCAAACTGGCCGACTGTGCCGGGCAGGATCCGATGCGTTCCGAACTGTTCCTGGTAGAGGGTGACTCCGCTGGCGGCTCAGCCAAGCAAGCACGGGACAAGGAATTCCAGGCGATCCTGCCGTTGCGCGGCAAGATCCTCAATACCTGGGAAGTCGACGGCAGTGAAGTGCTGGCCAGTCAGGAAGTGCACAACATCGCCGTAGCCATCGGTGTCGATCCGGGCGCAGCCGATATCAGCCAGTTGCGCTACGGAAAAATCTGCATCCTGGCCGACGCCGACTCCGACGGTCTGCACATTGCGACTTTGCTCTGCGCGTTGTTCGTGCAGCACTTCCGTCCGCTGGTGGACGCCGGTCACGTGTACGTGGCGATGCCACCGCTGTACCGCATCGACTTGGGCAAAGAGATTTTCTACGCCCTGGACGAAGCAGAACGTGACGGCATTCTTGACCGGCTGGTGGCCGAGAAAAAACGTGGCAAGCCACAGGTCACGCGATTCAAGGGTCTGGGTGAGATGAACCCGCCACAGTTGCGCGAAACCACGATGGACCCAAATACCCGTCGCCTGGTGCAACTGACGCTGGAAGATTACGCCGCTACCAGCGAAATGATGGATATGCTGCTGGCCAAGAAGCGCGCCGGTGATCGCAAGTCATGGCTCGAATCCAAAGGTAACCTGGCGCAGGTGCTGGCCTGATGCGCAGTGCCTTGCTGGGCTTGCTCTGGTTGGGTGCTGCGCCAGTCATGGCCAATACCTGGCCAGAGCTGGTGCTGCAGTCAGAGCACCCGGTTGCAGGCATGCGCGGTGGCAATCTGTCTGGCCTGGCGCTGTGTTCAGGTGAGTTGTGGACCGTCTCGGATCGCGATGATGATCAGATTTATCGCCTTGATCAGCGTACTACCGTGTGGCAAGCCGAGGCCCTGAGCATTGAAGTTCCGCCGCCGCCGGAAAGCGGCTTGCCGTGGGGTGTACGGATGATGGGTAAAGCCATCAGCCCGTTGCGCGGCGGTGCTCTGGATTTTGAAGGCATCACGTGCGACGACGCGGGCAACCGCTATGTGGTCAGTGAAGCCCATGCCGCTGTGTTGCAAGTTCCGCTGACGGGCGCGCCGGCCTGGCTCAAGATTGACCCGACGTTGGTGCGTCAGGCCCGTGCCAGTGGCATGTTGCTGCATTTTAATGCGTTGTTTGAAGGCATCGCCATCAACCCGCAGGGCAACCAGATCTGGCTGGCGGCGGAGCGTGAGCGCCGTGGCTTGCTGACCATCCGCAAAAAACAGAGTGTGTGGGATTGCGCAGGCGGTTGCGTACTCATGAGTGAAGGCGGTCTTGAACAGGCGCCGCCTCAGCTCAAGGCCAGGGCCCAGCAAAAGGATTTTGCCGATCTGGCGCTGTTCGAGGGCAAGCTGTTTACCCTTGAGCGCATGGCCTATCGCATTTGTCGGCGTACCCCGGATACGGGTGAAATCGAGCGCTGCTGGTCATTTGGCAATGATGCTTTGACCGAAGGGCGGCTTTATAACAGCGCCTATGGCAATGCCGAGGCCTTGAGCCTGGATGCCAAAGGCGCCTGGATCGGTGTCGACAACGGCAACCATGTCCGTGCCGATGGCGAGAAGCGCCCCATCGTCTGGCGCTTTGCTGCCCCGCAAGGTGGTTGGAGTGTCAAATCATGAGCCAGCAAGCACCGGGTAAAGGTGTCGGTCGCGTCTTCATGATCGTGGCTTGGTGTGCCGGGCTGTACCTGGCAGCGCAATTTTTCGGGCGCTGGGAACAGCGTCAGGCAAACCCCAATACCGAAGTCACCTCGCAACAAGGCGAGGGTTATATCGAGGTCAAACTGCTCGGCAACGCGCAGGGTCACTTCGTCGCCAGCGGCCGGATCAACAACGTGCCGGTGGAGTTTTTGCTGGATACCGGCGCCACCGATGTGGCAGTGCCGATGGATCTGGCCAGACAACTGGCGTTGCCCAAAGGTGTCCCCGTGACCCTGAACACCGCCAATGGCCGCACCCAGGGCTATCAGACCCGCATCGACCGGCTGCAACTGGGCGCCATTGTGTTGCGCGACGTGCGTGCAGTGGCGGCTCCGGGGCTGGAAGGCGAGCAAGTGCTGCTGGGCATGAGTGCGCTGAACAAACTTGAATTTACCCAGCGCGGCGGCACCATGCTGCTGCGCCAGACAACGAACTGAATGAGGTCCGCATGAGCGACTCCCTTGAACTCAGCCTGGACGGCGTAGAACGCCGGTCACTGGCCGACTTCACCGAACAGGCCTACCTCAACTACTCCATGTACGTAATCATGGACCGGGCCCTGCCGCATATCGGCGACGGCCTTAAGCCCGTACAGCGGCGTATTATTTACGCCATGAGCGAATTGGGGCTGGACGCTGACTCCAAGCACAAGAAATCGGCGCGTACCGTCGGTGACGTCCTCGGCAAGTTCCACCCCCACGGCGACTCGGCGTGCTACGAAGCCATGGTGTTGATGGCGCAGCCGTTCAGCTATCGCTACACCCTGGTCGACGGTCAGGGCAACTGGGGTGCGCCGGACGATCCCAAGTCGTTCGCGGCCATGCGATACACCGAAGCGCGCTTATCGCGTTACTCCGAAGTGCTGCTCAGCGAGCTGGGCCAGGGCACTGCGGACTGGGTGCCAAACTTTGACGGCACCCTCGACGAACCTGCGGTATTACCCGCACGTTTGCCGAACATCCTGCTCAATGGCACCACCGGTATCGCCGTGGGCATGGCCACCGACGTGCCGCCGCACAACCTGCGTGAAGTGGCAGCGGCTTGCGTGCGCTTGCTCGACGAGCCCAAGGCCACCGTTGAGCAGCTGTGCGAGCACATTCAGGGCCCGGACTACCCGACCGAAGCTGAAATCATCACCCCCCGTGCTGACCTGCTGAAGATCTACCAGACCGGCCGTGGTTCGGTGCGCATGCGTGCCGTTTATCACATTGAAGACGGCGACATCGTGGTCACCGCGCTGCCGCATCAGGTATCCGGTGCCAAGGTGCTGGAGCAGATCGCGGCCCTGATGCAGGCCAAGCCGACCAAGCTGGCAATGGTCACTGACCTGCGCGACGAATCTGACCACGAAAACCCGTGCCGTATCGTGATCATTCCGCGTAACAACAAGGTCGATCTCGACGAACTGATGCAGCACTTGTTCGCCGTAACCGAGCTTGAGTCCACGTTCCGGGTCAACATCAACATCATCGGTCTGGACGGTAAGCCGCAGCTGAAAAACCTGCGCGCTTTGCTGGTGGAATGGCTGGAGTTCCGGGTTAATGTGGTGCGCCGCCGACTGCAGTTTCGCCTCGATAAAGTCGAGCGTCGCCTGCACCTGTTGGACGGTTTGCTTACCGCGTACCTGAACCTCGATGAAGTGATTCACATCATCCGTACCGAGGAACACCCCAAGGCCGAGTTGATTGCGCGCTTTGCCCTGAGCGAAATCCAGGCTGACTACATTCTCGACACGCGCTTGCGCCAGTTGGCCCGCCTTGAAGAGATGAAGCTGCGCACCGAGCAAGATGCGCTGCGTAAAGAGCAGGCCAAGCTGCAAACCCTGTTGGGCAGCGAAACCAAGCTTAAAAAATTGGTCCGCACCGAATTGCTGGCCGATGCCGAAACTTATGGCGACGACCGTCGCTCGCCAATTGTGTCTCGTACTGAAGCCAAAGCCCTGTCGGAAAACGAACTGGTGCCGACTGAATCGGTCACGGTTGTTCTGTCTGAAAAAGGCTGGGTGCGTTGCGGTAAAGGTCACGACCTGGATGCGACAGGTTTGTCCTATAAAGCGGGGGATGGTTACAAAACCGCCGCGGCCGGACGTTCCAATCAATTTGCGGTGTTTATCGACTCCACGGGGCGCAGCTACTCGGTGGCGGCGCACACCTTGCCGTCGGCCCGTGGCCAGGGCGAGCCGCTGACCGGCCGCTTGACTCCACCGCCCGGCGCAAGCTTTGAATGTGTGCTGTTGCCGGAAGACGATGCGCTGTACGTTATCGCCTCTGATGCTGGTTACGGTTTTGTGGTCAAGGGTGAAGACCTGCAAGCCAAAAACAAGGCTGGCAAGGCATTGCTCAGCCTGCCCAAAGGCGCGCAAGTCATGCAGCCAAAGCCCGTCAACGACCGCGAGCACAACTGGCTGGCAGCCGTGACTACCGAGGGCCGCCTGCTGATTTTCAAAGTCAGCGACCTGCCGCAACTGGGCAAGGGCAAGGGCAACAAGATCATCGGTATTCCCGGCGATCGCGTGGCCAACCGTGAAGAATATGTGACTGACCTTGCCGTGCTCCCGGACAACGCCACACTGGTGTTGCAGGCAGGCAAGCGCACCTTGTCGCTCAAGGCGGATGATCTTGAGCACTACAAAGGTGAGCGTGGCCGGCGGGGTAACAAACTGCCGCGAGGCTTCCAGCGTGTGGATGCCTTGTTGGTAGAAATACCCAATTAAGCCTGTTTAGGTGCCCGATCTGCGTTTTTTACGCGCAGATCGGCGCGACAGCGCTGGAGTCAGGTCCAATATTCGCGGATGATATGCCGCGTTTGCGACACGGCTCATGGCAATGTGCCTTGCGAACCTTTCGAGAATCACACTGCGGCCTGCCATATGGCGGCCACCTGGATGGAATGATGAACGTTCTACGCCTTCCCTTAATTGCGTTGCTGACCGGTGTGTTGGGTCTGGCGGGGTGCAGCACGCACCAGCCCGCGGCCTTGTACCAACTGGACAGCGGCACCCCCGGCCAGCCTGCGCAAAGCGCCGGCATGGCCGTGGTACTTGGCCCGATCAGCGTGGCCGACTACCTGCAACGTGAAACCCTGCTGCAACGTCAACCCGATGGCAGCCTGAGCGCCGCAACCGACGGTCGATGGGCTGGCAGCCTGTCGTCAGATATCGATCAACTGCTGGTGCGCCAGCTGGCGTGGCGTCTGGACAGCCAGCGTGTTGTTCTGGCGCCTGCCACTGCGGGCTTCAGCCCGGATGTACAGGTACTGCTGTCGATCACTCGCCTGGACTCGGGCAAGAACCTGCCCGCAGTGCTGGATGCGCAATGGCGTTTGATTGACCGTCGCGGGCAGGTGCGTGACAACCGTATTGTTCACCTGGAGCAGCCGCATGCGGGCAGCACGGCTGATCAGGTCAAGGCGCAAGGCAAGTTGCTGCAGCAGTTGAGCGAGCAATTGGCAGTGGCGCTTAAACCACTGGCCAACCAGCCACCGCTGGTTGAACCGCGCAAGCCAGCGGCCCGTGCCGAGCCGAAGCAAGAAGCGGAAAAGCCGAAAATCCCTATGGCTTCACCGATTCGTACGGACATGGAAGTGTTCCGCTTCTAGGTTAAATGCCAGAAACAAAAAATCCCGCACATGTGCGGGATTTTTTATGGAGGGTCAAAAGCCCTCTTCTATACCCGGCTCTCGTGCATCCGCGCCAGTTGGCGTTCCAGCATGGACGGGTAGGGCTCCATCAGGCGCTCAACACAGCAGGCGCCTTCAGGGCTGGCAATCGGACGGATGCGGGCACGCTGACGAATCAGCGAGTCGTCGCTGATCTTGCGCTCAACCAGCAGCAGGTTGCGGCTGTGTTGCGACAGGGCAAGGGCGTCCTGCGCGGTTTCAGTCAGCAGCAGGTCAATCTGGCTGATGCCGCTCAAGCCTTCGCCCAGTACCAGGCCGAGTTGCAATTGCAGGGTGATGCCGCTGTCCGCGACTTCGATCTGCAAAGCGTGACCCAGGGCTCGCAGCAGTTCGCCGCAGCAAATGGCGTTGGTCAGGTAGTCTTCGCCGCTGTCTTCGCTGTGGAACAACATCAGCGTGCTGCCATCGTTCAGTGTGTGCAGCTCGCTTTGATACAGCGAAGCCGCCTGATTCAGGCAGTCGCGATAGCGCTCCAGCAGCTCCATCAACCGGGCGCGGGGTAGGCGACGCAGTTGTTCTTGTGCGCCCAGTTGCACCGCGAGCACGGCACTTGGCTGTGGCGCTGTGGACGCGGCCGGTTTGGGCTTGGCCAGCACAACCGGCGCCGCTTTGGTGGTGCCAGTGTCGCGCAGATCGGCGAACGGATCTTCGTCGTCGTTCTCGTCTTCTTCGGTGTTGATCAACTGCCGGGGTGCTGCTTTAGGGGCAGGGGCAGGTGGGGTCTCATCGAAAGTAGGGTCGCTCAGGTTGCGTACTTCGAAAGTAGGCTCGTTGTCTTCGGCTTCTTCGTAGTCGCTGTCGTCGTAGTCTTCTTCTTCCGGTTCTGGCTCGGGTTCCGGCTCGGGTGCCGGAGGGGCCAGGCGGGTGTGAAGCTGACGGGCCAGATCACCGATTTCATCCTGGCGCTGAATGGCCGGGGTGTACGGGTCGGGTTCGCGCAGCCATACCCGCAGTTGCAACAGCGGTGTGGTGATATGGCGACCCAAACGCAAGCTCAAGGCCAATGCCAGGGCCAGTAATATGGCGCTCAAGATGCCCATGCTCTGCAGGCTGATAGTCATCGGCTGCTCAAACTGGTTCATATCCAGACTGATACGCAGATGCCCAGCGGTCACATCCTGAAAGGTGATCTTGGTTTGATACACGCCTTCGGTTTCGCCCAACAGGCCGTTCTTGGGACGTTGCCCGGCTTCGGCGAGGATGCGGTTATCGACACTATAGATAGCCGCGTGGGCCACCAGTGGATTTTTGGTCAGGTTGTTGAGCAGCACGTTGAGGCTGAGGATGTCGTTGGACACCAGCAGCTCGGTCGCCGAGGTAGCGGTTTGCGTGGTCAGGCTCTGACCCAGGGCATCGGCCTGTTCGTGCATGGCCTGCTTGAATTGCAGCCCCATCACTACGGCGTAGATGACCAGCGCCAAGGCGACCAGAATCACGTTATGGGTGGCAATGCGCAGAGCAAGCGGAACGCGACGATCGCGCAGGGCCCGGAAGATCAGCAGGAAGAAGTTATCTGTTTTGACAGGCAATGGCCGGTTCACTGAGCGCGGCTCTTAGTCCGTTAAGTTGGTGCGCAGTATAGCGAGCAGCCCGGAGACGGCAAAGCCTTGGCGGTGCCCGATGGTCACTGAAAGTGGGTAGAATGCGTTTTTTTTAGCGAATGGGGGTGTGCCTTGCGCGAAATCGTCCTGATAAACATCACCGGTGAAGATCGTCCGGGTCTCACTGCGGCCATTACCGGTGTACTGGCCAGCAATGGTGTGAATATTCTCGACATCGGTCAGGCCGCCATCCATGGCGTTTTGTCGTTGGGTTTTCTGGTGGAAATTCCGCAAGCAGAGCTGGTTTCGGCGGTGCTCAAAGACTTGCAGCCATTGATTGCCCAGGAAGGCCTGCAACTGCGCTTTGACCCCATCAGCGAAGAGCATTACCAGCGCTGGGTCAACGAGCAAAGTCAGACCCGTCATGTGGTAACGCTGATGAGTCGTCAAGTGACTGCCTGTGAGTTGCAGCGTGTGACCTCGATCATCAGCCAGCATGGGCTGAACATCGAGCAGACGGATCGCCTGTCAGGCCGTGTGCCGCTGGATGCGCCGACTGCGTTGAGCAAAAGCTGCATCGAGCTGCGTGTTTGCGGCGAGCCTGTAGATGTGGATGCGCTGCGTGCCGACTTCTTCAACCTGGCGCAGGAACTGAGCGTGGACATCGCGCTTCAGGAAGACACCCTGTTCCGTCGCAATCGCCGTCTGGCGGTGTTCGACATGGACTCCACGCTGATCGAAGCCGAAGTGATCGACGAGTTGGCCAAGGCTGCGGGTGTCGGTGAACAGGTGGCTGCAATCACCGAGCGTGCGATGGCCGGTGAGCTGGACTTCAAGGCCAGTTTCAAGGAGCGCATGGCGCTGCTCAAAGGTCTGGATGTGGGCGTGCTGGATGCCATCGGTGCCTCGCTGCGCCTGACCGAAGGCGCCGAAGTACTGTTTGCTGAGCTCAAACGACTGGGCTACAAGACCGCCATCCTGTCGGGCGGCTTCACCTACTTCGCCAAGCAGGTCCAGGCGAAGCTGGGCATCGACTATGTGTTTGCCAACGAGCTGGAAGTGGTGGATGGCAAGGTGACCGGTGTCGCGGTCGAGCCGATTGTTGACGCACAACGCAAGGCGGACTTGCTGCGTGAACTGGCGCAAAAGGAAGGCTTGAGTCTGGAGCAGACCATTGCGGTCGGGGATGGTGCCAACGACTTGCCGATGCTGGCGATTGCTGGGCTGGGTGTGGCATTCCGTGCCAAGCCGCTGGTTAAAAAGTCGGCTAAGCATGCCATTTCGACCCTGGGTCTGGATGGCGTGCTGTATCTGCTGGGCCAGCGCGACCGTAAGGGCCTGTAAATAAACTGTGGGAGCGGGCTCGCTCGCGATGGCATCACCTCGGTGATTCAGATGTACCGAGTTGACAGCATCGCGAGCAAGCCCGCTCCCACAGGTTAAGGTTTATGTTTTATTCGGCGTGAGCCGGCGCACCAATGCTCTGCCCCATCATCACCGGCGAGCCCGCCGTCAGGCCTTCAGCCCATTTCACCTGGTCCGCGCCGAACAGCACGATGGCGGTAGAACCCAGTTTAAAGCGACCCAGCTCGGCACCTTTCTCCAGATGGATCGGCGCACGGGCAGCTTCGTCGTAGCGGAAGGTTTTCAGCTCGCGTTTAGGCGGCGTTACCAGACCGGCAAACACGGTTTCAATCGATGCCACGATCATGGCGCCAACCAATACCACGGCCATCGGGCCACGCTCTGTATCAAAAATGCACACGGCACGTTCGTTGCGGGCAAACAGCTCCGGCACGTTTTCGGCCGTGGTCTGATTAACCGAGAACAGGCGGCCCGGTACGTAGATCATTTCGCGCAGGGTGCCCGCCAGTGGCATGTGGACGCGGTGGTAGTCCTTGGGCGACAGGTAAATGGTGGCAAAGTCGCCGCCAGTGAACTGTGCCGCCACAGCAGGATCGCCACCCACCAGC
The DNA here is from genome assembly GCF_025426255.1 of Pseudomonas fragi. Classification (GTDB taxonomy): domain Bacteria; phylum Pseudomonadota; class Gammaproteobacteria; order Pseudomonadales; family Pseudomonadaceae; genus Aquipseudomonas; species Aquipseudomonas kulmbachensis. The sequence goes on along the minus strand of NZ_CP104861.1, from coordinate 4,824,622 downwards.
TCCAGCACGCTGTAGCTGTGACCTTTGGCCTGAAACACGCGACCGTGCTCAATCGGGCCCAACTGGCTGACTGCGCCATCGGCAGGGCTCAACACCGCACCGGGGGTTTGATCCAGCGGGCGGGCACCGTCTTTCAAGGCGCGGGTGAAGAAGGCGTTGAAGTGCTCGTAGGCGGTAACGTCCTCAACCAGTGCTTGGGACATATCCACTTGATAACGCTTGGCGAACCAGGTGGTGAACGCATTCTTGAACCAGCGCACGCGGCATTCGGCAATGCAGCCGGCCAGGCGTGAGAGCAGGTGATGCGGCAGCAGGTACTGACTGAGGAGGAACAAACGCTTTTTCATTCAAGGTCCTTAATTTTTTACAGGCAGCTCGACAGGCGTATCGGGATGGTTGCCCCATTCGCCCCAAGAGCCGGCGTAGCCTTTGACGCGCGGATAACCGAGCGATTTGGCGACGAGATAAGTAAAGCCAGAACGGTGGTGAGTCTGGCAGTGGGTAATCACTTCTTTGTCTGGCGTGATGCCCAGGTCCTTGAGGATCTGCGCCATGTCAGTGCGGATTCGCAAGCTGCGGGCTTTATCCATGCCAGCGGTCCATTCAAAATTCATCGCTCCGGGGATATGCCCGCCCTTGGCCGCCAGCACTTTTTCGCCCGTGTATTCGGCTGCGGTGCGCGCATCCCAGATTGCCAGGTCGGCAGCGCCCAAGCGGCTTTGCAGGTACTCGCGGGTCGCGGTAGGTTCGTCGTGCAAGGTCAGTGACACTGTGCCGTTGGCGGCTGGCGGTACGTCCTGGCTGACTGCGTAACCGTCGCCAATCCAGGCGTGAATGCCGCCATCCAGGTAGTGATAAGCCTTGTGCCCGATCACATCCAGCAGCCAGATAAACCGCCCGGCCCAACCACCGCCTTCGTCGTCATACACCACGTAGACCGCATTCGGGTTATGCCCCAGTTCACCGAACAGCGTCTCGAGCGCAGCCTGGGACGGCAGCAAGCCGGGTGCCGGTGGCAGTCCCAGTTGTGTGCGCTTGGGATCGACGAAACGAGCCCCCGGAATATGCCCGGCTTCGTAGCGCGCGACGCTGGTCAGGTCGACCAGAATCAGTTCGGGGGCGTCGAGCCGGGCGAGCAGGTCGCTGGGCTCAATCACTAACGGCAAGCCAGAGAAGCCAGGCATGTGAAGCCTCCAGAGCAAAAAAGGGGGGATTGTAGCGCTAGCGCCCGCGAGTACTAAAGCTATTCAGGGCTTTCTCGATACATTGGGCGGTTTTGCCAAATGCCTGCACGCTGGTTTCAGAAAGTGGCCCGCCGCCCTGATCCGCGAGGATCAGCATGACTACGCGACCGTTGCTGCTCAGCGAGCGTAGCAGCAGATGCTCGCCAGGGAACAGGCTGCGCAGGCTATAGGGCAAAACAGCGGATATCACGGCGTTGTTCTCGGGCGTCAGGCGTACTTGCGCCGGTTGCGTCATCAAGCGTTGCAGCGCCGTGCTCTCACTGATGTTCAGATTCAGGTCGAGGGCGGTCTTTGCCAGTCCTGCCATCTGGTTGACGCTCAGAGTCGTCGAGGTTTTATCGGGGGTCAGCAACATCATCCGGCGCATGCCGCACGCGAGCAAGGCTTCACGGGCGCAGGTGGTCAGGTGCATCGGGTTAGTAAACGCGCTCGGTTGCTCCAACAGTTCCCCACAATGCTTGCGCCACGCGGTCAGTGCCTCGGCCGATGGCGGTGGTGCAGCCAGCGCGGCGGGGCCGGTACGGCGTGCATCCCACGGCCAGAGCAACGCCTGGGCCGGGTGCCAGAGGTCTGGCAGCGAGTGGTAGCGTGCGCTGCTCACGGCCTGTTGGTGCGCCTGCTGTTGCACTTCATCCAGCGGCATTTGCAGGTACAGGCTGGTGATAAACTGCCAGCGCAAATTATGCGGTGTGTCCCAGGCCTGCTGGGCCGACAGCGCCAGGCAGTTGGCCAGTAACACGCTGTTGGCGGGATGGTTGAGCCAGCGCCGCAGTGCTGGCTCTGCGTCCAGCTGCTGTTGCTGGCGCAGCGGATGATGAGTGTCGCGGGCAATGTGCAACACCTTGACCAGCGTGCGACGCTCGTTGGTGATTACCGTATGACTATGCGTCACCCAGGCCGGCAGTCGCCACAGCTCGGCCAGCGTGCGGCAGATCTCAAACAGCGGTACACCAAACAGGGCCAGCTCGACTTTTTTGGCGCACTCGCCTTGCTCGATTACCCGTCGTTCCCAGGCTTCAAGCAGTAGCGGGTGGGCAAGCGCCAGGGCCCACAGCGGCGACAGAAACAGCAAGCTGCTCCAATAGATTTCTTGCCAGAGCCGCGCCAGACGATTGCCGAACAGGCCAATGGCTTGTTGTGCCGCATGCTGGCTGATGAGCTGGATTTGCCGATAGGCCAGCGGGATTTCTTCGATTGCCAGGGCGGGTACGTTTTCGAGCAATGCTTGCGTACGTTTCAGGCCCAGGCGATTGATGGCCACTTCAAGGCTTTCGGCCGGCTCGCTCAGGCTGCTCTGGGCTTGCTGATTAGCCTCGCGAATCAGCCTAAGCGCGAGTGCCGGGCTGTCCTGCATGACCTCGGCAATCTCGCGCAATGAGCGGCGATTGTCGTTGATTGCCTTGTATGCCCGCAGATGGCTGTTCTGCGGAATCGGCAGATCAACAGCGTCCAGGCGTGCGACCCAGGCATCGAGGGTGGTGGGTGTAGATGTCGGTGCGCAGGTTTCGTTGGCCATGGTGGGAACGCGGTCATCATCGATTGTGGACACGCCCGTAATGGGTTGAATGGCTTTTCGGCTTTACCGCCTATAGTCTGGCGCAGATTCGCCGATAAGGAGAAGAAGAGTTTTAGCTTCGCTGGAATATGACCTCGACCCCGACTTACTAAGTACCTTTATATCTATGGCTAAAATTATCGGCATCATTGTTGTGTTCGCGAGTGTGCTCGGCGGATACGTGCTTTCCCACGGCAAGATCGGGGCGCTGATCCAGCCGTTCGAGGTTTTGATCATCGGTGGGGCGGCCTTTGGCGCGTTCCTGCAAGCCAACCCCGGTTACATGACCATGCATGTGATCAAAAAATCACTCGGCATGTTTGGCTCGCGGTTCTCCCACGCTTTTTACCTGGAAGTACTGGGGCTGGTTTACGAGATTCTGAACAAGAGTCGCCGCGAAGGCATGATGGCCATCGAGAGCGATATTGAAGACGCGGCTGCAAGTCCGATCTTCTCCAAATACCCCACGGTACTTAAAGATGAGCGCATGACCGCGTTTATCTGTGATTACCTGCGCATCATGTCGTCGGGCAACATGGCACCCCACGAGCTGGAGGGGCTGTTCGACATGGAACTGTTCAACCTCAAGGAAGAACTGGAGCATCCTTCCCATGCCGTTACCGGGATCGCGGACGGCATGCCCGGCTTCGGTATTGTGGCGGCGGTATTGGGTATTGTCGTGACCATGGCTTCGCTGGGTGAAGGTGATCAGGCGGCAATCGGCATGCACGTTGGTGCGGCCTTGGTGGGGACGTTCTTCGGTATTTTGGCTGCGTACGGTTTCTTCGGGCCTTTGGCGACGTCCTTGGCTCACGACGCCAAGGAAGAACTCAACGTGTACGAGTCGATCAAGGCTTCGCTGGTAGCTTCGGCCTCGGGCATGCCGCCGTCACTGGCAGTCGAATTTGGTCGTAAAGTGCTGTATCCCAAGCATCGACCAAGTTTTTCCGAGCTCGAACAAGTGGTTCGCGGTCGCTGATTTATGGAAAACAACCAACCCATCATCATCAAACGCGTCAAACGCTACGCTTCAGGCCATCACGGTGGTGCCTGGAAAATTGCCTTCGCTGACTTTGCCACGGCAATGATGGCGTTCTTCCTGGTGATGTGGCTGATGACGGCCGCCACTCCAGAGCAAAAAATCGCCATTGGCGGGTATTTCAAAGACCCGATCGGTTTCAGTGAGAGCGGCACGCCGTACATCATTGATTTGGGCGGCACGCCCGCGTTGGCGCCAGAGAACACCCTCAATCCTGAAGAAAAACTGCAGCCGCAGCCCGACAAGATCAAGGTCGATGCGGAGCAGGTTGAGAGCATGGCCGAACAAGTCGAGAAAGAGCGCCTTGAACTGCTGCTTCAGGAGTTGCAGAACAAGGTTGAAGAAAACCCGCAACTGCGCAAATTCAAGGATCAGCTGCTGTTCGAGATCACCCCTGACGGTCTGCGAATTCAAATCACCGACGCGGCAAACCGGCCGATGTTTGATGTTGGCAGTGCGCGGCTCAAGCCGTACTTCGAAGATATCTTGCTGGCCATGGCTGATACCATCAAGGCTGTGCCCAACAAAGTCAGCATCAGCGGCCACACCGATGCCATGCCCTATGCGGGAGGTGGTGATTTTGGCAACTGGGAGTTGTCGGCCAACCGCGCCAATGCGGCCCGGCGTGCCCTGGTGGCGGGCAGCTACCCGGAAACGCAGATTGCCCGGGTAGTGGGTTATGCCTCGTCAGTGTTGTTCGACAAGGCCGACCCCTATAACCCGATCAACCGCCGAATCGATATCGTGGTACTGACCAAAAAGGCCCAGCAAGCGATTGAGGGTGAGCAAGGGGCCGAGTCGGTGAAGCCACAGGATCTGCCCAAAGAGCCGGTCGATCCGATCAAGCTTCCTGCCGATAAACAGCCGATGCCGATGCATGAAGAGCGTCAGAAGCTCAACTTGTTTGACGACAAGGCACCGTAACTTTGTAGCCGCTGCCGCAGGCTGCGATAAGGTCCGAAGGACCTTCGCTCTGAAAAGCGCGACCCCTTCGGGCTCGATCGCAGCCTGCGGCAGCGGCTACATTTATGCGGCTTAGTAACTCGACTCAGGCAAGCTGGCAATGATCGAGCGATAGCTGTTCATGCGTTGCTGCTGCACACGGCCATCTTCAAGAGCCATCAGCAAAGCACAGCCCGGCTCGCGGTCGTGTTTGCAGTCGCGGAAGCGGCAAGTGCCGATCAAGTCGTTGAACTCGATAAAGCCCGCCTCAACATCGGCGCGGCTTACGTGGCCCAAACCGAACTCGCGAATACCCGGGGAGTCGATCAACTCGCCACCGCCCGGGAAGTGGAACAACCGCGCCGTGGTGGTGGTGTGCGTACCTTGGCCGGAGACTTCCGACAACGGCCCAACCCGCAGGTTGACCTCTGGTAGCAGGCTGTTGACCAGGGACGACTTGCCCACGCCCGACTGGCCCACAAACACGCTGATATGGCCATCCAGTTGCGCTTGCAACTGCTGCATGCCGTCGCCGTGATGGGCTGACACTTCCAGCACCGGATAACCCAGCTGGCGATAAACCCCCAGCAACGCATTGAGCGCCGGTGAGTTTTGGTCGTCGATCAGGTCAGCCTTGTTGAGCAGCAACAGCGGGCGAATCCCGGCGTGCTCGGCGGCCACCAGATAGCGGTCGATCAGGTTGGCGTGCGGCTCGGGCATGGGCGCGAACACAATCACGATCATATCGACGTTGGCGGCGACCGGCTTGAGTTGGCCACGGCTGTCAGGACGGCACAGCTCGGTTTTACGCGGCAACTGGGCGACGATAACGCCGATGCCCTGATTGCCTGCGCGCCATACAACCGTGTCACCGGTGACCAGTGCGGGCAGGTTTGCACGCAGATGGCAACGGAACATCTGGCCTTTGAGCTCGCCTTCCTGGGCTTCGACTTCGACCTGCACACCAAAGTGCGCGATCACCAGACCGAGTTGCTCGGGGCCTAAATCACCGCCTTCAAGCGCTTCGACGGCACTGGATTCGCGTTTGGCGGCGCGGGCAGCGCGCTCGCCCTGGATCTTTTCGATGCGCCAATTCTGACGACGATTGAGCTGGCGTTTGGCCATGGGTGTTCCGTGTTGATAAAACGATAAGGAAGGTAAAACGCTGGCGAGTTTAGCACGAGGGCCGCATGCCTAAGCTAAACTGCGCGACTAAGCACTGGAGGCCATTATGCAAAACGCGCAGAACCTGATCTGGATCGACCTGGAAATGACCGGTCTGGACCCTGACAACGACGTCATTATTGAAATGGCCACCATCGTCACCGACAGCAACCTCAACACCTTGGCTGAAGGCCCTGTGATTGCCATCCACCACAGTGATGAAGTGTTGGCCCGCATGGACGAGTGGAACACCCGCACCCACGGCGGCAGCGGCCTGACCCAACGGGTCAAGGACAGCACCACGACCATGGCTGAAGCCGAAGCGCAGACCATCGCGTTTCTGGAACAATGGGTACCAAAAGGCAAATCGCCGATCTGCGGCAACAGTATCTGCCAGGATCGCCGCTTCCTGTACACCCACATGAAAGCCCTCGAAAGCTACTTCCACTATCGCAACCTGGACGTCTCGACGCTTAAAGAGCTGGTAGCTCGCTGGGCCCCGGAAGTGCGCGACAGCCTGGTGAAAAAGGGCACGCATCTGGCGCTGGATGACATCCGCGAATCGATTGCCGAGTTGCAGCACTACCGCAAGCACTTCATCAAGTTCTAATCAGCGCTCTGTAGCCGCTGCCGCAGGCTGCGATGGGGCGCGTAGCGGCCCTGCTGTTGAAGGTCCTTCGGCCCTTATCGCAGCCTTCGGCAGCGGCTGCAGAAGCAGAGTCCCGGCTGCCCCCTTTTGGTGCCCGCACCAACTGAGTAGACTGCGCGCCTTATTGCAAGGATCGCCGCCATGTTGTTGATGCTCTATTTAGTTGCCATTACTGCTGAAGCCATGACTGGCGCGCTGTCTGCCGGGCGTCGGGGCATGGACTGGTTCGGGGTGGTGCTGATTGCCTGCGTCACCGCGTTAGGCGGCGGCTCGGTGCGCGACGTGCTGCTGGGGCATTACCCGCTGACCTGGGTGAAACACCCGGAATACCTGGTGTTGACCACTTTCGCCGCACTGGTGACGATCTTTATCGCGCCATTGATGCGCCATTTGCGCTCGCTGTTTTTGGTCCTCGATGCGTTGGGACTGGTGGCGTTTACCTTGATTGGCTGCATGACCGCCCTGGAAATGGGCCAGGGCATGCTGGTGGCTTCGGTGAGCGGGGTGATTACCGGGGTTTTTGGTGGCATCTTGCGTGACATCTTCTGCAACGACATTCCGTTGATCTTCCGCCGCGAGCTGTATGCCAGCGTGTCGTTTGCAGCGGCCTGGTGTTTCTTGCTGTGTACTTATATGGAAATGCCCAATGAACAGGCGATTTTCGTCACGCTGTTCGGTGGGTTATTGCTGCGCTTGCTGGCGATTCGCTTTAACTGGGAAATGCCCAAGTTTGTTTATAACGATGAGCATTAAGCTGCAGGCACGAACCTGGGGGAGTGGCGGTGTGTCAGGCACGTTGGGCGTGCTGTTCAAGCGCCCACTCCACATGCTCTTGTACCAGCTCTGACGGGTAGTCACGCCGAGCCTTCAGCGCTTCCAGTACCGGGATCGTTGAAGGCGCATTGCCCAACCCTACCGCCAAATTACGCAACCAGCGCTCATACCCCGCCCGACGTAGCGGTGAACCCTCGGTGCGGCTCAAAAACGTGTCTTCATCCCACATAAACAGTTCGGCCAACCCTGCGTTGTCCAGGTTATGCCGGGGCTTGAAGTCACCTTCAGTCGTGGTACGGGCAAAACGGTTCCACGGGCACACGATCTGGCAGTCATCACAGCCAAACACCCGATTGCCGATCATTGAGCGTAGTTCTTCGGGGATCGCGGTTTTCAGCTCGATGGTCAGGTACGAAATGCATTTGCGTGCATCCAGCACATAGGGCCCGACAAAGGCATTGGTGGGGCAAATGTCCAGGCAAGCGGTGCAGCGCCCGCAGTGTTCGGTCTCGTGGGGTGGGTCGACCGGCAGCGGCAAGTCGACAAATAACTCGCTCAAGAAGAAGTAACTGCCCGCCTTGCGGTTGAGCACCAGGGTGTTTTTGCCGATCCAGCCCAAACCAGCTTGTTGGGCGATGGCTTTTTCCAGCACCGGGGCGCTGTCGACAAAGGCGCGGAAGCCAAACGGGCCAATATCCGCCTGAATGCGGTCGGCCAATTGCTGTACGCGCTTGCGGATCAGCTTGTGGTAGTCGCGGCCCAAGGCGTAGCGCGACACGTAGGCCTTTTCGGGTTGGGCCAGTAATTGCGCCATATGGGTGTCGCCGGGCAGGTAGTCCATGCGCAGGGAAACCACGCGCAATGTGCCGGGTACCAGCTCGTCAGGGTGTGAGCGCTTGCTGCCGTGGGCGGCCATGTAGTCCATGTCGCCGTGATAGCCCGCATCGAGCCAGCGTTGCAGATGGTGTTCGTGTTCTCCCAGGTCGAGGCCAGCAATGGCGACTTGTTGAAAGCCCAACTCACGACCCCATTCCTTGATGGACTGAGCGAGAGCGGGGAGATCGGCAGTAATAGCAGGCATGAGGCAAGAGAAACCGGAGCTGAGATGCGTATAATTCTGCCAGACATCGGAGCTCGACACGCATGCCCCAGACCAAACACCTGTCAGTTGGACCCAAAGCCCTTCGCGCAGATAACCTGCCACGGCTGCCTGCACGTGCTCCAAGTGCCCATAAAGGCCAGTTCGGGCATGTGCTGCTGGTGGGCGGCGACCGTGGGTTTGGCGGCTCGATTGCCTTGAGCGCACACGCAGCATTGCGCTGTGGCGCAGGGCTGGTATCGCTGGCTACGCGCCCCGAGCACGTGCCCGCAGCCCTGGTCCGCGTACCTGAGGTGATGACCCTGGGGGTCTCGTCGGCCAATCAGTTGATGGGCGTTTTGGCGCAGGCCTCGGTGGTTGTAGTCGGGCCGGGGTTGGGCCAAGGGCCTTGGGGGCGTAGTCTGTTGTCGGCTGCTGCGCAGGCAAAAATGCCTCAGGTGTGGGATGCCGATGCACTGAATCTGCTGTCCAACTCAGGTATTGAGCTGGCGCCCGGTTCGGTAATCACCCCGCATCCTGGTGAAGCTGCGCGTTTATTGGGTATCAGTACCGAACAAGTACAGGCTGATCGCCCGGCAGCGGCTCGCGCCCTGGTTAAAAAGTATTCAGTTGTGTGCGTCCTTAAAGGTGCAGGCAGTCTGGTAGCAGGGCTGGCTGGCGAGTTGGCCATTTGTAATGACGGTCACCCGGCGATGGCCACGGCCGGTTTGGGTGATGTGCTGGCAGGCGTGATTGGCGCGCTGCTGGCTCAGGGCATGAGCGCTTTTGATGCGGCGTGCCTGGCGGTGTGGCTGCATGCCCGCGCCGGAGAACAACAAGGACAATTGGGCCGTGGGCTGGCGGCCAGTGATTTGATTCCAGCCATTCGACAGTTGTTGGAGGAACACGCACCGTGCACGAAATAACACTGCAACTGGCCGATGAAGAGGCAATGAGCGCATTTGGCGCGCGACTGGCGACGGTTACTCAAGGACACGGCCTGATCTTTCTGGACGGCGACCTAGGCATGGGCAAGACGACCTTGTCCCGCGGCCTGATTCGCGGCCTTGGTCATACCGGTTCGGTTAAAAGTCCGACCTTTACCCTGGTTGAGCCTTACGAAATTGGCGATATTCGCGTTTTTCACTTTGACCTGTATCGCCTGGTCGACCCTGAAGAGCTGGAGTACATGGGGATTCGCGACTATTTCGACGAAGACGCCCTATGCTTGATCGAGTGGCCCGATAAAGGTGCAGGCTTTTTGCCAAAGCCCGACCTGACCATTACCATTAGCCCGCACAACACCGGGCGTTTTCTGAAACTGACGCCCCAAGGTTCACGTGGCGAGTCTTGGTGTGCCGCATTGGCACCGGAATACAAATAATGATGGGGTTTGGTATGCGCTTTCGCGCGTTAGTAAGTGTGGTGGGTGTGTTGCTCAGTGTCATGGCGGTCAATGCTGTGGCTGCAACACAGGTCAAAAGCGTGCGGTTGTGGCGGGCGCCGGACAACACACGACTGGTATTTGATCTTACTGGCCCAGTGCAACACAGCGTATTTACCCTGACGGCGCCTGATCGTCTGGTGATTGATATCAATGGCGCGACCCTGGCCGGGCCGTTGAATGTAGCGACGGCCAACACACCGATTACCAGCATGCGCTCGGCGCAACGAACCCCAACAGATTTGCGCGTGGTGATCGACCTGAAAAAGGCCGTCACTCCCAAGAGCTTCGTTCTGGCGCCCAATGCACAGTACGGCAACCGTTTGGTGGTCGACCTGTATGACCAAGGTGCCGACCTCACACCAAGCTTGCCTGCCACCAACGTGGCGACGGTACCTGTGGTGCCGGTCACTCCGGCTCAACCTGACGTGAAACTGCCGCCGATTCCGAGTGGCAAGCGCAGTGTCGTGGTTGTGATTGACGCCGGTCACGGTGGTGAAGACCCGGGTGCTTCGGGCTCGGCAGGGCAGCGCGAGAAAGACGTGGTGCTGGCGATTGCCAAAGAGCTGCAGCGCCAGATCAACGGCATGAAAGGCTTCCGGGCTGAGCTGACGCGCACGGGCGACTACTTTATTCCGCTGCGTGGCCGTACCGAAATCGCCCGCAAGAAGGGCGCCGACCTGTTTGTGTCGATTCACGCTGACGCCGCACCGTCCAAGGCAGCCTTTGGTGCTTCGGTGTTTGCCTTGTCTGAACGTGGCGCGACTTCCGAGACCGCCCGTTGGCTGGCAGACAGCGAAAACCGTTCTGACTTGATCGGTGGTGCGGGTAACGTGAGTCTCGATGACAAGGACCGCATGCTGGCAGGCGTATTGCTCGACCTGTCGATGACGGCTTCGCTGACTTCCAGCCTGAACGTGGGGCAAAAAGTCCTGAGCAACATCGGTCGGGTGACACCGTTGCACAAGCAGCGCGTGGAGCAGGCCGGGTTTATGGTGCTCAAGTCGCCGGATATCCCTTCGATCCTCGTCGAAACAGGGTTTATCTCCAATAGCAATGAAGCCTCCAAGCTGGCGTCGAGCAGTCACCAGCAAGCGTTGGCCCGTTCGATCAGCAGCGGCGTGCGCCAGTTCTTCCAGCAAAACCCGCCACCGGGCACTTATATCGCCTGGCTGCGTGATACCGGCAAAATTGCCCAAGGCGCCCGCGAACACACGGTTCGCCCTGGCGAAACTCTGGCGATGATTGCTGTGCGTTATCAGGTGGGCGTGGCGACACTGCGCTCGAGCAACGGTTTAAAAACCGATGAGTTGAAAATCGGCCAGAACCTGAATATTCCGGCCACCGCCCTGGCGGCTCAACAATGAGTGACGCGGTATTGAACAGCAGCGCACGGATTGAGCTGCTCAGCCCGCGCCTGGCCAACCAGATTGCCGCGGGCGAGGTGGTTGAGCGCCCGGCATCGGTGATTAAAGAGTTGCTGGAAAACAGCCTGGACTCCGGCGCCAAGCGTATCGACGTGGACGTCGAGCAGGCCGGGATCAAGCTGCTGCGGGTGCGTGACGATGGCAGCGGTATTTCCAGCGACGACTTGCCGTTGGCGCTGGCGCGTCACGCCACCAGCAAGATTCGTGACCTCGAAGACCTTGAGCGGGTGATGAGCCTGGGCTTTCGCGGTGAGGCGCTGGCTTCCATCAGCTCCGTTGCTCGTTTGACCCTGACTTCGCGTACCCGTGGCGCCGATCAGGCGTGGCAGGTTGAGACCGAAGGGCGCGATATGGCACCGCGGGTTCAACCGGCTGCACATCCGGTGGGTACCTCGGTTGAAGTGCGCGACCTGTTTTTCAATACTCCGGCGCGGCGTAAATTTCTTAAAACCGAAAAAACCGAGTTCGATCACCTGCAAGAAGTGATCAAGCGTCTGGCGCTGGCGCGGTTTGATGTGGCGTTCAATCTGCGCCACAACGGCAAGACTATCCTCAATCTGCATGAGGCTCACGACGATACTGCCCGCGCCCGGCGTGTGGCAGCGGTGTGCGGCTCGGCGTTTCTGGAGCAGGCGCTGCCAATCGAGATTGAGCGCAATGGCCTGCATCTGTGGGGTTGGGTCGGCTTGCCGACCTTCTCGCGCAGCCAGGCCGACTTGCAGTATTTCTATGTAAATGGCCGTGCGGTGCGCGACAAACTGGTGGCCCATGCGGTGCGCCAGGCGTATCGCGATGTGCTGTTCAACGGTCGGCATCCGACCTTTGTACTGTTTTTTGAAGTCGACCCTTCAGTGGTTGACGTCAACGTGCACCCGACCAAACACGAAGTGCGCTTCCGTGACGGGCGCATGGTGCATGACTTCCTGTACGGCACTTTGCACCGCGCCCTGGGCGATGTGCGCCCGGAAGATCAGTTGGCTGCACCTGCGCCCGTACCGGGGGCTGATCGGCCAACGGGTCTGGATGCCGGTGAGTTTGGCCCACAAGGTGAAATGCGCTTGGCGGCCAACGTACTGGAGCAGCCGCAATCTGCGCCGACCCAGCATGTAGCGGGTTCGGGGGCCGGGGCAGGTTATCAATATCAGTACCGCCCTCAGTCTTCCGCGCCTTCGGTTCCTGCCGAAGAAGCACGCAATGCCTATCGTGAATTCTTTGCGCCATTGCCCGAGGCCGGCGCTGCGCCGTTGCCGGACGGGCAGGGCGATATCCCGCCGCTGGGCTTTGCCTTGGCGCAGCTCAAAGGGATTTATATCCTCGCTGAAAACGCTCAAGGGCTGGTGCTGGTGGATATGCACGCGGCCCACGAACGGATCATGTACGAGCGCCTGAAAATCGCCATGGCCAGCGAAGGTCTGAGCGGGCAGCCGCTGCTGGTGCCGGAATCGATTGCGGTCAGTCAGCGTGAAGCCGATTGCGCCGAAGAGCACGCCGAGTGGTTCCAGCGCCTGGGCTTTGAGCTACAACGCCTGGGCCCGGAAACCCTCGCCATCCGCCAGATTCCGGCTTTGCTCAAGCAGGCTGAAGCGCAGCGTCTGGTACATGACGTACTGGCCGACTTGATGGAATACGGCACCAGTGACCGGATTCAGGCTCACCTCAACGAGCTGCTCGGCACCATGGCTTGCCACGGTGCAATCCGCGCCAATCGCCGTTTGGCGATTGCGGAAATGAACGGCTTGTTGCGTGACATGGAAAACACCGAGCGCAGTGGTCAGTGCAATCATGGTCGTCCCACCTGGACCCAAATGGGCCTGGACGACTTGGACAAACTCTTTTTGCGCGGTCGCTGATGACAGGTTCCAACGCTTTACCCCCGGCCATATTTTTGATGGGGCCGACTGCTGCCGGTAAAACCGACCTGGCGATCGAGCTGAGCAAGGTACTGCCATGCGAGCTGATCAGTGTCGATTCGGCGCTGGTCTACCGCGGCATGGACATCGGTACGGCCAAGCCCTCGAAAGAGATTCTGGCCGCACATCCTCACCAACTGATCGATATTCTCGACCCGGCGCAAAGCTATTCGGCGGCTGACTTTCGCCGCGACGCGCTCAAGGCCATGGCCGAAATCACCGCGCGGGGCAATATTCCGTTGCTGGTGGGCGGCACCATGCTCTATTACAAGGCCCTAATTGATGGCCTGGCAGATATGCCTCCAGCTGACGCTGAAGTGCGGGCGCAGCTCGAAGAAGAGGCCCAACGCCTTGGCTGGCAAGCCCTGCACGACCAGTTGGCGGCCATCGACCCCGAGTCTGCGGCGCGGATCCATCCCAATGATCCGCAGCGTCTGACGCGAGCTTTGGAGGTTTATCGGGTCAGTGGGATGAGCGTGACGGAGCATCGGCAAAAACAATCTGAGCAAACGACTAAAGCAGCGGCTTCTGGGCACAGCCAATTGCCCTATACTGTCGCGCATCTGGCCATCGCTCCGGCGAATCGTCAGGTGCTGCATGAACGAATTGCACAAAGATTCGGGCAGATGCTGGAACAGGGGTTCATTGACGAGGTCATAAGCCTGCGCCGTAGAAGTGACCTGCATTCAGGGTTGCCGTCTATACGTGCTGTAGGCTATCGCCAAGTCTGGGATTACCTGGACGGCAAGCTGACAGCGGCCGAGATGCAGGAGCGCGGCATCATTGCTACGCGCCAATTGGCCAAGCGTCAGTTCACCTGGTTGCGTAGTTGGGACAACCTGCATTGGTTGGACAGTCTGGACTGCGACAATCTGCCACGAGCCTTGAAATACCTGGAATCGGTCTCCATATTGAGCTGAGTCTTGGCAAATGCCGTCTATCCTATGGATGTGGCGACAGCGGTCATCTAATTTTTGTTTCTATTTTTTATCCTTACAGGAGTGCGGCATATGTCAAAAGGGCATTCGCTACAAGACCCTTACTTGAATACTTTGCGTAAAGAGAAGGTTGGCGTTTCCATCTATCTGGTCAACGGGATCAAGCTGCAGGGGACCATCGAGTCTTTCGACCAGTTCGTGATTCTGCTGAAAAACACCGTCAGCCAAATGGTTTACAAGCACGCTATCTCGACAGTCGTACCAGTACGTCCGATTCGTCTGCCAAGCGCAGCTGAATCTGAACTGGCAGACGCTGAACCAGGTAACGCTTGATAGGAGTCTGCTTTGTTCTTTGAGCGCCACGGTGGTGGTGAGCGGGCAATCCTCGTTCACTTGGAAGGACAGGACCCTGAGGCGCGCGAAGATCCGCAGGAGTTCCAGGAGTTAGCTGTATCGGCCGGCGCCGAGACCGTCGCGTTTTTTAACGTGCCGCGTCATCGGCCATCGGCCAAGTACCTGATTGGCAGTGGCAAGGTCGAGGAGTTGCGCGACCTGGTCAAGGCCGAAAAGGTCGATATCGTGATTTTTAATCACGTGCTCACGCCCAGTCAGGAGCGAAACCTCGAACGTGTTTTCGAGTGTCGCGTACTTGATCGTACCGGGCTGATTCTCGATATCTTCGCTCAACGCGCCCGTACCCATGAAGGCAAGTTGCAGGTCGAACTGGCCCAGCTTGACCACATGAGCACGCGTCTTGTGCGTGGCTGGACTCACCTTGAGCGTCAAGGTGGCGGCATTGGTATGCGCGGGCCGGGTGAAACCCAGCTCGAAACCGACCGCCGTCTGTTGCGCGTGCGCATCAGCCAGATCAAATCCCGTCTGAAAAAAGTCCGCAGTCAACGCGAGCAGTCCCGTAGAGGGCGCCAACGCGCCGATATTCCTACAGTGTCGCTGGTGGGCTATACCAACGCCGGTAAATCCACGCTGTTCAACAAGGTCACCGGCTCTGACGTATTCGCCGCTGACCAGTTGTTCGCCACGCTCGACCCGACCTTGCGCCGTCTGGATCTGGACGACCTGGGGCCGATTGTACTGGCTGATACCGTGGGCTTTATTCGTCACCTTCCGCACAAGCTTGTTGAGGCTTTCCGGTCTACGCTCGAAGAGTCGAGCAATTCCGATTTGCTGCTGCACGTAATCGATGCGCACGAACCTGAGCGCATGGCGCAGATCGAGCAGGTGATGGTGGTTCTGGGCGAAATTGGTGCACAGGACTTGCCGATCCTCGAGGTCTACAACAAAATCGATTTGCTTGAAGGTGTCGAGCCGCAGATCCAGCGTGATGCCGACGGCAAGCCGCAGCGGGTCTGGTTATCGGCCCGTGACGGTCAAGGGCTGGAGTTGCTTGAGCAGGCCATCGCCGAGTTGCTGGGCAATGATTTGTTTGTTGGCACCTTGCGCTTGCCGCAACGTTTTGCTCGACTGCGTGCACAGTTCTTCGAACTGGGGGTTGTGCAGAAAGAAGAACATGACGACGAGGGCTCCAGTTTGCTGGACGTACGCCTGCCGCGATCCGAGCTCAATCGCTTGGTCAGCCGCGAAGGGATGCAGCCGCTGGAATTCATCGAAGAACACACTTTGCAATAAAAGCCTCGCAAAGCGGTCGTGCCGCTGTGATAGGCATTCTGTAGCATTGGTCGGCGCGCCGTGGGCGCGTCTTTGCTTTATCAGATGGAGAGCGCTATGGCTTGGAATGAGCCGGGTGGCAACTCGAATAATCAAGATCCTTGGGGTGGCAAACGCCCTAATAATGGCGACCGCAAGGGACCACCAGATCTCGACGAGGCCTTCCGAAAGCTGCAGGAAAGCCTGAATGGGTTGTTCGGTGGTGGAAAAAAACGTGGTGGCAGTAGCGACGGTGGATCGAACGGCGGTAAAGGTGCTGGTTATGGCCTGCTGGGGATCGGCCTGGTCGTACTGGCTGCCGCTTGGCTGTACAGCGCGGTCTATGTAGTCGATGAGCAGGAGCAAGCCGTGGTGCTGCGCCTGGGCAAGTACTACGACACCGTTGGGCCGGGTCTGAACATCTACTTCCCTCCGTTCGATAAAAAGTACCTGGAGAACGTGACGCGTGAGCGTGCGTACACCAAGCAGGGCCAGATGCTCACTGAAGACGAGAACATCGTCGAAGTGCCGTTGACCGTGCAGTACAAGATCAGCAACCTGCGCGACTTCGTGCTTAATGTCGATCAGCCGGAAGTCAGCTTGCAGCAGGCCACCGACAGCGCCTTGCGTCACGTAGTGGGTTCCACTGCGATGGATCAGGTTCTGACCGAAGGCCGCGAACAAATGGCTGTAGATATCAAAGAGCGTCTTCAGCGCTTCCTCGATACCTACAAGACCGGTATCACCGTGACTCAGGTGAACGTGCAGAGCGCAGCGGCACCGCGTGAAGTGCAAGAAGCCTTTGATGACGTGATCCGTGCCCGTGAAGACGAGCAGCGTGCCCGCAACCAGGCTGAAAGCTACGCCAACGGCGTAGTGCCGGAAGCGCGTGGTCAGGCTCAGCGCATCATCGAGAACGCCAATGGCTATCGCGATGAAGTGATCTCTCGTGCCAAGGGTGAGGCAGATCGCTTTACCAAACTGGTAGCCGAGTATCGCAAGGCTCCGGACGTCACGCGTGACCGTCTGTATCTGGACACCATGCAGGAAGTCTTCAGCAACACCAGCAAAGTACTCGTGACCGGTAACAAGAACGGCCAGAGCAACCTGTTGTACTTGCCGTTGGACAAAATGATCGAAGGCCGTAATGGCAGCACCCCGGCAACGGGTTCAGCCGCCGCGGCGGGCAATAAGGATTCGGTATCCCATGCCAATCCGGACCTGCCGACACCACCGCGTACCCGGGAGAGTCGCTGATGAGCAATAAATCGCTGATCGCCCTTATTGTTGCCGTTGTCGTGGCGATTGTTGCCTGGAACAGCTTCTACATCGTCTCGCAAACCGAGCGCGCCGTTATGTTGCGCTTCGGCCGCGTGGTTCAGGCCGATGTTCAGCCTGGCCTGCATGTGAAGATTCCTTACGTTAACCAGGTGCGCAAGTTTGACGCTCGCCTGATGACTCTGGATGCTCCGACGCAGCGTTTCCTGACGCTGGAAAAGAAAGCGGTAATGGTTGATGCCTTCGCCAAGTGGCGCGTAAAAGATGCCGAGCGCTTCTACACTGCGACCTCGGGTCTGAAGCAGATTGCTGACGAGCGCTTGTCGCGTCGTCTGGAATCGGGCCTGCGTGACCAGTTCGGCAAGCGCACGCTGCATGAGGTTGTGTCCGGTGAGCGCGATGCGCTGATGGCTGATCTGACGGCATCGTTGAACAAAATGGCCGAAAAAGAGCTGGGCATCGAAGTGGTTGATGTTCGGGTCAAGGCCATCGACCTGCCTAAAGAAGTAAACCGCAGTGTGTTCGAGCGCATGAGCAGTGAGCGTGAGCGTGAAGCTCGTGAGCACCGCGCCAAGGGTAACGAGCTGGCAGAAGGCATTCGTGCTGACGCCGATCGTCAAGCCCGTGTGCTGTTGGCTGAGGCGTATCGTCAGTCCGAAGAAGCTCGCGGTGATGGTGATGCCCAGGCTTCCGCAATCTACTCCAAGGCTTATGGCCAGGATCAGGAGTTCTACAAGTTCTATCGCAGCTTGCGCGCATACCGCGAAAGCTTTGCGAACAAGAGCGACGTTCTGGTACTGGATCCAAGCAGTGATTTCTTCCGCTACCTGGAAAAATCCAAGCCTTCGCAGCAGTAAAAGCGCTTCAAGCCAGTGGGAGCTGGCTTGCCAGCGATGCAGCCAACTCGATCTGTCTGACAAATCGAGTCGATGCCATCGCCAGCAAGCCGCTCCCACACTGTTTTCAGAGGGTATTGCATGTTCATCAGAGGGCATGTATTCACTCCGCCGGGCGGGCAAATTGCCTGGCGGGGTGATCCTTTTAGAAAACGAGTGTATGATGCGGCAGCCGGGAAATTCCCGGCTTTTTTGCGTCTGTATGTTTGATTGACCGAATGGCTGTTACAGCATCGGCAGATTTTTCGAGGAATGTGCTGTGTAAGCCTGTCGCTTGGGCTTTTTTGCTGTGCGCGCTCAAGACGCAGCCACGTTCTGCTTTACTCAAGGCTCGCCTGCTTGGCTGGCCGCCCGGATCATAGGGGAATGGCGTAATGGCAACGGTAGACCGCTGGCTCTTGCCAGATGGCATCGAAGAAGTACTTCCACCTGAGGCTGCCCGCATTGAGGTGGCGCGCCGTCAGGTGTTGGATCTGTTCCAGAGCTGGGGCTATGAGTTCGTCGTCACCCCGCATATCGAATACCTGGAGTCCCTGCTGACAGGGGCTGGCCAGGATCTCGATTTGCGTACCTTCAAGGTTATTGACCCGCAAACGGGTCGCCAGATGGGGTTTCGTGCCGACATCACGCCGCAAGTGGCGCGCATCGATGCGCATACCCTGCGTCGCGAAGGCCCAAGCCGTCTGTGCTACGCCGGCAGCGTGCTGCATGCTCAGCCGCGTGGTTTGTCATCCTCGCGTAGCCCGATCCAGCTGGGCGCCGAGTTGTATGGCGATGCCAGCCCGAGCAGCGATGTTGAAGTGATCAGCCTGATGCTGTCCATGCTGCAACTGGCCGACGTGCCGGATGTGCACATGGACCTTGGGCATGTTGGTATTTACCGTGGTCTGGCCCGTGCGGCCAACCTGTCGGTTGAAGTGGAACAACAATTGTTCGACGCCCTGCAACGCAAGGCGATCGACGAAGTAACGGCCTTGACCGAAGGTTTGCCGGCTGATTTGGCAGGCATGCTGCAGGCATTGGTTAGTTTGTGTGGCGGCCGCGAGGTGCTGGTTGCTGCGCGTGAGCGTCTGGCCAAGGCTCCGGCCCCGGTTGTGGCTGCTCTGGACGACTTGCTGGCGATTGCCGAGCGGTTGTCTGTGCGTTTCCCGCAGTTGCCGTTGTATTTTGACCTGGGTGAGTTACGTGGTTATCACTACCACACAGGTGTGGTGTTTGCGGTCTTTGTACCGGGCGTTGGGGACTCCATCGCCCAGGGCGGTCGTTATGACGATATCGGTGCTGTTTTCGGACGTGCCCGTCCGGCTACCGGTTTCTCGACCGATTTGAAAACCCTGGTGACCCTGGGGCGTGCTGAAGTCGAGCTACCGTCTGGCGGTATCTGGATGCCTGACAGCACAGATGCGGCACTCTGGCAGCAGGTTTGCCAGCTTCGCAGTGAAGGTCAGCGTGTGGTTCAGGCATTGCCTGGGCAACAGCAGGCTGGCGCCCAAGAGGCAGACTGCGACCGCCAATTGATTCAGCAGAACGGCTTGTGGCAAGTAGTGCCACTGGTTTCTTGAGTTTTCCTGCCGGCGGCTGCCGGCACCAAGTTTGCGCGAATGAGGACAAGTGTTATGGGTAAGAATGTCGTAGTCCTGGGCACCCAATGGGGTGATGAGGGCAAAGGCAAGATCGTTGATCTGCTGACCGAACATGCTGCCGCTGTAGTGCGTTACCAAGGTGGCCACAACGCTGGCCACACACTGGTAATCGACGGCGAAAAAACCGTATTGCACCTGATTCCGTCGGGCGTGTTGCGCGAAGGCGTGCAATGCCTGATCGGCAACGGTGTCGTGGTTGCTCCCGACGCCCTGCTGCGTGAAATCATCAAGCTGGAAGAGAAAGGCGTACCGGTGCGCGAGCGCCTGCGTATCAGCCCGTCCTGCCCGCTGATCCTGTCGTTCCACGTGGCGCTGGACCAGGCCCGTGAAAAGGCCCGTGGCGAGCTGAAGATCGGTACTACCGGTCGCGGCATCGGCCCGGCTTACGAAGACAAGGTTGCCCGTCGTGGCCTGCGTGTTGGCGATCTGCTGAACATGCCGCGCTTTGAAGCCAAGCTGCGTGAACTGGTGGATTATCACAACTTCATGCTGGTCGGTTACTACAAAGAGCCAGCCATCGACTTCGACAAGACTCTGGCCGAGTGCAAGGAATACGCCGAGCTGCTCAAGCCGCTGATGCTGGACGTGACTGCCGAGCTGCACGACCTGCGTCGCGCCGGCAAAGACATCATGTTCGAAGGTGCTCAGGGTTCGTTGCTGGATATCGACCACGGTACATATCCGTACGTGACCAGCTCCAACACCACTGCTGGCGGCGTTGCTACTGGTTCGGGCGTTGGCCCGATGTTCCTGGACTACATCCTGGGCATCACCAAGGCTTACACCACACGTGTAGGTTCGGGCCCGTTCCCGACTGAGCTGTTCGACGACGTTGGCGCTCACCTGGCCAAGCAAGGTCACGAGTTCGGTGCTACTACCGGCCGTGCTCGTCGTTGCGGCTGGTTCGACGCCGTTATCCTGCGTCGTGCTATCGATGTGAACAGCATCTCGGGCATTTGCCTGACCAAGCTGGACGTACTCGATGGTCTGGAAACCATCAACATCTGCGTAGGCTACACCGACGCAAATGGTGTTGAAATTGCACCGACCGACGCTGACAGCTACGTAGGCCTGCAGCCTGTGTACGAAGAAGTGCCGGGCTGGACTGAATCGACCGTGGGCGCCAAAACCCTGGAAGAGCTGCCAGCTAACGCTCGCGCTTACATCAAGCGTGTAGAAGAGCTGATCGGCGCGCCGATCGATATCATCTCGACTGGCCCGGATCGCAACGAGACCATCGTTCTGCGTCACCCGTTCGCTTAAGTCGCAGCTGATGTAAAGCAAAAGGCCCTTCGGGGCCTTTTGTTGTTTCAGGCATGCTGCGCTGCTTTTTTATAAACATCACAAGGCACTACAAAATCTTCACGTATTGAACGTTTGAATACTGGAAAAGACTCGCGTACATGGCTATCGGATTATGCAGGCTCAAGAGCCTCCTGCGATATACGCCCTGTTGAGTTGAGCGTTGAGGGGGTGTTTATATTAAACCTGCAAGAGCAACAGTCAGTCCTGAAACCGGGCGATACCAATAATCAAGAGTTGTGCGAGTTGTAATACATTCCTGAAACTGCAGGACCTCTTGCCTGGATGATTTCCTGGACTAAAGAGGCCCACACTAATCCCTGTGTTGTACCCCCGGCATAAGTACCGCCGGCTACTATTTGGTTGCGTGCGGACCAATGAACTATTGACAGTCCATCTGAAGTGCCGGGCCGAGCACAATCAGTAATGTGCAAGTCACCACGTTCTATCGCCCTTTGGTAGGACTTCGGGAAGTGCCGAGAAACAGCGGCCAGACACGCCTCGAGTATCTGTTTCTTCTCCTCCGGCGTTGAGTCGGGTGGAACCTGCCCGCTAGAGACAAGAATGTGGTCGCCGTCCAAGCGGCAATTCATGACGCCGATTGGCAGATCGTACTGCAGCTTGAGCCCGCGCATTTGTGCACCTTCATTCTCGACAGCGCGCAGTTTGAAAAACCAGCCAATGATCGCTCTTACTTCTGGTTCCTCTACTCCCATGGCAGTGACGACGAAGTGTTCTCTACTCAGCTCGGCAATTTGAATCCGACTCAGATGCCGGGGCAGGAACTGAACCCCGGAGCGCTGTAAAAGCGCCTCTAACCCATCCATTACATGGAGAAACTCCAGGTCGTAGCCAGATACCTCAATAGCCCGCCCGATTTCGGGGATTCCATAACGTGCCTGGAAATGCAGTTGACTGATTTCTACGGGCTCGCTTCCCGGCTTGCCACTGGGCCAAGGCCTGCTTTCGATATCGCGCTGCTCGAGGATAGCGGCCTCTACGCCATCGGCATCTGCCATATAGGCTCGTATAACCCGTGCTTGGGCGAATGGTGCCAACGATGGGTTGTCGGCCAGGAGCTTTTCAAACAGCTCTATGCCTGCGCGATTGCACTCAACGGCCAAATACTGATTTGCGGGGAGTAGGTAGTCGTTATGTAGCGGCTTTGCAGTCGTCTCCGTTGCTGATAGATGGCGCATGTTCACATTCTTGTGACTGGCGCCATCGCTCTCCTGAGCTCTGCCGTAGACAGTGACCTGATAATTCGCCAGGCGGCACATCACCGCCTGGAGCAGGCCATTGATCCCTCTGCCGATGATCGACACGCGGGGTGCCCCGGCATCTACCGGCTCAGAGGGGATCGTCAATGGCTGTGCAAGTTTGCGCCTGACAAGGCCACGCAAGGCCATCAAGCTCAGATGAACTGAGACGGCATAGTCCAGGTCGCAATTGCAGGCTTCGGTTGTTGCCGCCTGTGTAGTCAGCGTCGCAGGTTTGCGCCACATGGAGGCGCAGTAGCCGAGCGCTTGTGTGCGCAGACAAAATGCATCCAGTGTCATAGGCCCGTAGTCCAGGATCAGTTGGATGCCTTCAGCCTCTGCCAGGGTCTGCAAAGCGTCATCGCTAAAGACATCCGGTTTGGCGACACAGACCAGGCGGGCCTGTCTGTGCATACGCCGAATGAGTGTCTGATCAATGCAGTGAACGGATTCATTATTCAGCGATACGCATACGGCGACAGCACGGGCGCCCTCCAGTGCTTCGAGCCAGTCCGAGACAAAGGACACTCTGCTATCGGAAAAGGCTTTCCCGGTATCGTCCGGCGTTTGAGCGTATCGACTCAGCACCTTGATCCGAACATTTGGATCTCGATCAAGTAGCAATTCAACAAGCTCTTTGCCGACATTGCCGTATCCCAACACTGAAATATCATGGGGTATGGCCCCGTCGGCCAGTGTCAGCCAGTGCGCAATATAGGCAGCGACATGCGGTGCGTTAACCCCTGGCGTATTGATCACTCGAATGTGGTTGGATTCGCATAGGTCCAGCCGCACTTTATCCAGACTCGTACCTCTGCGAATCAGAAAGAGGTCCCCGAACGGGTGGGATATGCGCCATTGGTTGATAACGTCTGCATCGATGACCTGGTCTCCTGCAACGATAGTTGATGGGCGCAGGAGTCCGATCTGTATAAGCAGAGTTTGTTTGGTTAATGTCGGGGGGAGAAACACGACATTGCTGGGTGCATCAGCTTTCCAGTATCTCGATACAGGTGCGATATGTAAGATATTTTCGGTTGTGGCAATGAGTGATGCGGCTACTGGCGGAACGGAAGAGTGCGTCATGGCCTTGGCTCCAGCAATTTTGACCTGCGAATGCCCTGCAGAGAAGAACTCAATAAAGTTGGGGTGTTACGGAGATATGTTTAAACCTTGTTTGATAGAAGTTGCCTTGCCTTAACGACTTCCCACTCTTTAATTGGATTTCGGTCGGGTTGTAATGGTACCCAAGGTTTGCCAAGTAGTTAGGGGAGTCTTGATCTTCTTCATATTTGAATCCTTTCATTTATGTTGGCTTATAACTGCATCGCCTAAATGGTTTCGACAACGCTATCAGGAACTGGCAATCAGATATGTAGGACGCTTCCCTAATTTCTGAATCGCTCTGTTTTTGGGTGGCGCAATCGCGGAGTAGGGCGAAACCAGCGATACGGCACGAGCCTTGCTGTGAAAACCGTCAATAAGCGTGCTATCAAAATAATGGCACCCAAGTGGAGGGTTTTCTGTGTCTGCCGTTCTCTCACTGTTACAAAGCCGTCTACTGCGGCCAGTATTCGTTACCCTTGGTATCGCTCTTTTGGTGCAAGTGCTGGTGGCTGTTGCACTGACACGAAGCACGGTGACGGCATTAGAGTCTGATCTGGACACGCGCCTGGGGGTCGACAGCCAAAAGCTGACGGCTGAACTGGAGCAGGCCGGGCGTGAAGTCAAAGGCAGTCTGGACGGGCTCTCCGCCAGTACCCGTCAGCGGCTGACGGCGGGCCTGGCGCCGCGCTTGAAAGAAGAGCAGGTGCAGGTGCGAGCGGCTCTGGAGAGAAGCTTGATGGATTCGGCCAACGACATGGCGCAACTATTGGCCGCCGTGGCACCGCGGGCCATGTGGGACAGTGATGTCCCGACACTATCCGAATTCGCACGCCGCGCTCAGCGAAATCCCAATGTGTTGTTCGTGGTGTATGACGACGCCGCTGGTCAGCACCTGACGCGTTACTTGAATCGCGATAATCCCATCAACAAGGCCCTGTTGGAGAAAGGGCAGGGTGAGCGTGCCCTGGATAAAGTACTGGATGCTGCTCGGCATGACCCTTCGGTGTATTACCTCGAAGCCTCCATTAGCCCAAATGGCGTTGAGATTGGCAAAGTGCTGATGGGTGTCTCAACGGCGTCGATCGAACAAGACCTGGTGGCCCTGGATCAGCGATTTAACGGGTTGATCGCCAGCAGTGATCAGTTGGTCGGCGCAAGCCTGCAAGGCGCGGCCAGTGATAGTGCGGGGGTTTTGCGCACTCGCCTTGAGTCCGCGCAGGCTGCGGCGGCACAGATGCAAGTCAACACCGCGCAGACCGTGCGCGAGGCGGCTGACACCTTGCGCTGGCGTATTGGCCTGGGGTTGGCGATTGTTGGTCTGGGGGTGTTGCTGTTGCTGGCCGTGGTGCTGGGGCGGCGTGTGGTCAACAAATTGTTACTGCTGATCGCCGCGCTGGATGATCTGGCGGCAGGCGAGGGCGATCTGACCAAGCGCGTGGGTCTTAACAGCAAGGATGAAATCGGTGACATGGCGGCGGCGGTCAATCGCTTTGTCGACAAGTTGCAGCCCATCGTGCGCGAGGCGGGGGATGTGGCGCAGCGTACCGGGGTCGAGATCGGCGTGATGACTTTGCGCAATGCCGGGGCGGATGCTGCCGCGCAATTGCAGCGTGATGAAGTCGCACAAAGTCTGCATGCGCTGTCGACCATGGCGGATGCTGCGCAATCCGAGAGCCAGGCGATGCAGGCCGCGCTCAAGCAGGTGGTGGATATCCGTCAGGCCACCGATGAAAACACTCGTACCTCGGCCAAGGTCGGCGGCCTGATTGAGGCGCTGGCGGGGCAGGTGGGCGAGGGTGCCAAGGTGATTGAGCGGTTGGCACAGCAAAGCGAGCAAATCGAAGTGGTCCTGACCGTGATTCACGGCATTGCCGAGCAAACCAATCTGCTGGCCCTCAACGCGGCGATCGAAGCGGCGCGGGCAGGGGAGACGGGTCGGGGGTTTGCCGTGGTGGCAGATGAAGTGCGGGCACTGGCCAGTAAGACCCAAAGCTCCACTGGCGATATTCAGGCACATATCGTGGCGTTGCAGCAGGGCGCGAAAGAGGCGGTGGCGGCGATTGGTCTGGCGGGGCGTCAGGCCGATGAGGGGTTGGCGGTGCTGCGTGGCAGCGTGCAATTGCAGAAAACCATGCAGACTTCAGTCGAGCAGGTGCATACCGCCATTGGTGAGGCGACCAAAGCGGCAGAGCATCAGGCGCAAGGAGCGCATGCGGTACGTGGGCGGGTTGAAGTGATTCATGCTCAGGCCGAGCGTGCTGCGCAGGCGGTGACCCAAACCACGGCCAGCGGCAAGGTACTGGACGGGTTGGCGGCGCAGCTTAAAGCGAGTTTGGGGCAGTTCAGGGCGTGAGATAAAATCTGCCCTCGCCCTCTCCCTTTGGGAGAGGGGTGGGGTGAGGGTCAGCGGCTCAAATACATCTTCGTGGTCAGCAGATACACCGGCAGTCCCGACACGAGAATCAACAGCGCCGCATAAGGCGCGGCTGCGGCAAACTCGATGTTTGAGGTATGCGACCAGACCTGGGTCGCCAGGGTGTTAAGTCCGGTAGGGCTAAGCAGCAAGGTCGCCGTCAGTTCTTTCATCCCGTCCAGAAACACCAGCGCAAACGCTGCGCCCAGAGCTGGGAAGATGATCGGTAGCGTCACCCGGCAAAATGCCGAGAACGACGTGGCGCCCAGGGTTCGTGCTGCTTCTTCCAGTTGCGGTGCTGCCTTGTTCAAGGCTGTGCGGATCGGTGCCTGCGCCAGTGGCAAAAACAGCAGCGCATAGGCAATCAGCAACAAGGCCGAAGTCTGATACAGCGCCGGTACGTAGTGCAGGGCGAAGTACACCAGTGCCAGGGCAATCACCAGTCCCGGCAGCGCATGCAGCAGGTAGGGCAGGCGTTCGGCCCAGATTGCCAGCGGGCCTTTATAGCGCACCACCAGCAGCCCGACCGGTACAGCCAGCACCAGGCACAATGCAGCCCCGCCCAGCGCCAGGGACAGCGAAGAAAGTAGCGCTTCGCCAATCTCGGCCGCAGGGAAGGCTGCGGAGCTGCCCTTGACCAGCCAGTACACCAACATCCCCAGCGGGATGCCGCTGCCAACCACCGCCAGTGCCAGGCAATACAGTTGCCCTGCCAGTGACCATTTACCCAAACGTACCTGCTCGGCCCGCCGTGCAGCGCCTTGGCCGATACGAATGTGGCGGCCCTTGCCGCGCACTTTCAGCTCCAGCCACAGCAGGCTCAAGCACATCACCAGCAATACTGCCGAGAGCATCGCCGCGTTGGCGTTGCTGAACTCCAGCTCGAATTGCTGATAAATCGCCGTGGTGAAGGTCTGCAGGCCGATGATCGACAGTGCACCGAACTCCACCAGCATGTGCAGGGCAATCAGCAGCGAACCGGCCAGCAACGAGGGCCATAGCAGCGGCAGGGTGATGTTGTAAAACACTCCCCAGCGGTTCTGGCCCAGGGTACGGGCCGACTCCTCAAGAGCCGGGTCAAGGTTGCGCAGGGTGGCCGCTACCGGCAGAAAAATCAGCGGGTACTTGGACAGGCTCATCACCAGAATCGCTCCGCCCAGGCCTTCAAAGCTGGCGCTGAGCGAGACCCAGGTAAAGCTGCTGACAAACGCCGGTACGGCAAACGGCAGGCACAGGATCACGCCCCACAGGCGCCGTCCCTGCAGGTTGCTGCGTTCCAGCAACCAGGCCAGGGACAGGCCGACCACAGCGCAGGTCACGGTGACGCCGACCATCAGCAGCAAGGTGTTGCGCATCAGGCCAAAGACATAGGGCCGCCACAACAGGTGCAGCGCTTCAGACCACCCGGCTTGCCAGGCTTTGGTGCCGACATACAGCAGCGGCAGCAGGCTCAGGCCCACCAGTAGCAGAACGGGCAACAGCAGCCAGATCGAAGGCCGTTTACGGGTGGGCGTAAAGCGTGCAGGTTGGGCGGCAGACAGCATCAGAGCAGGCCTACATCGCGTTCCAGGTCCAGCGCTTCTTCCGCGTTGCCTAGGTCGGCAGGTGTCACTTTTGGCGGTTGCAGCTCTTCAAATGGCTTGAGGCCACGTTCGGAAACCATACCTTTGCGCATCGGGTATTCAGCGGTGGTATTGGTGATCACACGCTGGCCCTCTTCGCTGGCCATGTAAGCGAGCAACTGCTGGGCCTCTTTCGGATGTTTGCTGGCCTTGAGTACGCCAGCACTGGACACGGTGATCAGGCCGCCGGCATCGCCATCGGTGAAGTAATACAGCTTGGAATCCAGCTGGCCCTTTTCGCGCTGCAAGGCAAACCAGTAGTAGTTGTTGACCAGTACGGCGGCCACTTCACCGTTTTCTACCGCTTTGAGCGCCACCATATTGTTGGTGTAGGTCTTGCCGAAGGCGCGCAGGCCGGTCAGCCACTCTTCTGCGGCTTCACGTCCGTGCAGTTTGATAATGGCGACGGCCTGTTCCTGGAATGCACCGCTGGTAGGTACGAAACCGATCTTGCCTTGCCACTCGGGGTCGGCGAAATCCATTACCGACTTGGGTAACTGGTCTTCGCTGATCTTCTTCGGGTTGAACGCGACAACGCGGGTGCGCGCAGTTACGCCGATCCAGGTGCCGTTAGCGGCCACGTACTCCTTGGGCAGCACTTGCAGGGTGCTGTCATCGGCCTTGGCCAGAAAACCCTGCTCGCCCAGATTGTTCAGGGGCGGCGACTCTTCGGCGTAGAACACGTCAGCAGGCGAGCGGTCGCCTTCTTCCATGATCTGGCTGGCCAACTGGTTGCTGCTGCCCTTGCGCACATTGACGTGAATCCCGGTTTTGGCTTCGAAGGCCTTGGCGAGGTTATCGCCGACTTCCTTGTGCTGGCCGTTGTACAGCGTCAGCGATACAGGATCGGCAGCATGGGCGGGGGCGGTCAGTGCAAGACCGAGGATGGAGAGAGTCAGACCGCGCAGTAGAGATGTCGCAAGCCGGGTATTTCGGAGCATCATTCGCTGGGTTCCTCGCTTGGGTACTACAAAACTTGTAACAATAATAAACGATATTGTTTCTCAAGTGCACTTGACGGCGAGGTCGATGGTCGTAAGCGATGGTGTGCCAGGGGGTGATGCGTGCCCCTGAAACGCAAAAACCCGCTTTCGCGGGTTTTTGTGAGGTTTCAAATGTATTCGATGAAAACACTTGAAACTTGAATTGGTGCCCAGAAGAAGACTCGAACTTCCACGACCTTGCGGTCACCAGCACCTGAAGCTGGCGTGTCTACCAATTTCACCATCTGGGCAGTATCAGCAACGTTGCCGCTGTTGATGTGGCGCATAATACGGAGAGCTTTTGGATCTGTAAACCCCTGTTTTAATTTTATTAAATCAGCGGCTTAGAAGATCTTAAATGCAAAAACCCGCTTTCGCGGGTTTTTGTGTGAGGCTGAAGAGTGTACTACTCTGCAATCTCGAATTGGTGCCCAGAAGAAGACTCGAACTTCCACGACCTTGCGATCACCAGCACCTGAAGCTGGCGTGTCTACCAATTTCACCATCTGGGCATTATCTTCAACACTGTTGCCGTTGTCGATGGCGCGCACTATACGGATGACCCTTTGACCTGTAAAGCGTTGTGATTAAAAATATTGAAAATTTTTCGCGAACGGTTGGGCTGCAGCGTCAAAGCGGGTCAGAAAGGACTATTAAGGCTCAGTGTGTGCCTGAAATTTCCCGTTTCAATACGCGTATGCCAAACTAACCCGCATATAGACAAGGTGAAAACTATCTAATGGCCGATTGGCAGACCCTCGATCCCGAGGCCGCACGTGAAGCGGAAAAATACGAAAACCCTATCCCTAGCCGTGAACTGATCCTTCAGCACCTGGCCGAGCGTGGCTCGCCTGCTGCTCGTGAACAGTTGGTGGAAGAGTTCGGTCTGACTACAGAAGACCAAATCGAGGCCTTGCGTCGTCGCCTGCGTGCGATGGAGCGCGATGCCCAGCTTATTTACACTCGTCGGGGCACTTATGCGCCGGTGGACAAGCTCGACCTGATTCTCGGCCGCATCAGTGGTCACCGTGATGGCTTCGGCTTCCTGATCCCGGATGATGGTAGCGACGACCTGTTCATGAGCCCGTCGCAAATGCGCCTGGTGTTCGATGGCGACCGTGCGCTGGCCCGTGTTTCGGGTCTGGACCGTCGTGGTCGTCGTGAAGGCGTGATCGTCGAAGTGGTGTCGCGTGCTCACGAAACCATCGTGGGTCGTTACTTTGAAGAAGGCGGCATCGGCTTTGTAGTAGCCGACAACCCGAAGATCCAGCAAGAAGTGCTGGTAACGCCGGGCCGCAACGCTGGCGCGAAAGTTGGCCAGTTCGTTGAAGTGAAGATTACTCACTGGCCGACGCCACGCTTCCAGCCGCAAGGCGATGTGCTTGAGGTCGTAGGCAACTACATGGCTCCGGGCATGGAAATCGATATTGCCCTGCGTACTTACGACATTCCTCACGTCTGGCCCGAAGCTGTCCTTAAGGAAGCAGGCCGGTTGAAGCCGGAAGTCGAAGACAAAGACAAAGAGAAGCGCATCGACCTGCGTCATCTGCCGTTCGTCACCATTGACGGCGAAGATGCGCGCGACTTCGATGACGCCGTTTTCTGTGAAGCCAAGCCTGGCAAGTTGCGCCTGTTCTCCGGCGGTTGGAAGTTGTACGTGGCGATTGCCGACGTTTCCAGCTACGTGAAAATCGGTTCGGCACTGGATGCCGAAGCGCAAGTTCGCGGTAACTCGGTGTACTTCCCTGAGCGCGTGATCCCGATGCTGCCTGAGCAGCTGTCCAACGGCCTGTGCTCCCTGAACCCGAAAGTCGACCGTTTGGCCATGGTTTGCGAGATGACTATCTCCAAAACCGGCGAAATGACCGATTACCAGTTCTATGAGGCGGTGATTCACTCCCAGGCGCGCCTGACCTACAACAAGGTCAGCACCATCCTGGAACAGCCGAAAACCAACGAAGCCAAGCAACTGCGCAGCGAATACGCTGATGTAGTGCCGCACCTCAAGCAGCTGTACTCGCTGTATAAAGTGCTGCTGGCTGCCCGTCATACTCGTGGCGCGATTGATTTTGAAACTCAGGAAACCCGAATCATCTTCGGTTCCGATCGCAAAATCGCCGACATTCGCCCAACCACCCGTAACGACGCGCACAAGCTGATCGAAGAATGCATGCTGGCCGCTAACGTAGCCACAGCTGAGTTCCTCAAGAAGCACGAAATTCCTGCGCTGTATCGCGTTCACGATGGTCCGCCGCCGGAGCGTCTGGAAAAGCTGCGCGCGTTCCTCGGTGAGCTGGGCCTGAGCCTGCACAAAGGCAAGGATGGTCCGTCGCCGAAGGATTACCAGGCATTGCTGGCCAGCATCAAGGATCGTCCTGATTTCCACCTGATCCAGACCGTGATGCTGCGTTCGTTGAGCCAGGCGGTATACAGCGCTGATAACCAGGGTCACTTCGGCCTGAACTATGAAGCCTATACCCACTTCACCTCGCCGATTCGTCGCTACCCGGATCTGTTGACGCACCGCGCAATTCGCAGCGTGATCCATTCCAAAATGGACACCCCGCACGTTCGCCGTGCTGGCGCGATGACCATTCCGAAAGCGCGTATCTATCCGTACGACGAAGCGATCCTGGAGCAGCTCGGCGAGCAGTGCTCCATGAGCGAGCGCCGTGCTGATGAAGCTACGCGTGACGTGACCAACTGGCTCAAGTGCGAGTTCATGAAGGATCGCGTCGGCGAGTCGTTCCCGGGTGTAGTAACGGCAGTCACCGGTTTTGGCCTGTTCGTGGAACTGACCGATATCTACGTCGAGGGTCTGGTTCACGTGACCGCCTTGCCGGGTGACTACTACCACTTCGATCCTGTGCATCACCGCCTGGCGGGCGAGCGCACCGGTCGCAGCTTCCGCTTGGGCGACACCGTTGAAGTGCGGGTAATGCGCGTCGATCTCGACGAACGCAAAATCGACTTCGAAATGGCGGAAAAAACCCTCAGCGCGCCGATTGGTCGTAAAAATCGCACTGCTGATGCGCCTAAAGCTAAAAATGCAGGCAAGTCGGGCACCAAGCCGACTGAAAAACCAGTCGAGCCAGCACCTGCTGCACGTCGTAGTGCGCCAGCCAAGGCTGTCAAGAAGTCCACCGACGACACCTATCGCCCTGGCGATGCTGCGGCGAAAAACGCCGAGCTGCGCAAGAGCCGTGAATTGAAGCAGGCGTTGCTGGCCGAATCAAAAAGCGGCGGTCGGACATCGGAGCCGGGAAAGTCGGGTAGGGCTGCACCTGCTAAAGATGCAGGCAAGCCCTCCAAGCCGAGTAAACATCGTAAAGGCCCGCCAAAATCGGGCGCCGCTCCTGCTGCCAAAAGCGGCGGGTCGCGCAAACCTAAGGCCAAGTCATGAGTCAGTTGGAAAAAATCTACGGCATTCACGCTGTAGAAGCGTTGCTTCGTCATCACCCAAAGCGCGTCAAGCAGGTATGGCTGGCGGAGGGTCGTAGCGATCCTCGCGTTCAGACCCTGATCGCGCTGGCTGATGAAAGCCGGGTAGCGGTGGGCAATGCTGAGCGTCGCGAAATGGACGTTTGGGTTGAGGGCGTGCACCAGGGTGTTGTGGCTGATGTAAGCCCGAGCCAGGTGTGGGGTGAGGCCATGCTCAACGAATTGCTGGATCGCACCGAAGGTGCTCCGCTGATTCTGGTGCTGGACGGCGTAACCGACCCGCACAACTTGGGTGCTTGCCTGCGTACGGCCGATGCTGCCGGTGCGTTGGCGGTTATCGTGCCCAAGGACAAGTCTGCAACCTTGACTCCGACTGTACGGAAAGTGGCCTGTGGTGCAGCGGAAGTTATTCCGTTGGTTGCAGTTACCAACCTTGCGGCCACCCTGAAAAAGCTTCAGCAGCGCGGTCTGTGGATCGTCGGCACTGCTGGTGAAGCCGAGCAGGAACTGTACGAGCAAGACCTGACTGGCCCGACCATCCTGATCATGGGTGCTGAAGGCAAGGGCATGCGTCGCCTGACGCGTGAGCATTGCGATTACCTGGTGCGCCTGCCAATGGCCGGTAGCGTCAGCAGTCTGAACGTATCGGTTGCGACAGGCGTCTGCCTGTTCGAAGCCCTGCGTCAGCGCAGCGTCAAAGCCAAGACTTCTTCGAAGAAGAAGTAAGCAAGACTTGTAGTCGCTGCCGCAGGCTGCGATCGGGCGCGAAGCGCTCGGCCTGACGGTCTGCGTTTGAGGGCCTTCGGCCTTATCGCAGCCTGCGGCAGCGGCTACAGAGTTTTGGTGATTAAAGATTGTTCAAATAATCACCAATTGCCTTGCGCCTCTGTTGTCCCTTCTCTACAATTGCGCCCCTTGCCGTCATGGCGGGCGCATATGTGCCTCTCTAGGCAAGACACACAAGTGTCATTCACTCCTTGTCTGACCGCTTTTTAGTTAGCGGCAGGCTACAACCCGTAAGGAGCATTCATGCGTCATTACGAAATCATCTTTTTGGTCCACCCGGATCAAAGCGAACAAGTCGGCGGCATGGTAGAGCGTTACACCAAGCTGATCGAAGAAGACGGCGGCAAAATCCACCGTCTGGAAGATTGGGGCCGTCGTCAACTGGCCTACGCAATCAACAATGTTCACAAGGCTCACTACGTGATGCTGAACGTTGAGTGCACTGGCAAAGCCCTGGCTGAGCTGGAAGACAACTTCCGTTACAACGATGCTGTGATCCGTAACCTGGTCATCCGTCGCGACGAAGCCGTAACTGGCCAGTCCGAGATGCTCAAGGCTGAAGAGAACCGCAGTGAGCGCCGTGAGCGTCGTGACCGTCCTGAGCATTCTGACAGCGCCGATGGCGATGACAGCGATAACAGCGACGCCAGCGATAACGCTGACGAGTAATCCACGGACCTTTTGAGGAGCCAATTACATGGCACGTTTCTTCCGTCGTCGTAAATTCTGCCGCTTCACCGCAGAAGAAGTGAAAGAGATCGATTACAAGGATCTCAACACTCTGAAAGCTTACGTATCCGAGACCGGCAAAATTGTTCCAAGCCGCATCACCGGTACTAAAGCTCGTTATCAGCGTCAGCTGGCCACCGCTATCAAGCGCGCCCGCTTCCTGGCCCTGCTGGCCTACACCGACAGCCACGGCCGCTGAGACCGGGCAGTCGACAAGTAGTAAAGGATTGAAATCATGCGTGCCTTAGCTGAGTTCATCATGCGAGGCCGTGTGCAGGCCACGTTAATCGTGGCCGGATGTGCGGCATTGCCGTTTTTGTTCTGGTTGAGTGCTGCTGCAGGTTGCCTTGTGCTCCTGCGGCGCGGTCCGAGAGATGCCTTGAGCATCCTCTCATGGGCTTTACTACCGGCCTTGGTCTGGTGGTTTATCGGGGAACCTCGCACCCTTATGGTGTTGCTGGGAACTCTGGGGTTGGCGTTGATGTTACGCGCCGGCCAGTCCTGGAATCGCGTGCTGCTGGTCAGCGTAGCGTTGGGTGTGGTGTATGGCGTGATCCTGGGTACGGTTTTCCGCGAACCCATTGGTGCGATGGCGCAGGAGTTGGAAAAACTTCTGCCGCAGGTCCTCAATGGTCTCTACGACAAGTTATCTGCCGTAGAGCGAGCGCGCCTTGGAGCACTGATTGCACCCGTCCTCACCGGTTTGATTGCAGCTTTGATGCAGGTCGTCAGCGTGCTTAGCCTGATGCTTGGGCGTTATTGGCAGGCGTTGTTGTATAACCCGGGCGGTTTTGCCAGCGAATTTCGCAGCATCCGCCTACCGCTTGGACCAGCGCTCGTATTGCTGGCGTGCATGCTTATAGGGCCGAATTTCGGTCCTGAAATGGCCATGCTTACGCCGTTGTGCAGCCTAGCGTTGTTCTTCGCCGGGCTAGCCCTGATTCACGGGCTGGTGGCGCAAAAGCGACTGGCCAAGTTTTGGTTGGTGGGGTTGTACGTCACGCTGTTGCTATTTATGCAGCTGATCTATCCGTTGCTCGTGGTCTTGGCCATTGTCGACAGCCTGATTGATTTTCGTGGACGTCTGGCACCGAAAGGTGTCGATAAAGACTCTGCGGACGGTGAAGGTTAAAAGTTAAGAGGATTTTCACATGCAACTGATCCTTCTGGAAAAAGTCGCGAACCTGGGCAACCTGGGCGACAAAGTAAATGTTAAGGCCGGTTACGGTCGTAACTACCTGCTGCCGTACGGCAAAGCTACCGCTGCAACCGCTGCCAACCTGGCTGCGTTTGAAGAGCGTCGTGCTGAGCTGGAACAAGCTGCTGCAGACAAAAAAGCTTCGGCTGAAACACGCGCTGCCCAACTGGCTGAGCTGGAAGTGACTATCACTGCCACCGCTGGCGACGAAGGCAAGCTGTTCGGTTCGATCGGTACTCACGACATCGCTGATGCACTGACCGCCTCCGGCGTTGAAGTTGCTAAAAGCGAAGTTCGTCTGCCGAACGGCACTATCCGCAACGTTGGCGAATTCGACGTGGCTGTGCACCTGCACGCCGAAGTTGAAGCAACCGTACGCGTTGTTGTGGTAGCTGCTTAAGCAGTCTTAACTGACTGGCACCTTGTGTGTCAGACGGTTAACATCGGGCACGATCCTGTTTACAGGTCGTGCCCTTTGTCTTTCTGCAGTTTCTGATTTTCAAACCCCCTGTTTTTACAAACAACTCAAGTGGCCATGAACGATATCTCCGCTCCTGAGCAATACGACCTACAAACCGCAGCCCTGAAGGTGCCTCCGCATTCCATCGAGGCCGAACAGGCCGTGCTCGGTGGTTTGATGCTGGATAACAACGCCTGGGAACGCGTGTTGGATCAGGTCTCGGACGGCGATTTCTATCGGCATGACCACCGCCTGATCTTTCGGGCCATCGCCAAGCTGGCGGACCAGAACTCCCCGATCGACGTCGTGACCCTTGCCGAGCAATTGGACAAGGAAGGTCAGACCTCGCAAGTCGGTGGCTTGGGTTACCTCGGTGAGCTGGCAAAAAACACCCCGTCGGTCGCTAACATCAAGGCCTATGCGCAGATCGTTCGCGAACGCGCCACCTTGCGTCAGCTGATCGGCATCAGCACTGAAATCGCCGACAGCGCGTTCAACCCTGAGGGGCGCAATGCGGCAGAAATTCTCGATGAAGCCGAGCGTCAGATTTTTGCGATTGCCGAGGCCCGGCCAAAAACCGGCGGCCCGGTCAGCGTTAACGATCTGTTGACCAAAGCTATCGACCGCATCGACACCCTGTTCAATACCGACAACGCGATCACTGGCCTGTCCACCGGTTATACCGATCTGGACGGCATGACCAGTGGCTTGCAACCGTCGGACTTGATCATCGTTGCTGGTCGTCCATCGATGGGTAAAACCACCTTTGCGATGAACCTCGTTGAAAACGCCGTTCTGCGCAGTGAAAAAGCGGTACTGGTTTACTCCCTCGAGATGCCAGGCGAATCGCTGATCATGCGTATGTTGTCGTCGTTGGGCCGTATCGACCAGACCAAGGTCCGTGCCGGTCGCCTCGAAGACGACGATTGGCCGCGCCTGACGTCGGCGGTCAACCTGCTCAATGACCGCAAGCTGTTTATCGATGACACGGCCGGTATCAGCCCATCGGAAATGCGCGCGCGGACCCGACGCTTGGTGCGTGAGCACGGTGAAATCGGTCTGATCATGATCGACTACCTGCAACTGATGCAGATCCCGGGCTCGGGCGGTGACAACCGGACCAACGAAATTTCCGAGATTTCGCGATCTCTCAAGGCCCTGGCCAAGGAATTCAACTGCCCGGTCGTGGCGTTGTCGCAGCTCAACCGTTCCCTTGAGCAACGGCCCAACAAGCGCCCGATCAACTCCGACTTGCGTGAATCCGGAGCCATCGAGCAGGATGCCGACGTCATCATGTTCGTGTATCGGGACGAGGTGTACCACCCCGAAACCGAGCACAAGGGCATTGCCGAAATCATCATCGGCAAGCAGCGTAACGGCCCGATCGGTACTACGCGCCTGGCGTTTATCGGCAAATACACGCGCTTTGAAAACCTGGCGCCGGGCAGCTACAACTTCGACGACGATTAATCTGCCTGGCTCCTGTGGGAGCTTTCAGGCACACCGCAGTGATGCCATCGCCAGCAGGCTGGCTCCCACGGTTAATCAACGTGTGCCAATCAATTCCGACCATTGCCGTCGGAATTGATCATTTTTTGTGCTATATTCCGCGCCCGCGAATTTCTTAGTAAATGACGCGCCCCCATTTTCTGTACTCAACACCGGTCATCGACATGCAAGCAGCCAAGCCTCTATTTGACTATCCGAAGTACTGGGCCGAATGTTTCGGTCCAGCGCCATTCCTGCCGATGAGCAGGGAGGAGATGGATCAGCTTGGCTGGGATTCATGCGACATCATCATCGTCACCGGTGATGCCTATGTCGATCACCCCTCGTTCGGTATGGCGATCATTGGTCGTCTGCTGGAGTCCCAGGGCTTCCGTGTGGGCATCATTGCCCAGCCGAACTGGCAGTCCAAAGACGACTTCATGAAGCTGGGCGAGCCGAACCTGTTCTTCGGCGTCGCAGCCGGCAACATGGACTCGATGATCAACCGCTATACCGCTGACAAAAAGATCCGTTCCGATGACGCCTACACCCCTGGTGGCATGGCTGGCAAACGTCCGGATCGCGCCAGCCTGGTGTACAGCCAGCGCTGCAAGGAAGCCTATAAAAATGTACCGATCGTGCTCGGTGGCATCGAGGCTTCCCTGCGCCGCATCGCGCATTACGACTATTGGCAGGACCGCGTACGCAACTCGATCCTGATCGACGCCTGCGCCGACATCCTGTTGTACGGCAACGCCGAGCGCGCCATTGTTGAAGTGGCCCAGCGTCTGTCCTACGGCCACAAGATCGAAGACATTACTGACGTTCGCGGCACCGCGTTCATTCGCCGTGACACGCCAAAAGATTGGTACGAAGTCGACTCCACGCGTATCGACCGTCCG
The DNA here is from genome assembly GCF_025426255.1 of Pseudomonas fragi. Classification (GTDB taxonomy): domain Bacteria; phylum Pseudomonadota; class Gammaproteobacteria; order Pseudomonadales; family Pseudomonadaceae; genus Aquipseudomonas; species Aquipseudomonas kulmbachensis. The sequence goes on along the minus strand of NZ_CP104861.1, from coordinate 4,787,286 downwards.
GGCAAGATCGACAAGATCATCAACCCGTACGTCAATACCCAGGACACCCAGGCCTGCGCTATCGAGCAGGAAAAGGGCCCGGTCGAAGATCCGAACGAAGCCAAGGTGGTGCAAATCCTGGCTAGCCCGCGCATGACCCGTGACAAGACGGTTATCCGTTTGCCATCGGTTGAAAAAGTGCGTGGTGACTCGGTTTTGTATGCTCACGCGAACCGTGTATTGCACCTTGAAACCAACCCGGGCAACGCCCGTGCGCTGGTGCAAAAGCATGGCGAAGTGGACGTGTGGTTCAACCCACCACCGATCCCGATGACCACCGAAGAAATGGACTACGTGTTTGGCATGCCATACGCACGTGTTCCGCACCCTGCGTACGGCAAGGAAAAGATCCCGGCCTACGACATGATTCGTTTCTCGGTGAACATCATGCGTGGCTGCTTCGGCGGCTGCACCTTCTGCTCGATCACCGAGCACGAAGGCCGAATCATCCAGAACCGTTCCGAAGAGTCGATCATTCGCGAAATCGAAGAGATCCGCGACAAGGTGCCAGGCTTCACCGGCGTCATTTCCGACCTCGGCGGTCCGACCGCGAACATGTACCGCATCGCCTGCAAAACGCCTGAGATCGAATCCGCGTGCCGCAAGCCGTCCTGCGTATTCCCCGGTATCTGCCCGAACCTGAACACCGACCACTCGTCGCTGATCCAGCTGTATCGCAGTGCCCGCGCCTTGCCGGGCGTTAAGAAAATCTTGATCGCATCCGGTCTGCGCTATGACCTCGCGGTCGAGTCGCCGGAATACGTGAAAGAGCTGGTAACTCACCACGTTGGTGGTTATCTGAAGATCGCCCCGGAACACACCGAGGAAGGTCCGCTCAACCAGATGATGAAACCGGGCATTGGCAGCTATGACAAGTTCAAGCGCATGTTCGAGAAGTACACCAAGGAAGCAGGCAAAGAGCAGTACCTGATCCCGTACTTCATCGCCGCTCACCCCGGCACCAAAGACGAAGACATGATGAACCTGGCCATTTGGCTCAAGACCAACGGGTTCCGTGCCGACCAGGTGCAGGCGTTCTACCCGTCGCCGATGGCTACTGCCACCGCGATGTACCACTCGGGCAAGAACCCGCTGCGCAAGGTCACGTACAAGAGCGACTCGGTGACTATCGTCAAGAGCGAAGAGCAGCGCCGTCTGCACAAGGCGTTCTTGCGCTACCACGACCCGAAAGGCTGGCCAATGCTGCGTGAAGCTCTGACCCGCATGGGTCGTGCTGACCTGATCGGTTCGGGCAAGGATCAACTGATCCCGCTGCATCAGCCCGCGACTGACAGCTACCAGAGTGCGCGTCGCAAAAACTCGACGCCTGCTGGCAGCCACAAGGTAGCCGGTGAGAAAACCACCAAGATTCTTACCCAGCACACCGGCCTGCCGCCGCGTGCCAGCGATGGTGGTAACCCGTGGGACAAGCGTGAACAGGCCAAGGCTGCGGCATTTGCCCGTAACAAGCAGGCTGCTAAAGAGCGTCACGAAGCAGCCAAGGGCGGCAAAAGCCAAAAGCCGACCCGCAAGCCGGTAGTGCCTCGCTAACTCTGGCTCCGTAGCAGCTGCCGAAGGAACGAGGCAGCTGCTACGGAGTTTGTGTATTAAGTGGCACATCAACGCCAGCCTTAGGGCTGGCGTTGTGCTTTCTGCGCGCTGAGAAGCCTGCCTGGCGTGCGTAGGCTGTTTGCTGAGCAAAGGGTAGGGCGTGCGCTTTAAAGCGTCTGAGGGCGTTCTGGCTAACTGCGAGGATCAGCAGCCGGGCTGCTGATCCTGATCACAGATCCTGTGGGCCGGGTTGTGGATAACCGGGCCGAGGGGGGAGCTTAAGCAGTTGGAGCTTTATCTTCTGTAGCGCCGGTATCTTCTGCGGCGACTTCACTTTCGGCGTCGACTTCGTCATCCAGTTCGGTGTCTACGATGCCACTTTCAGCAGCCGCTTTCTTGCGGGCAAGCTTTTCCTCTTTCTTCTGCTCTTTAGCCAAGTCTCTTTGACGCTTAGCGAAGTTATAGTTTGGTTTGGCCATGGGCGATCCTCTTGGGGTCGAAGGTGAGGTTAAGCGGCGCGTATTCTGCCCTGTATTAGTGCTTAGCCGTTAGCTGGGTTTTTGCAAGGTTGTATTTTGCGCTGAAAATACGACTCTACGCCCACCCAAAAACCGGTTGTGGATTAAATCTCGTCGCGACCACAGGCGCCACAGGCATAGGCGGCCAGCAAACAGGTCATTAATGCAGGAAGTCTCATCACTTATTCCCCAAAAATCAAAATGATGACCTAAGGTTATATGCGCTATGTCCGTTTTACAGATCAATTGTCTCGATCATAGCGATAGACCATGACCCAGATCATATGAATCGATACAATTTTCAGGCAATCTGTATACAGATTTTGCTTTTCATACCCTGCCTTGGAGATCCACCATGTTTGCCAAAGTTGTTGCGGTATCCCTTTTGACCTTGGCCAGCGGCCATTTGTTGGCGGCTGAGTGCGCTGTGACTGTCGATTCGACTGACCAGATGTCTTACAACACCAAAGAGATCGTCATCGACAAATCCTGCAAGACCTTCACTGTGAACCTGACGCACTCCGGCAGCCTGCCGAAAAACGTCATGGGTCATAACTGGGTCCTGGGCAAAAAGGCAGACATGCAGGCAATTTCGACTGACGGTATTGCAGCTGGCCTGGATAAAAACTACCTCAAAGACGGTGACGAGCGCGTAATTGCCCACACCAAAGTGATCGGCGCCGGTGAGAAAGACTCGGTGACTTTCGACGTGGCCAAACTCAAGGCGGGCGAAGAGTATGAATTCTTCTGCACCTTCCCGGGCCACAACTCGATGATGAAAGGCGCCGTGGTTCTTAAATAAGACCCCGCAGCCCACCAACAGCCCTGGCCTTGTGTCAGGGCTGTTTGCATTCAGGGTCAGGCTTTTGAGTCGGTCATCTTGAAAATGCCTTGGGCGTTGCTGCTGTCGAAGTTCAGATCAATGCGGTCAGTCTCGGGGTCGACCTTGCGCTGAATAAACTCCACAAACGACCCGGGCACAGTGTGCTCGCGGTACACCCCGGCGCTATCGATCAAGCCTCGGGTGACGGTGCAGGCACGATACGCGGTCTGCATGACTCTGCCCGAGGCCGAGACTTCGATACTGTCTTTCATTGGCCGCTGCAGGTCACGTTGCTGCGCGACGCAGGCTTCAAGATCCTCTACCCGGTCGGTGAGGTGGTTGAAGCTGTTGCCCTCGGTGGCAATCCAGGCCATTTCGGCACTTTCATTGAGCAGGCACTGATAGTCCGCTTCGTGTACCACGCCATGTTGACAGCCGAATGCCTGATACAGCGCCGGTAACAGGGTTTGGGCTTCGCTCAGGCTGCAATGGCGGGTAAGGCTCAGGCGTTTGAGGATGCTTTCGTGCTCGGCTTGTAGCGGGTCGAGGCTGGAGCCGACCACACGGCTGACGGCTTGTTGAAAGGCTTCGCTGAAACGCCCCGGATGCAGTTCCGAGACAAAGAACTGCGCAATGTCCTCGGGCAGGTCCATTTGTCTGTAGCCCCAGCCAGTCATGTTCAGTTTGGTCAGGGGGTAGGTTCGTACATCGGTAAAGCCCAAGGGCTCAAGCAAACGGGAAAATGCCTGACGGCCACGGGGCAGCTCGCCGTTTGCGGGCCAGTCCACCGTGCGGATAGCGCCGTGGTCAAACACCACCTTGCGCCCGTGTTGAGCCTGTTCTTGCACATAGCGTCGACCATCCGGTACGGCCTCCACCAGCTTGTGCAGCAGGCACAGGTTCAATGCCTCGGCGAGCCATGCCCGGTGCAGCGCCTGCTCATGCCAACTGAAACGCAGCAGCCCTTCAGGCACCTCGACATGCTTGCGCAACCAGGTGGATGCCGGTTGACCGAGCAAAGAATCGACAAGGGAGAACAAACCATCGAAAGAAGACATGGGGCAGGGCTCTGGCGACGAAATAGACGTCTATCAAAGCCTGTGCAAGAGGGGGCGACAAGCGAAAAAAAACGCGGGGTTCATTCCGTTTTTTCGTATTGCCTATGATGAAACCACTGTAGGAGCGGGCTTGCTCGCGATAGCACCACCTCGATTTGCCTGACAAATCGCGGCGCCTGCATCGCGAGCAAGCCCGCTCCCACAATGATCAAGGCGCGAACGGCATCTCACGCTTGTGGTGGGTTTTTTCGTACGTGCTGCGGATGATGTTGAACGCTTCGTCGCTCACCGGTTCGCCATGCAGGAAGGCATCAATCTCGGCATAGGTTACGCCGTGGGATGCTTCATCAGGTTTGCCCGGCTCCAGGTCTTCAAGGTCGGCAGTAGGGACTTTCTCTACCAGTGATTCCGGGGCACCAAAGTGCCGCGCAATTGCCCGCACCTGATTTTTTACCAGCCCGCTGAGCGGCGCCAGGTCACAGGAACCGTCACCGAACTTGGTGAAGAAGCCCATCACCGCTTCGGCCGCGTGGTCGGTGCCGATCACCAGCCCGCCAGTCGCGCCGGCGATGGTGTATTGCGCCACCATGCGCATCCGCGCCTTGGTGTTGCCCAGCACAAAATCCACGGTGGCTGGCGGCTTGCCGTCAAAGGCGCTTACTTCAGCGGCCAGGGCCTTGACGGCCGGGCCGATGTTTACGGTTTGACGCTCATCCGGGTTGATAAAGTCGACTGCCGCCGTGGCGTCGACTTCGTCGTGCTGCACGCCGTACGGCAAGCGCACGGCAATAAAGCGGTACGCCTGATCGCCGGTCTGCTCGCGCAACTGCTCGACCGCGCGCTGTGCCATCAAGCCTGCGGTCAGTGAGTCGACCCCGCCGCTGATACCCAGTACCAGGGTCTTGAGCCTGGCGTTGTGCAGGCAGCACTGTATAAAAGTGATGCGTCGGGCGACCTCGGCCTCAAGGGCGGCGATGTCTTTAAACGGCGGCTGGACCTTGAGGTCTTCAGCAATCTGACGCTGTATGGCCTGCATGATTCACTCCTTGGAAGACTGTTCAGGAACTTGGAAAACGTGGCGCAAGTAGGCGGCGAAGTTTGGGTCGGAGCAATGGGTCTTGCCCGGTTCATCGGAAATCTTGGCCACTGGCGAGCCATTACAGGCGGTCATTTTAAGCACGATGCTCATCGGCTCAACCCCCGGAATGTCGCAGGTCAGGTTGGTGCCGATGCCGAAGCTGACATTGATCCTGCCGCGCAGTGCGCGGAAAATTTCCAGCGCCCGGGGCAGGGTCAGGCTGTCGGAGAACACCAGAGTTTTGCTCATCGGATCAATGCCCAGCTTGTGGTAATGGGCAATGCATTTTTCAGCCCACACTACGGGATCGCCCGAGTCGTGGCGCAAACCGTCGAACAGCTTGGCAAAGTACAGATCAAAATCTTTCAGGAAGGCATCGGTGGTGATGCAGTCCGTCAAGGCTATCCCCAGTAAACCGCGATATTCCCGCACCCAGCAGTCGAGCGCTGCACTCTGGCTGTCGATCAGTCGCGGCCCCAGTTGTTGGTGCGCCATGATCCACTCGTGGGCCATGGTGCCCAGCGGTTTCATGTCCAGCTCGCGGGACAGATTGACGTTGCTGGTGCCGACAAAGCGCCCGGGGAAGTCGTGTTTGAGTACGCTGACCACTTCTTCCTGCACGCGATACGAAAACCGTCGGCGAGTACCGAAGTCGGCGACCTGCAACTCGGACAATTCTTCGGTGCTGGCGTTGGCCTGCAACCAGTCGAATTTGCGATACAGCTGCTCGCGGGCCTGGGACAGCACCGTGTCTGCATAACGCGAGCGGTTACGTACTTCGCTGACAATCGCCAGCATTGGCACTTCAAACAAAATCACATGCAGCCACGGCCCACGCAGGCGGATAACCAGCTCGCCGTTTTCGATAGCGGTGTGAACGTAGCGCATATTGAAGCGAAACAGGCCCAGGAAGCGTATGAAGTCGGGCTTCATAAACGTGATTCGCTCCAGAAACCCCAACTGGTCCTGAGTCATGCTCAACTCGCCCAGGCGTTCGATCTGGTGGCGAATCTCGTTGAGATAGGGGCGTAAATCCTCGCTGTTGCGGCAGCGGAATTCCCACTCGACTTCAACGTTGGGGTAGTTGTGCAGCACCGCCTGCATCATGGTCAATTTGTAGAAGTCGGTGTCGAGCAGGTTCTGCACGATGCGATCGGCAAATACACTCTCGCTCATAGCGGCAATCTCCATGCTGCCCGTGCCTTATTACCACGGTGTTCAGCTTTTTCAATGAATGGCGCTAGTGGCGCATATCCGCAGGCGCTTTTGCCAGCGGTTTTTATATTTGAAGCAACGAGACGAGCAAAACCCTGTAGCAGTTGACGAGCAGTGCGAGGCTACGTCCGGCTGCTACGAAGATTTGCGTACCTCACTTGACCTGCAACCGAGTATATAGAGGCTCACTGGTCATTCAGTTGCTCCATCATCCAGCTCACAAACGCGCGCACCTTGGGCACGCCTGCCGAATGTTCAGGATACGCCAGGTAATACGAGTCGCGACTCGGCATCAGGTGTTGCCAGGCGATCACCAGTTTGCCGTCGGCCAATTCTTCTTCCACCAGGAATTTGGGTAGCAGCGCCACGCCACATCCCTCCTGCGCGGCACGGATGCACATATAGAAGGTATCAAAGCGTGGCCCGTGATAGCTGTGGTCGGTGCAATACCCCTGATCCTCGAACCACTCGTGCCAGGCCTGTGGCCGCGAAGCGTTTTGCAACAGCACCAGATCCGTCAGTTGGGTTGGGTCCGTCATTGGCGTGCGCGGCAGGCTTGCGGGTGCACACACGGCCACCAGTTCCTCGCCAAACAGCTTCAGACACTCACTGCCCGGTCGTGAACCCTGGCCGAAATAAAACGCTAGATCGCTGCGCCCTTGCAGCAGATCGTCGCCTTGTTGCTCGTTGCACAGGTCCAGATGGATCTGCGGATGGCGAATCCCCCAGCCCTTGAGGCGCGGCACCAGCCAGCGGGCACCGAAGGTTGATGGGGTCGAGACCCGCAATACTTCTGTTTCACCGCCATAGGAGCGCAGGGTGTGGGTCGACATCTCGACCTGGGTCAGGATTTTTCGGACTTCTACCAGATACAGATCGCCGGCGGGTGTGAGCTGAAGGCGGCGGCGCACACGGCGAAACAGCAAGTGTTGCAGCAACTCTTCGAGCTGCGCGACCTGTTTGCTGACGGCACTCTGGGTCAGGTTCAGCTCTTCGGCGGCGCGGGTGAAGCTCAGGTGACGGGTCACTGCTTCAAAACACTGCAACGCCGTGATCGAGGGGAGATGGCGCTTGTTGAGCATAAAAAGGGCCTTGATTCTTGTTGTCAGGCAACGTTACCAGCGCAGCATGAATTTTCGGAATGATATCTCGCTTAAAGGTCGTTTGTTGCCGTCATGGGAGCCAGCTACAACTAACGGCCTGCGAATTATCTTTCTCAAGTTCAAGGAGTGCCCCCAATGGTTGCTGCATTACTGGATCGTCTTGGTGTGAATCCCGCGCTGTATCAGCAGGGTAATCAGCCGGTATACACGCCGATTGATGGCAGCCAGATTGGCGCCGTGCACTGGGAAGGTGCCGCCGAAACCGAACAACACGTGACCCGCGCCGAGCACGCATTCGAGGCCTGGCGCAAAGTGCCAGCCCCGCGCCGTGGGGAGCTGGTGCGCCAGTTCGGCGATTTGCTGCGTGAGTACAAGGCCGATCTGGGCGAGCTGGTGTCGTGGGAAGCGGGCAAGATCACCCAGGAAGGCTTGGGCGAAGTGCAGGAAATGATCGACATCTGCGACTTTGCCGTCGGCCTGTCGCGCCAGCTCTATGGCTTGACCATCGCTTCGGAGCGTCCGGGCCACCATATGCGTGAGACCTGGCACCCGCTGGGCGTGATAGGGGTGATCAGCGCATTCAATTTCCCGGTGGCGGTCTGGGCGTGGAACACCACGTTGGCGCTGGTATGCGGCAACTCTGTGATCTGGAAGCCGTCCGAGAAAACCCCGCTCACCGCGCTGGCCTGCCAAGCGCTGTTTGACCGGGTCCTGAACTCATTCAGCGACGCACCCAAGTACCTGGCCCAAGTGATTATCGGTGGCCGTGAGGCCGGTGAAGCACTGGTTGAAGACCCGCGTGTCGCGCTGATCAGTGCCACCGGCAGCACCCGCATGGGCCGTGAAGTGGCGCCAAAAATCGCCGCCCGCTTTGCCCGCAGCATTCTGGAACTGGGCGGCAACAACGCAATGATCCTTGCCCCGAGTGCCGATCTGGACATGGCCGTGCGCGCCATTCTGTTCAGCGCCGTCGGCACTGCCGGTCAGCGTTGCACCAGCCTGCGCCGTCTGATCGCCCATGAGTCGGTCAAGGAAGAAATTGTCACCCGGCTCAAGGCCGCCTATTCCAAAGTGCGTATCGGTCATCCGCTGGAAGGTAATTTGGTGGGGCCGCTGATCGACAAGCACAGCTTTGAAAACATGCAGGATGCGCTGGAGCAAGCCCTGAGCGAAGGCGGCCGGGTGTTTGGGGGGGAACGTCAATTGGCTGGCCAGTACCCTGGCGCTTACTACGTGGCCCCGGCGATTGTGGAAATGCCCGAGCAGAGCGATGTAGTGTGCGATGAAACCTTCGCTCCGATCCTGTACGTGGTCGGTTACAGCGACTTTGCCGAGGCGCTGCGCCTGAACAACGCCGTGCCCCAAGGCCTGTCGTCGTGCATTTTCACGACCGACGTGCGCGAGGCTGAGCAATTTATGTCCGCTACCGGCAGTGACTGCGGGATCGCCAACGTCAATATCGGGCCCAGCGGCGCGGAAATTGGCGGCGCATTTGGTGGTGAGAAAGAAACCGGCGGCGGCCGCGAGTCGGGCTCTGATGCGTGGCGCGGTTATATGCGCCGCCAGACCAACACCGTGAACTACTCGCTGGAGTTGCCGTTGGCGCAGGGGATTACCTTCGATTGAGTGAGAGGAGTACACCCCTGTAGCCGCTGCCGAAGGCTGCGATAAGGGCCGCAGGACCTTCTTTCATTCATGAAAGCCAGGGTCGCTGCGCAACCCATCGCAGCCTTTGGCCGCGGCTACAGGTGATTTGCGTTTGGTTGGGTTTCATTTCTGGAGCTTGGCAATGCCTCTACAAGAACAATGTCTATGGGAAAACCTCACCCCACAACGCCCTCAGGCGCCCACTTTCAAGGGTGAACTCAGCGTTGATGTCTGTGTGATTGGTGCCGGAATTACCGGCCTGTCAGCCGCCATCCATTTGCTTGAGCAGGGCAAAAGTGTATGTGTGCTCGAAGCGCATCGCACCGGGCATGGCGGTTCGGGTCGTAACGTAGGACTGGTTAACGCCGGGATGTGGATCGCGCCGGATGATATTGAAGCCGGTTTCGGGGAAGCGGTCGGTAGCCAGCTCAATCGCATGCTCGGTGCCGCGCCCGCGCTGGTATTCAGCCTGATCGATAAATACCGCATCGACTGCCAGTTGCGCCGCGAAGGCACACTGCACATGGCCCATAACGCCAAGGGCGAAGCCGATCTGCGCAGCCGCGAGCAGCAATGGAAGCGCCGCGGGGCGCCTGTGGAATTACTCACCGGTGCTGCGTGCGAAGCCGCCACCGGCACCACCAAAATTGCCGCTGCCTTGCTTGACCGTCGCGCGGGAACCCTCAACCCGATGGCCTACACCTCGGGCTTGGCCAAGGCTGCCGGTGATCTGGGCGGGCGCTTGTTTGATCACTCGCCCGTAACCGGGCTTGAGCGCCAGGGCCAGCGCTGGTCGGTACAAACCGCACTGGGTGCGGTGAATGCCGAACAGGTGGTGCTGGCGTCCAATGCCTACACCGAAGGCGAATGGACTGACTTACGCCGCAACTTTTTCCCCGGTTACTACTACCAGGTTGCCTCCAAGCCGCTGACTGACGCCACTGCCGCCCGGATCTTGCCCGGCGGTCAGGGCTCATGGGACACCCGGCAGGTGTTGAGCAGCATCCGCCGCGATGCCGAGGGCCGCTTATTGCTGGGCAGCCTGGGCAATGGCAATCAAAAGCCTGCCTGGTTTCTCAAAGCCTGGGCCGACCGTGTGCAACAGCACTACTTCCCGTACCTCAAGGGCGTGGAGTGGGAATGCACCTGGACCGGTTGTATCGCATTTACCCCTGATCACTTGATGCGTTTGTTCGAGCCAGCACCCGGTTTGGTGGCAGTTACCGGGTACAACGGTCGGGGCGTGACTACTGGCAGTGTGGTGGGCAAAGCGTTTGCCGACTACTTGTGCAGTGGCGATGCCAAGGCTTTGCCGATTCCTTTTGCGCCAATGCGACCACTGTCTGGCACGGGGCTACGCAGCTGTTTATACGAAGCCGGTTTTTCGCTGTATCACGCCGGACAATGTTTAAGAATTGTGATCTGACGGGGTTTTTTTCTGGATGGCACCGCGTTTCTTCGTGTAGCGACTAGCCTCTAATGGTGCGGCCTGTAGCAGTTACGCACCGAGAGTGTGCAGTTCGGTGACGCACGGGGTTACAGGGCGGTTGCACAGTGCAGGGCAACCCGGTTGCAACGTTTGTTGCGATGGGTGGCGCCAGCAAATAAACAATGGTTTCACCTTCCTCGGTTTAGACGGTTGCACGCCCAATGAAAATGGGCCCGAAACAGTCGATATAACAACAACACAGCGGCTTTTTTAAGAATAAAAAACCAATGGCACGCGCCTTGCTCAGCGCTTTATGTGAAGTCGCAGTGCCAACTAAAAAAACCTCAGGAGCACCACCTCATGTCGCAGACGTTCTACAAGAAAGGTTTTCTGGCCCTCGCAGTGGCTGCTGCTTTGGGCGTGTCCTCGTTTGTTCAGGCAGATGTGAAAATTGGTGTGGCGGGCCCGATGACCGGCGCCAACGCGGCATTTGGTGAGCAGTACATGAAGGGTGCGCAGGCGGCTGCGGATGCAATCAACAAGGCGGGCGGGATTAACGGCGAGAAGATCAAGCTGGTTGCTGGCGACGATGCCTGTGAGCCCAAGCAGGCCGTGGCCGTGGCCAACCGTCTGGTCGATCAGGACAAAGTGATCGGTGTGGTCGGTCACTTCTGCTCTTCGAACACCATTCCTGCTTCCGAGGTGTATGCCGATGCGGGTGTGATCATGATCACGCCGGGCTCGACCAACCCGCAGGTCACTGAGCGTGGGCTGGATGCAGTGTTCCGTATGTGCGGGCGTGATGACCAGCAAGGCATCGTTGCAGGCGACTACATTGTCGACGTGCTCAAGGGCAAAAAAGTAGCAGTCATCAACGACAAGGACACATACGGTAAAGGTCTGGCCGATGCCACCAGTGCACAGCTGACCAAACGCGGCGTGAAACCTATTCTGGAAGAAGGCCTGACCCGGGGTGAGAAAGACTTTAGCGCGCTGGTCACAAAAATCCGCGGCGCCGGTGCTGATGTCGTGTATTTCGGTGGTCTGCACCCAGAAGCCGGTCCGCTGGTCCGCCAGTTGCGTGAAGCGGGTCTCAAGGATGTGAAATTCATGTCGGACGATGGCATCGTGACCGACGAGTTGGTGGCCACTGCCGGTGGCCCGCAGTATGTCGATGGCGTGTACATGACCTTCGGCGCCGACCCGCGCCTGCTGCCGGACAGCAAGGTGGTGGTTGAAGAGTTCCGCAAAGCCGGCACCGAGCCAGAAGGCTACACCCTGTATGCCTATGCTTCGATCCAGGCCCTGGCTGACGCCTTCAATGGCGCTAAATCCAATAAAGGTGAAGACGCAGCCAAGTGGCTCAAGGCCAACCCGGTTAAAACCGTGATGGGTGAAAAAGCCTGGGACGGCAAAGGCGACCTGAAAGTCTCTGACTACGTGGTTTATCAGTGGGACAAAAGCGGCAAATATCACCAGTTGGAAAAACAGAAGTGAGATAGATCGCTCCTGCTGATTCCCTGATTCCTTAGGAACTGGCCAAGCCTGCGATCTTTTAAACACTCAAAAGATCGCAGCCTGCGCCAGCTCCTCCGGATCCAAGGGCATCGGAGGCAAATCGGCATCACCTGTCTTCTTTTCCAGGAGTCGCGTACACCCTGCCAGCCAAGCTGTCCTCTGACGGCGTGGACGGCTTGCGTCTGCGCAACGGCTCAAGTGCGTGAGATTGCGTTATGGATGGTATTTTCCTACAGCAACTGCTGAACGGCCTGACCCTCGGGTCTGTCTACGGCCTGATCGCCATCGGCTACACAATGGTCTATGGCATCATCGGCATGATCAACTTCGCCCATGGCGAGGTGTACATGATCTCTGCTTACCTCGCGGCGATCAGTCTGGCTCTGTTGGCATACTTCGGTATTGAATCCTTCCCGCTACTGATGTTGGGCACCTTGGTTTTCACCGTAGTGGTGACTGGCGTGTATGGCTGGGTCATCGAACGCGTGGCTTACAAACCTCTGCGAAACTCCACACGGCTGGCGCCGCTGATCAGCGCCATCGGTATTTCCCTGATCCTGCAAAACTACGTGCAAATTGCCCAAGGCTCGCGTCAACAGGGGGTTCCGACCCTCCTTAGCGGTTCCTGGCGCGTGGATATTGGCACCGGTTTTGTACAACTCACCTACACCAAAGTCTTCATTCTGATTGCAGCCTTCGTAGGCATGGGTCTGCTGACCTACATCATCAAGTACACCAAGCTGGGCCGCATGTGCCGCGCCACCCAACAAGACCGCAAGATGGCCTCGATCCTGGGGATCAACACCGACCGGGTGATCTCCTACGTATTTGTGATCGGCGCTGCCATGGCCGCGTTGGCCGGTGTGTTGATCACCATGAACTACGGCACGTTCGACTTTTATGCCGGCTTTATTATTGGCATCAAGGCGTTCACTGCTGCCGTGCTCGGCGGGATTGGATCATTGCCTGGCGCCATGCTCGGCGGGATCATCCTGGGTATTTCCGAGTCACTTTTTGCCGGGTTGGTTAACTCGGATTACAAGGACGTGTTCAGTTTCTCACTGCTGGTGCTGATTCTGATTTTCCGTCCCCAAGGCCTGCTGGGTCGTCCTCTCGTGGCGAAGGTGTAAGTATGTCTGCAGCCATTAACAAACCAATTGATATCAAAAAAAGCGTTATCGACTCGATCCTTGCCGGGTTGATTTCATTGATTGTGTTCGGACCGATCGTGGGGGTAGTGCTCGACGGCTATAGCTTCAACCTGCAGCCGGCGCGTGTTGGCTGGCTGGTGGCGATTGTGATGGTGGGACGCTTTGTCCTGAGCCTGTTCCTGCAAACGTCCAAGGGCCTGAAAATTCTTCAGAGCTTTGAGTCCACCGGCTCTGGTGTGCACGTGCTGCCACCCGATTACAAATCGCGGCTGCGCTGGATCGTGCCGCTGCTGATCGTGATTGCCATCGTGTTCCCGTTTTTTGCCAACAAATACATCCTGACCGTGGTGATCCTCGGCCTGATCTACGTGCTGCTCGGCCTGGGCTTGAACATCGTGGTCGGGTTGGCGGGCTTGCTCGATCTGGGGTACGTGGCCTTCTACGCCATCGGTGCTTATGGCCTGGCGCTGGGCTATCAGTATCTGGGGCTGGGCTTTTGGTCGGTGCTGCCGCTGGCGGCCATTACGGCGGCGATGGCGGGGTGCATTCTCGGGTTTCCGGTATTGCGAATGCATGGGGATTACCTGGCCATCGTGACCCTGGGCTTTGGTGAAATCATTCGCCTGATACTCAACAACTGGCTGTCGTTCACTGGTGGGCCCAACGGTATGCCGGTGCCTTCACCGACGTTTTTCGGGCTGGAATTTGGCCGTGTTGCCAAAGAAGGCGGGGTGCCGTTTCATCAGTTCTTCGGCCTGGACTACAACCCCAACATCAAATTCCTGTTTATCTACATCGTGCTGTTTCTGGTGGTGCTGCTGGTGCTGTACATCAAGCATCGATTGACCCGCATGCCGATCGGTCGTGCCTGGGAAGCGTTGCGCGAAGACGAAATCGCCTGCCGCTCCATGGGGCTTAACCATGTACTGGTCAAACTCTCGGCGTTCACCATTGGCGCGTCTACGGCAGGTCTGGCCGGGGTGTTCTTCGCCAGCTACCAGGGCTTTGTTAACCCGTCCTCGTTTACCTTCTTTGAGTCGGCGCTGATCCTCGCGATTGTGGTGCTTGGTGGCATGGGGTCGACGGTGGGTGTGGTAATTGCTGCGTTCGTACTGACCGTGGCCCCTGAATTGCTGCGCAGCTTTGCCGAGTATCGGGTGCTGCTGTTTGGTGTCTTAATGGTGTTGATGATGATCTGGCGACCGCGAGGCCTGATCCGGATCAGCCGTGTCGGTGTTACGCCACGCAAGGGAGTCGCGCCATGAATGAGCCCATCATGAAAGACGACGTGGTGCTTTCGGTCGACAAGCTGATGATGCATTTCGGTGGGATCAAAGCCCTGAGTGATGTCAGCCTCAAGGTTAAACGCAACTCGATCTTTGCCTTGATCGGCCCCAACGGTGCCGGTAAAACCACGGTGTTCAACTGTCTGACCGGGTTCTACAAGGCCAGCGGCGGCAGGATCGAACTCAATGCCCGGGGCGCACGTACCAATGTGATCAAGCTGCTGGGCGAGCCGTTCAAGCTGACCGACTTTGTATCGCCCAAGGCGTTCGCCAGTCGGCTGTACTACAAAATGTTCGGTGGTACACATCTGGTCAACCGCTCGGGTCTGGCACGAACTTTCCAGAACATTCGCCTGTTCAAGGAAATGTCGGTACTGGAAAACCTGCTGGTGGCCCAGCACATGTGGGTCAACCGCAACATGCTCGCCGGGATCCTCAACACCAAGGGCTATCGCAAGGCCGAAAGCGATGCGCTGGACCATGCGTTTTACTGGCTGGAGGTAGTGGATCTGGTGGACTGCGCCAACCGCTTGGCCGGTGAATTGTCATACGGCCAACAGCGGCGTCTGGAGATCGCCCGGGCCATGTGTACGCGTCCGCAAATCATCTGCCTGGACGAACCGGCAGCCGGTCTTAACCCACAGGAAACCGAAGCGCTGAGCGGGATGATTCGCCTGCTGCGTGACGAACACGACCTTACCGTGGTGCTGATCGAGCACGACATGGGCATGGTCATGAGTATTTCTGATCACATCGTGGTGCTCGACCACGGCAACGTGATCGCCGAGGGCGGGCCTGAGGCTATTCGTAACGACCCGAAAGTGATTGCTGCCTACCTCGGCGCAGACGAAGAGGAGCTGATATGACGAGCACGATCCTCGAACTCAAGGAACTGGATGTCCACTACGGTCCGATCCAGGCACTGAAAAAAGTCTCGATGCACATCGAAGAGGGCGAAACCGTGAGCCTGATCGGCTCCAACGGCGCGGGTAAATCTACGCTGCTGATGTCGATCTTCGGCCAGCCCAGGGCCAGCGGCGGGCAAATCATTTATCAGGGCGTGGACATCACCCAGAAGTCCTCGCACTACATTGCCTCCAACGGCATCGCCCAGTCGCCGGAAGGCCGTCGCGTGTTTCCAGACATGTCGGTGGAAGAAAACCTGCTGATGGGCACCATCCCCATTGGTGACAAACATGCCGACGCAGACATGCAGCGCATGTTCGAGTTGTTCCCAAGGCTCAAGGAGCGGCGTAACCAGCGGGCCATGACCATGTCCGGGGGCGAGCAGCAAATGCTCGCCATCGCCCGCGCATTGATGAGCCGCCCCAAGCTACTGTTGCTGGATGAACCTAGCCTGGGGCTGGCGCCGATTGTGGTGAAGCAGATCTTTGCCACCCTGCGCGAGCTGGCCACTACCGGCATGACCATCTTTTTGGTGGAGCAAAACGCCAACCACGCCCTGCGCTTATCGGACCGCGCCTACGTAATGGTCAACGGTGAAATCCGCCTGACCGGCACCGGCAAGGAGCTGCTGAGTAACGACGAAGTGCGCAACGCCTATCTGGGTGGGCACTGACCGAACTGCCTAAACCCTGTAGATACTCTATTCCAGGTCAAGCCCCCTGTGGGAGCGAGCCTGCTCGCGAATGATCTTCGCGAGCAGGCTCGCTCCCACGCTTGAAGTATCTCTGTAGCGTCAGCGGCTACACAATTGCGCAAGTTGCTTATCCCTCATGTTTTTTGTTCGACAATTTCCTCTCCGTATAGCCCCGCCGCAAATTGTGGAAAACATTATTTCAACTCTGTGAAACCGCGACATAAAGACGCTGTAATTGCCTGTTTTGTCATCAATTTGACTTGTCCCCGTTTGCTGTGGAGGTGGCTGTGGGTAACGTGGGAGTAGTTGGCTGTAGGCCTTTACTTACACGGTGTCCAGCGGTGTGGTTATTTTTCGATCAGTGGTTTTTGCTTGGCCGCTCCGGTGATTTGTCAACAGGTTTGTTTAGTTTTAAAGAGCGCTCGAAATACATGACTAACCTGTGGATAAGTCTGTGGTTAAACTCTGGAAAGAATGCGCTAGACGGCGTAATTACTGGCCTGTGGCTATGTGCCGGGTTTTACCTGGTTGCACCCTTTTGGGGCGTGTGCATGTGGGGCAGGTTCAGGTCAAGTTAAAAACACCTCGTTCTGTGCTCTACCCCTTGTGAATAGCGGCTTCGAGCATTTTCGACTTACACCCAAAGACTGTGGACGGGCCTGTGGATAAGGTGAGCGCATATGGCTCCAGGCCTTATGCATCATGGCTTGTCGGAGTTTGATCGTTTTTTGTACAGTTAAAGTCCGCCAGCATGACCGGGTTGCCGCTGGAACCCAGCCGGGGCATTCTGCTCAACGTCCAATTCAACGGCGGCCGATGCCCGCCAGCCAAGGAGAACACGATGACTTCCACCCTGTTTATTACAGGCGCGACTTCCGGATTTGGTGAGGCGTGTGCGCGCAAGTTTGCACAGGCAGGCTGGAAACTGGTGCTGACAGGTCGGCGCGAAGATCGCTTGAAGGCACTGTGCGAAGAGTTGTCCAAGCAGACCGAGGTCCATGGCCTGGTGGTAGACGTGCGTGACCGTGCGGCGATGGAGGCGGCGATTGCCGATCTGCCGCCCTCGTTCAGCAAGTTGCGTGGGCTTATCAACAATGCTGGCCTGGCGCTGGGAACCGACCCGGCCCCCAAGTGTGATCTCGACGACTGGGACACCATGGTCGACACCAACATCAAGGGCCTGCTTTACACCACCCGCTTGCTGCTGCCACGCCTGATTGCCTACGGACGCGGTGCCGGGATCGTCAACCTGGGTTCTATCGCTGGCAGCTACCCGTACCCCGGTAGCCATGTGTATGGCGGCACCAAGGCTTTTGTAAAACAATTCTCCCTGAACCTGCGCTGCGACTTGCAGGGCACTGGCGTGCGAGTCAGCAACGTTGAGCCGGGCCTGTGCGAGAGCGAATTCTCGATGGTGCGCTTCGGCGGCGACAAGGCGCGGTACGACGCGACCTACCAGGGCGCCGAACCGATTCAGCCCCAGGACATCGCCGAGACCATTTTCTGGGTACTCAACACCCCGGCGCACATCAACATCAACCGCCTTGAGCTGATGCCCGTTACGCAGTCCTGGAGCGGTTTTGCCATCGAACGCCATACCAAGGAGTAAACTCACGCCTGGCAGCCCACCTGCGACCTCCTGAGGGGGTCGCATTCAATCGGGCTGAAAAGGAGTTTTTGTGAGTAACCGTGGTGAGCAGCAACTGCTCAAACAATCGACTGTTCTAATGTTCGCGGTGGCCATTGCTGGCATCGCAACGGGTTTTATTTCGGGTTCCGAATCCATCCTGTTCGATGGTTTTTTCTCTTTGATCGCAACTTTTATCAAAGTGTTGATGCTGATCACAGCGCAACTGATCGCCAAGGAAAGCAACCAGCGTTTCCAGTTCGGCTTCTGGCACCTAGAGCCAATGGTGCTGCTGATTGAAGGCAGCTTCCTGTTATTGATTGCGATCTACGCATTTCTTAACGGCGTGTTCGGCATTATCAATGGCGGGCGCGACATCGAATTGGGCATGGTGATCGTCTACGCGGCGGTGTTTACCGTGATCGAGTTCGCCTATTACTTCTGGGTACGGCGCAAAAACCGCAAGCTCAAGTCAACCTTGATCCAGTTCGATAACATCAGTTGGCTGGTGGACGCGATGCTGTCGGTGGGGCTGTTGATAAGTTTCGTCACCGCGCTGGTGCTCAAGCAGCAGGGTTATGCACAGTGGGCGGCTTACGTTGACCCGGCAATCCTGATTTTGCTGGCGCTGAGCATGTTGGCCCCGGCGTTCAAAATCCTTAAACCGGCCTTGCGTGACGTACTGGGCATTGCCCCGGACAAGCTCGATGACAAGGTTCGGGACGTGCTGGAGGACATGTCGGCGCGCCATGGTTTTGAAGGCTACAAAACCTATGTGCAAAAGCATGGGCGGGCGCGGTTCATCGAGATTCATATCGTGCTGCCAGCAGGTTATCCACTGATCAGCGTGAAGACGCTTGATGCGTTGCGCGAAGAAATATCCGAACTGCTGGGGGCGGCTGACAGTGCACGTTGGTTGACCATCAGCTTTACCGGCGACCGCAAGTGGATTGCGTAACTCAAGGCAAGTAACGTTTTGTGGGAGCGGGCTTGCTCGCGATCGGATCGGCGCGGTTTATCTGATAAACCGGGTCGCCTGAAGCGCGGGCAAGCCCGCTCCCACAGTTGTTAGTGTTAGCTGAGGAATTGCGCCAACCCGCTGTAGCACGTCGCCAGGTGATACGGCGTGGTCGACGGCATATCTTCGCGGCTGACCTTGCCCGCGCCATCCCGGCATTCATACCAGCCACCGGCATGTAAAAAGTTCTGTTGCAGCGCCAGCAATTGGCGTTGCAGGCGTGGCTGGCTGTCCGGGCGTAAGGTCAGTGCGCGCAGGTACTCGGCCTGTGCCCAGATACGCTGGGTGCCATCACGCAGGCTGCCATCGGCGGCCAGCATGCCGCAGACCGCGTCGCTCTGTGGATCGACCCCCACCTGCTCAGCAAAGCCAAAGGCGCGATCCAGCGACCCGTGTAGCGGGGTCTGGCGCAGCAGGGGCGAAGATTGCAGCAAAAAGAACCACTCAAACTGATGGCCTGGCTCAAACCAGTTATCCACAGCCCCGTGCGGTTTTTCCAGCATGACGTTATGCACAGGCTCTATAAACCGCTGCTGCATGCCCGCCGCCAGTGCCAGCAGTGCGGCGTGTACCGGGGCATCGTCGCGGACCGACAGGGTGGCCAAAAAAGCTTCGGCCAAGTGCATCAACGGGTTTTGCAACGGGCCGCTGCCCAGTGATGACCAGTCCCGGTCCAGGTTGGCTTCATACAGACCGTCGCCATCGCTGAAACGCTCGGCTACCACTTGCAATGCGCCATTGAGCGCCGACTCCACCAGCGGTTCGCGCACTTTGGCCCAGTAATGGGCACAAGCGAAGATGATAAAGGCGTGGGTGTAGAGGTCTTTGCGTTGATCCAGCGGCGCGCCGTGAGGGTCGATGCTGTAGAACCAGCCACCGTGTTCGGCGTCGTGAAAATGCTGGTGCAGCGAGCGAAACAACTGAGCTGCGCGCTCCGCCGCGCCGGGGAAGGCCGGGTCGTCGATCAGGCTGGCGAACAGGTACAGTTGACGTGCACAGGCCATGGCGCGGTAGCGCTGGGGTGGCAACGGCTGGTGCTCGGGGCTCAGGGCCTCATAGGGCAACGCCAGTTCGGCATTCCAGCCGGGGCCTTGCCAGAGCGGCACAATGACCTGGCGAAAATGCTGCTGCACTGCCGCAAAGGTGGCGGTCAGTTCAAGCGGGAAGTCGGAGCTGGCTACATCAGGCATCGGCGGGCGTCGTCACGGCTGGGGCGTTTGCGCGACATGATACACCGTGATTCCTGGATGATCTCAACTCTGTTGGAGCGAGCCTGCTCGCGATGGCATCACTGCGTTTTTATGATGTACCGCGTCGCGGCCATCGCGAGCAGGCTCGCTCCCACAGATGATTTCAGCACTATTTGACCAGCAACCCCTGACGCTCGATAAACGCCACGATGGTGTCCAGGCCCTGCCCGGTCTTCTGGTTGCTGAACACAAACGGCTTGTCTGCGCGCATGCGTCGGGTGTCGCTGTCCATCAGTTCCAGCGACGCGCCCACCAGCGGCGCCAGGTCGATCTTGTTGATCACCAGCAAGTCCGACTTGCAGATTCCCGGCCCGCCCTTGCGCGGCAACTTGTCCCCCGCCGACACGTCGATCACGTAGATCGTCAGGTCGGACAGTTCCGGGCTGAAAGTCGCCGACAAGTTATCCCCACCCGACTCCACAAGAATCAGGTCCAGCCCCGGAAAACGTCGGTTCAGTTGATCCACGGCTTCCAGATTGATCGACGCATCTTCGCGAATCGCCGTATGCGGGCAACCACCGGTTTCAACTCCAATTATGCGTTCCGGAGCCAGCGCCTCGTTGCGCACTAGAAAATCGGCATCTTCTCGGGTGTAGATGTCGTTGGTCACGACAGCCAGGTTGTACTTTTCGCGCAATGCCAGGCACAGGGCCAGGGTCAGTGCGGTTTTGCCGGAGCCCACCGGGCCACCGATGCCAACTCGCAAAGGCTGTGTGTTCATTACATTCTCCTAGGAACGAAATAGGCGGCTGTACTGGCGCTCGTGGGCCATGCTCGCCAATGACAGGCCGAAAGCGGCGCTGCCCAAGTGGGATAAGTCGAGAGTACTGGCGTGTTGCTGTGCCTGCTGCAAGGCGGGGGACAACTCGCTGGTCATGCGCTGGGCTGCCTGTTGGCCCAATGGCAGGGTTTTCATCAGCACCGCCAGTTGGTTTTCCAGCCAGCTCCAGAGCCAGGCAGCCAGCGCATCCTGTGGGCTGATGCTCCAGGCGCGGGCAGCCAATGCCCAGCCCAGCGCCAGATGCGGTTCAGTCTGTTGTGCGAGAAACATCCGCGCGGGCTCGTCCAGTTCCGGCAAACCAGTGAGCAATTGTTGCAGGGAGTAGCCCATTTGCCGGCTTTCCTGATGCAACTCACGGGTTTCACGGCTGGCGCGATGCTCATCGCACAAGCGCTGCAAGGCACTCCAGTCCTGATCGGCCGCTGCTTGGCAATGGGCCAGCAGCAACGGCGCTTCGAAACGGGCCAGATTGAGCAGCAGTTGATCACTGATCCAGCGTGAAGCCGCGACCGGATCACCTACGCTGCCATTCTCGACGGCCATTTCCAGCCCTTGGGAGTAGCTGTAGCCGCCAATCGGCAACTGCGGGCTGGCCAGGCGCAGCAGCGCCCAGGCCGGGTTCACAAGCGCACACCAAACTGATGCAGCTTCGGGGCGTAGTTGAAGTCTTCTTCGCCCGCACGGGAGTGGTGGTGACCGCCGCCGTAGGCGCCGTGTTCCGGTTGAAACGGCGCTTCAATGGCTTCGGTGTGAGCGCCCAACTGCTCGAGCATGGCCTTGAGCACGTAGTCATCGAGCAGGCGCAACCAGCCATCACCCACTTGCAGGGCGACGTGACGGTTGCCCAGGTGATAGGCAGCGCGGGTCAATTCAAAGGCATTGCTGCAGGTGACATGCAGCAGTTTTTCGGGGCTGGCGCAGACGCGCACGATGCGCCCGTCCTGGGCCTGGAGAAATTCGCCGTCATGCAAGGGCGCCTGACCGCGCTCAAGGAACAGGCCGACATCTTCGCCACTGCTGCTGAAGCAGCGCAGGCGGCTCTTGCTACGGGCTTCGAAGTTGAGGTGTAGCTCGGCGCTCCACACGGGGTGGGCCTGGATTCTGCGATGAATCACCAACATCGGAAAGCTTCCTGCAATTGACATTACCTGGGTCAGAGCAAGGGGCTTGCCAACCCGGGTGTAGACCGCAAATGCAGGCCCAAAAAGAGTGCAGGAAGATGAAGCTGTTCTAAATTAGTGCGTAATGGGTGCCATGGCGCACCAACAGGGTGCGCTTGCAATTATTCAGTGCTACCCAAGCCTTTCCAATGCTTGAGCCCGATAAAGATAAAGCGCAGTTGTTGGCTGATTTTGGCTTGGGGTTGCAGGTGGTCGGGCAGGGTGTCTGCAGGCGGGTCGATGACATCGGGCAGGGCGGCAAACACGCTTTTGACCACCAGATCGGCGATCACGGTCAGGCCCGCGTGGTCCAGATGCTGCAATTTTGGCTTGGAGCCAAGGTCTGCTGCGAGGTCCGAGGTGATGTCTTCGCGCAGGGCGCCAATGGCCTGACGAACCGGTTGGGAACCGCCGTACTGCTCGCGGGCCAGAAACAAAAACTGCGAGCGGTTGGCCTCGACCACGTCGAGAAAAATACGCACGGAGGCGTTGATCACGCCGCCCATGAACAGTTCGTTGTGACGCACCAGGCGAATGGTTTCGCGAAAAGTCTGGCCGACTTCACTGACCAGCGCCAGGCCCAATTGGTCCATGTCGCTGAAGTGGCGATAAAAGCCGGTGGGCACGATGCCAGCCGTTTTGGCGACTTCGCGCAGGCTCAGGCTGCCAAAGCCGCGACCCGACTCCATCAAGTGGCGGGCAGCATCCATCAGCGCAAGGCGGGTTTGTTGTTTCTGTTCGGCGCGAGGGAGCATCGGGGCTGGTATTCCAGACAAGTACAGCGGCGCACTCTAGCAAATTTGATCAATCCCTTGTAGCCGCTGCCGAAGGCTGCGATGGGGTGCGTAGCAGCCCCAGGATGTTGAAGGTCCTGCGGCCCTTATCGCAGCCTGGCGGCAGCGACTACATGGATCGATTTAGCTGGCACGTTGATTCCTTTCTGCCAAACGATCAGCGCCACCTTCGGCAACAAACTGATTGCTTGGGGTGCGATCGTAGCCATCTTCAGCAACGCTTTTTTGCTGATCAAGGGTACGTTGTGCGCCGTCTTCAGCAACCGGGTTGAGCGGTTGGCTCAGAGTGCTTGATGCAGGCTGTACCATTGGGGTTGGCTCTTCGTCGGCAGGCATAGCGAAAGCGTTGAAGGCCATAAGTGAAAGGGAAAGACCAAACAATACTGGGCGTTTCATGGTGTGTGCTCCGTAGCAGTGCAATCAAGTAGGTGTGGTGGCAATGCTACGCTTGGCTACCGGATATCAAAGTTCATACGGCCAATGGTGATAATCGACAGAATTGATTGTTCAGGATCGGTGGCTCTAGCCTGCGGTTCTTGAGGTTTTTTTCACGAAAGACGTGGCAGGGTTAAACCTTGAGACGTCTTTGCCAGTCGTACATTTACAGGCGTCGTAACTGGGACGTTCAGTCGTAATCAAGGAGCCGTGACATGACGCGCACCCGTAAAACCCTTGCCTGGACAGGCTCTGTATTCGTTCTGCTGGTCGCTGTGCTGGTGGTGGTTCTCGCTACTTTCGACTGGAACCGCATCAAGCCGACCATCAACACCAAAGTGTCTGAAGTCCTTCATCGCCCGTTTGCCATTAACGGTGACCTGGCTGTGCGCTGGCAGCGTGAAGAGGACGAAGGAGGCTGGCGTGCCTGGGTGCCGTGGCCGCATGTGATCGCTCAGGACCTGACGCTGGGCAACCCCGAGTGGGCGAAAACCCCGCAAATGGCCAGCCTGAAAAAAGTAGAGCTACGCCTGTCGCCGCTGGCGCTGCTGACCCAAACCGTGGATATCCCGCGTATCAACCTGACCGAGCCCAGCGCCAGCCTTGAACGGCTGGCTGATGGCCGGGCGAACTGGACCTTTACCTTCGACCCCAAGGACCCGAACGCCGAGCCCTCGAGCTGGACGCTGGATATCGGTGCCATTGGGTTCGACAAGGGGCACGTGACCCTCAATGACCAGATCCTCAAAACTCAGCTGGATGTGTTGATTGACCCATTGGGCAAGCCGATCCCGTTTAGCGAAATCGTCGGCGAAACTGACGCGAAAAAGGTCATTGAGAAAGGCGCCAAGCCGCAAGACTATGTGTTCGCCCTGAAGGTCAAAGGCCAGTACCACGGCCAGAAACTCAGCGGCGCTGGCAAAATCGGCGGCCTGCTGGCGCTGCAAGATGCCAATCAGCCTTTCCCGCTGCAAGCTCAAGTCAGCATTGCCGATACCCAGGTGGCGCTTGCCGGGACCCTGACTGACCCATTGAATCTTGGGGCGCTGGACCTGCGCCTGAAGCTGTCCGGCACCAGCCTGGCTAACCTGTATCCGCTGACCGGCGTGACCTTGCCCGATTCGCCGGCGTACTCAACCGATGGGCACTTGATTGCCAAGCTGCATGAGCCGGGTGGTGCGACCTTCACTTATGAAAATTTCAACGGCAAGATCGGCAGCAGTGATATTCACGGCGATCTGCAATACCTGGCCAGCCAGCCGCGGCCAAAGTTGTCCGGCAAGCTGGTCTCCAACCAATTGCTGCTGGCTGACCTGGCGCCGCTGATTGGTGCTGACTCCAACACCAAACAAAAAGCCCGTGGCGGCGAGAGCAAACAACCGGCTGGTAAGGTACTGCCGGTCGAAGAGTTTCGCACCGAGCGCTGGCGCGACATGGATGCCGACGTTGAACTCACCGGCAAGCGCATCGTGCAGAGTGCGGAGCTGCCGTTTACCGACCTTTACACTCATCTTGTGCTCAATGACGGTGAGCTGAGCCTTGAGCCGCTGCGCTTTGGCGTGGCAGGCGGCAAGCTGGATGCGCAGATTCGACTCAATGGCCGTGTCACGCCGTTGACAGGCAGCGCCAAATTGACTGCCCGTAACTTCAAGCTCAAGCAGCTGTTCCCCACCTTTGAGCCGATGAAAACCAGCTTCGGCGAACTCAATGGTGATGCCACGATTGCCGGCACCGGCAATTCGGTCGCCAAGTTGCTGGGCACCGCCAATGGTGATTTGAAAATGATCATCAATGACGGCGCCATCAGCCGCAGCCTGATGGAAATTGCCGGGTTGAACGTGGGTAACTATGTGGTGGGCAAAATCTTTGGCGACGAAGACGTCAAGATCAACTGCGCAGCAGCAGACCTGGGGATCAAGAGTGGTCTGGCCAGCACCCGGTTGTTCGTGTTCGATACCGAGAACGCGATTATCTACATCGACGGCACGATCAACCTGGCCACCGAACAGCTCGACTTGAAGATCACCCCTGAGTCCAAAGGCCTGCGTCTGTTCTCGTTGCGCTCACCGCTGTATGTGCGCGGCACCTTCGCCAACCCGTCGGCGGGTGTGCAAGCGGTGCCGTTGCTGTTGCGTGGTGCAGGCATGGTGGCGTTGGGAGTGATTGCAGGCCCGGCGGCAGGGTTGCTGGCATTGGTTGCGCCAAGCGGCGGCGAACCTAACCAGTGCGCACCGCTGCTGCAACAAATGCAGCAGGGCAAAGTGCCTAAAACGGTGAAGTAAACACTGCAGAACTAATGTAGCCGCTGCCGAAGGCTGCGATAAGGGCCGTAGGCCCTTCGAGGGCCGCTGCGCTGCCCATCGCAGCCTGCGGCAGCGGCTACAGGTTGTGGGTTCAGAAGTGTTCTCAGGTTTTTCGAAGTGGCGTAGTCCAGCGCTCCGAAAGAATCACCCCGCCCAGCGTCAGCGCACCGCCAATCAGGTGGTAGGCATGCAACTGCTCTTTCAATACCAGCGCCGCAATCAGCGCGGTAATCAGAGGCAGCAGGTTGAAAAATAGCGTGGTGCGGCTCGGGCCAAGTGTGGCCACGGCTTTCATCCAGGCCAGCGGCGCGATCATTGACGCCAGCACACAGGCATAAAGCACCAGCCCCATGTTGTGCACCGTCGGGCCGACCTTGGGGGAGGCCAGGTACAGCGGAAACAACACCACAATTGCCACCAGCACCTGCATATACAACATTTGCAGCGGTGGCAGGCGCAACTGCCATTTCTTCAGCAAGGTGCTGTAAATCGCATAGGCCAGGGTGGCGATCAGCATCATCGCATCGCCCAGGTTAAGGCCGTGATCGAGCAAGGCGGCAAGGCTGCCGCTCGATACCACCACCAGTACCCCGGCAAACGACACGATGGCCCCCACCAATGCCCCGGCAGTCAAGCGTTGCCCCAGGCTGATGATCGACATGGCCAGCACCATCAGCGGCATCAATGACAGGATGATCCCCATATTGGTCGCTGAAGTTCTGGCCGCCGCGTAGTAAGCCAGGCTTTGGTACACGGCCATGCCCAGCACGCCGAGGACGAAGATCTTGCCTAGATTGGGGCGGATAACAGGCCAATTGGCTATAACCGGCTTGAGCATAAACGGGGTAAACAGCAGGCCAGCCAGCAGCCATCGGTAAAAGCCGATCTCGGACGGAAAGATCGCTCCTACAGCCAGTTTGTTGATAACGGTATTGCCGGCCCAGATAAAAATGGCCAGTAGGGGATAGGCGTATTGCATCAGTGACAACTACAGAATTAATAAGCGCTGATTATCCGCCTGTCTGTCTGCAAGCCTATACTTCGATCCAGCCAACCTCATGCCGAATCCAGACACATGCGCAAGAATCTGATCAGCGTCCCCGAATTTGATGGCTTGCCTGCGCCGGTTTACTTTCGCTACGCCGAGATCGAAGCCCATAGCCATGCCGTACCGCACGAGCATGCCTGGGGTTCACTGGATTACGTGGCCCACGGGGTGATGCGCTTTGAGGTCGATGGTCGGCGCTTTATGTCGCCGCCGCAGTACGCAGTCTGGGTCCCGCCCAACACCGAGCACAGTGCCTATAACGCTCAGGCGATTGTTTACCGTTCGGTGTATCTGGATGCCATTCATTGTCAGCACTTGCCGAGCACCCCGGTAACCCTGGCCATCAGCGATATTCTCAAGGCCATCCTCAGCGACTTCGCCCGTCGCGATATCAATATCCCTGAGAGCGAGGCGGATATTCGTCTGGCGCAGGTGCTGGTCGACCAATTGCGCCAGGCACCGGTGCATCAGTGCTACTTGCCCTATGCCAGCCATCCAGGCTTGTTGCAGGTGCTCCAGGCGCTGCAACAGGCACCTGGTGATAACCGATCGTTAGGCCAGTGGGCGCAGCAGGTACATGTCAGCGAGCGCACGCTGGCGCGGCTGTTTGTACGCGAGTTGGGCATGAGTTTTGGCGAGTGGCGTCAGCGCCTGCGCTTTCTGGCGGCGATCGAGGCGCTGGAGTCTGCACGCAGCGTGCAGGACGTGGGGTTTGATCTGGGTTACAGCACCTCATCGGCGTTTATCGCAATGTTTGCGCGTCAGGCCGGGTGTACGCCAGAGCAGTATCGGCGCCAAGCACGTGTGCTGTAACAGAGTTTGTCTACACTTCAGGAGATCGCGCTGCAATCTGGCGCGCCAATAAGGAGAAAACTCCATGAAAATGCTGCGTGTGCCTCTGCTGTTGATCGGTTTGCTGCTGTGTTCCCAAGGTTTTGCGGCCACCGCTCAACAAAACAAAATGACCACCTGTAACGCTGACGCCAGTGCAAAAACCCTCAAGGGGGATGAGCGCAAAGCCTTTATGAGTACCTGCCTCAAAGCCAAACCGGCAACCCAGCAGGACAAGATGAAAACCTGCAACGCTACGGCTGGCACCCAAGCCCTCAAGGGTGACGCACGCAAAGCCTTTATGAGTGATTGCCTGAAGAAAAAATAGCTTCAAAGGCCTGCACGTATCTCGTAGCTGCCGAGGAACGAAGGCTGGGTTCGGCGACGAAGTCGTCGTAAACCCTGAGAGCCGGGTTTGACTGGTGCACCGCAGTGCCTGATTTTACGACGGCTGCGCCGCCGAACGCAGCCTCGTTCCTTCGGCAGCTGCTACGGTAAAGTTTGAAATTCTAGTGCTCCCCGCCGAAGGCTGGCAGACTGCCTGTCCTTTCACGCTGTCAGTTTTGAGGCTGTATGCCAACGTTTTCTCAGCGTCACATCATATTGGCCAGTTACATCATCATTGCTGGCGGCCTGTTACTGGTTTTTCCTTTGCGTTTGTTGCCCAGTCTGCTGGCCGGGTTGTTGGTATTCGAACTGGTCAACATGCTCACCCCCCAATTGCAGCGCCTGATTGCCGGGCGACGTGCGCGCTGGTTGGCGGTGGCGTTGCTGGGCACGGTAATCGTCAGTGTGCTGGCGCTGATCTTTGCCGGGGCGATCAGCTTTTTGCTGCATGAAGCCGAAAACCCAGGTGCCTCACTGAATAAATTCATGGTCGTGGTTGACCGGGCACGCGGGCAATTGCCGCCGTTTCTGGACAGCTACCTGCCAGCCAGCGCAGCAGAGTTTCGTGTCGCCATTGGCGAATGGATGAATAAGCACCTCAGCGATTTGCAACTGGTGGGCAAAGACGCTGCGCACATGTTCGTGACCTTGCTGATCGGCATGGTGCTGGGGGCAATCATGGCCTTGCAGAGCATTCCCGATATCAGCCGCCGCAAGCCGCTGTCGGCTGCTCTGTTC
The DNA here is from genome assembly GCF_025426255.1 of Pseudomonas fragi. Lineage (GTDB taxonomy): Bacteria > Pseudomonadota > Gammaproteobacteria > Pseudomonadales > Pseudomonadaceae > Aquipseudomonas > Aquipseudomonas kulmbachensis. The sequence continues at coordinate 4,758,898 of NZ_CP104861.1, read as the reverse complement.
GAACGTTTGCACCTGCTGGTACAGGCGTTTCGCAATATCGTGTTTGCTCAGATCAAGATCGCACTACTCAATACTGCGTTTACCGGGATCTTCCTGGCCGTGATCCTGCCGCTGCTGGGTGTACACCTGCCGCTGACCAAAACCCTGATCGTGCTGACCTTCCTGCTGGGCTTGCTGCCGGTGATCGGTAATCTGATCTCCAATACCTTGATCACCATCGTCGGGCTGTCGTTGTCGATCTGGGTGGCGGTGGGCGCGTTGGGCTATCTGATCGTTATCCACAAGCTGGAATACTTTCTCAACGCCAGAATCGTGGGTGGGCAGATCAGCGCCAAATCCTGGGAATTGCTGCTGGCGATGCTGGTATTTGAGGCAGCCTTCGGCCTGCCGGGTGTGGTGGCTGGACCGATTTACTACGCGTATTTGAAGAGCGAGTTGAAGCAGGTGGGGTTGGTTTAACGGTTAACGCACATCCTCGTAGCAGCTGCCGAAGGAACGAGGCTGCGTTCGGTTGCGTAGCGACCGTAAACCCGGAATACCGAGTTCAAGTGACACTCGGCAGTGCCCGGTTTCACGACGGCTTCGCCGCCGAACGCAGCCTCGTTCCTTCGGCAGCTGCTACAGAGGGATCAGCCGTAACGTTTTTTAGCTTCAATCGCCAAACCGCTGCCGATGCTGCCAAAAATGTTGCCTTCAACATGGTTGGCATTAGGCAACATGGCCGAGACGCTCTGGCGCAACGCCGGAATACCGCTCGAACCACCGGTGAAGAACACCGTATCGACTTGCTCGACACCCACGCCCGCACTGGTGAGCAGGTTGGTCACGCTGTTGCGGATACGTTCCAGCTGGTTGTCGATGGACGCTTCAAACATTGCCCGGCTCAGGTCCACGCTCAGTCCCGGCTCAACCCGATCCAGCAGCAAGTGACGGCTGTCGTTATGGGTCAGTTCGATCTTGGTTTCTTCGATTTCCATCGCCAGCCAGTGACCGGCACGTTGCTCGATCAGCTTGAACAGGCGATCGATACCGCCGGTGTCGACGATGTCGTAACGCATGCTGTTCAGGGCGATCTGGGTTTTTTGCGCGTACACCGAGTTGATGGTGTGCCAGGTCGCCAGGTTCATGTGGTGGCTGGTAGGCATGTAGGCACCGCTTTTCATGCGGCTACCGTAGCCGAACAGCGGCATCACGCCTTGCAGGCTCAGTTGTTTGTCGAAGTCGGTACCGCCCACGTGCACACCGCCGGTGGCGAGAATGTCGTCCTGGCGGTTGTCCATGCCACGGCGCTCGGGCGACAGGCGCACCAGCGAGAAGTCGGACGTACCACCGCCGATGTCGACGATCAGTACCAGCTCTTCGCGCTCAATGGTTGACTCGTAGTCAAATGCCGCAGCGATTGGTTCGTACTGGAAGGACACTTCCTTGAAACCGATGGCGCGGGCCACGTCGGTCAGGGTGTTTTCGGCTTCCTGGTCGGCCAGGGGGTCGTCATCGACGAAAAATACCGGGCGGCCCAGTACGACTTCTTCAAATTCTCGACCGGCGGTTGCCTCGGCGCGCTTTTTAAGCTGAGCGATAAACAGCCCCAGCAAGTCCTTGAAGGGCATAGCTGTGCCCAGAACGCTGGTGTCGTGCTTGATCAGCTTGGAGCCCAGCAGGCTCTTGAGCGAGCGCATCAGGCGGCCTTCATAGCCTTCCAGGTACTCATGCAGCGCCAGACGGCCATACACCGGGCGGCGTTCTTCAATATTGAAGAACACCACTGAGGGCAGGGTGATCTTGTCGTCCTCCAGCGCGATGAGGGTTTCCACGCCTGGGCGCAGCCAGCCGACGGTGGAGTTGGACGTGCCGAAGTCGATACCGCAGGCACGTGCTGGAGAGGCGCTTTTCATGTCTTTCGTGTTCCGGTTAAAAAACGGCCGCGCAGTGTATGTCAGACGCTCAAAGAATCGAAGCACGACTAATCGTTAAATCGCAGGTTTTAATCCACTTGAAAGACTATCCTTCATCCCCAAACTTCCAGTCATTGGCTTGGTAGTTAGCAGGCGATTGCGTGAAGCCCGTAGGCTGCCGATAAACTTTTGCAGCGCTGCTCTTGAGATCGGTCAATCGACAGGCCGGTCAACTGGAGCATTCTGGGTGACCGGAGCAGCGCGATATTGATAACGGATGGTGATCCTTACATGGACTTCAAAGACTATTACAAGATCCTGGGTGTCGAGCCCACGGCGGACGATAAGGCGATCAAGACCGCCTATCGCAAGCTGGCGCGCAAGTATCACCCGGATGTGAGCAAGGAAAAGGACGCCGAGAGCAAGTTCAAGGACGTCAACGAAGCGTATGAAGCGCTTAAAAGCGCCGAAAAGCGTGCTGAATACGATGAAATTCGTAAATATGGTCAACATGGTCAGCCGTTCCAGGGGCCGCCTGGCTGGCAGGGTCACTCCAGCAGTGGCTTCGAGAATAATGGCGATTTTTCGGACTTTTTCAGCTCGATCTTCGGTTCGCGCGGTAATGGCTTTGGTGGGCAGTCGGGCCGCAGTGCGGGCCGTCGCGGGCAGGATGTAGAAATGGAATTGCCGATTTTTCTTGAAGAAACCCTGTCTGGTGAGTCGAAGCAGATCAGCTTCCAGATCGGCGATACCAGCAAGACCCTGAGCGTGAAGATTCCGGCCGGTGTGACCGACGGCGAGCGCATCCGCCTTAAAGGGCAGGGCGCGCCGGGCATGGGTGGTGCAGCCAATGGTGATCTATACCTGATCATTCGCTTTGCGCCGCACCCGAAATTCGATGTCGAAGGCCACGATCTGGTCATCACTGTGCCGCTGGCACCGTGGGAAGCTGCGCTGGGCACCAAGGTGGCGATACCGACCCTGACCAGCAAGGTGATGATGACCATTCGCCCAGACAGCCAGAGCGGTCAGCGTATGCGCATCAAGGGCCACGGTTTGAGCGACAAGCAAGGCCAGCGTGGTGATTTGTATGCCCAATTGAAAGTGGTCATGCCGACCCATGGCGACGAAGCCACCAAAGCGTTGTGGCAAGAACTCGCCGATAAAGCCGCATTTGACCCGAGAGCCCAATGGAGTAACTGATCATGAGCAGCACCCTGATCGTTCAGCTGGACATGGAAAGGTTCTGCGAAGAGGCCAATATCTCGGCCACTTACGTGATAGAGATTGTCGAACACGGAATTATCGAACCTCAGGGCCGCACGCCAGACGCGTGGCGCTTTGAAGACTACGAACTGGTCATCGCCAGGCGTGCGGCCAAGCTGCGGGATGATTTGCAAATGGAATGGGAAGGCGTCGCCCTGGCGCTGGACCTGCTCGAGGAAGTGCAGCAGTTGCGCGCTGAAAACCAGCGGCTGAAGCAGCAGCTGGGACGGTTTGTAAGCCAATAAATGAAGCCCCACCCTGTGGGAGCGGGCTTGCTCGCGAGGGTATCAGCGCAGTTTGCCTGATAGACCGTGGCGTCTGCATCGCGGGCAAGCCCGGCTCCCACAGGGTGTGTGGGGCCAGTCAAAGTTGTTGCTGCAGGGCTCAGGCGTTTTTGGGCAGCAGCACGGTAAACGTTGTGCCCTCGGCTTCGGTCGAAATCACGTCAATGCGCCCCTGGTGGGCGTCCACCACTTCCTTGATGATAAACAGGCCCAGCCCCAGGCTGGTCGACGTACCCGGCTGGCTGATGTCTTCGCTCGGGCTGCGCACCAGTGGGTCGAACAAAGTGGCAATCGCGTCCTCGGCAATGGGTTGGCCCAGGTTGTGGACGCGCAAGGTCACTTCATCGCCATCCCCGCTCAGGGTGAGTGTCACTTTGCCCCTGCGGGCGCCATGTTGCAGTGCGTTGCCGATCAGGTTTTGCAGCATTTGCCCCAACCGGCGCGGGTCCCAATGGCCCTGCACGTCGCCCTCTACGTGCAATGTCGGAGCGCAGTCGGGCTGCCCGGCGCAGGCTTCATCCAGAGCTACCTGGCAGGCGAGGGCCAGATCCATGGCCTTGGGCTCTATCGGCAGGCTGCTGCCCAAGCGGCTGCGCACAAATTCCAGCAGGTCGTTGACCATTGCGCCCATATGGCGCGCGCCAGTTTTGATTGCCCGTACATAAGTCTGCGCATCGGCATCGAGCCTGGCTTTGCGCTCCAGCATTTCGGTGGACATGCTAACGGCCTGCAGCGGCGCGCGCAGGTCGTGACCGAGAATGGCCAGGAAGATGTCCCGCGAGCGACTGACCTGCTCGGCATAGGCTGCCGTGGACTCTGCCAACGCCTGATCAATGGCTTCGTTGAAACGGATCATGTCCTGCATGTGGGAGAGGGCCGGGGTGTCGATGCTGGCGACCCACAGGCGAATCACGCAGGCGCGCAAGTGGCGGAACTCCGAGGTCATCTGCACCAGATCAAAACCCACGGTATGGCGCAGCTCGCCGTGGCTGGCAGCAGCTTCATCCAGGGCCGGGCTGGTTTCGGGCCCTTCGCCCTCGGCTTTGGCCTGCTGCTCGCTGGCGGTTTGCGCGGTGTTCATGTCCCGCGATGCGGCCAGCAGGATCTCTTTGGCATGGTCGCGCAGCGCCAGGCTGTTCATGGATTCAGCCGCGGGCGTGATGGTTTCGGCAAACTGCTCCCATTCATCGACGATACGGTCAACATTGTGCACGATGAATTCTGATAGGCGCATGGCCACGAACCTTGCTGCAAGAGCGGCTGTATTGAAAGGTGACGCATCTTAGCGCCAAACGGGTCTTTTCAATACAGCCGCCAACCTCCTGCAAACACGGGGGGGTCAGAACAAGAAATAGCGCTGTGCCATCGGTAGCACATCGGCGGGTTCGCACCACAGCAGCACGCCGTCGGCCTTGACTTGATAGGTCTGCGGGTCGACTTCGATAGTGGGCAAATAGCCGTTGTGGATCAGATCGGTTTTTTGCACATCGCGACAACCTTTGACCACTGCAATCTGTTTTTGCAAACCCAGGGCCGCAGGTACGCCTGCGTCAAAGGCGGCCTGGCTGATAAACGTCAGACAAGTGGCATGGCGCGAGCCGCCGTAGCTGGCGAACATTGGCCGGTAGTGAACCGGTTGCGGCGTCGGGATGGAGGCGTTGGCATCGCCCATCAAGCTGGCGGCAATCGCCCCGCCCTTGAGAATCAGCGTCGGCTTGACCCCGAAAAACGCTGGACGCCACAGCACCAGGTCAGCCCACTTGCCCACCTCGATAGAGCCCACCTCATGGCTTACGCCGTGGGTGATCGCCGGGTTGATGGTGTACTTGGCGATGTAGCGCTTGGCGCGAAAGTTATCGTTGCCCGGGGTATCTTCGGCCAGCGGGCCGCGTTGTTTTTTCATCTTGTCGGCGGTCTGCCAGGTGCGCGTGATGACTTCGCCCACCCGGCCCATGGCCTGGCTGTCGGAGCTGATCATGGAGAACGCACCGAGATCATGCAGGATATCTTCGGCGGCGATGGTCTCGCGGCGAATGCGGCTTTCGGCGAAGGCCACGTCTTCAGCGATGCTCGGATCGAGGTGATGGCAAACCATCAGCATGTCGAGGTGTTCGTCTATGGTGTTGCGGGTAAAGGGTCGGGTCGGGTTGGTGGAACTGGGCAGCACGTTGGCCAGGCCGCAGGCCTTGATGATGTCCGGGGCATGCCCGCCGCCGGCGCCTTCGGTGTGATAGGTGTGGATGGTGCGACCTTTGAAGGCAGCCAGAGTGGTTTCGACAAAGCCCGATTCGTTCAAAGTGTCGCTGTGAATCGCCACTTGCACGTCATACAGATCGGCCACATTCAGGCAGTTGTCGATGGAGGCTGGTGTGGTGCCCCAGTCTTCGTGCAACTTGAGACCGATGGCCCCGGCTTCGACCTGCTCGATCAACGGCTGCGGCAGGCTGGCGTTGCCCTTGCCGGTAAAGCCCATGTTCATCGGGAATGCGTCAGCGGCTTGCAGCATGCGCGCCATATGCCACGGGCCCGAGGTGCAGGTGGTGGCATTGGTGCCGGTGGCAGGTCCGGTGCCGCCGCCGATCATGGTGGTTACGCCGCTGTTGAGCGCCTCTTCGATCTGCTGCGGGCAGATGAAGTGGATATGGGTGTCGATGCCGCCCGCGGTAAGGATCATGCCTTCACCGGCGATCACTTCAGTGCTGGCGCCAATCGCGATGGTCACATTGGGCTGGATATCCGGGTTGCCGGCTTTGCCGATGGCGTGAATCCGGCCGTTTTTCAGGCCCACATCGGCTTTGACGATGCCCCAGTGGTCGATGATCAGCGCGTTGGTGATCAGCGTGTCGACCACCTCGCTGGCCAGCAACTGGCTTTGGCCCATGCCGTCACGAATCACCTTGCCGCCGCCAAACTTCACTTCTTCGCCATAGGTGGTGAAGTCCTGTTCAACCTCGACCCACAGCTCGGTATCGGCCAAACGAACCTTGTCGCCCACGGTGGGGCCGAACATGTCGGCGTAGGCCTGACGGGATATTTTCATTGTGCGTTCCTGAAAATTAAGACGAATCGTTAACGCCGAAAACCTGTTGTGGGAGCGGGCTTGCTCGCGATTCAGGCAACGCGGTCTTTCAGCACAACCGTGTAGATGCCATCGCGAGCAAGCCCGCTCCCACAGGGGGAAGATGTGTTGTGGTCAATCCAGATCCCCCATGATCCGCCCGGCAAAGCCGAACACCCGGCGCAGTCCGGCCAGCTCTACCAGTTCCACTTCACGGGTCTGCCCCGGCTCGAAACGCACCGCCGTACCCGCCGGGATGTTCAGGCGCATGCCGCGGCTGTCGCCACGGTCAAAGAGCAGGGCGTCGTTGGTTTCGAAAAAGTGATAGTGCGAGCCCACCTGGATCGGGCGGTCGCCACGATTGGACACGCTCAGGCTCAAGGTGCGGCGGCCGACGTTCAGCTCGATCTCACCCGATTCAATGCGATATTCGCCTGGAATCATTGCGGCTCACTCAGGGTTTTAAAGTAAATGGCGGTCGGGCTGTAATGGCCGTTGGGGCTTTGGCAGTAGTTGGGCAGTTCGCCGACGCGGGTATAACCCAGCGCACTGTAGAAGTTCTCGGCGGGTGAGCCTGCTTCGGTGTCCAGATGCAGCAACCCGCGTTTCTGTTCGCGTGCGCCTTGCTCCAGAGCGTGGATCAGTACCTGGCCTAACCCGCGGCGGCGGACTTCATTGAGTACCAGCAGTTTTTGCACTTCTGCGCGGTTCAGGCCATTGGCCTTTTGACACAGGATCAGTTGCACGCTGGCCAGCACGCGCTGATCTTCGACCAGAACCCACAGCAGCAGGTTGCCTTGCTCCAGTTGCGCGTGAACCTCGTTGAAGTAGCGGCTAGCCTGGGGTTGATCCAGGTCGTTCATAAAACCCACCGATGCACCGTGCTGCACGGCGTCGAGCAGCAGCGCAATCAGGTCTTCGCGGTATTGGGCAAAGCTCTGCGCCGTGACGCGCACCACCTGTTCGCTGTTCATTGCACGGGCTCCTTGGGTGGCAGTGCGCCGGGGTTGAGCATCAGTTGCATAAAAGTCAGGTCGAGCCAGCGCCCGAACTTGATTCCCACTTGTGGCATGCGCCCGCTGGTAACAAAACCAAGCTGCTTGTGCACATGGATCGAAGCCGCGTTGGCGCTTTCGATAGCCGCAACCATCACGTGTTTGTCGCAGGCCCTGGCGCGGTTGATCAGTTCAGTCAGCAACTGCGGGCCAAGGCGTTTGCCGCGTTGCTCGGGGTGGACGTATACCGAGTGCTCGACGGTGTGGCGGAAGCCTTCAAACGGGCGCCAGTCGCCAAAGGAGGCATAACCCAGGGCGATATTGGCGGCGTCGACGATCACCAGAATCGGATAGCCCTGGGCCTGACGGGCGTTAAACCATTGCTGGCGGTTGTCCAGATCGACGGTTTGTTCGTTCCAGATGGCGAGGGTGTTGAGCACCGCATCGTTGTAGATATCGCGAATCGCAGGCAGGTCAGCCGCGACGGCATCACGAATAACGTAAGACATGGTGCAGCCTCAGGCGATGGGTTGATGGACAGTGACCAGTTTGGTGCCATCCGGGAACGTAGCCTCGACCTGGATATCGGGGATCATTTCCGGGATACCTTCCATCACCTGCTCGCGAGTCAGCAGGGTGGTGCCGTAATGCATCAGTTCGGCGACGGTGCGGCCATCGCGGGCGCCTTCGAGCAGGGCTGCCGAGATATAGGCGATGGCTTCCGGGTAGTTGAGAATCACGCCGCGGGCCAACCGCCGCTCAGCCAGCAGGCCGGCAGTGAAGATCAGCATCTTGTCTTTTTCGCGTGGAGTCAGGTCCATGATGGAGTCCGTATCAAATAAGTTAAAAGTGCCCTGTGGGAGCGGGCTTGCTCGCGATGGCATCACCGCGGATTCACTGGCCGACCGCGGTGTCTGCATCGCGAGCAAGCCCGCTCCCACAGTTGAATTGCATTGTTCTCAAGTACTCCAGATCCTCGGTGCCAGCGCCTCGCGCCCCAGCAACGCCGGGCGCAGCAAACGCCATAAGTCGATCAACCAGGCCCGTGCCTGCAAGGCTTCACCCGCCAGACAGCGGGCTACCAGCAAACCCGATAATTGGGTCAAGTCACCGCGCACCGGATTGGGCAGCGAGCGACAGGTTTCCAGCAGCTCGGAACTGATTTCACCTGTCACCAGCAAGGTGGCGAACACTGGGTTGCCGTCCAGGCCTATCGGTGAATCCAGCAACCCGTCGCCACCCACAATGCGCTGGCGCTCATGCCAGAGCAACTGGCCATCGCGGCGAATATCCAGCCGCGATTGAAAGTGCCCGCGCTCAAAACGCTCGCCGCTGGCCAGTCGTCCCAGCGCTACCATGTCCCAGTAAAACAGCCGCGCATCGCCTTCAAGGTCGATGCGGGTGGTGAGCTCGGCCTGGGCGGCGCTGAACACGATGGTTTCTTGCGGTAGCCATTCGAGGGTCGCACCTGCGGCCACTTTCAAGCTTACGTTCTGATAGGCAGGGCCCGCTGCGCGATACCACTTGGCCGCGCCGGGGCTGGTCAGTTGTGCCCAGGCACCGGGGCCGACACTGGCGCTGATATTCAGCTGGTCGCCACCGGCCATCCCGCCCGGTGGGTGGACGATGATGTGCTGGCAAACTTCAGGGCCTTCGGCGTACAGGTGCTTCTGCACCCGCAGCGGGCCAAGGTGGCGGCGCAGGACAGGGCGCGTGCTGTCGCCAAAACGGCCATAGCCCAGCTCCAGCTCGGCATGCCAGCTGGGGGTGAACAATGCAGTGTTGGCGGGTAAGTTCATATGTAGGACTTTTCGCATTGATAACGTCGAAGATTAAATCGTAACCAGCCCGCGCACACCCTCTGTTTGCATATTTTCACCGCGGCCTTGCTGCACGATTTCGCCCCGTGACATCACCAGGTACTGGTCGGCCAATTCTTCGGCAAAATCATAAAATTGCTCCACCAGCAAAATCGCCATGTCCCCGCGTGCGGCGAGCATTTTGATTACGGCGCCGATTTCCTTGATCACCGAGGGCTGGATGCCTTCGGTGGGCTCGTCGAGGATCAGCAAGCGCGGGCGGCTGGCCAGGGCACGGCCGATGGCCAACTGTTGTTGCTGGCCGCCGGACAGGTCGCCGCCACGTCGATGCTTCATTTGCAGCAATACCGGGAACAGTTCGTAGATAAACGCAGGCACCTCTTTGGCCTCGCTGCCTGGGAAGCGCGACAGGCCCATCAGCAGGTTTTCTTCTACCGTCAGGCGTCCGAATATCTCCCGGCCTTGAGGTACGTAAGCGATCCCGGCGTGTACCCGCTGGTGAGGCTTGAGTGTGGTGATGGTTTGGCCTTCCCACTGCACATCGCCTTCCTTGACCGGCAGCAAACCCATCAGGCACTTGAGCAAGGTAGTTTTGCCCACGCCATTACGGCCCAGCAGGCAGGTGACCTCGCCGACTTTTACCTCGAAGGACAGCCCGCGCAGAGTGTGGCTGCCGCCGTAGAACTGATGCAGTTTTTCGACTTGAAGCATGTTTGGATTCCTTTTTAACTGCACCGAACCTGTAGCCGCTGCCGCAGGCTGCGATTGAACGCGAGCGGTCGCGCTCTTGAAGTGGTTGAAGCCCCTGCGGGCCTTATCGCAGCCTGCGGCAGCGGCTACAGGTATTCGTCAGCGGCCCAGATAAACCTCGATTACCCGTTCATCCGCCTGCACCTGCTCCAGCGAGCCTTCGGCCAATACACTGCCTTGGTGCAACACGGTGACGTGGTCGGCAATCGAGCCGACAAAGCCCATGTCGTGCTCCACCACCATCAGCGAATGCTTGCCTGCCAGGCTTTTGAACAGTTCTGCGGTGAACTCGGTTTCAGCGTCGGTCATGCCTGCCACCGGCTCATCCAGCAGTAACAGTTGGGGGTCCTGCATCAGCAGCATGCCGATCTCCAGAAACTGTTTTTGGCCGTGGGACAACAGCCCGGCCGGTCGATGGGCCGAGGTAGTCAGGCGGATGGTGTGCAGCACTTCGCCAATACGGTCTTTCTGCTCGCCACTCAGCTTGGCGCGCAGGCTGGCCCATACCGACTTGTCGGTTTTTTGCGCCAGCTCCAGATTTTCAAACACGCTCAGGGCTTCAAACACCGTGGGCTTCTGGAATTTGCGGCCGATTCCCGATTGCGCAATCTGCACCTCGCTCATCTGACGCAGGTCGAGGGTTTCGCCAAACCAGGCTTGCCCTGCGCTGGGGCGGGTCTTGCCGGTGATCACGTCCATCATCGTGGTCTTGCCCGCGCCATTGGGGCCGATGATGCAGCGCAGTTCGCCCACGCCGATATACAGGTTGAGGTTATTCAGCGCTTTGAAACCATCGAAGCTGACGCTGATATCTTCCAGGGTAAGGATGGTGCCGTGACGGGTATTGAGCCCCGAACCGGCGGCCTTGCCCAGACCGATAGCATCGCGGCTGCTGCCTGCGTCCTTGTTTGGTTCGAGGATAGGTTCGAGCATGAAATGCCTCATTGGTCGGCCCTTTTCTTCAGCAGGCCGATCACGCCTTTGGGCAGGTACAGGGTCACGACGATAAACAGCGCCCCCAGAAAGAACAGCCAATACTCAGGGAAGGCCACGGTGAACCAGCTCTTCATGCCATTGACCACCCCTGCGCCCAGCAGCGGGCCGATCAGGGTGCCGCGACCGCCCAAGGCGACCCATACCGCAGCTTCGATGGAGTTGGTCGGCGACATTTCACCGGGGTTGATGATGCCCACTTGCGGCACATACAAGGCCCCGGCCAAGCCGCACAGCACTGCGCTCAGCACCCAGACAAACAGCTTGAAGCCGCGCGGGTCGTAGCCGCAGAACATCAGGCGGTTTTCCGCATCGCGCAGGGCGGTCAGTACGCGGCCGAACTTGCTGCGCGCCAGGCGCCAGCCGAGAAACAGGCTGACGACCAGTAACAGCACGGTGGCGAAAAACAACGCAGCGCGGGTGCCGGGCTCGGTGATGCCAAAGCCCAGAATGCTGCGAAAGTTGGTAAAGCCGTTGTTGCCGCCAAAACCGGTTTCGTTGCGGAAAAACAGCAACATCCCGGCGAAGGTCAGGGCCTGGGTCATGATCGAGAAGTACACGCCCTTGATCCGCGAGCGAAAGGCGAAAAAGCCGAACACCAGCGCCAGCAAACCGGGGGCCAGCACCACCAGGCACATGGCCCACCAGAAATGCTCGGTGCCGACCCAGTACCAGGGCAATTCGGTCCAGGACAAAAAGGTCATGAATGCCGGTAGCTCATCGCCTGAGGCCTGACGCATCAAGTACATGCCCATTGCGTAGCCGCCCAGGGCGAAGAACAAGCCGTGGCCCAGGGACAGCAGCCCGGCGTAGCCCCACACCAGATCCAGCGCCAGCGCGACGATGGCGTAACAGAGAATCTTGCCCACCAGCGTCAGGGTATAGGCCGAGACCTGGAATGGGCTGTCGGCGGGCAGCAGCGAGAGCAGCGGCAATGCCAGCAGCACCAGCAGAATCAAGGCGCCCGCCAGGGTTGTGAGCCTGGGGCCGGCTTTTTGTGCAGCAGTGACCATCAGAGGCTGATTCATCAGTCGATCACCCGTCCTTTTAGCGCGAAGAGCCCTTGCGGACGCTTCTGGATAAACAGAATGATCAGCCCCAGGATCAGGATTTTGCCCAGTACGGCGCCGATCTGCGGTTCAAGAATCTTGTTCGCGATACCCAGGCCGAAGGCCGCGTAAACCGTGCCCGCCAGTTGCCCGACGCCGCCCAGTACCACCACCAGAAACGAGTCGATGATGTAGCCCTGACCCAAGTCCGGGCCGACGTTGCCGACCTGGCTCAAGGCCACGCCGCCCAGCCCGGCGATCCCCGAGCCCAGGCCGAAGGCGAGCATGTCCACGCGCCCGGTGGGTACGCCGCAGCAGGCGGCCATGTTGCGGTTCTGGGTCACGGCGCGCACGTTGAGGCCCAAGCGGGTTTTGTTCAGCAGCAGCCAGGTCAGGAACACCACGGCCAAGGCGAAAACGATGATCACCAGCCGGTTGTACGGCAGCACCAGGTTAGGCAGCACTTGCAGCCCGCCCGACAGCCAGGCCGGGTTGGCCACTTCGACGTTTTGCGCACCGAACATCACCCGCACCAGTTGGATCAGGATCAGGCTGATACCCCAGGTCGCGAGCAGGGTCTCCAGCGGTCGGCCGTAGAGGTGACGAATGATGGTGCGCTCCAGCACCATGCCCACAACCGCGGTGACGAAGAACGCCACCGGCAATGCGAGCAACGGGTAGTACTCGATGGCACCGGGGGCAAAACGCTGGAACAGCAACTGCACGCAGTAAGTGGAATAGGCGCCCAGCATCAGCATTTCGCCGTGGGCCATGTTGATCACGCCCAGCAGGCCGAAGGTGATAGCCAGGCCGAGGGCCGCCAGCAGCAGGATCGAACCCAGGGACAAGCCGCTGAAAGCCTGCCCCAACAGGTCGCCGATCAGCAGTTTGCGTTTGACTTGCGCCAGGCTGGTTTCGGCTGCGGTGTGCACCGTGGCATCAGTTTCGACACCCGGTTGCAGCAGGGCTTCAAGGCGGGTACGAGCCAGTGGCTCGCCGGTTTCACCAAGCAGGCGCACGGCGGCCAGACGCACGGCCGGGTCGGCATCGACCAGTTGCAGATTGGCCAGCGCCAGGCTCAGTGCCGCATGTACATCACTGTCGCTTTCGCCAGCCAGTTGCTGGTCGAGGAATTTGAGTTGCGCAGGCTTTGCGGACTTTTGCAGCTGCTGTGCCGCGCTCAAGCGCAGCGTCGGATCGGCTGCCAGCAACTGATGACTGGCCAGCGCCGTATCGATCAGGCCGCGCAGGCGGTTGTTCAGGCGCAGGGTTTTGGTTTGGCCATCGACGGTGAGCTGGCCCTGTTGCAGGCTGTTGATCAGTTCGATGCGGGCAGGAACGGGTTGTGCCGCCCAGCTTTCCAGCAGTTGGGCTTGCTGGCTGTTGTTGGCGACGGCGAAGTCGCTGGCGTCATCGGCGTTGGCGGCCAATGGCAGCAACAGCAGCAACGCCAGAATGAGGCGGTAGAGGGCAGTAGGCATAACAAATGTCCTGATCATGCACGGACGTTGTGGGAGCTGGCTTGCCTGCGATGGCATCGCTGCGGTGTATCAGATACACCTAGTTGTTTGCATCGCAGGCAAGCCAGCTCCCACATTGACCGCACCAGACAAAAAAGTGTGGCGGGGCTTAGTTACTCTTCACCGCGTAATCCGGCTTTTTGTCATTGCCAGGAATGTATGGGCTCCATGGCTGGGCGCGGACCGGGCCTTCGGTTTGCCACACCACGCTGAACTGACCGTCAGGCTGTATCTCGCCGATCATCACCGGCTTGTGCAGGTGGTGGTTCGTCTTGTCCATAGTCAGGGTGTAGCCCGATGGCGCGGCAAAGGTCTGGCCGGCCAGCGCTTCGCGAACCTTGTCGACATCGGTGGACTTGGCTTTTTCTGCCGCTTGGGCCCACATGTGAATGCCCACGTATGTAGCTTCCATCGGGTCGTTGGTTACCGCTTTGTCAGCGCCCGGCAGGTTGTGCTTCTTGGCGTAGGCTTTCCAGTCGGCGACGAATTTTTCATTGACCGGGTTCTCAACCGACTGGAAGTAGTTCCACGCCGCCAGGTTGCCCACCAACGGTTTGGTGTCGATACCGCGCAGTTCTTCTTCGCCCACCGAGAACGCGATGACCGGAACGTCGGTGGCCTTCAGGCCCTGGTTGGCCAGCTCTTTATAGAACGGCACGTTGGAGTCGCCGTTGACCGTGGAGATCACCGCGGTTTTGCCGCCCGCCGAGAATTTTTTGATGTTGGACACGATGGTCTGGTAATCGCTGTGGCCGAACGGGGTATAGACCTCGTCGATATCCTTGTCGGCTACGCCTTTGGAGTGCAGGAAGGCACGGAGGATTTTATTGGTGGTGCGCGGGTAAACGTAGTCGGTACCCAGTAATACAAAGCGCTTGGCGCTGCCGCCATCTTCGCTCATCAGGTATTCAACCGCCGGGATCGCTTGCTGGTTGGGCGCAGCCCCGGTGTAGAACACGTTGGGTGACATCTCTTCACCTTCGTATTGCACCGGGTAGAACAGCAGGCCGTTGAGCTCTTCGAATACCGGCAATACCGATTTGCGCGACACCGACGTCCAGCAGCCAAACACCACGGCCACCTTATCCTGGGTCAGTAACTGGCGACCCTTTTCCGCGAACAGCGGCCAGTTGGATGCCGGATCGACCACGACCGCTTCGAGCATCTTGCCGTTGACCCCGCCCTTGGCGTTGATCTCGTCGATGGTCATCAGCGCCATGTCTTTAAGTGAAGTTTCAGAGATCGCCATGGTCCCGGACAGCGAATGCAGAATGCCGACCTTGATGGTCTCGGCGGCCTGAAGGGTCCAGGACATACCCATGGCGGCAATCGAGGCCGAAAGGGTGAAAGCTTTGATCAAGCTGCGACGCTTCATGGTGCGATCTCCAGGTATCTGATTTTTTAGTGTCGATCCGAATACCTGAAGGTATTTGCAAGGGGTGTGCCGTGATGGGAAAAAGGCTCTGCAACAGGGCTTTGCGCGAAAAAAAGGCGTGCTCGCGCACCAAGTGGGGGCTTTAAAGGCAGGTGGGTGCACGGCGTGCGCTGCCTTGGTGCTGCGTGCACCAGGGCAGGGAAATATTTAGTTAATACCGATCCAGCGAGGTACCGGCGAAGGATGAAGCTTCCCTCTATCCAGAGAAAAGCCAAATGGAACTTTCAGATCAGTTGTCCCGTGACAAGACCGTACAACTGCCGAGTCTGAGCCCGCCCTTTTTAATCAAGGAAGCACAGCCATGAACACTCCTCGCAACCGCGAAAAACGGCTTGCCCGACCCGCTATAACGGCCCGGCTCCCGGCGTTGAGTCCGGCCTTTGTCAGCGCCGATGATGCCGCCCGGTTCGCTCATCGGTTGATTGGTGATTTTCGCTCGGCCGAATATGGCGGCGTCATCTTGAAAGACGCGCAGGGCTTCTACTATGCGACCCGCCCGGTAAAAGGCAAAACCGGTGCTTTCGATCCGACACTGGTGATCTCAACCAACCCGCAAGGCCACTTTATCCAGCCCTCTGGTTACACCTGTTATGCCTTGTATCACTCGCACCCGGATAACTATGACGCGTTGAAGCGTGGCTTCGGGCGCTGGACCGAGTCGCAGGTACATATCGCAGTGAATTTCTTTTCCAACATTGATGTATTGCTCAACAGTCAGAATGCCTATTTTGCGCGGGTGCACTATTTGTCGGGGGTCAATGGCTCACTGATCAAATATGTCGCCAGCGGATCAGCTCGGGAACGAGCATTGGCAGTGCGTATCGGCGAGGATTCGAGCAAGGGGATTTTAACCTTCAACAGCGCCGTGGGGTTTGTTGAGGCCGCCGCGGCAGCCGGTGACCTGAGCGTGATCCAGTCCAGCGAAGTCTGGGACGGAAAACTCGGGGTGATGGGCGCCGATTACCGGCCATTCACGCCCAAGGCCCTGCAGGATATTGCGCCGGTCATCATTGCCCAGCCTGCCTTTGGCCCGACATTCAGCAGCGCGGAGCTGGCGCTCAAGGATGTCAGGGCGCGCATTCATCAAACCAGCGAGAGCCTCTATGGGGTGATTCTCAAGCGCAAGGGGGTGGGGTTTTTCATCGCTTCTGAGCCGGTTACCGGCGAAACGGATTTTGCATTGCAGCGCATCTTCGGTCGCGACACGGCAGGCAGGCTGCGATTTCCTGAGCAGTTTGACTTGATTGGGGTTTATTGCAGCGATGGCTTTTATCGCGACCCCAGCCTTATGCCCGCCGAAGAAGTGTCGATTTTCAAAAATTTCGTATACCCGCAAACCCTGGCCAAAGGTATTGAGGCGGTCCGGTCGCTGGCGGGAGTAGGGGCCAAACGGTCGCTGGCGCTGTATATCTCGACCCGCGACGGCGCGCTGTTGAAATACGTATCGACCTTTGCCTCGAGCGAACAGAAATTTCTGGCCCGGTTGCCCGAAGGTGAGGGCCAAGGCCTGGCCATTTTGCGTGACATGCTGGGGGGCGTTTATAAAACGACAACCTGTATTCGTGAGCTGGCCGGTGCGGGTGAGTTGAGCGTGCTGCACAGTAGTGACCTGTGGCGCTCTGAAGGCCGGGTTGATGCTGGCTGGGAACCCTATGAAGGGTTTTACCGTCGAGACATGGGGCCGTCCTTTGTCACCCCGGACGATGCTGCCCGCTACGCTCACAAACAAATAGCCAGTCGCACAGCCAGTGTCTATGGCGGCTTGATCTACCAGCGGCTGGATAACCGTTTTGTCGCGACTGAACCCTTGAAGGGCAAAAACGAGACTTTTGACGCCTCGATGGTGTACCCGGCCGAGTTGGCCAGGTTTGTGCCCGCGGGCTGTTCTGTGGTGGCGGTCTATCACAGCCACCGTGTGCATCCGTTGCAATTATGGCGCTCAAAAGATGAAGAAAAACTGTTTCGCAACATGCTTGAGCCCGATGAGGTTTACGACGCAATCCGCAATCGTGACTGGGCCGCAATCCGATATTTTTCAGCGCAGGACGGTGCTTTGCTCAAGTACACCCCCAGCGGCTCACCCCAGGAAGCCGTGCTTGGGGCGCAGCTCGCACCTCCTGCTGACCATCCCGAACGCGTGCGGCACAACACGATGGCAATGGCCATGCGCGGCAACTCGAAAAAGCCCAGCGAGTACATCGCGCTTGTGGCCAAAACCGGGGATTTGCAACTTGTGGTTGGCAGTGCCCTGTGGGGTAGCCCCGGTAAAATTACAGATGGATGGCGGCCTGGAATCGACAGTGGGCAGGCAGTGCAACCGCCGGCACTGAGCCCGGTTTTTGCGCAATCGAAAGACGCCGTGCGCCATGTCCATGAACAGATGGGCGCCCGCCAGTCCGGTCAGTACGGGCTGGTCCTGCGCAGCACTCACAGCGAGGAGTATGTGACGACGCTGGCGCTGGAGGGCGGCGACTTCAGTATGGATCGGCTGTATCAGCGGGATGATCTGACCGGCAGCTACAAACTGCCTGCGGGTTTTAAACCGTTGGCGGTGTATGTGGCAGCGCCTGGGCAGATCGACCTGCAGGGCCATCTCCCCGACAAGCGGGTTTACGAAGGGTTTATTTCACCTTTGGATCTGGTCAAGGGCTTGCAGCTGGCGATCAATCTCCAGAGCCAGACCGATTTTTTGGGGGGCAATTCGGTCCTGTATATCTCGACTGCAGACGGGGCCTTGCTGCGGTTTGCCAGCGCTCTGGATGCGACCCAATTGTCTGCGGGAATATTCAAAAACGCCGGGCAAGTGCTGCTGGACCAATTGACCGCGCGCAGGCTGACGCCCGTTGAATATGTGCGCCAGGTAGCAATGGCGGGGCGTCTTGAGGTGCTGGTAACCAATGGGGTCTGGGCCCATGCCGGCCCGGTATCGGGCGGCTGGCAACCCTTTGGTGCGCAAGTCGGGGGCAGGCCCGAGCGTTCGATCAGACAGTTTCCCGCGAGCCCGGTGTTCAGCTATCCAAACGATGCGGCCCGTTATGTACATGGCAAGATCAAACAACCCCATACCCTCAATATCCTTGGGGGGATTTTGCACCACCCGGCTTACAACACTTACGTAGCGCTCGACCCGGTGGTAAATGGCGAGCCGGTAAATGTCGCAGAAACCCTGCTTGAAACTCATCGCGTCACTCCCGGTGCGTCTTCGCCCAGGGTAGTGCTGCCCGAAGGATTCAAGCTGGCCAGCCTGTATTTCTCGCGCGATATGCGTAACCGCAATGCTGCGGGAGAAGTTGAAACCCTGCTGTTGCGTAACATCCCATGGCCGGAAGATATCTGTTACGCCACCCATACCCTGGACCTCAGGGGGCTGGGAGTCGCTTACCTGTATGTGTCGACCGACGATGGTGGGCTTTTGAGGTATTGGCGGGGGAGCCAGGAGGCCAGGTTCCAGCTGTGCAACACAGTGATTGGCGATGGCTGGTCAGCCTTGGGGTATTTCGAAGAGAACAGTCAGGCGACGCCAGTGAACATGCTGCCCAGCGATATGCTGACCCATGTACTCAATTCTGGTGGGATGCATGTTTTGGTGACCAGCAGCAGTTGGCCACTTGCCGGGATTATTGCTTCAGGGCACACAGTTCGGGCTCAGCCCGAGGCATTCGATTACGAGGGCTCGACGCCGGGCCTGCCAGTGGCAGACTTGAAAGTCGGCCCCCTGCGTGACGAGCTTTAACGCTTGCGCATCAAGCCAATAAAAAACAGGCCGCCAATCGCCGCCGTGGCCACGCCAATGGGCAGGTCCTCGGGGGCGATCAGGGTGCGCGCCGCCACATCGACCCACACCAGAAACACGCTACCCAGCAGTGCCGATACAGGCAGCAAACGCCGATGCTCGGCGCCCACCAAGCGCCGGGCGATGTGCGGGATCATCAGGCCGACAAAGCCGATCGAGCCGCTGATGGCCACCAGTACGCCGGTCATCAGCGAGGCGATCAGAAACACCCGCAGGCGCACGTTGCGCGCATTCAAACCGAGGGTGACGGCGGTCTGTTCGCCCGCCATCAGCGCGTTCAGCGGGCGGGCCATGCCGAGCAATAACACCAGCCCCAGCAGCACGCTGGCGCTGGGGATGGCCAACAGTTCCCAGCGTGCCAACCCCAGGCCGCCGAGCATCCAGAACAGCACGGCGGAGCTGGCGCGATGGTCGCCCAGAAACAGCAGGGTATTGGCCACAGCCATCATTACAAACGACACGGCCACACCGCACAGCAGCAGGCGGTCGCTGTCGAGCCGGCCGTGACGGCTGGCGATGGCCAGCACCAGCAGCATGCTCAACAGGGCGCCGATAAAGGCAGCGATGGGCAAGGTCAGCAGGCCGACGATTTCACCCACATGCAGCACCACAATCACCGCACCCAGGGTGGCGCCGCTGGTGACGCCGAGCAGGTGCGGGTCGGCCAACGGATTGCGCGTCACGGCTTGCAGCACCGCACCGATCAACGCCAGTCCGGCGCCGACCAAGGCCCCGAGCAACATGCGCGGCACCCTGATCAGCCACACGATATGTTCCTGGCCAGCGCTCCAGTTCACCTCGCCAATGCCGAACAATTTGCTCAGCAAAATGTGCCACACCACCTCCACCGGCACCCGCGCCGGGCCAAAGCCCAGTGACACCACGCACGACACCAGCAGCAATGCGCCGAGGCCGATCAGCAACAGGGCGTAGCGGCGAGCCATCATTGTGGGTGGAAACCTTTGGCCAGGGTTTCTATCGCCAGCACGTTGTCGATGCCCGGTGTGGCTTGCACGTAGGGAATGACGATAAAGCGCTTGTTGCGGATCGCGTCCACCGATTGCAGGGCCGGATTGGTTTCAAGGAAACGCTGTTTTTGTTCGGCGCTTACTTCGCTGTAATCGACGATCACGATGACTTCGGGGTTGCGCTCGACCACGGTTTCCCAGTTGATGCGGGTCCAGCTGGCGTCGATGTCACTGAGGATATCGTTGCCGCCTGCGGCTTCGATCAGCGCATGAGGGATGCCCAGTTTGCCCGAGGTCATGGCGCGGTCTTCGCCGCTGTCATATAGAAACACCCGCGGCTTCGTGGCGGGCAGGGACTTTTGCACCTCGGCGATTTTTACCTGCATTTTCGCGATCAACGTATTGGCGCGCTCTTGTACGTCGAAGATTTTGCCCAGGTTGCGCAGGTCGTTGTAGGTGTCTTCCATGCTGGCGGGTGGGCGTTTCATCACAAAGGCGCAGGACTCGGTCAGCTCATAAACATTGATGCCCAGCGGGGTCAGGGTTTGCGGCGTCAAGTCGCCGCCCACGCGCATGCCGTAGTCCCAGCCAGCGAAGAAGAAATCGACGTTGGCATTGAGCAGGGTTTCAACCGAGGGATATTTGCTCGCCAGTTCCGGCAAGCCGTCGAGGATCACTTTCATCTCGGGAGTTACCGCCTTCCAGCCACTGATGCCACTGTAGCCAGCCATGCGCGGCTTGAGGCCCAGGGCGAGCATCATCTGCGTCATATTGATGTCATGGCTGACCGCGTGTTTCGGCGCTTGGTTGAAGGTTACGTCACGGTTGCAGCTTTTGATCGTCAGCGGGTATTTCGTGGCGTCGGCCTGGGCCAGTTGGGCGCCCAGCAAAATGCAAAGGCCGAGTGCAAGGGAGGTCAGCTTCATGGTCGGGTTATCCAGGTGATGCGCGGGTAGCCGGACAGCGGGTGATCGTCGATCAAAGCCGCAACGCCAAACACATCGCGCAGCAGTTCGACGGTCAGCACCTCGCGTGGAGTGCCGCTGGCGATGATTTTGCCGTGGTCGATCACATACAGGCGGTCGCAAAATGCGGCAGCCAGATTGAGGTCGTGGATGCTGGCCAAGGTGCCGATGTTCAGGCGTTTGACCAACTGCAGCAACTCCAGCTGATAGCGCGGGTCGAGGTGATTGGTCGGCTCGTCGAGGATTAGCAGTTCGGGCTGCTGGGCCAGGGCGCGGGCGAGGATCACCCGTTGCTTTTCACCGCCCGAGAGGGTGGCGAAGGCGTGGTCCTCAAAGCCGCTGAGGCCGACTGACTGCAGCGCGTTCCGGGCCAGTTGGCGATCGGCTTCGGTATCACCGTCGAACAGGCCTTTGTGCGGGGTGCGGCCCATGGCGACCACTTCGTCGACGGTCAGGCCAAAGGCGTCAGGGAATTCTTGCAACACCACGGCAATGCGTTGCGCGCACCAGCGCGGTGATTGCTGCCAGAGGCTGTGCGGGCCGAGGTGGACCGCGCCTGCCTCGGGTTTGCTGAAGCGATAGGCACAGCGCAACAGGCTGGTTTTACCGCTGCCGTTGGGCCCGATCAACCCCACAAACTCACCTGCCGCGACGTGCAGGTTGGCATCACGCAGCTGGAACTGGTGATGACAATGGCCATGGCCCAGAGGGGTCCAGGCGAGTTGGGTGAGGGTGAGGCGGGTCATAAATATCCGGTTGTGTTCTCGAAGAATCAAAAGCCCCTCAAACCGTCCCCTCTCCCGGAGGGAGAGGCGTGGTGAGGGCAGCGCTTAAAATGCGTAATCAGCCGTCACAAAGAACGAGCGCGGTTCGCCCATGATCCACTGTTGGCCGCCATTGTATTGGCTAACAGCGTACTGGCGGTCGAACAAATTGTTCAGGCGCAGTCCCAGGGTGGTTTTGGGCAGAGCTTTCCAGCTCACGGTAGCGTCGACCACGGTGTAGCTCGGCACTTCGACGTTGTTGGCCGTGTCGGCATAACGCGAGTCGACATAACGCACACCGGCTCCGGCATTCACGTCATCGGTAATGGCCTTGCTCAACCACAGGTTGGCGGTACGTCGCGGTACATCCGTGGGGCGATTGCCTTTGCGTGACACGCCTTCGTCATTAAACGAGTCGTACTGGGCGCGCACCACAGAGGCATTGGCTTGCAGCTGCCAGCGGTGCGGCAGTTGCAGATCAAGGCTGGCTTCCAGGCCATTGGAGGATTGCTCGCCGACTTGCAGGGTACGGGTGGAATCATTCGGGTCGGTGGTCAGCAAATCCTTTTTGATGATGTGGTACGCGGCGAGGGTCCATTCGCCTCGCTGGTCCCAGAACATCTGCTTGAAGCCGATTTCGGTCTGGCGGGCATGGGCCAGGCTGAAGTCTTGCTGCTTCTGATCCAGACTGATCAGCCCGCCCACGCCATCTACGCTGGTGGCCTGCTGGGCATAGACCGACATGTCTGGTGTCAACTCGTATACCAGGCCGACTTTCCAGCTATTGGCCGACAGGCCTCGGTCGCTGCGTTCGGTGGCTTTATCCAGAAAGAAATCATTGCGATCCAGATGCACGATATCGCGGCGCACGCCGGTGACCAGCGACAGTTGATCGGTCAGCTCGGTGCGATTTTCAGCGAACAGTGAAACCTGCTGCGTGGTGGAGGTGAATTGGTCGCGGTATGGCGACTGACTTTCAAACTCGCCCCGGTCCGGGTGGTACAGATCGATTGGCTGGCCGTTTGTGTTCACATCTGTATACGGCGAGTTGCTGTGCAGGTTGAAGTGGATACGGTTGTAGTCCGCGCCGACCAAGGTTCTGCTTTTAAGGCCGAACAGGTCGTGGTTGAGGATGAAGGTCTGGCGATCACCGACCTGTTCCTGTTCGTGCTTGATGCTGTAGTAACCGCTGCGCAGCAAGGTTTGCTGGCTTTCATTCCATGCGTGGTTTTCGGCGTTCTGCCAGCGGCGCTGGGCCTTGAGGTAGTACAGCTCGTTGCTGGCAGTGAGGTTGTCGTTGATCTGCCATTCGCTGTTCAGGCGCGTCCACTGGTCGTTGTAGTGCAGCTTGGCGTCACGCACGTTGTAGTTTTTGTCACGCAGGCTTTGGTGATATCGGCCATTGATCAGCGGTACACCGAAGTTGTTTTGCGGCTCCTGGTCGCCATAGTCGTGGCTCAGGGTGAATGCCAGATCATCATTGGCCTGCCAGCGCAGGGCGGCGCTGATAAAGGTATTTTCAGAGTTGCCGTGATCGATCCAACCATTGCTCTGGTTGTGATTGATATTCAAGCGGTAGCTCAGGGTGTCGGTCAGCGAACCGCCGCTGTCCAGCGCCTGTTGGCGGGTGTCGTAGGAGCCGTAGCCGACGCGCAGGTGGTTTTCGATTTCGCCGCTGAACGGTTTTTTCGGGAGCACGTTGATCACCGCACCCGTAGCGCCTTCGCCATACAGCACCGAAGCCGGGCCGCGCAGTACGTCGATGCGCTCAACCGACCAATCGTCCACCGGAAAGGTCACGGTGCCCGCGCCGCTGTACATGCGCACGC
Organism: Pseudomonas fragi; assembly: GCF_025426255.1. Taxonomy (GTDB): domain Bacteria; phylum Pseudomonadota; class Gammaproteobacteria; order Pseudomonadales; family Pseudomonadaceae; genus Aquipseudomonas; species Aquipseudomonas kulmbachensis. Next base: position 4,735,514 of record NZ_CP104861.1, on the reverse strand, counting down.
CGTCATACAGCTGCATCACCGAGCCTTCCCCGACAAAGCCGCGGGCCGAGTAGGCCGAGCCGCCGTTACCCGGCGTGCCGGTGTTGCTGATACCGGTGCTGCGGGTGACGGCGCTTTGCACACTGCGATCACCGCGGGCGCGGATTTGCGCACCCGTCAGGCTCTCAACGCTGGCCGGAGTTTCGAGGCTGTTGAGGTTCAGGCGCGAACCGGCGCTGGTGGCGGTCTTGAGGTCGATGCTTTCAAGATCGACTTCAGGGGCGGTAATGCTCGCGGCTGGCAACATCAGGGACGGGGCGCTGTCATCGGCCTGGGCGCTGTTTATCGCCAGCAGGCAGAGGCTGGACACTAGGTACTTGTTCATCGTGGCAGTGAGTCGCTTTTTTCGAGAGGTGTGCCCGCTGCCTCCTGGCGGCGGGTAATGGAGCTTAAATAGATTGTTATACAGTAACAACTATTTTGTGTCCGATACTGGCGCGCCAGTATAGGGAATGCTCTGGAATGCGCCTCTCGGATGACTCACGTTAGTTATGAGGAGTGCTCATGTTGGGGTTTTGAGCGAAAAACCATCAACAGGCGATCAAGCACCCAAACAGCGATCAACGATGCCCCCACCAGCGGAAACATCACGGCGAGGGCGAGCATGATCACAACCCCGGTCTTCCAGGTCGGCAATTCGTGACGTAGCGGCGGCACGCCCAAACGACCCTGCGGGCGACGTTTCCACCAGATCACCAGGCCGCTGACCGAGCTGAGCAGGATCATCAGGCACACCAGCAGAATCGCGATCTGGTTCAGTGAGCCGAAGAGCTTGCCCTCATGCAGCATCACGCCCATTTCCGTGGCGCGGGCAACGTTGCTGTAATGCTGCCAGCGCACGTCAGCCAGGACCTCGCCGGTGTATTGATCGACATGCAGGGTGGCGTCGTTGCGCGGGTCGTCGGCGAATACCGCGATGGTAAACACGCCGGTTGCGGTGGTGGGCAGGGTGATGCTGTAACCGGGTTCGACCTTGCGCTGGCTGGCGATGTTGACCAGATCTTGCAGCGTGATCTTGGGAGCAGCAGGGCCGCTGGGCATGGCGCCGTGGCCCATGTGCTCGGCGTGGGCGCCGGAGACTGGCATCGGGGTATTTTCCAGCGCCCAGGGCACGGTCTGGCGGGTGGCAGTATTGAGGCTGCGGGCTTCAACATCAGACTTGGGCACGTTGTTCCACATCGCTGCCGGAAACTGGTTCCAGACATCGGCGTATTGCTTGCCCCAGAAGCCGGTCCAGGTCATGCCGCTGACCAGCATAAATAGCAACAGGGCTGCGCCCCAGAAACCGGTTACGGCATGGAAGTCACGCCACAGCACCCGCCCGCGTCGGCCCAGGCGCGGCCACAGTATTCCGGCGGCCGATTGCCCGCGTGGCCACCACAGGTACAGACCGGAAACCACCAGCACCACGCCCCAGCCAGCAGCCAGTTCCACCAGCCGGTCGCCGAGGGTGCCGATCATCAACTCGCCATGCAGTGCCCGAGCCACGGCTTGCAGATTGAGCTTGGCATCCTGCTCGCCCAGCACTTCACCGCTGTAGGGGTTGATAAACACGTTAAGCTCGCGCCCGCCGTTGTGGATCACAAATTGAGCGCTGCGCTCCGGGTTGATTGGCGGCAGGTACTGGCTGATATGGCCCTGTGGATAAGCGGTTTGCACGCGCAGTAATTGCTGGTCGGCGCTGAGGCTGTGATGGCTGGGGCTGACGTTGAGCAGGTGGTCGTAGAGCAGGGGGTCGAGCTGGGGTTTGAACAGGTAAATAATCCCGGTCAGTGCCAGCAGGATCATGAATGGAGCAACAAACAGCCCGGCATAGAAATGCCAGCGCCAGGCCAGGTTGTAGAAAGACGGTGTTGGTTGGCTCATGTGAGCGGCTCCGCAAGGCTAAATACTTTTTGTTGAATCTGGGTCCTGTGGGAGCCAGCCTGCTCGCGATTCAGACGACGCGGTGTAACTGACACACCGCAGCGATCCCATCGCGAGCAGGCTCGCTCCCACAAGGCGGGTTAGAAGCTCACATCAACCTTGGTCCACAACGTGCGGCCCGGTTCATTGATCGGGGTCGGGTCGTTGGCCGGGAAGCCGTAACCGGCGTTGCCCGCCATGTTCAGGTGCTCGCTGTAGTTTTTATCCAGCAGGTTGTCGACCCCGGCGCTGACCTTGAGGTTCTTGTTTATGCGGTACGCGCCATTGAACGAGAACACGCCAAACCCGGCGCTCTTGTCGAAGTCCTTGCCCACCACGTTGCCCGCGTTACGGTCGATGCGGCCCTGGGGTGCCACTACTCGCCACAAGGCGCCCGCGCTCCAGTCGTCTTCGCTGTAGGTCAGGCCCAGGCGGGTGTCCAGCGGCGGCATTTGTGGCAGAGCCTTGCCGTCGGTGGTGTTTTTGCCCCAGGCATAGGCCAGGGTCGCGTCGGCTTTCCAGTTGGAGGTCAGTTGATAGGCCGCGCCCAGTTCACCGCCCATGATCCGCGCGTTGATGTTCTGTGCCTGGGACGCGCCCCTGGCGTAGTCGAACAGAATGTAGTCGCGGACTTCACCGGCATACACCGAGGCCCAGGCTTCCACGGTTGCGGTTTTGTATTGCAGGCCCATATCGAGTTGGGTGGTCTTTTCCGGTTTGATTGCATCGAACGCGTTCACCGAACCGGCAGGGCCCGAGCTTGGCGAAAACAGTTCCCAATAGTCCGGGAAACGCTGCACATGGCCCAGACCTGCATACAAGGTGGTCGGGCTGTCGGCCAGGTCATGCTCAAAACGGACAAAGCCGCTGGGCAGGGTGTCGGCGCGGGTCTGGTCGAGGGTCGGGTTGGGTTTGCTCATCATCCCCGAGCCGAGGCGGGCGCGGTAATCCTTGGCTGATGCACGGTCCAGGCGCGCGCCGGTAATTACCCGATCACGTTCGGCGGCGTACCAGGTCAGCTCGCCAAAGGCACCGTAGTTGTGGAAGTCGGCGTCCTTGCTCCAGTTCTGCTCCTTGTAGGTATCGATGCCCATACCCATGCGTTTGCGGTGTTCGTTGGTCTGTGCGTCGATGCCGCTGATCAACTGGTAATCGGCCCAGCGCCAGGTGGCCTTGATCCGTGCGCCGAGGGTGCGGCGGTCGACGTTGGACGCCATCGGCCCGGCCATCATGCCGGTGCCCGACGGGGTGCGCAGGGTGTAGTTGTCCATCACGTGGTCGGCGTAGTTGTAGTAGACCTGTGCTTCGATCTTGTCGAGAACGTCGCCGATATTGGATTTTTCAAAGCGCAGGCCAAGGCTTTCGCGCAGGTATTGGCTGCCGTCCATGCCGCGCCCGGCCGAACGTGCTTCGCCATCGCCCTTGCCGGCGGTGAGTTCCAGCAGGGTATCGGCATCCGGGGTCCAGCCGAGGGCGATATCACCGTTCCATTTGTCGTAGCGCGACGGCACGGTGTCGCCATTGCCGTCCTTGTAGTCGTCGGAGTGGGCCGTGTTGCCGATCACCCGTACATAGCCCAGCGGGCCACCGGCGGCGGCATCGATGGTTTTGTCGAAGCGGCCGTTGGAGCCTGCCAGCAGGCTGGCGTTGACCCGTGTGCCCAGTTCACCGAAGTGCTCGGGCTCACGCTCGAACAGGATGGTGCCCGCCGAAGCGCCAGGGCCCCAGAGCACGCTTTGCGGGCCTTTGATCACGGTGAGCTTGTCGTAGGTTTCCGGTGAGATATAGGACGTTGGTGCGTCCATGCGCCCGGGACAGGCGCCGAGCATTTCGCCGCCGTTGGTGAGGATCTTCAGGCGCGAGCCGAACATGCCGCGCAATACCGGGTCGCCATTGGTGCCGCCGTTGCGGATCATGGCGAAGCCTGGGATGGTCTTGAGGTAGTCGCCGCCGTCACTGGCGGGCACCGGCTGGCGCGGGTCCTTGGGGTTGGTGACCACGGTCAGGGGCGAGCTGGGGGCAATGGCGGTGATCACCAGCGGGCTCAGTTCATTAGTGTGCCCTGCATGTTCGTCGGCCAGTGCGGTGGACGCCAGCAATGCGCAGCACAGGGTGCTGAGGGCAAAGGGCAAAACCGCCTGGGCGTGAGGCAAACGGGAGGCAGCAGTAAAACGGGACATAAGCATTCCAATATTCAAGCGAATACAACCCGGCACCTGCGGCTGTCTAAAGCAGCGTATGCAGGTCGGCCAGATAATGAGTTGTGTCGAGGCTTAAAAGAATGCGGGTGGGGCTCGCGAGCGCGATCCGGGGAAGACCGGTTGCCGGGCATGGCCCAGCCGGGGGTTGGACGCCAGATAGCGCTTGGGCGCAGGCGCATCAAACAGGTTCAGGTCAACGCTGCCGGGCAGCGCCGGGCAACTGAACAGCAGGGTGCAGTAGCCGCACTTTTCCCATATCGCGTGGTGGTCGGTGGCAGGCTGTTTATGTTCGGCGTGCGCAGACATGTCCATGCTCATATCCATCGACATGGGCATGGACATGGACATGGAGCCGTGATGATCCATCGGCATCGCTTGGGAAATCAGCGGGCCGATAAAAATCATCAACATGGCAAACAGGCTCAGCCAACTGCCGCGAATTTGCGACATGGAGTGCCTGGCGCGAGGTTCGCGCACGGGGTTCAGAAACCTTGGCCGTTAGTGGGCGTGCATGTGTTCCATGCTGTCGGCCGGGGCTGTTTTCTGCACGTTGACTTCAACCGGCACCGCACCGGCTTTTTCAAAGTGCAGGGTCAGCGGGAAGTGCTTGCCGTCCTGCAGCAGGCTGCGATCCTTGAGGCCGAACATCATCACGTGGTACGCCATGGGCGCAAACGTCACGGTGCCGCCAGGCGGGACTTCGACGCTGGCCACCGGCAGCATTTTCATCAAGTCGCCCTCCATCACGTGCTGATGCAGCTCGGCCTTGTCGGCAATAGGGGTGTCGACACTGACCAGGCGATCGGCAGTGGTGCCGGTGTTGTGAATGACAAAATACGCGGCCACGGTCGGCGCGTTGGGCGGCAGCTCTTGCGACCACGGGTGGGCAATTTGTAGCGTGCCGCTTTTGTATTCGTGGGCGTTGGCAAAACAGGCAGGCAGCAATACAGCCGCCGCGATCAGGGCGTGCTTGAGCAGTGAGCGGTTCAACATGGCGATTCTCCGGAACGATTCAAAACGCAAAAGGAGTTGCGAGGCGCAATCAGACCAGAGGTGAGGCGCGGGGGTTGAGGCTCGGCCATTGCTGGCGCGGGGTAGGGCGTTTGAGGTGGTCGGGGATCAGGCTGTGGCCATGTTCGATGGCCGCAAAATACAAGGTGGGAATATGCGCGGGCAGAGCCACCAGCGGCGCAGAACCCGAGCAGCACCAGCAATGCTGCATGGTGGAGTGATCGTCTTGCTGGCTGTCGCCGACATCAATCTTGCCCAGCGACACGGCGACCATCTTGGTGCCGGTTGAGGTGCAAAAGCTGCTCCACATAAACTGTTCGGTGGCAGCAGGTTTAGCGTTACCCATCGCTCCGGCCGTCGACATGGCAAGCATGTTGAACAGCACTGCAAAGCAGGCGATCCAGGCAAATGCAAACCGTTGTCGGGACATGAGCAATTCCATGAGTGAGGCGATCAAGGTGGCTATTAAGCCTGAATGATCGGCGTAAGTAAAAAGAGCGGGTGCGGCTGAGTGTCACCGCACTGGAGTACGCGTCAGTGCGCCGGCACCGCATGTACCTCTATTTGAACCCCGAGATTGCTACGGATAACGGCAAAGATGGCCGCCAGATTGTCCATGCTCGGGTTGCCACTGACCGAGAGCATTCTATGCAGGCTCTTGCTGGGCTTGGCTGTTTCTTTGGACAGGCCTTCAAACCCCACGGTGGCATTGACCAGATCGCGAAGAATGACCCGCGCCATTTCTGGCTCGCCATTCAGGAAAAGAGTAGCGGCTTCATCGAGCAGAGCTTGAGCAAATGCGGGGTCGCGTTGGGCTCGCTCAGCAATTGTTTGCTTGAAACTTCTTGTGAGAGCCATAGCAATTACCTCGTGTGTTGCGTGGTGTTTTTTCGGCTTTTGTACTCGGCAATGAGTTTTTTAGCCTGTTTGATATCGTGTTTCTGGCTGGACTTGTCGCCACCGCCAAACAGGATGATCAAGCGTTTTCCTTCCTGTAACAAATAGATTCTATAGCCGGGGCCCCAATCGATGCGGTACTCCCCCAAGCCTTCAAACCACTTTATGTTCGAAGTGTTGCCCATCTCCATGCGCAAAATTGCTGTGGATACCTTAGCTGCAGCATGGGCATCCAATGACAAAAACCAGCGCTCGAAAGGGCTGGTTTTATCTTGACCGCAATATTCTTCTACGGAGATCGTCATGCCGCTAAAGGTAACAAATAAGTTACCATACGGCAAGGGCGATGAAATTCATGCGTAATGAAGTGCTCTTAAAGTCGTCAGTAACTCATCAGCCAGCACAAACTCCCGATCAACCCTCGCCAGCTCCGGCCGCTTGAGGATCAACACCGGTACTCCACGCTCGCGGGCGACTTCCAGTTTGGGTTCGGTGGCGCTGCTGCCGCTGTTTTTGCTGATCAGTACATCAATCTGGCGCTGCTCGAACAATGCTCGCTCTTCGTCGAGCAGAAACGGCCCGCGTGCGCCGATCACCTCGCAACGTTCATTGCCGGGGTACTGATCCAGAGCGCGCAAGGTCCAGAACTGGTGCTCGGGGATCTCATGCAGATGCTCCAGCGGTTCGCGGCCCAGGGTGAACAGCGGGCGTTTGAATGGTCTCAAGGCTTCGACCAGTTCGGCCCAATCCGCCACTTCCCGCCAGTCATCACCGGCTTGTGCAACCCACTCCGGGCGCCGCAGGGCCCAGCACGGGATGGCGCTGGCTGCAGCGGCAAGAGCTGCGTTACGGCTGATTTGTGCCGCGTAGGGGTGGGTCGCATCCAGCAGCAAGTCGATGCCCTCGTCGGCAATATACCGGGCCAGACCTTCTGCGCCGCCATAACCACCAACCCGTACTTCACAACGCAAATCGGTAGGCACGCGACCGACCCCGGCCAGGCTGTAGACGTGTTGGGGGCCGAGCGTGCGGGCGATGGCCAGCGCTTCGGTGACGCCACCGAGCAACAATATCCGTTTCATGCAAAAGCTCCGGCGTGGCCAACGATGCCGCCTTGGCGGTCGATGGCGAACACTTCAATCTGTACCTGGGCAGGCACCACGCTGCGGGCAAAATTCAGCGCGTGCTGGCATACCGCATCGCCCAAGGCGATACCGACCGCACTGGCCATCGCCAAGGCTTGTTGGCTGGTGTTGGCCTGGCGAATGGCTTCCTGTAGTTGTAGGTCGGCACCAACGGCAGCGGCCCATTGCGCCAGTTGCGGCAGGTCGATGCTGGAGTGACGGCTGTGCAGGTCCATATGGCCCGCAGCCAGCTTGCTGATCTTTCCGAAACCGCCGCAAATGCTCAACTTATCCACAGGGACTTTGCGCAAATGCTTGAGGACCGCGCCGACGAAGTCGCCCATTTCGATCAGGGCAATTTCCGGCAGGTTGTAGACCCGGCGCATGGTGTCTTCGCTGGCATTGCCGGTGCAGGCGGCGATATGCAGGTAGCCGTTGGTTTTGGCCACGTCGATGCCCTGGTGGATCGAGGCGATATAGGCCGCACACGAGAACGGGCGCACGATGCCGCTGGTGCCCAGAATCGACAGCCCGCCGAGAATCCCCAAGCGCGGGTTCATGGTTTTCAGGGCCAGTGCTTCGCCGTCTTGCACGTTTACGGTCACTTCAAAGCCGCCGCCGTAATTCAGCTCGGCTGCCAGTTGCTGCAAATGGTCGGTGATCATCTTGCGCGGTACCGGGTTGATTGCCGGTTCGCCCACGTTCAGTACCAGCCCTGGGCGGGTCACCGTACCGACGCCCCGCCCGGCGACAAAGCCGATGCCCGCTTCGGGCCGCAGGCGCACCCGCGAGTAGAGCAGTGCGCCGTGGGTCACGTCCGGGTCATCGCCTGCGTCCTTGATGGTGCCCGCTTCGGCGCCTGCTTCGCACAGGCGGCAGAATTCCAGACGCATCTGCACCTTTTTGCCTTTGGGCAGGGTGATCTCAACCGCGTCATGGCTGACGCCGCTGAGCAGCAAGCGGGCGGCGGCCAGGCTGGTGGCGGTGGCGCAGCTGCCGGTGGTCAGGCCACTGCGCAGCGGTGCGGGTTGTTCGGCGGTTTCGTCACGCATCGAGGGGCTTGGTCATGTCCAGAAGGGTAATCGGCAGCGCCTGGCGCCAGGTGTCGAACTCGCCCAGCGGTTGCGCCTGAGCGATATGAACCCGCGTCAGTTCGCCGCCGTGGCGTTCGCGCCAGCTCATCAGGAGCATTTCACTTTGCAGGGTGACGGCATTGGCCACCAGTCGCCCGCCGGGCTTGAGTTGCTGCCAGCAGGTGTCGAGCACGCCCTCGCGGGTCACGCCGCCACCGATAAAAATCGCGTCCGGGCGCTCCAGCCCGGCAAGGGCTTGCGGGGCCTTGCCGCGAATCAGTTGCAGGCCGGGAACGCCCAGAGCATCGCGGTTGTGTTCGATCAGTTGTTGGCGGCCCGCATCGGCTTCAATCGCCAGTGTGCGGCAGCTTGGCCAGGTGCGCATCCACTCGATACCGATTGAGCCGCTGCCCGCGCCCACATCCCACAGCAGTTGGCCGGGCAAGGGCGCAAGACGGGCGAGGGTGATGGCCCGCACATCGCGCTTGGTCAGTTGGCCGTCATGCTTGAAGGCCGAGTCAGGCAAGCCGCCACGGGATAGGGGCTGGGTCGAGGCATCGGCCTGGCATTCAATAGCGATCAGGTTGAGGGCTGCGATCGGCGGGTCGCTCCAGGCATTGGCGCAGGCTTCAACCCGGCGTTCCAGTGGGCCGCCAAGATGTTCCAGCACCGTCAGCCGGCTCGGGCCAAAACCCTGTTCGCGCAGCATCGCAGCAATAATGGCCGGGCTACTGCCATCGTTGCTCAACACCAACAAGCGCACGCCGCTGTGCAGATGGGCATTGAGAGCGGCTACTGGGCGCGCTACTACGGACAGCGTGACCACGTCCTGCAAAGCCCAGCCCAGTCGGGCGGCGGCCAGCGAAAAGGACGAAGGCGCTGACAGAACCTGCATTTCATCGCTCGGGACCAATCGTGCCAGGCTGGCACCGACGCCAAACAGCATCGGATCGCCGCTGGCCAGTACGCACACGGGTTCGCCGCGCATTGCCAGCACGGGGGCCAATGAAAACGGGCTGGGCCAGGTTTGGCGCTGGCCACGGATGCATGCAGGCAGCAGGTCGAGCTGGCGCTGGCCGCCCATCACGGTGCCAGCACTCAACAGCGCGCGGCGCGCAGTTTTGCCCAGACCGCTGAAGCCGTCTTCACCGATTCCCACAATTGTTAGCCAGGGCGACATGCCGATCCTCTTGGTGAACGCTGATTTATCCAACTGCCAGCGGGTTTCAAAGGCCCGTAGACAGGGCACGCATGATAGCGCGCCTTGGCCTGCAGGTGCCTTGCGCATAAAGCCACCGGGCGCAATGACGTGACCTTGGCGAAGATTGGGCGGGGCGCTGCAGCCGCGGTTACAACGGTTTGGTGTCGATAAGTATGTAATGCCTTTGCAATGGTGCCGTGGCTTAGCGTTTGAGTTCATTTTCAGGGCGCCCTTCAGGCTCGCCCGTCACGCTTGCGAGATGAACGATGAACGCTATCCCACGCCCGTTTTATGCAGAGCAGGCCTTGTATGAATGCTTCATGAACTGCCTGTCGCTCGCCGAGTTGGCGGGTGACCTCAGTGCTGCCGAAAGCAGCGCGCTGCGCAGTGCGGTAAAGGAAGACCACCCCACCGGGTCGGCGCAGGTGCACAGCCTGTTTGTGTCACGCAAGCAATGCCGCCCGGTGCACTGCGCGGGTGCCCTGCTGTGCCGACCAGGCAATGCCCCAGGCAGCGACGTTTTTTTATTTACCGTGACGGGCACGTTGCGACGGTTCGCCGACGAAAGTGCTTTGCGCCAGGCGCTCGAGCAGCAACTGGACGATCCCGAACAGCGCAGTGAGTTGTTGCGCTTGACCCCTCTGGACGTGCGCGCTGCTCTGATCACGCCTGGTGCGCTGACGCTCGACACCCGGCAGGTGCAATCACCGGTGATGCAGAATGTCAGTCAGGGTGTTAGCGACTTTTTAGTCAGTTGCCGGGTGCAGGCATTGGCCAGTCTGATCACTCTGCCTTCGTTACGCTCGGTCCTCGATACACAGTTGAGTCGTGCGCTGGCGCGGGAGTATCCAGGTTGGCTATTGGATTTTCAGACGATCTGGCTTCGCAGCAGCAGACGTGGGGAACACCCCACGCAGGAAGACCAGGTCACGACAGTAAGCTTGGGCACGGCGGCGCTGGATTTTTACCTGAAGGGTGAATTGCCCGCTGCCGATAGCCGAGAGATTTTGGGGTTGCCTGAGGGCGGCACCCATGAAGTTGAAACGCGCCTTGTTCGAGTGCTGTCGAGTGCAACCAAAGACCTGCCAAAGCGCATGCAGGCGGCTCTGGACACGTATTGGCAGGAGGCGGGTGCAGCGCAAGTCAGCCCGTTTGACCATTGTGTCGCCAGGCTCGGCGACCTGTTTTATCACCAGACGCTACAAGCCCTGCATGACCAGCAGATTACCCGGGAACAATTTGGCCATTTGCAGCAGATGTTTTCGGACGTTAATAACAACGCCCAGGTACAGGCTGCGCGTTTGGCGGTGTTTGATCCGACCAAGGGCGAGTTAGCCTTGTCAGGGGTGTTCAGTGTGTTTTTTCCGAAGCAGGAGAGCCCGGTTTTGTCATTTAGCGCAGCCCAAGGGTTGATCAAGCATGGCACTCGGGCGCGGTTCAAGAGTTGGCTGCTGTCGAGTTTGAGAACCCCTGCGACGTATGCATCGATTGCGCGCTACATCGCTTTGGATCAACGTGAGTCGCTCGCGGCAATGTCCGAGCTTCGATTGAGTGTCGAGCATATTTCCAGCGATGTATTCGCCGCTTGCGTGCAATCAATTCGCACCCGGCAGACCAGCGATTTCAATTTTCTGTTGCAGCAGCTCCGGGCCGGGCATGTCGCGCTGGCGGCGGTCGATCATGCACTCGATGTGCGGCAGTTGATCGACCCTGATCTGTTGGCGTTGAACAGCGGCGGGCGTTGGAGCAGCCGTTATGTGCCGGGTGCAAGCGGTTTTACCCCGGTACCGGACAGCCCCAGTGAGGTCGCCGATGTGCTGGGTTTGAAGTTGATGAACCTGAAGGCTCAGCGGGATGAGCTGCTGCGTTATTGGCCAACCCCATACTCATTTGCTTTGGCCAGGTTGCAGGAACCCATGATCCGGGCCGGGCATGGACGTCTGGATTTTTCCTGCGTGGTGATACAAGCTCGGGACAGCCACACGCCCGTTCGATCAGTGATGCTTGTCGATGCGCTATTGGAGCGGGTGACCGGTTATCGTCCGCTGCCGCTCAACCCTCAGGCGGTTGAGGCCGCTTTGCAATCAAGCAGCAGTGCCGAAGCCAAGCTGCTGAAAACCTTTGCCGGGACCAAGGTGCTGACGGTGCTGGATCAGGCCGCAATGGATTTCAGCGCCCAGTTCAAACAGCGGCTCCGGGGGTTCTTTTTTACCCCTTACAGCCCGCAGGGTCCGGATGCGCTGGCGCTCAGGCTAGCCACCTTGAGGGGCATGATGTTGCGTGCCGAGCTGCGCCTCATGCATCTGGACAACGCTCTTGGCTCGACTGACCGGGCAATCCTCAACACTGTACTGGACTATCCGGTGAGTGATCAGCGCCCGGCACTCAATCAGTTCGTACCGGATGTGCATGGCATCAGCTTGTCGTTTAACGGGGGGCAGGGGGCAATGGCTGTGGCCAATTGTTTTCTGGTCACCGAACGCGGCGGGCTTGAGTCTGCCAACGCAGGTCGTGCAATTGTCTGGACTCCGGCAGCAGGCTTTGAAGGATTTGATTGTTTGGACCATTGCATGGCGCACCTTGAAGCGCTTTTGCTGAGCAAGGTCCGGCGCTGGGAGTTGCTGGACAATGTGAGCACTGCCGAGCAGTCGGGCGTGTCGACGTATCTGGACGGCACGCGTTACTGGAAAGTGGCCGGGCAAAATCGCTGGCTTTACCTGGAGCCGATCGAGCAGGACTTCATCAGCCAATGCCAGATAGCTGCCATCAACAAGGTGCTGCAGGACATCGAACATGTGTGCCGTCTGGCCCGAAATACGCCGTTGTCGGCGCAGGCTTTTGAAAATACGGTGCAGAGCGCGTTGGTTGCAGGCCGGGCCGGGGTAATGCTGGAGCGGGTGATCGAAACGGCTCGTCTGCAACAGTTCAATACCTTGCTGCCCGCCTGGCTGAAAGCGGCCGCGCCAGACGAGCAACAGCAATACGCTCACCTGTTGCAGCGCTTTCAGAGTGCCGGGCAAGCCGATCAGAGTTACTTGCATGACATCCCGGAAATCACCGAGTTTTCACGAGCGGCTCTGGCGTCTCGCCTGAACACCGACTTTCCTGGCCAAGGGCTGCAGCCGGATGCGATTGAGGTGGTGATCGACACCTATCTTGGCGCTCCTGTAGGCGTGGGCAATATTCCGTCTTTTTTGCCCGCGGCCACAACGCGTACTCACCAGAGCCTGACGCAGTTTGCCTTGAATGCTTTTTACCGGCTCAACGCCGGGACGATGTCCTTGCACGGCCACGATGGCCGGGCGCTACCTGCGTTGCTGGACGCCACTTATGTGCGTCAGTTAACCCGGCAACTGGATATCGGCGCTCAGTACCAAACCTTGCTCAAGACCAGACTTGCGCCCGGTAACGATGGCGTTGCACTGCGCCAGCAACAATTTGCCGAGCATTTACGGCTGCAAGTGATTGAGCAGGCATTGCGCGAGAAGCTGATCGACCCGAGAAAGGAAACCTCCTGGCGCTATTTGCAGCATGTGATGGACATGCCCGATGGCTCGGCCCGCGAACCGCTGGACGGTGGCACGATCATCATTCGGCCCTTCGAGTTGATCGCAGAAGAGGGGGATGACCCGGACCGGGTCGCGGGTGTGTACCTGATCGGCCCCGCGGCACCCGAGGCCGGGCCGCAGATTTTGTGGGTCAACTACAGCGAGCAGTTTACGTTCCAGTCTTACGACAGCGACGCCGACGTGCTCGAAGACCTGCGCACCTCCACGCCTATGCAAAATCTGCTGCTGTCACGCATGTCAGCCTTTACCCGCAAGACTTACGCCAATGGCGGTTTTGTCGAACCGCATCTGGCGCGTTATATCAGCTCACCCATACCCGGTCTGTTGCTCAAGGCTTTGCCACCCACTCTGGCTAACCGCCCCATCGCGGGCAATTTGTTTCATGAACTGTACAAGGATAACTACCAATTGCTGCTGCAAATGGCTGCGGAGCAATCGAAAACGACGGCCGAAGCGAATTGGGAGTCTTTCAAGTACCTGTTCAGCCTGATCGTGCAGACTGCGCTGATGTTTCTCCCGGCCAAACTCAGTATTCCGTTGGTGGTTTGGCAGAGCATGGGGGCGCTAAATGAGGGCGTGGCCGCGGCAAGGCGGGGCACGTGGGGCGAGGCCGTGGGGGATTTTGCCCAGGCGCTGCTGATAACGGCCACCCGTCAACGCAGCGGCAAACATACCGAAGGCGTGACGCCGGAGCTGGCCCCACAAGCCGAGTTACAGCCTTTTCAGGTCAATGATGTGGCCCTGAAAGATCTGCACAGAGACCCCTCCACTCATGTTTACAGCGACCCGCGCAGCGGCTTCAACTATGTGCAGTTGGCCGGGCAAGTGTTTCGTCTCAAGGCCTGGCGCGAGCGCTGGCGCATTTTTATCGACGAACAGCTCGACGGCCCACTGCTGAAACTCGACGACAAGCAGCAGTGGGTTCTGGACACCCGCGAGCCGCTGTTGGGCGGCGGCCCGGTGTTTTCCAGAGCGATCATGGGCGGGTATGCCTTTACCTATGAAATGGAAGCCATTGGCATGGACAGTATTCAACGGCGTTTTCCTGAGAAGGCATTGAAGATCCGCGAGGCTCATGAGCTGGCGACTATCTACCTGCAACGCAGTCAAAACGCACTGCATACGCTGAACGAGGCGGGTGAGGTAAATGCTGATAACCGCGAACTGCTGGAGATTTTCTTTGATGTTGAGGCAATTGATCAAGCGATGCTCGAGCGGCTCAAACAAACGGTTGAGCCCATGCTTGCACGGTTTTTACATCCCGATATGGCGCCACTGACGTCAAGCAAATACGTGGTGTGTCGATCCCGGTTTGCGAACAATACTGTGGCTTTTGTCAACCTTGCGGACCCGAGCAAGCGTGTCTATTTGGCCGAGAAGTTCTTCGCCTCGGTGTTTGAATTACCCTATGCGTTAAATCACCCGTACTTGAAGCAGACCGAGCCACCGTTTGCGGTCAACCAGCACTATCGCGCCTCGTTCCTGTTGCACGAGATCAACCATCAAGTACTGAACACGGACGATATTTTTTATTCGAACCCGGGCTTCCCCTATCCCGATCTACTGGATGAGCGTACGGCCTATGGCAGCCGTCTTAAACAGCTCTGTGACGTCGCTCAGCAGTGCCATTCGCCGTACGTGGAGGAGCAGAGGCTGTTTCAGTCGTTCAATCCCGATACCCAGCAGTGGAGCGATATACCAAACGGTCCGGCCAAAAGCCATGTGAAAAAAATTGCCGGGGTGCAAACGCTGGCGCAAGCCCGTGAGGTATTCACCAAGGACCCCATGAAACGTATCGATTTGATGCTGGCCAATGCTGACACGGTAGTCTTGCTGATCAGCCGTCTGGGCCGTGTTCACCCGGTGTTCGCTGAGCCGCCTCAACCCATGTAGGTATTCCGTCCGGCAAGCTTTTCATGGGATTGCCCAAAGCAGGCATAATGCGCCACCTGCAATAGCCCATTGCCTGTTCTGGATAGCCCATTGACCCTGCCACTTGAATTGCCTGTCACGACTTCTGTGCGCCCTTCGGCTTGCCCGGGGTTACTGCGCATCGTTGCCGCGCTGGATGGCGGGATCTGCCGGGTCAAGCTGGACGGCGGCTCGATCACTGCACGGCAAGCCCGGGCGGTGGCTGATGTGGCCCAGCGTTATGCCAGCGGCGTGATCGAGGCGACCAATCGCGCCAACCTGCAGATTCGTGGTGTTGGGCCCAGGCAGCGTGAGCTGATTGAGCCCCTGCTGGCGGTGGGCCTAGGGCCTGCGACCGCAGCGGGTGATGATGTGCGCAACCTGATGCTCAGCCCTACTGCGGGCATCGACCCGCAGATGCAGTTCGATACGCGCCCGCTGGCCCGGCAAATACTCGCGAGTTTGCAAAGTACTGCGCGGTTTGCCGAGTTGTCGGCCAAGTTCGCGGTGCAACTGGACGGCGGCGAAGCATTGGCCATGCTCGAACACCCCCACGACCTGTGGTTGTCGGCGTTCGAGCACAATGGCCAGACGCTGCTGGCCTTTGGTCTGGCCGGGTGCCCGGGCCATGACCGGGCGCTGGCAGCGGTGCCGGTTGAGCACGGGCATGCGCTGGTGCTGGCAGTGTTGACGCTGTTTCTTGATCTGGCCCGCCCGGAACACACGCGGATGCGTCATTTGCTTAAGGAAGTTGCGCTCGCGGATTTTATGGCGCAGTTGGCGCAACGCCTCAGTGTGCCGCTGATGGTGCTGGCACAATGGCGGCGCGAAGGCACTGACGGGTTACGGCACATCGGGACTTATCCACAGATCGAGCAAGGCCGGGTCCATATCGGCGCCGTGCCTGCGCTGGGTCGGCTGGATGCCGCGACCCTGGCCGGGCTGGCTCAACTGGCAGAGACGTTCGGCGACGGCACGTTGCGCTTCACCCCTTGGCAAAGTGTGTTGCTGCCCAATGTTCAGGCGCAGGCTGCGCTCACGGTTACACGACAGTTAGAAGCCCTGGGGTTGCTCTGTGATGTACAGACCCCGCTGGCGCATCTGCTTGCCTGTACCGGTTCAAGCGCCTGCGCCAAAGGCCTGGCCGATACCAAACAGGACGCGCGTCAGCTGGCGGCCGTTTTGCAGCAACCGCACAACATACATCTGACTGGCTGCCTGCGCTCTTGCGCGGCGGCCCACGTTGCGCCGGTCACTTTGCTGGCCGTGGCGCCCGGTCATTACGACCTTTATTTACGTGCCCCAGAACAACCGGGTTTCGGTGTTCTGCGCGAGCGCAACCTTACTATTGAAGCGGCGGGCGCCTGGCTTGAGGCCCGCCAACGGAGCAACACCGATGATTGATTACATCCGCGATGGTCAAGAGATCTATCGCAACTCGTTCGCCATTATTCGTGCCGAGGCCAACCTCGCCAGTATCCCGGCGGATCTGGAAAAACTCGCGGTGCGAGTGATTCACGCCTGCGGCATGGTCGACGCTATCGAGGACCTGCGTTTTTCGCCGGGCGCGGGCAAGGCCGGACGCGATGCACTGGCTGCTGGCGCGGCAATCTTGTGCGATGCGCGCATGGTTTCCGAAGGTGTGACCCGTACCCGTTTGCCGGCCAACAACCCGGTGATCTGTACCCTGCGTGAAGAAGGCGTGCCTGAGCTGGCGCTGGAGAAGGGCAACACCCGCTCGGCGGTGGCCCTTGAACTGTGGCGTCCGTATCTGGAAGGCAGCGTGGTGGTGATCGGAAACGCGCCGACCGCGCTGTTTTACCTGCTGGAAATGATCGATGCCGGGGCACCTAAACCGGCGCTGATTCTGGGCTTTCCGGTCGGCTTTGTCGGCGCAGCTGAATCCAAGGCCATGCTCGCGGCGGACAGTCGCGGCGTACCGTTTGTGATCATGCAGGGCCGCCGAGGCGGCAGCGCGATGGCTGCCGCCGCGGTCAACGCACTGGCGACGGAGATCGAATAATGACGCAACCAGGACGTTTGATCGGTTTGGGCGTTGGTCCCGGTGACCCGGAGCTGATTACCGTGAAAGCCTTGCGCTTGCTGCGCGAGTCGCCGGTGGTGGCGTACTTCGTCGCCAAAGGCAAAAAGGGCAATGCTTTCGGCATTATCGAAGCCCATCTGCAAGACGCGCAAACGCAGATGCCGCTGGTGTACCCGGTGACTACTGAAGTGTTGCCGGAACCGTTGTCGTACGAACAAGTGATCAGCGATTTCTACGATCAGGCGGCTGTTGAAGTGGCCGTGCATCTGGAAGCCGGGCGCGATGTGGCGGTGATCTGCGAAGGCGACCCGTTCTTCTACGGCTCCTATATGTACCTGCACGACCGTCTGGCCCAGCGTTTTGAGGCTCAGGTGGTGCCGGGTGTGTGCTCGATGTTGGGCGGGGCTTCGGTACTGGGCGTGCCGCTGGTGTATCGCAACCAGAGCCTGTCGGTGCTCTCGGGTGTGCTGCCCCACGACGAACTCAAGTCGCGCCTGGCGGTTGCCGATGCGGCGGTGATCATGAAACTGGGGCGCAACTTTCATAAAGTGCGCGAAGTACTGGGTGAGCTGGGCCTGGCCGAGCGTGCGCTATACGTTGAGCGCGCCACCATGAGCAATCAGAAAATCGTGCCGCTCAATGAAGTGGAACCGATGTCTTCGCCGTACTTCTCGCTGATTATCGTGCCGGGCGAGCGGTGGCAAGGATGAATCGACCAGCACCGGCCATTGTCATCCTGGGCAGTGGCAGCTTGAACACCGCTCGGCGTATTCAACAGTGCTGCTCAGAGGCGCTGATTTATGGTCTGGCAGGGCGGGTTGAGGACGTTGACCGCAGTTACAGTGATTTTGGTGCCACCCTGCGTGAGCTGTATCAGCAGGGCACACCGATTATTGCGTTGTGCGCGGCGGGAATTGTGATTCGCACGCTGGCGCCGTTGCTGCTGGAGAAGGGCGCCGAGCCGCCGGTACTGGCCGTTGCCGAAGACGCCAGCGCGGTCGTACCGCTGCTGGGCGGGCTGGGCGGGGTGAACGATCTGGCACGGGAAATCGCTGCCGGCTTGGGCATTGCTCCTGCGATCACCACCAGCGGTGAACTGCGCTTTGGCACCTGCCTGCTTAACCCGCCGAGCGGCTACGCCTTGGGCGATCTGGAATTGGGCAAGCGCTTTGTGTCTGACCTGCTGGCGGGCGAGCCGGTGCGTATCGAAGGTGATGCACCGTGGCTGGTCAGCGCGCAGTTGCCTGAAAGTCAGCAGGCACGTCTGAGTATTCATATCGGCAGTGCCGAGCGTGAACCGGCGGCTGATGAGCTGTTGATCTATCCGCGCAATGTGCTGCTGAAGGCAAGTGCTGAAGTCTCGGCGCAGACGATTCGCGAGGCTTTGCACGAGGCGAAGCTGGCCTGGCAATCGCTGGCGTGCATCGTTGCGCCCGACACCTTGATGGGCAGCGCGCAGTTGCGTGAAACGGCCCTCGAATTGGCTGTGCCGCTTCGGTTTGTCAGCGCTGCCGAGCAACTGCCTGTGGACTGGCGCGAGTCGGGTAGCGGGCTAAAGTTGGGCGTAGCACTCGCACCACTGGACCCACAGCAGATTGGCCGGACGCGTGGACGCTTGGCCGTTATCGGCCTGGGCCCCGGCGCTGCCGAGCTGATGGTGCCTGCGGTCAAAGCCGAACTGGCCCGGGCCAATGATGTGTTGGGTTACGAAACCTATGTGCGCATGGCCGGGCCGTTTCGCGCTGATCAGGTGCTGCATTGCACCGATAACCGAGAAGAAATGCAGCGTGCTCGACATGCCTTTGAGCTGGCGGCACAAGGTCGTTCGGTCGTGGTGGTGTCTTCGGGTGATCCCGGCGTATTTGCCATGGCCGCTGCAGTGCTTGAGGCCTTGCACGAGTCTACTGAACCGCAGTGGCACAGCGTCGACCTGGAGATCCTGCCGGGCGTATCGGCTTCGTTGGCAACTGCTGCACAGGCGGGTGCGCCGCTGGGGCATGACTTCTGCGTAATGTCGCTGTCGGACAATCTCAAGCCGTGGAGCATCATTGAAAAGCGTCTGGACCTGGCATCCGAGGCGGACCTGGCCCTGGCGTTCTACAATCCGATCTCCCGTTCACGACCGTGGCAGTTGGGGGTTGCGCTGGATATCGTGCGCCGTCATCGCACGGCGCAAACGCCTGTGGTGCTGGGGCGCGATATCGGCCGTCCAGGCCAGACCCTGCGCGTGATTACGTTGGGTGACTTGACGCCGGATCAAGTAGATATGCGCACCATGGTGCTGATTGGTTCGTCGACCACCTGCACCTTCCCGCGTGCCGATGGCACACAGTGGGTGTATACGCCGCGCTGGTATGGCGAAAAGCCTTGAGCACAACCGTAGCAGCTGCCGAAGGGACGAGGCTGCGTCCGGCTGCGAAGCAGTCGTAAAACCATTCGGCTTTGGTGAATCAGTTGCACCGTGCTTGCCGGTTTTACGACGATTGCATCGTCGAACGCAGCCTCGTGCCTACGGCAGCTGCTACGCAGACTTTGTTCAAGGGACCATATAGCCCCGAACCCCGGTAAAGATGATTTGCGCTGCGAGGGCGCATACAAACAGGCCCATCAGGCGGCTTACGATCTGTAAGCCCTGCTCGCCCAGAATTCCCTCGATCTTGTTGGAAAGGTAAAGCACCACGCCGACCGTCAGGCTGGCCAGGGCAATACTGACGATAGCCATGAGCTTGTCGTCCCAATGGGGCTGGGTGATGCCCATGACCAGCAGCGCACCAATGGTGCCGGGGCCAACGGTGAGCGGGATGGTCAACGGCACAATGGTTACGTCTTGCTGCACGTTGTCAGTCTGAACCACAGACTTGCCTTGGGCCATGCCCAGTGCCGAGATAAACAGCACGCTGCCGGCACCGATGCGGAACGCGTCAACGGTGATGCCAAACACGCTGAAAATGGTGCGCCCGAACAGATAGAGCAGCACGCTGGAGATCAGCGTGGCCAGGGCCACTTTCCAGGCCAGGCGGCGGCGCTCCTTGTTCGAGTAACCCCGGGTCAGGCTGATAAAACACGACAGTACGAAGAACGGGCTATAGAGCACCAGCATCTTCAAATACACACTGAACAACACATGGAGCATGGTCTGAGCTCACATCGAAGGGGGGCGCGCAAAGTTTATCAGGGGATTGAGTGTATGTTAGGACAGTTGTGCCCTGGATTGACGCAACTCACGCTGTTCGACCCAGAATTCCACCAGTTCACGCAGTTGCGACAGCTCCACGGGTTTTGACATGTGCCCGTCCATGCCTGCCTGTCGAGCGCGTTCCTTGTGCTCGGTAAGGATGTGCGCGGTCAACGCAACCACCGGGGTGCGTACCCGCTGATGGCTGACTTCCCAAGCGCGCAATTGCTCGGTAGCGGAAAAACCGTCCAGTACCGGCATTTCACAGTCCATCAGAACCAGGTCGTAGCGCTGGGTTTTCATCGCTTTCAGCGCTTCCTCGCCATTGCAGGCGGTGTCCGGGTGCAGGTTGAGCTTGCCAAGCATGCCGCGAATGACCTTGGTCGAGATGTTGTTGTCTTCGGCCACCAGAATACGGAAGTCACCGGGCACTGATACGGGTACGGCCGCCGGGCCATTGGCAGAGGTGTGCGCGGCGGTATGCCCCTTGTTGCGCTGGGTCAGTTCATCGGCCAAGGTGGTTTTGAGGGTGTAACCGGCCACTGGCTTGGCGAGGATGCGCTTGATCCCGCAGTTGCGCGCAATGATCTTGCTCGGCGCGTTGCTGATACCTGTGAGCATGACCAGCAGGATGTCGTGGTTGAGGCTCGGGTCTTCCTTGATCTTGGCGGCCAGTTGCATGCCCGTCATGCCAGGCATGTTCTGGTCCAGCAGGACGATGTCGAAGTAATCACGCAAGTGCGCCTTGGTGCGCAGCAAGGCCAGAGCCTCCTTGCCCGATGCCGCGGCACTGACGTTCAGGCCCCAGGCGGAGCACTGTTGTACCAGCACTTTGCGGCAGGTGTCGTTGTCGTCGACCACCAACACCCGTGCGCCCTTGAGCGGGCTGTCCAGATCGGAAGTCGGGTGCTCAAGGTGTTGCGGGTCCAGAGGCAGGGTCAGCCACAGATTGCTGCCGGTGGTTTGCCCGGGTTTGATCCCGAACTCGCCGCCCATCAACAGGATCAGCTGGCGCGCGATGACCAAGCCCAAATGGCCACCGAGGCGGGTTGCCGCGAGGAAGTTCTTGCTGTGCAACTCGGCATGCAACAGGGCGTCACGCTCCTGCTCATCCATCGGTTGGCCGGAGTCTTGAATGGCAATGCGCAGGCGTGGCGGGCCGCTGCGCTCCTCCAGTGCGACAACGATAAGAATCTCGCCCTCGTCGGTCTTTTTCAGGGAGTTCTCGAGCAGGCTGAGCAAGGTCTGGCGCAGGCGGGTGGGGTCACCGCTGATCACCCGTGGCACTTGTGGCTGGATAAAACTGATGAGCTCGACGTTCTGCTGTTCGGCTTTGGTGCGGAAAATACTCAGGCAGTCTTCGATCAGGGCATTGAGGTCGAACTGTACGTCGTCGAGCTCGATTTGCCCCGATTCGAGCTTGGAGATATCGAGAATTTCGTTAATCAGCGTCAGCAGCTCGTTGCCCGCACTGTGGATGGTTTGTACGTAATCGCGTTGTTTGACCGACAGTGGTGTACCCAGCAGCAGCTCGGTCATGCCCAGTACGCCGTTCATGGGGGTGCGGATTTCATGGCTGATCTTGGCCAGGAACTCGGCCTTGGCACTTACCTCGGCGTTACTGGCAGCCAGGTCGCGGCTGATGCTGAATTGCGCATCGGTGATGCCGCGATTGCGCTCGCTCAAGGCGATGCTCATCAGCAAACCGCTGGTGCAGATCACCATCATCAGCGCCAGAACCAGCTCCTGCGGTGCGATCAGGGTCAGGCCCAGCAGTGCGGGGAGGATCACCAGGGTGCCGATATTGAAAAACACCATCGCCATGACAAACATGCGCGCCGGTCGGTAGCCTTTTTGCCAGTGGTAAACCGCAACCGCCAGAATGCTCAGGCTCGCCAGTCCGACCAGAGCGTAGGTCATCAGGTTCAGTGGCAGGTCATCGATAAACAGCAGTAGCAGGCCGCCGAGGCTGATGATCAGAATGTTTAGCAACAGCAGTTTGTGCAGCGGATGTGAGCCACGGTTCGAGAAAAAGTGATAGGTAAACATCAACCCGCAAGGTGCGGTCAGCAGCAGGGCCAGGTAGGCACCGGGGATTTGTGCGCCTTGCCACTGCGGGAGCCAGGGGTCCAGCAGGTTCAGGAACAGCGCCGAACTGGCCATGAGCAGGATTTCACAAATCGCAAGCCACAGGCTGCTGGGCGAGCGGCTAAAGGAAAAGCGAATCAGGTTGTGCAACACCAGCATTGCCATGCAACCGAGCAACAGACCATAGAGCAAGGGCTTGCCCTGGCTGGCGGCCAGCATGACGGCAGTGTCGAGGGTAATGTGGGGACGTAACTGGTGGTCCGAGACCATGCGCAGGTAAACATCCAGGGCTTCATGACTTTGCGGTAAAGGCAGTAGGTAGTCACTGCTTGGCACAGGCTTGCTGCTGAGGGGCAGTGAGTTGCCGGTGACGATTTCGCTGATCAGCTTTTGATCGTCAAAGACATACATGTCCAGGCGCGAGAGGTCGGGGGCGAACACCCGCAGAATTTGTTCGTGCCTGTCGGGTTGCAAGCGTACCCGCAGCCATAGGGCTTCACCGGGCTCAGCAGGGGTTAGCCGGGCAAGATCGACGGGACTGAACTGGCTGGATAGCCGTGCGGAGCGCACATCGCTCAGTTGCAGTGTGCCCTGAGGGTCAGAGAGGACCGACCAACTGGTGGCTGATGCCGCCTGCACCGACGTTATACCGAGTACAGAAGCCATCAGAGCGACGGTAAAAGCTATGGCAATCCTGAGCCAGCGCACGGCGAAATCCCTTCGTAAAGTGAAGCCAGATGATAACTATGCGCGGGCCTGGAATAGTTAGGCAAGGGCCAATGGCCCTTACCTATCCATGTGGATTGCTTATTCCTGGTTCTCACCGCGTTCGCGTGCAATGGCTCGGTAGCCAATATCGTTGCGGTAGAAACAACCGTCCCACTCGATGGCCTTGGCCAGCGCGTAAGCTTTTTGCTGCGCCCCTTCAACGGTGTCACCCATTGCGGTTGCGCACAGTACGCGGCCGCCCGAGGTCACGACTTCACCGGCTGCATTAAGCGCAGTACCGGCATGGAACACTTTGCCTTCCAGCTTGGCGGCTGCGTCCAGACCGTGGATTACTGCGCCTTTGGCATAATCGCCAGGGTAGCCGCCAGCAGCCAGGACAATGCCCAGGCTTGGACGCGGGTCCCATTGTGCTTCAACCTTGTCCAGCGCTTGAGCCAGTGCGGCTTCGATCAGCAGTACCAGGCTCGATTGCAGGCGTAGCATCACCGGCTGAGTTTCCGGGTCGCCAAAGCGGCAGTTGAACTCGATGACTTTCGGGTTGCCGGCTTTGTCGATCATCAGGCCTGCGTACAGGAAGCCGGTGTAGACGTTGCCTTCTTCAGCCATGCCGCGCACGGTCGGCCAGATCACCAGATCCATCACGCGCTGGTGAACTTCGGCGGTGACTACCGGGGCCGGGGAGTAAGCACCCATGCCGCCGGTGTTCGGACCGGTGTCAGCGTCGCCAACACGTTTGTGGTCCTGGCTGGTGGCCATTGGTAGAACGTTCTTGCCGTCGACCATCACGATAAAGCTGGCTTCTTCGCCGTCGAGGAACTCTTCGATGACCACGCGCGAACCGGCTTCGCCAAACGCATTGCCCGCGAGCATGTCGCGTACGGCGTCTTCGGCTTCGGTCAGGGTCATGGCGACGATCACGCCTTTGCCCGCGGCCAGGCCGTCGGCCTTGATCACGATTGGCGCGCCGACTTTTTGCAGGTAAGCCAGAGCTGGTTCGATTTCAGTGAAGTTCTGGTAGTCGGCAGTCGGGATCTTGTGACGCGCCAGGAAGTCCTTGGTGAATGCCTTGGAGCCTTCCAGCTGAGCGGCACCAGCGGTAGGGCCGAAGCAGTCCAGGCCACGGGCACGGAACAGATCAACCACACCGGCAACCAGTGGCACTTCCGGGCCAACAATGGTCAGGGAAACATTTTTCTCGGCAAAGTCAGCCAGTTGCTCAAGGGCCAGCACGTCGATGGCGACGTTCTCGCACTTGGCTTCGATGGCGGTGCCGGCGTTGCCCGGGGCAACGAATACTTTGGCGACACGTGGGTCCTGAGCTACTTTCCAGGCCAGTGCGTGTTCGCGGCCACCGCTGCCAATGATCAAAACATTCATTTCAAAAACCTCGGATGACGCTGAATTCTGTGGAAACGCGGGTCAGACCTTGTAGCCGCTGCCGCCAGGCTGCGATCAACCGCGAAGCGGTTGCAGGATGTTCAGATCGCTGAAGACCTTTTGGGTCTTATCGCAGCCTTCGGCAGCGGCTACATGGTTCGTGGCGTCTGCAAAAAGTGTTTAGTGACGGAAGTGGCGCATGCCGGTGAAGACCATGGCAATACCAGCTTCGTCTGCTGCTGCAATCACTTCGTTGTCACGCATCGAGCCGCCCGGCTGGATCACTGCAGTGATACCGGCCTTGGCTGCGTTGTCGATGCCGTCACGGAACGGGAAGAATGCGTCCGATGCCATTACGGCGCCTTGTACTTGCAGACCCGCGTGTTCAGCCTTGATCGCGGCAATACGGGCCGAGTTTACGCGGCTCATCTGACCTGCGCCGACACCGATGGTCTGACGGCCCTTGGCGTAGACGATGGCGTTGGACTTCACGTATTTGGCTACTTTCCAGGCGAAGATCAGGTCGTTGATCTCTTGCTCGGTCGGTGCGCGCTTGGTCACGACTTTAAGGTCTTCACTGCCGATCATTTCGATGTCACGGCTCTGAACCAGCAGGCCGCCGTTAACACGCTTGAAGTCCCAGGCCGGGGCACGGTCTGCGCTCCACTCACCGCAGGCCAGCAGGCGTACGTTGGCTTTGGCTGCCACGATGGCGCGGGCTTCTTCGCTCACGGACGGGGCGATGATCACTTCAACGAACTGACGCTCAACGATGGCCTTGGCCGTTTCAGCGTCCAACTCGCGGTTGAAGGCGATGATGCCGCCGAAAGCCGATTCGGTGTCAGTGGCGTAGGCCAGCTCGTAGGCTTGGCGAATGCCGCCTTCTGCGTCCGGGCTTACGGCCACGCCACACGGGTTGGCGTGCTTGACGATCACACAGGCTGGCTTAACAAAGCTTTTTACACATTCCAGCGCAGCGTCGGTGTCGGCTACGTTGTTGAACGACAGCTCTTTGCCTTGCAGCTGGGTCGCGGTGGCGATGCTGACTTCAGTCGGCTTGGCTTCAACGTAGAACGCCGCTTTCTGGTGCGGGTTCTCGCCGTAGCGCATTTCCTGGGCCTTGATGAACTGGCTGTTGAAGGTACGCGGGAACAGGCTGCGATCTTCTGTGCTCAGGGTCTCGGCGGCCTGGTTCACTGTACCCAGGTAGTTGGCGATCATGCCGTCGTAGGCAGCGGTGTGCTCGAAGGCCTTGAGCATCAGGTCGAAACGCTGTGCGTAGGTCAGGCCGCCGGCCTTGAGGTTTTCCAGAACGTTGGCGTAATCGCTGGCATTCACCACGATGGCCACGTCTTTGTGGTTTTTGGCCGCCGAGCGAACCATGGTCGGGCCGCCGATATCGATGTTCTCGATGGCGGTCGGCAGGTCGCAGCCTGGTTTGGAGATGGTGGCTTCAAACGGGTAGAGGTTAACGGCTACCAGGTCGATCGGCTTGATGCCGTGCTCGTTCATGATGTCGTCGTCGATGCCGCGACGGCCCAAAATGCCGCCGTGGA
Organism: Pseudomonas fragi; assembly: GCF_025426255.1. Taxonomy (GTDB): domain Bacteria; phylum Pseudomonadota; class Gammaproteobacteria; order Pseudomonadales; family Pseudomonadaceae; genus Aquipseudomonas; species Aquipseudomonas kulmbachensis. Next base: position 4,709,614 of record NZ_CP104861.1, on the reverse strand, counting down.
TTTTCGGGTGCAGGGTTTTAACCCGACCGTCCATCATTTCTGCAAAACCGGTGTAGTCAGCGACTTCAACAGCGGCTACGCCGTTGTCTTGCAGCAGCTTGAACGTACCGCCTGTGGACAGGATCTCGACGCCGAGGGCTTCCAGTTCACGGGCGAAATCAAGGATTCCGGTTTTGTCGGAAACGCTGATTAGAGCGCGGCGGATCGGCAGGCGGGTAGTCTGATCGGTCATCTCGATTTCCATCAAAAGCAAAGGAGTCAGCAAAAAAGGCGGCCTGTTTTATCAGGACGCCTTTCAGGTTTGATTGAATGCTTACAGCAGATCGTACTGTTTGAGCTTTTTGCGCAAGGTGCCGCGATTGAGGCCCAGCATCTCGGAGGCCTTGGTCTGGTTGCCCTTGACGTAGTTCATGACGCACTCGAGAAGGGGGGCCTCGACTTCGGAAAGTACCAGGTTGTAGACGTCCGTGACTTCAGCGCCCTCCAGGTGGGCGAAATAATTGTGCAGCGCCTTCTCGACACTCCCGCGAAGGGTCTGACCTTCTTCGCTCGGTGTATTGAGGTGCTGTTTCAAGTTGACGTTGTCGCTCACGGGCGTTGTTCCACTCACTAATGTCTCGGTCATCATCGTCATGCGGCCACCCATCCCTCGTCCCCTGTCACCAGGCTCTTGTGTCGTTCGGCGAAAAACGCCTGAACGTTGGCGCATTGTGCTTCCGTATCTTCTAAACGATTGAAGTGGGCGCGAAACTCCTTGGCGCCCGGCAAGGTTGCCAGATACCAGCCGACATGCTTGCGGGCGATGCGTACGCCCAAAACCTCCCCATAGAAGGTGTGCAATGCAGTCAGATGCTCTAGCAGAATACGTTCCACTTCGCTCATCTGCGGTGCCGGCAGCAGTTGCCCGGTACGCAAAAAATGATCAACTTCGCGGAAAATCCAGGGCCGCCCCTGGGCTGCCCTGCCAATCAATAGTCCGTCAGCCCCGGTTGCGTTCAATACATGCAGGGCCTTTTGCGGTGAATCGATGTCGCCGTTGGCAAAAACCGGTATCGACACCGCCTGCTTGATCGCGGCGATGGTGTCGTACTCGGCTTCGCCGGTGTACAGGTCGGCACGGGTTCTGCCGTGTACCGCCAGAGCAGTGATCCCGGCTTGTTCGGCGATTTTTGCCACCGTCAGGCCGTTCTTGTTGTCCCGGTCCCAGCCGGTACGGATCTTCAGGGTGACCGGCACATCAACTGCAGCCACAACGGCCTGCAGGATCTCGTTCACCAATGCTTCATCTTTCAGTAACGCGGAGCCGGCGGCCTTGTTGCAGACCTTCTTCGCCGGGCAACCCATGTTGATATCAATAATCTGTGCGCCCAGTTCCACATTGGCCCTGGCGGCGTCTGCCAGCATTTGCGCGTCACCGCCGGCGATCTGTACCGAGCGCGGCTCGGGATCACCGTCGTGAATCATGCGCAGGCGCGATTTGCGGCTGTTCCAGAGACTCATGTCGCTGGTGACCATTTCCGAAACAACCAGGCCTGCACCCATCCGTCGACAAAGCTGACGAAAGGGCTGGTCGGTGACGCCCGCCATAGGGGCGAGAATCAAACCGTTGTGCAATGTATATGGGCCGATGCGTACCGCCGACATAGGACTTCCCTGTTGTGGGGCCGGATCTTGGGAGTTCGAAAAAGGGTTGGCATGATACCCGCTCTCGATGACTGGTTAAAGACGCAATTGGATGAATTTTGAACAATTGGAGCTGAAGGTTAGCTACAAGCCTCAAGCGACAAGCTGCAAGACACAGCAAATTTGCATTTCGCTTCTAACTTGCCGCTTGAAGCTAGCAACTAAAAGCGCAGCGCGCTCATTCCGGGGAATGAAAACTCAGGCTGTAGTTAACGGCCTTTGGACCCGGGTCGAGGATGTCCAGGGCAATGTGGATAGGGGTTTGCGGGGGCATCTCGGCCTTGGGCAGATCGCCGCTCAGGTATTCGCCGGGCTTGAACCGACGACTGGCGATCATTTTGCCGTTGAGGTCAGCAAAGCGTAGCTCCAGCAGCGGGAAAGGTTGGGAGAAGGGCGCGCGGTTGTAGAGGATTGCATCCACCACCAGCGCTCCGGCGAATTCGGGGTGGCTGCGTACCACCAGATTGCTGCTTTTGATCCGGTCGATATCCACTTTGGACGGCACCGTACAGCCGATTTGCGGGCACAGTTGCTGGAAGATCGGACGGTATTGGTCCTGACGCGCCAGCTCGTCGAAGTGATTGGCAATGTACTGCCCGGCCAGTGCCGCGCCAGCCAGGAGTGCCAGCAGGGTCCAGAGCAGGCGTTTGCCCCACGGCGAGCGGCGTTTTTGCCAGTCCAGGTGCAATGGGTCGTCGACCAGGTCAAGCAACGCTTCTTCGCGCATGCCCGGTTCGTTGCGCTTGCGTTTGCCTTTGCCTTTGCTGACAGGTGCCAGTTCAGGGAGTTCGTCGTCCTCGTCATCGGTGGCCGACAGATGTTCGCCCGGCAGCGGATCGAGGTCGTCGTCCAGCGAAAGCTGGAGCGGCGGGGTATCGTCCGGTTCGTCAATGTCCAGTGACAGGGACGGCTCGGTCCGTCCGGTTTCAGCGAGCTCTACGGCTTTTTCGGCAACTTTGGCGGTCTCTGCACGGTCTGCCGCTGACTCACTGAACAGGCTATCAGACCATTCACCTTCTTCAGTGTCAGGGGTGTCGCGACGAGCACTCAGTGAGCTGCTTTTTGGCTTGTGCGGCTGGCCGAAGCTTTTGCTGGGCTGGATTTCACGCTCTTCGAGCCTGGCCAGTTCTTCGTCCAGATCCAGATGGTCGAGGTCCAGTTCGCTCGCTTGCCAAGGGGCCGGACTGGCCGCCTTGGGGGTGGCGGGCGGCTCGACAGCCTCGGGTTCTGGCGTTGCGACGACAGGCGGCTGCTCTGTTTCAGTGCTGCTGTTGAGCAGTTGCTGTGCAGCGTTGAACACTTGCAGGCAGGCGCCACAGCGCACCACTCCGCGTGCCACGCTCAATTGAGCGTGGCTGACGCGAAAGCTGGTCTGGCAATGTGGGCACTGTGTAACGAAGCTATCGCTCATGCGGCCATCCGAATTAGGCAAGCGTGCATTGTAGGGGCTGTACCTGCTTCATTGCGAGCCGAGTGCGCGGATTGAACTTAGCGCCGACGGCCGCTGATGCGCACCCAGCCATCGCGATTGGCAATCGGGTCCAGATCGAAGTCTTTGGCGTATGCCGCAGCGACTTCTTCGCCCTGTTCGGCGAGGATGCCCGACAGTGCCAGACGGCCGCCCGGCTTGACCAGGCTCGACAGTTGCGGGGCCAGGGAAACCAGCGGGCCAGCCAGAATATTGGCAACCACTACATCGGCCTGAACCTGTGGCAGGTCCTCGGGCAGGTACAGTGGGAACAGTTCTTCGGCGATGTTGTTGCGCCCGGCGTTATCGCGGGAGGCTTCCAGTGCCTGCACGTCGATATCGGTGCCGATGGCCTCTTTGGCGCCCAACAGCAGGGCGGCAATCGCCAAAATCCCCGAGCCGCAGCCGAAGTCCAGCACGTTGCAGTCTTTCAGGTCCTGACCGTCGAGCCATTCCAGGCACAGTGCGGTGGTCGGGTGGGTGCCGGTGCCGAAGGCCAGGCCCGGATCGAGCAACAGGTTGACCGCGTCAGGCTCGGGAGCAGCGTGCCAGCTTGGCACGATCCACAGGCGCTGGCCGAAGCGCATCGGGTGGAAGTTGTCCATCCAGCTGCGTTCCCAGTCCTGGTCTTCGATAACTTCTGCGTGGTGTTCAGGCAGTGGCGAGCCGGTCAGCAGTTCCAGATGGGACAGCACGAGTTCGGCTTCGGTGCCGCCTTCGAACAATGCCAGCAAGTGGGTGTGCGACCACAGCGGTGTGGTGTTGAGCTCAGGTTCGAAGATTGGTTGGTCTTCGGCGTCCATGAACGTAACCGAAACAGCGCCGACTTCGAGGAACGCGTCTTCGTAGGTTTCGGCTTGTTCCGGGCTGATGGCGAGGCGTACTTGCAGCCAAGGCATGGCGGGCACCTTTGAAAAATAGGAGTGTGCAGCCGGTCGGGCTGCGAGAAGCGCGCAAGTTTACGCGAGCGGGCTGGCGGTGGGGTAATCAAAAACGATGAAAAGCCAGGTAGCCGCAGTTGTCCTGTTGTGGGAGCGGGCTTGCTCGCGATGGCATCACCTGCGGTCGACCTGCAATGCCAGGTCGTCTGTATCGCGAGCAAGCCCGCTCCCACAAGGGCGGTTGCGAGCCTCCCGCAAACAACAAAGCCGCTCGAAAGCGGCTTTGTTGACGGGAATACAAACTTACTTGTTAGCCAGTTTGTGTTCCAGGTAGTGAATGTTGACGCCGCCTTTACAGAAGCCTTCGTCATTCACCAGGTCGCGGTGCAGCGGGATGTTGGTTTTGATCCCGTCGACCACGATTTCGTCCAGGGCATTGCGCATGCGCGCCATGGCTTCGTCACGGGTCGAACCCCAGGTGATCAGCTTGCCGATCAGGGAGTCGTAGTTGGACGGAACCTTGTAGCCGCTGTACAGGTGCGAATCGACGCGAACGCCGTTACCGCCCGGAGCGTGGAAGTGCTTGACCATGCCAGGGCTCGGCATGAACGTCGCAGGGTCTTCCGCGTTGATCCGGCACTCCAGCGAGTGACCGTGAATGTTCACGTCAGCCTGGGTGAAGGACAGCTTGTTGCCGGCTGCGATGCTCAACATCTCTTTCAGGATGTCGATGCCAGTGACCATTTCGGACACCGGGTGCTCTACTTGCACACGAGTGTTCATCTCGATGAAGTAGAAACGACCGTTCTCGTACAGGAACTCGAAAGTACCCGCGCCGCGGTAGTTGATGTCAACGCAGGCCTTGACGCAGCGAGCCAGAACTTCAGCGCGTGCGGTTTCGTCGATACCCGGTGCCGGAGCTTCTTCCAGAACCTTCTGGTGACGACGTTGCAGCGAGCAATCGCGGTCGCCCAGGTGGATCGCGTTGCCCTGACCATCGGAAATTACCTGAACTTCCACGTGACGCGGGTTGGTCAGGTATTTTTCGAGGTAGACCATCGGGTTGCTGAACCAGGCGCCGGCTTCTTCGCGGGTCTGCTTGGCTGCTTCGATCAGGTCTTCTTCACGATGCACAACGCGCATGCCGCGACCACCGCCGCCGCCAGCGGCCTTGATGATCACCGGGTAGCCGACTTCGCGGCCGATGCGCAGCGCGGTTTCTTCGTCTTCCGGCAGTGGGCCGTCAGAACCTGGAACCGTGGGTACGCCTGCAGCGATCATGGCGTGCTTGGCCGATACCTTGTCGCCCATCAGGCGAATGGTGTCGGCTTTCGGGCCGATGAAGGCAAAGCCGGATTTCTCGACTTGCTCGGCGAAATCGGCGTTTTCAGCCAAAAAGCCGTAGCCCGGGTGAATCGCCGTGGCGCCGGTCACTTCAGCGGCCGCGATGATGGCCGGAATGTGCAGGTAAGACAGGTTGGCCGGTGCCGGACCGATGCAGACGGTTTCGTCTGCCAGGCCCAGGTGCATCAGCTCTTTGTCGGCAGTGGAGTACACCGCGACAGTCTTGATCCCCATTTCCTTGCACGCCCGCAGGATGCGCAAAGCAATCTCGCCACGGTTGGCGATCAGGACTTTTTCCAGCTTCTGAGGCTTCAACATCGTTGGCTCCCCGTGGTTCAAACGATGGTGAACAGCGGTTGGTCGAATTCAACCGGCTGACCGTTTTCTACCAGGATGGATTCGATAACACCGGCTTTTTCAGCCGTGATGTGGTTCATCATTTTCATCGCTTCAACGATGCAAATGGTGTCGCCGACCTTGACGGTCTGGCCAACTTCAACGAAGGCAGGCGAGGTTGGCGCCGGGGTACGGTAGAACGTACCGACCATTGGCGACTTGACCACAAAACCGTTCAGTTTTGGTGCGGCAGGTGCTTCAGTCACGGTAGCAACCGGAGCAACAGCTACTGGAGCTGCGGCAGGCGCTTGCATTGGAGCCGGAGCGTAGTACTGCTGAGCAGGAGTCTTGCTGTGACGGCTGATGCGTACGGACTCTTCGCCTTCTTTGATTTCCAACTCGTCGATGCCGGACTCTTCCAGCAGCTCGATCAGTTTCTTAACTTTACGGATATCCATGAATCGTCAACTCCCAATGGGTCTGTCAGGGGCGTTTAGCTTGTAGTTCAAGCTGTTCCAGGGCGGCCTCCAAGGCCAGTCGATAACCGCTGGCGCCAAGGCCGCAGATCACACCTACCGCAACGTCGGAGAAGTAGGAGTGATGGCGGAAAGGTTCGCGTTTGTGCACGTTAGACAAATGCACTTCGATGAATGGGATGCTCACTGCCAGCAACGCGTCACGTAATGCCACGCTGGTGTGAGTAAAAGCCGCCGGGTTGATCAGAATAAAGTCCACGCCTTCGTTGCGGGCAGCGTGTACGCGGTCGATCAATTCATACTCGGCATTGCTTTGCAGGTAGAGCAAGTGGTGACCGGCATCACGCGCCCGTTGTTCCAGGTCCTGATTGATTTGCGCCAGGGTGGTTGCGCCGTAGACGCCCGGCTCGCGGGTGCCGAGCAGGTTCAAGTTGGGGCCGTGTAGAACCAGGAAAGTCGCCATCTGCTGTTCCTTATTATCTGTGTGCAGTTGTCAGTGCCGGGCGACTATGCCGAAAACCGGATTCGCTGTCCAGTTAACTGCAATAGCCAGCACGATGACCGATGTTCGCGAAAAGTTTGTGACTGAAGCTCTAGATCTGGTCATTCGCGATGGCGACACGTTCGGCGAAGTCCGCTGCATTGATCTCACCGATGACCCGTTGGTCACTTTTTTCGGAACCGTTTTTGCCGAAGAACATCAGCGCAGGAGGGCCGAACAATGTGTAGCGGTCGAGCAGGGCGCGTTGCTCGGCATTGCTGGCAGTGATATCGAAGCGCACCAGCCGGTAACCCTTGAGCAGATCCAGCACGCGGGGGTTGTTCAGCACTTCGTGCTCAATCACTTTGCAACTGATACACCAGTCGGCGTACCAGTCCAGCAACAGCGGCTGGCCCGCGGCTTTGGCCTCGGCCAGTGCGTTGTCCAGCTCGGCCGCAGTACTGACGGTGAGCCATTGGCCGGCTGGTTGTACGGCGCTGGTCACTGCCGGGTTGGTGGGTTGCGCATGGCCGATGGGGTTGAATGGATCGCTTTGCCCGCTCAGGGCGCCGTACCAGCAGGCCAGCCCGTAGACCAGCAAAAACAGCCCCAGCAACTGGGCCAGACGCTGGCGCGGAGCTTTATAGGCGAACTCCAGGGTGCCGAGAAACAGACTCACGCCCGCCGCCAGTGCACCGATCAACAGCAGGGTCACTGGCCCAGGCAGCACGCGGCTGAGCAAGCCGATAGCCAGACCGAGCAGCAGCACGCCGATGGCGTTTTTCACACTCACCAGCCACGGTCCGCTTTTCGGCAGCCAGGCCGCGCCACCGGTGGCGACCAGCAGCAGTGGCGCACCCATGCCCAAGCCAAGAGCAAACAGCTTTAAGCCACCGCCCAGAGCATCGCCACTGGCACTGATATACAGCAAGGCTCCGGCCAGCGGTGCGGACACGCAAGGTGAAACCAGCAAGCTGGAGACCACTCCCAGCACGGCGGCGCCCCAAAGTGAGCCGCCTTGGGTACGGTTGGCCACACGGTCGAGACGGTTGCTGATGGCTTGCGGCAGTTTGAGTTCAAACACGCCAAACATGGCGAGGGCAAAAATCCCGAAGAACAGAGCAAATGGCGCCAGTACCCACACTGATTGCAGACGCGCCTGCAGATTGAGTTGCGCGCCGAACATGCCCATCAGTGCGCCCAGCAGGGCAAAACATGCCGCCATCGGCAGCACATAGGCCAACGACAGGCTGAAGCCGCGCAGGCCGCCGACCTGACCACGCAGCACCACGCCGGACAGGATCGGCAACATTGGCAGCACGCAGGGGGTAAATGTCAGGCCAAGCCCTGCGAGGAAAAACAGTGCCAGTTCGCGCCAGTTCCACGATTTTGTCGGTTCGTCGGAGGTCGTGACGGCGCTGCCATCGATGCTCAAGCGTTCGGTTTCAGGCGGGTAGCACAGGCCCTTGTCGGCGCAGCCCTGGTAGCTGACCACCAGCGTAAAGGGGCGTGAGTCGTTTGCCGGGCGCGGGATGTCTACATCGAGAATGCCGTGATAGACCTCGACGTCGCCAAAGTACTCATCGTGTTTTGCCTCGCCGGGTGGCAGTTGCGCAGTGCCCAGAGCGATATCGGCGGGTTCGGGCTTGAAGGCGAACTTGTGTCGATACAGGTAATAGCCTTCGGTAGGCACAAAGCGCAGCTTGATCGACTCGGGCGTGCTGCTGATCAGATTCAGCTTGAATGCTTCGCGTACCGGCAGAAAGTCGCTGCTGTTATTGATTGCGCCCAGGGTTGCACTGGGTCGGTTATCCAGCAACCCCGCGCCCATGGCAGGCACGGCAAACAGCAAACACAGGAGCAAAAACAGGCGGCGCATAGGAATCTCGCAAAGCAAACGTGCGGGCATGATAGCGGAGTTTGTGCGATGAAAACCGCGTAGCAGCTGCCGAAGGAACGAGGCTGCGTTCGGCGGCGAAGCCGTCGTAAAATCGGCAAATTTGGTTTGCCAGGTAAACCGCGCTGCCCGGTTTTACGATTGTTGCGCAATCGAACGCAGCCTCGTTCCTTCGGCAGCTGCTACGAATTTTGCCGGTGGCTTACACCCGAAACGCCTGCACGGCGGTGTTGAGCTCTGAGCCCAGCTCGAGCAATTGCTGGCTTTGGTTGCGGGCAATGCCGATACGTTGCAGGTTTTCGTCGCCCAGCACGTGAATGCGTTCACTGTGATCGCGGATCTCGCTGACCGCCCCGGTTTGTTGGGCGGTAACGTCGGCAATGCGCACGGCGGTGTCTGAGATGGTTGCTATCGCCGCGACAATTTCATCCAGTGCACCGTCTGCGGCCTGGGCTTGCTGCGCGGTGGCCTGGGCGTGGGTCACTTGTGCGCGGATGCCTTCAACTGATTGCCGGGCGGCCAGTTGAAGCCCGCCAATCAGGGTCTGGATCTCGTTGGTTGCACCTGCGGTGCGTTGCGCCAGGGAGCGGACTTCTTCGGCGACCACCGCAAAGCCACGGCCCATTTCACCGGCGCGAGCGGCTTCAATGGCGGCGTTGAGCGCCAGCAGGTTGGTCTGATCAGCAATGGAGCGAATCACCGTGAGTACCCCGCCAATGGTGGCCGACTCCTCTGCCAGACGCTCGATTGTCTGCGCGTTGCCTTGCACTTCGCCGACCAATGCATGCAGCCCGGTCAGGCTCTGGCCGATCACCCGTTGCCCCTGAGCCACGGCCAACCCGGCGCTGCGACTGGCATCGGCGGCCTGGCTGGCATCCCCCGCGACCTGAGAGATGGTCGCCTCCAACTCACCCAGAGCATCGCGGATTTGTGCGCTATCACCGGCTTGACGTTCAGCGCCGCCATGCAAGCCCGTGCTCAGCTCGGCCAGGGTCTGGCTGCTGCCGGCAACCTGCTCGGCATTCAGGCGCAGGGTGCCCACCAGGTTCACCAGATAGCTGCGCAAGCGATTGAGTGAGGATTCGATATCACGTAACTCGCGATTGGTTTTGCCCAGTTGAATGTCGTTGCTGAAGTCGCCTTCGGCCCAGGTCGACAGCAGCGGCGCCAGGTATGTCAGTACCCGCGCCAGTTTGCGCTGCAGGGTGTCGATCAGGAGTGCGATGAGCAGGATCAGGCCAATCATCAGGCCCTGGATCAGCCGAACTTCATTCTGGATTTGCCCATGCTCGGCGCGCACCACGGGTTCCAGCTCGGCGATGGCCTGTTGTACGGCGTCCAGTTTGAGGTGGGTGGCGGCGCTGAGCCGGGCACGTTGCTCGATTTGCGTGCGGGTGCGCTTGAGTTCCGCCGGGTAGCGGCTCAACAGGCTGTTGAGTTCGCGCTTGAGACCCACTCCGGCGTCCTCGGCTTGGGCCGTGTCGCTGGTTTCAAGGCCCATCATCGCGGCAAAGTCGTCAGTGCCCGAGGCGCTTTTGCTGCTGACGCCCAGCAGGGGCAGGGCGTCGATTTGTCGGGCCTGAAGCTGAATGCTGTCCAGCTCGCGCTCCACATCACCGGCCAGTTCACTGCGCCCGCTGCTGACCAGCTTGTCGCGGGCTAGGGACAGTTTGGCCAAGTGCTGCGAGGCGGTCAGCAGCAAAGGCAGATAGGCGCGGGCCTCGGTCGAGGCCGGATCGCTGGCATATTGGCTGAGCTGTTCGAGGCCGGCCCCCAGCTCACGTTCAGCTTGCAACAGCAAGGCCTGCGGGTCACCGGCCAGCTTGCCGGCGGCCAGCAGTTCGGTATTGCTGTAGGTGCTCAGGTTTTCGAGGCTGGGCCGCAGCGCATCGGCCAGTGCTGGCGGCAAAGGCTTGAGTTCGGCCTTGAGGGTCTCGAGCGCGCTGTTGGCATCGCTCAGGCGCAGGGCATCGCCGCTGGCAAGGTAGTCCTCGATATTGCGTGCCACTTTGTTCTGAAACTGCTGCGAGAGGCTCAAATAGCGCTCCATCAACAGAAAAGGGCGCTCCAGCGCCTGCTGCGACCACCACAGGGTTGCGCCCAGAGCGAGGCACACGGCGACCAGCAGCAGCGTATTGAGGTTGGTTAGCAGCTTCAGGCGCATGTGGATTCTTGCCTACTACACAGTCAGAAGCGGCAAAAGTTATTGCACTTGAGTTACAGCGGTGTGACGTGGGCGGGGATTACGAATAAATAGTGGCAATAGGCCTTAACTGGTGAAAGGGTTGCACCTGATTGCGGCCATTGTTCTTGGCCCTATACAGCGCTTCGTCTGCCTGGGAAGCCATCAGCAGGCTGTCTGCCTGGTCCTGCATCTGCACCAGGCCCGCGCTGAATGAGCACGCCAGGTCGGTGGGCTGCGCGGGGTAGAGAATCTCGGCAAAGCGTTGGCGAATCTGATCAAGCACCTTGTAGGCCGACTCCTGATCGGTGTCCGGCATCACAATCGCAAACTCTTCACCGCCATATCGGCCAATAAAATCGGTTTTGCGCAGTCGTTGCTTGAGAAACAGCGCCAGGCTTTTGATCACCCTATCGCCCATCGGATGGCCGTAGCCATCGTTGACGCGTTTGAAGTGATCCAGATCGAGCATGGCGAAACTCAGCGGACGATTTTCGCGGCGGGCGCGAAAGGTGCAGTCTTCAAGCAATTGCAGGATATGGGTGTGGTTGTACAGCCCGGTCAGGCTGTCACGTACCATCCGCGCCTTGAGGTGGCGAGCACGGACGGCGCGGTTGCGCACGGTGGTAATCAGATGGCGCGGCTGGATCGGTTTGGTCAGAAAGTCATCGCCGCCCTCGCTCATGGCATCGAGTTGTTTGTCCATGTCGTCTTCGGCCGACAGATAAATGATCGGCACACTGACGTAGCGGTCGTTGTGGCGGATCACCTTGGCCAACTCAGTGCCAGTACAGGTGGGCATATACATATCGAGGATGATCAGGTCCGGCTGGAATTGCGCCAGTTCGGCCATGGCCTGAATCGGATCAATCAATGTGCGGGTGACAATCCCGGCGCCGTTGAGCAAGCGCTCGGTGTGCAATGCCTGAGCCCGTGAGTCGTCGATGATCAGAACCCTGTAGGGTTCGTATTGGGCCACGCAGGTCAGTACCTCGATTTTTTCCATCAGGCTTGAAGCTTCGAGGGTGCCGGTAAAAAACGCTTGTCCACCTGCGCGCACGGCGGCCAGGCGGGTCGGAGTGTCGGTTTCATGCAAGCTGAAAAACAGCAGCGGGAGCTTTTGTTCGAGACCGACCTGGGCTTCGGCCGCCAGCTCCAGGCCCATTCCGGGGCCACTGAAGTCGACATCCATCACAATTGCTGCTGGATGGCGCTCCGCCATGGCGTGGCGAAAGGCGGTCAGGTTGCCGAATGCTTGGGCGCTGAGCTCAAAAAAATCCAGTTGCTTGGCCAGTCGGTCCGCGCGCTCCAGGTCTTGTAGCAGGATATACACCGGCTTGCGCAGCGGTGGCAGGCAGACGTGGGGCATCAGATCGTCCTGGCGCAGACCGGTGCGCGACAGGCGCTGCATCAAACGGTTGAGCTCGGTGATGATCTTGCTGCTCAGGCGACTGTGATTGGCCGCCATGTCTTGTAGTGCAACGTTGATGCCCCGGGCCAGCTCGATGTGTTCCGGTTGCTCGAAGCGTTCGGCAAAACGCAGCAGGCGCGAATTGGCGTCGTCGAGTTCTGCCAGCCCTGCAGCGGACCATTGGTTGGCCTGCAAACGTTGCCATATCTCAAGAATCTGGCGTGCCTGATGCGTGACCCGTTGGGCAAAGTGGTTTTTCAGGCGTTCGCGACTGGGGTCTTCTTGCTCGGTCATATCCTGGCTGCTGGGCAAAGAGGGCATGCTCAAATCGAATGATGGCCCTATGCTAGCACCTCGCTCCAAATGTACGAGTTTCTCCTTGAAATTAACTGTCGGGCAGCCATGTTGCCCATCCATGTTCTATAGTGCCGGGCGTATATGGCCCCTGCGATCCTGCAGATAACCTGGCCTCGATTTAAAAGCGTGCAGCAAGGCACGATGGGTTAGGGTTGTGGTCGAACCGTTGAATCAAGCATTTGAAAGGACATAGCCATGCTGGACTGGAAAAAACGTGAGGGCACAGCCCGCGAGTCGGTCAAAGAGACGAAAACACAGTCGCGTGGTTATTTCAAAAGCATCCTGTTGAGCCGCTCAATCGCAGTGCTGGTAGGTATCTATGTCGTGGTCTGCCTGGGATTTGGCTGGTACTGGAGCCAGGAGCCGGACCTCTTTCCCGTGCAGCAAAACGCTCAGTTAGCTGCCGAGAAAGAAGGCAAGCAGATGGTGCCGGGCTTCACGACCGTCGAAACCCTGAAAACCGTCGCCGGGACATTGCTCAACAAGCCGGGCGGCTATCTGTCCAATGACCGTTTTCCACCGGGCATTTTTCTGGACAACATTCCAAGCTGGGAATATGGCGTGCTGGTGCAAGTGCGCGACTTGACCCGCGCCCTGCGCAAGGATTTCGCCCGTTCGCAGTCGCAGTCGGCTGAAGACGCGGATCTGGCCAAGGCTGAGCCGCGCTTCAACTTCGACAATAAAAGCTGGATGCTGCCTTCCAGCGAATCCGAATACCAGGAAGGCATCAACTCCCTGAGCCGTTATCAGGCGCGCCTGTCTGACCCGAACCAGAAAAATGCACTGTTCTATGCCCGTGCCGATAACCTGAACAACTGGCTGGGCGATGTGGGCACCCGCTTGGGTTCATTGTCGCAACGCCTGTCGGCCAGCGTAGGGCGGGTCAAGCTCAACAGCGCGCTGAAGACTGAAAGCCTGCAACCTGGCCAGGTTCCGGTGGTTGACGAAGAAGTGGTCGAAACACCGTGGATGCAGATCGATAACGTGTTCTACGAAGCCCGCGGTCAGGCCTGGGCCTTGTCGCACTTGCTGCGTGCCATTGAGGTCGACTTCGCTGATGTGCTGGCCAAAAAGAACGCCACGGTGAGCGTGCGCCAGATCATTCGCGAGCTGGAAGCAGCGCAAGAGCCGGTCTGGAGCCCGATGATCCTTAATGGTAGCGGTTATGGTGTGCTGGCTAACCACTCGCTGGTCATGGCCAACTACATTTCCCGCGCCAACGCGGCGGTCATGGATCTTCGTCAATTGCTGTCGCAAGGCTAAATCATGCCTATTTCAGCCTTGGAGGCCGCGCACCGTGCGGCCTCCGATGTCGAGCAAGTGGCTTGGGTCGATCGCGACGACCACCTGCTGGGCGGCTTGCCGCGCCGCGAACTGCGTGAACGCGGCCTGATCGGTCGCGGTACGTTCATCCTCTTGTTCAACTCTGCCGGGGAACTCTGCGTGCATCAGCGCACCCTGAGCAAAGCGTTATATCCCGGATTTTGGGATGTGGCGGCGGGCGGTATGGTCGGGGTTGATGAAACCTACGCCGAATCAGCCGCCCGTGAACTGGCAGAAGAACTGGGCGTGAGTGGTGTGGCGCTGACGGCTCACGAACGGTTTTACTTCGAGGGCCCGCAAAACCATCTGTGGTGCGCGGTGTTTTCGGCCGTGTGGGACGGCCCGCTGCAGGTGCAACCCGAGGAAGTACAGAGCGCCTGCTTTATGCCGGTGGCCGAGGCGTTGCGCCTGAGCGGGCAGCAGCCTTACTGCCCGGATTCGCTGGATGCGCTCAAGCGTTACCTTACCCAAATCAACACGGCGTAGGTCGCTGCGCAGTTGCCCCTGTGGGAGCGAGCCTGCTCGCGAATGCCGTTCGCGAGCAGGCTCGCTCCTACGGTTGAAGTCCATGTGGCCCTTGCGCAGATTTTTACGCCGATTGGCTATTGGGCAGCAGCGATTTTGTCGTTACACTGCGCGACCTTTTTCAGGCTCAGGCGTTTTTCCCGCTTGAGTTGCGCTGCCCCTGCCAGAGTGGGGCTTCGCGGTCGGTATACCTTGGCGCAACAGCGTCATGCACCGGCCAATTATTTGTCCTCCGAATGAGGATTGCCGGTGGCCAAAAAAGCCGCATCCTTCGCCGCCCTTGGTGGCTTGGTATTTTCCACCGACGCAGGTCGTCACTGTCCGGACTGTCGCCAGCCAGTAGACGCCTGTACCTGCAAACAAACCCTGATCCCCGAAGGTGATGGCATTGCTCGCGTGCGTCGTGAAAGCAAGGGCCGTGGCGGCAAGACGGTGACCACCATCACCGGCGTGCCGCTGCCTGAAGACGCGCTCAAGGAGCTGGCCACCACGTTGAAAAAACGTTGCGGTACCGGCGGGGCGCTGAAAGACGGGATCATCGAGATCCAGGGCGATCACGTCGAGCTGTTGCTTGGCGAGTTGCTCAAACACGGATTCAAAGCCAAGAAATCCGGCGGCTAGCAGCCTCTGTGAAAACCACCGCGCAGTTGGTCTGACGCCTTCAAGGGCTGTCAGATTGTGCTCGCCATGGTTTTCACAGAGCCTGTTATCACGGGTTTCTAAACTCGGCGCTGTTGTCAGGGTCTGACTAATCGTCACTTTCACACTTTAGACTGCACCAGCCTGCTTTCAGGCTGGGCTATTTGACTTATTTATAGGGGACTTCGATGTCCGTACGACGCACACGCAAAGACGATGGCAGCCAATGGACAGTTGCGGACAGCCGCAGCGTTTATGGGATTCGCCATTGGGGGGCCGGGTATTTCGCGATCAATGAAGCCGGTCGCGTAGAAGTCCGTCCGAACGGCCCGAACAGCTCGCCCATCGACCTGTACGAGCAAGTCGACGAACTGCGCAAGAACAGCGGTTTGTCCTTGCCGTTGCTGGTGCGTTTCCCGGATATCCTGCAAGACCGTGTACGCCAGCTGACCGGCGCCTTCGATGCCAATATCGAGCGCTTGGAATACCAGAGCAAGTACACCGCGCTGTACCCGATCAAGGTGAACCAGCAAGAAGCCGTGATCGAAAACATCATCGCCACCAAAGATGTGTCGATTGGCCTTGAAGCCGGCTCCAAGCCTGAGCTGCTGGCCGTGCTGGCGCTGGCCCCGAAAGGCGGCACCATCGTCTGCAACGGTTACAAGGACCGCGAGTTCATCCGTCTGGCACTGATGGGCCAGAAGTTGGGCCACAACGTCTTTATCGTGATCGAGAAAGAATCCGAAGTAGACCTGGTGATCGAAGAAGCGGCCTCGCTCAAGGTCAAGCCACAGGTGGGTCTGCGCGTACGTCTGTCGTCCCTTGCTTCGAGCAAGTGGGCTGACACCGGCGGCGAGAAATCCAAGTTCGGTTTGTCTGCCGCGCAGTTGCTGTCGGTGGTTGAGCGTTTCCGCACTGCGGGTCTGGATCAAGGCATCCGCCTGCTGCACTTTCATATGGGCTCGCAGATCGCCAACCTGGCGGACTACCAGCACGGTTTCAAGGAAGCGATTCGTTACTACGGTGAACTGCGCAACCTCGGCCTGCCGGTTGACCATATCGACGTGGGCGGCGGTCTGGGCGTGGACTACGACGGTACGCACTCGCGCAACGCCAGCTCGATCAACTACGACATGGACGATTACGCCGGTGTTGTAGTGGGCATGTTGAAGGAGTTCTGCGATGCGCAAAACCTGCCGCACCCGAACATCTTTTCTGAAAGCGGTCGCTCCCTGACCGCACACCACGCCATGCTGGTGGTGCAAGTGACCGACGTCGAGAAGCACAACGACGACGTGCCGGTTATCGAGAACAAGGAAAACCTGCCGGAAACCGTGCAGTGGCTGGTGGACCTGCTGGGCCCGACCGACATTGAAATGGTCACCGAAACTTACTGGCGTGCCACGCACTACATGAGCGACATCGCTGCCCAGTACGCCGACGGCAAAATCAACCTGGCGGAAAAAGCCCTGGCCGAGCAGTGCTACTTCGCTGTGTGCCGTCGCCTGCATAACTCGTTGAAAGCGCGTCAACGTTCCCACCGTCAGGTGCTGGACGAACTCAACGACAAGCTGGCCGACAAGTACATCTGCAACTTCTCGGTGTTCCAGAGCCTGCCGGACACTTGGGCGATTGGCCAGGTACTGCCGATCCTGCCGCTGCATCGTCTCGACGAAGAGCCGCTGCGCCGTGCTGTGCTGCAAGACCTGACCTGCGACTCCGACGGCAAGATCAAGCAATACGTCGACGAGCAGAGCATCGAGACCAGCCTGCCGGTTCACGGGTTGAACGAAGGCGAAGACTACTTGCTGGGTATCTTCCTGGTGGGCGCTTACCAGGAAATTCTCGGTGACATGCACAACCTGTTCGGTGATACCGACTCGGTGAACATCTACCAGAACGCCGATGGCAGCGTGTACCACGCCGGGATCGAGACCCACGACACCATCGAAGACATGCTGCGCTACGTGCATTTGTCGCCTGAAGAGCTGATGAACCACTACCGCGACAAAGTGGCCAGTGCCAACATCAGCGCCAAAGAGCGTACCCAGTACCTGGATGCGCTGCGTCTGGGCCTGACCCGTTCGTCGTACCTGTCGAGCCACTGATTGCCCGACACAGTCCTCGCTGACTGAAAAACGCTGACCTGCGCACTGCGCGGGTCAGCGTTTTTTTTTGCCTCGGTTCAGGCGCCGAACCATTGATCCTTGCGCTGCATGCGCCACGCATAAATGCCCAGGGTCAGGCTGCGCAGCACCATAAACAGCAGAAAACTTATCCACAGCCCGTGGTTGCCATAGCCGTGCAGTGCCCAAGCGACGGGGAGGGCGATAATCACGCTGATGACCATTGCATCGCGCATTTCCCGGGCGCGGGTGGCGCCGATAAACAGCCCGTCGAGCAAATAGCTCCACACTGCAATCAGCGGTAGCAAGGCCAGATACGGCAGGTACTGGAAGGCTGTTTCACGCACGCTCGGGATGTCGCTTTGCATCTCGATAAACAGATGCCCGCCCAACAGGAACAGCAGCGCAAAGGCCAGGCTGGCCAGCAGCGACCAGCCGCAGGCCACCACCATCGAACGGCGCAAAGCAGTGCGATCGCGAGCGCCGATTGCATGTCCGCATAGCGCCTCGACGGCGTGCGCCAGACCGTCCAGGGCATGGGCGGCCAACAACAGGCCATTGAGCAACAGCGCATTGGCCGCCACCGTGGCGTCGCCCAAGCGGGCACCTTGCAAGGTGATGGCAAAAAACACCGATTGCAGCAGCAGGCTGCGGATAAAAATATCGCGGTTGACCCCCAGCAGTGGCTTCCAGTTGTGCCAAACGCGCAAGGCGGCCCACACCAGCGTGCCGGGAAATTTGCGCAATGCTCCGCGTGTCAGCCACAAACCGAGCAGGGCGCCGCTCCACTCGGCAATCACCGAAGCCCGCGCCGAACCGGCCACGCCCCAGTCCAGACCGAGTACAAACCACAGGTTGAGTGCGATATTGACCAGATTGGTGGTCAATAGAATCGCCAGTGGCGCTCGGGCGTTTTGCGTGCCCAGAAACCAGCCCACCAGGGCATAACTGGCCAGGGCAGCCGGTAAGCCAAACAGGCGGATATAGAAGAAGTCCAGGGCCAGGGCGTGCAGTTCGGCCGAGGGCTGCATCAGGCTCAGCGCCACCCCGCTGAATGGAATCGCGATGGCCCCCAGCAGCATCGACAGCAATACACTGAGCAACAAGCCTTGCAGCAGGATTTGCCGCAGAGCGGTGCCATCTCCACGGCCTGCGGCCTGCGCGGAGAAGCCGGTGGTGCCCATGCGCAAGAAGCCCATCATCCAGGCCAGGAAGATATACAGGCTGGCGCCCACGGCCACCGCGCCCAGTTGATGCGCGTGGGGCAGGTGGCCGATCACGGTGCTGTCGACCAGCGCCACCAGCGGCACGGAAATATTCGACAGGATCATCGGCGCTGCCAGCGCCCACACTCGGCGATGGGTCGGTCGGTCACGCCAGTCGGCGAGTAGAGAAGATGACATGCAGGCTCCTTTGGGGAGCGTGATTGTAACCTGTGGGAGCGGGCTTGCTCGCGATGCAGACAACGCGGTCTGATCGGTTGGCCGCAGTGATGCCATCGCGAGCAAGCCCGCTCCCACCCAAAAGCCGGGCCAGCATCTGCGGGGGAGAACCAATCCCCTGTTCCACAGTCAATCTGACCAGTGCGCCTGTGGTTCATGGCGCGCTGTTATATAGTCGACCCCTTCAATGCCCAGTCAAACGAGTACACCATGCTTAACAAAGGATTGTTCCTGGCCTGCACGCTGGCGCTGTTGAGCGCTTGTGATTCTTCCAGTGTCGACAAACCCGCAGCGCCCAAGGTTGCCGCGAGCCAGTCGGCCAAACCGGTGCAGGACGTCAAGGTCCTGGCCGAACGCTATGCCGGGCGCGAGTTGAGTGTGGTGGATGTGTCCGAAGTGCAACTGGACGGTGCCAGCACCTTGTCCGTCAGCTTTTCGGTACCACTCAATCCAGAGCAGAACTTCGCGGACACGCTGCATCTGGTGGATGCCAAAACCGGCAAGGTCGATGGCGCCTGGGAGCTGTCGGATAACCTCATGGAGCTGCGCCTGCGCCACCTTGAGCCACAGCGCAAACTGATCCTCACCGTTGACCCCGGTCTGCGCGCCGTCAACGACGCCAAACTGGCCGCCGAATACGTCAGCCGCCTTGAAACCCGCGACCTGCAGCCCACGGTCGGTTTCGCCAGTCGTGGCAACTTGCTGCCCACCCGCCTGGCCGAAGGCCTGCCGGTGATCGCGCTGAACGTCGACAAGGTAGATGTCGAGTTCTTCCGGGTTAAACCCGAATCACTGCCGGCATTTCTTAGCCAATGGGGTCGCAACAGCAGCCTGCAAAGCTACGAAGCCAAGGACCTGCTGAACATGGCCGATCTGGTGTACGGCGCTCGCTTTGACTTGAACCCGGCGCGTAATACCCGTGAAACCCTGATCCTGCCGACTTCCGGGATCAAGCCTTTGCAGCAGCCGGGGGTGTATCTGGCGGTGATGACTGCGTCGGGCAGTTATAGCTATTCGACCCCGGCGACCTTGTTCACCCTCAGCGACATTGGCCTTTCCGTCCATCGCTACCAGAAGCGCCTGGATGTCTTCACCCAAGCGCTGGAAGGCGGCAGCGCCCTGGCCGGTGTCGAGCTGGAGTTGCTCGACGGCAAAGGCCAGATGCTTGGTCAGGGTAAAACCGCCAAGGACGGTCACGCGCAACTGGCCCTGCCACCCAAGGCCGAAGTGCTGGTGGCGCGTCAAGGTGATCAGACCAGCTTGCTGCGTTTGAATACGGCAGCGCTGGACTTGGCCGAGTTCGATATTGGTGGCCCGCAAGCGCACCCGTTGCAGTTCTTTGTGTTTGGCCCGCGGGATTTGTATCGTCCCGGTGAAACCGTACTGCTCAATGCCTTGCTGCGCGACCGTGACGGCAACCCGGTCAAGCCGCAGCCGGTCAGCGTTGAAGTGCGCCGTCCGGACGAACAGGTCAGCCGCAAGTTTGTCTGGTCGCCGGATGCCTCGGGTCTGTATCAGTACCCACTGCAACTGGCTAGCGAAGCACCGACCGGGCGCTGGCAACTGGTGTTCGATTTCGGCGATGGCAAGCCGCAGCTGTATGAGTTTTTGGTCGAGGATTTTTTGCCCGAGCGCATGGCGCTGGAGCTTAAAGGCAGCGACACGCCGCTGAGCCCTGAGCAAACGGCTGAAATTCAGGTGACGGGCCGTTACCTGTACGGCGCTCCGGCAGCGGGCAATCGCTTGAGCGGTCAGGTCTATGTGCGGCCATTGCGCGAGGCGGTCAGCGCCTTGCCGGGTTATCAGTTTGGTTCGGTAACAGAAACCGAACTGACTCAGGATCTGGAACTGGACGAAAGCGTCCTCAATGCCGAAGGCAAGGAAACCATCAGCCTTGAAAGTCAGTGGAGCGATGCCAAATCGCCGCTTCAATTGATTGTTCAAGCCAGCTTGCAAGAGTCTGGCGGGCGCCCGATTACTCGGCGTCTGGTGCAGCCGGTGTGGCCTGCGGAACGACTACCGGGGATTCGCGGTTTGTTTGAGGGCACTGAAACCGATGGCGATGGTCCGGTTGAATTTGAACTGTTGGTTGCCGACAGCCAGGGCAACAAGCTGGCCGCCGATAACCTCAAAGTGCGACTGGTGCGCGAGCGCCGCGACTACTACTGGAACTACTCGGACAACGATGGCTGGAGCTATCACTACAACGAGAAGTTTTTGAACCTTAACGAAGAAACCCTCAGCCTCAAGGCGGGCGACACCGCCAAGGTCAGTTTCCCGGTGGAGTGGGGCCCTTACCGGGTTGAAGTCGAAGACCCGAAAACCGGCTTGATCAGCAGCCTGCGTTTCTGGGCTGGTTATCGTGCCCAGGACAACGCCGAAGGTGGTGCCGTGCGCCCCGATCAGGTCAAGCTGGCGCTGGACAAGGCCGCCTATGCCGATGGCGACACGGCCAAAGTCACGGTCACACCACCTGCGGCAGGTAAGGGTTACTTGTTGGTTGAAGGCAGCGATGGCCCGCTGTGGTGGGAAGAAATCGAAGTGCCCGCCGAAGGTAAAGCCTTCGACATCAAGCTCGACCCGAGCTGGGCGCGTCACGACTTGTACATCAGCGCACTGGTCATTCGCCCCGGTGAACGCAAGACCAATATCACCCCTAAGCGTGCTGTTGGTGTATTGCACCTGCCGATCGATCGCAGCCAGCGCAAGTTGGCGCTGAGCCTGGACGCGCCGCAAAAAATGCGTCCCAAGCAACCGCTGACGGTAAAAATCCAGGCTAAAAACGCCGATGGCAGCATCCCCAAGCAAGCCCATGTACTGCTGGCCGCAGTGGATGTGGGCGTACTCAATATCACTGAATACCCAACCCCTGACCCATTCGCCAGCCTGTTTGGGCGCAAGGCCTATGGCGCGGACCAACTGGATATCTACGGGCAACTGATCGAAGCCGGGCAGGGCCGTCTGGCCAGTCTGGCGTTCGGTGGTGATGCGGCGCTGGCCAAGGGCGGCAAGCGACCTGCCACCAGCGTGACCATCGTCGCGCTGCAAAGCGCACCGGTGACGTTGAACGAACAGGGCGAAGGCCAAATCAGTGTGGATATCCCCGACTTCAACGGCGAACTGCGGTTGATGGCCCAGGCCTGGACCGATGATCGTTACGGCATGGCCGAAGGTAAAACCGTGGTCGCCGCGCCGCTGGTGGCCGAGCTGGCCGCACCGCGCTTTTTAGCTGGTGGTGACGAGACCCGGCTGGCGTTGGACTTGTCCAACCTCACCGACAAACCGCAAACCCTGCAAGTGAAGCTCAACACTGAGGGCCAACTGAGCCTGCTGGGCGATGCGACGCAAAACGTGACGCTGAGCCCCGGCCAGCGCAGCACCTTGCAGGTGCCGGTCAAGGCCCTTGGTGGTTATGGCACGGGTCAGGTCAAGGTGACGGTCAACGGTCTTGATCTGCCGGGTGAAACCCTGGCACCGTTCACCCGAGAGTGGACCCTGGGTGTACGCCCGGCGTATCCAGCTTTGCTCAAGCATTACCGCGCTGTGCTCAACGATCAACCGTGGAGCCTGCCCGACGTCGAGCTGCAAGCCTTTGAACCGGCCGGGCGCGAAGCCTTGCTCAGCTTGTCGAGCCGTCCGCCGCTGAACCTTGGCGAGCAGATCCGGGCGCTCAAGGCCTACCCGTACGGCTGCTCCGAACAAACCACCAGCGGCCTGTACCCGGCGCTGTATGCCGATGCCGCGTTACTGCAACGGCTGGGCCTTGAAGGCGAGCCGGACGCGGAGCGCAAACGCAAAATCGAATTAGGCATCGAGCGCCTGCTGGGGATGCAGCGTTACAACGGCAGTTTTGGCCTGTGGGGTGCAGACGGTCAGGAAGAATACTGGCTCAGCGCCTATGTCACCGACTTCCTGCTACGCGCCCGCGATCAAGGCTACGCGGTGCCGCCCGAAGCGCTGAAAAAGGCCAGCCAGCGTTTGCTGCGCTATGTGCAGGAACGCAACCTGATCGAAGCCGACTACAGCGAAAACCTCGAACACACCCGCTTTGCGGTGCAGGCGTATGCGGCGATGGTTTTGGCCCGTAGCCAGCAAGCTCCGCTGGGGGCCCTGCGCAGCATCTTTGAACGGCGCAGCGATGCCCGTTCGGGCCTGCCATTGGTGCAGTTGTCGATTGCCCTGCAGAAGATGGGCGATCAGCCGCGAGCCGATCAGGCGCTGGTGGCAGGCCTGGCCGTGACTCGCAAGGCGGATCAATGGCTGGGCGATTACGGCAGCCCGCTGCGCGATCAGGCGTTGATTTTGGCCCTGCTGGAAGAAAACAACCTGATGAGCGGCCAGCGCGAGCAACGTTTATTCGATCTGTCCGATCAACTGGCGGCGAGCCAATGGTTGTCGACCCAGGAGCGCAATTCGTTGTTCCTCGCCGGTCGCGATCTGCTGAGCAAACCTGAAGCCAGCTGGACAGCGCAGCTCACCAGTGGCAGCCAGACCCGCGAGCTGAACAACGCCCAATCGGGCATCAAGCTCGATGGGCCGTTGCTGGCCTCGCCCCTGACCTTGCGCAACCAGGGCAGCACGCCGATTTATCAACAGCTGACGATTTCGGGCTATCCACAGCAAGCCCCGGCGGCGGGTGGCGAGAACATGAGTATTCGCCGTGATTATCTAGGCATGAACGGTGAGCCGCTGGACCTCAAGGCGCTGAAAAGTGGTGATCTGGTACTGGTGCATCTGGCCGTTACGGCCAAGCAGCAGGTGCCGGATGCGCTGGTGGTCGACTTGCTGCCTGCGGGCCTGGAGCTGGAAAACCAGAACCTGGGCCAGAGCGCGGCCAGCCTTGAAAACGCCAGTACCCAGGTCAAGCAATGGCGTGAGTCGATGCAGAACGCCAGCGTAGAGCATCAGGAATATCGCGATGACCGTTACGTGGCGGCACTGAAACTGGATGGCTATGGCACCACGCACCTGCTGTACCTGGCCCGTGCCGTGACCCCAGGGACATACCGCGTACCGCCACCACAAGTGGAATCGATGTACCGTCCCAACTGGCAGGCCGTGGGCGAAACACCAGGGGATATGGTGATCAAGGGCCGGTAATCATGTTTGTGTAGCCGCTGCCGCAGGCTGCGATGGGTTGCGAAGCAACCCCAAACAAAGTCCTGTGGCCCTTGGCGCAGCCTTCGGCAGCGGCTACAGAGATACTTCAAGCGTGGGAGCGAGCCTGCTCGCTCCCACTGGGGCTTGACCTGGAACAGAGTATCTACGGGGTTTGGGTGTTTAGCTGATGATCCAGCTAAGTACCCACAACCCCAGTAGTAACCAAATCACCCCGCCGATGATCGAGGCGCGCATAAAGGCGCGTACGGCGTTGTATAAAAACAGTAGGCCGATCACCAAAATGGCAATGCTGATAATCGAGGTTTCCATGCCCAGCGCACGGCCAAGACCGTCGACAAAGTTACTGCCGGCGTGGCTCAGGCCACTGAAAATGCCACCCAATCCTTCAACGATAAAGCGAATGATGGCCCCGAACATTTGCCCCAGGCTTTCGAAAAACCCTTCAACTTGCATGTGTGTATCCCGATGAGTAAGGCGGCCACTTTGCCAGATATCGACCGTGGGCGGCTACGCATCGTGAGCTGGATAGTCGCTTGCCTGTTGCTGGTGTGCACATTGCTGTGGCTGGCTGACCGAATTTGGCCGCTGCCCTTGCCCCAGGATGATCAGGCCCGCGTGGTGTTGGCCGAAGACGGTACGCCGTTATGGCGCTTTGCCGATGCCAACGGCGTGTGGCGCTACCCGGTGCAACCCAGTGAAGTGTCGCCGCTGTACCTGGATGCCTTGCTGACTTACGAGGATCGCTGGTTTTATCAGCACCCAGGGGTCAACCCTTTGGCGCTGGGGCGCGCGGCCTGGCAAAACCTTACCGGCGGGCGGGTGTTGTCGGGCGGCAGCACTCTGTCGATGCAGGTTGCGCGTTTGCTTGATCCCCACGAGCGCACGCTGCCCGGCAAGCTGCGTCAGCTGTGGCGCACCGCGCAGCTGGAATGGCACCTGTCCAAGGATCAAATTCTCACCCTGTACCTCAATCGCGCACCGTTTGGCGGCACTCTGCAGGGCGTTGCGGCGGCCAGTTGGGCGTATCTGGGCAAGTCCCCGCTGCAGCTCACCCATTCTGAGGCCGCGTTGCTCGCTGTGTTGCCGCAAGCGCCGAGCCGTCTGCGTCCCGACCGTCACCCGGGGCGGGCGCAAGTGGCGCGGGACAAAGTGTTGCGCCGCCTGGCCGAGTACCGGGTATGGCCGCAGTCGGCCGTGAACGAGGCGCTGGAAGAACCGCTGCTGCTGGCGCCGCGTCTGGAACCGAGCCTGGCGCCGCTGCTGGCGCGGCGGCTTAATCGGCCCAACAGTCCAGCGTTGATTCGCACCACGATTGACGCCAACTTGCAGCGCCGACTCGAAGACCTGTTGTTGGGCTGGCGCGCCCGTTTACCCGAGCACACTTCGGCGGCCATCGTAGTGGTCGAAACCGAGAGCATGGCGGTACGCGCCTATCTGGGCTCGGTGGATATCAACGATACGCGTCGCTTTGGCCACGTCGACATGATCACAGCCATGCGCTCGCCGGGCTCTACGCTCAAGCCGTTCTTGTATGGAATGGCTATGGATGCCGGGCTGATCCACTCCGAATCGCTGCTGCAGGATGTACCCCGACGCTATGGCGACTACCGTCCGGGCAATTTTTCCATGGGTTTTAGCGGGCCGGTCTCGGCCAGTGCGGCGCTGGTCACTTCGTTGAATCTGCCCGCCGTGCAGTTGCTGGAAGCGTATGGCACCAAGCGCTTTGCCGCCGATATGCGCAATGGAGGTGTGCCATTGAGTTTGCCGGCATTGGCCGAGCCCAATCTGGCGTTGATCCTCGGCGGTGCCGGCAGTCGTCTGGAGGATCTGGTCAGCGGCTACAGCGCCCTGGCGAGAGAAGGTCGCAGCGCCAATTTGCGTCTGCAACCGAGTGACCCGTTACACGAGCGACGCATGCTCTCGCCCGGTGCAGCGTGGATTATCCGGCGCATCCTCAGTGGTCAGGCGCGCCCCGATCGCGACCCGCACGCCGAATTGGTGCAGCGCCCCCTGCTGGCCTGGAAGACCGGAACCAGCTACGGCTTTCGCGATGCCCTCGCGATAGGGGTAGCGCCGCGCTACTTGATCGGCGTGTGGATTGGCCGCCCGGATGGCACGCCCGTGCCGGGGCAGTTTGGTCTGGCGTCGGCGGCGCCCTTGATGTTGCAAGTACACGATGTGCTGAGTAACCGCGACAGCCAGCGCGGTATTGTCGCGCCAGTGCAGGCCGTGCCGGCCAGCGTCGCAGTGGCTGCGATTTGCTGGCCGCTGGGTCAGCCCATGAACAAGGGCAATCCCGATTGCCGTCGCCAGCGTTTTGCCTGGACGCTGGATCACACCACGCCCCCGACCTTGCTTGCAGCGGATCAACCACTGGGTGTGGGCCTGCGTGAAACCATTTGGGTCAACCCGCAGGGCTTGCGCGTGGCAGCGCAATGCGCCGGTGCGCAGCTGCGTGAAGTGGTGTTATGGCCTGCACCGCTGGAACCCTGGCTACCCCGTGTCGAACGGCGTGAGGCGCGGTTGCCGCAGGCCTCCAGGCAATGCCCGCCCCCGGCCTTGAATGCGGCTGCGCCGCTGTCGATTGTTGGTGTACGCGACGGTGACCGCCTGCGTCGTCCGGCAGCCAGTCAGGAAGTGTTGCGCCTGGCGTTATCGGCCTTGGGCGGAGACGGTCGGCGCTGGTGGTTTATGAACGGTGCCCCGTTGGGTGTCAGCACTCGGCAAGAGGTGCTCAACACCACGCTGCAACAGACGGGCCGTTATGAACTCAGTGTGCTCGATGAAACCGGGCAGACGGCGCGTGTTGAATTCAGCCTGGTGGAATAAGTGGCAGTTTCCGGTTTTTTGCACCCTACGCGTCAGCGGGCAGGCCATTAATTATGCCTATATCTAAAGTGGGCTTGTCGCGCTCGGTTACTTGTTGGGTGAGCAATAACATTGATAAATAAAGTTGTTTTGTCGTCGAGTAGATCCAAAGTATTAGTCCATAAGGTGGATGCGCTCGTCTGTATATAAGGGGTTAATACCAAGTTGTGAATTGTTTGATTTTGCTCGTGGCGTTGTCATGTCTGTAACCGATGAAATTATCCCTGACGCAGAACAGGGAAGTTTCGAACTCAGGCATAACAGGTGCAGGGCATTGATCATGAACACTCAACTTTGGTTGAAAACCAGTACGGCTTTGCTGTTGGTAATGACCGTCAGCCTGGCAGGTTGCAGCAGCGGCGGTGGCGGTTCCAAGAGCTATGTGGCTAGCAATAGCGGCTCTGGCGGTGGTGGCTCCGGTGGTGGCGGAACTGGCGGTGGTGGTACTGGTGGTGGCGGAACGGGCGGCGGCGGTACAGGCGGTGGAGGTACTGGTGGTGGCGGAACTGGCGGTGGTGGCACGGGCGGTGGCGGAACCGGCGGTGGTACAGGCGCCACGCCTCTGGTGACAGGTCAGGTCGTAGGGCAAGTCGGTACAGCCGTAGGTGGCGTGGGCAGTACTGTCAGCGGTCTGGGTAGCACGTTGAACGGCGTCCCGGTCGTCAGCACCCTGGGTGGCGGTCTGGTGGTGAATACTGGCAATGCGGTGACCTCCGTGACGGATGGTCTTACCCACGGTCTGGGCACACTGGGCACCGACAAGGACTCGCTTGGCCTTACCGTGGCGGGTGCCACCCATGCGGTCAGTGATGTAGGCAAAGGCGTCTCGTCAGTTGGTACGGGCTTGAGCACTGTGCTCGATAACACCCCGATCAGTCAGATCCCGCTGGTGGGCGGCGTCGTCGGCAAGGTGACCGACACCACAGGCGGACTGGTAAATAAAGTGGGCACTACCGTGACCATGCTCGGCAATACACTGACCACCAACGTGACCAGTGGCCAATTGGGGCAGGTCACCGGTGGTGTGAATGACAAAGTCCTGGTGCCGGTCATTTCACTGGTGGAAAACGTCACGGGCAAAGTGGGCACGACCACAGGTCTCGGGGCTCCCGTGGACGGTTTGTTGAACAAGGTCGGCGGCGTTGTCGGTGGGCTCGGCACCAAAGTGGCAACAACCGGCGACAACAACCCGGTGACCTCCCTGGTTGGCGGCGTGCTGATCGGTGTGGGCGGTGTGGCTGACAAGGCGGGTGGTTACGTGAACCCGGCGTCCGGCAATGGCACAGGTACGGCTACTGGTCTGGGTGGTCTTGGCGGATTGTTGGGTCTTGGAGCAGTCGCCGGTACAGGTTCAGGTAGTGGTACTGGTGCTGGCCAAGGCGGCTTGCTAGGTCTGGGCGGTGGTGGCTTGCTGGGTATCAAACTGGATTCAAGCAACAACAACTCAGTGGGTGCGACGGTAGGTGCGGGTGGTGGTGCAACAGGTGGTTTAGGTGGTCTGGGTGGTGCTCTTGGGGGAGTGCTTGGCGGGTTGGGCAACTTGGGCAAGAAAAACTGACGCTATTGCACCTGGCCGGTTCGACGGCCGTATCTACAGCG
This sequence comes from Pseudomonas fragi, assembly GCF_025426255.1. Taxonomy (GTDB): domain Bacteria; phylum Pseudomonadota; class Gammaproteobacteria; order Pseudomonadales; family Pseudomonadaceae; genus Aquipseudomonas; species Aquipseudomonas kulmbachensis. Next base: position 4,681,455 of record NZ_CP104861.1, on the reverse strand, counting down.
CCTACGCTTGGTTGGGACGGGAGATTCGGATGAGTCTCTCGTCTTTTTTCATGTACAGGTTGTAGGACTGATGCTGGGGCAACTTCACGAAACACTCAAAAAAGATGAAGTCCCTTCGTCATGCCGCTGTAGTTGAACATGGAGAGTCTTATGCGTAATTGCATTCCTTTTTTATTCTTGGCACTGGCCCCGCATGCAGGTGCCGACATCCTTCCGCGTTTCCTCAACAGCAACGACAGCATGCAAAGCTTGCCCACGCCCAACTTGCCGGTAGACGCTTATCGCCCGTCAGCGCCTGCGCTGGAGTTGCCCAAGGCGGGTGCCGCCGAGGCTCAGCCATTGTTGATGGGTACCCGGCTGACCATCCGCAAGTTGCAGATTGAAGGCGGTACGGTCTACCCGCTGCCGGAATTGGCCGCGGTGTTCAAGCCGTTGTTGGGCCATGAAATCACCTTGGCGCAATTGATTGAGGTGACGCGCGGCATTACCCAGCGCTACCAGACTGACGGCTATTTGCTCTCGTATGCATTTTTGCCACAGCAGGATTTCGATCAGGGGCTGGTACGTGTGGTACTGGTAGAAGGCTATATCCGTGATTACCAGGTTGACGGTGATGTTGGACGGGTCAAAGGCTTTATTGATGAGCTGGTAGACAAGCTCAAGGGCGAGCGCCCGCTGACCCGTAAAACCTTTGATCGCTATAGCACGCTGATGAGCCGGATTCCCGGCGTGACCTTGCAGGCGCAAGTACCTCCGCCTGGCACCACCGACGGTGCATCGACATTGCATATTGGTGCCAGCCGTAAACCGTTCACTACCAGCATGAGCTTTGTCGAAGGCAGTCGCGATAGTACTCAGGCACTGTTCGGGGCCAGCAGCAACTCGCAAACGGCCATGGCTGAACAGCTGACCCTGAGCGGTTTGTTTCCCCCGGGCAAAGACAAGGAGCACTACTACCGCCTCGATTACAGCCAGTACTTGAACGCCGAAGGCACACAGCTAAGCGTGTATGGCGCCAGTTATCGCAGTGATCCGAGCACCAGTATCGCTACCAGCGATGGTTTTGAGCTCAAGCCCCATCGTGAGAATGACCGTTTCTCGATAGGCGTCAGCCATCCGCTGATAGCCGCGCCTGATCAATGGCTGAGCGTCGCCGCCCGGTTGTATGGGGTGAACGACACTACTGACTACAACGTGGTCGGTTATGGGCAGACCATCAGCGAAAAAACCAACGTGCGCGCACTGGCGTATGAAGGCGATTGGCGCAAGTCCGATGCCAGGCAGTTACGCATCTTGAGTGCCGGTGTGTACCAAGGGATCGATGGTTTGGGGGCCAAAAGCGAGAGTAATCTGACCGGCAGCCACTACGATCTGGACTTCTTCCGGTTGCGTTTGTCGGGGGTGCAAAGTGACGGCTTTCTGGATAACTGGCAGGGCGTAATGTCAGGTGCCTTGTACTGGACCGACGACAGTTTGCCTGACAGCGAGCGCGCAGTATTTGGCGGGCAGAACTTCGGCCGTGGCTATCCGGACGATCAGGCTTCGGGGGACAAGGGTTGGGGGGTGGCCTATGAACTGAACTACAGCTTTAACCGTGACGGGGAATGGGTGAAGTTGCTGCAACCTTATGCGGTACTGGACAGGGCCAAGACCTGGTACAACGAACTGCCATTAAAAGGTTCAGACATGTCTTCGGCGTCCGTGGGGATGCGTTTTGGTGACAGGCGTTATTACAACATTGCTCTGGAAGTTGCCAAGCCGATGTCTGATATTGCGCTGGACAGCTTTAACCGTAGCCCGCGTTATACGTTGAGCTTTAGTTACCAGTTGTAGGGGTATATATGTAGCTTGGCGGAACCGTTTAACCCCACGGAAGTTGTTGGTAATTGTGGTCTTTCAAGAGTTGGAAGATTACGGTTTTCGGCAACTTTTGTGGGGTTTTTGTACGGCGAAAATATAATTAAGGTCAGGGTTGGTGCAACGGGGGAGGCGAGGGGAAGAGGGTGTTTAGAGTATCTAGCAGACGCACGTGGTAGATGGGTTTGCGGAACAGATCCAGTACGTGCAGGCGCAACAGATCGCTGACATCGCCCATGTCGGCGTGCCCGGAAATAACGATGACCGGTAAATGCTGGCGCGATGCATGTTCCTGCAGGCGCTTGATCAGCGCTATGCCGCTTTCTTCCGGCATGCGCAGGTCAGTGATGACCAGTGCAATATCCGAATGCCGGGCCAACTGCTGAAGGGCGAGTCTGACTGACGTTGCCGTAAAGCAACCAAAGCCCTCGCCCTCCAACAGCTCAGCCAACTCCAGCAGTGCGTCCTCTTCGTCATCCACCAGAAGGAGCTGTTGGCGCGGCGAAGAGGTGCTCATAGTAATGACTCATAGTGAGTTATAAAGTTGGCGGCCCCACTAAACGTTATCAGGCCGGAGGTGTGAGTCCGGTTTTAATAGTGGTGAATACGTTTTTTACAGCAGTTTGTATGTCGGGTGAGAACCCGGCAATAACAACGGCTACCATCGCAGCAATAACAGCGTACTCAATACCCGAAGCACCGTCAGTACGTTGGACGAACTGTTTGACCTGGCGCGACAAGAATACCTGAGTAGGCACGTACACTCTCAGAACAGTATTTAACATCATCTGACTTCTCCTTAGTGCACCGAGGTGGGCACTGCAATGGTGCGGCTTGATTGCGATCTGCCATCACAGCATTGGCAATAAAGTATTTTAAAGCAACTGTAACAATGGACTAATCATAAAGTATTAATTCTAATTAGCCGTCGAAAAGTGTGTGTTAAATCAAATTATTAAAAATTAAGTAAAGATTTTTAGTTCCAATAATGGCATTTTGATTTCTCTGCGCTATTTTCAAGTAACGAAGTGGGTTGCATCGGCGTTATTTGTTCATAGCTGCCTGATTGCGAATTGGTTTTTTAGTCTGCAGTACGCCGTAAGAAAGGGAGTTTGTGCATGAACAATCGACGCAGTTTAATACTCGCCGCGATTTTGTTTGTTGGGGCTATTGCTGCCGGTTATTGGGGCCTGGTATTGAGTCGGCAACAGCCGATAGCTGCACTTCCGGTCACTCAGGTAATCGAGCAGGGAGTGGTGGCGGCTGAAGACACGACCCGCAAGCCAGTGGTGGTTTTAGCCCATGACGTGCCTCCGCATGTGGCCTTGACGGCCGCCGATGTGACCCTGGAGAAATTGACCACTGTGCCTGCCGGCAGCCTCACCGCGATTGATCAGGCGGTGGGCCGTACCCCTTGGCGTAGCCTGAGTGCAGGTACTTGGCTCAATGAGCAGAGCTTTGATATGGGCGGCCCGTTGGCGCGGATGATTCGCCCCAATGAACGCGCACTGGCGGTAGCGATTGACGAAGTGACCGGCGCGGGCGGGCAGCTAACGCCGGGTGACTACGTCGATATCCTGCTGTTTCTGCGGCAGGACACCGCCAACCCGCAGCAATCGGCTCAGGTGGTATTGCCTGCGGTTCGCGTGTTGAGCGTGGGGGATGATTTGGGTCTGACCAACGATGGTCAACTGGCCTCCCAGCCGAAGAGTGCCGAGGAAGCGCTCAAGCAGGAACAGCGTCGTGCCAGCGCGCGCACCGCAGTACTGGCGGTTCCTGAGCCACTGCTCAATCAACTGATGCTTGCCACACAGGCCGGCACTCTGCGTCTGGCGGTGCGCAGCGCTCAGGAGCAGCGTTTGAGCAAGTATTGGGCGGGCGAACAGGAGGCTTCCAATAACCTCGATAACGCCAAGCGCAGCCTTTATCAGTTCAATCAGTTAGCCATGTCCGGCCCGGTAAAAGGCCCTGTCACTGGCAACCCCGGCGGCGCCCCTCGTGTGCGCGGTATCGAAATTATTCGCGGCAACCAAACGGCTAAGTAGCCTGCCCGATAAAAATCCTGATCTTCAAGGAAGCCCAGCATGAGCCATCGTTGCGTTCCGTTGTACAAGCGTGCTGTCTGGACTCTGATCTTGAGCAGCCTGCCTTTCGAAATGGCCTTGGCCGTTCCAAATAATTGCGCGGCACTCAGCCAGTTTCCAGCGGTACTGGAAGTGGCCCAGGGTGGCCAGCAGGCACAGGATTCGCCAGTCAGCATTTCCCGTATTGCGGTGGGTGACCCGACCATCGCCGATGTTCACGCCAATGGCAGTAATGCCTTTTTGCTCACCGGCATGGCGCCAGGTACTACCAGCCTGATGGTTTGGACCGCCTGCTCGAAAACCCCTCGCCAGAGCATGATATTCGTCAAGGGCAAGGCCACCGGGGGCTTTACCAGTGCCTCACTGTCACCGTCAGAAGACTCCACGCTGCCGGTACAGGTACAAACCGATATTCGCTTTGTCGAAGTCAGCCGCACCAAGTTGCAGGAAGCCAGTACCTCGATCTTTGGTATGGGCAGCAACTTTTTGTTCGGCTCTCCGGGTTCATTCCTCAGTACGGCTGAGGGGGTGATCACGGGCGGTCCTGTTGCCAACAGCAAGTATTTCAACATCGGTTTTGGCGGTGGCAAGGTCAAGGCCATGATCAACGCTCTGGAAGGCAGCGGTTTTGCCTACACCCTGGCGCGACCAAGCCTGGTGGCAATGAGCGGGCAGAGTGCGACCTTTCTCGCCGGTGGTGAAGTGCCGATTCCTGTGCCCAGCAGCGGCAGCGATAACGTCTCGATCGAGTACAAGGAGTTTGGTATCCGTCTGACGCTGACCCCAACCGTGGTCGGGCGTGATCGCGTCATGCTTAAAGTGGCGCCAGAGGTTAGTGAACTGGACTACACAAATGCGGTGAATATCGCCGGGACGCTAGTACCGGGCCTTACGGTTCGTCGTACGGACACCAGCATCTCCCTGGCCGACGGCGAGAGCTTTGTGATCAGTGGTTTGATCAGTTCGCGCAATACCTCACAGGTGAATAAATTCCCGGGGCTGGGAGATATCCCGATTCTTGGCGCGTTTTTCCGCGACTCCAACATCAGTCGCGAAGAGAAAGAGCTGCTGATGATCGTGACGCCGCACCTGGTTCAACCGTTGGCGGCCAATGCGCAGCTGCCGTCCTTGCCCGGTGAAAATCTACGCAATTACGACCCTAACTGGTATCGCTTGTATTTCCTCGATAACGGCAATGCCAATCGCCGTAGTGGGTTATCACAATGAGCCAAAACCTGAGCCAGACGTTTCTCGCGCTAACGCGCAACAACACCGATCTTGAATGGTTGCAAGGTGCGCTGGCGCCGCTGGGGCAAGTGGTAGGTGCAGGCAGCAGTAGCCTGGACGAACTGCTGGCATTGGTGGATGTGACCTTTGCCGGGTTGATTTTTGTCGGCCTGGACCGCGACAAGGTGGTGGCCCAGTGCGCGCTGATTGAAGGCGCACTGGAAGCCAAACCGATGCTGGCCATAGTTGCCCTGGGCGACGGCATGGACAACCAGTTGGTGCTGAACGCCATGCGTGCGGGCGCCAGGGATTTTGTGGCCTACGGTTCGCGTTCCAGTGAGGTGGCGGGGCTGGTTCGGCGCTTGAGCAAGCGCTTGCCTGCAGTCGCGCCGAATGCTGAGCTGGGTGGCCTGAGTGTGCTGTTCAGTGCGCAATGCAATGCCGACGGCGCGTTGCTCGCCAGCCACCTGGGGCTGGTGGTGCAAAAGCATGATCAAAAAACCCTGTTCCTGGACCTGGGCGTGCCCCGTGGTGATGGCCTGGCATTGATGGGGCTTGAGAGTTCGTTCTTTTTTGGCGATGCCTTGCGCCATCTGCGACGCCTGGACAGCACCTTGATTGACAGCGCCTTTACCAAGGCCGCGGGCGGTCTGCGGATTTTGGCCCACAGTGACAACGACGAGCCTCTGGAACTTACCAGCGCTGCCGAGTTGTATATGTTGCTTAGCGCCTTGCGTCAGCACTTTCAGCACATTGTGGTGAACCTCACGGGGCAGCCCGACAGTGAGGCATTACGCACGTTCGTCAGTCATTGCGACACCCTGCTCTGGTACACCGACCAAAGTGTGCTCGACTGCCGTCGTAACCTGGACGTGCTCAGCCTTTGGCGCGCCAAGGGCATGAAGCTGGAGCACGCGGGGTTGTTGGTCGATCGTTATCTGCGCGGTGTGGCACCTGATGCCAACGCGCTGGCCAAGAGTTTTGGCTTTCCGGTTCTGGCAACGCTGCCGTTGAGCCCGGAACTGCGGATCAATGCCAAAAATCAGGCCGCCACCTTGTTTGATCTGGGCCCGCGAGAAGCCCTGAGTCTGGGCCTGAAAAAACTCGGTGAGCGGCTATCCAGGCGTTCGCAGTTGCCCGGGCAGGTATCGTCCGGGCCTGCCATGTGGTTGAACCGCCTGTGGGGCTCAAAATGACCAATGAACAGTTGTTCGGCTCTGGCCTGTACAAAGACGGTCATGCGGATCACGACGGGCTGAAACTGGTACTGCATCGCTACATCATTGATGCCATTGAGGAGACCGGGAAAAACCTGCTGGAAGATTCGCGTCTGGTTCTGGCGCAGTTTGTCACCGAGCGGGTTGCGGAGTATGTGTCGCGCCTGCACCTGGCTATTTCCCGTTATGAGATGGAGCGGCTGGCCGAAGAAATCGTCGATGAATTGACCGGTTTTGGCCCGCTTGAAGTACTGCTGCGAGACCCTGCCGTTACCGAAATTCTGGTCAACGGCCCGTATCGGGTGTTCGTTGAACGCGAGGGTTTGCTGAGTCAAAGCGACCTGCGTTTTATCGACGATCATCACGTCGAACGGGTCATGCAGCGCATCCTGGCACCGCTGGGTCGGCGCCTGGACGAATCCTCGCCGATGGTCGATGCGCGCATGCCCGATGGCAGCCGGGTGAACGCGATCATTCCGCCGATTGCGCTGGATGGTCCTTGCCTGTCGATTCGAAAGTTTCGCAAGGACATGCTTAAAAGCAGCGACCTGGTGGCGATGCAAACCATCGACCAGTCGATCTTCGAGTTTTTCCAGGAGTCGGTGGGCAAGCGCTGCAATATCTTGATCAGCGGCGGTACTGGCACCGGTAAAACCACACTGCTGAATATTTTGAGCCAGCTGATCAACCCTCACGAACGGCTGGTCACCATCGAAGACGTGGCTGAATTGCAGCTGGGTCACCCTCACGTAGTACGCCTTGAAACGCGTCCGCCAAATGCCGAAGGGCATGGCGAAGTCAAAGCCAGCGACTTGATTCGCAACGCCCTGCGGATGCGTCCGGACCGCATCATCCTCGGCGAGATCCGGGGTGTGGAAGTGCTTGATGTATTGACGGCGATGAACACCGGTCACGATGGTTCGATGAGCACCGTGCACGCCAACACCGCGCAGGATGCGTTGTTGCGTCTGGAAACTCTGGTCGGCCTGACGGGCCGCACAGTGGCGGAAAAAACCTTGCGCCAGATGATCTGCGCCGCACTCGACGTGATCATCCAGCTCACGCGTATGCCGGATGGCCGGCGTTGTGTCAGTGAGGTGCTGGAGGTGGTGGGGGTGCGTGACGATGTGTATGTGACCAACACCCTGTTCCGGCTGGATAAGCGCACTGGCTTTGGCTTTATGCGTGAAGCCGTGAACCCGGCAGGCGACAAGTTGCGTCGTGATCCCATTTTGAATGCTCACGGCTGAGGTGCACCCATGATCCCGGCCTTACTGCTTTTTACCATCAGCTTTTTGATGTTCGCGTTTTCGCTGAGCTTGGTGTACCGCGCCCTGCGTGACCCGACTACCAGCCGGGTGCTGGACCGTTTGGGTGTCGACCAGCCGCAACTGGCGGAAAAGATCCAGGGCGTGGCTTGGCTGGATCGGACTTTTCTACAGGCCGGTCTGGGCCGCCCTTCCGAACGCCTGGGTTTATGGTTGGGGCTCTGGGCCGCTGCGGTAGTGGTGGGTGGTTTGCTCGGTGGCTGGGTGTTTTTACTCGCGCTGCTGGTGTTGCCGCCGTTGTTGGTGTGGCTATTTGTCAGATGGCGATATCACCGCCGGGTGGGGCGCATGGTGGGGCAGCTGCCACAGTTGCTCGATCACTGTGTCCGTAGCCTGAAGGCGGGGCGCACCTTGGTCGATGCGGTACTGCATGCCATAGATTCATCCCGTGATCCGCTCAAAAGCAGTATCAGCCGGGTGTCGCGAAATGTGCAGTTGGGGGCGAGTTTACCCGAGGCGGTGCAGGACTTTGCCGAGCTGTATGAGCGCGATGAATTTCGCATGTTTGCCCTTGGCCTGAAGGTTAACCATCGCTACGGCGGTAACGCCAGTGAGTTGCTGGACAACCTGATCGTGCTGATTCGAGAGCGTGAACAAGGGGCTCGCAAGTTGAAGGCCATGACGGGTGAAACCCGCGTGACGGCGCTGGTACTGGGCCTGTTGCCGCTGTTGGTGTGCGGCTTTTTTCTGGGTACCAACCCGACTTACATGGTCAAGATGTGGCAAGACATTAGTGGTCAGCACTTGCTGCTATCGGCCTTGGCCATGCAGGTATTTGGCAGTCTAGCGCTGTGGCGCATGGTGCGGAGCGTATGACATGGCCTATTTGATTTGCGCAGTTTTACTGTTGGGCGCTATGGCGCTGTTGCTAAACAACGTGATCCAGGATCGCCTGCGTCAGCAGCGGGTGATGCAGCGCCTGGAAGGTGACAAGACCGGGCCGGGCAAACTCAGCCTGTGGATGCGGGCGGTGGGCAACAGCAAGTTTGGTCAGCGCTCGGTTTCGCTGGATAACGAGACTCAGATCCTGCTCAACCGCGTGGGTTGGCGCACGGCCAGTCAGCGTTCGTTGTTTGCCGCCTTTCAGGTATGTACGCCGGTGGCCTTTGCCGGGCTGGTGTTTCTGGGGCATGAGTTGTTCTTTCCCAAGGCAGGCAACCTGTTGGCGGTACTGCTGTTGGCTTTGGCATTGGGGTATTTGATCCCCAAGCGGCTGTTGGCCTACGCGGCGAAACAACGGCAGCAGGAAGTGGCGGTGGAGGTTTCAACCTTTATCCCGTTACTGCGCATTCTGTTTGAGTCGGGCATGGCGGTTGAACAGGCGTTACGCGTGCTGAGCCAGGAGGCCAGGCAACTGCTGCCGGTGCTGACTGGCGAGTTGCGGGTAGTGCTGGCCCGAGTGGACTCGGGGCTGGAGTTGAGCCAGGAGCTGAGCAAGACCGCGAGCTTGCTGGAAGTAGATGAGTTCAATGACACCTGCGTGATCCTGCTGCAGTTGATTCAACAGGGTGGCGGCGCGATGAAATCGCTGCAGGCGCTCAAGGAGTTGCTCGACGACCGGCGCATGACACGTATGGAGGAATACATCTCCAAGATGTCCGCCAAGATGTCGGTAGTGATGATGGTGTTTCTGTTCCCCGCGCTAATGATCGTATTGGCCGGGCCGAGTTTTGTCGCGATCTCACGAGCCTTTGCCTCTTGATCAGGAGTATGAGCATGAAACTTGTCATCGTCGTGTGTGGGCTGCTGATGCTGGGTGGCTGTGCGACAGGGGGGCAGAGCAATCCGCCGTGGCTGGCCATGAGCGGTAGCTGCGCCAAATTGAGTAGCGAGCAGGAACTGTCGCTGAACCTGGCGGATGACATGGCCAAGGAGGGCAAGCTGCACGCCAGCCTGGCCAATCTGCAAAACCTGCCGGAGCGTTCCGCGCAGGTACAACTACGCAAGGCGCGGATCTATCGCCAGTTGGGCCGAAGTGAAGCTGAACCCTTGTACCGGGGGTTGTTGGGGGGGTGTCTGGCCGCTGAAGGGGAGCATGGGCTGGGCCAGTTGGCAGCGGGGCGCGGCGATAACGCACTGGCAACCACCTACCTTGAGCGTGCGTCGCGACTTGCGCCGACCGATGCCAAGATTCGCAATGACATGGGGGTGGTGTACCTCAATCAACGCCGGGTTGATGAGGCCCGGTTTGAGTTTTTGACTGCTCTGGAGCTCAAGCAGGACGACTCGCTGGCGGCGCTGAATCTGGTGACCTTGCTGATTTACCAGGATCAGTGGAAACAGGCTGCCGAACTGGTGACCCGTGCCGGATTGACACCCGAGCAGGTGAGTGATGCTCAGTCCCGGGCACAGGAATTGAAGACCCAAGCCAAGACAGCCAGCAACCAGGTGGCTGCAATCAAATAATCTGTTGGAGGTTTGCCATGACTTTTTCTATTCGTGTGGGGGTGCTGTTGGCCCTGCTGCCGCTAGGCGCGCTGGCCATCGAGCCTGGCCCTGCGGCCAAAAACCAGCAGCAAACCGAAAACTGGTTGCAGCTTCAGATCAGTGGTCAGGCCCAATCGCCGATACGCCAGGTTGCCACCCCGGCAGAGCGAGAGCTAAGCCTGCAACGCTGGCTGGACAGCTACAAGCATCCAATTCCCGAGTATTACAAACAGGATGAAGGGGGTACAGCCAAGCAGAATTGAGTGTGCACTTTGTGGGGGGGGCGGCTGTTTTAGTGATTTAGTCCGGCTCCCACAGTTGTTGTGCAACAACACATTCTGTGGGAGCTGGCTTGCGAGCTATTCAGGCCGCTAGTCAGCGATTAATACGCAGTCTGTCGGTGGTGATTGGAAGGGGCATTAGGGGACAGGGCAAGAGCCAGTTGGGTGCGATTGTTCATGTGGGTCAGGCGCAGTACTTGAGACACGTAGAGCTTGACCGTGTTTTCGGTAATGCCCAGATCGCAGGCGATCTGGTAGTTGGTCTGGCCTTTGCTGACCAGCTTGGCGACGTCCAGTTGGCGCGGCGATAGTTGTTTGAAAATCGTCGGGATCTGTTGCCAGGTGCCCTCATTTGAGTCTTGTGGACTTGAGGGTTGATAGTCGGATTGCGGAGGGCGTCTAGCAGACTCCATGTCTTGATACAGTTCGTCAATCGACTCTGCCAGGTTCTGCAGTTTTTGGTTCAGGTGGCCCAGCTGATCGCTCTTGTGGCGTTCGCGCAAGCTGGCTTCCTGACGCTGGAGGCCCTCAAGCAGCTCATTCAGATCGACCGGCTTTTGATAGTAGTCGGCAATGCCGATACGCAAGGCTTTGATCACATCCTGCTTGTCTGCTCGACCGGTCAGCAAAATGCTTTCAAACGCGCGGTGTTTACCGGCGAGTTTTTGCAAGTGCTGGGTCAGTTCGATGCCATTCATTTCTGGCATGTGCAGGTCGCACAGCACCAGACCTATCAGTGGGTCGGCAACGAAGGCACTGATGGCTTCACTGCTTGAGTTGCAAGGCACGCAACGGTAACCGCTGCTTTCCAGAAACTCGCACAGCTCTTCGACAATCAACGGCTGATCGTCTACCACGAGTATTTTTATTAGAGTTTGGGACTTGTTCACACGCTTCTCCTTCCTGGTAAACCAATCAGGGACTTCTTTGTCCACTCATTTGAGGCGACTGATTTAAACGTAGACCTACTTTACGACTATGTACAAGGCGTTAACCCCGCAAATCAATTAGTTAAGAAGCACCATTGTCAGGGTAAATCCCCCTAACAGGAAGGGCGCAAAGGGATGCTTTTTTGACGCAAGGCCTTTCATGTCAAATGAATGGATCTTAACTCGTTGATTCACTAAAGGCAGGGCTTTTGACGCGAGCAACCACAACACACCGGCACACAGACCGGCACCGATAATGGTGCCCAGAACTGTCGGACGATCGGTTGCCAGCGCGAGTGCAATGAGTAGTTTTACATCACCGGCACCCAGCTTGTTCAGTGCATAACCGGGCAGTGTCAGCAGCAGGACAATCAGCAACGCCCAGCCTCCTTCGGCTGCGCTTGCCCCGAGCCAGGTATGGCCTGTCCAGAGTAAATACAGCAACGCCAGAGCCGCCGCCCCAAAGGTCAGGATATTGGCAATCTGGCGTTGGATAAGGTCTTGAACGGAGCAAGCAGCGAGCCACAGAAATACAACACATAACGGAATCACGTAAATGGCCTCCCTTTTTTACCAGTGATTCTATGATGATATTAGTTTTGATTGTCAGGGTAGATGCAGTCATGAAAACAAGACTTCCCAAAAAGCAGAAAGGCGCCGCTGCGATCGAGTTCGCCCTGGTGTTTGTGATTTTTTTTACGGTGCTTTATGGCGTGCTCAGCTACAGCTTGCCGCTGTTACTGATGCAGTCATTCAACAATGCGACCGCCGAAGCGGTGCGTCGCAGCATGGCGGTTGATCCGGCGGCAGCGAACTATGGGAGTGTGGTGGAGACGTTGGCCAAAAGCGTTCTGAGCGAGAAGCTGACCTGGGTGCCTGCCGCGTTGAAAGACAGTCTGGCCCCGGCCGCTTCTTACAACGACGCCACCAAGATACTGACAGCCAGCGTTAGTCTGCCGGCCGAGGCCCTGAACTCCATCATGCCTGTGCTCAAACTGGGGAGCATCACCGTGCCTGACCTGCCTGCCAAGCTGATGGCCCAATCGAGTGTCAAACTTGTCAACCCGTGAAGGGCTGTTCGGGCGGTTGTTGGGGCGGACCAACGAGCGCTTGCCTGAATCCAGCGGGCCGCAATCACGTACCGATACGGGCATCCAGTTGCTGCTCGATCAGCAGGGCTACGTCATTGAGATTCGTGGCCTGCAGCGTTACGGCCTGGCGCGGGCTACCGGCGACGGCGCACCGCGTTTGTTGCTCAGCTATCTGGTGCCGGGCAGTACGCAGGCACTTGAAGGCGTACCGGCAGACTGGGTGGGGCACAGCCTCGACCTGGACTTTCAATGCGCCGGGCTGCGGGTGGTGCATACCCGGGGCTGGATTCAGCCTCAGGCCGAGGGCTGGCTTTTACAGTTGCTGGATATCAGCGACTTACGACTCGGCAGCCAGCAGGCCCGCAGCCGTGAGCGCTGTACACAATTGATTCTCGGTTTGAGCGCACAATTGCGCCAGTGCAGTGTGGTGCGCTTGCCTGAAGTGATGCACGAGGCGCTACGCAGCGTGGCCCAGCATGGGCGTGTGCCCTGCATGGCATTGGCTCTGCGTGATGATGCGCAGTCTGCCTGGCACATGCACAGCACTTATCACGCCTTTGATGCACCGCAACTGTGGATGCCAGAGCAAAGCCTGGGCAGCCTGCTCGACCCGCTCAGTGGGGCCTCGCCCATGCGTGTTGAGCGCGACGGCAACCCGAGGCTCAACGACCTGTTTGGTAATGCCGACGGCGTGCTGGTGCCCTACAGCGATCAGCAAGGCCTGTGTGCCTGGCTGATGCTGGGTTTTTACCCGGCCTCCTTGCATGGCCCGCAGATGAGCGAAAGTGACTGGCTGCAGGTGTGTGCCACGTTGGCTGCGCCGCTGCTGGATCGCTTGCGTGAGCAGCAGCACCTGCAACAGCGCGAGCGCATGGACGCCCTGCAAGGACTATTGGGCACGGGCTGGTGGGAGTGGTCGACAACCAGCGAGCTGTTGCAACTGGCTCCGCAGTTGGCCGCAAGCCTGGCGTCTACAGCCGAACAGCAGGTGTTGACCCGCGAGGCATGGTTGGCGCTGTTTCATCCTGCTGATCGGGATGAACTCAGTGGCCGCTTTAATGAACTGCTGGAACATGGCAAGGATCTGCTGTTGTTCGCGCGGGTGCATCAAACGCAAAGCGCGCAACCCACCCAGTGGTATCGGATACAGGGCCAGGTGCTGGGGAGCGGCACGAGACGGCGCATCGTGGGTTTTATGCTGGATGTCAGCGACATCAAAAACCAGCAGCAGCAAGTCGCTGCCGCCCATGCTCGGCTGGACAACCTGATAGCCAGTTCGCCTGCGGTGATTTACGTCCAGCGTTATGTCGAAGGCGCGCTGTTGCCTGCATTTTTCAGCGATAGCCTCAAGCCCCTGCTGGGCTGGACGTTACAGGAATGCACGGGTGCCACGTTGATCGAGTGGGTCCACCCCGATGATCGCGAGCACTATTTTGAGCGTACGCGCCAGTTGCTGCGCGAAGGCAGCACCCGTAGTCGGTATCGGCTGCGCGATCGGCGCGGCGATTATCACTGGCTGCTGGACGAGGCCAAGCTCTTGCGCGACGACCTGGGCTTGCCCGTTGAAGTAGTCGGCTTGTGGCTGGATATCACCGAGGCCACCGAAGCCGCCGAGCGGGTCAAAAACAGTGAAGAACGCTATCGGATTCTGGTCGAAGATTCGCCGGCCATGATCTGCCGTTACCTGCCTGACCTGACCCTGACCTTCGGCAATCAGCCGCTGGCCAGCTACCTGGAATGCACGACCGAGCAACTGCCGGGGATCAACCTGAGCAGTTGGCTATCGTGCGAACAGCGCGAGGCTTTTGTGCAGCGTATTGGTGGTTTGACTCCAGAGTCTCCCGTCAGCTCGGCTGAAATCAGCCTGCAACTGCCGGGTCGCGAATACGCCTGGTGGGTATGGTCGGACCGGGGCATCTTTGACGCCCAAGGCAACTTGCTGGAAGTGCAAGCCGTGGGCCGCGACAACACCGAGGTGCGCCGCTCGCAACAGCAACTGACCCACAGCGCAAAAATGGCCACCCTTGGCGAAATGGCCACGGGCCTGGCGCACGAAATCAACCAGCCGTTGAACGTGATCCGCATGGCCGTAGTTAACGTGCTCAAGCGTCTGAGCAGCGGTGATATACCCCTCGTTTACCTGCACGAAAAACTTACCCGTATCGATGGGCAGATCCAGCGTGCAGCACGTGTGGTAGACCACTTGCGCGTGTTTGGCCGCCGTTCCGAAATCGAACAGCAAGTGTTCAACCCGACACAGGCGATGGAAGGTTCCGTGGCCTTGCTCGGCGAAGGCTTGCGCGGCAAAGGCGTGGAACTGCGCAGCGAAGGCCAGGTGTGTGCCGTGCTGGTGCGTGGCCATATTGATCAGCTTGAGCAGGTGTTGATCAACCTGATGGTCAATGCCCGTGATGCGCTGATGAGCAAGCGCGAAACTGACCGCGACTTTGAGCCCTGGATTGTCCTTAGCGTCGAGTCCGATGCCCGGAGCGTGCGCCTGCAGGTAGATGACAACGCTGGCGGTATCGACCCGCGCCTGCTGGAGCGGATCTTTGAACCGTTCTTCACCACCAAGCCCATCGGGTTGGGCACAGGCCTGGGGTTGTCTGTGAGCTACGGCATTATCGACAACATGGGCGGGCGTCTAAGCGTCAGCAACACCGGGCACGGAGCCCGGTTCTGCGTGGAATTGCCGGTGGTCGAAGCGAGCTGACCTGTAGCCGCTGACGAGGTACGAGGCTGCGATGTGGGCCGCAGGACCACCGCATGGGACCGCTACGCGCCCCATCGCAGCCTCGCCTCGTCAGCGGCGACAGAGATACTTCAAGCGTGGGAGCGAGCCTGCTCGCGATCATTCGCGAGCAGGCTCGCTCCCACTGGGGCTTGACCTGGAACAGAGTATCTACAGGAGCGTCGTGGGCTAAAGCACCAGTTGGGCGCGGCCGCCTTGACCGCAGGTGAGATTGGCGCCGATTTCGGCGTTACCCAGGTTGATGCCTAAAGCTTGCAGCAAGGTATTTATGATGGGATCAAGCAAGGGGGCAAGCAGGAGCTTGAATGTTGAGGCCAGAGTACTGGTGATCGAATGAAGTGTGCCAGCGACGGTACTAAGAGCGTCGTTAGTAATGTTGGCAGTTTTGGGTATGTAAGAAACCAGTAATTGATTGTCCAGTGTGTTGCCTATGCTCTCTATTAGTTTTGTAGAGTTCAAGCTTTTATAAACGGGTGGCAAACCAACATTTTTCAAGTTTAAAGCGTCAGGAGAGTCGGGGGAGTTGTACGTTATAGGCTGTGAGTTGGCCCCGACTTGAGTCTGGAGTTTTAGTCCGAGCCCTCCGCCTGCACCGATTTGGGTAGGTGAACAGATGAAAGCGGCTATGCACTTTGTAATGTCAATGCTGATAAGTTTTACAGGCTCTATTGCGAGATAGGTTTTGTTGTTTATTTCAACCTTTGGAGGGAATGTTGCGTTTAATGGCGGGCTGCCGATGCTTAAATTGACTAATGCAGTCGAGGCCTGAATCGTCAGGCTTTTTGACGTGTTGCTTGAACAGCTATAGTCAGTGACGTAGCTGTTAGCACCGGCAGCATCTAGATAAATATCAAGCGAAGAGAAAAGACTCAATGAGGTTCTGTCTCCTTCAAGCAGGTTGCCTACGGCTCCAATCAAGTCCAAGTTTAATAATTTGTTTACTACGTTTGTAAGTGGCGACAGTATTGAGGTTAGCGTTGATGTAAGGTCAGAAACCAGTTTGAGTATGGCTAGATCTACGTGTACGTGCGTTTGGACTTGCGCTGTTCTTACCATTATTTGGTCGGCGTCTACCATAGGACGCTTTATTGCCAGTGCAGGATTCCCAATAGCAGATATTTGCGGGGGTTCTATAACTTTAACTGAAATTGCTATGTTGCCGACAAGAGGGACGTTGGTATTGACGGTCACAGCGGCCGCGTTTTTCCCATTTGACAGTTGAGCAACGCCTTGTAGCAGGTCGAATATGCTCATTTCTGTGTTTAGGCCCGCGCTTGGGGTCCCTGTTTCGATGTTAAGTAAATCACTCAGTTTCAAGAGTTGTGTGCTACTGGGTAGTAGACTGAGCTTAGTAAGGTTTTTAATCACTAAGTCCGCACCTGGGCCATTTTTTTTCAGTACGCTGACCGAAAGCGCATCCAGGAGTTGAGAAAGATGTAGGTTAGTGTTTAGTAGTTCGTCGGTACTTCCGATGTTCGTGTTTAAATCAAGTAGTGTGTTCAGATAACTGAGCAAGCTGATTTTGGTGTCTACTAGCCCATTCCAAGACACCGCGTCGAGTGTCAAAGTGCCGCCGAGCATCCCGCCAATAAGCGGGTTAAGAAGTGTTGATTGGTCGGAGCTGATTTTTACCAGTGAGCTGCGAATAGTCAACTGAGCCAATGGTGACCCACCATTGCTTCCCACTGCACTCGCCGTCAAGTTTGTAGCAGGGTCAAACCCGTCTTTTGAAAAAATGCTCCACAAGCCCCCCGCCACACTGGTGGGTACGGTCGTGGTGGCAATAACACGGATGGCGTCGGACTTGGTCTGGTCCGGCGTGAATACGCGCAACTGGGTGGCGCCATCGGTCTTCAGGGTGCCGCAGGTGGGGGTTATCGTTTGCCCGCTGCCGGGCGTGAAACCATTGCGGGTTGCGCTCTCCTTGGCGTAGGTCACGGCGGTAGCGCTGTTGCCACATGTTCCCCCCCGACTCACCACCTCCAACGCAGCCATATCCGCCACCCGTTGCAACTTGCGTTGCTCCAGGTACAAACGCCCGCTGTCGATTACCAACAGCATAAACAGCAGCACCATGCCAAGGGTGACGGCGGCCATCAAGCCGATTGCGCCACGCTGTTGCTGTGGACCAGTGAAACCTATACCGCGTAGTTGGGGAGACATCGAGCACTCCTGATGCTGGTATATGAACCAGCGCTAACTCTCCAAAGTTTCAGCGAGTGTAGCCAATAAGTGATCAGTGCGCTGGCCAGTTGCCAGTTTTATAGGCGCGATGTGAGCGATTAATCAAAAGCCAACGATAAATGACTTAAAATTTAGTGTGGGAGCTTACGTGTTCGCGAAAGTATTAATGCCAACTTACTTATATACATCGCGAACACGTTAGTGTTGTGTAAAACAGTCAGGCTTACTTGGGTGGGTAAGTACTCAGGATTTTAGTTACCGCGTCGCGAATCGCGGCGTCGCGTTCCGCTGGGGTCGGGCTGTTGTCGACGACTTTTTCGGCACTGCCGCGCCACACCAGTTTGCCGTCTTTGGCATCGATCAGGTCAATTTGCAGCGTGCCCACCTGATAGACCACATTGCGGGTTTCGTTGTACATCGGTGCGCCCCAGTTACCTTCCCACGGGCCACCCCAGTAACCACCCCAAGGTCCACCCCATGCACCGCCGTAGCCGTAATGGGTCACCACTTGTTCCTGGCGGTTGGCGACGATCAGCCAGGCCTGCACCAGAAGGTCCGGTTTGTTGCCCGCAGCCACCGGGCGCAGACCACGCTGGTCAAGTTGAGCGCTCACGGCCTGAATGATTCGTTGCTCGGTCAGGTCGCTTCTGAGCATCGGGCTATTGGGCTGATATTGCACGGCCGGTTCTTTCCAGGCCCAGGACTGGAATTTGGCGAAATCGACCGCAGGGTTGTAGTCGTGGCTGACCTGCAGGGTCTCGCAGGCGCTGAGCAGCAGGGCCAGGCCCAGTAATGCAATGCGACGTAGCATGATGCTTTCTCCGCTTCAACTTAATGGGGAGGATATGCCTGCACTGCCTTGTTCAGTGATTCGCGCAGGGCGTCACCGCGTTCGCTCAGGCTGCCTTTACTGCTGGTTTCTGCACTGGAACTCCATACGGGTTGGCCAGTTTTGCCGTCGTACAGGTTGAGCCGCACCACCATGACTTCTACCTCGTAGGTGCGTACTACGGGTACAGAGTTGTACATCCCGTACTGGTTGCCGTAACGGCCGTAACTGTTCCCATATCCGGTTCCATAACCATAGTCGTCCTGCACCTGACGCAGACGTTTTTCAGTGTGCAAATCAGCGCTGACCCACAGGTCCGCCGCCCGGCCGGGTTGTGCCGGGCGCAAGCCGCGCTGGTCCAGCGCATTGTTCACGGCTTCGGCGATTTGCGCCGAATCGGCCCATGCCGTGCCAACCGGCAAGCGGCCATTGAGCCAGGCCCAGCTCTGGTAGCGCCCGTAATCCCGCGGTGCCGCGGGGTAGGCACTCAGGTCCAGAGTATTGGCCGCTTGCGCCGGGGCTGGCGGCATAGGCATGGCACTTGCGGTGTATGGGTTAGGGCTTTGGCAAGCGCCCAGTCCCAGGCTTAAAACGATTAAGGCAGCGCGGCGATACATGATGTTCTCCCCAAGGCGATTCAAACCGGACGGCAAACCCAATGCAGATAACGTCCCAGCCCGGCAAAGGCGGGATGGCGACGGTGGGCCAGCTCCATTTCAACCAACGCATCAAGCTCTGCGCGAGCCTGAAACTCCACAGGCATGTAGTCGTGAAACACTCGTACGCCGCTTTGGGTTTCGACCTGCCACATGCCTTCGAGTGCCGTGGCCAGTTCCCGTGGATCGAGTGGCTGTTGCGGGGTAAGGCTCTGTTTTTCGCCAGCCATGTCGTTCTTGCGCATTTTGCGGAAGTGGCCTTTGAGCAGATTGCGATAGATCAACGCGTCACGGTTGTAAAACGCCAGTGACAGCCAGCCGTCCTTGGCCGTCAGTTGGTGCAGAACAGGCAGGATCGCGTGGGGTTCGGCCAGCCATTCCAGTACGGCGTGACACAACACCAGATCGTAGGGTTCGGTCAGCTGCCCCAGCAGTTCTTGCCACGGAGCCTGAATAAACGTACCGGTCTGGCCTGCCTCGGCAAAGCGCTGGCGAGCGCCTTCAAGCATGGGTGCGGCCGGCTCGGCGAGGGTTACATCGTGACCTTGTTGGGCCAGCCACAAAGACATATGGCCCAGCCCGGCGCCGATATCCAGCACCCGCAGCGGGCGCTTGGGCAGTGTTTGTTCGAGGTCGGCCTGAAGCACGGCCAAACGAATGGCTCCCTTGGCGCCGCCGTAGATTTTCTCGGCGAAGCGGGTGGCCAGTTGATCGAAGTGACGGTCACTCATTTGCTGAAACGCCTTTCGTTGTCGGCCAATTTGTTGCGCACCACTTCATTCATGTCCAGGCCCAACTCGGCGCACAGCAATACCAGGTACAGCACGATATCGCCCACTTCCTGGCCGGCGTGGGCGAGCTTGTCGGCGGGGAGCTGACGGGATTGGTCTTCACTCAGCCACTGGAAAATTTCCACCAGTTCGGCCATTTCGACACTGGCGGCCATGGCCAGGTTTTTCGGGCTGTGAAATTGCTTCCAGTCGTTGTTATCGCGGATGCGGTGCATGCGTTGCGTGAGTTCGTCGAGGTTCATCGAGGGTGTGCTCTCCAGAAGACGCAAAGCTTGCGGCGGAACGAGCATTGGCGCAAGTGAAAGGCACTACTCCCCCTGTGGGAGCGAGCCTGCTCGCGAAGGTCGGTAACCCTTCGCGAGCAGGCTTGCTGCCACAGCGGAATTAGCGATGAATCAACTGATCGGTCGCCAGTTACCGATCAAATGCACCAGGTCGTCATGCCCGTTGAGCTGGAAGTCACCACTGGAGCCCGCTTCGCTACAGAGCAGGATCACCTCGGCAGGCAAGCGGACCGGTTTTTTGAACGCGACGAAAATCTCCACATTGGCGGCTGGCAGGTGTGAGTTCAGAGCCGCCAGGGCGCGAGCCTCTATCCACAGGCCGTGGGCGATGGCGCTGGGCAGGCCAAACAGTTTGGCGCTGGCGGCGCTGAGGTGGATGGGGTTGTAGTCGCCCGACACTTTGGCGTACCGGCGCCCAATGTCGGCGGGCGCGTACCAGCGGGTCAGCTCGCCCAGGGAGACTGGCGCAGGCACTACGGGCTGCGGCACTTCGCCCGTCAGCTCAACACCTTTGCACAGCAGCGTGCTTTCGGCCTCCCATAATGGTCCCAGCTGGTCGTCGACCTGAGTCACCACATCGAAGGTTGCGCCCTTGGGATGCTTTTGCAGGTTGTGCACAGATACCCCGATGCGTAGCTGCGTCACGTTGCCCATGGGGCGCAGTAGCCGAATCCGATTTGTCAGATGAATCAGCCCAAGCAGTGGGAAGGGGAAGTCCTTACTGGTCAGTAATTGCATTTGCAGCCCGAAGGCCAGGACATGGGGGTAGGTAGGAGGAAGTAATGGGCTTGGCCCCAACGCGCACACATCGCGAAAGGCTGCCAATGGCTTGGCTTCAACCTCGACCCAACAGCGCACCCCCTGTTCTGGCAAGGTGCTGCCGGTGATCTTGCGCCGGGCTGC
Source organism: Pseudomonas fragi (assembly GCF_025426255.1). Taxonomy (GTDB): domain Bacteria; phylum Pseudomonadota; class Gammaproteobacteria; order Pseudomonadales; family Pseudomonadaceae; genus Aquipseudomonas; species Aquipseudomonas kulmbachensis. The sequence goes on along the minus strand of NZ_CP104861.1, from coordinate 4,660,615 downwards.
GGCGCGAGCGTACAGCGTGGGCAAGTGCGGCGGGCTGCTGAGGTCGAGCCACTTCACGGTCATGGTTCATGCTCCCAAAATGCTTTGCCCGCACACCCGCAGCGCCTGGCCACTGACTGCGCCCGTACCCGGCTGGCCGAGCCAGGCAACCGCTTCGGCGACGTCCTGCGGCTGGCCACCCTGGCCCAGCGAGCTCATGCGTCGACCCGCTTCGCGCAAGGCAAAGGGAATATGCGCGGTCATTTGGGTTTCGATAAACCCTGGGGCCACGGCGTTGATGCTGATCCCACGCTCGCCCAGGAGTGGTGCCCAGGCTTGGGCCAGACCGATCAGCCCGGCCTTGCTGGCGGCGTAGTTGGTCTGGCCGCGGTTACCGGCAATACCGCTGATGGACGCGAGCAGAATCACCCGGCCGTTATCACGCAGGGTGCCACTGTCGAGCAGGGCTTTGGTAAGCACTTGCGGGGCGTTGAGGTTGACAGCGAGCACCGCATCCCAGAACTCGGGGGTCATGTTGGCCAGGGTTTTGTCGCGGGTAATACCCGCGTTGTGCACCACGATATCGACGCCGTCTGCCAGGTGCTCGATCAGTTGTGCAGGAGCGTCGGTGGCACAGATGTCCAGCGCGATACTGCGCCCGCCCAAGCGTGCGGCCAAGGCATCAAGGTCGTTTTTGGCTGACGGCACGTCCAGCAGGATAAGTTCGGCGCCATCCCGGGCCAGGGTTTCGGCAATCGAGGCACCAATCCCGCGGGCGGCGCCGGTAACCAATGCCTTGCGCCCGGCCAGAGGGCGCGTCCAGTCCTGCACCTGAGCGGCGCAGGCGTTCAGACGCAGTACCTGGCCACTGATAAATGCACTTTTGGGAGAGAGGAAAAACCGCAGTGCGCCTTCAAGCTGGTCTTCGGCCCCTTCACCGACATACAGCAGTTGCAGGGTGCTGGCGTTGCGCAGCTCTTTGGCCAGCGAACGGCTGAAGCCTTCAAGCGCACGTTGGGCGCTGGCAGCGAATGGGTCACTTAGTGTTTCAGGCGCCCGGCCCAATATCACCATGTGCGTGCAGTCCTGCAGACTGCGCAGTAGTGGCTGGAAAAATTCGCGCAGTTGCTTGAGCTGATCGGTGTGCAGCAGCTCGCTGGCGTCGAACACCACGGCTTTGAGCTTTGGCCCCTGGCCAGGAATCCATGGCGTGGCGAGCAACGGTTCGGGACCATAGCTGAATACCGCATCGGTGAGCTTGTTGGCGAAGCGGTTAACCTTTTCGGCCAATGCGCCGCCGCCAATCAGCAGAGGCCCTTCGATGGGGCGCAGGCGCCCGGCTTGCCAGCGTTCCAGTCGTCCCGGTGACGGCAGCCCCAAAGCACCGACCAGACGCTGGCCGAGGGCTGAGTTGACGAAGTCGATATAACGGTCTGACATGGAACACTCTCCGACAGTTGGGGTTCAAAGGGTTGACCACAAACATGCCGTGGTCGTTCGTTATCAGCGATAAGGCCTACGCTTGTAACGATTAATGGATTTAAGAGAATAGGGTGAATCTTATGAGTCTGCGTCGTGTAGCAATTATTGGTGGTAACCGAATCCCGTTTGCCCGTGCCAACGGACCTTATGCGACCGCCAGTAATCAAGACATGCTGACGGCGGCGCTGGAGGGTTTGATCGAGCGTTACCACCTGCACGGGCTGCGCATGGGCGAGGTGGTAGCCGGGGCGGTGCTTAAGGACTCTCGGGACTTCAGCATGACCCGTGAGTGTGTACTGGGTTCGCGGTTGTCGCCGCAAACCCCGGCCTATGACCTGCAGCAAGCGTGCGGTACCGGTCTTGAAGCCGCGTTGCTGGTGGCCAACAAGATTGCTCTGGGGCAGATCGAGTGCGGCATTGCAGGGGGAGTGGACTCCGCCTCCGATGTGCCGATTGGTCTCAATGACGGGCTGCGTAAATGGCTGTTGCAGTTCAATCGTATCAAAACGCCTGTGGATAAGCTCAAAGCCCTGCTGCAATTGCGTCCTGGCTTCTTGAAACCCGAGTTTCCCCGTAATGGCGAGCCGCGTACCGGGCTGTCGATGGGCCAGCACTGCGAGTTGATGGCACAGGCCTGGAACATCCCCCGGGTCGAGCAGGACGAACTGGCCCTGCACAGTCATCAGGCGCTGACGGCGGCTTATCACGCGGGCTGGGAAGATGATTTGCTTACGCCTTTTCTGGGCTTGAGTCGCGATAACAACCTGCGGGCCGATCTGACCCTGGAGAAGCTGGCGGCGCTTAAACCGGTGTTCGAGCGCAGTGCCAAGGGCACGCTGACGGCGGGTAACTCCACGCCGCTGACCGATGGCGCATCGACGGTATTGCTGGGCAGTGAGGAATGGGCCAAGGAGCGGGGGCTGCCGGTTTTGGCGTACCTGCGTGATGGCGAAACAGCGGCTGTGGATTTTGTGCATGGCGCCGAAGGTTTGCTGATGGCCCCGGTGTATGCCGTCCCACGGCTGCTGGCGCGTAATGGCCTGACCTTGCAGGACTTTGACTACTACGAGATTCACGAGGCATTTGCCGCGCAGGTGTTGTGCACCTTGAAGGCCTGGGAAGATGCAGCCTACTGCAAAAGCCGTCTGGGTCTTGATGCACCTCTGGGCTCGATTGATCGCAGTAAACTCAACGTCAAAGGCAGCTCACTGGCGGTGGGGCACCCGTTTGCGGCGACGGGCGGACGCATCGTGACCAATATGTCCAAACTGCTGGCCACTGCCGGGCAGGGCCGAGGTCTGATCTCGATCTGCGCGGCGGGTGGGCAGGGCGTGACGGTGATAATTGAGCGGTAGGAGAGCTGCCCCCCTGACTTCCTGAGCCCTTGTAGCCGCTGAGGAGCGAAGCGAGGCTACGTTCGGCGACGAAGTCGTCGTTAAAGTCAGGTTGTGCGGTGTGTCAGGTGCTCCCGGTTCTCAGGATTTACGTTCGCTTAGCGCCCGATCGCAGCCTCGCTTCGCTCCTCAGCGGCTACAGGAATTGTGCGTGCGCGAACCTCCTGGCGGCTGCGAGTGGCGTAGCTTTCAGCCATCACCGAACACACGATCAGCTGTAATGGGTGGTAGATCATGATTGGCAGCAGAATCAGGCCCAGCCCAGGGTTGGCGCCGAAGATCAGGGCGGCCATTGGCGCACCGGCAGCCAGGGACTTTTTGCTGGCGCAGAACACCGCGGCGATTTCGTCGCTGGTGCTGAACTTCAAGGCGCGAGCAGTACGGGTGGTCATCCACAGGATGACGGCGAGCAGCACCGCACTGCCGATCAGTGCGCTGAAAATCACCGAAGTGCCTTGTTGTTGCCACATCCCCGAGACCATCGAGTTGCAGAACGCGGCGTAAACCAGCAGCAGAATCACCACCTTGTCGCAGATGTTGGTGTAGCGCTTGTGGCGGGCGAAAAAGCGCCCGAACAGCGGGCGTACCAGTTGGCCCAGCACCAGAGGCAGCAGCAGCATGGCGCACAGGTCGAGCAGGGTTGAACCCAGGTCGATGCCGCCCGCGCCGCTCCCCATCACAAAGCTGACCAGCAAGGGCGTGATGAAGATCCCCAGCACACTGGACAGGCTGGCGTTGAGAATCGCCGCCGGGACGTTGCCGCCTGCGCTGCCGGTGAGTGCCACCGAGGAGGAGATGGTCGAAGGCAGGGCGCACAGGTAGAAGAAACCCAGCATCAATAGCGGCGGGATATGCGCACCCAACAGCTTGTTGGCGATCACCCAGATCAGCGGGAAGACGATAAAGGTGAAGCCCTGCACCATAAAATGCAGGCGGATGTTTTTCAGACCGTGGCTGATTTGCTCGCTGGACAGGTTGACCCCATGCAGGAAAAACACCAAAAACACGCCAATATTGATGACCCACTCGGCGTGCATCCCACCGCCGGTGCTGCCGAAATGTGGAAACACATAAGCCAGGAATGTCGCCAGCAACATGCCGCACAGAAACCAGTCGGTGAACATTCGTTTGAGGTGTTTGAGCACAGGCATCGTTGCCACCGGAATATTGTAAGAATTGATGACTTAGCCTAACGTCGCAGGTATCAGACGTCTTGCGACATAAGGCCAATCAATGCCGCCAAACGGACAACGTGGGCCCCAGCGTGCCATTCCAGTGCTCGATGAGTTGCCGCGGCCGCTCTATGCCCGGGCTGAGAGTCTGGGGGCGGGGTCGTGGACGCCCCGTCATCGCCATGACTGGGTGCAATTTTCGTACGCTATCAGCGGTGTTCTGGGGGTGCATACCGACGAGGGCAGTTTTTTTGCGCCGCCGCAGTGGGGAATCTGGATTCCGGCCGGGCTGGAGCACGAAGTCATTACCTCGATGCGTGCTGAAATGCGCAGTCTGTATGTGCGCCGTGAAGACTGTCGGTGGGCGCCGCAGCATTGCCGGGTGTTGGAGGTCACGCCGCTGGCCAGGGAGTTGATCAAGCGATTTTGTGAATTACCGGTGGCCTACCCCGAAGGCGCAACCCCCGAACAGCGTCTGGTGCAGGTGTTGCTCGATCAGCTTGCGAGCTTGCCCGAGGTTGGGTTCTCGTTACCGTTGCCGCGTCATGCGCGGCTGCTGGCGTTATGCAATGAGTTGATCGAAAGTCCGGATACGGTAGTGACCTTAAGCCTGTGGGCTGAGCGCTTGGGAACGTCGGAAAAAACCCTGATGCGTTTATTTGCCCGAGAAACCGGTTTGAGCTTTCGCAGCTGGCGTCAGCGCATGCGTTTGCTCTCCTCGTTAAAAGGGCTGGAGGAGGGCACCAGCGTAACCAGCGCGGCGTTGTCCTGCGGTTATGATTCGACCTCGGCCTTTATTGCCGCGTTTAAGAAAATGTTCGGGTTTACCCCTGGCGAGTTATTTCGTCAGGGCTGAGTCGGTGCTCAAAACGGGTTGCTCGTCTATCATTCAAATCGTTTGCCCTCTCCCCGTGGTGAGTGGATTGCCGTATAACGAGTGACATTCGCGTGTTTGGTAATAAAGGACCCACAATAAAAGCTGATGAAGACTCCAAAACGCTTAGAACCCCTGATCGAAGACGGTCTGATCGACGAGGTGCTGCGCCCACTCATGAGTGGTAAAGAAGCAGCTGTGTACGTAGTCCGCTGCGGCAATGAGCTGCGATGCGCCAAGGTTTACAAGGAGGCTAACAAACGAAGTTTTCGCCAGGCTGCCGAATATCAGGAGGGCCGCAAGGTTCGCAACAGCCGTCAGGCTCGCGCGATGGCCAAGGGCTCGAAGTTCGGTCGCAAAGAAACCGAAGACGCTTGGCAGAACGCCGAAGTGGCTGCGCTGTTTCGTTTGGCTGGCGCTGGTGTCCGGGTTCCAAAACCGTTCGACTTCCTGGAAGGCGTGCTGTTGATGGAGCTGGTGGCGGATGAGTACGGTGATGCCGCTCCGCGATTGAATGACGTGGTGCTGGAACCGGATCAGGCGCGCGAATACCACGCCTTCCTGATTCAGCAGATCGTGCTGATGCTGTGTACCGGTCTGGTTCACGGCGACTTGTCCGAGTTCAACGTACTGTTGACGCCGACCGGCCCGGTGATTATCGACTTGCCGCAGGCAGTCGATGCCGCGGGCAACAACCATGCATTCACCATGCTGGAGCGTGACGTCGGCAACATGGCTTCTTACTTCGGGCGTTTTGCACCGGAGCTGAAGGGCACCAAGTACGCCAAGGAAATGTGGGCGCTTTATGAAGCAGCCACCTTGCACCCTGGCAGCGTGTTGACGGGCGAGTTTGACGAGCCGGACGAGCTGGCTGATGTCGGCGGTGTAATGCGCGAGATCGAAGCTGCACGCCTGGACGAAGCCTTCCGTCAGGCAGTACGTGCTGCGGATGATGCTCCACCGAGCAAGGCTGAAGAGCCGCCGCCACCGTGGATGCAGTAATTGGCTAAATAAAAAATCCGGCTCAGGCCGGATTTTTTATGTGCTCGAATCGTGTGCCTTGTGGGAGCGAGCCTGCTCGCTCCCACAAAGAGGGGATTTCAAAACCGGTTCAGTGGGATTTTCAGGCTGCACAAGCCACTTTCATCTGCGGGTGGCAGGTTGCCAGCGCGAATGTTGATCTGAATGGCCGGGATCAGCAGTGCAGGAACCCCAAGAGTGGCGTCGCGTGCCGTGCGCATGTCGACAAAACCCGTCAGATCGATGCTGTCGTTCACATGGATATTTCTGGCGCGTTGTTCGCCTACCGTCGTTGACCAGGTAGCTGCGCGCCCGGCTGGCGGGTAGTCATGGCACATGAACAGTCGGGTCTGTGCGGGTAAGGCCAGCAGGCGCTTGATCGATTGATACAACTGGCGTGCATCGCCCCCCGGAAAGTCGCAGCGGGCCGTGCCCACGTCAGGCATAAACAGGGTATCGCCGACGAACAGGCTGTCGTTCTCAACCTGATAAGCCATATCGGCCGGGGTGTGCCCCGGCACATGCAGTGCCTGTACCTGTAGTCGCCCGATGTGGAATAACTCGTCCGGTTCGAACAGCCGATCGAACTGCGAGCCGTCCAGTTTGAACTCGGGCTCAAGGTTGTAAATATCGCGAAATACCCCTTGAACCTGGGTGATAGCAGCGCCGATGCCGATCTGGCCGCCCAGTTTACGTTTCAGATAGGCGCTGGCAGACAAGTGGTCGGCGTGGGCGTGGGTTTCCAGTAGCCATTGCACCTTCAGCCCCTGTGCCTGCACGAACGCGGCGATATTGTCGGCGCTGGCGGTACTGATGCGACCGGCGGCGGCATCGTAGTCGAGCACCGGATCGATGATCGCGCACTCGCTGGCGCAGGCTTCATAGACCACGTAGCTCACGGTTGACGTCACTGGGTCGAAGAAACCTTGAATTTCGGGGAGCATGAGAGTCCTCGTGCAAGTCAAAAAATGTTCAATATATTGAAACATATATTATCGGGTCGTAGACTGTCGACCATCACGCCCCGGAGCTTTTCATGACTGCTCAGCTAACTAGCGAAGAAATCGGACTTCTGCGCGATTCTGCCTCCAAAGCCTGCACGCTTCTCAAGGCCTTGGCCAATGAAGATCGACTGCTGCTGCTCTGCCAACTGACCCAGGGTGAGCGCAATGTTGGCGAACTTGAAGCGTTGACGGGCATCCGTCAGCCCACCCTCTCGCAACAGCTGGGCGTGTTGCGCGATGAAGGCATGGTCAACACTCGAAGGATGGGGAAATATATTTTCTATTCACTCGCCAGCTTTGAAGTGGTTTCTGTGATGCAAACCCTGTCGGGTCTGTATTGCGGGCAGGCACTCAAAAAGTAACGCGCTCTCAATCCATTCATTTTTGTTGTGCCTGGAGTGCTCAATGGAGCAAAGCATCAAGCGAATCGACGCGTCATTTTCTGTGACCGGTCAGATCGAGCAGTCTGATCTCCAATTTTTGGCTGCGCAGGGTTTTGCCAGTGTGATCTGCAACCGCCCGGACCATGAAGGCGGACCAGAGCAACCGGAGCACGCATCCATGCAACAGGCAGCCCAGGCCCTGGGACTGAGCTTTGCCTACCTGCCGGTGCAGACCACTGGCGCGACACCCGAGCAGGCGCAGCAGTTGCGTCATTTGCTCAGCGAGCTGCCCAAACCTGTTCTGGCGTACTGCCGCACGGGCAATCGTTCTTCAAAACTCTTTGAGGCGGCCACCCAAGGCACGCGTGAGGCCAGGCAGTACGATGTGGTCGTGGTGGGCGGTGGTTCAGCCGGTATCTCGGTGTCGGCGAGCTTGTTGAAGCGCAACGCGGCGTTGCGTATCGCCGTGATCGAACCCAGTACCGAACACTATTACCAGCCCGCCTGGACGCTGGTAGGGGGCGGTGCCTACGATGTCAAAAATACGGTTCGGCCTACTGCTGCGGTGATGCCCAAAGGCGTTGCCTGGATCAAGGCGTCGCTGTGTGCGTTCGCCCCGCAGCGCAAGGTTGTGCTGCTCAGCGATGGTACTGAGCTGGGTTATCAGCAATTGATCGTTTGCCCAGGGCTGCAACTGGCCTGGGAAAATATCGAAGGTCTGGAAGAGACTCTGGGCAAAAACGGCGTCACATCCAACTATCGCCACGATCTGGCGCCCTACACTTGGGAGCTGGTGCGCAGCTTGCGTGGTGGCAAAGCGCTGTTTACTCAGCCGGGTATGCCAATCAAGTGTGCAGGCGCCCCGCAAAAGGCCATGTACCTGTCCTGTGATCATTGGCGCAAGCGTGGTGTTCTGGATTCGATTGCAGTGGAATTCAATTTGGCCGGGGCGGTGCTGTTTGGCGTCCCGGCTTTTGTCCCGCCGTTGATGAAGTACGTTGAGGCCTATAACGCCCAACTGGCTTTTCAGTCCAATCTGGTCAAGGTCGACGGGCCGGGCAAGACTGCCTGGTTTGATGTGATTGCCGCAGACGGTAGCGTAACCCGCGTCGAGAAAACCTTCGACATGTTGCATGTGGTGCCACCGCAGCAGGCCCCCGACGTGATCCGCCGCAGTGAGTTGGCTGACAAGGCGGGCTGGTTCGAAACCGACCCGGCAACCCTGCAACACCCGCGCTACCCTGAAATTTTCGCCTTGGGTGATGTTTGTAACACGCCCAATGCCAAGACCGCAGCGGCGACCCGCAAGCAAGCGGTCGTGGTGGCCGACAACCTCCTGGCACTGCGCAAGGGGGCGGTCTTGCCCAAGCGCTACGACGGCTACGGCTCCTGCCCGTTGACCGTGGAAAACGGCAAAGTGATCCTGGCCGAATTTGGCTATGGCGGGAAACTGCTGCCCACCTTCGCCCTTGACCCGACGGTGCCGCGCAAATCGGCCTGGCTGCTCAAGGCAACCTTGCTGCCGTGGTTCTACTGGCACGGCATGCTCAAAGGGCGCGAATGGTTCACTGACTGCAAGCCGGACTGAGCCTGACCATGTTGATTATTCTGTTGGGTATGTTGGTGGGTGTGGTGCTCGGATTGACGGGGGCCGGTGGCGGCATTTTGGCTATCCCGGCACTGACCCTGGGGCTGGGTTGGACCCTGGCGCAAGCCACACCGGTGGCATTGCTGGCGGTCGGTACGGCTGCGGCATTGGGCGCCCTGGATGGTCTGCGTAAAGGGTTGGTGCGTTACAAGGCCGCCGCATTGATGGCGATTGTGGGCTCGACGACCTCGCCGATCGGGCTTCACCTCGCCAGAATGATGCCCGCCAGGGTGCTGGTTTTGATGTTTAGCGCGGTGATGATGTTCGTCTCGGTGCGTATGTTTTTGCAGGCCAGAGCCGATGCGCGTGATGACGGCAGCATGGGGGCAATAGAAAAAAACTGCATGCTCAACCCGGCTACCGGGCGGCTGACCTGGAATGCTCGCTGCAGCATGACGCTGGTGTCGATTGGCGCCACCTCGGGTCTGCTGACGGGCTTATTGAGTGTGGGTGGCGGATTTTTGATCGTGCCTGCGTTTCGCAAATTCAGTGATGTGCGCATCCACGCCGTGGTGTCCACCTCGCTGATGGTGGTGGCGTTGGTATCGCTGGGCACATTGGGCAACCTGATGAGCCAGGGCGTAAGCCTGTCGAGTGAAGGCGTGGTGTTTATCGCGGCAACCCTGGCCGGGATGATTGCCGGCCGAGTGATTGCCCCCAAGGTTTCGGCCCAATGGCTACAGCAAGGCTTCGCGGCACTGTGCGCCGCGATCGGCCTGTTGATGCTCGCTAAAGTGGTCCTGTAGAGGCGTTACGGACTCCCGTAGCAGCTGCCGAGGAACGAAGGCTGCGTTCGGCGGCGAAGCCGTCGTAAAACCTGAGGTCGCGGTCTACCAGTTAAACTGTGGGCTCAGGTTTTACGATTGCTTCGCAATCGAACGCAGCCTCGTTCCTTCGGCAGCTGCTACAGGGCTTTCGCTCTGTTGAGGCAGCAGGCGCTCTCCAGATCCTTGAGAATCGGGCAGTCAGGGCGATGATCGCCCTGGCAGTTCTCGACCAGATCCTGCAGCGTGTCGCGCAGGCTGGTCAGTTCGGTAATCTTTTGATTCAACGCATCAATATGCTGGCGCGCCAGTGCCTTCACATCGCTGCTGGCGCGCTGGCGGTCTTGCCAGAGGGTCAGCAGCTTGCCGACTTCTTCCAGCGAAAACCCAAGGTCACGCGAGCGTTTGATAAACGCCAGGGTGTGCAGGTCGTCGTTGCTGTAAAGGCGGTAGCCGCTGTCACTGCGACTGGCGGGTTTGAGCAGGCCGATGGACTCGTAATAACGAATCATCTTGGCGCTCAAGCCGCTGTGTTTGGCGGCCTGGCCGATATTCATGACAGTTGCCTCCTTATTCAAGATCCTTGGGTTTCCAGAATTTGAGCAACAACGCGTTGCTGACCACGCTGACGCTGGAAAAGGCCATTGCCGCGCCCGCCAGCACCGGATTCAAAAAGCCGAAGGCGGCCAGTGGAATGCCGATTACGTTGTAGATAAACGCCCAAAACAGGTTTTGCCGGATTTTGGCGTAGGTCTTGCGGCTGATTTCCAATGCCGCAGGCACCAGTCGCGGGTCGCCGCGCATCAGGGTGATGCCCGCCGCATGCATTGCCACATCGGTGCCGCCGCCCATCGCGATGCCAATATCGGCCGCTGCCAGTGCCGGGGCATCGTTGATGCCGTCGCCGACCATCGCCACTACACCGGTTTTCTTCAGCTCAGCCACGGTTGCGGCCTTGTCGGCGGGCAACACTTCGGCGTGGACATCGGTAATCCCCAGCGCCTCGGCAACCACCTTGGCGCTGCCACGGTTGTCGCCGGTCAGCAGGTGGCTGCTGATGTGGCGTGCATTGAGCTGCTCGATGGCCGACAGGGCGCCCGGTTTCAGCGTGTCACCAAAGGCGAACAGGCCCAGCACTTGCGGTTGCGGGCTTTGCTCGATCAGCCACGACAGGGTACGACCTTCGGTTTCCCAGGCCTGGGCAGATTCGGCCAGCGACCCCGGGTTGAGGCCGGTTTCTTCCAGCAGACGGCGGTTTCCCAGTGCCAGGCGGCGGCCCTCCAGAGTGCCGGCAATGCCGCGTCCGGTCAGCGATTGGCTGTCGATCACATCCGGTACATTCAGACTGCGTGCGGCGCAGACATCCAGAACGGCTTTGGCCAGCGGGTGTTCGCTACCGCGTTGCAGGGCTCCCGCGGCTTGCAGCAAGTGCGCCTCATTACCGTCGAGTGCGCTGAAGTGGGCAATTTGCGGGGTGCCGGAGGTCAGGGTGCCGGTCTTGTCGAAAACCACGGCACTGACTTCGTGGGCGCGCTCGAGGGCTTCAGCGTCCTTGATTAAAATCCCGTGGCGAGCGGCGACACCGGTGCCGGCCATGATTGCGGTAGGGGTCGCCAGGCCTAGAGCGCAAGGGCAGGCGATAACCAATACCGCCACGGCGTTGATCAGCGCGGTTTCGATGGGGGCACCATAAAGCCACCAGCCGAGCAGCGTGGCGAGGGCGATCAGCAGTACCACGGGGACGAATACCTGGCTGACTTTATCCACCAGTTTCTGGATCGGCGCCTTGGCTGACTGCGCGTCTTCGACCAAGCGGATGATTCGCGCCAGTACGGTTTCAGTGCCCAGAGCCAGGGTCTTGATGATCAATCGGCCTTCGCCATTGATGGCGCCGCCGGTGACTTTATCCCCAGGCTGTTTCGGCACCGGCAGGCTTTCGCCGCTGATCAGGGCTTCGTCGGCATGGCTCTGGCCTTCAACCACTTCGCCATCCACCGGGAAGCGTTCGCCGGGTTTGACCAATACCAGATCATTGAGGCGCAGGTCGCTGATGGCAACGTCTTGTTCCTGTCCGTCGATCACGCGCAAGGCCCGTTCCGGGCGCAGGGCTTCCAGGGCGCGGATGGCGCTGGCAGTCTGGCGTTTGGCGCGGCTTTCAAGGTATTTGCCCAGCAGCACCAGAGCGATCACCACCGCCGAGGCTTCGAAATACAGATGCGGCATGCTGCCGGGCTCGGCGATGGCCCACTCATAAAGGCTCAGGCCATAGCCGGCGCTGGTGCCCAGAGCAACCAGCAGGTCCATATTGCCCGCACCGGCTTTGACGGCTTTCCAGGCGGCGACATAAAAGCGCGCACCGAGAATGAATTGCACCGGGGTAGCGAGCAGAAACTGGGCCCAGGCAGGCAGCATCCAATGCACGCCAAAAGGCGCGAGCAGCATCGGCAGTACCAGCGGCAATGCCAGCACAATGGCCAAGGTCAGCGCCCAGCGTTCGCGGTGCAGGCGTTTTTGCTGATCGTCTTCAGTGGCTTTTTCGGTTTGGTGCACGCTGGCGCCATAACCGGCCTGGCTGACAGCGTTTATCAGCAAACTTGTATCGACCTGGCCGAGTAGCTCGACATGGGCACGTTCTGTGGCGAGGTTAACGCTGACGCTTTTGACCCCCTGCACCTTGGCCAGGGCCTTTTCGACCCGCCCCGCACACGAGGCGCAGGTCATGCCGCTGATGTCCAGTTCCAGGCTATGGGCGGGCACGCTGTAACCTGCCTGATGCACGGCTTCGACCAATGCCGGCAAACTGTCCACAGGCGCTTCGATACGTGCCTGTTCAGTGGCCAGATTGACGCTCACTGAGCGCACGCCAGGGACTTTGGTCAGGGCTTTTTCTACACGCCCTGCGCAACTGGCACAGGTCATTCCATCAATCGGCAGATCGAATTGGGTGGGCACGAGCAGTCCTCCTCAAGAAGTTATCTATCCATAGAATCGACCTTGACCCCATGGGAAGGTCAAGGCTTCTTGCTGTTCGTTATCGCCCGCTCAATATTCCAGTTTGGCAGGCTTGAGGTACATGCCTTGTTTACCCAGGGCGATGCGGTATTTACGTACGTCACCGGCCTTGAGGGTGAATTGCTGTGCGGGTGGGACCAGCATGCCTGGCAAGCAACCGGGAGCTTGCCCGGGCAGCAGCTTGAGGCGGATATCGACGCTGGCCGCCGGCAAGTTAAAGGACAGCGCCTGCTCCTGAAACAATCGCCCGGCCAGTTGATCGTCGATATACACGCCGACCTCGCAGTTGGTCGGCACTTCAAGGCGCTCGCGAGAAATGATCAGCACGCCGTAGTCCTGATCGGCATTTGCCCACAGCGGCAAATTGGCAAGAGCCAAAAGGCTGACTAGGCTCAAAGCGGTCCAGCGCATGGCTAGGTATCCTGTTTTCAATCGCAAGGCCTGCAGCTTGGCCGAGCAGGGGATGGATTGCCAGTAAGCGAGTAAAACAACGGGCTTGACCTTGCCACAGTGGCAAGGTCGAAGCTTTAGTCATCACTCAGATAGGAGGCTTGATCATGCAAACGTTCAAAGTAGACGGTATGACCTGTGGTGGCTGTGTGGCTGCGGTGACCCGTGCGGTGCAGGCTGTGGATAAAGACGCGAAAGTCGACGTGGACCTGGCGAGCAAAACCGTCAAGGTGGACAGCAAGGTGTCGCCTTTGCAGATTATCGACGTGATCACCAATGCCGGGTTTGAAGCGCGTACAGCGCACTGATGTTGCGTAGCAGCTGCCGAAGGAACGAGGCTGCGTTCGGCGACGAAGCCGTCGTAAAACTTGCGTTCGCCTTCTATTCAGTTAAACGGCGGGTTCAGGTTTACGAGCGCTTCGCACTCGAACGCAGCCTCGTTCCTTCGGCAGCTGCTACAGGGATTTGTATCAAGCACTAAATATTTATTAGCTAGCTATCTTTATGTTCAAGTTCAGTATCCGCGGCTAGACTATCGGGCTGCACTAATTGCAGCACGATCTGGATACCTGATGAACCTTAGAACGATTCTGATTCTTGGCGCCTTGAGCGCTTTCGGTCCCCTGGCGATCGACTTTTATCTGCCTGGCTTTCCGGCGATGGCGCAAGCCTTTGCAACAGATGAGCAACATATTCAGCTCACGCTGGCGGTCTACTTTTTGGGCTTGTCCATCGGCCAACTGGCCTATGGCCCGATTGCTGACCGTTTCGGTCGACGCATTCCGCTGCTGGTGGGGGTTGGCCTGTTTACGCTGGCATCGTTGGCTTGCGCGTTTGCCCCAACTCTGGAATGGCTGATCGGTGCCCGATTCGTTCAGGCACTGGGTGGTTGCGCGGGTATGGTGCTGTCGCGGGCAATTGTCAGCGACAAGTGTGATGCTGTGGGTTCGGCCAAGGTCTTTTCGCAATTGATGCTGGTGATGGGGCTGGCCCCGATCCTGGCGCCGATGCTCGGTGGTGTGCTCGTCAACCTGCACGGCTGGCAATCGATTTTTATCGTATTGACCGGGTTCAGTGCCCTGGCCGCCCTTGCCGTGGCGTTGGGCTTACCGGAAAGCCTGCCGGCCAATGTACCGCGTCAGCCTCTGTCGGGAGCGTTGCGCCAATATGGTCGTTTGCTCAAGGACGGTGAATTTCTGGGGCATGCGCTCACCGGGGGGATCGCTATGGCCGGGATGTTTGCCTACATAGCCGGTTCGCCTTTCGTCTTTATCAAACTCTATGGCGTACCTGCCGAGCATTACGGTTGGCTGTTTGGCAGTAATGCTGCGGGCTTCATTCTGGTGGCGCAGGTTAACGCCCGCTTACTGGCCAAGCGCGGTCCGGCTTTTTTGCTGGCGCGTACGGTGTGGGTCTATCTGGCGGCGGGCCTGGTGTTGCTGGGGATCAGTGCGCTGCACACGGAGCAATTGTGGCCGCTGTTGATTCCGCTGTTTATCTGCATCGCCAGCTTGGGCTGCATCATTCCCAATGCTTCAGCCTGTGCCATGAGCGGGCAGGGCGCGCGAGCCGGTAGTGCTTCGGCGATGCTTGGCTGTTTGCAGTTCAGCGTGGCTGCGGCTGCAGCTTCATTGGTGGGTGTGTTGCACGATGGCAGCGCGATGCCGATGGCGCTGGTCATTACGTTATGCGGGGTTTTGGCTGTGGCTATCGCGATGGCGACCCGGCGTTTGTACACCGCCCGGATCGCCGCAGAGCAGTCGACCTGATTCAGCCTGCCAAACGTTCGGGCAGCCTGTGCGGGGCTTGCAGGCGAGATTGCAACTTATCCACAAAGGCACGGGCCTCGGATTCGCTACGAAAGTTAACGGCTTGCTGGTCGATTTGAACTTGCCATTGGCAGTCAGGGGATCTTGCTAACGCTTTTATCAGGATTTTCATTACGGGCCTCCTTCAGTTCGCAAAGGAGGCCAGTGTATGCCGAAATACTTGGGTAAATATGTCAGGGGTCAAGTCTCTGACTGACGGTTGAACGTTGGCCGCATCAGTCCCCTGACAGTTTTTTCAGAACCCCTCGAGCACAATTTTGCCTTTGGACTTACCGCTTTCCAGCAGTGCATGGGCGCGGCGCAGGTTGGCGGCGTTGATGGTGCCAAAGTGCTCGCCGACGGTCGTGCGCAAGGTGCCAGCATCGATCAGCTCGGCGACGCGATTGAGCAAGCGATGTTGCTCGATCATGTCCGCAGTCTCGAACAGCGAACGGGTGTACATGAACTCCCAGTGCAGTGACAGGCTCTTGCGCTTGAGCTTGGTGATATCCAGCGCCTTGGGATCGTCGATCAGCGCAAGTTTGCCTTGTGGTGCCAGGGCTTCGACCAACTGATCCAGATGCTGATCGGTTTGGGTCAGGCTGGCAACGTGGGTGACGGCGTTGATGGCGTGGCGCTTGAGTTCTTCGCTCAACGGCTGGCTGTGGTCGACAACAAGATCGGCACCCAGCTCGCGGACCCAGGTTTGGGTTTCAGGACGTGATGCGCTGCCAATCACCTTGAGTGCGGTCAGTTGGCTGGCCAGTTGCGTCAGGATCGAACCGACGCCCCCTGCCGCGCCGACAATCAGCAGGCTTTGCTGCTCATCGGTTTTGCCCTCGGTTACGCCAAGGCGCTCAAACAACAGTTCCCACGCGGTGATGGCAGTCAGCGGTAACGCTGCAGCCTGGGCGAAGTCGAGGCTTTTTGGCATGTGCCCGACGATCCGCTCATCAACTACGTGGCGTTCGCTGTTGGCCCCGGCACGGGCAATGGAGCCTGCGTAAAACACCTTGTCGCCAACTTTGAACAGGCTGACATCGCTGCCGACAGCCTTGACCACCCCGGCGACATCCCACCCCAGTACTTTTGCGCAGGCGCCTTCGGGCTGTACGTTCTGGCGGACTTTGGTGTCCACCGGGTTAACGGAAATGGCTTTGACCTCGACCAGCAAATCGCGCGGACCGGCAACCGGCTCAGGCAATTCGATGTCTTGCAGGGCCAGCGGGTCTTGAATGGGCAGCGAATGGTAGTAGGCGACAGCTTTCATGGGACATCTCCTGAAAATGGGTAAGAATCTGGTGATGATGATTAGCTATTTATCAGAATGATAAAACCGGCTAAAACAGCAGTCTCTTTCAATATTTTTTTGATAATGGCCGAGTGAGTCCTGGATGCTGCGTTTCGATGACCTGCAACTGTTTGTTCGCGCCGCCGATTTGGGCAGCCTCTCTGCCGCCGCACGGGTGATGGACATGTCGCCCGCAGTGGCCAGTGCGGCACTCAAGCGGATAGAGGCACAGTTGGGTGCGCGACTGCTGGCGCGCTCTACCCGTAGTTTGCGCCTGACAGCTGAGGGCGAAGGTTTTCTCGAGTATGCCCGTACGGCGCTAAGTAGCCTGGATGAAGGGCGGCGTTTATTGGCGCGTGGGCAAGATCAGGTCAGCGGTGTGTTACAGCTGTCGGCACCGTCCGACTTCGGGCGTAATTTGTTGCTGCCCTGGCTGGATGAATTTCAGCGTGAGCATCCGCAACTGACGGTGCGGCTGTTACTCGGTGACCGGATTGCCGATCTGTTTCGCCAGCCGGTGGATATTGCCTTGCGCTATGGCGAGCCGGAGGACTCCAGCCTGGTGGCATTGCCGGTGGCGCCGGACAATCGCCGGGTGCTGTGTGCATCTCCCGCCTACCTGGCGCGCAAGGGTGAGCCGCATCAGCTCGAGCAACTGCTGCAACACAACTGCCTGCTGTACATGCTCGGCACGCGGGTCCACGACCATTGGCAATTCAATGATGGCAAGCGCGAGTTGGGGCTGACGGTGAGTGGCAATCGTTTTAGTGACGATGCCGATGTGGTGCGCCTGTGGGCGGTGGCCGGGGAGGGCATTGCCTACAAGTCGTGGCTGGATGTGGCGGGGGATGTGACAGCAGGCAGGCTCAAGGTGCTATTGCCTGAACTGTTGTGCGAACGGGCTCCGCTCAATTTGCTCTGTGGTCATCGTGCGCAGTTGAGCAAACCGGTGAAGCTGCTGCGCGACATGCTCAGTGAGCGATGTAGGGCGTTATCTAGAACCCTGTAGATACTCTGTTCCAGGTCAAGCCCCTTGTGGGAGCGAGCCTGCTCGCGAAGAGCATTCGCGAGGAGGCTCGCTCCTACGCTTGAAGTATCCCTGCGGCAGCGGCTACAGGTCTGATCGGTTGGTATTAAGGCTTGACCAACCGCGCATCCAGGCTGTTTTGCGCCAGGCGTTTGGCCTGGTCCTGGGTCATGCCCAGATCGGTGTACAGCGCATGGAAGTTCTCGGTCATGTAGCCGCCGAAGTAGGCCGGATCATCGGAGTTGACGGTAACTTTCACGCCGCGCTCAAGCATGTCGAGAATGTTGTGCTGCGACATGTGATCGAACACGCAGAGCTTGGTATTGGACAACGGGCACACGGTCAACGGGATCTGCTCGTCGATGATGCGCTGCATCAGGCGCTCATCTTCAATGGCGCGTACACCGTGATCGATGCGCTGGATTTTCAGCAGATCCAGGGCTTCCCAGATGTATTCCGGTGGGCCTTCTTCACCTGCGTGGGCAACGGTCAGGAAGCCTTCATGGCGTGCCCGGTCGAATACGCGCTGGAACTTGCTCGGCGGGTGGCCCATTTCTGAACTGTCGAGACCAACGGCGACAAATGCATCGCGAAATGGCAGTGCCTGATCGAGGGTTTTTTCCGCTTCTTCTTCACTCAAGTGGCGCAGGAAGCTCAGGATCAGACCGCTGGTGATACCCAGTTGCTGCTCGCCATCCTTGAGTGCACTGGCGATGCCGTTGAGCACGACTTCGAACGGAACACCGCGGTCGGTATGGGTTTGCGGGTCGAAGAAGGGTTCGGTGTGAATGACGTTCTGTGCCTTGCAGCGCAACAGGTAGGCCCAGGTCAGGTCGTAGAAGTCCTGAGAGGTGCGCAGTACGTCCGCCCCTTTGTAATAGAGGTCGAGGAATTCTTGCAGGTTGTTGAAGGCGTACGCCTTACGCAAGGTTTCAACGTCGTTCCAGGGCAACGCGATCTTGTTGCGCTCGGCCAGCGAGAACAGCAACTCAGGCTCCAGAGAACCTTCAAGGTGCATGTGCAGTTCAGCTTTTGGCAGGGCGTTCAGCCAGTCATACATAAAAAATCTTCTCATCAAATCGGGTACAGATGGCGACATTCTACAGGCGGGAGGTGACACAAGTGAAAATCCCCCCGCCATTTGTCGCAGACCGCTTACCAGGGAATAGTCTGACCCTTGTAGTCGATAAAGTGATGGCCGCCTTTACCGGCAAAGACTTTGACCTGTTCAACCAGGCCGCGGGTGCTGGTTTGTACATCAATGTCGGCACCTTCGCCGCCCATATCGGTTTTTACCCAGCCCGGATGCATGGACAGCACGGTTGGATTGTTGTCACCCAATTCGTAGCGCACAAAGGTGTTGGTCATTGAGTTGAGCGCTGCCTTACTGGCCTTGTAGAGGGCCATCTCGGGGGCATCAGGGTGAGTGACGCTGCCGAGTACCGAACTCATAAATGCCAGGACACCACTGTCTTTTCGGACTTTGCTGACAAATTCGCGGGCCAGGTTGATTGGAGCCACGCTGTTGGTGAAAAACAACTGCCCCACTTCGGCCAGCGTGGCATTGCCCGACAGTTGATCATCCGGGCCTTTGACGCCGGCATTGATAAACAGCAGGTCGAAAACGTCGCTGTGCAACGTATTGCTCAATGCTTTGATGGCCTGCTTGCTGTCCATGTCCAGTCGCTCGATGCGTACCGGCCCCAGGGCTTTCAGTGCTTGCGCTTTACTGGGATCGCGGACTGTCGCCGTGACGGTCCAGCCATCGGCGAGCAGCTCTTTGACCAGACCCAGGCCCAAGCCACGTGAAGCTCCGATGATCAGTGCGTGTTTTGCTGTCATGAGTAGCGTCCTATAGAACGGTGATGGGGGTTGGTTAAAAAGCGTACAAGTGTGTCAAGCGCACACGGCACAAGGGCTGCAGCGGTATGTGCTCAGGTTATCCACAGGTGGGTGCACAGTGCCTGTGGGCAACTATTGATGCAGGAAAATAGCACTTTTATTCGTCAGCCTTAAAGGCGTGGCGGTGTAGCAAAATTCTGCCGCGACTGAGGTCGGCCAGTTGCTGTTGCGCAAGAACAATCTGTTCTTCGGCTAATGCCAGTCGCAGGTCAACGCCATTGGCGGTGAATGCCTCGTCGATGACCAAGCCGTTCAGTTCGGCCAGGCGCAGCTTTACCAGTGCCAGCTCGCTGAAGCTGCACGAACAGTTGAGCGCTACCCGGCTGACCAAAGGCAGTTTTTCGGCGCTTTGCAGGCATTTGTTCGCGCCGCCGCCATAGGCGCGAGCCAGTCCGCCGGTGCCGAGCTGGATACCGCCATACCAGCGGATGACCAGCACGGCGACCTGGTCGCAGTCCTGGGCCTCAATGGCCGAGAGTATCGGGCGTCCTGCTGTGCCGCCGGGCTCGCCGTCATCGCTGCTGCGGTATTGATCCCCAAGCTTCCAGGCCCAGCAATTGTGCGAAGCATTCAGGTCACTGTGCAGCTCGATAAAGTCGAGAGCTTGTTGGGCGCTGGTGATAGGCGCGGCAAAGGTGATAAAGCGGCTTTTACGGATTTCTTCGCGGTATTCGCAAAGTCCCGTGAGGGTAGAAGACATGTCGGTTCCAGGCTCAGGCAGTGGGCGTCAGGCCGCAGCCTTTGAGAATGATGCGAGTCAGGTTGTCACTGGCCACTTGCATGTCCTGTTTGGTCAGGTGCGTGCGGCCTGATACGCGGCAAATCTGGGTCGAAAAGTCGGCGTAATGCTGGGTGCTGCCCCACAGCAGGAAAATCAGGTGTACCGGGTCGACCGGATCCATCTTGCCAGCGTCGATCCAGGCTTGAAACACCGCCGCTCGACCTTGAAACCAGGCTCTGTAGTCTTGAGTGAAGTACTCGGTCAGACAGGCCCCGCCGCTGATGATTTCCATCGCAAATACACGCGAGGCCTGGGGCTGTCGGCGTGAGAACTCCATCTTGGCGTGAATGTACTGAGTCAGTGCTTGAGCCGGGTCATCTTCAGCGGTCAGGGCATTAAAAGTGCTGTCCCATAATTCGATGATATTGCTCAGAACAGCGATATACAGCCCCAGCTTGTTGCGGAAGTAGTAGTGCAGATTGGCTTTGGGCAGCCCAGCGCCAAGGGCGATGGCATTCATGCTTGCGCCTTTGAAACCATAACGGGCAAATTCATCCTCGGCGGCCTTGAGAATGGCCTGTTCGTTTTTCTGGCGAATACGACTGGGAGGCTTGCCATCATGGGCGGGGACTTCAAAGGTCATGGGCGTTCCAGGCAATCTGTGGGTGTAGCGAAGTTTTTCACGTTAGCGCGTCGCTTCCAGGCTCTCAAGAAAACTTTCCAGTACCAGATGCGGGCGACGACCTTTACGCGTGACGGATGCCAGGCTCAAATCATAAAAGCGCGTTTTGGCTTTAAGTGCTCGTAGTCTGCCCTGCTGAACCCACAGGCTGGCGTAATGGTCGGGCAAGTAACCAATATAGCGCCCGGTCAAAATCAAAAAAGCCATGCCTTCGCGGTCTGAAGCGCTGGCGGTGCAGTTGAGCGCTTGATAGTGAGCCTGAATATCGGAGGGCAAGCGGAAGGTGGGAGCGATGGCGTCTTGATCATTGAGCCGCGCATCCTCCAACTGCCGGTCGTCGACATAAAACAGCGGATGGCCCACTGCGCAATACAGCAGGGAGCGCTCGCTATAGAGCGGCTGATATTCCAGCCCGGACAAGGTGCTGGCCTGCGGCACAACGCCCACATGCAGACGCCCGTCGAGTACCCCTTGTTCTACTTCGTGGGGCGAGATCATGCGAATGTGGATTTGCACATCGGGGCCGCGCTCCTTGAGCTGGGCCAGAGCATGGGTGATGCGCATATGGGGCAGGGTGACGAGGTTGTCGGTCAGGCCAATGGTCAGTTCGCCGCGTAAATGCTGGTGCAGGCCGTTGACCTCTGTACGAAAACTTTCGAGCGCGCCGAGTAACTGCAAAGCTGACTGATAGACCTCGCGGCCTTCTTCTGTCAGCGAAAAGCCCGCCCGCCCACGTTGGCAAAGGCGCAAACCCAGGCGTTGCTCAAGATCACTCATCTGCTGGCTGATGGCTGAGCGCCCGATGCCCAGCACGGTCTCAGCCGCCGAGAACCCACCGCACTCCACGACACTGCGGAAAATACGCAGTAATCGAATATCAAAGTCGCTGACCTGGGCCAGTGCATCCGGACGACGGCTGCTCATAGTTTAGTGAACGCCTAACTAAAGGTTAGAAGAGTTGGATTTCATCGACTTTATAGGCGTGGCAATTTAGGTGCAACAACGCTTTCAACATCCCACGCCGCTTTTGCCTTGCGAGGTTTTGCTGATGAACATGCCCGAGAATGCCGAATTGAACGTGACCAGCCAGCTAAAGCTGGATGCTCACTGGATGCCTTACACCGCCAACCGTAACTTCCATCGTGACCCACGTTTTATCGTGGCCGCCAAAGGCAGTTATCTGACGGACGATAAGGGTCGGCAAATTTACGATTCACTGTCTGGTCTTTGGACTTGCGGTGCAGGGCATACCCGGACGGAAATCCAGGAAGCAGTGGCCAAGCAATTGGGCACCCTCGATTATTCTCCGGCGTTCCAGTACGGCCACCCATTGTCCTTCAAGCTGGCAGAGAAAATTACCGAGCTGACGCCGGGCAATCTCAATCACGTGTTCTTCACCGACTCGGGTTCGGAGTGTGCGGACACTGCAGTGAAAATGGTGCGTGCTTACTGGCGCCTGAAAGGCCAGTCGAGCAAAACCAAGATGATTGGTCGTGCTCGTGGTTATCACGGTGTGAACATCGCGGGCACTAGCCTGGGTGGTGTAAACGGCAACCGTAAATTGTTCGGTCAGGCGATGATGGACGTTGATCATCTGCCGCATACGCTGCTGGCGAGCAATGCGTTTTCTCGCGGCATGCCGGAGCTGGGTGGGATTGCTCTGGCCGATGAGCTGCTCAAACTGATCGAACTGCACGATGCCTCGAACATTGCAGCGGTGTTTGTGGAGCCGATGGCCGGTTCTGCCGGTGTTCTGGTTCCGCCGCAGGGTTATCTGAAACGTCTGCGTGAAATCTGCGATCAACACAACATCCTGTTGGTGTTCGATGAGGTGATTACCGGGTTTGGTCGTACAGGTTCGATGTTCGGTGCTGACAGCTTCGGTGTGACACCTGACTTGATGTGTATTGCCAAGCAAGTCACTAACGGTGCGATCCCTATGGGCGCCGTGATTGCGACCAGCGAGATTTATCACACGTTCATGAATCAACCGACGCCTGAGTACGCGGTTGAATTCCCGCATGGCTATACCTACTCGGCTCACCCAGTAGCGTGTGCTGCCGGTCTTGCTGCGCTTGATCTGCTGCAAAAGGAAAACCTGGTGCAGAGCGTGGCTGAAGTCGCGCCGCATTTTGAGAATTCGCTGCATGGTTTGAAGGGCGTGAAGAACGTCATCGATATTCGCAACTATGGCCTGGCAGGTGCGATTCAGATTGCACCGCGTGATGGCGATGCAATCGTGCGTCCATTCGATGCTGCGATGAAGCTGTGGAAAGCCGGTTTCTACGTGCGCTTTGGTGGAGACACCTTGCAGTTCGGGCCAACCTTCAACAGCAAGCCGCAAGAGCTTGATCGTTTGTTCGATGCTGTCGGCGAAGCTCTGAACCAGATCGACTGATCCTTCTATATAGAAGCGACACTAATTGCATTCACCCAGGCGCGCAGCGTTCGCGCCTGTGGACAACTTTTCTGGAGCATCCATGAGCACCATTCAACACTTGATCAATGGCGAACTGCTGAACGACTCCGGTCGTACCGCTGACGTGTACAACCCGTCGACCGGTAAAGTGATTCATCAGGTTCCATTGGCCAGCCGCGAGACCATTCAACAAGCTATTGATGCAGCCAAGGCCGCATTTCCGGCGTGGCGCAATACGCCTCCGGCCAAGCGTGCCCAGGTGATGTTCCGTTTCAAGCAATTGCTGGAGCAGAACGAAGCGCGGATCTCGCAGTTGATCAGCGAAGAACATGGCAAGACCCTGGAAGACGCAGCGGGTGAATTGAAGCGTGGTATCGAGAACGTCGAGTACGCCTGTTCAGCTCCTGAAATCTTGAAGGGCGAATACAGCCGCAACGTAGGGCCGAACATTGATGCCTGGTCGGACTTCCAGCCACTGGGCGTGGTTGCGGGCATTACGCCTTTCAACTTTCCGGCCATGGTTCCGCTGTGGATGTATCCATTGGCGATCGTGTGCGGTAACTGTTTCATTCTTAAGCCGTCGGAGCGTGATCCAAGCTCGACGCTGTTGATTGCTCAATTGTTGTTGGAAGCCGGGTTGCCAAAAGGCGTGATGAACGTGGTGCACGGCGACAAGTCTGCTGTGGATGCACTGATCGAAGCGCCAGAAGTCAAAGCACTCAGCTTTGTAGGTTCAACGCCGATCGCCGAGTACATCTACGCGGAAGGCACCAAGCGCGGAAAGCGCGTGCAGGCACTGGGCGGGGCGAAGAACCATGCGGTACTGATGCCGGATGCGGACCTGGATAACGCAGTCAGCGCATTGATGGGCGCGGCGTATGGTTCGTGCGGTGAGCGCTGCATGGCCATTTCGGTGGCTGTGTGTGTGGGCGATCAAGTGGCAGATGCCTTGGTGGCTAAACTTGTTCCGCAAATCAAGGCGCTCAAAATCGGTGCGGGTACTTCGTGCGGTCTGGACATGGGGCCATTGGTCACTAGCCAGGCGCGTGACAAGGTCAGCGGCTATGTCGATGATGGCGTGGCGGCAGGTGCCGAGCTGGTGGTAGATGGTCGTGGCCTGAGCATCAAGGATCATGAAGAAGGCTTCTTCCTGGGTGGCTGCCTGTTTGATCGCGTCACCCCTGAGATGCGTATCTATAAGGAAGAGATCTTCGGTCCGGTGCTGTGCATCGTACGGGTCAAGAGCCTGGAAGAGGCGATGCAACTGATCAATGATCACGAGTACGGGAATGGCACCTGCATTTTCACTCGTGATGGTGAAGCGGCTCGTTTGTTCTGCGATGAGATTGAAGTCGGGATGGTGGGGGTTAACGTTCCGCTGCCAGTACCTGTGGCATACCACAGCTTCGGCGGGTGGAAGCGCTCGTTGTTTGGCGACCTGCATGCTTACGGCCCGGACGGCGTGCGCTTTTACACGCGTCGCAAGGCGATTACTCAGCGCTGGCCTCAGCGGGCCAGTCATGAGGCATCGCAGTTTGCCTTCCCGAGTCTGTAAAGCTAACGGTAGCGCTATATAGAAGAAGAGAGGCCAGCCGTCAGGCTGGCCTCTGCTTTTAGGGCGCTTTTAAGCGCTATATGACAGAAATGTGAAACAAGTGCTTGACCCAGAATTCTAACGGCCTATAATTCGCCCACTTCCGGCGCAGTCGAAACGGAAAACTCCTTGAGTTTCAATGAGTTGGATTGGTTTTCGGCAGTGTCAGCTTCAAGTCATCGAAGCAGGAAATGAGGTGTTGACAGCAGCGTGTAACGCTGTAGAATTCGCCTCCCGCTAACGAGAGATCGAAAGCGCAAGTGGTTGATGTTACAAAGGAAACTTTGAAAACATCTTAAAATAACCGCTTGACAGCAACAGAGGCTGCTGTAGAATGCGCGCCTCGGTTCAGCGAAAGCTAACCAACCGCTCTTTAACAACTGAATCAAGCAATTCGTGTGGGTGCTTGTGGAGTCAGACTGATAGTCAACAAGATTATCAGCATCACAAGTTACTCCGCGAGAAATCAAAGATGTAACCAACGATTGCTGAGCCAAGTTTAGGGTTTCTTAAAAACCCAAAGATGTTTGAACTGAAGAGTTTGATCATGGCTCAGATTGAACGCTGGCGGCAGGCCTAACACATGCAAGTCGAGCGGTAGAGAGAAGCTTGCTTCTCTTGAGAGCGGCGGACGGGTGAGTAATACCTAGGAATCTGCCTGATAGTGGGGGATAACGTTCGGAAACGGACGCTAATACCGCATACGTCCTACGGGAGAAAGCAGGGGACCTTCGGGCCTTGCGCTATCAGATGAGCCTAGGTCGGATTAGCTAGTTGGTGAGGTAATGGCTCACCAAGGCTACGATCCGTAACTGGTCTGAGAGGATGATCAGTCACACTGGAACTGAGACACGGTCCAGACTCCTACGGGAGGCAGCAGTGGGGAATATTGGACAATGGGCGAAAGCCTGATCCAGCCATGCCGCGTGTGTGAAGAAGGTCTTCGGATTGTAAAGCACTTTAAGTTGGGAGGAAGGGCAGTTACCTAA
>NZ_CP104861.1:0-4632500 GCF_025426255.1 Pseudomonas fragi | reverse complement strand
AGTCGAGTCGGCCTGCGCGGAAGATTTAACGGGGCTCAAACCATACACCGAAGCTACGGGTATCACTTAGGTGATGCGGTAGAGGAGCGTTCTGTAAGCCTGTGAAGGTGAGTTGAGAAGCTTGCTGGAGGTATCAGAAGTGCGAATGCTGACATGAGTAACGATAATGGGTGTGAAAAACACCCACGCCGAAAGACCAAGGTTTCCTGCGCAACGTTAATCGACGCAGGGTTAGTCGGTCCCTAAGGCGAGGCTGAAAAGCGTAGTCGATGGAAAACAGGTTAATATTCCTGTACTTCTGGTTATTGCGATGGAGGGACGGAGAAGGCTAGGCCAGCTTGGCGTTGGTTGTCCAAGTTTAAGGTGGTAGGCTGGAATCTTAGGTAAATCCGGGATTCTAAGGCCGAGAGCTGATGACGAGTTAACTTTTAGTTAACGAAGTGGTTGATGCCATGCTTCCAAGAAAAGCTTCTAAGCTTCAGGTAACCAGGAACCGTACCCCAAACCGACACAGGTGGTTGGGTAGAGAATACCAAGGCGCTTGAGAGAACTCGGGTGAAGGAACTAGGCAAAATGGCACCGTAACTTCGGGAGAAGGTGCGCCGGTGAGGGTGAAGCATTTACTGCGTAAGCCCACGCCGGTCGAAGATACCAGGCCGCTGCGACTGTTTATTAAAAACACAGCACTCTGCAAACACGAAAGTGGACGTATAGGGTGTGACGCCTGCCCGGTGCCGGAAGGTTAATTGATGGGGTTAGCTAACGCGAAGCTCTTGATCGAAGCCCCGGTAAACGGCGGCCGTAACTATAACGGTCCTAAGGTAGCGAAATTCCTTGTCGGGTAAGTTCCGACCTGCACGAATGGCGTAACGATGGCGGCGCTGTCTCCACCCGAGACTCAGTGAAATTGAAATCGCTGTGAAGATGCAGTGTATCCGCGGCTAGACGGAAAGACCCCGTGAACCTTTACTATAGCTTTGCACTGGACTTTGAATTTGCTTGTGTAGGATAGGTGGGAGGCTTTGAAGTGTGGACGCCAGTCTGCATGGAGCCAACCTTGAAATACCACCCTGGCAACTTTGAGGTTCTAACTCAGGTCCGTTATCCGGATCGAGGACAGTGTATGGTGGGTAGTTTGACTGGGGCGGTCTCCTCCTAAAGAGTAACGGAGGAGTACGAAGGTGCGCTCAGACCGGTCGGAAATCGGTCGTAGAGTATAAAGGCAAAAGCGCGCTTGACTGCGAGACAGACACGTCGAGCAGGTACGAAAGTAGGTCTTAGTGATCCGGTGGTTCTGTATGGAAGGGCCATCGCTCAACGGATAAAAGGTACTCCGGGGATAACAGGCTGATACCGCCCAAGAGTTCATATCGACGGCGGTGTTTGGCACCTCGATGTCGGCTCATCACATCCTGGGGCTGAAGCCGGTCCCAAGGGTATGGCTGTTCGCCATTTAAAGTGGTACGCGAGCTGGGTTTAGAACGTCGTGAGACAGTTCGGTCCCTATCTGCCGTGGACGTTTGAGATTTGAGAGGGGCTGCTCCTAGTACGAGAGGACCGGAGTGGACGAACCTCTGGTGTTCCGGTTGTCACGCCAGTGGCATTGCCGGGTAGCTATGTTCGGGAAAGATAACCGCTGAAAGCATCTAAGCGGGAAACTTGCCTCAAGATGAGATCTCACTGGAACCTTGAGTTCCCTAAAGGGCCGTCGAAGACTACGACGTTGATAGGTTGGGTGTGTAAGCGCTGTGAGGCGTTGAGCTAACCAATACTAATTGCCCGTGAGGCTTGACCATATAACACCCAAGCAATTTGCGCCCTTGAATACAAGAGCCTGCAAGTTGCGGTGTGTGAAGACGATACAAACCGAAAGTTTGCGACTCACAAAACACCACTCTATTACATACCCATTCGCTGGAGCGTAAGCCGAAAGGCAAACGACCTGGCTACAGAATTTCTTGACGACCATAGAGCATTGGAACCACCTGATCCCATCCCGAACTCAGTAGTGAAACGATGCATCGCCGATGGTAGTGTGGGGTTTCCCCATGTGAGAGTAGGTCATCGTCAAGATTAAATTCCAAAATCCCTGTCTGCTCACGCAGTCGGGGATTTTGTTTTTGTATAAGTACAAGCTTTGTAAAAAGCGTGTGCTGTTAACCAGGCCATTTGCCTGGCTAACAAGTAGATTGAACGTAGCAGGAAATAAGGTGTTGACAGCAGCGTGTAACGCTGTAGAATTCGCCTCCCGCTAACGAGAGATCGAAAGCGCAAGTGGTTGATGTTACAAAGGAAACTTTGAAAACATCTTAAAATAACCGCTTGACAGCAACAGAGGCTGCTGTAGAATGCGCGCCTCGGTTCAGCGAAAGCTAACCAACCGCTCTTTAACAACTGAATCAAGCAATTCGTGTGGGTGCTTGTGGAGTCAGACTGATAGTCAACAAGATTATCAGCATCACAAGTTACTCCGCGAGAAATCAAAGATGTAACCAACGATTGCTGAGCCAAGTTTAGGGTTTCTTAAAAACCCAAAGATGTTTGAACTGAAGAGTTTGATCATGGCTCAGATTGAACGCTGGCGGCAGGCCTAACACATGCAAGTCGAGCGGTAGAGAGAAGCTTGCTTCTCTTGAGAGCGGCGGACGGGTGAGTAATACCTAGGAATCTGCCTGATAGTGGGGGATAACGTTCGGAAACGGACGCTAATACCGCATACGTCCTACGGGAGAAAGCAGGGGACCTTCGGGCCTTGCGCTATCAGATGAGCCTAGGTCGGATTAGCTAGTTGGTGAGGTAATGGCTCACCAAGGCTACGATCCGTAACTGGTCTGAGAGGATGATCAGTCACACTGGAACTGAGACACGGTCCAGACTCCTACGGGAGGCAGCAGTGGGGAATATTGGACAATGGGCGAAAGCCTGATCCAGCCATGCCGCGTGTGTGAAGAAGGTCTTCGGATTGTAAAGCACTTTAAGTTGGGAGGAAGGGCAGTTACCTAATACGTGACTGTCTTGACGTTACCGACAGAATAAGCACCGGCTAACTCTGTGCCAGCAGCCGCGGTAATACAGAGGGTGCAAGCGTTAATCGGAATTACTGGGCGTAAAGCGCGCGTAGGTGGTTTGTTAAGTTGAATGTGAAATCCCCGGGCTCAACCTGGGAACTGCATCCAAAACTGGCAAGCTAGAGTATGGTAGAGGGTAGTGGAATTTCCTGTGTAGCGGTGAAATGCGTAGATATAGGAAGGAACACCAGTGGCGAAGGCGACTACCTGGACTGATACTGACACTGAGGTGCGAAAGCGTGGGGAGCAAACAGGATTAGATACCCTGGTAGTCCACGCCGTAAACGATGTCAACTAGCCGTTGGGAGTCTTGAACTCTTAGTGGCGCAGCTAACGCATTAAGTTGACCGCCTGGGGAGTACGGCCGCAAGGTTAAAACTCAAATGAATTGACGGGGGCCCGCACAAGCGGTGGAGCATGTGGTTTAATTCGAAGCAACGCGAAGAACCTTACCAGGCCTTGACATCCAATGAACTTTCTAGAGATAGATTGGTGCCTTCGGGAACATTGAGACAGGTGCTGCATGGCTGTCGTCAGCTCGTGTCGTGAGATGTTGGGTTAAGTCCCGTAACGAGCGCAACCCTTGTCCTTAGTTACCAGCACGTAATGGTGGGCACTCTAAGGAGACTGCCGGTGACAAACCGGAGGAAGGTGGGGATGACGTCAAGTCATCATGGCCCTTACGGCCTGGGCTACACACGTGCTACAATGGTCGGTACAAAGGGTTGCCAAGCCGCGAGGTGGAGCTAATCCCATAAAACCGATCGTAGTCCGGATCGCAGTCTGCAACTCGACTGCGTGAAGTCGGAATCGCTAGTAATCGTGAATCAGAATGTCACGGTGAATACGTTCCCGGGCCTTGTACACACCGCCCGTCACACCATGGGAGTGGGTTGCACCAGAAGTAGCTAGTCTAACCTTCGGGAGGACGGTTACCACGGTGTGATTCATGACTGGGGTGAAGTCGTAACAAGGTAGCCGTAGGGGAACCTGCGGCTGGATCACCTCCTTAATCGACGACATCAGCTGCTCCGTAAGTTCCCACACGAATTGCTTGATTCATTGAAGAAGACGATAGAAGTAGATCAAAATTGGGTCTGTAGCTCAGTTGGTTAGAGCGCACCCCTGATAAGGGTGAGGTCGGCAGTTCGAATCTGCCCAGACCCACCAATTTTGTTTGGAAATTACCTGTAGAAATATGGGGCCATAGCTCAGCTGGGAGAGCGCCTGCCTTGCACGCAGGAGGTCAACGGTTCGATCCCGTTTGGCTCCACCATTACTGCTTCTGTATCGCAAAGCTTAGAAATGAACATTTTCTCGAAAGAGAGTGAATGTTGATTTCTGATCTTTTGATTAGATCGTTCTTTAAAAATTTGGGTATGTAATAGAAAGTTAGACTGGATAACACTTTCACTGGTGTTTATTCAGGCTAAGGTAAAATTTGTGAAGTTCTTAATTGAACATGCGAATTTTCGGCGAATGTCGTCTTCATAGTATAACCAGATTGCTTGGGGTTATATGGTCAAGTGAAGAAGCGCATACGGTGGATGCCTTGGCAGTCAGAGGCGATGAAAGACGTGGTAGCCTGCGAAAAGCTTCGGGGAGTCGGCAAACAGACTTTGATCCGGAGATGTCTGAATGGGGGAACCCACCTAACATAAGTTAGGTATCTTAAGCTGAATACATAGGCTTAAGAAGCGAACCAGGGGAACTGAAACATCTAAGTACCCTGAGGAAAAGAAATCAACCGAGATTCCCTTAGTAGTGGCGAGCGAACGGGGACCAGCCCTTAAGCTGTATTGATGTTAGCGGAACGCTCTGGAAAGTGCGGCCATAGTGGGTGATAGCCCTGTACGCGAAAACATCTTTGCAGTGAAATCGAGTAGGACGGAGCACGAGAAACTTTGTCTGAATATGGGGGGACCATCCTCCAAGGCTAAATACTACTGACTGACCGATAGTGAACTAGTACCGTGAGGGAAAGGCGAAAAGAACCCCGGAGAGGGGAGTGAAATAGATCCTGAAACCGTATGCGTACAAGCAGTGGGAGCCTACTTTGTTGGGTGACTGCGTACCTTTTGTATAATGGGTCAGCGACTTATTTTCAGTGGCAAGCTTAACCGAATAGGGGAGGCGTAGCGAAAGCGAGTCTTAATAGGGCGTCTAGTCGCTGGGAATAGACCCGAAACCGGGCGATCTATCCATGGGCAGGTTGAAGGTTGGGTAACACTAACTGGAGGACCGAACCGACTACCGTTGAAAAGTTAGCGGATGACCTGTGGATCGGAGTGAAAGGCTAATCAAGCTCGGAGATAGCTGGTTCTCCTCGAAAGCTATTTAGGTAGCGCCTCATGTATCACTGTAGGGGGTAGAGCACTGTTTCGGCTAGGGGGTCATCCCGACTTACCAAACCGATGCAAACTCCGAATACCTACAAGTGCCGAGCATGGGAGACACACGGCGGGTGCTAACGTCCGTCGTGAAAAGGGAAACAACCCAGACCGTCAGCTAAGGTCCCAAAGTTATGGTTAAGTGGGAAACGATGTGGGAAGGCTTAGACAGCTAGGAGGTTGGCTTAGAAGCAGCCACCCTTTAAAGAAAGCGTAATAGCTCACTAGTCGAGTCGGCCTGCGCGGAAGATTTAACGGGGCTCAAACCATACACCGAAGCTACGGGTATCACTTAGGTGATGCGGTAGAGGAGCGTTCTGTAAGCCTGTGAAGGTGAGTTGAGAAGCTTGCTGGAGGTATCAGAAGTGCGAATGCTGACATGAGTAACGATAATGGGTGTGAAAAACACCCACGCCGAAAGACCAAGGTTTCCTGCGCAACGTTAATCGACGCAGGGTTAGTCGGTCCCTAAGGCGAGGCTGAAAAGCGTAGTCGATGGAAAACAGGTTAATATTCCTGTACTTCTGGTTATTGCGATGGAGGGACGGAGAAGGCTAGGCCAGCTTGGCGTTGGTTGTCCAAGTTTAAGGTGGTAGGCTGGAATCTTAGGTAAATCCGGGATTCTAAGGCCGAGAGCTGATGACGAGTTAACTTTTAGTTAACGAAGTGGTTGATGCCATGCTTCCAAGAAAAGCTTCTAAGCTTCAGGTAACCAGGAACCGTACCCCAAACCGACACAGGTGGTTGGGTAGAGAATACCAAGGCGCTTGAGAGAACTCGGGTGAAGGAACTAGGCAAAATGGCACCGTAACTTCGGGAGAAGGTGCGCCGGTGAGGGTGAAGCATTTACTGCGTAAGCCCACGCCGGTCGAAGATACCAGGCCGCTGCGACTGTTTATTAAAAACACAGCACTCTGCAAACACGAAAGTGGACGTATAGGGTGTGACGCCTGCCCGGTGCCGGAAGGTTAATTGATGGGGTTAGCTAACGCGAAGCTCTTGATCGAAGCCCCGGTAAACGGCGGCCGTAACTATAACGGTCCTAAGGTAGCGAAATTCCTTGTCGGGTAAGTTCCGACCTGCACGAATGGCGTAACGATGGCGGCGCTGTCTCCACCCGAGACTCAGTGAAATTGAAATCGCTGTGAAGATGCAGTGTATCCGCGGCTAGACGGAAAGACCCCGTGAACCTTTACTATAGCTTTGCACTGGACTTTGAATTTGCTTGTGTAGGATAGGTGGGAGGCTTTGAAGTGTGGACGCCAGTCTGCATGGAGCCAACCTTGAAATACCACCCTGGCAACTTTGAGGTTCTAACTCAGGTCCGTTATCCGGATCGAGGACAGTGTATGGTGGGTAGTTTGACTGGGGCGGTCTCCTCCTAAAGAGTAACGGAGGAGTACGAAGGTGCGCTCAGACCGGTCGGAAATCGGTCGTAGAGTATAAAGGCAAAAGCGCGCTTGACTGCGAGACAGACACGTCGAGCAGGTACGAAAGTAGGTCTTAGTGATCCGGTGGTTCTGTATGGAAGGGCCATCGCTCAACGGATAAAAGGTACTCCGGGGATAACAGGCTGATACCGCCCAAGAGTTCATATCGACGGCGGTGTTTGGCACCTCGATGTCGGCTCATCACATCCTGGGGCTGAAGCCGGTCCCAAGGGTATGGCTGTTCGCCATTTAAAGTGGTACGCGAGCTGGGTTTAGAACGTCGTGAGACAGTTCGGTCCCTATCTGCCGTGGACGTTTGAGATTTGAGAGGGGCTGCTCCTAGTACGAGAGGACCGGAGTGGACGAACCTCTGGTGTTCCGGTTGTCACGCCAGTGGCATTGCCGGGTAGCTATGTTCGGGAAAGATAACCGCTGAAAGCATCTAAGCGGGAAACTTGCCTCAAGATGAGATCTCACTGGAACCTTGAGTTCCCTAAAGGGCCGTCGAAGACTACGACGTTGATAGGTTGGGTGTGTAAGCGCTGTGAGGCGTTGAGCTAACCAATACTAATTGCCCGTGAGGCTTGACCATATAACACCCAAGCAATTTGCGCCCTTGAATACAAGAGCCTGCAAGTTGCGGTGTGTGAAGACGATACAAACCGAAAGTTTGCGATTCACAAAACACCCCTCTATTACATACCCATTCGCTGGAGCGTAAGCCGAAAGGCAAACGACCTGGCTACCGAATTTCTTGACGACCATAGAGCATTGGAACCACCTGATCCCATCCCGAACTCAGTAGTGAAACGATGCATCGCCGATGGTAGTGTGGGGTTTCCCCATGTGAGAGTAGGTCATCGTCAAGATTAAATTCCAAACCCCCTGTCTGCTCACGCAGACAGGGGGTTTGTTTTTGTGCCGAGAAAAGTTGCAGGCAACCTGCATCAGCATCCCCCTAAGCCCAAGCACTCTGCCTTGCAGCTTGAACTCCACCAATCTTGCCGAGCAATGTTAAGGTTCGCCTTTGGATTTTGCCTTCTCCTAAGGATGCCGTCATGCCGGTTGCTACGTCCCTCAATGCGGGTTTTATGGTGGTTCACGGTAACCGCCTCGATGAGTTACGCAGCCTGGTCGTCAGTTGGATGCGCCGCTATCCCCTGGCGCCTTTGGAGAACGAAATTGCTCTGGTGCAGAGTAATGGCATTGCCCAATGGTTGAAGCTGGCCCTGGCTGAAGACGCTAGGGACGATGACCTCGGTGGCTGCGGTATCGCCGCAGCAGTGGACGTGCAACTGCCAGGCAGCTTTTTGTGGCAGCTTTACCGACTTGTATTAGGCAGCGAAGAAATCCCCGCCAAGTCCTTGCTCGATAAAGCCCCGCTGACTTGGCGCCTGATGCGCCTGCTTCCGGCCCTTATCGATCAGCCGCACTTCGAGCCGCTGCAGCGCTTCCTGACTCACGACACCGATTTGCGCAAACGCTATCAACTGTCAGAGCGCCTGGCTGACCTGTTCGACCAATATCAGGTCTATCGCGCCGACTGGCTGGAAGACTGGGCTGCTGGCCGTCTTCAACTGCGCAACGCACGAGGCGAAAGCCCGGCCTTGAGCCCGGCTAACTGTTGGCAAGCAGAGCTGTGGCGAGCGCTATTGCTCGATGTCGGTGAAGAGGGCATGTCCCAGAGCCGGGCCGGGGTTCACCAGCGGTTTATGGACAAGATCAGCAGCCTTGAGCAAGCCCCGCCCGGTTTACCTGCGCGGGTGATCGTCTTCGGTATCTCTTCATTGCCCGCTCAGGCACTCGAAGCACTGGCTGGACTCGCGCGGTTCAGCCAAGTGCTGCTCTGTGTGCATAACCCATGTCGTCATCATTGGTCTGACATCGTTGCCGACAAAGATCTGCTGCGCCATCAGTACAAACGTCAGGCCCGCAAAAGCGGAATGCCTACAGCGCTTGATCTGGACACCCTGCATCAACATGCGCACCCATTGCTCGCCGCCTGGGGCAAGCAAGGTCGCGACTATATCAACCTGCTCGACAGCTACGACGATCCCAACAGCTACCGTGCTGCCTTTCGTGATGGCCGCATCGATCTGTTCAGCGAAGTCGAACCACTCAACCTGCTCAACCAGTTGCAGGACGACATTCTTGAACTGCGGCCACTCAACGAAACCCGCGAGTTGTGGCCCGCAATTGATTTGGAAAAAGATCGCTCAATCCGCTTCCACATTGCTCACAGCGCACAACGGGAAGTCGAGATCCTCCACGACCAGCTACTTGCACGATTTAGCGAAAACCCTCAATTGCAGCCACGCGATGTGATTGTGATGGTGCCGGATGTCGACAGTTACGCGCCGCATATCCGTGCCGTGTTCGGGCAGATCGAGCGTGATGATCGGCGCTTTATCCCCTTCACCTTGGCCGACCAGGGCCAGCGTGGCCGTGATCCGTTGCTGATTGCTCTCGAGCATCTGCTCAAGCTGCCCGACAGTCGATTCCCCGTCAGTGAAATTCTCGACTTGCTCGATGTTCCTTCGCTGCGGGCCCGCTTCAACGTGCAAGAGCGCGACCTGCCAACCCTGCATCGCTGGATCGAAGGTGCGGGGATTCGGTGGGGCTTGAATGCCGCGCAGCGCGCCGGCCTTGGCTTACCGCAACAACTGGAGCAAAACAGTTGGCGTTTCGGCCTGCGCCGCATGCTGCTTGGCTATGCCGTAGGCAGTGGCGAAGCCTGCGATGGCATAGAGCCTTACGATGAAATAGGCGGTCTGGATGCAGTGCTGATCGGCCCGCTTGTGGCTTTGCTCGATGCGCTGGAAATCGCCCATCAGGAGCTTTCGCAACCTGCGCTGCCGCAGCAATGGGGCGAGCGGCTGCAAGCGCTGGTGCAGCTGTTTTTCCAGGCCGAAACTGAACACGATGACTATTTGCTGGCCCAGCTTGAAGAGCTGCGTGAGACCTGGCTCGAAACCTGTGAGCTGGTTGGTTTGCAAGACGAGTTACCACTGACGGTAGTACGCGAGGCTTGGTTAACCGGACTGGACCAAGGCAAATTGTCACAACGCTTTCTGGCCGGGGCGGTCAATTTCTGCACCTTGATGCCGATGCGTGCGATCCCCTTCAAACTTGTCTGCCTGCTGGGCATGAACGATGGCGACTACCCGCGTGCACAACCGCCGCTGGACTTCGATTTAATGGGCAGCGACTACCGCCCTGGGGACCGTTCCCGCCGCGAAGATGACCGATACCTGCTTCTCGAAGCACTACTCTCCGCACGCGAGCAGCTCTATATCAGCTGGGTTGGGCGCAGTATTCGCGACAACAGCGAACGCCCGGCCTGCGTCCTGATCGGCCAGCTGCGTGACCACCTCGCCAGTGGCTGGCAACTGCAAGGGGGCGGTGACCTGCTCGCGGCCATGACCCAAGAGCATCCGCTGCAACCCTTCAGTACCCGCTACTTTCATGAGGGCAATAGCAACCTGTTCAGCTATGCCCGCGAATGGCAGCGACTGCACGCGCCACAGCCGGAGCCCGTTCAACCCGGCACGCTGGCAGCACACGAACAGGAAGAGCCGCTAAATCTGACGCAGTTGCAGGATTTTCTGCGCAACCCGGTGCGCCACTTCTTCAGTCAGCGCTTGAAAGTCTTCTTTGAAGCAGCCGAAGTGCCTCTGGCCGATGAAGAACCTTTCGTACTCGATGCACTGCAGCGCTACACCTTGAGCGACAGCCTGCTCGAAGCTGCACTGGCGCAGCCCGACGAGATTGAACACGCCTTGTATACCCGCGCCCAGCGTCTGCAAGGTAGTGGCTTGTTGCCTATGGCCGGGTTTGGTGAATGCCTGCAACACGAACTGATCGAACCCTTGCCGGATGTACTACAGCGCTATCAGCAGCTGTTGGCTCTTTGGCCTACACCGCTAAATAGCGCGTTGCCTGTCAGCTTTGAGGATCAAGGTCTGACACTGGAAGGTTGGCTCGGTAACCTGCACCAGCGCAGCGACAAGGGCCTACTGTCCGTTACCACCATTCCTAATAGCATCGGTGCGATTAAAACCCGCAAGTGGCACCGGTTAACCCGGCCTTGGGTAAACCATCTGGCGGCCTGCGCCAGTGGCCTGCCGATGTCCACTGCTCTGGTAGCCAGCGATGACACCCTGCTGCTTGACCCTCTGGACCCCAAGCAGGCCGGTGAAATACTCGGCAACTTGCTGGTAGCCTGGAAAGTCGGCATGAGCCACCCGCTGCCAATCGCCGTGAAAACCGCCTTCGCATGGCTCGCACAGACAGACCCGGCGAAGGCTGACGCGGCGGCACAAAAAGCCTACGAAGGTGATGGTCAAACCAGCGACGGCGAACGCCGCGAAAGCGCGGCTCTGGCCCGCCAGTTCCCTGACTATGTGGCTTTGATGGCTGCTGGAACATTTGAGGAGTGGTGCGATGCCCTCTATCGACCACTTTTTGATGCGCCTTGGCGCTCATTAAACAGCGAGGCGTCACGCTAATGAGCGAGCAAACATTACCGCTGGCCTTGGCCTTTCCCCTACGTGGCAGCCAACTGATTGAAGCCAGCGCCGGCACCGGCAAAACCTTCACCATCTCGGCGCTATACCTGCGTTTGATCCTGGGGCATGGCGGTGAGGGGTCAGGCTTTGGTCGTGAGTTATTGCCGCCGCAAATTCTCGTTGTGACCTTTACCGATGCGGCTACCAAAGAGCTGCGCGATCGCATCCGCACTCGATTGGCAGAAGCCGCGCGGTTCTTTCGTGGCGAGATCGAAGCCCCGGATGCCCTGGTCGAGCAACTGCGTGAGCAGTTTGCTCCCGAGCAGTGGGCCGCTTGCGCAGGACGCCTCGATATCGCGGCCCAGTGGATGGACGAGGCGGCGGTTTCGACCATCCACAGTTGGTGTCAGCGGATGTTGCGTGAGCATGCCTTCGACAGCGGCAGCCTGTTTACCCAGACCCTGGAAACCGACCACAGCGACTTACTGGGTGAAGTGCTGCGCGATTACTGGCGACTGTTCTGCTACCCCATGCACGGCGACGCGTTGAACTGGGTGCGCGCCAACTGGAGTGGCCCGGCCGCCTTGTTGCCGCGCGTGCGTGCACTGTTTGGCAGCTCGCGCTCGCCCGCCAGCACAGAGCAGACCCCAGCGCACATGATCGAAGCCTGCTTGCAAGAGCGCCGTGAGGCGCTATCACAGCTCAAAACGCCATGGCTGCAATGGGCACAGGAATTACGCGATATCTGCCTTCAGGGTGTGGCTAGTAAAGCGGTCGACGGTCGCAAGATGCAGGCTCGCTATTTCGAGCCATGGTTTGAAAAACTCAGTGCCTGGGCGGCCGATGACGCTCAGGAGCAGCTTGATCTCGGCACCGGTTTCACCCGCCTGACCCCCGATGGCATGGCTGAAGCCTGGAAAGGCGCGCCGCCGCAGCATCCGGGGCTGGATGCCATGCATGGCCTCAAGGCCGCGCTAGATGCCTTGCCGACCCCGGATGCGGCAGTTCTGCAACATGCCGCGAATTGGGTAAGCGTGCGTTTCGAGGAAGAAAAACGCCGCCGTGCCGAAATGGGTTTTGACGACATGTTGCTGCGCCTCGACGCGGCATTGCAGGCAGAAGGCGGCGAGCGCCTGGCGACCCTGATTCGTGAGCAGTTCCCGGTGGCACTGATCGACGAGTTTCAGGACACCGACCCCGTGCAGTACCGCATCTTCGAGACCATCTACCGGATTGAAGACAACAGCCCCGACACCGGCCTGTTCCTGATCGGCGACCCGAAACAGGCGATCTATGCCTTTCGCGGAGCCGATATCTACACCTACTTGCGTGCACGCCAGGCTACCCATGGCCGGCTGCACACACTGGGCACCAACTTTCGCTCCAGTCACGCCATGGTCCAGGCGGTAAACCACGTGTTTGAGCGGGCCGAACAGCGCGATACCGGCCGAGGCGCGTTTCTGTTTCGCGAAGGCACTGAAAACCCTGTGCCCTTTGTGTCGGTTAAATCCCAGGGGCGCAAAGAAGTCCTGCAACTGGATGGCCACCCTGTCAGTGCATTGACGCTTTGGCAGTTGCCCTCCGAGCAACCCGTATCGGGCCTCATCTATCGTCAACAACTGGCGGCAGCCTGTGCCAGCCAGATCGTCGAGCTGCTCAATGGCGGCCAGCAAGGGCGCTGCGGTTTTGCCAAGGAGGGCGAAACACTGCGCGGCGTATTGCCTGCGGATATAGCCATTCTGGTGCGTGACGGCAAGGAAGCGCAGGCAGTGCGGCGAGAATTGTCGACTCGTGGCGTACGTAGCGTTTACCTGTCGGATAAGGACTCGGTCTACGCTGCGCAGGAAGCACACGATGTACTGGCCTGGCTCAAGGCCTGTGCCGAACCGGACGTCGAACGCCCGCTGCGTGCTGCGCTAGCCTGCATCACCCTGGATCTGCCGCTGATTGAACTGGAGCGTTTGAACCAGGATGAATTGGCCTGGGAGCAGCGCGTGATGCAGTTCCGCGGCTACCGCGAAACCTGGCGCAAGCAAGGGGTGCTCGCCATGCTGCGCCGTTTGCTGCACGACTTTGAATTGCCCCAAGCCCTGATTGCCCGGCCTGACGGCGAGCGTGTCTTGACCAACGTGCTGCACCTGTCCGAACTGTTGCAACAGGCCGCTGCCGAACTGGACGGCGAACAGGCGCTGATCCGCCATCTGGCCGAGCATCTGGCCTTGTCCGGGCAGGCAGGTGAAGAGCAAATCCTGCGCCTTGAAAGTGACGAGCAACTGGTCAAGGTGGTGACTATCCACAAATCCAAGGGGCTGGAATACCCATTGGTGTTCTTGCCGTTTATCTGCTCGACCAAACCTGTGGATGGTAGCCGTTTGCCGCTGCATTACCACGACGTGGCGGGCAACGCCCAAGTGAGCTTGAAGCCGACCCCAGAGCTGATTGCCCAAGCCGATGACGAGCGTCTGGCCGAAGACTTGCGCCTGCTTTATGTGGCCCTGACCCGCGCCCAGCACGCTTGTTGGCTCGGTGTTGCGGACCTTAAGCGCGGCAATAACAATCGCTCGGTTTTGCACCTCTCGGCCTTGGGCTATTTGCTGGGCGGCGGGGCGATGTTGGCCGAATCCGTTGGATTGCAGAGCTGGTTGGCAGATGTGCAGCAAGACTGCGCCGCCATACAGTGCGAACCCGTGCCAGCCGCTTGCGAGGCGCATTTTTATCCACCGCTCAATCAGGCCACTTTGCTTGAGCCGCTGATCCCGAGCCGCCGCGCCGCAGAAAACTGGTGGATTGCTTCCTACAGCGCACTGCGTATCGGTGACAGCCTCAGCCCCGTCGAAGCACCTGAAAGTGCCTTGGCACAAAAGCTCTCGGATGATGAGCGACTCGATCCTGATGCGCCGCGCGATGTGTTACTCAGTGGCGGCGATATACACCGCTTCCCTCGTGGGCCAAACCCCGGAACCTTCCTTCACGGCCTGCTTGAATGGGCTGGCACTGAAGGATTCAAGGCTGACCCACTGTCGATACAGGACGCCGTGGCGCGGCGCTGTAACCGGCGCGGCTGGCAAGGCTGGATCGAGACCCTGAGCGATTGGTTGCAACATCTGCAAGATGAACCCTTGCGTCTGAATAATGGCCAACCGGCTGTGGTACTCAGTGAGTTGAGCCAGTACCAGATCGAGATGGAGTTTTGGTTTGCCAGCCATAAGGTCGATGTTGTGCAACTGGATACGCTGGTGCGCCAGCACACCCACGGCGGTGCACCGCGTGCCGGGGCCGAGCCGAGTTTGCTTAATGGCATGTTCAAGGGTTTTATCGACCTGACCTTCGAACATCAGGGGCGTTATTACGTTGCGGACTACAAATCCAACTGGCTGGGCGCTGACGATTCGGCTTACACCGAACAAGCAATGACCACCTCGATTCTGGACAACCGCTATGACCTGCAATACGTCTTGTACCTGCTGGCCTTGCACCGCCAACTGAAGGCCCGACTGCCCGACTATGACTACGACCAGCACATGGGAGGCGCGCTGTATCTGTTTTTGCGTGGCACCCGATCCCAGGGGCAGGGTGTGTATTTCACCCGGCCACCGAGAGTCTTGATCGAAAGCCTGGACCTTATGTTCCAGGGCAAACCTGTGCCGAAAACAGCTGAACCGGCGTGGGAACAGGGAGTGTTGTTATGAGCCGTTCGTTTGCCGAGTTATTGCCCACACCGTTGACGGCCGAGAGCCTTGCCCTGCTGCAGCCCTTGGGCCGTGCCGATGACCTGCTGTTGTTGCTGGAGCGCTGGGTCGAGCGCGGCTGGTTGCGCGCACTGGATAAAGCCTTCGTTGCGTTCTTGCATGAGCGCGACCCGCAAGGCGACCCCCTGGTGCTGTTGGCAGCGGCCTTGACCAGTCATCAGCTGGGCCACGGCCATGTGTGTCTGGATCTGTTCGAAACCCTTAAAGAGCCCGACTTCGCACTGTCCTTGCCACCCGAAGGCGATGTACAAACCGGCGCCATGCTGCTGCCCTCGCAACTGCTTGAGGCGCTGGATGGCGATGCCTGGTGCAAGGCCCTGCAAGCCAGCCCTTTGGTTGAGTACGCTGGCCAGTCGTCAGCGGATGCGGCCAGTCGGCCATTGGTACTGAGTGAGCGCCGTCTGTATTTGCGTCGTTACTGGAGTTATGAGCGCCGAATCGACTGCGCTTTGCGTCAGCGTCTGGCGATAACTGAAGTGACCCCCGATGACTTGCCCGCACGGCTGAACGGCTTGTTCGGCAGCCCGGCATTGAATGCGCCGATTGACTGGCAAAAACTCGCCTGTGCCTTGGCCACCCGGGGGGCTTTCAGCATCGTCACCGGTGGCCCCGGCACCGGTAAAACCACCACAGTGGTGCGTTTGCTGGCTTTGCTACAGGCCCCAGCGGTAGAGGCAGGCGCACCCTTGCGCATTCGTCTTGCCGCGCCGACCGGTAAAGCGGCCGCCCGCCTGACCGAGTCGATCAGCCTGCAAGTCAAATCGCTGGAAGTGGACGACAAGGTTCGGCAAAAAATCCCCAGCGACGTGACTACCGTTCACCGCCTGCTCGGCAGCCGCCCCGGCACGCGGCACTTCCGCCATCACGCGGGCAATCGCTTGCCGCTGGATGTACTGGTAGTCGACGAAGCATCGATGATCGATCTGGAAATGATGGCCAACTTGCTCGATGCCCTGCCTGCGCATGCGCGGTTGGTGCTGCTGGGCGACAAGGACCAGCTGGCGTCGGTTGAAGCCGGCGCCGTGCTGGGGGATTTGTGTCGCGATGCCGAAGCGGGCTGGTATACCCCGCAAACCCGTGCCTGGCTGGAGCAGGTCAGCGGCGAAAACCTCGGTGCCAGCGAGTTGCAGCAAGACCTCGACGGTACTCACCCACTGGCGCAGCAAGTGGTCATGCTGCGCCATTCGCGGCGTTTCGGTGAAGGCAGCGGCATTGGCCAGCTGTCGCGTCTGGTCAACCGGCAGCAGCCCCTTGAAGCGCGAGCCTTGCTGGCGGCGGGCAGCCATGCCGACCTCTTTGCCTTGCCCCTCAAGGGCGAGCAAGACCGCGGATTTGAACGTCTGGCACTGGAAGGGCGCGGTGAGCAGGCCAAAGGCTATCGGCATTACCTTGAGGTGTTGCGCGAGCAGCGCCCCGACGCCGAAACCGGGCTTGAAGACCCTTGCTGGGCGGCTTGGGCGGGCAACGTATTGCAAGCATTCGAGGCGTTCCAGGTGCTCTGCGCCGTACGCAAAGGGCCTTGGGGGGTCGAGGGCTTGAATGCGCGCATCACCCAGGCCTTGTTTGCCCGCAAGCTGATTGACAGCGATCAGCACTGGTATGAAGGCCGCCCGGTGTTGATGACCCGCAACGATTACGGCCTGGGCCTGATGAATGGCGATATTGGCATTGCCCTCAGACTTCCCGAGCGCGACGGCCAGGCCCAGCGTCACGTGCTGCGTGTGGCTTTCGCGCGTAACGACGGGCAGGGTGGCATTCGTTTTGTGCTGCCGAGTCGGCTTAATGATGTGGAAACGGTCTACGCCATGACCGTACACAAATCTCAGGGCTCGGAGTTCTCCCACACTGCGCTGGTGCTCCCCGAGGCGCTCAACCCGGTATTGACCAAAGAGCTGATTTACACCGGCATTACCCGGGCCAAAGACTGGTTCAGTCTGGTCGAGCCACGTGCGGGAGTTTTTGAAGAGGCCGTACAGCGCAAGGTCAAACGCTTGAGCGGACTAATGCTGGGGCTGGGCTAACCACCCCCTGTGGGAGCGAGCTTGCTCGCGATGAGATCGCTGCGGTTCGTCAGGGAAACCGAGTCGCTTGAATCGCGAGCAAGCCCGCTCCTACAGGTAATTGGTACGCCTGGGCAGTGCGCAATGTGACCTGGATCACAGTTCATGTGGATGTCGTGCTATCGTTGCGACATTATTCCTACAAAGATTACAGAGAAATCCCGCATGGAAGTGGCTGTCTCTTCCGCAGAACAGCATTTTGGACGGCGGCAGCTGTGGCTATCCCTTTGTCTGTTACTGCTGAGCACTCCCTGCCTGGCGCAACCTGAAGCGTCCATCAACCCGGCTGATCAACGTGCCAAGGCCGTGACCCAAGTGGTCCTTGGCATCCTCAGTTATGCGCGCTGGCCTACCGAACCGGTTCAACTGCAGCTCTGCGTTATCGGCCCCACCGAGTACACCGATGACTTGCTCAAAGGCGCGACCCAATCCAGCGGCAGGCCGGTACAGGTGCGTCGTGTATTGGTGAGCGACCCCAGCATTGTCACCGATTGCAATGCGGTCTACCTGGGCAAGTTAAGCAGTGACGAGCGTAATCAGCTATTTACCAGCCTGAATGCCAAAGCCGTGTTGAGCATCAGTGAAGACGGTGATCAATGCACCGTTGGCAGCCTGTTTTGCCTTCACGTTAGCGATGATCAAGTGTCGTTTGAGGTCAACCTCGATTCTGTCGCCCGTAGCGGCGTGCGCATTCATCCCAGCGTGTTGCAGCTGTCACGCCGTCGGGCGGCTCAGCCTTGAGCCTGTCTAATACGGTTAAAGGTCGGCGCAGGCTGCGCTCGGTGTTGCGTCGTGGGCACTTGGGGGTGGCGCTGGTGGCGGTAACGCTTGCCAGCGCCTCCATGACCCTGCTGGGCGTGCTGGCACTCAAGGTCTACGCCGACCACAACCTGCATCTGATTGCCCGCTCCATCAATTACACCGTGGAAGCCGCCGTGGTATTTGATGACAGTGCGGCTGCAGCCGAAGCGCTGGCCCTGATTGCGTCCACCGAAGCGGTCGCCGAAGCTCGGGTCTATACGGCTGATGGTGAATTGCTGGCGCAATGGCAGCGCCCCGAGACGGGCCTGCTCTCGAGGGTTGAAATGCTATTGGCCGATGGTTTGCTGGAGCAGCCGCTTACCCTGCCGATTTTGCATCAGGGCCAGGAGGTCGGACTGATGACGGTTCGCGGGCATGGCGCCAACATGTTGCGTTTTCTACTCAGTGGCCTGTTCGGCGTTCTGGTGTGTACCGCGCTCAGTGCCTGGAGTGCCGTATACCTGTCGCGTCGGCTGCTAAGCGGTATCACCGGACCTTTGCAGCAACTGGCTGAAGTGGCTCACGCCGCGCGTAGTGAGCGAGCGTTCGATCGTCGCGTGCCGCCTGCGCATATTGCTGAACTGGACAGCTTGGGCAATGACTTTAATGCCTTGCTCGATGAGCTGGAGTCCTGGCAAAGCCATCTGCAAAATGAAAATCAGACCCTCGCGCATCAGGCCAGCCATGACTCACTGACCAATCTGCCTAACCGCGCCTACTTTGAAACGCGGCTGACGCGCACCCTGCGCTCCTTGAACAAAATCACCGAGAAGGCGGCGGTGCTGTTTCTCGACAGCGATCGTTTCAAGGACATCAACGATACTTATGGTCACGCTGCGGGAGACGCGGTGCTGGTCGCCGTGGCCACACGGATTCGTGCCCAACTGCGCGAAGGCGACGTAGTGGCGCGTCTGGGTGGCGACGAATTTGCGATTTTGCTCTCACCGTTACACCGAGTCGAAGACGCACAGCGCATCGCAGACAAGATCATCGACAGCATGCTTGAGACGATTCAACTGCCAGGGCAAATCAGCGTCGTGACCTCGCTCAGTATCGGAATCGCCGTTTACCCCGAACATGGCGCAACTCCGGGTTCGCTGCTCTGTGCAGCCGACTCGGCGATGTACCAAGCAAAGCGTCTCGCCAGAGGCGGACAACATGTTGCGGAGTTGGAGTACCCCGCAACCCCGTAA
The DNA here is from genome assembly GCF_025426255.1 of Pseudomonas fragi. GTDB lineage: Bacteria > Pseudomonadota > Gammaproteobacteria > Pseudomonadales > Pseudomonadaceae > Aquipseudomonas > Aquipseudomonas kulmbachensis. The sequence continues at coordinate 4,613,301 of NZ_CP104861.1, read as the reverse complement.
TTATCAGGAGCTACCCCCACCATGTTTGGATTGACCCGGCGTTATTTGCAGTTGTTCAGCGTTGCCCTGTTGTTGCTCACCTTGTCGTTAAGCGGTTGCCAGACCCCACCGCCCAAAGGCCTGACTCCGGCGCAGATTGCGGTCCTGAAGCAGCAGGGCTTTGAATTGACCGAGGAAGGCTGGGCATTTGGCCTCTCGGGCAAAGTATTGTTTGGCAGCGATCTTGAAGTGCTCAACGTGCAAAGCCAGGAAATTGTTGAGCGCATCGGCACCGCCTTGCTCGGTGCCGATATCCAGCGCGTGCGGGTCGACGGCCATACCGATTCCTCGGGCAAGGAGTCCTATAACGAACAACTGTCCGTGCGTCGTGCCAACAGCGTGGTCAAGGCCCTGACCAAAGTCGGCATGCGCCCGGAGAACATTCAGATCCGTGGGTTGGGTAGCCGCGAGCCGGTAGCCAGCAACAATACCCGCGCCGGGCGCACTGAAAACCGCCGTGTGTCGATTGTGGTGATTGCGGAATAAAGGCTGTTACTACCGCCCTGTGGGAGCGGGCTCAGTAGCCGCTGAAGAGCGTAGCGAGGCTGCGATGGGCTGCGCAGCGGCCCCGGATCGAAGGCCCTTCGGTCCTTATCGCAGCCTACGGCAGCGGCTACAGAGATACTTCAAGCCTGCTCGCTCCCACTGAGGGCTTGATCTGGGACAGAGTATCTACAAAGGCAACATTCAATCCGCGAACTTCATTCCACGGGTTTCCCCCAGCAACAACGGCGCATTCAGCTCCGTCACTTCGCGGATGTAATCCCACAACAGGGTGATCCGCTTGAGCTTGCGCAGGTCTTCGCGGCAATACATCCAGAATTGGCGTGTCAGGTTGACCTCGTTGGGCAGAACCGGCAGCAAACGCGGATCCTGGGCGGCCAGAAAGCACGGCAGAATAGCCAGCGAACGACCTTGCTGCGCGGCCACGAACTGCGCAATGACGCTAGTACTGCGCAGGTTGGCGCTGGCGCCTGGTAGCACATTGGCCAGGTACAGCAGCTCGGAGCTGAACGCCAGATCGTCCACATAACTGATAAACGTATGCTCCGACAAATCTGCCGTGCTGCGGATCGGTGGATGCTGGTCCAGATATTCCTGGGTGGCGAACAGTTGCAAACGGTAGTCGCACAGCTTGCAGCACACATAAGGCCCGTGTTCCGGGCGCTCCAGCGCAATGACGATATCGGCCTCGCGCTTGGACAAGCTGATGAAGTGCGGCAGTGGCAGGATATCCACCGAAATCGCCGGGTAGGCGTCCACAAAATGGCTGAGCTGCGGGGTGATAAAAAAGCTCCCGAAACCTTCGGTGCAACCCATGCGCACATGCCCCGACAACGCCACGCCAGACCCTGACACTTGCTCGCAGGCCATGTGCAGCGTGCTTTCGATCGACTCTGCATAACCCAGCAAGCGCTGGCCTTCATTGGTCAGGGTAAAGCCATTGGTACGCGATTTTTCGAACAGCAAAGTACCGAGCGCAGCTTCCAGTGAGCTGATCCGCCGTGACACGGTGGTGTAGTCCACCGCCAACCGTTTGGCGGCGCTGCTGGCTTTGCGGGTGCGGGCCACCTCCAGAAAAAACTTCAGGTCATCCCAGTTCAGTGCGCTTAACGATGTGATGTTTTTTTGCATGTTAGACCGGCTTTTATGTGCGTTCTTATTAGAAGAACGCACACCTATACTCCAAAAACAGTCCTGCGACCAATTGGACGCCCGTACTCACAAAAATAATTTCGGAGACTTCCATGAGCGTTTCTAACACCCCGTATCAAAACGCCCGCTTGCTGATCGACGGCGAATGGGTCGAGTCGCAGACCACTGAGTGGCACGACATCGTTAACCCGGCCACTCAGCAAGTGCTGGCCAAAGTCCCGTTTGCCACCGCTGATGAAGTCAACGCCGCCATTGCCGCTGCCCAACGCGCCTTCCAGACCTGGAAGCTGACGCCGATTGGCGCACGCATGCGCATCATGCTCAAGCTGCAAGCCCTGATCCGTGAGCACTCCAAACGTATTGCCACCGTCCTCAGTGCTGAACAAGGCAAAACCATTGCCGACGCCGAGGGCGATATTTTCCGTGGCCTGGAAGTAGTCGAACACGCGTGCTCCATCGGCACCTTGCAGATGGGGGAATTCGCAGAAAACGTCGCAGGCGGAGTAGACACCTACACCTTGCGCCAACCAATCGGCGTCTGTGCAGGGATCACGCCTTTCAACTTCCCGGCCATGATTCCGCTGTGGATGTTCCCGATGGCCATCGCTTGCGGTAACACCTTCGTCCTTAAACCTTCCGAGCAAGACCCGCTGTCGACCCTGATGCTGGTCGAACTGGCAATCGAAGCCGGGGTTCCACCAGGCGTGCTCAACGTTGTCCACGGCGGCAAGGACGTAGTGGATGCTCTGTGCACCCACGCAGATATCAAAGCTGTTTCGTTTGTCGGCTCAACCGCCGTCGGCACCCATGTCTATGACCTGGCGGGCCGTCACGGCAAGCGCGTGCAATCGATGATGGGCGCGAAAAACCACGCAGTGGTGCTGCCCGACGCCAACCGTCAGCAAACCCTCAATGCACTGGTAGGCGCAGGTTTTGGTGCTGCCGGTCAGCGTTGCATGGCCACCTCTGTAGTGGTGCTGGTGGGCGCTGCCAAACAATGGCTGCCAGACCTCAAGGCGCTGGCGCAAAAACTCAAGGTCAACGCCGGCAGCGAAGCGGGTACAGACGTAGGCCCGGTGATCTCCAAACGTGCGAAAGAACGTGTGCTGGGGCTGATCGAAAGCGGTATCAAAGAAGGCGCAGTGCTTGAACTTGATGGCCGTAACATCAAGGTCCCGGGTTTCGAACAGGGTAACTTTATCGGTCCGACCCTGTTTTCAGGCGTCACCACCGACATGCAAATCTATACCCAGGAAATCTTCGGCCCGGTGTTGGTGGTGATTGAAGTCGACACCCTCGACCAGGCCATCGCGCTGGTCAACGCCAACCCGTTCGGTAACGGCACCGGCCTGTTTACCCAGAGTGGCGCAGCGGCTCGCAAGTTTCAGAGCGAAATCGATGTCGGCCAGGTTGGTATCAATATTCCGATTCCAGTGCCGGTGCCGTTCTTCAGTTTCACCGGTTCCCGTGGCTCCAAGCTCGGCGATCTGGGCCCGTACGGCAAGCAAGTGGTGCAGTTCTATACTCAAACCAAGACCGTCACCAGCCGTTGGTTTGACGATGAAAGCGTGAATGATGGCGTCAATACCACCATCAATCTTCGTTGAGGGCACACACCATGAACATCGCATTTATTGGTTTGGGCAACATGGGCGCACCGATGGCGCGCAACCTGCTCAAGGCCGGGCACTCGTTGAACCTGTTTGACCTGAACAAAGACATCCTGGCCGAGCTGGAAGCCCTTGGCGGCCATATCAGCGCGTCGCCGCGCGATGCGGCCAAAGGCACCGAGCTGGTGATCACCATGCTCCCGGCAGCGGCCCATGTGCGTAGCGTGTGGCTGGGTGAAGACGGTGTGTTGGCCGGTATCGGTGCCGGTGTGCCGGCCGTGGATTGCAGCACCATCGACCCGCAAACCGCCCGTGAAGTGGCCGCCGCTGCGGCCAAGCAAGGCGTGCAAATGGCCGATGCCCCGGTATCCGGCGGTACAGGCGGTGCGCAGGCGGGCACCCTGACCTTTATGGTGGGTGCTTCCCAGGGCCTGTTCGACACCTTGCACCCGGTGCTCTCGCAAATGGGCCGCAACATAGTCCATTGCGGGGATGTGGGCACCGGCCAAGTGGCTAAAATCTGCAACAACCTGCTGCTCGGGATTTCCATGGTGGGCGTCAGCGAAGCCATGGCCCTGGGCGCAGCGCTGGGCATCGACAGCGAAGTATTGGCCGGAGTTATCAACAGCTCCACCGGGCGCTGCTGGAGTTCGGAGGTGTACAACCCGTGGCCGGGCATCGTTGAAACGGCCCCTGCATCACGCGGCTATACCGGCGGCTTTGGCGCCGAGTTGATGCTCAAGGATCTGGGGCTGGCCACCGAAGCTGCACGCCAGGCCCATCAACCTGTGGTGATGGGCGCCGTGGCGCAACAGTTGTATCAGGCCATGAGTCTGCGCGGCGAAGGCGGCAAAGACTTCTCGGCCATCATCAATAGCTATCGCAAACCCCAATAGGGGGTTTTCCCGGGAGTCCGCGTCGGGCGGATTCCCGGGTTTTTTTCGGGCTTTAGATCAGGCAAAAACGAAATACTTGCGCACGGTTTCCACCACTTCCCACGTGCCTTTCATACCCGGTTCCACCACAAAAATATCCCCGGCCCGCAGATGGATTGGCTCCTTGCCCTCAGGGGTGATGATGCAATAGCCTTCGCGGAAATCGCAGTATTCCCACTTCACGTACTCCACGTACCACTTGCCTGGTGTGCAAATCCACGTGCCCATGATCTTGCTGCCGTCTTCGCTGGTGTAAGCGTTGAGGTTGACGGTGTGCGGGTCGCCTTCGAGTTTTTCCCATTTGCAGGCATCGAGCACGGGCAGGGGATGGGTGTCGCGAAGCACAGTAATTGGCGCAGACATAAGACCTCCGGTGATGGGTTAATAACCCCCACCCTAACCGCAGCAGTGCTCTGACAGATGCCTGATCCCGACCCCCAGATACGCAAAAGCCCCGGCACTGAACGCAGTGACGGGGCTTTTTGTACCGGTTGAACGCTTAGCGTGAGTTGGCCAGCGCCTTGCCAGTGCGCAGGCGCACCAAATAGAACCCGTAGATGATCAGCAGCCACACTGGAATCGCATATACCGAGGCGCGAACATCGGGGATCATCCAGATCACCGACACGATCACCGCCATAAACACCAGGCACAGGATATTGCTGAACGGGAACCAGAACGCCTTGAACGAAGGCGTCACGCCTTGCACCGCCATGGCCTTGCGGAACTTGATATGGGTGAGGCTGATCAGCGCCCAGTTGATCATCAACGAGGCAACCACCAGCGCAAACAGCAACTCCAGCGCCTTGTGCGGGGCCACATAGTTGACCACCACACACAGCAACGTCACCAGCGCCGACACGCCCAGTGCCCGCAGTGGCACGCCATTGTTGGTCAGCTTCATCAGCGCCTTGGGCGCATCACCCTGTTCGGCCAGGCCGAAGAGCATGCGGCTGTTGCAGTACACGCCGCTGTTGTAGACCGACAGCGCGGCAGTCAGTACCACGAAGTTGAGAATTTGTGCCGCCGTGTTGCTACCGATCAGGGCGAAAATCTGCACAAACGGGCTACTGCCGTAGGCATCGCCACCGGCGCCCAATGTGACCAGCAACTGATCCCACGGGTACAGCGCCAACAGCACCGTCAGTGCGCCCACATAGAAAATCAGAATTCGGTACACCACCTGGTTGATGGCCTTGGGGATTACCTTTTTCGGCTCGCTGGCTTCAGCCGCGGTGATGCCCACCAACTCCAGGCCGCCGAAAGAAAACATGATAAAGGCCATGGCCATCAGCAGGCCGGTGCCGCCATTGGGGAAGAACCCGCCGTGGCTCCACAGGTTGCTGATCGACGCTTGCGGGCCGCCGGTGCCGCTGAACAGCAGGTAGCACCCGAGCACGATCATGCCGACAATCGCCACCACCTTGATGATCGCGAACCAGAACTCCATTTCGCCGAACACCTTCACGTTCAGCGTGTTGATCAGGTTGACCAATACAAAAAACACCACGGCGCTGACCCAGGTCGGCACCTCGGGCCACCAGAACTGGATGTACTTGCCCACCGCCGTCAGCTCGGCCATGCCTACCAGTACGTACAGAACCCAATAGTTCCAGCCCGACAGAAACCCCGCATAACCGCCCCAGTACTTATGGGCAAAGTGGCTGAAAGAACCGGCCACCGGCTCCTCGACAATCATCTCGCCCAATTGGCGCATGATCAGAAACGCGATAAAACCGGCAATCGCATAGCCCAGAATCATCGATGGCCCGGCCGACTTGAGTACGCCCGCCGAACCCAAAAACAGGCCCGTACCGATAGCGCCGCCCAGGGCAATCAGCTGGATATGGCGGTTTTTCAAACCGCGTTTGAGTGTGACCGGGGGGGAGTTAGCGTCAGCCATCGGGTGCCCTGTGGGTTGTTATTCTCAAGATCTGATCAAAATACCCGCGGCCAAAGACGCCCCGGGTGTCGCAAGCCCCGGATATTACTCTTGGTAAAAATGCAGGCATACAGCTGAACGCAAAACCGCGACACTTCCTACGGCATTAACTGACTGATAGCGCCTCAAGCAATGCAGCGGCATAGGCGGGCAACTGCTCAAACGAGCGGGCGCACAGCAGCAGTTTGCGATCTGCCCACGGCTCGCTCAGGTTCACCACCTTAAAGGTGCGCGGTGCCTGCCAGCGCGTGATTGTCGCTTGTGGCACGATGCCCAGCCCGGCGCCACGGGCGACCATGCGCAGCACCCCGTCAAAACCTTCGGCACGAATTCGCACGTGCATGCGCAAGCCGCTGTGCAACGCCTGCTCTTCCAGGTACACCGCCAGCGCGCTATTCGCTGACAGCCCGACATAGTCATGGCTCAGGGTGGCGCTGAAGCTGAGCACCGGGTAATCGGCCAGCGGGTGATCGAGCGGTATCACCAGTACCAGCGGATCATCGCGAAAGGGGCGGGTTTGCAGGTTGCGGGTGTCTACCGCGTTGGAAATTACCCCGATATCGGCTGCATCCTGACGCAGTGCATGGGTGATGCGCAGGCTGGTGAGCTCTTGTTGATCGACGCTGATATTGGGGTGCTGGCGCACAAAGTCGGCGAGCAACTCGGGCAGATATTCGGTGTGGGCGGTGGTGTTGCACAGCAGGCGGATCCGGCCTTTAAAGCCCAAGGCATATTCACCCAGATCGTGGTTCATGCGCTCCACCTGCTGCAACAACAACCGTGCATGTTGCGCCAGCGCTTGCCCGGCCGGAGTGGGGCTGATACCACGGCGACTGCGTTGCAAAAAGTCCACGCCCAGGGATGACTCCATGGCTCTGATCCGCGCACTGGCAGCGGCCAGCGACAAATGACTAAGGCTGGCGCCCGCCGTGATATTGCCCGCCTGCAGTACATTCAAGTACAAGCGCAGATCAACCAGATCGAAGTGCATGTAAGCGTCCAGCAGTTAAATGAAGAATCTATGTGGGGTAAATACCTGTAGCAGCAGCCTCGTTCCTCCGGCAGCTGCTACGCAATATAGAGTCTCCCACAGAGAATTTATAATTTGCCTATTGCTGTGCAAGAGGCTGTCTCAGTGTATGCCGCATTTTCAGGCACCTGCCGATGCTCCAGCATACGCCCATGAAAACACTGATCGAGTTTTACCAACATCTGGGCTGGGCCTTGTCACTGCTGGTGATGATGAGCTTTTTGCTGGCGGGCACGGTCAAGGGCGTGATTGGCCTTGGCTTGCCGACTGTCGCCATGGGCATGCTCGGGCTGGCTATTGCTCCGGCGCAGGCTGCGGCACTGTTGATTATCCCCTCCATCGTCACCAACGCCTGGCAGCTGGCTGCCGGTGGGCAGTTGCGGGCGTTGATAAAACGCCTGTGGCCCATGCAACTGGGGATCTTTATAGGCACCGGGCTCGGCGTGCTCTGGCTAAACATTGACGGCGGCAGTTGGGTGGGGCGGGCGTTAGGTGCGGCCCTGCTGCTGTATGCCTTGAGCGGCCTGTTCCTGCCCACCCTGCATGTCGCCCCACAGCGCGAGCGCTGGCTAGGCCCGGTGTGCGGGTTGGTCACCGGGCTTATCACCTCGGCCACCGGGGTGTTTGTAATTCCCGCCGTGCCGTACCTGCAAGCGTTGGGGTTGAGTAAAAACCAATTGGTGCAGGCCTTGGGATTGTCCTTCAGCGTCTCCACATTGGCCCTTGCCGCCGGGCTCTACTGGCGCGGCAACCTGGGCGGCGGTGAGCTGAATGCCTCATTGCTGGCGCTGGTGCCCGCCATGCTCGGCATGTGGCTGGGGCAATGGCTGCGCCAGCGCATCAGCGCCCTGTTGTTCAAACGGGTATTTTTTATCGGTATGGCGCTGCTCGGCAGCCACCTATTGATCAACAATTAACGGATATTCGTGCTGTGACGGCAAAGGTGATTTGACTCACTGCGGGTTTTTCTCACACAAGGGGGTCGATATTCTCTCGGCATATTCTTTACCCCCATGCCGCTCAGCAGCGCTGAGGGTTTAACCCCCTGGAGGCTGATGATGAAAAAAATACTCTTGCTTAACGGCGCCAAAAAATTTGCTCACTCCGATGGTCGTTACAACCTGACCCTGCACGAGACCGCACTGGCGTTTTTTGATCGTCAGGGTTTTGAAGTCAAAGTTACCCATATCGACGAAGGCTACGATATCGCCGAAGAAGTCGAAAAATACCTGTGGGCAGATGTGGTCATTTACCAAATGCCGGGCTGGTGGATGGGCGCACCCTGGATCGTTAAAAAGTACATCGACGAAGTATTCACCGAAGGGCACGGCAAGCTCTACGCCAGTGACGGTCGCACCCGCTCCGACGCTTCGCAGCGCTACGGCAGCGGCGGTCTGATCCACGACAAGAAATACATGTTGTCGCTGACCTGGAACGCACCGCAGCAAGCATTTGACGACCCTGCAGACTTTTTCGAGGGCAAAGGCGTGGACGCGGTGTACTTCCCGTTCCACAAGGCCAATCAGTTCCTGGGCATGACCGGCTTGCCGACCTTCTTGTGTGTCGACGTGATGAAGCGTCCACAGCCTGAAGTCGACGCCGCACGTTACGAGCAGCATTTGGCTGAAGTGTTTGGCCTCAACGCCTGACCCCTGCCGACCAATACCCGTAGCAGTTGCCGAAGGAACGAGGCTACGTTCGGCGACGTAGTCGCCGTAAATCCAGAAAAAACGGTATACCTGAGACACCGGGTAGCATGGTTTTACGACTGCTGCGCAGCCGAACGCAGCCTCGTTCCTTCGGCAGCTGCTACGCAACCTACAGAATCCCCCCACAGTTCGAGACGGTATGTACTATCAACGTCTAGTCAATGAGGGGCACGTGTGAAAGCCAGATCCGATGAGCTGCAAATTTTTGTTTCGGTGATCGAGTGCGGTTCGATTTCTGCCGCCGCCGAGCAGGCCGGGCAAACACCTTCAGCCGTCAGCCGCACGCTGTCACGGCTGGAGGCCAAGCTTGAAACCACGCTGATCAACCGCACCACGCGGCGCATGGACCTGACCGAAGAGGGCAAGTTTTTCTTCGAGCGGGCCAAGCTGATCCTTGAACAGATGGATGAACTTGAAGAGCGTCTGATCTCACACCAGCGCACGCCGTCCGGGCGTTTGCGCATCAATGCCGCCTCGCCCTTCATGCTGCACGCCATCGTGCCGTATCTCCCCGAGTTCCGGGCGCTGTACCCCGAGATTCAACTGGAACTCAACAGCAACGATCTGATCATCGATTTGCTGGAGCAAAGCACCGATATCGCGATTCGCATCGGTACCCTGACCGACTCCACCTTGCATGCCCGCTCCTTGGGTTGCAGCCCGCTGAACATCCTCGCCAGCCCCGACTACATTGCCGCCCACGGCATGCCCGCCAGCGTGGCCGATTTGGCCAACCACACCCTGATCGGTTTTACTCAGAACGATGGCCTTAACCAGTGGCCGCTGCGTTATGCCCAGGGCGATCGCTGGCCCATCCAACCGGCCATCAGCGCGTCGAGCGGCGAGACCGTGCGCCATCTGGCGCTGCAAGGGCAGGGCATCGCCTGCCTGTCGCACTTTATGACTCACGAAGATATCAAGACCGGGCGCTTGCAGGCGGTGCTGGGCGAGTTCAACAGCGGTTACAGGCAGCCGATTAACGCCGTTTACTACCGCAACTCACAGCTGGCACTGCGCATTCAGTGTTTTCTGGATTTTATCCAGGCCAAACTCGCCGGGTACGCGGGCCCGCACTTCAAGGGCTAAGGTGCTTGCTCCTACAGGTATTTGTGTGGCTGGCCCACACAAATAGCAACGTCTGCACCTGCTGCGTCGCTTTCTATTGAGTGATGTTTCCTAGAGAATCCTGAGCGTCTTGTGGCGCTGCAAACGGGTCGATAGTCTCGCCGAGTCGCTGGTTTCAGTGACCGGTTGTGACAGGCCGTTGAGAGTGACAAGACAGCCTCATAGACATTTCATCGTGTTATGGCGGCTGTGTGCGGGGCACTTTCGAGTGCGCCGAGTCTTGTCAGCTCTCCTCGGTCTGTCACCCGCACGCAGCTGCCACCTTCACCGATTGACAGCGGGACAGAGGCAGTTCTTTCAGCCATTTTTTTGAGTTGACGCCATGAAGAAAATTGTCCCCGATCCTCCGCTGTATACCTGCGCCCATCAGGGCACTTCGCTGTTCAGCATCAACCCCGGCGTGCCTGTTCAGGACGCGCTCAAACACGCATCGTTGTTGCTCAAGGGCGCGGAATTGACCGCCGACGATATCCGCTCCCACCTCAGCGGCTTTGAAGCCGAACAGCTATGGAACGTGATTCACAGCGTGGAAATGGCCCGTGGCCTGGTGGATGCACTGATAACCGAAGCCCATACATAACTCTCCCGTAGCAGCTGCCGAAGGCACGAGGCTGCGTCCGGCGACGAAGTCGTCGTAAATCCGGTAAACGCGGTCTACCAAAAACACCGGGTTGTATGGTTTTACGACTGCTACGCAGCCGGACGCAGCCTCGTGCCTTCGGCAGCTGCTACGAGCCCAGTTTTGGCGCAGAACTGAGTCTTCCACAAGGTTGTGCGTCGTTCCGCACTTTCGCTTTTGTGGTTTGAAATCATTGCCGAATTCAGACAAGGTTCGGTCACGGTTGATAACAATAAAAGGAAGTATCGAATGCGTATTGTGTGGTTCAAAACCCTGGCCTTGACGGCTGCCATCGCCGCCAGCTCTTCGGCGTATGCCGTCACTCTGGAAGGCGGCGCGGTCGCGGCACCGGATCAATATGGCGCTGAAGTAGCTGCGCAAATTCTCAAAAAAGGCGGTAACGCTGTCGACGCCGCTGTGGCGACCGCCTTCACCCTGGCTGTGACCTACCCCGAAGCCGGCAACATCGGCGGCGGCGGTTTCATGACGATGTATATCGATGGCAAACCCTATTTCCTCGACTATCGCGAAACGGCGCCCAAAGCCGCCAGCCGTGATATGTACCTCAACGAAAAAGGCGAAATCATCGAGAACCTGAGCCTGGTCGGCTCGCGCGCCGCTGGCGTGCCGGGCACGGTGATGGGCTTGTGGGAGGCGCACCAGCGCTTCGGCAAATTGCCGTGGGCCGAGCTGCTGACCCCGGCCGTGGGTTACGCGAAAAACGGCTTCAAGGTGGCTGACCAGCAATTCCAGTACCGCGAAGATGCATTGGCGCTGTTCAAGGGCACCACCAACTTCGGCGATTATTTCGGCAGCATGAAACCCGGCGAAACCTTCAAGCAGCCAGAGCTGGCCGTGACCCTGGAACGCATCGCCGACCAGGGTGCCAAGGACTTCTACCACGGTAAAACCGCCGACCTGCTGGTGGCGCAGATGCAAAAGGACAAAGGCCTGATCACCAAGGAGGACCTTAACGATTACAAGGTCAACTGGCGTGAGCCGATGCGTGTGGATTTCCGTGGCAACACGTTGTACACCGCGCCGCTGCCAAGCTCGGGCGGTATCGCGCTGGCACAGCTGATCGGTATTAAAGAGGACCGTGCGGCGGACTTCAAAGGCGTGGAACTGAACTCCGCCCCCTATATCCACCTGTTGGCTGAGATCGAAAAACGCGTGTTTGCTGACCGTGCCGATTACCTCGGCGACCCGGACTTCGGCAAGATGCCCGTGGCAGAGCTGACCGACCCTGCCTATATCGCCAAGCGCGCAAAAGAGGTCAATCCAAAAGCGATTTCCGAGACCGCCAAGGTCAAGCCGGGCCTGGAACCGCATCAGACCACACACTTCTCCATTGTCGACAAACAGGGCAACGCGGTCAGCAATACCTATACCCTGAACTGGGATTACGGCAGCGGCGTTGTGGTTAAAGGCGCGGGCTTCTTGCTGAACGACGAAATGGACGACTTCAGCTCCAAGCCGGGCGTAGCCAACGCTTTTGGTGTGGTGGGTGGCAATGCCAACGCCATCGAACCGGGCAAGCGCATGTTGTCGTCCATGAGCCCAAGCCTGGTGACCCGCGACGGTCAGGTCACGCTGGTACTGGGCACACCTGGCGGCTCGCGGATCTTCACCTCGATTTTCCAGGTACTCAATAACATCTACGACTACGACCTGCCGCTGGAAAAAGCGGTGGCGGCGCAGCGCGTGCATCACCAGTTGCTGCCTAAAGACACGATCTACTTCGACGCCTATGCGCCGCTCACCGGCAAAGTGGCTGATGAGCTCAAAGCCATGGGTTACACCTTGGAAGATCAGGGCTGGAACATGGGTGACATTCAGGCCATTCGGGTGAACGGCACCCAACTCGAAACCGCCTCCGACCCGCGTGGCCGTGGTGTAGGCAGGGTGGTGAAGTAACAACAGAAACGTGTAGCCGCGCCGAAGGCTGCGATGGGTTGCGAAGCGACCCCGCTTTTCCAGCAGCGAAGCCCCTGGCGGCCTTATCGCAGCCTGCGGCAGCGGCTACAGTTATCTCGCCTCTATTCAATTTGTTACCATCTGTTGCTCGTTACTCCCTCCTAGGTAAATCATGAAATTCTCACGTCTGCGCGCTGATGTCCTGGCCGGGCTCACGACGTCCTTCGCTCTGTTGCCCGAGTGCATCGCGTTCGCGCTGGTTGCCCACCTCAACCCGCTGATGGGCTTGTATGGCGCGTTTATTATTTGCACCCTCACCGCGCTGTTTGGCGGGCGGCCGGGCATGGTCTCCGGTGCGGCCGGGTCGATGGCGGTGGTGATCATCGCGTTGGTGGTGCAACACGGCGTGCAGTATTTATTGGCCACCGTTTTGCTAAGTGGGCTGATCATGCTGGCGTTCGGTCTGCTCAAACTCGGCAAGCTGGTACGCATGGTGCCGCACCCGGTGATGCTGGGTTTTGTGAACGGCCTGGCGATCGTGATTGCCATGGCGCAACTGGATCACTTCAAAGACGGCGACACCTGGCTCAGTGGCATGGCGCTATACATGATGATCGGGCTGGTGGCCGCGACCATGGCCATCGTCTACCTGTTGCCGCGTCTGACCCGCGCCGCGCCGCCTGCGCTGGTGGCGATTTTGGGCGTAGGCCTGGCGGTTCATTTTATGGGTTTGCCGACCCGAACCTTGGGCGATATGGCGCATATCGCCGGTGGTTTACCGAGCTTTAGCCTGCCGCAGATTCCCTGGACCCTGGAAACCCTGAGCATCATCGCGCCTTACGCCATCGTGATGGCGGTGGTCGGGCTGCTGGAAACCTTGCTGACCCTCAACCTGACTGACGAAATCACCGAGAGCCGTGGCTACCCGGACCGTGAGTGCGTAGCACTGGGCGCAGCCAATATGGTTTCGGGGGCGTTAGGTGGGATGGGCGGTTGCGCGATGATCGGGCAAACCGTGGTCAACCTCAGCTCCGGTGGGCGTGGTCGGTTGTCCGGGGTGACCGCCGGGGTGATGATTTTGCTGTTTGTGTTGTTTCTGTCGCCGTTTATCGAGCGCATCCCGCTGGCAGCGCTGGTGGGGGTGATGTTCGTGGTATCGCAGCAGACCTTTGCCTGGGCCTCTTTGCGGGTACTGAACAAAGTACCGCTTAACGATGTGCTGGTGATCATCGCTGTGACGGTGATTACCGTGTTCACCGACCTGGCGGTGGCGGTGATGTGCGGGGTCATTATTGCTGCGCTCAACTTCGCCTGGCAGCAGGCCCGCCAGCTATACGCCGACGCTGATCTGCAGAGCGATGGCAGCAAACTGTACCGGGTCCATGGCACGCTGTTTTTTGCCTCTACCACAGCCTTTCTCAAACAGTTCGATCCGGCCAATGACCCGGCGCAGGTAACGCTTGATTGCGCTCATTTGACCTTCGTCGATTATTCGGCGATTGCGGCACTCGATACCCTGCGCGAGCGCTATCGCAAGGCGGGCAAGCATTTGCGAGTGCTGCACCTGTCCGAGCGCAGCAAAAAACTGCTTAAACGCGCCCGTGTGCATCACGAGTGAAAATACGTCCCCCGGATTTTCATTTTTGACTGTTGCTCATACCTGAACACGACACGACGTATCGGTCAGCGAAAGTAATTTTCATAAAGATTGATAACGCTCCCCGGTAATGCTTTCTGAGTTTCATAAGAACTCAAAAAATATTGCCGGGGGAACCTCTTATGACGCCATCTTCGGGCTACGGGCTGCTGCTCTACGCGGCCATTGCCATCATTGCGCTGATCGTTCTGATTGCGCGCTACAAGATCAATCCGTTTATCGTCATCACCCTGGTTTCAATCGGGCTGGGCCTGATGGCGGGCATGCCTGCAGGCAGTGTGATGGGGGCTTATGAGGGCGGTGTCGGTAAAACCCTGGGGCACATTGCACTGGTGGTGGCGCTGGGCACCATGCTCGGCAAGATGATGGCCGAGTCGGGGGGCGCCGAGCAGGTGGCGCGCACCTTGATTGACCGTTTTGGTGAGCGCAACGCGCACTGGGCCATGGTCTGCATCGCGTTCCTGGTGGGCTTGCCGCTGTTTTTTGAGGTCGGCTTTGTGCTGCTGGTGCCGATTGCCTTCACCGTTGCGCGCCGGGTTGGGGTGTCAGTGCTGATGGTCGGCTTGCCGATGGTGGCCGGTTTGTCGGTGGTGCACGCACTGGTGCCGCCGCACCCGGCGGCGATGCTGGCTGTGCAGGCGTATCAGGCTTCTGTTGGGCAAACCCTGATGTACGCGATTCTGATCGGCATCCCTACGGCGATCATCGCCGGGCCGCTGTTCGCCAAATTTATCGTGCCGCGCATTCAGTTGCCTGCCGACAACCCGCTGGAAAAGCAATTTATCAACCGCGAACCCCGGGCACGCTTGCCGAGTTGCAGCATCACCCTGGGCACGATCCTGCTGCCGGTGGTGCTGATGCTGATCGGCGGCTGGGCCAATCTGATTTCTACCCCGGGGAGCGGGTTCAATCAGTTTTTGCAGTTCATCGGTAACTCGGTGATGGCGCTGCTGATCGCTACGGTGGTGAGTTTCTGGACCTTGGGGCTGGCCCAGGGGTTTAACCGTGAATCGATTTTGAAATTCACCAACGACTGCCTTGCGCCCACCGCCAGCATCACCTTGCTGGTGGGGGCGGGTGGCGGGTTGAACCGCATTCTGATCGATTCGGGCGTGACCACCGAAATTGTTGGCCTGGCTCAGGAGTTTCAGTTGTCGCCGCTGTTTATGGGCTGGGTGTTTGCTGCGCTGATGCGCATTGCCACCGGCTCGGCCACTGTCGCCATGACCACCGCTTCGGGGATTGTGGCGCCAGTGGCGATTGGTCTGGGTTATCCACACCCTGAATTATTGGTGCTGGCCACGGGCGCAGGGTCGGTGATTTTTTCTCACGTGAACGACGGCGGCTTCTGGCTGGTGAAGGAATACTTCAATATGACCGTCGCCCAAACCTTCAAGACCTGGACGGTGCTGGAAACCCTGATTTCCGTGGTGGCGTTTGGTTTTGTCCTGATCCTCTCAGAGCTGATTTAAATGGACATCCTGTATCAAATTCGCGTTCGCCAGGACAGCTTCAGCGCCGCCGAAGCGCGGATTGCCCGGCTGATGCTCAGCGACATCGGCTTTGCCGCCAGTGCCAGCCTCGACGAACTGGCTCTGCGGGCCGAGGTCAGCAGCGCCACCTTGTCGCGCTTTGCCCGCAGCGTCGGTTGCCGCGACTTGCGTGACCTGCGCTTGCAATTGGCCCAGGCCAGCGGCGTGGGTAACCGCTTTCTGGATAGCGCGAGCATGCCCGAGCAATCGGCGTTTTTTCGCCAGATCGTGGGGGATATCGAGTCGACGCTGCATGAGCATCTGGCCGGTTTCAACGGTGAAAGATTTGCCGATGCGGTCCGGGTGCTCAGCGAGGCGAGGATGATTCACGCGTTCGGCATGGGCGGTTGCTCCAGTGGGTGCAGTGATGAATTGCAGGTGCGCCTCGTGCGGCTGGGCTACCCCATCGCTGCTTGCCGCGACGCCGTGATGATGCGGGTGGTGGCCGCGACCCTCGGGGCGGAACACGCCGTTATTGTGTGCTCTTTGACGGGGCAGACCCCGGAGCTGATCGAGGCGGTAAAGCTGGCCCACAACTATGGCGCCAAGGTGATTGCGATCACCCGTCCCGACTCGCCGCTGGCTGAACTGGCGGATGTGGTGCTGGCGCTGCAAGGGGTGGAAACCAGCTTTATCTACAAGCCCACGGCGGCCCGTTACGGCATGTTGCTGGCTATTGATGTGCTCGCCACCGAGCTGGCGTTGTCGATGCCCGAAGCCAACCAGGAGCGCTTGCGCCGGATCAAGCTGGCATTGGATGACTATCGTGGCGGCGACGACTGCCTGCCGTTGGGGGATTGAAATGCGCTACGACACACTGATTCGCAATGCACGGCTGATTGATGGCACTAACGCCCCGGCCTATACGGCTGATGTGGCGGTGCGCGGGGGGCGTATCGAGCGTATCGGCGACTTGAGCGATGCACGCGCCGCCCACGAAACTGACGCCGCTGGCCGGGTGCTGGCGCCGGGCTTTATTGATGTACATACCCACGATGACACAGTGGTTATCCGCCAGCCGCAGATGTTGCCAAAACTCAGTCAGGGCGTGACCACGGTGATTGTCGGTAACTGCGGCATCAGCGCATCGCCCGTGACCCTGCGCAATGAACCGCCGGATCCGATGAACCTGTTGGGGGCCAAGGCTGCGTTTGTATACCCGCGTTTCAGTGACTATCGTGCCGCGGTCGAGGCGGCCAGCCCTGCAGTGAATGTTGCCGCGCTGATCGGTCATACGGCCTTGCGCAGTAACCATATGGACGATTTGCAGCGCACCGCCAGCGCCAGTGAAATCCAGGCCATGCGTCAACAACTGCGCGAAAGCCTGGAAGCGGGGGCTTTGGGGTTATCCACAGGGCTGGCCTACGCCAGTGCATTCAGTGCCGAGACCGACGAAGTGCTGCAACTGGCTGGCGAACTGACTGCGTTCGGGGCTTTGTACACCACCCATTTGCGCAGTGAGTTCGAACCCGTGCTGGAGGCGATGGACGAAGCGTTTTTGATCGGACACCAGGCTCGAGTGCCGGTAATCATTTCCCATCTCAAATGCGCCGGTGCGGGCAATTGGGGGCGCAGCCCGCAGTTGCTGGCGGCGCTGGAGCAGGCGGCGAAGACCCACCCGGTGGGCTGCGATTGCTATCCCTATGCGGCGAGTTCTTCGACCCTGGACCTCAAGCAAGTGACTGATGCGTTTCGCATCACCATCACCTGGTCGACGCCGCACCCTGAGATGGGTGGGCGTGATTTACAGGACATTGCCGGGCTTTGGGGCTTGTCGTTACTGGACACGGCGCAGCGTTTGCAACCTGCAGGCGCGGTGTATTACGGGATGGATGAAAGCGATGTGCGCAGGATCCTCGCGCATCCGTTATCGATGATCGGCTCGGACGGGTTGCCTGAAGACCCGTTTCCGCATCCGCGTCTGTGGGGGGCGTTTCCAAGGGTGTTGGGGCATTACAGCCGAGACGTGGGCCTGTTCCCGTTGCACACGGCAGTACACAAAATGACCGGGTTGTCGGCGCAGCGTTTTGGTCTGAGGGAGCGGGGCGAAATACGCGAAGGCAACTGGGCGGACCTGGTGCTGTTCGACGCCAGGACAGTGCGCGATGTGGCAGATTTCAACCAACCGCAGCAGGCAGCTGAAGGGATAGACGGGGTGTGGGTCAACGGCGTGTTGAGTTATCAACAGGGCGCAGCCAGTGGCAATCGCGCCGGAGTGTTTTTAGCTCGCTGATATTGCTGTTGTGGGCGCGAGCAAGCCCGCGCCCACAGGCTCGAGTGGTTACACCTTGAAGTGGCTCACCATCTCTTGTAGCTGATTACCCAACCGCGCCAGTTCAACGCTGGACTTGGCCGTCTCGTCGCTGGCCGCTGCGGTTTGCTCGGAGACGTCGCGCACGTTGACGATGCTGCGGCTGATCTCTTCGGCCACTGCGCTTTGCTGCTCGGCGGCTGCGGCAATTTGCTGGTTCATCGACTGAATATTCGACACCGTGCGGGTGATGCCTTGCAGCGACGTGCCTGCCTGGCGTGTGAGAGTCACGCTGCTGTCGGTCAGGTTGCGGCTGTTGTGCATCACGCTGGCCACGTGCTGCGTGCCGCTTTGCAGGGCTGCAACCAGGGTCTGGATTTCTTCGGTGGATTTTTGCGTGCGCTGGGCCAGACCGCGCACTTCATCGGCAACCACGGCAAAGCCACGGCCTGCGTCACCGGCACGGGCCGCTTCAATGGCGGCGTTGAGGGCCAGCAGGTTGGTCTGTTCGGCCACAGCCTTGATCACGTCCATCACGCTGCCGATCTTGTCGCTTTCCTGTTGCAGCACGGCCATGGCTTCAGTCGAACGGCCGACTTCTACCGCCAGACGCTCGATCTGATCAATCGCCTGGTTGACCACGGTGTCGCCTTCGCGGGCTTCATTGTCTGCCGCGGCCGCCGCTTGCGAGGCCTGTTCGGCGTTACGTGCGACTTCCTGCACGGTGGCGGTCATTTCATGCATCGCAGTGGCTACTTGATCGGTCTCGATCTTCTGGCTGTTGACCCCGGCGCTGGTTTGCTCGGTGACGGCCGACAGCTCTTCGGCAGCACTGGCGATCTGGCTGACACCGTCGCGAATACCGCTGATCAACTCACGCAGGGTTGTGCCCATGCGCGCAATACCTTGTTGCAGTACGCCCAGTTCATCGCGACGGGTCACCCGCAGGTTCTGCGAGAGGTCGCCACTGGCAATGCGATCAACTACGGCCAGGGTTTCACGCAGGGGCACGGTGATCTGGCGAGTGATGATGACGGCTGCAGTGATGCCAAACAGCAACACCAGCAAGGTGGTGATCAGTTGCATGCTGTTGGCCGTGGCGCTTTCGATATCGCGGCGTTCCAGTTGGAGCTTGTACAACTCATCGCTGTGGCCAAGGATACTGGTGCCGTACTCGGTCATGTCCTTGCGCATGGCGATGATGGTGTTGTCGGTGCTGGCGTACAGCTGCAGCGCTTGTTTGTACTGCGCCATGGTCTGGGTCAGGGTGCGCAGGGTGTCGCCGGCATTCGCGCCGAAATGCGCGGTCAAGCGTTCAAGACTGGCGACGGCGCTGTCCAGTTGCTGGCGTGCAGCCTTCTCGGTGGTGGGGTTGGGCGCGGCAATATAGGCGCGCACCTGATAACGCGAGAGCAGGAACTGCTCGCGTACCTCGGATACCGTCTGGAACATGTCGAAACGGCTTTCATCACCCACAGGCAGTTGCAGGGCACGGGCAATCAGGGTCGCGATGGCGTCCTGTGCCAGTGTGGCGTTGCGGTCCATGCTGGCTCGCGACGCGGCAGACTCAATATACGCCTTGCGCATGTTCGCCAGTGCACGCTCGTAACGGCCGATGACCTCTTGCTGCTCCTTGAGCAACTTGAGGTTTTCAGGGCTTTGAAAAGTGCTGATCAGCTCATTTTGCTGGGTCTTAAACGCATCAATGCTGGTTTGTACATTCTGTGCGGCAGTTTCGTCGCCGTCCGTCAGCATGTACTGCAAGCGCGTGACCCGCAGGTTGGTAAACGCGGTATTGAGGCGCGTGATGTCGCTCATCCAGTTACTGCGATCAATCATCTTGTCCAGACTGATCCAGTTGCAGACGGCCATCACGCAGGTTAGGGCCAGTACCAGGCCAAAGCCCAGGGACAGTTTCAGGTTGACGCTGATGTTGCTCAGCCATCTGTTCATTGAGTTCTCCAGGAACGCTGCACGCATGATCTAAGTTCGCTGGAGGGTTTTATTTTTTTGGCCCAGCCGAGTGTTGTATTCGGCTATATCGGCGGCATTTGTCAGAGCTGAAACGTTTTCTTGTGTGCGTCGTTCATTAACGGCTCACGTTTTTTTTCACATTTGTTTCACCTGTCACTGACCTGCGCTTTTTTAAACTCGTGTTCAGCTAATAGAAAACCACATTGTGTAAGTCTATTTCTTGCAGCAGGGACGCTAAGCGACCCGTTGTCATATTCGGGCTATAGGGTGGCGGCCAGTGTCGTTCACTGACTGCCATAGGAGCGTGTGTACTGTGACGTTGAGTCTTGGTTTGAACGCAATCAATCGCGTAATGCTGCGCTGTGGGCTGGCCCGCTATAAAAATACATTGGTGGTGATCTTTGCCGCCGTGCTGGCCGTAGCACTGACATTGGCGATATTGGCTCCCGCGTCCCCGGCCAATCTGGGGCAGCCGAGCCATGCCGATCAGGTGTTGCAACTGACTAACAGTTGGGCCAAGGGCGATGTGATTGTGCTGGTGCGGCATGCCGAACGCTGTGATCGCTCGACTACGCAGTGCCTTGGCCCCGCAGACGGGGTGACGGTGCGCGGTGCGCAGGCGGTCCAGGTATTGGGTGCAGACTATAAGCAGCTGGGGCTCAATAACGCCGATATCTATAGCAGCCTGCTGACCCGGGCCCGGCAAACGGCCAACGCCATGTTTGATCGACCGGTAGAGGCACAGGACTGGTTGTTCAACTGCCGTGGCACGATGTTGCGTGATGCGCTCAAGCACAAAGTGCCGGGTCACAATCTGATACTCGTGAGCCACAGCGAGTGCATGGACCAAATGCTGGTGGACATGCACCTGTCAACGGACACTACCTTTGGCTACGGCGCTTCATTGTTTATCAACACCAATGGTGTGAACGCAGCGCCGCAGATGCTCGGTTATATCGAGACCAAGGACTGGGCGAGCATTGTACCGGTGGTGACTACACACCACGGGATTGAATCCTCACAATTCTGAAACACTCTGCGGTGAAGGCCCGTGTGACCCCGTCTGTGGGAGCGAGCCTGCCCGCGAAGGTGTCCTCGCTTCGCGAGCAGGCTCGCTCCTGCTGAGTCACTGCATACCCATCAAATACGCTTTAGCAGGCGGTCCCAGTTTTGCTCATCGGGCAACGGCAGGTCGCTGAGTTCGCGGGCCACCACATTTTCGATATCGCTGGCGCTGAGCACTTTTTCATCCAGCCACGGCCAGGTCGCATCCGCGTCACGGAAGTTGAGCTGGCTGTTCAATTGCTCGATGGCAAGGGCGAGCAAATGCAGCAGCACCCATTGGCTGGTGATATAGGGCTTTTGCGGCGCAGGGATACGACTGAGCAGGGTTGTCACGTCGGTCAAATCCGCACTGGGCGATACGTTGCTGTGCAGGTTCCAGACAATCGAACCGTTGTTCGATACATCCTGATTGGCCAGTGCCGGGTCGGTGCTGACCTCCACGTGGAGCTTTACGCGCTGCTGTTCAAGTTGATCAATCAGGTAATTGGCCAGATCCGATTTGCGTAGAAACGCGGTGGCGGTGTTGAAGGCCAGATTAGCGTCGTAGTCGCTCAGGGTCTTGCTGGTGATGCTGATGGTCATGACAGGCTCCTTGGCTGGGAATCGCCCAAGGAGCGTAGCCAATGCACCACGATCGGCCACGCCATCTGCGTATCTGTTGCCTCGGATCAAGTTTATGGGGTGGGTGCTGCCAGGCTGACGAAGTAAAAGTGGTGACGCCCCACACTGACCTTGTCCAGTACGTTCAAGGAGATGCCCGGTATTTCGGGCTTCTCGACAAGGGCGATATTGTCAGGCGATGCACTGAGAAACGCTTGCAGTTCGTCCGTGGTCTTGAGCGTGTGCTGCAATTGCTGGGTGTAAAACACCACGGCACCCAGGCGCTCGTCGGGTCTGAGCAGCGCCACCTGTTTGCCACTGGCTTGCAGGTCCATGACATGGGCGGCGATGGGCTGGAATGACTCTTCCTTGTCGGCTCGCGGGGCCCAATGCGCTGCCAGCATATAGGCGGCCACCAGGCCAGCTAACAGCGCGATGGCTAGAGGACGGTGGTAATCGCTGAGGAACCTGGCTGTTGCCGACTCCGGGCTTTTTTTGCGCAGCCACTCCAGAATCACCCGGGCGTATTCTGCGGCAATGACGGCGGCGGCTGGCGCCAGCGACATCATGTATACCGCGCGTTTGCTGGAGGCGAAGTTCAACAGTAGAAATTGCGCCACCAGCCACACACAGAAGAACAGCAGAAACGGGTTGTCGCGCAGCTGCTTGCGAAAGTGCCACAGGCCCAGATAGGTCAGCAGGTTCCACGGCAGGAAGGCTTCGGGCAGTTTTCTCAGGTAGTAGTAAAACGGTTCGTAATGCCCGGCTTCGACAAACGATCCGCTAAAGCGCCCAACGCTGTTGGTCCATAACAGTTCGCTTACCGCCTGCATCCCGCCGCGCTGATACAGCACACACAGCCAGATCAGTAGTGGGACCAGTCCGAGCAGAGTCAGCAGGGCGGGGCGCAGCCAATTGTGCAGGGCGAAGCGTTTTTCGATCAGGTTTTCACACAGCAAATAGACAAAAATCACCACCCCCGGAAGGGCAAGTCCCAGTACGCCTTTGCTCAAGGTCGCAATGGCAATCCCAGCGGCAAACAACAGCCAACTGCCCCAGGCAAAACGAAGCTGGCGGCTGGCATAAAAAAACGCCAGCAACGCCATGGTTACCCCCAAGGTCAGCAGAGAGTCTTCGCCCACTTGGCGGGCGTTACCCCAAAAAATCCCCATGGTTGCCAGCATCGCCGCTGCAGTCCAGGCCAGAGCGGTTGGACGCCCGAGTTTACGTAACATGGCGTACAGCAACAGCACGCTAAATAAGCCGGCGAAGGCAGAGGCCAGGCGCACCGCGAACAACTCGGCGCCGAACAGGCGAATGGCGCCTGCATCCAGCCACAGGCTCAGGGGTGGTTTTTCGAGGAAGGGGTCATTGAGCAAATTGGGCGTTACCCAATCGTCGCTCAAGTGCATTTGCATGGCGATGCCCGCCACCCGAGATTCGGTAGAGCCTTGTAGTTGATGATTGCCCAGTGCAAAAAACAGCAGGACACAACCGAGCAGCAATAACAGCAAAGCAGGACGAGTCAGACGCATTGGGCTACCAGGCAGAAATCGAATGGAATACTGCGCTGGAGTATAGGAGGGCAATTCTTAACAAATTGTGAAACCTGCCTGCCCAATTTGCCGCTGAGGAGCGAAGCGATCGTTAAAGTCTTTTACGACTGTTTTGCACTCGATCGCAGCCTTTGTTCCTCGTCAGTGGAGAGAGATACTTCAAGCGTGGGAGCGAGCCTGCTCGCGAAGAACATTCGCGAGCAGGCTCGCTCCCACTGGGGGCTTGATCTGGAACAGAGTATTTACAGAGGGTTGTCGGTCAGAACGTGGCTTTAACCTGCAATCCCGCGACCAGCGCATTGCTGCGGCTGGCGCCGTAGAAGGCCCCCGGCTCGATGATGTATTGCAGGTCCGGGCGCAACAGCAACCACGGCGTGACTTGCGCGCCATAGTTGAGTTCGAGCAACTGCTCGCCGCTGTCCAGGTTAGCGATCATGTCCGCTTGTTCCGGGCTGCTGGCCGCCGCTTCTTGAACATCCCGTGAGCGTGAGTTGAACACGGCGCGGCCATAGGCGAAGGCGATGCTGTCTTTGGGGCGGCTGGCAAACGGCTTTTGCTTGACCAGGCCCACCGAGTACCAATGGCTCATCGGCGAGGTTGCAGCATTGCTGCTGGCCGCCTGGCCAAAGGCGCGCAACACGCTTTCGGGGTCTTGCTCGTCACGCCAGATGGCCTGGTCGACCAACACATAGGCGCCGGTGCGATTGTTGGCCTTTTGTGTGCTGCCAATTTTGCGGGTGTTGGACGTGTCGTAGTACCAGCCCACTTTGTATTGGCCATTGAGCCAGGCGTTGTTGGTGAAGATCGCTTCCAGCGGCATGATCGCCCCCGTGGTGCCTTTGGTGGTCATGCTGAAGGCTTCGGAGGAACGGCTGTTGTACTCGGGGTTGACCTGGAACACGGCGGTTTGCAGGGTCAGTGCCGGGCTCACGGTGTAGCGCAACTCACCGCCCCAGTGGCCGGTGGGGTAGTTGGTCCAGCCACTGCCATTGGACTGGGTCAGCGGGTGGGCGCAAAAACCGGCGTTGACGAAGCTGGTCAGCAGCGGCATGCCACCGAAGTCATTGCCCATCGGCAAGAAGCCCAGCTTGGTGGTCAGGTCTTCGGAAAACAGGGTGCGCTGGTAGCTGAACTCGGACAGACGGGTGAAGTTACCGCCGGCGTTTTCCTGGATCGGCAAGCGGTTGCCTACCAGATCTTCGGAAGCACTGTGACCGCGACGATCATTGACGGTGATTTGCACCAGGCCAGCATCGGCGGTGCCGAGTATTTTGCTCAAGTCGAACTGGGCACCGATGCGCACTTGTTGCGAGTAACGAGTGCCGTGCTTGATCCCGCCCTGCAGGTTGGAAAAGGTTTCGGAGTTGTAATCGCCGGTCAGCTTGACGCCTTTGTCGATCAGCTTTTGGCGCTCGCCGCCCCAGTCGCCGGTCAGGGTCGAACGGTTCATCAGGTTGTCGGTGGTATCGGCCAGTACGCAGGCAGGCGCCAGGGCCAGCAATGACAAGCCGCCGCACAGGCTGGTGTTCAGCAGGGCGCGGGAAGAGAAAAACATCTACGGGTGCTCCTTTATATGAAGTGTCGGCGACAGGGCGCGACACGATGCCGCACATTATGAACTAGTTAGTTAATAATTTTCATATTTGGTTACACGGCATCCCCGTAATGACTAAGGGCGTCGGTAGCCCCCATCCGCTAGACTCCCGCGTTTATCCGTACCAAGGGATGTTCATGATCTGGTTTCTTGAAGGGCAATCCAGCCAACGCGACGTGATTGCAGGTGCCCGAGCGGCGCTACCGGATGCGGTACGGGTTTATGCTTCACACCGACAAAGTCGCCCTGAAATTACCGGGTTGGCCGATGTCGCCTGGCGCGAGCCGCAGGACAATCAAGAACGCATCGACTGGGTCATCGAGCAGGCGCGGGCCCATCAGATCAAGGTGGTGCTGGCCGGGCGCGTGGGTCAGGTTTATGAAGCGCACCGTGGCGAGTTCGAATCTGCGGGGCTGCAACTGATCACCGGTGCTCTGGACCTGGACACCTTTGAACGGGTTGATGACAAGTCGGCGTTTACTCGTGAGGCATTGGCGGCGGGACTGGCGTGTATTCCGGCGATTACCGTGAGCACCCAGGCCGAGCTGCAAGAGGCCTACGCCCAACTGGCCCGCGACGGTCAGGTCTGTGTAAAGCCAACGCGCGGCATTTACGGCCAAGGCTTTTGGCGTTTGGCCGATGATGTCGACTCGTTTCGCAGTTTTGCCAACGCTGACGCCCATGAAGTCAACGCGACCGTGTTTGCCCAGGCCTATGGCCTGTCCGAGACGCCCAAGCCGTTGCTGGTCATGCCTTATATGCCAGGTAGCGAATGCTCGGTAGACATGGTGTGCGAGGCCGGTGAAGCCGTGGCTTATGTCGGGCGACGCAAGCAAGGCCTGATGCAGACATTCGAGCGCGACGGCCCAGCGGTTGAGCTGGCGATCAAGGCCGCACGGCACTTCAAGTGCGACGGTATCGTCAACGTGCAAACCCGTGACGACGCGGCGGGCCAGCCACATTTGCTGGAGATCAATCTGCGTTACTCCGGTGGCATCGGCTACACCCGTGAAGCCGGGGTCAACCTGCCCGGTATTTTTGCCGCTCGCCGCCTCGGCATGCCCGTGCCTGCCAGCGTCTGGCGCGATGATATTCAGGTAAAGGCGATCACGGTCGTGGTTCCGGTACGCGGGGACTCGCTACCAGGTTGAGTTGACGTTTCCGGTAACTATTTATCGCTTGTCTAAAGTTATCGACTCGCTGATCGTCCCCCACTTTTTAAGTATTTTCAGGTAGTAAATGTTGATGAATAGCGCTAACCCCACGACTGAACCCAAGGTTTTGCATGCAAACCTCAAGCGCGGTCGTCTGGAGGTAGAGGTCAATGCATCGACCTTTGATCCACAGGCACTTTTCGATTTTGCCGAGCGGCGCAATCCAAAGCGGGCCTTTTTGTTTGTCTCCCGGGTACTGGGTCGCCATATCCCGGCCCGTCCATCGTTGATGGCTGAAAGCTTCAATGCCCTGGCCGCCAAGATTCCTGCCGACTTGCCCGGCCCGGTGTTGGTGATCGGCATGGCTGAAACGGCCGTCGGTCTGGGTGCTGGCGTACACCGCGCCTTGAGCCAGACCCGCAATGACAGCGTGTATCTGTGCAGCAGCCGTCACCCCACGGGCAGCGAACTGTTTGCCCGTTTTGAAGAAGAACACAGCCACGCCAGTTCGCACCTGCTGCATCTGCCACAAGATGCGCAAACCCGCGAAATGATGCTCAACGCCCGCTCGCTGGTGCTGGTGGACGACGAAGCGTCGACCGGCAATACCTTTATCAACCTGTCACGGGCGCTGGCCGAGGCGGGGCTCGATTCGATTGAACGCATCGTTACCGCGACCCTGACCGACTGGTCCCAGGATGCGGTGCGCAAGGCGATGGGTGACCACGTCACTAGCGTCTCTTTGCTCGACGGTCGTTACACGTTCGCCGAAGATCCAACCGCAGAGCTGCCGGATATGCCTGAAGTAGGCAGTGTGGCCCAAGGCGACTGGGCGCTCGATTCGAGTCGTGACTGGGGGCGCATGGGCGTTCGCCAACACCTCGACACGCTGGCGCCTGATTTACAGGTCACACCCGGTGAGCGGGTATTGGTGATTGGCACCAGTGAATTTGTCTGGCGCCCCTTTCTGCTGGCCGAGCGCCTGGAGCGGGCGGGTGCCGATGTGCGCTTCAGCTCCACCAGCCGCTCGCCGATTGCCCTGGGGCATGCCATCGACCACGCGTTGTCGTTCTCTGACAACTACGGCCTGGGTATTCCCAACTTTCTTTATAACGTCGCCCCCGGCCAGTTTGACCGGGTGCTGATTTGCAGCGAAACCCCGGCAGCCGCCGTCGACCCGGCGCTGATCAGCGCACTGAATGCGCAGGTAATCGTTGATGAGCAGTAATCGCCCTCTGGTGTTCGTCGATCTGGACGACACCCTGTTTCAAACCGCCCGCAAAATGGGCGATGAGCCACGCTTTGCCGCCACGCTGGATGTGGATGGTCAGCCCAACGGTTTTATGAGCGCGACCCAGAAGAGTTTTGTTGAGTGGCTGCTGGCCACCAGCGACGTAGTCCCGGTGACTGCGCGCAGCATCGAAGCCTATCAGCGGGTGCAATTGCCCTTTGTCCATGGCGCGGTCTGTGCCCACGGTGGGGTGATCCTCAACCCGGACGGCTCGCTGGATGCCCAATGGCATGCCCGCATGTGCGACGAGTTGGCGCTTGAGCAAACCCGGCTGCATCAGTTGAGCGAGCAAACCCTGGCCATTGGCACGGAGCTTGGCTTCTCGTTGCGCGGCTGGGTGGTAGAAGAACAGGGCTTGGCCAATTACGTGGTCACCAAGCACAACAATGAAACCGACCAGGCGTTGCTCACCGTGTTGGCTGAGGTCAAGGCGCGGGGCTTGCTGGACGGGCTGTACGTGCACGGCAATGGCAACAATCTGGCGTTCCTGCCCCAGGCCTTGCAGAAGCGCGAAGCAGTGCGCGAGTGGATCCGCCGTGATCAGGCGATCAACGGCAAGCGCCCGCTGCTGGGCTTTGGCGACAGCGTGTCGGACCTGGGCTTTATGGCCGAGTGCGACTGGTGGGGCACGCCCAAGCGCGGTCAGTTGGCCAGCCATGTGTTGGCGAGTGTCGACCATGAGTAACGCTTTTGCAGGACTGCATACCGTCGGCAGTGGCAGTTATGACGCCGATGACGTGCACTTTTTGCTGCGCGCCATGCAGATTGAAGTCACCGACGTGCAGGAAAAAGAGCGCCTGATCCAGACCCAGCAGCGCCATTACTCCGAGATGATCAGCCAGGAGCATGCACCGTCCGACACCCATAAAAGCCTCTATCAGCTTGCGTTGGCACAGAACGGCGCACGCATGGCAGCGGATGTGCAGGCGCTGGCACAGGCCTTGAACGAACGCTACAGCGGCCCGTCGATTGCGCTGGTGTCGTTTGTACGGGCAGGCTTGCCGTTGGGCGTGTTGCTGCGTCGGGCACTGCTTGATCTGGGGCGCGAGGCTGCGCATTACGGGATCAGTATTATTCGCGACCGTGGAATCGACAACGTCGCACTCGAAGCTATCATCAAGGCCCACGGTGCCGAGAACATCGTGTTTGTCGATGGCTGGACCGGCAAGGGTGCAATCAGCGGGCAGATTCGCGACAGCCTGGCGGGAGACTCGCGTTTCCCGGCAGATCCGCGACTGGTGGTGCTGGCCGACCCCTGTGGGCGCGCCTGGCTGGCGGCTTCGGCTGAAGACTGGCTGATCCCGTCGGGCATCCTGGGGGCTACGGTTTCAGGGCTGGTTTCTCGCTCTATCTGGCCACAAGACCCTGGGCTGCATGGCTGTGTGGTGTACGACCATTTGGCGGAACACGATGTGACCATGAGTTTTATCCACAGCATCGAGACCGAGCGTGCGCAGCTAGCACCGCTGGTCGCTGCACAGCCGTGGATAACGGAGCAGGCCGAAGTTTTGCAACACTCGGCGGTGGCGGCGGTCGAACGTATCTCGACCCGGTTTGCGGTGACCAACCCCAACCGGGTCAAACCGGGTATTGCCGAGGCCACCCGCGCCGTTATGCGCCGGGTGCCGGACCACGTACTGGTCCGCAACCTTGACGATCAGGACGTGCAACTGCTGCTGCACTTGACGCGCCAGGCCAACATCGAGGTCCAGGAAGTCGGTGATGAGTTGGGGCCGTATCGTGCAGTGACCGTAATCAGGAGTGTTCGCTGATGATCAAACATTCAGCCTATGCCTTGGGCGCCACACTTTATATGCCGGCCACCCGTCCCGACATTCTTGACGTGGTGCTGGGGGACAAAATTCAGGGTTTGCGCTCACTGGTGGTGTGCCTGGAAGACGCCGTGGCCGAAACCGACGTGCAGCAGGGGCTGAACAACCTCAAGAGCCTGCTGCTGGGGATTGAGGCACGTGGTGGTCGACCGTCTACCGGGCCGATCCTGTTTGTGCGGCCCCGGGATGCCGCCATGGCGGCGGTGCTCAACGAGTGGTCGCTGATGCGCCATGTTGACGGCTTTGTAGTACCCAAACTCAGCCTGGGTAATATTCGCGAGTGGCAGCAGGCGGTTACCCGCGACGACTTGATGCTGATGCCTACCCTGGAAACCCCTGAAGTCTTTGTGCCCAATGCCATGGTTGAGCTGCGCAGCGCCATGCTGGAGCAATTGCCGGGGCGCATTATTGCCCTGCGCATAGGCGGCAATGACTTGATGGGCTGCCTGGGCTTGCGTCGCCCACAGACCATGACCCTGTACAGCACACCCATGAGCTATGTGATTCCCATGTTATGCGGGATTATGGGCTCGGCAGGCTTTGCCCTGACCGCACCGGTGTTTGAACAACTGAACGCACC
This sequence comes from Pseudomonas fragi, assembly GCF_025426255.1. GTDB lineage: Bacteria > Pseudomonadota > Gammaproteobacteria > Pseudomonadales > Pseudomonadaceae > Aquipseudomonas > Aquipseudomonas kulmbachensis. The sequence continues at coordinate 4,583,633 of NZ_CP104861.1, read as the reverse complement.
GCACTTGCTGGAGCAAGAGCTGGCGCTGGATATGGCCCACGGGCTTGTGGGTAAAACCGCTATTCATCCGTCGCAAATTGCAGTTATCCACAGGGCGTTGCAAGTCAGCCTTGAAGATCTCAACAGCGCACGCCACATACTGAGTGAGGCGGCGCCTGCGGTGTTCAAGTTCAATGACGCCATGTGTGAACCCGCGACCCATTACAAATGGGCGCAGACAATTATTGAACGAGCACATTGGCAAGGGGTTCGTCCCGAAGTTGCCAGCTCGTCAGACACTTTTGGAGGCAGCCTGCGATTGGCTGAATTAGTGGGTTGAACGACGTTTTGAAGACACCGATCAATGGCAAGCAAGTTCTGTCGGCTTTCGACTTTGATGGCACGCTGACCTATCACGATACTTTTGTGCCTTTTTTGCGCTTTGCCTTTGGTAATCGGCTGTTCGCGATGCGTTTGCTGCGGATGATCCCGGCCACCGCTTGCTATCTGCTGGGTAGGATTTCGCGCAATGATTTGAAAGAAAAACTGATCGCCGTCTACCTGACCGGTGCCAAAGAGGCGTGGGTAAAAGAACGCGCCGAAGCATTTTGTGACGTTTCCTGGCAGCGTCTAATGCGTCCTTTAGGATTAACATCCGTCGCCAACCAAGTTGAGCAGGGCGCCAACGTCACTATTTGCTCGGCGTCCCCGGAGCTGGTGCTTACACCGTTCGCCCAAAAACTCGGTATCGGCCTGATCGGTACCCGGCTGGCTTCAGTCGATGGCGTACTGACGGGGCAGATCGACGGTATCAACTGTCGTTGTGAGCAAAAAGTCATTCGGTTAGAGGCGCAATACGGGCCTTTGGACCAATACATCTTACGCGCCTGGGGTGACACCGTAGGCGATGAACAAATGCTCGGGGCCGCTCAGGAGCCACATTGGCGCGAATTTCACGCGCTGTGGCGCCGCAAGCGGCCACTTGACGTGTGTTTACGTGAAGGGCTGTAAGCCAGGCGTAAGCAAAGCGTGTCAATAATCAGCAATTACCTATCGTGCTTCAGCGCAGACAAGGAGACGCTTCATGGCCATTTCGCTGTCCAAGAATCAAACCATTTCTCTCGAGAAAGAAGCCGGAACCGGTCTTAAAAAAATCCGTATGGGCCTGGGCTGGGACCCGGTCAAGCCGAGCGGTTTTTTTGCCAAACTGCTGAGCAGTGACACCGCTATCGATCTGGATGCTTCGTGCATCCTGCTCGACAGTGCCAAACAACCGACAGACCTGGTGTGGTTCCGCCAGCTCAAGTCCAATGACGGCTCCATCGTTCACTCCGGCGACAACCGCACGGGTGAGGGCGATGGCGACGACGAATCGATCCAGGTCAATCTGGAGCAACTGCCAGCCGGGGTTAAACACCTGGTGTTTACCGTGAACTCGTTCACCGGGCAAAATTTTGAAGCGGTCGAAAACGCCTACTGCCGCATCGTTGACGAGCTGACCGGCAAAGAGCTGGCGCGCTTCAACTTGTCGGACAAGGGGCGTCACACCGGGGTGGTCATGGCGTACATCAGCCGCACCTCGGCGGGCTGGGACCTGACCGCTATCGGAACCGTGGCCAATGGCCGTACCGCACAAGACCTGGCCAGTGATGCGGCCAAGGCGGTGCGCGCATGACGACTTTGACGCCTGGCGCCAATACGGGCGTTGCCTCTGGCACCCTGAGCGTGACCATCAGCTACACCCCGGTGGCGGGCGCTGATCTGGACGTGTCGGCCTTCCTGCTCAATGAGTCGGGCAAGGTGCGTGGCGACAACGACATGTGCTTCTTCGGCCAGCAGAGCGTCAACAATGGCGCGGTCAAGCTGGTCGAGTCGGCTGCCGGGCGCAGTGTGTTCAGCGTCAACCTGGAGGCCATTGACCCGGCCATCGAAAAAGTCGCACTGACCGCGACCATTTACGAGAACAAGGCCCGTTTCGATGCCTTCCCACAGCTGAATGTAGCGGTGAGTGGCGGTATTGAAGCGCCGATTCCTACCCAGGGTATGCAAGAAACTGCGTTGATCCTCGGCGAATTCTATCGCCGTCAGGGCGCATGGAAATTCCGCTGCGTCGCCCAGGGCTTTGCCGGTGGCCTTGCGCCATTGGCTCAGCATTTTGGCGTTGATATTGCCGCGCCCGCTCCGGCTGCCGCTCCGACGCCAGTGCCGTCTCCAGCACCTGCTGCACCTGCTGCGCCTGCGCCTGCTCCGGCGTCGAAGATCAACCTGTCCAAGATCACCCTGGACAAGCAGCGCCCGTCCATCAGCCTTGAGAAAAAGGACGGTGACTTTGGCGAGATCAAGATCAACCTGAACTGGAACCGCACCAACCCGAACGACAGCGCGGGCAGTGGCGGTGGCGGTTTTTTCGCGACCCTGCGTAACAAGGCGACCGGCAAGTCGGGCGGTATCGATCTGGACGTGGGTTGCCTGTACGAAATGGAAAACGGCCGCAAGGGCGCGGTTCAGGCCCTGGGCAATGCCTTTGGCGACTTCCGTGACGAGCCGTTTATCCAGTTGATGGGCGACGACCGTACCGGCTCGGTGAGCGACGGCGAGTGGCTGCGTATCAACGGCAAGGAGTGGCGCAAGATGCGTCGCGTGCTGGTGTATGCGTTCATCTACGAAGGCGCACCGAACTGGCAGGCGACTGACGGCGTTATCACCTTGTATATCCCGGGTGAACCGCCGATTGAAGTGCGTCTGAGCGAGGAGGGTGGCACCAAAGGCATGTGCGCCATCGCATTGCTTGAAAACATCGGAGGCAGTGTGAAGGTCAACCGCAGGGTTGAATTTTTCAAGGGCCATTCCGATATGGATAAAGCGTTCGGTTGGGGTATGCGCTGGGCTGCTGGCTCCAAATGAGCGCTATGTAATTGGCCACCTGCTGACGCAGGCGCCGCTCCCATAATTTCTGACAAGGTGACTCCAATGCTCGAATGGCTCAAAACCAACGCCACTGCCGCCCGTGACAAGCTCTCGACGGAAGTCAGCAAGTTCAAAAACCGTGAGTTCATGGAAGCCGTAGTTTCCGGGTGCGCACTGGTGGCCGCTGCCGATGGCAATATCAGCAGCGACGAAAAACAGAAGATGGTCGGGTTTATTCAGAACTCGAATGAGCTGAAGGCCTTTGACGTTAAAGACGTGATCAAGGCATTCAACGCCGTCTGCGAAAAATTTGAGTTTGACCAGCAAATCGGCCGCGCTGAAGCGCTTAAGTCGATTGGTCAGCTGCGTAAAAAAGAAGATGCCGCCCGTCTGCTGGTGCGTGTTTGCTGCGCAATCGGTAGCGCCGACGGCAACTTTGATGAAAGTGAGCGGGCTGCTTGCCGCACCATCTGCAATGAGCTGGGGCTGAACCCTGGCGATTTTGATCTCTGAGGACATCATGGAAAACACGGCAATTGGCTTTCCGCCAACTACCATCGCTGTATTTGTGGCTCTGGCGGTCATTGCTCTGGCAATCGACCTGTTTACCCACAAAAGCGATAAACCGGTCACGCTGACCAACGCCGCCGTCTGGTCGGTATTCTGGGTGCTGATCTCCCTCGCATTTGCGGGCTACCTGTATTACGCCCACGGCCCAAGCGTGGCCAGCCTGTTCGTAACCGGTTACGCGCTGGAAAAAGTTCTCAGCGTCGACAACCTGTTCGTGTTCATGGCGATCTTTGCCTGGTTCAAGATCCCGGACGCGCTGCGTCACCGTGTTCTGTACTGGGGCATCATCGGCGCCATCGTGTTCCGTCTGATCTTCGTGGCGATCGGTACTGGTCTGCTGGCGTTCGGCCCTTGGGTCGAAGTGCTGTTTGCGGTGGTCGTGGCCTGGACGGCGATCATGATGCTGCGCAGCAAGGAAGAGGACGAAGAGGAGGATTACTCCACGCATATGGCCTACCGTTTTGCGAAAAAACTGTTCCCGGTTTGGCCGAAGCTGCACGGACATAATTTCTTTGTTTCACGTACAGAGCTTGAAAAAGAGATCACGAAGCCGCAGAACAAGGGAATGACCCTTGTAGGTAAGGGCGCTCTTTTTGCAACACCACTGTTTTTGTGTGTGGTGGTGGTTGAGGTTTCAGACATTCTGTTTGCCTTCGACTCCGTACCGGCAGTGATTGCCGTGAGCCGTGAACCCTTGATCGTGTACTCGGCCATGATGTTTGCAATTCTGGGCCTGCGTACCATGTACTTCGTTCTCGAAGCGCTGAAACGCTACCTGGTACACCTGGAGAAATCGGTTATCGCACTGCTGTTCTTTATCGCCGGCAAGCTGGCCCTGAACGCAACCGATCACCTGTTTGGCCACGGTATCAGCATTGATCCAAACACCAGTTTGATCGTGGTGTTGGTGGTATTGGCCATTGGTATTGTGGCCAGCATCATCTTTCCCGGTAAGGAAGAAGAGCAGTCCGACGTTAAAAACGACACGAACGCTTGATCGCACATTACTAAGGAGAACTACACATGGCACTTTCCCTTTCCAAAGGCGGCAACCTGTCTCTGTCCAAAGAAGCTCCGGGGATGACTAAAGTCCTCGTGGGTCTGGGCTGGGATGCACGCTCCACCGATGGTCAAGACTTCGACCTGGATGCGAGCGCTTTCTTGCTCAAGGCTGACGGTAAAGTACGCGCTGACTCCGATTTCATTTTTTACAACCAGCTCAAAAGCACCGATGGTTCGGTTGAGCACACGGGCGACAACCGTACCGGTGAAGGCGACGGCGATGACGAGGCGATCAAGGTCGACCTGTCCAAGGTGCCAGCCGACATCGACCGGATTGCATTTACCGTGACCATTCACGAAGCTGACGCACGCCGTCAAAACTTCGGCCAGGTACGCAATGCTTTCATCCGCATTGTGAACCAGGACAACAACAATGAAGTGGCGCGTTATGACCTGGCTGAAGACGCCAGCACCGAAACCGCGATGATCTTTGCCGAGCTGTATCGCAATGGCGCCGAGTGGAAGTTCCGCGCTGTCGGTCAAGGGTTTGTCGGTGGTCTCAAGCCATTGGCTGAAAGCTACGGTCTGAAATTTTAATCCGCAACCCATCAACTTTTCATATAAGGGTTCACGCACATGGCAGTAAGTCTGAGTAAAGGCGGCAACGTTTCCCTGACCAAAGAAGCTCCGGGCCTGACCGAAGTTATCGTAGGTCTGGGTTGGGACCCACGAGTGACTGACGGTCAGGAATTCGACCTCGACGCTTCGGTGTTTATTGTTGGCGAGAGCGGCAAAGTGCTGAATGACGGCAGCTTTGTGTTCTACAACAACAAGACTTCGCCGGACGGCAACGTTGTGCACCAGGGCGACAACCGCTCGGGCGCAGGCGATGGTGACGACGAGCAAGTGAACGTCAACCTGGCGGGCCTGTCGCAAGAAGCTAAAAAACTGGCTTTCGCGGTGACCATTCACGACGCTGATGGCCGCAAGCAAAACTTCGGTCAGGTTTCGAACGCTTACATCCGCGTTCTGAACAAGGCAGACGGCAAAGAGCTGGCACGTTTTGACCTGAGCGAAGACGCTTCGACCGAAACCGCGATGGTCTTCGGCGAGCTGTATCGTAATGGCGAAGAGTGGAAGTTCAAGGCTATCGGACAAGGCTTTGCAGGTGGCCTGGCGCCATTGGCATCGAACTTTGGCGTTAACCTGGGCTAACCCCCGGCGTTAAGCAAAAGGCCCTCCCCGGTTTCGGGGAGGGCCTTTTTTTTTGTGCGTGAAACGCAACCCCTGTAGCAGCTGCCGAGGAACGAAGGCTGCGTTCGGCGGCGAAGCCGTCGTGAAATCAGATGCTGCGGTGTGCCAGTTAAAACCGGCTCTCAAGGTTTACGACGGCTTCGCCGCCGAGCGGCTACGTTATCAAAAACTCATTTGCCATTGCCCCATCAGCCCGTGATTGCGGCTGTTGCTGCCGATATCGCCGGTATACCCCACGCCCAGTGTTTGACGGGCCGATACGCCAATATCCAGCCCTGCCTCCAATACCAGGCTGTTGCGGTCCAGCGCGCTGCCTTCGACATTGAAGGCAGAACCACCGAGCACAAAGGCCTGGCTGGTTGTGCTGCTGACATCGCCATAGGTGTGCTTCCAGCCTGCGCTCAGGCGTGGAGTGACGCTCATGCCGTTTTCCAGTTGGCTCAGATGCGCCAGACGCACCCCCAGGGTGCTGTTGAAGTTGTCCTGTGTTTGCTGATCGACCTGTAACGCGGCAGCACCGCCTTTTTCGGTGTAGCGATCACGCTGGTAACGCTGATAACCAAGATTGGCAAACGGTTCGGCACTCAGGCGCCCGCTGCCCAAGGCGTAGCCCAGTTCGGCAAAGGCTTGCTGGCTGCTGGCCTGGTAATCGCCCTTGGGCTGATCGCTGAAACCGTTAAACACCACGCTGCGTTTGCTGTCACCGTTATGGCCGCTATAGGCCGCGCCCAGACGCAGGGCCAGCGCGCCGCTCTGGCGGATCGCATAGGCACCCGCATGCCAGCTGTTGACGGTGCCATCCATGCCGGTGCTGTTCACGTCGGTTTTTGAGTAGCCGCCGAGCACGCCCATGCGCCAGTCGGGTGTCAGCGCCCAGTCGGCACCGAGCAGTCCGCCTTTGGTGCGTTGGGTCAGATCGCTGTTGCCATGTGTCCCATCCAGGCGGCCATAGCTGCCCAGGCCCTGAAGCCAGAGCCGACCCTGGGCATTCGGGTCATTGAGGTTGCGCACACCCGCAGGTACGCCAGTGGCGGCCAGGGCCGGGGTGTCGCTGGCAGCACTGGCAACCTGCAATCCACCGGCTGCGCCCAAGGACTGCATGGCCGTCAACATGCTGCTGCCCACTTGTGAGGTGGCGCCCAACGTTGCGCTGCTCAGGCTTGCAGTGCTGCTACCCGCCAGTTGTTCGATGGCCGCTCCCGCCGTTTGCGTGCTGGTGTTGAGCAAGGCGTTATACAGCGCATTCCCGGCCTTGAGCTGGCTGAGGCCGATGGCGGCACTGCTGCCGTTGGCGCTGCTGGCGTAATTGGCAAAAGCCACGTCATTACGCGCATAGGTCAGCTCGACGCTGGTGGGGCTGTAGCTGAGGGTCGGGGTGAGGAAGGCGTAGTCGCTGGTGACCTTGGCGAAGGTGCCGTCGACGCCCCCTGCGTTGAGCACCGTGTACTGGCTGAGCCACGGGTAGTTGCCGCTACCGGCATTGATCGCCAGCGTTGCGCCGTTGAGCCAGGCAGTGCCACCGACCTTTACCGGCGCACTGCTGCCATCGGCACTGACGCCATAGGCCAGGGTCGCGTCGCTGGTCATGGTCAGGTCATGGATGATACTTGGACCTCCCAACTGCGGGTTAGCTTGCAGCGTGCCGTTGACCAGCAGGTTGGCAACACTGCCACCACCGGCATACACGCCACCTTCGTCGACGATCAGGGCACCGCTGATGGTGCCCTGATTGATCAGGCGGGCGCCGCTGAAAATCACGCCGCCGTCACTGAAATCGTTCTGGCTGGTAAGTGTCCAGCTACCGGACCTCACGTCCAGCCATTCAAAGTTCTGGCTATTGCCGAAACTGCCACCGGCCGGGTCATCGAGCGTGACCTGATCAAAACCGCTGCCGCCATCCACCACCCCGTCGAAGTGGCTGGCGCTACCCAGCGTCAGCTGGTCATTGCCGCCGCCCAGATCCAGCGCCTGGCCATTGCTGCCACTGATCAGGCCATTGTTGATCACCACATCATCGAACTCGCCCACAAACTTCACGCCAAAACCGTCCAGCCCCTTGATCGTGCCGTGGTTGATCAAGGTGGTGGCGGCGAGCCCTGAGCCATCGCTGCCGTCATCCACCAGCACTGCATTGTTGGCGCCGCTGACCAACGCGCCTTGAGCGTTGTAGATATAACCACCGCCCAGCGCGATACCTTCGCTGCCGTTGGCAAAGCCGTTTTTATCGACACCGCCCGCGCCGGTGCCCTGAATCACGCCGTAGTTTTCGATGTGGGCGATAAGGTCGATATCAACTCCGTCGCCATCACCGTTAGGCTTGAGCCCGGAGTAGGCACCGGTGATGGTGCCGTAGTTGATTACAGTGCCATCACCGTCCGAGCCGAAGCCCGAGCCGTTACGCCCGGTCACTTCGCCATGGTTGATCAGCGTTGCACCCAGGTCGGTGGTGATCCCGTGGCGCCCGCCCGTAATGGTGCCGTAGTTGGTCACCGTCACGCCGGTGGCCGAGTCGATGTCGATGCCGTCGAATTTGTTGTCGTCGCTCAGTGCATCGCCCGATGAGATCTCGCCGTAGTTGACAATCGTGGCGTTGGAGCCGGTTTTCATACCGTCGCTGAACTCGCCGCGAATCAACCCGCCTGCACGGTTGATCAGGGAGATGTTGACGTCATCGTTGCGCACCGCGTCGAGGTCGATGGCCTGGCCGCTGTCGGTTGAGCGAATGGTGCCGCTGTTGTCGATCAGCACACTGCCACTGCTGAAGTGGGTGTCGATGCGCAGGGCATCGTTGCTGCCCTGGATCGTCGCGCCGCTGCGGTTAAGAATGCTGTAGTTACGCTCGCCAGTTGCGCTGCCACTGCTGTCGATAGCGCGCCCGCCCGTCGAGATCAGGCTGCCCGCGTTGTCGATCACCACGCCTGTACCGCTGGTACTGCCCTTGAGCGTGACAGCCACTTTGGCAGTGGTCAGGCTCCCGGCTGGGGTCACGGTCAACGAGTCGCTGGCGCCCAGGTTGAGGGCGCTGGTGCTGGGAGCGCTCAAAATGGTGTCACTGGCGAGTGCCAACGGGGTAAACCCGTTTGAGCTTAAAAGCGCGATGGCAAGTGCGAGGCGTTGGGGAGAGGGGGGCATGGGGAGCGACCTTATCGGGAATATCCGGGCCGTCTTTTATAGCGAGAAGTTTTTACAGAATGATGTATCTGAATACCACCTGAACCTCTGTATTGTGTCGGCCATTGTAGGATTTTTCGCTTTCTTCCGGCGCCTTCAGGCTTTCTCGATGCGCCCCCTTATCAAAGTGGTTCAGCTCAAACATGGATACATTACGCGCACGTCTCGCTGGTCTGATTGAATTTGTAAAACAGACGGCACTCATGCAAAAGCGGCCCGCGTTGACCGTCAGCCAGCACAACGCATTCAGCGCCAGCGAAGAAAAGCTGCGCGCATTGCCAGGTGTCGGCCTGGATGTACTGGAAGGCGACGATGATGAAATCTGGCTGCGGCTTGAGCGTTTGCACGAGACCCGTCCGCCCGCGCCATTGAGCCCGCTGCTGGCGCTGTGGATCGAGCTTAAAGGCACCCCGCAAACCGAGCCGGCGCTAAAACTGCGGGTAGCGCGTGAAGCGCTGATCAACAGCGGCGTACTGTCCGAGGCCGAGCTTGCGCGCCTGACCCTGGTGGGGATCAATGTCAGCGAAGACGCACCGGTCGATGAGTGGGTGAATCTGGAAGACTGCCTGGATGCAGGCGAGATCAAGGCCCAGTTCAAGTCCTACAGCCAGACTGCCTGGCGCCTGTGGGCGGTAGAGGAAAAGCAGCGGCGCAAAAGTATCGAGCTGTATGCCGAGCTGTTTCTGCTGGTGCAGCAGATGCAGGGCAATCTGGGGGATGCGCAGCTGGAACTGGTCTGGGGGCTAGGGGTTTCGACGTGGGAACATCCCGTGGTCGGTGTCATCCATTACCCGTTGATTAGCCAGTTGGTCGAGATCGCCATCAACCCGGACACCATGGCGCTGGAAGTACGTCCGCGTGCCGCTGAGCCGCGGTTGGAAGTGGATGCTTATGTCGCGGCAGATATTGCCGGTGTCGGGCCATTGGCGACGCTGGCCAAGGATTTTTTCAACAAGGACCAAGGTGGGATCAGCCCGTTCAATCCGGGCAGTCATGAGCCGGTGATTCGCTCGGCGTCGTCATTGCTCGATGCCCAGGGGCAGTTTGTGCCGGTGACGGTTGCCGAAGGCGATCGCAGCGTGCCCAAGGCCGGTGAGCACCTGTGCGTGACAGATACCTGGTGCCTGTTTGCCCGTGTTCGCGACAGCAACATGTTTATTGAAGACCTGGCCCGTTTTGAAGGCGAGATAGAGGCAATCGGCGATTTGCCGCCAGCCTTGCAGTCGATCTTGACCGAGCCTTCCAGCGTGTTGGAAGACGTAGTCCTGCCACCGTTTCGCGGTTTGTCCTACGTCAGTGGCTCCCAAGGCGGTGATGCGCCAGCGGCTAAAGTCCACGAACTGTATTTCCCCAAGCCCTACAACGACGAGCAGGTGCAAATCATCCAACTGCTGGAAGTGCACGATGGTGTGGTGGTGCAGGGCCCGCCCGGCACCGGCAAGACCCACACCATTGCCAACGTCATCAGCCATTACCTGGCCAATGGCAAGCGGGTGCTGGTGACGTCGATGAAAGACCCGGCGCTGGCTGTGTTGCAGGAAAAACTCCCGGAAGACATCCGCCCGCTGGCGATCAGCCTGCTGAGCAGCGAAGCGGACGGCATGAAGCAGTTCGAATTTGCCATTCAAAAGATTTCATCTGAGGTCCAGCGCATTGATCGGGCGCTGTACAAGCGCGAAATCGGCCAGATCGACGACGAAATCAATACGCTCCACGGTCAGATGGCCAGCGCCGACCGTGAAATCACGCAGTGGGCCGAGCGTAACCTGTCGGACCTGGAAATCGACGGTGAACGCCTCAGCCCCACCCATGCCGCATTGCAGGTCGCCGCGGCGCAAGATGAAATCAACGGCTTTGCCGATCAGATCGGTATTGGCGAGGAGCACCGCCCGCGCTTCACCCTGCAAGACATTATTGCCTTGCGCGAGGCACGGCTTGAACTCAAGGACTCGCTGTCTTATTTGGGCCTGAAAGTCCCGCAACTGGACGACTTTCCGGATGCGCAGACGCTGATTCAGGTCCATCAGGATCTGGCTCAGGAAAGCCAGTTGCAGCACAAGGAAAGCACCGGCGAGGTGCCGCGGTTGCTCGACGCCAGCGCGCAGACCCTTGAGCAGGCGCAGACGCTGGTCGAGCACCTGGGGCAATTGCAGGCACTGCGTACGCAGCTCAAAAGCGCGGAGCACAGCTGGGTGCCGGCCATGCAGGCCTATTTGATGCGTAACCCCAATGCCGATGTGCTGGCGCTTTTCGACAGCCTCAAGGGCGAAATCGAAGAGGCACTGGCCGGTCGCAAGGCGTTTGTCGCCCGGCCGGTGAGTTTGGCCTTCGAGCTGCAGGCACAGCCCGAGGTGGTCGCCGCCATCGATAACCTGGCCCAGGGGCGGCGCCCGTTCGGCTTGTCCGGCCTGATCGGCAAGGGCAGCCAGAAGCAGTTGCTGGACAACATTGTGGTGCTGGGCAGCAAGCCGCAAAGTGATCAGGACTGGGCCCACGTGCAGGCGTTTGTGCGCTTTCAGCAACTGGGCCGCACCCTGTTGTTGCGCTGGAATGCACTGGCCGCCGAGATGCCGTTGCCGACCCTTGAAACCGACGCCGAGCAACTGCTGGCGGCGGCCAGGGCGATTGAACAATACGGCGATATCATCCGCGCCGAACAGGGTGAAGTCCGCGCTCAAACCGAACTCAAACACCTGCTTCCGGACTGGGCTGAAGTCGCACAGTTGCGCAGTGACGAGGCGGTGATGGGCAAGGGTGAGGGCATTTTGCGCCATTACCTGATACGCCACCGATTGGCGGCCACCTGGGCGCTCAAGGAAGCCTTCAACAAGGCGTTGGCCGGTTGTAGCGGCGCAGTGAGCGAGCGCCTGCAAGGGTTTCTGGATTTGAGTCTGGGCCAGCCGCAGGTGACCACCGCCGAGGTTCAGGCGCAGTGGTCCGAGTTGATGGACGAGTTGCGCCGGGTGTTGGCGCTGACGAGTGCGCTGGCCACGGTGCAGCGGGTGACAGAGGTGATCGCGCAGAGTGGCGGCTTGCTCTGGGCTGCACGTTTACGCGACGAGCCGAGCACCGGCCCGGTGGATGGCCTGCTGGCGGACAACTGTCTGGACGTGTGGCGTCTGAGCCGTCTGGCACGCTACCTGGACAGCATCGACGGGCGCGAAGATCTCAAGCGTTTGTTCACATTGCGCGGAGAACTGGAACTGAGTCTATCGCGCCTTTATCAGGATGCTGTGGTCAAGCGAACCTGGCTGCGCCTTTCGGAAAACGCCACGCCAAGTGTCAGGGCGGCCCTTGAGCTGTATCGCACCGCGATCCGCAAGATCGGCAAGGGCACCGGCGTGCGTGCCGGGCGTTATCGACAGGATGCGCGACTGGCCGCCGATGTGGCGATTTCGGCGATCCCGTGCTGGATCATGCCGCATTACCGTATCTGCGAGAGCCTGCCGGCCCAGTACGGGGCCTTTGACCTGGTGATCATCGACGAAGCGTCACAGTCCGATCTGAGCGCCTTGCCTGCCTTGCTGCGCGCGAAAAAAGTGCTGGTGGTGGGCGATGACAAACAGGTTTCGCCGGACGGTATCGGCATGGAAGAAGAGCGCGTACAGAACATGATGGCGCGCTATCTGGGTAATCAGGTGGGGCTGTATCGGCCATTGATGTCTCCTGAGCGCTCGCTGTATGACCTGTTCAAAGTAGTGTTTGCCAAGAGCGGCACCATGTTGCGCGAGCATTTCCGCTGTGTGGCGCCGATCATCGAGTACTCCAAACGCGAGTTCTATAACCACGAACTCAAGCCGCTGCGCCTGCCGATGATGACCGAGCGCCTGGACCCGCCGCTGGTGGATCTGCTGGTGATGGACGGGGAGAAAAAGGGCAAGTTCAACCTCGGCGAAGCCAATGTGATTGTCGAGGAAATCCGTCGCCTGATCGCCCTGCCGCAGATTGCCGGGCGCAGCATCGGTGTGGTTTCGCTGCTGGGGGCGGAGCAGGCGCAAAAAGTCATGCAAATGCTGACTAAAGAGCTGGGCGAAGAGGTGATCACCCAATTCCAGATCAGCTGTGGTGATGCGCGCACGTTCCAGGGCAAGGAGCGGGACATCATGTTCCTGTCGATGGTCGCCAGCCCCGGTGATTGTTTTGCCAACAGCCGCGACTCGATAGCCCAGCGCTTCAACGTGGCCGCGTCCCGGGCGCGGGATCGCATGTACCTGGTGCGCAGCGTCGAACTGACCGACCTCAGTGCGGTCGATGGTTTGCGCCGTGGCTTGATCGAGCACTTTGAAACGCCCTTTACTCAGGATGCAGCGCAGGTCAGCGATCTGCGCGAGTTATGCGAGTCGGGCTTTGAACGCGATATGTACGATGAACTGACCCGGCGCGGCTATCGGGTGATCCCGCAGGTCGGTGTAGGGGCCTATCGCATCGATATGGTGGTTGAAGGTGACAATGACAGTCGCTTGGCAATCGAGTGTGACGGCGACCGTTTCCACGGGCCGGACCGCTGGGACAGCGACATGCGCCGCCAACGTATTCTGGAACGTGCCGGTTGGCGCTTCTGGCGCTGCTTTGCCTCGGCGTTCACTCTCAATCGACAGCAGATCATTGATGATTTGTTGGCGACTTTGAAGGCAATGAACATTGAACCTGCCAGTGGCGAAGGTGCGGCACCGAGCATTCATGTCGAGCGGCGCCAGGTATATGGCTTTCGACGCGCCGGTGCCGTGGATGAGGAGGGCCGTGTGCGGCCCTATGACAACCGTCCGGCCAAGGACCCGTTTTTGTTCTGGGTCCCTGACGACACGTTTGCCGTGAGCGATGTTGAGGAAGGTCAGTCTTCAGAACTCGAACTGATACTGCGCTGACACGCTGCGCTCGCGCGCGCGTTCACCGCGCTGATCACTCAGGTTCATGCTCAAGGCGCTGCTGTGGGTGAGCCGTGCAACAGCGCCAAGGTTCAGTTGCAGCGCCGTGCTGTTCAGCGGCGCTCCTGCGACGCGCATGCTGCTTGCGCCTTGCCAGGCGACATCGGTGGTTGGGCTCAGGTCGCCGCTGGCGCGGGTATAGGCCGCGCTGCCGTTGAGGCTGAGCCAGGAAGGCCCGGCTGAGGTTTTGTGCAAATCGACCTTGAAGCGCACGCCGCCGGTGGTCAGGTTAACCGCGCTGCTGGCAGCGCGTCCGCTCAGGGCACTCTTGGCGCCGCGTTCGCTGAACCCGTCAGTCTGGCTGCGCACGCTGGCCAGTTGCACAAAGGGTTGCCAGTCCCACGCGCCCTGACTCAAACGATAGTTGCCTTCAACAAATACCTGTTGGGTCCGGCTGCGGTAGTTGGCGGAAAGGTTTTCATCGATCCCGGCAATATTGATGTGGCGCTTGGTTTGTATCCTGTTGTGGCCATAGGCGAGCCCGCCGTAAAGCCCGAAGGCATCCCAGGCGTGCCCCGCATGCAGGCCGAACTGGTAACCGTCGAGGGTGGCCCGGTCTCCACCTGCGGTTTTTACGCGGGTTTGACCGCTGGAAAGCAGCAGCCCGGCGCTAGTGCCCTGTTCGAAGTCATGGTCAGCACCGACCAGTATGCCGCTGAGTTTGTGACTGGCAGACGCAGCATTGCCGTCACCGTTCAGGCGCCCGCCTTGCAGAAGCGACTGCACCCAGACGCCCTGACGGGAGGGGCTGTCGAGGACCTCACCCGCACGAACCAGCGCGGCGTTACGCAGCACCTGGGTGTTTTCGAGCAGTATTGATTGGGTGCTGGCGTGCAGTTCGCCGCTGAGCTGGCCCAGTGCGTGCCTCGCCTCGTCAGGGAACAGCGAGGTCAGGCGCTGGGCCAGCGGCTCGGACATGGCCAGGTTGTCGGCGGCGCTGGCCGTGGCGCGTTGGTTGGCGGTGCTGGCGGCCGAGAGCAGTGGCAACCCACGGGCGACATCAACCCCGATGGAGTGTGTGTCCTGGGTCTGGGTGAAGCTTAAAAATGGCGAGAACGCCCGGTGATCAAACGAGGTGAAATGGCCCTTGATTCCCGCATCGGCCTGCAACACGCGGTAGTGCTTACCAAGCGCAAATACACCGGGATTGCGGGCCAAACGCAGCGTGCTCGCTTCCAGTTCGGCCAGGCCTGTGACCTGCAGCGCCGGTACAGCGCCAAGTTGCCCCGCAGTGGCGATCAAAGCCGAACCTGCGCCCTGTAGATAATTACCGTTGACCGTCAATGGCCGGTGTTCGCTGCCGGGGGCAATGGTGCCCAGTACTTGGGTGTCAGCCAGTGTGCCGTCGCCACTGAGCCAACCGCCTGCACCTACTCGGGTAATGGCGCCGGTTTGTTGGCCGTTGATATGAGCGATGCCGCCGTTCACATTGAGCTCAGTGCCCTGCAAGGTGCCGTTAAGGCGTAGCAATCCGCCTGCAACGTTGATGTCGCTGGCCAAGCGGTTATTGCCATCGAGTTCGAGGATGCCGCCGCTGAGGGTCACACCGGCAAAACTGTTGTTGCCACTGAGCCGCAGCCAGCCATCACCGGTCTTGCCCAAGCGCCCAGGGCCACTTATGTCGTTACGCCAGTCATCCCAGGCGCCGCCTTGCCAGATCACGGCGCCACCGGCGCGGCGGTCCATTGCCACGGTGGTATCGACACGCAGCTGGCCTGGCCCGTCGATGGCTTTTTTCAGGTCGATCAGGCCCCAGCCGTACACGTCATCCACGCCGGGTGCACCCAGGTCTTGGGTCGTGGTCAGCAGTACATCGCGTACTTGCGGGTTGCTCAGATACGGGAAACGTTCCATCAAAAGCGCCAGCGCACCGGTTACATGGGGGGCGGCCATTGACGTGCCGGTATAGGTTGCATAGCCAAAGCGGGGACGGTCGGCGATGACATCAACGCCGTTGACTTCGCCATCCTCGGCATAGCGTTTTTTAACGTCGATCTCACCATCGACGACGGAGGAGGTGATTACGGTTCCCGGAGCGGCCACGCACCAATTCATGCTGTAGCCGCAGCGAAACGAATCCGAGTTCAGCAGCAGATTTTTATTCACATTGACCACGCTCAACCAGTACGGCTCAAGCTCTGGCATGGCGCGGGGCAAGGAGGCCAGCGTATCCGCGAAAGGGGACAGTTCGGGGGTAGGGTTGTTCTCGGAATTGCCGGCCGCCCACACCTGTAGTAAACCGCTGTCTTGGGACATTTTGGCAAACACATCGATCAGGCCCGAGCGATGCTTTTGCAGGGCTGCATCCAGTTGTTCAACGGTGGACAAGTCCTCGGGGATACCCCAGCTGTGATTGATGGCTCGCACGTTCTGTGCACGCAGTTGCTCATACGCCGGCAGATAGGCCTCGAGGGCAGGCATGACGGTCTTGTCTTGCCCCTGTGATTCGGGAGCATCGTTATAGACGTTACCGAACAAGCGTATCGAGCTCAGATTGGCCGCATAGGCCACGCCGTGCATGCCTTTGCCATCACGGTTGGCGAGCATCGTTCCCGCTACGTGAGTGCCATGGGGTTCGTATGCTGCGCCCAGCATGGCTTTGTACTCATCAAGCTCGTCTCTGGACAGTTCGCGGTTGGCGATCAATTGTTCCAGTCGGGCCAAGGTTTCTGGCGGTAAGTCGTTGTACTCGATGTTCGCGCGATCACCCTCGGAGAAGAAGCAGCCCCGATTGCCCTTTGTAGGTAGCATTTCTTTCTCGCATCCGAAGTCCGCGATGCGCACAGGGCGATTATCTTTTGCAGCGAATTCACTGTGACGTAAATCAACACCGGTATCGCCAAGGCTCAGGCGTACACCGTTGCCACTCAGCCCGCGGGCATAGGCCACATCCGCGCCAATTGCGGCCAACCCCCAATCCAGTTTGAACTCCGCGCTGTGCCAGCTGGCGGCGTCGTGCAAGCGTCCCTGTTCGCTATACGCCAATGCTTGAGTGGGGATCGTCCACATACCTGCAAGCAGGCTCAGGGTCAGGGGGGATACGCGTAATGAGGGATGGAAAGTGCAGGAAGCGAGCTGCCTGTCGCGTTTTTTTGAGTTGAGCATGCTTGAAAGTTCTTTGTCTGAAATGAGCTGTGAAGCGTGGGCAATTACCCACAGGCTGCGAATCAGACGTGGCGGGGTTATGTGCGAGAGGGCTCCGCTTAGGATGTAGGCAAATGCAATTTGTTGAGCAGCGTCTGTAGTGAACCCGCAGCAGGTGATCGTACAACCGGCTTAAGCTATGATGCGCCTATACGGGGGCGGGACAACACAGTGTCCAGATCCGCCAAGGCGATGGTTCAGCTGCTTTAATGATCAAAGTCCCCGATCCTTTTGATTTCGAGAAAAATGTTCACCATGGAAAACCAGAACGACGTACCCCGCCTCCCTCGCAAGCGCCGCAGCCTGGCGCAAGAGTTGGTGACGGTGCTGTCCGAGCAGATCCGCGACGGCATGCTCAAGCGTGGCGACAAGCTGCCTACCGAGTCAGCGATCATGGAGGCCCACGGCGTTAGCCGCACGGTGGTGCGCGAAGCGATTTCCCGGTTGCAGGCGGCAGGGCAGGTCGAGACCCGGCACGGCATCGGTACTTTTGTGCTGGACACGCCGAGCCCAAGCGGTTTTCGGATCGATCCGGCAACCGTCATTACTTTGCGCGATGTACTGGCGATTCTGGAACTGCGTATCAGCCTTGAAGTGGAGTCTGCCGGGTTGGCCGCTCAACGCCGCAGTGCCGAGCAATTGGCTGCAATGCGGGCGGCGCTGGATGCCCTGAACGAAAACACGGCCCGTAACGGTGATGCCGTGGCTTCGGATTTTCAGTTCCATTTGCAGATCGCGCTGTCGACTGGCAACCGTTACTTCACAGACATCATGACCCACCTGGGCACCAGCATCATTCCGCGTACCCGGCTGAATTCGGCGCGCCTGGCCCATGATGACCAGCAGCAATACATGAACCGACTGAACCGCGAGCACGAAGAAATCTACCAGGCCATTGCCCGCCAGGATTCCGAAGCGGCTCGTGCGGCCATGCGCCTGCACCTGACTAACAGCCGCGAACGCCTGCGCCATGCCCATGAAGAAGCCGAGGCGCAGCGCGGGTAGGGCACTGACGGACCGGTGTTGATTCTCTGTTCCAGGTCAAGCCCCCCAGTGGGAGCGAGCCTGCTCGCGAATGTTCTTCGCGAGCAGGCTCGCTCCCACGCTTGAAGTATCGCAGCCTTCGTTCCTCGTCAGCGGCTACAGTTTTGTACAGTTCTCAGACAACCTATGTCTATTCTGAAATTAAATTCTGATCTGGCTTAACACCATAAAGCCCGTCCTAGACGGTTTTTATGGTTTTTGCTGAGTGGAATTTGTCCCCTGGCAAGCACCGATTGAAGAAATGAGATTGACGTTACTTTTTTAAGTTGTACGATGACGTACGACGCAAAGAAGCATTAACTTACTTTTCATCACAACGTGCTCCCAGGGTGTTCGAATAATGAATCCACAAGAACTGAAGTCCATCCTCTCTTCCGGTCTGTTGTCCTTCCCGATAACCGACTTCAATGCTCAAGGTGATTTCCACCGTGAGGGCTACATCAAGCGGCTGGAATGGCTGGCCCCGTACGGCGCCTCGGCCCTGTTCGCCGCTGGCGGCACTGGTGAGTTCTTCTCCCTGGCGGCCAGCGAATATTCGCAAGTGATTAAAACCGCGGTCGATACCTGCGTTAACAGCGTGCCGATCCTCGCCGGTGTCGGCGGTTCGACTCGCCAGGCCATCGAATACGCTCAAGAAGCCGAGCGTCTGGGTGCCAAAGGTTTGCTGCTGCTGCCTCACTACCTGACCGAAGCCAGCCAGGACGGCGTTGCCGCCCACGTTGAGGCCGTGTGCAAGTCGGTGAAAATTGGCGTGATCGTCTACAACCGCAACGTCTGCCGTTTGACCGCACCACTGCTGGAACGTCTGGCCGAGCGCTGTCCGAACCTGATTGGTTACAAGGATGGCCTGGGTGACATCGAGTTGATGGTGTCGATCCGTCGCCGCCTTGGTGATCGGTTCAGCTACCTGGGCGGCTTGCCGACCGCAGAAGTCTACGCCGCCGCCTACAAGGCGCTGGGCGTGCCGGTTTATTCTTCGGCAGTGTTCAACTTCATCCCGAAAACGGCGATGGATTTTTACCAGGCCGTGGCCCGCGAAGATCACGCCACCGTGGGCAAGATCATTGATGATTTCTTCCTGCCGTACCTGGACATCCGCAACCGCAAAGCCGGTTACGCGGTAAGTATCGTCAAGGCCGGGGCAACCATTTCCGGTCACAGCGCAGGCCCGGTACGCACTCCGTTGACCGATCTGTTGCCAGAAGAATACGAAGCACTGGCCGCTTTGATCGACAAGCAAGGCCCGCAGTAAGTAAGCACCAAGGCCGCTGAGAAATCAGCGGCCTTTTGCGTAAGGGAATATGCTCGGCGGCTGTAAAAATTCTCCCAAGGAATCACACACAGCGTCACCCGTAAGTCCGCCACACCTAAAAATATTCACCCGCGCATAAAAATAATCAGTGGGAGTAGTACGACATGCAAGCGACCCAGCCTACGCGCGTCCGCTATTTGATTTTGCTCATGCTTTTTCTGGTGACAACGATCAACTATGCCGACCGTGCCACCATCGCCATCGCAGGCTCCAGCCTGCAAAAAGACCTCGGCATCGACGCTGTTACCTTGGGTTATATCTTCTCTGCATTTGGCTGGGCCTATGTGGCCGGACAAATCCCCGGTGGCTGGCTGCTCGACCGTTTCGGTTCGAAAAAAGTTTACGCCCTGAGTATCTTTACCTGGTCATTGTTCACCGTGCTGCAAGGCTTTGTCGGCGACTTCGGTATGTCTACAGCCGTGGTTGCGCTGTTTATGCTGCGCTTTCTGGTGGGTCTGGCCGAGGCTCCGTCCTTTCCCGGTAATGCCCGCATCGTAGCCGCCTGGTTTCCGACGGCAGAGCGTGGCACTGCATCGGCCATTTTCAACTCGGCGCAGTACTTCGCCACGGTACTGTTCGCGCCATTGATGGGCTGGATCGTCTATTCCTACGGCTGGGAACATGTGTTCATTGTTATGGGCCTGTTCGGCGTGGTGTTTTCGGGCATCTGGCTAAAAGTTATCTACAGCCCTCGCGAACACCCGAGCATTAACGAAGCCGAGTTCAAGTACATCGCTGAAAACGGCGGCATGGTCGACATGGACCAGAAAGGTAAAAAGGCTGATGGCCCTAAGTGGGATTACATACGTCAACTGTTGACCAATCGCATGATGCTCGGCGTTTATCTGGGCCAGTACTGCATCAACGGCATTACCTACTTTTTCCTGACCTGGTTTCCGGTGTATCTGGTGCAGGAACGCGGCATGACCATCCTCAAGGCCGGTTTTATCGCTTCGTTGCCCGCCATCTGCGGGTTTATCGGCGGGGTGCTGGGCGGGGTGATTTCTGATTACCTGCTGCGTAAAGGCCATTCCCTGACGTTCGCGCGCAAGGCGCCGATCATCGTTGGCCTGCTGGTATCGAGCAGTATCGTGGCGTGCAACTATGTGGATGTTGAATGGATGGTGGTTGGCTTTATGGCCCTGGCATTCTTCGGTAAAGGGGTGGGTGCACTGGGCTGGGCCGTTGTCTCCGACACGTCGCCCAAGCAGATCGCCGGGCTGAGCGGTGGCCTGTTCAATACCTTCGGCAACATCGCTTCGATCACTACCCCCATCGTCATCGGGTACATCATCAGCTCCACCGGTTCGTTCAAATGGGCGCTGGTGTTTGTCGGCTGCAATGCACTGGTAGCGGTATTCAGCTATCTGGTGATCGTAGGGCCGATCAAGCGAGTGGTACTCAAAGAGCCACCCACCAGCGGTCCTGAAACCGTTGAACTTTCACCTGCCCATCTTTGAGGAGCGGTGCCATGACGTTGATTGAACATTCCGATTCGCCGCGCTCGATCCGCTTGCACCCGCTGGATAACGTTGCGGTGGTGGTTAACGATCAAGGTGTGCCGGCCGGTACTGTCTTCGCGGACGGTCTGGTGACCCTGGACTTCGTGCCGCAGAGCCATAAAGTCACCCTGGAGGATATTCCTGAGGGGGGCGAAGTGATTCGCTACGGCCAGACCATCGGGTATGCCTTGCAAGCCATTCCACGGGGCAGTTGGGTCAACGAAGACCAACTGCGCATGCCCACGGCCCCGCCGCTGGACAGTCTGCCGCTGGCCACCGAAGTTCCGCCAGCGCAGGCGCCGCTTGAGGGTTATACCTTCGAGGGTTACCGCAACGCCGACGGTACCGTGGGTACGCGCAACATCCTGGGCATCACCACCACGGTGCAGTGCGTGACCGGGGTGCTGGACCATGCGGTCAAACGGATCAAGGATGAACTGCTGCCCCGTTACCCGCATGTTGATGATGTGGTGGCACTGACTCACAGCTACGGCTGCGGCGTGGCGATCAGCGCCACCGATGCATACATCCCGATCCGCACCGTGCGCAATCTGGCGCGCAACCCGAACCTGGGGGGCGAAGCACTGGTGGTTGGTTTGGGCTGCGAAAAATTGCAGGCCGGGCAAGTGATGCACGAGAACGACAGCTCGGTGGATCTGAGCGAGCCGTGGATGTACCGCTTGCAGGACTCCAGCCACGGCTTTACCGAGATGATCGAGCAGATCATGGCACTGGCTGAAATTCGCCTGAAGAAGCTCGATCAGCGCCGCCGCGAAACCGTGCCTGCGTCCGAGCTGATCCTGGGCATGCAATGCGGCGGCAGTGATGCGTTTTCCGGGATCACCGCCAACCCGGCCTTGGGTTACGCTTCGGACTTGCTGCTGCGCGCGGGAGCAACGGTGATGTTTTCCGAAGTGACTGAAGTGCGCGATGCGATTTACTTGCTGACCTCCCGTGCCGAGAGCGAAGCCGTTGCTCAAGAACTGGTGCGCGAAATGGACTGGTACGACCGCTATCTGGCCAAAGGCGAAGCGGACCGTAGCGCCAACACCACGCCGGGGAACAAGAAGGGCGGGTTGTCGAATATCGTCGAGAAATCCCTGGGTTCCATCGTCAAATCCGGCAGCAGCGCGATCAATGGCGTGCTTGGCCCTGGTGAACGCTTCAAGCGCAAAGGCCTGATTTTTTGTGCGACGCCCGCCAGTGACTTCGTCTGCGGCACTTTGCAACTGGCCGCCGGAATGAACCTGCACGTGTTCACCACCGGGCGCGGCACGCCGTATGGCTTGGCGATGGCCCCAGTGGTGAAAGTCTCGACCCGTACCGAACTGGCCCAGCGCTGGCCGGACCTGATCGATATCGATGCCGGGCGCATCGCCACCGGGCGGGCGACCATCGAAGACCTGGGCTGGGAACTGTTCCACTACTACCTGGATGTGGCCAGCGGCAAAAAACACACCTGGGCCGAGCAGCACAAACTGCACAACGACATCACCCTGTTCAACCCGGCGCCGATTACCTGATCGGCCATATTGTGAGAGCGAGCCTGCTCGCGAAGGTCTCAAGAGCGTCGCGCTATTGGTAACGACTTTCGCGAGCCGGCTCGCTCCCATGTTGGCTCTGCTCCTCCAGGTTCTGCTGCGCATGGGCCGCCACCCGGCCAATCACCAAAATCGCCGGGCTTTTCAGTTGGAAGGCTTCGGCATCGTGTTCCATCGCGCTCAGTTGGCTGCGGCATTCGCGCTGGTGGGGCAGGGAGGCATTTTCGATCATGGCCACCGGCATATCCGCCGCCATGCCCCCGGCCAGCAATTGCTCGCGGATCTCACTCAGCTTCGCCACACCCATATACACCACCAACGTGGTGCCGCTTTGCGCCAGTGCCGGCCAATTTACCTGGCTGTCATCCTGAGTGTGCGCCGTCACCAGCGTCACGCCCCGGGCGACGCCGCGCAGGGTCAGCGGGATAGCGCATTGCGTCGCCCCGGCCAGCCCGGCAGTAATGCCATTGACCAGTTCCACCTCAACCCCGTGCTCGCGTAACCACTGCGCTTCTTCACCGCCCCGGCCGAAGATGCACGGGTCGCCGCCCTTGAGCCGCACCACGCATTTGCCGTGACGGGCATAACGCAGCATCAGGCGATGAATAAACGCCTGCGGAGTCGAGCGACAGCCGCCGCGCTTGCCCACCGAAATTACCCGGGCAGCGGGGCAATGCTCCAGCACTGCGTCATTGACCAGATCGTCGATCATCACCACATCCGCTTCGCGCAGGGCGCGCACGGCCTTGAGCGTCAGCAGTTCCGGGTCACCCGGGCCAGCACCCACCAGCCAGACTTTTGCACTCATAGTGTTTTCCTCACGCGATAACGGCGATCGGCTGCGCTTGGGCAGCCAGCAAACGCTTGATTTCCGGGACGCAGGAACCGCATTGCGTCCCGCAGCCCAATGTATTTTTCAGCCCCTGCAAGTCCAGTCCCTGGCTGATACCGGTGCAGACCGCGCTTTGGCTGACGTTCTTGCAGTTGCACACAATTTTGTTGCCACCGGCCGGGGTGTCGACGTTGCCCGGCGGCACACTCAGCGGCGCCAGTAACCAGCGCCGCAGTTGTTCATCGGCCCGGCCTTCCAGCCACAGGCTTTGCAGCCAGTGCTGGGCGAGGGTTTCGCCAGCCAAGCGAATGGCGGTAATGCGCCCGCTTTCGATACGCACCCGCTTGCCAATGGAGCGGCGCGGGTCGTCGTAAGCCAGCACCGGCCCCTGGTTAAGGCCCAGGCATTGGTCGATATCACGCAGCAACTGCGGGTCCGGTGCGCTGGCGCTGGCCGCACGAATCAGCAGCGCAGGGCGCTCGCGGCCGGTCAGGCTGAAACTAACGTAAGAAAAGGCTTCGCAGAGTGGGCGCAGTGTCTCGAAGCTTTGTTGAACATCACCCTCAATCAGGGCGAAGAGATGCCAGGGCAATTGCACCGGCTCTAGCCGTACGGCGCTGTGTTTGAGTTCCGGCTGTTTGGACAGCGGGTCGAACGCTGGCAGGGTGAGGGTATTGACCCCGCCCTTGAGGAAGCGGTCGCCCCAGTGCATCGGTAAAAACGCCTGCCCAGGGCGCACGCTGTCGTCGCTGCTGACCGGCAGGATCACCGCTCCGCGCCGACTCTTGAGGCTGATCAGATCTCCGGGCTGCAGAAGATGGCGGCGCAGTTCGTCCGGGTGCAGGCTCAATACCGCTTCGCTGACATGACCGAACAACTGCGAGGCGGTACCGGTGCGGCTCATGCCATGCCATTGGTCACGCAGGCGGCCGGTGATCAGGGTCAGCGGGAAGCGTGCATCACGTTGCTCCTTGGCTGCCCGATAAGGGTCGGCCACAAACTGCGCCCGGCCGCTGGCAGTTGGGAAAATCCGGTCCAGATACAGCCGCGCAGTGCCTTTACGGGCACCCACCGGGAACGGCCATTGCTGCGGGCCGATGGCATCGAGCACGGCATGGCTGATACCCGACAAGTCCAGATCACGGCCTTGGGTCAGGTGCTTATATTCGTCGAACACCTGCGCTGCGCTTTGAAACGCAAACAGGCTGCTGTGCGCCGGGCGTAGTTGCTTCTCCAGTCGTTGTGCAAAATCAACCGTAATCGCCCAGTCGGAGCGCGCCTCACCCGGTGCAGCGATGGCTTTGCGCACGTGGGAAATACGCCGTTCGGAATTGGTCACCGTTCCGTCCTTTTCCCCCCAACTGGCGGCGGGCAACAGCAGGTCGGCGAAGGCGGCTGTTTCGGTGGTATGAAACGCCTCTTGCAGCACCACAAACGGGCAGGCCCGCAACGCGGCCCGCACAGCTGTCTGATCCGGCATGGACTGTGCGGGGTTGGTGCAGGCGATCCACACTGCTTTGATCTTGCCGTTGGCCATCTGCTCAAAAAGCTCGATAGCGCTCAGGCCGGTGTTCTGCGGCAGTTGCTCAACGCCCCAGTAGGTGGCGACCTCATCTCGATGCTCAGCATTGGCGGCGTCGCGATGGCCGGGCAACAAGTTGGATAGGCTGCCGGTTTCGCGCCCGCCCATGGCATTGGGCTGACCAGTCAGGGAGAACGGCCCGGCACCTGGACGGCCGATCTGCCCGGTGGCCAGATGCAGATTGATCAGCGCACTGTTTTTCGCGCTACCGGCAGTGGACTGGTTCAGGCCCATGCACCACAACGACAGAAAACTCGGCGACGTGCCGACCCATTCGGCGCATTGCTGCAGTTGCTCGAGGCTGATGCCGCACAACTGCGACACCATTTGCGGGGTGTAATCGCGCACCAGGTTTTTCAGTTCGGGCAGGCCCTGGGTATGGGCCTGGATAAAGTCGCGGTCGACCCAGTCTTCCCACAACAGCAAGTGCAATATCCCGTGAAACAATGCGACGTCGGTGCCGGGCAGAATCGCCAGATGCAGGTCGGCCAGATCGCAGGTATCGGTACGGCGCGGGTCGATCACAATGACTTTCATCTGCGGGCGCTGGGCTTTTGCCTCTTCCAACCGACGAAACAGCACCGGGTGGGCGTAGGCCATATTGCTGCCGACAATCATCACGCAGTCGCTCAGCTCCAGATCCTCATAGCTGCATGGTGGTGCATCGGCGCCCAGGCTGCGCTTGTAGCCGACCACGGCCGAAGACATGCACAGCCGCGAATTGCTGTCGATATTGTTGGTGCCCACCAGTGCCCGCGCCAGTTTGTTGAAGACGTAGTAGTCCTCGGTCAGCAACTGCCCGGAGATGTAAAACGCCACGCTGTCGGGTCCGTGTTCGGCGATGGTGGCGGCGAACACATTGGCGGCGTGATCGAGGGCGCTGTCCCAGTCAGTGCGGCCACGGGCCAGCTCCTTGCCCAGGCGCAGTTGTGGGTACAGCGCACGGGCGTTGAGGTCGCCGGTCAGATGCAGCGTCGAGCCCTTGCTGCACAGTTTGCCGAAGTTGGCCGGGTGCGCCGGATCGCCGCTGACGCCGAGAATGCGCTCGCCGTCATGCTCGATCAGCACGCCGCAGCCGACCCCGCAGTAGCAGCAGGTGGAGGCGGTGATCTGGCGGTTCATCAGCCTGCGTCCCGCAGGGCCAGCTGCACCCGGCCATTTTCGACCCGCGCCGGGTGGTGATGGGCGCAGCCGATGTCCGGGGCCAGAGCTTCGCCGCTTTGCAGGTCGATCTGCCAGTTGTGCAGCGGGCACGACACGCGCTTACCGTAGATCAAGCCCTGGGACAGCGGGCCGCCCTTGTGCGGGCAGCGGTCATCGAGGGCGAACACTTCGTCGTCGCTGGTGCGAAAAATCGCGATGTCACCCTTTGGCCCACTAATGATCCGCGAGCCCAGGGCGTTGATTTCCTCAAGTGAGCAGATATCCAGCCAGTTCATGCCAGCACCTCCAGGTTTTTCAGGGGGATAACGTCGAACTCTTTTTTCAGCTGGGGCTGAGCCAGACGCTCCTTCCACGGGTCCTGCTCGAACGACAGGGAGAATTGCAGGCGGTCATTGAGCGCCTTGCGCCGCTGCGGGTCCTCAAGCACGGCCTTTTTGATGTGCTCCATACCGACCCGCTGCAGGTAATGCACGGTGCGTTCGAGGTAGAAGGCTTCTTCGCGATACAGCTGCAAAAAGGCGCCGTTGTACTCGCGCACCTCTTCAGCGGTTTTGACTTTGACGAAGAACTCGGCAACCTCGGTCTTGATCCCGCCGTTACCGCCGATATACATCTCCCAACCGGAGTCCACACCGATAATCCCTACGTCCTTGATACCTGCTTCCGAGCAGTTACGCGGGCAACCGGATACCGCCAGTTTCACCTTGTGTGGCGACCACATATTGAACAGGTCGTGCTCCAGCTCAATGCCCAGTTGCGTCGAATTTTGCGTACCGAAGCGACAGAACTCGCTGCCCACGCAGGTCTTCACCGTGCGGATTGATTTGCCGTAGGCGTGGCCGGAAGGCATGTCCAGATCCTTCCATACGCCGGGCAGGTCGTGTTTCTTGATCCCCAGCAAGTCGATGCGCTGCCCGCCGGTGACCTTGACCATCGGCACGTTGTACTTGTCGGCCACGTCGGCAATGCGCCGCAGCTCTGACGGGTTGGTGACACCGCCCCACATCCGCGGGACCACCGAATAGGTACCGTCTTTTTGAATGTTGGCGTGGGCGCGCTCGTTGATCAGGCGCGATTGCGGGTCATCTTTTGCTTCGCCCGGCCAGGTGGAAATCAGGTAGTAGTTGAGTGCCGGGCGGCAGGTGGCGCAGCCGTTGGGCGTGCGCCAGTTCAGGTAGCTCTGGGTGCCGGCGATGGTCAGCAAGTGTTGATCGCGGATGGCCTGGCGGATTTGTCCGTGGTTCAGGTCGCTGCAACCGCAGATGGCTTTTTCGCTTTTGGGTTTGACGTCTGCCGCGCCGCCCACGGTGTTGATCAGAATCTGTTCCACCAAGCCTGCGCAGGAGCCGCAGGAGCTGGCGGCCTTGGTGTGTTTTTTGACATCGTCGACGCTGAACAGCCCGTGCTCCTGGATCGCCTTGACGATGGTGCCCTTGCACACCCCATTGCAGCCGCAGACTTCGGCGGTGTCGGCCATGCTCATGGCCTTGTCTTGGCCCTGATGGCCTACGTCGCCGATGGCATTTTCACCAAACATCAAATGATCGCGGATCTCACCGATGGCGTGATTCTCACGGATCTGCCGGAAATACCATCCGCCGTCGGCAGTGTCGCCGTACAGGCAAGCACCGACCAAAATATCGTCCTTGATCACCAGTTTTTTGTAGACCCCGCCAATCGGGTCGCTGAGGGTGATGGTTTCGGTGCCTTCGCCGCCCATAAAGTCGCCAGCGGAGAACAGGTCGATGCCGGTGACCTTCAACTTGGTCGAAGTCACCGAACCTTGATAACGGGCAAAGCCCAGTTGCGCGAGATGGTTGGCGCAGACCTTGGCCTGCTCGAACAATGGTGCCACCAGGCCGTAAGCGATGCCGCGATGGCTGGCGCACTCACCGATGGCGTAAATACGCGGGTCGTAGGTTTGCAGGGTGTCGTTGACCAGAATCCCGCGATTGCACGGGATGCCTGCCTGCTCGGCGAGTTCGGTATTGGGGCGAATGCCCGCGGCCATCACCACCAGGTCGGCGGGGATGATCTCGCCGTTCTTGAACTCGACCGAGCCGACCCGGCCATTACCCGCGTCATGCAGGGCGTTGGTCTGTTCGCGCAGGCGAAAATGCAGGCCGCGTGCTTCAAGGGCGGTTTGCAGCAATTGGCCGCTGATCGGGTCCAACTGGCGATCAAGCAGCCATTCACCGATATGCACCACGGTCACATGCATACCGCGCAGCATCAGGCCGTTGGCCGCCTCCAGACCGAGCAGGCCGCCACCGATAACCACCGCGTGCTTATGGGTTTTGGCGGTGTCGATCATTGCCTGGGTGTCGGCAATGTCGCGATAGCCGATAACACCGTTCAGGGTGTTGCCCGCAATTGGCAATATAAATGGGGTTGAGCCGGTGGCGATCAGCAGACGGTCGTATTCGGCTTCAGTGCCGTCTTCGGCGATGACTCGGCGCTTGACCCGGTCGATCTTCACTACTTTGCGGTTGAGCAGCAGCTTGATGTTGTTGTCCAGATACCAGTCCAGATCGTTGAGCACGATCTCTTCGAACGTCTGTTCACCGGCCAGCACTGGCGAGAGCAGAATGCGGTTGTAGTTGGCATGGGGTTCGGCGCCGAAGACCGTGATGTCGTACAGCTCATTGCTCAGCTTGAGCAATTCTTCCAGGGTGCGAACCCCGGCCATGCCGTTGCCGATCATCACCAACTTTAGTTTTTTCATCAGGTTCTCCGGGAGCTGGGGCCTGCCTTATGTGGGGCATTGCGGCCTTGCTCGACAAATTGTGCGCAAACAAAAAAAGGCGTCCCGCCAGTTACCTGGCGAGGACACCTTTGTCCTTGTCCCGTTCTCTCGGGAAACCCGTTCTTCGTCGTTGAAGGCCGGGTTTTATGATTGATGATTCAGCTAATGCAGCGGTTGTGCCAAGTCGTCAAAAGCCCATGTTTAAAGGGGGGGAGCTTTTTAGGGGCGGAGTTTTGTGCACCGAATAAAAGCGCCGCGCCCGATATTGGAGCGTTATTCCCGTAACCGCTGAGGAGCGTATTACCCTGATCGCAGCCTTCGTTCCTCCTCAGCGGCTACAGAGATACTTCAAGCGTGGGAGCGAGCCTGCTCGCGAAGATCATTCGCGAGCAGGCTCGCTCCCACTGGGGCTTGACCTGGAACAGAGTATCTACAGAGGTTTTCGAGCGTATGTCATGTGTGAAGCAGCAAAAACATCAGCACCAGATTGATCACCAACGACACCAAAGCCACCCCTCGCCACACCTTCAGCGGCTCTCGCTCCAGCAAAGGTCTGGGGCGGATGTTCAGGCTCTGGCGCTCGCCCTGTTCCAGTTGCAGCAACCACTCTTCGGCCGTTTCAAAACGCTGCTCGGGGTCGGCTGCAACGCCGCGCTCCAGGCTGTGGGCAATCCATTCCGGCAGGTCGGGCCGATAACGACTGGCACTCACCGGCACGCCAAACCGCGGGCGTTGGAAGGCTTCGATTTCACCGTAGGGATAATGCCCGGTCAGCAGGAAATACAAGGTCACACCCACTGCGTAAATATCCTGCTTAGGGCCAGGTTTTTCGCCTCGAAAGGCTTCCGGGGCGATGTAACTGGGTGTGCCGGGCAGCGCTGATGGCAGGTCTTCCGAGAGGCCCGGGCAGTAGGCTAGCCCGAAGTCCAGCAAGCGCAGTTCGCCGTCGTCACCCAACAACACATTGTGCGGCTTGATATCGCGGTGAAAGATCTGTCGTCGATGCAGCAGGCCCACGGCCCCCAGCAGACGCTCGGCCAGTTCCAGCCATTGCGCCAGAGGCAGCGGCCCGCCCTTGGCGTAGAGTTTTTCCAGGGTTGAACCTGAGTATTCACGCATCACGTAATACAGATGCTGACGCAGGTTGGCGGGGTGTACTTCAGGAAAATGTCGCCCGGCCACGCGCTTGAGAAACCACTCTTCCGATAGCAACGCTTGCCCGGCCAGATGATCGTCGTGCAGGCGGGCGGGAAGGGTTTTCAGCAGCCAAGGCTGTTGTTGCGCGTCGTGTACCCGGTAGAGCAACGACTGCTGACTCTGGCCAAGATGGCTTTCGACCTGCCAGCCCTCAAAGTGCTGCCCCGGCCTTAGCACGGGCGGCAGTGGCCATTGCTGCAACTGCATCAATGCATCGCCGATGCCGCTCTCGCCCAGGGCATCGACCCGTACCAGCAGGGCGCTGGCGTTGTCCTGGCTGCCTGCCCGGTGCGCGGCATTGACCAGTGTGCTGGCGGCGTCTTGCAGGTCGGGCAGGTCACGCAAAAGGGCGGCGATAGCGCTATCGCCCAAGGTCGACCAGACGCCATCGCTGAGCAGCACAAAGGTCTCGTCCTGGTGCATTTCACCGTCGAGAAAATCCACCACCAGATGCTGATCAAGCCCAAGCGCCCGTTTAAGCACATGCTGCATGCCCGGCTGATCCCAGACATGATCTTCGCTGATGCGCTGCAAGGCCCCGGCGTACCAGCGGTACACCCGGCAATCGCCGACATGGGCCAGGGTAAATCGCTTGCCACGCAGCACCAGTGCACTGACCGTGGTCAATAGCGGTTGCCCGCCGCCATTGGCCTGGAGCCAGCGGTTCTGCGCGAGTAATAAGCGCTCCAAGGCCTGCGCAACGCTCCAGGTTTCGGGCGTGGCGTAGTAGTCCAGCGCCAGAGCCTGCAAGGTCGAGCGGGCGGCCAGACCGCCGTCGGCGCATTGGCTGACACCGTCGGCGATGGCGAACAGATACCCCTTGCTCGCCGCCAGCATTGGCACTGGCGTGACTTCGCGCAGTGCGTCTTGATTCTCCGGGCGTGGCCCGGTCGCGCTGGCGTGGGCAAAGCTCAGTTGCAGGCTCATCGCGGCCTCACACTCGGGCAGCGGTCACGGCAGCGGAGCCCCAGGTGGTTCTCCAGCGACGTTTGACCCCATGCAGGCCGAACCAGGCCAGAACCCCAAGGCTGGCGAACAACCATAAGGCCAGTTGATAACTGCCGGTGCTTTGCTTGATTGCGCCCATACCTGCCGCCAAGGCGAAGCCGCCGATACCGCCAGCCATGCCGATCAGGCCGGTCATTACCCCGATTTCACGTCGAAAACGCTGCGGCACCAATTGGAAAACCGCACCGTTGCCAGCGCCCAGTCCCAGCATGGTGCAGACGAAAAGTGCCAATGCAGCGTAGGAACTTGGCAGGTTGAAACCTACGGCGGCGATGCTGATGGTCGCCACGGCATACATCCCCAGCAGTGTGCGAATCCCGCCGAAGCGATCCGCCAGTGCGCCGCCCAAAGGCCGCATCAAACTGCCGCCAAACACGCAGGCTGCGGTGTAGTAGCCCGCAGTCACCGGGCTCAGTCCGTATTGATCGTTGAAGTAGCCGGGCAGGGCGCTGGCCAGGCCGATAAAACCACCGAAGGTTACGCTGTAGAAAAACATGAACCACCAGCTGTCGCGATCACCCAGGGCCTTGAAATAGTCGCCCATGGATTTGGCTTTTGGTCGCTCGGGGGCATTTTTGGCCAGCCAGGCAAATACGAAAATGCACAGCACCAGCGGGATCAGGGCAAAGCCGAATACATTGCTCCAGCCATAGGCCGCAGCCAGCACCGGGGCCAGCAGGGCGGCGAATACCGTTCCCGAGTTGCCAGCACCGGCGATGCCCATCGCCTTGCCTTGGTGCTGCGGCGGATACCATTGCGAGGCCAGCGGCAGGGCCACCGCGAACGATGCACCGGCCATGCCCAGAAACAGCCCCAGCAGCAGGGCCTGTTCGTAGCTGTGAATCCCGTGTTTCCAGGCGACAAACAGCGCGCAGATCACAATGACCTGGCCGATCAGCCCGGCGGTTTTTGGTGACAGGCGATCCGCCAGCAGGCCCATCACAAAGCGCAGCAGGGCCCCGGCCAGAATCGGCGTGGCCACCACCAGCCCGCGCTGTTGGGTGGTCAGGTGCAGGTCGGCGGCGATTTGCACAGCCAGTGGGCCGAGCAGATACCAGACCATAAAGCTGAGGTCGAAATAGAGAAACGCCGCGAACAGGGTCGGGGTATGGCCGGATTTCCAGAAGCTTGAATTCATCGCGCACCTCAACGGTTAATCGTTTCGAGAAGGAGTCATGAGCGTGGATCTGTTGCCAAAACGAAAAAACGCCGCTACCTGATCCGCCATGGGCGAATGAGGTGAGCGACGTCTTTGTCGTAAGTAGGGCAACCGCCGTTGGTTACCGGTAGTGAGTGCTTAGCGAGAAGTGTGCCAACAGGTGAATAACTCACCTCTTGTGGGAGCGAGCCTGCTCGCTCCCACAGTTGAAGTATTTACAGGGAAGGGTGTCAGCCCAGCAACTCACTCATGGCTATGATCTGTTCCGCCACTTGAATCAACTTCTGCTGGCGGCTCATGGCTTGGCGTCGCATCAGGGTGTAGGCCTCTTCTTCGTTGCAGGTTTTCATTTTCATCAACAGGCCCTTGGCCAGTTCTATGCGCTTGCGCTCGGCCAGTTGCTGGTCGCGGGCGTGCAGTTGGGCGCGCAGAGCCTGGTCGCTTTCAAAGCGGGCCATGGCCACATCGAGAATCGGTTGCAGGCGCTGGGCATGAATACCTTCGACGATGTAAGCACTGACCCCGGACTTGATCGCCTGGCGCATCACGCCGGGGTCGTGCTCGTCGGTGAACATCACGATCGGCCGTGGCTGGTCCCGTGAGACCAGTACCACTTGCTCCATCACATCGCGGCTGGGTGACTCGGTATCGATCAGGATGACATCCGGGCGCACCGTTTCGACGCGCCCGGGCAGGTCGATGGTCAGGCCCGACTCGTCGATGACTTCAAATCCGGCTTCGGTCAGCGCAGCTTTAAGGCGGCCGACTTTTTTCGCCGTGTCGTTGATCAGCAAGATACGCAGCATGGGGCAGGTTCCAGTCAACGACGGGCGAGAAGAGGAGTGTTGGCGCTCATGGCATGCAGCGCAAAGCTTCGTGCATAAGCTGCAGGGTCCGTGCCGTCCCACACCTTGCCGTCGATCAGTTGGCTGCTGCGCATGTCCGTTGTACCAGCGGTCACGCCAACGGCGCTGGCGGCGTCGCGGTAAAGGGCCAGTTGCTGAACCTGCCGGGCTATGCCCAGGTAGTCCGGGTCTTCGCGCAACAAGCCCCAGCGGCGGAACTGGGTCATAAACCACATGCCGTCGGACAGGTACGGCAGGTTGACCGCGCCGTCGCCATGAAAGCGCAGCGCGTGGGGGTCTTGCCAGTGATTGCCCAGCCCGTCGTGGTAGTCGCCGAGCAGGCGCGGTTCAATGCACTCAACGGGGGCATTCAGGTACTCGGGGGCGCTCAACAACTGCGCGGTGCTGCGCCGGTTTTCGGCGCTTTGCTCGATAAAGCGGCTGGCTTCGAGAATCGCCATTACCAGCGCCCTGGCGGTATTGGGGTACTGCTCGACAAAAGCCTTGGTGCAGCCGAGGACTTTTTCCGGGTGGTCGGGCCACAGCGCTTGGGTGGTGCTCAGGGTGAAGCCCATGTTCTGTTTTACCGCACTGGCGGCCCACGGTTCGCCCACGCAGAACCCGTCAATCCGTCCTGCCTGCAAGTGCGCGACCATCTGTTGCGGTGGCACCACCACGCTGTCGACGTCTTGCAGCGGGTGGATACCCTGGCTCGCCAGCCAGTAATACAGCCACATGGCGTGGGTGCCGGTGGGAAAAGTCTGGGCGAAGGTCAGTTTTGAGCGACTTTGGTGCACGTGTTGTTGCAGCGCCTCAGGACGGGTCACGCCCAGGGCTTGCAAACCGTGGGAGAGGTTGATGCTCTGGCCATTCTGATTGAGCCCCATCAGCACGGCCATATCAGTGGCCGCCACGCCCCCAATGCCCAAGTGCACGGCGTAGATCAGGCCGTACAGGCTGTGGGCGGCGTCGATCTGGCCACTGACCAGGTTGTCCCGCAGGCTGGCCCAGGACGACTGGCGCTTGAGGTTCAGAGTCAGGCCATAAGGCTGGGCGAACCCTTGCGTGGCGGCGACCACCACCGAGGCGCAATCACTGAGGGCCATAAAACCGAGGTTGATTTCGGTTTTTTCCGGGGCATCGCTGCCGTTGACCCAGGCCAGAGGGCCTGTGTGTGGTTCGATCATGGGAGTTGCACCTTGGCGAAAAGCATACAGCGAGGGTGCAAGGCATATGCCAGGGGTAAACCCAGTTGAAATTCCGCTGTTAAAGGGCTTTGGATTAGCCGTTGCCTTTGATGGGCTGGTCTACTTCAAGCGGTCTTGCGCCTTGCGATACGCGGCCTGATGTTCGCGCTTGTCAACGGCGACGACGAACACCACAACCTCTTGATCAATGACCTGATAGATCAAGCGGTAACCCGCGCTGCGCAACTTGATTTTGTAACAATCGGGCAGCTTGCGCAGCCGGTTGGCTTCAACGCGGGGGTTGAGCAACACCTCTGACAATTTGCTCTTGAATTGCAGCCTGACCGTGTCAGCGAGTTTGTGCCATTCCTTGAGGGCGCGCTGGTCAAACTCAAGATCAAAGGTCATCCAGTGTCAACTTGACCCTTTGCGGCGCTGCCAGGCGTTCGCGCACGGTGTTGATGAGTGCTTCGTCTTCTTCTGTCACCAGCATGGGGCGAAAGGGCAGTTGACCGCGTTCGGCTACGTACTGCAATGCCTGGCGGACCAGTTCCGAGGGGGTGACACCCAAACGCTCAAGTTCCTTGTAGGCGCGGGCTTTGAGTTCATCGTCGATGCGGATATTGATGGAGGCCATGGTTTTGACTCGTGTAATGACATTTGTCATTACGTTGGCATCTGCTCGTTTCTTATTCAAGTGCCATTGGGCGGTTGAATGTTCTGCATTGTTCATATGTGCTCCTGAGTTTAAGCCGCCAAACCAAAGAAGGGCGGTCAGCTCTGTGAGCCTAGCTAGAGATAATCAGGTGATTCGTACGACGATTCGCTTTCATTCCCGTGAAACATCCGAGAAAATCCCGTTCGCTTGCGCCTGTCCAAATCGGGGAATAGTCTCGCTCCACCGCTGCAAAACAGCGGTCGGGTTTAGTCGCCCGGTGTTACTAGGCGCAATGCGCCACCTTAGCGAGGCGCTTTTTTTCGGCCTGCGTTTTATGGTGGCCGTGCGCAGGGCGCCTTCGGGTGCGCCGGGTTCCTAGTACACCGGTCGACTAACCTGCGCACGGCTGCCACCCATTCGTTTAGTCGCGATAAGTGACAGCTCCTTTTGATGTACTAGGAGTCTTCACGATGAAAAAAATCACTCCCGATCCCCCTGTTTCTCCCCTCGATGCTGCTGACAGTCACGACCCGTTGCTGGACCGTATCGCCACCGAGCGTGCGCTCAATTATTACCTGCAAAACCATAAGCCTTTTCGCCCTGTGGGCACGGCCCTGTATGCCATCCCGGACAGCGTCAATTCAGAAGCGGCTTTGGCCCAGGCGTCAGACTTGTTGCGCTGTGCGGGTGCCTGCGCGAATGAGGCGGGGAATGGCTTGAGCGGGCCCGCGCGCGACTTGGTGTTGTCGACCGTGCACTTGGTGGAGCTGGCCAAGGGTTATGTCGATAAATCGCTGGACACGCTGGCAACGCACTGAGGCAGCACGCGCCTGATTGGCGACAGGCGCGTTATATATTTATCAAAAGTACGATGGGCTAAATCCGTACCGGCACAAACCAGCCAACAAACCAGTCTACGGGTGCAATGTTGTTCACTTAAGAGCAACGCTCCCACAAGAGGCAGAAATCGCTTCAGAGAACAGCCTCTAGCTAATGGCGCTGGCCAGTCGCGCCATGGCGGTCTCGATTTCATGGGCGGTCAGGGATGAATAACCCAACAGCCAGCCTTGTTGCTTCTCTTTGCCTGCGTAAAGGCGGCTCAGGCCGGGCAGTTGGATACCGGCAGCGGCAGCTTGGCGAATGGTTGTTTGTTCTGACAGGCCTTCGGCCAGAAAACAGGGGATCTGTAACCCGCCTTGCGGACGCAGGGCGGTGACGATGCCCGGCAAATGTCGGTCGATAGCGTCGAGCATCGTGGCCCGACGCCCGGCGTAGAGTTTGCGCATGGCACGCACGTGGGCGTTGTAGTGACCATCTTCCATAAAGCGCGCCAGGGTCAGTTGCAGGACTTGGGGCGTGTGGCCGTCCATGATGCTGCGCGCATAGGTGAAAGGTTTGACCAACTCGTCAGGCAGCACCATGTAGGCCATGCGCAAGCCCGGATAGAGCGTCTTGCTGAAAGTGCCGATATAGAGCGTGCGTTGGTGTTTATCCAGCCCCTGCACGCAGGCGGTGGGCAAACCGTCGTAGTGGAATTCGCTGTCGTAGTCGTCCTCGATGATCCACTTGCTCTGCTCGAGCGCCCAGTTGATCAACTCCAGACGGCGCTGCAGTGGCAAGGTCGCCCCGGTGGGGTATTGATGAGACGGCGTGACATACACACAGTTTGCGCCGCTGCGGTCGGCGCGCAGCAGGTCGGTGCGGATGCCCAGGGCATCAACGTCTATCGGCACAATCTGGGCCTCGGCACTCTCAAAAGCTTTTTTTGCACCGAAGTAGCCGGGGTTTTCGAGCAGGATCGGTTTACCGGCGTCGACCAGTAACTGGGCACACAGGAACAGGGCCTGACGGGTGCTGCTCAGCACCAGAATCTGTTCGGGGACGCACTTGGCCCCGCGCTCAAGGTTCAAGTACGTTGCAATGGCTTTGCGCAGCGGCTCGGCGCCTTGCGGGTCGCCGTGCAACAAAATATGGGCGCGGTGTTCCTTCATGACCTGGCGCTGAAGGCGTTCCCAGACCGCTACGGGAAAAGAGCGGGTTTCCGGTAGGCCGGTGGCAAACGCCCTGATCATCTGTTGATCGTTTACGCCGCCGCTGTCGAGGATCATTTGCCCGCGTCGACTCAAGCCCGAACCGGGCAGCGCCTGGCTGCGCCGGGCCGCAGGTCGTTGATTGCGACTGCGCCTTACCCCGTGCAATTGGCTGCCGACACTCTGGCAGACATAACTGCCCGAACCTTCGCGGCGCACAATAAAACCGTCACGCTGCAATTGCACATAGGCGTTCTCCACCGTGTCGCGAGCTACCCCGAGCGACCGGGCCAGCACTCGCGTGGCGGGCAGTTTCAGGCCGGGGTCCAGAGCACCGTCGAGGATCAGGCTGCGCAGGGCTCGCTGAATTCGCTGGTGCAAATCCAACGGTTGAAACTCGACATCGTTGAGCCGGATTTTCAGGGTTTCAAGCTCAAAGGTTTTGCCCATGTGGTCTGCTCTGGATGGGTAAATTGGCCTGCAATGGCGGGCCATTCTATCCGTACACTTTGCCCGTCGCCACTTGCACGGAGCATCGCCATGTCATCCACCGCCTCAACTTCAACCCTGCGTTTACGCGATCTGCTTCACCCGGTTATCGCGGGTTTAATCTCGGTGATCGTCAATTATGGCGGTACGTTCATTCTGGTCTTTCAGGCGGCCAAGGTCGCCGGGTTGAGCCCTGAACTGACCGCCTCGTGGGTGTGGTCGGTATCGATTGGGGTAGGGGTGAGCGGGTTGTTTCTCAGTTGGAAATACCGTGCGCCGATCATCACTGCCTGGTCGACACCGGCTGCGGCGTTTCTGGTTGTGGCGCTGGCCACCACGCCCTATGCCGAAGCGATAGGTGCGTACATGATCTCGGCTGCGGCCTTCGTGCTGCTGGGTTTGTCCGGCTATTTCGAAAAGCTCATTCGCTTGATCCCGCCGGGTATAGCTGCCGGGTTGCTGGGCGGGATCCTGTTGCAGTTCGGTATCGGCGCGTTTGCCGGCATGAGCATTGACCCGCTGCTGGTCGGGCTGTTGATCGCCGCCTATCTGGTACTCAAACGCTTTAGTGCGCGCTACGCCGTGGTGGGCATTCTGGTGTTGGGGCTGGTATTTCTGCTGAGTCAGGGGCGTGTTGACCTGACGGGCCTGTCACTGCAATTGGCGACGCCGGTCTTCACCCGGCCCGAGTTCTCACTCAATGCTCTGCTCAGCGTGGCGCTGCCATTGTTTCTGATCACCCTGACCGGGCAGTACATGCCCGGCATGCTGGTGCTGCGTAACGACGGGTATAAAACCAGCGCCAATCCGATAGTCACGCTCACCGGGCTCGGTTCTTTGCTGATGGCGCCTTTTGGCTCCCACGCGTTCAACATCGCGGCGATCACAGCGGCTATTTGTACGGGCAAGGAAGCCTCGCAGGATCCGTCCAAACGCTGGGTCGCAGGCATTGCGGCGGGGGTGTTTTACATTCTGGTGGGGATTTTCGGCGTGACCCTGGCGGCAGTATTCATGGCATTCCCAGCCACTTTTATCACGACTCTGGCCGGGCTTGCGTTACTCGGCACCATCGGTGGCAGCCTGGCCAGCGCGATGGTAGACGCCAAATCCCGGGAAGCGGCGCTGATCACCTTTCTGGCATCCGCCGCCAACATCACGTTGCTGGGTATTGGCGGGGCATTCTGGGGGCTACTGATCGGGTTGGTGGCCTACGCGGTGCTCAATGGCCGCTTGCCAGGGCGTTCAGCGGTGGTGCAGGCGGCCAAGTAAACAGGTAAATAATTAAATTGGTTATTAACTTACAACCCTAGGATTTATAACTGTTTTTCGGCGTTCAAATAGTCTTTGTTCTATTAAAATGCCCATCTATCTTTAGATTAAATAGTGATTAGTCAGCGCTGCTTTTATGCCTTTATGATCTGTCCACAACAACTCGTGAGGCAGGAGTGGCGTAATGACTATTCAAGTAAAACCCGTGGCGGGTCGAATTGGTGCACAACTTGAAGGCGTTAAACTGGGCGGTGATATCAGTGCCCAAGCGTTCGAGTTTATTAATCAGGCCTTGTTGAAATATAAAGTCCTGTTCTTCCGTGACCAGCATCTGGATGACGCTGAGCACGAAGCGTTTTCCCGACGTTTCGGCGATCAAGTACCCCATCCAACCGTACGCTCTGCCGAGCAAAGTGCTGCCATCCTGAATCTGGATGCCAAGGAAACCCGAGCCAACTCCTGGCACACCGATGTGACCTTTGTTGCCAATTATCCAAAAATTTCGATCTTGCGCGGTGTGGTCATTCCCCCTTATGGCGGCGACACCGTGTGGGCCAATACGGCGTCAGCCTATGCCGACTTGCCACAACCTCTAAAGCAACTTGCCGACAGCCTGCGCGCCTTGCATACCAATGTTTATGACTATGCCGCGCCGCGCAATACCGATGAGTCTGGCCTTAAGCGTTATCGCGAACAATTCACCGCCCAAGTTTATGAAACCGAACATCCGTTAGTTCGCGTTCATCCGGAGTCTGGCGAAAGAAGTTTGTTGCTGGGGCACTTTGTCAAAGAGATCCAGGGTGTCAGCAGCAGCGACTCGAAGCAGCTGATTCGCCTGTTCCACGACCGCATTACCCATGTCGACAACACCGTGCGTTGGCGCTGGCAGGAAGGCGATGTGGTGATCTGGGACAACCGCGCCACCCAGCATATAGCGATCAACGACTACGGCGATGCCCAGCGCATCGTGCGCCGCACCACCATCGACGGCGATGTGCCGGTGGGTGTGGACGGCCGCCTGAGCCAGGCGCTCAAGCCGACCCCGGACACCCGCTCGCCGAAAACCGAAGCCGACAAAAAACACCTCGCCGCCTGACGGGCCGCACCTCATCGCTCCAAGGAAGATCTGCCCATGGCCTCATTCAAAGTAAATACCCTGCTGCGCAAGACCCGCATCGCTGCCGTGCTGGCTGTGGTCATGGCTGTACCGCTGGCCGAGGCCGATGTGTTGCGCATCGGCGTGGCGAGCGCCGGTGGCGGTGATCCGGTCACGTTCAGCGGCTCGCCCCTGGGCATAGTGCGCAACCAGCAACTGCTGGAAAAAGCCTTCGCCGGAACGGGCACCGAGGTGCAGTGGTTCTTCTTCAAAGGGGCTGGCCCTGCGGTTAACGAAGCCTTGTCCAATCAGCAGCTGGACTTCGCCTACCAGGGCGACTTGCCCGCAGTGGTCGGGCGCTCCAATGGGCTGGACACCAGGCTGCTGGCAGCACTGGGTGTGCGAGCCAATCTGTATCTGGCGGTGCCAAAAGGCTCTGAGATCAAGACTATCGAAGACCTTAAAGGCAAGAAGGTCGCAGTGTTTCGCGGTACCAACGGCCATCTGGTGTCGATCAACCTGTTGGCCGAGCACGGTCTGACCGAGCGCGATATCAAGGTCATCAACCTCGATACCGGCAGCACTCAGGCAGCGCTGGTTTCCAACGGTGTGGATGCCGCCTTTGGCGGTCGTGAACTGTTCAAGCTGCGTGACAAGGGCCTGATCGACATCGTTTACGACAACCCGGATCAGGATGTGCGCTATACCCGTCAAACCGCATTGGTGGTGCGTGGTGCTTATGAAAAAGAGCATCCGGCCAATGTGCAAAAAGTGGTCGATACGCTGGTGGATGCCGCGCATTGGACCTCTGAAGACAGCCACCGTGATGAGGTCTTCACCGAGTGGGCCAAAAGCAATGACC
Source organism: Pseudomonas fragi (assembly GCF_025426255.1). Classification (GTDB taxonomy): domain Bacteria; phylum Pseudomonadota; class Gammaproteobacteria; order Pseudomonadales; family Pseudomonadaceae; genus Aquipseudomonas; species Aquipseudomonas kulmbachensis. The sequence goes on along the minus strand of NZ_CP104861.1, from coordinate 4,543,158 downwards.
CTGTGGACTCACTGCGCGCCGATTTCACTGGGGTCAGCCTGCGGGACAGGGCTTCGCCGCTGATCGACACCTTTTTGGTCAGCCGCTATCAGGCGGTGGCGGATCAGGCCAAGGACGAAAAATTGATCCGCCGTCCGGTCAGCATCGATGGCTGGTTTGAGCCCGGCTACCTGCAGACCGCGCTCAAGGCCAAAGGCCTGGAGAACTTCTGGACGGCCTATGGCACGGATGGCAAGCAGCCTGAAGGCAATGCGGTAGCGGGCAAGTAACTGCATACCCCTATGGGAGCGGGCTTGCTCGCGATTGAATCGACGCGGTTATCCAGACAGACCATGTCGTCTGCATCGCGAGCAAGCCCGCTCCCACAAGGTCGCCAACAGGAACTCCGTTTTTTGTAGTAGCTAAGGAACCACGCATATGGCCAGGGCACAGACAGTTGCACCAGAGCAGTACGTACCGGCGCTACCGAAGGGCAACGTCCAGCGCTTGCCGCCAGCACCGACGCGCCCGGTACGCAAGGTCGAGGTGCCGCGCACTTGGGCCTGGTCTTCGCAGTTGGGTGACAGAGCCTTGCCTTGGCTGTTGCCGCTGGCCGTGTTGGGCCTGTGGTTTCTGGGGGTGGAGCAGGGCTGGCTGTCAGAGCAGGTCTTGCCGCCACCCGCCTATGTTTACGAAACCCTTTCGGACCTCTTTGCCTCCGGCGACCTGTGGATAAATGCCGCCGCCAGCCTGCAGCGGGTGGTGGTCGGTTTTGCTCTCGGGGCCTCCATTGGTGTGGTGTTGGGGCTGGCCATGGGGCTGTCGAAAACCATCGAGGATTATCTGCTGCCCACCTTCAACGCCATTGTGCAAATTCCGGTACTGGCCTGGCTGCCGTTTGCCTTGTTGCTGTTCGGCATCGGTGAGCCGCTCAAGTATGTGCTGATTGCCAAGGCGGCCCTGGTGCCGATCACGCTGTGTACCTTGCAGGCTTTCCATCAAGCGCCCAAGGGCTTGCTGGAAGCCGGGCGGGCATACGGTTTCAGTCGTTGGCAGAGCGTGATTTTTATCGTCTTGCCTGCGGCTGTTCCAACCCTGTTTACCGGCCTGCGTCTGGGCTTCACCAAGGCCTGGCTATCGCTGGTGGTGGTTGAGCTGGTGGCGTCGAGCGAAGGGCTGGGTTACCTGATTGTTTATGGTCGCCAACTGTTCCAGCTGGATCTGGTGATGGCTGCCGTGGTGGTGGTCGGCGGGATCGGCCTGTTGATCGATCGCGGTTTCGATTACGCCGAGCGGCGTCTCAATCGTGGTCGCACACCCGCAGCGGGGCGCCTGTCATGAGTAGCGCACTGGCAATCAGTCATGGCAGCAGCCGTCGCTATCGCGGTTGGGTGTTGCCGATTGGCGCCGTCGCCCTGTGGTGGCTGGCCTCGCACATGGGCTGGAGCCAGTCCGGTCTGCTGGTTTCACCGGAAAAAGTCGCAGCCACGGCCTGGGACCAGATTGCATCAGGCAAATTCTGGCGGGCCATCAGCGCCAGTCTGGCGCGCAACCTCAGTGGTTTTTTTATCGGCACCACGCTTGGGCTGGTGCTGGGCTGCCTGCTTGGCCTGTCGCACTACTTCGAGCGTCTGGTGGGCCCAAGTTTCAATACGTTCAAGCAGATTTCGCTGTTCGCCTGGATCCCGCTGATCTCGGTGTGGTTCGGCCTGGGGGATGTGGCCAAGGTGGTGTTTCTGTCGCTGGCGGCATTGGTGCCGGTGGTGGTCAACACCTGCGACGGGCTGCGCAACGTCCCGCCCAATCTGCTGGAAGTGGCGCGGGTATACCGCTTCAGCCGCTGGCAAACCATCGTCGGGGTCATGCTGCCCGCCGCCTTGCCGTCGATTTTCACCGGGCTGTATCTGGCGCTGGTGTACTCGTGGCTGGCAACTATCGGTGCCGAATACCTGCTCGTATCGGGGGAGGGCATTGGCAACACGCTGATCGATGGCAGTGAGCATTTCATGATGGACCTGGTGCTGTTCGGCATGGTGGTCATCGGCCTGGTGGGCTGGAGCCTCAATGCCCTGGCCCGGATTTTTGAGCGACGGATGCAGCGCCTGTACGGCATTGACCCGCGTTGATCGGCACTTTCAGAAGGATTGCAGCATGCTCAATAACAGCCTGACCCTGGAAAACATCAGCAAGCGCTTTGCTTCCCGACCGGGCAGCACCAGCCAATTGCAGGTCCTGGACAATATTCAGCTCAACATCGCCCCCGGCGAATTCATCAGCATCGTCGGCGCCAGCGGTTGCGGCAAATCCACCTTGTTGCGGTTGATCCTGGGACTGGACGAGGAATACGACGGGCGCATCCTGCTCGACGGCAAGCCCATCGACGGCACCGGTCTTGAGCGCGGCATCGTGTTTCAGGATCACCGTTTGTTCCCTTGGCTCAATGTTGAGCAGAACGTTGCAGTTGCCCTCAAGAATTCGCCGCTGAGCGCAAAGGAAAAGCGCGACACCGTGCGCGAGCACATTGAACTGGTGGGCCTGCAAGACTTTATCGATGCCTACCCGCACCAGATCTCCGGCGGCATGGCCCAGCGGGTGGCTATCGCTCGCGGCCTGGTCAATCGCCCCAGCGTGCTGTTGCTGGACGAGCCGCTGGGGGCCCTCGATGCCTTGACCCGTGCCCGCCTGCAAGGCGAGCTGCAAAACATCTGGGCCAAGGAAAAAATCACCATGATCCTGGTCACCCACGATGTGGATGAAGCGGTATTTCTGGGCGACCGCGTGGTCGTTATGCAGCCCAATCCAGGGCGTATCCGCCGCATCCTCGATATCGATTTGCCGCGCCCGCGCAACCGTAGTGACAGCCGCTTTATCGCCCTGCGCGACGATGTGCTGAGCGACTTCGCCGAATTGCACTGAACCCTTGCTACCTAAAATTCAGAGAACGGAAAATGTCCGAACGTCAGCTCAGCCTCAATCTGTTTATCTACCCCAATGGTCATCACGAAGCCGCCTGGCGCCACCCGCAGTCGGTGCCGGAATCGTCGATGGACATCGGTTATTACCAGCAGCTTGCATTGCGCGCTGAACGGGAAAAGCTCGATGCGATCTTCTTTGCCGACTCACCGTCACTGGCCGAAAGCGGCCGTGAAGGCCTGCGGATCCGCTTTGAACCGGTGACCTGGCTGGCGGCCATTGCTGCAGTTACCCAGCGCATTGGCCTGATCGCTACGGCCAGTACCACCTACAGCGAACCCTACAACCTGGCCCGCTCATTCAGCGCGCTCGACCACTTGAGTAAAGGTCGCGCCGGTTGGAATATCGTCACTACTTCAATGGCCGCCGCCGCTGCCAATTTTGGCCTCGACGCACACCCTTCGGCCCATGATCGTTACGCCCAGGCCGAAGAGTTCGTGCAAGTGGTCGGGGATTTATGGGACAGCTGGGAAGATGATGCACTGGTGCTGGACAAGAGCGCCGGAGTGTTTGCCGACAGTGGCAAGGTGCATGCGATCAACCATGTTGGCGCCTACTACAAGGTCAAGGGACCGCTGAATTCGCCGCGTTCGCCCCAGGGGCGGCCGGTGCAGGTGCAGGCCGGTTCTTCCGAGGATGGCCGTGATTTCGCCGCCAGGCATGCCGAAGCGATTTTTACTGCGCACCAGACCCTGCAAAGCGCCACCGAATTTGCCAATAACATTCGGGCCCGGGCCAAGGCCGTGGGCCGCGACCCGCGCCAGTTGAAAATCCTTCCGGGCATCAGTCCGTATATCGCGAGTACCGAAGCCGAGGCTCAGCGTAAATTCGACGAGCTCAACGAACTGGTGCTGCCCCACGTTTCCCTGGGCCAACTGCGGCGCATGTTGGGCGTGGACCTGACTGGACATGACCTGGATGCGCCATTCCCGCGCCACCTGATCGACTTTAGCGGTACTGAAAGCCAGTCCAGCCGTTTCAAATTGATCATCGATATCGTCGACCGTGAAAACGCCACCTTGCGCCAGTTGATCAACCGCCTGGCTGGAGCGCGTGGGCACTGGGTGCCGGTGGGTACCCCGGTGCAGATTGCCGATTTGATCGAGCAGTGGTTCCGCAGCGGCGCGGCCGATGGTTTCAACGTGATGCCTCCGGCATTTCCCGATGGCTTTGAAGTATTCCTGGATGAAGTGCTGCCGATTTTGCGCAAGCGCGGTTTGTTCCGCACCGAGTACGCGGGCAGCACCTTGCGCGAGCACTACGGCCTGACGCGCCCGGAGTCGCGCTACGCCCTTAAAACAGCCTGAGCATTAACTGATTACCTGTAGCAGCTGACGAGCTCCGAGAGGCTGCGTTCGAGGGCGCCGCCCTCGTAAACCCTCTGATCGCGGTGTATCTGATTAACAGTGGTGCATGGATTTGCGACTGCTTCGCAGCCGAACGCAGCCTCGCGGAGCTCGTCAGCTGCTACGGGGCTACTACAAGACCATAAGGAGCGGGCATGAACCCGATCAATAACAGAAGAGCTTTTCTCAGAAGTTGCGCCGTACTGGGCGCAGTTGGCGCTGCCGGCATTCTGCTGCCCGGCTGCGAAAAAAAGGACGCGGGCGCCGGTAAAAGCGCCGCCGTGATCAAGAGCCGCGCCGATCAAGTCGTGGACTTCAAGTACCCGGACAACCCGTCATTCGATCTGGTCTACGTCGCTGACTCCCTCGGCTATTTCGAGGGCACCCGCGCACGGCCCAAGTACATCGGGCGCATCGCCGCACCGCAGATCATTCCGTTGACCGGCACCGGCGAAATCGACTTCGGTGCGCGCATGGTGCCCCTGGTGATTTCAGCCATCGCCAGTGGCCTGGATCTCAAGGTGGTCGCCGCCGGTGGCAGGACGCTGCAGGAAGCCCCGCACATGAAATACTTCGTGCGCGACAATTCGGGCATCGTCAAACCCAAGGACCTTGAAGGTAAAACCGTCGGCTTCAACAGCTTCGGTGCGTGCGCCGAGTTCGTCACCAAGAAGTACCTGCGCGAGCAGGGCGTCAATGTCGACAAGATCAACTGGGTCGTGGTGCCGGACAATCAGGGCGAACAAACCCTGGCCACCGGCAATATCGACGTTGCCATCATCCACCCGCCATCGTCCGGTGGTGCCGAGAACAACCCGGCGCTGCGCAAGTTGTGGAGCGATTTCGACCTGGACGGCGGGCTGGGTGGCATGGCGCCGTACAGCGTGTATGGCAAGTTCAGTCGCGAGCACCCGGAGGCGACCCGCGACGTGGTCAACGCCATCGCCCGGGCGGCGAACTGGGTCAATGCCAACCCCGATGATGCGCGCAAGATCACCTCCGAGCGCATCGGCATGAAGCTTGAACTGGTGGAGCGCTTTGCCTATGTCGACGACCTGGTCGTCACCGAACCGCCGATTCAGTACTACATCGATATTTTGGAGAACGAAGGCAAGATCAAAAAAGGCTCGATTGCGGTCAAGGACGTCTACACCAACGAATTTAATCCGTTCGCCCAGGGGCACGCCTGATGACGGCCCACAAGATCGTCGCCCGAGACCTGAGCATGGAATTCCAGGCCCGCGATGAATCCGGGCGTGAGGAGCGGGTGCCCGTGCTGGAGGGGTTCGACCTGCAGGTACGCGAGGGCGAATTTCTCTCCATTCTCGGGCCGTCGGGCTGCGGCAAGTCGACCTTTATGAACATCCTCGCCGGGCTTGCGCACAAGACCGGCGGTGACCTGCTGGTGGACGGCAAACCCCTGCAAGGCATCAACCGCAATCAGGGGGTGGTGTTTCAGGGGTATGCACTCTTGCCCTGGCGCACGGTGCTCGACAACATCGCCGTGGGCCTGGAGATCCGCGGCGTGGGCAAGGCACAGCGACTGGAAACCGCCCGCGAATACCTAGAGCTGGTGGGACTCAACGGCTTTGCCTCGCGCTACCCCCACGAGTTGTCCGGCGGCATGCGCCAGCGCGTGGCCATTGCCCGTTCGCTGGCCTACGACCCGGACGTGCTGTTGATGGACGAGCCCTTCGCGGCCCTGGACGCGCAAACTCGCGAGACCTTGCAGAGCGAGTTACTGCGCATCTGGGACACCCATAAAAAAACCATCGTGTTCATCACCCACAGCCTGGACGAAGCGATCTTCCTGTCGGATCGGGTGGCGGTGATGACTCAGCGTCCGGGGAGGATCAAAGAGATTTTCGATATCGACCTGGCCCGCCCCCGACTTCCTGAACTGCGCAATACCCAAACCTTTGTTCACTATCGCCAGCGCGCCTGGGAGGCCCTGCGCGATGAAGTGAGCGACATAACCCGTGAGCCAGCAGCAGCGGCGACGCATCAGAACTGGCAGAGCATTGCGACTCTGGGTGGTTATCGGATTGGAGTATGACCATGGGCTTTAAATTGACTTCACGCCGGGTGTTCGACAGCACCGTGGGCATTGTGGCGTTCCTGGCCCTTTGGGAGGCGTTGCCGCAATTGGGGATCGTCAACCCCGGCTACCTGAGCCCGCCGTCGGCGGTGTTGGGTGCGGTGCTGGACCTGGCCAGCAGCGGTGACTTGCTCAAGCACGTGCAGGCCAGCCTGTTTCGCTCTTTTGCCGGGTTGCTGCTGGCCATCGCCTCGGGTGTCAGCCTGGGGTTGATGATGGGCTGGTTTGCACGGGTCGAAAGCGTGCTTGATCCGTTGTTGCAGTTCTTTCGCCAGACCTCGGCGCTGGCATTGTTCCCGGTGTTTATTCTGTTTTTGGGCATTGGTGAATTGTCCAAGATCGCGATCATTTTCTGGGCGTCGTTCTGGCCGATTCTGTTGAGTACCATCAGCGGGGTGAAGCAGGTCGATGGGTTGCTGATCAACTCGGCGCTGTCGATGGGGGCGAACCGCTGGTTTCTGTTTACCAAAATCGTACTGCCAGCGGCGTCGCCTTCGATCTTTACCGGGATTCGTCTGGCGGGTGCGTATTGCATCACCGCACTGGTGGCCGCCGAGATGATCGGTGCTCATTCCGGGTTGGGTTTTCTGACGCTCAATTCCCAGGAGGTGTTCCAGATCCCCAGCATGTACGCAGGCATTCTGCTGTTGGCGGTGGTGGGTTTGCTGCTGAACTTTTTGCTGGCCTTGTTGGAGCGACGTTTTACCTATTGGCGCCGGGGCTTGCGCCACGGTGGTTAGGTGGTTGGCGGCAGCGGTGATTGGCGCAGCGGCGCTGGTTGCCTGGCACTGGCCTGCGGCACCGGGCGATATGCCCCGGGGGCCGCTGTTGCAGGCAGCCGAACAGCGCCAGGTGTTGCGCGTGGGTGTACGCAGTTATCCGCGCCCGACCCTGGGACAGGAAGCGCTGGTTGCCGAGCCGGATGAACTGGACAGTCAGTTGGCCGAAGCCCTGGGGTCTTACCTTGGCTTGAAGGTGCAACTGCAGGCGTTGCCCGATATGACCAACTTGAACGATGGCAGCGTCGATCTGGTGATAGCCGGGAGCTTGAAGCTGCCTGTGACGGCTGATCGGGTGGCGAGTTTGCGCAAGTTGCCGGTGCAGTACCGGGAGGGGGCTTTGATTGGCTTGCGTAATGCACCTCGGCGCCCGATACAGGGGCAAAGCGTGTGCATTGCCGTTGGCAGTCCCTGGGCGCAAACCTTGACGCAACAGGGCGCCGAGTTGCGAACCTATGTGTCGTCGATTCGTGCCGCGGTGGCGTTTATGGCGGGCGAGTGCAACCTGTTGGCTGAAGAACGCAACAGCTTGCAGGCGCTTGCACAGGCGCCGGACTGGCGTTTCTACACGTTGTTGCCGCAGACATTAAAGGCGAGCAGTGATGTACGGGTTTACCTGAGCCGCACCGATAAACAGAGCCGGGCGCTGATCAATGCGGCGTTGCATGACTGGCAGGCCCGTGGCGGCCAGACCCGTGCCTGGGATTTGCGCAGTAATGCCTTGTTGGTGGACAGCCTGAAGATTGGGGATGGGCAGGTGTGTCATTGAGTCCAATGGCCTGCCCCTGTAGTCGCTGCCGAAGGAACGAGGCTGCGTCCGATTGCTAAGAAATCGTAAAACCTGAGTTTGCGGTCTAACTGATAAATCGTGATCTCAGGTTTTACGACGGCTGCGCCGGAGTGCCGCCCCACACCAACGCAGCCTCGTTCCTTCGGCAGCGACTACAGGTTTTTCGTGATTTTTATCCTACGCCACGCCAATGCGCCATTGCGCAGGCGGCGGTGTGCCGTTGACCGCGAAGTCACCCACGATGCGGCTCTTGTAGATACGCGGATTGTGGGACGACAACGTCCGCGCATTACGCCAGAAACGGTCCAGCCCCAATGGCTTGAGGGTGGCCGACGCACTCAGCGCATCGAACAAATCGCCACTGGCCTTGATGATCAGGTCCGAAACGATGGTTTGTGATTGCGCCACTTCCAGTTCCGCGATGTTCACCGCCAGGGTCAGGGCCTGTTCGTCGTCGCTCAAACTCGCTTCATGGGCGCGTTGCAGGGCCTGTGCGTTCAGTGCCGTGATGGCTCCCGCGGTGTAGGCCGCGCTGCGCAGGTTGCCCACGACTTGCAGCACTTGTGGGTCCTGAGCCACGCGCGGGGCATTGCCGCTGCTGAAGCTGCGGGTGCGCCTGGCCACGTGCCCGGCCGTCTCTGCGGCCAGCGCCCGGCCAATTCCGGCCAGGGTCGCGGTGTGCACGGTCTGGTAAAAAGCCGGTGAATAGCGAAAGCGGTTTTCAGCCAGGATGACGTTGATCGGATCGACCGGCACTTCGCGAAAATGGGTCGTGCCGCTGGCGGTCAGGGTCTGGCCGAAACCGTTCCAGTCATCAATGATTTCAACCCCGGGGTCGCTGGTGCGTACAGTCACCGAGACCCGCTGTTCATCAGGGTTGTTGGCGCTGACATCGACCCAGTCGGCATACAGCGCCCCCGTGGTGTAGAACTTGCTGCCGCTGAGTTGCCAATGGCCGCCGTGCAGGCTCAGGCGGGTGCCGAATTCAAGCTGTTTGGCGTTGCCCACTTCGCCGGACGCCGGGCTGACGGTCTCGCCACGGCCCAGTCGCTCCAGCCAAATGCCCTGATACTCACGGTCGCGGCTGTTGAGCAGGTTTTCGCAAAAACCAAAGTGCCCGCGCAATGACTGCACCAGATTCGAATCGGCCTCGGCCAGCTCGATCAGCAGGTTGAACAGCTCGGGCAGGCTGGCGCCCGCGCCGCCGTATGCCTTGGGTACGCGAACCGTGGTGAAACCTGCTTCCTTGAGCCATTGCAGTTCCTGGATCGGCAAGCGCCGCTCCAGTTCGCGATCCACTGCACCCTCGCGAATCCGGGCGAACAGGGGGCGAAAACGTTGCGCCAGGTCTTCGTATCCGGCCGACGGGACGGCGCCCCAGGCTGAGTCTATTTGCGACATGTGATGCTCCTTGGAATTACCAGCCAACGGCAAAGCGCAGGCCTGATACAGGCAGGGGTGGGGGGCTCGGCGCCGCAGCGCCCGGTATCGCCGCCAACAGGCGACGGGTGTAAGGGTGCTGGGGTGAGTGCCAGAGGGTGTGCGGGGTGGCTTGCTCGACAATCTGCCCTTGTTCCATCACCAGGATCCGGTCGGCGAAATAGCGCACCACCGACAGGTCGTGGGAGATAAACAGGTAGGACAGGCCCAGCTCTTCGCGCAGTTCCACCAGCAGGTTGAGAATCTGGGCCTGGGTCGAGACATCCAGTGCCGACACCGGCTCGTCGCAGATCACCAGCCGGGGCTTGAGGATCAGCGCTCGGGCAATGCCGATGCGCTGGCGCTGACCACCGGAGAACTGGTGGGGCAGACGCGCCAGACTGCTGCGCGCCAGGCCGACGGAGTCGAGCATTGCCAGGCGTGCCTGTTGGCGCTGCCCTGGGTCGTTCTGCCCGTGCAGGCGCTGCACGCGGTCGAGAATGGTCTCCACGCTGTGGCGCGGATTGAGCGCGGCATAGGGGTCCTGGAAAATCATTTGCACCTGACGTCGCCAGCCCAGCAGCTCCTCACCGGCGAGGCTGGCGATGTCGCGCCCGTCGAACTCGACAGTACCGCCGCGTGCAGGCAGCAAGCGCAGCAGGGTGCGGCTGAGGGTCGACTTGCCGCAGCCCGATTCGCCGACCAGCCCCACGCTTTCGCGCTCGCCCACTTCCAGGCTGATGCGGTTGAGCACAGTGCTGTCGCCGTAGCCTGTGGTCAGGTCGCTGACCTTGAGCAGCGCCGGGTTGCCCGCGGGTGCCCGTGGCTTGCGCCCCGGCCCGTAGTGGCTGCTGTTGACGCTGTAGCGCGTGGCCTGGCCGGGCTGGCGCTCGATGTTGATTTCGGCCAGGCGGTTGTTCAGGTAGTGCTGGTCATGTTCCGCTCCCAGCGAAGCCTGAAGCAGGCCGCGACTGTAGGGGTGTTGCGGGTGATCGATCAGGGCGCGGGTCGGTTGGCTTTCCAGCGCGTAACCGTCATGCATCACGATCACCCGGTCGGCGTGCTGGCCAACCACGCCCAGATCATGAGTGATCAACAGCAGGCCCATGCCCAGTTCACCGCGCAATCGCGCCAGCAATTCGAGGATCTGCGCTTGCACGCTCACATCCAGCGCGGTGGTCGGCTCGTCGGCGATCAACAGGCGCGGCTGGCAAGCAATCGCCATGGCAATCACAACCCGCTGGCGCTGGCCGCCGGACAAATGTTGCGGGTACTCGCGCAGGTGCGCCGCGGGGCGGGGCAGTTGCACCAGCGCAAAGAGTTCTTCGGCGCGCTTCCAGGCCTGGCGACGGGTGAGGTCGGTGTGCGCCAGCAGGTTTTCGGCCACCTGTTCGCCCAGGGTCAATACCGGGTTGAGGCTGGACAGCGGGTCCTGAAAAATCATCCCCAGCGCGTTGCCTTGCAACTGGCGCATCTGCCGGGGCGCGATGCTCAGCAGGTCCTGGCCTTCAAATAAGACCTCGCCGCCCAGCCGGGCGTTGTCCGGCAGCAGGCCCATCAGCGCCAGGGCCGTGGTGGACTTTCCGCAGCCGGATTCACCCACCAGTGCCAGGGTCTCGCCAGCCTGCAACGTGAAACTCAGGTCTTTTACCGCATCGGCGTTGTCGTAGCTCACGCGCAAACCGCGTACGTCCAGAAGGCTCATGGGATATACCGTCGCAGGCGAGGGTTGAGGGCGTCGTTAAGACCGTCGCCCAGAAGGTTGAGGGCCAGCACCACGAAGATGATTGCCAGCCCCGGCAGGGCGGTCAGGTACCAGCCGCTGGCGATCTGTTCGCGACCACTGCCGAGCATGGCGCCCCAGCTGGCTTGGTTCGGATCGCTCATGCCCAGAAAGGCCAGTCCGGCCTCCACCAGAATCGCCTGGGCGATCAGGATCGAGGTGGTGACCACCAGCGGCGCGAGGGCGTTGGGCAGAATTTCGCGCAGGATGATGGCTCTATCGCTGAAGCCCAGGCTGCGGGCGGCGGTGACGAAGTCGGCTTCGCGCAAGGTACGGAATTCGGCGCGCACCAGCCGTGCGACCGTTGGCCATGAGGAGATGCCGATCGCCAGCGCGATGATCCCCAGTGTCGGGTTGCCGATGGCCACGATGACGATCACCAGCAAAAACGACGGCACGGTCTGGAACACTTCGCAGATGCGCATCAGCACATCCCCCAGCTTGCCGCCGTGGTAGCCGGCCAAGGCACCGACCAGCCCGCCGATCAACACGCTGATCAGGGTGGCGCTGGCGGCAATCAATAAGGAGCCCCGGGCGCCGTGGGCGATACCGGCAGCCACGTCGCGGCCCAGTGAATCGCTGCCCAGAAAGTAGCCAGGATCGTCGCCGGGCCAGAGCATCGGCATGGCCACCATGTCCAGCGGATCGCCGGGGTAGAGCGTGCCGGCCAACAGCGCCAGGATGAGCACCAGCGCCAGCATCGTCGCGCCGATCAGTGCCGAGGGGTTACGCAGCAGGGCCGTCCAGACGCTTTCGCTGTATCCGGTTGGAGCGGTTTGCAGCACGGCAGAAGTCATGTGGCAGCTCCTTATCAGTCGGCCTGGAGACGGGGGTCGAGCCAGGCTTGCAGCAGGTCCACGGCGATGTTGATCAGCACCACCAGCATCGATGACAACAACAGGATGCCCAGCAGCAGGTTGTAGTCGCGGGACATCACCGCCTCCAGGGTGAGGCGGCCCAGCCCGGGCCAGCCAAACAGGGTTTCGGTGACGGCAGCACCGCCAAGCAGGGCGGCAAAATGCAGCCCGGCCAGGGTCGAGACGGGCAACAGGGCGTTGCGCAACACGTGCCGCGACACCACCCGCCAGGGCGTGAGCCCCTTGGCGCGAGCGGTGCGCACGTAGTCCTGACGTTGCACTTCAAGCATCGCGGCGCGGGTCAGGCGGGCATACAGGGCGATATAAAACGTGGCCAGGGCCAGTACGGGCAGCACAGCGTGTTGCAGCCGGTCGAGCAGCCAGGCCGGGCCATTGAGGTTCAGGCCCAGGGTCTGGAAACCGTTGTTGGGTAGCCAGCCCAGTTTGACCGAGAACAGCAGCACCGCCATGAGGCCGATCCAGAATCCCGGGGTGGAGTAGAGCAACAACACCGCCAGTGACAACACGCGGTCAGGCCAGCGCCCGACCCAGGTCGCCATTGCGGTCCCGGCAGCAATCCCGATAGCCAGTGCCAGCCCCAGTGCCCCGACCATCAGCAGCAGGGTGTTGGGCAGTCGATCCAGCACCAGTTGGCTGACCGGCAGGTTGAAGCGCGGCGACAGGCCCAGGTCCAGATGGGCCAGTTGGACGAGGTAGCGCTGCAGTTGGTCCATCAGGCTCAAGTCCAGGCCGAAATGGCTGCGCCACTGGATCAGCGTCTCGGCGCTGGCGCCCCCGGATTCACCGGCCAGCACGTCTACCGCGTCGCCAGGGATCAGCCGCAGCAGCAGAAAATTAAGTACCAGGATGCCGATCACGGTGGGGATGGCCTGCCACAAGGTACGCCGTGACAGGCGCCACATTCTGCGTCGCTCAAGCATGCTCGCCACCGCTGGCGGCCAGGCTGATATTGGCCAGGCTGCTGTCCAGACCGTTGGCGTCGTCTTCGAAGCCGCTGACCCGCGAGTTGTACACCGAGACCTGCTGCTGCATCACCAGGGTGATGGACGGCACCTCTTCGATAACGATTTTTTGGAACGCCTTGAACAGATCGCCGCGTTTTTGTTCATCGGTCTCCACGGCAGCGCTTTCCAGCAGGCGGTCGACTTCAGGGTTGTTGTAGTGGGTGCCGTTGGAGAAGGGCACGCCTTTGCGAAAGTTCTTTGACCAGTACAGGCGTTGAACACCGACGGTAGGGTCATACAGGGTGCCCATGCCGACCACGGCGAAATCAAAGTCGCGGTCGGTATAGATGCGCTTGATGTAGGTGGGGAAGTCCTGGGCGCGCAGCTTAACTTCGATGCCAATACGCGCCAGAGCGCTGCGCACATAGGTGGCGGTGCGGCTGTAGCTGTCGCCGTAGGGCAGCGGGTCGAGGGTCAGGCTGAAGCGCCAGGGGCCTTTTTTTGTCAGCCCGGCCTTGTCCAGCAGTGCGTTGGCGGCCTCGGTGTCGAACGGGTACGGGTTGGGGCCTTCGTAGACATAATTGGTGAAGCTTTTCGGGATAGGCGAGTAGCTGGCTTCGGCGTAGCCGTAGTACACCACTTTGCGGATGACTTCGCGGTCCAGTGCATGGGCAATCGCCTGGCGAACGTCGAGGCGTGACAGCAGCGGGTGGTCAAGGTTGAACTCAAGAATGGTCGGGGTAATGGTGTAGCGGTAGCCCCGGGTTGTGGCCTTCAGTCGGCCGGATTTGGTCAGGCGGTCCAGCTCGCTGAGGGGGACCGGGCTTTGCCCGCCGGCATCCAGCGTGCCGTTTTCGAAGGCTGCCATGCGTGCGGCGCCGTCCGGGATGACCTTGAGGATCAGGGTATCTACCACAGTTGCCGCCGGGTCCCAGTACTGCGGGTTGCGTTCGTATTCGATAAAGCTGCCACGTTCCCAACGCTTGAAACGGAAGGGGCCGGTGCCGACCGGGGCGTTGTTGTGCAGGTTGCTCAGAGGATCGCCTGAGGCGTAGAGATGCTTGGGCAGGATCGGCGTTTCTCCGCCGGCAAAGCCTCGGATCAGATAGGGCGCAGGCTTGCTCAAGTGGACGATGGCGGTGTGATCGTCGGGAGTGTCGACCCGTTCAAGGTTGGCAAAGGTGCTGGAACCACGAGGGTGGAAGCGTTTGATCAGGTCCAGGGAAAAGGCCACGTCGGCCGAGGTGAAGGGCTCGCCGTCATGCCATTTGACGCCTTCGCGCAGGGTGAAACGGTAGCTCAAGCCATCGGGTGCAGCCTCCCAGGCGGTCGCCAGTGCAGGGCGGGCGTTGAGGTTTTCGTCATAGGTGAGCAAACCCTCCAGCACCTTGCTGCTGGCCGTGACGCTGGTGCCCGCGGTGGTGTTGAACGAGCTCAGTGACGGTGGTTCAGGATTGATCAACAGGTTGAACACCCGTCGCCCGCTGACGGCTTCGCCCGTCGCGTCGGCCAGGGCTGAGGGCAGGAACGGAATGCTGGCGCCGAGTGCGGACAGGGCAGACAAGCCAACAATGAATTGACGACGGGTAAAGGGCATGGCGGTCATCCTGGGAGTGGGTTAGCGGCGCAAGCCGGCCTGGCGCAAAAGGGGCAACACTCGCTCTCCAAACTGCTCAAGGTCGGGGGCGAAATCGAAGAAACTCAGTTGCAGGCCATCGATGCCTGCTTCTTTCAGGCGAATGATGTCGCGCACCACAGTCTCGGGGCTGCCGACCAGCTGGATATTGCCGCCGACATAACGCTCTGCTGGTTGGTGGCCGCGCCAGGCATGGGCATCGCTGGCTTCACGGGCATGGCCTTCCAGCGCGCCAGGGTCGCCTGCGGCGGTAATCGCGGCGTGGACTTCCCAGGCTTCGGCATCGCTGTCGCGGCAAATCACCAGAGGGTTGATCAGGGTGCGCACCTGACGGCCATAGCCGCGGGCCGCATGTTTTATCCGCTGTAAATGCTCGGGCAGCTTGTCCAGCGCGTTCTCGATTTCGGCACTGCCGGGGCTGGTGGTAAACACGATGTCGGAGTGGCGGGCAGCGAAATCGATACCTGCGGGTGAGCCGGTGGCGTTGACCAGCACCGGGCGGCCGAAGCTCGGTTTGACGCTGATGTAGGCCTCTTCCAGGTTGTAATGATCGCCGCTGAAATCGACGTTGTCCTGACTGTGCCAAAGCTCCTGCACTACGCGGATAAACTCATCGGCCTGGCGATAACGCTGATCATGTTCGATGGGTGCCTGCCCAAAACGCCGGTGCTCGCGATGCCGGTGGCCGGTCACCAGGTTCAGGCCCCAACGGCCTTTGCTGATGTGGTCCAGGGTGGCGCCGAACTTGGCCAGATGCAGCGGATGCCAAGGGCCGTAAAGTACGTGCAGGGTGGAGATCAGCAGGATTCGTTCGGTCACCGACGCCAGTGCTGCCTGGGTGATAAAGGCGTCCAGCGACTCATCGTGATAACGAATATCGCCACCGTAGCCGCCCTTGCCCAACCATTCGGCCAGGGCGAACACCAGATCGAAACCCAGCGCTTCGGCGCGCAGGGTCAGCTGGCGGTTGTAGTCGAATGTCCAGGTGGTGCTGCGCGGCAGAGCCGAAGGGCTCCAGCCACCCGACTGCACCGGCAGGAACAGGCCCAGAAACAACGGTTGTTCGAAGGCACGGGACAGAGGGCTTTCAGGGAAATCCAGAGGGGATAGGTGACGTGACAAGGCGAACGCTCCTGGCAGTGGGTAGGCAAAAACGGGCTATTCCTGCACTTGCGCAGGGCTGGTCACCAGATAGGCGACGGCTTCGCTGTCTCTCGGGTTGTGGCAGGTGGGGGGCTGTTCGGTGTGGAACAGAATTGAATCGCCAGTGTTCAGGACGAAGTGTTCGTCATTGATGGTCAGCTCCACAGTGCCTTGAGCGACCACCAGGTTTTTTTGCCCGCTGTGCGGTTTGCCGGGCACGTTTTGCCTGGCCTGCGGGCTCAGGCGCAGCTCATGGAACTCCACCTTCGTTTCACCGTGCTCGGGGGGCAGGGCGCGGCGGACAATGGTGCCGGGGTCGAGAAACTCGGCGATCGATACCTTGAGTGCGCCAGCCACCTTGCACAGCACTTTGACCGAGGGAAAGCTGCGGCCTGCCTCTATTTGCGCAATCATCGAGCGGCGCACGCCGCTGGCATGCGCCAGTGCTTCCAGCGATACCTGGCGCTTGTCGCGCAGGCGCCGCAGGTTCAGGCTGATACGCTGGGCGATGGGGTCGTCGCCCTGGTGGTCGCGCTCGGGCAGGCTAAAAGGAATGCTGCCGCTGCTGTCGAGAAAACCGGTAGGGATATTCATGGGCGCGAGCCTGCAACGTGAGTGAGTGCAGGTGAATAGTCAGGGCCATGGGGGCGACGGCTCATGATGATTCCTTTTCATGCGGTCCGAAAAGTCATGAGATTACCGATGGTTTTTTAGATCCATAAATAATTAATTCCGACGTTTAAAGATCGTTTACGAATAAGAGAAATCCCGACAAAACCGCTCTATGGTTATGCCTCGTTGGGCGTTGACCGCCCTAGCCACGCTGACTAATGTTTGCGCCATTCGATTTCACGATCACCACGCAGGGAGTCATCATGAGCGACATTCAGTACCGCAACCTGGGCCGCAACGGTGTGAAGGTTTCGCCCATCACCCTGGGCACCATGATGTTCGGCGGGCAGACCCCGGACGACGTTGCGCGGCGTATCACCGACCGCGCGTTTGAGCAGGGCATCAACTCCATCGACACCGCCAACGGCTACAACGGCGGTGCTTCGGAAGAGGTGGTCGGCCGCTTGATCGGCGAGCGCCGTCAGCAATGGGTGCTGGCGACCAAGTTCGTCAATCCCGACCCGGGTGGTAGCGGGCCGAACAACAGCGGCGCATCGCGTCAGAACGTTATCGCCTCGGCCGAGGCCAGCCTCAAACGCCTGAACACCGACTATATCGACCTGTTTTACCTGCACCGCGAAGACCACGACACACCGGTAGATGAAACCCTGCGAGCCCTTGATGACCTGATCCGGGCAGGCAAGATTCGCGGTTACGGGTTGTCCAACCATCGCGGCTGGAAGCTTGCCGAATTCAGCCGCAGCGCCGACCTGTTGGGCATCCAGCGGCCCAGCGTGAGCCAGCCGCTGTACAACCTGGCCAACCGCCAGATCGAAGTCGAGCACCTGCCGGCTGCCGAGCACTATGGTATTGGCGTGATCTCTTACAGCCCGCTGGCGCGCGGCGTACTGACGGGCAAATACGACCCCGATCAGGCACCCGGCGAGGATACCCGTGCAGGCCGTAACGACCCGCGCCTGCAACAGACCGAATGGCGCCCCGAGTCTCTGAACCTGGCCCAGCGCATACGTGAATACGCCGAGGGGCAAGGCATCACCGCAGGCCAGTTCGCCTTGTCCTGGGTGCTGAACAACGCCCTGATCACCTCGGCCATTGCCGGTCCCCGTACCGAACAGCAATGGGAAGACTACGTACCGGCGTTGAACTACAGGTTCACTGCGCAGGACGAAGCGTTTATCAATGATCTGGTGGTGACCGGGCACTCATCGACACCGGGCTACAACGACCCGAGCCATCCGTTTTTTGGGCGCAGGTCGCGGGTGTAAATGAGCGACCGCGTCGCCTGCATCGCAGGCAAGCCAGCTCCCACAGGTCATGTGTTGAACACAAATCTTGGTGTGTCTGTGGGAGCGGACTTACTCGCGATGGCAACACCGCGAGTTACCTGGCAGACGGGGTAGTCAGGATCAGAAGTTGGCCGGTGTGTTGGCGCTGATGATCTCTGCCTCATCCGCGCCGATATTGCGAAACCGGTGCGGCAGGGTGGTCGGGAAGTAATAGCCGTCCCCGGCATTCAACACGCTGATTTGTCCGTCTACGGTGAGTTCAACCGTGCCCCTGGCAACCAGCCCGCATTCTTCGCCTTCGGCGTGCACAATCGGCTCTTCCCCGGAGCTGGCGCCCGGCGCGTATTGCTCGCGCAATAAGCGCATTTGCCGGCCCGGCACCGAAGCGCCAATCAACAGCAACCGCAAGCCATCACGTCCGAGGTCCGGCTGTTCATTCGCACGGAAGACGTACTGGTGTTCGCGGGGAGGCTGGTCGAAGGTAAAAAAATCAGCCAGAGACATGGGAATGCCTTCAAGCAATTTCTTGAGGGAACTGACAGAAGGACTGACGCGATTCTGTTCGATCAGGGAGATGGTGGCATTGGTGACGCCGCTACGCCGGGCCAGCTCGCGCTGGGACATTTTGTAGCTTTCGCGTACTAATTTGAGTCGTGAGCCCGTGTCCATGACAGCCTTATGTGAGAACTACTTAAGGGTGATGGGGGGAGATGGCGGTCGACGGATGCTGCAAATCACACCGTACCCCTGTCCCAGAAACGTGTAAGGCGACTATTAAATCACGTTTGTTCGTGTTGCTCAGCAGGTTCGGTAAATAGCGCTGGCCAACCCTGATTGCCTGATACCGGTCAGTCAAGGAGAGCGGTGGGAGCGAGCTTGCTCGCGATGCAGGCGCCGCGGTCAGCGGGTTAAACCGCGCTGCTCCAATCGCGAGCAAGCTCACTCCCACAAGGGTTACACAGCTAGATCCCGAAACGGTCGCGCATTGCGTAGTACGCAGCGCCCATGGCGGTAAGTGGTGCCTGGAAGGTCCGGCCACCGATCATGGGCATGTGCGGCAAGGACGCAAACGCATTAAAACGCTCGGCGTCACCGCGGATCATTTCCGAAATCAGTTTGCCAGCCAGGTGCGAGCAGGTGACTCCGTGGCCGCTGTAGCCTTGCATGTAATAGGCGTTTTTCTCGATGCGGCCAAATTGCGGCATGCGCGACATGGTCAGCAGGAAGTTGCCGGTCCAGCGGTAGTCGATTTTCACGTCCTTCAGTTGCGGGAAGGTTTTGAGAATTTTTGGTTTGATCAGTTGCTCGATGTCATCCGGCTCGCGGGCACCGTAAACCACACCGCCACCGTAGAGCAGGCGGTTATCGGCAGTCAGGCGGTAGTAGTCGAGCAGGTAGTTGCAGTCTTCAACGCAGTAGTTGTTGGTGATCAGGCTGCGGGCGACTTTTTCAGGCAGTTGCTCTGTCACGACAATTTGCGAACCGCAGGGCATGCTTTTGCTGGTCACGCGATTGTCCAGGCCCTGGGGCAGGTAGGCATTACCGGCGATCAGCAGGTATTTGGCCCGAACCACACCTTTGGCGGTACGCACGGTAATCGGCTCGCCGTAAGTGATTTCAACGGCGGCCGACTGTTCGAAAATCTTGCCCCCCAGGCCGATGATCGCCGAGGCTTCGCCGAGTGCCAGGTTCAGCGGGTGGATGTGTCCGCCCTGCATGTCTAACAGGCCGCCGACGTAGTTGTCGCACCCCACTTCACGCTTGATGTCTGTCGCATCGAGCATTCTCAGGTTCTTGTTGCCGTAACGCTCCCAGCTGTTTTTTTGCTCGGTCAGGCCTTTGAGCTGCTTCTTGTTCAGCGCCGCAAAGATGCCGCCCGGACGGTAATCACACTGGATATCGTAGTGTTGGATGCGCTGACGGATGATGTCGGCGCCTTCGAAAATCATGCTGCCAAGGACTTCGGCAGTTTTGTCGCCGTAGCGTGCTTCGATGACGTCAACGTCACGGCTGTAGGAGTTGACCAGTTGACCGCCGTTGCGACCGCTGGCCCCGAAGCCGACTTTGGCGGCTTCGAGCACGGTTACGCTGTAGCCTGCTTCGGCGAGGAACAGGGCTGAGGACAGGCCTGTGTAGCCAGCGCCGATCACGCAGACATCGCACTCCACCAGTTCTTCAAGTGTTGGGAAGTCGCCGGTGTGGTTGCGGGTTGCGGCGTAGTAACTGTCTATATGGGTTTGTTTCATAAATTTCTCCGATGGCTGTCGACACGTGCTGGCGACAGCCGTCGTAAAGGTGTTAGAGCTTGATCCAGGTGGCTTTGAGCTCGGTGTATTTGTCGAACGCATGCAGCGATTTGTCCCGACCGTTACCCGACTGTTTGAAGCCGCCAAACGGCGCAGTCATGTCGCCGCCGTCGTACTGGTTGACCCAGACGCTGCCAGCGCGCAAGCCGCGGGCAAAGGTATGCGCCTTGCTCAGGTTGCTGGTCCACACGCCTGCGGCCAGGCCGTAGATACAGTCATTGGCAATCGCCAGCGCTTCTTGTTCGGTATCGAAGGTGATCAGCGACAGCACCGAGCCGAAGATCTCTTCCCGAGCGATGGTCATGGCGTTGGTCACGCCGTCAAAAATGGTCGGCTCAACGTACAGGCCACCGGTGTCTTCGAGGGTGCGGTTGCCGCCAGTGATCAGCTGTGCGCCTTCGTCTTTGCCGATCTGGATGTAACGCAGGACCGACTCCAGCTGGCGCTGATCGACCACTGCGCCAACGGTGGTCGCCGGGTCCAGGGCATGCCCGGGTTTCCAGGCCTGCAGTGCTTCTACCAGGAGTGGGATGAATTGCTCGCGAATCGAGCGCTCCACCAGCAGGCGCGAGCCAGCAGTGCAGACTTCGCCTTGGTTAAAGGCAATGGCGCTGGCGGCTGCTTGCGCGGCCGCACGCAAATCAGGCGCGTCGGCAAACACCACGTTAGGGCTCTTGCCGCCAGCTTCGAGCCACACCCGTTTCATGTTGCTTTGACCTGCGTAGATCAGGAGTTGCTTGGCAATTGCCGTCGAGCCTGTGAAGGCCAGAACGTCGACGTCCATGTGCAAGGCAAGTGCTTTGCCGACGGTATGACCGAACCCTGGCAGCACGTTGAACACACCTTTCGGGATACCGGCATCCAGCGCCAATTGAGCGATGCGGATCGCCGTGAGTGGTGATTTCTCCGAAGGTTTGAGGATGAACGAGTTGCCTGCCGCCAAGGCCGGGGCGAATTTCCAGCTGGCCATGATCAGCGGGAAATTCCACGGCACGATGGCCGCCACAACCCCTGCAGGCTCACGGGTGATGAGGCCCAGTTGATCGTGTGGCGTGGGCGCAACTTCGTCGTAGAGCTTGTCGATGGCTTCGGCGCTCCAGCGGATCGCGTTGGCGGTCGCCGGGATATCGATGGTCATGGCGTTGCTGATGGGCTTGCCCATGTCCAGGGTTTCCAGCAACGCCAGTTCTTCCTGGTTTGCCAGAATCAAATCGGAAAAGCGAATCAGGATGCGCTTGCGCTCAGCCGGAGCGAGCCTGGCCCAGATGCCTGACTCGAATGCCTGGCGGGCGATGATCACCGCCGCATTGGCGTCGGCTTCGTCGGTGCTGGCGACGTTCGCCAGAAAGCGACCGTCTACCGGGCTTGTGCATTCGAAGGTTTCACCGCTGAGTGCCGAGCGGTATTGGCCATCAATAAATGCTCGGCCTTCTAGTGTCAAAGACTGAAAGCGTTGCTCCCAGTCACTGCGAGTGTTTGCCATTGAAGTGACTCGATGCAGGGGGAAATTGGGTCGCCGGATTTGAAGTCGATCCATTAACGATTCGAAAAACACAGGCACTGTGGGAGCGCGGTTGTCCGCGAAAGTGGTGTGTCAGGCGGCATCGATAGTGGATGGCTCCCACAGGGGGAGGTGGTGTACGCGCAACTGCGTACACCACTTGGCCAATCAGACGGTGTGCAAGTACCAGTTGTACTCAAGGTCCGAGATGGAGTTTTCAAACTCGGCGAGCTCGCTTTCCTTGCAGGCGACAAATACGTCGATGTACAGCGGGTCGATGTATTTGGCCATGACTTCGCTGTCGTCCAGCTCGCGCAGTGCGTCGCGCAGGTTGTTCGGCAGGCTCTGTTCGTTCTGCTCGTAGCTGTTGCCTTCCACCGGTGGGCCCGGTTCGATTTCGTTGGTCAGACCGTGGTGAATACCGGCCAGAACCGACGCCATCAGCAGGTAAGGGTTGGCATCGGCACCCGCGACGCGGTGTTCAATGCGCACGGAATCGGCAGAGCCGGTCGGTACACGCACCGCTACCGTACGGTTGTCGATACCCCAGCTCGGCGAGTTCGGCACGTAGAACTGTGCGCCGAAACGACGGTACGAGTTAACGTTGGGGCAAAGGAAGGCCATTTGCGCTGGCAGGGTCTCGAGCACACCGCCGATCGCGTGACGCAATGCGGCGTTCTGCTCGGGATCCTCGCTGGCAAAGATGTTGTTGCCTTCCTTGTCGAGAATCGAAATGTGCACATGCAGCCCGTTGCCCGCCTGGCCCGGATATGGCTTGGCCATGAACGTGGTGTCCATCTCATGGTCGTAGGCGATGTTTTTCACCAGGCGCTTGAGCAGCACGGCGTAATCGCAGGCTTTGATCGGATCGGCAACGTGATGCAGGTTGACTTCGAACTGTGCTGGGGCGCTTTCCTTGACGATCGCGTCAGCCGGGATGCCTTGCTCTTTGGCACCTTCGAGGATGTCTTGCAGGCAGTCGACATATTCGTCGAGGTCATCGATCAGATACACCTGAGTCGACATCGGACGTTTACCAGACACCGGCGACCGCGGCGATTGCGGGCGACCGTTCACGTTGTCCTGGTCGATCAGATAGAACTCGAGTTCAAAGGCTGCGCAAATGGTCAGGCCCATGTCGTCGAACTTGGAAACGACCTGGCGCAACACTTCCCGTGGGTCAGCGAAGAACGGCTGGCCTTCAAGTTCGTGCATGGTCATCAACAATTGCGCAGTCGGGCGTTTCTGCCAAGGCTCGATGCACAGGGTGTTGGGGATGGGGTAGCAGATTCGGTCCGAGTCACCGATATCCAGACCCAGGCCGGTGCTTTCCACCGTAGAACCATTGATATCCAGTGCAAATAGAGAAGCCGGCAGGTTGATGCCTTTCTCGTAAACCTTGTGCAGGCTGGTGCGTTCGATGCGCTTGCCGCGCACCACGCCGTTCATATCCGCAATAAGAAGGTCGACGTACAAAACCTCAGGATATTTCTTAAGGAATGCGTTCGCTTCATTGAGCTGAACTGCGCGCAGTGGAACCGACATGATGCACCTATTATGTTAATTATTATGTTCATTGCCCTTTCGCAAGCTCAGTCAATCCGAAAGGCGATGTGAAGTCAATAGCGAACACTTGGCCTGAAATTGTTAATTTAAAGGCTTTTATAGGGTCTTTTGGTCTCGTGTCGGTAGTCATGCGCGCTTTGATCATGAAGATTACTGAAAAGTGTTTTAGATTTTTTACATTGGAGTTGTTAATTAAAATCAACAAGACTAAGCTCCGGAAAAGCTCGCTCACATCGATTTTGCTGCCTGCGTAACGCTGGCGGGCGTGTCTTTGCGTCACACAACAAGCTGCGATAACAACAAGTACTACCAGGCTGCCGGGACGTCGGCGCCGAATAAACCCGTCGCTGCGGGTTTGCGATCAACTATTAAGTCGGGCCGTGTTGGCCTGGCGACTGAAGCTGTTGGGAGTTTCATATGGCAAACGCCTCCAGTACTTACAGGAAGGCTCTTGAAGGTCATCAGGCACCGAAAAAGGTGTTGGTAAAAGTCGACCGAGTCAGCAAAAAATTCGACGAAACCATTGCTGTTGACGATGTATCCCTGGAGATCCATCAAGGCGAAATCTTCGCCCTGCTCGGAGGTTCCGGCTCCGGCAAATCGACCCTTCTGCGCATGCTGGCAGGCTTTGAGCGTCCAACAGAGGGCCGTATTTTTCTCGATGGTGTAGACATCACTGATATGCCGCCCTACGAGCGGCCGATCAATATGATGTTCCAGTCATACGCGCTGTTCCCGCACATGACGGTGGCGCAGAACATCGCCTTTGGCTTGAAACAGGATCGTTTGTCCGCCAGTGATATCGACGCCCGCGTAGAGGAAATGCTGCGGTTGGTGCACATGACCCAGTACGCCAAACGCAAGCCGCATCAGTTGTCTGGTGGTCAGCGTCAGCGTGTGGCCCTGGCCCGTTCGTTGGCCAAGCGTCCGAAATTGCTGTTGCTCGACGAGCCGATGGGTGCGCTGGACAAAAAACTGCGTTCGCAGATGCAGCTCGAACTGGTACAGATCATCGAGCGCGTAGGCGTGACCTGCGTGATGGTGACTCACGACCAGGAAGAAGCCATGACCATGGCTGAGCGTATCGCCATCATGCACCTGGGCTGGATCGCGCAAATCGGCAGCCCGGTAGACATCTATGAAGCACCCGTCAGCCGTATGGTCTGCGAGTTTATCGGCAATGTGAATTCCTTTGACGGCACGGTCATAGACGACGAGGAAGGCTACGCAATCATTCACAGCCCGGAATTGGAGCGCAAGATCTACGTCGGCCATGGGGTGACAACGTCACTGCAGGACAAGTCG
This sequence comes from Pseudomonas fragi, assembly GCF_025426255.1. Classification (GTDB taxonomy): domain Bacteria; phylum Pseudomonadota; class Gammaproteobacteria; order Pseudomonadales; family Pseudomonadaceae; genus Aquipseudomonas; species Aquipseudomonas kulmbachensis. Next base: position 4,518,793 of record NZ_CP104861.1, on the reverse strand, counting down.
ATTACCTACGCCATCCGCCCGGAAAAAATGCTGGTCAGTACTATCAAGCCCGAGTCCGCCTATAACTGGTCGCAGGGCAAGGTGCATGACATCGCCTACCTCGGCGGGCACTCGGTATTTTATGTGGAGTTGCCTGGCGGCAAGATTGTCCAGTCGTTCATGGCCAATGCCGAACGCCGTGGCGCCCGCCCGACCTGGGACGACGAAGTCTACGTCTGGTGGGAAGACGACAGCGGCGTGGTACTGCGCTCATGAACATGCGAAAACTCAAACGCCGACTGCAACGAATAACCCCCGGTGGCCGTCAAGTGGTCATCGGGATTCCATTCCTGTGGCTGTTTCTGTTCTTCATGCTGCCGTTCTTTATCGTACTGAAGATCAGTTTTGCTGAGGCTGACGTCGCCATTCCGCCGTACACCGAGATCTACGGCTACGTTGATCAAAAAATCCAGATGCTGCTGAACCTGGGCAACTACGCCATGCTGGGCGACGACGAGTTGTACCTCGCCGCCTACCTGGGCTCGTTGAAGATGGCCTTTTTCAGCACGGCGTTGTGCCTGCTGATCGGTTATCCGATGGCCTACGCCATCGCCAATGCGCGCAAAGAGATGCAGACCGTACTGGTGCTGCTGATCATGATGCCGACCTGGACCGCGATCCTGATTCGTGTGTATGCCTGGATGGGTATCCTCAGCAACAACGGCCTGCTCAATGGCTTCCTGATGTCGATGGGCTGGATCAACGAACCGTTGCAGATCCTCAACACCAATATCGCGGTGTATATCGGCATCGTGTATTCGTACTTGCCGTTTATGATCCTGCCGCTGTACGCCAACCTCGTGAAACATGACAACAGCTTGCTGGAAGCTGCGTCCGACCTGGGTTCGAGCACTTTCAACAGCTTCTGGAAAATCACCGTTCCGCTGTCCAAAAACGGCATTATCGCCGGCTGCATGCTGGTGTTTATCCCGGTGGTAGGCGAGTTCGTGATCCCGGAACTGCTGGGCGGGCCGGAAACCCTGATGATCGGTAAAGTGTTGTGGCAAGAGTTCTTCAACAACCGTGACTGGCCGGTAGCCTCCGCGCTTGCTGTGGTCATGCTGGCGATCCTGATCGTGCCCATCATTCTGTTCAACCGCAGCCAGGCTAAAGAGCTGGAGGGCAAGATATGAATCGCTTCCGTTTTTCTAGCTTTATGTTGGTCGCGGGGTTGTTGTTCATCTACCTGCCGATGCTGATCCTGGTGCTCTACTCGTTCAACGCCTCCAAGCTGGTGACGGTATGGGGCGGTTGGTCGCTGAAGTGGTACGTGGGCCTGCTGGACAACACCCAGCTGATGGGCTCGGTCATGCGTTCGCTGGAAATCGCCTTGTACACGGCGGTTGCAGCGGTGGCGCTGGGTACCTTGGCGGCGTTTGTACTGACCCGTATCAGCCACTTCAAGGGCCGCACGCTGTTTGGCGGCTTGGTGACTGCGCCGTTGGTAATGCCGGAAGTGATCACCGGTCTGTCGCTGTTGCTGCTGTTCGTGGCCATGGCGCAGATGATTGGCTGGCCGCAAGAACGCGGTATCGTCACCATCTGGATCGCCCACACCACGTTCTGCTCGGCCTATGTGGCCGTGGTGGTGTCGTCGCGTCTGCGTGAGCTGGACCTGTCGATCGAAGAAGCGGCCATGGACCTGGGTGCCAAACCGTGGAAAGTGTTCTTTCTGATCACCATCCCAATGATCGCGCCTTCATTGGCGGCGGGAGCCATGATGTCCTTTGCCCTGTCGCTGGACGACCTGGTATTGGCCAGCTTCGTGTCTGGTCCGGGGTCTACGACCCTGCCGATGGAAGTGTTCTCGGCGGTGCGTCTGGGGGTTAAACCCGAGATCAACGCCGTGGCCAGCCTGATTCTGCTGGCGGTGTCGCTGGTGACATTTATGGTGTGGTTCTTCAGCCGCCGCGCTGAGGAACACCGCAAAAAGGCCATTCAGCAAGCTATCGACGAGTCGATGGCCGAGTCCTGGAAACAGCCTGACGTGCGTCGGCCGCAGTCGACAAACGCGGTTTAAGTCTCGCGTGATAAAAAACCTCGCCTACTGTGAAAGGTCGGCGAGGTTTTTTTATGGGGGCAGGAAACACGGCAATTTTTTGTAGCCGCTGCCGCAGGCGACGATGGAGTGCTCAGCAGTCCATCAGAAGGACCTGCGGCCCTTATCGCCGCCTGCGGCAGCGGCTACAAAATCACCTTGTTGTTCAAGGACAGTTCTTTGGGGAAATACCGACTGGGCACCTCGCCCAATACCCTGCGAAAAACACTGGTGAAGGCACTTGGGCTGCTATAGCCCAGATCGGTCGCCACTCGCGTGATCGGCTCTGCGTTACCCAAACGCACCACCGCGGCCAACAGGCATGCCTGCTGGCGCCACTCAACAAAGCTGATGCCGGTCTGTTGGCGAAACAGTCGGGTGAATGTGCGACGGCTCATGCCAACCTGGCGGCTCATATCATCAATCCCGATATCCAGTGACGGCTGCGCCAGCAGGTTGCGGCAAGCCTCTGCCAGCCGTGGCTCGGTTGGAAGTGGCGCATTGAGTGACAGGGGCGACATTTCGGCAATCTCGTGAAGCAGCAAGCTCATCACCAGACCTTCCCGCTGGGCCTCGTCATACAGCGCCGGAATATCCATGGCCTGGATCAACAACTGGCGAAGCAATGCCGACACGTCGAAGACCTGGCAGTGCTCGGTCAGGCCAAGCCGGGTGGCAACGGGGTTGCGGATGTAAGTGTTAAGCATGGTCACCGGCCCGGCCATGCTCATTTCGTGAGGTATTCCCGCGGGAACCCAGATAGCCCTTTGTGGCGGCACCACCCAGTTGCCCTGGCTGGTGAACACCGTGATCACACCGCAAGCTGCATAGGCAAATTGCCCGCGCTGATGGGTATGCAGGGCAAAGTGCTGCCCGTCTCGATAGTTATTGGCCGTGACTACCGCGTCGCGGGGGATATTTTCGTAGGTGTCTATGTCAGTTTCGCGCATGGCCCGAATTTAATGATCTATGACCTGATAGTGCAAGCGGGCCGATGCTGAAATTGTTCATAGTGTTGTTCTGGTTGGCGCATACAGCCGTCAGCCCTGCCTTGCGGAATTAGCACACTATGCAAAAGAAACACCTGATTTTAGCTGTACTGGTGACAGCGATCTGGGGCCTGAACTTCCCCATTACCAAGCTGGGCCTGGCGGCGATTGATCCACTGCTGCTGACGGCGCTTCGATTCACCCTCGCGGCACTGCCGTGGGTGTTTTTCGTCAAGCGCCCCCCGATCGCCATCAAGTGGCTGGCTGCTTATGGGCTGATTTTCGGGGTTGCGATGTGGGCGCTGATCAACCTTGGCATCGAAGCGGGCGTGCCGCCCGGAACCGCCGCGCTGCTGATCCAGTTCAGTGCTTTTTTCACCATGGGCTGGGGCGTGTTGCTGTTTCGCGAACACCTGAGCCTTGGGCAAATGCTCGGAATCGGGCTGGCAGTGCTGGGTCTGGCCAACATTATCCTCGCCAGCCCCGGTCATGGCACGACCGTAGGCTATGGCTTGTTACTGGTTAGTGCATTCAGTTGGAGTGTCGGCAACGTCATCATCAAGCAGTCAAAAGTGCGGGAAATGTTCGCCTTTGTGGTCTGGGCCAGCCTGTTTGCGCCGATCCCCTTGTTGCTGCTCACCTGGCTTGCGCATGGGCCTGCGCCGTTTACCGCACTGCTCACGCACTTTGAGTGGGTGGCGCTGCTCTCGCTGTTGTTTCAGGTCTACGCGGCGACGCATTTCTGTTATTGGGGCTGGAATTTATTGCTGCGTGAGTACCCGGTATCGAGGGTCGCACCGCTGTCCTTGCTGATTCCGGTGTTCGGGATCGCAGGTTCGATGCTGATGCTGGGGCATCAGATTGATTTCAATGAAGGGGTATCGATTGTGCTGATTCTTTCGTCGCTGGTTGTGGGTTTGATTAAAGGGCGGCGGGGTGTGCGTCTGGCGCGACCTGACGGGGCCGTGTGACTTCAACTGGAGGAGCGAGCCAGCTCGCGAAGGTCTCAAGAACATCGCGATTATCCTGTAGGCACACGGTATCGTTAGCGGCCTTCGCGAGCGGACTCGCTTCCACAGCGCCAGCGCTCGCGTAAGGTTATTCGTATTCATGGAGGATTTAATTGATGGCTCGCGTGGGTTTGGTACTGACACCTGGTTTTGCAGATTGGGAATACGCATTTATTGCAGGGACCGCATTTCCGTTTTACGGGATCGACGTCAGGTTTTTCGCGCCTGTAACGGGACAGTTCTGCTCGCAGGGTGGATTGGTTGTCACGGTGGAAAGCAGCTTGCAGCAGTGCCTTGACTGGAAGCCAGACGTTGTCGTCGTGATTGGTGGGATGATCTGGGAGCGTGCGGATGCACCGGATATACGTGGCTTCCTGGATACCAGTCGTTCAAATGGAGCGGCAATTGCCGGGATCTGTGGAGGGACACTTGCGCTTGCAAGGGCGGGTCTTCTGGACAAGGTTGCGCATACCTCAAACAGTGCTGACTTCCTGCTGCAGAATGCCTTGGGTTATCAGGGCGCTTCGCTTTATCAAAGTAGCCAAGGCGCTGTAGTTAGCGAGCGCATCATCACTGCTCCAGGTCCAGCTCCTGTCAGCTTTACCTGCGCTGTGTTCGAAGCTGCGGGGCTGTCTGCCGAGATTGCTTCCCAGTTCAGGGCCTTATTGGCGGCAGAGCATGGATAACTGTTTCGTCTTAGAGGAAGCATTTCAAAAAATAGTCGCGCAATATTTAGGATGCAAAGTGGGATACAGCAACGGTTAGAGCGCATAAAGCATATTTTGCCCTGCGTGAGGCTCAACGCCTCGGTTCTGCTGGATTTCAGGCGCAAAAAAGACGTCTGTGGGCGTCTTTAGAGCCGGGGTAAGTTGAACAGGATTGTTAATTTGTTGATTTTGATAGGTAAATTTCTTTTATGGGTGTGTGTGGAATACCTTTTGGAATACCAGAGGTTTCCGCAGGTTGTTGGGATTCTTCGCGATATCTCTGCCAATTGTCTTGACTAAGCTGAAGCGCTTCCACTCACAGCGCTAAGGCCTCCGTAGTTTCGACATGCTGGCCTCCTATTCAATGATATCCAGTACACTTGCCCCATCTCTAGCCTGCCAGCGGAGCAGGCTACCCGACCAGCTGCTCAAGATTTTTTCGAGTAAAAATGACCCTGATTAACTTAAAAGACCTTGAAGCCCACCTATGGCACGCCGCGCACATCATCACCGGCCCCATCGACGCCTCCGACTACAAAACCTACATATTCCCGATCCTGTTCTTCAAACGGATCTGCGATGTATATGACGAAGAGTTTGAAGAGGTGCTGGCCAAGGTCGGCAGCGCGGAGCTGGCGCGCGAGAAAATCTTCCATCGTATCCAGGTTCCTGTTGGCAGCCACTGGGATGACGTGTTTGCCCAGTCCCACGATATCGGCAAGGCACTCAAAAATGCTTTTCTAGGCATAGAGCAAGCCAACCCCCAGTTGCATGGGATCTTCGGCGATGCCAGTTGGACCAATAAAGAACGCTTGCCGGATGAGCTTCTGGCCACGTTGCTCAACCACTTCAACAAAGTTGATCTCGGGGTTGCCAGCGTTCGTAACGACGATATGGGGCGTGCCTATGAATACTTGATCAAGCGCTTTGCCGACAAAGCCAACAAGAAAGCCGGCGAGTTCTACACCCCGCGCACCATTGTGCGGCTGATGGTCAACATTCTTGACCCCAAAGCGGGTGAAAGCGTTTATGACCCGGCCTGCGGCACGGGCGGCATGTTGCTGGAGACCATTCATCACGTTCGAGAAAACGCGGGTGATCCCCGGCTGCTGAAGCTCAAAGGTCAGGAAAAGAATCTGACCACTGAAGCCATTGCCCGCATGAACCTGTTTCTCCATGGCCAGGAAGACTTTGAGATTGTTCGCGGCGATACCCTGCGTGAGCCCAAGTTTCTGATCTATGACAGGCTCGAAACCTTTGATTGCGTGATCGCCAATCCACCGTTCAGCCTCAGCGAGTGGGGACATGAAAAGTGGGCGGCGGACGCCTACAGTCGCAACAGTCACGGCCTGGCCCCGAAAACCAACGGGGACTTTGCCTGGGTACAGCACATGTTCGCCTCCCTCAATGCCGATGGGCGCATGGCGGTTGTGCTGCCCCATGGCGTGCTGTTCCGTGGTGCGGCAGAGGGCCGAATCCGCACCAGCCTGCTCCAAGAAAACCGCATCGAAGCCATTATCGGCGTAGCCCCCAACCTGTTTTACGGCACCGCTATCCCGGCTTGCATCCTGTTGCTGCGCAAGCAGCGCCCTGACGAGCATCGTGATCATGTATTGATTATCAATGCCGAGGAGATTTTCACCAAAGGCCGCGCGCAAAACACCCTGAGCAATGCCCAGGCGGATCAGATTTACCAGATCTACCTGGAGCAGTATCAGCAAGGCCCCTCTGCCACAGCATTGGAGGGCGTAGCGCGCTGGGTGTCGCTGTGTGAAATTGCCGAAAACGACTTCAACCTGAACATTGCCCGCTATGTGCAAAAGCCACTGGAAGAAGAAACCATCACCGTCGAAGAGGCGCTGAAAGACTTTCAGCAGAAACTAGCCGCACTGGAGCAGGCCGAGCAGGAGCTGGAAGAGCTGCTGATCAAGGAAGGGTTTGAGCTATGAGCACGGATAGCGCCGACAGCAACACCTCGCAGTTCATCAAGCAACACACGGAGTCGCAGTACGAGCAGTTTCACCAGCAGCGCCAACATGAAAGAGCAGCCGGCGCAGACAAACGCCTCGCCGACCTGAGCCAGCTTGCTCATCAGCTATCAGACAAGACTCGTAAGAATGATTGAGTACCAGAAAAACCAAGCCTCCCAACTTGGCAAAAAGAAACTCGAAGACCTCCTTTGGGGAGCGGCCGAGTTTCTTCGCGGGCAAATCGACGCCTCCGACTACAAGCAGTACATCTTCCCGCTACTGTTCTATAAACGCCTGTCAGACGTTTACCTTGAAGAGTATGTCGAGGCCATGGAAGTCAACGAGGGCGATGCCGACTATGCCGTCATGCCCATGTTTCACCGCTTCCATATTCCCCAGGAGGCGCGCTGGGAAAAGGTGCGCCACACTAGCAAGAACATCGGCGAAGCCATCCAGAATGCCCTGCGCCTGATCGAGACTCACAACGAACGCCTGCACGGCGTATTCGGCGATGCCCAGTGGACCAACAAAGAGCGTCTACCCGACCACCTGCTGGCCGACCTGATTGAGCACTTCAGCAAGATCCCCCTGGGCATCAAGTCGGTGGCGCAGGACGATCTGGGCGAAGCGTACGAATACCTGATCAAGAAGTTCGCCGACGATTCCGGCCACACCGCTGCCGAGTTTTATACCAATCGCACCGTGGTGCACCTGATGACCCGCATCATGGGTCTCAAACCCGGTGAAACTGCCTACGACCCCACTTGCGGCACCGGCGGTATGCTGCTCAACGCGGTGATGGACCTACGGGACGAAGGTAAGGAATGGCGCAGCGTCAAACTCTATGGCCAGGAAGTGAATCTGCTCACATCCGCCATCGCCCGTATGAACATGTTTCTGCATGAAATCGAAGAGTTCGAAGTGCTGCGCGGCGACACACTTGCAGAGCCCAAATTTATCGAGGGCGACCAGCTCAAGCAGTTCGACGTGATCTTCGCCAACCCGCCGTACTCCATCAAAAAATGGAACCGCGACAAGTTTGCTGCCGACCCCTATGGCCGCAACCTATACGGCGTACCGCCGCAGGGCTGCGCTGACTATGGTTTTTACACCCATATCATCAAAAGCCTGAAGCCCGGCACAGGCCGTGCCGCCATGCTCTGGCCCCATGGCGTGTTATTCCGCGACTCGGAGCAGGCCATCCGCAAGCAGGTCATCGAGTCAGACATTATCGAAGCGGTGATCGGTCTTGGCCCTAATCTGTTCTATAACTCTCCGATGGAATCCTGCGTGGTGGTGCTCAACTGCAACAAAGCCACTGAGCGCAAAGGCAAGGTTCTATTTATCAATGGCATCCAGCATGTCACCCGCAAGCGTACCCATAGTCGGCTCTCGGATGACGACCTGGCTGTAATGACCGAAGCCTACTTTGAACCGGACAAGCAGCCGGCCATTACAGCAGTGGTAGATGTCGAGACGATACGCGAGAACCAGCACAATCTATCAATTCCGCTCTATGTGGAGGCCCGCAGCAATGAGGAAGTGCATGATGTCGAACATGCCATTGAGGCCTGGAAAGTTGGCAGAATTCAGTTAAAAAAGCAGTCCGCAAAGTTATTTAGAAGCCTCGCAGGGCTAGGGTATGAGGTGAGCGACAAATGACAGGGCAGCAGTTACCCGAAGGCTGGCGAATGGTGAAATTTGGCGATATTGCCAAGCATGTCTCAAAACGCGTAGAACCCAGCGAAACCGAGCTCGATATTTATGTAGGTCTGGAACACTTGGACCCGGATAGCTTGAAAATCACGCGCTATGGCGTGCCCAGTGATGTGGCCGGACAAAAACTCTTGGTAAAAAAAGGCCAGATTATCTTTGGTAAGCGTCGGGCATATCAACGTAAGGTTGCTGTAGCCGATTGGGATTGTATTTGCTCTGCTCACGCAATGGTTTTGGAAGCGAATCCGGATAGCGTGATTCCCGGCTTTTTACCATTTTTTATGCAGTCCGATATATTTATGAATCGTGCTGTGGCTATATCAGAAGGATCGTTGTCGCCCACAATTAAATGGAAGGTTTTAGCAAGTCAAGAATTTTGTATTCCGAATGTTGATAAACAACTTTTGTTGCTTCGGTTGTTTTTGAAGCTTGACGGGCTGGAAGCTTTGTATAGCTCCGCTCTAAGGGCCGGAGAAAAGCTTTTGAGTTCGATTTTTAAGGGTGAAGTTAAACTTTCGCTCGGCGATCTTAATGGCCTGCGTGAAAGTAATGTGATGTTAAAGAAAGGCTGGAGTGTTTTAGAGTTGTCTTCGGTATGTGATATATTTTCTGGTGGCACACCCTCTAGGAAAAATCCAGACTTTTGGAATGGAGATATTCCATGGATAAAGACTGCGGAAATTGACTATAAAGATATTTATAGTGCGGAAGAAAAAATTACCAGCTTAGGGCTTAGGTCCAGCTCTGCTAAAGTCGCACCAGCAGGAAGCGTGCTTCTTGCGATGTATGGTCAAGGTGTTACGAGAGGGCGAGTGGCCATCTTAAAAACTGATGCAGCAATGAATCAGGCTTGTCTATGTATTAATGCTTCGTCAAAAGAAAAAAACCGGTACATCTATCATTACCTTAAACACTGCTATTATGATCTAAGAGAATTCGGTAATGAAACTACTCAGAAAAATCTGAGTTCGGGGATTGTTAAGAAGTTGAAGATTCCCTTTCCGGTGGCGGAGCAGTTAGCAGGTATAGTTGATGCTTTGGATGATTTTGAGAGAAATACAAATGCTCTTCAATTTTCAATTGAAAGGCACAAGGAGCTGAAGGCTGTCGTACTGTCACAGGAGTTTTGTAAGTCCTATGTTTAACGAAAAAACCGTCACCGAAAATGGAATTATCGCCCGCTTAAAAAATTTAAGCGGGGTAAAGTGGACTTACTGCCACGGCGAGAACCTGCCAAAGAAGGCGCAGGATATCTTTGTCGATGAGTGGCTAAAAGACGCGTTATGTTCGTTAAACCCTGCCATCGGGCAACAGCCGGATTATGCCGATGAGGTAATCCATAAGCTGCGCGGTGTGCTATTGGAGGCCCCGCACAGTGGCCTGGTCCGGGCCAACGAAAATTTCCAGGCGTGGCTGCTGGCCGAAAAAACCCTGGCCTTTGGCGAGAACGGCGAGCACGTCACTATCAACCTGATCGACTTCGACAACCTCGACAACAACCACTTCGTGGTGGCCCAGCAGGTGCACTATGTGGCGGCTGGCGAGGTGTTCTTCGATATCGTGCTGTATGTAAACGGTATCCCGCTGGTGGTGGGTGAAGTGAAAAGCGCCACTCGCCCCAGTGTTAGTTGGCAAGACGGTGCTGCTGACTTTATGGGTGGCAAGAAGCACTATTGGCGGCATGTGCAGGCCTTCTTCGTGCCCAACCTGCTGTGCTTCGCCAGCGAGGGCAAAACCTTTGCCTACGGCGCGATCAATGCTCGGGTCAAGGATTGGGGCCCCTGGCACCATACTGATCAGCGCGAGGATATTCCTGCCACGCTGGCATCCGTGCTGGCGAGCGCCGAAGGGCTACTGAACCCGCAAACCCTGCTGCAACTGCTGGCCTCATTCGCGCTGTTCTCTACCCATAAAACCGGTAAAGACACGCCGCCCAGGCGCATCAAATTGCTGCCGCGTTACCCGCAGTTCGAGACGGCCAAACTGATTGTCGAGCGGGTCAAACAGGGTTACCCGAAAAAAGGCCTGATCTGGCACTTCCAGGGTTCAGGTAAATCTCTGCTGATGCTCTACGCGGCCAAGATGCTGCGTGCCGACAACGACCTGAAAAATCCCACCGTGCTGATCGTGGTCGACCGCCGTGACCTGGACAGCCAGATTAGCGAGACTTTCGGCGGCGCCGATGTGAAAAACCTGATCAAGGTGCAGAGCTGTAAAAAGCTCGGTGAACATATCGAACAGGACAGTCGAGGTATCCTCATCACCACCATTTTCAAGTTCAAAGATGTTGAGATCGATGAGCACAACCTGGCTGGCCTGAACAATCGCGACAATATCATCGTGTTGGTGGATGAAGCCCACCGCACCCAGGAAGGCGGCTTGGGCGAGAAGATGCGCTGGGCGCTGCCCAATGCTCACTTCTACGGCCTGACCGGTACGCCGATCTCCGGCATCGAACGCAACACTTTCAAGCTGTTCGGCGCCAATGAAGACCCCGGCCGCTATATGAACCGCTACAGCTACAAACAGTCGATCCGCGACGGTGCCACTAACCCGGTTAAGTTCGAGCCCCGTTTGGCCGAATTGCGGGTCGACCGTGAGGCGATCAACGAAGAGTTCGAGCAACTGGTCAAAAACAACAACCTGGACGAGGACGAAAAAGCCGTCCTGTCCAAACGCGCCGGTAAGCTGGCCGTTATGCTCAAGGCACCGAAACGCATGGAGGCCATCAGCGCCGACATTGCCGAACACTTCACCAGCCATGTGCAGCCGAAAAAAATGAAGGCCATGGTGGTGGTCTATGACCGCGATGCCTGCGTTCAGATGTATTACCTATTGGGAAACAAGCTGGGTTTCGACGCAGTGGAGGTGGTCATGAACATCGATCAGGCTCCGGTGAAGGATGAGAATGGCAAGTTCAACAAAGACTGGAGCAAGTGGAAGGAAGAGCTCAATCTACCGATCAAGCAAACCGACTTTGAGCGCTGGCAGAAATTCGATGATGACGAGCAGGCGCAGAAAAACCTGCTGGAAACCTATAAAGACCCGAAACAACCCCTGCAACTGCTGATTGTGACCGCCAAGCTGCTGACCGGTTTCGATGCGCCCATTTGCTATTGCATGTACCTGGATAAACCGCTGCGCGACCACACTTTGCTGCAGGCCATGTGCCGCACCAATCGTCTGTATGAAGCGGACGGGGTGGTCAAGCGTATGGGCCTGATCATCGACTATCTGGGCGTATTCGAAAACCTGCGCACGGCGCTGGCCTATAACCCGGAAGAGATCGACGGGATTGTCGAAGGCATCGAGAAATTCAAGGAGTTGCTGCCAGAGCAGTTGAAGCTGTGTCTGGCCTTCTTCCCGAACGTGGACCGCACCCTGACAGGCTTCGACGGCATACTGGCCGCACAGGAATGTTTGCCGGACAATAAAAGCCGCGATGAGTTTGCCGCAGCCTTTGGTGTGCTGGCCAAACTCTGGTCTGCCATCAATCCCGACCCTTTCCTGACGCCCTACCGCCAGGATTACAAATGGTTGGCGCAAATCTATGAGTCAGTACGCCCGGTTGGTCAAACGGGGGCGCTAGTCTGGGCCGCGTTAGGGCCTGAGACCATTAAGATGATTCACGAGCACACCGATATCAGTCGCATACGCGATGATATCGATGAGCTAATCATGGATGAACACGCCATCTTCACCCTGACCGAGAAAGAGCAGGAGAAACGTGCCCGCCGGCTGGAAATAGACTTGATGGGACGTCTGCGCGGCCATGGCGAGGCTGTGTTCGTCGAGCTCGGCGAGCGCCTGGAGAAATTGCGCCGAGAATATGAAGCAGGCGTAATCAAGGCCATCGATTGGCTCAAGGGCCTACTGGATGCCGCCAAAGATACGGTGCAGGCCGAGCGTGAAACCGGTGACCCGGTGGTAACGGAGGCTGACAACAAGCAGGCGCTGACCAAACTCTTCCTGGAAACCCGCCCGGAAACCACGCCGAAGCTGATTGGTGATGTGGTCGAGCAGATCGACAAAATTGTGAACGCTACCCGCTTTGAGGGCTGGCAGAACTCCAACAGTGGCCCACGCGAAATCCAGAAAGCACTCATGCTGACCCTGGCGCAGTTTGGCCTAAGCAAAGACAAGGACCTGTTTGAGAAGGCATACGCCTATATTGAAGAACATTACTAGTCGATGGTGACGTACCGCCGTGCGATGAAGCGAGGTGAAATCGGCATGCAGTTCCATGGCAACAGGACTTCGTAATCTTCAACTGAAGTTGCCAAGGGCAGTCGATCCTATGCGTGGCGCAGCCACACATAGGATCACGCTTCGGCCTGCGAGCGTATAGGCCGAATGTTCTCGATTGGCTGATTGTGATTGGCTCGTGCTGCTGCCGAAGGCGGCGTTGGGTCGACTGCGGGATGAATCGGTCGGGGACATCTCTCAAGTACAATGCAGTCCTGTGCGGTGTACACAGATCTAGGATTGTCCTCGAATGAGTCTCGTCATTTCCCAGACAAGGCATTGAGGCTTCGCCCATGAAGTCCAGCTGTAGTCTGAGGCAATGGAGCTGTAGTTAATGGGCCAGGGCGAGACATCGGCTCAAGGCTGGTCGCTGCGGTTGCTGCGTATTGCTGAGTCAATGTCGAGCTTACGCTTCTAGCCGACTGCAGCCCGTTGATACCGGCGATGTCACATATACCGGTAGGGCCAGTCTAAATGCCAAGCGGGCGGTTACATAGCCGCTTCCAGATCAGCAGGGCGGTAAGTTGATAGTAATATCGGGTAGCCTCGGAGCGATCCCTTAGATAATGAGCCAGAAACCAACGAACATGCTTGAGTTGCCAAGTCCAGGGGTTATCCCGTTGCCATCGCTGTTGAATGGCTGCTTGCATTATTCGGGCTTGCCGTAGGTGGCGTTGTTGCGTGGCCTGCGAGCCGGTCAGTACGCCGCTCAGGAACAGCGCCATATCGAAGGGTTTGGTCACGCTCGACCTCCAATGTAGGCCGAAACCACATCGATCCGGTTATGCCCGAGCTCAAAGCTGATCTGTTGGCGCGCCTGTCGATCCAGTTCCCGGTCAATACGATGGCAGTGACCACCATTAACCGGTGCGGCGTGGCCAGTGAGCTGTTCGTAACGCTCGCAGGCGTAGGCTGCTCGCAGTTCATGAAAACACTTCAGACCGTGTGCATGCAGCGTTTCGCGGGCGGGAAGCACGGTCTGTTGCAGGAACACGGCGTAGCTTTCGTCTCGGGCCAGCAAGTTGCGGCTACGGGGCGGCGAGGCATGATCAGCCAACTGCAGTGCCGCCTTCACCGCTTCATTTGCCACGACCCATCGCGGCGCTGAAGCCCCTGAGCGACCACCTTTGGTGCCGTCCTGGATGTTGATGCGGCCTAAATGTTCGGCTTCGCGGTGCAAGCGTGGCAGGTCCGCCAGGATCGCCTCGCGCAGGCGCATGCCGGTTGCCCGGGCCAACAGGACAATCGCGGCCACCCGAGCGTGTTGCTGTTTGCCAAGTGCCTCAAGTACTCGCCGCACCTGTTGGTGATCTTGGCCATCCGGCGCGCGAGTGCGTACGCTCGAGCGCTGCAGTCCTAACGCCTGGCTCGGACTGGCGATCCTAACGTCCTGATCACCGCGCAGCGCCGCGAGGGTGCGGTTGACGCTGCTCAGGCGGTTTTGCGCGGTCGCGATGCCGAGTTCACCTTGCTGGATCTGCTGGCGCAGATACATGGCGTAGTCTTGTAGTGTCTGTCGATCGATCTGGCGTGCATCGTTGTAACCGGGACCGTCCTCTGACCGACACCAACGCACGAACGCTTGCCAGCGATCGCTATGCGCTTTGACCGTGGCGAAGTGACCGCCGGCAAACAAATCCTTGAGCGCTTGCGGACCGGCGTAACTTAGCTGGCGACCGTAGCCAAAGTTGCGACCCTCACGCCGACCGACCAGTGCCATCGTCATCACCGTTCTCGTTTGTTTGCAGAAAAAGCAGCAGGGCTTTCCAGTGGGGGCTGAGCCTGTCCACCTGCTGCCAATGCGTCGGGCGGACCAGAAGGGCGTTCTCCTGGTGTTGCAGCAGTGCTCCTTCCTCACGCAATTGCTCGATCAGCCGGGCGAGGTGGGCAGGCTCAATTGATGGTGTGGCGACAGCGGCGACAGCGGCGACAGTGGCGACAACCCCTGTCGTTGCTGGCCTGGAGCGTGGCGACAGGATGGCGACAGAAGCGGCGACACGCCGCAATTCTGGCCGTGGTTGATGTTGCGCTTGGTAGCGGCGCACCGCGTCATTGAGGCGAAACATGGCGGACCTCGAACGTTTTTCCATCGCGGCTGTTCAGCCAGCGATGCGTGATCAACTCGACGAATAAAGAGGCGGTATGGTCAGCGCTCTTGCGGGCAAAACGAGGACCGTTGCGATTGACGTCGCGGACGGTGAAGTGGGTCCAGCCTTTCTGCGCCAGCCAGCGCAGCAGCCGATCCGCTTCCTCGCGTCGGCTATTGACCGGCTCCTGTTCGGTCAGGCGCTGGATCTCGGCCAGGTAGTAATCCATCAACGTGGAGGCGCGCTGGATGTGTGCTTCGTCCAACGCACTGGCCTCTTCAACCATGGCCAGCACGCCCGCGATACGCAGTACATTCGCCGCAGCCTTGCTCGCGACAGGCTGGACGCCGGCCAGCTCGCCGAACTCGCCAGACTGGCACTCGATGGTGTCGTGAATATTGATCCAGGCCCGGCGGGCACGGGCAGTCAGCTGCAGCGTGGCGAGATTGAGTGATCCATCCTTGTGAAGTGACCAGGGCTTTTGCAGCAAGGCCGTGATCCGTTGTTGGTAGCGCTGGACTCGGGCATCCCGGGTCAGGTCGATCGCCTTGTAGAGTCGCTGGCCGGCCAGGCGCTCGGGCCAACTGATCAGGCAACGGCCGAGGATGCCTTGGCCATTGATCACCGGGTCTTTGAACAGCTGATTGGCCAGGTAGGGCTGCAGCATCAGGTGCAGGCTGAGGCGGCGATCATAGGCCCGCAGGCTTTCCCCTGTCATGGAGCGCGCCCGGTCGATCGGGCTGCCATCCCACAGTGTCGACAAGGTGGTGATCGCCTTAAGCAGATTCTCTTTGCTCATGGTGCTGCTGCCCAAGAACTGGCCACCTTCGTCATTGAACAAGCCCATGCTGGGCAAGCCATGGCACAGGCTTTTGACCAGGGCCTCAATGGTGGGTTCGGCAATGATCAGTCTCGGCGGTATCGGCTCGGATAGTTCGCTGCCTTCCGCCTCTGCATGGTTCTTTGAGGTTTTGGGTTTGGCCATGATGCTGGTAGCGGCGCGATAGGCTTTGAGCTTTTCCGCATGCAGGGTCCACTGCTGTCGTTCCCAGTCGCGCGCCGCCTTCAGGGCCAGGTGATCCACCGCGCTTTTGCGATCACCCGAGGACGCAACCGTCAGTAGGTAAAGGGACAACGGATAGGATCGGCCATCGAGTTGGGCATTGGCATGACCCTGGCTTACTAGGGCAGCGCTGGCGAGCACTGATTGTGCCGCCATAGCGCAGGGCACGCCGATCACCTCGGCCAGTCGTTCGACCGCAGGGCCCAACAGATCCCCGAGTGCTTCGACCGGGTAGGGCAGTGGCGCCTGCTGGTATTCCAGCAATGGTTGTGGTGGCTCGAACGCTTCGCACAGTTGCATCGCACTTCTCCTGAAATTATCGACTTCGTCCTCACTCATCCCGCCACGGTTGTTGAGTGTTATCAGGGATCAAGGCCCCTGCGGCCTGTGAGGGTTGTCCACTAACGCGGGACTGACGACTCCTTACGACCGGGAGCTTGGGCATCTCATGATCTGGCCTCCTGAACACCGATAGTGGTGGGCGGGTGGAGGTTGCACTGGCTGACGAGACCGGTGCCGCGAGATCCTGAGTCGGGAGAAGGCAGGGATGCGATGACCGGGGCATGCCTGACTGTCAGTCAGGTGCAGTCCATTCCGTGGGCTGCGGCACCATCATCGGCATCGCTGTGGCGAGTGATCGTTCGGTGTTTGTCACGCCGATTGTCACGAGGGGGAAAGCCGCAAAGGCCTGTGCGAGCAGGGCTGCAGTAGTGTGAGATGCGCCCGTCTCTTTAGGGGGCAAAGAGACGGGCAACAGGTTGGCGCAAAAAATGGCCAAGCGGATAAGTTGCTGCAGAGCAGCCAGGAGGAGGCATGAGTTGCCGCAGTGGGCATTCTGGAAGAGTGGGCATCCATCACGTCGCTGTGACCGTGCGAGCCGCCGGACGCTAATCGCACTTGGGGGTGAACCACCACGGTGTGGCGTAGCCTCAAAGGTTCGGGCCACCTGGGAACTGCCAAGGGCAGTGTTTTGAGGCTTCTTTCTATCGTCCGCGTATGGTTGGGTCAACAGGATTGCGCTCAGTCGACTGTGCCAACCAGCGGTGTTGGAAGGCTTTGGTCGTGGGTGGTGTTGGATGGATGATTGGCCGTTCGTCGAATTTTAAATGTGAGCCCCTGAGCATGGGAATGCGGAGCCTTCCCATGCTCAGGGGCTTGGCCGGAGGAGCGCAGGCATGCAGGAGGTTTGGCGACAGTCGCCACTTCTGTCGCCATGCCGCACACCACGGATTACGCGGGTTGTCGCCTGTGTCGCCGCTGTCGCCAAGGGAAGAGAATATTCGCCCCATATTAATGAGGTTTTGGTGATTGAAGAGCTTGTGCAGGTTGGAAATAAGTAATTCCTAAAGCACGGTTCCCACACCCGGTGGTGTCATCTCATGCCGTCCATCAATCCCGTATCGACGGCAACCTCACTAATAAAATTTCCAGGTTTATTAATTAAGGTCAGACTGCTGCTAAACATTTGGCAGCAGTCTGATCTTACGCTTAAACTTGGCGTAGGTGATTCAGGTGTGGAGCAGCTAAGTCGATAAAGATATTACGCCAGCGCTCCGGCAAGTCACCAAATGCGGCGGGCCAGTTTTCTTGGATGTGTTTGTAAGCCTTAAATGGTTTTTCAGATGCCGGGGAAGCGTAACCCAATATATCCTCGACGCATTCCTCTAACATGATCCTCCGATCTGCTCCACATGCAGCCAAAATGGGTTC
This sequence comes from Pseudomonas fragi, assembly GCF_025426255.1. Taxonomy (GTDB): domain Bacteria; phylum Pseudomonadota; class Gammaproteobacteria; order Pseudomonadales; family Pseudomonadaceae; genus Aquipseudomonas; species Aquipseudomonas kulmbachensis. The sequence continues at coordinate 4,501,219 of NZ_CP104861.1, read as the reverse complement.
GTTCATGATCACCGCTCCGGGAGTGTCCGCATCCCTGTCGTGCATGATGATGTAGTTCATGCCTAGAGCATTCATATACTTCGCTATGGAGATTAAAACAGGCTTGCCACGAGCGCGGAGGACCTCACAGTTTCCTATGAATCTTGATTTGTCAATCATCCCTAGTCTTTTAACTGTTTCCCTTACGATAACCTCTTCCGTATCACCCTCGACAAATATGCATTTCTTAGTAAAGAAGATACGAGAGATATAATCGTCCGTTTTTAAAAGCATCTTCAGGTTTTGTTTTTCATCAGCGGCCAATTCTTCGAATGCTTGCTCTAAATTGAAGGAGCTGCATGTTGTAAATTCGTCGTTGGTAAACGAGAATTTTGTTAGGCTCATGCTTTTCTCTGAGCCCAGATTTATCATGAAGGGAGAATGGGTTGTGGCTACTATCTGGAAGTTGGGACCGGCTAATTCATAAAGTATATCTCGCATCTGGTTGGCAGCAGCAGGGTGCAGATATATTTCCGGCTCTTCAAAGCAGAAGATTGTAGCTCTAGGAGTATCAGTTCGACGATTTACAAAACCCTGCACATATCTGAGCAGTTGGAACGCCGTAGCGCGTATCATTCCATGCCCTTGGTACGCAACGGTGGTTCGTACGTTGCTTTTCATTTCAATATTGAATTGAGGTTTTATAGCTTTTTCAGGCTGATCGAGAGACGCGCTAAGATGGATGGATGACTCAGGGAAAAGGCTATGTGTCATAGTATTAAGGTCAGTGATAAGCCTACCAAAATCAGTATCGCTATCGTTCGGGTTTAACTCCTTGGCTAACTCGGTCAAAAAGGTTTGAGCTTGGTTGTAATTTTCAGAGCCCTGACGCACTGTGTCAAACAGCTCTCCAAGCGTCTTGAAAAGCGCTCCCGAAGGATGGGTGAGTTGGGTGATGCACGACTCTGCTGGAATGATTACAATTTTTGGAAGCTTTGATAAGACATTGCCGGGTATTCCTCCAGGGTTCTCCACCCAAACAGGTTCTTGAGCTGTATCAGCGTCCCAGTAACTAGGTAAGTCAGTGAGGAGATTCTTAACAGCTGCATGGCTTAGCAGCTTGCTTAAGTTCGCCTCTCCAAAATGGTCACGAAGAAAAATATCAGTAAAATCCTCTCCGACAAGATCCTCTACTTTTCTGCAGTCGACGTAACGTACATTGACAGTGCGGGGGTATTCCATGAGGAAAACTTTAGGCTTGGAGTGTTCGATGCTCCACTTTTTCTTATAGATGATTTTCTTGTTTGTTTCTCCGGGCAAAGGAGCTTCGTGGGTGATAACGCGCCCTTTGAAGCCAAGCCACCCATCAGAATCCTCTGGAAGATTTCGATACTCGGCTACAATTTCAATTTCGGTTTCCCGCCGATAGTCTTCAGTTTCAGGGATAAACGTTTTCGAATAATCGTCGAGGGACACATCACTAGTTTTGTGTAGGTAATCAAGCGCTGCAAACACGCTGGATTTCCCGGCATTATTTGGCCCTATCAGAAAGGTAGTATCTCGAAATTTGATTTTACAGTCTTTGAGCTTGCGGAAATTTTTGATATCGACTTCATGTAAACGCATGTACAGCTTCCTTGTCTAACGTTTAATAGCAGGTGATGAATCTGCGTACGACTGAATGCTCCGACGTTGATGCGAAAGCAAAAAACCTTACGTTCCGCAAGCCTAGTACTGAATTCTGGGTTTTCCACGTTCTCTAGACATCTTCGGACGGTGCTTTGGCGGACCCAGTCGAGAGTGTCCAGTCCGCTCCGTTCCCAGCGCGTTGGTCGGGCTCGACACTTTTAAATATTGATGAATGCTCACCGTATCGGCACGACGTTGTGGTCCCTAGTTTGATTGATCGCAGATGCCGACAGGTTGCCAGTGGCCGCTTTCTGGATGTGCTCACTCCACCAAGCCATCATCGGGCGCCGGCGCTCGATGTAGTCAGCTCGGTTGTAAGCACTTCGGACTTCGTCCTTGTCGACATGCGCCAGCGCGACTTCGATCAGCTCCGGATCCCACCCATGCTCGTTCAGGATGGTGCTGGCCATGGAGCGCATGCCGTGGCTGACCAAGCGGTCCTGGAAGCCCATGCGTTTCAACGCCATGTTGGCGGTCTGGCTATTGGCGTGGGTGCGCGGATTTCTATCTGCCGGGAACACGTATTCCCTGTGGCCGCTGTGGGGCTTGAGCGTCTCCAGTAACGCGAGTGCCTGTTCGGTCAGCGGGATGGTGTGCGGACGACGCTTTTTCATGCGCTCCGGCGGAATGGTCCAGATGCGTTTGTCGAAGTCGATGTCTGCCCATCGGGTGGTAGCCGCTTCGGCAGGACGGGTCATGGTGTGCAGTTGCCATTCGATCAGGCAGCGGGTGATCCGCTTGATGCTGGCGTTCGCGATTTCCACCATGAGCTCGGATAGCTCTTCGGGTCGTAGCGCGGCCATGTTCTCTTTCATGGGCTTCTTGAAGACCGCCCGAATGCCACTGAGCGGGTTAGCGAAAATCAGCCCGGAGTTTACCCCGTAGGTCATGATCTCGTTGAGCCGTTGGCTCAGTCGCTTCACTGTCTCGAGACTGCCTTTGGCTTCGATTGGGCGAAGGAGCTTGATGACCATCGGGGCGCTGACTTCCGAGAGGGGTGTCGATTTCATGCTCGGAAAAATATGCAGCGTAAGTGAGCGCCAGATGTCCTCGGCATATGCCGGTGTGACGGAATATTTCTTCAGTTCGAACCAGGCAGTGGCCACGTTCTCGAACGTGTGTTCTGTCTCCGCTCGTTTGGCTTGCACCAGCTCGTTGCGTTGAGCTTTGGGGTCGATGCCTTGCGCCAACAGCTCTCGGGCCTCAACCGCTTTCTTTCTGGCTTGCGCAAGAGAAAGCTCGGGATAGGTGCCGAGTGCCATGTTGATTCGGTTCTTCGTTACTGGATGCCTGTAGTTGAAATTCCACTGCATCGAGCGATTGACCCTGACTCGCAGCTGAAGCCCGTCACCATCGGTGAGGACGTAGTCCTTGTCTTTGGGTTTGACAGCCTTGAGCTGACGGTCCGAGAGGCGGGCAGTTTGAGCGCACATGAGAAGTACTCCATGTCACCTTTTGGTATTCCCAAGATTAGCGCTGGGTAGCCGGGAATACCAATGGGAATACCAAATCGTCTGGAACTCAAAAAACCTCTGCGGAGCCCAGTAGCGCTTAAACCCTTGATTTCACTGGATTTCAAGCACAAAAAAAGACGTCCGTGGACGTCTTTAGATGATGAAGTGGTGGAGCCGGGGGGATTTGAACCCCCGTCCGCCAGTACTCCGCTGTCGGTACTACATGCTTAGCCGTATCTATTAAGTTAACCCTCAGCGACCCGAAGGGCAGGGTGCTTTGGGCGAGTTGTGTAAGTTTTAGCCGATTCGTCCACAACGTACTGCACGGCGATCCTGTTCTATATGACAATCACTTCAGGTTTACAGGCATCCCCTAGTGATTGCTGGACCCGAAGGTACCAGGAGGATGGCTAAGGCAGCTTACGCTGCGAGAGCTTGACCCTCGTAGGTTTCGTCATTGGCAACTATAAGTAGTTGCAACAGTGGATTTACGAGTTCTGTTACCAACTCGGCATGCACCTAGAGTTTCGCAACCGGCGTCGAATCCTAAACGGCCCCGATGCTTGCTGTGTGTAACCAGCAAGCTTGCGGAGTCTACGCCTTTCTGGCGCAGAAGGCCAACCTAAAGGGGCTACTCACCACCTTTGTTGTTATCGGCAATATCCTGAAGCGTCTGGGTCGTCAGTGAAATGCAGCTATCGAGGCCTTCTTTCGTGCCTTTGGCTTGCTCGGCCTTGGCATCAGCGACTCGGCTATCGATGCTGTCTTGTAAATCTGAGCTCATTTCTCCGGAGCTGACCACAGCGTCCTTGATTTTCTGCAGGTTGATTTGGCAAAGGTCTTCTGCCGCAAACACCGGTGAGGCCAACATCACAGCGGAAATAAACAAACCAGCAAGAGCGGTACGCTTCATGGGGAAAACTCCTTGTGCTCATGATAGGCCCGGTGGCTCCAGGCTCGGTTTTATGCCCCAAACATTGGGGCCTTAAGCCAATTCACTATAGCCACGCTCAGGAGTTTTGCTTGTGGCAGGCCATTAATTTCAGTTTTTTTTTGCGCTCGAACACAGAGATTGATGCTGATCACTTTTGGTGAGGTCAGGCCGGATTTTGTAGCCGCTGCCTCGCTGCCTCTCGGCAGCGGCTACAGAGTTATAGCGTACTGGAGGTTGTCACCCGATCCACCAGATACACCAGGCCGTGGTAGTCAATCCCGCCATGTTGGCTCAGGCCAATTTCACACGTTCGGCTGGTCGATATTCCTTCGCTGCAATGCTGGACCGCGTCTTTTAAGGTGCGCAGTGAGTGGGCATTCAGCTCGGGGGTGGTAAAGCCTTTGTCGCCTGCAAAACCGCAGCAGTGAATGCCTTCCGGGATGACGACTTCGGTGCTGCACAGGCGGGCGATATCGATCAGCGCCTGGCTTTCGCCCAAGTGCTGGGTGCTGCAGGTGACATGCACGGCTATCGGCGCGGTTTGTGGGGTGAAGTTCAACTTATCCACAAGGTGGGTGCGGATGAATCGTACCGGGTCGTACAGGTCGAGGCGGCTTTCGCCCAGGTCCTGCACCAGGCGCAAGGTACACGGGCTGGTGTCGCAGTAGATCGGGTCAAGCCCGCCACGGCTGGCATGCAGCAATGCGCTGATCAGTTCCTGGCGCTTGTGTTCGGCCTGTTCGCTGTAGCCCTTGGAGGCAAACGGCTGGCCGCAGCACAGGCTGTCCATATTGTCGGGGAACACGACCTGATAACCGGCTTTTTCCAGCAGCCCGCGGGTTTTATCCAGCAGTGACATTTGTTCTTGGTCACCTGCCGCAGGGCCCATGACCCGCGATACGCAGGCCGCCAGATAGACCACCCGTGGTCGGGCATCCGTGAGGGGCGGGGTGAAGCGAATCGCCCGCTCCGGCTGGGGCATGGCGTTGGTCCACAGCGGGACGCGGCCCTTGCTGGCTCTGGTCAGTGCAGACGAGATTTTTGCCATACGCGGCGCGCCCAGTAGCATGCGCGCGCCATTGGCCACATGCAGGGTGAAGCGTGCACCTTGCAGCGTGGTTGCAAAATGATTGCCCAGCCAGTCGGCGGTTTTCACGCTGTGAGCGCTGCGGGCACGCAGTTTTTTCACCAGTTCGCCAGTGTTGATGCCAACCGGGCAGCGTTGCGCGCATAAGCCGGTTGCCGCGCAGGTATCGATGCCTTGATAGGCGTAGGCTTTTTCCAGTTCAGTGGTGTCGATACCGGCGCTTTTTTTGGCCTGAATATCACGCCAGATCACAATCCGCTGGCGCGGGCTGAGGGTCAGCCCTTTGGACGGACACACCGGTTCGCAGAAGCCGCACTCGATGCACTTATCCACAATCTCGTCAGCGGCTGGCATCGGTTTCAGGTGTTTGAGGTGGATATGCGGGTCTTCGCTGAGTACCACGTCGGGGTTGAGAATGCCCTGTGGGTCGAGCAAACGTTTGAGTGTCCACATCAGTTGGTAGGCGTCGCTGCCCCATTCCAGTTCGACAAAGGGCGCCATATTGCGCCCGGTGCCGTGTTCGGCCTTGAGCGAGCCGCCGAACTCCACGGCCACCAGTTGTGCGACGTCATCCATAAAGGCTTGGTAGCGCGCGACTTCTTCGGGGTTGTTGAAGCCCTGGGTGAAGACGAAGTGCAGGTTGCCCTCCAGCGCGTGGCCGAACAGGATCGCCTCGTCGTAGTGGTGCTTGTCAAACAGCTCGATCAGGCGGTTGACGCCGATGGCCAGTTGTTCGACCGGGAACGTCACGTCTTCGATGATCACCGTGGTGCCGGTTTTGCGTACCGCGCCAACGGCGGGGAAGGTGTCTTTACGGATCGCCCACAGCTTGGCGTTTTCTTTTGGGTCTTCGGTGAAATCGATTTGTTTCTCGACCGCAAAAGCCGACAGCGAGGCCATGATTTGCGCCAGTTGCTCGTGCAGCAAGGTTTGGGACGCGGCGCGAGATTCGATCAGCAGAGCGCAGGCATTGGCCGACAGTTGTTGTACGAAAGCTGGCATGCCGGGTTTGTCCTGTACCGAGCGCAGGCTGCGGCGGTCCAGCAGTTCTACAGCGGAAACAGGCTGGCTTTTGAGCACGGTTACGGCGTTACAGCAGGTTTCAACATCCGGGAACACGATCAGCGCCGAGGCTTTGTTCGGATGGTCGATCACGGTGTCGTAGGTTACTGCGCTGATAAAGCCCAAAATACCTTCGCTGCCCACCAACAAGTGGCTGAGGATATCCAGCGGGTCGTCGAAATCCACCAAGGCGTTAAGCGACAGGCCGGTAGTGTTTTTCAGTCGGTATTTGTGGCGAATTCGGGCAGCCAGTTCGGTATTGGCGCGGGTCTCGCGGGCCAATGTCGCCAGCTGTTCGAGTAATGTGCCGTGGCTTTGACGAAAGGCGGCAATATTGGCTGCGTCTTCGGTGTCGACCCGGGTGCCATCGGCCAGCACTACGCGTAGGCCTGCCAAGGTGTGGTAAGTGTTTTGCGCGGTGCCGCAGCACATGCCGCTGGCGTTATTGGCGACAATGCCGCCAATTTTGCAGGCGTTGATCGATGCCGGGTCGGGGCCGATCTTGCGTCCGTACGGGGCCAGCCAAGCGTTGGCCTGAGCGCCGATTACGCCGGGTTGCAGGCGGATCTGCATGCCCTGGCCGCGTATTTCCTTAGCATTCCAGTTATCACCCAGTACGATCAGTACCGAGTCGCTGATGGCTTGGCCAGACAGACTGGTGCCCGCTGCGCGGAAGGTCACCGACACTTGATCGCGACGGGCCAGGCGCAGCAGTTCGACCACTTCGTCTTCGGACTCAACGCGAATCACCAGCTTGGGAATCAGCCGATAAAAGCTCGCGTCAGTGCCAAAGGCCAGGGTTGATAGCGGGTCGCTGAAGCGACGGTCTTGCGGGATCAGCCGTTGGGCATCTTGCACAAAGGCGGCGGGCAGACTCATGCGTCCTCCAGAATCAGCACGATCAGGTCTTTCGGACCGTGGGCGCCGTAGGCGAGGATTTGTTCGATATCGGCGGTTTTCGACGGGCCGGACACCAGCAATGCGTTGGTCGGCATACCCGCCGCCCAGTTCATCTCACGCTGTACTTGATAGAAGTTGTCGCGGATTTCGCTGGCCTTGAGCAGGGCGAAATGCACCGGTGGTACCAGGCTCATGAGGCGTGGCTCTTCCGGTGTCGGCCACATGATCAGGCTACCGGTGGCAGCAATCGCGCCCAAGGTGGTGGTCAGGCTGGCCGGGGTGTCGTTGAACAGCTCGGTTTTCCATTCTTCTACCGGGCGGTCGTAGGCCTTGAGTGCTGGTAGCGCAGGGTTTTGTGCCCAGTGGTCGGTCACTTTTTGCCCGTGGGGTGTAGTTGGCGCGATCAGCAGGCTTGGCAGTTGACGGTCGGTGACCAATTGCGCCAGCAGCGCGGGCCAGTCTTGCTCGGTGCTGAGGTGGATTTCGGTGTGTACGGCTTCCATCAACTTACGCAGTTGCGGGATGCGTTGCTCCGGGGCGTAGGTCCATGGCTCTGTCACCAGCACTTCATCGAAGTTGTCAGGCACGGGCGTGGTGCCAGTAAGGCTTTTGCGCAGTTTGTTGAGGATGTTTTGTTTAGCGCTCATTACTGGTCTCCCGACTTTTTCGCCAAATGCTCGCGGGCCATATCGTGCAGCGAACGGGCAGCGGGTTTGGGGGCGCTGTGGTTTTGTGTCCACGGGCCGACATTGTTCGGCGTGAGCCCGCGCAGGCGGGTCGCGGCTTTGAGGAAAACGCGGTATAGGGCAGGGGAGCTGTTGAGCTTGGCCCACATATTCCAGATCAGGCGTTCCTTGCGTGAGTACTTGCTGCCCTGACCGCGCATGATGCGGGGCGAGGTGCCGGGGGCTTTGACGTTCTCTTCGCGCAAGCGCCGCAGCAGGGCCGGGATCGGAATTTTTACCGGGCACACTTCGCCACAGGCGCCGCACAGTGACGAGGCGCTCGGGTGGTCCGGGACTTTGGCCAGACCGACCATGTGCGGTGTGATGATTGCGCCAATCGGACCCGGATACACCTCGCCGTAGGCGTGACCGCCAATGCGGGTGTAAACCGGACAGTGGTTCATGCAGGCACCGCAGCGAATGCAGTTCAGAGTCTGGCGCAGTTCGCTGTCGGCAAATGCCTGGCTGCGGCCGTTATCGAGCAACACCAGATGCACTTCTTCAGGGCCGTCCAGCTCGCCGGGCTTGCGTGGGCCGGAGATCATGTTGACGTAGGTGGTAATTGGCTGGCCAAGGGCCGAGCGGGTCAGCAACGACACCAGTGGTACAACGTCACGCAGGTTTTCGACGACTTTCTCGATGCCGGTGACGGCAATATGCACAGGCGGCACGGTGGTCGACATACGGCCGTTGCCTTCGTTTTCTACCAGCAACAGGGTGCCGGTTTCGGCAACGGCGAAGTTGACCCCGGAGACACCGATATCGGCTTCAAAGAATTTTTGTCGCAATACGCGACGGCCGATCTGGATCAGTTGGTCGACGTCCTTGGTGTATTCAACGCCGAGTTTTTCGTGAAACAGGTCGGCCACTTGCCCTGCGTTCTTGTGGATCGCGGGCATGATGATGTGGGACGGTTTTTCATTGTCGAGCTGAACGATGTACTCGCCCATGTCGGACTCAAGGCATTCAATGCCCTGGGCGCCAAGCACGTGGTTCATCTCCATCTCTTCACTGACCATCGACTTGCCTTTGATCACCTGTTTGGCGGCGCGGCGGCGAGCAATGGATATAACGATTTCGTTGGCTTCGTCGACGGTTTCAGCCCAGTGCACCTGCACGCCGTTGCGGGTCAGGTTGGCTTCCAGTCGTTCCAGCAGGTCGGGCAGTTTGGACAGTGCGCGGGCGCGGATCGCGTTGCCGAGGGCGCGCAAGTGTTCGCGCTCATGGGCGTCGCTGAAGGCCACGGCGCGTTTGGTCATTAGCGAATCCATGGCGCTGCGGAAGTTGTTTCGCAGTTGCACATCACCCAGGGCTTCGTGGGCGCGTTCGCGGAAGTCTTCTTCCACGGTGACGGTAGGGATCAGCGTGCTTGCGTTCATTGTTCACCTCCGGTGCGCTGCCACAGAAAACTGGCCAGATGCTGGCCGCGTAGAGCTTGTTTCTGCTTTTCCAGCGAGCCGTTGATGTTCATCAGGCAGCCGCAGTCGGCGGTGAGTACTTGGTGCGCGCCGGTATCAATCAGCGAGCGGGTTTTGTCCGCGACCATTGCGCCGGAAATGTCCGGCATACGGACGCTGAATGTCCCACCAAAACCGCAGCATTCACTTTCGTGGCTGTGGTCGATGCGTTCCACATTGCTCAGTTGCGCGAGCATTTCGCGGCCGTGCAGGTGAGTATTCATTTCGCGGCGTGCGGAGCATGAGGTGTGCAATGCGACCTTGACCGGGGCGCCGTGGTCCTTGAATTGGACCTTGCATACAAACAGCAAAAACTCGGTCAGCTCGAAGGTGCGCTCGGCCAAGGCGTGGACCTTTTTCAGGGTCTCGGGCTCGTCCTTGAACAGGTCTTCGTAGTGTTCGCGCAGCATGCCGGCGCAGGAGCCGGACGGTACGACCACCGGGTAGTCTTCAGCAAACAGGGCAAGCTGTGAACGTGCGACTTCTCGCGCCTGATCGGTGTAACCCGAGGTGTAGGCCGGTTGTCCGCAGCAGCTTTGACCTTGCGGGTAATCAACGTCGATGCCTTCGCGCTCGATCAGGTGAATGGCGTCCATCCCTGCTTCGGGGAAGAACAGGTCGACTACGCAGGTGCCGAACAGGTAGACCTTGCGCGGCTTGTGCGCAGGGTACTGGCGGGGAGTCGGAAGGGGCGGGGCGACGCGGGTCGCATTTGGCACGGCATTATAGAAAAGCTCGCTCATCAGGCGTCTCCGGGTGGTCCCGGTTATGTGTCCACCGAGGTGGACCGGGTAGTGAATTATTGACGCCGGGGCAGTACCCCGGCGCCATTAATGTGCTGTAACCATAGCGCGTATTAGTGCACCAGCATGCCAGTGAACCAGTACGCCTGAGCCAGTGTGATCAGGCCGACGATGGTGGCGAAGAACAGGCTGTGCTTGAGGGTGAAGCGGAACAAGTCGGATTCTTTACCCACCAGACCGGTTGCCGCACAGGCCACGGCGATCGATTGCGGTGAAATCATTTTGCCGGTCACGCCACCGCTGGTGTTGGCCGCCACCATGAGTACGTCGCTGACGCCAATTTGGTGTGCCGTGGTGGCTTGCAGCGAGCTGAACAGGGCGTTGGAAGAGGTGTCGGAACCGGTCAGGAACACGCCCAGCCAGCCGAGGAACGGCGAGAAGAACGGGAATGCTGCGCCTGTGCCTGCCAGTACCAGAGCCATGGTGGAAGACATGCCCGAGTAGTTGGTGACGAAGGCGAACGCCAGCACCATACCGATGGACAGAATCGGCCAGCGCAGTTCGAAAAAGGTATCTTTTAAAGTGGTCAGACCAGTCTTGATGTTGATTTTCAGGATCAGCATCGAAATCAGCGCGGAGAAGAAAATCGCGGTGCCGGTGGCCGAAATCGGATCAAGCTTGAATACGGCAGCAATGGCGGTCGGGGCATTGACGATCGGTGCAGTCTTGATCACCAGTTGATCCAGGTGCGGGATCGCGAAGTTGAATACCCAGCCGTACATCGAGCCACCGGCGGAGAACATGGCCTTGAACGGTTTGAGGGTCCAGATGGTGACCAGTACGGTCAGGATCAGGAACGGTGACCAGGCTTTCAAGATTTGCAGCAGGCTGTAAGGCGACGCCATCAGGTTGGTCGGCTTGCCGAAACCACCTGCGCTTGCGGTGACGATTACGTCAGAGGTAACACCTGCAATCTGCGCACCAGCGGTACGTTTTGGCTGCCAGACTTTAAGGAACAGAGTCAGGCTGATCAGGCTGGCCAGCGCCGAGGTGATGTCTGGCAGCTCCGGGCCAATGTAGTTCGAGGTGAAGTACTGAGTGATGGCGAAGCTCAGCCCAGCGACCAGTGCCGCAGGCCAGGTTTCGCGAACGCCGCGCAGGCCGTCCATCATGAACACCAGCCAGAACGGTACGAACAGCGACAGCAGGGGCAACTGGCGGCCCGCCATGGCGCCGATCTTGAATGAGTCGATGCCGGTCACTTGGCCGGCCACGATGATCGGGATGCCGAGTGCGCCGAATGCAACCGGGGCGGTGTTGGCGATCAGGCACAGGCCTGCTGCGTAGAGTGGGTTGAAACCCAGGCCTACGAGCAACGCGGCAGTAATCGCTACCGGTGCACCGAAACCGGCTGCACCTTCAAGGAATGCACCGAAGCAGAAGCCGATCAGCAGTACTTGCAGGCGCTGGTCGTCGGTGATCGACAGTACCGAGCTGCGGATGATTTCGAACTGGCCGCTTTTGACGGTCAGTTTGTAGAGGAACACCGCGGCAACGATGATCCAGGCAATCGGCCACAGGCCGTAGGCAAAGCCGTAGCCCGCTGCTGCGAAGGCCATGTCGACAGGCATCTGGAAGGCAAAGATGGCTACCAGAATCGACAGTCCAAGGGTAATGCTGCCAGCGACGTGACCTTTGAGGCGGAACACGGCCAAGGCCAGGAAGAAGAATACGATTGGGATTACGGCCGCGAGAGCGGACAGGCCGAGGCTGCCGAGCGGACTGTAGAGCTGTTGCCAGGTTTGCATATGGGGTGGCCCCTAATTGTTATTGGTCGATGCTGTCGATTGCTCTTGGTAAATTGGTATTACCAATTTACAATCGCTGTTGGCTAGGTTAAAAGCCTTATGTGGCATGTGTCAATTTGCCGCCTCTAAATCTTTCGTCGAGGTGTTCGTTGTCGGAGCATCTGATGGGGTTTCAAGCGGTGTTTCTGATGGGTGTATGAGTTGCGCCAATCGGCGAGAATAGCGGCCCCCGGCGCGTGGTCGGGAGGGTGGAGAGCAGTTATGGGGTTTGATCAGATCCGTCAGCGCCGTTTGTCGGACGACATTGTCGAGCAACTTGAAGGGATGATCCTTGAGGGCACGTTGAAGTCGGGTGAGCGCTTGCCCGCGGAGCGTGCACTGGCCGAGCAGTTTGGTGTATCACGCCCGTCGTTGCGTGAGGCGATCCAGAAATTGTCGGCCAAGGGCTTGCTGGTCAGTCGCCAGGGTGGTGGCAATTACGTGGCGGCATCGCTGGGTTCGACGTTCAGTGACCCCTTGCTGCAGTTGCTCGAAAGCAACCCCGAGGCACAGCGCGACTTGCTTGAGTTTCGTCACACCCTTGAGGCCTCGTGCGCTTTTTACGCGGCATCGCGGGCCACCGAGATGGATCGCGAGCGGCTGCGGCTAGCCTTTGAGCGGCTACAGGATTGCTATGCGCGGGTTGATGAGGTCAGTCGCGCCGAAGAGGGGGAGGCGGATGCGAACTTCCACTTGGCTATCGCTGAAGCGAGTCATAACGCCGTGTTGTTGCACACGATTCGCGGGTTATTCGACCTGCTCAAGCGCAACGTGGTGACCAATATCGGTGGCATGTACAAGCAGCGCAGCGAAACGCGCGACATGCTGATCAGTCAGCATCGCGAGTTGTATCTGGCGATTATTGAGGGGCGGGCGGAGGATGCTCGCGAAGTGGCGAGCCGACATCTGGTGTATGTGCAGGAAGTGCTGGAAGAGGTGCGCCAAGAGGTGCAGCGCGTGGCACGGGCTGAGCGGCGCAATGGGTTGTGATTATTTTTTGTAGCCGCTGCCGCAGGCTGCGATAAACCTCGAAGAGGTTTTCGGGCATCGCAAATTGCGGCTGCTGCGCGGCCGATCGCGGCCTGCGGCAGCGGCTACAAGACCATCGGGCTTGGTCTAGTCTTCCTTGCCCTTGTTGCGCACCGCTCGCTGCAGCTCTCGATCGGAATCGCGCTCGCGCTCGGTATGACGCTTGTCGTATTCCTTCTTCCCTTTACCGAGGGCAATTTCGCACTTGATCAAGTGCTTGCTCCAGTAAATCGAGAGGCACACGCAGGCGTAACCCTTCTGCTGCACCGCTGAAAACAGCTTTTCCAGCTCGCGCTGGTTAAGCAGCAGCTTGCGGGTGCGCGTAGGGTCGGCAATAACGTGGGTGCTGGCAGTCGTCAGAGGCGCAATATGGCTGCCGAGCAACCATGCTTCACCATCCTTGAGCAGCACGTAGCTGTCGACCAGCTGTGCCTTGCCTGCACGCAGACTTTTTACTTCCCAGCCGGCCAGGACCAGACCAGCCTCGAACCGATGTTCGATGAAGTAATCGTGTCGCGCTTTTTTATTCTGCGCGATGGTCCCTGTAGGGTGTTTCTTCTGTTTAGCCATAGGGGCGGCATTATAGGCAGTTGCGAGCGTGTCGGCTACGGGCACCTGCGTGCTTGAGCACCTAGGTTGATTCCCGGACAATGCGCCCTCTTTTTTTAGTGGTTGGGCGTAGTAACGATGTCGACAGACAAGGTTTCTGTCCACGGCAGTTGGGCAAGCCGTTGGGTCTTTATTCTCGCTGCGACCGGTTCTGCCGTGGGTTTGGGCAGTATCTGGAAATTCCCTTACATGGTTGGCGTCTATGGCGGCGGCGCTTTTGTGTTGGTGTTTCTGGCCTGTATCGCGCTGATCGGTGTGCCGGTGATGCTGGCTGAAACCCTGATCGGGCGGCGTGCGCGGCTCAGTCCGGCGAATGCCTTGAAGGTGTTGGCGGTTGAGGCGGGGCATTCGGGGCGTTGGTCGTGGGGAGCTTTTGCCGGGATGATCACGGCGCTGCTGATTTTGTCTTTCTATAGCGTGGTGGGCGGTTGGTCGCTGGATTACATCATCAATATGGGCAAGGGCGATTTTCAGGGGGCGACTGCCGATCAGGTCGGTGCGTACTTTGGCGGCGTGATTTCCAATCCCTGGCGCCTCACGTTTTGGCACACGGCATTTATGTTGCTGTCTGCTTATGTGATTGCCAAGGGCGTGGTTGCAGGGCTTGAGCGCAGCCTGCGGATCATGATGCCCATTCTATTTGTGCTGCTGTTGGTGTTGCTGGGTTACAGCATGACCACCGGGCACTTTATGGAAGGCGTGCATTTCATGTTCGACTTTAACCCCGACCGCGTGCTTGACGGCTTGCTGGCAGCGATGGGCCATGCGTTCTTTTCGCTGAGCGTTGGCGTGGGTTCGATCATGATCTACGGCGCGTATATGCCCAAGAATGCATCGATCTCCGGAACGGTAGTCGGCGTGGCGTTGATCGACACTTTTGTCTCATTGCTCGCCGGGCTGGCATTGTTTCCAATTGTCTTTGCGTCGGGGCTAAACCCCAGTGAAGGGCCGGGTTTGATGTTTGTGACCTTGCCATTTGCGTTCGGCAATGTGGCATTCGGCCAGTTGATGGGCGTGGTGTTTTTCGTTCTGGTAGCGGTGGCGGCCTGGAGTTCGGCCATTTCGTTGCTTGAACCGATGGTGGCGTATCTGGTGGAACGGACCAAAGTGCGACGGTTGTGGGTCACGTTCTGGCTGGCGTTTAGCTGCTGGTTTGTTGGCCTGGGCACGGTGTTTTCGTTCAATATCTGGAAGCAGGCCAAATTTTTCGTGAGTGAAGAGTCGGGTTTTCATCTCTATCAGTGGGGTGCGGCTAGTGGCCTGGACTTCTTTGGTGTCGTCGATTTCTTCACCTCGCGTATCATGTTGCCTTTGGGTGGCCTGTGCTTTGTGGTCTTTGCAGGCTGGATCATGGGGCGCGGTGCGGTTCGTGACGAGTTGTCGATGCGTAGCCCGATGTTGTTCGCCCTGACTCTTTTTTTGATGCGCTATGTGGCGCCACTCGGCATTCTGATTGTGTTTGCCGCCCAGCTGTGGAAGTAACGCTGACATGACTACCCATATCCAACGCTCCGCCTTGTTGCCTTATCCAGCCCAGGCGCTTTATGACCTGGTGAATGATGTTGCGCATTACCCGGAATTTTTGCCGTGGTGCTCATCTGCCCAAATCCTGGAAAGCACTGAGGTGCTGATGCGTGCCAGCCTGGGCGTGGCCAAAGGTGGCTTGAGCCAGCACTTTGTAACGCGCAATACGCTGGTGCCGGGGCAATCCATTGAAATGAACCTTGAAGAAGGGCCATTTACCAAGCTGCACGGTCTATGGGTGTTCAAGCCACTCGGTGAGAAGGCTTGCAAGATCAGCCTGGACATGACGTTTGATTACGCCGGTGCCATTGTCAAAGCGACCTTGGGCCCCTTGTTCAATCAGGCGGCCAATACGCTGGTGGATGCATTCTGCCAGCGCGCCAAACAATTGTATGGCTGAGCCTGTGATTGAGGTTGAAGTGGTTTATGCCGCAGTCGATCGCCAGTGCCTGCTGACCGTGGTTGTGCCGCAAGGCACGACTGTGCGCGCGGCGGTATTGGCATCGGGTATGGGGCGGGAGTTCCCCGAGCTGGACCTGGCGAGTTGTCCGGTGGGGATTTTCGGCAAGCAGGTGGCTGATCCTGAAACTCGGCTATTGCAGGCGGGTGACCGGATCGAGATGTATCGCCCGTTGCTGGCTGACCCTAAAGAGATTCGACGCCAGCGTGCGGCTAAAGCGGCAGAGGCCAAACGACTGAGTCAGCTCTGATTGCTATATTGCAGACAACAAAAAGCCCGGCATGCCGGGCTTTTTTGTGCCGAACGCTTATTGTTCGGTGGTATCCAGAGGCTGTGGCGTAGGAACCGGTACGGCTTCAACGCCGTCTACGTCCTTCTGGATCTGGTCAAGCAACGAACCAGGTTTGGCTGGTACATCACTCTTCTCGACTGGGGCTTGAGTTGCCGGTTCGGTCACGTTTGTGCCGCCGGTTTTGCCGAGAATGGCTTCGTCGCGGCTTACACCAGGCTTGAAATCGCCTGACAAGCTAACGAGCTGGTCGTTTTGGTTGAAGAACACGCTGACGCGTTCCTGTTGGCGTTCACCGCCACCGGGCTGCAGGCTATACAGGTAATCCCAGCGATCAGGGTGGAATGTATCAGTCAGCAGGGCGTTGCCCATGATAAACCGCACTTGCCGACGGGTCATTCCCGGGCGTAACTGGTTTATCATGTCCTGCGTGACGACATTGCCCTGTTGGATGTCGATTTTGTAAACCCCGGGGAATGAACAACCGGCGAGTGCGAGCAGTCCCACAAAGGTGAAACTGGTTAGCAAGAGCTTGGTGTTTTGCATCGGTGGGCGACTTCCACTATCTTGGCTGGGACAACGTAAACGCCGATCATACCCGTATTAAGAGAAGCTGCGAAGCGGCTTCCGCGAGAAAGCTAACCATGGTTGAAAATAGCGAACTACGTAAGGCCGGACTTAAGGTGACTCTGCCACGAGTCAAAATTCTACAGATGCTTGACTCTGCAGAGCAGCGTCACATGAGCGCCGAGGATGTTTACAAGGCACTTATGCAAGCTGGCGAAGACGTCGGTCTGGCCACGGTTTACCGTGTACTGACCCAGTTTGAGTCAGCGGGGCTGGTGATTCGCCATAATTTCGATGGCGGTCATGCGGTCTTTGAATTGGCTGATGCCGATGGCGGCCACCACGACCATATGGTCAACGTGGACAGCGGTGAAGTGATCGAGTTTTTCGACGAAGACATCGAAAAACTGCAGCACGCCATTGCAGCCAAGCACGGTGTTGAGTTGGTGGATCACAACTTGGTGCTGTACGTGCGCAAGAAGTCCAAGTAAGCATGTCACGCGAATTACGGTTCGCGAAACGATCGAAGGCGGCCCAAGGGCCGCCTTCGTGCTTTCTGATGTTGGTTTTTTTATGACCGTTCGTCGTTAAGCTGCCAGGTTTTTTGCAGTGACGACCATTTTTTTTGCGTGGGCCAACGATTCCTTGGTCAGATCAACACCGCCGAGCATGCGTGCGACTTCTTCCACGCGTTCTTTTTTACTCAGTTTGGCCACGGCAGTGCGGGTGGTATCGCTCTCGCGAACCTTATGCACGAAAAGGTGCTGGTGGCATTGAGCAGCCACCTGCGGCAGGTGAGTGACCGTCAGCACTTGACCGCGCTCGCCAAGACGGCGCAGCAGTTGCCCCACGATTTCTGCAGTCGGGCCACCGATACCCACATCCACTTCGTCGAACACCAGAGTCGGTACGCGGGAAGTTTGTGCGGTGATCACCTGAATGGCCAAGCTGATCCGCGACAGTTCACCGCCAGAAGCAACCTTGGCCAGGGCCTTGAGTGGCTGGCCAGGGTTGGCGCTCACGAGCAACTCGACCTGCTCCAGGCCGTGAGGCATCGGGTCGCTGCTGCTTTGTGGGCGCAGTTCGATCACAAAGCGGCCGCCGGGCATGCCCAGACGCTGGATTTCTTCTTCTACCGCGCTGCTCAGGCGTGTAGCCGCTTGGCTGCGCAGGTTACTGAGTTCGCGTGCGCATTCGTGATAGTGGCGGGCATAGGACGTCAGCTCATTGGCCAGGCGTTCGATGTTTTCATCGTTGGCGTTGAGGGTTTCGAGCTCATCCAGCAGTTTTTGCAGCAGTGCGGCTACTTCAGTCGGGTGAACCCGGTGTTTGCGCGCCAGGGTGTAGATGGTGTCGAGGCGTTCTTCCAGGTACTGCAGGCGGCCTGGGTCAGCGTCAAAATGGTCGATAAAGCGATTGAGTTCACCTACGGCTTCCTCGACCTGAATCTGTGCGCTGGCCAGCAGGTCGGTTGCTTCACCCAGTGAGCCCGAATTGTTGTTGATGCTCGACAGGCGATTGAGGCTAGCGGTCAGCGCATTGAGCACATTGCCTGAGTCACTTTCGCTGCACTGTTCAACCACTTGGCGGCAAATGGTCAGCAGGGTTTCGGCGTTGGTCAGATTTTTGTGTTCCTGCTCCAGCTCTTCGAGTTCGTTTTCACCCAGTGAAAGTGTTTCAAGCTCTTCGAGCTGGTAGCTCAGTAATTGATGGCGCGCGCGTTGTTCATCGCCGGAGTTGGACAGGTGCTCAAGCTCTTGTCGGGTCTGGCGCCAGCGCTGCGCGGCCAGTTGCACCTGGCGGGCCAGGTCGGTGGCACCGGCGAACTCGTCGAGCAGGCGACGGTGGGTGTCGGGTTTGAGCAGCGACTGGTGTTCGTGCTGGCTGTGGATATCGATCAGCAACTCGCCCAAGGCTTTCAAGTCGCCTTGAGGGCAGGGCGTGCCATTGATATAGCTGCGTGAGCGGCCTTCAGCAGTGATGACCCGGCGCAGGATGCACGGGCCGTCGCCTTCCAGATCGCGCTCGGCAAGCCAGGCCCGGGCTTCGGGAATATCCTGCAGGTCGAAAGTGGCCAGAATATCGGCCTTGTCGGCTCCCGGACGGACTACGCCGCTGTCGGCGCGGTCACCCAGGGTCAGCCCCAGGGCGTCGAGCATGATCGATTTGCCGGCACCGGTCTCACCAGTGATTACACTCATCCCGCGATCCAGTTCGAGATCGAGATGTTCAACGATGGCGTAGTTGTGTACGGACAGGTGCACCAGCATAGGAGCCGCTCCAAAACGTAATGTCTGGTTATTTATACAGTGTTTTGTTTCGTGCTGACAATGGTTGTGCTTAGTTCGATTTGCTTGTTTTTTTCGGTTTTTTAGCGCGATCCGTTTTTTTTGCGAGTGGGGCGAGGGAGGGCAAACATGTCTTTTCTGGTTTTTTGGCTCTTGAACCTGAGAATTGCGACCCCATATACCTTGGCACAAGCGCGAGTCGAGCTCGCGGACGAAGTTTGAAAGGAGAAATCTATGGCAGACGAACAGACTATGGATACGCAGAACCAGGAAGCCGATGTAGCCGGTGAAGATCTGGCAACCCGCGTGCAGGTGCTTGAAGAGCAGCTGGCAGCCGCTAATGATCAGGCTCTGCGCGTAGCTGCCGATCTGCAGAACGTTCGCCGTCGCGCCGAGCAGGATGTTGAGAAGGCACACAAGTTTGCACTGGAGAAATTCGCCGGTGACCTGTTGCCGGTGATCGACAGCCTGGAACGCGGTCTTGAACTGTCCAGCCCGGACGATGAAAACATCCGTCCAATGCGCGAAGGGATCGAACTGACCCTGAAAATGTTCCAGGACACCCTGAAGCGTTATCAGCTGGAAGCTATCGACCCGCATGGCGAACCTTTCAATGCCGAGCAGCATCAAGCGATGGCAATGCAGGAAAGCGCTGAGCTTGAGCCAAACAGCGTGCTCAAGGTGTTTCAAAAAGGTTATCAGCTCAATGGTCGCTTGCTGCGCCCGGCTATGGTCGTAGTCAGCAAGGCGCCAGCGCCGGTTTCGCCATCGATTGACGAGCAGGCTTGAAATCGGCCGCAAGGCCCCCATTTAGAAGTCAAGCGTTAAGTAATGCCGCAGTTGGTCATTACTGCTGCGGCAAAAAAATTCAAATTTAGGGAGAGTAAACATGGGCAGAATTATCGGTATTGACCTCGGGACCACTAACTCGTGTGTTTCGGTTCTGGAAAACGGTAAGGCAAAAGTTATCGAAAACGCAGAAGGCGCGCGTACTACGCCGTCGATCGTTGCGTACGCTAACGATGGTGAAATTCTGGTTGGCCAATCGGCCAAGCGTCAGGCAGTGACCAATCCGCATAACACCCTGTACGCGGTGAAGCGTCTGATCGGTCGTCGTTTTGACGAAGAAGTTGTACAGAAAGACATTCAGATGGTTCCGTACAAGATCGCCAAGGCTGACAACGGCGACGCTTGGGTTGAAGTGAACGGCCAGAAAATGGCTCCGCCACAAATCTCGGCTGAAATTCTGAAGAAAATGAAGAAAACCGCCGAAGATTACCTCGGCGAGCCAGTGACTGAGGCGGTAATCACCGTTCCGGCCTACTTCAACGACAGCCAGCGTCAGGCGACCAAAGACGCCGGCCGTATCGCGGGTCTGGACGTAAAACGCATCATCAACGAACCAACCGCAGCTGCTCTGGCTTACGGTATGGACAAAGCGAAAGGCGACCACACTGTCATCGTTTATGACCTGGGTGGCGGTACTTTCGACGTATCGGTTATTGAAATTGCCGAAGTTGATGGCGAGCACCAGTTTGAAGTGCTGGCAACCAACGGTGACACGTTCCTGGGTGGTGAAGACTTTGACATCCGTCTGATCGACTACCTGGTTGACGAGTTCAAGAAAGAAAGCGGCATGAACCTTAAGGGTGACCCGCTGGCGATGCAGCGTCTGAAAGAAGCCGCTGAAAAAGCCAAGATCGAACTGTCTTCGAGCCAGTCGACTGACGTGAATCTGCCTTACATCACTGCAGATGCCACCGGTCCTAAGCACTTGAACGTGAAAATTTCGCGCGCCAAGCTGGAATCGCTGGTTGAAGACCTGGTTCAGCGCACCATCGAGCCTTGCCGTATCGCTCTGAAAGACGCCGGTATCGACATTGGCGCGATCAACGACGTAATTCTGGTCGGTGGTCAGACTCGTATGCCGCTGGTACAGAAGCTGGTAACCGAGTTCTTCGGCAAGGAAGCACGTAAAGACGTGAACCCGGACGAAGCTGTTGCAATGGGTGCTGCTATCCAGGGCGCGGTACTGTCGGGTGATGTTAAAGACGTTCTGTTGCTGGACGTGAGCCCGCTGACTTTGGGTATCGAAACCATGGGCGGCGTAATGACTGCTCTGATCGAGAAAAACACCACGATTCCTACCAAGAAATCGCAAGTGTTCTCGACTGCTGACGATAACCAGGGCGCTGTGACCATTCACGTTCTGCAAGGTGAGCGTAAGCAAGCCACACAGAACAAGTCGTTGGGCAAGTTCGACCTGGCTGACATTCCACCTGCTCCACGTGGCGTGCCTCAGATCGAAGTGACCTTCGACATCGATGCCAACGGCATCCTGCACGTAAGTGCAAAAGACAAGGCGACTGGCAAGTCTCAGTCGATCGTGATCAAGGCTAACTCGGGTCTGTCCGAGGAAGAAATCGCTCAGATGGTTCGCGATGCCGAGATCAACGCTGAAGAAGACCGCAAGTTCGAAGAACTGGCAGCTGCACGTAACCAGGGCGACGCACTGGTTCACTCGACGCGTAAAATGATCGTCGATGCTGGCGATAAAGTGACTGCGGAAGAGAAAACTGCAATCGAAGCTGCTGTAGTTGCACTTGAAGCCGCTGTTAAAGGCGACGACAAGGCTGCTATCGAAGCCAAGGTTGAAGAGCTGTCCAAGGTGTCTGCACCGGTTGCACAGAAAATGTACGCCGAGCAGGCGAACCCGGCAGACGCAGCGGCCAAGCCAGCTGATTCGGCTGAAAAAGCGGACGACGTTGTCGACGCTGAGTTCGAAGAAGTAAAAGACAACAAGTAAGACGCTTGTTTGTCGCCCAGTTGACCGCGCTTGAGCGGTGACTGGTAGGATGTCGCCGCGCGGGAGCTTGCTCCCGCGTTGGCGTGTCTGGAGTATCAGAATTTTTACAGCATGCGACAAGGTCGAATGCTGGCGGTTTGGACTGGATCTTTCTTGTTTTCCAGCCAGAGGTAACCGCTCCTGTCGGCCAATGCATTGGCTGTTAAACACAAACCAATATCGTTGAAAAGACGTGAGTCGGGTCTGATCCTTTTCGGGCTTGGCGGGTTTGGCGAGGCTCGGGAGGGTTTTGTCGAACGTCCTTGAGAGTGCAAAGAATTATGGCAAAGCGCGATTATTACGAAATATTGGGTGTTGAACGCACTACGACCGAGGTCGAGCTGAAAAAAGCTTATCGTCGCCTGGCGATGAAGCATCACCCGGACCGTAATCCGGATGACAAAGCCTCGGAAGATCTGTTCAAAGAAGCCAACGAAGCTTACGAAGTTCTGTCGGACTCCAGCAAGCGTGCGGCCTACGATCAATACGGCCATGCCGGTGTTGATCCGCAAATGGGCGGCGGCGGTGCCGGTTTTGGCGGTCAGAACTTCTCCGATATTTTCGGTGATGTGTTCAGTGATTTCTTTGGCGGTGGTCGTGGCGGCTCCCGGGGCGGCGCTCAGCGTGGTAGCGATTTGCGCTATACGCTGGAGCTGGATCTGGAAGAGGCTGTGCGCGGTACCACGGTCAATATCCGTGTTCCGACACTGGTCAACTGCAAGCCATGTGACGGTTCGGGTGCCAAGAAGGGTTCTTCGCCTGTTACCTGTACCACCTGCGGCGGTATTGGCCAGGTGCGCATGCAGCAAGGTTTCTTTGCTGTTCAGCAGACGTGTCCGCGTTGCCACGGTCAAGGCAAGGTCATCTCTGATCCGTGCGACAGCTGCCGTGGCGAAGGTCGCGTAGAAGAGTACAAAACCCTTTCCGTCAAAGTGCCTGCCGGTGTTGATACCGGTGATCGTATTCGCCTGTCCGGCGAAGGCGAGGCGGGCGTGCAAGGTGGCCCGACTGGCGATCTGTACGTGGTGATCGATGTGCGCGAGCACGCGATTTTCCAGCGCGACGGCAAGCATCTGTTCTGTGAAGTGCCGATCAGCGTGGCTGATGCTGCTTTGGGTGCTGAGCTTGAAGTGCCGACCCTGGATGGTCGGGTCAAGTTGAAAATCCCTGAGGGCACCCAGACCGGCAAGCAGTTCCGCTTGCGTGGCAAGGGCGTTGCTCCGGTGCGTGGCGGTGGTGCAGGCGACCTGATGTGTCGTGTTGTGGTTGAAACTCCGGTCAAGCTGAGCCGTCGTCAGCGTGAGCTGATGGAAGAGTTCCGCACTACGCTGGAAGGCGATAGCTGTCATTCGCCAAACGCCACTGGCTGGTTCGAAGGCGTGAAGCGTTTTTTCGGCGACCTGTAAGGAGCAGTAAATGCGACGTATAGCTGTGATGGGCGCTGCCGGGCGCATGGGCAAGGCATTGATTGATGCGGTTCAACAGCGCTCGCCTCTGTGCGGGTTGAAGGCGGCAATCGTGCGTCCGGGAAGCTCGCTGGTGGGGGCTGATGCCGGTGAGCTGGCTTCTATCGGGCGTATCGGGGTTCTGTTGTCGGACAGTCTGCAAGCGGTCGAAGCTGATTTTGATGTACTGATCGACTTCACTCTGCCCGAAGTGATGCTGGGCAATCTGGCTGTGTGTCGCGAGCTGGGCAAAGCAATGGTGATTGGCACTACGGGGCTGACGGCTGAGCAAAAGCAGCAGTTGGTCGAGGCGGGTCAGGATATCCCGATTGTCTTTGCTTCCAACTTCAGTGTCGGGGTCAATCTGTCGTTCAAGCTGCTCGACATGGCTGCGCGGGTGATGGGCGATGATGCGGATATCGAAATCATCGAGGCTCATCACCGGCACAAGGTCGATGCACCTTCCGGTACGGCGATGCGCATGGGTGAAGTGATTGCTGATGCGCTGGGTCGTGATCTGCAGAAGGTCGCGGTTTATGGTCGTGAAGGCCATACCGGTGCCCGTGAGCGTGAAACCATTGGTTTCGCCACTGTGCGCGGCGGTGATGTGGTGGGTGATCATACGGTGCTGTTCGCCACTGAAGGCGAGCGGCTCGAGATTACCCACAAGGCATCCAGTCGCATGACCTTCGCCAAGGGTGCCGTTCGTGCTGCCTTGTGGCTGCAAGGGCGTGAGCCAGGGCTGTATGACATGCAGGATGTGCTCGACCTGCGTTGAGTAAACTCTGTAAAATCGGGCTGTTGGCGCGCCAGTAGCCCGATTTTTAACCGCTAAGCGATGTTCTGTCGCATTCTCCTGTCTTTTAGACTCTTTAGCGGTAGACCAAAAAAGCCTTTTTCTGTAAGCTACAGCTTTAGTGTGTCCACTAAAAGCGCGCAGATAATTCGATGAAGAAGCGGGGTGACGTGTCCATACGTCTCTCCGCTTTTTTACAACCTGCGATCGCCCTTTCAGGCTTTATTTACGGGAGGTCTTCTTGACTAAGCAAGCCATACTCGCCCTCGCTGATGGCAGCATTTTTCGCGGCGAAGCCATTGGGGCCGACGGTCAAACCGTTGGTGAGGTGGTGTTTAACACCGCAATGACTGGCTACCAGGAGATCCTGACGGATCCTTCCTACGCTCAGCAAATCGTGACCCTGACTTACCCGCATGTTGGCAATACCGGTACTACCCCGGAAGACGCCGAGTCTGATCGTGTCTGGTCCGCAGGTTTGGTAATCCGTGATCTGCCACTGGTTGCCAGCAACTGGCGCAACACGATGTCGCTGGCCGACTACCTGAAAGCCAACAACGTTGTGGCTATCGCCGGTATCGACACCCGCCGTCTGACACGCATCCTGCGTGAAAAAGGCGCGCAGAACGGCTGCATCATGGCCGGTGACAACATCTCCGAAGAGGCTGCAATTGCTGCCGCACGCGGCTTCCCGGGCCTGAAAGGCATGGATCTGGCGAAAGTTGTCAGCACCGAAAAAACCTACGAGTGGCGCTCCAGCGTCTGGAACCTGGCCACCGACAGTCACCCGACTATCGAAGCCAGCGAACTGCCTTACCACGTAGTTGCATACGACTACGGCGTGAAGTGGAACATCCTGCGCATGCTGGTTGAGCGTGGCTGCCGCGTTACCGTGGTTCCAGCTCAGACTCCAGCCAGTGACGTATTGGCTCTCAACCCGGATGGCGTGTTCCTGTCCAACGGCCCGGGTGACCCTGAGCCTTGCGACTACGCAATCACCGCGATCAAGGAAGTTCTGAATACCGAGATTCCGGTGTTCGGCATCTGCCTGGGTCACCAGCTGCTGGCTCTGGCCGCCGGCGCCAAGACCGTGAAAATGGGTCATGGCCATCACGGCGCCAACCACCCGGTTCAGGATCTGGACACGGGCGTTGTGATGATCACCAGCCAGAACCACGGTTTTGCGGTAGACGAAGCGACCTTGCCAGCCAACGTGCGCGCCATCCACAAGTCGCTGTTCGACGGCACTCTGCAAGGCATCGAACTGACCGACAAGAGCGCTTTCAGCTTCCAGGGCCACCCTGAAGCAAGCCCGGGCCCGAACGACGTTGCACCGCTGTTCGATCGCTTCATCAATGAGATGGCCAAGCGCCGCTGATCAGCCCCTGCTGCAGCGCCCGGTGGCGGCCCCGAACTTCGGTGGCCCCCAGGGCGCTTCAGGAACCTGATTGACAGCTTGCCGACTGACCTGCGGATTTGAGTGACAAACCCATGCCAAAACGTACAGACATAAAAAGCATCCTGATTCTCGGCGCTGGCCCGATCGTTATCGGCCAGGCCTGTGAATTCGACTACTCCGGCGCCCAGGCTTGTAAAGCCCTGCGCGAAGAGGGTTACCGCGTCATCCTGGTGAACTCCAACCCGGCCACCATCATGACCGACCCGGACATGGCCGACGCGACCTACATCGAGCCGATCAAGTGGCAGACCGTTGCCAAGATCATCGAGAAAGAGCGCCCGGACGCACTGTTGCCAACCATGGGCGGCCAGACTGCACTGAACTGCGCACTGGACCTGGAGCGCGAAGGCGTTCTTGAGAAGTTCGGCGTAGAGATGATCGGCGCTAACGCTGACACCATCGACAAGGCTGAAGACCGTTCGCGTTTCGACAAGGCGATGAAGTCCATCGGCCTTGACTGCCCACGTTCCGGTATCGCCCACAGCATGGAAGAGGCCAATGCGGTCCTCGAAAAGCTGGGTTTCCCGTGCATCATCCGTCCGTCCTTCACTATGGGCGGCACCGGTGGCGGTATTGCTTACAACCGTGAAGAATTCGAAGAAATCTGCGCTCGTGGTCTGGATCTGTCGCCAACCAAAGAGCTGCTGATCGACGAATCCCTGATCGGCTGGAAAGAGTACGAGATGGAGGTTGTCCGCGATAAGAAGGACAACTGCATCATCGTTTGCTCGATTGAAAACTTCGACCCGATGGGCGTGCACACCGGTGACTCGATCACCGTTGCTCCGGCACAGACCCTGACGGACAAGGAATACCAGATCATGCGTAACGCCTCTTTGGCGGTACTGCGTGAGATCGGCGTTGAAACCGGCGGTTCCAACGTTCAGTTCGGTATCTGCCCGGACACCGGTCGTATGGTCGTGATCGAGATGAACCCGCGTGTATCGCGTTCCTCGGCGCTGGCATCGAAAGCTACCGGTTTCCCGATTGCGCGTATCGCTGCCAAATTGGCGATCGGTTACACCTTGGATGAACTGCAAAACGAAATCACCGGCGGCGCCACGCCTGCGTCCTTCGAGCCGTCCATCGACTACGTTGTGACCAAGCTGCCGCGCTTTGCTTTCGAAAAATTCCCGAAGGCAGATGCGCGCCTGACGACTCAGATGAAGTCGGTAGGTGAAGTCATGGCCATTGGCCGGACTTTCCAGGAATCCCTGCAAAAGGCCCTTCGCGGTCTGGAAGTGGGTGTAAGCGGTCTTGATCCAAAGCTGGACCTGAGCAACCCGGAAAGCATGGCCGTGCTCAAGCGCGAGCTGACCGTGCCGGGCGCCGAGCGTATCTGGTACGTGGCTGACGCGTTCCGCGCCGGCATGACCGTTGAAGATATCTTCGGCATGAACATGATTGACCCTTGGTTCCTGGTACAGATCGAAGATCTGATCAAGGACGAAGAAAAAATCAAGACCATGGCGCTGTCCTCGATTGATCGCGATGCCATGTATCGCCTCAAGCGCAAAGGTTTCTCTGACGCACGTCTGGCCGTACTGCTGGGTGTGACCGAGAAAAACCTGCGTCGCCACCGTCACAAGCTGGAAGTGTTCCCGGTCTACAAGCGTGTTGACACCTGCGCGGCCGAGTTTGCAACCGACACTGCTTACATGTACTCCACCTATGAGGAAGAGTGCGAAGCCAACCCTTCGGATCGTGACAAGATCATGATTCTGGGTGGTGGCCCGAACCGTATCGGCCAAGGTATCGAGTTCGACTATTGCTGTGTACACGCCGCTCTGGCGCTGCGTGCCGACGGTTACGAGACCATCATGGTCAACTGCAACCCGGAAACCGTTTCCACCGACTACGACACTTCGGATCGTCTGTACTTCGAATCCGTAACCCTGGAAGACGTGCTGGAAATCGTACGTGTCGAGAAGCCAAAAGGCGTGATCGTCCAGTACGGCGGCCAAACTCCGCTGAAGCTGGCTCGTGCCCTGGAAGAAGCTGGCGTGCCGATCATCGGTACCAGCCCTGACGCCATCGACCGTGCAGAAGACCGTGAGCGCTTCCAGCAGATGGTTGAGCGTCTGAACCTGCGTCAGCCGCCTAACGCCACTGTGCGCAGCGAAGACGAAGCTATTCGTGCTGCTGGCAAGATTGGTTACCCGCTGGTTGTTCGTCCTTCCTACGTGTTGGGCGGCCGTGCGATGGAAATCGTCTACGAAGAAGAAGAGCTCAAGCGCTACCTGCGTGACGCGGTGAAAGTGTCCAACGACAGCCCGGTGCTGCTGGACCACTTCCTTAACTGCGCCATCGAAATGGACGTGGATGCTGTCTGCGACGGTACAGATGTGGTGATCGGCGCGATCATGCAGCACATCGAACAGGCGGGCGTTCACTCCGGTGACTCCGCATGCTCGCTGCCGCCGTACTCGCTGCCGCTGCACATCCAGGACGAGATGCGCGAACAGGTCAAGAAAATGGCTCTGGAATTGGGCGTTGTCGGCCTGATGAACGTGCAGTTGGCTCTGCAAGGCGAAGATATCTACGTGATCGAAGTGAACCCGCGTGCTTCGCGTACCGTTCCTTTCGTATCCAAGTGCATCGGTGTTTCCCTGGCAATGATCGCTGCCCGCGTGATGGCCGGTAAAACTCTGAAAGAAATCGGCTTCACCAAGGAAATCATTCCTAACTTCTACAGCGTGAAAGAGGCGGTCTTCCCGTTCGCCAAATTCCCGGGTGTTGACCCGATTCTCGGCCCTGAGATGAAGTCCACCGGTGAAGTGATGGGTGTGGGCGATACCTTCGGCGAAGCGTTTGCCAAGGCTCAGATGGGTGCAAGCGAAGTGCTGCCAACAGGCGGTACTGCTTTCATCAGCGTGCGTGACGACGACAAGCCTTTGGTGGCCGGTGTTGCTCGCGACCTGATCAACCTGGGTTTTGAGATTGTTTCGACTGCTGGTACTGCCAAGTTCATCGAAGCAGCAGGCTTGAAAGTACGCCGCGTGAACAAGGTGACCGAAGGTCGTCCGCACGTTGTCGACATGATCAAGAACGACGAAGTTACCTTGATCATCAACACCACCGAAGGTCGTCAGTCGATTGCTGACTCCTACTCCATTCGCCGCAACGCGCTGCAGCACAAGATCTACTGCACCACGACCATTGCTGCTGGCGAAGCGATCTGTGAAGCGCTTAAATTCGGTCCTGAAAAAACCGTACGTCGCTTGCAGGATCTACACGCAGGATTGAAGTCATGATCAAGTACCCGATGACTGTCCAGGGCCATAAAGCCCTGGAAGAAGAGCTTGCACACCTGACCAAGGTTGTTCGGCCAAAGCTGAGCAAGGAAATTGGTACGGCGCGTGAGTTGGGCGACCTCAAGGAAAATGCTGAATACCATGCTGCTCGTGAGCTGCAGGGTATGTCTGAGGCTCGTATCCGTGATATCGAAGGCCGCCTGCAGAATGCAGTGGTGATTGATGTGGCGGCGATTCCTCATACCGGCAAGGTGATTTTCGGCACGACGGTTGAGATCGCTAACGTTGAAACTGACGAAAGCGTGATCTATCAGATCGTGGGTGAAGACGAAGCTGACTTCAAACTCGGAAAAATCTCCGTTGGCTCGCCATTGGCTCGCGCCTTGATCGCCAAGGAAGAGGGTGACGTGGTTGCGGTGAAAACACCGGGCGGCGTCATTGAGTACGAGATTGTTAAAGTAAGTCACATCTAAGAAGTGTGCCCGTCTTGTGCGGGCGTACTTTTTTGGCGGCCGACCCGGGTGTTCCGGGTTGGTAGCTTGTGGTTGTTGCACACAGAATTTTTGCCGGTGCTGGCCTGAACACGGCTGGCAGCGTTGCTGTTTGAAAAGGCAGGTAGCGGGTGGGGAGGTCGTGCGTTGGGCGTCTCTGGCTGCCTGATGCGTTGCGCGGGCAGTTCTTGCATAACTCTCGGGTTTAACCCCGGAAGAGTTTCAGGGCGCGCCAGGCGCACCCTTGACCCTTGTCGACATCACTTGAAGCGATGGATGTTCGACAGTTGCTTGTTTACATTGACGTTCTTACGGTACAGAAGCGCCATTTTGCCGATAACCTGTACCTGTTCCGCTTTGCCGGCCTTGCACATTTGTGCGACGGCCTCCAGGCGGGATTCGCGATCCAGAATGTTGACTTTGATTTTAATCAGCTCGTGATCGCCCAATGCGCGTTCGAGTTCGGCTAAAACACCTTCAGTCAAACCATTATCAGCCACAGTCAAAACTGGTTTCAGATGGTGGCCAATGGATTTGTACTGTTTCTTCTGCTCTTGAGTGAGCGGCATAATCTGACCCCTGTGTCTGATCTTGTAAAAAGCGGCGGCCAGTTTACCCGAGCGAGTCCGAGACCGCCCGGTTAATCACAACCCGTTTAAAATTTTTGAGGTGGCCCGTGGCCCGTTCCAAGACTAGCCTTAACTGGCTGAAAGAGCATTTCAACGATCCATACGTCAAAATGGCGCAAAAAGACGGGTATCGCTCGCGTGCCAGCTACAAATTGCTGGAGATCCAGGAGCGTGATCGTCTGATTCGTCCAGGCATGACGGTTATTGACCTGGGTGCTGCCCCGGGTGGCTGGTCACAGGTAACCAGTCGTCTGATCGGTGGCCAAGGTCGCTTGATCGCTTCCGACATCCTGGACATGGACAGCATCCCTGATGTGACCTTCATCAAGGGCGATTTTACCGAGGACGCAGTGCTTGCGCAGATCCTCGAGGCTGTCGGAAATACACAAGTAGACCTTGTGATTTCAGATATGGCCCCCAATATGAGTGGATTGGCAGCTGTGGACATGCCTCGGGCGATGTTCCTGTGCGAGTTGGCACTGGATCTTGCCGGTCGCGTCCTACGTCCTGGTGGTGATTTTCTGATTAAAGTTTTCCAAGGTGAAGGCTTCGATCAATACCACAAAGACATTCGCAAGCTGTTTGACAAGGTACAGATGCGCAAGCCGTCGTCGTCACGAGACAGGTCCCGCGAGCAGTATTTGCTGGGGCGCGGCTTCCGTGGAGTTGATGGTTCTGCCAGTGATGAGCGTCTTTGACCGGGGCGATAGTTTTTTTGAATCGCTTTACAGATCTGGCATAACGAATATTGTGTAGTCAAAGTTTCACAAAGGGTTACAGACGGAGCCTGCAAGGGTTGTAGGCAATGTAGTAAGTTATGCCGGTGAATATCATGCGAAGCACGCTTCAGTAGCGGGGCTTGTGCTTCAGAGGGTAGCTAATTGAACGATATGGCAAAGAATCTGATCCTGTGGTTGATCATCGCTGCTGTCCTGGTGACAGTGATGAACAACTTCTCCAGTCCAAACGAGCCACAAACCCTCAACTATTCCGACTTCATCCAGCAAGTTAAGGATGGCAAGGTCGAGCGCGTTGCCGTGGATGGCTACGTGATTACCGGCAAACGCAGCGATGGGGATACCTTCAAAACCATCCGTCCGGCTATTCAGGACAACGGTTTGATCGGTGACCTGGTGGATAACCATGTGACCGTTGAAGGCAAATTGCCTGAGCAACAAAGCATCTGGACTCAACTGCTGGTTGCGAGCTTCCCGATTCTGGTGATCATCGCAGTCTTCATGTTCTTCATGCGTCAAATGCAGGGCGGTGCCGGCGGTAAGGGCGGACCGATGAGCTTTGGCAAGAGCAAGGCGCGGCTGTTATCGGAAGACCAGGTCAAAACGACTCTGGCTGACGTAGCGGGTTGCGACGAAGCCAAGGAAGAAGTGGGTGAGCTGGTTGAGTTCCTGCGTGATCCGGGCAAGTTCCAGCGCCTGGGTGGTCGTATTCCTCGTGGCGTGCTGATGGTTGGCCCGCCAGGTACCGGTAAAACCCTGATCGCCAAGGCGATTGCGGGCGAAGCCAAGGTGCCGTTCTTCACGATTTCCGGTTCCGACTTTGTTGAAATGTTCGTGGGCGTCGGTGCAAGCCGTGTTCGTGACATGTTTGAACAAGCCAAGAAGCATGCTCCTTGCATCATCTTCATCGATGAAATCGATGCTGTCGGTCGCCACCGTGGTAACGGTATGGGCGGCGGTCATGATGAGCGTGAGCAGACACTTAACCAGTTGCTGGTTGAGATGGACGGCTTTGAGATGAACGACGGCATCATTGTGATTGCCGCCACTAACCGTCCTGACGTACTTGACCCTGCGCTGCTGCGTCCAGGCCGTTTTGACCGTCAGGTTGTGGTTGGTTTGCCGGACATTCGTGGCCGCGAGCAGATCCTCAAGGTTCACATGCGTAAAGTGCCAATGGGCGATGATGTCCAGCCGGGCGTTATTGCACGTGGTACTCCGGGCTTCTCGGGTGCTGATCTGGCCAACCTGGTGAACGAAGCTTCCTTGTTCGCAGCGCGCACCGGTAAGCGTGTTGTTGAAATGAAAGAGTTCGAGCTGGCCAAGGACAAGATCATGATGGGCGCCGAGCGCAAATCGATGGTCATGTCGGATAAGGAAAAGCGCAACACGGCGTATCACGAAGCGGGTCACGCTATCGTTGGTCGCGTAGTGCCTGAGCATGATCCGGTCTACAAGGTTTCGATCATCCCGCGTGGTCGTGCGCTGGGTGTGACCATGTTCCTGCCGGAAGAGGATCGTTACAGCCTGTCCAAGCGTGCGCTGATCAGCCAGATCTGCTCGCTGTATGGCGGTCGTATCGCTGAAGAGATGACCTTGGGCTTTGACGGTGTTACCACTGGCGCGTCCAATGACATCATGCGTGCGAGCCAGATTGCGCGGAACATGGTTACCAAGTGGGGTTTGTCCGAGAAGCTCGGCCCACTGATGTATGCCGAAGATGAAGAGTCTTATCTGGGACGTGGCGGTGGTCAGTCGGCAAGTGTGTCCGGCGACACAGCCAAGCTGATCGACTCCGAAGTGCGCAGCATCATTGACCAGTGCTACAACACTGCCAAGCAGATACTGACTGAAAACCGTGACAAGCTCGATGCAATGGCTGATGCGCTGATGAAGTACGAGACGATCGATGCTGATCAGATCGACGACATCATGGCGGGTCGTCCGCCGCGTGAGCCGCGTGACTGGGAAGGCGGCAACTCGGGTACCCCGACTGCCCCAACGCTGGATAAAACCGAGCGCCCGGAAACACCAATCGGCGGCCCTGCTGCTGATCAATAAGGCTTGAAATGACTTCTGTTCAGTCCTCAACCCGGTTGCCTTGCGGCAACCGGGTTCTTGATTTGGCCCATACGCATGTTATGGGTATTCTTAATGTCACCCCTGATTCCTTCTCCGATGGCGGCCGCTTTGCTGCATTGGATGCGGCTTTGCGCCATGCGCAGTCGATGGTTCTGGCCGGTGCAACTCTGATTGATGTTGGCGGTGAATCAACGCGCCCCGGCGCTCCTGTGGTTTCGCCGCAGGAAGAGCTGGATCGGGTTGCGCCTGTTGTCGAGCGCATAAGTCGGGAACTGGACGTCATTATTTCGGTCGATACATCCGCGCCAATGGTCATGACCGAGGTTGCGCGTTTGGGTGCGGGGCTGATCAATGATGTGCGCTCGCTGCGCCGTGAAGGCGCCTTGCAGGCGGCTGCGGCCACGGGATTGCCGGTATGTCTGATGCATATGCTCGGTGAGCCGGGCGATATGCAGGACAATCCGCATTACGATGACCTGGTGGGCGAAGTCTCTGCGTTTCTGGTCGATAGCATGGCGCGCTGTGCCACTGCCGGTATTGGCCCTGAGCGCATCGTGCTGGATCCGGGGTTCGGCTTTGCCAAAACATTGCAGCATAACCTTAGCCTGTTCAAACATATGGAAGCCCTGCATTTGCTTGGGCGGCCTTTGCTGGTGGGTGTGTCACGTAAAAGTATGGTCGGGCAGACGTTGAGCCGGCCAGTTGCAGAGCGGCTGTATGGCAGTCTGGCTCTTGCAGCCTTGGCGATGACCAAGGGGGCGCGTATTTTGCGTGTCCATGATGTTGCCGAAACAGTTGATGTGGTACGGATGATCGCAGCGGTAGATTCCGCAGACTAAGAATGATGGAGCACTTATGACAAAGAAGTATTTTGGCACCGACGGTATTCGTGGTCGGGTCGGCGTTTATCCGATTACCCCTGATTTCATGCTCAAGTTGGGTTGGGCGGCGGGCATGGCGTTTCGCAGCAAGGGCGCTTGCCGGATTCTGGTAGGTAAGGACACCCGTATTTCGGGTTACATGTTCGAGTCTGCGCTTGAAGCGGGTTTGTCGGCTGCCGGGGCTGATGTGATGTTGCTGGGGCCTATGCCTACACCGGCTATCGCCTACCTGACGCGCACCTTCCATGCGGAAGCGGGCATCGTGATCAGTGCTTCGCACAATCCCCATGACGATAACGGCATCAAGTTTTTTTCCGGTGATGGCACCAAGTTGCCTGATGACGTCGAGTTGATGATCGAGGAGTTGCTTGACGCTCCGATGACGGTTGTTGAATCCGACAAGCTCGGCAAGGTGTCGCGTATCAATGACGCTCCGGGTCGTTATATCGAATTCTGCAAAAGCAGTGTGCCAAGCAGTACCAAATTCGGTGGCCTCAAGATTGTTCTCGATTGTGCTCATGGTGCTACCTACAAGGTTGCTCCGAGCGTTTTCAAAGAGCTGGGCGCGGAAGTTATTGTGCTGTCGGCTCAGCCCAATGGCCTGAACATCAACGACAACTGCGGCTCGACTCATATGGGTCAACTGCAGGCTGCCGTGGTGGCTGAAGGCGCGGACCTGGGTATTGCCTTCGATGGCGACGGCGATCGTGTTCTTATGGTTGACCATACCGGTGCCGTGGTTGATGGCGATGAATTGCTGTTTATCATTGCGCGTGATTTGCACGAGCGTGGCAAGTTGCAGGGTGGTGTTGTCGGTACGCTGATGAGTAACCTCGGGCTTGAGCTGGCATTGGCTGACCTGGGCATTCCGTTCGTGCGCGCCAATGTAGGTGACCGTTACGTTATCGCTGAATTGCTGGAGCGTAACTGGCTGGTGGGCGGGGAAAATTCCGGGCATATCGTGTGCTTCCAGCACACTACAACCGGCGATGCGATCATTGCTGCACTTCAGGTGCTGCTGGCTTTGCGTCGTCGCGATGAAAGCCTTGCACAGTCGCGCCAGGCGTTGCGCAAGTGTCCGCAAGTTCTGCTGAACGTACGGTTTGCGGGTGGGGTTAATCCTGTCGAGCATCCGGCTGTTAAAGACGCTTGCGCGCGCGTCACCGAGGCCATGAACGGTCGCGGCCGTGTCTTGTTGCGCAAGTCGGGAACAGAGCCTTTGGTGCGTGTAATGGTCGAAGGCGACGACGAAAACATGGTTCGCGGCTACGCCGAAGAGCTGGCAAAACTGGTAAGTGAAGTTTGTGCCTGAATTCGGCTTGCCAGCGCGGATGTGGTTGGGTAACATCTGCGCCCACTTTGACCGACGAGGTAAAGCATGCGTCGCACTATGGTAGCTGGTAACTGGAAGATGCACGGTACCCGCGCCAGCGTCGCTGAGCTGATCGACGGTCTGCGTGGTCTGGTCTTGCCGAACGATGTTGATGTTGCAGTATTTCCGCCTCAGCTGTTTATTGATCGTGTTATCAATGGCTTGCAAGGCGCAGCGATTTCGGTCGGTGCTCAGGATGCTGCAGTGGAGTCGGGGCAGGGCGCTCTGACTGGCGAGATTTCATCGAGCCAGTTGGTAGACGCAGGTTGCAAGCTGGTGCTTGTGGGGCACTCCGAACGTCGCCTGATTCTGGGTGAGCAGGACGAGACACTCAATCGCAAGTTTGCAGCGGCTCAAGCCTCTGGTTTGACGCCAGTGTTGTGTATAGGGGAAACCCTGGAGCAGCGCGAAGCGGGGCAAACGCTTGAAGTGGTAGAGCGTCAGCTGAATGCCGTGATTGACGAGTTTGGCATTGATGCTTTTGTAAATGCTGTGATTGCATACGAGCCGGTCTGGGCCATTGGTACCGGACTGACCGCATCACCACAGCAAGCGCAAGATGTGCATGCGGCCATTCGCGCACAGCTGGCGCAAAAGAATTCTGAAGTGGCACAAGGTGTGCGGCTTCTATACGGCGGCAGCGTGAAGGCGGCCAATGCGGTCGAACTGTTCAGCATGCCGGATATCGATGGGGGACTCATTGGCGGGGCTTCCCTGAATGCAGATGAGTTCGGTGCGATCATTCGTGCCGCAGGAAACTGAAAATGCTGGATAACGTCGTAACTGTGTTTCATCTGCTGACAGCATTGGGTGTAATTGCCCTGGTTTTGCTGCAACAGGGCAAGGGAGCGGATGCTGGAGCATCTTTCGGCGCAGGTGCATCAAATACTGTGTTCGGAAGCCAAGGTTCCTCTACCTTTCTTAGTAAGTTTACTGCTATACTTGCCGCAGGTTTTTTCATAACCAGCTTAGGGTTAGGTTACTTTGCTAAAGAGAAAGCTGAACAGCTGACTCAAGTAGGTTTGCCAAATCCAGCGGTGTTGGAAGTTCCAGTGCAAAAGCCGGCTTCAGATGATGTTCCGGTGCTTCATGAGCAAAAGTCGGCAACTCCTGCGACTGACGTACCTCCAGCTCAAGAGCAAAAGTAAAACGGGTTTCATGATGTAACGTAGTATTGCCGAGGTGGTGGAATTGGTAGACACGCAACCTTGAGGTGGTTGTGCCCATAGGGTGTAGGGGTTCGAGTCCCCTTCTCGGTACCAATTATCAAGAATGCCCGCAGTAGCGGGCTTTCTTGTATGTGGAAGGTTGGATTGACCCTGAAAAGGATCAACCGTATACTTCCGCTCCAGCTTTGTCGCGGGATGGAGCAGTCTGGTAGCTCGTCGGGCTCATAACCCGAAGGTCGTCGGTTCAAATCCGGCTCCCGCAACCAGTTTTAGCGGAGCCCCTTCTTAGGGGCTTTTTGTTAACTGGACACTTTATAGCGTCGGTATTCAACGACGTTTCAGAGATGGGCGCTTCGCCCATTTTTTCATTTTGCACAGCATGCACAAACATGCACAGGGGGTTCAGGTGTCGAGCAAGCTAGAACAGTTGCAGGACTTGTTGGCCCCGGTGATCGTGGCCCTTGGCTATGAATGCTGGGGTATTGAATTTTCGGCTCAAGGCCGCCATTCAATGTTGCGTGTCTATATCGACAAGGAAGGCGGCGTACTGGTAGATGACTGCGCAATTGTCAGTCGTCAGATCAGCGGCGTTTTGGATGTCGAAGATCCTATCGCTGTTGAGTACACGCTTGAAGTTTCTTCTCCTGGCATGGAACGCCCTCTGTTCACTATTGAGCAGTTCGCGAAATTTGCCGGTGAGCAAGTGAGGATCAAGCTGCGTTCCCCGTTCGAAGGGCGACGCAACTTTCAGGGCCTTCTGCGCGGCGTAGAGGAGCAGGACATTGTGGTGCAAGTTGAAGACCATGAATTCCTGTTGCCGATCGATATGATCGACAAGGCCAACATTATTCCCAGTTTTGACTGAGACGCGGATCCCGCGGATCCAATGGCTTGCGAAAGGCGAGGCGTACGATGAGCAAAGAAGTACTGCTGGTTGTTGAGTCGGTGTCCAATGAAAAGGGCGTACCGGCAAACGTTATTTTTGAAGCGCTGGAGCTGGCTCTGGCCACCGCGACTAAAAAGCGTTTTGAAGACGAAGTCGAACTGCGTGTGGAAATCAATCGCCACACCGGTAACTATGAGACTTTCCGTCGCTGGACTGTGGTCGAAGACGAAGATCTGGATGATCCAGCATACGAGTTGGCTGTAGACCAGGCCCAGGCGAAACAGCCAGGCGCTGTAGCTGGCGATATTATCGAAGAGAAAATCGATTCTATCGAATTCGGTCGGATTGCTGCACAAACGGCCAAACAGGTCATTGTGCAAAAGGTCCGCGAAGCCGAGCGCGCTCAAGTAGTCGATGCTTATCGCGAGCGTCTGGGTGAAATCATTTCGGGCACCGTGAAAAAGGTGACACGTGACAATGTGATCGTCGATCTGGGCAATAACGCTGAAGCGTTGCTGGCCCGTGAAGACATCATCTCGCGTGAAACCTTCCGTGTTGGCGTACGCCTTCGCGCACTGCTCAAGGAAATCCGCACCGAGAACCGCGGCCCTCAGTTGATTCTGTCGCGTACCGCGCCAGAGATGCTGATCGAGCTGTTCCGCATTGAAGTGCCAGAGATCTCCGAAGGCCTGATCGAAGTGATGGCGGCCTCCCGCGATCCAGGATCACGCGCTAAAATAGCCGTTCGCTCCAAAGACAAACGCATTGATCCGCAAGGTGCCTGCATTGGTATGCGCGGTTCGCGCGTCCAGGCAGTGTCCGGCGAATTGGGCGGAGAGCGAGTGGATATCGTCCTTTGGGATGACAACCCGGCGCAGTTCGTGATCAACGCAATGTCGCCAGCTGAAGTGGCGGCAATTATCGTCGACGAAGATGCCCATGCAATGGACATCGCCGTTGGCGCAGACAATCTGGCCCAGGCGATTGGTCGCGGCGGTCAGAACGTACGTTTGGCCAGCCAGTTGACCGGCTGGACCTTGAACGTGATGACCGAATCGGACATCCAGGCTAAGCAGCAAGCAGAAACCGGCGATATCCTGCGCAACTTCATCGAAGAGCTGGAAGTTGATGAAGACCTGGCGCAGGTTCTGGTAGATGAAGGCTTTACTAGCCTGGAAGAGATTGCCTACGTACCGGTGGAGGAAATGCTCAACATCGATGGCTTTGACGAAGATACCGTCAACGAGCTTCGCGCTCGGGCCAAAGATCGACTGTTGACTAAAGCCATCGCTACTGAGGAAAAGCTGGCAGACGCCCATCCGGCCGAAGACCTGCTCTCGCTTGAGGGTATGGACAAGGATTTGGCGATGGAACTGGCGGTGCGCGGCGTAATTACCCGCGAAGACCTGGCCGAGCAGTCTATTGACGACCTGCTCGACATCGACGGCATTGACGATGATCGTGCCGGCAAGTTGATCATGGCCGCCCGAGCCCATTGGTTCGAGTAATTAGGCGCGGCCTGAGGAGAGAAATGCATGACGCAAGTCACGGTGAAACAACTGGCCGATGAGGTCAAAACACCGGTTGAGCGCCTGTTGCAGCAGATGCGTGAGGCAGGTCTGCCGCACAACGCCGCCGAGCAGAATGTGACCGACAGTGAGAAGCAAGCTCTGCTGACTCACCTGAAAAGCAGCCACAAGGCTAAAGTGGAAGAACCGCGCAAGATCACTTTGCAGCGTAAAACCACCAGTACCCTGCGTGTTGCTGGCAGCAAAAGCATTAGCGTTGAAGTACGCAAGAAGAAAGTCTTCGTACAGCAAAGCCCGGAAGAAATTGAAGCCGAGCGCAAACGTGAGATGGATGAACGTCGTGCAGTAGAAAATGCCGCACGTCAAAAGGCTGAAGAAGAGTCCAAGCGTCGCGCCGAAGAAGACGCGCGCCGTCAGCCTGCATCTACTCCTGCTGCTGCTCCAGCTGTTGCCGCGCCTGCACCTGTGCAAGCCGCAGCACCAGCCGCACCGGCTCCAGCAGTTGATGCACGCAAGCGTGACGAACAGCGTCGCCCGGACAAGCCACGTGCTGACGATAACAATCGTCGCGGTAGTGGTGACGGCGATCGCAAAAACGCTCCGCATCGTGCCTCGGTTAAAGAAAAAGCACCGACTCCACGTGTTGCTCCGCGTACTTCCGACGAAGAAAGCGACAGCTTCCGTCGCGGCGGTCGTGGCAAGGGCAAGCTGAAGAAGCGTAACGCTCACGGTTTCCAGAGCCCAACCGGCCCTGTAGTTCGTGACGTTCAGATTGGCG
Source organism: Pseudomonas fragi (assembly GCF_025426255.1). Lineage (GTDB taxonomy): Bacteria > Pseudomonadota > Gammaproteobacteria > Pseudomonadales > Pseudomonadaceae > Aquipseudomonas > Aquipseudomonas kulmbachensis. The sequence continues at coordinate 4,462,223 of NZ_CP104861.1, read as the reverse complement.
AGACCATCACTGTCGGCGATTTGGCTGCACAGATGTCGGTCAAGGCTGCTGAAGTCATCAAGTTCATGTTCAAGCTGGGTACTCCAGCGACCATCAACCAGGTACTTGATCAGGAAACTGCTCAACTGGTTGCTGAAGAACTGGGCCACAAAGTGACTCTGGTCAGCGACAACGCCCTGGAAGATTCCCTGGCCGAGTCCCTGAAGTTCGAAGGCGAGTCGTTCTCCCGTGCACCGGTTGTGACCGTAATGGGCCACGTTGACCACGGTAAAACGTCCCTGCTCGACTACATCCGTCGTGCCAAGGTAGCTGCTGGCGAAGCCGGTGGTATTACTCAGCACATCGGTGCATACCACGTTGAAACCGAACGCGGCATGGTCACTTTCCTCGATACCCCGGGTCACGCTGCGTTTACCGCAATGCGTGCACGTGGTGCCAAGGCGACTGACATCGTGATTCTGGTTGTTGCTGCAGACGACGGTGTAATGCCGCAAACCATCGAAGCTGTTCAGCATGCGAAAGCGGCTGGTGTGCCTCTGGTTGTTGCAGTGAACAAAATCGACAAGCCAGGTGCTGATCTCGATCGCATCCGCAGCGAGTTGTCCGTTCACGGCGTGACGTCGGAAGAATGGGGTGGTGACACTCCGTTTGTTTCGGTCTCGGCGAAAATGGGTACCGGCGTTGACGAATTGCTCGAAGCCGTACTGCTGCAAGCTGAAGTTCTGGAACTCAAGGCAACTCCATCGGCTCCTGGCCGTGGCGTAGTGGTTGAGTCCCGTCTGGACAAAGGCCGTGGCCCTGTTGCAACTGTTCTGGTTCAAGACGGTACCCTGCGCCAAGGCGACATGGTTCTGGTCGGCTCCAACTACGGTCGCATCCGTGCCATGCTCGATGAGAACGGCAAGTCCATCAAGGAAGCCGGTCCATCCATCCCTGTCGAGATTCTCGGCCTGGACGGAACGCCAGATGCTGGCGACGAGATGAGCGTAATGACTGACGAGAAGAAGGCGCGTGAAGTTGCCCTGTTCCGTCAAGGCAAGTTCCGCGAAGTGAAACTGGCGCGTGCTCACGCAGGCAAGCTGGAAAACATCTTCGAGAACATGGGTCAGGAAGAGAAGAAGACGCTTAACATCGTCCTCAAATCTGACGTCCGTGGTTCGTTGGAAGCTCTGCAGGGCGCCCTTGGCGGCCTGGGTAACGACGAAGTGCAAGTGCGCGTAGTGGGCGGCGGTGTCGGTGGTATCACCGAGAGCGACGCTAACCTGGCACTGGCCTCCAACGCTGTACTGTTTGGCTTCAACGTGCGTGCCGATGCCGGCGCTCGCAAGATTGTCGAGCAGGAAGGCCTGGACATGCGTTACTACAACGTCATCTACGACATCATCGAAGACGTCAAGAAAGCCCTTACCGGCATGCTTGGCAGCGACGTTCGGGAGAACATCCTGGGTATCGCCGAAGTCCGTGACGTGTTCCGTTCGCCTAAGTTCGGCGCGGTTGCAGGTTGCATGGTGCTTGAAGGTGTTGTTCACCGTAACCGTCCAATCCGCGTACTGCGTGAAGACATCGTTATCTACGAAGGCGAGCTGGAATCCCTGCGTCGCTTTAAAGATGACATGTCCGAAGTGCGTGCCGGCATGGAATGCGGTATCGGCGTCAAGAGCTACAACGACGTTAAAGTCGGTGACAAGATCGAAGTGTTCGAGAAGGTCCAGGTTGCTCGCAGCCTCTAACTCGCGAGCCTCAAGAGCGAGGACGAGCCGCGGCATGCAAATGACCGTCGCTCGGCCTGGACTCTAAACGCAACGCCCGGTCCGGCTTCTGTCTGGCCGGGCGTTTGCCGCTTTCAGACCGCATGGGTTTCCCATGGGTGAGTAACAGGTAACAAGACATGGCAAAAGAATATAGCCGTACCCAACGTATTGGCGATCAGATGCAGCGCGAGCTGGCACAGCTGATCCGTCGTGAAGTCAAAGACCCGCGCGTGGGTCTGGTCACCATTACTGCTGTTGAAGTCAGCCGTGACGTCGGTCACGCCAAGATCTTCATCACCGTGATGGGGCAGGATAATGCTGAAGACATCGCCCAGAGCATCAAGGTGTTGAACTCGGCAGCGGGTTTCCTGCGCATGCAACTGGCGCGTGAAATGAAACTGCGCAGCGTTCCACAGCTGCACTTCCACTACGATGAAAGTGTCGTGCGTGGCGCTCACCTGTCCGCCTTGATCGAGCGTGCAGTGGCTGAAGACAATCAGCACCCTGAAACCACTGCTCCCGAAGACACCAAGGAGTAACCGGTGGCTCAGGTCAAGCGTATCCGTCGTAACGTCAGCGGCATCATCCTGTTGGACAAGCCTCTTGGATTCACTTCCAACGCGGCCCTGCAGAAAGTTCGCTGGCTGCTCAATGCCGAGAAGGCAGGGCACACCGGTAGTCTCGATCCATTGGCCAGCGGTGTATTGCCGCTGTGCTTTGGCGAAGCCACCAAGTTTTCGCAATACTTGCTCGATTCCGACAAGGGTTATGAAACCCTGATGCAATTGGGCAAGACCACCACCACGGCAGACGCTGAGGGTGAGGTTTTACAGACTCGCCCAGTGACCGTTGGTCGTGCCGATATCGAAGCTGTTTTACCCAATTTTCGTGGGAAAATCAGTCAGATACCGCCGATGTACTCTGCACTCAAGCGAGACGGACAGCCGCTTTACAAGCTGGCCCGTGCAGGCGAAGTGGTGGAGCGTGAACCACGTTCTGTTACTATTACACGCCTCGAATTACTGGCCAGCGAAGGCGACACTGCGCGCTTGGCCGTCGACTGCACCAAAGGCACCTATATCCGTACCCTCGTGGAAGATATCGGTGAGCAATTGGGGTGCGGTGCATACGTTGCAGAGTTGCGTCGTACGCACGCCGGACCTTTCAGCCTGGCCCAAACGGTCACGCTGGAAGAGTTGGAAGCGGTGCATGCCGAAGGCGGTAATGAAGCGGTAGATCGCTTCCTGATGCCATCGGACAGCGGCTTGCTGGACTGGCCGTTGCTGCACTTCTCGGAAGCCAGTGCTTTCTATTGGCTCAATGGTCAGCCGGTTCGTGCTCCGGATGCTCCGAAGTTCGGTATGGTGCGGGTACAAGATCATAACGGTCGCTTCATCGGGATCGGTGAAGTGAGCGAAGACGGGCGCATTGCGCCGCGTCGACTGATTCGGTCGGAATGACCGGAACCAGGCTGCTTCGGGATGTAATACTCTTGGGGCAGACTGGAATGAGGGTGGCTGTTATTAGGCACGGTCACATCTCACATTTAAATACGAGGATTTGTCCTCGGCCTATTGGATCTGTCTTGCTTGCAAGCAGGCCCTAATTGAAAGGAAAGCCAAATGGCACTTACAGTTGAACACAAAGCAGAAATCGTAGCTGACTACCAGCAAGCTCCAGGTGATACAGGTTCTCCAGAAGTGCAGGTTGCACTGCTGACCTTTAACATCAACACGCTGCAAGGTCACTTCAAGGCAAACAGCAAGGATCACCACTCCCGTCGTGGTCTGATCCGTATGGTAAACCAGCGTCGCAAGCTGCTGGATTACCTCAAAGGCAAAAACGTTGAGCGTTACAAAACGCTGATCGCTCGCCTGGGTCTGCGTCGCTAATAGCGATGTTGCTAGAGGCTGGTTGTCTGTCGTGCGTTTGCGGGTTTCCCGCAAGCGGACGGCAGGCTTCCAGCCTCAAGTTTTATCTGGACTAGCCGGATTCTTACGAAAATTTGCCGCACGGGCTGTTTTCGTAAGCATCTTGAGTCGGGTCAATACCCGATGTTGCACATGACTTTCGCAAGAAACCCGTTCCCCAAGAGCCACAAAGAAGGTAGGACACCGTGAACCCGGTTATCAAAAAATTTCAGTTCGGTCAGTCGACCGTTACTCTCGAGACTGGCCGTATCGCCCGTCAGGCTTCCGGCGCAGTATTGGTCACCGTTGACGACGACGTCAGCGTGTTGGTGACTGTTGTCGGCTCCAAGCAAGCTGATCCAGGCAAGGGCTTCTTCCCTCTGTCTGTTCACTACCAGGAAAAAACCTACGCCGCGGGTAAAATCCCAGGCGGTTTCTTCAAGCGTGAAGGTCGCCCTTCCGAGAAAGAAACCCTGACGTCGCGCTTGATCGACCGTCCGATCCGTCCGCTGTTCCCGGAAGGTTTCATGAACGAAGTGCAGGTTGTCTGCACCGTTCTGTCCACCAGCAAGAAAACCGATCCGGACGTCGCTGCGATGATCGGTACTTCGGCTGCCCTGGCAATCTCCGGTATTCCTTTTGATGGTCCGATCGGCGCTGCCCGCGTTGCTTACCACGAAAGCACCGGCTACCTGCTGAACCCGACTTACGAGCAACTGGCCGCTTCGAGCCTGGACATGGTTGTTGCCGGTACTTCGGAAGCCGTATTGATGGTTGAATCGGAAGCCAAAGAGCTGACCGAAGACCAGATGCTGGGCGCAGTACTGTTCGCCCACGACGAATTCCAGGTAGTTATCCAGGCTGTTAAAGAGCTGGCTGCCGAAGCTGCCAAACCAACTTGGGACTGGGCTGCGGCTCCAGAAGCTACCGAACTGCTGGGCGCTATCCGTGCCGAGTTCGGCGAAGCGATCTCCCAGGCTTACACCATCACCGTCAAGGCTGACCGTTACACTCGCTTGGGCGAGTTGAAAGACCAGGTTGTTGCCAAGCTGTCCGGTGAAGAAGGCCAGCCTTCTGCCAGCGAAGTCAAAGCTGCTTTCGGCGAAATCGAATACCGCACCGTTCGCGAAAACATCGTTAACGGCAAGCCGCGTATCGATGGCCGCGACACCAAGACTGTTCGCCCTCTGAACATCGAAGTTGGCGTACTGCCGAAGACCCACGGTTCGGCTCTGTTCACCCGTGGCGAAACTCAGGCTCTGGTTGTTGCAACTCTGGGTACTGCCCGTGACGCACAGCTGCTGGACACCCTGGAAGGCGAGAAGAAAGACCCGTTCATGCTGCACTACAACTTCCCTCCGTTCTCGGTAGGTGAGTGTGGTCGTATGGGTGGCGCTGGTCGTCGCGAAATCGGTCACGGCCGTCTGGCCCGCCGTTCGGTTCAGGCCATGCTGCCTGCTGCTGACGTGTTCCCATACACCATCCGTGTTGTATCGGAAATCACCGAATCCAACGGTTCCAGCTCGATGGCATCGGTTTGCGGTGCTTCCCTGGCACTGATGGACGCTGGTGTTCCGATGAAGGCACCGGTTGCCGGTATCGCCATGGGTCTGGTTAAAGAAGGCGAGAAATTCGCAGTTCTGACCGACATCCTGGGTGACGAAGATCACCTGGGCGACATGGACTTCAAAGTAGCCGGTACCGCTAAAGGTGTTACCGCGCTGCAGATGGACATCAAGATCAAGGGCATCACCGAAGAAATCATGGAGATCGCACTGGGCCAAGCCCTGGACGCTCGCCTGAACATCTTGGGTCAGATGAACCAGATCATTGCCGTATCGCGCAACGAGCTGTCGGCTAACGCTCCGACCATGATCGCGATGAAAATCGACACCGACAAAATCCGTGATGTTATCGGTAAAGGCGGCGCGACCATCCGTGCAATCTGTGAAGAAACCAAGGCTTCGATCGATATCGAAGACGACGGTTCGATCAAGATCTTCGGCGAAACCAAAGAAGCAGCAGAAGCAGCGCGTCAGCGCGTTCTGGGCATCACCGCAGAAGCCGAGATCGGCAAGATCTACGTGGGCAAGGTTGAGCGTATCGTCGACTTCGGCGCATTCGTAAACATCCTGCCAGGCAAAGACGGCCTGGTTCACATCTCCATGCTGAGCGATGCTCGTGTTGAGAAAGTGACTGACATTCTGAAAGAAGGTCAGGAAGTGGAAGTACTGGTACTGGACGTGGACAACCGCGGCCGTATCAAGCTGTCCATCAAGGACGTAGCTGCTGCCAAGGCATCGGAAGCTTAATAGCCCCCGATACCTGCTTTGAAAAAAGGATCCTTCGGGATCCTTTTTTTATGCCTGAAGAAAAGTCGGGCGATAGGCCATGAGTGCAAAGCCGCAACTTGCATGCAGTTTTGCGGGGCGTCATGCATTTTGCACGACATACAGATTATTGAATAATTGTAATTTGTTGATTTATAAGGATTTATTTTAAATTTAAAGTTGGCACAGGCCCTGCAACAGTACAGATAACCCTGCAGCTGGAAGACGGCGCAGATTTTGAAGAAGACAGGAGTTACTCGTATGAAGAAGTTCGCTATCGCTGCCGCAACTGCCACCGCTCTGACCCTGACTATGGCCAACGCCGCATTTGCTGCTCAAGCGACCACCCAAGCCCCGATGGTCGTGGCTGCTGGCGAAGTAACCAAAGCCAAGGAAGCCACTTCTGATACCTGGATCACAACCAAAGTGAAAGCTGACCTGGTTACCGAAAAAGGCATTCCGGGTACTGATATCAAGGTTGAGACGAACAAAGGTGTTGTTTCCCTTTCTTCGATGGTGCCAGTGACTGAGGCGCAAAAAGAGATCGCAGTTGCCATTACCAAGAAAATCAAAGGCGTTAAAGCTGTCTCGGCTGATGGCTTAAAAGCTGAATAACCCACTCTTGCTCGTAGAACCGGGGGAAGCAAAGCTGCAGCAGGTCATTTAAGCAGTACGCCTGCAGGCTTTGAAACAAGGTTCATGCGACGGCCATACGGATGTGGCCATTACAGCCCTCGGCGCTCTGCGTCGGGGGCTGTTCTATTTGGGCGGAGGGTACGAAAATCTTTGTAGCCGCTGCCGGAGGAACGAGGCAGTGTCCGGCTGCGCAGCAGTCGTAAAACCATAAGCCTCGTTCCTTGCGCAGCAGCCACACAGGTGCGGGGTTCTGGTTTATTCGCTATCCAGATGCAGCGGCGAGATTACCCTGCCATCGCTTTCGGCGTCGCCCAGGGTGGCATCGATAAAGTACACGCGGTCATCAGCCAACTGGCCTTGATCGACCAGGAAGTCCTTGATGCTGCTTGCGCGGTCCTGGCCCAGTTGGCGCAGCAGTACTTCGCTTTTGCTCCAGAACTCGACCAGAGCGGCGCTCATTTTGGCGGCCCGTTCATCACGGCTCAGGTCAGCCCATTCGGCAGGTGGCTGTTGTTTGAGGCGGGTGCGGTAAATACCTTCGAGCAACGGCCCCTTCTCTTCATCCGGCACCTTGAGCAGCGATGCCTGGGCAGGCACCTTGTCGCCACGGCGCTGGAGAATCTTGTAGTAGTTGTATTGGTACTCGCGCTCAAGACGATCTTGAGCGATATGCGGCCCATCGCTGCTTTGTGCGGCCGTGCCTTCAATTTCAAGGCGCAAGGCCGGGCGTTGTTTCAATGCATCGGCCAGAGTAGTGAGCGCTTTTTGTGCCTCAGGGCTCAGCTCGCTTGATCCTGGCGCGAATGACACTGTACCCAGGTCCTCGGAGCCACCGCCGGTGATCAGCCCGCCAATGAACTTGAAGGGCGCCTGTGCCGCGCGTACCACCAGGTTGCGCAGGGTTTGCCATACAATTGGCATCACGCTGAACTGCGGGTTGTTCAGGTCGCCAGTCACCGGCAGTTCAATGGATATCCTGCCGTCGCTGTCCTTGAGCAACGCAATCGCCAATTTCAGTGGCAAGTTGACGGCGTCCGGGCTGTCGACTTTCTCACCCAGTTGCAATTGCTCGATCACTACTTTGTTTTCAGCCTTGAGCTGACCTTGGGTGATCAAGTAATGCAGGTCGAGGTTCAGACGGCCCTTGCGGATACGGTAGCCAGCAAATTTGCCGGAGTAAGGCGTCAGGGTTGTCAGTTCGACACGCTTGAAACTGGTGGCGATATCGAGGCTAGCCATCGGGTCAAAGGGATTGACGCTACCTTTGATGGTGACAGGGGCGTAACGGTCGACCTTGCCTGCGATATTCACACTCGCCGGTTTGGCCTGACGACTGTCAATGGTACCGATCTGGCCGTTGAGTTGTTGAACCGCGGTCTGGAAGTTCGGGGTCAGGCTGAAGTCGGCAAAGTTGGCCGAACCGTCATTGATCGCGATGCCACCCACATGGATGCCCAGTGGTTTGCTCTTGCTGGCAGCCGGTTTGGCACCGCTGCCAGCGGGTTGCGGGATCAGCAGGTCATCGACGTTAGTAGTGCGATCATCGTTGATCATGAAGCGCACATAGGGTTTTTCGAAGTTGACCCGGGTAATCGACAGGCTTTCACCGTGCTGGTACTTAACGTCTTCCAGTACCAGCTTTTGCCATTTGAGGAAGTCGCGGTTTTTCAGTGTGTCCAGTGTGTGCAGTTGATCGACCTGAGCACGCCCAGCAACGGTAAAGGCCAGCGGCTCGGTACTTTTAAGATCGACCGCGAGGTCGCTGCCGAGCATGCCGCTGCGTAGCTCAAGGCGAATAAACGGGTCGATATAGGCCTGCGCTACACGCAAGTCGATATCCTTGGTTGTGACCTTGAGCCTGGCACTTACCGGGCTCAGGTTGACGTCGCCGCTGGCGGTGAGCTTGCCTTGCTTGCCCACACCCGTGTCGAGGTTGAGAGTGAAGGGTGAGCGGTTCAGGCTGTCGAAGTTTTTCAGGTTCAGGTTGAGCGGGCCAATATCCAGCGCCACTGGGGTTTTAGGCTCCTTGTCGGCGAGGTGTACCCGATAGTCGCGCAGCTCAACGTCCTTGAGCAGCACTTGCCATGGCTTGCTCGGTGCAACGGGGGCAGGCTTTGGCGCTGCAACTGTCACCTCGTCATCCGTTTTGTGCGGGACCTTTTCGGGTTGGCTGGCAAACAGCTTTTGCCAGTCCAGTTGGCCGTCTTTCTCGCGAGCGGCCCAGGTTTCGAGATTCTGGCTGTTGATCTTGCCGACGACGACTTGCTGCTTGGCCAGATCTACAGTGGTGTCGCTGATATCCAACCGTTCCAGACGTGCCAAAGGGCGTCCGTCAGGGGCATTGATTTTAAAGGGTGCGATGCTGGCTGAGGCGTTGCTCAGCACCATCTCGGTTTCTTTGGACAGGTTCAGGGTGTAATCGGTGCTGAAGTTCAGCACCCCGTCTTCGAGTACCAGTGGTAGCGCATCGCGCACATAGGGCCACCAGACTTTCATCTTGGCATCGGTGACTTTCAGTTTGCCGGTAGAGGTGATGGGCACCAGGCTCAGCGTACCGCTCCAGTCAATCCGCCCGCCTGCCGGACCAGCAGCCACCAGGGTCATGTCGGCGTTGTCATCGGGCAAGGTGCTGAGGTTTTTTAGCTCAAGGTCCATCGAGTCGTACAGAAATTCGATAGGCTCGCTGGGACGCATATCGGTGAAGTGCAGGTAGCCCCCCGCCAGTTTGATGTTGTCCAGACGTACCGGGAAAGGCTTGCTGTCGGGATCGCTCGGGGTGGGCTCACTGGCCGGAAGCTTGAACAGCTGAGTCAGATTGAGCGTACCGTCCTTGTTGAACAGCAGCTCGGTTTTGGGCTTGTCCAGCTGAACATCCGCCAGGTGCAAGGCTTTTGTCCACAGGCTGTCTGCTTGCAAATTGGCATACAAACGGTCAAACCCGACTTGCTCCTTGCCCGGTTCGCCAACTTTCAGCCCCCACAAAGTCAGCTCCAGGCTGAACGGGTTGAACTCCAGCCGGTCAAGTTTGGCGGGTACCGTGGCGTAGTTGGCCAGTTGCTGGTTGATGATGCGCAGGCCAACGCCCGGCAAAATCAGGAAGCCAAGCACGCTGTAAAGTGCGATAGCAATCAGCACGGCGCCGAGGGCGCGGATCAATCCTTTGAGCATGTGGGGCGTCGTCTATAGCAGTCGGGAGTGCCTTGGAGTATGGCACGCGTTTCTGGTTCCGAGACGAGCGCCATAAACACAGCACGTTTTTAAAATTGAAGGATCAAGGTTTTCAGCGGTGGCTGCTGATCCAGGGACGGGAAGTCACTGGCGGGGGGCAATACCTGCCAATCGCGAACCGGGCGGCCTGCTTTCTCGGCGCAACGCAAAACCTGTTCGCGCCAGTCGTCCATGCTGACTTTCGCCAGGTTATTGCAGCAGATCAGCACGCCGTCTGGCGCGGTGGTCAGCACTGCGGGCTTGAGTAGGCTTTGATAGTCGCGCAGCAGATCGACCGTACCAAACGCGCTCTTGGCCCATGCAGGCGGATCGAGCAACACCAGATCATACTCACGCTGATCCATGCGCGGGTAGGCAGGCAGCTTGTGGCGGCGCTGAATAATCGGCAAACCTGCCAATTGGCGGATGGCCGCAAAATAGTCCGACTGTACGAATTTCATTTTCGGTAATTGCGGGTTCAGCAGGCCGTTTTCGCGGCCCACCGCCAGATTGCCTTCAGCGAAATCCAGGTTGCAAACTTCACTGGCGCCCCCTGCCGCAGCACTCAGGCCGACGCCGCAGGTGTAGGAAAACAGGTTGAGTACGCTTTTGCCGGCGCTGTGTTGCTTGACCCAGCCGCGAGCATTGCGCAGGTCGAGAAACAGCAACGGATCTTGTCCAGCATGGCGCCCGCGTACACGGTATTTCAGGCCCCACTCGTGACCGACCGTGTCTGCCAGTGCCGCTTCATCGGCGCGGTATACGGTGTCTTCGCGATCAATACGTGAATTGCCTTGGGAGCGGTCGTTGTAGACCAGCATCAGGTCTAGGCCCAAGTGACGATTGATGGCTTCGTGCAGTTGCAGCAGATCATCGCGCTCAAGGCGCTGATGGAAACTTTGCACCAGTAGCTGTGGGCCGTAACGGTCGATGGTCAGGCCGCCAGCGCCCTCCTGGCTGCCGTGAAACAGGCGATAGCAGTCAGTGCCCTGAGTATGCAACTCGGCCAGCAATTGATGACGGTTATCGAGGGCGGCGCGCAGCGCCTGATTCAAGGAAGACATGCGATGCGCCTTGGGGAATGGATAAGGCGCGGCAGTTTAACAGAAGCGGGGGCAGGGAGGTCTTGAACCTGTGGGGGCTTGCCCGCGATGGCCGCGCCCCGGTTTCAGCCAAGTCCCATGCGCCGCCGCGCCCGTTGTACTGAACCATTGCGTACGGCCCAGCGCAGGATCGGCGCGGTGCTGCTGACTTGCGCCCGCACCAGTTTGCGAACCAGCGGGCGTTGCTGCAGCCCCAACTGATCGCTGGCCCAGTCCGGTAGCAAATCAATCCCGGCTTTCATCATCAGTGCGCCAAAAGGCTTGGCCAGCAGGCTGGGGGAGGGGGCGTTGAGCAACAGGCGAATCACTTCATGACTACGTTCATCACAGAGTAATTGTGGGCGGATGCCTTCGAGGTAGTCGGCGATTTGCTGGCGTGAACGCGGGACATTTGTAGCTCCCAGGCGTTCAGCGATCATGGCTATTTCGTCGTAGTAACGGTCCTGATCTGCGCCGGACAAATGCGGGTTGCGATAGCGCAGGTGGGCGGCGAGGAAGTTGCTGACTTCAGCCACATGCACCCAGGTCAGCAATTTGGGATCGCTGGCGGCATATGGGCGGCCGTCGAGGGCGGTGCCGGTGACTTGCAAATGGATGGTGCGCACTTTGTCGATCAGCCAGTTGGCATCGCCAGTAGCGCCGAAGGTAGTGCCAGAAATGAACTGCCCGGTGCGGCGTAGCCGACCCAGCATGTCTTGACGGAAATTGGAGTGGTCCCACACCCCGGCCAGGGCCAGTGGGTGCAAGGCTTGCAGCATCAAGGCGCTGATGCCGCCAATCAGCATGCTGGTGAAATCACCATGCACCTGCCAACTGATGGAATCCGGGCCAAACAGGCCGGGGTCGCCCTTGGGGTTTTCGAGGTCGAGCTGGCCGAGTGAAAGCCCGGTCAGGCTCATGATCTGGCGTTCGATGGGAATGCGGATGAAATCCATGGAGCCTCGATTGTGCCGGCCAGTCGAGGGACTGGCCGGCTATCAATCAACCGCGATGACGACCGCGGAAGTAGTTGATCAGACCTTGGGTCGAAGCATCATCGGCTGGCTCTTCGATGCTGCCGGTCAAGCGGTTGTAAACACCCTTGCCCAGCTCTTTGCCCAGCTCAACGCCCCATTGGTCGAAGGCGTTGATGCCCCAGATCACGCTTTGCACAAAAACCTTGTGCTCGTAGAGCGCAACCAGTGCACCCAGACGACGCGGGCTGATGCGTTCAACCACCAAGGTATTGCTCGGACGGTTGCCCGGGATCACCTTGTGCGGTGCCAGTTTTTGCACTTCTTCTTCGCTCATGCCTTTGTCGCGCAGCTCGGCCTCGGCCTCTTCGCGGGTTTTACCCAGCATCAGGGCCTGGCTTTGCGACAGGCAGTTGGCATACAGCCACTGGTGGTGATCGGAGACCGGGTTGAAGCTGACAATCGGCACGATAAAGTCGGCCGGGATCAGCTGTGTGCCTTGATGCAGCAACTGGTGATAGGCGTGCTGGCCGTTACAGCCCACACCACCCCAGATCACCGGACCAGTGTCGGTGGACACCGGGGTGCCGTCCTGGCGCACGCTCTTGCCGTTGGATTCCATATCCAGTTGTTGCAAGTGCTTGGTGATGTTGCGCAGGTAGTGGTCGTACGGCAGGATCGCGTGGCTTTGCGAGCCCCAGAAGTTGCCATACCACACACCCAGCAAGGCCATCAGCACCGGCATGTTCTGCTCGAACGGTGCGGTCTGGAAGTGCTGGTCCATGCTGTAGGCACCGGACAGCAGCTCTTTGAAGTTGGACATGCCGATTGCCAGCGCAATTGGCAAGCCAATGGCCGACCACAGCGAGTAACGCCCACCGACCCAGTCCCACATCGGGAAGATGTTTTCTTCACGAATACCGAATGCTACGGCCGCCGCGTTGTTGCTCGACACAGCGATAAAGTGGCGATGCAGTTCGGCTTCCGATCCGCCTTGGGCCAAGTACCAGGCCCGTGCCGCCTGAGCGTTTTTCAAGGTTTCGAGGGTGTTGAAGGATTTTGACGAAACGATGAACAGCGTGGTTTCTGCACGCAGTTTTGCGGTCAGTTCATGGAACTCACTGCCATCGATGTTCGCCAGGTAATGGCAGCGCACGCCTTTCTGGGCGTAGGACAGCAGAGCTTCAGACACCAGCTCAGGGCCAAGGAAGGAGCCACCAATGCCGATGTTGACGATGTCGGTGATCGGCTTTTCGGTGTAACCGCGCCACAGGCCGTCGTGAATCCGGCCGACCAGCTCGGTCATCTGGTTCAGGACTTTATGCACCTCGGGCATGATATTCACGCCGTTCACCGACAGCTTGTCGGCAACCGGGCGGCGTAGCGCGGTGTGCAAGGCTGGGCGGCCTTCAGAGGCGTTGACGATTTCACCGCCGAACAACGACTTGATCGCACCTTTGAGGTCAGCCTCATTGGCGAGGTTGACCAGCAGATCGCGGGTCTCGTTGTCGATCAGGTTTTTCGAGTAGTCCAGAAACAGCCCGCAGCTGCTCAGGGTGAATTCTTCAAAACGTTTGGGGTTGCTATTAAACGCGTCGCGCATGCTGAAATTTTGCATGCCGGTGCGGTGTAGTTTCAACGCTTGCCAAGCGGGCAGAGCGGTAACGTCATGAGGGGTGCGGTAGTACGCCATCGCTGCGGATATCCTTTTTGCTTGAACTGCCTTTGGACACTGAAAACGCCTGCACCTTTTTATTATCGAGGTGCTCGGTCGGTCTGATTCTGCACGTCAGCTAGAAGCAGGGCGATTACAGTAACTCTCTCGCCTGCTTCTGTCTTGGCTTTGTCTGACAACAATCGGTAACTTTTGTCACCGCTATGTCACACGAGCTGAAACGTTTCAGTGTTTTTTATTGGGTGCGGGTCATTCCGCGGGTCCGCACAGTCGGCTCTGTCAGAGCGCGCTGTCGAGGTTTAAGTGTACGTTGTCGATTAAACGGGTGGCCCCCAGAAAAGCCGCGACCAAAATTACCAGGTCACGATCAGTGGCCTGGGCTGGAAGTAAAGTCTGTGCGTGGCGGACTTCCAGGTAGTCGGGGCGAAAACCAATGGCTTCGATTTGCGCCAGATGTTGGTTCACCAGCGTCGCGTAATCGCGCTCACCGGCTTCAATGGCGTGTGCCATCTCGCTCAGGTGACGGTACAGCGCTGGCGCCAGGGCTCGTTGTTCTGGGGTCAGGTAACCGTTGCGCGAAGACAGCGCCAGGCCGTCGTCGGCGCGTACGGTGGGTTCGCTGATGATCTGGATTGGAAAGTTGAGGTCGTTGACCATTGCGCGAATGACTGCCAACTGTTGGTAGTCTTTTTGCCCGAAGATGGCTAGATCCGGCTGAACCATATTGAACAGCTTGCTGACCACGGTGGTCACGCCATCGAAATGCCCCGGGCGGCGACTGCCGCACAGCTCATTGCTCAGCGTGGCAGCGGTGACACGGGTCAGGCCGTCCATGCCGTTGGGGTACATCTCTGCGACGGTCGGGGCGAACAACAAATGGCAGCCCGCCTGCAGGAGTTTTTCCTGATCGGCTGCCAGGGTGCGCGGGTAGGTGTCGAGGTCTTCGTTGGCACCAAATTGCAGCGGGTTCACAAAAATGCTCGCTACTACAAAATCAGCCTGCTGCGCGGCGGTTGTCACCAGGGCCGCGTGGCCGCTGTGCAGATTACCCATGGTCGGAACCAGGGCGATCTGTTTGCCTTCGCGGCGTGCGCGGGCGACAGCTGCGCGCAGTTCGCGAACGGTTTTTACTGTGTTCATGCGCTGAATCCATGTTCGGTGCCAGGGAAGCTGACGGCTTTGACTTCAGACACGTAGGCGCTGAGGGCGGACTGGATGTCAGGCTGGCCGGTCATGAAGTTTTTCACGAACTTGGGCACGCGACCGGTCAGTGAAAGACCAAGCATGTCGTGCAGCACCAGGACCTGACCGTCGGTGTCGCTGCCAGCGCCAATGCCGATTACCGGAATTTTGACCGCGTGGGTGATTTCTGCCGCCAGTTCGCTTGGCACGCATTCAAGCAGCAGCATGGCTGCGCCTGCCTGCTCAAGTGCAATGGCATCGGCGCGCATTTGGCGGGCCTGATTTTCGTTGCGGCCTTGCACCTTGTAGCCGCCGAGCACGTTGACTGTCTGCGGGGTCAAGCCCATGTGCGCGCACACGGGAATACCGCGTTCGGTCATGGCGCGAATCGATTCCGCGAGCCACACGGCGCCTTCGACTTTGACCATATGTGCGCCAGCTTTCATCAGCAGGGCGCTGTTGTTCAAGGCTTGTTCGAGTGTCGCGTTAGCCATAAAGGCCATGTCCGCGAGAATCAGGGCGTCCTGGTTGCCGCGCTTTACGCAGGCTACGTGGTAAGCCATGTCCGTGGTCGTAACAGGCAATGTGCTGTCATGCCCTTGTAGAACCATGCCCAGGGAGTCGCCTACCAGTAACACTTCAACACCGGCCTGATTGCAGGCGTGGGCAAAGGTGGCGTCATAGCACGTCAGCATGGTGATTTTTTCACCTTTTTGCTTAAGGCTTTGCAGGGTGGTCAGGGTAATAGCTGGCATGAAAAGGATCCTCGTCAGGCAGTGTGATAACCACTGCAAGTAACGCGTGTGATTCATCGTTATGAACAGGCACACCTTTCTGGAGGGTGCTTATAAAGCCTGCTTTTCACATTGCGCCATCCAGTGGATGGCTGCGGGATGCCTATAGTCGTGACGAGCTCACAGGAAGTCAATTCCGGGTGTTACCGCAGAGGTGTTACCCGGGTATTGATTCGATTCAGCTTTAAGGCGCGATGCGCTCAAGCCCGATGAAAGGGCAGTCGGCGAGCAATTGCGACAGTGTGCGGCCATCGGCGAGTTGCAGCGATGCTGGCGCCAGTTCGGCCAGTGGGTACAGCACAAAAGGGCGGGCGTGCATGTGGTAGTGCGGGACCTTGAGGCGGGCATCGTCGATCAGGCGATCGCCGAACAGCAGGATGTCCAAATCCAGCGTACGCGGGCCCCAGCGCTCGTGGCGCTCGCGACCTTGGTCAAGTTCGATGGCTTGCAGAGCGTCCAGCAGGTCCAACGGCGCCAGGGTGCTGTCGATGGCAGCCACGGCATTGGTGTAACGCGGTTGGCCGGGCAGTAGCGAATCGCTTTGATAGAACGCTGAAACCCCGACGAATCGGGAGTCAGGTAATTGCGCCAGTGCCTGGACAGCACTGCGCAATTGATCTGCCGGGTCAGCCAGATTGCTGCCCATTCCAATGTAGATACGTTCCATCGCTTATTCGTCCGCGGCGGCGCTACGTTTGCGCTTGGCACCGCTGGTACGGCGACGCTTGCGCGGTGCTGGTCCAGTGCCATCTTCCTTGGCATTGCTCAAGTCGCGAATCATGTCGCGGCGACCGCTGTCATTGGCGTCCTGATAGTCAGTCCACCATTGGCCCAGGCCGTTGGTTTCTTCACCTGCGCTTTCACGCAACAGCAAGAAGTCATAGCCGGCACGGAAACGCGGGTTGTCGAGCAGCATGTCGGCACGTTTGCCACTGCGGCGCGGCAGGCGCTCCTGCATGTCCCAGATCTCGCGAATCGGCATCGTGAAACGTTTGGGAATAGCAATCCGCTGGCATTGCTCGCTGATCAGCTCGTGCGCAGCTTCCTGCATGGCAGGGATCGCTGGCATGCCGCGGTCCTGCAAATACATGACGCGGGCTGGCAGGGCAGGCCAGAGCAAGGCGGCAAACAGGAAGGCCGGGGTCACCGGTTTGCCCTGTTTGATTCGCAGATCAGTGTTGCGCAAGGCTTCGCTGATCAGGGTGTGGGTGTACGTCGGATTGTGTTCCAGTGCTTCGGCGCTGGCCGGGAACAGAGGATCGAACAATTCGAGGTCGACCAGCATTTCAAAGGTGTCTGAAGCGTTACCCGAGAGGAACAGCTTGAGTACTTCTTCGAACAGCCGTGCAGACGGGATCTCGCGCAGCATTGGAGCCAATTCACGAATCGGTGCCGCGGTGTGTTTTTCGATGCCAAAGTTGAGTTTGGCGGCAAAACGCACTGCGCGCAGCATACGCACCGGGTCTTCCTGGTAGCGCTGTTGCGGATCGCCAATCAGGCGCAGCAAGCGGTTGCGAATGTCGTGTACGCCGTTGGCGTAATCGAGGATGCGCTCGCTGACCGGATCGTAATACAGGGCATTGATCGTGAAGTCACGACGCTGGGCGTCTTCTTCAAGGGTGCCGTAAACGTTGTCGCGCAAAATGCGCCCGCTTTCGTTACGAGAGGACTGGTTGCTGTCTTCCTCTTCGTCGTTTTGCGGGTGATTGGCACGGAAGGTCGCGACCTCAATGATTTCGCGGCCAAAGTGGATATGCACCAATTTGAAGCGCCGACCGATGATTCGCGCATTGCGAAACTCGGCGCGCACTTGCTCCGGCGTGGCACTGGTGGCGACGTCAAAGTCTTTTGGCGTGATGTTGAGCAGCATGTCGCGTACGCAACCGCCGACCAGGTAAGCCTGGTAACCGGCGTTCTGCAGGCGTTCGACGATATTGACCGCGTAGCGGCTGAACTGGGCACGTTGCAGCGAATGTTGGCTGCTGTTGAGCACTTCAGGGGTGCTGCGCAGTTGTTGCGTACGACGCTTGGGGGAACGGAGTGACTGGAACAGCTTCTTCAGCATGGGATGCACTGTTTGAAGGAATGTTCGGCCAAAACGAAGAATGACCGCATGATGGGCGGGGATTCTAGCATTTAGTCAGGGGATGGTGTAGGACGCTGAGCCAGTCTTGCGAGCGAAGCTGCAAGCTGCAAGCAGAAAAAGCGCTAAGAAGGGCGGCTTAGAGGGGTAGGGGGATTTGTTAAATCGCAGGAAGCACAAGGGGAGCCGAAGCTCCCCTGGAATTAGTTGCGTGCTCTATTTTTATTATTGATTGCGGGCTTTTTGTTTTTGTTAATCGCCCTGGTTACAAAGGTCTGGCCTGTGTAACCCTCCCAATCGGGAGATAAGAGCAAACGGATTGCTTTGGTCGCTGTGTTGATGTGATCAATGATCCAACTAGTTCAGGCTCTGCTTTAAGTGCAGTTTTTGTTGTTCTCTGCCTAGTCGTGGGGCAAGCCCCATTTACAACGCCTCTCCAAAACAATCAGTTAGCTGCGCCTCCGCCGTGTTGTTCTTGTTATGCGTGAGCCGATACGTCTTATTTTTATTATGTGCTGCTGTGATTCTTATTGTTCTTGTACGGATACATATAGCATGAGGCGTGCCAACTTTTGCGCGGCCCAGCAAAATAAGGGGTTTTAAGGTTTTTTGCTTTTTCAAGGGCAAAAAAAAGCCGGGTCATCGTTACCGTAAGACCCGGCTTTTGTTACGTGATTTAACTGAGGTAACAGTTTTTTTACATTTAGCAGTGTTACCTAGCCTTCGCTTGGCACGCCGGTTTTGCGCCGCGGGATCCCCAGGCGCTGGCGCCGCTCCCACAAACACTTGCGGCTGACCCCCAGTTTGCGGGCCAGTTCGGTCTCGGTCATGTGGTCCTGATGCTCAAGCACGAAGTGCTGGAAGTAGTCTTCCAGTGACAGGTCTTCGGTCGGATCAAGGCTGGTGTTACCGCTGCCGATGCTCTGCTGCGGGGCCAGGCCGATGAAGTCATCGTCTTGCAGGTCGCTCAGTTCAATATCGATACCCAGCAGTTCGGCCGAAATTTCCGGGCTTTCGCACAGGATCACTGCACGCTCGACTGCGTTTTCCAGTTCGCGAACGTTACCCGGCCATGAGTAATGGCTGATTGCACGTTCGGCATCGGGGGCGAATTTCAGGTCGGTGCGACCTACACGTGCGCTTTGACGGGCGAGGAACGCGGTGGCGATTTCGTTGACGTCGGCGCCACGCTCGCGCAAGGCAGGCAGTTTGAGTGCGATCACATGCAGGCGGTAGTACAAGTCTTCGCGAAACTGGCCCACCTTGGCCAGGCTTTTGAGGTCACGGTGAGTCGCCGCAATCAGGCGCACGTCAACTTTTTGCGATTGCACGGAACCTACGCGGCGTATTTCGCCTTCTTGCAGCACGCGCAGCAGGCGCGCCTGTGCCTCAAGCGGCAGTTCGCCGATTTCATCAAGGAACAGCGTGCCACCATCGGCGGCTTCAACCAGACCGGCACGTCCAGCGCTGGCGCCGGTAAATGCCCCTTTTTCGTGGCCGAACAGCTCGGACTCGATCAGTGACTCGGGGATAGCCGCGCAGTTCACCGAGATCATCGGCGCCTTGGCGCGTCTGGACAGGTTGTGCAGAGCGCGCGCGACCAGCTCTTTACCGGTCCCTGACTCACCCTGGATCAATACATTGGAGTCTGTTGGCGCTACTTTGCGGATCTTGCTGTACATGTCCAGCATTGGCGGGCAGGAGCCAATGATGCCAATTTCACCGTTGCTGTTATCTACCGTGTTTTTGTCGGCGATGCCCGCTTTGGCAGGACGCTCGGCAGGCACGCTTTGGGTGTTTTGCCGATCACGCAGAATGCGCGCTACCGCTTGCAGCATTTCGTCATGATCAAAAGGTTTGGCGATGTAGTCGACGGCGCCCATTTTCATCGAGTCAACGGCCGAGCGCAGGCTTGCATAGCTGGTCATGATCAGCACCGGCTTGCCTTGGCCAAGCTTGATCAGCTCGGTACCTGGAGCGCCTGGCAGGCGCAGATCGCTGACAATCAAGTCGAACGAGGGAATGCTGAAACGCTCCTGAGCTTCTTGCACCGAGCCAGCCTCGCTGACCTGGTACTGGTTACGCTCCAGTAAGCGGCGTAACGCGGAGCGGATGATGGTTTCATCTTCGACGATCAAAATATGCGGCATTGATTCAGTTCTCTCGACGGTCTCAGTTCACAGCGGACGTCGCTTCGACATGACGCGGTAGTGTCACCCGGATACGGGTTCCGCGTTGGCTGATAATGTCAGCCGGGCTGTCGATGGTGATTTGTCCATAATGCTCTTCAACGATGGAATAGACCAGTGCAAGGCCCAGACCGGTGCCTTCGCCAGGGTCCTTGGTGGTGAAAAACGGTTCGAACAATCGGTCCATGATGTTCTTCGGAATGCCTGTGCCTTCGTCTTCCACGATGAGGTCGACAGTGTGCTCGCTGGCTTCGGTCTTGACCCTGACTGCACTCCCCGCAGGCGAGGCATCGCGGGCGTTTGACAGCAGGTTGATCAACACTTGGGCGAGTCGCTGCGGATCACCATCAATCCAGTGGTCAGGGTCGCAGAGGTTGTAAAACTGCACTTCAAAATTGCGTCGGTTCAGGGCCAGCAAACCGATGGCATCCTGGGCCACTTCGGCCAGACAGACGGGCTCGTCATTGTGCTGATGGCTGCCAGCATGGGCGAAGCTCATCAAGGACTGCACGATGCGCGAAATACGCTTGGTCTGCTCAAGAATCTGGCTGCTGATCTCAGTCAGTTCGCTGTCGTCCTCGCGTTCTTCGCGAAGGTTTTGCGCCAGGCAGGCGATGCCGGTCACCGGGTTGCCGATTTCGTGAGCCACGCCCGCTGCGAGGCGGCCGATACTGGCCAGCCGCTCGGAGTGCACCAGTTTGTCTTCGAGCATCTGGGTTTCTGTCAGGTCTTCGACCAGCAACACCAGACCGCTGTTGCCCGGAGCCAGGGGTTCGTCAATCGCGGCCTTGTGCAGGTTGAGCCAACGGGTTTGACCGTCGAGAGCCAGGTGCTGCTTGTGCAAGTGTTCGTCAGGCAGGTCGATAAAACCTTGCAGCAGTTCTCGCCACGGGTCGCCCAGGGTACTCAGGCGCGAACCCACCACGCGCTGTGCCGGGATGCCGGTCAACTCTTCCATGGCTTTGTTCCACATCAGGATCTCTTGATCCTTGGCCAGCGAGCAAACGCCCATGGGCAGTTCTTGCAGGGTCTGGCGGTGGTAGCGGCGCAAGGCATCGAGCTCGGCTGCAAGACCTGTGAGGCGCGAGTGGTAGTCCTCAAGCCTGCTTTCGATAAAGTGAATGTCTTCGGTGACGTAGTTTTCACCGCCTGACTTGTAGGGCAAAAAGGTCTCGACCATATCCTGGGCGACGCTGGGGCCCATCAAGCCGGAGAGGTTGGCTTCGATACGGTCGCGCAGGCGGCGCAAGGCATAGGGGCGGCGCTCATCGAAGGGCAGGAACAGGTCGCGTAGCGCTTGCTCGACTTCTTTTTGCGCGGCCTTGGCTCCCAGGGGTTTGGCCAGCTGGGTGGCGAACTCTTGCGGTGAGGCGGCGTGCAGCTCGCGGCGTTGCGGGCGGCGCACGTTGTCGACTGCGCAAGCTTCGGCGGCGCTTGCCTCTTCAGGGCTGGCGTTGGTGAACAGCGAAATCAGGGTGAACATCAGCACGTTGGCCGCCAAGGACGCAATGGCCGCCATGTGCCAACTGGTGTCGTCCAGCACGTAGATCATGTTCAACCACGGGATATAAAAGCCCTGGAAGTTGCCGATCAGCGGGAACAGCATACTGGCCATCCACACCAGAATCCCTGCCAGCAACCCGGCAATAAAGCCGCGTCGGTTGGCGGTCGGCCAGTACAGCACCGAGAGCACGCCAGGCAGGAACTGCAACGTGGCGACAAAGGCCACGATGCCGAGGTTGGCCAAATCTTGTTCGGCGCCCAACAGCAGGTAGAAACCATAGCCAGCCATGATGATGGCAACGATCAGTGCGCGACGGGTCCACTTCAGCCAGCGGTAGATGTTGCCTTCGGCAGGTGGCTGATAAAGCGGCAGCACCAAGTGGTTCAGGGCCATGCCCGAAAGCGCGAGGGTGGTGACGATAATCAGCCCGCTGGAGGCCGAAAGCCCGCCCACATAAGCCAATAGCGCCAAGGGTTTGTTGTTGGCGGCAATACCGATACCGAGGGTGAAGTACTCGGGGTTGGTAGTGGCGCCCAGCTTGAGGCCGGCCCACAGAATCAGTGGCACGGCGAGGCTCATCAACAGCAGAAACAGGGGCAGGCCCCAGCTGGCGCTGACCAGCCCGCGAGGGTTGAGGTTCTCGGTGAAGGTCATGTGATACATGTGCGGCATCACGATGGCCGAGGCGAAAAACACCAGCAACAGGGTACGCCACGGCCCTTCTTGCAGCGGCGTGTGCAGGGCGGCGAGCGCCGTCTGGTTTTGCAGCAGCCACACTTCCAGCTGTTGCGGGCCATCGAACACACCATAAAGCGCGTAGAGGCCGACGCCGCCAATGGCTATCAGCTTGATCACGGACTCAAAGGCAATGGCGAATACCAGCCCTTCGTGTTTTTCTCGGGTGGCGATGTGCCGTGAGCCGAAGAAAATCGTAAACAGGGTAATCAGCGCACAGAAACTCAACGCCACGCGGTGTTGCACCGGTTCGCGGGTGAGGATGCTGATGGAGTCGGCCACGGCCTGGATTTGCAGGGCCAGCAGCGGTAACACACCAATGAGCATGAAAATCGTGGTCAGCGCACCGGCCCAGGTGCTGCGAAAGCGGAAGGCGAACAGGTCTGCCAGCGATGAGAGCTGATAGGTGCGGGTGATTTTCAGGATCGGGTAAAGCAGCACTGGCGCCAGCAGGAAAGCCCCGGAAACACCGAGGTAGCTGGATAGAAAGCCGTAGCCGTATTCGTAAGCCAGACCCACGGTGCCATAAAACGCCCAGGCACTGGCGTAAACGCCCAGCGACAGTGTGTAGGTCAGGGGGTGGCGAATGATTGCACGCGGGATCATTCCGCGTTCACTGATCCAGGCTACGCCAAACAGCACCCCCAGGTAGGCGGCGCTGATCAGGATCATCTGGGTCAGGCTAAAGCTCATCGGCATCTTTTTGGCTCTGAAGAATAAAGGTCACAACGATCAGAATCAGCCAGAGCAGATAGGGCCTGTACCAGGCGCCTGTCGCATCGATCCACCAATCCATGATGGCGGGAGAAAACAGGTAGATCCCGACAACCAGCAACAGGACCAATCGATAGATATACATCCCGCCCTCACTTTTACAGGCCGCATGCCCAAAAACGTGCGGCGATGGTAACGGATGGCTGGCAACCTGCAAGGGCTGTCAGCGTAATTGCGCCTCGGCGAGGGTGAGTGTGCGTGGGATATTGGCTGCGTTCCAGTGGGCGACACCCCAATCCAGAACTTCACGTGGGGTGGAGTCGTTCAAGCGTTCGTCTGTGGTCTGACCCAAAGTGCGCAAGGCGCGAAGCAGTAGCGGCGTAGCCTGCTCCGGGGTCAGGGGCGGCGAGCGGTACGATTTACCGAGTTTGTGGCCATCTGGTTGCACAATCAGGGGCACATGCAAATAACGCGGTTGTGACAACCCCAGTAGCTCCTGCAAGTAGAGTTGGCGCGGTGTGGAGTCCAGCAGGTCAGCGCCGCGCACGATATCCGTTACGCCCTGGGCTGCATCATCGAGCACCACGGCCAACTGATAGGCGTATAGCCCGTCGCGGCGGCGAATTACAAAGTCGCCCACCTCGCGGCCCAGATGCTGGCTAAATGAGCCTTGGACCCGGTCTTCAAAGCGGTATTCAAGTTCCGGAACCCGTATGCGTATTGCGGCGTTCTCCATCGAGTGGCCAGCATTGCGGCAAAAACCCGGGTAAATGCCGTTGTAGCCTTCAAGCTGTTTGCGCGAGCAGGTGCAGGCGTAAGCCAGGCCCATGCTGAACAGGCGATTGAGGACTTGGGCGTAGGCCTCGTGGCGCTCGCTTTGCAGAACCAGTTCGCCGTCCCACTCAAAGCCATAGCGTTCAAGGGCATCCAGAATCGCAGCCTGGGCACCTGGCATTTCGCGCGGCGGGTCGAGGTCTTCCATGCGCAGCAGCCAGCGGCCACCTGCGGCGCGGGCGTCGAGATAAGAGGCGAGGGCGGCGACCAGGGAGCCAAAGTGCAGATGGCCGCTGGGCGTTGGGGCGAAGCGCCCGATGTAGGAGGGAGTAGTCATGAAAAAAATCCTGTAGCCGCTGCCAAAGGCTGCGATGGATATGGTGCGCCACTGCGAGTAGCAGCCTTGGTGTTTTGAAGGCCCTTCGGTCCTTATCGCAGCCTGCGGCGGCGGCTACAGAATTCTGTGACCAAATTCCAGAAACAAAAATGGGGCGTTCGCACGCCCCATCTGGTCAAGTCGGCGATTACTTGCCGACTTGTTTTTCCTTGATTTCAGCCAAGGTTTTGCAGTCTACGCACATGTCGGCAGTAGGACGGGCTTCGAGTCGACGGATACCGATTTCGACACCGCAGGATTCGCACCAGCCGTATTCTTCGTCTTCGATCAGTTGCAGAGTCTTGTCGATTTTCTTGATCAGCTTGCGCTCGCGATCACGGGCGCGCAGTTCCAGGCTGAATTCTTCTTCCTGGCTTGCGCGATCGGATGGGTCAGGAAAGTTTGCCGCTTCGTCTTTCATATGATCAACGGTGCGGTCGACTTCCTGCATCAAGTCCTGTTTCCACTTGTTCAGAATCTTGGTGAAATGCTTGCGCATGGGCTCGCCCATGTACTCTTCACCCTTTTTTTCAACGTAGGGTTCAAAGCCGCTAAGTTGACTATTCTGTTGCTTGGTTTGTGTGGGCATGAAATGGACCGCCTCTCATTCTTCTAATCCATTGCGCAGGATTGCAACATCACCGACACCTGCCGGCCCTGCGGCTGCAAGCGGGCGAACTTACCAGATCAAATCGGGCTGCGCTACTCCCGCATGTCTAGCCCGTTGTCAGTGGTTGTGTACAGACCCTGTAGTGCTTGAGATTAGTGGCTAATTAATAATTTTAGTCGAGCTATGACCGGCGCCTGGGTTGTTTGGTTCTATTGGCGGGTTGGCTAAGACTGTATTTAGCTCTCCCTTGTGAGATTGCTTGGGTAGAATCGTTTTTTTGCTTACCCAGGAAAACAGGCTAATGGCTCAGTCTTACAGTGCGCGCAGCCGCGCAATTGAACCGTTCCACGTAATGGCGTTGTTGGCGCGTGCCAACGAGCTGCAGGCTGCGGGGCACGATGTGATTCACCTGGAAATCGGCGAGCCGGACTTCACCACGGCTGAGCCTATCATTGCCGCCGGGCAGGCCGCTTTGGCCGCCGGAAAGACCCGCTATACCGCTGCCCGTGGCTTGCCGCAGCTGCGTGAAGCAATCTCTGGTTTCTACCAGCAACGCTATGGGTTGAATATCGCCCCCTCGCGGATCCTTATCACACCGGGCGGTTCTGGCGCCTTGTTGCTGGCAACAAGCCTACTGGTTGATCCGGGTAAGCACTGGCTGCTTGCGGATCCGGGCTACCCGTGTAATCGACATTTCCTGCGCCTGGTTGAAGGCGCTGCGCAATTGGTGCCGGTGGGTCCGGATGTGCGCTACCAACTGACGGCGGATCTGGTTGAACGCTATTGGGATCAAGACAGCGTTGGTGCGCTGGTTGCATCGCCAGCCAACCCTACCGGGACGATGTTGAGTCGTGATGAGCTGGTAGCCCTGTCGACGGCGATCAAGGCTCGTAATGGGCATCTGGTAGTGGACGAGATCTATCACGGCCTGACCTATGGTTGTGATGCTACGAGCGTGCTGGAAGTCGATGACAGTGCTTTTGTACTCAATAGCTTCTCCAAGTATTTCGGCATGACCGGATGGCGTCTGGGCTGGCTGGTGGCGCCACCTGAAGCCGTGGCCGATCTGGAGAAGCTCGCACAAAACCTCTATATCAGCGCGCCAAGCATGGCCCAGTACGCAGCTCTGGCTTGTTTTGAACCACAGACGCTGGCCATTCTGGAAGAGCGACGGACCGAGTTCGGGCGGCGTCGTGACTTTCTGTTACCAGCCTTGCGTGAGCTGGGCTTTGGCATTGCAGTAGAACCCGAAGGTGCGTTTTACCTGTACGCCGATATCAGTGCGTTTGGCGGTGATGCGTTTGCGTTTTGCCAGCATTTTCTCGAAACCCAGCACATAGCCTTTACTCCGGGCCTGGACTTTGGGCGTTACAAGTCCGGGCACCACGTACGGTTTGCCTATACCCAAAGTTTGCCGCGTCTGCAGGAGGCCGTAGAGCGGATCGCCCGTGGCCTCAAGAGCTGGAAGGGCTGATGCGTTTCTCACCTGAGCTGGAAGAAGGGCGGCTGATAAAACGCTACAAGCGTTTTCTGGCGGACATTGAAACCACCAGCGGCGAGTTGCTGACCATTCACTGCCCGAATACGGGCTCTATGCTTAATTGCATGGTTGAGGGCGGTCAGGTTTGGTTCAGCCGCTCCAATGATCCCAAACGCAAGTTGCCGGGCACCTGGGAAATCACGCAAACCCCGCAGGGGCGGCTGGCGTGTGTGAACACCGGGCGCGCCAATCGCTTGATCGAGGAAGCGCTGCTGGCGGGGGTGATTACTGAGCTGGATGGGTTCACTGCGCTCAAGCGCGAAGTGCCTTATGGGCAAGAGAAGAGCCGGATTGATTTTCGCCTGGAGTACCCGCAGGGCTTTGCCTTTGTCGAGGTCAAAAGTGTCACCCTGGGTTTTGACGACTCTCGTGTCGCGGCATTTCCGGATGCCGTAACCCAGCGTGGCGCCAAGCATTTACGCGAGCTGGCGACTCTGGCGCGCGAAGGTGTCCGTGCAGTCCAGCTGTATTGCGTCAACCTTACGGGGGTCGACGCTGTACGTCCTGCAGAAGAAATCGACCCGGCTTACGCCGCAGCATTGCGCGAGGCAGTAGCAGCCGGGGTGCAAGTGCTGGCTTATGGTGTAAGCCTGACCTCTGACGCGGTGGTGGTTGATCGTCGGTTAGACGTCATCCTCTGATGCTTCTGGTGTAATCCAGATCCCTTGGCTGTCTTCGCGACAGCCAAGGGCAGTCAGAAATTGCCCGGCGCAAGGCCCGGCAATGCACTCCCCGCTTTCGATCAGGAACAGCGCAGAGTGGGTAGCACACTGGATCAGGCTGGCGCTTGAGTCGAGAAATTGATCCGGTTGCCACTCCAGCGGCACCCCGCGATGGGGGCAGCGGTTTTTGTAGGCATAGACTTGGCCATCACGGCGAATGACCAGCAAACGCAGATCGTCCAACTCGAAGCCGCGGCTGGAACCTTCGCCAAGTGCCGCAGAGGGGCATAAAAACTTCATGACAATCCTTAATAGCAGCCAAACAGTTGTGTCGAAGACGTGTTTCAGGTTGGGTTAAGAGGTTGACGTGCAAATGCAAACAATTATCAAATGGCGCCTTGCTCCGCGATGTACTGTTTTCACGGCGTGACAATTCCTTTGTCCCGTTGAGCCCTCTTTTTCAAGGAATGCCTCTGTATGCGCTTGAGTCTCCGCCTGATTACGCTCTGTGCAGGCCTTATGATCACTCATGCCAGCCTGGCTGGTGAGTTGCCGCAACGCTGGGTCAGTGCAGGGGGAGCGCTTTCGGAATGGGTCAGCGTGTTAGGCGCAGAGTCTAAATTGGTTGGGGTCGATACCACCAGTCAACATCCTGAATCACTCAAGTCGCTGCCCAGCGTTGGGTATCAGCGCCAGCTCTCGGCAGAAGGGATCTTGAGTTTGAAACCGGATGTCCTGATCGGCACTGAAGAGATGGGGCCGCCGCCTGTTCTGGCACAAATTCGTGGTGCCGGTGTGGCGGTCGAGATGTTTTCGGCACAGGCAGACCTCGCAAGTCTTGAAGGTACTTTGCAACATCTGGGGCTGCTTCTGGGGGACGAGGAGCAGGCGGCAAAGGTGTTCAAAAGTTATCAACAGCAGCTTGAGCAGCATCAGCAACAGGTCAAGTCTGCACAAGCAGGTCACAAGGCCCCCGGAGTATTGCTGCTATTGGGCCATGCAGGCGGCAAACCGTTGATCGCCGGCAAGGACACCGCCGCAGACTGGCTGCTGACTCAAGCCGGTGGGCATAACCTGGCCACGCATAAAGGCTACAAGCCATTTTCGGTGGAAGCGCTGGCGGGGCTCAATCCTGAAGTGCTGGTGTTTGCTGATCGTAGCCTGACAGGTGAGGCGGCTCGCCAGGCACTGATGAAGGAAAATCCGATATTGATGTCTATTCGCGCCGCCAAAAATGGCCGGGTGTACGAGTTGGACCCGACGCTGCTGGTGGGCGGTCTGGGACCACGGTTGCCCGCCAGTTTGAAGCAACTGACAACTGAGTTTTATCCAACGGTTCCGGCAAGCCAATGAAGACGCTGGTTAAACCCCGCTCTCTATTTATAGGGCTGAGCGCGCTGTGCCTGTTGTCGATTTGGCTGTCGCTGGCGCTGGGGCCGGTGAGTTTGCCGCTGTTTGACACCTTGCGCGCCGCCCTGCGGCTGCTCGGCGTGCCGATTCAGGGTGACGGGCTGGAGCAGGCTGAGCTGATCCTGGGGCAGATTCGTTTGCCGCGCACCTTGTTGGGGCTGGCGGTAGGCGGGGTGTTGGCACTGTCGGGCGTGGCCATGCAGGGTTTGTTTCGCAACCCGCTGGCGGATCCCGGGTTGGTCGGTGTGTCCAGTGGTGCGGCGTTGGGTGCGGCGATTGCGATTGTTGGCGGAGCCGCTTTTGGCGGGCTACCGGAATTTATCGGGCCTTATTTACTGTCGGTATGCGCGTTTCTCGGTGGTTTGGGGGTGACAGCGCTGGTGTATCGACTGGGACGCCGTAACGGTCAGACCAATGTAGCCGTCATGCTGTTGGCGGGGATAGCGCTGACAGCTTTGGCCGGGTCGGCGGTAGGCTTGTTTACCTATCTGGCCGATGACGCAACATTGCGTACGCTGACGTTCTGGAATCTGGGCAGCCTTAATGGCGCCAGTTACGCGCGGTTGTGGCCATTGTTGATTGTCACCGTGGGCGTTGCGTTGTGGCTGCCCCGGCGGGCGAATGCGCTCAATGCGCTGTTGCTTGGAGAGTCGGAAGCCAATCATCTAGGAATTGATGTTGAAGGTCTGAAGCGTGAACTGGTGTTTTGCACCGCGCTGGGTGTGGGGGCCGCAGTGGCGGCGGCAGGCATGATCGGCTTTATCGGGCTGGTGGTGCCGCATTTGGTGCGGTTGCTGGCGGGGCCTGATCATCGAGTGCTGTTGCCTGCATCGGTTCTGGCGGGGGCGACGTTGCTGCTGTTCGCCGACTTGGTTGCACGGCTGGCCCTGGCACCGGCAGAGCTGCCGATCGGGATTGTTACCGCATTTCTCGGTGCGCCGTTCTTCCTGTTCCTACTGTTACGAGGTCGTCACTGATGCTGCGTGCGCAAAACTTGCAGATCCGTCGCGATCAGAAAATCGTGCTGGCGGATGTCACCCTTGATGTGCGCCCGGGGGAAGTGTTGGGCGTACTGGGGCCCAATGGCGCGGGGAAAAGCACTCTGCTGGCAGCGTTATGCGGGGAACTGGCACCGAGCGGGGGGCAAGTTTGGTTGGATCAGCAGGCCTTGGGTCACTGGAAAGGCGCGCAGCGGGCACAGCGCCTTGCCGTCTTGCCGCAAACTTCGACCCTGGATTTCGCCTTTCGTGTTGAAGAGGTCGTAGGCATGGGCCGGCTACCTCATCAGACAGGCCGTACTCGTGACTCGGAAATCATTCAGGCCGCATTGCAGGCTGCGGATGTTGAGCACCTGGCGGGGCGCAGCTATCTGGCGTTATCGGGGGGTGAACGCCAGCGGGTACATCTGGCACGAGTACTGGCGCAATTATGGCCAGGTCAAAGCGGGCAGACCCTGTTGCTCGATGAGCCAACCTCGATGCTCGACCCTTTGCATCAACACACCACGCTCAAGGCCATTCGGGCATTCGCTGATCGCGGCGCGGCGGTACTGATCATCCTGCATGACTTGAATCTGGCGGCGCGTTACTGCGATCGCTTGCTGTTGCTTGAGGAGGGGCGTCCGCGAGCCCTTGATTGCCCGCAAGTGGTATTGCAGCCGGACGCTCTAAAGGCCGTTTTTGGTCTGGATGTTTTAGTACAACCTCATCCGGAACTGGGGTGTCCTTTGGTCATTGCCCGCTGAACTATAGCGCCAGTTACTTTTTTGCTGGCGCTTTTCAACAGGCAAAAAAAGACCCGGCAAGAGCCGGGTCAAATAACCGTGATTAGCCTGATGAGGAGATTTTCTGAGAGTCCGAACCAAGGGCCTTCCAGAAGATCGACTGGTCTCGCGACCAGATGGCGTAATAATAACAATTCTCATTCCAGTGTCAATAGCTGTTTTTTACCGTTCATCTTGTGTGGCTTAAACCGTCACTTCAGGCTTTGCTCAGTGCTTCCAAATGCTCGACTTGCCGGTTAAGGGCTTCTTTGCGTTCTGCCGGAATGTCATTCCAGTGCACATCCAGCAAGGCCCCTTCAATGGCATACAGAAGCACTTTAGAGGCCCTGAAGCCCCTGGCTTTCACCGCTCGATAAGCATCTACGGCGCCTAAGCGCTTCAAGTCAGAGGCACTATGGATGCCAACAGCATGTAGCCATTGGGCCGAGGTTTTTCCGAGGTTTTTCAAATGCTGGAGTTCATCATTCATCTGCTCTCCTTGCGACGGCGTGAGCTCAGCGTTTACAGGGCATGGTGATCCTACGAAGTGTAGCGCTCAGTAGGAAAACCGCAGTCCATTAGTCGGTTTTGGAACAAGGAGTACCCAGTTCAGGCTGCTTTCTGTCGGACAGTGGCAAGGGGCCAGACGGGCAGGTGGCTGTGTCCGGGTCAACAGAGCGGTATTACTACGACGCTTTAGCCTCGGACCGGGTGTCGTATTTGCGTCACTTGGTGCGGTAGCGCAGGCGGGTGCCAAAATTAACCGACATCAGAATTTCATCGGCCGTCAGCTCGACCGGGAAATAGGCACCTGAAATCTGTGCATGGGCTAGGCTGGCGCCTTCGATGCAAGACGTGCGCAGGTCCAGGCCGCGCAAGTCGGCTGAGCGGAAATAACCGTCGGTGAAGTCCACGTCTTCGACTTGTAACTCGCGTAAATCCAGCCCACGAAAGTCTCCGCCGCGCATGTCGATATGTCCGGCAGGACGCTGCTGATTGAAACCGCGGATATCATCTTTATGCAGCAGAGCGTAGAGCGCCGACTCAAGCAACTTGGGATGGCTCATGGTAGGGCTCCAGCCGGATGTGGTAACTAATATTATAGTGCCACTATCGGGTGCCGTGAAACCATTGCGGTTTCACGGCGAACGCGAATTCTTACAGGCCTGGCAAGCGCTGACGAATATCCGCAATCAGGGTGTCGAGGCTTTTGCTGTTGTGGGTTTCAACACGCTTGCTGCGCAGAATTTCATCGGCGCCCAGCGCTTGGCGGTTGGCTTGCTGGGCCTTGACCACTTCGAGGGTGGCGTCGGAAGGGTCGGTGCCAATGGACTTGCGGTGGGCCAGCCAACCTTCGATCACAGCGTCTGGCGCGGTACAGTCGAGGATCAGGCAAGGTACACCGGTGGCTTCTGCAACCTTGGCGGCGGCGTCGCGCTGCTCGCGTTTGAGGTAGGTGGCGTCAATAACGACGGGGAAGCCCGCGCGCAGCACGATGCCAGCCAGCTCATGCAGTTTGTTGTAGGTTGCTGCGCTGGCGTCGGCATTATAGATGCCATCTCCTACAGCGTTTTCAGCGGTCTGCTTGCCGAACAGTTGCTTGCGGATAACGTCTGAGCGCAGACGAATCGCTCCCAGCGCCTCAACCAGTCGCATGGCTACTGAGCTTTTACCTACAGCCGAAACGCCATGGGTAATGGTCAGGAAACGTGACGGAATAGTGCTGTAGCTTTCCGCCAGGTTGGCGTAGTTACGGTACTGACGCAGGGTGGCTGCGCGTTGCACCGGGCTGGCTTCGGCAGGCATGCTGAACAGACTGACTTTGGCGCGAACCAGCGCACGGTAGGCCTTGTAGAAGTTCAGCAGCTCAAGCCCCTGGTAATCAGCGGTCAGCTCCAGGTACTGGCTGACAAAGCGTCGTGCCAGAGACTTCAGGCCGCGGTCTTCAAGGTCCATCGCCAGGAAGGCGGTATCGGCATACACGTCGGTGAAGCGGAAAGGCTCGTTGAATTCGATGCAGTCAAAAATTACGACCTTGCCATCAATCATCGTGGCGTTGCCCAAGTGAATATCACCGTGGCATTCGCGGATAAATCCTTGGGCCTTGCGCTGTTCAAACAGTGGCTTGAGGCGCGTAAAGCTTGCCTCTGCCCAGGCCTGAAGGGCCTCCAGTTGCAGCAGGTCGGATTTATCCACGAGGAATGGGCGAATTTGCTCGAAGTTCTGGCGGACCGGGTCCATCACGGCGTCTGGAGTGCCTTGATAATGGTCTAGAGGAACGTGGGGCGCCTGCATGTGGAAATGTGCAATTTGCTGGGCCATCTCGTCAATATGGGCGGCATTAAGTTCGCCATTGGCTTGCAACGTGCTCAGTAGCTGGCTTTGCGGAAACTGGCGCATTTTTAGTGCGTATTCAATCACCGGACCTTCGCCGCCCAGCGTTGGCGCCTCGGCTGTACCGGTGATCGGCAACACGTCGAGGTACAGGCCTTCGGTCAGGCGCTGGTTCAGGCGCAGCTCTTCATTGCAGAAGTGTTCACGACCGCTGAGCTCGGTAAAGTCAAGGAAGCCAAAGTTGACCGGTTTCTTCAGCTTGTAGGCGTACGGGCCGGTGAGAATGACCCAGGAGATGTGAGTCTCGATAACCTGAAACTTATCGACTTGATGGGGGTAGAGGTCCGGGTTCTGCAGGGCTGTAATCAGGTTCTGGCTCACGGTTGATCCTTCAAGGTCTGGAAAATTCAATGCGCCATTATGGCCGCTGACAGCGGGAGTGCAAACCGCCGGGCTGCGCATGATGAACATGAATAAAGTGCGTATAATCTCGCGCCATGACTCGTACCCGATCCCCTCGCTCCCGTTCCAAACGTCCTTCTGGCGGCCTTCGGCCCTGGCTCGGCTGGGCAATCAAGCTCAGTCTGGTCGGCCTGGTGGTGCTGGCAGGTTTTGCCGTCTACCTCGATGCCATCGTCCAGGAGAAGTTCTCCGGCAAGCGCTGGACCATCCCGGCCAAGGTTTATGCTCGGCCGCTGGAGCTGTTCGTCGGCCAGAAGCTGAGCAAGAACGACTTCCTCACGGAGCTCGACGCCTTGGGCTATCGCCGCGAAAGCGTTGCCAATGGCCCAGGTGCGGCAGCGGTTAATGGCAACACGGTCGACCTCAATACCCGTGGTTTCCAATTCTATGAAGGTGCCGAGCAGGCACAGCCAGTGCGGATACGCTTTTCTGGCGATTATGTGGCAGAGCTTTCATCGACCAATGGCTCCAAGCTGCCCGTGGTGCGCCTTGAGCCCTTGTTGATCGGTGGTATCTATCCGAAAAACCTCGAAGACCGGATCCTGATCAACATTGATCAGGTGCCGCCGTTTCTGCTTGATACGCTGGTAACCGTAGAGGACAGGGACTTCTATCATCACTTTGGGGTGTCGCCGAAGTCGATCGCGCGGGCCATGTGGGTCAACACTTCGGCCGGGCAAATGCGCCAGGGCGGCAGTACGTTGACCCAGCAGTTGGTCAAGAATTTCTATCTGACCAATGAGCGCAGTCTGACCCGCAAGTTGACCGAAGCAATGATGGCCTTGTTGCTGGAGTTGCATTACGACAAGCGCGAAATTCTTGAGGCATATCTCAACGAAGTGTTTGTCGGCCAGGACGGTCAGCGCGCTGTTCACGGCTTTGGTTTGGCCAGTCAGTTCTTCTTCAGCC
Organism: Pseudomonas fragi; assembly: GCF_025426255.1. GTDB lineage: Bacteria > Pseudomonadota > Gammaproteobacteria > Pseudomonadales > Pseudomonadaceae > Aquipseudomonas > Aquipseudomonas kulmbachensis. Next base: position 4,428,618 of record NZ_CP104861.1, on the reverse strand, counting down.
AGCCGCTGGCCGAGCTCAAGTTGCATCAAGTGGCGCTGCTGGTAGGTATGGTCAAAGGGCCGTCAGCCTATAACCCGCGACGCTATCCTGAACGTGCGCTGATGCGCCGTAACCTGGTGCTCGATTTGCTGGAGCAGCAAGGTGTTGCAACGCCTGAGCAAGTTGCCGCAGCGAAGAAAATGCCGCTGGGCGTGACCACGCGCGGCAGTCTGGCAGACAGCTCATTCCCGGGCTTCCTGGATTTGGTCAAGCGTCAGTTGCGTGAAGACTATCGTGACGAAGACTTGACCGAAGAAGGGTTGAGGATCTTCACCAGCTTCGACCCGATCCTGCAGATGAAGTCTGAGGCAGCTGTCGGTGAAACCTTCAAGCGACTTGCCGGGCGCAAGGGATCGGATGAGGTTGAAGCCGCGATGGTGGTGACCAACCCGGAAACCGGTGAGGTTCAGGCGCTGATCGGCAGTCGTGCTCCAGGCTATGCAGGCTTTAACCGTGCACTGGATGCGGTGAGGCCGATTGGCTCCCTGATCAAACCTGCGGTCTATCTCACGGCGCTTGAACGGCCGAGTCAGTACACACTGACCAGTTGGCTGTCGGATGAGCCGCTATCGATCAAAGGCGCAGATGGCCAGATCTGGAAACCTCAGAACTATGATCGGCGCTCGCACGGTACGATTTTCCTCTACCAGTCGATGATGAATTCCTACAACCTCGGCACGGTAAGGTTGGGGCAGGAAGTCGGGGTGCCTAACGTCCTCAAGACATTGGCGCGACTGGGGGTAGAGCGGCAATTCCCGGCGTTCCCTTCCATGTTGCTGGGGGCTGGCGCATTGAGCCCGATGGAAGTGGCGACGATGTATCAGACCTTGGCCAACGGCGGCTTCAATACGCCCATGCGCGGTATTCGCAGCGTGTTGACAGCTGAAGGTCAGCCGCTCAAGCGTTATCCGTTCCAGATCCAGCAGCGCTTTGATCCGGGTTCGATTTTCCTGATTCAGAACGCGATGCAGCATGTGATGCGCGAAGGTACAGGGCGCTCGGTCTATAACGTATTGCCAAAAAACCTTACGTTGGCAGGTAAAACCGGCACCAGTAACGACTCTCGTGACAGCTGGTTCGCAGGGTTCAGCCAGGATTTGCTGGCAGTTGTATGGCTGGGCCGCGATGACAATGGCAAAACACCGTTTACCGGTGCCACCGGGGCCTTGCAGGTGTGGACCAGCTTTATGAGCAAAGCAGGTCCCCTGCCGCTCGATATGCCTCAGCCCGATAACATTGTTCAGGCCTGGATTGATCCGCATACCGGTCAAGGATCTGATGCCAGCTGCCCTGGCGCGGTACAGATGCCGTATATTCGCGGCAGTGAGCCGCCAGCGGGGGCCAGTTGTGGTGGGCAGGCGCCTGCCACGGGTGACGCCGTGATGGATTGGGTCAAGGGCTGGTTGAATTAAGCAAAGAGGGTTTGACGTGAATAAGTGGTGGATTGCGGCTGTTTCAGCCCTGGCTTTGCTCAATGGTTGTGCCAGCGTACCGCAGGGTTCGATTCCTGTGGTCGATTCTGGTGTTCCGGTATCCAATAACGAACGTATTTCGGCCCAGCGTACGGCGGGGAGTTATCCACAGGCCGCTGTTCCGCGGGCAGCTCAAGCGCGCACGATTACCGAGGACTCGGGTGTTGTGGTGATGGTCCCGGGTGGCGCTGCCAGTGTTTCGACACCGATCAGCACTCAGCCTTTCACGCCGGGGCCAATTACTCCGGGGCCAGCTGCCGCGCCTATCAGCACGGGTAGCTACACGCCGAGTAATACTTACAGTGCACCGGCACCGATTACACCAAGTGGTATTCCATCGAACAGCAGTGGCGGTGGTCTGGCTGCTGACGAGCAACTGGACGGCCCGGTGCTGGCGCTGCTCACCACCGCACAGCAGCAACAGTCGAGCGGGGACTTGAACGGCGCGTCGTCGAGCCTTGAGCGGGCTCAGCGCGTGGCACCTCGTGAGCCCCAAGTGCTTTACCGTCTGGCCCAGGTCCGTATGGCTCAGGGTGATGCTGCCCAGGCGGAGCAGTTTGCCCGTCGTGGTTTGACTTTCGCCAATGGCCGCCCGGATTTGCAAGCGAGCCTGTGGGGTTTGATTGCCCAGGCGCGTGAGAAACAAGGCGATGCAGCAGGCGCTGCACTGGCTCGTCAAAAAGCCAAGGTGAGTCTCTGATGGTTATGGACTCACGTACTCCTGAAGTCGCCGAGTTCTTGTTGCTGATCGAGCAGGAAATGCGCACGCAGGGGTTGTGGAGCGACAAGGTTCCTACGGAGCACGACTTGGCCAGCCAAGAGCCATTCAGCGTCGACCGGCTCGACTTTGAGCTGTGGGTGCAGTGGATCTTCCTGCCGAAGATGAAAGTCATTGTTGAGCAGGGTCTGCCACTGCCAAATGTTTCGGGTATTCGGCATATGGCTGACCAGGTTTTTGCACAGCGTCGCGGAAACTGGAAGCCACTGCTCAAGCACTTCGAAGGTTTTGACCTGTTGATCAGCCCCTCCGCTTGAGGTCATAGCTGCCAGTTTTTGCTGGCAGCCATCCATTTTCTTGTCAGTTTCTGTCATTTCGCGCGTTTTTTTGTGCGTTCCTGTCGGTTTATGAAAATAAATCTCATAGATGGCTTGACTTGGGCTGGCCTAATGACAAGAATCGAAGTCCCGCTGTAGAGGGACTGCCAGAAGCAGACCCTCTCAGCAGATCATGAGGCGCACACCCGCGCCGACCTGCAACACCCGCAACGCGTTACCTCGCGCTGGGTGGGAAACCCCCGCAACATTTGGGGAGTTCCCAATACTTGCTCAGTCAGTGCTGACGTAGTCGGCGACCACCGTCGCTCATGCTCTGCTGAAAAGTAAACCTATTAAGACCCGTTCGTATTTTTGTGAACGGTATTCTGGCGTTTTAGAGGTGAACAACGTGGAGCTTTTATCTGGCGGTGAGATGCTCGTGCGCTTTTTGCGCGACGAAGGTGTCAAATATATCTACGGGTACCCTGGTGGTGCTCTTCTGCATGTCTACGACGCACTGTTCAAAGAGCCGGAAGTTACCCACATCCTGGTTCGCCACGAACAAGCTGCTACCCATATGGCTGACGGCTATGCCCGTGCAACCGGTAAGGCCGGTGTAGTACTGGTTACTTCCGGACCGGGTGCTACCAACGCCATCACCGGGATTGCCACTGCCTACATGGACTCCATTCCGATGGTGATCATTTCTGGTCAGGTGCCTAGCACCATGGTCGGGACTGATGCTTTCCAAGAGACCGACATGATCGGTATCTCTCGGCCCATCGTGAAGCACAGCTTTATGATCAAGCATGCTTCGGAAATCCCGGAGGTCATGAAAAAGGCGTTCTACCTCGCTCAATCCGGTCGTCCTGGTCCGGTAGTGGTCGATATTCCGAAAGACATGACCAACCCGGCCGAGAAGTTCGAATACGTTTTCCCGAAAAAAGCCAAGTTGCGTTCTTACAGCCCGGCCCTGCGTGGTCACTCAGGCCAGATTCGCAAGGCAGCAGAGATGCTGCTGGCAGCCAAGCGCCCTGTGCTTTATGCAGGCGGCGGGGTTATTTTGGGCGGCGGTTCGGCTCCGCTGACCGAGTTGGCAAAAATGCTCAACGTACCCGTAACCAATACGTTGATGGGCCTGGGTGCCTACCCTGGCACCGACCGTCAGTTCGTCGGCATGCTCGGTATGCATGGCAGCTTCACTGCCAACATGACCATGCACAACGCTGACGTGATCCTGGCTGTAGGCGCGCGCTTTGATGACCGTGTAATCAACGGTCCATCCAAGTTCTGCCCGAACGCCAAGATTATCCATATTGATATCGACCCGGCGTCCATCTCCAAGACCATCAAGGCAGATGTGCCGATCGTAGGTCCGGTAGAGAGCGTGTTGAGCGAAATGGTCGCAATCCTCAAGGAAATTGGCGATAAGCCGAACCCGGAGGCAGTTGCCAGTTGGTGGAAGCAGATCGACGAGTGGCGTGGTGATGGTGACCTGTTCCCTTATAACAAGGGCGACGGCAGCGTGATCAAGCCTCAGGCTGTTATCGAGATGCTCTGCGAAGTGACCAAGGGCGATGCGTATGTAACGTCCGATGTGGGTCAGCACCAGATGTTTGCGGCCCAATACTACCGCTTCAACAAGCCTAATCGCTGGATCAACTCTGGCGGCCTGGGCACGATGGGCTTCGGTTTCCCGGCGGCGATGGGTGTAAAACTGAGCTTCCCTGATGCTGACGTTGCCTGTGTAACGGGTGAGGGCAGTATTCAGATGAATATTCAGGAACTGTCGACGTGTTTGCAGTATGGCTTACCGGTAAAAATCATCAGCCTCAACAACGGTGTGCTTGGCATGGTGCGCCAGTGGCAGGACATGAACTACGGCAGCCGTCACTCGCACTCGTACATGGAATCGCTGCCTGATTTCGTCAAGCTGGCTGAGGCTTATGGGCATGTGGGTATTCGGATCACTGATCTGAAAGACCTCAAGCCGAAGATGGAAGAGGCCTTTGCCATGAAGGATCGCCTGGTGTTCCTGGATATCCAGGTTGATACCAGTGAGCACGTTTATCCGATGCAGATCAAAGATGGCTCCATGCGCGACATGTGGCTGAGCAAGACGGAGCGTACTTAATCATGCGGCACATTATTTCCTTGCTTCTTGAAAACGAACCGGGCGCCTTGTCTCGTGTTGTCGGGCTTTTTTCGCAACGTAACTACAACATCGAAAGCCTGACGGTGGCACCAACCGAGGATCCGACCTTGTCGCGTCTGACGCTGACCACGGTGGGGCATGATGAAGTGATCGAGCAGATCACCAAAAACCTGAACAAGTTGATTGAAGTGGTCAAGTTGGTGGATCTGTCGGAAAGTGCTCACATCGAGCGCGAGTTGATGCTGGTAAAGGTCAAGGCGACAGGCGCACAGCGCGCAGAGATCAAGCGTACAACGGATATTTTCCGTGGGCAGATCGTTGATGTCAGCGCCAGTGTGTACACCGTGCAGTTGACAGGCACCAGCGAGAAGCTCGACAGTTTCATCCAGTCGATTGGGACCGCCTCGATCCTGGAAACAGTTCGCAGTGGCGTCACCGGGATTGCCCGTGGCGACAAAGTACTCAGCATCTAAAACTAATAAGTGCTAATTGGCCTGAATGGCCTGGATATAAGGGAAAATCATGAAAGTTTATTACGACAAAGACTGCGACCTTTCGATCATCCAGGGCAAAAAAGTAGCCATTATCGGTTACGGCTCCCAGGGTCACGCCCAAGCCTGCAACCTGAAAGACTCCGGCGTTGACGTTACTGTTGGTCTGCGTAAAGGTTCGGCCACTGTCGCCAAGGCTGAGGCTCACGGCCTGAAAGTGACTGACGTTGCCAGCGCTGTTGCCGCTGCTGACCTGGTCATGATTCTGACTCCGGACGAGTTCCAGTCCGCGCTGTACAAGAACGAAATCGAGCCGAACATCAAAAAAGGCGCAACCCTGGCGTTCTCCCATGGTTTCGCAATCCACTACAACCAGGTTGTACCGCGTGCTGACCTTGACGTGATCATGATCGCGCCAAAAGCTCCGGGCCACACTGTGCGTTCTGAATTCGTACGCGGCGGCGGTATCCCTGACCTGATCGCTATCTACCAGGATGCTTCGGGCAATGCCAAAAACCTGGCACTGTCTTACGCTTCGGGCGTGGGCGGCGGTCGTACCGGTATCATCGAAACCACCTTCAAGGACGAGACTGAAACCGACCTGTTCGGCGAGCAGGCTGTTCTGTGTGGCGGTACTGTTGAGCTGGTTAAAGCTGGCTTTGAAACTCTGGTTGAAGCCGGTTACGCGCCAGAAATGGCTTACTTCGAGTGCTTGCACGAGTTGAAGTTGATCGTTGACCTCATGTACGAAGGCGGTATCGCCAACATGAACTACTCGATCTCCAACAACGCTGAGTACGGCGAGTACGTTACCGGTCCAGAAGTGATCAACGCTGAATCCCGTCAAGCAATGCGTAACGCTTTGAAGCGCATTCAAGATGGTGAATACGCGAAGATGTTCATCAGTGAAGGTGCTACCGGCTACCCATCGATGACCGCCAAGCGTCGTAACAACGCTGCTCACGGCATCGAAGTCATCGGCGGACAATTGCGTTCGATGATGCCTTGGATCGGCGCGAACAAGATCGTTGACCAAGCCAAGAACTAAGTTCTTGGTCTGTAGAGAAAACGCGGCCTAGGCCGCGTTTTTTCGTTTGAGCGCCAGCTTCTGGTATAAAGCAGGATCGTTTGCGGGTGCATGTTGGCCCCAAGCTTCTATCGAAACTTTCCATATCGTTGCAAGGTAATGTCCATGAGCGAACGTCCCGAAGAGCCAAAAGCGGCTTCAGACGCCGATAGCCTGCTGCCTATCGATGAGCATGTCGAAGAAGGGCATGACGCCGAAGGGCGTAAAGTCCGGCATCGTGGTATCTATCTGCTGCCGAACCTTTTCACTACTGCGAACCTGTTCGCCGGTTTTTATTCGATCATCAGCTCCATGAGTGCCCAAAGCGCCATGAGTGCGGGTGACGCTGCTGGCGCAAGCAAATATTTTGCGTTTGCGGCCATCGCGATTTTTATCGCAATGGTGCTGGATGGTCTTGATGGTCGTGTAGCCCGTATGACCAACACCGAAAGTGCATTTGGCGCCGAGTACGACTCCTTGTCGGACATGGTTGCCTTTGGTGTGGCACCTGCATTGCTGGCCTTTGGCTGGGCGCTGGGAGATATGGGCAAGGTCGGCTGGATGGTTGCCTTCATCTATGTAGCGGGTGCGGCGTTGCGTCTGGCGCGTTTTAACACGCAGGTCGGAACAGCGGATAAGCGTTACTTCATCGGGTTGGCCAGCCCGGCTGCTGCAGGTGTGGTGGCGGGTATTGTTTGGGCATTCAGTGATTACGGGATCCAGGGATCGAAAATGTCGTTCCTGGTTGCCTTGCTGGTCGCTGTCGCTGGCATGTTGATGGTCAGCAATATCAAGTACAACAGCTTTAAAGAGCTGGATTTGAAAGGGCGTGTTCCTTTTGTGGCGATCCTGGCTGTGGTTCTGGTATTCGCTGTTGTGTTCAGCGATCCGCCACGCATCCTGTTGCTGGCCTTCCTGGTGTATGCGGCATCGGGTCCGATTCAGTACTTACTGCGTTTGCGTCGTAACAAAGCCGGCGAGTAATGTAATTTCTCCCATACTCCGTAGTCTATTGGTGCATCAGTTCTCCAATACTACGGAGTTGTCATGCTCATCAAGCTGCCTAAAGCGTCCGACTGTAAAGAGTCGGACGTGACGCCTGAATCCTTCTATCTATCCCGTCGTGCATTGCTGGGCAGTTCGCTTGCCGGATTGGCTGTGTCCAGCCTTCCGCGCTGGGCCAGTGCCGAGGATGCAATGCGCTATGCGGATGTTGAGCCGGGTAAGGCTCCGACCTGGTTTGCCGATAAGCTGCCTCAGACCAAATGGCAGGCAGTCACGGTCAAGGGGGAGGCTATCACCCCCTTCAAGGATGCGACCCACTACAACAACTTCTATGAGTTCGGTACCGATAAGGGTGATCCGGCGCAGAATGCTGGAGCCTTGAAAACCGAGCCTTGGACGGTGGTGGTAGATGGGGAGGTGGGAAAACCGGGGCGTTATGCGCTTGAAGACTTTATGAAGCCTTATCAATTGGAAGAGCGGATTTATCGTCTGCGTTGCGTAGAAGCCTGGTCGATGGTGATTCCGTGGATGGGTTTTCCCATATCGGCATTGCTCAAGCAGGTGGAGCCTACATCCAAAGCCAAATTTATCCGCTTTGAAACCTTGCAGGATCCAAAGGTCATGCCGGGGCAGCGTTCGGGTTTTGCATTGATTGACTGGCCCTATGTTGAAGGATTGCGCTTGGACGAGGCGATGAATCCGTTGGCGATTTTGGCGGTAGGCATGTATGGGCGTGAATTGCCGAATCAGAATGGGGCGCCGCTACGTTTGGTGGTGCCTTGGAAATATGGTTTCAAAAGCGTGAAGTCTATTGTGCGAATCAGTCTGGTAGAGGAGCAGCCAAAAACCACTTGGCAGAGCATTGCAGCTGATGAATACGGCTTCTATGCCAACGTGAATCCGCAAGTTGATCACCCTCGTTGGACGCAAGCGCGTGAGCGGCGTTTACCGAGCGGCCTGTTCAGCCCGAATGTGCGTGATACCCAAATGTTTAACGGATATGCGGATGAAGTGGCTTCTCTGTATACCGGCCTCGATTTGCGGAAGAACTACTGATGAAATTCCTTCCTTGGCGTATTGGGGTCTTTATAGCCGCTGTCATATGGCCTTTGCTCTGGCTTTATGAGGCCTGGAGCTTTGCCTTGGGGCCGGACCCGGGAAAGGTACTGGTCGATCGGCTGGGGTTGGGCACGCTGATTCTATTGTTGGTGACACTGAGCATGACACCTCTGCAGAAGCTCACGGGGTGGTCGGGCTGGATTGCCGTGCGTCGCCAGATAGGGCTGTGGTGCTTTGCCTATGTGGTGTTGCACCTGTGTGCTTATTTGACTTTCGTGTTGGGCTTTGACTGGTCACAGTTAGGTGTGGAGCTGCGCAAGCGGCCTTACATCATTGTCGGCAGTCTGGGTTTCTTGTGTTTGCTGGCGCTGGCAGTGACTTCAAATCGATACAGCCAACGGCGTTTGGGTGCGCGCTGGAAGAAACTCCATCGTCTGGTGTACGCAATTGTGGGGTTGGGATTGCTGCATATGCTCTGGATTGTTCGGGCAGACCTCAAGGAATGGTCGGTTTACGCCTTTATAGGTGTGTGTCTGCTGGCGCTGCGCATACCGCTGGTGATGAGCCGTATTCCGCGTCTATATAAGAAGAAACCGGTTTCGGTTGCTTAAGTCGCAATTAGCTCTTGACTCATAATTCTAACGGCCTATAATTCGCCCACTTCCGGCGCAGTCGAAACGGAAAACTCCTTGAGTTTCAATGAGTTGGATTGGTTTTCGGCAGTGTCAGCTTCAAGTCATCGAAGCAGGAAATGAGGTGTTGACAGCAGCGTGTAACGCTGTAGAATTCGCCTCCCGCTGACGAGAGATCGAAAGCGCAAGTGGTTGATGTTACAGAGGAAACTTTGAAAACATCTTAAAATAACCGCTTGACAGCAACAGAGGCTGCTGTAGAATGCGCGCCTCGGTTCAGCGAAAGCTAACCAACCGCTCTTTAACAACTGAATCAAGCAATTCGTGTGGGTGCTTGTGGAGTCAGACTGATAGTCAACAAGATTATCAGCATCACAAGTTACTCCGCGAGAAATCAAAGATGTAACCAACGATTGCTGAGCCAAGTTTAGGGTTTCTTAAAAACCCAAAGATGTTTGAACTGAAGAGTTTGATCATGGCTCAGATTGAACGCTGGCGGCAGGCCTAACACATGCAAGTCGAGCGGTAGAGAGAAGCTTGCTTCTCTTGAGAGCGGCGGACGGGTGAGTAATACCTAGGAATCTGCCTGATAGTGGGGGATAACGTTCGGAAACGGACGCTAATACCGCATACGTCCTACGGGAGAAAGCAGGGGACCTTCGGGCCTTGCGCTATCAGATGAGCCTAGGTCGGATTAGCTAGTTGGTGAGGTAATGGCTCACCAAGGCTACGATCCGTAACTGGTCTGAGAGGATGATCAGTCACACTGGAACTGAGACACGGTCCAGACTCCTACGGGAGGCAGCAGTGGGGAATATTGGACAATGGGCGAAAGCCTGATCCAGCCATGCCGCGTGTGTGAAGAAGGTCTTCGGATTGTAAAGCACTTTAAGTTGGGAGGAAGGGCAGTTACCTAATACGTGACTGTCTTGACGTTACCGACAGAATAAGCACCGGCTAACTCTGTGCCAGCAGCCGCGGTAATACAGAGGGTGCAAGCGTTAATCGGAATTACTGGGCGTAAAGCGCGCGTAGGTGGTTTGTTAAGTTGAATGTGAAATCCCCGGGCTCAACCTGGGAACTGCATCCAAAACTGGCAAGCTAGAGTATGGTAGAGGGTAGTGGAATTTCCTGTGTAGCGGTGAAATGCGTAGATATAGGAAGGAACACCAGTGGCGAAGGCGACTACCTGGACTGATACTGACACTGAGGTGCGAAAGCGTGGGGAGCAAACAGGATTAGATACCCTGGTAGTCCACGCCGTAAACGATGTCAACTAGCCGTTGGGAGTCTTGAACTCTTAGTGGCGCAGCTAACGCATTAAGTTGACCGCCTGGGGAGTACGGCCGCAAGGTTAAAACTCAAATGAATTGACGGGGGCCCGCACAAGCGGTGGAGCATGTGGTTTAATTCGAAGCAACGCGAAGAACCTTACCAGGCCTTGACATCCAATGAACTTTCTAGAGATAGATTGGTGCCTTCGGGAACATTGAGACAGGTGCTGCATGGCTGTCGTCAGCTCGTGTCGTGAGATGTTGGGTTAAGTCCCGTAACGAGCGCAACCCTTGTCCTTAGTTACCAGCACGTAATGGTGGGCACTCTAAGGAGACTGCCGGTGACAAACCGGAGGAAGGTGGGGATGACGTCAAGTCATCATGGCCCTTACGGCCTGGGCTACACACGTGCTACAATGGTCGGTACAAAGGGTTGCCAAGCCGCGAGGTGGAGCTAATCCCATAAAACCGATCGTAGTCCGGATCGCAGTCTGCAACTCGACTGCGTGAAGTCGGAATCGCTAGTAATCGTGAATCAGAATGTCACGGTGAATACGTTCCCGGGCCTTGTACACACCGCCCGTCACACCATGGGAGTGGGTTGCACCAGAAGTAGCTAGTCTAACCTTCGGGAGGACGGTTACCACGGTGTGATTCATGACTGGGGTGAAGTCGTAACAAGGTAGCCGTAGGGGAACCTGCGGCTGGATCACCTCCTTAATCGACGACATCAGCTGCTCCATAAGTTCCCACACGAATTGCTTGATTCATTGAAGAAGACGATAGAAGTAGATCAAAATTGGGTCTGTAGCTCAGTTGGTTAGAGCGCACCCCTGATAAGGGTGAGGTCGGCAGTTCGAATCTGCCCAGACCCACCAATTTTGTTTGGAAATTACCTGTAGAAATATGGGGCCATAGCTCAGCTGGGAGAGCGCCTGCCTTGCACGCAGGAGGTCAACGGTTCGATCCCGTTTGGCTCCACCATTACTGCTTCTGTATCGCAAAGCTTAGAAATGAACATTTTCTCGAAAGAGAGTGAATGTTGATTTCTGATCTTTTGATTAGATCGTTCTTTAAAAATTTGGGTATGTAATAGAAAGTTAGACTGGATAACACTTTCACTGGTGTTTATTCAGGCTAAGGTAAAATTTGTGAATAAGTTCTTAATTGAACATGCGAATTTTCGGCGAATGTCGTCTTCATAGTATAACCAGATTGCTTGGGGTTATATGGTCAAGTGAAGAAGCGCATACGGTGGATGCCTTGGCAGTCAGAGGCGATGAAAGACGTGGTAGCCTGCGAAAAGCTTCGGGGAGTCGGCAAACAGACTTTGATCCGGAGATGTCTGAATGGGGGAACCCACCTAACATAAGTTAGGTATCTTAAGCTGAATACATAGGCTTAAGAAGCGAACCAGGGGAACTGAAACATCTAAGTACCCTGAGGAAAAGAAATCAACCGAGATTCCCTTAGTAGTGGCGAGCGAACGGGGACCAGCCCTTAAGCTGTATTGATGTTAGCGGAACGCTCTGGAAAGTGCGGCCATAGTGGGTGATAGCCCTGTACGCGAAAACATCTTTGCAGTGAAATCGAGTAGGACGGAGCACGAGAAACTTTGTCTGAATATGGGGGGACCATCCTCCAAGGCTAAATACTACTGACTGACCGATAGTGAACTAGTACCGTGAGGGAAAGGCGAAAAGAACCCCGGAGAGGGGAGTGAAATAGATCCTGAAACCGTATGCGTACAAGCAGTGGGAGCCTACTTTGTTGGGTGACTGCGTACCTTTTGTATAATGGGTCAGCGACTTATTTTCAGTGGCAAGCTTAACCGAATAGGGGAGGCGTAGCGAAAGCGAGTCTTAATAGGGCGTCTAGTCGCTGGGAATAGACCCGAAACCGGGCGATCTATCCATGGGCAGGTTGAAGGTTGGGTAACACTAACTGGAGGACCGAACCGACTACCGTTGAAAAGTTAGCGGATGACCTGTGGATCGGAGTGAAAGGCTAATCAAGCTCGGAGATAGCTGGTTCTCCTCGAAAGCTATTTAGGTAGCGCCTCATGTATCACTGTAGGGGGTAGAGCACTGTTTCGGCTAGGGGGTCATCCCGACTTACCAAACCGATGCAAACTCCGAATACCTACAAGTGCCGAGCATGGGAGACACACGGCGGGTGCTAACGTCCGTCGTGAAAAGGGAAACAACCCAGACCGTCAGCTAAGGTCCCAAAGTTATGGTTAAGTGGGAAACGATGTGGGAAGGCTTAGACAGCTAGGAGGTTGGCTTAGAAGCAGCCACCCTTTAAAGAAAGCGTAATAGCTCACTAGTCGAGTCGGCCTGCGCGGAAGATTTAACGGGGCTCAAACCATACACCGAAGCTACGGGTATCACTTAGGTGATGCGGTAGAGGAGCGTTCTGTAAGCCTGTGAAGGTGAGTTGAGAAGCTTGCTGGAGGTATCAGAAGTGCGAATGCTGACATGAGTAACGATAATGGGTGTGAAAAACACCCACGCCGAAAGACCAAGGTTTCCTGCGCAACGTTAATCGACGCAGGGTTAGTCGGTCCCTAAGGCGAGGCTGAAAAGCGTAGTCGATGGAAAACAGGTTAATATTCCTGTACTTCTGGTTATTGCGATGGAGGGACGGAGAAGGCTAGGCCAGCTTGGCGTTGGTTGTCCAAGTTTAAGGTGGTAGGCTGGAATCTTAGGTAAATCCGGGATTCTAAGGCCGAGAGCTGATGACGAGTTAACTTTTAGTTAACGAAGTGGTTGATGCCATGCTTCCAAGAAAAGCTTCTAAGCTTCAGGTAACCAGGAACCGTACCCCAAACCGACACAGGTGGTTGGGTAGAGAATACCAAGGCGCTTGAGAGAACTCGGGTGAAGGAACTAGGCAAAATGGCACCGTAACTTCGGGAGAAGGTGCGCCGGTGAGGGTGAAGCATTTACTGCGTAAGCCCACGCCGGTCGAAGATACCAGGCCGCTGCGACTGTTTATTAAAAACACAGCACTCTGCAAACACGAAAGTGGACGTATAGGGTGTGACGCCTGCCCGGTGCCGGAAGGTTAATTGATGGGGTTAGCTAACGCGAAGCTCTTGATCGAAGCCCCGGTAAACGGCGGCCGTAACTATAACGGTCCTAAGGTAGCGAAATTCCTTGTCGGGTAAGTTCCGACCTGCACGAATGGCGTAACGATGGCGGCGCTGTCTCCACCCGAGACTCAGTGAAATTGAAATCGCTGTGAAGATGCAGTGTATCCGCGGCTAGACGGAAAGACCCCGTGAACCTTTACTATAGCTTTGCACTGGACTTTGAATTTGCTTGTGTAGGATAGGTGGGAGGCTTTGAAGTGTGGACGCCAGTCTGCATGGAGCCAACCTTGAAATACCACCCTGGCAACTTTGAGGTTCTAACTCAGGTCCGTTATCCGGATCGAGGACAGTGTATGGTGGGTAGTTTGACTGGGGCGGTCTCCTCCTAAAGAGTAACGGAGGAGTACGAAGGTGCGCTCAGACCGGTCGGAAATCGGTCGTAGAGTATAAAGGCAAAAGCGCGCTTGACTGCGAGACAGACACGTCGAGCAGGTACGAAAGTAGGTCTTAGTGATCCGGTGGTTCTGTATGGAAGGGCCATCGCTCAACGGATAAAAGGTACTCCGGGGATAACAGGCTGATACCGCCCAAGAGTTCATATCGACGGCGGTGTTTGGCACCTCGATGTCGGCTCATCACATCCTGGGGCTGAAGCCGGTCCCAAGGGTATGGCTGTTCGCCATTTAAAGTGGTACGCGAGCTGGGTTTAGAACGTCGTGAGACAGTTCGGTCCCTATCTGCCGTGGACGTTTGAGATTTGAGAGGGGCTGCTCCTAGTACGAGAGGACCGGAGTGGACGAACCTCTGGTGTTCCGGTTGTCACGCCAGTGGCATTGCCGGGTAGCTATGTTCGGGAAAGATAACCGCTGAAAGCATCTAAGCGGGAAACTTGCCTCAAGATGAGATCTCACTGGAACCTTGAGTTCCCTAAAGGGCCGTCGAAGACTACGACGTTGATAGGTTGGGTGTGTAAGCGCTGTGAGGCGTTGAGCTAACCAATACTAATTGCCCGTGAGGCTTGACCATATAACACCCAAGCAATTTGCGCCCTTGAATACAAGAGCCTGCAAGTTGCGGTGTGTGAAGACGATACAAACCGAAAGTTTGCGACTCACAAAACACCACTCTATTACATACCCATTCGCTGGAGCGTAAGCCGAAAGGCAAACGACCTGGCTACAGAATTTCTTGACGACCATAGAGCATTGGAACCACCTGATCCCATCCCGAACTCAGTAGTGAAACGATGCATCGCCGATGGTAGTGTGGGGTTTCCCCATGTGAGAGTAGGTCATCGTCAAGATTAAATTCCAAAATCCCTGTCTGCTCACGCAGTCGGGGATTTTGTTTTTGTATAAGTACAAGCTTTGTAAAAAGCGTGTGCTGTTAACCAGGCCATTTGCCTGGCTAACAAGTAGATTGAACGTAGCAGGAAATAAGGTGTTGACAGCAGCGTGTAACGCTGTAGAATTCGCCTCCCGCTAACGAGAGATCGAAAGCGCAAGTGGTTGATGTTACAAAGGAAACTTTGAAAACATCTTAAAATAACCGCTTGACAGCAACAGAGGCTGCTGTAGAATGCGCGCCTCGGTTCAGCGAAAGCTAACCAACCGCTCTTTAACAACTGAATCAAGCAATTCGTGTGGGTGCTTGTGGAGTCAGACTGATAGTCAACAAGATTATCAGCATCACAAGTTACTCCGCGAGAAATCAAAGATGTAACCAACGATTGCTGAGCCAAGTTTAGGGTTTCTTAAAAACCCAAAGATGTTTGAACTGAAGAGTTTGATCATGGCTCAGATTGAACGCTGGCGGCAGGCCTAACACATGCAAGTCGAGCGGTAGAGAGAAGCTTGCTTCTCTTGAGAGCGGCGGACGGGTGAGTAATACCTAGGAATCTGCCTGATAGTGGGGGATAACGTTCGGAAACGGACGCTAATACCGCATACGTCCTACGGGAGAAAGCAGGGGACCTTCGGGCCTTGCGCTATCAGATGAGCCTAGGTCGGATTAGCTAGTTGGTGAGGTAATGGCTCACCAAGGCTACGATCCGTAACTGGTCTGAGAGGATGATCAGTCACACTGGAACTGAGACACGGTCCAGACTCCTACGGGAGGCAGCAGTGGGGAATATTGGACAATGGGCGAAAGCCTGATCCAGCCATGCCGCGTGTGTGAAGAAGGTCTTCGGATTGTAAAGCACTTTAAGTTGGGAGGAAGGGCAGTTACCTAATACGTGACTGTCTTGACGTTACCGACAGAATAAGCACCGGCTAACTCTGTGCCAGCAGCCGCGGTAATACAGAGGGTGCAAGCGTTAATCGGAATTACTGGGCGTAAAGCGCGCGTAGGTGGTTTGTTAAGTTGAATGTGAAATCCCCGGGCTCAACCTGGGAACTGCATCCAAAACTGGCAAGCTAGAGTATGGTAGAGGGTAGTGGAATTTCCTGTGTAGCGGTGAAATGCGTAGATATAGGAAGGAACACCAGTGGCGAAGGCGACTACCTGGACTGATACTGACACTGAGGTGCGAAAGCGTGGGGAGCAAACAGGATTAGATACCCTGGTAGTCCACGCCGTAAACGATGTCAACTAGCCGTTGGGAGTCTTGAACTCTTAGTGGCGCAGCTAACGCATTAAGTTGACCGCCTGGGGAGTACGGCCGCAAGGTTAAAACTCAAATGAATTGACGGGGGCCCGCACAAGCGGTGGAGCATGTGGTTTAATTCGAAGCAACGCGAAGAACCTTACCAGGCCTTGACATCCAATGAACTTTCTAGAGATAGATTGGTGCCTTCGGGAACATTGAGACAGGTGCTGCATGGCTGTCGTCAGCTCGTGTCGTGAGATGTTGGGTTAAGTCCCGTAACGAGCGCAACCCTTGTCCTTAGTTACCAGCACGTAATGGTGGGCACTCTAAGGAGACTGCCGGTGACAAACCGGAGGAAGGTGGGGATGACGTCAAGTCATCATGGCCCTTACGGCCTGGGCTACACACGTGCTACAATGGTCGGTACAAAGGGTTGCCAAGCCGCGAGGTGGAGCTAATCCCATAAAACCGATCGTAGTCCGGATCGCAGTCTGCAACTCGACTGCGTGAAGTCGGAATCGCTAGTAATCGTGAATCAGAATGTCACGGTGAATACGTTCCCGGGCCTTGTACACACCGCCCGTCACACCATGGGAGTGGGTTGCACCAGAAGTAGCTAGTCTAACCTTCGGGAGGACGGTTACCACGGTGTGATTCATGACTGGGGTGAAGTCGTAACAAGGTAGCCGTAGGGGAACCTGCGGCTGGATCACCTCCTTAATCGACGACATCAGCTGCTCCGTAAGTTCCCACACGAATTGCTTGATTCACTGTAAAAGACGGTAGAAGCCACTTAAGTTGTACGGCTTCTCTATCGTAAAGCTTAGAAATGAACATTTTCTCGAAAGAGAGTGAATGTTGATTTCTGATCTTTTGATTAGATCGTTCTTTAAAAATTTGGGTATGTAATAGAAAGTTAGACTGGATAACACTTTCACTGGTGTTTATTCAGGCTAAGGTAAAATTTGTGAATAAGTTCTTAATTGAACATGCGAATTTTCGGCGAATGTCGTCTTCATAGTATAACCAGATTGCTTGGGGTTATATGGTCAAGTGAAGAAGCGCATACGGTGGATGCCTTGGCAGTCAGAGGCGATGAAAGACGTGGTAGCCTGCGAAAAGCTTCGGGGAGTCGGCAAACAGACTTTGATCCGGAGATGTCTGAATGGGGGAACCCACCTAACATAAGTTAGGTATCTTAAGCTGAATACATAGGCTTAAGAAGCGAACCAGGGGAACTGAAACATCTAAGTACCCTGAGGAAAAGAAATCAACCGAGATTCCCTTAGTAGTGGCGAGCGAACGGGGACCAGCCCTTAAGCTGTATTGATGTTAGCGGAACGCTCTGGAAAGTGCGGCCATAGTGGGTGATAGCCCTGTACGCGAAAACATCTTTGCAGTGAAATCGAGTAGGACGGAGCACGAGAAACTTTGTCTGAATATGGGGGGACCATCCTCCAAGGCTAAATACTACTGACTGACCGATAGTGAACTAGTACCGTGAGGGAAAGGCGAAAAGAACCCCGGAGAGGGGAGTGAAATAGATCCTGAAACCGTATGCGTACAAGCAGTGGGAGCCTACTTTGTTGGGTGACTGCGTACCTTTTGTATAATGGGTCAGCGACTTATTTTCAGTGGCAAGCTTAACCGAATAGGGGAGGCGTAGCGAAAGCGAGTCTTAATAGGGCGTCTAGTCGCTGGGAATAGACCCGAAACCGGGCGATCTATCCATGGGCAGGTTGAAGGTTGGGTAACACTAACTGGAGGACCGAACCGACTACCGTTGAAAAGTTAGCGGATGACCTGTGGATCGGAGTGAAAGGCTAATCAAGCTCGGAGATAGCTGGTTCTCCTCGAAAGCTATTTAGGTAGCGCCTCATGTATCACTGTAGGGGGTAGAGCACTGTTTCGGCTAGGGGGTCATCCCGACTTACCAAACCGATGCAAACTCCGAATACCTACAAGTGCCGAGCATGGGAGACACACGGCGGGTGCTAACGTCCGTCGTGAAAAGGGAAACAACCCAGACCGTCAGCTAAGGTCCCAAAGTTATGGTTAAGTGGGAAACGATGTGGGAAGGCTTAGACAGCTAGGAGGTTGGCTTAGAAGCAGCCACCCTTTAAAGAAAGCGTAATAGCTCACTAGTCGAGTCGGCCTGCGCGGAAGATTTAACGGGGCTCAAACCATACACCGAAGCTACGGGTATCACTTAGGTGATGCGGTAGAGGAGCGTTCTGTAAGCCTGTGAAGGTGAGTTGAGAAGCTTGCTGGAGGTATCAGAAGTGCGAATGCTGACATGAGTAACGATAATGGGTGTGAAAAACACCCACGCCGAAAGACCAAGGTTTCCTGCGCAACGTTAATCGACGCAGGGTTAGTCGGTCCCTAAGGCGAGGCTGAAAAGCGTAGTCGATGGAAAACAGGTTAATATTCCTGTACTTCTGGTTATTGCGATGGAGGGACGGAGAAGGCTAGGCCAGCTTGGCGTTGGTTGTCCAAGTTTAAGGTGGTAGGCTGGAATCTTAGGTAAATCCGGGATTCTAAGGCCGAGAGCTGATGACGAGTTAACTTTTAGTTAACGAAGTGGTTGATGCCATGCTTCCAAGAAAAGCTTCTAAGCTTCAGGTAACCAGGAACCGTACCCCAAACCGACACAGGTGGTTGGGTAGAGAATACCAAGGCGCTTGAGAGAACTCGGGTGAAGGAACTAGGCAAAATGGCACCGTAACTTCGGGAGAAGGTGCGCCGGTGAGGGTGAAGCATTTACTGCGTAAGCCCACGCCGGTCGAAGATACCAGGCCGCTGCGACTGTTTATTAAAAACACAGCACTCTGCAAACACGAAAGTGGACGTATAGGGTGTGACGCCTGCCCGGTGCCGGAAGGTTAATTGATGGGGTTAGCTAACGCGAAGCTCTTGATCGAAGCCCCGGTAAACGGCGGCCGTAACTATAACGGTCCTAAGGTAGCGAAATTCCTTGTCGGGTAAGTTCCGACCTGCACGAATGGCGTAACGATGGCGGCGCTGTCTCCACCCGAGACTCAGTGAAATTGAAATCGCTGTGAAGATGCAGTGTATCCGCGGCTAGACGGAAAGACCCCGTGAACCTTTACTATAGCTTTGCACTGGACTTTGAATTTGCTTGTGTAGGATAGGTGGGAGGCTTTGAAGTGTGGACGCCAGTCTGCATGGAGCCAACCTTGAAATACCACCCTGGCAACTTTGAGGTTCTAACTCAGGTCCGTTATCCGGATCGAGGACAGTGTATGGTGGGTAGTTTGACTGGGGCGGTCTCCTCCTAAAGAGTAACGGAGGAGTACGAAGGTGCGCTCAGACCGGTCGGAAATCGGTCGTAGAGTATAAAGGCAAAAGCGCGCTTGACTGCGAGACAGACACGTCGAGCAGGTACGAAAGTAGGTCTTAGTGATCCGGTGGTTCTGTATGGAAGGGCCATCGCTCAACGGATAAAAGGTACTCCGGGGATAACAGGCTGATACCGCCCAAGAGTTCATATCGACGGCGGTGTTTGGCACCTCGATGTCGGCTCATCACATCCTGGGGCTGAAGCCGGTCCCAAGGGTATGGCTGTTCGCCATTTAAAGTGGTACGCGAGCTGGGTTTAGAACGTCGTGAGACAGTTCGGTCCCTATCTGCCGTGGACGTTTGAGATTTGAGAGGGGCTGCTCCTAGTACGAGAGGACCGGAGTGGACGAACCTCTGGTGTTCCGGTTGTCACGCCAGTGGCATTGCCGGGTAGCTATGTTCGGGAAAGATAACCGCTGAAAGCATCTAAGCGGGAAACTTGCCTCAAGATGAGATCTCACTGGAACCTTGAGTTCCCTAAAGGGCCGTCGAAGACTACGACGTTGATAGGTTGGGTGTGTAAGCGCTGTGAGGCGTTGAGCTAACCAATACTAATTGCCCGTGAGGCTTGACCATATAACACCCAAGCAATTTGCGCCCTTGAATACAAGAGCCTGCAAGTTGCGGTGTGTGAAGACGATACAAACCGAAAGTTTGCGATTCACAAAACACACCTCTATTACATACCCATTCGCTGGAGCGTAAGCCGAAAGGCAAACGACCTGGCTACCGAATTTCTTGACGACCATAGAGCATTGGAACCACCTGATCCCATCCCGAACTCAGTAGTGAAACGATGCATCGCCGATGGTAGTGTGGGGTTTCCCCATGTGAGAGTAGGTCATCGTCAAGATTAAATTCCAAACCCCCTGTCTGCTCACGCAGACAGGGGGTTTGTTTTTGTGCCGAGAAAAGTTGCGGCTAGCGCAATATCGCTCTTCAGCTGTACTGCGGCTAAAGTCCTACAAATAGGCACAGTTATTTTGTAGTCCGCGCACTAGAATAAGCCCAGTCATTTTCTGAGCCAGAGACTCCCTATATGCCAGATCCGGTTGACCCCTGCAGGGTGTCAGAATTACCGCTGGACGAGTTGGTGGCTTGTCATGAGTGCGATCTGTTGATGCGCAAGCCGCATCTTGCTCTCGGTGAGAAAGCCCAATGCCCGCGCTGCGGTTACGAACTCTACGCCCATAGGTACAAGGTGGTTGAACGCAGCCTTGCGCTTGTGATTGCCGCATTGTTGCTCTACATCCCTGCGAACTTTTTGCCCATCATGCAGCTCAACCTACTGGGCCAGGCGTCGCAAGACACGGTCTGGAGTGGTGTGCTTGGTTTGTTCAATACCGGCATGCAAGGCATCGCGGTCGTGGTGTTCCTGTGCAGCATGGGGATCCCGCTGCTTAAATTGCTCTGTCAGCTCGCCGTACTTCTCAGTATTCGCTGGAATATAGGCCGCAGTTACGGATTGCTTATTTACCGTATTTATCACCACCTGCGTGATTGGGGCATGCTCGAGGTGTACCTGATGGGGGTACTGGTGGCGATCGTGAAACTGGCCGATTTAGCTGAATTGAGCCTTGGCCTGGGGTTGGTCTGTTTTATCAGCTTACTGCTGGTACAGGTCTGGCTGGAAGTGGTGATGTCGCCTCACCAGATTTGGCAAGCGCTGTCCGGGGAGGATATTCATGCGGGCGATTGATGCAGGTATTTTGATCTGTGGCGAGTGCCACGAGCTGAACAGGCAAGATCCTGAAACAGATGAGCAAACCTGTACTCGCTGCGGGGCCCTGGTCCATGCGCGGCGCCCCGACAGCCTGATGCGTACCTGGGCATTGCTGCTGACCTCGGCCATTCTCTACATCCCGGCCAACCTGCTGCCGATCATGACGATCAACTCACTGGGCCAAGGCTCTCCGAGTACTATCATGGCGGGGGTTATCGAGCTGGTGCAACACGGCATGATCCCGATTGCAGCGGTTGTGTTTGTGGCAAGTATTCTGGTGCCGACCTTCAAACTGGTCGGCATTGCGCTGCTGCTGTTTTCGGTACAGCGCCATCAGCCTCTGTCGGCCCGGCAACGTATCATCATGTACCGTTTTATTGAGTTCATTGGCCGCTGGTCAATGTTGGATATTTTTGTCATAGCCATTTTGGTGGCTGTGGTGAATTTTGGACGCATAGCCAGCATCGAAGCCAATCTTGGCGCAGTGGCCTTTGCCAGTGTGGTGGTGCTTACGATGCTTGCAGCTGTAACTTTTGATCCCCGACTGATTTGGGATAATACGGAGTCGGACGACGACCATGAGTGACCTGCCTACTGCTAAAACCCGCCCGGCTTCCAATTGGTCGGCGATCTGGATCCTACCGCTTATTGCCCTGATCATCGGTGGCTGGCTCGGATGGCGTGCCTACAGCCAGACCGGTATCGATATTCAGGTGCGTTTTGAAAGTGGCGAAGGCATCGTCGCCAACAAGACCGAAGTGGTCTACAAAGGCATGCCTGTGGGTAAGGTCAAGACTCTGGCTTTGGATGAAGATGGTCCAAGCAAGGGTGTGATTGCCACGGTCGAGATGAACAAGGACGTTGAGCAGTATCTCAAGACCAATACTCGCTTCTGGCTGGTCAAGCCCAGCGTGTCATTGGCGGGGATTACCGGCCTCGAAACCCTGGTCTCGGGTAACTACATTGCTGTCAGCCCCTCAGATGGCGAGCCTGTTCGCAAATTCAAGGCTCTCTCACAGGAGCCGCCTCTGTCTGATACCGTTCCCGGCCTGCACTTGACGCTCAAGGCTGACCGTCTCGGCTCGCTGAACCGTGGCAGCCCGGTGTTCTACAAACAAATCCAGGTTGGTCAGATCAAGAGCTACGTGCTGTCAGAGGACCAAAGTACCGTCGAAATCAAAGTCTTTATTGAGCCGACCTACGCCAATCTGGTGCGCAAACATACGCGTTTCTGGAATGCCAGCGGCATCAGCATCGACGCCAACCTGTCGGGTGTGAAGCTGCGCAGCGAATCCCTCGCGAGCATCGTGGCCGGTGGTATTGCGTTCGCTACACCAGAGAACCGCAAAGACAGCCCACCCACCGATTCAAACCTGCCGTTCCGTCTCTATGAAGATTTCGATGCTGCCCAGGCGGGAATCAAGGTCAAAGTCAAACTGAGCGACTTTGAAGGCCTGCAAGCCGGTCGCACGCCTGTTATGTACAAAGGTATTCAGGTGGGTAGCCTCAAGGGCCTCAAGGTTGACCCGGACCTGACCAGCGCCAGCGCCGAACTGACCCTCGACCCGTTAGCCGAAGACTACCTGGTGCAAGGCACCCAGTTCTGGGTGGTCAAGCCATCGATCTCGCTGGCCGGTATTACCGGGCTAGAGGCGTTGGTCAAAGGTAACTACATCGCGATTCGCCCTGGTGACAAGGGCAGCACCCCCGAGCGCGAATTTATCGCCCGGGCCAAAGCACCACCGTTGGATCTGCGCTCACCGGGCCTGCACATGGTGCTCTTCACCGAGAACCTGGGGTCGCTGGATGTCGGCAGCCCAATTCTCTATAAGCAGGTCAAGGTCGGTTCGGTTCAGAGCTATCAGTTCTCCCGCACTAAAAAGCAGTTGGTGATCGGCGTCCATATCGAAAAGGAATACGAAAACCTGGTCAATGCCTCGACCCGTTTCTGGAATGCCAGCGGTATCACGCTGACCGGCGGCTTGACCGGCGGCATTCAGGTTAAAAGTGAATCCTTGCAAAGCCTGATGGCTGGTGGGATTGCCTTTGAAACCCCAGAAGCCAAAGCTCCGTTGCAAAAACGCATCCCGCGTTTCCGTCTGTTCACTGACCGCGACGCTGCCATGCAGCAGGGTGTAGCGGTGACGATCAAAGTAGCCCGTGCCGATGGCCTGCGCGCAGGCACGCCGATTCGTTTCAAGGGGCTGGATGTTGGCAAAATCGAAAGCGTCGATCTAAGTGAAGATCTGCAATCCGTGTTGCTTCAGGCCCGTATTACCGAAGTCCCGGAGCGCATTGCGCGGGCTGGTAGTCAATTCTGGGTGGTCAAACCGGAGCTGGGATTGATGAAAACGGCCAACCTCGAAACCCTGGTCACTGGCCAGTACCTTGAGGTGCAACCCGCGAGCAGACAATTGGGTCGCCAGACCAGTTTTGTCGCTCTGGAGCAGGCACCGGATGCCGCGGTTCCACAGGCCGGGTTGAGTCTGGTATTGAGCGCTGCGCGCCGTGGTTCGCTCAAGGAAGGTGTACCTGTGACCTATCGTGAGGTCACCGTGGGCAAGGTGACCGGGTATGAACTGGGCAGCACTGCCGATCGCGTACTGGTACACATCCTGATCGAACCGCGTTATGCGCCGTTGGTGCGCAGCGGTAGTCGCTTCTGGAACAGCAGCGGTTTTGGTGTCGACTTCGGTTTGTTCAAGGGCGCAACGATTCGCACCGAATCGCTGGAAACCCTGGTTCAGGGCGGCATTGCTTTCGCTACCCCGGATGATGACAAAATGGGCAATCAGGCCCGTCCTGAGCAGACTTTCCCGTTGTTCGACAAGTTCGAAGACGAATGGCTGCAATGGGCGCCGAAGATCCCGCTAGGTAAATAACCTGCAAAAAAAACCGCGATCATTGATCGCGGTTTTTTTATGCTCAGGATTCAGCCTCAGACTTCATCCAGCTCGGGCTGTTGCACAGCCGTCACCGCATCAGGTTTTACCTCGTCATGACGACGGATGTACTTCCAGTCGTCTTCATCGATGTAAATCCCGTTCGGTCCGCTGCCGCCCTCAAGGTCGATGGCCACATGGGCACAGACTTGCGGCTTCACACTGGCCAGAATCGGTACGAATCCCAGTTGCAAACTGGTCTCCAGCAGCGCGGTCTGGTTTTTCTCGTCAATGTCCGCGGCTTCATCCAGGTAGTACGGCAAGCGGATACGCCCGGCCTGATCGCGGTCCATCAAGTGCAGCAACAAATACATGTTGGTCAGCGCCTTGATCGTCATGGTCGTACCGTTGGATGCGGCACCGTCAATATCGGTATGGATCACCGGCTGGCCATTGACCTTGGTGATCTCGAACGCGAGCTCGAAAAGGTCCTTGAGACCCAACTGGTTGTGATTCGCCGCCACCAGCCGCGCCAGATATTCCTTGGCTTCTTCGTTCTTGTTGTCCTGCTCGGCGCTCTGGCTGAGGTCGAACACGGACAGGGTTTCGCCTTCTTCGTACTGACCGGCGCTGTGGATAATCTGATCGATATGCTTGAGCGCCTCCTTGTTGGGCGCCAGTACGATGCGGAAGCTTTTGAGGTTGGAGACCTGACGCTTGTTGATCTCGCGGTTGAACAGCGCCAGTTGATGCTCGAGGCTGTCGTAGTCGCTGCGGATGTTGCGCAGCGTGCGGGCGATGTCGGTTACCGCTGCCCGACGTGCCTTGCCCAGTGTCAGGGCTTCTTCGGTACGGTGCGCGTAAGCGTTGATCAGCAACTGCAGGCGCCGCTCCATATCGTCTTCGCTGTCGAACTTGGCCACACCTTTGAGGCGCACCTGCGCATATAAGGCTTCGATCTGACCGTCGCAGCGCAACAGCCCTTGCCAGCTGTCCTGATAGTCGTTGAGCAATGGCAACAGGTTGTCCATCGAGTCGTCGACCGGGTCCATAAATGGCGTACCAAACGGCAAGTCAGCAGGCAGCAACTGACGACGACGCAAACTGTCATCCAGCGTGCGCTGCTTGGCTTCCATGTCACCGATCTGGCGACCTACCAGTTGCAGCTTGGCGGACAACTGTTGAACCCGTTCGGTGAAGGCATCGCTGGAGCGCTTCAACTCGTCTTGCGCTGCTTCGGCCTGGGCCAGTTGCTCGAGTTTTTCGCCCTCTTCGGCACTTAATGTCTGACTGCGGCGGAAGTCTTCCAGCGCCTTCTGCGCATCCAGCACTTGCTGATACAACGACTCGGCTTCGGTTTTGCTCGCGGCGCGATCCGAGGTCACGGCCTGTTGGGTTTTCAGCTGCTTGAGTTCTTTTTCAAGACGCTCTTTTTGCTCGCGCAATGCTGCACGGTCAGCCAGCGCCTGCAGGGCAGGGGGCTCGATATGGCTCAGATCAATGGACAGCCCTGGCGCTTCAAAACGCTCACCTTTAAAGCCATCGAGGATCAACTCCAGCGACTTGACCCAGGCATCGCTGTCATCCAGCGCAATCCCGTGCTCACCCAATGGCAGGCTGAACAGCGCGCTGTTGAACAAACGCATCAGGCGTTCCACGTCCTGCTGCGAAAACTCTTCGCGCAGACGGGCATAGCTGTTGTTGTCCGCGTGATCGAGTTGCTGCTTGACGGACTTCAGACGTTTTTCCAGGTCACGCAAGCGTTCGTCCAGATCCTCGGCACTGAACTGACGCGATTGCGCCAAGGCACCCGCCAGTTCGTCATGGGCGTCCTTGGCGCTCAGCAGTTGCTGTTCCAGCACCTTCACATCGTCAACCAGAGCGAAGCGATGCTTGAGTACCGACAACTCGCCGAGCCAGCGCTGAGTGCCAGCGATCTCCCGCTCCAGACGCATCAACTCCTGGGTGCTGCTGCGCTGATCGTTTTGCAATGAGTCCTGTTCGTTGCGGTAGTGCTCGGACTGGATCAGCAACTCTTCCTTGCGGGCCCCGGCGTAGTCCTGCCAGGTGCCGAGCAACGAGTCGAGCAGTGGCGACAAGCGATGCAGTTTGCCGCGCAGCAGGTCGCGTTGACGAACACCGGCCGCCAGCGACTCCACCAATGGACCGGCGCCGACCAGTGCGTTGTAGTCCTGCTCCATGCGTCGTACGTCGCGGAAGGCTTCTTCACACGCGGCGATGTAATCAACGCTACCCGAACGCAGGCTGTGCTCAAACGCATCGAGAAACAGCTGCTTGAGTTTGGCGGCAGTGATTTCGCGCATATGCAGCAGGTTGATAAACAGGGCGCGGAAGGTCTTGAGGCTCTGCTCGCTGGTGGAACGCAGCGGGATCAGGGTCAGATCCAGCGGAATAGACGTATGCCCGCCGACCAGCAAACGGCGCAGTTCATCGGGCTTCAGTTCGTAGGCTTTCAGGCCGTTACGCTCAAGGTTGTTGAACAGCTCTTTCTGTCGCAGGCAGGTATCGTCTTTTTGGTAATGCCCCAGGTCCAGTTTGCCCGCGTAGGCGAAAAACTGGTGACCGAATCCACCGCCGGGGCCGCGTCCTACCACACCGATCACATGGGGACCGTGGGGCAGGGAGACTTCGACCAGGATGTAGCTGGTGTCTGAGGCAAAATAGAAGCGCCGCGATTGTTCGAGGCTGTACTTGCCGAAGCTCATGTCTGACATGCGTGCCAGAATCGGGAACTGTAAGGCGTTGATCGATGCCGACTTACCGAGGTTATTCGCCCCGTAGACCGACAGGGGATGTTCCAGCGGGAACAGCCCCAGGCTGTAACCGGCCGTGTTCAACAGGGCAAAGCGGCGAATGCCGTAGCGTTCCTGGCTCATGCGTCCATCTCCTGCTGTTCATCGGCAATGGCGCGAGCCAATGCGGCTTCATCGTCGTCAATATCGTTATCGACCAGAACCGGTGTCGGCAAAGGCAAGATGCTGTGCAAGCTGGCTGCCAGATCGCGGTCTTGTTGCACCGACAGGCACACATCCAGAAAGCGGTGCATCGGTGGCAGGAAGCGGTAGATGCCAGGCTCTTCACTGGCAAAGCCGAGCTGCGTCATGCGGCGCATGATCTTTTCTTCCAGCTCTTCATGGGTGGTGACTTCGGCCTGCACAAACAGATCGCGGTATTTTTCCAGCAGCGCGGGTAGCTCGTCGCGCCCCAGGCTGCCACCGTCAAGCACGGCAATCGGGTCGCGGCCCTGATCGGCCAGATGCTCGACGATGATGAACGTGAACAGCGCCAGGCGTTGCGCAGTCTTGTTCACTTGCGCGGTGGCGGTGTCGGGCACGAAGTAATAAAAACCACGGGTATCACACACCAGCTCAAAGCCCAGTGCCTTGAACAGCGCGCGGTATTGATCCTGGAAGTTCGACAGTTGTGCGTACAGCTCGGGATCGCGGCGGCTGACGTGATAGCCCTTGAACAGCTCACGAAAAATCGGTGCCAGCTGGGACAGTTCAGAAAGATCAAGATGCATTCAGAGGACTCGCAGAAGTCTGGGTCGCATCTTCGCTGTGGGAAAGCAGAGCGAAGGAGCGCAGGCTGACCAGATGTTCGTGGGTGTGGTAATCGCGGCGCTCAAGACGTTCGCGCACAAAGCGTTTTTCGCGGGACAGGCGCGAGAACCAGTACAACAGTTCGTCGGTGTCGCCATCCGGCTCTTGTGCCAGCAGCCAGGTCATCAAGTCCGGCATCGGCAGCGCGTCGCTGCAACGATCGAGCATTTCCTTGACGGTGCGCGGTGCCTTGGGTGTTTCGCCCCGGTGGACTTTATGCGCCTTGGGGAATTTCGTCGGTTTTGGCTCGAAGCGGGCCAGGGCGTAGACATAGGCTTCGACTTGGCTGGCGCTGCCCAAAAAGGTGCTTTGCGGGCGCGTGAACATCGGCATCGAAGCTTGCGGTACCGCGTCCAGCCCCTTGCGTCGGATGGCGGCCAGCGCCAGTGCCGCGCCACGGGTTACGGCGTTGTGCCGACGGGCCTCTTCACGCAGCGGCAGCAACAGCTCGCGGGCATGGCGCAGGGTCATCTGGGCGCTGGTTTGCATTTCGAGGATGCGCGCATGGGTGCGCAGCAGCATATCGTCGTCTACCAGATGGCCGAGCCGCTGTTGCTCGCTGAGCATGCGCAGCAGCACGACTTCAACTTTACGTACGCCCTGTTCGAAGGCACCGTCGGCGTTGACCAGCTGAATCATCGGTTCGACGTATTCGTCCCACGTCGCCAGGACTTCTGCATAACGCTGGCGCAGTGGTATTTGCCGATCACTGGTCTTGGCCCGCTCGGCCACGGCCACCAGCGCTTGTTCGTCGTTGGCCAGCTTCTTCAATACGTCACGTACACGCATATCGAGCAAACGCAGCTGGCGCGCCAGGTCATGACTGTCACGGATGTCGAACGCATCCTGGATATATCCGGCCAAACGCTCCAGATGGCGCAGGTAGGCTTCGATTTCCAGGCATAGGCCAAGACGGTGCTCGTGGCGCAGATAGGCCAGAAAGTCGTGAATTTGTGCGTTGAGCTCGAAACGGTTCGGGCTTTTTGCGACCGGCACCAGAATGTCCAGACGAATCCAGGCATCGAGCACGCTGGTGATGTCTTGTGGCGTGCTGTCTACCTGATGTGCGGCCAGTTGCAGACGCAATTCGTTCAGGCTCAGGGTGCCTTGGTCGAAGTGTTCACACAAAGGCTCAAGAAGTGCCCAGTGCTCGGCGAGGGCACGTAAAACGCGCTTGGGTTCGATCATGGGAGGGCCGGTCAATTGGCAATGAAAGGCCGCGATTGTACTGCAACGTGAGGTCGAGTCATCACTTGGCGGATCAACTGCGGGCGGGAAGGGCAGAAGGGCGGTAGAATCCCCCCTCTTTAGTTATCCACAGATGGCCGACCCTTGTTGAACGAGTCCCGCCGCCGCGCTTTTTTGACTGCCATGCAAGTGGTCAGTTGGTTGCCGCGCACTGAATTGCCGTTTGCCGCACCTTCGCGGCCAGAACTGCTGGTGCTTCCTGAACCGCCTGCAGAGCCTGAAATCATTCGGCCTGTGGTCAAGGCGGCGGCCGCACCGAGCAAGCCCGCAGAGCGCCCACGGATCGAAGTGCCTCGGCCTTTGGTCACCCCGCGCCCTGCCAGCAAGGCAGTGGAGAAAGATCAATCGGCTCCCGTACCGGCCAAGGTTGTGCAGTTGCCACCGCCGCGTTTTGCCCTGCAATTGTTGCGCGCCGGGCGCTGCCTGGTGCTGGTGGAGTTACCCACAGGCAGTGCGTTCCAGAGTCGTGACCCAGCCTATTTATTGTTAAAGGATATGTTGCGCGCTGCGGGTCTGCCCGATAGCCCGCAAATCATTGGCGAGCCGGTGCGTTGGCCGCTCCTCAGGCGCGGCAATGTTGATCAAGGGCCTGACGCTGCGCGTGAGTTTGTGCAGGGTTTTCTCATGGCCCGCCTGGAAGAGGCCGAATGTGCCTGCTTGTGGCTGGTGGGGCTGCCAGCGGTGCGGTTTGCCGGTGAGGTCGATGCCGAATCGTTCAACCGTGAACTCGAAATCGAAGGACTGGGCTGCGCATGGGCGTTGCCGGGTCTGGAACTATTAATGGATGAGCCACAACGCAAAGCGGATGTGTGGCAAGCCATGCGCAGGCTTTTGGCGCGCTGGAAACAAAACGATGAGTGATGCTGTAACTTTTCGCCCGATGACCGAGGCGGACCTTGAAGCGGTATTGAAAATTGAATACGCCGCCTTCAGCCACCCGTGGACACGCGGTATTTTTCTCGATGGCCTAGGTAAATATCACATCTGGCTGATGTTTGAAGGTGAGCAGCAAGTGGGCCACGGTGTGGTGCAAATCATCCTCGATGAAGCGCATTTGCTGAACATTACCGTTAAACCCGAGAGTCAGGGACGTGGCTTGGGGCTCAAGTTGCTTGAACAGCTGATGTCGATTGCCTACAAGCATGAGGCCCGCGAGTGTTTCCTCGAACTGCGCGACAGCAACACGGCTGCGTTCAAGTTGTATGAGCGCTATGGCTTCAACGAAATCGGCCGCCGCCGTGATTACTACCCGGCAGTGGGTGGTCGTGAAGATGCAGTGGTAATGGCCTGTACGCTG
This sequence comes from Pseudomonas fragi, assembly GCF_025426255.1. GTDB lineage: Bacteria > Pseudomonadota > Gammaproteobacteria > Pseudomonadales > Pseudomonadaceae > Aquipseudomonas > Aquipseudomonas kulmbachensis. The sequence continues at coordinate 4,398,567 of NZ_CP104861.1, read as the reverse complement.
GTCGACTAACTGCAACAAGCCATTTGTGGGAGCTGGCTTTCGACCCGGTATGTCTGAATCACCGCGTCGATAGCATCGCGAGCAAGCCCGCTCCCACAGTGTTTGGTGCGGCAATGAGAGTGTGCTCCCGCATGCGTTTCAATGCTTGCGACCCACAGGATCAATTTCCGCCAGTTCTGCTTCATCCAGCCCTTTGCCAGCGCCTATTTCGTCTTCGTCAACCAGGCTCAAATCCCAGTCAGCGGCAGCATTCGGGCTCTGGGCGGCTTCCTTGGCATCGCGGGCACCGTCTTCGCGGATGAGCATCTCCTGCTCCAGGTCGTCGTCATTGAGGCCCAACTCCAGCTCATCATTGAGCACCGCCCTGTGCTTGACTCTTTCATCGTCGATAAACAAATCGCTGATGGGCTCGTAAGTGTCGTCATCATCAAAATTCAGTGGCTCAACCGAGCCCATGGCATCCTCGATATCGTCTATCGGTGCGGGTTGCGGTGCCCCGTAAGGGCGACGTGAATCATTCATGGCAATTCCTCATACTGTAGGGCCTTAATACGATGACTGTAGTCATTGTTGAAGATTCCACCCGGCTGACCGCCGGAATGACATGTATCAACGTGACCCCGACCGCTGGTCGGCTGTCATAACAGCGCATCAACTCTTGAGGCTTCACAGCATGAACGAACTACAAGATCTGATTGATAACAACGAGCGCTGGGCCGATGCGATCAAACAGGAAGATCCTGACTTTTTTGCCAAGCTGGCTCGCCAGCAAACGCCGGAATACCTATGGATTGGTTGTTCGGATGCACGCGTACCGGCCAACGAAATTGTCGGCATGCTACCCGGCGATCTGTTTGTGCACCGCAACGTGGCCAATGTCGTGCTGCACACTGACCTCAATTGCCTGTCGGTGATTCAGTACGCGGTCGATGTGTTGAAGGTCAAACATATATTGGTAACGGGCCACTATGGCTGTGGCGGCGTGCGTGCGTCCATGAAGGACCAGCAACTGGGCCTGATCGATGGCTGGCTGCGTTCCATTCGCGATCTGTATTACGAGAATCGTGAAGCGCTGGCGCTGTTGCCGACCGAGGAAGAGCGCGTCGACCGTTTGTGTGAGCTGAACGTTATTCAGCAGGTGGCGAACGTTGGCCACACCAACATCGTGCAGAATGCCTGGCATCGCGGGCAGAAGCTGTCGGTTCACGGCTGCATTTACGGGATCAAGGACGGTCGCTGGAAGAGCCTGAACACCACCATCAGCGGGCTGGACCAATTGCCTCCGCAGTATCGCCTGCGGCCGGTGGGCTCGATCTGAGGTTGCATGCATAACCCGTGGGAGCGGGCTTGCTCGCGATGGTATCGACGCGGTTTTCCTGCATTACCGCGCCGCCTGAATCGCGAGCAAGCCCGCTCCCACATTTGGTTGCGGGTTCGCTTACGGCATCACTGGCGGCGTATACGTCAGGGTAGTCCCCAGCGCCCACAGCAAAAACAGCACTAGCGGCGTGTGCACCAGCAACTGCACAAACGAAAAGCCGATCAAATCCCGCGCTTTGAGTCCCAGCACGCCCAACAGCGGCAGCATGTAAAACGGATTGATCAGGTTCGGCAGCGCTTCAGCGGCGTTGTAAATCTGCACAGACCAACCCAGGTGGTAACCCAGATCATTGGCCACTTGCATCACATAGGGCGCTTCGATAATCCACTTGCCGCCGCCCGACGGAATGAAAAAGCCCAAAATTGCCGAATACACGCCCATCAATAACGCATAGGTGTCGTGGGATGCGATTTGCACGAAAAACGTCGAGATGTGATGGGCAAGGGTTTGCCCGTCAGTACCTTTGACCACCGTCATCAGCGCTGCAATCGAGCCGTACAGCGGGAACTGAATCATCACCCCGGTGGTGGTGGGCACGGCGCTGGCCACAGCATTCAGAAAACTGCGCGGGCGCCAGTGCAACAGAGCACCTAGCATCAGGAACAGAAAGTTGTAGGTGTTAAGCCCCGAGATGGCGCTGATCGCCGGTTTGGTCGAGAACTCGTGAAACAACCAGCCGGCCGCCAGGAGCACCAGCAAGATGGTCAACACCGGGCTGTATTCCAGCCACTCGCCGGGCCGTGTGCGTGGCGGCAGTTCTGGCGTGCTGAAGCTCGGATCGATACCACAGGCTGCGGCGTCACGAGCGGATTCAGGGCCAGGCGCAGTCGCGTAGGCAACGATCAGTGATACCACCACCAGGGCTGCCAGCAACACACCGGACTGCCAGAGAAAGATGGTTTCGGTGAAGGGGATAACCCCGGTGATTGCCAGAATCGACGGCGGCAGGCTGGCCGGGTTGGCCTGCAACTGCGCGGCAGAAGACGACAGCCCCAATGCCCACACTGCGCCAAGCCCCAAGTACGCCGCAGCGCCGGCGGCGCGATAGTCCATGCGCAGGTTGGTACGCCGGGCCAGTGCCCGCACCAGCAGACCGCCAAATACCAGGGACAGGCCCCAGTTCAGCAATGAGGCGACCATCGAAATCAACGCCACCCAGCACACAGCCTGGCGTCCGTTCTTCGGCACTTGTGCCAGTTTGTCGATCAGTTTGACCGCAGGCGGTGAACTGGCGACCACGTAGCCGCCAATTACCACGAAGGCCATTTGCATGGTGAACGGGATCAGGCTCCAGAAACCATCGCCGAACGCCTTCGCGGTATCGGTGGGTTTGGCCCCCATAAACATCGTGGCCAGTGCAACGGTGATCACCGCAACAGCAGCGAACACCCAGGAGTCAGGAAACCAGCGCTCGGCCCAGTTCGAGCAGCGCAGGGCAAAGCGGGCAGAGCGGCTGTCTGTAATCTCAGCGGCCATGGGGCATACCTCATTGTTCTTATGATTATTGTGTTGTCTGCACCCGGCCTTTCAGGGATGAAAAGCCGGTGCAACCACAGGGAGAGCACATTAAATCAATCGAGGGTTTTTGCCGATGGATTAATACAAAACGGGCTTCGCAACAAAAATAACCCTCGCTGTCCGAAAAGGCGCTGCTGAGGGGTAAACTCTTTCCTTTCCCAAAGGAGTTTCTATGAGTCTCTACCAGCCAGGCATTCTTGCCAAACCCGTGCCGTCACAGGCGCGCTACATGTTTTTCGCCCTCAAGTCTGTAGAAGCACTGCCGGCTGCGCTCGACGTTTTGTCGCAGTGGGTGGACGGCAAAAGCGTAGTAGCGGGCTTTGGGTCGCCGCTGGTGTTGGCATTGGGCGTAAAAATTCCAGGGCTGCGAGTGTTCCCGGCTCTTAATGCAATGGTTGAAAACCCGTCGACCCAGCACGCGCTGTGGTTGTGGTTGCTGGGTGATGACCGCGGCGAGTTGCTGCACCGCAGTCAGGCCATCGAAGCGGCGCTGGCGCCTGCTTTGAGCTTGCTGCAAGTGACTGAAGGCTTTCGCTACAACACCGATCGTGACTTGACCGGCTATGAAGACGGTACTGAAAACCCGGTGGATGAAGCGGCGGTCGATGCGGCTATCGTTGCTAACGCCGGTGCAGGGCTGGACGGAGGCTGTTTTGTTGCCGTGCAGCAGTGGCAGCATGACCTGAACGGTTTTGCTGCTCGCCCGCAAACCGAGCAAGACAACCTGATTGGTCGTCGCAAGAGCGATAACGAAGAGCTTGAAGACGCGCCGGCCTCGGCCCACGTCAAGCGCACTGCTCAAGAGAGTTTCTCGCCTGAAGCCTTTACCGTGCGTCGCTCCATGCCGTGGACAGAAAATGGCAAGGCCGGGCTGATGTTTGTGTCCTTTAGCCGGACCTTGAACGCGTTTGAAGTCCAGTTGCGTCGGATGAGCGGCATGGAAGATGGCATCGTTGATGGTCTGTACAGCTTTAGCCGGCCCTTGAATGGTGGCTATTACTGGTGCCCGCCGATGAAGGATGGGCGGATGGACTTGAGCGCGGTTCGCCCGGCTTAAACTTCAGGTTTAATCAAGCGTGCTTACAGCTGAACCGGTTTTTTAAGGTTTGTCTGATGTTTCAAAAACTGCCAGCTCAATAGGCTGGCAGCATGAAGTTAAAACATTTTTTCCGTCCCCAGGATGCCTCGTTCTCGACCTCAATCGCAGCGCGTACTTTGCTGCGTTCGTTTTTTGTCGCCTTGTTACTGTCGTTGTTAGGCGGGCTGTATGTGTATATCAACTCCAGTTTCGACCGGGAGATCTCCCAGCGCCGGGGTTATATGAGCGGGGCGATACTCGAAGCCCAGCGCTTTTTCACCGGCCATGAAATGCTCCTCAAAAACCTCAGCCTGGCGGCGGTGCGTAACAAGCCCGTCTCACCAGCTGCGCCCATGGAACTGGCGGATGAGGTTGAAATGACACTGGGCGAAGGTATGCACTCCTGGAGCCTGTGGCAGACCCGTCGTGAACTTGAGTATCTACGCGAAGAGAACATCAATCTGCTGTACGTAAAGGCCGGCTCTGATGCGCAGGCAGTGCGCCTGACCCGATACACGCTGCAGCCAATACCCGTCGACCAGAATGTATTGCGTCAGCTAAAAGAGCTGGAAAAAACGCCGATGCCCGTTAAGGGCGAGTATTGGTTTAACGCCACGCCTAACTTCGTCATTGCTGACAGCCCGGTTTTGTACCTGTTCACCTTGCTCGATCAGCGTGACCCTCATTCAGGGTGGTTGGGCCTGGAAATTGAGGGGGCCGAAATTTCGACGGCCATGGACCGCAAGCACGCAGGTGACTTTGTGGTGATTAATGCTCAGGGCGAAGAGATATTTGCCAGTGCCTTGAATCCAGGCCTGACACAAGCGCTGCAAGGCTTTGGCGGTGATCGTCAATTTGGTTTTACGGGCGACGGGTTGTGGCCCGACTACCTGATCATGCGTAACCAACTGGGCTATGCGGACCTGCAAGTGGTGTACTCGATGGAGTTCGGTCACTTGTTAACATCTCTGCGTGAGCCGTTGCTTATTGCCCTTTTAATTGGTTTTGGCAGTGCATTGGGGTTGGGGTTGCTGGTGCAACGTATCGAACGCCAACTGATTAACCCCGCGATATATCGAAAACAGGCGCTGATCGAGAGCGAAGCATTCAGTCGTACAGTTATTCAGACGGCACCCGTTGCGTTGTGTGTGTTGCGAAGGGCCACTGGCGCGGTGGTTTTGGAAAATACTCTGGCCCAACAGTGGTTGGGACATGGCCGTGAACGTGATCAGTTATGCCATGACTGGATTGACCGAGCGTATGACAGCAGCGAAAGAAACCGTTTCGATGAGTTCTCGGTTGCTGGACGCCATCTGCATATCAGGTTTGTAGCCACACGTTATAAAGGTGAGGACGTGCTCCTCTGCGCATTTAGTGACATCAGCGCACACAAGGATGTCGAGATCGCCCTGGAGCAGGCCAAGCGTGTGGCGGACAAGGCCAATGATGCCAAAACGCAGTTTCTGGCAACCATGAGCCACGAGATTCGCACACCGTTGTATGGCGCCTTGGGCACCCTTGAACTATTAGCGCGCACCCAGTTAACCCCCCGTCAGCAAGAATATGTGCAGGCTATTCAAAGTTCGTCTTCTACGCTGCTGCAACTGATCTGTGATGTGCTGGATGTATCGAAGATAGAGGCAGGACAACTGGCGCTGGAGGTGAGCGAATTTGCCCCTCTGGATTTGATCCAGGAAGTGGTCAGCGGGTACTCGGCGGCAGCGCAAAGCAAGGGCTTGCAGCTATATGCGCATATCGATCCGCAGTTACCGGAACAGTTGCTCGGCGATGCACCCAGGATTCGCCAGATTTTGAATAATTTGCTGAGTAATGCCGTCAAATTCACCGATAGCGGGCAGATTGTGGTGCGAGTGACGGTGGATAGCCGCAGCGATGAGCGAGTGACGGTGTCCTGGCAAGTGACTGACACGGGGCAGGGGATCGCGCAGGAAGATCAACCCTTCTTGTTCGACCCTTTTTACCAGGCCGGTTCCCGGGCCAATGTGATCAGTGGCACGGGCTTGGGCCTGTCGATTTGCCAGCGCTTGATGTACTTGATGAGCGGCACCATGAGTGTCGTCAGCGAGCCGGGCTTGGGTAGCAGCTTTACTCTCGCACTGCCTCTGGAACAGTGCCGAGCTCCGAAACTGGACGACTCAGTCAAGTTGTTACCTGAAAAAGTATTCGTCCGGTCATCCATACCGAAACTGGCCGAAAACATTTGCGGCTGGCTGCGACGCTGGGGGGCCAGGGCACAAGTGCTGCGTCCCGGGATGGACATTCATGACAGCAATGCTGTGCTGGTCGAGTTGTATCCCGGCGAATACGAACGCAGCCCTGAGGTGCAATGGCCCGGCCCGGTAGTGATTGCGTGCGGCAATAGGTGTTTTGCACCTGGCGAACGCGAGGGCGCGCAATGGCACGTCAAATTGAGTGATTTGCACGACCTGCGCCGTGCCGTCAGTCAGGCTCAGGGTCTCAACCCCTACGCCCGGCCATTTGAGCCGGGTTCCAGCGTTTATAAACCGCTGGGGCTGCATGTTCTGGTCGCTGAAGACAACGCCATCAGCCGGTTGATTCTCAAGGAACAGCTAGAAGAGTTGGGTTGTACGGTGGTGATGGCATCCGATGGTTTGGAGGCGCTGGAGCTATGGAAGCACGCGACCTTCGACAGGGTTCTGACTGACGTGAACATGCCGCGCATGAACGGCTACGAATTGACGACTCAACTGCGAAATTTCGATAACCAGGTGCCCATCATTGGCGCTACGGCCAATGCCCAGCAGGAAGAGCGTGCGAGGTGTTTGGCGGTGGGCATGGATGAGTGCCTGGTAAAACCCTTTGGCCTCAGCGCCTTGTTCATCTGCCTTGAGCAAACAGAGAGAGTGTCTAATGTCCTATAGCGTTCTGATCGTCGAGGACCATCCTTTCCAGCATCAATACCTGCTCAACTTGTTCCACGACCTGGGCAATATTCGTGTCGAAGCCGCCAGAGATGGCAAGGAAGCGTTTGATTGGTTGCAAAAGCAGTCCTTTGATCTGGTACTCACCGATTTGCTGATGCCGGGCATGGACGGCGTGCAACTGATACAACGGCTATCGGCGCTGCCTTGCAAACCGGCTTTGGCGATCATGAGCGCTGCCTCGCGGCGCATGATCGTGAGTGCCAGTCTGGTGGCGCAAAGTATGGGGGTTGATGTGATCGGGCAGTTATCGAAACCGGTCAACCCAGCGGCTGTTCGAACCCTGATGTGCAACCTGGACAAACTGATCAAAAGTGACAAGTCACCCGCGAATGTGCCTTTGACACTGACCCGTGAAACGTTGCACGAGGCCATGCAAAGCGGTGCGTTACAGGCCTGGTTCCAGCCCAAGAAGTCCTTGCACGATGGGCTGATTGTCGCTGCGGAAGCCTTGGCACGGTGGGAACATCCTGAGTTGGGGTTGTTGATGCCTGCCGATTTTCTACCGTCACTGGTCAGGTTGGGGCTGGAGAAAGAACTGCTGTTGCTGTTCATCAAGCAAACCATTGCCGCCCAAGCCAATTGGGCCCGTCAAGGGTATGACATACCGGTATCGATCAATCTGCCTACGCACTTGCTCGATGACGATGACCTGGCCGACGAACTGCACGATTACGTGCGTACCCAGGGCGGTATTACTGCCAAGTTGGGCTTTGAGTTGATGGAATGCTCCACCACTCAGGACATCAGCAAATATTACGCAGGGGCATGTCGTTTACGCATGAAGGGCTTTGGTCTGGCACAGGACGATTTTGGCCAAGGCTTCAGCTCGTATTTCAATCTGGTCTCTACGCCGTTCACTGAGCTCAAGATTGATCGGGCGCTGGTGCATGGTTGTGTTGAAAACGAAAACCTCGCCTCTGCGCTGGCCAGTATCGTCGCGCTGGGGCGCCAGCTGGGTTTGGAGGTCGTGGCAGAAGGGGTCGAAAGTCAGGAGGAGCTGGCGCTGCTGCGCAAGCTCAACTGTGATCGTGTACAGGGGTTTCTGATCTCTCGTGCCGTATCATCGGGCCGCTTTGGGCATCTGTTACATGAGGATTCGCCCCCGCGTCTTTATTGAGGCACTTCGTCACCCAGCGTGGGCAGCGCACTTACGGCATGCGTGATCAGTACTTGACTCATCGCGGGTATATTCACGCCAACAGTAATTGACGTCACTTACTTGGCCCCTCCCTTGCTCGTCTAAGCTTTGAGCCTGAGTTCAAGTCTGTCCCCGCGAAATACAGGAAGTAACATGACCTCTGACAATGCCTCACTGGGCAAACTCGCCTTGAGCTCCATGCGATTGAACCGTGGCGTCCTGATTTTGATCGGAGTTGCGGTGCTGTTAGTGGGCACTTGTGTATGGGCCCTACAGCGTTTGGTCGAAGTTGAAGTGGAAAAGATTGAGTATCACTTCGCGCGGTTAGTGGAGAGTCTCAATGAAAACCACTCGTTTTTGACCAATATTAATAGCGCAGTCAGGGATGCCCCGGATGTCCTGACCGCGAACATCATGCCCTTGCAAAGCAAGCAGGTGTTCGAGAGCAACGGGGTGAATATATTTGAAGGCAAGGAGTTTTCGTTTTCGACGCCTTTTAATCTGACGCAAAGCACTTCGTCCAGCCCCGTTGTCACGAATCAGTCGGCATTTTCGCTGGGTATGCACTTAGCCAATTTCTATAGCGGTTTTTGGTCGGGGTCGGTGTACCCCGCCCCGCAGTTGTTTCTTTTACCTTCCAATAATGCATTCACCTTGGCGGTACCAGCGATTGGCGCTCGCCGTGGGCACGTGGCAATTTTGAGTCTGGATGAATTTTTGGAGACCAGTCAGCAGTTGTCGTTGCTGTTCAAGGAACGCAAGGCTTCGCTCCCGGAGGGGCAGGTGCGCTGGGTCAATACCAACAGTGTCAGCGAAGGCAACCCTATGGTGTTTGCCGTTATCAAAATCAATCTGCCGCCCAAGTTTCTAGAGGTCGTGGGCAATGATCGTGAAGTGTTGCTCGCGGCATTGATCAACATTCGGCGTTTGACCAACATCCCGACGAGCATTGCCACCCCCGCCTTTTATGACCTCACACTGATTGCGCCCTCGGGGGCGGTGCTGGTCGGGCGCTTGAGTGGCACCCACATCAGCCCCGACGGTATGCGCTTCAATGCCCAAGGCTTGGAAATCAAGGTTTCCAACACGCAAGGGGAGCATTGGTCAGCAGTTTACCGAATCAGTTATGAGAGCTTTTTTCGCTATGCCAAATGGACGTTATTGAGCATTTTGGGCATAGCGTTGTTTTCTATCTATGTGGGTTGGCTGGTCAATCGCTGGTATCGATTGCGTGTTGTTCGGCCAGCGGAGCGAGCGCACCGGCGAGTGATCGAAAGTGAGATTTTCAGCCGTGCGGTGATCGACACTGCTCCCACCGGTTTGTGCGTGGTGCGCCAGTCGGACAATCATATGTTACTGGCCAACAAGCGTGCGCAAGCCTGGCTGGGTAACTCGCAGTACATCTCTCGGCTAATTCACGAACAACAAGCCGACATGGGAGAGGCCTGTGTCAAGGTGGGTGAGCGCTACTTGCATGTCAGCTTCAGCAGTACGCGTTATCAAGAGCAGGATGTCATTGTATGTGCCTTCAGTGATGTCACCGGGCACAAGGATGATGCCGCCGCCTTGACCCTGGCTAAACACCAGGCGGAAGAGTCCAGCCACGCCAAGACCACATTCCTTGCGACCATGAGCCACGAAATACGCACCCCACTGTATGGCGTGCTGGGCACTCTGGAGCTGCTGGAACTGACGGATCTGGATACTCGGCAACGCATCTATCTGAACACCATTTCGCGCTCGTCTTCGATCTTGTTGCAGTTGATCAGTGACATTCTGGATGTATCCAAGATTGAGTCCGGACAAATGGCGCTCGAGCCGGAGCGTTTTTGTCCGCTGGACATGGTTGAGGAAGTGGTAGACGCCTACGCCGCGGCAGCTGAAAGCAAAGGGTTGCAGATTTACGCCTGCGTTGATGCGGATGTGCCGGATCAGTTGGAGGGCGACCAGTCTCGACTGCGGCAAATTCTCAATAATCTGTTCAATAATGCGGTCAAGTTTACCGACTACGGTCGCGTCGTCTTGCGCTTGAAAGTGTTGAGTCGGGAAGCGGACAAGGTGACGTTGCAGTGGCAAGTCACTGATACCGGTGTGGGTATTTCGCAGCCGCAGCAGGAGCGTCTGTTTGAGCCGTTTTATCAGGTTTTTAACGGTCATGCTTCAGGCGGCACCGGCTTGGGCCTGTCGATTTGCAAGCGCTTGAGTGAGTTGATGGGCGGGCAATTGAGGGTTGTCAGTGAACCCGGCCTGGGGAGCAGTTTCAGCCTGATATTGAGCGTGCCAATACTCGAGGGCGCATTACCGGGCGCCAGCGACCTGCAACTGCGTCCTGCGCCGGTTTATGTTCGTGCGCCTGTCAACGAGCTGGCGGAAGCCGTTTGTGCCTGGCTCAACCGTTGGGGCGCCCATGCACTGGTAGCGTCGCCGGGGGCACTCAATACAGTAACTGGATCGGTGCTGGTAGATCTGCTGCCAGGGCGCAGTGCGCCACTGGAGTGGCCAGGGCCACGGGTGTTGGGCATCTCTGGCGCGGGGCAACCCGAGCATACAGTTGAGGGGTGGAAAGTCAGCGTGCACATGGTTCGCGGAATTGGTCGCGCCGTGCTGTTGGCTCAGCAAGGACGAATCACTCGCGAGATCGGGAAAGCACCGGCTGTTCGTGAAAAGCTGGCGTTACGGGTATTGGTTGCTGAGGACAACCCGATCAACCAGGCCATTCTCAAAGAACAGCTTGAAGAGCTCGGTTGTCGTGTGGTGCTGGCGTCTCACGGTCAGGAGGCGTTAAGCCTGTGGTCGCCTGACGCATTTGATGTGGTGATGACTGACGTCAACATGCCGATCATGAACGGCTATGAACTGGCCAATGCCATTCGCCAGCAAGATACCCGGGTTCCCATTATCGGTGTGACTGCCAACGCGATGCGCGAGGAGGCCGAGCGTTGCATTGCCGTGGGTATGAACGCTCGAATGGTCAAACCCATGACCTTGCAGAAAATATGGACTGAATTGGTCGAGGTTTGTGACGTTGATCTATGCGGAGTTGCGCAAGAGCTGTCAGAAACAGGGCAGGGCTGCGCAGATGATCTTGCGCAACAGCCGATTGTGGTCAGCGCCAGAATGCGCGATCTCTTTATCAACACCATGAGCGCGGATATCCAGACGGCGATTGACGCCTTGGTCAGCCATGATATCGATGCCCTGAAAGCTCGTTTGCATTGTATTCGTGGGGCTCTGGCAGTTGTTCAGGCGCATGATCTGGCCAGCGGCTGCGGTGAACTTGAGCAGCGACTTGAGAATCATGTATTGGATGCACCTTTGCTGGTTCAGATTGAAGCATTGCTGGCACGTGTTCGTCGCGCAGTAGCGGCGATCTGAAATTTTTCTCCAACACCACCGATTGAGCGTCTCTTCGCGTGATCGTTCTTTTGACAGGGATGCGCCCGTGAAAAAAACTAAAATCATATTGGCTGATGACCACCCGATAGTTCTGATGGGGGTATGCGAGCTGATCGAGCGTGATGAACGCTATGAGGTGGTGGGCCAGGCCCTGACATCTTCAGATCTGATCGAGCAGGTGCAGCGCCTGAAACCGGACATCATCGTTACCGACTACAACATGCCGGGTGATGAAACGTATGGTGACGGGGTCAAACTGATTGAGTACCTGATTCGAAATTATCCACAGGTGCAGATTCTGGTGCTGACCATGCTCACCAACAACTTGATTCTGTCGCGTCTGTATGACTTGGGCGTGGGGGGGATCATTCTGAAGAGCGGCGATCTGAACGAAATCCTGCTGGCGCTTAACGCATTGTCCAGTGGCGCCAAATGGCACAACAAAGCCGGCCAGGGCAGCGCCAGTGTGATTGAGCGCTCCGATGCGGTGCAGACCCGTATCGCCAGCTTGTCAGTCAAGGAGTTCGAGGTGCTGAGGCACTTTGCTTCAGGAATGAATGTGCGGGATATCGCTCATTTGTTGAACCGAAGTGTAAAGACCGTGAGCTCTCAGAAGATCACGGCCATGCGCAAACTCGACGTGGAAAACGACCACGCTTTGCTGACGTTCTGCATCAGCATGAATCTGATCTGAGTAAGGTTCAGTCAGGGGGTGAGCAGCGGGGTCGTCATGGTCTGAAAATGCCCGCCATCATCGATCCAGGTAAAGTTCACCTTAAGACCTGCCGGGCTTACCAGACTGTTGGACGCAAGGGGATAACGCTTTTCACTCAGCGGCAGTGCCATCATCTCCGGGAGTGGAGGTATTGCCATTTCCCGGCCTTGATCGATCAGTTTCAAAGATGCCAGCGAGGCGTGGTAAGGCGTTGGGTTGCGCAGTACCAGTTGCCATTGATCCCCTTGTTTCTCCAGCTTGAAAGACAGGCTCTTGGCCATGTCCTGGGGAAGAGAGGGCAGATTTTTCGGGCGATAAAAAATCTTCATCTGCGTATTCATGGCCAGTGCCACAGACGTTTGTTCGGCTGACTTGTTGGCGGCTTTGGGCGCAATTTCATAGAGGTTTAGCCAAAACACAGACTCTCGATCCGAGGGCAGTGCATCGCCGTTATGCACAATGCGTAAACCCTGTACCGCGCCCGCTTGCATACGAAATACCGAGGGCAGGGTGATCAGCGGCGAAGTGCTGTTTTCGGGCGTTTGCTGGTCTTCGCCCTCATTGACCCAAGTTTGTACTACCACGGGGTATGCGTTGATGTTGGCCAGCATCAGCGAGCGTTCATTCTGTCCTTGTTCGTAAATCACCCGGGTACTTGAAGCCATGATGCCCGCCTGTGCCGGGAGCGTGATCAACACTGCAGCGCTGAGCAGCAGCAGGCGCGAGGCGGTAGTCATCATTTTGGCGATCATGATTACTGCACCTTGACGAGAACATAGGCTGTTGCATTCACGGTTCCCGGTAATGCCTTGCGCCCAGGTAATGCTTTGAGAATCGCCGTGAGGGTTTTTGTGTAGTGGGTGTAACCCGATGCGGAACTGCCATTGGCAGTCGCACTCTCCTGAACGGGATACCAGCCGCCTGCGTTACCGCTGCCAGCCATCTCGCTGCCAAGAAAGTTCATGGGCTTGCCGTTATTACTGAGTGCAATGCCGACACCGGTCGCAATGCCTGGGTCAGTACCGTAGCCATTGGAAACCAGATGCGTGACGCCTTGTGCTCCGGTGAGCAACCCAAGCTCTGCGGCTTTGGCGTAGGCCGCGGCAGACGCTTGAACACCCAGTGCGGTCTGGTTGTTGCCAACCCCGGACACCACCTGATTACTGCATTCAAGCTCAATTCTGAAATCGCTTTCGCGGGTCATGCCGTTGTTGAGTTCCTGAGCGGTGACAGGCGCAAAGGTGACCAGCGGCGTCACGTTGCGTGCAACACATGTCGCGGCATAACTGATGGAGGCTGCGCTGCGCATACCAAAACCAACCCCGTTTTTAGCGCCCCAAAATACATAGTTGGTGTTGGAGTCTGAGCCCACCGTGTCGGACTTGTAGCCCGGGCCCTGAAACTGGATATAACCATTGGGCTGGGTACAGGTGTAGCTGTAAGTTCCGCTGCCACTCTCGGCCGCCTGGTTGCCGCAAAAGTTACTGCCGCTGCCGCTTTTGGGTGGCAAGCTGGAGACCCGCGCCAGTTCGGCCTGCACCATGCTCAGGTGTTTGGGCTTGATCTGCAGTTTGTTGCCTACCACGTCGTATTGAGTAATTTTGCTTTGCTGCCAATACCGGGTGAACACCTTGCCTGAATTGAGGTGGGTCAGTTTGAGCCCGACATACGGGAAGTAAGTGGCGTAGTAACCGGGCAGGCCATCATTGGTCGATGTGCCTGCGCCGTTACCGATTTCCCAATAACCGCCGACACGGTCATCACCGTTAGTAGCAAACAGCTCATAGAGTTCGTCCTTGTCCGCAAGGTCGCACTCCCAAAGTACGGTTTCACTGTTGAGCCCCGTGGCGGTGGCGCTATCGGTGATCGTCGTGCCCAGTGCCGTGCCGACCGGTTGCAGATAGGTGCTGGTCAGGTTGATGCGTCCGAAGGTGATTTGTGCCGTGTATCCGTCGAGTACCGCGTTGCCGTTATAAATACGTTTGCAGTTGGCTTGCACGGCTGGCAGTGCCGTCAGGGTCAGTATAAGCAGCAGTAACTGATTCAATCGTGGGCGTAAGGTAAACATAAGAAGCCTCGATTCTGGTGCTGGTTTAAGGCCGGCATGAATAGGGCCGGCGCTTGATAATCAGTGCGCATTGCACTGGCTGGTGACGCGCAACAAGGGCTGTTCCAGATCTCGGTCCGTCACGTCATAGGTGAGCGAGCACTGTTCTTGCGGGCGATCACCCCAACGCAGAGTCAATGTGCCTTTGGGTTGTTCGCTGCGCAGATACGCTTGGCTGCCCTGGCCGACCATGCCAATGACGTTGCCGTTTTCGTCCAGCACATCAGCACCCATGGGTACGGTCTGGTTGTTGGCCAGCAGTGCCTTGATCAGCAGTGCGTTACCGCTTCGGGTTTTGAACTTGATCTTGACTGTCGCACCGGCATAGGGCGCAACCCGACGCTGACCATCATCGAGCTCGGCTTTCTGGTTCATCCCTTCTGGATTGATCGCCACGGTGTTGTAGCGATAGGGTGTAAGCGAAGGCACCAGTGCGAACCCTGCGTCATCAATCGTGGTGCCTTGGCCATTCATGATTTTTGCCCCGCTGGCGCCTTTGGCTTCTACCAGGGCAAAGGTATCGCCCAGGTAGGGGCCAAGTGTTACGCCGCCGCTATGAATGGCAACTGCACCTCGGGCGCTGCCGGAGGTCTGCCAGTAGTCCTGGCCCTTGGACGCACTCATGCCGAGACTGGTTTTTGGCAGGCGTTTCTGCAGATTGCCGCTAAAGGTGTTCTGTTTTTGTTCGTCATCGCGGGAAATATCCACGCCATAACTCAGTGTTTGCTCAGCATCTGCGGTGCCTGAAACAGAGGTCTGATACACGTTGCCGAAGTTGGCGCTATGACTGACGGAACTGCTGAGGGTTGGCGTGTTGCTCTTCGATGGACTGCCCAAAGGGAACGATACGGAGAGCAGCGAGACAGTTTCTGTCGTGCCAGGCGTAGAACCGTTCCAACTGCCACCGCTGACATTTTCGTCAGGGCGACCGTCATACCCGCCTTGGCGGATTTGCTGATAGCTGCCGGTGGACTGGCGCGAGACCGAAAGGTTGAAACTGACGGAGTTGCTCAAGGTATTGGAGTAGCCCATTTGCAACTGAGTGTCGCGCTCGCGACCATTGCGATAGTCCTGGGTCGAACCCGAGACATAAACCGAACCGAGCGATTGCAGGCTTTGGTTAACTGAAACTTCAAAGCGCGAGCGTTGCAGGTAGCTGGAAGATTCCCAGTTTTCCCCGGAGCGCAGCGACTCACGTACCCCCAGCACGTCGCCTAGGTCACGGTAGCCCGCAGTGGAGTAACGATAGCCAGCAATCGACAAGGTGGTGTTGGTCGGCGTGAACGTGCGGCTGTAAGACAAGCGCGCCATCCAGCCATCCACCACACCTTCTTGCGGCATGTCGGCCCTGGAGTAAGTAGTGTCCAGACCAAAGGCGCCCAGCCAGTTGGCATATACGCCGCCGAGTACCAAGGCTTGATAGCCATCGGCAACTCGTAAGCCAGTGTTGGTGGTGACGCTATTGGTAAGGCCACGCTGATAGGTGATTTCACCGAACGCATCGTTGTCACCGACGTCACTGGTTTTGCCGATAGCAGCGCTATAGCGTGAAGTACCCGGACGCAGCGATTCAGGTACAGCCGAGAATGGCACGCTGTATCGACTGATGCTGCCGTCAGCTTCCTGTACCGTGACTTCAAGGTCGCCGTTGTAGTTGGTCGCGTAAAGATCGCTGATTTCAAACGGTCCCGGCGCCACAGTGGTTTCATAAATATCACTGCCGTTCTGGCGCACGGTGACCTTGGCGTTGGTCTTGGCGATGCCGCGGACGGTCGGAGCATAACCGCGCACCGACTCTGGCAACATGCGTTCATCGGACGCTATTTGTACCCCGCGAAAACCTATTCCAGAGAAGAATCGACCCGAGGTATAGCCTTCACCCGCTGTCAGTTCGCTGCGCAGGCTCGGCAATGCGCGCTGCAAGTAGGTTCGGGTGGCGTTCCAGTCGCTGCCATTTTGTGAGTCGTAGCGCAGGGACGCTTGCTGGCGCAGACGCCAAAGACCCATGTTCAACCCACTGTTGAGTGACAGGTAGCTGGAGTCGGTATCTTTGGCGTTCGTTCCGCTACGACTGACGTGGTACTGGTTGGCGCTGTAGTTGATAAAACCGATGGTGTCACCCGCATCCAGGCTTTGTGTTGATACAAAACCTCGGGGTTCGCGCGACATAAGGCTTTGCGGCATGCTCACGTCGAGGCGCAATTGGGAGAAATCAAAATAGCTGCTGGCGCCAGGTACGGTATTGCTCAGTAATTGGCATTGCTGGTCCGGCGTATCGGTAATGGCAGTGTTCAATACACCGGCGCCTTCGAGCAGCGCGCGGGGCAAGCAAGGCTGAACATCGCCCTTGGCCACTTCCTCAAACTGCACGGGAATGCGCTCAACAAAACGATTATTGATGAACAGGTCAACGGTGTAACTGCCCGGATCAATAGCGTTGATTTTGTTAAAGCGCGACAGCGAACCACCACCAAACATCATGTTGTCGTCGAACTGGTATTCATCTATTCCTGTTTCGGATTCGGCCTGCGCAGTGCTGGCGGCCAGACCGATAAGCAGGATCGAAGTTGAAACCAACAGGCTATAAGGTGTGCGCGGCAGGAACCGACAGCGAGTGACGTGAGCAACGGTCATGTTTGTATTTCCGAGGGTCACTGAAGAGGAAAGTCGGAGGTGACATCTGCCCCAAAGTCGTTCACCAGCGTCAGGCGCAACTGATCTGTGCTGCTGGCGCGAGTACCGTTGTTAGCCACTGGCCATTTCTGCGTGGAGTAAGGGGCGAGCATTACCGCTTTGGTCAGGCCGACAGGTTTGCCGCCGATCACCAGGTTGGCTTCACGCACTACGGCGTGATATCCGCTGTTGTTTTCTGCCAGCACACTCAAGCTGGAGCCTGAGCCCTGCAGCTTAAAGGTCATTGATTTAGCGATGTCTTCGGGGGCACCAACGATGCTTTCCGGACGATAGAAGACCTTCATCCTGCTGCTTACGGTCAGCATCAGTTTGTTGGCTTGCATGTCACTGCTCTTGAGTGCCGGCATCTGCATAAAGTTGATGTAGAACACAGACTCGCGGTCTTGAGGTTGGTCTGTGCCGGTGTACACCAATCTCACGACTTGTCCTGCCTTGGGGTTCATCCGGAAAATCTGCGGGCTTGCGATAAACGGGGCATCAGCGGTCTGCGGCGTAGAGGCCGGGTTGCCGTTGTCCACCCAGATTTGCATCAGGTTGGGGTACGCATCGTGACTGGTAAGCTGCAGGACTTTTTCACGAGCTTGAGCGGGGTAAATCACCCGGGTACCACTGATGACTACACTGGCCAGCGCGTTGTTGGCGAAAACGGCAATCATCAAAAAACTGACAGACAGGGCTAAGCGTTTCAGGCAGGCCATGGCCAACTCCTTCCGAAAGGCTGGGTATCGATGAGGGGGGGGGGGGCGGACCCGCCGCCTCGTGAGAGGCGAAAGCGGCAGGTCAGAGCGTTACGCTTACAGGTAGTCGAGCGCGTACTGAGCAGAGGCAGACACGGTACCGGCAGTTGCAGCGCCGGTGCTGATGTAGCGAGCTGCGAAGTCATGGCTGGCTGCGGTTTCGTCTTTCTTCAAGACCAGGCCAGAAACTGAAGTCATCCCGCTCAGGGAGATTGGGTTACCGCCAGAGGCATCCAGCAATTGGATAGCAACGTTTTTAGCAGTACCTGTGTTGCTCATGTTGCCGCCAGCGTTAACGTCGGCGCCGAGGAACGTGGTCTTGATGTTCAGGTCGCCGACGGTCGGTGCAGTGCAGCCGGTAACTGCGATAGTGAACGGTGTTTCGCCGGCGAATTGGCCAGAAGTTGCCAGATCATTAGCAGCAACGGTCGGCAGAACAACAATTGGGCTGCCGGAGTTGCCGTTGATTGAAACCTGGCAAGTCTGATCAGAAACCTGGCCTTTGAAGGTGATGGTGTTTTGGCTGGCAGCGAAAGAGATTGCTGGCAAAACCGACAGTGCGATGAACAGAGCAGTACGTTTCATTTCATTAATCTCGATAGTTAGACAAAGCTCGCATCCAACCTTTTCTCGTCAGGTCGGTCAGGAGTGTGCTCAGGTTATCGAGGAGTGCTGGTAGCGATAATCAGACGATTCTTAAAAGGCTGCCGGGTGGCCAACAGGGGCATGTTTTTTGGCGGACCTGAAAATGGCTTGCCTTGCGGTGAGCCATTTTCAGGTCCGGTGCTGGCGCCGAAGTTGGTTGAAGGGCAGCTGCATTCGGATAACGGAAGTCTGCACAGACATATGCCGGCCTTCGGTCTGCTCACTACAAACGCAGCTTGCGACGAATCTTTTCCACTCGATCACTGTTCTGGCCCTGCAATTCCTGACGCTCTCGCAGGGTCGCGATGTAACTCTCGCGGGTGCGCAGGATATGCCGGCTGAGCAGGGTCGCCAGCGGGCCATGTTTACCCGCCTCAACCAATTCGATCATCCGCCGGTGATCATTGAACGAGCGGTCCGGCTCGTGCCTGGCACGCCGGGCCAGGTGCGTACGTAAGGCCGCGACGCGGCCCAGGTTGCGTTCGTAGGCATCGACCAGATAACGATTGCCGCTGAATTTGAAAAAACTCAGATGGAACTCGGTGTCGGCGGCGCCATAGCTCAGCCTGTCATCCTGCTCCAGCGCACTGATCATTTGTGCCAGAGCGTCACGCATTGCCTGCAGGGTGGCTTCAGGGTTGCGTTCAAAGGCACGGCGTGAAGCCTCTACTTCGAGGGTTACACGGTGCTCGCAGAGTTCGACAATATCGTCTTCGGTAGGGCTGAACACGTAGCTGCCGGACTTGGCCACCACGTTCACCAGCCCCTCGGTCTGCAGCAGGGCCAACGCTTCGCGCACTGGCGTGCGGCTGACTTCAAAGGCTGCGGCCAGACTTTCTTCGGAAAGTGCTTCGCCCAGGTCAAACCGTGCCGAAACGATGGCTTCACGAATGTTGTCGGCCAAGCGTACGGCGAGGGACTTTTCTACGGATTTGCTCATTGGGTCTACGCAGTTTTTTCGCCGAGCTATGGCTCAGGCTGTTGGGCCACCATGATAACGGAACGCAAGCTTTTAACTTGTATACTAGTTGTTGTACCTTAGATTCGTCCCCCAACAATAATATGGACGTTTTCATGGCCTCTTCCCAAGCGCTTCAGCCTTCTCTTATGTACACCTTGCTCGATGCCCTGCGCGAGCTTCTCGGTGAGCGTGTAAGCACTAGCCGTGCCGAATGCGAGCAACATGGTCGGGGGGAGTCATACCACCCGACCTTGCCGCCGGACGCGGTGTGTTACGCCGAGTCCACTGCCGAGGTCGCAGCCATCGTTAAGCTCTGTGCCGCACAACGGGTGCCAATCATCGCCTTTGGCGGTGGCACCTCGCTGGAAGGGCATGTAGGCGCCACGCTGGGCGGGGTCTGCATCGACCTGAGTCGCATGCAGCGAATCATCGCTGTGCGTCCGGAGGACCTGGATGTGACCGTTGAAGCTGGGGTCACACGGATGCAGCTCAATGCCGAACTGCGCACCACGGGACTGTTCTTTCCGGTCGACCCCGGAGGTGAAAGCACTTTGGGGGGCATGGCGGCTACCCGTGCCTCAGGGACCAATGCGGTGCGTTATGGAACCATGCGTGAGAACGTATTGAACCTCACTGTGGTACTTGCCGATGGCCAGGTGATCAAGACGGGGGGGCGTGCACGAAAGTCTTCCGCTGGCTACGACCTCACTCGGCTGTTCGTCGGCTCGGAAGGCACCTTGGGTATCATCACTGAAGTTACCCTGCGGCTTTACGGCATTCCGGAAACCACCAGCGCGGCGGTGTGCACCTTTCCGACGATTGCGGCGGCGGTCAGTTCGGTGGTGTCGATCATTCAATACGGCATCCCGGTGTCACGGGTTGAATTGCTCGATGCGCGCACGGTGCAGGCGGTAAACCGTTTCTCGCAGATGGGACTGGCTGAAATGCCAACCCTGTTTTTCGAGTTTGCTGGCTCTGCGGCCAGCGTGGCGGAGCAGGTCGAACTGACGCGGGAAATTGTCGAAAGTAACGGGGCTCTGGGTTTTCAAGCGGCCGCCGATGGCGATGCCCGTAATGCTCTGTGGCGTGCCCGCCATAATGTTCACTATGCCATGCAGTCCATGCGCCCGAATGGGCGGATCTGGAGTACCGATGTGTGCGTACCCATTTCGGCGCTGACTCAATGCATCGCTGAAACTGCCGAAGACGTAGCCAAGGTGTCTTTTTTCGTCGGAGTGGTCGGACATGTGGGTGATGGCAACTTCCACCTGGGGCTGGTGGTCGATCCGGATAACGAAGCAGAAATGGCCGAAGCCGAAGCACTCAATGAACGAGTGGTCGAGCGCGCCATTGCCCTGGACGGCACTTGCACCGGCGAGCATGGTATCGGTTCGGGAAAGATAAAGTTCATGCAGCTGGAACACGGCGCCGCACTCGGCGTCATGCGCCTGGTCAAGCAGGCACTCGACCCGTTTGGATTGATGAATCCGGGCAAAATCCTGCCTGAGGCTTGATGCATGGCATGCATGGGCGCATGCCGAAATAACGGATAATCGTAAGCGCAGGTATTCATTGAGCTTTTTTTATTTCGTGCTTGACGCCCCTAGCGTAAAAAACGTTTAATTGCGCCGTTGCCCAGATAGCTCAGTCGGTAGAGCAGGGGATTGAAAATCCCCGTGTCGGCGGTTCGATTCCGTCTCTGGGCACCATTACTTCCAAACCCCTGATGCCTAAAGGCTTCGGGGTTTTTTTGTTTCTGGGTACTTAGTATTACTTGGCGTAGTAGTGGGTTTGCGCGATTACACGCCGTGCTGCTTGTTGCCGCGAGGGCCAATACAGACACTCCCTGTCGGGAGGCTGGCAAGCAGAGTCATTTGATTTCTGGCTTGTGTCCCTTTGGTTCTGTTTTTGAACCGGGATACACAGGGAGATACACGGCGCTCTTCATCGTGGCGGTTGCCTTGGTCCTTTTGACGCAACGCTCGCAATTATGAATAGCGGCGGTCGAAGTCGGACCGTAATTATTCGACCTGTTGCAACCCGTCAGCCGGACAAAATGATCCGACCCTTTTGTATTCCGTTCGCATCACTCTGGAAAACTCCGGAATGCTCAAAATTAATATCAGCTACTTGCTCGGGTCTGGCTAGCCGGGTTGGGCCGCTAGGCCATTACTGACGTTACGCCCCAGCACAAGCACCGTAACAAAACCGCAGCCTACTAAGGCCGTAGCTAGACTCAACAGCACCGAGCTGCCCAGTTGGTCGACGATCTGCCCGCCGAAGAACGAGCCCAACGCAATAATTACCTGGAACAAGGCGACAAATAGTGGCATGCCGCGTTCGACATCCTTGGGCGCTACGACAAACATCCAAATACTGGCGCAGGCCGGGAAGGCGCCGAAGGCAAAGCCCCAGAGCGCGATCAGCATCGCTGCGCCGGTCATGCCGGTGGCGAAGTGGGGGAAAAGGGCGGTGCTGCTGCCGATCATCAGTGCGACCAGCAACAGGGTGTACCGCACGCTACGGTTGGCGGCGAAACCGGCGAAAATATTACCCATTACCCCTGCCACGCCATAGAGCAGCAGCAGTGAGCCAATAGTCGGCCCATCGAAGCCAGCACTTTGTTTGAAGAAGGGGGCAACATAGGTGTACGCGGCAAAGTGCGCCAGGCCAATCAGCAATACAGCGATCAATCCAACCCGAGCTTGTGGATTGATAAACAAGGCCGGGAGGTCACTGATGCGGATGGCCTTGTCCGGGTTGAGCCGCGGTAGCAGGAAGATCTGTGCCAGTAGTACCGGTACACCCACCAGCGCGGTTACCAGGAAGGTCGTGCGCCAGCCCATCAGGCCACTCAGCCAAGTACCTACGGGCACGCCCAGTACGGTGGCCAAGGTCACACCGATCATGATGATCGAGGTAGCCTGGGCTACACCAACTCCCTTGGGGGCCAGGCGGCCGCTGAGGGCAATGGCAGTCGCCCAGAAACCGCCAATACTGATGCCCAGTAGTACGCGACCGAACAGCAGCAGGCTGAAGTCGCTGGCGAAGGCCACGACCGAGTTGGCGATGATCATCAGCAGTGTCAGGCCGATGAGCAGATAGCGACGGTCCGAGGCACCAATGCCCACAGACAGCAAGGGGGCGGCGAGGGCCGCTGCTATGCCGGGCAGGGTAACCATCAGACCGGCGTGGCCTGCACTGATACCGAGATCGCTGGCGACATCGTTGAGCACACCCACCGGGAGAAACTCGCTGGTAACCAAGGCGAAGGCGCCCACTGCGACCGAGAGAATCGCCAGCCACTGCTGTTTGACACTCTGTTGATTATGTTCGGGTAGGCCTTGATGGGCCTGGCTGGCGCTTGGCATGGTGCTGGGTTCCAAGGGGGAATGTCGCCTGAAGACAGGCGGAGAAGCGGGGAGAAATCGGAGACGATTATATGAGTGAGTTTTGGCAACCAAACAGGCGGGCCTTTCGATAGTAATCATCAGTGCAATCGATGGGCCGCTCTGAGGAGAGCGTCCGCTTTTGGCCGACATCTGCTATTGATGAACAGCAGAGATTGGCAGATGACTGCCTGTCACCGCCATCAGCAGCAATGTGTAGTTCTCCGGCGATTATCGTTACGAAGCATGATCGTCAAATCCAATGCAATCGGTGGTCAGATGCAACGTAAATGACTGGTCAGATTGAATGCAAACGCGTGGACAAGTCTGTGCAACACCTCTACACCTCTACACCAGTCATCAGTTAGCCGACCGGTGTAGGGCAGCCGCCTGCGGGACCTGTCTTCGCGACCTGTGGCGATGAACCGCATTGATGCGATCTGGCTCGTCACCGACCCCATGGATATGCGCGCGGACACCGAAACCGCGCTGGCGCGGGTCTACCCACGCAACGTGTGTTGGCGGCCGGAGGCTATGTGAAATTCATCTCCAGCAGGTCGCAACGAATGGGGCGGCCCCTCTATTTGTATCGTTTTTTGCACCGAATCCATCGATGTCACCCTCGTCGCGAATACTTCGAGGTTTGGCCATGGTGCAAGATCAAGTCCGATGCGACGCGCCCAACTCAGCATTACGAATAGATAAGCGTCCGGCGCTGTAAACGTCTCACCCATCAGGAAGCAACGGCCTTCCAGGCAGCGGTCAACATAGTCGAGGCGCGGTGATACGTGAACTTGGGTCGCAGCTTGGCCCTCGACCGTCTTCGACAGAAAGTTGGCGGCTACGCCGCCGTGACGCTCAGGCGTGATGAAATTCTTGTGCAGCTCGGTTGCGATAAAACTGAGCCATTCCATTTCATGGTGACGCCGGACATCGCCTGGTGGCGCAAGCAATGTTTTTGCGGGGGCAAGGTCAGCAATATAAGTGAGAATGACTAGGCATTCCGTCAGCATGTCACCGTCCTCCAGGCGCAGGGCTGGGACGTAAGATTTCGGGTTGATCAGGTTGTAATCGCCGTCAGTCCACGTTTTGGATGCCAGGTCGACCCGTTCGGCTCGAAACGGCACGCCAGCCTCATGAAGCAGGATATGCGGCGCCATGGAGCTCGCGCCAGCAGCATAGAATAAGGTCAACATCGTAGATCGCTCCTAAGTAATGACGATGTCATCTTCTCAAGCATCAAGAGCCGATAAAATGCGTGAAATCACAGGCGAAGCGTGCGGAAACACACCTATATGCTGAATTGGCAGGATCTCCAGTATTTTTTGGCTGTGGCGCGTCACGGCTCACTGTCCGGTGCGGCGAATGAGTTGCGGGTTGACCATACGACAGTAAGCCGTCGGGTCTCGCATCTTGAAACTGCTACAGGACTAAAGCTTATTGATAGATTGCCTCGGACAACGCGATTGACCGAACAAGGTCGGTCGCTTGCTGACATTGCGGCCTCAATGGAGGGTGCTGCTCAGGATGTTCAACGCCATGTGCGTGGGCAAAGCTCGGACGTTTCGGGAACGGTTGTCATCAGTGCCTTGCCGGTTCTTACTTCATTCGTCATCGCGCCTAGCCTAGCCAGCCTACGTTCGAATTACCCGGAACTGCATGTCGTCCTGAGTGCGACATCAGCAGTTGTGTCACTCGAGCGTGGTGAGGCAGATATATCGTTAGGCTTTGTGCGACCGGATACGCAAAGTCGTATCGTCCGAAAAGTGGGGATGCTGCCGCTGGCCCTTTATGCCCATGCGGCAACTGAAAATACGTTGCCCGACACTTGGTCTTTCATCTGTTTTGAAACCAGCCTCGACCACATCCCTCAGCAGCGCTGGCTTCAGGATTTCGCTGGCGTGCGTCCTTTTGTGCTGCGGACGAACGACGTGCTGACGCAATATCAGGCTACGAGATCGGGCCTGGGCCTTAGCCTGCTACCTTGCCTGCTCGGTGACGCGGATGCGGAACTGGTCAAAGTATCCGTGGATGCCCCCCCTTCACCACGTCCCCTATGGATGTCGGTGCACGCCGACATTCGCAAGTCTCCTGCGGTACGGGTGGTGATGGATCACCTGGTTGCTACGTTTGCCGAGTTGCTGCCTGCCAGATAAGTGGACACCCGCGCAATTATGCAAGGTGCGACGGACGCTTCCTGCAGGTCGCACGTTACAACGCGTTCGGGGGGGCAGGAGTGGTTACGGCGCAAGCCTGCACCTGTGGCGTGTGGGTAGGAGCGGATAACCCCCGAGCCCCATCCAGCTCCATTTGCCCGCCGGAGTTTTGTAGCGTAATTGCCAGGACTTCTGGCCATCAGGCTTAACACGGAAGTACAACCCATTGCCGTTCTGTTCCCGGTATTCCTTTGTGTCGGGTTCCAGGTTGGCCAGAGCAGTGTCAGACAAGGGGGGCGTCTTTTGATCTCTGGGCGCCTCATGGTTTGTATCCCTTCGGTTCTATTATTAACGAAGGATACGCAGGGGGAAGGTATAGGGGGGGGAGACAAGGAGAGATGCCCAGACACAAGAAAGCCCGCACTAGGCGGGCTTCTTGTTGGTTTCATTTTCATCTTGCGATGTAGTGAAACCGGTATTTGGTGGCTACACAGGGACTTGAACCCCGGACCCCAGCATTATGAATGCTATGCTCTAACCAACTGAGCTATGTAGCCAATGGCGCGCATTATTCCCTCGTACGGGACATGTGTCAAGCAAATATCTTAAAAAATCT
The DNA here is from genome assembly GCF_025426255.1 of Pseudomonas fragi. Taxonomy (GTDB): domain Bacteria; phylum Pseudomonadota; class Gammaproteobacteria; order Pseudomonadales; family Pseudomonadaceae; genus Aquipseudomonas; species Aquipseudomonas kulmbachensis. The sequence goes on along the minus strand of NZ_CP104861.1, from coordinate 4,373,070 downwards.
TTGTTCTATCAACTGCTTAAGGTTTTGCGGCCTTTGGATGGCAATATCTTGTAAAAAAATGGCACATTGACGTACCTGCAAGCGCGCATTCACCTGTCGTACGGAAACTCAAATGGCTCTTAGCAACGCTCAAACAAATACAACCGCGTCCTCTTCTGCCCCCCAGTCCAGCCCGTTAGTCATGCGCATTATCGGCGCAGTGGCCTTGGCGCATCTGATCAATGACCTGATCCAGGCAGTACTGCCGTCGATCTATCCGATGCTCAAGGCCAAATATGACCTGACGTTTACCCAGATCGGACTGATTACCCTGACGTTCCAACTTACCGCATCTCTATTACAGCCGTGGGTGGGGTACTACACCGACCGTCATCCGAATCCGTTATTGCTGCCGGCCGGTATGGTTTGCACTCTGGTCGGGATTTTGATGCTGTCCCAGGTTGGCAGTTTTCCGCTGATTCTGTTGGCAGCAGGGCTGGTCGGTGTCGGCTCTTCGACCTTTCACCCGGAAGCTTCTCGGGTAGCAAGGCTGGCTTCAGGCGGGCGCTACGGCTTGGCGCAATCGACCTTTCAAGTTGGCGGTAATGCCGGATCGGCCTTTGGGCCGTTGCTGGCTGCGGCAATCATCATTCCCTTTGGCCAGGGCAACGTAGCCTGGTTCGGGCTGTTTGCCCTGTTCGCCGTAGGGCTGCTGTATGTCATCAGTCGCTGGTACCGCAATCATTTGAACCTGTTCAAGCTCAAGGCGGGGCAGAAGGCCACTCATGGCCTCTCAAAGCAACGAGTGCTGGGTGCGTTGGTGGTACTCGGCTTGCTGGTGTTCTCCAAGTACTTCTATATGGCGAGCCTGACCAGTTACTACACCTTCTTTCTGATCGAGAAGTTCGACGTTTCGGTGTCCACCTCGCAGCTGTATCTGTTCCTGTTCCTGGGGGCCGTCGCGGCGGGTACGTTTTTTGGCGGTCCGATCGGCGATCGCATCGGGCGCAAGGCGGTAATCTGGTTCTCGATTCTCGGCGTTGCGCCGTTCACGCTGCTGCTGCCTTATGCCGACTTGTTCTGGACCAGCGTGCTCAGCGTCATCATCGGCTTCATTCTGGCCTCGGCATTCTCGGCAATCGTGGTGTACGCGCAGGAGCTGGTGCCAGGCAACGTGGGGATGATCGCCGGTATCTTCTTCGGCTTGATGTTTGGCTTCGGCGGGATTGGTGCCGCCTTGCTCGGGCACCTGGCTGATATTCATGGCATCGAGTATGTGTACACCCTGTGCTCTTATTTGCCGCTGTTCGGGGTGTTGGCTATTTTGCTGCCGCGAACCAAAAAGGTGTGAAACCAATAGGTAGCCGCCTGGAAGCCCGTAAGGGCTTTCAAGTGGCTATGCAGAAGGTTTGTCGCTCTGTGTAATAAATCCGAACGTCAGCAGGGCGCTTTCAACCGTGCTCAAGTGTTGCAAGCACAGTTGCCAGGGCGCGGACACGGCATCCGCCACTTCGATGGGAACTACCGGCAGCAATACTGGATGCTCGTTGTCATTGGCGATTGCGGCGCAGCCTGAAGCCACGCTGGCCAGTCGTTCGTGCAGCGAGGCGGGGGGCGGCCCCTGTTCCTTGCGCAGTGCATCGGCGAACGCTTCGGCAAATAGCAGCGAGCTGGCGTACAAGCGCACCGCATGGCGCTCGTAGCGTTTGGCAATGTCTTTGACCTCCCGTGATACAAAGCGCCCGCGCAGCGTCCAGCGTGCGGTGTTGCGTGCACTGCTGATGCCGTTTTCCAGGGCGATAAGGCTGTCGTGGGCTCGGGAGAAAATCAGCACCGCGTTTTCGGCTTTGCTGGCGTCTTTTTCTTCCAGTGCTTGCAGACTTTTACTGAAGCCTTTGGCGAGTTTTTCCAGTAGGTCCTTGGCCGAGCTATCGATGATCCCGATTGGATTGGGGGTGAGAAGGACTTGGCTGAACACCAGGCCGACGCCAGCGCCCACGAGCACATCCAGCATGCGGACCACGCCTGCGGCCTCAGGGCCGACAGCAAGCATCAATACGGCTGAAACCCCTGCCTGAATCGGAACTACGGCCCCCAGGCCATACAGCGCCGCGATGGCGATGGCCGAGAAGGTGGCAAAGCCGATACGCAGCAGCGGATAGCCGTCAGGCAACCACAGGGCTGCTTCACCCACGACAATCCCCGTGGCCACTCCCACCATCAACCCGATGGCTTGCTTGCCATGGCTGGGCAAGCCTGGGGCCAGGCACACGACGGCGCTGATTGCGGCAAACACCGGATGTACGTGACCGAACAAGTGCGTGGCGAGAATCCAGGCCAGTGCGGCGGCGATGGCGGATGCGAGGGCATCACGCCAGCCTGAGGACCAGCGGGTCCGGATCTTCTCAATTGAGGAATCGACATGGCGACGCAGGAAGTTGGCGCGGGGAATCATTAAAGCTCCCGATCATTTATTCAGATGGTAGTAACCATAGACCCTGGCAGGCCTTCAGAGTGCTCTTCATGGCGAAGATCAAATACAAGGCCAAAAAAAACCGCGCCTGAGCGCGGTTTTTTATACGTGTGATGTTTTACACGTTGAAGCGGAAGTGCAGAACGTCACCGTCTTTAACGATGTATTCCTTGCCTTCCAAACGCCATTTGCCAGCTTCTTTCGCGCCAGCTTCACCGTTGAACTTGATGAAGTCGTCGTAGGAGATTACTTCAGCACGGATAAAGCCTTTTTCGAAGTCGGTGTGGATCACACCGGCTGCCTGCGGAGCGGTAGCCCCAACTTTAACGGTCCAGGCGCGAACTTCCTGAACGCCTGCAGTGAAGTAGGTTTGCAGGTTGAGCATTTCGTAACCGGCACGAATTACGCGGTTAAGGCCTGGCTCTTCAAGGCCCAGGGCCTCAAGGAACATGTCCTTTTCTTCACCGTCGTCGAGCTCGGCAATTTCAGCTTCGATCTTGTTGCAGACCGGAACCACGATTGCGCCTTCTTCTTCGGCAATGGCCATGACCACATCGAGCAACGGGTTGTTTTCGAAACCGTCTTCAGCCACGTTGGCGATGTACATCACAGGCTTGGTGGTCAGAAGGTGGAAGCCTTTGATGATTTGTTTCTCATCGGCATCCATATTCTTGATCAGGCTGCGAGCCGGCTTGCCCAAGGTGAAGTGCGCGATCAGTTGTTCCAGCAGGGCTTTTTGAGCCACAGCATCCTTGTCGCCGCCTTTGGCGTTACGCGCGACTTTCTGCAGTTGCTTTTCGCAGCTGTCGAGGTCGGCGAAGATCAGCTCAAGGTCGATGATTTCGATGTCGCGCTTCGGGTCAACGCTGTTGGAAACGTGAATCACGTTCTCATCTTCAAAGCAGCGGACCACGTGAGCGATAGCATCGGTCTCACGAATGTTGGCCAAGAACTTGTTGCCCAGGCCTTCGCCTTTCGATGCGCCAGCCACGAGGCCCGCGATATCAACGAATTCCATGGTGGTTGGCAGGATGCGCTGCGGTTTAACGATGGCAGCCAGCGCGTCCAAACGTAAGTCGGGCATCGGCACGATGCCGGTGTTCGGCTCGATCGTGCAGAAGGGGAAGTTCTCGGCCGCAATACCGGATTTGGTCAGGGCGTTGAACAGGGTGGATTTGCCGACGTTAGGCAGGCCGACGATGCCGCAGTTAAATCCCATGGTGTTTTCCCCGAGGAGTAGAGTCAGGCCTTCTGGCTGTGCAGGTTTTTCATCGCACGGTTCCATTCCCCGGCGAGGATATCCGGCAGCACGCCGAGGGCAAAATCGATGCTGGCGTCCAGTTTTTCCTGTTCGGCGCGAGGCGCACGACCCAGAACAAAGTTGGACACCATGCTGGCGACGCCTGGGTGGCCAATGCCGAGCCGCAGACGATAGAAATTATTGTTGTTTCCCAGTTGCGCGATGATGTCGCGCAACCCGTTATGACCTCCATGGCCGCCACCGAGCTTGAGCTTGGCAACGCCGGGGAGGAGATCGAGTTCGTCGTGGGCCACCAGTATGGATTCCGGCGCAATACGGTAGAAACCGGCAAGCGCCGCGACGGCTTGGCCGCTTCGGTTCATATAGGTGGTGGGAATCAACAGACGAACATCCTGACCCTGGTGGCTGAAACGCCCGGTCAGGCCAAAATATTTGCGGTCTGCAACGAGGTTTACCCCGTTTGCCGACGCGAGACGCTCAACAAAAAGGGCCCCTGCGTTATGCCGGGTCTGTTCGTATTCGGTGCCTGGATTTCCCAGGCCAACGATCAGTTTTATGGCGGTCACGACAAGGGCCCTTCTATGGAGTTGTGGATAACATCGCCGCTGACAGTAGCGGCGAAAACAGACAAAAAAGCGGGTTTACATGAGTAAACTTCGCGATCTTGTCCGCTTTACTCGCTGCGTGTTAGCTCGCGATGTTTCTCAAAACTCCAACAGCAGAGTAATGAATTACTCTGCTTCTGGTGCAACACGTGGAGCGTGAACGTTGGCTACTGCCAGGTCGTTACCGTGTGCCAGAGCTACGAACTCAACGCCTTTAGGAGCGGTGATGTCCGACAGGTGAATGATCGAGCCGACTTCGGCGTTAGCCAGGTCAACTTCGATGAATTCAGGCAGGTCTTTTGGCAGGCAGGTAACTTCGATTTCAGCAACAACGTGCGAGATCTCGCCGCCTTTCTTGATCGGAGCAGCTTCACCAACGAAGTGAACTGGAACGATTGCAGTCAGCTTTTGACCAGCGATAACGCGTACGAAGTCAGCGTGCATCACGTGGCCTTTGGCCGGGTGACGTTGCAGAGCTTTGATGATCACGTTTTGCTTAACGCCGCCAACGGTCAGTTCGATAACGTGGCTGTAAGCAGCTTCGTTTTCGAGCAGTTTGGCAACTTCTTTAGCCAGCATGCTGATGGATTCAGGGGCTTTTTCGCCACCGTAAACTACAGCTGGAACCAGGCTTGCGAGACGACGCAGGCGGCGGCTCGCACCTTTCCCCAGGTCGGAACGCACTTCAGCATTCAGAGTAAAATCGTTCATGTTGTATCTCCAAAATAACCACATCCGGCCTAGCGTTTGCGACCAGCGCTATGGACGGTATGGGCAAAAAAGCCCCGCCCCAACAGGTTGCTGGGGCGGGGCGCTTTTCGTCAGCAAATGTCTGAGAAGGGCAGGGCCCTTAACGGAACATCGCGCTGATCGATTCTTCGTTGCTGATGCGGCGAACCGCTTCAGCCACAACCGGTGCGATATCCAACTGGCGGATACGCGTACAGGCTTGTGCGGCTGCGGACAGCGGAATGGTGTTAGTCACCACCAGCTCGTCCAGCATGGAATTTTCGATATTCTCGATTGCCCGACCCGACAGCACAGGGTGTGTGCAGTAGGCGAACACTTTGGAAGCGCCATGCTCTTTCAAGGCTTTAGCCGCGTGGCACAGAGTGCCGGCGGTATCGACCATGTCATCAACCAGAATACAGGTACGCCCTTCGACATCACCAATGATATGCATCACTTCCGAGTGATTGGCTTTCTCACGGCGTTTGTCGATGATACCCAGATCAACGCCCAAGGACTTGGCAACAGCACGTGCACGCACGACGCCGCCGATATCCGGGGACACAATCATAAGGTTCTCAAAGCGCTGATCTTCGATGTCATCCACCAAAACTGGGGAGCCATAGATGTTATCTACAGGAATATCGAAGAAACCCTGAATTTGGTCAGCATGCAAATCAACCGTGAGAACACGATCGATGCCGACTACGGTAAGCATGTCAGCGACAACTTTTGCGCTGATAGCTACACGTGCGGAACGCGGACGGCGATCCTGACGGGCATAACCAAAGTAAGGAATAACAGCAGTAATACGAGTAGCTGAGGAGCGGCGGAAGGCATCAGCCATCACGACGAGTTCCATCAGGTTATCGTTGGTCGGAGCACAAGTCGGCTGAATGATGAAAACGTCTTTACCGCGGACATTTTCATTAATCTCAGCGGTAATTTCGCCATCGGAAAATTTTCCGACAGAGATGTCACCGAGTGGGATATGCAGCTGACGTACGACACGCCGAGCCAGATCGGGGTTAGCGTTCCCCGTAAAGACCATCATCTTGGACACGCGCAGTACCTGAAGGCTGAGGGTAACCTGGATGAGTATAAGAAATGGCAGGGGCGGCTGGATTCGAACCAACGCATGGCAGGATCAAAACCTGCTGCCTTACCGCTTGGCGACGCCCCTGTATCTGTTGCTACGAGTACCGTGTACCCGTTTCCTTTGCCAGATCTTGTAGCTTGCGATGCAACATCGAAACGTTGCTTCCTTTTGCTACAAACCCTGTAAGGGTGCCTGTCAGAAGGTGCAGCACTTTATCAGCATCTGCTTCGTTTGGGAAGGCCCCAAATATACAACTTCCAGTTCCAGTTAATTTTGCTTCGGTATATTTACCTAACAAATTCAAAGCGTTACGTACTTCTGGATAACGCTCCTTCACTACTGCTTCGCAGTCGTTTCGGCTGTTTCCCTTGGGAACGGGGCGCACTTTAATGGGCAAAGAGTCACGTGTCAACAAAGGATCTGAAAATATTTCTGCAGTACTTACAGATACTTGCGGAACAAGCACCAGATACCAGGGTTCTTCCGGTGCTGCGGGAGTCAGAATTTCCCCGATGCCTTCAGCAAATGCGGCGTGGCCACGTACGAAAACCGGGACGTCAGCCCCTAAACTCAGGCCCAGCGCTGCCAGGCGATCTTCATCCCAGGCCAATTGCCAAAGATGATTGAGCCCCAGCAAGGTGGTTGCCGCATTTGAACTGCCGCCGCCGATGCCGCCGCCCATGGGCAGAATTTTTTTTATCCGGATGTCGATTCCCAAGGGGCAACAGGATTGCGCCTGAAGTTTTTTTGCCGCTTTCACGATCAGATTGTCGTCGTGAGGGACGCCGGGGAATTCGGTGTGCAGACGAATAATTCCATCGTCACGCACGGTAAAGGTCATTTCATCTCCGTAATCGAGAAACTGAAACAACGTTTGCAGCTCGTGATAGCCATCTTCTCGACGGCCGAGGATGTGCAGCATCAAGTTAAGTTTTGCCGGAGAGGGCAGAATCAGGCTTTTTTTATCTGGACCGTCTTGCATTTCATTGACCCAACAAACGAGGTTGCCAATCTTTAACCACTAATGTGACGTCCAGATCCGGCCCGTGCAGCTTGACCCGCTCGGGCAGCCAGAAGCCGTTCTGCTCGACATAGCTTAAATATTCGATTTTCCAGCCGTCCTGTTCCAGGTTGGCCAGGCGACTATCTGCATTCAATGTCACCCGGCTTTTGCTGCCAGGCGCGGGTAAGCCACGTACCCACCAGACCAGATGTGACACCGGCAGGCTCCAGCCCAGTTGCTCACCCAGCAATTGCTCGGGTGTTGGTGCTTCGTAGCGGCCCTGATTGGCGACTTCCAGAACGACACTGCCCGGTCGCCCGGTCAGGCGCGCAGCACCCCGGCCCAGCGGCCCGGAAAGACGAATATCGTAATAGTCCTGACGCTGCAGCCAGAAGAGGGTGGCGCTACCTGAGTCTTTTGGGGCGCGAATTCCGACTTTGCCGTTGATTTGCCAGCCGTCGAGTTGGCTCAGCTGTTGTTTGTGCGCCGACCACAGGGCAGGGCTGCCGTGGCCTTCAACTGACTCGCGGGCACCAAAGCCCGCACAACCGGCGAGCACGGCAATCAGGCTAAAAACGACAAGATGGCGCAAATGACGGAAAAACATGGTTAAAGATTCTCGGATCCGGTCAGGCGCAAGATAGTTTTGCGCAGGATAGGGCTGTCAGGGTTTTCCTTAAGAAAAGTGCCCCAGATTTTTTTGGCTTCACGCTGCTTACCGTTTGCCCACAGCACTTCACCCAAGTGAGCGGCGACTTCCTGATCCGGGAAGCGTTCCAGCGCCTGGCGCAGCAAGCGTTCGGCTTCATCGAGATTGCCAAGGCGGAAGTTCACCCAGCCCAGGCTGTCGAGTACGGCCGGGTCATCCGGGTTCAGTTCATAGGCTTGCTGGATCAGTGCCTTGGCTTCTGCATAGCGCGTGGTTCGATCCGAAAGCGTATAACCCAAGGCATTCAATGCCATGGCATTGTCAGGCTCGCGTTTGATAATGGCGCGCAGATCTCGCTCCATTTGCTCAAGATCGTTGCGCTTTTCGGCGAGCATTGCGCGTGAATACAGCAGATTCAAGTCGTCAGGGTATTGCTTGAGTGCCTGTTGCAGGACACTCCAGGCGCGCTCCGTCTGGTTATTCGCCGACAGGGTTTCAGCTTCAATCAAGTACAACTGAATCGCGTAGTCGGGTTGCGCATCACGAGCTGCCGCCAGGTTTTTGGCTGCTTCAGCGCCACGCCCGTGGCTGACCAGGATATCCGCCTGGCGCAGTTGTGCTGGCAGGTACTCATTGCCGGGGCCGACTAATGCGTACTCGTTGAGCGCACCCTGAGGGTCATTGCGTTCTTCGGCGATCCGGCCCAGGTTCAAGTGCGCCGAGTCGACATGGCTATCGCGCTCAATCAGTTCTTGCAGATAGCCTTCAGCCTCGTCCCAGGCCTTGCCCTCGAGGCAAACCAGTGCCAGGGAAAAGCGCAGCTCATCGTCTTCGGGGTACTGCTGGACCAGGCTGGCAAACTGCACCTTGGCCTCGTCCATGCGGTTCTGTTCGACCAGAGTGCGGGCATACGTCAGCCCCAGACGCTTGTCGTCAGGGTATTGGCGAATGCTTTTTTTCAGCAGTGGCAGCGCTTCATCGCCGCGATTGAGGCTTTGCAGCAAGCGTGCTCGCAACAACAGCGGGGCGACTTCACCGTCCTGGGGCGGATTTTTTTCCAGCAGTTTCAGTGCGCCTTCGGCATCACCGTCCTGTTGCATCAACAAGGCCTTGCCGAAAATCAGCTGGCCGTTGTCCGGATGCCTGGCCAGCAAGCTGTCAAAACTTTTCTGCAGGCCCGCTCGGGTCTCTGCATCTGTCTCTACTGCCGATAAGGCGAGGAAATCGAAGTGAGTGTCGCCCTTGGCCTGCAAGACTTTTTCCATGTACGCCATGGAATCGTCATAGCGACCATTGCGCGCCAATTGAATGGCCGCGGCCCGTTGCGCCTCAAGATCGTCCGGGGCGTTTTTGGCCCAGATCAGCGATGTATCGAGTGCGGCCTGATCGGCGCCCAGATACTCGGCGATACGGAAGGCCCGCTCAGAGATGCCCGGATCTTGCGTGTTGATCGCCTGCGTCACGTAGTTGTCGAGGGCAATGTCCAGACGATTACGTTGACCGGCCAACTCGGCGCTCAACAGGCTGTACAGCGTTTCTTCGCTGAACGAGCTGTAGACCGTGGGTTTTTCCGGGGCGGAGGTAGCGTCTTCAGCCGGTGATGAATCATCCGGGGACGTGGGGGCCAAAGCCTGGCAGCCACTGAGAAGGACGAGAGCGAGGAGCAACGCGGAGGATCTATTCATATAAGAGATGGGCGACTTACCTGCGGTCCGGGCATCATGACACATGCGATGGTGCAAACCATAACAGCTGCGACTATCGATATCTTGGGGCTGTTGATGTGTTCAACAGACCTTAACTATAGAGACAATAGTCAGCAATGGTTGTTCTCAATCTGGCGAAGTAGGACAATTGCCGGCTTCTCGTCATCATCAGCGATCTTGAATGGCCTTCCTCGCACTCGGTATTAACCACAAGACTGCTTCAGTAGACGTCCGCGAGCGCGTGGCTTTTACTCCCGAGCAGTTGGTTGAGGCCTTGCAGCAGCTCTGCCGCCTAACCGACAGTCGCGAAGCTGCGATCCTCTCCACCTGCAATCGCAGTGAGCTCTATATAGAGCAGGACCACCTTTCGCCTGACAGCGTACTGCAATGGCTGGCGGACTATCACAAGCTGAGCCTCGAAGAGTTGCAGGCTTGCGCCTACATCCACGAAGACGATGCTGCCGTTCGTCACATGATGCGCGTGGCCTCGGGCCTGGACTCTCTGGTGCTGGGCGAGCCGCAAATTCTCGGCCAGATGAAATCAGCCTACGCCGTGGCACGTGAGGCGGGCACTGTCGGGCCTTTGTTGGGGCGTTTGTTTCAAGCGACCTTCAACTCGGCCAAGCAAGTGCGCACCGACACTGCCATTGGCGAAAACCCGGTTTCTGTGGCGTTTGCTGCTGTGAGCCTGGCCAAGCAGATATTCAGTGATTTGCAGCGCAGCCAGGCCTTGCTGATCGGAGCGGGCGAGACCATTACCCTGGTCGCCCGCCACCTGCATGACCTTGGGGTCAAGCGCATCGTGGTGGCTAACCGTACTCTGGAGCGCGCAAGTACTCTGGCTGAACAGTTCGGTGCCCACGCCGTGCTGCTGTCGGATATTCCCCAGGAGCTGGTACACAGCGATATCGTGATCAGCTCCACGGCCAGCCAGTTGCCGATTTTGGGTAAAGGGGCCGTCGAAAGCGCCTTGAAGCTGCGCAAGCACAAGCCAATTTTCATGGTCGACATCGCTGTTCCCCGCGATATCGAGCCAGAAGTCGGCGAGTTGGACGACGTTTACCTCTATACCGTCGATGATCTTCACGAAGTGGTTGCCGAAAACCTCAAGAGTCGTCAGGGCGCTGCCCAGGCGGCCGAAGAACTGGTGAGCATCGGCGCTGACGACTTTATGGTGCGTTTGCGTGAACTGGCGGCGGTTGATGTGCTTAAAGCCTATCGTCAGCAAAGCGAGCGTCTGCGGGACGAAGAACTGCAAAAGGCCCAGCGGATGCTTGCCAATGGCAGCAACCCTGAAGATGTGCTGGTACAACTGGCGCGTGGCCTGACTAATAAATTGTTGCATGCACCCAGCGTGCAGCTGAAAAAGCTTTCCGCCGAAGGCCGCCTCGATGCGTTGGCCATGGCCCAAGAACTTTTTGCCCTCGGTGAGGGCTCATCGCATAGCTCTGCGGATAAAAAATTGTAATGAAAGCGTCACTGCTTAATAAGCTGGACATCCTCCAGGACCGTTTTGAAGAACTGACCGCACTGCTTGGCGATGGCGAAGTCATTTCTGATCAAACCAAATTCCGTGCCTATTCCAAGGAATACGCGGAAGTTGAACCCATTGTTACAGCTTACGGGCTGTGGCTCAAAGTGCAGGCCGACCTTGAAGGCGCTCAGGCGTTGCTTAAGGATAACGACCCCGACATGCGTGAAATGGCGGTCGAAGAAGTTCGCGAAGCCAAAGAACGGTTGATCGAACTGGAAAAAGACCTGCAGCGCATGCTGTTGCCCAAGGACCCGAATGACGGGCGCAACGTATTCCTTGAAATTCGCGCCGGAACGGGGGGCGATGAAGCGGCCATTTTTGCGGGCGATCTGTTTCGCATGTATTCGCGCTACGCAGAGCGTCGCGGCTGGAAGCTGGAAATCCTGTCGGAAAACAGCGGTGAGCATGGCGGCTATAAAGAAGTCATTGCCCGTGTCGAAGGTGAGAATGTGTACGGCAAGCTGAAGTTCGAGTCGGGTGTGCACCGCGTACAGCGTGTGCCCGCCACCGAATCCCAGGGTCGTATCCATACCTCCGCATGCACCGTCGCCGTGTTGCCCGAGCCGGACGAGCAAGAAGCCATCGAGATCAACCCGGCCGATTTGCGCGTTGATACCTACCGTTCTTCGGGCGCGGGTGGTCAGCACGTCAACAAGACCGACTCGGCGATTCGCATCACCCACTTGCCCTCGGGCATTGTGGTGGAGTGTCAGGAAGAGCGCTCCCAGCATAAAAACCGGGCGCGGGCGATGTCCTGGCTTTCGGCCAAGTTGAATGATCAGCAAACCAGCGCTGCGGCCAATGCCATTGCCAGCGAGCGCAAGTCGCTGGTGGGTTCGGGAGATCGTTCCGAGCGCATCCGCACTTACAATTTCGCGCAGGGGCGAGTGACCGACCATCGCGTCAACCTGACCCTGTATTCCCTGGATGACGTACTGGCTGGCGGTGTTGATGCCGTTATTGAGCCACTATTGGCGGAGTTTCAGGCTGATCAACTGACAGCCCTGGGTGAATAAATGACTATTATTGCCAGCTTGTTACGTGCTGCTGAACTGCCTGATTCACCAACTGCCCGTCTCGATGCGGAGCTGCTACTGGCCGCTGCCCTGGGCAAGTCGCGCAGTTATTTGCACACATGGCCCGAGAAAATTGTCAGCAGCGAATCGGCGTTGACCTTCGCCGAATACTTGCTGCGTCGCAGGGCCGGTGAGCCGGTGGCCTACATTCTGGGGCAACAGGGCTTCTGGAACCTGGATCTGGAAGTGGCGCCGCATACACTGATTCCGCGCCCGGACACCGAGCTGTTGGTCGAAACGGCGCTGGCCCTGCTGCCCGCAAGCCCGGCCAAAGTGTTGGACTTGGGCACCGGCAGCGGTGCAATCGCGCTGGCCTTGGCCAGTGAACGCGCCGCTTGGCACGTAACCGCGGTTGACCGTGTGCTTGAAGCCGTGGCGCTGGCCGAGCGCAATCGCCAGCGTTTGCAGCTCGAAAACGTCAATGTGTTTACCAGTCACTGGTTCAGCGCATTGGCCGACCAACGTTTTGATCTGATCATCAGCAACCCGCCCTACATTGCCGCCGGTGACGTTCATCTGGCCGAAGGCGATGTGCGTTTTGAGCCTGAAAGTGCGCTGGTCGCCGGTGCTGATGGTCTGGACGATATCCGCGAGATCATAGCGGCCTCTGCCCAGCACCTGAATGCGGGTGGCTGGTTGATGCTGGAACACGGCTACGACCAGGCAGCGGCTGTTCGCCAACTGTTGCAGGACGCAGGTTTTGCACAGGTCGAAAGCCGCAAGGACCTGGGTGGACATGAACGCATCACGTTGGGTCGCCTGCCGTGCTGACCGATGAGGAACTGTTGCGCTATAGCCGACAGATCCTGTTGCAACAGGTCGATATCGACGGTCAGTTGAAGCTGAAAAACAGCCGTGTGCTGATTATCGGCCTGGGCGGGCTTGGCTCGCCCGTCGCGCTCTATCTCGCAGCCGCTGGGGTCGGTGAGCTGCACCTGGCCGATTTCGACAACGTCGATTTGACCAACCTGCAACGCCAGATCATTCATGACACCGCCAATGTCGGCGAGAGCAAGGTCGACTCCGCGTTGCGCCGCCTGCACCTGATCAATCCGCATATCAAACTGGTCGCTCACCGATCGGCGCTGGATGCCGACTCGCTGGCCGATGCCGTTGCCGCGGTGGATTTGGTACTCGATTGCTGCGACAACTTTGCTACCCGTGAAGCGGTGAACAAAGCCTGTGTCGTGGCGCGCAAACCACTGGTCAGTGGCGCGGCGATTCGCCTTGAAGGGCAACTGTCGGTATTTGATTCACGTCAGCCCGCCAGCCCCTGTTACCACTGCTTGTACGGGCACGGCAGCGAAGCGGAACTGACGTGCAGCGAAGCTGGAGTTCTTGGCCCGTTGGTGGGGCTGGTCGGCAGCTTGCAAGCCCTTGAAGCGCTCAAGGTACTGGCCGGTTTTGGTGAGCCGCTGGTGGGCCGCTTGTTATTGATCGATGCCTTGAGCACGCGTTTTCGCGAGTTGCGGGTCAAGCGCGACCCTGCGTGCAGCGTGTGTGGTGTTGGCCATGAGTGAAGCGCCGGTTGGCGTTTTCGACTCCGGCGTCGGCGGCTTGTCGGTACTCAAGGAAATTCACGCACTATTGCCCCATGAATCGCTGCTCTACGTGGCTGATTGTGGGCATATCCCCTATGGCGAAAAAAGCCCCGAATTCATTCGCCAGCGCTGTGCGGTGGTGGCTGACTTTTTTCAGCGCCAGGGTGCCAAGGCTCTGGTGCTGGCCTGTAATACCGCGACGGTGGCGGCGGTCGCGGATTTGCGTCAGCGTTACCCCGACTGGCCCATGGTCGGAATGGAACCTGCGGTCAAACCGGCAGCGGCAGCTACTCGCAGCGGTGTGGTGGGGGTGCTCGCGACCACCGGTACATTGCAAAGCGCCAAATTTGCCGCTTTGCTTGATCGTTTTGCCAACGATGTGCGGGTGATCACCCAGCCGTGTCCGGGCCTGGTGGAACTGATCGAGACCGGTGACCTGCACAGTGACGCATTGCGCACCTTGTTGCGCAGCTATGTAGAGCCGCTGCTGGCAGCGGGTTGCGACACCATTATTCTGGGCTGCACCCATTACCCCTTCCTCAAGCCTCTGCTGAGTCAGATGCTCCCGCCTTCGATCAGCCTGATCGATACCGGTGCCGCCGTGGCGCGCCAGCTTCAGCGGTTGTTGGCCGAACGAGAGCTGCTGGCGAGCGGCCCACCCCGTGAAGCTCAGTTCTGGACCAGCGCCTCTCCTGAACACCTAGGAAAAATCCTACCTGTGTTATGGAATAAATCTGGCGTTGTGCGAAGCTTCGGTCTGTAAAAAATCAGAAATCTGCTTCAGCGCGCCTGCCTGATGAAGCGCATAACAACTGACATTGGCATATGAAAATAGGATTTTCTTATGAAGCGACTGTTTTGTTTGGCTGCGATTGCAGCCGCGGCACTGGGGCACAGTTTCACCGCACAGGCTGCCGGGCTTGAGTTTGGGGTAGGGCACACCAGCGAATCGACCATGACATATCGTCTTGGTTTGAAGTCCGATTGGGACAAAAGCTGGCTGCAAAGTGATATTGGGCGTCTTACAGGTTATTGGGACGGGGCTTACACCTACTGGGAAGGTGATAAATCATCCGCGAGCAATAGCTTGTCGTTCTCGCCAGTATTCGTATACGAATTTGCCGGTGAGCGGGTTAAACCCTATGTCGAGGCCGGGATCGGCGTTGCGTTGTTCACCCACACCGAAGTCGAAGGCAACAGGCTGGGAACAGCATTCCAGTTTGAAGACCGGCTTGGTTTTGGCTTGCGCTTTGCGGGTGGTCATGAGGTCGGGATTCGCGCGACCCACTACTCCAATGCCGGGATCTCCAGCACCAACGATGGCGTAGAAAGCTATGCGCTGCACTACACGATGGCGCTGTAACCCTGCCCCCTCTCAGCGATACGCCGTCGCAATGCCCTGGCGTTCATTGAGGCACTCGACTTCGCCCATTTCGAACTCGCGACAAATCAGCGGGCGTTTCTCATAGATGGTGCACATCATGGTGTTGCGATCCAGGGCCGCACACCAGCCATCATCCAGGCGCAGCATCACTTCGCCGCCCCAATCATCGTTGTCGATAAAGCGCTCGGGCACACCCGTGTCGGTGATCAGCATCACTTCCAGTTGGCAGCAGCACGCCGCACACGTCGAGCAGGTGACGGCGGGTTCGGTAATTTCGGTCAGGGGGATGTTGGTCATAGGCGCGCAGTGTAAGGCAGAGCTGCGATCAGGTGTGGATGTGCTGATGAACGCAGAGATATAGCCGCTGCCGAAGGCTGCTATGGCCCGCGTAGTGGGCCCGGTATGTTGATGGCCTGCGGCCCTTATCGCAGCCAGCGGCTACAGGTGCTTAACAACGGAAACAATCCCGCCCACAACAGGCTCAACCCAAGCAGAGTCGGCCACAGGCCCAGTGGAAATTGCACCGCGCCCAGCCTTTGCCCCGCGTAATACGATAACGGCCCACCGATTGCGCCCAGCAAAATAGCGCGCCACAACGGCTTTGCGGTCCATGCCAGGCAATGGTTCAAGGTGATGGCCAGCAGTGCCCATAACAGCACCAGCCAGAACGGAATCAAAACCCCGGCTTGCTTGAAGGCGAAAACGCCGGCATTCAGCAGCAGGCCGTCCACCGTGCTGCCGAGCACGCACACGACGGCGATTAAACGGACTTGCGCCAATGAGCGACTTATCCACAGCAGATGCGCCAACAGCGCGCCGCCTGCCAGCAGTAACCACAGGCTATTGCCGCCCAGTACACAGGCAAACCAGCCGAGCTGGAACAGCCCGGCATTGATAAGGTTCTTAAGCATTAAACCGGCCGAGCAATGGCTCGGGCATGGCCGCAGGTTTGGCCAGCAACAATTGTGCGGTGCCGATGCTGCGCTCCAGAAAGCCACCTTCGCAGTAGCAAAGGTAAAACTCCCACAGGCGCAGAAAGTATTCGTCGTAGCCCAGTTCTGTTAATCGACCGTGGGCACGACGAAAGTTCTCGTGCCACAGACGCAGGGTTTTAGCGTAGTGCAGGCCAAAATCCTCCATGTGCATAAGATTCATGTCAGTGTCCTTGCCGACAATTTCGAGCATTTTTTTTACGCTGGGCAGCGCGCCACCTGGGAAAATGTAGCGCTGGATAAAGTCCACGCTGCTTTTGGCTTGCTCGTAACGCTGTTCGCGAATGGTGATGGCCTGCAACAGCATCAGCCCATGTGGCTTGAGCAGGTGGGAGCATTGTTTGAAGTAACTGGGCAAAAAATGATGCCCGACCGCTTCGATCATTTCGATCGACACCAGCTTGTCGTATTGCCCTGTCAGATCGCGGTAATCCTCCAGCAGCAAGGTCACCTGATCGTGTAAGCCTAATGCGTCAACCCGGGCTTTGGTGTAGTCGAATTGCTCTTTGGACAGCGTCGTGGTCGTGACCTTACAACCGTAATGCTGCGCTGCGAACAGCGCCATGCTGCCCCAGCCAGTGCCGATTTCGAGCAAGTGGTCTTCGGGCTTGAGGTTGAGCTTTTGACAGATGCGCTCAAGCTTATTGAGTTGTGCTTGTTCCAGGGTGTCGTCAGCACTTAAAAACTGTGCCGCTGAATACATCATCGTGGGGTCGAGAAACTGTTCAAACATCTCGTTGCCCAGGTCGTAATGTGCGGCAATGTTTTTTTGCGAGCCTTTGCGGGTATTGCGATTGATCCAGTGCAGGCCGCGTATCAGTGGGCGGCCCAGACGGGCGAGGCCACCCTCCATGGCATCGAGCACCTCCATATTGCTGACCAGCACCCGGATCACTTTGGTGAGGTCGGGGGAACTCCAGTAACCGTGAATAAAGGCTTCACCGGCACCAATCGAGCCGTTGCTGGCGATCATGCCCCACAGGCTTGCATCATGAATCTGTACTTCGCCGGCCAGGCCCGCAGTGCTGTCACCGAACATCAGGCGTTCGCCATTTTCGATGACAACCAAATGGCCATTTTTCAACTGGCCGAGTTGGCGCATGACCCCACGGCGCAGCAACGCGCTGGTCAGATTGTGGGTAGTCGATAGTGAGGATTTGCTCACCAGGCTAGGGCTCTTCATGGCGTTTATCCTTGGGTTGCAGGGCGGCAATGCGAAAGGCGCCGTCGGCGGCCTGATGGGAAAAAATCGGTGTGCGCTTGAGAAACAGGCGCAAGGCTTGCCAGTAAATGGCCAGACAGGTTTTTGCAGTCATCCATGGAAACTGCCGCAAGTAGCGATGTAGCCCCGCGCGGTCCAGCGTGCTGCGCTGCAGGTTGAGGGTGGCATCAAACAGTTTCAGCTCCCCCTGCCAGTCGGCCATATGCACCCCGAGGCGGGCCTGTGGCGGGCTGAAACTCATGCGGTATTCCAGATCCCGTGGCAGAAAGGGCGAGACGTGAAAGGCCTTGGCCACGACGGCATGCTGAAAACCGTCCCCCTGAGTCGGGAGCACGTAGTGATAGCGTTCGCGCCAAGGCGTATTGGTGACTTCGCACAAGATGGCGGCCAGTTTTCCGTCAGCCTCGTAGCAGTAAAAGAAACTCACCGGGTTGAAGGACAGCCCCCAGCTGCGGGCTTGTGTCAGTAAACAGATCGAGCCTTGCGGCGTATGCCCTAAAGCAGCACTTACTTGCTGGCGAACCGCGTCAATCAAGCGCATGCCGGTTGTGGTGAAGGTTTTCAGGTAATCGGTTTCACGAAAGGAGAAGGGTGCAAAGCGGCTTTTTCCGGCCAGCGGTGATAGCCCGAGTACAGCGTCTTGCTCATCCAGGTCCAGATACAACAGACCGATCTGATAGCGGAACGCATGGATGGTCGGCGCAAAGCGTCGATGGGCAATCCAGCCGCTGTACAGGGCGCTGTTCATAGGTGCTGGCCAAAGGCTTGGGCCACGCGCAAGGCGCTGACCACGCCATCCTCATGAAAGCCGCTGGCCCAATAGGCACCGCAAAAATAGCTGTGCTGCTCGCCCAGCAATTCTTTCCAGCGCGCTTGTGCGGCAACGGCGTCCAGGCTGTATTGCGGGTGGGCATAGGTGTAGCTGGCCAGTACTTTGAACGGATCAATCGCTGAGGTTTGATTGAGACTGACGCACAAAGTCGCGTCGCTCTGAATACCTTGCAGGATATTCATGTTGTAGGTCACAGCCGCACGTTTTTGCCCTGCTGCGCCCAATCGATAATTCCAGCTGGCCCATGCCAGTTTCCGGTCCGGCAGCAGGCGGGTGTCGGTGTGCAGTACTACGTCATTATTGTAATAGGGCATCGCCCCCAGGATTTGCTTCTCTGCGGTCGAGGGCTTGGCCAGCAGGCTGAGGGCCTGGTCGCTATGGCAGGCAAAGATCACCTTATCGAAGTATTCAGTGCCCCTGGCGCTATGTACAAGAACCCCCTGTTCATTGCGCGCTACCTGCATGACCGGGCAATTGAGACGAATTCGGTCGGAAAAGCCTGCGATCAACGGTTTTATGTAAGCACTTGAGCCGCCTTCAATCACACGCCATTGCGGGCGATTGCTGACGCTGAGCAAACCGTGATTCTTGAAGAAACGCACAAAAAACTGCAGCGGAAAGGTCAGCATATCGGCCAATGACATGGACCAGATTGCGGCCCCCATCGGAACGATATAGTGCTCGATAAAGCGCGACCCATAACCCTGTTGTTGCAGGTAGTCGCCCAGTTGGGTGTCGCTGGCAATACGCTGTTCGTCCAGATCACGAATGGCTTGGCGATTGAAACGTAAAATATCGCGCAACATGCCCCAGAACCTGGGCGACAACAGGTTGCTGCGCTGGGCAAACAAGCTATTGAGGGTATTGCCGTTGTATTCGAGTTTGCTGTCAGTGTCGTGCACTGAAAAACTCATTTCAGTGGCTTTGGAGCGAACCCCTAACTGGTCCATCAGCTTGATGAAATTGGGATAAGTCCAGTCGTTGAATACAATGAACCCAGTGTCCACGGCATAGGTTTTCCCTTCGACGTTCACCCATACGGTGTGGGTGTGGCCGCCTACCCAGTCACTGGTCTCGAACACGCTGATATCGTGTTCCTTGTGCAACAAGTAGCCGCAGGTCAGCCCCGAAATGCCGCTGCCAATGATCGCGATTTTCATGATGGCTTACCGTCTGAGGTCCTTGCCAGGCGTTTGCCTAGCGCCACTTGCAGGCGTTTTGGCAAGTTTGCCAACAACCGCAAGGTGGCGATAAATACTGTGGGGAATGCGATTTCCAGCGGGTGTTTGTCCAGGCGCTGGCAAATATGCCGTGCAGCTTTTTGCGCGGACCAGCGCATGGGCATTGGGAAGTCATTGTTTTCGGTGAGCGGAGTGTCGACAAAACCAGGGCTGACCAAGGTGACGTCGATGCCTTCCTGAGCCAGATCGATACGCAACGATTCGAGCAAGTAGCGCAGGCCCGCTTTCGATGCTCCGTACGCCTCGGCCCGTGGTAATGCCCAATAGGTGACGGAGCTGACCACCCCTACCAGATGCGGGCGCGAACCTGCGCGCAGTAAAGGCAGAGCACTTTCAAGGCAATAGCTGCTGGCCAGCAGGTTGGTGCGCACCACGCGCTCGACCAGCGCCGCGTCGAACTGACGGACGTCGACATATTCACAGGTCCCGGCGTTGAGGATCACGCTGTCCAGTGCGCCCCAGGCTTGCGCGATGCGCTTGCCGATTTCGCGTACTTGCGCACTGTCGGTCAAGTCGCCGGGCACCAGCAAAACTTGCCCAGGGTAACGGTCGGCCAAGGCTTTCAGGGGCTCCAGCGTGCGGGCGCTCAATGCCAGCCGAGCGCCGCCTTCGAGCAATGTCTGCGCCATGTGCGCGCCAATCCCGCTGCTGGCGCCCGTCAGCCAGATCCGCCGCCCGTCAGCCATGGCTCACCTCCAGCATTTGCCGTGATGGCAGATTTTTGAAAGCGCTCAGGGCGCGGTCGCGGCTTTGGCTCAAGTTAACGATGGGGACCGGGTAATTGGCCACGCCAAACAGTCCGCCAATCAAGGCGGGGTTGTGCAGCTGTTTTTTATTCAGGTCCGCCAGTTCGGGCAGCCAGTGCTTGATAAATCGACCTTCGGGGTCGAAGCGCTCTGACTGAGTCAGCGGGTTGAAGATTCGAAAATACGGCACGGAGTCGGTGCCGGTGGAAGAGCTCCACTGCCAGCCGCCGTTGTTGGCGGCCAGGTCGCCGTCGATCAAGTGCTGCATAAAAAAACGTTCGCCTTCACGCCAGTCGATCAACAGGTTCTTGGTCAGGAACATCGCTACTACCATACGCAGGCGGTTGTGCATCCAGCCGGTTTGCAGCAGTTGTCTGATGGCCGCGTCAATGATCGGGAAGCCCGTACAGCCCTGTTTCCAGGCGGCCAGTTCAGTGGGCGCGTCACGCCACGGCAGAAACTCTGTTTCGGGGCGAAAGGCGCGGTGCCGCGAGACCCGTGGGTAACCCACCAGAATGTGCTTGTAGAACTCGCGCCATAGCAGCTCCGTGATCCAGGTAGATACGCCGGGGCTGCCGCTTTCAAACTCACCGTTGTTGCTTTGAAGGGCGGCATGCAGGCACTGCCGGGGGGAGATAACGCCCGCTGCCAGATAGGCCGAAAGCTGGCTGGTGCCGGGTCTGGCCGGCAGGTCGCGCTGGTCCTTGTAGTATTCAATCTGTTCGTCGGCAAACTGCGCCAGACGTTGCCGAGCTTCCTCTTCCCCCGCTGGCCATAGCGCCCGTAACGCCGCACCGGGCACAGCAAAACCGTCAACTGTTTCAGGCAGGGGGTCGCGTGTGACGTGCAACGGCGCTTGGGCCTTGGGGCTGGCGACAATTTGCGGCATGGCCATGTGCAGGCGGTTGTAGCAGACCTTGCGAAATTGACTAAACACCTGAAAGTACGAGCCGGACTGCGTCAGGATGCTGCCTGGCTGGAACAGCAGTTGGTCGAGGTAGCTGTGAAATTCAATGCCCTTGGCGTCAAGGGCTTGAGCCACTGCTTTATCGCGACGGGTTTCGTTGATCCCGTATTCCTGGTTGGCGTGGACCGCCTCGATACCCAGTTGCTGGCACAACTCAAGGAGGACCGCCGGAGCCTGATCCCAGGTTGCAGCGGTACGAATCAGCAGCGGGATATTGAGCTGCTGCAGGCTGTCGCTTAGGGGGCGCAGGTTGCGCAGCCAGAAGTCGACCTTGCACGGCGCGTCGTCATGGGCCCGCCATTGATCAGGGCTGATGAGGTAAACGGCCACGGTTGGGCCGCGTGTGGCGGCGGCGCTCAGGGCGGTGTTGTCGTAGTGGCGCAAATCGCTGCGCAGCCAGATCAGTTGCATGTTGATTCCTTGACTAGAAGAGTCCGAGCTGACTGAGCCGTTGATGGGCCTCAAGCGGATCAAGCGCCAGGAACAATCCTGGGATTTCAGTGGTACATACGGCTAACTCGGCGCTATGGATGCATACCGTTGGTCCGGCAATCAGAGTCGGGCAATCGATACCATTGAGCAGCTTTGGCAGCTGTTGGGGGTTGAGGGTCTGGCTCGAATAGAGCACCACCGCAGGGGACTTGAGGCGTTCAGCGGCTAATGCCAGCTCCCCGTTGGGCAGGGGGCCGTCGAACACCTCCACCGGGCAATGGCTGCTGCTCACCAGCCAGGCGGTGAGCCAGAGGTGTGCTTCGAAATACTGGGGCGAATGGTTGATCAGCAGGATGGGCGCCCCTTTGAGCGAGCGATTGTTGTGGTAGATCCGGGCACCTAACTTGCTGCGCAGCCATGAACTGAAGAACACTCGCTCCAGCTGCGCCCCGAACTGGCCCTGCCAGCGTTGTTCCAGCTCGCTTAACAGCGGGATCAGCAACTGCTCGCACAGCGTTTGTGCCGGATACAGCGACATGACCTGATTAAAGTTGTCATCGAGCTTGCGCTCGGCCAGTTCGGTGATGGCCAGCGTCAGGGCCTGGCGCCACGCCTGCCAGTCGTTACCGACAGGTTCACGGAATGCTGGCGCAATATCGAGCAGCGGTTTGACCTGGCTGACCGGTACTCCACGATTGAGCCAGGTCAGAATGTGTCGGATACGCAGGATATGTTCGGCCGAGAACAGCCGATGGCCCTTGGCCGTACGGTGCGGAACGATCAGGCCGTAACGCCGTTCCCAAGCGCGCAGGGTCACGGCATTTACTCCGGTGATACGGGCCACTTCCCGGATCGGCTGCCAGCCTTCAGCCAGTGCCTGGCTATAGTCGGCATCGGGGGTATTGGGCATGATCCGGTCGTCATTCATGGTCAGATCGCATTGCGCAGGCTGAGATTTTCCGGGTGCGGCTGCAGGTAAACCTGGCGCGAAATATAAGGGTGCGGATGCAGGCGAAAGTGATGCTTGAGCAAGGTCAGCGGCACCACCAGCGGTACGATGCCGTGCAGGTACTGACCAATCAATTGCTGCACTTCCTGCTTGTCTTCAGGGCTGATGGATTGCTTAAGGTAGCCGCTGATGTGTTGCAGCACATTGGTGTGGGTGCGGCGTGTGGCACATTGTTTCAGCGCTTTCATCAGTTCGCTGAAGTACTGCGAGGCGATCTCGCGTGGGTCGTTTTTGCCAATACGGCCCAGCATATTGCCCAGTGTTCTGTACTGCGCGGGGTGGTGGGCCATGAGCTGGTATTTATAGCAGGCGTGAAAATCTGTCAGAGAGCGGCGGGTGATCCCGGTTTTGAGCAATGCCTGCCAGGCGCTGTACGCATAAACCCGGATCAGGAAGTTCTCGCGCAGAACCGGGTCATTCAATCGGCCGTCTTCCTCCACAGGCAAGTCAGGGTGTGCGGCGCAAAACGCTTGGGCGTAAATGCCGCGCCCGCTCAACTCGGCAGGGCGGCCGCCGTCCTGATAGACCTTGACCCGCTCCAGGCCGCAGGACGGTGACTTCTGCATAAAGATGTAGCCGCTAATATCGGTGTGCGCGGCGGCCATCTCCAGCCCGTAGTCGTGCAAGGGTTGGGTCACGTTCAACGTGCTGTCGACACTGCCTACGGCTTGTGGCTGTGCAGGGCTGCCCACCAGGCGCACGGGTTGGCGCGGGATGCCCAGGCCGATGGCGACTTCGGGGCAGAGCGGGACAAATTCGAAGTGTTCACTCAGGGCCTGGCTGCACAGTCGCGACTCTTTATGCCCGCCGTTGAAACGAACCTCGGCCCCCAGCAAGCAGGCGCTGATGGCGATTTTCGGTTTGTGCTGGGTTGAGACGGCGCTGGCCATGTGACGAACCTCCAAGAATTACTTGTACATCTTTTATTCGATGTACAACCTTGGTTCATCATAAGCCTGATGTTGTACAAGTCAAATTACTTGTACAGGTATTTGGGTGGGTGGCGAGAACTCTCGTAGCCGCTGCCGAACGCAGCCAGCGGCTACGGGGTATTAATCCAGATGCTCGATCAACCGGCGCGCTGCCTCCTGGCCGCTCAACCATGCACCTTCGACACGGCCCGACAGGCACCAGTCGCCGCAGGCGTACAGGCCCAGGTCGGAATCCGCCAGAGCCCCCCATTCATGGGCTGCGGCTGGTCGGGCGTAGAGCCAGCGGTGGGCCAGGGTGAAAATCGGCGCTGGGGTAGGGAAGTGCATTAGCTCGGCAAATGCACCATGCAGTTGTTCGATGACAGCCTCTTTAGGCAAGTCGAGATTTTGTTTGCTCCAGGCACTGGTCGCGTGCAAAACCCAAGTGTCAGGCTGGTGGTCACGCCCTGGTTTACTGCGGTTTCTGGCCAGCCAGTCAAGCGGGCTGCCTTGTACGAAGCAGCCTTCCATCGGCGTGTCGAGTGGTGATTCAAAGGCCAGGGCGACGGCCCAGGCAGGTTCCATTTTTACCCCTGCTGCAGTGCTTGCCAGTTTTGGCGCGCTGGCCAGCAGAGACGTGGCTTGCGGCGCCGGGGTGGCGATGATGACGTGGCTGAACGGGCCGTGTTCGCCACCCTCGGCATCCAGCAGGTGCCAATGCTTTTCACCGCGTATCAGGTCGGTGATCTGGCATGCAAAGCTCACCGGCAGATGGCCTAGCAGGCCGCGGGTAATGGCGCTCATGCGGGGCTTGCCGACCCAGCGGGTCTGCTCGTCAGGGGAGGGGCTCAACTGACCGTTTTTATAGTGGTACAGGTGTGGCTCCCACTCGATGGCCCAGCCATTGGCTTGCCATTGTTGGACTTCATCGACAAAGCGCCGGTCGCGAGCGGTGAAGTACTGAGCCCCCAGGTCCAGCACCCCGACATCGCTGCGCTTGCTCGACATGCGTCCGCCGCTACCACGGCTTTTATCGAAAAGATGAATCGCGTGTCCTGCCTTGTGCAGAGTGTTTGCTGCTGCCAGCCCGGCTATGCCGGCGCCGATGATCGCGATAGGTACAGTCATTATGGCCTCGTTCTCTGTTTGCACAGACTACGCCGTCGGCAATACCTGTACAATTCTATTTGTTAGTATAGGTTTTAGTGTTTCTTTCAGATCCATGTGGCCTATTCTTAAGTCAGCTCGAAGACCGATAAAAGGTCTTGGTATAAAAATAGACCAGTGCTCCCGATAAAACTCCTTACGAGGATCAACTCATGCACATATTGCTGACCGGCGGTACAGGCTTGATAGGGCGTCAGCTCTGTCGTCACTGGCTGGCGCAAGGCCATAGCCTCAGTGTGTGGAGCCGGCGCCCTGAGCAAGTGGCTCAATTGTGCGGTGCTCAGGTCAAGGGTATCGCCACACTTGAAGCGCTTGGGCAGGATCCCGTTGACGCGGTGATCAACCTCGCTGGCGCACCCATCGCTGACCGGCCCTGGACGCGCAAACGCAAGGCCTTGTTGTGGAGCAGCCGCATCACCCTGACTGAAACCCTGGTGGCCTGGCTTGAAAGCCGTGAGCACAGGCCATCGGTGCTGGTATCCGGCTCGGCCGTTGGCTGGTATGGCGACGGTGGCGAGCGTGAGCTGACAGAGGACTCGCCGCCAGTCAGCGAGGATTTTGCCAGTCACTTGTGCATCGCCTGGGAAGAAACCGCGCAACGCGCGCAGGCCTTGGGCATGCGCGTGGTACTGGTGCGCACGGGGCTGGTGTTGGCAGCCGAGGGCGGCTTTTTGTCGCGCTTGCTACTGCCTTTCAAACTGGCGCTGGGCGGGCCGATAGGCAATGGTCGGCAATGGATGCCATGGATTCATATCAAGGATCAAATTGCCCTGATTGATTTTCTTGTGCATGAGAATGCCGCCAGCGGTCCTTATAATGCCTGCGCGCCGCACCCGGTACGCAATGCCGAGTTCGCTCAAACCCTGGGCCGCGTACTGCACCGTCCGGCGTTTATGCCCATGCCAACATTTGTCTTGCGCGTGCTGCTGGGCGAGATGTCCGGTTTGTTATTGGGTGGTCAGCGGGCAACACCTGCAAGGTTGCTGGCTGCCGGTTTTACTTTTCAGTTCACCGATTTGCGTGCGGCGCTAGATGATGTAGCCGCCCGCCTCTGAAATAGGATGTTGCATGACCGACCACGCGCTGTTGCTGGTTAACCTGGGTTCGCCGGCGTCTACTTCGGTAGCGGATGTACGCAGCTACTTGAACCAGTTTTTGATGGACCCGTACGTGATCGACTTGCCGTGGCCGGTACGGCGTTTGCTGGTATCGCTGATCCTGATCAAACGCCCGGAGCAGTCCGCCCATGCCTATGCCTCGATCTGGTGGGAG
Organism: Pseudomonas fragi; assembly: GCF_025426255.1. Lineage (GTDB taxonomy): Bacteria > Pseudomonadota > Gammaproteobacteria > Pseudomonadales > Pseudomonadaceae > Aquipseudomonas > Aquipseudomonas kulmbachensis. The sequence continues at coordinate 4,347,240 of NZ_CP104861.1, read as the reverse complement.
GAGGGCTCGCCGCTGGTAGAGCTCAGCCGCCGCTTGCAGAAGGCGATGACCAAGGAGTGGACCCAGGGCCCGGTTGAGTTGGCCATGCGCTACGGTGAGCCATCGATTGAAACGGTGCTCACCCGTTTGGCTGCGCAGGGCATCAAAAAGGTCACGCTAGCACCGCTTTATCCACAGTTTGCCGACAGCACCGTGACCACGGTGATTGAAGAAGCCAAGCGCGTGGTAAAGAGCAAAAAGCTGCCCGTTCAGTTCTCCATCGTGCAGCCGTTCTACGATCAGCCCGAGTATCTCGATGCATTGGTCGCCAGCGCCAAGCCACATCTGGAACAGGATTACGACCATCTGCTGCTGAGTTTTCACGGCCTGCCAGAGCGGCATTTGCACAAGCTGGACCCGACCGGCAACCACTGCTTCAAGAATGAAGACTGCTGCCGAAATGCTTCGCCCGCTGTCCTGGCGACCTGTTATCGGGCGCAGTGTTTGCGTACTGCCCAGGCCTTCGCCGAGCGTATGGGGCTGCCTGAGGGCAAGTGGTCGGTGGCGTTCCAGTCCCGTCTGGGCCGGGCCAAGTGGATCGAACCCTACACTGAGGCGCGCCTGGATGCGTTGGCCAAGCAAGGGGTGAAAAAGATTCTGGTGATGTGCCCGGCGTTTGTGGCCGATTGCATCGAAACCCTGGAAGAGATCGGTGATCGCGGACGCGAGCAGTTTATTGAGGCGGGGGGCGAGGAGTTGGTGCTGGTGCCGTGTCTCAATGACAACCCGCAATGGGCAAAGGCATTGAATACATTGTGTGAAAGAGCGCCGTTGGCGCTGTAGTAGCGGTTATCTGATGTGGGAGCTGGCAAGCTAGCTCCCACATCAGATACTTAGGTTGTCAGGTCGATTCAGATAACCGGCCCACCACCTTTCTTGTGCTTCCAGCTGTCATTGCCCGGCAGGATCAGGTTAAGCGCTATCGCAACGATGGCGCACAACGCGATGCCCTTGAGACCGAAGTCTTCCGGGCCCATGCCTGTACCGATCAGCACACCGCCAATCCCGAATACCAGCGTTACCGACACGATCACCAGATTGCGCGCTTCACTCAGGTCAACCTGGTGGCGGATCAGGGTGTTCATGCCTACAGCGGCAATCGAACCGAACAGCAGGCACAGAATTCCGCCCATCACTGGCACTGGAATGCTTTGCAGCAGCGCGCCGAACTTACCGACAAAAGCCAGGCTGATGGCGAAGATCGCCGCCCAGGTCATGATTTTCGGGTTGTAGTTCTTGGTCAGCATCACTGCGCCCGTTACTTCGGCGTAGGTAGTGTTGGGCGGTCCGCCCAGCAGGCCAGCAGCGGTGGTAGCGATGCCGTCACCGAACAGCGTGCGGTGCAGGCCCGGTTTTTTCAGGTAGTCACGACCGGTTACGCTGCCCACGGCAATTACGCCGCCGATATGTTCAATGGCCGGGGCAAGTGCCACGGGAACGATAAACAGAATCGCCTGCCAGTTGAACTCGGGAGCGGTGAAGTGCGGCATGGCGAACCAGGGCGCCGCGGCGATCTTGGCGGTGTCGACGACCCCGAAGTAGAACGCCATGCCAAAACCCACCAGCACACCGGCAATGATTGGCACCAGACGGAAAATCCCTTTACCGAATACAGCCACGATCAAGGTGGTCAGCAGCGCTGGCATCGAGATCATCATGGCGGTTTGATAGTGGATCAGCTCGGAGCCATCTTCAGCGCGGCCCATGGCCATATGCGCAGCGATGGGCGCCATTGCCAGGCCAATCGAGATAATCACCGGGCCAATCACCACGGGTGGCAGCAGGCGATCAATAAAGCCGGTGCCTTTAAGCTTTACCGCGAAACCGAGAAAGGTGTACACGAAACCGGCTGCCATTACGCCGCCCATGGTCGCGGCCAGGCCGAACTGGCCCTTGGCGAGAATGATCGGGGTAATGAAAGCGAAACTCGAAGCCAGAAAGACCGGCACCTGGCGGCGGGTCACGATCTGGAACAGCAGAGTCCCGAGACCCGCCGTGAACAGTGCAACGTTGGGGTCGAGGCCGGTAATCAGTGGCATCAACACCAACGCGCCAAAGGCCACGAAGAGCATCTGTGCGCCAGAGATAATCTGGCGCCAGAGCGGGTCGTTGAACTCGTCCTGCATGTTATACGTCCTTTTGCTTGGTGCCGAAGATCTTGTCGCCGGCATCGCCCAAGCCCGGAATGATGTAGCCGTGCTCGTTCAAACGCTCATCAATAGAGGCGGTGTAGATGGTCACGTCAGGGTGAGCGGCTTCAACCGCAGCAATCCCTTCTGGTGCAGCAACCAGCACCATGGCGCGGATCTCTTTGCAGCCGGCTTTTTTCAGCAGGTCAATGGTTGCAACCATCGAGGAGCCAGTGGCCAGCATCGGGTCGATAATCATCGCCAGACGCTCGTTGATTTCCGGCACCAGCTTTTCCAGGTAGGTGTGGGCCTGGAGGGTTTCTTCGTTACGGGCAATACCGACAGCGCTGACTTTAGCGCCTGGAATCAGGCTGAGTACGCCTTCGAGCATGCCGATACCCGCACGCAGAATCGGTACGACGGTAATTTTCTTGCCAGCGATTTTTTCAACCTGGACGGTGCCGCACCAGCCTTCAATCTCGTAAGTTTCGAGGGTCAGGTCTTTGGTGGCTTCGTAGGTCAGCAACGCGCCGACTTCCTGAGCGAGCTCACGGAAGTTCTTCGTGCTAATGTCTGCGCGGCGCATAAGGCCGAGCTTGTGACGGATCAGCGGATGGCGGATCTCACGGATGGGCATAAGTAAAGGCTCCGGTTGGGCAGGCAAAAAAAGCGGCCTAGATTAATCTAATCCGGGGTGATGTCCTACAGACATTACTGCACGTTAGTCCATAAATGCTTGATCTGAGCCATGCGGATGCGTACCTTTGCCCGCTTTTCTTGCACAACCCCCCCTGGAGAGCGTCATGTCTGCTGATCTCGAGCATATCCGTCAAATCATGCGAGAGGCTGACTGCCTGTACACCGAAGCTGAAGTCGAGGTGGCAATTGCCCGCGTAGGTGCGCAAATCACGGCTGAAATGGCTGAGACCAATCCAGTGGTATTTTGTGTGATGAACGGCGGCCTGATTTTTTCCGGCAAGCTGCTCACCCATCTGAAATTTCCGCTTGAAGCGTCGTACTTGCACGCCACGCGCTATCGCAATGAAACCACAGGCGGTGATCTGTTCTGGAAGGCCAAGCCAGAAGTATCGTTCATTGACCGTCACGTGCTGATCATTGATGACATCCTGGATGAAGGTCACACCCTGAGCGCGATCGTCGAGTTCTGCAAACACGCCGGTGCCCGTCAGGTGCATACCGCGGTATTGATCGACAAGGACCACGACCGCAAGGCGCGCCCGGACCTGAAGGCCAACTACGTAGGTTTGCCGTGTATTGACCGTTACATCTTCGGCTACGGTATGGACTACAAAGGCTACTGGCGTAATGCCGCTGGCATCTATGCGGTCAAAGGCATGTAACAAAGGATGTTGAAGCTTTCATCACGAAAGCTTCAACCCGGTTCTACCTCCATGAGTGTGCTGACATGCTGGCTATTTTCCTTCAGACGCTCACGATCACAGCCCCGGTGTTTGCCATGCTGTTTTTGGGCGTGGTACTCAAGCGTGTGGGCTGGATCAATGACAACTTTATCCATACAGCGTCGGCCCTGGTGTTTAACGTCACCATGCCGGCGTTGTTGTTTCTGGGTATTTTGCATGCGGATCTGAGAGCTGCCCTGCAGCCCAAGGTGCTGGCTTACTTCGTTCTGGCAACTTTTCTCAGTTTTGCGCTGGCGTGGGGTTGGTCGATCTGGCGCTGCCCGCGTGAAGATCGCGGGATCTACACCCAGGGTGCATTTCGCGGGAACAACGGGGTTATCGGCCTGGCGCTGGCGGCCAGCATGTATGGCGATTACGGGATATCGTTGGGCGCGGTGCTCGCCGGTCTGGTGATTCTGCTCTACAACACCCTGTCGACCATTGTGCTGGCAGTCTATAGCCCGGTGATCAAGTCCGACCCCTGGAGCATCTGCAAAAGTGTGTTCAAAAACCCACTGATCATCAGTGTGCTGGCTGCTGTGCCGTTCGCGGTGTTCAAGATCAGCTTGCCCGGCTGGTTGCAGGCATCGGGTGAGTACCTGGCGGCGATGACCTTGCCGCTGGCACTGATTTGCATCGGCGGTACGCTGTCGTTGGCGAGTTTGCGTAAAAGTGGCGACATGGCGCTGAGCGCCAGCCTGGTGAAAATGGTCAGCATGCCGCTGTTGGCAACCTTGGGTGCCTGGCTCTGCGGCTTTCGCGGGCCGGAACTGGGGATTCTGTTTTTGTACTTCGCCAGCCCGACGGCCGCTGCCAGTTATGTCATGGCGCGGGCGGCCAATGGCAATCACGAGTTGGCCGCCTCGATTATCGTGATCACCACCTTGATGGCAGCCATCACGACCAATATCGGCATTTTTGTGTTGCAGTGGGGCGGTTGGATTTAGCCTCTGCGGCTCAGTGCTGTCGCCGCCATGCGCGCAGGGTGCTGAACAGCAGAAACAGCAGCAGCGCCGGCAAGATAAAGAACAGCATCAGGTGTTCAAGCTTGCCGGCCAACGGCATGCCGGTGGTGAAGGACACCACGTGCAGGCCATAAGCCAGATACAACCCCAGAAACAACACCCCTTCGCCACGGGTCACGCGGTAGCCGGTGTAGAACACGGGCAGGCACAGCGCCGCAACACCCAGCATCACCGGCAGGTCGAACGCCAGCGCATTGGGCGACACGGACAAGGGTGTGGGTGCCACCAACGCAGTCAGGCCGAGAACACCCAACAGGTTAAAGACGTTACTACCAATCACGTTGCCGACGGCAATTTCGCGCTGGCCGCGAAACGCTGCAATCAGGGAAGTGGCCAGTTCTGGCAGCGAGGTGCTGACGGCAATGATGGTCAGCCCGATTATCCGCTCTGACAGTCCCAGTTCAGTGGCTAGCGTGACTGCGGCCCCGAGCAGCAGATGCCCGGCAAGCCCGAGCAGACCCAGAGCTGCGAGCATCAGCAGTAAGTTGTGCAGCCAAGAGGTACGGGGCAAATCGTGGCTGACGTGATGATGGCCGCTGTGGCGAGATTGGCGCAGCAGCAGGGCCAGATAGATCAGTAGGCCGCCTAGCAAGACCACGCCGTCCAGGCGGTCGAGTTGTTTGTTCAGCGCCAGGGCGAATACCAGGCCGCTGGCCAGGATCATCAGGGGTATGTCCAGCCGTACCAGTTGACGGGACACGCGCAGGGGAATGATCAGTGCCGAGAGCCCGAGGGTGACCAGGATATTGAAGATGTTACTGCCGATCACACTGCCCACGGCAATGTCGGCGGTGTCATTGAATGCAGCCTGCAGGCTGACGGTCATCTGCGGTGCGCTGCTGCCCAGTGCCACCACGGTCAAACCGATCAGCAGTGGACGCACTTTCATGTTGGCAGCGATGCGCACGGCGCAACGCACCAGTAATTCGGCTCCTGCGATCAGCAGCACGAGGCCACAGAGCAATTGCAGCAAGTTCCACGGTGATAGAGCGCTCAAGCCAAAAATAGCGACAACTCCCTCAGTTAATCACTCAAGCCCTGAACCCGGACTTTGGCTGTGCCTGTACGCAGCATATCCAACTGCTGGGCGGCCTTGCGCGAAAGATCGATCAGGCGGCCACGGGTGTGCGGCCCGCGATCATTGATGCGCACCACGACGGATTTGTCGTTGCTTAAATTGGTCACCAGTACCCGCGTGCCGAAAGGCAGGCCAGGGTGGGCGGCAGTGAGGGCATGTTGGTCGAAGGGTTCGCCGCTGGCGGTTCGCTTGCCGTGGTGGCGAGCGCCGTAATAGGAGGCAATGCCGGTTTTGTCATAGCCGCGGGGGTCTATGTCATGGCTGGCACAGCCAGCGAGCAAGCTGAGCAGGGCGCAGGCGCCGAGTAGCCGCTTCATGGGGAATCCTTTTTGTTAGCCGTTAAATAAGCTGTAGCCGCTGCTGCAGGCTGCGATGGGTTGCATAGTGCCCCCGCTTTTTTATCAAAAGCGAAGGTCCTGCGGCCCTTGTCGCAGCCTACGGCAGCGGCTACAAGCTTTGCTTTTAGCCTTCGAGCTTGCTTTTGAGCAGTTCGTTGACCTGTTGCGGGTTGGCTTTGCCTTTGGAGGCTTTCATCGCCTGGCCCACAAAGAAGCCGAACATCTTGCCGCGCTTGGCTTCGTCTGCCGCACGGTATTGCTCGACCTGTTCTGCGTTGGCCGCCAGCACTTCATCCAGCACCTTTTCAATCGCGCCGCTGTCGGTGACTTGCTTGAGGCCGCGCTTTTCAATGACATCGTCGGCAGTGCCTTCGCCATTGGCCATCGCTTCCAGCACGACCTTGGCGATTTTGCCGGAGATGGTGTTGTCCTTGATGCGCTGCAGCATGCCGCCCAGTTGCTCGGCGCTGACCGGCGACTGGTCGATGTCCAGGGCTTGCTTGTTGAGCAGGCTGCCCAACTCGACCATCACCCAGTTGGCCGCCAGTTTGGCGTCGCCACTGATGCTCACGACTTTCTCGAAGTAGTCTGCTTGTTCGCGGCTCGAAGCCAATACGCTGGCGTCGTAGGCCGACAGGCCGAACTGGGACTGGAAACGCTCGCGTTTCTGCGGTGGCAGCTCCGGCAGGGTGGCGCGCACGTCTTCGATAAACGAATCTTCGATGACCACTGGCAGCAGGTCCGGGTCGGGGAAGTAACGGTAGTCGTTGGCTTCCTCCTTGCTGCGCATGGCGCGGGTTTCGTCCTTGTTCGGGTCGTACAGGCGGGTCTGTTGAATGACCTTGCCGCCGTCTTCGATCAGTTCGATCTGACGTTGTACTTCGCTGTTGATCGCCTTCTCGATGAAGCGGAACGAGTTGACGTTCTTTATCTCGCAGCGTGTACCGAACTCGGCCTGGCCAACCGGGCGAATCGACACGTTACAGTCGCAACGCAACGAGCCTTCTGCCATGTTGCCGTCGCAGATGCCCAGGTAACGCACAAGGGCGTGCATCGCCTTGACGTAGGCCACGGCTTCTTTGGCGCTGCGCATGTCCGGCTCGGACACGATTTCCAGCAGCGGCGTCCCCGCACGGTTCAGGTCGATGCCGGTGGCGCCGCTGAAGTCTTCGTGCAGGCTTTTGCCAGCATCTTCTTCAAGGTGGGCACGGGTGATGCCGACGCGTTTGACGGTGCCGTCTTCCAAGGTGATATCCAAGTGGCCCTTGCCGACAATCGGCAGTTCCATTTGGCTGATCTGGTAGCCCTTGGGCAGGTCCGGGTAGAAGTAGTTTTTGCGGGCAAATACGTTGTGCTGAACAATTTCAGCATCAACTGCCAGACCGAACATCACGGCCATGCGCACGGCTTCCTGGTTCAGCACCGGCAGTACGCCGGGCATGCCCAGGTCAACCAGGCTGGCCTGGGTGTTCGGTTCTGCACCAAAAGTGGTAGCGCTACCGGAGAAAATCTTCGATTGGGTGGCGAGCTGGGAGTGAATTTCCAGCCCGATCACAACTTCCCATTGCATATGTTTTTCCTCAGAAGCCGGCAGGTGAGCGCGTGTGCCAGTCAGTGTTCAGCTGGTACTGATGGGCAACGTTGAGCAAGCGACCTTCCTGGAAGTAAGGCGCGAGCAATTGCACGCCCACTGGCAAGCCATCGACAAAACCGGCTGGCATCGACAGGCCCGGCAGGCCCGCGAGGTTGGCGGTAATGGTGTAGACGTCTTCCAGATAGGCCGAAACCGGATCGCTGTTTTTAGCGCCGATTTTCCAGGCCGGGTTAGGCGTGGTCGGGCCGAGGATGATGTCGACTTCGTTGAACGCAGCCATGAAGTCATTTTTGATCAGGCGGCGGATTTTTTGCGCTTGCAGGTAGTAAGCGTCGTAGTAACCCGCCGACAGGGCGTAGGCACCGACCAGAATCCGGCGCTGTACTTCCGGGCCAAAGCCTTCGGCGCGCGAGCGCTGGTACAGGTCAGTGAGGTCTTTCGGGTTTTCGCAGCGATGGCCGAAGCGTACGCCGTCAAAACGCGACAGGTTGGACGAAGCTTCGGCTGGCGCGATCACGTAGTACGCAGGAATCGCGTGCTGCATGTTCGGCAGGCTGATGGGCTTGATCACGGCACCGAGCTTTTCCAGCTCTTTGATGCTGTTGTGGACCAGCTCTGCGATGCGCGAGTCGAGACCTTCGCTGAAGAACTCCTGAGGCACGCCAATGCGCAGGCCTTGCAGCGAACCATTAAGGTTGGCGCTGAAGTCCGGCACGGGTTCGTCGATGCTGGTGGAGTCTTGCGGGTCGAAACCGGCCATGCCTTGCAGCAGGATGGCGCAGTCTTCGGCCGTGCGGGCCAACGGGCCGCCCTGATCGAGGCTGGAGGCGTAAGCAATCATGCCCCAGCGCGAAACACGACCGTAGGTCGGTTTCAGGCCGGTGAGATTGGTCAGCGCTGCCGGCTGTCGGATAGAACCGCCGGTGTCGGTGCCAGTCGCGGCAGGTAACAGACGAGCGGCAACGGCTGCTGCCGAACCGCCAGACGAACCGCCCGGAACATGCTCAAGGTTCCACGGGTTTTTGACCGCCCCGTAGTAGCTCGATTCGTTGGCCGACCCCATGGCGAACTCGTCCATGTTGGTCTTGCCCAAGGTCACAGCGCCAGCGCTAGCCAGTTTGGCAACCACGGTGGCGTCATACGGGGCCTTGAAGTTGTCGAGCATTTTGGAGCCGCAGCTGGTGCGTACGCCCAAGGTGCAGAACAAGTCCTTGTGACCGATCGGCGCGCCCAGCAGGGCACCGGTTTCACCGTTGGCGCGACGTGCGTCAGCGGCCTTGGCCTGCTCTAGGGCGAGGTCTTCGGTGAGGGTGATGAAACTGTTGAGCTGAGGATCGAGCTGGGCGATACGCGCCAGCAGGGTCTTGGTCAGCTCTTCGGAGGAAAACTTTTTATCGGCGAGTCCGCGGGCGATCTCGGCCAGAGTCAATTGATGCATGCAGGCTCTTTCCCTTTACTCGATGACTTTCGGAACCAGATAGAGGCCGTTTTCGACCGCTGGTGCGATGGACTGATAAGCCTCGCGATGATTGCTTTCAGTCACGACGTCTGCGCGCAGGCGCTGGCTGGCTTCCAGTGGGTGGGCCAGAGGCTCGATACCGGTGGTGTCGACGGCCTGCATCTGATCAATCAGCCCCAGAATGCTGTTAAGGGCTTCGGTGGTGCGTGGAATATCGGCATCATTGAGGCCAATACGGGCCAAATGAGCGATTTTTTCCACGTCGGAGCGGTCAAGCGCCATGGGATTCTCCAGTGGAAAACAGGACGGATGCTATCCGTGTGTTAGATTGTCGGAACACTACCGCATTTCTACGGTCATATGGCCGCGATTATGGGCATTGGTGCTCGGAAAAGCGTCCAATTTAACATATTGGCGCCTTGCCCAAAATCCCTGTCGTTGTTAGAGTTTGCCGCACTTTTTTACCCACGCGTTGCCTAGGGTCCCTTTCCCATGTTCAAGAAACTGCGTGGCATGTTTTCCAGCGATCTTTCCATCGACCTGGGCACTGCCAACACCCTTATTTACGTGCGTGAGCGCGGTATTGTCCTGAATGAGCCATCGGTTGTGGCTATTCGGACACACGGTAACCAGAAAAGTGTCGTTGCCGTCGGCACCGAGGCCAAGCGCATGCTTGGCCGTACACCGGGCAACATTGCTGCCATTCGTCCGATGAAAGACGGCGTTATTGCCGATTTCAGCGTTTGCGAAAAAATGCTGCAGTACTTCATCAACAAGGTGCATGAAAACAGTTTCCTGCAACCTAGCCCGCGAGTTCTGATTTGTGTGCCTTGCAAATCGACTCAGGTAGAGCGTCGTGCCATTCGTGAATCGGCACTCGGTGCCGGTGCCCGTGAAGTGTTCCTGATCGAAGAACCAATGGCTGCTGCCATCGGTGCCGGCTTGCCGGTTGAAGAAGCACGCGGTTCGATGGTTGTCGATATCGGTGGTGGTACCACTGAAATCGCCCTGATCTCCCTGAACGGTGTGGTTTACGCCGAATCCGTACGGGTGGGTGGCGACCGTTTCGACGAAGCGATCATCACTTACGTACGTCGCAACTACGGCAGCCTGATCGGTGAGTCGACTGCCGAGCGCATCAAGACCGAAATCGGTACGGCTTTCCCTGGCGGTGAAGTACGTGAAGTCGACGTGCGCGGCCGTAACCTGGCAGAAGGCGTACCACGTGCCTTCACCCTGAACTCCAATGAAGTGCTTGAGGCTCTGCAAGAGTCGCTGGCAACCATCGTTCAGGCTGTGAAAAGCGCACTGGAGCAGTCTCCGCCAGAATTGGCTTCGGACATCGCCGAGCGTGGTCTGGTACTGACCGGTGGTGGCGCCTTGCTGCGTGATCTCGACAAGTTGCTGGCTCAGGAAACTGGTCTGCCGGTGATTGTTGCCGAAGACCCGCTGACCTGCGTTGCGCGTGGCGGTGGCCGTGCGCTGGAAATGATGGATAAACACACAATGGACCTGCTCTCCAGCGAATAAGATCGTGTGGTGCAGTCCTTTGGTTATCATCAGAAGGTAGCACTTTGCAGTGCTGCCTTTTGGCGTTTATCTTCTGTCAATCTTCATCCAGGCCGCTTGAAGCCGTATGAATAAATTGAACACTTGCCCGGGAGGAGCGGCTTATTAAACCGCTCTTTTCCAAAGGCCCCTCATTGGGCGTGCGCTTTTTGGTGCTGGTCGTGCTATCGGTCACGCTGATGGTAGTGGACGCTCGCTTCACGTTGCTCAAACCCGTGCGCAGTCAAATGTCGCTGGTGCTGATGCAGTCCTACTGGATTACCGATTTGCCGCAGCGCTTGTGGCAGGGTGTGGCCAGTCAGTTCGGCAGCCGTACCGAGCTTGTGGCGGAAAACGAGAAACTCAAAACTGAAAACCTTCTGCTTCAAGGCCGCATGCAAAAGCTGGCCGCCTTGACCGAGCAGAACGTGCGCCTGCGCGAGTTGCTGAACTCATCCGCGCTGGTCAACGAAAAGGTTGAAGTGGCCGAGTTGATCGGCATGGACCCTAACCCCTTCACCCATCGCATCATCATCAACAAAGGTGAGCGCGACGGCGTGGTACTGGGGCAGCCCGTGCTTGATGCCCGTGGGCTGATGGGGCAAGTGGTCGAGCTGATGCCCTACACCTCGCGTGTCCTGCTGCTCACCGATACGACCCACAGCATTCCGGTGCAGGTAAACCGTAATGGCTTGCGCGCGATTGCCAGCGGTACGGGTAATCCGGAGAGCCTGGAACTGCGTCATGTTGCAGACACTGCGGATATCAAAGTGGGCGACCTGCTGGTCAGCTCGGGCCTGGGGCAGCGTTTCCCGGCCGGTTATCCGGTGGCAACGGTCAAAGAAGTGATTCACGACTCGGGCCAGCCTTTTGCCATTGTGCGGGCAGTGCCGACGGCGGCCTTGAACCGTAGCCGTTACCTGCTGCTGGTGTTCAGCGATAGCCGAACCCCGGAAGAGCGGGCCAATGACGCTGCCAAGGCCCAGCAGGCAGAGCAAAACGGTGAAGCACCTTCCATTGTTCCGGCGACAGTGCCAAAACCTGCAGCACCGGTGGCTGCACCTGCACCTGCACCTGCACCTGTAGTTGCACCGTCGGTGGCGCCTGTGGCCGCCAAGCCTGCTTCTGCCAAGGCCCCGGCTGCCAAGGCCCCGGCTGCCAAGCCTCCTTCTGCAACCCCCGCCGCAGCCAGGCCGCCAGCCGCTGTGCCGGCCACTACTCGGGAGAGGCAATAATGGCGAGTACGCGTTCGAGTAACAGCTGGCTGATCTGGCTGACATTTGCCATCGGCCTGTTGCTCAGCATTTCACCGATGCCGCAGTTCATGGAAATCCTGCGCCCGCTCTGGCTGGCCTTGTTGTTGGCCTTTTGGGCCTTGTACATGCCGCATAAAGTGGGAATGCTCACTGCGTTTTGCCTGGGGCTGGCCGAGGATGTGCTGTACGGCACGTTACTGGGGCAGAACGCCCTGACACTGACCCTCATCACCTTCCTGGTCTTGTCACTGCAGCAGCGCCTGCGGGTGTTCCCGATGTGGCAGCAAAGCCTGGTGATTCTGGTGATTTTCGGTCTGGCTCAGCTCGCCCAGTTGTGGCTCAGTGCCTTGACCGGGAACCGCCAACCGACCCTGGCGCTGATCTTGCCGGCTTTGGTCAGTGCACTGCTGTGGCTCTGGATCAGTTACGGGCTTCGCGGGTTATGCAGACGTTTCAAAATCAATTAATCGGATACGAGCCATTTCCTGGTTTGTGCACCTCGACAGGGAGATGTCTTGATGATCTCGCTTTATCTGGCCTCTGGCTCACCGCGCCGACGCGAGTTGCTGACTCAAATCGGCGTGCCGTTTCAAACAGTCAGTGCGGCCATTGACGAAACCCCCCTCCAGAATGAATCCCCTGTGGCCTATGTCGAGCGCCTGGCGCGTGAAAAGGCCCAAGCTGGACGCCAGCAACTGCTGGCATCGAAACCGGACGACGGGTTTTGCGTGCTGGGGGCCGATACGGCTGTGGTGCTCGATGAGCACATTCTCGGTAAACCAGTCGACGAGGCCGACGCCTTGGCTATGCTCATGGCGTTATCTGGCCGGGAGCATGAGGTGTTGACCGCCATCGCGATTGTGGATGCCGGGCGTTGCGAAACTCGAGTGGTGCGCAGCCAGGTCCGTTTTCGAAACATCGACAAACAAGAAGCCAGCCTGTACTGGGCCAGCGGTGAGCCGCAGGATAAAGCCGGTGGTTACGCCATTCAGGGCTTGGCAGCGGTGTTCGTGGCGGGTCTAAATGGCAGTTATTCAGCCGTTGTTGGGTTGCCCGTGTGCGAAACCGCAGAACTGCTCGGGCATTTCGGCATACCCTGTTGGCAAAACCTTACCGTGCGCTGAATACCGCACCTACGAGACGTGGCACTACTGTGATGACGCCTGAACGAGACCCAGCCATGAGTGAAGAGATCCTGATCAACATCACGCCGATGGAATCGCGCGTGGCGGTGGTAGAGAACGGTGTTCTGCAAGAGGTGCATGTCGAGCGTACCCAGCGCCGGGGCATTGTCGGCAACATTTATAAAGGCAAAATTGTCAGGGTTTTGCCCGGCATGCAGGCGGCCTTTGTTGATATCGGGCTGGACCGCGCGGCCTTTATCCATGCCTCCGAAATTTCCCTGCGCGAAGGCCAGGCCGTTGAAAGCATCAGCACGCTGGTGCACGAAGGCCAGAGCCTGGTGGTGCAGGTTACCAAGGATCCGATCGCTTCCAAGGGCGCACGTCTGACTACTCAGCTGTCGATTCCTTCACGCTATCTGGTGTACATGCCGCGCACCGCGCATGTTGGTATTTCGTTGAAAATTGAAGACGAAGCCGAACGTGAGCGTTTGAAGCGGGTGGTCACCGATTGCGTGGCCCAGGAAGGCATCCAGGAAGCCGGTGGTTTTATCCTGCGTACGGCGGCCGAGGGCGCCGGGGCGGATGAAATCCTGATGGATATTCGCTACCTGCGCCGCTTGTGGGACCAGATCGGGGCCCAGATCAAAACCGTTGGTGCGCCGACTGTGATCTACGAAGACCTGGGCTTGGCACTGCGCACATTGCGCGATCTGGTCAGTCCCAAGATCGAGAAAATCCGCATCGATTCGCGTGAAACCTTCCAGAGAACCACTCAGTTTGTTGCCGAACTGATGCCTGAAATTGCCGACCGCCTTGAGCACTACCCAGGCGAACGGCCGATTTTTGACTTGTACGGCGTGGAAGACGAAATCCAGAAAGCCCTGGATCGCAAAGTCCCGCTCAAGTCCGGCGGTTATCTGGTGGTCGATCCGGCTGAGGCCATGACCACCATTGACGTCAATACCGGCGCATTTGTGGGCCATCGCAACCTTGAAGAAACCATCTTCAAGACCAACCTCGAAGCGGCCACCGCCATTGCCCGGCAATTGCGCCTGCGCAACCTGGGCGGGATCATCATCATTGACTTCATCGACATGGAAGATGAAGAGCATCAGCGTCAGGTGCTGCGCACCCTCGAAAAACAGCTGGAGCGTGATCACGCCAAGACCAACATCATCGGGATTACCGAGTTGGGTCTGGTGCAGATGACCCGCAAACGCACCCGCGAGAGCCTTGAACAGGTTCTGTGCGAGCCGTGTGTGTGCTGCCAGGGTCGGGGCAAGCTGAAAACCGCTGAAACCATCTGCTATGAAATTTTCCGTGAAATCCTGCGTGAGGCCCGGGCCTATCAGGCGACAGGTTATCGGGTGCTGGCCAATCAGAAAGTGGTCGACCGCTTACTGGACGAAGAGTCGGGCAACGTTGCGGAACTGGAAGGTTTTATCGGGCGTACGATTCGTTTTCAGGTCGAAACCATGTATTCCCAGGAACAATACGATGTGGTGCTGCTCTGAAGTATCAGACGTCGTATAGCGTTAAAAAGGGGCTGAGCTCAGCCCCTGTGATCATTACTGAAGGGGCCACCTGACATGGAGCGTCTGACACGCTTTTTTGCCGCGCTGACCCGTTGGGGGTTGGGCCTGTGCGCCCTGGTTTTAGTGTTGACGGCGCTGTACGTCAGCCTCGGCCGTGAATTGACCCCGCTGATCGCTGAATACCGCATCGAGGTGCAGAACAAAGCCCGCGAAGCCTTGGGCATGCCATTGACGATTGGCAGCCTTGAGGGGCGCTGGAGCGCCATGGCGCCCATATTGCTGGCACACGATGTGATGATTGGCGAGGGCAACAGTGCCTTGCGCCTGGATGAAGTGCAGGTGGTGCCCGACGTGTGGGCCAGCCTGTTGAGCCGTGACATCCGTATCGCCCGCGTGCAACTCAATGGTCTGCAACTTAGCTTGCGTCAGGACCAGGACGGCCATTGGGCCCTCGAAGGGTTGCCGGTACAGGACGACCAGCCACTGGATCCTGAGCAATTACTCAATCAGCTGCAGCGTGTATCGCAGTTGTCGGTGCTCGACAGTCAGGTGACGCTCGAACCCTTCAAGCACGCTCCGCTGACCATGACCTATGTAGGGCTGACGCTGGACGTTGGCGCCTCGGATCAGCGCCTCGACGCGCGGCTTACCTTGCCCGATGGTCAACCTGTAGCGCTGAGCCTCAAGACCCAGGTTCAGGCTAGCCAGTGGCGAGATGGTGCGGCCCAGGCTTATGTCAGCCTGCCCCAGAGTGACTGGGCCAAATGGCTGCCCGCCACGCTGCTTCAACCGTGGAAAGTGTCTGAACTCAAGGCGGGTGGCGAGCTCTGGTTTAACTGGAAAAAAGGCTCGGTACAGAGCGCGGTTGCACGCTTGAATGCACCAAGAATCAGCGGTGCCTACGCCGACCGTAAAGCCGAGACCATTGACAGCCTGGCGCTGCATGCCTGGGCTGAACGGGGCAAGCAAGGTTTCAATGTAGTACTCGATTCGCTGGCAATGGACCTGGGCAAGACCCGCTGGGAAACCCGCATGCAGTTGCAGCAGTTCGCGGCGACCGACAAGGAGCAGGAACGCTGGCACTTGCAGGCTGACCGCCTGGACCTGACCCCGATTACACCGTTGCTCGATTCGCTGGCGCCGTGGCCCGACGGTTTGGCCAAGGTGATCGACCAGCTCAAGGTCACGGGTACGCTGCGTAATGTGCTGCTCGACTACCGTCCCGACGCGACAGGCGATGAAAAGCTCAGCTTCGCTGCCAATCTGCAACAGGTCGGGTTCAATGCCACCCACGGTGCCCCGGCTGCGCGCAACGTCAGCGGCCTGATCAGCGGTGACCTGGGCAAGGGCGAACTGCGGCTCGACAGCAAGGATTTCATGCTGCATCTGGAGCCGATCTTCGCCAAGCCCTGGCAGTACCTGCAAGCCAATGCTCTGCTGACCTGGACCTTGAACAAGGACAGCTTCACCCTGATCGCGCCGTACATCAAAGTGCTGGGGGAGGAGGGCAAGATCGCGGCTGACTTTTTGATTCGGATCCACCTCGACCATTCCCAGGAAGACTACATGGACCTACGGGTCGGTCTAACGGATGGCGATGGTCGTTTTACCCCCAAATACCTGCCTGAAGTGTTGAGCCCGGCGCTTACCGAATGGCTGAGTACCGCGATTATCAAGGGCGCGGTCGAAGAAGGTTTTTTCCAGTACCAAGGATCGCTGAGCCACGACGCCGTTGCGGCGGCACGCAATATCAGCCTGTTCTTCAAAGTGCAGGGTGCAGAACTGGCGTTCCAGCCCGGCTGGCCCCATGTGCGCAATGTCTCGGGTGATGTATTTATCGAAGACAGCGGCGTGCGGATCATGGCCAGCAAAGGCCAACTGCTCGACACGCAGGTTCGCAACGTTGCGGTGAGTATTCCCCATGTGCCCAGCGGCAAGGTCAGTCATCTGTTGCTGGATGGCGATTTTGACGGTGGTCTTGGTGACGGCCTGAAAATTCTTCAGGAGGCGCCGATTGGCACCGCTGAAACCTTTGCAGGCTGGCAGGGGGAGGGCTCGCTCAAAGGCCGGGTCGATCTGGATATCCCGCTGGGCAAAGGTGAAGAGCCGAAAATCCTGGTGGATTTCAATACCGACAAGGCGCGCTTGAAAATCAGCGAACCTGAGCTCGAACTCACTCAACTCAAGGGCGACTTTCGCTTTGACAGTGCCAAGGGGCTGAGTGGCAAGGGCATCAGCGCACGTGCGTTTGATCGTCCGATCACGGCGCAGATCTTTGCCGACGGCAAGCCCGGTCGCATCAGCACCCGTGTGGTGGCAAGCGGTCAAGTGGGGGTTAAAAAACTCACTGACTGGCTCAAGTTCAATCAGCCGATCCCGGTGACGGGTGATTTGCCTTATCAGCTACAGCTTACTCTGGACGGTGCCGACAGCCAGTTGCGCGTCAGTTCCAGCCTCAAGGGCGCTGTGGTGGATTTACCAGCGCCGTTCGGTCTGGCGGCCAATGAGAGCCGCAACAGCGTGTTCCGCATGACCCTGCAAGGGGCCGAGCGCCGCTACTGGTTTGACTACGGTGACCTGGCCAACCTGACCTTTGCCGCCCCCAATGGCAAGTTTGAAGACGGGCGTGGCGAATTGTTCCTGGGCGATGGCGACCCGGTGCTGCCTGCCAGCAAGGGCTTGCGTATTCGCGGCGTGCTCTCGGAACTGGACGTTGCCCCGTGGCAGGCGCTGGTCGAGCGTTATGCAGGCAAGGACCCCGGCGGCAGTGCCAAGCAACTGCTCAACAGCGCGGACTTTAAAGTCGGCAAGTTGATCGCCTTCGGCACTCAACTGGATCAGGTTCGCTTGATGATGAAGCGCAATGCCGCCTCCTGGGCGTTGCAAATCGACAGCAAGCAGGCCCTCGGTGCGGTGACTTTGCCAGATGCCAAAAACGCCCCGATTGTGGTCACGATGCAGAACATTCGTCTGCCCGCGCCCGACCCCAAAGTGGTGGCCGACGAAAATGCCCCGGACCCGCTGGCGGCGGTTGATCCGCGAAACATTCCGGCGCTGGACATCGTCATTCGACAGCTCTACCAAGGACCGGACTTGCTTGGCGCCTGGTCGCTCAAAGTACGGCCAAACAGTCGTGGCATTAGCCTCAACAGCCTGAACCTGGGGCTCAAGGGCCTGCTGCTCGAAGGCTCGGGTGGTTGGGAAGGCGTCGCGGGTAGCAGCAAGAGCTGGTATCAGGGCCGTCTGGGTGGCGGCAATTTGGCTGACGTACTCAAGAACTGGGGCTTTGCCCCCAGTGTGACCAGCAATAATTTTCATCTGGACGTCGATGGCAACTGGCCGGGTTCACCGGCCTGGATCGGCCTCAAGCGTTTTTCCGGTACCCTGGATGCTTCACTCAATAAAGGCCAGTTTGTGGAAGTCGATGGCAGCGCCCAGGTGCTGCGCATTTTTGGTCTGCTGAACTTCAACGCCATTGGCCGTCGCCTGCGTCTGGACTTCTCCGACCTGTTTGGCAAAGGCCTGAGCTACGACCGGGTCAAGGGCGTGCTCAATGCCAGCAGTGGTGTCTATAGCACCAGCAAACCGATTCTGATGACCGGGCCATCTACCAACCTGGAGCTTAATGGCACGCTGAACATGGTCACCGATCAGGTCAACGCCAAGCTGCTGGTGACCTTGCCGGTGACCAACAACCTGTCCTTGGCCGCGTTGGTGGTGGGTGGGCCAGCGGTAGGTGGGGCGGTATTTTTGCTCAACAAGCTGATCGGCGATCAGGTGTCGCGCTTCGCCAGTGTGCAATACAGCATTCAAGGCCCGTGGAACGATCCGAAGATCACCTTCGACAAGCCGTTTGAGAAAAAATAGGAGCGCGTCATGTCGTTTGCAGTGATTCAAATGGTCAGTCAGAGCGATGTGCTGGCTAATCTGGCTCAGGCTCGACGCCTACTGGAAAAGGCGGCTGCTGGCGGCGCGCAACTGGCCGTACTGCCTGAAAACTTTGCCGCCATGGGCCGTCGTGATATTGCCGATATCGGTCGCGCCGAGGCATTGGGTGAAGGCCCGATCCTGCCATGGTTGAAACAGGCCGCTCGCGACCTCAACTTATGGGTAGTTGCCGGGACGTTACCGTTGCCGCCAGAAGGCCAGCCAGATGCCAAGGTCAATGCCTGTTCGCTGCTGATCAATGCTGACGGCGAGCAAGTGGCCCGCTACGACAAACTGCACTTGTTCGACGTGGATGTGTCTGACAGTCGTGGTCGTTATCGTGAATCTGACGACTATGCTCATGGTGAGCGAGTGGTGGTGGCTGATACTCCAGTCGGCAAGCTGGGCCTGACCGTGTGCTACGACCTGCGCTTTCCAGAGCTGTACAGTGAGTTACGAAGCGCTGGCGCGGAGCTGATTACTGCACCCTCGGCATTTACCGCCGTGACGGGGGCGGCGCATTGGGACATTCTGATTCGCGCGAGGGCCATCGAAACCCAGTGTTACGTGCTTGCAGCGGCCCAGGGAGGCGTTCATCCGGGCCCGCGCGAGACCTACGGGCACGCTGCCATCATCGACCCTTGGGGGCGGGTGCTGGCCGAGCAGGCGCAAGGCGAGGGCGTATTGCTGGCCGAGCGTGACTCCGTCGAACAGGCGGATATCAGGGCGCGCATGCCGGTGGTGAGCCATCGGCGATTTTTTTCGCAGGGTGCGCAGACGCGCGTTTAGAAGCACGGTTTTGGTTGGATGCATTTTTTGTGGGAGCTGGCCTGCCAGCGAAAACATTACTGCGCTGAGCCAGGCAGACCGAGTCGCCTGGATCGTCAGCAGGCTGGCTCCCACAGTAATTTTCAGGCCCGTGGGTTCAGCACTCAAAGATGCTGATGCGGGGGCCAAGACGGAGTGAGTATGAGCGAGTTGTTGACCTCAGTCAGCGAACACCTGTTGGCACCGGGCGGTGTCACCATCGAAAGTCTGCAAAGCGTATTGGGTGACCTGGCCGGGCCAGGTATCGATGCGGCAGACCTGTATTTTCAGGGCCAGATTTCCGAGTCTTGGGCACTTGAAGACGGCATCGTCAAAGAAGGCAGCTTCAATCTCGATCAGGGTGTAGGCGTGCGCGCCCAGTCTGGCGAGAAAACCGGTTTTGCCTACAGCAACGCGATCACCCTGGAAGCCCTGGGGCTGGCTGCTCGTGCTGCTCGTTCCATCTCCCGCGCTGGTCAAAACGGCACGGTGCAGGCATTCACCACCCAGGACGTGGCCCAGCTGTATGGCCCGGATAACCCGCTGGAAGTCATCAGCCGCGCTGAAAAGGTCGAACTGCTCAAGCGTATTGATGCCGCTACCCGCGCCCTCGATCCGCGTATTCAGCAAGTCACCGTGAGCATGGCCGGGGTCTGGGAACGGATTCTGGTGGCCTCCACTGACGGTGGCCTGGCGGCAGATATTCGTCCTCTGGTGCGTTTCAATGTCAGCGTCATCGTCGAGCAAAATGGTCGTCGCGAACGCGGCGGGCATGGCGGTGGCGGGCGTACCGATTACCGCTATTTCCTCACCGACGACCGTGCCATGGGTTATGCCCGTGAGGCACTGCGTCAGGCGCTGGTCAACCTTGAAGCCGTACCGGCACCCGCAGGCACCATGCCTGTAGTCCTTGGTTCTGGTTGGTCTGGTGTGTTGCTGCACGAAGCCGTGGGCCACGGTCTGGAAGGGGACTTCAACCGCAAGGGCAGTTCGGCCTACAGCGGCCGCATGGGTGAAATGGTTGCCTCCAAGCTGTGCACCATTGTCGATGACGGCACCCTGGCCGGTCGCCGTGGCTCGCTCAGCGTCGATGACGAAGGCACCCCGACCGAGTGCACTACTCTGATCGAAAACGGCGTGCTCAAGGGCTATATGCAAGACAAACTCAATGCTCGCCTGATGGGTGTGGCCCGCACCGGCAATGGCCGTCGCGAGTCCTACGCGCATCTGCCAATGCCGCGCATGACCAACACCTACATGCTGGGTGGTGAAAGTGACCCGGCCGAAATTATTGCCTCGGTGAAAAAGGGCATCTACTGCGCCAATCTGGGCGGCGGTCAGGTCGACATCACCAGCGGCAAGTTCGTGTTCTCCACCAGCGAGGCGTACATGATCGAAGACGGTAAAATCACTTACCCGATCAAAGGCGCAACCCTGATTGGCAACGGGCCGGAAGCGATGAGCAAGGTGTCGATGGTCGGTAACGATCTGTCGCTGGATAGCGGCGTGGGGACATGCGGCAAGGACGGACAGTCGGTGCCGGTAGGCGTTGGGCAGCCAACCCTGAAGATTGACGCGATTACTGTTGGCGGTACGGGCGGTTGATGGAAGTTTCCGGGAAGGCTGCCAGGCAACCCTCCCGGATACGAGGCTTAACGCAGACCGCGTTGAGACTCGTCCAACCCACGAATGTACTTGAACAATTTGCGGCTTGAAGCCGGTGCCTTGTTCTGAGCCAGTTCGTGTTTGGCCTGACGTATGACCGAGCGCATTTGCTGGCGATCAGCTTCAGGGAACTCGGCAACAAACTTTTCCAGTACTGCGTCATCACCTTCGATCAGGCGATCACGCCAGCGCTCGAGGTTGTGAAAACGTTCGTTGTACTGGCGAGAAGAGGCATCGACTTGATCGATCAAAGCAAGAATTTCATCAAGCGGTTGATCGCGCATCAGTTTGCCGATGAACATCATATGGCGCTTGCGCGCAATATTGGCCGTGTGTTTTGGAGCATCTGCCAGAGCCTTTCGCATTGCGTCAGTCAGGGGCATTTTGTTCAGCAAGTCAGGCTTGAGTGTCGTGAGACGCTCGCCCAGATCAACCAGAGCATGAAGCTCGCGTTTGACCTGCGATTTGCTTTTTTCGCCGTCGAAGGCGTCGTCGTAAGAATCAACCATGGTGGCAGTCCGCAAAGAAACGCCGCCATGATAACCAGTCGGGGGCCGCTTGTCCGGCCCGGTCGCTCGGCGGCCCTGCCGAAAACAGAATTTGAGTGGAGAAAACCATGAGTGCAGTACAAAGCGTCGGCCCGCAGGCCTTGTCGGCACTGCAAGAGCAGGTAGAGCAAATCATCGCCGAAGCCAAGCGTCAGGGCGCCAGTGCCTGTGAAGTAGCTGTGTCGCTGGAGCAGGGCCTGTCGACCTCGGTACGTCAGCGCGAAGTCGAAACCGTTGAGTTCAACCGCGATCAGGGTTTTGGCATCACTCTTTACGTGGGGCAGCGCAAAGGTTCGGCCAGCACTTCGGCCACCGGCCCGGATGCGATCCGCGAAACCGTCGCCGCGGCGTTGGCGATTGCCCAGCACACCTCCGAAGATGAAAGCTCGGGTTTGGCTGATGCCAGCCTGATGGCTCGAGACCTGAAAGATTTCGATGTGTTCCACACCTGGGACATTACCCCTGAGCAAGCCATCGAAAAGGCCCTGGCCTGTGAAGCCGCAGCGTTCGAGGCCGACAGCCGGATCAAGAACGCCGATGGCACCACGCTAAGCACGCATCAGGGTTGCCGCGTATACGGCAACAGCAACGGCTTTATCGGTGGTTCGGCTTCGACCCGTCATAGCCTGAGCTGCGTGATGATCGCCGAAGGCGATGGCCAGATGCAGCGCGACTACTGGTATGACGTCAATTGCCAGGGTGAGCTGCTGATGGACGCCGCAACCATTGGCCAGCGCGCTGCAGAGCGCGCCGCTCGCCGCCTGGGTTCACGCCCGGTGCCGACCTGCGAAGTGCCGGTCCTGTTCTCGGCCGAGTTGGCCGGTGGCTTGTTCGGCAGCTTCCTGGGCGCAATCTCGGGCGGCAACCTGTACCGCAAGTCATCGTTCCTGCTGGATACCATGGGCCAGCAGATTTTCCCTGAATGGCTGACCCTGGATGAGCGTCCGCATTTGATGCGCGCCATGGGCAGTTCGTCGTTCGATAACGATGGTTTGGCCACTTACGCCAAACCGTTTATCAAAGATGGCGAATTGGTGTCCTACATCCTCAGCACCTACTCCGGGCGCAAGCTGGGCATGCCAAGCACCGCCAACGCGGGCGGCGTGCACAACCTGTTCGTGACCCATGGCGATGAGGATCAGGCCGCATTGATCCGGCGCATGGGCCGCGGCCTGTTTGTCACTGAACTGATGGGCAGCGGCTTGAACATGGTCACCGGCGACTACTCCCGTGGCGCGGCGGGCTTCTGGGTCGAAAACGGCGAAATCCAGTTCCCGGTGCAAGAAGTGACGATTGCCGGCAACATGCGCGACATGTTCAAACAGATCGTGGCCGTGGGCAACGATCTGGAACTGCGCAGCAACATCCGCACCGGCTCGGTGCTGATCGAACGCATGATGGTGGCGGGTAGCTAAGCGCGAGTCATATGGGGCTTGCGCCGTACTCTGTAGCCGCTGAGGAGCTCCGCGAGGCTGCGTCCGGCTGCGCAGCAGCCGTAAACCATACAACCTGGGTATATCAGAGTTTTAACCATTGCCGGGTTTACGAGGACTCTGTCCTCGGACGCAGCCTCGTTCTACTCGTCAGCTGCTACAGATCGCAATCGTTGCAAAAACACCGTAGCCGCAGCGAGGCTGCGATGGGTTGCGCAGCATTTGAAGGGCCTTCGGCCCTTTTCGCAGCTTCGTACCTCGACAGCGGCTACAGGTTTTACTGCGCCGCTAGTCATAGTTGAGCGATAGCGGGATGGAGTAGCTGCCTATCCCCGTCGTACCATCGCGTCACTGCTCAGATTACGCACCATGACACTGGCTTCTTTTTTATTTCCTTCAAATACTGCTCTGGTTGAATTGAGCGTAATTGAGGCCTCTGCTTGACTGTACAGAAACACGGTAAACAGAACGGCGACTATGTTCAAACTTTGAAATAACATATTAATAGTCTCGGTGCGCGTGTGAAAGTTAAGGAAAGGCAGAGGTCTTTCTTTGTTGTTACTTAGTCGTAAATAAACGTAAAACCATGCTTGCATTGGCAGCGCCAGCCGCCAGTGATATGCCGCTTTTGATATATGCGGCGCACAGATCTATTTTTGCAGTGGCCGCACCCGTGCCATTAACCGTGGGTGGTGTAGTTAGACGATTACCAACATCAATATTAAAAATCGTGTTGTTGTCCATCAGCAACCTCTAAGGGTGTAGGAAGCTGCAGTGGGTACTGAGTGAATACGAGGGAGATGATAGGTTTCTGGCTGCAGTACGGATGTGGGATGAGACCCTATTACTTGTAAGGATTTTCCTAATACTTCTATGGCCAGCAGTAGCACCACCGGCGGAGTGAGATTTTTCTCAGGCAATAAAAAGACCGCGATCAATGATCGCGGCCTTGCGGATCCGGGAGCAGGGCTCTAAGCCATCATCAGGCTTGTTTTGATAATCAATATCGCTTAATAATGAATCTCATTATCGAGTGAGCTTGGGTCATGAGTTCAGCCTTGCGTGAAGGGCCGTATCTAGAAAGCTGGCGTTGGATGAGCCGCCAGATCCGTTGCGGGCTGGCGCCGAACGAGCCACGCCTGATCGAGCATTATCTGGCTGAAGGCCGCTATCTTGCGGGCTGCACGGCGACCTCGCCGTGGATGATTGCCGTAACTACCTTCCGGCTGCTGCTGGACACCGCAACCGATACCGCGCTGCCGTGGCACTGGCGCACTCAGTGTCTGGACCACGCGTGGCGCCCGCTGCGCGACCTCGAAACCCAAGCCCTATGTAACTGCCGACTCAAGCGCTGGCAAAGCTGTGCCTGGCAGTTGGCGACCTGCGAGCTCGAGCCTTCAATTTCTTTAACAGAACTGGTGCAAGGATTTCCTGATGAGTAACACTCGTATCGAACGTGACAGCATGGGCGAATTGCACGTACCTGAGGCGGCGCTCTATGGCGCACAAACCCAGCGTGCAGTCGACAACTTCCCCATCAGCCATCAACGCATGCCAGCGCAATTCATTCGCGCACTGATTCTGGCCAAGGCCGCAGCCGCCCAAGCCAACATTGAACTCAAGCAAATCAGCGCTGCCCAGGGCGAGGCCATAGTCGAGGCCGCCCAGATTCTGCTGACCGGTGACTTTATGGAGCACTTCCCGGTGGATATTTTCCAGACCGGATCGGGCACCAGTTCCAACATGAATGCCAATGAAGTGATCGCAACCCTTGCCACGCGGCTGCTGGGTGAGCCGGTTAACCCCAACGATCACGTCAACTGCGGGCAAAGCAGCAACGACATTATCCCGACCACCATCCATGTCAGCGCGGCTCTAGGCTTGCACGAGCAACTGCTGCCCGCGTTGACGCATCTGGTGCAGGTTATCGAGCACAAAGCCGAGCAGGTTCATCAGTACGTCAAAACCGGCCGTACGCACTTGATGGATGCCATGCCCGTGCGCATGAGCCAGGTGCTCAACGGCTGGGCGCAACAGCTCAGGGCTAATATCGAACATTTGCACAATCTGCAGCCTGCGCTGCAATCGCTGGCGCAGGGCGGTACGGCGGTGGGCACCGGGATTAACGCGCACCCGCAGTTTGCCGCTTTGTTCAGTCAGCAGCTCACGGCCCTGACCCAGGTGAAATTCACTCCGGGCAAAGATCTGTTTGCCTTGATTGGCTCGCAGGACACGGCCGTGTCGGTGTCGGGGCAACTCAAGGCCACTGCGGTTTCGCTGATGAAAATTGCTAACGACCTGCGCTGGATGAACTCAGGTCCCTTGGCAGGCCTGGGTGAGATCGAGCTTGAGGCCTTGCAGCCGGGCTCTTCGATCATGCCGGGCAAGGTCAACCCGGTGATTCCGGAAGCCACGGCAATGGTCGCAGCTCAAGTGATCGGCAACGACACGGTGATCACCATCGCGGGGCAGTCCGGCAACTTTGAACTGAACGTGATGTTGCCGGTAATTGCCCAGAACCTGCTGAGCAGCATCGAGCTGCTGGCCAATTCCAGCCGCCTGTTGGCCGACAAGGCCATCGCCAGTTTCAAGGTCAACGAGGGCAAGCTTAAAGAAGCGCTGGCGCGTAATCCGATTCTGGTGACGGCCCTGAACCCGATCATTGGTTATCAGAAGGCTGCCGAAATCGCCAAGACCGCCTATCAACAAGGCCGCCCGGTGATTGATGTGGCCCTCGAATACACCGACCTGCCACGCAGCCAGCTTGAGGTCTTGCTCGACCCCGAGAAGTTGACTGCAGGCGGCGTTTAACGCATCGACACTGCTTTGGAGGCTCACATGGAACACTGGAAACGCACGATCGAAAGAGCCAATCGCTGTTTCGCCGAGGGCGAGCTGGTCGATGCGCGGGAGCATTACTTGCAGGCGCTGGCGCTGGCACAAGTTCTGTTCGAGCGCTGGAGTGATGCCGACGAAGCAGTAGCGGCTTGTGTCATTTCGCACCACAACCTGGCGGATCTGCACCTGCGGCTCAACCAGCCGGAGGAGAGCGTCGAGTACCTCTGCGCGATCCACCAGCGTTTATTGCAAACCATGCAGAACGCTCGCCTGTCGTCGGCCTTGCGTGAAGCAGCGTTGCGTCAGAGCAGTAAAACCTATGTTGAGCTTTTGAACTTTATCAGTGAGCACGGTGAGTACCCGCGCTCCAATCTTTTACTCAAAAGCAACCTGGCTCAGAGCAGCCATGAATATTCGACAGTTAGCGGCCATCACTTGGGAGCACATTGATATGACTTACACCTTGCCTGCCTTGCCTTATGCCTACGACGCGCTCGAGCCGCACATTGATGCGCAAACCATGGAAATCCACTACACCAAGCATCACCAGACCTATATCAACAACCTGAATGCGGCGGTGGAGGGCACGGAGTGGGCCCAGTGGCCTGTGGAAAAACTGGTGGCCAGTGTTAATCAGTTGCCCGAAAAGCTGCGGGCAGCGGTGATTAACCAAGGTGGCGGGCATGCCAACCATTCGCTGTTCTGGGAAGTTATGAGTCCTCAAGGCGGTGGCAAGCCCGAAGGTGAGTTGGCCAAGGCGATTGATCAGCAACTGGGCGGGCTGGAGACCTTCAAGGAGAACTTCACCAAGGCAGCGCTGACACGTTTTGGTAGTGGCTGGGCCTGGCTGAGTGTGACCCCGCAAAAAACACTGGTGATCGAGAGCAGTGGTAACCAGGACAGTCCGTTGATGAATGGCAATACGCCGATTCTCGGGCTGGACGTATGGGAGCACGCCTATTACCTGCGCTATCAAAACCGTCGCCCGGAATACATCAATGCGTTTTACAACGTAATTAATTGGCCTGAAGTGGCGCGTCGCTATCAAGCAGCGATTGGCTGAGCCCACTCAAAAGGATTCAGGCGGATTATGGGCACGCAAATATTGGCGGTAGGTGGCGTGCGGATGTTTCGCTATGCCCTCGGCACGCTCTTGCTACTGGCGGGCACAGCCTTGCTGGTAGCCAAGGGTTTGGTCTGGCTGGATCTGGAGCCGAAACTGTTGCGGGCGCTGCAGGGCGGTTCGCTCTGTGCGCTGGGCACTGCATTGGGTGCGGTGCCGGTATTGGTCATTCGTAAAATGCCGGTGGCGGTCAGCGATACCTTACTTGGCTTTGGTGCCGGGGTGATGTTGGCGGCCACGGCCTTTTCGCTGATTGTGCCGGGGATTGCTGCCGCTCAAGGCCTGGGGTTGTCGCCCTGGTCTTCCAGCGGGCTGATCAGTCTGGGCATCATGCTGGGCGCTTTCTGCCTGTTTCTGGTGGATCGCAAGGTCTCGGGTGTCGGGCCGGAGGTGTTCGCCAGCCGCCCAGGCGAGCCGGTTATTGCACCGCGGATCTGGTTGTTTGTGATTGCGATTGTGGCGCACAACATTCCCGAAGGCATGGCGGTCGGGGTGTCGGCGGGGGGCGGTATGCCTGATGCCGATAGCCTGGCGATGGGCATAGCCTTGCAGGATGTGCCTGAAGGGCTGGTGATTGCCTTGGTGCTGGCAGGGGCGGGCATGTCGCGGGTCAAGGCGTTCCTGATTGGCGCAGCCTCCGGTCTGGTTGAGCCGGTGTTCGCGGTGCTCTGCGCTTGGCTGGTCAATCTGGCTGAGGTGTTGTTACCGTTGGGGCTGGCATTGGCGGCAGGGGCGATGCTGTTGGTGGTCACGCAAGAGGTGATCCCGGAGTCGCGGCGCAATGGTCACGAAAAACTGGCGAGCCTGGGGTTGTGTGTTGGCTTTTGCCTGATGATGGTGATGGATACGGCGCTTGGGGCGTAGTCGCAGCCTTCGTTCCTCGCCGGCGACAAGGCGAGCAAAACTCCTGTAGCAGTTGACGAGTAGAACGAGGCTACGTTCGGCTGCGAAGCAGCCGTAAAACCATTCAGCCTTGGTGTTTCAGATAAATCGCGTATACCGGGTTTACGACGATTGCATCGCCGAACGCAGCCTCGTGGAGCTCGTCAGCTGCTACGAGCAATTGCGTCGCTTTGCTCACTCACCCTCATCAAAGAAGTTGTTGATCAGTTTGGCCAGTGCATCCAGAGCTTCCTGCTCCTGCTCACCTTCGGTCATCAGGTGGATGGTGGTTCCCTTGCCCGCAGCGAGCATCATCATGGCCATGATGCTTTTGCCATCTACCATTGATTCAGGAGTACGACCCGCCCGGATCTGACATGGGAACTGCCCTGCGATACCGACGAACTTTGCTGATGCCCGGGCGTGCAAGCCCAGTTTGTTGATGATTTCAATTTCCAGTACAGGCATCGCGGGGTAGATCCTTCAAGTAAGGTCGCGGTGGCGAACCTGGACGTTCTTCAGAGTTTCTTGCAGGCATTTGCCCAAGCGTTCGGTCAGGTACACCGAGCGGTGATGCCCGCCTGTGCAGCCAATACCAATCGTTACATAGGCACGATTACTGGCAGCAAAGCGCGGTAGCCACTTCAACAGGTAACTGGAGATATCCTGGAACATCTCTTCGACATCGGGTTGTGCTGCCAGATAGTCGGCAACCGGTTGGTCGAGTCCCGATTGCTCGCGCAGCTCGGGTTTCCAGTACGGGTTAGGCAGGCAACGTACGTCAAAGACCAGATCAGCATCCACTGGCATCCCGCGCTTGAAGCCAAACGACTCAACCAAAAAGGCGGTGCCGGCTTCAGGCTTGTTCAGCAGGCGCAACTTGATGGTGTCACGCAACTGATACAAGTTCAGATTGGTGGTGTTGATGGTCAGGTCTGCGAGGTCAACAATTGGCCCGAGCAGTTGGGTTTCGTCTCGAATAGCTTCGGCAAGTGAGCGGCTTGCGCTGCTGAGCGGGTGACGTCGACGTGTTTCCGAGAAGCGCTTGAGCAAGGTTTCTTCGTCGGCGTCCAGGTACAGAACATCGCACTGGATATGCCGATTACGAACCTCTTCAAGCAGTTGGGGGAAACGTGACAAGTGGCTCGGCAGGTTTCGCGCATCGATCGATACGGCCACCAGCGGCTGCGCCAATTCGGTGTGAATCAGCGCACGCTCGGCCAGTTCCGGCAGCAAGCCGGCTGGCAGGTTGTCGATGCAGTAGAAGCCGTTATCTTCAAGGACGGCGAGGGCTGTACTTTTACCGGAGCCGGAGCGTCCGCTGACAATTACTAAGCGCATGATTAATGACCGTTCTGTACGTCCAGAACAACCTGATACAACGCTTCGTTGCTGGATGCGTTACGCAGTCTTTCGCGAACGTCTTTACGATCGAGCATGCTGGCAATCTGCCGGAGCAGTTCCAGGTGTGCATCGGTTGCCGCTTCTGGCACCAGCAAAACGAACAGCAGGTCGACCGGCGCGCCATCGATGGCGTCGAAATCTATAGGGGCGTCGAGGTGAAGCAAGGCGCTGACTGGCGACTCACAGCCCTTGAGGCGGCAGTGGGGTATGGCGATGCCGTTACCAAAACCGGTAGAACCCAGTTTTTCACGGGCGATAAGGCTCTCAAAAACATCCTGCATTTCGAGACCAGGCACTTCGCGGCTGATCAGGTTGGCAATGTGTTCGAGTGCGCGCTTTTTACTGCCGCCCGGCGCGTTCACCAAGGAACGGCCGGGGGTCAGGATACTTTCAAGTCGGATCATGGGTAGGGAGTATTAACGACCGGTCGCGCCCTGGAGCAGGCTTTGGGTCTTTTCCTTATGCTTTTTCAGTTGGCGATCAAGCTTGTCAGTGAGCAGATCAATGGCGGCATACATGTCGTCATGCTCGGCGTTGGCAACGACTTCTCCTCCATGGATGTGCAAGGTGGCTTCGATCTTCTGTTTAAGTTTTTCGACCGCCATCGTTACCTGTACGTTGGTAATCTTGTCGAAGTGACGCTCCAGTCGGTCGAGTTTTTCGCCGATGTAAGCGCGTAGCGGTTCGGTGACTTCCAGTTGGTGTCCACTGATGTTGACTTGCATACAGTTTCTCCTTTGATGCCATTGCATAAAGCGGCAGGCCGAGCAGCCTGCCACTGAAACGCTGGGGTCCGTGGCTTACATCAACCGCTTACGTTCGCTTGAAGGCGCTATCCCTAGGGATTCGCGGTACTTGGCGACGGTGCGACGGGCTACCTGAATACCTTGTGCCTCCAGTAAACCAGCGATCTTGCTGTCACTCAACGGCTTTTTCTGATTTTCAGCCGCAACCAGTTTTTTGATGATGGCACGGATCGCGGTGGAGGAGCATTCGCCGCCTTCGGAGGTGCTGACGTGGCTGGAGAAAAAGTACTTAAGCTCATAAATACCGCGGGGGGTATGCATGAATTTCTGCGTAGTTACTCGCGAAATCGTTGATTCGTGCATGCCGACAGCTTCTGCGATGTCATGCAGTACCAACGGCTTCATGGCCTCGTCGCCATATTCCAGAAAGCCGCGCTGATGCTCGACGATTTGGGTAGCCACTTTCATCAGGGTTTCGTTGCGGCTTTGCAGGCTTTTGATGAACCAGCGTGCTTCCTGCAACTGGTTGCGCATAAAGGTGTTGTCGGCACTGGTATCGGCGCGGCGCACGAAACCCGCGTATTGCGGGTTGACCCGCAAGCGTGGCACTGACTCTTGATTGAGTTCTACCAGCCAGCGTTCGTTGTCCTTGCGTACGATCACGTCAGGTACGACGTACTCGGCTTCGCTGGACTCGATTTGCGAGCCAGGGCGCGGGTTGAGGCTTTGCACCAGCTCAATGACCTGGCGCAGCTCGTCTTCCTTGAGCTTCATGCGGCGCATGAGTTGGCTGTAGTCGCGCGCGCCCAGCAGATCGATGTAGTCAGTGACCAGGCGTTTGGCTTCGTTCAGCCAGGGTGTCTTGGCCGGGAGCTGACGCAATTGCAGCAGCAGGCACTCGCCCAGGTTGCGCGCACCGATGCCAGATGGCTCGAATTGCTGAATGCGGTGCAGAACGGCTTCGATTTCATCGAGCTCAATGTCCAGTTCCGGATCGAACGCTTCGAGAATTTCCTCGAGGGTTTCGTCCAGGTAGCCCTGGTTGTTGATGCAGTCGATAAGGGTCACGCCGATCAGTCGGTCGGTGTCAGACATCGGTGCCAGGTTCAATTGCCACAGCAGGTGGCTTTGCAGGCTTTCGCCAGCAGAGGTGCGGGTGGTGAAGTCCCACTCGTCATCGTCGTTGCTTGGCAGGCTGCTGGCGCTGGTCTGGTAGATGTCTTCCCAGGCGGTATCGACTGGCAGTTCATTGGGAATGCGGTCGTTCCAGTCGCCTTCGTCCAGGTTATCTACAGTTTGCGCAGATTCCTGGTAAGTCGGTTCCTGAACGTCGGTATTGGGTTTTTGCTCGATGTTGTCGGCCAGGGGGTCTGCATTGTCGAAGTCGTCGCCTTCTTCCTGGCGTTCGAGCATCGGATTGGACTCCAGGGCTTCCTGGATTTCCTGTTGCAGGTCGAGGGTCGACAATTGGAGCAGGCGGATGGCCTGTTGCAGCTGAGGTGTCATCGTCAGCTGCTGGCCCATTCTCAAGACTAGCGATGGTTTCATGGCAGGGGCTTAACACCTTATTCGCCGGCGCACATGGCGCCATCCACTACAGGGCGCGTGAGCGCCAAACATAAGCAAATTATATGCCTGAAACCGATGCGTTTGCCTAGGGGGTGCTCAGATTAGTTTTTTGCTTGCGCAACTAATCGAGAGCGCTCCCCATCGAGCGCCTGGATAATAAAAATCATGCGGACTTTTTTCTGTCCTTGGCGCTCCGGCAACACGCTATATCCTGGCCTTACAAGCGGAATTCATTGCCCAGATACACTTCTCTCACCAACTTGTTGGCAAGAATCGTTTCAGCATCACCTTCGGCAATAAGTTGACCGTCGTTAACGATATAAGCGGTTTCGCAGATGTCGAGGGTTTCGCGCACGTTGTGATCGGTGATCAGTACGCCAATGCCCTTGGCTTTGAGGTGGTAGATGATTTGCTTGATGTCGCCGACCGAGATCGGGTCAACCCCGGCAAAGGGTTCGTCGAGCAGGATGAACTTGGGGGCGGTGGCCAGTGCCCGGGCAATTTCTACTCGGCGACGCTCGCCGCCCGACAGGCTCATGCCCAGGTTGTCGCGGATGTGGTTGATATGGAACTCTTGCAGCAAGCTTTCCAGCTCTTTGCGTCGACCTGCCTTGTCGAGTTCCTTGCGGGTCTCGAGGATCGCCATGATGTTGTCGGCTACCGACAGCTTGCGAAAAATCGAGGCTTCCTGCGGCAAGTAACCAATACCGGCGCGTGCGCGACCGTGCATCGGCTCATGGCTGACGTCCAGGTCATCGATCAGGACGCGGCCCTGATCGGCATGTACCAGGCCGACAATCATATAGAAGCACGTGGTTTTGCCCGCGCCGTTAGGGCCGAGCAAACCCACGATTTGCCCGCTGTCGATCGACAGGCTGACATCACGTACTACCTGACGGCTCTTGTAGCTTTTGGCCAGATGCTGGGCTTTCAGAGTTGCCATTACTGGGCCTTCTTCTTGGGCTGGATCACCATGTCAATGCGTGGGCGAGGTGCTGTGACCTGGCTGCCATTGGCGCGACCGGCGCTGGCGACTTGTTTCACCGTGTCGTAGATGATTTTTTCACCTTCGGTGGTGTTGCCGTCGTTGATGACTTTAGCCTTGTCGATCAGCACGATGCGGTTTTGCGGCGCATGGTATTGAATGGTAACGGCATAAGCCTGAACCGGCTTGGGGTCCGTGGCTTTCTGCAGTTGCTCGAAGTAAGCCAGGTTGCCGACGGAAGTAACCACGTCGATCTCGCCCGCGCTATTGCGAGTAATGGTGACGGTGTTACCAGTGATTTTCATCGAACCCTGGGTGATGATTACATCGCCCTTGTAGGTGGCAACGCCTTGCTTGTCATCCAGTTGGGCTTCGTTGGCCTGGATGCGGATAGGTTGCTCGTTGTCGTTCGGCAGAGCCCAGGCGCTCACGCTTCCCAGTGCTGCGCTCAAGCTGAGCAATAAAGGGAGGGTTTTAACGAGACTCATACTGTCCTCTTACGTTGGACAGCAGGTCCATCCTGCCGTCTTTCAAATATGCTTTCATGCCCTTGCCGGTCGTTACGCCGCCAGCACCGTCGATTCTAACGTCTCGCTCGGTCTGCGCATATTGCTTCTGCGGGAATACAGTCATGCGGGTACTGGTAATAACGGTGCTGCGGTTCTTTTCGTCGGTGCGGGCAACACGCACCGAGTCGATCAGCTCGACCTGCGTACCGTCCGGGTTGACTTCGCCACGCTCGCTCTGCACGTGCCATGGGTATGCCGTGCCGCGATACATTTGCATGTCGGGGCGGGTCAGTTGAGTGACTTCCGACGCTTTAAGATGTTCAAGCTTGTCGGAGGTCATCTCGTATTGCAGCTTGCCGTCTGGCAAGTACTGAAGGCTGCGTGCATTGACGGCGTAATAGTCGATAGCCTGTTCATCAACAGCCACGGTAGGGGTGTCGAGAAAGCGTTCCGGTCTGATATTCCAGTAGCCAACTGCCGCAAACAGCGAAGCAATGACCGCGAATAGCAGAATGTGGCGAATCTTTTTGCTCAGCATATAAAGCTCTATAGGTAGGCGGCGTGGGCTGCGTCCAGGCTGCCCTGGGCACGCAGAATCAGCTCGCAGAATTCGCGGGCGGCACCTTCGCCACCACGTGCCTGAGTAACACCATGGGCGTGTTCGCGAACAAAGCCAGCGGCATTGGCCACCGCCATGCCCAGGCCGACACGACGGATGACCGGCAAGTCAGGCAGATCATCGCCCAGATAGGCGACCTGTTCATAGCTTAGGTTGAGTTGGCCAAGAAGCTCGTCCAACACGACCAATTTGTCTTCTCGACCCTGATACAGGTGTGGAATACCCAGGTTTTGCGCGCGGCGCTCGACCACCGGGGTTTTGCGGCCGCTGATGATCGCGGTCTGGACTCCTGCAGCCATCAGCATCTTGATGCCCTGGCCGTCGAGGGTGTTGAAGGTCTTGAACTCGCTGCCGTCTTCGAGGAAGTACAGGCGGCCGTCGGTCAAAACGCCGTCAACGTCGAAAATGGCCAGCTTGATGTTTTTACCGCGCTTGAGAAGTTCCTGGGTCATTACATTACTCCTGCGCGTAGCAGATCGTGCATGTTCAAGGCACCAACCGGGCGGTCTTCCTTGTCGACAACAACCAGCGCGCTGATTTTGTGGTCTTCCATAATTTTCAGGGCTTCGGCCGCCAGGATGTCAGCGCGGGCGGTTTTACCGTGTGGGGTCATGACCGCATCGATGGTTGCATTGCGGATATCGATCTCACGGTCCAGGGTGCGACGCAAGTCGCCGTCAGTAAAGATTCCGGCCAAGCGGCCGTCTTCTTCAACGACCACGGTCATGCCCAGGCCCTTGCGGGTCATTTCCATCAGCGCTTCCTTGAGCAGCGTGCTGCGCTGTACCTGCGGCAGCTCGTCGCCAGAGTGCATGACGTTTTCGACTTTCAGCAACAAGCGACGGCCCAGGGCGCCACCAGGGTGGGAAAAGGCAAAGTCTTCTGCTGTGAAGCCGCGGGCTTCAAGCAGTGCAATGGCCAGTGCATCGCCCAGAACCAGGGTTGCCGTGGTGGAGGAGGTCGGTGCCAGATTCAGCGGGCAAGCCTCTTGGGCTACGCGTGCGTCAAGGCTGACGTCGGCGGCCTTGGCCAGTGGCGACTCTAGATTGCCGGTCATGCTGATCAGTTTGATGCCAAGGCGTTTGATCAGGGGCAGCAAGGTGACAATTTCGGCGGTTGAGCCGGAGTTGGACAGTGCGAGGATGATGTCATCGCGGGTGATCATGCCCATGTCGCCGTGGCTGGCTTCTGCCGGGTGAACGAAAAAAGCCGTGGTGCCGGTGCTGGCCAGGGTGGCGGCAATCTTGTTGCCTATGTGCCCTGACTTGCCCATGCCGACCACGACTACCCGGCCTTTACTAGCCAAAATCATCTCGCAAGCGCGTACGAAATCTGCGTCGATATGTGCCAGTAAACCTTCTACGGCTTCCAGTTCGAGGCGGATAGTGCGTTGGGCAGATTGAATCAGGTCGCTGGATTGGCTCATGGTTGAAGTCGGGTAGCCTGAGAAAAGGCAACGATTATAGCGGTTATGTGCGCATCCCTCACGCTTGATCGCAGTGCTTTGTTGTCTCTTTAGGCAAAGACTTCGCGTGATTTAAGAAAAACCCTCTTTATTTCACTGTATTGAGGCTTAACCGGCACTCCTTCGGCCTTGGGCGGTCACTATGAGCGGTGGTATAGTTCGCCGCCAGTTCGGCCCGCCAGGGAACGCGTGCTTCTTGATAAGAAGTTTGGTGTCCGGGTGAGAGGCAGACGCTGTATCGCAAGGAGTTTAGATGAGCGCCGATAACGCCTACGCGGTCGAGCTGAAGGGAGTGTCCTTCAAGCGCGGCACGCGCAGCATCTTCAATAATGTCGATATTCGTATTCCGCGTGGCAAGGTCACGGGAATCATGGGCCCGTCGGGCTGCGGCAAAACCACACTATTGCGCCTGATGGGCATGCAACTGCGTCCCAGTAGCGGCGAAGTGTGGGTCAATGATCAAAACCTGCCGACCCTGTCGCGCAGTGATTTGTTTGATGCCCGCAAGCATATGGGCGTGCTGTTTCAGAGCGGTGCGCTGTTTACCGATCTGGACGTGTTCGAGAACGTTGCCTTCCCGCTGCGGGTGCATACCGAGCTGCCGGAAGAAATGATTCGCGACATTGTGTTGCTGAAATTGCAGGCAGTGGGCTTGCGCGGGGCTATCGATCTGATGCCCGACGAATTGTCTGGCGGCATGAAGCGCCGGGTGGCTTTGGCGCGGGCGATTGCCCTGGATCCGCAAATCCTGATGTATGACGAGCCCTTCGTGGGCCAGGATCCCATTGCAATGGGGGTGCTGGTACGGCTGATTCGCCTGCTCAACGATGCGTTGGGTATCACCAGTATTGTGGTTTCTCATGACCTAGCTGAAACCGCGAGTATTTCTGACTATCTGTATGTAGTCGGCGATGGTCAGGTGCTGGGGCAGGGCACGCCGGAAGAGCTGATGAATGCCGATAATCCGCGTATTCGCCAGTTCATGACCGGCGATCCGGATGGCCCGGTTCCGTTTCACTTTCCGGCCTCGGACTACCGAACCGATCTTCTGGGGAAGCGCTGATGCGCAAACATTCATTAATGGACCGTGTCGGATTGTTCGGTCGTGCCGGGATAGACATTGTCTCGGTGCTGGGGCGTTCGACGATTTTCCTGTTTCATGCACTGCTGGGGCGTGGCGGTATCGGTGGCGGGTTTGGGCTTTTGCTCAAGCAACTGCACTCTGTAGGCGTCATGTCCTTGGTCATTATTGTGGTGTCCGGCATATTCATCGGCATGGTGTTGGCGCTGCAAGGCTTCAGCATTCTGTCCAGCTATGGTTCCGAGCAGGCTGTCGGGCAAATGGTTGCCTTGACCCTGTTGCGTGAGCTGGGGCCGGTTGTAACTGCCTTGCTGTTTGCCGGGCGAGCGGGGTCTGCATTGACCGCTGAAATCGGCAACATGAAATCGACCGAGCAACTGTCCAGCCTGGAAATGATTGGGG
Organism: Pseudomonas fragi; assembly: GCF_025426255.1. Classification (GTDB taxonomy): domain Bacteria; phylum Pseudomonadota; class Gammaproteobacteria; order Pseudomonadales; family Pseudomonadaceae; genus Aquipseudomonas; species Aquipseudomonas kulmbachensis. The sequence continues at coordinate 4,310,691 of NZ_CP104861.1, read as the reverse complement.
TTGACCCACTCAAGTACATCATTGCGCCACGGTTGTGGGCCGGGTTTATTTCCCTGCCTGTGCTGGCGATGATTTTCAGTGTGGTCGGGATCTGGGGCGGCTCGTGGGTTGCAGTAGATTGGCTGGGCGTCTATGACGGCTCCTACTGGGCCAATATGCAAAACAGCGTAACCTTCAGTGGTGACGTACTTAACGGGATCATCAAAAGCATCGTTTTTGCCTTTGTAGTGACCTGGATTGCCGTGTTTCAAGGTTATGACTGCGAGCCCACTTCAGAGGGGATCAGCCGTGCCACTACCAAGACCGTGGTGTATGCCTCATTGGCAGTCCTCGGCCTGGACTTTATTTTGACTGCCTTGATGTTTGGAGATTTCTGATGCAAAACCGCACCATGGAAATCGGTGTCGGCCTGTTCCTGCTGGCTGGCATCCTGGCTTTGCTGTTGCTCGCCCTGCGGGTCAGTGGACTGTCCCCGACCGCCAGCACCGACACGTACAAGCTGTATGCCAATTTTGACAACATTGCCGGTCTTACCGTGCGCGCCAAAGTCACCATGGCGGGCGTGACCATCGGCAAGGTTACGGCGATCGATCTGGACCGTGACAACTACATGGCTCGTGTCACCTTGCAACTCGAAAAAGCTGTGGATAATCTGCCGACCGATTCGACTGCGTCTATTCTCACAGCGGGTCTGCTGGGTGAGAAATATATCGGTCTCAGCGTGGGTGGTGAAGACACCCTGCTCAAAGACGGTGGCACTATTCACGACACTCAGTCGTCGTTGGTTCTGGAAGACCTGATCGGTAAATTCCTGCTTAATACCGTTAGCAAAGACGCCAAATAAGGAGCTTTTAGATGATCTCTCTCTTGCGCCGTGGCCTGCTGGTAGTTCTGGCTGCAGCCCTTCCTCTGATGGCAAATGCTGCGCCGGGGCAATCTGCCCACGATATCGTTTCAGACACAACAACCCGGTTGCTGGCCGACCTGTCTGCCAACAAAGAGCAGTACAAGCAAAGCCCGTCCAAGTTTTACGATGCCTTGAACGAAATCGTTGGCCCAGCAGTGGATGTTGACGGTATTTCCAAAAGCATCATGACCGTGAAGTACTCGCGCAACGCTACACCTGCGCAGATGCAACGTTTTCAAGAGAACTTCAAGCGCAGCCTGATGCAGTTCTATGGCAACGCCTTGCTTGAATTCAACAACAAGGGCATCACCGTTTCGCCTGCCAAGGATGAAAGCGGGGATCGCACCAGTGTCGATATGACCGTGAAAGGTGATAGCGGCGCCATTTACCCGCTCTCCTATACCCTTAACAAGGTGAACGGCGAGTGGAAAGTGCGCAACGTGATTATCAATGGCATCAACATCGGCAAGCTGTTCCGTGATCAGTTCGCTGATGCCATGCAGCGCAACGGCAATAACCTGGATCAGACCATCGATAACTGGGCTGGTGAAGTTGCCAAGGCCAAGGAAACTACCGATGCAGCTGCTCCCAAGGCAGCTGGCAAATGAGTGAGGCGGGTGTAACCCTGGCCGGCGAGAGCGAGCTGCGTCTTAGTGGCGTGCTCGATTATCAGACCGGCCCTCGTTTGCGCAAAGAAGGCCAGGCCCTGATCAAAAAAGCCCTGGCCAAAGCCCTGGTGGTGGATTGCTCGGCAGTCACCAAATCCAGCAGCGTCGGATTGTCACTGTTGCTGTGTTACATCCGTGATGCGCAAGCCCTGAACAAGCCATTGAGCATTCGTGCCATGCCCGAAGACATGCGCGAAATCGCCCAGGTCTCGGGCCTGACCGAGCTGCTGGCACATCATTAATTGCCACCTATAGAAAAGCCCCCCGTCAGAGTCCTGTTATACGGGGTTCGCAGGCGCGGGGCTTTTTTGTATGATGGCCGACCCGCGCGCGTTAGGCGCCGAATGAGGTTGAGCATGCAGGCCGTAGAAGTGAAGAGCTTTCTTGAGGGAAAGCTGCCTGGAACCCAGGTAGAAGTTGAGGGCGAAGGCTGCAACTTTCAGCTGAACGTGATCAGTGACGAACTGGTGGCCCTGAGCCCGGTCAAACGTCAACAAAGCATCTATGCCCATTTAAACCCGTGGATCGCTGATGGCAGCATCCATGCGGTCACTATGAAATTCTTCAGCAGCGCGGCCTGGGCCGAGCGCACCTGAGCCCCCTGAGCCCATTGGCGTCGAGATTGTTATGGATAAATTGATTATTACCGGCGGTGCCCGTCTTGATGGCGAAATCCGCATTTCCGGGGCGAAGAACTCCGCCCTGCCGATTCTGGCGGCGACCTTGCTGTGCAATGGCCCGGTAACCGTAGCCAACCTGCCGCATCTGCATGACATCACCACCATGATCGAACTGTTCGGTCGCATGGGCATTGAGCCGGTGATCGATGAAAAGCTCAGCGTCGAAATCAACCCGAACACCATCAAAACCTTGGTTGCACCGTACGAACTGGTGAAAACCATGCGTGCGTCGATTTTGGTTCTGGGACCGATGGTTGCCCGCTTTGGTTACGCTGAAGTGGCGTTGCCAGGCGGTTGCGCCATTGGTTCGCGCCCGGTTGACCTGCACATCCGTGGCCTTGAAGCCATGGGCGCAGTGATTGACGTTGAAGGCGGCTACATCAAGGCCAAAGCGCCAGAAGGCGGCTTGCGCGGTGCCAACTTCTTCTTCGATACCGTCAGTGTGACCGGTACCGAAAACATCATGATGGCCGCAGCACTGGCCAATGGCCGCAGCGTATTGCAGAACTCTGCACGCGAGCCTGAAGTCGTCGACCTGGCCAACTTCCTGAACGCCATGGGCGCCAAGGTTAGCGGTGCGGGCACTGACACCATCACCATTGATGGCGTAAAAGAGTTGCACACTGCGACCTATCGCGTGATGCCGGACCGTATCGAAACCGGTACCTACCTGGTAGCCGCAGCCGTGACCGGTGGCCGTGTGAAGGTCAAGGACACTGATCCGACCATCCTCGAAGCGGTTCTTGAAAAGCTCAAGGAAGCGGGCGCAGAAATCACCACCGGTGAAGACTGGATCGAGCTGAACATGCACGGCAAGCGCCCTAAAGCGGTGAACGTGCGTACCGCTCCGTACCCGGCGTTCCCGACCGACATGCAGGCGCAGTTCATCTCCCTCAACGCCATTGCCGAAGGCACGGGTGCTGTGATCGAGACCATCTTCGAAAACCGCTTTATGCACGTGTATGAACTGCACCGCATGGGCGCCAAGATCCAGGTTGAAGGCAACACTGCCATCGTTACCGGCACTGAAACCCTCAAGGGCGCGCCAGTAATGGCCACCGACCTGCGTGCTTCGGCCAGCCTGGTGATTTCGGCTCTGGTAGCTGAAGGCGACACCCTGATCGATCGCATTTACCACATAGACCGTGGCTATGAGTGCATCGAAGAAAAACTGCAGATGCTGGGCGCCAAAATCCGCCGCGTTCCGGGCTAGTTTTTGCTGTTTGGCTTCATGGGCACAGGGATAGTGTCCAGCCGCCAGGTGACGTAATGGCTTGCAAGCGTTACTTTACCTGGCCTCGAATCGTTCAAGTCGAGCCTGATATCAGGCTCGATGCTTGTCCGGCGCCGATTGCGTTCGGGCAAAAGTACCCTGATAAGGACTTACGTTTCCCATGTTGACCATTGCACTGTCCAAGGGCCGTATCCTTGACGACACCCTGCCGCTTCTGGCTGAAGCGGGCATTGTGCCGACCGAGAATCCGGACAAAAGCCGCAAGCTGATCATCCCGACTTCCCAGCCAGACGTCCGGCTGCTGATCGTCCGTGCCACCGACGTGCCAACTTACGTTGAACATGGTGCCGCCGACCTCGGTGTGGCCGGTAAAGACGTGCTGATGGAATACGGCGGCCAGGGCCTGTATGAGCCGCTGGACCTGCAGATTGCCCAGTGCAAACTGATGACTGCCGGTGCCATCGGTGCCCCCGAGCCTAAAGGCCGCCTGCGCGTTGCGACCAAGTTCGTCAATGTCGCCAAGCGTTACTACGCCGAGCAGGGCCGTCAGGTCGACATCATCAAGCTGTACGGCTCGATGGAGCTGGCGCCGCTGATTGGTCTCGCGGACAAGATCATCGACGTGGTCGATACCGGCAACACCTTGCGTGCCAATGGCCTGGAACCTCAGGAATTCATTGCCGCCATCAGCTCCCGTCTGGTGGTTAACAAGGCTTCGATGAAAATGCAGCACGCCCGTATTCAAGCCCTGATCGATACCCTGCGCAAAGCAGTGGAATCGCGACACCGCGGCTGACTCATCTGCGCGACCTTGAGTCGCGCCCATCTATCCGTGTAATAGCCAGAAATCTCAGGTACCCACGCGGATGGCTTGGTAGTCTTGTGGTGCCTGAGCTGTGCAAAACCAATATCCCAAGCATTCGCCCAATACCGAGGCCCTCGCTATGACCGCTCCCACTGCAATTCGTCGACTCAACGCTGCTGACCCGGATTTCGCGCAGCATCTGGATCATTTGCTGAGCTGGGAAAGTGTGTCTGACGACTCGGTCAACCAGCGCGTGCTCGATATCATCAAAGCTGTGCGCGAGCGTGGCGACGCTGCGCTGGTTGAATTTACCCAGCGCTTTGACGGGCTGAGCGTTAACTCGATGGCGGATTTGATCCTGCCGCGCGAGCGTCTGGAGCTGGCTCTGACACGCATTACCACGCCACAGCGTGAAGCGCTGGAAAAAGCCGCACAGCGTGTACGCAGCTACCACGAAAAACAGAAACAGGATTCCTGGAGCTACACCGAGGCCGACGGCACGGTACTGGGCCAAAAGGTCACGCCACTGGACCGTGCCGGTCTGTACGTGCCGGGCGGCAAAGCCTCGTACCCGTCGTCGGTATTGATGAACGCCATTCCGGCCAAGGTCGCAGGCGTCACCGAAGTGGTGATGGTGGTGCCGACCCCGCGGGGTGAAATCAATGAACTGGTACTGGCTGCCGCCTGCATTGCGGGTGTTGATCGGGTGTTCACCATTGGCGGCGCACAAGCTGTCGCTGCGCTGGCTTATGGCACCGAGAGCGTTCCGAAAGTCGACAAGGTGGTCGGGCCGGGCAACATCTATGTCGCGACTGCTAAACGCCACGTATTTGGTCAGGTCGGCATCGACATGATCGCCGGTCCTTCGGAAATTCTCGTGGTCTGCGATGGCCTGACCGATCCGGACTGGATTGCCATGGACCTGTTCTCCCAGGCCGAACACGACGAAGACGCGCAAGCGATTCTGGTCAGCCCGGACGCTGAATTCCTCGACAAGGTTGCGGCCAGCATCGCCAAGCTGCTGCCAACCATGGAACGGGCCGAAATCATCGAAACCTCGATCAATGGTCGTGGCGCGCTGATTCTGGTCAAGGACATGCAGCAGGCGATTGATGTTGCCAACCGTATTGCTCCGGAGCACCTGGAGTTGTCGGTGGCTGACCCGCAAGCATGGCTGCCGCAGATCCGCCACGCGGGTGCGATCTTTATGGGCCGCCATACCTCTGAGGCCTTGGGCGATTACTGCGCGGGTCCAAACCACGTATTGCCGACTTCCGGCACGGCGCGTTTTTCGTCGCCGCTGGGGGTGTACGACTTCCAGAAGCGCTCCTCGATCATTTTTTGCTCCGAGCAGGGTGCTTCCGACCTGGGCAAGACCGCTTCGATTCTCGCTCGCGGCGAATCGTTGACCGGTCACGCCCGTAGTGCCGAATACCGCATCATCGCCGACGAACAGGGGCAATAAGCATGAGCAAATTCTGGAGTCCATTCGTTAAAGAACTGGTGCCTTACGTACCGGGCGAACAGCCTAAGCTGACCAAACTGGTCAAGCTCAATACCAACGAAAACCCTTACGGGCCTTCGCCTAAAGCGCTGGCGGCGATGCAGGGCGAGATCAACGATAACCTGCGTTTGTACCCTGACCCGAACAGCGACCTGCTAAAGCAGGCTGTTGCCGAGTACTACGGGGTGCAGGCCAATCAGGTGTTTTTGGGCAACGGCTCGGACGAAGTGCTGGCCCATGCGTTCAACGGTTTGTTCCAGCACGACAAGCCGCTGTTGTTCCCGGATATCAGCTACAGCTTCTATCCGGTTTACTGCGGTTTGTACGGTATCGAATTCGATGCTGTGCCGCTGGATAAGCAGTTCCAGATTCAGCCTGCGGACTACGCCAAGCCTAATGGCGGGATCATCTTCCCGAACCCTAACGCTCCGACCGGCTGCCTGCTGGCGCTGGACGCCATTGAGCAGATCCTCAAGGCCAGCCCCGACTCAGTGGTGGTGGTCGATGAGGCGTACATCGACTTTGGCGGCGAGACGGCCATTAGTCTGGTGGATCGCTACCCGAACCTGCTGGTGACCCAGACCCTCTCCAAGTCGCGTTCCCTGGCCGGGTTGCGGGTCGGTTTGGCGGTGGGCCATCCGGATCTGATCGAGGCGCTGGAGCGGATCAAGAACAGCTTCAACTCCTACCCGCTGGATCGTATCGCCATTGCAGGCGCGGCGGCGGCGTTTGAAGACCGTGAGTACTTCGAGCAGACCTGTCAGTTGGTGATCGACAGTCGCGAGCAAGTGGTCGGGCAGTTGCAGGCGCTGGGTTTTGAAGTGCTGCCATCAGCGGCGAACTTCATCTTCGCCCGTCACCCGGAGCACGATGCGGCGGCGCTGGCGGCCAAACTGCGCGAGCAGGGCGTGATCGTGCGTCACTTCAAGCAACTGCGCATTGCCCAGTTCTTGCGCATTAGCATCGGCACGCCGGAGCAGAATGCGGCGTTGATCGAAGGGTTGTCGGATATCTAATACACAATGACTACTGTGGGAGCGAGCAGGCTCGCTCCCACAGTGTTGGGGTGTGTTGTTTATCAGTCATTCTGCGGCGGCTGTTCTTGCGGCGGGCGCAGGCCCACTTCGGCAGTGAGCTTCAGCTCTTTGCCGTTACGCATGACCTGAATCGTGATCTTGTCCGAAGGCTTGATCCGCGCCACCTGATTCATCGAGCGACGGCCATCGTTGGCGGGCTCGCCATCAATGCTCAGAATCACATCCCCCAGTTGCAGACCGGCTTTTTGCGCCGGGCCATCACGGAAAATCCCCGCGACAACAATCCCCGGACGCCCACTGAGACCAAACGATTCGGCCAGTTCCTGAGTGAGCGGTTGAACCTCAATCCCCAGCCAGCCACGAATTACCTGGCCGTGCTCGATAATTGATTTCATGACCTCCATCGCCAGATTGATCGGGATCGCAAAGCCGATGCCCTGGGAGCCACCGGACTTGGAGAAGATCGCGGTGTTGATCCCGGTCAGGTTGCCGTTGGCATCCACCAGCGCACCGCCCGAGTTGCCTGGGTTGATCGCGGCATCGGTCTGGATAAAGTCTTCGTAGTTATTCAGCCCCAACTGGTTGCGACCGGTGGCACTGATGATACCCATGGTGGTGGTCTGACCCACCCCGAACGGGTTGCCGATTGCCAGGGCAATATCGCCGATGCGCAGGGTGTCCGAGCGGCCGATGGTGATGGATGGCAGGTTTTTCAGGTTGATCTTGAGCACCGCCAAATCGGTTTCAGGATCGCTGCCGATAACCCGGGCCAAGGTTTCGCGCCCGTCCTTGAGCGCCACCACAATCTGGTCGGCCCCGGCGACCACGTGGTTATTGGTCAGCAAGTAACCTTCGGGGCTCATGATCACCCCCGAACCCAGGCTGGATTCCATGCGCTTTTGTTTGGGCGCGTTGTTGCCGAAAAAGTGGCGGAACTGCGGGTCCTCGAACAATGGCTTGGCGTTCTTGTTCACCACTTTGGTGGTGTACAGGTTGGCTACGGCGGGAGCCGCGCGTACCACCGCATCGGCATAGGTCACAGGGCCTTGCTGCACATAGCTGGCTTGCGGGGCTTGCTGCAGATTAACGTCCAGGCTCGGCAGTCCAACCCATTGCGGGTAACGCTGAATAATCAGCAAAGCGATAAGCACGCCAGCCAGCAGTGGCCAGCCAAAGAAACGCAAAGCCTTAAACATTGAACTCAGTCCTGAAGGTTGCAGAGCCATCTTGACGGCCCATAATGGCGCCATTATACGAGGGCCGCCCGGCTCTGAACGCTATATTTAGGAGTCTTTTATGGCTGTCGCCCTGAGCACGCTGGTAGAAGAAGCAAATCGTTACCTCAACTGTGCCTCCATCAGTGATTACTGCCCCAATGGTTTACAGGTCGAAGGCCGCCCGCAAGTGATGCGGATCGTCAGCGGCGTGACCGCCAGTCAGGCATTGCTGGATGCTGCCGTCGAGGCCCAGGCCGATCTGGTGCTGGTGCATCACGGTTATTTTTGGAAGGGCGAAGACCCATGCGTCACCGGGATGAAGCAGCGCCGCCTGAAAACCTTGCTCAAGCACGATATCAGCCTGTTGGCGTACCACTTGCCGCTGGATCTGCATCCTGAGGTGGGCAATAACGTGCAATTGGCGCGGCAACTGGACATTACCGTTGAAGGTCCGCTGGATCCGGGCAATTCGAAAGTAGTGGGGCTGGTGGGGTCCTTGGCTGAGCCGGTGACCGCCCGTGACTTTGCGCGCCGCGTTCAAGAGGCGTTGGGGCGTCAGCCGCTGCTGATTGAAGGCAGTGAAATGATCCGCCGCGTGGGTTGGTGTACCGGAGGCGGGCAGGGCTACATCGATCAGGCAGTACTGGCCGGAGTGGACCTGTACCTGAGCGGCGAAGCGTCCGAGCAAACCTTCCACAGTGCCCGCGAAAACGACATCAGTTTCATTGCCGCAGGGCATCACGCCACCGAGCGTTATGGCGTGCAGGCCCTGGGTGATTACCTGGCGCGACGCTTTGCCCTGGAACACCTGTTTATTGATTGCCCGAATCCGATCTGATTCCAAGCAACGATGACTAACCGTGGGAGCGAGCCTGCTCGCGAAGAGGCCATTATCAGCATCTCTTTCGCGAGCAGGCTCGCTCCCACAGGCAATTACAGCCCAAACTCGGCGATCTATTCTTAGACCGTTTCGATCTAGTAGACGCGATCAATAGAAGAGGGTGCTGTGCTAGCATTCGACCCTCGAACACGGCCCGCAGGCCGTTCATAAGATAGCTTTCGTGAGTAGCCATGGTCGACAAACTGACGCACCTGAAACAGCTGGAGGCGGAAAGCATCCACATCATCCGCGAGGTGGCCGCCGAGTTCGATAACCCGGTGATGCTGTACTCGATCGGTAAAGATTCCGCCGTGATGCTGCACCTTGCACGCAAGGCGTTTTTCCCTGGCAAGCTGCCGTTTCCGGTGATGCATGTCGACACCCAGTGGAAATTCCAGGAGATGTACAGCTTTCGCGACAAGATGGTCGCCGAGCTGGGCCTGGACTTGATCACTCACGTCAACCCGGACGGCGTGGCGCAAGGGATTAACCCCTTCACCCACGGCAGTGCCAAGCACACCGATATCATGAAAACCGAGGGTCTCAAGCAGGCTCTGGACAAATACGGCTTCGACGCCGCCTTTGGTGGTGCACGTCGCGACGAAGAAAAATCCCGTGCCAAAGAGCGCGTGTATTCCTTCCGCGACAGCAAGCATCGCTGGGATCCGAAAAACCAGCGCCCCGAGTTGTGGAATGTCTACAACGGCAACGTCAACAAGGGCGAATCGATCCGCGTATTCCCGCTGTCGAACTGGACCGAACTCGATATCTGGCAGTACATCTACCTCGAAGGCATCCCGATTGTGCCGTTGTACTTCGCCGCCGAGCGCGATGTCATCGAAAAGAACGGCACGCTGATCATGATCGACGACGAGCGCATCCTTGAGCACCTGTCTGACGAAGACAAGGCGCGCATCGTCAAGAAAAAGGTCCGCTTCCGTACCCTGGGTTGCTACCCGCTGACTGGCGCGGTGGAGTCTGAGGCTGAAACCTTGACTGACATCATCCAGGAAATGCTCCTGACGCGAACTTCCGAGCGCCAGGGCCGAGTCATCGATCACGATGGCGCAGGCTCAATGGAAGATAAAAAACGTCAGGGTTATTTCTAAGGGGTTGTTATGTCGCACGTATCTGATTTGATCAGCGAGGACATCCTCGCCTACCTGGGCCAGCACGAACGCAAAGAGATGTTGCGTTTTCTGACCTGCGGCAACGTCGACGACGGCAAGAGCACCCTGATCGGGCGCCTGCTGCACGACTCCAAGATGATCTATGAAGACCATCTGGAAGCCATTACCCGCGACTCGAAAAAAAGCGGCACCACGGGCGACGATATCGACCTGGCGCTGCTGGTAGACGGTCTGCAAGCCGAGCGCGAACAGGGCATCACCATCGACGTGGCGTACCGCTATTTCTCAACCGCCAAACGCAAATTCATCATTGCCGACACCCCAGGCCATGAGCAGTACACCCGCAACATGGCCACCGGTGCGTCGACCTGTGACCTGGCGATCATTCTGGTAGATGCCCGTTACGGCGTGCAGACCCAGACCCGTCGCCACAGCTTTATTGCCTCGTTGCTGGGCATCAAACATATCGTTGTGGCCATCAACAAGATGGACCTCAAGGGTTTTGATGAAGGTGTGTTCGAGTCGATCAAGGCCGACTACCTGAAGTTTGCCGAAGGTTTGAAGCTCAAGCCGACCAGCCTGCACTTTGTGCCGATGTCTGCCCTTAAAGGCGACAACGTGGTGAACCGATCCGAGCGTTCGCCGTGGTACACCGGTCAGTCGCTGATGGAAATCCTCGAAACCGTAGAAATTGCCGCGGACCGTAACCTCACCGACTTGCGCTTCCCGGTGCAATACGTGAACCGTCCCAACCTGAACTTCCGCGGTTTTGCCGGTACGCTGGCCAGCGGCATTGTGCACAAGGGCGATGAAATCGTTGTGTTGCCGTCGGGCAAGAGCAGCCGGGTCAAATCCATCGTCACCTTTGAAGGTGAGCTGGAGCACGCCGGTCCTGGCCAGGCGGTAACGCTGACCATGGAAGACGAGATCGATATCTCCCGTGGCGACCTGTTGGTGCATGCCGACAACGTGCCGCTGGTTACCGATAACTTCGAAGCCATGCTGGTGTGGATGGCTGAAGAGCCGATGCTGCCGGGCAAGAAGTACGACATCAAGCGCGCTACCAGTTACGTGCCTGGTTCGATTGCCAGTATCGTCAACAAAGTTGACGTAAACACCCTGGAAGAAGGTCCGGCCAGCGCCTTGCAGTTGAACGAGATCGGCAAGGTCAAGATCAGCCTCGATGCGCCGATTGCGCTGGATGGTTATGACAGCAACCGCACCACCGGTTCGTTCATTATCATCGACCGTCTGACCAATGGCACCGTCGGTGCAGGCATGATCGTTGCTCAGCCGCTGAGTCATGGCAGTGCAACCCATCACGGCAAACTGGCGCACGTAGCGGTTGAAGAGCGCGTCCAGCGTTTTGGCCAGCAGCCAGCGACTGTGTTGTTCAGCGGCTTGTCCGGTGCCGGCAAAAGCACCTTGGCCTATGCGGTTGAGCGCAAGCTGTTCGACATGGGTCGTGCGGTGTTCGTACTGGATGGCCAGAACCTGCGCCATGACCTGAACAAGGGGCTGCCACAGGATCGTGCCGGGCGTACTGAAAACTGGCGTCGTGCTGCGCATGTGGCGCGTCAGTTCAACGAAGCGGGCCTGCTGACATTGGCTGCGTTTGTTGCCCCGGATGCCGAAGGCCGTGAACAGGCCAAGGCGCTGATTGGCAGTGACCGTTTGCTTACCGTGTATGTCCAGGCATCCCCGGCCGTGTGCGCCGAGCGTGACCCGCAAGGGCTGTATGCGGCAGGTGGCGACAACATCCCGGGTGAGTCCTTCCCGTATGACGTGCCGTTGAATGCCGACCTGGTGGTCGACACGCAATCGCTGCCACTGGAAGACAGCGTCAAGCTGGTGCTGGATCTGTTGCGTCAACGCGGCGCGATTTAAGCCGCACTAAAAAAGCCCGCCACCGAGTGATCGGTGGCGGGCTTTTTTATTGGGTGCGGCAATCAAATAATTGTAGCCGCTGCCGAGGTACCAAGGCTGCGATCGACGGCGAAGCCGTCGTGAATAATGTCCCCGGTGTTTCAACATATCAGGGACTCAGGTTGTACGGGCTCTGCGATCCCGATCGCAGCCATCGTACCTCGGCAGCGGCTACAGGGTTGTGAATCAGGTTTTGGGATACTCCCGATGCAGCTCGCCCAGCAACCGGTCCTTGTCCTCCCAAAGCCGGTTGATCCAGCCCTGAAACGCCAGCCGGTACTCGGGGTCCTGATCGTAGTTTTTACCGAGAAACTCAGCCGGGATTTTCAGCTCTTCAAACACCACGACCACCTCTTTCACATTGCCGCACAGCAAGTCCCAGTACCCCGGACGTCCGCCCGGGTAGTGAATCGTCACGTTGACGATCGACTGCAGCTGTTCGCCCATTGCATCGAGTACAAAGGCGATGCCACCGGCCTTGGGCTTGAGCAAGTAGCGAAACGGCGAGTTCTGCTGTGCGTGTTTGGCCTCGGTAAAGCGCGTGCCTTCAACGAAGTTGAAGATCCCCACCGACTGGTCTTTGAACTTGGCGCAGGTTTTACGTGTGGTCGCCAGATCGGCGCCTTTCTTCTCCGGGTGTTTGGCCAGGTAGGCCTTGGAGTAACGTTTCATGAACGGAAAGCCCAATGCCCACCAGGCCAGGCCAATCACGGGCACCCAGATCAGCTCCTGCTTGAGGAAGAACTTCAGCGGGCGGATACGTTTGTTGAGCACGTATTGCAGCACCATGATGTCGACCCAGCTCTGGTGGTTGCTGGTCACCAGATACGAATGCTCGTAGTCCAGCCCCTCGAGCCCCTTGATATGCCAGCGGGTCTTGCGCAGTAAATCCATCCAGCGATTGTTGTTGCCGACCCAGGTTTCGTGGATACGGCGCATCAATTCGTCGGTCACCCGCTGCGCTGCCGGGAAGGGCAAGCACAGCTTGAAAATCGCGACGATAAACAGCGGCGTGCAACACACGATGGTGTTGAACGCCAGCAGCAGTGAAGCGATGACGCCGCGTAACGGCGCAGGCAGAAAGTCCAGCATTTACACATCCATAGGTCGGTTGGCGGCTTGAATCGCCGTAAGGGCGATGGTGTAGACGATGTCGTCCACTTGCGCGCCGCGTGGCAGATCGTTCACCGGTTTGCGCAGCCCTTGCAGCATCGGCCCAAGGCTGACGCAATCGGCGCTGCGCTGTACGGCTTTGTGTGTCGTGTTGCCGGTGTTGAGGTCGGGGAACACGAATACCGTGGCACGGCCCGCCACCTGGCTATTAGGGGCCAGTTGTTTGGCTACCACCTCGTTGGCGGCCGCGTCGTATTGCAGCGGGCCGTCAATCAGCAATGCGTGCTGGGCTTCGTGGGCCAATAGAGTGGCTTCGCGAACCTTTTCGACCTCTTCGCCACTGGCCGAATCACCGCTGGAATAGCTGATCATCGCCACTCGCGGAGTGATGCCGAAGGCGGCGGCAGAATCGGCGCTTTGCAGGGCGATTTCAGCCAGTTCGGTTGCGGTGGGGTGCGGGTTCATCACGCAGTCGCCGTATACCAGCACCTGCTCGGGGAACAACATAAAGAACACCGACGATACCAGGGTGCAGCCCGGCGCCGTCTTGATCAACTGCAGGGCAGGGCGAATGGTGTTGGCGGTGGAGTGGATTACCCCGGAGACCAACCCGTCCACTTCATCCAGCGCCAGCATCATGGTGCCAATCACCACCGGGTCTTCCAGTTGTTGCTCGGCCATCGGTGCGTTGATGCTTTTGGTCTTGCGCAGGGCCACCATTGGCTCGACGTAACGGGCCCGAATCAGGTCCGGGTCGATAATTTCGAGGCCCTCAGGCAGCTCGAAACCGTGGGCCTTGGCCACCGCCTGGACTTCTTCGGGCTTGGCCAGCAAGACACAGCGGGCGATGCCGCGAGCATGACAAATAGCTGCCGCCTGCACGGTCAGGGGCTCGCTGCCTTCTGGCAGAACGATGCGCTTGTTGGCTTTTTGGGCGCGCTGGATCAGTTGATAGCGAAATACCGCAGGGGTCAGGCGCATTTCCCGTGGCGTGCCGCAGCGTTGGTGCAGCCACTGGGCATCGAGATGGCTGGCGACAAAGTCGGTGATGATTTCCGCACGTTCGCGGTCATCGATCGGGATTTCCTTGTTCAGGCCATTGAGGCGGTTGGCGGTGTCGTACGACCCCGTACTCACCGACAGCACCGGCAGCCCGGCCTGTAGCGCTCCCCGACACAGTTCCATCAACCGCGGATCGGGTTGGGTGTCACTGGTCAGCAGCAAGCCCGCCAGCGGCACGCCGTTCATCGCGGCCAGACTCACGGCCAGAATGATGTCGTCGCGATCGCCCGGGGTCACCACCAGTACGCCTGGCTTGAGCAGTTGCAGGGTATTGAGCACGGTGCGGGCACACAGGATGATTTTCGACATGCGCCGGGTTTCATAGTCCCCGGCATTCAGCACCTGAGCCCCCAGCAACTCGGCCACATCGCGGGTGCGCGGGGCGTTGAGTTCAGGTTGGAACGGAATGCAGCCCAGCAGCTTGAAATCACCACTGCGCAGCAGCGGCGAATGCTCCTTGAGGCGTGCCGAGAAGACTTCCATGCTTTCGTCGGTGCGCACCTTGTTGAGGATCACGCCGAGCACCTTGGGGTCTTTGGGGCCGCCAAACAGCTGTGCCTGCAACTCAACCCGGCCGGAGAGTTCGGTCAGCACTTCGTTTTCCGGGGCGGAGACCAGGATCACTTCGGCATCCAGGCTTTTCGCCAGGTGCAAATTGACCCGTGCCGCGTAGCTGGCGGTGCGGGTGGGCACCATGCCTTCGACGATCAGTACGTCCTTGCCGACGGCGGCCTGCTGGTAAAGGTTGATGATCTCTTCGAGCAGCTCATCCAGCTGGCCGTCGCCGAGCATGCGCTCGACATGCGCCAGGCCCAGTGGGGTAGGCGGCTTGAGGCCGTGGGTGCGGGCGACCAGCTCGGTCGAGCGCTCTGGGCCAAGATCGCCTGGATGCGGTTGGGCAATGGGCTTGAAAAAACCGACTTTCAACCCGGCGCGCTCCAGAGTGCGAACCAGGCCCAGGCTAATGGATGTCAGACCCACACCAAAATCGGTGGGGGCGATAAAGAAAGTTTGCATGCGAGCTTCCTGACGTGGCAGTGCAAGGGCAACACCCTTTAAACGGGGTTTGTGCCTGAATCAATTGCCAAGATTAGCGCTATCCGCCTCCTGAGCACACCAACCGCAGTCAAAGGGCTGGCCTATTTTTTTCTGGCGCTGCAATGGATCAAGCACCCAGGGCCTGGATTGCCAGGGGGGTTGGTGACGCTGGTGCTGGGTGTGGCCGCAGGAGAGCACGACAACCCAGTGCTCCTCTTGATCCAGACGCCAGCCAATGATTGTTGAAGTTTTCAAAATTATCCGTTGGTCTTGGTTGTGTTCGCTTTCGAGTGATTGCTTGGTTAAACTTGCGCTTCTTTATTATTTTGCAAAAGGTCTCGCCCCATGACGATCGCCACCAACAAGGCAGTCTCCATCGAATATACCCTGACCAACGACGCTGGTGAGGTCATCGACAGCTCTGCCGGCGGCGCACCGCTGGTTTACCTGCAAGGCGCAGGTAACATCATCCCAGGTCTGGAAAAGGCTCTTGATGGCAAGGCCGTTGGTGAAGAACTGACTGTTACCGTTGAACCTGAAGACGCTTACGGCGAGTACTCCGCCGAGCTGGTCAGCACTTTGAGCGCCAGCATGTTCGAAGGCGTTGACCAACTGGAAGTGGGCATGCAGTTCCACGCTTCCGCTCCAGACGGCCAAATGCAGATCGTGACTATCCGTGACCTGGACGGCGACGACGTGACTGTTGATGGCAACCACCCATTGGCCGGTCAGCGCCTGACCTTCCAGGTTAAGGTTGTTGCTGTACGTGACGCGAGCGAAGAAGAAGTTGCTCACGGCCACGTACACGGTGAAGGCGGTCATCAGCACTGATAAGTGCTGCTAAGCTCACAGTGAGCTAGCTATAAAAAAGGCGCCTTCGGGCGCCTTTTTTGCATCGTAGATCATGGCAATTGGCACCTTGAGCGATTGCTTGAATGTAGCCCCGGGAAATTTGGAGTCCGTCATGAGTGCTTTTCACGACCTAACCTTGGACGCGTTGGACGGCAAATTACTGCCACTGGAAACCTTCAAGGGCCACGTGGTGCTGGTGGTGAACGTCGCCTCACAATGTGGTTTGACGCCGCAATACGCAGCATTGGAAAACATCTTCCAGCAGTACAAGAGCCAGGGTTTCAGCATATTAGGTGTGCCATGCAACCAGTTCGCCGGACAAGAACCTGGCACTGAGCAGCAAATCCAGGAATTTTGCAGCCTCAACTACGGTGTCAGCTTCCCTCTGAGCAGCAAGCTTGAGGTCAACGGGCCTGAGCGTCATCAGCTTTATCGTCTGTTGGCTGGCGAGGGGGCCGAGTTTGAAGGGGATATCACCTGGAACTTCGAAAAATTCCTGGTTGGTCAGGATGGTCGAGTACTGGCACGTTTTTCACCGCGCACCGCACCAGACGATGCAACGGTGATTCAGGCAATTGAAAAATCCTTGGCTTAAGTTTTTTTCGCCGCGATTTGAACCGCTGCTGCGGCTGCGCCAGCGCAGCCCTGGCAAGCCCGCTGCAACTGGTTTTCGAACTGTTCGATAATGCCCGGCCAGCTCTGGCGGCTGGCATGGCGGCGGGCATTGAGGCGCAGGGTGCGCAAGGTCTCGGGGTTTTCCAGCAGCCAGCAGGCAGCTTCGATCCAGGCGTATTCATCGCCAGGCATGGCCAGCACACCGTTGTAACCATGACGGATATGCAGGCCAGCAGCGGCTTCGTCATACGCGACCACGCCCAAACCTGAAGCCTGGGCCTCGAGCACCACATTGCCAAATGTCTCGCCCAGGCTCGGAAACAAAAACACATCTGCGCTGGCGAAGTGGCAAGCCAGCGCGTGTCCGGACTGCTGCCCGCAGAAAATTGCTTCAGGCAACGCTGCTTCCAGTACTGCGCGTTTTGCTCCGTCGCCCACCACAATCAGCTTGAAGCGGCGTGCGGGATAACGGGCTTGCAGCTCATCAAAACAGCGCTTGAGTGCGTCGAGATTTTTTTCCGGAGCCAGGCGTCCTACATATAACAGCGCAATGTCGTTTTCTCTGAGTCCCCAACTCTGGCGCAAGGCGTTTTGGCGTTTTGCAGGGTTGAACAGCTGGCTGTCGACCCCACGCGGGAGCAGATCCAGGCGTTCGAAATGACGGCGCTCAAGTTCCACGCGCTGGCTGGTGCTGGGGACCAGAGTCAGCGCCGAACGGTTATGGAACCAGCGCAGGTAGTGCGTCAGTGCGCGGGTGAACAGAGTCAGGCCGTGTTGGCGCAAGTACTGCTGGAAATTGGTGTGAAAGCCGGTGATCGCGGTAATGCCCAAACGCCGGGCAACCCTTAATGCACACAAGCCCAACGGTCCCTCTGTGGCGATATAGACCACATCCGGGGGTTGCTGGCGCCAGCGTTTGGTCAGGCGATGGGTAGAGGTCAGGCCCCATTGCAGGCCGGGATAACCGGGTAACGGCCAGCCGCGGCAGAGCATCAGCCCGTCGTTGCTGCGCTGGTTACCATCGTCGGTCTGGCGTGGGCGTATCAGTTCAATGCGATGATTGCGTGCGCGCAAACCGTCATATAGATGGCCAAGGGTATTGGCGACCCCATTGATTTCGGGCGCGAAGGTGTCGGTGATCAGGGCGATATGCAGGGCTGTGGTCATGACCCCAGTGTGCTTTGGAGTCATGACGCCCATGTGTCACGGTGATGATGGATTTATGAAGTCAGCGGCTGCGGCTGGAGGCTGCCAGTGCTTCATCGCCACGTTCGCGTACCCAGAACAGAGTCGCCCCGGCCACGGCAGCGGGCATCATCAGGATATTGACCACCGGGATCAGCAGCATCAGGTAGACGATGCCGCCAAAGCTCATGCTCTGCCAGCGCTTCTCGCGCAGCCAGGCGAGCATTTCGTTCCAGCCCAGCTTGTGGTTGTCGGCCGGGTAGTCGATGTACTGAATGGCCATCATCCAGATCCCGAACAGTAGCCATAACGGTGCGGCAATCAGGTTGAGCACCGGAATAAACGACAGGATCAGCAACGCAATGGCCCGCGGCAGAAAGTAGCCCAGCTTGCGCATTTCGCGGGCCAGGGTACGCGGCACCATTGCTGCCAGTTCGGCCCAGCTGAAGGGCGGGGAGTTATCGACCCCGCGTACCACGGCTTCGACTTTTTCCGATAGAAAACCGTTAAACGGCGCGGCAATGATGTTGGCCAGCATGGTGAAGGTGAAAAACACCATCAACGCGACCAGCACGACAAACAGTGGCCATAACACGTAATTGAGGAAGCTCAGCCAGCTGGGCAGCGACGGCATCAGGGCATCGACCCATAGGCTGAATTGATGCCCGGCGAAGTAAATCAATCCGACGAACAGCACCAGATTGATCAGCAATGGCAGCAGCACGAACAGGCGCAAGCCGGGGCTGAGAACCAATTTCAGGCCTTCACGCAGATACTGCGGGCCAGAGAGAACGGGGGCGGGCATAGAGTGCTCCGAGCAGTGGAAAACCGGGCGACCTTAACGGCTTTATCCGCAAGGCGAAAGTCTTGTATCAGGTTCGACAATTACTGTAACAAAGCCGTCTAAAATCGGATTCGACTACATAGAGACCCGCTATGAGCTGGATTGTTAATGCGTATTTCCTTACTCTCTGCGGCCTCTATATGCTTCACCCATATTTTTCAGGATCTGCGCGTTCCAGGCATAGCCTGGGCAGATTTACGGTTTCTTTTTATTCCAGCCGGTAAAGCGGCGTTCCGACCCGGTTGCAATGCGGGCGGTCATAGGAGTGAGTCATGTCTGAAGTACGTCATTCGCGTGTGATTATTCTGGGTTCCGGCCCTGCCGGTTACAGCGCCGCTGTCTACGCGGCCCGCGCCAACCTCAAGCCACTGCTGATCACGGGCATGCAGGCTGGCGGTCAATTGACCACCACGACTGAAGTCGACAACTGGCCGGGTGATGTTCATGGTCTGACCGGCCCGGCACTGATGGAGCGCATGCGCGAGCACGCCGAGCGTTTCGAGACTGAAATTGTTTTCGACCACATCAATGAAGTGGATCTGAAAAACAAGCCGTTTACCCTCAAGGGCGACAGCGGCACTTTCACCTGCGACTCGCTGATCATCGCGACAGGCGCCAGTGCCCGTTACCTGGGCCTGCCGTCTGAAGAAGCGTTCATGGGCAAGGGCGTTTCGGCCTGTGCGACCTGTGACGGTTTCTTCTACCGCAACAAGCCGGTTGCCGTGGTGGGTGGTGGCAACACTGCTGTTGAAGAGGCGCTGTACCTGGCCAATATCGCCAGCAAAGTGACCCTGGTCCACCGTCGTGAAACGTTCCGTGCCGAGAAGATCCTGATCGACAAGCTGCACGCCCGTGTCGCTGAAGGCAAGATCGAGCTCAAGTTGAACGCGACTCTGGACGAAGTGTTGGGCGACAACATGGGCGTGACCGGTGCCCGCCTGAAGAACAACGACGGCAGCTTTGACGAGTTGAAAGTCGACGGCGTCTTTATCGCCATTGGCCATACGCCGAACACCTCGTTGTTCGAAGGCCAACTGGAGCTCAAGGACGGCTACATGGTTGTGCAGGGCGGCCGTGAAGGCAACGCCACGGCTACCAGCATCGAAGGTGTGTTTGCTGCGGGCGACGTGGCTGACCACGTTTACCGTCAGGCCATCACCTCGGCGGGTGCTGGTTGCATGGCTGCGCTGGACGCCGAGCGCTACCTGGACGGCCTGCAGAACGCCCAGTTCTGATAGCCCGCCCCAATAAAAAAAACCGGCCTAGGCCGGTTTTTTTGTGTCTTGTGCCAACCCCACAACCCGTAGCCGCTACCAAAGGCTGCGATAAGGTTCGAAGAACCTTCAAAAGCGGGTTGCTGCGCACCCCATCGCAGCCTTCGGCAGCGGCTACAGGTTGGGATTACGCCTTGCGCGTCAGCGGCTGGGCGTCGAATTTGACCCCGGCCAGGCCGTGGGTAATCAGTGCACGGATATTGCTGTGGTCAGTGCCTTCGGGGGTGGCCAGTACCGAGCGGTAGTGCTCGCCGAAGGCCAGCAACGACTCCTGATCGCTCAGGCCTTCCAGCAGGGCCAGGCCCAGAGTCTTGCATGAACCTTCGTTCTGCCCGGCAGCGTTTTCCACGCCACCGTTGTTGAAGGCCTGTGGCTGGTAATCGTAGTGCGCTGCGATAAACGCCAGGGTATCGGCAAAAACGTGTTCGCCGCTGGTGAGGCTGGCGCGCAGGGTGTTCAAGTCAGTCATGCTTTTTTCCTTGGGCAAACGCCGCCGCCTGCTCGGCGCTGGCTTCTTTCTGGTATAGGGATTTCCACTCGGCATACGGCATGCCGTATACCACTTCACGGGCGTCATCGAGGCTGATGTCGATCTGGCGCTCGTCAGCCGCTGCCTTGTACCACTTGGACAGGCAATTGCGACAGAAACCCGAGAGGTTCATCAGGTCAATATTTTGCACGTCCTTGCGGCTGTCCAGATGCGCAACAAGGCGACGAAAGGCCGCGGCTTCGAGTTCAAGTTGTTCTTGGGCTGTCATGGGTTTCACCGAGGTTAAGAGGTTGCAGCCTGGCGGCTCGCCGCCAGGGTAATCGACACCGATTCGGCATAGCGCAGCGCGTGCGGCTTGTCGACTTCGACTTCGGCATACAGCACGGCCGCGTTGGCCATCACCAGGTCCAGCAACTCCTGGGTCAGGCGCTCCAGCAGGGCGAAGCGGTTTTCTTCGACGTGCTGGATCACGGCCTTGGTGATGGTGCGGTAATTGAGTGCGTGGTCGATATCGTTATCGCGTACTGCCTCTTGCGCCGCGTAGAGGATGGTGAGGTTGATCAATACATCCTGCTTATTGAGGATTTCTTCCTCATTGATGCCGATATAGGTGCGCAGGCACAGATCTTTGACGCGAATGCGGGCCATTCCTGGCTGAAGTTGTGACATTACGACTTGCTCCGTCCAATCAGTTGCAAGAATTCCATGCGGGTACTCGATTCGCGAAAGGCGCCGAGCATGACCGAGGTGTTCATGGTCGAATTCTGTTTTTCTACACCGCGCATCATCATGCACATGTGCTGGGCTTCAATCACCACGGCCACACCAGCGGCCTGGGTGACGCTCTGAATGGCGTCGGCGATTTCCCGGGTGAGGTTTTCCTGGATTTGCAGGCGACGGGCGAACATGTCGACGATGCGGGCGATTTTCGACAGCCCCAGCACTTGGCCGGTCGGGATGTAAGCTACATGGGCCTTGCCGATAAAGGGCAGCAGATGGTGCTCGCAGAGTGAATACAACTCGATGTTGGCCACGATCACCATCTCATCGCTGTCCGAGGCGAACAGAGCCCCGTTGACGATGGTTTCAAGGCTCTGCTCGTAGCCATGACACAGGTATTGCATGGCTTTGGCGGCGCGCTTTGGGGTGTCGAGCAAGCCTTCGCGCTCAGGGTCTTCGCCAAGACCAATGAGGATATTGCGGTAATGCCCGGGCAGTGATGCACTCATGAAAATACTTCCTCGCGGGACGGCTTATTTTAGATGCCGGCCGCCATTGACGGTCAGGGTAGTGCCGGTCACATGGGGGTTATCCAGCAGATAGCGCAGGCTCTGGTAGATCACCTCGGCACCGGGCTCGATGCCCAGTACGGATTTGGCCAGCGCTTTGGTGCGGTACGCCGCATCGTCGTCAGGGTTGAACAACAGCATGGCCGGGGCGATGCCGTTGACTTTGATCCGTGGTGCCAGTTTAGCCGCGAACGACAAGGTCAGGCTTTCAAGCCCGGCCTTGGTCGCGCAATAGGCAATGTGCTTGCTGCTGCCCTTGCGCGTCACATCATCGCTGATATGCACAATGTCCGCCGGGCTCGAGTGCTTGAGCAGTTCGCTGCAATGCAGGTTGATCAGGTACGGCGCGAGCATGTGCACGCTGAACATTTGCATGAAGGCGCTGGTTTCTGTGCCTGGCGTTTCTGCCAGCCAAGCTGAGGCGTTGTGGACAATCGCGCGCAAGCTGGGGGTGTGGTTTTTAAGACGCTCGATAAAATCAAGAATGCCGGCCTCGGTCGAGAAGTCGGCAAACAACGCAGTAGCGCCCAGGTCACGTAGGGTTTGCACCCCGGGTTTTTCGCTGCGATAGCTGAAAATCACCGGGTAGCCGTCTGCCAGCAATTGCTGCGCACAGTGCAGGCCAATACGTTGGCCTGCACCGGTGATCAGGATCGGAGCTGAAGAAGTGGGCATGACGGACTCAGTGCACAAAAGCCGGAAACAGTCGCGGCGCAGTGGCAAAACTATACCAGCGTGCGCGACATAACGCCCAAGCCCGAGTTTTAGTTGCGCTGTGTCGCAATCGTGTTGCGCATGGGTTTGCCCGGCGTGCTGTGCAGCCAGCTGGCAAGCAAGTGCGTAGACAGTGGAATAAACAGATAAACCATCAGCGGTGTCAGGGCCAGAGTGCTGACCAGTACCCGTGGCAACAAACTCAACTCGCCCAATAATGGTGCGCACACAAAGTTGAACAATAGCGAGACAGGGAAAAATGCCAGCCAGATGGCAACGGCTTGCTTCCAGCGCGGTGGTCGCTGCCCGGCAGCGCCAAACCAGCCGTCGATACCGCTGACACGGTGCTCGGAAGGGTCGGCGAACAAGTCGCTGCCGCGTAGCAACCAGGCTTTGCGCGAGACCGAATGCTCCCAGGCGTGCAGGGTGGATTCGTCGGCAAAGCGGAAAATGATTTGAAACTCGTCATCGCCTGCAGGCGGAGCCAATACGCCGGAGCCCAGATAACCGGGAAAGTCCGTGGCCAACTGTTCGCCTTCATGCAGCCAGGCAATTAATTCCTGATAGCGACCTTTGGCGACACGGCGCGCAACCATCAACGTGACAGGGGAGGTAGACATTGTGTATCTCCATGAGGCTAATGCTGCCCGGGTAGGGCAGACACAAAACACAGCGCCGGGGTGGTGGGCTGTGTGATGAAAGCATGCAAGGATTGTTCCTGAATAAGATCTACCGATCCACCTCACATCAGGGATGTGGGGTGGATCGGGTTCAAGCCAGCTCTGTGGTGGTATTTTTCACCACGGCCAACTCTGGATGCGCCACCAGCTTGTCAATGTGCAACTCGTCATTGTTCAACCAGGTTTCGGTCAGTACCCGATAGTGCTCCATGTCCCGGCAGCGCATGCGCAGGCTGTAATCGAAGGGGCCGCTGATCAATTGGCATTCAAATACCTGGGGGCAGGCTTTGACGCAGGCTTCGAAGGCTTTCTGTGCCGAGCGCCCGCTCTGGTTGGAGAGGGCCACCAGTACCAGCAGCGACAGCCCTGGCGAGACCATTTGCACATCAATGATCGCGCCGTAACCACGAATCACTCCGCGCCGCTCCAGCTTGCGCACGCGCTCCAGGCACGGCCTGGGTGTCAGGTGGACCAGTGCAGAGAGTTTCTCGTAAGTGATACGTCCCTGGTGGCGCAACACATCGATAATGGCCTCATCGATGCGATCCAGTGCAGGGGAGGAACGGTGGCCGGTGGCCTTTGGGTCCATGGTCAATGTCGTGTTCACTTCAAGCGGTTAGAGAGAAATTGCTGCAAGCGTTCGCTGTTCGGTTGATCCAGAATCTCGGCACCACCCTGTTCCTCGACCCGGCCCTGATGCAGAAACAGCACCTGGCTCGACACCTGTCTGGCAAAGCCCATTTCGTGGGTGACCATCAGCATGGTACGACCTTCCTCAGCCAACGTCTGTATGACTTTAAGGACTTCACCTACCAGCTCTGGGTCAAGCGCCGAAGTGGGTTCGTCGAACAATATGATCTCCGGCTCCATGGCCAGGGCACGGGCAATTGCCACCCGTTGTTGTTGGCCACCGGAAAGGAAAGCCGGGTATTGATCCGCTACCCTGCCCGGCAAACCGACCTTGTCCAGGTACATTCGCGCACGCTCTTGCGCCTGCGCAGCGCTCACCCCCAACACCCGACGCGGAGCCATGCAGATGTTTTCCATCACAGTCATGTGGCTCCACAGGTTGAAGTGCTGAAACACCATCGACAGGCGGGTGCGCAGGTTTTGCAACTGCGCCTGATGCGGTGCCTGAGTGCCGGATCGGCCTTGACGCATTTCAATGCTGATGCCGTCGAGGGTTATCACCCCGGCGTCTGGCTGTTCAAGAAAGTTGATGCACCGTAGCAGGGTGCTTTTGCCGGAGCCGCTGGCGCCGATCAGGCTGATCACGTCTCCGTTGCGGGCATTGAGTGAAACGCCCTTGAGTACCTGATGCTCAGCGTAACTTTTATGCAGGTCCTGGACCTTGAGTTTGACGTTGGCGTTTGCTGCCACGACGGTTTGCCTCGCTGCGGGGCGGGTCTCGGTGACGAGAGTTGGATGAGCGGCCAAGGCCTGCGCGGACTGATTCATGGGTTAGCCTCGAGTAGGAGCAAGAAAACGCATCCAGCGATGTTCGGCCAGTCGAAACAGGCCCACCAGAGCAAAGGACAGCAACATGTAAAGCAGAGCAGCAATACCGAAGGCCTGGAACGTCAGGAATGTCTCGGCATTGGCATCGCGGGCTATCTTCAGGATATCGGCGACGGTTGCGGTGAATGCCAGGGAGGTGGCATGGAGCATCAGGATCATTTCGTTGCTGTAGGCCGGTAACGAGCGGCGCAGTGCCGCTGGAATTACCACAAACATGTTCAGTCGCCAGCCGTGCAAGCCATAGGCCCGCGCTGCTTCGATTTCACCATGTGGAATATTGCGGATGGCTCCGGCGAAGATTTCTACCGTGTAAGCGCAGGTGTTGAGCACAAAGGCCAGCAAGGTGCAGTTGAGTGCATTGCGCAAAAACTGGTTGAGCATTGCGTTGTCTTGCACCACTTGCAGGCTATACAGACCGGTGTAGCAAATCAGCAGTTGGATATACAGCGGGGTGCCGCGAAACAGGTAGGTGTACAACTCCACCGGCCAGCGTACCCAGAAGTGTTCAGAAACTCGGGCGATGGCCAGCGGGATCGACAGAAAGAAGCCGAGGGTCACCGAAATGATGAATAGCCACAGTGTCATGGCTACGCCGCTGAAACCCTGTCCATCGGTAAACAGGTAGGCCAGACCATATTGCTGGATTAATTCGATCATCGCGCCATCCCCTTGATGCCGATGTTGTAGCGCCGTTCCAGGCGTTTGAAGATGCGGTTGGACAGGGTGGTGATCAGCAGATACACCAAGCCTGCGAGGATCAGGAAATACAGCGGATCATTGGTGGTCTTGCCGGCGTTTTGCGCAGCCTTGACCAGGTCCGATAAACCGATGATCGACACCAGCGCCGTGGACTTGAGCAGCACCAGCCAGTTATTGCCCAGACCCGGCAGGGCAAAGCGCATCAATTGTGGAAACATCACCAGATAAAAGCGTTGCCAGCGACTCAGGCCATAGGCCGTCGCAGCCTCCAGTTGGCCCGCTGGTACGCTGAGAATTGCCCCGCGAAAATTCTCCGTGAAGTAGGCGCCGTATATAAAACCCAAGGTGACTACGCCAGCGGTGAATGGGTCAATTTCAAAGTAATCCCAGCCGAGCACTTCAGTCAGGTCGTTCAGCCACAGTTGCAGGCTGTAGAAAATCAGAAGGATCAGTACCAGGTCCGGCACGCTGCGGATCAGCGTGGTATAGAGCGTGGCTGGTATCCGCAGCAGCTTGGCGCTGGAGAGTTTGGCTGCGGCCGCGACCAGTCCCAGAGCGAGGCTCAGGACCAGCGCCAGGAATGCCAGCTTGACCGTCATCCAGGCACCTTGGGCCAGCAGGGGGCCGAAGCCCTGCAAGTTAAGGAGTTCATTCACGGGGAAGTTCTCTGAAGGAGTTGTGTCGTCACAGTCGAGGTCCGAAGGACCGCTCTATGGGGCCGCTTCGCAGCCCATCGCAGCCTTGTGCCTCGGCAGCGGCTACGGGACTCGCATTACTCGTGGTAGATATCCAGGTCGCCGACATACTTCTTCTGGATTTGCTCGTAGGTGCCATCGGCATGCACAGCGGCGATGCCTTTGTTGAGCAGCTCCAGCAACTCCTTGTCGTTCTTGCGCAAGCCCATGGCGATGTCCAGAGGCAGGGTCGGGTCCTTGATGGCCGGGCCGCTTTTGAAATCGGCGCCTTCAGGTTTGGACAGGAAATTGAGCTGGGCTTCGAGTTTGTCGGTCAGGGTGGCGTCAAGGCGGCCGTTCTGCAGGTCGGCGTAGTTCTGGCTCTGGGACTGGTACGCCTTGATCTGGGCGCCGAGCTTGGCCAGGTGCGCGCGGGCATAGGCCTCCTGCAGCGAGCCCTGGAGTACACCGACCTGTTTGCCTTCAAGGGACTCCGGAGTATCGCCGAAGTCGGCACCCTTGCGGGTGATCACCGATGTGGGGCTCAGGAACAGCCTGTTGCTGAAGTCGATTTGCTTCTGCCGGGCCGGGGTCACGGCCATCGAGGACATAATGGCGTCGAATTTACGCGCACGCAGGGCCGGGATCATGCCGTCGAATTCGTTGTGTACCCAGACGCACTTGACTTCAAGCTTGGCGCAGATGGCATTGCCCAGGTCAATGTCAAACCCTTGCAGGCTGCCATCGGCGGCCACTGATTCAAAGGGTGGGTACTCGGGGAAGACCCCGAAGCGGATTTCCTTCCATTCCTGAGCCTGGGCGGCGGTGGCACACAAAGGAAGGAGCAGCGCAGCGCAAAGTGTTCGGAGTCGAGTCATGATGTGTATTCCCTATATTTTGTAATTGATGTCAGGGCAGTAGGAAGGTGTTACAGGTCGCATTCATTTTCTGACTCTTTGGTCGCGCTCAGAATGCTTCATGGCGAATCGTTTTTTGTGTCGTTTGCCTCGGGTTTGGCGCTCGGAATGTGCTGTTAAAATGCGAGTGACAGCGCAATCGGCTGCGACACCCGCCAAATCGGCTTTCGGTCCGATATTTTCCAGCCTGCTACTTGCGCAAAGCAGCAGGCTAGAGCTGTCTCAAGCGCGCTTTTTCTGCTGTGCAGCGGGTTGTTGCGCAAGGCGTGCAAACAGGTCCTTTGGGTTGGCCAGGTCCGGCACCAGTTCCAGCTCGCTGCCTACGTCCAGTGCCTTGGCCACGTCCAGTACGTAACGCAGCGCGGAGTAATCTTCGATCGCAAAGCCCACCGAATCGAACAGGGTGACTTGCTGCGCATTTTCTCGGCCGGCGACCTGGCCGTTGATGACCTGCCACAATTCGGTGACCGGCGAGTCCGCTGGCATATGCTGAATTTCGCCTTCGATACGACTTTGCGGTTCGTACTCGACGATCACGCGAGCGCGTTCAACGATGCGTCGATCCAGTTCGGTTTTGCCTGGGCAATCTCCGCCCACGGCGTTGAGGTGCATGCCGGGTTCGATCATTTCGTCGCTGAGGATGGTGGCGTAGGCCTTGTCGGCAGTGACGGTGGTAACGATGTCGGCGCCGCGCACAGCTTGGGCAACACTGCTGGCCACAATCACCCTGATCGCCGGGAAAGCTTTGAGGTTGGCGGCCAGCTTGGCGCTGGCATTGGCGTCGATATCGAACAGACGGATTTCGTTGATCCCCAGCATGGCGTGGAAGGCCAGGGCCTGGAACTCGCTCTGGGAGCCATTGCCGATCAGCGCCATGCTGCGGCTGTTGTCTCGGGCCAGATAGCGCGCCACCAGTGCCGAGGTGGCAGCGGTGCGGATTGCGGTGGTCAGGGTCATTTCGCTGAGCAGTACCGGTTTGCCGGTATCGACGTCTCCCAGAGCGCCGAAGGCCATGACGGTGAGCATGCCGCTCTGAGTGTTTTTCGGATGGCCATTTACGTATTTGAAGGCGTACAACGAGGCGTCCGAGACCGGCATCAGCTCAATCACTCCCTCGGGAGAATGGTTGGCCAGGCGCGGGCACTTTTCAAATTCCTGCCAGCGCAAGTAGTCGGCGCGGATGTACTCGGCCATCTCGGTGATGCACGTCAGCAGACCTTTTTTCGAAACCAGATGGCAGAGATCGTTGACGTCGATGTAACGGGTCATGGGAGGCTCCTTTTATTGAAATGAGGGACGCAATGGAAAATGCACTTCGGCCAACATGCAGCGGGCACTGCCGCCACCGATGCGTTCAATGTTGTCGATGTTCACCACCACCGGCCGGGTGTGCCGTTCTACGTGCTGGCGCTGGGCGGGCTTGAGGGATTGCCAGGCGCTGGCGGACATCACCAGCAACTGCTGGCCGTTGCGGTTGTGGACTTCCAGCATGTTGCCGGCGAAGGCTTCCAACTGATCAAAATCCAGGGCCAGGATGTCCTTGCCGGTATCGCGCAGGGAGCGTTCCAAGGTCAGGCGTTCGTGTGCTTCGGGCAGAGCTTGCAGGCAGACCACGGACAGATCACGGCCGACACTCATCATCACGTTGCTGTGGTAGATCGGTGCCTGATGGCGGTCGACGGCGTGAAAGGCGCACACCTGATAGCCCAGGCGTTCGGCAAACTGGTGCAAGGCGTTGCTGTGGGTGCGCCCGGAGTGGCAGGCGTAGCTGATCCGGTGCTGACGGTCGAGGACCATGCTGCCGGTGCCTTCGAGGAAGATATTCTGTTGTTCCAGATGGCTGAGGTCGATGGTATGGCTGATCGCGAATCGCTGCTCCAGCACTTGCAACACGCCTTTATTGCGTTCCAGTCGGCGGTTCTGGCCTTCCATCGGGTAGAGCACCAGGCTGCCGTCGGCATGGCTGCTCCACCAGTTGTTGGGGAAAATCGAATCCGGGGTGTGGGGGGCCGGCGTGTCCTGTACCACCAGTACGTCAACGCCGTTTTTACGCAGGGTATCGACGTAGCCGTCGAACTCCTCCAGCGCTTTATGCTGTGCCCCTATCGGGTCTGCTGGCGGCTGCTGAAAGCGGTTGTTGATCGCGGTATCCGGGTTGAAGGCAAAGTGCGCCGGGCGGATCATCAGGACGGTGTTGGTGGTTTGCATGGGGCACGGGTCCACGGGCTGGGTAGTGAGGCTATTTTGTGCGCTGTGATCGCGTAATCCCGGTTGAAGTAGGGGAGTGGCTCAGCCGGGAAAGCTGAAAAGCGATGCGCGGCAGCCGAATCTGTTGCGTCCCGCAGGATCAAATTCGGGGGAGGTCTTTACGCGGGAGCGGCGGGGTCATCCCCTGAAGCGTAGAATGGCCCCATCTATTGCAGACCGTGCCCTCCCGATGCCCGTGATTACTGATATTGAGCCCATTACGCAGACTGGCGATGGCCGTGATTCCGAAGGTCTCTACCCGATCCGGGAAGTCGCCAGACTCACTGGCATCAACCCGGTAACCCTGCGCGCCTGGGAGCGGCGTTATGGTTTGATCGAGCCAAAACGCACCGAAAGTGGGCATCGCCTGTATTCGGTGACCGATATTGGGACAATTCGTCGGGTAATGGACTGGCTGGAGCGTGGGGTTACGGTAAGCAAAGTCGCGCAACTGCTCGCCAGCAACACGGCCTGCGACGACCCGCAACCGGTCGCCAACGAATATGCCGAATGGCAGAACCGCATTAGCAGCGCCCTTGCTGCATTCAATGAACCTGAGTTGGAACGCCTCTATGGGCAGGTATTTTCCAGTTACCCGGCAGAAGTGGTGTTTCAGGGAGTTTTTCTGCCGTTGTGGCAGCAGCTGCTGAAAACCCGGGATGTTTTTGGGCGTACCAGCGAGTGGCTGCTGCTGGACGGTTTTTTGCGCGGGCGGGTGCAGCACCGTCTGCAATTGCAGGCGATGGATGCCCGACAGTGCGTGGTTGTAGTGGCAGTGCCTGAGCTATGCCACGAGCTGGAGTTGCTGGTGGCAGGCTTGCTGTTGACCCGCAGTGATCGGGTCGTCAGGGTTTTGGCCATCGGTCAGCCACTGGATGAGCTGTCTCTTGTTTGCGACAGGCTTGAACCGCAGGCCGTTGTGCTGTTTGCCAACCATGCGCTGAACACGGCGCAGCACCGCAGGCTGGAGCGGCTGGCGCAGGCCTTGAATTGTTCGGTGTCATTGGCCGGGGAGGCGGCAAATGTGGCCCAGGAAGCGCTGGCGGGATCATCCATTGGCTGCCTTGGCAGTGAGGCGCGATTGATGAACCAGCGGCTGGACGCTGATCTCAAGGCAACGCAGGGCAGTTGATCGGAGTCAGATGTGCAGGCTCGGATGCGCCAGGCGGTGTTGCTGCAGGATGTACTGGCGCAACTGTTCGATTTCGCCTTTGTCACGCTGGCTTAGCCGATATGCGTAAAAGCCCAGCTCAGTCTTGCGTTCCAGCGTGCCGCGTAGAGCGATCCGTTCATATCCGTCGGGGCTGAACCACTGCGCAAACTGGCGGGGCGGCCGGCTGTCGTGACGCATTTCAACCAGCACGCCTTTGAACGAAATTTCGGTTATCCACAGATGCCCGGCTTTGCCCCGGATATTTTCCAGCGGCACCGGTTCGGCCAGCGTCAGGCGCCAAGGGCGAGCCTTTGGCCCGTCTTCGAAGATACTCGGAGCACCCAGTTGCAGATGTTGGGCATGGAATTCGTCTTCGACCAGACGCAGCGGAAAACTCATTTGCTGGTTGGCAAATTGCGCCTGGATCGTGACCTGTTCATGGGCCGCCAGGCGTGTCAGCAGATCACGGATTTGTGACATTCCGTTGAGCATCAGGCTGGACGACGCATCCCGCGAATTCAGCAGCGGGTTCTGATGCATCGTTTGGATGAAATCCAGCTCGTCCTGAGTCAAAAGGGAATCATGAGACATGGATGGGGCTCAAAAAAGGGTATGAAAATTCGTCACAGTGATTATCAGACCGCTATTTCTACGTTTTGTTTAATCCGCTCGTCGCCTTGAGCGCTTGCAGTTCGGCCTGTACTGCGGCCAGTTGGGCTTCGAGCTGGGCGACACGCTGCTGGGCCTTGACCTGCTGGGTGACATCTTTTTGCACGCCAATAAAGTACGTCAGCTTGTCGTTCTCGTTGAACACCGGGGTGATCGACAGCTCATTCCAGAAATGCGTGCCGTCCTTGCGATAGTTGCGCAGCACCTGGCGGGTTGGCTGCCCGCTGGCGATGGCTTCGCGGATCAACTGCAGGCCAATCTGGTCGCGGTCGCCCGCCTGCAAAAAACGGCAATCCTGATACAGGATGTCGTCGCGGTTGTAGCCGGTGAGGGCTTCAAACGCGTTGTTTACATAAATCAGAATGTTGTCTTCGCCCTCTTGTTCGGCAACCACAATGCCGTCCTGGGACGCGTCTACCATGCGTTGCAACAAACGGGAGTTGATCATTGTGCGATTCTCTTTAGTCGAACAGATTCAAGGATGTTAAGGCATCGGTACGTGAGTGGCGTATCACCTGCTAGTATCCCAGCCTTTTAGTCAGTTACAGGATCAGATTGATGAAAGTCGCCATCCTTTCCGGCTCGGTGTACGGCACCGCTGAAGAAGTCGCCCGCAATGCCAAGCAACTGCTTACCGATGCCGGTTTTGAGGTTTTGCTCAATACTCGCGCCACCCTGGCCGATATTCAGGCGTTTGCTCCCGAGGCTTTTTTGGCCGTGACCTCGACCACTGGCATGGGTGAGCTGCCGGACAACCTTGTGCCGCTGTACAGCGCCATCCGCGATCAGTTGCCAGCCGCCTGGCGCGGTCTGCCCGGCGCCGTGATCGCGTTGGGTGACGAGAGCTACGGCGACACTTTCTGTGGCGGTGGCGAACAGATGCGCGAACTGTTCGCCGAGCTTGGTGTGCGTGAAGTGCTGCCGATGTTGCGTCTGGATTCCAGCGTCACGGTTACTCCTGAAGAAGACTCCGAACCGTGGGTTGCAGACTTGATTAAAGCACTGAACCCATAACCGGTCGTTCACGCAGCAGCTCAAGCCAGGCTTGAGCTGCCCGTGACAAATACGCGCCGTCGCGCCAGATAAACGCGATATCCCAGCGCAGGGAGTCCGGCGCCACAAGCTTGACCCGAACCACGCCGGGGCGCTCCAGAGCACGGGCAACCACGCTGGGCAGCAACACCACGCCTTGGCCTGCGGCTACCAGTGCCACCAAAAAATCCGCCTGGCCACTGCGTCCGCCTTCCTTGGGGGTAAAGCCTGCTTGCTGGCAAGCCTTGAGCACGCGGTCGTTGAGCATAAAACTGCGTTGGTAGAGCAAAAATGGCGTGTCGGCCAATTGCTCGAGGCGCACGCTGGGGCCTTCTGAAAGCGGATGATCGGCCGGGATCAAGACATCCAGCGGCTCGTCGCAAAAAGGTTGGTAAGCAAACGTGGGGTTTTTCGGGGTCAGACTACCGCCCAACTCCAGTTCACCACTCAAAACCGCCTGCTCGATATTCAGACTCCCTTCTTCCAGCAACTGCACTTGAATATTCGGATAGCGCCGCCGGTATTCTGCAAAGAGCCCGGCGAACAGTGTGTTACTGCCCAGCAGCGGCAGGCCGACCCGCAGCTCGCCCCGGGTCAGATGGCTCAAGTCGTCGAGTTCACTCAGCAACTCCTGATGCAAACGCAGCATACCTTCGGCCCGCTGCAACACCACCTTGCCCGCAGCCGTCAGCCTGACCTGTGAACCCAGCCGGTCAAACAGCGGCGTGCCGAGGCTGTGCTCAAGTTGCGCCACCTGCTTGCTCACCGCTGATTGGCTGATATGCAAGTTGTGAGCGGCTGGAGTGAAGCCGCCAAGGCGTGCGACTTCAACAAAGGTGCGCAGGTGTTTGAATTCCATGTGCGTGATTCCATTTTGGAATGGCTATAAGTCTGACAATTCGTTTTCGGGATGGTAGCAGGCTCTTTAAACTGAGGGTCTGTCTGGAATGGAAACATCATGAAACGCTTCGATGTAAAACGCTTGGGTCGTTTGCTCAGTGAACTGGCCGTGTTGTTGGCGCTGTACTTTCTGGGCTGCCAACTGGCGGCCTGGTGGCACTTGCCAATACCGGGTGGGGTTGTGGGTATGGCGCTGTTGTTGCTGGCGTTTGCTCTGGGCTGGGTCAAGCCTTCGACCCTGCAACTGGGCGCTGGTGCATTGATGGCGGAAATGCTGCTGTTTTTTATTCCCGCACTGATGAGCTTGCTCGATTACGGCGTAATTGTGCGCGATGACGGTTGGCGCATCCTGTTGGTGATTGGCGTCAGCACCTTGCTGGTGATGGTAGTCACGGCGTTTACCTTGGAAGCAGTGTGCCGCTGGAGAGTGCGCTATGAAGTTTGAACTGATGCCCATGTTCTGGCTGGCGCTCACGCTGGGGAGTTATGGCTTTAGCCGCTGGCTGTATCGGCGCACCGGGCGCTATCTGCTGTCACCGCTGATCCTGGTGCCGGCCATGTTGCTTGCCGTGGCTGTGCCGTTGCACACGGCGTATGCCGAATACTCCCGCAACACGCATTGGCTGATGCTGGTCTTGGGGCCGGTAACAGTGGCCTTCGCCGTGCCGATCTGGCAGCAGCGCAAGTTGCTGGCCCGGCATTGGGTGGCGTTGCTGCTGGGGATGCTGGCGGGCAGCGCGGCGTCTATTGCCAGTTCTTTCTGGTTGGCCAAGGCGTTGTCACTCGACACTGCATTGACGATGTCATTGGTGCCGCGCTCCATCACTACCCCGTTTGCCATGCCGCTGGCGCAAGACCTGGGTGGCGTGCCCGAGCTCACGGCGGTGTTTGTAATGTTTACCGGAGTATTCGGCGCATTGCTGGGCGGCATCCTGCTCAAGTGGTTGCCGCTGCGCAGCAGCCTGGCCCGAGGCGCACTGTTCGGCATCGGCGCCCACGGTGCAGGTGTGAGCCGCGCCCGTGAAGTGGGCAGCGAAGAAGGATCGGTGGCGGGGCTGGTGATGGTATTGACCGGCATCCTCAACCTGTTCGCGGCGCCGTTGCTGAACATGGTGTTTTAACCATAAATGCATCCCTTGCTTTTGTGGGAGCTGGCTTGCCTGCGATGGCATCCCACGGTTTTGCCTGACGGACTTCATCGCCTGTATCGCAGGCAAGCCAGCTCCCACAGAAGACGCGCTTGGATTATCGCAGGCATAAAAAAGGCCGCTGAAAACAGCGGCCAAAGAAGACGTTCATCAAGGAGCTACAAATCAACGTCAGGGTAAATTGGGGGGCAGAGTCGATGCGACTCAATGCGTTGGACGTGTGTCCGTGCTGGAAAGTTCGACAAGAATAAGGGCTCGCCCGCTGCGGAGTAAGCCCGCTTTGCGACAATCTCTTTTACAGCTTCGACAACAGTTACAGTGCGAAAAAACGTCTGTGGCTCAAGGGTTTGGTCGCTTCGACGGATAGCCAGGATCTGCTCGATGAAGCTAAATTCGTATGGATGTTTTGATAGCGTTCGTCGTCAGTCCGGCTGATACCCCATCCGCCAACTGATGGCCTGGCTCGCAGCCAATAAACGTTTGGCTGCGGGCCCGTTTTCATCGGCATGGAACAGCGACGTTGGGCCTACTACGGTCAGTACGCCCGCCACCTTGGCAGTCGCATCGAACACCGGGGCCGATAGCGCATCGACGCCGGGCATCAGCAAGCCGTGTACGAAGTGCAATCCACGCTGACGGATTTGCTCGCAGAGCCGGGTGTAGGCCTCGGGTTTTTCCAGGGGGTGCACCAGATCGGTTTTCAACTCCAGTTCACGCAAGTCAGCGGTTTCGCGATCCGGCAAAAAGGCGTTGAACACCAACCCTGTGGATGAACTCAGCAGCGGTAGAACCGAGCCCAATTGAGTGACCACCGTAATTGCCCGCACCGCAGGTTCGATATGCACCACGGTCGCGCCCTGATTGCCCCATACGGCCAAAAAGCAGGTTTCATTCAAGTCATCACGCAGCTCGGCCAAGGGCAGGGCGGCGACTTTCAGCACATCCATACTGTTGAGCGCGGCCAACCCCACGCGCAACGCCTCGCGCCCCAGCCCGTAATGGTTGGTGGCGATGTTCTGTTCGGCAAACCCGCTGGCAATCAGCGCCTGTAAATAGCGATGCACCTTGCTGGCGGGCATCTGCACGTGTTCGGCCAGACGCGACAGTGACGTCGAGGGGGACAGCTCGGCCAGGGCCTTGAGGATGTCTGTACCGACTTCGGCTGAGCGCACTTTTTGCTTGCCGGCACTGTCGTTGCTGCTGCGGGTCTTTTCCATGGTGATGCTTATATCTCGGGACGAATGGGCGTCTTTATAGCTTGACGCTTAATACCAATCAAATTACGTTATGCGTAATTGAATTACGATAAAAATAACGCAGCGACGCGCAAACTGTTTCACTGCAGCGCGCGGTCAACTGTCTTCTCCACTTTGGAGGCTCCATGAACCTCGACGCGTCTTCGCCAGCCCTTGGCTATCAATCCGGGTTTGGCAACGAATTCAGCAGCGAAGCACTGCCCGGCGCCTTGCCGGTTGGTCAGAACTCCCCGCAAAAAGCCCCGTACGGTTTGTACCCCGAATTGTTCTCTGGCACTGCGTTCACCATGGTTCGCAGCGAGGCGCGGCGCACCTGGATGTACCGCATCCAGCCGTCCGCCAACCATCCGGCGTTCGTCAAGCTGGAACGGCAATTGGCCGGTGGTCCGCTGGGCCCGGTGACGCCTAATCGCTTGCGCTGGAACCCGTTGCCGATCCCAGATGACGCCACGGATTTTATCGACGGTCTGGTAGGCATGGTGGCCAATAGCGGGTCGGAAAAACCCTCGGGTATCAGCATTTATCATTACCGTGCCAATACCTCGATGCAGCGGGTGTTCTTCAATGCTGACGGCGAGTTGCTGCTGGTGCCTGAACAAGGCCGCTTGCGCATTTGCACCGAGCTGGGGCGTCTGGATCTGGAGCCTTTGGAGATTGCGGTAATCCCTCGAGGTCTCAAATTTCGTGTCGAGCTGCTTGACCCGCAGGCGCGTGGTTACGTCGCTGAAAACCACGGTGCGCCGCTGCGCCTGCCCGACCTTGGGCCGATTGGCAGCAACGGCCTGGCCAACCCGCGTGATTTTCTGACCCCGGTCGCGCATTACGAAGACACGCGCCAAAACACGGTTCTGGTGCAAAAATTTCTGGGCGAGCTGTGGGGCTGCGAGCTGGATCATTCGCCGCTTAACGTCGTCGCGTGGCATGGCAATAACGTGCCGTACAAATATGATTTGCGCCGTTTCAACACCATCGGCACCGTCAGTTTCGACCATCCTGACCCATCCATTTTTACAGTTCTGACCTCGCCGACCAGTGTGCCGGGCTTGGCCAACCTGGACTTCGTGATCTTCCCGCCGCGCTGGATGGTGGCTGAAAACACCTTCAGGCCACCCTGGTTCCATCGCAACCTGATGAACGAGTTCATGGGCCTGATCCAGGGCAGCTACGATGCCAAGGCCGAAGGCTTTCTGCCCGGTGGCGCGTCGCTGCACAGTTGCATGAGCGCCCACGGCCCGGACGGCGAAACCTGTACCAAAGCGATTGCGGCCGAACTGCAACCGAGCAAAGTCGATAACACCATGGCCTTTATGTTCGAGACCAGCCAGGTGTTGCGCCCAAGCCGTTTTGCCCTCGAATGCCCGCAGCTGCAATCCAATTACGACGCTTGCTGGGCCACGCTGCCCGTGACCTTCACCCCGAATCGGAGATAACCCATGACCCAGTCCACTTTCCCCCGTAGCTGGATCACCTCCGCCAACGGTCACAGCGACTTCCCTCTGCAGAACCTGCCGATGGGCATTTTCAGCATAGATGGCTCGGCTGCGCGCAGCGGGGTTGCCATCGGCGATGCGATTTTCGATCTGGAGGCCGGGTTGGCGGCCGGTCTGTTTGAAGGCCAGGCCAAAGTGGCGGTAGAAGCCTCGTTGGGCGGCGCGTTGAATGCCTATTTTGCGTTGGGCCGCAGTTCCCGCGTTGCCCTGCGTGAGCGTTTGCTGGAATTACTGAGCGAAGGCAGTACCCTGCGCGGAAAAATCGAAGCCCAAGGCGCCAGGCTGCTGCCGCTGGCGGCCGATTGCCAACTGCATTTGCCTGCCAAAATCGGTGACTACACCGACTTTTATGTAGGCATCGAGCACGCTAAAAACGTCGGAAAACTGTTCCGCCCCGACAACCCGCTGTTGCCTAACTATAAATATGTGCCGATTGGTTATCACGGTCGTGCCTCGACCATTCGTGCGTCTGGCGCCGAAGTCCGTCGCCCTAAAGGGCAAACCTTGGCAGCCGGTCAGACCGAGCCGACCTTTGGCCCGTGCGCACGTCTGGACTACGAGCTGGAACTGGGGATCTGGATTGGTCAGGGTAACGACATGGGCGACTCGATCCCGGTCAGCGAAGCGGGCGAGCACATTGCCGGTTTCTGCCTGCTCAATGACTGGTCGGCCCGCGATATCCAGGCCTGGGAATACCAGCCGCTTGGCCCGTTTCTGTCCAAGAGCTTTATCACCAGCATCTCGCCTTGGGTCGTGACCGCCGAAGCGCTGGAGCCGTTCCGCCGTGCGCAACCGTCCCGTCCCGAAGGTGATCCGCAGCCGCTGGCCTATCTGCTGGATAGCAGGGATCAGTCCAGTGGCGCGCTGGATATCGAACTTGAAGTGCTGCTGCTGACTGAATCAATGCGTGAGCAAAACCTGCCAGCCCATCGCCTGGGCTTGAGCAACACGCTGAACATGTACTGGACCGCTGCACAGTTGGTGGCCCACCACAGCGTCAACGGTTGCCAGTTGCAGTCCGGTGATCTGTTTGGTTCGGGTACCTTGTCGGGCCCGGACCGCTCGCAGCTGGGCAGCCTGCTGGAAATCACCGAAGGCGGTAAACACCCGATCGAGCTGGCTTCGGGCGAGGTACGTAAATTCTTGGAAGATGGCGACGAAATCATCCTGCGTGCCCGTTGTACCCGCGAAGGCCATGCCTCCATCGGTTTTGGCGAGTGCCGGGGCAAGGTCGTCGCCGCGCGCTAAAGGAGCGGATCATGGAACTGTTTACGTATTACCGTTCAACGTCTTCTTACAGGGTGCGGATCGCGCTGGCGCTTAAAGGTCTGGATTATCAGGCAGTGCCGGTGAATCTGATCGCGCCGCCTGGCGGTGAACACCGCCAGGCGGCGTATCTGGAGATCAACCCGCAAGGCCGTGTACCTGTTCTGCGCACCGATGAGGGCAGCGTGCTGACCCAATCGCCAGCGATCATAGAGTATCTCGAAGAGTGCTACCCGCAGGTGGCGCTGCTGTCCCGGGACCTTGTCACCCGTGCGCACGAGCGGGCGGTGGCGGCGCTGGTGGCCTGCGATATCCACCCGCTCCACAACGTCAGCGTGCTCAATCAACTGCGCCAATTGGGGCAGAGCGAAGAGCAGGTGGTGCAGTGGATCAGTCACTGGATCACTCAAGGGCTGGCGGCCATTGAGCAGCTGATTGGTGATGATGGATATTGCTTCGGGGCCGAGCCAGGGTTGGCGGATGTGTATTTGATCCCGCAGTTGTATGCCGCGCAGCGGTTCAACGTCGCGTTGACGCCGTACCCGCGCATTACCCGGGTGGCGGCACTGGCAGATAAACATCCGGCGTTTATCAAGGCGCATCCGGCCAATCAACCCGATACCCCTGCCTAGCGATTATCTGTAGCCGCTGCCGAAGGCTGCGAAAAGGGACGAAGGACCTTCGTTGTTGAAAAACACGAACCCTTCGGGCTCGATCGCAACCTTCGGCAGCGGCTACAGAGTTTTCACGTTGCAAATCCAACACCATAAAAACAATCAGGTACCTTGCGATGCACAATCAGCTTGCCAGCTTTCGAGCGGCTCTCGACGCCCAGCCGGTGTCGCGTTATCAGTGGATATTGTTGCTATTGCTTGCTCTGTTACTGGTCACGGATGGCTATGACGCTCAAGTTTTAGGTTATGTAGTGCCCGCACTGGCACAGGATTGGGGGCTTGAAAAAGCCGTCTTCGGTCCGGTATTCAGTGCCAACTTGTTGGGTTTGACCCTCGGCTCATTGTTGGTGACGCCCTTCGCTGACCGCTTTGGCGTTCGGCGAGTCCTGCTCTGTTGCGTACTGATCTACGCCAGCCTGACCCTGTTGATGGTCTTCGCCAACTCCCTTGGCAGTCTGATGGCTGCCCGTTTTATCTGCGGGATCGGTATGGGCGGCGCAATGCCCAGCGCCATGGCCTTGATGTCGGACTATTCCCCGCCACGCCTGCGAACTTTTATGGTGACACTCGCTGCTTGCGGATTTTCGCTGGGCGGTGCTGCCGGTGGTTTTGTCGCGGCAGGGTTTATCGATCAATTTGGTTGGCAGGCCGTATTTCTGGCAGGCGGGGTGACACCGCTGCTGTTGTTTCCGTTCTTGCTGATATTGCTGCCTGAATCTGTGCCGCGCCTGCTGCGTGACGCACCACCCTATGCCCGTTTGCGCAAAGTCACCGCGCGCATGCTGCCCAACTGGCAGCCGCCGATCACCTCTGCAGGTGATGCACTTGAAGAACAAGGCAGCAAACTGACGGTCATCGAGTTGTTTCGTAACGGCTATGCACTCCCGACCCTACTGATTTGGTCGACCTTTTTTGTCAGCCTGATCCTGTTGTATTTCATGATCAGCTGGCTGCCTTCGTTGCTGCTGGAGAGTGGTTTGAGCCTCAACGAAGCGAATCTGGTGACGTCGATGTTCCTGTTTTCCGGCACTGTGGGCGCAATGTCGCTGGCCTGGTTCGCTGATCGTCTCAAGCGCAAGGTGCGTCTGCTGGCTGCGGTATTGAGTGGGTCTGCGCTGTGCGCGGTATTGCTGGGGCTCAACCACGACAACCCGAGCTGGCTGGTAGCCAGTGTCTTTGCAGCCGGTTTTTGCATTATTGGTGGGCAGCTCACGCTCAACGCATTCGCCAGTAACTTCTACCCGGCTCATGTACGAGCCACCGGTACGGGCTGGGCATTGGGCGTAGGGCGCTTTGGCTCAATTTTAGGGCCTTTGTTCGGCGGCATGTTCTTGGCGATGCATATGCCGGTACAGCAGATCTTTTTCTTTTGTGCAATTCCGGCTGTGGTGGCAGCGCTGTTGATTCTTCAGGTTCGTTCGCCAGTGTCATCCGAGACAGTTGATACCCCGCGTGAGGCGCAGGCTCAAAAGGGCTAGGGGTTATGTCCGAAATCGTGAAAACCGCGCAGGCTTATTCCTGCGCACTTCAACGATTTTTTTGGCGCCGCCTATACTGGCGAATACCCATAATCGTTCGAGGGCCTGATGATGTTTGCTCTCATGCAAAGCGCTCAGTTGGAGTCGCTGCACCTTAGTGTGGACCCCGTTACAGGCCTCAAGGCGGTTATTGCCATTCATAACACTCGCCTGGGCCCAGCGCTGGGTGGCTGTCGTTACCTGGCGTATCCGAACGACGAAAGTGCTGTGAACGATGCTATCCGTCTGGCTCAAGACATGAGCTACAAGGCGGCACTGGCCGGCCTGGCAGTCGGGGGTGGGCAAGCCGTGGTTGTGCGCGCGGCTCATGTCGAGAGTCGTGCGGCCCTTTTTGAGGCGTTTGGCCGCTGTGTCGATCAGTTGGACGGGCGTTATATCACCGCGATCGACAGCGGCACCTCTACCGCCGATATGGATTGCATCGCCCAACACACCCGGCACGTGACCAGCACCACTGCGGCAGGCGACCCTTCGCCCCATACAGCCATGGGGGTGTTTGCCGGTATTCGCAGCACCGCGTCATCGCGCTTGGGCAGTGACAACCTGGAAGGTTTGCGGGTTGCGGTCCAGGGCTTGGGTAAGGTCGGTTACGCGCTGGCTGAGCAACTGCATGCGGCGGGTGCCGAGTTGCTGGTCTGCGATACCGACCCCGGTAAAGTACGTCTGGCCATGGAACAACTGGGTGCGCATCCCATTGCCTGCGAAGCCTTGCTCAGCACGCCGTGCGACATCCTTGCGCCGTGCGGCCTGGGCGGTGTGTTGAACTGGCACAGTGTGGCGCAGCTGCGCTGCTCGGCCGTGGCCGGGTGTGCGAATAACCAACTGACCAATCTGCAAGTAGCCGATCAACTCGAACGGCGGGGTATTTTGTATGCGCCCGATTACGTCATCAATTCCGGCGGGCTGATCTATATGGCGCTGACCCATCAGGATGCTGCGCCCGAGGCAATCAACCAGCAGTTGTTGCAGATCAGCCAGCGCCTGACCGGCATCTATGCTCACGCCCAGGCCGAAAAGCGCTCACCGGCACGGGTCTCGGATGAGCTGGCGCAACGGTTGTTGTACCCAAAGGATTAAAAGCAGGCTAAATCCAGTTTTGGCGCGTCTACAGCAAACCGTGTTTCAAATTCCACTAGCCCCGCATGCACTTGCTGCAATGCCTCAATCTGGCTCATCACAGCGTGTTTTTTGCGGGCGATGGCGTCGTTCACCACTTCCCATGGCAATGTCTGGCCACGGTGTTGATCAAGAATTGCCTGCATTTCCTTGAGCTTGAAGCCCAACTGCTGCGCGCATTTGATAAACATCAGCAGTTCAACACTTTGCTCGCTGTAGACGCGATAGGCGCCACGGCGTTGCGCGGGTGGTAACAGGCCTATGTCTTCGTAATGGCGAATGCTTTTGATGGTGGTGCCCGACAACTGGGCGGCTTTGCCGATGTACATGAAAAATCCTTTTAATCGCCGCCCGCCAGATTATCGAGTGGCGAGCCTGCGTGCCTCTTGAAGCCAGGCGTCTCTTTGGGGTGACGTGGCGTCGAGAATCGGGCCAAACGTCAGGGTTGCGAGGGGCTTTATGCCACAAAATGCCAAGGTGGTTTTGCGTATTTGATGCAGCCCCGGCATGCGATAAACCCATTTGTAGTACCACGGCGGGGTGTCCATGGTTACCAGCAGGTGCGCGCTGCGGCCTTTCAACAGCTTGTCGGGGAATGCCTTGCCCTTGCGGTACTGAAAGGCAAAACCGGGCAGCAGGATGCGGTCGAAAAAGCCTTTCATTAATGCGGGAATCCCGCCCCACCAGATCGGGTAGACCAGAACCAGCTGCTCAGCCCAGAGAATATCAGCCTGGGCGTTGAGCAAGTCAGGCTCAAGCGCCTGGATCTGCCTGTAGCCTTCATGCAGCACCGGATCGAAGCGCAGAGCACCCAACTGCATGAACCGCACATCATGGTTGGCACCCTTGGCCGCTTCTATATAGGTGTCTGCCAGAGCACCGCAGAAACTATCCGTGCTGGGGTGACCCAGGATCACCAGTACTCGCTTGCTCATCATCACGCCAACCTGAAAGGGGGCCTTTGAGGGTAGGGGCTGCCCCGTAGGGGAGAGTCAAGCGAGAGCCCGGTGCGGTTACTCGCTGTCGACCAGCAACTCGGACAGGGCGTCCGGCTGGCTCTTGAATGCCTTGGCAAACACATCGCGATTTTTCGCCATGTAAATACCGGCTTCTTCGACCTGCTGCTCGCTCAGCGACGGCACAGCTTTTTGCAACACTTCTGCCAGCAACTCAGCCAGTTCCAGCATTTTGTCATGACGGTCAGCTTCGGCTTTATCCATGAACAAGCGCTCCAGATCTCGGCTGCTGCGGTATACCACTTCGACGGCCATTTACCACCTCATATGCCTTCACGTAAATTATCTTGCGA
Source organism: Pseudomonas fragi (assembly GCF_025426255.1). Classification (GTDB taxonomy): domain Bacteria; phylum Pseudomonadota; class Gammaproteobacteria; order Pseudomonadales; family Pseudomonadaceae; genus Aquipseudomonas; species Aquipseudomonas kulmbachensis. The sequence goes on along the minus strand of NZ_CP104861.1, from coordinate 4,267,941 downwards.
TTACTGTATTTATATACAGCGAAAAGGATAAGCCAATCACCAGGTTTTGAATAGCGGCTTTTTCACTCTAGCTGCAATTGGTAGGCGTATCGGGTGCCTGACGTGTCTAATAGCCGCCCGTCATCATCTTATGTGGGAGCGAGCCTGCTCGCGACGGTCTTGGCACCTTCGCGAGCAGGCTTGCGCCCACAGTTGAAAGTAGTGCGCTCTCACATGGCCTTTTTTCTGCATGTAAAAAGCGTCATGTGCATCGCGGATGATCCGTTCGAGTCGATTCAAGGAGCTGCATCGTGAGAGTTAATAAAGCTGAAAAGCTACGTCGCCAGGTTCATGAACTGGCCGAATCGATGGGCAATCTGTTCGTCGAAACCTTCCATTACCTTGCGCTGTTTGCGATTGGTGCGGTCACTGCCTGGGCGGCGGTGATGGAATTTCTCGGGATGGTGGAGAAGGGCAACATCTCTATTGATGACATCCTGCTGCTGTTTATCTACCTCGAGCTGGGAGCGATGGTCGGGATTTATTTCAAGACCAACCACATGCCCGTGCGTTTCCTGATTTACGTGGCGATCACGGCGTTGACCCGCCTGCTGATTTCCAACGTATCTCATCACAACCCGCCGGACATGGGCGTGGTGTACCTGACCGGGGCGATTCTGTTACTGGCGTTTGCCATCCTGGTGGTGCGTTATGCCTCGTCGCAGTTCCCGTCGGTGAAAATCGAGAACCCGCATCGCAAGACCGGTGCCGGCTCCGGTGAACACCCTGAGGTGGAGAAGGGCGAGTTGTAACCGCAACAACATGAAAAAGGGCGGGCTTACCGAAGTAAGCCCGCCCTTTTTTTGCGTCCTGAACGCTGAATCAGCTATTGAGTTCGAGTTCTTTTTCTTTCTCTAGAAACTCTTCTTCCAGCAGGGCGTCAGCACTCTGCTTTGGCTCTTTCTCCTCAAACCCTTCCGGAGAGAGCGTCACGGTACGTTTGCCACGCAGCTTGCCGAACAAGTGCTCCAGCTTGTGCTCCAGTTTGGTAGCGGCACCTTCTACCGCTTCTGTCAGCGAATCAGCGTCGTGGGAAACCAGAAACGGTTGGTGCCCTTTAGGTCGAGCCTCCATTTTGCAACGTTTGTCTTTAGTTCCAGATTTGCCACCGTTTTCATCGGTGACATGCACGATAACTCGAGTCAGGTCTTCCAAGTGACGTTCGAGCGTAACTTCAACTGTCGCAGTCACCCAATTTTGGGTACGTACGTCAACGGCGATGTTCTTATCGGAAAAGACTTCAGTTTGCATAATTCTTCCCTTATATAGCGTGCTCGTGTGAGGTCTGACGGCCTCGTGTGTTCAAAGGTTCATCGTCATCGCTCAGTTACAGTGTTTGGGCCGATGACCAAATATTTCAAGTACTATTTTCAGGAAGTCTCACGTGCTGTGACCGGCGTCAGTCTTTGGCTGTGAGAAAAGCCCGCATGGGCGGGCTTTGGTTGATTTATATCAAAATGCGACAGATGTCTGAACGTAGAGCGTGCGCGGCTCGCCGACGTATTTGCCCTTGTTGTTATCGTCAAACGAACGGGTGTAGTACTCGTGATTGAGGATGTTTTTGACCCCCATCGCCACGTTCAAGTCAGACAGTTGATGCCCGAAGTCGTAGCCCACCCGTGTGTTGAACAGCATGTATCCGGGGATTGAGCCGGTGCTGCCATCAGCGCTTTCGGCGCGGGTGTTGGCGTTGTCGGCGAACTGATTGCTTTGGAAGGTCGTGTCCAGGTTGGCTTTCCACGGCCCTTCGGTGTAACCCAGGCCGATGCTGCCCTTGTTTTTCGAGGAGAAGGGCACGCGATTACCCTTGTTCGGTCCATCTTCGCGGATAGTCGCGTCAACATAAGCGTAGCTGGCGTATACGTCGAAACCGGCCAGTACCGGGCTCAGGCCATCCAGCGCGTAGTTGACGCTAGCCTCGATCCCCTGGTGCCGGGTCTTGCCCCGTGCGATCACTGTATCGGTGGTCTGATTGCTGTCGTATTGATTGTTGAAATTGATCAAAAATGCGCCGATCTCCGCGCGCAGGTTGCCATTGTCGTAGCGTGTGCCGAGTTCCCAGGTGCGGGCTTTTTCCGGTTTTACTTCGCCGCCGGTGACGCGATTGGGCATCTGGCTGTACTGCACGCTGCCGAACGAACCTTCGGTATTGGCATAGATATTCCAGCTGTCGGTGACGTGGTACATCACGTTCAGCGCTGGTAATGGGGTGTTGTAGTCGCCCTTGTATTTGACGTTGGTCAGCAGGTTGGTTTGTTGCTGTTCAATCATTTCGTAGCGAATGCCGGGGGTGAACGTCCATTTGCCGATGTCGATCTTGTCGTCGATAAAGAATGCATGGGCTTCAGTAGCGCCACGGGTATCGCGGTCATTGCGGCTGTTGGTGGTCGGCAATTCGTTGGCCGCAATCGGTGTGCGGTAACGCAGTTCATGACCTGCTTCGTTGATGTAGCGATAGCCCGCGCCCACTTCGTGGCGGGTGTTGCCCAGGTCAAAGCCTTGTGCAATGCGGGTTTCGATTCCGCGTACCCAATATTCCCGTGGCGACAGCGAAAGGAAGGTGCCCTGGTCCAGATAACCGCTGCGCAGGGTTTTGGTGAAGAAGCTGTTGACCGTGAATTCACGGCGGTCTTCCTGATAGCGGTAGCCGAAGTTGACCAGCGTACGACGGCCCCAGAACTTGTCGTTCGGACGTGTCGACTGATACGGATCAGCTTTGTAGGCCGCAGTGCTCAAGCCGCCGGGCATCTCGGCTTCGCCGTCGTAGTACTGGGCCATTGCGTGCAGGCTGTTGGCTTCGTCGATCTGGTAGTTACCCTTGAGGATCAGATCGTCGATACGGGTGTCGCTGTGTTCGCGCCAGTCGCCACCGCGGGTACCGGAGTACAGCAAGGCGCCGCCCAGGCCATTGTCGGCCGTGCCGCCGGCGAGCAGGTTGGCGGTTTTCTTGAAGCCGTCTTGCGTGGAGGACGGGCTGGTTTCGGTCTGGAAACCAGCCTTGACGGTCGGTTCGTCGGGAATGGCGCGGGTCACGAAGTTGACGATGCCGCCTACGTTTTGCGGGCCATAACGCACGGCACCGCCACCACGAACCACGTCAAGCGCGTCCATATTGCCCATGCTGATCGGGGCAAACGACAGTTGCGGCTGGCCATAGGGGGCGAAGGGTACGGGGATGCCGTCCATCAAGACGGTGGAGCGGGTAGCCAGCCGTGGGTTGAGGCCGCGAATGCCAAAGTTGAGCGCCATGTCGTGGCTGCCGGTGCCGTTGTTTTCCGGGGCGTTGACGCCTGGAATGCGATTGAGTACGTCGCGGGCAGTGGTGGCGCCCTGGCGTTCGAATGCTTCGCGGCGGATCACATCACGTGCGCCGGCGTGTTCGAACACATCGATTTGCGCTGCTTCACCGAGCCAGTCGCCGACTACGCTGGAGGCGCCCAGCTCAATGCTCGCTGGTGCCAGCGAGGCTGCAGCGGGTTGCAAGCTGAACGCTCCCTGACCTTCGGCGCGGGCTTGCAGGCCCGTGCCTTCGAGCAAGGCCTGCAGACCTTGTTCGGGGTCGTAGGTGCCTTCCAGGCCCTTGCTTTGAATACCGCTGGCGGTAGCGGAACTGAATGAAATCAGCACCCCGGCTTCGCGTCCAAATTGATTCAGGGCGTTTTCCAGCGATGACGGCGCGATGTGGTAAGCCTTGGTGTCGGCAAAGGCCATCGGCAGGACGCTGAAACTCAAACTGGCACCCAATAGCAAGCGGGCCAGGGATGTGAGGCGAAAGGGCTGAGCGGGCATGAAGGGATCCTGAGACGAAGGGAATCAAAGTGGCTTACCTTCTCTGTCACGCCAGATTTGAAATCAGCTCACATTTCTGAAATTAAAATAAAGCCTTTTTGTGGGAGCGAGCCTGTTCGCGAATGTCGTTAAATCGCGATGCCTGAGACCTTCGCGAGCAGGCTCGCTCCCACATTAAATTTCATGCAACCATTACGCCCGTGCCTCAACCGTTACCCAATACCGGGTAAAGCGCTTGATCCGCACCGGCAGGCTGACAGCAAGCAACTCCAGCACCCGTTCGCTGTCGTCCACCGGGTAAGTGCCGGAGATCAACAGGTCGGCAACCTTGGGATCGCAGTTGAGCTGGCCACGGCGATAGCGTGCCAGCTCGGCCAGGAAGTCTGCGAGGCGCATATGGGCGGCGACCAGCATGCCGTCGCTCCAGGCGCCGCTCCCCGCATCCAGCGGGCGCGGCGGGTTCCAGGCCTGACGGTTAAAACTCAGTTGCTGGTGTGGCTCGACCCAGAGCGGGGGGCCTGAGTGCACAGTAGGTGTGAGCCTGACCCGGCCAGAAAAAACGGCGATTTCAGTGTGATTACTGAATTGACGCACGTTCAGGCGTGCGGCCTGTGGCTGCAAACTGCCGTGGGCGGTGAGCACCTGCAAGGGGCGCGAATCCTGGGCGGCGGTCAGTAATATTTCACCTTCAAGCAAGCGAATCACTCGCTGCTGCGCGTCGAACTTCACATCGACCGAGCTTGCGGTGTTGAGCTGGATCTGGCTGCCATCGTGCAATTGCAGTTTGCGCCGCTGACCTACCGGGCTGCTGAAGTCGGCCAGCAGCGGGGTGACGGGCAGCTGATCGCGCAGACCATAGGTCAACGCCGAGCCTGCACCCAACAGCAGCAACAGTTTCATGGCCTGGCGTCGGCTGCTGGTCTTTGGTGCGTTCAGGGCTGCATGGGCCAGTGGTGACGACAAACCGCGCAAGCGCTGGTTGATCCGCTGGATATGCTCCCACGCCCGCTGGTGTTCAGTGTGTGCCTGCAGCCATTGCTCCCATGCCTGCTGGCGCCTCGGGCTCAGCGCGCCATCCTGCATTTCGATCAGCCAGCTCACCGCTTGCTCGGCGACTGCGGAGCCGATGTCGGGTGGCTGATTGAATCCACCGTTCACAGGGCGAAGTAGCAGCGCATGGCTGCCTTGCTCAAATGGCGTTTGACCGTGGCAATCGAAATACCCAGTCGTGCGCCGATTTCGGCGTAGCCAAGCCCATCGACCTGGGCCAGCAAAAAGGCGCGTTTGACTGGGGAGGGCAGGCCGTCGAGCAACTGATCCAGCTCCATCAGGGTTTGCAGAATGATCGCCCGCTCTTCTTCGCTGGGTGCGAGTTGCTCCGGCATCTGGGCGAGTGCCTGCAGATAGGCGCGCTCCAGATCCTGGCGGCGGTAATGGTTGAACAGCACGCGCTTGGCGACGACGGTCAAAAATGCCCGGGGTTCGTTCAGGCTCGGGGTTTCGCGGGCTGTAAGCAGCCGCATAAAAGTATCTTGCGCCAGATCGGCAGCACTTTGCGGGCAGCCCAGCTTGCGCCGCAACCAGCCCGTGAGCCAGCTGTGGTGGTCCTGATACAGGACCTCGACGGTATTTGACTGCGGCAACGACCACTCCAGCTGCGCTGAAAACGCTTTAGAGAACAAGAATTGTTCGCATTGTAGTAGTGGCTTATTGAGTAGAGCAATCACCGCTGATCAATGAGGTGAGCGCTGGCCGTCATCTGTTTTTGCATATGAGAATATTTATCATTAGTATCGCTTTCCTTTTTGACCTGCGCACCGATGTCCATGACATGACCCCACCCGAACTTGATGATGGCTCCAGTAGCGAAGCGCGCCATGGACGGGCGCATTTTCTGCAGGTGTTTTTAACCCAGCGTCCGCAAATGGAAGCGCTGGTGAGCCGCCGCGTGGGGTGCCGGGCCACGGCCGCCGATCTGGTGCAGGATTTATTCCTGCGTTTTTGGCGGCGGCCACTGGTGCAGGTCGAAGAACTCAGTACCTACTTACTGCGCTGCGCGGGCAATATCGCTATCGACCATTTGCGCAGCGAAGGTACGCGCGGGCGGATCAACCATCACTGGCAGCCCGAGCCGGATGCCCAAAGCTGCGAGCCCCAGGCAGCGCTGGAAGCAGGCAATGATTTGCGTCAGGTCGAAGCGGCCTTGCGCAGCCTGCCCGAGCGCACGCGGCATATCTTTTTGCTCAACCGAATCCACGGTCGCACCTATGCCGAGATCGCCAAGGTCATGGGCGTGTCCCAGAGTGCTGTTGAAAAACATATGATGCGTGCCCTTGAGGCCTGCAAGGCCAGTTTGCGTGAGCCGAGATCAGGGAAGGCGTTGTGATCAGTCGTTCGAAAACTCCCATCACCCGCGAGCAGGAGCGCACCGCGCTGGCGTGGCTCAGTGTGCTGCACGATCAGCCCGACAGCGGCGATCAGGCCACCTTCAGCCGTTGGCTCAAGGCTGATCCGGCCCATGCCGAAGCCTATGCCCAGGCACAAGTTGTGTGGGAACTGAGCGAGGTGGCGGCCAGCACCCTGGCGGACGAAGAAGCGCTGGTGATGCAGCGTTACCTGTCAGCGATGAAAACTTCAAAGCGCAGCCGCCTGCGGCACTGGTCAGGCGGGATGGCGATTGCCGCGTGCTTGCTGATGATGGTCGGCGTGTTTGCCGGTTGGCAGCCAGCGCGTTGGCTGGACGATCTGGGCGCTGATTACGTGAGTGCGCCGGGGCAGGTGCGCACCGTCATTTTGGCCGATCAATCGCAGGTTACGCTCGATGCCGACAGCGCCATTGCAGTGGACTTCAGCGGTGGCGAGCGGCATGTCCAATTGCGCCGTGGGGTGGCCTTCTTTCATGTCACCCATACCGGCGAGCCTTTTGTCGTGGATGCCGAGGGCGGTGAATCGCGGGTGTTGGGCACTGAGTTTGAAGTGCGCCTGCAACCCGATGGCGCCCAGGTCACGGTGTTGTCCGGGCGGGTAGGGGTCAAGGCGAGCAAGGACGGGGCGCAGCAAATCCTCACTGCCGATCAGCAACTGGCTTACGACGCTGGAGTGACAGATGTGGTGCATCGCGTCGACAGCAAGGCCCAACTGGGCTGGCGCTCGGGTTGGCTGACCTACTACAAAACGCCGCTGGTCGACGTTGTGGCGGATCTCAAGCGCTACTACCCCGGCCAGATCGTGTTGCTCGATAGCCAATTGGGCGCAAAGCGCATCAGCGGCAGCTTCCCCAGCAAGGACCCGCAAGCGGTACTCAATTCCCTGCAAGGGGTGTTGGGGTTTGAACAGCACAGCTTGTTTGGGCGGGTGATTGTATTGCGTTGACTGCTCCCCTCACCCCAACCCTCTCCCGGAGGGAGAGGGTTGGGGTGAGGGGAAAGGGCCGCACACAAAATTAATTTTCAATCGCAGGTGAGGTAACTCCCGCCCCCATCCGTGTAGTGCTTGAAAATGCGAAAAGTTCGCATTCCGTATCGAGTCGACACACAGGTCATGAGCATGAAGTCCAGGGCAAGTTCGGTGAAACAGTGGTTGGGGGCTTCTGCTTTTTTGATCGCCGGGTTGGCGCTAAACCCGCTGTGCCTGGCGATTGCCGGCGAGGCACCTCAACAGCAGGTCAGCGCGATGTTCGACTTCAACCAGCCGGCCAAGCCGCTGCCCCAGGCCCTGAACGATTTTTCCCGTTTGACAGGCTTTAGCGTGGTCTATACCGACGAAGCCCCCTTCGGCCTGCAAGCCCCGGCAATCAAGGGCCGCATGAGCGCAGATGAGGCCTTGCAGCAGTTGCTCGCGCAGTCGGGCTTTAATGTGCGGCGCACCGACGCCAATACCTTTGCCCTCGAACCCCAGCCCATGACAGGCGCCCTGAATCTGGGTGCCACCAGCATCACCTCGCAGGTCTCAAACGACACCAGCTACCAGCCGCCAGCCAACACCTCAGTGATGCGTGGCACGGGTTCGTCCATGGAAGTTCCGCAGACTATCAACGTAGTCGCGGCCCAAGTGATACGTGACCAGGCACCGCGCAATCTGGATGACGCCCTGAACAACGTCAGTGGCATTACCCAGGGCAACACGCTGGGCGGCACCCAGGACTCGGTGATGAAGCGCGGCTTCGGTGACAACCGCGACGGTTCGATCATGCGCGATGGCATGCCTCTGGTGCAGGGGCGGGCGATGAATGCGACCACGGAGCGGGTCGAGGTACTCAAAGGGCCAGCCTCATTGCTCTACGGGATTCAGGATCCGGGCGGGGTAGTCAATGTGGTCAGCAAAAAGCCGCAACTGGAGCAGTACAACGCGCTGACAGTGCGTGGCTCAACCTACGGTGCGGGCAAAAACGGCAGTGGCGGCAGCCTGGACAGCACCGGCCCGTTGGGTGATTCGGGGCTGGCTTACCGGATGATCATCGATCACGAAGACGAAGATTACTGGCGCAACTTCGGCCTGCATCGCGAGACGCTAATTGCACCGTCGCTGGCCTGGTATGGCGACAATACCCAAGTGCTGCTGGCATACGAGCACCGCGAGTTTCTGACCCCGTTTGACCGGGGTACGGCGATCAACCCGGCCACCAACCACCCGCTGGATATCCCGGCTACGCGCCGTCTGGATGAGCCGTTCAACAATATGGAAGGGCGCTCCGACCTGTATCGCCTTGAAGTCGATCACGACCTCAACGACGACTGGAAAGCCCATTTCGGCTACAGCTGGAACCGCGAGACCTACGATGCCAGCCAGGTTCGCGTCACCCAGGTCAACTCCGACGGCACCCTGACTCGCAAAATGGACGGCACTAAAGGCGCGATCACCACTGACCGCTTCTCCACCGTCAGCCTGCAAGGCAAGGTTCAGGCTGCGGGCATGCAGCATGATCTGGTGTTCGGGTTCGATGACGAGTACCGCAAAATCTACCGCGCCGATCTGATCCGCCAGGACAGTCAGTCCATCTTCAACTACGAGAATCCGGTGTATGGCAATGAAGTTGCCGGCACCACGGTCAGCGCCACTGACAGCAACCAGACCGACTTGCTACGCAGCGATTCGCTGTTTGCCCAGGACTCCATTCACCTCACCGACCAGTGGATTCTGGTGGCTGGGGCACGTTTTCAGAAGTACGACCAGTTGGGAGGCAAAAGCATTCCGTTCAAGGTCAGCACCGACACCAACGGGGTGAAATGGATTCCCCGTGCAGGCCTGGTGTACCGCTACACCGATGAACTGTCGTTCTATGGCAGCTACACCGAATCGTTCAAGCCCAACTCCAGCATCGCACCGCTGAGCGGGGGCGTAGTACTGGATTCGTCTGTTGCCCCGGAAGAGTCCAAGTCCTGGGAACTGGGCGCCAAACTTGATATTCCGGGGCGTATCACCGGCACCGTGGCTTTGTATGACATCAAAAAGCGCAACGTGCTGGTGTCCACCACAGTGGGTACTAACACTGTGTATTCGGTGGCCGGTGATGTCGGTTCGCGGGGCCTGGAGCTGGATGTCAGCGGTCAGTTGAGCGAGCAGTGGAGCCTGATCGGCAGCTACGCCTACACCGATGCCGAAGTGACAAAAGACACGAAATACCAAGGCATGCGTTTGCAGAACGTGGCTAAAAACAGCGGCTCGCTGTCGGCGGTGTATGACTTTGGCACTATCGTGGGTGGCGACAAACTTCGGGTTGGCGCAGGCGCACGCTACGTGGGCGAACGGGCAGGCGATGCACTGAACGACTTCGACCTGCCGGGCTACACCGTGGCCGATGCCTTTGCGACCTACGACACTCACGTCGAAGGGCAAAAGGTCAAATTCCAGGTCAATGTCAAAAACCTTTTCGACCGCACCTATTACACCTCAGCGGCCAGCCGCACCTTCATCTCCATTGGCGATGCACGGCAATTTACCTTCTCCAGTACGCTGGAGTTTTAAGGCCGCACGGGATGGATTTTGCATCTGGTGGGAGCGGGCTTGCCCGCGATCGGATCGCTGCGGTGTATATGCAATACCGCGCTGTTTGAATCGCGAACAAGTGCCACCGCCGCTCTCACTGCGCTACCTGAACGCCGCCCGATATTCCCCCGGCGTACTGCCCAGGCTTTGTTTGAAGCGATTGGCGAAGTGGCTGGCGCTGGCGAAACCGCAGGCAAGTGCTACATCGCCCAGTGCCAGAGTACTGTTGCGCAGCAAATCGCGGGCGCGGGCCAGGCGGCGGGACAGCAGGTATTGATGGGGCGGCACGCCGAAGCTTTCGCGAAACATGCGCGCAAAGTGATAAGGCGACAGCGCGCACTGCGTCGCCAGTTGACCGATGCTTAGCGCCTCGGCCAGCCGGTGTTCGATGTAGTCGACCAGTTGGCGTCGTTGATAGGCGGCCAGTCCGCCCTTGAGTTGCAGCCCCTCGCGCAAGCCCACTTGAGTCAGTACGGCATGGTCGAGCAGGGCGCTGGCCAGGCTGCTGGTCAGCAGGCGTTCGCCGGGCTCGTTCCAATTCATGCCGAGCAGTTGGTGAAAACGCCGGTTTTGCGGCTCGTCATCCTGAAAGGTGATTTCCCTCAGTTGCAGCTCTCGTGGCTCGCGGTCGAGCAGACTGATGCAGCCCAACGCAAATTGCTCCTGGCTGACATACACATGGGCCAGACGAATCTCGCCATTGATCACCCACGCCGATTGATGGTCGGCGGGCAGGACGCAGAGTTTGCCCGGTGCGCCTCTGGCCCCGGGTTGTTCACGGCGAAAGGTGCCGGTGCCGCCGGAGATGTAGCACGACAGGGTGTGGTGAGTCGGCGCTTCATAATTGCGGATGTCGTGATGGTTGCTCCACATGGCCGCAGCCATGCCGTCACCCAGTTCGACGCTACGTTCCAGCCGTGCATTGGGCGAGCGGCCCATAGCTTGAAAGACTTGCAGGGTTTGCAGTGGGTACATGGTCAGTTCTCCAACGCTTTGCATCCTACTCCGTCGCGCCTCGGCTGCCAGCCCCGTACCAACAAAAGCGCAAGAATCTGCAAGTGCGCGCACAAGCGAAGGCACAAACTGAAAGCTATTGTCTGGAGTGCGCCATGAACCTGTTCTTGTATGTATTGACCGTGCTGATCTGGGGCACCACGTGGATCGCCCTGAAGCTGCAACTGGGGGAGGTGGCGATTCCGGTGTCCATCGTTTATCGCTTTGGTCTGGCCGCACTGGTGCTGTTTGTCGTGCTGTTGCTCAGCCGCAAGTTGCAGGTGATGAACAGGCGCGGGCATCTGATTTGCCTGGCCCAGGGTCTGTGTCTGTTTTGCGTCAATTTCATGTGCTTTTTGACCGCTAGCCAGTGGGTCACGACCGGCCTGATTGCGGTGGTGTTTTCCACCGCCACACTGTGGAACGCACTGAATGCGCGGATTTTCTTCAAGCAGAAAATCGCCCGCAATGTGATTGCCGGTGGTGCCTTGGGGATGCTCGGCCTGGGTCTGTTGTTCTGGCCTGAATTGAGCGGGCATACCGCGACGCCGCATATTTTGCTCGGCCTGGGCCTGGCGCTGATTGGCACTTTATGTTTTTCGGCGGGCAATATGCTGTCGAGTGTGCAGCAGAAGTCTGGCCTCAAGCCTCTGACCACCAACGCCTGGGGCATGTTCTATGGTGCCAGCATGCTGGCGCTGTACTGCGTGTTTAGTGGCATCCCGTTTGGCATGGAATGGAACACGCGCTATATTGGCTCGTTGTTGTACCTGGTGATACCGGGCTCGGTAATCGGCTTTACCGCGTACCTGACGCTGGTCGGGCGTATGGGGCCGGAGCGCGCTGCTTACTGCACGGTGTTGTTCCCGCTGGTGGCGCTGAACGTGTCGGCCTTCGTCGAAGGCTATCAGTGGACCGCGCCGGCGCTGGCTGGGTTGGTGCTGGTGATGCTGGGTAACGTGCTGGTGTTTCGCAAGCCCAAGCCGGTGGCACTGCAAGCCAAGCTGGCGTGAGGAGCCACCCCGTAGCAGCTGCCGAAGGAACGAGGCTGCGTTCGGTTGCGCAGCGACCGTAGATCCTTAATCCGGAATTATCCTGACTCACCGCAGGGGCTGGTTTTGCGACGACTGCGCCGTCGAACGCAGCCTCGCGGAGCTCGACAGCTGCTACAGGGTTTATGTTGCCAGGCGGGTCAACCCTTGAACACCTGCGGGTTGACCAGATCTTGTGGGCGTTCGCCCAGCAGAGCGCTGCGCAGGTTGGCCAGGGCGCGGTTGGCCATCGCTTCACGGGTTTCATGGGTCGCCGAGCCAATATGGGGCAGGGTGACCGCATTTTTGAGTTGGAACAGCGGTGAATCGCTCAGCGGTTCTTTCTCGTAAACGTCCAGACCCGCGCCCCGGATGGTGCCGTTTTGCAGGGCCTCGATCAGCGCAGGCTCGTCAACCACCGGGCCACGGGAGATATTTACCAGGATCGCACTTTTCTTCATCAGCCCCAGTTCGCGGTGGCTGATCAGGTGCCTGGTTTTTTCGCTGAGTGGCACCACCAGGCACACAAAGTCAGCCTCGGCCAACAGTTGATCCAGGCTACGGAACTGCGCGCCCAGTTCTTGCTCAAGCTCGGTCTTGCGGCTGTTACCGCTGTACAGGATGGGCATGTTGAAACCCAGTCGACCCCGGCGAGCAACAGCTGCGCCGATATTGCCCATGCCGACGATCCCCAAAGTCTTGCCGTACACATCGCTGCCGAACAAGGCGGGCGGCACGCTGGCCTTCCACTCGCCGGCCTTGGTCCAGGCGTCAAGCTCCGCGACCCGGCGAGCGCTGCTCATGATCAGGGTAAAACCCAGGTCAGCGGTGCTTTCGGTGAGCACGTCCGGAGTATTGGTGAGCATGATGCCGCGCTCGTTGAAGTAATCGACATCGTAGTTGTCATAACCCACCGACACGCTGGACACCACTTCCAGCTGTTTGGCGTTTTCCAGCTGCTTGCGTCCCAGCTTGCGCCCGACGCCGATCAAACCGTGGGCGTGGGGCAATGCCTCATCGAACTGTGCGTTGATATCGCCCAGTTTGGGGTTGGGGGCAATCACATTGAAGTCTTGTTGCAAGCGCTCGATCATCTCGGGCGTGACACGGCTGAAGGCAAGTACGGTTTTTTTTGCGCTGGAAAGGCTCATCGGAACAAGGCTCATCGGCTGTCGGGAATGCAAGCAAGCTAACATTCCCGCCCACCATCCGCCAATCCTGTAGCCGCTGCCGAAGGCTGCGATGGGTTGCGAAGCCGCAGGTCCTGCGGCCCTTATCGCAGTCTGCGGCAGCGGCTACAGAGGCGTTTGTTTCAGCTATACGTCACCAGTTCGGTCTGATGCGCGGTTAAAATTTCCGGCAACGAGCTTTTCAGGTATTCGACCCAGGTTTTGATCTTCGCATCCAGGTATTGGCGCGAGGGATAGATGGCGTACAGGTTCAATTCCTGCGAGCGGTACTTGGGCAGCATGCGCACCAGTGTGCCGTTACGCAGGCCTTCGATGGCGGCGTACACCGGCAACACGCCCACGCCCATGCCGCTGGTGATCGCGGTTTTCATTGCATCGGCCGAGTTGACCAGAAACGGCGAGGAGTTGATCAGGACCATTTCCTGGCCTTCCGGGCCTTCGAACACCCATTTGTCCAATGCAATCACCGGGCTGACCAGGCGCAGGCAGGAGTGGTTGAGCAGGTCGCTGGGTTTGATTGCAGTGCCATTGGCTTTCACGTAAGCGGGCGATGCACAGACGATGCTGTAGGTGATCCCCAGACGCTGGGACACAAAGCCGGAATCCGGCAGCTCGCTGGCCAGCACGATGGATACGTCGTAACCCTCGTTGAGCAGGTCCGGCACACGATTGGCCATGGTCAGGTCAAAGGTCACATCAGGGTGCGTCTTGCGATAGCGGGCAATGGCGTCGATCACAAAGTGCTGACCGATGCCGGTCATGGTATGCACTTTCAGTTGGCCAGCAGGGCGTGAGTGGGCGTCGCTGGCCTCGGCTTCGGCTTCTTCGACATAGGCCAGGATTTGCTCGCAACGCAATAAGTAGCGTTTGCCGGCTTCGGTCAGGGCGATGCGGCGGGTGGTGCGGTTCAGCAGGCGGGTTTGCAGGTGGGCCTCAAGGTTGGAGACCGCGCGCGAGACGTTGGCAGTGGTGGTGTCCAGCATGGCGGCAGCGGCCGTGAAACTGCCGGCTTCGGCCACATAACTGAAGGCGCGCATGTTTTGCAAAGTGTCCATGAAGTGCTCTCAAGGGGCGATATAGGGGACAACTACCAATTACACAGCGACAAATTGTGACATGAAGTTTCAGGGTTTACCGGCCGGTTTTCATTCGACCAACGGATTATCCCAAGAACGGTAATAAAGATTCACATTTATGCCCGCTTATCGTTGTGCCTGCCAAGCCATAGACTTCTCTATCTCAAGCCTCATCTCCCCTCATGTCAGGAATTTGCAGCAGTGCAGCGTCGCATCAGCAGAGAGCTTAAAGCCCTCAGTGTTCTGGCTTTATCGTTAGCATTAAATGGCTGCATTGGTTTCGGCGGCATTGGTCCCAAAGACGCAATGTTACCTGCCAATACCCTGGCCACCGACGAGGCGATCCAAAGCGCCGCGAAAGATGCAAACTGGCCCAAAGCCCAATGGTGGCACGCTTACGGCGACCCGCAACTGGATCAATGGATCACTCTGGCGGTACAGGGTAGCCCAACCATGGCCATGGCTGCTGCCCGTGTACGTCAGGCCAAGGCTCTGGCGGGCGTCGCCGAGTCGGCTGAGTCACTGCAAATCAATGGCGAATCGACCCTCAAACGGCACAATTGGCCGTCTGACCCGTTTTACGGTCCGGGCGCGCTGGACAACACCACCACCTGGGACAACAACGCCGCGTTGGGCTTCAGCTTTGCACTGGACCTGTGGGGCCGCGAAAGCAATGCCACCGAACAGGCCGTGGACATGGCGCATATGAGCGTCGCCGAAGGGCGCCAAGCCCAGCTCGAATTGCAGAACAACGTCATTCGCGCCTATATCCAGTTGTCGCTGCATTACGCTCAGCTCGACATCGTCGAGTCGACCTTGCGTCAGCAAGAGCAGATTCTCGACCTGGCGCAAAAGCGTCTGGACGGTGGCATCGGTACGCATTTTGAAGTCAGCCAGGCGCAGGCGCCGCTGCCCGAAATTCATCGCCAGATCGATGCCCAGGAAGAAGAAATTGCCCTGGCCCGCAACCAGTTGGCGGCGTTGGCCGGTAAAGGCCCGGGCGAGGGCGCCGGTCTGAAGCGCCCAACCCTGGCGCTGAATACAGCGCTCAAATTGCCCTCGGCCTTGCCCGCACAACTGCTGGGTCAGCGCCCGGACGTGGTCGCCAGCCGTTGGGAAGTAGCGGCCCAGGCCCGGGGCATCGATGTGGCCCATGCTGGTTTTTATCCCAACGTCGATCTGGTTGGCAGCATTGGTTTTATGGCCACCGGTGGCAGCGCGCTGGGCTTTTTGACCGGCAAGAAGCTCAACTACAACGTCGGCCCGGCGATCTCGCTGCCGATTTTTGATGGCGGCCGCCTGCGTTCGGAGTTGGGCGTGGCATCCGGCGGTTATGACATGGCCGTGGCCAGGTACAACCAGACACTGGTGACTGCACTCAAGGGTATTTCCGATCAGTTGATCAAACGCGAGTCGATGGAAAAACAGCAGGTGTTCGCCGCCGAGTCGGTTGCCGCCGCGCAGAAAACCTACGACATCGCCATGGTTGCGTTTCAGCGCGGGCTTACCGATTACCTCAACGTACTGAACGCGCAAACCCTGTTGTTCAAGCAGCAGCAAATCCAGCAGCAGGTTCAGGCCGCCCGCCTGAGCGCCCATGCCGAGCTTGTTACTGCATTGGGCGGCGGTCTTGGGGCTGGCTTTGATGTGCCCAAAGATGACCGCTATGTCCCCGACAAACCCCCGGCCGTCATGGCGCTGTTTAATCACTAAACCCCTGATGGCTAATTTTGAGATCCGGTAGATGAACCACTTGCCCGCCCCGGTACGCTGGCTGTATTCCCTGGAATGGCGCCGTGGCTTCTTTGACTGGGCACGCAGCGATGGCGTGACCTGGGTGCATATCTTCAAAGTTTTGATCGCGGCCTTTTTGACCCTGTGGCTGGCCATGCGTCTTGAGTTGCCGCAACCGCGCACGGCGATGATCACAGTGTTTATCGTGATGCAGCCGCAAAGTGGCCAGGTGTTTGCCAAAAGTTTTTACCGATTTTTGGGTACCCTGACCGGTTCGGCGGTGATGGTCGCGTTGATTGCCTTGTTTGCGCAGAACACGGTGTTGTTCCTGGGCTCGCTGGCGATTTGGGTGGGTATCTGCTCGGCCGGTGCGGCGCGCTGCCGTAACTTTCGTGCTTATGGTTTCGTTCTCGCCGGTTACACCGCCGCCATGGTCGGTTTGCCCGCGCTGGCGCATCCCGATGGGGCCTTTATGGCCGCTGTGTGGCGGGTGCTGGAAATCTCCCTGGGCATCCTCTGCGCCACGGTCATCAGTGCCGCGATCTTGCCCAAAACCGCAGGCGCGGCCATGCATGACGCGCTGTACAAACGCTTTGGTGTGTTTGCCGGTTTTGTTGCCGAAGGCTTGCGCGGCCAGTCCACTCAAGAAGCCTATGAAGCCAGCAACGTGCGCTTTATTGGTGAGAGCGTAGGGCTGGAAGGCATGCGCAGCGTGACGGTGTTTGAAGACCCGCACATGCGTCGTCGCAGTGGCCGCTTGAGCCGTCTGAACAGTGAATTCATGGCCATCACCACACGCTTCAATGCCTTGCACCAACTGCTCGCACGTTTGCGCAGCCGTGGTGTGGTCGACGTGGTGTCGGCCATCGAGCCCGAGCTGGAAATACTTGCGCAGTTGCTCGACACCTACGCTGGTCGCTCGTTGACCGATAAAGACGCAGCCTTGCTGGCCGAGCAGTTGGATGCTTTCAAGAGCAGCCTGCCGGGACATGTACGTGCGCTGCGGGTGAAGTTTTTGGACAGTGAGCCCAGCCCCTCGGACTTTCTGGACTTCAATACCGCCTACGAACTGTTGTTCCGCTTCGTTGATGATTTGCACAGCTACGCGTTGACCCACGCCTCGCTGGCCGACCACACCCACGAACGGGAGCGCTGGGATCAGCCCTTTATCTCGCAAACCAACTGGTGGTCAGCGGCGGCGTCGGGGATTCGGGCGGCGTTTATTCTGGTGGTGCTTGGCACCTACTGGGTGATGACCGCCTGGCCCAGCGGCGCCACCATGACCTTGGTCGCTGCCGCCACCGTGGGCTTGTCCGCCGCCACGCCCAACCCCAAACGCATGGCGTTTCAGATGGCGTGCGGGACCTTTATCGGGGCACTGGTGGGCTTTGTCGAAATGTTCTTTGTGTTGCCCCATATCGACGGCTTCCCGTTGTTGTGCCTGGTGCTGACGCCGGTGATCGTGTTCGGCTCGTTCCTGACCTCGCGGGCCAATTACGCCGGGGTCGGACTGGGCTTGCTGATTTTTTTCAGCATCGGCTCGGTCCCCGACAACCTGACGATCTACAACCCGTACCAGTTCATCAACGACTACATCGCGATGGTGCTGGGCATGCTGGTGTGTGCGGCTGCCGGCGCGATTATTCTGCCGCCTAACAGCCGCTGGTTGTGGAGTCGCCTGGAGCAGGATCTGCGTGAGCAAGTGGTGTACGCCATCAGCGGCAAGTTGCGCGGTTTGAGTTCCAGCCTGGAAAGCCGTACCCGCGACCTGATGCACCAGGCTTATGGCTTGGCAGCTGGCAAGCCGCAGGTGCAACGCGAACTGCTGCGCTGGATGTTTGTGGTGCTGGAAGTCGGCCACGCGATCATCGAGCTGCGCAAGGAACAGGCAATTTTGCCGGTGCACCCGGCGTACGCCGAGGCCCAGCCATGGCGTCAGGCCATCCGGGTTATGGGCCGGGCGCTGGTGCGGCTGTTTATCGCCCCCAGCGAAAGCAACCTGGAGCGTGCGCTGATTGCCGTCGATCACGCCATCAGCCGGGTGCAGTCCACCGACGAACCTTTCGCCCGTAACTTCGACACTTCGGCGCTGGTCCGGGTGCAAAGCTACCTGCACTTTATCCGTACTTCACTGCTCGACCCGCAATCGCCGCTGGCCGCATATGCCCAGCCGCAAGGACTTGAACATGCCTCGTGAAATCGCCTTCCACGGCGTCTACATGCCCACCATGACCCTGATGTTTTTTATCGCGGCGGGGTTGGCATGGGGCTTTGACCGACTGTTTTCCGGCTACGACCTGTACCGCTTCTTCTGGCATCCGGCGCTGTTGCGCCTGAGCCTGTTTGCCTGTCTTTTTGGCGCCATGGCGCTCACTGTTTACCGTTGAGACCGATCCGATGAAAAAGTTTTTCAGCCTGCTCGCCACCTTGCTGGTTCTGGCCCTTGCGATATGGATCGGCCGCACCCTCTGGGAGCATTACATGAACACCCCGTGGACCCGTGATGGACGGGTGCGGGCCGATATCATCAACGTTGCGGCCGACGTTAACGGCTACGTGACAGGCGTGCCGGTCAAAGACAACCAGTTGGTAAAAAAGGGTGACGTACTGCTGGAAATCGACCCTGAGCATTACCAAATCGTGGTCAAGCAAGCGCAATCGCTGGTGGCGTCCCGCAAGGCCACCTGGGAGATGCGCAAGGTCAACGCCCATCGCCGGGCGGACATGGACAGCCTGGTGATCTCCCGCGAAAACCGTGACGACGCCAGCAACATCGCCGACTCGGCCCTGGCTGACTACCAGCACGCGCTGGCTCAGCTTGACGCGGCGCAGCTCAACCTCAAACGCACCAAAGTGCTGGCTACCGTTGACGGCTACGTCACCAACCTCAACGTGCACCGTGGCGACTATGCGCGGGTGGGCGATCCGAAAATGGCCGTGATCGACAAGGATTCGTTCTGGGTTTATGGCTTCTTCGAAGAAACCAAACTGCCGCACATCCGTGTGGGCGACAAAGCCGACCTGCAAATGATGAGCGGCGAAGTATTGAAGGGACATGTGGAAAGCATTTCGCGCGGCATCTACGACCGCGACAACCCCGAGAGCCGTGAACTGGTGGCCGACGTAAACCCGACGTTCAACTGGGTGCGCCTGGCGCAGCGGGTGCCGGTACGTATCCACATCGACGAAATCCCCGATGGTTTCCTGCTGGCCGCAGGCACTACGTGTACGGTGATTGTTGAGCAGGGCAAAGTGGACTGACCTTGGGTTAGTCCTGGAGCCGCTTTGCGGCCCATCGCAAGCGGCTACAGGCGAATCTGGTATTTCTGACAGTAGGCAGTCCGCTGGTTTGCGTTTCTACTCTGATCAAGAACTGCAAAGGCTCTTGATGATGAATATTCACTGCCACACACCAACCTTAACAACCATTGATTCGCGTCGATTGACCGTGCGTTCAATCACTTATTGCCGTTCTGCCAGCGATGCAGATGCCGAGGTTCGCATCAATCGAACCCGGTTCGACGAGGCGGGGCGAGTGGTGGCTCAGTGGGACCCGCGATTGTGGGTACTGCATGGCAGTGATGCCTCGACACCGGCCAATGCCGAGCACCTTTACACGCTGACAGGCATTCCCTTGAGATCCTTGAGTGTTGATGCAGGCCTGCGAGTCAGCCTGCCGGGTGAAGTGGGGCAGCTCCTGCACAGCTGGGATGGGCGAGGTAGTCAGCAACATATTCAGTACGACACCTTGCTGCGCCCCCTGGCGATTTTTGAGCATGAGTCAAATGCCCCGGTATCGTGTACTGAGCGTTATATCTATGGCTCTGTAGATCCAATCTGTATCGACCACAACCAGTACGGACAATTGATCCGCCACGATGACCCAGCTGGTACGCGTCACTTCAATGCATTCGGATTGACGGGGCAGGTGATTGAACAAACGCAGCAATTTTTGCAGGCATTGAATCTACCGCACTGGCCATCGGGCGAGAGTGAGCGTGATTGCTTGCTTGAGCCGGTAGGTGGCGCGTCCACGTTGTTTGCACACAACGGCATGGGTGAGGTGGTGCAACAGATTGATGCTCTGGGCAACCGGAACATGTTCGCTCACACGGTAGACGGTCAGTTGTACGAGACCAGATTGCATCTGAAAAATGCCCCAGGGCCTCAAATGCTGGTCCATGGTATTCAATACAGTGCCTGCGGCCAGATACAGCAGCAGACTGCTGGTAATGGCGTGGTCAGCGTGTTCGATTATTGCCCTCGTAGTGACCGTCTCTTGCGTTTGCGTGCTAGCGTTGCCCAGCATAAAGCCTTGCAGGACTTGAACTACGTCTACGATCCGGTGGGCAATATTTTGAGTATCGAGGACAAGGCCCTGCCGATTCGCTACTTCGCCAACCAGTGCATTGAACCGATCAACCGTTACCGCTACGACAGTCTCTACCAACTGATCAGCGCTACCGGATGGGAGGCCGGAGCTGCCAGTAAAGGCCCCGCTCAGATCAGAAACCCGCAGGCCGTGGCCACTTATCGCCAGACCTATCGCTACGATGCCGGTGGCAACTTATTGGAGACTGTCCACCAAGGTGCGCAATCTCATGGGCTTAGGCTGACGGCGGGAAAATACAGTAATCGCTGCCTGCCCGAACAAGACGCTCGCCCGCTGACTGAAGCCCAAATTGCCTCAGGTTTTGATCAGAGCGGTAACCTGTTGGCCTTGGACAAGGGGCGGACATTGAGTTGGGATTTACGTAATCAGTTAAGTGAGGTCCGACCGGTAGAGCGCGAGTCGGGCCTCGACGACAATGAGCGCTACATCTACGGCGCGGATGGCATGCGACAACGCAAGATTCGTTCAACGCAAACCCGTACGCGTACATTGATCAGCGAAACGCGTTACTTGCCAGGGTTGGAAATGCGTATTGACAGGGTTACAGGTACAACTCTGGGCGTAATCACTGCCCAAACCGGTCGCATTTCGGTGCAGGTGTTGCAATGGGAAACACCCTTGCCCAGGCAGTTGGCGTGTGAGCAGTTGTGCTACAGCCTTGCTGATCACTTGGGTTCTTGCACTCTGGAGCTGGATAGCAATGCCAAAATTGTCAGCCGCGAAACTTACCATCCATATGCAACCACGGCGTTCAGTGAGCGGGGGAACTCAAGCGAGTCGAGTTTTCGAACCTTGCGTTACTCAGCCAAGGAGCGGGATGCCACAGGGCTTTATTATTATGGTTTGCGATATTGCGTGATGGGATGGCGCTGGATCAATCCTGATCCCAGTGGCGTTATCTACGGACTGAATCAGTACCGAGCCGTACGCAATAATCCAATTGTCTACCGTGATCCGGATGGCTTGATAGAGGTCTCATGCGTCGATAAGGAAGATCGGCCGTATGACACACTTGCCGAGCAGGGTGCTATTCACCCACTACAGGCTGCCGGCATGGGATCTGTGCGCAGATATTTTTCGAACACTACAGACTCTGCTACCCGCAATTATCGGGATCAAATTCCAGTGGCACTTAACGACGTGATCGAGCGCCGGGGGCCTGCATTTACCAATACTCACGAGGCCCATGTGATTGCTGCTGCACGAACCGGTACGGCAGTCCCGGCGGGTAGCGTGTTGTATCACTCAGGAGAACTGACGTGCGGAATGTTGAACGTGTTAGTGGGGGAGAAAATCACAAGCGAGATAGTGGGCCCTCTGACTTGCGCAGTTAACAGTCCGATTGAGGATCAGGCAGTACTGGCGGCTCGGCGGGAGGGGGGTTGCTGATGTTATTGGTGTGGTAGGGGCAGTGGCCAAGCACGCTCGCAATCCTGTGGTCTCTTTTGCGGGCCAGATGGCCGTAAAATTCTCACGGCTAATGAAGAAGAGTGAAGCGCAAACACAGATGCAATATGCGCAACTGACGGATACAGCAATCAGATATGCAGTTATTCCTGCGCAGACTTCTATGCCTTCAATGGCAATTAACAGGTTACCTGTGGACGCGCATTTCGCGGCACTGACCGATTCGCCCATAGCCCTCGAGTCGCTCGTTTCCAGCGGTCGGTACAGCGCCATGAACAGGCGCCTGTTTGCCGCAGCATTTGATCAAGCATCAAATCCCCGGCAAGGGTCTGGAGCACGATCCAACTTTTGATCCCCTTGCCTTGCAGCGGTAACGCACAGTCATGACCGTTACCGTTGCACTTCGATCTCAAGTACCGGCTTGTTGCCTGTCAATCCGCACAAAATGTCTCATGCAAATGCCGCCACAGCACCTTGCCGTCGGCGGTTTTTTCAAATACCACGGTGGCCCGGCGATCAGTGCGGCTGCCGTTGTGTTCCTCTTGCAGCTCGCGGTAGCTGACCACCGCACCGCCTGCGTGCAAGGCAATGCCCTTGAACTCGCTGAGGGTGATTTTCAACCCAGGGCGCGCTCCGCGCAGTTGTTCAAACAGTGTTTCTACCCCGTCGAGATCCAGCACTTTGCCGCCGGGGGTAATCATCGAAAATTGCGGCGAAAAACGCGCTAGCAAAACCGGCAGTACGCCGGGCTCCAGGCCGGAAAACCAGCCTTCAATTTCGACGTGGGTTTCGTTTACCAGATCAAAGTAGCTCGCGTAGTCAGTCATCGGAATCTCCAGGTTAAGGTGCGAGTAAAGCCAGCACGCGGGATGTATCAAGGCGCAGAACGGGAATGAGCGGCACCAGCGTCAATGCACAACCGATGGCAAAGCATAGGGCATAGGCGTGCGGCGTCGAGGTGATCAGGGTCAAAGCGCCCAACAGGGCCATCATCAATGCCGGGCCAAGCAAGAAACTCAGCTGACGGTTGATATTCCATAGCGCGCTGGCGTGGCCCATGTGCTGGGCAGAGACATCAATAAACGCGGTATTTTGCGCCGTGCTGCTGCACAGGCTGCCGCCAAATCCCATCAGCCCGTACAGCGCGATTGGCAGCCAGGAGCTTGAACCATCAATCTGGGTCAACAACCCAATACCCACGGCTTGTGCCGTCATGCCCAGCAAAAGCAACGGCTTTGGCCCGACACGGTTAAATTGATAACGGCTCAGGCAAATGCCCAGCGCCGATGCCAGCGCCCACGGCAGCATCAAGGCGCCGGTTTGCGCAGGGCTCAAGCCCAGTTGGTGCAGGTACAAAATGCTCACCAACTGGGTGCCGATAAAAATTCCGGGAATAAACAGATACGTCAGCATCCCGACCCGCAGCAGTGGGCTTTTCAGCAAGCGCGCCATGTTCAGCGCTCCTGTCGCCACACTCCGATAATTCAGCGTCGGGCGCGAAGTGGGGCGGGGCTCTGCCTCAAGCCAGAGTGCGGCCAGCAACAGGGCAAGCACTGCCAGTGGCAGGTTGGCGTAAAACACCCAGCGCCATGACCATGACTCAACTACCCAGCCGCCCAAAACCGGCGACAGCGCGGGTACCAGCAACGCCACCAGTAAAATTACGGAAGTCAGGCGAGCTCGCTCGCGCACCGGAAAGTGCCGATACACCATGGCTTGCCCCACCGGAATCAATAATCCGCCGGCCAGCCCCTGCAGCAAACGCCAACCCATCAGTGCTTCTATCGAGCCCGACTGTGCCACGCACCAGGACGCCAGACTGAACAACAGGAGTGAAGCCATGATCAATCGCTTTTCGCCAAACACGGTTGCCAACCACACGCTGGGCAAAATGATCAGCGTCAGGCCGAGCATGTAGGCGTTGCCGATCCAGGCCAGCTGCGTGACGGATGCGTGCAGTTCCAGGCTGATTTGCGGGTAGGCAATGGCTGCGGCGAACATGTTCACCAGATCCAGCGCATAGCCCAGCAAATACACCAGCGCGATTTTGTTGCGGTAGGCCATGGTCGGCTCCTTGATCGGAGACCGCACAGTAAGCAGCTTTTGCTTGTGGAGGAACCGTCCGCTCGCTGCTAGATTGTCAAAATTATTTTGACAATTGGCAGGATGAAGCATGGTTAGTCTCGATCGATTCGACACTTTCAAAGCCGTGGTCGAAGCTGGCTCCCTTACCGGCGCTGCGGATCTGCTGGGGCAAACCCGTGCCGTGGTCAGCTTCAACATCAAGCGGCTTGAGGCTGAGCTGGGCGTGACCCTGCTGACGCGCAACACCCGGCGGCTGGCCTTGACCGAGGCGGGTGAACGTTTTTATCTGCACTGCCTGAGCATGCTGGAAGCGGCCCGGCTGGCGATTGACGAAGCCCGAAGCGAGCACACGGAACTCAAGGGCACGTTGCGTATCACCACCACTGTGGAATATGCATTGGCCAAAGTGGTGCCTGCACTGGAGCTGTTTCGCGCGTTGCACCCCGACCTCAACGTGCACTTGTCGACCTCATCGACCCATGCCGATCTGATCTCCGAACGTTTTGATGTGGCTTTGCGCTTGGGCCGTGTGCTCGACTCCAGCCACCGTGCCGTGCAGTTGAGTACTTTCGAGATTCTGCCCGTGGCTTCACCGGCGTTTATTGCCAGCGTGGCGCCCATCAATAGCGTGCAAGCCCTTGAACAAACACCCTGGCTGGAGCATGGACGGGTAGGGGAGTTGAACATTACCGACTCGAGCAGCGGTGTTGCCCAGCCTTATCAGCCCAATCCCGGCAAGGCGCGGATCAAGGCAGACAACTCATCGGTGCTGCTTGCCTTTGCCCTGACCGGGCAGGGCGTTGCGATCTTGCCCGACTGGCTGATTAAAGAGGATTTGCAGGCCGGTCGATTGGTGCATCTGCTTCCCGGCTGGCAATTTACTCGTCAGGGGGTATTTGCGCTGTACCCCGACACCCGGCATCTGCCACTGAAGGTGCGGGTGTTTATCGATTTTATGAAGGTCCATGGCTGACCTGCAGCCTTCGGCAGCGGCTACAGGTTTTTTGCAGTCACAGTTCTTTATCCAACCCGAACCGCTTCATCAGGATTTTCTGCAGTAAACCACTCGGCACCAACGCAGCCAGTAACGGCATGGCACGGCTGCCATTGCCATAGCGCAACAACATTGGTGGCCTGGTTTTTTGTACGGCCTTGAGTATCGCATCTGCAAAGGCTGTTACAGCTGTGGGGTTGTCTTGCGAGGCTTTGGCTCTTGCGCGAATACCGTCGCGCACGGGCCACCAGGCAGATTGCTGGCCAATCAACTGCTCGGCCTGGGCGCTGGCATTTTTCGCGAAGCTGGTGTCGATGGCGCCGGGCTGTACTTCCAGTACGCGGATGGCAAAAGGCGCCAGTTCCATGCGCAGTGCATCGCTCAATGCATGTACTGCGGCTTTTGAAGCGCAATAGGCCCCGGCAAACGGAGTCACCAATACACCGGAAACGCTGCCGACATTGACCACCAGCCCCTTGTTGCGGCGCAGCGCTGCAAATAGCGCGCGGGTGACACCGACCACTGAAAACACGTTGGTTTCAAATTGCTGCTGCAGCCCCTCGACGCCGCCATCGAGTAACGGGCCCATGGCGCCATAACCGGCATTATTAATCAGCACATCCAGCCCGCTGCCCTCGTGCGCCAGGCGTTCAGCCAGTTGCGCCAATGCGTGTGGGTCATTTACGTCCAGTTGCACTGCGGTGAACCCCGCTGCCGCCAACCGGGCCACATCCTCAGGCTTGCGAGCGCTGGCCCAGACCTCATGACCCGCTGCCTTGAAGGCATCGGCCAGGGCGCGGCCAATGCCGCTGGAGCAGCCGGTGATCAAAACACGGAGCATCGAAAAATCCTTAATTGGAAAAGCTGCCTTGCAGACGTTCTGCTCGGAACTCCAGGGTTTGCGGTCGATAACCGGCGCGCAGGGGCGGCATCGGTAAACAGTCTTGCCAGCTGGCTTGGGCTTGCAGTTCGCCGGGCCCGCGATAGCGTGGGGCGGTATAGAGGTTATCGGCGAGGTTGACGGTATCGCCCGGTGCATAGGCGGCGATGCGCCAGCCAAGTTCGACCAGTGGCACGTCATTGCGGTTTTTCAGGGTCAGTTGCAATGGGCGGTCTGCCGGGCAATGCACGGGGTCATAGACAATACGCAGCTCCAGGCGTGCCAGTTGCTGTGCTTCGCGGTTGTCGAGCCAGGCCACAGACGCTGCAACAATTGCTAGCCCGAACACTGCCGCCAGCGAAACCGGGAAAGCCTTGGACGGATAGCGCAGCAACAGCACAAGCCAGGTGATGATCAGTAACACGCCGATAAACATGGCAGCGCCTCTTGCATGGAATGAGTCTAACTTACCAGCCTGAGGCCCCTGGAGGGGTCATTCCTCAGCGTGGTCGCGCAAAAACACCAACAGATCCGGCTTGGATTGTTCAGCGCTAAAACGATAACCCTGCTCATCGAACTGCTTGAGCTGCTCGGGGTTGTTGATGCGTTCCTTGATTACAAACCGGCTCATCATGCCGCGGGCTTTTTTGGCGTAGAAGCTGATGATCTTGTACTGGCCGTTTTTCAGGTCCTTGAATTCAGTATTGATGATACGTGCGTTCAGGGCCGATTTTTTCACTGCCGAGAAGTACTCGTTGGACGCCAGGTTGAGCAGAACGTCATCGCCCTGTTCCGCCAGTGCTTCATTGAGCCATTGGCTGATTTGCGTGCCCCAGAAGGCGTACAGGTCCTTACCCCGGGCATTGGCCAGCTTGGTGCCCATCTCCAGGCGATACGGCATCATCAGGTCCAGCGGGCGCAACAGGCCGTAGAGTCCCGAGAGCATGCGCAGATGGGTTTGCGCGTAATCAAAGTCCGCTTCGCTAAAGTCCACGGCGTTAAGGCCGGTATACACATCGCCCTTGAATGCCAGCAGTGCCTGTTTGGCATTTTTTGGGGTGAACGCTGGAGTCCAGCTGCCGAAGCGTGCCGCATTGAGCCCCGAGAGCTTGTCGGACAAATGCATCAGCTCGCCAATCTGTTGCGGGCTCAGTTCGCGCAATTGTTCGATCAGCTCCTGGGAGTGGTCCAGGTATTGCGGCTGGGTGAAACGCGCAGTGGCCGGCGGCGTCTCGTAATCGAGGGTTTTAGCGGGTGAAATCACCATCAGCATGAGGTCGTCTCCTTTTAGCGTCTGGGGATTCTAGGGGGTTGGGCGGTTTGACTCCACCTATCGTCGCGATAGGCGTTTGAGACTCTGTAGCCGCTGCCGAAAGCTGCGATAAAGTCCGCAGGACTTTCGGGGCTGCTGCGCAACCTATCGCAGCCTTCGGCAGCGACTACAGGTCACGGGCATTTGTCCGGGTTATAGTGCTGCCAGTTTTTATTGGGAGATTGATCCGTGCGCATTGCTCTTTTTTTCTCGGCCATGCTGGTGTGCCTGGGGGCAGTGGCGGCGCCCAATGAGCCCGCAACGCTGGATCGCAGTACCTGGCCCGAGCAATTGATCAGCCCCGCATTGTTCGATGTTGCTTCGCGGGCCGAAATTCTTGCCTTCGCCCATGCCTTGCTGGTCAGTGAAACGCTGGACGAAAGCGCGCTCAAGCAGCGCCTTGGCCTGAAGACCATCAACCTGGACACCATTGATAACCTGCGTAAACGCATGTGGCAGCGGCTGTTGGCCAATTACAACCTTGCCCAGCAAAGCTGCGATCAGGATGCCTCGTTTTGCTATTACGTCGACGGCATGGACAGCTTGCGCGAGCAGGCCGGCAAGTTTGAAATCGCCGACGACTCGTTTTATGTGGCCTGGGCCGAGCCGAGCCGTGAGTTTCACCAGCGTTATCTGGATGAACAACTGCGCAAGGCCGCGCTGTTCCCGCAAATCAGCAGCGAAATCGAGCTGTTCGGCGAGCAGGAAAGCAACGGCGAAGCGATGCATGATCGACTGTTTTCATTGACGTTCGACAGCGGCCCCAGCCAATTGCCCGGCACCACCGACTGGTTGACCGACTACCTGCGCAAGCAATCCATGAGCGCGACTTTTTTTGTGTTGGGCAATAGCGCGCAGGTGCGCCTCGACAAAAACGGTACACAAGCTCTGCAAGCGCTGTACAAGGGCCAGTGTGTGGGCGTGCAGGGCTGGGAATATCGCTCACACAGTCATTGGCAAGACTGGCAGGACTCGATTTTGCGCACCACGGCCTTGGTCAAACAGGTTGTACCGAACAACTACGTCGCTCTGTTTCGCCCGCCCTATGGGCAGCGGCGGGCAGATAGCGGGGGGGTTTTCCAGGCGCAGGGTTTGCAGGTGTCATTGTGGGATATTGATGCGCAAGACATGTCAGCCAGCCTGAGCGCCGAACAGTCAGCGCAACGGGTGTTGAGCCTTATGCTGTTGTGGCGTCATGGGGTGATTGCGTTTCACGATACCCAGGACAAAGTGCGTACGGCGTTGCCTTGGTTGCTGAAGGCGACGGCACAAAGTGGCTTGGGTTGGGAAGATTGCGAAGTGTTGTAGAACACGCAGTTAATATATGACTCTAGCCCCGCTTCAGGCATCCGCCAAGGGTATTCGTCATTCCATGAAATAAATTGCCTATTCGCTAAAAAAGCTTTTTTTTGTCACACATTTAGGAGTATTACGAAGACAGACGGCCGAAACCTGCAACACAGGTGGCGTCTTCCAAGACCCACCGGGCAGGGTAATTACGGCAGTCACTCCGAGGCGCAGAACTGTTGTGGTATTGCGTCGAATGGCTCCCAAAAAGGTGACCGAGTATGGATGATCACGGACGCACTCCTTCTTCCAACCAGCCAATCCTTTATGTGCTCGATACCAACGTACTGATTCACGATCCAAACGCATTGCTGAACTTCGAGGAACATCACGTCGCGATCCCCATGACGGTGCTCGAAGAGCTCGACAAACTCAAAACCGGCAAGCTGCTGGTGGCCGCGGAGTGTCGTCAGGCTATCCGTTTGATTGATCAGTTGCTGGGAGTTGCCAGCCCTGAAGATGTCGAAAAGGGTGTGCCGATCCAGCGTGGCAAAGGCGCGCCCAAAGGCTTTCTGTCGATCATGATGAGCAAGCGGCGCGAGCCCAACACGCTGCTGCCAGAAAACCTCAACGACAACATCATCATCAACCAGTTGATTGACCTGCACGCCCGCGAACCGAAGTTGCGTGTTGTGCTGGTGACCAAAGACATCAACATGCGCCTCAAGGCTCGGGCTTGCGGGATCGAGTCCGAGGATTACAGCACCGACCAGTTGGTTGACGACGTATCGATGCTGTCGCGTGGTTACCACACCATGACCGGTTCGTTCTGGGACCGCGTCAACAAGGTCGAGACCCGCCAAGGTCATGGCCGTACCTGGCATCAGGTGCAGATGAACGAAAACCTGCCCTCGGTGCATATCAATGAATTCATCATTGATGAGCAGGGCTTTGTCGGCTGGATCAAAGAGGTGCGCAAGGACCAGCTGCTGATTCTCGACATGCACCAGGAGCCACTGCTGCACCAGGAAGCCTGGGGGCTCAAGCCTCGGGATATTTATCAGGGGCTGGCGCTGTTTGCTTTGCTCGACCCGGATATTCATCTGGTCAACCTGTCGGGTGCGGCGGGTTCGGGTAAAACCATCCTGGCGCTGGCGGCCGCGATTGAACAAACCATGGTCAGCAAGCGCTACCGGCGGATTATCTGTACCCGCAGCGTGCAAGGGCTGGATCAGGAAATCGGCTTCTTGCCGGGCACCGAAGCCGAGAAGATGGAGCCTTGGCTGGGGGCTATCACCGACAACCTTGAAGCCCTGCACATGGAGGATGAAAACACCCACGGCAGCGTCGACTACATCCTGAGCAAGGTGCCGTTGCAGTTCAAATCCCTGAACTACATTCGTGGTCGCAGCTTCCAGCAGAGCCTGATCTTGATCGATGAGTGTCAAAACCTCACGCCGCACCAGATGAAAACCATCATCACCCGTGCGGGCGCCGGTTCCAAAGTGGTGTGCCTGGGCAACCTGGCACAGATCGATACGCCGTACCTGTCGGCCACCAGCTCGGGGCTGACCTACCTGACGGAGCGTTTCAAAGACTTCCCCAACGGGGTGCACATTGCCCTGCAAGGGGTGCCTCGCTCGATTCTGGCCGAATACGCCGAATCGCATTTGTAACCTTGCTGGTTTAACCCTGACCCGGGCGGCCTTGAGCCGCCCGGTTGCGTTTCAGGGGGAGGGAGCCGGCGTGTGTCTTCTGGAGATCAGGCTGTAGATCGACGGCAGTACAAACAACGTAAACAGCGTCCCCACCACCATCCCCACGACAATCACGATGCCCAGTCCGAAGCGGCTGCTGGCCCCTGCGCCGCTGGCAAACAGCAAGGGCACCAGGCCGACCACCATGGCGGCGGTGGTCATCAGGATTGGCCGTAAGCGGATGCGGGCCGAGCGGATGATGGCGTTGGCCGGTGAGCAGCCCGTAGCGGCTTGCAGTTCATTGGCAAACTCGACCATCAGGATCCCGTGCTTGCTGATCAGCCCGATCAACGTCACCAGGCCGATCTGGGTGTAGATGTTGAGCGTGGCCCAGCCCAGTGCCAGCGGGATCAGGGCGCCGCAGATCGACAGCGGTACGGTGATCAGGATGATCAGCGGGTCGCGCAGGCTTTCGTACTGCGCCGCCAGCACCATGTAAATCACGATCAGGGCGAACACAAAGGTCAGCATCAGCGCGTTGCCTTCGTGGATAAATTGCCGCGAATCGGACTGCCAGTCATGGCTGAAGCTGGCGGGCAATTGCTTGCTGTGTTCGGTCAAAAAAGCCACGGCCTGGCCCAGGCTCACGCCGGGTGCCGCGATGCCCTGGAAGGTTGCCGAATTTTGCTGGTTGAACTGTTTCAGGCGGTTGGGCTGGATATCGCTGTGCAGGCTGACCACGGTGGCCAGCGGTACTTGCACCCCGGTATCGGTGGCGAGGTAGAAGCCGTTCAAGGCCTCGGGCGTCAGGCGCTGGCTGGCCCCGGTTTGCGCGATCACATCATAGGAGCGGCCCTGCATCGCGAAGCGGTTGGTGTAGTTTTCGCCGACCAGTATTGCCAGGGTGCTGGCGATGTCTTGCAGGCGGATACCCAGGCTGTTGGCCTTGTTGCGGTCGATCCGCACCTCGGTCACCGGGTTGTTGAACGCCAGGTCACTGTCGACCACGGCGAACAATCCGCTGGCCCGGGCCTGCTGCTTCAGCTGTTCCATGGCCAGGTACAGCGAGCGGTAATCCTCGGTGCTGCGGATCACCAGTTGTACCGGCAAACCACCGGTGGAGGCGGGCAGCGCCGGCATCTGGAAGACGAAGATGGCATTGCCTTCCACGCCGTCGACCCGCTGCTGCAATTGCGTCTGGATCTGCGCTGCGCTGCGCCCGCGCTGGTTCCATTCCTTGAAATTGACTCCGGCATAGCTGGCCGCCACACCGTCGGTGCCGTTGATGATCCAGGTGCCGGTAGCTTCGGGGATGGCACCGAGGACGCCACTCAATTGCGCGGCATAGCGCTCAACAAAGTCGAGGTTGGCGTGTTGCGGGGATTTGATCGCCAGCAGCAGGTTGCCCTGGTCTTCATTGGGCGCCAGTTCTTTTGCGGCCTGGCCGTAGAGCAGTGGCAGGCTGAGCAGGATCAGCACGGCAAAACCCAGGACCACGCCGCGCTTACGCAATGACAGCAGCAAGCCTCGCTGATAACGCCGCGATAAACGGTGGAAGAACCCCTCGGCCAGCATGCCCATGGCGCCTTCGTCTTGTCCGGCCGGCAGCAGTTTTGCGCACATCACCGGGGTCAGCGTGAGGGCGATCACTCCTGACACGAGCACCGCGCCGGCCAGAGTCAGGGCGAACTCCTTGAACAGTGCGCCGGTCAGGTCGTTCATCAGGCCGATGGGCATGTATACCGCGGCCAGGGTGACAGTCATGGCGATCACCGGTGAGGCGATTTCACGGGCGCCAATCAGCGCAGCCTCAAGCGGGGCGAGGCCTTCCTTGATATGGCGGTGGATGTTTTCGGTGACCACAATCGCGTCGTCCACCACCAGCCCGATGGCCAGCACCATCGCCAGCAGCGTCAGCAGGTTGATGCTGAAGCCAAATAACGCCATTAAGGCCAGGGCGCCGAGGATCGACAGCGGGATGCTGAGAATCGGGATCAGCACCGTGCGCCATGAGCCCAGGCACAGGAAAATGATCAGCACTACAATCAGGATCGCTTCGAGCAGGGTCTGGATCACTTCCACAATCGAGGCTTCGATAAAGTGCGCGGTTTCGAACGCAAGTGCGGCTTCGACCCCAGGTGGCAGGGTTTTCTGGATGTCCGGCAACAGGCGTTTGATGCCCTCGACAATTACCAGCGGGTTGCCCCCGGGCGTGGCGTACAGCCCCAGATGCACCGCGGGTTTGCCGTCCATCAGGGCGCTGGTTTCGTAGGCGGCCGAGCCCAGCTCGACCTCGGCAATATCGCGCAGGCGTAGCAGGCGGTCCCCACGATTGCTGATCACCAGGTCGCGAAATTCGTCTAGGGTGGTGAGGTCGCTGTTGACCTGAATCGATGACACCACGTATTGCCCTTTGATTTGCCCCGGGGCGGCCTGGAAGTTGTTGGCGCGGATCGCCTGTTCGACCTCGGCGGCGCTGATGCCATGGCCGGCCATGCGTTGCGGGTCGAGCCACAGGCGCATGGCCAGGCGCTGGCCGCCAAAGGTATCGACCTTGGCCACGCCTGCAATCGTGGCGAACAAGGGCTGCACCACCCGGCTCAGGTAGTCGCTCAGGGCTGCGGCCGAGAGGGTGTCGCTGGTAAAACCGACATACGCCACGGCGGTGGACTCACCGGCCGAGCGCTCGATCACCGGGTCGTAGGCCTGTTCCGGCAAGCGATACTTGACCTGGTTGACCTTGGCGATCACCTCGCTCAGGGCCTTGGCCGAGTCCTGGTTCAGCGCCATGCGCAACGTCACCAGGCTATGGCCCTGCACCGAGGATGAGCTGATGTAGTCGACGCCTTCCACCGAGGCCAGCGACTGGTTGATGGGCTGGGTGACAAAGCCCTGCATCAGTTCGGCCGGGGCCCCGGGGTAGTCGGTGCTGACGGTGATCACGGAGCTTTCCAGCAACGGGTACTGGCGCACGGGCAAACCCATATAGGCTTTGAGCCCGGCCAGCAGGATCATCAGGCTGACCACCAGCGCGAGCACCGGGCGGCGGACGAACATATCTGTGAACTTCACTCGATGGCTCCTGCGTCAACGGCCAGTACGCTGTTGGTAATGGGCTCGATACGTGCGCCATCGCTGAGTTTGATCTGACCGGAGATCACCACTTGATCCCCCGGCGCCACCCCCCGGGTGATCACCACCCAACCCTCGCGGCGCTCGCCGGTCTCGACCGAGACCCGGCGCACAGTGGGTATGCCTGCAGGTTGCACGACATAGAGGTCTTCGCCATACGCGCTGTAGGTCACTGCCGTTTCTGGCACGCTCAAGGTGTTTTCGGGCAGCGGCTGGGGCAAGCGCACCCTGGCAAACATGCGCGGCAGAGCAGCACTTGGCGGGTTTTTCAGGTGTGCCTGCACGCTGGCGGTACGGGAACGCTCAAGGAACGGATCGATGCTGCTGACCACGGCCGTCAGCGGTTGATGGGGCAGGGCATCGAGTTCGACCAGCAGGCTTTTGCCGGTGGCGAAGTGGGGCAGGGCCTGCTCGGGCACACTGAAATTGACGTAAAGGCCCTTGTTGCCGATCAGGTTGATCAGGGTATCGCCGGGGTTCACGTACTGGCCTAAATGGACTTTACGAATGCCCAAAGTGCCGTCGAACGGTGCCCTGATGGTGCGCTGCTCTATCTGTGCCACCAGCCCCTGAACAGCACCGCGGGCGGTGGTGTATTCGGCTTGGGCGTTGTCCAGCGCTTCCCGGGAAATGGCATTGGAATCGATCAGTTTTTTCATCCGCTCAAGGCGTACCCGGGTGTTGTCCAGTTGGCCCTGCAAGCGCACCAGTTGGCCACGCTCGGGCGCATCGTTGAGGCGCAGCAGAACTTGCCCGCGGGTGACTCTTTGCCCGGATTCAATGGGCAGCTCGACGATCCGCCCGCCGATCTCGGCGGGCACGCTGACTTCCTGCACCGCTTCCAGCTCGCCAATCGCGTCCAGATAACGGATAAACGGCTGGTTGCTGACCATGGCCACGGCCACCTTGACCGGCGCGACCTCATACGCGGCGGGTGCCGGTTGTTGCCAGCACCATACAGCCCAGAAGATCAGGATCAGCATCAGGCCTGAAAACCCGTAAAGGGCGTTGCGTAGGGTAAGCTGGCGCGTGTTACGCGCCGTGGCAGTGGAGGGTGTGGGATCTAGCATGCAGCGCTCCCTTGGAGTGGGCTAATGACAGGAGAGTCGGAGTGTTACTGCGCAATATCGATTTGAATCTGCTGGTGGTGCTTGATGCGTTGCTCACGGAAAAACACGTGACCCGCACCGGTGTTCGCTTGCATCTGAGCCAGCCGGCCATCAGCCACTCGCTGAACAAGCTCAGGCTGCTGCTGGATGACCCGTTACTGATTCGCCAGGGCAATGAGGTGGTGCTCAGTGCGCTGGCGCAAAACCTTCAGGCGCCGCTCAAGGCCGTGCTCGGCCAGATCGAGACCTTGCTTGGCCAGTCCATCGACTTTGTGCCGGCAGACTCGCAGCGCACCTTTCGCGTGGCGATGTCCGATTACGGCGCCGCTATCGTGCTGCCCAAATTGCTGGTGCAACTGCGCAAGCTGGCGCCGGACACCTCGCTGGTGGTGATTCAGGACAGCCGCCTGGGCATGCTGGAGCAAATCGAACAGGGCAAAATCGACCTGGCCGTGGGGGTGTTTGCGACGCTGCCGGCGGATATCAGCTGCGACGTACTGTTCGAAGAAACCTTTACCTGCCTGCTTAACCGTCGTTCGTTGCCCGATAGTGGCGTGCTCGACCTGGACAGCTATCTGGCGCGTCCGCATTTGTTGGTGTCGATGGATGGCAACACCCAGGGCGAGGTCGACAACGTTTTGCGCGCCCGGGGGCTGCAGCGGCGGGTGGCGGTCAACGTTCCCCACTGGGGCACCGCGCCGGGGATGATTGCCGGCACCGATCTGATCCTCACCGTGGCCACCCGCACTCTGGACAACGTGCCGCTGGGGGACACGCTGGTGGCGATACCTCCGCCGCTGACCGTGGCGCCGTTCAACTATGTGCAGGTCTGGCACCAGCGGTTTAATCAGGATCCGGCCCATCGTTGGCTGCGTGAGCTGGTCAAACAGGTAAGCGCGCCTTCAACCCCGTGAGGCAATGACAAACCCTGCCAGCACCACACTCACCCCCAGAATTTTCTGCAGGCTCGGGCTGTTTTTGGGCAGGCCGAGCAAGCCAAAATAATCAATCACCAGCGAAATAATCAGCTGGCCCACCACCACCGCCATGATGAAATTCAGTGCTCCCAGGCGCGGCACGGTGATCAGTGCGACGGTGATGTAAAACACCCCGGCCAGGCCTCCGAGCCAGATCCACCAAGGGCCGGTGAGCAGCGCCGCGAGGTTGGGGCGGGGCACTTTCACGATCAGCATCACCAGCGCAATGGCCACGCCACTGACCAGCAACGAAATCACCGTGGCCCAAAACGGGTGGCCGAGCACAACGCCAAGCCGGGCGTTGCTGCCAGCCTGCAAGGGCACGGCAAAGCCTGCAAACAGGCTCAGGGCAATGACAACAAAAAGAGGCATAAGGACGGCTCCGAAGTTTCAACCGTTGTACGGCGAATGCCGGCAGGCGGCCAATTCGATGTTCTGATGCGCGGTATTCGCGGGGTCGATGGTCTTAACCAATTCTCGGGTTTACACTCCTTGCTCCTGTTTGGAGTACCCCCTGTGCTGACTCATTTAGATTCTCAAGGCCGCGCCAACATGGTTGATGTCACCGATAAAGCGGTGACATCCCGTGAGGCGCTGGCACAAGCCGTGGTGCGCATGCGCCCTGAAACCCTGGACATGATCGTCAGTGGTGGCCACCCCAAGGGTGACGTGTTTGCCGTGGCGCGGATTGCCGGGATTCAGGCGGCCAAGAAAACTTCGGACCTGATCCCGCTGTGCCATCCGCTGATGCTCACCAGCGTCAAGGTTGAACTCAGTGCTCAAGGCACTGATGCGGTGCTGATCGTGGCGCGTTGCAAGTTGTCCGGGCAGACCGGTGTCGAGATGGAAGCCCTGACCGCTGCCAGCGTGGCGGCCCTGACGATTTATGATATGTGCAAGGCGGTGGATCGCGGCATGACCATCGAAAGTGTGCGGGTACTGGAGAAGCTCGGCGGCAAGAGCGGGCACTTTCAGGCAGACGCGTCATGAAGCTCAACGTCGTTTTCTTTGCTCGTTACCGTGAGGCGCTGGGGCTGGATGGCGAGTCGGTGGACGGTGAGTTTGCGTCCATCGAACAGTTGCGGGCGCACCTGGCGCAACGCGGTGGCGCCTGGCAGGTGCTGGCCGAGTCCAACCTGATGTGTGCGCGCAACGAAGAACTGTGCAAACTGGATGAACCGCTGGTAGACGGCGATGAAGTCGCTTTCTTCCCTCCCGTGACCGGAGGCTGAACATGGCGATTCGGGTACAAGCGGCGACCTTTGACCCTGGCGCTGAAGTC
The DNA here is from genome assembly GCF_025426255.1 of Pseudomonas fragi. GTDB lineage: Bacteria > Pseudomonadota > Gammaproteobacteria > Pseudomonadales > Pseudomonadaceae > Aquipseudomonas > Aquipseudomonas kulmbachensis. The sequence goes on along the minus strand of NZ_CP104861.1, from coordinate 4,231,549 downwards.
AATGCACTGCACGCGGCCAATCTGGGCGTAGGGGCGGTGGTGAGCTTTGTCGGTTATGTGCGCGACTTCAATGAAGGGCGCGATGTGGCGGGGATGTTTCTGGAACACTATCCTGGCATGACCGAAAAGGCCCTGGCCAAGATCATGGTTGAAGCGGAACAACGTTGGCCGTTGCTCAAGCTTGAAGTGCTGCACCGGGTGGGTGCGCTGGAGCCGGGTGAGCCGATCGTGTTTGTGGGAGTGGCCAGTGCCCATCGCCAGGCGGCGTTTGACGCTTGTGCGTTTGTGATGGACTACCTGAAGACCCGCGCCCCGTTCTGGAAAAAAGAACAGACCGCTGACGGCCCGCACTGGGTTGAAGGGCGGGCCAGCGACGAAGTGGCGGCAGATCGCTGGAAGTAGCTAACGAGCTTTGTAGCCGCTGCCGAAGGCTGCGATAAGGGAGCCAGGCCCTTCAAAAAGCGTTGCCGCTTCGCAACCCATCGCAGCCTCGTACCTCGACAGCGGCTACAGAGTAACTACCGATTCAGCGTATTACGCGATTGCATCCGGATCGTGCGGTTTGCGTACCGCTCGTACCACCGGGCGCAGCAATTCGGTTGGCGGCGTTTCGCAGCTGATTTTGCGACCCAGCAAGGCTTCGATCGACGGCAGTTGATACGAGTCGTCTTCACCGGCAAAGCTGATGGAAACCCCGCTGGCACCTGCGCGGCCAGTACGGCCAATGCGGTGCACGTAATCGTCCGGCACTTCAGGCAGGGTGAAGTTGATTACGTGGCTGATGCCGTCGATATGAATTCCGCGACCTGCGACGTCGGTGGCCACCAGTACGCGGATCTTGCCTTCACGAAAGCCTTCCAGCGTCTTGATGCGCTTGTGTTGCGGCACGTCGCCCGATAGCTGGGCAGCGTTGATGCCGTCACGTACCAGGCGCTCTTCTATGCGGCGCACTTCGTCCTTGCGGTTGGCGAACACGATGACGCGCTCCCAGCCGTTGTCGTTCACCAGGTTGAACAACAACTTGTATTTGTCGGCACCGGCAACGGCATACACGTGTTGTTCAACCATATCGCTGGCGACGTTGAGCGCTTCGATTTCGACGATGGCAGGGTCGGTAGTCCATTGCTTGGCCAGGTTCATCACGTCCTCGGTAAAGGTCGCGGAAAACAGCAGCGTTTGACGTTCGGCTTTCTGCGGCGTTTGACGAATGATCTGGCGCACTTGCGGAATGAAACCCATATCCAGCATGCGGTCGGCTTCGTCGAGCACCATCACTTCGACCATGTCCAGATGCACTTCGCCGCGCTGGTTGAAGTCCAGCAGACGGCCCGGTGTGGCGACCAGAATGTCGCAATGACGCGCTTCAAGCTGCTTGAGCTGTTTGTCGAAGTCCATACCGCCGACAAACGTCATGACGTTGAGGTCGGTGTATTTGGTCAGGTCGGCCGCGTCCTTGGCGATTTGCACCACCAACTCGCGGGTCGGCGCGATGATCAGTGCGCGTGGCTCACCCATGTAACGCTCTTTGGGCGGCGGGGTCTGGGTCAATTGGCTGATGATCGAGATCAGGAACGCAGCGGTTTTGCCGGTGCCAGTCTGGGCCCGACCAATCGCATCGCGACCGCTCAGGGTGTAGCCCAGCACACCCGCCTGGATCGGCGTGCAATACGGGAAACCGAGGTCTTGAATGGCGTGCATCAGCTCGGGGGCGAGCTTGAAATCGTGAAAGCGGACTTTGCCTTCTTGTGGCTCGACCGCAAAGTCTTCGAGTTTCCAGGGAATGACCGGTGGCTTGGGGGCCACTTCGCGCCGTGGTTTTGCAACTTTAGGCTTTTCGATACGCGGTTGTTCATCCGCGGGCTGTGCGTCAGGAGTGGTCACCGGCGCTGGGGCTGGAGCAGGAGCAGAACGACCAGGCTGTTGCGCGTCGGTTCGCGGGCTGGTGTTGCTCGAAGGTGTAACGGAAGCTGGCGCGAGCGGCTCAGCCTCGCTTTTACCGAATATTTTTTTGAGTGCTTTGAGCACGGTCATCTCATCAGTTGGTTAAGGAGTGTACGCCGGGCAGTGTAATGCAAGTCGGGTGCTCGGCGTAGTGAACGACAGGATGTTTCGGTTTTAGGTCAGACGTTTCGTCAGCCAGGCCCCGATGTCGCGAATTTCCTCGGGTAACACTTCGTGGCCCATTGGGTATTCCTGCCATGTAACTGCTACGCCTGCTGCCTTTAAACGCTCATAAGCCGTACGGCCCATAGCGTTTTGGACTACATCATCGTACTGCCCATGTAGGCACAGGGCCGGGATACGTTGCTGGCTGGCGGACAATGGCAGCACATCGCTGAACGTCGGTGCATAGGTGGAAAGGGCAAGTACGCCACCCAATGGTCCCTGCCATTTCAAATAAGCAGTGTGGAACACCACGGCACCACCCTGGGAGAAACCGGCGAGGAAAATCCGGTTGGCGTCGATACCGCTCTGGCGCTGGGCTTCGATCAATTGAATGACCATGTCAGCCGACTCTTCCAGCTCTTCTTCGCAGATGGAGCGGGCAGGGCTCATGGCCTTGATGTCATACCAACTCGGCATGGCATAACCGCCATTAATGGTCACGGCGCGGGTCGGTGCCTGGGGCAATACAAAGCGTGTAGTCAAAAGCGACTGCTGCAGGATTTCGGCCACCGGCATGAAGTCATAACGGTCGGCACCCAAGCCATGGAGCCAGATAACACAGGCGTCCGCAGTCTTTTGGGGTTGGATAATCAGAGGTTGGGTCATGGCTGCTCCATCGTTGTGCATGTGCGCAAACCGGGTGCGCTACAAAAGTGCTCGATCGGTGAAAAATTACAGAAAATGTCGCTTGCTTGAACGTTTTTTCCAGCATTACGTACTGAACTTACTTAAGCAGCTGGTGTGGTACGCGCTTTGCTATGTGGACAGGGACGTGAATGCGTTCACCTTCGGCGGTAACACTAACAGGCTACTGCCGATGGGGGGACAGCAAAAATCCCGAGGTTGAAGTTAGACAAGGAATTCAACAGCTCAAGTGAGCGCTTCAGTTTGACGGTTCGTGCGATGCACCCATCGCTCAAGACTTATGCCGCTTGACCCAATAAAAGCCAACACGGGTCAACATTGCCTCACAAGGGGGCGGCGGGTCTTGTTCAAACACAATAAAAGCGCAGTACTGGAGGTTTGAATGAAGCAGTTGAAATCCACCCTGGCTCTGGCCACCGCAGCCATCGTGTTGAGTGTCAGTGGCTTTGCCCACGCAGGCGCAACCCTGGACGGCGTCAAAAAGAAAGGCTTTGTGCAGTGTGGCGTCAGCGACGGGTTGCCGGGTTTTTCGGTACCTGACAAAAACGGCAAGATCCTGGGCATTGATGCCGATATTTGCCGCGCAGTGGCCGCAGCGGTATTTGGCGATGCAACCAAGGTCAAGTTCAGCCAGTTGAACGCCAAGGAACGTTTCACCGCGCTGCAGTCAGGCGAAGTTGACGTGCTGTCGCGCAACACCACCTGGACCAGCTCCCGTGACGCGGGCATGGGCATGGTGTTTGCGGGCGTGACCTACTACGACGGTGTTGGCTTTTTGGTCAACAACAAGCTGGGCGTAAAAAGTGCCAAGGAACTGGACGGTGCAACCATCTGTATCCAGGCTGGTACGACTACCGAGCTGAACGTCTCGGATTACTTCCGCGCGAATAATCTGAAGTACACCCCGATCACCTTCGACACCTCTGATGAAAGCGCCAAGTCGCTGGAAAGCGGTCGTTGCGACGTGTTGACCTCCGACAAGTCGCAGTTGTACGCACAGCGCACCAAACTGGCGAACCCAAATGACTACGTGGTATTGCCTGAAACCATCTCCAAGGAGCCTCTGGGCCCTGTAGTGCGTAAAGGCGACGAAGACTGGTTCAGTATTGTGAAGTGGACTCTGTTCGCCATGCTCAATGCAGAAGAAGCAGGTATCACCTCCAAAAACGTCGTGGCTGAAGCCAAGTCGACCAAAAACCCGGATGTTGCCCGCTTGCTGGGTGCTGACGGCGAGTACGGCAAAGACCTGAAACTGCCAAAAGACTGGGTGGTACAGATTGTCAGCCAGGTCGGTAACTACGGCGAAGTCTTCGAGAAAAACCTCGGCAAAAGTACTCCTCTGGCCATCGACCGCGGGCTGAACGCTCTGTGGAATAACGGCGGCATTCAATACGCACCACCCGTGCGCTGATAGCCCTTTCACCCGGTAGGCCAACTGCCGGGTGATGTTGTTTGATCCATTTTTAGGGGCACTTCATGCAAACTAAAGTCGGCGCACCAAAGCCCAGGCTCAGCCTCGGCGATCCGCGTGTGCGTGGGTGGTTATTCCAGATCATCACCGTCGCACTGGTGGTGTTTATGGGCTGGTATCTGTTCAACAACACCCAGACCAACCTCCAGCACCGTGGCATTACTTCAGGTTTTGACTTTCTTCAACGCAGTGCCGGATTTGGCATTGCGCAGCATCTGATTGATTACACCGAGTCCGACAGCTACTCCCGGGTCTTTCTGATCGGTTTGCTCAACACCTTGCTGGTGTCAGTGATCGGTATCGTTCTGGCGACGATTCTCGGTTTTATCGTGGGTATCGCGCGGTTATCGTCGAACTGGATGATCAGCAAACTGGCAACGGTTTACGTCGAGGTCTTTCGCAATATTCCTCCTCTGCTGCAAATTCTGTTCTGGTACTTCGCGGTCTTTCTGACCATGCCGGGGCCACGCAACAGCCACAACTTTGCTGACATTTTCTATATGAGCAGCCGTGGCCTGAACATGCCGGCAGCCGTGGGCACCGAGGCCTTTTGGCCGTTTATGGCCAGTGTGCTGCTGGCGATTGTGGCTGTGGTGCTGATGGTTCGCCGGGCCAACCAGCGCTTCGAAGAGACCGGTGTTCCATTTCACAAGTTTTGGGTCGGGCTGGCACTGATGCTGGTGATTCCGGGCTTGTGCGTGTTGCTGTTTGGCACTCCGGTGCATTGGGAAATGCCGCAACTCAAGGGCTTCAACTTTGTCGGTGGTTGGGTGCTTATCCCTGAGCTGCTGGCGCTGACCATTGCGTTGACGGTGTACACCGCGGCATTCATTGCCGAAATCGTGCGTTCGGGGATCAAGTCGGTCAGCCATGGCCAGACCGAAGCTGCCCGCTCGCTGGGCCTGCGCCCGGGGCCGACATTGCGCAAGGTAATTATCCCGCAAGCACTGCGGGTGATTATTCCGCCGCTGACCAGCCAATACCTGAACCTGGTGAAAAACTCGTCGCTGGCGGCGGGCATCGGATATCCGGAAATGGTTTCACTGTTTGCCGGCACCGTACTTAACCAGACCGGGCAAGCGATTGAGGTCATTGCCATCACCATGAGCGTGTACCTGGCAATCAGCATCAGCATTTCGCTGCTGATGAATTGGTACAACACGCGTATTGCGCTGATCGAGCGATGAGGACGGGACTATGACGACTCATGTTTTTAAACCCGACATGCCACCGCCGGGTAACCGCATCGGTATTGTCGCTTGGGCGCGGGCCAATCTGTTTTCCAGCTGGCTCAACACCTTGCTCACCCTGTTTGCCTTTTACCTTATTTGGCTGATCGTGCCGCCGCTGCTGAGCTGGACGATTCTTGATGCCAATTGGGTCGGTAGCACGCGGGCTGACTGCACCAAGGACGGCGCCTGCTGGGTGTTCATCCAGCAGCGTTTCGGCCAATTCATGTATGGCTATTACCCTACCGAGTTGCGCTGGCGGGTTGATCTGAGTGTGTGGCTGGCCGTGATTGGCGCAGCGCCGCTGTTTATCTCGCGCTTCAAGCACAAGGCAATCTACGGCCTGGGCTTTTTGGTGGTGTACCCGATTCTGGCTTACAGCTTGCTGCACGGCGGTCACTGGGGGCTCACTAACGTGGCTACCAGCCAGTGGGGTGGCCTGATGCTGACGCTGGTTATTGCCACAGTGGGTATTGCTGGCGCCTTGCCATTGGGGATTTTGCTGGCGCTGGGACGACGTTCGGACATGCCGGCCATTCGCGTGGTGTGCGTGACCTTTATCGAGTTCTGGCGTGGCGTACCGTTGATCACCGTACTGTTTATGTCCTCGGTGATGCTGCCGCTGTTTCTGCCTGAGGGCATGAACTTCGACAAGCTGCTGCGGGCCCTGATCGGGGTGATTCTGTTCCAGTCAGCGTATGTGGCTGAGGTGGTGCGCGGCGGTCTGCAAGCGATTCCCAAAGGGCAGTACGAAGCAGCGGCGGCGATGGGCCTGGGCTACTGGCGCAGCATGGGCCTGGTGATCTTGCCGCAAGCTCTGAAGCTGGTGATCCCTGGCATCGTCAACACCTTTATTGCCCTGTTCAAGGACACCAGCCTGGTGATCATCATCGGCCTGTTCGACCTGCTCAACAGCGTCAAGCAAGCGGCTGCCGACCCGACCTGGCTGGGCATGGCGACCGAAGGCTATGTGTTTGCAGCGTTGGTGTTCTGGATTTTCTGTTTTGGTATGTCCCGCTACTCCATGCATCTGGAGCACAAGCTGGACACTGGCCATAAGCGTTAGGTAGGAGTGCGACATGAGTGAAGCAATCAAAAAAACCGCGAGCGCTGAAGGCATTATTCAGATGCAGGGCGTTAACAAGTGGTATGGCCAGTTCCACGTACTCAAGGACATCAACCTCAATGTGCAGCCGGGCGAGCGCATTGTGTTGTGCGGGCCATCGGGGTCGGGCAAGTCAACGACCATCCGCTGCCTCAATCGCCTCGAAGAGCACCAGCAGGGGCGCATCGTGGTCGATGGTGTAGAACTGACCAATGACATCAAGCAGATCGAATCGGTACGCCGCGAAGTGGGCATGGTGTTCCAGCATTTCAACCTTTTTCCGCATTTGACCATCCTGCAGAACTGCACGCTGGCACCGATGTGGGTGCGCAAGATGCCCAAGCGAAAGGCTGAAGAAATCGCCATGCATTATCTGGAACGGGTGCGTATTCCGGAGCAGGCGCACAAGTACCCGGGTCAGTTGTCGGGTGGCCAGCAACAGCGGGTGGCGATTGCCCGGGCGCTATGCATGAAGCCAAAAATCATGCTGTTCGATGAGCCGACTTCAGCGCTCGACCCGGAGATGGTCAAAGAGGTATTGGACACCATGATCGGTCTGGCAGAAGACGGTATGACCATGCTCTGCGTGACCCACGAAATGGGCTTTGCCCGCACCGTGGCTAACCGGGTGATCTTTATGGACAAGGGTGAAATCGTAGAAGAGGCCGCGCCGAATGACTTCTTCGACAACCCGCAAAATGACCGGACAAAACTGTTTCTGAATCAGATTCTGCATTGATTCAACAGCACCTGTAGGCGCTGCTGCAGGCTGCGATCGAGCCCGAAGGGTTTGCGGTGTTGAAGGGCGAAGGCCCTTCGGGCCTTATCGCAGCCTACGGCAGCGGCTACAGGCTTATTTATGGCGCTGCTGCTCTTTTTGCACCAGCAGCGCATTGATGTCAGCACACGCGTTGATTGCAGGCAGTTCCTGAACCAGTTCGGGATGGCGATCGAGTAAACGCATCAGCACAAACAATGGTTTTGGAGGCTCAACCTCGGCCCGCTCATAACGGCTGAACGCATTGTGGCCGCCCCCTGACAGCAACTGCACGGCACTCTTCTGGGTGAAGTGCAGTTTGCGCCGGATTCGCTTCATCTCTTCTGCCATTACCCGTTTGGCATCTTCAATCAGTTCGTCACCCGCCTGGGCATAACGCTCGGCGCTGGGAGCGTCGAATTCGATCTCAGCGCATTCCGTGCATTCGTAGCCGGCCAGGTTGTGCACCATCCGGTTCAACTGCTTGAAGTCCACATTGAAGCTGCGCCCTTTGAACGCTTGCATCACATCGCCGGCACCGCAGGTGTAGCAGTCATGTTTTTTCATAGGTCTTTTTCCTTGAAAGCGATGACTGGCGGCCCTCCACTTGGGCGATAAGTCACCTTGATGTAGATGGCCAAACCGTAGGCCTGTGCGTGATAGACGTCCTGCCAGACCTTGTGGTCGGCGTGGGTCGACATCGACTTGTAAAGTGATCTGCGCTCTAAAGTGGCAATGACCCGCTGCATTTGCGCGAGGGTAAGGCCCATGGTTCGTCCGCCATCCAATGCGCTTTTGGTAAACGCTACAGCGCCAAGCCGTCGAACATCGGCTTGAATCAACGGCAGGTTGTAGTGAGGTGTTTTCTTTTCCATAAGAGGCAGCCTCGATACGATTTAAATTACCCTTAAAGGGTTTTTTGTTCAATAGTTAGTGATCGTTTTTTGCGGCCTTTAAGCTGTAGTTGATTGCCCAACTGGATGTGTCTGGATAGGATGTAGGGAAATTCATCCTATGATTGGATGAAAAGGCGAATTCAATGACAGACGCTTCTCCGCTGATAAAACGTTCCCTGGTTGATCAGGCCCTTGAGCAACTGCGAACACGCATAAACAACGGCACCTGGGAGGTGGGGCAGCGCTTGCCGACCGAACCCGAGCTGGCGACGCAGCTGAACATCAGCCGTAACACTGTGCGTGAAGCGATGCGCGTGCTGGCGTTTGCCGGGTTGATTGAAATCCGTCAGGGCGACGGCAGTTACCTGCGTGGGCGCGTCGACCCGATGGACACGCTGCGTGCGTTGTCATCGTGCTCGATGGAGCAGGGCCGGGAGATGCGGCAAATCCTTGAAGTCGAAGCGGTTGGCCTGGCGGCCTTGCGTCGCACCGATGAGGACTTGCGGCTGTTGCATCAGGCACTCAATGCCAGTGGCCAGCATTACCACGGCGAACTCGATACCTATATCTGCTGCGACCTGGTGTTTCACCAGCGGCTGATTGATGCCGCGCACAACCCTGCCTTGAGCGAGTTGTACCGCTACACCTCGAGCGTCGTGACCAATCATTTACGCAAGACGATGGATATTCATCCGCGGCGTCAGTTGGTGTTTGACCTGCATGTCGAGTTACTGGAAGCCGTAGAACAACAAAACCCGCAACGAGCCATGGCGCTGTGCCGGACGTTGATCAATGAACCCTGAGCCGGAGCAAGCCATGAGTCCCCCCTCGTCAATCGCCAATGCCAGCGTTGAGCCCGCTCGTCATCTGGATGAGCTGGAAGAGTTACTGATCGACGCCGAAATTGACGATGAGCAGGTGCAACACACGCCACCCGTCGTGCTGCGCCCCTGGATGCTGCTGTTGGGGTTGGTGCTGGTGGCGCTGAACCTGCGTCCGGCGTTGTCGAGCATGGCGCCATTGCTTGGCGAGGTCTCGGACAGTCTTGGTTTGTCGGCAGCGAAGGCAGGCTTGTTGACCACGTTACCGGTGCTTTGCCTGGGGCTGTTCGCGCCTTTGGCGCCGATCCTGGCCCGACGTTTCGGGACGGAACGGGTGGTGCTGGGGATTCTTTTTACGCTGGGTGGCGGCATTGTCTTGCGCAGTTGCCTGGGTGAGGTCGGGCTTTTTGCCGGGAGTATTTTGGCCGGAGCCAGTATCGGAGTAATTGGCGTACTGCTGCCTGGCATTATCAAGCGTGATTTCGCCGGGCATGCCGGGACCATGACCGGGGTTTACACCATGGCCCTGTGCTTGGGCGCGGCACTGGCGGCGGGCGCGACGGTGCCCCTTAGTGAGTCGCTGGGCCAGAGCTGGGCCATGGGACTTGGGTTTTGGGCATTACCCGCACTGTTAGCAGCCATTTTTTGGTTGCCCCAAGTGGGCAAACGTCAGGGCTCACACAACGTTGCTTATCGCGTGCGCGGCTTGCTGCGTGATCCATTGGCCTGGCAAGTGACGCTCTATATGGGGCTGCAATCCTCGTTGTCTTACATCGTTTTTGGCTGGTTGCCCTCAATTCTGATTGGTCGCGGTTTGACCCCAACCCAGGCAGGGCTGGTGATGTCCGGCTCGGTCATCGTGCAATTGATCACGGCATTGAGCGCCCCGTGGCTGGCAACGCGGGGTAAAGATCAACGGCTGGCAATTGTGCTGGTAATGGCGATGACCCTGGCCGGTCTGTTCGGTTGTCTTTATGCCCCCATCGAAGGTTTGTGGGGTTGGGCGATTGTGCTTGGCCTGGGGCAGGGTGGTACGTTCAGTTTGGCCTTGACCATGATAGTGCTGCGCTCGCGGGACGCTCATGTCGCGGCCAACCTGTCGGGCATGGCCCAGGGCATTGGTTATACCGTGGCTTCGATGGGGCCGTTGGCCGTCGGTGTAGTGCATGAATTGACCGGTGGCTGGAATGCGGTGGGCTGGATTTTCGCGGTCATCGGCCTGGGCGCCATTATCGCCGGGCTCGGTGCTGGCCGATCCTTGTACGTGAATGTGCAGAGCGAGAAAGTCTGAGGCCCATAGTGTTTCTGTTCATGGCAGATTATCGTGTTCGGATTCCTGACCCGCACGGACCCTGCCATGAGCCAAGACCATCAAGCTTTGATTACGCGCTTTTATCAGGCCTTCCAGCAGCTTGATGTGCAAGCCATGGCCGCCTGTTATACCGACGATGTGCTGTTCAGCGATCCGGTGTTTGGCGAACTGCGTGGACAGAGTGCCGCTGACATGTGGCGCATGCTGACTTCGCGGGCCAAGGACTTCAGCCTGACTTTCGATCAAGTTCAGGCCGACGGGCAGCGCGGCAGTGCGCACTGGGTGGCAACCTATGTGTTCAGCCAGACCGGGGCTACGGTGGTCAATGATATTCAGGCGCGCTTTGTGTTTCGCGACGGCAAGATCTGCGAGCACCACGATCACTTTGACCTCTGGCGCTGGTCGCGTCAGGCGTTGGGTACAAAGGGCTTGTTGTTGGGGTGGACGCCGCTGGTGAAAAACGCCATCCGGGCTCAGGCCCAAAAAGGGCTCAAGGCCTTTCAGGTTAGCCGTTGAAGGTGAGCGCAAAACCCTGGTTTGTTTATCTGGTGCGGGCTGCCAATGGCTCGCTGTATTGCGGTATTAGCGATGACCCGGTGCGCCGCTTTGCCCAGCATCAAAGCGGTAAGGGCGCGCGCTTTTTTGCTTCAAGCCCGGCCGTGGCTTTGGTGTATGTCGAGACTTGGCCCGATAAAGGCGAAGCCTTGCGCCAGGAACGGCTGATCAAAAAGCTCAGGAAAAGCGCCAAGGAATGTTTGGTGCAAAGCCAGGCAGAGACGGTTTTGACCTGTAGCCGCTGACGAGGAACGAAGGCTGCGATCGATCGCAGCCTTCGTTCCTCGTCAGCGGCTACAGCAAGAGTGGTGTGATGTTATTTCAACGCCGCCAGTATCGCATCCGGTTTGAAGTCCCTGAGTAGCGTGCCGTTCACGTCCAGTATCGGAATTCCGCGTCCACCCAGGGCCTCGTAGGCTTGACGGGCAGCCGGGTCTTTCTCGATATCAAACTCCTTGAACGGAATGCCTTTTTCATCCAGAAACCGCCGCGTGGCCTTGCAGTAGCCGCACCACTCGGTGGAATACAGCACCACCCGGGCGTTGGCCCTGGTCTGTTCAGGCACGACCCCCGAGGGGTTGAGCATGCGCTCGATCTTGCCCCAGTTCTGGAAAATGACCACCACCACCAGAACAAACAGGACCTTCTTCAAAATACCGTTGAGCATTACTTGCTGCGCTTGAGCTGGTCGAGCAGTTGGGTCGGCAGGCCCTTGATCACCAGCGTGCCGGCTTCTTCGTCGAATTCGATCTTGGAACCCAGCAGGTGGGCCTCAAAGCTGATAGACAGCCCCTCAGCGCGCCCGGTGAAGCGGCGGAACTGGTTAAGGGTGCGTTTATCTGCCGGAATCTCTGGCGACAGGCCGTAGTCCTTGTTGCGGATATGGTCGTAGAACGCTTTCGGACGCTCTTCGTCGATCAGCTCCGATAACTCGGCCAGGCCCATGGGCTCGCCGATTTTGGCCTGGCTGCTGGCGTAATCGACCAGGGTCTTGGTTTTTTCGCGGGCGGACTCTTCGGGCAAGTCCTCGCTTTCTACGAAGTCGCTGAAGGCCTTGAGCAGGGTGCGGGTTTCGCCCGGGCCGTCGACGCCTTCCTGGCAGCCGATGAAGTCGCGGAAGTACTCCGACACCTTCTTGCCGTTTTTGCCTTTGATAAACGAAATGTACTGCTTGGACTGCTTGTTGTTTTGCCACTCGGAAATGTTGATCCGCGCGGCCAGATGCAGTTGGCCAAGGTCCAGATGGCGCGAAGGCGTCACGTCCAGTTCCGAGGTCACCGCCACGCCTTCGCTGTGGTGCAGCAGGGCGATGACCAGATAGTCGGTCATGCCTTGCTGGTAATGGGCAAACAGTACGTGGCCACCGGCTGAGAGGTTGGACTCCTCCATCAGCTTTTGCAGGTGCTCGACTGCAATGCGGCTCAAAGCGGTGAAATCTTTACCGCCATCGAGGTACTCCTTGAGCCAGCCGCTGAACGGATGCGCGCCGGACTCTGCATGGAAAAAGCCCCAGGCTTTACCTTGCTTGGCGTTATAGCTTTCGTTGAGGTCAGCGAGCATGTTCTCGATGGCTTGAGACGCGGCCAGTTCAGAGTCACGGGCGTGGAGAACTGCGGGCGTACCGTCGGGTTTTTTGTCAATTAAATGGACGATGCAATGACGGATCGGCATGGGCTTCTCGGCGAGTAATGAGAGGACAGGGGGCGTACCCCGCAAAGACGCCAAGTGTACCGCACCTGAGCGATAGGTCGGGGTTTGGGGGGCTTGAGACTGCTTCAGACGGTTTTTTTACGGTTTTAAGGCGATAAAGCTGACCAAAAGCCCAGGTAGAGGCGGATATTTCACCGTCTCTGTGCTAGTTTTGCCCGGTCTTGCGCTCGGAAACGGCGTAAAGCGTGCATTCAGCATGTGTCAGGTCGAACCAAACCCCGTTTTTGCTATCTACATACGCGATTCGTCGTGAAAGCTGGCGGGTGTGCCAGACCCTTGAGATCTGGCTCGATGGCTGACATTGCACTCTGCAAACCAAATGAATTTGATAGGGAAGGAACATCTCAATGGCTATTACTAAAGACCAACTGATCGCCGATATCGCTGAAGCTATCGACGCGCCAAAAACTACCGCGCGTAACGCTCTGGACCAACTGGCTCAGATCGTTGCTGATCAATTGGAAAATGGCGGCGAAATCACTCTGCCAGGTATTGGCAAACTGAAAGTGACCGAGCGTCCTGCCCGTACTGGCCGTAACCCTTCGACTGGCGCTGCCATCGAAATCGCAGCCAAAAAAGTTATCAAGCTCGTTGTGGCCAAAGGCCTGACTGACGCTGTTAACAAGTAAGTATTAAAAAAGCCGCGCCCGGACAAGTCCGGGCGCGGCTTTTTTATGGGCGCAAATCCTGTAGCCGCTGACGGGGTACGAGGCTGCGATGGGCTGCGAGGCAGCCCCGCTTTTTGAAGGCCCTTCAGGCCTTATCGCAGCCCGCAGCAGCGGCTACAGGCTTATGCACTTACTTCCAGTTCTTTTCACGCCACATCTGCTGCTGCTCTTTGTCGTGGAAGGTCCAGGCCACAAAGCGGCTTTGCTTGTTGCCCTGGGACATGTCCACCACTTGGCTTTCGCGCGCACCGGCTTTTTTCAGCGCAGTCTGGATGGCCGGCAAGTTCGATGCCTTGGATACCAAAACGCTGAACCACAGAATTTGTCGACCCACCTGGATGCTTTCGCGGATCAGTTGCGTGACAAAGCGCTGTTCGCCGCCTTCGCACCACAACTCGGCCGCCTGGCCACCAAAGTTCAGAACCGGCAGCTTGCGCTTTGGATCCGCCTTGCCCAATGCGCGCCATTTACGCTCACTGCCGCGCGTCGCTTCATCCAGGGATGCGTGGAACGGCGGGTTACACATGGTCAGGTCGAAGCGTTCGCTGCTTTCCAGCAGGTCCAGCAGGATTTTCTGCGGGTTGGGTTGCAGACGCAGGCTGATGGCTTTGTTCAGGCCGTTGGACTGCACGATTGCCTTGGCCGCTTTGACGGCTGTTGGGTCGACTTCGGTGCCCAGGAACTGCCAGCGGTATTCGCTATGGCCGATCAGCGGGTAGACGCAGTTGGCGCCCATGCCGATGTCCAGAACGCGAACGTTTTGCCCGCGCGGGATTTCGCCGTCGTTCATGCTGGCCAGCAGGTCAGCCAGGAAGTGCACGTAGTCAGCACGACCCGGGACAGGCGGGCACAGGTAGTCGGCCGGGATATCCCAGTGAGCAATGCCGTAGAACGCCTTGAGCAGGGCACGGTTGAATACGCGCACGGCAGTCGGGTTGGCGAAGTCGATGCTCTCTTTGCCGTACGGGTTGATGATCACGAACTCGGCCAGCTCCGGACATACCGAAATCAGCTGAGGGAAGTCGTAGCGGCCCTGATGGCGGTTGCGCGGGTGCAGGCTGGGTTTGACCCGTGGCTCGACCGGCTTGGCATCGCTGGCAGCCTTGGGCTTGTGGCGTGTGGCTTTGGAAGTACGTGGGGTAGTCATGTTCAATTCATTCCACAAAAGCAATCGCGGGCAAGCCCGTTCCTGCAGAGTTAAACCCTGCGGGAGCGGCCTTGCCCGCGATCAGGTGCGCAGCGTATTTACAGGCTGGAAATCCGCGCGTGCTGGTCTGCCAATTTGCTCAAGGCCTGTTCGGCTTCGGCCAATTTGGCACGTTCTTTTTCGATGACTTCGGCCGGAGCCTTGTCAACGAACGCGGCATTCGACAATTTGCCGCCCACTCGCGCAACTTCGCCGTGCAAGCGCTGGATTTCCTTGTCCAGGCGCGCCAACTCTGCATTTTTGTCGATCAGGCCGGCCATTGGCACCAGTACTTCCATCTCACCTACCAGAGCGGTAGCAGACAGAGGTGCTTCGGCGCCATCTTGCAACACAGTGATCGATTCGAGTTTAGCCAGCTTTTTGAGCAAGGCATCGTTCTCGGTCAGACGGCGCTGGTCTTCGCTGCTGACGTTTTTCAGGTACAGCTGCAACGGTTTGCCCGGGCCGATGTTCATTTCGCCACGGATGTTACGCGTGCCGAGCATCAAGCCCTTGAGCCATTCGATATCGTCTTCGGCAGCCTGGTCGATGCGTGCTTCGTTAGCCACCGGCCACGGTTGCAGCATGATGGTCTTGCCTTCAACGCCGGCCAGCGGCGCGATGCGCTGCCAGATTTCTTCGGTGATGAACGGCATGAACGGGTGCGCCAGACGCAAGGCCACTTCCAGTACACGTACCAGCGTGCGGCGGGTGCCGCGCTGACGTTCTACCGGAGCGTTTTCGTCCCACAGCACAGGCTTGGACAGTTCCAGGTACCAGTCGCAGTACTGGTTCCAGATGAACTCGTACAAGGCTTGTGCCGCGAGGTCGAAACGGAACTGGTCGAGGTGACGGGTCACTTCGGCTTCGGTGCGTTGCAACTGCGAGATGATCCAGCGGTCGGCCAGCGACAGTTCGTAGGCTTCGCCGTTCTGGCCGCAGTCTTCGCCCTTGTCCAGCACGTAGCGCGCCGCGTTCCAGATCTTGTTGCAGAAGTTGCGATAGCCTTCAACGCGGCCCATGTCGAACTTGATGTCACGACCGGTGGATGCCAGCGAGCAGAAGGTGAAGCGCAGGGCGTCGGTGCCGTAGCTGGCGATGCCGTCGGCAAATTCGTCGCGGGTCTGCTTCTCGATTTTCTTCAGCAGTTTTGGCTGCATCAGGCCGGTGGTGCGTTTGGCCACCAGGTCTTCGAGTTCAATACCGTCGATGATGTCCAGCGGGTCCAGGACGTTGCCCTTGGACTTGGACATCTTCTGGCCCTGACCGTCACGCACCAGGCCGTGTACATACACGGTCTTGAACGGAACTTGCGGGGTGCCGTCTTCGTTCTTCACCAAATGCATGGTGAGCATGATCATCCGGGCAACCCAGAAGAAAATGATGTCGAAACCGGTCACCAGCACGTCAGTGGAGTGGAAGGTTTTCAGCGCGTCGGTTTTTTCTGGCCAGCCCAGGGTGGAGAACGTCCACAGACCCGAACTGAACCAGGTGTCGAGCACGTCGTTGTCCTGTTGCAGCGCAACGTCCGGACCCAGGTTGTGCTTGGCACGAACTTCGGCTTCGTCGCGGCCTACGTAGACCTTGCCCGATTCGTCGTACCAGGCCGGAATGCGGTGGCCCCACCACAGCTGACGGCTGATGCACCAGTCCTGGATGTCACGCATCCACGAGAAGTACATGTTTTCGTATTGCTTTGGCACGAACGCGATGCGGCCGTCTTCAACGGCGGCAATCGCTGGTTCTGCCAATGGCTTGGTCGACACGTACCACTGGTCGGTCAGCCACGGCTCGATGATGGTGCCCGAGCGGTCGCCTTTCGGTACTTTCAGGGCGTGATCGTCGACGCTGACCAACAGACCGGCTTCGTCAAAGTCCGCCACGATTTGCTTGCGCGCTTCGAAGCGATCCAGACCGGCGTATTTGGCCGGCAGGGTGCCATCGACAGTTTCGTTCAGCTTGCCGTCGAGGTTGAACACCTGAGCAGCAGGCAGCACTTTGGCGTTTTTGTCGAAGATGTTCAGCAGTGGCAGGTTATGGCGCTTGCCGACTTCGTAGTCGTTGAAATCGTGGGCCGGGGTGATTTTCACGCAGCCGGTGCCGAATTCAGGATCGCAGTAATCGTCAGCGATGATCGGGATGCGGCGACCAACCAGTGGCAGCTCAACAAACTTGCCGATCAGGGCCTTGTAGCGTTCGTCTTCCGGGTTTACCGCAACGGCAGCGTCGCCGAGCATGGTTTCTGGACGGGTGGTAGCAACCACCAGGTAATCCAGACCTTCGGCGGTTTTGGCGCCGTCAGCCAGCGGGTAGCGCAGGTTCCACAGGAAACCTTTCTCGTCGTGGTTTTCCACTTCAAGGTCGGAAATTGCGGTGTGCAGCTTGGTGTCCCAGTTGACCAGACGCTTGCCGCGGTAGATCAGACCGTCTTCGTGCAGGCGAACAAAGGCTTCTTTCACGGCTTCGGACAGGCCGTCATCCATGGTGAAGCGTTCGCGGCTCCAGTCTACGGACGAGCCAAGGCGACGGATCTGACGGCTGATGTTGCCGCCGGATTGGTCTTTCCATTCCCAGATCTTGTCCAGGAACTTCTCGCGGCCCAAGTCATGGCGGTTCAGACCTTGTGCTTCGATCTGACGCTCAACCAGCATTTGGGTGGCGATACCCGCGTGGTCGGTGCCCGGCTGCCACAGGGTGTTGCGACCCTGCATGCGGCGGAAACGGATCAGTGCGTCCATGATCGCGTTGTTAAAACCGTGACCCATGTGCAAGCTGCCGGTGACGTTAGGCGGCGGGATCATGATGGTGTACGGGTCGCCCGCGCCTTGCGGGGCAAAATAATTCTCTTCTTCCCAGGTTTTGTACCAGGAAGTTTCAATGGCGTGCGGCTGGTAGGTCTTATCCATGCGCGGCGGGACCCTATTGGCATTAATTCAGGAAAGCCGACAAGTATAGCGGGGTGGGAGGCGCAGGGCGAGTTGTGGTGTGGTGCAGGAAAAATTTGTAGCAGCTGGCGAAGGAACGAGGCTGCGTTAGCCTGCGAACCAGTCGTAAAGTCCGAGTTCTCAGTTTATCTGACGCGCCGAGGTGTCTGACCTATGACTGCTGCGCAGCCGAACGCAGCCGAACGCAGCTCGTCAGCTGCTACAAGACCCGGATCAGCTCTGGTGTTGAGCGAGCAGGCGCTCCATATGCGCATCGAGGCGG
This sequence comes from Pseudomonas fragi, assembly GCF_025426255.1. Lineage (GTDB taxonomy): Bacteria > Pseudomonadota > Gammaproteobacteria > Pseudomonadales > Pseudomonadaceae > Aquipseudomonas > Aquipseudomonas kulmbachensis. The sequence goes on along the minus strand of NZ_CP104861.1, from coordinate 4,213,821 downwards.
CGTTTGATCTCGGTTTCGATATGCGGGGCGAAGTCGTTGATCACGTCTTGCATGATCGCTTGCGCAGCAGTGCGCAGTTCTTTGTCCAGATGCACCAACAGCGCGTCCGGGGCTTTTTCTGCCACGGGGGCCGGAGCTATGCCGACCAGTGGTATCTGGGCTGGCTCGGGCTCTTCTTCATCGCTGATCACTTCAGACAACAACGGGATCTGTGGATCCTGTTGGCCGACCATCTCCGTCAGCAGCGGCGGTTGCAGGCCCTCATCGCCGAGCAGCTTGCGAATGGATTCAAGATCATCGAGCAGGTGTGCGGCTTTTTGCGGCGAATTTGAAGTGTCCATCGTGTGCTCAGAGTCGTTGTAACTTGTGGTCTTGCAGAGGATAGCCCTGTTCACGGTAGAAGCGGAAACTCTCCCGTGCGGCCAGTCGAACGGCGGGGTCTTCGACCACTACTTCAGCCACGCGGGCGAAGCGTTTGAAGAATTCCGGGACTTTAAGGTCCAGGTTGATCAGCAAGTCCTGATGGGACAGGGGGGCATCCGTGCAACCCATGACAACTACACCATCGGGTTCATCTTCGGTGTTGCTGTGGGGCACGAAGCTTTCGCCCTTGAAACGCCACAAACGTTCATCCAGATCCTGGCGTTGTGCGGCGTCAGTGCAGTGCAAATACACGCGGTGGCCAAGGCGCCAGGCCTTCTCGGTGAGTTTGCAGGCAAAATCCAGCCGCGCCGAGGGTTCGGCGCTGGGCAGGATATAAAAGTCGATTTTGGTCGGCTCTTTGGTTAATTCTTGGGTCATTGCGGTTCCTGAATCCGGGCTACGCCGCCGTCAAGCGGCGCAGCCTTGGATTGTCAGCTTCAAGCGTTGGCGCGATCCAGCAGGTACTGGGTCAGCAGGGGGACTGGACGGCCACTGGCGCCCTTGTCCTTGCCGCCGCTGACCCATGCGGTGCCCGCGATGTCCAGGTGGGCCCAATGATAGGCCTTGGCGAAGCGCGACAGGAAGCAGCCAGCGGTGATGGCGCCGCCTTTAGGGCCGCCGATGTTGGCCATGTCGGCGAACGGGCTGTCCAGTTGCTCCTGGTATTCGTCGAACAACGGCAATTGCCAGGCACGGTCGTCGGCTTGCTTACCGGCTTCCAGCAGTTGGTTGATCAACTCGTCGTTGTTGCCCATCAGGCCCGAAGTGTGGGCGCCCAGTGCAACCATGCAGGCTCCGGTCAGGGTGGCGATGTCGATTACGGCCTGTGGCTTGAAGCGTTCTGCGTAGGTCAGGGCATCGCACAGCACCAGGCGACCTTCGGCGTCGGTGTTGAGGATCTCGACGGTCTGGCCGCTCATGGTGGTCACGATATCGCCCGGACGCGCAGCGCCGCCGCTTGGCATGTTTTCGGCGCAAGCCAGAATGCATACCAGGTTGATCGGCAGTTTCAGCTCAAGCACGGCGCGCAGGGTGCCGAACACGCTGGCGGCACCGCCCATGTCGTACTTCATTTCGTCCATGCCCGCGCCCGGCTTGAGGCTGATGCCGCCGGTGTCGAAGGTGATGCCTTTGCCGACCAGTACGAACGGTTTTTCGGATTTCTTGCCGCCGGCGTAGTTCATCACGATCAGGCGTGGCGGCTGGTCGCTGCCCTGGCCCACGGCGTAGAACGCGCCCATGCCCAGATCCTTGATCTTCTTCTCGTCGAGAATTTCGACTTTCAGACCTTTGTATTCTTTACCCAACTCCTTGGCCTGTTCTGCCAGGAAGGTCGGATGGCAGATGTTTGGCGGCAGGTTGCCGAGGTCGCGGGTGAACGACATGCCCGCTGCAATCGCCTGGGCGTGGGTTACGGCACGCTGGACTTCGGCCTGTGCGGCCTTGATGGTCAGCAGGGTGATTTTTTTCAGGGAGCGAGGTTCGGCCTTCTGGCTTTTGAATCGGTCGAAAGTGTACTCACCGTCGATCAGGGTTTCGGCCAGCAGGCGGGTTTTGCTGTAGCTGTCGCGACCCTTGACCACCAGTTCGTCGAGTGCGAACACCGCGTCGCTGCCGCCCAGGCCTTTGAGGACACCAAGCGCGGCACTGATGATTTTACGGAACGGGCGGTCGCCCAGTTCTTCATCCTTGCCGGTGCCCAGCAGCAGTACGCGTTCGGCCTTGAGGTTGGGCAGGCTGTGCAGCAGCAGGCTTTGACCGGCTTTGCCGGCCAGATCACCGCGCTTGAGGACTGCGCTGATAGCGCCGCCGGTGAGTTCGTCGATAACGTTGGCGGTAGGGCCCAGCTTGCGGCCTTCACCAATGGCGACCACCAGAGTGGCCGTTTTCAACGTTTCTGGACTAACGCTTTTTACAACCAGTTCCATGTCGGGGTCCCTGAGTCAAATAGTCAACATGCGCACAAACAATGCTGTTTGCTTGCTTGATAGAGGAGGCGCTTCACCTGCGATCCAGGCTGGCGACAAGGCGGGCAGTTTGAACCCCGTCGGACGAGCCTGACAACCCCGGTATAGGGCCAACTTGCCACTTTCAAGACTGCGCAGTGACAGGGGCGGCCATTCACAGGATAATGCACCATCTTTTTAAACGGCTCAGCTCATCCCCATGAGCCTGAACCGACTCGTTATGCTGCTTGTTTGGCCGCCTTAGCCTGACGACCCTGGAGTGTCTGGTTTGATCGTCTTCCGTTATCTATCCCGCGAAGTCCTGCTTACATTGAGCGCTGTCAGCGCTGTGCTGCTGGTCATCATCATGAGCGGTCGTTTCATCAAATATCTGGCTCAGGCCGCCTCGGGCGCACTGGATCCAGGCTCATTGTTCCTGATCATGGGCTTTCGCCTGCCAGGCTTCATGCAGTTGATTCTGCCGCTGGGGCTGTTCCTGGGCATTTTGCTGTCTTATGGGCGCTTGTACCTCGAGAGCGAGATGACCGTGCTGTCGGCTACCGGCATGAGCCAGCAACGTCTGCTGGGCATGACCATGGCACCTGCCGCACTGGTTGCACTGATCGTGGCCTGGCTCAGCCTGAGTCTGGCCCCGCAGGGTGCCAATGAATTTCAGTTGTTGCTCAACAAACAGGATGCCCTGACCGAGTTCGACACCCTGGAAGCCGGGCGCTTTCAGTCGTTGAGCGATGGTTCGCGGGTTACTTACACCGAAGAGCTGACCAATGACCGGACCCATTTGTCCGGCGTATTCATTACTCAAAAGAATCTCGGGCAGGACGCCAAGGACCGCAATATTTCAGTGTTGCTGGCTGAAAAAGGTCGTCAGGAGGTTCGCCCCGACGGCAGCCGTTGGTTGATTTTGGACAACGGCTACCGCTATGACGGCAACCCTGGGCAGGCTGATTATCGCGCCATCAAATACGACACCTACGGTGTATTGCTACCGAAGCCGGATGTCAGTAATGACGTGACGGACCGCGATGCGATCCCGACACGAAACCTGATCGGCAACCCGGAGCCGCGCTCGGTCGCCGAGTTGCAATGGCGTATTGCCTTCCCGTTTTTGGTGTTTATCGTGACCTTGATCGCAGTGCCGCTGTCGCGGGTAAATCCGCGTCAGGGGCGCTTCCTCAAACTGTTGCCGGCCATTCTTCTTTATATGGCCTATCTAAGCATGCTGACCTGGGGCCGAGGCCTGCTTGAGGGCGGCAAGATTCCTTTGGTGTTGGGCTTGTGGTGGGTACATGCCCTGTTCCTGATCATTGGCCTGGGGCTGATGTACTGGGAGCCGCTGCGCTTGAAGTTGGCGAGTCGCCGTAGTGCCAAGGAGATGACCCGTGGTTAAGCTCGACCGCTACATTGGTAGCAGTGTGTTGATGGCAATTTTGGCGGTACTGGGGATTATTCTGGGTCTGGCGCTGCTGTTTGCGTTGATCGACGAGATGCGCAGTATCAGCAGCAGCTACACCATCATGGACGTTTTCAGCTTTGTAATGCTGACTGCTCCGCGTCGCTTGTACGAAATGTTGCCGATGGCAGCGTTGATCGGCTGCCTGATCGGTTTGGGTGGTCTTGCAAGCAACAGTGAGCTGACCATCATGCGCGCGGCGGGTGTGTCCCTGGGGCGCATTGTCTGGGCCGTGATGAAGCCGATGCTGGTCTTGATGCTGGCAGGTGTGCTGATTGGCGAGTACGTAGTACCCGCCTCTGAAAACCTTGCCCAGGCCAACCGCGCACTGGCGCAAGGTGGTGGTGATGCGCAAAGTTCCAAGCATGGCCTGTGGCACCGCCAGGGTGATGAGTTCATCCATATCAACGCTGTTCAGCCCAACGGGCTGCTCTATGGTGTGACCCGGTATCGCTTCGATAAAGAGCGCAACATGTTATCGGCGAGCTTCGCCAAGCGTGCGCAATTCGATCAGGGGCACTGGCAGTTGAACGACGTCAGTACCACGGTTTTTCACGATCGCAGCACTGAAGTGATCAAGGTTCCGGAAGAAAGCTGGGACGTTTCGTTGAGCCCGCAACTGCTTAGTACCGTGGTCATGGCACCTGAATCGCTGTCGATCGCTGGCTTGTGGAGCTACATCCACTACCTCAAGGAACAGGGGCTGAATAATGGCCGTTATTGGCTGGCATTTTGGGTCAAGGTATTACAGCCGCTGGTGACTGCTGCTCTGGTGTTGATGGCCATATCTTTCATCTTCGGCCCATTGCGCTCTGTTACTCTTGGCCAGCGGGTATTTACCGGGGTGCTGGTGGGTTTCACCTTCAAGATTGCCCAGGACCTGCTGGGGCCGATGAGCCTGGTGTTCGGTTTCTCGCCGTTGTTCGCGGTGCTGGCACCGACTGCAATCTGTGCATTGGCAGGCATCTGGCTGCTGCGTCGAGCAGGCTGACAAGCCTTCATTGAGTTCGCCAGAAGCCCCTATCTCGCGACAGGGGCTTTTTTGTAGGTGTCCATTGGCCTGTGAACGTGACGCTTGGCGAGAGGATCAGGTACAATTCCCGGCTATTTTTCGGCGGGCAGTCTGCCTGCGACTTTTTTGAGTGTTGACCCGTGAGTGATTTGAGTCATATCCGCAATTTCTCCATCATCGCCCACATTGACCATGGCAAGTCGACGCTGGCCGATCGTTTTATCCAGATGTGCGGCGGCCTCGCCGAGCGCGAAATGGAAGCCCAGGTACTGGATTCCATGGATCTGGAGCGTGAGCGCGGGATCACCATCAAGGCCCACAGCGTTACTCTGTACTACACGGCCAAAGATGGCATTACCTATCAACTGAACTTCATTGATACCCCGGGTCACGTCGACTTCACCTATGAAGTCAGCCGTTCCCTGGCGGCCTGTGAAGGTGCTTTGCTGGTGGTTGATGCGGGGCAGGGCGTAGAAGCCCAGTCCGTCGCCAACTGCTACACCGCTATCGAGCAGGGCCTTGAGGTCATGCCGGTATTGAACAAGATCGACCTGCCGCAGGCTGATCCTGATCGCGTGAAAGAAGAGATCGAAAAGATCATTGGCATCGATGCCACTGATGCCGTGACCTGCAGCGCCAAGACCGGCCTGGGTGTGGACGAGGTGCTTGAGCGCCTGGTGCATACCATCCCTGCGCCAACCGGTAACTACGAAGATCCGCTGCAAGCGTTGATCATCGATTCCTGGTTCGACAACTACCTGGGCGTTGTGTCCCTGGTTCGCGTGCGCCACGGCCGCGTGAAAAAGGGTGACAAGATTCTGGTCAAGTCCACCGGCAAGATGCACCTGGTAGACAGCGTGGGTGTGTTCAACCCCAAGCACACGGCTACCGCTGATCTGAAAGCCGGTGAAGTAGGCTTCATCATTGCGGGCATCAAGGACATTCACGGTGCGCCAGTGGGCGATACCCTGACCCTGAGCTCAACCCCTGATGTTGACGTACTGCCAGGTTTCAAACGTATTCAGCCGCAGGTCTACGCCGGTTTGTTCCCGGTAAGCTCTGACGATTTCGAAGACTTCCGTGAAGCCCTGCAAAAGCTCACGTTGAACGACTCGTCGCTGCAGTACACCCCGGAAAGCTCCGACGCGCTGGGCTTCGGCTTCCGTTGCGGCTTCCTCGGCATGCTGCACATGGAGATCATTCAGGAGCGCCTTGAGCGCGAGTACGACCTGGACCTGATCACCACGGCGCCAACCGTAATTTTCGAACTGCTGCTCAAGACTGGCGAAACGATTTACGTCGATAACCCGTCCAAGCTGCCGGATGTATCTTCTATTGAAGACATTCGCGAGCCGATCGTGCGCGCCAATATCCTTGTGCCTCAAGAGCACCTGGGTAACGTCATTACCCTGTGTATTGAAAAACGCGGCGTTCAGCACGACATGCTGTTCCTGGGTTCTCAGGTTCAAGTGACCTACGACTTGCCGATGAACGAAGTGGTTCTGGACTTCTTTGACCGTCTCAAGTCCACCAGTCGCGGCTATGCTTCGCTTGATTACCATTTCAACCGTTATCAGTCGGCTAATCTGGTCAAGCTGGATGTATTGATCAACGGCGAGAAAGTTGATGCGCTGGCATTGATCGTTCACCGCGACAACGCTCACTACAAAGGGCGTGCGTTGACCGAGAAGATGAAAGAGCTGATTCCGCGTCAGATGTTCGATGTGGCAATTCAGGCTGCCATTGGTGGCCAAATCATTGCGCGCTCGTCTGTTAAAGCGCTCCGAAAAAACGTACTGGCCAAATGCTACGGTGGTGACGTTAGCCGTAAGCGCAAGCTGTTGGAAAAGCAGAAAGCCGGTAAAAAACGCATGAAGCAAGTGGGTAACGTGGAAATTCCACAAGAAGCCTTCCTTGCAGTGCTCAGGTTGGATAGCTAGGTCCTATGTCACTAAATTTCCCGCTGTTGCTGGTCATTGCTGTTGCCGTGTGCGGTTTGCTGGCGCTGCTCGATTTGGTCTTCCTGGCTCCTCGCCGGCGCAAGGCCATTGCCAACTATCAAGCCAGCGTTACGCCGGTTGATAGGCAGGTAGTCGAAAAGCTCAACAAGGAACCGCTGCTGGTTGAATACGGCAAGTCGTTCTTCCCGGTTTTGTTCATCGTGCTGGTGCTGCGTTCGTTTCTGGTTGAGCCGTTCCAGATCCCGTCCGGCTCGATGAAGCCGACCCTGGATGTGGGCGACTTCATTTTGGTGAACAAGTTTTCGTACGGGATCCGCTTGCCGGTACTCGATACGAAAGTCATCGAAGTGGGTGATCCGAAGCGGGGCGATGTGATGGTGTTTCGCTACCCAAGCGATCCGACGGTTAACTACATCAAGCGTGTAGTTGGCCTGCCGGGCGACAAGATTCGCTACACCAGCGACAAGCATCTGTATGTCAACGATCAACTGGTTGCCGAGCAACTGGTGGGCACCGAACCAGGAACCCTGGGCAGTGCCGAGTTGTACAAAGAGAAGCTGGGCGAGGTCGAGCACATGATCCGCAAGGAAATGAGCCGCTACCGTGCGCCACCTGATAAGGAATGGACGGTTCCGGCCGGGCATTACTTCATGATGGGTGACAACCGTGACAATTCGAACGACAGCCGTTACTGGGATGATCCGAACATTCCCAAAGACGAGCTGGGCATGGTTCCCGACAAGAATATCGTCGGCAAGGCCTTTGCTGTTTGGATGAGCTGGCCAGAGCCCAAGGCGAGCAACCTGCCGAACTTCTCGCGGGTTGGTCTGATCAAGTAGTCAAGACGGCGCTGTTAATAACAGCGCCGAATGCTTTTCAGGTGTACGAATAAGTCGTGTGCCTGAGTATTCAGGATGTGGATTTGAACAAAGCGTTAAGTGTGACGGCGGCGAACAGCCTGTTCCCTGTCCATTTGCTATGCGATAAACGAGCATCACTGATCCCTTATATCGGTCCGGTGGTGACATTCGGCCACGAACTCAGCGTGGGTAAATCGTGAGTTTTTCTTTAGAACGTTTAGAGCGTCAGCTCGGTTATACCTTCAAAGACCAGGAACTGATGGTTCTGGCCCTGACACACCGCAGTTTCGCGGGGCGCAATAACGAGCGTCTTGAGTTCCTGGGTGATGCCATTCTCAATTTTGTTGCTGGCGAAGCGTTGTTTGACCGCTTCCCGTTGGCCCGTGAAGGCCAGTTGTCGCGTCTGCGCGCGCGCTTGGTAAAAGGCGAAACCCTGGCCGTACTGGCTCGTGGTTTTGAGTTAGGCGAGTACTTGCGCCTGGGCTCTGGCGAACTGAAGAGCGGCGGTTTTCGCCGTGAATCGATTCTGGCCGACGCCCTTGAAGCGCTGATTGGCGCCATTTACCTGGATGCGGGCATGGATGCCGCCCGCGACCGCGTATTGGCCTGGCTTGCCAGTGAGTTCGAGACCCTGACTCTGGTCGATACCAATAAAGATCCAAAGACCCGCCTGCAAGAGTTCTTGCAGTCGCGTGCCTGCGATCTGCCGCGTTACGAAGTGGTAGATATCCAGGGCGAACCGCATTGCCGCACGTTCTTCGTTGAGTGCGAAATTGCCCTATTGAATGAAAAAAGCCGGGGTCAGGGTGTGAGCCGTCGTATTGCCGAACAGGTAGCGGCCGCCGCAGCACTGATAGCCCTTGGCGTGGAGAATGGCCATGACTGATACAACTGCAACTCGCTGTGGCTACGTTGCCATTGTTGGTCGACCAAACGTGGGTAAATCCACACTGCTGAACCACATTTTGGGTCAAAAGCTGGCGATCACTTCGCGCAAGCCGCAGACCACTCGCCACAACATGCTGGGCATCAAGACCGAAGGCACCGTGCAAGCGGTCTACGTTGATACCCCGGGCATGCACAAAGGCGGCGAAAAGGCCCTGAACCGCTACATGAACAAAACCGCTTCGGCAGCGTTGAAAGACGTTGACGTGGTGATCTTCGTCGTGGACCGCACCAAGTGGACCGACGAAGACCAAATGGTGCTGGAGCGCGTTCAGTACGTGACCGGTCCATTGATCGTGGCGCTGAACAAGACCGACCGTATCGAAGACAAGGCCGAGCTGATGCCGCACCTGAGCTGGCTTCAGGAGCAACTGCCGAACGCCCAGATCATTCCGATTTCGGCTCAACACGGGCATAACCTCGAAGCGCTGGAGCGTGTGATCGCCGATCACCTTCCGGAGAACGAGCACTTCTTCCCGGAAGACCAGATTACCGACCGCAGCAGCCGCTTCCTGGCCGCCGAACTGGTACGCGAAAAAATCATGCGCCAGATGGGTGCAGAGCTGCCTTACCAGATCACCGTAGAGATCGAAGAATTCAAGCAGCAGGGCAAAACCCTGCATATCCATGCCTTGATTCTGGTTGAGCGTGACGGTCAGAAAAAAATCATCATTGGCGACAAGGGCGAGCGCATCAAGCGTATCGGCACCGAGGCGCGCAAGGATATGGAGCTGCTGTTCGACTCCAAGGTCATGCTGAACCTGTGGGTTAAAGTGAAAGGCGGCTGGTCCGACGACGAACGCGCCCTGCGTTCCCTGGGCTACGGCGACTTGTAAACACAGCACTACCCGTGGGAGCGAGCCTGCTCGCGAAGGTCGTTAACGATAGTGCGCGTTTATTGGATAATCGCAGCGCTCTTCAGACCTTCGCGAGCGGGCTCGCTCCCACGGTGATTTCAGGCGTATACAAAACTCCATGTCCAGCAAGCCCATCGTCCCCCAGCTCGCCTACGTCCTGCACAGTCGACCCTATCGTGAAACCAGCGCGCTGGTTGATTTCATCACGCCTCAAGGACGTCTGCGGGCGGTGTTACGCAGTGCGCGGGGTAAGGCCGGTACGTTGGCGCGGCCCTTTGTTCCGCTGGAAATCGAGTTTCGTGGGCGTGGCGAGCTGAAAAACGTCGGGCGCATGGAAAGCGCCGGGATTTCAACCTGGCTCAATGGCGAAGCGCTGTTCAGCGGCCTCTATCTCAACGAATTGCTGATTCGGCTGTTGCCGGCTGAAGACCCTCATCCTGCTGTATTTGATCACTACGCAGCGACCTTGCTGGCGTTGGCCGAAGGCCGACCGCTGGAGCCTTTGCTGCGGGCGTTCGAATGGCGTTTGCTGGACGATCTGGGTTACGGCTTTTCGCTGAGCGTCGATATTCACGGCGAACCGGTAGAGGCCGATGGCATGTACCGCCTGCAGGTTGATGCAGGGCTGGAGCGGGTTTGGCTGCAACAGCCGGGGCTGTTTCATGGCGCGCAGCTGCATGCGATGGCCGAGGCGGACTGGGCTGCGCCTGGCGCATTATCGGCCGCCAAGCGCCTGATGCGTCAGGCACTGGCCGTTCATTTGGCTGGCAAGCCTCTGGCCAGTCGTGAGTTGTTTCGCAAGCCCTGAATAGACCGGTATGCTGTGCGCCGAATCTTCAACTCTTCAGGAGAGCCCCTGTGACCCAAAGCAACCGCATTCTTCTCGGCGTGAATATCGACCACGTAGCTACGCTGCGTCAGGCTCGCGGCACGCGTTACCCTGATCCGGTCAAGGCTGCGTTGGACGCGGAAGAGGCGGGCGCCGATGGCATCACCGTGCATCTGCGCGAAGACCGCCGGCACATTCAGGAGCGTGATGTGTTGCTGCTCAAGGATGTGCTGCAAACGCGCATGAATTTCGAAATGGGCGTAACCGAAGAGATGATGGTATTTGCCGAGCGCATTCGCCCGGCGCATATCTGCCTGGTGCCTGAAACGCGCCAGGAGCTGACCACCGAAGGTGGTCTGGATGTTGCCGGGCAAGAAGCGCGGATCAAGGCGGCGGTTGATCGTCTGGCTAAAATCGGCTGTGAAGTCTCGCTGTTTATCGATGCGGACGAGCGTCAGATAGAAGCGTCCAAGCGCGTGGGCGCGCCCGCTATCGAACTGCACACCGGTCGTTATGCCGATGCACAAACCCCGACCGAAGTGGCTGAGGAGCTGCAGCGTGTGGCTGATGGTGTGGCGTTTGGCCTGGCTCAGGGGTTGATCGTGAATGCCGGTCATGGCTTGCACTACCACAACGTAGAGGCAGTGGCTGCGATCAAGGGCATCAACGAGTTGAACATTGGCCATGCGCTGGTGGCGCACGCATTGTTCGTGGGCTTCAAATCAGCTGTGGCCGAGATGAAAGCGCTGATCCTGGCGGCGGCGAAGGCTTAATCCCCTTGTAGCAGCTGCCGAAGGAACGAGGCTGCGTTCGGCGACGTAGTCGTCGCAAATTAGACGCCTAAATGTGTCAGATATATCGAGTTATTCAGGTTTCACGACGGCTGCGCCGCCGAACGCAGCCTCGTTCCTTCGGTAGCTGCTACGAAATGACGCTTTTTGTCAGAGCTGCGGCTCTTCCTTCGGCTTGGTCTTGTCGACACCGGGGATGTGCAGCTTGCTGTCAGCGGCCTGATCGCCTTCAAGTTGCGGTTGTGTAGCCCATGTCAGGATGTCGTAGTAACGACGGATGTTGGCCACAAAGTGCACTGGCTCGCCGCCTCGGGCATAGCCGTAGCGGGTTTTGCTGTACCACTGCTTCTGCGCAAGGCGAGGCAGCATTTTCTTCACGTCCAGCCACTTGTTCGGGTTCAGGCCTTCTTTCTTGGCCAGCTTGCGTGCGTCGTCCAGATGGCCACCGCCAACGTTATAGGCCGCCAGCGCAAACCAGGTCCGGTCAGGCTCTTCAATATCACTGTCGAGCTCGCTCTTGATCAGCGCGAGGTATTTGGCACCGCCCATGATGCTTTGTTTGGCGTCCAGGCGATTGGATACACCCATTGCCTGCGCAGTGTTTTGGGTCAGCATCATCAGGCCGCGAACGCCTGTTTTGGACGTAACGGCGGGTTGCCACAAGGATTCCTGATAACCCATGGCGGCCAGCAGCCGCCAGTCGATCTGTTCTTTTTTGGCGGCGTCCTTGAAGAACTTTTCGTACTTGGGCAGACGCTGCTGCAAGTGCTGGGCGAAAGTGTAGGCGCCGACATAGCCAAGTACATCCACGTGCCCGTAGTAACGGTCTTTGAGGCGTTGCAGGGTGCCGTTTTTTTCGACCTTGTCCAGGTACGCATTGATCTCGTTGAGCAGGCTGTTGTCTTCACCTGCCGCGACCGCCCAGCGCTGGCTGCGGGCATCCCCCAGATCGAACGCCACGCGCACATTGGGGAAGTACACCTGGTTCATGGCCACTTCGTTGGAGTCGACCAGTGTCAGATCAATCTGACCCTCATCCACCATGCGTAGCAAGTCGACGACTTCGACGGCATCGGACTCGTCGTATTCAATGCCGGGATATTGCTTTTTGAGTTCGGCGAGCTGTTCGGCGTGGGAGCTGCCTTTCATGACGGTGATGCGCTTGCCGACCAGATCGGCAGCGGACGTGGGGCGCGATTGTCCGTTGCGATAGATGATCTGCGGTGTGACTTCGAGGTACGGGTGAGAAAACTTGGCTTGTTGCAGGCGCTTCTCGCTGCTGACCAGACCGGCAGCAGCTAAAGCCGGGCCGTTAGGCTGGCCCAGTTGATTGAACATGTCGTCCAGGTTGTCAGCTGTTTCGATTTTCAGCTCTACCCCCAAATCGTCGGCAAAGCGTTTCACCAGCTCGTATTCAAAGCCGGTTTCGCCATTGCGATCCTCGAAGTAGGTCGCGGGGCTGTTACGGGTAATCACCCGCAGTACCCCATCCTCCTTTACGCGCTCAAGGGTGCTGGGTTTTTCAACGCAGGCACCGAGCATCAGGAAGAGTCCGGTTGCGAGGAGCCATCTGGCTCCACGCTGGCGGATATCAGTTAGAGAAAACATCCGCGCAGTATACGCAAAGCAGCGCAGGTGCCATATCTCGACAATTTTCGAAGGTTCTGATAACAGCCGTCAAAATAGCTGAAACCCTTGTGGAATGGGGGTTGCGTCAATGTTTAAAGATCATAAGTGAGCATTCGCCAAACGGCTGATAGCCATAAAGAATAAGGCTTTGGTCGATTAGTGACGTTTGGTGTGCTTCAGGTGTGCCGTTTCGGGTGCCGTGGCGAACGGTTTAGGCTAGAATGCCGGGCCTCAAAGCATACCCCTCCCGAGGCTGTCCCGAAGATGTTGATCCTGCGCGGCGCTCCTGCCCTTTCTGCCTTTCGCCACAGCAAACTCCTTGCACAACTGAGCCTCAAGGTTCCGGCTGTCACTGGTTTGTATGCTGAATTCGCCCACTTTGCCGATACCACCGGTGAGCTGACCAGCGATGAACAGCAGGTACTGGCTCGTCTCCTGAAGTACGGCCCAAGCGTGCCGGTCCAAGAGCCGAGTGGCCGATTGTTCCTGGTGTTGCCGCGGTTTGGCACCATCTCCCCTTGGTCCAGCAAGGCTAGCGACATTGCCCGTAACTGTGGCCTGGCTAAAATCCAGCGCCTGGAACGCGGCATTGCGTTTTACGTTGCCGGTCAATTCAGCGACGCTGATGCTGAACTGATAGCCGCTGCATTGCATGACCGCATGACGCAAATCGTGCTGGGTAACCTGGAACAGGCTGCCGGTCTGTTCAGTCACGCCGAACCCAAGCCGCTGACTGCGATTGACGTGCTGGGTGGCGGTCGCGCCGCGCTGGAAAAAGCCAACATCGAGTTGGGCCTGGCGCTGGCCGAAGACGAAATCGACTATCTGGTCAATGCCTTCAACGGTTTGGGCCGTAACCCGCATGACATCGAACTGATGATGTTTGCCCAGGCCAACTCCGAGCATTGCCGCCACAAGATCTTCAACGCCAGTTGGGATATTGACGGTCAAAGCCAGGAAAAAAGCCTGTTTGGCATGATCAAGAACACCTACGTGATGCACAGCGAAGGCGTTCTGTCTGCTTATAAGGACAACGCTTCGGTCATCGTCGGCAGTGTTGCCGGGCGTTTCTTCCCGGATCCTGATACCCGCCAGTACGGTGCGGTGCAGGAGCCTGTTCACATCCTGATGAAGGTTGAGACCCACAACCACCCAACCGCGATCGCCCCGTTCCCGGGTGCAGCGACCGGTTCCGGTGGCGAGATCCGTGACGAAGGCGCAACCGGTCGTGGCGCCAAGCCAAAGGCCGGCCTGACCGGTTTTACCGTATCCAACCTGCAGATCCCGGGCTTTGAACAGCCGTGGGAAGTGCCGTACGGCAAGCCTGAGCGCATCGTTACCGCGCTGGACATCATGATCGAAGGCCCGCTGGGCGGCGCTGCATTCAACAACGAATTCGGTCGTCCGGCTCTGACCGGCTACTTCCGTACGTTCGAGCAGTCCATCACCACCCCGCGTGGCGAAGAAGTCCGTGGTTACCACAAGCCAATCATGTTGGCTGGCGGCATGGGCAACATCCGCGCCGAACACGTACAGAAAGCCGAAATCACGGTTGGCTCCAAGCTGATCGTGCTCGGTGGCCCGGCGATGTTGATCGGCCTGGGCGGCGGTGCTGCTTCCTCGATGGCTACCGGCGCAAGCTCGGCTGACCTGGATTTCGCTTCGGTACAGCGCGAAAACCCGGAAATGGAACGCCGTTGCCAGGAAGTGATCGACCGCTGCTGGCAGTTGGGTGACAAGAACCCGATCAGCTTTATCCACGACGTGGGTGCTGGTGGTTTGTCCAACGCCTTCCCTGAGCTGGTGAATGATGGCGACCGCGGTGGCCGTTTCGAACTGCGCAACATTCCAAATGACGAGCCGGGCATGGCCCCGCACGAAATCTGGAGCAACGAATCCCAGGAACGTTACGTTCTGGCCGTGGGCGTCGAAGACTTCGACCGCTTCCAGGCGATCTGCGAACGTGAGCGTTGCCCGTTTGCCGTAGTCGGTGAAGCCACTGCCGAGCCGCAACTGACGGTCACCGACAGCCACTTCGGTAACAGCCCGGTGGATATGCCACTGGAAGTGTTGCTGGGCAAGGCTCCGCGCATGCACCGTTCGGCAGTGCGTGAGCAAGAGCTGGGCGATGACTTCGATCCAGCTGCGCTGAGCATCGGCGAGTGCGTTGAACGCGTTCTGCATCACCCGGCCGTGGCAAGCAAAAGCTTCCTGATCACCATCGGCGACCGCACCATTACCGGTCTGGTTGCTCGTGATCAGATGGTTGGTCCGTGGCAAGTGCCAGTGGCTGACGTTGCCGTCACCGCCACCAGCTTCGACGTGTACACCGGTGAAGCGATGGCGATGGGCGAGCGTACTCCGCTGGCACTGCTGGATGCTCCGGCATCGGGCCGCATGGCTATCGGCGAAACCCTGACCAACATTGCGGCTTCGCGCATTGGCAAGATCAGCGATATCAAGCTGTCGGCCAACTGGATGTCGGCTGCCGGTCACCCGGGCGAAGATGCCCGTCTGTACGACACCGTAAAAGCAGTCGGTATGGAATTGTGCCCTGAGCTGGGCATCACCATTCCGGTGGGCAAGGACTCAATGTCTATGCAAACCCGCTGGAGCGAAGAGGGCACGGACAAAACCGTGACCTCGCCGCTGTCGCTGGTGGTTACCGGTTTTGCACCGGTGCTCGATATTCGCCAGACCCTGACCCCGGTACTGCGCATGGACAAAGGCCTGACTGATCTGGTTCTGATCGATCTGGGTCGCGGCCAAAACCGTATGGGTGCCTCGATCCTGGCGCAAACCTACGGCAAGTTGGGCAAGCATGCTCCAGACGTTGATGACGCAGAAGACCTCAAGGCCTTCTTCGCCGTAATCCAGGGTTTGAATGCCGATGGCCACCTGCTGGCTTACCACGACCGTTCCGACGGTGGTTTGCTGACCAGCGTAATGGAAATGGCGTTTGCCGGTCATTGCGGTGTCAACCTTGTGCTCGACGGTCTGGCTGAAACTGCCGCTGACATTCCTGCGATCCTGTTCAACGAAGAGTTGGGTGCGGTGATCCAGGTTCGTCAGGATTCGATGGCGGATATCCTTGCGCAGTTCAGCGCTGCCGGTCTGGGCGACTGCGTGTCGGTCATTGGCCAGCCGCGCAACTGTGACGATGTGAGCATCGAATTCAACGGCGAGACCGTGTTTGAAGGTCAGCGTCGTCTGCTGCAACGTCAGTGGGCTGAAACCAGCTTCCAGATCCAGCGTATGCGTGACAACGCTGATTGCGCCGAGCAAGAATTCGCCGTACTGCTGGAAGAAGACAACCCAGGCTTGAGCGCCAAGCTGAGCTTTGATGTCAACGAGAACATCAGCGCGCCGTACATCAAGACAGGCATTCGTCCTCAAGTGGCCGTACTGCGTGAGCAGGGCGTCAACGGTCAGGTTGAAATGGCGGCGGCATTCGACCGTGCCGGTTTCAACGCGATCGACGTGCACATGAGCGACATTCTGGCTGGCCGTGTCGACCTGAACGAGTTCAAGGGCCTGGTTGCCTGCGGTGGTTTCTCCTACGGCGACGTACTGGGTGCCGGTGAGGGCTGGGCCAAGTCGGCTCTGTTCAATGCCCGTGCTCGTGATGCGTTCCAGAGCTTCTTCGAGCGTACCGACAGCTTCTCCCTGGGTGTGTGTAACGGTTGCCAGATGATGTCCAACCTGAGCGAGTTGATCCCGGGCAGCGAGCTGTGGCCGCACTTTGTGCGTAACCGCTCCGAGCAGTTCGAAGCCCGTGTGGCGATGGTTCAAGTACAGGAGTCGAACTCGATCTTCCTGCAGGGCATGGCCGGTTCGCGCATGCCAATCGCTATCGCGCACGGTGAAGGCCATGCCGAGTTCGCCAGTGAAGAAGCCATGCTGCAAGCGGACCTGTCCGGTTCTGTGGCGCTGCGTTTCGTCGACAACCACGGCAAGGTGACTGAAAACTACCCGGCCAACCCGAACGGCTCGCCGCGCGGGATTACCGGTCTGACTAGTCGTGACGGCCGTGTGACGATCATGATGCCGCACCCTGAGCGTGTATTCCGCGCCGTGCAGAACTCGTGGCGTCCAGAAGAGTGGAACGAAGATGCGCCTTGGTTGCGCATGTTCCGTAACGCTCGTGCTTGGGTAAATTAAGAACAGGGTGGATTAAGACGATGTACAAGCTCAGCTTTTTCGTTCCCCCGAGCCATGTCGAAGTGGTCAAGGATGCCGTATTCACTGCCGGTGGCGGTCGAATCGGGACCTATGATCACTGCGCCTGGCAGACATTGGGCCAGGGCCAGTTTCGCGCGTTGGACGGCAGTCAGCCGTTTCTCGGGCAAACCGGTCAGGTCGAGTATGTAGGGGAATGGAAGGTTGAGCTGGTCGTCGCCGATGACCTGATTCACGCCGTGGTGGCTGCGCTCAAGCACAGCCACCCGTATGAAACGCCTGCTTATGAAGTGTGGCGTTTGGCGGATTTGTAAACCCTGATATGTAGCGGCTGCTGCAGGCTGCGATAGGGTGCGAAGCAGCCTTGGTTTTTTGAAGGTCCTTCGACCCTTATCGCAGCCTGCGGCAGCGGCTACAGGGGCTTGATCAACTGCCCCAACACCTCGCTCAACCTGCCTGCCTGTTCCCCTACCAACACATGCCAAACGCCATCGGCGTGCTGGCTGATGCCTTGGCTGCCCAAAGCCTTGAGCTGCATCTCTGACAGCAAACACTCTTCCCCAAGCTTGACCCGCAAGCGGGTGATGGCTACGCATTCAACGCGTAATACATTGCTGCTGCCGCCCAGTGCGGTCAGCCATCTTTGTGCGTGTTCGGGTTCGATTTTTTGCACCGGCTCAACCGTTGTGGCTTGCACGGTACTGGCAGCTGGCGAATGACTGACTTGCGTTAGCTGCAGGCGAATGTCATCGGCAATGCTGTCTGCCATTGGCCCAACCACGACTTGCAGGCTGCCTGCTCGGCCGGGGCGCATCACGCCCATGGCGCCCAGGGCTTTGAGTTCGCTGTCGACGGCCTTGCTGCGGTCGGCCAGTTCCAGGCGCAAGCGCGTGGTACAGGCGCCAACCGTGATCAGATTGTCCGGGCCGCCCAACGCCTGAATATAGGCTTTGGCGCGCTGGTTTTCGCAGAGGCCGGCGGTTTCTGCCACGGGGTTGTCTTCACGGCCCGGGGTCTTGAGTTTGAAGCGGCGGATGCAGTAATCGAACACCAGATAATAAATGCCGAAGTACGCCAGCCCGATTGGAAAGATCATCCAGCCATTGGTCGACTTGCCCCAGCCCAGCAGCATGTCGATGGCCCCACCGGAAAAGGTAAAGCCCAAATGGATATTCAGCAGGTTGGTGATAGCCATCGACAGGCCTGTCAGCAGTGCATGTAGCAAGTAGAGCAAAGGCGCGAGAAACATGAAGGCGAATTCAATGGGTTCGGTGACGCCGGTTAAAAATGCCGTCAGTGCCAACGACAGGAAAATCCCGCCCATCAACTTGCGTCGTTCTGGCAGCGTGTTGCGATACATCGCCAGGCAAGCAGCCGGCAGGCCGAACATCATCATCGGGAACATGCCGGTCATGAATTGCCCGCCATTGGGGTCGCCTGCAAAGTAGCGGCTCAGATCCCCGGTCACGACTTGTCCGGCTTCGTTGGTAAAGCTGCCGAACACGAACCAGGCCATATTGTTGAGGATATGGTGCAGCCCGGTCACGATCAGCAGTCGATTAAGCACACCGAAAATAAACGCGCCGAGGCTGCCGCTTTCGAGCAGCAAGACACCCAGGCTGTTGATGCCTTCCTGAATAGGCGGCCAGATCAGGCCAAACAACGCTCCCAGGGCCACGGCCGCAAACCCGGTGACAATCGGTACAAAACGCCGGCCGCCAAAAAACGCCAGGTATTCCGGCAGCTTGATGTCCTTGAAACGGTTATACAGCGCGCCTGCCATCAGGCCGCTGACGATCCCTGCCAGCATGCCCATGTTGATATTGGGGTCCAGCGCCTTGAGGGTCGATACCAGCACAAGGTAGCCGATAGCTCCCGCCAACCCGGCAGTACCGTTGTTGTCGCGGGCGAAGCCCACGGCAATGCCGATGGCAAAAATCAACGCCAGATTGGCAAAGATGGTGCCGCCCGCATCGTGGATGATTGCGATGTTGAGCAAGTCGGTGTCGCCCAGGCGCAGTAACAGCCCGGCAATGGGCAGGATCGCAATCGGCAACATCAACGCCCGGCCAAGCCGTTGCAGACCTTCGATGAAATATTGATACATGAGGGATTCTCCGTCGTTGTTTTTGTTGTTAGTCGCACAGCGGCCAGTACTGACGACAGGCTTCGCGTACCGATGCGGCATTGCTCATGTTCAGCAGGGTCTGGCTTAACGTTTGGCACATCCCGGCATCCAGCTGACGAACCCGGGCCTTGATTTCACCGATTTGCAGCGGGCTTACCGACAGTTCGCGAACCCCCAGGCCGATCAAGACCGGTGTGGCCAGCGGGTCACTGGCCAGCGCACCGCACACGCCTACCCAGCGCTGGTGTTTTGCAGCACCGGCGCAGGTGTGGGCGATCAGGCGCAGCAACGCCGGGTGCAAGGCGTCGACACGGGCGGCCAGCCCTGCGTGGTCGCGGTCCATCGCCAGGGTGTACTGCGACAAGTCGTTAGTGCCGATGGAGAGAAAGTCCGCATGTTCGGCCAATTGCTCAGCCATCAGGGCCGCTGCCGGTACTTCAATCATGACGCCCAGTTCCGGACGCTGGCTCAGGCCCATTTCAACGCGCAAGGCATCCAGGCGCTGACGGATATGCAGCAGCTCGTCGACTTCGGTAATCATCGGCAGCAGGATGCGGCAACGCTGCACTGGGCTGACTTGCAGCAGGGCGCGCAATTGCTGGTCGAGTACCTGGGGATGCAGTTGCGCCAGGCGAATACCGCGCAAGCCCAAGACCGGGTTGGCCTCGACGGGTAGAGGCAGGTAGTCGAGTTGTTTGTCGCCGCCTACGTCAATGGTGCGGATGATCACCGGCTTGTCGCCCATGGCATTGAGTACGCCCTGGTAGGCTGCAATCTGCTCTTTTTCATTGGGGGCGGTAGTACGATCGACAAACAGGAACTCAGTGCGCAGCAAGCCCACGCCGTCTGCACCATTGGCGTGGGCGCTGGCGGCTTCGTGGCTGGAAGCGACGTTGGCGGCAATTTCGATGTGTTGCCCGTCGCAGGTCATGGCGGGCTCACGGGCATGCAGTTGTTGACGGGCAAACCGTTGCTGTTGGGCGAGGATGGTTTGGCGCACCTGTTCGACGCGCTCCGTGGTCGGGGTCAATTCCAGGCGAGCATTGTCGGCGTCGAGTATGACTTCCTGGCCTGCGGGTAAACCCAGGACATCGGGGCCCAAGGCAACCAGGCAAGGCAAGCCTTTGCCGCGAGCCAGAATCGCCACATGGGAAGTGGCACCGCCTGCCACCATGCACAACCCGGCCACGTTCTGTGCGCTGAGCATCAACAGGTCGGAAGGGGTCAGTTCATGGGCTGCGACGATGGCCCCCGGCGGCAACTGGCAATGCCCACTCTCACCCAGCAGGGCCCGCAGTACCCGCTGCTGAAGATCGTGCAAATCGTTGGAGCGTTCGGCCAACAGGGTGTTGCCCAGACTTTTCAGGATCGTGCATTGCTGCTCGATGGCATCGCTCCAGGCATGGGCTGCGTCATGTCCTTGGGCGATGGCGACGTGGCTGGCTTGCAGCAGTGCGCTGTCTTCGAGCAGGTCCAGGTGGGTGGCGAAAATCGTTTCTTCATCGCAGTTGTGTTGCTCGCGTGCGGCGCTCAGGGTCAGCCGGATCTCTGCGCGCACTTGATCCAGGGCAGTATTGAGCGCCAGCAATTGTTGCTCGGGAACATGGTTGCCGAGGTCGGGCGGCAGTTGTACGCCGGACAAATAAAACAGCGGGCCGCTCGCCAGTCCGGGCGCAGCACATACCCCGTTAAGCTGGCCCGGCGGATTGAGTGGCCGGATCGGTGTCGGGGCAAGTGCGGGTCGGGCAGGTGCCGGAGCCGATTGAGCTTTGCCCAGTACAGCCAAAATGGCTTGGAGCGCGGCGTCGGCATCTTCGCCTGCGCAACTGACCTGAACCTCATCCTGCTCGCAGATGCCCAGTGCCAACAGCCGCACAATGCTGTCGCATGGGGCTGAGTTGGCGCCTATGTGCAAGCGCACCAGGCTCTTGAAACCCAGAGCGGTCTGGCGCACCAGCGCGGCAGGTCGCGCATGCAGGCCACCGTGATGGGTTATGCGCACGCTGCCCTGGGCCTGTTGGCTGGTGCTGCCAGCGCTGCCAACCGGGGCAGCGCTGGTACGCGCAACGATATGCAACAACGCCTCGCCTGCCAGAGCCGTGTCATGTTGCGGGGGGTGCAGTTCGAAATGCTCGCCGTTGGTCAGCACCAGAAGGCTGATCAGGCTTTTGCAGCGTTGCGCGATTTGATCGGGGTTGAAGCGCAGCAGCGGTTGGCCGTTACTGACCCGGGCGCCGTTTTCCACCAGCAGCTGAAAACCTTCGCCCTGAAGATCAAAGGTGTCCAGCCCCACATGCAGCAGCAGTTCGGCACCGTTTTCAGCGCGTATGGTCAGGGCGTGGGCGGTTTTGGCGACATGCACCACTACCCCGTCACAGGGCGCATACAAACAATCGTTCAGAGGGTCGATGCCAATGCCGTCGCCCATCATGCCACTGGAAAATACGGCATCCGGTACGAGGGCCAGCTTGATGATCGGACCGCTAAGCGGCGCGCTGAGGGTGAGGTTCTTATTATTGTGCATGGCGCGATACTCATTAAACCTGCGGGGAGGACAACTCAGTGGGTACGGGTCACTTTGCTCAAGAAGCGCGGCTGATCGGGGTCCAGCCCTCGGGCTTCGGCCAAGGCTGCGGCCATCACATAGAAGCTTTGGATCGCCAGGATCGGGTCCAGGTCCGGGTGCGCTGCCTGGCTCAAGGTCAGGTCGCGTTCGGCCACGTCATCGGGTGCCGCCAGCAATACACGGGCGCCGCGTTGGCGCATGTCGCGGGCCAGGGTCAGCAAGCCTGCCTGCTCCACGCCACGCGGGGCGAAAATCAGCAGCGGGTAATTTTCGTCAATCAGAGCCATGGGCCCGTGGCGCACTTCGGCACTGCTGAAGGCTTCTGCCTGCAGCGTCGAAGTTTCCTTGAATTTAAGCGCCGCTTCCTGGGCAATGGCGAAGCCTGCGCCCCGGCCGATCACCAGCAGTCGCTGGGCGTCGCGCAGGGTGTCGATGGCTTTGCTCCAGTCCTGTGTACAGGCGTCGCGCAGGCCTGCGGGCAGGAGGTTGCCGGCTTCGAGCAAGGCTTGGTCATTGGCCCAGTACGCAACCAGCCTGGCGCTGGCGCTCAGGGTGGCGATAAAGCTCTTGGTCGCGGCGACACTGTGTTCTGCGCCAGCACACAAGGGCAGGGTGTATGCGCTGGCGTCTGCCAGCGGTGAGTGTTCGGCATTCACCAGCGCTACGCTCAAGGCGCCGCGTTCGCGCAGCAAGCTCAGGCTGTCGATGATGTCGGGGCTTTGGCCGGACTGGGAAAAGGCAAACACCGCCTGGCCTTTCACCCGCAGTGGTGACTGGCGCAAGGTCACCACTGACATCGGCAACGACGCCACGGGCACGCCCAGGTGCTGCATGGTCAGATAGGCAAAGTAACTGGCGGCATGGTCAGAGCTGCCGCGGGCGAGGGTCATGGCCACATCGGGCGGATTGGCCCGCAGTTCGCGTGCGAGGTCGGTCAGGGCCGGGTCGAGATTGAGCAGTTGGCATTCGACGGCTTTACACGCGGTTTGGGCCTCTTCAAGCATTTTGGAAGTCAAGCGCTTCTCCTTCGACCATGACGGCAGTGATGTTCAATGAGCGATCCAGGCGCACGCAGTCAGCCCAGCTACCGGGCTGTAAGCGCCCGCGATCTTCAAGGCCGAGGTAATCGGCCGGGAACTGCGACAGACGCTGCGAG
Organism: Pseudomonas fragi; assembly: GCF_025426255.1. Lineage (GTDB taxonomy): Bacteria > Pseudomonadota > Gammaproteobacteria > Pseudomonadales > Pseudomonadaceae > Aquipseudomonas > Aquipseudomonas kulmbachensis. Next base: position 4,191,068 of record NZ_CP104861.1, on the reverse strand, counting down.
GCTTCGGCCAGCGGCAGACCAATTTTCACCAGATTGCGCAGCGCCTGATCCATCGTCAGGGTGCTGCCTGCCAACGTGCCATCCGCCAGGCGCACTCCGCCCAGGCACTTGGTGACGGTGTGGCTGCCCAGCTGGTATTCACCATCGGGCATGCCGGTGGCAGCGGTCGAGTCGGTGACGCAGTACAGGCAAGGGATCGCTCGCAAGGCGGCACGGATGGCGCCGGGATGCACGTGCAACAAGTCAGGAATCAACTCGGCAAAGCGCGCATGAGCCAGGGCCGCGCCCAGAATGCCGGGCTCGCGGTGATGCAGCGGGCTCATGGCGTTATACAAATGGGTAAAGCTGCTGGCACCGGCATCCAGTGCGGCCACGCCCTCTTCATAACTGCCCAGGGTGTGGCCCAGTTGCATGCGAATGCCGCGGGCGCTGAGTGTGCCGATCAGTTCGATATGCCCGGCAATTTCAGGCGCTATGGTGATGACCTTGATCGGCGCCAGGTTCAGGTAATCCTCGACTTCGGCCATCAGTGCGGTGTGCGCAAAGTTGGGTTGTGCCCCGAGTTTGCCAGGGTTGATAAACGGGCCTTCGAGATGCACACCGAGGACGCGGGCGCAGCCGCTCGGGCGAGTTTGGCAAAAGTCACCGAGGGCGCCGAGCACGCGGCTGATGTCGTGATTCGGCGCGGTCATGGTGGTTGCCAGCAAGGCCGTGGTGCCAAAGCGCAGATGGGTACGGGTGATGGTGTCGAAGGCTTGCGGCCCTTGCATGATGTCTTTGCCGCCACCGCCGTGAACGTGCAAGTCGATAAAACCGGGCAGCAGGTACGGCAAATCGTTATCTGCCGGGTTGCAGGGGCTGCCTTCGATGCCGACCACTTTGCCGTTTTCGTGGCGCAGGTAGCCGCGAACCCAGCCGTGGGCCGTGAGGATGTTGTCTTCGAGCATGAGCAGCCCTCTGGGCGTGGTGTCGAGTCAGGGTTAGCGGCGCAGTTCCGCCACGAAGTCGTAGTAGTCGTTGCGGCAATAGGTGTCAGTGACTTCGATGGGCGTGTTGTCTTCGAGGTAGCCAACCCGGGTCATCAACAGCATGGCGGTGCCAGGCTCAATGCCGACCAGGGTCGCGAATTCAGGCGAAGCGTTGATCGCCTGAATATGTTGAAGGGCGCGGACCACCGGTTTGCCGATGCTGTCCAGGTACTCATAGAGTGAGTCACCAATCACCTGTGGCTGCGGGATCAGAGAGGCGGGCAGGGCGCTCATCTCGATCGCCATGACAGTCTCATCGGCTTTGCGCAGGCGCTTGAGCCGCGCGACTTTATCGGTGGGCGACAGCGCCAGGCGAATCAGCTCTTCGTGGGTCGGCTGGGTAATTTCACGCTCTAGCCAGTGTGAGCTTGGGGCAAAACCTTTGAGCCTGAGCATTTCGCTGAAACTTGAAAGTCGCGACAACGGCTGTTCCAGGCGCGGCGTGATAAAGGTGCCCGAGCCTTGGCTGCGGCGGATCAAGCCTTGCTCGAACAGTACTTCCAGGGCTTTGCGGGCTGTCACCCGGGACAGGCCCAGTTGTTCGCTCAGGCTGCGTTCCGAAGGCAAGGCCTGCTCGGCTTTCCAGACGCCGGCGTGAATCGCGGCTTCCAGATTTCGGGCCAGTTGCAGGTACAGCGGCGTGGCCAGGGTGTCGTCCGGGCGTAGAGCCAGAAGAGTGTTCATGGGCGGTGCATCCGATGCGGTTATTAGGGTTTTGTCGCTCGGTAATGTGGCGAAAGTAATACCACTTCAATACCAAGTCAACGCGAGAATAATCACTATTCCCAGCATTAAGAGGGTGTTGTTCGGCTGAAAATATCTTTGGTGTTTAAGTGGTATTAGCGGTGCGCGGAAGGCGCTGAGAAGTTGCGGGCCCAGTCGGGCCCGGCGGGATGCAAAGGTATTAGACGTGGGGAAGAGGGAGTGGCGAACAACGACTGAAAATTATTTTTTGCTTACGGGCGGATTTCAACCATCGTGCCGTCTTTGACCAGGTTCCAGACTTCACGCATTTCGTAGTTTTTCATCGCGATACAACCATCGGTCCAGTCCAGGGTATGGAACAGCTCTTCTGGGTTGTCTTCGCTGTCCGGCGTGCCGTGGATCATGATCATCGAACCCGGGTTTACGCCCTCACGTCGGGCTGTCGCCGCGTCGCTGATATTGGGGTAGTTGATATGCATCGCCAGGTTGAACTTGTCGCTTTTTTTACGCCAGTCGACCCAATACATCCCCTCAGGGGTGCGCTTGTCGCCTTCACGCATTTTTGCCCCCTTGGGTTGCTTGCCCAAGGAAATACGGTAGGTCTTGATCGGTTTGCCATCGCTGATCAGTTGCAGCTTGCGGGCGGACTTGAGTACCAGGACCTTGTCGATGCTTTTCCCGGCATGGATCGGCTGTGCTGACGGGGTTGGCTGGAGTACCTGATTTTTATCGACGGGTTTTCCGTTTACGGTTATGACAACAGAAGCTTGGCAAGTAACGGCAAATGACAGGCAAAGAGCAGCGAGCAACCAACGCATTAGAGGGATATTCCTGAGGTACAAGGCAAACAGCATTATTGTTGGGGTTTATCAAGGCTGGCCAAAGGCGCTACAGCCTCGCTGCGCACAGGGTAGGTGGCACCAGGGCGGTCAGCGAAAAAGCATTCTAAGGTACGGCTGACCGTGCGAAAAGCCAGCTCTGACCAAGGGATGTCTGCTTCTTCAAACAGCCGGACCTCAAGGCTTTCTTCGCCTGCTGCAAAGTCGAGGCTTTGCAGCTCGGCGCGATAGAAAATATGCACCTGATTAATGTGCGGCACATCGATCAGGGTGTAGATATTCAGGTTTTCAACGATGGCACAGGCTTCTTCGAGGGTTTCGCGTCGGGCTGCGTTTTCTACCGTTTCACCGTTTTCCATAAACCCTGCGGGCAGGGTCCAGTAACCCTTGCGCGGTTCAATGGCGCGCCGGCACAGCAGCACTTGTGTGCCCCAGGTGGGCAGGCAACCGGCAACGATATTGGGGTTTTGATAGTGGACAGTGTTGCAGTGGTCGCAGACATAACGCAGGCGCGAATCGCCTTGCGGGATATGTTGGCTGACGGAGTGGCCGCACAGGTTGCAAAATTTCATGCTGTGGTCTCTGGGTACTGCGCCTATCTTGGGGGGTTAGACGGGGTCGCGGCAAGTGCAGCATTACGGGCTGCGACACTGCGGTGCTTGGGTGCCCCGGGCAATTTGGTGCATGATGCCCGATAAGTGACGGATCGAGATGACCTATGCTGGACGAGCTGCTTGGCCGTGTGAGCCGCTACACCCCCCGCACGCTGGAAACAGAACGCAACTTCCCGGAGGCGGCAGTGCTGTTGCCGGTGACACGCAGTGCTGAGCCCGAACTGATTCTGACCCTGCGCGCCAGCGGGTTGTCGACCCACGGCGGTGAAGTGGCTTTCCCCGGAGGGCGCCGCGATCCCGAAGACCCGGACCTGGTATTTACCGCTCTGCGTGAAGCCGAAGAAGAAATCGGCTTGCCGCCGGGGCTGGTCGAAATTATCGGTCCGCTCAGTCCCTTGATCTCATTGCACGGTATTCGGGTGACACCATACGTCGGTCTGGTGCCGGATTACGTTGAGTATCTGGCCAACGATGCCGAAATCGCCGCCGTGTTCAGTGTGCCGCTGGAGTTCTTTCGTCAGGACCCGCGTGAGCACACCCATCGCATCGATTACCAAGGGCGCAGCTGGTATGTGCCGAGCTACCGTTTTGGCGTCTATAAAATCTGGGGGCTCACGGCAATCATGATTGTTGAGCTGATGAACCTGCTCTACGACGACGTCAATATCAACCTGCATACCCCGCCTGAACGTTCCATTCCAATTTAGGCTCTGTACGAAATATATCTGCGCTCGGTTATGCTGCGTTGAAAACAGGCTCGCCTAACCTTCACTCGAAAACATTTCATACAGACCCTAGAGCCGTCAGCAGACGGCCACGCCTGCCTTGAGGACATCCCATGAAATACCGTCTGGGCGACTCGCTCGTCGAAACCCATCCCGACAGCTGGACTGCTCCCAATGCCACCCTGATCGGCAAGGTGCGCCTGGAGGAGGGTGCCAGCGTCTGGTTTAACGCTGTGTTGCGCGGTGATAACGAGTTGATCCTGATTGGCAGGCACAGCAACGTGCAAGATGGCGCGGTGATGCATACCGACATGGGCTATCCGCTGACGTTGGGTACGGGTGTGACCATTGGTCATAACGCCATGCTGCATGGCTGCACGGTGGGCGATTACAGCCTGATCGGGATCAATGCGGTGATCCTCAATGGCGCCAAAATCGGCAAGCACTGCATCATTGGCGCCAACTCGCTGATCGGCGAGGGCAAGGAGATTCCGGACGGTTCGCTAGTCATGGGATCGCCGGGCAAGGTGGTCCGCGACCTGACCGAGGAGCAGAAAAAACTGCTGGAGGCCAGCGCGGCTCACTATGTGAAAAACGGCCAGCGTTATGCGCGTGATCTGAAGGTGCAAGAGCAATGAGTGATACCGAGCGCCCGGTCGCCTCACCCTGCGTGAATATTTGCGCACTGGACGATGATGATGTGTGCAGCGGCTGCCAGCGTACCGTGGCAGAAATTACCCGATGGAGCCGCATGACTAACCCCGAGCGCCGTGAGGTGTTAGCGCTATGTCATGAGCGGGCCAAATCCAGTGGTGTGGTGTGGATGTTGGGGCGCTAACCTGTAGTCGCTGACGAGGTACGAGGCTGCGATGAGCTGCGCAGCCGCCCCTTTAAGGCCCTTCGGGCCTTATCGCAGCCTGCGGCAGCGGCTACAAAATCCTGACCGACTCAAGTACCCTGTGCGCCTTCTCTAGAGGTGTCGCCCGCTACTATGCTGTTTCTTGTCGCTTATATCGCCAGCGTTGTGCTGATCAACTTCGCGTTTTCCACGGCGCCGCATCTGGACATCATCTGGTCAGCCTGGGGCGGGCTGGTGTTTGTGTTGCGCGATATGGTGCAAACCCGCTTCGGCCACGGCGCCCTGTTGGCCATGCTGGCGGCGCTGGTGCTGTCGTACATCACCTCCGACCCTTCGATTGCCCTGGCCAGCGCCACAGCGTTCGCCGTCTCCGAATGTATCGACTGGCTGGTGTTCAGCATCACCAAGCGGCCCTTGCACGACCGCTTGTGGATCAGCTCTGCGCTGAGTATCCCGATTGATACCTTTATTTTCTTCGGCATGATCGATGCGTTTACTCCTGGCGTGATCATTACCGCCATGGCGTCGAAATTCGCCGGTGTCACCTGTGTATGGCTGGCAATGGCCTGGCGTTTGCGTAAAGCCGCCGTTTAGTCATGTAAAATACTGGCCTTTGTATCCCCCTGCAGGCGCAAGCTTTGCGCGCGCCTTCGATGATTTGTTTCCTTGAGGACCTGAAATGACCCGTATCGGAACTCCACTGTCGCCGACCGCGACCCGCGTATTGCTGTGTGGCTGCGGTGAGCTGGGCAAAGAAGTTGTCATCGAATTGCAGCGTCTGGGGGTCGAAGTGATCGCTGTCGATCGCTATGCCAATGCACCCGCCATGCAGGTTGCCCATCGCAGCCACGTGATCAATATGCTCGACGGCGCCGCCTTGCGTGCCGTGATCGAAGCAGAAAAACCACACTTTATCGTTCCGGAAATCGAAGCCATCGCCACCGCGACCCTGGTCGAACTGGAAGCTGAAGGTTTCACCGTCATTCCAACCGCCCGTGCCACTTCGCTGACCATGAACCGCGAAGGCATCCGTCGTCTGGCGGCAGAAGAGCTGGATCTGCCGACCTCGCCGTACCATTTTGCCGATACCTTCGAAGACTACAGCGCAGCCGTGCTGGATTTGGGTTTTCCGTGTGTGGTCAAGCCGGTAATGAGTTCGTCGGGCAAAGGCCAGAGCCTGCTGCGCAGCGCTGACGATGTAAAGGCTGCCTGGGACTACGCGCAAGAAGGCGGCCGTGCGGGTAAAGGCCGGGTCATCGTTGAAGGCTTTATCGACTTCGACTACGAAATCACTCTGCTGACCGTGCGCCATATCGGTGGCACCACCTTCTGTGCTCCGGTCGGTCACCGTCAGGAGAAGGGCGACTATCAGGAATCCTGGCAGCCGCAGGCCATGAGCCCGGTTGCTCTGGCCGAGTCCGAGCGTGTGGCCAGGGCCGTTACCGAGGCGTTGGGTGGTCGTGGTCTGTTTGGCGTTGAGTTGTTTATCAAGGGCGATCAGGTGTGGTTCAGCGAAGTTTCGCCGCGCCCGCACGATACCGGTCTGGTGACTTTGATTTCTCAGGACCTGTCGCAATTCGCGCTGCATGCGCGGGCGATTCTGGGCTTGCCGATCCCGTTGATCCGTCAGTTCGGGCCTTCGGCTTCGGCGGTGATTCTGGTTGAGGGGCAATCGACTCAGACCGCATTCGCCAACCTGGGCGCGGCTCTGAGCGAGCCGGACACGGCCTTGCGTCTGTTTGGCAAGCCAGAAGTCAACGGCCAGCGCCGCATGGGCGTGGCGCTGGCGCGGGATGAGTCGATTGAGGCTGCACGGGCCAAAGCGACCCGTTCTGCCAAAGCCGTAGTTGTAGAACTGTAAAAAACTTGTGGGAGCGGGCTTGCTCGCGATTGCAGCGCCTCGGTTCATCCGATGTTCCGAGTTGTCCGAATCGCGAGCAAGCCCGCTCCCACAGGTTGAGTGTTGCTTCAGGCCACCTTGTTCAGGTCAGCCTCTTTCGTTTCTTTCAGGCACAGCACAGCGATCAGGCTGAGCACGGCTGCGCCCGAAACATACCCGCCAACCCAACTCAAACCGCCCATGCTCACCAGCTTCTGGGCAAAGAACGGGGCCGCCGACGCGCCGACAATTCCGCCCAGGTTGTACGCGGCTGACGCGCCGGTGTAGCGCACGCGGGTCGGAAACAGCTCAGGCAGCAGAGCGCCCATCGGGGCAAAGGTCACACCCATCAAAAACAGTTCGATACACAGAAACAGCGCCACGCCCCAGGTCGAACCCTGGGTGAGCAGAGGTTCCATCAGGAAACCGGACAGGATCGCCAGCACGCCGCCGACAATCAGCACCGGCTTGCGCCCATAACGGTCGCTTGCCCAGGCCGACAAAGGCGTGGCGGCAGCCATGAAGAGCACGGCAAAACACAGCAGGCCGAGGAAGGTTTCGCGGGTATAGCCCAGGGTGGAGACGCCATAGCTCAGCGAAAATACTGTCGAGATATAGAACAGTGCATAGCACACCACCATCGAGGCGGCGCCCAGCAGCATCGGTGCCCAGTACTGGCTGAAGAGTTCGACGATGGGCATTTTCACCCGCTCGTGTTGTGCCACGGCCTTGGCAAACACCGGGGTTTCTTCCAGCTTCAGGCGCACATACAGCCCGACCATCACCAGCGCGGCGCTCAGCAGGAAAGGAATGCGCCAGCCCCATGAGCGGAACTGCTCATCGTTCAGGTTCATGGCCAGAATCAGGAACAGGCCGTTGGCCGCCAGAAAGCCGATCGAAGGCCCCAGTTGCGGGAACATGCCATACCAGGCGCGCTTGCCCTTGGGGGCGTTTTCGGTAGCCAGCAGTGCGGCCCCGCCCCATTCGCCACCCAGCCCCAACCCTTGGCCGAAGCGCAGTACGCACAGCAGGATCGGAGCCCAGGCGCCAATCGTGGCGTAGCCCGGCAGTACGCCGATCAGCGTGGTACACACGCCCATCAACAGTAGGGAAGCGACCAGAGTGGATTTGCGCCCAACCCGGTCACCGAAATGGCCAAACAGGAATGAGCCCAGCGGGCGGGCGAGAAAGGCGATACCAAAGGTCAGAAACGCCGACAGCATTTGCGCTGTACCGGAAGTCTGCGGGAAAAATACCGGGCCGATGACCAGTGCCGCTGCGGTGGCGTAGACATAGAAGTCGTAGAATTCGATCGCCGTACCGATAAAACTGGCCGTGGCAACCCGGGTTGCGGAGTTGACCGGCTTGTCGGGCGAGGCTTCGCTGTAAGTAGTACTGGAGGTCATACGCATATCCCTGACAGTTATGAGCTCGTTTACCGTTATCAGCTATTTCGGCGGATATGGCAGAGCGTTTTTTATGGTCGTTTAGCCCGAAGGGCTGGGGTGTAGGCGCAATGATTATAGGGAGGCCTTGCAAAATGTAACAAGGCCTTGCGCGGCGATTAAACCGCGGGTTTGACGCTGTTGTGCCAGATAAGCACACGGCTGACACGGTTATCTTCGGTCTGGAGGATCTCCAGGCGATAACCGCCGATTTTCAGGCATACCGTGGTTTCCGGGATGGTTTCCAGCGCTTCTGTAACAAGCCCGTTGAGGGTTTTTGGGCCGTCGCACGGCAGGTGCCAGCCCAGTGCCTTGTTCAGTTCGCGGATGGAGGCGGCGCCATCGATCACATAACGGCCGTCGGGCAGGGGGTCGATATGCGGGTTGCTGACGTCTTGCTCGTCCTCGAACTCGCCGACGATCTCTTCGAGAATGTCTTCAAGGGTGACGATGCCGAGCACCTCGCCGTACTCATCGACCACTACGCCCAGGCGGCGCTGCTGCTTGTGGAAGTTCAGCAGTTGCAGTTGCAGTGGGGTGCTTTCGGGGATGAAGTACGGTTCGTGACAGACCGCCAGTATTGCCTCTTTGGTCAGGCTGGCGTCGGGCAGCATATGCTGGATATGACGGGTGTTGAGGATGGCTTCGACTTGATTGATGTCGTTATGAAACACCGGCAGGCGCGTGCGCTCGGTGCTGCGCAATTGCTCTATAAGCTCTTCGATCGGATCGTCGAGATTGAGGCCCTCGACTTCGCTGCGCGGGATCAGGATGTCATTGACCGTGATGTTGTCCAGCGCATGGATGCTGGAGAGCAGGTGCGGGCGGCTGTTGGGTTGCTCGCCGTGTTGCTGGGGATCTTCGTCTTGCGGTTGCAGGGCTTCTGCGCGGCGGGCCGCTGAGCCACTTTTGCCGAGAAAATAGCCGGCAAGTATCCCGACTCCTGCGATCAACAGCGCCGAGACTGCGAGAATCGGCCCGGGGGGCAAGCTATCCATAATTATCGCCCGTCAGATATGCAGAATGTATTCACGAACCAGCTTGCTGCCAAAGTAGGCGAGCATCAGCAGGCAAAACCCGGCAAACGTCCAGCGGATGGCTTTGTGGCCGCGCCAGCCGAGGTGGTAGCGACCCCACAGCAGTACGCTGAATACGATCCATGCCAGGCAGGCCAGCAAGGTTTTGTGCACCAGATGTTGGGCGAACAGATTGCCCAGGAACAGCCAGCCGGAGATCAGCGACAGCGAGAGCAGTGACCAGCCAGCCCACAGGAAGCCGAACAGCAGGCTTTCCATGGTCTGCAGTGGCGGAAAGTTCTTGATCAGGCCTTTGGGGTGTTTGTGCTTGAGCTGATAGTTTTGCAACGACAGCAGCAACGCCTGGAACACCGCAATGGTGAACATGCCATAGGCCAGGATCGACAGCAGGATATGCGCCAGGATGCCGGGCTCTTCATTAATAACCTGGACCGTGCCTGGCGGGGCGAACTCGGACAGCAGTACCGTCAACATGCCCAGCGGATATAAAAGCAGCAGGAGGTTTTCAACCGGTATCCGTGCGCAGGCAACCAGCGTCACCGTGATGACGGCCACGGCAATCAGGCTGGCAGCACTGAAGAAGTCCAGTTCCAGACCCGCCGGGGTCATCAGGTGGGTAAACAGGCTGGTAGCGTGGGCGAGGACGGCAAGAATGCCGAGCGTCACCAACAGGCGTTTGTTTGCCTTGGCGCCCTGGCGCAGGCAAGTGCCTTGATAGAAGGTCGCAGCGGCGTACAAGCAGGCGGCGGCGAGGCTGGGTAGCAAGCTGGGTGACAAGGGGAGCATAAATCCTGTTAGGCAAGCCCGAAAGGGCTGAGTTTGGCATACAACCGCCCATGCACGAAAGACCACATAAGCCGACGGCAAGGTGTCGGACACGGCCAGTCTTCGCTATAATCCGCGACCTGCCCACGCCGCAGGCTCGCCGAGCATCAGTTTTACACGGGCTGGGCCGCAATAACCCCGGTCTACTTTGGGCCTGAAAGGATCGCGCATGTTTGAAAATTTAACCGATCGTCTCTCGCAGACGCTGCGCCATGTCACCGGCAAGGCCAAGCTGACCGAGGACAATATCAAAGACACCCTGCGTGAAGTGCGCATGGCGTTGCTGGAAGCCGACGTGGCTTTGCCGGTAGTCAAAGACTTCGTCAACGCGGTCAAAGAGCGCGCTGTGGGCACAGAAGTGTCGCGCAGCCTGACGCCTGGCCAAGCGTTTGTGAAGATTGTGCAGGCTGAGCTTGAAAGCCTGATGGGCGCTGCCAACGAGGATCTGGTCCTCAATGTCACGCCGCCTGCCGTTGTATTGATGGCCGGTTTGCAGGGTGCGGGTAAAACCACCACCGCCGGCAAGCTGGCGCGCTTCCTTAAAGAGCGCAAAAAGAAAACCGTAATGGTGGTTTCGGCTGACGTTTATCGTCCGGCCGCGATCAAGCAGCTGGAAACCCTGGCTGCTGAAGTGGGCGTTACGTTCTTCCCGTCCGATATCAGCCAAAAGCCGGTAGACATCGCTCGCGCAGCCATTGCTGAAGCCAAGCTGAAGTTTATCGACGTGGTGATTCTCGATACTGCGGGTCGTCTGCATATCGACGCCGAGATGATGGCCGAGATTCAGGAGTTGCACGCGGCGGTCAAGCCTGCGGAAACCCTGTTTGTGGTCGACGCCATGACCGGCCAGGATGCCGCCAACACGGCCAAGGCCTTTGGCGACGCGTTGCCGCTGACCGGTGTGATCCTGACCAAGGTCGACGGTGATGCCCGTGGTGGTGCCGCGTTGTCCGTGCGTGCAATCACTGGCAAGCCGATCAAGTTCATCGGTATGGGCGAGAAGAGCGATGCTCTTGAGCCTTTCCACCCGGATCGTATTGCCTCACGCATCCTGGGCATGGGCGACGTGCTCAGCCTGATCGAGCAGGCCGAGCAGACCCTCGATAAAGACAAAGCCGACAAGCTGGCTAAAAAGCTTAAAAAAGGCAAAGGCTTCGACCTCGAAGACTTCCGCGACCAACTGCAACAGATGAAGAACATGGGCGGCCTTGGCGGTCTCATGGACAAGCTGCCGAACATGGGTGGCGTCAATCTGGCGCAAATGGGCAATGCCCAGGGCGCGGCAGAGAAGCAGTTCAAGCAAATGGAAGCCATCATCAACTCCATGACCCCGGCCGAGCGCCGCGACCCTGATCTGATCAGCGGTTCGCGCAAACGCCGGATTGCCATGGGTTCCGGCACTCAGGTGCAGGACATCGGCCGCTTGATCAAGCAGCACAAGCAGATGCAAAAGATGATGAAAAAGTTCTCCACCAAAGGTGGGATGGCCAAAATGATGCGCGGCATGGGCTCGATGATGCCCGGCGGCGGCATGCCAAAAATGTAATTTACCTGCCCGAGCGCTTGCGTTCGGGCAACTCGCAGCAATGCGAGACACCCGGCAAACCCGCACTGTGCGGGAGCTGACCTGTCGCCATTCGTGGCGACCTTGTTGCAAGTCTGTAGGGTATGCCGGTAGGCGCCTGAAAAAGACATTTGCAAAAGTCCGGATATTCCTTAGAATATGCGGCCTTTCGGGCACCTATGCCCGCTGTGCCTTTAGATTTGCAGCACCGACTACAGGAACGATGTTCACATGCTAACAATCCGTCTTGCCCTTGGCGGCTCCAAAAAGCGCCCGTTTTACCACTTGACCGTTACCGATAGCCGTAACCCACGTGACGGTTCCCACAAGGAACAAATTGGCTTCTTCAACCCGGTTGCCCGTGGTCAAGAAGTTCGTTTCTCCGTTAAAGAAGACCGCCTCGCCTACTGGCAGAGCGTTGGTGCAACCATGTCTGAGCGTGTTGCTCAACTGGTTAAAGAAAACGCTAAGGCTGCGGCCTGAGCAATATGAGCGTGACGCCTGAAACTGCTGATGATTTGATCGTTATCGGCAAAATCTATTCGATTCACGGCGTGCGCGGCGAAGTGAAGGTTTATTCCTTTACGGATCCAATTGATAACCTGTTGGACTACAAAAAGCTGACGCTTCGGCGCGGTAATGATGTGCGACAGGCAGAGCTGGTCAGTGGCCGTTCTCATAACGGCAAGTTTCTGGTTGTAAAGCTCAAAGGTCTCGATGACCGTGACGAAGCTGGTCTTCTTCGCGAATTCGAAATCTGCGTGCCGCGTAACCTGTTTCCTGAACTGACCGACGGCGAGTACTACTGGTACCAGCTGCAGGGACTGAAAGTGACCAACCTTGAAGGGCAATTGCTCGGCAAGATTGTTGATCTGATGGAAACTGGCTCGAACGATGTCATGGAAGTCAAACCTTGCCCAGGTAGCCTGGATGATCGCGATCGCTTGTTGCCCTATACAGAGCAATGCGTGCTGAGCGTCGACCTTGCAGCTGGCGAGATGAAGGTGGATTGGGATGCGGACTTCTAAGCGTGGCTAAATTGCGCGTAGAAGTGATCAGTTTGTTTCCCGAAATGTTTTCCGCTATCAGCGACTACGGCATCACTAGTCGTGCGGTGAAACAAGGGCTCTTGCAGCTTACTTGTTGGAACCCGCGAGACTACACAACGGATCGACATCACACTGTGGACGATCGCCCATTTGGCGGTGGCCCGGGCATGGTGATGAAGATCAAGCCTCTGGAAGATGCACTGGTTCAGGCCAGAGAAGCAGCCGGAGAGGCGGCGAAGGTTATTTACCTGTCGCCCCAAGGCCGTCAACTGAATCAGTCGGCGGTACGCGAACTGGCGAATGAGGAAGCATTAATCCTCATTGCAGGTCGTTATGAAGGCATTGACGAGCGTTTTATAGACGCTTATGTCGATGAAGAGTGGTCGATTGGTGACTATGTACTCTCTGGTGGCGAGCTGCCGGCGATGGTTCTGATTGATGCGGTTACACGACTGCTGCCTGGAGCTTTAGGGCATGCGGACTCCGCGGAGGAAGATTCCTTCACGGATGGTTTGCTGGATTGCCCGCACTACACCCGACCGGAGGTGTATGCGGATCAGCGTGTTCCCGACGTATTGCTTAGTGGCAATCATGCACACATCCGGCGTTGGCGTTTACAGCAGTCCCTTGGGCGGACCTTTGAACGACGCGCCGATCTTCTGGAAAGCCGCTCGCTTTCTGGAGAAGAGAAGAAGCTGCTCGAGGAATATATCCGCGAGCGGGACGATAGTTAACAACGTATCGATGGTAGATCAGTTGATCTACCTTAGGAGCACAGCATGACTAACAAAATCATCCTTGCACTCGAAGCAGAGCAGATGACTAAAGAGATCCCTCCTTTTGCCCCGGGCGACACCATTGTCGTTCAGGTGAAAGTGAAGGAAGGCGATCGTTCGCGTCTGCAAGCTTTCGAAGGTGTAGTGATTGCCAAGCGTAACCGTGGCGTGAACAGTGCTTTCACTGTTCGTAAAATCTCCAACGGTGTTGGCGTAGAGCGTACTTTCCAGACCTACAGCCCGCAAATCGACAGCATGGCAGTGAAACGTCGCGGTGACGTTCGCAAAGCCAAGCTGTACTACCTGCGTGACCTGTCCGGTAAAGCAGCTCGCATCAAGGAAAAACTGGCTTAAGTCCAGCTTCCCGATGCAGAAAAAAGCAGCCTTCGGGCTGCTTTTTTGTTGCCTGAAATTTGTCATACCTTTGTCCAGTTGTAGGTAGTAAAAGCATGACTTTGCGTGAGCAAGAGATTCAACGCCGTACCGAATTGTCCGTTACCCGTATTACCAAAGCGGTATTCCCCTCGACCACCAATCATCACAACACACTGTTTGGCGGCACTGCGCTGGCCTGGATGGACGAAGTATCGTTTATCGCGGCGACTCGTTTTTGCCGTTTGCCGCTGGTGACTGTTTCTACCGACCGGATTGACTTCAACCACCCGATTGCAGCGGGCTGCATCGTTGAGTTGGTAGGGCGTGTGGTCAAAGTCGGCAATACCAGCCTCAAGGTCGAGGTTGAGGTGTATGTCGAAAGCATGAGCTGCGACAGTCGTGAGTTGGCGATCCAGGGCGTGTTCAGCTTTGTCGCCATCGATGACAACAAGCGCCCGGTGCCGGTATTGCCGCAAAACTTGTAGCCGCTGCCGTAGGCTGCGCTAAGGGCCGAAGGACCTTCGTTTTCGGGGGCGCAGCGCAGCCCATCGCAGCCATCGTTCCTCGGCAGCGGCTACAGGTTTTGTGTCGTCTGCTTTCGTCTCAGGCCTCCCGCCTGATCAACGCCAACAGCGTCCAGCCGGTTCCCGGTTTCAGTTCGCTGTTAGGTGTCACCACATGCACCCAGCCACTGTTGTCGCGGGCGAACAGCAGGGTCAGACGCTTGCCGTGCAGGGCCTGGTAATCTTCCCAAGTAAAGTTGTCGGTCAGGTTCGTGCTGTACAACTCGGCACCTTGGCTCAACTCGCTGGCCAGTTGGCCATAGGTCAGCGCGGGGCTGCCCAGCGCTTGCCCGCGGTACTCATGACTGGCGCGATGCTTGTCGGTACGGCGGTTTTCCTGGCCATTGGTTAATGCAAACAGGCGCTGAGGCCCGAACTCGTGGTGAAAACGTACCGCTGCCAGCGTATTCAGCTCGCCAGATGGCGACAGTGCGAGCAAGTACCCCAAGCCCACCAGATCAAGATGAGTTTCGGCATGCTGTGAGGCCGGATTACCAAAGTAAGTGGGCAGGTTTTCCATGCGGGCGGCGCGAATATTTTCCCAGTTGGAGTCCGTCAACAGGACGCGGCTGCCCAACTGCTGCAGTGCTTTGCCAATCACTCGCGCCGGGCCATTGGCCCCGACGATCAAAAAGCCGCTGGGTGCGGGCTCTGCCACTTTCAGCAGGCGGGCCAGAGGGCGCGCGGTGGCGCTTTGCAGCACCACGGTGCCAATGATCACCGCAAACGTAAGGGGAACCAGCAGCAGCGCGCCTTCATGGCCTGCTTCGTCCAGGCGGATAGCAAAGATCGCGGAAACGGCGGCTGCAACAATCCCGCGAGGAGCGATCCAGGCCAGCAGTGCGCGTTCACGCCAGTTCAGTTTTGAGCCCAAGGTTGAGAGCGCAACGTTCAGCGGCCGAGCAATGAGCTGAATGATCAGCAGTAACACCAGTACCGCAGGCCCAAGGCCAATCATGGCGTTCAAGTCCAGGCGCGCCGCCAGCAAAATAAACAGGCCCGAGATCAGGAAGATGCTCAGATTCTCCTTGAAGTGCAGGATGTTGCGCACATCCACACCTTTCATATTGGCCATCCACATGCCCATCAAGGTGACCGCCAGCAGGCCGGATTCGTGCATCACCTCATTGGCGCCAATAAATACGGCCAATACCCCCGCCAGTGTGGCCAGGCTTTGCAGGTATTCCGGCAGCCATTGGCGGCGCACGATGTGGCCCATGATCCAGCCACCCACGATGCCGAACAGGCTGCCGCACACAATCACCCCGGCGAAGGTCAGCAGGCTGTGACTCAGGCCCTCACCTGTGGCGCTGGCGATGATAAAGCTATAAACCACCACCGCGAGCAGCGCGCCAATCGGGTCGATGACGATGCCTTCCCAGCGCAGTATGTTGGCAATTGAGGCCTTGGGCCGCACCACGCGCAGCATCGGTACAATCACCGTCGGCCCGGTGACCAGTGTCAGCGTCCCGAAAAGCAATGCCAACAGCCAGTCGAAGCCCAGCAGCCAGTGTGTGGCCAGGGTAATTACAGCCCAGGTAGAGAGCGCGCCGATGGTCACCAGCCGGTGCACGACGGTGCCAATTTCGCGCCACTCGGACAGATGCAGGGTCAGGCTGCCTTCAAACAGAATCAGCGCTACTGCCAGAGACACCAAGGGCATCAGCAGGGGGCCAAACAGTTCTTGAGGGTCAAGCCAGCCCAGTACAGGGCCGACCAGAATGCCGGTCAGCAGTAAAAACAGAATGGCCGGCAGCTTCAGTCGCCAGGCCAGCCACTGGGAGCCCAAGGCTGCGATGCCGATACCGCCGAAAGACAGCAAAATCTGTTGTTCGGTCATAAGGTTATCCTGTGAAAACTTATGGTTTATGGCATCTGCCAGCCATGAAAGACTAGCGGCCACTTTTGCAGTTCACTTTTTATTTGTGCGTAGCCTTTGGTCTGCGCGTTTCGAGAGCTAATGTCAGCTATAGACGACCCACTTATCGACCGTTTTCTGGATGCCTTGTGGTTGGAAAAAGGCCTGTCGGACAACACCCGCGACGCTTATCGCAGTGATTTGGCCTTATTCAATGGCTGGCTGCAGGAACGCGACATTGCGCTGATCAATGCCGGACGCGAATTGATCCTGGATCACTTGGCCTGGCGTCTGGAGCAGGGGTACAAACCTCGGTCAACGGCGCGTTTTCTGTCCGGGGTGCGTGGCTTCTATCGTTACTTACTGCGAGAAAGGCTGATTAGCGTCGATCCGACGTTGCAGGTCGATATGCCGCAGTTGGGCAGGCCGTTGCCCAAGTCGCTGTCAGAGGCTGACGTTGAAGCGCTGCTCGCTGCGCCCGATCTGAGCGAGGTTATCGGTCAACGGGATCGGGCGATGCTCGAAGTGCTGTATGCCTGCGGCCTGCGGGTCACCGAGTTGATCAGCCTGACCCTGGAGCAGGTCAATCTGCGCCAGGGGGTATTGCGGGTGATGGGCAAGGGCAGCAAGGAGCGTCTGGTGCCGATGGGAGAGGAGGCCATCGTCTGGGTCGAGCGTTACATGCGTGATGCCCGGCATGAGTTGCTCGGCGGTCGCCCCAGTGATGTGTTGTTCCCCAGCCAGCGCGGTGAGCAAATGACTCGCCAGACTTTTTGGCACCGCATCAAGCATCAGGCCAAAGTCGCGGGGATCGACAAGTCGCTGTCGCCCCATACCTTACGTCATGCTTTCGCCACCCATTTGCTCAACCACGGCGCCGATTTGCGAGTGGTGCAAATGCTGCTGGGCCACAGTGACCTGTCCACAACGCAGATTTACACCCATGTCGCCCGTGCTCGTCTGCAAGACTTGCACGCCCGCCATCACCCGCGTGGCTAGGTGTCTTGTGTCAGTCAGAGTCGGTCATGCAAGTCATCTGTGGTAGGCTTTGCCGGTTTAGAAAGTGCGCCGCCCAAACCCGCTGTTTCAGGACGGGTGCTGAGATTTGGCCGCTTTGTCCGTCTTCAGGAGTTCCCATGCGTGTGACCCAAATTTTTGCCGCCGCAGCCATTGCGTTGGTCAGTACGTTCTCGTTCGCCGATACCGGCGCCGAGCAAGCTATTCGCAAGAGCCTTGAAACACTGCAACTGGATGTTCCGGTCGAGAGCATCAGCGCAAGCCCGATGGCTGGCCTGTATGAGGTCAAACTTAAAGGCAGCCGCGTGCTGTACGCCAGTGCCGATGGACAGTTCATCGTTCAAGGCTATATGTTTCAACTCAAGGACGGTAAGCCGGTCAACCTGACCGAGCAGGCCGAGCGTGTTGGCGTCGCCAAGTTGATCAATGGTATTCCGGTTGCAGAAACCGTTGTTTACCCTGCAATTGGCGAAACCAAGTCGCACATCACGGTATTTACCGACACTACCTGTCCTTATTGCCACAAATTGCACGCCGAAGTCCCGGAACTGAACAAAATGGGGATTGAAGTGCGCTATGTTGCGTTCCCACGTCAGGGTCTTGGTTCTCCGGGCGACCAGCAGTTGCAAGCGGTCTGGTGCTCCAAGGACAAGAAAGGCGCGATGGACAAAATGACTGATGGCAAAACGGTCGAGGCGCCAAAATGCGCCAACCCGGTTGCCAAGCAGTTTGCGATGGGCCAGTCCATCGGAGTAAACGGCACGCCAGCCATTGTTTTGGCTGACGGTCAGGTAATTCCGGGTTATCAGCCTGCTGCACAGGTTGGCAAGCTGGCACTCAGTGTTAAATAATCCTGCGTCGTCACGGTAAGCCTTTGACGATCATGGCGGGGCAGTTCCACTGCCCGGCTATTAATAGAGAACCGTGGTGATCCACGGTTGTTTTCCACGGCCGACCTTGAGTCGGCCGTTTTATGGGGAGTTCAGCGTGAATCCGGTCAAAGTAGGTATCTGTGGGCTCGGGACCGTCGGTGGCGGCACCTTCAACGTACTAAAGCGTAACGCCGAGGAGATTGCCCGCCGTGCCGGGCGTGGTATCCAGGTTGCGCAAATTGCAATGCGTACGCCAAACCCTCAGTGCGACATTACCGGTACCCCCATTACCAACGATGTCTTCGCTGTTGCGACCAACCCTGAAATCGACATTGTTATCGAGCTGATTGGCGGTTACACCATCGCCCGTGAACTGGTGCTCAAAGCCATCGAAAACGGCAAGCACGTGGTCACTGCCAACAAGGCGCTGATTGCCGTTCACGGCAATGAAATTTTTGCCAAGGCGCAGGAAAAAGGCGTGATCGTCGCGTTCGAAGCTGCTGTTGCAGGCGGCATTCCAGTAATCAAGGCGATTCGTGAAGGCCTGTCGGCCAACCGCATCAACTGGGTTGCGGGCATCATCAATGGCACCGGTAACTTCATTCTCACCGAGATGCGCGAAAAAGGCCGTACCTTCGAAGACGTGCTGGCTGAGGCGCAAGCACTGGGTTACGCCGAAGCGGATCCGACGTTCGATGTTGAAGGTATCGATGCGGCACACAAACTGACGATTCTGGCGTCGATTGCCTTCGGCATTCCGCTGCAGTTTGACAAGGCCTACACCGAAGGCATCACCAAACTGACAACCGCGGATGTGAATTACGCAGAAGCCTTGGGCTATCGCATCAAACACCTGGGCGTTGCGCGCATTACTCCCAACGGTATCGAGTTGCGTGTGCACCCGACGCTGATCCCGGCTGACCGTCTGATCGCCAATGTGAATGGCGTAATGAACGCAGTAATGGTCAATGGTGACGCTGCCGGTTCGACCCTGTTCTACGGTGCTGGCGCAGGCATGGAGCCTACCGCTTCGTCAGTGATTGCCGACCTGGTTGATGTGGTTCGCGCCATGACCAGCGACCCTGAAAACCGCGTACCGCACTTGGCCTTCCAGCCGGACTCGCTGTCGGATCACCCGATTCTGCCGATCGAGGCCTGCGAAAGCGCCTACTACTTGCGCATCCAGGCCAAAGACCACCCTGGCGTGTTGGCTCAAGTGGCCAGTATCTTGTCCGAGCGTGGCATCAATATCGAATCGATCATGCAGAAAGAAGTCGAAGAGCACGACGGTCTGGTGCCAATGATCCTGCTGACCCATCGTGTTATCGAGCAGCACATCAACGATGCCATTGCGGCGCTTGAAGCGTTGCAGGGTGTAGTGGGCCCAGTGGTTCGTATCCGCGTTGAACACCTAAATTAATTGATGGCGCCAAGCGGCAGGCTCCAAGCCGCTTGGCGCTCAAACCGAAGGTTTGAAGACATGCGCTATATCAGCACCCGTGGCCAGGCACCGGCCCTGAATTTTGAAGATGTATTGCTGGCCGGTCTGGCCAGTGATGGCGGTTTGTATGTACCGGAAAACCTGCCGCGTTTTACCCAGGAAGAAATCGCTTCCTGGGCAGGTTTGCCGTACCACGAGTTGGCGTTTCGGGTGATGCGCCCGTTTGTTGCCGGCAGCATCCCGGACGCAGACTTCAAAAAGATTCTCGAAGAAACCTACGGTGCGTTTTCCCACGCAGCGGTAGCACCACTGCGCCAGCTCAATGGCAATGAATGGGTGCTTGAACTGTTCCACGGCCCGACCCTGGCGTTCAAGGATTTCGCCCTGCAACTGCTCGGTCGCCTGCTTGACTACGTGTTGGAAAAACGTGGCGAGCGCGTAGTCATTGTCGGTGCGACTTCCGGTGATACTGGCTCGGCTGCGATTGAAGGCTGCAAGCATTGCGAAAACGTCGATATTTTCATCCTGCACCCCAATAACCGGGTGTCGGAAGTGCAGCGTCGCCAGATGACCACACTGTTCGGTGACAACATCCATAACCTCGCCATCGAAGGCAACTTCGATGACTGCCAGGAA
Organism: Pseudomonas fragi; assembly: GCF_025426255.1. GTDB lineage: Bacteria > Pseudomonadota > Gammaproteobacteria > Pseudomonadales > Pseudomonadaceae > Aquipseudomonas > Aquipseudomonas kulmbachensis. Next base: position 4,170,961 of record NZ_CP104861.1, on the reverse strand, counting down.
ATGGTCAAGGCCAGCTTCGCCGATCAGGGTTTCCTCAAGGGCACGCGCCTGGTTGCCGTGAACTCGATCAACTGGGCGCGAATCATGGCCCAGATCGTTTACTACTTCCATGCAGCCCTGCAACTGGGCGGGCCGCACCGTTCCGTGTCGTTCTCGGTGCCTACCGGCAACTTTGGCGATATTTTTGCGGGCTACCTGGCACGCAACATGGGTCTGCCGATCAACCAGTTGATCGTTGCCACCAATCGCAACGACATCCTGCATCGTTTCATGAGCGGCAATCAGTACGCCAAGGACACCCTGCACGCGACCCTGTCGCCGTCGATGGACATCATGGTGTCATCGAACTTCGAGCGTCTGTTGTTCGACCTTCACGGTCGCAATGGCGCGGCAGTTGCCGGCCTGATGGATACCTTCAAGCAAACCGGTAACTTCAGCGTTGAAGATGACCGCTGGACCGAAGCGCGTCGCCTGTTCGACTCGCTGGCGGTGGATGATGAGCAAACGTGCGAAACCATCGCCCAGGTATTTGCCGAGAGCGGCGAAGTGCTGGACCCGCACACTGCCATCGGTGTGCGTGCCGCCCGCGAATGCCGTCGTAGCCTGGATATTCCAATGGTTATCCTGGGCACTGCGCACCCGGTCAAGTTCCCTGATGCGGTTGAACAAGCAGGCATAGGAAAAACCCTTGAACTGCCGTCGCACCTTTCTGACTTGTTTGAACGAGAGGAGCGCTACACGGTGTTGGCCAATGACCTCAAGGCTGTTCAGGCCTTTGTCAGCCAGCATGGCAATCGCGGCAAGGCCCTTTAAAGGCATTCGTCTTACGCGTTTTGAAGCCCGTCATCTGACGGGCTTTTTTGTTTGTGCATGGCAGACTTGTTCGGTTTTCGCCCCCGTATGCTGGCGAGCGCTCAGTCAAGGATGCTGTCATGTCACGTCTTCGCCGGGCATCTGAAACATGGATGCGCCTAGTGCTGTTTATGGGCTTTTTAAGCGTTATGCCGCAGGCCATTGGCAACCACGGATTGCCCTTGAGCCTTGGAACAGGCCCTGTCGAGTTCAAGCCGCTGCAACTGGATGCCGCTGATCAGCAATGGCTGGCCAATCATGGCGCGCTGCGGGTTGGTATCGCCCTCGGCGATCACGAACCTGTCGATATCACCAATGACCGCAATCAATATCAAGGCCTCAGTGCCGAATACCTCAGTATCGTGCGCGACAAACTGGGTGCAACTGTTGAAGTCCTTGGTTTCAGAAAACGCGATCAAGCCGTTGCAGAGCTGTTGGCCGGGAAGATCGACATTCTGACCAGTGCCAGTGGTTTTGAACGAGGGGTCGAGGGGATCACTTTTTCCCAGGAGTACATGACTGATCGGCTGGTTCTGGTCGGCCGTGCAGGTGAGGCTAAACCGGTTACAGGCTGGGCCGGTAAAAAAATCGGGGTGGTCGATGGCTACGTCGATATTCTGACCGTCCATGCGTTTTACCCTGACAGTGAGATCATAAACATTCCCGATTTGCACAGTGCGATGGAAACACTGGCAGAAGGGGGCGTTGATGCGTTTATCGGTAATGAACTCATTGTGCAGTCATTCAAAAGCATTCGGCCTTATTCGCAACTGCACATTATCGGGCACAGCGCGTTACCTGTTTACGGACTCGCATTTGCATCCCGTCGTTCTGACCCTCAGCTTGCTTCCCTGATCGAAAAAGCCCTGTCCAGCCTTGATGAGAGCACCTCGCGCATGGTCCTTTCCCGCTGGACGACCGGCCTTGAAGGCAGCATTGCGCAACAACGCATCAACCTGCTGCCTGGCGAGCGGGAGTGGATCGCGCGTAATCCGGTTGTGACCCTGGCTACACAGCAGTTTGCGTTGTACTCCTTCAGGACCGGGGACGGTCGATGGGCGGGGTTGAGCATTGATATTCTGGCGCGTATTTCACGCATGACCGGCTTGCAGTTTGTGCATAAAGAGGTGTTTTCAACCGCGCAAACCTTGGCCATGCTCAAAAGCGGCAAGGCGCAAATGAACGCCAGCCTCTCCAGAAGTCGTGAGCGCAAAGCCTATTTGAACTTCACCCATTCCTACGGTGGCGCTCCCTGGGTTTTTGTCGTGCGCGTCAATGATTCTCGCCTGGGGTCATTGGACCAGCTATCCGGAAAAACCCTGGTGCTTCCAGCAAGGCATGCCCTCGAAGACTTGGTTCGACGTGAATACCCTGCAATCACCCTGCGGCTGGTCGATACCTATGCCCAGGCGCGCCACGCGGTCGCTCAGGGCGAGGCGGATGCGACCGTCCAGAGCGAGACCCAGGCGCATTTGTATCCGCCGGGGCGTCTCAAGGTCGGGCGCAGTGTGGACGGGCGCTGGGCTGCCGCCAGTTTTTCGATACCCGACCAGTACCCTGAGCTGCTCAGCATCATGAACAAGGCTCTGGAGGCCATACCAGTGACCGAATTTCGCGCGTTGAGAGCCAACTGGCTGGGGGCGTTGGCAAACCGCTTGTTATCGACAGTGGCTTGTATCATTCCGAGTGGCTGTACTGGGCGATAGCGGGTTTGCTGGTAGTCGGCCTCATGCTGTTTTCATACAACCGATTTTTACGTAGGCAACTGATTATTGGGCGCCAGCTTGAACAAGCCCTGCAGGCGCAGCTGGAGCTCAGCCAGCGTTATCTGGATGGCATCCCCAGCCCGATCTTTGTGCTGGGCCTTGAAGGTCAGTTGCTCACCTGCAATCAATGCTATGAAGAGCGGTTATCGGTCAATCTGGCGCAGATTTGCGGGCTGAAGGTCACGGACGTCAATTTGTTTCCTGATCAACTGGCCCAGCAGTTTCAGGGCGAAATCATGCACATGCTGCAAAGCCGAAGGCCTTACTACCAGAAGCGTTGGGTGGAGTTTAAATCGGGAGGTATGGAGATCTATCAGTGGACCGTCCCGTTTTACTCCGTTTCCGGACGTTTGGAGGGCTTGGTAGGAGGGTGGTTTGATGAGCATGAAGCCAGAAAGTGGGACTCGTGAGACTGGTTTCAAAGGTTAAATACAGTTTTTTGAACTTCCCCCTGCTTTTTCGGATATGTCCGATGTTTCTTGGTCGTTAGGCCTACTAAGGTTGATCTCCTCGATAACAGTAGGTTTATGTCTGAAGGCCCATGATGCGACCTCTGAAAGTATTGATTCTTGAAGACAACCCATTTCAGTTGATGGTGCTGCATCAGATGCTCAACGCATTCCGTATTTTCGACGTGCTGACGGCCGTAAGCGTGGATTGCGCCCGCAACTCTTTGCTCAAGAGCGGGGGCATCGATGTCGCCATTTGTGATCTAAATATGCAAGGGGCATCAGGTCTGGAGCTGATCAGCGAGTTGGCGCTGAAGCGTAAAGCGAGTGCTTTGATCATCCTGAATGCTACTGAGCCTCAAGTCGTCGAAATGGCGGTCTGTATGGCTCGCAAGCAAGGTCTCAAGGTGTTGGGTTGCTTGCCCAAGCCCGTAACCATAGGCGGGTTGGGGCAATTGCTGGAGTCATACCGGAGTTCCTTTTTGAGAACGGGTAGTGCGAATTAATTGCATATGCCGGGGGAACTTCCTGCGATTTCTGCGTGTCTGATTTTGCATCGGCAGGATCAAGCATATTGCTCCGATGTTTGTAGCCTGTTGAGCAGGTCATCTTGACCTTGTTAAACCCCGAGTTGTCTCCCCACTTCTCGGGGTTTTTTTATGGTTTTTTTGTCACTGCGGATCCGGATGTGGCAAGTGCATCGGCCCGATTTTGGTAAGTACCGCATTAACGTTGCGAATGACTTCGCGACCGTCAGGTGTGTCCGAACAGCCGACGTAAATGGTTTGATACTCGGGGGCACCCTGAATGGGGTAAAACACCATTGTTTCGGACGACAAGCCCTGTTGGCTGATCTTGGCCTGAATTTCCGGCCAATATCCCAGTAGCGCCTGGATGCGACCTGCATGCTGCATCTGCAACAGACTGCCCAGCGGGTCGTTGCCGTAATGCATGAAAAACTGGCTCGCCGGGCTCTGTGACAGCAACTCGTCAACCCACACGCCATAGCTACGTTTGGCGATGAGCCCAAGCTTCAAGGCTTGAGCATTTAACAGGCTCGGCAAGTCCACCTTGTCATCATGGACAAAGGGGGCGATCAGTTGTTGGTCCTTGCGCAGAATCGCCATGCCATTGCTGTGTAAAACCGCAACAGGCACGGAGTAGATAATCGAGCGGGCCCGGGCAGGGTTCCAGATCAGGGCCGGATCGCAGGTCAGAGACGGCTCTGCAAGCATTTGCAGGGCGCGGGCGCGGTTAACCGGCATGACCACGTGTTGGTACTGCGGCATGCTATCTATCAGGATCTGCGTCACTTGATCGATGATGCCCTGACCTTTCTGCGGGCCGTAGAACACGGTCAATGGCGGCAAGTCACGCATCAGCCAGATGAGCTGTTGCTCGGCCTGGCTGCAGGGCGTCCATGCCAGTAAAAGCGAGGTGATCAGGCCTGCCCAAGGGCTTCGCCACTTCGAGCGATGAGTCATTGTGCTGATCTCCTTCGGTCCCACCAGGAATGGGCCATCAGCCTAAATGGCACCGGTTTGCTTGAGGTTGGCGATTGCGGCGGCGTCGTACCCCAAGCTGCCTAATACTTCATCATTGTGGGCACCCAGTTCGGGTCCAACCCAATCTGCAGAGCCGGGGGTATCAGACAGCTTGGGTACGATGCCGGGCATTTTGAAGTCTTTACCGTCAGGCAGCCTGGCTTGCAGAAACATTTCACGGGCTAAAAACTGTGGGTCAGTGAACATGTCTTCTGCCGAGAAAATACGGCTGGCGGGCACTTGTGCCGTGCCCAGCCGCTCAAGCACTGTCTCCAACGGTAACGAGCCGACCCAGCGGTCAATAACCCCGTACAGCTCATCACGACGTCCATCTCGGCCATCATTGCTGGCAAGTGCCGGGTCATTTGCCAGGTCATCACGACCAATGATCTGCATAAAGCGTTTGAAGATTGCGTCGCCATTGGCGCCGATCTGAATGTGCTTGCCGTCCAGGCTGGTATGGATCGAAGACGGGGTAATGCCCGGCATGATGTTGCCCGTTCGCTCACGGATAAAACCGAAGACATCGAACTCGGGCACCATGCTTTCCATCATGGCAAAAATGGCCTCGTAGAGCGCCACATCCACCACCTGGCCCAGCCCCCCGTTAACTTCGCGATGACGTAAAGCCATCAGGGCACCAATCACGCCCCACAGTGCGGCAATCGAGTCGCCAATCGAGATGCCGGTGCGCACCGGCGGGCGATCCTCAAAGCCAGTGATGTAGCGCAGCCCGCCCATGGATTCGCCGACCGCGCCAAACCCCGGCTGGTCTTTCATCGGGCCGGTTTGACCAAAGCCGGAGAGGCGGACCATCACCAGTTTCGGGTTCAGCGCGTGCAGCACATCCCAGCCCAGGCCGAGTTTTTCCAGCACGCCGGGGCGGAAGTTTTCGATCAGGATATCGGCGTCCGCCAGCAATGCCTTGAGGATGTTCAGGCCGTCAGGGTGCTTGAGGTTCAAAGTCAGGGATTTCTTGTTGCGCGCCTGGACGAACCACCACAACGACGTGCCTTCGTATAGCTTGCGCCACTTGCGCAGTGGGTCTCCGCCATCCGGGGATTCGACCTTGATCACCTGTGCGCCAAATTCGGCGCAAATGCGTGATGCAAAAGGCCCTGCGATCAGGGTGCCCAGTTCGACGACTTTGAGGCCCGAAAGGGGTTTGGTGGCGAGCGTCATGTGCAATCCTTGTCCGGGGGGAGCGAGCGAGTACAGCCTTTTAACATAGCCGAGCGCTCGCAAGAAGCTGGCCGATTCGTTGAATGACAGTGTATCGGTTAGACTTGCCGCCTTTCTCCGTATCAAGAAGCCCGTTCATGGCACAGCCGTCCACGACCTACAAGTTTGAACTCAACCTTACCGATCTCGATCGCGGGGTCTATGAAAGCGTCAAGCAGACCATCGCCCGTCATCCTTCGGAGACCGAAGAACGCATGACCGTGCGCCTTCTGGCCTACGCCTTCTGGTACAACGAGCAGCTGTCTTTTGGTCGTGGTCTGTCTGATGTTGACGAACCAGCCTTGTGGGAAAAAAGCTTGGATGACCGTGTTTTGCACTGGATCGAAGTCGGCCAGCCTGATTCTGACCGCCTGACCTGGTGTTCGCGCCGCACTGAGCGCACCAGCTTGCTGGCCTATGGCAGCTTGCGCGTGTGGGAAGGCAAGGTGATTCCAGCGATCAAAAACCTGAAAAACGTCAATATCGCTGCCGTCCCGCAAGAGATTCTTGAAGTACTGGCCAAAGATATGCCACGAGTTATCAAGTGGGACGTGATGATCAGCGAAGGCACGATCTTCGTGACCGACGATCGCGGCCAGCACGAAGTGCAATTGCAGTGGCTGCAAGGCGAACGCTAAGCCGCACCATTTTTTTACGATCTAGAGACCTATCACCCGCTTATGCGCATCGAACCTCGCCCACTGCCTCAAATCCTGCCTTTTCTGGGCGAAATGCCAACCCTGCTGACGCGTCTTTACGCGGCACGGGGCGTGCAGTCCCAGGCTGAACTGGATAAAAGCCTGGCGCGGCTGATCCCGTATCAGCAGCTCAAGGGCATCGATGCCGCCGTGGATTTGCTGGTGGTGGCGCTCGAACAGCGTCAGCGCATCTTGATCGTCGGCGATTTTGACGCCGACGGTGCCACGGCCAGCACCGTCGGTATGCTCGGTTTGCGGTTGCTGGGGGCGGCTCATGTCGATTATTTGGTGCCGAACCGCTTCGAATACGGCTACGGCCTGACCCCGGAAATCGTCGAAGTCGCGCTGACACGTACTCCGCAGTTGCTGATCACGGTCGACAACGGCATCTCCAGTATCGAAGGTGTAGCCGCGGCGAAAAAGGCCGGGTTAAGCGTGCTGGTGACCGACCACCACTTGCCGGGCAACGAGTTGCCAGCGGCTGACGCCATCGTCAATCCCAACCAGCCCGGCTGCGATTTTCCGAGCAAGGCGCTGGCTGGGGTAGGGGTGATCTTTTATGTACTGATCGCTTTGCGTGCGCGCTTGAACAGCCTGGGCTGGTACCAGAACAGCAAGGCGCCGAATATCGCCGAATTGCTGGATCTGGTGGCACTGGGCAGCGTGGCCGATGTGGTGCCGCTGGATGCCAATAACCGGATTTTGGTGCATCAGGGACTTGAGCGAATCCGTGCCGGGCGTGCTCGTCCGGGGCTCAAGGCGATTTTGGAGGTGGCCAAGCGTGACCCTTCAAAAATCACCTCGACCGATCTGGGCTTTATTCTGGGGCCACGTCTGAACGCCGCCGGGCGTCTGGACGACATGAGCCTGGGCATCGAATGCTTGCTCACTGATGATGCCAATGCGGCGCGAGAAATGGCCGCGCAACTGGACGAGATGAATCAGGACCGCAAATCCATTGAGCAAGGCATGCAGCGTGAAGCTCTGGCCCAGCTCAAGGACCTGACCATCGACAGCATGCCGTTTGGCTTGTGCCTGTTTGACCCTGAGTGGCACCAGGGAGTGATCGGGATTCTGGCTTCGCGTCTCAAGGAGAAGTACTTCCGGCCGACCTTCGCTTTTGCCGATGCGGGCGACGGCATGCTCAAAGGCTCCGGACGTTCGGTGCCTGGGTTTCATATTCGTGATGCGCTCAGCGTGGTGGCCGCACAACACCCGGACTTGATCAGCAAATACGGTGGGCATGCGATGGCTGCCGGCTTGACCTTGCCCGAGGCCAACTTCCCTCTGTTTTGCGAGGCATTTGATGCCGAAGTCCGACGTCAATTGCGTGAAGAAGACCTCACGGGGCGCATGTTGTCCGACGGCAGCCTGGCGGTTGAAGAGTTTCATCTGGAGCTGGCTCGGGCTCTGCGCAATGCCGGCCCGTGGGGGCAGCACTTCCCCGAGCCGTTGTTTCACGGGGTGTTCCAGCTGGTAGAGCAACGCATCGTTGGCGAGCGGCATTTGAAAGTTGTGCTCAAAACTGAATGCGGCAGCGTAAAGCTTGACGGCATCGCTTTCGGGATTGATCGCGACGTGTGGCCGAACCCGACCATTCGCTGGGTCGAGCTGGCCTACAAACTCGACCTCAACGAGTTCCGCGGCAATGAAACTGTGCAACTGATGATTGCCCATATCGAACCGCGCTAACTCACGCCCGCAAACTTTTTTGTAGCAGCTGTCGAGCTCCGCGAGGCTGCGTTCGGGTGCGCAGCGCCCGTGAATCCTGAATCAAGGATTTGTCTGAACCACCGCAATGCCAGGCTTTGCGGCTGCTACGCACCCGAACGCAGCCTCGCGGAGCTCGTCAGCGGCTACGAGGACTTGCGCCCCTATTAGAGTCGCTACAGGTTTTGTACTGAACTCCCCCTCATCCAGTGATGTCGACTAGGCTCTAACGAAGTATCTGGAGCCCGCCCACTGGAATTAGAGGTGACCCATGAGTCTGCTGCTCGAACCCTACACCCTGCGTCAACTGACCCTTATTAACCGCATTGCGGTCTCGCCAATGTGCCAGTACTCCAGCGTCGACGGGCTGGCCAATGACTGGCATCTAGTCCATCTGGGTAGCCGCGCTGTTGGTGGCGCTGGGCTGATTTTTACCGAAGCCACCGCCGTAGTCCCTGAGGGACGTATCACCGCCCAGGACCTTGGGTTGTGGAATGACGAACAGATCGACCCCCTGCAACGCATTACCCGCTTTATTCGCGCTCAAGGGGCCGTGGCCGGTATCCAGCTGGCGCATGCCGGGCGCAAGGCCAGTACCCATCGGCCCTGGTTAGGCAAGCACGGCAGCGTCAAGGTGGAGGAGGGCGGCTGGGTGCCCGTCGGGCCTTCGCCAATTGCTTTCGACCCACAGCACACTGCGCCGACGCAGTTGGACGAAGCCCAGATCAGTGAGGTGATCCAGGCCTTTGTCGCCGCCGCCAAACGGGCGCTCGAGGCGGGTTTCTCGGTGGTTGAAATACACGCGGCCCATGGTTATCTGCTGCATCAATTCCTTTCGCCTTTGAGCAACCAGCGTCGTGACCAATATGGTGGCTCTTTCGAGAACCGCATTCGTCTGGTGCTGCAAGTGACCGAGGCTGTACGCGAGGTGTGGCCACAAGAGTTGCCGCTGTTTGTGCGGGTCTCGGCCACCGACTGGGTGGAAGACGGTTGGAACCCGGATGAAACCGTTGAGCTGGCACGACGTCTCAAGGTGCTGGGCGTTGACCTGATCGATGTATCTTCGGGGGGGACTGCGGCGGCGGCCGAGATTCCGGTCGGGCCGGGTTATCAGACACGCTTTGCCGAACGTGTACGCAAAGAAGCTTGTATCGCCACCGGTACGGTGGGGATGATTACCGAGCCTGCGCAGGCCGAGCATATTCTGCGCACCGGTCAGGCCAACCTGATTCTGCTGGCCCGTGAGCTGTTGCGCGACCCGTACTGGGCGCTGCACGCAGACGATGACCTGGGCGGTAAAAAGGCCACTTGGCCAGCCCAGTATCAGCGTGCTACTCACCGTGATCAGCCGATCCATGAGTCCGATCTGCGCGACTGATTCGACGTTTTTTTCACGCTAAACCCGCCTGGTGGCGGGTTTTCTGGCTCCCTTGAACCCTGTTGCGAGAGGATGTTTATGAGTACGCGAGGATTGCTTGATCAGTTACTGAAATCCGGCCAGCAAATGCTGGAGAAAAAAACCGGCGCTCAAGGCAGCGCTTCCAGTTCCAGCAAAGGGGGCCTGGGTGATTTGCTCGGCTCTGGTGGGTTGGGCGGTTTGCTCTCAGGTGCCGGAGGCGGTGCGTTGGCAGCCAGTGCCCTGGGCTTGCTGCTGGGAAACAAAAGCGCGCGCAAGTATGGCGGTCAGGCGTTGACCTATGGTGGCTTGGCCGCATTGGGCGTGCTGGCCTACAAAGCCTATGGCAACTGGCAGGCCAATCAGGGCACTGCACCGCAAACCGAACCACAAACCATTGACCGCGTAGCGCCGGCGCAAGTCGAGCAACATAGCCAGGCGATCCTCAAGGCCCTGGTGGCTGCCGCCAAGGCGGATGGTCATGTCGATGAGCGCGAGCGGCAGTTGATCGATGGCGAGCTGAGCAAATTGAATGGCGACCCTGCGTTGCGCCAGTGGCTGCAAGCAGAGCTGAACAAACCGCTGGACCCTGCGGAGGTGGCAAGTGCCGCCAGCACTCCGGAAATAGCCGCCGAAATGTATATCGCCAGCCTGATCCTGGTGGATGAAGAGCATTTTATGGAGCGTGCATACCTGGAAGAGCTGGCCAAGCAGCTCAAGCTCGACCCTGGCCTCAAGGCCGAGCTGGAAGCACAGGTCAAACAGGCCCAAGGCTAAAGCCCTCTGCGGTATGTCTATTTCAGCGCCCCGGTCCGCAATGGCCCGGGGCGTTCCTGTCTAACCCCCCCCTGTTTATGCCAACTCGCAGCTCTTTTCTGCGAACCGCTGCCACTTCGCCGTCATAATCTCCTGCTAGCTTGCCCGCAAGAAATATTTTGTTACGTTTGATCAGGAATATGTAATGAGCGACGAGACAGACCAGGACACCCAACTCCCGGCGGATAGCAGCCGCCGTCGGTTTCTCGCCGGTGCCGCTGCACTGGGCGTAGGCGCAGCCACCTTGAGCGCTTATGGTGGATCAGGGCCTGACAGTCCCGCCAATACGGCGCCGCTGACGCCTGCCGAACTGGACAGCAAGCTCCACGAACAGGTCAAGACCATCGTGGTGATCTATGCCGAGAACCGCAGTTTCAATAATCTGTTCGCCAACTTTCCCGGCGTCGAGAAGCCGTTGTCGGCACTAAAGCCCGCCGATTACCAACAGCGCGACCGCGACGGTAGCCTGTTACAGACCTTGCCACCGGTCTGGGGCGGGGTAGTGCAGACAGGGCCGCAAACGGTCGATGGTGTGACCTACGCTCCTGGTGTGCAGTACCAGGAAAACCTGGCCAACGCCCCGTTCGCCCTCAAAGGGCCCAATCAGGAAGATCTACCGCTGAACCTGGTGACCCGCGACCTGTGGCACGTGTTTTATCAGAACCAGATGCAGATCAACGACGGCAAGAATGACCAGTTCGTCGCTTGGGCAGACTCCGGTGGTTTCACCATGGGTTACTACGCCCAGACGCGGTATTCGCTGCGTCTATGGGACGTGGCGCGGGAATTCGTGCTGTGTGACAACTTCTTTCAGGGAGCATTTGGCGGCTCGTTTCTCAACCACCAGTACCTGATCAGCGCCACTGTGCCGTTCTATCCGAACGCAGGCACTTCAGTTGCCGAAGCCCAGATTGCCGTGCTGCAAGGGGACGACCCGACCGGCACGCGCCTCAAACCCCTGGAGAAATCACCGGCCAGTGCCATGACCGGCGCGCCGCAGTTCGGCCCAAGCGCACTGACACCCGATGGTTTTGCGGTAAACACCATGGCTCCGCCTTACTGGCCAACCTGGATCCGCGACCCTGAGCGACCGGACTACGCCAAGTCCGACCTGCCGAGCGTGCTGGTGCCACAAACCCACGAGCATATCGGCGACAAGCTGAACCAAAAGAATATCGACTGGGCTTGGTATGCCGGTGCTTGGCAGGCCACGCTGGAGCAGTTCAAGGGATCGGAGGGGATTCCCAAAATTCCTGGCTTCCAGTACCACCACCAGCCGTTCAACTACTTCGTGAACCAAGGCCCGGAGAACCCGAGCGAGCGCAGCAAACGCCTGCGTGACGGTGGCCTGGGGGACGAGGCAAGTACCAACCGCTTCTTGGCCGACGCCGAGGCTGGCAAGTTGCCTGCGGTGTGCTTCTACAAGCCCCAGGGCAACCTCAACCTGCATGCCGGCTATGCCGATGTAGCTGCTGGTGATCGCCACCTTGATCGCGTGCTCAAGGTGCTGCGCAACAGTGCGCAGTGGGAGAACATGGTGGTGGTGCTCACAGTGGACGAAAACGGTGGCTGGTGGGACCACGTCGCTCCGCCCAAGGGTGACCGCTGGGGGCCAGGTACGAGAATTCCGGCATTGGTGGTGTCGCCTTTCGCACGCAAGGGTACGGTGGATCACACGGTGTATGACACGGCCTCGATCCTGCGCCTGATCACTCGCGTGCATCAGTTGGAAATGCTTGATGGCCTCAAGCAGCGCGACGATGCAATGAAAGCCCGCGGCCAGGCGCCCATGGGTGACCTGACCAATGCACTGACGTTTTAACGCGTAATCACGGTGCTCTGTGGGAGCAGGATCGCTCCCACAGAGCAATGAGTTCAAATCGAGATCTCCTACACGTTTTGGATATTTTAAAATGTAGGTTTTTTTGTTTATTGCTGTGAGATCCGTCTCAACCGCTGTGCGAATCATTGCGTACCCTCGGCTATACTCACCATCATTTTGTATAGCTCCCCGAGGATCGACTGTGAAGAACTGGACGTTGCGCCACCGCATATTGGCGAGCTTTGCGGTAATCATCGCCATTATGCTGTTGATGGTTGTTGCTGCTTACTCGCGCCTGCTGTCGATCGAGAGCAGCGAAGAGACGGTACGCACCGACTCGATCCCCGGGGTTTATTACAGTTCGATGGTTCGCAGCGCCTGGGTCGACAGTTATGTCTTGACCCTGGAACTGGTGGGTTCTATCAACCAGCGTGCTCTGACCAACGAAGACCGCAAGCTGTACGCCAGCTACCAGGAACGTTTGAACAAAGAGCTGGATAATTACCGCAGGACTATCTTTGAAGGTGGAGACAGGGCTCGCTTTGATGAGTTCCTGGGGCTTCGCAAAGATTACGATCAACTGCTGGCCAGTGTCCTCGACCTGTATCAGAACAAGGATTTCGTACAGGCCCATAAGGTGCTTTCCGAGCAACTGGCGCCAGCCTGGATGGCCGGCCGCATGCAGCTCAACGAGGTCATCGACAGTAATCGTGATTCGGCCTCGACTGCGACCGATAACATTGCCCATGCGGTATTGACCGCCAAGTTAAGCATGATTATTTCGCTGATCATTGCCGTGCTGGCGGCGGCCCTCTGTGGCTTCCTGTTGCTGCGGGCGATCATGTCGCCGATGAAGCGCATCGTTTCGATTCTGGAGGTGATGCGTTCCGGTGACTTGAGCTCACGCTTGAATCTGGAGCGTAAGGATGAGTTTGGCGCGGTTGAAACCGGCTTCAACGACATGATGGCCGAACTGACCTCGCTGGTATCTCAAGCTCAGCGCTCTTCGGTGCAAGTCACCACGTCAGTGACTGAAATCGCCGCCACTTCCAAGCAACAACAAGCCACGGCCACTGAAACCGCAGCGACCACCACCGAAATTGGCGCCACGTCCCGCGAAATTGCAGCCACATCCCGTGACTTGGTACGCACCATGACCGAAGTGACCTCGGCAGCCGATCAGGCCTCTATACTGGCCGGTTCCGGGCAGCAAGGCCTGGCCCGCATGGAAGAGACCATGCACTCGGTAATGGGCGCCGCCGATCTGGTAAACGCCAAGCTGGCGATTCTTAACGAGAAGGCCGGCAACATTAATCAGGTGGTGGTGACCATCGTCAAAGTGGCCGACCAGACCAACCTGTTGTCACTCAACGCTGCCATCGAAGCTGAAAAAGCCGGTGAGTATGGTCGTGGCTTTGCCGTCGTCGCCACTGAAGTCCGCCGGTTGGCCGACCAGACGGCTGTGGCCACTTACGATATCGAACAGATGGTTCGCGAAATTCAGTCAGCGGTCTCTGCAGGCGTGATGGGCATGGACAAGTTTTCTGAGGAAGTACGTCGCGGTATGTCCGAGGTGCAGCAGGTAGGCGAGCAACTGTCGCAAATCATTCATCAGGTTCAGGCTTTGGCGCCGCGAGTGCTGATGGTCAATGAAGGCATGCAGGCTCAGGCGACGGGCGCCGAGCAGATCAATCTTGCACTGGTACAACTGGGCGATGCCAGCAGCCAAACCGTCGAGTCCTTGCGTCAGGCCAGCTTTGCGATCGACGAACTCAGTCAGGTTGCCGTTGGGCTGCGCAGCGGCGTTTCGCGTTTTAAAGTCTGATGAGCGAGCTTCTAGCCAAACACTCAGGCGCCAAGGTGTCGAAAGAACGCCTGTTTTTGGTGTTTTACATCGCCAGTGAACGCTACGCACTGGCGGCCACAGATGTGGTCGAAGTGCTGGCACGTTCGCCGCTCAAGCCGATTGCCCAGGCACCCGCTTGGGTGGCCGGGGTGTTTGCTCATCGCAATCGGATGGTGCCGGTGATCGATATCAGCGCCATGACCTTTGGTAGCGCGGCCGTGGCGCGTACCAGCACCCGGCTGGTGCTGGTCAACTATCGCGGCCAATTGCTGGGGATGCTACTGGAGCAAGCCAGCGACACTTTGCGCTGTGATCCGGCGGACTTTCAGCCCTATGGTCTGGATAACCGTGATGCACCTTACTTGGGGCCGGTGCGTCAAGACGAGTCAGGGCTATTGCAGTGGTTGAGTGTGGATGACCTGCTTAGCCCCGCTGTGTATGCACTGCTGTTTCCTGCGAGCGATGACGGTGCTTGTGAGCAGGTGATCGCATGAGTGACGATCAACGTTTTTTCGATTTCCTGAAGCTGCGCATTGGCCTGGACGTGGCCTCGGTCGGCCCGGCAATCATTGAGCGTGCCGTTCGCCAGCGCTGTTCTGCACTGAACATGGCCGATAACGATCGCTACTGGCAGCACCTGCTCAGCTCCCAGGATGAGCAGCAAGCCCTGATCGAATCAGTGATCGTGCCCGAGACCTGGTTCTTTCGTTACCCCGAATCGTTTGCCACGCTGGGGCGTCTGGCCAGAGAACGTCTGGCCGAGATCGGCAGTCGCCGCGCCCTGCGTATTCTGAGCTTGCCGTGTTCAACCGGCGAAGAGCCTTATTCGATTGCAATGGCGTTGTTTGATGCGGGGTTTGCAGCGCATCAATTCAAAGTCGAAGCGCTGGATGTCAGCCCGCTCTCGGTGCAGAGGGCGCAGAGAGCGCTGTATGGAAAAAACTCATTTCGTGGGCAGCAAACTGACTTTCGCGAGCGTTACTTCAGCCTTGAGGACGACGGTTATCAGCTGTCGGCACGGGTATGCGAACAAGTCAGCTTCAATGTCGGAAACTTGCTGGACCCCATGTTGCTGGCCAGCTTCGAGCCTTTTGACTTCGTGTTCTGCCGCAACCTGTTGATCTACTTTGATCTTAAAACCCAGCAGCAGGCACTGGATGCACTCAAGCGCATGACCCGTGATGATGGCGTATTGTTTATCGGCCCGGCCGAAGGCAACCTGCTCAGCCGGCTGGGCATGCGCTCGATCGGTGCGCCGCAGTCGTTTGCCTTTTGCCACAGTCGTGAGCCATTACCTGCAGCCCGCCCTGTGCTGGCTGAATTCAAGCCGTTGATCCGCCCACAACGGGCAGTGCCAGTGCCGCCACCGGCCAGCCGACCTTTTGCCCCGCGACCTCAAACCTCTACCGCGCAAAAGCCGAGTTCACTGACAGATGAACCGAAAGCGCTGCTGGAGCAAATCGCCAGCTTGGCCAATGAAGGCAAAAGTAATGAGGCACGGGCCGCCTGCGAACAATTTTTGCAACGACATGAGCCCCAGGCCGAAGTGTTTTACTGGCTGGGTTTGCTCAGCGATGTTCAGGGTCAGACATCCCAGGCACAGGTTTTTTATCGCAAGGCGCTGTACCTGGAGCCTCAACATTCTGAAGCACTGGCCCATCTGGCGGCCCTGCTGGCTTCGCAAGGCGATGTCGCAGGCGCCCAGCGCTTGAACGAGCGCGCTGCCCGTAACGGGCGTTCCGCCCACAGTGAGCGTAAATAATGAGCGCTTTAGCAGCCCAGAACTTGATTCACTCCGAAGCACAAGACATTGATGACTGCTGGAACCGTATTGGTATCTACGGTGACAAGAGCTGCCCGTTGCTGGAGCAGCATATTCATTGCCGTAACTGCGCCGTCTATTCGAGTGCCGCGACCCGTTTGCTGGATCGTTACTCATTTGAACAGGAACATCAGGAACTCTATGCACCACAGGCGCATGAAGAAAAAGTCGCTACGTGCTCGCTGGTGATTTTTCGTTTGGGTGACGAGTGGCTGGGGCTGGCCACGCGCTGCCTGGATGAAGTCGCACAAATGCAGTCGATTCACTCCTTGCCGCATCAGCGCTCCAGGGCTTTGCGCGGTGTGGCCAATGTGCGCGGCACATTGGTGCCGTGCCTGTCGCTGGTCGAACTGCTGGGGCTGGACCCCTCGGTGCCTGGCGCAACATCGCTGCGGATCATGCCGCGCATGCTGATTGTGGCGGCTCACGGCGGGGCGGTGGTACTGCCGGTGGATGAGGTGGATGGTATTCACAACATCGCCGAGCATGAATTAAAAGCGGCGTCGAGTTCAGGCGAGCATGCCAGCGCCAAATACACCCAGGGTGTGCTGCAGTGGAAAACCCGCAGCCTGCGCTTGTTGGATGAAGAGCAACTTTTGAGCGCAATCACCCGGAGCCTCACATGACCCCCGAGCAAATGCGCGACGCCTCGTTGCTCGAGCTATTCAGCCTTGAGGCCGAGGCGCAAACCCAGGTGCTCAATGCCGGTTTGCTGGCGCTTGAGCGCAACCCGACGCAGGCCGATCAGCTTGAAGCCTGCATGCGTGCGGCACACTCGCTAAAGGGCGCAGCCCGGATAGTCGGAGTGGACGCCGGGGTCAGTGTTTCCCATGTGATGGAAGACTGCCTGGTCAGCGCCCAGGAAGGCCGTTTGTACCTGCAACCCGAGCATATAGATGCTCTGTTGCAGGGCACCGATTTGTTGATGCGCATTGCCACGCCTGGCAGTGACAACGTCGGTCCGGCAGATATTGACGCCTACGTGACACTCATGAACGGGTTGCTGGACCCAGCGAACGCGCATGTGGCACCGCCTGAATTTGATGTGTCGCAACTGTTACTGGCACCCATGCCGCACGCCCCCGCACCTTTGCTTGAGCCGTTATTGCAGGCCGAGCCCGAGGTTACGCCAGAGCCAATGCGTCGCCCCCAGCGGCTGACCGAAAGCGGCGAACGGGTGTTGCGGGTCACGGCGCAGCGCCTGAACAGCCTGCTCGATTTGTCCAGCAAATCGCTGGTAGAAACCCAGCGTCTCAAGCCCTACCTGGTGACGTTACAGCGCCTCAAACGCATGCAGGGCAGCAACCTGCGGGCAATGGATACGCTCAGTGAACATCTCAAGACCATGGTCCTCAGTCATGAAGCCGAAGAGGCGCTGGCAGATGCCCGGCGCATTCTGACTGAGTCGCAGCGCCTGCTCAGTGAGCAGACCGCCGAGCTCGACGAGTTCTGCTGGCAGGCTGGTCAGCGTGCGCAATTGCTCTACGACACCGCACTGGCTTGTCGTATGCGCCCGTTTGCCGATGTCCTGGTCGGGCAGGAGCGCATGGTGCGTGATTTGGGCCGCGCCTTGGGCAAGCAGATTCGCCTGGAAATCGAAGGCGAAAAAACTCAGGTCGACCGCGATGTACTGGAAAAGCTTGAAGCGCCACTGATCCATTTGTTGCGTAATGCCGTCGATCACGGCATCGAAACTCCGGAGCAGCGGCTGCTTGCGGGTAAACCTGCCGAAGGTTTGATCCGCTTGCGCATCTCCCATCAGGCCGGTTTGCTGGTGCTTGAACTGAGCGATGACGGGGCCGGTGTTGATCTGGATCGTTTGCGCCGCACTATCGTCGAGCGTCAGCTGTCTACCGAGTCGACGGTGGCGCAACTGAGCGAAGAAGAACTGCTGACCTTTCTGTTTTTGCCGGGGTTCAGCCTGCGTGACATCGTGACCGAGGTTTCGGGGCGTGGCGTGGGGCTGGACGCCGTTCAGCACATGGTGCGCCTGCTGCGCGGAGCCATTGTGCTGGAGCACACTGCGCAACGTGGTAGCCGCTTCCATCTGGAAGTACCGCTGACCTTGTCCGTGGTCCGCAGCCTGGTGGTTGAGGTCGCAGACGAGGCCTATGCCTTCCCGCTGGCGCATATCGAGCGCATGCGTGACCTGCAACCGGACGAAATCGTGCAACTTGAAGGCCGCCAGCACTTCTGGCATGAAGGCCGGCATGTAGGGCTGGTTGCCGCCAGCCAGTTGCTGCAGCGCCAACCCAGCCAGAGTGACGATGAAACCCTGAAAGTCGTGGTGATTCGCGAGCGCGACGCGGTCTATGGCGTGGCCGTCGAGCGCTTTATCGGTGAGCGAACCCTGGTGGTATTGCCCCTCGATCCGCGCTTGGGCAAGGTGCAGGACATTGCGGCCGGGGCCTTGCTTGACGATGGTTCCCCCGTATTGATCGTAGATGTTGAAGATATGCTGCGATCGGTCGACAAACTACTCAACACCGGACGTCTGGAGCGTATCGACCGGCGTAATCGGCATACCGCAGAACTGACCCGCAAACGTATTCTGGTGGTCGATGACTCGCTGACGGTGCGCGAATTGCAACGCAAGCTGCTGCTTAACCGGGGCTATGAAGTGGCTGTGGCGGTGGATGGCATGGACGGTTGGAATGCCTTGCGTGCCGAACACTTCGATCTGTTGATTACCGACATCGATATGCCGCGCATGGATGGCATCGAACTGGTCACTTTGTTGCGTCGTGACAGTCGATTGCAATCGATGCCGGTGATGGTGGTGTCTTACAAGGATCGAGAAGAAGACCGTCGGCGCGGCCTGGATGCAGGAGCCGACTATTATCTAGCTAAAGCCAGTTTCCATGACGATGCCCTGCTCGATGCAGTGGTTGAACTCATTGGAGGAGCCCAAACATGAGAATCGCCATCGTCAATGATATGCCCTTGGCGGTTGAAGCCCTGCGTCGGGCGCTGGCGTTCGAGCCCGCCCATCAGGTGATTTGGGTCGCCGCAGATGGCGAGGAAGCAGTGCGCCTGTGTGCCGAGAACACGCCGGACCTGATTCTGATGGACCTGATCATGCCGGTGATGGATGGCGTCGAAGCCACGCGCCGGATCATGGCCGAAAGCCCGTGCGCCATTGTGATCGTTACCATCGATCGCGAGCAAAACGTCCATCGCGTATTTGAAGCCATGGGTTTTGGTGCGCTGGATGTGGTGGACACCCCGGTGTTGGGTGGCAGTAACCCCAAGGAGGCGGCGGCGCCCTTGCTGCGCAAGATCCTCAATGTCGGCTGGTTGATGGGCCAGGGTGAGAAGCGTGTCCCACCGGTATCCGCCCAGCCTCGTGTCCCGGGTATGCGGGGCGGGTTGGTGGCGATCGGTTCGTCGGCAGGCGGCCCGGCAGCGCTCGAAACCTTGCTCAAAGGTCTGCCGAGGAACTTTGAAGCGGCAATCGTGCTGGTTCAGCATGTTGATCAGGTTTTTGCGGCCGGAATGGCCGAGTGGCTGAGCAACTCGTGCGGGCTCAATGTTCGTTTGGCCCTCGACGGTGAAGCGCCTCAGGCGGGGACCGTGCTGCTGGCGGGCACCAACCACCATATCCGGCTATTGAAGAATGGCACGCTGGCCTATACCGCCGAGCCGGTAAATGAAATTTATCGACCTTCGATAGATGTATTTTTTGAAAGTGTTGCCCGGCACTGGAGTGGCGATGCGGTGGGTGTGCTGTTGACCGGAATGGGGCGTGACGGGGCTCAAGGCCTCAAGCTTATGCGCCAGCAGGGCTTTCTTACCATTGCCCAGGATCAGTACAGCAGTTCGGTGTACGGCATGCCCAAAGCGGCGGCCGCCATCGATGCAGCGGTTGAAATCCGCCCCTTGGACAAGATTGCGCCACGCTTGCTGGAGAAATTTGCCAAATGACTGGTAAAACCCGACAGGACTGGCTTGAAGGTTGTAATTCAGGTGAACGCGCATGAATGACTTGCAGTTGGACGACGTCAAAACTGACGAAAACTCGGCCATGGTATTGCTGGTAGACGATCAGGCAATGATCGGCGAAGCCGTACGCCGTGGGCTTGCTCTTGAGCAAAATATAGACTTTCACTTTTGTGCGGACCCGCATCAGGCTATTGCTCAAGCCATCCGCATCAAGCCGACGGTGATTTTGCAAGACCTGGTGATGCCGGGGCTTGACGGTCTGACCCTGGTGCGCGCGTACCGCAATCACCCGGCGACCCAGAATATTCCGATCATTGTGCTTTCCACCAAGGAGGATCCGCTGATTAAAAGCGCGGCTTTCTCGGCTGGGGCCAATGATTATTTGGTGAAACTGCCGGATAACATCGAACTGGTGGCGCGGATTCGCTATCACTCAAGGTCTTACATGACGCTGTTGCAGCGTGATGCGGCTTACCGTGCGTTGCGGGTCAGTCAGCAGCAGTTGCTGGATACCAATCTGGTGCTGCAACGCCTGATGAATTCCGATGGGCTGACCGGGCTGTCCAACCGCAGGCACTTCGATGAGTATCTGGAACTGGAGTGGCGCCGCGCCATGCGCGAGCAAACCCAGTTGTCGTTGTTGATGATCGATGTCGACTACTTCAAGTCCTTTAACGACAGTTTTGGTCATTTGGACGGCGACGAAGCGTTGCGCAAAGTGGCCTCGGCCATCCGCGATGCCAGCAGCCGACCGTCTGACTTGCCAGCCCGTTATGGTGGCGAGGAATTTGCCATCGTACTGCCCAATACCTCGCAGGGCGGAGCCCGGCTGGTAGCTGAAAAGCTGCGTATGGCGGTCGAAGCCATGAACATCCCGCATATTTCGCCGACAGCGGGTCAGTGCCTGACCATCAGCATTGGCCTGGCGACCATGACCCCGCAACAGGGCGGCAATTGCCGGGAGCTGATTTCGGCGGCAGACAAGGGGCTGTATCTGGCCAAGAAAAATGGGCGTAACCAGGTGGGGATCGAGTAACCCACTCCCGTAGCCGCTGCTCGTCAGCGGCTACGGGTTTTTAGTGTTAATTGGAATGCCGCGTACATCCTTCCAGGACCTTGTCCCCATAGGAAAGATGAGATTGCTGACGGAATGCGTCAATAAGCTATCACCCCGGATCATCTGTGGGAGCGGGCTTGCTCGCGATTGGGGCGATGCGGTTTGTGTTGATTTTCCTGCCCATAACCCCGCCAGGCGGGCTGCTGATGTGCTTGGTTTACGGTATACTCCCCGGCTTTGTAAAAATCGCCTACGAGTGCCGCCAGCCATGGAAATCAACCCGATCCTTAACAGCATCAAGGACCTGTCAGAGCGCTCCGAAACCATTCGGGGGTATCTTTGACTACGATCAAAAGCATGAGCGTCTGACTGAAGTCAATCGCGAGCTTGAAGATCCGAGTGTCTGGAACAACCCTTCGTACGCCCAGGAGCTGGGGCGCGAGCGCTCCCTGCTGGCGCAGATCGTTGAAACCCTTGATGAGATGCACACCGGTCTGGCCGATGCCAAAGACCTGCTGTTGATGTCCGCCGAGGAAGAAGATCAGGCCGCTGTAGATGACGTTGCCGCTGAGGTGGAACGTCTGCGCGAAGCCCTTGAAAAACTCGAATTCCGCCGCATGTTCCGCGGTGAAATGGACGCCAACAACGCTTACCTGGACATTCAGGCAGGCTCCGGTGGTACCGAAGCGCAAGACTGGGCCAATATCCTGTTGCGGATGTATTTGCGCTGGGCCGACAAGCGCGGCTTCGATGCCACCATCATGGAGCTGTCTGCCGGTGACGTTGCCGGGATCAAAGGCGCGACCGTACATATCAAGGGCGAGTACGCATTTGGTTGGTTGCGCACCGAAATTGGCGTCCATCGTCTGGTCCGCAAAAGCCCGTACGACTCGGGCAACCGTCGTCACACCTCGTTCTCGGCTGTATTCGTTTCGCCGGAAATCGACGACAACATCGAAATCGACATCAACCCCTCGGACCTGCGGATCGATACCTATCGCTCCTCCGGTGCGGGTGGTCAGCACGTAAACACCACCGACTCCGCCGTACGTATTACTCACGTACCGAGCAACACCGTGGTGAGCTGCCAGAACGAACGTTCGCAGCATGCGAACAAAGACACCGCGATGAAAATGCTGCGCGCGCGTCTCTACGAGCAGGAAGTCCAGAAGCGTAATGCCGCTTCCCAGGCGCTGGAAGACACCAAGTCGGATATCGGCTGGGGTCATCAGATCCGCTCGTACGTACTTGACGCCTCGCGTATCAAGGATTTGCGTACCAATATCGAGCGCAGTGATTGCGATAAGGTGCTCGACGGCGATATCGACGAGTACCTGGTAGCCAGCCTGAAACAAGGGCTGTAAGTCGAGCGACCAACCGTAAAGTGCGAAGCCAGTGCGATGCCCAAAAGGCGTGCTAAAGCCCGCTTCCCCCCGCCGCAAGGTGGGGGTAACGAACCTGTGATGGAATTTTTTAAGACATGAGCGACCAACAACTCGATCCGCAAGACCTGCAACAGGAAGAAAACGCCCTGATCGCCCTGCGCAAGGAAAAACTTGCAGCCGAGCGCACCAAGGGTAATGCCTTCCCGAATGACTTCCGCCGTGACAACTACTGCGCCGACCTGCAGAAGAAGTACGCGCAAGCGACCAAGGAAGAGCTGGCCGAAGCCGCCATCCCGGTCAAGGTTGCTGGTCGCATCATGCTTAACCGTGGCTCGTTCATGGTGATCCAGGACATGACCGGTCGCATCCAGGTCTACGTCAACCGCAAGACCCTGCCGGAAGAAACCCTGGCCGCTGTGAAAACCTGGGACCTGGGCGACATCATCGCTGCTGTTGGCACCCTGGCCCGTTCCGGCAAAGGCGACCTGTACGTTGAAATGACCGACGTGCGCCTGCTGACCAAATCCCTGCGCCCGCTGCCGGACAAGCACCACGGCCTGACCGACACCGAGCAGCGCTATCGCCAGCGTTACGTTGACCTGATCGTCAACGAAGACGTGCGTCACACTTTCCGTGTGCGTTCGCAAGTCATCGCCCACATCCGCAGCTTCCTGATGGCGCGCGACTTCCTTGAAGTGGAAACGCCGATGCTGCAAACCATCCCGGGCGGCGCGGCGGCCAAGCCATTCGAAACCCATCACAACGCTCTCGACATGGACATGTACCTGCGCATCGCGCCGGAACTGTTCCTCAAGCGTCTGGTGGTAGGCGGTTTTGAAAAGGTGTTCGAGATCAACCGCAACTTCCGTAACGAAGGCGTTTCGACTCGTCACAACCCTGAATTCACCATGTTGGAGTTCTATCAGGCTTACGCCGACTACGAAGACAACATGGACCTGACCGAAGAGTTGTTCCGTGAACTGGCGCAGCTGGTTCTGGGCACTACTGACGTGCCGTACGGCGACAAAGTGTTCCACTTCGGCGAACCATTTGTACGTCTGTCGGTGTTCGACTCGATCCTCAAGTACAACCCCGAGCTGACCGCTGACGACCTGAACGACATCGACAAGGCTCGCGCCATCGCCAAAAAAGCTGGCGCCAAGGTGCTGGGCTTTGAAGGTCTGGGCAAGCTGCAAGTGATGATTTTCGAAGAACTGGTCGAGCACAAGCTGGAACAGCCGCACTTCATCACCGAGTACCCGTTCGAAGTGTCGCCGCTGGCTCGTCGTAACGACGAAAACCCGAACGTCACTGACCGTTTTGAGCTGTTTATCGGTGGTCGTGAAATCGCCAACGCCTACTCCGAGCTCAACGATGCTGAAGATCAGGCTGAGCGCTTTATGGCTCAGGTCGCGGATAAAGACGCAGGCGACGACGAAGCCATGCACTACGATGCAGACTTCGTACGTGCCCTGGAATACGGCATGCCGCCGACTGCCGGTGAAGGTATCGGTATCGACCGTCTGGTGATGTTATTGACCAACTCACCGTCGATTCGTGACGTGATCCTGTTCCCGCACATGCGCCCACAAGCGTAACGCACCAGAATAAAAAGCCGCCGATTTGAGGCGGCTTTTTATTGCCCGGGATGTAGGGTCCTGCAGCCGCTGCCGAAGGCTGCGACAAGGGCCGCAGACCCAACCCATGGCAGCCTTCGGCAGCGGCAGAGATACTTCAAGCGTGGGAGCGAGCCTGCTCGCGAAGATCATTCGCGAGCAGGCTCGCTCCCACTGGGGCTTGACCTGGAACAGAGTATCTACAGAGTGTTAATCAACGTTAAAAGGAATTTATCGTGAACCTTGTCGTGTCTCCGGAAGGCGCCGCAAATGTCGCCGTGGCAGTAGCTGAAAGTGTTCAATACCAAGGCCGCAAGGCCAGCCGGCATGGCAGCGAGCAGCGCCGCCAACTGATCCTCGATGCCGCCATGCGCATTGTGGTCCGCGACGGTGTGCGCGGGGTACGGCATCGGGCTGTGGCCGCAGAGGCCGGGGTGCCACTGTCGGCAACCACCTACTACTTCAAGGACATTGACGACCTGCTCAATGACACCTTCGCTCAGTACGTGGAGCGCAGTGCTGCGTTCATGGCCAAGCTTTGGCAAAGCACCGAAGGCAAGTTGCGCTACCTGGTGGCCAAGGGCGATGGCAGCCAACGGGCCCGTGCCGTACTGGCGGATGAAATCGCCGAGATGACCGCTGATTATCTTCAGCATCAAATGCTTACCCGTCGCGAGCATCTGATGGCCGAGCAGGCTTTTCATCAGGCGGCACTGTTCAACCCACGGCTGGCGGTGCTGGTACGTTCGCATCAGCAGATTTTCCTGCAGGGCGCCGGCCAGATCTTCGAAGTGCTAGGCTCCAGGCAACCTCAGCAGGATGCCAAAGTCTTGACGGCGATTATCGGTCGGATGGAGTATCAGGCCCTACTTGATGGCGCGCAGCCTGAGGCGGATAACGACCGGCTGGCTATTCTTACGCGCTACATGCACTTGGTGCTGGCCGCTCTATAGAAGGATGCAGGCATGAAAGCTTGGCGCGTGATGCTTATGGCATTGTCGTTTTTGATGTTGAACGGTTGTCTTGTGACCTTTAGCCAGGCGCCGCTTGCGCCACAGCCAGCGCCTAAACAGCTGCTGGGCAAGTGGGTCAGCAAGGATGCCTGGGGGCAAGCACGCAATCTTGAGATCAGTGCCATCGACAAAACCCGATACCAGGCCGTGGTCTACCCCAAGGGCGAACCCAAGGCCCGTGAGCGTTATGTGTTTATCGTTGCTCGCCACGGCAGTCGCTGGTATGCCTCGGCTGCAATACCGGCCAAACTGGGCGGCAATCACACGCTGAGCGGTTTTGAGTTGACCGATAACGGTGAGCTGGTGATCTACGATCTGGACCTTGATCAAATCAAGCAGGCTATCGGCCAGTCCGTGTTGAACGGCGATCCGGTCGAAACCGCAGAAGGCCCTGGCACCTTGATCAAAAGCCCGTCGGCCGATGTTTTTGCCTACCTGGACGACCCGGCCAATTCCGACGTATTTGTCGAAGCAGCCCGCTATAAACGCGCGGCCAAATAACGTTCTTGATTACAAGCACGCTCTTAATTAAAGGAAGCTGCCGGTGGACGACTACCAGCGCACGATCCGCACCTTGTCTGACCGCATCGTGTTGGCACAAACCCCGATTCGCGTACTGGATGCGGTGAAGTGGGACGACAGCATCCGCCAGGGGTTTCTCAAGGCCAAAGGCAAGGAAATGCCTGCGGTCAGCCGCGATTATTATCTGGGGCGACCGTTGTCCTTTGACTCGGGCGCAGTGAAATCCGAGTTCCAGAACATCGAGCGCGACATCACCCGCCAACTAGGCCAGTTCAACCCGGTCGGGCAGATCATGCGCCGCATGTGCAAGGAGTACCGGATGGTGGTGCGCATGCTTGAAGCGCGCGGTACTGAAGACTTCGGGCTGATTTCCCAGGAACTGTATGGCGCCGCCTCGGACGCGTTCCATGCCGGTGATCCGACCTTGGCCGATCTGGGCTTGATGATGTCCGACTACCTGGACAATATCGACGGCCACGGGGCGCTCAAGGACGAAGCCAAGACCCTGACCGCCAAAGATGCGGTGAACCTGCTGCAAAGCCGCCTGAACAAGGTATTTGGCGAGGCAGAGGAAACCATCCGGGTGTTTGAGTCCGATGGCATTGTTGCGGACGCGGCAGCGGGTGCCGATTACATCAAGATCCGCACCGATGCGATGTTTAACGAACGTGATGTGCGGGCCTTGGAAGTGCATGAGGGCCTGGTGCATGTGGGTACCACGCTTAACGGTCTGAACCAGCCAATCTGTACCTTTCTGTCCAAGGGCCCGCCGTCGTCCACGGTGACCCAGGAAGGCCTGGCGATTTTGATGGAAATCATCACCTTTGCGTCCTACCCGAGCCGGCTGCGCAAGTTGACCAACCGCACTCGCGCCATTCATATGGTGGAGGAGGGCGCGGACTTTATGCAGGTGTATGAGTTCTTCCGTGAGCAAGGTTTTGAGATGCCAGAAAGTTATGGCAACGCGAGCCGAGTTTTCCGTGGATCAGTGCCCAATGGCCTGCCATTCACCAAAGACTTGTCCTACCTCAAAGGCTTCATCATGGTTTACAACTATATTCAGCTGGCCGTGCGTAAAGGCAAGCTGGAGCAAGTGCCGCTGCTGTTCTGTGGCAAAACCACGCTGGAAGACATGCGCACCCTGCGTCAGTTGGTGGATGAAGGGCTGGTGGTCGCGCCCAAATACTTGCCGGATCAGTTCCGCGACATGAATGCGCTCTCGGCCTGGATGTGTTTCTCCAACTTCCTCAACCACCTGAGCCTTGACCGTATTGAAGCGGACTACTCGAATATTTTGTGACGTACACCGTGAACCGTAGCAGCTGCCGAAGGCTGCGTTCGATGGCGAAGCCATCGCAATATCGGGTTTCGCGGTGTTTCAGGTCAACGGCGTCTGCCGGTTTTACGACTGCTGCGCAGCCGAACGCAGCCTTCGGCAGCTGCTACAAGTAATGCAACCTTCGCAACTGGTGCCAACTCAGATGAAAACCCTGGCTGCACTCTGCCTGCTGTTGACCCTCAGCGGATGCAGCTCATTGCTGTTTTACCCCGAGCCCGGCCAGCCGATTACTCCGGCGGCGGCAGGCCTGGACTATCGTGACGTGACCCTCACTGCCGCCGATGGCACGCGCCTGAGTGGCTGGTGGCTACCGGCCAAAAAAGGCGTGCCGCTCAAGGGCACGGTGCTGCATCTGCACGGCAATGGCGGCAATCTGGCTTACCACTTGGGCGCTACTGCCTGGCTGCCAGAGCAGGGCTATCAAGTGCTGATGCTCGACTATCGCGGTTACGGCCTGTCGCAGGGCTCACCGGGTTTGCCTGCGGTGTATCAGGACATCGACGCGGCTTTCGACTGGTTGCAGCAACAACCGCAAACCCGAGGTCAGCCACTGATCGTGCTGGGGCAGAGTCTGGGGGGAGCGATGGGCGTGCACTACCTGAGTGAACATCCGCAGCAGCGGGCACGAATCAAGGCGATGGTGCTGGATGGCGTTCCGGCCAGTTACCGCGAAGTAGGGCAGTTTGCCTTGAGCACGTCCTGGCTGACCTGGCCGTTGCAAGTGCCGTTGTCGTGGCTGGTGCCCGACGCCGACAGTGCGGTTTATGCGATGCCGCAAATGGGCGGCGTGCCGCTGCTGATTTTCCACAGCCTGGATGATCCGGTCGTGCCGCTTTCCAATGGCCTGCGCCTGTATCAAGCTGCGCCCCCGCCAAAGGTGCTGCAACTGACGCGTGGCGGTCACGTCCAGACGTTTGCCGACCCAACCTGGCGTCAGGTGATGCTGCGCTACCTGGATGACCCGCAACACTTTAATGGCGTGCGGCGCTTGGGCGAAATTCCCAACTACCCCGCCTCACCGAACACCGAACTTGAAGCCGAGAGCCAACAATGAGTGAAGAACGCAACGCCATCCCCCTGATCATCACAGGTATCTGCAGCATCATCGGCACCGTGGGTGCTCTGTGGTACTACGGCTATCTGCACTTCGCCAAGCCTGAAGATGCGTTGTTGCTCAGCGACTTCACCATGCTCAAGACCATTCCCGGTGAAGACTACAAAGTCTCGCTCACGCCAGCCAACCAGGTGGCGCAGTGCATCGACGGCATCATCGTACTGTTCGACACCGAGCAGAAGGGCCTGACCGGGGTGTTGGTCAATAACAAGAAACAAGCGGTGCGTTGCCTGGGCCAGGAAACACCGAAGCTGTAGCAGCTGCCGAAGGAACGAGGCTGCGTCCGGCGGCGCAGCCGTCGTAAAACCTGAACTCGCGTTTTTTCAGCTAAACCGTGCTTTCAGTGTTTACGACGGCTGCGCCGCCGAACGCAGCCTTCGGCAGCTGCTACGCAGAGTTGCCCGCGTTCGTACAGAAGCAAAAAGCCCCGCCTGATCGCTCAGACGGGGCTTTTTTGCATGGGCTTATTGCATCGAGGAACGTGGTGCTACCGGCTGGTTGTCGTTGGAGATGGTCACTTCAACGCGGCGGTTCTGAGCTCGGCCCGAATCGGTGGCGTTGCTCGCAACCGGGTATTCCTTGCCATAACCCTGAGCCACGATACGGGTTGGGTCTACACCCTTGCGCACCAGAGCATTACGCACAGACTCGGCACGACGCTCAGACAAGGTCTGGTTGAAAGCTGCCGAACCGACGCTGTCGGTGTAACCCTCGACAATCACCTTGCGATCCGGATTCTGGACCAGGTACTCAGCCAAGGTGTTGATATTGCGCATGCCGTTGGGTTGCAGATCGGACTTGCCGAACTGGAACAGCACATCGCCAAAGGTGACCAGCGTGCCGCGTTCGGTTTGCTTGGCGTTCATGCCCTTGAGTTGCTTGATCTGCGCATCACGGGCATCAAGCAATGCCTGGGAGCGTGCAGCACCGGCATTTTTCAGGTTGTTTTCAGCGGTGCGCAACGCGATGGTTTGCTTGGCCACTTCAATACGCTGGTTGGTCAGATAGGCCAACTGGTCAACCTTGGACTCGTCTTCCTTGTTCAGATAAGCCTTTTCAGCCTTGTCCAGCCATTCGCTGGCGTCCTTGGTTTCAAGCGCTGCAACCTTGGTGGCTTCAGGGTTGGTTTGCAGGCCGGAGAAGTTGGTCTTGGCGTTTTCCAGATTGACGTTTGGCTGGTGCGAGCACGCCGCCAGGCCAACGCTCAGGGCCAACAGGGCAGGGATCAGTACTGTATTGCGCATGATATTTAGTCCTTTCTATCGATTAGGAATGCTGTGTCGTCGGGTGCAGTGAAAAAACAGCAGCGTTTACTGAACGCTGCGCATGCCTTCCTGACGCAATTCCTGCACGGCTTTCTGAGCATCCTGAACAGCTTTCTCGGCTTTGGCCGCCTGGGCTTTGCGCTCTGCTACGCGAGCGTCCCACTCAGCTTGTTCGGACAGGCGTCGGGCCTCGTCGTATTTTTTGTCATGCATGGCCAGCTCGGCTTGCTTGAGCTTGTCCTGGGCAGACTTCATTTCCACCGGCGCATATTCAGTACCGCCCGCGCTCACGGCGTTATTCACGGCCGACTGAGTCACTGCGTATTGTTCCGACGGCGGGTTGCCAGCACATCCAGCCAAAACGAAGCTGGTGCCGATTGCCAGCGCAGCCAGTTTTAGCCCGCGCAGGCGTGGTGAGGTGGTTTTGACAGTGCGGGTCATCATGGTCTTCAACTCCATTGGGAAACTCCTTAGAAACAGCAAATTCCATCACGACTGGTGGCGTCACCCGGAGTGTTGGAACACGAGTTCCAGCGGTGATGGTTAATGGCTGTGACCGGAGCGTTTTTTGAATAGTTCAATAAAAGATGGCATATGGCCTAAAAGAATTCTGACCGTTCGGTCAGCGCATTTTTCTGGTACGGCGGCGCGGATGGCTTGCCAGAAACAGCGTTTGCAACGCACTCTTGGGGCACGAGCTGTCCCCGGATACCGCTGGAGAAACTGCTGATGACCGATATTGATGCACGCTTGCGCGATGATGTTCACCTGCTGGGTGAGCTGTTGGGTAATACGATTCGTGACCAATACGGCGAAGAATTTCTCGCCAAGATCGAGCTTATTCGCCGGGGAGCCAAGGCCGATCGGCGCGGCACTACAGGCGAAGAGTTGAGTGCGATTCTGGATGCCCTGAGCGACGATGAAGTGTTGCCGGTGGCGCGGGCGTTCAACCAGTTTTTGAACCTGGCCAATATCGCCGAGCAGTACCAGCTCATCCACCGGCGTGAAGAGGGGCAGGCCGAGCCTTTCGAGGCGCTGGTGTTGCCGCAGTTGCTCGAGCGGCTGCTGGCCGAGGGGCATAGTGCCGAGTCGCTGGCGCGTCAGGTAGGCCGTCTGGAAATCGAGCTGGTGCTCACCGCACATCCCACTGAAGTGACCCGGCGTACCTTGATTCAAAAGTACGATGCAATTGCCGAGCAACTGGCTGCCCAGGACCATCGTGACCTGACCCTCGCGGAAAAAACCGAGATCGAACAGCGCCTGCAGCGGTTGATCGCTGAAGCCTGGCACACCGAAGAAATCCGTCGTACTCGTCCCACGCCTGTCGATGAGGCCAAGTGGGGGTTTGCGGTCATTGAACATTCGTTATGGCACGCGGTGCCGCACATGTTGCGCAAGGCGGACAAGGCTCTGCATGCGGCCACCGGGCTGCATTTGCCGCTGGAAGCGGCACCGATCCGTTTTGCTTCCTGGATGGGCGGCGACCGTGACGGCAACCCCAATGTCACGGCCACTGTGACCCGTGAGGTGCTGCTGCTGGCGCGCTGGATGGCGGCTGATCTGTATCTGCGCGATATCGACAAACTAGCGGCTGACCTTTCGATGCAGCAAGCCACGCCCGCGTTGCTGGCCGTAGCAGGGGAGAGCGGCGAACCGTATCGGGCCGTGCTCAAGCAATTGCGTGAGCGCCTGCGCGCTACCCGTAGCTGGGCCCAGAGCGCGCTGAGCAGTAACCAGAGCGCTCCCGAGGCGGTGTTGCAGGACAATCGCGATCTGCTGGCGCCGTTGCAACTGTGTTATCAGTCCCTGCATGCCTGTGGCATGGGTGTCATTGCTGACGGTCCATTGCTTGATTGCCTGCGTCGGGCCGTAACCTTTGGCCTGTTTTTGGTGCGCCTCGATGTGCGTCAGGACGCCTCTCGCCACACGGCGGCAATGACGGAAATCACTGACTATCTGGGTCTGGGCCGTTACGAGGACTGGGACGAAGAAGCGCGCTTGATCTTCCTGATGCGCGAACTGGCCAACCGCCGACCGCTGCTGCCGGGCTACTTCAAACCCGGTGCCGACACCGCCGAAGTTCTGGCGACATGCCGCGAAGTGGCCGCTGCACCGGGGGCCTCGCTGGGTTCTTATGTGATTTCGATGGCGGGAGCCGCTTCTGATGTGCTGGCGGTGCAACTGCTGCTCAAAGAAGCCGGGCTTGAGCGTGCGATGCGTGTGGTGCCGCTGTTTGAAACCCTCGCGGATCTCGACAATGCAGGTCCGGTTATCGAACGTTTGCTGTTGCTGCCGGGTTATCGCGCCCGTTTGCATGGCCCGCAGGAAGTCATGATTGGCTACTCCGATTCGGCCAAGGACGCGGGCACCACGGCGGCGGCCTGGGCGCAGTATCGAGCGCAGGAAACCCTGGTCAATATCTGCCGTGCGCAAAGCGTTGAGCTGCTGTTGTTCCATGGTCGCGGCGGCACCGTGGGGCGTGGCGGTGGCCCGGCCCACGCGGCGATTCTGTCGCAGCCGCCGGGGTCGGTGGCGGGGCGTTTCCGTACTACGGAGCAGGGCGAAATGATTCGCTTCAAGTTCGGCCTGCCGGATATCGCCGAGCAAAATCTGAACCTGTATCTGGCCGCTGTACTGGAAGCCACCTTGCTCCCGCCACCCCTGCCGGAGCCGGGTTGGCGGGCGCTGATGGATGAGTTGGCGGCAGACGGGGTCAAGGCCTACCGTGGGGTGGTGCGCGATAACCCGCAGTTCGTCGAGTACTTCCGCCAATCCACCCCGGAGCAGGAGTTGGGCCGTTTGCCGTTGGGCAGCCGTCCGGCCAAGCGTCGGGCAGGCGGGATTGAAAGCCTGCGGGCCATCCCGTGGATTTTCGGCTGGACCCAGACCCGCCTGATGCTACCCGCCTGGCTGGGCTGGGAAACCGCGTTGAGCCAGGCGCTGGCACGGGGTGAAGGCGAGCAGTTGGCGCAAATGCGCGAGCAGTGGCCGTTCTTCCGCACTCGCATCGACATGCTGGAAATGGTCCTGGCCAAGGCCGATGCCGATATCGCCCGGCTCTACGACGAGCGTTTGGTGAGCCCGGAACTGCTGCCATTGGGTGCGCACTTACGCGACTTATTGTCGCAGGCATGCGCGGTGGTTCTGGGTTTGACCGGTCAGGCGCAGTTGATGGCGCATAGCCCGGAGACCCTTGAATTCATTCGTTTACGCAACACTTACCTTGATCCTCTTCATCTATTGCAGGCCGAGCTTCTGGCGCGCTCGCGGCGCCAGCAAGCAGCCCAGGACAGCCCTCTGGAACAGGCATTACTGGTAACTGTGGCCGGGATCGCGGCGGGCTTGCGCAACACCGGCTAAGGCAAAAGAGCGGCCAATGTCGCACCAGGGGGCGTGGGGACCGGGCAGAGTTGCTACCGATCCCTGCGCGGGCGCGACACTTTATTGTGGGGTTGAGACCTGTGACACGCGGCCGCACAGGCCCGTTTAGCTGTAATTTTTCCTACTTTTGGCGTCTTGTGTGGGCCGGGCCTGCTGTGTATCTTGATCAGCCCTTGGCCGTTTTGATGGCCATAACCCGATTTTGAGACTGGCCCAAAGAGGCGAGTCTGTTGTCATTTAAATAAAAAATTTGAGGAGCACATCGATGCGCGTAATTCTGCTGGGAGCTCCCGGGGCCGGTAAAGGTACTCAGGCAAAGTTCATCACTGAAAAATTTGGCATCCCGCAAATCTCCACTGGCGACATGTTGCGTGCAGCCGTTAAAGCCGGCACCGAGCTGGGCCTGATCGCCAAAGGCGTAATGGACAGCGGTGGTCTGGTCTCCGACGACCTGATCATCAACCTGGTCAAAGAGCGTATTGCTCAGCCGGACTGCGTAAACGGTTTTCTGTTCGACGGTTTCCCGCGCACCATTCCGCAAGCTGAAGCCTTGGTCAAAGCCGGTGTCGAGCTGGACCACGTGCTGGAAATTGCAGTAGAAGACGAAGAGATCGTTCAGCGTATTGCTGGCCGTCGTGTACACGAAGCTTCGGGCCGCGTTTACCACACCGTCTACAACCCGCCAAAGGTTGAAGGCAAGGACGACGCCACTGGCGAAGACCTGGTACAGCGCAAGGACGACACCGAAGAAACCGTTCGTCATCGCCTGTCGGTTTACCATTCGCAAACCAAGCCGCTGGTGGACTTCTACCAGAAGCTGGCTGCTGCCCATGGCAAGCCGAAGTACAGCCACGTTGAAGGCGTTGGCTCGGTAGAATCGATCACTGCCAAGGTGCTTGAAGCGTTGAGCTGATAAGTCGATTTTGCGTCATCACAACAGCCCGCTTGCGGGCTGTTGTTGTTTATACTGCTGCACTATTTCCAATTCTGATTCTGACGGGAACACCGATGAGCACCTTGCTGGCCCTGGATACCGCGACTGAAGCTTGTTCTGTTGCCCTGTTGCACGATGGCAAGGTCACGAGCCACTACGAGGTGATCCCGCGCCTGCACGCGCAAAAGCTGTTGCCGATGATTAAAGAGCTGTTGGCTCAGGCGGGTATCGAGCTGTCGGCAGTCGATGCCATTGCCTTTGGTCGTGGGCCTGGTGCCTTTACCGGCGTGCGTATTGCCATTGGCGTGGTCCAGGGCTTGGCTTTTGCGCTGGAGCGCCCGGTGTTGCCGATCTCCAACCTGGCGGTACTGGCCCAGCGTGCCCATCGCGAGCACGGCGCGACCCAAGTGGTGTCGGCCATTGATGCGCGGATGGATGAAGTGTATTGGGGTTGCTATCGCGAAGAGGCGGGGGAAATGCGTCTGCAAGGCGCTGAAGCCGTCTTGGCGCCCGAGGCTGCCACCTTGCCCGATGGCGCCACAGGCGACTGGTTTGGCGCGGGCACTGGCTGGGGTTACGCCGAGCGTTTGCAGGTCAAGCCGTACGCGATGGATACGGGCATGTTGCCCCACGCTGAAGACCTGCTGACCCTGGCCCGATTTGCCTGGGCCCGTGGCGAAGCCATCCGCGCCGATGACGCGCAGCCGGTGTACCTGCGTGACAAGGTGGCGACACCCAAAGCCGAGCGCTAAACCCCGCTGCCCTGTAGCAGCTGCCGAGGTACGAAGCCGTCGTAAAACCTGAGCTCTCATTGTATCTGACACACTGGGGCGCTTGAATTCACGACGGCTTCGCCGCCGAACGCAGCCTTCGTACCTCGGCAGCTGCTACGCATATTGTTTGCACCGCGCAACCAATCGCTGGCTCATTTGCTTAGTCAGCCTGGCGCCGCTAAATTGTAACTATCGCTACCGAGCTTGCTGCCATGCGCATTGACGGCTTTTCTTCCCAGTCCTACCCGATCAAGCGCAAGCCGCGTAAAGGCCAGCCGCTGCTTGATGAGTCGGTTGAGGACAGTGAAGTTCCGCTCGAAAGCGCTCCGCAAGCTACCCGTACGTCCTCATCCAGCGACCGCATCAGCCAGTTGCCAGTGCGCTCCCAGGACATGATCTTCCAACGTGCCATGAGCAAAAACGCAGCCAGTGCCCTTGCCAGCTACCTGACCACCGCAGGCTTTGTTGAATGGGAAACCCAAGTGCTAGGGCTGGACCTGTATATTTGAGCCATGACTCAAATACCTCTGCCTTATTACCTTGGTTGCCCGTCCTGGAGTGACAACGCCAGGCGCGAAGGCCTGTACCCGCAGAACGCTCGCTCGACCGATTTTCTAAGCTTGTATGCGCAGGTCTTCAATGCCGTCGAAGGCAACACTACCTTCTATGCCAGGCCCGCACCGACCACGGTCGAGCGCTGGGCGCAAAGCCTGCCGGAACACTTTCGCTTTACCGCCAAGTTCCCGAGGGAAATCAGCCATGGCGGTGATTTGCGTGAGCAAACAGCGGCAGCAGAAAGCTTCCTGCAGTTGTTGCGGCCCTTGGGAGCACGCGTAGCGCCGTTTTGGCTACAACTACCGGCTAGCTTCGGCCCTCATCGTTTGGCCGAGCTGGTGAGCTTTATAGACGCTCTGGAGTGCCCGCTGGCCGTTGAAGTGCGTCACCCGGAGTTCTTTGCCAGGGGCGATGCCGAGCGCTTGCTCAATCGCCTGCTGATGGATCGCGGGGTCGAGCGTATCTGCCTTGATCCGCGCGCACTGTTCAGTTGCACCTCGACCGATCCTGCGGTGCTTCACGCGCAATCGAAAAAGCCCAAAGTGCCTCCGCGCCCGGCAGCCTTCACGCAATTCCCGCAGGTGCGGTTTATTGGTCGCCCGGAGCTGGAGGCCAATGATCCGTATTTGTTGCCCTGGATTGAAAAAGTCGCGGGCTGGATCGAGGAAGGGCGCACGCCATATGTGTTTCTGCACACGCCGGACAATCACCGCGCGCCTGAACTGGCGCGGCGTTTTCATCGGCAACTGAGTGCAAGGTTACCGGGGCTGCCCGCACTGCCTGAGTTGCATCAGCAGACGGCGGTGGAACAGTTGGGCCTGCTTTAAGCCGCCATTCGCAGGTTGTTGACCACCAATGGGCGGGCCCAGCCCAGATCGAAGTCCATTGCCCGTTGTTGCTCGATCAGGGTCATGGTGTCGAATGGCTCGGCAGGGGGTGGCAACAGGTCCAGCTCGAATTCTGCAATCGGCAGATGCAGTGGGCGTGGCTCAGGCCCCGGGCCTGGGGCGGGCAGCGGATGTCCCTGTGCCATGACCAGCGGCCGCACCCAGGTCTTGTTGAAATTCTGTTGCTGCTGTTGGGCGATAAGATCTTCAGCCGGGTAGGGCACGGCTGGCGGTGGCAGCAGGTCCAGTTCGAATTCGGCAATGGGCAAAAACAGAGCTTGCGGCGGGCGCAGCTCGGTGTCCTGAACTTCGCAATGGCGCTGGGTCACGATAGTACCCAGTACCTCACTCCCGCCACGGGGCTCGGCATTTACATCCCTGGCCAGGTTGGCCACATCAATCGCTGCAAACTCTTCAGTGCCGGACTGTTCTGCCAATGCTTGGGCGTAGAAGTCCTTCCACAGGTGATTGACGCTGCCCGTGATCTGCGAATTGTGTCGGCCAAAGTCGCCAATTGGCGCAATAAAGCCGATGGATGTGGAATGAATGTCTGACATAGCTCTCGGACAACGCCCGGCTCTGGCAAAATGGCGGATATTTCATTTATCGGCAGTCTTTGCCGATCATTAAATTTTTGGGCGTGTTTTTAGATGATTGAGCAAGCAGCGGGCTGTCGTATCAAAGTCGAGGCATTGGACGAGGCCTATCAGGCCCTGGCCGAGCAATGGGCTGAGCGCCTGGGTTTGCCTCTGGACGAGCCGGATGCGCAGTTCGCCTTGCAGTTGAGCGCCCAGGGTTTGCAATTGCAGCAACTGGGCCCGGATGCGCCGGGGCCAGTGCGGGTCGACTTCGTGGAAGGCGGCGCGGCCCATCGTCGTTTGTTCGGCGGCGGGACCGGGCAGATGATTGCCAAGGCGGTAGGCATCCAGCAGGGCGTACGCCCGCGGGTGCTGGATGCCACAGCGGGTTTGGGCAAGGATGCGTTCGTTCTGGCGAGTCTGGGCTGTGAAATGAGCCTGATCGAACGCCAACCACTGATTGGCGCGCTGCTTGAGGACGGCCTGGCTCGTGGCCTGGATGATTTTGAAGTTGCGCCTATCGTGTCGCGCATGCACTTGCTTAAAGGCAATTCGATTGAAGTGATGCGCAACTGGGAAGGCGAACCGCCGCAGGTGATCTACCTCGACCCGATGTTCCCGCATCGTGAGAAAACCGCGTTGGTGAAGAAAGAGATGCGCCTGTTTCGCCCGTTAGTCGGTGATGACAATGATGCCCCGGCCCTGCTTGAAGCGGCGCTGGCGCTGGCGACTCACCGGGTGGTGGTCAAGCGCCCACGCAAGGCACCGTGCATTGCAGGGCCAAAGCCGAGCCATGCATTGGATGGCAAATCGAGCCGATACGATATTTATCCGAAGAAGGCGTTGAAGCCCTGATACAAAGCTTGGGCAGCGCCAGCAGAGAACCTTAACCGTGGTTGCTCGCGAACGGCCTTCGCGAGCAGGCTCGCTCCCACGGGAGCAACAACCGAGTGTCTACAGGAACGGCCGATAAGCCCGCATGAAAATCGCCACGACTTCCTGTACATGGGCCTCGCTCGCTTCGGGGCCCGGCGGCTCGCCGCCGGCAAACAGCAGGCGAAAGTTGGGTGCGCCCTTGAGCATGCAGAAGAAGTGCTCCGCCGCGTAGTGAGGGTCGTCTATCTGCAACCCACCGCTCTGATCGATCTTGCGCAACAACCCCTCCATCTCGTGAACCACGCGCTCGGGGCCCGCTTCGAGGAAAATTTGCGACAGCTTGGGGTCCTGGCTGCCCAGGGTGACCATCAGGCGGTGCAGGTTCAGCGACTCCTCACTGTTGATCAGCCCCTGAAAGCCGCGGGCGATATTCAACAGCACCGCCTCTATCGGCTTGCCTGCGGGTAATTCAAAAAACAGTTCCGGTAATTGCTCAGTGCATTTGGACATGATCGCCGAAGAAAACAGCGTTTCCTTGTCGGTGAAGTGGCTGTAGACCGTCAGTTTTGACACGCCCGCCAGGCCTGCAACCGCATCCATGCTGGTATTGGCATAGCCATTGGTCAAAAACAGGGTTTTGGCGGCGTCAAGGATCGACTGGCGTTTTGCCAGGTCCTTGGGGCGGCCGAGGGCATTGGGGGGTAAATGATGGTCAGGCATATCCGTTTATTACTGGACTGGTGAGTTTAGTATTAATAACATGCTGGTCAGTATAAATATTCCAAGCCCCATTAGCGAAAGGTCGTCACCATGTTGCGCCATGCCTTGCCCCGCGCTGTGCCTCTATGTCTGGTTTTTTTATTATCTGGGTGTGGGCATGAAGAGCCTGCCAAAATCAGCATTAGCCCGGCGATGGTGGTGCAACCGCAGCCTTCGGCGCAGGCGAACCAAAGTTATCCTGGTGAGGTGCGGGCCCGTTTTGACCCGCAGTTGGCGTTTCGTATTGGCGGCAAAGTCACCAAACGTCTGGTTGACGAAGGCGAGCGGGTCAAGGCGAATCAGCCACTGGCCGAGCTGGACCCGCAAGACGTACGCCTGCAACTGGACGCTACCCGTGCTCAAGTGGCCGCCGGGCAGGCCAACCTGAATCTGGTACGGGCTGAACGCGACCGCTACAAGACCCTGCTGGATCGGCAGATGGTCAGCCGTTCGCAGTTCGACAACGCCGAAAACCTCTACCGCTCGGGTGAAGCCAAGCTGCAGCAGCTCAAGGCCGAGCAGGACGTAGCCAGCAATCAGGCAAGCTACGCCGTGTTGCGTGCGCCACAAGATGGTGTGATCGCTCAGCGTCAGGTCGAAGTCGGGCAAGTGGTAAACGCCGGGCAGACGGTGTTCACCTTGGCTGCCGATGGCGAACGTGAAGTGCTGATCAGCCTGCCGGAGCAGGACTTTGGCCGCTTCAAGATCGGTTTGCCGGTAGCGGTGGAGCTGTGGTCGCAACCCGGCCAGCGCTTCAGTGGACGTATTCGAGAACTGTCACCGTCGGCCGATCCAAAGTCGCGCACCTTTGCTGCCCGTATCGCCTTCACTGCGGGCAAAGTGCCTGCCGAATTGGGCCAAAGCGCCCGGGTCTTTATTCAGAGCGAAGGCGTCAGCACGTTGTCGGTACCTTTGTCGGCCTTGACTGCCGAGAACGGTGCAGCCTACGTGTGGCGCGTCGGCCAGGGCAACAAGTTGGAGCAGGTCCCCGTGCGTGTAGGACCGTTTGGCGAGAAAAGCGTGCCGGTACTCGAAGGCCTCAAGGCCGATGACTGGATCGTTGCCGCCGGGGTGCATGTGTTGCACCCCGGACAGGAGGTGCGGCCGATTGATCGCTCCAACCGGGCGATCAATGTTGCGGCGAAGGAGTAATCCCCATGGGTTTTAACCTTTCCGCATGGGCGTTGCGCAATCGCCAAATCGTACTGTTCCTGATGCTTTTGCTGGCAATTGTCGGCGGGCTTTCTTACACCAAATTAGGCCAAAGCGAAGACCCGCCGTTTACCTTCAAAGCCATGGTGATTCGAACCCTGTGGCCGGGTGCCACGGCTGAAGAAGTCTCGCGCCAAGTCACTGAGCGTATTGAAAAGAAACTGATGGAGACGGGCGAATACGAACGGATTGTCTCGTTTTCGCGCCCTGGTGAGTCGCAAGTGACCTTTATGGCACGCGACTCGATGCACTCAAACCAGATTCCGGAGTTGTGGTACCAGGTCCGCAAAAAGATCAGTGACATCCGTTACACCTTGCCGCCGGATGTGCAGGGGCCGTTTTTCAATGATGAGTTCGGCACCACCTTCGGCAATATCTACAGTTTAAGCGGCGAAGGTTACGACTACGCAGTGCTCAAGGACTACGCCGATCGCATCCAGATCCAACTGCAACGGGTCAAGGATGTAGGCAAGGTCGAGCTACTGGGGCTGCAGGACGAAAAAATCTGGATCGAGCTTTCCAACCTCAAGCTCGCAACCCTGGGCTTGCCGCTGGCGGCGGTGCAAAAGGCACTTGAAGAGCAAAATGCGGTATCGACTGCGGGCTTCTTCGAAACCCCGGCCGAACGTGTGCAATTGCGCGTCAGCGGTAATTTCAAAACGGTCGAAGAGATCGAACATTTCCCGATTCGCGTAGGTGAGCGCACCTTGCGGATCAGCGATGTGGCCGATGTGCGTCGTGGCTTTAATGACCCACCTGCGCCGCGTATACGCTTTATGGGCCAGGACGCAATTGGTCTGGCTGTAGCGATGAAAGATGGCGGCGATATTCTGGTGCTGGGCAAGGCGCTGGACACCGAGTTTGAACGAATCCAGAAGCATCTCCCGGCCGGCATGCAATTGGGCAAGGTCTCTGATCAGCCTGCGGCGGTGAAAACCAGCGTTGGCGAATTTGTGCAGGTGCTGGTGGAAGCACTGGTTATTGTGTTGCTGGTGAGTTTTTTCTCGCTGGGTATACGCACTGGCATGGTGGTGGCGCTGGCCATTCCGCTGGTGCTGGCAATGACCTTTGCCGCTATGCATTACTTCGGCATCGGGCTGCATAAAATCTCCCTGGGTGCTCTGGTGCTGGCGCTGGGCCTGTTGGTGGACGACGCGATCATTGCCGTGGAAATGATGGCGATCAAAATGGAGCAGGGCTACGACCGGCTCAAGGCGGCGAGCTTTGCCTGGACCAGCACTGCGTTCCCGATGCTCACCGGTACGCTGATTACCGCTGCGGGTTTCTTGCCGATTGCCATGGCGCAGTCGAGCACGGGCGAATACACCCGCTCGATTTTTCAGGTGGTGACCATTGCCCTGCTGGCGTCGTGGGTTGCGGCAGTAGTGTTTGTGCCGTACCTGGGGGCGCTGTTGTTGCCGGATCTGGCGAAGATCCATGCCGCCAAGCACGGCACCGGAGCTGGCGTGCCTGACCCCTATGCGACACCGTTTTACCAGCGGGTTCGACGGCTGGTGGAGTGGTGCGTGACGCGGCGCAAAACCGTGATAGCACTGACCGTGCTGCTGTTCCTGGGGTCGGTAGTGTTGTTCAAATTCGTCCCTCAGCAGTTCTTTCCGGCGTCCAGCCGTCTGGAGCTGATGGTCGATATGAAACTGGCCGAAGGCGCTTCGTTGAGCAACACCACCGATCAGGTCAAACAGCTCGAAGCGCTGCTCAAGGATCACCCTGGGATCGCCAACTACGTGGCCTATGCCGGGACCGGCTCGCCACGTTTTTACCTGCCACTGGATCAGCAGTTGCCTGCGGCCAGCTTCGCCCAGTTTGTAGTGCTGGCCAAGACCATCGAGGACCGCGAAAACCTGCGCACCTGGTTGATTAGCACCCTTAACGAGCAGTTTCCGACAATACGGTCGCGGGTCACGCGCCTGGAGAACGGCCCGCCTGTGGGCTATCCGGTGCAGTTCCGGGTCACCGGTGAGCATATCGAAGAGGTAAGGGCACTGGCGCGCAAGGTGGCGGCCAAGGTTCGCGACAACCCTTATGTGGTGAACGTGCACCTGGACTGGGAAGAACCGAGCAAAGTGGTGTACCTCAATGTCGATCAGGACCGTGCTCGGGCCTTGGGTGTGAGCACGGCCAACCTGTCGCGCTTTTTGCAAAGCACCTTGCTTGGCTCAACCGTCAGTCAGTACCGCGAAGACAACGAGTTGATCGAGATTCTGCTGCGCGGCACGCCTCACGAACGCACTGAACTGTCATTGCTGCCGAGCCTGGCAGTGCCGACCGACAATGGCCAGAGCGTGGCCCTGTCGCAAATAGCGACCCTGGAATATGGCTTTGAAGAGGGCATTATCTGGCACCGCAACCGCCTGCCGACCGTGACCGTGCGTGCGGACATTTATGGCAAGGAGCAACCCGCAACTTTGGTACAGCAGATTTTGCCGACCCTTGAAGATGTACGCGCCGAGTTGCCGGATGGTTACTTGCTGGAAGTGGGCGGCACCGTTGAAGACTCCACCCGTGGTCAGGACTCGGTGAAAGCCGGTGTGCCGCTGTTTATCGTGGTGGTGCTGACGTTGTTGATGGTGCAGCTGCGCAGCTTCTCGCGCATGGTGATGGTGTTTCTGACGGCGCCGTTGGGCTTGATCGGTGTGACGCTGTTCCTGCTGCTGTTCGGCAAGCCATTCGGCTTTGTGGCGATGCTGGGCACCATTGCGCTGTCGGGGATGATCATGCGCAACTCGGTGATCCTGGTGGATCAGATCGAGCAGGACAAAGCGGCGGGGCTGGACCCGTGGCGGGCGATTATTGAAGCGACGGTGCGGCGTTTTCGCCCGATTGTGCTGACCGCGCTGGCGGCGGTGCTGGCAATGATCCCGCTGTCACGCAGCGTGTTCTTCGGCCCGATGGCGGTGGCCATCATGGGCGGGCTGATCGTGGCGACTGCGCTGACCCTGCTGTTTTTGCCGGCTTTGTATGCGGCGTGGTTCAAGGTGAGGAAGGTTTAAAGGCAAAAGCCCCTCACCCCAACCCTCTCCCCGAGGGTGAGGGGGCCGATTGGGGGATATTGGAGCGCCACAGCAGTCTGAAGATACTGCACTGAATCCGACAACAGCTCGGTCAGTCCCCTCTCCCTCCGGGAGGGGGCTAGGGTTGCTCTTAAAGCGTCCCAAACACCTTCTTGGCCAAACTGGTAGCTGCTGCTGCCGGGTTCTGGCGGATGGTTTCTTCCTGTTTGCCGATCATTTCGAACAAGCCATCCAGGGCTTTTTCGGTCACGTAGCTTTCGATATTGGCGCTTTTGGCGTCCACCACACCCAGCGTGGCTGCTTGCCCTGCGAATGCGTTGTACTGCTGGGCCAGACCAACCTTGTCCGTGGCGGCTTTGACGATTGGCAGGAACTTGGCGCGGATCTGTTCGCGGCTGCTTTTGTTCAGGTACTGGGTGGCTGAGTCCTGGCCTCCGGTGAGGATGCCCTTGGCATCTGCCACGCTCATGTTTTTCACCGCATTCACCAACAACACTTGGGCTTGTGGCACGGCCGCTTCTGCGGCCTTGTTCATGCTGGTTTCAAGTTGGTCGACCTGAGCGCCCATGCCGAATTGCTTCATCTTTTTCGCGACTTTACCGAGGTTGCCCGGCAACTCGATCTTGACCTCGGGGTTGTTGCTGAAACCACCGGGGGTACCCAGTTGCTTGACCGCAATCTGTGCACCTTGGGTCAGGGCGTCTTTAAGGCCGCCAGTGGCATCGCTTTGCGACAGATCGCTCAACGACAACGCCAGCGCGTTGGCCGAAATCAGCAGGCCTGCGCACAGGCCCGCGAAACGTAGAGAAGGACGCAGCAT
Source organism: Pseudomonas fragi (assembly GCF_025426255.1). Lineage (GTDB taxonomy): Bacteria > Pseudomonadota > Gammaproteobacteria > Pseudomonadales > Pseudomonadaceae > Aquipseudomonas > Aquipseudomonas kulmbachensis. The sequence continues at coordinate 4,127,959 of NZ_CP104861.1, read as the reverse complement.
GGGGTAACTCCTTGATTAGCGAACCTGATCCACACGCAAACGGATCGGTTGCAGGGTTTTTGCATTCAGGTCGACGCTGTTGCGCTCAGTGCTGATAAACAGCAACTGGCCATTCTCTTCAATCCGCGCACTCACCGCATAGGTATGGCCGGGCTTGACCTGCGCCGGGTCATAAGTCAGGTGGAACGGTAGTGGCACCTGACCGTTGATTTGGCCACTTTGCTTGGCAAGCGTTACCGCCGGAGCGTCGGCCAGCGAGACATCCTGCAAGCTCACTTCCAGTGTAGCCGTAGGCGGCAGGGCAATACGTTGCAGGTAAAACACTTCACCGTCGAGGGACGCTTGCGGGGCTGAGGTCATGGAACTACAGGCTCCGAGCAGGGCTGTGAGGCTGAGTAAAAGTACTTTTTTCATGGGGAGCTCCTATCAAGATGTTTTTTCGAGCGAAAGCGGCGGCTGCTCTTGTGGGTCTTCGCTGCGGTGCAAGGCAACCTGGCGAATCGACAAGCGAATTTCGGCCGGCAATACACGTTTGGCGGCGCCTTCGGCCAGTTCGCCGAGCAGTTCGTGGTAGCTCAACTTACCGCTGGCATCGCGGCGCAGTACGTCTTCTTCAAGCAATGTCTGGATAAAGTGGCGGAACAGGCTCTTGTCGAAAAACTCGGGAGCGTTGAGCCCGTGCAGGATCGACAGCCGTTGGGCCATCATGGTGCACAAGTCTTCCAGTTCTTCGGCGCTCAAGGTGTTCTGACCACTGTTGAGCAGCAAGGATATGGCCATGTAGAAGCGTTGCAGGGTTTGCGCAATGCTCCTGGACAACAGGGTCAGCAGTACAAAATGCCGCGAACTTGGCGCCGGGCGCAGGTACACGCCGTTTTCGAAGCGCAACAAGCCTTGTTCGACAAAAGCCTCGAGCCACTGGTCGACCACACCGTCGAGTTCTTGCGTTGACCAGCGGATAAACAACTCCGATTGCAGGTACGGATACAGTGCGTGGGTGTAGCGCAGGATCTGTTCGCGGCTCATGCGCGAGGCGCTTTGGAAGAAGCTGGCCAGCAACGAAGGCAATGCAAAAATATGCAGCACGTTGTTGCGGTAATAGGTCATCAGGACTGCGTTCTGCTCATCCAGATAAAGGATTTTGCCCAGCGCATCGCTTTGCTCGGCGAGCAGGTTCATGTCTTTCACATGGTTGATCAGCGCCCGGCCGTCGCCTTCGGGCAAGGTGGTGTGCGGCGAGTAGGGTACGCGGCGCAGCAGGGCCAGATACAGATCCAGCACCCGCGCCATAGCCTGTTCGTCCAGTGCCAGTCGGGTGGTGGAAAGCAGGGCCAGCGCCACCAGGTTTACCGGGTTGATGGCTGCCGCTTCATTCAAATGCTGAGCAACCTTTTCAGCCAGGCGATTGGTGGTTGGGCTCAACCATTCCGGGCGATACAGCGGCGCCAGTTCCTGCTGGCGCCAGCCCGGTTGCTCTTGTTCAAGAAACTCGGCGAGTTTGATCGGTTCACCAAAGTTGACCGCGACCTGACCGAACTTCTGTTTTTTAAGGGCGCCAATTACTTTGAAAATATCGAAAATCGATTCTTTCTTCTTGCTCGCACCGCGCAATTCGCCCAAGTAGGTACGACCCTCGAGTACGCGCTCGTAGCCGATGTACACCGGTACAAACACAATCGGTGTACGCGATGAACGCAAGAAGCTGCGTACGGTGATGGCCAGCATTCCGGTTTTCGGTTGCAGCATGCGCCCGGTGCGGGAGCGACCGCCTTCGACGAAGTACTCCACCGGGAAACCCTTGGTGAACAAGGTATGCATGTATTCGTTGAACACCGAGGTGTACAGCGGGTTGCCCTTGAAGGTGCGGCGCATGAAAAAAGCCCCGCCCCGACGCAGCAGGCGGCCCAGTACCGGCATGTTCAGGTTGATCCCGGCGGCGACATGCGGCGGGGTCAGACCATTGCGAAACAGCAGGTAGGACAGCAGCAGGTAGTCGATATGGCTACGGTGGCACGGCACGTAAATAATTTCGTGGCCTTGGGCGACCTTTTGCACGCTCTCGATATGGTTGACCTTGACCCCGTCATAAATCTTGTTCCAGAACCAGCTCAGGAGCACTTCGAAAAAACGGATCGCGGTGTAGGTGTAGTCGGATGCGATTTCATTGGCGTAGCGCAGCGCCTGGGCTCGGGCCTTGTCCGGCGAGATGTTCTCGCGCTCGGCTTCATCGAGGATCGCCTGGCGCACGGCAGGCTCGTTGACCAGGCCCTTGACCAGGTTGCGACGGTGCGACAGATCGGGGCCGATGGTGGCGGTTTTCAGGTTGCGAAAGTGCACCCGCAAAATGCGTTGGGCCATGCGCACGGTGCGTTCGTGGCCTTTGTTGAGGTCGATCAGTTCGCGCAAATGAATCGGTGCCGAGAACTGCACGCGGGTTTTGCGGCCCAGTATCAGGATCCGCAGCATGCGGCGCAGGCGCCCGGTCACTGCCCAGCTGTCGGCAAACAGTAGCTTCCAGGGGCTCGATTCGCTGTCCGGGGACTGGCCCCAAAACACGCTGACTGGAATGATTTGCGCATCTTCGCCCGGATTGTGGGTCAGGCCGTCGACCAGACGGGTCAACACCGGCGGTGCCCCGCGCTTGTCCTGACGGCCCAGCCAGTCTGGCTCGGGGGTCAGGTAAAAGAAGGCGGCAGGCTCAATCATCTCGCCCACGGCGACCGGCAATACCGGGCGCGGCAGACCGGCCTTGGAACATTCGGTGTCGACCACGGCCAGTTCGGTCAGCGAAGGCGATTGCAACACATAGAACACCGGTCGGCTGCGATCCAGGTTCAGGGAAAGGGAAGACTGATTAATCGTCTCCGAGCGCACCCACAGGTACAGCAAGCGACGCAGGGCGCCAAATACAAGGCGGCGGAACGGGGAGGGGGTCATACGGCTTCTGCGTTAGTGGATTAAACGAGTGTTTACTCGGTCGGGTAGTTTGCCGTATCTCCGGAAAATCGGCAAAAAAGCGGCGAACTAATATTGATTGAGTGTTTTTTTGCCTGACTTATACTCGGTGTTCTTTCGCGATTGTGCGTAAGACCGAATCTTCAAAGATCAGCGTTAAACGATAGTTCTCAAAGGGCCAATTAACGAGCCCGATCAATAATAAAAAGGGGGAAAGGTTCCATGACAACGCGCGTAACAGGCAATGTGAAGTGGTTCAACGATGCCAAGGGCTACGGCTTTATTCAGTGTGAAAACGGGGCTGATGTGTTTGTGCATTACCGCGCTATTCGCGGTGAAGGCCATCGCAGTCTGGCTGAAGGCCAGCAGGTCGAATACACCCAGGTCACCGGTGACAAGGGCTTGCAGGCCGAGGATGTAGTGGGGTTGTAACGCCAGCCTTGCAGCAGCTGCCGTAGGAACGAGGCTGCGTTCGGCGGCGTAGCCGTCGTAAAGTCAGGCCACGCGCAGGCTCAGATAAGCTGCGCGCTCACGTTCTACGACGGCTTCGCCGCCGAACGCAGCCTCGTTCCTTCGGCAGCTGCTACGGCACTCAGGAACCAGTTTTCCAGGTGATTTCTTCCTGGCCGTCTTCGCTGATACGAATCCAGCGGTCGGCGTCGGCCTCGCCCTGTTCTTCGACCCAGCTACCCGGCGCGCAACGTACTTCCACGTTCAGCGCTTTAAAGGCTGCATGGGCGCAAGTGATGTCGTCTTCCCACGGCGTTTTATCGCTGTCCAGATACAGGCTGTTCCATTTGCCGACGGCTTTTGGCATCCAGGTAACGGGTACGTCGCCTGCGGTGCACTTCCAGGTTTCGCCTTTCTTTTTCCATTCCGTGCACGGGCCCAGCACTTTCGCGAGCCAGGCTTCGACGTCTTTGTAAGTGACCGCTTCTTTCAGGTAAATCTCGATATCGGGTTGGCGCATGGATGTCCTCACTGTGGGTCTGAAAAATCCACTCGCGGATTAATCGGATCAAGGGCGTATGCCCCTGACCGTAAAGTTGGTTATTGAAGAACGAAGTAATCGTAGCGCATCGAAACCGTCACCACTAAAGGCTCGGGGTGTTCGATGACCTGGGCCCGACGCTCGGCGCTGGCGCGCCAGCCATGGGGGGTCATGGCCAGCAGGTTGGCGCGATCCTGGGGTTCGCTCAAGCTGAGTGTGAACTCCAGGGTTTCGCTGTGTTGCAACTGCATGCCTTCGGGCACCAGGGCCAGGTGTTTGTCGTCGGCATAGTCGCGTACTTCGTCGTACAGCCGTTCGCGCAATTGCATCAAATGCCCGCGGGTTGGGCCGATACGCATCAGGCCGCCGCCCGGGGTCAGCAGGCGCTTGGCTTCGAGCCAATCCAGCGGGCTGAATACGCTGGCCAAAAACTGGCAACTGGCGTCGGCCATAGGCACGCGGGCCATGCTGGCGATCAACCAGGTCAGTTGCGGGTTGCGTTTGCAGGCGCGCTTGACCGCTTCGCGGGAGATATCCAGCGCGTAGCCATCCGCGTTGGGCAGCGCCTCGGCGATTTGCGCGGTGTAGTAACCCTCGCCACAGCCGATGTCGAGCCAGCGTTGCGGTGCGCGTTCGGCTGCCAATTCCGCCAGGCGTTTGGCCACCGGTGCGTAATGGCCAGCGTTGAGAAAGTCGCGGCGGGCCTCGACCATGGCCTGGTTGTCGCCAGGGTCGCGGCTGTTTTTGTGTTGCACTGCCAGCAGGTTCAAATAACCCTGGCGGGCACGGTCAAAGCTATGCCCGGCTGGGCAGGCCACGCCATTGTCGACCGCATGCAGCGGCTCGGAGCAGATTGGGCAGGCAAGCATCAGGCGAGCAACTTGATCAGGGTCTGGTAGTAGATTTCGGTCAGCACATCAAGATCGCTGGCAAGAACCCGTTCGTTGACCTGGTGAATGGTCGCGTTGACCGGCCCCAGCTCTACAACTTGCGTGCCCAGGGTGGCGATAAAGCGCCCATCGGACGTGCCGCCGCTGGTGGAGGCTTTGGTTTCGCGGCCGGTCACCTGCTTGATGCTCGACGATACCGCGTCCAGCAGAGCGCCTGGCTCGGTCAGGAATGGCAGCCCGGACAGCGCCCACTCGATGTGCCAGTCCAGACCGTGCTTGTCCAGAATGTCCGCCACGCGTTTTTGCAGGCCTTCAACGGTGGATTCGGTCGAGAAGCGGAAGTTGAACACCGCTACCAGATCACCGGGGATCACGTTGGTCGCGCCAGTACCGGAGTTGAGGTTGGAAATCTGGAAGCTGGTCGGCGGGAAAAAGGTGTTGCCGTTGTCCCAGTGCTCGGCGGCCAGTTCGGTCAGTGCGGGTACTGCGAGATGAATCGGATTCTTGGCCAGATGCGGGTAGGCCACATGGCCTTGCACACCGCGCACGGTGAGCTTGGCGCCCAGCGAGCCGCGCCGGCCGTTTTTAACCACGTCACCCACCAGCGTGGTGCTCGACGGTTCGCCGACGATGCACCAGTCCAGACGTTCGTTGCGGGCAGCGAAACGCTCAATCACCGCCTTGGTGCCGTGATGGGCCGGGCCTTCTTCGTCGCTGGTAATCAGAAATGCGACCGAACCCTTGTGGTCCGGGTAGTCGGCGACGAAGCGCTCAGCAGCCACCAGCATGGCTGCCAGGCTGCCTTTCATATCGGCAGCACCACGACCACAAAGCATGCCGTGCTCATCGATCAGCGCATCAAACGGGTCGTTTTGCCAGGCTTGCACCGGGCCGGTCGGCACTACGTCGGTGTGACCGGCGAAGCACAGTACCGGGCCTTCGTGTTTGCCGTGGGTGGCCCAGAAGTTGTCGACGTCTTCGATGCGCATCGGCTCAAGCTTGAAGCCTGCATCGCCCAGGCGCTGCATCATCAGCTTCTGGCAGTCGGCATCGATCGGCGTCACGGATGGGCGACGGATCAGATCGCAGGCAAGTTGCAGGGTCGGCGAAAGGTCGGCGTGGGCCGTCATGGTATGGACTCCGAAGCGGGACAGGTGCGGGGCGGCACGGCACAAAAGGGCGGTTATCTTAAAGCAAAACGGCGACCAGAGGCCGCCGTTTAGTGGTTGCAGTCAATTTATGCAGCAGGTTGTTCTTCTGCTTCTTCGACCGGTTTGGGCAACGAAGACATAAAGGCCATGATCAACGCCGCCAGATACGGCAGCGATTGCACCAGCAGCATCACCACCCAGAAACGCATGTCGTTGCTTGGCAGGCCTTGTACCAGGAAGATCCCCAGCGCAGCGCCCCAAAGCAGCAGCATGATGAACACTTCTTCGCGGGCTTCCGAGATCGCGACCCAAAAGCCGTGGTTATCGGCGTTTTTAGGTGTACGGAAGAACGGAATGCTGGTGGTGAAGAACCCGTAGAGCACCGCTTTGGCGATGGTATGGGACAACGCCAGCCCGGCCAGAGCCGCGGCAAATGCATCCTTGAGGTTAACCCCCACTGCACGACGGTACAGGAAGATGATCTTGCCAACCTTGAACACAAACAGTGCCAATGGCGGGATAGCGAAAATCAGCAGCGGCGGATCGACCCGCGTCGGCACAATAATCATTGCCGCCGACCACAACAGGGCACCCACGGTGAAGAAGATGTTCATGCCATCGGCCACCCACGGCAACCAGCCCGCAAGGAAGTGATAGCGCTGACCACGGGTCAGTTCCGTGTCTTTGCCGCGTAGCAGGCTGGAGGTGTGACGCTTGATAATCTGAATCGCACCGTAGGCCCAGCGGAACCGCTGTTTCTTGAAGTCGATAAAGGTGTCAGGCATCAGGCCCTTGCCGTAGCTATTGTGCGAATAAGCTGCTGAATAACCTTTTTCGAACACGCGCAGGCCCAGCTCGGCGTCTTCACAGATGCACCAGTCCGCCCAGCCGAGCTCTTCGAGCACGGAGCGTCGGGTCATGGTCATGGTGCCGTGCTGAATGATCGCGTCACGGTCGTTGCGGGTGACCATACCGATATGGAAGAAGCCCTTGTATTCCGAGTAGCAGAGCTTCTTGAACTTGCTTTCGTTCTGGTCGCGGTAGTCCTGGGGCGATTGCACGATGGCGATTTTCGGGTCGGCAAAGTGCGGCACCATGTGCTTGAGCCAGTTGCGGTCCACGCAGTAATCGGAGTCGATCACCGCGATCACTTCGGCATCCGGCGCGGTGTGCGGGATCAGGTAGTTCAACGCGCCGCCCTTGAAGCCAGCCAGAGGCGCGACGTGGAAGAACTTGAAGCGTGGGCCGAGGGTGGCGCAGTAGTCGCGCACCGGCTCCCAGACCGCCGGGTCCTTGGTGTTGTTGTCGATGATCAACACTTCGAAATCGGGATAGTCGAGGTTCGCGAGGGCGTCGAGGGTCTGTTTGACCATCTCCGGCGGCTCGTTGTAGCACGGCACATGGATCGAGACTTTCGGGCGATAGGCATCGTCGGCTTCGACCGGTAAAAATTCCCGTCGCCGTTTGTGCGTCCATACCGCCTCGGCCAGTTCATGGGCCTCGGTAAGCAGGACGATAAACACCCCGAGTGCACCCAATCCGAGCAAGAAGCCCACGGTCAGGCTAAACCAGGTGCTGTATTGCTGGCTGTAGTCGTAACCGATCCAGACCAGCACCGACCCGCACAGGAACGCGGTAAAGGTCAGGAAGGTTCGGCCACGCTGGCGCAAGGCCGAACCGTCGATCAGCAGCAGTGCCAGCGACAGCAGGCCCATGACCACTGAGCCAATTGCCAGCACGCGCCACTGTGGAATCGCGACCACCGGGCCTTCAAAGTTGAATTTTTGCTGACGAGCAGCGTTGTACACGCCCCAGTACGCGCCCACCGAGCCTTCATCGCTGGCCTTCCACGGCTGGTCGAAGGCTTCGATCACAAAGTAGTTGTAACCGCGACGGTTCAGGGTGTTGACCAGTGTACGCAGGTAAATCGCCTGGTCGGCCGGAGTGGCATCAGCGCCACCGCGCATGCGGCCATTGCTCGGCCAGCCAACCTCCGACAGCAGCAGTGGTTTTTTCGGGAACATCTTTTTCAGGTCGCGAGCACGGTCCAGTACAAACTGCCCCGCCTCGTCCACCGGGATAAATTCCCAGTACGGCAGAATGTGCGCGGCGATCAGGTCAACGTGCTTGGCCAGTTGCGGGTATTTCTCCCAGATATGCCATTGCTCGGACGTAGTGACCGGTACCTTGACTGCAGCGCGAACCCGATCCAGCAACACGATCAGGTCTTCAGGGGTGATTTCTTCGCGGAACAGGGCTTCGTTACCCACCACAACCCGCACCACGCTGCGCGAGTTATTGGCCAGTTCGATGGCTCTCTGGATTTCGCGTTCGTTGCGCTCCAGATCAGGGCTGATCCAGATCCCGATGGTCACGCGCAAACCGAATTCTTCCGCCAGCTTGGGGATATCACCCAAGGTGCCGTCGACCGAGTAGGTCCGAATGTTGTCGGTCAGCTTGCTCATGATTTCCAGATCGCGACGCATTTCATCGTCGGTCGGGTATTGGTCTTTCTGCGGGTACTGGCCTTGCTGGAACGGCGAGTACGAAAAGCCGGAGATTTGCTCGGGCCAGTTCGGTGCAGAAACCGGGCGATTAATCAGCGCCCAGAAGCCTGTGAACAGGGCGGCGATGGCCAATACCACCACCAGGTTGAGTCCAAATTTACGCGATGACATAACTATTTCGGGTTCCAAAGGGAGTGGAACGAAGATCGCTCGGCGGGTGCCAAACGGCGCGCATCCTACACTGTGCTCTGACCCATCGTATAGCTGACGGAATTGGGTCTGGCATTTGGCAGTTGCAGCCGACTTAAGTTCTTTCTTTATTACTTGTAGCTCTTATCTCTCTACTCAGAAGGCTATTAAAGCAGGCTTGGTCGCCTAGCCTGTAGGAAAGATACTCAATGCAATGTAAGCCCCCTATAATGCGCGCCGGTTTTTGGGGTGTTGGTCATGAGTACAGAAGATCCACGTTTTGCCGGTGTAGCCCGGTTATATGGGCTGGAAGGCCTTGAGCGACTGAAGGCGGCGCATGTGGCGATCGTCGGTGTGGGCGGTGTCGGGTCGTGGGCGGCAGAAGCGATTGCGCGATGTGGCGTCGGCGAAATTTCGCTGTTTGACCTGGATGATGTTTGCGTCAGCAACAGCAATCGGCAGTTGCACGCCTTGAGCACGACCGTTGGTCGGGACAAGGTCGAAGTCATGGCCGAGCGTCTGCGTCAGATCAACCCGGATTGTGTGGTCCACGAAGTGGCGGATTTCGTAACGCGCGAAACCATGGCCGAGTACATCACCCCCAATATTGATTGTGTGATCGACTGCATCGACAGCGTGAATGCCAAGGCCGCACTGATTGCCTGGTGCAAGCGCCGCAAGATTCAGATCATCACAACTGGCGGCGCGGGCGGGCAAATCGACCCGACGCTGATTCAGGTTTGCGACTTGAACCGTACGTTCAATGACCCGCTGGCCTCGAAAGTGCGTTCGACCTTGCGCCGCGATTACGGTTTTTCTCGCACCATGACCCGCCATTACAGCGTGCCATGCGTGTTCTCCACCGAGCAGCTGCGCTATCCCAAGCCTGATGGCAGCATCTGCTTGCAGAAGAGTTTCGTCGGCGATGGGGTGAAGCTGGATTGCGCAGGTGGTTTTGGCGCGGTGATGATGGTGACGGCGACTTTCGGTATGGTGGCGGCCACCAAGGCAGTGGACAAGATCGTGGCTGGGGTCAGGCGACCTTCGGAGCGGGTGAAGCCTGCACCACAGGAATAAGGCTCGCCTAGGACCTGACCTGTGGAAGCGGGCTTGCTCGCGATAGTATCGGCGCGGTTTTTCAGATGAACCGAATCGCCCGCTTCGCGATCAAGCCCGCTCCCACAGAGGGCGGCAATGGCTAGCCTGCCAGTTCCCGCATCCTCACCAACACTGCATTCAGCCCATTGCTACGCGATGGCGACAGTTGGCGACTCAGGCCCAGTTGGTTGAACCACTCGGGCAGGTCGACCTGCTGCAGCGCTTGCGTCGATAACCCGTTCACCCGCGCCAACAGCAACGCCACCAACCCGCGAATCAGTCGCGCCTCGCTGCTGGCAGCAAATTGCCAATGGCCATCTACTTGCTCACCCACCAGCCACATCAGGCTTTCACAGCCATGCACGCGATTGGCGTCGGTTTTGTCGGCATCGTTCAGTTCCGGCAAACGCTGGCCCCATTGCATCAGCAGGCGTGCACGCTGCTCCCAGCCGGAGCAATGCTCAAAACTATCGAGTGCAGCCTGTGCGTCGGCGGGCAGGGTCATTGCAGTAGCTCCAGCGCCTGATCGAGCGCGACGAAGAAACGCTCGAGGTCTTCAGAATCGTTGTACAGCGCCAGCGAGACACGGATGGCGCCTGCCAGACCAAAACCTTTCAGCAGTGGCATGGCGCAGTGGTGCCCGGCGCGTACGGCAATCCCCTGTTCGGTGAGCAAGTGCGCCAAGTCGGCGTTGTGCACGCCCTCGACCACGAAGCTGACCAGCGCCAGTTGCGGCGACCCCAGCAGGCGAATGCCCTGACGCTGTTTCAAACCTTCGACCAGTAGCGCATGCAGTGCCGCTTCGTGGGCCTCAACCGCTGCCTGATCAAGGTTGGCCAGATAGTTGAGGGTGGCGCCCAGCGCAATCACGCTGGCAATCGGCGGGGTGCCCGCTTCAAAGCCCAGCGGTGCCGGACGAAATGTGGCGTGCTGGTAGTCGGCGTCTTGCACCATCTCGCCGCCAAACTGCCAGTGCTGCAGGCGGGCCAGTGCTTCGTGGCGACCGAACAGTACACCCAGCCCGTCGGGGCCGTAGAGCTTGTGGCTGGAAAACACATAGAAGTCGCAGCCCAGCACTTGCACGTCATGGCGACCATGCACGACGCCCTGTGCGCCATCGACCACTGTCAGTGCATCGTGGGCCTTGGCCATTGCCAGCAACGCGGGCAGGGGTTGCCACACGCCGAGCACGTTGGACAGTTGGCTCACGGCCAGCAGGCGGGTACGCGGGGTGATCAGGCGTGCCGCGGCATCGAGGTCGATCACGCCGTCGGCATCCAGAGGCAATACCACCAGAGTCAGTTTTTTGCGCTGTGCAAGCTGTTGCCACGGCAGCAGGTTGGCGTGGTGTTCCAGAGCGCTGATAACAATTTCATCGCCCGGATTGAATTGGTGCTCCAGGCCATAGGCCAGAAGGTTCAGCGCCGAGGTGGCGCCGTGGGTGAAAACAATTTGCCCGCACTCGCCAGCATTGAGCCATTGCGTCACTTTGTGGCGGGTGTTTTCAAATGCCTGAGTCGCGTGGGCACCCGGCAAATGCTGGGCCCGGTGCACATTGGCTGCGCCATTGGCGTAGTAATGCGTCAGTGCGTCGAGCAGGGCTTGGGGTTTTTGTGTGGTTGCAGCGTTGTCCAGATAGGTCTGGTCCTGACGTTGCAAGGCGGCGATGGCAGGGAAGTCAGCGCGCCAAGGAGAAGGCAAAAGCATGGTGTTGGGCTCTGTCGACGAAGCCAGAGACTGGCCCCGTCAGTTGCAGATAAACGCTTAGTTGTGAGCGTGCAGTGCTTCGTTCAGCTCGATGGCCGACTTGTGGGTTTTGCATTCCACAGCGCCAGTTTGCGAGTTGCGACGGAACAGCAGGTCAGGCTGGCCGGCCAGATCACGGGCTTTGAGCACTTTGACCAGTTGGTTGTTTTCATCCAGCAGGGCCACTTTGGTGCCAGCGGTCAGGTACAGGCCGGACTCGACGGTGTTGCGGTCGCCCAACGGGATACCGATACCGGCGTTGGCGCCGATCAGGCAGCCTTCGCCAACCTTGATCACGATGTTGCCACCGCCCGACAAAGTACCCATGGTCGAGCAGCCGCCGCCCAGGTCCGAACCCTTGCCGACGAATACGCCAGCCGAGACACGACCTTCGATCATGCCCGGGCCTTCGGTGCCCGCGTTGAAGTTGACGAAACCTTCGTGCATCACGGTGGTGCCTTCGCCAACGTAAGCGCCCAGGCGAATACGTGCCGCGTCAGCGATACGCACGCCAGCCGGAACCACGTAGTCGGTCATTTTCGGGAACTTGTCGACCGAGAACACTTCCAGCAGTTCGCCACGCAGGCGCGCTTCGAGTTGACGCTCTGCCAGCTCGCCCAGGTCGATGGCGCCTTGGGTGGTCCATGCCACGTTTGGCAGCAGCGGGAACACACCGGCCAGGTTCAGGCCATGCGGCTTGACCAGGCGATGGGACAGCAAGTGCAGCTTGAGGTAAGCCTCAGGCGTGGAGGTCAGGGTGGCGTCTTCGGCCAGCAGGGTTGCGACCAGTGGCTTGTGGCTTTCGGCCAGACGGGTCAGCAGGGCTGCTTGAGCAGCGTCGAGCGGCTTAACGGCTTCAGCCATTTGTGCGGCTTGAGCGGTGGTAAAGGTGATTGCCTGATTGCCGCCGGTGTAGCCCAGGATTGGGGCTACGGCTGCGATCAGCTCGGCCGATGGATTGATCAGGGGTTGTGCGTAGAACACTTCCAGCCATGCGCCTTGACGGTTTTGGGTGCCGACGCCGAAGGCTGCGCTGAACAGGGTAGTAGACATGCAATTACCTCTTACAAAAATAAATGGGCGGTCGTTTAAAGAAGCGCCGCCGCATAAAGATCAGGCTTGAAGCCAATCAGGGTTTTGTCCCCGAGATCCAGCACCGGGCGCTTGATCATCGAGGGTTGGGCGAGCATCAGTTCAATGGCTTTGGCTTGGTCGAGATCGGCTTTGCGTTCGTCGTCGAGCTTGCGAAAGGTTGTACCGGCGCGATTGAGCACCACTTGCCAGCCGTGCTCGTTGCACCACTGGGTCAGGTGTTCACGGTCAATGCCGCTGCTTTTGTAGTCATGGAAGTCGTAGCGCACTGCATGTTCATCCAGCCAGGTGCGAGCCTTTTTCATGGTATCGCAGGCTTTGATGCCGAAAAGGTGCAACGTCTTGCTTGAATCGTTCACGGAAATTGCCCCTCCTTTGGAGATGCTGTAAATGAGCAGTCGAGGATTATGCCATGGGTCGCGTGCTTGGGCGTGGATGGCTTGAGCATCGCACGCTCTTGTGACATGTCGTCGCACTGCGACTTATGTTCAGACTCAAGATTTGTCGCTAGCGGCTACTATGACCTGCAATGCAAAAATGTTGCTAGCTGTGTCTAGTAGAAGCTGAAAGTTTGGGAACCTTGTAGATATGCAAACCGCCTATACCGTACTCATCCTGCTAATGCTGGTGAGTGTCTCGCGTCTGTTGGGGCGCTTGATTCCCTTGCCTTTGCCGTTGGTGCAGATAGCTGCAGGTGCCGTGTTGGCCTGGCCGACTCTGGGCCTGCATGTGGCTCTGGACCCTGAATTGTTTCTGTTTCTGTTCTTGCCGCCGTTGCTGTTCTCGGATGGCTGGCGCATGCCAAAACGTGAGTTCTGGCGCCTGCGTGGGCCGATTCTGACGCTGGCCGTAGGCCTGGTGCTGTTTACGGTAGTGGGTGCCGGTTATTTCATTCACTGGTTGCTGCCGACCATTCCGTTGCCTGTGGCGTTTGCCCTGGCTGCGGTGTTGTCGCCCACCGATGCGGTAGCGGTGTCGGCCATCGCGCAAAACCGGTTGCCAGCGCCCTTGATGCATATGCTTCAAGGCGAGGCGTTGATGAATGACGCAACGGGTCTGGTCACGTTCAAGTTCGCACTGGTAGCGGCCATTACCGGGGTGTTTTCCTTGGCCAACGCCAGCCTGACTTTTGTCCTGGTGGCTTGCGGTGGGCTGGCCATCGGCGTGGCCTTGAGCTGGTTGGTGGGGCGCTTGCGTTCGTGGATGATCGCCCGTGGCTGGGATGACCCGGCGACTCATGTGGTGTTCATGTTGCTGCTGCCCTTTGCCGCCTATGTGTTGGCTGAACGTTTGGGGGCGTCGGGGATTTTGTCGGCCGTAGCCGCAGGCATGATGCAGAGCTGGCTGGACTTGCTGCCGCGTCAGACCAGCACCCGGTTGCTTAATCGCAGTGTGTGGTCGCTGCTGGAGTTTGCGTTTAACGGTCTGATCTTCTTGTTGCTGGGCCTGCAACTGCCGGACATCATCAAAGCCGTAGTCCACCTTGAACCAACCCTGTGGCCGGCTTTGATGTACCGCTGTCTGGACGTAGTCGCGATTTTTCTGGTGTTGTTGGCGCTGCGTTTTATCTGGGTGCAGAGCATCTGGCGCCTGTCCGGCCTGTTGCGTCGCTGGCGCGGTAAGGGCGAGCTGACAATGGTGCCGACCGCACGCTCCTGCTGGCTGCTGACCGTAGGCGGGGTGCGCGGGGCAGTGACGCTGGCGGGGGTGATGTCGATACCGCTGTTGCTGAACGAGGGATTGGATTTTCCTGAGCGTGACCTGCTGATCTTCATTGCGGCGGGGGTGATCTTGTTGTCGCTGGTGGCGGCCTGTATTGCGCTGCCCTTGTTGTTACGCGGCATCCAAAAAGGCCCGGACGATGCGATGCGCAATGAGGTGCGCGAGGCCTGGCGGCGTACGGCAGAAGCTGCGATTCACGCGCTGGAGGCTGAAGATGTGGTCGACGGGCCGCAGGATGCAGCACAGGCAGCCCTGGCGGCGGAACTGAAGGCGCGGATCATGTCGGAATACCGCCATCAGCTGGCGGTGTACAACGACTCGGCAGAGGCGCAGGCACTGGCTACGCAGATGGATCAGTTGGAAAGCCGATTGCGTCTCAAGGCGCTGCGGGCACAGCGGCTGGAGCTGTACAGCTTGCGTCGGCATCACGAAATCGGCGATGACGCGTTGGGTGAGATCCTCAAGGATCTGGACTTGAGCGAGGCGAATCTTGGGGCGGTGAAGTAACGGCTTGATAAAACCGTAGCAGCTGCCGAGGAACGAAGGCTGCGTTCGAGCGCGCAGCGGTCGTAAATCAGGCATATGCGGGTGTCACTGATAAACCGCATTTGCCGGACTTACGGCGGCTGCGCCGCCGGACGCAGCCTCGTTCCTTCGGCAGCTGCTACAGGGTCGCGAGGGGTTAGCGGCGGCGCTGGATAAAGTCGCGGATGCGCTCGGCGGCTTCCACGCACTCAGCCAGTGGTGCAACCAGTGCCATGCGCACGCGGCCTGCGCCGGGGTTGAAGCCGTCGACTTCGCGGGACAGGTATGAACCCGGAACCACGGTCACATGCTCTTCTGCGAACAGGTCGCGGCAGAATTCGGCGTCGTCGCCTTCAACCTTGGGCCACAGGTAAAAACCGCCATCCGGTCGCTGTACATCCAGTACCGGGGCCAGAATCTCCAGTACCGCATCGAACTTCTCGCGATACAGATCACGGTTGGTACGCACGTGAGCTTCGTCGTTCCAGGCGGCAATGCTGGCCAGTTGGGTCTGAACCGGCATGGCGCAGCCGTGGTAGGTGCGATACAGCAGAAATGCCTTGAGGATCTCTGCATCGCCCGCCACGAACCCAGAACGCAAGCCTGGCAGGTTCGAGCGCTTGGACAGGCTGTGGAACACCACGCAGCGTTTGAAATCTTCGCGGCCCAGTGCCACGCAAGCGCTGAGCAGGCCAACCGGCGGCGTTTGCTCGTCGAAGTACAGCTCGCTGTAGCATTCGTCGGCAGCGATCACGAAGTCGTATTCGTCGGCCAGTGCGATCAGTTTTTTCAAGGTGTCGAGCGGGATCAGTGCACCGGTAGGGTTGCCCGGCGAGCACAGGAACAGGATCTGGCAGCGCTTCCAAATGTCGGGCGTAACAGCGTCGAAATCCGGGTTGAAACCATGTTCGGCCAGGCAGGGCAGGTAGTGCGGCTGGGCGCCTGCAAGGAAGGCTGCGCCTTCATAGATCTGGTAGAACGGGTTCGGGCTGACGACCAGAGCATCGTCGCCACGGTTGACCACGGTTTGGGTGAAGGCGAACAAGGCTTCACGGGTGCCGTTGACCGGCAGGATGTTGCGCGCCGGATCGAGCCAGCCTTTTGGTACGTTGAAGCGACGCTCGGCCCAGCCAGCGATGGCTTCACGCAGCGCCGGGATGCCCAATGTGGTCGGGTAGACCGCCATCTGGTCGAGGTTGTCAGCCAGCGCCTTGGCCACGAAGTCCGGTGAGCGGTGTTTCGGTTCGCCAATCGACAGCGCAATCGGGCGTTTGTCGGCGTTGGGCTGCACGCTGCCAAGCAGGGCGCGCAGTTTCTCGAACGGGTAAGGCTGTAGCTGTTTTAGAGCGTTGTTCATGGGGTGCGGGTCTCACTCGGCGGCGGTTAGATGCTCAGGCGCCACGGTTCTGGGGTTGAGTCTTGGTTGACCGTCAGTTGTTCAACGATGGCGTCCTGCAAGCGCATGCATAACTGCGGGTCTGACAGCGGCTGGTTGTGTGCGTCGGTAATGAAAAATACGTCTTCGACCCGCTCTCCCAAAGTGGCGATCTTGGCATTTTGCAGTGACAGGTCGAACTCCAGGAAGATCATTCCGATCCGCGCCAGCAGGCCCGGGCGGTCAGGGGCGCTGAGCTCCAGTACGGTGACCGGGCGCTGGGCGTCGTTGTGGATCGTCACCTGGGGGGCGAATGCAAAGTGCTTGAGCTGGCGCGGCACGCGGCGCTGGATGATGGTCGGGTAGTCATCCGGGTTGCGCAGGGCTTCAGTCAGGCCCTTGCGGATTTTTTCAATGCGCGCCGGGTTGTTGCCGATCGAGCCGCCGTCGTTGTCGAGCACGATATAGGTGTCGAGGGTGAACTGGCTGCTGGACGTGATGATGCGCGCGTCATGGATGTTCAGGTTGAGTTGGTCCATGGCGGCCACGGTCACGGCGAAGAAGTCGTGCTGGTCAGGCGCATAGATGAAGATCTGCGTACCGCCCTCGAACTCGCGCTGGGTAGTTTCCTTGATCAGCACCAGGGGGCCGCCATCGGCAGGTTGTTGCAGGATGGCTTCGGTGTGCAGGGCTACGTCGGCCGAGGTGTGGCGCAAGAAGTAGTCGTCGCCCAGCTGCGACCAGAGTTGCTCCACGTCATCCTGATCGTTGCCGTTGCGCACCAGCGTATCCAGCGCAGCACTTTGGGTCTGGCGGATTTGCTCTTCGCGGTCTACCGGGTTTTCCAGGCCGCGACGCAAGGCGCGCTTGGTTTCGGTGTAGAGCTGGCGCAACAGGCTGGCGCGCCAGGAGTTCCACAGCGTCGGGTTGGTGGCGTTAATGTCGGCCACGGTCAGTACGTACAGGTAGTCGAGATGGGTCTCATCGCCCACGATCTGGGCAAAGTCATGGATGACCTGCGGATCGGACAGGTCCTTGCGCTGGGCGGTGGTCGACATGACCAAGTGGTTTTGCACCAGCCAGACAATCAGGCGGGTATCCCACTGCGGCAACTGGTGGCGAATACAGAACGCTTCGGCATCCACGGCGCCAATTTCTGAGTGATCGCCGTGCCGGCCCTTACCGATATCGTGGTACAGCCCGGCCAGATAAATCAGCTCGGGCTTGGGCAGCTTGGCCATTAGCTTGCTGGCCAGCGGGAATTTCTCTGACACTTGGGTGTATTGCAACTTACGCAGGTGCTTGATCAGGTTCAGGGTGTGCGCGTCGACCGTGTAAATGTGGAACAGGTCATGCTGCATTTGTCCGACGATAAAGCCGAACTCTGGCAGGTAGCGTCCGAGAATGCCGTATCGGTTCATCCGGCGCAGGTTGCGATGGATGCCGATCTTGCACTTGAACAACTCGATAAACAGGCTGGTGTTGCGAATGTCTTTACGGAATTCGTCGTCGATCAGATAACGGTGCTCCCGTAGCAGACGAATCGTGTCCGCGCGTACACCTTTGATTTCAGGGTGTTGGGCCATCAGCAGGAATATTTCGAGCATGGCGAACGGGGTGCGCTTGAACACGTAGTCACTGGTGGCTTCGATATAGCCATCGTGCAACTGGAAGCGTGAGTTCAACGGCGTTGGCGGCGCTTCGTCTTCGGGGGCGAGGATAATCTCTTCGAAGTGCTGGATGATCAGGTCGCTGAGCTGGGCAATGCTCATGACCACCCGGTAGTACTGCTGCATAAAGTTTTCGATGGTCTGCTTGGCATCTTCGCCGGTAAAACCGAGCAGTTCGCCGATGCTGCGCTGATGATCAAACAGCAGGCGGTCTTCAGAGCGGCCTGCGAGCATGTGCAGGGCGTAGCGCACCTTCCACAGGAACTCCTGGGAAGAGGCGAGCAGGGCGTGTTCGCTTTCCACCAGAAAGCCTTCGCCTGCCAGGGCGCGCAGATTCAGGGTCCCGTACTGGCGACGGGCTACCCACAAAAGGGTCTGGATATCGCGCAGGCCGCCAGGCGAGCCTTTGACGTTGGGTTCCAGGTTGTATTCGGTGTCGTTGTACTTGTGGTGACGGGCTTTTTGCTCTGCGCGCTTGGCCAGGAAAAAGTCCTTGCTGGGCCACATATGCGCGGTGCTGGTGACATCCAGCATGCGTTGGCGCAAATGCTCGGGGCCTGCCACGGTACGGCTTTCCATCAGGTTGGTGATGATGGTCAGGTCGGCGCGGGCCTGCTCGGCGCATTCCTCCACTGAGCGCACGCTCTGACCTACTTCCAGGCCAATGTCCCAAAGGAGTGTCAGAAAGCGTTCAATGGAGTCGCGGAAAACTTCGTGATCGGCGTTGTCCAGCAGGATCAGCAGATCGATGTCGGAGTAGGGGTGCAACTCGCCACGGCCGTAGCCGCCGACGGCGACCAGAGCAATGTCGGCCTGGTCGCTCCAGCTGAACTGATCCCAGGCCTGTTGCAGGATGTTATCGACGAACCATGCACGATCTTCGATCAAGCGGCGAATATCGCGCCCCCTTTTGAAGCGTTCGTCGAGCACCTCGCGTGCCTGGCGGATCGCCTTTTTGAAAGCGGCAATGGGGCTTGCCTTTAATGCCAGTTCGGCCTGGAACTGGCCACGGTCAAAAAGTTCTGGATCCACCTGCGGCATCGATTGGCATTCCTGTCGTGGGATTTGTTTCTGTTCAAACGGTGAAAACAGGCAAGTATCAGGCCGAAACGCGTGGGATGGTGTCATCGCTGCGCAGGGTGAAGATCTCGTAGCCGGTCTCGGTCACCAGCAGGGTGTGCTCCCACTGTGCAGACAGCTTGCGGTCTTTGGTAATTGCGGTCCAACCGTCGCCCAGCACCTTGGTGTCGGCCTTGCCCTGGTTGATCATCGGCTCGATGGTGAATGTCATGCCTGCCTTGAGCTCCATGCCGGTGCCTGCGCGACCGTAGTGCAGGATTTGCGGCTCTTCGTGGAACACCTTGCCGATACCGTGGCCGCAGAACTCGCGCACTACCGAGAAGCCGTTCTTTTCAGCGTGCTTCTGGATCACTTCGCCGATATCGCCCAGGCGGCAGCCCGGCTTGACGATTTCGATGGCCTTGTACATGCATTCCTGTGTCACTTGCGACAGGCGTTCGGCCCAGACTGGAACCTTGCCGACGTGGAACATGCGGCTGGTGTCGCCGTGATAGCCATCCTTGATCACGGTCACATCGATGTTCAGGGTATCGCCGTCTTTCAGGACCTTGTCACCCGGGATGCCGTGGCACACCACATGGTTGATCGAGGTGCAGATCGACTTGGGGAAGCCTTTGTAATTGAGGGGAGCAGGGATGGCCTCTTGCACATTGACGATATAGTCGTGGCAGATGCGGTCCAGCTCTTCAGTAGTAACGCCTGGCTTGACGTGCTCGGCGATCATTTCCAGGACTTCGGCGGCCAGTTTGCCGGCGACACGCATTTTTGCGATGTCCTCGGGGGTTTTGAGGGTGACGGTCATTCGGGCTCTCTTCGCGCGTTGGCGCTCATCATCAGGATTGCGGATGTGCTGTTATAGCTGCACACCGTCATGAAAACGCGATTCTAACAGACGGCCGGCGTGAATCATGAGCCAAGCGCCATCGCTTCTATTAATAGAGTGGAGCATTCTGGCTCTATTCGAAGGCCTGCGCAAAAAAGGTGGCGGTTAATGATCCATCTTTTGATCTGCATTTGATCTGCATTTGATCTGCATTTGATCTGCATTTGATCTGCATTTGATCTGCATTTGATCTGCATTTGATCTGTTTTTGACTTGGCTTTTGATCTACCTGCCCCTTCGGGAGGCCGAATGGAGGTTCTGCGCAGTGGGTTGACCGGCATGGATGCCGGGAGAGCCGTGCCGGGCCAGGGATGGCCCGTCACGGCGTGCCCACGGAGCGGGACCGGAGTGAGGGGCACCTGAGCGAAGCGAGGGCCGTACGCTGGGGCGAGGCCTTTTTGCTTACTTTTGTGGCTGTTTGACAAAAGTGAGACGCCGTAAGGGCGGAACCCGTAGAAAGCCGTGATACATCGAATGGATATGTACTCGGTGGTTTTCACTTGAGTTGTGAGTACATATCCAGCATTCGCGTCCAACTGAAATAAAGGTTCCGCCCTTACGGCGGGTTACTTTTGGCAAACAGCCACAAAAGGAACCAAAAAGGCCTTGCCCTACCATACGGCCGCCTCGTCCAAGCTCGGCGGTGCCCTCACTCCGGCACTGTTATGGGCCTCAGCGGTGTTTGGAATATTTTAGTGGCGGCAGTAACATTGTCAGGCAAGAGCCAAGAGCCAGCCTGGGGTAAACCCTTGTCAGGCAAAGGCTTAGCAATAAAGTCAAAATCCACGCTTCGTTTTTTGACCTTCTTGTGGTATAAAATGCGCCGCTTTGCGGGTATAGCCCGCAGAGCACAAACCCACACACGTGTCGACACGATGACCTGGGTGCCTTCAGCTTGAAGCTGCTGGTTGGTCGTTGGGATACGTGGAGGCCTAACCCGACTTATTAAGGAACTATCATGTCCCAAGTCAACATGCGCGATATGCTGAAGGCCGGTGTGCACTTCGGTCACCAAACCCGTTACTGGAACCCGAAGATGGGTAAATACATCTTTGGCGCGCGTAACAAGATCCACATCATCAACCTTGAAAAAACCCTGCCAATGTTCAACGAAGCTCTGACTTTCGTAGAGTGTCTGGCCCAGGGCAAAAACAAGATTCTGTTCGTCGGCACCAAGCGTTCCGCTGGCAAGATCGTTGCTGAAGAAGCAGCACGTTGCGGTTCGCCGTACGTGGATCACCGCTGGTTGGGCGGCATGCTCACCAACTTCAAAACCATTCGTGCTTCGATCAAGCGTCTTCGTGACCTTGAAATCCAGGCAGAAGACGGTACTTTCGCCAAGCTGACCAAGAAAGAGGCGCTGATGCGTACTCGCGATCTGCAGAAGCTGGATCGTAGCCTGGGTGGTATCAAGGACATGGGCGGTCTGCCAGACGCACTGTTCGTTATCGACGTTGACCACGAGCGTATCGCGATCACCGAAGCTAACAAGTTGGGTATCCCGGTAATCGGCGTTGTCGATACCAACAGCAGCCCAGAAGGTGTTGACTACATCATCCCGGGTAACGATGACGCAATCCGCGCTATCCAGCTGTACATGGGTGCGATGGCTGATGCTGTGATCAAAGGCCGTAACCACGTTGCTGGCGGCACCGACGTTTTCGTCGAAGAAGCTCCAGCTGCAGCGGTAGTTGAAGGCTGAGTAATTAACGCCTAGCGTTTACTCAGTACGCAAAAAGGGGGCTTGGCCCCCTTTTTGCCACCTCGAAATCCATTTGTTGTAACCATGTTTGTCGTATCTGTATCAGATGGCGGCCTGCACAGTTGATTCGAGGTGGGCTTCACACGAATTGAACGCCCGTTCGGTCGGGTGGAATGGTTGAAAACCTATCCAAGAGGAATTTTGAAATGGCAGAGATTACTGCAGCGTTGGTTAAAGAACTGCGTGAGCGTACTGGCGAAGGCATGATGGATTGCAAGAAAGCCTTGACCAAGGCTGGCGGCGACATCGAAAAAGCCATTGATGACATGCGTGCTTCGGGCGCTATCAAGGCAGCCAAAAAAGCAGGCAACGTTGCTGCTGAAGGCGCTATCGCAGTTAAAGTTGCGGAAGACAACAAGTCTGCCGTAATTCTTGAAGTCAACTCGCAAACCGACTTCCTGGCTCTGCAAGAAGACTTCAAAAACTTCGTCGCTGCCAGCGTTGAAAAAGCGTTTGCTGACAAACTGACCGACGCAGCTCCGCTGATCGCCGCTCAAGAAGAAGCTCGTCTGATTCTGGTTGGTAAAGTAGGCGAGAACGTTAACATCCGTCGTCTGGCTCGTATCGAAGGCGATGTTGTTGATGCTTACCTGCACGGCAACAAAATCGGTGTTGTAGTTGCTCTGAAAGGCGGCAACGCTGAGCTGGCTCGTGACATCGCCATGCACGTAGCTGCAAGCAACCCTGAGTTCCTGCTGCCATCGCAAGTTTCCGCTGATGCTATCGAACGCGAAAAAACCGTGTTCATGAGCCTCAACGAAGACAAGATCAAAGGCAAGCCAGCAGAAATCGTTGAAAAAATGGTTGCCGGTCGTATCAGCAAGTTCCTGGCTGAAGCCAGCCTGGTTGAGCAAGCTTTCGTCAAGAACCCGGAAATCAAAGTCGGCGAACTGGCCAAGAAAGCCGGCGCTGAAATCGTTTCCTTCACTTACTTCAAAGTAGGTGATGGCATCGAGAAGCCAGTTGATGACTTCGCAGCAGAAGTTGCTGCTCAAGTGGCTGCAAGCAAGCAATAAGACGGTTTTTAACTGTCGACCCAAGAGGCTGCCCGCT
This sequence comes from Pseudomonas fragi, assembly GCF_025426255.1. Lineage (GTDB taxonomy): Bacteria > Pseudomonadota > Gammaproteobacteria > Pseudomonadales > Pseudomonadaceae > Aquipseudomonas > Aquipseudomonas kulmbachensis. The sequence goes on along the minus strand of NZ_CP104861.1, from coordinate 4,105,270 downwards.
CACGCGCGCAGCCTCTTTTCAGATGGGAGGGGTTTTTACCTTCTCAACGGAACCGGTTAACAAAATCGTGTTCCGATGGCACTGCTGTGCAGTGCCACAGTTAGAGCGCAGGCTGCAGAATGGCCTCGCACAGATTTTCAATAAAACGCGGCAGGAGAGATTCGCAATGGCTCAGCAGGGCAGTGGTTATCAAGCTCGCTATAAACGCATTCTACTCAAGCTAAGCGGCGAAGCCCTGATGGGCTCTGAAGAGTTCGGGATCGACCCCAAAGTACTCGACCGCATGGCGCTGGAAGTGGGCCAGTTGGTCGGCATCGGCGTTCAGGTAGGATTGGTAATTGGTGGTGGCAACCTGTTCCGTGGTGCCGCATTGAGCGCCGCAGGTATGGACCGTGTAACTGGCGACCATATGGGCATGCTGGCTACCGTGATGAACGCCTTGGCCATGCGCGATGCGCTGGAACGTGCGAATATCTCCGCCATCGTTATGTCGGCTATTTCCATGGTAGGCGTGACCGATCATTACGATCGTCGTAAGGCCATGCGCCATCTCAACGCCAAGGATGTGGTGATTTTTGCTGCAGGTACCGGTAATCCATTTTTCACAACGGATTCGGCTGCCTGTTTGCGTGCCATTGAAATCGATGCTGATGTGGTACTCAAGGCGACCAAGGTTGACGGCGTGTACACCGCAGACCCATTCAAAGACCCGCATGCCGAGAAGTTCGATCATCTGACTTACGATGAAGTACTGGATCGCAAACTGGGTGTTATGGATCTGACGGCTATCTGTCTGTGCCGTGACCACAAAATGCCATTGCGTGTATTTAATATGAACAAGCCCGGCGCCCTGCTTAATATTGTCCACGGCGGCGCTGAAGGTACTCTGATCGAGGAAGGTCAACAATGATCAACGAAATCAAGAAAGACGCTCAAACGCGCATGCAGAAGTCGCTGGAATCTCTGTCCCATGCATTTGGCCAGATCCGTACCGGCAAGGCTCACCCAAGCATTCTGGGTAGCGTGATGGTTCCTTACTACGGCTCGGATACTCCGATCAGCCAGGTAGCGAACATCACCGTTAAAGACTCCCGCACCCTGCAAGTCGTAGCGTTCGAACGCAACATGCTGGGCGCAGTCGACAAGGCAATCCAGAGCGCTGGTCTGAACCTCAATCCGACCAACCTGGGCGAATTGTTGTTGATCTCCATGCCTGCCCTGACTGAAGAAACCCGTAAGGTTTTCGCCAAACAGGCGCGTGACGCTGCTGAAGATGCCCGTATTGCCGTACGTAATATCCGTCGTGACGCCTTGAGCCAGCTCAAAGACCTGGTCAAGGAAAAGGAAATCAGCGAAGACGAAGAGCGTCGTGGCGCTGATGATATCCAGAAGCTGACCGACAAGGCTGTGGCAGATATTGAAGTTGCCACCAAGCAGAAAGAAGCGGACCTGATGGCCGTATAAGGGTCAGGGCGTTTTATGGAAAAGACGAAGCAGGCTGACCCGTCATCTGTTCCGCGACATGTCGCGATCATCATGGACGGTAATAATCGCTGGGCGAAAAAACGCTTTCTGCCGGGTGTTGCCGGGCATAAAGCGGGTGTGGATGCGGTTCGTGCGGTAATTGAGGTATGTGCCCAGGCGGGAGTCGAGGTGCTTACCCTGTTCGCGTTTTCCAGTGAAAACTGGCAGCGACCTGCTGCGGAAGTCAGTGCCCTGATGGAACTGTTCTTCCGGGCGCTGCGTCGTGAGGCCAAGCGCCTCAACGAAAACGAGATCAGTTTGCGGATCATTGGCGACCGCTCACGCTTTCATCCGGACTTGCAAAAGGCGATGAGTGAAGCGGAAGCAATGACGGTGGGCGAGGGTCGCTTTGTGTTGCAGATCGCCGCTAACTACGGTGGTCAGTGGGACATCGCGCAAGCTGCCCAACAGCTGGCACGTCAAGTCCAGGCAGGTCATTTGCAGCCGGAGGAAATCACCCCCCGGTTGTTGCAAACCTGTCTGGTAACGGGTGATCAGCCGTTGCCTGATTTGTGTATCCGTACCGGAGGCGAGCACCGCATCAGCAATTTCTTGCTGTGGCAGCTAGCCTATTCCGAGTTGTACTTCTCCGACCTGTTCTGGCCGGACTTCAAACACGAGGCCATGCGTCATGCATTGGCTGATTTCGCTTCTCGCCAGCGCCGCTTCGGTAAAACGAGCGAGCAGGTTGAGGCTGGAGCCCGGATTTAATGCTGAAACAACGAATCATCACTGCGCTTATCTTGCTGCCAATTGCCTTGTGCGGTTTTTTTCTGCTTGAGGGCAGCGGCTTTGCGCTGTTTATTGGCGTAGTCGTTACTTTGGGTGCCTGGGAATGGGCGCGTCTTGCAGGCTTTGAGGCTCAAACTGCGCGGGTTTTGTTTGCCGCGATAGTGGCCTTGTTGTTGTTTGGTCTGCACGTTTTCCCTGATCTGGCGCCTTGGGTGCTGGGTGCGGCGGTATTGTGGTGGGCAGCAGCAACCTTTTTGGTGCTGACCTTTCCGCAATCGGCCGGGCACTGGTCGAGTATTGCGGCCAAGCTGGTTATTGGTCTGCTGATCCTGTTGCCAGCTTGGCAAGGTCTGGTTCTGATCAAGGCAATGCCGCTGGGTAACTGGCTGATCATGGCAGTGATGGTTCTGGTCTGGGGCGCAGATATTGGCGCTTATTTTTCCGGGCGCAAATTTGGCAAACGCAAGCTGGCCCCTAAAGTCAGTCCGGGCAAAAGCTGGGAAGGTGTTTTTGGTGGTTTGTTGCTGAGCCTGCTGATCACTGCTGTCGTCGGTGTAGTGCGTAGCTGGAGCGCTTCGCAGATGTTTGCTGCGCTGGTCGGCGCCGCCGTGATTGTATTGATCTCGGTGGTGGGCGATCTCACGGAAAGCATGTTCAAGCGCCAGGCTGGAATTAAAGACAGCAGCAATTTGCTGCCGGGCCATGGCGGTGTGCTGGACCGGATCGACAGCCTGACGGCGGCGATCCCTGTATTTGCGGTATTACTGTGGATGGCTGCGTCATGAGTCGCCCACAACAGATTACTGTTCTGGGGGCTACGGGCTCTATTGGCCTGAGCACCCTGGATGTTATTGCGCGTCACCCTGATCGTTATCAGGTCTTTGCCTTGAGCGGCTATAGCCGTCTCGCCGAGCTGCTGGCCTTGTGCGTCAAGCACCGCCCGCAAGTTGTGGTGGTACCCCATGAGCAGGCTGCGAGCCGGTTGCAGGCGGATTTGCGCGCTGCGGGGCTCAACACCGAGGTATTGGTGGGTGAGGAGGGCTTGTGCCAGATATCCTCGGCTCCTGAAGTCGATGCGGTAATGGCGGCAATCGTTGGTGCTGCGGGCCTGCGTCCGACACTGGCAGCAGTCAATGCCGGCAAGAAGATCCTGCTGGCCAACAAGGAAGCGCTGGTGATGACCGGCGACCTGTTTATGCAGGCCGTACGTCGTAGCGGCTCGGTATTGCTGCCCATCGACAGTGAACACAATGCGATCTTCCAGTGCTTGCCGCAGGATTTTGCCCGCGGTCTGGGGAATGTAGGGGTTCGTCGGATTTTGCTTACCGCGTCTGGCGGGCCGTTCCGTGAAACGCCGCTGGCCCAGCTTGAGCATGTCACTCCAGATCAGGCCTGCGCTCATCCCAATTGGTCGATGGGGCGCAAGATTTCGGTCGATTCAGCCAGCATGATGAACAAGGGCCTGGAACTGATCGAGGCTTGCTGGTTGTTCGATGCCCGGCCGGATCAGGTTGAAGTGGTTATCCATCCGCAAAGCGTGATTCATTCGCTGGTCGATTATGTGGATGGCTCGGTGCTGGCTCAGTTGGGTAATCCGGATATGCGTACGCCGATTGCCAATGCCTTGGCCTGGCCTGAGCGTATTGATTCGGGTGTTGCGCCGCTGGACCTGTTTGCAGTGGCACGACTGGACTTCCAGCGTCCTGACGAGCAACGTTTCCCTTGTTTGCGTCTGGCTCGCGAGGCGGCCGAGGCCGGTAATAGTGCCCCAGCGATGCTTAATGCGGCGAACGAGGTTGCAGTGGCTGCCTTTTTGGACGGGCGAATCCGTTATCCGCAGATCGCCCGTATTATCGAAGATGTATTGAATAGCGAGCCTGTAGTCGCCGTAGACGAGCTGGAAGCGGTGTTTGCCGCTGATACCAAAGCTCGTATGCTGGCTGAACAGTGGTTGAGTCGTAACGGCTGAAAAAGTGGTGCTTGCCGGAACCGGACAGAATCGCGGAGAAAGTAGATGAGTGCGCTCTATATGATTGTTGGCACCCTGGTGGCATTGGGGGTGCTGGTCACTTTTCATGAATTCGGTCACTTTTGGGTGGCGCGCCGTTGTGGCGTCAAGGTTCTGCGCTTCTCCGTGGGCTTCGGTACGCCTCTATTGCGCTGGCATGATCGCCAGGGCACCGAGTTTGTTGTCGCAGCCATCCCGTTGGGTGGCTACGTTAAAATGCTCGACGAGCGCGAAGGCGAAGTGCCTGCCGATCAACTCGATCAGTCGTTCAATCGTAAAACCGTAGGTCAGCGCATTGCCATTGTCGCGGCCGGGCCGATAGCCAACTTCATGCTGGCGATGGCGTTCTTCTGGGTGCTGGCCATGATGGGCAGCCAGCAAGTGCGGTCGGTCATCGGTGCGGTTGAAAGCGGCAGCCTGGCGGCGCAAGCCGGTTTGGTCGCGGGTCAGGAAATTGTTTCCATTGATGGCGAGGCTACGACAGGCTGGTCCAACGTCAATCTGCAACTGGTTCGACGTCTGGGTGAAAGCGGCTCTCTGCAGGTTGTTGTGCGTGAGCCGGACTCCTCTGCCCAAGCGTCGCATCAACTTGTATTGAAAGACTGGCTCAAGGGTGCCGATGAGCCGGACCCTATCACCTCCTTGGGGATTCGTCCGTGGCGTCCCGAGCTGCCGGCAGTTCTGGCAGAGCTGGACCCGAAAGGTCCAGCGCAGGCCGCAGGGCTTAAAACCGGTGACAAGCTGCTGGCCATGAACGATCAGGTCATCAAGGATTGGCAGCAGGTTGTTGACTGGGTTCGTGTGCGCCCGGATGCACGTGTCGTGTTGCGTGTTGAACGCGATGGCGTGCCTGTTGAGATACCTGTCACGCTGGCAGCTCGCGGTGAAGGCAAGGCGGCAACGGGTTACCTGGGGGCAGGGGTCAAAGGTGTCGATTGGCCACCAGCGATGATCCGGGAGGTCAGTTATGGCCCGCTCGCAGCAATCGGGGAAGGGGCAAAACGCACCTGGACCATGAGCATATTGACGCTCGACTCGCTGAAGAAAATGTTGTTCGGTGAGCTCTCGGTAAAAAACTTGAGTGGACCGATAACCATTGCTAAAGTGGCGGGCGCTTCTGCCCAGTCGGGTGTTGCGGATTTCTTGAATTTTCTGGCTTATCTGAGCATAAGCCTGGGGGTTCTGAACTTGTTGCCCATACCTGTACTGGATGGGGGGCATTTGTTGTTTTATCTGATCGAGTGGGCGCGTGGTCGTCCCTTGTCGGATCGGGTGCAGGGTTGGGGAATGCAGATCGGGATCAGCTTGGTGGTCGGGGTGATGTTACTTGCCTTGATCAACGATCTGGGTCGTCTGTAAACGCTTCGCTGAATTGCGAATCTGCCGCATTTTGCGGCAGTTTGTTTATTGCCAGTTGGAATAAGAAAGGACTTCATGAAACGTCTGCTGCTAACTGCGGTTCTCGCCGTACTGATGATCGCCGAAGTTCACGCCGAGTCCTTCACTATCTCTGATATCCGTGTCAACGGGCTCCAGCGGGTTTCCGCCGGTAGCGTGTTTGGTGCGTTGCCTCTGAACGTGGGTGAGGTAGCGGATGACCGCCGTTTGGTGGAATCCACTCGTGCGTTGTTCAAAACCGGGTTCTTTCAGGATATCCAACTGGGTCGTGATGGCAATGTGCTTGTTATCACGGTTGTCGAGCGTCCTTCCGTCTCCAGCATCACAATTGACGGGAACAAGGCGATCTCCACTGATGACCTGATGAAAGGTCTTAAACAGTCGGGGTTGGCCGAAGGTGAGATTTTCCAGCGCGCCACCCTTGAAGGTGTGCGTAACGAACTGCAACGTCAGTATGTTGCCCAGGGCCGCTATTCGGCGACGGTAGACACCGAAGTGGTGCCCGAGCCGCGTAACCGCGTTGCCTTGAAGGTCAATATCAACGAAGGCACGGTTGCCGCTATCCAGCACATCAACGTGGTGGGTAATACGGTTTTCCCTGAATCGGATCTGGTTGACCTGTTCGAACTGAAAACCACGAACTGGTTGTCGTTCTTCAAGAATGACGACAAGTACGCTCGTGAAAAACTGTCGGGTGACCTTGAGCGTCTGCGCTCCTACTACCTCGATCGCGGCTATATCAATATGGATATCGCTTCGACCCAGGTCTCGATCACGCCCGACAAGAAAAGCGTCTACATCACCGTTAACGTGAACGAAGGCGAAAAATACAACGTCGGCGAAGTGAAACTGAGCGGTGACCTCAAGGTTCCTGAAGATCAGATCAAGTCGCTGCTGCTGGTTCAGCCGGGCCAAGTGTTCTCGCGCAAGCTGATGACCACTACTTCCGAGCTGATTACCCGTCGCCTGGGTAACGAAGGCTACACCTTCGCCAACGTCAACGGCGTGCCTCAGCCAAACCCTGAGAATCACACTGTTGCCATTACTTTTGTGGTCGATCCGGGCAAGCGTGCTTACGTAAACCGCATCAACTACCGCGGCAACACCAAGTCGGCCGACGAAGTGCTGCGTCGCGAAATGCGTCAGATGGAAGGTGGCTGGGCTTCGACCTACCTGATTGATCAGTCCAAGGTTCGCCTTGAGCGCCTGGGCTTCTTCAAGGAAGTCAACGTTGAAACCCCGGCAGTACCAGGTACTGACGACCAGGTTGACGTTAACTACGCAGTTGAAGAACAGGCGTCGGGTTCGATCACTGCCAGCGTCGGTTTTGCCCAGAGCGCCGGTTTGATCCTTGGCGGCTCGATTACCCAGAACAACTTCCTGGGTACGGGTAACAAGGTCAGCATTGGCCTGACGCGCAGCGAATACCAGAGCCGCTACAACTTCAGCTATGTTGATCCGTACTGGACTGCTGATGGTGTGAGCCTAGGTTACAACGCGTTCTACCGTACAACCGACTACAAAGAGCTGGACGTTGACGTAGCAAACTACTCGGTGGACAGCCTTGGTGCTGGTATCACCATGGGCTACCCGATCAGTGATACATCGCGTCTGACCTACGGTCTGACAGTGCAGCAGGATGAAATCAGTACCGGTCAGTACACCGTTGACGAAATTTTCGACTTCGTAAATCGTGAAGGCGACAAGTACCTCAACTTCAAGGCATCGGTAGGTTGGTCCGAGTCGACTCTGAACAAAGGTGTGTTGCCAACACGTGGCAGTTCCCAGAGTCTGGTGCTTGAGTCCACGATTCCGGGCAGTGACCTGCAGTTCTACAAGCTTGATTATCGCGCTCAGCTGTTCCAACCACTGACCGACACCTACACCATGCGTCTGCACACAGAGTTGGGCTATGGTGATGGTTATGGTTCGACTGCTGGCCTGCCGTTCTATGAGAACTACTACGCTGGTGGTTTCAACTCGGTACGTGGTTTCAAGGACAGCGCCTTGGGCCCTCGCAGCACTCCAAGCTCCGGTAGAAATCCGGGCACCATTGCGGACCCGGATCAAGATCCGCTGCCGTTTGGTGGTAACGTGCTGATCCAGGGTGGTGTAGAGGTTCTGTTCCCTATGCCGTTTGTGAAAGACCAGCGCTCCCTGCGTACCTCCGTGTTCTGGGATGTGGGTAACGTGTTCGACACCAACTGCAAGGGTGATACCAAGGATTGCGATATCGGCTTTAGTAACATGGCCAGTTCTGTTGGTGTTGGCGTGACCTGGGTAACTGCGCTTGGCCCGTTGAGCTTCAGCTTGGCCATGCCGATCAAGAAACCGGATGACGCAGACACTCAAGTGTTCCAATTCTCCCTCGGCCAGACTTTCTAAAGCCTGACCTTAGATACAGACAACGGATTTTTTAGGAGTGCATCGTGCGTAAGTTGACTCAATTGGTTCTCCTGGCTTCGGTTCTAGTGGCAGGCCCGGCTTTCGCCGACATGAAAATTGCCGTACTGAACTATCAGATGGCATTGCTTGAGTCGGACGCAGCCAAGCGTTATGCCGTGGATGCCGAGAAGAAGTTTGGCCCGCAACTGACCAAGCTCAAAAGCCTGGAAAGCAGCGCCAAAGGCATTCAGGATCGTCTGGTGAAGGGCGGCGACAAAATGCAGCAGGGCGAACGTGAACGCCTGGAACTTGAATTCAAGCAAAAGGCCCGTGACTTCCAGTTCCAATCCAAGGAGCTGAACGAAGCCAAAGCCGTTGCTGACCGCGAAATGCTTAAACAGCTGAAGCCAAAACTGGACAGCGCTGTTGAAGAAGTCATCAAGAAAGGCGCCTTTGACCTGGTGTTCGAGCGTGGTGCTGTGATTGATGTCAAACCTCAGTACGACATCACTCGCCAGGTTATCGAGCGCATGAATCAGCTGAAGTAATTATGACTGCGACTATAAAACTCGGCCAATTGGCCGAGTTCCTTGGAGCCACACTGCGTGGCTCTGCGGAGAAAGAAATCACTGGGCTAGCCACTTTACAAGAGGCTGGCCCAGCTCAGTTGAGCTTTCTGGCCAACCCCCAATACCGAAAATTCCTCGTTGATTGCCATGCCGGGGCTGTATTGCTCAAGGCTGCAGACGCCGAGGAGTATGTCGGGGATGCGCTGGTTGTACCCGATCCGTATCTGGCTTATGCCCGAATTTCCCATCTGTTTGACCCCAAGCCCAAAGCGGTTGCCGGCGTTCATCCAACGGCAGTGATTGCTGCTGACGCGGTGGTTGATCCTGCAGCATGCATTGGTGCCTTTGCTGTGATCGAAAGCGGTGCGCGCATCGCTGCTGGCGTCACGGTCGGGCCTCATTGCTTTATCGGGGCTCGCTGTGTAATTGGCGAAGACGGCTGGCTGGCTCCGCGTGTGACGCTTTATCACGATGTTCGCATCGGTCAGCGTGTGGTTATTCAGTCGGGTGCCGTGCTGGGTGGCGAGGGTTTTGGCTTTGCCAACGAGAAGGGTGTTTGGCAAAAGATCGCTCAAATCGGTGGTGTAACCATCGGTGATGATGTCGAAATCGGTGTTAATACCGCCATCGACCGCGGTGCTTTGGCCGACACACTGATCGGTAATGGCGTCAAGCTGGATAACCAGATCCAGATCGCACACAACGTTCAGGTGGGTGACCATACGGCCATGGCCGCCTGTGTCGGGATTTCCGGTAGCACTAAAATCGGCAAGCACTGCATGTTGGCGGGTGGTGTCGGTTTGGTTGGGCATATTGAAATTTGTGACAATGTGTTCTTGACTGGCATGACGATGGTGACCCACTCGATTACCGAGCCAGGCGCCTATTCTTCCGGTACGGCTATGCAACCAGCCGCTGAGTGGCGCAAGAGTGCGGCACGTATTCGTCAGCTGGACGACATTGCCAGACGGTTGAAACAACTGGAAAAGCGCGTCGGTAAGTGACCCCCGGCGGCAAAGCTTCTTCAAAAGGCTAATACAATTTCCATATCAAGCGTGCTGAACCCCTGGTTTGCTTCCTTGATTTGCTAGAGGAGCGCGCCTTAGTCGCGCGCGCCCAATCTTTATTACAGGCTTCCCCACGAAATGATGGACATCAACGAGATTCGCGAATATCTGCCCCACCGTTACCCGTTCCTGCTGGTGGACCGAGTGGTGGATCTGGATGTCGAGAACAAGCGCATTCGTGCCTACAAGAATGTCAGCATCAATGAGCCTTTTTTTAACGGCCACTTCCCGGCGCACCCGATCATGCCCGGTGTGTTGATCATTGAAGCGATGGCTCAGGCTGCCGGCATTCTTGGCTTCAAGATGATGGATCTCAAGCCGGCTGACGGCACACTGTATTACTTCGTAGGCTCCGACAAGCTGCGCTTCCGTCAGCCTGTGCTGCCGGGTGATCAGTTGATCCTTGAAGCCAAGTTCGTGAGCTGCAAGCGCTCCATCTGGAAGTTCGAGTGTCAGGCCACGGTGGATGGCAAGCCGGTATGCTCGGCTGAAATCATCTGTGCGGAACGCAAACTATGAGTTTGATTGACCCTCGCGCAATCATCGATCCGACGGCCATATTGGCCGACGACGTCGAGGTCGGCCCTTGGTCGATCGTCGGCGCAGGTGTGGAAATCGGCGAGGGGACAGTGATTGGGCCGCATGTGATTCTCAAGGGCCCAACCAAAATCGGTAAGCACAACCGTATCTACCAGTTTTCATCGGTGGGCGAAGACACGCCTGATCTCAAGTACAAGGGTGAGGAAACTCGCCTGGTTATCGGTGATCACAACGTTATTCGTGAAGGTGTGACGATTCATCGAGGAACCATTCAGGACCGTGCCGAGACCACGCTGGGTGATCACAACCTGGTGATGGCCTATGCCCATATCGGGCATGACAGCGTGATTGGCAACCACTGCATTCTGGTCAACAACTCAGCGTTGGCGGGCCATGTGCATATGGGCGATTGGGCGATCCTGTCAGGTTTTACCCTGGTTCATCAGTTTTGCCATATCGGCGCCCACAGCTTTTCGGGCATGGGCACCGCCATCGGCAAGGATGTTCCTGCGTTTGTGACTGTGTTCGGCAGCCCTGCCGAAGCCCGCAGCATGAACTTCGAAGGTATGCGCCGTCGCGGTTTCAGTGATGACGCCATTCATGCGTTGCGTCGTGCCTATAAAGTGGTCTACCGCCAGGGGCTGACCGTTGATCAGGCACTTGCCGAGTTGGCCGAGCCTGCTCTGCTGTTCCCTGAAGTTGCCATGTTTGTTGAGTCCATTCGCTCTTCCACCCGCGGCATTACGCGCTAGTCATGGCCAGATTGCGTATCGCGCTGGTAGCGGGGGAGGCCTCGGGCGACATTTTGGGCTCGGGATTGATGCGGGCACTCAAGGCTCAGCATTCTGATATCGAATTTATCGGCGTTGGCGGTCCGTTGATGGAAGCAGAGGGTATGACCTCCTACTTCCCGATGGAGCGTTTGTCGGTGATGGGGCTGGTTGAGGTGCTGGGGCGTCTGCGTGAGCTGCTCAAGCGCCGCAAGCTCTTGGTTCAGACATTGATTGCCGAAAAACCCGATGTGTTTATCGGTATTGATGCACCTGATTTTACCCTCAATATTGAACTTCAATTGCGCCGTGCCGGAATCAAGACCGTGCACTACGTCAGCCCTTCGGTATGGGCCTGGCGTCAGAAGCGCGTGCTGAAAATTCGCGAAGGCTGCGATTTGATGCTCACACTGTTGCCTTTTGAAGCCAAGTTTTACCAAGAGCACGGCGTACCTGTGCGTTTCGTCGGGCACTCGCTGGCCGACACTATCCCACTTGAAGCAGATAAAGCCGGTGCTCGCGCTGAACTGGGTCTGCCTGACGGGCCGTTGGTCGCTTTGATGCCCGGTAGTCGCGGCGGTGAAGTGGGCAAGCTTGGTGGGTTGTTTCTCGATGCGGCGCAAAAAATCCGCGAAGCCCGGCCTGATGTGCGTTTTGTATTGCCGTGTGCGAGTGCCGCGCGCCGTGAGCAAATCGAGCAGTTGCTGGTTGGGCGCGACCTGCCGCTGACCTTGCTTGATGGTCAATCACACCTGGCACTGGCAGCCTGCGATGCGGTGCTGATTGCATCCGGCACTGCCACGCTGGAAGCCTTGCTCTACAAGCGGCCGATGGTGGTGGCTTATCGCCTGGCTCGGTTGACGTTCTGGATTCTCAAGCGCCTGGTCAAAAGTCCGTACGTGTCGCTGCCCAACTTGCTGGCTCAGCGGATGCTGGTGCCCGAGCTGTTGCAGGACGCTGCGACGCCTGAAGCCCTGGCCCAGACCCTGCTGCCCCTGCTGGACGGCGGTGAAGAGCAGACTCGCGGCTTTGACGAGATTCATCGCACATTGCGCCTCGACGCTTCCAATCAGGCCGCCAAAGCGGTACTGGACCTGATTGCACAATCCAAGTGAGTAAAGTAACCATGCAAATCGGATTGGACTTCAATCTGGTCGAAGACCTTGTTGCCGGTGTCGATGAGGTGGGTCGCGGCCCACTGTGTGGCGCCGTGGTGACTGCTGCCGTTATTCTTGACCCCAATCGGCCCATCGTCGGGCTCAACGATTCGAAAAAACTCACCGAAGCGCGTCGTGAAAAACTTTATGACGAAATCTGTGAAAAAGCCCTGAGCTGGTGTATTGCTCGGGCCGAAGTCGAAGAGATCGACGAGCTGAATATTTTGCACGCCACCATGCTAGCCATGCAGCGTGCAGTCGAAGGGCTGAGCATTACCCCTAAACTGGCGATGATCGACGGTAATCGCTGCCCCAAGTTGGCAATGCCTGCTGAAGCCGTTGTTAAAGGCGATAGCAAGGTTCCGGCGATTGCGGCGGCGTCGATTCTGGCCAAGGTCAGCCGTGACCGTGAAATGGCTGCATTTGAGTTGCAGTATCCGGGCTATGGTATCGGCGGTCACAAGGGTTACCCAACACCGGTGCACCTCGAAGCCCTTGAGCGTCTTGGCCCGACACCCATTCACCGGCGTTCGTTTGGTCCGGTGCGTCGTGCCTATGAGGCCCTTGAAGGTCTCGCCAAGGTTTAGCCGCAAGGCTGATGTTTTTGCCAAGGCCCGGTACAATCCGGGCCTTGTTGTTTCTCAAAGCTTATAGACAGGATCACCATGCCGGCTTCATTCGTTCACCTGCGCCTGCACACTGAATACTCCCTGGTCGATGGCCTGGTGCGGATCAAACCGCTGATCAAAACCCTGGCCGGCATGAATATGCCCGCTGTCGCGGTGACCGATCAGAACAACATGTGCTCCCTGGTCAAATTCTACAAAGCGGCCATGGGCGGCGGGATCAAGCCGATCAGTGGCGCGGATCTGTGGTTGTCGAACAAGGACCCGGAAAACCCGCTGAGTCGTATCAGTCTGTTGGCGATGAACCCTTTGGGTTATCGCAACCTCACCGAGCTGATCTCCCGTGGTTACATCGATGGTCAGCGCAATGGCCAGGTGATCATTGAGCGCGAGTGGGTAGCCGAGGCTGCTGCAGGCCTGATCATGCTTTCGGCAGCGAAAGAGGGCGAGATAGGTGTTGCGCTGATCAGTGGCAACACTGAAGAAGCCGAGACCCTGGCCCGCGAATGGATGGCGGTGTTCCCGGACCGTTTTTATCTGGAAATTCAGCGCACCAAGCGCCCCAACGACGAAGAGCATCTGCATGCTGCCGTAGCCCTGGCGGACAGGATTGGCGCGCCGCTGGTGGCGACCAACGATGTGCGTTTTATCAAGCAGCAGGATTTCGAAGCTCACGAAACCCGCGTGTGCATTGGTGAAGGCCGGGCCCTGGATGATCCGCGCCGCTCCAAGAATTACAGCGATCAGCAGTATCTGAAAAGTGCCGAGGAAATGGCCGAGCTGTTCAGTGATCTGCCTGAAGCGCTGGCAAACACGGTTGAAATCGCCAAGCGCTGCAATATTGAAGTCAAGTTGGGCACTCACTTTTTGCCCAACTTCCCGATTCCCGATGGCATGACCATCGATGAGTATTTCCGCAAAGTATCGTTTGATGGCCTGGAAGATCGCCTGAGTGTTCTGCTGCCCAAGGACACCACCGAAGATTACGACGCCAAGCGTCAGGTGTATGTCGACCGGCTTAATTTCGAGCTGGATATCATCATCCAGATGGGGTTCCCCGGTTACTTCCTGATCGTTATGGACTTTATCCAGTGGGCCAAGAGCAACGGTGTGCCGGTAGGGCCGGGCCGTGGTTCGGGTGCAGGGTCGCTGGTGGCCTATGTGCAGAAGATTACTGACCTTGATCCGTTGGAATATGACCTGCTGTTCGAGCGATTCCTTAACCCGGAACGGGTATCGATGCCCGACTTCGACGTCGACTTCTGTATGGATGGTCGCGACCGGGTCATCGAGTATGTGGCCGAAAAATACGGTCGCAACGCGGTAAGCCAGATCATCACCTTTGGTTCGATGGCCGCCAAGGCGGTAATCCGTGACGTGGCGCGGGTGCAGGGCAAGTCCTACGGTCTGGCGGATCGTCTGTCGAAGATGATTCCGTTTGAAGTCGGCATGACCCTGGAAAAAGCCTACGAACAGGAAGAAATCCTGCGTGACTTCATCAAGGTCGATGAAGAAGCAGCTGAAATCTGGGAAATGGCCCGCAAGCTTGAGGGCGTTGTGCGTAACGTCGGCAAGCACGCCGGTGGTGTGGTTATCGCGCCGACCAAACTGACAGACTTCTCGCCGATTTACTGCGACGAAGAGGGTGGCGGTCTGGTTACCCAGTTCGACAAGGATGACGTTGAGTCTGCCGGTCTGGTGAAGTTCGACTTCCTCGGTCTGCGGACCCTGACGGTTATTGACTGGGCACTGAAAACCATCAACCGCGAGCGTGCCAAGGTTGATGAGCCACCGCTGGATATCGCTTTTATCCCGCTTGACGACAAACCGACCTACCAGTTGCTGCAAAAGGCCGAGACCACCGCGGTGTTCCAGCTTGAGTCGCGTGGCATGAAAGAGCTGATCAAAAAGCTCAAGCCCGACTGCCTGGAAGACTTGATCGCATTGGTGGCCCTGTTCCGTCCAGGCCCATTGCAGTCAGGCATGGTTGACGACTTTATCAACCGTAAGCACGGCCGGGCCGAACTGGCATATCCGCACTCGGATTATCAGTACGAAGGGCTCAAGCCCGTACTGGCACCGACCTACGGCATCATCCTGTATCAGGAACAGGTGATGCAGATTGCCCAGGTCATGGCCGGTTATACCCTCGGCGGCGCTGACATGCTGCGTCGGGCCATGGGCAAGAAAAAACCCGAAGAAATGGCCAAGCAGCGCGGCGGCTTTATTGAGGGTTGTGCCAACAACAATATTGATGGCGACCTGGCCGGTAACATTTTCGACCTGGTGGAAAAATTCGCCGGTTACGGCTTTAACAAATCCCACTCCGCTGCCTACGGCCTGGTGTCATACCAGACCGCATGGCTGAAAACCCACTACCCGGCGCCGTTTATGGCTGCGGTACTGTCGGCGGATATGCACAACACCGACAAAGTCGTGATCCTGATCGAAGAAATTCGCAGCATGAAGCTGCGTCTCGACGCGCCGGATGTGAATGCTTCGGAGTTCAAGTTCACGGTGAACGACGAAGGCCGGATCATTTACGGTCTGGGGGCAATCAAGGGAGTAGGTGAGGGGCCGGTTGAGGCGATTACCGAAGCGCGCCAGGACGGTCCATTCACGGATCTGTTCGACTTTTGTGCCCGGGTAGACCTTAAGCGCATCAACAAGCGCACGCTTGATGGCCTGATTCGAAGTGGCGCGCTGGACCGTTTGGGGCCGTTCTTTCATGACGAGCCCAAAGCCTGGCAGGCCAGCATCGACCAGAACCGTGCAGTGTTGTTGTCGGCGCTGGAAGAAGCGATCAAGGCGGCCGAGCAGACCGCGCGCACCCATGACAGCGGTCACGCTGACCTGTTTGGCGGTTTGTTTGTCGAGGTCGATGCGGACGTCTATGCCAATCACCGCAAGGCCAAGGAACTGACGCTCAAGGAGCGACTCAAAGGCGAAAAGGACACGCTGGGCCTGTATCTGACCGGTCATCCGATTGATGAGTATGAAGGCGAAATTCGCCGCTTTGCCCGTCAGCGCATCATTGATCTGAAACCTGCGCGCGACACTCAGACCGTGGCCGGGATGATCATCGCGTTGCGAGTGATGAAGAACAAAAAGGGCGACAAGATGGGCTTCATCACCCTTGACGATCGTTCGGCACGGATTGAGGCCTCGCTGTTTGCCGAAGCCTTCCATTCGGCGCAATCGCTGTTGCAGACTGATGCGATGGTGGTGGTCGAAGGTGAAGTCAGTAATGACGATTTCTCTGGCGGGCTGCGATTGCGAGTCAAGCGGGTGATGAGCATGGAAGATGCGCGCACCAGTCTGGCCGAAAGCTTGCGATTGAAAGTCAACCGGGCCGCGCTTAAGGGTGATCAATTGCGCTGGTTGGGCGAGTTGTTAAAGAAACATCGCGGTGCGTGTCCGATTACCATGGACTACACCGGCGAAGACGCCAAGGCCATGTTGCAGTTTGGCGAGACCTGGCGAATCGATCCGGCGGACAGCTTGATTCAAGCCCTGCGTGACCAGTTCGGGCGAGACAACGTCTTCCTCCAATACCGTTGACGGTCAGGGGCGATTAGCGCGCCCTGACCTCGACCTGAATTTTTAATCTCGACCTGAGAGCGCCTGTCCCTTAAGGTAGGCGCGATACAGATCAACCGGCTGCCCCAGCTCGGTTCGAAACGCCAGCAAATGCTGGGTTTCAAACCTTCTGGCATGCTTTGCCGCCGACCCAAGACGGATGCTTATGAACCCGAATTTTCTTGATTTCGAACAGCCGATTGCTGACCTGCAAGCCAAAATCGAAGAGTTGCGCTTGGTTGGTAATGACAATTCGCTGAATATCAGCGATGAAATCTCTCGTCTGCAAGACAAAAGCAAAACGCTGACTGAAGATATTTTCGGCAAACTGACCAGCTGGCAGATTGCCCGCCTGGCCCGTCACCCGCGCCGTCCATACACGCTGGACTATATTCAGCACATCTTCACCGAATTCGATGAGCTGCATGGCGATCGTCACTTCTCGGATGACGCTGCCATCGTTGGTGGTATTGCCCGCCTGGACGATCAGCCAGTGATGGTGATTGGTCACCAGAAAGGCCGTGAAGTCCGTGAGAAGGTGCGTCGCAACTTCGGTATGCCGCGCCCTGAAGGCTATCGCAAGGCCTGCCGTTTGATGGAAATGGCCGAACGCTTCAAAATGCCGATCCTGACATTCATCGATACCCCGGGTGCTTACCCTGGTATTGATGCTGAAGAGCGCAACCAGAGCGAAGCTATTGCCTGGAACCTGCGCGTCATGTCGCGTCTGAAAACCCCGATCATCGCTACCGTTATCGGTGAAGGCGGTTCGGGTGGTGCATTGGCAATTGGCGTTTGTGACCAGTTGAACATGCTGCAGTATTCGACCTACGCAGTGATCTCGCCTGAAGGTTGTGCCTCGATTCTGTGGAAGACCGCCGAAAAGGCGCCGGACGCAGCTGAAGCGATGGGTATCACCGCTGAGCGCCTGAAAGGCCTGGGTATTGTGGACAAGGTGATTGGCGAGCCATTGGGCGGCGCGCACCGTGATCCGGCAGCAGCATCTGCCTCGATTCGTGCAGATCTGATTTCCCAGTTGGACATGCTGAACAAGCTGGACCACGAAACGCTGCTCAAGCGTCGTTATGATCGCCTGATGAGCTACGGTCTCTGATTTAGCGAAATCTGAATGTGGGAGCGAGCTTGCTCGCGATGGTATCTACGCGGTTTGTCTGAAAGACCGAGTTGTCTGCATCGCAGGCAAGCCAGCTCCCACAGGTTTTTGCAATGTCTGATTTTTCGACTCTACTTTTTGCAGCCCTGAAACCCTGGCGCAATGCCAAAGCCTGGCACGTCGCGCTGTCCGGCGGTCTGGACTCTACCGTCCTGCTGCACCTTCTTGTGCAACTTCGTCAAACCCACCCATTACCTCCAATTACCGCGATCCATGTTCATCATGGTCTTCAGGCGGCGGCTGATGCGTGGCCGGCCCATTGCCAGGTGCTGTGTGACGGGCTGAGCGTGCCGCTGCAGGTTGTTCGGGTGCAAGTTCAAGCGGGTGCCAGTATCGAGCGTGCGGCGCGGGATGCGCGCTATCAGGTGTTTGTGGCAGCTACCGGAGCTCAGGAAGTGTTGCTCACCGGGCAGCATCGCGACGATCAGGCCGAAACCCTGCTGTTTCGTTTGTTACGCGGGGC
The DNA here is from genome assembly GCF_025426255.1 of Pseudomonas fragi. Lineage (GTDB taxonomy): Bacteria > Pseudomonadota > Gammaproteobacteria > Pseudomonadales > Pseudomonadaceae > Aquipseudomonas > Aquipseudomonas kulmbachensis. The sequence continues at coordinate 4,087,278 of NZ_CP104861.1, read as the reverse complement.
TGGGGTCAGCGGCTTGGCGGCCATGCCGCGTCAGCGTCGTTTGGGGGCAGGGCACCTGTGTCGGCCCTTGCTGGATGTGCCTCGTACTCAGCTTGAAACCTATGCCCGCGAGCACAATCTGAGCTGGATCGAAGACCCGTCCAACACCCAGACAGACTTTTCCCGCAATTACCTGCGCCATGAGGTATTTCCCGCTCTGCGTCGGCGCTGGCCGCAAGCCGCTGCCAGCATGGCTCGCAGCGCTGCACATTGTGCCGAGGCGCAAGGCCTGCTTGATGAGTTGGCGCAGCAGGATATTCACGCGGCAAGCGCTGCCGATGAATTTGTCTGGCTAGGCCTGCCTTCGCTGGAGCTTGCCCCGGTCGCCGCGTTGTCTCCTGCACGTCAGCGCAATGCCTTGCGTCACTGGCTGGCGGCCTTCACGCAATTGCCTGATACCGACCATTGGGCCGGGTGGGACGCATTGCGCGATGCTCGTGACGGCGCGCAGCCGGTCTGGAAACTGGCCCAGGGTGAGCTGCATCGCGCGGGTGCGCGCATCTGGTGGTTGTCCGGTGACTGGCTGTATCAGCCAACTGCGCCAGTGTCGTGGGCCCAGCCCGATCAAGTGTTGGCACTACCGGGTAACGGTCGGGTGCGCTTTGTCGGGGATATTCCCGATGGCCCCTTGCAAGTGAGCTATCGTCAAGGCGGTGAAGTGATGGCGCTGGAGCAGCGCGGTCATCGCGATCTGAAGCGGTTGCTGAACGAGCGGGGTGTTCCGCTATTCGCCCGTGGCAGATTGCCGCTTCTGTACCGTAATGAGCAGTTATTGGCCGTGGCAAACCTCAATGGACTGGACTCCAGCCCCTGTGGACGCTGGCAATTACAGTGGCTGCCAACTTTGAGCGATCAAGGTTTGAGCTGAAAGGGGGTTTCCGGTAGACTACGCTCCCTTCTTGATACAACTTCTGTGGATTCACCAGAATTACAGAAGTTGCCGATTACCAAGCAGTCTTTGCTGGGCGATTTTAAAAAAATGTGTGGCTTGCATCGAACCGATGGTTTCCATCGGTCTGTTTCAACGCAGCAGTTTTTCGAAAGGTGCACTGTGACTAATGCTGGTGATTGGGGGCTTCGGCCTTCCTTCGCTTTCCCCGGCGGCTCTGACCGCTTTAACGCAGACTTCTAGGGTTTTTCATGACGCGCTACATCTTCGTCACGGGCGGTGTTGTTTCTTCATTGGGGAAAGGCATTGCCTCGGCTTCATTGGCAGCCATCCTGGAGGCGCGGGGACTTAAGGTCACCATGCTGAAGCTGGACCCCTACATCAACGTTGATCCGGGCACCATGAGCCCGTTCCAGCACGGTGAAGTGTTCGTCACACACGACGGCGCCGAAACCGACCTGGACTTGGGCCATTACGAGCGGTTTATCCGCACGACCATGACCCAGAACAACAACTTCACCACGGGCCGCGTTTACGAACACGTCCTGCGCAAGGAGCGCCGTGGTGATTACCTGGGTGCAACCATCCAGGTCATTCCGCACATCACCGACGAAATCAAGCGTCGAATCATCAAGGGCGCCGGCGATGCCGACGTAGCGATGGTTGAGATTGGCGGTACTGTGGGTGACATTGAGTCGCAACCGTTCCTCGAAGCAATCCGTCAGTTGCGCATCGAAGTAGGCGCCAAGCGCGCCATGCTGATGCACCTGACTCTGGTTCCGTACATCGCCACTGCTGGCGAAACGAAAACCAAACCAACGCAACACTCGGTTAAAGAGCTGCGTTCCATCGGCCTGCAGCCAGATGTATTGATCTGCCGCTCCGATCACCACGTTGATATTTCTTCGCGTCGCAAGATCGCGTTGTTCACCAACGTTGAAGAGCGTGCCGTTATTTCGCTGGAAGACGCCGACACTATCTACCGTATCCCGGGCATGCTGCACGCTCAGGGTCTGGATGATTTCGTTGTTGAGCGTTTTGGCCTGGAATGCAACAGCGCCGACCTGTCCGAATGGGAACAGGTTGTCGATGCCAAGCTCAATCCAGAGCACGAAGTCACCATCGCGATGGTTGGCAAGTACATGGAACTGCTGGACGCGTACAAGTCGCTGATTGAAGCGATGAGCCACGCCGGCATTTCCAACCGTACCAAGGTCAACCTGCGTTATATCGACTCCGAAGACATCGAAAACAAAGGCACTGAACTGCTTGAAGGCTGTGATGCCATTCTGGTTCCGGGCGGCTTCGGTCTGCGCGGCGTCGAAGGCAAGATCACGGCTGTTCAGTATGCTCGCGAGAACAAGGTTCCATACCTGGGTATCTGCCTGGGCATGCAAGTAGCGGTTATCGAGTTCGCACGTAACGTGCTGGGCTGGAAAGACGCCAACTCCACCGAGTTCGATCGCAGCAGCGGCCACCCGGTTGTAGGCTTGATCACCGAGTGGGAAGACGCCACTGGTGCAGTCGAAACCCGTACTGAAACCTCGGATCTGGGCGGCACCATGCGTCTGGGTGCCCAGGATTGCCAGCTGCAAGCCGGTTCCCTGGTTCACGATTGCTATGCCAAGGACGTGATTGTTGAACGTCACCGTCATCGCTATGAAGTGAACAACAACCTGCTGTCGCAGTTGACTGAAGCTGGCCTGAAAGTGACCGGTCGTTCCGGTGACGGCGCGCTGGTAGAAGTGGTTGAAGCTCCGGATCATCCTTGGTTCGTCGCTTGCCAGTTCCACCCGGAGTTCACCTCCACGCCACGTGATGGCCATCCATTGTTCACCGGTTTCGTCAAGGCAGCACTGGCACAACACGAGAAGAAGGCGTAATCAGCATGGCGCAAAAGATTATCCGTGTAGGCAATATCGAAATTGCCAACGACAAGCCAATGGTCTTGTTCGGTGGCATGAACGTGCTGGAAAGCCGTGATATGGCCATGAAGGTGTGTGAAGAGTACGTGCGGGTTACTGAAAAGCTCGGTATCCCTTACGTGTTCAAGGCCAGTTTCGATAAGGCCAATCGCTCATCTGTCAGCTCTTACCGTGGCCCTGGCCTCGAAGAAGGCATGCGGATTTTTCAAGACATCAAGGCCGCTTTTGGTGTGCCGCTGATTACCGACGTCCACGAACCTGCCCAGGCAGCCGTGGTCGCCGAAGTCTGCGACATCATCCAGCTGCCGGCTTTCCTGTCGCGTCAGACTGACCTGGTCGTGGCAATGGCCAAAACCGGCGCCGTGATCAACATCAAGAAAGCCCAGTTCCTTGCGCCCCAGGAGATGAAACACATCCTGAGCAAGTGCGAAGAAGCGGGCAATGATCAGTTGATCCTCTGCGAACGTGGTTCCAGCTTTGGCTACAACAACCTTGTTGTAGACATGCTGGGCTTCGGCATCATGAAGCAGTTCGAGTACCCGGTGTTTTTCGACGTGACCCACGCGCTGCAAATGCCTGGTGGTCGCTCGGATTCTGCCGGTGGTCGTCGTGCCCAGGTGACCGATCTGGCCAAGGCTGGCATCAGCCAGAGCCTGGCGGGTCTGTTCCTTGAGGCACACCCGGATCCGGACAACGCCAAATGCGACGGCCCTTGTGCCTTGCGTCTGGACAAGCTGGAGCCGTTCCTGGCCCAGTTGAAGTCTCTGGATGAGTTGGTTAAAAGTTTTCCGACAATAGAAACCGCGTAACCCTCGTTTCTCCGGTAAAGTACCGCACGATTTCTCGGGCTGATGAAGCCCGAGCCTTATCGCCCGCAAGGCTGCCTGCTGTTTGACCCTTGCCGCCGATAACAATATTTCCCTCAGCTGCGTCGTTTTCGTCAACTTTGGAGTGTTTACAACAATGGCAAAAATCGTCGACATCAAAGGTCGTGAAGTTCTCGACTCCCGTGGCAATCCCACTGTGGAAGCGGACGTGCTTCTCGACAACGGCATCATCGGCAGCGCTTGCGCGCCGTCCGGTGCATCCACCGGTTCCCGTGAAGCGCTGGAACTGCGTGATGGCGACAAGAGCCGTTACCTGGGCAAGGGCGTACTGAAAGCCGTTGCCAATATCAACGGCCCGATTCGTGACTTGCTGCTGGGTAAAGACCCGGTTGACCAAAAGGCGCTGGACCACGCGATGATCGCGTTGGACGGTACTGAGAACAAAGGCTCCCTGGGCGCCAACGCCATTCTGGCCGTGTCTCTGGCTGCTGCCAAAGCCGCTGCACAGGACCAGGACCTGCCGCTGTACGCGCACATCGCTAACCTGAACGGCACGCCGGGTGTTTACTCGATGCCGGTTCCGATGATGAACATCATCAACGGTGGCGAGCACGCTGATAACAACGTCGACATTCAAGAGTTCATGGTTCAGCCGGTTGGCGCCAAGACCTTCTCCGACGCGCTGCGCATGGGCACCGAAATCTTCCATCACCTCAAAGCTGTGCTCAAGGCCCGTGGCCTGAACACCGCAGTGGGTGACGAAGGTGGTTTCGCACCTAACCTGGCTTCCAACGAAGATGCACTCAAAGTGATCTCCGAAGCCATCGCCAACGCCGGTTACACCCTGGGCACTGACGTGACCCTGGCGCTGGACTGCGCGGCAAGCGAGTTCTACGAAGACGGCAAATACAACCTGTCCGGTGAAGGTCAAGTCTTCAGTTCCGAAGGTTTTGCTGAATACCTAAAAGGTTTGACCCAGCGCTACCCGATCATCTCGATCGAAGACGGCTTGGACGAATCTGACTGGGACGGCTGGAAAATCCTTACCGACAAAATCGGTGAGAAGGTTCAGCTGGTTGGCGACGACCTGTTCGTAACCAACACCAAGATCCTGAAAGAAGGCATCGACAAGAGCATCGCCAACTCGATCCTGATCAAGTTCAACCAGATCGGCACCCTGACCGAAACTCTGGAAGCTATCCAGATGGCCAAGGCTGCTGGTTACACGGCTGTGATCTCGCACCGTTCGGGCGAAACCGAAGATTCCACCATTGCCGATCTGGCAGTGGGTACTGCGGCTGGCCAGATCAAGACCGGCTCTCTGTGCCGCTCTGATCGCGTTTCCAAGTACAACCAATTGCTGCGTATCGAAGAGCAACTGGGTGCAAAAGCCAAGTACAACGGTCGCAGCGAGTTCCGCGGCTAAGTACGGCGTGGTAAAAAGACTGCAGCTTGTGTCGGAAAATTCGCCACTGCGAGTCTTTTGACACTAATCTGATGCACATCGGTACAAGCCTGGTTCTTCCAGGCTTTGTACTATTGGTTGTTTACGTTTGTCGGCATGGCTGTCTTTTTACTGGATACCTGATATTCGATGCGCAGTCCCAATTGGTTGTTTCTCATCTTGCTCTTGCTGCTCGCTGGCCTGCAGTATCGCCTGTGGGTGGGGAATGGCAGTTTGGCGCAGGTTACCGACCTGACCCAGCAAATAGCCGATCAACATGCTGAAAATGAAATTTTGCTGGAGCGTAACCGCGTCCTGGATGCGGAAGTGCTGGAGCTGAAAAAAGGCATGGAGACCGTTGAAGAGCGTGCTCGCCATGAGTTGGGCATGATCAAGGAGGGTGAAACCCTCTATCAGTTGGCCCAATGAGCTATCCAACACCGGCCTTCTGGGCCGTGATTCCTGCCGCGGGTGTTGGTGCCCGTATGGCCGCGGACCGTCCCAAGCAATATTTGCAGTTGGGCGGGCGCAGTATTCTCGAACACAGCATCAGCTGTTTTCTCGACCATCCCGGCCTTAAGGGGCTGGTGGTCAGCGTCGCGTTTGATGATCCCTTTTGGCCAGCTTTGCCATGTGCCGCTGACCCTCGTGTAGTGCGGGTGGATGGCGGGCGCGAGCGGGCGGATTCCGTGCTCAATGCGTTGTTGCATCTGCATGCCCAAGGCGCTGCGGATGACGATTGGGTGTTGGTCCATGATGCGGCACGGCCAAACCTGTCACGTGAAGACCTGAACAAACTGCTGAGTGAATTGGCTGACGATCCTGTGGGTGGTTTGCTGGCTGTTCCTGCGCGGGACACACTCAAGCGCGTCGACAAAAATGGTCGCGCAGTTGAAACCGTTGATCGCAGTTTGATCTGGCAGGCCTATACACCGCAGATGTTTCGCTTGGGGGCCTTGCATCGTGCCTTGGCTGACAGCCTGGTGGCAGATGCGACCATCACTGACGAATCTTCGGCGATGGAGTGGGCCGGTCTGGCCCCGCGCCTGATCGAAGGGCGTTCGGACAACATCAAGGTCACCCGCCCGGAAGACCTGGAATGGCTGCGTTTGCGTTGGCTTAATCGCTGAGCATGTAACTGCTGCCGAAGGAACGCAGTCTCGTTCCTTCGGCAGCGGCTACAGAGATAGCGTTAGATACTCCTCCCGCTTCGCCAAACCTTCCTTAAGGTAATCCACCAGTTTTCTGACTTTTGGCGACAAGTGCCGCTGTTGCGGGTACAGCGCCCAGACCGCAGTGTTGGGCGGCTGGTGGGTGTCGAGCAGAGACACCAATGCACCGCTCTTCAAATGCTCCAGCACGTAGTAATCCGGCAACTGACACAGCCCCACACCCTGTAACGCTGCATCCAGTACCGCCTGCCCGCTGTTGCAGCGCCAATTACCCTGCACCCGTTGCGAAAACTCGCGTCCGTCCTGCTGTAATTGCCACAGATCGGAGCTGCCAATCAGGCAGTTATGCCGGCTCAATTCCGACAGGCTATGGGGGCGGCCGTAATGTTCCAGGTAGGAAGGTGATGCGCAGACATACATGCGCCTGGGGGCGAGGCGGGTGGCTACCAATCTCGAATCTTGCAAACGGCCCAAGCGAATTGCCAGGTCAAGGCTTTCATGTACCAGGTCCAATGGCCGGTTGCTGAGTTCTATATCGACCCGCAATTGTGGGTACAACCCCATAAAGCGTGTGACCAATGGCACGATAAATCGCTCGCCATAAGCTACCGCACACGTCATGCGCAGCATGCCCTTGGGTTCGCTGGCCAGATCACCGACCGCTCTCAGCGCCTCTTCCCGCCCATCTTGCAGGCGCTGGCAGTGTTGCAAAAAAGTTTGCCCGGCTTCGGTCAGCGTCACCTTTCGGGTGCTGCGATAAAACAGACGCGTTTGCAGGCGCTCTTCGAGGCGCGCCACCTGCCGGCTGATATGGGATGAAGAGACGCCAAGGCGCTCGGCCGCCGCTGTGAATTGGCCGCACTCGGCCACGGCGACAAACTCGTCGATACCTTCCCAACGGTTCTCATTCATGGGTGATTATCCCTGTATGGCAATAATGTTTTGCTTTTGTCTGGATTATTAATCACTCAGCGCTGATTTACACTCGGCGTCTTGTTTTTACTTTGCTGGAGACGATTGATGATCAAGTCACGTGCTGCCGTAGCGTTTGAGGCCAAAAAGCCGCTGGAAATCGTAGAAGTTGACGTTGCCATGCCAAAGGCTGGCGAAGTGCTGCTGCGGGTTGTTGCGTCGGGTGTTTGCCATACCGATGCTTACACCTTGTCCGGTGCGGATCCGGAAGGCATCTTCCCGTCGATCCTGGGCCACGAAGGCGGCGCCATCGTTGAAGCGATCGGCGAAGGCGTGACTTCGGTTGCGGTCGGTGATCATGTCATCCCGCTTTACACACCTGAGTGCGGCAAGTGTAAATTCTGCCTGTCGGGCAAGACCAACCTGTGTCAGGCGATTCGCTCGACTCAAGGCAAGGGCCTGATGCCGGACGGCACTACGCGCTTCTCCTACAAAGGTCAGCCGATTTTCCATTACATGGGTACTTCGACGTTTTCGGAATACACCGTGCTGCCGGAGATTTCGGTCGCGAAAATTCAGAAAGATGCACCCCTTGAGAAGGTGTGCCTGCTGGGTTGCGGCGTCACCACCGGGATCGGTGCGGTTCTCAACACCGCCAAGGTCAAACCGGGCGATACCGTGGCGATTTTCGGCCTGGGCGGTATTGGTCTGTCTGCAGTGATCGGCGCCGTAAAAGCCAAGGCTGCGCGGATTATTGCCATCGACATCAACCCGGCCAAGTTTGAAATTGCCCGCCAGTTAGGTGCCACCGATTGCGTAAACCCGAAAGATTTCGATCGCCCGATTCAGGATGTGATCGTCGACATGACCGACGGCGGCGTCGACTTCTCGTTCGAGTGCATCGGTAATGTACAGCTGATGCGTGCGGCACTGGAGTGTTGCCACAAGGGTTGGGGCGAGTCCGTGATTATCGGCGTAGCCGGTGCAGGCCAGGAAATTTCAACCCGTCCATTCCAGCTGGTGACTGGCCGCGTCTGGCGCGGTTCGGCGTTCGGTGGTGTGCGCGGTCGCAGCGAATTGCCAAGCTATGTCGACATGGCGCAAAGCGGCGAGATCCCGCTGGATACTTTCATCACCCACACCATGGGCCTGGAAGATATCAATAAGGCATTTGACCTGATGCATGAAGGCAAAAGCATTCGCACCGTAATCCACTTCTGACGAAGAGCTGCAAGTTGCAAGCTATAAGCTGCAGCGGGTGATACACCTTGCCTGCTTTTAACTTGTGGCTTGCAGCTGAAAGCCTGGAGCTGCCCATGACATTGGAAAATATCTCCTGCCAAAAAAGCTTTGGCGGCTGGCACAAGCGTTACAAGCATCGCTCTGAAGTACTGGGCTGTGACATGGTATTCGCCGTGTACTTGCCGCCGCAGGCCGAGCAGGGCGCCAAGTTACCGGTGCTGTACTGGTTGTCGGGCCTGACCTGTAACGACGAGAATTTTATGCACAAGGCAGGTGCCATGAAAATGGCTGCCGAGCTGGGGCTGATTATCGTGGCGCCCGACACCAGCCCGCGTGGCGAGGGGGTGCCGGATGACCCGCAGAGTGCCTGGGACTTTGGTCTGGGCGCAGGTTTCTATCTGAACGCCACTCAAGAGCCTTGGGCACAACATTATCGGATGCACGATTATGTGGTGCAGGAGTTGCCAGCCTTGGTCGAAGCGCATTTCCCGGCTTCGCAAAAGCGTGGCATCAGCGGCCATTCGATGGGCGGCCACGGCGCTTTGGTCTGTGCGCTGCGCAACCCTGGGCGCTATCAGTCGGTATCAGCCTTTGCGCCGATCAGTAATCCGATGGATTGCCCGTGGGGGCAAAAAGCGTTCTCCAACTATTTGGGTGACGAGCGTTCGCGCTGGCGTGAGTGGGATGCGAGCGTGTTGATCAGTGAGGCTCGTGAGAAGTTGCCATTGCTGGTAGATCAAGGTGATCGGGATGACTTTTTGGCCGTGCAACTCAAGCCTGAAGCACTGCAGCAGGCCGCCAGATTGGCGGATTATCCGCTGACCCTGCGCCTGCAGCCGGGCTACGACCACAGCTATTTCTTCATCGCCAGCTTTATTGATGACCACTTGCGGCATCACGCGAGCGCACTTAGCGCCTAATGTTGGTCAAAGTAGGTAGAATCACGCCCTGACTTAATCGGGGCGTTTTTTTATGCGTATTGGCCACGGCTATGATGTGCACTGTTTCGCTGAAGGCGATTTCATTACGTTGGGCGGCGTGCGGATCTCCCACAAATTCGGGCTGCTTGCCCACTCTGATGGCGATGTGCTTTTGCACGCCCTTAGCGATGCCTTGCTGGGTGCTGCGGCGCTTGGCGACATCGGCAAACACTTTCCGGACACCGATCCGACCTTCAAGGGCGCCGATAGTCGCGTCCTGTTGCGTCATGTCGTGGGTCTGATCCATGCCAAGGGCTGGAAAGTCGGCAACGTCGACAACACCATCATTGCCCAGGCGCCGAAAATGGCGCCGCATATTGAAACGATGCGTGCGCTGATTGCGGCGGATCTAGAGGTTGATTTGGACCAGGTAAACGTAAAGGCTACGACCACTGAAAAGCTTGGTTTCGTTGGGCGTGAAGAAGGTATCGCGGTGCACTCCATTGCGTTGTTGGTTCGCGCATGAACGAGTCTGATTTGCTCGGTCCACGGGCCTATGGCGAGGCATTGGGCACGGCAGTGCTCAAAGCGACGGCTGAAGATTTTCAAGTCGACGAAGTGCTTGATATACCGCTGTCCGGAGACGGTGAACACCTGTGGTTGTGGGTCGAGAAACGCGGGCTGAACACCGAAGAGGCCGCGCGCCGAATCGCCAAGGCGGCAGGCGTGCCTTTGCGCACTGTCAGCTACGCAGGCCTCAAGGACCGTCAGGCGTTAACCCGCCAATGGTTCAGCGTGCAACTGCCGGGCAAGGCAGACCCTGATTTGTCGGGCGCTGAAAACGACACCCTGAAAATTCTCAAGAGCTTGCGCCACAAACGCAAATTGCAGCGTGGAGCCCATGCGGCCAACGGCTTTACCCTGCGTCTGACGCAAATGGCCGGGGACAAGGATGCACTGGAACAGCGCCTGCAACTGATAGCCAAGCAGGGCGTACCGAACTACTTCGGCACCCAGCGTTTCGGCTGGCAGGGCGGCAATCTGGGCGAAGCCCGCGATTATGCGGCGCGCAAAGCCTTGCCTGAGCAGCGTAACGTGCGTTCGCGGTTACTCTCCACCGCTCGCAGCTATCTGTTCAATCAGGTGCTGGCGGCACGCGTGGCCGATGGTAGCTGGCAGCGGGCTCAGGTCGGTGATTTGCTGGCCTTTACCGACAGCCGCAGTTTTTTCCCGGCGGGCGAAGCTGAATGCAGCGATCCGCGACTGGCTATCCTCGATCTGCACCCTACCGGCCCGCAGTGGGGCGAGGGTGAGTCGCCGACCACCGGCGTGACCCATACGCTTGAGCAATCGATCGCAGAGCGCGAAGCCGATTTGCGCGACTGGCTGGTTCGCGCGGGCATGAGCCATGAGCGACGCATCCTGCGACTGCCCATTGGCCGGTTGACGTGGCATTATCCGCAGCCTGACATTCTGCAACTGGAATTTGTTCTGCCGGCCGGATGCTTCGCCACTGTTCTGGTGCGCGAGCTTGTTGATCTGGTGCCTTTGGATCAAGCGGATAGCCTATGCGTATTCTGATTTCAAACGATGATGGGGTCACAGCCCCGGGGTTGGCTGCGCTCTACGGTGCGCTGGCCGATTACGCCGAGTGTGTGGTGATTGCCCCTGATCAAGACAAAAGCGGGGCGAGCAGTTCGCTGACGCTGGACCGGCCGCTGCATCCGCACACGTTGGCCAATGGCTTTATCAGCATTAATGGCACCCCGACCGATTGCGTGCATCTGGGCCTTCACGGCTTGCTGGAGCAGCAGCCGGATATGGTGGTGTCCGGGATTAACCTGGGCGCCAACCTGGGTGATGACGTGTTGTATTCAGGCACCGTGGCGGCAGCGCTGGAGGGGCGTTTTCTGGATCGTCCTTCATTTGCCTTTTCGCTGGTATCGCGTCAGGTAGACAACTTGCCGACCGCGGCTTTTTTTGCCCGCAAATTGCTTGAGGCCCACGCATCGCTGGAACTGCCACCGCGTACCGTCCTCAATGTGAATATTCCCAACTTGCCACTCGAGAAGATTCGCGGCATTCAGCTCACCCGTCTTGGGCACCGGGCACGGGCTGCGGCGCCGGTACGAATGGTTGATCCGCGCGGCAAGGCCGGCTACTGGATTGCCGCGGCGGGGGACGTCGAAGACGGTGGGCCGGGTACGGACTTCCACGCGGTGATGCAGGGGTATGTGTCGATCACACCGCTGCAACTGGACCGCACCTTTGGTGATGGTTTCAAAAGCCTCAATGGCTGGCTGGAGGGTATGGGCTGATGGCGCGCGAGCAGGATGGCATGATGCACCGCGGCATTGGCATGACCTCTGAGCGTACCCGCGAGCGGCTGATTCAGCGTCTGCGTGAAGAGGGCATCGTTAACCAGAACGTGCTTGAGGTCATTCGTCGTACGCCACGACATCTGTTTGTGGATGAAGCTCTGGCACACCGGGCCTACGAAGACACGGCGCTGCCGATCGGTAATAACCAGACCATTTCCCAGCCTTACATGGTGGCGCGCATGAGCGAGCTGCTGCTTGAAGACGGGCCGCTGGACAAGGTGATGGAGATTGGCACCGGGTCGGGTTATCAAACTGCTGTGCTCTCGCAACTGGTTGAACGCATATTTTCGGTTGAACGCATCAAGGTATTGCAGGATCGGGCCAAGGAACGACTGCTCGAGCTCAACCTGCGCAACGTGGTATTTCGCTGGGGCGATGGCTGGGAGGGCTGGCCTGCGCTGGCGCCCTACAACGGCATTATCGTGACGGCAGTGGCGACCGATGTACCGCAGGCATTGCTCGACCAGCTTGCCCCCGGTGGGCGTCTGGTGATTCCGGTAGGCGCGGGTGAGGTGCAGCAATTGATGTTGATTGTTCGCGAAGAGCACGGTTTCGCCCGGAGAGTGATCGGCAATGTGCGCTTTGTACCGCTGCTCAATGGGCCATTGGCCTGAGTCTTTGCCTGGTCTGAGTGAATTATAGGACCGGGCGCAGGTCATACTGCGCAGCGCCAACACGCCGCCCAATGCTTGACAGTTGTTTTCATGATTCGGCTTTGCCGTCTGTAAAAGCCCTGTAGCCAGTTATACTTGCGCCAAATCATGGCCAGTACTGGCGTCTATTATTTATCTTTAGCCATCTTCAAAGGGAGCGGCGGGTGAGTCTCACAGTCATTGCGCAGCGTATGAGTACCAAAAGCTATCAGAGACTGGTGGTCGGTCTGTTCCTGAGTGCCACGCTGGCTTTGTTGGCGGCGTGCTCCAGCACCCCGAAAAATGGCGTAAACGTCGTTGACCGCAATGGGGTGGCTCAGCGCCCGGCAGTGACCACAGGGCAGTACGTCGTGCGTCGTGGCGATACCCTGTTCTCGATTGCGTTTCGCTACGGCTGGGACTGGAAAGCGCTGGCCGCACGTAACAATATTGCGGCTCCGTTCACTATTGTCCCAGGTCAATCAATTCGCTTTGACGGACGCTCCGGAACCCTGCCTGCAGGTGGCACTTCCACCACTGTGGTGTCGTCTTCTTCGGGTAGCAAGACCACCGTTATCAAGCGTCCAGGCGCTGTCGTAGCGGCGCCGGCGGCTGTTGCGCCACTGCCGGCAGGTCCCGCACCGAAGGGTTGGGGATGGCCTTCTAATGGCATTTTGATAGGCAAATTTTCTTCAAACGGTAGTTTGAATAAAGGTATTGATATCGCCGGTGATTTGGGACAGCCTGTTTTAGCTGCGTCTGATGGTTCGGTTGTTTACGCTGGCAGTGGATTGAGGGGCTACGGCGAACTGATCATCATCAAACACAGTGATACCTATGTCAGCGCCTACGGTCATAACCGCAGGCTTTTGGTTCGGGAGGGGCAGCAGGTCAAGGTTGGACAGACAATTGCCGAAATGGGGTCAACTGGTACAGACCGGGTGAAACTTCACTTTGAAATTCGCCGCCAAGGTAAACCTGTAGATCCACTGCAATTCCTTCCACGTCGTTGATCGGTTACCAGCCTGTTCCTGCTCTGGTTAAGGAACAGGCTCAAGCATTGCCAAGGATTAAGGCGATGCTCGAGCTTGAGGTCGAACTCACCAAAGGACTATAGAAATGGCTCTCAATAAAGAAGCGCCGGGGTTTGACATCGACGATGAGGTGCTCCTTATGGACTCCAGCATCGATAGCGACTTGATGTCAGAAGAAGACGATTCAACCCCTCCAGCTCGAACCAAGTCCAAAAAAGCACCAGTCACCAAACAGCACAAGTACATTGACTACACACGGGCGCTTGATGCGACCCAGTTGTACCTCAATGAAATTGGCTTCTCCCCGCTGCTATCCCCTGCAGAAGAAGTTCATTTTGCGCGTTTGTCGCAAAGTGGAGATCCGGCCGGGCGCAAGCGCATGATTGAAAGCAACTTGCGGCTGGTGGTGAAAATCGCCCGTCGGTACGTCAATCGTGGTTTGTCGCTGCTGGATCTGATCGAGGAGGGCAACCTTGGGCTGATTCGGGCTGTCGAGAAATTTGATCCCGAACGCGGGTTTCGCTTTTCGACTTACGCCACTTGGTGGATTCGCCAAACGATTGAACGGGCGATCATGAACCAGACCCGTACCATTCGTTTACCGATCCATGTTGTCAAAGAACTCAACGTCTATCTGCGAGCAGCGCGTGAACTCACGCAAAAGCTCGATCACGAACCGTCCCCTGAAGAAATCGCCAACCTGCTGGAAAAACCTGTTGCCGAGGTCAAGCGCATGCTTGGGCTCAATGAGCGGGTGTCATCGGTAGACGTTTCTCTAGGCCCGGACTCTGACAAAACACTGCTCGATACCCTGACGGATGACCGCCCTACAGATCCTTGTGAGCTGCTTCAGGACGATGACCTATCGCAAAGTATTGACCAGTGGCTTTCTGAGCTCACAGACAAGCAGCGTGAGGTCGTTATTCGTCGTTTCGGGTTGCGTGGTCATGAGAGCAGCACCCTTGAAGATGTAGGTTTGGAAATTGGCCTGACGCGCGAACGCGTGCGGCAAATCCAGGTCGAGGGGCTCAAGCGGTTGCGCGAAATCCTTGAACGCAACGGTTTGTCGAGCGAGTCGCTGTTCCAGTAACAAGCTAGGCGTATCAACCAAAAACCCCGAGCGACTCGGGGTTTTTTGTGTCTTGAATTCAGCGGGATGCTCTTCGGTGCATATTCAGTATCAATGCCGGTTGAAATGCAGGGTCAAATGGCGGCTGTTGGGGTAGGGCATAAAGGGATCATTCGGATAAGTCTTGAAAAGCAATGTTACGGACGATATTGAATATTATCTGCGTATTGCTGTAAGCCTTTGCTTACCTTTTGCGTAAGCCGAGAGCTCTATCAGGGTGGGATAGCACCTTTTTTATGTATGCTATTGAATGTAATTGTTTGAAATATAAAGATTTTTTATTTTCGTTTATAACTGCTATGTAATAAATATCTATAACTGCTGTGCTTGCAGCAATTCAATAAAACTCTAGTATCTAAGTTGTGTCGACGGATCGACGCGGCGCTCAAGGAAGAACGCAGATGGACATCGCGGGATGCGATTCATCAGGATGATGAGAAGGAAAAAAAGGGACTAGGGAAAAAATGTGGGCGGGTCAAACCGCCCCTTTTTTCGCCCGAAAAAAGGTCGTGTGACTACTCGCACTATTACGCATCAGCGAATCGCTAACAGCAAAGCGCCCGAGGTCATTGACCTCGGGCGCTTTGTTTTGTGGGCCAGAATGTCCCGTTAGCGCTGATGCTTCTTCAGGGCACACATGCCGCGTGCTTACAGCGTTGGGTAGTCGATGTAGCCCACCGAGCCTTTGGAGTAAAAGCTCTCTGGATGCGCTTCATTGAGCGGTGCATCGACCTTCAGGCGTGCAGGCAGGTCTGGGTTGGCGATAAAAGGCACGCCGAAGGCAACGGCATCCGCCTTGCCCGCGGCCAGCCAAGCATTGGCGCTGTCTTTGGTGAAGCTTTCGTTGACGATATACGGGCCGCCAAAGGCTTCCTTGAGCTGCGGGCCAAGGCTGTCTGGCGCTGCGTGTTCGCGGGAGCAGATGTAGGCGATACCGCGCTTGCCCAGTTCGCGGGCGACATAACCAAAGGTTTCGGCCAGGTTGTCATCACCCATGTCGTGCAAGTCGGCACGAGGCGACAAATGCACGCCAACACGGCCAGCGCCCCAGACGTCGATGGCGGCATCGGTAACTTCGAGCAACAGGCGAGCGCGGTTCTCTACGCTGCCCCCATATTGGTCGGTACGTTTGTTGGTGCTGCTTTGCAGGAACTGGTCGAGCAGGTAGCCATTGGCACCATGAATTTCGACACCATCAAACCCGGCGGCCTTGGCGTTTTCGGCACCCGTGCGGTAGGCCTCGACAACATCAGCGATCTCGGCGGTTTCCAGCGCCCGTGGCGTCGGGAAATCAGCCTTTGGACGAACCAGGCTGACGTGACCTTTGGCAGCAATGGCGCTTGGGGCTACAGGCGCTTCGCCATTCAGGTACATCGGGTGCGAGATACGCCCCACATGCCACAACTGCAACGCAATCCGCCCACCGGCTGCATGCACCGCCTTGGTGATGTTGGTCCAGCCACGGACCTGATCGTTGGACCAGATGCCCGGGGTATCCGGATAACCGACGCCCATGGCTGTTACCGAAGTGGCTTCGCTCAGGATCAGGCCGGCGGAAGCGCGCTGAACGTAGTATTCAGCCATCAGCGCATTGGGAACCCGACCTTCATCGGCGCGGCAGCGGGTCAGCGGAGCCATGATGATGCGGTTGGGCAGTTCAAGATCGCCCAGCTTGATCGGATCGAAAATCGTGGTCATTTATGCAGCCCTCTCAAGGATCAGTTTGTAGCACTGGCCAGTTCGGCATTGCCGTTTTGGCGAAAAGTAATCAGGGTCACCAGCAGCGCCAGAATCGCCAGCGCGGCAGCGGCCAGCGGAACGCTGGTGAGGCCGAAGCCGTGGGCAATAACACTGCCACCCACCCAGGCGCCCAGTGCATTGCCGACGTTGAACGCGCCAATATTCAGGGTTGAAACCAGGTTGGGTGCGGCTTTGCCGAAGGTCACGACGTTGATTTGCAGTGCCGGTACGGCGGCAAAGGAGGCGGCGGCCCACAGGAACAAGGTGATTTCAGTTGGAATCACGGCGACGCTGGTCCAGGTCAATACGGTCGACATCACAGCCATCGAGATAAAAACACCGATCAGGGTCGCGGCCAGGCGCTTGTCTGCCAGCTTGCCGCCGATGATATTGCCCACCGTCAGGCCAAGGCCGATCAGCAACAAGGTCCAGGTCACGCCGCTTGGCGATACGCCAGTGACATCACCGAGCAAGGGCGCTACGTAAGTGAACAGGGTGAACATCGAGGCGGAAAACAGCGCGGTCATGCTCAATGAAAGCCAGATGCCAGCGCCCTTGAGTGCGGCCAGCTCGGCACGCATATCGAGCTTCTCTTCGTCACGTTTGGCGGGCAGAAAGCGGATCAGGCCGATCAGCGCCACGACACCAATCACGGTGACTGCGAAAAACGTCGAGCGCCATCCTGCGGCCTGGCCCAGAGCGGTGCCCAGGGGGACGCCCAGCACGTTGGCCAGGGTCAGGCCGGTAAACATCAGGGCCACTGCTGACGCGCGTTTGTTGGCAGGTACCAGGCCTGCAGCCACAACTGAGCCAATACCGAAGAACGCTCCGTGACACAGCGCTGTCACTACGCGGGCAAACATCAGCACGTTGTAGTCACTGGCCAAGGCACACAGCAGGTTGCCGATGATAAAGATCACCATCAACGCGACCAAGGCAGCCTTGCGCGGCAATTTAGCCGTGGCCAGCGCCATGAACGGAGCCCCGATTGCCACGCCCAGTGCGTAACCGGTCACCAGCCAGCCAGCGCCGGGGATCGATACGCCAAGGTCGGCTGCGACATCAGGCAGCAAGCCCATGATCACGAACTCGGTGGTCCCGATGGCGAAAGCGCTGAGCGCCAGAATGAGTAGCGAGAGGGGCATGAAAGTCCTTGTTAAAGCTCTTGGCTGATTTGTTCGAGGAAGGCCTTGATGGTTTCCTCATTGCGTTTGAAAAAGTGCCACTGACCATGCTTTTGGCTGGTAATCAGGCCCGCTCGCTGCAGCGTTGCCAGGTGGGCAGAGACCGTTGACTGCGACAGGCCGCAGAGTTGGTCAAACTGTCCGGCGCACACGCCATGTTCGGTGGAGTGGACCTGGTCAGGAAACGAGGTGTCAGGGTCTTTGAGGGACTTGAGAATTTCTCGGCGTACTGGGTGTGCCAGGGCTTTTATTATTTCGTCGAGTTCAATCGGCATAGTGGCAGTGCTCATTGGGTACAACGTTATATCGCGATGAGGCGAACTTTAAATCGTCGTATCGCGATATACAAATATGAAATTGATCTAGGATCAGCTCAAATCGATATATCGGGTTATAACGATATTGGTGCGGCAGTGCTAAACTGCGCGACATGAATTATCTCGCACATCTGCACCTTGGCGGTCAGCGCCCGGAAGAATTACTTGGCAGCCTCTATGGCGATTTCGTCAAAGGGCGGCTGCACGGTCAGTACAGCCCCGAGATTGAACACGGGATTCAACTGCACCGCAGCATTGATGTATTTACCGACAACCATCCCTTGGTTGATCAATCGTTGTCGCGATTTACCCGGACCCGCAGGCGTTATGCGGGCATTGTGCTGGATGTGTTTTTCGATCATTGCCTGGCACGGGACTGGGGCCAGTATGCCGAGGGGCCGCTTGAGCGATTTACTTCGGACTTTTATCGGGTGCTGGTGGCCGAACAGCAGTTGCCACGGCGGCTTGCCACTATCGCGCCGCATATGGCTGCTCATGACTGGTTGGGTTCGTATCGGGACTTTGCTGTGCTGGAGCAAGTGTTCAACGGGATAGCTCGACGCTTGTCGCGCCCGGAAGAACTGGCCGGTGCTATGCAGGATTTGAAGGGATTGTACGAACTGCTCAGTGAGGATTTTCGGCTGTTTTATCCGCAGTTGCAGGTGTATGCGGCGGGTTGCTATCGGAAGGCATGTCCGTAGCAGATGCCGAAAAACCAGATTTTGCGGTGTATCAGTTAAACCCGGTTGTCAGGGTTTACGACTGCTGCGCAATATCCTGTAGCCGCTGTCGAGGAACGAAGGCTGCGTTCGGCTGGGCAGCAGTCGTAAAACCGTACACTGCAGTGGTTCAGGTAAATCCCGGACAGTGGCTACGGGCCTTTGCCGTTTCACCGCTTCGTCTGCATCGCGAGCAAGCCCGCTCTTATCAAACATGAAGCAAGTTACTGATTTAAAAAATTGAAAATTATCCTTTAAAACGTGAATTCTCGTAGGCGCCCCCCAGTTTGATGCGCGACAGCGCTGCATCGAAGAGGTAATGGGGCCTCCCACTCCTCACTGTGCATAGGCTTCAGCTCAAATCATCGCCCCCACTCTTTCCGGCAGCGGGTCGGTTTGCGTGATCGGTGCTGTCACCACTCGCCGTATCGCTTCCTGGGCCTTGAACGCCAGCAATGCACGCTCCTGTTGCTGGCAGGCTATAGGTTCCAGCAGATGGATCTCGACGTCGGCCTGATCGTGGGAAAACAAGCGCAACAAATGCGACAGCAAATCGTCATCGCCAATAAACGGTGCTATCGCATCGACCTCACCATTACGTAAGTAACGGATGGCTACAGGCTGCAACGACATTTGGCTGTCAATCGCTGCCGCTAACAGACGGCCGTGAAAGGTACGTACCGAGCGCCCGTCAGTGGTCGTGCCTTCGGGAAACATCAACAGGGACAGCGGTTGTTGCAAGTGACGGGTCATCTGCTCTCGAATCAACTGGCTGTCGCCCGCGCCCCGGCGAATGAACAGGCTGCCGGCCTTGGCCGCCAACCAGCCTGCAACGGGCCAGTTGCGCACCTCTGATTTGGACAGGAAGGACAGCGGGGTCAGTTGCCCAAGCAGCGCTATATCGGTCCATGACACGTGATTGCTGACCCATAGCATTGGTGTTGCAGGTAGCTCGCCGACTACGGTGATGCGAAAGGGCAGGGCATTGCTCAGGCGTGCCATAAAAAACTGCGACCAGCGCTGGCGACGATCCATCGCGCTGTTCAGGCGCAAGCGTTCAAGTACCCCGAACACTCCAGCCATGCTCAACCCCAGGCTCACCACCCCTAGCACTCGCGCCACTCGGCCATATCGGCGTAAGCGGCTCATTACATGGCCGCCTTGAAGTGGCGAGCGTAACGCGGGCACAGTTCATCGCGCTTGAGCAGAATAAACACGTCAGCCACCTGGAAGTCCTCATCCCAGCAGGGTTCGCCACAAATCCTGGCGCCCAGGCGCATATAAGCCTTGAGCAGCGGTGGCATTTCGGCGATGACGTTGGCGGGTACTTCCAGTGCCGGTAATGGCTTTTTCGGCTCGGCGCGTAAATGTTCAGTACACAAGTAGCGTTCGCGCAGACGCTGCATGATTGCCTGGGCCTGGATACCGCCATCCTGCATCGGGATGCTGGCGCAGCCCATCAGGTAGCGATAATTGCCCTGGTTGAGTACTTCAGCCAATTCGCCCCAGAGCACGGTGATGGTGCCGCCATTGCGGTAGGCTGGGTCGACACAGGTTCGGCCGATTTCAAGAATTGGGCCCTGCAAGTGAGCCAGCCCGTGCAGGTTGAATTCTTCTTCACTGTAAAAGTGGCCGATGTTCTGTGCTGCGCCGTGATCCAGCAAGCGGGTGGTGGCTACCAATTGGCCGCTATTGAGATCGCGCACCCCTATATGCTCGCAATAGGCGTCGTAACCGTCTTCATCCAGACCGTGTTCTGCACCTTTGAGTTTGGCCTTCAGCTCGTCGCTAAACACCCGAAAGCGCAGGGCCTGGGCCTCGCGCAACGCGTCAGGTCCGATCAGGCGTTCTGCCTGCAGGCGGCGTTCTGGAACAGTTTCGCGGATACGGGCGATCTGGGACATTGCGAATCTCCGTGCAGGCACCGGGCCTGCCTTGGGTTTCTGCGAATCGACTGAGGTGGGCAACTTCAGGCTAGGCAGGTGCAATGTCATCGCCATGACATTTGGATGATGCTTACATGACAGGCTCTGGGCAGAGGAACTGTCGATAGGGGTTGCGGCTCTAACACTGTGTAAAAAAAACTGCCAAGAGCGCGCTCTGGGGTTAATGTTCGCGCACGTTTATCGGGTGATGAGTTTTTATGTTCAAAGCGTTTTTATCTGCGGCCTGCACCTTGTTGCTGACCCTTGGTGTGAGCCTGTCTGCCCAGGCCAACTGGTATCTGGACGGTGAGTCATCACGGTTGTCATTTATCACTACGCAAAATGCCAATGTTGCCAACGCGCATCGCTTTTTGGTCTTGCACGGCAAAGTCGACCGTAAAGGCCATGCGCAATTGCGCATCGAAATGGATTCGGTCAACAGTGCGGTGCCGTTGCGTGATGAGCGCATGCGCGACGTGCTGTTTGATTTCAAGTCCTTCCCCGAAGCGCAAATCAGCGCGCAAATAGATCTGCAACCGATCAACGATCTTGCCTCCGGGGCGCAATTGGAGCTGCACTTGCCGGTCACGGTCAGCTTGCGCGGCAAACAGCACACCTATGAGGCCGAGTTATTGGCCACGCGTCTTGATGAACGGCGCTTTCAGGTCGTGACTCTTGAGCCGCTGATGCTGCAAGCCGAAGATTTTGGTCTGCAACCGGAGCTCGAAACCCTGCGCAAATTGGCCGGACTGTCGGCGATCAGTTTTTCAGTACCGGTGAGTGCGGTGCTGATTTTCACGGCTCGCTAAGATGGCTGGCGCGGTGTTCGGCTGGCGTAGCGACAACCAGTTCGAGTTGCTGATCGATGGGCCTCAGTTTTTCCCTCGAATGCTGGCAGCCATCGAGCAGGCACAAGAGCAGATTGATCTGGAGTTGTATCTGGTGGAGGCCGGAGACTGTGCCGAAACCATCGTGCAGGCCCTGGAACAAGCGGCCTGGCGCGAGGTGCGGGTGCGCTGCCTGTTTGACGGTTATGGCAGTCTGGGATTGAGCCTGGGGTTGCGCCGGCGATTGACCGAGGCCGGTGTCGAACTCCGGTATTACAACCCGCTGAGCTGGCGACGCGGGCTGAATAATCTGTACCGCGATCATCGTAAGCTGTTGCTGGTGGATCAGCAATTGGCCGTGGTTGGAGGCACCGGGGTGACCGACGAGTTTTGGCGCCCCAGTGAAAACACCTGCGACTGGCATGAAGTCATGGTCGAGATTCAAGGCCCGTTGGTGCTGGACTGGCAGATGCTGTTTGATCGTCAATGGCGCGCCAACATCAGTCGCAAGGCGTGGAAATCAGCGACACACTTTGGACTTGCGCGATTGCCCAAGGTGCCTGACGAAGGGCAGGGTATGGGGCGCGTGGCTTACGCGGATGCACATCAACATCGCGATATCCTGCAATCGCTGGTGCGCGCGATCAACAGCGCAAAACAACGAATCTGGCTGGCCACGCCTTACTTCTTGCCGACCTGGAGCGTGCGTCGTTCGCTGCGCCGTGCGGCTGCACGGGGTGTTGATGTGCGGTTGTTGCTCACCGGGCCGCGCACGGACCATCCCTCCGTGCGTTATGCCGGTCATCGCTATTACCCGCGTTTGCTTAAGTCCGGCGTACAGATTCTGGAATATCAGCCCCGTTTCCTGCATTTGAAAATGGTCCTGATCGACGACTGGGTCAGTATTGGCTCGTGCAATTTCGACCACTGGAACCTGCGGTTCAACCTTGAGGCTAACCTCGAGGCGATCGACCCTGCGCTCACCCAGGCGGTCGCCGCCAGTTTTATCAACGACTTCGCGCAGAGCCAGCCCATCAGCCTGCAAGACTGGCAGTCACGACCACTCTGGAAGCGGGTGCAGCAGCGCATCTGGGGCTGGGTTGATCGGGTGGTGGTGAATATTTTGGGGCGTCGGCACTAGAATTTTCTCGGCACGCGGTTACAGAACCCTGCATAACGTGCAAAATCGAGCGACTTCACGAGTAACGGAAACGCGTGAAGCATGTTTTTTTGGAGCGTTTTGCATGACACCTTCGCTGTTATTGGCCGTTCTGGCTTCGGGTTTTATCTACGGCATCACCCCTGGGCCGGGGGTGCTCGCCGTATTTGGGATTGGTGCCGCACGCGGGCGACGCGCCGGAGCCGGTTTTTTGTGCGGGCATTTGCTGGGTGATGTGATCTGGTGCAGTACGGCGCTGATTGCCATCGTGGGCGCCCGTGAGTTTGGCAGCACGGCGTTTAATGTCCTGGGCTTGATCAGCGGCCTTTACCTGTTTTGGCTGGGGCTGCGTGCAGTTCGCGCCCAGCGTGGCAGCGTCGCCCAGCAAGGACCAGCACGCCAGCCGTTTACCCATGGCATTTTCTTCGGCTTGACCAATCCCAAGGCGTACCCCGTGGCGGTGGCGACCTTTACTGCATTGCTCTCCAGCCGTGCGGAACTTCTGACATGGGCCATGCTGCCATGGCTGATTGCATTGAGCTTTGTGGGTGGGGCGCTGGCCTACGTCATTTTGGTAGGCATTGTAGGCGCGGGGCATGTCAGGGCACTCTATCAACGGCATGAGCTGCTGATTACCCGTTTATGCGGGGTGATGTTTATCGGTTTTGCGATCAGTGCCTTGATGCACGCGCTGCCTGGGTTATTGCGAACTATCGTATGAAGTAGTGGCAGGGAACGCATGGCGATCTACGGCTCAGGGATGAATGTTGATGTTTACCCCTGAGGCACCAAGCGGTCTTATGGACATCAAAAGTTACCTGTTTCAGGCCGGTTTTATTGACTTGCTGCTGGATGCAGTGTGTGTGGTCGACCGCGCAGGCCACTTTGTTTATGTCAGTGCGGCCTGCGAGCGTATCTGGGGCTATGAGCCAAGCGAGCTGATTGGCCAGCCCATGATCAATCTGGTTTTCCCCGCCGATCGTGAGCGCACACTGCTCGCTGCCAGTGAAATCATGGCAGGCGAACCCAAGCTGAATTTCGAGAACCGCTATGTCCGCAAGGATGGGCGGGTCGCCCATATATTGTGGTCAGCGCGCTGGTCTGAAACCTATCAGATGCGCATTGCCGTAGCCCGTGACATTACCGAGCGCAAGCAAGCCGAGTCGCGCCAGTTGGCACTTTTCGCAATATCGGAAGCCGCCCACGCAACCGATGATTTGCTGACGCTGTTCAAGCGAGTACACCAGCTCATTGCGCAGTGGCTGCCGGCATTGAATTTTTCGGTTGCGCTTTGTGATCAAGGCCAGGGTGCGCTGAGTTTTCCTTATCACGTTGATGAGCATCCGTTGCAGCAAAACTCGGAGGTTACCCAACTCAGTGAGCTGGTCATTCGCGGTGGTCAGTCCATTCTGCGTTGTGGCGAGAAAATGCCGTCATGGCTGGGCGTGCCCCTGGCGACCCAGAACGGCATTATTGGTGCTCTGGTGGTCAAGAGTGCGCAGGGAGAAGAGCGTTATACCGAGCAGCACCAAGACCTGCTGCAATACGTCTCGACCCAGGTGGCGGCCGCCATCGAACGCAAGCAATTGCATGCCCGCTTGCAGTACTTGGCGCAGTACGATGCCTTGACTCGCTTGCCCAATCGAACGCTGCTCTACGACCGTTTGAACTGCGCGCTGGTGCATGCCAAGCGTGAGCGTGAATGCATGGCCGTCCTGTATCTGGATCTGGACCATTTCAAACGGGTCAACGACAGCTTCGGGCATGCCGTCGGTGATGGTCTGTTGCAACAGGTTGCGCACCGTCTGAGAAGTAGCGTGCGTGAAAGCGACACTGTCGCCAGGATGAGTGGTGATGAGTTTGTGCTGGTTCTGTCCAAACTCACGTTGCCGGAGCACGCGCTGGTCGTGGCTGAAAAACTACGACTGAACCTCAGTCAGCCCGTACTGATTGAGGGCCATAGGCTCAGCATTTTTGCCAGCATCGGCATCGCCGTTTATCCCGAGCATGGAGAGCTGGCCCAGCAACTGCTCAACTATGCAGACACGGCAATGTATCGAGTGAAAAAGAGCGGGCGCGGGTGAGATCATTCACCACTTGCCCGCTCTTGCCTCATCAGGCCTGAGCCAGAGCTGTGTGCTGGACGGTCGCAATGTTTTTACGTACCGCGCGATGCAGCAGGCCGCACACCATAAAGCCGATCAGCGCCAGTAGGCTCATCAGGCTGAATACATAGTTGTAGCCTTGTTGGCCTGGAAAGTGATCGAGGATCGAACCGTAGATCACGTAGGCAAACATCCCGGGGGCGTAGCCGATCAAGCAGGCGATACCGAAGGCCGAACCGGTGATGCGCTGGGGAATGCCCACTTCACTCATGGGCGCCCAAAATACGCCACGCATGGTGAACACAATCAGTGCGAAGGACAGCGTGGCGGCCATGCCGATATAGATGAAGTGCCCGCCCTTTGGCACCAGCATGATCAACGCCATGATTGGTAGCAGCGCCAGAAATGCCCACTTCATGTAGCGCGAAGGGCTCTTGAAATACTTGTCGGCCATAAAGCCGCCCGCCGGGCCGCCGAGGATCTTGAGGAAGTACTGGTTGATGATGCCGTAGGCACCGACCAGTGCGACCGGCAGCTCATAAATATCCTTGAGGTAGGGAATGAAGTAAGTCAGGCCGCAATAGACGATGTAGACCATGAAGACGTTGAAGCTGACCAGCCAGATCCCGGGAATCCTGATCGCTTCAAGCAGCCCGGACATGCCGGAGAGGCTGGCCTCTTTCTTGACCACGGGGGCTGCCTTGTTATCGCGCAACAAGAACCAGGTGACAATGCCCGCGATGATGTCGACCAACGAATAGAACACGATGGCCGACTTGAGCCCCGCTTCACCTGACCCCATCGCGACGAACACCCCCAGCGCTGAAAACGCGACCAGCGTATCGACGATGCCCCGACCTCCCTCCAGAAAGCCGAACATGCGACCTTGTTCGTTATCCTCGCCAAGGTTGCGCACGGCCTTGAGCAAGGCAGGCCAATAGATGCAGTCCGCGCAGACGGCCAGCAGGCAGAACACGATCAACAGCTTGTCGAAGCCGGGGAAGGTGGCCAGATACAGTCCCAGACTGCCGGTTCCGATCAGGCCCAGGGGGATCAGCTTGCGTGTATCAAAGCGGTCCGCCAGATACCCGCCGACCACGAACAGGGCGGTGGCGATGATGGCATTGGCACTGAGCAGCGTGCCAAGCTCGGTGTGGCTGAGCCCCATATATTGCTGAATCGGGACGTAGAAAGCGTCTTTGAGGTTGGCGAGCTTGTAGATAGTCCCGCCGCCAAGAATGAGGACCAGAAAGCGTAGCCATTTGGCTTTGGACTGAGTGGTCATTTTTGTTCTCCCAGCGTCAGTTGAGCCAACATTTTCAATTCACCCAGCAGGTCGCGCACATAGCGAATCTGGTTGTTCGCCCACTGGTGTTCCTCATCCATCATCCGTTCCACGCAATAGCCTGGCGGCAGCGCGGTTTCGCTCATTTCGCGGTAGTCGATAAAGGGGTCAGCGGCTTCGTCCGACTGGCGGAAAGCTGGCGCGATGTAGTGGTTTTCCTGCTCCAGAATGAAGGCGATAACCTGCGGCTCGTGCTCGCCGAGCATCAGCAGTTCGAACACCATGCGCGCACTTGGCAGATGGTCTTCGACGCTGCCTTGCAGCACACCGTAATGCCCGAAACCGTTTTGCTCGGGCACCACGCGTACACCTTTCATATGTACTTGGCGGATGTGCGGGGCCAGTTGTTGCAGGGCTGGCAACGGCTGCTCGCAGGCGTTGATCATGTTGCCGAAGTCGAACAGCGCATGCAGGCGTGGATGGTCAAGACGCTGCAGCAACTGCGCAATCTCATGGCTCTTCAACTCTTCATGTTGCTCGAAGTCGAAAAACAGGTCGTGCAGGTCTGCCTGCTCGGCCAGATACCGCAGGTCAGTTTCAATCAGCGCCATAACCCGTGAGAGGTGGCCTTCATAGCGTGAGTAAACGCGGATGTTGCGCGTGCCGAGAACGTTGGCAATGGCGATAACCTGATCGACATCTTCCTTGCGGGTGCTACTGATTTCCAGATGCACATCCAGACCGAGCCTGGCAGCCTTGTCGCGGAATTCCTGTAACTGGTGCGGGTTCATGTTGCTCAGGCTGTTGGCCTCGCCATCGAGCAAGTGCAGGCTCAGCCCTTGCAGCTCATGGCGGTAGGCGAAGTCCAGCAGCTCACCTGGCAGGACCCGGCCATGGGTCAGGTTGCTGAGGAGGGGATACGCATGGGCGAACAGGCGCAGCTGCGCCAGTCGGTCGATAAGTTTACTGGCCAGTTGCGGGGTCAGCACCGGCGGCGGGCAGCTGCCATCGGTGTTATGGCTTAGCAGGGAGTTGAAGCGTGCTTGAATACAGTTCATTAGAATTATTCCTGGTACAGGCACCGAATCAGTCGGTAGGGCCTTTATCGCACCAGGGTGGTTCTATCTATAGAGCCATTATTTTTTAATTCTTATGACCACTTTGCAGTGAGTGGCCCATTTTCAGCAGCGCCTGAGCCAGCGCTTCGACTTTCTCTTCGGCCTGTTCTACCGGGGTGCCGGCAAAGCCGATCAGCAGACCGGGTGGCAGATAACGCTGTACGCAGTAGTCGCTCAGGGCGTAGGTATGAATCTGGTGCCGGGCCAGTTCCTTGGCGATGGCCGCGTCATCCAGTTCTGGGGCGAGCCAGCCGATCAGATGCATGCCAGCACTCACGGGCTTGAGCTGCATAAAGTTGCCCAAACGTTGCTGCAGTGCGCTCAATAAACACTCTTGACGAGCCTGATACAGCGCGCGCATGCGGCGGATATGGCCGAGGAAATGGCCTTCGCGGATAAAGTCTGCCGTGACTGCCTGTAGCTGCGTGGACGGGCTACGATCCATGACGGCACGCATGGCGCAGAAGGGATCGACCAGCGCTTGCGGGAGTATTACGTAACCCAGCCGTAATGACGGGTAGAGCACTTTGCTGAACGTGCCGACGTAGATGACGCGGGCCCATTGGTCCATTGCATAGAGGGCTGGCAGTGGGCGCGAGCCATAGGTGAACTCGCTGTCGCAATCGTCCTCGATGATCCAGCGATTGCCCCGATCAGCCCACTCGATCAATTCCTGGCGCCGTGCATAGCTCATTGTCGTGCCAAGCGGGTGCTGGCGTGACGGAGTCGTAAACGCCAGTCGCGCCTCTGGGCATTCACGCAGGCCTTGCTGCACGTCGATACCCTGTTCATCAATCCGTAATGGCACCACCCGGCAACCTTGGGCCTGGAGGGCAATGCGCGCAGCAATATGGCCGGGGTCTTCCATCCAGATGCTGTCCTGGGGGTCGAGCAACAACATGCCCAGCAAGTTAAACGCTTGCTGGGCGCCCGAGACGATAACTACCTGGCTGGCCTCGCATTCGATTCCGCGAGCGTCATAGACGTATTCGGCAATCGCCTCGCGCAACCGCAGCAACCCCTTTACCTCGCCATAACCGAGTATTGCCTTGGTCGGTTGGCACAGATGCCGGTTCATCAAGCGCTTCCACACATGCAGCGGGAAAGCATCGAAGGCGCCCTGGCTTGGGAGGAAAGAGGTCGGACAGTTTGGTTCCCAGGTCTCGTAGGAAATCCCGCTGAAATGATCGCTGCGCAAGGACAGCACCGATTGGCTCAGGCTCGACAGGCGCGGGGGCTTACGCAGTTCGTCAGTCGTGGTTTCGCGGCTTTCCCACTCGGCTCCGACATAAGTGCCCGCACCGGGCCGTGAAACCAGAAACCCCTCGGCAATCAGCTGATCGAAAGCGTTCAGGATGGTAATTCGCGACAGCGACTGTTCTTTGCACAAGGTCCGCGTGGAGGGCAGCCGAGTACCTCCTTGCAGGCGACCAGCGAGAATCTGCTGGCGAATTTGCAAGTACAGTTGACGATACAGGGGCGTTGGGCTGGCACGATCCAGCGCGATGCCGGTCAGGAGCCGACCACCGGGGGATTTCATGGGATTTTGCCTCAATTATTGTTATTGCGTACTCAGGTACTCAGAGTTGCGCGTCGTCACGTATGGCGGCTAGGTCTTCCAGAAACACTCGTAGAATCGGTGGCGGGGCGACGCCCCGTCGGGTGATCACATCAAAAGGGGAGGTCAGGCAAAGCGTGTTGGGTGCAAGTTGCTGCATCTCGCCGGTCTTGACCCACTGGGCCGCAAAGTGATTGGGCAGAAAGCCCAGGTAGGCTCCCGATATGATCAGAATGGCCAGTGCCTCGATATTGTCGACGGTGGCTGCCGCCTTGCTCACTCCCAGACTATCCAGATCGTATTGCTGCATAAAGCCCCGGGCCACGATACGGCTTTCGCCGATTTCCTCCAGTAACTCGTCACTTTCTGCAGTGCTTGCGAACAATGGGTGGCGGCGCCCGCAGTACAACCCGAGAGCTTCATGGTACAGCGGTGAATATTCAAGCCCTGACACGGGGTTGGGGAAGTGCCCTATGGCCAGGTGCAAACGGTTGTCGAGTACTCGCTCTTCCAGCTCTGCCGGGGTACCGACATAAACGTTGAGGTGTACATCGTGGCCGCGGGAAACAAAGCGCTGCGTGGTTCTGGGCAGGGGCGAGCCGGGGTCGCTGATGGTGGAGTCGATGATGCCCAGATTCAGCTTGCCGGTGATGTTCTGTTTGAGCACACCGGCATCCAGGCAAAAGGAGTCCACGGCCATCAGCAGGCGCTGGGTGGATTCGTAAATGGCCACGCCTTGTTCGGTCAGGCGAAAGCCACTACGGCCGCGCTGGCACAGTTTTACCCCGAGCCGGGTTTCGAGGTGGGTCATTTGTTCGCTGATGGTCGACTGGCCGATATTCAAGGCCGCTTGTGCCGCAGAAAACCCTCCGCATTTTACGATCTCGACAAAGACCCTGAGCAGTTTCAGATCTACGGTGTGTAGTTGATTCACTCCGGTACTCCCTTCTCTTGATGCATCGGATAGCCCGATATGAGTATCGGATGATTAGCATTTTTTCCATCAAAACCTGCGCTCATAGTCACTCCAGCAGGGGACGCTTACCAGCACTGTCCTCGCCAATAACAAGAACTGGAGATACATCACTATGTCTAAGAATGGGTATGAATCCGGGCGTTTGAACCTTCCGTTCGTGGGTCACTGTACGTTTGGCAAGGCCCCGGTTTGCACCGATTGGGATGCCCTTGATGCCGACGTGGCGATCCTCGGAGCGCCCAATGACATGGGAACGCAATGGCGCTCCGGGGCACGTTTTGGTCCACGCGGGATTCGTGAGGCATCGACGCTGTTTTCCTTCGGTCATGCGGGTGCATACGATCACGAAGATGACGTTATGTACCTGACCGCTCAGGATGTGCGCATGGTGGATGTGGGGGATGCAGATATTATCCACACCGACATGAATGCCAGTAACGACAATATCGAATTCGCGGTACGCAAGATTCTCGAAGCCGGTGCCATGCCGGTGGTTCTGGGGGGGGATCATTCCGTACATGCCCCGGTGATCAAGGCGTTCGAGGGCAAGGGACCGATTCATATCGTGCATTTTGATGCGCATCTGGATTTTGTCGACGAGCGGCATGGCGTTCGATATGGCCATGGCAACCCGCTGCGCCGTGCTTCGGAAATGAACCACATTGTCGGCATGACCCAAATGGGCATCCGTAACGTGTCGTCGTCCAACCGCGATGACTATGAGGCCGCCTACGCTTCCGGCTCCAAAGTACTTTCTGTTCGCGATGTGCGCCGCCTCGGCACCGAGGGCGTACTGGAACTGATCCCGCAAGGGGTCAAATACTACATCACCATCGATATCGATGGTTTTGACCCTTCCATTGCTCCTGGCACGGGAACCCCGAGCCACGGTGGTTTCTTGTACTACGAGGTACTGGAAATTATCCAGGCCCTGGCCAAACGCAGCAAAGGCAACATTATCGGCATGGATCTGGTGGAGGTTGCGCCGGTGTATGACCAGGCCGGTGTGACCTCGATTCTGGCCGCGCAATTGCTGCTCAACAGCATCGGTTTCATCTACCACGAGCGGGCCAAGGCACGCGAACTCTGATATGCGCAACACGTCGGGGATCAGTGTGCAGCCCCGGATCGAGTCTTGAACCCAAGAGGCTTGGCGTGACCTTCACCCCGGCCCGAGAGAATAAAAATGGACATGACCGTCAAGCAGTATTTGCAAACATTCGGTGTGAGCGAAGCGACGCACAGATTTCTCACCAAACACCAGAAAATGTTTATTGCTGGAGAGTGGGTCGAGGCAAGCGACGGGCAAACGTCTGACGTGATTGAGCCATCGACTGAGTGCGTTTTGACTCGCATTCCCATGGGCACCACCGCGGATCTGGACCGCGCCGTGCAGGCTGCTCGGGCGCAGTTTGACGGTGGCGCCTGGCGTCAGCTCAAGCCGCTGGAGCGCGAGCGGCTGATGCATCGGCTGGCCGATCTGATTGAAGAAAATGCTGACGAGCTGGCTGAAATCGAGTCCATCGATATGGGTAAATCGGTGTCCGGTGCCCGTGCTGTCGACTTGCAGGGTACGGTGGACACGTTGCGCTATTTCGCCGGGTGGGCGACCAAGATTCATGGACGAACTGTAGAACCGTCGCTGCCCGGTAACTATCTGGCCTATACCCGCAAGGAGCCGATCGGTGTTGTGGGCGCCATCGTGCCGTGGAACTTCCCTTTGCAAACCATGGCTTGGAAACTCGGTGCCGCGTTGGCCACCGGCTGCACAGTGGTGGTCAAACCGGCCGAGCTGACGTCACTGTCGGCCTTGCGCTTTGCAGAACTGGTGCAGCAAGCGGGCATCCCTGACGGTGTGGTTAACATTGTGACCGGGCGCGGTAATGTCGTTGGTGCAGCGATGGCGACCCATCCGGGTATCGATAAGCTGACCTTTACCGGCTCGACCCCCGTTGGTCGCACTGTCGGGCAGGCGGCACTGGATGACATGAAGCGACTTACCCTGGAACTGGGCGGCAAGTCCCCGGTTATCGTGCTGGCCGATGCCGATGTGCCAGCGGCGGCTCAGGCGATTGCCAACGGGGTGTTTTTCAACTCGGGCCAGGTATGCGATGCGGGTACTCGGGCCTACGTACATCGCAGTATTTACGACAGCTTCCTGAGTGAATTGATTGCCTACACTCGGACCCTGAAGATGGCGCCGGGGCTGGACCCCGACTGCTTTATCAGCCCGCTGGTTTCTGCATTGCAGAAACAACGGGTGTTGGACTACATCGAAATCGGCAAGCGCGAAGGTGCCGAGCTGGTCTATGGCGGACAGCCAGTCCAAGGTCCTGGCTACTTCGTCGAGCCGACGATCTTTGCTCATTGACGCAACGATATGCAGATCGTTCAGGAGGAGATATTCGGCCCGGTGCTGGTTACCGCGCCGTTCGATGATGAAGAAGAAGCTCTGGCGCTGGCCAACGACTCTCCGTTCGGCCTGGCCGCAGCGCTGTACTCCAATGACCTGGGTCGCGTACACAGCCTGATTCCGCGGCTCCGGGCCGGTTCGGTGTACGTCAATGCCCACGGCACCATAGACCCTTCGATGCCGTTCGGAGGTTACAAGCAATCGGGTTTTGGCAAGGATCTGGGCGCTGAACAGCTCGATTACCTGCTGGAAACCAAAGCGGTGTGGATAACGCTGCCCTGAGTGTCTTGTGACTCTGGTTCGTCGGGCGCCTGACGCGACTCTGAAAAGACGCACTCCAGTGCGTGCCGGAGCAGGTCGGTTATCTGGTCATGATCTTCACTACCTTTGCGAGTACATCATGGACACTCTTCCCAAATCGGCTGTCGAAGGGCACTCGATCGACTTTATTCCCGAAAGCG
Source organism: Pseudomonas fragi (assembly GCF_025426255.1). GTDB lineage: Bacteria > Pseudomonadota > Gammaproteobacteria > Pseudomonadales > Pseudomonadaceae > Aquipseudomonas > Aquipseudomonas kulmbachensis. Next base: position 4,054,945 of record NZ_CP104861.1, on the reverse strand, counting down.
AGCGCACCGACAAACTGTCCAGCCAGGGGCCGTTCTGGTTTCTTGGTAACTTCACATTCTTCACCATGACCATAGGTTTCGTTGGCCCCAGTGTTGGGCTGAGTGCCTTATGGACCATCCTGGCCGGCACGCTGGGCATCATGTTTGGCACTTTGTTCATGGCATTTCACGGCTCCCAAGGGCCGCACTTGGGTTTGCCGCAGATGATCCAGTCGCGGGCCCAGTTCGGTTATCGCGGGGTGATTTTGGCACTGTTGGCCACGCTGTTTGTGTTCGCCGGTTTCAACATTGTCAACATGGTGTTGATGATGCAGGGCCTCAAGGAACTCTTCGGTTTCAACCCGTTGATTGTGGCGCTGGCCGTGACGGTGCCAGCGACGGTGCTGGCGATTCTGGGCCATGACTGGATGCACCGCAGTTTCAAGTGGGCGCTGTTTCTGTCGATCCCGCTCTACGGTCTGGTGACGCTGGCAGTAATGATGAATTGGGTGCCCGATGCACCGATGCCGCTGCTCGCTGCGGGTGAGGCAACCCCGGCACCTTTGGGTTTTAACTGGACCGGCTTTATCACCCAGTTTGCCGCAGCCGCCAGTTACAACATTGCCTATGCGCCATACGTATCCGACTACTCACGCTACCTGCCCAAGAACACCCATAGCGGGAAACTGATCGCGGTGGTGTTTCTAGGCGCTTCTCTGTCCGGTGCCTGGATGATTGCCGTGGGTGCCTGGCTGGCCGATCACCTGCATGCGAGTAACGTTCTGGTTGCGCTGTCGCAAGTGGGCAACACCGTCTCCCCCTTGATGGGCATTGTTGTGGTCGGTGTGACCATTCTGGTGTTTTTGCCGGTTATCGCCATGAACATTTACAGCGCCAAGCTGACCACCTTGACGTGCGTGGACTCGATCAAACACATCGAGCCGACGCGCAGGGCACGTATCCTCGCAATCGCTTTTGTGATCCTGCTGCAACTGGGTGTGTCGCTGAGCCTTCAGGGGTCGGACAAAGGTTTGTCGGTGCTGGGGATCTATCTGGTGGTGATGCTGTATTTCCTGGTGCCATGGACAGCCGTGAACCTCACCGACTACTTCTTTGTGCGCAAGGGGCGCTATGCCATCCCGCACTTTTTCACGCCGCACGACAGCCTCTATGGCAGTTGGGGCATACGTGGCCTCGCTTCATATGCCATTGGTTTTGTCGCGATGATCCCGTTCTTCTACATCTTTGATGGGGTGGCGCAGAAGGAGGTCTATGTCGGCCCGCTGGCCAAGGCTCTGGGCAATATAGATATCGCCTGGCTGGTCGGGCTCATCGTGTCGGGGCTTGTGTACTACTGGTTAAGCCGCTCGATTGATCTCAAAAACGAAGAAGCCGTCATTCAGGGGATCGAACTGACGCATCCGCATTTCACCACCGGGGACAAGGCAGCGATGCCGCTTGCGCCGCTGTCCGGCATTACGAATTTTGGGAGATAGACATGTCGATCAAAGATTTTGATTACATCATCATTGGCGCAGGCTCTGCCGGATGCGTGTTGGCCAATCGGCTGACCGAAGACCTCGATACTCAGGTTCTGGTGCTCGAATACGGCGGTAGCGATCGCAGTGTGGTGATCCAGATGCCGAGTGCGTTTTCGATCCCTATGAACACCACCAAATACAACTGGCGCTATGAGTCCGAGCCCGAGCCTTACCTCGATGGCCGTCGCATTCATTGTCCGCGGGGCAAGGTGCTGGGTGGCTCGTCGTCTATCAACGGGCTGGTCTATATCCGTGGCCATGCTTTTGACTTTGACGAGTGGGAATCCTTGGGCGCAGAGGGCTGGGGCTATCGCAATTGCCTACCGTACTTCAAGCGTGCCGAGAGTTGTGAAGCGGGCGGTGACGAGTATCGCGGAGGCAGCGGCCCGCTGCATACCACCAGCGGCAACAAGATGAAAAACCCGCTGTACGGGGCTTGGGTCGATGCCGGTGCCGAAGCGGGATACATCAAGACCGATGACTGCAATGGCTACATGCAGGAAGGCTTTGGCGCCATGCATATGACGGTCAAAGACGGCGTTCGTTGCTCTACGGCCAATGCCTATTTACGACCTGCCATGCAGCGTCCCAATTTGACTGTGATCACCCTGGCGATGACCCGTCAGATCATTCTCGACGGCCAGCGCGCAGTGGGCGTCAGCTACGACCGTGACGGCCAGACCCACACGGTTTACTGCAAGCGCGAAGTGCTGATTTGCGCGGGGCCGATTGGCTCGCCGCATCTGTTGCAACGCTCCGGAATCGGCCCCTCGGTAGTGCTCGAAAAGGCCGGGGTAGAGGTGCTGCACGATCTGCCTGGAGTGGGCGAGAACCTTCAGGATCACTCGGAAATCTACATCCAGTACGGCTGCAAGGAACCGGTCACCCTCAACAGCAAAATGGACCCCCTGAGCAAACTGACGATTGGCCTGCGCTGGTTGTTGTGCAAGGACGGGCTCGGAGCAACCAACCACTTTGAAGCTGGCGGTTTTATCCGTTCCGAACAGGGTCTGCGCTGGCCGGATATTCAGTTTCACTTCTTGCCCGCTGCCATGCGCTATGACGGCAAAAAACCGATCAAGGGCCACGGCTTTATGGTGCTCACCGGGCCGAACAAACCCAAGAGTCGTGGCCATGTACGGCTTCGTTCGGCGGATCCCTATGAGCATCCTGAGATTCTGTTCAACTACTTGCAACGCGAAGAGGACCGCGAAGGTTTTCGACGTTGCGTGCGCCTGACCAGGGAAATCATTGGCCAACCCGCTATGGACCGTTTCCGTGACACCGAGATTGCACCAGGACCGAACGTGAACAGCGATGCCGAGATCGATGCCTTCGTACGCGAAAATCTGGAAAGCACCTACCACCCTTGTGGTTCGTGCCGCATGGGGGAGGACGATATGGCAGTGGTGGATTCACAACTGCGAGTGCGCGGGGTCGAGGGTTTACGTGTGATCGACTCGTCTGTATTCCCGACAGAGCCGAACGGCAACCTCAACGCTCCTACCATCATGTTGGCCGAGCGGGCCGCAGATCTGGTTCGTGGGTGCAAGATGCTTCCTGAATCCGATGTGGTTGTGGGGTTGGCTGCACAGTGGGAAACACGTCAGCGCACTTCAGCACCGGTGAGAAAAGTCAGCGTTTGAGGCGTAGTGCAGTGTGGGGGATTATGACTTGAAGAAGGGATTCTTACTTTGAGCTGCTTATGGAATTTGGGAGTTTCCATGGAAGCAAAAGTGGAGCGGGTGGCGGGAATCGAACCCGCGTGATCAGCTTGGGAAGCTGGAGTAATACCATTATACGACACCCGCTCAGAGCGGCTGACTTTGTACCAGAAGTCGGCCTTGATGAGAAGTTTTATTCTGAAAATATGCACTTCGCAGCGTTTTTTCGACCTGTTGTTTGTCTCGCACGCGCTCACAGGGAGAGTGACTGTGGTTGAAGCTGCGTCGGTTTTAGAAAGTCGAGCAGGGCGTTTTTACTGATATGGCTGGCGGACTTGTGTTCCATGTCCAGAAAATGCCCGGTGTTTTCCAGGCTGACAAACTGGCTGTTGGCAATCGGTTGCGCAAAGTGGTGAGCGTCGCTGGCCACGGTGTATTCATCCCATGCGCCATTGATAAATAACACCGGGATCTCGATCCCCTTGGCTGCACTGAGGAAGCACTGCTGGTCGCTGTTCAGAACGTGGTTGATATGAAAGTGCATCTGCGCATATTCATGCTCGGCCAGGCTGCTGACATGTCGAAAGTTGAAGCGTTTGAAGAGCGGGGGCAAGTGCTTGCCCAGCGTGTCATTCACCAGATTGCCGACCTGGGTCCGGTTGCAGGCCGCCAGGCAGTGACGACCACGCTCCAGATAGTCGCGCATGGCTTCGTTGATCAACGGCGAAAAAGAACTGATCACGGCTTTTTCGATACGCCGTGGCGCAGATGCCAGTGCGGTCAGCGCCGCTGTGCCCCCCCAGGAAAACGACAGCAGATAATTTGCATCAAAGTGCTCTATCAACTCCAGAAGCACCTGCGCTTCCAGTTCTCTTGTCAGCATTTTCTGATGAGGGTTATGAGGTTTGGACTTTCCGGCGTAAGGCTGGTCGTAAAGAACAACATTCAAATGCGGGTGCAGGTTTTTCAAGGTCTGGGAAAATGACGCAGTCGTCGCCATCGAACCATTGACCAGGATGATGGTGTTCTCTGCGTTATCGCACCGATAGAACTCGGTGTGAATTCGGTATTGGCCTTGAATATCGAGCACTGCAATTTCGGGCTTCATCATGGCGTCAGACTCCAGTGAATCGAGCGTCGGTCTGACTGATGGTGCACCGCGATTGTTACAGGCAAGGGTAAGGGGCTAGTCCGTTGACGGCTAGTGTGCGGGCGGCCCTTGGAATAGTTGTATTTCCTGATCGCTCAGCGCCCGATATTCGCCGGGGGCCAGTTGGCTGTCGAGTACCAGCGGGCCGATGCTTTCGCGGTGCAGCAGTACAACCTTGTTGTTGAAGTAGCCAAACATGCGTTTGACCTGATGGTAACGACCTTCAACGATACTCAGGCGCGCACTGCAAGGGCCGAGCAACTCCAGTTCGGCGGGCTGTGTTGTCAGGTCTTCAAAGGCGAAATAAACGCCTTCAATGAATTTGCTGATGTACTCGGGGCCGATTTCCTGTTCCGTCTCGACGTAATACACCTTGGGCATTTTGGTTTGAGGTTGGGTCACATGGCGCGACCACTGACCATCGTTGGTGATCAGCATCAGCCCGCTGGTATTGAAGTCCAGCCGGCCTGCAATGTGCAGTTCGTGCTGGTCGGGCTCATTGAGCAAATCAAGTACCGTCGGGTGCTCCGGGTCCTGGGTGGCGCTTACACAGCCAGGTGGTTTATGCAGCATGAAATACCGCGCTGGTTTACCTGCCTGAAGGATTTGCCCGTCGAACTCAATCCTGCTGAATGCCCGGATTTCGTGGCGCGGATCGCTAATCACCTGCCCATCCACCTGGATCCGTTTCTCGATCAGGAGCAAGCGTACTTGTTGGCGGTTGAACTGGGGCAAGTTGCTCAGGAAACGGTCTACACGCATAGCGATTAATCACAAGAAAAACAGACCTGCATATTACTTTAGGTGCTCCGATTGCGCTGGCTGCAATTGGCTTTGAACGTTCGCACAGCGAGGGCAAAGGCATGTCAGGTCGCGCTGTTCAAGTGGCAAGGCGCGGATGATTTCGGGGTCGATACTGACGCTGTAGCACCAGCAGGGTTGGTCGACGGTTGCAGGGTTTGCCATGGAACAGTCGTTGCGGGCCCCGCATGCAGGGCAAATCTCGGGAGTGGTCATGTCTGGGTGTCCGTTGTGGGGCAGGCGCTTAATCGCTCCATAGTAAACGCTGTCGAGGGCGTACGTATTTTTATGCGCGGGGCGTATGAAAATTCATTAATTTTTCAGTAAGTGGGTATTTAAAAGTTCGTGCACAATTATCGGAATTCGCCTACTAAGAATTGCATTGTCAAGTTGTGAGGGTTGATTAGTATTGGGTGCTTCGGCAAGGGGTGAGTGTCGAGAACTATCAAGTTTTTAAATAAATATTTAGAGGTGGCTGGTTATGAAAGTTATTTGTATATTTTTGTGGGTGTTATTTTATTCGGCAAGTTCATGGGCTAATACAGCCGAAAGTTGTCCGAGTGTTGAAAGTGTAACCCTGCGGGCGGGTATCTACACCGCGCCGGCCGCCAAGGCCGGGAGCGAATGGATCGCTGTGTCTGGCGCGCAGTCGGCTTCGCGGTTGGAATCATTTGAGGCCGGGGTGTTTTATCCGGAAAGTAATCAGCAAGGCTCTGTAGGGAAAATTGGCTATTGCGAATATAAAGCGCAGGATCGTTCCCGTGTGAATTTGCACTATCGACAAAGCCGCGCTGAAGAGCACTCAATGCGTCTGCTCAATGTAGGCAACTGGACGTTTATGGAAAGTGGGCTGGGTCTGAAACTCTATGAATGCACTGTTTCAGATCCAGGCGCCTGTGCTTTTTCCATACTGGAGTAACTCGGTAATCCATCAGTTTTGATACAACAGCCGGGTGACAGAGGGGAGGGCGGAGGGCAGTGTGTTGCCTCTCTGCTTGATCCGCCGGTCTGACGTTTTTTATTCACGGCACTGAAAATCATTTTTGCGGTCTTAACAGGTGTCAGACAGCGTTGCTGTTTGTCGCCTTCCAGCGTCGCTGGATGTGCTCTTTCGCGGTCCAGGAGGCCGCCATGTATCGTCGCCTGCTCTCTATCGTTGTTCTTGGCTTGGCTGTATCTGCTTGCGTGCCTTATTACTCGGGTTACGAAGGTTATCGTACAGAGGTCTATACGGCTCCGGCCCCTTATTACTATGGCGGCTATCGTCCGTATTACGTGTATCCGCGAGGCTACTATGCCCCGTCTCCACGCTATTACCACGGGCCCGCGTATTACCCTCAGGGGCCAGGCTATCGTTACGGTCATGGGCCGGGTTATGGCGCTGGTCATAATGGTGGGCGGGGGTGGAACCACCGGTGATGTTGACAATGGCGGCGGGCTTTTCTAGTGTCCGCCCCATTGTTTCTCAGGATGTAGCCATGACGTCGGATGACCGTATAAAACTTGAACCTGTATGGAAGCAGGCCTTGCGTGAAGAGTTCGATAAACCTTACATGGCCGAACTGCGTGAATTCTTGCGTCAGGAGCATGCGGCCGGTAAGGAAATTTACCCACCGGGCCCGCTTATTTTCAACGCTTTGAACCTGACGCCGCTGGACAGGATCAAGGTGGTTATCCTTGGCCAGGACCCTTATCACGGCCCAGGCCAGGCACATGGGTTGTGTTTTTCAGTGCAGCCCGGTGTCCCGACCCCGCCCTCGCTGGTCAATATTTATAAAGAGCTCAAGCGCGATTTGAATATCGACATCGCCCCCCACGGCTGCTTGCAGCATTGGGCTGAGCAGGGTGTTCTGCTGCTCAATACAACGATGACGGTGGAGCGTGCCAATGCCGCGTCCCATGCAAAAAAGGGCTGGGAGCACTTTACTGACCGAATTATTCAGGTAGTGAGTGAGCAGCAGCCTAAACTTGTTTTCTTGCTGTGGGGCGCCCATGCGCAGAGCAAGCAAAAACTGATTGATGCGACCAAGCATCTGGTGCTGACGTCGGTGCACCCATCGCCGCTATCGGCCTATCGAGGGTTTATCGGTAACGGCCACTTCAGTCGAACCAACAAGTTCCTTGAGCAAAATGGCTTGTCCCCGATCGACTGGAAACTGCCACCGGCATAAACAGCTCAGGCAGTAGCGGGGTGGTTGGCCGCGATAGTTGATCATCGTTTTGCACACCAGGTAAGGCAGCCTGGTGTGTAGGTTCTCAGTGTTAAAACTCGATTTGAATCAGGCAGTGCACAATCGACAATTGTCGGTTGTGCCTGTCATTTTTTCTGCAATCGCGCCGACGCGTGCTACCCAAGTCACTGCGTCGAACCGGATGCTCATGCTAGCGAACGTCTCGCTGCCGATACTGATGTCCAGGTAGGTGATGTTCATGATGTTGCTCCTAACTACTTGCAAGGCAGGTTTTCATAAAGTAGAGCTGCTTGGCGCAGTTCACGATTCACGCCGGGAAGGTGGACGTTGGGATTAGGCATGCCGCTGGGAGATAACTCATGGGTCATTTCAAACTCGGCTCTGACTGACCAGCCGCAGGCTTCAGTTGTGCACTGCAAGTAAGCGACACGCAAGAATATGTGGCGACCCTCGCTGGTGCGAATACGCATTTTACTTAGGCAGTGCGGGCAAACCATTTTGTAGGCGCTCATGATTGACTCCAGTTGAACTATCGTAAGGTGCCTGATTGAACATGCACGCTAATTTCAAAAAAAGACCAATCCGTTGATCGTGGGCCAGGATCGTTATGGGTGGGTTTGAAATGTTTTATAAATGGTGTGTAGGTTATTTTTACCTTGCTTGTAGGAGCTGTGGTTGTTGTTAGTGTTTGTTTATTAAGTTCATGTGATCGCGCTTTTTGCCTTTATTTTTATGGGTAAGGTTACATGGCAGAAATACTGGAAGTACTCGGTAAGCGTAAATTCTGCCGAAAAGCTCAACAAAGTCAAATTGGAGTGAGTAGATGTGTGTGGCCTGAAACCAATTGAAATACTTGGGCTGTTGAAAGTGAATTTGATTAAGCCTAGTGCCGCGCCTTCGCCGGTGTCAGGACTGTGGCAGTGAGCTCAAAAGCAGGCTGGCAGTTTCAATTGTTTGATGGGGCTCTTGATTTACTTAGGTGGGCGTAAACGCCGGATTATTTCAACTATGTCTGCTGTATTTACCCAAGCCGTTAATTTTATACTGATGGGGATGACGATAAGTGCGCAAATAAATGCGGTGACACCCGAAGACAAGCCTGGCAGGTGTGGCAGTACCACGGGGGCAAATAAATACCCAACGCCGGCACTCAGGAAAAATGACCCTGGAAATCTCCAGCCTTTCAGGTTGCCGCGCCTGCTCGTCACGATACATGCACCCAGGCTTGCCCCAAATAGAGTGTCACGATCGATCATTGCGACGACGATGGACAGTTTTGTTTCGAAATACCAGTATTGAGCTAGATTAACTATTTCAATTGTCATGGTGTGTACTCTGGGATCAATGTATTTGTTTGATGTAAAGATTCAAGTGGGTAGTTGCCTCGATTTTTGAGTTGATGATGCTTGATGAGGTGAGGTAAAGGGGCGTGTGGTCATGGTTTGCCCCTTGAAGAGCGTCCAGGCAATTCCGCTCAGGGTAGAAGGGTGATGCCGAGCTTAATGGCTTTAAGTACAGCGGCGTGACGTGACGTAACATCGAACTTTAGGCGTAAGTTAGCCATGTGGAAGTTGATCGTAGTTTCTGACCGGCTCAGAATGATTGCAATTTCAGCGCTGGTTTTTCCCTTGGCACACCACTCAAGTATTTCTTGTTCTTTCTGAGTGAGGCTCGGTATGAACGGCTGGGGTGTCGGCGGGGTCAGTCGGCAAAGTGACTTTTCTGAATGAGCAGAACTATGCATGTGGTGTCCTTGCTGTAGTGGTTGGTGTAAGCGCAGGTTCATTGTTTGAGCATTAAAAATAAGCGCACTTGCTACACACCAACAACTCAGTAAGGTTGTAGGAACACCTTTAACATCTTACGAGAATTCCTACATTGATCGGTGGTATTTCAGCGGGAGTGATCCCGCGTCCAGTACCGAAACAAAGGCTCTGCCAAAAACAGCACGAAGATCAGGCGCATGACTTGCAAGGCGGTGACCAGTGGAACTGAAAGTTGCAGTGTTTCTGCTGTAAGGCTCATTTCAGCAATCCCGCCCGGCATCATGCCCAGGGTCATGGAGCGCAGATCGAGTTGGGTAAGAGCACTCAAGCCCAGTGCGCACAGACTGGCGATCAGCATCGTCAGCGCTGTGCCCAGCAGTGTTCGGCCAATGAACGAAGGTGCCCGACGGAAGAACGCTCGATTGAAGTGGCAGCCCAGCCCGCTGCCAATTAACCATTGGCCCATCTGGCTGCTGCCGTCAGGCAGACCGATATGCAAATCCCACAGGATGCTGGCGCTGGCGCTGACTAGCAGTGGTCCGAACAACCACGGGTTGGGTTGACGCAAGCGTTGCCAGATCCAGGCCAGCAAAGCACCTGCTGGAAACAACAACAGTAACCAGTAAACGTTGATGGGGGCGGGGTGTAAGGCAGGTGCACCTTCGCCCAGTAGATACTTGAAGGCTGCCGGGACGCACAGTACAACAGTCAGCACCCGAAGGCTCTGGCCTGCTGCAACGCGGCTTAACACGGCACCATTGCGTGCGCCGAGGTTAACCATCTCTCCCGAGCCGCCGGGCATGCTGGAGAAGAACGCCGTCGCGCGATCCTCGCCGCTGCGACGCATAAGCCATACGCCGATCACACTCGAAACACTGGTGAGCAGGGCGCCAGCCAGGATCAGCCAAAAATGCGCCAGCACTTGCTCCATCACCACGGGCGTGAAATGCAGGCCGATGCCGATGCCGACAATCCATTGTCCGCATTTTCGCCCGCCAGGAATTTCGGCCAGTTGCCAGGGTGTCAGGCAACGTACCAGGATGATCGCGAGCAAGGAGCCGACCATCCACGGCAGTGGCCAGCCGATAAGGCTGGCGAGATAACCGCCGGCCAGACCGACCAGCGGCGTTCCCCACCAGTGTTTGAGTCCTGAATCACGCATCGGCCAAGGCGCGACGTTGAGCACTACGCTTACGCCAGATACGCAGTACAGGCATCAGCAACATGAGCGCAGTCAGTACCCAAACGCCCAACGTGATCGGGCTTGCCCACAGGATTTCCAGTGCACCATTGGAAATCGACAGGGCGCGGCGCAGGTTTTGCTCCATAAGCCCGCCCAGAATGAACCCCAGTAGCACCGGAGACAGCGGGAAGTCGAGTTTGCGCAGGATATAGCCGAAAATGCCGATACCGATCATCAGGAACAGATCGAACGTAGTGGCGTGAACGGCATAGACGCCAATGGCGGTAATAATTGCGATCACCGGCACCAACGCCCAGTTAGGCACCGAAAGTATCCGGGTGAAGATACGGATCATCGGAATGTTGAGGATCACCAGCATGATGTTGGCGATAAACAACGAGGCGATCAGGCCCCAGACGATATCCGGTTGCTGTTGGAACAACAGCGGGCCGGGCGTGATGTTGTACAGCGACAAGGCGCCGATCATCACCGCCGTAGTGCCTGAACCCGGTACACCCAGCGTCAGCATCGGCACCAGCGCGCCGCATGCCGAAGCGCCAATGGCCGTTTCGGGAGCCGCCAGACCGCGCATGTCACCCTCGCCAAATTTGCCGGTAGCACCCGCCAGGCGTTTTTCAGTCATGTAGGCCACGGCACTGGCCAGGGTGGCGCCTGCCCCTGGCAGTACGCCCATGACGAAGCCGAGCAGACCACAGCGGATATTCACCACGAACACCGCCGACGCTTCCTTGAAATTGAACATCATGCGGCCAGTGGCTTTTACGACTTCCTGGCCGCGGTGGGTTTTTTCCAGCAGCAATAAAATTTCGCTGATGGAGAACAATCCCAGTACCAGAACGACAAATTGAATGCCGTCAGTCAGGTGGATGTTGTCCCCGGTGAAACGGTAAACGCCGCTGTTGGCATCAATCCCCACGCACGCCAGAAACAGGCCAATCAGGGCTGCGATAAAGGTCTTGAGTGGCCAATCTCCCGCCATGCCGCCCAGGCAGACAATGGCGAACACCATCAGCACAAAATACTCCGCCGGACCGAAAGCAATCGCCCACTTGGCCAACAGCGGTGCGAACAACACCATGCCGCAGGTGGCAATAAAGGCACCGATAAATGAGCTCCAGGCCGACAACGACAACGCCACGCCAGCCAGTCCCTTGCGGGCCATTGGGTAGCCGTCGAGGGTGGTCATCACGGTCGAAGCTTCCCCCGGGATGTTCAGCAGGATCGAGCTGATACGCCCGCCGTATTCACAGCCCAAATACACCGCTGCCAGCAGGATAAGTGCCGACTCCGGCGGTAACCCGAGGGCGAAGGCGATAGGGATCAGCAGAGCGACCCCGTTGATTGGGCCAAGCCCTGGCAGTAATCCAACCACGGTGCCGATCAAGGTGCCGCACAACGCGGTGACCAGGTTGTAAGGGCTGAGCGCGACGCCGAAGCCCTGGCCCAAATAGCCAAAAGTATCCATATCAGTTCTCCAGAACGTCGAGCAGGCCAAGAGGCAGCGGAACGTCCATGGCTTTATCGAACAGTAAATAAAGGCCGACGCTCATCAAGCTGATGATCACGATGCTGGGCAGCCAGCGCCCGCCATACAGGCGCGCCATCGGGATGCCGATCAGGGTGCTGCTGAGAATGAAACCGAGGGTCTCGAATGTACCGGCGAAAATCAGCAGCAGTACGACACACAGACCAATCTTGGTCAGGGTTTCGCGATCCAGTTTGGGGTCATCTTCGCTATGCACTACGGGCGATGGACGAAAGACCATGTAGATCAGCCCCAGCCCCATCAAAGCCAGCATGAGCAAAGGGAAGGCGCGAGGGCCGACGGGTTCATAGGAAAAAGCCGCCTGATAAGGCCAGGCCATCACCGCCAAACCGAGGCAGACAAGCAGCATTGCAACGGCAAAAACGCGTTGTACGAGCATGGTTCACTCCTGGGCTGAGCCCTATATTCAAGGGCGCAGCCAGCGGTCGGCAGTGGTTACTGGATCAGGCCAAATTCCTGGGCCAGGGTTTTGTAGTCAGCCACCTGCTTTTTCACATAGGTGTCCAGCTCCGGACCGGTCATGGCGAAGGGGAATAGCTGGCGCTGATCACGCAATGCGGCGAACTCTTCGGAGGCCAGCAGTTTGTCAAAGGCGTCTTTCCACCATGCGTAGTCTGCATCGCTGACTTTTGGCCCAAGATAGAAACCGCGCACAACCGGCCATACGATGTCGTAACCCTGTTCTTTGGCGGTCGGAATGTTCTTCATCTCCGGCTCATCCAGGCGTTCGTTGGCGAACACCGCGAGCAGGCGCATATCGCCGCTCTGGATATGCGGCATGGAGTCGGAAATATCCGTACTACCTACTTGAATATGCCCACCCAGCAGCGCCGTTGCGATTTCGCCGCCGCCTTCCAGGGCTACATAACGCAAGTCACGCGGGTTGATCCCGGCGGCCTTGGCGATCAGTGCAGTTTGCATCCAGTCCTGGCTGCCAACCGTACCGCCTGAGCCGATCACCACTTTACTGGGGTCTTTTTTCAGGGCCTGAACCAGATCATCGAGGTTCTTGTAGGGCGAGTCGCTCTTCACCGCAATGGCGCCGTAGCTGGTGCCAACGGCAGCCAGCCACCGCACGGCGTTTTCATCGAAACGGCCGAATTTGCCTTGTGCCAGGTTAAGCAATGAGCCACTGGACCAGGCTACCAAAGTGCCCCCGTCGGCCGGGCGCTGGGCCACCACCGCGTTATAGGCAACGGCACCTACGCCACCGGGCATGTAGGTTACGCGCATGGGTTTACTGAGCAGCTTCTCGTTCACCAGTGCGCTTTGCGCCAGTTTGCAGGTCAGGTCAAAACCACCGCCCGGCGAGGCCGGGGCGATGCACTCGGGGCGTTTTGGCTCAGCCATGAGTTGGCTGGTAAGCAGCATGCAGCTGGCAGCGAGAGCCAGGGAACGCAGGGGAAGTTTCATATTGTCTCCTCAGGAGCTTTTGTTTTTATAGGGTAGTTATTTGTTGCTCAAATTCGTTGGCGCAGGGCTGTGCCTCGCCTGTATCAGGTACAAAGTACGGGCGATAGAAGGCCACTCGCAGGCATGGTGAGACAGGGCGCGAGTACGGAACAAACACAGAAGTGACGGGGCTTGGGCTGATGAGTCAGCATGCAGGTGCTCCATTATTGTTCTTATTGGCGAAAACGCTTCGAGGCGTTTTTCGGGCCGCCATGCAGGCCATGGCGGTAATAGGGATTGCTGTAAGTCTCGCGATGCTAACCGGCTAACCTTTCGCTAACCTTACATAAGGCATTCACGGCTTTTGGGCTTCACAGGGCTCCGGCCGTCTGTACACTCCGCGCACTGAAGGCTGCGTCCTGAACAAAAATAATGAGGTAAACCCAATGCGTGTGCTTTTGGTCGAAGATCAGTTGCAACTGGCCGAGAGTGTCGCCCAAGCCTTGAAGGGCATAGGCTTGACCGTAGATGTACTGCACGACGGAGTGGCCGCTGACCTGGCCCTGAGCAGTGAAGAATATGCGGTGGCGATTCTGGACGTGGGCTTGCCGCGCATGAATGGTTTTGAGGTGCTGGCGCGCTTGCGTGCCCGTGGCAAAACCTTGCCGGTGTTGATGTTGACTGCGCGCAGTGACGTCAAGGATAGGGTTCACGGGCTTAACCTTGGTGCCGATGATTACTTGGCCAAGCCGTTCGAGCTGACAGAGCTTGAGGCTCGGGTCAAAGCGCTGCTGCGCCGTAGCGTATTGGGTGGCGAACGCCAGCAGCAATGTGGATCTCTGATCTACGACCTTGAAACCCGGCGCTTTACCTTGGGCGAAGAGTTACTGACCTTGACTTCGCGTGAGCAGGCGGTGCTCGAAGCGCTGATAGCCAGGCCCGGAAGGGTCATGAGCAAGGAACAGTTGGCGGCCCAGGTGTTTGGTCTGGACGAGGAAGCGAGTTCTGACGCGATCGAAATTTATATTCACCGCTTGCGCAAAAAGCTCGATGGCCAGGCCGTGGCAATTGTGACCTTCAGGGGCTTGGGGTACTTGCTGGAAAGCCGCGATGTTTAAGCTCGACAGCCTGCGCTGGAGTTTGCTCTGGCACCTGACGCTGTTGCTGGTTGTACTGATGCTGGCCAGCGGTTTGAGTGCTTATCTCAATGGCCGTGAAGCTGCCGATACCGCGTACGACCGAACCCTGCTGGCGTCGGCGCGTACCATCGCGGCGGGCCTGTCGCAGCGTGATGGCAGTCTGAGCGCCGACGTACCCTACGTTGCGCTGGATACGTTTGCCTACGACAGCGCCGGGCGAATTTACTATCAGGTCAACGATATCCACCAGCAGTTGATTTCTGGCTATGAAAACTTGCCGGCACCGCCACCGGGCACGCTACGTACCGATGATTACCCGGCTTTGGCGAGTTTCTATAACGGCATGTATTTGGGGCAGAACGTGCGGGTCGTGAGTTTGCTCAAGGCGGTGAGCGAACCCAGCATGAATGGCATGGCGGAAATCCGTGTGGCCGAGACCGATGAGGCGCGGGTGGCTATGGCCCGCAGCCTGATGGCCGACACTCTGCTGCGTTTGGGGATGTTGGGGCTAGGGGCGTTGCTGGTTGTGTGGTTTGCCGTAAGCGCCGCATTACGCCCGCTGGAGCGTTTGCGCACCGCTGTCGAGGAGCGTGAGACGGATGACCTGCGACCTTTGCCGCTGGTTTCCGTGCAGCGGGAATTGCGGCCATTGGTCCAGGCCCTCAATCATTTTACCGAGCGTTTGCGCGGGCAATTCAAGCGCCAAGCGCAATTTATTGCCGACGCGGCCCATGAGCTGCGTACCCCATTGGCGGTGCTCAAGGCCCAGCTTGAACTGGGCTTGCGTGCAGATGATCCGCACGCCTGGCGCAATACCCTTGAGCAGGCAACCCAGGGCACGGACCGGCTGACTCACCTGGCCAATCAGCTCCTGTCGCTGGCACGGATCGAAAATGGCGCGCGAGCCATCGCTGAAGGCGGCGCGCAGTTACTCGACCTCAGTCAATTGGCTCGTGAGCTGGGCATGGCGATGGCACCTCTGGCCCATACCCGGGGTTTTGCGCTGGCGCTTGAGGCCGATCAGCCGGTTTGGTTGTACGGTGAACCCACGTTGCTGCACGAACTGCTGAGCAATCTGGTGGACAACGCCATGGCCCACTCTCCCGTGGGTGGCAATGTCGTCTTGAGAGTCACTGCTCCCGCGGTACTGGAAGTCGAAGATGACGGCCCAGGTATTCCCCCTGAAGAACGCGAGCGGGTATTTGAACGTTTTTATCGACGTAATCAGCAAGTAGCGGGGTCGGGCCTGGGGTTGGCAATTGTCGGTGACATTTGCCGTGCGCACCTTGCACATATCAGCCTGCACGATGGCGTGCAGGGCGGGTTGAAAGTACGGGTTAGTTTTGTCCCGGCCAATGGCGATCGCCGATAGGGTGAGAAACTCCGGGATTCAATCTCTGTAGCAACACAGAGTTTGTGTTACGAGTTCAGATAAACATCCCGCGCGCTTCGTTCAGTTGCTCCTGAAACCTGGGGTCGCCAGCTTCTACCCCCAGTTTCTTGAAGGCGTGCAGGGCGCTCAGTTGCTCAATGTCCTGATGCATGAACACGGTCGCGATTTGCACCAGATCGATGTAGTCAATGGCTTTGGATTGGCGGTTAAAGTCCTGATACAGGCCGGGAAGCTTGAGAAGCATCTCCGGAAACTCCCAAACAGCCAGCAATTTGTCGCCAATCAGCGGATGGATGCTGTCAATCAC
Organism: Pseudomonas fragi; assembly: GCF_025426255.1. Classification (GTDB taxonomy): domain Bacteria; phylum Pseudomonadota; class Gammaproteobacteria; order Pseudomonadales; family Pseudomonadaceae; genus Aquipseudomonas; species Aquipseudomonas kulmbachensis. The sequence continues at coordinate 4,038,871 of NZ_CP104861.1, read as the reverse complement.
GTGATTCAGTGAGATCGGGTCGGAGAGCAGTTCGTTGTGTTCTTCGGCGTAGGTCAGGATGGGCAGTACGCCAATTTGATGCACCAGGCCGCCCAGTGCCGCCTGGTCTGGCTTGAGTGAGCTATGACGGCGGCACAAGGAGTAGCAGATACCTGCTACTTCCAGACTTTGGCGCCAAACATCGCGCATTTTTTTTTCGACCGTTTCCGAGCGGGCATGGAAAATTTGCTCCATCACCAGCCCGATTGCCAGATTGCTGCTGTAGTTGACGCCCAGGCGCGTGATGGCGGTGTGCAGGTCCGTAACCTCGCGGGTGGCACGCAGCATCGGGCTGTTGACCACTTTGATCAATCGCGCCGACAGCGCAGTGTCACGACTGATGACCTTGCTCAAATGGCTGACGCTGATTTCAGGGTTTTCAGCTGCCTTGCGGATGTTCAACGCTACTTCCGGTAGCGTGGGCAAAACCAGGTCGTCTCTATCAATGGCCTTAAGCAAGTCCGCTTGGACTCTGTGCGCGAGCATGCTCATATCTCTAGGGTGCTGCGTTTCAATGTGTGGCAATCAACGCTGGATCTCGCGATCACGGTCCAATTGATAAGGCAGCTCAAGCAGCGAAAGGCCAGGGCCTTGCAAGTCACCCAGGTGAATATCGCCCGCTTGGGCCGCATCCGAGGTCAGGACGGCAAGCAATTCGATACCGTTTTCTGCTTGAGCACCAAGCACGACTTCGCCCACTGAACTGCTATGGGAAGGTGCAAACAGAGGGGTCCCTGGCGCGGGTACTTCTTGAGCCGCCTCAAGCGACAAACGGTAGAGGTGGCGTTTGAGTTTGCCGAGATATTGCATGCGCGCGACGATTTCCTGGCCGGTGTAACAGCCTTTTTTGAAGCTGACACCGCCCACGGCTTGCAGGTTGATCATCTGCGGAATAAACAATTCGCGAGTCTGGGCCATGACCTGGCCAATACCCGCGCGGACCTGGCCAAGCAACCATTGGTTGAGGTCGGCTTCAACCAATTGCGCCTTCAAGTGTTGAACAACGCTTTCGCGCTGTGCAATCGGGGCCCACAGTTCTGCACGGCCTTCAGAGGCGCGAATGGCAATCAAACCGTTGGCGCGAGCGACGCTGTCGGTCTCGGCAGGCAGGTTCAGGCCCAGGCTCTCCAGTACCGCGTCTGCCTGGCTCAGGCCAAAGCGTGCCCAGTTGGCGCTGTCGTCGGTCAGTGTCGACTTGGAGAACACGGCGTACTTCTTCAGGTCCGCCAACTGCGGCTCGACCAGCTCATGGGCCATTGCCAGCAGGCAGCCGTTGTCCTGGAGCACGATGCGGAAACTGGATTGCATGCGGCCTTTTTGCGTACAACGGGCACCCAGGCTCGAGCGAGTTTCGCTCAAGTAGTTGAGGTTGCAGGTCAACTGCCCCTGCAAAAACTTGCTGGCGTCGTTGCCGATAACAGCAAGAATACCTTCGTGGTTCAGAGTGCAGAAAAAAGCAGAGTCGGCCATGGGTCATCGCAGGTAAAAAAGTCTGGGGGACATCATAGAGGTGCGCCCTGCAAATGGGTAGTTCCAGGGGACCGACCAAAGCCGACTGTTCTATGACGGATCGGCCTGTATACTTGCGCTCTATTTGAGGAGCGCTCCATGGTCGAAGATGTTGAACTCAATCGTCTCTACTGGCACAGCCGTCGCGGCATGCTTGAACTTGACGTGTTGCTGGTGCCTTTCGTCAAGGAAGTGTACGCCACCCTTAATGATGTAGACCGCGACTGCTATCGCAAGCTGCTGGAATGTGAAGACCAGGACATGTTCGGCTGGTTTATGGAACGCACCGAATCCGAGGACCCTGAGCTGCAACGCATGGTTCGCATGATTCTGGATCGTGTCCAGCCCAAGTAATTATTTTGAGTGCCGCTGGCATGCCTCCGGGCAATTGCTGGCGGCATGTCTTGCAGCCCAGGCCCTGGCGCTGATTTCAATCTGCCTTCTTTCAATCCCGGTCATGGCACGCGTGCTCGGCGTTTTGTTGTGCCTGGCGTACGGTGTTTGGGTGCTGCCACGGCATGTTCGATTGACCCATGCCAAGGCTTTTAGCCGCTTGCGCCGCGATGCCGATGGCTGGCAGCTGTGGAGCCGTGCACGGGGCTGGCAGGCGGTGCAATTGCGCCGCGACAGCCTGGCTCTGCCTTGGGTGGTGATTGTGCGTTTCAAATTGCCTGGTGAATGGCGGGTTCGGGCGGTGTGTATCCCCGCCGACGCGCTGGCGCCAGATCAGCACCGGCGCTTGCGCGTGCGACTGAAGTTCAGTCGGCGTAGGTGGCTGGCACCAGAATAGTGTCCAGGGCTTCGGGCAACATGTGCGGGTAGTCGAGAGTGTAATGCAGGCCCCGTGACTCCTTCCTCGCCATGGCGCTGCGGATCATCAGCTCAGCTACTTGTGCCAGATTGCGCAACTCGATCAGGTCGCGACTGACTTTATAGTTACTGTAAAACTCGTCAATTTCGTCCAGCAGCAAGCGCACTCGATGCTGTGCGCGTTGCAAACGCTTGTTAGTGCGCACGATTCCAACGTAGTCCCACATAAAGCGCCGTAGTTCATCCCAGTTGTGGGCGATGATCACGTCTTCGTCAGAGTCGGTAACCTGGCTGGCATCCCAGCTCGGCAGGGCTATGGGCGCGGCGATGTCGGGCAGTTGGGCAAGGATGTCGGCAGCGGCCGACTTGGCGTACACAAAACATTCCAACAGCGAGTTACTGGCCATGCGGTTGGCGCCGTGCAAGCCGGTGAAGCTGGTTTCGCCAATGGCGTACAGGCCTGGAACATCCGTATGACCATGTTCGTCGACCATTACACCGCCGCAGGTGTAATGCGCCGCTGGCACCACCGGGATCGCCTGCTTGGTGATGTCGATGCCGAACCCGAGGCAGCGCTCATAGACTGTCGGGAAGTGAGTCTTGATGAACGATTCTGACTCGTGGCTGATATCCAGATACACGCAGTCGATGCCCAGACGCTTCATCTCATGGTCGATGGCGCGTGCCACGATATCTCGCGGAGCCAGTTCGCCTCGCGTGTCGAACCGATGCATGAAGCGCTCGCCGTTAGGCAACTTGAGGTGTGCCCCTTCGCCCCGTAGCGCCTCGGTGATCAGAAAGCTCTTGGCCTGCGGGTGATACAGGCAAGTGGGGTGGAACTGGTTGAATTCCAGATTGGCCACGCGGCAGCCCGAGCGCCAGGCCATGGCAATGCCATCACCGCAGGCGCCGTCCGGATTGCTGGTGTAGAGGTACACTTTGGCCGCGCCCCCCGTGGCCAGAATAGTAAAGCGCGAGCCAAAGGTATCGACCTCGCCCGTGGCGCGATTGAGCACGTAAGCGCCGAGGCAGCGATCGCCTTCGAGGCCCAGGCGACGTTCGGTAATCAGATCGACGGCGACACGTTGTTCAAGCAATTCGATATTGGGCCGCTGACGTGCTTGATCGAGCAAGGTCTTGAAGATGGCGGCGCCGGTGGCGTCAGCCGCATGGATGATGCGCCGATGGCTGTGGCCGCCTTCACGGGTGAGGTGAAACTCAAAACCTGGCTGCTCGGGATCGACGGTGTCGTCGCGGGTAAAGGGCACGCCCTGATCGATCAGCCACTGGATGGCCTCGCGGCTGTGCTCGACGGTAAAGCGTACCGCGTCTTCATGGCACAGGCCGCCGCCGGCATTGAGGGTGTCTTCGACGTGGGATTGCACCGTGTCGGTGTCATCCAGAACGGCGGCAACACCACCCTGAGCCCAGAATGTCGAGCCATTGGCCAGGTCGCCCTTGCTGAGGACCGCAATACGCATGTGGCTGGGTAGTGTGAGAGCAAGGCTCAAACCAGCAGCGCCGCTGCCAATCACCAGCACGTCATGTTGAAAATGTTGGCTCATTCTTCTGACATCCGCAAAAAAGCGCCCACTAGTATATAGAAGGGGGGATCGGCACAATGGCCGGGCCTTTATGGCATTGTGAAATTACAGCGGGCATGAAGTGTGCCTCAGACTTGAGTAGTCTGCATGTCGATTTTCACAATTAATCTGCAAGGGGCGTCAAGGCTCAGGGGGACTCGAACCCTGATCCGCTTTCGAGGTGCCGCAGGGTGTACTTCGTACGAAAGTATTGAACTTTTCGTACTGCTCAGCGTTCCATAGAGGGTTGCCCTTGATGCAGGGAAACGGCGCTCAATTTGATGCGGGGTTTGTTTTTCGACTCGACAGCAGAATGTGGCGACAAGATTATCGACGCAGCCGGCCAGGCCCGAGCTGCGTTTTCGTGCGTGCCAAATCCGAGCGCGCAGGAAACTTGCCAGGGGGGAGAGAACTTTTGTGTAAAGCCCGAGTCTATGTTTGCAAGCCTGATCAATTAGCAAAGCAATCTTCCTCCCGGCCTTATGAGGAGTATTCATGCTAGCCCAGGAAGAGGATCAGCAGCTGGTCGAGCGCGTACAGCGCGGCGATAAGCGCGCATTCGATCTGCTCGTGCTGAAGTATCAGCACAAAATTCTCGGGTTGATCGTGCGTTTTGTGCACGACACCCATGAAGCCCAGGACGTCGCTCAAGAAGCCTTTATCAAGGCTTACCGGGCACTTGGTAATTTTCGCGGTGACAGCGCCTTTTACACATGGCTGTATCGCATCGCCATTAATACGGCAAAAAACTACCTGGTATCACGCGGTCGACGTCCACCTGATAGTGATGTGAGTTCAGAAGATGCTGAGTTTTACGATGGTGACCACGGTCTCAAGGATCTCGAGTCGCCGGAGCGCGCTTTGCTCCGCGACGAGATCGAGAGCACCGTACATCGCACCATTCAGCTACTGCCAGAAGATTTGCGTACGGCCTTAACTTTACGTGAATTCGACGGTCTGAGTTACGAGGACATTGCGAGCGTCATGCAATGTCCGGTGGGTACCGTGCGCTCCCGGATTTTCCGCGCTCGGGAAGCCATTGATAAAGCCCTGCAACCGTTGTTGCAGGAAAACTGAGACAGCGGCGACAGCCAAGAGAGGAACCGCCATGAGTCGTGAAGCCCTGCAGGAATCGCTGTCCGCAGTGATGGATAACGAAGCGGACGAACTGGAACTACGTCGGGTATTGAATGCCTTTGACGACACACAAACGCGTGATACCTGGTCTCGTTATCAGGTGGCCCGTGCTGTGATGCACAAGGACCTGCTGATTCCGCGCCTGGACATCGCATCTGCCGTTTCGGCCGCCTTGGCCGAAGAACAAGTACCGGCCAAGGTGGTTCGTGGTCCGTGGCGCAGCATTGGTCGCCTGGCCGTTGCTGCTTCGGTTACCGTTGCTGTTTTGGCGGGTGTCAGGCTGTACAACCAGGATGACATCGTTGGTGCCCAGCTTGCTCAGCAGGCTGCACCACAGAGCCTGAGTGCGCCGATGGCTAAAGGCCCTGCGGTACTGGCCAACTACAGCGAAAGCTCCGATCAGGCCACAGGTCCGATGGCAAACGGTGTTCTGCAAGGTCAGCCCGGTTGGCACGATCAGCGTTTGCCAGGTTACCTGCGTCAGCACGCCCAGCAAGCGGCATTGAAAGGGTCTGAAAGCCCTCTGCCATATGCTCGGGCTGCCAGCCTGGAAAACCGTTAAGGACCAACATGCGCGTCCTACCTCTGTTATCGCTTTTGCTCTGCGGCTGGTTTGTTGTACCTGCACACGCCGATGATGCCCAGGACTGGCTCAAACGTCTTGGGCAGGCCGAGCAACAGCACAGCTATCAGGGCACTTTCGTTTACGAACGTAACGGTAGTTTTTCTACCCACAGCATCTGGCACCGCGTGCAGGATGGGAAAGTTCGTGAACGCTTGATGCAGTTGGATGGCGCTGCACAAGAGGTCATTCGTGCCGACGGGCGCACTGAGTGTGTCACTGGCAAGATGGTCTCCGGGCCTGGAGATGTCAGTGCCGTGTCGGCCAGACAGCTTGATACCCAGAAGCTCAATGACTGGTACGCAGTGACAAAAAGAGGCGACTCAAGAGTTGCAGGTCGGCCGGTGGCGGTGATTTCACTCACCCCGCGCGACCAGCATCGTTATGGGTTCGAACTGTATCTGGACCGTGAAACCGGTTTGCCTCTCAAGTCGTTGTTGCTCAATGACAAGGGGCAACTGCTTGAGCGTTTCCAGTTTACCAGCCTTGAAACAACCACTCCTGATGACAGTGAACTCAAGCCCACAGGCCTTTGCCGTCCCGTTGCCACGGCTGATACGGCGGCCCCTGTGGTCACTACTGCCCATGCTTGGCATTCCGACTGGCTGCCACCCGGTTTCGAGCAAATCAGCAGCACAGTGCGGCGTGATCCACGGACCAAGTCTGAAGTCACCAGCCTCTTGTATGACGATGGCTTGACGCGGTTTTCGGTGTTTCTTGAGCCTTTGCAGGGCACTGCAGTTCCCGATGCCCGTGTACAACTGGGGCCAACAGTTGCAGTTTCACGGCATCTGACCACCCCGCAAGGTGACATGATTGCCACTGTGGTGGGTGAAATCCCGCTGGGAACTGCGGAGCGAATTGCACTCTCAATGCGTGTCGGTAAAGACGAATCTCAGACTAAACCATAGGGCTGGGTCGACATGGCGGGTGACAATTTTCCAATTGCCATTTTTCTATCTTTTAATAAAGGTCAGAGCCCTAAAGGGCTCTGGCCTTGTTTGTTTTCTGGGGCCTTAAAAACGGTCTATGCTTTGGACTTGGTTTTTTAGTGCCTGTCGCTTAACTCTGCTGCTATTAACGGGAGCTGTATGTCGATGCCTCGATTGAAAACTTATTTACCTATTTTTGCAGCCGTGCTGATGCTCGGGCAGGCAGTTCCGGTGATGGCTGAAGCGCAGTTGCCTGATTTTACGCAACTGGTCGAGCAAGCTTCGCCAGCCGTGGTGAATATCAGCACCACGCAAAAGTTGCCGGAGCGCAAAGTATCAAGCATGGGGCAAATGCCCGACCTGGAAGGCTTGCCGCCTGGTCTGCGCGACTTCTTTGAACGCAGTATGCCGCCTGGTGGCAAAGGTGAGCGGCAACGCGAGGCTCAATCCTTGGGGTCGGGCTTTATCATCTCGCCCGATGGCTACATCCTGACCAACAACCACGTTGTGGCAGATGCTGATGAAATCATCGTGCGCCTGTCTGATCGCAGCGAAATGAAGGCCAAGCTGGTTGGTACTGACCCACGTTCCGACGTTGCGCTGCTGAAAATCGAAGGCAAAAACCTGCCTGTACTGAAACTGGGCAAGTCTCAGGATCTCAAGGCCGGTCAGTGGGTGGTTGCCATCGGCTCACCGTTTGGCTTTGACCACACCGTGACCCAAGGCATTATCAGCGCTATCGGTCGCAGCCTGCCGAATGAAAGCTACGTGCCGTTTATCCAGACTGACGTGCCGATCAACCCGGGTAACTCGGGTGGCCCGCTATTTAACCTGGCGGGTGAAGTGGTGGGTATCAACTCGCAAATCTACACCCGCTCGGGCGGCTTTATGGGCGTGTCCTTCGCGATCCCTATTGATGTCGCCATGGATGTTGCCAATCAGCTCAAGGCTGGCGGCAAGGTCAGCCGTGGTTGGTTGGGCGTAGTGATTCAAGAGGTCAACAAGGATCTGGCCGAGTCGTTTGGCCTGGACAAGCCAGCTGGTGCGCTGGTGGCACAGGTACTTGATAACGGGCCGGCTGCCAAAGGTGGTTTGCAAGTTGGCGACGTGATTCTGAGCATGAATGGTCAGCCGATCATCATGTCGGCAGATTTGCCGCATCTGGTTGGCGCTCTCAAGGCCGGTAGCAAGGCAACCCTTGAAGTGATTCGTGACGGCAAGCGCAAAAACCTCGACCTGACTGTCGGTGCTATCCCTGATGATGCGAAAGATCTCGCTTCAGGCACGGGTGCCGAGCAAAGCAGCAACCGTCTGGGTGTGTCCGTGGCCGACTTGAGCGAAGAGCAGAAGAAAGCCAACGACATCAAGGGTGGCGTGATCATCACCGACGTTCAGGACGGTCCTGCGGCCTTGATCGGCTTGCAACCTGGCGACGTGATTACTCACCTGAACAATCAGGCAATTAGCAATGGTAAGGAGTTCACTGAAATTGCCAAGGCATTGCCGAAGAATCGCTCGGTGTCGATGCGGGTTCTGCGTCAGGGTCGTGCCAGCTTCATAACCTTCAAGCTGGCTGAGTAAGCCATAGATATCTGTAGCCGCTGCCGAGGGCTGCGATGGGTTGCGTAGCAACCCCTGTTTGAAGATCCTTTGGATCTTGTTATTCGCAACGCAGCAACAAAAAAGCCCGTATCGAGAGATACGGGCTTTTTTTATTTCTTGGTTTTGGGGATGCGCACCAACTGAGTGTTGGAATACATGTCATGCCAGGTGCGGTTTTGCTTGTCGAAGACCGACCAGATGAACCCCAGACCCAGGCATAGCCATGAGCCGATGGAGACGATAAACCGCAACAAGGCTTGCCACAGGCTGATGGCCGTACCGTCCGCATTTTGCACGCGTATGCCCCAGACTTGCATGCCCAGGGTTTGCCCGGAATGGGTCCAGAACTTGGCAAAGAAACCGAACAGGACAAAAAACAGGATGGTCGAGAGTAATGGGTCGCCATCCAGGGCACCGGCCTCGGAAAGTGCCCTCATTTTGGCTTCGCCGATAAAGCTCATCATGATCAGCTTGTAAATAAAGGTGGTGACAATCAGCAGGGCGGTACACAGCAGAAAATCATAGAACATGGCTGCCAGGCGGCGCCCCAGGCCAACGGCGGGAAATTCGCCTTGAGGGCTAAGTGGTTGTTTCGACATGGCAGGGTCTCGTGAAGGAAAAGAGCCATCTTACGGAATTACGGCCATAAAAAAGCCTCTGATGTCACCATCAGAGGCTTTTGTGCGCGAGATCAGGCTTCTGGTTGAACTTCGTCAGCCTGCAGGCCTTTTTGGCCTTGAACTGCGATGAAGGTCACTTTTTGGCCTTCTTTCAGGCTTTTGAAGCCGTTGCCCTGAATGGCACGAAAGTGCACAAACAGATCTGGACCACTTTCAGGGGTGATGAAACCAAACCCTTTTTCGTCGTTGAACCACTTGACGGTACCGCTCTGACGTTGGGACATTTCTTAATTCCTTTGACGCTAACAATTAATGACAGCCTCTTTCACATGAAAGAGTTCTGGTGCTGGGTTGCAGGAAAGTAAGAGACGCAGAACGGGTTGTAGCAAACGTAGAGCTACTGCCCAGGTCACGATTCCAGCGACCCATGCAAACACAGTAGGCAAACTCTACGAAACTGGAATTGAAAATACAAGCCCCGTTAATAAGCGGGCGATACCGGGTTATTAACCTGCAACGGGAAGTTATAAGTGCGGATTAATCATAGAGAGGTTCAATTGTTTTCGAGTTTAAAACAGTGTTTTCGCTATCGAATCTTAGTGCAGTCCAGGAGCAGTTGCATGCTACGTTAGTGTGTAAACATGCAACTGTCTTACTTGAGGTTAGACGCTTAGCCTCTGTAATAACGCTGTGCGACAAATGGCATTTTCGACACTTTCATGGGTACACGCTTGCCTCGCACAATCGCCCAGACTTCAGAGTCCACCGGGGTGAACGCGATATCCAGATAAGCCATTGCCAGGGGCGCGCCCAGAGTTGGGCCAAAACCGCCGCTGCACACAGTTCCAATCACAGTGCCGTCGGCGTCGACAATTTCCGCGCCTTCACGTACCGGGGTGCGCTCCTGTGGCAGCAAGCCCACGCGTTTGCGTGCCACGCCATTTTGCTGCTGGGCAAAGATGCTCTCGGCACCCGGGAACCCGCCAGGACGCAGGCCATCGGCGCGGCGAGCCTTGGAGATTGCCCACAGCAGGCTGGCCTCAATTGGCGTGGTGCTGTCGTTCATGTCATGCCCGTACAGGCACAGGCCAGCTTCCAGGCGCAGCGAGTCCCGTGCGCCGAGGCCGATGGCCTGGACTTCTGGTTCTGCCAGCAGGCGACGTGCCAGTTCTTCGGCGCGATCGGCCGGTACTGAAATCTCAAAGCCGTCTTCGCCGGTATAGCCAGAGCGGCTGACGTAGCAGTCCGCGCCCAGCAATGTCACCGGGGCAAATTGCATAAAGGTCATTTTTGCCACTTCTGGCGCCAGGCGTTGCAGCACGTTGACGGCTGCCGGGCCTTGCAGGGCGAGCAGGGCGCGCTCTTCAAACAACGGCTGGATCTGGCAGTGGGCGCTCAAATGCTTGCGCAGATGCGCCAGGTCCTGATCCTTGCACGCGGCGTTAACCACCAAAAACAGTTCGTTATTGCCCAGATTGGCAACCATCAAGTCATCGAGGATGCCACCTTGTTCGTTGGTGAACATGGCATAGCGTTGCATGCCCTCCGGCAGGTCGATGATGTCGACCGGCACCAGAGTTTCAAGGGCCTTGGCTGCATCAGCGCCGATCAGGCGGATCTGGCCCATGTGCGATACATCGAACAACCCGGCCTGTTCACGGGTGTGCTGGTGTTCTTTCATCACCCCCAGCGGGTACTGCACGGGCATGTCGTAGCCGGCGAACGGCACCATACGGGCACCGAGTTCAAGGTGCAGTGCGTGCAGCGGGGTTTGAAGCAGTTGTTCGGTGGACATTCGAGACTCCTTGAAAATCAGCACTCAATAATGTTGACAGCCAGACCGCCGCGAGCGGTCTCCTTGTATTTGCTTTTCATGTCGGCGCCGGTCTGGCGCATGGTGCGGATCACCTTGTCCAGCGAGACAAAGTGCTGGCCGTCACCGCGCAAGGCCATGCGTACCGCGTTGATTGCCTTGACTGAACCCATTGCATTGCGTTCGATGCACGGCACTTGGACCAGGCCGCCAATCGGGTCGCAGGTCAGGCCGAGGTTGTGCTCCATGCCGATCTCGGCAGCATTCTCGACTTGCTGTACGGTGCCACCCAGCACTTCGCACAACGCGCCAGCCGCCATTGAACAGGCCACGCCGACCTCGCCCTGACAGCCGACTTCGGCGCCGGAGATCGAGGCATTTTCCTTGTACAAAATGCCAATGGCGGCGGCGGTCAGCAGAAATCGCACCACCCCGTCTTCATTGGCTCCGCCAATAAAGCGCATGTAGTAATGCAGCACGGCAGGAATGATCCCGGCCGCGCCGTTGGTAGGTGCGGTGACCACACGTCCGCCGTTGGCGTTTTCTTCATTGACCGCCAGCGCGTACAAATTCACCCAGTCGAGCACCGACAGCGCATCGCGCAACGCGGCCTCAGGGTTGCTGCACAGCTGACGATGCAGCGCAGCCGCCCGACGCTTGACCTTCAACCCGCCGGGCAAAATGCCTTCGTTGCGACAACCGGCACTCACGCAGTCCTGCATCACTTGCCAGATTTTCAGCAAGCCGCTGCGCGTCTCGGCCTCGGGGCGCCAAGCGCTTTCGTTGGCCATCATCACTTCACTGATCGACAGGTTGTGAGTGACGCAATGGCGCAACAGGTCCTTGGCGGTCTTGAAGGGGTATTTCAGTGCGGTGCTGTCTTCGACAATGCGGTCAGCGCCCGCTGCGCCTTCATCGACCACAAAGCCGCCACCGACCGAGTAGTACTCGCGGCTGCGGATCTGAATTCCAGCGCCATCGAGTGCTCTGAAAATCATGCCGTTGGGGTGATAGGGCAGGGGTTTGCGAATCATCGCCAGGTGCGACTTTTCGTTGAAATCGATGGGGTGTTGGCCCAGCAGGTTCAAGCGCCCGCTACTGCGAATGGCGGCCAGACGTTCGGCCACGGTTTCGGTGTCAACGGTATCCGGGTGTTCACCTTCGAGCCCCAGCAATACGGCTTTGTCGCTGCCGTGTCCTTTGCCGGTGGCGCCGAGGGAACCGTAGAGTTCAACTTTTACGCAGGCGGTGTGTTGCAGCATTTCATCACGGCGCAGACCTTCGACAAAACGCGCAGCAGCACGCATGGGGCCGACGGTATGGGAGCTGGAGGGGCCGATGCCAATCTTGAACAGGTCGAACACGCTTAAAGACATAGGGTTCTCCGGTTTCTTATTGTGTAGTGCAACTTCGATCCCTGTGGGAGCTGGCTTGCCTGCGATAGCATCACTGCGGTCTGGCTGCAAAACCGCATTGCCTGTATCGCGAGCAAGCCCGCTCCCACATTTGGATCTCCATGACCCGGTTGCTTATGCTTCCTGATAGCTTTCGATCGAAGGGCAGGCGCAAATCAGGTTGCGGTCGCCAAACACGTTGTCGACCCGGCCAACCGGTGGCCAGTACTTGCCTTCGATCAGGGATGCAACCGGGTACACCGCTTGTTCGCGGCTGTACGGGTGGGTCCATTCGCCGACCATTTCAGCGGCGGTATGCGGAGCGTTTTTCAGCGGGTTGTCTTCCTTGTCCAGGCTGCCGTTTTCAACGGCGCGAATTTCTTCACGGATACAGATCATGGCGTTGCAGAAGCGGTCCAGTTCTTCCTTGGATTCGCTTTCGGTTGGCTCGATCATCAACGTGCCTGCCACCGGGAACGACATGGTTGGAGCGTGGAAGCCAAAGTCGATCAGGCGCTTGGCCACGTCATCGACGCTGATACCGCTGGTTTCCTTGAGCGGGCGCAGGTCGAGGATGCATTCGTGGGCCACCAGGCCATTGCTGCCCGAGTACAGCACCGGGTAGTGCTCCTCGAGACGACGGGCGATGTAGTTGGCATTGAGGATGGCCAGCTGCGAAGCGCGCTTGAGACCTTCGCCGCCCATCATGCGGATGTACATCCAGGTGATTGGCAAGATGCTGGCGCTGCCGAACGGTGCCGCACATACCGCGCCTTCCTTGCGTTCCATTGCCGCGTGACCCGGCAGGAACGGCGTGAGGTGCGATTTGACGCCAATCGGGCCAACACCCGGGCCGCCACCGCCATGTGGGATGCAGAAGGTTTTGTGCAGGTTGAGGTGGGACACGTCGCCGCCGAACTTGCCCGGTGCGCACAGGCCCACCATCGCGTTCATGTTAGCGCCGTCGATGTACACCTGGCCGCCGTTGTCATGAATGATGCCGCAGATTTCGCGGATGCCTTCTTCGAACACACCGTGGGTCGACGGGTAGGTGATCATCAGCGCGGCGAGGTGATCGCGGTGCTCGATGGCCTTGGCGCGCAGGTCTTCAATATCGACGTTGCCCCGTGCATCACAGGCCGTTACCACCACGCGCATACCGGCCATGTTGGCAGTTGCCGGGTTGGTACCGTGGGCCGAAGACGGGATCAGGCAGATGTCGCGGCGCTCTTCGCCACGGCTCTGGTGATAGGCGCGGATCGCCAACAGACCGGCGTACTCGCCTTGGGAACCGGCGTTCGGTTGCAAGGATATGGCGTCGTAACCGGTGGCCGCGCAGAGCATGGCCTCAAGTTCTGTGGTCAGTTGTTGATAGCCCAGGCTTTGCTCGGCAGGAGCAAAGGGGTGCAGGCTGCCGAACTCGGCCCAGGTCACCGGGATCATTTCGCTGGCAGCGTTGAGCTTCATGGTGCACGAACCCAGCGGGATCATGGTGCGGTCCAGCGCCAGGTCCTTGTCCGCCAGACGACGCAGGTAACGCATCAGTTCGGTTTCAGAGTGGTAACGGTTGAACACCGGGTGGCTGAGGATCGGTGACTGGCGCACCAAGGCGGCTGGCAGGGTGCCGGTCACGGTCTGGGCCAGTGCGTCGAAGTCAGGCAGGGTCTGACCATCGGCGGCGAGCAGGGTCCACAGGGCGATTACGTCGCTCTGGCTGCTGGTTTCATCCAGCGACAGGCCCAGACGCTGATCGTCGACCACACGCAGGTTGATGCTTTGTGCGTGGGCCTTGGCGTGCAGGGCGGTGGTGGCGCTGGCGGTGTTGAGAGTCAGCGTGTCGAAGAACTGTTCTTGCTCGACTTTCAGCCCCAGCGCGCTCAGGCCCTGAGCCAGGATCGCGGTCAGTTGGTGAATGCGCCCAGCGATCTGGGTCAGGCCTTTGGGACCGTGGTACACGGCGTACATGCTGGCGATGTTGGCCAACAGCACTTGCGCGGTGCAGATGTTGCTCGTGGCCTTCTCGCGGCGGATATGTTGCTCGCGGGTTTGCATGGCCAGGCGCAGTGCCGGTTTGCCGTGACGGTCAACCGAAACGCCGACCAGACGGCCAGGCATGTCGCGCTTGAACGCGTCGCGGGTAGCGAAGTAAGCCGCGTGCGGGCCACCAAAGCCCAGGGGCACGCCAAAACGCTGGGCGCTGCCGATGGCCACGTCAGCACCGAACTCGCCCGGAGGCGTCAGCAGGGTCAGGGCCAGCAGATCGGCGGCAACGGCCACCAGTGCGTTGGCCGTGTGGAAACGCTCAACCAATGTACGGTAGTCGAACACGTCACCGTTGCTTGCCGGGTACTGCAGCAGAGCGCCGAAGAAGATCGATACGTCAGTCAGCTCGCGTTCGTCAGCGACCACCACCTCAATGCCCAGCGGCTCGGCACGGGTGCGCAGCACGTCGAGGGTTTGCGGGTGGCAGTGGCTGGACGCAAAGAAGCTGTGGCTGTTTTTGTTCTTGCTCAGGCGTTTGCAAAAGGTCATCGCTTCGGCAGCGGCGGTGGCTTCGTCGAGCAATGAAGCGTTGGCAATCGGCAGGCCGCTAAGGTCGCTGATCAGGGTCTGGAAGTTGAGCAGCGCTTCGAGACGGCCTTGGGAAATTTCAGGCTGATACGGCGTGTAAGCGGTGTACCAGGCCGGGTTTTCCAGCAGGTTGCGCAGGATCGGTGAAGGCGTGTGGCAGTTGTAGTAGCCCTGGCCGATATAGGTTTTGCACAGCTGGTTCTTGGCTGCGATGGCTTTGATCGAGGCCAGTGCATCGGCTTCGCTTTGACCCGCCGGCAAGTTGAGCACGCTGGTGCCCTTGATGCTTTCCGGGATCACGCTGGCGCTGAGGCCTTCAAGGGAATCAAAGCCGAGGGTGGCAAGCATCGCCTGCTCATCGGCCTGGCGCGGGCCGATATGGCGGGCGATGAATTCATTGGCAGTGCTGAGATTGATAGTCATGGCTGAGTTCTCAGTTGTCGTCTTGGGCTTTGATCAGGCGGTCGTAGGCGTCCTGATCGAGCAGCTTGTCGAGCGCATCGGCATCGGCGGGCTTGAAACGGAAGAACCAGCCTTCGCCCAGCGGATCTTCGTTGACCAGTTCCGGGCTGCTGTCGAGCGCGGGGTTCACTTCGAGCACTTCACCGTCCAAAGGCATGTACACGCCACTGGCAGCCTTGACCGACTCAACAGTAGCGGCTTCTGCACCCTTGTCGTAGGACTGCAACTCAGGCAACTGCACAAACACCACGTCACCCAGAGCGTTTTGCGCAAACGCGGTAATCCCCACGGTTACGCTGCCGTCGGCTTCGGCGCGCAGCCATTCGTGGTCTTCAGTAAAACGCAATTCGCTCATGGAAACTCCTCAGGGCCAGACATGTCTGGTGGTCACAGGTAAATGCTCGTGAAGACCGAGCTTATTGAGAGTTCATTGCAAAATGGCTGCCAGTTTATAAATATCCTTATCTATCAATTAGTTATGTATTTATAAGGATCAGATTTACAACTGTGCTGTAGCGAAATCGCTACAGCACAAAGGCAATAAAAAAATTCAAGAGGATCAAAGCCTTGCGTGGCTGCGGTTTAGAGGGGCTGTATCGATATCGCTCCACTGGAGTGATATCGATACGGACGAGGGGAGGGCTCTGTGGGAGCGAGCCTGCTCGCGATGCCTGCGACGCGGTCTGACCGTGATTACGGGTCGATTCACGCGCGAGCAGGCTCGCTCCCACAGGGGAATGAGCGCGTCAGGCTTTACCCGGGATGCCGTATTTGCGTAGCCGGTGGGCAATGGCGGTGTGGCTGGTTTGCAGGCGGTTGGCCAGTTGACGGGTCGAGGGGTAGCTGACGTAGAGCTTTTCCAGCAACGCCTTTTCGAAGGACTCGACGGCGTGCTCAAGGGTTTCAATCTCGCCGTCACTTTGCCGCGCAACCGAGGTGCCAGCGATGTCCAGGTCGCCAATGTCGACCAGGTTACTTTCACAAATGGCGGCAGCGCGAAAGATCACGTTCTGCAATTGGCGTACGTTACCGGGCCAGCGATTGCCCAGCAGGGCCGGGTAGGTGCCCGGCGCCAGTCGGCATACCGGGCGCTGGATCTGAGTGCAGGCCTGCTGCATGAAGGTGCGCGCCAGCAGCAAAATATCCTGGCCGCGCTCGCGCAGCGGCGGTACTTCGATATTGAGCACATTCAGTCGGTAGAACAGATCTTCGCGAAAGGTGCCCTCGTTGACCATTTTTTCCAGGTTGCGGTGAGTGGCACTGAGGATCCGCACATTGACCTTGACCTCGCGTTCGCCGCCCACCCGGCGGAAGCTGCCGTCATTGAGAAAACGCAGCAGCTTGGCTTGCAGGTAGGGGGACATTTCGGCGATTTCATCGAGGAAAACCGTACCGTGGTTGGCCAACTCCATCAGCCCCGGCTTGCCGCCACGCTGGGCACCGGTGAAGGCGCCGGGGGCATAACCGAAGAGCTCGCTTTCGGCCAGGTTTTCCGGAAGTGCAGCGCAGTTGAGGGCCAGAAACGGCGCGCCAAAGCGATCACTGATGGCATGGCAGGCGCGGGCCACCAATTCCTTGCCAGTACCAGTTTCACCCTGGATCAACAAGGGCGCGTCCAGCGCGGCCACACGCTGTGCGCGGGCTTTAAGCGTGCGAATCGCAGGCGACTCGCCGAGCAGGGCATCAAAGCCTTCGGCATGGTCGTGGTGCAACGCGGCTAGGCGCTCGCCGATACGGCTCGGTTGATACAGGGTCAGCAGGGCACCCGCATCGGTGATCGGCGTGGCATCGAGCATCAACGGATGGCCGTTGAGTGTGACTTCGCGCAATGGCAGGCGAAAGCCGTTTTCCAGCAGCACGTCGAGCAGTCCGGGGTCGGTGAACAGCTCGCCGATGCTTTCGCCGGTCGGTTCATGGCCGTACAGGGCCACCAGTGCCGGGTTGGCCAGCAGCACATGGCCTTGGCTGTCCAGCGCCAGTACCGGATCGGTCATGGCCGCGAGCAAGGCGTCGAGTTGCAAGTGGCGGCGTTGGCCGGGAAGGATGTCGACCACTGTCACCGATTGCACGCCCTTGACGCTGAACAGGGCTTCGCGCAGTTCGTCGAGTACTTGCGGGCTCAGGGTCGGGGCATCGATGTAGACGTTGGGCGGGACCATCTCCACCGCATCCAGGTTGAGGTTACGCCCGCCGAGCAGGGCCAGGACTTCCTGGGTGATGCCGACACGGTCGATAAAACTGACATGGATACGCATGGGAACAAGGAACACTTCTGGCCAGCGGGGATGGCCAGTATGCCTTGGCGGGGAGGATAGGTGAAATTCCGTGGGAGCGGGCTTGCTCGCGATGGCATCAACACGGCCTAACAGTAAAACTGCGTTGCCTGCATCGCGAGCAAGCTCGCTCCCACAAAAGCGCAGCCATCATCAAGTGGCTGAATTACTCCAGATGTTCAGGTTTGATCGGGTCGCCAGGCTTGTGGTTGAGCTGGGCCAGGACGTCGGCAAACATCTTGTCGTAGTAACCGTGCATCGCGCGGATGTCTGCGGTTTTTGGAATGCCGTGTTTCACGGCAATCTGGAATGCGTCATGGGCAAAGTTGTAAGCCAGGTCCTTGGGCAGGGTGAACGACTCTTTGAAGTCCTTCTGGTTGATCTGACCATGCATGTCGAACTGCATCGACTTGCCTTCCTTGGGATCCTGAACGACCTGGTAATCAATTTTGATGTCATACCCAAAGTCGCCCGGCTGCAGCGGTTCGCGATGGATATGCAGGTGACCGGGTTCGAACGAGGCCATAGGGGTACTCCTTGATGCTATGGGAAAAAGGGCAGACCCCGGGGCCTGCCCAGGGACTTAGAAGTAAGTGATACCCGGTTTTTCGGTGCTGACGCGAGTACCGGCCTTACCTTGAACGATTGCTTCGATATCCGCCAGTGCGCCGATCACAGCGGTCTTGCCGGTTTTACGGGCAAACTCGCAGGCAGCCTCCACTTTTGGTCCCATTGAACCGGAGGCAAAACCGAGCTTTTCCAACTCATCCGGGTGAGCCTGAGCAATGCCTTTCTGCGTTGGCTTGCCCCAGTCAATAAAGGCAGCATTCACGTCAGTGGCGATCACCAGCAGGTCGCTGCCCAGCTGTTGGGCCAGCAGCGAGGAGGCCAGGTCCTTGTCGATTACGGCTTCGATGCCGCGCAGCTTGCCGTCTTCGCCATACATGGTCGGGATCCCGCCACCGCCCGCGCAGATCACGATGGTGCCTTTTTCCAGCAGCCATTTGATCGGGCGAATTTCGAAGATGCGTTTGGGTTTCGGGCTGGCTACCACGCGGCGGAACTTGTCGCCGTCCGGTGCAATGCTCCAGCCTTTTTCAGCGGCCAGGCTCTTGGCTTCGCTTTCGGTGTAGACCGGGCCAATGGGTTTGGTCGGGTTCTGAAACGCCGGGTCTTTGGGGTCGACTTCAACCTGGGTCAGCAGGGTGGCGAAAGGCGCTTCTGGTGGCAGCAGGTTGCCCAGCTCTTGCTCGATCATGTAGCCGATCATGCCTTCGGTTTCAGCACCGAGTACATCCAGCGGGTAGGGGGCTACTGCCGTATAAGCGGCGGCTTGCAGCGACAGCAGGCCGACCTGAGGACCATTGCCGTGGGCTACTACCAGCTCGTTGCCGTGGGCAATTCGAGCGATTTGGGCGGTAGCGGTCTGGATATTTTCGCGCTGGTTCTCGGCGGTCATGGGCTGGCCGCGACGCAAGAGGGCGTTACCGCCCAGTGCAACGACGATACGCATACAGGATGTCCTTTTAGAAGTGTGAGAGCGCCTTGTGTGGGAGCGAGCCTGCTCGCGAAGCTCGTTCGCGAGCGGGCTCGCTCCCACAGTAGATGTGTGTTTACACATCTACTGTGGGCCAGGCTTAGATATCAGCCAGCGCCGCTACCAGGATCGCCTTGATGGTATGCATGCGGTTTTCGGCTTGCTCGAAGGCGATGTTGACCGGGGACTCAAACACTTCTTCGGTCACTTCAATGCCGTTTTTCAGGTTTGGATGGTGCTCGGCCACATCCTTGCCGACCTTGGTTTCACAGTTGTGGAACGCTGGCAGACAGTGCATGAACTTCACGCGTGGGTTTTCTGCCGCTTTGATCATGTCGCTGTTGACCTGGTAAGGCAGCAGCAGCTTGATACGGTCGTTCCAGGCTTCAACCGGCTCGCCCATCGATACCCAGACGTCGGTGTGGATAAAGTCCACGCCTTTGACCGCAGCTTTCGGGTCTTCGGTCAGGGTGATTTTGGCACCGCTTTCCTTGGCGAATTCCTGGCACTGTTTGACGAACGATTCTTCCGGCCACAGGCTTTTTGGTGCGGCGATACGCACGTCCATGCCCAGCTTGGCGCCAATCAGCAGCAACGAGTTACCCATGTTGTTGCGGGCATCGCCCAGGTACGCGTAGCTGATGTTGTGCAGCGGCTTGTCGCTGTGTTCGCGCATGGTCAGCACGTCGGCGATCATTTGCGTCGGGTGGAACTCAGCGGTCAGGCCGTTGAATACCGGCACGCCAGCGTACTTGGCCAGTTCTTCCACAATGGCTTGTTCAAAGCCACGGTATTCGATGGCATCAAACATGCGGCCCAGCACGCGGGCGGTGTCTTTCATGCTTTCTTTGTGGCCGATTTGCGAGGAAACCGGGTCGATGTACGTCACGTGTGCGCCCTGGTCGTGGGCTGCAACTTCGAATGCGCAACGGGTACGGGTCGACGTTTTTTCGAAAATCAGCGCAATGTTTTTGCCTTTCAAGTGCGGCTCTTCAGTACCGGTGTACTTGGCGCGCTTGAGATCGCGGGACAGATCGAGCAGGTAGTGCAACTCACGTGGCGTGTGGTGCATCAGGCTCAGAAGGCTGCGGTTTTTCATGTTAAAAGCCATGGTGATCTCCTTGGTTTTGGGTTAACCGGCTTGCACTGGCCCCTCGTAGGGGCCCGCGCAAGCAATCAAATGGGGTGATTAATAGTCGATTGGGTCGCGAATGATCGGGCAGGTCATGCAGTGGCCACCGCCACGGCCGCGTCCCAGTTCGGAGGCGCTGATGGTGATGACTTCAACGCCAGCCTTGCGCAGCAGGGTGTTGGTATAAGTGTTGCGGTCGTAGCCAATGACCACGCCAGGTTCCAGCGCCACCACGTTGTTGCCGTCGTCCCACTGCTCGCGTTCTGCGGCGAAAGAGTTGCCGCCGGTTTCGACGACGCGCAGTTTTTTCAGACCCAGGGCGTGGGCCACGACTTCGAGGAAGCTGCCTTCTTCGCGTCGTACATCGATGCCGCCTTGTTTCTTGTCATCCGGATACAGGGAGAAGGCAACGATCTGCTTCACCACTTCAGGGAAGATGGTGACCAGGTCGCGGTCGCAGAAGCTGAATACGGTGTCCAGGTGCATCGCGGCGCGTGAGCGCGGCATGCCGGCCACGATGATGCGTTCTACCGCTTTGTTCTTGAACAGGTTCAGCGCCAGTTGGCCGATGGCCTGACGCGAGGTGCGCTCGCCCATACCGATCAGTACCACGCCGTTGCCGACGGGCATCACGTCGCCGCCTTCAAGGCTGGCGTTGCCGTGGTCGACTGTCGGGTCGCCGTACCAGATCTGGAATTCGGCGTTGGTGAACTCGGGGTGGAACTTGTAGATCGCCGTGGTCAGCAGGGTTTCCTGACGACGCGCTGGCCAGTACATCGGGTTCAGCGTCACGCCACCGTAGATCCAGCAGGTGGTGTCACGGGTGAACTGAGTGTTGGGCAGCGGTGGCAGGATAAAGCTGGTGTGGCCGAGGAAATCGCGGAACATCTGAATGGTCTTGCCACCAAAGCTGTCTGGCAGGTCGTCTGCCGACACGCCGCCGATCAGGTATTCGGCCGCCTGGCGTGGCTCAAGGCTCTTGATCCAGGATTTGACTTCGTTGACCAGGCCCACACCCACCTGATTGGGGGTCACTTTGTGGTCCAGGATCCAGTCCAGGGCTTCTGGCATGGCGACGATATCGGTCAGCAGGTTATGCATTTCCAGTACATCAATACCGCGATCGCGCATCTTGGTGACGAAGTCGAAGTGATCGCGCTTGGCCTGGTTGACCCACAGCACGTCATCGAACAGCAGCTCATCGCAGTTGCTTGGGGTCAGGCGCTGGTGAGCCAGGCCTGGGGAACACACCATAACCTTATGCAGCTTACCGGCTTCGGAATGCACGCCGAACTTCACTTTTTCCGTGGTCATTACAGTCATCCTCCAAAGTACACAAACAGGTTGTTACAGGGTCAGGAAGCCGTCGTAGAGACCATAGGCAGCCACCAGGGCGCCGATCACTACTGCGGCAAAAATTACTTTCTCGATGTTGGTGAAAACAGGTTGGCCACTTTCACGCTTGGCCTTGGCGAACAGAATGGCGCCAGGTGCGTACAGCAGGGCCGAGAGCAGCAGGTACTTGAGGCCGCCGGCATAGATCAGCCAGATGGCGTAGATCAGCGCGATACCACCGATGATCAAGTCTTTCTTGCGTTCTGCCAGGGCGTTCTCGTAAGTCTCGGCACGCACCGCCAGCAGGAAGCCGTAGGCCGCAGACCAGAG
Source organism: Pseudomonas fragi (assembly GCF_025426255.1). Lineage (GTDB taxonomy): Bacteria > Pseudomonadota > Gammaproteobacteria > Pseudomonadales > Pseudomonadaceae > Aquipseudomonas > Aquipseudomonas kulmbachensis. The sequence goes on along the minus strand of NZ_CP104861.1, from coordinate 4,017,170 downwards.
GTAAGGCACCAGAATCATCGAGGTCGCGAGGTAGATCAGCGACAGATAGGTACTGGCCGAGAACAGGGTGATGATCAGGAACAGTTGCACCATGGCGTTGGTGAGCCACAGGGCGTTGACCGGAACATGGTTGGCGTTTTCCTTTTTCAGGAAGGCCGGCATGGTGTGGTCCTTGGCCGCCGCGAACATGATTTCGGCGCACAGCAGTACCCAGGACAACAGGGCACCCAGCAGCGAGATGATCAAGCCGACGCTGATCAGCACCGCACCCCAGTGACCGACCACATGCTCAAGCACGGCCGCCATCGACGGGTTCTGCAGTTTGGCCAGTTCAGGCTGAGTCATGATGCCCAGCGACAGCACGTTCACCAGTACCAGCAACAGCAGCACGGTGATAAAACCGATCACGGTGGCTCGACCCACGTCCGAACGTTTCTCGGCACGGGAAGAGAAGATGCTTGCGCCTTCGATACCGATGAACACCCATACGGTGACCAGCATCATGTTGCGCACCTGGTCCATCACGCTGCCCAGGTCCGGGTTTTTCACGCCCCAGATGTCGCTGGTAAAGATGTCCAGCTTGAACGCGAAGATGGCAATCAGGATAAACAGCACCAGCGGTACGACCTTGGCAACGGTGGTCACCAGGTTGATGAACGCTGCTTCCTTGATCCCGCGCAGTACCAGAAAATGCACAGCCCACAGCAGGATTGAGGCACCGATGATGGCCGCAGGGGTGTTGCCTTCACCGAAGATCGGGAAGAAGTAACCCAAGGTGCTGAACAGCAACACGAAGTAGCCGACGTTACCCAGCCAGGCGCTGATCCAGTAACCCCAAGCGGATGAGAAACCCATGTAATCGCCGAAGCCGGCCTTGGCGTAGGCATAGACGCCGCCGTCGAGGTCAGGTTTGCGGTTGGCGAGGGTTTGGAACACAAAAGCGAGGGTTAACATACCGACTGCGGTGATTGCCCAACCGATCAGGATTGCACCCACATCGGCACTGGCGGCCATGTTTTGCGGCAATGAAAAAATGCCACCGCCAATCATTGAACCAACTACTAGAGCAACCAGCGCACCCAGTCGCAGTTTTCCAGGAGTATCAGACATTTGTAGTAACTCCAATCCAGGAGAAGTGAGGCTTCAAAGTAAGTCCATTGGTATTCGAGCCGTTTGACATAGATCAGGGCATTACTACATTCCATTGTTGATAGAGCGGGGAAGGTCGCGATGACGTATTTTTATGACGCTTCCTGAAAGCCTTACTCCAGACATGTTTTCAGGTATTAATACGTTCGTTGACCGGAGGGTCGTGGGGATTGAAGCTAGCCAGTATTTTCAGATATGCAAATTTCATTGCTATGTTTCATGAACCTGTCGACGAAATTAAATCGTCATCTATATGTGAACAGTTTTTTAGGTTTCAATAGAAAGGTTCGCAATTAAGAATGGCCGGCTTATTGCGCAACCCTATTAAACGTTCGGTTAGTTCATATATTTAGTCGGTGAGCGGCTGTAGCTTTATAGCCCTGAGTTTTAAATCAACAGCAGCAGAGGTGGCGATGTCGCAACAGACACAGAAGCTCCGGCTAAACGCCCTGATCGCGTTGGTGGTTGGCTCGATGATTGGCGGCGGGATTTTTTCGCTGCCACAAAATATCGCCGAGCGTGCAGCGGGCGGTGCCGTGTTGATCGGCTGGGCGGTCACTGCGGTGGGCATGCTGGCGCTGGCCTTTGTGTTTCAGACCCTTGCCAATCGCAAGCCGGAACTCGACTCGGGGGTGTATGCCTACGCCAAGGCCGGTTTCGGCGATTACATGGGTTTTTCGTCCGCCTGGGGTTACTGGATCAGCGCCTGGATGGGCAACGTCGGCTACTTCGTGTTGCTGTTCAGTACCCTGGGCTATTTTTTCCCGATGTTCGGGCAAGGCAACACGCCGATTGCCATCGGTTGTGCGTCGCTGCTGTTGTGGGGTGTGCACTTTTTGGTGCTGCGCGGGATCAAGGAGGCAGCGTTCATCAACCAGTTGACCACCGTCGCCAAAATCGTGCCGATCGTGATGTTTATCGTGTTGGCTGGTGTGGCATTTAAAGCGGATATTTTTACCCGGGATTTTTGGGGGGCCGAGACCCCGAGCCTGGGCAGTGTGATGGACCAGGTGCGCAACATGATGCTGGTCACGGTGTTTGTGTTTATTGGCATCGAAGGCGCCAGTGTGTACTCGGGGCGGGCCGAAAGACGTTCGGATGTGGGCAAGGCCACCGTCATCGGTTTTCTCGGCGTGCTGGCGTTGCTGGTGCTGGTCAACGTGCTGTCGCTGGGCATCATGAGCCAACCGGAGCTGGCGAAGCTGCAGAACCCGTCGATGGCCGGTGTACTCAAGCATGTGGTGGGGGAGTGGGGGGCGATTCTAATCAGTATCGGCTTGGCGATTTCGTTGCTGGGGGCGCTGTTGTCGTGGGCGTTGCTGTGTGCAGAAATTCTGTATGCCACGGCAAGGGATAAAACCATGCCGGCGTTTTTGAAAAAGGAAAACGCCAACCATGTACCGGTCAACGCCTTGTGGCTGACCAACTCGATGATCCAGATTTTTTTGATTATCACCCTGGTGTCTGCCGGCACCTATACCAGCCTGATCTACCTGGCCTCGTCGATGATTCTGGTGCCTTACCTGTGGTCGGCCGCCTATGCGGTGCTGTTGTGCATAAGGGGCGAGACTTACGAACGGGCGGGTCGTCGGCGCATCAAGGACCTGGCGGTGGGGGCTGTCGCGCTGATCTATGCGATGTGGTTGCTGTATGCGGCGGGCCCCAAGTATCTGTTGCTGTCGGCGTTGCTGTATGCCCCGGGGATTTTCTTTTTTGCCAAGGCCAAGCGTGAACAGAATGAACCTCTGTTCAAAACATGGGAGAAGGTGATTTTTGCGGCGGTGCTGATGACTGCACTGGGGGCGGCGTATGCGCTCTATGGCGGTTTTATAAGCTTGTGATTATTTTGTAGCAGCTGCCGAGCCTGCCAGGCTGCGTCCGGCGGCGAAGCCGTCGTAAAGTCAGGCAATTTGGTTGTGTCAGGTAAAAACGGGATTCATGTTTTACGACGACTACGTCGCCGTACGCAGCCTCGTTCCTGCGGCAGCGGCTACAGGTGTTTTGCAGTTGCAACAGGTAAGCGCTCCGGCCGTGACCAGATCCACAGGTTGCCCATGCTCATGCCGGCAATGGCGAGGAAGACCGGCCATTGGTGGTCGAGCACATACAGCATCAACCCTGCACACAGCAGCATGCTGATGGTGGCGCTGACCTTGGCCTTGCGCTGGATGATTTTGCCGTTGCGCCAGTTAGTCAGGATCGGGCCAAACAAACGGTGATTTTCGAGCCAGGCACTCAGGCGCGGGGAGCTTTTGGTCGCGGCCCAGGCAGCGAGCAAAATGAATTCGGTAGTTGGCAGGCCAGGAATCACAATGGCGATCAGGCCAATGCCAAGGCTCACGTAGGCCAGCAAGCCGAACAGAATGCGAGTGATTTTCGACGAGGATTGGCTTTGGCGGGTCATAAGCTCAAGACGCATAAAAGGACTCCCGGTCAGCCAGCGCTGACCGGGCCTGTCAGCTTAAGCCAGTTCTGGCTGAGCAGCGTAGGCGTGTTCCAGTAATACGGTGAAACGCTCAAAAGCCGCTACTGCACCTTTGTCCAGATCGGTTTCTTCTTCAGCGGTCAGTTTCAGACCGTCAAGGGTCTTGATAAAGCTTTTCCAGCCTTCGGCACGGCCACCAGCAGGCTCGCCCAAGTGGCGGGCACCAAAGGTGTCGCTCAGGCCCAGGCCCACGGCACGCTTGATCAAGAACGCAGCGCCTAACTTGGAGCCTTCGGAAACGAAGATCCAGCCCAGTGCTTCGGCCTTGCTTGGCGAGTTGACCGCACCGGCAACCGGGGCCGGCACTTCGGTGTTGAGGTCAGCCAGGTCGGCCTTGGCTTGCTCGGCGCGGCAGCGCTCTGGCAAGTCGGGCACGATCTCTTTCAGGGCCGGGTCGGTATACAGCGTCTTGAGTTCCGACTGGAACAGGTACTGGGCCACGACAAAGCGGGCGAAATTGGCCACTTCTTCAAACGGCTTGTGCGCCTTGACCAGTGTGTCGAGCTTTTGATGCGGCTCGTTGGTGATCTGGTTCAGACGTTGCGAACGCAAGGCAGGACGTGCTGCGGATTCAGGAGCGGTCATGAATATATCCTTGAGAATGAGATGCGCTTTGTAACTAGACGATCAGGAAGACGCATCACAGTAAAAAATCCTCACTGCGCAGAGCAAAAGCCTGCGCGGTGAGCTTTGAGGTCAGATATCCCAGACCAGATTGATTGCGAAGTTGCGGCCTGGAGCGGTCAAACGCTCCATATTGGCCGGGTTCAGCACACCTGCTTCCCCCACGCTGTCGTAGCCGCGCACGTCATCCCAGTTCCAGTATTTTTTGTCGGTCAGGTTGTACAGGCCAGCGTTGACGGTGACGTCCTTGGTGACCTTGTAGAAACCGGTCAGGTCGAGCACGCCATAGCCCGGCGACTTGAATTGTTTGCTGGTGCCGTCCGGTGAGAAGAAGCTGGTGTCGTCTACCTGATCCTTGTTCTTGACCAGGGTCCAGCTCACCAGACCACCGTAGTTTTGTTGCTCGTAGCCCAGGCCCATGACGGCGGTCAGCGGGTTGACGCTGTTGATTGGCTGGCCGGTGTCGTCATTGCGGCCGTGGGCATAGGCCACCGAGCCACGGGTGTACAGGCCTTGAGGCGCGCCGAAGGCGTCCAGATTCAAGCGACCTTTCACTTCTGCACCCTTGATGGTGGCGTGCTTGATATTGTTGGCCCGGAACTTGAGGTCGTCATAGCCAGGAGTGATGGCGTCTTCATTGATGAAGTCGCGGTACTTGTTATAGAAAACCGCAACGTCGAATGATCCAGCGTCAAAGTTGCCGCGCAAGCCGGTCTCGTAGCTTTTGCTTTTTTCCGGTTCCAGGTCCGGGTTTGGCTCTACCGAGTAGCCTGCCTGAAGGTTATCAAAGCGGCCATACAGTGATTTGGCGGTCGGTGTACGGAAGCCTTCGGCATATTGGCCGTACCAGGTGTAGTTGTCGTTGAACGCATAGGTCACGCCTAGCTTGGGCGACAGGCGATGCCAGACCTTTTCCTTGTCGCTGACCGTGTCCAGATTTTTAGGGTTAACGGTGTTCAGGAACTCTTGAGTGATGTGCGGCGTCAGCTTGGTGTAGTCGTAACGCATGCCCGGCATAAAGGTCCAGTTGTTCCAGCTGATCTGATCCTGGGCGAACAGGCTATAGGTGTTGATGGTCGGGTCCGGGAAATCGCTGGATTTGACCAGATAGTCTTTCGGGCTGTCGGCGCCAACAGCGGTGCAACCCGAACCAATGGCCAGGCAAGTGCCCGAGCCGCTGCGCGAACCGGTGACTTTCTGATGCTTGACGGTGGCGCCGTAGGTCAGCAAGTGATCTGTGTCGGCAATATGGAAAGCCTTGTCTGCTTGGGCATCCAGTACCCACGACTTTTCTTCGTAGGTGGTGTTACGTGAACGCATCACATGACGGCTGAAAGGGAAGTAGTCTTCCAGGGTGTCCTGGTCGGTCTTGGCGATCTGATAGTTCAGACTCCACTTGAAGTGGTCGGCCAGCAGGGTGTCGAGCACCATGCTGTTTTCCAGGCCGAAACGCTCACGGCTGATGGTGTCCTTGCCATTGCGCGAGAGGTACATGCCCAGAGGCTGACCCGCGTTGTAGGGGCCGCCGACGGCACTTTTTTCATTGACGCTGACACGGTCCTTGTACTTCTCATAAGTGAAGCCAAGACGATCATCATCGTTGTAGTTCCAGCCTGCCTTGGCCAGTACGTTGGTGGTTTTCACGTCTTCGGGGTTGGCCGCAGTGCGGGACAGGCCGGTGCCGCCGTGATCGCCATAGGATTCGGTTTCGTGACCTTCACGCTGGCTCAGGTGCAGCAGGCCGTCGAATTCGCCGGAGCGCCCGGCCACGGTGCCTGATTTCAGCCAACTGCGATCGGCCGAGCTGTAACCTGTTTTAAGGCGGGCACCGACATCCTGGCCTGGCTTGATAATGTCATCCGGGTCCAGGGTGAAGTAGCTGACGGCGCCGCCGATGGCGTTGCTGCCGTACAGCACTGACGCCGGACCACGCAGGATTTCGACGCGCTTGATGACTTCCGGGTCGACATAGTTGCGCTGGGTCTTGGCGTAAGGGCCGTTGAAGAACGAGTTGGGGATTTCTACGCCATCGACCTGGGTCAGAATCCGGTCGCCATCGATGCCGCGGATGTTGTAGTTACTGATACCACCACGCTGACCGGCACCACCTACCGAAACACCCGGCTCATACCGCACCAGGTCTTTGATGGTATTGACGTTATTGCGGTCCATATCCTGGCGGTCATGGACGCTGACGGTGCTGGGCACCGAGTTCACATCCTGCTCCTGGCGGGTGGCGCTAATGGTCACTTGTTGCAGGGCCAGGGTGCCGGTGGTGCCGCTGCGCTTTTCCAGCACGATATTGTTGTTGCTCAGTTTGCGGTAGCCCAGGTTGGTACCGATCAGCAAACGCTCCAGAGCTTTTTCCGGGGACAGCGAACCGCGTACGCCGGGTGAAGAAACGTTCTGCGCCAGCTCAGCCGGCAGGCCGACCTGCCAGCCGGTGACTGTACTGAAATCGTTCAGGGCAGAGGCCAGTGGCTGTTGCGTGATTGCAAACTTGTAGTTACCCACGTAACGCGTAGCCGGCTGCTCATCGGTTGCCGCCAGGACTGGAGCCGCCTGTACGCCAGCCAAAATTATGGCAGCGGTCAACAACGACAATGTGCATTGCTGCAAACCGCCTGTGCGGACGTTGGATGAGGGCCGGCTGTTGAAACGAGTGGGCATTGATAGCGCTCCGAGGTGAACGAATCTTATAGTTGCGAAGCTGATTCAAAATGCGAATCAGTTGCATTGACTACAACGAGACGAATGGCCTACGGCTATCGAGTAAAAAAACCTACATTTAATTGTGATGCTAGTTACTCAAGGTCCCTGTGACCTCAACTGTGGGAGCGAGACTGCTCGCGAAAGCGCGCTATCGTTTGCGACCTTCGCGAGCAGGCTCGCTCCCACAGAAGCATCTCAAACATTTAATTGAGAATGACCAGCGCCGGGAATTCCGAGATGTTACTGGAAGTGATGTGAGCCAGCGAGCGCAGGATGTCCAGCGGCTGATCGAGCCGGTAGTTACCGGTCACGGCGACGCTGGCCAGTTTGTCGTTGTTGTTGACGATCCAGCCGGGGTAGTAGCGCCGTACTTCGTCCAGCACTTTGCCCATGGGGCAGTTCTCAAACACCAGGCGTCCTTGAACCCAGGCCAGGTCGGTCTGGGGGTTAAGTTTGGCGGTCTTGCTGAAACCGTTGGGGCCAATGCTGACGCTGTTGCCGGCAGACAGGCGCATTTGCGTACCGGCACTGCTCACCCGCAAGTCCACATCGCCGCGCTGCACTCGTACTTGGGCTTCGCCATTGAGGTAACTCACGGCGAAGTCGGTGTCGCGCACACTCACGCGTACGGGGCCGGCATCGAGCACCAGCGGGAATTCCAGATTGGCCGGGATCTCAAAATACGCCTCACCCTGGTACAGGCGAGCGCTGCCTTGGGCGTTGACCACCTTGCTGGAGAACGCGGAATTGGTGTTAAGCAGTACTTTGGAGCCATCTTCGAGTTGCAGACGCTGGCGCTCGCCGATCACGGTCAAATGATCGGCTTGCAGGCGCAAGGGCACATTGCTGTAACTGCCCACGCTGATAATTACCACCGCTGCGGTTGCCAAGTGTTTCCAATGCCGCCCGATGCGTCGCAGCAGGCTGGGTGTGCGATGGGTCTGCAGGGTTTGCGCGGCGGCCAGCACCGGCTCTCCATTCCATATCGCGTTGGCCCTGGCAAAGGCCCGGGCATGGGCCGGGTCGGCATTCAGCCAGTTTTCGAAGGCGGTTTGCTGTTCGTCGCTCGCACACTCAAGGGTAATCAGCCAGTCCAGTGCCTGATCCATGGCGCTGTCTTGCAGCACGTCTTGCGCCAGTTCAGGCACGGCAGATTTGTGAGTGTCCGTCACGGATGTTCCTTGGCAGTTTCAGAGCGTTCTTACAGGCATCACCGCTTAAGGTTAAGGGCGTTCAAGTCTGTCGGCTACCCCGATGCAGATTGCCATGATCAATTTGAGTTCCTTTTGAACGGTGCTCAGTGACACGTCAAGTTCTTCGGCAATTTCTTGATAACTGCAGCCATGCAGGCGGCTGAGGATGAAAATCCGTTGTTGACGCGCACTTAGCTGGCTCAGGCTCACACTCAAACGCTCCAGTAGTTGCGCGGCTTGATGGGCTTCTTCCGGGGTGCTGTGGGTGGAGGCGACGCCTTCGATGACTTCCAGTGGCACATCTTCGACCACGGTGCGTGACTGAATACGGCGGGCGCGCAGGTGATCAAGCGCCAGGTTGCGTGCGGTCTGGAAGACAAAGGGTTCAAGGTGCTCGACGGAGCGCTCGCTCAAGGCCCGGGTTACGCGCAAGTAGGTCTCTTGCAGCAGGTCCTCGGCGGTGCTGTGGTTGTTGACCATCCGCTCCAGAGTGCGCAGCAAGGTTACCCGTTGGGTAAGGAAGACTTGATTGAAGTGGGACTGGCTCACTGTGCTACCCGACCGATTTTGAGCGAATGATAATGCTTATCATCCGTGCTGTTGGTCAAGTGATGTTTTAAAAAGGTGTAATTATCCTGTAGCAACTGCCGAAGGCTGCGTTCGGTTGCGAAGCGACCGTAAACCCTGAATGCACGGTTTTCCTGACCCACCGAACACTATGATTTTACGATTGCTTCGCAGCCGAACGCAGCCTCGTGCCTCGGCAGCTGCTACACAATAGGTGCCCAGACTTACGCCCGTCCTTTCAAATACGCACTGTAATCCGGGATGCGGTGTTCGTGGGCCTGGCTCATCAATGGGCTGCTGAGCAGGTAGTCCGCGCTGCATTCATTGCAGGCCACCGGAATGTTCCATACTGCAGCCACTCGCAGCAGGGCCTTGATGTCCGGGTCGTGGGGCTGAGGTTCGAACGGGTCCCAGAAAAACACCAGCATATCGATCCGCTGTTCGGCAATCCGTGCGCCAAGCTGTTGATCGCCGCCCAAAGGTCCGCTGATCATGCTTTCGATCGGCAGCCCAAGACGCTGGCTCAACAGCAGGCCGGTAGTGCCAGTGGCACACAGGTCATGCTGGCCGAGTTCCTCTTTATGGCGCTCGGCCCACTCCAGCAAAAAGCCTTTGCAGTGATCATGGGCCACCAGGGCGATGCGCTTGCGCGCCGCCAAGGTGGCCGTGGTGAAGCTGATACCGATCATCGCGTTACTCCGCGTTGTACAGCGCCAGGCAGTTATCGAGCATGCGGTTGGAGAAACCCCACTCATTGTCGTACCAGGCCAGAACCTTAAGCAGCTTGCCGCTTACTTTGGTGTGATTGGCGTCGAAAATGGACGACAGAGGGTTGTGATTGAAATCGCTCGATACCAGCGGCAGGCTGTTGTAACCCAGTACCTTGGAGTGCTGGCTGGCCTCTTTAAACAGCGCATTGACTTCAGCCGCGGTGGTTTCACGTTTGAGCTCGATGGTCAGGTCGACCAGCGACACGTTGATCACCGGAACCCGCACGGCCATGCCGGTCAGCTTGCCGGCCAGCTCTGGCAATACCAGGCCCACAGCTTCGGCGGCGCCGGTTTTGCTCGGGATCATGTTCTGGGTAGCCGAGCGTGCACGGTACGGGTCAGAGTGATAAACGTCGGTCAGGTTCTGGTCATTGGTGTAGGCGTGGATGGTGGTCATCAGGCCGTTTTCAATGCCGAACTCGCGGTGCAGGATTTGCGCCACCGGTGCCAGGCAGTTGGTGGTGCAGGACGCATTGGAAATAATTTGATGGGATTGGCGCAGAATGTCGTGGTTAACACCGTAGACCACAGTCGCATCGGCATTTTTACCTGGTGCAGAGATAATCACTTTACGGGCACCGGCGATAATATGCGCCTCGGCTTTACTGCGATCGGTGAACAAACCTGTGCATTCAAACACCACGTCAATTTTCAGCGCCGCCCACGGCAGTTCAGCCGGGTTCCGAATGGCTGACACGCTAATGCGGTCGCCATTGACGGTCAGGCTCTCCTGATCATGCTCGACGCTGGCGTCGAACGTGCCGTGAACGGTGTCGTACTTGAGCAGATGAGCGTTGATCGAACTGTCACCCAGATCGTTGATGGCGACGATCTGCAGGTCCTGGCGGTAACCTTGGGTATACAGTGCGCGCAGGACGTTCCGGCCGATCCGGCCAAAACCATTGATTGCGATTCGTAGAGTCATGGAAAGCGCCTGCCATCGATTTGTTGTTGGAATTACAAGATTATTCGCATAAAAATAGAAAACAAGCCATTTAAGTGGCAATATTTTGTTTTATCTACAACGAGTGACCTGAATCAACGGGTCCGAATGATTGAAGTCGTGTGTCTGCACCCTTCGATCAGCATAGGACACGTACAGGTCGCCACATCCGTTAGCCTGGAGTTCAACACATGCATCCCCGCGTTCTTGAAGTCACCGAGCGTCTTATTGCCCGTAGTCGTGCCACCCGTGAGGCGTACCTGACACTTATTCGCGGCGCCGCCAGTGACGGTCCGCAACGCGGCAAGCTGCAATGTGCCAACTTTGCCCATGGTGTGGCCGGGTGCGGCACAGAAGATAAAAACAGCCTGCGGATGATGAACGCTGCCAACGTTGCAATAGTTTCGTCATATAACGACATGCTGTCGGCGCATCAGCCTTACGAACACTTTCCTGAACAAATCAAAAAAGCGTTGCGCGAAATTGGCTCGGTGGGTCAGTTCGCTGGTGGCACGCCTGCCATGTGTGATGGCGTGACCCAAGGCGAGGCGGGCATGGAGCTCAGCTTGCTGAGCCGCGAAGTGATCGCGTTGTCGACGGCCGTGGCGCTGTCGCACAACATGTTCGATGCGGCGCTGATGCTGGGGATTTGCGACAAGATCGTGCCGGGCCTGCTGATGGGCGCACTGCGCTTCGGGCATCTGCCGACCATTTTTGTACCGGGTGGGCCGATGCCATCGGGGATTTCCAACAAGGAAAAAGCCGACGTGCGTCAGCGTTACGCTGAAGGCAAGGCCAGCCGCGAGGAGCTGCTGGAGTCGGAAATGAAGTCCTACCACAGCCCTGGAACCTGTACGTTTTACGGCACCGCCAACACCAACCAGTTGTTGATGGAAGTGATGGGCCTGCATTTGCCGGGTGCCTCTTTCGTCAATCCCTACACGCCATTGCGTGATGCGCTGACCCGCGAAGCCGCTCACCAGGTTACCCGTCTGACCAAGCAAAATGGTGACTTCATGCCATTGGGCGAAATCGTTGACGAGCGCTCGCTGGTGAACTCCATCGTCGCGCTGCACGCTACCGGCGGTTCGACCAACCACACCTTGCATATGCCGGCGATTGCCATGGCAGCGGGCATTCAATTGACCTGGCAGGACATGGCCGACCTGTCCGAGGTGGTGCCGACCCTGTCCCACGTCTATCCAAACGGCAAAGCCGATATCAACCACTTCCAGGCCGCGGGCGGTATGGCGTTCCTGATTCGAGAACTGCTCGAAGCCGGTCTGCTCCACGAAAACGTCAACACCGTGGCGGGTTATGGCCTGAGCCGTTACACCCGTGAACCGTTCCTGGTGGATGGCGAACTGGTTTGGCGCGAAGGCCCGATTGAAAGCCTCGATGAGGCGATCCTGCGCCCGGTTGCCCGTGCATTCTCGTCCGAGGGCGGGTTGCGGGTGATGGAAGGTAATCTGGGCCGAGGGGTGATGAAAGTCTCGGCGGTCGCGCCGGAGCATCAAATCGTCGAAGCCCCGGCCCGCGTGTTCCAGGATCAGCAGCAACTGGCCGATGCATTCAAGGCGGGCGAACTGGAACACGATTTTGTCGCCGTGATGCGTTTTCAGGGCCCGCGTTCCAATGGCATGCCCGAGCTGCACAAAATGACGCCGTTCCTCGGTGTGCTGCAGGATCGGGGCTTCAAGGTGGCGCTGATTACTGACGGGCGGATGTCAGGCGCATCGGGCAAAATCCCGGCAGCGATTCATGTCAGCCCCGAGGCTTCGATTGGCGGCGCCCTGGCGCGAGTGCAGGACGGCGACATGATTCGTGTCGATGGCGTCAAAGGCACATTGCAACTGCTGGTGGATGAGGCAGAATTCGCGGCGCGCACCCCGGCCATCGGCACTCTGGATAATGCCGTCGGCACCGGGCGTGAGTTGTTTGCGTTTATGCGTCAGGCCTTCAGTTCGGCCGAGCAGGGCGCGAGCACCTTTACCTCGTCTCTGGAAAATTTGAAATGAAGCTCGCACTGGTCGGTGACATTGGCGGCACAAATGCACGGTTTGCGCTGTGGGAAAACGACCAGCTGCATTCGGTCCGCGTGCTGGCCACGGCAGATTTTGCCTGCCCGCAAGACGCCATCAAGCTTTATCTGCACGACCTGAACCTGGCTCTGGGCTCTGTAGGTTCGGTGTGTTTGTCAGTCGCCGGTCCCGTGAGTGGCGATGAGTTTCGCTTTACCAACAACCATTGGCGCTTGAGCCGCTCGGGGTTCTGCCAAGCGTTACAAGTCGACAACCTGCTGCTGATCAATGACTTCAGTGCGATGGCCCTGGGCATGACTCGCCTGCAACCGGATGACGTGCGCCAGGTTTGCCCGGGTATTGCAGACTCGACGCGGCCATCGGTGGTTATCGGGCCTGGAACCGGGTTGGGCGTGGGCACCCTGCTCAATCTTGGCGAGGCGCAGTGGATGGCCTTGCCGGGGGAGGGCGGCCACGTTGACCTGCCCATGAGCAACCCGCGTGAAGTGCAGTTGTGGCAACACATCTACAACGAAATTGGCCATGTGAGTGCTGAAAGCATTTTGAGCGGCAGCGGTTTGCCGCGGGTCTATCGGGCGATTTGTGCAGTGGATGGTCATACCCCGGTGCTGGACAGCGACCGTGCGATCACCGCCGCTGCGCTGGAAGGGGATCCGGTGGCGCTGCAGGTGCTGGAGCACTTCAGTTGCTGGCTGGGACGTGTGGCGGGCAACAATGTTCTGACCATCGGCGGGCGTGGCGGGGTGTATATCGTGGGCGGTGTGATTCCGCGTTTTGCCGATATCTTCCTGGCCAGCGGCTTTGCCCGCAGCTTCGCCGACAAGGGATGTATGAGTGATTACCTGAAGGGCATCCCGGTGTGGTTGGTGACGGCACCGTACCCTGGTTTGATCGGTGCGGGAGTGGCGTTGCAGCAAGCGTTTGGCTAAAACGCGTAAACCTTGTAGCCGCTGCCGCAGGCTGCGATAAGGGCCGAAGGCCCTTCAAAGCCATCGCAGCCTGCGGCAGCGGTTACCAATAAAAATAAGGAACACCACAGTGACCATACCCGGCAAATCCATTTTGCTGGTCGATGATGACCAGGAAATCCGAGAACTGCTTGATCTCTATCTCACTCGCGCCGGTTTTCAGGTGCGCACCGTGGGCGATGGTGCGGGGTTTCGCGAAGCGCTGGATGCGGCGGCCAGCGATCTGTTGATCCTTGATGTCATGCTGCCCGACGAAGATGGCTTCAGTTTGTGCCGTTGGGTGCGTCAACATCCACGTTTTGCCCAGATTCCGATCATTATGCTGACCGCCAGCTCTGACGAGGCGGACCGGATCATTGGCCTTGAACTGGGCGCCGACGATTATCTGGGTAAACCCTTCAGCCCCCGCGAGCTGCTGGCGCGGATCAAGGCGTTATTGCGCAGGGCGCAATTTGCCAATACGAGTTCGGGCAACGAAGTCCTGGCCTTTGAAGACTGGCGACTGAACACCGTGACCCATCGACTGTTTCATTCCGATGGCGAAGAGGTAATCCTGTCAGGGGCTGATTTCGCCTTGCTCAAGTTGTTTCTGGATAACCCGCAGCAGATTCTCGACCGTGACACCATCGGCAACGCTACCCGTGGGCGGGACCTGATGCCGCTGGACCGGATCGTCGACATGGCGGTCAGTCGCTTGCGCCAACGCTTGCGCGACACCGACAAACCACCGCGGTTGATCCGCACCATCCGCGGTAGTGGTTATCAGTTGGCGGCTCAGGTCTCGTTCGGCAATGACCTTTAAATTCCTGCGCAAATGGCATTTGCCCCGCTCATTGCTGGGCCGCATGTTGCTGCTGACCTTGCTCGCCATTTTGCTGGCACAAACCCTGTCCAGTGCTATCTGGTTGTCGCAGTTGCGTACCACACAACTTGAAGGCCTGGTCAACAGTGCACGCAGCATGGCGCACTCGATGAACGCGACCGTGACCTACCTGCGCTCCTTGCCATTGGCCTATCGCCCGCTGGTACTGGATCAATTGCGCAGCATGGGCGGTACACGTTTTGTCGTCAGCCTCAATGACAAGCCTTTGGACATGCAAGTGTTGCCGCCGACCCAGCGCAAGCAGGCGGTGCTGGATGCGGTGGATCAGGTGTTGCGCGAGTCGGTAGGGCCCAACGTCGACATGTCGGTAAGGTTTGTCAGCCCGCAGGATTTACGTATTTTCAATGCCGGTCTCAAGCTCGATGAGCTGCCACGTTCCTGGGCGCATTTTGCGTTGACCCTGGAACCGGTCAATCCGCCGGTGCTGGTGACGCAAATTCAGATGGTGCCGGGTGAATGGCTGTACATCGCGTCCCTGTTGCCCCAGCCCTACACCAGCCTTGAAGAAGAGGGCCTACCGGCATTGCAGGTGTGGTTTATCGTCCTCAGCAGCATTTTTTTATTGTTGTTTATCGGGCTGCTGGTGCACTGGCAAAGTCGCCCGCTCAAGCGTCTGGCCCGGGCTGCCCGCGATATGTCGCTGGGCGAGGATGAGGTCAAACCGGTCGAGGTGGGCGGTGGCAGCGAAGTGGTCGAGGTGGGGCGTGCCTTGAACACCATGCGCGCGCGTATCAGTCGTTACTTGACCGAGCGCAGTCAATTGTTCAGTGCCATCTCCCATGATTTGCGCACGCCCATTACCCGCCTGCGCCTGCGCGTTGAGCTGCTGGACGACGAGCAACTGCAACACAAGTTCGGTCGCGATCTGGATGAGCTGGAGATGCTGGTCAAAGGCGCGCTGCAATGTGTGAAAGACACTGATATTCACGAAAATATCGAGGCAGTGGACTTGAATCACCTGCTCGATTGCTTGATCGAGCCTTATTTGCTCCCGCAGGGAAATGGCCGTGTGACGTTACAGGGGAGGGCCCTCTGGCCGTATTCGGGCAAACCGCTGGCTTTGCGGCGCTGCATGGGCAACCTGATCGATAACGCACTCAAGTACGGTAAAAACGCGCACTTGCGTATTGATGACAATGAAAACGCTTTTGTGCTGACCGTTGACGATGAAGGGCCGGGCGTTCCCGAACAGCGGCTTGAGCAAGTGTTTGAGCCTCACTTTCGCCTGGCCGGGCAGCAGCAGGGCTACGGGCTGGGGCTGGGTATCGCACGCAGCATCGCCCACAGCCACGGCGGTGAAGTCAGTTTGCAGAACCTGCGCGTCGGCGGCCTGCGGGTTACTTTGTACTTGCCGCGAAATGGCGACTGATCGATAGGCTCGCCTGCTCGGCACTGATGGGCAACAAGACTTCCAGGTTGGATGCTGAAGCCTTTTCGATAATGGCTTCAGGTCGGCGGGGGCTATTCATCGCAGCGTTGATACGGTTTTCGCGCACGCGCCTGCTGGTCTGGCTGAAGTGCTGCTGCAGTTTTTCCATGGCCACGTCATAGGGCTCGTTGCACAGGCTTAATTGCCGCTGGCGCTCTTGCAGTGCCAGCCGCTTGGCCTCGTCATCGCCATAACGATCAACGCGAAAGCTCTTGCTCAGGTTGTAACCGTGAATACGCGTCGTCGCGCGCCAGTAATCGATGTGGTTGGACAGAACCCGGTAAACCCCGGGGTGCCCGCTGGTGTTGTGCGGCATCAGGCGTTGGCGGCTCTCATAAGTGAAGGCCTGGGGCATTTTCAGCACCAGTTGGTTGCGCAAGTTTTCGGCCGCGTCCAATGCTGCAGCTTCCCCTCCGTACTCGGCAAAGTCGAAGAGGTGCAGATGCATCTTGCCGGAGCGCTGAATGTCCAGTTTCCAGGCGTAGGCGCGACCGTCCGGGTATTCAAGCGGGTAAATGAAACAGTGATTACGGGTCGTTGCGCGTGGGCTTGGCATAAGTCACATCTCCTGATGGGGACCGGCATCCGTTCTTTAATCGTGACGATGTGCAGCAGACTCGCTGAAGTTTTTTGCTGGTACAACGTGGGAAAACGACTTCGGGATGCGTCCTACATGTAATGCGGAAAATGCCTTACTTCGGTTGTGGGCCCAGCTTGGTGGCTTACAGGAACCCAGTGTCAGACATTGTCGTAAAACCTTCAGCATCGAAAATAGCCCAAACCTCTGTGTCACAAGGTTGTGACATATGCGCGTCTCTTCGTTACGCGGGGGCGGGTAGTGATGGATACACTCTTTGGCAGCGCAAGCAAAAGACTTGCACAGCTATAACAACAAGAAAGGATCAGTCATGAATTCATTCAGTCGCCTCGCCGTTGTCATTTCGCTTGCCACTCTATTCCCCCTGAATACCTATGCCAGCACCCCTGCCGATTCCAAAGGTACGGTTGAAGTCGTGCATTGGTGGACGTCCGGTGGTGAAGCCAAGGCGGTTGGTGTTCTTAAAAAGCTGATCGAAAAAGACGGTTACACCTGGCAGGACAGCGCTGTGGCCGGTGGTGGTGGCGCAGCGGCCATGACCGTGCTTAAAACCCGCGCCGTGTCAGGCAACCCGCCGTCAGCTGCACAAATCAAAGGCCCTGACTTGCAGGACTGGGGCGCCCTCGGTTTGCTGACCAACCTCGATGAGGTGTCCAAGACTAATAACTGGGACGCGCTGCTGTCCAAAACCGTATCCGACACCATGAAATACAACGGCCATTACGTGGCTGTACCGGTGAATATTCACCGGGTGAACTGGTTGTGGATCAACCCCGAAGTGTTCAAAAAAGCCGGCATCGACAAAGCGCCAACCACCCTTGAAGAGCTCTATGCCGCAGGCGACAAGCTCAAGGCCGCGGGCTTTATACCTCTGGCCCACGGTGGCCAACCTTGGCAGGACAGCACGGTTTTTGAAGACCTGGTGCTGAGCGTCATGGGGCCTGACGGTTATAAAAAAGCCTTCATTGATCTTGATCAAAAAACCTTGACCGGCCCGCAAATGGCCGAAGTCTTCACCAACCTGAAAAAACTGCAGAGCTATATGGATCCGGATGGCACCGGCCAGGATTGGAACCTGGAAGCGGCCAAGGTGATCAACGGCAAAGCCGGTATGCAGATCATGGGTGACTGGGCGAAGAGCGAGTGGGCTGCTGCGGGTAAGAAGGCTGGCACAGACTATGAATGCGTGCCTTTCCCCGGCACCAAGGGCAGCTTCACTTACAACATCGATTCGCTGGCGATGTTCAAACTGTCTGCCAAAAACAACACGCCAGGCAATATCGCAGCGCAAAACGATGTGGCCAAAATCGCCCTCGAACCTGAATTCCAGTACGTGTTCAATCAGAACAAAGGCTCGATTCCGGTACGCAACGATCTGGACATGAGCAAGTTCGACAGCTGTGGCCAGGCGTCAGCCAAAGACTTCGCCGAAGCGGGCAAGTCCAACAGCCAGTTGCCAAGCATGGCGCACAACATGGCCACTTCGCTGGCGGTGCAAGGCGCGATTTTTGACACCGTGAGCAACTTCATGAGTGACAAGAATGCGGATCCAGCCACTGCTGGCAAAAAGCTCTACTCCGCGATCAAGTCTGCGCAGTAATTCGTTGCTCTGACCTGCCACGCTCAGGCGTGGCACCCCATGACCCCAGGTTGTGCGGCATCTGCGTTTGCGGATGCCGGCATACCCTCTCGGGAGTATTTCGATGAGTTCCGTGGCTGTGTTCAGCAAGGCCTCGCCCTTTGATGCGCTGCAACGCTGGTTGCCCAAGCTGGTTTTGGCGCCGAGCATGCTGATCGTGTTGGTTGGCTTTTATGGCTACATTTTGTGGACGTTTGTGCTTTCGTTCACCAACTCCAGTTTTATGCCCAGCTACAAATGGGTGGGCTTGCAGCAATACGCACGCTTGATGGAAAACGACCGCTGGTGGGTCGCCAGTAAAAACCTGGCGGTATTTGGCGGGATGTTTATCGCCATCAGCCTGGTCATCGGCGTGTTCCTGGCGATTCTGCTCGACCAGCGGATTCGCAAGGAAGGCTTTATCCGCACGATTTATCTGTACCCGATGGCGCTGTCGATGATCGTCACCGGTACGGCCTGGAAGTGGCTGCTCAATCCCGGCCTTGGGCTGGACAAAATGCTGCGCGACTGGGGGTGGGAAGGCTTTCGTTTTGACTGGCTGCTGGATCAGGATCGGGTGGTGTACTGCCTGGTGATCGCGGCGGTATGGCAGGCTTCCGGGTTTGTGATGGCGATGTTTCTGGCCGGTCTGCGCGGGGTCGATCAGTCGATCATTCGTGCCGCCCAGGTCGACGGTGCGAGCCTGCCGACCATCTACCTGCGCATCGTGTTGCCAAGCCTGCGCCCGGTGTTTTTCAGCGCTTTCATGATCCTTGCGCACATTGCGATCAAGAGCTTCGACCTGGTGTCGGCGATGACCGCCGGTGGCCCGGGCTACTCCTCGGATTTACCCGCGATGTTCATGTATTCCTTCACTTTCAGCCGTGGGCAAATGGGTGTCGGTTCTGCCAGTGCGATAATGATGCTGGGGGCGATTCTGGCCATCCTCGTGCCGTACCTGTATTCCGAACTGAGGAATAAACGCCATGACTAATATGACGAGCGGGATCGGGGCACCACGATTGAGCTTCAGCCGCCTGGCGATTTACGCCACCTTGATTCTAGCTGCCGCGATCTACTTGATCCCGCTGGTGGTGATGCTGCTTACCAGCTTCAAAAGCCCTGAAGATATCCGCACCGGCAACCTGCTGAGCTGGCCGCAAGTAATTGACGGTATTGGCTGGATCAAGGCCTGGGACACGGTGGGCGGGTACTTCTGGAACTCGGTGAAAATCACCGTCCCTGCGGTATTGATCTCGACCTTTATCGGGGCCATGAACGGTTACGTCCTGTCGATGTGGCGCTTTCGCGGTTCGCAACTGTTCTTTGGCCTGCTGCTGTTTGGCTGCTTCCTGCCATTTCAAACCGTGTTGCTGCCGGCCTCGTTCACCATTGGCAAGCTGGGCCTGGCCAACACCACCACCGGCCTGGTGCTGGTGCACGTGGTTTACGGCCTGGCCTTTACCACGCTGTTTTTCCGCAACTACTACGTGAGCATCCCGGATGCCCTGGTCAAGGCTGCGCGGCTTGATGGGGCGGGCTTTTTCACTATTTTCGGGCGGATTCTGCTGCCGATGTCGGTGCCGATCGTGATGGTCTGTCTGATCTGGCAATTCACTCAAATCTGGAACGACTTTCTGTTTGGTGTGGTGTTTGCCAGTGGGGATGCGCAGCCGATTACGGTGGCGCTGAACAACCTGGTCAATACCAGCACCGGCGCCAAGGAATACAACGTTGATATGGCTGCGGCCATGATCGCGGGGCTGCCGACGCTGCTGGTCTACATTTTTGCGGGCAAGTATTTTCTGCGCGGGCTGACGTCCGGCGCGGTCAAGGGGTAAGGCATGGCTACTCTCGAATTACGTAACGTGAATAAATCCTACGGCAAGGGTTTGCCCGACACGCTGAAAAACATTGAACTGAAAATCAACGATGGCGAATTTCTGATTCTGGTGGGGCCTTCGGGCTGCGGTAAGTCGACCCTGATGAACTGCATTGCCGGTCTTGAGACCATCAGTGGCGGGGCGATTCTGGTGGACGATGCCGACATCAGCGGCATGAGCCCCAAGGACCGTGATATCGCCATGGTATTTCAGTCCTACGCGCTGTATCCGACAATGAACGTGCGCGACAACATCGCCTTCGGTCTCAAGATCCGCAAAATGAGCGCGGAGGCGATTGAAGAAGAAGTCGCACGGGTTGCCAAGCTGCTGCAAATCGAGCACCTGCTGACCCGCAAGCCTGGTCAGTTGTCGGGTGGTCAGCAACAGCGCGTGGCGATGGGGCGGGCACTGGCGCGGCGGCCGAAGATTTACCTGTTTGACGAGCCGCTGTCCAACCTCGACGCCAAGCTGCGGGTCGAAATGCGCACTGAAATGAAGTTGATGCATCAACGCCTGAAAACCACCACCGTTTACGTCACCCATGACCAGATTGAAGCCATGACCCTGGGCGACAAAGTGGCCGTGATGAAAGACGGGATCATCCAGCAGTTCGGTACACCCAAGCAGATCTACAACGACCCGGCCAACCTGTTTGTGGCCAGCTTTATTGGTTCGCCACCGATGAACTTCATCCCCCTGCGCCTGCAGCGTCGCGAAGGACGGTTGCTGGCCCTGCTCGACAGCGGGCAGGCACGCTGCGAGTTGCCGCTGGGCATGCAGGACGCCGGGTTGGAGGATCGTGATGTGATTGTGGGCATTCGCGCCGAGCAGATTGTGTTGGCACCCGCCGAGCCCAATGGCTTGCCAACGATTCGTGCTGAAGCGCAGGTCATCGAGCCCACAGGCCCTGACACCCTGGTTTTTGTGAACCTGAACGGGAGCAAGGTCTGCTGCCGAATGGCCCCTGATGATGCGCCGCTAGTGGGGCAGAGCCTCAATTTGCAGTTCGATCCGGCCAAAGTGCTACTGTTTGATGCGAATACGGGCGAGCGTCTGGGAGCGATGAGTTCGCCTCAGACCCACGGCCGGGCAGATAACGTGGCGCAATTCAAGGGTCGTTAAGTCGGAACAGGGAGCCTGTGACCAGGCCTCCTTGAGTTGTGCCGCGTTAAACAATGCCAATAAGAAAACAACGAGGATTAAGGGATGACTAACAGAATGACCCGCACCCGTCTGGCCTGCCAGCTATCGGCAATTATCGCGCTAAGCCTGGGTGCAAGCAGTGTCTACGCCGACGAAGCGTTCAGCGCCGACTCGAAATGGATGACCGGCGACTGGGGCGGTGAACGGACCAAACTGATTGAACAGGGCATCGACATCAAGGCCGATTACGTCGGTGAAGTCGGTGCCAACCTGCATGGCGGTTACAACGACGACAAGACTGCGCGCTACAGCGACCAGTTCGGTCTGGGCGTGGCTTTGGACCTGCAGAAACTGTGGGGCTGGGATAACACCCAGGCCAAGATCCAACTCACCAACCGTAATGGCCAGAACATCTCCAATGACCGTGTCGGCGACCCGCGTGCCGGCACTCTGAGTTCCTCCCAGGAAGTCTACGGCCGTGGCCATATGGTGCGCTTGACCCAATTGTGGATTCAGCACCAGTTCCTCGACGGCAAACTGGACGTCAAGGCCGGTTACTTCGGTGAAGGCGAAGACTTCAACACCTTCCCGTGCGAATTCCAGAACCTGGCGTTCTGCGGCTCCCAGGTCGGTAACTGGGCCACCAACATCTGGTACAACTGGCCGGTTAGCCAGGCTGCACTGCGTGTGAAATATAATATTTCGCCCGAGTTCTATGCGCAGATCGGCGCGTACAACCAGAATCCGTCGCAGCTTGAACACGGCAATGGCTTCAAGCTCAGCGGCAGCGGCACCAAGGGCACCGTCCTGCCGGTCGAACTGGTCTGGTCGCCGAAGGTCAACAGCCTGCCGGGTGAATACCGTGTCGGTTACTACAAAAGCACCGCGCCGGCCGATGACCTGCGCGAAGACATCAATGGCAATGACGCCGCAACCACCGGCCAGAGCTACCGCGTTCGCAACAGCAAAAGCGGCTACTGGTTTGTTGCGCAGCAGCAACTCACCACCCATAACGGTGATGCTTCCCGCGGCCTGAACATTGCTGCCAATGCCACCTTCCACGACAAGGACACCAACATCGTCGACAACTACCAGTCGCTGATGTTCGTGTACAAGGGCCCGTTCGATGCGCGTCCAAAAGATGACGTAGGTATCGGTTTTGCCCGTATCCATGTCAACGACGAGGTGAAGAAAAACGCCGAGCTGGCCAACGCGGCCATTGGCGCCACCGACTACAGCGATCCGCTGTACTCGCCATTGCGCTCTACCGAGTACAACTACGAAATCAACTACGGCTTCCACGTGACCAACTGGCTTACCGTGCGTCCAAACCTGCAATACATCACTCACCCGGGTGGTGTGGACCAGGTAGATAACGCATTGGTAGCAGGACTGAAAATTCAGTCGGTGTTCTAGGGTTCTTGCGCTAAGCTCCTTGCTTTTCCAGCGGATAGCCTTGGCTATCCGTTTTTTTTTCGGGGCTGCACACCTCGGCGTATGATTTTCAGGACTGCGGCACATGCATGAGCATCCGCTTCACCGTTTCTTCAAATCCAAACGCGAACAGCCGATTTTTCAGTGGGAGCGTTTTCAGCAACGCGACGTACTGGTGATCGATCACCCACATTGCCAGGCCGTATTCAGCCGTCAGGGCGCGCAATTGCTGCACTTCCAACCAACCGGGCAAAAGCCGTGGTTGTGGTGCGCAGCCAAATGGCCACAAGTGGGTGCCATACGCGGTGGGGTCCCTATTTGCTGGCCTTGGTATGGCCGCCATCCCAGTGAAAACGCGTGGCCATCCCATGGTTGGGCGCGGTTGATCGACTGGAAGCTGCTCGACAGCAGCACCGATGAAGAGGGTGTGACCCTGCACTGGCGTTTGCAGCTGTGCGATTGGCAGGTCGATTTGCATGCACGTCTGGGTGAAGAAATGGAGCTGCGCCTGAGTACCGAACATCAGGACGATGAGCCGTGCCAGGTCAGCCAAGCATTACGCGCTTACTGGCGTATTGGTGATGTCGCGGAGGTAGCGCTGTCCGGTCTGGACGGTGTGCAGGGCTACGATCAGTTGAACCGTGAGGTTTGTCAGCAGAAGGGCGAGCTGCGGGTGGAAGGCGGTTGCCAGCGGGTGTTCCAGCATGACGGCGAAATGCAGCTCAACGATCACGCCTGGCAGAGAGCGTTGAGTATCGACACGGGAGTCAAGGCCAACACGGTGGTCTGGCATCCGGGCAAGCGGCCATTGCTGGGCGTGAGCTGGAATGAAGTGATGGGTTTTGTGTGCGTGGAGTCCACCAGTGGCGGCACGCATAACCAGACCCTGGCCCCCGGCGAGAAAGCTCATTTGAGTTTGCAGGCGAGGGCGGGGTTGGTGGCTGGTTAATGTTGCGGCTTGCTCACAGCCTCTTTTCTCATCAAACGTAGAAATGCTTGACGATGGGGGCAGAGCTTGCAGCGGATGCTGTACTTTTTGCCGGGCCTTTATAAGACAGGTTTGATTTCGAAATAGTCAGGCTGTGGGGTATGAGTATTTGTGGTCGAAACAAACTGTTCATGACCACGTCCGATTGCCCGGAACGCTGCAACTCGAAAACAGCCTCTTTTGTGTCGCCGCTGAACGGTTGCAGCTCGTTCACAATGCTGAGTGCAAGGCCCTCAATCATGTCCATGCCCATAAAGATGGAAGGCAGAATTGTGTTTGACTCGGCTGACCTGAAAAAAAGATATTTATCCCCATGTGCTACCCATGCGGGTGGGTTCGTTACGGGTCTCTGATCAATTTGCGCAAGGTCGGTCAGCTCTAAATGCGCCACGTCGTGATACTCATGCATGGGTTCCAGGACCGTCCGGTATCGATGCTCACCGAATCGGCTCTTTTCTTTCTGGTTTTTTTCGCCGGCCTCTAGTGAAAAAAATACGAAATCGTTTGTAGCGAAACTTTCGATGTCCAAGAGTTCGGTATTGTTTTTATCGAAGGTGATTTTGTTTTTTTGCAGCTGCTTTCTCGACTGCAGCGTCAGTGCGCCACTGCTGTCGCGAAAATCCTTGTTTGAAAAGTGCACAAGGTTAAATACTTCTTCTTGAAACCCCGTGACGAACAGCTCTTCTGCGGCTGACAAGTCCAGGTCTTGCTTAAGCCTCGCCATATTTCTATCGGATAACTCACTGATGGCGGTGAAACCGTTGCCTTGGGTTCTTATGTCCTCCCACGCCTCGCCATGTTTGAGCATATGGTTATAGGCCGCCTCGACTTCTTGCGGCGCATTGCCATTTGGATCAACAAAGTTCAGCGGGTTGTTGCGCAGCATTCGATACAGATTCAAGCCATCCACAGTCCCCGCCGGATCCGGGTTAATCCACCGCTGCAACCATGGCGCGTAATAGCGCATGCCGTAGTAGTAAAGCCCACTGGCATCGCGCTCCTTGCCCGAGTAACGAATGGTTTTATAGGCTGCCTCAACGGCGGAGCGCGCTGACCACCAGGCTGTACCACCATAGGGGTAATAACCTTCATGGCTGATCAGGCTGGCGTGTGCGTCCAGTTCCAGGGTGCTTGAACCCAAGTGGTCATCCAGGGTGTAGCGCAACTGGTCATTCTCGACGGCGTCGGGTTTGCCGTGTGCCCAATGCAGGCAGCGAACGGCAGTCGCGATCACGACTTCAAGGCGTTCTCCTTCGTGGGTATGTATTTCCAGCCCCGGCAAGTAACGCACCTCTGAGGTGTGGGTCACCATTTTTGCCTGCCGGGTGCCGACTTTGCGCAGGCGCTGGCCGCTGGCGTCGTAGATATAGCGCTCCTCATCATCGCTGCCTCCCTGGCGACTGACTTGTACGGTTCGGCTCAATTGATTGCGGTTATCCCAGCTCAGGGGCTGACCGGGTTGCAGGGCTTGCTGGTTGCCATTGGCATCGAAGGCAGCGTTAAAGTCCGGTATTTCAAGCTGGGTCAAACCACGATTGCTTTTGGGCGCGATCAGCATCGTGCGGGTGTAGTTCTGCTGGCCTGTATGACGTAGTTCAGTCAGATTGCCGCCCGCATCGTATTGATAGGTCTGGCGGTAATTGACCAACAGGCTCAAATCGCCCGGGTTGGGCGCAAGTTCAGGTAAATGCGGGCCAATGCTGGCCCCGAGTGCTTCGCTGCCGGTAGCTTCGATCAATTGGTAGAGGCTGTCGTAGCGATAGGTGTTGATGGGTGAGGTTTTATGATGGGCAAAGAAGTGCACAGATTGGGCAAAGTCTTCAATTTGCAGCACATTGCCCACCGGATCGTACTGATAGCTCAGCGACTGCAGAGTACTACCGGGCCGGGTTGAGGTGAGTTTTATCAAGCGTCCGCTGGCAGGGTCGTACTGGCTGGCGCGGGTGACGCCATTGCCCAGGGTCTGGCTTTCAATTTGGCCAAAGGCGTTATAGGCCACGCTGTGGAAAACAGCAGTTTGCGTGCCGCCTTTGAGTTGCAGGGTTGCACCGTTGACTTCACCTGCAACGTTGTAGCTCGTGCGTTGCTGATGACCCGAGGCATCGATCTGACAGGTTGTTTCGCCTAGGGCGCTGTACTGCCAGTTAGTGGTTGCACCACTTCCGGGTTCGAGTAACGCATCGCGTTCGGTTACGGGCTGCGGCCAGTCAGGCGTCTGCAGGCGGGTTAAAAAGTGTCGTGTTGCACTCAAGGCGGTGCCCGATAATGTGTAATCGGCAAAGAGTTGTGTGCCGGCACTGTCATCGTTGCGAACCAAACGACCGCACTGGTTGTGTGCAGCGGCTGGCGCAGAAACAGCGCCATAGCCAAGACGCGTAATAACCTGTTCAGGCTGGCCTGGTCCTTGTTCGCTAATGGCGACCGGTCGTGCCAGTTCATCGAACTCGGTCCGCCAATGGCTGCCTCGACTGTCCCAGCTTTCAGCGTTGTTGGCATTTGCGTCAGCCAGAAGCAAACGCCAACCGGCATCAACGCTGTCGGTTAACAGTACCCGGTTGGACAGACTGAATACGGCGCTTTGATTGGGGGCTCCCAGGCGCGGGTCAGTGCACGCGATGGGTCGCCCGGCGGCATCGAATTGTTGACGAGTTACACGTTCGCTGACAGGTTCTTCGAGGTTGCTGCGATAGTAGGCAACTGTTCGGGCAGCCAACCCACGCGGTTCAATGACTGTGAGTATCGGGGTCATTGCATCCTGCCGGTTGTGCAAGCTAATAGTCATTGCAAGCCTCCTGTATCGCCGACGCTGCTCATGGTTTTGAGGGGGAAGGCCTCCAGATACAGGTCATTTTCATCCTCACTGATGCTGTACCAGGTCAGGTACGTCTGGCGCCGCCAATAACCACTGGCGGTAATGGTTTTGGTCGGGCGGCCCAGCGGGTCGTAGAACTGTTGGTCGCTGTAACCGAACTGGCGAAAGGACTCGTCGTTGATGTAACGATACTTATCGGCGAAGTAAGGCCGGTAGACGCGAACCGCCAAGCCTTTATTGTTGTATTCCACGCGCTCGCTGACACGCCAGCGCTCGGCGGCCTGTACCTGTGCTGGCTGGCCTCCCGTCATGCTCAGGTTGCCTTGGTCGTCGACTGCGTAGGCCTGCCCCGGTTCGACCTTCTGTTTGCTTTGCAAGGCTCGGCCAAACCCGTCCGAGGCACTGATGGACATGCGTACTTGGCGTTGCGGGTCGTTCGGGTAGCGGTCAGCCTGCAAAACTGCGCAATAGGCCGGTTCGCGAGGCAAGGCCAACAAGGCTGCGCAGGTTTGAGCCGAGATCTGGCTTTGCGGGTACTCACCGTTGGCCAAGCGTTTGCGCGCACTGGCGCGTAAATGCCCAGTGGGCATCAGCACCCCCAGCGCTACGCCATTGGGCAGCAGGTTCTGCGGCGCCTTCCCCATCCAGCTGCAGGGTTCGTAGAACATGGCCGAGGCCAGGTCGCCCATCACCGAGCTGTCGGCAATGGCCTGCCCAGCGCTTGCCGTGGCCTGCGTATGGCTGGCCATTGTGCCAAAACCGACATCCATGACCGCCTGGGTTGTGTCGTTCCACTCGGTGCCCCAGAACGTGCTCAGCACCAGCCTGCCCATCGCATCGTAGCGGGCTTCGTTAACATTCTGATTGGGGTCACGAATCCATTTGGCCTGCAAGGATTTGTAGTCGTAGACCACTTCAGTCACACCCTCGTCAGGTGCCGTAAATTTTTCCGGTAGTAACCAAAGGTGGTCATAGCTGACCCTGGACGGTTTGACCCATACCACCGGTTTTTGCTCGAGCAATTTGTTGAAATGCTCAATCGCGGCGAAAGTTGAATACCCCGTGCGTGCTGCCCACAGGCTGGTGCTGGCATCGACCGTGTTGCTGGTGGGCCGCCACAGACCGACATCCACATAACCGGCCGATTCGAGTTTGGCCTTGATCTCGTCAGGAGTGTTGCCCAGCAGGTTTGTCGGTGCGCCCTGAGCATCCTTGATCACATAGGCTTGCAAGGCACTGGCATCCAGTTCGGCCTGTTCGCCATATTCGGGCAGTGCCTCGAAGTTTACCGTCCCGTCAGGGCAGCCCTGGTATTGCACGCGGCTCTGGCCCGCCAGCATGCGCTGGCCGTTGAGCGGGTCTTTGCCCAGAGGTGACTGGGGGCCAATAAAGGTTTCATAACTGATGTTCTTGATCGACGGGTCGCCAGCGTCCAGGACGTAGGCCACATCCTGGCTGCGGTAGGGCAGGCCTAATCGCAGGTAGTCGGTCTGCTTGATATGCAACACCCGCGCATGGCTCTCGCTCAGGTAGCAGCGCAGTTGGGCGTCGTCCCAGGCATCGCCCCACCAACGGCGCAAGTGTGCGTGATCTTCGTCGTCCGGGTACGGAGCCCGTGCACCGGCCCGTCGCGCGCATGCAACGGAGACGGCATGGTTTACGCTGCCATACTCATCCATGGTCAGGTTGATCTGGTGCTGGCAGAGCGGATCATCGCCCTGGCGCTCGTATTGCAGGCTGCGCTGTTCGATGACGAAAGGCTGCATGACGCTGTAGTTGTCATGTGCCGAGCGCGCTTGCAGCAGGCGAACGCCATAGCGACTTTGCGTGACGCTGTAAGGCACGCAATTGCCATCCACCCCCAGAATTTCGGTGCGCAAAACCGAGCCACTCAAGGTGCGGGCCGCGTCGCGCAGGGTTGGGGCATCCCAGTCGGTATGGATCTGCTCGTTGCCGTCCACGCGCTGGGTGCACAGTGGGCTGCCCAGCGGCGCAAGCAGTGCATCGTCGGCCCAGGCATCGGTAACGGCCATGTGCAGGGTCTTGCCGGTGTGAAACCAGGTTTTGCTCAGTACCGGTGCGCTAAGTCCTTGGGTCTCGGTAGCCGGTGCAGACTCTGTGTCGGTTTGCAGCAACAACCCAAATCCGCGAAATTCCCGCTCTACGCCATCGTAATAACCGTGTCGATAGGCAAAGAACTGAGATAAGTGGTTGCCGGTAATCTGATCGAACTGGCGTTGTTCACTGACCAGATGCATGGGGAAGGGCATTTCAGACACTGCCTGAGACGGGTCTTGCAGAAGGGCTTTTTCATCCAGCCATTCCTGGGCCGATGAGCGATACACAACCTCGCCCGCAGCGCCCATGTTGTTGTCCGTGGCGCACAGCAGATACGGTTTGCTGTTGCTGACAAAGTCGCAGCGCCAATGAACAGGTTCAAGATCTGGTTTGCAGGTGTTGCTGGTCACCACCAGGCTTGAGCAGCCCAGACCTTGCAGGTCAGCCACGCTGACGCTGGTCAGCGCCTCATATCGCAACCCTTCGGGCAACGTAATAGTGACGGGGGCGGCGAAACCATGCCCGCTGAGGTTGATGAAAATCTGCACCGAGCCACTTTGCCAATACAGGATGTCGGCGGCCCCCGAGCCATCGAGATCGGCGAGCCGAATGTGCGCGGGGTTAAACTCCCCGGCAAACTCCAGTTTGCCAAGGTTGATCGGCTCGCCGAATCGACCGCGCCCCAGGTTAGGAAAGCAGCTCACGGCCTGATCTGTAATACGGATCAAATGCTGCTGGCCCGATCCCAGCAGGTCACTGAACGCCACCAGTTCGTAGCGATCATCACTGAATACGGGCAAGGCGCTTTCATCGACCTGGCGTTTGACCAGGACGGGGGGAGCGAAACCCTTGTTCTTCAAATTGGCATACAGGCGAACGCTGCGTGTCCCGATCATCGCCAAATCCGACAGGCCGTCTCCCATCAGGTCGGCCAGTTGTGCTTGCGGATGAAAAAATTCGCTGGGGAAGGCTGCGTAGGGGGTGAAGTGGTCCCATTGCTGGTTGGTGTCGAGGGTGAAAAAACCTGCAATGGAGGGCTGGGCCACCAGCCAGTCGAGCTTGCCGTCACCGTTTAGATCAGTCAGAACTTGAAGTGTCGGCGATTGCAGGTTGGCGGCAGGCATTTGCTTGAGCAACTCCCGCGCAGCGTAGCTCACCGCGTTTTTATCAAGACCGGGAGAGGGATGACGGACGGGGCGCCGGTAGTACCAGGCGTTTTCCAGTCGATACAGGATTCCGGCCAGGCCATCGCCGAACAGGTCCACCAATTGGTAGTTACCGGCATCGATGCCCGCGTCCAGCCTTGGCGCCTGCTCGGAAAAAAATGGCGAGAACCGGGCCTCCCCGGCGGTGAGGTTGAATGAGCTGTACTCGAACTCCATCGGCGGGTTGAACTGCGCCTCTTGCCCGACATAACCAATCAAGTGAGCGGTGCTCAGCAATGACGCAACCGGTTGCTGCTGGTACTCCAGTTGCAGGCGCTGGACCAGCGTCGGTTTCCCCTCAATCAGTACCGGGCCGGTATTGTCGGGGCCATCGGCACACCAGTGATACATCAGTACCTGATGGCACAGGCGCAGAGTGCGGTCCTCGAAGCCATATCGGTAACTGCTGACCGGGTCAGCCCGCAGTGGCCACGACTGGCCAGCGGTCTGCGGGTACTCGGGCTGGGCCACCAGTCGAGCGTCGGATTCGCCATAGTCGAACACCAGATCAAAAAGCCAGACCGGTGCCATTGGCTTTTGCAGCAAAAAAGGCACCCGGTCGCCAGTCAGATTGCCATAACGCACACGCTGCAAATAACGATGGGTGTTGCTGTCCCTGCGTTGCCAGGCGTCTGCGTAGGGCCCTGTCAGAGTGCTCAGCGATACATCGTTTTCAGCTATGTATTCGTACAGGACATGTTCGCCATTCACCGCGACCGACTCTTCAAGATGCCACTCTGCAACCCAGGTCGAGGTGTCATGCCGGTGTTGCAATCGGGCGGTTTCACTATGGCCATAAATATGGACGCTACCGTCGGCGATCTGGATCAGCCAAAACGAATCGGTTGCGCCTACATAGTGTTCGAATGTGCTGAAGTCTCCTTCCACCCGTGGTCTGTAGGCGGTCACGCGGTAGGTTTCAGACAACGACCGGTCGCGAAAGCGTGATGCATCGCGAGTGTTGATCTGGCCATTGGCATTGCGCTCAGGCAACAACACATCGCCATTGGGCGAGAGGTAGGCCGGTTCGCTCATATTGCCATTGGCGTCGGGCTCGAACTGCGGCGTGCCCCGGTTGTTTTTCCGACTGATCGAGGGCCGGTTGATTGACCATCCCTGACCGAACTCTGTCCGTCCGCCAGCACTGCTGTAGCTCAATCCCAGTGCTGGGGCATAGCCGCGGCCAGGCGTGATGGGCAAGGGAATGGCGACTGACGCTGCGCCGGTGAAGCCGACGGCTGCCCAGCCTTTGCCAATGCTTTGGATGGCTCCGCCGCCTTTTGGCAGTGAGGGTGCAGAAATACTGAGCGGTTCTTGGGCCATGATCATGAACTCCTGCCACGGGGCTTTTTCAGATAGACCGATCTGAAGATGAAGGGGCAGGAGTAGCAGGCAGAAGAGAGACTGAACCCCGTTTAAAGAATGACCCCGAGGCGTTCACGTTATGACTGTTTTCGACAGCTGTAACCTGTCATATCTGACAGTAAAACGTCCTGGGGACTGCTGCTTCAGAAGAGGAGGGAAGATCATGGTGTAGCCGCTGAGGAGCGCAGAAAGGCTGCGATAAGGTCCGAAGGACCTTCAAAATATCGGGCTCGCTGCGCTCCTCAGCGGCTACAAGCCCCGTGGGCTGTCAGTTGAATTCGTCGCCTACCGGATAGCGGCTGGCGTTGAGGCTTTCCTTGATTTTGCGCAGGTGTGGCTGGAAGTCCACGCCGCGGCGCAAGGTCATGCCGGTGGCCAGCACATCGAGTACGGTGAGCTGAATAATGCGCGAGGTCATTGGCATATAAATGTCAGTGTCTTCGGGCAGCGGGATATTCAGGCTCAAGGTACTGGCTTTGGCCAGCGGCGAATTTTCGGCGGTCAAACCCAGTACAGAGGCACCATTGGCTCGCGCAATACGCGCCACTTCCACCAGCTCACGGGTGCGTCCGGTGTAGGAAATAATCACAAACAGTTCGCCGGTATGCGCCACCGAGGCGATCATGCGCTGCATCAGTACGTCGGCGTGGGCGGTGACCGCCAGATTGAAGCGGAAAAACTTGTGCTGCGCGTCCAGTGCCACCGGGGCCGAGGCACCCAGGCCAAAAAAGTGGATCTGCCGAGCCTGGATCAGCAAGTCGACGGCGCGGCTGACAAGGTTGGGGTCCAATGCCTGACAGGCGCTGTCCAGGGAGGCGATGGCGCTGCCGAAAATCTTCTGCGTGTAAGCGGCCGGATCATCGTCCGCTTCAACCGCACGGCTGACGTAAGCTGCACCACTGGCCAGGCTCTGCGCAAGTTGCAGTTTTAATTCAGGGTAGCCACTGACGCCAAATGAACGGCAGAAACGGTTGACCGTGGGTTCGCTGACGGAGGCTGCCTGAGCCAGCGCAGCGATGCTGAACCGGGTTGCCTGCTGCGGGTTCTGCAAAATGATTTCAGCCACTTTGCGCTCGGCCTTGTTCAGGTCTTCGAGGCGGCCCTTGATCTGTTCGAGTAAATTTCGCACGCGGTCCATTTATGATCCTTGGGTCAGCGATGCAAGAACCGGACTAAAGCGGTTCTGGAAGGTGGCCTATCCTACTGGTGGCCTGTGACGACCACTAGCAGGAATCTGTATTTTCAGAAAATGTTGTGTTTATTACTACATTTTTCCTTGAGTGATGCCTTGAAAAAAGGTATTTGTAGCTTAACTTGATAAAAGAACAAACATCATGCCTTCGATTACGGTTGAACCGTGCACCTTTGCCTTGTTCGGCGCCCTCGGCGATTTGGCCTTGCGCAAGCTGTTTCCTGCTTTATACCAATTGGATCGCGCCGGTCTGCTCCACGCTGACACGCGCATTCTTGCGCTGGCTCGTGAACCCGGCGACGCCACCGCGCATCTGGCGCATATCGACAGCCAGTTGCGCCAGTACCTGGGCGACAAGGAAATCGAAGCTGAGGCGCTAACCCGCTTCCTGGCTCGATTGAGCTATCTGCATGTGGATTTTTTCAAGACTGAAGACTATTTGTCTCTGGCAGAGCTTGCCGGAACAGAACAGCGCTTGATTGCCTACTTCGCCACACCGGCGGCGGTTTACGGTGCTATTTGCGAGAACCTGTCGAAAGTTGGCCTAGCGGAAAACACCCGCGTGGTGCTGGAAAAGCCCATCGGCTCGGATCTTGAATCCTCGCGCAAGGTCAACGATTCCGTGGCGCAGTTCTTCCCCGAGAACCGCACCTACCGGATCGACCACTACCTTGGCAAAGAAACCGTACAAAACCTGATTGCGCTGCGCTTTGCCAACAGCCTGTTCGAAACCCAGTGGAACCAGCGCTACATCTCCCACGTTGAAATCACCGTGGCCGAGAAAGTCGGCATCGAGGGTCGCTGGGGTTATTTCGACAAGGCTGGCCAGCTGCGCGACATGATTCAAAACCATCTGTTGCAGTTGCTGTGCCTGATTGCGATGGATCCGCCTGCGGACCTGTCGGCCGACAGCATTCGCGACGAGAAGGTAAAAGTACTCAAGGCACTGGCCCCGATCAGCGCCGAAGGCCTGACCACCCAAGTGGTGCGCGGCCAGTACATTGCCGGTTACAGCGAAGGCCAGTCAGTGCCGGGTTATCTGGAGGAGGAGAACTCCAACACCCAGAGCGACACCGAAACCTTTGTTGCCCTGCGTGCCGATATTCGCAACTGGCGTTGGGCGGGTGTGCCGTTTTACCTGCGGACCGGCAAGCGGATGCCGCAAAAGCTGTCGCAGATCGTGATCCACTTCAAGGAACCGTCGCACTACATCTTCGCCCCTGAGCAGCGTCTGCAAATCGGCAACAAGCTGATTATTCGTCTGCAGCCGGATGAAGGTATTTCCTTGCGTGTGATGACTAAAGAGCAGGGCCTGGATAAAGGCATGCAGCTGCGCAGCGGTCCGTTGCAATTGAATTTTTCCGACACTTATCGCAGTGAGCGGATCCCGGATGCCTACGAGCGTCTGTTACTTGAAGTCATGCGTGGCAACCAGAACCTGTTTGTACGCAAAGATGAAATTGAAGCAGCATGGAAATGGTGCGACCAGTTGATCGCCGGCTGGAAAAAGTCCGGTGATGCACCCAAGCCGTACGCGGCGGGCTCCTGGGGGCCGATGAGTTCCATTGCTCTGATTACGCGGGACGGGAGGTCTTGGTATGGCGATATCTGATGTGAAACTGCCTGAAGGTGTCAATGCGCACACTTTCAAGAACCCGGCACACATGGCCGAGGGGCTGGCAACTCGTGTTGCCGAGGAATTGAACCAGGCCATCAGCACTCAGGGCGTTGCCACTTTGGTAGTGTCTGGCGGTCGCAGCCCGGTGGCATTTTTCCAGAGCTTGATCAAACAGCCGATCGACTGGTCGAAAGTTGTCGTCAGCCTTGCTGATGAACGCTGGGTGCCGGTTGAACATGCCGACAGCAACGCCGGGCTGCTGAAAAAGCACCTGCTTCAGGGGCCAGCCGCCAAGGCCCGCTTTGTCGGTTTGTATAACGCTGCAGCCACAGTTGAAAAGGCTGCATTGGAAGCGGATCAAGGCCTGGCCGAATTGCCGCCGATTGATGTGCTGATTCTGGGCATGGGTGATGACGGGCATACCGCGTCGTTGTTTCCTAACAGCCCGAACCTGAGCGAAGCCCTGCAACTGGACAACCCGCGCCGTTGCTGGGCGATGCTGGCGCCAACCGTGCCGCATCAGCGTTTGAGCATGAGCCGCAGTCTGCTGGCCAGTGCGAAGCACAAAGTGCTGTCGATCCAGGGACAGTCCAAATTGAACACCCTCAACGAAGCGCTGGGGGGCACAGATGTTGCTGCCTTGCCGATTCGTGCCTTTCTGCAACCTACGTTAGAGATTTACTGGTGCCCATGAGCCAAGGATCAGCTGCCATGACAACAACAATTGCGAACGTATCGATGGCGGATAAAGTCGCCCTGATCGACAGCCTCTGTGAACGTGCACGAATTCTGCCGGTGATTACCATTGCCCGCGAACAAGACATCCTGCCATTGGCGGATGCGCTGGCGGCCGGTGGTCTGACGGCCCTGGAAGTGACCTTGCGCTCGTCGTTCGGCCTCAAGGCCATCCGTATTCTGCGCGATCAGCGCCCTGAGCTGGTGACAGGTGCGGGCACCGTATTGGATCGCCATATGCTGGCGGCGGCAGAAGAAGCTGGTTCGCAATTTATTGTTACGCCGGGCATTACCCGTGACTTGCTCCAGGCCAGCGTTGCCAGCGATATCCCGCTGTTGCCGGGTATCAGCAATGCTTCCGGAATCATGGAAGGCTACGGACTGGGCTACCGTCGCTTTAAATTGTTCCCGGCTGAAGTCAGTGGCGGTGTGGCCGCGATCAAGGCATTGGGCGGCCCGTTTGGCGAGGTCAAATTCTGCCCGACTGGCGGGGTTGGCCCGGCGAATATTCGCAACTACATGGCGTTGAAAAACGTGATGTGTGTGGGCGGTAGCTGGATGCTGGACAGCGAGTGGATCAAAAACGGCGACTGGGCCCGAATCCAGGAATGCACCGCAGAGGCGCTTGCTCTGCTGGATTGATGTTTTAGCTACGAATATGTTGTGTGTTCTACGGTTTTTGGTGCGCTTGGTCGGCGCACCTTTTTTTTGCCCGGGTTTTTGTGATTACAACAAACCCGTAGCAGCTGCCGTAGGAACGAGGCTGCGTTCGATTGCGCAGCGATCGTAAATCCTGAATGCACGGTTTTTTCAGAAAGAACGCATAGTCTGACTTTACGACGGCTTCGTCGGAGTGCCGCACCACGCCAACGCAGCCTCGTTCCTACGGCAGCTGCTACGGGGCGAGCATCAAATGGTTATGCGTGGGCCAGTGACAGCTCGCGCAACGCCCTGACCAACTGATTAATGTCATCCAGACTGGTGGTTAAACCCACAGTGATACGAATGCAACTGCCACACGCCGAGCCATTGCGGGCGACGGTGAACAGGTTGTAGTCCTTGAGCAGGCGGTCAACCATCGGCTGCTGATCCTGTAGATGGGTAAAGCGCAGCGACGTAATGGCGCAACGCAGCCGCGGATCATCTTCGATCAGCACTTCAATCCCCGGCATTTTTCGCGCCTCACTCACCCACAGATCGCGCAGGTAGTTCAGTCGTGCTCCCTTGGCCCGTGCGCCGCCCATGTACTGGTGCTCCTGTAACACTGTGGGCAGGGTCAGCCAGGCCGGGATATTGGCGGTGCCGTAGGGCGAGCGGTTGCGGATATCCGGTTCCGGGTAATGCTGGCTGGCCATGTCGGGGTCAATATCGGCCAGGCGCTGCGGGTCTATATACATACAGCCCAGTGTCAGCGGCGCCCCGATCCATTTATGCAGGTTGTACCCGGCAAAGGCGACGCCCAATGTCTGCAGATCGAACTCGATCTGGCCCAGGGCGTGGGCACCGTCAAGTATCACATCGACCCCGTGCTCTTTGGCCGCTGCGACAATCTCCTGCACGGGCAGCACCAGCCCGGTGCGGTGGGTCACATGGGTAAGGGCCATCAGCTTGATACGCGGGTGGCGCACAAAGGCTTCGCGATAGCTGGCCACCAGGCTTTCATAAGTAGCAGGGTGCTTGTGGGTGATTTCAATGACTTCAAGCCCGCGTTGCTGTGCCACCCAGCGCATCGCATATTCGACGCTGTGGTATTCCAGGTCGCAGATCAGCAATTGATCGCCGGGTTGCAGGCCGTTGTAGTTGCGAATCAACGATTGCAGGGCGTCGGACGCGCGCGAAGTCAGTGCCACACCTGCCGGGTCAACGCCCAGCAGCTCGGCAAGTTGGTCGCGGATCTCGATGTTCCGGGACACATCGAAATGCTGGCGCACAGGGATCGAGTTGTTGCGGTTAATAAAGTCGATATTGCGCTGGTAGTCCTGCGCCACGTCGCGAGTCATGCGCCCGAAGTAGCCGTTTTCCAGATTGATCGGACCGGGAGCTACGTCGTAGCGCTCGGCAATGGCGTGCCAGAAGTTTTCGTCGCGGGCGTTGTCTTCAATCCTTGGCATGGGCAACTCTTTCAGTGGCGGGGTTTGGGTTTTGCGTGTTTGGCGCGCAATGGGTCGAGGAGGTCCGACAGGCCGTTGTGATCAATCTCTTGCATCAGGGCCAGCAAGCCGCCCAGTTCGCCGTGGGGGAAGCCCTGGCGGGCAAACCAGTTCAAGTACTGGCCGGGCAGGTCGGCGATGATACGGCCTTTGTATTTGCCGAAGGGCATTTCGCGTGTCAGCAACAGTTCGAGTTTTTCGGGGTTCATGCGGCGGCCTTTATTACGTGAAGCTATAGGATGAAAAATACAGGCAATTTGCATGAAGGCCAATTGACAGTTCATGCATATAAACCGGATACAGATTTTAATGAATTTTGTAACTTGCTGATTATTAAGAGTTTTATTCGATTTTAAAAGCTGGCACGAGCCCTGCAATCTCTATTGCACGATCCTCAACCCTGTAAGGAATTGAACAATGACTGACCTTAATAAAGAAGCCATTAGCGTCCTGAACGATTTGATCGAAACCAGCAAAGACGGCCAGGAAGGGTTTAAAACCTGCGCTGAAGATATCAAACACCCGGAGCTCAAGGCACTGTTTGCCAAGCGTGCTGCTGACTGTGCAGCGGCAGCTGCCGAATTGCAGGCACAGGTACGTGCACTGGGTGGTGATCCGGAAACCAGCACCAGCGTTGCCGGTGATTTGCATCGCCGCTGGGTGGACGTCAAGTCGGTGTTTACCGGCAAGGATGAAGAAGCAGTGCTCAACGAAGCTGAGCGCGGTGAAGACCACGCGCTGAAGGCTTATAAGGAAGCGCTGGAGAAAATCAGCAAGCACAACCTGGTGGGTATTCGCGATCTGGTAGAACGCCAGTATCACGGTGTGCAACGCAATCACGATCAGGTCAAAGCCCTGCGTAATCAGGCCCGTGCCCGTGCTTGAGAGCAACATGGCTGAATAAAAAAACGCCGGTTAACCGGCGTTTTTTTATGGGCGGGGATTAACCAATGCTGATCGCCGGCAGCACCGGCAAGGTCACGGTTTGTTGCTTGCGCGGGGCAATGATTTCGGCTTCGCCATCAACCACGATTTCATCGCGCTGATTGAACACGCGGGTAGCGATGCGAACGCGGAACTTGGGCATTTTTTCCAGAATTTCCAGACGCACGGTCAGGGTGTCACCGATCTTTACCGGCTTCTGAAAGCTCATTTGCTGGCCAACATAAATAGTGCCCGGGCCAGGCAGTTCGCAGGCCACGGCAGCACTTATCAGCGCGCCACTGAACATGCCATGGGCAATGCGCTCTTTGAACATGGTCGCAGCGGCGAATTCAGGGTCGAGGTGCACCGGGTTGTGGTCGCCGGACATGGCCGCAAAAAGCTGGATGTCGCGCTCTTCGACGGTTTTGCTGTAACTGGCAGTCTGGCCGACTTCGAGGGCTTCGTACGGGGTGTTGGTAACCTGGGTCATCTAGCGCATGTCCTGTGACGAGTGTTTGGTTTTAAAGCAATGATTTTAAAAGATTTTTCAATTCTTTTAGATAAAAAAGCAAATATGCTCATTCGCTGCGCAGCGGGCGGGTGTGGCTCAATGCCTGATTGAGCCACTCAATAACATCAGCCATCACTTCGTCGCGATTAATTTCATTGAAGAGTTCGTGCCGCGCTTGCGGGTACAGATTCAACTGCAACTGACGATTACCGGCTTGTCGCAAAGCCTTGGCCAGATCAGTGAGACGCTTGCCTTCACTCACCGGATCACATGAGCCGCCCATTATCAGTAACGGCAGGCCCGGATCAATTTGAGCGAGATTGGACGCTTTGCTGATTTGCTGCAACCCGCCTAACAAATCGATCCACAGTTGGTTGGTGCAGCGAAAACCACACAAGGGGTCACTGGCGTAAGCATCGACCTGGGCCGGGTCACGACTGAGCCAGTCGTAAGCGGTGCGGTTGG
The DNA here is from genome assembly GCF_025426255.1 of Pseudomonas fragi. Lineage (GTDB taxonomy): Bacteria > Pseudomonadota > Gammaproteobacteria > Pseudomonadales > Pseudomonadaceae > Aquipseudomonas > Aquipseudomonas kulmbachensis. Next base: position 3,978,706 of record NZ_CP104861.1, on the reverse strand, counting down.
GCTTGAAGGTTTTGTTGAAAGAGCCGAAGGACAGCCACTCGATCAGCGCGCTGCGACCTTTGGGTCCTTGGCGCCACCGTTCGAAACGGGCGATCAGGCTGGCGGCACGATAGAGCGCCACCGGCTGGAAATTCGAGGCGCTGAGAATCGCGCCTTGCAGGCTTGCACTGTGATGCATCAAATACGCCTGGGCGATGTAACTGCCCATACTGTGGCCGAGCAGGAAAATTGGCACTCCCGGATAGGTCTGGCTGATATGTCGGTTAATAGCCGCCACATCACTGACCACAGCACACCAGCCATCGTTGTCGGCAAAGTAGCCCAGAGTTTCTTGCTCAGCCGTTTTGCCGTGGCCGCGCTGGTCGTGGGCATACAGCCCAAAACCGGCATCACACAGGGTTTTGCCCAGGTATGCATAACGGCCACTGTGTTCAGCCATGCCATGAGCCAACAGAACAATGGCTTTGGGCGTGCCAGCAGGCAGCCACTGGTGAACAAAAAGACCACTACGGTCGTTCGCCTCCAGCCAGAAAGTCTCAGGGATCATGGCAATTCCTTCATTTGTAGTCGTAGCAGTGTATAGCGCATTTGCCTGAAGGCCACTCAACAGGTAATCCCGTAGCAATAAGATTCAAGATGTAAATGGCGAAGATCGCTGTATTTGCCTACAACTTGATAACTGTTAACGTCCGCACATTCCGCTTTTCATTAAATGAATGACGCGGCCAGACACGCTCAGGTACGAGGATAAAAATAATGCAACCTGATTTCTGGAATGACAAACGTCCCGCCGGTGTACCGCTGGATATCGATATGACGACTTTCAAGTCGGTGGTTGATGTTTTTGAGCGCTCCTGCAAGAAATTCGCGGATCGCCCGGCCTTCAGCAATTTGGGTGTGACCATCACCTATGCCGAGCTTGAACGCCACAGTGCCGCTTTTGCCGGTTATCTGCAGGAATACACCGATCTCAAGCCTGGCGACCGCATCGCCGTGCAAATGCCCAATACCTTGCAGTATCCGATTGCCGTATTTGGTGCGATGCGTGCCGGGCTGATAGTGGTCAACACCAACCCGCTCTACACCTCGCGTGAGATGCGTCATCAGTTCAAGAGCGCAGGTATTCGTGCACTGGTGTACTTGAACATGTTCGGCAAGCGCGTACAGGAAGTACTGCAAGACACCGAAATCGACTACCTGATCGAAGCCAAAATGGGCGACATGATGCCGGCCGCCAAAGGCTGGATCACCAACCTGGTGGTCGATAAGGTTAAAAAACTGGTGCCTGCCTACCAGTTGCCCCAGGCGATTTCCTTCAAAAGCGTGTTACGCCGTGGTGCCGGCCAGGTTATTCGCCCGCTGACGGTAACGCTGGATGACACCGCAGTGCTGCAATACACGGGCGGCACCACCGGCCTGCCCAAAGGCGCGATGCTCACCCATGGCAATCTGATAGCCAACATGCAGCAGGTGCGTGCGTGCCTGTCACAGCATGGGGCTGATGGCCAGCCGATGCTCAAGGACGGCCGCGAGATCATGATCGGTCCGCTGCCGCTTTATCATATCTATGCATTCACCGCCAATTGCATGGGCATGATGGTCACCGGCAACCATAACGTCCTGATCACCAATCCGCGTGATATCAAAGGTTTTATCAAGGAACTTAAAAACTGGAAATTCACCTGTTTTCTGGGCCTCAACACCTTGTTTGTTGCGCTGATGGACCACCCCGACTTCAAGACCGTGGACTTCTCCGGGCTTAAAGTCACCAACTCGGGCGGTACGGCACTGGTCAAGGCCACGGCTGAACGTTGGGAAAAACTCACGGGGTGCAGAATTGTCGAAGGCTACGGTCTGACGGAAACCTCGCCGGTGGCCAGCGCCAACCCTTGCGGCTCCCTGGCAAGGCTGGGCACGGTAGGCATGCCGGTTCCGGGCACGGCCATGAAAGTGATCAGCGATGAGGGGGTTGATCTGGGGCTGGGCGAGCGGGGCGAGCTATGCGTCAAAGGTCCGCAAGTGATGAAGGGCTACTGGCAAAACCCGGAAGCCACAGCCGAGGTGCTGGACGCCGATGGCTGGTTCAAGACCGGCGATATTGCGGTGATTGATCCGGATGGTTTTGTCCGCATCGTCGATCGCAAAAAAGACCTGATCATCGTCTCCGGTTTCAACGTGTACCCCAACGAGATTGAAGACATCGTCATGGCACATCCAAAAGTAGCCAATTGCGCAGTCATTGGTGTGCCCGATGAACGCACCGGGGAGGCGGTCAAACTGTTTGTAGTACCGCGCGCAGGCGGGGTGACCGTTGAAGAACTCAAGGCTTACTGCAAGGACAACTTCACGGGCTACAAGGTGCCCAAGCAAATCGTGTTGCGTGATTCCTTGCCCATGACCCCCGTTGGCAAGATCCTGCGTCGCGAGTTACGCGATAACGCCTGATTCGTTCAACCTGGCGACAGACGCCCACTGGCAGTAAGCCAGTGGGCGTTTTTTTTCGGCCATGACACTGACCGACAATGGCCCATAACCTTCAGTGGGTGCGCTGTAATGCCCGATATAGAGGGCTTTTGACGTTAGTAGAGTTATTGCACTAATGATGACTTGGGATTGTCCTACAGTCAGGTTGGTTACTCTGCGGCCCATTTTTGGCTCTAGGCGGCCTTTAGCAAAGCTGCTACTCTCGGCGCGCTTTGTGACTTCCAGGTTAAGTAAAAACCTGAACTGTCCATTATAAAAATCAAACAAATAAGAACCGCACCCATGCGGTGAAGAATTCGCGACGCTGAGGAGTGGGCTTCCATGATTGAGAGCTTTTGGAAGGATAAGTACCCAACTGGGATTGCTGCTGAAATCAATCCAGATGAATACCCAAATATTCAGACGGTACTGCGGGAATCTTGCCAGCGTTTCGCCGATAAACCGGCGTTCAGTAATCTGGGCAAAACCATCACCTATGGTGAGCTTTATGAGCAGTCCGGCGCTTTTGCTGCCTGGTTGCAGCAGCACACCGACCTGCAACCCGGCGATCGCATCGCCGTGCAATTGCCCAACCTGCTGCAATACCCGATCGCTGTGTTCGGAGCAATCCGCGCCGGCTTGATCGTGGTCAACACCAACCCGCTATATACCGCGCGGGAAATGGAACACCAATTCAAGGACTCTGGCGCCAAGGCGCTGGTATGCCTGGCGAACATGGCGCATCTGGCCGAAAAGGTCGTGCCGCAGACTTCGATCAAGTATGTGATCGTCACCGAAGTGGCCGACATGTTGTCGCCCTTCAAGCGGGTGCTGATCAACTCGGTCATCAAGTATGTGAAGAAAATGGTTCCGGCTTATCACTTGCCCCAGGCCATAAAATTCAACGATGTGCTGAGCAAAGGGCAGGGCCAGCCGGTCAAGGAAGCCAACCCTGCGAGCAGTGATGTTGCTGTGCTGCAATATACCGGTGGCACTACGGGTGTGGCCAAGGGCGCGATGCTGAGCCACCGCAACCTGATCGCCAACATGTTGCAGTGCAAGGCGCTGATGGCTTCCAACCTCAATGAGGGTTGTGAAATCCTGATTACGCCACTGCCGCTGTACCACATCTACGCCTTTACCTTTCACTGCATGGCGATGATGTTGCTCGGTAACCATAACGTGCTGATCAGCAACCCACGTGATTTGCCAGCGATGGTCAAAGAACTGTCCAAGTGGAAGTTCACCGGCTTTGTGGGTCTCAATACCCTGTTTGTGGCGCTGTGCAACAACGATGCCTTCCGCAAGCTGGACTTTTTGGCTCTCAAGGTGACGTTATCGGGCGGCATGGCCTTGCAAATGTCGGTGGCCGAACGTTGGAAAACTGTGACCGGTTGCCCGATCTGCGAGGGTTACGGCATGACCGAAACCAGCCCTGTGGCCACGGTAAACCCGGCCCAGAGCATCCAGGTTGGCACCATTGGCATTCCGGTGCCTTCGACGCTGTGCAAAGTAATCAACGATGCCGGTGAGGAGCTGCCGCTGGGTGAAGTTGGCGAGTTGTGCATCAAGGGCCCGCAGGTCATGAAAGGCTATTGGGAGCGCCCGGACGCGACCGCGGAGATCATGGACGCTGAAGGTTGGTTGAAGTCCGGTGATATCGCACTCATTCAGCCAGATGGCTATATCCGTATTGTCGATCGCAAGAAAGACATGATTCTGGTTTCGGGCTTCAATGTGTACCCGAACGAGCTGGAAGACGTGATGGCTTCCTTGCCTGGTGTTTTGCAGTCCGCGGCAATCGGTATTCCGGATGAGAAAACCGGTGAACTGATCAAAGTGTTTATCGTGGTCAAGCCGGGCATGACCTTGACCAAAGATCAGGTGATGGCGCATATGCGTGCCAATCTGACAGCCTACAAAGCGCCTAAATTCGTCGAATTCCGCGACAGTTTGCCGACCACCAACGTGGGCAAAATTTTGCGTCGTGAGCTGCGAGACGAAGAGCTGAGAAAGCTGGGCCTTAAAAAGTAACTTGCCTGAATACAACAAAGCCCCGCATTGCGGGGCTTTGTTGTTTACTTGTGTGGGAGCGAGCCTGCTCGCGAAAGATGTTAACGCTTGAAACTTTCGCGAGCAGGCTCGCTCCCACGGATTTTTTACTTCTGCATAAATTGCGCGAAGTTGACACCAGTACCTGTCGGACGCACGTCCTGCAGGAAGGAGTCCTTGTCTGCGCTCAGCTCAAGGCTCATGGTTGGCGTACGCTTATGCGTAGCACGTACGACCATGCCTTCGCGCTTTTCGCGCAGGAATGCTGTCGTTACCTTCAAATGCAGCAGCTCGTCGGTGCTTGGAGTGTGCAGCAACAGGTGTACCCATTCGTATTGACCGACAGCCAAGCGGGCCAACGGAATATCGAACCACCAGATGTTCTTGTTGGTGTTCAGTGCGGCGAAATGGCAGTTGTTGACGCCGAGTACCGCGCCGCCGAGTTCCTGGTTTCTGCGGGCAATAGCCAGCTTTTTATCGAGTTTCATAACCTTCCTACAATTGCGGATCTTCAGCGCCATAGCCTGAATACGTCGCGTATTCTCGGGGGTTAGCGGGCAAACATAAAGCCCAACCTGCACGGAACGACGAAATGATCGGTAGAAAATAAATGAAACTCGGTGCGGGAAGGTGAGTCAACCTTGGGTTGGTCGATTTACAGGTTTGGCGGTGAAGTGCTTTCAGAGTCGCCAATTGGACTACTTTTAGGTAAAACCCTTCGCTTGGAGGCGTGTTGAACTCAATAACTGCGCGGCGAAAGGAGACGCTATGTTTTTTCCAGGCTTGAACGGCCTGCCTTTGGGCAAAGTCTTGATCCGTACGGTCAAGGAATTTATCGACGATGAAATGTCGACCTACGCCTCGGCGCTGGCCTACCAAATGCTGTTTTCGTTGTTTCCCTTCATTCTGTTCCTGATTGCTCTGATCGGCTTTTTGCATCTGCCCGACTTCTTTACCTGGTTGCGTTTGCAGTCTGAACTGGTCTTGCCGCCGCAAGCGCTGGAGCAGGTCAATCCGGTCATCGACCAGTTGCAGCAGTCCAAGGGCGGGTTGCTGTCGGTGGGTATCGTGATTGCGTTATGGACCGCTTCGGCGGGTGTGCGGCTGATGATGAGTGCGATGAATGCCGCGTATGACGTGGTCGAAGGGCGGCCCATCTGGAAGCGTTTTCCGCTGTCGATTTTTTACACCATCGGCATTGCCGGCATGCTTCTGGCCGCGGCTGCGCTAATGGTGCTCGGGCCGCAAGTGATGAGCTGGCTGGCAGGGCAGGTGGGGCTTGAAGACTTCGTTGTGACGCTGTGGACCATCCTGCGCTGGCCGGTGATTATCCTGTTGCTGATGGTTGCGGTGGCACTGATGTATTACGTGATGCCCGATGTTGAGCAGAAATTTCGTTTTATTACGCCTGGGTCGGTGCTTGCGGTAGTCGTCTGGATTGTGGCGTCATTGGGTTTTGCCTTTTATGTCAAAACCTTCGCGGACTACAACGCCATGTATGGCAGTATCGGGGCAATCATCGTGTTGTTGCTGTACTTCTACATTTCGTCGGCAGTGCTGTTGCTGGGAGCCGAGATGAATGCGGTGATCGAACACTTGTCGGCCGAAGGCAAAAATCCGGGTGAGAAAACATTCGCTGAATCCGAAGACCCCGACCCGAAGCAGCATGTCTCTGGCCTGGGGCGCGACCATTCCCTTAAACCCACTTCTGATGAAGCCTGACTATGATTCGTGAAATTCTGAAAATGGGCGATGAGCGTCTATTGCGTGTAGCCCAACCGGTGCCGGCTGAAATGTTCGACACGCCTGAACTTTGGCAACTGCTCGACGACATGTTGCAGACCATGGAACATGCGGGCGGTGTGGGTCTGGCGGCCCCGCAGATTGGTGTTGATCTGCAACTGGTGATCTTTGGCTTCGAGCACAGCGAACGCTACCCGGATGCCGAAGCCGTGCCGCAGACCATCCTGATCAATCCGTTGATCACGCCTCTGAGCCCCGCGCTTGAGGAGGATTGGGAAGGCTGCCTGTCAGTCCCAGGCCTGCGCGGTGTAGTCGAGCGGTATCACAAGATCCGCTACGAAGGCTTCACCCCCAAAGGTGAGCCGATCGTACGCGTTGCGGAAGGCTTTCATGCGCGGGTAGTGCAACATGAATGCGATCACCTGATCGGGCGTCTGTATCCGTCACGAATCAAGGACTTCAACAAATTTGGCTTTATTGATGTGTTGTTTCCGGATCTGGAACCGGGCACGCAGGAGTAACCCCTAACGCAATCATCGCCTTGTTGCGTTGGTAGCGAACCAGTCGTTCATACAGGGCGTGGGGCAATTCCACGTCCAGGTTGAATCCCAGTTTTTCATAGAAACCCTGCAGTTCTGGATCGCAGAACAACCAGACCGGGCCGTCGCAGGTTGCCACTGCCTGGCTGACCAGTTCGCCAGCCACACCTTGCCCGCGTAGCGCTGGCGCGACAAACAACCCTGTTAGCCAGTAGCCGTTAGCCATTGGCCGCAAACACAACCCCGCAATAATCTCTTCTTGGCGAGCGACCCATAATTGCGCGTCCTTGACCGCTTTCATCGACGACTGGTGCGCACGATAAAACTTGTTCATCAACGGCCACAAAGGTGCTTCAAGCGGGGCGTAAACAATGGCAGTCATGAGTCCACAGGCTTTTAGGGAAGGGGCGCGCAGTATAAACAAACATGGCGCGGGTTTTGTGGTGTTGCCGATATTTACTGTTGAGGTCTATTCGGAATTAAAACGTAAGTTTTATCGTTCTTTTTCGAATAAACGGTTTTAAATAAAAGTTCGCGCGTGATCAGTGCTATACCTGAGTCCACATCCCTGAACACTGGAGCGCACAACATGGCTAAAGGCATGGATTCAAAGAAAGCAGCGAAGAAAAAACCGGCCAAAACAGCTGACGAAAAACGCGCTGATAAAAAATCCAAAAAGTCCGATACCGGGTTGTTTGGGCATTAAGTAACTCTCCAGGAGCTCGGTTCTCGGGCTCCTGTCGTACTTTTAAACGCCGCATCCTCCATTTGGATTATTTTTTAAGCCTGTGCGTTTCGTCGCAAGTTGATGGCCATTTGCTTGCACCCGTTATTTGGCTAGCTATGCTCCTGTTTCACGGGGCCGGGCGCTAAGTGCTTAAACCCTCGAAGTGCGTACAGCTCTAACGTTAAGAGTTAAAAGCGCAGGTGGCTTGCTGTGTCTTGGACACTTTTGAATTATCAATAGACAGCACCTCCAGGGATTGAGCCATGTTTAATTCGCACCGAAAAGCCGATCAGCTTGAGAATCAACGCCTCAATAGCTTGTTAAATGACATGGCAGCCAAAGTGCAGGCTATCAGTCGCTCCATGGCTATTATTGAGTTCGCCCCTGATGGCACCATCCTGGATGCCAACGAGAACTTTTGTCGGGTCATGGGTTATTCCGTTGACGAGATTCGTGGCAAACACCATCGACTTTTTTGTGAACAGTCTTACATCAAATGCAGCGACTACAGCCATTTTTGGCGCGATCTGGAACGCGGCGAACCGTTGAGCGGCACCTTCTCACGGCTTGACAAGTCGGGGCGTGAGGTATGGCTGGAAGCCAGCTATATGCCCATTGTCGGTTCAGACCAGCAGGTCACCCGTGTGATCAAGGTTGCTTCGGACATCACCGAGCAAATCAATAAAGAGCACGAAAACCAGAGCATCGTGAATGCCCTGAGCCGCTCCATGGCCGTCATCGAGTTTTCACCTGATGGGCGGGTGATCAATGCCAACCAGAACTTTCTCGACACCATGCATTACTCATTGAACGAAATTGTTGGCCAACACCACGGCATGTTCTGTCATCGAAGTGAGAGCGAATCAGCCGGATATAAATCTTTCTGGGCCTCGCTCAACCGAGGTGAATACCATTCCAGACGTTTTGAGCGGGTCGACAAATACGGTCATACGGTTTTTCTTGAAGCGTCCTACAACCCGATTTTCGATGCCAAAGGCCGGTTGTACAAAATAGTGAAGTTCGCCAGCGATATCACCGCTCAGGTCACCAGCCTGCAAACTGCTGCCGAATCGGCCCACAGCACTTCGGTGCAAAACGACGCCTGCGCGCAGAAGGGGTCGCAGGTGGTTCAGCAGACGGTGCAAATCATCGAGGCCATTTCCAGGGACCTCAATGAAGCTGCGCAGAGCATTGATGCCGTGAGCAAGCAGTCGGACAGCATTGGCAAGATTGTGCAGACCATTCGCGGGATCGCCGATCAGACCAACTTGCTGGCGCTCAATGCCGCGATAGAGGCGGCAAGGGCTGGGGAGCACGGGCGCGGTTTTGCAGTGGTGGCAGATGAGGTCAGAAACCTGGCGGCGCGCACCAGTGCGGCCACACTGGAAATTGTTGAAGTGGTACGCAGAAACCATGACCTATCGCTCAGTGCGGTCACCAGCATGCAGTCGAGCCTGAGCCGAACCGGGCTGGGTGTTGAACTGGCCAATGAGGCGGGAGAGGCAATTCTGGAGATCCAGCAAGGCTCAAGGCATGTGGTCGATGCTATCAGCCAGTTCAACTCGACGTTGCAGTTGCATTAACTGCTCTCGCGCACCATCAATTCAAACCCCATGTCTTGTACCGGGTTGGCCACTTTATTGCCCGCCATCAGTGTGAGCATCTGCTCGGCTGCGCGGCGGCCAATGGCTTCCCGAGGTGTGCGAATACTGCTGAGGCGCGGCACCATAAACTCCGAAGACGGCAGGTCGTTAAAGCCTAGTACCGCAATCTGCTCCGGGATTTTTATCCCGGTGCGCGCTGCCTCCAGCAGGGCCCCTTGGGCAAGGTCATCGTTGCCGAAAAATATGGCATCAACCTGCGGATGGCTGGCGAGCAATTGTAAAAACAACTCACCGCCAAGGCCCACAGAGGAAGGGCGGGGCGTCAACACTTCAAGGTCAGGGTTGTACAAGCCTGCTTCCTGCAAGGCGCGACGGTAGCCTTCGCCCCGCAACAGCGTGCGTTGATCGAGTTGAGCGCCGATATAGGCCAAACGTCGGCGCCCACGGGAGATCAAATGCCGGGCGGCGGTTTCACCGGCCTTCAACTGAGAAAAGCCTACGCAGTTCAGGCCCTCGGCAGCATCCAGTTCCATCATGTACACGCAAGGGACATTGCTGGTTTCGATCATGCGCCGGGAGCTTTCGGAGCGGTCAAAGCCTGTCAGCAACAGACCGCGTGGCTGGTAGGCCATGTAGTTGCGCAGCAGGTTTTCTTCTTCATCGCGCGAGTAGTGAAAGTTGCCGATCAATACTTCAAAACCCTTGGGGCGCAATACGGCATGGATAGCTTCGAGAGTGTCGATAAACAGCAGGTTGGACAATGAAGGCACCAGCACGACTACGGAGTGGCTCTGCGCCGAGGCGAGTGCCCGAGCGGCCGGATTGACCACGTAGTTCAGGTCGGCGGCGGCCACCCGCACCTTTTCTGCAAGCTCGATGGCGACGCTGCTGATACCGCGCAAGGCGCGGGAGGCGGTAATGGGGCTGACCCCGGCGAGGCGGGCAACTTCATTAAGGGTAGGGCGACCCGTGGTTCGGGTGTTTTTATCGTTTTTAGAGGAGGTCATCGGGGCGGCTTGCCAAACAAAAAACAAGTCACTAAGGTAGCGCTGTCCTGGCGTGCCCGCAATTGCCTGATTGCGGGCAAGTCAGTTACCCCAGCTTTGTATGTCGAGAGCGTCACCGCGTCTCCCCATAAAAATGAGAAATAGACGTCGGTAGCCTAGGCTTTGTGCTTTGCTTTCAAGTATTGAACGCATGGACAAAGACAGCGCTGTCTACGGACTGAGGTGTTTCATGAGTCAACCTATTACTGCTCTGGTCATCATGGGCGTCGCCGGCTGCGGCAAGTCCAGCGTTAGCCAGGCACTGTGCCATCTCAATGGCGCAACTCCGATTGAAGGTGATGCGTTTCACCCAGCGGCCAATATAGACAAAATGAGTGCCGGTATCCCCCTGACCGATGAAGACCGTGCCGGCTGGCTAGACAGCCTGTGCGATGAATTGCGTCGTGCGGTTGCTAACGGCCAGCGCCCGGTCCTGACCTGCTCGGCGCTGAAACTGCGTTATCGCGAGCGCTTGCGCAGTGCGGTTGACGGTTTGGGCTTTGTGTTTCTTGAGCTCACCCCTGAAGTCGCTGCTGCTCGAGTGGCCGATCGTCCGGGGCACTTTATGCCCAAGACGCTGATCGACAGTCAGTTCGCTGCGCTTGAGTCACCGACCAATGAGTCATTGGTACTGACCTTGAACGCAGGTGAGATGAACGTTAAGCAATTAGCGAGCGCTGCCCGAGACTGGTGGTGCGAGCAGACGGTAATGGCAACTTCATGATGTTGTTTCAAACAGATAGCGCTATCTGCCTCGGCCGTAGCGGCACACACGTACTGGATAACAACAAAAAGGCAGGAGACGCCCCATGCTAGGCATGTCCCACAATACGTTTCTGCTGCTTGACGCAGTAGTGACCATCATCGGCTTGATCGTATTGATCACCCGATTCAAGCTGCATCCCTTTATCGCATTGATCATTGCGTCGGCATTTTTGGGCCTGACGGCCGGTATGCCTGCCAATCTGATCATCAAATCGTTCCAGGACGGCTTTGGTGGTGTGTTGGGCTTTGTCGGGATCATCCTGGCGCTGGGCACGATGCTTGGCAAAATGATGGCTGACTCTGGCGGTGCAGATCAAATCGCCCGTACCTTGATCCGTGCATTCGGCAAGGAAAAGGTGCAGTGGGCGATGATGTTTGCCGCATTCCTGGTCGGCATTCCGCTGTTCTTCGAAATCGGCTTTGTACTGTTGATCCCGCTGGTGTTTATCGTTGCGCGCCGCACCGGTGTCTCGATCATCAAAATCGGTATCCCGCTGCTCGCCGGTTTGTCGGCTGTACACGGGTTGGTGCCGCCGCACCCGGGCCCGTTGCTGGCCATTGGCGTATTTGGTGCCGATATCGGCAAGACCATTTTGTATGGCCTGATCGTTGCGTTGCCAACGGCGATCATTGCCGGTCCTATTTACGGTACGTTTATCGCTAAATACATTCCCGGTCATGCTTCGCAGGAGTTGATGGACCAACTGGCGAGCGAGCCGGAATCAAGCACGCTGCCGAGCTTTTCCATCACCTTGATCACTGTGCTGCTGCCGGTGTTCCTGATGTTGCTCAAGACGTTCGCGGACGTTGCGCTGCCGGATGGCAACTTCTTCCGTGTGTGGATGGACATGATCGGTCACCCGATCAGCGCCCTGTTGCTGGCATTGCTGCTGGCGCTTTACACCTTTGGTGCTCGTCAGGGTATTGATTCAAAACGCATCCTGAAACTGCTCGACGCGAGCCTGGCTCCGACCGCTGCAATCATTCTGATCATTGGTGCAGGCGGCGGCTTCAAGCAAATGCTTGTGGCTAGTGGTGTGGGTGACGTGATCGGCCATATGGCGGTGAACGCGCAAATCTCACCGATCCTGTTGGCTTGGCTGGTGGCTGCGGTGATTCGTATCGCGACCGGTTCTGCGACCGTAGCGACGATTACCGGGGCGGGGATTGTATTGCCGGTAGTGGACATGATTCCGGGTGTAAACCGCGAGCTGCTGGTGCTGGCAACGGGGGCGGGGTCGTTGATTCTGTCTCACGTCAACGATGCGGGTTTCTGGCTGGTGAAGCAGTACTTCAACATGACCGTGGCTGAAACCTTCAAAACCTGGACGGCGATGGAAACCATCCTGTCGGTTGTAGGTTTGATCTTTATTCTGCTGCTGTCGTTGGTGGTTTAACGAGTATTTGTAGCCGCTGCCGCCAGGCTGTTTGAAGGGCCGCAGGCCCTTCAAACAGGGTTGCCGTGCAACCCATCGCAGCCTACGGCAGCGGCTACAGAAACTTAGCTGGCGCTCAAGCCGTCAGCCCGGAACATAGCGCGAATACCGCGTAGCGCCTGACGAATGCGATCCTGATTTTCAATCAGGGCAAAGCGCACATGATCGTCGCCGTACTCACCAAATCCTACGCCTGGCGACACACAGACCTTGGCATCCGCCAACAGCTTCTTGGCGAATTCCAGTGAGCCCAGATGCGCGTAAGCCTCGGGAATCTTGGCCCAGATATACATCGAAGCTTTCGGGTTTTCGACCATCCAGCCCAGTTCATGCAGCCCTTTGACGATCACGTTGCGGCGCTGACGGTACTGTTCGGCAATATCCTTGACGCACTGCTGGTCGCCTTCGAGCGCAGCAATCGCCGCCACTTGCAGCGGGGTGAAGGTGCCATAGTCGTGGTAGCTCTTGATTCGCGCCAGAGCATTGACCAACTCCGGATTACCCACCATAAAGCCAATGCGCCAGCCTGCCATGTTGTAGCTTTTTGACAGGGTGAAAAACTCCACCGCGATGTCCTTGGCGCCCGGCACTTGCATGATCGAAGGGGCTTTCCAGCCGTCGTAGACGGTGTCGGCGTAGGCCAGGTCGTGAACCACCAATACATCGTATTGTTTGGCCAGGGCTACCACGCGCTCGAAGAAATCCAGCTCAACGCATTGCGCCGTGGGGTTGGACGGGAACCCCAGAATCATCATTTTCGGCTTGGGGATCGAGCCGCGAATGGCTTTTTCCAGTTCGGCAAAAAAGTCCACGCCAGGGATCAGGGGCACCGAACGCACCTGGGCACCGGCAATCACGGCACCGTAAATGTGAATCGGGTAGCTGGGGTTCGGCACCAGCACGGTGTCGCCTTGGTCCAGAGTGGCAAGCATCAAGTGCGCCAGGCCTTCCTTGGAACCGATAGTGACGATGGCTTCGTGCTCGGGATCAATCTCGACGTTGTAACGGTCGGCATACCAGCGTGAAATAGCCCGGCGCAGACGTGGAATACCACGCGAAGTCGAGTAGCCGTGCGTGTCTTCACGCTGTGCGACAGTGCAGAGCTTTTCTACGATATGGGGTGGCGTCGGGCCGTCAGGGTTACCCATGCTGAAGTCGATGATGTCTTCGCCCCGACGTCGGGCGGCCATCTTCAGTTCAGCAGTGATGTTGAAAACGTAGGGGGGGAGTCGATCTATGCGCGCAAAGCGTCGCGGCGAACCTTGGTCTGCCATGTGTGCCTCTGATACGTAAGCGCCCGGAACCGTCCGAGCGACGTTGACCACTGCGGTGGTCTGAACAAAACAATACTGGCGATGATGGCCTTTTGTCTAGATGCCGCCAGGGTCTATTTTTTCGCGGGTACGACCAAGCTGCGTTTTTGTTCCTATACTCAATTGCTGTGTTTCCTACTTACTCGATCGAGCATGTCCCATGGATCAACTAAAAAAGTTCGAACTGCCAGCTCCGCGATTTGCCAAAGGTCAGTTTCAACTGATCGCGGGCTTGGGTGGGCGTTTCACTCAGGAGACCTCTGATCGAATTCCTCATCTGTGGGACCAGTTCATCCCGGAGATCGGAAAGGTGCCAAGTCAAATTGGCGAGGAAACCTACGGTGTTTGTTGTAATCCGGATGGCGAAGGCGGCTTTGAATACATTGCCGGCGTGGCTATCAGCAAGCTGGACGACCTGCCTGAGCGGTATCGCTGGATTGAGTTGCAAGAGCATGCCTACGCGGTCTTCGAGCATCGCGGCCCACTGGATACTCTTGCACAGACTTTTCAGGCGATTTGGAACGACTGGCTGCCCAACTCTGGCTACGAAGCGGTTGATGCGCCCGAGTTCGAGCGCTACAGCGCAGACTTCAATCCTGACACCGGCACAGGTGTGGTAGAGATCTGGCTACCGGTTAACAAGCCCGCTTAACCGGCCTGTAAGAGCCGCGGCGACATGGGTTCCAGCGACAGCACCAGACGTCGTTCACCGCGATAGGCCTCGCCCTGCTCGACCCACCCCTGGCTCAGGTAAAAAGCCAGGGCGCTGGCGTTGAACGGACTTACAGACAGCATCAACTGACGAACTTCGGGCCAAAACCGATGAATGGCCTGGGGTAGTTCGCGCAGACAGGCTTTGCCTAATCCTTGGCCTTGCATCCGACTGTCGACCTGCAGTGCGTGCAAGGTGGCGCTGCCAGTTTCTGCCCAATGAGGCAAAAGTAGTTGGCGCTTAAGGAGTAGAAAGGCCACCGGTAGTTCATCGGTTAGCAGTGCCAATCCTTTGATCCCGTCATGTGCTTGGGCAGGCAGCGAGTGCAGAGCCGACTCGATATTGCCGCAAAAAGCGATTTGCTCAGGATGAACCTCAATCCCCAGCAATTGTTCGCGCTGGAGAGGGGTGAGGGCTTCATAAGCGCAGAGGCGGATGTGCATGTCGGAATTCTGTCGGGGCGCAATGGGAGGTAGCTGACGCTTTACATCAGTTACCGCTGAACAGTGCGTCAGTTTCTACTTATCCCGAGCCCAAATACAGATTTTTCGCAGGTCGACCTTCAGGGCAGCGGCAGGCTAAAGGTAAAAATCGTGCCGTTTTCTTCATCCGAGGCTACTTCCAGATGGCCGCCGTGGGACAGGGCTATCTGGCTGGCAATGTACAGCCCAAGGCCAAGACCGGCTTGCGGTGTGTGGTTGGCCGAGCGTGTATAGGGCTTGAAGATATCGGGCAGGAGTTCGGCCGGGATGGGTTTGCCTTGGTTCGAGACCGAGAGCCTGAAAACCCCATCCAGGATCAGGGCTTCAACCCGCACCGAACCGGTGAGAGAACCATGGGTAATGGCATTGGCCAGCAGGTTGGAGAGCAGTTGAGCCAAACGGCCACTGTCACATTGAATGCCTTCGAGTGGTCCGATGTCAGACTGGATCCAGCGGTCGGGATGAACGCTTTGTACTTCCGAAACCACGTGGCTGAACACTTGATCGAGATCGAGGCATTCGCACAGGGTTACGGGGATTCCGCTGCCGAGGCGGCCTCGAGCAAAGTCCAGTACGTCCTCTACTAACTGCGATGCACGATGACCGCAAGTCAGGATGTGCTGCACCAGAACATCAGTTGACGGGCTGGGGTGCCTGCGTAACAAACACTCGGCGGCTGTGGTGATAGCGAATAACGGGTTGCGCAAGTCATGGCCGATAACGGCGATAAATTGCTCGCGCAACTCTGCATTTTCGCGCTCCTGTAACAGCGCCGTTTCGGTACGCTGCAGGCTTTCTTCAGCGTCAATTTGCAGAGAAAGCAGACGTGCAAATGACTCCATTGTGGACTGGATGGTGCTGGCTTTGAGGCTTGCTGGATCTGGGTCAAGAGCGCACAGAGTGCCAAAAAAACTGCCGTCGGTACGCCACACCGGAATCGTGATGTAGCTCTCGAAACGATACAGTTTTGGCGTGTGATGGTGCTGGTACAGCGGGTCTGTACTGGCGTTGTCGATGATGATCGGCAGATGCGAGTTCATGCTTTCAAAGCACAGTGTGCTGACCAGATCCAGTTCCCCACCCGCCTGCAAACCAAAGCCCAAGTTGTCGAGTACCGCACAGGCGGTCCAGGTGGTCTGGGTGACTCGGGCAACGGCGGCAAAGCGCATACCGGTCATTTCAGTGATGACCTGCAGGATCGCAGGCACAGCACTGATCCGGTTAATTGTTGCAATATCGTCTGCCGCGCCTTGCGCCATGGGAAATGCTCTTGCTTAAAAAGTTGATTTTAGCCAGAACACTTGAGCAAGGTACAAATTCATGGGGTATTTGTATAAATTTCTACAGACAAAACAAAAAGCCGCGCCCTTCATAAAGAGTGGCGCGGCCTTTTTATTTAAATTAACTCAGGTGTCTTGTTTGTCCTGCAGCACTTCAGCAGTTTTTGCGTCGAGATCGACGTCCCACTTAATACCTTTGCTGTCGCGCAATTCAACTTCATAAACCAGTTTGCCGTAGGAGTGATCAAGCTCGGTGTCGAGAATGGTCGCGCCCGGATGTTTATCCAGCGCTGCTTGATTCAACTTTTCAAATGAGGTGATTTCACCCGATTTGATCAGGCCAGGAATATGGTCAGGGCGTACATCGGCCTGGGCAACACCAGCAGTCAAGGCCAGGGCAACAGTGGCGAATACTAGATTAAGTGATTTCATGTTGAGTCCCTTGGGGTTGATTTGTTTAAGTGGGCTCAGACTACCCGGCGCAACTTAACTCATCCTTAATTTTCGCCCTGTTACTTGCTAGTAGCCATTTTTTCCAGCAGTTGGTTAACGGTTTGTGGTGCTGGACGCTGGAAGTACTTGAGCAGTTCACTGGCACGGTTAGTGAAAATGCCGTCGACGCCTGCGGCCATTGCTTTTTTGAAGTCCACAGGTTCGTCGAGGGTGTACACGTGCACCAGCATGCCTTTGTCGTGGGTGGCCTTGTTCATCCACGGCTGGATCAGGTCGGCATAACTCTGGTCACCGCCGTGGGTGAGTGCTGCCGATGGGCCTGTGCCGATTGCTCCGTTGGTCTTGGCAATATCAAGCCATCGAATGAACTCTGCCTGGTCTTTGGGTTGCTGCTTGGCGTAGTACGCGGCTTTATCCTTCTCGCCAGAATCGGCGAAACTGAGCGTGGTCTTGGGCGTAATGGAGTCTTCACCCACCCACAGCAAGAGGATTTTTGGTGTGTCGGGCATTTCTTTTTGCAACAACCCAAGGCTGCTTTTCTCGAAGGTTTGCAAAATCACCCGGCCTTTGCCCTGACCGACCTGCGGTTCCGCTTTCGCTCCTGTCGCAGGCTCAAGCCAGCCTCGTTCGTTCAGCTTGTTTTTCAGGTCGTGTTCAATACCCGGAAATTGCTTGGGTTCTTTGGTTTCGATGTACAGGCCCGGTTTGTGTTGCGGATTGCCTTGGGCGATATCGATGATTTCGTCCAGAGTCAAAATCGGCAGTCCTACGTAGGATTGACGTGCGCGTGTCGGGTAAGACTGGTTGAACCAACTGCCTGCATCCAGGGTTTTAAGTTCTGCGAGGGTAAAGGCGCTGGCGGGGCTGTCTTTGCGCTCCGGGAATTTTTTGGCCACATCGGTGGTACGTAACAGGCTGTTGTCATGCAGCGCAAACAGAACACCATCCTTGCTGCGTTGCAGGTCCATTTCCAGATAGTCGGCGCCCAAGTCTCGGGCCAGGGTGTAGGCTGCTGCGGTTGATTCCGGGGCATCGAATGACGCACCCCGATGGGCAATAACTGCCGGGTGCGGGATACCGTGAGCGTTGGCTTGTGCCGCTTCAATGGTGTTTATCGCGCTGGCGGTTTGTACGCCGCTCATGGCCAGGATCAGTAGTAGGGCGCTTTTGCCAAAAGTGTCAGGCATTGGTTGAATTCCTTTCAATCAGAACAATAGGGGGCCAAGCGACGGGCAGATCGACATGGACCTGTGTAATGTTTTTTTTGCGATTTTTCCTGCAAATGTGCAGTACTCTTGGGCGCAGCAGCGTCCCCGGCAGAGGGACAAGCATCAAGTCTTGCGTGTAAACCATCGTTCCAGAGCCCTTGGGGCTCGTTAGAGAGGTTTACCATGCGTATCACTTCGCAACTAATCTGTCAGGCCGCCGATCTACTTAACGGTTTTGTTGGTTTCAATCGTAAGACAAGCCAGCACATTGTCCGTTTTAGTGAAGATTCTTTCGGGATGGATGTCGCTGACGACAACATCACGCCTACCAGCGAGTTTGTTTGGCAGTCTGCTGGCGCAGACACCATGACCCTCAAGCGCGAGTTGATCCAGTTATTGCTGGATCAAAACATCGACGACCGTCTGAACATTACCGAGCCTTTACGTGTGTATATGCAGCGTCAGGACGTGCCTGAAATTTCGGCCGTGCGCCGCTGTATAAGCTGAGTGCCTGCAACCCTCAGGACTCTTTGCGCACGAAGTGTTGGTGCATTTCCGTGGTCAGGCTTTCAATCCGCTCGGTCAACTGTTTGGTCATTTCGGTTAGCCGGGTGTTTTGTTCCAGCAGCGTCATGATCTGTTCTGTGGTTTGAGCCGCGGCGGCTTGCCGTTCGGTATTGGCCACGGCCAGAGCCTCGCGGTGCTGGGCATCTGCATCGGACTGGGCCTTGTCGCGCGCGGCTTGGCGCGTTTGAGCGAGCAGGATCAAGGGCGCGGCATAGGCCGATTGCAAGCTGAACGCGAGATTGAGCAGGATGAACGGATAAATATCAAAGTGCGCCACGCCAAACACATTCAGGCATACCCATATCACCACGATCAGGGTTTGTGCGCCGAGAAAGGCCGGGGTGCCAAAGAAGCGAGCAAATGCTTCAGCCCTTAAGGCAAACCGGTCATTGCCGAAGGTTGGCGCCAAGTGTTCGTAGGCCCGATGAAAACGCAAGTGATCGGTTTTCCTTGTGGGCGCTGGAGTGGCTGTATCTTCAATGGCCATAGGGCTCTCTTCTGGTTTCGCTTGCGTGATGGGTTCAACCGGAACTGCCGCTCAAAACCGACTCTGGAAGTGTGTCTGCGGCACCAACACTGATTTTGTTACGGCCCGTGTTTTTTGCGATGTACAGGGCTTTATCGGCTTCGTTCAACCACATGTTGGCGTGCAGGAACTCGGGGCGGCAGGTGGCTAGCCCAATGCTCAGGCTAACGTTCAGGTCAGGTTCGTCGCAGTATTGAAAGTTGGCGAACACATGGCGCAGCCGCTCCATGATTTCCGTGGTTTGGGCCAGCGAACGGTTGGGCAGGATGACGCAGAATTCATCACCGCCATATCGCCCGGCGAGGTCTTCGGCACGCAAGTTATTCTTGAGCTCCTTGCTGAGCTGGCGCAATACACTGTCGCCCACGATATGTCCGTAGGTGTCATTGATATTCTTGAAATGGTCGATATCAATCAGTACCAGCGTGGCAGTGGAATGGTTTTCTTGGCACTTGAGGAAGCTGAGCTGTAACAGGTCTTTCCAGTAGCCGTGATTAAGCAGACCGGTAAGGCTATCGGTACGGCTGAGGGTGCTGAGTGTCCGCTTATGTTCCGCCAGAGTGATTGCCAGGCCATAACTGACCATGCCTACAGCGAAAGGGTAAAGGATCAGTACGGGCACGCAGGCATAAACTTGCAGGCTGGTGGTATGGGGAGTAAAGGCAATACCGAACAGCAACGACGCAATCAGGGCACCTGCCAATTGCGCCAGCGCTCCACGGAGCAGCAATTTTGGGCCACCTGCCGCGACGTTATGCATCATCATCATCGACACAATGATAACCGTTGGCAGAGGATTGAACTGAATGCTCGCAGCCCAAAACCCCCCACACAGAGAATCGATCAAAATATTGCGGCGTTCAGCCCTATACGGATACGTCGCACGTGATGACAGCTGATATGCCAAGTGCGGCCATGCAAACGCATTGATCAGCAGCAGTACCCACACCCAGGCAGACCTGTCGAGCGGATAGAGAGCCGCCATCAAGCCGATGCCGCCAAACCCAGAGCCAATGATCCGTGGCGCATAAATGCGCTTGGCGAACGACAGACCTTTGCCTCTTTTATTGTCCATGGTTATCTGCGCAAGATGTTTGGGCTGAGTATCCGGCAACTGCTTGGTAGTCTCTGGCCGATTGTTGGCTTGCTGATAAGCATTGTCGAGAATACATCGCAGATATGTTGTTTTTTTTGAAACGATTTTTCGGTCTCTTCCAGCCCCTGAGGTAGAGACCGACCCTGTGGTGCAAGTTAAGCAGTGTCTGCTACCACTACAGGTGTTTATAAAATGACGATCAACCTTTCATGGACTGAAAAGCAAGTTAATACTCACTTTTTCACTGGAGCCTTCAGCCATGGCACTCGACTCACACAGTGCAGAGGGACCTAAACCCGCTGAACGTCATCAAGGCGCATTTTTGAATGATGGCGTAAGACCGTCCTCCAGCCTGGGCAAGACCTTGGGTATTTTCTGGAAAATGATTTTTCAAAAGCCTTCGGATACTCGTCCGGCAGGTGTGATCCCGGTCAAGTCACTGACTCGTCAACAGTTGGATGCCGCACCGAATTTCAGTGTGTATCGGCTGGGGCATTCGACCTTGTTGCTCAAGCTCAACGGCAAATACTGGCTGACCGATCCGGTCTACGCAGAGCGTGCCTCACCGTTCCAGTGGGCTGGCCCCAAGCGTTTTCATGCGCCACCGATCAGCCTTGATCAGCTTCCTCCTTTGGAGGCAGTGATACTTTCCCATAATCACTATGACCATCTGGATCAAAAAACCGTGTTGCGCCTGGCAGCCAAGACACAGCATTTTTTGGCGCCCCTGGGTGTAGGGGATTTGCTCATCAAGTGGGGAGTGCCGGCCAGTAAAGTTCAGCAACTGGACTGGTGGCAGGACACCCAATGTGGAGGCATTCACTTTATCGCGACCCCGTCCCAGCATTTTTCAGGCCGAGGTCTGTTTGATCATAACCAGACGCTTTGGGCGTCCTGGGTGATGATTGTTGATGAGGTACGGATTTTCTTCAGCGGTGATTCGGGGTATTTCGATGGCTTCAAATTGATCGGTGAGCAGTTTGGGCCATTTGATCTGACCTTGATGGAAACGGGCGCCTACAACGTTGACTGGCCGCATGTACACATGCAGCCCGAGCACAGCTTGCAAGCCCATATCGACCTGAATGGACGCTGGTTAATGCCTATTCACAACGGCACCTTTGACTTGGCCTTTCATGCCTGGTCCGAACCCTTTGACCGGATTGTGGCGTTGGCAGAGCAACATAATGTGCTCATCACAACGCCGCAAATGGGGGAGGGATTCAACCTGATGCAACCTCACAAAGGTCGTGCCTGGTGGCTTGAGGCGCACACTGGCGGGTAATCAAGGTCGTTCTTTTACTCGATCATGGCAAAGTCATCGCGGCCCATCGGATCTGGCGTTGTGCCGCGAACATTGCCTCCACGGCCGGGTGAAAACCCGGGGAAGAACACCAGCCCTTGCGCTTCCAGGCTGTATGCGAGGGCCAGGCGAGTGACATCGCGTACAGGCGCTCCGGCTTCAAAGCGTTCAATGGCGGGCACTGAAACGGTGGACTGTTCACTCAGGTGCTCGAAACTCCAGCCAAGCATTTCACGGGCTTGCGCGCAGTGCAGTGGAGTAAATTGATTAATGACGATGCGTTCATACGTGCTGCGCATGGCTGAATGGGGCATGGGGGTTCTCCAGAGCTGAGTCAGTGCTTGAAAAAAATACTGTGTTTTTATACAGTTATTTTTATCGTGGATCAAACTCATTTCTTGATACGTGCTGGCCGGTTAAACCAGCTGCCCAGCCGTTTTTTTGCAGGTTTTTGCGTGTGACGTAAGGGTCGAATATTTCGATAATGAGGGTCACGTAGCTGGTTTACACCCCCCGCATTTCCGCCCGCCTGGCAACCCAGTTCGAAGATTTCATCAATAAAGAAATTTCTTCGCTCATCCCAGAAAAGTCCTAAATCTTTTATTTCAACTAAGTCTAAGAATTGCCTCATTCAGGGACATTCGGACGCTCTTGCCTACGAGTTAGCCCTACAGCCAGGTTAGCAAGTGATGGATGGAGTGCAGCATGTCGGTATCTCACCTCGGGATGAGGTTGTTATCTCTGGTTTTGCTCGGTGCTTTGGCAGGGCAGGATTCGGCCATGGCGGCTCAAGTGACGACGCCGGCTGATCAGGACCTGATTCGCGACCGTCAGGAGCGCCTGCTCGAAGAGCAGCGACGTCGACTTGAGGAACTTCAGGAGCTGCCTGGTAAGCCTATTTCCTCTACGGCTCCAGCTCAGGCAGCCGACAGCCGCTGTTTCCCTATTAAAAGCATCCAGCTCAAAGGCGCCGACAGCCTGCCTGCCAGTGAGCGCGAGTCTGTGCTCAAGTCATATATCGGGCAGTGCCTGGGCGTCCCCCAGCTCAACGAGTTGCTCAGGATTATCACTAACCACTATATCGACAGGGGCCTGGTGACCAGTCGTGCGTATTTACCGCAACAGGATCTGTCCCAAGGTCATCTGCAGGTGTTGGTGGTGGAGGGCACGCTCGAAAGCTTCAAGGGCGCCGACAACAGTCAGCTGTCGATGCGCGAACTGGCTATGGCTTTTCCCGGTCAGGCAGGTAGTCAGCTCAACTTGCGGGAAATCGAACAAGCGATTGATCAGCTCAACCGTTTGCCATCCAACCAGGCACACATGGAATTGACGCCGGGCAGTGCAGTGGGCGGCAGCTCGGTTTTGGTAAAAAACGATCCACAAAAGCCCTGGCGCGCCAGCCTGTCGCGCAATAACGACGGCCAGAAGAGTACCGGCGAGCAGCAGTGGGGCACCGGGTTTGAGTGGGACAGCCCGTTAGGTCTTGCGGATCAATTGGTTCTGCGCGGTGGCCATGATGCGATCAGTGATCATCAGAAAACGTCGAAAAGCGCGATGCTCTACTACAACCTGCCGTGGGGTTGGTGGAACTTCGGTTATAGCTACAACCAGAGCGATTACCGTTCCGTGGCCCAAGGTGACAGATTTGACTTCAAGCAAACCGGCGACAGTGCAAACCATCAACTGCGTGCCGAGCGGGTGGTTCATCGCGATGCGCTGAGTAAAACCTCCCTTAACGTCGGTTTGGCACATATACGTTCCAACAACTACGTCGAAACCTCGCGGCTGCAAAACAGCAGCCATCGTTTGAGCGAGTTTCAGGTGGGCATCAACCACGGTCGGCGAATCGCCAATGCCTTCGTCAACCTTGATGCCGGTATGCAAAACGGTACTGGCGCCTTTGATGCTCAGGGCAATCACCACCCCAAGCCCGGCATGCCAGATGCCCGCTACCGTAAATACACCGCCACCCTCAGCTATTTGCAGCCCTTCAAACTGTTGGGCGAGTCTTTCAGTGTGACCAGTCTGGCCACCGGCCAACGCAGCGAGGATGTGCTGTTCAGCCCGCAACGCATGAGCCTGGGCGGCTCAGCCTCTGTGCGTGGCTACAAGGACCAACAGCTTTCCGGCGACAGCGGCGGTTACTGGCGCAACGACCTGCGTTGGTCGCGGCCTGTGACCCTGGACTGGCTGCGCCCGGTATTCACCGACTACGGCACCAGCTTCGGCTACGACCAAGGCGTGATTCGCCACGGGCGTTACAACCGAGAGCTCAGTGGCCGAGTCTCCAGCAACTCGCTGGAGCTGTTTGCCCGTGGCCGCCATCTGAGCGCCAACGTGACCTTTGCCCACTCTCTGGAACGACCGGATGTGCTCACCAAGCGCGAAGCGCCGATCTACTTGCGCATGGATTTCTTCCTGTAATTCAACGTTTTGCTGCATCGAGAAACTGACATGGATGATCGTCATTTAGCTTTTTTGGCCCGCCAGCCTTCCGCTGCACTGCAACCCCGGGAATCCTTTGTGGGAATGCCCAAGCGTGGCCTGGCCTTTATTCTGGTCAACGCGATTTTCTGGCAGCCACTGCTGGTGCAGGCCGCAGACATCGTGGTCAGCGGGCCAGGTACCAGCCTGGGGGCCGCGGGCAATGGCGTCCCCATCGTCAATATTGCTGCACCCAATGGCAGCGGCTTGTCGCACAACCAGTTCAAAGACTACAACGTCGGTGCCAATGGCCTGATCCTCAACAACGGCATCGATCGAACGCAGTCGACCCAGCTGGGTGGGATCATCCTCGGCAACCCGAACCTGCATGGCAACGCCGCCAACATCATCCTCAACGAAGTCAACGGTGGCAGTCCCAGCCAATTGCGCGGCTACACCGAAGTAGCGGGGCAGTCGGCCAAGGTGATCGT
Organism: Pseudomonas fragi; assembly: GCF_025426255.1. Classification (GTDB taxonomy): domain Bacteria; phylum Pseudomonadota; class Gammaproteobacteria; order Pseudomonadales; family Pseudomonadaceae; genus Aquipseudomonas; species Aquipseudomonas kulmbachensis. The sequence continues at coordinate 3,954,476 of NZ_CP104861.1, read as the reverse complement.
GGCCAACCCCTACGGCATCACCTGTAATGGTTGCGGTTTTATCAACACCCCGAACGTCACGTTGACCACCGGCAAACCCATCCTCGATAACGGCCGTCTGGATCGTTATCAGGTTGATGGCGGCGCAGTGACCATCGACGGTCAGGGTTTGAACGCCAGCAACGTCGACCGCTTCGGCATCATCACCCGCTCGGCGAAAATCAACGCGCAAATCAATGCACGCAACTTGACTGTGATAGCCGGTCGTAACGACGTCAACGCTCAGACCCTGCATGCCACCGTGCGCGCAGATGATGGCAGTGCCGCGCCGCAGTTGGCGATTGACTCCAGCGCCTTGGGCGGAATGTACGCAGGCGCCATCAGGCTGATCGGCACCGAGGCCGGTGTCGGGGTGAAACTGGACGGCACCTTGGCTGCTAGTGGTGGCGATATCCACCTCGATGCCAATGGACACTTGAGCCTGATCCAGGCCACAGCCAGCGGCGCGGTCAAGGTCAAGGCCGCAAGCCTTGATGCCCAAGGGGATGTGTACGCGGGCACCGCACTGGACATGCAGGCTCAAGGTGATTTCACTAATCGTAAAAACCTCGCGGCCCGCGACAGCATCAAGCTCTTAAGCGGCGCACAGTTGATCAACAAAGGGATCATTGAAGCCGGGGTCAATGCAGATGGTACGCGCAACATTGCCGGCGATGTGCAGATCAATACACAGACACTGACAAACACGGATGCCAGCATCATCGCCAGCCGCAAACTGACGGCTAGCGCCCAATCCCTGAGCAACCAAGGCGGCACATTGAGTGCCAAACAGATCGCTAACATCAGCGCCGGCACGCTGAATAACCAGAACAAAGGCAGGGTTCTAAGTAACGGCAGTCTTGATTTGCAAGCTGATCGGTTGCTTAACACTCAAGGGCTGGTTTCAGCTAACAGCATCAATGCCCGGGTCGGGAGCCTGGATACCGAACGCACGGACTTTGTGGACAACGCCGCTCGCATCGAAGCGGCGAACAACCTGACCCTGCAAGCAGGGCGCGACGTCAACAGCGTGGGTATGGCCTTCGAGCAACGTGGAAGACCTCAGGGGCAGCTGTTTCACTCGGATCAAGGGTCGCAGTATGCGAGCCGTTTATTCCGCCAGCGGCTCTGGCGTTATCGAATGCGCTAGAGCATGAGTCGCCGAGGACATTGCTGGGACAATGCGCCGATGGAGCGTGTGTTTCGGAGCCTGAAAACTGAATGGATACCAACCACGGGCTACCGAACGGCCCAAGAGGCCCAACGCGACATCAGTCATTTTTTGATGTGTCGGTACAACTGGATTCGGCCCCATCAATTCAACGCTGGGCTCGCGCCAGCTCAGGCCGAGAAAAAACTTAACGTCGTGTCCGGGATTAGTTGACCACTACACTTTGTGCCATGCGGTGTTTACGACAATATTTTTCGTACAGAACTTAGGAATCCAGCCATAAGATTATGTAAGTAGAGAAATTTCTTCGCCGAGATCAGAAACTTCTTAAATCTTTTATTTCAAATAAACCTAAAACTTACTCCCATTCAGGGACATTCGGGTGCTCTTGCTTACGAGTTAATCCCACAACCAGATTAACGAATTATGGAAGGGCATCAGCATGACTGTTCGGGATTGAGTGATCACTACGCCGAGACACAACAGAAACCCTGAAAAAGGTTTTTTGGTAGTCGGATGGTGCCTGTTTGAATGTGCCCCCTTATCTGAAATAGCGGTACCGGAAGAAATGACTCAATCTGCAATTCATCCCGCCCTCGCTACCAATCAACTTCTGTATCTGCTGTATGGCGACAAGGCTGTTTATCGGCATGAGGCGAAGTTCAGTATTTTGTCGGCGCTACGCCACAGGAAGGTTTCAGCGGACTTTACGATTACGCTGATGACTGACCAACCCGAGGCGTTTGATGGCTGGCCAATCACAGTATTGCCTCTGGACGCTATGACACTGGATGCCTGGCAAGGTGCAGGCGGTTATTATCATCGGCGCAAGGCTTGCGCGATCCAGGCAGGTGTTGCGCTTGCTGGCAAAACTATTTTCACTGATACCGATACGGTTTTTTTCAAAGACCCTGCTCAACTGTTCAAACGCGTCACTGATGATCAGTTTTTGATGGATGAGTTTGAGTGGTATTGGGACGAAGCTTCCCGGCGCTCGGAGTTCAGCGCACTAGTTACACATCTCAAGGCTGAAAATAAAGTACCCGTACCTGCCTTGAGGCTGTTCAATAGCGGGATTTGCGGGATGACCAAGGCCAACGGGGGTCTTTTCGAGGGGGTCATCAGTTTGATTGATCAATGGACTCATCATGGCGTAACGCTCCTTACGATTGAGCAAATCGCGATGTCATTTATGTTGGCCGGTCGGAAAGTCGTCGAGGCCAATGACTGCATCAATCACTATTTCTCGGTGAAGCGCTATCACCATGCAATGTACCAGGCGTTTTTCGAAGAGCAGGGCGAGGGCTATCGCGATGACTTGCCAAGAGCGACATTTGCTGTTCCCGACCGGCTTCCAAATAACTCGCTGCGCAATCGCTTACAGCTTAGATGGAGGTTCAGGGGGCAATGCTCTACTTCCCGAAAGGTAGCCAAGTTCTATCTATTGGGTAAGCAGGCTGATCGTTCTTCTTATCTTGATACTTGCAAGTATTTTTGGTGGGCTGTGGCTGTTGATGAACTTAGCAGCCTGGAACCTGCTGGCAAGTCCTTCACGAAGTTGGCTGCGTTATGGCAGGCGGATTCTGAATTTTTGAGTTTCATAAAGGGGAATAAAACACAAAAAGATGAAAGGTATATTTTCACTGGGCGAGTCTGAAATTTGCAAGGAGGGAGGTCATTTATGTCGGAACAATGTGCACAAAAAAAGGGCCAACAATTGTTGGCCCTTTTTGCTTGTTACGAATGGCTTGAATCAAGCCCCCGTATCAATCCCAGCTCAACGCGCCGCCGGTTTGGTATTCAATAACCCGCGTTTCGAAGAAGTTTTTCTCTTTCTTCAAGTCCATGATTTCGCTCATCCATGGGAACGGGTTGGTGGTGCCCGGGTATTCTTCTTTCAGGCCGATCTGCGACAGGCGACGGTTGGCGATGAACTTGAGGTAGTCCTCCATCATCGCTGCGTTCATGCCCAGTACGCCGCGCGGCATGGTGTCGCGTGCGTATTCGATTTCCAGCTGGGTGCCTTGCAGGATCATCTGCGAAGCTTCTTCCTTCATTTCAGCGTCCCACAGGTGCGGGTTTTCGATTTTGATCTGGTTGATCACGTCGATGCCGAAGTTCAGGTGCATGGATTCGTCGCGCAGGATGTACTGGAACTGCTCGGCAACACCGGTCATTTTGTTGCGACGGCCCATCGACAGGATCTGCGTGAAGCCGCAGTAGAAGAAGATGCCTTCCAGAACGCAGTAGTAGGCGATCAGGTTGCGCAGCAGTTCCTTGTCGGTTTCGACGGTGCCGGTTTCGAACTTCGGATCGGAGATCGAACGGGTGTACTTCAGGCCCCAGGTGGCTTTTTTAGCGACCGACGGGATCTCGTGGTACATGTTGAAGATCTCGCCTTCATCCATGGCCAGCGATTCGATGCAGTACTGGTAGGCGTGGGTGTGGATCGCCTCTTCGAATGCCTGGCGCAGGATGTACTGGCGGCACTCCGGGTTGGTAATCAGGCGGTATACGGCCAGTACCAGGTTGTTGGCAACCAGGGAGTCGGCTGTGGAGAAGAAGCCCAGGTTGCGCATCACGATGCGACGCTCGTCGTCGGTCAGGCCTTCCGGGTTTTTCCAGAGGGCGATGTCGGCGGTCATGTTGACTTCTTGCGGCATCCAGTGGTTTGCGCAGCCGTCGAGGTACTTCTGCCACGCCCAGTCGTACTTGAACGGTACGAGCTGGTTGAGGTCGGCGCGGCAGTTGATCATCATCTTTTCGTCAACCGCAACACGGGCGGAAGCGCCTTCGAGTTCGGCCAGACCTTCAGCGATGTCGAGGTTGTCCAGAGCGGCCTTGGCGCGAATGATCGCAGCCGAGTCGTTGGCTGTAACTGCACGGGCTTCCTGGGCTGCAACACCGCCAGCGGCGTCGAGGCGGTCCATGTTGGCTTCGGTGGCGTGGCCAGCGTTGGCGCCTTTAACGGCGACTTCGCCTTCGTCTTCTTTGTCGAATTCGTCCCAGCTCAGCATGACGTGTCGTCTCCTGCGTGAGGGCCTGATAGCCGTGTGAAAACACTGATGGTTTGTTTTTTACACGGCCATAGGCCACTTGGATCTAAGAAATGTTGCTTGCAGTAGCGTTGTGCTCACGCAAAAACATGAATGTGTACGGTGGCTTGTACCGCTGTCGCTCAGGGGAGGAGGTCGTACCTGCACTCACCCTGGACCTTGAGGTCGTAGCAGCGTGGTTTTATAGCCCGGCAAGGGGATATTTCAAGCCTTTTTGGTGGCTGCAGTATACGGCTTTTGCACAAGGTATTTCAGCCAGTATTTTTTTAGAGCATGCGACGAAACGCCCTAAATTTGTGTTGGGCTTAAGCATGGCTGCGGCTGAGCGCGGGTTCACCGGGGCAGAAGTTTTTTTACCAGGGGCCGAAGCGGTCAAATGACCTGGGGCTTGAGCGGGGATGAGGCGGGCTTTGACGCGGGGCAGACCAAGCCCGGCCGAAACCGGGCGTCGAGTCGATGCGGTGTTAGCTGAGGCGATGGCCGTTGGTGCGGTCGTAACCGTCTTCGGCAAAGGCGGCCGAGCGGGTGTTGTCGTAGCCATCTTCGGCAAAGCTGGCCGAGCGGGTGTTGTCGTAACCATCTTCGGCAAAGCTGGCCGAGCGGGTGTTGTCGTAGCCATCTTCGGCAAAACTGGCCGAGCGAGTGCTGTTGTAACCGTCTTCGGTAAAGGTGGCTGCGTGTGTGCGGTCATAACCGTCGGCGGCAAATGCGGTGCTGGCGAGGACGGACAAACTGAAAGCCACAATCAATGAACGTTTCATTTAATAATTCCCGTGCGATACAGGCGCAGGCAGGCAACTTTTCAAGGGCGATAAAGTTACGTTGATAGTTGCAAGAAGAGCCGTGTTGGATCGCTTTAACAAGTGAGTTAATTAACGCTGGAATAAATCGGGAGCCGTTAATCAGCCGTTGGAACAACCGTTGCCCATTACGCGGTACTCAAGGGTGTGTTGCATGCCCTGCGAGTCTTCGTAGACCATTTGGGCCGGTACGACTTCGCAAACGCTGGGGATTTCGCTCATGGAAATAACTTTGGCGATATCCAGTTCGGACGAGTAGGAATACTGTTCAACGGCAGGCTGCTGATGTGCAGCATGTGCGTTAACTTCATCAGCCATGGCGGTCAAACACACACTGCTCAGGGCCAGAACTAACAACGCTTTCATTTCAAAATTACCTGTTTTAGGTCGAGAGGGGTCACGCAGCCCTTGTGAGGCTACGTGTGAAACCGAGTAATGAAGAGCGATTAAACTTGCCTTCGTGGGGGCTGTAACTTGGGTTAATCGCGGTGCCTTGGTTGGCGAGATGAATTTTAGGCCTGTGTCGTCCGGGCATATAGAGGGAGTTTTGATAAAGACTATTGACAGTTTCTGCAACAATCGTCGAAAACAGGCTTCTTTTTTGACGTTTGCAAGGTGAGCGTTGAGCAGTAAGACGCTGTAAGTGCCGGTCTTGAGCCTTGCGCAGAAAAACCATGATTTTTCTGCGTGTTTCTTACTACCAACGTCGAATGGATCTCACGGCCTGGCCCGGCTAAAACAGGGTCATAAAACAACAACTACAAGCATTGAGGTATGAAACATGAGTGCCGCTTCCCTGTATCCCGTACGCCCTGAAGTCGCTGCTAATACGCTGACTGACGAGGCGACCTACAAGGCGATGTACCAGCAGTCCGTCGTCAACCCGGATGGCTTCTGGCGCGAACAAGCAAAGCGTCTCGACTGGATCAAGCCTTTTACTACCGTCAAGCAGACCTCCTTCGACGATCACCATGTCGATATCAAATGGTTCGCCGACGGCACCCTCAACGTTTCCTATAACTGCCTGGACCGCCACCTTGCCGAGCGCGGCGATCAGGTAGCGATCATTTGGGAGGGCGACGACCCTTCCGAGCAGCGCAACATCACCTACCGCGAATTGCACGAAGAAGTGTGCAAGCTGGCCAACGCCTTGCGCGGTCAGGATGTACACCGTGGTGACGTTGTCACTATCTATATGCCGATGGTGCCTGAAGCCGTGGTCGCTATGCTGGCGTGTACCCGCATTGGCGCGATTCACTCGGTAGTGTTTGGTGGCTTCTCGCCCGAGGCGCTGGCCGGGCGAATCATCGACTGCAAGTCCAAGGTGGTGATCACTGCAGACGAAGGTCTGCGTGGCGGCAAACGCACGGCACTCAAGGCCAATGTCGATGTGGCACTGACCAACCCTGACACCTCGAGCGTGCAGAAGATTATCGTGTTCAAACGCACCGGCGGCGACATTGCCTGGTACAAGCACCGTGATATCTGGTACCACGACTTGATGGCTGTGGCCTCGAAGCACTGCGCGCCGAAAGAAATGGGCGCCGAAGAAGCCTTGTTCATCCTTTATACCTCTGGCTCAACCGGCAAGCCCAAGGGTGTGCAGCACACCACGGGTGGCTACCTGCTGTATGCGGCCATGACCCACGAGCGCGTGTTCGATTACCGTCCTGGCGAGGTTTACTGGTGCACGGCGGACGTGGGTTGGGTAACCGGTCACACCTATATCGTTTACGGGCCGTTGGCCAACGGCGCGACCACGTTGCTGTTTGAAGGTGTGCCGAACTATCCGGACATCACCCGTGTGTCGAAAATTGTCGACAAGCACAAGGTCAACATTCTCTACACCGCGCCAACCGCCATTCGCGCCATGATGGCTGAAGGTCAGGCAGCGGTTAAGGATTTCGACGGCTCCAGCCTGCGCCTGCTGGGTTCGGTGGGTGAGCCAATCAACCCTGAGGCCTGGAACTGGTACTACACAACGGTCGGCAAACAGCGCTGCCCAATCGTGGATACCTGGTGGCAGACCGAGACCGGGGCTTGCATGATGAGCCCGCTGCCGGGTGCGCATGCGCTCAAGCCGGGCTCTGCTGCACGTCCGTTCTTCGGTGTGGTGCCGGGGCTGGTGGATAACCTGGGCAACCTGATCGAGGGCGCTGCCGAGGGTAACCTGGTGATTCTTGATTCGTGGCCGGGGCAGGCGCGGACCTTGTATGGCGATCATGATCGATTCGTCGACACCTACTTCAAGACCTTCCGTGGCATGTACTTCACCGGTGACGGCGCGCGTCGCGACGAGGATGGCTACTACTGGATCACCGGTCGTGTAGATGACGTACTGAACGTGTCCGGACACCGGATGGGTACGGCTGAAATCGAAAGCGCGATGGTGGCGCACCCTAAAGTCGCTGAAGCTGCAGTGGTTGGCGTGCCGCATGACATCAAGGGGCAGGGGATCTATGTCTACGTCACCCTCAATGGTGGCGAAGAACCGAGTGAAGCGTTGCGCCTTGAGTTGAAAAACTGGGTGCGCAAGGAGATCGGTCCAATTGCCTCTCCGGATGTGATCCAGTGGGCGCCGGGCCTGCCGAAAACCCGCTCGGGCAAAATCATGCGCCGGATCCTGCGCAAGATCGCTACCGGTGAGTATGACGGTCTTGGCGATATTTCGACCTTGGCCGATCCGGGTGTGGTGCAACATCTGATCGAAACCCACAAGAGCATGAAGGTCGCGTAACGCGCTTTCATTGTCATCGAGCCCCGCCCGGCGCTGCCTGGCGGGGTTTTTTATTAATGGTCTTGTAGCCGCTGCCGAAGGCTGCGATAAGGGGCGCAGGGCCTTCGCTTTGAATTTAAATCGCTGCCTGCGGCAGCGGCGACAGGAGAAGTGTTGGAGGGAGTGTTACCGCATATGTAACCGGCTGCACAGCAACGGGGCATTCCGACACCCAAAGCACCGTTTTAGAGCCCTATTTGACCCGCTATAAAATAAGATGAAACGCTGCACTTGCCGGAATAGAAGGGTTTGCGAATAATAGGCCCGCTATTTGCAGCTTCTATAGGTTCTACGTCTTTTCCTCTTGCATTTATTTGAAGAGTTGTCAACATCCAAGACCGCCTTTTTCGATGCATCTGTAATTAGTTGTCGCATTGAAGAAATAACGGCTTGAAGCCTGTCGTTAGAATGCCGATCACTCGCTCGTCGTTGTTGTGCTGATTTCAGCTCAACGCCAGTAGGACGTTGCGCCGCATTCCCGGTTTAACCTCCGCATATTGGGCTTAGGCTCACTCTGCTTTTATTGCCCTTACCGATGGAGTCCTAAGATGAAGAAACTCGTGCTTCTTGGCGCCCTGGCACTGTCCGTGCTGTCCCTGCAGGCTTTTGCTGCTGAAAAACCTCTGAAGATTGGTATTGAAGCCGCTTACCCTCCGTTTGCTTCCAAAGCCCCGGATGGCAGTATCGTAGGTTTTGACTACGACATCGGTAATGCGCTGTGTGAGCAGATGCAGGTCAAATGTGTGTGGGTCGAGCAAGAATTTGATGGTCTGATCCCTGCGCTTAAAGTACGCAAAATCGACGCGATCCTGTCCTCGATGTCCATCACCGAAGACCGCAAGAAGTCTGTCGATTTCACCAACAAGTACTACCTGACCCCGGCTCGCCTGGTAATGAAGGAAGGTACTGTGGTCAGCGACAGCCTGGATGAGCTCAAAGGCAAGAAAATCGGCGTACAGCGCGGTTCGATCCACGACCGTTTCGCCAAGGAAGTTCTGGCACCTAAAGGTGCAGTCGTAGTGCCTTACGGTTCGCAGAACGAAATCTACCTGGACGTAGAAGCGGGCCGTCTTGATGGCACCGTTGCAGACGCCACCCTGCTGGACGACGGTTTCCTGAAAACCCCGGCTGGCAAAGGCTACGCATTCGCAGGCCCGGCATTTACCGACGTTAAATACTTTGGTGATGGCGTGGGTATCGCAGTGCGCAAGGGCGACGCCCTGAAAGACAAGATCAACGCTGCTATCACGGCTCTGCGTGAAAACGGCAAGTACAAGCAAATCCAGGACAAATACTTCAACTTCGATATTTACGGTCAGTAATACATCGCAGTTATTCGTCCGAAATGGCGCAAGCGACAGGATCTCTGAAGTTTGCGCCATTTTTTCATCCCCATTTCTGAGGACCTGAATCATGTTGAAAGGCTACGGGGCTGTCATCCTCGATGGCGCTTGGCTGACGCTTCAGCTCGCCTTGTCGTCCATGGCCCTGGCCATTGTTCTAGGTCTGATCGGTGTTTCGTTGCGCTTGTCGCCGGTACGTTGGCTGGCTTGGATGGGCGATCTGTATTCAACGGTAATCCGCGGGATTCCCGACCTTGTGCTGATTTTGCTGATTTTTTACGGCGGTCAGGACTTGCTCAATCGCGTGGCGCCAATGCTGGGCTACGACGACTATATTGATTTGAACCCGCTGGCGGCCGGTATTGGCACTTTGGGCTTTATTTTTGGCGCCTACCTGTCCGAGACCTTTCGTGGTGCTTTCATGGCCATCCCCAAGGGGCAGGCTGAGGCCGGCATGGCGTACGGGATGAGTTCGTTTCAGGTGTTTTTCCGGGTATTGGTGCCGCAGATGATTCGCCTGGCGATTCCGGGCTTTACCAATAACTGGCTGGTGTTGACCAAGGCCACGGCCCTGATTTCGGTAGTCGGCTTGCAAGACATGATGTTCAAGGCCAAGCAGGCGGCAGATGCCACCCGCGAGCCGTTCACTTTCTTCCTGGCGGTTGCGGCGATGTACCTGGTACTGACCAGTGTTTCGCTGCTGGCGTTACGACAACTTGAGAAGCGCTACTCGGTAGGCGTAAGGGCGGCTGATCTATGATCTTTGACTACAACGTCATCTGGGCCAGCATGCCGCTGTACTTGAGCGGGCTTCTGGAAACCGTGAAATTGCTCGGCATTTCGCTGTTTTTCGGCTTGCTGGCAGCAGTCCCGCTGGGGCTGATGCGGGTTTCCAAGCAAGCCTGGGTCAACCTCCCTGCCTGGCTTTTTACCTACGTGATTCGCGGCACGCCGATGCTGGTCCAGCTGTTCCTGATCTACTACGGCCTGGCTCAGTTTGAAGTGGTTCGTGACAGTTTCATGTGGCCGCTGTTGTCCAGTGCGACGTTCTGCGCGTGCTTGGCATTTGCCATCAACACCAGCGCCTACACCGCCGAAATCATTGCCGGTAGCCTGCGGGCCACGCCTAATGGCGAGATTGAAGCCGCCAAGGCAATGGGCATGTCGCGCTCGAAAATGTATCGCCGTATCTTGCTGCCGTCGGCCATGCGCCGGGCTCTGCCGCAATACAGCAACGAAGTAATCATGATGTTGCAGACCACCAGTCTGGCCTCCATCGTGACTCTGATCGACATTACGGGCGCCGCGCGCACCGTCAATGCGCAGTATTACTTGCCGTTTGAGGCCTACATCACGGCCGGTGCTTTCTACCTGTGTCTGACCTTTATTCTGGTGCGCCTGTTCAAACTGGCCGAGCGCCGCTGGCTGGGCTACATGGCCCCACGGAAGGCCTGACATGGAACGAATTGATCATCTGTTGCCCTGGAACAGCTTGGGTTCTGAGCGCCACTTGACGGTATTTCGGTTTGGCGCGGGTGAGCGCAAGGCCTACATTCAGGCCAGCCTGCATGCCGATGAGTTGCCGGGCATGCGCTGTGCCTGGGAGTTGAAGAAGCGTCTGGCCGAACTTGAAGCTCAAGGCGCCTTGAACGGCGTGATCGAATTGGTGCCAGTAGCCAACCCCCTGGGGCTTGGCCAACTGCTGCAAGGCAGTCATCAGGGGCGTTTTGAGTTTGGCAGCGGCAAGAACTTCAACCGCGATTTCGTTGAGTTGAGCGAGCCGGTAGCGCAGAAGCTGGCAGGACGCCTGGGCGAAGATCCGCACGCCAATACCCGACTGATCCGTCAGGCAATGCTTGATGTGTTGTCCGAGCTGCCCCCTGCAGCCAGCCAGCTGCAAGGCATGCAGCGTGTGTTGCTGAGCCATGCCTGCAGCGCGGATATCGTGCTTGACCTGCACTGCGAGACCGACGCTGCACTGCATATGTATGCCTTGCCTCAGCATTGGCCGCAGTGGTGTTCGCTGGCTGCGCGACTGGATGTGCGTGTTGGTCTGCTGGCCGAGGATTCAGGCGGCAGCTCCTTCGATGAAGCCTGTTCGTTGCCGTGGCTGCGCTTGCAGCGCCAGTTTGCTGATGCGCAGATTCCATTGGCCTGCATGGCAACCACGCTGGAGCTGGGTGGGCAAGCCGATACCGGGCGCCCGCAGGCTGAGGCTTATGCCGAGGGCATTCTGGCGTTTCTGGCCGAGCAGGGGCTGATCACTGGCGACTGGCCGGTAGCGCAGTATGAAGCGTGCGAAGGCATGCCATTCGAAGGCACTGAGTTGTTATTTGCACCGCACCCCGGTGTGGTGAGTTTTTTACGTCCGGTGGGCGCCTGGGTTGAAGTGGGCGAGCCGCTGTTTGAAGTGATTGATCCTTTATCCGACCGGGTCAGTACGGTATGCGCAGGAACATCCGGCGTGTTGTTTGCCGTTGAGCGACTGCGTTATGCCCAACCCGGTTTCTGGCTGGCTAAAGTGGCGGGGCGCGAGCCTTTGCGTCACGGGCGCTTGCTCAACGACTGACTGTTTTTGTGAGAACCGACAGCATGTACAAACTTGAAGTCCAAGACCTGCATAAACGCTATGGCAGTCATGAAGTGCTCAAAGGCGTTTCACTGGCCGCCAAGGCGGGCGATGTGATCAGCATCATCGGTTCCAGTGGTTCCGGCAAAAGTACCTTTTTGCGCTGCATCAACCTGCTTGAGCAACCCCATGCAGGCAAGATCCTGCTCAATGGCGAAGAGCTCAAGCTGATTGCCAACAAGGACGGTGCACTCAAGGCTGCTGATCCCAAGCAGTTGCAGCGCATGCGTTCGCGCCTGTCGATGGTGTTTCAGCATTTCAATCTGTGGTCGCACATGACCGCGTTGGAAAACATCATGGAAGCGCCAGTGCACGTGCTGGGGATGACCAAGGCCGAGGCCCGTGAAAAAGCCGAGCATTACCTCAACAAGGTAGGCGTGTCCCATCGCAAGGATGCCTACCCAGGGCACATGTCCGGCGGTGAGCAGCAGCGTGTGGCGATTGCCCGTGCGCTGGCGATGGAGCCTGAAGTCATGCTGTTTGACGAGCCGACCTCTGCCCTCGATCCGGAGCTGGTGGGTGATGTACTGAAGGTGATGCAGGACCTGGCGCAGGAAGGCCGGACCATGGTGGTGGTGACTCACGAAATGGGCTTTGCCCGTGAAGTGTCAAACCAGCTGGTGTTCCTGCACAAAGGGATTGTTGAGGAAAGCGGCAATCCGCGTGAAGTGCTGGTCAATCCACAATGCGAGCGGTTGCAGCAGTTTCTGTCGGGCAGCTTGAAGTAACTGCAGTTTTAAGACTGCCTCTGTGCACCAAAATAGGTCATGCTCCGCATCCCGCGCAGCTGGCCTAGGCTAGTTGCATAGGTTTTATTCCCGTTTTCGTTCCGGATAGCACGCTATGACCGCCCATCGAATTGGTTTCCTCATTTGGCCCAGCACCAAAGCCTTGACCCTGGCGCTGGCCGAGGAAGCGTTGCGTGTTGCTCAGCGCGTGCATCCTGAAGTCGTTTACGAGTTGTTGTTCCTGCAGGCCGAGCCGCCTATCGAAGGCGCCTGGCAATTGCCCGGCGAGCCCTGGAACGGCAAGCTTGAAGGTTGCCAAAAACTGTTCCTGCTGGCGGACGAGCCTCCGACCTCCCTGGCGCCAGCCTTGAGCAGCGCGCTCAAGCAGCTGGTGCGGGCAGGGTGTGTGATTGGCGGGTTGTCGGCCGGGGTCTATCCGCTGGCGCAATTAGGCCTGCTCGATGGTTATCGTGCCGCGGTGCATTGGCGCTGGCAGGATGATTTTGCCGAGCGTTTCCCCAAGGTGATTGCCACCAGTCATTTGTTTGATTGGGATCGTGATCGCCTGAGTGCCTGTGGCGGGTTGTCGGTGCTCGATTTGTTGCTGGCTGTGCTGGCCCGTGATCATGGCGCTGAGCTGGCCGGTGCGGTTTCCGAAGAGTTGGTGGTGGAGCGCATTCGCGAGGGTGGCGAGCGTCAACGCATCCCGCTGCAAAACCGCCTTGGTTCCAGCCATCCCAAGCTGACCCAGGCCGTGTTGCTGATGGAAGCCAATATTGAGGAACCGCTGACCACTGACGAAATCGCCCAACATGTGTGCGTATCGCGTCGGCAGTTGGAGCGAATCTTCAAGCAATACCTCAATCGGGTGCCCAGCCAGTATTACCTGGAGCTGCGCCTGAACAAGGCCCGGCAAATGCTGATGCAGACCAGCAAGTCGATCATTCAGATCGGTTTGTCCTGTGGTTTCTCGTCTGGGCCGCATTTCTCCAGTGCGTATCGCAACTTTTTCGGCGCGACGCCGCGAGAAGACCGTAACCAGCGCCGCAGCAGCAGCCCGTTCGAGTTGTCATCGGCACCCGCCGAACGCGGCTGAAATCGTCCCGCCCCATCCTGCCCCTGAAACCAGCATGACCTGCCGTTGCGGCAATGCTCATGCTTTGGGGGCAAATCAGCGCGCCAGAGTGCTGCCGTAAATACGCCCCAGCGTTTAAACTGCGCCTTTGTGACGGAATATGTCGCATTGTCGTAAGCCTGTGTAAATCGTGGTTTGGCGCTATAAGAAGTTGTCGCTTGGCGACAAGGCGCGCCCCCGATGTGTCCCTACAATCCCCCCATCGCTCGCCAGTTTAGGCAGGCGTTCCTCTTCAGGAGACTCCGATGTCCGTTGAGCAAGCCCCGGTGCAACGCGCCGATTTCGATCAGGTCATGGTTCCCAACTACGCACCTGCGGCCTTTATTCCTGTGCGTGGCGCCGGTTCCCGTGTCTGGGACCAGGCAGGTCGAGAGCTGATCGACTTCGCGGGTGGCATTGCCGTTAACGTTCTTGGCCATGCGCATCCGGCACTGGTTGGCGCGTTGACTGAACAGGCAAACAACCTTTGGCACGTATCCAACGTGTTCACCAACGAGCCGGCACTGCGCCTGGCCAAAAAACTGGTGGATTCGACCTTCGCCGAGCGCGTGTTCTTCTGCAACTCGGGTGCCGAAGCGAACGAGGCCGCCTTCAAGCTGGCCCGTCGTGTGGCCCATGACCGTTTCGGCGCCGAGAAGTACGAAATCATTGCCGCGCTCAACAGCTTTCACGGCCGCACGCTGTTCACCGTAAACGTAGGCGGGCAGTCGAAGTACTCCGACGGTTTCGGTCCAAAAATCACCGGTATCACCCATGTTCCGTTCAACGATCTTGACGCGCTGAAAGCGGCGATCTCGGACAAGACCTGTGCCGTGGTGCTGGAGCCGATTCAAGGCGAAGGCGGCGTGCTGCCTGCCGAGCAGGCTTACCTGCAAGGCGCCCGCGAGCTGTGCGACCAGCACAATGCGCTGCTGGTGTTTGACGAAGTGCAAACCGGCATGGGCCGTACCGGCGAACTGTTTGCCTACATGCATTACGGCGTGACGCCGGACATCCTGACCAGTGCCAAGAGCCTGGGCGGTGGTTTCCCGATCGCAGCCATGCTGACCACCGAAGCGCTGGCCAAGCATCTGGTTGTCGGCACCCACGGCACCACTTACGGCGGTAACCCGCTGGCGTGCGCAGTCGGCAATGCGGTGATCGATGTGATCAACACCCCTGAGGTGCTGCAAGGCGTTAAAGCCAAGCATGACCTGTTCAAAACCCGTCTTGAGCAAATCGGCCAGCAATACGGCCTGTTTACTGAAGTGCGTGGCATGGGCCTGTTGATCGGTTGTGTGTTGAGCGATGCCTGGAAAGGCAAGGCTAAAGACATCTTCAATGCCGCAGAAAAAGAAAACCTGATGATTCTGCAGGCTGGCCCCGATGTGGTGCGTTTCGCCCCAAGTCTGGTGGTTGAAGAAGCCGATATCGAAGAAGGTCTGAACCGCTTCGAGCGCGCCGTTAAAACACTGACACAAGCCTGACCGGCATTCCCTGTGGGAGCGAGCCTGCTCGCGAAAGTCTCGAGAGCCGCGCTATCGTTCACGACCTTCGCAGCAGACTAACTCCTGCAGGGCGGTCTTGTTTTTCCCCTCTTATTTTATGGATTAAGGAGTGACACCATGCTGGTGATGCGCCCTGCGCAAATGGCTGATCTGGGCGAGGTACAGCGTCTGGCTGCGGATAGCCCGATTGGTGTCACTTCATTGCCGGACGATATCGAACGCCTGCGCGACAAGATCGCCGCGTCCGAAACCTCGTTTGCTGCCGAAGTCAGCTTCAATGGCGAAGAGAGCTACTTCTTCGTTCTTGAAGACACCACCACCGGCAAGCTGGTGGGGTGTTCGGCGATTGTGGCTTCGGCCGGTTACTCGGAGCCGTTTTACAGCTTCCGTAACGAGACCTTCGTTCACGCCTCCCGCGAGCTGAAGATCCACAACAAGATCCACGTCCTGTCGCAGTGCCATGACCTGACCGGTAATAGCTTGCTGACCAGTTTCTATGTGGTCCCGGAACTTGTGGGGTCGGCCTGGTCCGAGCTCAACTCCCGTGGCCGTCTGCTGTTTGTGGCCAACCACCCGGAACGCTTTGCCGATTCGGTGGTAACCGAGATCGTCGGTTATAGCGATGAAAATGGCGACTCGCCATTTTGGGACGCTATTGGCCGTAACTTCTTCGACTTGAACTACGCTGCCGCCGAGCGCCTGTGCGGGCTGAAAAGCCGTACTTTCCTCGCCGAGCTGATGCCGCACTACCCGATTTACGTGCCGTTGCTGCCTGACACTGCCCAAGAGGCCATGGGGCAAGTCCACCCGCGGGCGCAGATCACCTTCGACATCCTGATGCGTGAAGGCTTCGAGACCGATCATTACATCGACATTTTCGACGGTGGCCCGACCCTGCATGCACGGGTTTCGGGGATCCGCTCAATCGCTCAAAGCCGCGTGGTTCCGGTCAAGATCGGCACGCTGAGCAAAGGCGGCGGTCGTCAGTACCTGGTGGCCAATGCCCAGTTGCAGGACTACCGCGCAGTATTGCTGGAGCTTGATTGGGCGCCGGGCAAGCCGGTCACGCTGGATCTGGAAGCGGCCGAAGCACTCGGCGTTGGCGAAGGTGCCAGCGTACGAGTGGTGGCGGTTTAACGCGTTTGAGCGAGTTTCGCGGGGTTCGTCAGCGAGCCCCGTCTGAGGAGATAGCATGATCGTTCGTCCTGTACGCAATAGCGATTTACCGGCCCTGATTGAGCTGGCACGCAGCACCGGAACCGGCCTGACCACCTTGCCGGCCAACGAAGAGCGCTTGCTGCATCGAGTGACCTGGGCTGAAAAAACCTTCCGTGGTGAGGCCGAGCGCGGCGATGCGGATTACCTGTTTGTGCTTGAAAACGACGAAGGCAAGGTGGTGGGTATTTCCGCCATTGCTGGCGCCGTGGGCCTGCGCGAGCCTTGGTATAACTTCCGGGTGGGCCTGACCGTCAGCGCCTCGCAAGAGCTGAGTATTTACCGGGAAATTCCGACCCTGTTTCTGGCCAACGACCTGACCGGCAACTCTGAGCTGTGCTCGTTGTTCCTGAGTGCCGATTACCGCACGGGCCTCAATGGCCGGATGCTGGCCAAGGCCCGGATGCTGTTTATCGCCGAGTTCCCGGAGCTGTTCGGTAACAAGATCATTGCCGAAATGCGTGGCATGTCCGATGAAGCCGGGCGCTCGCCGTTCTGGGAAAGCCTGGGTCGACACTTCTTCAAGATGGAATTCAGCCAGGCCGACTACCTGACCGGTGTAGGCAACAAAGCCTTTATCGCCGAGTTGATGCCCAAGTTCCCGGTGTACACCTGCTTCTTGTCTGAAGATGCCCGTGCGGTGATCGGCAAGGTGCATACCCACACCGAACCGGCGCTGAACATGCTTAAAAGCGAAGGTTTCAGTTACCAGGGCTACGTCGATATTTTTGACGCGGGCCCGGCGGTGGAATGCGAAACCAGCAAGATCCGCGCTGTACGCGACAGCGAAGCGCTGGTGCTGGCCATCGGCACTCCGGGTGACGATGCCACGCCTTACCTGATTCACAACCGCAAGCGTGAAGATTGCCGCATCACCGCAGCGCCTGCGCGTCTGGCTGCTGGCACTCTGGTTGTCGATCCACTGACCGCCAAACGCTTGCAACTGACCGCAGGCGATCAAGTGCGCGCGGTTGCCTTGTCGGCCCAGCCAGTTGCCCCACGGGAGTCGAAATAATGAGCACGTTGTACATTGCAGGCGCCTGGCAGAACGGGCAGGGCGAAGCCTTTGAATCGCTGAATCCGGTCACCCAGAAAGTGCTGTGGGCAGGTAATGGCGCCAATGCCGAGCAGGTTGATGCTGCCGTCAAGGCCGCGCGTCAGGCTTTCCCGGAGTGGGCCACACGCACATTTGAACAGCGCCTGAGCGTGCTTGAAGCCTTTGCCGCGAGCCTTAAAACTCACGCGGATGAACTGGCACGTTGCATCGGTGAAGAAACCGGCAAGCCACTCTGGGAGTCGGCCACCGAAGTCACCAGCATGATCAACAAAGTGGCGATCTCGGTGCAAAGCTACCGCGAGCGCACAGGTGAAAAAAGCGGCCCGCTGGGCGATGCCACCGCTGTTTTGCGCCACAAGCCCCATGGTGTGGTTGCCGTATTCGGTCCGTACAACTTCCCTGGTCATCTGCCTAATGGGCATATTGTTCCGGCATTGCTGGCCGGTAACAGCGTGGTTTTCAAGCCGAGCGAGCTGACCCCCAAAGTCGCTGAGCTGACCGTCAAGTGCTGGATCGAAGCCGGGCTGCCAGCCGGGGTGTTGAACCTGCTGCAAGGTGCGCGCGAAACCGGTATCGCACTGGCGGCGAACACAGGTATTGACGGGTTGTTCTTCACTGGTTCGAGCCGCACTGGCAATGCACTGCATCAGCAGTTTGCCGGGCGCCCGGACAAGATCCTGGCCCTGGAAATGGGCGGCAATAACCCGCTGGTGGTCGATCAGGTCGCGGATCTGGATGCTGCGGTCTACACCATCATTCAGTCGGCCTTTATCTCTGCCGGGCAGCGTTGCACCTGTGCCCGCCGTTTGCTGGTGCCGCAAGGCGCATGGGGCGACAGCCTGCTGACGCGTCTGGTTGAAGTCAGCCAGAACATCGAAGTGGGGGCTTTTGATCAGCAGCCCGCACCCTTTATGGGGTCGGTGATTTCCTTGGGCGCCGCACGCGCCTTGATGGATGCACAAGAAGTTCTGTTGGGTTCGGGCGCTGTTGCCCTGCTGGAAATGCACCAGCCCGACAGCAATGCCGCCTTGCTGACGCCGGGCATTATCGACGTGACTGAAGTCAGCGATCGTTCGGACGAAGAGCTGTTCGGGCCATTGCTGCAAGTGATTCGCTACGCCGACTTTGACGCGGCAATTGCCGAGGCCAACAACACGGCGTTTGGTTTGGCT
Organism: Pseudomonas fragi; assembly: GCF_025426255.1. Classification (GTDB taxonomy): domain Bacteria; phylum Pseudomonadota; class Gammaproteobacteria; order Pseudomonadales; family Pseudomonadaceae; genus Aquipseudomonas; species Aquipseudomonas kulmbachensis. The sequence goes on along the minus strand of NZ_CP104861.1, from coordinate 3,935,889 downwards.
GCGGGCTTGCTGTCGGATTCCGAGGCGCGCTATCAGCAGTTCTGGCTGCAGAGCCGTGCCGGGATCGTGAACTGGAACAAACAGCTGACGGGCGCGGCGAGCAGTGCACCTTTTGGTGGCGTCGGGGCGTCGGGCAACCATCGCGCCAGTGCCTATTACGCAGCTGATTATTGCGCGTACCCGGTGGCTTCTCTTGAAACCCCGACCTTGACCCTGCCAGCGGCGTTGACCCCTGGCGTGCGAATGTCGTAACGCTTATCTCATTCCTGTGGGAGCGGGCTTACTCGCGATTGCATCAGCGCGGTCTGGCAGCAAAACCGCATCGTACGCATCGCGAGCAAGCCCGCTCCAACAGGAGATACAAATAGCCACCGTTTCCCGGAGCCTCACCGATGAAGTCCTTTGAAGTCAATTTTGACGGTTTAGTGGGGCCGACCCATAACTATGGCGGTTTGTCGTTTGGCAACGTCGCCTCCCAGAGCAACAGTCAGCAGGCCTCCAACCCCAAGGAAGCCGCGCTGCAAGGCCTGGAAAAAATGAAAGCGCTGATGGACATGGGTTTTGTCCAGGGTGTGCTGGCGCCGCAAGAGCGTCCGGACGTTGCTGCTTTGCGCAGTCTGGGTTTTTCCGGCACCGACGCGCAGGTTATCGAGCGCGCAGCCAAAGAAGCCATGCCGTTGCTGGTTGCCAGTTGCTCGGCATCGAGCATGTGGGTGGCTAACGCCGCGACTGTCAGCCCAAGTGCAGACACTGCAGACGGGCGTGTGCATTTCACTGCTGCCAACCTCAACTGCAAATACCACCGCAGCATCGAGCACCCGACCACCAGCCGCGTGCTGGGCGCGATGTTCGCTGATCAGCAACACTTTGCGCACCATGCGGCACTGCCCGCAGTGGCTCAGTTCGGCGATGAAGGCGCGGCCAACCACACGCGCTTTTGCCGTGAATATGGCGAGGCAGGTGTCGAATTCTTTGTGTTCGGTCGCAGTGCGTTCGACAGTCGTTACCCGGCGCCGCAAAAATACCCGGCCCGCCAGACTCTCGAAGCTTCGCAAGCGGTAGCCCGCCTGCACGGTCTGAGCGAAGAGGGCGTGGTATTCGCCCAGCAAAACCCTTCCGTCATCGACCAAGGGGTGTTTCACAACGATGTGATTGCCGTGGGCAATGGTGAGCTGTTGTTCCATCACCAGGACGCGTTCCTCAATACCGAGCAGATGCTGGCCGAGTTGCATGGCAAGCTGGCGGCCCGTGGCGCTAACTTCCAGTCGATCAGCGTGCCTCGCGATCAGGTGGCCGTGGAAGATGCGGTGCGTTCGTACCTGTTCAACAGCCAACTGCTGAGCCGTGCGGATGGTTCCATGCTGCTGATCGTGCCTGAAGAGTGCCGCGCCAACCCGCGTGTCTGGCAGTACCTGCAAGGGCTGACGGCTGCTGGTGGGCCGATTCGCGAGGTCAAGGTGTTTGACCTTAAGCAGAGCATGCAGAACGGCGGTGGCCCGGCGTGCCTGCGGTTGCGTGTCGCACTCAATGAAACTGAGCTGGCAGCGGTCAATCCGGGGGTTATCATGACCGCGCCGTTGTATGACACGTTGACCCAGTGGGTCAGCAAGCACTACCGCGACGCCCTGCGCGAAAGCGATCTGGCCGACCCGCAATTGTTGCTTGAGTGCCGTACGGCATTGGATGAACTGACGCAAATCCTTAAACTGGGCTCGGTTTACCCCTTCCAGATCAATTGAACGGCGGTGTGCCTGAGCGATTATTAGTGCCGGGCACACACCTTCACCTCCCAATGAGAGCAAAAGAATGACCGATACCCTGAAGTTGATCCTTGAAGACACTGATGGCACCCAGCTGGAAACCAGCTGCACCCGCGTTGCCGTGATGTGGCAGGGCAAAGAATTGTGGATTCAGCAAGACGGCCGTGGCCAGTTGCTGATCGGTGTTGACGTTGAAGAAGGCGATGCCGAATACGCCAACCTGCTGCTGCGTCCATTAGCGACTAACCTTGTCAGCCTGCAACTGGAAATGGAACCGGCTGATCTGAGCGATGACGAAGACGATCACGTACACGGTCCAGACTGCAACCACTGATTAAGGATGCACCATGCTCGCTCTCGGCAAACTGCTTGAACTGACCTTGGCTGGACGTGAACCAGCCGAGAAAACTCAACTGACTGTCGACGGCGTGCGGATGCGCTGGCTGACCGAAGGCGCGCTTGAAGTACGCCCGCCCGAGGCTCGCGACAACGGCATGGATCTGTTGTTGTCAGCCGGCATCCACGGCAATGAAACAGCGCCGATCGAGTTGCTCGATCGTCTGTTGCATGCCATTGCGCGGGGAGAAATCAAACCCCGCGCACGAATTCTGTTCCTGTTCGGCAACCCGGGTGCCATGCGCACCGGCGCGCGGTTTGTCGAAGAAGACCTCAACCGGCTGTTCAATGGTCGCCACGCAAGCAGCAGCGGCCCCGAGGCCCTGCGCGCGTGCGAACTTGAGCATCTGGCCGAAACGTTTTTCAGCCCGCCTGAGCGCACCCGTCTGCATTACGATTTACACACGGCGATTCGTGGATCGAAGATCGAGCAGTTCGCGCTCTATCCCTACAAGGAAGGGCGTACTCACTCGCGCGACGAGCTGGCCCGCTTGCGCGCAGCCGGGATGGAAGCGGTGCTGTTGCAAAACAAGCCTTCGATTGTGTTCAGTGCTTACACCTACGACCGGCTGGGCGCCGAGGCGTTTACCCTGGAGTTGGGCAAAGCCCGGCCTTTCGGGCAGAACGGCGGGGTCAATGTCGAGCGTCTTGAGCTGCGTTTGCAGCAGATCATCGAGGGCACCGAGTCGCCGCTGGCCGAGGCTTCGCTCGAAGGCTTGCAGCTGTTTAGCGTGGCCCGTGAAGTGATCAAGCACAGCGATGCATTTATCCTGCATTTACCGGTGGACGTCGAAAACTTCTGTGAGTTACCCAAGGGATACCTGCTGGCGCAAGACGCGGGCAAGACGCGTTGGGTCATTGAAGAAGAGGGCGCGCGGATTATCTTCCCAAACCCCAAGGTCAAGAACGGTCTGCGCGCCGGGATGATTATTGAGCCTGCTGCAATCGAGGCGCTGGTTTAGCCTGGAATGAACCTTATGTAGCTTTTGCGTGAAGGCAGCCCCAACTCCTCGCGTATGCCGTTTTCGGTAAAGGCCACCGGGTTGGTCCTGGTGGGAGGGGTGAGCGGGTCGTTATCAAAGTCAAAGGGCTCTGCGCTGGCGGGCAAGCCGACTACCTGCAGCTCCGCGTTGTCGGCCTGGGCTGGCGGTATGTGGGGTTGTTGCGGATCCGGGCCGGTTCCCGAAAAAATGGTGCCGGTCACGTAGTTGTAGGCATGACACAGCTCATGGTAGAGCGAGGCCAGAGGCACCGATTCGTCTTTCTGGTGGGCCGGGTTGTAGTAGACCGTTCCGCCAAAGGCTCCCCAGCCAGCAGAGCCACCTGCTATGTAAGGCGACGCCATCAGCAGCGCGGGCTGGTACATCCCGTTGTCGATACGCTTGAGTTCCACAATGGTGATGGGCTTTTGGCTGGCGTGAATGCTCTTGCTCAGGGCTGCCAGCAACTGTTGGCCGTAGGTCGAGCCCAGTAACATTTTCAAGTCATCGGTCACGCGCTCGACGAATGCGGGTGCTCCCTGAATGACCAGCCCTGAACTCGCCAGCGATTGCGCGTCGATTTTGCTGACCTGGCTATCGATAAAGGATGTGGCGTCATTTTGCGTATTGGTGGGCACCAGAACGCCCTCGCTTACGGTGGTCACAGGCTCTATTGAGTGCGCCTTGTCGTTGGGCTTGAGCCCCGCGAAGGCGTTATCCCCCAGGCCTGAATAAAGGGCGTTGCTGCCTTGACCAGCGTACAAAAGATCATCGCCGTCACCGCCACTGATGATGCTGTGTTGCTCGCCGCCAATGGCAATATCATTGCCTTCTCCGGTCTCGATGTAGCACCTGCCAGCCCCGCCGCGCACAAAATCATCCCCTTTGCCGGTGTAGACCGTCATTACGCCGCTGCCGATGGCATTGACCACGTCATTCCCTTCACCGGTTTCGATATAGGTGCGTCCATCGCTCGTCATCACGCGGTCATTGCCGGGGCCGGTGTATACCTGGGCGAAGCCTGAACTGGTGACAACGGTGTCATCGCCTGAGCCGGTGTTGATGTGCAGGGGTTGCATGACCGTGGCGGCAATGTAGACCGAGTCGTTACCGTCCTGGGTATGGATTTCAATGATTTGTCTGGCGCTGGCCGGGGTAACGCGAAAGCGCAGGTGATTGATATCGATCAGCAGTCGATTACCGGTGCGGGTCACCAGAATGGTTCGGTGCAGCCCTTCAATGGTGAAAACCAGCCGATCCGTGCCCTCGGAGATAGGTGTGGAGTATTCGTGGGTGTAGCGATCAATGGTGACGCTCTGACCCTTGTGGACAACGACATGAGTGCGGGTCTCGAGGGTGTGGTCGGTTATTGGCAGGGTTGTGGTGGTCGTGCCGGGGCCTTGGCTGGCGCCATTTATGGCGAATTCATGCTCGGCTTGAAGCCGTGCAGTGGAGGCTGAAGGGGTGAAAGAGGTCATCGTGGGTACTCCAGTGAATAAAGAGGCTTTATTCAAACGGCTCTGGAGGGTGCTGCGGTGTCAGATAATTGTAGCGGTGCCCACAAGCCGGACCGAAGTCTGGCTTGTGGGCTGGCGATTTACACCGCGCGTTTTTGCTGGGTGTCCATGCGCTTCAAGTCGCGAATTTTTTGCAGGGTATCGACGCAGGTCTTTGCCGCTTCCTGGCCTTTGTGCACGAAGTGGTCGAAGAAGAATTTGTGGTGTTCTTCACCGGCATGGAAGTGGTGCGGGGTCAGGCTGACCGAGAATACCGGCACTTCGGTTTCCAGTTGCACTTGCATCAGGGCGCTGACTACGGACTGGGCGACGAAATCGTGACGGTAGATGCCGCCATCCACCACCAGTGCCGCGCCGACGATACCGGCATAACGGCCAGTCTTGGCCAGCAGCTTGGCGTGCAGCGGGATTTCAAAGGCGCCGCCGACTTCAAAGAAATCGATGTCGCTTTCCTGATAGCCCTGTACCAGCATTTCGGCCAGGAAGCCTTTACGGCTCTGATCGACAATGTCTTTGTGCCAGCAGGCTTGGATAAACGCTACGCGCTCGTGGTGGTTTTTGCTTTTGCTGTCGATTGCGGTGGGTTGCATGTTCAGATTCCTGTTTGTGTGAAAAACAGGGCATATGAATCGAATGGGATTAAAGGGTACGTTCAGGTGGGCAGCGCACGGCCATTTGGCATCGTCACTTGTCCACCTGGTTGACGGCCCTTTGGCGCCAATCCCGTTCTCTCTTCATCCGGACTATGACCGTCGGCCCCGGGATCACACCGGGTCTGCTGACCTTGATCTGTCATCGCCGAAGCGGGGACCGACCAAGCGCTCGCGGGCTATGCGCTTTGCGCGCAATTACCGCCGGTGGGGAGTCGCACCCCGCCCTGAGAACGTTGCCGCCAGCCTTTCTGGCGGCGGGCATTTTGTATCACAAATTTTTCGCAGATGCATGGCTGCTTTTTGCTAATAGCAATCAAATTTCTTGCTGGGTTAGCAGTCGATTTCTGTGCAAACACAAATATATGGCCAATCTGCCTGCGCTACGCTTGTTCGAAAGGGAATTCCCCGATTAGTCTCCAGTGCTGATCACTTATTGCCGAGGCCGCTCCAATGACTGTTATCGATCTTCGTAGTGACACCGTGACCCAACCCAGCGCTGGCATGCGCGAGGCCATGGCAAATGCGCCGATGGGCGACGATGTGTATGGCGAAGATCCTTCGGTAAACAAGCTGGAGTCCGAACTGGCCTTGCGTCTGGGTTTTGCCAGTGCGCTGTTCGTGCCCACCGGCACCATGAGCAACCTGCTGGCACTGATGGCTCATTGCGGGCGCGGTGACGAATATATCGTCGGTCAGCAGGCCCACACCTATAAATATGAAGGCGGCGGGGCGGCGGTACTGGGCTCGATTCAGCCGCAGCCGCTGGAGGTTCAGGCGGATGGTTCGCTGGACCTGGCGCAGGTTGTTGCCGCGATCAAGCCTGACGATTTTCACTTTGCCCGCACCCGTTTGCTGGCCCTGGAAAACACCATGCAGGGCAAGGTGCTGCCAGTTGAGTATCTGGCAGCTGCCAGTCGCCTGACCCGTGAGCATGGGCTGGCGCTGCACCTTGATGGCGCTCGGCTGTACAACGCGGCCGTCAAACTGGGGGTTGATGCGAGTGATATCACCCGGCATTTCGACTCGGTATCGGTGTGCCTGTCCAAAGGTTTGGGTGCGCCAGTGGGCTCCGTGTTGTGCGGCACTGCCGAGCTGATCGGCAAGGCCCGGCGCTTGCGCAAGATGGTCGGTGGTGGCATGCGCCAGGCAGGCCAGTTGGCGGCTGCCGGGTTGTATGCGCTGGACCATCAGGTTGAGCGTCTGGCGGACGACCATGCCAATGCGCAGTTCCTCGCCGAGGGCCTGCGTGCTGCCGGGTATGAGGTGGAGCCGGTGCAGACCAATATGGTCTATGTGCAGGTCGACGAGCGGGCGGAGGCTCTCAAGGCCTTTGCGGCCGAGGAGGGGATCAGGCTCAGCGCGGCACCGCGCTTGCGAATGGTGACGCATATGGATGTCAGTCACAGTCAGATTGAGCACGTAATAGCCGTTTTTACTGAGTTTTCCCGCCAATAATCTTGCGATCCGTCCAATTGCTTGTCGCTATCGTATAAACACGCTGTACCCGAGGCGAAGGGCCGATATAATGCGGCCCTTTGCGAGTCGCACTGTCGATTGACGTGATTCACTTGCCTCTGGCCGCAGCCTCCGTGGAAGAACCTATGAAAAGCGCAGAAATCCGTGAAGCCTTCCTTCGCTTCTTCGAGGAGCAAGGTCACACCCGTGTCCCTTCCAGCTCCTTGGTCCCGAATAACGACCCAACCCTGCTGTTCACCAACGCGGGGATGAACCAGTTCAAGGACTGCTTCCTGGGTCAAGAAAAACGTGCCTACACCCGAGCGACCAGCAGCCAGAAGTGCGTGCGAGCCGGCGGCAAGAACAGCGACCTGGAAAACGTCGGCTACACCGCACGTCACCACACCTTCTTTGAAATGCTCGGTAACTTCAGCTTCGGCGATTATTTCAAGAAAGACGCGATCAACTTCGCTTGGACTTTCCTGACCGGCGTTCTCAAGCTGCCTAAAGACAAGCTCTGGGTAACCGTTTACGCCAGCGATGACGAAGCGTATGACATCTGGACCAAAGAAGTCGGCGTCCCTGCCGAGCGCATGATCCGTATTGGCGACAACAAAGGTGCGCCGTACGCATCGGACAACTTCTGGACCATGGGCGATACCGGCCCGTGCGGCCCTTGCACCGAGATTTTCTACGATCACGGTCCTGAAATCTGGGGCGGCCCGCCGGGCTCGCCAGATGAAGACGGTGACCGTTACATCGAAATCTGGAACAACGTGTTCATGCAGTTCAACCGCACCGCCGATGGCGTGTTGCATCCGTTGCCAGCGCCGTCGGTAGATACCGGCATGGGCCTGGAGCGGATCAGTGCGGTGATGCAGCACGTCAACTCCAACTACGACATCGATCTGTTCCAGAGCCTGCTCAATGGCGCGGCGCAAGCCATCGGCTGTGCCAACGAAGGCCAGGCATCGCTCAAGGTTGTAGCCGACCACATCCGTTCGTGCAGCTTCCTGATTGCTGATGGCGTATTGCCTTCCAATGAAGGTCGCGGCTATGTATTGCGCCGCATCATTCGTCGCGCCTGCCGTCACGGCAACAAGCTGGGCGCAACCGGCAGCTTCTTCTACAAGATCGTCGCGGCACTGGTTGCCGAGATGGGCGAAGGCTTCCCGGAGTTGGTTCGCGAGCAAGCCAACATCGAGCGCGTGCTTAAAGCCGAAGAAGAGCAGTTCTCCAAGACCCTGGAGCAGGGCCTGAAAATCCTTGAGCTGGATCTGGCTGAACTCAAGGGCACCGTGGTGCCGGGCGACGTAGTGTTCAAGCTCTACGACACCTATGGTTTCCCGATGGACCTGACGGCCGACATCGCCCGTGAGCGCAACCTGACCGTGGACGAGGAAGGCTTCGAGCGCGAGATGGAAGCCCAGCGTGTGCGTGCGCGTTCGGCCAGCGCGTTCGGCCTGGACTACAACACTCTGGTTAAAGTCGATGTGCCGACCGAGTTTATCGGTTACAGCGCGACCCAGGCCCCGGCCAAAGTCGTTGCTCTCTACAAAGACGGTCAGTCGGTTGCCAGCTTGAGCGAAGGCGATGACGGCGTGGTCATTCTTGATCAGACCCCGTTCTACGCCGAGTCGGGCGGCCAGGTAGGCGATTGCGGTTACCTGCAAGCTGGCGCAGCGCGTTTTGACGTGCGCGACACCACTAAAACCGGCGGCGCGTTCCTGCACCACGGCGTGGTTGCAGCGGGCGGCCTGAAAACAGGCGAATCCGTTGAAGCCAAGGTAGATGCTGATGTGCGTCACGCCACCGCGCTGAACCACTCGGCGACTCACTTGCTGCACGCGGCCTTGCGCCAGGTGCTGGGCGAGCACGTTCAGCAGAAAGGTTCGTTGGTCGACAGTCAGCGCATGCGCTTTGACTTCAGCCACTTCGAGTCGATCAAGCCTGAGCAGATCAAGGCGCTGGAAGATATCGTCAACGCCGAGATTCGTAAGAACACCCCGGTCGAGACTGAAGAAACCGACATCGAAACCGCCAAGCAAAAAGGCGCCATGGCGCTGTTTGGCGAGAAGTACGGCGACAACGTGCGCGTACTGAGCATGGGCGGCGATTTCTCGGTTGAATTGTGTGGCGGTATTCACGCCAACCGTACTGGCGATATCGGCCTGATGAAAATCATCAGTGAGGGCGGTGTAGCCTCCGGTATTCGTCGGATCGAGGCTGTTACAGGCGCGGCCGCACTGGCTTACCTGAACGCCGCCGAAGAGCAGCTCAAGGAAGCCGCAAGCCTGGTCAAGGGCTCGCGTGAAAACCTGGTCGACAAACTGTCGGCGGTGCTTGAGCGTAATCGCCAGCTGGAAAAACAACTGGAACAATTGCAGGCCAAAGCTGCAAGCGCTGCGGGCGATGACCTGTCATCGTCGGCAGTGGACGTAAAAGGCGTGAAAGTGTTGACCGCCCGCCTGGATGGTCAAGATGGCAAGGCGCTGCTGGCGCTGGTAGATCAGCTGAAGAACAAGCTCGGCCGTGCGGTGATCCTGCTCGGCAGTGTTCATGAAGACAAGGTTGTACTGGTTGCAGGCGTAACCAAAGACCTGACTGGCCAACTCAAAGCCGGTGATTTGATGAAGCAGGCCGCTGCGGCAGTGGGCGGGAAGGGCGGTGGTCGTCCGGACATGGCGCAAGGCGGCGGTGTTGATGCTGCAGCCCTGGACGCCGCGTTGGCCCTGACTGTGCCATTTGTCGAACAGGGTATCTGAGGTCCAGTACGCGCCATCGTCTAGTGATGGCGCGTCGTTTGAATGATAAATGGGCGCCCTTTATGGGCTGAGGCTGCTTTGAAATGGCTTTGATCGTACAGAAGTTTGGAGGCACCTCGGTCGGCACTGTCGAGAGAATCGAGCAGGTCGCCGATAAAGTTAAGAAGTTCCGCGAAGCCGGTAATGATCTGGTGATCGTGCTCTCTGCAATGAGCGGCGAAACCAATCGCCTGATCGAACTGGCCAAGCAAATCAGCGATCACCCGTCACCTCGCGAGCTGGATGTAATTGTATCCACGGGCGAGCAGGTGACTATTGGTCTGCTGGCGATGGCGCTGAACAAGCGCGGTGTACCTGCGGTGTCCTATACCGGCAGCCAGGTGCGCATCCTTACGGACAGCTCGCACACCAAAGCCCGCATCCTGAAAATTGACGATCAGAAGATTCGCGCCGACCTTGGGGCCGGGCGTGTGGTTGTGGTTGCAGGTTTCCAGGGCGTCGATGAGCACGGCAACATAACCACGTTGGGTCGTGGCGGCTCTGACACCACCGGTGTGGCACTGGCGGCGGCCCTGAAGGCTGATGAATGCCAGATCTATACCGATGTAGACGGGGTTTACACCACAGACCCACGGGTTGTGGCCAAAGCTCAGCGTTTGGAAAAGATCACCTTCGAAGAAATGCTGGAAATGGCCAGCCTGGGCTCCAAGGTGTTGCAGATCCGCGCAGTCGAGTTCGCAGGCAAGTACAACGTTCCGCTGCGCGTTTTGCACAGCTTCAAGGAGGGTCCAGGCACCCTCATTACTATTGATGAAGAGGAATCCATGGAACAGCCGATCATTTCTGGTATCGCATTCAATCGCGACGAAGCCAAGCTGACCATCCGTGGCGTGCCAGACACCCCGGGCGTGGCGTTCAAGATTCTGGGCCCGATCAGCGCGGCCAATATCGAAGTCGACATGATCGTGCAGAACGTCGCGCACGATAACACCACCGACTTCACCTTCACTGTGCACCGCAATGACTACAACGCCGCACAAACCGTGCTGGAAAACACGGCGCGCGAGATCGGCGCCCGTGAAGTGGTGGGTGATACCAACATTGCCAAGGTTTCGATTGTCGGTGTAGGCATGCGTTCTCATGCGGGCGTTGCCAGCTGCATGTTTGAGGCGCTGGCCAAAGAGAACATCAACATCCTGATGATCTCGACCTCCGAGATCAAAGTGTCGGTGGTGATTGAAGAGAAGTACCTGGAGCTGGCCGTGCGTTCCCTGCACACCGCTTTTGACCTGGACGCGCCAGCCCGACAGGGTGAGTAAAACGTTTCCAGGAGGGCGCGGTTAATCCGCGCCCTTTGTTTTTTTGGCAGGCATGAACCAGGCCCACCTGTTTTGTCATGTTGGTCAATACTTAGGAGCACAGGGTGCTATAGCTGTTCGGCTAGTAGGCCCGGGCTCTTTTTTTTTGCAGACTGTTGTCCCTGAAATGAAAAGTGTGAGGAGAAACGTATGCTGATTCTGACTCGCCGTTGTGCGGAAAGCCTGATCATAGGCGATGGCGAAATTACTGTGACCGTGCTCGGTGTCAAAGGCAACCAAGTGCGCATTGGTGTGAATGCTCCCAAGGAAGTTGCTGTGCACCGTGAGGAGATCTACCTGCGGATCAAGAAAGAAAAGGACGAAGAACCAAGTCTTTAATTTTATTTAAGTTTTTAGTTGCATGCGGGGAAAAGGCTGGTTATTATACGCCTCGTGTTGCGGAGAGGTGGCCGAGTGGCCGAAGGCGCTCCCCTGCTAAGGGAGTACATCTCAAAAGGGTGTCGGGGGTTCGAATCCCCCCTTCTCCGCCATTATTCATGTAGCACGTTCGAATCTAGACAGTTCGGTAAGTTGTTGAAATTACTGAAAAAAAAGCTTGTCAGAGAGATTTAACGGTCTATAATACGCAGCTTCAAATGCACTCGTAGCTCAGCTGGATAGAGTACTCGGCTACGAACCGAGCGGTCACAGGTTCGAATCCTGTCGAGTGCACCATTTAAGAGTTAATGGCTTTGGCGGTTAACTTGGCTTCAACCAGCGGTGGTCTGGTCTAACAAACACAACTTGCACTCGTAGCTCAGCTGGATAGAGTACTCGGCTACGAACCGAGCGGTCACAGGTTCGAATCCTGTCGAGTGCACCATTTAAGAGTTAGTTGCTTCGGCGGTTAACTTTGCTTCAACCAGGGTGGTCTGGTCTAACAAACACAACTTGCACTCGTAGCTCAGCTGGATAGAGTACTCGGCTACGAACCGAGCGGTCACAGGTTCGAATCCTGTCGAGTGCACCAAACACCAAAAAGCCTGCACAGTGTGCAGGCTTTTTGCTATCTGCGATTTGAACATTACTGTCATTCGCCAGACTTCTCCCCAGTTTATGCTGCCCCTTGTACACGCTGAGATTTCATCTTCGGCTTGTGTCCTATGCGTTTTAACCTGCGTCGCACAATCATCGTGCAGGCGCCGTTCGACGGCGCCTCGCAAGCTTTTGTTAAGTCCAAGATTTTTGCGTCATAAATTTTTAAGCCGTGTATGATTGCGCCCGTCAGCCCCGCCGGGGCTTGTGGAATACTTCCATGGACTTACCCAGTAGAAACTCAGCATCCCGTTTTTCCAATCATGAATTGACTGATTGATCCTTCCGGCGTGCCCTGCTGCTGGGAGTGGAGTTCGCCTATGACCGAAGTTGAAGTAAAGAAAACGCAAGACAGCCTGCAAAGCCGCCTCGCTCAAGTTATTGAGCTGCTTAATCGCCAGCGTGTGGTCGAAGACCTGACTCATCGTCAGGAAGGCCATAACCATGATCGGGTTGAAAACCTGGTCCATCGGCAAAACCTTGTTGAGCTCCAGCGCAAGCTGGAAGACCTGCACTCCGCAGACGTTGCCTACATCCTCGAAGCGTTGCCGCTGAACGACCGTTTGACGGTCTGGCAGTTGGTCAAGGCTGATCGCGATGGCGACATCCTGCTTGAAGTATCCGACTCGGTACGTGAAACCCTGATCGCCGACATGGACGATCACGAGCTTCTGGCAGCCGCCAAGGAGATGGATGCCGACGAACTCGCTGACCTGGCCCCTGAGCTGCCGCGAGACGTCGTCCATGAGTTGATGGAGACCCTTGATGGTCAGCAGCGTGAGCGCGTTCGCTCCGCACTGTCCTACAACGAGGATCAAGTCGGCGCCCTGATGGACTTCGAGATGGTGACGATCCGTGAGGATGTCAGCCTTGAAGTCGTACTGCGTTACCTGCGTCGCCTCAAAGAGCTGCCTGGGCATACCGATAAATTGTTCGTGGTCGATTACGACGGTGCGCTCAAGGGCGTGTTGCCGATCAAGCGTTTGCTGGTCAACGACCCTGAAAAGCAAGTGTCCGAGGTAATGGCCAGCGATCCGGTGAGTTTCCATCCGGACGAAGATGCCTACGATGCCGCTCAGGCGTTCGAGCGTTATGACTTGATCTCTGCGCCTGTAGTCGACAAGAACGGCAAGCTGATTGGCCGTCTGACCATCGATGAAATGGTCGACCTGATCCGTGAGGAGAGCGAAACCGAAGTTCTCAACATGGCCGGTCTGCGCGAAGAGGAAGATATTTTTGCCTCGGTCTGGAAGTCCCTGCGTAACCGCTGGGCCTGGCTGGCAGTCAATCTGGTCACGGCGTTTATTGCTTCGCGGGTGATCGGCCTGTTTGAAGGCTCGATTGAAAAACTGGTGGCACTGGCAGCGCTGATGCCTATCGTGGCCGGCATTGGCGGTAACTCCGGCAACCAGACCATCACCATGATCGTACGAGCGATGGCGCTCGATCAGGTCAACACCGGCAGCACCTCGCGTCTGATGCGCAAGGAGCTGGCCGTGGGGCTGATCAATGGCCTGGTGTGGGGTGGGGTAATTGGCGTTGTTGCGTACCTGCTGTATGGCAGTTGGTCGCTGGGCGTGGTGATGACCGCGGCCATGACACTCAACCTGCTACTTGCAGCGCTGATGGGAGTATTGATCCCCATGACGTTGGCCAAGATGGGGCGTGACCCGGCCATGGGCGCGAGTGTGATGATTACCGCCATGACCGACAGTGGCGGGTTCTTCATCTTTCTGGGACTGGCAACCATCTTCCTGCTTTGATGGTCTGCGACCTGATCGGACACTGTCTGATCAGGCCGTTTTTGTAGCGGGCGTGAACAGCGCCCATAAAAAAAGCCAGCGCGATGCTGGCTTTTTTGTGCCTGATTTAAATCAGGATTACTCGGATGCCGCTTCAGCGTCGTGAGCAATCAGTGAAACCAGGGCGTTTTGCTGGCGATGTGACAGTTGTCGAAAGCGTTGCAGCAGCTCACGTTCATGCAGGGAAAGTTCTGGGCTGTCCAGGCGCATGCTGAGTTCGTCACCCAGTACACCTTCCTGAATAAGGCTTTGCTCAAGACGAGCAATGATTTCTGAGTTCATGCTGCGGTGATGGTTGCGAGCCACTTCGGCGATGCGCTCGCGCATTCCGTCTGGCAGGCGTACGACGAACTTGTCAGCCGTACGGCTGGAGTAAATAGCCTGTTTCAATGGGCGCATTATAGTTAACCGGTTAGTTCAGGGGAGCGGTTCTCGGGAATTGGCCGCAGGATGTATTTAAGACCGTTCTGGTGGCCAAATGTTCAACCTGAATTGCGAAGAGGCGCGCATCATGCCTTAAATCTGCCATTTCCCCGGCGTCAATTCTGTGACAAATATTGACCCGGATACAGGCGTTATGCCAGCAGTGATTATCAAAAACATGAGCTGGTATTCATAGCGTACAGATTTAGCGCTTATCCAGAAGGGTTGTGCCCTTGCAGGTTAGTAGCCTTGGCGCAATTGTGGGTCAAACTTGATTATTCACCCGTTCTCAGTGCGCTCATCAAAAAAACCAGCGTTCAACTTCGGCTGCTTCGCGGGTGGGGCGATCATTGGTCGCCAAATGAGGAGCTACGCTGGTGGCCGCATTCATCACCGCCAACTGGGGTAGCGGTTTGAGTGGTTTGCTGTAAACAGCTGCTATTTCAACGGGTTGCTCAGCCGAAGCAGGCTCAGTTTGAAAGTGCACAGCTGCCAGCACGGCCAGCGCAAGGGCATTTAACAGTAAGAGTGTGCTGTTCATGGCGGTCATCTCTGAGAGCATGGACGGAGTACTGTTACTAGAGCAGTCTTCATGCCAACTGTAGAATGGGTAAAAATCTATATAAAACAGTTGGTTGAAGTATGTCTTGGAGAGGGGCTGATTGCAATTTGCAATGATGGCTTTTTGCTGTAGTGCAATTTGCATGACACGGAAGAAAGCGAGGAGTTACCAGCCCTGTGCAGCCGCGGATAGCGGCTGCAGCGTGCTTGTCTAGCGTGCGAATCGAGCTGCCCACCCCGTAATCGCCTTGGGGCGGGGTGTTGCGTAGGTGCGTACTTTCGACGTCGACAGCCCCAGGCGAACCAGCGTTTCGGCGATGGTCACCGCTGCCGTTACACCATCAACCACCGGCACACCGGTGCGCTGACGAATCTGCTCATCCAGTCCGGCCATTCCTCCGCAGCCCAGGCAAATAACTTCCGCCCGGTCTTGGCTGACCGCCAGTTCGGCCTGTCGAACAATGGCTTCAACAGCTTTTTGCGGTGAAGACTCGAGTTCCAGAACGGCAAGGCCGCTGGCGCGTACCGAAGCGCAGCGTTGCCACAGTCCTGACAGTTTCAAGCGGTCTTCGATCAGTGGCACGGTGCGATCCAGTGTGGTGACCACCGAGTAGGCGCGCCCCAAAAACATGGCCGTGCTGGCCGCAGCGTCAGTGATATCCACCACGGGCACGTTGAGCAACTCTTGCAATCCTTCGCGGCCATGCTCGCCATATCCGGCCTGGATCACGGCATCGAAGGGCTGATCGTAGGCCATGACGCAGTCCATTACCGCGATTGCGGCCAAATAACTTTCAAAATTGCCTTCAACCGACTCAGCGCCGAAGCTGGGCGTCAGCCCAATGATTTCGGTGCCCGGCGCGGCTACGGATTGCGCCTGCCGAGCAATGGCCTGAGTGATGCTGTCGGTCGTATTCACATTAACCACGAGGATTCGCATGGACTCTCCTTGGAGTGGCTGGGAGGAGGCGGCCTGCACGCGGCAGACCGCCGTTGCATCAATGGCTGGCGTTATCGACCGCAATCGATTCGCCGCTGACTTGGGCGTAGTGGGTTTGGCGTTTGGCGATGATCAGATAAAGCATCGCTGCAATACCGGCACCAATCAGCCAAGAGAATGGAGAAACAGTGTGGAAACCCGGAACCAGCGCCAGAACAATTGCGATCAGCGCTGCCGGAATAAACGCCGCAACGGCGCGCAAATTCACGCCACGGGAGTAGTAGTAAATACCTGTGGGGTCTTCGCTATATAACGCTGGCACATCCACCTGGCCTTTTCGTACCAGCCAATAGTCGACCATGATCACGCCATATAACGGGCCGAGCAGGGCGCCCAGGCCAGACAGGAAGTAAACAATCACCAGCGGACTGTTATAGAGATTCCACGGCAGGATCAGCACCGCGATGGTTGCGCTGATCAGTCCCGCCCGGCGAAAGGTCAGGTACTTGGGGGCCAGGTTGCTCAGTACGAAAGCTGGCGCGACGAAGTTGGCCATGATATTCACCGCCACCGTCACAATCAGAAATGCCAGGCAGCCCAGCACCAGGAAGAAAGTATTGGGGATCGACGCAATGATCTGCGTCGGGCTCTCGATAATTGTCCCGTTGATTTGAAACTGAGCGCCGCAGAGCAGGACGGTGATACCGGCAAACACCAGAATATTCACCGGTAGGCCCCAGAAATTTCCGACCGTGATGGTTTTGCAGCACGGCGACGAACGCGAAAAGTCACTGAAATTAAGGATCATCGTGCCGTAAATCGCCAGCCACAGCGCGCCACCGGCAAACACATTGCGCCACACCTCTGCGGTGCTCAATGGCACACGATCCGACCAGGCAATGCTGCCGTTGGCCTGAAAGTACATCCAGGCAGCAAGGCACAGCACGGTGATTAAAATCACTGGCCCGGCAAAGGCTTCATAGCGGCGAACCATTTCCATGCCGTAGGCGAGGATCGCCAGTTGCACAAACCAGATCGCGACAAAACATACCCAGCCCAGGGTCGACAGCCCAAGGATCGAGTCGTGGTCATAGGCAGCGAAACCGGGATGAATGGCGGTCAGCAACACACGCAAGACCACAGAGGCCAAATAGGTCTGAATCCCGAACCAGGCTATCGCGATAACGGCGCGTATCAGCGCCGGAATCTGGGCACCATGAATGCCGAAACTAATACGGCTAATAACCGGAAACGGCACTCCGGTTCTCTGGCCCATATAACCCGAGAGGTTCATGAAGTTGAACACCAGCGCTGCGCCGATCCCGAGCGAGAGCAAAATTTGCCAGCCATTCAGCCCAAGTGCATACAGCCCGATGGCAAACGAGTAATTGGCAATGTTGTGCACATCGTTGGTCCACAGGGCAAAAATACTGTAGCGGCCCCAGCGCCGACCTTCGGTTCTGGTCGGGGCAAGGTCGTTGTTATGCAGGCGCGGACTGAGTGCCAGTGGTGCGGGCGTGGGGCCTGCGGTGTGGGGGAGGGGAGTTGAAACCGGTGAAGGTAAATCCAGAGCGATGGTATCGGCGAGTCTTGAACGCATTCTGGCAAGCTCCTGATGCCTACCGGCGTGATGACTGTTCATGAGCGTTGGCTCGACAAATCTTCGTCACGGCTGGCGGGAATCACTGGTTGTGAGAGTCCGCGGTATGCCTGCTTTTTGCTGCAGGCTACGAAACAATATGTACTTAATTTTTGTTTATTTTGTATACAAGTTCCGTGTTGGTGTAAGCGATATTCATGCCAGCAGAAACACAGAGATCAGTAAAAGTGTTCAAGGACTGCTTTATGTTTTTTCATCTACCTGAAAATAAAAGAATTTTTATTTTTTACCTGGCTGCTGAAAAACCAGCGAATAGAAAGGGAGATGGCGCGTGGTCGATTGTGACCAAAGAATGGGTTGTTACTTTTTGATGCAGAAAACCTGTGTGGAGAGTTTGAGTGCACCGTTATGTGACGTTTTGTATACGGTTTTTTTGGCTGTAAGCACCAGTAAATACCCTGCTCCAGCTCAAGCCCCCCCTGTGGGAGCGAGCCTGATTGCGAAGATCATTCGCGAGCAGGCTCGCTCCCACGCTTGAAGTATCTTTGCGGATACTCTGTTTCCGGGTGCGCAGCGCGTGGAAATACAAAGCGTCAGGTCTGACGGTTACGCCGCATTCACGGCTATGGGGAGTGTGTCTTACCGTTAAAAAGCCCACACGCGACATGACAAACAAAGGCCTGGCCGTTACCATGCTCGCCGTCATTTGTCTCAGTAGCTCAATTGGATAGAGCATCCCCCTCCTAAGGGGAAGGTTGGCAGTTCGAACCTGCCCTGGGACACCATATATTCCGGGCCTCTCCAGCCATACTCCTGACAGTTAAATTTTTCTGTGACAGCAGGGTGGCAGCAGCAGGAAAAAGTAAGCCCCGCCGGGCAATGCTCAGGCGGGGCTTTTTTATGCCAAACGCTTGCGGGGCGAAAATTACCCCTCAACCAGCATGATGGGTGCCGTGGTTGCATCACGTGATCAAGAGAGCGCATCTCTTGGCCGAGGCTTGTCTCGCCTGGAGAGGGGGGGTCACGCTTTTCGATATAGCGCCAGAAACCCTGCCAACGACACCATTGCGGCTCCACAACATTTGTTCAGCCGTCGCATTCCCGTCTCAGTGAGAATTTTTGCCGCTTGCACTCCGCCTGCAGCATACAAAGCCATCACTGCTACATCGACTCCGGCCGAAATAAGCGCCAGTACAGCGTACTGCGGGAGAGTGGGCTCACTGGGATCAATAAACTGCGGCAAAAAAGCAGTGAAGAACAGCAGCACTTTAGGGTTCGTCATCGCCACCGAAAAACTGCGCCAGAACACTTCGCCCGTACCGGCACTGGTATCTGCCTTCGACGCACTGAGCCCTTGCGGATTGCTGCGCCAGAGTTGAGCACCCAGCCACGCCAAGTAACAGACGCCTATCCATTTCAGAGCCAAAAATAGGTCTTGCGAGGCCAGCAGCATCGCGCCGAGCCCAAGTCCGACGGCCGCAATGACCAATACATCCGATAGGGCTGCACCAGCCATTCCGACCGCGACCTTGCGCGTGCTTCGAGAAGAACCATTAGCCATCGCTAACAGAGAGGTAGGGCCAGGAATAAGCGCGCCAATAAAGCAGCTTGATGTGTAGAGGAGAAGCGTTGCGGAGTTCATTCGGGAGCGCTCGGGTGTAGTTGGCGTAATGCTGGAAGGGGTGATATTGCCCAGTTACCGGAATTTTATAAAGCCACCGTCGACAGTAAGCGACCGTGTATTTGCCCGATGCATCTCTGCGTGAGTTTAGGAGGCTATCAAGTGCCAATGACTTTACGGGCTCTTTCGTGAAAGAAATCCCAGACTTCCGGATTGAGCAAGTGTGGTGGACGCTCACCTCGCAGCATCGCCATGATCTGTTGTGCCGAAGATCGGGCAACATTTCGCCTTCCACCGTGCGTTACACCTGCGGTATGAAAGGTTGCCACAACATTGGAACACCCGAGCAATGGAACACTCCGTTTTGGCGGCTCGCACTCCCAGACGTCCAGCCCAGCACCACCTAGGTGCCCCTTGTTCAGGGCCTGGTATAACGCTGTTTCATCATGAATCCCGCCACGGGCCGTGGAAATAAACACGGCGCCCGGCTTCATAATGGCGAACTGTTCAGTGCCGATCAGATGAAAGGTGGAAGCGTTAAGAGGGCAATGCAAGGATAAAAAATCACTGCGTCGTAGCAACTCCTCCAGCGTCACCGACTGCGCGCCACGCGCAAGAATTTCTTCAGCGCTGAGATAAGGGTCATAAGCCAATACATCGAGACCAAAACCTTGAGCGATACGAGCTGTACGGCTGCCAATTTCTCCCAAGCCCACCAACCCTATGGTACCGCCATAAATTTCTTGGCCCATGAGATCTTCACGAGTGAAACCTGTTTCGCGTCTGATCTTGTTGTCTGACTCAACGATGCGTTTTACCACAGCCAGCAAAAGCCCAAAGGTATGCTCTGCAACCGAAAATGCATTGGCACCGGCTTGGTTCACCACAGCGATACCCGCACGTGTGCAGGCTGCCACATCGACAGTATCGAAGCCTGCCCCTCCTGAAGAAACGCACAGTAGATTGGGGCATTGATCGATCAATGATGCATTGACGAACCAGGACCGAGGCAACTCGTCCTTGGCTGCGGACACATGATAGGCGTGAGCCTGATTCAGCCCGGCCAGGGTTCGTACGTCCTCACTTTGGCTCGGCAAAACACTCAACGTTAGCTGGTTATTGCCTCGGATTAACGCGTCGAAAACAGGGCTGATCCAAAAGTCGAGGCGACAGACCTGCATGATGCGCGAGGATTCGTTCATCTTGGTTCCTTTCTTCAGATCAGCAGAGGGAGTTGAAGGCTCAGAATTTCCCGTGAGGGATAGGCGGTAACGAGGGCTCCACATCAGTTTTGAATTGACTGACATTTGCGACTTCGGCACGCGGTTCGATCATTGTGAGGACCACCGCGAAAGTTATAAGCGAGCAAATACCGAGAAAGCCGAACACATAGTCCCAGCTGAAGCTGTCAAGCAGCAGACCAACCACAAAGGGAGCGAACGCCCCTCCAAGAGAGCCACCTGTGTTGACCACTGATGCGGCAAATGGAACCTTTTCCTTAGTGGCAAGACCCATGGGGTACACCAGAAATGTCGAATAACCGATGTTCAACAGAATTCCAGCAAGCAGGAACACCGCCGCCAATAACGCAGGGTCGCTGGGTGAATTCAACAGCACATACATCATGATCACGGTCGACAACGAACTGATGAGCATCGCCGGCTTACGACGCTTATCGAAAACACGGTCCGACAGCCAGCCGCCCAACAGATTGCCAATAATCGCGCCCACCCATGGTGCAGCGGCCACCATGCCCATTTTCATGATCGAGTATTGTTTTACGGTGATCAAATAAGTGGGAATCCACGTCATGATCGAATAAGTGATCCCCACCATCAGGAAATAGCCGATCGCGCAAGCCCATACGTTCCAGGAAAGCAGGATGCTCTTACTGTCTGCCAGGGGCTTTGTATCGCGGCTGCGAATTAACGTATCGACCCATTGGGGGATACGCACCATTGGCCTGATTACTTGTTGGCCTGCACCTTGGGTACCTTGGATATACTGCAACTCGCTCGCCGAACAGTGACGACTATCTGCGGGGTCATCCTTCACCAACCACCACCAGAGGATGGCCACGAAGAACCCCGGCACCGCAAACAGGTAGAAGACCTCGCGCCAGCCATACAGGTGCACGATGTAGGCGCATAGCGGGGGGACGAAGGCCGGAGCGAACTTGATCGATGACATGAAGATGCCCGTTGCCAGGCCTTTCTCGCTCGGTGGAAACCACCGGTTGATGATCGACACAATTCCGATATTGATCGGACCTTCCGCCGCACCCAACAACGCTCGTGCCAGCTTGAGCTGAAGCACGCTAGTAGTGAAGCCTATTAATAAAGTGGCTAGAGATGTGACCACCAGTGATCCCGTCAGCAACTTGCGGATACCGTACTTGCTGAATAGATAACCTGACGGAATCTGCACTAAGGCGTAAGTGAGATAGAACAGACTGGCCAAAGCGCCGATGTCGGTATTACTGAGGTGATACTCTTGTTTAATGAATGGTACGACCACGCCTATGTTGGCGCGGTCGGCGCCAGCAACCATATAAGCAAGAAAAAACAGAGCTGCCACAACCCAGCGGAAGCGGCTTGTTGGCTTCGAATAAGCTTTCATTTCTTTCACCGATTTTATTGGATTTTTGTTCGGTATTAATCCGGGACGGATGGTCATCCCTGAATTTGCCAAGTAACTCTGGCTTTCACTCAGTCAGTCCAACAGGCCCCTTGCTGCCAGCGTCGCTTCCAACCAGCTTTGTCGATGTTCGCCCGTTGCGATTTCAGCCATCACCCGTCGCTCGTGTTCGGCGTGTAATCCGGCCAGCCGCAGAACCTCCGAGGCATCGGCTTGGGGAAAGGCCACCAGTCCATCCTCATCACCCACAAGGATGTCGCCCGGCGTGACGATCATCCCGCCAATGCTGACCGGCACGTTTACTTCACCAGGTCCATCCTTGTATGGACCGCAATGCATCACTCCACGGGCGTAGAGCGGTGTATTTTCAAACGCGACAACATCGCGAATCACACCATCAACTACATAGCCCACACAGCCACGCATATCGGCGTACAACTTGACCAACTCACCGATGACAGCGTTGTTTAAATCGCCTTGAGCATCGATGACCAGCACATGACCAGGTCGGAGCATGGTCATTGCTTTGTAGATGTAAAGGTTATCGCCAGGACGGGTTTTTACGGTCAACGCTGTGCCCACTAACTTCCCGGTTTTGTTCAAACGTGTCAGCCCACGTGCGCCGATATGGCGCCCCAGGTTGTCGCTGATATGGGGCGTAACTACGTTGGAAAACGCCTGTATCAATGAAGCTGCTGCTGGAGCACAGGCAGAATTTATTCGAAGACCGGGCAGAGACATATGCACTCCTGAAGCAATCATTGAATCTCGTTTTTTGTATGGGCTTATGCCTTGCGCAGATTATTGCCGAGGAAATTTAAGTAGACATAGGGATATTTAATGAACTAAATATATTCCAAAACCAGATGAGATGGTTCCTTTGCCAACCTTCAAACAGCTTGAAGCCCTGATCGCCGTTGTGGATCACGGCACCTTTGACGGGGCCGCTGCCCGCTTGGGTGTGGTGCAATCGGCGATCTCCCGTCAAATTCAGGAGCTGGAACATTGGCTGGGGTACGATCTGTTCGATCGCAGTGGGCGTACGGCTAAACCGACCGTATTAGCCGGCGAGATCGTCACTCAAGCCAGGCATGTGCTGTTACAGCGTGACATCGTCAACAGCTGTCTGATCAGCAATGAAGTCTTGAGTCGAAAACTCAGAATCGGTATCACCGAACTCAGCGCCTTGACCTGGCTACCGCACCTGATCAAGGCGATCTCAGACCATTACCCAAAGGTCCGGATAGAGCCCGAAGTCGATCTAAGCGTACGGCTGCATGAGCTGCTCATGTCGGGTCAGCTGGATGTCGTCGTGGTTCCCGATGCCTTCAACTCGAACGGCCTGGTAAAGGTCTCGCTTGATGAGGTCAAGAACAATTGGTTCTGCGCGCCGGGTCTGCTCGATCATTCACGCATCTTGACCCTGGAAGATCTGTGTCGCTGCACACTTTTGGCACAGGGGAACCTGTCTGGCTCCGGGTTACTGATAGCGCAGTGGCTGACCGCACAGCGAGCCAGCCCGCGCGCGCACATTCCCTGCAGTAGCTTGGCGGCGCTGATCGGTTTGACAGCATCGGGACTCGGGGTCACCTACCTGCCTGACTCAGCCGCTCACGCTTATCTCGCCAGTGGACAGCTGGTAAAGCTCAAGGTCGAACCGCAATTGCCTATCACCCCCTATGTCGCCTTGGTTCGAGCGGACACCTACAGCCCCTTCCACCGTCATATCGTCGAGTTGATGAGCCAGCACTGCGACTTGCAGAAACCTTACGAACGAGCCATCCCCTCCCTTCAGTCTCAAGGGAGCGAGCATGATCAACTTTAAGCAGGTTGAAGCCTTCTACTGGACTTTGAAGTTGGGCACCCAGCAACGGGCAGCCACTCGACTGTTCATCACCCAATCGGCTGCTACCAAGCGGCTACAAGAATTGGAAAAGCAGGCATGCTTGCCCTTGTTCGAAGCAAGCGGCCACAAAGCGCACCTGAGCGCCAAAGGTGTCGAACTGCTGGAGGCCTGCGAAGGATTAATTGGAAGTATGGCCCGGCTTGAGGCTCTTCGTGGGGCTTCACGGCAGACGATCCGCACGATAAGAATGGGCTTCACCGAACTGGTGACGCTGACCTGGTTCTCGGCGTTTGTGGCGAGCGTAAAAGCCGTTCATCCCGATGTTTCGCTCCATCCGGATGTTGATCTTTCGGCAAGCCTGCAAAAAAAACTGTTGGATGGCGACCTCGATCTGGTAGTGATCCCGGAGGACTACGTCACGCCCGCAATGACTGCCATTGCGCTGCAATCCATCGAGTTCGCCTGGCTGGCTCCCGCCCGACAGTTCACTGAGAACACCACGATTTCTCTCAAAGAACTCGCCTCTTGGCCGATTATCGTACAAGGAGCGCACTCGGGAATCACTCAACGATGCGAGCAGCTGTTTGCGCAAGCAGGGATCGAGTTCAATCACGTCTATGGCAGCAATAGTTTATTTGCTTTGGTTGCATTGGTTCGTGCTGGGGTTGGGGTCAGTTGCTTGCCCAAGGATCTTTTCGCTGACGAACTTGAGCGAGGCGAGCTTCAGGAAATTGCAGTCGAGGCTCCACAAACCATCGTTAATTATCAGCTGGCCTTTCTCAAGCACGGTCAGAATGTATTGACTGAATCTTTAGCGGCATTGGCCAGCCAATGCGTGATCTCTCATTGAGGTGTGAAATGTAGACGTTCGCGTGAGACAGTCATTTGGCAACATCCTAATGGGGGGTTAGAAATGTTAGACGCCTTCCGGTGTTGTACTGGGTCGATATCATTGGCGCCGGAGATGTCCGCTTTTGGCCCAGGCTGTGTGAAAACGTTTTAGAGCGAGTTTGACAGTCAGAACCGCAACGAGAATCGCGTTCCTACGAAAATTTCAGGTCTGCTGACCAACTAAACGCTGGCAGATTTTACGTAGCAACGCAGACTTTAAAACGGTGCATGCGTTTTCACACAGCCTGGACCGTTCTCTGCCAGTCATGGTTACGAATCGAGCTGGTCACTTTCGATGCACACGGGTGGGCAAGTGGAGTGCAATTACCCAGTCGTCATGACGCTCCGCTATGATCCTGACCGTAAAGCCTTTTTTATTGGTGCTTTCAGGCGCTGGCCAAGTCCCTGATCCTGAGGACTGTGGTGGTTGAGCAGTTGGCGTGCCTGGCTGTTGCGCGGATGCCCAGCCCGGCGCCTAGTAGCTCAGTAACGCGCTTGTGCAGATCTTCATCGACCGGCCGGCCCTGATACTTACCGGCAGCTTTGGCCTTCTCGATACCCTGGGCCTGGCGCTCGCGGCGCTGCTCGTAATCCTTGCGCGCAATGGCGGCCATCATTTCCACCAGCATCGAGTTGATAGCGCCCAGCATCCGCCCGGTGAACTCGTCGCCCTTGGTGTCCTGCATTCCCTGGTGACTGGTCGGCAGATCGAGCGCGACGATGCGCAGGCCCTTGGAGTCGATCGCGGCCTTGAGCTTCTGCCAATCCTCTACCGGAAGGCGGGAGAGCCGGTCTATCGACTCCACCAGCAGCACGTCACCCTTTCGCGCATCCTTGAGCAGCCGGAGAAGTTCGGGGCGGTCTGCCGCGGCGCCGCTGGCGTTCTCCAGGTACACGCTCGCAATGACCTTGTTGTGGTCGGTTGTGAATTGCTCGAGCGAAGCACGGGCGCGGCCAGCGTCTTGCTCTTCGGTCGATGCGCGGAGGTATGCGCGGATGAACATAATGGGTGCCTGTATCAGTTAGGGTGTTCTCCTAATACTGTTTCACTTTGGGTGTTACTTATCAAGCGAAAAGTCTGAAAAAGGCGAAATCTGCCCGTATCTGGATAGGCATACTTAAGGTGCTACACAGAACGGGACGAAACGGTACTGAGAAAGTGGTTTTTGAGTGTTCTGAAAAGAATCTTATCGTTGCAGTATGTTGTGGTGACCCTAATTGTTACGGGCAATAAAAAGCCCTCGTTCAGAGGGCTCGTTGTTAAGATTTTTTCGGTGGAGGTGGTGGAGGGTCGCGCCGAGGAAGCGGAACGTCACTTTTAATATTTCTCATCGGCGGTGGGGGCGGCGGTGGGGGCTTCTGCTCTGCCATCGGTAACTCCTAGGTGCGCGTGTGAGTGAATACTGGGAGAAAGGAGATCATTGACCAGACTACAGTGTAGATAACGTTTTTCGACAATGCGTCGAGCTCATTTCCTCTTCGATCGTTGTTCGTTGCATTTTTTGTTGCGCCCATCACGTAATAGTCCATCATGATCTGCATGAAAAAGCTGTTCGCCAGTTCGACGCTTCCATCGTAATAACTGATGAGGGTCTTCCGATGGTCTTCAAGTTTTTCGGCTACTGGTATCGCTAGATCTTCAAACCGGATGCGCCAGGCTCGGGCGAAATGCCACATAGCTCTGATGACGAAAACGCCCGCTCCAAGGTAAAAAATCCAAAAATAAATTCCTGCTGTTGTGTCCGTCGGTGGAGCCTTTGGAAGAAGGTAGGAGAGGAAGCTCAATAGCGCGATGATCATCGCCAAGGGTAAATTAAGGCGAGAAAGTAGCTTCTCCTTCCGGTCCGCCTCGGCCATATAGATTTTCTCGTACAGCTTGAACTCCTCATCTTCGGACTTCATGTGAGACTTACTCCAGTGCATTCTTGATGTGGCTTTAGGCCATCATCGTGTGCTTGCCTCGCTTCTGCCAAGTCCTAGCCCACAAATATCGCCTCGCTGCTTTGTTGCCGCATGGTACTGCTTGCTTATCCAGCACACATTAGTATTCGAGGAACCCCCAATGCCGGCTGGACCTGACCTTCCATTTCGGTATGCCAGGTTCCGCGCTACGTTCGCAAATTTAGCAAAAATGTGGCGCGATTCAACTCCCCCATTGGGGGAAGTTAAAACCACCGCAGCCAAGTGTAAGGCAGGGTCACAATCGAGTTGGCCTGTTCCTGCCTGTTGTCAGGAGGAGCGGGGCAATCAGTCCCAACGGTCCGAATCGGCTCATTTGGTCTGTTTCGAAGGGAAATGGAGAGGTCACGATCTCGGGCATTGCGGCAAAGGTATAGTGAAGTTGACCATCCCCCCCCCTGTGTTGATTTCTACTCTGTGCGTTTCTTTCCACGCTCAGTGAGACCAAAGCGTCTCCGTGAGCAGGCACGCTCTGCCTCTCTAGAGGCGTCAAGACCTAGCACACGGAAAAGGCTACCTGTAATCAAGAATGTAGCTGCGTCACTGAGGGCTAACTATGTCGGGTGCTCGCTGGGTCTTACCCGTAACAAGCAGTTTTGCCTAAATGCGTCGTCTGCGAGCTGGTTTGCGAACGCTGTATTGGGGGGGAGCAAAATTGATGTACCAGAGGAAGAGTTGTAGGAGTAGCTGTATACTCGACCTGATTGACAGGGGAGATGTTTGCAATGATGGAATGGACTACACCATTGAGTTTCAGTCTTCGAGCAGGAAAGCTGGCTTATGATCATCGGCACAAATTACAACGTTGTTTTACATGGATAAAAGTTTATTTCGATATAGGGTCAACCCAAGTAGTAATGACGGGGGTACCTGGGGCGGGTAAAACTTTGCTTAGCGGGCAAATGGATGAAAAGGGTAGGGGGCTGTATTTTGATAAGCCAGGCGAATCTGTAAATGTTGAGGTTACATCTTTAACGCTTGGTAACTTATCTAAAGTCTTGAGAGTTCTGCCTGGTCAGATGGGTTATAGAACTCGTGGCGAGATTGACGCTTATCAGAAGAATAAAGGGCTGGAGGGGGTCATACACGTAGTTGATTTTGGATACTCATCTCCGAGAGATGCCGTACTAGCTCAGTCATTTAATAAATGACGGGTTCACCACCGTTGAAGAACTGCGGCAACGCAATTTGCAACTTGAGATTGATGCGTTAAGGCATGAGTTAGCTAATATAAGAAGGTTGCTTGTTCAAAGCCAAAATTTGAAATGGCTGCTTATCGCGGTCAACAAAGTTGATCTATACCCTGATAGGGTGGCTCAAGCTCTCAGTCACTATCATCCTGCCGGAGATAGTGTTTTTAGCACTGCCTTACGAGAGCTACAGAATGAGATCGGCAAGAACAATCTATCGATTTATATTGCTCAGACTTGCGCTAAGCAAACGGATTTTACATGGAACGGAGAAGTAGCGAAATCCTCTCTGCCACATGATAAGCAGGATGATATACTTAGAGAGTTTATGAAAACTATCGCAATAATAGCGGAGATCCATGAATGAATGACTATCCACACTCTAGCGGGCGTTTCTCTCAGGAGCAGAAAGAGCGTGCGAAAGAGCTTGAGGAGCTTATAGCGCTCGCTGAGTCGTCCACTTTGTCTTTGGATAAGCTATCAAAAGAGATTCAGAGTAACGATGCTAAAATTTTGGCGACGACTCTTTTTGCTTCAGCGGTTTTGTCAATTGTAGCGGGTGGTTTTGTTTTTTTTGCTGGGAACTCTGTTTTTTTGTCAGAGGGCAATATTTATATATTAGGCTCAGTGTTGGTAGGCTCCTTTTTGCTTTTTTTGGGGGCGACTTGGTTTCTTGTTTCCCTCAGAAAGCGAGGCGTGAAGTTGAAATATGACCGTCTTATTGAGTTGGATATTCAGCGGCGCTTGATTTCTATGATCGATCAGCAGGTCAGTAGGGTAATGAGTTTTGGAGGGTTTTCACCTGTAAATAGAGTAATAATAGATATCAAGGTTAAACGGATGGCTCGCGATTAGATTTTTATTAATCCTGCTCAATAGCCGTATTAAGAAGGTCGGCTGTAATCGGCTGGCCTTTTTATGTATGGATAAGAGCGCGACGTAGCATCTACCTTTGCTTAAATGTTTAGGGCGTGAGAGGAAAGTTTTAGTAATGTTTGAATTTCATGTTGATTTATTTTGTTTGTTGTGTTCTGCAGTTATAATAATTTTTTCTGATCTTTAAATATAGTGCGTAGCAGGTTTCGGATCGGAAGTTGTTGTTAGCCACTCTGAATGTTTACGTTTGGGGACTTCTCCTTTGTCTATGCACCTTTGCTCCCTCTTGAATAAATTAGCTCAACTATCCTTACGAAATTTTTAGGTGCGCGTATAGCTTGCGTTACTGGTAATGGCGTGGCGTTATTTTTCTGGTTACTGGTAATGGAGGCTAGCCGTGATGAGCGAGATGCTCGACCCGAACACATTGAGGCAACGTGCCTATAAAGACCGCCAGCGTGAAGCAGGCTTTAAGCAGGCGAAGGTAGGGTGGCGCCTCTCCGGCCTTGAGTGACAGCCAGAGGCTCGCCATGGGTTCGAGCCTCTGCAAGGTACTGAGTGGCCTCAGTGCGAGCTTGATCAAGCGTGAGAATGCCAACACGGCCTAAAGTCTTCTTCCGGCCACGGGCCCAGGAGACGACGTAAGACTTTGCACCTGCGGCAGTAACTCGCACGAATAGACCGCCGACGGTGGTATCGTGAACTTCGTATTCGTTGCCAGTGACCTGCAGTGTTCCGAGCAGTTTGGCTGTTAGCTTCTCTTTCAATTTGTTTCCATGGGTGCATGGTGGGTGCAAAAAGAACTATACGGGGTCGTTTTTACGGACACAACCGGACGCCAGGGCCAATAAATGCTGGGCTTAACCAATGATGGCTGGGCTTTATATGACCCTCCTAAGGGGAAGGTTGCAGGTTCGAACCCCGCCTGGGACACCAGATACGCAAAGGCCCCGCACTGTTTACCAGGCGGGGCCTTTTTTGTTGCTGTTAGCCAACCCTTCAGGCTTGGCCGAGTAACCCCCGGCCCGCCAGGTTTTTCATCAATGCGCTAACTCCAAACGACCATTGCGGCGCTTGGTCGCTACCTGTGACGCGGTTGTGCAAGGCGCCCAGTGTCGGTGACGAGATGCTCACCACATCATCCGCCTTGTGGGTGAAGCCTTGACCCGGCTGGTCGCGGTCTTCAGTCGGGGCGAACAGGGTGCCGAGGAACAGCACGAAGCCGTCCGGGTACTGGTGGTTGGCGTTGAGTGTCTGTTCGGCCAGGTCCGCTGGGTCGCGGCTGATCTGGTTCATCGAGCTTTTGCCGTCGAGTACGTAGCCGTCCGTGCCTTCGACGCGCAAGGTCACTTCGCAGTGGCGCACGTGGTCGAGGTTGAAGTGTTCGTCGAACAGGCGAATAAACGGCCCGAGGGCGCAGGATGCGTTGTTGTCCTTGGCCTTGCTCAGCAGTAACGCGCTACGGCCTTCGAAGTCGCGCAGGTTGACGTCGTTGCCCAGGGTTGCGCCGTGTATGCGGCCTTGGCTGTCCACTGCCAATACTACTTCGGGCTCCGGATTGTTCCAGCTTGAGCCGGGGTGAATGCCGATGGCGTTGCCGCTGCCCACCGCCGCAAGGATCGGCGCTTTGGTGAAGATTTCTGCGTCCGGGCCGATGCCGACTTCGAGGTACTGCGACCACATGTTCTGTTCGATCAGCACCTGCTTGAGGCGCATGGCTTCGGGTGAGCCGGGGCGTAAATCGCGCAGGTTGTCGCCGATCACTTCTTGCACCAGGGCGCGAACTTCTTCGGCGCGCAGGGCATCGCCGCCTGCTTTTTCTTCGATCACCCGTTCGATCATGCTGGCGGCAAAGGTCACGCCTGCGGCCTTGATCACTTGCAGGTCCGCAGGGGCGAGCAAGTAGGGTTTGGCCTGGTCGCGTTGCTCACCACTGTTGGCCAGCAATGCCTCAATTTTACCCAGCGAGGTACCTCGGATTTCGCGCACGGCTTGCAGCGGGTTTTCGCTATCCAGCAGCAAACTCAAAGTAGGGAAGTGGGCGGTACAGTCGATCACTTCGCCGTCACGAATCACCACAACGGCTGGGCCACCACGTTCACCGGGCAACCACGCGCGACCGACCAGTGTTGCGCGTTGCCAGTCATCCGGCAGGGAGTTTTTTACGGTCAATTGCAGGGTTTGCATTAGCGTGATCCTTGAAAAAAGTACATTGGGCAACTCTGGGGTAGCCCAGGTTTTGTGGGAGCTGGCTTGCCTGCGATGCGGACGCTGCGGTTTGTCAGGTAAACCGAGGTGTTGTCATCGCGAGCAAGCCCGCTCCCACAAGTCAGGTCATGTGTCCATAGTGTTTAGTGGGAGTGGCGGGGTGGGCCGTTTTCCGGGATCACACGCCAGTACAGGGTTGCCGGTTCCAGGCAGCCGCCCGTGGACAATTGGCCAACCAATTGGCGATACAGTTCCTGCCATGGGGTTTGCGAAGGGGCCAGCGGTGGCAGCGGTTCCTGGCGGCGCTCGTTGAGTACGCTTTCGTCCACCAGCAGGTTGACGCTGCGGGCATTGAGGTCGACGCGCAGGCGATCTCCGGTGCGCAGCAATGACAGGCCGCCGCCCACGGCAGATTCGGGGGACATGTTGAGGATCGACGGGCTGGCTGAAGTGCCGCTTTGACGGCCATCGCCCATGCACGGCAGTGAATCGATCCCGGCCTTGATCATGCTGGAGGGCGGCGCCATGTTTACCACCTCGCCACTGCCGGGGAAGCCGACGGTGCCGCAGCCACGAATCACCAGAATGCAACGCTCGTCGATGTCCAGGGACGGGTCGTTGATCCGCGCCGTGTAGTCTTCCGGGCCCTCGAACACAATGGCTCGCGCTTCGAAGCTGTTGGGTTGCAGCGGATCGCTGAGGTAGGTCTTGCGGAAGGCCTCGCCCACCACTGACATTTTCATGATGGCGCTGTCGAAGAAGTTGCCGCTGAGTACGATAAACCCGGCGCGGTGCATCAGCGGGTCCTCATAGGAGCGGATCACGTCACGGTCGCCGGTTACGCAGTCGGCAACCACGTCACCCATGCTGCGGCCACTCACCGTGAGGCAGTCGCGGTGCAGGCGGCCGACCTTGTCCAGTTCATGCATCACCGCCGGTACGCCACCGGCACGGTGGAAACTCTCGCCCAGGTATTCACCGGCCGGCATGCAGTTGACCAGCAACGGTACGTCTTCGCCGACACGCTGCCAGTCTTCCAGCGACAGGTCGATGCCGCTGTGGCGGGCGATGGCAATCAGGTGTGGCGGGCAGTTGGTGGACGCGCCCAGCGCCGAGGCCACGGCGATGGCGTTTTCAAAGGCGGCGTGGGTCATGATCTGCGACGGGCGTACGTCTTCGCGCACCAGGTCGACAATTCGCATGCCGGTGGCATAGGCCATTTGCCCGCGTTCGCGGTACGGCGCCGGGATGCTCGCGCAGCCGGGCAGCGACATGCCCAGCGCTTCGGCCAGGGCGTTCATCGACAGGGCGGTGCCCATGGTGTTGCAGTGGCCAACCGACGGTGAGGAGGCGGTGGTCAGGGTCATAAACCCTTCGTAATCGATCTCGCCGGCACTGAGCAAGTTGCGCGCATGCCACAACACAGTGCCCGAGCCGATGCGCTGGCCCTTGTGCCAACCGTCGAGCATCGGCCCGCCGGACAGCACGATGGAGGGCAAGTCGGTAGTGGCCGCAGCCATCAGGCAGGCCGGGGTGGTTTTGTCACAGCCAGTGGTCAGCACTACACCGTCCAACGGGTAGCCGTGCAGCACTTCTACCAGGCCCAGATAGGCCAGATTTCGGTCCAGGGCGGCGGTCGGGCGGCGTGACTGCTCGGCAATCGGGTGCACCGGAAATTCCATCGGAATGCCGCCCGCGTCGCGAATGCCGTCCTTGACCCGTTTAGCCAGTTCGATGTGATGACGGTTGCAAGGCGTGAGGTCGCTGCCGGTCTGGGCGATGCCGATAATCGGCCGCCCCGATTGCAGTTCGGCGCGGGTCAGGCCCTGGTTCATGTAGCGCTCTACATACAGTGCGGTGAGGTCGGCGTGGCTTGGATCGTCGAACCACAGCTGGCTGCGCAGGCGGCGTGGGGTTGAATCGGTCATGGCAGGCTCCAGCAAGTTATTCGGGCAAAGGGTTGTTGCGGCGCAACTGACGGATCAGCCCGGCGTGGTCGAGTTCGCCGTCACCGGCCTCGACCATGGCGGCAAACAAGCTGTCGACCAGACTGCCTACCGGCAGTGACAGGCCGAGTTTTTGCGCTTGGGCGAGGGCGGTACGGGTGTCCTTGAGCTGCCATTTGGCAGGCCCGCCGGGGGTGAAATCGTTGTTCAGCATGCGTTGGCCGTGTTGGCGCCAGATCGGTGAATCGACAAAGCCACCCATCAGCGCTTCGTGGACTTTTGTCGGGTCCGCGCCGCCGCGCTCGGCCAGCAGCAGGCCTTCGGCGACGGTGGCGATGGTGCTGGCGACGATCAGCTGGTTGACCAGCTTGGACAGCTCGCCGGTGCCCGCCGGGCCAACGTGCACCGGGCGGCCCATGGCGGCCAGGACCTCGCGGCCCTGTTCGAAGGCCGCCGTTTCACCACCGACCATGATCGCCAGGCTGGCTTCCCGTGCACCGCGTTCGCCCCCCGACACCGGAGCGTCGAGGTAGCGCAGGCCGCTTTCGGCGCACATATGTGCCTGTGCGGCAGCGGTGTCGACCGGAATCGAGCTCATTACAATCACCAGCGCGCCGGGCGCTAATGCTTGGGTGGCGCCGTTTTCACCAAACAGCACCTCGTCACAGGTCGGGCCATCGCTGAGCATGCAGATCAGCACCTGGGCGCCGTCTGCTGCTTCAGCCGGGGTCTGAAACACTTCGGCGCCTTGCGCGGCAAGTTCCTGCACCTTGGCGGGCGAGCGGTTCCATGCCCGCACCGGGAAGCCTGCATGCAGCAGGTTGCGGGCCATGGGCTGGCCCATGATCCCGGTGCCGATAAAGGCTACGGTTGGCAAACTCATGCTTTACCTCCAACGGCGGCAGCGGATGCCTGGGTTGCACCGATCTGCGACACCTTGTTACGTGGCATCAGCACCATGCCCAGGCCACCCAGTCCGACCAATGCAGCAATCACCAGGAAGCCCGGGGTGTAGCTGCCGGTCACAGTGAACAGATAGCCGGTCAGGTAAGGGCCGATAAAGCCGCTGAGGTTACCGATGGAGTTGATCAGGCCAATCCCTACGGCAGCGCCGACGCCCGTCAGTACTTGCCCCGGTACGGCCCAGAACACGTTGATGGCGCTGTAGACGCCCATGGCCAGCAGGATGAAACCAATAACGATGATCCATGGCTGGTTGAGCCACAGCGCCACGGCAATGGAAATTGCGGCGAGCATGGCTGCACCGCCCGCATGCCAGTGACGTTCTTGCAGGCGGTCCGAGCGACGGCTCCACCAGATCATTGCCACTGCGGCGACGGCGTACGGGATGGCGGTGATCAGACCGTTCTGCATCAGGCCGATTTCCAGCCCGAACGTGCCGCGGAACGATGCCAGAACCGTTGGCATAAAGAAGTTCATCGCGTTGGAGCCTGAGGTAATTCCGAAGTACACCATTGCCAGCAGCCATACCTGACGGTTGCACAGTGCCTTGCGGATCATCTGGCCCTTGGTCGGTTGCACGCCCACCACCAGCGGTTTGTTGCGCTCTTCCTGGGCCAGGGTGTTGATCAGCCAGTTGCGCTGTTTGTCGGTCAGCCAGTGAGCATCGGCCGGGTGGTCAGTGAGGTAGAAGAAGCACACCACGCCGAGAATTACCGCAGGTACAGCTTCGACGATGTACATCAGGCGCCAGCCGACAAAGCCCCAGGCATCGCCCATTTCCATCAGGCCCACTGACAGCGGAGCACCAATAATTTGCGCGATGGGTACGCCCAGGTAAAAGCTGGCGATCATGCGGGCGCGGTAACGGCTCGGGAACCACAGTGACAGCAGGTAAATCACCCCCGGGAAGAATCCGGCTTCGGCTATACCCAGCAACACGCGCAGGGAGATGAAGTGGATGGGTGTCTGCAAAAAGCCCATGGCACCGGCGATGATGCCCCAGGTCACCATGATCCGGGCGATCCACACCCGGGCACCGTAGCGGTGCAGCAGAATGTTGCTTGGCACTTCGAACATGAAGTAACCGAGGAAGAAAATACCTGCGCCCAGGCCATAAATGGTCTGGCTGATGCCGATGTCTTCGTTCATCCGCAGGGCGGCGAAACCGACGTTGTTGCGGTCCAGGAAGGCGACCACAAACAGCAGGACAAGAAAGGGGATCATGCGTTGGGTAACGCGTTTGATCGTCTGTTGTTCGATGTCCGAGACATCGGGGAGTGGAGTAGTCATGTGGCACGACCTCATTTTTTATTGTTGTGAGTAACGTGAGTCTTGAGTAACGAATCCTTCGTAGCAGCTGACGAGCGGAGCGAGGCTGCGTTCGGCGGCGTAGACGTCGTAAACCCTGGGAGCCGGTTTTGACTGGCACACCGCAGGGTCTGATTTCACGACTGCTTCGCAGCCGGACGCAGCCTCGCTCCGCTCGTCAGCTGCTACGGAGCGCCTTGTGTCAGTTGGCGGTGTCCTCAATATGCGCCCGCACGATGGCGTCGAAATCCGCGTCGGCGGTAAAGCCCAGTGCGCGTGCACGCGGCGCTTCTACCTTGCTTGGCCAGCTCTCGACGATGCGCTGGATGGTTGCGTCCGGCTCCCAGTTAATCAGTTTGGTTACTTCATCACCGGCCACCCGTTGCAGCGCCGCCACCATATCGGCGACGGTGGTGGTGACGCCCGGCAGCGGGATGATGCGTTCGTTGCCCAGGGTTTGCGGTGACAGAGTCATGCCCAGCAGCATCGATTCAATGATGCGCCGCGGCGAGGTGAGGTATACGCGGGTGTCCGGGCGTACGGGGCAGACGGCGGGCAGGCCCACCAGCGGTTCGCGGATGATCGAACTGAAGAAAGTCGATGCCGCTTTGTTCGGCTTGCCGGGGCGCACCGCCACAGTTGGCAGGCGCAGCACCCGGCCATCGACAAAGCCCTTGCGCGCATAGTCGGCCACCAGCAATTCACCCACGGCTTTTTGCATGCCATAGGACGATTGCGGGGTGAGCACGGTGTTGTCGTCGACTACTTCCGGCAATGTGCCGCCAAACACCGCGAAGCCGCTGGCGTACACAAAGCGCGGCGCGTTGCCCTGTTTGCGCAGGGTTTCGAGCAGCAGCATCAGGCCGTGCAGGTTGACCTGCATGCCCAGATCGAAATCCGCCTCGGCAGCTGAGCTGACCACCGCCGCCAGGTGCCATACCAGGTCCACGCCATCAGTGACGCGGGCGATGACTTCGGGGTCGGCGACATCGCCGGTTACCAGTTCGATGCGCGGATCAGTCGGCACATCCTCACCGGCAAAGGTGTCAAACAGCACGATACGTTCAATGGCCCGAGGCGCTTGGCCTTCAAAGGTCAGGGTGTTGAGGTCGAGCAGGCGCTGGGCCAGTTGCTTGCCGATAAAACCGGTGCCGCCAGTGATCAGAATTCGCATGTGTAGCTCCGTTTCTTATAGTTGTTTGAGCGTTGTATCAGTCGGCTTGAACGGTGAGTTGGCGCTGTTCGCCAAGGCCGCTGATGCCCAGGTGCATGACCTGGCCTGCGCGCAGGTACACCGGTGTCGGTTTGACGCCAAGGCCCACACCCGGCGGCGTTCCGGTGGAAATCACATCGCCCGGTTGCAGCGACATGCAGCGGCTCAGGTAGGCAATCAAGGCCGGGATCTGGAACACCATGGTGCGGGTATTACCGTTCTGGTAGCGCTGTCCGTCGACCTCAAGCCAAAGGTCGAGCTGGTGCGGATCGGCGATCTCATCGCGAGTCACCAGCCACGGGCCGATGGGGCCGAAGGTGTCAAAGCCCTTGCCCTTGTCCCAGGTACCGCCACGTTCCAGTTGCCATTCGCGCTCGGACACGTCATTGATCACGCAGTAACCGGCCACGTGCTCCAGAGCGTTGTTTTCGTCGATATTGCGTCCGCCCTTGCCGATGACCACGCCCAGTTCGACTTCCCAGTCGGTTTTGGTCGAACCACGGGGGATTTCCACGTTGTCGTTGGGGCCGCAGATGGCGCTGGTCCATTTGCTGAACACCACCGGTTCGGCTGGCACCGCCAGGCCCGACTCGGCGGCATGGTCGGCGTAATTGAGACCAATGCAGATGAACTTGCCGACCTGGCCGACGCAGGCGCCGATGCGTGGCGAACCGCTGACTAGCGGCAGGGTGGCGGGGTCGATTTTGCTTAGTGCGTCCAGGCTTGTGGCATCAAGGGCCGTGCCAGCCACATCGGCGATGTGCGCCGACAGATCGCGGATATTGCCTTGAGCATCCAGCAGACCGGGTTTTTCCTGACCTTTATCGCCGTAGCGCAGCAGTTTCATAAAAGCTCCTTTATCAAAATGTTCTTGGTGGGAGCGAGCCTGCTCGCGATTGCATCACCGCGGTGTCACTGAAACACCGAGGTGCCTGCATCGCGAGCAGGCTCGCTCCCACGGTTTCAGTTACTCATCCCGCCATCAATTACCTGGACAGTGCCGGTGGTGTAGCTGCTGGCATCGCTGGCGAGGTACAGCGCCAGTTGGGCGATTTCTTCAGCGCTGCCGATGCGGCCCATGGGTTGGCGGTCTACGAAGGCCTGATACACCTCGGCTTCGGACCGTCCCTGTTCAAGGGCCTGTTCGGCGATGCGCTGGCGCAGCGAAGGCGAGTCCACGGTGCCGGGGCAAATGGCGTTGCAGCGAATGCCCTGGCGCACATAGTCGGCGGCCACTGATTTGGTCAGGCCGATCACCGCAGCCTTGCTGGCGGTGTAGGCAAAACGGTTG
The DNA here is from genome assembly GCF_025426255.1 of Pseudomonas fragi. Lineage (GTDB taxonomy): Bacteria > Pseudomonadota > Gammaproteobacteria > Pseudomonadales > Pseudomonadaceae > Aquipseudomonas > Aquipseudomonas kulmbachensis. The sequence continues at coordinate 3,898,695 of NZ_CP104861.1, read as the reverse complement.
GGCACGCCTTTGACGCTGGACGCCACCGACGCCATGTTGATGATCGAGCCGCCGCCGTTATCCAGCATGCCGGGCAGGAACGCGCGGATCATCCGGTACATGGCGGTGACATTAAGGTCGAAAGAGAATTGCCAGGCCTGCTCGTCGCATTCCAGTAGCGCGCCGCTGTGCACGTAGCCTGCGCAGTTGAACAGCACGTCAATAGCCCCCACCTGCTGGCAGATGGCGTCAATGGCGGATGCTTGAGTCACGTCCAGAGCCAGGGCTTGAATGCCAGGGATGTCGTGCAAGGTTTCGATATGCAGGTCGGTGGCAATGACCTGAGCGCCTGCATCCCGAAAGGCCAGTACCGAGGCGCGGCCGATGCCTTGCGCCGCCGCGGTGACCAGAACGCGTTTGTTGGCTAGGTTCATGACAAGTGTCCGTTGTTATTATTTGGCGCAACAACTGCACACTAATATTGCTTTGCGATAATCGCCAATGAGATATTCTCAGGTCTTAATAACCGGAGGTTATCGGATGGCGGATGTCGGGTTTAACCAGCTGTGCAACTGGCTGCGATTTCGCCATTTGGTGCTTATCGACACCTTGGCGCGTACGCAAAACATGCACGCCACCGCGCAAGAGATGAGCATCAGCCAACCGGCTGTCAGCAAGATGCTGCGCGAAATCGAGCATCAACTGGGCTTTGATGTATTTGCCCGTTTGCCGCGCAGCATGACGCTCACTGACCTGGGTAGCCACGTGGCCCGGTTCGCCCAGATTGCGTTGAACGATACCGGCCAGTTTGTCAGCCAGATCAATCATCTGCGCCAGGGCGGGCATGGCTTGCTGAAGGTCGGCACCATCTATGCGGCGACAGCCCTGGCAGTACCGGCGGCAATTGTGCGGGTCAAGCAGGACTGGCCCTTACTCACTGTGCAAGTGCTTGAAGGCACCAGTGCCAACATGCTGACTCTGCTTGAACACAAGGAGCTGGATCTGGTGGTGGCGCGGTTTACCCTCGACCGCCATCGTGAGTTGTTTGAATTCCAGGCGCTGGCGCCGGAGCCGCTGTGCCTGGTCACGGGCAGCCAGCACCCGCTGGCCGGGGCCAGTGAAGTGCCGCTGGCCGAACTCGGCAGCTGGCCGTGGGTGATTTACCCGACGGGCACGCCGATGCGCGCGCGGGTGGAGAAAGCCTTTGTCGAAGCAGGCATGCAGACCCCGGAAAACACCGTGGAAACCGTGTCCCTGCAAACCACCATGCAACTTTTGCAAACCACCCCAGCGGTGGCGATGCTGGCCGAATCGATGGTGGAGCCGGAAATCCGGGCCGGGCGTTTGACCCGTCTGGCCTTGCCATTTCCGCTGGTGCTGGCGGATTACGGGGTGATTATCCGGCGCAATGAAGTACCTCAGTGGTCTGCGAAAGCCTTTATTGACGCGCTGTTGAGTGGTCCGGATGCCCTGCGCGGTGCCCGCCAGACGCCTTGATAACGACGAGTTATCAACTGATGGAATCTTGTGATTGGGCAGTGTGAACGTGGGCAACTAGAGTGAGCGGCGTCCTTGCAGGATAAAAAACCGCTCACTAGAGGCGCGCATGAAAACAATAAAAAGCTACAAGACGCTGACCATCTTCTTCCTGTTTATGATTGGCGTGGTCAACTACCTCGACCGCAGTGCCCTGTCCATCGCCAACACCACCATCCAAAAAGATTTGGCCATCAGCCCGATGCAAATGGGCGTGATGCTTTCGGCCTTTTCCATTGCCTACGCATTTTCGCAACTCCCCCTCGGCGCATTGATCGACAAGCTCGGTAGCAAGCTGGCGCTGGGCGGTTCGCTGGTGGTGTGGTCGGTCGCGCAGGCGGCCTTCGGTTTGTTCAGCAGCTACGGCCATCTGGTCGGACTGCGGGTGTTGCTGGGGATTGGCGAAGCGCCGGTGTTCCCTTCGGCGGCCAAGGCGTTATCGGAGTGGTTCGATACACAAGAGCGGGGTACGGCCACCGGCTGGGTGTGGTCCTCGACCTGCATCGGACCGTGCCTGGCGCCGCCTTTGTTGACGGTATTTATGGTGCACCTGGGCTGGCGCGGGATGTTTATCCTGACCGGCATCCTGGGCCTGCTGCTGGCGGTGTGCTGGTTCAAGTTCTACAAAAGTAAAGCGCAGTACATGGCCGAGACCGGCCGTGCAGAACCGGTGCCGGTACAACAGGCCAAGGCGCCGAAAGTGCGTTGGACCTCGTTGTTCAAGGACCGCAACACCTGGGGCGCATTTCTCGGGTTTATGGGCGTGATCTACATGATCTGGCTCAACCTCACCTGGCTGCCCGGCTACTTCGAACGCGAGCATGGCCTGGATCTGTATCGCACCGCCTGGGTGGTATCTTTGGCTTACCTGTTCGGCGCCCTGGGCACTATCGTTGCTGGCAAATGCTGCGACCGCTTGGTGGCGCGCGGCATGCGGGTACTGGCCAGCCGCAAACTGATGGTGATACTGGGCCTGCTCGGCGGGGCGCTGTTTACCCTGATCGTGGCCTTCACCACCAATGTGGTGGCCTGTGTGATCCTGCTGTGCCTGACCATGTTCTTTATCAACATCTCCAGCGCTACGGCCTGGATGATCGTCAACACCATCGTGCCGTCGGAGCGGGTCGCGTCCTTTGGTTCGATCCAGAACTTTGGCGGTTATCTTGCAGGCTCGATTGCGCCGATCCTGACCGGCTTCAGCGTGCAGCAAAGCGGCTCGTTCTCCACTGCATTTGTGATCAGCGCGGTAGTGGCGGCGTGCTCGGCCCTGGCTTACTTTACGTTGCTCAAGGAGCCACAGGCGCCGTTGTCGCCACTGGCGACACTTGCAACAGCGTGATTGAGTCTTTGTGGGAGCGGGCTTGCTCGCGATGAAGGCGCCGCGGTGTATCTGAGCAATCGCGTCGATACCATCGCGAGCAAGCCCGCTCCCACAGGTTTCTGGATGGTTTGATGGATCAAAGCCATTGGGCATCCCACAAGGGATAATCGCCGATTCGTTTGATCAGTCCGGCGCGCAAAGGGTTGGCGATAACGTAGCGGGCTACCCGCTTTAGATCTTCGTCATGACGTAAAGCATGGTCATGGTAGCCCTGCTGCCAGCGGCTGCCTGTGCGTCCGGTTACCTGATTGATGGTTCGGGTGCTCAACGATTTGGTGCGGCACATCAACTCATCAAGCGAGCCATGCTGCAGTTTTAGCAGCCAATGAAAGTGATCAGGCATCACCACCCATGCCAGCGATTCCGCGAAGCCTTGTTCTTGTGCCTGCCTGAACTGCTGGACAACATGCCGTCCTGTACGCCAGTTCAGGAAGATGGGTTCGCGATCCAGAGTGTTGGTGGTCAAGAGATAGATGCGATTTTGCTCGCTGTAGCGGCCGCGGCGCAGGCGATGGGATGCTGGAGGTGAAAGCATGACAAAGCTCAATGAGTTGATAAACCTCAAAGGCTAGTCACTGCTAGGCAGGGGTCACCGGCCATGGTTTAACCGTATATGTCATGGCGCACGATTTTTGTGTGAACGGTTGCATATATGCAACCCTGTGGGAGCGGGCTTGCTCGCGATGGCATCACTGCGGTGTAACTGAAACACCGAGGTGCCTGCATCGCGAGCAAGCCCGCTCCCACAAATAATTGGCGGTGGCTCGCAGCCTGTTACAACCAGGACTCGGTAACCCGCCGGTCAAGTTCTTCCCAATCGGCCATGCCCAGCACCCGGGTGGTGTTCAGGCCGCGCAGGTAGCCGCGCAGTTGATGGGCGCTGGCGTGGACTTCTGCGGTGCTGGTGTTTTCGCTGTCCAGGGCCTGCTCGTAGAGGCTCAGGTAGTCGTCCACCCGGTCGCGGTACTCGGGCAGTACCGCTTCGCGAATCAGGTCGAAAGTTCTCAGTTTTTGATTGGTATTCACGGGCCACCCTTTGTGAGATTACGGGCTATTGTTTTGCGTCCAACTGTTTCCCAATGTATCTCACCTGTGGCCCGTGTTAATACCGCTAGCGCCCGTTAGTGTGACGCAGGTGCCGAGACGGCAAGTTTCCCCGGTTCACGCCCGGCCCTGGCAGAACGCACCAGCATCAACGCCCCCAGCAAGGCTGTCGCGGCCAAAAAGTACATGCCTGCGTGTGGGTTGTTGAAGTAGCCCTCGGCCCAGGTTTTGACCGTCGGCGCGAGGAACCCACCGAGGTTGCCCAGCGCACCAATCACGGCAATCCCGCTGGCCGCTGCCGCACCACCCAAAAAGCGCGCTGGTAAGGTCCAGAACAACGGTTGCACGGTGATAAACCCGGCTGCCGCGACGCAGAACGCCAGGATCACCAGCGGCAGGCTGCCACTCAACGTCGAACCCACCATGCCCACCGCGGCCAGTGCCAGCATCACTGCGGCAAAGCGGGTTTGCTGGCCTTTGCGGTCGGCGTAGCGGGTTACGGCGTACAGCATGATAACGGTAGCAATCCACGGGATGGCGGTCAGCAAGCCGACTTTCAGGCCAATGCCAGTGCCCAGCAGTTCGGCGATCCGGGTCGGCAGGTAGAACAGCACGCCATACACGCTGACCTGAATCGTGAAGTAGATAAAGGTGAAGTACAGCACCTTGGGGTTGATCAGCGCCGAGCGCCAAGACGACGGGCCCTTGTTGGCCTTGAGCAGTTGCTCTTTGTTCAGTTCGTGTTCGATCGCGGCCTTTTCTTCGGTGTTCAGCCACTTGGCATCCCGCGGCTTGTCGGTCAGGTAGAAGAACGCAAATACGCCGATGATCGACGCGGCCAGGCCTTCGGTGACGAACATCCATTGCCAGCCCGCAAGGCCGAACTGGGCCGTTTCCAGCAGCCAGCCCGACACTGGGCCACCCACCATCAACGACACCGGTACGCCGAAGTAGTAAATGCCATAGGCCGAGCCGCGCTGGTTCTGCGGGAACCAGTAGGTCAGGTACAGCACCACGCCCGGCGACAGCCCGGCTTCGGCTACACCGAGCAGAAAACGCAGGACGTAGAAGCTGGTTTCGTCGTGGGCAAACATCATGGCCGCAGAAACCAGACCCCAGGTGACCATGATCCGGCTTAGCCAGATTCGCGCGCCGACCTTGTGCAGCATCAGGTTGCTCGGTACTTCAAATACCGCATAGCCAATAAAGAAAATCCCCGCGCCCAACGCAAACGCAGCGTTGCTTAGGCCGGTGTCGGCCTGAAGGGCGTGCTTGGCAAAGCCGATGTTGGAACGGTCGATGATCGCCATGGCGAACATCAGGGCGACAAAGGGCAGGATGCGCCAACGAATCTTGCTGAGCGCCTGTTGCAATACAGGGTTGGACATGGGGTGCTCCGTTTGTTTTTTTTGTGGAGTACAGCAATCAGATTTTTTTCAGGGCAGCACGGGCATAGGCCGCAACGATGACAAAACAGCCCATCGGCAACAGGTACGCCACGGCGGTCGAGGAGTGGTCGGCGACCAGGCCCATCACGTAGGGCAGCAGCGCGCCGCCGACAATGGCCATGATCATGAATGAGCTGCCGCGCTTGGTATGCGGGCCGAGGTTTTTCACGCCCATGGCAAACAGGGTCGGGAACATGATCGACATAAAGAAGAACATCGCCACCAGCGCCACCACCGACAGGCCTTCAACCCCCAGCACCACCACGGCGCTCAGTGCCACGTTGATCAGCGCGTAAATCAGCAGCAGAAGCTGGGCATTGACGCGGCCCATCAGCCAGGTGCTGAAAAAGCGGCCAAACATAAAGCTGAGCATCGCCACCGAGAGCAGATACGCGGCTTGCTGGCTGCTCATCTGTGCCCAGTGTTCGGTGACGTAGTTGATGAAAAACGCGCCTACGCCGACCTGTGCACCGACATAGAAAAACTGGGTGATTACCCCGGTGACAAACTCGCGGTGCTGCCACAGGGTTTTGTGGTCGTGCTGTTGGGCCTGGACTTCCTGCTCGCGCAGGTCGGGCAGCGGGGTACGGGCGATCAGGATGGCCACCAGCAACACCAGGGCGGCAATCACCAGATAGGTCATTTGCAGCGATTGCGTGGTGTCAGTGCTGTTGGCGCCGCTGAAGAACAGCGCGCCGCCAATCAAGGGCCCGAAAAACTGCCCCAGGCCGTTGAACGATTGTGCAAGGTTCAAGCGTCGCTCGGCCCCGGCGGGGTCGCCCAAGACTGTGGCGTAAGGGTTGGCGGCGGTTTCCAGGCAACCCAGGCCGCAAGCGATCACAAACAGGGCGAACAGAAAGAACTGAAAGCTCTGCGCGGCAGCAGCAGGCATAAACAGCAGGGCGCCGGTGGCGTAGAGGCACAGGCCTAACAGAATGCCTGCCTTGTAGCCGTACTTGTCCATCAGCAAACCGGCGGGTAGGGCGATGAGGAAGTAGGCGCCGAAGTAGGCGCTTTGCAGCAGGCCGGATTGCGCCTTGCTGACGTGCAGGGTTTCCTGGAAGTGCTTGTTCAGTACATCGAGCAAGCCATAGGACAGACCCCAGAGAAAGAACAGGCAGGTCACTAGAATCAGTGCCCAGCGATAGGACGTGACCGCCCGGCCAAAGGATGGCTGTGCGACGTTCGAGTGCTTGAGTGACATGACGCATCTCCTTTTTATTGTTGTTAGAGCGGTGTTGCGTGGATCTACTTGTGGGTGCTGACCTTGTGGGAGCGGGCTTGCTCGCGATGGCATCACTGCGGTGTGTCAGGCAGATCGAGTCGTCTGCATCGCGAGCAAGCCCGCTCCCACAGGGTCAGGGTCAGGGTGAATGGTGCAGGCTGAAAATCTGGCTCATCGACGCCCATTTTTCGCCGGGACGGGTCCAGGGTGTGGGCTGCTGGAAGCGCCACATCAGCGCTTCCCATTCCTGCACCCTGGGGTCGCTGGCTCCGGCCCGGGCAAAGGCTTCTGCGTTGAAGTCGGGAGCCGTGTCCATGACCATGAACAGCCGCGTACCCAGGCGCCAGATCTGCATGTCGAGCACGCCGTGCTGGCGCAGGTGGGCGCTGATCTGCGGCCAGATTTGCTGGTGCAAGCGTTCGTACTCGGCGATCAACACCGGGTCGTCGATCAGGTCCAGCGCCAGGCACTGGCGACTCATGTCAGCGCCCGGTCCAGGTGGGTGTAGCCGCCATCTACCACCAGCCATTGCCCGGTGGTGTGGGAGGAGCGTGACGACAACAGAAACAGCACGCTGTCGGCGATTTCCTCACTCGTGGTCATGCGTTGGCCGAAGGGGATTTTTTCGACGATGCTTGCCAGCTTGGCTTTCGGGTCGGCAAAGGTGTCGATCCAGCGCTCGTACAACGGAGTCATGACTTCAGCCGGAATGACTGCGTTGACCCGTACCCCGTCGCTCAGCAACGAGGTGGCCCATTCGCGGGTCAGCGACAGTTGCGCGCCTTTGGCGGCGGTGTAGCCGCTGGTGCCGCCTTGGCCGGTGAGGGCGGTCTTGGAGCTGATATTGACGATGGAACCGCGAGTAGCCTTGAGCGCGTCCACGCACAAGTGGGTCATCAGGTAGTAATGGATCAGGTTTTTTTCCAGTGACTCGACAAAGGCTGAACGCCCGGCCTCAAGGCCGATGCTGTCATTGACTCCGGCGTTGTTGACCAGCCCGTCGATACGGCCAAAGCGTTGCAGTACTGTGGCGACGGCGGCGCGGCAGGCGTCTTCGTCGCGTAATTCGACCTGTACAAACAGGCTTTGGGAACCACGTTGGTCCAGTTGCCGCGCCAGTTCATCGGACAGCGGGCTGTGACCGAAAATAACCGGGATCGCGCCTTCGTCGGCCAGCCCCAAGGAGATAGCTGCGCCAATCCCCGAGCCACCGCCGGTGACGATAAAGACCTTGTCTTGCAGGTACAGATTCATTGAATCGCTCCCTCAATGTTGTAGACGCGGCACGCCGTGCCACCCCAAATGGCCGCATGTTGCGAGACACTGCCAACCAGGCTGCAAGTGGCCGCGTAGTCGCTGGCCAGCAGGCACACAGGCCAGTCGGAACCGAACATCAAACGCTCGGGGCCGAACAGCTCCAGTGCGGTGTGCAGATAGGGCGTCAGTTGTGCGCTATGCCAATCCTGCCAATGGGCTTCGGTGATCAGCCCCGACAGCTTGCAACTGACATGGGGCAGGGCGGCCAGCGGCGCGAGTTGTTGGGCCCAGGCTTTCCAGTCATTGGCCTGCACATCGGGCTTGCCCAGGTGATCGAGCACCAGATGGTGTTGGTCATGCTGCTGGCATAGCTCGGTGGCAGCGCCCAGATCCCTGGCCTTGACCAGGATTTCGTAGACCAGACCCTGGCGTTGCAAGGTGTTCAACCCCCGGTTAAACGCGGGGTTTTGCATAAAGTCGGCGGGCGCGCTTTCGTCCTGCAACTGATGACGAAAACCACGCAGAACCGGGTTCTGCGCCCAGCGTTCCAGCGACTGTTCAAGGTCGCTGGCGCACAGGTCGACCCAGCCCACCACGGCGCAAATCCACGGGTAACGTTCAGCCAACCGTAACAATTGATCGGTCTCGCTTGCACAGGCGCGGGCCTGCACGGCGATGCAGCCGTCAAACCCGGCCGCATCCAGCAGCGGGCGCAAATCATCGGGCTGAAAGTCGCGGCGTAAACAGCCCATGTTGCGGCCTATCCAGGGATAGTCCGCGGCGTCATAGCGCCAGAAGTGCTGGTGTGCATCGAGCCGTAGTGAGTGTGAGGACGACATTATTATTGTGCTCCGCCCGTTGGTTCAGCCCCGGTAGCGATACTGCTCGCGGGACGCTGCCTTCATCTGAATCGAGAAGCCCGGCGCCTGCGGTGGCATATAGGCCGCATTGCGAATCACGCACGGGTCTTCAAAGTGCTCATGCAGATGGTCGACAAACTCCACCACCCGGCCTTCGTGAGTCCCGGCGATGCACAGGTAGTCGATCATCGACAGGTGTTGCACGTATTCGCACAAGCCAACGCCCCCGGCATGCGGGCACACCGGCAAGTTGTACTTGGCGGCCATCAGCATCACGGCCAGCACTTCATTGACCCCGCCCAAGCGGCAGGCGTCGATCTGCACCACGTCGATGGCTTCGCGCATGATCAGTTGCTTGAACATGATACGGTTCTGGCACATCTCGCCGGTTGCCACCTTGACCGGGGCGACCCCGAGGCGGATTTTGCGATGGCCTTCCACGTCATCCGGGCTGGTGGGTTCTTCGATAAACCACGGCTTGGCGAACGACAGCTCACGCACCCAGTCGATGGCCGCGTTGACTTCCCATACCTGATTGGCGTCGATCATCAGTTGGCGATCCGGGCCCAGCACTTCGCGGGCGATGCGCACGCGGCGGATATCGTCTTGGAGGTCATGGCCGACCTTCAATTTGACGTGGGAGAAGCCCGCATCCACGGCTTCTTGGCACAGGCGGCGCAGCTTGTCGTCGGCATAGCCCAGCCACCCGGCCGAGGTGGTGTAGCAGGGGTAGCCGTTGGCTTCGAGCAAGGCCAGGCGCTCGGCCTTGCCCTGGGCGCGTTCACGCAGCAGGGTCAGGGCTTCGGCCGGGGTGATGCAGTCGGTGATGTAGCGAAAATCAATGCAGCGCACCAGTTGCTCGGGGCTCATGTCGGCCACCAGACGCCATACCGGTTTGCCTTCGGCCTTGGCCCACAGGTCCCAGGCGGCGTTGACCACCGCACCGGTGGCCAGGTGAATGGCGCCCTTGTCCGGGCCGATCCAGCGCAGTTGGCTGTCACTGGTGACGTGGCGCCAGAAGCGGCCCATGTCTTCGGCGATCCATTCCAGTTTCAACCCCACCAGCAGGCTGGCCAGGGCCTTGATCGAAGCGCAGCAGATTTCATTGCCACGGCCGATGGTAAAGGTCAGGCCGTGGCCTTCGAGGTTCGGGGTGTCGGTTTCGAGGATGACATAGGCCGCTGAGTAGTCAGGGTCCGGGTTCATCGCGTCCGAGCCATCGAGGGATTGCGAGGTGGGGAAGCGGATGTCTTCAACCCGTACGGCGGTAATCGTGGTCATGGTGCGGCTCCCTGTCAGTCGGCATTTACGGTGCGTTGCTGTTGTTCACCCAGGCCGCTGATCCCCAGGCGCATGGTCTGGCCGGCGCGCAGGTACACCGGTTCTGGCTTGATACCCAGGCCAACGCCCGGCGGGGTGCCGGTGGAAATCACATCGCCCGGTTGCAGGCTCATAAATTGGCTGAGGTAGCTGATGATTTTCGGGATCTGGAAAATCATCGTCCGCGTATTGCCGTTCTGGTAGCGCTTGCCGTCCACTTCCAGCCACAGGTCGAGCTGGTGCGGGTCGGCGATTTCGTCACGGGTCACCAGCCATGGGCCGAGGGGGCCGAAGGTGTCGCAGCCCTTGCCTTTGTCCCAGGTGCCGCCCAGTTCCAGTTGGAACTCGCGCTCGGACACATCGTTGATCACGCAATAACCGGCCACGTGCTCCAGGGCCTCACTTTCGCTGATGTAACGGCCGCCCTTGCCGATGACCACGCCCAGTTCGACTTCCCAGTCGGTTTTGCGTGAGTTGCGGGGGATTTCGACGTCATCGTTGGGGCCGACAATGGCGCTGGTCCATTTACTGAACACCACCGGTTCGGCAGGGATTGCAGCGCCGGTTTCGGCGGCGTGGTCGGCATAGTTCAGGCCGATGCAGATAAATTTGCCGACCTGGCCGACGCAGGCACCGATGCGGGGCGAGCCTTCAACCAGCGGCAGAGTGGAGGGGTCGATGTCTTGCAGGCGGGCAATGCTTTGCGGGCTGAGGGTGTCGCCTGCGATATCCGTGACCACTGCGGACAAATCGCGCAGTTGACCGTTGTTATCAAGCAGGGCAGGACGTTCCTGGCCTTTTTCACCGTAGCGCAGCAGTTTCATAAGTAATCCTTTTTGGAGAGAGGGCAGGGCCCTGTGGTAGCGGGCTTGCTCGCGATGGCATCACTGCGGTTTAGCTGAAACACCGAGGTGCCTGAATCGCGAGCAAGCCCGCTCCCGCAAGGTCAAAATCAAAAACGAAAGAGCTGGCGTCAGTTGCTCCAGCCGCCATCAATGATTTGTGTGGTGCCGGTGGTGAAACCGCTGGCACTCGATCCGAGGTACAGCGCCAGCTGGGCGATTTCTTCGGCGGTGCCGATGCGGCCCATGGGCTGGCGCGCGGCAAAGGCGGCGTATACCTCGTCCACACTGCGGCCTTCGCGCTCGGCTTGTTCGCTGATGCGCTGGCGCAGGGAAGGGGAGTCGACGGTGCCGGGGCAGATGGCGTTGCAGCGGATGTTCTGGCTGACAAAGTCAGCCGCTACTGAGCGGGTCAGGCCAATCACCGCACCCTTGCTGGCGCAGTAGGCAAAGCGGTTGGGCACACCTTTAACGCTGGACGCCACCGATGCCATGTTGATGATCGAGCCGCCGCCGTTGCTCAGCATGCCCGGCAAAAAGGCGCGGATCATGCGGTACATGGCGGTGACGTTGAGGTCCAGGGCAAAGCTCCAGTCCTTTTCGCTGCACTCCAGAATATTGCCGCTGTGGACCACGCCTGCGCAGTTGAACAGCACATCCAGCGGGCCAAGTTGTTTGGCCAGGCGCTCAATGGCAGCGGCATCGGTGACGTCCAGAACATGTTTGTGCGCGCCTTCAAGGGCGTCGAGGGCGGCGGCATTGATGTCGGCGGCGAAGACTTCGGCGCCGGCGGCCAGGTATGCCTGGACACTGGCCTGGCCAATACCCTGAGCGGCTGCAGTGATCAGCACGCGTTTGCCGGAAAGATCCATGGATGCTCCATAGTGATATTTTTTGTTTTTGTGGAAGCTGGCCTAATGGTCAGGCCATTGCAGGCGCAGTAAATGGCAAAACGACGCAAGTATCAGGATAAGGTTTGCTATGATCGCTCTACGTTATCCGTCCAATGGTCAGGCCATTGGTCCTTTTGTAGCATGCACCTCAGTCTTCAACAAGCGTCTTTTTTTGCCAAAAGTGATCGTCGATCGCTGTTCATGCCAGAGCCAATTTCACAATGCCATTTCAAGTAATTGATAACCAAAGACTTTATCGGCAAATTGCCGACCAGCTGCGGGCCTTGATCGACAGCGGTGAATTCCCCCCGGGCAGCCGTTTGCCTGCCGAACGCGAGCTTGCCAAGTTGCTTGGCGTGAGTCGTGCGTCGGTGCGCGAGGCGATGATCGCGCTGGAAGTCATCGGGCTGGTCGATGTACGTGTCGGTAACGGGGTGCTGGTGTGTGAACCACCGGTGCAATCGTTGACCAATGAACCGGTGATGGCCCAAGCCACGCGCAATCAGTGGAAAGAGCTGGACCCTGAGCTGAACCTCGAAATCGACTTCAATGCCGAAATTCCACCGTTCGCCTTGCTTCAGGCTCGTCGTCTGATCGAGCCCGAAGCGGCGGCACTGGCCGCGGTCAATGCCAGCGATGAAGAACTGGCGGGCATCCGCGAAGCCTTTGAACGCAACGTGCAGGACAACCTTGAAGGTTCCCACACGCACCCCGGCGACCGCCTTTTTCATATCCGCATTGCCCAGGCCTCGGACAACCCGGCCTACGCCCTGATGATTCAACATCTGTTGGGCCATCGTTACGGCAGCATGTTTCAGCGTTTGCAAAACCACTACACCTCGGACGATATGATTCATCGTTCGGAAAATGAACACCGGCGTGTGCTGCAAGCACTGGAGCAGCACGACGCGGATGCTGCGCGCCAGGCGATGGCCGAGCATCTGGATGAAGTGATCCGCATCTTCAGCCGTAGCGCTCGCTGATCCTCAATCGGCAGCGGGACAGAGTTGGGAAAATTCCTACGTTTACAGGGAATTTCCCTAGGTAAGTCTCTTACCGAACTCGAGACAATTGACCTACACCGTTCACGATGGGTCAACCTCAATGCCTGGCAACTCCCTGCGTATCCTGATTCTTGAAGATGACGCCTTTCAACGTGCTGTTGCGGTGAGCATGTTTCGCTTGCTGGGGTGCCATGAAGTGTTTGAAGCCAGCGATGGCAGCGAGGCGCTGGCGGTTCTTCAGCAGGTAGGTACGGTGGATATCGCCGTCTGCGACTTGCAGATGGAGGGCATGGATGGGCTGGCCTTCTTGCGTCGGGCGGGCAAATTGGGGCAAGTCAAATCCATCATCATCAGCAGTGCCCTGTCGGCTGACTTGTGCCGTACAGCGCATCAGATCATTGCCCTGCTGGGGCTGGAGCTACTGGGTGATGTTGGCAAACCGCTGTACGCCGACGTCCTTGAGCCATTGCTGAGCAAGTATCAAAGTGCCAGCGCGAATGGGCACAAGCTGGAGCAGAGCGTGCAACTGGCCTGTGAGGACGAGGTGCGCCAGGCGCTGGCCCTGCAGCAATTGCAGGCCTGGTATCAGCCCAAATTCAATCTGCAGACCGGTGAGGTGTGTGGTGTTGAAGTGCTCTGCCGCTGGTTGCATCCGCACAAGGGGGTGCTGCCGCCAGCCGTGTTTATCCCGGTGCTGGAACGTTGCGGATTGATGGATGACTTGTTGTTTGCTCAGTTGGATCAAGCCTTGCGCCTGCAAGAACAAGCCAGAGCCGAGGGCTTCCCCCTGAATATGGCGTTCAACCTGCAAACCGCGCAACTGGCCAACAGCCAACTGACTTACACCCTCAAGGGGGTACTGACCCGTCATGCCACACCGGGCTCCAGGCTGACCTTCGAGTTGACCGAAAGCGGGCTGCTGCAAGCACCGGCCGCCAGCCTGGAAAATCTGGTGCGCCTGCGGATGATGGGCTGCCGGTTATCGATTGACGATTTCGGTGCCGGGTTTTCCTCGCTGCAACGGTTGTGTCAGTTGCCGTTTAACGAGATCAAGCTCGACGCCGAATTTGTCCGCAGCGTTGCACATGAGCCGCGCTGCGAAGCTGCGATCAGCAGCACCCTGGCCCTGGGTAAAGCCTTGGGGATGTCGGTGGTTATCGAAGGAATTGAAACCGAGGCTCAGTTCCTGCGTTTGCAGGGCATGGGCTGCATTGAGGGGCAGGGTTACTGGTTTGCCCGGCCCATGAGCGGGCCGGACTTGCTGGGCTGGTTGCAGCAACGTGAAACGAGCCTTGCTTGCTAACAATCAATTACTTAAATGAGTAGGGTGTCAGCGCGGTGGGGTCGATGTTCTGATCGACTTTGACCATCGCATCCTTGAGCGGGCAAAGCAGGCCGACACTGGTTTTGCGGCAGTCTTTGGCGCTTGCGAAATCACCCTTGAGCGGTTTTTGGCTGGCGCTTAGTTGGGTCAGGTTGCGGATTTGATCCATCGACTGCGCTTCAAAGGCAATGCGCAGAAAGTACTCTCCGGTTTTGACTTCCTTGTAGCGCTCGAACTGCAGCGTACCGACCGGGGGAATGTTGTTCTCGATGTAGTCCCCCAGCTTCCAGCCGAAACCGAGCATGGTGCGCAGGTAGGAAATGTTGGTGTCATGGGCCACCAACAGCATCAGCGGAACGTCTGGTGGAGCATCCGGGGCGTCTTTTTGGGCCAGTGAAGTGCCTTGTTTGAGCTCCAGCGAGATCTGGTTCATCAACTCGGACGCGCCGCGGCTGGCGATATAGGGGATGTCGTTGAGGTAGTCGTATTTGGCTTTGGTCAGCACCATCAGGCCTGAGACTTCGGCAGCGGTGCGACCGTTGCCGAACGCGACTTTATCCAGTGGCAAGCCCTGGCTGTACTCCAGACGGAACACTTCGCCCATATTGGCGCCAGCGCTCAGACCCTTGATCGAGAAGCGGCCCTTGGCATTTTGCTCCAGTTCCCAGGCTTGTTTGCCGTACGGGCAGTCGGTGCCGGGCATGCAGGCGACTTCTCTGAGTTTTTCTTCAAAGGGTTTGTAGCGCGCCTGTGCCGCTTCGACGCTACCGCCCAGGGCCTTGAGAATGGCGGCTTTGGCTTTCACCGGGTCGAGGGCTGCAAAGGGCATTTCATTGGCCTGGAACAGCGCGTCCTGTTCGCCGCTGACATAAGTCGGCTGCAGGCCGCAGCCGGGGAACATGCCGTCGAGCAGGGCCTGGGCGGTAGCTTTGGTGCGTTGCAGGGGGCTGGCGTGGACCAGCAACTGGCTGGCATCCGGGCAGCCCGTGGGGATCAGCCCGGCGGTGCGCAGCACTTCGCCACGGTAGCGGCCCATTTCGACGGCACCGGTGTAGCCGTGGCCGGTCAGGTTGCCGAAGGGCACCAGCCAGGTTGGCCATTGGCGCTGGGTGACGGCAGTCAGCAGTTTTTCATTGGACTGGGTGGGCGGACGGACGCCGTGGCGGCTGACCTGCACGACTTTATCCAGCACATAGCCATCGCCGGTGGGCGCCCCGGCAAAGGCTGCCGGGCTTAACAGGCTGGCCAGCAACAGGCCGGTACAAAGAGGGGGCAACGTCTTCATCGTTTTTCCTTGGGTCATCCTGGACACAGTGGGCGCAGTGTAGCCGCTGAGGAGCGCAGCGAGGCTGCGACGAGGGCCGCAGGACCTTCAATTTCAGGGCCGCTGCGCAGCCCATCGCAGCCTCGCTGCGCTCCTCAGCGGCTACAGACTGTAGCTTTTTGTGAGGTACCCGCTTGAAATCCCGAACAGCTGCTGCGTATTTTGTACAGGTTGCCGTTAGCGGCCTGCATCACAACAAGGAAAGTGTCATGACGAGCGATGGCCAGGGCTCACTCGCACAGCGATTGGCGGGTATTGATGAAATTGAATGCGTCACCCCCGATCTCAATGGCGTGCCCCGTGGCAAGGTCATGACCGCTGCCGGGTTCCTTGAGGGGCGGCGTTTGCAGATGGCCCGTGGAGTGTTGCTGCAATGCATCATGGGCGGTTACCCCGAAGCGCGTTTTTATGGCAGCGACGACGGCGATCTGGCGCTGGTGCCAGACCCTGCCCATATCCATCGCCTGCCCTGGAGCCAGCAGCCCCGCGCCTTGGCTATTTGTGATGCCGATGAGTTCAGTGGTGAAAGCTCGCGGCTATCGACTCGCGGTCAGTTGAAGGCCGTTATCGCCCGTTACGCGGCCCACGGACTGGCGCCGGTGGTGGCGACCGAGCTTGAGTTCTTTGTGTTTGCGCCCAACACCGATCCGACCCAGCCGTTCCGTCCGCCAGTGGGCCTGGATGGCCGTCGCGAAGATGGTTTTTCGGCGTTCAGCATCAGTTCCAATAACGGACTGCGACCGTTTTTCAGCGAGGTTTACCAGTGCATGGCGGCCCTGGGCTTGCCGCGTGACACCTTTATGCATGAGATGGGCGTCAGCCAGTTCGAGATCAACCTGCTGCACGGTGATCCGCTGTTGCTCGCCGACCAGACTTTTCTGTTTAAGCATTTGCTCAAAGAGGTCGCCCTGAAACATGGACTGACCGTGGTCTGTATGGCCAAGCCGCTGGCGCATACGGCGGGTAGTTCGATGCATATTCATCAGAGCGTGGTGGAGCTGGGCAGCGGTCGCAACGTGTTCAGCGACGAAGCGGGGCAGCCGACGGCAACCTTTCGCCACTTTATTGGCGGCCAGCAGGCCGGCATGGGGGACTTCACGGCGCTGTTTGCGCCGAACGTCAATTCCTATCAACGTTTGTTCCATCCTTATGCATCGCCGAACAATGCCTGTTGGTCCCATGACAATCGTTCCGCGGGCCTGCGCATTCCGGCCAGTTCACCGCTGGCTCGACGGGTCGAAAACCGCTTGCCGGGTGCGGACGCCAACCCGTATATGGCGATTGCCGCCAGCCTTGCGGCCGGGTTATACGGCATCGAACATAAGCTGGAACCCAGCGCTGCAATCGAGGGCGCGTTCGATGTGCCCCAGGCGTTGTCATTGCCATGTACCTTGCATGCTGCACTTGAGCGTCTCAAGGGGAGTCACTTGGCGATTGAACTGTTCGGTACTGAGTTCATCGAAGGTTACATTGCGTCCAAGACGCTGGAGCTGACCAGCTTCCAAGATGAAATTACTCCCTGGGAGCGTCGCGTTTTGGCGGCTCAGGCTTAACCGTTTAAATCTGTGGCGCCGGGCCTGTTCCCGGTTGCAGACACAAGGAGCCGCACGGAAAGCCAATGCACCAAATATGGAAGTCTTTTCGAGCGTTGTACTTTGCCTCGCTGATGATGTTGATCGGCTCTGGCCTTTTAAGTACTTATCTGGCGCTGCGCCTGGCGGCCGACAATGTCGACGGCTTGTGGATCGGCGCCTTGATGGCGGCCAACTACTTTGGCCTGGTACTGGGCGGGAAGATCGGCCACCGGCTGATTGCCCGGGTCGGGCATATTCGTGCCTACGCCACCTGTGCCGGTATCGTCGGGGCGGCGGTGCTGTGTCACGGGCTGACGGACTGGTTGCCGATGTGGCTGCTGCTGCGGGTGATCGTCGGCCTGGGCATGATGTGCCAGTACATGGTTATCGAAAGCTGGCTCAACGAGCAGGCAGATGCCAAACAGCGCGGCGTGGTGTTCAGCCTGTACATGATCGCGTCTTATTTGGGGCTGGTGCTCGGGCAGCTGATTCTGGCCGTTCACCCGGCCTTGGGCCCTGAGTTGCTGATGGTGGTGGCGTTGTGTTTTGCCTTGTGCCTGGTGCCGGTGGCCATGACCCGACGCATTCACCCGGCCCCCCTGCATCCGGCGCCGATGGACCCCAGGTTCTTTATCAAGCGCGTGCCGCAGTCGTTGATCGCGGTGATGGGAGCGGGCTTGCTGGTGGGCTCGTTCTACGGTCTGGCGCCGCTGTATGCGTCGCAGCAAGGGCTGTCGACCGAGCTGGTCGGTGTGTATATGGGTAGCTGCATTTTTGCTGGTCTGATGGTGCAGTGGCCGCTGGGCTGGTTGTCCGACCGTTATGATCGGCCGCTGTTGATCCGGATCTTCGCTTTTCTGCTGGCAGTGGCGGCATTGCCGTTGGCGATCTTGCCAGAGGTGCCACTGGAAGTGCTGTTTGTGGCGGGTTGTGTGGCGGCCCTGCTGCAGTTTTGCATCTATCCGCTGGCAGTTGCCTTTGCCAATGACCACATTGAGCCTGAGCGTCGCGTGTCGTTGACGGCCATGTTGCTGGTGACCTATGGCATTGGGGCAAGCGTCGGGCCACTGGCGGCGGGCGTGCTGATGAAGGTGTTCGGCAGCCAGATGCTGTATGCGTTCTTCAGCGTGGCCAGTTTGATCCTGGTATGGCGGATTCGCCCGAATGCAGTGACCAACCTGCACCAGGTCGACGATGCGCCGCTGCATCACGTGGCGATGCCCGACAGCATGTCCAGCTCACCGCTGGTAGCTGCGCTTGACCCGAGGGTGGATGAACAAATGGTGCAGGAGCAGATGGTGCAGGACCCGGTGGTGGATGAGTTCGAACCGCAGTCGGAACCCAAGCCATAGGTGCCTGCAGTCTAGTAATAGTCATCCTTGTCAAACTGCCGCGCCTCGCGCTGCAGTTGATAGACAAAGCGCTCGACCTGGCGCTGCACAGCGCAGCTGATGTTGTGAAAGCGCAAACCCGCGAAGGTGATGTTGAAGCGCTCTTCAAAATGCAGATAACGCAGTTCGACCGGCGTGGTCATCAGGCCAAAGGGCAGGGCGGCGCTGAAGCGCTCATACACCTGGCCCAGTTGCAGGCTTTGGCTGATATCGCCTTCAAAGCGCAACTTGCAACCGGTGGCGGAGACGTCCAGCAGCTTGCCATTGACTGGCGTGCCGAGCTTGTCACCGGCAATTTCCACATCAATCAGGTGAGCCAGTTTCAGGGCGGCGCGGAACGCGTTGCGGCGTTGGTGGTAAACCACTTCGCGCGGTAGCGCGCCGCGATAGCAGCGATGATCATTGAGGTCGCCAATGCTCAGTTGCGTCGTGCATTCCCAAGCGATGCGTACGCCATCGTGGAAACCCTCAACTCGAAACGGTATACCGTCCTCAAGAAAGCGCTCGCCCTCACGGGGGATCATTTCGTCCAGGACCAGGGTGTTGTTCTCACGATTCACATCGACCACATAGCTTTGGAAGCGCTGGGTGCGATCCTGAAAAGTGATGATTAACGGGTCATGGCTCTCTTGCAGCATCCGCAAGTTGGAGGCGATTTCCAGGGGGGTAGTCAGCACCTTTGGTGGCTGCGGAGCGTCTTGTGCGTCGAACACGTTGCATCAATCTCCAGGCAAAATACTGCAACACACAAAAAAGAGGCATTCTGCCATCATGCTGTGTGTCTCGCTAGATTCAGTGTTTGCGCAGGCTCAGGCCTGGCTGTAGGCGCGGTGCTTGTTAAGCATCGAAGTGGTGCCGCGTGCGTCATACAACGATGGGGCTTCGCCGCCATGAAGAATGCGCAACTGGTTGGCGGTGATCGCCTGCTGAGTCTGGATCGACTGGCCATTGAGCAAGTTCGCGGCCTGGCATTGAGCCAGTAACTGGTTCAGCGCATCGCTTTGGCTAAGCAGCTGCGCGCCCACGCTGGAATGGCTGGCCAAGCTTTCGAGGCCGCTGCGGTTGGTAGCCAGGCCCAGGCTTGCCAGGATCTCGCTGCGTTTGCGGCCATGTTGCTCAAGCAAAATGATCAGCGACTGCTTGCGCGCCAGAATATTTTCCAGCACCTGCATGTCGCGGCCTTTAAGGGCGATGGTCTCGTCCTGCAACAGGCCAAGCAGCTGCTCGGCGGGGGCGAGGTCATCGTTGATCAGTTGCAGTAAATTTTCGTCGTGCATGGCGAACTCTGGGTCTGTTGACGCTTCGTTGTGGCCGCGACGCTGTCCCACTTGGTGCAGGGCAAGGCGCGAGCAGTGTAGTTTGGTGTTTCAAATAAGCTGCGAGTAACACAGCCCAGCGACGCGGCTCACAACGAAGCGTCAACAAACCCCTGGATTAAGCGTCCAAAAGTGCGGCACAGGCCGTGGGCCTAGCGCTCGGCTTCCATATTCAGCAGTTTGCTGGCGACCCGATTGCTGTCGACCTTGTAGCTGCCGTCGGCAATGGCTTGTTTAAGCTCGGCCACCCGATTTTTGTCGACCGCAGGTTGTTCACGCAACGAGTCGCTGATCTTCTGCAACTGTTGAGCCTCTTGGCTGAGGTGTACAGATTCCCCGCTCGGGGCGCTGGCTTGTACAGGGCTTTTTGCCGGGGCCGCTTGCGTGGCGCTACCGGTTTCCTGGCTGGCGTTGCTGCGCGTGCTGCCGGTTAAGGGCGGTGCGCTGTTGAGACGACTGAAGTCGATGACCATAACGAAAAACCTCGGGGTATTTGGACGCTTGCCATGTTTTCGGCCATACCCGGAAAAACTTTAGGCTCGATTAATCATAGCTTCACACAGAACGGTACTGATCTACGTCAAACCACAGTGTAGGAAAGTCGAGGAGCTGATGCCAGTTTTCCTACAATGCCACCTCAACTTGGCCGGGTGCTGTGACCCGAGCGCGGATCACACGCTTGGAATTCAGGTTCTTTACCCGGATCTGTTCGCTGAGGCCACCGTCCGACAGGGCTTCGCCGGGCATTTTGACACTTAACGTGCCGCTGCGGGCGCTGATTACCACATGGTCACCCTTGCGCACGGCAGCAGCCTGTTCCAGATGCGTGAGCGTCAGCACTTGATCGGTGACCATCGGGCGCAGGAGTTTTTGACCGACCGCCAGCTCGGTCGCGGTCAGATAGCCCTGA
Source organism: Pseudomonas fragi (assembly GCF_025426255.1). Taxonomy (GTDB): domain Bacteria; phylum Pseudomonadota; class Gammaproteobacteria; order Pseudomonadales; family Pseudomonadaceae; genus Aquipseudomonas; species Aquipseudomonas kulmbachensis. The sequence continues at coordinate 3,878,067 of NZ_CP104861.1, read as the reverse complement.
TTGATCAGGCCCACATCCCGTTCGCGCAAAGTGACATCGGCGTAGTCGATCACCATGCCGCGCTTGAGCGGGTGATTGACGATGACCACGTCACGGAACAGTTTGACCTGGGCCGGAACGAAGATGGTCCATGGCGATAGCCCTTCGCAGCGTACACGCACGATCACGCGCCCCATGGGTTGTGCCGGGCTTTCGAGGGAGGCTGTCAATTCCTTGTCGCAATGAGCCAAGCGCAGACGCGGGTCCAGGTTGTTGACCTGGATCTGATATCGCCCCTCGGTCTGGCTGGTGGCGAGATAGTCTTCAACCGTGAATTCAAGAAAGCCCTGGGTCACGCCGATAAGCTGTTCAGGTGATGTAAACGCGTCGGCCCTGCTATAAGTGCCTACGCCAAGCAGGGCGCCAGCCGCCAGGACGCTCAGACAGCAGCGGCGCAGCGTCTGGGGGAAAAATCGGTGGCAGGAATTTGTCGTTTTTGCGTTCATGGCCGATAAAAAAGCAAGCCCCGTGCCGTTTACGGAAATTGGGTGTTGAAACTTGAAGTCTTTAAGAGGAGCTGAGTATGGCCGGAGTGATGGATGCGGTTAACCAGCGCACTCAACTGGTGGGGCAAAACCGCCTGGAGCTGTTGCTGTTTCGTCTGGATGGGCCACAGCTTTACGGGATCAATGTGTTCAAAGTCAGGGAGGTGCTGCAATGCCCAAAACTGACCATGATTCCCAAGTCCCATCCTGTGGTGTGTGGTGTGGCGAGCATTCGCGGCGCGACCATTCCGATTCTTGATCTGGCGATGGCCACCGGATCGGGTGCTTTGAAAGACCAGAGCAACCCGTTTGTGATCATCACCGAGTACAACACCAAGACTCAGGGCTTTCTCGTTCGCTCGGTCGAACGTATCGTCAACATGAACTGGGAAGATATTCATCCGCCGCCCAAGGGCACCGGTAACGACCATTACTTGACGGCCGTGACCCGGATGGACGACCAATTGGTCGAAATCATTGACGTCGAGAAGGTCCTGGCAGAAGTTTCGCCATCGCCTGAAACCATCACCCATGGCGTGGTGGATGTTGAAACCCGAACCAAGGCGCTGTCGCTGCGGGTGCTGACCGTCGACGATTCGTCGGTGGCACGCAAGCAGGTTGCCCGTTGCCTGCAAACGGTGGGCGTTGAAGTCGTGTCGTTGAACGACGGTCGTCAGGCGCTGGACTACCTGCGCAAGCTGGTGGAGGAGGGCAAGGACCCGTCCGAAGAGTTTCTGATGATGATCTCGGATATCGAGATGCCGGAAATGGACGGCTACACCCTGACCGCCGAAATCCGCAACGATCCGCGGATGCAAAAATTGCACATCATTCTGCATACTTCGTTGTCTGGGGTATTCAATCAGGCGATGGTCAAAAAAGTCGGGGCTGATGACTTTTTGGCCAAATTCCGGCCTGATGACCTGGCATCCCGGGTAGTCGACCGGATCAAAGCAGCAGACCATAGCCAGGGTTCACCCTTGGCGGTCAAAACGATTTAAGAGGCAGGACATTTGTCGACGGCTAATTTGGATTTTGAACAGTTCCGGGTCTTCCTGGAAAAAGCCTGTGGCATTTTGCTGGGTGAAAACAAGCAGTACCTGGTCTCCAGCCGGCTCAACAAACTGATGGAGCAGCAAGGCATCAAGTCGTTGGGCGAGTTGATTCAACGTATCCAGAGCCAGCCGCGCAGCGGGCTGCGCGAGTTGGTGGTCGATGCCATGACCACCAATGAAACCCTGTGGTTTCGCGACACCTATCCCTTCGAAGTATTGAAGAACAAGGTGCTGCCTGAGCAAATCAAGGCCAATCCGGGGCAGCGCTTGCGTATCTGGTCGGCAGCCTGTTCTTCGGGGCAGGAGCCCTTTTCGCTGTCGATGGCGATTGATGAGTTTGAGCGCAGCAACCTGGGGCAACTGAAGGCGGGCGTGCAGATTTTTGCCACCGATCTGTCAGCCCAGATGCTCAACACCTGCCGCACCGGTGAGTACGACAACCTGGCGATTGGCCGTGGCCTGTCGCCGGAGCGCTTGCAGCGCTATTTCGACCCCAAGGGGCCGGGGCGCTGGGTGATCAAGACGCCGATCAAGAATCGGGTCGAGTTCCGCCCCTTCAACCTGCTGGACAGCTATGCAGGCTTTGGCAAGTTCGACGTCGTGTTCTGTCGCAATGTGCTGATCTACTTCTCGGCAGAAGTGAAGAAAGACATCCTGCTGCGCATTCACAGCACCTTGAAGCCGGGCGGTTATCTGTTTTTGGGCGCCTCCGAAGCGCTCAACGGATTGCCGGATCATTACCAGATGGTCCAATGCAGCCCGGGGATCATCTACCAGGCTAAATAGGCGGACAAATAACCGTAGACCGTAGACCGTAGCAGCTGCCGAAGGAACGAGGCTGCGTTCGGCGACGTAGTCGTCGCAAATCAGGCCCCTCGGTGTGTCAGCGATATTGAGTCCTCAGGTTTCACGACGGCTGCGCCGCCGAACGCAGCCTCGTTCCTTCGGCAGCTGCTACGGAAAACCCGAAGCAAAGCGGCAGAAAAGCGGCAGTCAGCGGTCAACCGTTGCCGCTTTTCTGGCATTGCCGCCTCCCATGCCCCTCCCAAAGCCTTGAAATACGGCTCTGTGCCAACTGGCACGGGGTTTGCTCTGTTCATGTCATGTAGAACCTGAATCACATCCTCAGGTCAGCCCACAAAGGTTTTTCGACATGAGCATCAGCTTCGATAAAGCGCTTGGTATCCATGAGCAGGCACTGGGCTTTCGCGCCCAGCGCGCTGAAGTACTGGCCAACAACATCGCCAACGCCGATACCCCGAACTACAAGGCTCGGGACCTGGATTTCGCTTCTGTGCTCGCCGCCCAGAGTGACAAAAACCAGAGCGGCACGTTTGCGTTGAACAAGACCAACACTCGCCATATCGAAGCCCAGGGTCTGAGCAGTGGCGATGAGTCGCTGCTGTACCGCACGCCGATGCAGCCGTCGATCGACCAGAACACAGTGGACGCTCAGATCGAGCAGTCGAACTATGCAGAGAATGCGGTCAACTTCCAGGCCAGCTTCACCCTGCTCAACAGCAAATTCAAAGGGCTGATGTCGGCCCTGCGCGGGGAGTAATTCATGTCTCTAGCCAGTGTGTTCAATATTGCCGGTAGCGGCATGAGTGCCCAGACCACGCGTCTGAACACCGTCGCCAGTAACATCGCCAACGCCGATACCGTGTCGTCGAGCATCGACCAGACCTACCGTGCCCGGCACCCGGTGTTCGCCACTATGTTCGAAGGTGCACAAAGCAGTACGGGTGACTCGCTGTTCCAGAACCAGGACGGCGCCGGCCAAGGCGTGCAAGTGCTGGGTGTGGTTGAAGACCAAAGTGAGCTGCAGGCCCGCTACGAGCCGAACCATCCTTCTGCCGACGCCAAGGGCTATGTGTATTACCCCAACGTCAACGTGGTTGAAGAAATGGCTGACATGATTTCCGCCAGTCGTTCGTTCCAGACCAACGCCGAGCTGATGAATACCGCCAAAACCATGATGCAGAAGGTCCTGACCCTCGGTCAGTGATAAGGGACGACGCAAATGAGTGTGACCGATTCCACCAGCGGCTTGACCCTTAATCAGGTACTTGCCAACTCTGCCCAGGCCAAGACCACCGACACCAGCGTGGCGGCGGCAACCAAAGGCGTTACCGGCAACACGGCGCTGGGCAAGGATGCGTTCCTGCAACTGCTGGTCACCCAGCTGAAAAACCAGAACCCGCTGGACCCCCAGGACAACACCGCGTTCGTCGCGCAACTGGCGCAGTTCAGCAGCCTGGAGGGCATCACCTCGCTCAACGATACGGTCAACTCCTTGTCGGGCGGGCTGCAGTCCTCGCAGGCTTTGCAGGCATCGTCGCTGGTGGGCCGCTCGGTCATCGTGCAAACCAGTGAAGCCTATGTGGACCCTGCCAGCGACAAGCCATTCAACGGCACCGTGGTGGTCAAGGACCCCGATTCAAAACCCGTCATCACCATTACCGATGCCGACGGGGAGGTGGTCCGCTCCCTGGAGCTGGGCAGTCAGAAAGCCGGCAACGCGGACTTTACCTGGGACGGCAAGGACGACGACGGTGTGCTGCTGGACAAAGGGTCCTACACCTTCACAGCGTCGAGCAAAAACGACACCGGCACCACGGCGCTCACCACCTACCTGCCAGCGACCGTTAACAGCGTGACCCTGAGCAAGACCGGTGGCGAAATCATGCTCAACCTCGCAGGTCTGGGCAGCATTGGCATGTCCAAAGTCCAGACCATAGGCCTCTAAGCCGACTCATACGCCTCAAGGAGAGAAACATGTCATTCAATATCGGCCTTAGCGGTCTCTATGCGGCGAACAAGCAACTCGACGTGACCGGCAACAACATTGCCAACGCTGCGACCACCGGCTTCAAGGCATCGCGCGCAGAATTTGCCGATATCTACTCGGCCAGCAAGCTGGGTATCGGCAGCAAGACCGTAGGCAGTGGCGTGAACCTGGCAGCGGTCTCGCAAAACTTTGGTCAGGGCTCGATCAACAACACCGGCAACCTGCTGGATATGGGGATTCAGGGCAGCGGCTTTTTCGTGCTGAGCGACAACGGCTCCTTGAGCTACACCCGTGCCGGCACGTTCAAATCCGACAAAGAGGGCTACGTGACCAGCTCCGATGGCACTGCGCGTTTGCAGGGCTATGGCGTGGATGCGAACGGCAATATCATCAACGGTGTACTGACCGACCTGCGCATCGACACTTCTAACCTGGCGCCCAAGCCTACGGGTTCGGTAACGTCGGAGATCAACCTGAACTCCAGCTCCGATACGATTGACCAGACCAAAATTCCGTTCGATCCGAGCGAGTCCACCAGCTACAGCAAAAAATTCAGCACCATGGTCTACGACACCCAAGGCAACGCGCACCCGATGGACCAGTACATGGTCAAGACCGGTGCCAATACCTGGAGTTCTTATACCCTGATTGACGGTCGTAACCCTGATGGCACGCCAGTCTCGGGCGATGGCGCCAAGGCTCCAGTGGCCTCGACCCTGGAGTTTGACTCAGCTGGTGCGCTGACCAAGGTCACGCAGCCCGATCCGATCAAGGATCAGCCTGAAAACACGCTGGTTGTCAGTGGCTGGAAGCCGGGTGCCATGATCAATGGTAAATGGGACTCAAACGGTGCCGACGCCAAGCCGGGCGGCATTGCCATCAACATGGCCAAGACCACTCAGTACAACACCGACTCCTCGCGTAACCCGCCGACCCAGGACGGCTACGCCACCGGCCAGATCAACAACCTGACCATTGATGGTTCGGGCGTGATGTTCGCCAACTTCAGCAACAACCAAAGCCGCGCCATCGGCCAGATATCCCTGGCCAGCTTTACCAATGAACAAGGCCTGCAGCCGGTGGGCGGCACTGCCTGGAAAGAAACCTTCTCCTCGGGTATGGCTGGCTACGACGCACCGAAAGTTGGGAGCCTGGGGGCCATTCAGTCCAACTCGCTGGAAGACTCCAACGTCAACCTGACCAATGAGCTGGTGGACTTGATCAAGGCGCAGAGCAACTACCAGGCCAACGCTAAAACCATCTCGACCCAAAGCACCATCATGCAGACCATTATTCAGATGACGTGATGGGTGTTATCGGTCATCCAGGCCTTCTGTAGATACTCTGTTGTCGATCAAGCCCTCCTGTGGGAGCGAGCCTGCTCGCGAAGGTCATTCGCGAGCAGGCTCGCTCCCACGATTGTTCTAGTCGCAGTCTCGCTTCGCTCAGCTGAACTCAACCCGCTCCGGCACCCGCGTCATCAGCACCTTGCCAGCACGGATCGACACCCGTGCCTTGGCTTGGCGCCGCACCGCTTCGTAATCATTTTCGGCATCCAGCACCAGTAGATTCGCCGGGCGACCTACCTCGATTCCGTAACCTTCACCCAGATTGAGCGTGCGTGCGCTGTTGTCGGTGACCAGATCCAGGCAGCGCGCCAGATCGTCAAAACCCATCATGTGGCAGATATGCAAACCGGCATCCAGCACCCGCAGGATGTTGCCGTTGCCCAGCGGATACCACGGGTCCTTGATCGAGTCCTGGCCAAAACACACGTTCATTCCGGCCCGGTCCAGCTCGGCCACCCGAGTTACGCCACGGCGTTTCGGGAAGGTGTCAAAACGCCCCTGCAAATGAATGCTCTCGGTCGGGCACGATACGAAGTTGATTCCCGAGGCCTTGAGCAACCGGAACAGTTTTGAACAATAGGCATTGTCGTAAGAGCCCATGGCCGTGGTGTGGCTGGCGGTTACCCGGCTGCCCATACCGCGTACCCGTGCTTCTTCGGCCAGTACTTCAAGAAAGCGTGAATGCGGGTCGTCGGTCTCGTCGCAATGCACGTCCACCAGGCAACCGGTGCGCTCGGCAAGGTCCATCAAGAACTTGATCGAACTGACCCCTTGTTCACGGGTGTTTTCAAAGTGCGGAATACCGCCGACCACATCGGCGCCCAACTCCACGGCCAGGGTCATCAACTCGCGCCCACCGGAGTAGGACTCGATACCTTCCTGTGGGAACGCAACGATTTGCAGGTCAATCAGGTGGCGGGTTTCCTCGCGTACTTCAATCATCGCCCGCAGCGCGGCCAGTGTCGGGTCGGTGACGTCGATATGGGTGCGTACGTGTTGAATGCCATGCTCGGCCAGCATGCGGAGGGTGGCGTGGGCACGCTGTTTGGTGTCTTCGTGGGTGATGGTTTCTTTACGCTGTGCCCAGCGCTCGATGCCTTCGAACAGCGTGCCACTAAGGTTCCACTCGGGCTGGCCCGCGGTCAGGGCTGCATCCAGATGGATATGCGGCTCTACAAAGGGTGCGATCAGCAACTGGCCTTGAGCATCGATATCTGCACTCTGCGCCGCTACTGTGCCGGGCTGCAAGGTGATGGCGCTGATGCGTTCGCCTTCGCAACTGACCGTATACAGGCCGGGTGTTCTACGCAGCGTGGCATTGATGATGTTCATAGTCGTTCCTATCGTTGGACACTAACAATGTAGTCGCAGCCTTCGTGCCTCGGCAGCGACTACAGGAAGTTTTTCTCCCCAAAAAACAAAACCCCCGTTAAGCCCAACTGTTGCCAGGGCTTAACGGGGGTTTATGGTCAGGCGGTTAACCCGCCTGCCAGCTCAGCTTATTGGCAAGCTTCGCAATCCGGCTCGTCAATCGCGCAAGCCTTTGGCACAGGTGCTGGACCGGCCGGGGCGGCAACTACGTCTTCGCTGTTGTTGCCGTTCGACACGGCGTTGAGCTTGCCAGTGTTGACGGTGGACTTCTCGGTGCTGGTCGCGGCCAGGGCACGGAGGTAGTAAGTGGTTTTCAGACCACGATACCAAGCCATGCGGTAGGTCACGTCCAGCTTCTTGCCCGAAGCGCCAGCGATGTACAGGTTCAGCGACTGAGCCTGGTCGATCCACTTCTGACGACGGCTGGCGGCGTCAACGATCCACTTGGTGTCAACTTCAAACGCAGTGGCATACAGCTCTTTGAGCTCTTGCGGGATGCGTTCGATTTGCTGCACGGAACCATCGTAGTACTTCAGATCGTTGATCATGACCGAGTCCCACAGATCGCGAGCCTTGAGGTCGCGAACCAGGTACGGGTTGATCACGGTGAATTCGCCCGAGAGGTTCGATTTCACGTACAGGTTCTGGTAGGTCGGTTCGATCGACTGCGATACGCCAGTGATGTTGGCGATGGTCGCGGTCGGTGCGATGGCCATGATGTTGGAGTTACGAATGCCTTTCTGTACACGGGCGCGAACCGGTGCCCAGTCCAGGGATTCGTTCAGGTCAACGTCGATGTACTTCTGGCCACGCTGTTCGATCAGAATCTGTTGCGAATCCAGCGGCAGGATGCCCTTGGACCACAGCGAACCCTGGAACGTCTCGTAAGCGCCACGCTCGTCAGCCAGGTCGCAAGAAGCCTGGATCGCGTAGTAGCTGACCGCTTCCATCGACTTGTCGGCAAACTCAACGGCAGCCTGCGAAGCGTAAGGAATGTGCTGCAGGTACAGAGCGTCCTGGAAGCCCATGATCCCCAGGCCCACTGGACGGTGCTTGAAGTTCGAGTTGCGAGCTTGCGGCACCGAGTAGTAGTTGATGTCGATAACGTTATCGAGCATGCGTACGGCTACGTCGATGGTGCGCTTGAGCTTGTCGGTGTCCAGCTTGCCGTTGACGATGTGGTTCGGCAGGTTGATCGAGCCCAGGTTGCAAACGGCGATCTCGTCCTTGTTGGTGTTCAAGGTGATCTCGGTGCACAGGTTCGAGCTGTGAACCACGCCCACGTGCTGCTGCGGGCTACGCAGGTTGCACGGGTCTTTGAAGGTCAGCCAAGGGTGGCCGGTTTCAAACAGCATGGACAGCATTTTACGCCACAGGTCTTTGGCCTGGATGGTCTTGAACAGCTTGATCTTGCCAGGGTACTGGGACAGTGCTTCGTAGTACTCGTAACGCTCTTCGAAGGCCTTGCCGGTCAGGTCGTGCAGATCCGGTACTTCGGACGGCGAGAACAGGGTCCACGGGCCGTCATCGAAGACGCGCTTCATGAACAGGTCAGGGATCCAGTTGGCAGTGTTCATGTCGTGGGTACGACGACGGTCATCACCGGTGTTCTTGCGCAGCTCGATGAACTCTTCGATGTCCATGTGCCAGGTTTCCAGGTAAGCACATACAGCGCCTTTGCGCTTGCCGCCCTGGTTAACGGCTACGGCGGTGTCGTTCACCACTTTCAGGAACGGAACCACGCCCTGGGATTTGCCGTTGGTGCCCTTGATCCACGAACCCAGTGCACGTACTGGCGTCCAGTCGTTGCCCAGGCCGCCAGCGAATTTGGACAACATGGCGTTGTCGTGGATCGCGTGGTAGATGCCCGACAGGTCGTCCGGCACGGTGGTCAGGTAGCAGCTGGACAGCTGTGGACGCTGAGTACCGGCGTTGAACAGGGTAGGGGTCGACGACATGTAGTCGAAGGACGACAGCAAGTTGTAGAACTCGATGGCGCGGTCTTCTTTTTGCTTCTCTTCGATTGCCAGGCCCATGGCCACACGCATGAAGAAGATCTGCGGCAGTTCGAAACGTACGCCATCGTGGTGGATGAAGTAACGGTCGTACAGGGTTTGTAGGCCCAGGTAGGTGAACTGCTGATCGCGCTCGTGGTTGATCGCCTTGCCCAGTTTTTCCAGGTCGAAGGTGGCCAGAACCGGGTTCAGCAAATCGAACTCGATACCTTTGGCGATGTAGGCCGGCAGGGCCTTGGCGTACAGGTCAGCCATCTCGTGGTGGGTGGCGCTGTCAGCGACTTGCAGGAAGCTCAGGCCTTCGGCACGCAGGGTGTCCATCAGCAGGCGAGCGGTCACGAACGAGTAGTTGGGCTCACGCTCTACCAGGGTGCGTGCGGTCATCACCAGGGCGGTGTTGACGTCGCTCAACGCTACGCCGTCGTAGAGGTTTTTCAGGGTTTCGCGCTGGATCAGGTCGCCGTCAACTTCTTCCAGACCTTCACAGGCCTCGGTGACGATGGTGTTCAGGCGGCCCATGTCCAGCGGCGCGAATGTGCCGTCAGCGAGGGTGATACGGATCGACGGGTGAGCGCGCACAGCGTCTTCAGCCGGGGCGCGGGTTGCACGTTCCTTGGAGCGGGCATCACGGTAGATCACATAGTCGCGAGCCACTTTTTGCTCGCCGGCACGCATCAGGGCCAGTTCAACCTGGTCCTGGATTTCTTCGATGTGGATGGTGCCGCCCGATGGCATGCGACGCTTGAAGGTCGCGGTGACTTGTTCGGTCAGGCGCGCAACGGTGTCGTGAATGCGCGACGAAGCGGCAGCGTTGCCACCTTCAACTGCGAGAAACGCCTTGGTGATGGCGACGGTGATCTTGTCATCGGTGTAAGGAACTACAGCCCCGTTACGTTTGATCACGCGCAATTGGCCTGGCGCGGTCGCAGACAGATCCAGATTTGAATCGGTACCCTGCGAGTTCTCGCGAGTTGTATCGGTTTGCATGGGGGTGTCTCCACATTCTCTATGTTTGTTTGGGCGCCTTTTGGGTGCCCACCGTTCCGTCCTGAAGCACTACAACCGGTAATGAGCCGGGCATAACAACTTCGGGACGTACAGAAGGGGGGGTTAAGCCGCTTCCGTGCCGAAGTCTTGATTCACGCAGACCGCGTGAAACCGTATTCCAGCGGGATGACAGTATTTTTACTGCAACACCCGGGCCGCTTTCCGACGTTTAGGTTGGAAAGCGGTTGCCATCCGCATGAGCGGTTTGGACTTTAAAAACTGCGTTTGGTTTAACCCAACAGGCGCGAGAAAAGGGCTTGAAATTCTCGTCTGAGTTGTGTTGGGTTTTTGGCCTAAAACCCTACATATGGGGTTTTTTGGCGGAGCTGATACAAGATATGCGTTTTGCAGGGGTTGTGCAACGTACTGCCTGTGGATAACCCTGTGTGTAAATTGTGTGTGAAAGCTTGAATATCCATGTAGGCCGCACTGCACCGGCATTTAGCCGTTTGTCACCGGATTTTGCAGGAGCAAATCGTTTGCGCTGGATTTTGAGGGCGCGAACCCTACCATAAAAAACAGCGCTGTCCGAACGCATTTTCAGGCGGGTGCAAAGATAGGAAAGGTCAAGCGAAAAGACGTGCCGGGAGGCCGCATAGGGCCTTCCCGGCAATTGAGCGAAATTACTGCAACTGGAAGCTGTTTTGCTGGACGTTTTGCGAGTCGAGGCCAATCTGCACATTGAATTCGCCAGGCTCGGCGACGTGCTGCAACTGCGCGTTGTAAAACTTCAGATCGTTCTCGGCGACGGTGAATTGCACGACCTTCTGCTCGCCGGGTTTGAGCATGACTTTCTGGAAGTTCTTCAGCTCCTTGAGCGGACGGCTCATGGAGGCGGTGACGTCCTGGATATACAACTGAACCACGGTTTCGCCCGCGCGCTTGCCCGTGTTTTTCACGGTTACGCTGGCGGTCAGAGTGTTGCCCGGCTTCAAGGTTTTGGTCGACAGGCTGACATCCGACAGGCTGAAGTCGGTGTAGCTCAAGCCATAGCCAAACGGATACAGCGGGCTGTTGGGCTCATCGAAATACTGCGAGGTGTAGTTGCCCGGTTTGCCCGGTGTGAAGGGCCGACCAATGCTCAGATGGCTGTAGTAAGTCGGAATCTGACCTACAGAACGCGGGAAAGTGATCGGCAGCTTGCCTGACGGGTTGTAGTCACCGAACAGCACGTCAGCAATCGCGTTGCCCCCTTCGGTGCCGCTGAACCAGGTTTCCAGCACGGCATCGGCTTGTTGCTGTTGCACATCGATCGACAGCGGACGGCCGTTCATCAACACCAGTACCAACGGCTTGCCGGTGGCCTTGAGCGCAGTAATCAGGGCGCGCTGGCTGGCAGGAATGTCCAGGTTGGTGCGGCTCGACGACTCGTGGGACATGCCCCGCGATTCACCCACCACAGCGACGACTACATCCGCCTGCTGCGCGGCCTTGACCGCCTCGTCAATCATCACCTGCGCCGGGCGCGGGTCGTTGACCACTTCTGGTGCATCGAAGTTGAGGAAGTTCAGGTAGTCGACGATTTTCTGGTCGTCGGTAATATTGGCGCCGCGGGCGTAGATCAGGTTGCCCTGTTGGCCGAGTGCGTTACGCATGCCGTCATACACGGTCACAGACTGTGCTGGCAGACCCGCTGCGGCCCAACTGCCCATGATGTCGATCGGGGCTTTGGCCAGGGGGCCAACCAGGGCAATGCGCGCCTGTTTATTCAGGGGCAGGGTTTCGGCCTGGTTTTTCAGCAGTACCAGACTCTTGCGCGCCACTTCACGGGCTTCGCTGCGATGCAGGCGGCTTTCGGCCTTGGTGTCGGCCGGGTCATCTTCAGCCTTGCCGATACGCAGGTACGGGTCGGCAAACAAGCCCATGTCGTACTTGGCGCCAAGCACCTCGCGCACGGCGTTATCCAGATCGCTTTGCGGCACTTCACCGGACTTGAGCAGGCCAGGCAATTCTTCGCCGTAGGCCTTGTCGTTCATGCTCATGTCGATACCGGCCTTGATTGCCAGCTTGGCGGCTTCGCGGCTGTCTTTGGCCACACCGTGCTTGATCAATTCAATAATCGCACCGTGGTCGCTGACTGCAACGCCTTTAAAACCCCAGTCCTTGCGCAGCAAATCCTGCATCAGCCACATGTTCGAGGTGGCAGGCACGCCATTGATCGAGTTCAGGGCCACCATCACGCTACCTGCGCCCGCTTCGATGGCGGCGTGGTAGGGCGGCAGATAGTCCTGAAACATGCGTGTCGGGCTCATGTCGACAGTGTTGTAGTCGCGTCCGCCTTCGACTGCGCCATACAGGGCAAAGTGTTTAACGCTGGCCATGATATTGCCGGGCAGGGCAGGTGATGCGCCCTGATAGGCCTGCACCATCACCCTGGCGATGCGCGAGACTAAATAGGTGTCTTCGCCAAATCCTTCGGAGGTACGGCCCCAGCGCGGGTCACGGGCGATGTCGACCATGGGGGCGAAAGTCAGGTCGATACTGTCGGCGCTGGCTTCCTTGGCGGCCACGCGGCCGCTGAGGCCGATGGCGTCCATGTCCCAGCTGGAGGCGAGAGCCAGGCTGATCGGGAAAATGGTGCGATGGCCGTGGATCACGTCGTACGCAAAAAACATCGGGATCTTCAGGCGGCTGCGCATGGCAGCGTCTTGCATCGGGCGGTTTTCGTCGCGGCTGATGGAGTTGAACGTGCCGCCGATACGGCCTGCGGCGATTTCCTTGCGGATCATCTCGCGGGGCATTTCCGGGCCGATACTGATCAGACGCAGTTGACCGATCTTTTCATCCACGCTCATTTTTTTCAGCAGTTCAGCAACGAACACGTCTTTGGGAGGGAGCGGGGCCGCCGGGGTTTGAGCCCATGCGGTGTGACTGGCCAGGCTGATGACGATGCCCAGCAAACACATATTTCTCATTGGATTCTTCTGCGCAGCCGCTCACTTGAAGCGAGGGAAGCCCGCGCTTGTGCAGCGATATTGTTCTGGAGGAATGTCAGGAATACTCGAATTAAAGAAATGACCTACCTTTAGAACAAAGTATTCCTGCATGGCAGGCAGTCTTTTAGCTGATTCGCCGCGAGCAATCCAGTATTGCCGGGAGTTTTTGGGTGTGGTGTGTGGTCTATAAACCTGATGTCGTTATTTCGGAGCGTTACAAGCATGGGAATACAGAGCGTTAGAACCTGGGGTTGGAAAGTTATTGCCCTGCTGACCGTAAGCAGTCTGCTTGCAGGATGTGGGATCAATACCATTCCGACCCTCGACGAGCAGGTCAAGGCGGCCTGGTCGCAAGTACAGAACCAGTATCAACGTCGTTCCGACCTGATTCCCAATCTGGTGGAGACGGTCAAGGGCGCGGCCAAACAGGAGCAGGCCACCCTGACTGCGGTGATTGAAGCGCGGGCCAAGGCGACCTCGATCCAGGTCGATGCCAGCACGTTGAACAACCCGGAAAAACTCAAGCAGTTTCAGGAGGCGCAGAATCAGCTGACGGGAGCCTTGAGCCGGTTGATGGTGGTGTCTGAGCGTTACCCGGACCTGAAGTCCAACCAGAACTTCCTGTCGTTGCAATCGCAACTGGAAGGCACGGAAAACCGGATCAGCGTGGCTCGTCGCGATTTTATCCTCGCGGTTGAGCGCTACAACACTGAGATCCGCACCTTTCCGGGGCGTTTGTGGCATGCGGTGATGTACAGCGACTTGCCGGTACGCTCCACCTTTGAAGCCACAACCCCGGATGCCGACAAGGCACCTGAGGTGAAGTTCTAAGCCGCCTGACCAATATGCGTGCCCTGTAGCAGCTGCCGAGGAACGAAGGCTGCGTTCGGCGGCGCAGTCGTCGTAAAATCATTAATTGCGGTGTTTCAAATACACCTCAGGCTCAGATTTTACGACCGCTTCGCGCTCGAACGCAGCCTTCGTTCCTCGGCAGCTGCTACGAGTAACGCCTGTCAGATTCGACCTATGAGGTTGCCGATGCGCGTATCAAAACCGGGGCTTGGCCTGTTGCTGTGGCTATTTATAGCCACGGCCCAGGCGCTGACTTTTCCTGCACTTAGCGGGCGGGTGGTGGACGATGGGCAAATGCTCGACCCCGCCACACGCCAGCAGCTGACGCAAAAGCTTGAGACCCACGAAAAAGCCACCGGCGAGCAAGTGGTGGTGGTCACCGTACCCAGTCTGCAAGGCACCCCCATCGAAGATTTCGGCTACCAACTGGGCCGCGCCTGGGGCATCGGCCAAAAAGACAAAAACAACGGCGCATTGCTGATTGTGGCCCGCGATGATCGCAAGCTGCGTATCGAGGTTGGCTATGGCCTGGAAGACCGCCTCACCGACGCCCAGTCCTCGGTGATCATCCATCAAGTGATCACCCCGGCCTTTAAAAGCGGTGACTACAACCAAGGTATCAGCGACGGGGTTGACGCCATCCTGCAAGTATTGGGTGGCGCGCCATTGGCCGAACCGGCCTATGCCGGAGGGCAGGGCGACAGCAACGATTTGATGGTCGAACACCCGGGCGTAGTTGTGCTGCTATTTATATTGTTTGTTCTGGTCGTTGCGGCCTGCCAGTTCTTTGGCATCTGCCGCTCAGGCGGCGGCGGTGGCTCGCGCTCGGGTGGCTTTGGCGGTGGCGGTTTCGGCGGTGGCGGTGGCGGAGGGTTCAGTGGCGGCGGTGGCAGTTTTGGCGGCGGCGGAGCCTCTGGCGGCTGGTAATTCACTTTTCAACGAGTATCGATAGTTATGGCTTTGTTAACTCAAGAGCAACAACGGCAGGTCGAAGAAGCCGTCACCCGTGCCGAACAGCGCACCGACGCCGAAATTGTCACCGTGTTGGCACCGCGGGCCGATGACTACAGCTATATCCCCTTGTTGTGGGCCAGCCTGGTTGCCTTGCTGGTGCCCGCCGTGGCGCACGTTCTGATTGGCGGCCTGGAGATTTATTCCTTGCTGATGCTGCAATGGGCCAGCTTCGTGTTTCTCAGCCTGATCTTCCGCCTACCGGCGATTACCACCCGCTTGATCCCGCCCCGTGTGCGCTACTGGCGAGCCAGCAACCTGGCCCGGCGGCAGTTTCTCGAGCAAAACCTGCATCACACCGAAGGGCGCACCGGCGTGCTGATTTTTGTCAGCGAGGCGGAGCGTTACGTCGAAATCCTGGTGGACGAAGGTATCTCCCGACATCTGGACAATAGTGACTGGGGTACCATCGTCAGCGATTTCACCCGCCGGGTGGCGCTGGGCCATACGGCTGAAGGCTTTATTGCCTGTATCGATGCCAGCGCCGAATTGCTCGCGCAGCACATACCGAGAACACAGGCGCGTAACCAATTGCCGAATCGGTTGGTGATGTTGTAATCGCGGCTGTCTGAAATTACTCCGTGCCCCCGGCGGCCAACGCGCCTAAAATGGCCGCCATTGCTTTTCTGATTTCTCCCTCTTGCACCCCCGAGGCACCATTTTCAATGTCAGTGACTGCTACCACCGCCCCGTCTGTGCCGGATCATCGTGCGCAATTTTTGAATCTGCTGGAAACCGGCCTGGCGCAAAACTCGTTTATCAAGCTGGTGCTGGCCAAGTACGTCGGTCCAGAGGCTGAATTGCAACGGGTGATCATCAAGCAGGTAACGGTCAAGGATCAGCCTTGCGTGTCTTTTGTGTACCGTTACAAAACCCGTGATATCACCAAGAACTTCCCGCTTGAAGAGGGCGTGGCAATTATTGCCGGGCTGTTGCCGGAAGCGTTCAAGAACGCGCACTTGCTGACCCTGACTGACGAAGTGCAGTTGGAATACAGCAAAAAAGGCAAAAGCTCGCTGTTCAAAGGCAAGAGCCAGCAGGAGCGCGAATTGCCGTCGGCTGAGCACAATCGCGAGAAAAATCGCTTTCTGGATCTGACGCGGCCGTTTCTCGCCGATCTGGGCGTGACCAACAAGCAGCAAGAGCTGATCCCGGCGATGTCGCGCAAGTGGAAGCAGATCAACAAGTTTATCGAGGTGTTTTCCCACGCCCTGAGCAACTCGCCGCTCAAGCTCGATCAACCGGTCAAGGTGGTGGATTTCGGTTCGGGCAAGGGTTACCTGACGTTTGCCATTCACGACTACCTGCGCCACAGCCTGCAAGCCGAAGGCATGGTGACCGGGGTTGAGCTGCGTGAAGACATGGTCACGCTGTGCAACAACGCCGCTGAACGCCTGGAGCACCCGGGCCTGACGTTCCAGCATGGTGATGTGCGCAGCTTTGCCCCGACGCCGATCGATGTAATGATCGCGCTGCATGCCTGTGATATCGCCACCGACTACGCCATCCATATGGGCATTCGTTCGGGTGCGGCGATCATCATGTGCTCGCCGTGCTGCCATAAGCAGATCCGCCTGCAAATCCAGAGCCCGGCATTGCTCAAGCCGATGCTGCAATACGGTTTGCACTTGGGCCAACAGGCCGAAATGGTCACTGACAGCCTGCGTGCACTGTTCCTGGAAGCCTGCGGTTATGAAACCAAGGTGTTTGAGTTCATCTCGCTGGAGCACACCAACAAAAACAAAATGATCCTTGCGGTCAAACGCGCCGAACCGCTGGACCCGGCGCAATTGTTGGTGAAAATTCAGGAACTCAAGGCGTTCTACAACATTCAGGAACACTGCCTTGAAACCCTGTTGCAGGCCGATGGGTTGTTGAAATAAGCCTGTAAGTTGCGTCTGGCGGGTACGTAGTACCTGGCTATTACCCGCCCAGGCGCGCAGGGGGTACTTTGGCTACTCTTACTGGCCCTATCCCCCACAGGAGCACGCACCATGGCAGCGAAAAAAATTCTGATGCTGGTTGGCGATTACGTCGAAGACTACGAAGTGATGGTGCCGTTCCAGGCGCTGTTGATGGTCGGGCATCAGGTGCATGCGGTGTGCCCCGGCAAGACTTCGGGCCAGACCGTGCGTACCGCCATCCACGACTTTGAAGGCGACCAGACCTACAGCGAAAAGCCTGGCCATTTGTTTGCCCTGAATTTCGATTTTGACAAGGTTAAAGCCAGCGATTACGACGCGCTGCTCGTACCGGGTGGTCGTGCACCGGAATACCTGCGCTTGAATGAAAAAGTGCTGGAGCTGGTGCGTGATTTCGACAAGGCGGGCAAGCCGATTGCTGCTGTGTGCCACGGTGCGCAACTGCTGGCGGCGGCTGGTACTCTGGAAGGCCGCGAATGCAGCGCTTATCCGGCGTGTGCACCGGAGGTTCGCCTGGCGGGTGGTACTTATATCGATATCGACGTGACCAAGGCCCATGTACAGGGCAACTTGGCCACTGCACCGGCATGGCCTGCGCATCCTGCATGGCTGGCGGCGTTCCTGGGCTTGCTCGGCACCAAGATTACCTTGTAAGAATGAGGGCGTGACCATGTGTGAATTGTATGTAAAAGCCGATCCGATTCTTTACGAGTCGCGCTCACGGTCATTGCGTATTTGCGGCGTGGTCACCACCTTGCGCCTGGAAAACCAGTTCTGGGACATCCTCAGCGAAATTGCACAGGAGGACGGCATGACCACCAACCAATTGGTGGCCAAGCTGTATGAGGAAGTGATGGATTATCGCGGTGAAGTGGTCAACTTCGCGTCTTTCTTGCGCGTCAGTTGCACGCGTTACCTGAGCCAGCGCCGGGTGCAGGTGCCGGAGTTGAGTGTGGTAGCACGTCATAAAGCCTGAGTGTGTAGCCGCTGCCGCAGGTTGCGATGGGTTACGAAGCGACCCTGCTTCAAAGGTCCTTCGGCCCTTATCGCAGCCTGCGGCAGCGGTTACAGGTTATGCACTGCTGTTTAGAAGAACCGCGTCACGCTGATCTTGGCATTTCGCCCCTGGCTGTAGGCGTTATCGCCACTGAGCATCGGGCGAAAGCTCTTGTTGAACATATTGTCCAAGGTGAAGTTGACCTCGGTGCCCTTGAGGTAAGGCTGTTGCGGCTTCCAGTTGGCAAACAGACCTTGCACGTTGTAGCCGTCATTATCGTAATGATCCCAGTAACGGTCACCCAAGACGCTCAGCGGGCTGCTGTAGTAATTGTCGCTCGGTCTGCGGTCGGTCTTGCGTACCCATTCGCCTTTCCAACCAACGCGGGCATCCAGGCTCGGTATTTTGGTGCCCAGTACGGCAATCCATTTTGGTGCGGGTACGTCGCGTGCCCAGACGTTGGGGCCCCAAGGGTTGGTGTAGGCGCCTTCGTGTTTGCCAGTCATCCATGCGTATGAAAGCGAGCCGAAGACGTACGTGGACTCGTAGAAGCTTTCAACCTCAAAGCCTTTGATAGTCACGCTGCCAATATTGCGGTAGTTCGGCATATTGGGACCGCAGTCTTTGGTCATGCCCCCTGACACAGTTTGTGCCGCACAGCCTACGCCCGTTGCTTTGAAAATCTCGTCGTCGACAGTGTTGTGGAACAGGGTAGTGCGCACCAGTGCGTGGTCACTGTCGCCGAAAATCTGATCGAACGTCGTGATGTTGCCCCCACGCCAGCCGGTGATGCGTTCGGGGTCCAGGCCCAGGCTGCTGGAAGTGCGGCTGCCAGACCCCTGGACTTCATATTGCTCGTCGATCACCGGGGCGCGCCAGGTCTTGCTGTAGTTAACGAACAAGGCGGTTTTCGGAGTTATTGTCCAGAAGGCCGCCAGGCGAGGCGACCAGCCAGTGTAGGTTTTGTCACTGTAGTCGTGGCCCAGTTCCGGGTGGTTGTAGTAGGGCGCATCGTTTTCCTGGCCGCGATTGCGCACATGGTCGTAACGCATGGACGGCGTCAACGTGAAGTCGCCCCAGGTGATGGCGTCCTGAATATAGAAACTGTTGGTGTCGACCTTGCCCCTGGGCATGAAGTTTGGTTGGTAGTGGCCGTAGTTGTACTTCTCGGCGTCATAGGACCCGCCCGGCATCCACATATTCACATCACGCTGATGCTTGCGAAATTGCACGCCAGTGGTCACCGCATGGTCCAGCGGGCCGCTGGCAAACAGGCTGATATTTTCGATCTGGAGCATGTCGTCGGTGTAGCCGGTTTCCATCTTGCGCCCGCCGCTGGTGGGCTGGGTGAAGGCCTGTGCGCTGCGCGTGTCGGTTTGTTCGGTATTGGAGTGCGAGTACTTCACTTCCAGATCCACCAGCGGATTGTCCAGAGGCTCGTATTTGTATTTGGCCGACCAGGTGGTGTCGATGGTTGAGCGGTTGGACAGGTAGCGTCGGGAGGCGATGTCGTAACCGTATTTATCAATGTTGGCCTTGCTGGGTGGCTCCGGGTAGCTGACTGCCGAGAAGGGCACCCACAGGTAATTGTTGGCCCGCGAGTAAGACATGCCTACGCTGTGCTCGTCGTTGAGGTGCAGGTTGAGTTTGAGCAGTTGCGCGTCCAGATCCTGGGCGGTGTTGGGCAGGCGCTTGGGGTTGACCGGGTAAACATTACCGGGGTTGGGCATATTGTCGGCGAGCTTCATGTCATCACCGTCGCGTTTGGTGTAGTACACCAGCGCATCGGCGCGGCCATCATCGGTGCGGCCGTACACGGCACCGCTGTAAATCTGTTGATGGTCATTGCTGCTGTAGCCGTACTTGAGCATGGCACCAACGTCCTTGCCTTCTTCGAGCAGGTCCGGCGCGTCCTTGGTTTCCATGTGCACCACGCCGCCAAAACCACCATTGCCGGTGTGTATGTCGTGGGGGCCTTTCTCGACTTCCAGGCGTTTGATCAGCTCGGGCTCGATAAAAATCGTGCCCTGTTTGTAGCGTTCAAAGCCGCTTTTGGTCGCGCCATCAACGGTCATCTGCACATCTTCAGCTTCGCCCATGCCCCAAATGTTGATGGTCTGACCGCCCGGCTTGAGCGATCCGCCGAGGTTGATACCCGGCAGGGTGGCCAGCAAGCTGGGGATGTTATTGGCCTGATACTGATTGATCTGAGTTTGCGTCATGGTCGATTTGCCGACGCTGCTGGAATCCACCTCGTTACCGCTGCCCACCACGCTCACCGCGCCCAGCTCCAGGCTGTTGCTGGTGGTTGTACCGTCTTCCTTGGGTCTCACAACGTAGGTTCGGTCGACCTGGATCAGGCTGAAATCGGTGCCCTTGAGCAGTAACTGGATGGCTTGTTGCGGTGTGTAGTCGCCCTTGAGCGCGGGGGCTTTGATGTTGCGTAACAGGGCTTCGTCGAACAGCAGCTGGATTTTTGCCTGCTGCGCCACCTCACTTAACGAACTGGCCAGCGATTGTGCCGGCAGTTGCAGCTGGATCGACTCGGCATGGGCTTGCAGGCTGACCGCCAGGCAAGCTGCCACCAGTGTTGGGCGCGAGCAGAAGTGCGAGAAGTGATGTGGTGCGCGAAACATGAAATCCCCCGGTGTGGCAACAAAGGCCAAAAAGACATGCGTTAGCAACGCAGACCGGAGGAAGACGCGGCACAATGAAAAAACCACATATGCGAATGAAAAATATTCGCATATGTTTTTTTAGCGAGGTTCGATACGGATTGTTCCGTTGTCCTGCAGCACGGTTTTTACCGGGATCAGTGCAGGAAGAGCCTTGACCAGGGCCAGTGGGTCGCTGATATCCAGATTGCCCGAGACCTTGTAGGCAGCGAGTGGCCCAGCGGCCAGTTGGATCACGCCGGGGCGGTACAGGTCCAGCTCGTCCACCAGGCTGCCCAGTTCGCGATTGCGAAATGACAGGTGGCCACTGCGCCAGTCCGCCACTTTTTCGGCACCCAGGGAGTGCTCTTGCAGTGAGCTCTTGGCGTAGTCGTAGGTGGCGCGTTGTTGTGCGCCCAGCAGGGTTGAGGATTTTGCATCGGGGGTAAACGCAACCTGGCCGTGGGCGACACTGACGACCAATTGGCGCGAGCTGCGTCGTACATCAAAGCCGGTGCCGACCACCTTGATCCGTGCAGCGCCAGCATGTACCACTAGCGGCTGCTCCTTATTGGCTGCAACCTCGATATAAAGCTGGCCTTGATCCAAATAAATATCGCGCTGTTGTGCGTTGAACTCCAGGCGCAGCCGGGTATTGGCATTGACGTTCAAGGTGCTGCCATCGGGTAACAGGAGGGTGCGCCCGCCTTGGGCCAAAGTACTGACCTGCTGCTGGTGCAGCGCCACTGGAGCCCCGAGATTGAGCGCAAACACGGCGCATAGCACGGCGGCAGCGGTGGCCAGGGCGAAGTTTGAACGCCGGGGGCGGACAGGCAGCGCAATGGGTTGGTTGATCTGTTCAAGTTGACCCAGATCCGCCCACAGAGCCTCAAATTCGGCATAGGCCTGAGCATGGGCCGGGCTGGCATGCCATGTGTCGAATTGCTCGCGGGTGCTGTGGTCGCGCTCGTTGCGGTTACGTGCAAACCAATTGGCTGCCTGCTCGTCGATGCTGTCGTGACCTGCTGCTTGATGAGGGCTCATTTTGGCTGCTCCTTGCCGCTGTCCCGTTGTTGATACTGCTTGCAGTGCAACAAGGCCAAGGCAATGTGCTTTTCTACCATGCTGACGGAGATCCCCATGCGCTCGGCAATCTGTGCCTGACTCAAGCCTTCAAAACGGTGCAGCATAAGGGCTTCACGGCGTCTGGGCGAGAGTTCTGCGAGTATGGTTTTGAGCTGTTCAAGGCGTTGCAGACGCTGGGCAGCAGCCATTGGATCATCCCTTTCGTCACTCAAGGGCTCGGATTCACTCTCGCCGTGCTGGTGATGTACAGCCTGGCGCACTTGCTGGCGGCGCCAGTGGTCGCGCAACAGATTGCGCGCCATCTGGAACAGAAACGCCCGCGGCTGCTCGACGTTGGCCCGGTCCTGATAACCCAGCCATTGAGTGAAAACATCCTGAGTCATGTCAGCTGCATCGCTGGTGTTGTCGGTGCGCTTACGCAGAAAGTGCAAAATTTGCGTATAGAACTCGCGAAAGGAATCGGCCGCAGGCGGGTCGGGTTTAAGGCGAGACATGAGGGTCCTTGTGAACACAGCGATGCAAATAAGTCGCGAATGGTATCGATAACCATTGCTATTTGTCTCGTTGAAAGTTCGACTTTCGCTCATCTCGGCAAATAAATGGATAAATAGCCCATGGCGTCTTTACTGACTAGGTGCAGGAACCCTTAATTTCAGGAGAAGGTTATGTCGGGTTGGTACGAATTGAGCAATACCAGCAATGGGCAGTTCCGCTTTGTGTTGAAGGCGGCGAATGCCGAAACCATTCTGGTCAGTGAGCACTACACCACGCTGGCGGCAGCCAAAGGCGGGATCGCCTCGGTACAGACCAACAGCCCGCTTGATGAGCGGTACGAGAGAAAAGTGGCCAAGGATGGTAGTCCGTACTTCAACCTGAAGGCGGCCAATCACCAGATTATCGGCACCAGCGAGATGTACTCGTCAGAGGCTGCGCGTGACAAAGGCATTGCCAGTGTCAAACACAATGGGCCGACTACGGTCATCAAAGACAAGCATTGAGGCGTTCGGCCAGGGTTAAACCTCTACCGGCACCGAGTGTCGGCTGAGGCCCAGCGGATGAGTCTTCGAGTTAAAAAAGCGCAAGGTCAGCTTCTTCTCGGCAAACAGTGCCGTGTAATGGTTCTTTTGAAAGCGGATAAACGCTTCACTGCGCGGATAGATCGAGATGCACAGGGTTTTCAGCGGGGCCTGGCGCAAGGCATCGATCAGGTGCTGGTCCTGCTCGCCCAAGCTGTGGCCGAAGATGCACAGCGCGTCTTTATGCGCCATTAACTGCTCATGGCAAAAAGACAGGTAATCGGACTGGCGGATGGATTTTCGCTTGTCGTCGCTGCTGCTTTCGCTGACAAACAGCGGCACATCGTCCAGTGCGCTGATCGAGTGGTTAATTGCAAAGTTGCTTAACAGGGTGGGTTCGTTGGCCGTGATTCTGCGTGCCTTGCCTTCCTGATTTTTGACCAGGTGCAGCGCCCCGTGCAGATACAGCATACGAGTGGTTTTACCCTTGGCCGCACTGCTCAGTTCAAAGGTCGAACCGGGGGTATTGAACAGGTCGTTGAACTGTTTTGGCGCCTGCATCACTGCCCAGGGCGCAAGCAAGTCGTAGTTGGAGCAATACACACTGGCGTAGCGCGCCAGTTCTGCATGCCAGCAAGCCAGGGTTTCGGGCTGCATCAGGCGCCAGGGAATGTGCACGTCTTGAGTGCAGTTGATCAGGGCTTCTTTAATGGCGTAATAGCGTTTGCGCGGCGAGGCCGAGTTGATGGCCAGCGCCTTGTTGACCTTGCTCGCGGTTTTCAGGGCGCTGAGCACATGCTCGAAGTTGCGCGTGCCGAGGGCCTCGAACACGCTGAGTTCGGTCTGGCTGAGGGGCTTTTCGGCGACGCTCTTGGCTTTGTCAAACAGCGAGTCGTAATAGAAGTCATGCCACACGGCCATGCTTGCGCCGTTGCCAATCAGCAGCCCGCTGCACGGTGTGCTGGTGCGCAACTGATTCCAGTCTTCTAGTTCGGCATCAAATTCCTGGAAAGGGGTCATCGCAATTTCGTCTCAAGGCGTGGGCGGTGTCGGACTTTATCATGCTCAAGTGTTGAGCCAGATCAACATTGCTGCATTGTGATTGGAGGAAGCTGTGGAGACCGACTTAGCCAATGACCCGCCAAGAGGACTCTACATGACCAGCACTTTCTTTATTCCCGCCGTAAATATTATGGGTAACGGTTGCTTGGCTGAAGCCATGACCGCTATTCGCAATTATGGTTTTCGTAAGGCCTTGATTGTGACTGACGCGGGGCTGGCAAAGGCGGGTGTTGCGACGCTGATCGCTGAGCAGCTGGCGCTGCAGGACATTGATTCGGTGATTTTCGACGGTGCCAAGCCGAACCCGAGCATTGCCAACGTTGAGGCGGGGCTGGTGGTGCTCAAGCAACATCACTGCGATTTTATCGTGTCGTTGGGTGGCGGCTCGCCCCATGACTGCGCCAAGGGCATTGCGCTGTGTGCCACCAATGGCGGGCATATCCGTGATTACGAGGGGGTTGATCGCTCGGCCAAGCCGCAATTACCGCTGGTCTCGATCAATACCACGGCCGGTACAGCCAGTGAAATGACGCGTTTTTGCATCATCACCGACGAAGAGCGCCACGTAAAAATGGCCATTGTCGACCGCAATGTGACACCACTGTTGTCGGTCAACGACCCCGAGTTGATGGTGGGGATGCCCAAAGGGCTAACCGCAGCCACGGGCATGGACGCCCTGACTCACGCCATTGAGGCGTATGTGTCGACGGCTGCCAACCCCATTACCGATGCTTGTGCGATCAAGGCGATGGAGCTGATCAGTCAAAACCTGCGTCAGGCGGTTAGCGACGGTAAGGATCTGACGGCACGCGAGAACATGGCTTACGCGCAGTTCCTCGCGGGCATGGCCTTTAATAACGCGTCGCTGGGCTTTGTGCATGCGATGGCCCACCAGTTGGGCGGGTTCTATGACTTGCCCCATGGTGTGTGCAATGCGGTGCTGCTGCCCCATGTGCAGATGTTTAACGCCAGTGTATGTGCGACCCGCTTGACCGATGTGGCTCACGCGTTGGGTGCCGATGTGCGGGGCTTGAGCCCGGAAGAGGGCGCGCAGGCGGCCATCGCGGCGATTCGCACCTTGGCCCGGGATGTAGAAATCCCGGCCGGGCTGCGTGACCTGGGCGCCAAGCTGGATGACATCCCGATTCTGGCCACCAATGCCCTGAAGGATGCTTGTGGTTTCACCAACCCGCGCAAGGCTGATCAGGGGCAGATTGAAGAAATTTTCCGTAACGCGTTCTGATTGAGAGGTACCGATCTTGCAGGAGAGGGCTTGCTTGCGATTCAGGCGACGCGGTTTACCTGCGTTGTCGGGTTGATGCCATCGCGAGCAAGCCCGCTCCCACAGAAAAGCACGGTACAGACATAAAAAAACGGCCAGGTTATTAACCTGGCCGTTTTTGTGTCTGACGTATAAAGCGCTTATTGCACTTCTACAGCCAGGCTTTCGCTGATTTTTTTCTGCCAGATCGCCGGGCCGGTGATGTGCACCGACTCGCCGTTGCTATCGACTGCCACGGTAACCGGCATGTCTTTAACGTCGAACTCGTAGATCGCTTCCATACCCAGTTCGGCAAATGCCACCACACGCGATTTTTTGATCGCTTGGGCTACCAGGTACGCAGCACCGCCGACGGCCATCAGGTACACAGCTTTGTGGTCCTTGATCGCTTCGATGGCGGTAGGGCCGCGCTCGGATTTGCCGATCATGCCCAGCAGGCCGGTTTGATCGAGGATCTGACGGGTGAACTTGTCCATCCGCGTAGCGGTGGTCGGACCGGCAGGGCCAACGACTTCGTCGCGCACCGGATCAACCGGGCCTACGTAGTAGATGAAGCGACCCTTGAGGTCGACCGGCAAGGTTTCACCCTTGTTGAGCATTTCGACCATGCGCTTGTGCGCAGCGTCACGCCCGGTGAGCATTTTGCCGTTCAGCAGGACGGTTTCGCCCGGCTTCCAGCTCTGCACGTCTTCCGGGGTCAGGGTGTCGAGGTTGACACGGCGGGCCGACGGGCCTGCTTCCCAAACGATTTGCGGGTAGGCGTCCAGCGGTGGCGCTTCGAGGGATGCAGGGCCGGAGCCGTTCAGTACGAAGTGAGCGTGACGGGTGGCCGCGCAGTTCGGGATCATGCACACCGGCAGGGACGCTGCGTGGGTCGGGTAGTCCATGATTTTTACGTCGAGTACGGTGGTCAGACCGCCCAGGCCCTGGGCGCCGATGCCCAGTTGGTTGACCTTCTCGAACAGTTCGATGCGCATCTCTTCGATACGGCTGGACGGGCCGCGCTTGATCAGGTCGTGAATGTCGATGGATTCCATCAACACTTCCTTGGCCATCACAGCTGCTTTTTCAGCGGTGCCGCCGATACCGATGCCGAGCATGCCTGGTGGGCACCAGCCCGCGCCCATGGTCGGAACGGTTTTGAGCACCCAGTCAACGATCGAGTCGGACGGGTTGAGCATGGCCATTTTCGACTTGTTTTCGGAACCGCCGCCCTTGGCCGCTACGTCCACTTCCACGGTGTTACCCGGAACGATGGAGTAGTGAATGACCGCAGGAGTGTTGTCCTTGGTGTTACGACGCGCACCGGCCGGGTCGGCCAGGATCGAAGCACGCAGGACGTTTTCCGGCAGGTTGTAAGCGCGACGCACGCCTTCGTTGATCATGTCGTCCAGGCCCATGGTGGCGCCGGTCCAGCGCACATCCATGCCTACGCGTACGAATACGGTGACGATGCCGGTGTCCTGGCAGATCGGGCGGTGGCCAGTGGCACACATGCGCGAGTTGATCAGGATTTGCGCCATCGAGTCACGGGCCGCTGGCGATTCTTCGCGCAGGTAGGCTTCGTGCATGGCCTGGATGAAGTCCACGGGGTGGTAGTAGGAAATGAATTGCAGGGCGTCAGCAACGCTCTGAATCAGGTCGTCTTGCTTGATCACGGTCATGGGTCGCGCTCCTCTATAAGACGGGAACATACAATCAATAAGGTGTTTGCGACCTTGGTTTAGGTCTTTGCTAGGCATACCGGGCACACATGACCGGTACAAAAAAGGCGCCGCAGTATAACCCGGTACACTCTTTGATACACCCGCACGCACAAAACTTGTAGCCGCTGCCGAAGGCTGCGATAAGGGCCGAAGGATCTTTGTTTTTTTATTCCGGGGGCGGGTCGCTACACCACCCATCGCAGCCTGCTGCAGCGGCTACACGGTGCCCGGATCTGGAATTACCCAACGGAGGCTATAAGTGCCCCAGTTACACGTTGCTGACCAGCGCTGGTCAGTTGCCGAAAGTACCAATCTGCTCGACGCCTTGAATCAGGCCGGGGTAGCCGTGCCCTACAGTTGCCGGGCTGGCAGTTGCCATGCCTGCCTGGTGCGCTGCGTGCGTGGCGAGCCGGCCGATCTCAAACCCGAGGCATTGAGCCGGGCACAGCGTGAGCAGGGTTGGCGTCTGGCTTGTCAGTGTCAGGTGGTCGAGGACCTGCAGGTTGAAGCCTTCGACCCGCTGCGCGATGGCATGCCAGCACAAGTGCTGGCGCTGGACTGGCTGAGCCCGAGCGTGCTGCGGTTGCGCCTTTCGCCGCAGCGCCCGTTGCGTTATCGCGCTGGCCAGCATGTGGTGTTGTGGACCGCTTGCGGTGTCGCTCGACCGTATTCGCTGGCCAGTCTGCCCGAAGAGGACCGCTTTCTGGAATTCCACCTCGATTGCGCTCACCCCGGTGAGTTTGTCGACGCGGCCCGGCATTTTAAAGTCGGCGATTGTGTGCGGCTGGGTGAGTTGCGTGGCGGTGCGCTGCGTTACGACCCGGACTGGCAGGAGCAGCCGCTATGGCTGCTGGCATCCGGCACCGGGCTAGGGCCATTGTTTGGCGTGCTGCGCGAGGCGTTGCGCCAAGACCATCAGGGGCCGATTCGGTTGGTACATGTGGCCCGCGATGCGAGCGAGTATTACCTCAAGGATCAATTGTCAGCATTGGCGGCGACGTGTCCGAACCTTACGGTTGAGTACCTTGAGCGTCAGCAATTGCCCGAGTACCTGCTGCAGCTGCGTCTTGCCTCACGTCAAACCCACGCTCTGCTCTGCGGCCATCCCGATACGGTCGAGGCGTTTGCCAAACGTCTGTTTCTGGCTGGGCTGGGCCGTAACCAACTGCTGGCGGATGCTTTTTTGACCCGCAGTTAAGCGCCAGGCGCAATAAAAAAGCCCCGCCTGAGTGATCAGGCGGGGCTTTGAGTTTAAGCCGTGTAAGGCTTAAACCATTTTGTCGCCGACATGCAGAATCTTCATGCCGTTAGTGCCGCCCACGGTGTGGTAGCTGTCGCCCTTGGTCAGGATGACCCAGTCGCCATTCTGTACGACGCCCAGTTTGAGCAGTTCGTCGATGGCAGCCTGGCTGACTTTTTCTGGCGGCAGGGATGCCGGGTCGAACGGTACGGTGTAAACACCACGGAACATCGCCGCGCGCGCCTGGGTTTCACGGTGCGGGGAGAACGCGTAGATCGGCACCGAAGAGCGGATGCGCGACATGATCAACGGTGTGTACCCGCTTTCGGTCAGGGCGATGATCGCTTTGACACCCGGGAAGTGGTTGGCGGTGTACATGGCCGCCAACGCGATGCTTTGATCGCAGCTTTCGAAGGTTTTACCCATGCGGTGGCTGGAGGTTTTGCTGGTCGGGTGCTTTTCAGCGCCAACGCAAATACGCGCCATGGCTTGCACTGCTTCCAGCGGGTATGCGCCGGCAGCACTTTCAGCCGAAAGCATCACGGCGTCGGTGTAGTCGAGAACGGCGTTGGCAACGTCAGACACTTCGGCGCGAGTTGGCATCGGGTTCTGGATCATCGACTCCATCATCTGGGTCGCAACGATCACCGCCTTGTTGTGGCGACGTGCGTGCAGAATGATCTTCTTCTGAATGCCCACCAGCTCGGCATCGCCGATTTCTACGCCCAGGTCGCCACGGGCAACCATCACCGCATCGCTGGCTGCGATCAGCCCGTCGAGGGTTTCGTCGTCAGCCACGGCTTCGGCGCGTTCAATTTTCGCGACCAGCCAAGCAGTACCGCCTGCCTCGTCACGCAATTGGCGAGCGTATTCCATATCTGCAGCGTCACGCGGGAACGACACGGCCAGGTAGTCGACTTCCATTTCGGCAGCCAGCTTGATGTCAGCCTTGTCTTTTTCAGTCAGGGCAGGCGCGGTCAGACCGCCGCCGCGACGGTTGATGCCCTTGTGGTCGGACAGTGGGCCGCCGATCAGCACGGTGCAGTGCAGAGCATCGCCGGTGGCGGTGTCGACACGCATCACGACACGACCGTCGTCGAGCAACAACTCGTCGCCTACGCCGCAGTCTTTAACCAGATCCGGGTAGTCGATACCGACGATTTGCTGGGTGCCTTCAGTCAACGGATGGCTGGTGGAGAAGGTGAATTGATCACCGACTTTCAGCTCAATCTTTTTGTTGGCGAATTTGGCGATACGAATTTTCGGGCCTTGCAGGTCCCCCAGCAGGGCAACGAAGCGGCCATGCTTGGCGGCGATTTCGCGCACCAGCTTGGCACGAGCCTTGTGCTCATCGGGAGTGCCATGGGAGAAGTTCAGACGGGCAACGTCCAGGCCAGCGAGGATCAGCTGCTCCAGCATTTCTGGTGAATTGCTGGCAGGGCCAAGTGTGGCAACAATTTTGGTTCGACGAACAGACATGCAAAGACTCCTGAGTTCAAGCGCTGCCAAAGGCTACTATGGTCTTTGGCTGTAGTCATTGTTCCTCTGCACTACTTTCTGCTTAAGTTGTGGTGCATTGGGTCGGTTGCCTTGAAGAATTCGGCTGTGGGGTCGATACACTGTTGTGAACAGGAGATACCCATGCGAATTTTGCTCGTTTTATTGTTGCTCAGCACTGTGGCTGGCTGCACCCGCTGGTCGATGAACCACCATTTGAACAGCGCTTACCGTGCCTATGACCGAGGCAACTGTGAAGCAGTGATGCTGGAACTGTCCGAGGTTGATCGCGACAGCCGCAGTCGCCCGTATATCTGGCCGCAAACCGCAATGCTGCGTGGGCTGTGCCTGGAGCGTACGAAGTTTTACCTGGATGCATCCCAGACCTACCAATACATCATCAACGAGTTCCCGAAGAGCGAGTATGCCTATCGGGCCAAGGCGCGGATCGAGACGCTGCGTATTCTCAAATTCATTCCGGGGCCGGGGACAACGGCTCAGGCGCTGCCTGCAACCATTCAATGATGCACAAAATTATGACTGGTCAATTGTGCTCGTTTCACTAATATTGAATGGCTTTGAATGGTTATTGTTCATTCGTCATTCAAAGAGATGTCAATGCTCGGTGGCTGGTCGTTGCTCCGAGCTTCAAGCGGGTGCGTGCAGGGCAGACTGGGCGCGGGTTTTGGCTCAGGTGTGCGGGCAGGGCATTTTTAAGTGCTGGTGCGGCCATGCGTAATGGCCTTCTATAGTGATCTTGAATATGGTTATTGAGCGGCTCATCGAACGGCAGCAACTGACGTATTACTTGGAAGTGCTCAATCGGTTCACGGACAAACCCGTGGGTTTTCTGGGTAATGTGTCCGACGGCGGGCTGATGCTGATCAGTCAGTTACCGATGCTGGTGGACGCCGATTTCGAGTTGCGGCTCAAGCTTCCCGGTTCCGATGGCTGCCCGCAGTTGATTGACCTGACGGCGCGTTGCCTGTGGTGCCGTGAGGATGTGACGCCCAATTGCTATGACTCCGGCTTTATCCTGTACCAGCCGCCTGCCGAGTACACCGCACTGATCAGTGCCTTGCAGCGCTACTTCAGCTTTCAGCCCTTGCAGGCTTCTGCATAGGTGTTTGAGCGCCTAGACTGTCGGGGTCTACTGCTCAGGAACACCCCGTGACCTCTATTTTTTGGTACGACTACGAAACCACTGGCATCAATCCGCGCTGCGATCGAGCCGTGCAAGTCGCTGGTATTCGCACTGACCTTGAACTCAACGAGATTGATCAGCCGGTCAATCTCTACTGCCAGCCCAGCGACGATATTCTGCCGCACCCGATGGCCTGCCTGATCACGGGCATCACCCCTGGCCGGCTCGAAGACAAAGGCTTGGGCGAGGCGGAGTTCATGACTCGCACTCATGCTCAGCTGGCGTTGCCGGGCACCTGCGGTGCGGGCTACAACTCGCTGCGCTTTGATGACGAGGTCACGCGCTACAGCCTGTACCGAAATTTCTTCGACCCTTATGCGCGTGAATGGCAGGGCGGCAACAGTCGCTGGGATTTGATTGATGTAGTGCGCACGGCCTATGCCCTACGCCCTGAGGGGATCGTCTGGCCAGAGGATGACGGGCGTGTGACGCTCAAGCTGGAGCGTTTGACGGCGGCCAACGGAATTGATCACGGTCAGGCTCACGATGCGTTGTCCGATGTGCGGGCAACCATTGCGCTGGCGCGGCTGATTCGCGACAAACAACCCAAGTTGTATGACTGGTTATTCCAGTTGCGGACTAAACAGCGGGTGCTTGATCAAGTTCGTCTGTTGCAACCGATGGTGCATATTTCAGGCCGTTTTTCTGCAGCCAGACATTATGTCGGCGTGGTATTACCGCTGGCATGGCATCCAAAGAATCGTAATGCGTTGATCGTCTGCGATCTGCACTTTGATCCTCAGCCATTACTGGACATGGACGCAGAAACTTTGCGCCAGATGCTTTATACGCGCCGCGAAGATTTGCCGGAAGGTCAGTTGCCGGTTCCGCTCAAGCTGATACACGTTAATCGTTGTCCGGTGGTGGCACCCTTGAATGTAGTGCGGGCACAGGATCAACAGCGTTTGCAGTTGGACATGCCACTCTACCAAGCGCGCGCCCTCAGCCTTACCGATACCCAGGAAGTTTGGCGAGATAAGTTGTCGGCCATTTATGCCCGCGAAGACTTTGTTCCCAGTGACGATCCCGAGCAGCAATTGTATGACGGTTTTATCGGTGATCGAGACCGTCGGTTGTGTGAACAAGTCCGGGCCAGTGATCCGGAGCAACTGGCCAAAGATACATGGCCTTTTGATGATGAGCGTTTACCCGAGTTGTTATTTCGCTACCGGGCGCGAAACTTCCCTCATACCTTGAGTGCACAAGAGCTGGAACGCTGGCATGTGTTCTGCCAACAACGGTTGGTGGATCCTGTCATGGGTGCCCCCATGACGCTGGCTAACTTCACCCAGGCCACGGATGAGCTGTCGCGTAGCGCTACGCCAGACCAGCTAAAGCTGCTGGGTGAGTGGCAGCGCTATGCGCAGGCGTTGAGCCGTCGTGTCGGGCTGAGCCTGCCAGGTGATAGCGAGGATTAAAAAGCGGGCAATAAAAAACGCCAGCAAGCTGGCGTTTTTATTAGCAGTGCAAAACGATTTGCGTGCCGGGTATCACTTAGTCAAGCAAAGTTGCCCAACCTTCAACCACGTCGCTGCCCCACTTGGCTTTCCACTCTTTCAGAGTTTTGTGGTTGCCACCTTTGGTTTCAATCACTTCACCGTTGTGCGGGTTTTTGTATTGTTTAACCTTGCGGGCGCGTTTGGTGCCGGTGGTTTTAACAACACCGCGTGGTGCTTTGCTTACTTTGGATTCTGGATCCAGAAGGGCGATGATATCGCGTAGCGATTTCTGGTACTCGCCCATCAGAGTGCGCAATTTACCTTCAAATTCCAGCTCGGTTTGAAGTTTGTCGTCTTCGGACAGATTCTTCAGGCGGGCTTGCAGTTCTTTGATAGCTTCTTCTGTTGCGCGATATTCGTTGATCAAGGACATGAGGATAGCCTTAGCTTGAAAAGGGTTTACAGGGATACAGTGACGCAATAGTAGTCAGACAGTTACTGCAAGTAAACATGCAAGGGCTGATTAATTTAAATTTTTATTCATTAACTTCAATGCTGCCAAGTATGCGCACAGTTAATAGCCGGGGTGCAATGGGCTTAATAACGTAGATTAATAAGTCTTGGCAGTTGTCGATAAAAGGCAGTGCAGGCCACGTCGATGCTGGCGTGCGGTCAAAGGCTACGCGACCCCGTGGCGCCTGCAGCAGGCGGTAACGAATACTGCAGTTTTGCTGCGCACTCGCTAGAATGGCGGCCTTAGTAAAGTTTTTGGAGTTTTCCCCTCATGCGCACTTTTCGGTTGGTTATTGCGTGCCCCGACGGCGTCGGCATTGTCGCCAAGGTCAGCAATTTCCTTGCCTCCTACAATGGCTGGATCACTGAAGCGAGCCACCACTCGGACGACCAAAGCGGTTGGTTCTTTATGCGTCACGAGATTCGTGCCGACTCTCTGCCGTTTGGGCTGGAGGCCTTTCGTGAGGCATTTGCCCCGATCGCCGAAGAGTTTTCGATGGAGTGGCGCATCACCGATACGGCGCAGAAAAAGCGCGTGGTGTTGATGGCGAGCCGCGAGTCCCACTGCCTGGCAGATTTACTGCACCGCTGGCACAGCGATGAACTGGACTGCGAAATTTCCTGCGTGATTTCCAATCACGATGACCTGCGCAGCATGGTCGAGTGGCACGGCATTCCGTTTTATCACGTACCGGTTGACCCGAAGAACAAAGAGCCGGCTTTTGCCGAAGTCTCGCGTCTGGTCAAACATCATGCTGCTGAAGTTGTGGTACTGGCGCGTTACATGCAAATCCTGCCACCTGATCTGTGCCGTGAATATGCGGGCCAGGTCATTAACATTCATCACAGTTTCTTGCCGTCGTTCGTTGGTGCCAAGCCTTATCACCAAGCCTCGATGCGTGGTGTGAAGCTGATTGGTGCAACTTGCCATTATGTGACTGAAGAGTTGGACGCAGGTCCGATCATTGAGCAAGACGTAGTGCGTGTCAGCCACAGTGACAGCATTGAAGACATGGTGCGTTTCGGTCGTGATGTCGAGAAGATGGTGCTGGCCCGTGGCCTGCGTTACCACCTTGAAGACCGTGTGCTGGTACGCGGCAACAAGACGGTCGTGTTCTAAATATTCACGGCACAACACGTGTGGGAGCGGGCTTGCTCGCGATGGTATCGCCTCGGTGTTTATGAGCCGGGTTGCCTGTACGCAGGCAGCCAGCTCCCACAGGTTTGCAGCAGTGCAGGGGAGGTGACATGAGTGACCCGCTCGACAAGGCCACCTCCAGTGCGCCTGCGACCTTGGGTGAAGGCTGTTTGAGTCGCTACGACCCGGATGCCCTCAGCCCCGAGGACGGCACCGAATTTCCTGATGCCGCCAGGCTTTGGGAGGCGTTGCAGAAAGCTTCAAGCGGCGAGCTTGAAGCTGTTCCCTGCCAATCAGATACGGAAACTGCCCACCAGTTGCTTCAAGCGCGCAGCTTGCTGTTCCAGGTCGGAACAGGCTCGAAGCGTTGACTGAAGGTTTTCGACTCCTTCCTGGTTGAGTGTATTGATTTCAGTAATGTCCATGTTGATCGACTCGACCACCGACGTTTGCTCTTCGGTTGCCGTGGCGACGGACTGGTTCATGCCATCAATTTCACCAATGCGTTCGGTCACGCTGATCAGGCGCTCGCCTGCGCGGTTGGCAATTTCCACGCTGTCTTGGCTATGACGCTGGCTTTCTTCCATGGTGTTCACTGAGTCGCGGGCACTGATCTGCAATTCTTCGATCATTTTTTGTACCTGCTGCGCCGATTCCTGGGTGCGGTGTGCCAGGTTGCGAACTTCGTCAGCCACTACGGCAAAGCCGCGCCCGGCTTCACCAGCGCGAGCTGCTTCAATGGCAGCGTTAAGTGCCAGCAAGTTGGTCTGCTGAGAGATGCTGGTGATCACTTCCAGGATCTGTCCGATGTTCACCGTCTTGTCGTTCAACGACTCGATATGACCGCTGGACGTGCCGAGCATTTGCGACAGTTTCTGCATCGAACTGATGCTGCGCTCGACCACTTGCTGACCTTCTTCGGCCAGGCCGCGAGCATCGCTGGCCTGGTGTGAGGCCTGGGCCGCGTTGCGGGCGATCTCTTGTGCGGCGGCGCCCAGCTCATTGATGGCTGCCGCGACGCTGTTGGTGCGACTCGCTTGCTCGTCAGAGTTGAGCATCGATGAGTTGGATGCGCTGACGACACGCAAGGCAACTTCGTTGACCTGTTCGGTGGCCGAGGCCACTTCGCTGATCGAGGAGTGAATGCGTTCGACAAAGCGGTTGAAGGCACTGCCCAGGGTGCCGAACTCATCCTGGGATTCCACTGCCAGACGGCGTGTCAGGTCGCCTTCACCTTCGGCAATGTTCTGCATGGCGCGGGTCATTACGTGCAGCGGTTGCATCAGCAGGCGGATCAACAGGCCGAGAAGGGCGATGATCGAGACCACGGCAATCACTGTGGCAATAATTGCGGAGGTGCGAAATTCGCTGAGCGCTGCGAAGGCTTGTTCCTTGTCGATCGACAAACCGACGTACCAGTTGACCGTGCCCAGCCCTTTGACGGGAGTGAAGGTCACGATCCGGGTTTTGCCGTCGGCCTGGATCTCGCTGAACCCGGCGTTGATCGCAGGCGTGTCCTGCGGGTAGATATCCTTCAGCTGTTTCTTCACCAGGGTTTTGTCCGGGTGCACCAGGATTTCGCCGTCGGCACTGATCAAAAAGGCGTAGCCCATGCCGTTGAAGTTCAGGGCGTTGATGCTGTCGGTGATGGCTTGCAGGGTCAGGTCGGCACCGACCACGCCCAGGGTTTGCCCGGCCTTTCTCACCGGAGCACCGATGGAAATAACCATCTGCCCGGTGGCTGCGTCTATATAAGGTTCGGTCAGGCTTGAGGTGCTGGTGTTCAACGCATCCTTGTACCAAGGCCGGGTGCGCGGGTCGTAGCCGTCAGGCATTTTGCTGTCGGGGCGAATGGTAAAGCCGCCCTGGCTGTCGCCAAAGTAAACCGCCATAAAGGTGCGGCTAAGGGTTTTTTGCTCCAGCAGGTTCGTCACCTGGGTTGGTTCTGGAGTATTGGCGATTGATTCGGCAAGGTTTTCAGCCAGCAGAATCCGGCCGCCCAACCATGTCTGAATGTTATTGGCTGTGACACTGCCCATTTCGTTAAGGTAGTTGTCCAGGTTGTTGCGGATGGCGTTGCGCTGCAAGAAGTCGTTGTACAGCGTAAATAGCGAGAAGGCGGCTATTACGATCAGGGACGCGGCAAGCAGGATTTTATGGCTGAAACGTAGGTTTTTATTCATGGCTTGAAGGGTCCGCTAAGGTCTAAAAGTGTGAGACATACACTCTGGTAAAACGCGTGATCCGCAAATCACTGCCTGAACAGGGCAGATGGTCCATTTATCAAGGCGCTTTACGACGCTAAATCCGGTTTTTTCTGGTCTAGCATTAACGGTGTATCGACCCGCGATCGCGAAAGATTAATCAAAGGTGGCAAAATGCCTGACACTTCTGCTCTAGTACTTGGTGCTGACCTCTCGGGTCAGTCCATCGCTCAATCCTTGCGCTTGGCAAACCGCCACGGTCTGGTGGCAGGCGCCACGGGGACGGGCAAAACCGTCACTCTTCAACGCTTGGCCGAGCAGTTCAGTGATGCGGGGGTTGCGGTCTTCGCCGCCGACATCAAGGGCGATCTGTGCGGTTTGGGGGCAGCGGCCAACCCTCAGGGCAAGATCGCAGAGCGGATTGCGGGTATGCCTTGGCTCAATTACCAGGCCAAAGCGTATCCGGTGACCTTGTGGGATATACAGGGCAAGACCGGCCATCCATTACGAACCACCCTGAGTGAAATGGGTCCCTTGCTGTTAGGCAGTTTGCTGGAGCTGACCGACAGCCAGCAGTCGGCGCTCTATGCCGCCTTCAAGGTGGCAGACCGTGAAGGTTTGCTGTTGCTCGATCTCAAAGACCTCAAGGCACTCCTCAATCACCTGCGCGATAACCCCCAAGTGCTGGGGGATGACGCGGCCCTGATGACCACCGGTTCCAGTCAGGCGCTGTTGCGTCGCCTGGCGACGCTTGAACAGCAGGGGGCTGAAGACTTGTTTGGTGAGCCGGCACTGCAACTGGAAGATATTTTGCAACCGGCCAGCGATGGTCGTGGGCGGATTCATCTGCTTGATGCGAGTCGCCTGGTGCATGAAGCACCGAAGGTCTACGCGACCTTTCTTTTGTGGTTGCTGGCCGAGCTTTTCGAGCAACTGCCGGAGCGTGGCGATTCGGATAAACCGTTGCTGGCGCTGTTTTTCGACGAAGCACACTTGTTGTTTGCGGGAACGCCCAAGGCGTTGCAAGACCGTCTGGAGCAAGTGGTAAGGCTGATTCGCTCCAAGGGGGTCGGGGTATATTTCGTCACTCAATCTCCGGCGGATCTGCCAGACACTGTGCTTGCGCAGCTGGGTTTGCGTATCCAGCACGGGCTACGGGCTTTTACGGCCAAAGAGCAGAAGTCCCTCAGGGCGGTAGCTGACGGGTTTCGCCCTAATCCTGCGTTCAGCGCGCTGGAGGTACTGACTGAGTTGGGCACGGGCGAAGCGTTGGTGGGCATGCTTGAGGACAAGGGCACTCCGGCCATGGTTCAGCGCGTGTTGATCGCGCCACCGCAATCACGCATTGGCCCGCTGACCGAAGCTGAGCGTGCGGCGTTGATCGCTGGTTCGCCGTTGCAGGGGCGCTATGACAAGCCCATTGATCGGGAG
Organism: Pseudomonas fragi; assembly: GCF_025426255.1. Taxonomy (GTDB): domain Bacteria; phylum Pseudomonadota; class Gammaproteobacteria; order Pseudomonadales; family Pseudomonadaceae; genus Aquipseudomonas; species Aquipseudomonas kulmbachensis. The sequence goes on along the minus strand of NZ_CP104861.1, from coordinate 3,840,725 downwards.
TCTGCGTACGAAGTGTTGATGGCCCGTAAGGGAGTGGCGCCGCAAGCGCAAACACAGGCTGCGCCGCATGAACCGGGGTTGCTGGATCAGGCCGGTGACTTTTTGGGTAGCGCTGCGGGCAAGGCGTTGCAGTCCATGGCGCGCCAGGCAGCGGGGAAGGTGGGCCGTCAGCTGGTGCGTGGACTGCTGGGCTCGCTGTTGGGCGGTAGCAAACGCAAGTAGGGACAATGGATATGTAGCCGCTGTCGCAGGCTGTGATTGGCTGCGCAGCAGTCATGCTTTTTGGAGGTCCTGCGGAACTTGTCGCAGCCTTCGGCAGCAGCTACAGGTGTTCGGGGTTGTCAGGGTTTTGGTTTGGCGTGACTCGCCAGGCGCTCAAGGGCGGCGCGCAAGGCCGGGTCGGTAATGCCGTCGGCCGTTGCCTGAATGGTCTGGGCTGCATCGACGGATAAATCCAGAGTATGCCCCACGACCTTGGCCTGCACCGTAGGCGGCTGCACCTTGAATAAAATCCGGGTCAGGCTGGCAAACTCGTCAAATACCTGTAATTGGCGCAACAGGCGTTTTTGCTGATAACGCAGGCGAGTGGCCCAGTGACCGTCAGTCACGATCAGCAACAAGCTGCCTTCACGCCATGAAGCGACGTGGCAATGCTCGCGTGCAGCTGGCTGGAGCTGGCTTTCAAGCAGACGTTGCAGGTGTGCCAGACGCTTTGCATGGCCAAAAATGGCTTTTAGGGGCTTGGCCTCGCGGAGCAGAACGGAGGGTGCCCGTGCTGGGTGTGGGCGAAATGCCATGTTCAGACACCTGAGAAAACAGAGCAGCAATCTTAGCAGAAACCTCCTGTTTCACTCGCCCGGATCCGGGCTCGTCAAAATTTATTTATGAAATCAATGAGTAACTTCAGGTGCTTATGGGTTGAAGTTCAGCAAAAAGCCCTTATTTTAGGGAGGCCCCATTACAACGCAGTACCGGTATCGTGGAATAACGCCACTTTCCTCACCGCCGTTTCCGGGTAGAATGCTCGTTCGCATGCGGCCATCAGGGCTGCTCGGGCGACTCTCGGGGCCGCCCTCCATCCCTATGTGTGGAAGATCCTGCCGATATGTTTGCGCCTTTGTTAAAGAAACTTTTTGGAAGCAAGAACGAGCGCGAAGTTAAACGCATGCTCAAGACAGTTCAGGTCGTCAATTCCTTCGAAGAGCAAATGGTTGCTCTGACGGATGAGCAATTGCGCGCCAAGACCCAAGAGTTCAAGGCCCGCATAGCCAAAGGTGAGACCCTCGACCAACTGTTGCCAGAAGCCTTTGCGGTCTGCCGCGAAGCGGGTAAACGTGTCATGGGCATGCGCCACTTTGATGTTCAGCTGATCGGCGGCATGACCTTGCATGAAGGCAAGATCGCTGAAATGCGCACCGGTGAAGGCAAGACCCTGGTAGCGACCCTTGGGGTTTACCTCAATGCGCTGTCTGGTAAAGGCGTGCACGTAATTACCGTGAACGACTATCTGGCTCGCCGCGATGCCAACTGGATGCGTCCGCTGTACGAATTTCTGGGCCTGACGGTAGGTGTTGTAACACCGTTCCAGCCGCCTCAAGAAAAGCGTGAAGCCTACGCCGCCGACATCACTTACGGTACCAACAACGAGTTTGGTTTCGATTACCTGCGCGACAACATGGCTTTCAGCATGGAAGAAAAATTCCAGCGCGAGCTTAATTTCGCAGTGATCGACGAAGTCGACTCCATCCTCATCGACGAAGCCCGTACTCCGCTGATCATCTCCGGCCAGGCCGAAGACAGTTCCAAGCTGTACACCGAAATCAACAAGCTGATCCCGCGTCTTGAACTGCACGTCGAAGAAGTTGAAGGTGAAGTTACCAAAGCTGGTCATTTCACCATTGATGAAAAGACTCGCCAGGTTGAGCTGAACGAAGCCGGCCACCAGTTTGTTGAAGACATGCTGACCCAGATCGGTTTGCTCGCTGAAGGCGAGAGCCTGTATTCGGCGCACAACCTGGGGCTGTTGACCCACGTGTACGCTGCACTGCGCGCTCACAAGCTGTTCAATCGCAACGTCGAATACATCGTTGAAGACGGCCAGGTATTGCTGGTCGACGAACACACCGGGCGTACCATGCCGGGTCGTCGCTTGTCCGAAGGCCTGCACCAGGCTATCGAAGCGAAGGAAGGCCTGAATATTCAGGCAGAGAGCCAGACCCTGGCTACCACGACCTTCCAGAACTACTTCCGTCTGTACAACAAGCTCTCGGGCATGACCGGTACTGCAGACACCGAAGCGTTTGAATTCCACCAGATCTATGGTCTGTCGGTGATGGTTATCCCGCCGAACAAGCCACTGGCGCGTAAAGACTTCAACGACCTGGTGTTCCTCACCGCTGACGAGAAGTACACGGCGATTGTGGCTGACATCAAGGATTGCATGGCCAAGGGCCGTCCAGTACTGGTGGGTACAGCGACCATCGAAACCTCCGAGCACATGTCCAACCTGTTGCACAAGGAAGGCATCGAGCACAAGGTTCTGAACGCCAAGTTCCACGAAAAAGAAGCCGAAATCATTGCCCAGGCCGGTCGTCCAGGCGCACTGACCATCGCTACCAACATGGCGGGTCGCGGTACTGACATCCTGTTGGGCGGTAACTGGGAAGTGGAAGTCGCCTCCCTCGAAGATCCAACCCCGGAGCAGATCGCACAGATCAAGGCCGATTGGCAAAAACGTCACCAGCAAGTGCTGGAGTCGGGTGGTCTGCATGTAATCGCTTCCGAGCGTCACGAATCGCGCCGTATCGATAACCAGTTGCGTGGTCGTGCCGGTCGTCAGGGTGACGCGGGTTCCAGCCGTTTCTATCTGTCGCTGGAAGACAGCCTGATGCGCATCTTCGCCTCTGATCGGGTGAAGAACTTCATGAAGGCCCTGGGCATGCAGTCTGGCGAAGCAATTGAGCACCGCATGGTGACCAACGCGATCGAAAAGGCTCAGCGCAAGGTTGAAGGTCGCAACTTCGACATCCGTAAGCAATTGCTGGAGTTCGATGACGTCAACAACGAACAGCGTAAAGTGATTTATCACATGCGTAACACGTTGCTGGCTGCCGACAACATCGGTGAAACCATTGCCGACTTCCGCAAGGACGTACTCGACAGCACCGTCAGCGCGCACATCCCGCCACAATCGTTGCCGGAACAGTGGGACGTCAAAGGTCTGGAAGCTGCAATCGAAACCGGTTTTGGGGTGAAGCTGCCGATCCAGCAATGGCTCGACGAAGATGACCACCTGTACGAAGAAACCCTGCGTGAGAAGCTGCTGACCGAATTGCTGGCGGCTTACAACGAGAAAGAAGAGCAGGCGAGCCCTGAAGCGCTGCGCACGTTCGAGAAGCAAATTGTTCTGCGTGTACTGGATGACCTGTGGAAAGACCACCTGTCGACCATGGACCACCTGCGTCACGGTATCCACTTGCGCGGTTATGCGCAGAAGAACCCGAAGCAGGAGTACAAGCGCGAGTCGTTCAACCTGTTCTCCGAGCTGCTTGATTCGATCAAGCGTGATTCGATCCGTGTGTTGTCCCATGTACAGGTACGTCGCGAAGACCCGGAAGCTGAAGAGGCGCGTCTGCGTCAGGAAGCTGAAGATCTGGCTTCGCGCTTGCAGTTCCAACATGCCGAAGCGCCAGGCCTTGATCAGCCGGACGCATTGGCCCAGGTGCTGGAAGGCGCTGATGTGGCTGATGTGGTGGTCGAGCCTGTTCGTAACGAGCAGAAGCTGGGCCGCAACGAGCTGTGCTACTGCGGCTCGGGCAAGAAATTCAAGCACTGTCACGGGCAAATCAACTAACGCCCGTTTCAACTGCTGATACACCTGCGCCGCGACCGGCATTAGCCGTCGCGGCGTTTTACCATTGAATTCCCGTCCCTTTGCGGCGGCGCACAGAACTTATTTAGGAGCGCGTCATGGCTGTTGGTCTTGGTCCTTTGCCTGTTTTGCACCCGGTGGCCGGTTTTGAACTGGGTATCGCTTCTGCCGGTATCAAGCGTCCAGGACGCAAGGATGTGGTGGTTATGCGCTGCGCCGAAGGCTCCAGCGTGGCCGGTGTTTTCACCCTGAACGCGTTTTGCGCAGCGCCGGTTATTTTGGCCAAGCAACGCGTACAAGGCCCGGTTCGCTATTTGCTGACCAACACCGGCAATGCCAATGCGGGCACCGGTGAGCCGGGGCTGCTTGCGGCAACCCGTACCTGCGCCGCACTGGCCGAGTTGGCCGGTGTAGATGCCAGCGCCGTTTTGCCGTACTCCACCGGTGTAATTGGCGAGCCGCTACCGGTCGAGAAGATCGAAGGTGCACTGCAAGCCGCTCTCGACGACCTCTCCGAGAACAACTGGGCTGAGGCCGCAACCGGCATCATGACCACCGACACCCTGCCCAAAGGTGCCAGCCGCCAGTTCGAGCACGAGGGTGTGACCATCACCGTGACCGGCATCAGCAAGGGCGCGGGAATGATCCGTCCGAACATGGCTACCATGTTGGGTTACATCGCCACTGACGCCAAAGTTGCCCGTGAAGTACTGCAGAACCTGTTGCTCGATGGCGCCAACAAGTCGTTCAACCGCATCACCATTGATGGCGATACGTCGACCAACGATTGCTGCATGTTGATTGCTACCGGCAAAGCGGCCTTGCCTGAAATCACTGAAGCCAGCGGTCCGCTGTTTGCGGCGCTGAAACAGGCAGTACTGGACGTTTGCATGGACGTGGCGCAGGCCATCGTGCGTGACGGTGAAGGCGCAACCAAGTTTGTTACCGTTGAAGTGAATGGCGGCGCTAACCATCAGGAGTGTCTGGACGTGGGTTACACCGTGGCTCACTCGCCACTGATCAAGACCGCGCTGTTTGCTTCTGACCCGAACTGGGGCCGCATCCTGGCCGCTGTGGGGCGTGCTGGCGTGCCGGATCTGGACGTGAGCAAGATTGATGTGTTCCTGGGTGAAGTATGCATCGCCAGCGGCGGCGCGCGTTCAGCCACTTACACCGAAGAGCAGGGCTCGGCGGTAATGGCTCGTGAGGAAATCACCATCCGTATCGAGTTGGGCCGTGGTGCATGCAGCGAGACTATCTGGACCACTGACTTGTCCCATGAATACGTGAAAATCAACGCCGAGTACCGTACCTAAGTCGTCTCGACATCGCGGACCTGTCAGCCGATTCTGCGCTGACAGGCCGGGGTGCCTCGCGGATCTTCAGCTCCTCCTTTTCTCAAGGTGCCTATCTATGAGCTTTCACCTGATCATTGGCGACAAGTTGCACTCTTCGTGGTCCCTGCGCGGCGCGCTGGCGCTGGATCTGGCGGGTGTTGCGTATACCGAGCAACTGATCAGGCTGGGCCAGCCTGATACCCGGGCACTTATTTTGCAGTATTCGGCAACGGGAAAAGTACCGTTACTCCAGACCGAGCACGGGACTATCGCTGACTCGTTGGCAATTGCGGAGTACCTGAACGAGCGCTTCCCGGCGGCACAGTTGTGGCCAGCAGATGTTGCTGCTCGGGCTCAGGCTCGATCGGCGTGTGCGCAAATGCACAGCGGATTTTTTGGTCTGCGGGGCAATTTGCCGTTTGATTTGAGCCGTGATCAGGCGTTGGTGCCGATGCCTGCTGAGGCACAGAGCGATATCGAAAGAATCAGTGCGCTGTGGGCCGAGTGCCGCGCAGTGGCAACCGAGAGCGGTCCTTATCTGTTCGGACGACTGAGTGTGGCAGATGCGTTTTTCGCACCGGTAGCTGTTCGTCTTCGTACATATCACGTTGCTCTTTCGACCGAAGATGAAGCCTATATCGACGCCATTTACCAATGGCCCGCGTTTAAAGCCTGGCAACAGGCCGGATTAGAGGAAGTAAAAGGGTGAAACGAGTTCATGTGGCTGCGGCCGTCATTCGAGGCGCAGACGGCAAAATTCTGATCGCCCGTCGTGCTGATTCTCAGCATCAAGGCGGTTTTTGGGAGTTTCCCGGTGGCAAGGTTGAAGCCGGGGAGTCGGTCGAAGCTGCGTTGGGGCGCGAGCTGAAAGAAGAGTTGGGTATTGTGGTTGAGTCTGCCCGGCCTTTGATCAAGGTTCAGCATGACTACCCGGATAAGCACGTTCTACTGGATGTGTGGGAAGTCTCGGCTTTTGCTGGTGATCCCCATGGTGCAGAAGGTCAGCCATTGGCTTGGGTCAGCCAGCGCGAACTGGCGGATTACCAGTTCCCGGAGGCTAATCAGCCGATTGTGGCGGCTGCCCGCTTGCCCGATCAATACCTGATCACCCCCGATGGTCTGGAAATGCCAGAGCTGTTGCGCGGTATCCAAAAGGCTATTGCGGGCGGTATCAAGCTGGTTTCGTTGCGTGCCCCCAATGGTTATGACCCCAAGTACCGTGATTTGGCGGTGGATGCCACCGGTCTGTGTGCAGGCAAGGCGCAACTGATGCTCAAGGGGCCGCTGGAGTGGTTGGGGGATTTCCCTTCGGCGGGTTGGCATCTGACCGCCGCGCAATTGCGCAAGTACGCTGCCAAAGGCCGCCCTCTGCCGAAAGAGCGTTGGTTGGCCGCGTCCTGCCATAACGCCGAAGAGTTGGCATTGGCCGAGCAGATGGGCGTGGACTTCGTGACCTTGTCGCCGGTTCTGCCGACGCAGACACACCCGGATACGCCGCCATTGGGTTGGGAACAGGCGCAGCAATTGATCGCCAACTTCAGCAAGCCGGTGTTTCTGTTGGGCGGGGTGGGCCCGGATGATCGTCAGCAAGCCTGGAGCATTGGCGCGCAAGGCGTTGCCGGGATTCGGGCGTTCTGGCCGCAGGTTTGATGTGATTTGTAGCCTGTTGCAGGTCTCGCGGGAGCGTAGCCGCTGATGTAGCCGCTGACGAGTAGAACGAGGCTGCGTCCGGCTGCGCAGCAGTCGTAAAACTGTTTCAGATCTACCGCGTCTATCGGCTTTACGACTACTGCGTCGTCGGACGCAGCCTCGTTCTACTCGTCATCGGCTACAAATGAACGACATCAAGCCTTCGGCTTTGCCGCCGCCTGCCACAGGATTTCGGCAATTCCCTGGCGCTTGGCAATCAAGCGCGCCGCGACAAACAGCAGGTCAGACAAGCGATTGATGTAAGCCAGCCCCACACCTGTCAGCGGCTCCATGGCATTTAGCTGCTGGCAGCGGCGTTCGGCGCTTCGTGCCAGGCAGCGGCAAACGTGGGCTTGAGCAATCAGGCTCGAGCCGCCGGGCAGAATGAAATTCTCAAGCGGGCCCAGTTCTTCGTTCCAGCGATCAATTGCGCTTTCAAGTCGCTCGACTTCAGTGTTATCGAGCGCTTGATACACCGGCATTGCCAACTCGCCTCCCAGGTCAAATAGCCGGTGCTGGCAGGGCTCAAGTACTTCAATCAGCTCGGTGAGGCCGGGATTCGCGGCGCTATGTTCAGTGAGTGCGGCCAGGAGCAAGCCGATCTGGCTGTTTAGCGTATCGACCTCACCGATGGCTTCTATCCGTGGGTGGTCCTTGGGTACGCGGCGGCCGTCGCCAAGCCCTGTTTCGCCCTTGTCGCCGGTGCGTGTGTAAATTTTCGATAAGCGAAAGCCCATATTACAGTTCCACCATGGTTGATTCGGGGGAGGCCATCAGGTTACCAGCCAAGGGTAAGCGCAGGGTGAAGCAGGTACCCTGGCCCAAGGTTGAATTCACTTCCATTTGGCCCTTGTGGTTATTGGTAATGATGAAGTACGACACGGATAAGCCTAGGCCAGTGCCCTGGCCAACTTCCTTGGTAGTGAAAAAGGGTTCGAAAATCCGTTTGCGCACAGGCTCGGGCATTCCGACTCCGTTGTCTTCGACCTGGATTTCGGCCCACGGCGGGTTCAGTTTGGTGCGCAGGGTGATGCGCCCTGGCTCGCTTTTGTCGGTGCGTTGATGAATTGCCTGGGCTGCGTTCTTCAACAGGTTGAGCAGCACTTGCTCCAACTCGTTGGGGATGCCGGGCACCGGGCCAAGCTGTGGATCGAACTGCCGGACGATCGCTTGCCCCATAAAGTCAAAACCGATGGCCAAATCGAAATCATTGCTGGCAATGTCCAGCGCCTGGTCAATAAGTGCCGATAAATCACAGGGGCTCATTTGGCGATTGCTGCGTCGGCTGAAGCTGAGCATGTGGGTGACGATTTTCGCCGCCCGTGCGCCAGCTTGCTGAATGCCGTCCAGCAGCTTGGGAACTTCACGTGCCTGCAGATATTCATTGACGATATTCAGGTCAATGCCGGTCTGTTCGGCTTGTTCGACGTTCTTTGGCAGATCGCTCGATAAGCGTCGGCGAATGTTCTGTACGTTATGCAGAATGGCGCCTAGTGGGTTGTTGATTTCGTGAGCCATGCCTGCAGCCAGTCCGCCAACAGACAGCATCTTTTCTGATTGCACCATCATGTCTTCCAGCGACAGGCGCTGGGTAATGTCATCGATGCGGATCACTACGCCGCGCCCACCACCACCCATCAGCGGGTAGAAGGTCAGGGCATAGTGGCGAGCGTCTTCGCCCTGGCCCCAGGTGACGCGTTCAATTTTTACGACGCTGTGCTGTTCTATGGTGTCTTTGAGTTGTGGCAGGAACGGCTTCAGAGGCTCAAAGGCCAGGTAAATGGGCTTGTTCATGGCTTCATCCAGCTGAGTGCCGGAGAGGGCGCTGGCTTCCTGATTCCATTGCGTGACATAGAGTTGCTCGTCCAGAGCGATCAGGGCTGAAGGCATGGAGTCGATGATGCAGTTGAGGTAGTTCTGAAAGCCGGTGAGTTTTTTCTCTATTTTGCTGCGCACCTGTACCTCAAGCTCAAGCTTGCGGTTGGTGTTGCGGGTTTCCTCGGCCAGCGCCTGAGCTTGATCGTAAGCCTCCCGGGCTTCATCCCTGGCGCGTTTGAGCTCCTGATCACGCACTTCAATTCGCGACAACATGGTGTTGAATGCTTTGGCCAGGCTACCGATTTCGTCGTCGTTTCCCGGCGCTGCGCGTAGTGAGTAATTCTCTTCGCGCGTGACCTGGCGGGACAGCTCTTCCAGGCGGTGAATGGGTTGGGTGATCAGGCGTTTGATCTGTCGTGCCACTACGAACCACAGCAAAATGCTGAACACCAGAATGCCCAGGCTGGCGGTCAGGGTGCCAGTGTAGAAGGCCATGGGCAGTTCGCTGCTGGCGATCAACAGCAAATGCCCGGGCGGCTGGTCGCCGTGGTGCAGGCGTGTGACCTGATGGCTGCGCAGTTCGGTCAGGCTCCAGGCTTCAATTTGGCGATAGTGTTCCGGGAGTGGAAGGTGCTCGCCATGCTGCAATTGCACCAGCAGATTGCCAGCGCTGTCGTAAATTGCTGCGGCGCGCAGGGGGGCATAGCTGCCGATTTCATTGAGCAGGGCCTTGGCATTTTCTGGCGAGTCCAGAGCCTGAACGATCAGGTCGGGGTTGGCGCTTAACTGCCCCAGTGTCTGCAAGGCTTGTGGTGCGGTGCTCTCGTGGGAGATCCAGTACGCCACGCTGATAAACGTCAAATTGGCCACCAGCAACACAGTTGCCAGTAACGCGAGGAGGGCGGCCAGCAACTTCTGGCCTACCGGGAGGTTTTCAAGGCGCTGGCGCAAGGGCATGGGATGGCCGCTAAAAGAAGAACAAGCTGGCAGGGTAGCGCGGGGCTCAGTCGCAGGGCAATCCGCGCCGCTGCAGGTGTTCGCTCAAGCGCTGGTGCAGCTGTTGTAAATGCGGTACGGCAAACTGTCGATCGCGCGCGGCTTCGCAGGCATAGCCCAGCAGGTAGCTGATTTCGGTGCGGCGACCCTTGGTGACATCCTGATGCATCGAGGAGTAGTTGTTGGCGGTGGCCTGGATCACGTGATTTACCTCAGCGGCCAAATCAATCGCGGCTTCAGCTTGGTCGCAGTGCTCAAGCAAGGCGCCGAGTTCAGTACACAGGGTATTCACTTCAGCGCTGTGTGCTTGCAAGCCGCCATTGCGGCAATCGTGCAGGACCGTCAGCGGGTTGATCGCGCAGTTAAGGGCCAGCTTGCGCCACAAGCGGCTCAGAATATTGGGGCTCCACTCGTAGCTGATGCCGCTGTGCTGAAGTTCTTCAAGCCATTGCGGAGCAGGGCCCTGGTTGGAATCGCCCAGCCAGGTATGACCCATGCCGGCAAAGACCACCCGCCAGTCACCGTCGCGAAAGGCGCCTTCGGTACTGGAGGCGAAGATACAGCGTGCGTGCGGTACCAGGGTGGCGATGGCTTGCTGGCTGCCGAGGCCGTTCTGCAGCAGGATCAGCTCGGCATTCGGGCTAAGCCGCGCGGCGACTTGTGCAATGGCCTGCGGTGCGTCATAGGCCTTGCACGTGACCAGTAAGCGCTGGATCGGCTCATCAGTCTCGGGGATTTGTGCGCTGATGGCCCATTTTACTGAGTGTTCGCCTTCAATTAGCGTCAGACCTTGCGCCGCTTCATAGGCTTGCAGGCGTGCGGGGTTGCGCACGATCAGCTTGACCGGCAGGCCCGCACGCGCCAGTCGAGTGGCCCACAGTGTGCCCATGCTTCCAGCACCGAGAATGTGCCAGGTGGCAGATGCCCTGACGGGTACGTTGGGTCGTGGTTGAGACAGGGCCGAATTTGGCATGTGAGCTCGCAAGTGAATGAAGTCGAAGAACCGCTATAATGCCCGCGCATTTTAACTGTCAGGTCAGGCGTGCTCCATCTGTGTTGAGCGCGCCCTTTATTATTGGAGAAAATTACATGCCGTCGTTCGACGTGGTATCCGAACTGGACAAGCACGAAGTCACCAACGCCGTCGAAAACGCCGTCAAGGAACTGGACCGCCGTTATGACCTCAAGGGCAAGGGCACTTTCGAGTTCAAGGAGAAGGACCTGACGGTTAACTTGACGGCTGAGGCTGACTTTCAGCTCGAAGCAATGATCGAGATCCTTAAGCTGGCCCTGGTCAAGCGCAAGATCGACGTTCAGTGCCTTGAGGTCAAGGATGCTTATGCTTCAGGCAAGTTGATGAAGCAGGAAGCCGTGCTCAAGGAAGGTATTGATAAAGAGCTGGCGAAGAAGATCGTTGCTCACGTCAAGGACGCCAAGCTCAAGGTTCAGGCTGCCATTCAGGGCGAGCAAGTGCGCATCACCGGCAAGAAGCGTGATGACCTGCAAGACGCGATTGCTGCGTTGCGTGCCAAAACCTTCGACATGCCTTTGCAGTTTAATAACTTCCGCGACTGATGGCGGGGCTGGAGGAACCTCTGGCGATCATTGACGTCCGACTTTCCTGAGCGCTGCAGAAACGATAGAGCAGCCGAGGCTGCTCTATCGTTTTGTTGAATAAATAACGTTGCCGGGTATGGGCGCGAGGAGATGTAAATGGATTTGAACGCTGAAGTTGATCAATTGGTCAAGGCCTCACAGGCCTGGATCCCGATGATCATGGAATACGGCAGCCGTGTGTTGCTGGCACTGGTTACGCTAGCGGTGGGCTGGTGGTTGATCAACCGCCTGACGACCAAGATCGGGCAATTGCTGGCGTTGAGAAAGGCTGATTTGGCTCTGCAAGGTTTTATCAGCAGCCTGGCCAATATCATTCTCAAGATCTTGCTGGTTGTCAGTGTCGCATCAATGATCGGGATCCAGACCACGTCATTCGTTGCGGCGATTGGTGCGGCAGGTCTGGCCATTGGTCTGGCGTTGCAGGGCAGCTTGGCCAACTTTGCTGGCGGGGTACTGATTCTGTTGTTCCGTCCGTTCAAGATCGGTGACTGGATCGAAGCGCAAAGCGTAAGCGGAACCGTCGATAGCATTCAGATTTTTCACACCGTGCTGCGCACTGGCGACAATAAAACCGTCATCGTGCCAAATGGCAATCTGTCTAACGGCATCATCACCAACTACAACCGTCAGCCGACGCGCAAGGTAGTGTTTGATGTTGGTGTGGATTACGAAGCTGATCTGCAGAAGGTGCGTGAAGTATTGCTGAGGCTGGCTGATGATTCTCGGGTACTGAAAGAGCCGGCTCCAGTGGTTGTGGTCACGACCTTGGGCGAAAGCGCGATTACCATGTCGCTGCGTGTTTGGGTTAACACCCCGGATTACTGGGATGTTCTGTTTATGTTCAACGAGCATTCGCGTGATCGTTTGAAGGCAGAAGGTGTTGATATTCCGTTTCCGCACCGTGTAATTCGTGTGGTCCAGGAAGTGGCAGCGCAATAAGGTCGTGCCTGTACCCGTTAAAAAGGGTGGGTGTGAACAAACATTAAAGGGGCGAATGCCCCTTTAATTGTTTTTGTACCTTGAGGTGGACAGCTGCAGGTGCAAAGTTGGACCAACGTCGTTAAGTGATAACTACTTGCGTTTAATGTTGTTAGTTAGCTTGCTATATATCGGCTTTTATATCCGCAAATAAAAAGCCACGCCCTTAGACAGGAGCGTGGCTTTCGCTAAACAAGTGCTTGTAATGACTGCCCGAAGGCCATGATTACAAGATGTTCAGTGGGTACTCAGCAATCAGGCGAAGATCGTTTACATCGTTGCCGTTGTTGCTGGTGGTGCGGTAGATAGCGCTACGCAGACGGAAAGACAGGTCTTTGGCCGGGCCTTCCTGCAGTACGTACTTGGTTTCGAAGTCGAACTCGTGTTCTTTGCCTTCGCCATCAGTCGTGGAGATGTTATCGCCTTTAACGTAGCGAGCCATGAAGCTCAGGCCAGGAACGCCGTAGCTGGCCATGTTCAGGTCGTAGCGACCCTGCCAGGAACGTTCGTCACGTTGGTTAAAGTCGGAGTACTGTACGGAGTTGGCAAGGAAAATGGTGCCGCCGCCGTCTACGCCGTAGTAATAAGCGCTGTCACCGGTGGAGCGCTGGTGAGCGATGGTGAACTTGTGAGCGCCGAGGCTATAGGCTGCTGCCAAGCTCCAGATTTTGTTGTCAACGTCGCCAGCTCGTTCCTGACCTTGGCTAGCAGTTCTGTAGCCGTTGAAGTCGAAGTTCAGGGCTTGAGTATCTGCGATAGGCAGGGTGTAGTTCAGGTTGATGTACTGCTTCTTGAAGTAGTCATCAACATCGGAAGCAGCTACGCCGCCGACAAAATTGTCAGTGAACTGATAGGTCGCGCCAGCAATGTTGGCAGCTGTCAGGCCTTTCTGGCCAGGACCGTTGATGCTGTCACGCGCCATACCGGTCTGCGAACTCAATGCGGTGAAGCGACCTGCGGTCAGTTCCAGGCCTTTGATTTCCTTGCTGGTGAGCAAGGTGCCGGTGGCAACCTCTGGCAGCAGACGGCTATCGTCGGTGGAGAAAACCGGGCTGGCTACGAATTGGTTACCGTATTTCAGCACTGTGTCGGAGAGGCGGAATTTAACAGCGCCGCCGATTTTCGATTGGGTATCTTCCGGAGAACCGTCGCTTTTGGTTGCGAACAGACCGTTGCCTTGACGACCGGCGCCGCCGTCCAGACGTGCTGTACCCATGGCGAAAGCATCAACGCCGACACCGATGGTGCCTTGAGTGAAGCCCGATTGGTAGTTCAGCAGTTCGCTCAGGCCCCAGTCTTCGCGATAGCCACTTTTAAAGCCGCCACCTGGCTTGGCAATGTTGCCAGCGCCGTTACGGAAGTCACGGTTCATGTACAGCATGCGAGTTTTGGAAGTCAGCGAGCTGTCTTCAACGAAACCTTTAGCATCGTCCTGGGACGAGGCCATTGCGAACTGGGTAGTACCGGCTGAAACAGCCAGGGCGATTATGCTCCACTTCATCACGCGCATCGTGATTTGCTCCTTTGGTTTTTAGGAAGAGTACTGCCGTCCCACCTGAATTTATTATCTGGGCGGCTCTTTCTTTTTGTGTCGGCGCAAACTTATATCACGCCGGCAATGTTGGCGATACTTGCTCTCAAAAGCTTTCAGCATCGTTACAGCTATGTCGCAAATTGCACTCTACATGTCGCAAGCGCGTAGCGTTGAGCCGTTTTTCAGCATGTTTGTACTGCTGTTTTCAGCGTTGGCACATGTGTAAATACATGAGGCCTACAATAAAAACTCCTAATTCCTACGGTGCAACTTTTGTTATTTATCGTCAGGCTGCTGCGCTCCGGCTGAAGCCTGGTGACTATGCCAAGCTCCATGCAACAAGCATGCTCAAATTGGCCTGAGGGGTAAAAAATAAATATTTTTCTCTCGGATCAGGCTGTGAGGCCTGATGCTGCTTGGGTCAAACGGCGATAAGACAGTCATTGAGGTATTGTTTTTCGTTGCAAGGAGAGCGCCTTGCTCAACCGCTAAGCTCAAAGCGTTACCGGTTACCACCTGTTGGGGTGGTAGGTGACGTTTTAGCGCACTAAAAGCATTCGCATTGTGCAGTTTTGGTGCACAAATGTTTGAGCGCTGTTGAATGAGCGTGCATTGCGGCATTTCAGGGGCGTGCAGGTGCTTGTTGGCGTGATGCGCGGAGTAATCAAGGGTATCCTTAACCTTTGTCGCTTGGTTGTCGGTGAGTCTCATCGCACGGCCAATCCAGCTGAAATAAACGGTTAAACAGGAGAGCTCCCAGTGTTCGCTTTGGATACACGCCTTCAAGAGGATACTTGGCTGATAGGGGATTTCCCCTTGTGCCGCTTGCTGCTTTCCAATGATTCGAATTACCCCTGGTTCATTTTGGTGCCGCGTCGCGAGGGTATAACCGAATTGTTTCAATTGGGTGACGATGACCAGCGAGTGATGTGGGCTGAGACCACCGCTTTGGCGCGAGTGCTTAAAGAGGTGTTCGGGGCGGACAAAATGAATGTCGCGACGCTGGGGAATGTTGTCAGCCAGTTGCACATGCATGTGATTGTTCGTTATCAGGCTGATGTGGCCTGGCCTGGGCCGGTGTGGGGCAAGCATCCTGCCAAGCCTTATACGCAGGCTGATGTGGGCGCGGTCCGAGATCGGCTGGCGTCGGCTTTTGACGTTGGGTTCACTTTTTCGGAGGGTTGATTGTGACGCTTGAAGCGCGAGTAATGGACCTTGAGAGCCGCTTGGCTTTTCAGGATGACACTATCCAGGCATTGAACGATGTGCTGGTAGCGCAGCAAAACGCGGTAGATCGCTTGCAAATGCAGATGGCTGCCTTGCTCAAGCGCCAGGAAGAAATGGGCGGGCAGTTTGAGTCGTTTGAAGAGGAAGCTCCGCCTCCGCACTATTAAGCCTTTTGTACAGGCAAAAAAAACCGCGATCCAGCAGGGCTGGTCGCGGTTTTTTTTCAGGTTTGAATCAGCGGCGCGGCAGTGCTGCGATCACATCTTCAGCTTGCAGGCCTTTGTCGCGGTTCATGACCGAGAACTCGACGCGTTGCCCTTCCACCAGTACGCGGTGGCCTTCGCCACGAATGGCGCGAAAGTGAACAAAAATATCATCGCCGGAATCTCGGGAAATAAAGCCGAAACCCTTTGAGGTGTTGAACCATTTTACAGTCCCTGTATCGCGGTTGGTCATGTCATAGCTTTGCGAGGACGAGGACGGTGATGATTTGTAGAAGCTGACAGCCAGGTGAAGCGCTACGGCAATTACTGCAGGAGTAAGGCCGAGCAGTACTGCAGGCTGGTCGCCAATCGGCAGCAGGAGGCCGAACAAGGTCAGTGTTTGCAGGACAACGGAAAGCACCAACAGGGCGCTGACCAGATTTTGCAGTTGGTGACGCGGGCCTTTATTCCAAAAAGGAATTACTGGAGCCAGAGTCAGGTTCAGCAGGCCAAAAAAAGCCAAGTAAAGAGCATCAGGATGTTGGAGGTAAGGTATAGCTTCGGATTGCAGGCTGGGAATAAAGGACAGCAGCAAAGCCGCTGCACCCGTTAGCAGGTGGACGATTTTCAACATTTCAATTGACTCACATTAAGATGGATCGCAAGGAAGAACTGGCTGAGCACGGTTCGCTTCAGAAAAAAATGGAGGCGCTGGACACGTGTGATCATCAGCCTGTGCACCCTCGCCAGAGGCTAAAAGAGGGCGACACGCTGCCTATTTAACAGCAAAGCTGGGGCCTACTCAAATTAAGCGTATTGAAACATCTGTGAGTGACACGGCTCGCTGAGGTCTAGGTCATATCTGTTTGTTGCGAAAGCCTTGTCCTAGACACATGTAGTCTACTTTCTATTCGGAGCGGGTGCAGTGTCGCTCGTAGGCTTGATAAGCCAGCAGTTATCGGCGTCGTTGTGCCGAGGGGCGCAGAATGTGAATTTATGTGTTTTTTTTTCGGCTTGAAGATATGCGCGGTATGAGTATGGCTACATGCATGCCGTCTGAGGTGTGTACTTTTAGCGATTATTAAAAGGAGAAAGTATTTCGTTATGCTGATGGTGGATAACTTGCTTGGGGGTGAAATTAACGGGGTAAAGCGTGTGCGGTATTTAATTGTGTTTAATTGTTATTGTTCATGTTTTTTTTGATAGTTGCGTCGTAAGGCTGTCGTGTGAAGTGTTGGGTGTTTTATAGCTTTATGTGCGATACGTTTTCTGATTTTTTGGTGGCTCTCGCTCACTCTCGTCTACCTATTTTCCCTAGCGCTGGCACAGCTCTCGGTTGCGCCTGTTTTCACCTCTCGCAGCGAGAGCGCTCCTACAGGCATGAGGGTCTGGTCCGCTGGATAAGAATTCTTACATATTGTTTTATGGGGTGGTGTTCTACAAACAATATTAATTAATTCCAGTAATGTGCGATGGAGTGCTTTAGCTATGGATCGATTGATTCGACACGAAAACTCAGGGAGCAGGCTGCTGCATAAAGTTAAAGTTGATCCTGTAATTCTTGATTTTGGCATGACCTTGGCCCGGCCACTTTCCCGGTCGGTCAGGTTAAATGGTTTTGCCACCTGTTTACGGCTTGAAGAGGTGTACTGGGAAGTGCTGTCTGATATTTCGCGTATAAATAGCTGTTCAATAAACACGTTGCTGTTTTACATCGATCGAGAAGTGCACTTGCGTCATGGGGGGGTAAAAAACTTCAGCGGGCTCATTCGGGTTGTCTGCGTGATGCATCTGTTGAAAATGGGCAGTGATTCTCGGGAGGTAGCATCCAGGCAGGTGGTTACCGGGTGAAGCCACGCGTTCAGCTGGGGGAGGGTGCTCGACGGCTTGTAATCGTTCAATATTTATGATGCATTTAGGGGTTTCTGGCTGTTCATGCGGCTGCAATGGCTCGATTTACCAGATATAATCTCGCGCTTTGCTGCGTGGCCCTCTTTAAGGGTCGCCGCTAACGGATTGTCGAGACACGCCAATGCCCATGTACGATTATCAATGTGCTTCCTGTGGTCATCAGCTGGAAGCCATTCAAAAGATCAGTGCCTCACCGCTGGTTGATTGTCCAGCCTGTCAGGCCCCTGAGCTGAAGAAAATGCTGTCCATGCCAGGCTTTCGCCTTAGTGGCACAGGCTGGTATGAAACAGACTTCAAGACAGGCTCGAAAAAGAATCTGGCCGGCGGCGATAAATCCGACTGAGGTCGAGCGAAAGCAGTCAGAACACAAGCGGGCTCTTGCATGGTTACCAGCACCGACGGTGCGCAAGACCTCCACCGAATTTCGAATTACGAGAAGTGAAACCACTACCATGATGCGCAGCCATTATTGCGGCCAACTGAACGAAAGCCTGGAAGGCCAGGAAATTACCCTTTGCGGATGGGTCCACCGTCGCCGTGACCACGGTGGGGTGATTTTCCTCGATATCCGTGATCGTGATGGTCTGGCCCAGGTGGTGTTTGACCCGGATCGCGCCGAGACTTTCGCTGCTGCCGACCGTGTGCGCAGTGAGTATGTAGTCAAGGTCACCGGTAAGGTGCGCCTGCGTCCGGCCGGTGCTGGCAACGCCAACATGGCGTCGGGCATGATCGAAGTGCTGGGTTACGAGCTTGAAGTGCTGAACGAAGCGGAAACCCCGCCGTTCCCGCTCAACGAGTTCTCCGACGTTGGTGAAGAAACCCGTCTGCGCTATCGCTTTATCGACCTGCGTCGTCCAGAAATGCTCGAGAAGCTGCGTCTGCGTTCGCGCATGACCACCAGCATTCGTCGTTTCCTGGACGAAAACGGTTTCCTGGACGTTGAAACACCAATCCTGACCCGTGCCACGCCAGAAGGCGCGCGGGACTATCTGGTGCCAAGCCGTACCCATGCCGGTTCTTTCTTTGCCTTGCCGCAATCGCCACAGCTGTTCAAGCAGTTGTTGATGGTTGCCGGTTTTGACCGTTACTACCAGATCGCCAAGTGCTTCCGTGACGAAGACCTGCGTGCCGACCGTCAGCCTGAGTTCACTCAGATCGACATCGAAACCAGCTTCATGAACGAAGCCGAGATCATGGGCCTGACTGAAGAGATGATCCGCAACCTGTTCAAGGAAGTGCTGGGTCTGGAATTCGGTGAGTTCCCGCACATGACCTGGGAAGAGGCCATGCGCCGTTTCGGTTCCGACAAGCCTGACCTGCGTAACCCGCTGGAACTGGTTGATGTTGCCGATCAGCTCAAGGATGTGGAATTCAAGGTGTTCAGCGGTCCGGCCAACGATCCTAAGTGCCGTATCGCTGCCCTGCGCGTTCCCGGCGGCGCGAGCATGCCGCGCAAGCAGATCGACGATTACACCAAGTTTGTCGGCATCTACGGTGCCCGCGGCCTGGCGTACATCAAGGTCAACGAACGCGCCAAAGGTGTTGAGGGTCTGCAATCGCCGATCGTCAAGAACATCCCTGAAGCCAACCTCAATGTGATCCTGGATCGCGTTGGTGCGGTTGATGGCGACATCGTGTTCTTTGGTGCCGACAAGGCCAAGATCGTTAGCGAAGCCTTGGGCGCTCTGCGTATCAAGGTTGGTAACGATCTGAACCTGCTGACGTGCGAGTGGGCACCGATGTGGGTTGTTGACTTCCCTATGTTCGAAGAGAACGCAGACGGCAGCTTCAGCGCCTTGCATCACCCGTTCACGGCACCCAAGTGTTCGCCGCAGGAGCTCGAGGCCAACCCGGCTACCGCGCTGTCCCGTGCCTACGACATGGTGCTCAACGGTACTGAGTTGGGTGGCGGTTCGATCCGTATCCACCGCAAGGAAATGCAACAAGCGGTCTTCCGCCTGTTGGGTATCAATGAAGCTGAACAGGAAGAGAAATTTGGCTTCCTGCTGGACGCACTGAAATACGGCGCACCACCCCACGGTGGTTTGGCGTTCGGTCTAGACCGTCTGGTGATGCTGATGACCGGTGCCCAGTCGATTCGTGAAGTGATTGCCTTCCCGAAAACCCAGAGTGCTGCCTGCGTCATGACTCAGGCCCCGGGTGTGGTTGATAACAAAGCGCTGAGCGAGTTGCACATTCGTTTGCGCGAACAGCCTAAGGCTGAGTAAAGCGGTCCCTCAAAGGCGCATCTCCGGATGCGCCTTTGTCATTTGGGGCAAGAATTTTTATTGTCGGGTCACGTCACAGGCGAGGCCGGGCAAGGTTTTATAAAGGGATTCGGAGTACGTTATGGCAGGTCATTCTAAGTGGGCGAACATCAAGCACCGCAAAGAGCGTCAGGATGCCAAAAAAGGCAAGATTTTCACCAAGTGGATACGTGAGCTGACCGTTGCTGCCCGTCAAGGCGGTGCTGAGCCGGGTTCTAACCCGCGTCTGCGTCTGGCGCTGGACAAGGCCCTTGGTGCGAACATGAGCCGTGACATCATCGATCGTGCGGTCGCCCGGGGTGCTGGCGCGGCTGATACCGACGATATGGTCGAGTTGAGCTACGAAGGTTACGGCCCTGGCGGTGTTGCTGTGATGGTTGAGTGCATGACCGATAATCGCAACCGCACCGCAGCGGCTGTACGTCATGCGTTCAGCAAGTGCGGCGGTAACCTGGGGACTGACGGTTCTGTGGCGTATCTGTTCGAGCGCAAGGGTCAGATATCCTATGCTGCCGGCGTTGATGAAGATGCCTTGATCGAAGCTGCAATGGAGGCTGACGCCGACGATGTGGTGACCAATGAAGACGGCTCCATTGACGTGTTTACTTCGTTCTCCAGCTTTTATGCGGTTCGCAATGCACTGGAGGCAGCAGGGTTTGCTCCGGCTGATGCCGAAATCGTCATGCTGCCAACCACCAGCGCCGAACTGGATCTGGAAGGTGCGGAAAAGGTGCTCAAGCTGATCGATATGCTTGAAGACCTGGATGACGTACAGAACGTATATTCCAACGCTGAAATCCCTGACGCCGTCCTGGAGCAGCTAGCCTGACATACAGGTTGCGTCAATCAAGAGGCCGGAGGTGCTCCGTCGCGATGATCGCGGCGCTGTGCACCTCCGGCTTCTGCCTTTAAGCTGTCCGGGTAAATGCCGGTGGGCGTCACTTCATAAGCTGTAGGCGTTATGACTCTTATTCTTGGTATCGATCCTGGTTCGCGAATCACCGGTTATGGCGTAGTGCGGGACACTGGGCGTGGCTGTGTGTATGTAGCATCTGGGTGTATTCGCACGGGTAGCGGCGAACTGCATGAGCGGTTGCAGATTGTTTATCGCGGGGTGCGTGAGGTTATTCAGACGTACGGTCCTGTCACCATGGGCATCGAAAAAGTCTTTATGGCGCGCAATGCCGACTCGGCGCTCAAGCTCGGGCAGGCCAGAGGTGCAGCGATTGTGGCCGGGGCCGAAGAAAACCTGGAGATCGCCGAATATTCGGCAACTCAGGTCAAGCAGGCCGTGGCAGGCACTGGTGGTGCCAACAAGGAGCAAGTGATGATGATGGTCATGCACCTGCTCAAGCTGACCTCCAAGCCGCAAATCGATGCGTCGGATGCCTTGGCGATTGCCTTGTGCCATGCGCACACGCGCTCCAGCCTGTTGCCGCATGGTTTGGGTGCTGCGCGTAGTCGTGGCGGGCGTTTGCGGCTCTGAGACGCGCTTTTTATCTGTAATTAAGCTTGCTGGCAGGGCTTCATCTGTAATGATGCGGTTCTGTCGTTCTACTTGTCAGCCATTGATCTGGCCAGAGAAAAGGATCTGAAACGTGATTGGACGCTTGCGCGGCACTCTGGCTGAAAAACAGCCGCCGCACCTGATTCTTGATGTAAACGGCCTGGGCTATGAGCTGGAAGTGCCGATGACTACGCTTTATCGGTTGCCGTCTATCGGCGAGCCGCTGACCTTGCATACCCACTTGGTGGTTCGCGAGGACGCGCAGTTGCTCTATGGTTTCATTGGCAAGCGCGAGCGCGACTTCTTCCGTGAGCTGATCCGGCTCAATGGCGTTGGTCCCAAGCTGGCCCTGGCATTGATGTCCAGCCTGGAGGTTGATGAACTTGTTCGCTGTGTGCAGGCGCAGGACACCTCGGCCTTGACCAAGGTGCCGGGGGTGGGCAAAAAGACCGCCGAGCGCTTGCTGGTTGAGTTGAAAGATCGCTTCAAGGCGTGGGAGCAAGTACCAAGCATGTTCGCCCTGGTGCCTAATCAGCCTGATGCGCCGGTGCAAGTGGCCAGCGCAGAAAGTGATGCAGTCAGTGCCTTGATCTCCTTGGGTTATAAGCCTCAAGAGGCGAGCAAGGCGGTTTCCGCTATCAAGGATAAAACGTTGAGCAGTGAAGATATGATTCGCCGCGCCCTGAAGGGAATGATTTAAGTGATTGAAGCTGATCGTCTGATAACCGCCTCAAGCGGGCGAGATCGAGAAGAAGTTCAGGATCGAGCGATTCGCCCTTTGAGTCTGGCTGACTATATAGGCCAGCCAACCGTGCGTGAGCAGATGGAGCTGTTTATCCAGGCCGCACGCGGGCGCTCGGAGTCGTTGGATCACACGCTGATTTTTGGTCCGCCCGGGCTTGGTAAAACCACGCTGGCCCATATCATTGCCCAGGAAATGGGGGTGTCGATCAAAAGCACCTCGGGCCCCGTATTGGAGCGTCCGGGGGATCTGGCCGCCTTGCTGACCAATCTTGAGCCGCACGATGTGCTGTTTATTGATGAAATCCATCGTTTGTCGCCCATTGTCGAAGAAGTGTTGTACCCGGCAATGGAGGATTTTCAGCTCGACATCATGATTGGTGAAGGGCCAGCTGCGCGCTCCATCAAGCTCGACTTGCCGCCATTCACTCTGGTGGGGGCGACGACCCGTGCCGGGATGCTGACCAACCCGCTGCGCGATCGTTTCGGGATTGTGCAACGCCTGGAGTTCTACAGCACCGACGATCTGGCGACGATTGTCAGCCGCTCGGCCGGTATCTTCGGCTTGCCGCTTGATCCTGAGGGTGCTTACGAGATTGCCCGTCGGGCTCGCGGCACACCGCGCATAGCCAACCGTCTGTTGCGCCGCGTACGGGATTTTGCCGAAGTGCGGGCCCAGGGTCATATCACCAAGCCGGTGGCTGACCTGGCGTTGAATCTGCTGGATGTCGATGAACATGGTTTTGATCATCAAGACCGGCGCTTGCTGTTGACTATGATCGAGAAGTTCGATGGTGGGCCGGTGGGTGTAGACAGCTTGGCCGCGGCAATCAGTGAAGAGCGTCATACAATCGAAGATGTACTGGAGCCCTATCTGATCCAGCAGGGTTACATCATGCGCACCCCGCGTGGTCGTGTTGTGACTCGCCATGCGTATCTACACTTCGGTTTGAACATTCCGTCGCGTTTGGGTGAGATGCCTGTAGTAGACGAATTTCTGAATGCCCTGGACGATTAATAAGCCGTTTGCGGCCGATTTTTTTAAGGTTTTTGCTGTCTCAAGGACTGGCGCTGAAAATCTTGGGTCATAAAGCCCAAGAAGCGCAAAAAAACAGTGGCTTGGCGGATTGGCAACCTGAGGAGTAAGCACTAGAGTATGCGCGCGCAAAACAGGCTTGAGCCGTTCGTACATCGCTGTCGCGTTTATTACGAGGACACCGATGCGGGTGGCGTCGTGTATTACGTAAATTATCTAAAGTTTATGGAGCGGGCTCGAACCGAAAGGCTACGGGAGATGGGCTTTGCCCAATCCGAGCTGGTGGGTGAGAACCTGTTATTTGTCGTGCATTCCAGCGAGGCGCGTTACCACGCACCGGCGCGACTGGACGATGAACTGTTGGTAAGTGCGCAAGTAATAGAACTGAACCGTGCCAGTCTGCGTTTCAAGCAGCAGGTTTGGCGGGCTGCAGATGCAACGCTGCTCTGTGAAGGGCATTTTTTGGTGGCCTGTGTGCGCGCCGATAGTTTCAAACCCCGAGCCATTCCCGAAGCTTTACGTACGGCCTTTGCCGACGTGAGCGGCGCGGGTAAACATTTAGAGCAGGAGATAAAGCGTGGAAGCTAACGTCGTCGACCATTCCTCCATGTGGAGCTTGGTCAGCAATGCCAGCATTGTTGTGCAGTTGGTAATGTTGATCCTACTGGCCGCATCGGTTACCTCGTGGGTCATGATTTTTCAGCGCAGCACCATGCTGCGCGCCGGTCGACGTGCCCTGGAAAGCTTTGAAGAGCGTTTCTGGTCGGGTATCGACCTGTCGAAGCTGTATCGTCAGGCGGGTAGCAATCCGGACCCGGACTCCGGCGTTGAACAAATCTTCCGTGCCGGTTTCAAAGAGTTCTCGCGTCTGCGTCAGCAGCCGGGCGTCGATCCTGAAGCGGTAATGGAAGGTGTTGCACGTGCCATGCGCGTAGCCATCTCCCGTGAAGAAGAAAAGCTTGAACAAAGCTTGCCGTTCCTTGCCACTGTGGGTTCTGTGAGCCCGTATATCGGTCTGTTTGGTACGGTATGGGGCATCATGAACTCCTTCCGTGGCTTGGCAACTGCTCAGCAGGCAACGCTTGCGACAGTGGCGCCAGGTATTGCCGAGGCGTTGGTTGCAACGGCCATTGGCTTGTTTGCTGCTATCCCTGCGGTAATTGCCTACAACCGTTTTGCTGCGCGTAGCGAAACCTTGATCAGCCGCTACTACACCTTCGCCGATGAATTCCAGGCGATCCTGCACCGCAAAGTGCACACCAGCGAAGAATAAGCAGGTAATTTCCAATGGCTTTAATCGCTCGAGCTCGCAAAAAGCGCAAGCCGGTTGCCGAGATGAACGTAGTGCCCTACATCGATGTGATGTTGGTGCTGCTGGTCATCTTCATGGTGACCGCTCCGATGCTCAACCAGGGTGTGAAGGTTGATTTGCCCAAGGTCTCCAGCGAGGCCTTGCCGCAAGACAACAACACTCAGGTTCTGACTATTTCGATCAAGGCTGACAAGACCTACTTCTGGAACCTTGGCAGTGAAGTTGATACCGACAAGCAGATGGACAAGGCAATGACCTTGCCTCAGATGACTGACGCGGTGACTAAAATCATTCGCGCAGGCAATGAGGGCGGCAAACACACCCAGGTCTTTATTCGCGGTGACAAAACCGTGGATTACGGTGCGGTAATGGGTGCTATGGGTGGCCTACAGAAGGCCGGGGTCGGTAACGTTGGCTTGATAACCGAGGCTCCCTGATGCGCGAACAGCGGGAGCCGTCCGCCTCTGAAAACTTTTTTTGGCCTACAGTTTGGGCGGTAGGGCTGCACGTTTTGATTTTTGGCATGCTGTTCGCCAGCTTTGCCATGACTCCGGACCTGCCGCCTTCTAAGCCGATTGTTCAGGCGACCTTGTATCAGCTGAAGTCAAAAAGTCAGGCAACCACCCAAACCAATCAAAAGATTGCGGGTGAGGCGAAGAAATCCGCCGCTCGTCAGACCGAAGTCGAGCAGATGGAACAAAAGAAGGTTGAGCAGGAAGCTGTAAAAGCCGCGGAACAAAAGAAGGAAGAGGCTGCCGAAAAGGCTGCAGAAGCCAAGAAGGCTGACGAAGCCAAGGCGAGCGAGGCCAAAAAGGCAGACGAGGCGAAGAAGTCTGATGACGCCAAGAAAGCCGAGGATGCCAAAAAGGCTACAGACGCTAAAAAAGCCGAAGAGAAAAAACTGGCAGACATAGCCAAGAAAAAATCCGAGGAAGAGGCCAAGAAGGCTGCGGAAGAAGAGGCCAAGAAAAAGGCCGCAGAAGACGCCAAGAAAAAAGCGGCTGAAGATGCGAAGAAAAAAGCAGCTGAAGACGCCAAGAAGAAGGCCGTAGCAGACGAGGCAAAGAAGAAAACTGCCGAAGATGCGAAGAAAAAGGCCGCGGCCGATGCAGCCAAGAAAAAGGCTGTAGAAGCAGCACGTAAATCGACCGAAGAGAAAAAGGCGCAAGCCTTGGCTGATTTGCTTTCCGATACGCCGCAACGCCAGCAAGCCTTGGCGGATGAGCAAGGTGATGAGGTCGCCGGTAGTTTTGATGACCTGATTCGTGCTCGTGCAGCAGAAGGGTGGGCTCGTCCGCCGTCGGCGCGCAAAAATATGACAGTGGTGCTGCAAATTGGCATGTTGCCAGATGGCACGGTAACGTCTGTGACGGTTGCCAAGTCCAGTGGTGATGGACCGTTCGATAGCTCGGCTGTGGCAGCGGTCAAAAATATTGGCCGTTTAACGGAAATGCAGGGTATGAAGCCCAGCGATTTTAATCCTTATCGATCATTCAAGATGACATTCACACCTGAGGATCTAGCCTTGTGATTAAACTTTTTCGAGGACTGCTGGTCGTCGTCTGCTGCCTGGCAGGGATGGCTGTAGCAGATGAAAAGAACATTCTGGTCACCAGTGGCAGCGACCGGGCGACACCCATTGCAGTAGTACCTTTCGGCTGGCAGGGCGGCACTGTGCTGCCGGATGACATGGCTGAAATCATTGGTAATGACCTGCGTAACTCGGGTTACTACGCGCCGATTCCAAAGCAGAACATGATTGGCTTGCCGACTCAGGCCAGCGAAGTCATTTTCCGTGACTGGAAAGCCTTGGGTGCCCAGTACGTGATGGTTGGTAATATCGTGCCCGCAGGTGGTCGCCTGCAGGTGCAATATGCCCTGTTCAACGTTGCAACCGAGCAGCCAGTGTTGACCGGCAGCGTGTCGGGTACTGCTGAGCAGTTGCGGGATATGGCGCACTACATCTCCGATCAGTCGTTTGAAAAACTGACCGGTATTAAAGGTGCATTCTCAACCCGTCTGCTTTATGTAACGGCTGAGCGTGCCAGTGCAACCAATACCCGTTACACCTTGCAGCGCTCGGATTACGATGGTGCTCGCGCCGTTACCCTGCTGCAGTCGCGTGAGCCGATCCTGTCGCCGCGTTTTGCACCAGATGGCAAGCGCATCGCTTATGTGTCGTTCGAGCAGAAACGCCCACGTATCTTTATGCAGAACATTGATACCGGTCGTCGTGAGCAGATCACCAATTTTGAAGGCCTGAACGGCGCTCCAGCATGGTCGCCGGATGGCTCCAAGCTGGCGTTCGTATTGTCCAAAGACGGCAATGCCGAGATCTATGTAATGGATCTGGCTTCTCGTGGGTTGACTCGCGTCACCAATAACCCGGCAATTGATACCGAACCGTTCTGGGGCAAGGATGGTTCAACCATCTACTTCACCTCTGACCGTGGCGGCAAACCGCAGATTTACAAGACCGCAGTTGGTAGCGGTAACGCAGAGCGCGTGACATTTATCGGGAACTACAACGCCAGTCCGAAGCTTTCGGCTGACGAAAAGACCCTGGTAATGATCCATCGTCAGGACGGTTTCACCAATTTCCGTGTTGCGGCGCAAGATATACAGCGTGGAACCGTGAAAATCCTCACAGATACCAACCTTGATGAGTCTGCTACTGTCGCACCCAACGGCACCATGGTAATCTACGCCACCCGCCAGCAGGGCCGGGGAGTCTTGATGCTCGTGTCTATTAATGGACGCGTAAGGCTCCCTCTTCCTACCGCTCAAGGCGAAGTCAGAGAACCTTCCTGGTCCCCTTACCTGAACTGACGTGGTGATAGCTGTACGTTGCACATAACACTTGGGGTTCATTAGGAGTTTTACGATGGAAATGCTGAAGTTTGGTAAATTCGCTGCGCTGGCACTGGCCATGGCTGTAGCTGTAGGTTGCTCGTCCAAAGGCGGCGACAATGCCGGTGAAGGCGCTGCTGTTGATCCAAACGCTGGTTACGGCGCAAACACTGGCGCTGTTGATGGCTCCCTGAGCGAAGAAGCTGCTCTGCGCGCTATCACTGTTTTCTACTTCGAATACGATTCTTCGGACCTGAAACCAGAAGCAATGCGCGCTCTGGACGTTCACGCTAAAGACCTGAAAGCTAACGGCGCTCGCGTTGTTCTGGAAGGTAACACTGACGCCCGTGGTACTCGTGAGTACAACATGGCACTGGGCGAGCGTCGTGCGAAAGCCGTTCAACGCTACCTGGTACTGCAAGGTGTTTCTCCAGCACAGCTGGAGCTGGTGTCCTACGGTAAAGAGCGTCCAATCGCTACTGGCAACGACGAACAGTCGTGGGCTCAAAACCGTCGCGTCGAACTGCGTAAGTAATTCGTCATGCGAACGTGCCGCCGTGCTGTAACTATTCTGACTCTCAGCCTCATGCCGCTAGCGGCATGGGCTGCGGTTCCTGTGGTCGATGACAACTCTGGCTATAACAATAGCGGGGGGAGTTATCCATCACCGGGTTATGGTGCGAGCGGCGCCTATGCCGGGGGAGGGGTTTCGGCCCCTGTCTCGGCACAGGGCGAGCTGTTCAACCAGCTGCAACAAATGCAGGAACAGATTGCACGCCAACAGGGTGTGATCGAAGTTCTGCAAAATGATATATCTCGCATGAAACAAGAAAGCCTGGAGCGATACCAGGAACTTGATCGGCGTATTGGTTCTGGCATTGCTCCTGCTGCCGCTCCTGATAATTCCTCTGCTGGTGGTAATGCCGCCGGTAATACAGCAGCGCCTGCACCTCAGGTTGCTGCCAGTTCGGAACCTGGTGATCCGGCGAAAGAAAAGCTCTATTACGATGCTGCTTTCGACCTGATCAAAGCCAAGGATTTCGACAAGGCCAGCCAGGCATTTACAGCCTTTCTGCGCAAATATCCAAACAGCCAATATGCGGGCAATGCCCAATACTGGTTGGGTGAAGTGAATCTCGCCAAAGGTGATCTGCAAGCCGCTGGCCAGGCATTTGCCAAGGTCAGTCAGCTGTATCCCAAGCATGCGAAAGTACCTGATTCACTGTACAAACTTGCTGATGTAGAGCGCCGCCTGGGTCATACCGACAAGGTCAAAGGCATCTTGCAGCAGGTTGTAGCTCAGTATCCGGGTACTTCGGCTGCTCAGCTGGCTCAGCGCGATTTGCAGCGCATGTAAGCAATAACCGGCTTTGATCGAGAAACCCGCGCCTGTCGCGGGTTTTTTCGTTAGAATCCACGCCCTTTTATGAAATACGCTCTTTTGAATCCTGCGTAAGCAGATTCTCTGGGGTGCCTGACGGAGGCGGACAGCCTGTTTAGCTGTTACGCCCGTGGCGACTATGCAAGACACATTGAGAATTACCGAAGTTTTTTACTCGTTGCAGGGTGAAACGCGAACGGCTGGGCTGCCCACCGTTTTTGTACGCCTGACCGGATGCCCTTTGCGCTGCGGTTACTGTGACAGCGCTTACGCCTTCAGCGGCGGGACTGTGCGCCCCCTTGACGACATCCTCCAGCAAGTTGCCGGCTTTCGCCCGCGTTACGTGTGCGTGACCGGTGGCGAACCACTGGCCCAGCCCAATGCCATTCCTCTGCTAAAGCAGCTCTGCGATGCGGGCTACGAAGTCTCGATCGAGACCAGTGGTGCTCTTGATATCTCGGCGGTCGATCCGCGTGTCAGTCGTGTTCTTGACTTGAAAACGCCGGGCTCAAAAGAGTCCCATCGCAACCTTTACGAAAACATCGCGTTGCTGACACCCAATGATCAGGTCAAGTTTGTGATCTGCTCTCGGGAAGACTACGACTGGGCGGTGTCCAAGTTGATCGAGTATGGTTTGGAGCGGCGGGCGGGCGAAGTGCTGTTTTCGCCGAGCCACCATGATTTGCCAGCCCGCGATCTGGCGGACTGGATCGTGGCGGATAACTTGCCAGTACGCTTGCAGATGCAACTGCACAAATATCTATGGAATGACGAGCCGGGGCGCTGAAATGACCGAACAAACTGTTGTCACCGAAAAAAGAGCCGTGATCTTGCTGTCTGGCGGCCTCGACTCAGCGACCGTGGTGGCTATGGCCCGTGCTGAAGGCTATAGCTGCTACACCATGAGTTTTGATTACGGCCAGCGTCACCGCGCTGAGCTGGACGCAGCTGCACGTGTTGCACGGGACTTGGGCGCGGTTGAGCATAAAGTGATTGGCCTGAACCTGGACGGTATTGGCGGCTCAGCCCTGACTGACAGCTCGATAGACGTACCAGAAGCCCCGAGTGAGGGCATCCCGGTCACCTACGTGCCAGCGCGCAATACTGTGTTCCTGTCTCTGGCCCTGGGTTGGGCTGAAGTGCTGCAAGCGCGAGATATCTTTATTGGCGTCAACGCAGTGGATTACTCGGGTTACCCGGATTGCCGCCCGGAGTTTGTTGAAGCGTTTGAGGTCATGGCCAACCTGGCGACCAAGGCCGGGGTAGAGGGGCAGGGTTTTAGTATCAAGGCGCCTCTGCAAAACATGAGCAAGGCTCAAATCGTACAAGCCGGTGTGAAGCTGGGTGTGGACTACGCATTGACCGTTTCTTGCTACCAGGCAGACGCCCAGGGTCGTGCGTGTGGCAAGTGCGATAGCTGCCGCCTGCGTGCAGAAGGCTTTGCAGCCGCCGGAATTACTGACCCAACCCGGTATTTTTGAATTATTTCGAATTTATTTCTAACAAGGTGTTGAATTCTCGTTAGAAATCAGTATTATACGTCCCACAACGAAGCGGGTCGTTAGCTCAGTTGGTAGAGCAGTTGGCTTTTAACCAATTGGTCGTAGGTTCGAATCCCACACGACCCACCATATAGCAACACCAAAACAGCCGGTCTAATCCTCAGGATTAACCGGCTTTTTTGTGCCTGCGATTTGGTCAGGCGCGGGTATGGATGCAGTAGAAAGCACATTCCTTGCAACGTGCTGCGTAGGAAGTGATGCACCTGAAAATAGGAAATTTCACTCGATTAAAGCCAGAGCCATGGTCTTTGGGCGGTAGTTAAATAGGCATCCTCACTACAGAGGGTTATGCCATGGCCAAGGGGTTGATGGTTTCGTTTCGTGACGAGGTGCTTCGCAAAGGACTTGAGTCCACGTTGCCCTGCAACTTGAGTGATAAATGGTTGGGTGTGCTGGCTGCACAGTTGGAAGCGTACTTTGAGCAGGATGTAGAGGATGCACTGTCTCTGCCCCTTGCAGCGGTGCTGCATATCTTGTGCTCCAAAAGTGGAGGCGAGGCCGTCACGGTCTCACAAGACAGGCTTTTCGAGCATCTATGTGATTATCGTATTGAACTGGGGCTGGAAGAGATCAGACGAAAAACAGAGATGGGGAATGAGCCGGTCAGTCTGCAGGCGATTTTTACGAATCGGACTGTCACGTTTCATGGTGCGGGGGATTAGTCGTCCAGTGTCAATGAACAAGGTGTCGTGGTTGGCGTCCTGGATTGAGCCCTGGGAGGTGCAGGGCCCGCTCAAGCCAGCAGTTCGGTAATCCAGCGTACCTGTTGGGCGATGTCTTGCACCTTTGCTTCGGGTACTGCCTGCTGCGCTCGGGCGATGTTGTTCAGGTTTTTTTGCTTCTGGCGCAGCATGCGCTGCCACTTGTGCAGGAACTCCGGGCTGCGGGCCTGCATTTGCAGTGGGCCGAAGTACAGTTCTTCGCCTGTGTATGTCACTGGCCCGGTGCGCTCGGCGACGATGATTTCGTAGTCGAACCGATTTTCTCGCAGCAGTTCCTCGTAGAGGATGCAGTAGTCGTTTTCCATCAGCCATTGGCGCAGTGGTTGTTCGCCGCCGTTGGGCTGCAGGATCAAGCGCTCCCGGCCGCTCAGGTGGGCCTTGCCGTTGTCGAGGATGTCGCGGATGGTTTCGCCGCCCATGCCGCAGATGCTGATCGCGGTAATCCCGTCGCCCGGTTCGATCGCTGCCAGGCCGCTGGCCTGACGCACGGTGATGCGCTGTTCCAGGCTGTTGTCGCGTACGGTGCGCTTGGCTGAGAGGAACGGCGTCAATGCCACCTCGCCAGCCACCGCCGCCGCGATGACGCCACGCCGCATCAACGCCACCGGCAGATAGGCGTGATCCGAGCCGATATCGGCCAGGTGCGCATCTGCTGGTATATGTGCAGCCACGCGCTCCAGGCGCATGGACAATGTATGTTGGTTCAACTGCAGTTCCTTTTCACCGCGAAGGTTCAGTACCTAGGCCTTGGCGCGGGTAATGTGATTGACCGAGCTTGTGCGCTTCAGCGCCCACCCGCCTGGCTAAGCTCAGCGCAGCAGCGAGGAGCTCGCCCGCACCTGTAGCTGCGGGGTCAGGGTGATCGACTCGCAGGCCTCGCCCTTGATGCGCTTGAGCAGCAGTTGCACGGCATGCTGACCCATTTCTGCCAGCGGCAGGCGCACGCTGGTCAGCGGCACCATCAGCTCGTTGGCCAGCGGGGTGTCGTTGAAGCCGACCACGGCAATGTCTTTTCCGGGCATCAAGCCCTTGTCGCGTGCGGCTCCCATCAAGCCGATGGCGAGGAAGTCGTTGACCGCGAAAAACGCCTGCGGCCGTGGGTTCAGGCCCAACAGGTACTCGCCTTGCTTGTGTCCGGTGAGGCTGTCAAAAGGGCCATTGAGGGTCCACTCCGGGCGCAGCGTGATGCCTTGTTCACGGTAAAACCGGGTAAAACCGCGGGTGCGGTCGGCCCCGGTGGAGGCATGCCGTTCGCCCGCCAGAATTGCCACATCGCGACAACCCAGCTGGTACAGGTGCTCGGCCGCCAGCCAGCCACCCAACTCATCGTCACTGCATGCCGCCAGATGCCCGGCAATCTGGCGGCTGACCAGCACGTAGGGGATGTGCTTGCGAGTCAGCAGATCGAGCAAGGGCTGGGTTTCGCCAACGTGTGAATCACCCACGATCAACCCGGCCACCGAGCGACGCAAGGCATGTTCGGCACGCGCCATCTGGCGCTGCGGCTGGTCGTCGGTATTGGAGACGAAAGTCAGGTAGCCGGCCTGCTCGGCCGCGCTGTCGATGCTGTCGTAGATAGTCGCCATCACCAGGTCGGTGAGGCGCGGCATGAGCACGCAGATTTCCTGACTTTTACGCAACTTCAGGTTGGATGCCTGCGTGTTCGGTCGATAATCCAGCTCTTTTGCCAATGCGCGAATCCGCGCCACAACTTCGGCCGACGCCGCTCGCTCGACCCCGGCGGGGTCGCCATTGAGCACCCGTGACACCGTGGAAACGTGCACTCCGAGTGCAGTCGCCATGGACTTCAGGGTGGCGGGGCGGGATTGATTCGGCATGTTCAAGAGGCTTCCAGCAGTCTGTTATTCAGCGCGCGAATTCTACCCGAACATGGGGCATCGCCCCGGAATTAAATCTTTACCCAAACGTTTGACTAAAACTTTTCTTCGCTCTACATTTCGCCAACCCAAACGTTTGGGTAAAACAATAAAAATACGCCGAGTCCGGCCGACTTTTTGACTTCTGCCATCACTTGAAGAGTCAGATTCCTATGAATAACCCAGTGATTCCGTCTTTCCGCTACCAGATTTTTTTCCTGATCATGCTGATGGCACTGCTCAACTACATCGACCGCGGCGCGATTGCCTACGCCTCGGCGAGCATTCTTCCGGAGTACGGTTTCGACAAGGCCGACTGGGGCAATGTCCTGGGTTACTTCGGTTACGGCTACATCCTTGGTGCGTTGATCGGCGGGATCCTCGCTGACCGTTTTGGTGCCAAGCGCATCTGGCTGATTGCCGGTGCCACCTGGTCGGTCTTCGAAATCGCCACGGCGTTTGCCGGTGATTTCGGGCTGGCGTTCCTGGGTGGTTCGGCCATGGCCGGTTTCGCCACCATCCGCGTGATGTTCGGCTTTGCCGAGGGGCCAGCGTACTCGGTGATCAACAAGAGCGTGGCCAACTGGGCGACCCCCAAGGAGCGCGGCTTCGTGGTTTCGGTCGGTTTGCTGAGTACACCGTTGGGTGCGTTGTTGACTGCCCCGGTGGCGGTGGGCCTGCAAACGCTGACCGGCGACTGGCGCAGCATGTTCGTGGTGCTGGGCGTGGTCAGCCTGGCACTGCTGATCTTCTTCATGACGCGCTTCACCAACACCCCCGAGGAAAACCCGCGCGTGTCCAAAGCCGAGCTGGACTTTCTGCGCAAGGAGCGTGCCGACGCGACCAATGCCTCGATCCCAACGAGCAGCGTTGCGCCGGTCTGGCACTTCTTCAAGAACAAGGACCTGTTGCTTAATGCAATCGGCTACTTCTCGTTTGTGTACGTAACCTTTCTGTTGCTGACCTGGACCCCCAAATACCTGCAGGACGAGTTCCATTACAACCTCTCGTCGCTGTGGTACATGGGCATGATTCCGTGGACCGGCGCCTGCTTCACCGTGTTGCTGGGCGGCAAGATTTCCGACCTGTTGCTGCGCCGCACCGGCAATCTGAAAGTGGCCCGCAGCTGGCTGGCTGCGACCTGCCTGTTGTTGACCACGTTGTGTTTTATCCTCGTATCGCAGGCCCAGACCGTGTGGGGCGTGATTGCCCTGATGACCTTGGCCAACGCCCTCAACGCGCTGCCCAACTCGGTGTACTGGGCCGTGGTGATCGACACCGCGCCGTCCAACCGGGTTGGCGCCTACAGTGGCATGACCCACTTTATCGCCAACACCGCTTCGTTCATTGCCCCAATGCTCACCGGTTACCTGACCGTTCGTTACGGTTACTCCTCGATGTTTGTGGCGGCTGCGGTGGCCACGGCGCTGGGGATGAGCGCAATGCTGATGGTGCGTCCCGGTGGACGGCAGGCTGTTCCTTCCCCTATCCCCGCAGTTGTTTGATGGAGTTGTCTGTATGAACCTGGCGAAGCCTACCCACGCTGGATATTTTTTTGGCCAATCAGTCACCACGCTGGCCGAACGCCTGCGCGCGGGCAGCCTGACGAGTGTCGAGTTGACCCAGGCGGCTTTGGACAGCATCGAGCGCCTGAATCCGCTCTTGAACGCATTTGTTCAGGTCGATGCACCCATCGCACTGGCTCAGGCCCGCAGGGCCGATGAGTTGTTGGCCCAAGGTCAGGACCTGGGCCCGCTGCAGGGCATTCCGGTAGCGGTCAAAGACAACATCGACACGTTCGACTACGTCACCACCTATGGTTCGGCACATTTCGAAGGCTTCAAGCCGAACGCCGATGCGCTGTGTGTGCAGCGGTTGCGCGAGGCGGGGGCGGTGATTGTGGGCAAGACCTTGACCCACGAATTTGCCTACGGTCCGACCGGCGACCGTTCGCTGCAGGGCGCGGCCCGCAACCCGTGGGATGCGCGTTGCATCACGGGCGGCTCCAGCGCAGGCAGCGCCGCTGCAGTTGCCAGCGGTATGGTGCCGCTGGCGCTGGGCACCGACACCGGCGGATCGATCCGGATTCCGGCGGCATTGTGCGGCGTGGTCGGCTTCAAGCCATCGTTTGCCAGCGTACCGCTGGAGGGCGTGTTCCCGCTGTCATCGAGCCTCGACCACGTGGGCCCGATCGCCAACTTCGTCGAGGATGCGCGTCTGCTGTTCGAAGTGATTGCAGGACGCGCCTGCGTCTCGCAGGCCAATCCTCGGCCGTTGCGGGTGGGCTGGATTACCACGGGCAGCTTCGGCCCGGTCGACGCCGAGGTGGATCGCCAGGCATATCAGGCGGCGCAACAGTTGTTTGGCGATACGTTGCAGGAGACTGCAGAGCTGGCGCCGCTGGCGGGAGGAATGAAAGACACCTTGCTGGTTCTGCAACGCGCCGAGGCCTTCGACGTCCATGCCGAGCGCATGCAGGATGCGCCGCACAAGTTTGAGCAGGAGGTACGCGAACGTCTTGAGTTGTCGCGCGAGGTCAGGGGGTGGCAATACATTCGTGCCCAGGCTGGCCAGGAGCAGTACAAGGCGGCCATGGCGCGTTTATTCGAGCGCTATGACTTCCTGGTCTCGCCCAGCGTACCTGTCACCGCAACCGAGGTTGATGCGCGTGAGGTTCGGGTTGGTGAACAGGACATTGATGTACGCGGTGCAGTGCTTAGCTACACCAGTGCCTGGAACCTTACCGGGTTACCGGCGATCAGCCTGCCTGTGGGGCAGGTGAGGGGGATGCCGGTAGGGCTGCAAGTGATTGGCCCCGCAGGCGCAGATGATCGTTTGTTGCAGGTGTTGGCCAAGCTGTTCGTGCGGGGCTAGGTCACCCGCACAAACCCTGTAGCAGTATAGAGGTAGCCGGTCAGCCCCTCAGGGCTACCGGTTGCTTTTCATTTGTGATGGTTTGACTACGCCACTTCGCCCACGGCCCTGTGTGCTTCATCAATTGCAGCATGGGCATAGGCGCTCCAGGCTGCATCCGAATTGGCAATGCTCACCCGGCCCAGCGGTTGGCGTGCCAGGTTCATCAGTTTTTCGCTCTCGTCGGCATCGTCGTACAGGCTGTTGGAAAAATACGCATAGCCGTGTGACCAGCGATTGACGGTGATGGCGAGAATGTCGGTCTGGTGATTGAACCCCCCTGGGCCGAGCATGCGTTGCAGTTGATCACGCAGTTGCGCTTCGAGCACTTCGAACGATTGCCCGTACAGTCTGCCGCGACCGGCACGGGCCTGGTCGCGTGCGTTCATGCCACTGTTCGGGCTGGTAGGTACGTAGACCATGTGCAAGCCGATGGGTTGTTTCGGATCGCGCGGGTGTTCGTAGCCGCCCATGCTTACCGGGTAGTCGAGTTTGATGCGGCTGTAGGGCTGGGTCGCAGCATAGATTTCGTGGACGCCCAGCTTCTGGAACGACTCCCAGTTACGGATCACTACCTTGGTGTAGACCAGCGGGAATTTCACGTTTTGGCTCAGGGCGTAGGATTGCTCTGGCGGCAGGTCGTGCAGCAGATACGGAATCATCATGTTGTAGCAGGCCAGGATGCAATGCTTGCCGCGGACCTGATTGAGCTGGCCGCCACGGCTGTAACCGATATTTACCCCTTCGCCGACATTGCGCACGCTGACGGCGGTGCTGTTCAGACGTAAGCGTACTGGGGCTTTTGGCTGGTCCAGCTTGGCGTAGTCGAACGATGCGAGGACGATGTCGTCCATGTTGTGTCCGGGCGCGACGCTTGGTATCAGGCTACGAACCAGTAGCCGGGCCAGCGAAGCATTGCCATCAGGGAAGTGGTAGATGTAAGGCTCTTCCATTTCTGCTTGGGCTTCTTCGCTGATCGGTTCCAGACTCATCGCACTGAAACCTGGAAAGCCGACGTTATAAGTATCGTAAGCCGAAACAGCGTCGATGCTCAGGGCCATGAAGTCATTGGTACGACTCTGGAAGTATTTCACCGCAGACTCTGACAGGCCTACGTTCTTGAGCAGGAAATCGCGATAGCTGGTGGCTTCCAGGTAGGCGGTTTTTTCCTCGACAGTTTTGCCTGCGAGGTAGTCTTTTGGCGCGACGTGCAGTTCGATCAAGGCTGTCCGGTCTGCTTGCGGCAGGGGGAAGTCGTTGATGAAGTCACTGATGGAGCGGGCATGCAGTTGGTCCGGGGCAATGTCGTCGGCGACCATCGGTGTTGGGTCGCCGTTGACCAGTTTGTCTTCGCCGAAGTTCTCCTTGTCGAAGAACACCGCACGGGACAGCCCCAGGTTCGGGTAGAACTGGCGGTCGAAAGCGGTTTCGAAGCGTTTGGTTTCGACCCCGAGTTTTTTCAGCATCCCGTTCACTTCCTTACTGAACAGGTGATTCGGCGACTGGAAGGCTTCGCTGCCGCCGTAGCCCAGGATCATGCGGCCGCCAGCGGAGAATTCGTTGCGCTTGGCGTGGCCGCCGAAGTCGTCGTGGTTGTCCAGAATCAGGATGCGTGCGTTCGGATGTTTCTCACGATAAAACCACGCAGCAGACAGCCCGCTCAAGCCGCCGCCGACTACCACCAGGTCGTACTGCTCACTGATGGGCAGGTGATCGGTGTCAAAGACCTTTTTCTCCCAGCCCATCTGGTGCGCGATTTCGAAGGAGCCGACGTGGCTGCCGCGCAGGCCGGTCAGGGCAGGTGGGTAGTAGCGACCGTCGGGTGCGGCCTGGAGGATCTGCAAAGGCGTCATGCCGGCAGCGATGGTGATGGCGACGCCGTTGAGAAAGTCGCGGCGGGTGATTTCCATGATGAGTCCTTGTTTATTGTTATAAGCGCTGCGGTATCGAGGGGTGAAATGCAGTTATCGGCTGATCTGCCAAGCATCACCCGCTGGGGCTGTGCCGTGGTCATACGGTTTGGCGAGCCACATGTAGAGCAGGCCCAGACCGATGACGATGGCCGTGCTCAGGAGCATGGCGTAGTTGATGTACCACGGGGCATCCGGGGTGCGCGGCCAAGCCATGTTGATAATTGCGCTGATACCGTAGACCAAAGCGCCGATATTCACTGGCCAGCCCCAGGCGCCGAGGGTGAATTTGCCGCTGGGTTTCCAGCCTTTGGCGCGCGCGTAAAGTGCCGCGAGCACGATCATCTGGAACGCAAGGTAAATGCCGATCGCAGCGAAGCTGACGATGGTTGCCACCGCATCTTGCAGAAAGAAGCCCAGTGCAATGATCAGTGCGGGCAGGACGCCGGACACAAACAGTGCTGCCACCGGCACCTGAGTTGCAGGTGAAATTTTCTTCAGCACTGAGCTGCCAATGACCATTTCATCCCGTGCGTAGGAGTACAGCAGGCGACTGGCAGCGGCTTGTAGGCTAATCACACAGGAGATGAAGGAAATCATGACTACGCCCATCACCACTTTCGAGCCAACTGGACCGAAGGCGTTATTGAGGATGGTGGTCACCGGGTCCTTGTCGGTGCCGTTGATCACAGCCTGCATGTCCGGAACCGCCAGAATCAGCGCGAGGCAGGCGAACATCGCCGCGATCCCGCCGATATAGATGGTCATACGCATGGCTACCGGGATTTGCTTGCTCGGGTTCGGGGTTTCTTCGGCCACATCGCCGCACGCTTCAAAGCCGTAGTACAGAAACATTCCCGCCAGCGAGGCAGTGAGGAAGGCTGGCAGATACGAGCCATCGACGCTGATATCAAAGGTGTTGAACAGCACACCGAGTGGTTGGTGACGTTCGAAAACCAACAAGTAAACGCCGACGATCACGGCGCCGATCAGCTCGCACAGGAAGCCGAACATGGCGATGCGTGCCAGCACCTTGGTGCCGCTGAGATTGACCAGGGTGGCGAACAGGGTCAAAACCAGCGCGATGATGATGTTGGTGTTATTGCTCGGCTCAAAGCCCATCATTGCGGCCAGGTACGGGCCGGCACCGACTGCCACGGCGGCGATGGTGACGCACAGTGCGATGGAGTAGATCCAGCCGACCATCCATGCCCAGCGCTTGCCTACCAAGCGACGAGCCCATGGGTAGACGCCACCGGAAATAGGAAACTGTGAAACCACTTCACCAAAAATCAGACAGACCAGCATTTGGCCGCAACCGACCAGCAGGTAGGCCCAGAACATCGGAGGCCCGCCTGCGGCGAGGCACAGACCGAAGAGGGTATAAACCCCTACGACCGGAGAGAGATAGGTGAAGCCCAGGGCGAAGTTCTCCCACAGGCTCATGCTGCGATTGAAGTTGGAGGTGTAACCCAGTTTGCGCAGTTGCTCGGCGTCGCTATCGTCGATGGTGGCAGAGAGGTCGGGGGATGCACTCATGGTGTGCTGGCTCCGGAAGAACGGCGGATTTTGGATGGCCGAAACCGTGGCAAGGCGCTGATGGCGCTGCCGGGATCGGCGGTTATTGTTTTTAAATCGCGCAGAGTCCTTCGCGAACAGGCTCATTCCCGCAGGGGGAGTGCGGTCAAGATGCAGGAGCGAGCCTGCTCGCGAAGCGGTTAGTGCTTGAACATCACATGTCGCACGGTGGTGTAGTCCTCCAGTCCGTACATGGACATGTCCTTGCCATAACCGGACAGTTTCTGACCGCCGTGAGGCATTTCGTTGACCAGCATAAAGTGGGTGTTGACCCAGGTGCAGCCGTACTGCAAGCGTGCAGACAAACGGTGTGCGCGACCTACGTCCGAGGTCCAGACCGACGACGCCAAGCCGTAGTCCGAGTCGTTGGCCCAGCCCAGCACCTGTGCTTCATCGGTGAACTTGGTCACTGACACCACGGGCCCGAATACTTCGCGGCGGACAATTTCATCGTCCTGCAGGGCGTCGGCCAATACGGTCGGTTCGAAAAAGAAACCCTCGCCTTGAACCGCCTTGCCACCGGTGATCAAACGGATATGCGGCTGCGCCACCGCGCGCTCGACAAACCCGGCAACCTGGTCGCGGTGGCGAGCGGTGATCAGCGGGCCGAGTTCGGTCGATGGATCGTCCTGCAAGCCGTACTTGATGCTGCTTACCGCCGCGCCGAGCTTTTCGACGAACTTGTCGTAGATGCCTTCCTGGGCGTAGATGCGGCAGGCGGCGGTGCAGTCTTGCCCTGCATTGTAGAAACCGAAGGTGCGGATGCCTTCCACGGCGGCGTCGATGTCAGCGTCGTCAAAGATAATCACCGGGGCCTTGCCGCCCAGCTCCATGTGCATGCGTTTGACGCTGTCAGCGGTACTGGAAATGATGTTCGAACCGGTGGCAATCGAGCCAGTCAGCGACACCATGCGCACTTTGGGGTGAGTAGTCAGTGGGCTGCCCACCGTCTGACCGCGGCCGAACACCAGGTTAAGCACGCCAGCCGGGAGGATATCTGACACCAGCTCAGCCAGACGCAATGCTGTCAGCGGGGTTTGCTCCGACGGTTTGAGCACCACGGTATTACCGGCAGCCAGGGCCGGGGCGATTTTCCAGGCAACCATCATCAGCGGGTAGTTCCAGGGCGCGATAGAGGCGATCACACCCACCGGGTCGCGGCGGATCATCGAGGTATGCCCCGGCAGGTATTCACCGCCGGCCGAACCGCTCATGCAGCGGCTGGCGCCAGCGAAGAAGCGGAATACATCGGCAATCGCCGGGATCTCGTCGTTCAATGCGGCGCTGTAGGGTTTGCCACAGTTGTCCGATTCCAGTTTGGCCAGCTCTTGCCCGTGGGCTTCGATGGTATCGGCGATTTTGAGCAACAGCAGTGAACGGTCCTTTGGCGGGGTTTGCGACCAGCTGTCAAACGCGGCATCGGCGGCACGCACGGCGGCATCGACCTGGGCCTCGCTGGCTTCGTTGATGTGCACCAGCACGCTGCCGAGTGCCGGGTTGAGCACCGGTTGGGCGGGGCCTTCGCCGTCAATCAGTTGGCCGTTGATCAAGAGTTTGGTTTGCATGGCTGCGTCCTTATCGAATTATTTTGATCACTGTGGGAACGAGCCTGCTCGCTCCCACAGGAGGGGAGTCGCTGTCGGTTATTTACCGCCACTGCCCGCTACGCTTTCGCCACCACGGGTCAGGTAATAGGCGCCGAGAATTGGCAGCATGGTCACCATCATCACCAGCATGGCGACTACGTTGGTGACCGGCACGTCCCTTGGGCGGCTGAGCTGGTTGAGCAGCCACAGCGGCAAGGTGCGCTCATGACCAGCAGTGAACGTGGTGACGATGATTTCATCGAACGACAATGCAAATGCCAGCATCCCGCCTGCGAGCAACGCCGAGCCCAGGCTCGGTAACATGATGTAGCGGAAGGTTTGCCAGCCATCAGCCCCCAAGTCCATCGACGCTTCGATCAGGCTGTGGGAGGTGCGGCGCAAGCGCGCGATTACGTTGTTGTAGACGATCACTACGCAGAAAGTCGCATGGCCGACGATGATGGTGAACATCCCGGGTTCGATGCCGAATGACTTGAATGTCGCCAGCAACGCGATACCGGTGATGATCCCGGGCAGGGCAATCGGCAGGATCAGCATCAGTGAGATGCCTTGCTTGCCGAAGAAATCCCGGCGGTACAACGCCGCCGAAGCCAAGGTGCCGAGCACCATCGCAATCAGCGTTGCAATCGCAGCAATTTGTGCCGACAGCTTGATCGCTTCCAGTACGTCGGGGCGCGAAAACGCCACGCTGAACCAGTGCAGGGTGAACCCCTTGGGCGGAAAGCTGAAGGCCGCTTCCTCGGTGTTGAAGGCGTACATGAAGATGATCAGGATCGGGAAGTGCAAAAACACCAACCCGCCCCAGGCTGCGATTTTCAGGCCCAGGGATGCTTGATCGCCTTGTTTTTCCGACGCCGGTTTCTTTGGATCAGAGCGCATCGAAGGCCCCCAGACGTTTGACGATGGACAGGTAAATGGCGATCAGCACGATCGGCACCAGCGTGAAGGCGGCAGCCATCGGCATGTTGCCGATTGCGCCTTGTTGGGCGTACACCATGCTGCCAACGAAGTAGCCTGGCGGGCCGACCAGTTGCGGCACGATAAAGTCGCCCAGCGTCAGTGAAAACGTGAAGATCGAACCGGCGGCAATGCCCGGAATCGACAGCGGCAGAATCACCTGCATAAAGGTCTGGCGCGGCTTGGCGCCAAGGTCGGCCGAGGCTTGCAGCAGGGAGGGCGGCAAGCGTTCCAAAGAGGCCTGGATCGGCAATATCATGAACGGTAGCCAGATGTAGACGAACACCATGAAACGGCCAAGGTGCGAGGTCGACAATGTACTGCCGCCGACCCCCGGAGTGCCCAGTACAAACTGCAATACCGGTTCCAGCCCCAGGTGCTGAACGAACCACTGCGCCACGCCGCCCTTGGCCAGCAGCAGCGTCCAGGCGTAAGCCTTGACGATGTAACTGGCCCACATCGGCGTCATCACCGCGATGTAGAAAAACGCTTTGGTTTTACCGGTGGTGTAGCGCGCCATGTAGTAGGCAATCGGAAATGCGACAACGGCACTGGCGATTGACACGACAATGGCCATGCTCAGAGTGCGCACGATGATGTCGAAGTTTGACGGCTGAAACAGCGCTGCAAAATTTGCCAGGGTCAGGTCGGGAGTGACCGCCATGGTGAAGTCATCGAAGGTGTAAAAACCTTGCCATAGCAACATCAACAACGAGCCCAGGTAGATCGCGCCAAACCACAGCAACGGCGGCACCAGCAGCATCGACAGGTAGAGGTTGGGGCGCCGGTACAACAGGTTGGAGAACCTGCGCAGAGGCGAGTTACCGGCCTGGGTTTGAGGGATAGCCACGCTGTTCATCTCACACCCCGCTTGTAACGGTGTCGTGCAGCGCGACCATGGCCTCGCGTGCCCAGCGGGCGCTGATGCGCTGCCCTGTCTGGTGCTGGGCACTGACATCCAGCCACTGCACGTTGGCGCGGCTGATGTTCAGGGTCTGGCCGTCTTCCAGTTTCAGCTCATAGCGGGTGGTGCTGCCTTGGTATTGAATATCGTGCAGCAGGCCACTGACTTCGATCTCGTGGCTGGCCAAGGGGCCCTCGGCGAAACGTACATGCTCGGGACGAATTGAAAACGCCTGCGGGTTGCCGCTCAATCGACGCGCCAAATCACCGCGGATCACGTTGGAGGTGCCGACGAATTCGGCGACGAAGGTGGTTGCCGGTTTCATGTACAGATTGCGCGGGGTATCAACTTGTTCGATGCGGCCCTTGTTGAACACGGCTACACGGTCAGACATCGATAGCGCTTCGGTCTGGTCGTGGGTGACAAAGATGAACGTGATGCCGAGCTGGCGTTGCAACTTTTTCAGCTCACTTTGCATCTGTTCGCGCAGCTTCAGGTCGAGAGCGCCCAGGGGCTCGTCGAGCAGCAACACGCGGGGGCGATTGACCAGGGCGCGGGCCAGGGCCACGCGTTGGCGTTGGCCGCCGGACAACTGCACCGGTTTACGCTCGCCGTAACCACCAAGGGCGACCATATCCAGCGCCTCTTCGGCGCGCATCTGGCGCTCGGCCTTGGCGACGCCTTTGACTTTCAAGCCATAAGCGACGTTGTCGCGAACGTTCATGTGCGGGAACAGAGCGTAATCCTGGAAGACGGTGTTCACATCACGCTGGTACGGCGGCAGCCCGGCGGCTTCTTCGCCATGAATGCGGATCGAGCCTGCGCTCGGTTGTTCGAAGCCTGCGATCAGACGCAAGCAGGTGGTTTTGCCCGAGCCGGATGGGCCCAGCATGGAGAAGAACTCGCCGTCCTTGATATCGATGGAAACCCGGTCAACGGCTTTCACCTCGCCGAATTGACGGGAAACTTGGGTGAACTGGACTGCAAGTGTCATGGTGCGGTGCTCCAAAAAACAGAATCTTTAAAAGCTGCGCGAGCAGGCTCGCTCCCACGGGGGAGTGCAATCAAATGCGCAAGTGAGCCTGCTGGCGAAGACGGCTTAGCGACCGCCCATGATCGCGATGTAGTCCTGGGTCCAGCGGCTGTACGGCACAAATTTGCCGCCTTCAGCCTGCGGGGTTTTCCAGAAGGCGATCTTCTCGAACTGGTCAAAACCGTTGGTCTTGCAGCCTTGTGCGCCCAACAGTTCGCTCGAGTTGCACGCTGCCGGCACTGCTGGTAACGAACCAAACCAGGCGGCTACGTCGCCCTGGACCTTGGGTT
The DNA here is from genome assembly GCF_025426255.1 of Pseudomonas fragi. Lineage (GTDB taxonomy): Bacteria > Pseudomonadota > Gammaproteobacteria > Pseudomonadales > Pseudomonadaceae > Aquipseudomonas > Aquipseudomonas kulmbachensis. The sequence continues at coordinate 3,797,097 of NZ_CP104861.1, read as the reverse complement.
GCAGCGACCAGTCCATCCACTTGTAAGCACAGTTGGGGTGCTTGGCCTCGGCGTGCAACATGGTGGTGTCGGCCCAGCCCGTGGCGCCTTCCTTGGGGATGGTCGAGGCGATTGGCTGTTTCTCGTTCATCAGGCCGTTGACTTGATACGGCCAGGCGCTGGACGCGACCACGCCTTCGTTTTTGAAGTCGCTCATTTGCACGGTAGTGTCGTGCCAGTAGCGGTGAATCAATGGTTGCTGGGCACGCAGCAGTTCAAGCACGGCCTGGTATTGGGTTTCAGTCAGTTCATAGGGGCTCTGGATGCCCAGTTCCGGCTTGGCGGTCTTCAGGTACAGCGCCGCGTCGGCAATGTAGATCGGGCCGTCGTAGGCTTGCACGCGACCCTTGTTCGGCTTGCCGTCGGGCAGGTTCTGCGCATTGAACACCACGCTCCAGCTGTCAGGCGCGGTTTTGAACACGCCGGTGTTGTACATCAGTACGTTCGGGCCCCACTGATACGGGGTGCCGTAGGTTTGCTGGTTGACCACGTACCACTGCGCATTGGCGAGTCGCGGGTCGATGTTTTTCCAGTTCGGGATTAGCGCCGTATTGATCGGCTGTACGCGCTTGCCGACGATCAACCGTAACGATGCGTCGCCGGAGGCGGTGACCAGGTCATAGCCACCCTTGGCCATCAGGCTGACCATTTCATCGGAGGTGGCGGCGGTCTTGACGTTGACCTTGCAGCCGGTTTCTTTTTCGAAACCGGTTACCCAGTCATAAGCCTTGTCGCTCTCGCCCCGCTCGATGTAGCCGGGCCATGCAACGATATCCAGCTGGCCTTCGCCTGCACCGACGGCTTTGAGCGGTTCGCCGGCCTGGAGCGTGGCGCTGGCCAGCAGCGCGGTGGTGATTGCACTGAGCATTGCGGTCTTGTGCACGAACATGGGGTTTCCCTCTTTTTTAATTATGGTCGGGGCAGTTTTGAACGTGATGTTGTGCCGTGAGCGGCTTGTTATTAGGGGATGCTGTTTTTCATAGATGTTGCCCGTGGCGGGCCATGATGTGCCGCACCACGCTGTAGTCCTGCAGCGAATCGCTGGACAAATCCTTGCCATAGCCCGAGCGCTTGAGCCCGCCGTGGGGCATCTCGCTGACTAACATGAAATGGCTGTTGATCCAGGTGCAACCGTATTGCAGGCGTGCCGCAACCTGCATTGCCTTGTCCAGGTTTTGGGTCCAGATCGAGGAGGCGAGGCCGTATTCGGAGTCGTTGGCCCAGTCCACGGCTTGGGCGAGTTCGTCGAAGCGGGTCACTGTGACCACGGGCCCGAACACTTCGCGCTGAACAATTTCATCGCTCTGTTTGCACCCGGCCAGCAGGGTGGGCTGGTAATAGAAGCCAGCACCTGAATGCACGGCCGCACCGGTGATGCGTTCAATATGCGGTTGGCCGAGGGCCCTCTCGACGAAACTGGATACGCGGTCGCGCTGGCGGGTGCTGATCAGCGGGCCGATCTCGTTGTCGGTGTCGCGTTTACCGGCAAAGCGCAGGCTGCTGACGGCGGCACCGAGCTCGGCTACCAGTCGGTCATAAATTCCGGCCTGTGCATAAATCCTGCAGGCTGCGGTGCAGTCCTGGCCGGCGTTGTAATAACCATAGGTGCGCACGCCTTCAACCACGGCTTGAATGTCCGCATCATTGCAGACAATCACCGGGGCCTTGCCGCCGAGTTCCAGGTGCGTGCGCTTGAGGGTTTTGGCGGCGGTCGACAGGATTTTTTGCCCGGTGACGATATCGCCGGTCAGCGAAACCATGCGCACTTTGGGGTGGCTGACCAGACAGCTGCCCACGCTTTCACCGCCGCCGCAGATGATGTTGATCACCCCGCGTGGCAGGATCTGGGCCAGTGCTGGCGCCAGGGCCAGAATCGACAGCGGAGTGTGCTCGGAAGGCTTGAATACCAGCGTGTTGCCAGCGGCCAGCGCGGGGGCGATTTTCCAGGCGGCCATCATGATGGGGTAGTTCCATGGCGCAATCGAGGCCACCACCCCAATCGGATCGCGGCGCACCATGCTGGTGTAGCCCGGCAGGTATTCGCCGCTGAGCTGGCCGGTCTGGCAGCGCACGGCGCCGGCGAAGAAGCGGAACACATCGACAGTGGCGCTCAGATCGTCCTTGCGGGCCAGGTGCAGTGGCTTGCCGCAGTTCAGCGATTCGAGGCGGGCGAGCAAGTCGGCGTTCTTTTCGATCGCATTAGCGATCTCCAGCAGCAGGTTCGAGCGTTGCTGCGGCGTGGTCCGTGCCCAGCCAGCGAACGCGCGGTGGGCGGCGAGGATCGCGGCCTCGACCTGCTCGGAGCTGGCTTCGGCGATGTGGGTCAGCACTTCACCGGTTGCGGGGTTGAGGATTGGCTCAGCCATACCTTGGCCTGCGACCAGTTCACCATCGATTAATAGTGCGGTGAACAACGGGGTCTGGGCGGCTGACATTTTGCGGGTTCTCTTTTCTTGTGTGGTCATGGTGCTCCCTGTGACTGGGGCCCCGACCGTCTTATAGATGTAACAAGATTAGTCTTGGGCTCCGAGGTCGACAAATACTTAATACTGAAGGTGGCGTTCGATTAAATAGATGGCTTGCGCCCGCCGTGGGGTTGCTCCCGGGCGACTGTCAGGAACGGATCTACCAACGCCGGGCGCGCAGTACCGCGGCGCCAGGCCAGGCCGACGTCGAGGGTCTGGTTCAGATCCGCTATGGGCCGTGCTTCGATGATGTCGCCCTCCAGTGACCATGGCCGGTAAGTCATGTCCGGCTGGATCGACACGCCCAACCCTGCGGCCACCAGGCTGCGTACCGCTTCGGTCGAGGCGGTGCGCAAAGTGATGCGCGGTTGCAGGCCCGCCCGGGACCAAAGGCGCTGGGCATTGCTGTCCATTTCATCGACGTTCAACTGGATCAGGGGCTCGCGGGTCACGTCGGCAAGGTTGATGCTGTCGCGTTCCAGCAACGGGTGCTGGGCCGGCAGCCATAGCCGGTGGGGGGAGTGGGTCAGCACTTCGGTCTGCAAGGCGTGGCGGTCTTCGAGGTTGGAGAGGATCAGTACCCCGACATCAATTTCGCCGCTGACCAGCAAATGCTCGATATAAGGGCGTTCGTCTTCCATTACCCGAATTTCGACGTTGGGATAAGCGCGCTGGAAGCGGGTGAGCAAGTCTGCAAGGTAGTAACCGGCAACGAGGCTGGTCACGCCTACGATCAACTGCCCGGCCACCTGGTCGGTGCTCTGCTGAAGGCTACGCTTGGCGTTGTCGACAGTCGCCAGAATCAGATGCGCCTGGCGCAGGAACTGGTGGCCCTGGTGGGTCAGGGTCATGCCCTTGGCATGGCGGTTGAACAGGCTGACACCGATTTCCTGCTCCAGTTGCTGGATGGCCAGGGTCAATGTCGATTGTGAGATATACACCGCCTGGGCGGCGGCCGAGATCGAACCGGTCTCGGCCACGGCAATAAAGTGGCGGATCTGACGCAAAGTCATCATGGGGGATTACCCAGTGGGCTGTTTTTATAGATGTGCCCCAGTGTATATCCTTTTTATCGATGGCTTGGTGCCGAAAGAACTCGCGATGTTCAGCCTTTGGCCACGCCTACCCGCCACTGCGAGGGTGGCACTATGCCGTTGACCAGGTAGTTGCCGACGATGCGCGACTTGTATACCCGGGGGTTGTGGTTGGCCAGGGTGCGGGCGTTTCGCCACAGGCGATCCAGCGCCTTGTTACTTGCAGTGGCGCTGGCGCCCAGGGCATCGAACAGCGCGGTGGTTGCCGCCAGCGTCGCGTCCACCACCGGATTTACCGCCAGGCAAACCTCCAGCTCGGCCTGTGCGACCTGCGGATCGTCATGGGGCAGCGGCTTGTCACTGGCTATCGTGTATTGCGCGGTGCTCTCCAGACGCTCTGCAGCTTGTCGGGTAATGGCTTGTGCGGCGTAGGCCTGGCTGGCGACTTCGCCGATCACTTGCAGCAGTTGTACGTCTTGCGCGGCAATGTCGGCATTGCCCGTGGAAAAGGTCCTGGATCGATTGCTCAGTTCTTCGGCGCCACTCAAGGCGGCTCGGCGGGCGATACCGGCCAGGGTGCTCAGGTGATAGATCTGAAAGAACGACTGCCCATAGGCAAAACGCTGGTCGGTGGCGCGCGGCTCGTCATCCAGCCGTACATTTTCGAAGATGCAGGTGCCGCTTGCCGTCAGGCGTTGGCCAAAACCGTTCCAGTCATCAATGATCTGTACCCCCGGCGCTTTAAGGTCGACCACCACGCTGTACAGCGTGTCGTCTTCACCGGTGCCGATGGTGTTGATCAGGTCGCTGTAGAGCGCACCAGTGGTGTAGAACTTTTTACCGCTGATACGCAACGAGCCGTCTTCAGCCCGATGGATGCGTGTGCCGAATTCGCCACGGGTCTGGGTGCCGACTTCGGTACTGCCCGGGGAGAGAAGTGCGCCCTGGCTCAGCGTGTCCAGCCATTTTGCCTGCCAGTCGAGATCCTTCGAGACGAGTACTTCTTCGCAAAAACCAAAATGCCCGCGCAGGGCCTGGGTGATGTTTGAGTCCGCGGCGGATAACTCGGTCAGCAGGGTGAGCAACTCGACCAGCGTTGCGCCGTGTCCGCCATAAGCTTGCGGCAGGCGCCACCGCGGCAAGCCCAATGCATTCAATTGCTGGATCACCGTGGCCAGGCTGCTGCGCGAGCCATCCGCCTCCGCGGCTTGCGCGCTGATGTGTTCAAACAGCGGGCGAAAGGGCGCGGCCAGTTGTTCATAACGGGCGGTTGGGGCTGTGCCCCAAATATTCAAATCTGGATTAGGCATGCAATCTGACCTTGCCGGGCCTGCGCTCAAGGGCGCGCTGGCGCTGTAATGAGTGAAGTAAATGCGATTAGGCCCAGTGGTCTGGTGAGGCCACCCTAAACCTGGAACGGGAAAATTCTTAATACCAAAAACAGCTAACCAAATACCCGGACAGGGTTCTATTGATATGACTTAAAAGTATTAACCGGTTATGTATTTATTGCGCTAGCTTCTAAAAACGCCACGCTTGGCGATCCATAAAGCCTCTTTTCTCAATGCCAGACTGCATGCCTACAGATGGTTGAGTTAGCCGTTAACTCTGTAGGGATCCTTAATGACAACTCGTAAAAAACTGCTGGCCCTGCTGGGTGTGGCCTCTCTGGCACTGCATGGCGCATCGGCCTGTGCAGCTGCGCCATTGACCTTGGTGGTGGGGGATCAGTTCTTCTCCAATCGCATTGTTTTAGAGCTTTCGGGTGAACTCAAGGACTTGCCCTATACCATTGACTTCAAGCGCTTCAATACTGGCTCGCCAGTGGCCTCGGCGGTTGCCAGCGGTGCGCTGGATATTGGCGTCGTTGGTGATACGCCGGTGATTAGCCTGGCGGCCAATGGTGCCCCGGTGAAGGTGGTGGCCAGTACGCAAACCAGCCTGAACGGTGTAGGTATCGTGGCCCGCCCGGGGATTCAGTCGGTGGCTGATCTCAAAGGTAAAACCGTCGCTATCTGGAACGGCTCCTGGAGCCAGCAAATGATGTTCAAGGCTCTGGATGAGGCAGGGGTTGCACGCGACAGCGTGACCTACAAATACCTGCTGCCGGCTGAAGCCAGCATGGCGCTGAGCCAGGGCGATATCGACGCGTTTGGCACGTGGGAACCCTATGTCTCGTTGCAGGAGAAAGAGGGAAGCACCCTGATCCGTAACGCCAAGGGGCTGATGAGCGCACCGACTTACGTGGTGGCCTATGAGCCTGTGCTGGCGAAAAAAGGCGAAATCATCAAGGACTTTGTTGCGCGCCTGACCCGTGCCCGGGTGTGGAGCCAAAGCCATGTCGATGAGTACGCCGTTGCCTGGTCCAAGGCTAACCAGTCCTCCCCGGAAATTGCCAAAGCCTGGTTCAAGCGCGACGCCATCACCGTGTTGCCGATTTCGCCCACCATCATCAGCGAGGCCCAGGCCACCTCTGATTTCCTCTATGACGCCAAGCTGCTTAAAAAGCCGTACGACGTCACTCCCATGTTTGACCGCGCACTCTGATCAACAAGGAAATCCTTATGGCCAAGCAAATGGCATTGGCGGGGTTCATGCTTTCGGGCCCCGTGGTACATAGCCACGCGGTATGGCGTCATCCGCAAACCCATAGCCACTTTCTCGACCCCGTCTACTACATCGAAATCGCTAAAACCCTCGAGGATGGCTGCTTCGACCTGCTGTTTTTTGCCGATCGGCTGGCGGTTGGCGATCAGGCCGGGCAATCCCGTGCGCGCTCTTTTGAGCTGGGTGCCCAGGATGCTGCGCGGCTGGACCCGTTACCGATTCTCAGCCTGTTGGCCGGTCACACCAAACACATTGGCCTGGGGCTGACGCGCTCCACCACCTACTACCAACCGCCCCATGTGGCGCGAGCGATCGCCTCTCTGGATCATATTTCCAGAGGCCGCAGCGCTTGGAATATCGTGACCTCGATGAATGACAGCGAGGCGCGCCTGTTTGGCCAAGCGCAGCACTTGGCCCATGATCAGCGCTACGCCCGTGCCGATGAGTTTGTCGAACTGGTGCTCAAACTGTGGAACAGCTGGCAGCCCGATGCGCTGGTGCTGGACAAGGTTCGGGGCATCCTCGCGGACGCGAGCAAGATTGATGCGTTCAAGCACAGCGGTACTTTCTTCGACTGTGAGGGGCCGCTGAATATTCCGCGTGTGCCGCAGGGCCAGCCGGTGTTGATCCAGGCCGGGGCTTCGGGGCGTGGTCGGCAGTTTGGTTCGCGTTGGGCAGAGGTGATTTTCAGTATCAACAGCCGGGTGGAGCGCATGCTTGAATTCCGCCAGGACATCCACCAGCAAATGCGCACCATTGGTCGCAACCCGGACGATTGCAAAATCCTCACCGCGGTCATGCCGTTTATTGGCGGCACTGAAGCCGAGGCGATCAAAAAGCGTGATGAGCACAATGCGCTGGCCAACCCTGAGCTGGGGGTTATCACCTTGTCTACCCAGTCGAATTTCGACTTCACCCAGTTCCCGCTGGACACCCGCCTGCTCGATATCGCCAGGCACTCGACGACACCGGACGTGATCGCGCAAAAGCTGCGTCTGGAACGCGATATCACCCTTGGAGAATACGGCGCGATCATGGCCGCCAGCATCCGAGTGCCGCAACTGGTGGGCACTGCACAAAGCGTGGCGCAGCAACTGATCGACTGGCTGGAGCAGGGCGCTTGCGACGGTTATGTCGTATCGCCAGCGTATCTGCCGGGCACCTTTAAGGAGTTCACCGAATCGGTAGTGCCGATCCTGCAACGTCGCGGCTACCTGCGCACGGCGTATGAACACCCGACACTGCGTGGGCATCTGGGTTTAAAAAGTTATTAGTGACTGATCACAATGCGAGGGGCTTACCCCTAAACCCCTCGCTGATACCTCAATACTCGATAGATCCATCAATGCGTCCGCTTCTCTGAGCGGTTATGTCCTTGTGCTTGGGCTTAGAAGCGGCGGGCAGTAGTGTAGTTTTTCTTCCAGTAGGAATTGTCCATCGAGTCGATGCGGATCGTTTTGCCGGTGCGGGGTGCATGGATAAAGCGGTTATCGCCGATGTACAGGCCAACGTGATTGCTGCGTGTGCCGCCCTGAGTGCGGAAAAATACCGCATCCCCAGGTTTCAGATTATGCCGGTCGACTTTTTGCAATTTCGCGCTGAGCATGGCTGCGGTGGTTCTTGGTACATGGATATTGGCTTCGTTCTTGAACAGATACACCAGCATGCCGCTGCAATCGAAGCCCTTTTCCAGTGACATGCCGCCCCACAGATAAGGGATGCCAAGCAAGGTATGTGCGCGGTTGATGACCTTTTTGACATGGTGTGGTGCAGAGGTTTCATGAACCGTCTGGACGGCCCAGGGATAAGGTTTTCGAGCCTCAGAAGCGGTAGCAAGGGTGGAGCCGACAAGGGTGAAAAACAAGAACAGAGAAATGAATTTAGACACAAGTAACCTTCCGTTTGATGGGGGTGCTTGAAGTCTAAAAGTGCAGTCGCAGCGGGTATGTGGGGCGCTTCCTACAAGGATTACGGTATTAATCTGAACCCGACGAACAGTACTTGGCGTATTGGATAAAGCGTTTTTCGGTTCTCGGGCTTAATCACGGTGCGCAGACCAGTGACTTCTTTGTGGGAGCGAGCCTGCTCGCGAATGATCTGCCTTCGCGAGCAGGCTCGCTCCCACAGAGAGTTGGCCTTGCAGGTTCTTTGTCGGGCGTCAGTTGGCGCGTGTTACAGCGACCATTTCAGGGAAAACATCACATTGCGCGGGTCACCATAGGTACCGCTGCCGGTGGCAGTCGGGATGCCCTGCCAGTATTTCTGGTCGAGCACGTTGTTCAGATTCACCCGTGCGTCCCAGTGCTCATTGACGCGATAGCCCGCCATCAGGCCAACCACGGCGTAGGCGTCCTGTTCGGCATGGCCATTGCCGACCCGGCCGTAAGTTGCGCTTTGGGCCAGTACGTCAGCGCCAATGCGCATTTTTTCCAGGTCACCTTGCAAGTGATAGGTGGTTGCGGCCTTGAACAGGTGTTTGGGCTGGTTGGGCGCAAACAGATTGCCCTTGTCAAAGGCCTTGTCCTTGACGTACTGGCTCAGCACCAGGGTGTAGGCTGCCGAGGCTTGCCAGTTCGGGGTGAGGGCACCACTGATTTCCGCGTCAAGCCCACGGCTGCGGACTTCGCCCGCGGCTTCGTAGCAGGTGCGGTTGGTGGCCCGGCAACCGGCAGGCTGGGTATCGAGTGCATAGGCGCGGTTTTCCTGGGTCATGTCGAACAGCGCCAGCGATGCATTCAGTTCACCGTCGAAATACTCACCCTTGATCCCCACCTCATAACTTTCGCCGGTCATTGGTTTCAGAACAGAGCCGCTCACGTCCTGCTGCGTTTGCGGTTTGAAAATCTCGGTGTAGCTGGCGTAGACCGAATATGTGTCGTTCAGGTCGTAGATGACACCCGCGTAAGGGGTGATTTGCTGAGTGACTTTGTAGTCACCCGTGCCCGCTCGGTTGTCGTAGTCGTACCAGCTTAACCGGCTGCCAATGATGACGTGCAGCGGGTCGAACGGGTTGAACCGGGCCGCGGCATAAATGCCCCTCTCGGTTGCCGTGTTTTGGCTTTGATAGGGTGTGCGATCAGCAATGTCGGGCTTGGGAATCACGCCGGGGTCGAAGTTGTAGATATCGATCGGGGTGGCCTTTGACCAGAAGCCACCTTTTTGGTCGAACTTCTCCTGGCGACTGCTGGCGCCAACGGTCAGTTCATGCTCACGGCCAAACAACTGAAACGGACCGGATAAGGAGCCATCGAGGTTGGTCTGCACATCGGTGGTGTCGTATTGGCCCGAGGACTGAGTGAAACCTCCGCTCTTGGGTGGATTCAAGTAACTGGAGAAGGTATTGGACTCGGCCCAGATCCTGGCGAACGCCAGCCGTGAGGTCCAGCCGTTGTCGAAGTGGGTGGTGAGGTCGGTGAACAGGCTCACATTGTCCCGGTTCCAGTAGGCCCAATCGTTGCTCAAGAAGGTGTGGCGCGGCAGGTGCAAGTCTTCGCCATTCGGCCCGGCTGGCAGGCTCCCCCAGTCCGAGGTTGCATCGTCGCGCTGCTTGGACGCGCCCAGGGTCAAGGTGGTTGAGTCGCTCAGGTCGGCTTCCAGCACACCGTAAAAAGTCTGACGCAATTTGTCGCGTTCATCGATATAGCTCTTGTCATCTTCATACGCGGCTACCAGGCGCCCGCGCAGCGTGCCTGTTTCATTGAGCTTGTTCGATGCGTCCACCTCGGTGCGGTAGCGATCCCAACTGCCGGCACTGGTGGTGATACTGACTTGCGGCGTGGCCGTAGGGCGCTTGCGCACCAGGTTGAGGGTCGCCGACGGGCTGCCGGCTCCGCTCATCAACCCGGTGGCACCACGCACCACTTCAACCCGGTCATACATCGCCAAGTCTGCCCCGGCGATGGTGTCCAGGGTGAATGTACTGAGGCTGGTCGGCAGGCCGTCGTACATCAGGTTATCGACGATAAAACCACGGGCCAGAAACTGTTGGCGGTCTCCGCCGAACTTGCGCAGGGTGATGCCCGGCGCGTACTTGACCACATCATTGAGGTCGTTCATGCCCTGGTCATCCATGCGCTGGCGGGTAATCACGCTCACCGACTGCGGGGTTTCGCGGATCGACAACGGCAGGCCGACTGCAGTACTCATGGCGCCCGTGGTGTAAGAACCGCTGCCTTCGGTGGTGGCCGTGCCAGCAACGCCGCTTTGCGCATTGATACTCACCTCGCCGAGGTTCAATACGCCTGTGTTGTATGGCTGCACATGGACGGAGTTGCCCTGTACGGTGCCACTTAGGCCGCTGCCAGCAAGCAGTTGCTCAAGTGCTTGCGCAGGTTCCAATTGGCCATGTATTGCTGGCGCCTGCTTGCCTGCGACCGCTTGGCTCTCGTAGTTCACCCGCAGGCCACTGGCTTTACTCAACTGGGTCAATGAAGTCGATAACGGTTGAGCCGGCAGATTGAAACTGAGCGGTGCCGCCAGTGCTGCGGTCGACAGAGCAAGTGCCAAGGAGCCTGACAACATGGGCATAAAGGGACGAAGCATGTCGAAGATCCTGCAGAGGGGAGGGAGGCAGATCGACTTTGCAGGCAGCTCGCAGCGCAAGCGTGCAATGTATGGCAAAGACCACGTAAGGCGGGGATATTAGAGACTTATTCTCATATGTAAATGATAATTAATCCCAATCAAGCGTATTTTTCGTTTGCGCAAATGCCGCTGGTTTTCAGGGCCGGGGGATTGTTGTGTGTTCACTGATGTAGAGGGGGGTGTGCTGCGACTGTCAGTTTTTCCTTGCAGCCTTGTGGCCACAAGGAAACGCCGAGTTCGAGGGTTTTAGAAGTAATAGCCAATATTGACATTGGTGCGGTAGTACCAGTGGTTACTACCCACTGAACTTGTGTTGGTGAACCCGCTGCCGTTTTCTGCACCGCCGTAAGGGTTGGCATTTTTCGCCCAGGTCAGGTCAACCCAGGCCATGACTGGCATTGCAAAGAACTGCGCGCCCACGGTGTACATCTGCGAGTCGTCCCAGCCGCTTTTGTCTTTCATCAGACGGCTGTAGTCGTTATACAGTTTGATTTTTTTCAGCTGCCCCAGTTTTGGCGTGAGGATGTCGTAGCTTACGTTCAGCGCCCCAAGACTGGCCTTGGAAGCGATCAGGTACGCAGGCGTCAAGCCGTTACCGCCCATCAGCACCGAGTCTTTGCTGACTCCGGCCGGGTTTTTCGGGTCGAACTCATAGCGGATGCCTTGCCCGGTTACCGTCCATTGCCCGGCATTGATGATGGCGTGAATACCGCCAGCCCAGTAGTCGCCGTCGTCTTTGGTGGTGGCGTTATACAGCTGGGCGGTGGCGACCGATGCCCCGACCTCGGCTTTCCAGCCATCATTGATAAAGGTTCGCGCGACACGGGCGTTGAGCTGGTTGCGCTTCTCGTTGTCCTGGCGCGACTGGATGGCCGGGATCGCATTGTCCTTGAGGTCGGCATAGCGCCCGACCTCCGGCGCAAAGCGAATATCGCTCGGCAACATGCGCGGGAAAAAGGCCAGTTGCACGTCCCACTCCGGGTTCTTGTAGCTGTATTTCAAGCCTGAAGCCGTGCTTGAGCCGTAGCCCATAAAGAACGGCAGGTGATAACTCCAGCCGAACTGGGGATAGGGCTCCAGGCCGAACGGTTTGAACGGTGCACCCAGTTGCAGGTTGGAGTTGTCGTTCAGGCGATAGCCGACATAACCGCGATCCACGGCGCGTTTACCGTCATCCTGAAACCAGTAGCCGACATCACTGAACAGGTTCTTGTAGGTTGCCTGCACATCGAGGCGAAAGGTGTCGAACAAAAAGCGGCCATTGTTTTCGGTCGTGTCCCAATGTTCATCGCGGTAGTTGGTGCGCAAGGCCCCGCCAATATCGAGACTGCTTTGACCGTCATCACTGCGCCAGGCGATATGCGGAAACGGCTTTTTAACCACGGGTGCGGTCGAGCCGGATTCGGCAGCAAAACTGACGCAACTGCTCATCATCAGTCCCAGACATATAACGGACTTGTTCATGTTTGACTCCCCTGCAAAGTTACGCATTGAAAAGTGACAGGCAACACGTTCCCGCTTGCCTTGATGGCGGCAATTGGCGAAGTGGCTTTGATAGATGCGTTTATTGTTTTATAGGTGATACGGCGTCTTTTCTATAAATCCGCTAGAGATAGAGCAGAAACTATGCCAACTATTTTGTTTTTTATTTTTATTGATAATTCTATGTAAAACAATGATTTATATATAAAACGCAGGGCGCCGTATTGCCTGTGGAACATGGCTCTTGGGGAGTAACCAAAGTGCACATTAACTGTGCGTATATCTGTCACGTGCACAAAAAAGCCGACATTGAAGTCGGCTGCTTATAACGACGCAAAACTTTATTCAGGTGCAAGTTATTGTGGGAGCGAGCCTGCTCGCGCCCACAGATATTTACAGTAAGCCTATAAATCCAGCACCAATCGCTGGCTCTTGCAGCCCGATACACAGACCATCATCGATTTGTTCGTCGCACGCTCGGCTTTGGTCAGCACGCCGTCGCGATGGTCGATATCACCTTCCACTACCCGTGTTTCGCACGACCCGCATACCCCTTCGCGACAGCTGTATTCGATATCACAACCGGCTTCGAGCAACACGTCGAGCAAACTCAAACCTGGCCCGACGGACAGCGTCTTGCCGGTTTTTTTCAGTTCCACGCTGTAACTGCTCTGCGCGTCTGTGGATGGCGGCAGTTCGGCCGCCGCAAAGCGCTCGATATGCGCATGGGGATAGCCGAGACTTTCGCAGGTGCTCTCAAACGCATCGAGCATCGGGGTCGGGCCGCAGCAATAGAAGTGCGTATCGACGGGCTTGTCTGCCAGGTAAGCCGCCAGGTTCGGCGGCACGCCTTTTTCGTCGTTGAAGTGGTAGACCACCCGGGCGTCCAACCCGGCGAGTTCTTCCACCAGCGCCGCTTCCTGGCGCGAACGGGCGCAGTAGATCAGCTCGGCAGATTTACCCAGCGCCAGCAATTGGCGAAACATGCAGTAGATCGGCGTGATGCCGATGCCGCCTGCCACCAGCACACTGTGGCGAGCGCTCTCATCCAGTGCGAAGTTATTGCGCGGCCTGGATATGGACAGCTGCATGCCGACCCGCAATTGCCCGTGCACAAACTCCGAGCCGCCACGGCTGTTGCGATCCCGCAGGATGCCGATCACATAACGGCCCTGATCGCTCGGCGAGTTGAGCAACGAGTAACTGCGCACCAGACCGTTGGGCAGGTGCAGGTCAATATGTGAACCCGCGTCGAAAGGTGCGAACACGGTGTCATCGTAAGGGCGCAATTCGACACTGATAATGCCTTCGGCCTCGTAGCGCAGGGTATGCACGCGGGCGGTGATGGCGGCGTTCATGGCAATTGCTTCGCGTCGATCAGCTCCAGTTGAGCCTTGGCCGCGTTTTTCAGGTAGCGGCGCAGACGCACCACACCCAGGTCGTGCTGGTAGAGATTTTCCCGTTGATTGGCGTCCGGCTCCATAAACTCGAGCAGCACCCGGTCTTGCTCCAGCACTGCCCAGTGTCGTGCTTCCAGGCGGTTTTTGTAGAGGAAGCGCCAGGTATCACGCTGCCAGCCGGTCAGTGGCCGGCAACGCCAGTGGAACACCGCCGACAGTGAACGGCTGCTCGGCGTGTAGCTGCCGATGATGCTGAAGTTGCCGCCCGGGCCGCCGGTTTTCGGGTACGGGATTTCCAAACGCAGCCAGTGGCAGCTGTCGTCCATAAATTCGGTCCAGTCGAAATTCACCCCGCGCTGGCCCTCTTTTTCGAAGAAGAAACCCTTGTCAGTGTCGCGGGTGACGAATTTGGCAGTGGCTTCGCCTTCGCTCATGGAGTGCGACATCTTGTGCAGATAGGTGCCGTGCATCGGGTCCATGACGTTATCGATTACATAACGGTAATCGCCTTGCCACTCGGCGTAGCACAAGAAGCTGCTCCACTCTGGCGAGGTCAGCTGTTCGGGCAGCACCAGTTCCGGCGGGGTGTCCACATGGGGCTCGGCGGCGTTGTAGAGAAAGATCGCGCCAGCGGCTTCGCGGGTGTGAAACATACGTGTCGGGCGGCTGCCTTCGAGCTTGCAACCGGGGCTGCCCGGTACTTTGGTCACGGTGCCGTCGCTGCGCACTTCAACGCCGTGATACGGGCACTGCAGCCGGTCGCCCAGCACCGGGCCCTGGGACAAAGGAGCGCCGCGGTGGGGGCAGTGATCTTCCAGGGCGTGGACGCTGCCATCATTGTCGCGCCACAGGGCGATCTTGTAGCCCAGGCGGCGGATCGACACGGGTTTTTCGCCCAGATGGTCGCTGGGCAATACCGGGAACCAGAGGTTTTTCAAGCCGTTAGCCAGGAGGTTTTCTACAGGGTCGACGGTTATGTTCATGTTCATTTTTCTCTTCTACCTAATTTTATGGGGCCTTAGCGGGCTATTCGCCCAGCCGGGCCATCAGGTTTTTATAGGCTTCAGGTGTCCACTCGCCGCTAGTCAGGGGGCAGGGCGGCCCGGCGCGGTTGAGGTGGGCGAGCAGGTCAGGCAGCTCGGTCACACCATTGCCGAAAGCGCGTTCGATGGAGTCGCCCAGCAGCTCTTCAAACTGGGTATTGGGACGTTTGCGGGCCTGATGCGGCTCGACATAAGGGAGTTGGGTCGTACTCATTTCATTAACCTGCGCAAGTTTTTTATAGGGGCGATCAAGCCGCATTCGGCGTGGGTACGGTCCAGGCGTCGTAGCCATAAACCCAATCGGCATTGCCGCCGTCCTTGAGCCATTGATTACCCCGTGAACCAATCTGGATCTGGCTGGTGCGTTGCAGGCGGGCGTTCTGGTAAGCGAGCAGAGCATCGGCAATTTGCCCGGTGCTGGTCAGGTCTTGCAGATGGCGGGCGAGCACCACCGCGTCTTCGATGGCCTGGCCTGCACCCTGAGCCATAAACGGCATCATCGGATGGCACGCGTCACCCAGCAGGGTCATGGCGCCCTGGGACCAGAACGGCAGCGGGTCGCGTTCGTACAGTGCGGTCTTGAGCACATCGCTGCAGGCATCGAGCAGGGCGCGGGCATCGGGATGGAAGTCCTGATAGTGGCTGCGCAACTCGTCGGCATCCCCGGCGCTGGTCCAGGACTCTTCATGCCAGCTGTCTTGCGCGGTAGTGGCGAAGATAAAAATGTCGCGGCCCTGATTCAGCGGGAAGGTCACGATCTGGCTTTCAGGGTTGGGCCCCCACCACTTGGTGAACGCTTGAATATTCGGCACATGGGCCACGCTTTCGGCGGGCACCACGGCGCGGTAGGCGACTACCCCGGTAAAGCGTGGTTGCTCATCACCGAACAACGCATTGCGTACCACCGAGTGGATGCCGTCGGCGCCGATCAGCAGGTCGGTGACGTGACGGCTGCCGTCCTTGAAGTGCAGTTCGATGCCTTGTCCGGTCTGTACCACTTGCTCGGCACGTTTGCCAAATTGCACGTTTTCACTCGGGAACACATCGGCCAGCGCAGCCAGCAAGTCGGCGCGGTGAATGGTCAGTTGTGGCGCGCCGTATTTCTGTTCGGCGGCATCGGCCATTTCCAGACGCGAGGTTTCTTCGCCGCTGTCCCACATCCGGCTGATGCGGTGAGTGGGGCGGGCTGCGGGGATACGCACCGCCGCGCCGACACCCAAGCCGTCAAGGGCTCGCACGGCGTTTGGGGTCAGGTTGATATCGGCACCGACCCGCAAAAAGGCCTTTGACTGTTCGAACACGGTGACGTTGTGGCCTGCGCGCTGCAGGGCAATCGCGGCGGTCAGGCCGCCGATTCCGGCACCGGCAATGGCGATATTCAGGGAAGACATGGGCGACTCCTGTTCAGGGTTTCGGTTTGTCGGTAAGGAATTTGCCTTGCGGTGCCTCGACATGCTGCTGGCGACGGGTATTGCCATCGATGCCGCCCGCGATGGCCCATTCGGCAAACATCGTGGGGCCGGGTTCGAAGGCGCGTGGCTGCCACTCGCCGGTCAGTTGGTCTTCGTCGGCGTAGTACTCCACCAGCGCGCCAGCCGGGTTTTTGAAGTACCAGAAGAATGCCGAGGACACCGGATGGCGCCCAGGGCCAATTTCGGTGGCCCAGCCGCTGCGCGAGATATGCATGCCGCCGCCGAACACTTCGTGTACATCGCGCACGGTGAACGCGACGTGATTCAACCCGGCGCGCGGGGCGGGCAGTTGCAGCATGAACAGGTCGTGGTGGCCGCCTTCTTCGGCGGTGCGCAAAAACGCGCCGCGATCCGGATAACGATCCGAGGCCTGGAAACCAAAACGCTCGTGGTAGAAGGCTTCGCAGGCATTCACGTCCTTGACGAAAAACACCACATGGCCAACCTCAATCGGCGTGGCGCGGTCGTAGATCGGCGCGGCTTTATTGATCCGGCCTTTGGTCTGCCAGGTGTTATGGCCGCTGCACTCGATCTCCAGTTCACGCTTGCGGGTTACTTGCAGGCGGATGGCCAGGCCATTGGGATCGGTGCAGCCGATACGACCGTTGCTCTCGATAAAGCCCGGGTCGTTGGCGATGCGCTGGCTGTACAGCGCCAGGTCGGCAGTGTCGGCCACACCCCACACCACTTCGCGCACGGTCGAGCCGGCTTCGATGGCGGGCGGCAAGCCGGCCTTGTTGATATCGGCGAGGACCACACGGCAGCCGTTGAGGGTTTCAAAGATCACCTCATCGGCCTGCTCGCTGACTTTGCTCAGGCCCCAGTCGCTGAAAAAACGTACACAGGTGTCCAGATCCTCGACACCGTAGGTGACTTCATCAATGCCCAATACGCTCATAACCCACCTTCTTTTGCCACACCGGCCCAGGCCAGCGGCTGTTCGTTCATGCCCCAATAGAGGCTTTTCTGTTCCATGTACTGCAGGATGCCGAGGCGGCCTTTTTCGCGGCCCAGGCCGCTGTCGCGCCAGCCGCCGAACGGGGTGGAAATCGAGAACTGCTTGTAGGTGTTGATCCACACCGTACCGGCCTGGATTTTTCGTCCCAGCGCCCAGGCACGCTTGTAATCGCGGGTCCAGATTCCGGCGGCGAGGGCATACAGGCTGTCGTTGGCCTGCTCCAGCAGTTGCGCTTCGTCATCGAACGGCATAGCCACCAGCACCGGGCCGAAGATCTCTTCCTGGCAGACTTGCTGGTGGTTGCTCAGGCCTTCGAGGATGGTCGGTGGATAGAAGTAACCCTGGTCGTACACGCCACCGCGCAAGCGCTGACCGCCGAGCATCAGGCGTCCACCTTCGGCGAGCCCCAGGGCGACGTAGCGCTCAACCGACTCGCGGTGCGCGGCGCTGATCAGCGGGCCCATTTGCGTGCGCTCATCGGCCGGGTCACCGACCCGCAACTCAGCTGCGGCCGCCACCAGCCGCGCCATAAACGGCTCATACAGGGCACGGGCGACAAACAGCCGCGAGCCGGCAATGCAGGCTTCACCCGACGAGCTGAAAATGCCGTACAGCACCCCGGCCACCGCGTGGTCGAGGTCGGCGTCGTCGAGCACGATGGTCGGCGACTTGCCACCCAGCTCCAATGACACCGGCATCATTTTGTCGGCGGCGATATGGGCAATGTGCTTGCCGGTTTTGGTCCCGCCGGTGAACGACACACGTTTGACCAGCGGGTGGCGGGTCAGGGCATCACCCAGCAGCGAACCCTTGCCTGGCAGCACGCTGAGCAGGCCTTTGGGCAAACCAGCGTCCTCACAAATACGCGCCAGTTGCAGGGCCATTAGCGGGGTGATTTCGGCCGGTTTGATTACCACGGCGTTACCCGCGGCCAGTGCTGGCGCGACCTTTTGCGCTTCGCTGGCGATCGGCGAGTTCCACGGCGTGATCGCAGCGATCACACCCATGGGCTCGTAGACGCTCATGGTGACGAAGTCACCGCGTGACGGGGTGATGGTTTCTTCGAGGGTTTCACAGGCCGAGGCGAAAAACTGGAACGTACCGGCCGCGCTGGCTACCAGGGCTCGAGTTTCGCTGATCGGCTTGCCGTTGTCCTGGCGCTGTAACTGCGCCAGATCTTCGCTGCGTTCGCGGATCAGTTCGGCGATGCGATACAGCACGCTGGCCCGCTCGTGGGGTTTGCGCTGCGCCCAGCCACTGTGCAAAAACGCTTGGTGGGCACCCTGCACGGCGTCTTCCACGTCTTCGACGCTGGCGGCATTGAGCCAGGCCACGGTCTCGCCGGTCGCCGGGTAGCACGTGGCGTAGCGCTCACCGCGGCCTTGTCGCCATTGGCCAGCAATGCAGATGGGTAAGGTCTGTTCGAGAGTCATAAGGGGGTCCTTGGCTTGCAACTTGCCGCTAAATTCATATCGAAATCACATGCGCGTGGTTGCCCAAGGCGCGTACAACGCTATAAACGGTCAGCGCCGAGGTTTTCGGGTTGGCCAGTAGCGGCTTGCCGCGCAGGCTCATTTCAAAACCGCCAAAAGCTCCGCGGGCTTCGAAGTGATGCACGTTCTCTTCGCTGCTCGGGTCGGCAATCAGGGTCACCAGCGTGCGGTCCAGTCCGATCCCTGCCAGGGACAAGGTGGCCGCGACGTTGGCATTTTTTGGATAAAGCCGTGCTGCCTCACGGGCGCTGCCCTGAAAAATCACCGTGGCTTCGCTGATGCTGTCCAGGTCGCAGACCTGCTCGGCCGGGGTGTTTTTCCAGGCCCGGGCCGGTTTGCGCCCGGTGTAGCTGACCGAATCCAGCCCGCCCACCTTGGCCGCCGACAGAGCGTCGATGCCGCCGATAGCGCCGGGCAGCAACTGGATGTAGGTCTGACCACGCTCGGCAGCCGCTTCCAGGCGCTCCACCAGGCCGACCTCGGACAGTGCGCCGACCGACACCACCAGGCACGGGATGCCGCGCTCCAGCGCCGGTAGTACGTGCTCTTCGATGGCGCGGTGGCCAGCGCACTCGACCAACAGGTCAGGGCGAGCGTCTGCTGGCAATGCGGTCAGTACCTGCGGCGGATGTTTGAAACCCGCCAGGCGCTGGCGCACCAGTTCCTCGGAACCAGCCGAGGCAATAACGCAGTCGACGCACATCTGCGCATCGCTCTCCAGCAGTTCGAGTACGCCGACGCCAATCGCGCCGCAGCCAACCATGGTGATATGCAACATGAACTAGTCCTCAGGCCGTGGCTTTTTGCGCTTTGGTTTCGCTGTTGGGCGGACCGGCGAACTGGGTGGCGAAACTGCCGACGCTGAGCATGTCGACTTCCAGCAGGAACGGGCCGGGTTGCGCCAATGCACCGTCGACCACACTGGCGAAATCCTTGAGGTCGGTGACCAGCGCGTGACGCAGGTTCAGCGACTCGGCGAGCATGGCGTAATCCGGGGTATGCAGGTCGACGTAGCAGTGGCGGCTGCCATACACCGCGTCCTGAATATTGCGGATCACCCCGTAGCGCTGGTCGTTCATCAGCAGGATCACCACGTTGGCCTTCTCTTGCACCAACGTCGCCAGCTCTCCGAGGTTAAGGATGAAACCGCCGTCACCCGCCAGGGCGAAGACCTTGCGTGTAGGGTCGGTCTCGGCGGCTGCAACCGCAGCACCGATGGCCATCGGCATCCCTTGGCCAATACCGCCACCCAGTGCATGCACGCCCGAACGCGGGTGGAACAGGGTCAGCAGGCGATTGCCCCAGATGCTGTTGGACAAGGTCACGTCGCGCACCCAGGAAAAATTGCGCCCGGTCATGCCTTGCAACTGTTCAACCATCG
Organism: Pseudomonas fragi; assembly: GCF_025426255.1. Classification (GTDB taxonomy): domain Bacteria; phylum Pseudomonadota; class Gammaproteobacteria; order Pseudomonadales; family Pseudomonadaceae; genus Aquipseudomonas; species Aquipseudomonas kulmbachensis. The sequence goes on along the minus strand of NZ_CP104861.1, from coordinate 3,777,139 downwards.
CCGAATACGGGCCAAGGTCTGCAACCAGTTGGGCGCGGGATTGTTCGCGCACCGCCTTGAGGTCGGCGAGGAACGTCGGGTCGATTTTCAGCCGCCCTTGCAGACGATCGGCCAGGCCGTCGAGGGCCAGCGCCGCATCACCGCAGATAAACAGTTCGCTGTTGTAGCTGCGGCCTTCGATGGCCGGGTTGGCGTCGATCCGCAGGGTGTTGCGCGGCAGTTTCAGCGCGTACTTGAAGGTTTCGTTGCTGCGCAGGCGCGAACCTGCAATCAGCAGCGCATCGCAGCTTTGCAGAAACTGTTCGACCCGCTTGTTTTGCGAAAACGCGCCAAGGCAGCGCTCGTCGTCTTCATTGACCACCCCGCGGCCTTGGGTCGAGGTGATCACACCGACGCCCATCTCCAGCAGGCGTTTGACCTGCGCCCCGGCATGCCGCGCCCCACCACCGAGCCACAGCAGCGGGCGGGTAGCACTGGCCAGCCGCTCGGCCACCAGGTCCAGCGCTTCGGGCGACGGTACGGCCACGGGGATCGGCAATGGCGACAGGTCGGTGGGCATGGGGATAAAGGTCGACTGGATATCGATCGGGATCTCGACGCTGACCGGCCCGGTAGGGGCGGTGAGGGCGGTTTGCACGGCGAGCTTCAGGGTGCTGATGGCGGTTTCGACGCTGCGCACCCGGAATGCGGCCTTGGACACGGCCTTGAGCATGGTCAACTGGTCGCGGGCTTCGTGGATGTAAGCAAACTCCTGATCCAGATACGGTGTTTCGATTTGCCCGGTGATGTGTAGCAGCGGTGTGCCAGCGGTCAGTGCTTCGACCATTGCACCCGCGGCGTTACCCGCAGCGGTGCCGGTAGAGGTCAGGCATACCCCCAGGCCGCCGGTGGTGCGGGCATAGGCATCGGCCATATTGGTGGCGCCGGCTTCACCCCGGGCCATGACAAAGCGGATATTGCCCCGCGCGGCGAAGGCATCGAGGATCGGCATGTTGTGGATGGAGATCACGCCGAACGCGGCCTTGACCTCGCACTGTTCAAGAAATGCAGTGATGGCGGCGCCAACGGTGACGGTATTTTCATTACGCATGGCGGGACAGACCTCCAGAAACATCGATATGGCTGCCTGTGGTGTACGAGGACAAAGGCGAAGCCAAAAACAGGATCGCGCGGGCCGCTTCAATCGGCAGGCCCAGACGCCCCAAGGGAATGTGTTTGCGTTGCGCCAGTTGGGCGGTCCATCGGGACCAGTCGAGCTCGCGCTCTTCCCGGGCCTCGAAGCGACGGCGCCATTGGCCTGACTCGACCAGGCCGATCAGAATGCCGTTGACTCGAATGCCCTCAGGGGCAAATTCGGTGGCCATTGAACGCACCAGGTTCATCACTCCGGCGCGGGCGGCCGAGGTGGCGACCATGTGCGGTTCCGGTTGGCTGGCCAGCAGTGAATTGACGCAGACGATGGCGGCGTCGGGCTGGCTTTGCAGCTGGGTCATAAAGGCGCGGACCGGGTTGATCACCGAGAAAAACTTCAGGTTCAACTCTTCGGCCCAGTCGCTGTCCGTGGTATCGGCAAAGGTCGATACCCGGCCCTGGCCTGCGTTGTTGATCAAGATACTCGCCGGGCCAAGTGCTGCGAGGCTGGCGGCGGCAAAGGACTTCACTGACTCTGCGTCTAGCACATTGCACACCTGGGCAAGCAGGCGTGCTTCGGGGAAGCGTTGGCGCAAGGTGGCTTCGGCGTTGCGCAAACGTTCTTCGTTACGCCCGCATAAAGCTACGGCGGCGCCGGCTTCGAGCAACAGTTCGACGCAGGCCAGGCCAATTCCCGAAGAACCACCGGTGACAATCGCGGTGCTGCCTTGCAGTTGATAGAGGCTCATCTCAATCCCTCATCAAGGCGGTGACGCGGTTGTGGCCATCGTTGGCCGCGCCGCTGTTGTAGTTGAGCAACCGCGACAGCTCGTCGGCGCTGCGGCGCACTTGCAGCAGCAACTCGTTGAAGTTGACGTGGGCAATCTGCGCGGTGGGAATGGTCACCCCCAGGGCGGCAACAATCCTGCTTGACTCATCGCGCACCGGAGCGGCAACGGTGGAGATCGACGACTCGAAGAAACCTTCGCCGCTGACGAAACCGCGCTCGCGGTCTGCCTGTACCATGTCGAACAGTTCCAGGGCGGTTTTTGGCGTGCAGGGGGAGTGCTGTTCAAGATGTTCTTCGGGGAACAGCTCGCGTAATTCGCTCAGTGACAGGTCTTCCAGCAGGATGCGCCCCAGCACCGTGGCGTGTGCGGGCAGGCGGGTGCCGACGTTGACTGCGCTGGAGAACACCGACGGTGGCGAGACCTTGGCCACGTACACGATGGAGCGGCCATCGCGGACCACCAGGTTGCTCGGATAGTTGACCCGGTCACACAAACGCGCGAGCAACGGTTGCCCCAGCTCGGTCAGTTCCAGCGAGGCCAGGTACTCGAAGCCCAGGCGCAGTACCGACATGCCGAGGCGGTATTCGTTGCCGCTGCGGGTGACGAAACCCATGGTTTCAAGGGTGGTCAGCAGACGAAAAATCGTCGAGCGCGGCAGGGCCAGACGCCGCGCCAGCTCGGGGGCGGTCAGGGTGCGGTTGCTGCGCGTGAACTCGCACAGCAGCAGCAAGCCGCGCTCCAGGCCCGGCACGATATATTTGTCCTGAGCGTCCTTGGGCAGTTCTGAATCTGTCATAGCGATGCACCTGTCAGGGATTGTTTGATGGCAATGGCCAGTTGGCCTGCCACCGCATAGGGTTGTTCGATAGGGCTGGCATGTCCTGCGCTGTCAATCAGGCTGAAGCTGGCGCCCAAGGTCTGGGCCAGTACCCGGCAGCTGTCGGGTGTGGTGATGCCGTCGGCGGCGCCGCAATGCACGTCGCACGGCATCGACAGCGGGGGGTGGCGCAGCAGGTCATCGCCGCACAGCAGTTCAATGGCCTGGCGATAACCCTCGGGGTTAAGCCGCGCCATGTTCCAGCGCACCCAGGCGTGATCCTTGGGGCTGGCGCCGGGTGAAAGCATGTAGGCACTGCGTTGCTCGGCCATGGCCTGAATGCCTGGGTATTCGAGGTCGGCCAGGCGTTTTAGACGCACGGCCTGGCCCTGAATCTTGCGCGATGGATGGCCATAGCCCTGGGCCGGGCTGATCAACACCAGTCGGCTTACCCGTTGTTGCTGTGCGCCGCTGGCGAAGGCCGTTGCCGTGATTGCACCAAGGGAATGGCCCACCAGCACACAACGCTCAATATCCAGTGCGTCGAGCATTTGCCGCAGGCGCTCGGCGTAGTCGGATGCATCCGGGGCCAGCGAACGTAGCGGGCTGGACTCCCCGTAGCCGGGGGCATCCCAGGCAATTACCCGTACGCGTTGCGCCAGCAACTGCGCCACCGCCAACCAGGACGCCGCGCCAGAGCCAATACCGTGCAACAGCACAATGGCCGGCCCGCTCCCGCATTCGCGCAAGCTTTGACGCCCGCCTGCGACGTCCAGCGTGCGCAGGGGGAAGTTAACGGCCAGCCTTGCTTCAAGGTCGGCGGTCAGCGTCGGGGTTAGATGATCGGTGGCGTGGAGCATGGCGTTATCCGCGTTTGATCGAGGCCAGAGGGTGCTCTGGCGGGTAAGTCGGGGTCAGCGGTTTTTTTGCGCCGAGCATCACGCACATCAACGCGTCTTCATCGCCGATGTTGATCTCTTCGCGATACACACCGGGCGGCACGGAGATCACATCGCGGTCGGTGAGGATGGTTTCGAACCGCTCGCCGTCTTTCTCGATCACCACCTTGAGTGTGCCGCGCAGCACGAAGAACACTTCTTCAACGTCGGTGTGCAGGTGTGGTGGGCCTTCGTGGCCGGCCGGAATCACCATGGTCGAAAAGGTGAAATTCTCTGACGGGATGGTGTTCATGTCAGTGCTCACACCCGTACCGCCGGTGCCGATGTAACGCATTTGCGCACGGCGGAATTTTGGGTCGTAGTCGGCCTGGAACTTCAGTGCGTTCCAGTCGTACTGGCGCGTTTCATAGCGGGCGATACGGCTTTTCATCCAACTGGCGAGGTCGCTGCCGGCGGGCTGTTCCCAGCTTTTTGGGGTGTCTTGCTGTGCGGATAAATCGGTCATGGCTGTCTCCAGTTCAAGGCATGACGAACCCGCCGTTGACCGGCAGGGTTTGTCCAGTGATAAAGCGGGCAAGGTCGGACAGCGCGAACAGCACGGCGCCGCTGACGTCTTCGGGCAGTTGCGGGCGCTGTATGGCCCGGCGGTCGTTGTACAAGCGGTGACGTGCTTCGGGCACGTAGGCGGTGGCCTCGACCAGCACCAGGCCGGGGGCAATGGCATTGACCGTGATGTTGTCGACGCCCAGTTCGCGGGCCAGGCTGCGGGTCATGGCGATGATTGCGCCCTTGCTCGCGACATACGCCAACAGGTTTGGCGCGCCCCATAGCGGGGTATCGGAGGCCAGGTTGACGATGGCGCCCTGGCCGCTATTGCGCAGGGCGGGCAGGCAGGCTTTGGTCATCAGCCAGGTACCGCGCACGTTGACCTGCATGACCTGGTCCCAGGTGTCGATGTGCAGCTCTTCGCAGGTTTTGCCGCCGGAGTTGGTGATCGAGGCATTGTTCACCAGCCCGTCGAGCCCACCCAGCAAGTGCACGGTTTGCGCGACGCAGGCATCGATCGAAGCGGGCTGCGCCAGATCGACAGTTACCCCATACACGTTGAGCCCTTCAGCGACCAGTTCGGCGGCTGACTGCTGCACGCGCTCGGCGAGAATATCGGCGATCACCACCTGGGCACCGGCCTGGCCAATAGCCCTGGCAAAGGCATAACCCAACCCGCGAGCACCGCCGGTGACCAGCACCCGGCGCCCTTCAAGTAACGATTTATGAGCGCTCATCATTGGGTACTCAGCATGGCTTTAGGCATGTAATGCAGGACGCGCTTCTCGGCCCAGACCACGGCGCCGTAAGCCAATACGCCGATCAGGGTGAGCATGACGATGGCGACGAATACGCCAGCTGTATTGCCTTGGCCCTCGGCGTCGACCAGCAGGAACCCCAGGCCCTGATTGCCGCCGACCAGCTCACCCACGGTGACGCCGATCACGGCCAGGGTCGATGCGATACGCAGGCCGGAGAACAGCGCGGCCATGGCGGACGGGAACTCCACCAGACGGAAGATCTGCCAGCGGCTGGCGCTCATGGTGCGCACCAGGTTGATCATGTCCGGGTCTACGGTACGGATGGCGGAGAGCACGTTGATCATTACCGGGAAGAACACGATCAGGATCGCGATCAAAATCTTCGGGTAGATGGTGTAGCCCAGCCACATCACAAACAGCGGGGCGAAGGCCACTTTCGGGGCAATTTGCAGCGCCAGAATGTACGGCGAGAGCATGGCTTCGGCGCTGGGAGATAGCCCCAGCGATACGCCAATCGCTACGCCGAGCAGTGCGCCCAAGGCGAAGCCGACCACGATCTCGAACGCGGTGATCAGGGTGTGTTGCAGCAGGCCACCGGTTTGCCACATCAGCACGCCTTCCTGGGCCACACGGCTCAGTTTTGGCATGACAAATTCGGGCATGCCGAGCAGTCCAGGGCCCCATTGCCAGAGCGCCAGAAACAGGATCAGCAGGGCGATGCTGCCGAACACGGAGTTGTTAAGGTTTTTCATCGTATGTGTACCTTGTTGTCACTGGCCGTTATTGCGCGGCTGTTGGGCTGTCGATGAACTGGTTGGTGTAGAGCTCGTCGAGCTTGGGCTCGCGGGTGACGATGCCTTCGCTGACATAGAATTGGCGCACCGCTTCGAGTCGCGCCGGATCAATGCGCCCCAGTACGGGCTGGTTGGCATAAACGTGTTCGACGTAGAGCTTGAAGATTTTCTCCAGCTCATCTTCCTTGCCGGTATAGGCCGGAACCGCCTTGGCGAACGTCACGGCCGCGGCACGTGGGTCCTGGATGATGTCGCGCATGCCCTGCAGGGTTGCCTGCACCGTGCCGCGTACAATCTGCGGGTGGTTTTTGATGGCGTCATCGGAAGCGATGATCGACTGGGCCGTGCTTTCGAAAATTTGCTCTTGCGGGATCAGCTTGACCTTCAAGCCTGCTTCTTGGGCCTGGACCACCCAGTCCGGTACACCGGCCATGGCCTGGGCCTTGTTGGCCGTGAACAACTGCCAGACCCCCGCTGGGCCTGCGGCCTGGATATTCACATCGGTTTTGCTCAGGCCTGCTTTGCGCAGCGTGGCGAGCAGGGCGTAGTAGGTGGTGTCCGAGTAGGACATCACGGTCATGGTCTTGCCCTTGAGGTCGGCCACCGAATTGATATTGTCCGCGGCATTGGTCGCGATCATCGTTACCCCGCCTGCACCCAGGATAGCCACGGCCCGCACGGGAATGCCGTTGGCTCGCACCACGATCGGGGTATCGCCGATGGCGCCGCCGAGCATGGCGTTACCGGCGCCGATCTGCTTGGCCACATCCACCCCGCCCTTGGCTGCGATGAAGTTCATGTTCAAATCCTGGGCGGCGTAGTAGCCCTTTTCCTTGGCAATAATCCACGGAGCGAACGCTGGCAGGTTCGGCGGTGCCGGTAACAGGTACGTCACGTCGGTCGGTTGCGCCTGGGCGGCGAAAGCCACGCCCAGGCTCAAGGCAAGGGCGCTGGCTTGGCTAAAACGTTGAAACACAGACTTGAACATGCGGACTCCTCAAACAGGTGGGGGACGGCAGGGCGTGATCAATGCAGTTCGGTGTCGGCGCCGACTTGCAGCAATTCCATCAGGCGGCCTACCAGCGGGCCGATTTGCGGCAGCTTGCGGCGCTCCAGCGGGTTGTCGCGAAACGGCAGGTCAATGCTGATTTCTTCGATGATGGTGCCGGGGCGGGCGCTCATGACCAGCAAGCGATCGGACATGGCGATGGCTTCGATCAGGTCGTGGGTGATGAACAGGGCGGTTTTCTTTTCATCGAACAACATGCGCGCCATGTCTTGCTGCAGGATCATTTTGGTTTGCGCATCCAGCGCCGAGAACGGCTCATCGAGAAACAGCACTTGCGGGTCGATGGCCAGGGTGCGGGCCAGGGCTGCGCGTTGGCGCATGCCGCCTGATAGCTGGAACGGGTAGTGGTCGGCAAAACCGTGCAGGTGGCAGCGGTCGAGCAGATCCTTGGCCACGGCTTGGCGCTTGGCCGCGGGTACACCTTGAATCTCAAGGCCCAGCTCGACGTTGCGGCGGATACTGCGCCACGGCATGAGCAGGTCTTTTTGCAGCATGAACGCGACCTGGCGAACCGGGCCGGTAACCGCTTCACCGCCGACGAAGACTTCGCCTTCGGTGGGGCGATACAGACCGGAGCCCATGTTCAGGATGGTGCTTTTGCCGCAACCGGAGGGGCCGATGATCGACACCACTTCGCCACGGCGAATCTTGAAATTTACCTCGCGGATGGCGAAGGGGGCTTCGGACTTTCCTTTGGCCGGGAAGCACTTTCCGACATTGCGGAATTCAATTTCGGTGGGCTCCATATCTTCCTTGGGAGCGGCGTTGTTCCATTGCGGCGCGACGGCGAACATCTCTTTCACAGCCATTGGGAAGGGTCTCTGGTCTGTTTTATAGGTGATACGGTGTTTAGTGCATGAACAATGCCAAAGTATTTATGGTTAAGTTTTATGTTTGAAATCTGTTGTTAATCAGTAAGTTGAGTGTTTATTCGGTTAATTGGCTTGTTTCATATATAAAACAACGTTTCTGTTCTGGCACAAAAATGCCCATGTTCAGCGCGAGCCAAATGAAGTTGCGAGAAAGTGGTGCTTCGGTAAGTAACGGATACACGTGTTAATTCGGGGTTTTGTTTTAAGTGCGAAACAGCCGGGACTTTGGTTGGAATCCCTGAGTGAAATCATGTGACTGCCGGGTTTGGTTACACCTCGGTGGTGTAGCGCAACTATCATGGCCTGGTTGTTTAGTCGTTTTGTGGCTCTAGGTGCTATGCCGTTGCAGCTCTACAGTGGAGCTATCTATCCTTATGGCTGACCATCATGGACTTCACACTGCAACACCTTGAGGACGAACCGGCCCTGCGTGCCAGTTTTGACCTGATGCGCGTCTTGCGCCCACATCTGCGCGATCCTGCAGCCTATTCGACGCAATTGCTGCGTCAGGTGGCTCAGGGCTATCGCCTGCTGGGCGCCTGGCAGGGGCTAACCCTGGTTGGGCTGGCGGGATACCGCGAGATGGAGAATCTGATCTATTCGCGCTTTATCTATGTCGATGATCTGGTGGTCAGTCCCGATTTGCAGCGCTCGGGGCTGGGGGCCAAACTTCTGAACGGCGTTCGTGACGAGGCCGTGCGCCGTCAGTGCAATCAACTGGTGCTGGACACAGGGCTGCATATGGCTCTGGCTCAGCGTTTCTACTTCCGCCAGGGCCTGCTGGCGCATGGCATGCACTTCACCCAGAGCCTGACCGGGAAGCAACCATGAACAACGCCTTGCTGATCAACGCCAGCCCCCACGGGCACTTTTCCCACGCCAGCCGTCTGGCCCGAGAGTTATTGGCCTCGCTACGCCAACGCTACCCGGACCTGGCCTGGGTGGGGCGGGATCTGAGCGAGCAGCCCTTGCCGCCACTGAACATCGACTATGGCGCGGCACTGGCCGCACCCACTGCGTTTGATGCTCCTGTGTTCGATGTGTCCGAGACGCTGATCCGTGAGTTGGAAGCCAGTGACATATTGGTGATCGCCACGCCCATGCACAATTTCACCATTCCGGCGGCGCTAAAGCTGTGGATCGACTACGTGTTGCGTATCCATCGCACCTTCAGCGCGGGGCCAGAAGGCAAAACCGGCTTGCTCGCCGACCGTCCGGTGTATGTGCTGGTAGGGTCGGGTGGTTTTCATCAGGGGGAGCGGGCGCGGCAACCCGATTTTCTGACCGATTACCTGCGTTATGCCCTCAACACGCTCGGGCTGTTTGATATCCACTTTGTCTACTTGCAGGGACTGGTGTTTGGCGAGGAGGCGGTGGCCGCGGCACTCACGGTTGCCCGTGGGCAACTGGCCGACCTGGCGGGGCGATAGCATTCGTGTAGTCACTGGCAAGGCCCGAAGGCTGCGAGAACAGGTGTTTGACGTTATCAATCAATAGCTGGCTCAACACCTGTGCCGGGCCTGCCTGCACGCTTTGGGTGTAAAACGGCGACAGGTGTTCGTCACCGCCCAGGCACTGGGTGCTTTCAACGCCTGTTGATTGAACGGTTATCCATGCTCCGGGTTCAGATCAGTGTTTCAGAGCATAAATCTCAGTCTGGTCATTGATCCGGTCAGGGGCTGCGCCCTTCGTCTGTGCGCAGGCCGTCGCCAGTGCAACATTAAACTTTTGAATCCCAAGGATATTCTGTAGCCTTGGCGCTCTGAATAGCTGGTCCGTGCCTGATAACACACATTCTCCCGGCGGGACTTGACGGTCCGGAGCCGGTGGTACACTCGACTTTCGCGCAACAGCGCTTGCAGGTCTTGCGAACATGACGCAAATTTCTGAACGACTTCTGGTTCAAGCCCACCTTGATGCCAAGCAGCCCAAGCCGTTGACTGAGGCCCAAGCCCTCAGCCTGCGTGCGCAGATCGCGGCTGAACTAAAAGCCCGCGATGCGGTGCTGGTGGCGCATTTTTATTGTGATCCGGTGATTCAGGCCCTGGCCGAAGAAACCGGCGGATGTGTGTCCGACTCTCTGGAAATGGCCCGCTTTGGCGCGGCCCACCCGGCCAAAACGATTTTGGTTGCCGGTGTGCGTTTTATGGGCGAGACGGCAAAAATCCTCACCCCTGAAAAACGCGTGCTGATGCCCACACTGGAGGCCACCTGTTCGCTTGATCTGGGTTGCCCGGTTGAGGAGTTCTCGGCCTTTTGCGACAAGCATCCCGAGCGCACGGTGGTGGTGTATGCCAACACTTCAGCGGCGGTCAAGGCTCGGGCTGACTGGGTAGTGACCTCAAGCTGCGCACTGGAAATTGTCGAAAGCCTGATGGATAACGGCGAAACCATTATTTGGGGGCCGGATAAGCATTTGGGCCGTTACATTCAGCGCCAGACCGGTGCCGACATGCTGCTGTGGGACGGTGCCTGCATCGTTCACGAAGAGTTCAAGTCCAAGCAGCTTGAAGACATGAAGGCGTTGTACCCGGATGCGGCGATTCTGGTTCACCCTGAGTCGCCGGAGTCGGTGATCGATCTGGCCGACGCGGTGGGGTCCACCAGCCAGTTGATTGCAGCGGCGCAAAACCTGCCGAACAAGACGTTTATCGTGGCCACCGACCGCGGCATTTTTTACAAGATGCAGCAGTTGTGCCCGGACAAGGTCTTTATCGAAGCGCCGACCGCGGGTAACGGTGCTGCATGCCGCAGTTGCGCGCATTGCCCGTGGATGGCGATGAACACACTGGAGCGCACGCTGGAGTGCTTGCAGCAGGGCAGCAACGAAATCTTTGTTGACCCGGCACTGGTGCCTCACGCGATTCGCCCGCTCAAACGCATGCTGGATTTCACCCAGGCTGCGCGTTTGAAATTGGCGGGGAATGCCTAGTTTTATTGTGGGAGCGAGCCTGCTGGCGATGCAGGCGGTGCGGTTTGTCTGGATGACTGCCTCGAGGCCATCGCGAGCAGGCTCCCTCCCACGTGAAGCATCAGTTCATCATCTCTTTAAGCGCCCGCTCCTGATCCATCAACTCCCGCTTGCGCGCGTCCAGGCGCGACGACAGCTGGAAGTTGTTGGTCAGCTTCTGCGCGAAGTCCAGTTGCTGGATGGCCTGTCGATAGTCGCCCACCAAAGCAAAATACTCGGCACGCGCTTGATGCAGGCCGATGATATTGCCCGACAAACCCCGCGTTTCGGCCACTGAGTACCAGACATCCGGGTCATCGGGGCGGCTTTTGAGCAAGGCTTCAAGAGCCTTGTCGGCTTCCTTGGGATTATTTTGCTTGAGCAGCAAATCAACTCGGGCCTGGTTGAGCGGGTAGTTGCCCGGATAGAGCGTGCGCATTCTGTCGATGCGCTGCTGGGCTTCGGCCAGGCGATTGCTGTCCATATCCAGCTCAATCTGCGCCAGGTTGTAGGTGATGTCGTTCGGCGCCTTTTCCAGCAGGGGCTTGAGGGTCTCGCGGGCTTCGGTGAACTGGCTGCTTTTGATATGGGCAATCGCGAGGCCATAACGGGCTACGTCGTTTTTCGGGTTTTCATCCAGTTGCTGGCGAAAGCGCTTGGCGGCCAGGCCCGGGGTTTCTTCGTAGTTGAGTTGTACCCGGGCGCGGATCAGTTGATAGCGCAGGCTGTCTTCGGTGCCGCCCACTCTGGCCTGTTCGGCACGGTTGCGGGTGTCGGCGATACGCGACTCGGTGACCGGGTGAGTCAGCAAAAACTCGGGTGGCCTGCCGTCAAAACGGTATTGGCGCATCAGGCGCTCAAACATGGTGGGCATGGAGCGTGGGTCGTAACCGGCTTTTTCCAGGTTGAGAATACCGATCCGGTCCGCTTCCTGCTCATTCTGGCGCGAGAAGCGCCGCTGCTCTTGCAGGGCTGCGGCTTGTGTACCGGCGATGGCGGCGATCCCGGCGTCGCCCGCGCCTGAGGCCGCAACGATGATCCCGGCGAGCAGGGCGGCCATCATCGGCAATTGCATGCGCTGCTGGGCTTCTACGCCGCGGGCAAAGTGGCGTTGCGACAAGTGGGCCAGTTCGTGGGCCATTACCGAGGCATATTCGCCTTCGGTCTGGGCATTGAGAAACAGGCCGCCGTTAACCCCGATGATCCCGCCGGGCGCGGCAAAGGCGTTGAGTTGCGGGCTGTTGATCAGGATGAATTCCAGGCGCCGATCCTGCACCTGGCTGGTTTCGACCAGTTTGTAGACGCTGGTTTCGACGTAATCCTTGAGTTGCGGGTCGTTGAGTTGCGACACCTGGCTGCGCAGCATGCTCAACCAGGCGCGGCCCAATTGGTACTCTTGCTGCGGCGAGACGATGGACGAACTGGCGTCACCCAGAGACGGTAAATCGTCGGCGAAACTCGGTGAAGCGAGCAGGCAAGCGAGCGTCAACAGGGTAGGGCGCAGAAAAGTCATGCACAGAGCTCTAGTCGGTAAAGCGCTTACTGTAGCTGGACACTGGTCTGACGACCAGTGGCGGGTCGGCTTGGGGTATTCTAGCCGGCATAAAAAATGCCCCTCTGGAGAAGTACGTAATGACTGATGCGTTGGCCCATGATGCCGAACTGGACGCCGCGGGCCTGAATTGTCCGTTACCGTTGCTCAAGGCCAAGATGGCGCTGAACAAAATGATCAGTGGGCAGGTCCTTAAGGTGGTCGCCACGGATGCGGGTTCGCAACGCGACTTTCGTACCTTCGCACGCCTGGCTGGGCATGAGCTGCTGCGTGAGGAAGAGGATGCTGGCACCTATCGCTACTGGTTACGCAAGGCTTGAGTCCTGATTGACTTCAACTGTGGGGGCGGGCCTGCTCGCTCCCACAGAGAAGCACCGTACTTTCTTCTAAGGAATACCGATGTTCAAGGTTTTACGCGGTTGGGTGCAGCGCTATTTCTCCGATGAAGAGGCGGTGGTGCTGGCGGTTTTGTTGGTGCTGGCTTTTACCGCCGTGCTGACATTGGGCGGCATGTTGGCGCCGGTGCTGGCGGGCATGGTGCTGGCGTATTTGATGCAGGGCCTGGTCGTTGCGCTGGAACGCATGCGAGTACCGGCTGCGGCGGCGGTCGGGCTGGTGTTTGCGTTGTTCATGGGGTTGTTGCTGGTGTTCCTCGTGGTCGCGGTGCCCTTGCTTTGGCATCAGTTGATCACCTTGTTCAACGAGTTACCGGGCATGCTCGCCAAGTGGCAATCGCTGCTACTGCTGTTGCCCGAGCGGTATCCGCATCTGGTGTCGGATGAGCAGGTGCTGCAGGCCATCGAAGTGGCCCGGGGTGAAATCGGCAAGTTTGGGCAACTGGCGCTGACCTTTTCGTTGTCCAGCTTGCCGCTGTTGGTCAACATCATGATTTATCTGGTGCTGGTGCCGATTCTGGTGTTTTTCTTCCTCAAGGACCGGGCGTTGATTGGTCGTTGGGTGCGCGGTTACTTGCCCCGTGAACGGGCATTGATTACCCGGGTGGCCGAGGAAATGAACCGCCAGATTGCCAATTACATTCGCGGCAAGGTCATTGAAATCATTATCTGTGGCGGCGTGACTTATATCGCCTTTGTCACCATGGGCCTTAACTACGCGGCCTTGCTGGCGCTGCTGGTGGGGATCTCGGTGGTGGTGCCGTATGTAGGGGCGGTGGTGGTGACCGTGCCGGTGCTGTTGATTGCGTTGTTCCAGTGGGGCTGGAGCGACCAGTTTATCTACCTGATGGCGGTCTACGGGATCATCCAGACTCTGGACGGCAATGTGCTGGTGCCGCTGCTGTTCTCCGAGGCGGTAAGCTTGCACCCGGTGGCGATCATTTGCGCGGTGTTGTTGTTTGGCGGCTTGTGGGGTTTCTGGGGGATATTTTTTGCGATCCCTCTGGCGACGCTGTTCAAGGCGGTGCTCGATGCCTGGCCGCGTGAGCAACAATTAGTGGCTCCACTACTATAAATAGCTGAATCCCGAACATGAAAAAGCCCCGGCTCTTAAGTACAAGCCGGGGCTTTTTCGTTACTGCATCAGCTTACGCTTGAATAACCGGGATATTGGCATTTGCAGCCGCTTCACGGAATTCGGCGATCTGATCAAAGCTCAGGTAGCGGTACACGTCCGCTGCCATGGTGTTGATCTCTGCCGCGTAGACCATGTACTCCTCGACGCTTGGCAGGCGACCCAGGATCGAGGCAACCGACGCCAACTCGGCCGAAGCCAGGTAAACGTTAGCGCCGTCACCCAGACGGTTCGGGAAGTTGCGGGTCGAAGTCGACACAACAGTCGAGTTCGGCTCTACACGTGCCTGGTTACCCATGCACAGCGAGCAGCCCGGCATTTCCATGCGCGCGCCTGCTTTGCCGAAGATGCCGTAGTAGCCTTCTTCGGTCAGCTGGTGAGCGTCCATCTTGGTCGGAGGCGACAGCCACAGACGAGTTGGCAACTGGCCTTTGACCTTGTCCAGCAACTTGCCCGCAGCGCGGAAGTGGCCGATGTTGGTCATGCACGAACCGATGAACACTTCGTCGATTTTCTCACCGGTAACGGTGGACAGCAGACGGGCGTCATCCGGGTCGTTCGGCGCGCAGAGCACAGGCTCATTGATGTCAGCCAAGTCGATTTCGATGATGTGCGCGTATTCGGCGTCAGCATCGGCTTCCATCAGTTCAGGGTTGGCTACCCAGGCTTCCATCGCTTGAGCACGACGCTCAAGGGTACGAGCATCGCCGTAACCTTCACCGATCATCCAGCGCAGCAGGGTGATGTTGGAGTTCAGGTATTCGGTGATGGACTCTTTGGACAGCTTGATGGTGCAGCCAGCAGCCGAACGCTCTGCCGAGGCGTCGGACAGTTCGAATGCCTGCTCGATGCTCAGGTTGTCCAGACCTTCGATTTCCAGGATGCGACCCGAGAATTCGTTGATCTTGCCTTTCTTCTCGACCGTCAGCAGACCCTGTTGGATTGCGACGTAAGGAATGGCGTGTACCAGGTCACGCAGGGTGATGCCCGGCTGCATTTCGCCTTTGAAGCGAACCAGAACCGACTCAGGCATGTCCAGTGGCATAACGCCAGTGGCTGCTGCGAACGCTACCAGACCGGAACCGGCCGGGAACGAAATGCCCATTGGGAAACGAGTGTGGGAGTCGCCGCCAGTGCCGACGGTATCCGGCAGCAGCATACGGTTCAGCCAGCTGTGGATGATGCCGTCGCCCGGACGCAGGGATACACCGCCACGGGTCATGATGAAGTCAGGCAGGGTGTGGTGGGTGGTCACGTCGATCGGCTTTGGATAAGCCGCGGTATGGCAGAACGACTGCATTACCAGATCAGCGGAGAAGCCCAGGCACGCCAGGTCTTTCAGTTCGTCACGGGTCATTGGACCGGTGGTGTCCTGAGAGCCTACGGTGGTCATCTTCGGTTCGCAGTAAGTACCTGGACGAACGCCAGTTACGCCGCAAGCCTTGCCAACCATTTTCTGCGCCAGGGTGAAACCCTTGGTGCTTTCAATCGGAGCTTCAGGCTTCTTGAACAGGTCGGCAGGGCCCAGACCCAGTTCAGCGCGAGCCTTATCGGTCAGGCCACGGCCGATGATCAGAGGGATACGGCCACCAGCGCGAACTTCGTCCAACAGCACCGGGGTCTTCATTTCGAAGGTGGTGATGACTTCGTCAGTACCGTGCTTGCAGACTTTGCCAGCGTGCGGGTACAGGTCGATCACGTCGCCCATGTTGATGTTGGAAACATCGAATTCGATTGGCAGTGCGCCAGCATCTTCCATGGTGTTGTAGAAGATTGGAGCGATTTTGCTGCCGAAGCAGAAACCACCGGCACGCTTGTTCGGTACATAAGGAACGTCGTCGCCGAAGAACCACAGTACGGAGTTGGTAGCCGATTTACGCGACGAACCGGTACCGACCACGTCACCGACGTAGGCAATCGGGAAGCCGGCGTTGCGCATTTCTTCGATTTGCTTCATCGGACCGATGGAGCCTTGAACGTCCGGCACGATACCGTCGCGAGCCATTTTCAGCATGGCCAGGGCGTGCAGCGGGATATCAGGGCGCGACCAGGCGTCCGGTGCAGGCGACAGGTCGTCGGTGTTGGTTTCGCCGGTGACCTTGAACACGCGCAGGCTGATTTTGTCAGCCAGGACTGGGCGGTTCTTGAACCACTCGCCGTCAGCCCAGGATTGCACTACAGCTTTGGCGTGGGGGTTGCCGTTTTTGGCTTTTTCAGCGACGTCGTGGAAGGCGTCAAACATCAGCAGGGTGTGCTTGAGTTGCTCGGCGGCAACCGGTGCCAACTCTGCGTCGTCCAGCATCTCAACCAGAGTCACGATGTTGTAGCCGCCTTGCATAGTGCCAAGCAGTTCAACAGCGCGTTTTTTGCTGATCAAAGGAGAGGTAGCTTCGCCCTTGGCAATCGCTGCCAGGAAGCCGGCTTTTACGTAAGCAGCTTCGTCAACACCCGGCGGAATGCGGTTGGTGATCAGGTCTACGAGGAATTCTTCTTCGCCGGCTGGCGGGTTTTTCAGCAGCTCAACCAGGCCTGCGGTTTGTTCGGCGTTAAGCGGCTGGGGAACGATACCCAGTGCTGCACGCTCTTCGATATGTTTGCGGTAGGCTTCAAGCACAGTTATTACCCTCATCATTGGTCCCAAATGGGTGTCCGGGACGCGCATCCAGGAATGCCGAGCACTCATGCGCTGCGGGGCTTTTTGAGCCGCTTAGCCAGAATTGCAAGGATTCCCAACAGAAGCTGTTTTCAAAGTTTTACGCCTTCCGAACGGGGGGCATGATGAATGTTGGTGCGGGTATCTGCAGTGCAAACACCCCTCACCAACACCGTTCTTCGGGATCAACTGTGCTCGTGACGCTTTGAAAACAGCTTCTAACGGACATTGGCGCCTTAAAAGGCAGACCGATTCTACGGTAAAAACTTGTTAAAGGTAAGTTAGGCCCTGAAGGTTGAGGGGTGATCTGCGTTAGACAAAGGGCTAACATGGGCGCCTGTTTCGTTCTGCAGTGCTCTATTTCGCCATGTCCAATCAAACCATCAAGACTCCCTGCATAGGCCTTTGCTCAACGGTTTACGGCGACCTCGTGTGCCGTGGTTGCAAGCGTTTCCACCATGAAGTGATCAATTGGAACGGTTACAACGAGGAAGAAAAGCGCGCTGTATGGCGCAGGCTTGAGCAGCTTTTGGTGCAAGTGATGGCTGGCAAGGTAGAGGTTTTTGATCGAGCCACGCTGCGCGACCAACTGGTGGCGCGCAAGATCCGCTTTGTGCCCAACCAGTCCGAATATTGCTGGGCCTACCAGCTGATTGCCCGCGGTGCGCGGGTGATCAATCAGCTGGAGCTCTACGGCATGGTGCTATTGCCGGAGTTTCGTGGTTGGGCTCTGCCCGAGTTGCGTGACGCCATTGATCGGGAATTTTTCCTGCTGTCCGAAGCGCATTATCAGCGCTATATCGCCCCTGGTTTTTTGCAAGAGGCCTTTGGCGAATAAGCCGATCAGCTCTTGCTCGCCAGTTCTTCCAGGTGCTCGATCATGTCATCGGGCTTGAGCACCAGGATGTCGCTTTCCAGCTTGTCTATCACCACTTCAGCAGTATTGCCGATCAGTGCGCCCGAGAAACCGGTGCGCGCCACTGTGCCCATCACCGTCACTACCGCGCCCAGAGCTTTGGCTACCCGTGGAATAATCACGTCTGCCGGGCCTTCCTCGATATGCAGGCGGCTGTCATCAATTTCACATTGCTGCTGAAACACCTTGCACTCGGCCCGGTAGGTTTGTTCCAGCTGGGTATCCAGGGGGTAAGCTGCGTCGACCGCTGCCAGCATTGGAGCGGGGTGAGCGCTGACGACATGAAATTGCGCATGGGCCATGCTGGCGATGCGGAAGCCGTGGTCGACAATGCTTGAATGCAGGGCCATATGCTCAGGATCGTTGTTGCCCACGTCGACGGCGGCCAATATGACCCCGTGCTCCCAGGATTCTGCGGTTTTGGCCAGCAGTACCGGGCTCGGGCAGTAACGCAGCAGTTTCCAGTCTTCGGGAGTCAGCAGGACTTTTTTCAGCGGGTTATCCGGCACGTGTTGCTTGATCACCAATCCGCAATTGTGAGCTTGCTGCACCTTGATGATGGTTGCGTGCTGGCTTTCATGCCAGGCCTGCTCGCTGCTGACGCTGTAGGCTTCAGTTTTCAGGCTGCTTTCAAGCACGCTCAGCAGGGCTGAGTGGTCATGCTTTTTATCGCAGATCAACAGATGCAAGTGCGCCTTGGTGTGGCAGGCGATATGTTTGGCACGTTTGAGTGCGAGGCTTTCCATCAGATGGGGCTCGATGACGACCAACAGGGTGTTAATGCTGTGCATGACCGATGACTCCACAAGTAATAAAAGCGGCTTGCATTCACTATAGTTGCTCTGCAGTTGTACCCGTGTTGATGCATATCAAGTTACGCCGTTGGTGCTGCGCTCCGTGGCCCGTATAATCCCTGGCTCGCCTCAATTCAGTTTTGTGAGCCTCATGTCAGCGATTTTTCAAAACACTGCCGGTTTGCCGTGCAACCCCCAACGGTCGGGAGCATGCGCGTGATTCTTCCTGAAATTCATCAGTTCCTGGGTTGCCGCACGCCTGACGGCTGGATCGCGGCGGCGTTGGCTGATCAGGAAACTTTGCTGATCGATCACAAAAACTGTGAGTTCAAGGCTGCGAGCACAGCGCTGAGCCTGATCGCCAAGTACCATTCCCATGTTGACCTGATCAACATGATGTCGCGTCTGGCCCGTGAAGAGCTGGTGCACCACGAGCAAGTCATGCGCCTGATGAAAAAGCGCAAGATCGAGTTGCGCCAGCTGTCGGCCGGGCGCTATGCCTCGGCGCTGCGCAAAGTGGTGCGTAACCACGAGCCGGTCAAACTGGTAGACACATTGGTGGTAGGTGCATTTATCGAAGCCCGCAGTTGCGAGCGCTTCGAAGCCCTGGTGCCACATTTGGACGAAGAACTCGGCAAGTTTTACTTCGGCCTGCTCAAGAGCGAGGCGCGGCATTTTCAGGGCTACCTGAAACTGGCCTACCAATATGGTGATGCCAAGGATATTGCCCAAGTGATCGAGCGGGTGAGGGTGGCGGAGCAGGAGCTGATCGAGTCGCCGGATGTCGAGTTCCGTTTCCATAGTGGTGTGCCAGCCGCCGCTTAAACTTCGTAGCAGCTGCCGAAGGAACGAGGCTGCGTTCGGCGGCGAAGCCGTCGTAAAACCTGAAATCGCGGTCTGTCAGTTAAATCGCGGACTCAGGTTTTACGATCGCTTCGCAATCGAACGCAGCCTCGTTCCTTCGGCAGCTGCTACGGGAACTGTAAAAATACCAACGACCAGATAGATAGCCGCCTAATAATCGGCTTGACATTAGCTGCCTAGACAGTAATATTTCGAAACATTACTGCCTAGGCAGCTTCCTGGTGCCCTGATGAAACATTTCCATCCCGATAACTTCCAAAACTGCACCCTGGGTTTGCTCCTGGGGCGTACGGCCATGCTCAAGGACAAGATCATCGACCGCCATATGGAGCCTTACGGCATCACGGCGGCGCAGTTCAAGGTGCTGATCATCATGGCCCAGTTTGACGTCGACACTCCGGCCGAGCTCTGCCGCCACCTGTCGCTGGACAGTGGTTCGATGACCCGCATGCTGGATCGTCTCGAGCAAAAAAAACTGCTGGTGCGCCAGCGTTCCGAGGCCGATCGGCGCCAGGTTCAACTGGTGCTGACCGATGATGGTCAGGCGCTCGCCAGCCTGCTGCCGCAGATTGGCGCCGATGCGATGAATCAGCTGGCAAGCGCCATTAGCCCGCAAGAGCTGCAAAGCCTGGAACAGATCCTCAAGAAAATACTGTTGGCAGCGGGTGATCCGATCACTGTCATGCGCTTAGGTGAAAAATGAGCCACAAAACGCTGCGTACAGGCCTGAGCCTGGTATTTACGTCGATGGTGCTGGCCGGTTGCGCCAGCTACAGCGGTTTGAGCACCGTGGGCGTGAGCCAGGATGCGAAAAACCTTCACGCTGCCCGAACGCTTGACGGTGTGACGCTCAGCCCGGCGGCCTGGCCTGAAAAGGACTGGTGGAAGCGTCTGGGGGACGGGCAGCTTGATGGTTTGATCGAGGAAGCATTGCGCGACAGTCCGGATATGCAAATAGCCAGTGCCCGTGCGCATCAGGCAGCGGCTGCAGCCGGTGCCGCCAACGCTGCACGCATGCCAACCCTGGATGCCGAAGCTGATGTTTCGCGTTCGCGCTTGTCGCGCTCCCAGGACCCTACAGGTCAGGGCGGTCGGTACGACACGCTGCGCGATGCCAGCCTGACATTTAATTACACCTTCGATCTATGGGGCGGCCAACGCGACGCCTGGGAAGCAGCATTGGGCGAAGCCCGTGCGGCCACAGTTGACAGTCAGGCCGCGAGCCTGACCCTGGCCGCCGATGTGGCGCGGGGCTATAGCAGCCTGGGGCATGCCTTTATTGTGCGAGACCTGGCCAAGGATGACCTTGAGCGCACCGGTAAATTGCTCGACCTGAGCAAGCGCCGCCTGCAGGCCGGTATCGACAGTCACTATCAGTATCAGCAAACCGAAAGCCTTGAGGCCAGCTCCCAGGAGCAACTGATCAACGCTGAAAAACAACTCAAAAGTGCGCGCATCGCGCTGGCGGTGTTGTTGGGCAAGGGGCCGGATCGCGGGGTCGAGATTGCTCGCCCGAAAATTCTGGCGCCGAGCGCCGTAGCGTTGCCGAGCACCTTGCCGGCTGAGTTGCTGGGTCGTCGTCCCGATCTGGTGGCGGCGCGCTGGCGAGTGGAGGCGGCGAGCAAGAATATTGCGGCAGCCAAGACCCGGTTTTATCCCAATCTGAACTTGAGTGCGGCGGCGGGTACTCAGTCGTTGCTGGGCGATGCCTTGTTTGGCTCTGCCAGCCGCTTCCTCAATATTGCGCCGGCCATTTCGTTGCCGATATTTGATGGCGGGCGCCTGCGTGCAGGGCTGGATGCCGAAGATGCCAATTACGACCTGGCGGTCGCGCAGTACAACAAGATACTGGTGGGCGCGCTTGGCGACGTCAGCAATACCCTTGCGCAACTAGGCGCAGTGGGGCAGCAAATCAATGCCCAGCAGCGGGCTACCGATATCGCTCAGGATTCGTTCAATACCGTGTTGCAGCGCTACGGCTCGGGTGTCGGTAACTACCTGGATGTGCTCAGCATTGAACAGCAATTGCTTCAGGCCCAACGCCAGTTGGCGGACCTGAATGCCGAACAGATCGACCTTTCGATTCAACTGATGCAAGCCCTGGGCGGTGGATTTCAGCCCGGTAACCCGGTTGCGGCCGATTCCACTGAAGTCCTCGCTGGCAGAAAATTTTAGGTACCCGTCATGGCCACTGTGCAAACACCGAATGAAACGCAACAAACCCAGGACGCTGGCAACCAGCGTAAACGCAAACTCTGGCTGAGCGGCCTGGCAATTCTGGTCATCCTGCTCGGGCTCGGCGTCTGGGCCTGGCAAGAGCTGTATGGTCGCTGGAGTGAAAGCACCGACGATGCCTATGTAAATGGCAACGTGGTTGAAATCACGCCGCTGGTCACCGGAACAGTGGTGAGCATCGGCGCCGATGATGGCGATCTGGTTCATGAGGGCCAGGTCCTGCTCAACTTCGATCCGAGCGATGCGCTGGTTGGTTTGCAAAGCGCCGAGGCCAATCTGGCTCGTACGGTGCGTCAGGTTCGAGGCCTGTTCAGTGACGTGAAGGGCATGAAGGCTCAGGTCGCTGCGCAAAAAGTCGAAGTGCAGAAAAACCAGGACAACTACAACCGCCGTAAAAGTCTGGCGGCGGGCGGGGCTATTTCCCAGGAAGAGCTGTCCCATGCCCGGGATGATCTGTCTTCGGCGCAAAGTGCCTTGCGCAATGCCGAGCAAAAACTCGATACCACCAGTGCGCTGGTCGATAACACCTCCGTGGCCAACCACCCTGATGTGAAGGCGGCGGCTGCCCAGTTGCGTCAGGCGTATCTGGCCAATGCCCGCTCCACCTTGATTGCGCCGGTCACAGGCTACGTGGCCAAGCGTACTGTTCAGTTGGGCCAGCGGGTTCAGCCTGGCACTGCCCTGATGGCGGTCATTCCGCTGAATCAGCTGTGGATTGATGCCAACTTCAAGGAAACCCAGCTGCACAAGATGCGTATCGGCCAGCCGGTGGACATTGAGTCGGATATCTACGGCAGCAGCGTGAAGTACAGCGGCACCATCGACAGCATTGGTGCCGGTACGGGCAGCGCATTTGCTCTGTTGCCTGCGCAGAATGCGACGGGTAACTGGATCAAGATCGTGCAGCGGGTGCCGGTGCGCATTCATATCAATGCCGATGAGTTGGCGGAGCATCCGCTGCGGGTCGGCTTGTCGACGACCGTTGATGTGAACCTGCGAGACCAAAGTGGCCCGGTACTGGCCCAACAACCGCCGCAAAGAGCTTCGTTCACCACCACTGTGTACGCGCAGCAATTGGCCGACGCCGAAGCTCTGATAGCGCACTTGATCGACAGCAACAGCGCAGGTACTGGCGACATGGCCGCCCAACGCTGATTCGCCAATCCATAAGCCCCGCGACACAGGCGGGGCTGCATCCCCGGTTTTAAAGGATTTGCGATGAGTACAAACGCGTCTTTTTCTCCTCCCAGCCTGGTAATGGCCACCATCGGATTGTCGCTGGCGACCTTTATGCAGGTGCTCGACACCACCATCGCCAACGTCGCCTTGCCCACCATCTCCGGCAACCTTGGGGTGAGTTCGGAGCAGGGTACGTGGGTAATTACCTCATTTGCGGTAAGCAACGCGATTGCCTTGCCACTGACCGGTTGGTTGAGTCGGCGCTTTGGTGAGGTAAAGCTGTTTTTGTGGGCCACGATTCTGTTCGTGCTGGCTTCTTTTTTATGCGGTATTTCGACCTCGATGCCTGAGCTGGTCGGGTTTCGCGTGTTGCAGGGGTTGGTGGCCGGGCCGCTGTACCCCATGACTCAAACCCTGTTGATTGCGGTGTATCCACCTGCGAAACGGGGGATGGCATTGGCATTGCTGGCGATGGTCACGGTGGTTGCGCCCATTGCCGGGCCCATTTTGGGTGGCTGGATCACGGACAGTTACAGTTGGCCGTGGATCTTCTTCATTAATATCCCGATTGGCATATTTGCGGTGATGGTGGTTCGCCAGCAACTGAAGGCGCGCCCGGTGGTAATTACCCGTCAGCCGATGGATTACGTGGGGTTGATTACTCTGATTATCGGGGTTGGTGCGTTGCAGATTGTGCTCGACAAGGGCAATGATCTGGACTGGTTCGAGTCCAACTTTATCCTGCTGGGCACCGCATTATCGGTAGTGGCGCTGGCGGCATTTATCATTTGGGAAATGACGGACAAGCATCCGATCGTCAACTTGCGTCTGTTTGCCCATCGCAACTTTCGCATCGGCACCATTGTGTTGGTGCTGGGTTATGCCGGGTTCTTCGGTATCAACCTGATTTTGCCGCAATGGTTGCAGACGCAGATGGGCTATACCGCCACCTGGGCTGGCCTGGCAGTGGCGCCAATCGGGATTTTGCCGGTGTTGATGTCGCCATTTGTGGGCAAGTACGCGAATAAATTCGACTTGCGCCTGTTGGCTGGGCTGGCGTTCTTGGCCATTGGCCTGAGCTGCTTTATGCGCGCCGATTTCACCAATCAGGTGGACTTCCAGCACATTGCGCTGGTGCAGCTGTTTATGGGGATTGGTGTGGCGCTGTTCTTTATGCCGACCTTGACCATATTGATGTCGGACTTGCCGCCGCATCAGATTGCCGATGGTGCAGGGTTGGCGACGTTCCTGCGTACTCTGGGGGGCAGCTTTGCGGCTTCGCTGACCACCTGGATCTGGATTCGCAGGGCGGATCAGCATCACGCCTATATGAGTGAAAGCATCAGCGCCTATGACCCGGTAACCCGGCATACCCTGGAAAGTCTGGGTGGGGCCAGCACACCGGCTTACGCCCAGATGGATCAGATTCTGACGAGTCAGGCGTATATGTTCTCCACCGTGGACTACTTCACCATGATGGGTTGGTTGTTTATGGGCTTGATTTTGCTGGTATGGCTGGCCAAGCCACCGTTTGCAGCGAAGGCGGGGCCGGCGACCAGCGGGCATTAAAGCTGGAGCCCTGCAAACCCCTTGTGGGAGCGAGCCTGCTCGCGAAAGTATCTGACTGCGCCGATACCTTCGCGAGCAGGCTCGCTCCCACAGCTTTACTGTGAGGCGGGCTGCAAGAAATCAAACGGCTCAAGTCGCATGCCGTGCTCATCCACTTGCAGCACCCAACCTTGACGGTCCCAGTCACCCAGAACAATACGCTTGGCGGCGAGTTCGCCGATTTGCAATTTGTGGATTGCCGGGCGATGGGTATGACCGTGAATCAGGGTGTGTACGCCAAAGTGCGCCATGATCCGGGGAACTTCCTCGGGGGTCACGTCAACGATGTCATTGGCCTTCATGCGAGTCTGGGCACGGCTTTCGCTGCGCAGCTTGCGCGCCAGTTTGTGGCGAGTGCTCAGGGGCAGGTGGCGCAGAACCCATAAGGTGATGGGGTTGCGCAGGTAGCGTCGCAGGCGCATATAGGCTTCATCGCGGGTGCACAGGCTGTCGCCATGCATCAGCAATACCGGCTCACCATAGAAGTCGACAACGCTAGGGTCTTTGATCAGGGTGCAGCCAGCCGCTTTACAAAAGGCCTGGCCAAGCAAAAAGTCGCGGTTACCGTGCATCAGAAAAATCTTCGTGCCGGTTTCGCTGAGTGTTCGCAACGCTTCGCAGATCGAGCGTTGGTAGGGTGTCATCGCATCGTCGCCAATCCAGGCTTCGAAAAAATCACCCAGAATGTATAGCGCCTGAGCCGAGCGCGCGCGCCCGGTCAGGAAATCCAGAAACGCCCGGGTTATGTCCGGGCGCTCCTCTTCCAGATGCAAATCTGAAATCAGCAGTATCACTCAATGATCTCTGCTTTCTCGACGATCACGTCTTCTTTAGGCACGTCTTGATGACCGGCTTTGGAAGTAGTGGCAACGCCTTTGATTTTGTCTACCACGTCCTGGCCTTCAACGACTTTACCGAACACGGCGTAGCCCCAGCCCTGAGCGGTTTTGCCGCTGTGGTTGAGGAAGCTGTTGTCAGCCACGTTGATGAAGAACTGGGCGGAAGCCGAATGCGGCTCCATGGTGCGAGCCATGGCCACGGTGTACTTCTCGTTTGGCAGGCCGTTGTCAGCTTCGTTCTGGATGCTTGGGCGCTTGTCTTTCTTTTCTTTCATGCCTGGCTCGAAACCGCCGCCCTGGACCATGAAATTGCCGATTACACGGTGGAAAACAGTGTTTTCGTAGTGGCCGGCTTTTACGTATTCGATGAAGTTAGCAACGGTGATCGGTGCTTTTTCAGCGTTCAGCTCGATCACGATGTCGCCGTGGTTGGTGCTCAGTTTTACTTTGGTCATGGTCGTTATCGCTCTATCAGAGAATTCGTCGGGCTTGGGGGCGGGGTGAACACACCTCAATCCCCCAGGCTGGCTGGGTAGATACAGCCGCGGGCGGAGTTTAGCGTGCTCGCACGGCATTTCGATGGTGTTTTTCCCATATGGGGACTAAAAGCCGGCATTTCAATCGGTTTGATTGAGTACCTGCTCTGTCAGGGACTTGACGGCATCGGCTATGATAGGCGCTTTGATTTAGTCGGCCGACCCAGGCCGCGCACCCTGTTACGTTCAAGGATCCTATGAGCAAGCCCACTGTCGACCCCACTCTGAATCCAAAAGCTGGCCCTGCTGTCCCGGCTAACTTCCTGCGTCCAATCGTTCAGGCGGACCTAGACTCGGGTAAATGCACACAGATCGTGACCCGCTTCCCGCCGGAGCCCAATGGCTATCTGCACATCGGTCATGCCAAATCCATTTGTGTGAACTTTGGGCTGGCTCAGGAGTTCGGTGGCGTTACGCATTTGCGTTTTGACGACACCAACCCGGCTAAAGAAGACCAGGAATACATCGACGCGATCGAAAGCGACGTGAAATGGCTGGGCTTCGAGTGGTCTGGCGAAGTGCGCTACGCCTCGCAATATTTCGACCAGTTGCACGCGTGGGCGATTTACCTAATTAAAGAAGGTAAGGCCTACGTCTGCGACCTGTCGCCTGAGCAAGCCAAGGAATACCGTGGCACTCTGACCGAACCTGGCAAGAACAGCCCATTCCGCGACCGTAGCGTCGAAGAGAATCTGGATCTGTTTGCCCGCATGACGGCTGGTGAGTTCGAGGACGGCAAGTGCGTACTGCGCGCCAAGATCGATATGGCATCGCCGAACATGAACCTGCGTGACCCGATCATGTACCGCATTCGTCATGCCCATCACCACCAGACCGGCGACAAATGGTGCATCTATCCGAACTATGACTTCACTCATGGTCAGTCGGATGCGATCGAAGGTATTACTCATTCGATCTGCACCCTGGAATTCGAAAGCCATCGCCCGCTGTACGAATGGTTCCTCGACAGCCTGCCAGTGCCAGCGCACCCGCGTCAGTACGAATTCAGCCGTCTGAACCTGAACTACACCATCACCAGCAAGCGCAAGCTCAAGCAACTGGTTGATGAAAAACACGTCAATGGCTGGGATGACCCGCGCATGTCCACGCTGTCGGGTTTCCGTCGTCGTGGCTACACGCCAAAATCGATCCGCAACTTCTGCGACATGGTCGGCACCAACCGTTCCGACGGCGTGGTTGACTTCGGCATGCTGGAATTCAGCATCCGTGACGATCTGGACCACAGCGCGCCGCGCGCCATGTGCGTACTGCGCCCGTTGAAAGTCATCATCACCAACTACCCGGAAGGTCAGGTCGAGAATCTTGAACTGCCTTGCCATCCGAAAGAAGACATGGGTGTGCGCGTACTGCCATTCGCCCGTGAGATCTACATTGATCGCGACGATTTCATGGAAGAACCGCCAAAAGGCTACAAGCGCCTTGAGCCTGCGGGCGAAGTGCGTTTGCGCGGCAGCTATGTGATCCGTGCCGACGAAGCAATCAAGGACGCCGATGGCAACATCGTTGAACTGCATTGCTCGTACGATCCTGAAACCCTGGGCAAAAACCCTGAAGGTCGCAAGGTCAAAGGTGTGGTGCATTGGGTGCCAGCGGCTGCCAGCGTCGAGTGTGAAGTGCGTTTGTATGATCGTCTGTTCCGTTCGCCGAACCCTGAAAAGGCCGAAGACGGCGCGGGCTTCCTGGAAAACATCAACCCTGACTCGCTGCAGGTGCTTACCGGTTGTCGTGCTGAACCCTCGCTGGGTAATGCGCAGCCGGAAGACCGTTTCCAGTTCGAGCGCGAAGGCTACTTCTGCGCGGATATCAAGGACTCGAAACCCGGTCACCCGGTATTCAACCGTACCGTGACCCTGCGTGATTCGTGGGGCCAGTGATCAAGTTTTGAAGGAATAAGCCGTGCTTACGATCTACAACACGCTCACCAAGAGCAAAGAAGTTTTCAAGCCGCTGGACGGCAACAATGTGCGCATGTATGTGTGCGGCATGACCGTGTACGACTACTGCCACATTGGTCATGGTCGTAGCATGATCGCCTTCGATCTGGTGACCCGCTGGTTGCGTTTCAGCGGCTACAACCTGACCTATGTGCGCAACATCACGGACATTGAAGACAAGATCATCAATCGTGCCCGCGAAAACGGTGAGCCTTTTGAGGTGCTGACCGAGCGCATGATCGCGGCGATGCATGAAGATGAGGCGCGGCTCAATATCCTCAAGCCGGATATGGAGCCGCGTGCCACGGATCATATTCCTGGCATGCACGCGATGATCCAGACCTTGATCGACAAGGGCTACGCCTATGCCCCGGGCAATGGTGACGTGTATTACCGCGTCGCCAAGTTCATGGGCTACGGCAAGCTGTCGCGTAAAAAGATCGAAGATTTGCGCATCGGTGCCCGCATCGAAGTCGATGAGGCCAAGAACGATCCTCTGGACTTCGTGCTCTGGAAGGGCGTCAAGCCGGGCGAGCCGAGCTGGGAATCGCCGTGGGGTCCGGGTCGTCCGGGCTGGCATATCGAGTGCTCGGTGATGTCCACCTGCTGCTTGGGTGAGACCTTCGATATTCATGGCGGCGGCAGCGATCTTGAGTTCCCGCACCATGAAAACGAAATCGCCCAGAGCGAGGCGGCAACGGGTAAAACCTACGCCAATGCCTGGATGCACTGCGGGATGATTCGCATCAATGGCGAGAAGATGTCCAAGTCCTTGAACAACTTCTTCACCATTCGCGACGTTCTGGAGAAATATCACCCGGAAGTGGTGCGTTATCTGTTGGTGTCGAGCCACTACCGTAGCTCGATCAACTACTCGGAAGATAATCTCAAGGATGCGAAAGCGGCCCTTGATCGCTTCTATAACGCACTTAAAGGGTTGCCGAAGGTTGCTCCGGCCGGTGGTGAGGCGTTTGTTGAGCGTTTCACCCAGGTGATGAACGACGACTTCGGTACGCCGGAAGCTTGTGCGGTGCTGTTCGAGATGGTTCGCGAGATCAACCGTTTGCGCGAAACTGATCTGCAAGCGGCCGCCGGTTTGGCTGCGCGCCTCAAGCAATTGGCGGATGTGCTGGGTGTATTGCAGCTCGAAGCCGACGATTTCTTGCAGGCAGGTGCTGCAGGCAAGATCGATGCGGCCCAGGTAGATGCCTTGATCGAAGCGCGTTTGGCTGCCCGTGCCGGTAAGGACTGGGCTGAGTCGGATCGTATACGCGATCAGCTGGCTGCGATGGGTGTGGTGCTGGAAGACGGTAAGGGCGGGACAACCTGGCGCTTGGCTGACTAGGTTGCACGTTGTGTGAACAAGAGCCCGTACAGGGTTTAATGCTGGTGATGTTGTGGGAGCGAGCCTGCTTGCTCCCACAGTTGAAGTCATCGCATTGCGCTCTGTGCGGGCTTTTGTTTGCCTGCCTTTTACCGGCACCCACAAAAACGGCACCCGAAGGTGCCGTTTTTGTATGCGCGGATCAACACTCAGTCGTGCAGTGTTTCAGCCGCGTACAGAGTATTTTCCAGCAGGCAGGCACGGGTCATCGGGCCAACGCCGCCCGGAACCGGGGTGATCCAGCCCGCGCGGGGCAGGGCTGTCTCGTAAACCACGTCACCCACCAGCTTGCCATCGGCCTGACGGTTGATGCCAACGTCGATCACGATGGCGCCTTCCTTGATCCACTCGCCTTTAACCAGGCCCGGCTTGCCGGCAGCAACCACGACCAGATCGGCGCGGCCAACGTGGCCGGCCAGGTCCTTGGTGAAGCGGTGGGTCACGGTCACGGTGCAGCCTGCCAGCAGCAACTCCATGGCCATCGGACGGCCAACGATGTTGGATGCGCCGACAATCACAGCGTCCATCCCGTACAGGTCCTGACCGGTGCTTTCCAGCAGGGTCATGATGCCTTTAGGGGTGCACGGACGCAGCAGCGGGATACGCTGGGCCAGGCGGCCGACGTTGTAGGGGTGGAAACCGTCGACATCTTTGTCCGGGCGAATGCGTTCCAGCAGCCTGGATGCATCCAGATGCGCTGGCAGAGGCAGTTGTAGCAGGATGCCGTCGATGTTCGCGTCGTCATTAAGACGGTCGATCAGATCGGTCAGCTCTTGCTGGGCAGTGTCAGAAGGCAGGTCATAGGCTTGGGAAATAAAGCCTACCTCTTCGCAGTCTTTACGCTTGTGCGAAACATAAACCTGGGAAGCAGGATCGCTGCCGACCAGAATCACTGCCAGACCAGGGGTTCGCAGGCCTTGCTCGTGACGCTCGGCGACACGTTTGGCAATCTGCTGGCGCAGGCTGGCGGCGATCGCTTTGCCGTCGATTAGTTGTGCAGTCATTACGCGTGATTAACCATCGTAAAGGGTGGAAAAAGGACGTGCATTCTCGCATGCCGCGACGCGAGGGCAAAGGCGCTTGGTCTGCTTATTCCCCTAACTCCTTTATATTTCTAAACTTTTTTCAAAAAAGAGTTGACGACTTTAGGGCTCACCTATAACATTCGTCGCACTTGTCGGGCACAGCCTAGCACTGGTTAAGAAGGTAGAGCGAAGTTGTTGTTCAGCTTGGTGATACTGAAAGCACTTGGTTTGTAGTCGTCACAGAGTACAAATTATTAAGGCGCCCGTAGCTCAGCTGGATAGAGCATCCGCCTTCTAAGCGGATGGTCGCAGGTTCGAGTCCTGCCGGGTGCGCCATTAGGCAGCTTTGGCACAAGTAAAGCAGTACAGGCAATATGGTGGGCGTAGCTCAGTTGGTAGAGCACGGGATTGTGACTCCCGTTGTCGAGGGTTCGATCCCCTTCGTCCACCCCATATTTAGAAAGCCGCCAGATTAATCGTCTGGCGTCTTTGCTTAAAAAGTTTGAAATGCGGATGTGGTGGAATTGGTAGACACACTGGATTTAGGTTCCAGCGCCGCAAGGTGTGAGAGTTCGAGTCTCTCCGTCCGCACCAAATTTGAACAAAGCCGCTGTAGCGGCTTTTTTCTTTTGTTTTAACTGCTTGTTTCGTGAAACAGGCAGGGTTGTAAACGCGCTATGGTGGGCGTAGCTCAGTTGGTAGAGCACGGGATTGTGACTCCCGTTGTCGAGGGTTCGATCCCCTTCGTCCACCCCATATTTAAAGAAAACGCCAGATTAACCATCTGGCGTTTTTTTGTATCTGCAGTTTGAGAAACTGACGTAAGGGTGTCGCGCAGCGCCTCATTTCCCGCATGCTTAGCGTCCACTGCGATTTGTGTGACAATGCGCGCAGATTGGGGCGGCTCCAAAGGTGCCCGTGATCGCCAGTTAATCGGCAAGGGCTGTGTGCGTCGGTTTTGCGTCCGGCTTTTGCTCAATAATGCGGTTGTCTGCGCAAAGTGTCTTCGGTGATGTATCTGGTTCTGCCCGGTACTCGCTTCTATCTATATAGAAGGCGCAGCAGATGGCTGCTTTTACTTCATTTCTGTCGGCTGTTTTCATGCGTGTTTACGGTAGGGTGACTTCTTGAGTTTGACCCACTAGAATGCATGCCCTTGATTATGGGGTCGGAAACGGCCGGCTAACGTCTGTGCAACGAGGAATATCCATGCAAGTTTCTGTTGAAAATACTTCCGCTCTTGAGCGTCGCATGACCATTGGCGTGCCATCAGAGCGTATTGAGGCTGAAGTCAACAAGCGTCTGCAACAGACTGCCCAAAAGGCCAAGATCCCGGGCTTCC
This sequence comes from Pseudomonas fragi, assembly GCF_025426255.1. Lineage (GTDB taxonomy): Bacteria > Pseudomonadota > Gammaproteobacteria > Pseudomonadales > Pseudomonadaceae > Aquipseudomonas > Aquipseudomonas kulmbachensis. Next base: position 3,746,097 of record NZ_CP104861.1, on the reverse strand, counting down.
GTCCAGGCAAGGTGCCAATGAGCGTGATCCGTCAGCGTTACGAAGCTGATGCGCGTCAAGAAGCTCTGGGCAATGTGATCCAGGCTTCCTTCTACGAAGCAGTGGTTGAGCAGAAGCTGAACCCGGCTGGCGCTCCTTCTGTTGAGCCTAAAGTCTTCGAAAAAGGCAAGGATCTGGAATACGTTGCTACTTTCGAAGTATTCCCTGAATTCGAAGTAACCGGTCTGGACACTATCGCTATCGAGCGCCTGAGCGCCGAAGTGGCTGATGCCGACCTGGACAAAATGCTGGACGTGCTGCGCAAGCAGAACACCCGTTTTGAAGTGACTGACCGTGCCGCCCAGAACGATGATCAACTGAACATCGATTTCGTTGGCAAGGTTGACGGCGAAGTATTCGCTGGTGGTTCGGCCACCGGTACTCAGTTGGTTCTGGGTTCGGGCCGCATGATTCCTGGCTTCGAAGAAGGCCTAGTTGGCGCTAAAGCTGGCGAAGAGCGCGTTCTGAAGCTGACTTTCCCTGCTGACTACCAGAACCTGGACCTTGCTGGCAAAGAAGCCGAGTTCACCGTGACTGTGAACACTGTTTCCGAGCCTAAGCTGCCTGAGCTGAACGAAGAGTTCTTCGCTCAGTTCGGTATCAAGGAAACAGGTCTGGAAGGTTTCCGCACCGAAGTTCGCAAGAACATGGAGCGTGAGCTGCGTCAGGCCATCAAGTCCAAGGTCAAGAACCAGGTAATGGACGGTCTGTTGGCTGCCAACCCGATCGAAGTGCCGAAATCGCTGCTGTCCAACGAAGTTGATCGTCTGCGCGTGCAGGCTGTTCAGCAGTTCGGTGGCAACATCAAGCCTGATCAACTGCCGGCCGAGCTGTTCGAAGAGCAAGCTAGCCGTCGCGTAGTACTGGGTCTGATCGTGGCTGAAGTAGTCAAGCAGTTCGACCTCAAGCCTGACGAAGATCGCGTTCGCGAAATGATTCAGGAAATGGCTTCCGCTTACCAGGAGCCAGAGCAGGTTGTAGCTTGGTACTACAAAAATGACGCTCAATTGAACGAGGTTCGTTCGGTTGTGCTGGAAGAGCAAGTTGTGGATACTGTTCTGCAGAAGGCCAAGGTGACCGATAAAGCGGTCTCTTACGAAGAAGCTGTCAAGCCGGTGGAAGCTCCACAAGCCGACTGATTTCTGACTCGTTAGAAAACACAACCATAAGCCAGCCTCGAGCTGGCTTATGCGTATCCAGACATGACTATTTGGGAGTGACTGCCGGACATGTCCCGCAATTCTTATATTCAGCAGAACTCTGATATCCACGCCGCTGGCGGCCTGGTCCCGATGGTTGTCGAGCAGTCGGCCCGTGGCGAGCGCGCCTATGACATCTATTCGCGCCTCCTGAAGGAGCGAATCATCTTCCTGGTCGGCCCTGTAGAAGACTACATGGCCAACCTGGTTGCGGCGCAGCTGCTATTCCTTGAAGCCGAGAACCCGGACAAGGACATCCATCTTTACATCAACTCCCCAGGCGGTTCGGTGACTGCAGGCATGTCGATCTACGACACCATGCAATTCATCAAGCCAGACGTGTCGACCATCTGTATCGGTCAGGCTTGCAGCATGGGCGCCTTCCTGTTGGCCGGTGGCGCACCGGGCAAGCGTCACTGCCTGCCTAACTCGCGCATGATGATTCACCAGCCGCTGGGCGGTTTCCAGGGGCAGGCGTCGGATATCGACATCCATGCCAAGGAAATTCTCAACATCCGTCATCGTTTGAACTCGCTGCTGGCTCACCACACGGGCCAGACTCTCGAAACCATCGAGCGTGACACTGAGCGTGACAACTTCATGAGCGCCGAGCGTGCAACCGAATACGGTTTGATCGACTCTGTGTTCAGCAAGCGTCAAATGCCCGCTTAAGCAGCTCAAATGTGGGTGGTTGGGTTAACCGACCACCTGCGGGCTTGAAAAAGCCCGCAGTTGCCTTCATCTTGTGTTGCAAGCCTATCGGATTTGGATCGATCGAATGACTGACACCCGCAACGGCGAGGACAACGGCAAATTGCTCTATTGCTCCTTCTGTGGCAAAAGCCAGCATGAAGTGCGCAAATTGATTGCCGGCCCCTCGGTCTTTATCTGCGACGAATGCGTCGACCTGTGCAATGACATCATCCGTGAGGAGGTGCAGGAAGCCCAGGCCGAGAGCAGCGCGCATAAATTACCTTCGCCAAAAGAAATCAGCGGCATCCTTGATCAATACGTCATTGGTCAGGAACGTGCCAAAAAGGTTTTGGCTGTAGCGGTGTACAACCACTACAAGCGCCTTAACCAGCGTGACAAGAAAAACGACGACGTCGAACTCGGCAAGAGCAACATTCTGCTGATCGGCCCGACCGGCTCGGGTAAAACCCTGCTGGCAGAAACCTTGGCTCGCCTGCTGAATGTGCCTTTCACCATTGCTGACGCAACCACGCTGACTGAAGCCGGTTACGTGGGCGAAGATGTTGAAAACATCATTCAGAAGCTGCTTCAGAAATGCGATTACGACGTAGAGAAAGCCCAGATGGGTATTGTCTACATCGATGAAATCGACAAGATTTCGCGCAAATCCGACAACCCTTCGATTACCCGTGATGTTTCGGGTGAGGGTGTGCAGCAGGCATTGCTCAAACTGATTGAAGGCACCGTGGCTTCCGTACCGCCTCAAGGTGGTCGCAAGCACCCGCAGCAGGAATTTTTGCAGGTTGATACCCGCAACATCCTGTTTATCTGTGGTGGCGCGTTCTCGGGTCTGGAGAAGGTTGTACAGGCTCGTTCGACTCGTGGCGGCATCGGCTTCAGTGCTGAAGTGCGCAGCAAGGAAGAGGGCAAGAAGGTTGGCGAATCCCTGCGTGAAGTCGAACCTGACGATTTGGTCAAGTTTGGTCTGATCCCGGAATTCGTGGGCCGTCTACCTGTTTTGGCGACGCTCGATGAGTTGGACGAAGCTGCATTGATGCAGATTCTGACCGAGCCAAAGAATGCGTTGACCAAGCAGTACGGCAAGTTGTTCGAGATGGAAGGTGTTGATCTCGAGTTCCGTGCTGATGCCTTGAAAGCCATCGCCAAGCGTGCGCTCGAGCGCAAGACTGGCGCCCGTGGCCTGCGTTCGATTCTTGAAGGCGTTCTGCTCGACACCATGTATGAAATCCCCTCGCAATCCGAGGTGAGTAAAGTGGTGATCGACGAAAGCGTTATAGAAGGCAAGTCCAAGCCGTTGTTGATTTATGAAAACAACGAACCGACTGCCAAGGTAGCACCTGACGCGTAAATGTAGTGCTGGGCACTACACATTGCGTGTTAAAGAAGGGGCCTTCGGGCCCCTTTGCTTTTCCTGCGGTACAACGCTTGTTTTTTATCGAGACTGCCCCCATCTTGGCTTCAAGCTTACATCCATCTGATTACGGCCTTATGGCCGCCGTAGAGGCGAAATCATGAAGACAACCATCGAATTGCCTCTCCTGCCATTGCGCGATGTTGTGGTTTATCCGCACATGGTGATCCCACTGTTCGTGGGACGCGAGAAATCAATCGAGGCCCTTGAGGCTGCGATGACGGGCGACAAGCAGATTTTGCTGCTGGCTCAAAAGAACCCGGCCGACGATGATCCGGGCGAAGATGCGCTCTATCGCGTAGGTACAATTGCAACCGTCCTGCAACTGCTCAAGCTCCCGGATGGCACAGTTAAAGTGCTGGTCGAAGGCGAGCAGCGTGGCGCTGTTGAGCATTTTGGCCAGGCTGATGGCTATCTGAGTGCTGAAGTATCCTTGATTGACGAAGTGGCTGCCCCGGATCGCGAGTCCGAGGTCTTTGTTCGCAGTCTGCTTTCGCAGTTCGAACAATATGTGCAGCTAGGCAAAAAGGTCCCGGCCGAAGTTCTTTCATCGCTTAACAGCATTGATGAACCAAGCCGTCTGGTCGATACGATGGCTGCCCATATGGCGCTCAAGATCGAACAGAAGCAGGAAATTCTTGAAATCATCGACTTGCAAGCTCGGGTTGAGCACGTCCTGGCGCTGCTGGATGCCGAGATTGATCTGCTGCAAGTTGAAAAGCGTATCCGTGGTCGTGTCAAAAAGCAGATGGAGCGCAGCCAGCGCGAGTACTACCTGAATGAGCAAATGAAAGCCATTCAGAAAGAGCTGGGTGATGGTGACGAAGGTCACAATGAAATCGAAGAGCTGAAAAAGCGCATTGACGCTGCGGGCTTGCCTAAAGACGCAATGACCAAGGCTTTGGCCGAGCTGAACAAGCTCAAGCAAATGTCGCCAATGTCAGCAGAAGCCACCGTGGTGCGCTCCTACATTGACTGGCTGGTGCAGGTGCCGTGGAAGGCTCAGAGCAAGGTGCGTCTGGACCTGAAGCGCGCAGAAGACATTCTGGACGCAGACCACTACGGTCTGGACGAAGTTAAAGAGCGGATTCTCGAATACCTCGCGGTGCAAAAGCGCGTGAAGAAAATTCGTGGCCCGGTTCTATGTCTGGTCGGTCCTCCTGGCGTAGGCAAAACCTCGCTTGCCGAGTCCATTGCTCACGCGACAAACCGTAAATTCGTGCGCATGGCTTTGGGTGGCGTGCGTGATGAGGCGGAAATTCGTGGTCATCGCCGTACTTATATCGGTTCGATGCCAGGAAGATTGATTCAAAAGATGACAAAGGTTGGGGTTCGCAACCCGCTGTTCCTGCTCGATGAAATCGACAAAATGGGCAGTGATATGCGCGGCGATCCCGCTTCGGCGTTGCTTGAAGTGCTTGACCCTGAGCAAAACCACAATTTTAACGACCATTACCTCGAGGTCGATTACGACCTGTCGGATGTGATGTTCCTGTGTACGTCCAACTCGATGAATATCCCGCCAGCTTTGCTGGACCGGATGGAAGTCATTCGTTTGCCGGGCTACACCGAAGACGAAAAAATCAACATTGCTGTCAAATACCTGGCCCCGAAACAGATTGAAGCCAACGGCTTGAAAAAGGGCGAGCTGGCGTTTGATAACGAAGCTATCCGCGACATTATTCGTTACTACACCCGCGAAGCCGGTGTGCGGGGCCTGGAGCGTCAGATTGCGAAGATCTGCCGCAAGGCAGTCAAAGAGCATGCGATGGAAAAACGCTTCGCGGTGACCGTCACGCCAGAGCTTCTTGAGCACTTCCTGGGTGTAAGAAAATTCAGCTATGGTTTGGCTGAAGTTCAGGATCAAATTGGTCAAGTGACCGGGTTGGCCTGGACTCAGGTCGGTGGCGAATTGTTGACCATTGAAGCGGCAGTTGTTCCCGGCAAGGGCCAGTTGATCAAGACCGGTTCGCTGGGCGATGTGATGGTTGAGTCCATCACGGCTGCGCTGACAGTTGTTCGCAGCCGCGCCAAGAGCCTCGGCATCCCATTGGATTTCCACGAGAAACGTGACATTCACATCCACATGCCAGAGGGCGCTACGCCTAAAGATGGCCCAAGTGCGGGTGTGGGCATGTGTACCGCTCTGGTCTCTGCGTTGACCCTGATACCGGTACGTGCCGATGTTGCCATGACCGGTGAAATAACCCTTCGTGGTCAAGTATTGGCCATTGGCGGTTTGAAGGAAAAATTACTTGCAGCTCACCGTGGTGGGATCAAGACTGTAATTATTCCGGAAGAAAACGTTCGTGATCTGAAGGAAATTCCTGACAACATCAAACAGGATCTTCAGATTAAACCGGTTAAATGGATTGACGAGGTCCTGCAAATTGCGCTGCAATACGCGCCGGAGCCCTTGCCGGATGTGGCTCCCGAGATTGTTGCCAAGGACGACAAGCGAGAGTCTGACTCTAAGGAAAGAATTAGCACGCATTAATACGGATTCGCCTGATGGGCTTTCTTGACGCTTTTTAGAGCCCTTGTTATAAAGCGGCTCTATAAGTGTCCGTAAGTGCTTCAGCAGTCGTTTTGCTTTTACCAAAAAACTTTAGAAACATACTCAGATAGATATAAGGGGACTTAGAGTGAACAAGTCGGAACTGATTGATGCTATCGCTGCATCTGCTGATATCCCGAAAGCTGCAGCTGGCCGTGCGCTGGACGCAGTAATCGAATCCGTCACTGGCGCTCTTAAGGCTGGCGACTCTGTGGTACTGGTTGGTTTTGGTACTTTTTCTGTAACCGATCGTCCAGCTCGCATTGGTCGTAACCCACAGACCGGTAAAACGCTGGAAATTCCTGCTGCTAAAAAACCAGGCTTCAAAGCCGGTAAAGCACTGAAAGAAGCGGTTAACTAAGTTTCTGTAACACTTTTTACCCAACCGGGTCAGGCGCACGCCAGGCTTGGCAGCGGAGCGGTAGTGCAGTCGGTGGCAACATCGTCGTGTCACGCCGGGGGTCGCGGGTTCGAGCCCGGTCCGCTCCGCCAGTTACGAGAAGGCGCATCCTCGGATGCGCCTTTCTTCTATCCGGACTCTACCCACGCTCCACGGTTGCTCATTATGCAAGACCGTTTCTGGGGGAAGCATGCTGCAAAATATCAGGGACAATTCACAAGGCTGGATTGCCAAGACCATCATCGGAGTCATCGTCGCGTTAATGGCGTTGACCGGTTTCGATGCCATTTTTCAAGCCACCTCTACCAGCCAGGATGCCGCCAAGGTTAACGGTGAAGAAATCACTCAAGTCGAGCTGACTCAGGCTGTCGACATGCAACGTCGTCAGTTGCTGCAGCAGTTGGGCAAGGATTTCGACTCTTCGTTGCTGGATGAGAAAATGCTGCGTGAAGCGGCCCTCAAAGGGTTGATCGATCGCAAGCTGTTGCTGCAAGGCGCTAAAGACGCGAAGTTTTCGTTCTCTGAAGCTGCTCTGGATCAAGTCATTCTGCAGACCCCTGAATTTCAGGAAGACGGCAAATTCAGTTCTGAGCGCTTTGATCAGGTGATTCGTCAGCTGGGTTACGGCCGCCTGCAGTTCCGCGACATGCTGGGCCAGGAAATGCTGATTGGTCAGCTGCGTGCCGGTTTGGCAGGCAGTGGTTTCGTGACCGATGAGCAGGTGAACGCTTTTGCCCGTCTCGAAAAACAAACCCGTGATTTCGCGTCCATGAACATCAAGGCCGACCCGGCTGCGGTGAAATTGAGCGACGACGAAATCAAGGCTTACTACGACGAGCACGCCAAAGAGTTCATGACACCTGATCAAGTTGTGATCGACTACATCGAATTGAAGAAATCTTCTTTCTTTGATCAAGTAGCCGTGAAGGACGATGAACTGCAAGCACAGTACCAAAAGGAAATCGCCAACCTGGCTGAACAACGCCGGGCTGCGCACATCCTGATTGAAGTCAACGACAAGGTCAGCGACGAGCAGGCCAAAGCGAAGATCTCCGAGATTCAGCAGCGTCTGGCCAAGGGTGAAAGCTTCGAGGCACTGGCTAAAGAGTTCTCGCAGGATCCAGGCTCGGCTGCCAATGGCGGTGATCTGGGCTTTGCAGGTCCGGGTGTTTACGATCCTGTGTTCGAAACTGCAGTTTATGCTTTGAAGCAGGATCAGGTTTCGGAGCCGGTGCGTACCAGCTTTGGCTATCACCTGATCAAGCTGCTGGGCGTTGAAGCACCTGAAGTGCCGAGCTTTGCCAGCCTGAAAGACAAGCTGACCCATGATCTGAAAACCCAACAGGTTGAGCGTCGCTTTGTCGATGCGACCAAGCAGTTGGAAGACTCTGCGTTTGAAGCGTCCGATCTGGTTCAACCTGCTCAAGAGCTGAAGCTGACTGTGCACACTTCCGCGCCATTCGGTCGTGAAGGTGGCGAAGGCATTGCAGCCAACCGTGCTGTGATTCAAGCCGCATTCAGCACCGAAGTGATGGATGAAGGTGCGAACAGCACTGCAATCGAACTCGATCCTGAGACCGTAGTCGTGTTGCGCGCCAAGGAGCACCGCAAGCCTGAACAGTTGCCGCTGGAGGCTGTTGCCTCAAGCATTCGCGCGCAACTGGTCAAAGAGCACGCCAGTGCTGCGGCCAAGACTCGGGCTGAAGACATCATCAAAAATCTGCGCGATGGCAAACTGCCGTTGAACAAGCCGGTTGATGGTCAGTCGTGGAAGGTCCAGGAAGCGGTTGCGCGTGGTCAGGAAGGTATTGATCCTGCCGTGCTGCAAGCTGTATTCCGTATGCCCAAGCCAGCATCCAAGGACAAGCCGACATTTGGCAGCGTGACCTTGGCCGATGGCAGTGTTGTCGTACTGCGTTTGAATGGCGTCAACGATGCAGTAGCGCCAACGGAAGAAGAGAAAGCGTCGTATCGCCGCTTCCTCGCTTCGCGTGTTGGTCAGCAGGATTTCTCTGCCTACCGCAAGCAGTTGGAAAACGAAGCCAAGGTCGAGCGTTACTAATCGATCTTGCTGCTTCACTAAAAATGGCCGCTCATTGAGCGGCCATTTTTTATGGGTGCTGATCAGCTATTGCGGTGGGCGTGCTGGCTATCAACCGGCGCCTGGGCTCGCCGTTCGAGGCTGTAATCGCGTACCACATGGGCGATGCGCAAATGATAGTCGTTGAACACTTGCGCCCGTCCTTCGGACTGGGCCATACGGTGCTGCTCCAGCATGCGCCATTTCTGAATAGACTCTTCGTCGCGCCAAAATGACAATGACAGCAGTTTTCCCGGCTCGCTCAGGCTTTGGTAGCGCTCTATGGATATAAAACCCTCCAGCTCTGCAAGCAGCGGTTTAAGCTCGCCAGCCAGATCGAGGTAACGTTGGTAGTGCTGCTCGTGTGGCCAGGCTTCAAAAATCACGGCAATCATTGTTCAGGCTCCAGGTGGTTGCGAAATTGAGGGATTCGGCCGTTGAGCGAGGGGAGGTAGCACCAGCGCAGCGGGCGCTTCAGTGATGCGGCCGGTTGTTGCAGGAGTGTAGAAATGGTTTCAGCAACGATCATCAATGCTAATTGCTGGCCCGGGCATTGATGCCTTGCCTGGCTGAAACTGAAACTTCTCCGCTCACCGCGCGTGAGCAAAAAACTGTCGGGCTCGGGGTTCGCGGCGGGGTCTCTGTTGGCCGAAGCGAGCAACAGCAGAACCGTATCCCCCGCGTGTAAAACGCTATCGCCGATGGTGCATTGTCTGGCAACAAAGCGCCGGGTGTTCTGTACCGGTGAGTCGTAGCGCGCAACTTCTGCAACCAGTTCGTTGACCAGTACTGGGGTGCGGGTCATCTCTTCCAGCAGTCCGGGTTGTTGCTGGAGCGCTACCAAGGTATTGCCGATCAAGCCTGCGCACGCTTCGCAGGTCTGCGATAGCAGGCCGATCAAATTGGCAATCAGGGCGTCATGGTCTTGCCAATCACTGGCTTTGAAGGACCGACAAATAGCCGAGAGAAAGTGGCTTCTCTGCTGCCCGTCGCTGAGCAGCACGTTTAGCATGTGGCTTAACCGGGTAGCGGCAATGTCCGCGTTACGCAGTTCAGAGGCATTGCTCAATGGCGAGAGGCAAGCGACAAAATCACGAGTCAACCCTGCGACGGTTTGTAATTGCGTGGCCTGGAACCCCATCAAGGTCGCAAGTACTGAAACCGGCAAATTGAACATCAGCCTGTTCAGGCTTTCAGCACAGTACTCTGCACGTCCTGTAAGGCTGCCTACGAGCGCCGCGACCTCTTCCTGCGGCACTTCCATCAGGGTGGGCTCGATAACGGCCCTGGGGCACTGGTGGCGCGCTCCTTCGTTCGTGCGCATCAGCCTGGAAAATACCCACCCGGCCGAGCCTTGCGCAATGGCTGTCGGAACCGGTTCATGTACGGGCCGTACCCGGCAGTCCGGGTGTTGCAAAATAGCCGCCACCGCCGTTGCCCCGCATGCAACCCACAGGCCCAGAGCGGGATCGAAGTAAAGGTCCTTGTTTTGCCTGAGACCCGAGTAATAGAGGTAAGGGTCGGCGTGCGTGGCTGCCTCAAGGAGTGTCATCAAGAGCGTCCTGTTCAGTAAGAACGGTTAATCTCTCGTACACACGCTGTCTACGATTCGCTCAGGAGCGAAATATGGATGTTTCAGGTCATGACACCGATATCTCTCAGGTTGCGGCGGCTATTGCCGAGCCAGCCAGAACCAGGATGCTCTGTTCGCTGATGGACGGCCACGCGCGGACCAGTACAGAGCTGGCTGTGATTGCCCAGGTGGGAACATCCACGGCCAGTGCGCATCTGGCGCGGCTGAAAGAGGATGGGCTGGTCAAGCTGCATGTACAGGGTCGGCATCGTTACTACAGCCTGGCTGATGACCACGTCGCCCGGGCCATCGAAGCTCTGATGGTCATCAGCAAGATCGCCACGCCCCGGTTTGTACCCACGGCCCCTGATCGTTTGCAGTTTGCCAGAACCTGCTATGACCATATGGCGGGGACGCTGGCGGTTCGCCTGCATGATTTTTTCATCGAGTCTGCCTGGCTTGTCACTGCTGCGTCCGGCGATGGCATGTATCAACTCACGCTGGATGGCGAGAAGGCGCTGACGGGGCTTGGTATCGAGATCGAGACGCTGCGAGCGCAGCGCCGCCGCTTTGCCTGCGGGTGTCTGGACTGGAGCATGCGCCGCCCTCATCTAGCGGGAACGCTGGGTGCAGCCTTCCTGCAAATGTCCATTGCCCGCCAATGGGTGACTCAAGACCTGGATAGCCGGGCGCTTGGGTTGACGCCCAAAGGGCGGAAGGAGCTGGGCAGCCGTTTTGGCATCAGTTTTTGAAATTTCATGCCCAAATGCAAAACGCCCGGTGCAATTAATGCGCCGGGCGTTTTGAGTAGCGGCTACAGCGAAGGATTTACTCTTCGAGGCTGCCCATGGCGGTAGTGTTGAAGCCACCGTCTACGTACATGATTTCGCCGCTGATGCCCGACGCCAGGTCCGAGCACAGGAACGCGCCGGCATTGCCGACTTCGTCGATGGTGACGTTACGACGCAGTGGGGTCTGCGCTTCGTTGGCCGCCAGCATTTTGCGGAAGTTCTTGATGCCCGACGCTGCCAGAGTACGGATCGGGCCTGCCGATACGCAGTTAACGCGCGTGCCTTCAGGACCCAGGCTACCTGCCAGGTAACGAACACCCGCTTCCAGGCTGGCTTTAGCCATGCCCATCACGTTGTAGTTAGGCATGGTGCGCTCGGCGCCCAGGTAGGACAGGGTCAGCAGGCTGCCATTGCGGCCTTTCATCATCGGGCGACCGGCTTTGGCCAGGGCCACGAAGCTGTAGGCGCTGATGTCGTGAGCAATGCGGAAGCCTTCACGGGTGGTAGCGTCAGTGAAGTCGCCGTCCAGCTGGTCGCCAGGGGCGAAACCTACGGAGTGAACGATGCAATCCAGACCGTCCCACTTCTTGCTCAGGTCTTCGAAGACCTTGGCGATTTCTTCATCGCTGGCCACGTCGCAAGGGAAGCACAGCTCAGGGTTCGAGCCCCAGCCTGCGGCGAACTCTTCAACACGACCTTTCAGCTTTTCGTTCTGATAAGTGAAAGCCAGCTCAGCGCCTTCACGGTGCATGGCGGCAGCAATGCCAGAAGCGATGGACAATTTGCTGGCGACACCAACGATCAGTACGCGCTTACCGGTGAGAAAACCCATGTGTTGTTCCTCTATCAGGTTAATCGACAGCCACTGGTGCCAAAAAGGCGGCTTCCAGCAGCTGTTGTGTATATGGATGTTGCGGTGAGGCAAAGATGCTTTGCGCTTCACCCTGTTCGACCACTTGGCCATGCTTGACCACCATCAACTGGTGGCTAAGCGCTTTAACGACAGCCAGGTCATGGCTGATAAACAAATACGTCAGGTTGTGTCTGGTCTGCAGAGACCGCAGCAACTCAACCACCTGCCGTTGTACTGTCCGATCCAACGCTGACGTTGGCTCGTCGAGCAGAATCAATGCCGGTTTTAAAACCAGCGCCCGGGCAATGGCGATTCTTTGCCGTTGTCCGCCTGAAAACTCGTGAGGGTAACGGTGCCGGGTTTCCGGATCCAGACCTACTTCTCGCAAGGCTTCAATAATTGCGATTTCCTGCTCTGCAGCTGTGCCCATGCGATGAATTCGCAAACCTTCACCGACAATCTCGCTGACGCTCATGCGCGGGCTGAGGCTGCCAAACGGGTCCTGGAAGACCACCTGCATTTCCCGTCGCAGCGGCCTGACTTCTTTCTGCGACAAACAGTCTAGCCGTTTGTCTTCAAAACTGATCAAACCCTTGCTGGCAATCAGCCGTAAAATCGCCAGGCCCAGTGTCGACTTGCCCGATCCACTTTCTCCCACGATACCCAGGGTCTGCCCCTGTGGCAGGCTGAAGTTGATGCCGTCGACCGCTTTCACGTAATCAACGGTCTTGCGCAACAGCCCTTTTTTGATCGGGAACCAGACTTTCAGGTCCTCGACTTCCAGCAATGGCGGGCCGGCAACAGTGTTGGCCGGGCCTCCGCTGGGTTCTGCACTGAGCAGTTCCCGGGTGTAAGGATGCTGTGGCGAACGGAACAGCTGCTCGCACGATGCTTGTTCGACGATTAAACCGCGCTGCATGACACATACTCGATGTGCAATTCTTCGAACCAGGTTCAAATCGTGACTGATCAGTAGCAACGACATGCCCAGACGGGCTTGCAGATCCTTGAGCAAATCAAGAATTTTCAGCTGCACGGTAACGTCCAGTGCCGTCGTGGGTTCATCGGCAATCAGTACCTCAGGCTCGTTGGCCAAGGCCATGGCGATCATTACACGCTGCCTCTGGCCGCCTGAAAGCTCGTGTGGCAGGGCCTTGAGGCGTTTGTGAGGCTCGGGGATGCCGACCAGCTCCAGAAGCTCCAGTGTACGTTCTGTCGCTGCCTTGCCCATCAGCCCCTTGTGAATGGCCAGCACTTCATTGATTTGTTTCTCAATGCTGTGCAGCGGGTTCAGCGAGGTCATGGGTTCCTGAAAAATCATCGCAATGCGATTGCCACGGATATGCCGCAGTTTTTTCTCGCTCAGGCTCAGCAAGTCCTGCCCGCAATAGGTAATGCTGCCGCTAGGGTGATGTGCGAGAGGGTAGGGCAGCAGCCGGAGGATCGAATGTGCGGTGACCGATTTGCCCGAGCCGCTTTCGCCGACCAGGGCCAGGGTCTCCCCACGTTTGATATCAAAACTGATGCCTTGCACTGCACGTTGTGATTTTTCACCGGAGATGAACTCGACGGAGAGATCGCGTACTTCGATCAGATTGTCCTGCGTCATCTCATTTCCTCGGGTCGAAGGCATCGCGAGCGGACTCACCGATAAACACCAGCAGGCTGAGCATGATGGCCAGCACTGCAAAGGCACTGATGCCCAGCCAGGGAGCTTGCAGGTTGGACTTGCCCTGAGCGACCAGCTCACCCAGTGACGGCGCGCCTGGTGGCAGGCCGAAGCCCAAAAAGTCCAGCGCAGTGAGGGTGCCGATGGCGCCAGTCAGGATGAACGGCATGAAGGTCATGGTGGAGACCATCGCATTGGGCAAAATATGGCGGTACATGATGGCCATGTCCTGCATGCCGAGGGCTCGGGCTGCGCGTACATATTCCAGATTTCTCCCACGCAGGAATTCGGCGCGTACTACGTCCACCAGGCTCATCCATGAGAACAGCAACATGATCCCCAGCAGCCACCAGAAGTTGGGCTGCACGAAGCTGGCAAGAATGATCAGCAGGTACAGCACGGGCAAACCTGACCAGATTTCCAGAAAGCGCTGACCGGCTAGGTCGACCCAGCCGCCATAAAAGCCCTGAAGCGCTCCGGCTATCACGCCAATAATCGAACTTAAAACAGTCAGGGTCAGAGCGAACAGCACGGAAATCCGAAAACCATAAATGACCCGCGCCAGCACATCGCGGCCTTGGTCATCGGTGCCTAACCAGTTTTCGGCGGAGGGTGGAGCAGGAGCGGGGACTTTCAGGTCGTAGTTAATACTCTGATAGCTGTAAGGGATAGGCGGCCACAGTACCCAGGCGTCCTTCTTGGCCAGCAGTTCACGGATATACGGGCTTTTGTAGTTGGCTTCGAGGGGGAACTCGCCGCCAAAGACTGTTTCCGGGTAACGCTTGAGTGCTGGGAAATACCACTGGCCGTCGTAATCGATCGCCAAGGGTTTGTCGTTGGCAATAAATTCGGCGTTCAGGCTGAGGCCGAACAGCACCAGAAAAATCCACAGTGACCACCAGCCACGCTTGTTGGCTTTGAAACGCGCAAAGCGGCGTCGATTCAGAGGCGATAGTTTCATCTCAATGCTCCCTGCTTTCAAAGTCGATTCGCGGATCGACCAGGGTGTATGAGAGGTCGCCGATCAGCTTCACCACCAGCCCGACCAGAGTGAAGATAAACAGGGTGCCGAATACCACGGGGTAGTCGCGATTAATGGCAGCTTCGAAACTCATCAAGCCCAGGCCATCCAGAGAGAAAATTACTTCCACCAGCAAGGCGCCGGTAAAGAAAATTCCGATAAATGCCGACGGGAACCCCGCGATCACCAGCAGCATGGCATTGCGGAAAACATGGCCGTAGAGCACTCGGTGGTTAGTCAGCCCCTTGGCTTTGGCCGTGACCACATACTGCTTGTTGATCTCATCCAAAAAGCTGTTTTTGGTCAGCAAGGTCATGGTGGCGAAGTTGCCGATCACCAACGCGGTGACCGGTAACGCCAGGTGCCAGAAATAATCGAGGATCTTGCCGCCTACACTCAGCTCGTCGAAGTTGTTGGAGGTCAGGCCGCGTAAGGGAAACCAGTCAAAATAGCTGCCTCCGGCAAACAGCACGATCAGCAGGATGGCAAACAGAAAGGCCGGGATTGCATAGCCGACGATGATCAATGAGCTGGTCCAGACGTCGAAGTGGCTGCCGTGTCGTGTCGCCTTGGCGATCCCCAGCGGGATCGACACCAGGTACATGATCAGGGTGCTCCACAACCCCAGCGAGATGGACACCGGCATTTTCTCCTTGATCAGGTCGATGACCTTGGCATCGCGGAAGAAGCTTTCGCCGAAGTCCAGCTGCGCGTAGTTCTTGATCATGATCCACAAGCGTTCCGGCGCCGACTTGTCGAAGCCGTACATCTTTTCGATTTCCTTGATCAGTTCCGGGTCGAGGCCCTGTGCGCCGCGATAATTGGAACCGGCCACCGATACCTCGGAGCCGCCTCCCGCAATACGGCTGGTGGCGCCATCAAAGCCTTCGAGCTTGGCGATCATCTGTTCAACCGGGCCACCGGGGGCGGCCTGGATGATGATGAAGTTAATCAGCAGGATCCCGAATAACGTCGGAATAATCAGCAGCAGTCGCCTGAATATATAAGCCAGCATTTAAGGCTCCAGGCCCGCGCTTGCAGGTTTAGTGGGAGTAGCAGGTTTGGCGTCAGGTTTTGCCCACCATGTCGTGGTGCCAATATCGTACTTCGGGGTCACTTCGGGATGGCCGATATGGCTTGAATACGCCACACGCCAGGTTTTGATATGCCAGTTGGGGATCACGTAGAACCCCCACTGCAGCACTCGATCCAGCGCACGGGCGTAGTTGATCAGGCTTTGCCGGGACTCGGCGTTGATCAGGCCTTCAGTCAGTTGGTCGATGGCCGGGTCCTTGAGCCCTATAAAATTGCGGCTGCCGGGTTTATCGATACTTTGCGACTCCCAGTATTCTCGCTGCTCGCTGCCCGGTGAACTGGACTGCGGGAAGCTGCCGACAATCATGTCGTAGTCACGCGAACGCAGACGGTTCAAGTACTGAGACGTATCGACCCGACGAATCTGCAAGTCGATGCCCAAGTCGCTGAGGTTGCGCTTGAATGGCAGCAGGATTCGCTCAAATTCGGTTTGTGCCAGCAGAAACTCGATAATGACCGGCTTGCCCTGCGCATCGACCATCTTGTCGTCGACAATGCGCCAGCCTGCTTCCTGCAGCAATTGATAGGCGCGGCGTTGTTGTTCGCGAATCATGCCGCTGGCGTCGGTGGCATTCGGTTTGAAGACCTGGGTGAACACCTGATCGGGAATCTGGCCGCGCAATGGCTCCAAAATGGCCAGTTCTGCTTCGCTTGGTGGTGCCTTGGCGGCCATTTCCGAGTTTTCGAAGTAACTGCCGGTGCGTGCATAGGCACCGCTGAACAACTGCTTGTTGGCCCATTCAAAGTCAAACAGCAGGCTCAGCGCCTCGCGCACACGAACATCCTGGAACATGGGTTTGCGCAGGTTGAAGATAAAGCCCTGCATGCCCGTAGGGTTGTGGTTGCGGATTTCTTCTTTTTTCAAGCGGCCCTGAGTGAACGCGGGGGCGTTGTAGGCGCCGGCCCAGTTCTTGGCGCTGATCTCCAGCCAGTAGTCAAATTGCCCGGCCTTGAGTGCTTCAAAGGCCACGCTGTTGTCGCGAAAGTAATCGAAGGTAATCGCATCAAAGTTGTACAGACCCTTGTTGATTGGCAGGTCCTTGCCCCAATAGTTCTTGTTGCGCTCGTAACGAATCGAACGCCCGGGCTTGATCTCGGTGATGGTGTAGGGGCCGCTGCCTGGCGGAACTTCAAGGTTACCCTTGCCGAAATCCCGGGTTTCCCACCAGTGCTTGGGCAGGACCGGGAGCTGGCCAAGAATTAGCGGCAGCTCGCGATTTTTGTTGTGCTTGAAAGTGAACTTCACCTGTAGCGGGTTTTCCGCGATGGCCTGGTCGACATCGCTGTAGTAGCCCTTGTACAGCGGTGAACCGTTTTTCATCAGGGTATCGAAGCTGAATACCACGTCTTCGGCACGGATCGGATGACCATCGCTGAACTTTGCTTCCGGGCGCAGATAAAACCGTACCCAGCTGTTGTCAGGGGCTTTTTCGATTTTCTCGGCGATCAGGCCGTAGGAGGTGAAGGGCTCATCGAGGGTCTGCCGGGCCAGGGTATCGAAGGTCAGCTCAATATCATCGGCCGGAACCCCTTTATTGATAAAGGGGTTGAGGCTGTCAAAACTGCCCAGCGCGGATTTACGAAACGTTCCGCCCTTGGGCGCGTCCGGGTTGACGTATTCCACATGCTTGAAGTTGGCCGGGTATTTGGGCGGCTCGTCGTAGAGGGTCAAGGCATGTTGCGGGGCGGCCAGCGCCGCGCAGGCCAAACCTGCCAACAGCAAGCCGGCGACGGGCTTGAGCAACGTACGCAAGGGCATCATTGGGTTTTCTCCGTAGGCTTAAGCCACCACGCGCTAAGGCCCAAGTTGTAGGGCGGCGTAGTCACAAAGGCGAACCGGTTGCGGTACGCCAGGCGGTGATAGTTCAGATACCAGTTGGGAATGATGTAGTGCTGCCACAGCAACACGCGGTCCAGGGCTCGCCCCGCTGACAATTGTTCGTCACGGGTCTGGGCGGCCAGCAAGCGCTCGAGCAACTGATCAACAATGGGGTTGGCCACGCCCGCATAGTTTTTGCTGCCCTTGATGTTGGCCTGGCTCGAGTGGAAGTACTGCCACTGCTCAAGGCCGGGGCTCAGGGTCTGGTCGAGGGTCATCAGGATCATGTCGAAGTCGAACTGATCCAGTCTCTGTTTGTATTGAGCACGGTCGACAGTGCGCAGGCGGGCGTCGATGCCGATGCTGGCCAGGTTTTCCACATAGGGTTGCAGAATGCGCTCAAGGTTGGGATTAACCAGCAGTATTTCGAAACGCAGCGGCTTGCCTTCGCTATCGA
This sequence comes from Pseudomonas fragi, assembly GCF_025426255.1. Classification (GTDB taxonomy): domain Bacteria; phylum Pseudomonadota; class Gammaproteobacteria; order Pseudomonadales; family Pseudomonadaceae; genus Aquipseudomonas; species Aquipseudomonas kulmbachensis. Next base: position 3,728,419 of record NZ_CP104861.1, on the reverse strand, counting down.
GCAGGCGCTGGCCGGAGAGTTTCCAGCCGCTTTCTGCCAGCAAACCCAGCGCTTGGCGCAGGGTTTCACGGGGAATGCCGCGACCATTGGTTTGAGGCAGGGCAAAGGCTTGGCTGAACAGTTCAGGTGGCAGTTGGCTGCGCCAGGGCGAAAGCATTAGCCATTCATGCCCTTGGGGAATGCCACTGGCCGAAAACTCACTGTTGGGGTAATAGCTCAAGGCGCGCTTGTAGGCGCCGTTGAACAGTGTGCGGTTGGTCCATTCAAAATCGAACATCAAACCCAGGGCCTCACGGACTTTGCTTTGCTCAAAACTGGCGCGGCGGCTGTTCATAAACAGCCCCTGGGTTTGCGTCGGGATCTGGTGGGTAATTTCGGCCTTGATCACATCACCGCGGCGTACGGCTGGGAAGTTATAGCCATTGGCCCAGTTCTTGGCCTGATGTTCGATATAGATGTCGAATTCACGGGCTTTGAATGCCTCAAACGCGACATCGCTGTCGCGATAGAACTCCACTTCAACCCGGTCGAAATTGTATTTGCCGCGATTGACCGGGAGATTGGCGCCCCACCAGTTTTTCACGTGTTCAAAGACCAATTGGCGGCCGGGAGTGACCTTGGTGATGCGATAAGGCCCGCTGCCCAGCGGTGGTTCGAAGGTAGTGGCTTTGAAGTCGCGTTTAGCCCAGTAGTGCTGAGGCAAGACTGGCAATTCGCCCAAGCGCAAAATCAGTAACGGGTTGCCCGCACGTTTGAACACAAAGCGAATACGTTTGGGGCCCAGAATATCGACCCGCAGTACTTCCTGAAGATTGGTCCGGTACTGCGGGTGGCCTTCTTTGAGCAACAGGTTGTAAGAGAACGCCACGTCGTAGGCAGTGATCGGAGCGCCATCGTGAAAGCGGGCTTCTGGCCGTAGGTTAAAGACGACCCAACTGCGTTCTTCGTTGTACTCCACCGACTGCGCGATCAAGCCATAGCTGGAGGTTGGCTCGTCGCCGGAGGGCGCGTACTGGCCAGTGCCGGCCATCAGGGTTTCGTTGAGTTCATTGACCCCGTATTGCAAGAAATTAGGCGTCGATACCGGACTGGTGCCTTTGAAGGTATAGGGGTTAAGGGTGTCAAAGGTGCCGAACGCCATGACCTTCAAGGTCCCGCCTTTGGGCGCGTCAGGGTTTACCCAATCGAAATGGGTAAATGTGGCCGGGTATTTGAGGGTGCCGAACTGCGCATAACCGTGGCTTTCGCTCAGGGTTGCGCTTGCAGGGAAGCTCAAGGCCAGGCTGATAAATAGCGTAAGGAGGGGACGCATCAAGTCAGAGATCCGATCCAGGCATTGGGCTTAGGGTTTCCGTACAGTAACAGCTTGTATCTGTAGGAAAAAGGCCACGCTGGAAAGCACTGCGGGCAAGTTGAGTCCTACTTTTGTGTAGGACTCAACTTGCCCGCAAGGATAATCCCCTTCCGCTTAACGCGGTTTTGAGACTGTCAGCATTTGCCCGGGTTTTAGGGCTTTTGCGCTGTTTGGATTCCAGCGCTTGAGATGTTGCATTTCAACGTTGAAACGCTTGGCAACGATATACAGTGAATCACCTTTTTTGACCCTGTATTGCGTGGCCTTTCTACCTGTAGGTTTGCGGGTGTCCTGCATGACCAGGACCTGCCCTGCCTTGAGGTTGTTGCCGCTGAGTTTGTTCCAGTGTTGCAGGTCTTTGACGTCGACCTTGTTGGCCTTGGCAATCAGCGTCAGGTTGTCGCCACTTTTAACCTGGTACTTGCGATTCAGTCGAGCTGGTTGAGTGCTTGCAATCGTGTCAAAAACCGGCTTTTTAGGGCGCAGGCTTACCAGCTCTTCAGGCTTGAGGTTGGACAAGCTGGCGGTCAGCAGTTGAGCTTTGGAAGTAGGCACCAACAAGTGTTGCGGGCCATCAGTGGTGGCGCGCTGCTTGTAGGCCGGGTTTAGCTGAAACATCTCGTCTTCGTCGATCTCGGCCAGGGCTGCCACGCGGGACAAGTCCATGGACTGCTTGATCTCGACCATTTCGAAGTAGGGTTCGTTGGCGATCGGGTTCAGGTTGATGCCGTAAGCCTCAGGGGCCAGAACCACCTGGGACAGGGCCAGCAGTTTCGGGACGTAGTCCTTGGTTTCCTGCGGCAGTGGCAGGTTCCAGTAGTCAGTCGGCAAACCGAGTTTTTCGTTGCGTTCGATGGCCCGGCTTACGGTTCCTTCGCCAGCGTTGTAGGCCGCCAGGGCCAACAGCCAGTCGCCGTTGAACATGTCGTGCAGACGGTTCAGGTAGTTCAGGGCCGCAATCGTCGAGGCGGTAATGTCGCGACGGCCGTCATAGGCGCGAGTTTGACGTAAATTGAAGTAGCGGCCCGTCGAAGGAATAAACTGCCACAGCCCTACCGCATTGGCGTGGGAGTACGCCATTGGGTTATAGGCGCTTTCGATGGCTGGCAGCAGGGCCAGTTCAAGGGGCATGTTGCGTTCTTCGAGGCGCTCCACGATGTAGTGGATATACAGGCTGCCGCGCTCGCCGGCATTTTCGAGAAACGACGGGTTGCTGGCAAACCACAAGCGCTGTTGTTCGATTCGGGGGTTAACGTTCTGGCCGTCTTGCAGTTTGAAGCCCTGGCGCATCCGTTCCCACACATCCTGCGGGGCAACGGGGCTAGGCTTTTCACTGAGCCAGAGCGGCTCCTGGGGAATGCGTTTGGTGATTTTCAGGCTGGCGCGTTCGGTGGTTTGCGCCGAATGATCCATGGATTGGCAGCCCGCGAGAGTGGCGGACACAGCCACCGCGATGGCTTTAACCAAGCGCGTCAATGCGTCTGAATTGATGGAGTGACCTTTAAATGACGACATTGGCTGGAGGATGATTTCAGGAAAAAATGTCGGGGGATTCTAGGAAGCAGGGGGGGCGCGGTCAACTGTTCAGAACTTTTGTGCCAACCGCGACCTTGTTTAGAACGTGTCTTTCCAACTGCGCAAGCTGGCAAAGACAGCACTGGGCGAGTCATTGTCGAGTGAATTCCACTCGTCAGCTTTTTCTTTAACAGATGTTTCATTGACCCGCAGAAAGGGATTTGTGCGTAATTCGAGAGCTATAGATGATGGCAAGCTGATGCGTCCTTCGGCGCGCCATTGCGTGACTTGCGCCACTCGCGCTGTAACGTCCGGGTTATTGGGCTCTACTGCCTGGGCAAAGCGCAAATTGCTCAAGGTGTATTCGTGGGTGCAATACACGCTCGTGTTGTCGGGCAGCGCGGCCAGTCGACTCAGCGAGTGGTGCATCTGCTCGGGGGTGCCCTCGAACAGTCGGCCACAACCGGCGGCAAACAAGGTGTCGCCACAGAACAGCAGGGGTGTCGACGCCGCATCGTGGTAGTAGGCAATGTGCCCCAGCGTATGGCCCGGCACTAGAATCACCTGGAATTCCAGGCCCAGCACCTCGATGCGGTCGGCGTCACGGAGTGCCACTTGTCGGGCTGGAATGGTCTCAAGTGCCGGTCCCCAGACCTTCGCGTTAGTGTGCTCATGCAGTTGCGTAACACCGCCGACATGATCGAAGTGGTGGTGAGTGATCAGGATGTCACTCAGCACCCAGTCCGGATGCAGGTCCAGCCAGGCCAGCACAGGTGCGGCGTCACCCGGATCGACCACGGCGCAGCGCTTGTGAGTGGTGTCCTGTAGCAACCAGATGTAGTTGTCGCTGAAGGCGGGCAGGGCGTCGATCTGTAACATGGTGCAATTCCCAAGTGCGAAACAATGGCGCATCTTAGGGCTTGTGATAGGTAGATGGCGAGTTGGAGGAGCAATGACCAATAAAGCATTGGCTCAGGCAGATCCTGAGTGGCTGGCGCTGATCAGTTCGGCACGTGAATGGCTGTCTGGTCCTCATGGACAATTGTTGCTCGAAGATGAGCAGCGGGTTCTTGAGGACGAGTTGGGACGCTTTTTCGGCGGCTACCTGGTGCATTACGGTCCTGGCGCCGAACCCCCGCCACAGGCTGCGCAGGTGCGGCGCAATGTGCGTCTTGGTGCACCTCTGCCAGGTGTTGAAATCATTTGTGAAGAGCAGGCCTGGCCGCTGTGTGAGCATGCAGCGGATGTTGTGGTGTTGCAGCATGGCCTGGATTTTTGCCTGTCACCCCATGGTTTGTTGCGCGAGGCGGCCAGCAGTGTGCGTCCCGGCGGGCACTTGTTGATTGTCGGGATCAACCCTTGGAGCAGTTGGGGGTTGCGCCATGTGTTCGCCAAGGATGCCTTGCGCAAAGCACGTTGCATTTCACCTTCACGCGTCGCCGACTGGTTGAACCTGCTGGGCTTTGCGCTGGAGAAACGCCGCTTCGGGTGCTATCGTCCGCCGCTTGCATCCAAGGCGTGGCAAAGCCGTTTGTCCGGCTGGGAGCGCAAGGCCGGTAGCTGGCAATTGGCCGGTGGCGGCTTCTATGTATTGGTCGCGCGCAAAATGGTAGTGGGCTTGCGTCCCGTCAACCCGCTACGCCGAGAGCCGATGGGCAAGTTGATTCCTCTGCAAATGGCCAAGGTCAACCGGCGCCATACTGAACCCTGAATTTATAGTGGGTCGGGTTAACCCGGCCCAGGCACTGCCCATTGCCAATGGTCAGGCCATAAGCAGCCTTTTCTGGAAAGTTTGTAATGATTGATAGCGTTGAAATGTTCACTGATGGTGCCTGCAAGGGCAATCCTGGTCCGGGTGGCTGGGGCGCTTTGCTGGTTTGCCAAGGGGTTGAAAAAGAACTCTGGGGCGGCGAAGCCAATACCACCAACAATCGCATGGAGCTGATGGCTGCCATTCGTGGGCTTGAAGAACTCAAGCGCCCATGCGAAGTGTTGCTGGTGACCGACTCGCAGTACGTGATGAAAGGCATCACCGAGTGGATGGTCAACTGGAAAAAACGCGGCTGGAAAACCGCCTCCAAGGAACCGGTGAAAAACGCCGACCTGTGGAAATTACTCGATGAGCAAGTCAGTCGTCACACCGTGAAGTGGCAGTGGGTACGCGGGCACATTGGTCACCCAGGCAACGAGCGCGCCGACCAGTTGGCCAATCGCGGGGTAGACCAGGTGCGGGGAATCAAGCATGCGTAGTGTTGTTCTCGATACTGAAACCACCGGTATGCCGGTTACCGATGGCCATCGGGTGATCGAGATCGGTTGCGTGGAGTTGATGGGGCGGCGTCTGACCGGCCGGCACTTTCACGTGTATCTGCAACCTGATCGTGAAAGTGACGAGGGCGCCATTGGCGTCCACGGTATTACCAACGAGTTTCTGGTGGGCAAGCCGCGCTTTGCTGAAGTGGCCGATGAGTTTTTTGAATTCATCAAGGGCGCTCAGCTGATCATTCATAACGCCGCGTTTGACGTGGGCTTTCTGAATAACGAGTTTGCCCTGATCGGGCAGACGGATCGCGCTGACTTGACGCAGTACTGCACCATTCTCGATACCCTGGCAATGGCGCGGGCACGTCATCCGGGCCAGCGCAACAGCCTCGATGCCTTGTGCAAACGGTATGGCGTCGACAACTCGGGCCGTGAGTTGCACGGCGCACTGCTCGACTCCGAGATCCTGGCAGACGTTTACCTGACAATGACCGGCGGTCAGACCAGCCTGTCGCTGGCCGGCAATGCCTCCGACGGAAACGGCTCGGGCGAAGGTTCGGGCAATCAGGCCAGCGAGATCCGCCGCTTGTCGGCCGACCGTCAGCCGGGTCGGATTATTCGTGCAAGTGAAAGCGACTTGGCCGAGCATGCGGCACGGCTTGAAGCTATTGCAAAGTCAGCAGGTGGCCCGTCGTTGTGGGCGCAGTTGCTCGACGCGAAAGGGCAAACGCTGCAATAAGCACGGGATTTGTGTAGTCACTGCCGAAGGCGGCGATGGGTTGTGAAGGCAGTACTCCTGCTCCCCTATCGCACTGCGGCAACGGCTATATAAAGCCGGGCAGTCCTTGACAGGAAAGAAGGATTTTTCATGCATCTGGTTAGGAATCCCAAGGACCCTGAAGTCTCGGTACGTGTGGCTGACGAAGGTTTTGCTCCGTATGTCTGGTGCAACGATTTCAGCTTTGAAGTGCGTGCTTACGCCCGTGCCGATCGGCATAAAAAGGTCGAGCACTGGCCGCTGGATCTGATCACGCCTTACCGCAAATGCTACGGCATTGACCCGGATGAATTTGCCAGCTATCGCGGTGGCAAGGACAGCGACATTTTCATGGCGTATCTGGACAATCAGCCGGTTGGGCATGTGGTCGTTAGCACCAACTGGAACGGTTATGCCCATGTTGATGAGCTGGCAGTCGTCGTCAGTGCCCGCCGCCATGGTGTGGCCAAGTCGCTGCTGGACGTGGTCAGGTTCTGGAGTCACAAGAAAAACCTGCCGGGGATCATGCTTGAGACCCAGAACAACAATCTTGGCGCCTGCCGGTTGTACGAGCGTTGTGGGTATCAGGTGGGGGGTATCGATCACTTGCGTTATCGCGGCATTGATCCGCAGACCAGCGAAGTGGCGATTTTCTGGTATTTGATTTTTGAGAATACCAACTCGTAACCGCAGCGTCGTTCCTTCAGCCGCGGCTACGAGGATTTGCGGTCCCTGGGTAACTAAAGCGTCACCAACCCCTGATCAGACAGCAACGCCTCGGCCTTTAAACGCACGATATCGAGCAGCGCATTCAGTGCGGGCCCAGGCTGCGCGCCTTTGCGCGTCAACGCATAGAGTGTCACCGGGATCGCCGGTGATATCGGGCAAACATCCAGCCCACTGGCTTTGGCCCCCACGGCCGTAAACGGGTCAACCAGCGCCAGCCCTTCGCCTGCTTCCACCATGCTGCGCATCATCTGGTAACTCTGTACCTGAATCTGTACGACGGGCGCCGGGTGCAAGGCTTGCAGCTTGCTGTCCAGTACGCGGCTTAAAGGGTCGTGCTGTTGCAGGCCAATCATTGCCTGGCCTGCCAGCTCTTGTAGCGCGATGTATTTGTGCTTGGGGGATAGCCAACCGTGGGGCGCAAGAAACTGTACTTTGCCTTGAACCAGAGGCAGGCATTCGATCCCCGGTTGTTCTGATGGCTGCAGGCTAAAGCCGATATCACATTCGTCCATTAACAGACTGCGCACGATTTCAGCACAGGGCTGGCTGCCAAGAGTGCTCGGGGTATCGGGAAAGCGGCGTCTGAGGGCACCAATACAGTGAGGGAGCAGAGGGCGTGCCAACGTTTCGCTGCAGACCACGCGCAAGGCTGGTTCCTGATGCTGGCGCAACTCGTTGCCAAGTTGGCGCAGCGGCTCAAGTGCCTGGTACAGCTGGTTGATCAGGGGTTGCAGTACAAGCGTATCGCGGGTGGCTTGAAGCCGCCCGCGAACGCTGGCAAACAGCATGAAGCCCAATTGCTGTTCGGCCTCCTGCAGCGTTGCGCTGAGGGTGGCTGCGGGCAATTGCAGCAATTCGGCAGCATGGCCGAGATTGCCGGTTTGCAAGATGGCTTGAATCACTTCGATGTGGCGTAAGCGCATGCTGGTGTCCTGTCTCGCAAATACTGATCCTTTTTGACGGCGTCTGTTGTTGCCATGCTGCGTTGCCGCTCCTCCCCATAGCCAGCTATGAGTCGTCGCGGCGCCTTGACTGACAACAACAGCCACTCGTCAAAAAAGGATCGTATTCGTGAGACAGGACACTCGTGTCCGGCAGATGAGGTTTCAGCCGTGCGAAGCCTGATCCCGGTCTCATCCTTTGACTTCAGCTAAATGCCGTGTGCAACAGGTCAGACTGCGACAATCGGAGAAGGCTCACGAACCAATATGACGCCCGATTGCACCAGCTCGAAATTATTGTCATCGTTCTTTTTGACGCGATCACCAATGGCCAACTTGTACGTTGTTACGAGTTGGTCACCTGTTGCTTCCAAATTTTCAAATTCATGCACGGAATAGACACGGCCTTCCGCATCCCTTGCATGAAATTGCCCAACGAGAACTGCCGCCATTTGTAGAGAACCTCTGGAGATAAACACCCAATTTGCGGTTCTGTAGACCGTTGTTCAGCAGGGGAAGTTTAACAATGTTTAAAAAATAGTCCGCCTACTTTACAGGCTTGCAGGCCGATAGGGTGAACTGGGGTGCAAGAAAGGCGTCCGATCATCTATAACTAATCTTCTTACAGCCACAGACTCGGGGTTTTCTATGAGCAAGGTCTACAGCGTTGCAGTGTTGGTTGGCAGTTTGAGGAAGGATTCACTCAACCGAAAAGTGGCCCAGGCTCTGGCAGAGTTGGCCCCGGCCAGCCTTAAACTGTTCATTGTCGAAATTGGTGATCTGGCGCTGTATAACGAAGACATTGATGCCACACAGCCACCTGCGCCATACACCATCTTCCGCGATCAGATACGCCCGGCCGATGCCGTGTTGTTCGTGACTCCAGAGTACAACCGCTCGGTACCTGGCGTGCTGAAAAACGCCATCGATGTCGGCTCGCGTCCTTATGGTCAAAGTGTATTCAATGCCAAACCGGGCGCGGTGATCAGCGTTTCGCCGGGGGCCATCGGTGGCTTCGGGGCTAACCACCATTTGCGCCAGTCGCTGGTGTTCCTCAATGTGCCATGCATGCAGCAACCTGAGGCCTATCTGGGGGGAGCAGGGGATGCGTTTGATGCGTCCGGCAAGCTGTCAGATAAAACCCGACCGTTTTTGCAAAAGTTTATCGACGAGTACGCCAAGTGGGTTGAGCAGCATCACAAGCTCTGAGCCATAGATCTAAAAAAGCGGCAGGCCTGATTCAGGGCTGCCGCTTTTTTTTAGCTCACTCAGCTGCTCTGCGGCATCTCGCCCTTGGCCAGGCGCTGGTTGATATCGGCAATCACGTCCGGCAGGTCGCTGATGGTGTCGATCAGGTAGTGCGGGCGTGAACCTGCAAACAGCGCGTGGATGCGGGTGCGCTCACTGTCCAGTGTCGCGGGGTCCAGTGCCTGGTATTGGGCGTAGGTCAGGCCCAGCGCGTTGCCGGAACATACCAGCGCGACAGTCCACATGCCTGCACGGCGACCTTCAAGGATGCCCGGTACGGTATCGTCGATCTTCACGCAGGCGCCCACGTCATCAATGCCCAGCGCGATCACGTTGGCCAGAGCCTGGGCTGGCCAAGGGCGGCCATTAGGCACTTCGTCGGTGGCCACTACATGGTCGGCGACGTAGCCATTGGTGGCCGCCAGTTCAACAACTTTGGCCATTACTTGCGCCGGGTAACCTGAACACGAACCGATTTTAATACCTTGCTCACGCAGCTTGGCAATAGTCTCCAGGGCGCCTGGGATCAATGCCGAGTGCTCGGCGATTTTTTCGATTTGCAGTGGCATAAAGCGCTGGTAAATCGCAGTTACGTCATCGTCGCTCGGCGCGCGGCCAAAGGCTTTTTTGTAGCGCTCGGTGATTTGCGGTTGATCACACAGGGTGCGGATGTGGTCCCACTTGCCCATGCCCATCGGGCCGCGTGCTTCTTCGATGGAAACCTGCACGTCGAATTCGGCAAACGCTTCGACAAAAATCTGGGTTGGGGCGAAAGAGCCGAAATCGACCACGGTGCCGGCCCAATCGAGAATGGCGGCTTGCAGCTTGCTTGGGTTGGTGTAGTTCATGTCAGTAAGTCCTGTATGAGCGGGTGAGCCGCACGAAGTGAGTTAGGTTGTTTCCACACCATCAGATTTCGAAAACTTCCATCTCTTTTAGTACCTGGCCTACTGCGTTTACCGCTGCTTGCATTTCGGCCTGATTGACGTGGCCGATACAGCCCACACGGAAGGTTTCGACCTGGGTCAATTTGCCTGGGTACAGGATGAAGCCCTTGGCCTTGACGCGTTCGTAAAACTCCTTGAACTGGTAGCGCGGGTCTTTGGGGGCATGGAAGGTGACGATAATGGGCGCCTGAATGGCTTCGGGCAGGAAGCTGCGAATACCCAATTTGGCCATGCCGTCGAGCAGTGCCTGGCAGTTGTTGGCATAACGCTGGTGCCGTGCTGGCAAACCGCCTTCTTCGTTGTATTGCAGCAGCGCTTCGTGCAGTGCGGCGACCACGTGAGTCGGCGGGGTGAAGCGCCATTGCCCGGTTTTGGTCATATAAGCGTGCTGATCGTGCAGGTCCATCGCCAGTGAGTGGCTGTTGCCTGCAGCGTTGTCCAGCGCCTGTTTTCGGGCAAAGACAAAGCCCATGCCCGGTACACCTTCCAGGCATTTGCCGGAAGCAGCGATCAGCGCGTCAAAAGGAACCTGCCGGGCATCGACCGGCAGGGCGCCGAAGGAACTCATGGCGTCGATGATCAGACGCTTTCCGTGCTGGGCAATTACCGCCGCAATTTCGGGCAGCGGATTAAGAATTCCGGTACTGGTTTCGCAATGAATCAGTGCCACATGGGTGATGCTCGGGTCGGCGCGCAGCAGGCGGTCGACGTCGCTTGCGGTGGTGGGCTCATCTTCAGCGGTTTCAAAGGTGCTGAAGCGACGCCCCAGCACTTCACAGATTTTAGCCAGGCGTTTGCCATAGGCGCCGTTGATCAGTACCAGCACATTGCCGTCTCGTGGCACGAGTGTGCCGATGGCTGCCTCGACGGCAAATGTGCCGCTGCCTTGTAGAGGCACGCAGTAATGACTGTCAGTGCCATTGAGAATAGCCAGCAGTTGCTCGCAAAGGCTGGCAGTCAGCTGGTTGAAGCTGTCATCCCAGGAACCCCAATCGACCATCATCGCCTGGCGTGTACGCGCCGACGTTGTCAGTGGGCCAGGGGTCAGCAGGATCGGCGCGGCAGTACTCATTCTGGTTTCCTCACAAGCATTGGGATGGCTACTGGATACACGGCATAAATTGCAGTTTGTGTTGATATCAATCAAATTGTTTGTTGTTATGCCAATCATCAGTGAGGCTTATAGCTATGAACTTGTTCCAGCTCCGTGCGTTTGACGCCGTGGCCCGTGAGGGCAGCTTTACTCGGGCGGCGGCCCGGCTGTTTATCAGCCAGCCAGCGGTGACCGGGCATATCAAGGCTCTTGAAGAGCACTACCAGATCACCCTGCTCAGGCGTACGGCACGGCGTGTGGAGTTGACCGAAGAAGGGATCAAGCTGGCGGCTATCACCCGTGCCATATTCGGCTTGGTGGATGAAGCGCAGGTCATGCTGGAAGCCAATCGGCAACTGCTCACCGGGAGGCTTGAGGTGGCGGCCGACGGTCCGCATCTGGTGATGCCGATGCTGGCGAGTCTGCGGGCACGTTATCCGGGGATTACCGTGAACTTGCGCCTGGGCAATGCTCAGGAAACCCTGGCCGCGTTGTTGTCGGAGCATGCCGATGTCGCTGTTCTGACTGAAGTTGAGCCACGTAAAGGGCTGAGCTTGCGCCCGTTGGATGAGTCACGGATATGCGCGTTGGTGCCAGCCAACCATCCGTGGTTGGCGCTGCCCGATGGTATTGCGATTGCGCAACTGGATCAGGTGATCATGGTGCTGCGCGAACCGACCTCGATTACCCGTCGCACTTTCGATAGCGCTTGCGAGCAGGCCGGGGTCAGCCCGCGAGTGCTGCTGGAACTGGATAGTCGTGAAGCTGTGACCGAAGCCGTCGCGGCGCAACTTGGGGTGGGGATTGTGTCGTCGGTAGAGGTCAGCCATGACCCCCGTGTACGGGCAGTGCCGATCAACGGGGCGGGGCTGATCAATCTGCATATGCTGGGTTGCATGGAGCGGCGTGCCGAGTTGCGGCTGATCAAGGCGTTTATGGAGTTGGCGCCAAAAGTTTTGAGCGAATAAAACCCGTAGCAGTTGCCGAAGCAACGAGGCTACGTTCGATTGCGAAGCGATCGCAAACTCGTAGTACGCGTTTTTTCTGTAATAACAAGTGAGCTGACTTTACGATGGCTTCGCCGCCGGACGTAGCCTCGTTCCTTCGGCAACTGCTACGGTTCAGTGATCGTGATTTACAAACTCTCCCGCACAATCTCCAAAAACGTCGCTACCACCCGCCGTGATCTCTGCTCTTTCAGGCACACCAGCGTCTCGGTCAGGCGTCTCTTGCAGTCGGTGATTGGCAAGGCGCAGACCCGCGAGTCCGAACCGAACTCGGCTGCCGATACGACCCCCACGCCAATTCCGACCACCACCGCTTCGCGTGCGGCTTCGCGGCCCTCCACCTGGATCGCGGCGCGGATGCGCAGGCCCGCCTGGCTCATTTCTTCTTCAAGGGTTTGCCGGGTCACGGAGCCCATTTCGCGCAGCACCAGCGGCGTATCATCCAGGTCGGCCAGGCAGATGGAGCTGCGACTGGCCCATGGGTGGGTGCGCGCGACAAACGCCACCATCGGATCACTGCGCAAGGGCACGCTCAGCAGTCTTTCGTCGTTGACGTCGCGCCCGAGCAGGGCCAGGTCCGCCTGATAGTTGAACAGGCGCGCCAGGGATTCATCGGTGTTGCCGGTTTCGATTTTTACGGTGATTCCTGGGTAGCGTTCGCAGAAGCGGGCAATTTGCGGTAACACGTGAACCGGCGCGTCCACAGCCAGAATCAGGCTGCCGGTTTGCAGGGCCTGGGAAGCTTGCAGCAGTTCCTGGGCCTCGGCCTGAACCACGAACAGGCGTTGGGTGATGCTCAGTAAGCGCTCACCCAGGTCGGTCAGGCGCACCGAGCGTTTGTTGCGGTGGAACAACAAAACCCCAAAACGCTCTTCGAGCTTTCGGACCTGATCGGAGATGGCTGGCTGGCTTAAAAACAACCGTTCGGCGGCACGAGTGAAATTGCCGTGGACAGCAACTGCGTGGAAGGCCTTCAACTGCGCATGGGAAACCGGCATCGGATAACCTCTTACAAGCTGAGCTTATGAGTGAAATACGATAAATCGATTTTACCTATTAGTCAGTAATTGCTTTGATCGACCTCAGCCCGCCGTTATGTCCTCGATAGCGGTGGGTCGTGACACACCCTTGAGCGACCCTGAACCCAATAAAAAACGGGCGCTCATGGCGTGTCTGATAAATACGGCCCTTGTCTGAAGGGCGGTATTGAAGTGCTCAACACAATAAAAAAACAGGCGTTCTTTTCTGATTCTGCCGGCACATCCCACCTCTGAGGTCAGACCTGACATGAACAAGTCCATTGCCACCATCAAGCGTTGGCGCGTGCAGATTTTTGCTATCACCTGGCTGGCCTATGCGGCCTTTTATTTCACTCGCAAAGCGTTTGCCGTTGCCAAGCTGGGGATCGGTGAAGACCCAAACTTCCATCTGGACAAGATGGCCATGGCCAACCTCGACGGTATCTACCTGGCCGCTTATGCCGTCGGACAATTTACCTGGGGCATCCTCGCCGACCGCTTTGGTCCGCGGGTTGTGGTGCTGGGCGGTTTGATCATCTCGGCACTGGCGGCGTTGGTAATGGGCACTTACGCCACCTTGCCGATTTTTGCCACCTGCATGCTGATCCAGGGGCTGGCGCAATCGACAGGCTGGTCGGGCCTGTGCAAAAACATCGGCAGCTTCTTTCCTGCCGAGCAACGCGGTCGGGTGTTGGGGTTGTGGAGTTCGTGCTACGCCTTTGGCGGGCTGGTGGCTTCACCCTTTGCCGGTTGGTGGGCGTATACGTTGATTGGCAGCTGGCATGCGGCGTTTATTTCCAGTGCGGCGGTGGTGGCTGTGGTCGCGGTGCTGTTTTTTATCTTCCAGCGCAACAAGCCTGAAGATGTCGGCCTACCAGCGGTCGAGCCAGAGCCCGAAATGAGCGCTGAGGAGATTGCTGCCGAAAAACGCATCAGTGTCTGGGCGCCTCTGCGCGAGATCATGCGCAATCGCACAGTGCTGACTTTGGGCCTGGCGTATTTCATGTTGAAACCGGCACGCTACGCGATTCTGTTGTGGGGCCCGGTCATCGTCTTTGAACAAATGCCGCATGTGGGCAAGGTCGGTGCGGCGATCATCCCTACCGCTTTTGAGCTGGCGGGGCTGCTGGGCCCGATCATGATTGGTCTGGCTTCCGACAAACTCTTCGGCGCACGACGAATGCCAGCCTGTATTTTGAGTCTGCTGGCACTGACCATTTCACTCGCGTTCTTTATGGGAGCCTTGCATTCCGGCAGCGTGGTGCTGGTGGTGGCTTTGCTGTTTGTGATGGGGCTGACCCTGTACGGGCCGGATTCAATGATCAGCGGTGCTGCCGCCATTGACTTCGGCACCGCTAAAGCAGGCGCCACCGCGGCGGGTTTTGTGAATGGTTGCGGCTCGGTCGGGGCGATTCTCGGCGGTTTGCTGCCTGGCTATTTCGATACGGTCACGGTGTTTATCGTATTTGCCTGCTGCGCGCTGTTTTCCTCTCTGGTGCTGATTCCGCACTGGAACAGCCGTCCTGCAGGGCTCAAACCCCATTGCGCGTTTGTGCCCAATCATCCGTTGCTGATCAAACCCTTGCGCACCTGAGTGGGAGAATTATCCATGCGACCTTTTTGGCTGGAGCAGGCGCTAGCCCTGGAAAATGTCGAACCTTGTGCCGCGCTGGAGGGCGAGACCCGTGCCAGCGTCTGCATCGTGGGCGGCGGCTACACGGGGTTGTGGACGGCAATCATGCTCAAGGAACAAGACCCCGAGCTGGATGTGGTGCTGATTGAGGCCGACATTTGCGGCGCAGGCGCCAGCGGACGCAATGGCGGCTGCGCGTTGTCCTGGTCGGCCAAGTACTTCACCCTGGAACGTTTGTTTGGCGTGGAGGAGGCGGTACGTCTGGTCAAGGCTTCGGAGCACAGCATTTATGCGATTGGTGCGTTCTGTGAAAAGTACGAGGTAGACGCTGATTACCGTCTTGATGGCACGCTGTATACCGCGACCAATCAGGCCCAGGTCGGCTCGACAGACGGCGTGATTGCGGCGCTGAAGCGACAATCGATCAATTCGTTCAGCAAGTTGCCAGTTGACGAGGTACAGCGCCGGGCCGGTTCGGCTCAGCATGTGGAGGGCTGGTTTTCTCCGGCAGCGGCCAGCGTGCAACCGGGCAAGCTGGTGCGAGGATTACGTAGGGTCGCGTTGCAGCTTGGGGTGAGGCTGTATGAAAACACCCCGATGACCGGTTTGGAGGAGGGTGTGCCAGCCCTGATTCGTACACCCGCCGGGAGTGTTCGCGCCGATCGCGTGGTGCTGGCGATGAATGCCTGGATGGCCCGGGCATTCCCGCAGTTCGAACGCAGTGTGGCGATTGTGTCCAGCGATATGCTGATCACTGAACCGCGTCCTGACCTGCTGCAGGAGATCGGCCTGACCAGCGGTATCACGGTGCTCGATTCGCGAATTTTCGTGCACTACTACCACAACACCCCTGACGGGCGAATCATGCTGGGCAAGGGCGGAAATACCTTCGCCTATGGCGGGCGCATGTTGCCAGTGTTCGATCAGCCTTCGCCCTATGCCGGGTTGCTGGGTAAAAGCCTGCAGCAGTTTTTCCCGGCATTTGCCGGGGTGGGTGTGGAGGCCACCTGGAACGGGCCTTCGGACCGTTCGGTCACCGGTTTGCCGTTTTTCGGACAGATGAGCAGCCATGGCAATGTGTTCTATGGCTTTGGCTATTCGGGCAGCGGGGTGGGGCCGTGCCACATGGGGGGGCAGATTTTGGCGTCGCTGGTGCAGGGGCTGGGCAATGACTGGACGCGTTCGCCACTGGTCAACGGACCGCTGGGGTATTTTCCGCCCGAACCGATTCGCTACCTGGGCTCGCTGATGGTGCGTAACGCAATTCGGCGCAAGGAGCGGGCCGAGGATCATGGCCATCGGCCCCGGCATTTGGATGTGCGGCTGGCCAGGTTTGCAGCGGCGGCGGGCAAGGCTGATAAGGGATAAGCAGGCACCGATTGGATTTTTTGGTCGATTGCCGACTTCTGGCCGTATAAACTTGCGCCCATTCGACGGCCGATAGGCCGCGACACACCAGATTAAGAGAGTGAGTAATGGGCGCACAGTGGAAGGTTAAACATAAAGCGGACGCCGCCAACAGCCGCGGCAAGATTTTTGGCAAGCTGGCCAAGGAACTGACGGTTGCTGCTCGCAACGGCGCCGACCCGGACATGAACTCGCACTTGCGTCTGGTCTATGAACAGGCGAAAAAAGCCTCGATGCCGGCTGACACCATCAAGCGTGCGATCAACAAGGGTGCCGGTATCGGCACTGAGGCCGTGCAATACCATCGCGTTACTTATGAAGGTTTTGCTCCCCATCAGGTGCCGCTGATCATTGAGTGCCTGACTGACAATATCAACCGCACCGTGGCTGAAATTCGCGTTGCGTTCCGCAAGGGCCAATTGGGTGCTTCGGGTTCGGTGGCATGGGATTTCAACCACGTTGGCATGATCGAAGCCAAGCCTGATACCCCGGACGCAGATCCGGAAATGGCCGCGATTGAAGCGGGTGCCCAGGATTTCGAAGAAGGTGAAGAAGAAGGCACGACCTTGTTCATCACCGAGCCGACTGACCTCGACTCCGTGCAAAAGGCACTGCCAGAGCAAGGCTTCACCGTGTTGTCGGCCAAGCTGGGCTATCAGCCGAAAAACCCGGTGAGCGGTTTGACGGACGAACAGATGGCCGAAGTCCAGGAGTTCCTGACCAAGCTGGAAGAGCAGGACGACGTGCAGGACATGTTTGTGGCGTTGGCCTGAACCTGAAGCAATGCTCCTTTGTAGATACTCTGTTCCAGGTCAAGCCCCAGTGGGAGCGAGCCTGCTTGAAGTATCTCTGTAGCCGCTGAGGAGTGTAGCGAGGCTGCGATGGGTTGCTCCGCAACCCCGGGATATTGAGCCCTTTTCGCAGCCTCGTTCCTCGTCAGCGGCTACAGATTTCTATGCCAGTTCCTGGCTGATATGTACAAAATCCGGCCGTGCCAGCACATCCGGCTGGGTACAGCGCTGCTGCAGGTCTTGCAGCGAAGCTCGCTGTTGATCACTCAGGCCTGAGTCGATCCGCTCCAGCAACTCCCCGAGCAAAATCCCGAAGGCCCGCACCTCGATGCGCTGCAGTGCCCGGCTGTGCAGGCTGTCGTCGATGGCGTGAAAGCACGCTGCGCCAAAATCGCCCAGTAAACATTTGCCTTGGGCGTTGAACAGAATGTTGTGCCCGTACAAGTCGCCATGACAGATGCCCTGAGCGTGCAGGTGGCCTGCCGCCGAGGCGATGCCACGGGCGATGCGCAAGGCGCTGTCACACGTGAAGCGAGTGCTGTCGGCATACACATCGCGGCTACAGGTATCGAAACTGGGCAGGGCTGCAAGGTTGATAAACGACGGGTCGATCAATTCCATGACCAGAGCGGCCTGGTTGTCAGGATGGCCAACGACGCGCCCCAGCACCTTGATCAGGTTGGGATGCTGGCCCGCAGCGATACAGGCGTTCATTTCATTGAGCGGCGAGCCGTCGCTGGTGATGCTGCCTTTGTACAGTTTGACGGCCACTGACTGACCTGCCTGGCCGGGGGCGTTCCACCGGGCTTGATAAATAATCCCGGAGGCGCCTTCGCCCAACTTGTGTTCAAGCGCAAGCTGCGACCAGTCAATGTCAGGCGTGTTATCGGCTTGGCGATGAGCGCTGGCATCTTCACGTAGCGGGTTGCCGGCATACGCCAGCCAGCTCAGACCTGGCAAGGCCAGCAGGTCTGAGGGTAACTCGGTGAATTGGTTGGCAGCCAGGCGGATCAACTCCAGGCGCTCGCAGTTAGCCAGGCTCTGAGGCAAATGCTGTAGCCGGTTACCCGCCAGCATCAGCTTTTGCAGCAATGGTCGCTGGCCCAGTTCTTCGGGCAATTGGCTGATGCGGTTATCGGTCAGGATCAGCCAACGGAGCAGAGGAGGCAGCGCCGCACCGGGCACGCTTTCGATCCGGTTGGCCTTGAAGCCGATCATGCTCAACTGTGCGCACTGCCCCAGGCTTGCCGGTAGTTCGGTGAACTTGTTGTCCGAGCAAAACAGGATACGCAAACGGGTAAGACGATGCAGGTCGTCGGGCAGGCTGCTTAAGGCGTTGCCGCTCAGATTGAGAATTTCCAGGGACTCGGCCAACTGGAAAATCTCGACCGGGAACTCGGTCAGTCCGCACGACAGATCAAGGCGTTTGAGGCCTGCCAATTGGCCGGCGCGCAGTTTAGCGAGGGTATCCATAAGCAGGTTGGGCACTCGTGGGTGGGGCAAAAAGTGTCGCGCATGATAACGACTAATTGTGTCGGGGCCGAGTACTAGCACGCAGAGGTTCTGCGCACAGCCTACGATGAACGGTCTGTGTCTGTTTAATTCCGCTGTCTCATGGACGAATCATCCTACGCTGCTAACCTTCATGCATAAGAACACGCCATGAAAGGGAAAACTCGTGGGGTATCGTTCAGGGATAATCATTATTGGCTTCTTGTTCAGTGGCTGTGCATGGTCTGCGCAGTACGAACTGGAAACTCGCCTCGTCGTCGAACGAGGCTGCCAGTTGGTCGGCATAACCCGCGAGGCGGGTGTCGACTCCTTGGGTATCCTTGATTTTGGTCATACATCGCGGCTGGACGGCCCATCAGCACCCTTGAGTGCAGCACTGATTAATCCGCGTTTACCCCGCTTGGAATGTAATCCCGATACGACTTATCAACTTCAAATCGACGGTGGCCAGCACGGCGGCAACGCCGATGTTCGTTATCTGACCCTGGGGCCCGGCAGCCCGGCCATTCCTTATCGACTGTTTCGTGACCCGGCGCGGCAAATACCGTTACTGGTCAATGTGCCTGTCAGCGGCACAGTGTCTGACAGCGGCTCGGTTGATTTGCCGTTGTATGGACGGATCGAGCCTTTACAGCTAATCCCTCCTGTCGGGCTGTATGCCGACCTGTTGAAAGTCACTCTCACGTGGTAACGACAGGAGTATGGATATGGCCGGCTCCGCGCGCATTTCAATCCTGTTCGGGACCTGTGTCTTGCTGGGCGTAAACGCGCAGGCAGCCATGCTCAGCGGGCAGATCCAAGCCCGTTTGGTGATCCTGGCCAGTTGTCAGGTAAGCAGTGGAGGCAGTGTCGATGAGTACAGCCTGGGCAAGATTGGCGTGCTCGATTTTGGCAGCCACGGCCCGACCTGGAACACCCCGTTTGAAGCATTGCTTGAGGGCAGCGAAAGTAATCTGGCGGTGGACTGCAACCCTTCGGTGAAGGGTTTTTCGGTCTCCATCGATGGCGGTAGTCACGTTAAAGGCACGACGCGACAATTGAGCAATGGGCGACACATGATTCCATATCATCTGTTTTTCGATGCCGCTGGCAGCGATAGCTACAGTATTGGGCAACAGCACAGATTCAAGGTGGTGAGTGGTGGCCAAGTACCGATTCCGGTGTATGGCATGGTGATGGCGAATCCCAATGCGCTCCCGGCGGGTGTCTATCGAGACACGCTGCGGGTGACGTTGGATTGGTAAATATGAGTGGGGTGCAAGATGCGCGTACTTACATCAACGTTGGGTTTCACATTGCTGGGCTTGATGGCGACAAGTCAGGTACAGGCAGCCACCACGGTAACCGGTGTCATCAATGCCACGTTAACGCTGACTACCAGTTGCCTGGTTAACGGGGCAACGGGCACCAGCGGGCTGGATTTCGGGACTTTGAGCTTCGGTACCACGACCTCGCTTTTCACTGAGGCCGACGGGCAAGTGCTGGGCAGTGGCGGTGGGGCCTTGACGATTCAGTGTTCGGCCGGTACGTCGCCGGTAATTACGGTGGGGGCGGGTGCTCACGATGGGCTCTCCACGGGGGGCACTCGTGCCTTGTCGGACAGTAATGGCCACTTCGTACCCTATGACCTTTACAGCGACACAGGGCATAGCACCTTGGTAGCCATCAACGGCACCATCGCGCCCGGCCTCAGTACAGGCGTAGCGCAGACGATCAATCTTTACGGCAAGGCGGTGGGTAAAACCGGCCTTCCGGCGGGTAGCTACACGGACGTCATTAACGTTTCACTGACCTTTTAACCTTTGTGGGCTGGCCGTGCGCAGCGTCACTGATGCTGCTGTGTTCGTGCAGCGGTGTTTTGCACGCTGCAACAACTGCGACGTTTCAGGTCGGCGCGGGCATCGTGGCGGGGTGTCTGGTGACCAGTACCGGCGGCACTTACGGCAGTCTGAACTTCGGTACGTATCCGGCGTTGTCCACCTCGCCAGTCAGTGTGAACCTGGTGGGTGGCGTTACGTTGCAGTGTACGCCAGGGGTGACTGTCAGCATGCAGGTCGATGGCGGGTTGCATAACACCAGTGGGCGTTATTTGCAGGTCGGCAGTGGCAGTGCACGGGTGGCATACCAGTTATTTCAGGACGCTGCACACAGCCAGAGCCTGGGCATCGCGCAGTCGGTCAACGTGCCTTATACCAATGCCAACGCAATCAGCCTGCCGATTTTTGGCTATGTGCTACTGCCGGGTAATCAACCGGCGGGTGCCTATAGCGATACGGTGCAAGTGCAATTGTCTTATTGAAGTCCAGGGTTCAGGAGTTTGTTTATGCACTTATTTTTACGGCCGCTTCAAGGTTTGGCCTGTTGCCTGCTGACGTTGGGGATTACTCAGCAGGCTCTGGCAGCCAGTTCGATTTTGATCTGGCCTATCGATCCGGTACTGGAAGCCGATCAGCAAGCCAGTGCCTTGTGGTTGGAAAACCGCGGAGATGAGCCTGCCAGTATGCAGATACGGGTATTTGCCTGGAATCAGGACGGCTTTGACGATCAGTATCAAAATCAGCGTGATGTGATTGGCAGCCCGCCGGTGGCCACTATCGGGCCTGGGCAAAAGCAGCTGATTCGTTTGACCCGGACCAAGTCTTTTCCCGCAGGCGAGGAGCATGCCTACCGCATCATCATCGATGAAATCCCTTCGGCCCTGCCTCCTGCGGCGAATGACAGCACCAAGACGGCGGCGACGATTCGATTGCAAATGCGCTACTCGGTGCCGCTGTTTGCTTATGGCGCCGGGCTGTGGAGCAAGGTGGATGCAAGCCGCCCACGTGATGCTGCCGGTATCGGCTTACCGCAATTGAGCGGTCGCACCGTCAAGGTCGATGGCAAGCCCTATATCGAGATCCGTAATCGTGGCTCGGTGCATGCGCGACTGACCGAGGCGGTGCTCAAGTCGGGTGGCAAGTCGCAATCGATGGTAGATGGTTTGCTGGGCTATGTGTTGCCGGGTGCAACGATGCGCTGGCCAGCGCCGTTGGCCCAGGGCGATGCGTTGCAAGTACGGGTCAATGGTCAGACCAAGGTGCAGGCGGTGCCTTTAGGTCAATAAACGCAGGGTTCAGTAGTCGCAATTGGCCTTTAGCAAGTCCCCCTGACAACGGCATGACGTAGCGCGGTGTTGAATGTAACCGCGGGAGCGTTTGCAAGGAGCAGCCATTGAGGGACGGGATGAGGACGTGAGCCGGGCACTGATGTTGGCCATCATCGGCTTGTGCAGTGCACTGGCGGTGCCAATCAGTGAGGCAGCAGAACTGCCGCCACCGCCCGCCAATATACAGGCGGTCGCCGATGCATCGCTGTATCTGGAATTGGTGGTTAATCAAATGAATACCGGGCGCCTGGTTCACGTGCAACAGCGTGCAGGTCAACTGTATCTGCCAGCGGCCGATTTGAAGGAGTCGGGTATTCGCCTGCCAGTAGCCAGCCCGGAGGAAGTGGGACTCGACAGCGTGCCTGGTTTGCACAGCGAGTACGATATTCAGGGCCAGCGCCTGTTGCTCGACGTACCCCCCGAATGGCTGCCTGAGCAGCACTTTGGCAGGCGTTCAAGCTATCCGCGCACGGAGGCGGTGAGTAGCTTTGGCGGCTTGCTCAACTACGACCTGTACCTGAACGATACAGACGATGCTGGCACTTATCTGGCCGCCTGGAATGAAATACGGCTGTTTGACAGTTGGGGCACGCTGTCAAACACCGGGCAATACCGGCGCAGCATTGTGGGTACCGCCGATAGCCAGATGGATAATGGCTACCGCCGCTATGACACGCTCTGGCGCTTTTCCGATGACGAGCGAATGCTCACCTACGAGGCGGGCGACCTGATCAGCGGCGCCTTGCCCTGGACCAGTTCCGTGCGCATGGGCGGGGTGCAGCTATCGCGAGACTTTGGCGTGCGTCCTGATCTTGTGACCTATCCGTTGCCGCAGTTCTCCGGGGAGGCGGCGGTTCCGTCTTCAGTCGACCTGTTCATAAATGGCTTCAAGTCCTCCAGCGAAAACTTGCAACCTGGGCCTTATACCCTGACCAATATTCCCTTTATCAATGGCGCAGGCGAGGCCGTGGTGGTGACCACCGACGCGCTGGGGCGGCAGGTTTCTACCAGCGTGCCGTTTTATGTGACCAGTACCTTGCTGCAAAAAGGCCTGAGTGATTTTTCGGTGTCGGCGGGCAGCGTGCGTAGGGAGTATGGGGTCCGTAACTTTGCCTACGGCCCGGGTGTGACGTCGGGTAGCCTGCGCTATGGCCTGACCGACAGCCTGACCCTTGAAAGTCACCTTGAGGCCTCTGACTCGCTGACCTTGGGCGGTATGGGGGGCAATCTCAAGTTGGGTAACTTTGGTGTACTCAACAGTGCCGTGAGCCAAAGCCAGTTCGATGGCCGCGATGGCCGCCAGTTGAGCGTGGGCTACCAGTACAGCGCGCAACGTTTCAGTCTTGCCTATCAGCGTTTGCAACGATTTTCCGACTATGCCGATCTCTCGGTAGTCGACAGTGATTACATCAGCCTCAGCCAGCGTAGCGAGCAATTGACCCTGAGCTTGAACCTGGATCGCTTTGGCAGTCTGGGCGCCGGGTATTTTGATGTGGTGGCCGCCGATACTTCGCGTACCCGTTTGCTTAACCTGAGCTGGAGCAAGCCGTTGTGGTTCAACAGCAGTGTGTACGTCTCGGCCAATCGTCAGTTTGGCGACAGTAACTGGGCGCTGCAGGCGCAGATTGTGGTGCCGTTTGATCTGAACGCCAGCATGAGCTTCAGCACCGAGCGCAGCACCACGGGCGCCACCCAGCAACGGGTCAATTACAGTCGCGGGGTTCCGACGCAGGGGGGCGTTGGTTTCAACCTGGGGTATGCCCATGGCGACACACCTGACTACCGCCAGGCCGACCTGACCTGGCGGATGCAGTCGGTGCAGCTGCAAGCAGGCGTTTATGGTACTTCAGCTCAGCAAACACGTTGGGGCGATGCCAGTGGGTCACTGGTCTGGATGGACAATCAGGTATTTGCGGCCAACCGTATTGACGACGCTTTTGTCGTAGTCAGTACCGGGGATTTTTCCGATATTGGCGTGTTGTATGAAAACCAGTGGGTAGGCAATACCGATAAAAACGGTCATCTGCTGGTGCCCTGGAGCAGTGCCTACTATCGCGGAAAATACGAAATAGATCCGTTGAACCTGCCGGTCAACGTCCTCAGCCCTACGGTCGAGCAGCGGGTGGCGGTGCGTCGTGGAAGTGGCTACTTGCTGGAGTTTCCATTAAAGCGGGTGGCCGCTGCCAGCGTGCGTCTGGTCAATGCCCAGCAGCAAAACCTGGGGTTGGGCAGTGCGGTATTGAATGAGCAAAACGGCTCGCGTGCGGTCGTCGGCTGGGACGGGTTGGTGTACCTGGAAAACCTGGTGGCAAAAAACTCGCTGCAAGTGATCCTGCCTGATGGCCAGCAGTGCAAGGCACAATTCGAACTGGTGCCGGAGGCGGACCAGGTGCCTTTGATCGAGCCGGTGGTGTGCCAATGAAGTGTGCAATCGGGCTATGCCTATTGTGTTGCTTTGCTTTGTCCGAAGTAGAGGCAGGTTGTACTGCGGCGGCGGTCGCCAGCCCGGCCGGTTATGGAACGATCAGTTCAACGTTGGTGCGTACCGTGGCTCAAAACACTTCCTCAACAAGTGCTGGCCTCACCTGCACTCCCGGAGGGATCGCGCTATTCAGCACCGCCTACTTCAAGGCCACGATCACCTCGGCCCAGAGTGGAATGCTAGGACCTACCGGAGATGTGATTGCCTACTCGATCAGTGCGGGCACTAATGGCACTCATCCCATTACCCGTGGAACGGCATTCGACTTTGCCAGCAACGGGCTGCTGGGCACTACGGCACCCAGTATTATTCCTTTGTACTTCATGACCTCGATCAATAATGTCGCGGCAGGGATCTACACCGAAACACTGAGTGTGCGATGGGATTGGTACTACTGCACCGGCTTGGGCGCTTTAGGCGTTTGCCTTGGGTCAGACTCGGGGGTCAACAAGGTCAGCACCCTGACCGTAACCATGACGGTGGCCAACGACTGCACCATCAGCGCTCCCGTTATTACTTTTGGCAATGCGCCGGTGATCAGCGGGTTTACCCCGGTCAGTCAGACCATCAGTGTGGCCTGCACCAAAGGCAGTGCCTACACCGTGGGTTTGAGTGATGGCCTGCATCCCGTCAGTGTGGGCGGGCGGCGGCAGATGATTTTCGGCACTAACTTTTTGGCCTACGATATTTTCCAAAGTGCCGGTACTACCCGCTGGGGCAACGTGGGCAGTGCCCGGCGGGCGAGTTCGACTGCCGAGGTCAACCCCGGCAACGGGTTGGGCACAGGCAGCCAGATATTCAACTACAACGCCAAGATTTATACCGACCAGGCCACGCCGCCAGCCGGTGCCTACACCGACAGCGTGGTGCTGGACGTGGGGTTTTAGCGAAGCTCCTTGACCATCGCCGACAGGGTTGTCAGCACATCCTTGGCCAACTGCTTCGAACGTTTGCCATCCCAGCCAGTCTGCGGGTTCGGTGCATCGTTGTTGTCCTTGAATGGCATCTCCAGGGTCAACGACAGGCAGTCAAAGCGCTGGCCGACGCTGTTGCAGGCCAGGGTCATATTGGCTTGCCCGGGCTCGTCGCGGGTGTAGCCGTGCACGGTCTGAAAGTCCTTGGTCAGCGCGCCAAGGTGGCTGCGAAAGCGCTCCTCCAGGGTCGCCAGCCGCGGGGTGTAGCCCGGATTGCCTTCACAGCCGGCGGTGAATATATAGGGGATTTCTTCGTCGCCGTGGATATCCAGAAACAGGTCGACACCGTAGTGAGCCATCTGCTCCAGGGCGAAAAATACTTCCGGGCTGACCTGCGGGCTGGTGTTTTGCCAGGCGCGGTTCAGGTCCTGACCGTTGGCGTTGGTACGCAAGTGCCCGTGAAACGCGCCGTCGGGGTTCATGTTGGGGATCAGGTACAGGTCAGCGAAATCCAGCAGCTTGCGCATTTGCGGGTCGCTGCCTTGTTCGAGACGCTCGAAGATCCCTTCCATAAACCATTCGGCCATATGCTCGCCGGGGTGCTGCTGGGCGATGATCCAGATCTTGCGCTTGTGGCTGGCGCCGTTGCCTTTGCGCAGCAATTGGATGTCGCGACCTTCAACACTTTTGCCGGTGGCCAGCAACTCGCAACCTGACCACTGCAGTGCGTTCTTGATCAGTTGATCATGGCGTGCGCGGCTGTAGGGTTCGAAGTAGGCAAACCAGACCTGAGGTTGTTCGGCTGCAAGTTGAAAATTCAGTGCTGTGCCGTCGAATTCAGTAGGCACCCGGAACCAGTTTTCGTGATCGTATGAGGCAACGGCCTGATAGCCTTCCCACGCTTTATTGTAGGAAGACTGGCTGGCATTGCTTAATTGAAAATGGTGGGTATGCCCCGGCGTCAGGCCATCAGCCTTGAAGTGGAACCACTGAAAGTGCGGGCTCTTGGTGTCCGGTTTGATGGCGAGCTTTACCTGCAGCGGGTTGCTGGCGTCCAGCACCTGAATGTTGCCGCTGTCGAAGTCGCTGCTGATATGAAGTGAAGAGGGCGCCACGGTCATGGTCCAAATCCCAAAATCTGATGATTGTGGGCGTTACTGTACATCGCTATGGCGATAGGCCAATACGGAATTTTGGACAATAAGATGTAGGGGAATACGAAGGGGGGCGTCATCCTTGACGCAGCACGATTTTAGTGTTTTTGCGAGTGATTCTCAAGTGCTAAATTGCCATTACGGCCATAGTCCAGGACTTCAGGCTTCCGTTTCCCGATGTTCTTTTGCTATCATCGCCAACATCGTAGCGGTCACTGAAAAAAACCGACCGCACACCAGACTTCATTAGCCTGAAGCACGCAGAGCCAGAAAACTGGCCGCAAAAAAAAGACCCGGCCAGAAGCCGGGTCAAATAACCGTGATTAGCCTGATGAGGAGCTAATTCAAAAGACCGACCTAAGGTCCTTTGAATTATCGACTGATCTCGCGACCAGCTGCATGCAATAGTAATCATTATCATTTGCAAAGCAAGTTTTTTCCGCGCTATCTGGAAAATAATTTTCCATTCCTTGGCCCAGGCTTCTATCCCGCGGCCTGTACTGTTAGCCCAACAGCAACTCAGTGGTGCGCTTGACCTCGCTCATGGCGATATTCGAGTGGGCTTCCTGAACGTGTGGCTTCTGCAGCAAGTGATCGCGCAAAAAGCGTTCATAACTGTCGATGTCATGGGTGACCACCTTCAGCAGGTAGTCCATATCGCCTGCCATCGTGTAGCACTCGATCACTTCGGGGTAATCGGTAATCGCCTCTTCAAACTCCGTCAAATGACGTCGCCCGTGGCCTGACAGCCGCACATTGACGAAAACAACGATATTGAGCCCGAGTTTTTTCGGATTGAGCAGGGCGACCTTGCGCTCGATCAAGCCTTCCTCTTGCAGTCGATGGATCCGTCGCCAGCAGGGCGACTGTGACAACTCCACGTGTTCCGCCACCTCGGCGGCAGACAGGTCGGCATTATGTTGCAGCAGGCGGAGAATCTTGCGGTCGATGGCGCTTAATTTAATCTGCATGAATTGATCTGATTTCTTATTTTTTTTGAATGATACATGCAGATTAGCAGAACATTTCCTGCAATTTAGAAAGAAAATTCCTAGGTAAAACCTTCACTCTTTGGCTGCGCACCCATGCGTCGGGTCAGATACTGACTTTGCGGTCTGACACGCTTCCAGGGCCAAGAACAAGAGAGAGAATGTAATGCCGATATTTGCTCATCCCGAATTCGATCACCACGAACAAGTCCAGTTCTGTCACGACAAAGCGACTGGCCTCAAGGCCATTATTGCAGTGCACAACACGCGCCTTGGCCCTGCTTTGGGTGGCTGCCGCATGTGGCCCTATGCCGACGAACAGCAAGCCTTGAACGACGTGCTGCGCCTGTCTCGCGGCATGACGTACAAATCGGCGCTGGCCGGCTTGCCGCTAGGCGGCGGCAAGGCGGTGATCATTGGCGATCCGCGCAAAGACAAGAGCGAAGCGTTGTTTCAGGCCATGGGCGGGTTTGTCGAGAGCATGGGCGGGCGTTACATCACGGCTGCAGACTCGGGCACCGGTGTCGCTGAAATGGCCCTGATGGGCCAGCGCACTCACCACGTGGTGGGGGCTGGCACGCGTGAGCAACTGGGCGGAGGCACGCGCAGTGGTGATCCGTCACCGGCGACGGCCCTTGGCGTGTTTATCGGCTTGCGCGAGGCAGTCTTGCAGCGTTTGGGTCGCAGCGACCTGGCAGGCTTGCGGGTGGCCGTTCAGGGCCTTGGGCAAGTCGGTTTCAACCTTGCCCGGCAGTTGAAAGAGGCGGGTGCTGAACTGTGGGTACACGATATTCAGGACGCTAACGTCAGGCGCGCAGTCGATGAACTGGGCGCCCATGCGGTCAGTGCACAAGATATTTACGGGCTGGATGTCGATGTATTTTCACCGTGCGCGATGGGCGCCATCATCAATGATGAAACCTTGCAGTTACTGCGTGCCCCGGTGATTGCCGGGGCGGCGAATAACCAATTGGCCAAAGCCTCTCATGCCGATGAGTTGTGGCGTCGTGGCTGCTTGCATGCCCCAGACTATGCAATCAATGCAGGCGGCATTATTGACGTGTCCTACGAGTACAACGGCGGCACGCCCGAACAGGTTCGCCAGCACGTAGAAGGCATTGGTGAGACTTTGCGCCAGATCTTCCAGAGGGCCAAGGCACAGGATCGCAACACCACGAGCATTGCCGACAGCCTTGCACAAGAGCGTCTTAACGCTTGATAGAAAAGGCGTTGGGGTTCGATCGGGCAGCCAGCGCCTTTTTCCACTTCAGCGGGCAGACAGCTGTTGCACGTCAATGGCCCTGTCCACCAATTGCTTGGACGATTCCATAAAGAACAGGATGCTCATCAGAAGATCACGTTGAGAACCCTGCTGATGCTCGGCAGCGCCTTGAGCACTGGCAATTGCACATCGCAGATAGTCCGATGCATGCACCAGAGCTTCCTCTTGGCTCACGTCTTCGCTGACCAGGAACATTTTTTTTTCGAGACCCTGCTGAGAAACAGATGGTTTCAAATAATAGTCGAGCGCACGTTGGGTTGCGGCGCTGTCCCTTAAGGATTCGAGCTCATTATCAGGCTCTGTTTTCAGCGCAATTTTTGTTATTGGAGTCATGATTTACCTGCGTTTCAGGAGTTAATCGAATCAGCAGGACAAGACTAGTACAAATAGTATTTGTTCATCGATCATAAATAATACAATGTGTGTATTGTTGCGCTGAATTCAATCCGTATTGTTCGGCAGATGGATAAATGGATCGCTTTAGTCAGAACCAAATTGCGCGAGCTGAAACTCACGCAAGAAAAACTAGCCGAACGCGTCGGGGCATCCCAGGGCGGAGTCGGTCATTGGCTCAATAAACGCCGTCAACCCGACCTGCCGACGATGAACAACGTGCTGCATGCCCTTGGGCTTGAGCACCTTGAAGTCGCCCTGGTGATTCGTGAGCGCCATGATGCAGGTGATACACCTGGTCCTGACGAATACGCCTATGAGATCACGTCAGCTTTCCGCTATCCGGTGAGAGACTGGGTGACGGCGGGTCAGGTCAGCGAGAAGGTGCAGCCTGGTTATGCGCCGCCCGGTACGATCTTTGAAGTCAGCGATCATTACGCCAAAGGGGCAGCGTTCTGGCTGCAGGTGACCGGTGATGCCATGACTGCTCCGATGGGTGTCAGCATCGCGCAAGGGATGATGATTCTGGTTGATCCGGATATCGAAGCCACGCCAGGCAGAATGGTGATTGCCCTTACACCTGAATCCGAGGCGACGACGTTCCGGCAGTTGATCGAAGAAAGTGGTCAACGCTATCTGAAGCCGCTGAACCCAACGTATCCCAAAACATTGTTCGATGACCGCTGCCGGATTATCGGAGTGGTGGTCCAGGCCACAGCCAAGTTCTAGACGCGTTTCAGATGCTGTAAAAAAGGCGGATACCGATCACGGTATCCGCCTTTTCTCATTCCAGCTCAACCAGCGCCGAGCCTTCACTGACCATCTCGCCTTCCTGGAAGAACAGGGCTTTCACCACACCCCCATGGGGGGCGCGCAGGCTGTGTTCCATCTTCATGGCTTCGAGTACCACCAGTTGCGTGCCAGCCTCGACAGTTTGACCGACCTCAACCAGTACCCGCACGATGCTGCCGTTCATGGGGGCAGTCAGGCCGCCCTGGGCCGTGTGACTGGCACTCACGGCGCTGATCGGATCGTGCAGGCGCACGCAGTGCAACTCACCTTCCCAGCGTAGGTACAGCGCCTCAGCGCGGCGAATGGCCAAGTGCTGGCGCCGTACTCCGTCCTGTTCAATGACTAACTGTTCATCACGCAAGATGGCTGTATTGCCATTGAGGTGGATGACCTGTTGTTCGCCATTACAAGCCAATGCCAGCAACGTGTGTGCAGGTAAACCGCTGCGAAAGCCGTTGTTTGCGGACCAGGGTGACGCCGGGTCATCGTCCCGTACCTGTGGGGCCTGGCTCTGATTGAAGGCTTCGGCGGCTGCCGACCAGAAGGCAGCAGGCAGAGGCTCGGCAGCAGGCAGTAATTGTTCTTCGTAGCGCGGGATAAACCCGGTATCGAGTTCGGCTGCGGCGAAGGCGGGGTGGCCGATGATGCGTCGCAAAAAGCTCAGGTTGGTTTTCAGACCGCCGATGGCGAATTCATCGAGCATCGCCAGTAGGCGCAGGCGGGCCTGTTCGCGGTCCTCTCCCCAGGCAATCAGCTTGCCCAGCATCGGATCGTAAAACGGTGAAACCTCGTCGCCTTCACTGACCCCACTGTCCACGCGCCTGCCCGGGCCGGCAGCTGATTCGCGGTACACCTCAAGACGCCCGGTTTGCGGGAGAAAATCATGGCTCGGGTCTTCAGCGTACAAACGCACTTCGATGGCGTGGCCGCGCAAGGGCACTTGTGCCTGGGTGATGGGCAAGGCCTCACCGCATGCCACGCGGATTTGCCAGGCCACCAGGTCCAGCCCAGTAATGGCTTCGGTGACCGGGTGTTCAACCTGCAGGCGCGTGTTCATCTCCATAAAGAAGAATTCGCCTCGCGCATCCAGCAAAAACTCCACGGTGCCCGCGCCAACGTAGCCGATCGCCTGTGCCGCGCGCACGGCGGATTCGCCCATGGCTTGGCGCTGTTCGACACTCAGGCCCGGTGCTGGTGCTTCTTCCACGACTTTCTGGTGGCGGCGCTGAATCGAGCAATCGCGCTCATTGAGGTACAGGCAGTTGCCGTGCTGGTCGGCAAATATCTGGATCTCCACATGACGCGGCTTGAGCACGTACTTCTCAACCAGCATCCGTGCGTCGCCAAAGGAGGACAGTGCCTCGCGCTGAGCCGAAGCCAGCGCCTCAGCCAGTTGGCTGACCTCTTCGACCACTTTCATGCCTTTGCCGCCACCGCCCGCCGTGGCTTTGAGCAGCACCGGGTAGCCGATGCGCTCTGCGGCGAGGCGGAAGGTTTCCAGGTCTTGAGCTTCGCCGTGGTAGCCAGGCACCAACGGTACGCCTGCGACTTCCATCAAGGCCTTGGCCGCGGATTTGCTGCCCATCGCATCAATCGCGCTGGCGGGGGGGCCAAGGAAAATCAGCCCGGCGGCCTCAATGGCGCGCGCGAAGCCTGCGTTTTCCGACAAAAAACCGTAACCGGGGTGAATGGCCTGCGCACCGCTGGCCTTGGCGGCAGCGATGATTTTGTCGATCTTCAGGTAGCTGTCGGCGGCTTTGCTACCGCCCAGGTCCACACAGATATCGGCTTCGCGACAATGCCGTGCATCGCGGTCGGTTGCGCTGTGTACGGCGACGGTGGTGAGGCCCAGCGCTTTGGCCGTGCGCATCACCCGGCAGGCGATCTCGCCGCGGTTAGCCACCAGCACGGAAGTAAGAAGAGGGGCGGTCATGAGCGCGGCTCCTGAGTCGATGAATCGGCTTGCCAGCTGGGTGCACGCTTCTGCAGAAAGGCGCGCAAGCCTTCCTGGCCTTCAGGACTGACCCGAATCCGTGCAATGGCGTTTTCACAGTAGCGACGGATGGCCAGAGTTGGCGCGCCATGACTGACTTCGCGCAGCAGATCCTTGCAGGAGCGCATGGCTTGTGGGCTGTTGAGCAGCAAGTTGTCGACCCAATGGGCGATGTGCTGTTCAAGCTCTGCGAGGGGGTAGCACTCGGACAGCAAACCCAGCTCACGGGCACGCTCGCCGCTGAAGCGTTCAGCGGTCAGGGCGTAGCGCCGGGCTGCGCGCTCACCGATGGCCTGCACCACGAAGGGACTGATTACAGCAGGTGCCAGGCCGATACGGACTTCGGACAAGCAAAACTGCGCATCCTGCGCGCCGATGGCCATGTCGCAGGCACTGATCAGGCCCAGTGCGCCACCGTAGGCTGCGCCTTGCACGACGGCCAGGGTCGGCATTTTCAGCTTGGCCAGGTTGTACATCAGTTCGGCCAGATGGCGGGCGTCGTCGAGATTGGTGTGGTAGTCGAGTTCGGCCGATTGTTGCATCCAGGCCAGATCGGCACCGGCACTGAAATGCTTGCCGCGCCCGCGCAGTACCAGAAAACGCATGGCTGGATCTGCTTGCACGGCCTCCAGAGCAAGGATCAGCTCGCGGATCATCTCGGCGTTAAAGGCATTGTTCTTCTGCTCGCGGCTCAACCACAGGGTGGCAAAGCCCCGGGGATCGGTGTGCAGTTCGAGGGTGTTGAAATCGATCATGTTCTTCAGTCCTGAAAGGCTGTGGGAGTTACATCCGGAACACACCGAAACGGGTGGCTTCGATAGGTGCGTTCAACGCCGCCGACAAACCCAGCGCCAATACGTCGCGGGTTTGCGCCGGGTCGATCACGCCGTCATCCCACAAGCGAGCACTGGAATAGTAGGGGTGGCCCTGGTGTTCGTACTGGTCGAGGATCGGTTGTTTGATCTCGGCTTCTTCACGGGCTGAAAACGCGACACCATTGCGTTCTGCCTGCTCGCGCTTGACCTGCACCAGCACGCCTGCCGCCTGTTCGGCGCCCATCACGCCAATTCGGGCGTTGGGCCACATCCACAAAAAGCGTGGATCGTAGGCCCGGCCGCACATGCCGTAGTTACCAGCGCCAAAACTGCCACCGATGATTACGGTGAATTTCGGCACTTTGGCGCACGCCACAGCGGTGACCAATTTGGCGCCGTGCTTGGCAATGCCACCGGCTTCGTACTTTTGGCCGACCATAAAACCGGTGATGTTTTGCAGAAACACCAAGGGAATACCGCGCTGGCACGCCAGCTCGATAAAGTGCGCGCCTTTTTGTGCCGCTTCGGCGAACAGAATTCCGTTGTTGGCCAGGATCGCTACCGGGTAACCGTGCAAATGCGCAAAGCCGCACACCAGCGTGGTGCCGAACAGGGCTTTGAATTCATCGAACACCGAACCGTCCACCAGCCGCGCAATGACTTCGCGCACATCAAAGGGCTGTTTGGCATCTGCCGGGACGATGCCATACAACTCGTCACGGCCATACAGCGGTGCCAGCGGTGTGCGCTGCTGCAACTGGCCCAACTTGCGCCAGTTGAGGTTAGCCACGCTGCGCCGAGCCAGTGCCAGCGCATGCTCGTCACTGTCGGCGTAATGGTCGGCCACTCCCGAAATCTTGCAGTGCACATCGGCACCGCCCAGGTCTTCGGCACTGACCACCTCGCCGGTGGCGGCCTTTACCAGTGGCGGACCAGCAAGAAAGATTGTCGCTTGCTGGCGCACCATGATGGCTTCGTCGGCCATGGCAGGCACATAGGCCCCACCAGCAGTACACGAACCCATGACCACGGCAATTTGCGGGATGCCCGCCGCGCTCATGTTGGCTTGATTGAAGAAGATTCGCCCAAAGTGCTCGCGGTCCGGGAACACTTCATCCTGACGTGGCAGGTTGGCGCCGCCGGAGTCCACCAGATAGATGCACGGCAAGCGGTTTTGCTCGGCAATAGTCTGTGCCCGGAGGTGTTTTTTCACCGTCAGCGGGTAGTACGAACCACCTTTGACCGTGGCATCGTTGGCCACAATCATGCATTCCACGCCTTCGACCCGACCAATACCGGCGATTATCCCGGCAGCCGGAACCTCTTCGCCGTACACGCCGTAAGCCGCCAGCTGACTCAACTCCAGGAAGGGTGAGCCGCTGTCCAGCAGGCGATCAATGCGCTCGCGTGGCAGTAGCTTGCCGCGTGAAGTGTGACGCTCCTGGGCCTTGGCCCCGCCGCCCTGTTGTACCTGCTCGAGCAGGGTGTGCAAGGCTGCCACCTGCTTGAGCATGGCGTCGCGGTTGATACCGAACTCGGCCGAGCGCGGGTTGATCGTCGTATGCAAGATGGACATGCCTACGCTCCTTAGCGAGTTTCGTTGAAGAGTTCGCGACCAATCAGCATGCGTCGGATTTCGCTGGTGCCAGCTCCGATCTCATACAGCTTGGCGTCACGCAGCAGGCGTCCGGCCGGGAATTCATTGATATAACCGT
The DNA here is from genome assembly GCF_025426255.1 of Pseudomonas fragi. GTDB lineage: Bacteria > Pseudomonadota > Gammaproteobacteria > Pseudomonadales > Pseudomonadaceae > Aquipseudomonas > Aquipseudomonas kulmbachensis. The sequence goes on along the minus strand of NZ_CP104861.1, from coordinate 3,694,530 downwards.
TGCCACCCAGAATCTGGATCGCGTCGAGGGCCATCTGGGTGGCGCGTTCGGCGCTGTACAAAATCACCCCGGCGGCGTCCTTGCGCGTGGTTTCACCACGCTCGCACGCGGCTGCGACGGCATACAGATAGGCGCGGCTGGCGTTGAGCTGGGTGTACATGTCAGCCACCTTGCCCTGGATCAGTTGAAACTCGCCGATGCTCTGGCCGAACTGTTTGCGGTCGTGGATGTACGGCACGATCAAATCCATGCAGGCCTGCATGATTCCGGTAGGACCGCCCGACAGCACCACGCGCTCGTAGTCCAGGCCACTCATCAACACCTTGACCCCGGCGTTGAGGGTGCCCAGCAGGTTCTCTTCTGGCACTTCAACATCGTCGAAAAACAGTTCGCTGGTATTGGACCCGCGCATGCCGAGCTTGTCGAAATGGCTGCTGCGGCTGAAGCCTTTCCAGTCGCGCTCAACGATAAATGCGCTGATGCCGTGTGCGCCCTTTTCCAGATCGGTCTTGGCGTAGATCACATAGGTGCTGGCATCAGGGCCGTTGGTGATCCAGGTCTTGCTGCCGTTGAGGACGTAATGGTCGCCGCGCTTGTCGGCACGCAGTTTCATCGACACCACATCGGAACCGGCGTTGGGTTCGCTCATGGCCAGTGCGCCAACGTGTTCGCCGCTGATCAGCTTGGGCAAGTATTTGAGTTTTTGTTCGTGGCTGCCGTTGCGGTTGATCTGATTGACGCAGAGGTTGGAGTGAGCGCCGTAGGAGAGGGCGACCGAGGCTGAGCCGCGGCTGATTTCTTCCATCGCCACCACGTGCGCCAAATAGCTCAGACCGGTGCCGCCGTATTCTTCCGGAACGGTGATGCCGAGCAACCCCATGTCACCGAACTTGCGCCACATGTCGGCGGGGAACAGATTGTCCTTGTCGATTTGCGCCGCACGTGGCGCCAGTTCGGCAGCGACGAAGGCCTGAACCTGATCGCGCAGCATGTCGATGGTTTCGCCCAGGGCGAAGTTCAAAGTCGGGTAGCTCATGGGGCACCTTGATCGTTGTTCTTGTGGAGGCGGTTACTGCGTCGCCATTGATAACCTTGACGTTAACGTAAACTTGGCCTGTAAAACTGTCAACGACCTTTACGTTAACGTCAACTTCAGCCAGAGTAATTGCTGTTCTTCAATTGAGAGGGCGCCGGTACGCGCTTTACTCATGCTCCCAAAACAATCACAAGAGGAGTTGTCATGAAGCTGCAATCCAACCCCAGTTACAGCCAGGGTGCGCAGGACAAGCCACTGCTGGCGATGACCATAGGACAGGCTTTCGATCAGACCGTTGCGCGCTATCCCGAGGGCGAAGCGCTGGTGGTACGGCATCAACAGCAACGCTACACCTGGGCCCAGTTGGCGCGAGCGGTCGATGTGCATGCCAGAGCGTTGCTGGCCTTGGGTTTGCAAGTGGGGGACCGACTAGGGGTGTGGGCTCCTAACGGTGCCGAGTGGTTTATCAGCCAGTTTGCCAGCGCCAGGATTGGCGTGATTCTGGTCAACATCAACCCCGCATACCGGCTCTCTGAGCTGGAATACGTGCTTAAGCAATCGGGGTGTCAGTGGCTGGTTTGCGCGGGTGCGTTCAAGACCTCCAACTACCACGCCATGCTCCAGGAACTCATTCCCGAACTGGCCGAACAATCGATCGGGGCGCTTGATTGCCCACGCTTTGCCGAGCTGCGCGGGGTTATCAGCCTTGCTCCTGAACCGCCTGCTGGCTTCCTGCCCTGGTCACAACTAGCCCCGCTGGCTGACGGGGTTACGGTTGAGCAACTGCATGCCCGCCAGGCCAGCCTGCACTTCGATCAGCCGGTAAACATTCAGTACACCTCGGGCACTACGGGCTTTCCCAAGGGCGCGACCCTTAGCCATCACAATATTCTCAACAATGGCTACATGGTCGGTGAAAGTCTGGGGCTGACGGCCAATGACCGGCTGGTAATCCCGGTGCCGCTGTATCACTGCTTTGGCATGGTGATGGGCAATCTGGGTTGCGTGACCCACGGCACGACGATGATCTACCCCAGTGAAGCCTTTGATCCGGGCCTGACGCTGCAAGCGGTGGCCGAGGAGCGGGCTACCGGGTTGTACGGCGTGCCAACCATGTTTATCGCCATGCTTGATCATCCGCAGCGTGCCGGCTTTGATCTGTCGAGCCTGCGTACCGGAATCATGGCCGGGGCCACGTGCCCGATCGAGATCATGCGTCGGGTCATCAGCGAAATGCATATGGGTGAGGTACAAATTGCCTATGGCATGACCGAAACCAGCCCGGTCTCGATACAGACGGGTCCTGCGGATGAGTTGGAATTACGTGTTACCACTGTGGGGCGTACCCAGCCACAGCTGGAGAGCAAGCTGATCGATGCGCAAGGCAACACCGTTGCACGCGGTGAGATTGGTGAGCTCTGTACGCGGGGCTACAGCGTGATGCTGGGTTACTGGAGCAACCCGCAGGCGACTCGCGAGGCCATCGACAGCGAAGGCTGGATGCATACCGGGGATTTGGCGCAGATGGATGAGCAGGGCTATGTGCGCATCGTGGGGCGTAACAAGGACATGATTATTCGCGGTGGTGAAAATATTTACCCGCGTGAGCTGGAAGAGTTCTTTTTTACCCATCCGGCCGTGGCTGACGTGCAGATCGTGGGCATCCCGGATGCCAAATATGGCGAAGAGATTGTTGCCTGGATCAAATTCCACCCAGGCCACACGGCTAATGAGCTGGAGTTGCAAACCTGGTGCAAGTCACGCATTGCGCACTTTAAAACGCCGCGTTACTTCAAGTTTGTGGAGACCTTTCCCATGACGGTGACTGGCAAGATCCAGAAGTTCAAAATGCGCGAGATCAGCATTCAGGAGTGTGCAAAACGCTAAGGCACTATTTGTTTTTTGTGGGAGCGGGCTTGCTCGCGATGCAGTCGCTGCGGTTTATCAGGTAAACCGAGGTGAAGTCCATCGCGAGCAGGCTCGCTCCCACATGAGTCGCATGTGATTTGGCAAAATATCAAATCCCGGACAACACAAAGGGGAGCCTGGGCTCCCCTTTAATATGTCGTTGCATGCTCTTTTTTTATTATTGAAGGGCGGTTTATTGTTGTTTTTGGAACTCACCCTTTGCTGCGTTTTTTTGCGACCCCCATCCGGGGTCAAGAGCAAACGTATTTTTTTGAGCGCTGATCCACTTTTATCACTGGCTATCAAACCTGTGATCCAACCTGTGCGGGTGCTACCTGAAGGTAGTTTTATTATTCTCTGCCCGGTTGCGAGGTGGCTTTTAGGCGCCTCGGAAAAGTAAACCTTCTCCAAAAAAATCTGTTAGCTGCGTCTCTGCCGTGTTGTTTTTGTTATGTCAGAGTCGTTTCGTATTGTTTTTATTATGTTGCTGCGGTTTTTATTCTTGTTATGCCATAGAGATAGCAGGAGCCGTGCCAACTTTTGAAAACCCTTATAAATCAACGACTTGTGATTTTTGACAATAAAAAACCGGCCATAGGTATGGCCGGTTTGTTTCCGTGTTACTCGTTTGTGGGAACACGAGGTAACACCATGGAACACTTTTTAGCCCTGGCGGGCCTTTGCTACCCGTGACCCGGTAACACGGCCCAGCACGTTGCAGATGTGTTCACCGGCCAGTAACAGCTTGTCCATGTCGATCCCGGTTTCGATGCCCATGCCGTTGAGCATGTACAGCACATCTTCTGTGGCCACGTTACCGCTGGCGCCCTTGGCATAAGGGCAGCCGCCGAGGCCGGCAATCGAGCTGTCGAACACCGCGATGCCTTCCTGCAGGCTGGCGTAGATATTCACCAGTGCCTGGCCGTAGGTATCGTGGAAATGCCCGGCGAGTTTTTCCCGAGGTACGTAAGCGGTTACTGCCTCAAACATCGCTCGCGTGGCCGTAGGTGTTCCGGTGCCAATGGTGTCGCCCAGCGACACTTCGTAACAGCCCATGGCGTACAGCTCTTTTGCTACCTGCGCGACCTGCTGCGCGCTGACCTGACCTTCATAGGGGCAGCCGAGCACACAGGACACATAGCCGCGTACGCTGATGCCGTGCTGTTGGGCGGCTTCGATGATGGGCACAAAGCGCGCCAGGCTTTCGCTGATCGAGCAGTTGATATTGCGTTGCGAGAAAGCTTCGGATGCCGCGGCAAATACCGCGACCTCTTTTACGCCTGCCGCCACGGCATCTTCAAACCCGCGCATGTTTGGTGCCAGTGCACCGTAGACCACCCCCGGCTTGCGCTGGATTTGCGCAAAGACCTCAGCTGAACCGGCCATTTGCGGCACCCACTTGGGCGATACAAAACTGCCGACCTCGATATAGCCCAGCCCGGCGTCGGTCAGGGCATCAACCAATTGCACCTTGTCGGCGACGCTGATGGGTTGAGCCTCATTTTGCAGACCGTCGCGGGGGCCAACTTCGATCAAGCGCACATAGGTTGGAAGTGTCATGGGGATTCACCGTATCTGTGTGGGGATACCCTGTGGGAGCGGGTATCAGCGTCTAATTGGTCGCCTGGCTGCTAATGGTCTGTTCCAGCGCCTGGATACAGCGTTCCTCGGCGGTATCCAGTTCCAGCTGCATTTGCTGGATATCCAGTAACTGCTGCTCCAGCTGCTCGCGGCGTTCGGCGATTTTGCCCAGCATGCTGTTGAGCTGCTTTTGATTGCCGCTGGTGGGGTCGTAAAGCTCGATCAGCTCGCGGCATTCGGCCAGTGAGAAACCGATGCGCTTGCCGCGCAGGATCAATTTCAGGCTGACCTTGTCCCGTGGCGAATACACCCGCTCCTGGCCGCGTCGCTCGGGGGCGAGCAAACCTTGTTCTTCATAAAAACGAATGGCACGGGTGGTGATGTCGAGCTCGCGGGCAAGGTCGGAAATACTGTACGTCTGGCTGCTCATGGGCGGGCTCTGGAAGAATCGTGCTCTTAAACTAATGGCTGCTTGACGTATACGTCAAGCAAGCTCGCAGCTTCGGATTTCACTTGCTGTTGGCACAGCTCGATCAGTTGCTCACGCATCCAGCGATTGGCCGGGTCTTGCTCGGTGCTTTCGTGCCAATACAAGTGGGTTTCCACGTTGGGCAACTCATTGAGCGGCAATGGCACAAAGTGCAGGGCATGGCGCCGGGCAAAACGTTCGGGCACGGTCATGACCATGTCGGTTTGTTGCAGCACATTGGAGGCCATCAGGTAATGCTGGGAGCGCAGGGTGATCTTGCGTTGCAGGCCCATTTTTCCCAGTGCCAGGTCTACTTCACCCAGGCCATTGCGCCGGGTCGAAATATGAATATGGGTCAGTGCTAGGTACTCATCCAGGCTCAGGGTCGCGTTGCTGGCTAATGGATGGCCTTGGCGCATGGCGCAGACATAGCGGTCTTCCATCAACTTGATATGGCGCACTTGCGGGTCGGTATTGAGTGGCGCATCCACCGCAAAATCCAGCCGTCCTGCCGCCAGATCACTGGTGGTCTCACGTCGATGGGAGAGAAAGCTCTCGACCACCACTGATGGCGCCTGACGCCGCAAGCGCTGAAATAACGGCGGCAAAATCACCGCTTCGGTCAGGTCAGTCATGCTGATACGGTAGGTCTTGTTGGCTTGCAGGGGGTTGAAGGTGCGGCTTTCCTGAACGGATACGCGCAACAGCGCGAGGGCACTGCGCACCGGGCTGATGATGTTTTGTGCCATTGGCGTCGGCACCATGCCCTGGGCGGTACGGACGAACAGCGGGTCGTTGAAACTCTCGCGCAATCGCGCCAGTGCATTGGACACGGCTGGTTGCGTGATGCCGATGATTTGCCCGGCGCGGGTCAGGTTGGCTTCGGTGTAGATGGCGTCGAAGACGATAAACAGATTGAGATCAACCTTGTTCAGGTTCATGGGACGTGACTCTTGTTGTTAGTTATAGGGCTGCGGGTGAATCATATATTGCTTATGAATGGTAATACACGCTGTTAATAGGTGGCGCAAATAAAGGCGGGCTGATCTAGCATCGGGCATCAGTATTTTTCGACATTCCCGGTAGAAGGTAGCCACCCATGGATTTCGCTTATTCCCCGAAAGTTCAGGTACTGCGCGAGCGTGTGACAGCGTTTATGGACGCCTATGTTTACCCGGCGGAAGCGATCTTCGATCAGCAGGTGGCTGAAGGCGATCGCTGGCAGCCGACAGCGATCATGCAAGAGCTGAAACTCAAGGCCCAGGCTGAAGGCCTGTGGAACCTGTTCTTGCCCGAGTCCGAACTGGGTGCCGGGTTAACCAATCTGGAATACGCGCCTCTGGCGGAAATCATGGGCCGCTCGATGCTGGGTTCGGAGCCGTTCAATTGCTCGGCGCCCGACACCGGCAATATGGAGGTGCTGGTGCGTTACGCCAGCGAGGCGCAAAAACAACAGTGGCTGGCACCACTGCTGCGGGGCGAAATACGCTCGGCGTTCGCGATGACCGAGCCGGATGTGGCCTCATCGGATGCAACCAATATGGCTGCCCGTGCTGTGCGTGAGGGTGAAGAATGGGTGATCAATGGCCGTAAATGGTGGACGTCCGGCGCCTGTGACCCGCGCTGCAAAATTCTGATTTTCATGGGGTTGAGCAATCCCGAAAACCCGCGTCATCAGCAGCACTCGATGATCCTGGTGCCCATCGACACGCCGGGGGTGAAAATCGTACGGCCATTGCCGGTGTTCGGTTATGACGATGCGCCCCACGGGCATGCCGAAGTACTGTTCGATAATGTGCGAGTGCCCTACGAAAATGTCTTGCTGGGCGAAGGGCGCGGTTTTGAAATTGCTCAAGGCCGCCTTGGGCCGGGGCGAATCCACCACTGCATGCGCTCTGTTGGCATGGCCGAGCGGGCATTGGAATTGATGTGTAAACGCTCGTTGGGGCGCACCGCGTTCGGCAAACCGCTGGCACGTCTGGGGGCCAATATCGACAAAATCGCCGACTCGCGGATGGAGATCGACATGGCGCGGCTGTTGACGCTTAAAGCCGCGTACATGATGGACACCGTGGGTAACAAGGTGGCGAAAAGTGAAATCGCCCAGATCAAGGTCATCGCCCCGAACGTTGCGTTGAAAGTGATTGATCGGGCAATTCAGATTCATGGCGGGGCAGGGGTGTCGGGGGATTTTCCGCTGGCTTATATGTACGCCATGCAGCGCACGCTGCGTCTGGCCGATGGCCCGGATGAAGTACACCGGGCAGCGGTGGGCAAGTTTGAGCTGGACAAATATGTGGAGTGACGGGCTTTGATCCTGTGCAGTCAATACACCCACACCTCAACCCGGCGGTTCTTGAGGCGGCCTTCATCTTCGGTGTTGGCCGCTACCGGCATTTGTGCGCCGTAGCCGCGAATCTCGCGCAATACCACGCCATTTTTAACCAGCTCGCGGCGTACAGCCATTGCCCGCAATTTCGACAGCAGTTGTGCTCGCTCCGGGTCATCCTTGGCATCGCCAAAACCTACCAGCGTTACCTGTTTGTTGAGCTTGCCGGTGGCGGTCAGGTACTCGACGACCCGCAACAAGTCCTGGCGTGCCTTGTTATCCAGCGAGGCACTGCCTTCTTCAAAACGAAAGTTGACTGACAGGCGCTGCGCTTCTCTGGCCAGGGTTTGGTAGTCCAGAGGCATATGTGCACCGGGAAGCACACTGCCTGCCTGTACGCTTTGGGCGACAAAACCGTTTTGTGCAACGATGGCCTGGCCTTGAGGGCTTTGGGTAAAGGTAATCAACGCCTTGGCCCAGGGATTGTTCGTAGAGGGTGGCAGGTAAAAGAACAGTCGCCGCGACAAGGGGTAATCCTCGCTGGCGATCAGACTGGTAAGCGGCAGCATCGGTTGCGATGCGCCATCGATGATGGCTACTGCTTTGGCCTCGCGGATATAAGGCAGGCCGATAAAACCAATGGCTTGCGGATCGTGGCTGACCGCATCCGACAGCTGCTCGCTGGATTCAAAGCGTTTCGCGGTGCTGCTCAAGGGGTGCTCGCTGCGGTTCAAGACCAGCTCCTTGAAGATTTCCCAGGTGCCGGATTGATTATCGCGAGCATATAAATGGATGGCGCCGCCGATGCCGCCCAGTTGTTCCCAGCGGTTGATCTGGCCGCTGAAAATCTGTGCCAGCTGTTCGGTGTTGAGTTGATTGAGCGGGTTGCGTGGGTGAAGAATAATCGCCAGCCCGTCGATGGCAATTACCTGCTCGGCGTCAGGGCTTTTCAGGTCACCCAAGCGTTCGAGGTCGACCAGCTCACGGTCCTTGATTGGTCGCGATGAGGCCACCAGATCCGCCTGCCCAGAGGCAAGTGCAGCGAAACCGGTCCCCGAGCCGTGTGCAGCAACATCCACGCGGATCTGCTGACCTTGCGCGTTGGTGCCGACAATACTGTGTTCGTTGGGAGGGACGACGGGGACGCTATGGATGTCATGCAGCCCTTGCTCGGCCAGCATGGCCGCCACCAGCGCCGGGCCGAGGTTGGCGCCGATAGTGTTGGAACCCTGTATGTGCAAGTCGGCAGCAATGACCAGGCTGGTCATGGTGCAGAACAGGGTCAACGACATAAAGCGCAGCATCAGCGGGCACCTTCCTGGGGGCCATAGAAGTGCATGCAATTTAAGTCAGAAAAGTTGCAAGCCGATGACACGGTTTCCTGTAGCCGCTGCCGGAGGAACGAGGCTGCGTTCGGCGAAGGAGTCGTCGCAAATCAGGCGCCTCAATGTGACAGACAAATTGAGTGCTCAGGTTTCACGACGGATACGCCGCCGAACGCAGCCCCGCTGCGCTCCTCAGCGGCTACAGGCCACTCAGCTCAATTCCAGCCAGATCGGTGCATGGTCTGATGGTTTTTCCATGCCGCGCAGGTCGTAGTCGACTCCCGCCGCCTTGATCCGTGGCACCAGCCCCTCGGAGGCGAGGATCACGTCAATCCGCAGGCCGCGCTTGGGCTCGTCTTCAAAACCGCGGCTGCGGTAGTCGAACCAGCTGAAGCGGTCGGCCACGTCCGGGTGCAGATAACGGAAGCTGTCTACCAGCCCCCAGCCCTTTAGGCGTTCCAGCCACTCGCGCTCTTCCGGCAAAAAGCTGCACTTGCCGGTTTTCAGCCAGCGCTTGGCGTTGTCCGGGCCGATGCCGATGTCGCAGTCCTGTGGGGAAATATTGATATCACCCATCACCACCAGCGGTTGTTCGTTGCTGAACTGGCTTTCGAGCAACTGCTGCAGGTCGCTGTAAAAACGCTGCTTGGCCGGAAACTTGGTAGGGTGGTCGCGGCTTTCGCCCTGTGGGAAGTAACCGTTCATGATGGTCACGGGCTGGCCGTTTTCGTCGGCGAAAGTGCCCCAGATAAAACGCCGTTGCGCATCTTCTTCGTCGCTGGCGAAACCTTTATGCAGTTCCAGCGGCGCCTGGCGCGAGAGCAGGGCGACACCGTAATGGCCTTTTTGGCCATGAAAGTGCACGTGATAACCCAGCGCTTCGATGTCGGCGAGGGGGAACTGGTCGTCATGGACTTTGGTTTCTTGCAGGCCGATCACGTCTGGCTGATGTTTTTCGATCAGGGCTGCCAGTTGATGCGGCCTAGCGCGCAGGCCATTGATGTTGAATGAAACGATTTTCATGGGCGGGCAGTCCTGAGCAAAACTGCGATGCTAGCGGACTGACGCGTCAGCGGCCAGTGTGCAGTAGGTCAAATGCACTGCTAACGTAGGATGCACTTGGCCATGATTGAACTGTTGTGGCACTCGGGGGTTCGTACGCATTAGAAGCGCTGCCATGCAGGCCGCGCCCGGGAGATTTATCGCATGACGCAAACGTCGAACGCCAGCAGTCAGATTCAGATGCTCGACAGCGGCTATTCAAGAGAAGCGCGCTCTTTGCTGTATCAGGCCTATCGCCATGAGCCGACGTTCCGCTTTCTGTTTAACGCGAACCGCAGTGGTTACGAACAGCGGGTCAGGGCCACGGTGCGCGAGCTGGTCAAGCAGCATTTCCTGCAGGATTTGCCCGCGTTGGGGTTGCTGGTCAATGACCGGTTGTTGGGTGTTGCATTGATTGCGCCGCCGCAAAGGCGCCTGGGCATCACTGAAAGTTGGGCATGGCAGTTGCGTATGCTGCTCAGTACCGGTTTGAGCTGTACGCGGCGCTATCTGGATTATCACCAAGCGGTACAGGCCTGCGTCCCGGGCGATGCAGTCCACATGTTGCCGCTGTTGGGGATTCATCCAGAATTTCAGGGGTTGCACTATGGCGAGCAGTTGCTGGAAGCGGTGCATAACTGGTGTGCCGAAGACGAACATTCCGAAGGCGTGGTGCTCGACACCGGGAACCCGCACTATCTGGAGTTCTACAAGCGTCAGGGTTATGTGGAAATAGGTGAGGTAGCGGTCGGACCTGTTGTGGAGCATGTGTTCTTTCATGCCAATCCACAGGTTTCACGCGTAGACGAAGCTTAAAATCCAGTTTCTGCCCATTGACGCGCTCTATGCGCACCCTAGCCCGTGATAGCATTCGCGCCTATGAAGTATCCAGGAAGATTTACCAGTGGTGTTGTCCTGCTGTTCAGCAGTTTTGCGGCGTTTGCCCAAAGCGAGCTGGTGGTCAAGGTCAACCCGGCAAACGACGCCCTCAAGGCCAACGTGGAAGGTTATATCGGCAGCCTCGACGATCGCGACGAGAAAGCGTTGCTGCGCTTCAAGCGTGGTGCGCAAGAGCAGGCCCTTAAAGCATCCCAGGCCTTGGGTTACTACCAGCCCAGCATAGAAGCCGAGGTTGAGCCCGGTGCCAAACCGCGTCTGGTGTTGCGCATTGATCCCGGCGAACCGGTGCATCTGCGCAACGTCAATGTGCGCGTCGAAGGCCCGGCCGCCTCGCTCAAGGCGTTTCAAATCCCGGCCAGTGATGATCTGAAACCGGGTGCGGTGCTTAATCAGGGCAACTACGAAGACGCCAAGCGGATGATTCAAAACCGGGCCCTGCGGTACGGTTTTTTCAACGGCAAATTTACTCGGCACGAACTGCTGGTCGACCCTAAAGGCGGTTTTGCAGACATCGATCTGGTCTACGAAAGCGGACCGCGTTTCCTCCTTGGCAAAGTCAGTTTTGCCGGCGATGCACCTTTTGACCAAACCCTGTTGCAACGCATGGTGCCTTTTACTCCGGACACCCCTTACGACTCGGAGCTGGTTGCAGAACTCAATCAAAACCTGCAAAGCAGTGGTTATTTTGAAGTCGTGCGTGTCGATGCCGCACCGAGTACCGCTGTAGGGCAAGTAATTCCGGTCGACGTTGATCTGGAAACCCGCAAGCCGCGCACCATGACCCTTGGCCTTGGTTTTTCGACCGACACCGGTGCCCGTGGCAAGGCTAGCTGGATGCGTCACTGGGGCAACCCGCGGGGCGATAGCTATGGTTTCGAATCTGAAATTTCCCAGCCCAAGCAAAACGTAGGCGCCTGGTATGACATCCCGCTGGACCCGCCGCTGACCGACAAGCTGCGTCTTGCCGCGGGTTATCAAAATGAAGAAATCGCCAACACCGATACCTTGAGCAAGTTGCTCACGGTTGGCCCCGAGTGGCACAGCAAACTGGACAACGGCTGGACGCGAGTCGTGTCGCTCAAGTGGCAGCACGAGGAATATCGCCTGGGCGATGACTCTGGCCTCAGTACCCTGCTGATGCCAGGCGTCAGCTATTCGGTATTGCGCAGCGATAACCGTATCGATCCCAGCCACGGTTATAGCGTGACCACGGATATGCAAGTGGCCAAGGAAGGATTGTTGTCCGATACCAACCTGTTCCATGGTGATGTGAAGCTCAAGGCGCTGACCACCTTGTGGGACAAGCACCGCTTTTTGGGGCGGATTCAGTTTGGCGGCAGTGCCACCAATGGCTACCAATCGATTCCGCCATCCTTGCGCTTCTTTGCCGGTGGCGACCAGAGCGTGCGTGGCTATGACTACCAGACCCTGTCGCCGAAAAATTCGGAAGGTGATCGCATCGGCGGGCGTTACATGCTGGCTGGCAGCCTTGAGTATCAATATCAGTTCGCTGACAAATGGCGCTGGGCGACTTTTGTCGACCAGGGCAACGCATTCAATACGCTGGACTTTCCGAGCCTGAAAACCGGGGTCGGTGTGGGTATTCGCTGGATTTCTCCGGTTGGCCCGATACGCCTCGATCTGGCCCATGCGCTGGATGACGATGGCGGTGTTCGTTTGCACTTCTCGATGGGGCCAGAACTGTGATTCGTGGTTTGAAAATAGCCGGTCTGGTGTTGTTGGCGTTGGTGCTGCTGGTGGTTGTCAGCGTGGGCGTTATTCTCGGGACGCAGGCGGGCAGCCGCTGGGTGCTGGGGCAAGTGCCGGGCTTGCAAGTGGACAACTTCGCCGGGCGCCTGGGTGGCCAATGGGGTGCCGATCATCTGTTGTGGGAGCAAGGTACCAGTCGGGTCGAGGTGAGCAGGCCGATCTTTGCCTGGTCGCCGGGCTGCCTGATGCGCATGACTCTGTGTATTGATCAATTGCAGGCCGAGCAAATCAGCCTGCAATTTCCCCCGAGTGAAGACAGCAGTAGCGGTCCGATCAGCCTGCCGGAGTTGAAATTGCCGCTGGCGATTGAAGTTGGAGTGGTCAAAGTCGGCAATGTGCTGTTCAACGGCATCGAACAACTCAAAGGCATGCAGATGTCGGCGCAGTGGACCGCCAAGGGTTTGCAGATCGACTCGGTGCATGTCGAGCGCGAAGACCTGAACGTTGAACTGTCCGGCTTGCTGCAACCCAATGGCGACTGGCCATTGACCTTGCAAGGCAATATCAGCCTGCCAGCACCGGGTGAAAAACCCTTGGCGCTGGCGCTCAAGGTTGAAGGTAGTGTGCGCACTATGCTGAACCTTACGGCCGACAGCAGCGGTTACCTTAACGCGCATCTGACGGGTGAAATTCAGCCGTTGGCGGATAACTTCCCGGCGCAGTTGAAAATTACCGCCGAGCCGTTCAAGGCCAGTCCGGATCTGCCGGATACCTTGCAGCTCAATCAGTTGCTGCTCACGGCTAAGGGCAATCTCAAAGACGGTTATGAATTGAATGGCAGCGCCACTCTGCCAGCTGAAAAAGAGCCAGTGAATCTGCTGCTCAAAGGTCGGGTAGATGCCAAGGGCGCGCACATCGCAGCACTGGATTTGACGGCCAACCCGCAGCAGCGCTTGAAACTGTCGGGGCAAGTGGACTGGCAGGAAGGTTTGAGTGCCGAAGCCAAAATCGACTGGCTGGAATTCCCCTGGCACAACCTGTACCCGGTGATCGACAAGCCCGATGTGGACTTGCGTACCTTTGTTGGTGAAGTGTCCTACAGAGATGGCAATTATCTGGGTAACTTCAAGGCTGACCTCGACGGTCCAGCAGGCAAGTTCAGCCTCAGCAGCCCATTCAGTGGCGATCTGGGCAAGATATTCCTGCCGCAGCTCAAGCTGGTGGCCGGGCAGGGCAAGGCCGAAGGGCACGTCAATCTGCAGTTCGCCGACGGCCTGGTGTGGGACACGGCACTGGATTTGAGTGCAATCAACCCAGCGTACTGGGTGGCCGAGTTGCCGGGTACGTTGGCTGGGCCATTGCGCAGCAAGGGCTCATTCAAAAATGAGCGTCTTGAGCTGGATGCCAACCTCGACCTTAAAGGCCGTTTGCGCGGCCAGCCAGCGGTATTGCAAGCCAAGGCCGCAGGCGCAGGAGAGGCCTGGACTGTCAGTGCGCTGGACATTCGCCTGGGTGATAACCGAATCAATGGCAGCGCCAGTTTGCAGCAGCAACTCAAGGCCCAGCTTGATCTGAACATGCCGCGTCTGGGGCAACTGTGGCCCGAACTGCGCGGCCAGCTCAAAGGCCGGGTCGACCTGGCCGGGACGCTCAACGCGCCGCAAGGCAAGGTGCAGCTCAACGGCCAACAGCTGGCATTTGCCGATAATCATCTGCAAAGCCTGAGCCTGGATGCCAGTCTTGATCGTAATCAACGTGGTCGCTTTGACCTCAAAGGCAGCGGGATTCAGGCCGGTGACACTCAGCTTGGCGTACTCACTGCCAACGGCAGTGGCGATATCAAGCGCCAGCAGTTGAAGCTGGCGTTGCAAGGGCCGTTGCTGCAACTGGGCCTGGCGCTGGAGGGTGGCCTGGATAAAGACAATTGGCGTGGACGATTGGTCAGCGGTGACGTCAAGGCTGGCGGGCAGGACTGGGTGTTGCAAAACCCGGCGCGCCTGGAACGCCTGGCCGATGGCCGGGTCAATCTGGGCGCACAGTGCTGGATCTCTGGTCCGGCCAGTTTGTGCAGCGAAGAGCAACGCCTGGTGCCGGATCCCAAGTTGCGCTTGCACCTCAAGCAGTTTCCGCTCGACAGCCTGGCGCAGTGGCTGCCCAAGGATTTCCAATGGCAAGGCCAGCTCAATGCTGACCTGATGCTCGACCTGCCAGCCAGCGGGCCCAAAGGCCAGATAGTGGTGGATGCCAGTGGCGGCACGTTGCGCTTCAAGGACAAGGGCCAGTGGCTGGACTTCCCGTATCAGGCGTTCAAGCTGACCAGCAATCTGACGCCCAACCGGGTCGACTCCAGGCTCGATTTCGACGGTGGCAAGCTGGGGCAACTGATGCTGGCGGCGCGAATCAACCCGCTGCCAAAAAGCAAACCGATCACCGGTGAGTTCCGCCTGAGCGGGTTGGATGTGTCGATGATTCGTCCATTTGCGCCAATGGTGGAAAAACTCACCGGCCAATTGAACGGCTCGGGCACGATTTCCGGCGCGTTGCTGGCGCCTCATATCAACGGCAATGTGGCTCTGACTGGCGGCGAAATTTCAGGCCCGCAGTTGCCAACCAGTTTCGAGAATCTGCAACTTTCGGTAGCCATCAACGGTGAAACTGCACTGTTGAATGGTGGCTGGACCAGTGGCCCTCAAGGGCAGGGCAGCATCAGCGGCAATCTCGCCTGGGGCCAGGCTATGGCGGTCAACGTGCTGGTCAAGGGCAACAATTTGCCGGTTACGGTGGAGCCTTACGCCAAGCTTGAAGTCGCCCCCGACCTGAAAATCTCCCTGAATGCCGATAACACCTTGTTGATCGCCGGTCGGGTGAACGTTCCCAAAGGTGAAATCGTTGTTCGCGAGTTGCCGCCTTCGACGGTCAAGGTCTCGGATGACACTGTGATCGTGGGCCAGCAAACGACGGATGAGGCGCCGCCGATGCAGGTGGATATGGACATCACGGTGGTGGTGGGGCAGGAGTTGCTGACGTTCTCGGGCTTCGGCCTGAACGCTGACCTGGCCGGGCAGGTGCATATCGGCAACAACATGGATACCCGTGGCGAGTTACGGTTGAACAATGGCCGCTACCGGGCCTATGGCCAGAAGTTGACCATTCGCCGGGCGCGTTTGTTGTTTGCCGGGCCCATTGATCAGCCGTATCTGGACATCGAAGCGATTCGCCAGACCGACGATGTTATCGCCGGGATTCGCCTGACAGGCAGTGCGGAACAGCCCACCACGCAAATCTTCTCGGAACCGGCCATGAGCCAGGAGCAGGCGTTGTCCTACCTGATTCTGGGGCGACCGCTGACGGGGACTGGTGAAGATGAAAATATGCTGGCGCAAGCGGCACTGGGCCTGGGGTTGATGGGCAGTTCGGGGATCACCACCAGCCTGGCCAATCATCTGGGGATCAAGGACTTTGAACTCGACACCCAAGGCAGCGGCAACAGTACGGCAGTGGTGGCCAGTGGCAAGATCAACGAGCGCTTGAGCGTGCGTTACGGGGTTGGCGTATTTGAACCTGCCAGTACCATTGCCCTGCGTTACAAACTGAGCAAACGGGTGTATGTCGAAGTGGCCAGCGGCTTTGCGAGTTCGCTGGATATCTTCTACAAACGGGATTTTTAACCTGGGGTGAAATCCTGCGGCAGCGGTTACAGAGATACTTCAACCGTGGGAGCGAGCCTGCTCGCGAAGATCATTCGCGAGCAGGCTCGCTCCCACAGGGTGCTTGACCTGGAGCTGAGTATCTACAGGCTGTTGATCAGTGATTCAGTTGCTGCATCACCTCTTCGGTATAGCGCAACCCTGCCACGGCGCTGGCCGGGAAAATCGCCGCCAGTGCCGCCAGTTCGCTGGCGTTCAACTTGACCTCCAGCGCCGCCACATTCTGTTCCAGATACTTGCGCTGTTTGGTGCCAGGGATCGGGATCAGGTAATCACCTTGAGCCAGTACCCACGCCAAGGCCAATTGCCCGGCAGTTACGCCTTTTTCCGCCGCCAGACTTTCAACCTGCTCAACCAACAGCAGATTTTTGGCGAAGTTGTCACCTTGAAAACGCGGGCTGAAACGGCGGTAGTCGTCGTCGGCAAAGTCGTCAGCAGTTTTCAGAGCGCCGGTCAAAAAGCCACGCCCCAGCGGGCTATAAGGCACAAAGGCAATCCCCAGGCGTCGGCAGGCCTCAAGGCAGCCGTTGTCTTCCTGATCCCGGCTCCACAGCGAATACTCACTTTGCAGCGCGCTGATCGGATGCACCTTGTGCGCACGCTCAAGGGTCGTTGCCGAGGCCTCGCTCAGGCCCAGATAGCGAACCTTGCCCGCCTTGACCAGATCGGCCATCGCGCCGACGGTCTCTTCAATCGGTACATTCGGGTCCATGCGGTGCTGGTAGTACAGGTCGATAGTCTCGACCCCCAAACGCTTGAGGCTGCCCTCGATGGACTGGCGGATGTACTCGGGGCGACCGCTGACGGCGCGAAAGGCCGGGTTGGCCGGATCACGTACGATGCCGAACTTGCTGGCCACAAACACCTGGTCGCGTTTGCCGCGTATCGCCTGGCCGATCAGTTCTTCATTGGTGTGCGGGCCGTAAATATCGGCGGTATCGAGCAGGTTGATTCCCAGTTCCAGGGCTCGGTGCAGGGTGGCCACGGCTTCGCGGGTGTTGCTGCCGGTGGTGTAGAAGTCGGTCATGCCCATGCAGCCAAGGCCAATAGCGCTGACATAAGGGCCGTTTTTACCAAGTTGGCGAGTGTGCATGCGAAGTGCTCCTGAGTGGGGTGGAGCTATTCTTGACCTCGACAGCGGCAAGATAAACCGGGTAAAAACACTATGAGTATTCGTATTTTCTAAACAATGGAGGGGCTATGGACCGATTCAACGCGATGCGGGTCTTTACCCGTATCGTTGAGCTGGGCGGTTTCGCCAAAGCTGCCGACAGCCTGCAAATGCCTCGCGCCTCGGTCACGGTACTGATCAAGCAACTGGAAGCGCACTTGGGCGTACAACTGTTGCATCGCACTACGCGCCAAGTGAGTCCTACCCTGGACGGCGCCGCGTACTACCAGCGCTGCATCAGTTTGCTGGCAGATCTTGAGGAAGCCGAAGGGCTGTTCAAAAGCAGCCAGCCCAAGGGAACGCTTCGGGTCGAGATGCCTGCTGCGGTGGGCCGCCTGGTGGTGTTGCCGGCTTTGCCGGAATTCACGCAGCGCTATGCGCACATCGAGCTGGAAATCGGTCTTAACGATCGCCCGGTGGATCTGATTCGCGAAGGTGTGGATTGCGTGATTCGCGGCGGATTGACGATGGATGATTCACTGGTGGCGCGGCCGCTGGTGCAGATGGATCAGATCACGTGCGCCAGCCCCGGCTATTTGCAGGCCCACGGCGTGCCGCAATCACTTGAGGACTTGAGCGGGCATCAGGTGGTGGAGTACTTCTCCAGCGCATCCGGCAAGCGCTACGGGCTGGAGTTCCAGATCGGTGACGAAGTACGTCTGGTGGATTTGCCCAAGCAGATCGCGGTCAATAGTGCAGAGGGTTATCTGGCGGCGTGTGTGGCGGGGTATGGTCTGGTGCAAGTGCCGCATTACCATGTTGCGCAACTGGTACGTGAAGGACGAGTGCAAGAAGTGCTCGGCGATTGTCTGCCACCGCGCATGGCATTGACCGCCCTGTATCCGCCGCATCGGCAACTGTCGCCGCGAGTGCGGGTGTTTGTGGATTGGCTGGTGGACTTGTGTGCCCGGCCGGGCAGTGGCTTTAGACGTTAACCCGAGCCTGCGGGGCAGGCTCGGGGTGATTCATCAGCGGTGGTAATAACCTGGGCCACCATCATAGTAACGGTGATCGCCATGCCTTCCATGACCTGGGAAAACCACGCACCCGCTCATGGCCAGGATGAGCAACAACGGGACCAGCCTGGAGATACGACGTAACATGCACAGATCCTCAAGGTTAGAGCCGGTGGCAGCTAAAAAGCTTCCCCGGCTGTAAGATGAGACCTCGAATGTTTCAAATCATCTCCGTAAACCGAACATATTTGTTAAATTCCCGGTTTGCGTTTTCAGACTTACTTCAGGAACAGGTTATGACCCCTTCGCAGCGCTTGAAATACTCGATTTTGATCTCACTGGTAGTTCTGGGGATCATGTTTGGTCTTTCGTACATGCAGAACGCCGGCATGATCAGCGAGAAAATGTTCCAGTACATCGCCATCGGCGTGGCTGTGGTCGTGGTCGTGATCAACGGTGTGATGCGCCGCAAGACCAAGATTTAAGCTTCAATCCTTCCGATCAGAACGGCTTCAGCCTGTGGATGCAGGCTGTAGCTCTTGTCGCTGTTGAGCACCACCACCCCCTCGCTGCACAAGCGCTTGAGCACCTCGCGCACACTCAGAAACGACAATGGAATATCCAGTGCCTGCAAATGACTGTGCATGCCGCGCACTCCCAGCCGTCGATCATTCCCGGCCGCGGTCAGCAATGCG
This sequence comes from Pseudomonas fragi, assembly GCF_025426255.1. Taxonomy (GTDB): domain Bacteria; phylum Pseudomonadota; class Gammaproteobacteria; order Pseudomonadales; family Pseudomonadaceae; genus Aquipseudomonas; species Aquipseudomonas kulmbachensis. The sequence continues at coordinate 3,675,702 of NZ_CP104861.1, read as the reverse complement.
TCAATGACCTTGAGCCGTACCAGGCTGGTACGCAGCCCGAAACACTTGAGTAAATGACGGATCCGTTCGTTGCCCTGCAAAGGAGCCAGAGCCTCCAGCAACCCCGGGTCGGGCTGGAAAGCTGTGTCGTGATGCTGGTGGCTACCATCCGTTGGTATTTGCTGGTTGTGCATGCAAAAAACTCCTTTTCAGAGCCTGATCAGGAAAAGAAAAAAAATGCTCTTGGTTAACTAGACGAATGAGCGACTTAAATCATGAACATTTGAATGTAGAAAATTTGTCGTAAATCCGTCTCGATTACGTATGCCCCCAGTAAGACCGGGGGTTTGGAACAATTATTAAATTTTTTTAACCTGCTTCGTTTTTCACTTGCCCGTGGTGGTTTTCAATCGATTGCGCCGCCCGGCTTTTTGTCGTGAAGGAGCAGCAGTGCACGTGATTATTTCCAGACCGTTAAGCAAAGTGTGCCTTGCAGGGCTGTGCCTGGGGCTGAGCGTTTCAGCCATGGCCAGCACGCCCGCCAGCGACGTGAGCGCAGATATCCGCCGTACCACTTTTGGCGTGCCGCATATCCGTGCCGCTGATGAGCGCGGCCTGGGCTATGGCATCGGTTATGCCTATGCCCAGGACAACCTGTGTCTTTTGGCCAATGAAGTGGTCACCGTCAACGGTGAGCGCGCCAAATATTTTGGCCCCGAGGCGTTGACCCTGGAGCAGCGCGACAACCTGTCCAGCGATGTGTTTTTCACTTGGCTCAATACGCCCGAAGCGGTGTCTGCCTTTTGGCAGGCGCAAACCCCTGAAGTGCGGGATTTGATCAATGGCTATGTGGCCGGCTACAACCGCCAGCTCAGTGAGCGCGTAATACTCCCGGCACAATGTGACAATGCTTCGGTACGGCCCATCACGGCACAGGACCTGGTCAAGCTGACCCGTCGCTTACTGGTAGAGGGCGGGGCCGGTCAATTTGCCGAGGCCTTGGTAGCAGCAACGCCGCCGCGTGCCACGGCCGGTATCAAGACAACTGCCGGCAGCTTTGAAGTCGCCGCCGAGCGCATGCAACGCTTTGCCTTGGACCGCGGCAGCAACGCAGTGGCTGTAGGGGCCGAGCGCTCACAAACCGGTCGCGCCATGTTGTTGGCCAACCCGCATTTTCCATGGGTGGGCGGGATGCGTTTTTACCAGATGCAGTTGACCATTCCCGGCAAGCTCGACGTGATGGGTGCTGCGCTGCCCGGCTTGCCGATGATCAATATCGGCTTTAACCGGCACATGGCCTGGACCCACACCGTCGACACGTCAAAGCACTTCACTCTGTACCGGCTTGAGCTCGACCCGAAGGACCCGACGCGCTATCTGCTTGATGGTCAGTCGCGGGCACTCGATAAAAAAACCGTGACGGTCGACGTCAAGCAAGCCGATGGCAGCCTGCAATCTGTATCGCGGGATATCTACAGCTCAGTGTTCGGCCCGATAGTGCAGTGGCCGGGCAAGCTCGACTGGGATAATCACGTAGCCTTTAGCCTGCGCGACGCCAACCTGCAAAATGACCGCGTGTTGCAGCAGTGGTATGCGATCAATCAAGCCCCGAGCCTCGATGCCCTGCAAGCGTCCGTGAACCGGGTCCAGGGCATTCCGTGGGTTAACACCCTGGCGGTGGATGATCAGGGGCAGGCGCTGTACATGAACGTCTCGGTAGTGCCCTATGTCGACGCGGCTAAACTCGCCGCCTGCAGCGATCCGCGTGCAGGCCTTGAGCTGATCCTGCTTGATGGCAGCCGCAGTGCCTGTGGCTGGACCGTTGATCCGAGTGCAGCGCAACCGGGCATCTACCCGGCAAGTCATTTGCCACAATTGCGGCGTGATGATTACGTGCAGCACTCCAACGACTCGGCCTGGATGGTCAACCCCAAGGCGCCGTTGACCGGTTTTTCACCCCTGATCAGCCAGGACAGCCAGCCGCTGGGGCCGCGTGCGCGCTTTGCCCTGCAACGCCTGAGCCAGCCGGGGGCAATCAGCGTGTCGGATCTGCAAGGCATGGTGATGGATGATCGGGTGTATCTGGCCGGGTTGGTCATGCCTGACTTGCTGCAGGCCTGTGCGAGCGCGTCGAGGAGCCTTGCACCGCTGTGTGCCAGCCTCAAGGCATGGGATCAGCAGGCAGATCTCGACAGTGGCATTGGCCTGGTGCACTTTCAGCACATCATGGGGCAATTGCTTGAAGTCGCGGATGTTTGGCGCGTGCCGTTCGACCCCGCAGACCCGCAGCACACCCCGCGTGGGCTGAACCTGAGTCAGGCGCAGGTACTCAAGGCGGTGCATGAGGCGCTACTGGCCTCGGCAGCCGCAGTGGCTGAAACCGGGTTGGGCGCGGATGTCACCTGGGGCGAGATTCAGGTCGTCAGCAGTGGTGGCCAGCAAACCCCGATCCACGGTGGCCCAGCGACGTTGGGTGTGTACAACGCCATGCAAAGCGTGCCGGGTCAGGACGGAAAGCGTGAAGTGGTCAGCGGCACCAGTTACCTGCAAACCGTGACCTTCGACGAGCAGGGGCCTAAGGCGCAAGGGTTACTGGCGTTCTCGCTGTCCAGCGACCCGGCCTCCAGGTATGCCCGTGACCAGACGCAAGCGTTTTCCAGGAAACAGTGGCAACCATTGCCCTTCACGGAGGCGCAGATCAAGGCTGACCCCGAATATCAGACGGTGCAAATTCGCGGGGAGCTAAAAGGAGGTTTGTAGATACTCTATTTCAGGCCCGGCACCCTGTTCGCTCCCACGCTCGAAGTATCTCTGTAGCCGCTGTCGAGGTACGAGGCTGCGATCGGCTGCGTAGCAGTCGTAAGATCATTCAGGCTAACGAGCGCTTCGCCCTCGGACGCAGCCTCGCTTCGCTCCTCAGCGGCTACAGAGATACTTCAAGCGTGGGAGTGACCTGGAACAGAGTATCTACAAGTTTTGCGGTCGGGCGTTGAGCACTGGCTGGCCATCCGCATTGCGGCTCAGGTACACCGGCAACACTTTGGGCAGGGAGGTCACCAACTGGTTGATGTCGCGGGTGTTGAACACGCCACCAATGCGCAGCTTGCCGGTGGCGCTGTCCGCCACAGTCAGCGGGGTATTGAGGTAGCGGTTGATCAGGGGCAGGGCCTCTGCCAGCGACAGGTTGTCCAGTACCAGCTTGCCGGTGCGCCACGCCAGGTCCGGGGTATTGGCGTAGGTCTGGCTGATTTGCGCTGCGTAGTCGCCCGACCTGTAGCGCGCCTGCATGCCCGGTTCCAGGCGCAAGCCATCGCCACTTAGGTTCTTGTTGCTGGTCACCAGCACCGAGCCTTCCAGCAGCGTGACCCGCACCTGATCCTCGTACATCCACACATTGAACTGGGTGCCTGTAACCCGAATTCGCCCTTCTGCGGCCTGGACCAGGAACGGGTGCGTGACATCGTGACTGACCTTGAAAAACGCCTCGCCCTTGCTCAGGGTCACCCGACGCTGATCCTTGTAGTTGCTGAAGGTCAGTTGTGTGCCCAGGTTTAGCTCGACTTGGCTGCCATCGGGCAACGTCACCGTTCTGATACTGGTGTCAGCTGTAAAACGTTCATAGGCATTGGGCAGCCAGCCCAGTTGCCAGCCGCTGTAAGCCGCCACAGGGGCCGCAAGCAGGGTGACGGCCGCGGCCACGGCAAAGCGTGACCAGGGGCTGCGACGTTGCACGCGGGGCAGTGCAATCACCTGGGCGGTGGCGGGAGCGGGGTGGGGCAGGTGCTCGCTGACATCCCAGATGTCGAGCATCGCTTCATATTCAAATGCGTGCACGGGATCGGCCGCCAGCCACACAGCGAAAGCCTCGCGTTCCTGATCGGTGCAATCGGGCTCGTGCACGCGCATGCACCACTGAGCCGCAGCTTCGGTGATGGCATCGTATTGGGCTTCGGTGAGGCGTGTTTCACTCATTGGCTTTTCCCGGTTTTGCGTATTCTAACCCCGCACTAGAGCTAACGAGAACATGAGCCATGTCAAAAGCATATCATTTAGCTGCATGGCCGGTTTTTTCTCTGCTACGGTTGTTCCAGTCACATTGAGTACCAGATACAACATCAATTAATGGAGTTAAGACAATGTTGAAGAAAACCTTTGCTGCTGTGATCACTACTGCTGCTTTGTTGGGTGCCGGTGCAGCGATGGCTCAGCCTGATCCGAACTGGGCGTTCTCCAAAGAATTGGTTGAAGTTCTCAAGAACAAAAACGGTTACACCGTGATCAAGAAAATTGAAGCCCAGGACCCTGCTGCCGGCATTTGGAAAGCAGAGGGGATCAAGAAAGTGGATGGCCTGGAATACGAAATTGTTTTCGATTCGACTGGCAAGGTGATCTCCGAGAAGAAAGACTGATTTCGGACACCTGAAACGAATTATCTGCTGAGCGTTTCAACCCGGTCCTGATCACACGTTGTGACAGGGTCGGGTTTTTTATTGCCTGTTTCAAGCCTGGTGCCACCCATTAAAAAGCCCCCGCTCTACGGAGGCTTGTTGTGAGCAGCTGGCGCAAGCGGTGGTATCAGCCGTTGCTGCAACCATTACCCATCACCCGGTATTCAAGAATATGACGCTTGCCCTGATGGTCTTCATAAGTCATTTGTGCCGGCACAATGTCGCAGACATCGGCCACCGGTGACACGCTGATAACGTTGGCAATGTCGAGGTCAGTGGCGTAAGTGTAATGTTCGACAGCGGGTTGTTGTTGCGTAACTTGAAGTTCGTCAGCAGCAGCCAGTGTTGAAAAACTGATAAGTGCAAGAGCGATCAAACGTTTCATTATGGAGACCTTAAAACAATCACGAATCACTGACTTCAATTGCCGACATGGCGGGAGAAGTTGCTGCATCAACGAGGTAAGTGATGCAGTACGAAGTACCGTGCCCTGTTTCAATGTTGCGTTGAGGGATGAACATAGAATACGCCCCACGCGTATTGATTAAAGTCAAAAGATCGCCAAGGAGTCTTTCCGGATCAGTAACAATCCTGCTGCTTAATGGTCCGCACAACAAAAGGCCCCCTCACAAGAGGGGGCCTGGGGTCGTATCCGCAGGTGCAGCCATCGAGGGCTAGTGCATGCTGCAACCGTCACCCATCACCTGATACTCGACAGTGTGGCGCTGACCCTGGGAGTCTTCATAGGTCATGGTCGCCGGCACGACTTCACACACGTTGGGGATGGTGGACAGACTGACGACGCGGGCGATATCCAGTTTTGTACCGTAGCTGTAATGTTCGACAGCTGAAGGTTGAACGGTGGAAGTTTCACCTGCAACTGCAAGTGTTGCAAAACCGGCAAGCAAGAGTGCGATTAAATTTTTCATGAACGTGGCCTCTAAAGTAATCAAGAGTTAAAGCTGACTGACTTCATTTGCCGATGAGGCGGGAAGAAGTTACGACACATGTGAAAGTTGCCAGGTGCGTACGAAGTACCGTGTAACAGGGTCAAGCAATGTTTAGAACATGTGAGTAATTTTACGCTGTTTTACCAAAGGAAAAAGACCTGATGGCAAAAGGCTCTGTTACTGCTGGGGTAACAATGTGATGGCGATGCGAACTTTTTCAAGTGCCCCCCGTATCGGCTTGCTGGCATACTGGCATCTCTGTTTCAGGAGTCAGCCATCGGTATGAATGTCGAGTCCCCCCTTAATGCATATCAACAGGCCATCGAGCAGCAAGGCTTTGTCCATGATCCTGCTCAATGGCTGGCTGTACAGGCGTTGCAACGCTGTCATGAGGCATTGCACTCAGGGGCGAAGTCGGTCAATGGCGTGTATTTGTGGGGCCCGGTAGGGCGGGGTAAAACCTGGTTGATGGACCGGTTCTACCAAAGCCTGCGGGTACCGGCCCGACGCCAGCATTTTCATCACTTCATGCAATGGGTGCATCAGCGCCTGTTTCAGCTGACCGGCACAGCGGATCCACTCAAGGCGCTGGCTAAAGGCCTGGCTGAGGACGTTAGAGTGCTGTGTTTTGACGAGTTGTTCGTCAATGACATTGCCGATGCGATCATTTTGGGGCGTTTGTTCCAAGTCATGTTCGATGAAGGGGTGGTGCTGGTCTGTACCTCTAACCAGCCGCCGCAAGACCTCTATGGTCACGGCTTCAACCGCGATCGCTTCGCCCCAGGGATCAGCGCGATTCTCCAGCATATGGATGTGGTTGCGGTGGACGGTATTGAAGACCACCGGCTGCACCCCGGTATTGCTCATCAGCGCTATTGGGTGACTGAACCGGGCCGGCCGAGCGCGATTGAAGCAGTGTTCAAGGAATTGACCCAAGGCCAGACGGTGTCTGATCAGCCGATTGGGGTGGGCCATCGCTCGCTGAATGTGGTGCACGCCAGTGATGCCGTGCTGTGGTGCAATTTCCACGAGCTGTGTGAGCAGCCGCTGGCAGCCACCGAGTTCATGGACATCTGTGACCGCTATAAGGTGATGTTGCTCAGCGGAGTACCTTGCCTGAGTGCAGAGCAGCGCGAAGGTAAAATTGCCCGGGGTACGGAAGACGGGGCGGTGAAAGTCGAGGCCGGGGATCGCGAGCTGCCGCAGCTGTCCAAATACGATGACAGCGTGCGGCGTTTTATTGCGCTGATCGACGAATGTTACGACCGCAAAGTGCCGGTATGTATCGAAGCCCAGGTGCCGATGGATCAGCTCTATACCCAAGGTTACCTGGAGTTCGCCTTTCGCCGCACCTTGAGCCGCCTGCAGGAAATGCAGCTGCAGCGCTTTGGCCTGCAGGGCCAACCCTTGTAGATACTCTGTTCCGGATCAAGCCCCTTGTGGGAGCGAGCCTGCTCGCTCCCACGGTTGAAGTATCTCTGTAGATACCCTGTTCCCGGTCAATCCCACTGCGGTGCAACGCTCTGCGGGTTGGTCAGGCGGTGGCCGCGATCCAGTGCGGCAATCTGTGCCATGTCATCTTCGGTCAGGGTTAACTCACACGCCTTCAAGTTGCTCTCGAGGTTGTCGCGCTTGGTCGACGACGGAATCACCGAATATCCCAATTGCATCGCCCAGGCCAGTGTCACTTGGGCCGCAGTTGCGGCATGGCGTTTAGCGATCTCGATGATCACCGGATCGTTCAGGACTTCACCGTAGGCCAGTGTCATGTACGAGGTGATATGAATACCTTGGCTCTGTGCGAACTCAACCAATTTACGATTTTGCAGGTACGGGTGAAGTTCGATCTGATTGGTGGCGATGTGTTCGGCGCCAACAGCGGCAATCGCTTCTTTCATCAGCGCGATGGTGAAGTTCGAGACGCCAATCTGTTTGGTCAGCCCCAGCTTTTTGGCTTCAAGCAATGCGCCCATAAATTCTGCTACCGGGACTGCACTTTTCGGTGACGGCCAGTGGATCAGGGTCAGGTCCAGGTGATCGGTGCGCAATTTTTTCAGGCTGTCCTGCAAGCTCGGAATCAGTTGGTCCCCGGCAAAATGGCTGACCCAGATCTTGCTGGTGATAAACAGTTTGTCCCGCGCTACGCCACTCTCGGCAATAGCCTGGCCGACGTCAGCTTCGTTTTCATAGATCTGCGCGGTGTCGACTGCCCGATAGCCCAGATCCAGGGCGTTTTTTACCGAGTCGATTACTACTTGGCCTTTTAGACGAAAAGTACCGAGGCCGAATGCTGGAATAGTCATGGATAACTCCTTGAGGGACGTAAGAATGAGGTTGAGTATCCTCGGACTGATCCGTGGGAAAAACCTGCGATCAAGCAAAGCAGTCTTGATCTCAGGTCATGAATCCAGCCAGCAGAGTTCCTAAATTTCGTCCTTGAGCAAACGTTCTAGCTTGGATAACGCCTGCATTCGGGCTGGGACAGGTAGGGCAATGACGATTTCACGACGATGGTTCATCGCTGGTTTGGCGATCACCGGCGCAGCAGCGCCAGCAGCGTTTTATGGGCATCGTGAGTTGACGCGAGTGGACGAGCCGATTACGCCCGGCGAGGCGACAGTTGACCTGGCAGATACCGCCGGGCAGCAGTTGGCCGACCAGTTGCGCGGGCTTTGGACGATTCGCTTCAACGGGCAGGATGCCGGGCTTGACGGTGTGCCTGCAGATGATCTGGAGCTATGGCTCGATATCGCGCCACGTGGCCGTGGTGTCCGCGGTTATCTTGACACGGCCGCTATTTTGCACGGCTCACAGGTGCCGCGTTATCGCATTTTGGGCGACCTGGTGGCACCGGATGCGAAGCGGATGTACTGGCGACTCACCAGCAGCGAGTCGGTTAACGGCCAGCCTGATTACGAGTTCAGTTTCAGCCTCGATGAAGTCTGGGGCGCTTACGGTAATGCCGGCAGCGGCACCCTCAGCGGGCGCGTGCAGCATCTTGCGCGGCCATTGGCCTTGCCCGAGCAGGACAACAGCTTTGTTGCCGTCAAGCGTACCTTTCCTGAAGCCCGCGAACGGATCGGCCTCAACCCGACGTTGCTGGCCTGGCTGGTGACTCCTGAGCATCGGTTGTTTCACCAGCTGTGGCATGCATCCCGCGATACCTGGCATGAGTTATCTGAAGACAAACGCAACGCTCTGCGTGGCATTGGCTGGCAACCCGGCCAGCGCGACAGGGAGCGCGATGCCCGTGGCCCGCGCAAGGATCGCAACGGCTCTGGAGTGGATTTTTTCTTTATGCATCGACATATGTTGCGCACCGCGCGCTCGATGCAGGATTTACCGTCATGGCCAGCGCTGCCATTACCGCAGCCAGAGCTTGAGCGTGATCGTGCAGGCTTTGCTCGTTACTTTGATAACCACGATGGCAGCGCCTTGCCGCCGACCTGGCTGGCGGAGGGTGATGAGGTCTATACGCAGTGGTTGAGTGATATCAAACAGCCGGAAACCTTTCACAGCAACTTCGAGGTCTGGGAGTCACGCTATCGTGACCCGCGCTATTTATCGTCGCTGACTTTGGGGCAGTTTGGTTCCGAGGTTGAGCTAGGTTTGCATGACTGGCTGCACATGCGCTGGGCCTCTGTACCGAGGGATCCGTCCAATGGCGCCCCGGTGCCGATGGCCCGTGATCCGGCGGATTTTGCCGGGCGCTGGTATGTGCCCGAAAACGACTTTTTGGGTGATCCGTTTTCCTCCCATGTAAATCCGGTGTTCTGGAGTTTTCATGGCTGGATCGATGATCGTCTCGAGGATTGGTACCGTGCCCATGAGCGCTTCCACCCTGGGGAGCTGACACGTCGGCAAGTCAATGGCGTGCCTTGGTTTGCGCCGGGGCGCTGGGTGGAAGTGGATGACCCGTGGCTGGGCCCGCTCACCCACGGCTGTAGCACAACACCGGGGTTGGCCACGGGTAAAACCGTGGAGATGGACCCCGAAACCATGAAACTGGCGCTGCGCATTACCTTTGGCGATGAGAAGAGCATTACCGGGTTGCTGCGGCGCATCCCGCGGCGACCGTGGTATGCGCGGCACCTGCTGGTCAAGACCTGAAGCAGGCGGGTTACTGCACCCGCCAACCTCCACCCAATGCCTTGTACAGCGCAACACTCGCCTGCAGCCGGGCCATGCGCAGTTGCACGCTCTGGTCCTGGGCCTGGTACAGCGTGCTTTGTGTTTGCAGAACCGTCAGCAGCCCTTCTGCCCCGGCGGTGTAGCGACTTTGGGCAATGTCAAAGGCCCGCTGCGCCTGCTTGAGTTCCTCGTCCTGCCATTGACGTTGCTGGTCCAGACCGCTGGCGCTGTTGAGGGCTTTTTCGACATCGGCAAAGGCGCTGATGATGCTGCCCCGATAGGCTTGCAGCAACTCTTGTTGACGTGCTGTGGCTTTATCGCGTTCGGCACTTAGACGGCCATTGTTAAAGATCGGCGCTGCGAGCCCTGCAGTGAGGGTGTAGAACGGGCTGCGCAGGATATTGCTGAAACGGTCAGCGCCAGAGCCCAGGCTGGCGCTCAGGGTCAGGCTGGGCAGCATGGCGGCGCGGGCCACGGTGATATCGGCCCGGGCGGCGATCAGTTTGGCTTCGGCGCTGGCGATGTCCGGGCGTCGGCCGAGCAGCTCGCTGGGCAGTCCGCTGCCTGTCGATGGCCAATGCAGCCGGGCGAAAGTGGTGTCGCCCAGTGCCAGGTTTTGTACGGGCTGACCAAGCAGGACGGCGAGGGTGATCCGTGCTTCCTGGGCCTGTTGCCCAGCCAGTGGCACTTGCCGTTGTTGGCTGGCAACCAGACTCTTTTGTTGGGCCAGTTCCAGGGCTGTGGCCGAGCCCGCGTCATAGCGAGTTTGCACGACGTGCAACACACTTTGCGCATTGGCCAGATTGAGTCGGGCAATGCGCAGTTGTTCATCAAGTGCCAGGGTTTGCACATAACTGCTGGCGACGCCGCTGAGCAAGGTCAGCTCGACCGTCGCGCGATCAAACTCGCTGGCCTTGAGCGCTTGTAGCGCACTGTCCTGAGCTGCCGCTTTGCCGCCCCAGAAGTCCACTTCATAGCTGGCGCTCAGGCTGGCGTCGAAATAGTCCACGGCCTTGTTGTCATCGCTGGCATCCAGTTGACTGTAGCCTTTGCCGCGCAGCAGTTTTTGACGATTGGCATTGGTGCCGAATTTTACTTCGGGCAATAACGGTGCCCCGGCAATCACGGCAGATGCCTGGGCTTGCCGGACTCGGGCCATGGCGCCCGCCAGATCGTAGCTGCCAGCCCGCGCCTGGCTGATCAGGCGGCCCAGTTCGGGGCTACCAAACTGTTCCCACCATTGCTGGCTGACCTGCTGGCTGGCTGGTGCATGTGCCGACTGCCAGGAGGGTGGTGGAACCACGTCGTTATTGTCGTCAGGGGTGGAGTGGCTGCAAGCGCCCAGCAGCAGGCACAGGCTCAACAAGCTCAAGGTCGGCTTCATCAATTGCTCATTCACTGGTAAGGGCCGTGACCGGGTCTAGCCGGGCAGCCTTGCGGGCTGGCATAAAGCCGAAAATGACGCCGGTCACCAATGCGCAGCCAAAGGCGCCGAGCACTGCGACCAGCGAGAACGCCACCGCCACATCGCAGAGCAACAATACGCCACCGACGATAAAGGCCAGGGTGATGCCGGCCACGCCGCCGACCACCGAGAGCATCAGTGCTTCGGTCAAAAACTGGCGCAGGATGTCGCGCTGGCGGGCGCCGGTGGCCATGCGAATGCCGATCTCGCGGGTACGCTCGCGCACGGTCATCAGCATGATGTTCATCACCCCGATACCGCCCACCAGCAGCGAGATGGCGGCGATCGAACCGAGCATCAACGACAGGGTGTTGCGGGTTTTGGCTTCGGCCTGAATCATCGCCGCGTTGTTGGTGATTTCGAAATCGCGTTTGCCGTGGTGCAGCCTGAGCATCAGTTGCTCGATGGCCTTTTCGGTCTGGTTGACCTTGCTCGCATCGGCGGCGGCGATCACCACATATTCCGGATTGTGGGTGCCGAACAGGCGCACGCTGGCCGCAGAGTAAGGCACCACGATGCGCGTATCGCTGTCCGAGTCGCCGGAGCTGGCGCCTTTTTCGGCAAGCACCCCGACCACGCGAAACGGTACGTTTTCCAGCAGGATGTACTGGCCAATCGGGTTGGGCACATCCTTGAGCACTTTATCGCGGACCTTTTTGCCTATCACCGCCACGGCGGCAGCCGCGTCTTCATCGGCCTGGCTGAAGAAGCTGCCTTGCACTACCGGCCAGTTGAAGATCGCCGAAAAATCAATACCGTTGCCGCCGGTGTACAGGGTGTGATCGACATTGCCATAGCGCACGCCAATCTCGGCGCCATTGATCGGCATGATCATTTTTACTTGCGGCAAGGTCGAGAGGGCGGCTACGTCATTGAGGGTCACGATGCCCAGTGGCGCTCTGGGCCTTGGCGACATGCCGCTGAGGTAAATGATGTTGGAGCCAAAGGCGCCCATTTCCGCCATCACCTGGCGTTTGCTGCCTTCGCCGACGGCCAGCATCACCACCACCGAGGCCACGCCGATGACAATGCCGAGCAGGGTCAAGGCGGTGCGAAAACGGTTGATCCACATGACTCGCCAGGCGGCGTGAACCGCATCGACCAGTTCGCCTTTCCAGGCTCCCCGGGCCTCGCTGCCTTCGCTCAGGCGCTTGCGCAGATCGATGGCCTGCAAGGCCTGGGGGTTGTCGGTCGCGGGCAGGTGCGTGCCGTTGCTACTGTCGCTGATAACTTCGCCATCGCGCACTTCGATGATCCGGTTGGCCCGTGCTGCGACTTCGCGGTCATGGGTAATCAGGATAACCACATGGCCTTGGCTCGCCAGTTCGTCAAGCAGGGCCATGACCTCGGCGCCGCTGTGGCTGTCGAGAGCCCCGGTGGGTTCGTCGGCGAGGATGATATGCCCGCCGTTCATCAGGGCGCGGGCGATCGACACCCGTTGTTGCTGACCACCGGACAGTTGGTGCGGACGGTTGGCGGTGCGTTCGGCCAAACCCAGGCGGTCGAGCAGGGCGGCTGCACGGGCGTGACGCTCGGCGGCCGGGGTACCAGCATAGATGGCCGGCATTTCGACGTTTTCCTGGGCCGACGCCGAGGGGATCAAATGGTAGCCCTGGAACACAAAGCCAAAGGCTTCGCGGCGCAACCAGGCCAGCTCGTCACTGTCGAGCCGGGCGACGTCTTCACCGGCAAACAGGTAGCGCCCGGAGGTTGGGCGGTCGAGGCAGCCGAGGATGTTCATCAGGGTCGACTTGCCCGAGCCCGAGGCGCCGACGATGGCGACGAACTCCCCGGCATGGATCGACAGACTGATGCCTTTAAGCACGTGAACTTCAGGCGTGTCGATGCCGCCGTAGACCTTGCGGATATCCTGCAGGTCGATCAAGGGAGTGGGCATTCAGCCTCCGTTGCCGGTAGCGGGGCCGGCCAGCAGGTGATCGCCCTCATCCAGACCTTCGAGGATTTCTACGCGCAAACGGTCGCTGATGCCGGTACGGATTTCGCGAGGCTCGACCTTGCCGTTCTTGCTCACGATATGGGCGGTCTGGCGGTCCCCCTCGGTAGTGCCCTGCAACGCGATGATTGGCGCGAGCAATACATCCCGGGCCTGATTGGCGACAAAAAACACCTGGGTGGTCATTTCGGGCATCAGTGCCTGATCGTTGTTGTCGACATCCAGCAGCACGGTATAGAGCACCACGCGGGCGCTGCCGCTTTTGCTTGCGGGGCTGCCGCCGCCCTGGCTGCTTTCGTTGAGGGGTTTGGGCGGTACGGGCAGGACCTGGCGCACGGTGCTGTTCCAGCGCCGGTTGCCGCCGCTCAAGGTGGTGAAGTAGGCCTGCATGCCGGTTTTTACATGGCCGATATCGGCTTCCGAGACTTCAGCCCAGACCGTCATCGGCGAGAGCTTGGCGATGCGCAGGATCAGCGGTGTTTGCTGTTGGGCATTGAGGGTCTGGCCTTCGCGGGCATCCAGTGCCACCACGGTGCCAGACATGGGCGCAAAGATGCGGGTGTAGCCCAGTTCGGCTTCATCACTGCGCAAACTGGCCTGGGCCTGACGGATCTGCGCCGCAAACATGTCGGTCCGCGCCTGGGTGGTGCGGACTTCAGCCTGTGCCGCCTGAACATCTTCTTCGCGGGTGGCGCCGCCTTTTGCGAGGTGTTGCTGGCGCTGCAACTTCTGTTTTGCCAGATCGTGCAGGGCGCGTTGTTCTTGCAGTTGAGCCTTGAGGTTTTCGATGGCAAAGCGGCTGGCATCGAGTTTGGCTGTTTGGGTGGACGGGTCGATTTCGACCAGAAGCTGGCCTTCCTTGACTTCAGCACCGACGTCGACGTGGATCTTATGGATTTGCCCTGAGGCCTGTGCACCCACATCGACATATTGCCGGGGTTGCAGGGTGCCGAGTGCGGTCACGCTGCTTTCAATATCGCCCCGGGTTACGGGCACGGTGTCATAGGCATCGCGGCCCGGCGTCAGGAAAGGCCAGGCTGCCAAGGCGGCGCCGAGTAATAAACACAGGGTGATCAGCAGCGCACGTCGGGTCTGTCGAGGGCGTTTCATGCAGGGTTCCGGCCAATGGAAGTCGGCCCGTCGTCATGCCATTGGGCCCAAATGCCCAGAGCAAACGCTGTCGCGAGGACGACAGACACGGGGAGCTGTTGAGTAAACGAATGATTTGGCGAGGGATTTAGCTGTTTGTTTATAGGGTTGTTGCTAAATAATTCGACGAGGGTAGTGGCCTTGGGGTTTAAATCTATATGAGAATTACTATAAATTACATCTGTAAAAGTGCCATCATCATGCCGCTATTTCATTAGATCTGTTTCTGCGCTCACGGAGTGTTGCCGCTGCTGTTGCGGCCAGGAGTCCTGTTGGAAAACTACTATCGCGAACTGGTGGGCTTTTTGAGTGCCAGATTGGGTAATGCCCAGGCGGCCGAAGATGTGGTGCATGACGCATATGTGCGCGTGCTGGAGCGTTCCAGTGATGAGCCGATTGCTCAACCTCGCGCATTTTTGTACCGCACGGCGCTCAATCTGGTGATCGACGGTCATCGGCGCAACACGTTGCGCCAGGCCGAGCCGCTGGAAGTGCTGGATAGCGAAGAGCGTTTTTACAGCCCCTCGCCGCAGGTGCTGATGGATCATGGTCAGCGCCTGGACATGCTCCAGCGGGCGTTGTCCGAGTTGCCAGCGGCATGTCGCGAGTGTTTTTTGCTGCGCAAGCTCGATGGCTTGTCTCACCTGGAAATTGCCGACCGTCTGGGGGTATCCCGCAGCATGGTCGAGAAGCACATCGTTAACGCAATGAAGCACTGCCGGATTCGTATCCGGCAGTGGGACAACGCCTAAATTTCATTTCTGTGTTCTCGTTCCTACTCAACAGACGATCTGCTGCCCTGCCACTGGGCAGTCGGTCACGGGCTTTTTTCCCTCTGTTGAGGGGTAATCCAGAGGACACTGAAAATGACACAGGCAATCGCTGCGGGCGTTGTGCATGATCTGATCGGCATCGGTTTCGGACCTTCCAATCTGGCTCTGGCCATCGCCCTGGAAGAACGCGGGCAGGTTCAAGGCCCCCTGAATGCGTTGTTTTTAGACAAACAGGCTGACTATCGCTGGCACGGCAACACCCTGGTCACTCAGAGTGAGCTGCAGATTTCGTTCCTCAAGGATCTGGTCACGCTGCGCAATCCCACCAGTGCGTATTCCTTCGTCAATTACCTCAAGGCCCACGGTCGTCTGGTGGATTTCATCAACCTGGGGACCTTTTATCCATGTCGTATGGAGTTCAACGACTACCTGCGCTGGGTGGCGTCGCACTTTGAGGCGCAAAGCCGTTATGGCGAAGAAGTGCTGAGCATCGAGCCGGTACTGCATCAACAGCAGGTCGAAGCCCTGCGAGTGATTTCCCGCGATTCTCACGGCTTGCAACACGCTCGTACTACGCGCTCTGTGGTAGTGAGTGCCGGGGGAACGCCGAATATTCCGACGGTTTTCAAAGCGCTCAAGGATGACCCGCGGGTTTTCCATCATTCCCAGTACCTGGCGCGCATGGCCAAACAGCCATGTGTCAGCGGCAAGCCGATGCGCATCGCAATTATTGGCGGTGGTCAGAGTGCGGCTGAAGCGTTTATCGACTTGAACGACAGTTATCCATCGGCTCAGGTGGACTTGATTCTGCGTGGTTCGGCACTTAAACCTGCGGATGACAGTCCGTTCGTCAACGAGGTGTTTTCGCCACAGTTCACCGATCTGGTGTTTGCCCAAAACACCGCCGAGCGCGAGCGTCTGATTGTCGAGTATCAGAGCACCAACTATTCGGTGGTGGACATCGATCTGATTGAGCGCATCTACGCGATCTTCTATCGGCAGAAAGTCTCGGGCATTGCCCGTCATGTTTTCCGTAGCCTGACCAGCATTGAAAACGCCACGGCAGACGGGCAGGGCATCAAGTTGGCGCTGCGCAACACCGCCAATGGCGAGATGCTGGAGCAACACTACGATGCGGTCATTCTGGCCACCGGTTACGAGCGGCAGATGCACCGTCACCTGCTGGCACCACTGGCTGAATACCTGGGCGACTTCGAAGTAGGCCGGGACTACCGGATAGTCACCGATGAGCGCTGCAAGGCGGGGATTTACATGCAAGGTTTCTGTCAGGCCAGCCACGGCCTGAGTGACACCTTGTTGTCGGTTTTACCGATTCGGGCAGATGAGATTTCGGCGTCCCTGTATGCCCATGACAAGCGCAACAGCCAGCATCCAGCGGTGACTGAGCCTATGTTGGCCAGCGCGAGCTGAGACGCCATATCCCGCGCGGATGTCAGGCTTTATGACATTCGCGTGGTGAAACTGAACTCTTCCTGAAGAAGTTTCTGATTCATAAAGCGGAAGCCTTCCTACGGTTTACTCTCTAAAACGTCGGGCGTAAGCTGCCCGCGTTTTGATCAATAGCGCAGAGACCAAGTGGATAGCAGTTTGAGCGACAGTAGTTGGCCGGGTTCTAAGACCGGCATATTTTCGGCAAGCTAGCGCGCAGAATCCCCTGCCGCTTCTTGCTTGATAGCGAGAGGTGGCGTCTTGCCCGGGGCTGTTGTGACCCGAGCCCGCAAGCCCTCTTTCCGACACTGAAACGTGTGTGATTAACGCCCTTGGCGCATCGCAACGCGTTGTATGCGCGTGCCTTTTGGCTCATGCGCACGCTTGGCTGTACCTGCTTGTCGGCTTCGTTGACCGCCAGGGGAATCGTTATGGGCAACTTCTTTAGACTCGTTCGCCGCCGCCAGCATCGGCCCGCGCTACCGGGCAGTTTGCGATTGTTTGAATAACCGCGAGCCCCAGGCTCGCTCACGAGATTAAAACCATGAACGACGGTTCCAGATTAAGGCCGGCTGTGTAGTCACTCTGCTTGGGGTGAGCGCAGGCGGCGCAGGAGTAGCACCATGAAACTCGCCCTGAAAGAATTTTTCGCAGGCTTTTTGCGCACCCGCCATATTGGCCGGCACTTCCGCCGCCTGGCTTTGCTCGACAGCCTGACCAACACCACGGTCAGCCGCGAAGTGCCACCGATCCTGGCGCAAACTCTGGTGGCGGCCGCCAATACTGACAGCGCCGTTTTGATCGACAACCTGGGCACCCACACCGACGGTCTGAGTGAGGCCGAGGTTGAGGTGCAGCGTCAGCAATACGGGCTCAATGAAGTTGAACACGAGCAGCCGCTGAGCCGTTGGGTACATTTGTGGCACTGCTACAAAAACCCGTTCAACCTGCTGCTGACCTTGCTCGCAGCTGTATCTCTGGCCACCGATGACATTCAAGCCGCCGTGGTGATTGGCACGATGGTGGTGTTATCGACGTTGCTGCGGTTTTGGCAAGAGGCCAAATCCAACAAGGCGGCTGATGCCCTCAAGGAAATGGTCAGTAACACCGCGACGGTGATGCGTCGCGATTTCAGTGCTGACGCATCGCCGATGTTTGGCAAGTTCTATGGCGCGGCACAGAAAATCAGGGGCGCGCAGCGTATTGAGCTGGCAATCAAACAGTTGGTGCCGGGTGATCTGATCGTGTTGTCGGCGGGAGACATGATTCCGGCAGACTGTCGGGTACTGAGCGCCAAGGATTTGTTCGTCAGCCAAGCTGCGATGACGGGCGAATCGATGCCGGTCGAGAAGTTTGCGCGTCAGTTTGATAGCCAGACCAGTAACCCGCTGGAACTGGACAATATTTTGTTCATGGGCACCAACGTGGTCTCCGGCGCGGCCACGGCGGTGGTACTGACCACGGGCAACAACACCTACTTCGGGGCATTGGCACAGCGGGTTGGCGCGACCGATCGCGGTCCGACTTCGTTTCAGACCGGGGTCAACAAAGTCAGCTGGTTGCTGATCCGCTTTATGTTTGTGATGGCGCCACTGGTGCTGTTCATCAATGGTTTCACCAAGGGCGACTGGACGGAAGCCTTGCTGTTCGCACTGTCTGTCGCGGTGGGCCTGACCCCGGAAATGCTGCCGATGATCGTGACCTCGACCCTGGCCAAAGGCGCAGTGTTCCTGTCACGCAAAAAAGTCATCGTCAAACGTCTTGATGCGATCCAGAACTTTGGCGCGATGGATGTGCTGTGTACCGACAAAACGGGCACGCTGACCCAGGACAAGATTTTCCTGGCCAGGCATGTGGATGTCTGGGGGCAAGAGTCCGACGACGTGCTGGAAATGGCCTACCTCAACAGCTACTACCAAACCGGGCTGAAAAACCTGCTGGACGTGGCGGTGTTGGAGCATGTCGAGGTTCACCGCGAATTGAACGTGGGTACGGCCTTCAACAAGGTCGATGAAATCCCGTTCGACTTTACCCGTCGCCGCATGTCCGTAGTGGTGGCCGAGCAGGACCAGCCACATTTGCTGATCTGCAAGGGTGCTGTCGAAGAAGTGCTTTCGGTGTGCAAAACCGTGCGTCATGGTGAGCGGGAAGAAGCCCTGAGCGACGAACTGCTGGCGCGTATTCGCCAGGTTACCGCGGCCTTCAACGAAGAAGGCTTGCGCGTAGTGGCAGTGGCTGCGCGGCCGATGACGGAAGGGCGCGAGACATACAGCCTGAGCGATGAGCAGGAACTGACGCTGATTGGTTATGTAGCGTTTCTGGATCCGCCCAAAGAGAGCACCGCGCCTGCGCTTAAAGCGTTGGCAGAGCATGGGGTTGCGGTAAAAGTTCTGACGGGCGACAACGAACTGGTTACGGCCAAGATCTGCCGTGAAGTGGGCCTGGAGCAGCAAGGCTTGCTTATGGGCAATGACATTGAGCGCATGAGCGATGCCGAACTGGCGGTAGCGGTTGAAACCACCAACGTATTTGCCAGGCTGACACCGACGCACAAGGAACGCATTGTGCGTTTGCTCAAGGCTAACGGGCATGTGGTTGGCTTTATGGGAGACGGGATCAACGATGCGCCTGCGCTGCGCACGGCTGATATCGGGATTTCGGTGGACAGCGCGGTGGATATTGCCAAGGAAGCGGCAGATATCATCTTGCTGGAGAAAAGCCTGATGGTGCTGGAGGAGGGTGTGCTGGAAGGGCGTCGGACCTTTGCCAACATGCTCAAGTACATCAAAATGACCGCCAGCTCGAACTTCGGCAATGTGTTTTCGGTATTGGTGGCCAGTGCGTTTATTCCGTTTTTGCCAATGTTGCCGATGCATCTGCTGGTTCAGAACCTGCTGTATGACGTGTCACAAATCGCCATCCCTTTCGATAACGTTGATGAGGAAATGCTGAAAAAGCCGCAGCGCTGGCAGCCTGCGGACGTAGGGCGTTTCATGTTGTTCTTTGGGCCGATCAGCTCGATTTTCGACATCCTGACCTTTGGCCTGATGTGGTATGTGTTTAAAGCCAATACCCCTGAACACCAAACCCTTTTCCAGTCGGGCTGGTTCGTGGTTGGGCTGCTGACTCAAACCCTGATCGTGCACATGATCCGCACACCGAAAATCCCGTTCCTGCAAAGCCGTGCGGCAATGCCGTTGATGGTCATGACGGGGGTTATCATGGCTGTGGGCATCTTCCTGCCAATGGGGCCGTTGGCCGCTTACTTCAAATTACAGGCCTTGCCACCGCTGTACTTTGTGTTCTTGCCCATGATCCTGCTGGCGTACATGGTACTGACCCAGGCCGTGAAAGGGTTCTACATTCGCAAGTTCGGCTGGCAATGAGGCCTGCCCCGGCCATCTGAGTGACGAGGGTTACGGTCTTTTGAGATTGGCGTTTGCATGAGCAGTGAATTTCCGGCTCGGCAGCTCAAAAGGCCAAAACCCTTGGCAGCTTTAAGTAGCGAATATAAGAAAAATCTTACAGATAAGATGGTGAATTCCCTTCTCGTAGGCGGCATCTGATTAGCGATCATTCGCGGCTCGATTTCGAACGGGCTTCAGTGTGTTGCGCTCAAATATAGTGGGACCTAAAGAGGTTGATTGTAGGATCTATCCTATACTTTCAATGTCATCCATTAGGTTGTTTTTTACCGGCTTGCGCCGGCTATACCTACTCAAAACGATATGTTTGCGCCTGATATACGCTGATGCTCGGCTTACTGGCAGAGGATTAAATGTATGAAAGTGTTGATTGCTGATGATCATTCACTTATTCGATCAGCGATGAAAGTGCTGATGGAAAGTCAGGGGTATGAGGTCGTGGCAGAAGCGGCCAATGGCACCGATACGGTTCAACTCGCGCGCCTGCATAACGTTGACTTGATTGTCTTGGATATCACCATGCCAGGCCTGGATGGCCTGGAAGTGATCAATCGAATCAGGGCTTCAGGGCTGGATACCCGTATTCTGGTACTCACCTCACAATCGCCGCTGTTTTACTCACAGCGTTGCATGAAGGCCGGTGCCGCAGGGTTTATCACCAAGAGCCAGGACCTCACGGAATTGCTGAGGGCTGTCAAAGTGATCATGGATGGCTATACGTTCTTTCCGTATCTGGCGGCCAGTTCGGTACGCAACAGTGATGCAAGCATGAGCGACGTGGAGTTGATTCAGCATTTATCGGCGCGTGAGTTGTATATTCTGCAACAACTTGCTCGAGGCTTGAGTAACAAGAAGATTGCTGAAGACATGATATTGAGCAGTAAAACCATTAGTACTTATAAGGCGCGATTAATAGAAAAACTGAATATAAAGTCGGTCGTCTATTTGGCAGATTTTGCCAAACGTAATGATCTGATTTAATTGAAAACACTTGCATGTCTGGGACTCATTGCGCTGCTACTTGTCCTTGGCCAACCCAATGCAGCCGCTGACCCGCCAGTGCAACCCTTGCGGCTGTTGGGCCGTTCGAATGTCGAAGCGTACAGCGTGGTGCTTACGGCATCTGACTGGCAATGGCTCAAGCAACAAGGCCCCCTGCGTTTGGGGGGCTCGGCACCCGACTACGGCCCTTTTGACCTGGTCGTCAATGGCCAGGATTTCGAAGGGGTAACGGCTGACTACGCGCAGTTGCTGTCGCAGTTGTTGCACGTCGATATCGAGGTCAAGCGTTACCCTTCAAGGCCGCAAGCGATTGAAGCACTCAAACTGGGCGAGCTGGATTTGCTCAGCAGCTCCAATGGTTTTGAAGCGCAAGATCCCGCATTGGTGTTAAGCCTGGCGTACGCGGACGACACACCTGCGCTGGTGACGCGCAGCAGTAATCGGGAGCGTCCGCCAGTTAATCTGGCAGGCCTGCGCATAGCCATGCTGGATCACTATTTGCCGCCGCAAAAGGTCAAGGACTTCTACCCCGAAGCATCCTTGCAACTGTATCCCTCGACTCTGACCGCTATCGGCGCCGTGGCATTTGGCCAAGCCGATGTTTACCTGGGGGATTTTATCAGCGCCAATTACTTGATCCAGAAGAACTACTTGAACAACGTGCAACTGGCTGACTTTTCACGTCTGGAAGGCAACCCATTTTCTTTTGCACTGCGTGGTGATGAGCCTAGATTGGTGCGCATTATTAATGCCGCGCTGGCGGTAATCCCACCCAGTGCACGTATGACAATCCTGCGGCGCTGGAGCTCTGACGGGCCGCAAATCAATAACCCGTGGCGGTTTAACCCCACTACAAGCGAACAGAGCTGGTTGGCAGAACACCCGCGATTAAAGGTAGCGGTCAATGATCAGTTCCTGCCGCTGTCGTTTTTTGATGAGCAAGGCGAGTTCAAAGGTTTAATTGCCGATCTGTTAACCAACATCAGTGCACGGACCGGCATAGAGTTTCAGCCAGTACGCGAGCATACGGTCGGGGGCGTGATTGAGTTGGTCGCCTCGGGCAAGGCAGATGTGTTGGGTGCTATCACCAGTAGCACCGCTCGTGAAAACCAGCTGAGCTTTACTCGGCCTTACCTCACCACGCCTTTTGTGCTGACCACCCGTATTGGCTCCGAGGGCTTTGAAACACTGGATGAAATGGCCAGCCAGCGTGTGGTGTTAGTACGTGGCAATGTGCTGCGCGATTTTATTGTGCATAGCTACCCACAGGTTCAGGTGCTGGAGGCTGACAACCCTCCGGCGGCCTTGCAAATGGTGGCAGAGGGCAAGGCCGATGCGGCGATCTGCACGCTGGTCAGTGCGCGTTATCTGGTCTCGCGGCGTTTTGCCAAACAATTGCACATCACGAGTACGGTGGGCACACAACCCGAGCAGATCGGATTTGCCACTGCTGGCAATGATCCTCAGTTGAATTCGATTCTGAACAAGGCATTACTCAGTATCACCCCTGGAGAAATGAGTGAACTGACCCGTCGCTGGCGCACTGACACGCTGGCGGGTGAGAGCTACTGGTTGCGTAATCGCGCTGCAATTTTACAAGGCTTCGCTATTGCGGCGGCCTTGCTGTTGGTGGCTATCGCGTGGATTACCTATTTGCAGCGGGTAATTGCCAAGCGTCAGCAATTGTTGAACGAGTTAAATATCGCCAAACAAGGCGCTGATGAGGCGAACCGGGCGAAGACCACATTCTTGGCTACCATGAGTCATGAAATCCGCACTCCCATGAATGCGGTGATTGGCATGCTGGAGCTGGCACTGAAAAAAGCCGATCAAGGGGTCATGGATCGTTTTGCTATTGAAGTGGCCTCGGTATCTGCCCGCGAGTTGCTCGAACTGATTGGCGATATCCTGGATATCGCACGTATTGAATCCGGGCACCTGTCGTTGAGCCCCCAACGGGCGAATATCAAATCGCTGGTAGAGGCCGTGGCGCGGATGTTCGATGGGCTTGCGCGGCAAAAGCACTTGAGTCTGGTGTGTGAGTTGAGTCCGCAGGCGGATGCTGAGGTTCTGATCGATCCGATACGTTTCAAGCAGATCGTCTCCAACTTGCTGAGCAATGCGATCAAGTTCACGCACAAGGGCGAAGTTCGTCTGATCTTGAAAGTTCAGCCCGTTGACGATGCGCAGCAGGTGTCAATTTGCTTGCGTGTCGAGGACACGGGGGTGGGTATTTCTGATGAAGACCAGCGTCGCTTGTTCAGTCCATTTGTTCAGGCCAGTAACAACACCCAATCGGCACGCAACGGTTCAGGTCTGGGGTTGGTGATTAGCCGCGATCTTTGCGAAATGATGGGGGGGCAGTTGCACCTCAGTAGCCTGGAAGCGATCGGCACCCGGGTTGAGGTCATGATGGTGGTGCCACTGCTTGAGCCTGAAGAGTTTGCGGTAGACACCGAGCAGCAAGAGGTGGGCATTACCCGGTCGTTGAATGTTCTGGTGGTGGATGATTATCCGGCTAACCGGATGTTGCTGGCCCAGCAACTGAGTTATCTGGGGCACCGGGTGACGGACGCCGAAAATGGAGCGTTGGGCCTGAAAGCGTGGCGGACGGGGCATTTCGACGTGGTAATCACCGATTGTTCGATGCCGGTCATGAATGGCTATGAGCTGGCGCGGGCAGTGCGCTCCGAGGAGGCTTCCCTGGCACGGGTGGCTTGCCGGATTTTTGGTTTTACGGCGAACGCACAACCGGAAGAAGTCGAGCGCTGCAGGGACGCCGGTATGGATCAGTGCCTGTTTAAGCCCATCAGTTTGAATGACTTGAGTGCGTGTCTGGCGTCTGGTGTACCGCAGGATGCGAAAGGCCAGGATAGCCATGAACCGGAGGATGGCGCCGAGATTAATCTGACGTATCTCAAACAGTTGAGTCAGGGCGATGATGGGGTGATTCAAAAGCTGCTCACTGAACTGGCGGTCAGCAATCGACAGGACCTTGTATCCCTGGTCGAACTGTTTGTGAACGATGATTACCAAGGGCTGGCTGACCTGGCGCATGGGGTCAAAGGGGGAGGGAGGCTGATTCAAGCCAATAAACTGATCGAGTGCTGCGAGCAACTGGAAGCGGTTTGCCAGGCGGGGGAACCGCAACGTCTTACCGTTGCGGTCGATGCGCTGCACAGCAGTATGGAGCAGTTGGCTGAACAATTAGAGCGTTACGCGCAGGTCAATGAGTCACCTGAATGATGAGACCAAAATGCCAACCAGATCATTACGAATACTGATAGCCGACGCAGATCCGGCTCAGGCTCTAAAAATAGAAAAGGCCCTTAATATTTTGGGTTACTACCGGATCGCGCCTTTGTACAACGCTGAGGCGTTGGTGGGTTTGAAGGTCGCGGACACCAATGAATATGACGTGTTGCTGATCAGTCAGGACATGGCAGGAGGGGACATCGCGGATGAGGTCGAATATCGCAATGAGAATTCGCATTTTCGCCATGTACTGATGTATGCGGATGTCGACAAGTTTGTCAGCCAGCTCCCCAGGCTTATGCCGATGCTGGATTCTTCAGCTCAGCCTTGAAGCGCAGACTTGTCTGTATTACCTCGGCCGCGCTAAGGTCTGGTGTCGTCATATACAGACACTAATGGACTGATTCGTCGAGGAATACGCGTAATGTCGGATGTCGTTGTAGTGCAAGCAGACTATACAAACCCGGTTCACGCCCAGGCGCTGAGAGACGTATTGAACCACTACGCCAAAGACCCGATGGGTGGTGGTCAAGGGCTGTCGCAGGAAGTGCTGGATGGGTTGCCCGCCGCGCTTGCCAAGCGTCCCCATGCATTTAGTGTGCTGGCGTTCGTCAACGGTGAGGCGGCTGGTCTGGTGAACTGTTTTGAAGGGTTCTCGACCTTTGCCGGTAAGCCTTTGGTCAACGTGCATGATGTGTCAGTAGTGGATACGTTTCGCGGCCTGGGCCTGAGCCAGAAAATGTTGCTCAAGGTTGAAGACATCGCCCGTGAGCGCGATTGCTGCAAGATCACCCTGGAAGTGCTTGAAGGCAATCCGGTGGCACAAGGTTCCTATCGCAAGTTTGGCTTCAGCGACGGGCAACTCGACCCGGCTCATGGGCGTATGTTGTTCTGGAACAAGTATTTGTAAGCAGGGCAAGCCTGCTCCCACAAAAATGACAAAAATGACAAAAATGTGTGAGCGAGCCTGCTCGCGAAGGTCGTAAACGATAGTGCGTGCATACGGGCTAATCGCGACGCTCTTGACGCTTTCGCGAGCAGGCTCGCTCCCACAGTTGCGGCCATACCTTAAGTGAACAGCATTGCGGCTTAGAGTGTCCACTCCAGGCCTAAAGCCACCGTCCTCGGTTCGCCCCAGAACACGCCGTTATAAAAGCCCACGTTTTCGTAGTACTTCTGATCGAGCAGGTTCTTGACGTTCAGCGAAGCGGAGACATGCTCGTCGAATTTGTAGCGGGCCATCAGATCGACCAGGGTGTAGGACTTTTGATTAATGTCTTCTTTGAAGGTGATCGGGTTGCCATCTGCGTTTTTCTCACCGGTAGGACGATTGGCTGCTCGGTAGATATCGCTTTGCCAGTTCACGGCGGCACCCACGGTCATGGCGTTCCATTCCCCCGGCAGGCGGTAGGTGCTCGAGACCTTGACCAGGTTCAATGGCGACGCGGTGTTCATGCGCTGGCCTGTGGCGTTGCGTGAGTGGGTATAGGTGTAACCGGCAACCATGTTCCAGTCACGCATGACCTCACCAGCCAGCTCGATTTCAAAGCCATTGATCTTGTTGCCCTTGCCTCCGGATTTGTAATATTCCTCGCCGTTGGGGCCGCGTGGCACTGAGTCGTCGATTTCCGGCACGTTGTCCTGTTTGCTCCAGAACACGGCCGTCGACAAGTTGAGGCGTTCTTGCAGGAAGCTGCCCTTGAGGCCCAGTTCGTAGTTACTGCCAACTACAGGTTCCAGGTATGAGCCCGAAACAGATTTTTCTTCGGAAGGATTGAAGATATCCGTGTAGCTCACATAAGCCGTGAAGTCTTCGGTGAAGTCATACAGAACGCCTGCATAGGGTGTGAGCATATCGTTGTGGGCTTGGGTGACTGTTTCTGCACCTAACTTGGCGTTTGAACTTTTCCAACTGCCATACCGAGTACCGAGAACCGCGTGCCACTTATCGGTCAGGTTAAAGCGTGTGGCCAGATAGCCGGATTTTTGCTTGATGGTGTCCCGGCTGCCCTCAATACCCGTATCAAAGTCCTGAAACGCGGGTGTTGAGCCCATGTCATTCCAGTTCGGGATGTTGCCATAGTCACCAGGGTTGAGATCAATCAGCAAGGGCGAAGTGTTGACGTTCTTCGCTTCGCCGTAACCCAGCATCAGGTCGTGGTCTCCCCCGAACAAGGGGTAAGTGCCCGAGATATTGACGTCGACGGCTGTCATGGTTTCGTCACCGGCGAAATGTTTGCTATAGGCCAACATGCCCGTCCCATCGGCATTAGGGAAACCGCCACCGGCGTAATACACCTTGCCCTCGGCGTCACTGGTGCGATGGGTATAGGCGGCTTTCAGCCGCCAGTCGTTGAACAGTTGCTGGTCAAGGGTGGCAAACGCGGTTTTGTCCTTCATCGGCCATGAGCTCCAGGGTGCAACCCAGTTGGTTGAGCGCCCAAGATGGGCTTTTTCGCCCGCACCGTTCCAGTAAGGCAGGGTGCCCCAGGATGACCCCTTGACCTGCTTGTCCTGATAATCGTAACCCACAGCCAAGGTAGTGGAGTCGGTCAGGTCCGCTTCCAAAATTCCGTAGGCCACTTCTCGTTTCAGGGCGTAGTTGTCGCGAAACGATTTGCTGTCGCGATAGGCAAGCACAGTGCGCCCGCGCAAACGGCCATCGAAGGCCAGCGGTCCGCCCACATCGACATAGCTGTAATAGTCATCG
This sequence comes from Pseudomonas fragi, assembly GCF_025426255.1. Taxonomy (GTDB): domain Bacteria; phylum Pseudomonadota; class Gammaproteobacteria; order Pseudomonadales; family Pseudomonadaceae; genus Aquipseudomonas; species Aquipseudomonas kulmbachensis. Next base: position 3,649,012 of record NZ_CP104861.1, on the reverse strand, counting down.
TAGCTGCCGCCCATGACGCCGGCCTTGGCCTGCAGCTCGTGGGTCGGGCGTTTGCGGATCATGTTGATGGTGCCCGACGGATCACCTGCGCCGGTGGTCAAACCGGTGGCTCCGCGCACGACTTCAATGCGGTCGTAGATGATGGTGTCAGCATCAGACTTCATAAAGCTGAAGGTGTTGAGCATCCCGTCAATCTGGAAGTTACGAATGGTATAGCCACGGGCGGAATAGGCGACCCGGTCCGAGTCGTTGTGCTGCACTACCACGCCGGTGGTATGGCGCATGGCCTCGGTAAGGGTGTTGAGGTTGAAGTCGTCCATCTCCTGGCGGGTGACGACCGAGATCGACTGCGGGGTTTCGCGAATGCTCAGGTTGAGTTTGGTCGCGGTGCTGGTCGAGCCCGTGGTGTAGGAACCACTGTTTTCGGTGGTTGCACCCAGGCCTTCGGCAGTGACACGGGTACTGCCCAACTCCAGCGAACGGGTGGTTTTTTCGGTGTCATCCAGTTCGGCATCTGCCAGTAATTGCGGGCTGACGACACTGCTGATAAGGCCGAGAGAAAGGGTAATGGAACGGGTTATGGGCGCGAGCATGGCTGCGGCTCCTTGTTATTGATCTGAAGTTGTCTAGTGCTTCAAACGAATAACAAGGGGACGAGTTAAGGCAAATGAGACTTATTGTTGTTTCTGGGTATGTGTAACGTTGAACTAAAACGTGCGGAGCGGTATTGGCGCCCCGCAGCGTTTTTTTATTGCGTGGCCACACTTCCCGGAGCAGGAGGTTTGGGTTTGATCAGGCTGAAGTCGATCAAGGCTTTTTGCGGGCGCGAGTAAGGATCGCCAATCAGTTGCGGGCGGGCGACAAACTGATCGCTGACCAGGCTCTTTTTATCGTCGAGCTCGTCGGCACTCAGGCCTGCCAGGTCTGTCCAGGTATGGATGAACTGCGAGCTGCTGTAAGGGCGGCTGAGGTCGCTGGCAAAATTCCAGGCATGGCTTTCACGCCATTTTGGCGAGGCCCAGGCCATAAACGGAATGGTGTACATCGGCGCGGTCGGTTTGGCTTCGTTACGCCCCAACGTGTTGTGGCCGACCGAATCGAACACGTCTTCGCCGTGGTCGGACAGGTACAGCAGGAAACCATTGGGATCGGTCTTGGCAAAGTCCTTGATCAGGCTTGATACCACAAAGTCGTTATACAAAACGGCGTTGTCGTAGCTGTTGTACGTAGGTACTTGATCATCGGTAAGGCCAGACGGTACACCGGTGCGGTCGACGAATTTTTCGAAGGTCGGCGGGTAACGGTACTGGTAGCTCATGTGGGTGCCGAGCAGGTGAATCACGATTAGCTTGCGCGGGGCACTGTCGGCAAGGATCTTGTTGAATGGCTCAAGTACATCGCCGTCGTACTGACGGGCGTTCTGGTTACGGTTGTTGTTGAGGTAGACCTGCTGGTCAGCCTGCTCGGAGAAAGTGGTGAGCATGGTGTTGCGCTTGGTCATGGTCTGCTGGTTGGTCACCCAGAAGGTCTTGTAACCGGCTTGCTTCATCACACTGACCAGTGACGGGGTGCTGAGGTACAGGTCAGGGTTTTCTTCGTCGGCAAACGTCAGCACTTGCTGCAGGGCTTCGATGGTGTAAGGACGTGGAGTCACGACGTTGTCGAAAATCGCCAGTTGATCGCGCAATTTGTCGAGGTTGGGTGTGGTTTCGCGAGGATAGCCATAAAGGCTCATGCGCTGGCGGTTGGTGGACTCGCCAATGACCAGAACCAGGGTGGTGGGTTTGCCGGCTTCAGTGTCCTTGAGGTTGGTCAGGGGTGGGATCTTGCTGGCGCTGGCAAGCATGCCTTGCATGTTGTCCAGTTGCTCAAGATAACGGCGATAAGCCACCACCATCTGCCATGGCACTGCTGGTTCGACACGGCTTTCGAAACTTTCCATGGCCGAGGCAAAGGTGTCGTGCTTGATGGTTTGCTTGATCAGCGGATAACCGACAACGGCCACCAGTATGGCGATTGCTGCGGTCCAGGCTTGCACGCGGGGCAGATACACCGGGCGCAGGCGAGTCCAGAGGAACACGGCAAAAGCGGTATGCGCCAGGAATGCCAGGACCATCCACCAGGCAAAGTACTGGGTCATGTATTCGCCAGCTTCGGAGATGTTCGATTCGAACATGATGAAGATGACGCTTTGTGAGAACTCTTGCTGATAGATAAAGAAGTAGCCAAGGCTGGCCATGGAGCATGCCCACAGAACGACGCCGATAACGGCAGCCATGACGCGGGTATGCTTGGGAAACATCAGCATCGGGGCCAGCCAGATGGCGCTCATCACAAAGGCTTGGCGAAACCCTGAAAACCCCGAGGTGCCCGTCAGCTGGATCAGCAGTTGGGTGATGCCGGAGAAATACCAGAAGAATAGAAACAGCCACCCAAGGGCCGCCCAGTCGAACCCCTTCGCAGATGTGTTACTGCGTTTAAACATCCCCATACAGCGCTCCAGCCGATAACTACTTGATTGGTTAGTGCCGTGTAGGCAGGCACAACACATGAGAACTGCATCAATGATGAGCAGTCGCAAAGTGTTTAAGTATTGCGAAGTGCATGTGAAAACTTTGTCACCAACAGTGGCGACTGTCGGGGCAGATCGGCTTGCTCAGGCGACCCTGAGGCTTGTAACTTTTGCAGTCTTTGCTGCTTCGTCCGTCTGTTGCATGTATTGAATCGGGTATATGTCCTTCAGCTTGTGCGAAACTATGCACCATGTGCCAGGACTGATCCTGGCCGAGCACCTTAAGCAATGCTGCACTAAGGTGCTTTAGACCTATTTTTTGTCGTTGGGAGCAACAGTACATGCAGTTGGGAATTATTGGATTGGGCCGTATGGGCGGGAATATCGCGCGGCGTCTGATGCTCAATGGGCATACAACCGTGGTTTTTGACCGCAATACCGACTTTGTAAGTGCTCTGGAACAGGAAGGCGCCACAGGCGTTGCCGATTTGCCAGCGCTGGTTGCAGGCCTGGCCAAACCTCGTGCTGTCTGGGTGATGCTGCCTTCCGGCGCGCCAACCGAAGAGACCATCGAGACCTTGAGCCAACTGCTCGACGCCGATGACATCATCATTGATGGCGGCAACACCTTCTACAAAGATGACATCCGTCGTTCGCAGTCGCTGGCCGAAAAGGGCCTGCAGTACGTTGACGTCGGTACATCGGGCGGCGTGTGGGGCCTGGAGCGCGGTTATTGCATGATGATCGGTGGAGACAGCGCTGTCGTGAAGCACCTGGACCCGCTGTTTGCAGCGCTGGCGCCGGGCATGGGTGATATCCCGCGCACCAAGGACCGTGTGTCTGACGATGATCGTGCCGAGCGTGGTTACATCCATGCAGGCCCAGCGGGTGCAGGCCATTTTGTGAAAATGGTTCACAACGGTATTGAGTACGGCTTGATGCAGGCTTTCGCCGAAGGTTTCAACCTGATGAAGATGAAGGGCGGTGAAAATCTGCCTGAAGATCAGCGTTTTGACCTGAACCTGGGTGATATCGCGGAAGTATGGCGTCGTGGCAGCGTGGTTTCGTCCTGGTTGCTGGACTTGACTGCCGACGCATTGGCCACTGATGAGCCGCTGGACGGTTACTCGGGCGCCGTGGCGGACAGCGGTGAAGGCCGTTGGACTATCGAAGCCGCTATGGAACAGTCGACGCCGGTGCCGGTGTTGTCGCAGGCCTTGTTTGCCCGCTACAGTTCGCGTCAGCAAAGCCTCTATGGCGACAAATTGTTGTCGGCCATGCGCTTTGGTTTCGGCGGCCATGTGGAGACGCCTAAAAAATGACCGATCTGTCCAGTAAACCCAACGTCAAGCCTGCGCCACCTACCACTCTGTTTTTGTTCGGGGCTCACGGTGATCTGGTAAAGCGCTTGCTGATGCCCGCGCTGTACAACTTGAGTCGTGACGGTTTACTGGATGATGGCCTGCGCATTGTGGGCGTCGACCACAATGCGATCAGCGATGAGGGTTTCGCCAAAAAGCTGGAAGACTTCATTCGAACTGAAGCCGCCAGCAAAGTGGATCATCCTGATGGCCAAGGCTTGAATGCCGATTTGTGGGCCTCGTTGGCGAAGAACATCAGCTACGTGCAGGGCGACTTTCTGGATGACAGCACCTACGGGGCGCTGGGGCAGAAAATCATCGCCAGTGGTACGGGCAATGCGGTGTTCTACCTGGCCACTGCACCCCGCTTTTTCAGCGAAGTCGTGCAGCGGTTGGGCGCCAGCGGGTTGCTCAAGGAAACCCCGGATGCATTTCGCCGGGTAGTCATTGAAAAACCTTTTGGCTCGGACGTGCAGACAGCGCAAGCATTGAATGAATGCCTGCTTGATGTCATGAGCGAGAAGCAGATCTATCGGATTGACCATTACCTGGGCAAGGAAACTGTCCAGAACATTTTGGTCAGCCGTTTCTCCAATGGGCTTTTTGAGGCCTTCTGGAACAATCATTACATTGACCATGTGCAGATCACGGCGGCAGAAACCGTTGGGGTCGAGACACGTGGCAGTTTTTACGAACACACCGGCGCTTTGCGCGACATGCTGCCAAATCATTTGTTTCAACTGCTGGCGATGGTGGCGATGGAGCCGCCCGCAGCGTTTGGGGCGGATGCGGTGCGCGGCGAAAAGGCCAAAGTCATTGGCGCGATTCGTCCCTGGTCCGAGGAAGATGCGCTGAAAAACTCTGTGCGCGGGCAGTACACCCAGGGTGAGTCCGGCGGCAAGCCGGTCGTGGGTTATCGCGAAGAGAACAACGTGGCGCCTGACAGCAATACCGAAACCTTTGTTGCGCTCAAGATAATGATCGATAACTGGCGCTGGGTCGGTGTGCCGTTTTATCTGCGTACCGGCAAACGCATGAGCGCGCGCGACACTGAAATCGCCATCTGCTTCAAACCGGCGCCTTATGCGCAATTCCGCGACACCGATGTCGAGCGGTTGCAGCCCAACTATTTGCGGATTCAGATTCAACCCAACGAAGGAATGTGGTTTGACCTTCAGGCCAAGCGTCCGGGCCCAGGCCTGAAAACAACCAATGTCGAGTTGGGGTTTGCCTACAAGGACTTCTTCGAGATGCAGCCGTCTACCGGCTACGAAACCTTGATTTATGACTGCCTGACCGGTGATCAGACATTGTTCCAGCGCGCGGACAATATCGAAAACGGCTGGCGTGGCGTGCAGCCTTTTCTGGATGCATGGCGTGAAAACACTGACGTGCAACCTTACAAGGCTGGCGAAGATGGCCCGCAGGCGGCTCAAGAACTGCTGGCTCGCGATGGTCGCGCCTGGCTCAACATAGGATGAGTGGCGTGAAGCAAGAACCCATCGAACTGGTGCTGTGCGACATGGATGGCACCTTGCTGTTGCCCGACCACACCATCAGCCCGCGCAACCTTGCGGCAGTCAAGGCACTGCAAGCGGCAGGCATTCATTTCACTCTGGCCACCGGCCGTCCGCCCAGAGCCATGCGCGAATTTATCAGGCAGTTGGGTATTGAGCTGCCTACAGCGGGCTTCAATGGTGGGGTTTTGGTCAACGCCGATGGCAGCTATCTGCAGTCCCACCACTTGCCGTACGAAGCGGTCCTCAAGACCCTCGCCTTGTTGGCTGAGCATGAAGTTGAAGTCTGGGTGTTCGCTGACGATGAGTGGCTGTTGCGCGATCCGTTAGGGCCGATGGTTGCCCACGAGCAGCAGGGCCTGGGTTATGCGCCGCTGGCGGTCGAGAGTTTTGAGCCCTATCTGCACCGGGTGGACAAGATCGTGGCCACCACCAGCAATGCGCCGCTGTTGGTGGAGCTTGAGCAACATTTGCAGTTGTTGTTGAGCGGGGAAGCGTCAGCCAGCCGTTCGCAGTCCCGTTATCTGGATATCACCGCCCTCAAGGCCAATAAAGGCGATGCTCTTGTCGCCTTGGCCGAGCATCTGGGCGTACCGCTTGAGCGGACGGTAGCAATCGGTGATGGCGGCAATGATCCGGCGATGTTTAATCGCGCCGGGTTGTCGATTGCAATGGGTCAGGCCGATGCGCAGATTCGCGAGCAAGCGATGCAGGTCACCGGCAGTAATGTTGCAGATGGCGTTGCTCAGGCGATTGAGCGCTTTATTCTGCCGCGCTGAAGTTTTTCATGTAGGTCATTTTGTCCGTAACTTGGCGTAATCGCGGCCTGCCTGGGGCCTGCAAGGCTTGTTATAGTCCGCCGTTCATTGACCGGCGGCAGCGCCCTACAAAGGATTCAGGTTATGTCCGACTACCAGGCTTTTCAGGTTGAGCTAAAAGGCAGCATCGCCCACGTTCAGATCAACCGGCCTGAAAAGGTCAACGCGATGAATGCGGCGTTCTGGACCGAAATCATCGAGATATTCCAGTGGATTGATGAAACCGACGCCGTGCGGGTTGTGGTGCTCAGTGGTGCAGGCAAGCATTTTTCCGCCGGTATTGACCTGATGCTCCTGGCCTCGGTGGCCAATGAGATGGGCAAGGATGTGGGGCGCAATGCCCGCTTGCTACGACGCAAGATCCTGCAAATGCAGGCCTCGTTTACTGCCGTGGACCAGTGTCGAAAACCTGTACTGGCCGCCATTCAGGGTTACTGCCTGGGGGGTGCGATCGATCTGATAGCCGCCTGCGACATGCGCTACGCCGCCGCGGACGCGCAGTTCTCGATCAAGGAAATCGACATGGGCATGGCCGCGGATGTGGGCACTCTGCAGCGACTGCCGCGCATCATCGGTGATGGCATGCTCCGTGAGCTGGCTTACACCGGCCGGATGGTCGCGGCGGATGAAGCCCGCACGATCGGTTTGGTGAACCGGGTCTACAGTGATCAACAGGCGTTGCTTGACGGCGTTATGGCGATTGCCGATGAAATCGCCGGCAAGTCCCCCATCGCTATTGCGGGAACCAAGCGGATGATCAGCTATATGCGTGATCACAGTGTGGATGACGGTCTGGAATATGTCGCGACATGGAACGCAGCGATGCTGCAATCCAGCGACCTGCGTTTGGCGATGGCGGCGCACATGACCAAGCAAAAACCCGAGTTTGTGGATTGACGACTTTGTAACCTGAGCAAGGATCATTTAATGGCACCGCGTTGGATCACGGCAGTACTGGATACAGACCTACCTGGCGGCTGGGCCGTGGCGCGCGGCCCCGACGGCTTTTTGATTGACGGCAACGGCCCGTTGTTTCCCCGCAACTGGCTCAAGCGTCAGGACCTGCCGGTGCTGGCCGAGCATGGCATCGGCCACCTGGACGGTGAACCGGTGTATCTGCTGGAGCTGGATCGTGCAGCGCACGTTGAGGGTTGTGAATGGCAGGGCTTGCGCGCATTTATGCTGGGTGACGATCACACCCTGTACAAGGTGCTCGGCTATGCCGCGCAAATTGGCACCTGGGCTCGCGAGCATCGTTTTTGCGGTAGCTGCGGTCAGGCAATGACGCAGGTGCCAAGGGAGCGTGCGATGCATTGCGCAACCTGCGACTTGCGCAGTTACCCGCGTATCTCGCCGAGCATGATTGTGTTGATTACCCGGGGCGATGAGGTATTGCTGGCCCGTTCACCGCGCTTTGTGCCAGGGGTCTACAGCACCTTGGCAGGGTTCGCCGAACCGGGAGAATCCGCCGAGGATTGCCTGATTCGTGAAGTCCGTGAAGAGGTGCAGGTCGAGGTCAGAAACATCCAGTATGTGGGCAGCCAGTGCTGGCCGTTTCCGCATTCGATGATGCTGGGTTTTCACGCTGAATATGCAGGGGGTGAAATCGTGCCCCAGGCCGATGAGATAGAAGATGCGCAGTGGTTCAATGTGCACCAGCTACCGCCGTTGCCAGCGTCGCGCTCAATCGCGCGCTATCTCATCGACTTGTATGTGGCAAAACGCTTAGGCCATGCCGAACCAGTGCTGCCAAGCTAGGCGCACGGTCAAACCCAGCACTACGGTGATAAACACCGGGCGTATAAATTTGGCCCCGCCGCTGATCGCGCTGCGGGCGCCAAAGAAGGCGCCGATCATGACGGCGAAACCCATGGTCAGGCCGATCACCCAGTCCACGTGGCCGGAGAAGATAAACACCGACAGCGCCGCGATATTACTTACGAAGTTCATGCTGCGGGCCACGCCACTGGCCTTCACCAGGTCGATCGGGTACATCAGCATGCTGCTGACGGTCCAGAACGCGCCTGTTCCTGGCCCTGCCACGCCATCATAGAAACCCAGGCCAAAACCTAGCGGCAACTGCCACTTCTTTTTGATCGGCGCATCGTTGTCGATCGGGGTTTTGGGCGTACCGCCAAACAGCAGGTAGAGCCCGCAGCCGAAAACAATCACCGGCAGCATTTTGTTCAGCCAGTCGGCGGGCATGTAGTGGGCGGTGGTTGCACCGATCAGGCCGCCTGCGAGAGTGCCGAAGATGGCCAGCTTCCACTCCCGGGGGTGGAACAGCTTGCGTCGGTAAAAGGTGAGGCTCGCCGTGGCCGCGCCGAATGTCGAGCTGAGCTTGTTGGTGCCCAGCACCAGATGTGGCGGCAGGCCTGCGGTGAGCAGGGCGGGGGTGGTGAGCAAGCCTCCGCCGCCGGCAATGGCGTCGATAAATCCGGCAACAAAAGCCACGAGAGCCAGAATGGCGAGGGTGGTCAAATCTACGCTGAGTTCAAAAGGCATGGGATCGACTTAATTCGGCAGGACGTACAGCGCAGACGCGCGGGAAGGGCGTCATCTTACCGATAAGCGTGAACAGCGGCGATAGGCCTTTTGTGGTGGGGCGGTTCAATAGACATCGCGCTGATTGCCCGACGGTACTTGGAGCGGTGCTGCAAACCGCTCTGTGCTGTTGTCAGGCAATTGCTGATGGTGTGCGAGTGTTATCAATAGGCGAGGGCATCGGCTTCCACTCGCCGGGTGTTGACTGACAGTGCTCCGAGCTTGATCAGGCGTGTGCGCGTGACGTTACGACTCAAACCCAGCAGCTTGGCAGTGTGTACCTGATTGTGATGGCAAAACTCATAGGCGCTGCGTAGCAGGGCGTCTTCCACGGTTTCATGCAAGGCTCCTGGTTCTTCTTCGAACAGTTCTCGAAATGCGCGCTGCAACAAGTCCCGGGTAGTGTGCGTGGCGGACTGCTGTGCAGAGCAGTCCGGGCGCCTGCTGCGTAACTGGGACAAACGCAGATCTTGCACCGTGATGGTTTGATTGCGGCACAGGAGCAGGCTGTGGTGCACAACGTTTTCCAGTTCGCGAATATTGCCCTGCCAAGGGTGGCTGATCAGTGCCTCTTCAGCGCACGGGCTCAGGGCTGTCGGTCCGTGCGGTAGCCGTTGGCGGTAGATTTTAAGAAAGTGCTTGGCCAGCGGCAGTATGTCGCCAGGGCGTTCGCGCAATGGGAGCAGCGCGAGGCTAACCACATTGAGGCGGTAATACAGGTCCTCTCGGAAATGGCCAGCGTCGATGGCTTGTTCCAGATTGACGTTGGTTGCGGCCAGCACGCGAACGTTGATCGGTGTGCTTTTGCGTGAGCCCAGCCGCACGACTTCTTGTTCTTGCAGGACGCGCAGCAGCTTTACCTGGATGGTCAACGGCAAGTCGCCGATTTCATCCAAAAACAAGGTGCCGCCATCGGCCTCCTCAAACCAGCCGGCCTTGGCGGTCAGCGCACCTGTGAACGCGCCCTTTTCATGGCCGAACAGTTCGGCTTCGACCAGTGACTCGGCAAATGCTCCGCAGTTAACGGCCACAAAAGGCTGCTGGTGGCGATGGCTGAGTTGGTGAATATGCCGGGCGACCAGTTCCTTGCCCGTACCGGTCTCGCCAATGATCAGCACACTGGCGTCACTGGGGGCTATTTGTTGCAGGTGCGCCAGCAGGTCTTTGGACGCAGGGTCTTCAAAAACCTGGGCCGTGGCGCGTATTGACGTGGCCAGTGCCGGGGTGGCAGGTAATGTTAAAAGCTGCATTGACAGCTCCTTTTAACAGGGGCTCTGCCCACAAAAGGAAAGCCGAAGGCTGCTTTATAAAGTTATTTTGATATTCCGTAAACTAACCTAATTCCATATTTATATATCGATATTGCATATCAGACTTGCGTCAGCACCTGTTTTTAGCGCCTTATAAGACCTTGCTTCCCAGATGGTCTGACTTTGGGATTTTTCCTACGTATTTTGTTCCGGAAACACCTTTTTTCGCCTGACTCAATCGGGTATTTCTTACAGCCGCCTTTTCATGCGGCTTCACTATTCTGATATCAAGCACTGCCTGATTCCAGAACGCGCTCAGTGGGTTTGGACAATGAACAAGCGACCTATTTATTTCGATTACGCTGCCACCACGCCTGTGGACGCCCGTGTCATTCAGGTGATGGTCGATTGCCTGGGCTTTGAAGGTAATTTTGGTAACCCGGCTTCGGGCTCTCATGTCTTTGGCCAGCAAGCCCGATCTGCAGTAGAGCTGGCACGTGAACAGGTAGCGCAACTGATTAATGCAAGGCCCGAGCAGATTATCTGGACCTCGGGCGCCACCGAGTCCAACAACCTGGCGTTAAAAGGTGTGGCTCAGGCCAGTGGCCAGTCGCATGGGCATATCATCACCAGCCAGATTGAGCATAAGGCGGTGCTGGATACGGCACGTTTTTTACAGAATTCGGGCTTTGAGGTGACCTATCTGGCACCCGATGCCAATGGGCTTGTAAGTGCTGAACAGGTCAGTGCTGCGCTGCGTGAAGATACGCTGCTGGTTTCGTTGATGCTGGTCAACAATGAACTGGGTACGGTCAATGACATCCCGGGTATTGGTCGGCGGGTGCGCGAGCATGGTGCGTTGTTTCATGTTGATGCCGCGCAAGGCGCGGGCAAGATCGCCATCGATCTGGATGAGTGGGCGGTAGATCTGATGTCGTTTTCCGGGCACAAGATCTATGGCCCCAAAGGGATCGGTGCCTTGTATGTGGGGGCGCGAGCCCAGGACCGGCTGCAGGCGCAGATTCATGGCGGCGGACACGAGTCTGGCTTGCGTTCAGGAACCCTGGCCACGCACCAGATCGCAGGCATGGGCGCAGCATTTGCGCTGGCCAGTCAGGAATTTATTCAGGAGCTGGCTCATATCGGCCACTTGCGTGAGCGTTTGCTCGAGCAACTGGCTGATGTGCCGGGGCTGCAGTGTAATGGTTGTCCGACACAGCGCATTCCCCACACCTTGAGCCTGACCTTTAGCGAAGGGCTCTTCAACAGTGCGGCCTTGAGTGCTGCGCTGGCATACTCGGCAACGTCGGCATGCAACTCGGCCAGCAATGCGCCGTCCCACGTGCTGCTGGCATTGGGGCATGATGCAGATAAGGCGAGCCGAACGATTCGTTTGAGTCTTGGCCGTTTCACCCGCGAGCAGGATATAGATGTTGCAGTGAAGGCGATCAAGGCTTCTGTCGCTGCGCCCGCACCTTTTTGGGCGGTTGCCCAACCTTAGTGGCTGATCCATCATCATTGGCAACCAATAATAATTACCAGTGGCAAGCAGGAGACAGAATGAGCACTCAGTTGTTGAATTCGGAGTCGGTGGTGGAGCGCTTGGCGCGCACCCGTGCGTTGATGAGCCAGAATGGTATTTTCGCGCTTCTGGTGCCGTCGGCCGATCCCCATCTCTCGGAGTACTTGCCCGCGTATTGGCAGGGTCGCCAGTGGCTGTCAGGCTTTCATGGTTCTGTCGGAACCCTGATTGTGACTCCAACTTTTGCCGGGCTCTGGGCGGACAGCCGTTACTGGGAGCAAGCGAGCAAAGAGCTGAGTGGCAGCACCATCGAGCTCGTCAAGCTGGTGCCCGGCCAGCCCGGCCCTCTGGAGTGGTTGGCTGAGCAAGCGCCTGAGGGCGCAACGGTTTCGGTTGATGGCGCCGTTCTCGCGTTGGCCTCGGCGCGAACACTTGAAAGCAGGCTCAAGCAGCGCGGTGCAGTCCTGCGTACTGATATCGATCTGCTAAATCTGGTTTGGGAAAACCGTCCGGCACTTCCGGTGCAGCCGGTTTATGAGCACTTGCCACCGCAAGCGACAGTCAGCCGCGTTGAAAAGCTGGTGCAGTTGCGCGAGACCCTAACGCAGCGCAAGGCCGATGCACATTTCATTGCAACCCTGGATGACATTGCTTGGTTGTTTAACCTGCGTGGTTCGGATGTCTCCTTTAATCCAGTGTTCGTATCGTTTGCCATAATCGAGCAAGTGCGGGCAACCTTGTTCCTGGATCTGAATAAAGTCGGTGCACAACTGCGAGAGAGGCTTGAGGGGGAGGGTGTTGAGCTGTGTGATTACACTGAGGTCAACGCGGCTCTGGCGTCCTTGCCTGCTGCAACCCGTTTGCTGGTCGATCCCGCGCGCGTGACCTGTGGGCTGCTTGGCCATTTGCAGCCTGAAGTAAAACTGGTCGAAGGCCTGAACCCAACCACCCTGGCCAAGTCACAAAAGAGTCTTGATGACGCGGTCCATATTCGTCAGGCCATGGAGCAGGATGGCGCTGCCCTCTGTGAGTTTTTTGCTTGGCTTGAAACAGCTCTTGGGCGTGAGCGCATCACTGAATTGACGATTGATGAGCAACTGACCGCTGCTCGTGCCCGCCGCCCCGGCTTTGTATCGCTGAGCTTCAACACTATCGCCGCGTTCAATGCCAATGGTGCAATGCCGCATTACCACGCAACCGAGCAAGAGCATGCGGTGATCGAGGGCGACGGCTTGTTGTTGATCGACTCTGGTGGACAGTACCTTGGAGGCACAACTGATATCACGCGCATGGTTCCAGTGGGTACGCCAACGCCAGAGCAGAAGCGCGACTGTACCCGTGTACTTAAAGGTGTAATCGCTCTGTCCAGGGCTCAATTCCCGAAAGGAATCCTGTCACCCTTGCTGGACTCGATTGCACGGGCGCCGATTTGGGCTGAGAGCGTCGATTACGGGCATGGCACAGGACATGGCGTCGGCTATTTCCTCAATGTGCATGAAGGCCCACAGGTTATTGCCTATCAGGCTGCACCTGCACCGCATACGGCGATGCAAGTGGGGATGATTACCTCGATTGAGCCCGGGACATATCGTCCGGGTCGCTGGGGGGTGAGGATCGAGAACCTGGTGCTGAACCGTGAGGCAGGGACTTCAGAGTTTGGGGTGTTTCTGAAGTTTGAAACTCTGACGCTGTGCCCGATTGACACTCGCTGCCTGGAGCCTTCGTTGCTGACGCGTGAGGAGCTGGACTGGTTTGATGCTTATCATGCACAGGTTCGCGAGCGCTTGAGTCCGCTGCTTGCGGGGGCCGCTCTCGAGTGGTTGCTGGTTCGCACTGAGCCATTTTCGATCACTGGCTGATGTCTATGCCCTGCAGTCGGCCTGGTCGACTGCTGGGCATTATTATGGCGCGGGTCGCTACTTGCAGATAACGATCATGCTGCGACTGGTATAACCGGCCGGGTTCAAGCCGAACGGGTAATCTCCCGGTTCTTCGGCGGCATCCCCCGATTTGGCGACCACTCGGTATCCCTTGCTGCCACAGGACTTGACGGCTTTGTCGTAGCACTTGTTCCAGGATGAGGACAATCCAGAGCAATTGATATGCAAGCCTCGTTTGCCATGCTTGACGGCTGTTTCTGAGGTTGCAGCGCAGCCGGTTAAGGCGAGCACGGCTAAAGCTACCAAAATTCGTTTCATTCCTGTCCTTAAGCGTTTGCGTCGGATTTACGGGATGCGGGTATCGGTGACTATGAATCGATTGCTCCGATGGGAATTCTCATCCGGAATCGGTTCAAGTGACAAACATCCCTTAAACGAGAGTCAATTACCAGAACTCTGTCAAATAGCTGCCTTCTTGTCAGCAATGATAGGTTTTGAGTGGTTACGCATCGTTAAAGTCGCACCGATTGAAGCCAGAATGATGCAAGAAATGGCCATCCATTGGGTGAATGACAGTACCTCATTAAGAAACAGCAGGCCCGACAGTGCGCCAAAGGCGGGTTCTATGCTCATGAGGGTGCCGAATGTGCGGGTGGGGATGCGCGTTAGAGCGATCATCTCCAGTGTGTAAGGCACAGCGGTCGACAATAGCGCTACACCAATGGCTATGGGGATGATGCCCGGTGTCAGTAGTGCTGCTCCTGCGTGGTAAACGCCAATAGGCGCGAAAAACAAGGCTGCAATGATCACCCCTAGGGCCGCTGTCTGTACTCCGTTGTCAGCACCGGCCCTCTGGCCATAAAGAATGTACAGCGCCCAGCAGACCCCGGCGCTTAATGCATAGCCGGCACCAACGGGATCTATTCCTTGAGCGCTTTCACCAATCGGTATGAGCAGTAGCAGCCCTGTAATGGCCAGACCTATCCATATAAAGTCGATTGGTCTGCGGGAGCTATAAATAGCTACCGCCAATGGCCCCGTAAACTCCAGGGCAACAGCAATGCCCAGCGGAACGCTGCGCAGTGACATATAGAAGAGGAAGTTCATTCCTCCCAGGGCTATCCCATAAACAATCACGGTCTTCAGGGATGTCGCAGTGAGCTTGGCTCGCCACGGGCGCAGTATCAGCAGCATGATAAGGCTGGCGAAGGTAAGGCGCAGGCTGGTTGTTCCTTGGGCACCGATAATGGGGAACATGCTTTTTGCCAGCGATGCGCCAGATTGTATCGAGGCCATGGCGATAAGCAGCAGGCCGACAGGGAATAGCGTCGATAAGAGGCTATGAGGGAGCTTTGTCATTACAGAGAGTGCCTGGGGTATGGGGCCTAGAGGTCAGGCATCATGCTTAAGTAATGCCGAATGTGCAATATACTGCGCACTTATCCGGTTTTCGCTATCTATAGAGCTGCTTCGGTCAATAGTTTGGGTTAATGCTTGACTTGGAATTCTAACGGCCTATAATTCGCCCACTTCCGGCGCAGTCGAAACGGAAAACTCCTTGAGTTTCAATGAGTTGGATTGGTTTTCGGCAGTGTCAGCTTCAAGTCATCGAAGCAGGAAATGAGGTGTTGACAGCAGCGTGTAACGCTGTAGAATTCGCCTCCCGCTAACGAGAGATCGAAAGCGCAAGTGGTTGATGTTACAGAGGAAACTTTGAAAACATCTTAAAATAACCGCTTGACAGCAACAGAGGCTGCTGTAGAATGCGCGCCTCGGTTCAGCGAAAGCTAACCAACCGCTCTTTAACAACTGAATCAAGCAATTCGTGTGGGTGCTTGTGGAGTCAGACTGATAGTCAACAAGATTATCAGCATCACAAGTTACTCCGCGAGAAATCAAAGATGTAACCAACGATTGCTGAGCCAAGTTTAGGGTTTCTTAAAAACCCAAAGATGTTTGAACTGAAGAGTTTGATCATGGCTCAGATTGAACGCTGGCGGCAGGCCTAACACATGCAAGTCGAGCGGTAGAGAGAAGCTTGCTTCTCTTGAGAGCGGCGGACGGGTGAGTAATACCTAGGAATCTGCCTGATAGTGGGGGATAACGTTCGGAAACGGACGCTAATACCGCATACGTCCTACGGGAGAAAGCAGGGGACCTTCGGGCCTTGCGCTATCAGATGAGCCTAGGTCGGATTAGCTAGTTGGTGAGGTAATGGCTCACCAAGGCTACGATCCGTAACTGGTCTGAGAGGATGATCAGTCACACTGGAACTGAGACACGGTCCAGACTCCTACGGGAGGCAGCAGTGGGGAATATTGGACAATGGGCGAAAGCCTGATCCAGCCATGCCGCGTGTGTGAAGAAGGTCTTCGGATTGTAAAGCACTTTAAGTTGGGAGGAAGGGCAGTTACCTAATACGTGACTGTCTTGACGTTACCGACAGAATAAGCACCGGCTAACTCTGTGCCAGCAGCCGCGGTAATACAGAGGGTGCAAGCGTTAATCGGAATTACTGGGCGTAAAGCGCGCGTAGGTGGTTTGTTAAGTTGAATGTGAAATCCCCGGGCTCAACCTGGGAACTGCATCCAAAACTGGCAAGCTAGAGTATGGTAGAGGGTAGTGGAATTTCCTGTGTAGCGGTGAAATGCGTAGATATAGGAAGGAACACCAGTGGCGAAGGCGACTACCTGGACTGATACTGACACTGAGGTGCGAAAGCGTGGGGAGCAAACAGGATTAGATACCCTGGTAGTCCACGCCGTAAACGATGTCAACTAGCCGTTGGGAGTCTTGAACTCTTAGTGGCGCAGCTAACGCATTAAGTTGACCGCCTGGGGAGTACGGCCGCAAGGTTAAAACTCAAATGAATTGACGGGGGCCCGCACAAGCGGTGGAGCATGTGGTTTAATTCGAAGCAACGCGAAGAACCTTACCAGGCCTTGACATCCAATGAACTTTCTAGAGATAGATTGGTGCCTTCGGGAACATTGAGACAGGTGCTGCATGGCTGTCGTCAGCTCGTGTCGTGAGATGTTGGGTTAAGTCCCGTAACGAGCGCAACCCTTGTCCTTAGTTACCAGCACGTAATGGTGGGCACTCTAAGGAGACTGCCGGTGACAAACCGGAGGAAGGTGGGGATGACGTCAAGTCATCATGGCCCTTACGGCCTGGGCTACACACGTGCTACAATGGTCGGTACAAAGGGTTGCCAAGCCGCGAGGTGGAGCTAATCCCATAAAACCGATCGTAGTCCGGATCGCAGTCTGCAACTCGACTGCGTGAAGTCGGAATCGCTAGTAATCGTGAATCAGAATGTCACGGTGAATACGTTCCCGGGCCTTGTACACACCGCCCGTCACACCATGGGAGTGGGTTGCACCAGAAGTAGCTAGTCTAACCTTCGGGAGGACGGTTACCACGGTGTGATTCATGACTGGGGTGAAGTCGTAACAAGGTAGCCGTAGGGGAACCTGCGGCTGGATCACCTCCTTAATCGACGACATCAGCTGCTCCGTAAGTTCCCACACGAATTGCTTGATTCACTGTAAAAGACGGTAGAAGCCACTTAAGTTGTACGGCTTCTCTATCGTAAAGCTTAGAAATGAACATTTTCTCGAAAGAGAGTGAATGTTGATTTCTGATCTTTTGATTAGATCGTTCTTTAAAAATTTGGGTATGTAATAGAAAGTTAGACTGGATAACACTTTCACTGGTGTTTATTCAGGCTAAGGTAAAATTTGTGAATGAGTTCTTAATTGAACATGCGAATTTTCGGCGAATGTCGTCTTCATAGTATAACCAGATTGCTTGGGGTTATATGGTCAAGTGAAGAAGCGCATACGGTGGATGCCTTGGCAGTCAGAGGCGATGAAAGACGTGGTAGCCTGCGAAAAGCTTCGGGGAGTCGGCAAACAGACTTTGATCCGGAGATGTCTGAATGGGGGAACCCACCTAACATAAGTTAGGTATCTTAAGCTGAATACATAGGCTTAAGAAGCGAACCAGGGGAACTGAAACATCTAAGTACCCTGAGGAAAAGAAATCAACCGAGATTCCCTTAGTAGTGGCGAGCGAACGGGGACCAGCCCTTAAGCTGTATTGATGTTAGCGGAACGCTCTGGAAAGTGCGGCCATAGTGGGTGATAGCCCTGTACGCGAAAACATCTTTGCAGTGAAATCGAGTAGGACGGAGCACGAGAAACTTTGTCTGAATATGGGGGGACCATCCTCCAAGGCTAAATACTACTGACTGACCGATAGTGAACTAGTACCGTGAGGGAAAGGCGAAAAGAACCCCGGAGAGGGGAGTGAAATAGATCCTGAAACCGTATGCGTACAAGCAGTGGGAGCCTACTTTGTTGGGTGACTGCGTACCTTTTGTATAATGGGTCAGCGACTTATTTTCAGTGGCAAGCTTAACCGAATAGGGGAGGCGTAGCGAAAGCGAGTCTTAATAGGGCGTCTAGTCGCTGGGAATAGACCCGAAACCGGGCGATCTATCCATGGGCAGGTTGAAGGTTGGGTAACACTAACTGGAGGACCGAACCGACTACCGTTGAAAAGTTAGCGGATGACCTGTGGATCGGAGTGAAAGGCTAATCAAGCTCGGAGATAGCTGGTTCTCCTCGAAAGCTATTTAGGTAGCGCCTCATGTATCACTGTAGGGGGTAGAGCACTGTTTCGGCTAGGGGGTCATCCCGACTTACCAAACCGATGCAAACTCCGAATACCTACAAGTGCCGAGCATGGGAGACACACGGCGGGTGCTAACGTCCGTCGTGAAAAGGGAAACAACCCAGACCGTCAGCTAAGGTCCCAAAGTTATGGTTAAGTGGGAAACGATGTGGGAAGGCTTAGACAGCTAGGAGGTTGGCTTAGAAGCAGCCACCCTTTAAAGAAAGCGTAATAGCTCACTAGTCGAGTCGGCCTGCGCGGAAGATTTAACGGGGCTCAAACCATACACCGAAGCTACGGGTATCACTTAGGTGATGCGGTAGAGGAGCGTTCTGTAAGCCTGTGAAGGTGAGTTGAGAAGCTTGCTGGAGGTATCAGAAGTGCGAATGCTGACATGAGTAACGATAATGGGTGTGAAAAACACCCACGCCGAAAGACCAAGGTTTCCTGCGCAACGTTAATCGACGCAGGGTTAGTCGGTCCCTAAGGCGAGGCTGAAAAGCGTAGTCGATGGAAAACAGGTTAATATTCCTGTACTTCTGGTTATTGCGATGGAGGGACGGAGAAGGCTAGGCCAGCTTGGCGTTGGTTGTCCAAGTTTAAGGTGGTAGGCTGGAATCTTAGGTAAATCCGGGATTCTAAGGCCGAGAGCTGATGACGAGTTAACTTTTAGTTAACGAAGTGGTTGATGCCATGCTTCCAAGAAAAGCTTCTAAGCTTCAGGTAACCAGGAACCGTACCCCAAACCGACACAGGTGGTTGGGTAGAGAATACCAAGGCGCTTGAGAGAACTCGGGTGAAGGAACTAGGCAAAATGGCACCGTAACTTCGGGAGAAGGTGCGCCGGTGAGGGTGAAGCATTTACTGCGTAAGCCCACGCCGGTCGAAGATACCAGGCCGCTGCGACTGTTTATTAAAAACACAGCACTCTGCAAACACGAAAGTGGACGTATAGGGTGTGACGCCTGCCCGGTGCCGGAAGGTTAATTGATGGGGTTAGCTAACGCGAAGCTCTTGATCGAAGCCCCGGTAAACGGCGGCCGTAACTATAACGGTCCTAAGGTAGCGAAATTCCTTGTCGGGTAAGTTCCGACCTGCACGAATGGCGTAACGATGGCGGCGCTGTCTCCACCCGAGACTCAGTGAAATTGAAATCGCTGTGAAGATGCAGTGTATCCGCGGCTAGACGGAAAGACCCCGTGAACCTTTACTATAGCTTTGCACTGGACTTTGAATTTGCTTGTGTAGGATAGGTGGGAGGCTTTGAAGTGTGGACGCCAGTCTGCATGGAGCCAACCTTGAAATACCACCCTGGCAACTTTGAGGTTCTAACTCAGGTCCGTTATCCGGATCGAGGACAGTGTATGGTGGGTAGTTTGACTGGGGCGGTCTCCTCCTAAAGAGTAACGGAGGAGTACGAAGGTGCGCTCAGACCGGTCGGAAATCGGTCGTAGAGTATAAAGGCAAAAGCGCGCTTGACTGCGAGACAGACACGTCGAGCAGGTACGAAAGTAGGTCTTAGTGATCCGGTGGTTCTGTATGGAAGGGCCATCGCTCAACGGATAAAAGGTACTCCGGGGATAACAGGCTGATACCGCCCAAGAGTTCATATCGACGGCGGTGTTTGGCACCTCGATGTCGGCTCATCACATCCTGGGGCTGAAGCCGGTCCCAAGGGTATGGCTGTTCGCCATTTAAAGTGGTACGCGAGCTGGGTTTAGAACGTCGTGAGACAGTTCGGTCCCTATCTGCCGTGGACGTTTGAGATTTGAGAGGGGCTGCTCCTAGTACGAGAGGACCGGAGTGGACGAACCTCTGGTGTTCCGGTTGTCACGCCAGTGGCATTGCCGGGTAGCTATGTTCGGGAAAGATAACCGCTGAAAGCATCTAAGCGGGAAACTTGCCTCAAGATGAGATCTCACTGGAACCTTGAGTTCCCTAAAGGGCCGTCGAAGACTACGACGTTGATAGGTTGGGTGTGTAAGCGCTGTGAGGCGTTGAGCTAACCAATACTAATTGCCCGTGAGGCTTGACCATATAACACCCAAGCAATTTGCGCCCTTGAATACAAGAGCCTGCAAGTTGCGGTGTGTGAAGACGATACAAACCGAAAGTTTGCGTTCACAAAACACCCTCTATTACATACCCATTCGCTGGAGCGTAAGCCGAAAGGCAAACGACCTGGCTACCGAATTTCTTGACGACCATAGAGCATTGGAACCACCTGATCCCATCCCGAACTCAGTAGTGAAACGATGCATCGCCGATGGTAGTGTGGGGTTTCCCCATGTGAGAGTAGGTCATCGTCAAGATTAAATTCCAAACCCCCTGTCTGCTCACGCAGACAGGGGGTTTGTTTTTGTGCCGAGAAAAGTTGCGGCTAACGCAATGCCTGGAATTACAGCTTGACCATACTTTTCCCGGAGCAAAAAAAAACACCCCGAAAGGTGGTTTTTTTGAACCTGCGATTCAGTCACCGTAGTAGATACAGCCACTGGTGCAGGTTTCATGAATGCGTATCGCCGACAGTTCTGGAAGCAAAGGTTTGAGCTGTTGCCAAATCCACTTTGCCAATACTTCGCTGGTTGGATTTTCCAGGCCCGGAATGTCGTTCAAGTAATTGTGATCAAGCAGCTCATAAAGCGGTTTGAAAATCGCTTTGATTTCCGAAAAGTCACGGATCCAGCCTGTTGCAGGGTCGATATCGCCGCTTAAATGGATCGCCACCTTGAATGAGTGACCATGCAAGCGGCCGCATTTATGGCCTTCAGGAACATAAGGCAGGCGATGCGCAGATTCGAAGGTAAACTCTTTGAAAATTTCCACAATGTTTATAGCTCTTGAAGAAGTGACTATCGCCTGAGCGATAAATACAGGCTCGCAGTTTAGCAGTTAACACTCAGGTGCAGGTGTATACCTCCCTCATTCCGGAGCCTCGCCAGGCCGATTCAGTTTCAATTAAGCCAGCAACGCTATGCTTTGTGTTTTTGATGTCGCATAACGACGCTGGACGGAGGCCGTAAAGGCAAGTGATGACAGTGAACGTACGAGTTGGCGGATTGGTCGTGCTGATGTTTTCTGCTTTCTGTTCTTTGGCCTTCGCGCGGGACTTGGGGCAAGACGAGGCGCTGCATTTGCGCGAGAAAGGTCTCATTCAGCCTCTGGAGCAACTGCTTCAAAAAGCCCTCGAGCGCTATCCAGGTTCAAAGCTGCTGGAAGTGGAGCTTGAAGAGGATGACGACGTTTATGTTTATGAGGTTGAACTGCTTACGCCCAGTGGCGTAGTCCGTGAGATCAAGCTGAACGCCAGTAATGGTCAATTGCTCAAAGACGAGGTAGACGATTAATGCGGTTGTTGCTGGTGGAAGATCATGTCCCTTTGGCCGACGAACTGATGGCCGGCCTGACTCGATTGGGCTATGCGGTTGATTGGCTGGCCGATGGGCGTGATGCCCTTTATCAAGGGCAAAGTGAGCCGTATGACCTGATTATTCTCGATTTGGGCTTACCCGGAATTTCCGGCATCGATGTTCTCAAACAATGGCGTGCGCAGGGGTTGGCAACGCCGGTACTGATTCTGACTGCCCGTAGTTCCTGGTCTGAGCGCATTGATGGTCTTAAAGCCGGTGCAGATGATTATGTGACCAAGCCTTTCCATCCTGAAGAGCTGCAGTTGAGGGTACAGGCACTATTGCGTCGCTCTCACGGTCAAGCGAATCAGCCTTTATTGAAGTCTGCGGGGCTGCATTTGGATGAGGCACGTCAATGTGTGATCAATGACGGGGCCGAAGTACAGCTGACCGCTGCCGAGTTTCGCCTTCTGCGGTATTTCATGTTGCATCCGCAGCAGATTCTCTCCAAGAGTCATTTGGCTGAGCATCTCTACGATGGCGAGACCGAGCGTGACTCTAATGTGCTTGAGGTCCATGTGAACCACCTGCGTCGCAAGCTAGGGCGGGCCGTGATCGAAACCCGGCGTGGCCAGGGTTATATTTTCGGCGCTGTTGGCCAGTGAAATCCATTCAGAGGCGTTTGAGCCTGGGCTTGGTCAGTGTTCTGTTGGTTGCAGGTCTGGTCGTAGGCCAGGTCAGTCTCTGGTTGTTCGAAAATGGCCTGCAGAGCTACCTGGAATCTGGCCTGAAGAATGACAGCGAAAATTTGCTGATGGCATTGAGCCGCGGTCCCCAGGGATTGCAGTTGGATGAGCGGCGAGTATCGCCAGCGTATCAACGTCCCTTCTCCGGGCACTATTTCAGCATCGAATTTGGTGATACTCACTGGCGCTCACGCTCGCTGTGGGACGCTCAATTGCCGCGACTCAGCCAGCCTGGATTGGACAGCGTGCTACAACCTGGCCCTGAAGGGCAGATGCTGCTGGTCTTGCGCAGTGACTATCGGCGTCTTGGTCAGGTGGTCTCCATCAGCGTGGCTCAGGACTACACACCGATCCGGGATAGCTTCAAGCAAGTTCAGCGGATCGGTCTGGGCATTGGTGTCCTGGCCCTGATCATTGTATTGCTGCTGCAACGAATTACTGTGCGCCGTGCTCTGCGGCCATTGGAGACTGCACGTAAACAGATTGCTCAATTGCAGTCAGGCCAGCGCTCGCAACTTGATGCACAGGTGCCCCTTGAGCTTGAGCCGTTGGTCACGCAGGTAAACCATTTGCTGGCTCATACCGAAGACAATCTCAAGCGCTCGCGTAATGCACTGGGCAATCTGGGCCATGCATTAAAAACACCGTTGGCGGTCTTAGTCAGCCTGGCCAATGATCCGCGGCTTGCAGCTTATCCTCAGATCCAAAAAACACTGCGTGAGCAGTTGGAGCAGATACAGCAGCGTATGAGTCGTGAACTCAATCGTGCACGCCTTGCAGGTGATGCGTTGCCGGGTGCTCAATTTGATGCCGATGCAGAACTGCCTGGGCTTCTGTCGACTTTGGGCATGATTCACGGCGATCATCTGGAGTTGATACTCAAGGCTTCGCCGGGCATCCATTTACCCTGGGACCGGGAGGACATGCTCGAGCTGCTCGGCAATCTATTGGATAACGCCTGCAAATGGGCCGACTCCCAGGTAGAGCTAAGCGTTAGTCAAATGCCAAGCGGGTTTTTGATCGAGGTGCAGGATGATGGTCCGGGTATTCCGGCGACCGAGCGTGATCAGGTGTTCAGCCGAGGCACGCGTCTGGACGAGCAAACCAGTGGTCATGGCCTGGGGCTGGGGATTGTGCGAGACATTGTTGATGCCTGGGGTGGGGAGATGCAGCTTGATACGGGTACGTTGGGCGGGCTGCTGGTAAGAATCAAACTCCCGGGGCGTACGCCAAAGGCGACGACGGCTTAAAGCCGTCATCGCCCAGCAGATCACACGCGAAATTGGTCCATCAACCCTTGCTGCTGGTTGGCCAGTGCGTTGAGTGATTGGCTGACCCGCGCAGACTCATTGGCCTGTTCAGACAATGACTCGGTTACATCGCGAATAGTGGCTATGTTGGTGTTGATTTCTTCCGCTACGGCACTTTGCTCTTCTGCTGCACTGGCAATCTGCAAGTTCATGTCGGTGATCACGGTCACGGCATCACCGATTTGCTGCAAGGCCGTCACCGCTTGTCCCACTTGCTCGACACTGCCCTGGGCTTGGCGATGGCTATTGCCCATGGAGCTCACCACTTCCTGGGTGCCTGCCTGCAGTTGCTCGATGACCAGCCGGGTTTCCTCAACCGATTCCTGGGTCCGGCGTGCCAGATTGCGTACTTCGTCAGCCACCACGGCAAAACCGCGCCCGGCTTCGCCTGCCCGCGCTGCTTCGATTGCAGCATTCAGGGCGAGCAGGTTGGTCTGTTCGGCAATCGCACGAATAACTTCCAGCACCGAGCCTATTTTTTCACTATTGGCCGCCAGCCCTTCGACTTGTGCCATGGCCACGCTCATGTCGGCAGCCAGATGGTCGATGCTGGTGGTGGTGCGGTCGATGATGGTGAGGCCTTGGCGTGTCGCCTGATCGGCATCACGAGCGGCCTGGGCAGCCTGCGCAGCACTGCGTGCCACGTCCTGTGCCGTTGCGCTCATCTCGTGGGAGGCGGTGGCCGCCTGATCGACCTGACGGTATTGCTGTTCCATGCCGGCACTGGTCTGGGTGGCAATGGCAGCCGACTGATCGGCCGTACTGCGGGCATCCTGAACCGAGCGTTTAACCTCGGCGATGGTTGGTTGCAGTTTGTCGAGAAAACGGTTGAACCAACTGGCCAGTTCGCCCAGTTCGTCTTTTTTATCGTAAGCCAGGCGACGAGTCAGATCGCCTTCACCGCTGGCAATATCTTCGAGCATGTTGGCCACGCTGAGGATTGGACGTGTAACGCTACGGGCCATCAGCCACACGAGCATCAGTCCGATGATTGCAGCGAGTGAACCCCAGGCCAACTCGACCAGGGCCCCGGCTTTATTGCCTTCATCCAGTTCGACTTGCAGCGCTTGGGCCGGTCCAAGCAATATTTTTTCCGGTACGTCGAGTAATACGGCCCAAGGCTTGCTGCCGGGGATCGGCAGGAAGGGGGTCAGGACTTTCAAGCGCTGCTGGCTGCGAATGCTTTGTGCCTGATCACTCCCGGCCATCATCCGAGTCAGTTGAGCGCCATCGTTGAGGTCTACCTGGTCAAGGCGCTGGGAAAGCTTGCTGGCATCAGCACTGAACCCGGCCAGTATCCCTGCCGAACTGATGATGCCCACACGGGTTTCCCCTTTGTACAGCTTCTGACTGGCTTGCAGGCTGATGGCTTGCAAGCTGTTGAGGTTGATATCGACCGACAGTGACGCGATGACTTTGCCGTCAACAATCAGTGGGAACACGATGCTGGTCAGCAATACGTTTTGCCCGTCGATCTCATAAAAATACGGTTCGATGATGCACGGTTTACGCGTCGTACGTGGGCAGGTAAACCATGTGTTATTGGCTTGGCCGCTGGGCCCGGTGCTGGTGTCGGCCATGTCCTTCTCAGGCAGTGCCATCGAGGTCAGTTTGCCCGGTGTCGGTTGCGACCAGTACAGGGCAAAGCGCCCCTTGTCATTGCTGCCCAGCTCTTTTTGATGGTCGAACAGTGCGTCCTTGCCATCCAGCGCGTTGGCTTCAAACACCAGCGACAGCCCCAGCAGGTCCGGATTGGCTTGCAGCGCGGCTTTTACCTGGCGGGTCAGGTCTTCACGCAGGTCGAAGGCATCCAGAAAGCGTTTCTCGGATTGCTCACGTAAAAACAGGACTTGTCGGGCGAAGCCGTTGCCGTACTGATAGGCGTCCATAAACTGGCGACTGATAGCCAGTGCCTGGGCTTCACCCTGGGCCTCAATGCGAGCTTGGGCAGAATCATTAAGCATCTGCGAACTTGAAGCCTCTACCAGGTCGGCGGTGTGATCCATGCGATAGAGAGAAAGCCCCACCAGCAAGGTGACAACGCCCAGCAGGCAGAGTCCGGCGAGGAGGGTGATTTTCCATTGGATGGAAAGCTGTCTAAGCGACATGGATACATCCTAAAAAGGGGCTTTCATTGTTAGCGGCCGTGCGGGTTTTTTCTTTACCCGAAAGCCAGAGTTATTAGTCATCCAATCGGTGTTTATAAAGCTGATTTAGCCCTTTAAATACTAGGGTTAAGGCCTGCGGAGGTGGATTGGTGGGAGCCTGTTGGCACGCGCTTTGACAAGGGGCTGGAGGTGCTGCAA
The DNA here is from genome assembly GCF_025426255.1 of Pseudomonas fragi. Lineage (GTDB taxonomy): Bacteria > Pseudomonadota > Gammaproteobacteria > Pseudomonadales > Pseudomonadaceae > Aquipseudomonas > Aquipseudomonas kulmbachensis. The sequence goes on along the minus strand of NZ_CP104861.1, from coordinate 3,623,219 downwards.
AGTGTGCGCCCCCAAATAGGTCAACCCTTCCAGATCCGGCGATTGGAACAGTCGTCTGTTGCCCGAAATTTTCCGCTTTACGGTGTTTTATCGTGGTGCGCGCTATGAGGTTGTAATAATGAATGCAGTAATTGCCGCGGTCGGCATCATGCTGGTGCTCAGTCTGTCCCGTGTGCATGTGGTAATCGCACTGATTGTGGGTGCCGTCGTTGGCGGTCTCGTGGGTGGTCTGGGTATCGAAGCAACGCTCAACGCTTTTAACGGTGGCCTGGGTGGTGGCGCGCAGGTTGCGTTGTCCTACGCCATGTTGGGCGCTTTTGCAGTGGCCATCGCCAAGTCGGGCATGGCCCATGCCTTGGCGGACAAAGCGTTGATGATGGTCAACAGGCAACATGCTGTCGGGGGTAATAGCGTCAAATGGTTATTGATCGGTTTGTTGCTGGTTGTGGCTATTGCTTCGCAGAACATCGTGCCGATTCACATCGCCTTTATTCCTTTATTGGTTCCGCCTCTGTTGTATGTACTGACCAAGCTGAAAATTGACCGACGCTTGATCGCCTGTGTCATGACCTTTGGTTTGATCACGCCGTACATGTTCTTGCCAGTGGGCTTTGGCAATATCTTCCTCAATCAGATCCTGCTCGCCAACGTCAGTAAAAGTGGCGTGGATATCAGCCAGGTCAATGTCACACACGCGATGGCAATCCCGGCCCTGGGTATGTTGTTTGGCTTGCTGGTGGCGGTTTTTATCAGCTACCGCAAAAAACGCGAATATGATCTGGCCAAAATCGAACAGGTTGAGCAGGTAGCCGTCAGCTATAACCCCCGCACATTGCTGGTGGCCGGTGTGGCCATTGCTGCGGCGTTTATTATTCAGCTGTGGCTGGGGTCCATGATCATTGGTGCGTTGTCGGGTTTCCTGATTTTCTCGGCCTCGGGGATTGTGCGTTGGCGCGAGACTGACGATCTGTTTACCGAAGGTATGAAAATGATGGCCATGATTGGTTTCATCATGATCGCAGCCTCGGGTTTTGCCGAAGTTCTGAAGGCCACGGGCGAGGTTAAATCGCTGGTTGAGGCATCTGCTGGCTGGATTAACCACAGCAAAGGCGTGGGTGCGCTGCTGATGTTGCTGGTGGGTTTGCTGGTGACCATGGGCATCGGCTCGTCGTTTTCGACGGTGCCGATTCTGGCGGCTATTTTTGTACCGCTGTGCGTGCAGCTGGGTTTCAGCCCGATGGCCATCGTTTGCATCGTAGGTACTGCGGGAGCCTTGGGTGATGCGGGTTCTCCGGCGTCGGACTCCACGTTGGGTCCGACCTCCGGCCTGAATATTGACGGTCAACATCATCATATCTGGGACACCGTGGTGCCCACGTTCCTGCATTACAACTTGCCATTACTGGCCTTTGGTTGGGTCGCGGCTATGGTCTTGTAAGCGCTCGACGCGCCGGGCTTCAGGGCAGTTCGATACGCCCGGTTTCTCCGGGGACGGTCGGCCAATCTCCTGCAGCCCAGCGGGTTCTTGCCTGCTCGATCAGCGCCGGATCACTGGCAACGAAGTTCCAGTTCATGCGGCGCGGTCCATCCAGTGGCGCGCCGCCGATCAGCATCAGATGGCAGTCACCCTGTGCGTACAGCGTCATGTCTTCGCCCTCCGGCAGCAAGACCAGGGTGCGTGCCTCAAGTGTCTGGCCGTCCAGTTGTACTTCACCTTCCAGCACATACAGCGCGCGCTCCGGGTGTTCCGCCGGGATAAGCAGGGTGGTGGCCGTTTGCATGTGTATTTCGGCATACAGGGTCGGTGAAAGCACTGGCACCGTAGATGTCAGGCAAAAGCCTGTGCCTGCAATCAGACGAATCCTCACCCCCAGACTTTCGCTGACCGGCAAACTGTCGGGATGATGATGGCTGTAGTGTCCTGGGCCTTTCTCGTGTTCTTTCGGGGACGCCAGCCACACCTGCAGCCCGTGCATGCTTGAGCCCTGGGCCAGCAGGGAGGAAGGCGTGCGTTCGATGTGGGCAATGGCCGCACCAGCTGTCATCCAGCTGACTTCGCCAGGGCCAACCTGTTGGTCGGAGCCCAGGCTGTCCTTGTGTTGCAGTTGGCCTTCAAACAGATAAGTCAAAGTGGACAGGCCAATGTGCGGATGCTGTCGGATATTCATCCCGTGACCGGGCGGGTAGTGGGTAGGCAGCATGTGATCGAAAAACACAAAAGGCCCGACGCTGCGGCATTTGGCTGAAGGCAGTGGGCGCAGGATCGGTTGGCCTTCGACATCCTCGGCGCGCGGCCGAATCACGGTCAGTGTCTGCATGGGAGGATCCTGGAGATGGAGAAGCGTTGAGCATAACCCAACGCTGCTCGGTCCTGCCGGGGCGCTACTGGCTGAAAGCGCCTTCAGACAGGTGGGTTTCGATGGTGATCTCGGCGGTGGTCATCAATTTATGCACCGGGCACTTGTCGGCCACGTTGTGCAGTTCATCGCGCTGGGCATCGGTGAGCACGCCCTTGAGTGTCAGTTTGACGTGCAGGGCGTATTTGCCTTTCTGTTCTTCGCTGGCGTCGTGTTTGACTTCAACTGTGACCCCGGTCAGCGGGATGTCTTTCTTTTGTGCGTAGAGCTTGAGCGTCAGCGCCTTGCAGGCACCGAGGGCGGCATCGAAGTAATCATGGGGGGAGGGTGCAGAGCTTTCGCCGCCCATTGATTTGGGCAAATCGGTAAACACTTCGTGATCGTCGATTTTAATGCTGTGACGAAAACCCTCGTGGGACTCGGTATTAACAGTAACAGTCATGGCAAACCTCGGAGTGGCAGTGATAAAGGTCCTGATCTTTATAGAGCATCCCGAGCGGCATGCGTTCCATTAGACAAAAAAATGCCCCGGACTGGTTAGGCCAGCCGGGGCATTTTTACTTCGCGAGGGGTGGGCTTATTTGCCAACCCAGCGCTTCAGAACCAGAGTGGCGTTAGTGCCACCGAAGCCGAAGCTGTTGCTCATCACGTTGTTCAGCGTGACGTCTTCGCGAGTCTTGGTCAGGATCGGCATGTCAGCGACAGCCGGGTCCAGCTCCTCGATGTTGGCAGAACCGGCGATGAAGTTGCCTTCCATCATCAGCAAGCAGTAGATCGCTTCGTGAACGCCTGCGGCGCCCAGGGAGTGACCCGACAGGCTCTTGGTCGAGCTGATGGCTGGCGCCTTGTCACCGAACACCGCACGAACACCTTCCATTTCCTTGGCGTCGCCTACCGGAGTAGAGGTGCCGTGGGTGTTGAGGTAGTCGATCGGGCCGTCAACGGTAGACATTGCCATCTGCATGCAGCGGATGGCGCCTTCGCCGCTTGGAGCAACCATGTCGTAGCCGTCGGACGTCGCGCCGTAGCCGACGATTTCGGCGTAGATTTTGGCGCCACGAGCCAGAGCGTGTTCCAGCTCTTCAACCACGACCATGCCACCACCACCGGCGATGACGAAGCCATCACGGTTTTTGTCGTAGGCACGGGACGCTTTTTCAGGCGTGTCGTTGTATTGAGTGGACAGCGCGCCCATGGCGTCGAACAGGAACGACTGGCTCCAGTGTTCTTCTTCGCCGCCGCCAGCAAACACGATGTCCTGCTTACCCAGCTGGATCTGCTCAACCGCAGTACCGATGCAATGTGCACTGGTAGCGCAGGCTGAGGAGATCGAGTAGTTCACGCCCTTGATTTTGAAGGGAGTGGCCAGGCAGGCAGAAACGGTGCTGCCCATGGTCCGCGTAACGCGATACGGACCAACACGCTTGACGCCTTTTTCGCGCAGGATGTCCAGCGCTTCCATCTGGTTCAGGGTCGACGCGCCGCCGGAACCGGCGATCAGGCCGGTACGCGGGTTGGAGACTTGCTCCTCGGTCAGGCCCGAATCAGTGATGGCGTCTTTCATGGCCAAGTAGGCATAAGCCGCTGCGTGGCCGACGAAGCGATAGATCTTGCGATCGATCAGCTCTTCGAGAGGCAGGTCAATGGAGCCGGAAACCTGGCTACGCAGACCCATTTCGGCATATTCCGGGTTGAATCGGATGCCAGGGCGACTTGCACGCAGGTTAGCGGAGACGGTCTCTTTGTCATTGCCCAGGCACGAAACGATGCCCAGACCAGTGATAACGACGCGGCGCATGCGGATAACCCTTAAAAGTTGTCAGTGGAAGTAAATACGCCGACCCGAAGGCCTTCGGCTGTATAAATCTCGCGACCGTCGACAGTCACCGAACCATCGGCAATGGCCAGGTTCAGTTTGCCTTTGAGGACGCGCTTGATTTGAATGTTGTAGGTGACTTTCTTGGCGGTCGGCAAGACCTGGCCAAAGAACTTCACTTCGCCCGAGCCCAAGGCACGACCGCGGCCCGGCAGACCTTGCCAGCCGAGATAGAAACCTACCAACTGCCACATGGCGTCGAGGCCCAGGCAGCCTGGCATCACCGGATCGCCTTCGAAATGGCAGGCGAAAAACCACAGGTCCGGGGTGATATCCAGCTCGGCGACCAATTCACCTTTGCCGTACTTGCCACCCTCTTCACTGATATGGGTGATGCGATCCACCATCAGCATGTTAGGGGCGGGCAGTTGCGCGTTACCCGGGCCGAACAGCTCGCCGCGGCTACAGCGCAGCAAATCTTCCCGAGTAAAGGCGTTTTGTTTGGTCATGCGAGCTCCTCAATAATCCCATGCGGCAGGGTGGGGCAAATCTTCCCGACCAACCGAAACGTACACGTCCCAGTTCGCCAGCCTACACATAGACTATTGCGTTGTAGTGAAAGTCACAGCGCAAAGGGCAAGAATGTACACTTGTGCACTGAAAATTTAAATCGGGCCGGTTCAGTGGCCCATTCGGGTGTCTAAGACTGCCGCACTTTTGTGTTTAACGCCAGTCGCAGGTGGCTTATTAGCCATAAGTTACTGGACCCAGCGCTGCAGAATTTGTTCCAGATCAGCTCGTTTGAACGGCTTGGCCAGGTAATCGTTCATTCCAGCCTGCAGGCAGGTTTCCCGATCACCCTGCAAGGCGTTGGCGGTCAAGGCGATGATGGGCAGGGTCGCGCAGCCGGGCAGTTGGCGAATTTGCCGAGTGGCCTCGTAGCCGTTGATGATCGGCAACCGACAATCCATCAGGATCGCGGCGAAGCGCTCGGTGTTGGCGAAATGAATGGCTTGTGCGCCATCGCTGACCATACTCACCTCATACCCTAGGCTGCTCAACATGGCTTCAATCACGGTCTGATTGACCAGATTATCTTCCACCAGCAGGACTTTACGCCCAGGCGTACATGTTGCTTCAGCTTCTGGTACAGGCCGTGGGCTGAGTGCTATGGGTTGATGCAGCTCCAACGGGATTTCCAGGGTGAACACCGAGCCTTGTGTTTCTTCGCTCGCGGCGTGCAGTGAGCCGCCCATGCGCTCAGCCAGCGTACGGGCGATGGGCAGTCCCAGCCCTGTACCGCCATAACGCCGCGAAATCGAACTGTCAGCCTGCTGGAAGGCTGTAAACATGGAGTCCAGCTTTTCGCTGCTGATGCCGATACCACTGTCGCGCACGGCGCAGGTAAACCAGATCAACTCGTGATCCAGCTGTTGCCAAAGCGGTTCGATACTCACCTGGCCATGTTCGGTGAACTTCAAGGCGTTGCCGATCAGGTTGACCAGAATTTGCCGGATTCGGGTCGGGTCGCCCAGGACGTGCAAGTCTTGCAAGCCCTCGGGGATAGTCAGTTGCAAACGCAACCCGCGTTGCCCGGCGCTGTGCTGGAACGCCTGAGCGCAGTTGCTGACCAACTCTGCAAGGCTGAAGGGGATGTGCTCCAGCTCAAGCGCCGAACGTTCGATTCGCGAGAAGTCGAGGATATCGTTGATGACCTTGAGCAAATGTTCGGTGGACTCCGACGCGAGGGCGGCATATTCAGCCTGCTCGTCGGTCATCTCTGTGGTTTCCAGCAGTTGCAGCATCCCTAATACGCCATTCATTGGCGTGCGCAGCTCGTGGCTCATCATTGCCAGAAAATCGGTTTTGGCGCGGTTGGCCCGCTCGGCCTCTTCGCGGGTCTGAATCAGCTGCGCAATGGCTGTCTGCTGCTCGCGGCTGGCCTGTTCAAGGCCCTCGGCCAGGTTGTTGATGTGTTGGGCCAGGCTGCCCAGCTCGCCATCGTCGACGACCGGCAAGGGACGCTTGTAGTCGCCTTGCTGGATCGCCTTGACCGCGTTGCTCATATCACTGATGGGCTTGGACAAGTTTGATGCCAGGCGTCTGGCCAGGAGGTAAGTGAACCCCAGTGCAAACAAGGCAAGAATCACGGCCTTGAGCAGGATTTCTTGCTGGCGGGAACTGAACGCCTCCCCGGACATGCCAACCAGTACCCGTCCCAGATAGTCTTCTGCGGGTGCTGGCAGCTGGTCATTGCTCACCAGAGAAAAACTCCCCGAGGGGTTCTTTTGCAGCCTTACGGAAGCCTGGAACACTTCAACCTGCGACCCTTGTTCTGCGCTGGATGTTGGGTGCTCTGCGTGGGCCAGCACGTCGTTGGTACGGTTCTGTACTTGCACAAACTGTACGTGCGGAATGTTCAGAGAGGCGTTTATCAGGGTTTCCAGAACATGAGTGTTCCCGGTGATGACCCCGTACTCGGTGGCGGGTGCCAGTTGGTTGGCGATCAACTGACCCGTGTGCTTGAGCTCCTGGCGCAAGTCCTGGATTCTTACAAAGGTAAAAAAACTGATCAACAACAAGGTCAATAACAACGCCGGGCCTAGGCTCATCATCTGAGTGCGGGTGTGGATGTCCCACCGAGTGCGAGCCATCATGGGAGTGGGGCTCCTTCAGAGAGTCGCCAGCCAGCAAACACATGGCCTATGTTGATTGTCATCCTTGACTTGCAGTCGTTCATTTTGAAGTACAGCAGTGCTGCCTCTTGAAGGTGAGAACCAGAACACCATGTTAACCGAGGTGCGGTACTTTTTCAGTCAAAGCCATCCATATGCCATGGGGCTGGTCGCGGGTGATGTGCTCCGTATAATGCCGCCATTGCCACTGCTAGATGGATTACGGGATTGCATATGACTGAACAGCGCGCTATTGCGGTCTTGGGAGGCGGAAGCTTTGGCACCGCCGTGGCCAACTTGCTGGCAGAGAACGGTCATCGTGTACATCAGTGGATGCGCGACCCCGAGCAAGCCGAGGCGATTCGCCTCAATCGAGAAAACCCACGTTACCTTAAAGGCATCAAGATTCATCCCGGGGTCGAGCCGGTAACCGACCTGCAGGCAGCACTCGAAGCCTGTGAGCTATGTTTTGTAGCCTTGCCGTCCAGCGCCTTGCGCAGTGTGCTGGCGGCACATGCCGAGCGTTTGAGCGGCAAAATGCTGGTCAGCCTGACCAAAGGAATTGAGGCTCACAGTTTCAAACTGATGAGCGAAATCCTTGAAGAAATTGCCCCTCAAGCGCGCATTGGCGTGCTGTCCGGGCCTAACCTGGCGCGGGAGGTTGCCGAGCATGCCCTGACCGCCACCGTAGTCGCCAGTGCCGACGAAGACCTTTGTAGTCGCGTTCAGGCCGCACTGCACGGGCGTACCTTCCGGGTCTATGCCAGTGCCGACCGGTTTGGGGTGGAGTTGGGCGGGGCGTTGAAAAACGTTTACGCGATCATCGCCGGCATGGCGGTGGCGTTGGGCATGGGTGAAAATACCAAGAGCATGTTGATTACCCGTGCATTGGCAGAAATGACCCGATTTGCCGTGAGCCAGGGCGCCAACCCCATGACTTTTCTCGGTCTGGCTGGTGTAGGTGATTTGATTGTCACTTGCTCATCCCCCAAAAGCCGTAACTATCAGGTCGGCTTTGCCTTGGGGCAGGGGCTGAGCCTCGAAGACGCGGTTGCTCGGCTGGGGGAAGTGGCCGAAGGCGTGAACACCCTCAAGGTGCTCAAGGCCAAGGCACAGGAGCTGAACGTATACATGCCGCTGGTTGCTGGCCTGCACGCTATTTTGTTCGAGGGTTATACCCTGGACCAGGTGATCGGGCAGTTGATGCGCGGCGAACCGAAGACCGATGTCGACTTTATTTCCACCAGCGGTTTTAACTGAGCACGACAGGAGCAGTAGATGAACGACACTAAAAACGCGCCCAAGTACGAGTCCATCATTTTGCGCGTGCTGTGGATGCTGGTTTTCTTGCTGGTCTGGCAGGTAGCACAACTGGTCCTCGGCGGGCTGGTGCTGGTGCAACTGATTTACCGCTTGGTGTATGGCGCGCCCAACGGTTGCCTGATGAACTTTGGCGACAGCCTGAGCCTTTATTTGGCGCAGATCGGCCGTTTCGGCAGCTTTCACACCGAGCAAAAACCCTGGCCGTTTGCAGACTGGCCAGCTCCGCGTGCCCCTGAAGGTGAAGCGCCTTACGGGCAAGCCGCCAAGGGCGAAGAGACCAAGCCATGAAAGTCTGGATTTTGCGTCATGGCGAAGCCCAGCCCCACGCCCGGCGAGATGCCGAGCGCGAACTCACGGCCCATGGTCGGGAGCAAGTACTGCATAGCGCCGCCCGATTGATCGGCCAGCCGCTGGACTGCATTTTGGTCAGCCCTTATGTGCGGGCTCAGCAGACCGCCGAGCTGGTACGCAAGGCCTTGGGTTTCACTTCCGAGCTCATTACCGTGCCGTGGCTGACACCCGAGAGCGAGCCCAGGGACGCGGTCAGCAAACTTGCGGACAGCGGCAATGTATTGTTGGTCAGCCATCAGCCGTTTGTGGGCGAGTTGATCAGCTTGTTGCTGCACGGCCATTTGCGCCAGCCCCAGCCCATGCAGACGGCCAGCCTGGTGGAGCTTGAAGGTGAGTGGCCGCTGGCGGGCAGCATGACCTTGCTCAGTGCGTATCACCCTTGATCAGTCCTGCGGTTGCGCATGTTGGTCGTAGTGAAAGATAGTTGGTGGCGGACCCATGGCATTTTGACGTTGCGTTGAAGGCCAATGGTTCCGCCACCCACATTCACTGACCTAGGAATGACCACATGAGCTTGTGGACCACCCCGCCAGATCTGGCGTACTTGAATTCAATGCGCAACAACACGATTTGCGACGTGCTGGACATCACCTTCGATGCCTTCGATGACAACTCAATCACCGCGAGCATGGTGGTCGATCATCGCACTCATCAACCCTTTGGCCTGTTACATGGTGGCGCCTCGGTGGTCCTGGCCGAAACCTTGGGTTCGATGGCCAGCTTTCTGTGTGTCGACACCACCAAATTCTATTGTGTTGGCCTCGAGGTCAACGCCAACCACTTGCGTGGCGTGCGTAGCGGCCGGGTGAGCGCAGTGGCCCGCCCGGTGCACATAGGCCGCACGACCCATGTCTGGGATATCCGCCTGAGCGATGACAGCGGCAAAAACAACTGTATTTCCCGGCTGACCATCGCCGTCGTTCCTTTGGGTGAAACACCACCAGCTCGGTGATCAAACGGCCAGATAATGGCCGTAGTGTCGTCACTCATGGCGCATACGGTCATTGATATGAAGAATCTTCCTGCAGACAATACGGCATACCTCCTACATCTGGACGCCTTGTATGTCTCGGCAGATTTTTTTCGCCCATGCCAATGGCTTCCCTTCGGCCACGTACGCAAAGCTGTTCCGTGCCCTTGCGCCGGATTACCGCGTGGCTCATCTGCCACAGCACGGGCATGACCCGCGTTATCCGGTGGACAACAACTGGCACAACCTTGTTGATGAACTGATCTTCCATCTGCAACAGCAAGACGAACCCGTGCTGGGGGTGGGCCATTCGTTGGGCGGGATGCTGCATCTGCATGCCGCTATCCGCTGTCCGCACCTGTACCGAGGCGTAGTCATGCTGGATTCACCGGTGCTGACGCGTACCGACCAGTGGGTGATTCGTGCGGCCAAACGCTTTGGCCTGATCGATCGTCTGACCCCGGCCGGTCGCACGCTGGGACGGCGTGAAGAGTTTGCCGACCGGGAAGCGGCGCGCGCTTACTTTGCAGGCAAATCGCTGTTTCGCAGCTTTGATCCCGACTGCTTTGAAGCCTATCTGGAGCATGGGTTGCGGCCTGTGGATGACCGCTTGCGGCTGAGCTTTGACCCGGCAACAGAGATCGACATCTATCGCAGCGTCCCGCATACCAGTCCCGGTCGAGCCTTTCAGTTGCAGGTGCCGTTGACCGTGGTTCGCGGGCGCGACAGCCGGGTAGTCATGAGCCATCATGCCAAGGCTGTTGCCCGCATGCCCAACGGAGAGTCGCTGAGTGTGCCGGGCGGGCACATGTTCCCGCTGGAGCAGCCGCAGGACACCGCCAGCCTGCTGAAACAGATTTTTGCCCGCTGGGAGCTTCGTTATCCTGGCCTCTAAAGAGCACCTTGCATGAGCCCTGTGGTTGAAGAAATTCGTCTTAGCCTGCCGCATATCGAACTGGCCGCACACATTTTTGGTCCCGAAGACGGGCTGCCCGTAATTGCCCTGCACGGTTGGCTGGACAACGCCAACAGCTTTGCCCGGCTGGCGCCAAAACTGTCGGAGTTGCGCATCGTGGCGCTGGATTTCGCCGGGCATGGTTATTCGGATCACCGGCCACGCGGAGCCGGGTATGCGTTGGCGGACTATGCCTTTGATGTGCTGCGTGTGGCCGAGCAACTGGGTTGGGATCGGTTTGCCCTGTTGGGCCACTCGCTGGGGGCGATTGTGTCGGTAGTCATTGCCGGATCGTTCCCTGAGCGGGTGACCCGGCTGGCGCTGATTGATGGCATCGTGTTGCGCAGCGGCCCTGAAGGGGATACGGCTGAGCGCATGGGGCAAGCCCTGCAGGCGCAACTCGACCTGGAGCACAAACGCAAGTCAGTGCATCCGACCCTCGACCGGGCCGTTGAGGCGCGAATGAAAGGTCTGGTTGCCGTCAGTCGTGAGGCGGCAGAACTGCTGGCCCAGCGCGGTCTGATGCCGGTGCCAGGAGGTTACAGCTGGCGTAGCGACAGCCGGCTGACATTACCGTCGCCCTTGCGCCTGAGTGACGAGCAGGCAATGTCCTTCGTTCGGCGGGTGAGTTGCCCTACGACGCTGGTGGTGGCAGAGCAGGGCATGCTGGCCAATCATCCCGAGCTGCTGGATCGACTACCCTTCACACTGGAACGGTTACCAGGTGGCCATCATTTGCACCTGAATGACGAGGCAGGGGCGATCCTTGTTGCAGACTGTTTCAATCGGTTCTTCGCCGTTCCTTGACTTGCGGCTACCAACTGTCGAGGCTTGGCGGGTTGAAATGGGAGACAACCATGATAGATCTCTACACCGCTGCGACCTCGAAAGGCCACCCGGTCTCTATCGTGAGGATGCTGAGCCACACGCTAGCACTCGGTGATGTACGCCGATGAAAATACCCAATCGTTATATCTGGGCGTTGGGACTGAGCTGTTTTAGCCCGCTACTGTGGGCCAGTGATGTACCCGGTAGCCACGATTTGCCCGATGTGCCGCGCCTCGCGGACGCGCAAATTGTCGATTACACCGTTAAACCTGACGTCGAGCGTATTTACCCGATGGGCTCGATCCGTAAGATCAGCGGCCGCCTGCGATTCGAGGGACAGATCAATACCCGTGGTCAGACCACGGCTGTGACCTACGAGTTGCCTGCCGAACATTCGGCCACCGAAGCCTTTACCGCTGCCCGTGAAGCACTGCAAAAGCAGGGTGCCGAATTGCTGTTCTGGTGCCAGGCTCGTGACTGTGGCGAAAGCAGCATCTGGGCCAATGAGATTTTCGGTAATTCCAAACTGGTCGGTTCTGATGAGCAACAGACCTACTTGTTGCTGCGTCGAGCGGCTCCCGAGCAGAACCAACTGATTGCCTTGTACGGCATCAATCGGGGCAACCGCAAAGCCTATCTGCACGTCGAACAACTGCAGGCGAGTGCCGATCTGGGTGAGTTGCTTCCGACCTCGGCCACCTTGCAGCGCCAGTTGAAAAGTACCGGCGAACTGGACTTCCCCAAGCTCAGCGGTGAGCCGGATGCACAGTGGCTGACGTTGATCTCAAGAGCATTGAACCTTGATGCGACTTCCAGGGTCAGTTTGACCGGTGCCCAGGCTTCCGCCTGGCGCGATGCGTTGATCAATAACGGGGTACGGGCTGCCCGAATGGAACTGGGTAATGGTCAGGCCAAGGGCCTGCATATCGAGTTGCTACGCTAAACTTTTTCAAACGACGGCTACACTCTGCGTAGTCGTCGTCCTTCTTTTATTCTGAATTTTCTGCGGAACATACATGCTCAATAACGATCGCCTGCTGGTGCAGATTCTGCTGCTGGTGTTGTTCGGTGCCAGCCTGTGGGTGATGGCGCCATTCTGGTCAGCCTTGTTCTGGGGCGCAGTGCTGGCGTTTGCCAGCTGGCCGCTGATGCGCCTGCTGACACGCTTGCTCAAGGGCCGCGAATCGCTGGCCGCGAGCATCCTGACCCTGGGCTGGATGCTGTTGGTGGCCGTGCCGCTGGTGTGGCTGGGGCTAAACCTGGCAGACCATGTGCGTGATGCCACCACCTTCGTCAAGGATGTGCAGCTCGAAGGCTTGCCAGATGCTCCGGCCTGGATTGCCGGTATCCCGCTGGTGGGCGAACGTCTGGTGGGGATATGGAACACCATCGATGAACAGGGCGCGGCGATGCTTCTGGCGGTCAAGCCCTACCTGGGGCAGGTGGGTAACTGGTTACTGGCTCGCAGTGCACAGATCGGCGGCGGCATTCTTGAATTGACGCTGAGTATTGTCTTTGTGTTCTTTTTTTACCGTGATGGCCCGCGGCTGGCGAGCTTTGTACACGGTCTGCTTGAGCGGTTGATTGGTGATCGTGCCGACTACTACCAGGAGCTGGTAGCGGGCACTGTGCAGCGAGTGGTTAACGGTGTGATCGGCACCGCAGCTGCCCAGGCATTGCTGGCGCTGATCGGCTTTCTTATCGCTGGAGTGCCCGGTGCATTGGTGCTGGGGCTGGCAACGTTCCTGCTCAGCCTGATCCCGATGGGACCGCCGCTGATCTGGATTCCGGCCACGGCTTGGCTGGCCTGGAAGGGCGATTACGGGATGGCGATCTTCCTGGGTGTTTGGGGCACGCTGATCATCAGCGGTGTCGATAACGTGCTTAAACCATATCTGATCAGCAGGGGCGGCAACCTGCCGCTGGTAATCGTCCTGCTTGGCGTGTTTGGCGGTTTGATAGCCTTTGGTTTCATCGGCCTGTTTATCGGCCCAACCTTGCTTGCCATCGCATATAGCCTGCTGGTGGACTGGAGCTCCAGCCAGCAGAATAAAGACAAGGTCTGACTTAGCCGAACTTGGGCCCGGAGCGGGTGTTTTTGCCCTTGGCCAAACGGTCGTAAAGCACCACATTGACCGTTGCGGCCAGGTTCATGCAGCCCGTGGTAGGGATGTAAATCACGTCTTCGCACCAGTCGAGCACGTCCTTGCCGAGCGAGCCGTCTTCCGGGCCGAAAATATAAATCGCCCGGTCAGGGTGGGTGTACTCAGGCAAGGAGCGCGCGCCCTCGACCATCTCAACCGCGACCGGGATACAGCCCAGCGGAATGATTTTTTTCAGATCGTCGATACCGATCAGAGGAATATCCTGATGGATTTTCTTGGTGTCGGTGACGAAGTCGCGAGCGCGCTCATAGCGTTTACCGGTGTAAAACACCGACGCCACGTTATAGCAACCAGCCGCACGCATCACCGAACCGACGTTTTCCGGTGATTTGGGGTTATACAAACCAATGCAGCTGTACCGTTTGTTTGCCACGTGCCCGAGCCTTTGCGAAAAAAGACGCGAGTATACGGCATTGGCACAGCATAGGCCTGCGGTGGGAGTGGCGGTGTGCTACTCGTCTTTCTTCATCAGCCCGGCCAACGCCGCGAACGGGTTGTGGGTGGCCTTGGCAATTTTCGGGCTGCTGGTGGAGCTTTCCGAAAAGTACTGCTGATCGGTGTAACGAGAGTGCTCGTTGTCGTGGCAGTACAAGCACAGCAGTTCCCAGTTGGAACCGTCTTGCGGGTTGTTATCGTGGTTGTGGTCGCGGTGGTGCACCGTCAGCTCGCTCAGGCGCTTGCCAGCAAACTCACGGGCGCAGCGGCCGCACACGTGGGGGTACATTTTCAGGGCTTTGTCGCGGTAGCCCATTTCGCGGTCACGCTGGGCATCGGCCAGGATGCGATCCAGCTTGGCGGTGTGGGAGGGTGGGTTCGCCGAACTCATGGGTTCACCTTGTAAGACTAATGACGGTTATGTCGCTAAGTTTAGCTGTTGATCAGCCTTTGATTTTTTCTGCAATCCAGATCGTGTGCCGGGTGCCCTTGTTGCCGTGGGCAAACACCTGCACTTCTTCAGCCTTGAAACCGGCTTTGCGCAGTTTGTCCGAAAACTGTTTGTCAGCGCTGGCAGACCAGACCGCCAGCACGCCTTTTGGGCGCAGGGCCTTGGCGCAGGCGCTCAAACCGCCCGCTGAGTACAACCAGCTATTGGCTTTTTGGGTCAGGCCTTCAGGGCCGTTGTCGACGTCGAGCATGATCGCATCAAAACCACTGGGTTCGGCTTGCAGGACCTTGGCTACGTCTTCCATGCGGATCACGGTGCGTGGGTCCTGTAGCGGGTTACCCGATTTTTCGCCCAGCGGGCCGCGATTCCATTCAACGACGCCGGGTACCAGTTCGGCGACTACCACTTCGGCAGTCTTGCCCAAATGCTTGAGCGCCGAGGCCAGGGTGAAGCCCATGCCCAGACCGCCAATCAGGACCCGCGACTGCGGACGCCCGGCGACCTTGCGGCAGGGGATTTCGGCCAGTGCGTCTTCGGAGCCATGCATGCGGGTGTTCATCAGCTGGCCGCCGTCACCGCCCTGAATCTTGATCACGAAGTCTTCGCCATACTCGAACAGGCACAAGGCACCGCCGTTTTCGGGGATTGGAGTGGTGTCGAGCAAAACAAAACGTTTCATGGAAATCTCATTGAAGGGGGCAAAAACCGCAGGTTACGAGTAGCCTGAGGGCAGACAAGCCGGTCTGGCAACGGAGTGATTGATGAAACGCACTATTCTAACGGCCATTGTATGGAGCGCGCTCTTGATAAGTGCAGCCCAGGCAACGGAATTAACCACTGTTCCGAGCGCGCCCGTGACTGCGGCACCGGGTTCGCCAGGCACTGCCACGCCAACCCCGTACCCGCAAATCACCCCGCGCGCTGTGCCAAAACCGGTAGCCGGGAGTGGCAGCCTGATCCCGCTGCCACCGATTGATCTGCCGCAACCGCCCAAGGATCAAGCGCTACCGGGGCTTGAACCGAAAGACTCGAAAGGTAAAACCTCTCAGGACTGACTGTACGCGAGCGTGTGTAGCCGCTGACGAACAGCGCGAAGGCGAGCAAAACCCCTGTAGCAGTTGACGAGTAGAGCGAGGCTACGTTCGGCTGCGAAGCAGTCGTAAAACCACTCAGCCTTGGTGTTTCAGAGACATCGCGGATACCGGGTTTACGACGATTGCATCGTCGGACGCAGCCTCGCGGAGCTCGTCAGCTGCTACGTGACCGTTAAATACCCAGCACCTTGAACACAAACGCATATTCCAGCGCCACATCGCGCAAGCCCTGATAACGCCCGCTCATGCCGCCATGGCCTGCTTCCAGCTCGGTCTTGAGCAGCAGCAGGTTGTCGTCGGTTTTGCTGGCGCGCAGTTTGGCCACCCATTTGGCAGCTTCCCAATACTGCACGCGACTGTCGTTGTAGCCAGCAATTACCAGCATCGCCGGATACGCTTGCGCTGTGACGTTTTCATACGGTGCGTAGGCCTTGATCCGCTCATACACCTCTGGCTCTTGCGGGTTGCCCCATTCGTCGTATTCGGTGACGGTCAACGGCAGGTCCGGGTCGAGCATGGTGTTGAGCACATCCACGAACGGCACTTCGGCAATCGCCGCCTTGAACAGCCCAGGACGTTGATTGAGCACCGCACCAATCAGCAGCCCGCCAGCACTGCCGCCACTGATGACCAATTGTTCGCTACGGGTCAGGCCCTGTTCGATCAGGTGTTCGGCACAGGCGATAAAATCGCTGAACGTGTTGTGTTTGTGTTCCTGTTTTCCCGCGCGATACCAGGCTTCGCCCAGTTCACCGCCACCACGCACATGGGCGATGGCAAAGACTACGCCTCGATCGAGCAGGCTCAGGCGCGAATGGGAAAACCACGGGTCGAGACTTTCACCGTAGGCGCCGTAGCCATACAGGTAGAGCGGCACAGGCTGGCCCAGGACGTCGCGTTTGACCACCAGGCTGATCGGCACCTGAGTGCCATCCGGTGCGGTAGCCCACAAGCGCTGGCTGACGTAGTCATCGGCATTGAATGGCCCCAGTACCGGGGTTTCCTTGAGCACGTTTTGCGCGCCGGTGCTGAGCGTCAGTTGTCGAACTTGTGCCGGGCGATTCAGTGCTTCGTAACGCAGGCGAATATGCTTGCTGTCAAATTCCAGGCTGTCTTGCACATACAGGCTGTAGGCCGCGTCCGGCAATTGCACGCGATACGACGGCAGATCGTTGGGACGCACTTCAATGATCGGCAGGCCGCCTTCACGCAGGCTCAGGCACAAGGCTTGGGTGTTCAGGGTCATGCCTTCCAGCATCACGCTATCGCTGTGGGCGATCAGTTGCTGCCAGTCATTGCGCGTCGGCACCTCGCCGAGGGCGTAATAGAGGGCAAAATTAATGCCGTCCTGATTGGTGCGGATAAACCAGGCCCATTGGCCTTCGTACAGGCCGTGATCGACGCTGTAATCGTGCCCTTCAATCCGTGGTGCCAAGCAGCTAAAGGCTTGCTGCGGCTGATCGGCGTCCAGCACCCAGCTTTCGCTGGTGGTTTTGCTGTTGAGCAGCAAAATCAGCTGGTGCTCGGAACTCGAACGATAGCAATGCAGGAAGAAACGTCCGTCCGGCTCATGAAACACCTCGTGGGCGTGCGTCTCGCCCAAGGTATGACGCAACAACTTGTGTGGGCGATGGGTGTCGTCAAGCTCGGCGAAAAACAGCGTCTGGCTGTCATTGGCCCACGTCATGCTGCCATCGCAGTCTTCAAATGGCAGTTCGGTAACAGCGCCACTGCTCAGTTCTTTGACAAACAGGCGATAAACCTCTTCACCGCTGGTGTCCAGGCTGTAGGCAAGCCGCTGGTGATCAGGGCTGATGCTGAATGCGCCCAGGGAAATAAACCCGCCATCGGCCAGGGCGTTGGGGTCCAGCAGCAAGTGTTCGGCGTTTTCGTCGACCTGCTGACTGTCATCGGCCGGGCGCGGGCAGCGGTAATGGCGAGCGTACTCATCGCCGGCATTGGTGCGGGTGTAGTACAGATACGGCCCCCAAGGGGAGGGCAGTGACAGGTCGGTTTCGCGAATTCGGCCCTTGATCTCTTGAAACAGCGTCTCACGCAAGGTGGCCTGGTCGGCCAGTTGTGCCTCCTGATAGCTGTTTTCGGCTTTCAAGTAGTCTAAAACTTCATCGCTATCGCGATTTTGCAACCACGAGTAGGGGTCTGAGCCCTCAACCTTATGTGCGATAGGAGCGCTATTGGCGTGGGCTGATTCGGTCATTAAGTGTTCTCTGAAACCTGCATGAAAAGAAGTGGCGCTGACGGCGTTGCAGCCGCACTGCCTAAAAGCCGTTATCATAGCGTCTCATTGCCTGCCGACCATGGATACCATGACCGAGAACGACTATCTGATCGCCTGGGGCCTTTACGCCTTTGCAGCTTTTGGCTGCCTGCTCGTATGGTGCCGCCTGACCCGCTTCATGTGGCGCTGGCTGCGCGAACCATTGCGCGTGTTAATGGCCGTACTGCTGTTCAGTCCGACCATTATTGACCCGGTCAAAGAGCAATTCGCGCCAGCGGTGGCTATTACCGCGCTGGATCTGGCGTTTAAAGTCGGCAACAACGCTTGGCGTGCCGTCTCTGACCTGCTGATGTACGCCATTATTGCGCTGTGTCTATACGCTGTGTTTGTGTTGATCCGCTGGCCAATCGAGCGCGCCAGCAAGGCGCGCAAGGCGCAAGCCGACGCGGCAGCACAAGCCCATCAACACGATCCTGAAGACGACCAGCCATTTGGCTCGGCCGGCAATGATCGTTATGCGCCACAAGGCGCATCGCGTGCATCGGCCCCGTCCCGGGTCGAGCCGCGGCTGTAATCCTATTTCGTCGAGCCTGAATGCGAGAGTGCGAGCGTGTGTGAATTATTGGGCATGAGCGCCAACGTCCCGACCGATATTGTGTTCAGCTTTACCGGGCTTATGCAGCGCGGTGGGCGTACCGGCCCGCATCGTGATGGCTGGGGCATTGCCTTCTACGAAGGCCGTGGCCTGCGCCTGTTCCAGGACCCGGCTGCCAGTTGCGACTCCGAAGTCGCTTTGCTGGTACAGCGTTACCCGATCAAAAGTGAAGTGGTGATTGGCCATATCCGCCAGGCCAACGTGGGCAAGGTGTGCCTGTCCAATACTCACCCGTTTGTCCGTGAGCTGTGGGGGCGTAACTGGTGTTTCGCGCATAACGGTCAGTTGGCCGACTTTTCCCCGAGCACGAGCTTTTACCGTCCCATAGGCGATACCGACAGCGAAGCGGCGTTCTGTGATCTGCTCAACCGGGTGCGCGAAGCCTTCCCCGAGCCGGTCGACGTTGAGAGCATTCTGCCGGTGCTGGTAGCGGCCTGCGCCGAGTTTCGCAGCAAAGGCGTGTTCAACTGCCTGCTCAGCGACGGTGACTGGTTGTTTTGCTATTGCTCGACCAAGCTGGCGCAAATTACCCGTCGCGCCCCGTTTGGCCCGGCACGCTTGAAAGATGTCGACGTGATCGTCGATTTTCAGGCCGAAACCACGCCTAACGATGTGGTCACCGTGATCGCCACCGAGCCTTTGACCGAAAACGAAACCTGGACCCGCTACGAGCCGGGCCAATGGAGCCTGTGGCGACGCGGTGAATGCGTCAGCCAGGGCACAACCGAATAAGGATGGGCGTGTATGTTCTTGAGCTACCTGCGGTTGGTGTTGTTTACCCTTGGGCTGCTCCTCGGTGTGCAAGTGCCTGGGTTTATCAATGATTACGCCAATCGCGTTGAAGCTCATCTGATCGAGGCCCAGACCGGGTTGACGGGCTTCCAGAACACCGCCAACCAGTTTTTCAAAGGTGACCTGCAAGCGCTGGTGGCACATTACCAGGCCAGCGACGACCCGGTCTTCCGCAGCGATGCCACCAGCCTCGGCACCTTGCTCAACCGTCAGCGCCTGCTCGACGAGCAGTTCCAGGCCATGCAAGGCCCGTGGTACATGCGCGCCCTGCAAGTAGCGTATGCGGCCGACCCGGCCATCCGCCAGGAAACCCTCAACGCCTACACCTATCAGGTCTTGCTGTCGCCAAGCGCCATAGGCTGGGCTATGGCAGGGGCCTTGTTGTTCTCCTTTATGATCGAGGGGTTCTTCAGGCTGGTGGACTGGGTGGTACTCGGTGGCAAACGCCAACGCGAACGTCTGGCCCGACGCGAGCGCAGCTACTGATCGTGGGAGCGAGCCTGCTCGCGAAGATCTCAAGAGCGCACGGTAAGCTTGTAAACGCGCGCTACTGTTAACGACCTTCGCGAGCTGGCTGGCTCCCACAAAAATTTGTGCGTGTGGTTAGAAGCAATCAAATTATTTTTATGCCCGAGTCCGGCTTTTATTAGTTGGACGAACGGCGTGCGGCTGTCGAAAAATGCTCCACACCTAAACTATAAAAAGACCACAGGAGCATCATCGTGAGCCGCCTGTTATTGAACTGCGACATTGGTGAGAGTTTTGGCAGCTGGACCATGGGCCTGGATGCCGAAGTCATGCCGTTTATCGATTGCGCCAACATCGCCTGCGGCTTTCACGCCGGCGACCCGAGCATCATGCGCAAAACCGTGGCCCTGGCCTTGGCGCACGACGTGCAAATCGGAGCCCATCCTGCGTATCAGGACCTGGCGGGCTTTGGTCGCCGCTCCATGGCCTATTCAGCACAAGAAGTGCAGGACTTGTTGCACTATCAGATCGGCGCGCTGGATGGCATTTGCCGGGCGCAGGGTGCCCGGGTCAGTTACGTCAAACCTCACGGCGCAATGTACAACGACATGATGGCCAACCCCGCACAGCTGCGGGCAGTGATTCAGGCCATGGCCGCTTATGATTCAAGCTTGCCGCTGATGCTGATGGCTACCCGCGACAACAGCGCCGCCCAGGCGATTGGCGATGAGTTCGGTATCACCCTGTGGTTTGAAGCTTTCGCTGACCGCGCTTACGACAGCGCCGGGCATTTGGTCTCGCGTCAGTTGCCGGGGGCCGTGCACCACGAAGCGGATGTCATCGTGCAACAGGCTCTGACCATCGCTGCGGGCAAGGCTCTGGTTGCCAGTGATGGCAGCGCCTTGCTACTGCATGCCAATACCCTGTGTGTGCATGGCGATAACGCCAGCTCGGTTGCCGCCGTGCAGCGTATTCGCGAGGCTTTGAGCCAGCAGGCTCAGGCATGACGCTGCGTATCGAAGTGGTGGCCATCGACTGCTTGATGCTACGTTTGTTCGATGAAATCGCCGAAGCCAACATGCCGTGGATGCTGGCCGCCTGCGAACGATTGCGGGCCTGCTTCGCCGGGCAGTTGATCGATCTGGTGCCGTCCTACACCACCCTGATGGTGCATTACGACGGACTGGCGCTAAGTCCAGCTCAGGCTCGGGAGTTGATCGCCGAGGCCATGACCGACCTGCGCCCGGAAACCCAAAACCGTGGCCAGTGCCATGTTCTGCCGGTGTGGTACGACTTGAGCGTGGGCCCGGAACTCACCTTGCTGGCCCAGCGCGCAGGTTGCTCTGTGAGTGAGGTCATTCGCCGTCACAGCGAGCATCAGTACCAGGTGTTTGCACTGGGCTTTGCTCCGGGCTTTGCCTTTATGGGCCTGGTCGAAGAGGCGCTGGCCGCCCCACGCCTGAACACCCCGCGCAAGCGCGTCGCCAGCGGCAGCGTCGGGATTGCCGAGCGTCAGACCGCCGCCTACCCGGCGCAGTCCCCCGGCGGCTGGAACCTGGTCGGGCGTACCCCGAGCGCGTTGTTTGACCGTGAACGTGATGGCTACAGCCTGATGCAGCCCGGCGATACGGTGCAATTCGCGCCTGTATCCCACGCTGAATTCATCCGTTTAGGCGGTGACGATACCCCTCAGGAGGCCCTGGCATGAGCCAATTATTGATTCGAGCCAGCACGCCGTTGTGCCTGTTGCAGGACACCGGACGTTTTGGCGTGCGGCATTTGGGCGTGACCCAGGGCGGTGCCGCGGATTGGCTGTCGATGGCGTGGGCCAATTGGCTGCTGGGTAATTCGCCGGATGCGGCGGTTATCGAAATCACTCTCGGTGGCTTGAGCCTTGTTGCCCAGGCTGATTGCAGCCTGGCATTGGCGGGCGCCGACCTTGCTGCCACAGTTGACGGGCAGGCGCTGAAGCCCTGGCGCAGTTTCGACTTGAAAAAAGGCCAGACTCTCACATTTACCCAGCCGCTGATCGGCGCCCGGGCTTATCTGGCGGCTCCCGCAGGTTTCAATGCGCCTCAAGTCTTGGGCAGTTGCGCCACGGTAGCCCGTGAGCAACTCGGTGGGCCGGATGGCTTCGGTCGCGGGCTGGTCGCAGGCGATGAACTGAGTTTTGCCGGGCATGCACAGCCGCTGCGCGAACTACCCCGTGGGCTGCAACCGGTGTTCAGTGCCAATCCTGCGCTGGATGTGGTGCTGGGTGCGCAAATTGGAGCTTTCAGCGGGCAAAGTACCTTCGATGCTTTCAACAGCTCCTGGACTCTGGACGCCCGGGCCGACCGCATGGGGATTCGCTTGTTGGGGCCAGCGCTGGTCTATCAGGGCGCACCGATGATTTCAGAAGGGATACCGCTGGGGGCGATTCAAGTGCCGCCCGATGGCCAGCCAATCGTGCTGCTCAATGACCGTCAGACCATTGGCGGCTATCCGCGGCTTGGTGCCTTGACGCCATTGGCTCTGGCGCGTCTGGCCCAGTGCTTGCCGGGGGAGGGCGTGTCCATGCGGCCCACCACCCAGGAAGCTGCGCAACGTCAGATGGTGGGATTCATGCAGCGATTCGGCTGAATCACTTTGTAGATACTCTGTTCCAGGTCAAGCCCCAGTGGGAGCGAGCCTGCTCGCGAATGATCTTCGCGAACAGGCTCGCTCCCACGCTTGAAGTATCTCTGTAGCCGCTGCGCTGCCCATCGCAGCCTGCGGCAGCGGCTCCAGAGTATCTACAAGGTTCATGAAAAATCACTTCGCCAAAAACCGCATCCCTTCTTCCAGCCCGTCAAGGGTCAGCGGGTACATGCGATCTTCGATCAGGTCACGCACGATCCCGGTGGAAGCCGTGTAGTTCCACGTGTCCTTGGGGTATGGATTGATCCAGATAAGTTTTTTGTACTTCTCCATAAAGCGTTGCATCCACTTGTAGCCTGGCTCTTCGTTCCAGTGCTCGACACTGCCCCCCGCGTGGGTAATCTCATACGGACCCATCGCCGCGTCGCCGATAAAAATCACTTTGTAGTCGGCACCGTACTTGTTCAGCAGGTCCTGGGTCGAGATGCGCTCAACCTGGCGGCGTTGGTTGTTCTTCCACACCGATTCATAAATGAAGTTGTGAAAGTAGTAGTACTCCAGATGTTTGAACTCGGTTTTGCAGGCCGAAAACAGCTCTTCGCACGTCTTGACGTGGGAGTCCATCGAGCCGCCGATGTCGAACAGCAACAGCAGTTTGATGTTGTTGCGACGCTCGGGGCGCATCTGAATATTCAGCAGGCCGGCATCACGGGCGGTGTGGTCGATGGTGCCGTCGATATCCAGTTCATCCGCCGCGCCCTGGCGGGCGAATTTGCGCAGGCGCCGTAGCGCGACTTTGATATTGCGCGTGCCCAGTTCGACCTGATCGTCGAGGTTCTTGTATTCGCGCTGCTCCCAGACCTTGGCCGCCTTGCCCTGACGCGCCCCGGCATCGCCCACGCGAATCCCTTCGGGGTGATAACCACCCGAGCCGAACGGGCTGGTACCGCCCGTGCCAATCCATTTGTTGCCACCGGCATGGCGTTCCTTTTGCTCCTCAAGGCGTTGCTTGAACGCTTCGATCAGCTTGTCCAGGCCGCCCAAGGACTGGAGTTGCGCACGATCTTCGTCGCTCAGCGAACGCTCGAACTCCTTGCGCAGCCAGTCTTCGGGGATCAAGGCCTCAAGGTGTTCGTTGAGGTTTTGCAAGCCATTGAAATAGGCGCCAAACGCCCGGTCGAACTTGTCGAAATGACGTTCATCCTTCACCAGGATCGTGCGCGCCAGGTAATAAAACTCGTCCATGTCGGCGAAGGTCACGCGGTGTTTCAGGGCGTTGATCAGGTCCAGCAGCTCGCGCACGGATACTGGCACCTTGGCCGCACGCATTTCATTGAACAGGTTAAGCAGCATGCTTATCGCCTTCTTGAAAAATCAGCGATTGGGGCGACGGCTCATAAACGCCAGGCGCTCAAGCAATTGCACGTCCTGCTCGTTTTTAACCAGCGCGCCCGCCAGTGGCGGAATGGCCTTGGTCGGATCGCGTTCGCGCAACACGGCTTCGCCAATGTTGTCGGCCATCAGCAGCTTGAGCCAGTCGACCAGCTCGGAGGTCGAAGGTTTTTTCTTCAGCCCTGGCACCTTGCGCACGTCGAAAAACACGTCAAGCGCTTCGCTGACCAGCTCTTTCTTGATGTCGGGGAAGTGCACGTCGACGATTTTCTGCAGTGTGGTGCGATCCGGGAAGTTGATGTAGTGGAAGAAACAGCGGCGCAGGAAAGCGTCCGGCAGCTCTTTTTCGTTGTTGGAGGTAATGATGATGATTGGGCGGACCTTGGCCTTGATCGTTTCATCCGTCTCGTAAACGTAGAACTCCATCTTGTCGAGTTCTTGCAGCAAATCGTTAGGGAACTCGATGTCAGCCTTGTCGATTTCGTCAATCAGCAGGATGACGCGCTCTTCGGCCTCGAAGGCTTCCCAAAGCTTGCCTTTTTTCAGGTAGTTGCGAACATCGTGCACCTTGTCGACACCCAACTGCGAGTCACGCAGGCGGCTGACCGCGTCGTACTCGTACAGGCCCTGATGAGCCTTGGTGGTGGACTTGATGTGCCAGGTGATCAGCTTGCAGCCAAAGGATTCGGCCAACTGCTCGGCAAGCATGGTCTTGCCTGTACCGGGTTCGCCCTTGACCAGTAGTGGGCGTTCCAGAGTGATCGCCGCGTTGACCGCCAGCTTCAGGTCGTCGGTGGCCACATAGGCGCGAGTGCCTTCAAACTTCATCTGCAATTCCTCAAACCATAACCCGGGGCCTGCAAGGGGCAGGGCGGGACAACTAAAAAGTATGTCCGACTATAACGCGCTGCCCGCATAACGAGAACGCAGACGCGCCATTCAGTCTCTGAATGAGGCGTCACGCCATGACTGGACGCATGTAAGCGTGAGGCCTACCCTTGAGATCTTCCCAAAAGGTGCATAAGGACCCCGCCATGAGCCGCATTTTTGCAGATAACGCCCAATCCATCGGTAACACGCCTTTAGTGCAGATCAACAGCATCGCGCCGCGCGGCGTGACGATCCTGGCCAAGATCGAAGGTCGTAACCCTGGCTATTCGGTGAAATGCCGGATTGGCGCCAATATGATCTGGGATGCCGAGAGCCGCGGTGTACTCAAGCCGGGCATGACCATCATCGAACCTACGTCGGGGAATACGGGGATCGGCCTGGCGTTTGTCGCGGCAGCGCGCGGTTACAAATTAGTGCTGACCATGCCTTCATCGATGAGCATCGAACGCCGCAAGGTGCTTAAGGCTCTGGGTGCCGAACTGATCTTGACCGAGCCGGCCAAGGGTATGAAAGGTGCGATCGACAAGGCTGCTGAAATTCTGGCCAGTGACCCGGTCAATTACTTTATGCCGCAACAGTTTGAAAACCCGGCCAACCCGGCGATTCACGAAAAAACCACCGGCCCGGAAATCTGGAACGACACCGATGGTGGGGTTGACGTGCTGGTGTCTGGCGTAGGTACTGGCGGTACGATTACCGGGATTTCGCGCTATATCAAACACACTCAGGGCAAGCCGATCCTGTCGGTTGCGGTAGAGCCCATCACCTCGCCGGTGATCACTCAGGCGTTGGCTGGTGAAGAAATCAAGCCTGCTCCACACAAGATCCAGGGCATTGGTGCCGGTTTTGTACCGAAAAACCTCGACTTGTCGATTCTCGACAAGGTTGAACTGGTCAGCGACGACGAATCCAAAGCCATGGCCCTGCGACTGATGCATGAAGAAGGCATCTTGTGCGGAATCTCCAGCGGCGCAGCGATGGCCGCTGCCGCCCGTTTGGCAGAAACCCCGGAAATGCAAGGCAAAACCATTGTCGTGATCCTCCCGGATTCGGGTGAGCGTTACCTGTCGAGTTTCCTGTTTAGCGACATGTTCAGTGAGCAGGAACTGCACCCGTAACACTATGTTGCAGGCTGCGATGGGCGTAGCGCCTCGGGTCTTTGGATCTACAATGAAGGTCCTTTGGCCCTTATCGCAGCCTGCGGCAGCGGCTACAGCCGTTGCCTGACCCAAATCAAACTGTTTTCCACCTCAAAATGCATAATCATTGCCTTTGGTGTCGGTCATTGCCCTGAATATTGGTTTTTGTGGGTTTTGTCCTATGCCTGTAGTGTTTATCATGGCCGGCTGCCACGTCGGGC
Source organism: Pseudomonas fragi (assembly GCF_025426255.1). Taxonomy (GTDB): domain Bacteria; phylum Pseudomonadota; class Gammaproteobacteria; order Pseudomonadales; family Pseudomonadaceae; genus Aquipseudomonas; species Aquipseudomonas kulmbachensis. The sequence goes on along the minus strand of NZ_CP104861.1, from coordinate 3,597,383 downwards.
GATTGGTGCCGCACGGTATTTTCGAGGAGTTGTTGCATGACCTTATCCTTCGCCATCAAGGCAGGGCTCATACTGCTGTTTGTCGGCAGCATCCTGTACGTGCATTTTCGCGGCAAGGCACGGTTGCCGGTGTTGCGCCAGTTCGTCAACCACTCCGCGTTCTTTGCGCCGTACAACGCCTTGATGTACCTGTTCTCCGGCGTGCCGTCCAAACCGTACCTGGACCGCAGCAAGTTCCCCGAACTGGATGTACTCAAGGACAACTGGCAAGCGATCCGCGAAGAAGCCATGCATTTGTTCGACGAGGGCTATATTCGCGCCGCAGAAAAGAACAACGACGCCGGTTTTGGCTCGTTTTTCAAGAAAGGCTGGAAGCGTTTTTACCTCAAGTGGTACGACAAGGCGCTGCCATCGGCCGAGTTGCTGTGCCCAAAAACCGTTGAGCTGGTCAACAGCATCCCCAATGTCAAAGGCGCAATGTTTGCCTTGTTGCCGGGCGGCAGCCACCTCAACCCGCATCGTGACCCGTTCGCCGGATCGCTGCGCTATCACCTGGGCCTGTCGACTCCCAACTCCGATGCCTGCCGTATCTTCGTCGATGGCGAAGAATATGCGTGGCGCGACGGTGAAGACGTGATGTTCGACGAGACCTACGTGCACTGGGTCAAAAACGAAACCGACATCACCCGCGTCATCCTGTTTTGCGACATCGAGCGGCCACTCACCAGCCCCCTGATGACCCGGATCAACCGTTGGGTCAGCGCGCAGCTGGGTAAAGCCACTGCTCCGCAGAACCTCGATGACGAACGCGTAGGCGGGATCAACAAGGCATACGCCTGGAGTAAAACCTTCAGCGACCGCTTCAGTGGTGTGGTCAAACAGTGGAAACGCCGCAATCCCAAGCTGTACCGCATCGCCCGGCCGATATTGGCGGTTATCGTGCTGGTACTGCTGTGGCGCTGGTTGTTTGGCTGATTTCAAGAAGCACAAAAAAACCGCTCTATAGGGAGCGGTTTTTTTTGGGATTTTTCCAGTCAGCTACCCGCTAAAACACCTGCAGGTTCCTCAGCTTTACTGCCGTTGAGTGCAACGCTCAAAAAACGCTGCTGAGTGGCAGACACGGCCGCTTTGCCTGGCTCGCTCTGATTACGAGGCTTGGCTTGGTTGGAGGCGGGAGGTGTGATCGTGACAGACATATTGCCACCATTTTGATTGTTTATTGTACAGTGATGTCGATGTTAGTCGTTCTCCAGGCGGACAACAAGTCGTCCAAATGGATCGAATTGAACCCCCAGTTCCTGGTAGACCTTTATGGCTCCCTGAGCCGGCTCTTGAATTTCCAGCCACTGGCTACCGACCTTTCGCGCGTATTGTTCGACAGCAATCATCGCAATTGCGGCGATGCGGTTCTTCAGTGGATGCCAGTTGTCAGGTTTACCTTCAAGCCTGAGAATTTTGGTGCGCAAACGGCTCTGGTTGGGATTGGCGAAGCACAGACCGCACAGCTCTGAGCCGGACCAGATGGATAGGTCGAATGACCAGGGCTCCTTGGCTTTCCAGATGGGTATTTCCTCCCATGAGAAGTGAACGCCGTCTCCCCAGCCATTTAGTGCTTCAAGCGCTCGTGAATCGATGGGCTTCAATTGTACGGCTCTGTCGGGCAATGTTGTCGGCGTGTCAGCCAGTATCGAGCAAGCCGCCGCCCTGGCTTGTGATTTCAAAAGCTGGTGCTTGAGCCGGTTTCTGGGTCTTGGCATAAGGCTGATCAAGTGAAAAGGTAGCCCGCTGTTTTACTCGACTCTCGCCTGTTTTTAATCAGATGAGTCATTGCAATTAATGTCGAGCGCTGGTTATAGTCGGCGCTCGATACTTCTCTTCAAAAAGATCAGCCCATGCCGGTTTCCTTCTCACATAGCGTCGCCGTTTCAGCAGTCACTGCTGGCGTCGATCCGTGCGGAAATCAACAGCCTGCGCAGATCAGTCACTATCCCCCTCCTGTCAGCCGCACTGTGGTGTACGTCGTCGTATCGCCACCGGGTGTTGTTGCGGGCTGAGCAGATCGCTCGGCTGCCCGTACCCGTCTAAAAAAACACTGAATTTCAGCCTCGGCTGAGTTGGCTTTTTTGCCTGATGACAGGTGTTACCCATGTTTTCGATTTCTAAAGAGTCCGCGCTGGCGGCTGCGTCTACGTGCCTGTTCGTACTGCTGTGGAGCAGCGGTGCGATTTTCTCCAAGTGGGGGCTGGCACATGCGTCGCCGTTTGCCTTTTTGTTGATTCGTTTTGCCATTGCCCTGTTGGCGCTGGTGCTGATTATTCCGCTGATGAAGTTTCAGTTGCCCCGTGGCAGAAGGGCGATCAGTTATGCATTGGCTACGGGCGTGGTGTTACTGGGGGCGTATCAGATTTTTTATCTGCTGGCGCTGGATCTGAAAGTGACACCCGGGGTTATGGCTACGGTCATGGGTGTGCAACCGATCCTCACTGCTGTGATCATGGAGCGTAGGCATTCCTTTAGCCGCTCCCTGGGGTTGCTGCTGGGTCTCGCCGGGCTGGTTCTGGTGGTGTATCAGGGCATCGGCCTAGCGGGGTTGTCGTGGGCCGGGATGTTGTATGCCCTGTTGGCACTGGCCAGCATGACGGCAGGCACCTTGATGCAAAAGCGCATCACCCGGAACCCGCTAGGCACGTTGCCCCTGCAATACCTCGCCGGTTTGCTGGTGTGTGCGGTATTTGTGCCGTTTCAGCCCTTTCACTTTGAACACAGCGCGGGCTTTGTCGTGCCGGTGTTGTGGATGGGGCTGGTGGTTTCGGTATTGGCAACCTTGTTGCTGTACCGGATGATTGCCAGAGGCAATCTGGTCAACGTCACCAGCCTGTTTTACCTGGTGCCTGCGGTAACCGCGATCATGGACTACCTGATATTTGGCAACAAACTCGCAGCGTTGAGTTTGCTCGGGATGGCGATGATTATCATCGGGCTGATGTTTGTGTTCCGTAAAACCACCTGAAGCATATGCTTTTGTAGCCGCTGCCGCAGGCAGCGGCTACAGGTTCAGACCTTGGCTGCCGCCCCGGGCTTAAGCACCAGCCACAACGCCAGCGCAATCAGCAGCCCGCCATACAGATGGGCCATTGATAGCGGTTCGCCCAGAAACAGCGCGCCCCACAACACGCCGAATGGCGGGATCATAAAGGTCACGGTCATGGATTTGACCGGGCCAATGCTCGTCAGTAAGCGGAAGTACAGAATGTAGGCAAACGCTGTACACACCAGCCCCAAGCCCAGCAACGACAACCAGACACTCATCCCGCCCCAACTGACGGGTGGTTGATTGATCACGCTCAGGCCAAACAGCGGCAACAGGAACAGTGTGGCGCCAAGCATGCTGCCCAGCGCCGAAAGGCGTGGGTCAAGACCGCCTTGCTGATCCAGCCAGCGGCGGGCCAAAAAGCCGGCAAAGCCATAAAAGGTTGTAGCCAGCAGGCAGGCGAGGGCACCCATCAGCAAGTCCAGATTAAAAGCCACTGGGCCGGCCCGGGTCAGAACTCCGACTCCGAGCAGCCCGAGAAACACTCCGGCCATTTTGGTCAGGGTCAGTTTTTCGCTGAAAAACAGCCCGCCAATCAATACCCCCATCAACGGGGTGGTCGCGTTAAAGATTGACGAATAACCAGCTGGCAGTACCTGTGCCGCGACCGAGTACAGTGTGGCCGGAACCCCGGAGTTGATAACCCCCAGAATCAGAATCACCTTGAGTTTGCCGCCAAAATTCCAGCGCACGCGCATCAGCGCCAGGATCACTACCAGGCCAGTAGCCGCGATGGAGACCCGAAAGAATGCTGTAGGAATGGTTCCAAGTACCGGTGCGATGATCCGCATAAACAGAAAGCTGGCGCCCCAAATGCCTGCCAGCGACAGCATGCGCACCAAATCGACAAGTCTCACGGGTTTTTCCTTACAAGGTTTGAGCCGCGCAGTGTAGGGGATGCTGCGCGCAAGGCAATGGTTGCGCCTGCTAACAATTGGCCACTAAGCTCAGCCGTACAATAAAACCCTCACCGATAGTCGTGCAGAGGTTCCTCCATGCCCCAAACCTGGCCTGCGGCCGCCATCGCGCAAATGATCCTCGATGGTTTCGATGATTATCGTGAGCACTTTCGTCAGATCACCGACGGCGCCCGCGCCCGTTTTGAAGGGGCGTTGTGGCAAGCTGCGCAGGCCGCGTCGGCGGCACGGATCAATCTGTACGAGCAGAAGGTCAGTGAAATCAGGCAGCGCATGCAGGGCGCTTTTGGAGATCAGGATTTGCTGGATGCCGAGCAATGGCCGCGGGTCAAAAGTGCTTATATCCGATTGATAGACCTGCGCTTTGACGATGAGCTGGCCGAGACCTGGTACAACTCGACCTTCTGCAGCCTGTTCAGCCACGACCTGATCAGCGATGGCTGCATGTTTATTCACACTACCCGGCCCGTATTGCGTCAGGCCCGTGCTGCACAAACCCGTACCTATCGCCCTGCCGGGCAGTTGCATAACGCGTTGGCGCAGATTTTTAGCGACTTTGCCTTCGATGAGCCTTACGCCGATTTGCCGGGTGATCTGTTCAGGCTCGCTGCCCAATTGCGCGAAAGCTTGCCCGACTGGGTGTGCAAAGACCCGCAGTTGAGCATTGAGCTGTTTTCGTCGGTGCTATACCGCAACAAGGGGGCGTATCTGGTGGGACGCCTTTATACCCAGGACGAGCAATGGCCGCTGGTGATCCCGCTGCTGCACCGCGAAGGCCGGGGGGTTCAGATTGATGCGTTGATCACCGACGAAGCCGAGGTGTCGATCATCTTCTCGTTCACCCGCTCGTATTTCATGGTGGATGTGCCTGTACCTGCGGAGTTTATCGGCTTTCTCAAGCGTATCCTGCCGGGTAAACATGTCGCGGAGCTGTACACCTCAATCGGCTTTTACAAACACGGCAAGTCAGAATTTTACCGGGCGTTGATCAATCATCTGGCCACCACCGACGACCGTTTCATCATGGCGCCAGGGGTACGTGGGATGGTCATGACCGTGTTTACCCTGCCGGGCTTCAACACGGTATTCAAACTGATCAAGGATCGTTTCTCACCGTCGAAAAACGTCAATCGCGCCACAGTTATTGAGAAATATCGCCTGGTAAAAAGCGTGGACCGGGTAGGGCGTATGGCGGACACCCAGGAGTTCGCCGATTTTCGCTTCCCGATGAGTAAGTTCGACCCGGAGTGCCTGGCCGAATTGCTGGAAGTTGCGCCTTCAACCGTGGTCATCGAAGGCGATCAGGTATTGATTCGCCACTGCTGGACCGAGCGACGTATGACCCCACTTAACCTGTATCTGGAAAATGCCAGCGCCGCACAGATCCGCGAGGCGCTGGAGGATTACGGCCTGGCGATCAAACAACTGGCGGCGGCCAATATTTTTCCCGGCGACATGCTGTTGAAAAATTTTGGCGTCACTCGGCATGGCCGCGTGGTGTTCTACGACTACGACGAAATCTGCTATCTGACCGAGGCCAACTTCCGACATATCCCGCAGCCGCGCACCCCCGAAGACGAAATGGCCAGTGAGCCCTGGTACTCCATAGGGCCGCTGGATGTGTTTCCTGAAGAGTTTCCGCCGTTCCTGTTCGCCGACGCTGGCCAGCGCCGCCTGTTCAATGAGCTGCATGGTGACCTGTACAACGCCGATTACTGGAAAAGCCTGCAAGCTGCGATTCTGGAGGGCAAGGTGATTGATGTGTTTCCTTACCGGCGCCGAGGCTGATCGCTCGCTCCCACACAAGAGGCTCTGTTTTGCTCGCAAATCTGCGACAATCCGCCCCCTGCATTTATGAAGACTTTTGCGCACCTGATGACTGACGAATCGCCTGCTATCGACCAACTGTTGAAAAACCTTGATCAAGCCATGATTGCCGACCGCCATAAGCTGCGTCGGCAGTTGCATGAGCTGCGCAAAAAGCCTGACGACGCCAAGCTGGCCGTCTGGGCGGAGCGGGTGCAGGCGTCGTGCGCGCAAGTGGCAGCGCGGGCGGCCAGTGTGCCGCTGATTCGCTATGACGAAAACCTGCCGATTGCCGCCAAGCGCGATGAGATCAAGGCCGCGTTGCTCAAGCACCAGGTGCTGATTCTGGCCGGTGAGACCGGCTCGGGCAAAACCACCCAACTGCCGAAAATCTGCCTGGAAATCGGTCGTGGTCAGCACGGTTTGATTGGCCATACCCAGCCGCGACGAATTGCTGCGCGCAGTGTTGCCAGCCGGGTGGCCGAAGAGCTGGGCACACCGCTGGGGGCGCTGGTCGGTTATCAGGTACGGTTTGAGGATCAGAGCGATTCCAACACCCTGGTCAAGCTGATGACAGACGGTATCCTGCTGGCCGAAACCCAGCACGACCGCTACCTCGAGCGTTATGACACGATCATTGTCGACGAAGCCCACGAGCGCAGTCTGAACATCGACTTCCTGCTGGGTTATCTGAAGATTTTGCTGCCGCGCCGTCCGGACCTGAAAGTCATCATCACTTCGGCGACCATCGATCTGGAGCGCTTCTCCAAGCACTTCAATGACGCGCCTATCGTCGAAGTCTCGGGCCGCACCTTCCCGGTCGAAACCTGGTACCGCCCGTTGACCTCAGAGCAGGACGAAGAGGGCAATAACGTCGAAGAAGACTTGAGCGTCGATCAGGCCATCATCGCTACTCTGGACGAGATTGCCGCGTTTGAGCGCAGTGAGCGCAAAAGTCCGGGTGACGTGCTGGTGTTTTTGCCCGGCGAGCGTGAAATTCGCGATGCCGCTGACATGTTGCGCAAGGCTCAGCTCAAACACACCGAAATCCTGCCTTTATATGCGCGGTTATCGCCTGCCGAGCAGCAGCGGATTTTCCAGTCGCACCCCGGCCGCCGTGTAGTGCTGGCGACCAACGTGGCGGAAACCTCGCTGACGGTTCCGGGCATTCGCTACGTGATCGACAGCGGTACCGCCCGCATCAGCCGTTACAGCTATCGGGCCAAGGTCCAGCGCCTGCCGATCGAGGCCATTTCCCAGGCCAGCGCCAACCAGCGTAAAGGTCGTTGCGGCCGGGTCGAGCCGGGTATCTGTGTGCGCTTGTACGCGGAGGAAGACTTTAACGGTCGCCCGGAATTTACCGATCCGGAAATTCTGCGTACCAACCTCGCGGCAGTAATCCTGCAGATGCTGCACTTGCGTCTGGGCGAGATCACGGCGTTTCCGTTTATCGAGCCACCGGATGGCAAGGCAATCACCGACGGTTTCAACCTGCTGCAAGAGCTGTCGGCGGTTAACCGCGAAAATCAGCTGACCCCGCTGGGCCGCCAGTTGGCGCGCTTGCCGGTGGACCCGCGCATGGGGCGCATGCTGCTCGAAGCCGCCAAGCTCGGCAGCTTGCAGGAAGTGTTGATTGTCGCCAGTGCGATGTCGGTGCAAGACCCGCGTGAACGGCCGCCCGAGCGCCAACAAGCGGCCGATCAGGCCCACGCGCAATGGAAAGATGTGGACTCGGACTTTGCCGGTTTGATCAATGTGTGGCGCGGTTTTGAGGAACAACGCCAGGCGCTGACTGCCAGCCCGCTACGTAACTGGTGTCGCAAGAATTTCCTCAACTACCTGCGCTTGCGCGAGTGGCGTGACTCTCACCGTCAACTGAGCCTGATCTGCCGCGATATGCAGCTCACGGTCAATCAGGAGCCGGCCGACTACCCGAAATTGCACAAGGCGGTGCTGTCCGGTTTGCTGAGCCAGATTGGGCAAAAAACCGAAGACGGCGATTACCTCGGCGCGCGTCAGCGCCGGTTCTGGATTCATCCGTCCTCAGGTCTGGGCAAAAAACGCCCGCAATGGCTGATGACTGCCGAACTGGTAGAAACCACCAAGTTGTATGCGCGGATGGTGGCCAAGATCGAGCCGGACTGGATTGAGCCGCTGGCCGGGCACTTGATCAAAAAGAATTACTTCGAGCCGCACTGGGAGAAGAAGCGCGGGCAAGTGGTGGCCTATGAGCAAATCACTTTGTTCGGCCTGATCGTGGTTGGGCGGCGAGCGGTGCATTACGGGCCAATTGATCCGGTGCTGTCACGCGAGCTTTTTATCCGGGAAGGGCTGGTGCGTGGCGAGATTCAGTCGCGGGCCAAGTGCCTGACCGCCAACGCGCAGTTGCTCGAGCAACTCGACGAGCTGGAGGCCAAGGCGCGTCGCCGCGATATTTTGGCGGACGAAGAAACCCTGTACGGGTTTTACGATGCCCGCCTGCCTGCCGAGATTCATCAGACCGCGACGTTTGACAGTTGGTATCGAGTCAACAGTCAGAAAGATCCGCAGTTGTTGATCATGCGTGAAGAAGACGTGCTGGCCCGTGAAGCCACCGAAATTACTGCCAAACATTACCCCGACACGCTGCACCTGGGGGATTTGACCCTGGAGCTGAGCTATCACTTTGAGCCCAATCATCCCCGTGATGGGGTAACGGTCAAAGTGCCTGCGCCGCTGCTTTCGGTATTGCCGCCAGAGCGTCTGGAATGGCTGGTGCCCGGTATGATTGAAGCCAAGTGCATTGCGCTGGTGCGCAGTCTGCCCAAAGCATTGCGCAAAAACTTTGTGCCGGTGCCGGACTTCGTCAAAGCGGCATTGCAGCGCATGGAGTTTGCTCAAGGCTCGTTACCGCAAACCTTGGGCCGCGAATTGCTGCGCATGACGGGGGCGCGGGTGAGTGATGAGGCGTGGGCAGAGGCCGCGCAGCAAGTTGAAAATCACCTGAAGATGAACCTTGAGATTGTCGATGCCGATGGCAAATTCCTTGGTGAAGGTCGCGACCTGGCTGAGTTGACGGCGCGCTTTGCCCAAGCGAGTCAGGCCGCGCTGGCGGTGCCGCAAACGGCCAAAAACCAGCAGCCGGTGGAAGCTAAAGTGTTTGCTGCAGTTGCGGAAAAAACCCAGCAGAAGATCGCCGGGCTGTCGATGACGGTTTACCCGGCGCTGGTGGAAGAGGGCAACACGGTCAAGGAAGGGCGTTTCTCGACCCCGGCTGAGGCGGAGTATCAGCATCGCCGCGCTTTGCAGCGCCTGTTGATGCAACAACTGGCGGAACCGGCCAAGTTCCTGCGCGGCAAATTGCCGGGGCTGACCGAGCTGGGCCTGTTGTACCGCGAGCTGGGACGGGTTGAGAGTCTGGTCGAAGATATTCTGCTGGCCAGTCTTGATAGCTGCATCCTTGAGGGCGAAGCGCTGCTGCCCCGTGATGGCGCCGGGCTGGCGTCGCTTGCCGAACGCAAGCGCGGGGCGTGGACCGAACATGCGGAAAAACTGGCGAAACTGACGCTGGATATCCTCAAACTGTGGCACGGGCTGCAAAAGCGCTTCAAGGGCAAGATCGACCTGGCCCAGGCGGTTGCCTTGAATGACATCAAGCAGCAGTTGAGTCATTTGGTGTATCCGGGTTTTGTTCGCGAAACCCCTGCGCTCTGGCTCAAAGAGCTGCCGCGCTACCTCAAGGCGATAGAAATGCGCCTTGAGAAACTGCCGGGTCAGGTGCAGAAGGACCGGGTCTGGAGTGGTGAGCTGAGCGGGCTTTGGGCGCAATATCAAGCGCGTGCCACCAAGCACGCGCAGGAAGGCAAGCGCGACCCGCAGCTTGAGTTGTACCGCTGGTGGCTGGAGGAATACCGCGTGTCGCTGTTCGGCCAGCAACTGGGTACGAAGGTGCCGATTTCGGACAAGCGCCTGAGCAAACAGTGGAGTGCCGTGGACGCGTAGATGTGACTGCTAACGGGATACTCTGTTACCGGTCAAGGCCCCCTGTGGGAAAGAGGCTGCTCGCGAATTATCTTTGCGAGCAGCCTCGCACCCACAGTTGAAGTATTTGCAGTGGAGCTCTTCGCGTCTGTAAATAACGCCAAATGCTGGCATTTATGGCAAACTTCGCTGTTATCGACACCTGAAAACAATAGAGGAACGACCGTGCATAACGTCGTCATCAGCGGCACCGGCCTGTACACCCCGGCCAACAGCATCTCCAACGAAGAGCTGGTGCAGTCTTTCAATACCTATGTGCAACAGTTCAATGCGCACAACGCGACAGCCATCGAGGCAGGCGAAGTTCAGCCTCTGGCCGAGTCGAGCGCTGCATTTATCGAAAAAGCATCAGGCATCAAAAGCCGATTTGTGATGGACAAGGATGGCATTCTTGACCCGCAACGCATGCGCCCGCACTTGCCGGTGCGTAGCAACGATGAAATGTCGGTGCTCTGCGAAATGGCGGTAGGCGCCGCCAAACAAGCGCTGGAACGCGCATGCAAGACTGCTGCCGATATCGACGGCGTGATCGTGGCGTGCTCCAACCTGCAACGCCCGTACCCGGCCATTGCCGTTGAAGTGCAACACGCGCTGGGCATTCAGGGTTTTGGTTTTGACATGAACGTGGCCTGTTCTTCGGCGACTTTCGGTATTCAGACCGCGAGCAACAGTGTCCAGCTGGGCCAGGCCCGCGCAGTGTTGCTGATCAGCCCTGAAGTGTGCACCGGCCACTTGAACTTCCGTGACCGCGACAGCCACTTTATCTTTGGCGATGCTGCAACCGCGGTGGTTGTCGAGCGCGCAGATCTGGCAACCTCCGAGCATCAATTCGATATCGTCAGCACCAAATTGCTGACCACCTTCTCGAACAATATCCGCAACAACTTCGGCTTCCTCAATCGTGCTTCTGACGAACCGACTGACAGCCCGGACAAACTGTTCGTCCAGGAAGGCCGTAAGGTGTTCCGTGATGTGTGCCCGATGGTGGCCGAGCTGATTGCTCAGCACCTGCAGGAAAACCAGCTGGATGTGACTCAAGTGAAACGCTTCTGGCTGCACCAGGCCAACCTGAGCATGAACCACCTGATCGTACGCAAGCTGTTGGGGCGCGAGGCTTCGATTGAAGAGGCGCCGGTGATTCTCGATACCTACGCCAACACCAGTTCGGCCGGTTCGGTGATTGCCTTTCACACGTACCAGGACGATCTGCCAAGCGGGGCGCTGGCAGTACTCAGCTCGTTTGGCGCCGGTTATTCGATTGGCAGCGTGATTTTGCGTAAGCGCTAAACACTGCCTAATTCCGATTGCGGAGGCCTTGATGGCAACTGCTGACGACGCTGAGCTACTCAAACGTCTGCTAAGCGGCGAACAGCAGGCCTTTCGCGAGCTGGTCAGCACTTATCAAAGTGCGATGAAAGCTGTGGCCTATGCCATTGTTGGCAATCGCCACGCTGATGAAGCAGTCCAGGATGCCTGGCTGTCAGTGGTACGCAATTTGTCCGGGTTTGAGGGCCGTTCGAGCCTGAAAACCTGGCTGCTGACCATAACCGCCAACTCGGCGAAAAACCGCTATAAGCAAAATCGCCGGGAAGTCTTGCTCGACGATTTACCCTCACCCCACGGCACGATTGACCCTGAGCGTTTTTCCAGCGATGGCCACTGGCTACTGGCACCGTTTGCCTGGCATCAGGACACCCCCGAAGCCTTGCTCACTGAAGATGAATTGCGCGAATGCCTTGAACAAACACTGCTCAGCCTGCCGCAGTTGCAGAGCAGTGTGCTGGTGTTGCGCGAGCGTCAGGGCCTGGAGCTGGAAGAAATCTGTAATCTTCTTGAGCTGTCGCTCTCCAATGTTCGAGTGCTGGTGCATCGCGCCCGGCTTAAAGTCTTCGCGACTGTGGAGCATTTCGAGGAAACCGGCGAATGTTGAGCTGCAAACAGCAAGTAGCGCGTTCAAGTGACTATCTGGATGGTCAGCTGAGTTTTCGTGAGCGGTTGTTGGTGCGCCATCATTTGCTGTTTTGCCCTAACTGCCGACGTTTTATCAAGCAAATGCGCTTGATGAGTGCCGCGTTGAGAAAACTTCCCGAACCGCTGCCTACAGACCTTGAGCAAACGGTTGAGCGGATGATGCGCGAGCAATCTCGCTAAAAAAGGAGCGCAAGCAAGGTTGCCGTCGGTGGATGTGATGGGGGCCGACGCCAGCCTCGCTCTGCTTTTCAGACACAAAACGCTGAATGATTTCAGCGTTTTGCTGGTTGCGGGAGGCTTTTTAGAACTTGGCTTCCAGATCCAGTTGCAAGGTGTTGGCCTTGGCATCTTTCTGCGTGGAGGTTGCGTAGTCAGCCTTGGTCAGGAAGTAAGTCACGCCGACACCGAAGTTCTTGTCGATTTCATAACCCACTTTGACCTTGTGGCCGCGTGAGCCGGTAGTGCCGTTGGCGAAGTCAGAGTCAGTGAAAGCACCGACCACGGCGTTACGCTGAATGTCGCGGTAGTTGTAGTCCAGGCTGAAGGCGTTGAGCTTGCTTTTGAAACCCACCAGCCAGGCGTTGTCCTGATCGCTGTCGGTCGCTGCGTTGTGTACATATTGACCGTACAGCGACAGTGGCAGCGGCAGGTTGGCGATATCGACCTGGCCGAAGCCTTCGTACAGACGGAATTCGTCAGTGCTGTTGCCGTTAACTGCCAGGGCGCAAGGGGTGGTCTTGGTCCCGGTGGTTGGGCACTTGCTGTCCTTGTCGTTGTTGTAGCTGTAGACACTGCCGCCCAAAGTCACTTTCAGGCTGTCGGTCGGTGCGAACCTTGCACCCAACTGACCGGCATACAGGCTCAAGTCGTTGCGAAATTGCACGCCTTCGCCGTCAACGTTGTCCTTAAGGGTGTAGTAACCGGCGCTACCGAACATCTCGACGCCGCTGTTACCCAGGCTGTGCTTGTAAGTGGCGGCCAGGCCTTCCGGGTTGATATCGCTATCCCAGATCACATCGCCCATGCTCACCCATGGCTGTGCCATCTTGCCGGCGATCAGGTGCAGGTCCTTGACGGCGGTCGGGTGGTAGTCGATGAAGGCCATGTCCAGCCACAGCTGCTTCTTGTCGAAGTAGTTGTCCAGATCCTGGTTGGTGGAGCGCGCATCGTCGCCGCCGCCAGTGGCGATACGAATACCGGTGTTCACTTGCGGGTTGATTTCGGTGTAGGCACCTAGACGAGCACGAATGCGCTGACGATCCTTGTTTTTGCCATCGGATTCGCCATCGATTTTGACTGTTTCCTGACGAACCCGCACATCCCCTTTGAGTTCGGTTTTGGCAGCCCAGGCGACTTTCTGTTCGAAAGCGCTGAGATCGGATTTTTTCACCTGGTTAGCGGCTGCTTCTTGCTGGGCTTGCTTCTCACTGGTGAGTTCGGTTTGCAGCTCGGCGTATTGAGCCGGCGATATGGAACCGTTGGCTTTAAGCATTTCGAGCAGTTTGGCATCGACCGCAGCGCTGGCCGGAATGCTCATGGCCAGTGCAAGGCCACCACACAGTCCCGCCGCTACCCGTGTAGATACAAGACGCATTTTGAATCTCCCAGTGCTGAGATGGCCCTAGCCACCCCAATAAAAATCGGCCCTTTACGGGCTCACGTTAACGAGGTTGGGTGTGTCATGAGCGTGTTGGCAAACCGTTCACTCATAACCCCGTGTTCTAAGAAGCGGCGTCAGTATCGCGGCTGGATATGACAGAAAAGTGGCGAACTGATAGCAAGTCTGTGACAGTGATTTCAGCCGGGTAAAACCGCCGGGAGCAGGCTTGTGGTGCTACCATCGCCGCTCTAAGCCGCGCTTCGGGGACTATTGATGCCGTTACAACGACTGGACAGCCTGTCCGCCATCACCGCTCAGGAATGGGATGCGCTGGTGCCGGTTGCGCAACCTTTCTTGCGGCATGCTTTTCTTAGCGCCCTGGAAGACAGTGCCAGCCTTGGCCCGCACTCCGGTTGGCAACCCGAGCACTTGTTGCATTACGAGAACGGGCAACTGCGAGCGGCATTGCCCAGCTACCGCAAATGGCACTCTTACGGCGAATACGTGTTCGATCACGAGTGGGCGCAGGCGTGTGAGCGAGCGGGTATCGAGTACTACCCCAAACTGTTGACGGCCGTACCCTTCAGCCCGGTCAGCGGCCCACGCTTGCTGGCCGCCCGTGCCGAGGACGGGTTGGAGCTGCTGGCAGCCTTGCCCGGCTATCTGGAGATAGAAGGGCTGTCCAGCGCGCACATCAATTTCACCGATGCATTGGCCGATACCGCCTTGGCGCAACAGCCCGGTTGGATGCAACGGTTGGGTTGCCAGTTTCATTGGCAGAACCGTGAATACCGCGATTTTCAGGACTTTCTTGATGCGCTGAGTTCACGCAAGCGCAAGCAAATGCGCAAGGAGCGCGAGCAAGTGGCGGGGCAGGGTTTCGACTTTGAATGGCTCGAAGGCCGTCAGGTCAGTGAGGCGCAATGGGATTTTGTCTATGCCTGCTACGCCAACACCTACGCCGTGCGCCGCCAAACGCCGTACCTGACCCGGGCGTTTTTCAGCCTGCTGGCCGAGCGCATGCCCGAATCGATTCGCCTGGTGCTGGCCAAGCAGGGCGGCACCTCGGTCGCCATGGCGTTCAGCCTGATCGGCGGCGACAGTTTGTATGGTCGTTACTGGGGTTGCTTGGCCGAGTTCGATCAGCTGCATTTTGAGACGTGCTTCTACCAGGGCATGGATTACGCCATTGCCCAAGGGATTCAGCGATTTGATGCCGGTGCCCAGGGTGAGCACAAGTTGATCCGCGGCTTTGAACCGGTGATCACCCACTCATGGCATTACCTGCGTCATCAGGGGCTGAAAGCGGCCGTGAGTGACTTTTTGCAGCGTGAGCGGGTCGGGGTGCTGGCGTATGCCGAAGAGGCGAGGTCGGCATTGCCTTACCGGCAGGCCTGATCCTCGCCGCTGCATGTGTCAGCTGCCTTCCTTGCCCAGCCAGCGATAGGTCAGCCCGCCAATGGCTGCACCCACCAGTGGTGCCAGCCAGAACATCCAGAGTTGCTGAAGCGCCCAGCCGCCTACGATCAGGGCCGGACCGGTGCTGCGTGCCGGGTTGACTGAAGTGTTGGTGACCGGGATCGAGATCAGGTGGATCAGCGTCAGTGCCAAACCGATGGCAATCGGCGCGAAGCCCGCAGGAGCTCGTTTGTCCGTGGCACCCATGATGATCAGGATGAACATGGCGCTCATTGCAATTTCACACACCAGCCCCGAAACCATCGAGTAGCCACCGGGTGAATGGTCGCCATAGCCATTGGCCGCGAGGCCGCTTGCGGCAAGATCAAAACCGGGTTTGCCGCTGGCAATCAAGTACAGAAGCGCTGCGGCAATTATCCCGCCCAGTACCTGGGCGATGATGTATGCAGGCAGTTCTTTGGCCGGAAAGCGTCCGCCTACCCACAAACCGAAGGACACGGCAGGGTTCAGATGACAACCGGAAATATGCCCTATGGCGAATGCCATGGTCAGCACTGTGAGGCCAAATGCCAGCGCGACCCCAAGTAAACCAATACCTACGTGGGGGAATGCTGCCGCGAGCACAGCACTGCCACAACCGCCAAGTACTAACCAAAAAGTACCCAGCAACTCGGTGACTGAACGTTTGAACAAGGTCATGGGAAGGTCCCGGATAGATAAATCTATCGAGCAATTGAAGCAGCGTCGCCTCCTGCGGTTAACGACAGAATTCGTCCGAATCCTGCTCTAAGTACAGCACTTGCGCGCTTTTTTGCCAGTACCATAAAAAACGCCAGGGCCCTTTAAAATCGGGCGCTGGCGTTGTGGCTCAGGCAGGTTGCAGTGGCTTTCCTGTTGACTCAGTCGATGCCTACAAACCCTCCCGTTTGGTGCTGCCAGAGGCGTGAGTACAACCCGCCCCGGGCCAGCAGTTCACTGTGGGTGCCGGTTTCGGCGATATGGCCGTTTTCCAGGACCACCAAGCGGTCCATGCGGGCGATGGTTGACAGACGGTGGGCGATCGCAATCACGGTTTTGCCCTGCATCAGGGTTTCCAGGCTTTCTTGAATCGCGGCCTCGACTTCGGAGTCCAGTGCTGAGGTCGCTTCGTCCATGATCAGGATCGGGGCGTTCTTCAGCAGGACCCGGGCAATGGCGATACGCTGGCGTTGACCACCGGACAGTTTGACTCCGCGCTCGCCCACATGGGCATCGAAGCCGGTACGGCCCTGAGCATCGGACAGGAGCGGGATGAACTCATCAGCCCGGGCCTTGCGTACGGCTTCCCACAGTTCTGCATCGGTCGCGTCCGGTTTGCCGTAGAGCAAGTTGTCGCGGATCGAGCGGTGCAGCAATGAAGTATCTTGGGTGATCATGCCGATCTGCTCGCGCAAGCTTTCCTGGGTCACTTCGGCGATGTTCTGATCGTCGATCAGGATGCGACCGCCTTGCAGGTCGTACAAGCGCAGCAGCAGGTTGACCAGGGTCGACTTGCCAGCACCGGAAGGTCCGATCAGGCCGATTTTCTCACCGGGTTTGATCACCAGGTTGAGGTCGCTGATGATCCCGCTGCGCTTGCCGTAGTGGAAGTCGACGTGTTCAAAACGTACTTCACCACGGCTGACTGTGAGGCGGGGTGCCTGCTCGCGATCCGTCACTGCGACAGGTTGGGCGATGGTTTTCAGGCCGTCTTGCACCATGCCGATGTTTTCAAAGATGCCGTTGACCACCCACATGATCCAGCCGGACATGTTGACGATACGGATTACCAGGCCGGTGGCCAGGGCGATGGCACCGACGCTGATCAGCGACTGGCTCCACAGCCACAGGGCCAGGCCGCTGGTGCAGACGATCAGCAGGCCGTTCAGGGTGGTGATGGTCACGTCCATGCTAGTGACGACACGGCTCGCCAGCCGGGTTTTTTCGGTCTGCTCAATAATGGCTTCGCGGGCGTACTGCTGCTCGAAGTGGGTGTGGGCAAACAGCTTCAGGGTGGTGATGTTGGTGTAGCCGTCGACGATGCGCCCCATCAGTTTGGAGCGCGCATCGGAAGACACCACCGAGCGCTCTTTGACCCTGGGCACGAAGTAGTACAAGGCGCCGATGTAGCAAAGAATCCAGGTCAGCAACGGGATCATCAAGCGCCAGTCGGCTTCGGCAAACAGCACTAGGGAACTGATGGCGTAGATCAGGACGTGCCACAGGGCATCGACTGCCTGTACGGCCGAATCACGCAGCGAGTTGCCGGTTTGCATGATGCGCTGGGCGATGCGCCCGGCAAAATCGTTCTGGAAGAAGTTGAGGCTTTGTTTGAGCACATAGCTGTGGTTCTGCCAGCGGATCATGCTGGTCATGCTCGGGCTTAGGGTCTGGTGTACCAGCAGGTCATGCAAGCCAAAGAACACCGGGCGAATGATCAGGGCAACCACGGCCATCCAGATCAGCTCGGAGCTGTGGACCTTGAAGAAATCAGTATTAGGAGTGCCCTGGGTCAAGTCGATCAGCGTGCTCAGGTAGCTGAACAGTGATACTTCGATCAACGCCGCTATCAGCCCGACCACCAACAAGGCGGCAAACATGGGCCAGACCTGACGCAAGTAATAGAGATAAAACGCCCAGACAGTACTGGGAGGGGCAGCGGTGGGGGCTTCGCGGAAAATATCGATCAGTTGTTCGAAACGACGATAAAGCATGTGCACTGACGCCCGCAGGGCGGGCTCTCCTTTAGTTGACGTTCCCTATCCTGTAGCCGCTCGGAACGCAGCCTCGTTCCTTCGGCAGCGGCTACAGGGCACCGGTCAAGGCTCCTGGCAGTCTGTCAGTCGATGCGTTTGGCTGACTTGATCAGTACCGGGTCGATTGGCACATTCTGCATGCCTTGTTTGGTGGTGGTTTGCGAATTGACGATCTGGTCGACCACGTCCATGCCATTAACTACCTTGGCAAATACGGCGTAGCCAGCGTCACGGCCCGGGTCCAGGAAGGCATTGTCAGCCACGTTGATGAAAAACTGGCTGGTGGCAGAGTTCGGGTTGGAGGTACGCGCCATCGACAGGGTGCCACGCACGTTATGCAGGCCGTTGCTGGCTTCGTTCTTGATCGGGTCGCGGGTCGGCTTTTGCACCATCTGCGTGGTAAATCCGCCGCCTTGCACCATAAAACCCGGGATCACACGGTGGAAAATGGTGTTGTTGTAGAAGCCACTATCGACATACTTCAGAAAGTTGTCAGTGCTGACTGGCGCCTTTACCGGGTCCAGTTCGATTTCGATCTTGCCGAAGCTGGTGTCCAGCATGACATGAGGTGCTTTGGTGGTGTCGGCAGCCATCAGATTGGCAGCGAACAGCAGGGCGCCAGCGGCAAGAGCAATTTTTTTAAGCATCATTCAGTGATCCTGAAAAGTGGAGTGGCTGTTCAATGCACGCGGGCAGGGATGCAAGGCGCATTGAACCAGTGCCCGTGCCACATCCGGCAGTGGCGGATGTTCACGGGCGGCGGGTATTGGACAGGATATTCTTGAATCAGGTTCCTGCCCACTGATCTTCACGCTTGTTGTGGTGCTGCAAAAGCTGCGTCCAGTGGGGCCGTGTCGAAAGTTTGCAACAGTTCGACAAGAATTTGCGTGGCCGGGCCCAGAGGTTTGTCCTTGTTGGCGTACAGGAAGAACACCGGGTGACGATTACCGCCTTGATTGAGCGGCAGCGGTTTGAGCACGCCTTCCTTGAGTTCGCGTTCGATCATGTGCCGTGGCAACCAGGCAAAGCCCAGCCCGCTGCCTACAAACGCGGCAGCGGTGGCCAGGCTGCCGACGGTCCAGCGCTGTTCGGAGCCGAGCCAGCCAACGTCCCGTGGTTGCTGGCGGCCGGAGTCGCGAATCACCACTTGCAGTTGGCTTTCGAGATCCTGGAAATGCAGTTCGCGCTGCAGGCGATGCAACGGATGGTCGGGGTGGGCCACTGCAACAAATTCCACGGTGCTCAACTCGGTGCCCAGATAGCCGGGAATATTGAAGCTGCTGATGGCCAGGTCTGCGACGCCTTCGAGCAATACCTCTTCGACGCCGGACAATACTTCTTCGCGCAAACGCACGCGACAGCCCCGGCTTTGCGGCATGAAGGCGGTCAGGGCGCGTACCAACCGGGCATTGGGGTAGGCGGCGTCGACTACCAGCCGGACTTCGGCTTCCCAGCCTTGTTCCATGTGATGGGCGAGGTCTTCGAGCTGACTGGCCTGTTTCACCAGTTGCCGGGAGCGGCGCAGCAACACGCCGCCCGCCTCGGTGAGCACCGCTTTACGGCCATCGATGCGCAGCAATGGCACGCCAAGCTGATCCTGCATGCGGGCCACGGTGTAGCTGACAGACGACTGCGAGCGATGGAGTACTTCAGCAGCTTGAGCGAAGCCGCCGTGGTCGACCACCGCTTGCAAGGTGCGCCATTGATCAAGGGTCACGCGGGGCGCTTTCACGATGAATTCCTCTGGTGTTGAAGGGGTACAGGATACCGCTAAACAAACAGATTTATAGATAGGTTGTAGCAGGTATTTGCGCTTTTTTATCGAACCGATGCTCTCTAATCTTTCTCCATCGTCTTACAGTATTTACAGATGGAGCCTATCCGCCATGTCCAATGTTCTGATTATTGAAAGCAGCGCCCGTCAGCAGGATTCGTTTTCCCGACAGTTGACTCAGCAGTTCATCGACCAGTGGCAAACGCTGCATCCAACCGATCAGATTACCGTGCGCGATGTCGCCCTGAACCCGGTGCCGCATCTTGACGCCAACCTGCTGGGTGGCTGGATGAAGCCTGAAGCGCAACGCAACGGTGACGAGCATGCTTCCCTGCAGCGCTCCAACGAGCTGACTGACGAGTTGCTGGCCGCCGATGTACTGGTACTGGCGGCGCCGATGTACAACTTCGCGATTCCGAGCACCCTCAAGGCGTGGCTTGACCACGTGTTACGGGCCGGCGTGACCTTCAAGTACACCGAAACCGGGCCACAAGGCCTTCTGACCGGCAAGAAAGCATACGTTCTGACTGCACGCGGCGGGCTATATGCAGGTAGCACCTCGGATCACCAGGAACCCTATCTGCGGCAGGTCATGGCTTTTATCGGGATTCATGATGTGACCTTTATCCATGCCGAAGGCATGAACCTGGGGGGTGACTTCCAGGAGAAAGGTTTAAACCAGGCCAAGGCCCGACTGTCTGCCATCGCATAGTCTGTTAATCGACAGATAATCGTCGCAAGGCTTAATCGTTTCATTGCTCCTTCAAGCATGCGGTTCGCGCATCGAACCTCCCTTTGCACTTTCTTGAGTGCTCGTACCCGATCGGCCCTTGCGCCGGATCGGGTTTTTTTTGTCCGGGTATTGCGGGGTGATGGTCAAGGCTGATGAAAAACCGCTAAGGTCGCACACCTTCTTATGAGCTTGCGGGCGTTTTGCCTGCGAGCTGATGCAACTTTCCGGCGAGAGATTCATGGGCTATCTGTTGTTTGTCACCTTGATTCAGGCGTTTTCCTTCAGCCTGATTGGTGAGTATCTGGCGGGACACGTCGACAGTTATTTTGCGGTACTGGTGCGTGTGGTACTGGCGGGGTTGGTGTTTATTCCCCTGACGCGCTGGCGCCAGGTAGAGCCCGGCTTTATGCGCGGCATGTTGCTGATCGGCGCCTTGCAGTTCGGGATCACCTACGTCTGCCTGTACTTGAGCTTTCGCGTACTGACGGTGCCTGAGGTGTTGCTGTTCACCATCCTGACGCCGTTGCACGTGACTTTGATCGAAGATGCGCTTAATCGCCGCTTCAACCCCTGGGCGCTCGTGGCCGCGCTGGTGGCTGTGATGGGGGCTGCAGTGATCCGTTTCGACACTATCAGCCCGGACTTCTTTGGAGGTTTTCTGTTGCTGCAATTGGGCAACTTTACTTTTGCCGCCGGGCAAGTGTTGTACAAGCGTTTGGTGGCACGCTATCCGAGTGACATGCCGCATTATCGGCGGTTTGGTTTCTTTTACCTGGGGGCTTTGGCGGTGGTATTGCCGGCCTTCTTGCTGTTTGGCAAAGCCAACTTTTGGCCGGACGCGCCCTTGCAATGGGGTGTACTGGTATTTCTGGGGCTTATTTCTACGGCGTTGGGTCTGTACTGGTGGAACAAAGGTGCATGTATGGTCAGGGTCGGCACTTTGGCCGTGATAAACATTTTGCATGTGCCCGTGGGGTTGATTCTCAATCTGCTGATCTGGAACCAGCATGAACCGCTGGGGCGGTTGCTCATCGGCGGGCTGGTGATTGTGTTTGCGGTCTGGATCAGCCGGCTAGACCGCAGGGCTGTGACGGTCTAAGGTCAATCCCAGTCATCCATCGCCTGAAGGGAGAGTCGCAATGACAGTCAGGGTGTTGATCTTGCCGGGCCTGTTCAATTCCGGAGCAGGGCATTGGCAATCTCACTGGGAGCAGCGCTTCAGCGGGTTGCATCGGGTCAAGCAGGAAGACTGGGAAACCCCTGTCTGTACTGACTGGGTGCAGAACCTGCAGAAAAAGATTACCAAAAGTGAGCGGCCTGTGGTGCTGGTGGGCCACAGCCTGGCGTGTACGCTGATTGCACGTTGGGCGCAGCAGCACCCGGCAGAGGCAAGGCGTGTACGCGGGGCGCTGCTGGTTGCGCCCAGCGATACCGAAGCTGACAGTTATCCGGCCGGTACAACGGGCTTTAGCCCCATGCCGCTAAGTGAGCTGCCGTTTGACGCGATCACCGTAGCCAGCACCAACGACCCCTATGTCAGCCGCGAACGGGCTAGCGCATTCAGCGAGGCCTGGGGCAGCGAACTGGTATGGCTGGAGAATGCGGGGCATATCAATGGCGAAGGTGGCTATGGGTCCTGGCCACAGGGGATCGAGCTGTTGTTCAGGCTGACTGGTGATCCCCAGTTCAAGCAGGCCTGACACCTGTTTTGGGCTTGGTGGGGTGGAATCTGTGGGAGCGGGCTTGCTCGTGATACAGGCAACTCGGTTTATCTGGCGGGCCGAGGTGACGCCATCGCGAGCAAGCCGCTCCCACAAAGCTCCAGCTCATACAGGGTCAGGCGTCTTCCGGCAACGCCAACGGCGTATGCATCTTGCTCAGCAATCCTTTGCGCAGGTCGTTGCCGCTGGGTTGCTGATACGCGCTCAGTCCGAATTCGGGCAACACCGACAACAGGTAGTCAAAAATATCGCCCTGGATGCGCTCGTATTCGTCCCACACCGTGGTTCGGGTAAAGCAGTACACCTCAAGCGGTACGCCTTGAGGCGTGGTTTGCATCTGGCGCACCATGCAGGTCATGTTCGGCTGAATGTCGGCATGGCTCTTCAGGTAGGCCAGGGCATACGCCCGAAACGTACCGATATTGGTCATACGTCGACGGTTGGCGGCCATTGCTGCGACGTTGCCCTGGGCTTCGTTCCAGCTCTTGAGCTCGGCTTTCTTGCGATGCAGGTAATCGCTCAGCAGGTGTACCTGTTCCAGCCGCTGCTCCTGCTCATCGGTCAAAAAGGCAATGTCGCTCGCGTCAATAAACAGGCTGCGCTTGATTCGCCGCCCGCCGGATTGCTGCATACCGCGCCAGTTCTTGAACGATTCGGACATCAAGCGCCAAGTCGGGATCGACACAATAGTCTTATCGAAGTTCTGCACCTTGACGGTGTGCAGGCTGATGTCGATCACATCGCCATCGGCACCGACCTGTGGCATCTCGATCCAGTCGCCGACGCGCAGCAAGTCGTTACTGGTCAATTGCACGCTGGCCACGAACGACAGCAGGGTGTCCTTGTAGACCAACAGAATGACCGCGGACATCGCGCCCAGCCCCGAAAGCAGCAGCATCGGCGAGCGGTCGATCAGGGTTGCGACGATGATGATTGCGCAGAACACATACAGCAGCATTTTCGTCAGCTGAATGTAGCCCTTGATCGGTCGGGTCTTGGCGTAATTGGTGCGCGAATAAATATCGAGCAAGGCGTCCAGCAGTGAACTGATGACCCGCGTCAGGACAAAAATGGTAATGGCCAGCGCCAGGTTGCCGAGGAAATGACGACCGTTGTCGCTCATGTCCGGCACCAGGTTGCGCCCGAACTGCACGATCAGGGATGGAGTCAGTTGTGCCAGGCGATGGAACACTTTGTGTTCGCGTAAATCATTGATCCAGTGCAAGGCGGGCTGGCGACCAAGCATTTTGGTCACGCGCAGCACAACGATGCGTGCGATGTGACCGGCCAGCAGGGCAATGCCCACCAGAACGATCAGGCCCAGTATGGCCGAGACCCAGGGATGTTGATCCAGGTTGGCCCACAGGGTCTGGATTTGGGTCCAGAGTGGTTGAGTATCCATAAGCTAAAACACTATCCAGGTAATAAATGGCCATGGGATTAGAGCACTTCAGGACAATTTATGGGCCCTGATTGGACTAAAGACCCTAAAAAACCATTTGTTTCATGCCGTTCGTGCAAAGTAACTCGGCCTAGGCGCTCGAAACCGTTACTCTATGCCGCTGATTTTTTGTATTTCTTCGAGGTAGCACCCGTGTTTTCCGATTTCGCCCTGCACGAACGCCTGCTTAAAGCTGTGGCCGAGCTTAAATTTGTCGAGCCTACGCCTGTGCAAGCAGCGGCCATCCCGCTCGCGCTCGAAGGGCGTGACCTGCGGGTTACAGCTCAAACCGGGAGTGGCAAAACCGCCGCTTTCGTCCTGCCGATTCTGAATCGTCTGATTGGTCCAGCTAAAATCCGCGTCAGCATCAAAGCGTTGATTTTGCTGCCGACCCGCGAGCTGGCACAGCAAACGCTTAAAGAAGTTGAGCGTTTTTCGCAGTTCACGTTCATCAAGTCCGGTCTGATCACCGGCGGTGAAGATTTCAAGGTCCAGGCCGCCATGCTGCGCAAGGTGCCTGACATCCTGATCGGCACCCCTGGCCGTTTACTGGAGCAACTGAACGCCGGCAACCTCGACTTGAAAGAAGTTGAAGTACTGGTGCTCGACGAAGCCGACCGCATGCTCGACATGGGCTTCTCCGAAGACGTTCAGCGTCTGGTCAACGAGTGTGCGAACCGTCAGCAGACCATGCTGTTCTCGGCCACCACCGGTGGTTCGGGCCTGCGCGAGATGGTTGGCAAGGTTCTGGACAATGCCGAGCACTTGCAGCTCAACCAGGTCAGCCAGCTGAACGCCACCACGCGCCAGCAAGTGATCACTGCTGACCACAACCAGCACAAAGAACAAATTGTTAACTGGCTGCTGGCTAACGAGACTTATCAAAAGGCTATCGTTTTCACCAATACCCGCGCCATGGCGGACCGTATCTACGGTCGTCTGGTGGCTCAGGACTACAAGGCGTTTGTCTTGCATGGTGAAAAAGATCAGAAAGACCGCAAACTGGCCATTGACCGTCTGAAGCAGGGCGGCGTCAAGATCCTGGTTGCCACCGACGTTGCGGCCCGTGGTCTGGACGTTGAAGGCCTGGATCTGGTGATCAACTTCGATATGCCACGCAGCGGCGACGAGTACGTTCACCGTATTGGCCGTACTGGCCGCGCCGGTAACGATGGCCTGGCGATCTCGCTGATCTGTCACGGCGACTGGAACCTGATGTCCAGCGTTGAGCGCTACCTGAAGCAGAGCTTCGAGCGCCGCACCATCAAGGAAGTCAAAGGTACCTACGGCGGACCGAAAAACGTCAAGGCCTCGGGTAAAGCTGTTGGTGTGAAGAAGAAAAAGACCGACGCCAAGGGCGTCAAGAAGAAGTCGGGCGCCAAGGCACCGACCAAGCGCAAAATCGCCAACCGCCCGAAGACCGACGCTCTGTCGCTGGTCAGCAAAGACGGCATGGCACCGCTCAAGCGCCGCAAGCCAGAAGCTCCAGCCGCTGAATAAAGCGCTGGCGTGACTCACAAAAAACCCGGCCTGTGCCGGGTTTTTTGTTGCCTGCTCCTTTCTTTGTGCTTATGCCATGAGTCAGTAGAACGCCCGCTCGGCCTTGAACGTCAGCAAACCATCACATTCGGCGTTTTGCCCTGAATACGCCGAGCACTCTGTATCGTCCAGGCTGGAGTCGCTGTAGATCAAGTTCAGGTCAATCCCCATCCAGGGGCGCGATAACTTGATCGACCAATCATTGAAAGCGCGCACGCTGCCACCATCGGCGATTGATACCGGGGTGCCCAACTGGTGGGTGGTGTATTTCATGCTCACCCCGATACCGAAGGGCTGGTTGACCCCGAGATCGGCAAACAGCGTACTGTCGCGACGGTCCGGGTCGTTACTGAAGGCGGCGCCAAAGCGCGTACCCAGCAGCGTGAGGCCGGCAAAAAATTGCTGGCTGTCGAGTGAGTCGAGTTTGGGGTAGCTGTAATGGATCATCCCCAGCTCATAGCTCAGGGTCTGGTCGAAGGGATGCTTGTAGCCGAGGTAGGAGTCCACTTCCAGATTGCTGCCGGGCTTGATGCCCATGGTGGGCGCCCATTGCCCGGCGTACCAGCCGCTGTCATGGGTCAGGTCCAGGCCGCCATGAAAGGTCGAGCCTGCGCTCGTAGGCTTGACCAGGCCTTGGGCCATACTGCGGCTCGGCTGGGTGGCCAGTTTAAGATCGAAGTCGCCCAGCGCGCGGGAAAAGACGTGTGCATCCACAATCGTGCTGGCTAGCAGCGTGCCAGTCAGCAGTACAGCCCGTGTGAGCATGATTGGCTCCCTATATCGGCTCAAAGGCTTGATTCAGAGCCTTTGGAGCATACGCAGGAATGTCGGCAATAAAGTGCCGTTCGTCGATTTATCGATTCGAATCAGCTTTGATGCAGGAGAAGATGGGATAAATCGATAGTCCTAGCGCCTTGGAAGGCAAAGCGCATGAGGACCAGATGACGCGAGGGGTATTACTTTTTGCCGAGCGTGATTTGCTTGGACGGACCAAAAGTTTGGCCGCTGACGCCTTTCTTGATTTCCTGAATTTCGCCGCCGGATTTCAAGAATGCTTCAATTTGAGCATTGATTGAGGCGCTGGTTTCAACAGCGGGAGCTGGCTTTGCTTTGCTGGCGGATGCTTTTACACGCATGGCGGCTATTGTCCTGTAGAAAATAACTTGGCCAGCGATAGTACCTGAAATACTTGACAATTGCTTGTTAAATATCTTCGTAAAATTAAAGTGACGTTGTACGCGAGGGATAAACACTCGCGTAATTCTCTGCTAACTCGCTGTTTTAATTCATAACAGCGTAAGAATTCTAAACGAATTTGGAGGCTGGCAGGCGGGTGGTCGGCACCTTGCCGGGTGACGAGTGGCACCTAAGGTACGCTGGAAAATCCTGATAAATCAAACCTTTCGCAAATTTTTTGGATGCCGGGCGGCGGCGCTCCAATTCGCCCCTCTAAACTCGGGTAGAATGCCGCCTACGTAATGAGGGTATTGAACATGGCTTTAATCGGTCGCTACAACAGTTTGCAAGTGGTTAAACATACAACGTTTGGTTTGTATCTGGACGGCGGGGCTGACGGTGAAATCCTGTTGCCTAACCGTTATATTCCAAAAGATATTCCCAGCGAAGATGAAGATTGGCTTAACGTCTTTGTTTATTTGGACAGCGATGACAAGTTAATTGCCACGACTGAAAAACCAAAAGTTCAAGTCGGTGAGTTCGCCAGCCTTAAAGTGGTTGAAGTTAATAGCATCGGTGTATTCCTCGATTGGGGGCTGCCGAAAGATTTGCTGTTGCCGTATTCCGAAGAAAAACGCCAGATGACGGCTGGTGAATATGTCGTGGTGCACGTCTACCTCGACAAGCACACGCGCCGTATCACCGCGACGGCGCGTCTGGACCGTTATCTGGACAAAACCCCGGCCAATTACCAGGTAGGCCAGGAAGTTGATCTGTTGGTAGCGGAAGCTACGGACATGGGCTTTAAAGCCGTGATCAACAACAAACACTGGGGTTTGATCCACAAGAATGAAATTTTCAAGTTCATGCGTGCGGGCAAACAAGAGAAAGGGTTCATCAAGGAAGTGCGCGCTGACGGCAAGATCAGCCTGAGCCTGCAACCGGTTGGCCAGGAAGCGGCCAGCAGCCTGAACTCGAAGATCCTCAGCAAGTTGCGCGACAACAACGGCGTACTGGCGGTCAGCGACAAAAGTGCCCCTGAAGTGATCAGCAACCTGTTTGGCGTCAGCAAGGGCAACTTCAAAAAAGCCATTGGCGCGCTGTACAAGGAAGGCAAGATTGCGATCCACGCGGACCGCATTGAACTGATCTGATCCAACGCGAAGGGGCTGACGACATGAGTAAAGCAGTGTGGGCGTATATCGGTGCGTTACTGGCTTTCCTAGTGCTCGACGGCCTGTGGCTGGGCTTGCTCATGAGCTCAACTTATAAAGAGCTGCTGGGTTCGCTGATGCTGGCGCAACCCAAATGGGGCCCGGCCATCGTGTTTTATCTGTTGTATGTGCTGGGCGTGGTGTTCTTTGTCGTGCTGCCGGCTCTGGCCCGTGGCAGTGCGCGCAGGGCCGCATTGACCGGTGCGTTTTTCGGGCTGGTAGCCTATGGCACCTATGACATGACCAACTGGGCTACGCTGCAAGGCTGGTCTGCCCAGTTGGCATTGATGGACATGGCGTGGGGCGGGTTATTGACTTGTCTTGCCGCGTTGTCGGGTTATTGGGCGGCACGCAAACTGGCGGGCTGATTTCTTCTGTAACAGCACCGAACGCTGTGCGGTTCTTGACCTTTGCGGGCGTGGCTTTCTTGTTAGGTGAACTATGAGTGTTTCGCGGCGCGCAACGGATGCTTTCGCACTGCAAGTCATGTTGGGCCTGTGCCTGATCTGGGGCGTGCAACAAGTCATCATCAAACTCGCAGCGCCCGATATCGCGCCGGTCATGCAAGCCGCCATGCGCTCCGGTATTTCGGCGTTGCTGGTGGGGCTGTTGATCTGCTGGAAGGGCGGTTGGGGCCAGGTGCCCGCAACCTGGCGAGGGGGCCTGCTGGCAGGTAGCCTTTTCGGTCTGGAGTTCTTCTTTATCTCTGAAGGCCTGCAACTGACCAGTGCTGCGCATATGTCGGTATTCCTCTATACCGCGCCCATTTTTACCGCGCTGGGCATTAACTGGTTATTGCCCAGCGAGCGTTTGCGGCCGTTGCAATGGTTGGGGATCATTCTCGCGTTTATCGGGATCGCCTTTTCCTTTGCGGGTGGTGTTTCGTTTGCCGATATGGACCGCAATATGCTGCTGGGCGATGCCTACGCGATTCTGGCAGGCATGGCCTGGGGCGCGACCACGGTCGTGGTGCGTGGCTCGCGGCTATCGGAAGCGCCGGTGACCCTGACGTTGTTCTACCAACTGGTGGTCGGCTTTCTCGGGCTGTTGGTGATCGCCGCTTTTAGCGGCCAGATCACCCATGTCAGCCTGACCACCGTCGCGGTGGCCAGTGTGCTGTTTCAAGGGCTAGTGGTGTCGTTCTTCAGTTATCTGGTGTGGTTCTGGCTGCTCAAGCGCTATATGGCTTCCAACCTGGCGGTGTTCTCGTTTATGACGCCGCTATTTGGTGTGACGTTTGGCGTGCTGGTGCTGCACGAACCCTTGAGCGCCAACTTTGTGGTAGGCGCGATTCTGGTGCTGTGCGGCATCACGTTTGTCAGCGCTGAGCAGTGGGTGCGGCGCAAGGTGCGCGCTCTGCTCGGTAGCTGATCGACTGCCGAGGGGGTGAAAGTGTCGGTGTACATGCCTTGCAACAACCTTTTGGCAGTACTACAACCTGGCTGATGTGGCGAAAAGGCATGATGGGCGTCAACTCGAACGCGTGGATAGAGCTGCTGCAGACGTCGCCACTGCTAAATAGTGCGAAGTCGACGCAACTCAAGGCATTGGCTTGAGTCAGATGAGTAGGACGTTAGCCTAAAGTTCATTGACCTTAGGCATGCATTGAGTAGGACTTAGGACTATTATCTGTGTGAAGCGACTACAGAACTCCCGTCGCCAGAGTGACCCCAAGGGGGATTTATGAAAGACAAACTGCAAACCTGGCTCCATGACGTTGGTGTTGCGCTTGGCCTGATTGAGCCGCCACTGCAACCTGTGCCGATTCCTGTCGAGGATCCGCGTCGTCGTCCGCAACGTCGCCGTTAACGGTGTGTTTGCGTTACACGCAGATTGACTGCTTTTTTCTTCCGATCCTTGGCCGGTGAGTGGGCCAAGGAGGGGGCAAAGAAAGGGCAGCATGAACTGCCCTTCAATTTTTGGCTGGCTAGCCTACGGTATAGCGCACGCTGTAATTTAGCGGTGCATTGTCTGTTTTCTCTGTGACTCGAGCTTCACACTTCACATCTTCCATACCCGTTGACGTTGCACTGGCCGATCGAGCTGAGGTTAGTGTCGGCTTGAATACGCCGAATGACTGGCTGACTTTCAGCTCTGTGGTAAAGGTGCATTCCCGATTTCCGTTGGCATATGAAATGACTTCACGCAGTGTTGCAGGGGTTTTTCTGGGGTAGCCGAAGTTGGTTTTGTAGTTGGCTTCAAATGAATGTTCGCTCACCGGATCGACATCAAAGAAGCCCGGCTCGGCCAGCGACAGGTTCCAGCTCGAGCGATTGAGGGTGAGGGGGCCTGACGTGTTGTTGACTATTTCGAACGTCAGAGTGGTGACATCGGCTTGAGCGCTGGCGCTGGTGAGTGCCATGCCGGTAGCTACTATGGCAGTGGCCAGATAGATCTTGAAGTGGGTCATGGTGTTAAGTCCATTTAATCAAAGGCTGCTTGAAGTTGTGCGGCGACATCCCATGTCGCCACTTTTCAAGCGTAGTTGGATTGATTAATGGCTTGGCAGCGATATAGCGCTGTATGGGCGGGGTATTAGAGTTTGTAGCTGTATGAAGTTGTACAGCTGTGGGGTGTAGAGAAAAACGGGTAGGACCTGAGGGTCGTACCCGCTGAAGAAACCTTTACAAGACTGCGCTAGCAACTGCAGCAGGGCGTCGATCCAGCAGGCTGACCAGGATAAAGCTGATTAGCGCTACGCCCAGGCTGTAGTAAATCGGCGTGTTGGCTTCCAGCCCATCCTTGAACATAAACCCCAGAGCCGTGATAAACCCCAGACCCATGCTGGTAATGGCGCCCGCCGTGGTGGCACGCTTCCAGAAAATCGCCCCGATCAGTGGCACCAGCATGCCGCCGACCAGCAGGTTGTAGGCCAAGGTTAGAGCACTGATCACATCCGAGACCACCAGTGCGATGCCCAACACCGCGATGCCTGTGAGCAAGGTAAACAGGCGGTTGATGTTGAGGCTCGACTGCTTGCCGCCGCGTAGCCTTGGCAGCAGGTCTTCGGTCAATACGGTGGAGGCAGCCAGCAAGCCTGCACTGGCCGTCGACATCATGGCCGCCAGGGCCGCTGCAATCACCAGTCCGCGAATACCGTCCGGTAGCGAGACCTTGACGATAGCGGCGAAGGCGTTATTGACGTTGTCCAGATCCGGCAGCAGTACATGCGCCGCCATGCCGATCAGGGCACAGGTCAGGCCGTAGAGGATGCAATACAAGCCTGCAAACGTGCCTGCGTACTTGGCCACCTTGGCGGTCTTGGCAGTAAACACCCGCTGCCAAATGTCCTGGCCGATCAGGATGCCGAAGAAGTAGATCATGAAGTAGGTGATGATCGTGTCCCAGCCGATGCTGGTGAAGCTGAAGTTCGAGGCTGGCAACTTGCTGACCAGCTCGTCCCAGCCGCCGACGCGGTACAGGCAGATGGGCAGCAGCACGAACATCAGGCCGATGGTCTTGATCGCAAATTGCACGATATCGGTCAGGGTCAGCGACCACATGCCGCCAATGGTTGAATACACCACCACCACGCCACCACCGAGCAGCACCGAAATCCAGAAGGGCAGGTCGAACAGCACTTCCAGCACGGTGCCGATGGCCAGTATCGAAGTCACGCCGATCATCAGTGCGTAGGCCAGCATAATTACCGCACTGGCCTGACGGGCCATCGGGTTGTAACGCTTCTCCAGCACCTGGGTCACGGTGAAGATTTTCAGTTTTAGCAACGGTTTGGCCAGGAACAGATTGAGGGCGATGATTCCGCAGCCCAGCGCGGCACACAGCCAGAACCCGGAAATCCCATGTACATAGCCCAGCCGCACGGTGCCGACAGTAGACGCGCCGCCGAGCACGGTTGCCGCCATGGTGCCCATGTACAGGGTAGGACCGAGATTGCGTCCTGCCACCAGGTAGTCTTCGTGGGTTTTTGCCTTGCGCATGCCGTAGTAACCCAGCACCAGCATTGCCGCTGCGTAGATAAGGACGACCAGTAGATCTAAAGCCATGATGGCGAATCTCCGATTATTTTTTTTATGGATGCAGCGAGTCACAGCACGGTGGCTCGGTGCCATAAAGCCTGGGGCTTAATGACACCGATAGGATGTCTTCAGCGATGCACAACGCCAGGTAGCACGCAGAGCATTTCGTAGAGCAGGTTGGCCCCCAGTAATGAGGTGTTGCCGGTGGTGTCGTAGGGCGGCGAGACTTCTACCAGATCGCAACCAACCAGATCGAGGCCCTGGCAGCCGCGAATGATTTCAATCCCCTGAATCGTGGTCAGGCCGCCGATTTCCGGCGTTCCGGTTCCGGGTGCCCAGGCCGGGTCAATACCGTCGATATCAAAGCTCAGGTATACCGGGCCATTGCCGACTTTCTCGCGCACTTCGGCCATCAAGGGGGCCAGCGATTTGTGCCAGCACTCTTCGGCCTGGACTACGCGGAAACCCTGGTTGCGGCTCCAGTTGAAATCTTCGGCGGTATAGCCTTGGGCGCGCAGGCCGATCTGAACCACGCGGTTGCAGTCCAGCAGGCCTTCCTCCACGGCGCGGCGGAAGGTGGTGCCATGGGCGATTTTCTCGCCGAACATATGGTCGTTCACATCGGCGTGGGCATCGATATGCACCAGCCCGACCTTGCCGTGCTTTTTATGAATGGCCCGCAGAATCGGCAGGGTGATGGTGTGATCGCCGCCCAGGGTCAGTGGGATCACATCGTGCTCGAGGATTTCGTCGTAGGATTCTTCGATGATCCGCACGGCATCCAGCAGATTGAAGGTGTTGATCGCCACATCGCCGATATCGGCCACTGACAGTGAATCGAACGGCGCGGCGCCGGTGGCCATGTTGTAGGGGCGGATCATCACCGACTCGGCGCGAATTTCGCGAGGGCCGAAGCGGGTGCCGGGGCGCAGCGAGGTGCCAATGTCCAGTGGCACCCCAATAAAAGCGGCATCCAGGCCTTTGGCCGATGGCAGGTGGGGCAAGCGCAGCATGGTGGCGATACCGGCGAAGCGCGGCATCTCATTGCCACCCAGTGGTTGATGAAGAATTTTGTCCACGGGAAAGGCCTCGTCGTTTGTTGTGGTTATGGCGGTCGATTCTGCGAAAGGCGCGCCGCGGGAAGAATCTCTGCGGGCAAATACTTAGTTCAGGTTTTTCTAAACTAATCATCCGGCGCAAGATAGACTTTGCCCCATGCCCTCAAAGCCAAACCATAAGATGCCCGGAACTCCCATGGCCAACGCTTTACCCGATCTGAAACTATTGCGAATCTTTGCCAGCGTGGTCAGGCATCAGGGTTTTGCTAATGCGCAACAGGCACTCAACCTATCGACCTCAGCCATCAGCACCTATATGAGCCAGCTCGAAGCCAATCTGGGCCTGGTGCTGTGTCATCGCGGGCGCGGCGGGTTCAGCCTGACCAGCAAGGGCGAGCTGTTTCATCAGGAAACCTTGCGTCTATTGGGCGAGCTTGAAGGGTTTGAGCAATACGCCGCAGCGCTCAAGGGCGAATTGCGCGGCACCCTGAACCTGGGGGTTATCGACTCCACGGTCAGCGATAAGGCCTTGCCCTTTGCCGAGGCAATCGGTGCTTACAGTCAAGAGCACCCGGCGGTACACCTGCATCTATCGGTGATGAGCCCGTATGAATTGCAGCTCGGGGTGCAGGACAACCGCCTGGATCTGGCCATCGGTGCGTTTTCGACGCGGATGAGCGGGCTGGTGTATCAGCCGCTGTATCGAGAACAACACTGGTTGTACTGCAGCACACGGCATCCCTTGTTCAGCGAACGACGTATTCCCGAACCGGTCATTACCCAGCAACGGATGGTCGGTCGCGGTTACTGGAGCCAGGCCGAGCTGGCGCGCCACGGCTTCAAGCACAGTGCGGCAACGGTCGACAGCATGGAGGCGCAACTGATTCTGGTGCTGTCCGGGGCTTACATTGGCTATTTGCCCGAGCATTACGCAGAACCGTGGGTGGAGAAGGGCGACTTGCGCGTGCTGCTGCCCGCGACTTTTGGCTATCAGGCACCGCTTTCAATGATCGTACGCCGTGGTCGCAGCCGTGAACCGCTGATTCAAACCTTCCGCGATCTGCTCAAAGCGCAGCTAAACCAATCTTGAACGAGAGCTTTATTCCCATGTCCCGAGCCCAATGCCCTCGCTGTTTGCGTCCGCAATCCCACTGCTTGTGCAAATTGATCCCACAACTGGACAGTCGCACCAAGGTGTTGCTGCTACAGCACCCGAGCGAGGTAAACCATGCGCTGAATACTGCGCGGCTGGCAGCCCTGGGGTTGATCAATGCCGAGTTGGTGGTGGGCGAAGTGTTTGTGGATCTGGACGTATTGCTCAACCCACCGGGGTATCAGGCGCGATTGCTGTTTCCGGGGGATGATGCGCAGTTAATACACTCGGGCGCAGCTTCGGATGATAGCTTGCCGCTGTTGCTGGTGGTGCCGGACGGTACGTGGCGCAAAGCGCGCAAATTGTTGCACCTCAACCCGTTGCTGGCGCAGTTGCCGCGGGTCACGTTACCCGAAGGTGCGGTATCGCGTTACCGGCTGCGCAAAGCGCCGGGGCCGGGTGCCCTGTCGACCCTGGAAGCGATTGTGCAGGCGCTCGAAATCCTTGAAGCGCCGACTTCGTTTGCGCCGCTGTTGCGTCCGTTTGAAGCGCTGATTGAAGGGCAAATCGAGGCAATGGGTGCGCAGACCTATCAGCGAAATCATCTGAGCACCCTGTAGCAGTTGCCGAAGGAACGAGGCTACGTCCGGCTGCGCAGCAGTCGTAAACCTGAGGACCAAATATGGCTGACACACCGAGGCGCCTGATTTTGCAACGGCTACGCAGCCGAACGCAGCCTCGTTCCTTTGGCAGCTGCTACAAGTTGTTATGTTTCAGTGCTTTTCGAGGGTTTTTTGACGCAGGATGTAAATGCTCACCAGCACCGCACTGGTCAACATAAAGCCCCGGGCCCAAGGCAGTGGCACCAGGTAGCAGGACACGCCAATGCTCAGCCACATCAAGCCAATGGCATAGACCTTGCCCTTGAGCGGAATGCCGTTGCCATCAAGATAGTCGCGGATCCATGGCCCGAGCCGAGGATGCTCGATCAGCCATTGATAAAAGCGCGGGGAACTGCGAGCAAAGCATGCTGCAGCCAATAGCAGAAAGGGGGTTGTGGGCAGTACCGGCAGGAAAATCCCGATCACCCCCAACGCTACGCTCAGCCAGCCGATGGCAAACAGAGCGTAGCGCAGCAACCGCGAACGGTTGCCCAAGGAGGGAGGTGTCACTTAATCAGTGGTGACGTGGCTTGAGGATCGCCGGCTTCTCGTCAGGTGCCTGGCACAGCAGGTACAGGGCGGTCAGCGCTTCAGGGATCTGCACGATCATGTCGTCCATCAGATTGGCATCCTTGGCGATGTCTTCGAACTCTGGCTGATCATCGAACAGGCCCGAACCCACCATGATCGGCAGCAGCATTTCGCTGACTTCTTCTTCGGCGGTTTCGAACCAGGCAGCTTCGCGCATAAATACGCCTTCCATGAAGCCGACACACCAGCCGCGCAAGTCGGAATCGTCCGGCTCGTCGCCCAGATCCAGATCACAAGGCAGCTCGAACTCTTCGTCGGACGCCAGTTGGCGAGCGATATGAGCCTTGAGCTGAATCAGCGTGCCTTCGATCTCGGCGCGCTGGGCGTCGTCCTGGTAATGAGGTGCCTCGGAGAAGATCGCATCGATCCACTCACGCTCAGGAACGTCTTCAGAGCAGATGGACAGGGCAGTCAGATAGCCGTGGGTGGCCACGTAGTCCAGCGCCTCGTCATGCAGCTCGTCGGCGTCGAGGAAGACTTGCAGGCGGGTTAGTTGCTCAGCGAAGGACATTAAAGTGCTACCTAGTAAATAAACGATAGTGAATTCTAGGCTTTCTTGAGCGCCCAAGCCAGTCGCAGGGCACATTTGGCCTCAGTTTCCGGTTATCGGTGTTGCAATTACACAGCCCGCAGCGGGGGAGTGCTCGGGTATACTGCCGCGTTTTGTGATGCCCTGTGGAAAATGCAGCGCGCCGGTGCCCTGTGCCCGAGCCTTTGAATGGCTTGCGGCCGTGCCGGATCGTGTTGGCGCAGGGGTGTTTCGGCGATTTCTGGAGTTTTTATGCTCGAACAGGCTCAACGCGTACTCAAAGACATCTTCGGCTACGACAGTTTCCGTGGCCGTCAGGGTGACATCATTGAGCGCGTGGCCAATGGTGGTGACGCCTTGGTGCTGATGCCCACCGGCGGCGGCAAATCCTTGTGCTTTCAGGTGCCTGCGCTGCTGCGTGATGGCCTGGCCGTGGTGGTGTCGCCGCTTATCGCCCTGATGGATGATCAGGTCGCGACTCTTGAAGAACTCGGGGTGGCGGCTGCAGCATTGAATTCGACCCTCAACGCCGAGCAACAGCGTGACCTGGCCAACCGCATCAAGCGCGGTGAAGTCAAAATGCTCTATCTGGCGCCCGAACGTCTGGTACAGCCGCGCATGATGGCGTTTTTGCAGAGCCTGGATATCGCTCTGTTTGCCATCGACGAAGCGCATTGCGTGTCGCAGTGGGGTCATGACTTCCGCCCCGAATATCTGCAATTGGGCCAACTGGCCGAAGTGTTCCCCAATGTGCCGCGTATCGCCCTGACGGCCACGGCGGACAAACGCACTCGCGAAGAAATCGTCACCCGCCTGCATTTGCAGAACGCGGAACGTTTTCTGTCGAGCTTTGACCGGCCCAATATTTTTTATCGCATCGTGCCAAAAGAGCAGCCGCGCAAGCAGTTGCTGGCGTTCCTCTCGGAGCGGCGCAGCGATGCAGGCATTGTGTACTGCCTGTCGCGTAAAAAAGTCGACGAAGTGGCGAAGTTCTTGTGTGATCAGGGCTTCCCGGCCTTGCCGTATCACGCCGGTTTACCGAGCGATACCCGTGCTGCCAACCAAAAGCGCTTCCTCAACGAGGAGGGGCTGATCATGGTAGCGACCATCGCTTTCGGCATGGGTATCGACAAATCCAACGTGCGCTTTGTCGCACACCTGGATTTGCCCAAGTCACTCGAGGCCTATTACCAGGAAACCGGTCGGGCAGGGCGTGACGGCCTGCCAGCTGATGCGTGGATGGCCTACGGTCTGCAAGACGTGGTGATGCTCAAGCAAATGCTGCAAAACTCCGAAGGCGATGAGCGACACAAGCGTCTTGAGCATCACAAGCTCGATGCGATGTTGTCTTTGTGCGAAGAAACCCGCTGCCGCCGTCAGACCTTGCTCGCATATTTCGACGAAGACATGCCGCAACCTTGCGGGCATTGCGACAACTGTGTCGATGGCGTGCAGACCTGGGACGCAACCGAGCCTGCGCGTCAGGCGCTGTCGGCGATTTATCGTACCGGCCAGCGTTATGGCACCGGGCACTTGATCGATGTGCTGCTGGGCCGAGAAAACGAAAAAATCCGCAGCGTGGGTCATCAGCACTTGTCGGTGTTTGGTGTCGGCAAAGACCGCAGCGAAGGTGATTGGCGCACGCTTTTCCGTCAGTTGGTGGCCCGTGGTCTGGCCGATATCGATATTGAAGGCTACGGTGGTTTGCGTTTGAGCGACAGCTGCCGGCCGTTGCTGCGCGGTGAAGTGACGCTGGAACTGCGCCGCGAGCTGAAGCCGCAAACCTCGGTCAAAAGCAGCTCTGCCAGCCCGGCCAGCCAACTGGTGCGCGGCGAAGAGCGCGAACAGTGGGAAGCCCTGCGTGCCTTGCGACGCAAGTTGGCTGAAGAACACGGCGTGCCGCCTTACGTCATCTTCCCCGACTCGACTTTGCTCGAGATGCTACGCAGCCAACCCAGCTCCTTGTCCGAGATGGCCACGGTCAGCGGTGTCGGTGCGCGTAAGTTGGAGCGTTACGGCGAGGCGTTCCTCGAAGTACTCGGCGGGCAGGCTGAAACCCCGAAAGTGGTGGCCGACATCCGCCACGAGTTGATCAGCCTGGCCCGCGCCGGCATGACCCCGCTGCAAATCAGCGGGCAATTGCAGTGCTCGGAAAAGAACGTTTACACCATGCTGGCCGAAGCCATCGGGCGTCAGGAGTTGTCGCTGGAGCAGGCGCTGGACTTGCCTGAAGAGCTGATGGAAGAAGTGCAGGATGCGTTCCTGGATGGCGAAGGGGAGCTGCCGAGCGTGGCCAGCATTGCCGAGCAATTCAAGGGTCGGGTGCCTGAAGGCGTGCTGTATTGCGTGCGTGCGGCGCTGCAATCGGAATTTGAAATCTAATGATTATGTAACGATTGATTGACTTGTAGCTATTGCCTATGAGCAGTCGTCATGCTTAGCTGACTAATAATTAGTTTCACTCTATTTTCAGTCTAATCATTGAGTTTTTTATGCCGTTAACCGATCAACACCGTTTTGGTATGCAATTGGCCCAAATGTCTCGTGGGTGGCGTGCCGAACTGGATCGTCGTCTTGCTGGCCTGGGCCTGTCCCAGGCACGCTGGTTGGTGCTATTGCATCTGGCCCGTTTTGACGAAGCGCCCACTCAGCGCGAACTGGCCCAGAGCGTTGGCGTTGAAGGTCCGACCCTGGCCCGTCTGCTCGACAGCCTTGAGGCTCAGGGCCTGGTGCAGCGCCACGCGGTAGTTGAGGATCGTCGTGCCAAGAAGATCGTCCTGAGTGATTCTGCCCGCCCGTTGATCGAGCAGATAGAAGCCATTGCCACGGCGTTGCGTCAGGAACTGTTTGTGGGCATTGATGAAGAAGAACAGCGCATCTGCCTGCGGGTTCACAAGCGCATTCTGGATAACCTGGAAAAAAACTGATCCCTGCACATTTTCCCTTGTGGGAGCGAGCCTGCTAGCGATGGCATCACTGCGGTCTCTTTGGAGGACCGCGCTGCCAGCATCGCGAGCAGGCTCGCTCCCACATTGGCGTGAACCGTCAGAACGTCTGCCCCAGGTTCAGATACAGCGCCTTTTGGTCATCATCGTTAAAGCCATAGCTGAAGTTGAGCGGGCCCAGCGGGGTGTCGAAGCCGATAAAGATACTCGCCGCATTGATATAGCCGCTGTCGAACTCGTTGTCGTTGTTCCAGGCGCGTCCGCGCTCCAGCGACGCCCCGGCATACAGCGGGAAATCAAACGGCAAGTACGAGCGCGGAGTCAGGCGACGGTAGTACACGGCGCGCATCAGGCTGATGTTTTGCCCGGAGATCGCGTCCTGCCTGAAGCCCGACAACTGCCGCGCCCCCCCCAGCAAATAGCTCGATGTGACAACGTTCGCCTGATCCAGAGTCCGCGCGTATCGCCCACCCAGAATCCAGGTGTTGGGTCCTGAACTCAGCGCCTTGTCCAGGTTGAATTCCCACTGACGATAGCGCTCATCCGAGCCAATTCCCGGTTCGAACTGGCGTACGCTCAGGTTGATATCTTCACCCGAGTGCGGGAAGTACACGTTATCCAACGAGTCGAACGAGTATTTGATGTCATAGAAGCCCTCATTGAAGCTGGCGCTCGGCAAGTCCTGATCGCCGATTCGCACATTGGCTTTGCCCCAAGCCTCGCCAACACCCAAACGGATCTCACCGCTGTTGCCGATTTGACGACCCACATTCAAACCAAAGCCGTAACGTTCCAGTCGATATTCTGCGACGGGATCGTTATCGAGGATGGACTCCACGTTCTGTGACTGGGCGTTGATATACGGAGCGACGAAGTACCGCGAGCCCGCATCCAGTGGTTGATAAAACTCGCTGTAGAGTTCTTGCTGGTCACCGATTTGGACCCGTGTCAGCCATTCGGCTCCTAAGGTGTTGATGCCGTTCATGCGGTAACTGGCGCCCAAATTGAACGCGCTATCACCGCGCAGATCGTCAGACAGGTTCAGCCCCAGCCGCAAGTAATCAGTGCCGCTGCGCTTGGCCCGAGCGCTGATCACCAAGGTATGATCCTGGCCTTTGCGCGCGACGCGGTATTGCACCTGATCGAAGTAATCGAGGCCGTACAGGGTGCCCATATCTCGCTGCAGGCGGCCCAGATCCAGTGGCTCGCCGATCGGTTGGCGAATGTAATAGCGGATTACCGAGTCGCCGATTTTCGAGTCGTTCTCAATTTTGATCGCGGTAATGACCGGCGTACGCTCTTCGCTGGTGCGGGCAGCTGCCAGGCTCGCATCAGGGTTTTGGCGCAGGCTGGCCAGGCGCTTTTCAAGAATCTGCGTGGCCCGGTAACCGGCGTTGATGATGTCTGCGGAGCGGCCAAAATCAGTGGCGCCATAACTGGCCAGCGCGGGCTGGATCAAGATGTCGTCCGGTTTTAGCGACGCAAGCTGCACCTCGGAGTTAGTGCGGGTCATCAGGGTGATGGACTGATTGAGGATGTCGAACACCGTGCTCAGCTCTTTGCGCCCGCGCAGCGGTGTACCGATGTCGACCACAAT
Source organism: Pseudomonas fragi (assembly GCF_025426255.1). Taxonomy (GTDB): domain Bacteria; phylum Pseudomonadota; class Gammaproteobacteria; order Pseudomonadales; family Pseudomonadaceae; genus Aquipseudomonas; species Aquipseudomonas kulmbachensis. The sequence continues at coordinate 3,557,732 of NZ_CP104861.1, read as the reverse complement.
TACGATATCCACGCCCATTTCCCGGGCTACATCCACCGGGATATTGTCGACCATGCCGCCGTCGACCAGCAGTTGACCATTGATTTCAACCGGGGCGAACACCGCAGGGATCGACATGCTGGCGCGGATCACCTGGGGCAGATGGCCTTTGCGAAACACTACTTTTTCGCCGTTGACGATATCGGTGGCTACGGCGCGGAACGGGATCGGCAACTTGTCGAAATCGCGAATATCGCTGCTGTGGGCCAGCAGGCTTTCGAGCAGCAGTGACAGGTTCTGGCCCTGAATCACGCCCAATGGCAGGCCCAGGCTGCCATCGTCGCGAAAGCTGAGTTTTTGTTTGATCAGAAAGTCGCGGTCATCCTGCTTGCGTCGAAACGGTACGTCTTCGCGGTCTGGAGCGTCAGACAGGGCGTCTTTCCAGTCGATGCTCAAGGCGAGTTTTTCCAGTTCGTCGATCTTGTAGCCGGAGGCATACAGACCGCCGATTACCGCGCCCATGCTGGTGCCCGCGATGGCATCGATATGAATGCCCTGTTCTTCGAGGGCCTTGAGCACGCCGACGTGGGCCAGGCCACGGGCCGCCCCCCCGGACAACACCAGGCCGACTTTCGGCTTGCCCGCTTCGGCGGCAAACAGCATCAAGGGGCAAAGACACAGGAGTAAACAGCTCAGCAGGCGGCGCATCATGAATCTCTGGGCAAGCGATAAAGGCGGCTATTATAGCGGCGCCTTTCTCTTCAAGAGCCTTTGAAATCATGTCGCTCAATAAACCCGAAATTGTCATCACCTATTGCACCCAATGCCAGTGGCTGCTGCGTGCCGCATGGCTGGCCCAGGAGTTGCTCAGCACCTTTGCCGAAGACCTTGGCCGGGTTGCGCTGGAACCGGGCACCGGCGGGGTGTTTCGCATCACCTGCGACGGCGTGCAAATCTGGGAGCGCAAGGCCGATGGCGGCTTTCCCGAGGCCAAGGTGCTGAAGCAGCGGGTGCGTGATCAAATCGACCCGCAGCGCGACCTTGGGCATAACGACCGGGCTCAGTGAACGCCAGCGTCCACAGAGGTGTTGCGCGGTGTCGGGCCGCTGGCCATACGGCTTGATACCACGATAGCGACGATGATCAGCACTCCGCCCAGCAGCATGCGCAGCGTGGGTGTTTCGTGGAACAAGACCCACGCCAGTGTGATGCCATACACCGGCTCCAGGGCGAAAACCACGGCGGCGGTGCGTGCTTTGATCACCCCCAGGCTGGCGACGAACAGGCTGTGCGCCACACCGGTGCAGAGCACGCCGAGCAGGCCGATCCACAGCCAGTCCAGCGGGCTGACGTCGCTCAGCCCCGGGGCGGCAAAAGGCAGCAGGCATAATGCGACGACTGCGTTTTGCCACATGGCGGCCTGTACCGCAGGGACTCGGCCCGAGCTGGCGCGGTTGTTCAGCGACAACAGCGAGAACAGCAACCCCGAGGCCACCGACCACAGCAGCCCTTCGGTGGCCTGGCTGGCCAGATCAAAGCTTGGGGTGACGAGGATCAGTCCGACGCTGACCAGTACCACCAAAATGATTTCGTTGAGCCGAATGCGTTCGCGAAAAATCAACCCTTCCAGGATGACGGTAAACGCCGGGAAGCTGGCAAAGCCCAGGGTTGCAATCGCCACCCCGGCGATCTTGACCGAAACAAAAAAACTCACCCAATGCCCGGCCAGCAGCAAGCCGCTTAACAGCAAGCTGCGGGCATCGCGCAGGGTCAGCGGGTGCCAGCGGGTGCGTTTGGCCAGCGCGGCAAAGCACACCAGGGCCAGCACCGCGAAGGCGGCGCGGCCAAATACGATAATTGAGGCCGAAGCAGCTGCAAGCTTGCCGAATACGCCGGTCAGGCCAAACAGCAGGGCGCCGATATGCAGGGCGCCCAGGGCGGTACGCGGAGTCATTGCAATCCTTGAATCAATCCAGGCAAGGCGTGCAGTCTAAAGCGCGAGGCGCGGGGCTGTCTGTCGTCAAACTGGCGTCAGTTGTCGCCAGGCTCGCGGCGCAGCACTGACGGCGAGGCACCGAACTCACGGAGCATGGCGGCGGCAAACGCGCTTTGCGAACTGTAACCGACGCGGTTGGCGACTTCGCCAATCGGCAGGCTGCTCTGGCGTAACAAGGTCAAAGCGCTGCGCAAACGGCGTTGGCGGATGTAGTCCATTGGCGTTTGCCCGCACTCGCTGGCAAAGCGGCTGTGCAAGCGGGCGCAGGACAAACCAGCGATCTGCGCCAGATCCGCGACTTGCAGTGGGTAGGCGGCGTTCTGCTCGATATAGGCATCCAGAGCGGCGTAAGGCAGACGCTTGGGTTGCGCCCGTTCAGGAGCAAGGGTGTTCAAGCTGGCCAACAGCAAAATCGCGCCTTGGCGGGCAATCAGCGGATCGCTTACCGGGCTGCTGGCGAGCCAGCTTACCAATTGATGTTGACGGGGATCGAGAGGCAAGTGCCCGGCAGTGTCGAGCAGTTGGCGACTGGCATCGGCATGCTCGCCCAGCGACTGCCCGAGCCAGTCCTGCCCCGGAACATCGAGCACCAGGCAATGGCTGCCTTGGGTGCTGCCGCAAGTGTGATGGGCTCCGGCGGGCACGATGATCAAATGTTGCTGGTGCAACAGGCTGGCGCGCCCGTCTACTTCAAAGTCGAGCTTGCCGGACAGACTGATCACCACCTGCGCGTGCTCATGGCTATGAGCAATCACCTCGTGGCGGTAATGGCGCAGTGACAGGATCTGGTCCATGGCGATCTCTTTTTGTAGGATCAGTGCCGCCAAAACGCTGGAATGCACAGTACGAACACGGTAATGATCTCCAGTCGTCCAAGCAACATGCCCAGTGACAGAATCCACTTGGCTGCATCCGGCAGGCTGGCGAAGTTGCCGGACGGCCCAATGGTCTCGCCCAACCCCGGCCCCACACCAGAGACCGTACTGGCCGCGCCGGTGAGGGCGGTCATCCAGTCCAGCCCGAGCAGCGACAAGGCCAGGGCAATCACGCAAATGGTGATGGCGAAGAAGAACGAAAAGGTCAAAATCGAACGTACGATTTCTTCGTCGAGGCGGTGGCCGTTGTACTTCTGCTTGATCACTGCCCGCGGGTGGATCAGTTGGTTAAGGTTGGCCTTGAGCAGGATATAGGCGACTTGAAAGCGGAAAATCTTGATCCCGCCTGCGGTCGAACCCGAACAGCCGCCAATAAAGCCCAGATAGAAAAACAGCATCAGCGAGAAATTGCCCCACAGGCTGTAGTCGCCAAGGGCAAAACCCGTAGTTGTAACCACTGACGTTACGTTCAGGGCCACATGGCGAAAGGCATCCCACCAGGGCATGTTGGTGGTCCACCACAGCCAGGCGCTGAGCACCAGCCAGGTCACCAGCAGCAGGCCAAGCAAACCTTGTACTTGCTGGTCCTTGATCAGTGCCTTGCGATGGCCGCGCAAGGTTGCGACATAAAGAGTAAACGGCAGGCTGCCCATGATCATGACGGCGATGGCGACCCAGTGGACCGCCGGTTGTGACCACTTGGCCAGTGATTGGTCGGAGGTCGAGAAGCCGCCAGTGGAGATCGCCGACATCGCGTGGTTGATCGCATCAAACACACTCATGCCCGCCCACCAGAACGCCAGGCTGCCGAGGATGGTAATGCCGACGTACGTGGCGACAATCAGGCGGGCCACCATGTGCGAGCGCGGCATGACTTTTTCGGAGCGGTCAGAGGATTCGGTCTGAAACAGGCGCATGCCACCGATTCGCAGCAAGGGCAAGATCGCTACCGCCATCCCGATAAAGCCGATGCCGCCCAGCCAGTGCAGCATCGAGCGCCACATCAGAATGCCGGGGGACATGGTGTCCAGCCCGCTCAAAACCGTGGAGCCGGTGGCGGTAATGCCGGACATGCTTTCGAAAAACGAGTCGGTATAGCTGATGTGCTGCGTCAGCAAAAATGGCAGCGCGGCGAAGATACAGACGATGACCCAGCTGGACACTGTCAGCAGGTACATGTCGCGGGGCCGCAGGTGAACCTGCTCGGGGCGCCCGGGTATCACCAGCGCCAGGCCAGCAAGAAAGGTGATCAGGCTGGCCCACAGAAAGGACGGCAAGTCGCCCAAATGGTCGTAAATAACCAACGTCAGCATGGGCACGGCCATGCTGATCGCGAGCGTAATCAGGAAGATGCCGATGATAAAACCAATGATGCGTAAAGTCGGCAACGCCATGAAGTCAGCTCGGGGATGAAAGAGGGGCGCCATTCTACCTGTGGGCTGGGCTATGTAAACCGCCAAGCCTTCGGGAGATACCGTTAGAATAGCCGCACATTTTCTTCAGGAGGTGGCCAATGGAGGCTCTCGACGCTTTGCTCAACCGTGTTTCTGCCCCGCGCCTGCTCGACCCGGCGCCAACGGCTGAGCAACGTGAAGTACTTTTTGCGGCCGCCTTGCGTGCGCCGGACCACGGCCAGTTGCGCCCTTATCGGTTTTTGACGGTTGAAGGCAATGCGCGCAACCAATTGGGCGAAATCCTCGCCGAGGCGGTGCAGGCTCAGGGCGGCGAGGTGACTCAAGCCGCACTGGACAAGGCTCGCGCCATGCCTTTACGAGCCCCCTTGGTGGTCGTGGTGGTTGCCCGGTTGCAGGACCACTTCAAAGTGCCTAAATCCGAGCAACTGATTACTGCGGGTTGTGCGGCCCATGCCATTGAGTTGGCGGCTTATGCCCAAGGCATTGGTGCGGTATGGCGCACGGGTGAGCTGTCGTATGCGCCGCATGTGGCCAAAGGCCTTGGCTTGACCGAGGGTGAGGAAGTGGTGGCATTTTTGTACCTGGGCACGCCGCAGAACGAGTTACGAACCGCGCCTAAGGTCGATAGCGCCGAGTTTGTGACGGTCTGGTCGGTTAAATAACACCCTGTAGATACTCTGTTCCAGGTCAAGCCCCAGTGGGAGCGAGCCTGCTCGCGAATGATCTTCGCGAGCAGGCTCGCTCCCACGCTTGAAGTATATCTGTAGCCGCTGAGGAGCGAAGCGAGGCTGCGATCGAGGGCGAAGCCGTCGCAAGATGCGTCAGCAAAACCGCGTACTCGGGTTTTACGACTGCTGCGCAGCCGATCGCAGCCTCGCTTCGCTCCTCAGCGGCTACAGAACGTTACAGAGCTTTACAGATTGCCGTTCGGCTCCAGCGGCAACTCCAGAGTGGCAACAAACCCGCCATCCGGGTGATTGCTCAGCACCAGCCGCCCGCCATGGCGTTCTGCCGCACGGCGTGCAATTGCCAGTCCCAGCCCGTGCCCGGCCGCTGTCTGACCGGGAGCGCGGAAGAATGGTTCGCCCAATTGCGTCAGGTACTCCTCAGCAACTCCGGGCCCATGGTCGCGAACCTTGATGGTGATGTGCTCGCCTTCGCGGCCGGCGCTCAGCTCAATCGGCTGGCCGGGCGGGTTGAAGCGCTGCGCGTTGCGCAGCAGGTTATCCACTGCACGTTCGATCATCGTCGGCCAGCCGTTGAGGTTCAACCCCGGCTCGTCATGCAGGTGCACCGGCTGCTCGGGGGCCGCCATCGAAGCGTCTTTTTGCACCGCACTGAGCAGGGCATTCAGTTCGACGGGTTCCGCACTGGCCTGATCGGCATCAACCCTGGCCAGGGCCAGAATTTCGCTGATCAACGACTCCAGTCGGTCGCACTCGCGGGTCAGGCGCGGCCACAGCTTTTCACGCTCCTCGGGCCCGGCGCGTTCGGCCAGGGCCAAGGCGATGCGCAGCCGTGCCAGCGGCGAGCGCAGTTCGTGGGACACGTCGCGCAGCAATTGGCGCTGGCTGCTGATCAGGCTCTGCAGGCGGGCGCCCATGCGGTTGAAGTCGGTGGCCAGCACGCCAAACTCATCACGTCGTGAAGCCAGTCGCGCCAGGCTGTTCTGCTGATAGGTGGTTTGCCCCAGATCATCCACTGCCACGCGCAGGCGGCTCAGTGGGCGGGTGATCGACAGCGTAACCAGCAGGCTGAACAGCGTCAGTACCACCAGCGCAATGCCCAGCGCACTCAGTGGCCAGATCAGGCTTTGGCGATGCCAGGCATCCAGTTCCGGGTGTGGAATGCGATAAATCAGCAGATAGGTTTCAGCAGTTGTGGGGCTGGTGTATTCGACGGTCAGGCGGCGCCACGGCAGTTCCTCCTGGCCCGGATTCTGGCGGGCTTCCCAGGCAGCTGCGCGTCGGGGGAAGGTGCCGCGTACCACGGGGTCGCCACTTTCGTTCAGCACTTGCACATCGATGTGATAGCGACGTTTGCGTTTTTCGAGGAATTCTTGCGCCGCATCGGCGCCTTGGGTTTCGTAGCGCTCCGTCCATTGTTGCGCCAGATTGGCAATTGCGGGGTGACGGGAGAGGATCCAGGCGTCTTGATTGAGCATGTGCCCCAGCAGGATCGACAGCCCTGCGACCAAGGCAATCGCCAGCCAGAAGCTGGCAAGAATGCGCCAAAACAGTGATCGCACGGTAATTCCTCACGAGTCATGGATTAAAACGAGTAAAGCCCAACGGCCAAGGGCCGTTGGGCTTGATGTGCGCGTGGATTATTGCGCTTTTGGAGCTTGCTGTGCTTTCCAGTCTTTGAACTGCTTCCATTCAGCCTGACGCTCGGCGCGTTTCGTTTGCATCTCGTCGAAGCGTTTTTGCTGATCAGGCTTGAGCAAGGCACGGATATCGCTCTGGGTTTTATCGTGCTTGGCTTTCATCTCGTCTTTCAGCGCTTTCTGATCGGCAGCTGGCAGTTTTTCCAGGTACTTCTCGACCAGTTGCTTGCGATCATGCATTTGCTCGCCCATCAACTTGCCGATTTGCTGGCGCTGTTCGCGGCTCAGGTCCAGTTGGCTGTACGGGGCATCGCCGCGGCCGTGTTCACCACCGTGACGTGGGCCCATCGAGCCATCGCCACCAGGCATGGCCATTGCGACGGTTGGCAGTGCTGCAGCAAACATCAAAGCAATTAGAGTCTTGCGCATGGTGTATCTCCTTCGATTACGGTTCCGGTGAATCCGGATGCGCCCAGTTTAGGGAGATCAAGGTCAAGCGCTGTCAGCCATGCGTAAAGCTTTGGTAAAGAGGGTTTTGCAGCGGGTTTACATATACGTCCTCTGTGTGGGGACGTCCTGTAGCCGCTGCCGCTGGCTGCGCTGCGCTTTTCGAAGCCGGACCTATCGCAGCCCGCGGCAGCGGCTACATGGATAAATCAGGCGCTGTAAAAGTAACCGCGGCTGCGCAGCGCTACGATGCGCGGGCTGCCATCGGGGTGGGGGCCGATTTTTTTGCGCAGGTTGCTGACGTGCATGTCGAGGCTGCGATCGTACAGGGTCAGCTTGCGACCCAGGGCGATTTGCGCCAGTTCCTGCTTATCCAGCGGCTCACCCGGTTGGCGCAACAAGGCTTCGAGAATGCGGCTTTCAGAAACAGTCAGGGTAATGTCGTGCTGGTCGATGGTGGCCACGCCGCGCATCGGGCTGAAACACAGGTCGCCCAGCTCGATCTGGGTGGAGACGGCGGCCGGATGGCTGCGGCGCAGTACCGCGCGCAGGCGGGCGGTCAGCTCACGGGGGTCGCACGGTTTGGCCAGATAGTCATCGGCGCCCAGTTCCAGGCCCAGAATCCGGTCCAGCGGTTCGCCGCGGGCTGACAGCATCAACACCGGCAGGTCCGGGTGGTCGTTGCGTAGTTGCTTGAGCAGCTCAAGGCCGCTGCCGTCGGGAAGCATCACATCCAGCACCACGGCATCGGGGCTGGATTCGGTCAGCGCCTTGCGGGCACTCAGACCGTCGTGGCAAGCGCGAACCTGGAAGCCTTCCTGGCTCAACCAGCTGGCCAGCAGCTCACACAGCTCCTGGTCATCATCTATCAGTAACAGGTCGCTCATGACTTACTCGATTTAGCCGGTGCCGACGTTGTCTACGTCGACCACCGGTAAAGATACAGGTTACGGCAGGACTTGCTTGAACGGCTTGACGCTGACATTGGCATACACGCCAGCGGCAACGAAGGGGTCAGCCGCGGCCCAGGCCTGGGCGTCGATCAGGGACTCGAATTCGGCCACCACCAGGCTGCCGGTAAAGCCGGCAGCGCCCGGATCATTGCTGTCGATGGCCGGGTGCGGGCCAGCCAGCACGATGCGACCTGCCGCTTTAAGCTGTTGCAAACGCTCAAGGTGCGCGGGGCGGGCAGCCAGGCGAGCTTCGAGCGAGTTGGCGACGTCTGTTGCAATAATGGCGTAGAGCATGTCAGTCCTTGGTCTTGGGGGTGGTTGGGTCGGTGTCATGCAGATGACGCGACAGGTAGATACCTTGGGCGATCAGGAACAGCACGGTCATGCCCAGGCTACCAAACACTTTAAAGTCGACCCAGATGCTTTGATAGGTGAACGCAACGAACAGGTTGGCAGCGCCGCAGAACAGGAAAAACCCGATCCAGGCCAGGTTCAGGCGGGTCCATACAGCATCCGGCAGGCTCAGTGCGTGCCCCATCATGCGTTTGATCAGCAGTTTGTCGCCGATGAAATGACTACCGGCAAACGCCAGTGCGAACAGCCAGTTCACCACCGGTGCTTTCCACTTGAGGAAGGTTTCGCTGTGGAAAGCCAGGGTAAGGCTACCGAACAGCAGGCAGGCAACCAGGGTCAGCCATTGGCTTTTTTCGAGTTTGCGCTGCTTGAAAAACAGAATCCCGTAAACCACCAGCGAACTGGCGATCAACATTGCAGTAGCGCTGTAGATGCCCCCTACCGACAGGCTGTGCCCGCCGATTTCGACGATGCGTGGATCGGTTTTATAAACGATGAAAAACAGTAACAGCGGGATGAAGTCGATGAATTGTTTCACAGTGGCAGCCAGAAGCAGGATGTAGCGGCATAATAACAAACATCAATGACAGCGAAAGCGTCAGCTAGAGGTTATTAAATTCCCGTGGAAATTGACTTGCATTGCCATAGCACAGCTTCCGATGGCGCCCTGGCGCCTGCGGTACTGGTCGCGCGTGCGTTCGAGAAAGGTGTGCGAGTCCTGGCCCTGACCGATCACGATACACTTGAAGGCCTTGACGAAGCTCGCGCTGCGGCGCAGGCGTTGAACATGACGCTGATCAACGGCGTTGAATTGTCATGCACCTGGGGTGGGGCCACGATTCATGTGCTCGGCTATGGTTTTGATGTCAATGCTCCGGCGTTGGTCGAGGCGATTGCCAAACTTCATGATGGCCGCTGGCTGCGGGCTGAGGAGATCAGCCGCAAGCTGGCGCTCAAAGGCATGCCCGGTGCGCTTGAAGGCGCGCGAGCCATTCAGCAGGGCCTGGGTGACAGTGGAAACGCCCCGGCCCGGCCGCACTTTGCCGACTACCTGGTCGAGGCTGGCTACGTCAAGGACCGCGCCGAAGCGTTCCGCAAGTGGCTGGGTGCTGGCAAGTTGGGCGACGTCAAACTGCATTGGCCGACCCTTGAAGACACCGTCGCGACCCTGCGAGCAGCGGGCGCTTGGGTCAGCCTGGCGCACCCTTCGCACTATGATTTCACGCGTAGCAAGCGCCGACGGCTGATTGGCGACTATATTCAAGCTGGGGGTCACGCAATTGAAGTGGTCAACGGGCATCAGCCAGCCGAACAGGTTGGCAGCTTGGCGATCCTTGCGCGTGAGTTCGGTCTGCTGGTCAGTGCCGGCAGTGATTTTCATGGCCCAGGAGGTTGGTCCGAGATCGGCGAGTACCGTCCCATCCCGGAAGATCTACCGCCATTGTGGTGTCGATTCAAATATGAGCAACCCACAGCCAACGTCTGAACAGGTAAACACTGTGAGTCAATTTTTCCAGATTCATCCGGAAAACCCACAACCGCGCCTGATCAAACAGGCCGTTGACATCATCAAAAAGGGTGGGGTGGTGATTTATCCCACCGATTCGTCCTACGCCGTGGGTTGCCAGATGGGCGACAAGGGCGCGATCGAACGGATCAAGCGCTTGCGTAACCTGGACGACAAGCACAACTTTACCCTGATGTGCTGCGACCTTTCTCAGTTGGGGCTGTTTGCCAAGGTCGACACCGGCACCTTCCGTTTGCTCAAGGCGCACACGCCGGGGCCTTACACCTTTATTCTCAACGCCACCCGCGAAGTACCGCGCCTGCTGCTGCATCCCAAGCGCCGCACCATTGGTTTGCGGGTGCCGAGCCATCCGATTGCCTTGGCGCTGCTTGAAGAGTTGGGCGAGCCGCTGATGAGCGTCACCCTGATTCTGCCGGGCGAAAGCGAGCCGATGGAAGACCCGTACGAGATCCGCGACGCCCTGGAAAAACAGGTCGACCTGATCATCGATGGCGGTTTTGGCGGCAACAAGGCCTCCACCGTGATCAGTATGGTGGACAGTGGTGATCCCGAAATCGTGCGCGTGGGCTGTGGCGACCCTGAACCCTTTATGGTCGAGGCCTGATGTCTGACGTTCAAGCTCCTGAGGCGGTAGAGGCCCAGGCCGGTGCCCAGCAAGAACTGTCGCTCGCTATGGTCTATGGCCAGGCCGTCATCGAAATGCCGCAAGACCTGTACATCCCGCCGGATGCGCTGGAGGTTTTTCTCGATGCTTTTGAAGGCCCGCTCGACCTGCTGCTGTACCTGATCCGCAAGCAAAACATCGACATTCTCGACATTCCAGTGGCGGAAATTACCCGCCAGTACATGGGATATGTCGAGTTGATGAAAACCGTTCGCCTGGAATTGGCTGCCGAATACCTGGTTATGGCTGCGATGCTGGCCGAGATCAAGTCGCGCATGTTGTTGCCGCGCTCGGTTGCAATCGAAGAGGACGAGGGCGACCCTCGGGCCGAACTGATCCGCCGCCTGCAGCAATATGAGCGGTTCAAGGCTGCTGCTGAAGGGATTGAGGGGCTGAGCCGGGTAGGGCGCGAGGTGTTTGTGCCCAAGCTCGACGCGCCCGAGGCGCGGGCGCGCAAGCTGGTGCCGGATGTGGCGCTGGAAGAACTGCTGATGTCGATGGCTGAAGTGTTGCGTCGCACCGACATGTTTGAAAGTCACCAGGTCAGCCGTGAGGCTCTGTCGACCCGCGAACGGATGAGCGACGTGCTCGAACGCCTTAAGGGCGGCGGTTTTGTACCGTTTGTCGAGCTGTTTACCGCCGAAGAAGGCAAGTTGGGCGTGGTCGTGACGTTTATGGCCGTTCTTGAGCTGGTCAAAGAGTCGCTGATCGAATTGGTGCAAAATGAATCCTTCGCGCCGATCCATGTGCGGGCAAGAGCCGAATAAAGAGCTGAAACCATGAATTTGACTGAACCCCGCGAGCTGGCCCCCTTGCTTGAGGCTTTTCTGTTGGCCTCGGGAAAGCCGCAAAGCCTTGAGCGCCTGTTTGAATTGTTTGAAGAAGGCGAGCGCCCGGAACCGCCGGTGTTCAAAAAGGCCCTGGAGCTGTTGCGCAAATCCTGCGATGGCCGGGCGTTTGAGCTCAAGGAGGTGGCCTCGGGCTATCGCCTGCAGATCCGCGAGAAATTCTCACCCTGGATCGGGCGCTTGTGGGAAGAGCGCCCGCAGCGCTATTCGCGAGCCATGCTTGAAACCATGGCGCTGATTGCCTATCGCCAGCCCATTACCCGGGGCGAGATTGAAGATGTGCGCGGTGTGGCGGTGAACAGCCATATCGTCAAAACCCTGCTTGAACGTGAGTGGATTCGCGTGGTGGGGTATCGCGACGTGCCGGGCAAGCCCGCGATGTTCGCGACCACCAAGGGCTTTCTCGACCACTTCAACCTCAAAAGCCTCGACGAATTGCCGCCGTTGGCCGAATTGCGCGAGCTGGAGCCAGATCCGATCCTCGATTTTGACGACGCCCCGGTGCCTGCGCATCTTCAGGCCCTGGCTGACGAAAGTGCAGAGCCCGAAGAGCCGAAAGACGAAACCAGCTTCCGCACCCTGCTGACGGAACTGGACTCGATGGAAGAAGGTCTTAAAACCGACTTTGATGACTTGTTGCGCGACGCGGCGCCAATTGATGTTCCGGAACCAGAACCAGAACCAGAACCGGAACCAGAGATAGAGGCGCAACCACAACCGCAGCAACCCTCTGCGGCCGAACTGGCCCGCGAGCGCTTGCGCGCAGCCGTTGCTGCGCTTGAGCAGCGATCCGCCTTGAGCGATGAAGAGCTTGAGGCACAGGCGCTAGCCGAAGCCATCGAACAGGAACGCCGCGAGCTGGACGACTGACGCAAAACCTCTGTGGGAGCGAGCCTGCTCGCGATTTGAGCGGCGAGGTGTATCTGTGACTGACGTAGCGATCCCATCGCGAGCAGGCTCGCTCCCACAAAAAAGCAATTGAGGTATATCCATGAGTTCACCCAAGGACCCCTGCATCAGTGTCTGCAAGTTTACCGATGACATTTGCATCGGTTGCGGGCGCACCAAAGCTGAAATCAAAGGCTGGAAGAAACTCGGCAAGGATGAAAAACGTGCGGTGCTGGCCGAGTCGGCCCTGCGTTTGCTGGCGCTTGAGGCCACCGGTCGGCGGAAAAAGAAGTAGGAAACCCACTTCGTGACTAGGCTTTGATGCGCAATGGCCAACATCAGCGTATGATTCGCGACCCTCTGGGGCTCTATAGAGCTCCAAGGCCCATTTTTAACACTTCAGGCGCTCGCCTGAATTGACACACCGGGAGGTGCCCAGATGAGTGATCTAGACCCTAAAGACAGCCAGGAAATTGGCCCAGCAGGCGAAAAACTGCAAAAAGTCCTCGCCCGTATTGGCGTTGGCTCGCGTCGCGACGTAGAGAGTTGGATCAGCCAAGGCCGGATCAAGGTCAATGGCAAGGATGCAACCCTGGGTCTGCGCGTAGACCTGCATGACGCCATCTCCATCGATGGCAAGGTGATCAAGCGTGAAGAGGCAGCCGAATCGGTTCGCCGCGTGATCATGTACAACAAACCCGACGGCGAAATCTGCACCCGTGACGACCCTGAAGGCCGTCCGACCGTGTTCGACAAACTGCCGCGTCCAAAAGAAGGCCGCTGGATCAACATCGGCCGTCTGGACATCAACACCACCGGCTTGCTGATGTTCACCACTGACGGTGAATTGGCTAACCGCCTGATGCACCCTTCCTACGAAATGGACCGTGAATACGCGGTACGTGTACGTGGCGAAGTGGACGACGAGATGATCGAGCGCCTCAAGGCCGGCGTTGTGCTGGAAGACGGCCCGGCGCGTTTCACCGACATCAAGCAGGCTCCGGGCGGCGAAGGCTTCAACCATTGGTACCACTGTGTAGTGATGGAAGGCCGTAACCGTGAAGTACGTCGCCTGTGGGAATCCCAGGGCCTGGTGGTCAGCCGTCTGAAGCGCGTGCGTTTCGGTCCGGTGTTCCTCAACTCCGACCTGCCAATGGGTCGCTGGCGCGAAATGAGCCAGTTTGAGGTCGATATCCTCAGCGCTGAAGTTGGCTTGACGCCAGTTGCCATGCCGCAAATGAACGCCAAGAGCAAAGACAAGCTTGAGCGTATGCAGCGTAAATCTTCGCGTCCTGTGGCGCGTACTGATCGTGTTGCACGCACTCTGCGCCCGGCCGAAGGTGCTCCGTTGGCTCCGCGCCCTGCGCGCCAGCCGCACATCGAAGGCGAGCGTCCTGCGCGTCCTGCTCGCGAAGAGGCTGCTCGTCCGGCACGCAAGCCGGCAGGTCGTACTGACCGTGTGCCAGCGGGTCGTGGTGCACCAGTCGCTGAGCGTCCGAGCGAAGTTAACAAGCGTCCAACCAAGCCGAGCCGTTCAGGCCCCAAGCTGGTTGACGATGCACCGTCGGGCAAGCGCCGTGGCGCCCCGGCCGGTTCGGGCCAGCGCCCGGGCTTCGGTCGCCGCAAGCCGCAGTAAGCTTGTAGCGCGCTAAAAAGAACGCCAGCCCCCAGGGGCTGGCGTTTTTTTATGCCTGAAAAAAGCCCTGTAGCAGCTGCCGAAGGAACGAGGCTGCGTTCGGCGACGTAGTCGTCGCAAAATCAGATTGCTCGGTGTGCCAGTCAAATCCGGATGTCAGGATTTACGACGGCTGCGCCGCCGAACGCAGCCTCGTTCCTTCGGCAGCTGCTACGGTTAAAAATCTGAGTGGCAAATAATCGTTACAGTCCGTCAATAAATCCATACGAATTCAACCACTTACTGACCTTAAACCGCTAAAAACCGCTCTCTGTAATGAAAATCTTCCGAGTTTTATAGATTTAGGACACTTCCTGCCCGAATGGCGGCTTGTTTCGTCTTGCAATCAGCTGTGTGATGGGATCTTGCCTTCGTGCGGGTGTACAATGCGCCGCGTTTTAACTGTGACTCAATTGCGTACCCGCGCATTTTGTGCCACTCGGTGATATGCCGATTGGCCAAAACATCAAGGCTATCCGCCTTGTTAATTCCGCAATGCCACAAGCGTTGCGGGTTCGATTCCGTCACAGATAAAAACAAACAGGTGACGCATGACTCGTGAAACAACCTTGGATTCCTGGCGTCTGCGCTGGGGTTTGATTTGTGTTGTAGACCCTTCGATCACTGCCTCTGGTGCTCAAGTTACAACGCACTGAATCACATCAAACCTTGTGTGGGACCTTTTCAATGAGTGGAAATACCTCGCATTCGGGCGAGCTTAAACGCGGCCTGAAAAATCGTCATATCCAACTGATAGCCCTCGGTGGCGCGATTGGTACTGGCCTGTTCCTCGGTTCGGCCGGGGTGCTGAAATCGGCCGGCCCGTCAATGATTCTGGGTTATGCGATCTGCGGCTTTATCGCCTTCATGATCATGCGCCAGCTCGGCGAAATGATCGTCGAAGAGCCGGTAGCCGGTTCTTTTAGCCACTTTGCGCATAAGTATTGGGGCGGCTTTGCCGGTTTCATGTCGGGCTGGAACTGCTGGGTGCTGTACATCCTGGTGGGTATGTCAGAACTGACCGCTGTCGGTAAATACGTGCACTACTGGTGGCCGGAGATCCCGACCTGGGCCTCGGCAGCTGCCTTTTTCGTCCTGATCAACCTGATTAACCTGACCAACGTCAAAGTGTTTGGCGAGGCCGAATTCTGGTTTGCGATCATCAAGGTTGTGGCGATTGTTGGCATGATTGCTCTGGGCAGCTATCTGCTGGTCAGCGGCACCGGTGGTCCTCAGGCATCGGTCAGCAACCTGTGGGAGCATGGCGGCTTTTTCCCCAACGGGACGACCGGTCTGATCATGGCCATGGCCTTTATCATGTTCTCCTTCGGTGGTCTGGAAATGCTTGGCTTCACCGCCGCAGAAGCCGACAAGCCACGCACCGTGATCCCCAAGGCAATCAATCAGGTGATCTACCGGATCCTGATTTTCTACATCGGTGCCCTGGTGGTCCTGCTGTCGCTGACCCCGTGGGACTCGTTGCTTGAAACCCTCAATGCCGGTGGCGATAGCTACAGCAGCAGCCCGTTCGTGCAAGTGTTCTCGATGCTGGGCAGCAACACCGCTGCGCATATCCTCAACTTTGTGGTCCTGACCGCGGCGTTGTCGGTGTACAACAGCGGTACTTACTGCAACAGCCGCATGTTGCTGGGTATGGCGCAACAGGGCGATGCCCCGAAAGTGCTGGCTAAAATCGACAAGCGCGGTGTGCCGGTCAACTCGATCCTGGCCTCGGCTGCGGTCACGGTGATTGCAGTTCTGCTCAACTACCTGATGCCGCACGATGCGCTGGAACTGCTGATGTCGTTGGTAGTGGCCACGCTGGTGATCAACTGGGCGATGATCAGCTACTCGCACCTCAAGTTCCGCCAGCACATGGACAAAACAGCGCAAGCGCCGCTGTTCAAGGCGCTGTGGTATCCGTATGGCAACTACGTTTGCCTGGCATTCGTGGCGTTTATTCTGGTGATCATGTTGTTGATCCCGGGGATTCGTGTGTCGGTCTACGCGATTCCGGTATGGGTGGCCTTTATGTGGATGTGCTTCCTGATCAAGAACAAGCGTGCGCTGCAAGCATCAACAGCGGCTTACAGTTCAGCCAAATAAGCTGAGCGCTGAAATCAACAAACCCGGCCATTGCGCCGGGTTTGTTGTTTGTGGGGTATCCTGCACGCCCTGAAGACGGACCCATTTTTGATGCTGGTAATTTCCAACAACGTGCATATCCCTGATGCCGAGATCGAGCTGACGGCAATCCGTGCCCAGGGAGCGGGCGGGCAGAACGTCAATAAAGTCTCAAGCGCCATGCACTTGCGCTTCGATATCGTTAATTCGTCGCTGCCGCCGTTTTACAAGGAGCGGCTGCTGGCGCTGCGTGACAGCCGGATCACCAGTGATGGTGTGCTGATTCTCAAGGCCCAGCAATATCGCACCCAGGAGCAGAACCGGGCCGATGCACTGGAGCGTTTGGTCGAGTTGATCGTCAGCGCGACCAAGGTCGAGAAAAAACGCCGCCCGACCAAGCCGACCCTGGGTTCGAAAAAGCGTCGCCTGGAATCCAAGACCAAGCGCGGCAGCATCAAGGCTGGGCGGGGCAAGGTGGACTTCTAGAGAGTCCCCCAATCCCCAAAGGCATTAAGTGACTCTCGCTCTCTGCGCCTGGCGATACAGATACACACTGAGCAACAACCCGCTGAGCGCCGCCAGTGCCGCAAACAGAAAGATCGAAGCAAAGCCAAAGCCTGCGGCTACGGCGCCCACCAGCGGCCCGGTGATGCCCAGTGACAGGTCTATAAACAGCGAGTACGCGCCCACCGCTGCACCACGGCTGGAGGCGGGCACCAGGTTGACCGCTTCAACCCCCAGTGCCGGGAACACCAGTGAGAAGCCGAAGCCACTCAAGGCCGCGCCCGCCAGCGCCAGTTCCGGGTTCGGCGCCAACCACAGCAACAGCAGGCCCAGGGTCTCGACGCTCAGGCAGGCAATCGCCACCCGAAAGCCGCCGATACGGTTGATAAAGTTGCCGAATATCAGCCGTGCGCCAATAAAGCTGGCGCCAAACAAGCTCAGGCACAGTACTGCGTTTTCCCAGTGATTAGTTGCGTAGTACAGGGTGATAAAGGTCGCGATGGTGCCAAAGCCGATCGAGCCCAGGGCCAGCCCGGTGCCGTGGGGCAGCACTCGCCCCAGCACATGCAGGAACGGCAAGCGCACACCGCTGACAATGGGCGCGGCCAGTTTTGGCCAGGCCAGCAACACGCCCAGGGCTCCCAGGGCAATGATGCTTGCCCCCAGGCTCCACATGCCCAGATGGCCGACCATCACCACGCCCAATGGCGCGCCAATAGCAATCGCGCCGTAACTGGCGATGCCGTTCCAGGAAATCACCTTGGCGGTATTCTGTGCGCCAACCCGGCCAATGCCCCAGCCGATGGAGCCGGAACCCACCAGGCTTTCCGCGCTGCCCAGCACCAGCCTGCCGATCAACAGGCTGGCAAGGCTCCAGGCCGGCATGCTCGTCAGCCAGGTGGACACCAGCATAAACACGCCGCTCAGGCCGCAGCCAGCCAAGCCAATCATCACGGCGCGCTTGCTGCCCCGGGTGTCAATGATGCGGCTGGCGTACGGGCGGCTCAGCAGGGTGGCCAAATACTGCACGCTGATCACCAGCCCGGCGATTACGGTGCCGTAGCCGAGGTGGTTGTGTACGTAACCGGGCAGTACGGCCAGCGGAATGCCGATATTCAGATAGCCGATAAAGGTAAACAGAACAATGGAAACCACTTGCAGTGTGATTGCCATAGGGCGCTGTGTTTCAGGCATGGGGTAGGGGTCCTGCGGGGAGCGGTTGGGGCAGATTACAACGGTGCAACCAATTGTGTCGCGATTAAAGCCGCCAGTGCATTTTCCTGGGTGCCGAAACGCTTGAGCAAGGTTGCTTGTTTTTCGGGGCTTAGGCGTTCCCAGAGGTCGATCATTTTTTCGGCGGTGCCGATCAAAACGCTGGCTTGGGTTTCGCTGAAATTGTCAGTCACGCTTGAATCCGGAATAGGGGAGGGTGGAGCGATTGTGTCAGACGGTGTGAAAAACCAGATGCTTTTCGCACCGTCTGATTGCGAACCGTCAGTCTTCGCTGTCGGCCTGGAGGCTTTCTGAAGCCTCGTCCAGTGCGGAGTTTTCGCCACTGGTGTGTTGCGGGATTGGCTGCTGGGTTTCATGCAGGCTTGGGAAGGGGAGGTTTGGGATCTCGTGCATCGTCGCGCTCCTCGCAAGGTGTGTTTAAGTAGCTTGCTAAGGATACAGGACGAAGTGTGACAATTTGTCTTTTTATTGCGTCTGGGGGGATTTGTATCGAGTTTTTCATGCGGCGGCTACAAGGCAAGCAAAATCCCCGTAGCAGCTGCCGAAGGAACGAGGCTGCGTCCGGCGACGCAGTCGACGTAAACCCGGTGAACTCGATGTATCTGAAACACCAAGGCTCAATGGTTTTGCGACTGCTGCGCAGCCGGACGCAGCCTCATTCCTTCGTCAGCTGCTACGGATTTCAGATGTGTCGAAAGTCAGTGAGTACACACCTGCGCAATTGCCTTGGCCAGCAGGCTCAGGCGGGTGCCGTCTACTCCCGCCATGTTGGCGCGACCGGAACCGACCATGTACACGCTGTGTTTCTCGCGCAACAACTGGACTTGCTCCTGAGTCAGGCCGGTGTACGAAAACATCCCGCGCTGCTGATTAATATGCGCGAAGTGCTCAGCCAGCCCGAATGGCGTCAGTGCTTCTACCAGACCGCTGCGCAATTGCGCGATCCGGCTGCGCATGGCTTCCACTTCTTCGATCCACACGCTTTTGAGCTGTGCATCGCCGAGGATCGTCGCCACCACTGCCGCGCCGTGATCCGGCGGGTTGGACCACAGGTTGCGCGCCAGATAAGCCAACTGGCTGCGGATGTCCGTCAGCTTTTCGGCATCATGGGCACACACAATCAAGGCGCCGACACGTTCGCGATACAGGCCGAAGTTCTTCGAGCACGAGCTGGTGATCAGGACTTCCGGCAGCTCACGGGCAAACAGGCGAGTCGACCAGGCATCTGCTTCCAGTCCATCGCCGAAGCCTTGGTAGGCGAAGTCGATCAACGGCAACAGTTCGCGGCGGCGTACTACGTCCAGTACCTGCAGCCAGTCAGCCTGGGACAGGTCGAACCCGGTCGGGTTGTGGCAGCAAGCGTGCAGCAGCACCACATCGCCTTTTGGCGCGTGTTCCAGCGCTTCGAGCATCGCAGCAACGTTGAGCTTGTTGTCGCTGCCCACGTACGGGTAGTGGCTGATCTTCAGCCCGGCAGCGGCAAAGATGGTTTCATGGATCGGCCAGGTCGGATCGCTCAGCCAGATGCCGCGGCCCGGCAGGCATTGTGCGATAAAGTCGGCGCTCAGGCGCAACGCGCCGGTGCCACCCGGAGTCTGCGTGGCGCCTGCACGTTTGCCCGCCAGCAGAGGCGAGTCCTCACCCAGTACCAGTTCGCTGATCAGTTGCCCGAAACGGCTGTCGCCATGACCGCCGATATAGGTTTTGGTCTGCTGCTGGTCTACCAGGCGCTGTTCGGCCTGTTTGACCGATTGCAAGATCGGCGTCAGGCCATTGGCGTCTTTATAGACGCCCACGCCCAAGTCGAACTTGTCGGGGTTGTTGTCCTGCTGGTAGGCGTCCATCAAACCAAGAATCGGGTCGCCCGGTACCCGACCAATAGCGGCAAAGTGCATTACTTGCGGCCTTCGGCGGTTTTTGCAACTTCGTCAGTGCGCGCGGCCATGATGAAGTCGTTGCGGTGCAGGCCTTTGATCGAGTGGCTCCACCAGGTCACGGTGACCGAGCCCCACTCGGTCAGCAGGCCTGGGTGATGGCCTTCAGCCTCAGCGATTTCGCCCACGGCATTGGTAAAGTCCAGTGCGAACTTGAAATTCTTGAACAGAAAGACCTTTTCCAGCTGCATGACGCCGTCGCGAACTTCGATGTTCCAGTCGGGGATCTGTTTGATCAGCATCGGCAGTTCTTCGTCGCTGACCTGTGGAGCATCGGCGCGGCAGGCTTCGCAGTGGGCTTGGTTCAGTGCGTTCATGGTGGATTCCTGAATTCGGTTTTTATTGATGTAAGTATAAAAAGTCGGGTTAAGCCGCTTTGGGTTTAGGCGCGAACTTTGGCGCGTGCAGGCCCATTGTCATGCCTTTTTCGACCATGCCCATAATGTCTTCGTGGGCCAGGTCAAACAGTCGCTTCAAGTCCGGCAGGACAAAATACAGCGGCTGCAAAATATCGATGCGATACGGCGTGCGCATGGCTTCCAGCGGATCGAACACCTGATGTTCCGGTTCTGACGACAGGCTGTAAACCGTTTCTTTGGGCGATGAAAGAATCCCGCCACCATAAATGCGCTTGCCTTCAGGGGTGTCGACCAGGCCGAACTCGATGGTCATCCAGTACAGGCGGGCCAGATACACGCGCTGTTCCTTGCTCGCTTGCAGCCCAAGCTTGCCGTAGGTGTGGGTGAACTCGGCAAACCACGGGTTGGTCAGCAGCGGGCAATGGCCGAAGATCTCGTGGAAAATATCGGGCTCTTGCAGGTAATCCAGCTCTTCGGGGGTGCGAATAAAGGTCGCTACCGGGAACTGCTTATTGGCCAGCAATTCGAAGAAGGTCTGGAAGGGGATCAGCGCGGGTACGCGGGCAACTTGCCAGCCGGTGGTGGCGCCCAATACCTGATTGATTTCGCTCAGTTGCGGGATTCTGTCGTGGGGCAGGCCAAGCTTCTCGATGCCTTGCATGTACTCAGGGCAGGCGCGGCCTTCCAGCAGTTTCAACTGACGGGTAATCAGCGTGTTCCACACCGCGTGTTCTGCAGGTGTGTAGTCGATAAAGCCATTGGCATCCGGCTCACGGGCGACGTATTTCGTTTGCTTCATGGGGCTCTCCGCAAGGAAATCGTTTTTATTATTCGGCGTTGTTGCGATGCCTTAGTGATACCCCAAGTGATTGCGTCGTACAGCTAGCCTTAAGCCAGTAATGCTGGGATGATGCGCCTAATTTGTAAAGTATTCGTTACGATGTGAGTGTTGCTCTGTCATTGCTGAGTAACCGACAGCAAAACTGTCACAAAATCGTGACGATGAAATGCCACTGAAGTAGGAAAACTTCTCTGTGGGAGCGAGCCTGCTCGCGAAAGGCGCTCTTGAGGCCTTCGCGAGCAGGCTCGCTCCCACACTGGATCTCCATTGTTAGTTATTCCCGAGCCCTGCCCATGCGCATCAAAGTCCACTGCCAAAACCGGATTGGCATTCTTCGCGACATTCTCAACCTGCTGGTTGCCTATGGCATCAACGTCAAGCGGGGCGAGGTGGGGGGCGATCAGGGTAATGCGATTTACCTGTACTGCCCAAATTTGATCAACCTGCAATTCCAGGCCCTGCGTCCGAAGTTTGAAACCATCGCCGGTGTATTCGGAGTCAAGCGCGTAGGTTTGATGCCCAGCGAACGCAGGCATATGGAACTCAATGCCTTGCTCGGGGCGCTGGAGTTTCCGGTGTTGTCCATTGATATGGGCGGTTGCATCGTTGCCGCCAACCGTGCCGCCGCGCAGTTGCTCGGGGTTCGTGTCGACGAGGTGCCGGGGATTTCCCTGTCGCGTTACGCAGAAGATTTTGACCTGCCCGAACTGGTGCGGGCCAACAAGTCGCGGATCAATGGCTTGCGGGTCAAGATCAAGGGGCTGGTGTATCTGGCGGACATTGCACCGCTGCAACTGGAGCACGATGAAAGCGAGGCGATGGCGGGCGCAGTCCTTACCCTGCACCGCGCTGACCGCGTGGGCGAGCAAATCTACAACGTGCGCAAACAGGAGTTGCGCGGTTTTGACAGTATCTTCCAGAGTTCGAAAGTCATGGCCGCCGTGGTGCGTGAAGCCCGGCGCATGGCGCCGCTGGACGCGCCACTGTTAATAGAAGGCGAAACCGGGACCGGCAAGGAGCTGCTGGCCCGCGCCTGTCACCTGGCCAGCCCCCGTGGCCAGTCGCCATTGATGGCGCTCAACTGTGCTGGCCTGCCCGAGTCGATGGCCGAAACCGAGCTGTTCGGTTATGGCCCCGGAGCGTTTGAAGGGGCGCGCGCCGAAGGCAAACTCGGCCTGCTGGAACTGACAGCGGGCGGTACGTTGTTTCTCGATGGTGTGGGTGAAATGAGCCCGCGTTTGCAGGTCAAACTGTTGCGCTTTTTGCAGGACGGCTGCTTCCGGCGTGTCGGCAGCGATGAAGAGGTGTATCTGGATGTGCGGGTTATGTGCGCCACCCAGGTCGACCTGTCCGAGTTGTGTGCCAAAGGTGAGTTCCGCCAGGACCTTTACCACCGGCTCAACGTGCTGTCGCTGCACATCCCGCCGCTGCGTGATTGCCTGGACGGACTTGAGCCTTTGGTCGAGCATTTTCTGGATCAGGCCAGCCGACAAATCGGTTGCCCGCTGCCGCGTCTGGCGCCTGCGGCCATGGATCGCCTGAGCCACTACCACTGGCCGGGCAACGTGCGCCAACTGGAGAACGTGTTGTTTCAGGCGGTTTCGCTGTGTGATGGCGGGATGGTAAAGGCCGAGCATATTCGCTTGCCGGATTACGGCGTACGCCAGCCGTTGGGTGAGTTTTCGATGGAGGGCGGCCTGGAGCAGATTGTCGGGCGTTTCGAGAAGGCGGTGCTGGAGCAGCTGTATTCCGAGCACCCGAGCAGCCGATTGCTGGGCAAGCGGCTGGGGGTTTCCCACACCACCATCGCCAACAAACTGCGCGAGCACGACATTATCAAGACGAAGCAGTAGAACCGTGGGAGCGTTGTCTGCTCGCGAACGGCCTTCGCGAGCAGGCTCGCTCCCACAGGTTGTGCGTTGTCTGGCAGACCATGCCTTGCCGCTACCGGCAGAACCCCGCCGTATTTACGTCTTTTCCCTTTCTCGCCTCGTCCGCCAATCTCCCTCCAGCCCGGTCAAACCGGCCTTTCCCACCGTCAAAAAATAGTTGGTGCGCAAATTGCTTTAACCACCGCAGTACAGCGGTGGGCGGCAAGCGTCCGTCAGACAGAGGAAAGACTGTGGACAAGTACCTTTATGTGGCAATGACCGGCGCCAGTCAGAACGCACTGGCGCAAAAGGCGCATGCCAACAATCTGGCGAACATCTCGACCAACGGTTTTCAGCGTGACCTGGAGCAGGCGCGTTCGATGCCGGTGTTTGGCGACAGCTTTCCGGCGCGGGCCTTTGCCCTGACTGAGCGCCCGGCAACCGATTTCAGCCCCGGTGCCATGATCGAGACCGGCCGTGACCTGGATGTGGCCGTGTCCGGCGATGGCTGGCTGGCCGTGCAGGCTCCTGACGGCAGCGAAGCCTATGTGCGCACCGCGAGCATGAACGTGGACGCCCTTGGCATGCTGCGTGCTGGCAATGGCATGCCGATCATGGGCAACGGTGGGCCGATTGCGGTGCCGCCCCAGCAGCAGATCGAGGTTGGTCAGGACGGCACCATCAGCATCCGCGCCCAGGGCGAAGGCCCACGCGTCATGGCGCAAGTGGACCGGATCAAGCTGGTCCAGCCGGACTTGAAAACCATGACCAAGGGCCTGGACGGCTTGATCCACACCAGCGACGGCCAGCCTGCTGTGGCAGATGCCAACGTGCGAGTGGTCTCGGGGTTTCTGGAGGCGAGCAACGTCAATGCCGTCGATGAAATGACCTCGGTGCTGGCACTTTCCAAGCAGTTCGAGCTGCACATCAAAATGATGAACACCGCCAAAGAAGACGATCAGGCCATGACTCGCGTCTTGTCCATCAGCTAATTACTTGAACGCAGCGCCGAAAAACCGGCGCGCGAGGAGAGCACCATGCTTCCAGCACTGTGGGTTGCAAAAACCGGTTTGGCTGCACAAGACACCAACCTGACCACCATTTCCAACAACCTGGCCAACGTGTCGACCACCGGTTTCAAACGTGATCGCGCCGAGTTCCAGGATTTGCTCTATCAGATCAAGCGCCAGCCTGGCGCCCAATCGACCCAGGACAGCGAGCTGCCTTCGGGTCTGCAAGTGGGCACCGGGGTGCGCATCGTCGGCACGCAAAAGAACTTTGCCGCTGGTAGCCTGCAAACCACTGATCAGCCATTGGATATGGCGATCAATGGCCGGGGCTTTTTCCAGATCATGCAGCCCGATGGGACTACGGCCTACAGCCGCGACGGTACATTCCACCTGGACTCTAACGGCCAGATCGTCACCGCCAGCGGTTTTGCCCTGGAACCGGCGATTGTGGTGCCTGCCGATGCGCAGACCTTCACCGTAGGCCAGGACGGCACCGTGTCAGTGACGATTGCCGGTAACCCGGCCGCGCAGGTGATCGGCAACGTGCAGACCGCCGACTTTATTAACCCGGCCGGTTTGCAGTCCCAGGGCGGCAACCTGTTCCTGGAAACCGCCTCCAGCGGCGCACCGCAAATTGGTACACCTGGCCTCAACGGTTTTGGTCTGACCATGCAAAGCATGCTGGAGACCTCGAACGTCAGCACCGTGGAAGAAATGGTCAACATGATCACCACTCAGCGCGCCTACGAGATGAACTCAAAAGTGATCTCCACCGCTGACCAGATGTTGTCGTTCGTTACGCAAAACCTGTAATTACGTGAAATAGCGGGAGAGCTCATGAAGCGCTTGTTTTCTGTTCTGGCACTGGGCGCCATTACCTTTGTGGCCGGTTGCGTCAGTCCGCCACCGCGGCCTAACGATCCGTACTACGCCCCTGTACTGCCGCGCACGCCGCTGCCGGCAGCGGCCAACAACGGCTCGATTTACCAGGCCGGTTTCGAGCAGAACCTGTACAGCGACCGCAAGGCGTTCCGCATTGGCGACATCATTACCATCACCCTGAACGAGAAGACCCAGGCGAGCAAAAACGCCAACTCGGCGATCGGTAAAAACAGCAACACCAGCATCGGTCTGACCTCGTTGTTCGGCAGCGGCATGACCACCAATAACCCGCTGGGCGGTGGCGACCTGAGCCTAAACGCCGGTTACAGCGGCAGCCGTGCGACCAAGGGCGACAGCAAGGCCGGGCAGGGCAACAGCCTGACCGGCTCGGTCACTGTGACCGTGGCCGACGTGTTGCCCAATGGCATCATCGCCGTGCGCGGCGAGAAGTGGATGACCCTGAACACGGGTGACGAGCTGGTACGCATTGCCGGTCTGGTGCGGGCGGATGACATCTCCACCGACAACACCGTGTCTTCGACCCGCGTGGCCGATGCGCGCATTACCTATTCGGGGACCGGCTCGTTTGCCGATGCGAGTCAGCCAGGCTGGTTCGACCGCTTCTTCCTTAGCCCGTTGTTTCCTTTTTAGTGATGAACTTCACCATGTCCAACCTCAAGCATTTGCTGGCAGCCGTGTTGCTGTTGTCGACCTCCCTGGGCGCCCATGCCGAGCGGTTGAAAGACATCGCCAGCATTTCTGGCGTGCGCTCCAACCAATTGATTGGTTATGGCCTGGTGGTCGGGTTGAATGGTACGGGCGACCAGACCACGCAAACCCCGTTCACCCTGCAGACCTTCAACAACATGTTGTCGCAGTTCGGGATCAAGGTGCCGCCGGGCTCGGGCAATGTGCAGCTCAAAAACGTTGCGGCAGTGTCGATCAGCGCCGATCTGCCCGCATTTGCCAAGCCGGGGCAGGTGATCGATATCACCGTGTCCTCGATCGGCAACTCCAAAAGCCTGCGCGGCGGCACGCTGCTGCTGACACCGCTCAAGGGTATCGATGGCAATGTGTATGCGGTCGCCCAGGGCAACCTGGTGGTTGGCGGCTTTGACGCCGAAGGCCGCGACGGCTCGAAAATCACCGTCAACGTTCCGTCTGCCGGGCGCATTCCGGGTGGTGCATCGGTTGAACGAGCAGTGCCGAGTGGTTTCAATCAGGGCAACAGCCTGACTTTGAACCTCAACCGTTCGGACTTCACCACGGCCAAGCGGGTAGTGGACAAGATCAACGACCTGCTCGGCCCTGGCGTAGCACAAGCGATTGATGGCGGTTCGATTCGCGTGACTGCGCCGCTGGACCCAAGCCAGCGTGTCGATTACCTGTCGATCCTGGAAAACCTTGAAGTCGATCCGGGGCAGGCGGTGGCCAAGGTCATCATCAACTCGCGCACCGGCACTATCGTGATCGGCCAGAACGTCAAGGTTTCGCCAGCTGCGGTGACTCACGGCAGCCTGACCGTGACCATCACCGAAGACCCTATCGTCAGCCAGCCGGGCCCATTGTCCAATGGTGAGACGGCCGTGGTGCCGCGCTCGCGCCTTAACGCCCAGCAGGAAGCCAAGCCAATGTTCAAGTTTGGCCCGGGCACTACGCTGGATGAAATCGTGCGTGCGGTGAATCAAGTGGGTGCGGCGCCAGGGGACTTGATGGCGATTCTCGAAGCGCTGAAGCAGGCTGGCGCCCTGCAAGCCGACCTGATCGTGATCTGAGGCCGACGTCATGGACATGCGTAAGAGTGGAGTGGTCAGTGGCAGCGATTCCGGGGCGTTTACCGACCTTAATCGGCTGAACAACCTGAAGGTCGGCGACCGCGAAAGCGACGCGAATATGCGCAAGGTTGCGCAGGAATTCGAGTCGCTGTTCCTCAACGAAATGCTCAAGTCCATGCGCTCGGCAAACGAAGTGCTGGGCAAGGACAATCCGCTCAACACCCCTGCGGCCAAGCAATATCAGGAAATGTACGACCAGCAACTGTCGGTGACCCTGTCCCGCCAGGGCGGCGGTATCGGCCTGGCCGACGTATTGATGCGCCAGATGTCGAAAAACAAATCCGCAGTGCCGGGGGAGGCTACGGCCATCACGGCGCTGAACACCGAAGTCAAAACTCCGGCAGTCACTAGCACGGACAGCCCCTTTGTCCGCTCCAGTGGCCAGCGTGCGCTGTGGGCCTCGCGAGTCGCCGTCGCGCCGACTGCGGCAGAGGGCGGGCACAAAAACGATATGGCCATGCTCAATCAGCGGCGGTTGGCGTTGCCGAGCAAACTCACGGATCGCCTGCTGGCCGGGATCGTGCCGTCAGCCGACCCTGCGCGCTCGACCCTTAATACCGGCAGCGTGCCGGGGCGTACCTCGCCGGGGCTGGATGCGGTGCTCAAGGGCGGCCGCCAGCCGATGCTCAGCGCCAGCGGCGCGCATGGGCGGATGCAGATTTACGGGCGTGCCATAGCGCAGCCACCACTGGCTCCGGCCAAGCAAGCGTTCGGCTCTCCCGATGCGTTTGTCGCCACCATGCTGCCGATGGCCCAGCAGGCCGCCGCCCGTATCGGTGTCGACCCGCTGTATCTGGTGGCGCAAGCGGCACTGGAAACCGGCTGGGGCAAATCGGTAATGCGCCAGCAAGATGGCAGCAGCAGCCACAACCTGTTTGGCATCAAGGCCACCGGCAGTTGGCAGGGCGCGCAGGCGCGGGCTATTACCAGTGAGTTCAAGGGCGGGCAGATGGTCAAGGAGACAGCGGACTTCCGCTCCTACGATTCGTATCAAGACAGCTTCCACGATCTGGTCACGCTGCTGCAGAGCAACAATCGTTATAAAGAAGTGCTCAACGCTGCCGATAAACCGGAGCAGTTTGTGCGCGAGTTGCAGAAGGCCGGTTACGCGACCGACCCTGAGTACGCGAGCAAGATTTCGCAGATAGCCAAGCAAATGAAAACCTACCAGAGCTACGCCTCGACGGGTTCTCTCACGAATTTATAAGGTTTGAACCATGGCGAGTTTGATCAACATCGGGATGTCGGGGCTGAACGCCAGCCAGGGCGCATTGGCGACGGTCGGCAATAACATTGCCAACGCCAATACCTCGGGCTATTCGCGTCAGCAAATCGTCCAGGGCAGTGGCGCTTCGCAGCAAGTGGGCGGGGTGTTTATCGGCACCGGCACCA
Source organism: Pseudomonas fragi (assembly GCF_025426255.1). Classification (GTDB taxonomy): domain Bacteria; phylum Pseudomonadota; class Gammaproteobacteria; order Pseudomonadales; family Pseudomonadaceae; genus Aquipseudomonas; species Aquipseudomonas kulmbachensis. Next base: position 3,529,799 of record NZ_CP104861.1, on the reverse strand, counting down.
CCCTGGCTGACGTGCGCCGGGTGTACAACTCCTACCTCGACGCCCAGTTGCAAACCACCACTTCGCTCAATGGCGATGCCCAGGCCTATCTCGATCAGATCGGCACGGTCGACAAACTGCTGTCGGATAAAAATACCGGTGTTTCGGCCGCGCTCAGCAGCTTCTTCAGTTCGCTGCAAACCTCTGCCAGCGCGCCCGGTGATGTGTCGGCACGCCAGCTGCTGCTGACCAGCGCACAAACCCTGAGCAACCGTTTCAACTCGATCTCGTCCCAGCTGAACCAGCAGAACGAAGGCATCAACAGCCAGTTGGACACCCTGACCTCGATGGTCAATCAGCACACGGCCACCATTGCCTCACTGAACAAGCAGATTGCCCAGGCGACTACCGCCGGCAACACGCCAAACAACCTGCTGGATGCGCGCAACGAAGCCGTACGCACCCTTAACGAATTGGTCGGAGTGAGCGTTCAGGAACACGACAACGTTTACGACATCACCCTGGGCACCGGTCAGGCGCTGGTGCAGGGCACCACCTCCAATACCCTGTCGGCGGTGCCGGGCAAGGTCGATAAAAGCCAGTACAGCATCCAGATCAATTACCAGCAGTCGAGCTCCGATGTGAGCTCGGTGCTCAGTGGCGGCAAGATCGGCGGCCTGCTGCGCTATCGCGACGATGTGCTGGCCCCGGCGATGAACGATCTGGGGCGCACCGCGATTGTGGTCGCCGATGCGATCAACAAACAGCTGGGGCAGGGGTTGGATGCAAACGGCGAATTCGGTTCGTCGATGTTCAACAGCATCAACAGTGACAAGGTCATTACCCAGCGCAGCCAGGCGGCGACCGGCAATATTGGCGCGGGTAACTTCAATGTCAGCATCGCCGACAGCGGCGCCCTGACGGCCTACGACTATCAGGTGACGTTTACCAGCGCGACCGAGTATTCGGTCAAGCGCTCGGATGGCACCGATATGGGCTCGTTCGACAGCGCGGCAACCCCGGCCAAAGTGATCGACGGCTTCACCCTGGACCTCAAGGGCGGGCCCATGACCGCTGGCGACGCATTCAAGGTCAGCCCCACCCGCAGCGGCGCGAGCAATATCGGCGTGCAAATGAGCGATGCCAATAAGTTGGCGTTTGCCGGACCACTGGTGGCCGGGGCGGGCAGCTCCAACAGCGGTACTGGCGCGGTGGGCGGCTTGAACCTGTCGTCGGCGCTGGATATTTATGGCGGGGTCAATCTGGGCAAAGCGCAAAGTGATATCGAAGGCGCGATGCCGGTGCGCATCGCGTTTGACGAGGCCGCAGCCGACGGTACACAGAGCTACCGGGTGCTGAACGAAGCAGGCAAGGAAATCGGCACAGGTAGCATCGTGCCGGGCCAGGACAACAAGGTCACGATCAATGTGCCAGTCACCAATGCTGACGGCACCACCACTCAGGTAGGTTTTGACACGGTTATCAGCGGTTCGCCGGGCAAGGGCGACAGTTTTGATATCAAGTTCAACAAGGACGGCAAGGCCGATAACCGCAACGCCAATGAGCTGCTGGGCCTGCAAACCAAAGCTACTGTGGGTGTAGGCAAGGACGGCACCGGCGGCGTCAGCATGGGAACCTCCTACAGTCAGCTGGTTTCCAAGGTCGGCGGCAAGGCCAGCCAGGCCGCTGTCGACGGCACCGCCAACGGCGCGGCGTTGGCTTATGCCAAGGAAGTGCGCAACTCGGTGTCCCAGGTCAACCTGGATGAAGAAGCGTCCAATCTGGTCAAGTTCCAGCAGTACTACACAGCCTCGTCGCAGATCATCAAAGCGGCGCAAGCAACCTTCAGCACGCTGATCAACAGTCTTTAAGGGAGCCCGCGACGATGCGTATTTCTACCTCGCAGTTTTTTGAATCGACCAGCGCCACCTACCAGAACAACTTCTCGTCGGTGATCAAGACCCAGGGCCAGATTGATTCCGGCGTGCGAATTCAGACTGCTGCGGATGACCCGGTGGGCGCAGCGCGCTTGCTGCAACTGCAACAGCAAAAAGACATGCTGGGCCAGTACTCCGCCAATATGAACAGCATCAAGGCCTCGTTGGGCGCTCAGGAAGCGGTGCTCGACAGCATCAATACCGCGTTGCAGAAGGCCGGTGAGCTGGCTCTGGGGGCGGGCAGCGGCAAAAACGACGCCGACCGCATGGCCATCGCCAATGAGCTGGGTAGCATTGAAGATCAGGTGTTCAGCCTGCTCAACAGCAAGGATACCGCGGGCAACTACATGTTCTCGGGCTCTAAAAGCGACACGCCGCCCTACACCCGTAACAACGATGGCACTTATACCTATCAGGGTGACGACACCCAGCTCAACCTTAAAGTCTCCGACACCCTGACCCTGGCCAGCAGCGATACGGCCAGGAGCATCATGGAAGGCGCGACCAATACCGGGCGCACCCAGGCGACTTTCGTCCCGGTACTGGACGCTGCGGGTGTGCCTTCGGTCAACGATGGCAAACTCTCGGTGTCTGCCGGTTTGGTGACTTCAAGCCCGGTATTCAACAAGAGCTTTGCCGAAGGCCAGCCTTACACGCTGACATTCACCAGCAGCACTCAGTACACCTTGACCGATAGCAAGGGCAATGACCTGACCTCGCAGGTTGCGGGCAATGGCGCGTTCGACCCGACCAAGGACGGCTCTCAGAGCTTCAGCCTGCACGGCGTGTCGTTCGACATCAGCCCCAACCTCAAGGACATTCCCGAGGCAGAGCGGGACGCGGCAGTGGCGGGGCGTACCTTTACCCTGGAAGCCAAGGCGGACACCTTCAACGCTTCGCGCACGCCGAGCAACACCTCGACCGCGCAAATCACCGGCTCCACGGTGACCGACCCCAAGGCCTACGGTGACAGCTTTCCGAGCAATGGCGCGGTAATCAAATTCACCAGCACCACCGAGTACGAGGTCTATGCCCAGCCACTGAGCGCCGACAGCAAGTCGATTGCCCAGGGCAAGGTTGGCGATGAGGTGCTCGGGATCACGTTTGACTTTGCCGGTACGCCTGCAGCGGGCGACCAGTTCGCGATCAACCGCAACAACCACCAGAGCCAGAACGCGCTGGATACCATCAGCCAGCTGCGTAAGGCGCTGGTGATCCCCAGCGACAAGGACCCGTTGGTCCAGCAAACGCAAAAGGACGCGATCAACGCGGCGATCGGCAACCTGAAAAACGCCAGTGCGGGGGTCGACAGTGCCCGTGGCTCGATTGGTGCGCGTTTAAAGGCGGTGGACATCCAGGCCGACGAAAATATCAGCCTGGGCCTGGCCAACGACTCCACCACCGCGGCCATCGGCAACACCGACATGGCGGGGGCCTCCATCGAACTGGCGTTCCAGAAAGCCATGCTCGAAGCCTCGCAACTGGCGTTTGTCAAAATCTCCCAGCTAAGCCTGTTTAACCAGCTTTAACCAGCTTTAACCAGCTTTAAACAGCTGCGCTAAGGCCGCTGTGTGGGAGCGAGCCTGCTCGCGATAGCCTCAACGCGGTGATTCAGGCATACCGCGTTGAGGCTATCGCGAGCAGGCTCGCTCCCACAGGGAATCTCTGTGTTCTCGTAATGTTTTGTATAAAACCTCACAAAATAGCGTGACCTATGAGTCATAACGGGCATCTTCACTGTATCGTATGAAACGTACGGGCGGGTGCAGGGCCTTTTTCAGGCTGTTTTGTCTATTTTTATGCACCCATATTCGCCGCATTCCTGCGCGTTTAAGCCCTTTTATTGTCAGCACCCCTCGATTGTGCGAGCGGGTGATCTCCAGCTATTTAGTATTGGGAAGCCACAATGATTGGCATTAAAAGCATCGCCAGTTACGTGCCAGCAAGCGGTGTAGACAACTACGCGCAAGGCGCGAAATTCTCCAAGGACGAAGAATTTATTCTGGGCAAGATAGGTTCGGCTTTTCTGCCGCGCAAAGATGCTGACCAGGAAACCTCGGATCTGTGTGTCGAAGCGGTCAACGCGCTGTTCGCCAACAACCCGCAGCTCAAGCGCGAATCCATCGACGCGCTGATCGTCGTTACCCAAAACGGCGATGCCGAAGGCCTGCCGCACACGGCCGCCATCGTTCAGGACAAACTCGGTCTGCCGACCAACGTGGCTGCCTTTGATATTTCCCTGGGTTGCTCGGGTTATGTCTACGGCATCTACGCGATGAAAGGTTTTATGGAAGCCACTGGCCTGAAAAACGGCCTGTTGATCACTGCCGACCCGTATTCGAAAATCGTTGATCCCGAAGACCGCAACACCACCATGCTCTTCGGCGACGCCGCTACTGCTACCTGGATGGGCGAAGACGCTCCCTGGCAGCTGGGCAAGGCCAAATTCGGCACCGACGGCTCCGGTGCCCCGCACCTGAAAGTCAGCGATGGCGTGTTCTTTATGAACGGCCGCCAGGTGTTCAACTTCGCGCTGCTCAAAGTGCCTGCGCACTTGAACGAGCTGCTGGAAGAGTCTGAGCTGACCTCCAAGGACATCGACGCCTTCTGCATCCACCAGGGCAGCGCGGCGATTGTTGACGCCGTGGCCCGCCGTTTTGAAGGCGAGCCGGAGAAGTTCATCAAGGACATGGTCGAGACGGGTAACACCGTGTCGTCGAGCATTCCTTTGCTGCTGGAAAAACACGTGATGGAAGCCAGCTGGAAGCGCGTAGCGCTGAGCGGTTTTGGCGTGGGCCTGTCGTGGGGCTCGGCGATCATCTATCGCCCATAAGCTTCACCCTGAAATACAAAACGCCCGTGGCCTAAAAAGCCACGGGCGTTTTGCTTTCTGACAGGGCTGATTGAATCCGTGGGAGCGGGCTTGCTCGCGAAGGCATCAACCCGGTTTCCCAGAAGTACCGAGCCGCCTGAATCGCGAGCAAGCCCGCTCCCACACTGGGGGATACCCGGCAGGTCATCCCCCGCTAACCCCCTGAAATACAAGGGATGGCCCCCTGCCAGTAAAAAAAAACAAAAAACCCCTCAAGCAACCAGCATTCACGACGATAACTATTACGAAGGTTCTCTAGGCCACACCCGGCGGTTGCCAGGGCCGGAAGCCGCAGTATTCATCCAATGAGGATTTCGTCATGGCTTTATCAGTAAACACTAACGTCACGTCCCAGACCGTTCAGAAGAACCTGAACAAAGCCGGCGACTCGTTGAGCACCTCGATGACCCGTCTGTCTTCCGGCCTGAAAATCAACAGCGCCAAAGACGACGCTGCCGGCATGCAGATCGCCAACCGTCTGACCTCTCAGACCAAAGGCATGACCGTTGCCATCGCTAACGCCAACAACGGCTCGTCGATTGCACAGACTGCTGAAGGCGCGATGCAAGAGTCGACCAACATTCTGCAACGTTTGCGTGAACTGGCCCTGCAGTCCGCGAACGGTGATAAAAGCGACGCCGACCGTGCGTCCCTGCAACAAGAATTTACTGCGAAAACCGGTGAACTGACCCGTATCGCACAAACCACTACTTACGGTGGTCGTAACATCCTGGACGGTTCGTTCACCAACCAGTCCTTCCAGGTCGGTGCTGATGCTAACCAGACTATTTCGTTTGGCATGAGCGATATCAGTGCTACTGGTTTGAAAGGTTCTTACAGCGAAGCGACTACAAGCGGTGCTGCTTTGGCTGGTTTGAGTGCGACTACAACTAGCGCATCATTGAGCACAGTTGCGGCAACTGTGGTGGCTGGTTCTGCTCCAGTCGCCACTACGGCGGGTGATAAATTTACGATTAATGGTAAAGAGATCACGTTGACAGGTGCTGCTCTAGGGAAACCTGGGGGTGATGAAGCTGCAAGTGATATTAATGATCAGTTGGCTGCAACTAATGTGAGAGCTGTTGCTGATGCTGGAGGCAAGCTGACTCTCACCTCTACCGACGGTAAGGCGATTGAGCTTGGTGATGTTGGTGCTGGTACCACTTTGAATAAGCTCGGTTTGACAGCTGGTAAGACTGAAGTTTCAGAAGTCCCAAAACTGACTGGTGATGTTATCGGTTCTAAAGGTGATATTTCTGTTAATGGTAATGCTGTGGCGTGGTCCGATACTGAAACATACACACAAGTACTGGCGAAAATTCAAACTGCCGCAGGTGCAGGAGCTAAGGCTGAACTAGCTGATGGACGTATCAAAGTTACCACTGGCAATGGAAGTGATATAAAGCTAGCCAACACAACCACGGGTGGTTCGCTGGCTCAGTTAGGTCTTTCGGCCGGTACTTCCCAAGCGAAACTGAAAGAAGACACTTCGATCGAACTCAACGGTGTTGAAGTCAAGTTCAAGAAGGGCGACACATCTGACACCATCGTTTCCTCGATCAACAGCGCCAGCACCGGTGTAACTGCCAGTAAAAACGCTGACGGCACCTTGAAGTTGTTCTCCAACAAGGACATCACTATCAAGGATGGTGCTGCTGGCACAGGTTTGGCAGATTTGGGGCTGACTCCGGCAACTGGCAAAACTGATACCACCAAAGCCACTACCGTAGAAACTAACGTGGCTAGCCTAAGCGTCCTGACTGCCGCTGACTCCCAGCGTACCGTCCAGGCTCTGGCTGATGCGATCCAGCAGATCGACACCCAGCGTTCCGCTCTGGGTGCCGTACAAAACCGTTTCACCAGCACCGTGGCCAACCTGCAGAGCATTTCCGAGAACTCCACCGCTGCACTGGGTCGCGTTCAGGATACTGACTTCGCTTCCGAAGCTGCCGAGCTGACCAAGCAACAAACCCTGCAACAGGCATCCACCGCGATCCTGTCCCAGGCTAACCAGCTGCCTTCCGCTGTTATGAAATTGCTTCAGTAATTTCAGCGCTAGGTTGAGAACAAAAGGGCGCGTTTACGTGCCCTTTTGTTTTTTCAGCGTTTGGTACTTGAAGGTGGCACGAATTGTGAAGCTGCCTGCAGCCTTGGCACTTGCTTCGTCAATAAAGCGATAGCCACCGTACAAGGAGAATACAGATGGCCAGTTCAACGATTACCGGTGTCGGCTCGGGTTTCGACACCATCGGGATTGTGAAAGCCTTGGTTGATGCTGAAAAAGCGCCCAAGCAAAGCCAGATTACTGCGCAACAAAAAGACACCACCATCCAGCTTTCCGCTGTGGGTACGGTAAAGGCTTCGCTCGAAACCTATCGCACGGCCATTGCCAAACTCAACAGCGTTTCCAGCTTCAACGGTTTGACCGCTTCGTCCAATGACGAAAAAATTTCTAAAGTCACCATCGATGACAAGGCGTCCAGCGGCAAATACGCGCTGAACGTCACTCAGTTGGCGACCGCATCAAAAATCACCAGCAAGGTGTTTGAAGGGGGCGCATCGGCGTCGGTCAACTCCAGCGAAAAAGACCAGACCCTGACCATCTCGCAGTCCGGTGACAGCTATGACGTCAAGATCCCGGCTGGCGCGACCATGCAGCAGACCCGGGACGCGATCAACACCCAGTTGCAGTCCAAGGGCATCAGCGCCAACGTTCTGACCGATGCCAACGGCTCGCGTCTGGTGATCGGCTCGCAGACCACGGGCAAGGGCACCGATATTACCGTCAGCGGTGATTCGGAACTGGCCACCGGGTACAGCGCCGGTAAACCCCCGGTGAATGCCGAGTACACCATCGATGACATCGCCATGGAGTCGTCGAGCAACAAGATCACCTCGGCCATCAGTGGCGTGACCCTTGAGTTGCTCGATACCAAGGCGTCCACCATCACCGTGGCCTCCAACACCGACACCCTGAAAACCTCGGTGCAGTCGTTTGTCACGGCCTACAACGCGCTGCTGACCAGCATCAACACCCAGACCAAGGTCACCGCCACCGGTGATGCGGCGACCACCACTGCGGGTGCCTTGACGGGTGATGCGTCGATGCGTCAGTTGGTTAACGGTTTGCGCGGCGAGCTGCTGCAAAACTCGGGTACGTCGAGTGTCGGCAACCTGGCGCAGATGGGTATCAGTACCGACCAGAAAACCGGGCTGCTGACCCTGGATGACACCAAGTGGAAAGCAGCGGTTGCCACGCCCAACGGTGCAATCGAGATTGCCAAGGTGTTTACCGGTGATACCGGTCTGATCACGCGCATGACCAAGGCCACCGAGAGCTATGTCGGTACGGCGGGGCTGTTGGCGACTCGCGCCACGGACCTGAATACCAAGCTCACCGATCTGACCACCCAGCAATCGGATCTGGACCGGCGCATGGAGTCGATGAAAACCACCCTGACCGCCAAGTACACGGCCATGGACGGTCTGATCGCCAAAATCAACGCCAGCAGCTCCAGCATCATGACCACGCTCAATTCCTTGAATAACCCTAAATCCAACTGATTTCGCCCGGCCTCACGGCTAAAGCTTTTGGCCGCTCAGTCGATATAAAAATCAATAACCAGTCATTTTTGCCTGTCACCGTAATGAGGTAGAAACATGAACCCGATGCGCGCCCTTCGTCAGTATCAGAAGGTTAATTCCCACGCTCAAATTTCCGAAGCCAGCCCCCATCGTCTGATTCAAATGCTGATGGAAGGCGGTCTGGATCGCATGGCCCAGGCCAAAGGCGCAATGAGCCGTGGTGATATCCCGCAGAAGGCGATGTTGATCACCAAGGCCATCGATATCATCACCGGCCTGCGTCAGGGCCTGGATGAAGACAAGACCGATGACAAGGCGGCCTTGCAGCAGCTGGACAGCCTGTACGAATACATGACCGTGCGCCTGACCCTGGCCAATGCCAAGAACGACCCGGAGATCATCGATGAAGTGGCCCGTCTGCTGATCACTGTAAAAAGTGGTTGGGATGCCATTGCCCCGCAATAAGCCCGAGGAGTGCGTCATGAGCCAACTGCAACGAATTCAGGAAACCCGCGAAGCGCTGATTGATGCTCTGGCCGAGCGCAATTGGGATGCCATCGGCGAGTTGGACTCGGCCTGTCGGGTGTGTGTCGAGAATGTGCTCGATGAAGCACCGCTGGATGAAGCGGTGTTGCGCGAGAATCTGGAAGGGCTGTTGGTGGTGTATCGCATGTTGCTGGAGGCGGCAACCGATGAGCGTCAGTCGGTTGTTGAGCAGATGGGGCAGATCAATCAAGCAAAAAATGCGTCAAAGGTTTACCATCTGTTCGGTTAAGGCTTAAAGAAGATGTGGTTAATCGCGTTTTAAACCGCCATAAATTTGACTATGCACAGCTTTTTGACTTAACTAGCGCGTTATTCTGTTTTCAGTCGTCTTAGATATCCAACAGGGTTAGGGCGTCTACATATGTCCTGCCATCCGGGGCATTGAGTTGACTAGGGAAGTTGCTATTGCATGTGGCGTGAAACCAAAATTCTGCTGATCGATGACGATAGCGTCCGCCGCCGCGACCTGGCGGTGATTCTGAATTTTCTTGGCGAAGAAAATTTGGCCAGCCCTAGCCACGAGTGGGAGCAGGCCGTCAGTTCCTTGTCGTCCAGCCGCGAAGTACTCTGCGTGCTTGTAGGCACGGTGAGTGCCCCCGGTGGGCCTTCAGGTTTACTTAAGACACTGGCTGTGTGGGATGAGTTCCTGCCGATCATGCTTTTAGGTGAAGTTTCTTCGGTCGACCTGCCTGAAGACCAGCGCCGCCGGGTGTTATCCAGCCTCGAAATGCCGCCCAGCTACAGCAAATTGCTTGATTCCCTGCACCGTGCCCAGGTCTATCGCGAGATGTACGATCAGGCCCGCGAGCGCGGCCGTCATCGTGAACCCAACCTGTTCCGCAGCCTGGTCGGTACCAGTCGGGCGATTCAGCATGTGCGTCAGATGATGCAGCAAGTGGCCGATACCGATGCCAGCGTGCTGATCCTTGGCGAGTCCGGGACCGGCAAGGAAGTGGTCGCACGTAATCTGCATTACCACTCCAAGCGCCGTGATGCGCCGTTTGTGCCGGTCAACTGTGGGGCGATTCCTGCCGAGCTGCTTGAAAGCGAACTGTTCGGGCATGAGAAGGGCGCTTTCACGGGTGCTATCACTAGCCGCGCCGGGCGTTTTGAGCTGGCCAATGGCGGCACGCTGTTCCTCGATGAAATCGGCGACATGCCGCTGCCGATGCAGGTCAAGCTGCTGCGCGTGTTGCAGGAGCGCACCTTCGAGCGTGTGGGCAGTAACAAGACGCAGAGTGCTGACGTGCGCATTATCGCCGCCACGCACAAAAACCTCGAAAGCATGATTGAAGTCGGCGCCTTCCGCGAAGACCTGTACTACCGCCTCAACGTATTCCCGATTGAAATGGCGCCGCTGCGTGAGCGGGTCGAAGATATTCCGTTGCTGATGAACGAGCTGATTTCGCGCATGGAGCACGAAAAACGCGGTTCGATCCGCTTCAATTCCGCTGCGATCATGTCGCTGTGCCGTCACGGTTGGCCGGGCAACGTTCGCGAGTTGGCCAACCTGGTCGAGCGCATGGCAATCATGCATCCGTACGGGGTGATTGGCGTTGTTGAGCTGCCGAAAAAATTCCGCTACGTGGATGACGAAGACGAGCAGCTGGTCGACAGCCTGCGCAGCGATATGGAAGAGCGCGTGGCGATCAACAACGCCACCACCGATTTTGTCGCCAGTGCCAATGCGATGCTGCCGCCCGAAGGTCTGGACCTCAAGGACTACCTGGGCGGGCTGGAGCAGGGCTTGATTCAGCAGGCACTCGACGACGCCAATGGCATCGTCGCCCGTGCCGCGGAGCGCCTGCGGATTCGCCGTACCACCCTGGTCGAAAAAATGCGCAAGTACGGCATGAGCCGTCGCGAAGGCGAAGAGCAGTCAGACGATTGACGTTGTAGCTCTGTAGATACTCTGTTCCAGGTCAATCCCCAGTGGGAGCGAGCCTGCTCGCGAATGATCTTCGCGAGCAGGCTCGCTCCCACGCTTGAAGTATCTCTGCAGCGGCTACATTTGCAATGCGCCCGTATCAGGCACGGGTATTGCTTCGCTTGGTGTAACGAACCGTTTTATGACGGTCAGCCAAGCGAGAACGCAGCATGTCTCAAGCCGCCATCCAACTGTCCTCTGTCCCTGATCCCTACAGCCTGCTCGAAGCTCGTGTCTCTGAGCTTGCGGGCGAGTTGGCCGTGGTCAGCGCGCAGCGCATGGCCGAGCTGGCGGAAAAAGAGCGGCTGGCCAATCGCCTGCAAAACCTCCTTGATCTGCTGCCCGGCGGGGTCATCGTGATTGATGATCGCGGCCGGGTGCGCGAGGCCAACCCTGCGGCCTGCGAGCTGCTGGGGCTCCCTCTGGAAGGCGAGTTGTGGCGCCATGTGATTGCCCGCTGCTTTGCACCCCGCGAAGACGATGGTCACGAAGTCTCCTTGAAGGACGGCCGGCGACTGTCGATCGCTACACGTTCATTGGACGCAGAGCCGGGGCAACTGGTGTTGCTCAACGACCTGACAGAAACCCGGCGCCTGCAAGACCAGCTTGCCCGCCATGAACGCCTGTCTTCGCTGGGGCGGATGGTTGCTTCCCTGGCTCACCAGATTCGTACGCCGCTTTCGGCCGCGCTGATTTACGCCAGTCACTTGACCGAGCAGGCACTGCCGGTAGAAACCCAGCAGCGCTTTGCCGGGCGCCTCAAGGAGCGTCTGCACGAGCTTGAACATCAGGTGCGTGACATGCTGGTGTTTGCCCGTGGCGAACTACCGCTGACCGATCGGGTTACTCCCAAAGTCCTGATGCAAACCCTGCAGGCCGCAGCGCAAACCCATGTCCAGGGCGTCGAAATACGCTGGCAGTGCGACGCCTATACAGGGCAGTTGCTGTGTAATCGCGACACCTTGGTCGGTGCGCTGCTGAACTTGATCGAAAACGCCCTGCAAACCGGTGCCGCGCAGGTGCGGCTCAAAGTCCACTTGTACCGTCGTGACAACAGTCTGCGGTTGTGTGTCAGTGACAGCGGCAGTGGTATTGAGCCCAAGGTTCTGGCGCGCTTGGGTGAGCCGTTTTTTACCACCAAAGCCACCGGCACCGGCCTTGGGCTGGCGGTGGTCAATGCCGTGGTGCGAGCGCATCAGGGTCAGTTGCAATTACGTTCGCGGCTGGGGCGTGGCACCTGCGCCTTGCTCTGTTTACCGCTGATTCCCGGTGTGGCGGAGGCAAACTGATGGTGATGCGAATTAACGTGCTGCTGGTCGAGGACGACCATGCATTGCGCGAGGCCTTGGCGGACACTTTGTTGTTGGCCGGGCATGGGTTTCGGGCCGTCAGTTCGGGCGAGGAAGCGCTGGCGGCAGTCGCCCTGGAGTCATTCAGCCTGGTGATCAGCGATGTCAACATGCCGGGCATGGATGGCCATCAACTGCTTGCCCGCCTGCGCAGCAGTCAGCCGCAATTGCCGGTGTTGCTGATGACGGCTCACGGCGCCGTGGAGCGTGCCGTGGATGCAATGCGTCAGGGCGCGGTGGACTATCTGGTCAAGCCGTTTGAGCCCAAGGCCCTGCTCGATCTGGTGGCCCGCCATGCCCTGGGCAGTCTAGGGGTGGCGGACACTGAAGGTCCGGTGGCGGTGGAGCCGGCCAGCGCGCAACTGCTGGAGCTGGCAGCAAGGGTGGCCCGCAGTGACGCAACGGTGCTGATCTCGGGCGAGTCGGGCACTGGTAAAGAGGTGCTGGCGCGCTATATCCACCAGCACTCCCATCGGGTCAATCAGCCGTTTGTGGCGATCAACTGCGCAGCCATCCCCGACAACATGCTTGAAGCCACGTTGTTCGGTCATGAAAAAGGCTCGTTTACTGGCGCCATTGCAGCCCAGGCGGGCAAGTTCGAGCAGGCGGATGGCGGCACCTTGCTGCTCGACGAAATTTCCGAAATGCCGCTGGGTCTGCAGGCCAAATTGCTGCGCGTGTTGCAAGAGCGTGAAGTGGAGCGGGTTGGCGGGCGCAAGCCGATCGTGCTGGATATCCGCGTGGTGGCGACCACCAACCGCGATCTGGCGGGCGAAGTGGCGGCGGGGCGCTTCAGGGAAGATTTGTACTACCGTCTTTCGGTGTTTCCGCTGGCCTGGCGCCCTTTGCGCGAGCGCACTGCCGATATCCTGCCGCTGGCCGAGCGCTTGCTGGCTAAATACATCAGCAAAATGAAGCACACGGCGGTGGGGTTTTCCGCGGATGCCAAGGCGTGCCTGAGTACTTACCCGTGGCCTGGCAATGTGCGTGAGCTGGATAACGCCATTCAACGTGCGTTGATCCTGCAGCAGCGCGGATTGATCGAGGCGGCAGATTTTTGCCTGGCCGGGCCTGTGGCCTGCGCGCCATTGCCGCCGTTAGCGGTTGAAATGCCGGAATCGCCCGGCGGATTGGGCGACGACCTGCGCCGCCGAGAGTTTCAGATGATCATCGACACCCTGCGGGCCGAGCGCGGCCGCCGCAAGGAAGCCTCCGAGCGGCTGGGTATCAGCCCGCGTACCCTGCGCTACAAGCTGGCGCAGATGCGCGATGCGGGGATGGATGTTGAGGCCTATCTGTTTGCATCGAGCTGACAGGTCGGCCCTTTTTTTTGTGGGAGCGAGCCTGCTCGCTATGCAAGCGCAGCGGTTTATCAGGTGCATATGGTGATGCCTTCGCGAGCAGGCTCGCTCCCACATAGTTGATTGACTCTTTACCTGCGACGTTTTGTAACGTTAATTGTTATAGAACGACAAAGAGCTGGCACTCTTGTTGCTACACCTCGGTATGCGCTGTGAAAGTGTCAAAAAATTGCGGGTCGTCGGAGGCAGTTGTCCATGAGCCAAGGTATTGAATTTAATCGATTGATGTTGGACATGCGGGCCATGCAGATGGACGCCATGGCTCAGCCGAAATCGGCTGTGCAGGCCGCTCCCGAAGCGGGTGCCAGCAGCTTCTCCGACATGCTCGGCAATGCGATCAACAAGGTCAGCGAAACCCAGCAGGCGTCGAGCCAGTTGTCGAATGCGTTCGAAATCGGCAAGAGTGGCGTCGATCTGACTGACGTGATGATTGCTTCCCAGAAGGCCAGCGTTTCTTTCCAGGCCTTGACCCAAGTGCGTAACAAGCTGGTTCAGGCGTACCAAGACATCATGCAGATGCCGGTTTAAGGGCGATATAAAGTCATGGCAGATGCACTCCCGGATAACGTTCCGGCCCCAGCAGGCTCAGGCGGCAAGTCGTCGCTGTTTGGCCTGTCCTTCCTCGATAATCTGGCTGATATGACCATGCTGCGTCAGGTCGGCCTGATGGTCGGCCTGGCGGCGAGCGTGGCGATTGGTTTTGCCGTGGTGTTGTGGTCGCAGCAGCCCGATTACCGGCCGCTGTATGGCAGCCTGGCCGGTATGGATGCCAAGCAGGTCATGGAAACCCTGGCCGCTGCAGATATTACCTACACCGTTGAACCCAACTCGGGTGCCTTGCTGGTCAAGGCCGATGACATCTCCCGTGCACGGCTCAAGCTCGCCGCCGCAGGCGTCAAGCCGACTGATGGCAATATCGGTTTTGAGATTCTCGACAAGGACCAGGGCCTGGGTACCAGCCAGTTTATGGAAGCCACGCGCTATCGCCGTGGTCTGGAAGGCGAACTGGCGCGCACCATTTCCAGCCTCAATAACGTCAAGGGCGCCAGGGTTCACTTGGCCATCCCTAAAAGCTCGGTGTTTGTGCGCGATGAGCGCAGGCCCAGCGCTTCGGTACTGGTTGAGCTGTACGCAGGCCGCTCGCTGGAGCCTGGCCAGGTACTGGCGATTGTCAATCTGGTGGCCACCAGCGTGCCGGAGTTGAGCAAGTCGCAGATCACCGTCGTCGACCAAAAAGGCAACCTGCTCTCGGATCAGGGCGAAAATTCCGAATTGACCATGGCTGGCAAGCAGTTCGATTACAGCCGCCGCATGGAAGGCATGCTGACCCAGCGTGTGCACAACATTCTGCAGCCGGTGCTGGGTAATGACCGCTACAAGGCCGAAGTGTCGGCCGATGTGGATTTCAGTGCAGTCGAGTCCACCTCCGAGCAGTTCAACCCCGATCAACCGGCCCTGCGCAGCGAGCAATCGACCAGCGAGCAGCGTACTGCCAGCAACGGCCCGCAAGGGGTGCCCGGAGCCTTGAGCAACCAGCCGCCGAGCCCGGCCACAGCCCCGCAGCAAGCCGGTCGGGGCGCTGGCGCCACGGGTATGATCCAGCCGGGTCAGCCGTTACTCGATGCCAACGGCCAGCAAATCATGGACCCGGGCACCGGTCAGCCGATGCTGGCCCCGTACCCGGCCGACAAGCGCTCGCAATCGACCCGCAACTTTGAGTTGGACCGCTCCATCAGCCACACCAAGCAGCAGCAGGGCAGGGTCAATCGCCTGTCGGTGGCGGTGGTGATCGACGACAAGCTCAGCGTCAACCCGGCCAACGGTGAAGTCACCCAGGTGCCGTGGAGCACCGATCAGCTGGCGCGCTTTACCCGCTTGGTACAGGACGCGGTGGGCTTTGATGCCAGTCGCGGCGACAGCGTCAGTGTGATCAACGTGCCGTTCTCCACCGAGCGTGCTGAAGTGATCGCCGATATTCCGTTCTATTCGCAGCCCTGGTTCTGGGATGTGGTCAAACAAGTACTGGGCGTGCTGTTTATTCTGGTGCTGGTGTTTGGTGTGTTGCGCCCGGTGCTCAACAACATCACCGGCCATGGCCGCAACAAGCAAACGGCAGGTATTGGCAGCGATGCCGAAATGGGCGGTATGGGCGGTCTGGATGGCGAGTTGGGTAACGACCGTGTCAGCCTCGGCGGCCCGCAAAGCATCCTGTTGCCAAGCCCGAGCGAAGGCTATGACGCCCAGTTGAATGCAATCAAGAGTCTGGTCGCTGAAGATCCGGGCCGTGTAGCCCAGGTAGTAAAAGAGTGGATCAATGCCGATGAGTGATAACCGTGCCGCCGCCGCCAAACTGAGCCGGGTCGACAAGGCGGCAATTTTGCTGCTGTCGCTTGGCGAAACCGACGCGGCCCAAGTTTTGCGGCATATGGGCCCCAAGGAGGTTCAGCGGGTCGGTGTGGCGATGGCGCAAATGCGCAACGTACACCGTGAGCAGGTCGAGCAGGTGATGAGCGAGTTCGTCGAAATTGTCGGCGACCAGACCAGCCTTGGCGTCGGGTCGGACAGCTACATCCGCAAAATGCTCACCTCGGCCCTTGGCGAAGACAAGGCCAATGGTCTGATCGACCGTATTCTGCTGGGCGGCAACACCAGCGGCCTGGACAGCTTGAAGTGGATGGAACCGCGGGCAGTGGCCGACGTGATCCGCTTCGAGCACCCGCAGATCCAAGCCATTGTGGTGGCCTACCTTGACCCGGATCAGGCGGGCGAAGTGCTCGGTCACTTTGATCAAAAGGCGCGTTTGGACATCATCCTGCGGGTCTCGTCGCTGAACACCGTGCAGCCGGCGGCGCTCAAGGAACTGAACCAGATCCTCGAGAAGCAGTTCTCCGGCAACTCCAATGCGGCCCGCACCTCTCTGGGCGGCGTGAAGCGGGCGGCCGATATCATGAACTTCCTCGACAGTTCGATGGAGTCGCAACTGATGGACTCGATTCGCGATATCGACGAAGACCTGTCCGGGCAGATCGAAGACCTGATGTTTGTCTTCAATAATTTGGCCGACGTTGACGACCGGGGCATTCAGGCGCTGCTGCGCGAGGTATCTTCGGACGTGCTGGTGCTGGCGCTCAAGGGCTCCGACGAGAACGTGCAGGAAAAGATTTTCAAGAACATGTCCAAACGTGCTGCCGAGCTGCTGCGCGACGATCTGGAAGCCAAGGGGCCGGTACGCGTCAGCGATGTCGAAACCGCGCAGAAGGAAATTCTCACCATCGCCCGCCGTATGGCCGAAGCCGGAGAAATTGTTCTCGGCGGGAAGGGCGGCGAAGAGATGA
Source organism: Pseudomonas fragi (assembly GCF_025426255.1). Taxonomy (GTDB): domain Bacteria; phylum Pseudomonadota; class Gammaproteobacteria; order Pseudomonadales; family Pseudomonadaceae; genus Aquipseudomonas; species Aquipseudomonas kulmbachensis. The sequence goes on along the minus strand of NZ_CP104861.1, from coordinate 3,512,908 downwards.
TCTAAGTGAGCAGCGGCGAGTCTCCCGGTGATGTGATCCGCGCCAAGGATGTTGGCGCCTTCGATGTATGGGGGCTGCCCAGCTTTGACCCGTGGCGCGAACCCGAAGCGCCTGAACCCGAGCCGGTCGAAGAGCTGCCGGTCGAGATGGAAGAAGTGCCGCTGGATGAAGTCCAGCCATTGACCCTCGAAGAGTTGGAAAGCATTCGTCAGGAGGCCTACAACGAAGGCTTCGCCACTGGTGAAAAAGAAGGTTTTCACAGCACTCAGCTCAAGGTCCGCCAGGAAGCAGAAGTGGCTCTGAACGCCAAGGTCGCCAGCCTGGAGCGCTTGATGAGCAGCCTGTTGGCGCCACTTGCCGAGCAGGATCAACAGCTGGAAAAAGCCATGGTCGGGCTGGTCGAACATATGACCCGACAAGTGATACAGCGCGAACTGAAAACCGACTCCACTCAGATCGAAAAAGTGCTGCGTGAAGGCCTGAAGCTGCTGCCGATGGGCGCCGAAAATATCCGGCTGTTTATCAATCCGCAGGATTTCGATCAGATCAAGGCCTTGCGCGAGCGCCATGACGAGCACTGGCGGATTGTCGAAGACGACAGCTTGCAACCCGGCGGCTGCCGCATTGAAACCGAACACAGCCGGATCGATGCCAGCATCGAAACTCGGGTCAAGCAGGCCATGAGCCAGTTGTTTGACCAACTCCACGAACAGGCGCTGCACCCGGCGGCGCCTGATATTGAAATCGACCTCGATGCACCTTAAGCGCACCAGCTTTGCCAAGCGCCTGAGCACCTATGCCCCGGCCGTGTCGTTGCCCGTGCAGCCAGTGGTCGAGGGGCGCTTGCTGCGCATGGTCGGCCTGACTCTTGAAGCTGAAGGCTTGCGTGCTGCCATGGGCAGCCGTTGCCTGGTGATCAATGACGACAGCTTTCACCCGGTGGAAGTCGAAGCCGAGGTCATGGGCTTTTCCGGCGGCAAAATTTTCCTGATGCCCGTGGGCAGTGTGGCCGGAATTGCCCCCGGCGCCCGGGTGGTGCCGCTGGCCGATAATGGCCGCTTGCCCATGGGCATGAGCATGCTCGGGCGGGTGCTGGATGGCGCCGGGCGCGCGCTGGACGGCAAAGGCCCGATGAAGGCCGAAGACTGGGTGCCAATGGACGGTCCCGCGATCAACCCGCTCAAGCGCGATCCGATCAGCGTGCCGCTGGACGTGGGTATTCGTAGCATCAACGGTTTGTTGACGGTCGGGCGCGGCCAGCGTTTGGGCCTGTTTGCCGGTACAGGGGTGGGCAAGAGTGTGCTGTTGGGGATGATGACCCGCTTTACCGAGGCCGACATTATCGTGGTCGGTCTGATCGGTGAGCGGGGCCGTGAGGTAAAGGAGTTTATCGAGCACATCCTTGGTACCGAAGGGCTCAAGCGCTCGGTGGTCGTGGCGTCGCCCGCCGATGACGCGCCATTGATGCGGTTGCGTGCGGCCATGTATTGCACGCGGATTGCCGAATATTTTCGCGACAAGGGCAAGAACGTCCTGTTGCTGATGGACTCCCTGACCCGCTTCGCCCAGGCCCAGCGGGAAATCGCCTTGGCCATTGGCGAGCCGCCTGCGACCAAGGGCTATCCGCCTTCGGTATTTGCCAAGCTGCCCAAGCTGGTGGAGCGTGCCGGTAATGCCGAGGCGGGTGGTGGTTCGATTACCGCGTTTTATACCGTGTTGTCCGAAGGCGATGACCAGCAGGATCCGATTGCCGACTCGGCGCGAGGCGTACTCGACGGCCATATCGTCTTGTCCCGGCGCTTGGCCGAAGAAGGGCACTACCCGGCCATCGACATTGAAGCGTCCATCAGCCGGGTGATGCCGTCGGTGGTGACGGCAGAGCACATGCGCCGGGCGCAGCAGTTCAAACAGCTGTGGTCGCGCTTCCAGCAGGCGCGGGACTTGATCAGCGTCGGTGCCTACGTGCCGGGCGGCGACCGCGAAACCGACACCGCAATCTCCCTGCAACCGGCGATGGTGGCGTACCTGCGCCAAGGGCTGAACGACAACATCAGCCTGGCCGAAAGTGGCGGCCATCTGGGCAGCATCTTTGCGCCGGCAGCGGGTGGTTAATCGATCATGGTTGGTGATGGAAGGGCGGCGCGCCTGGCGCCAGTGGTCGATATGGCCGAAAAGACCGAAAAGGCTGCAGCCCAGCGCTTGGGTCACTTTCAAGGGCAGGTCAACCTGGCCAACAGCAAGCTCGGGGATCTGGAAAACTACCGTGGCGAATACCAGGAGCAATGGGTTGATCGTGGCAGCCAGGGCGTGTCGGGCCAATGGTTGCGCAACTATCAATACTTTCTAGGCCAGCTGGAAACTGCCGTTGGCCAGCAGCGCCAGAGCCTGGTGTGGCATCAGAACAACCTCGATAAAGCCCGCGAGACCTGGCAAGCCGCTTATGCCCGGGTCGAGGGTCTGCGCAAACTGGTCCAGCGCTACGCCGACGAAGCCCGCCAGTTGGAAGACAAGCGCGAACAGAAATTGATGGATGAACTGTCCCAGCGCTTGCCGCGTAAAGAAGTTTACTGAGCCAGACTAAGGCCCCCTGTGGGAGCGAGCCTGCTCGCTCCCTCGGTGAAGTATCTGTAGCCGCTGTCGAGGCACGAGGTTACACATTTTCGTTCGCAAGACCGTCTATAGTTGCTGGGTCAACCACGGGAGTATCCATATGGCAGTGACATCTGAAATCTCCGCAGATGGCCGTAAGCTGACAATTGCGATCAAGGGGCGGTTCGACTTCGCCAAGCATCAGGAGTTTCGTGATGCCTATGAGGAGCTGAATCCCCGGCCCGCCTGCGTGGTAGTGGACTTGAAAGAGGCGACCTACCTCGACAGTTCGGCGTTGGGCATGTTGTTGTTGCTGCGTGAATATGCAGGCGGTGATGAGTCTGATATCCGGGTGGTCAACAGCAATCCGGATGTGCGCAAAATTCTGGGCACATCCAACTTCGACCAGTTGTTCGATATCAATTGAGCAGCCCAATGGAGCGTCTGTGGCATCTGCAACAGACGGTTTTGCAACAGCGCGACCTGATCGCCGAGCACAACGACTACCTGCTCAATGAGCAGCGGGTGGCCAAGGCGGTATTTGACCGAGTAGCGCACTCGGGCTGTCTGGATGCGCCTAATATCCGCTATCTGCAATCGCCCTATGCCTTGTTTAACGGCGACTTGCTACTGGCCGCCTATACGCCGTCAGGCGATACCCATCTACTGCTAGCCGACTTTACCGGCCACGGCTTGCCCGCGGCTATTGGTGCCATGCCCCTGGCTGAAGTGTTCTACAGCATGACGGCCAAGGGCTACGGGCTGGCGGAAATCCTGCGGGAGATGAATTCCAAGCTCAAACGCATCCTGCCGGTGGACATGTTCTGCTGCGCCGCCTTGCTGTGCGTCAGTGCCCAGCGCCGCTGTGTCGAGGTCTGGAATGGCGGCATGCCCGATGGCTATCTGCAATCCGACGGGCAGCGCACGGCATTGACCTCGCAGCATCTGCCACTGGGGGTGTTGCGTGCCGAAGTGTTTGATCATGCCACTCAGGTATTGCCGATGCTGCCTGGGGATCAGGTGTTTTTATTGACTGACGGGGTAATTGATACCTGTGGGCCGGATCAGCAGTTGTTCGGGGTTGAGCGGCTGGAGCGGGTGCTGGATGCCAATCGGCATCCGCTGCAATTGATTGCCGAGGTCGAACAGGCCTTGCGTGATTTTCAGGGCCTTGCCCGCGATGATGTGAGCATGGTGCAGATCACCTCGCAATTACCACAGCCTTTCGGTGTGCCGGCTATCGTCTACTCCGACAGCGGCCAATGCAGCCCGCTGGACTGGTCGTCCAGTTTCGAGTTTCGGGCACCAACCCTGCGACAGTTCAACCCTCTGCCTTATTTACTGCAATTGATGATGGAGGTTCACGGGTTGCGGGCTCAAGGTGCGGTGATCCATGCCGTTTTATCCGAGCTTTACAGCAACGCGCTGGAACATGGAGTGCTGGGCCTCGACTCTCGGCTAAAGCGCGATACAGAGGGGTTCGCGCATTATTATCAGCAGCGCAAGGAGCGTTTGGCGACTCTCAAAAGCGGGTTTGTGCGGGTGTCGTTGCAGGTCGAGCCGATTGGGGATAGTGGTCGCTTGCTGGTCCAGGTCGAGGACAGTGGCGCGGGCTTTGACGTTGCCAAAGTGCTGGCCAGACCACTTGATCTAGACCGTCTGTCGGGGCGTGGGGTGAGTTTGGTACGGCAACTGTGCCCTGCAGCGCGTTGGGCACCCGATGGTCGCAGTGCGACCGTAGAGTTTTCATGGGGGGGTCTGGCATAATCCGCCCATTCTTGATCAAGGAGTGAACAAGTGTCTGATATCCATATGGATCCAAAAGTGGTAAGTGCGTTGCGAGACGTGATGGAAGGAGGGTTTGCGGACCTGCTGGACACCTTTCTCTCGGACTCCGAAGAGCGTATTGGCCAATTGCACAGCACCCGCGAAGCAGGCGACCTGACACTGGTTGCCCACAGCTTTAAAGGCAGCAGCAGCAATATGGGTGCCATTCGATTGGCGCATTTGTGCGGCCAGCTCGAAGAACGTGCGCAAAAGAAACAACTGGTCGGCATCCAGGAGCTGGTGATTAAAATCGACGATGAATACCAGATGGTACGTCGACTCTATCGCGCCGAGCGCCATCGTTCCGAGCCTCCACACTTTGCGTCCAGCTGATTTTACCCAAGCTGGCCCGAACCTTGCTCTGACTCTCTGACCTGTACCCATATCCAGCCGTACAGCGGAGACCCGTTAATGCCTGTTGTCGCCCAATCACTGCTCCAGACACCTGCTGCTGCGCCCCCCAAGGCAGCGGCGGGCAACCCTGCGCAGCTTGTCAATGCCGAGGCGCAACCCTTTGCCAAGGTGTATGCCGAGGCGTCTGCCCCGGCACCCGCCGTTGCCGATAGCGGCAACCCCTTGCCTGGCGGCAAGGCCAAGGAGGCAGCCAGCACCGATCAGGATGAGAGTGCCAGGCTGGCTGATGACGCGGCAGCCACCGATCCGCTGGTTTTGCAGCCCGTGACCCCAGCACCGGCACCGGTGGTGGAGGCCGCACCTGAGGCGGTGCCGGTCACTGCTGAAGTGCAAGTGGCCCAGCTGGCGGTTCAAGTACCGCCGCAACCTGTGGCCGACGACGGCTTCGACCCCGAAGCTGACCCTCTGGATGCAATGCCCGCTGTGCGCCTGGCAATGGAGCAAGGCGGGCATGTATCCGCCAGCAGTCAGACTCCGGTTAAAAACGCCCCGAGTGAAGCCGCGCCCACCGCTGCACAAGGGCAGGCCGGTGCAGTAACCATGCTGGTCGATGCGAAAGCCGACGACTCGACAGCGGGTGAAGGCGGCGAAAAAGCCTTCAAGGGCTTGGTAGACGATGGCCTCAAGGACCTGAAAAGCGCGGCCAGCGACACGCGGGTCGATGACTTCGCCAATCGCCTGGCGGCGCTGACCCAGGCATCCGTACCAAAAACCGTGAATGCACTGCCGGTCAACCAGCCGTTGGCCATGCACCAGAGCGGCTGGTCTGAAGAAGTCGTCAATCGTGTGATGTACCTGTCCAGTGCCAACCTCAAATCGGCCGATATCCAGTTGGAGCCGGCAGAACTGGGGCGTCTGGATATTCGGGTCAACATTGCTGCCGACCAATCGGCGCAAGTCAACTTTGTCAGTGGCCATGCCGGCGTTCGCGAAGCGCTGGACAGCCAGATGCATCGTTTGCGCGAAATGCTCGCTCAGCAGGGCATGGGGCAGGTCGACGTTAACGTCTCTGACCAGTCGCGCAACTGGCAGGGGCAGCAGGGTCAGGAGCAGGCCCAGAGCCGCTCCAGCGGGCATCGACTTGAGAGTGGCGGCGAAGAAGAACTCGCGGTCGAAGCACCAGTGGCTCCCAGGGTAGTGCTGGGCTCCAGTGCGGTGGATTACTACGCGTAATCAGCTCCCCCTCTGTAGCAGCTGCCGAAGGCACGAGGCTGCGTTCGGCGGCTCAGCCGCCGCAAAGTCAGGCCCTGCGGTATGTCAGTTAAACCCGGCTTTCAGGTTTTACGATTGCTGCGCAACCGAACGCAGCCTCGTGCCTTCGGCAGCTGCTACAGGGCTGGGATTTATGTCGCAACCACTTCTGGCATAACACTTGCTCTGCCAAGTCTGGCACCTGTGAAAACCAAATAGTGACGGATTATTGGCATGGCGACGAGCGACGCGGTAAATGAACCGGCCGGCAAAGGCAAACTCAAGCTGATTATCCTGATCGTCGTGGCTGTGCTGCTGGCGATAGGTCTTTCCGTGGGCGCTACCTGGTATTTCATGCACAGCCCCAAGACTGAACCCGTGGCCGAGGCGAATGCCAACGTCAAGCTGCCCGCGATCTATGAACCTCTGACTCCGGCCTTTGTGGTCAATTACAACGCCAATGGCCGCCAGCGTTACCTGCAAGTGAGTTTGACCTTGCAGGCGCGCGACCCTGCCGACCTGAAGGCGCTGATGGTGCATATGCCGGTGATCCGCAACAATCTGGTGATGCTGTTCTCCGGGCAGACCTTTGACGATCTCGCGACACCGGTAGGCCAGGAAATACTGCGCCAGAAAACCACTGCCAGCGTGCAGGAAGTTGCGCAAAAAGAACTCGGCAAAGTGGTTATCGATCAGGTGCTCTTTACTAACTTTGTATTGCAGTAGGATCACGACATGGCCGTGCAAGACCTGCTGTCCCAGGATGAGATTGACGCGCTGCTGCATGGCGTCGATGACGGTCTGGTACAGGCCGAAACAGCTGCCGAGCCCGGTAGTGTCAAAAGCTACGACCTGACCAGTCAGGACCGCATCGTCCGGGGCCGCATGCCGACCCTGGAAATGATCAACGAACGTTTCGCCCGCTACACCCGCATCAGCATGTTCAACATGCTGCGCCGCTCGGCGGACGTGGCGGTGGGCGGGGTGCAAGTGATGAAGTTCGGCGAGTACGTGCACTCGCTGTACGTGCCCACCAGCCTCAACCTGGTCAAGATCAAACCGTTGCGCGGCACGGCGCTGTTTATCCTCGACGCCAAGCTGGTGTTCAAACTGGTAGACAACTTCTTTGGCGGTGACGGCCGTCACGCCAAGATCGAAGGCCGTGAATTCACCCCCACCGAATTGCGGGTGGTGCGCATGGTGCTGGAGCAAGCCTTCATCGACTTGAAGGAAGCCTGGCAAGCGATCATGGAAGTCAATTTCGAGTACATCAACTCGGAAGTGAACCCCGCCATGGCCAATATCGTCGGCCCCAGCGAAGCCATCGTGGTGTCCACATTCCATATCGAACTCGATGGCGGAGGTGGCGACCTGCACGTGACCATGCCGTACTCGATGATCGAGCCGGTGCGCGAAATGCTTGATGCCGGTTTCCAGTCCGATCTCGACGATCAGGACGAGCGCTGGAGCAAGGCCCTGCGCGAAGATGTACTCGATGTCAGCGTGCCGCTCAGTGCCACCGTGGCTCGCCGTCAATTGCGCCTGCGCGATATTTTGCATATGCAGCCTGGCGACGTGATCCCGATCGAGCTGGAAGATGAACTGATCATGCGCGCCAATGGCGTGCCCTCGTTCAAGGTCAAACTGGGCTCGCACAAGGGCAATCTGGCCTTGCAGGTTGTTGAGCCCATCGGTCGGCGCTAAGCCGCCCCACACGAATCCAATGATTGAATGCCCGCCGAGGACACCCCATGACTAACCAACACGATACAACTGCTGCAGACCAGGCGCTGGCCGATGAATGGGCAGCGGCTCTGGAAGAAACCGGCGATGTTGGCCAGGCAGATATCGACGCGTTGCTGGCTGCCGATGCGGCCACCAAGCCGACTTCCAACCGGCTGGCGATGGAAGAGTTCGGCAGCGTGCCGCGCAATAATCAGCCGGTCACCCTGGACGGACCCAACCTGGATGTGATTCTGGATATTCCGGTGTCGATCTCCATGGAAGTGGGCAGTACCGACATCAACATCCGCAACCTGCTGCAACTCAATCAGGGCTCGGTGATCGAACTCGATCGTCTGGCTGGTGAGCCGCTGGATGTGCTGGTCAACGGCACCCTGATTGCTCACGGCGAAGTGGTGGTGGTCAACGAAAAGTTCGGCATCCGCCTGACCGACGTGATCAGTCCAAGCGAACGCATCAAGAAGCTGCGCTAAGTGAAGCGGTTCCTCGGCGGTTTACTGGCCTTGCCCTTTAGCGTGCTGGCGGCAGAGCCTGTGGCCAATGCCACGGTGGCTGCACCCGTGGTCGGCGCCAGCATCGGCGGGCAATTGACGCAGCTGGTGCTGGGTTTGCTGTTGGTCCTGGGGCTGATTTTTGCCCTGGCCTGGCTGCTGCGCCGCGTTCAGCAGACGGGGCCGCGTCAGGGCCAGGTAATTGAATTGATCAGCTCACGGGCCCTGGGTGCGCGGGATCGGCTGGTGCTGGTGCAAGTCGGCAACGAACAGATCCTGCTGGGCCTCACGCCGGGCCGTATCACCCCGTTGCATGTGCTCAAGGAACCGGTGCAAGTGCCGGGTACTGCGCAGTCGGCAACCCCCGAATTTGCCAAACGATTGATGGAAATACTGGGTCAGCAAAAGGACAAGCCGTAATGCGTTTAGTTGTCGCGCTGTTGTTGGCGCTGGTCGCGCCGTTGGCGTTAGGGGCTGACCCGCTGTCGATTCCGGCCATCACCCTGGGTACCGGGGCCAACGGCCAGCAGGAGTATTCGGTCAGCCTGCAAATCCTGCTGATCATGACCGCGCTGAGCTTTATCCCGGCATTCGTTATGCTGATGACCAGCTTTACGCGGATCATCATCGTGTTTTCGATCCTGCGTCAGGCGCTGGGGTTGCAGCAGACCCCGTCGAACCAGATCCTGACTGGCATGGCGCTGTTCCTGACCATGTTTATCATGGCCCCGGTATTCGACCGGGTGAACAACGATGCCTTGCAGCCTTACCTTGCGGAAAAGCTCACGGCCCAGGATGCCATTCTCAAGGCTGAAGTGCCGATCAAGGACTTTATGCTGGCGCAGACCCGCACCAGCGACCTTGAGCTGTTTATGCGCCTGTCCAAACGCACCGATATCGCTACCCCGGATGCCGCGCCCCTGACCATTCTGGTTCCGGCCTTTGTCACATCGGAGCTGAAAACCGCCTTCCAGATCGGTTTCATGATCTTTATTCCGTTTTTGATCATCGACCTGGTGGTGGCCAGTGTGCTGATGGCCATGGGCATGATGATGCTCTCGCCGCTGATCATCTCGCTGCCGTTTAAAATCATGCTGTTTGTGCTGGTGGATGGCTGGGCGCTGATTATTGGCACGCTGGCCAGCAGTTTTGGTGGAGTCTGAATCATGACCCCGGAAGTTGCGGTTGACCTGTTTCGCAGTGCGTTGTGGCTGACCACCCTGATGGTCGCCGTGCTGGTGATCCCCAGCTTGCTGGTGGGGCTGCTGGTGGCCATGTTTCAGGCAGCGACCCAGATCAACGAACAAACCTTGAGCTTCCTCCCGCGATTGCTGGTGATGTTGATCACCTTGATCGTGGCGGGGCCGTGGCTGGTGCAGACCTTTATGGAATACATCCTGCAGTTGTACGGCAGCATTCCGCAGTTGATCGGCTAAATGTCGCTGCTCGCCCTGACAGACGCGCAGATCAGTACCTGGGTCGCCAGCTTTATGCTGCCGCTGTTCCGGGTGGGCGCGCTGCTGACCACCATGCCGATCATCGGCACGACCCTGGTGCCCAAGCGCATCAAGCTGTTTCTGTCTTTGGCGATTACCCTGGCGATCATGCCCAGCCTGCCGCCGTTGCCCACCGTCAACCCACTGGACCTGAGCGGCCTGATGCTGATTGCCGAGCAAATCATCATCGGTGCGTTGCTGGGGTTCTCGTTGCAGCTGTTTTTCCAGGCGTTCGTGGTGGCCGGGCAAATTGTCGCGATCCAGATGGGCATGGGCTTTGCGTCCATGGTCGATCCGGCAAACGGGGTTAACGTGGCGGTGATCGGGCAGTTCTTCACCATGCTCGTGACGTTGCTGTTTCTGTCGATGAACGGCCATTTGGTGGTGTTTGAGGTGCTCACCGAGAGCTTCACCACCTTGCCGGTGGGTGGCGGGTTGCTGACCAACCATTACTGGGAAATCGCCAACAAATTGGGCTGGGTGCTGGGGGCCGCGCTGCTGCTGGTGCTGCCTGCGATTACTGCGCTGCTGGTGGTCAATATTGCTTTCGGCGTGATGACCCGGGCCGCGCCGCAACTGAATATCTTTGCCATCGGTTTTCCGCTGACCCTGGTGCTAGGCATGGTGATTCTGTGGATCAGCATGGCTGACATTCTCAACCAGTATCAACCGCTGGCCTCCGAGGCTCTGCAGTTCTTACGTGAACTGGCACAGGCGAGATAGACCGTCATGGCAGAGAGCGAAAGCGGTGCCGATAAAACAGAAGACCCCACGGAGAAACGAAAAAAAGACTCCAGAGAAAAGGGCGAAATCGCACGTTCCAAAGAACTGAACACCTTGGCCATCATGTTGGCCGGCTCTGCGGCTTTGCTGATTTTCGGCGGCGCGCTGGCGCAGGACCTGATGGAGTTGATGCGCTACAACTTCAGCCTGAGCCGCGACGTACTGCTCAACCCTGACTCCATGGGCATCTTCCTGCTGCACTCGGGCAAGATTGCGCTGCTGGCCCTGCAGCCGGTGTTGATCACCTTGCTCATTGCCGCCCTGGTCGGGCCGATCTCTCTGGGCGGTTGGCTCTTCGCTGCGGGCAGCCTGGCCCCAAAATTCAGCCGCATGAACCCCGCCGCCGGGATCAAGCGCATGTTCTCGGCCAAGGCCCTGATTGAACTGCTTAAAGCGCTGGCCAAATTTTTTATCATCCTGATCGTAGCCTTGCTGGTGTTGAAGTCCGACATCGACGACCTGCTGCGTATCGCCCATGAGCCGCTGGAACTGGCGGTGATCCATAGCCTGCAAGTGGTTGCCTGGAGTGCCTTGTGGATGGCGTGCGGGCTGATCCTGATTGCAGCGGTGGACGTGCCGGTGCAGCTGTGGGAAAGCCATCAGAAGCTGTTGATGACCAAGCAGGAGGTGCGCGATGAGCATAAAGACCAGGAAGGCCGCCCCGAGGTCAAACAGCGGATTCGCCAGTTGCAGCGCGATATGTCCCAGCGTCGGATGATGGCAGCGATCCCCGATGCTGACGTCATCATCACCAACCCGACACACTACGCCGTGGCCCTCAAGTACGACCCGGAGCAGGGCGGGGCGCCAATGTTGCTGGCCAAGGGCAGTGACTTTTTGGCGCTGAAAATTCGCGAAATTGGTGCCAAACACAACATCCTGCTGCTTGAATCCCCGGCACTGGCGCGTTCGATTTACCACTCCACGGAACTGGAGCAGGAAATCCCGGCCGGCTTATACCTGGCCGTGGCCCAGGTGCTGGCCTACGTGTACCAGATCCGCCAGCACCAGGCGGGCCAGGGCAAACGCCCGGACCCGCTCAAGGATCTGCCGATTCCGGCGGATTTGAGGCGTGATGAGTAAGCGTTCTTAAAGTGTATGAAAAGGGCTGTTGCCAATGAGTCAGTTATGTTTGTAATAGTAACTGATCGCTTTTCGTTACGTGTTTTTAAAGTGGGCTTTGATAAGTACTTTAAAAGTATATATTTCAGATATATCTTAAATTATAAAAAGATCGTAATTTAAAAAAACTAATGAGTTGTATCTTTTGCTGCTTATCAGTAGTAACTACTGGTTTGTTGGATTCGCTTGTGTTTTTCCTGTCGTTCGCTTGAGAAATTCCCTACATATTATTTTTTGTTTCGCTGTTAATTTCTTTTCCTGCTGCACCAGTGCTGCAAAAAAATATGATGTTATTTGTCGGTAAAACTACAGAAGCCTTGTTGGTTTCGTAATTGTTTTAAGTGCGTTTGCACGGGAGAAATTAAATGCGTGTTGCAATGAAAACTGCCATGGCGTCCATGGTCTTGTTGGCTGTTTCTGCGTCCGGTGTTAATGCGGGTGTAGGGTCGGGCCAAATCACGTTCCAGGGTGAGATTCTCGATTCTGCATGCTCCATCAATCCGGGCAGTTCCGACCAGACAGTTTCTCTGGGGCAGGTGGCTAAGTCGCAATTGGCAACGGGGGGCATGGCCCCTCCTCAAAGCTTCCAGATTGAGCTTAGTGGCTGCTCCTTGACCGGCCTAACTGATAAGACAGTGACTGCCAAGTTCACGGGCGCCGAATCAGCAGCCGTGCCCGGAGCATTGGGTATTGTTGGTACGGCCAAGGGGGCGGGCATTATGTTAGTTGATGGCACTGGCACCGCGGTTACTTTGGGTAGCTCCACCAAAGTGCAGACAATTCAGGCTGGTGATAACACCATGCTTTTTGGTGCCTATCTGAAAGGTCAGGCGACCGGTGCTATTACGCCTGGCGAGTTCACCTCCGTGACTAACTTCGCCCTCGAATACAAATAGTCCTTTGCCCTGTTGTCGTTCGTTCGACAGCAGGGCAAATACGGCGGGAGCTAACTGTGAAAGCATTCTTCAAGCCCGCTGTTGCTGGCGTGCTCTTCATATGTATGAATTTTTTTATTGGTTCTTCGTCCGCGCAGAATAAACAGGGCAGTGGCCGTGTAATGCTGGCTGGAGAAGTTGTTGATTCTGCGTGTGCGCTGGATGCAAAAAGTGCCTATCAAGTCATTGAATTGGATCCTTTGTCCATGGGGCGACTTATTCGTCAGGGCGAGGGTGAGCCTCATGTTTTTTTATTGCGTTTGGTCAAGTGTTCTTTGACTCGCCCTGACCCTTCCCGGCCAGGTACTTATTTGCCTGATTGGCAGCACCTCAGGGTGACCTTTGAAGGGCTGGCCGACAGTGGCGGGCGCCTGTTTGCCACTGTCGGTACCTCAACAGGTCTGGCCCTGCGTATTGCCGATATGCAAGGGCTGCAAAGTACGCCGGGAGTGTCGATGCCTCTGACGTCCCTTACCGGAGAGGATCAAGAGCTGCGCTACACCCTTCAACTGGTCGGCAATGGCCGCCCAATGGCTGTTGGTTCTCACCGAGCTGCGGTGCGTTTCCGGCTGGAGTATTTTTAAATGTACGGGCTGTTTACCTTGCGGGACTGCGCAGTCGCCAGAGCGATGCTGTGTACCGGGCTGATGTCGATTGCAGGCGGTGTATGGGCCGCCGAGGACATCCAGTTCAATACCGATATTCTTGATCTGAACGATCGCACCAACATCGACCTGTCACAGTTCTCTCGCGGCGGCTTTATCTTGCCGGGCACCTACCTGATGCAGGTACAGATAAACACGCAGTCGCAGCCTGAGCAGCGCATTGCCTTTTATCCCCCTGACGATGATCCCAAAGGCAGCCAGGCCTGTGTGTCTGCCGAACTGGTGGAGCAGTTGGGTTTGAAGAAAGATCAACTGACCCAGCTCACTTGGTGGAAAGGCGGTGAGTGCCTGGACAGCAGCAGTCTGTCGGGGATGGAAGTCAGTGGCGATTTGAGTACCTCCACGCTCCGTATCTCCATCCCTCATGCGTACCTGGAGTACAGCGCGCAGAACTGGGATCCACCCTCCCGGTGGGACGAAGGGGTGCCAGGCCTGCTGCTGGACTACAACCTGACGGCACAGTCGATCAGCCAGAGAAACACAGTAAGCCGCAACAACCTGAGTGGCAACGGCACTTTTGGTGCCAATGCGGGGCCCTGGCGGTTGCGGGCTGACTGGCAAGGTCGTATCGACGACGAAAACATCCGTCGTGAGCAACGGCTCGAGTGGAACCGTTTCTATGCATATCGGGCATTGCCTTCAATCCAGGCACGCCTGATGGTGGGGGAAAACTACCTGTACTCGGACCTGTTCGACAGCTTTCGTTTTACCGGCTTCGCACTCAGCTCCGATGACAACCAGTTGCCTCCCAACTTGCGAGGCTATGCGCCTGAGGTCGTGGGTGTTGCCAAAACCAATGCCAAGGTCACCATCAGCCAGCAGGGTCGGGTGTTGTATGAAACCTTGGTCGCGGCGGGGCCTTTTCGCATTCAGGATCTCAATGATGCCGTTAGCGGCAGTCTCGATGTGCGGGTGGAAGAGCAAGATGGCACTGTCAATTCATTCACGGTCGAGTCATCCAGCATTCCCTACCTGACTCGCCCCGGTACGGTGCGCTACAAGCTTGCCAGCGGTCGGCCGTCTGGCCTGCATGATGGAGGGCAGGGCAGCGTCTTTGGCTCGGGGGAGTTTTCCTGGGGGGTGAGTAACGGTTGGTCGCTTTATGGAGGGGGCCTTAGCGACAGCAACTACACGGCGTTATCACTCGGTGTAGGGCGCGATCTGTTGGCCTTTGGTGCGCTGTCATTCGATGTTTCGCGAGCCCGCACCACTGTGCAGGACGAATCGCTGTCCGGCAGTTCCTACCGTCTGAGCTATTCGAAGCGATTTGAGGAATACGACAGTCAAGTCTCCTTTGCGGGATACCGGTTTTCTGAAAAAGACTACGTGAGCATGAGCGAATACCTGAATGCGCGTCACTACGGCAAGCCTGTGGGGGGCAGCAAATCGCTTTATACCGCCACGCTCAACAAGCATTTTCGAGATGCCGGGCTCTCTGCTTACGTGACCTACACCGATCAGTCCTTTTGGGATCTCCCGAGCAGTAAACGCTGGAACCTGTCACTGGCGCGTTCTTTCAATATGGGGTCGGTCAAGAACATGAATGTCTCATTGAACATGTTTAGAAATCAGGAACGAAACCAGCGCACGGGTACGCAAAATAATAATACCGGCATGTTTCTGTCGCTCAGCATGCCCTTGGGTAGATCTGGCAGCTTAAGCACCAGCGCCAGCAGTTCGCACAATAAAAATATGTATTCAGCGCGCTTCAGTGACCAGTTAGGTGAGCGCAGCCACTATCAACTGAGTGCAGATAACACCTCTGTCGGTGGTTATCTAAGCCATGTCGCTGATCATGCGGATTTGTCTCTGAGCGCCAGCCTGAAGGAAAACAACTACACCAGCCTCGGCATGTCTGCACGAGGCGGCGCCACACTGACCCCATACGGCGGGGCGGGGCATCGAAGCTCAGGTGTGGGTGGCACTCGATTGATGGTCGATACCAGCGGTGTGCCTGGGGTACCTGTGCGCGGCTATGGCCGCACAACGAGCAGTAACGCCTTTGGCAAAGCTGTGGTTCCGGACGTCAACAGTTACTTGCGCACAGCGGCCAGTGTTGACCTTGAAAACTTGCCGGCAAATGTTGAGGCGACCCAGTCCGTGACCCAGTTGACCCTGACGGAAGGCGCCATTGGTTACCGCACGCTGGATGTGATTGCCGGCCACAAAGCTATGGCAGTGCTGCTTCTGCCCGATGGCAGCGTGCCGCCGTTTGGTGGCACGGTGAAAAATGAAAAACAGCAGGAAACCGGCATCGTCAATGACGGTGGCAGTGTCTATCTAAGCGGCATTCGGCCCGGGGAGAAGATGGTTGTCTCTTGGGGTGGTGTAGAGCGTTGCACGCTGGTAATGCCTGTCAATTTACCGGCCGACGGCTTGGCCACCACCCTGGATCTGCGCTGCCAGATGCTGATGCCTGATAACGCTGCACCCGCATCTGCATCGCGGATCCGGATTACTAACACAGAGATAACACCTTCATGATCAAGAAATTCAGCTTTGCACTCTCGGTTCCTGCCCTTGTGGCCATGTGCCTGATCAACAACGCCCATGCCGCCATTGGCCTTGACCGCACCCGAGTCGTGTTTGATGGCAGCAAAGAGGCTGTCAGCATGAACATCACCAACAACAACACCCAGTTGCCTTATCTGGCCCAGGGCTGGGTAGAAGATGAGCAAGGCAACAAGATCACTTCACCGTTGATCGTGCTTCCGCCTGTCCAGCGCCTGGAGCCGGGCAAAAAAAGTCAGGTAAAAGTCCAGTCGTTACCGGCAATCAAGTCTCTCCCTCAGGATAGGGAGTCGGTGTATTACTTCAACCTGCGGGAAATTCCGCCCCGCAGTGACAAGGCCAACAGCCTGCAAATTGCCCTGCAGACCCGCATCAAGTTGTTTTACCGACCTGCCGCATTAGTTCAGAACCGACAAGAGCGGTCTGAGCCCTGGCAGCAAGAACTGACCCTTACCCGTGTCGGTGATCACTACCAGGTCAACAACCCCACCCCGTACTACGTCACGCTGATTGATGCCCGTCGCAGTAAGGACACGGAAACCGTCGCGGATTTCGAGCCCCTTATGCTGTCGCCCAAAGGCTCATTGAAGTTGGGGGGAAGTGTTGCTGCGCTCGGCACTAAACCAAGGCTGACCTATGTGAATGATTTCGGTGGTCGTCCGACTCTGGTGTTCAGCTGTGCTGGCACTACTTGCAAGGTGGACGTGGCTGCGTCCTCGGTCAATGAGTAGCGCGCATCGGGCTTGCACGGTGACGGCCCTGAGCTGCCTGCTACTGGTGTCGAGTATTCATCAGGCCCGGGCCGGGGTGATCCACGGCATGAGTGGAATGCTGGATATCTCCGGCACACTGCACAACACCCCCTGTGCCCTGGACATGTCTTCGGCCTATCAGGATGTAGACCTGGGCAGTGTGGCTCGCAGTCAATTGCAGCGCCCGGGCGATCAGGCAACCCCCGTGGCGTTTCAATTGCGCTTTGTCGATTGCCAGCGCGCGTCGGGCAGCCTCCAGAGCGAGCGCACGGGCAATCTGGTATGGAGTGCCTCTCAGCCTGTGGTGTCGGTAGCCTTTGTGGCGCCAGCCGATGCGGATGATCCGCGGCTGGTCAAAGTGCAGGGGGTTACCGGTATGGGACTGCTGCTGACCGATGCCCTTGGACGGGACGCGGCGTTGGGCAATCGCGGCGAGCCTCTGTTCCTGCAGCACGGCAACGACACCCTGACCTGGCACGTGCGGCCAGTGCGCACTTCGGCTGCTCTGAGCAATGGCGCCTTTCAGGCGGCCGTTGATTTCAGGCTCGTCTATGAATAAGGGGGCAGCGATGAACATGTCAATACATTGGCGGGCAGTAACCGCCTTGGGCAGCCTGTTGTTGCTCTGCGGTCAAGGTGCCTTGGCGGACGTCAGTGTGAGCATCAGGGGGGTAGTCCTCATGCCTCCACCCTGCGTTATCAACGCAGCAGGCACGCTGAATGTATCTTTTGGGAGCGAGCTTCTGACGACCCGGATCAACGGCGTCAATTACGAGAAAGCGGTGCCTTACACCCTGACATGTGGGCAGCAACCCACCAATTCAATGACCCTGGAATTAAGGGGAACTGGCGCCGGGTTTGACGCTAAGGTCCTGGGTACCAGTAAAAGTGATCTTGGTATCAGGCTTATGGTTGGGGGAGAAGCTTGGCCCCTCAATACCACCGTGAATTTCACGCACCCCACCTTGCCAGTTGTGACGGCGGTTCTCGTAAAAAAAACTGGCAGCACCCTCACGGGCGGGTCATTCGCTGCCTCGGCTACATTAGTGCAAGCACTGCGATAAGAGGCAGATACTGATGAGACTCAAGCAACAATCTGTGCTTTTTGCCGTATGTGCCATTGGCTTTGGTGGCAATGCAATGGCCAACCTGACGTTCGAGGGCACCCTGATAGAACCCCCGCCCTGCACTATAAATAGCGGTGCCAGTATCGTTATCGACTTCGAGAAAATCGGCGTCAGAACTATCGATGGGGTGAACCACCGCAAACCGGTGAATTACACCATTACCTGTTCCCCTGGCACTCAGGCGTGGGAAATGGTCTTGAAGGTGACGGGTACGGCAACGCCTTTTGAATCGTCAGCCGTGCAGTCCAGTGTCACCGACCTTGGCGTCAGACTTCTGAAAGATGGAGTGCCGTTAGCACTCAACACACAGGTGCTGATTAATCCTGCAGAGCCACCGATGCTGGAAGCCGTACCGGTCAAGAAGTTGGGCTCCTCGCTGAGCCTAGGCGGGTTTACGGCCATGGCAACACTGCTGGCTGATTACCAGTGAGGACGGTGTCTCAGCAAGTGAATGCGGCCAGTGATAGGCAGATATTGAGTAATGGCGCCAATGTGATTGCTTTTAAGGTCGTTGTCAAAGCAGAGCCGCAGGCCATTACCAATCATTCAATAGTGCCCGGGTACTTTGCTGCCGTTTCGACTTTTACGTTGGGCTACCTTTAAAGGTGCGCAAATTTTGTAGTGCTATTTTATGTTGAAGAGATTTATATGAGATATCTAACTGGGTTGATGTTGTTTATGCTGGCTCATATTGCCAGCGCAGTAGAGTGTCGGGTAAATGGTAGCGCTTGGGCAGATGCGGAGAAACTTTCATTTAATGTATATGTCGATGTAAAAGCGAGTACTAGCCTCACCGATAAGATTTTGCTGGATTACGCGATGGACTGCAGGCATAATTCGGCTACTAGTTCTAATCCCGTTCTAAGAATCGCCCCACTTACCACTAGGGGGGTCGTTTTGGCGTGGCCGTATGTTCATCTCACGGGCGGATTAAGGTTTAACGATACTAATTACCCAATACCGGTAGCGTCCAATATTATACTCGCGACGCACAGAAATGAGCCGTATGTGAGTGTGGGGGGGCGACCATATTTAAACATTACCAGGACGCCTGGTAATTATATGAATATCCAGTCGTCGGCGGGAGAAATCGCTAGAGTGAATTTGTTCATGCATTTCACTAATAATTTTGGCTCGAAGTCTTTCGATACGACTATCTTTATTTATCCACGTAACTCACTCAACTTGAACCCGTCAACCTGCACGATTAATGATGACAAGCCCATTGAAGTGGACTTTGGTTCGGTGGATCCTGTTGCGATCCCGGAATCGCCATATGATTCAACCAATAGTAGAGCTGTCGCTCTTAATTACTCATGCCCTGATCTCGGTATTACCACGCCCATACACATCATTTTGCAGGGTAGTGGCGCTTTGTTCAACTTGGGGGGGCTTGCCACCAGTAATACCGATCTTGCCGTCAGGATGGTGCGTAATAATGGTGGAGTACCTGTAGGACTTCCTTTCGCGACTAGTATCACCAACAGTTCAGGGGGGGATACGGTCGTGTTTTCTCTTTTTCGCAAACCCGGCAGCGTCCCTGCCGCCGGGCCTTTCACAGCGAGTGGCACGCTGGTGATGAGCGTGCCTTGAGTTTTTGAAGGATTAAGGCCTTGTGACATCACCGTGGGAGCGAGCCTGCTCGCGAAGGTCTCAAGAGCGTCGCGATTATCAGTAAACGCGCGCTATGGTTTATGGCCTTCGCGAGCAGGCTCGCTCCCTCAGAGGCACCTACTGGGTGAATCAGGGCGGGCTTTTGATTCTGATATGGCCATTGGCCAAAGTTGGAAGGGTTCTTGCAGTGGCAGGCTCTACGGCGCACATGGCGTCAAAAGTTTGCTAAAGGTTTGTCGCAATGTCCTTGGATCGCTCTCAGTTAATCAACACCGCACGCAGCGGTCTGGCCGGTTTGGGTCGAGGGCAATTGGGCGTGCCGTTGTTGTTGCTGGTGATGCTGGCAATGATGATGTTGCCAATCCCGGCGTTCCTGCTGGACGTGTTTTTTACCTTCAATATTGCGCTGTCGATTGTGGTGCTGTTGGTGTGCGTCTACGCCCTGCGGCCCCTGGATTTTGCGGTGTTCCCCACCATTTTGCTGGTCGCCACCCTGATGCGGCTGGCGCTCAACGTGGCTTCGACCCGGGTGGTGATGCTCCACGGTCAGGAAGGGCACGCGGCGGCAGGCAAGGTGATTCAAGCCTTCGGTGAGGTGGTGATCGGCGGCAACTACGTGGTCGGTATCGTGGTTTTTGCGATTTTGATGATCATCAACTTCGTGGTGGTGACCAAAGGTGCCGGGCGCATTTCCGAGGTCAGCGCACGTTTCACCCTCGATGCCATGCCCGGCAAACAAATGGCCATCGACGCCGACCTCAACGCCGGGCTGATCGATCAGAACCAGGCCAAGCTGCGCCGTCAGGAAGTCGCCCAAGAGGCCGAGTTCTACGGCTCGATGGACGGTGCCAGCAAATTCGTACGCGGTGATGCAATCGCCGGTCTGTTGATTCTATTTATCAACCTGATCGGCGGCATGGCGGTGGGTATCTTCCAGCACGGCATGACGTTCAGCGAAGCGGGCAAGGTTTACGCCTTGCTGACCATCGGTGACGGTTTGGTGGCGCAGTTGCCATCCCTGCTGCTGTCCACCGCAGCCGCGATCATGGTGACCCGTGCCTCGGGCTCCGAAGACATGGGCAAGCAGATCAATCGCCAGATGTTTGCCTCGCCCAAGGCGCTGGCGGTGTCGGCAGGTTTGATGGCGGTGATGGGGATTGTGCCGGGCATGCCGCACTTTTCCTTCCTGAGCCTGGCCGCCGTTGCCGGTGGCGTGGCGTACCTGATGTGGAAAAAACAGAACGTGGTCAAGGTCCAGGCCCTGCAAGAGGTCAAGCGCCAGCAAGAGTTGCTGCCGTCGCCTGCCCGTGCGCAAGAGACCAAGGAGCTGGGTTGGGATGACGTGACGCCCATCGACATGATCGGGCTCGAAGTCGGCTATCGGCTGATCCCGCTGGTAGACCGCAATCAAGGTGGCCAGTTATTGGCGCGGATCAAGGGGGTGCGTAAAAAGTTGTCCCAGGATTTGGGCTTTCTGATGCCGACCGTGCATATCCGCGACAACCTCGACCTGGCCCCCAGTGCCTATCGCTTGACCCTGATGGGGGTGATTCTGGCCGAGGCCGAGATCTACCCGGACCGCGAAATGGCGATCAATCCGGGGCAGGTATTCGGCACGCTGAACGGGATTACCACCAAAGACCCGGCCTTTGGTCTGGAAGCGGTGTGGATTGAAGTCAGTCAGCGCAGCCAGGCGCAATCGCTGGGCTATACCGTAGTGGATGCCAGCACCGTGGTGGCGACGCACCTTAACCAGATTTTGTACAAACACTCCCATGAGCTGATCGGGCATGAAGAAGTGCAGCAGTTGATGCAGTTGCTGGCCAAGTCTTCGCCCAAGCTGGCCGAGGAGCTGGTGCCGGGCGTGCTGAGCCTGTCGCAGTTACTCAAAGTGTTGCAGGCCTTGTTGGCTGAGCAGGTGCCGGTGCGCGATATCCGCAGCATTGCCGAAGCCGTCGCGAACAATGCCCATAAGAGTCAAGATACTGCCGCTTTGGTTGCCGCTGTGCGCGTGGGCCTGTCCCGCGCCATTGTGCAAAGTATTGTAGGCGTTGAGTCTGAGCTGCCTGTGATCACCCTTGAGCCAAGGTTGGAACAAATATTGCTCAATAGTTTGCAGAAGGCCGGACAAGGCCAGGAAGAGGGCGTTTTGCTGGAGCCAAGCATGGCAGAGAAACTCCAGCGCTCGTTGATCGACGCTGCTCAGCGTCAGGAAATGCAAGGTAATCCAGTGATCCTGTTGGTGGCAGGCCCGGTACGCGCAATGCTTTCGCGCTTCGGCCGTCTGGCGGTGCCCAACCTGCATGTGCTGGCTTACCAGGAAATCCCTGACAACAAGCAGGTCACGATCGTTGCGACAGTAGGCCCTAACGGCTGAGGGTTTGGTTTATGCAAGTGAAGCGATTTTTCGCCGCCGATATGCGTCAGGCCATGAAGCTGATCCGTGATGAGCTGGGGGCTGACGCCGCCATTATTGGCAACCGCCGGATCGCCGGGGGCGTTGAGTTGACCGCGGCCCTGGACTACAAGCTGTCCGCGCTGGCACCCCGTGTCCCGAACATTGAGCTCGAAGAAGAACTGCGCAAGACCCAGTCGCGGATTGTCTCGGCCCAGGCCGAGTTGAGCCTGCGCGGCGAAGGCGAGGCGGGCGTTAACCGTCAGCTGTTTGCCGGTTTGCCGCTGACTGCCGCCGAGCCGTTGATCGAGCCGACGCTGGAAGAGCCGCCACGCCCTGCGCCTGCGCCCGTCGCACCGACGGTTGATCAGCGCGCATTCGACAATATGCGTCATGAGCTGAACGGTTTGCGTGAATTGCTTGAAGTGCAGCTCGGCTCGTTGGCCTGGAGCCAGTTGCAGGATGCCAAGCCAGCGCAGGCCAATCTGTGGCGCCGCTTGCAGCGTATCGGCCTGTCCGGGCCGCTGTCGCGTGATCTGCTGGCCCAAGTGGCCGGTATCGAAGAGCCGCGCCAGGCCTGGCGAATGTTGCTGGCGCACCTGGCGCGGATGATCGCTACACCGGAGCTGGAGCCGCTGGAAGAGGGCGGCGTGATTGCGATGGTCGGGCCTGCAGGGATGGGTAAAACCACTACGCTGGCCAAGCTGGCGGCGCGTTATGTACTCAAGTACGGCGCGCAGAATATCGCTCTGGTGAGCATGGACAGCTTTCGAATTGGCGCTCAGGAGCAACTCAAGACCCTGGGCCGAATTCTCAATGTACCGGTGACCCACGTCGCTCCCGGCCAGTCGTTGGGCCAGACCCTCGAGCCGTTGGTGCGCAAGCGCGTGGTGCTGGTGGATACCGCGGGCCTGCAGGCCAGTGATCCGGCGTTGCGTTTGCAGCTTGAAAGCCTGGCCGGGCGCGGGATCAAGGCGCGAAATTATTTGGTATTGGCCACCACCAGCCAGAAACAGGTGCTGACGGCGGCGTACCTCAGTTACAAGCGTTGCGGGTTGGCGGGTTGCATCCTGACCAAGCTGGATGAGACAGCAAGCCTGGGCGAGGTGTTGAGCCTGGCGATCAGCAATGCGCTGCCGGTGGCTTATCTCACTGACGGCCCACGGATTCCGGACGACCTTCACTTGCCGCGTCGGCACCAACTGGTGAGTCGCGCAGTGAGTGTGCAGATGCAGGAAGAACCCAGCGAAGAAGCTATGGCAGACATGTTTGCCGATATCTATCACAGCCCTCCCAAACGGGTCGGCTGAGGCAGTCAAGATTACGTTGCAATGTACCTACATCGGATGGTCTGAAAATTTTGTTCCGCAGGGGAACGAGCAGCCAACGCATGTAGCCGCGTCTAAGTAAGACAAGGTAAAGAAAGATCATGGGCAGCATGCATCCCGTACAGGTGATCGCAGTGACCGGCGGCAAGGGTGGCGTCGGTAAAACTAACGTGTCAGTCAACTTGTCCATCGCATTGGCCGAGCTGGGCAGGCGCGTTCTGTTGATGGACGCGGACCTTGGGCTGGCAAATGTCGATGTCCTGCTGGGCTTGACCCCCAAATTTACCCTGGCCGATGTGGTCGAGGGTCGTTGCGAGCTGCGCGACGTATTGCTGCAAGGCCCCGGCGGAATTCGCATCGTGCCGGCGGCTTCGGGCACCCAGAGCATGGTGCATCTGAGCCCGGCGCAGCATGCCGGCCTGATCCAGGCATTCAGCGACCTTGGCGATAACCTGGATGTACTGGTGATCGACACCGCTGCCGGGATCGGCGAGTCGGTGGTCAGCTTTGTGCGCGCCGCCCAGGAAGTGCTGCTGGTGGTGTGCGACGAGCCGACGTCGATCACCGATGCCTATGCGCTGATCAAACTGCTTAATCGCGATTACGGGATGAACCGCTTTCGCGTACTGGCCAATATGGCCCAAAGCCCCCAGGAAGGGCGCAATCTGTTCGCCAAACTGACCAAGGTTACCGACCGTTTTCTGGATGTAGCCCTGCAGTATGTGGGTGCCGTGCCTTACGACGAGTGCGTGCGCAAGGCCGTACAAAAGCAGCGCGCCGTTTACGAAGCGTTCCCGCGCTCCAAGTGCTCGCTGGCGTTCAAGGCCATTGCGCAAAAAGTTGATACCTGGCCATTGCCCGCCAACCCCAGGGGCCACCTGGAGTTCTTTGTCGAGCGTCTGGTGCAGCAAGCAGGGGGGCGTTTTTAATGACGGCCAGCGGTTATCGCATGTACAGCAAGTCGTCGCGTGACACCCAGTATGAGCTGATCGAGCGCTACGCCCCTCTGGTCAAGCGCATTGCCTATCACTTGCTGGCGCGTTTGCCTGCCAGCGTGCAGGTGGATGACTTGATTCAGGCCGGGATGATCGGCCTGCTTGAAGTATCGGGCAAATACGACGCGAGCAAGGGCGCGAGTTTCGAGACTTACGCCGGCATCCGTATCCGTGGCGCGATGCTTGATGAAGTGCGCAAGGGCGACTGGGCGCCGCGTTCGGTGCACCGCAATACACGCATGGTCAGTGATGCAATTCGGGTAATTGAAGCAAAAACCGGTTGTGACGCTAAAGATCATGAAGTTGCGGCCGAACTCCAGTTAAGCCTTGATGATTATTACGCCATCTTGAATGACACCCTGGGCAGCCGCCTGTTCAGTTTTGACGACCTGTTGCAGGACGGCGAACACGAAGGGCTGCATGAAGATGGCGTGAGTGCCCACACGGAGCCATCGCGAGATCTGGAAGACGAGCGCTTCCAGGCCGCCTTGGCCGATGCGATTGCCCATCTGCCCGAGCGCGAGCGTCTGGTGTTGGCGCTGTACTACGACGAGGAGTTGAACCTCAAGGAAATCGGCGAAGTGCTGGGGGTCAGTGAATCCCGTGTCAGCCAGTTGCACAGCCAGTGCGCCGCACGCCTGCGTGCGCGTCTGAGCCAGTGGCGAGCGCACTGACGGGAACACGTGCACTTATTGTGGGAGCGGGCTTGCTCGCGATGGGATCGACACGGTGAATCAGAAAAACCGCGCCGCCTGCATCGCGAGCAAGCCCGCTCCCACAGTCGATTTGGGCGGTTTTTGAAAACGAATTGATTGAATGGCGCGTCCCCAGACAGGACGCGTTTAAGACTGCTTGGAGGTCGAATTGGACAAGAACATGAAAATCCTCATCGTTGATGATTTTTCAACGATGCGGCGGATCATCAAAAACCTGTTGCGTGACCTTGGTTTCACCAACACGGTCGAGGCGGATGACGGCACCACGGCGCTGCCGATCCTCAACCTGGGGCAAATCGACTTTTTGGTGACCGACTGGAACATGCCGGGCATGACCGGTATCGAGCTGTTGCGCCACGTGCGTGCAGACGAAAAACTCAAGCACTTGCCAGTGCTGATGGTGACAGCTGAAGCCAAGCGCGAGCAGATCATCGAAGCGGCCCAGGCCGGAGTTAACGGTTATGTGGTCAAGCCATTCACGGCTATCGCACTCAAAGACAAGATCGAAAAGATCTTTGATCGCATCGGTTGATCGGTTGCCTTGGGGGCGCTATGGAGCATAAAGAATCCACACAGGGTGATTTTGAGTCGACCCTGAAAAAACATGCTCACGAATTGGTCGAAAGCCTTGAAAGAGGCCAATTTGGCGATGCCGTGCAGCTGATTCACGAACTTAACCAGACTCGCGACCGCGGGCTGTATCGCGAAGTCGGCAAGCTGACCCGCGAGCTGCACAGCGCAATAGTCAATTTTCAGATTGACCCGGGAATGCCGCAAGCCGAAGAAGTGTCGCAGATCACGGATGCCACTGAACGTTTGGCCTATGTTGTGAAACTCACTGAAGCGGCGGCCAATCGGACCATGGACCTGGTGGAAAACAGCACGCCGCTGGTCAACGCAATGGGGCACGAAGCCAAGGCCTTGAGTACGGACTGGGGGCGCTTTATGCGTCGTGAAGTCGGTGCCGAGGAGTTTCGTGAGCTAGCGCGTCGGGTTGACAGTTTTTTGACGCGTAGCGAAACGCAAAACAGCATCGTCTCCAGCAACCTGACGGACATTTTGCTGGCTCAGGATTACCAGGACCTCACCGGTCAGGTGATAAAACGTGTGACGCAATTGGTCACGGAAGTTGAAAGCAATCTGCTCAAACTGGTGCTGATGGCCAGCCAGGTAGATCGCTTTGCCGGGATCGAACACGATCGCGATGCACTGCGTGCTGAAAATAATTCGCAAAAAAACCAGGCCAAGGGTGAAGGTCCGCAGATTCATGCCGATACACGTAATGACGTCGTATCCGGTCAGGATGATGTAGACGATTTGCTGTCCAGTTTAGGTTTTTAGGTCTTGAAGAGGCACGGGCGCTGTTGCCCGGCGTCCACGAGCCTATATCAAGGAGCACGTACATGAGCTTCGGCGCCGATGAAGAAATCCTTCAGGATTTTCTGGTTGAAGCCGGCGAGATTCTAGAGTTGCTGTCCGAACAACTGGTTGAGCTGGAAAGCCGACCGGATGATGCGGATCTGCTCAATGCAATTTTTCGCGGTTTTCACACTGTAAAAGGGGGCGCCGGCTTCCTGCAGCTCCATGAGTTGGTGGAGTGCTGTCACATCGCCGAAAACGTCTTCGACATCCTGCGCAAGGGTGAGCGCAGCGTCGACGCGGAGCTGATGGACGTGGTGCTCGAGGCCCTGGATGCGGTCAACGGCATGTTCAGCGAAGTGCGCGAGCGCAGCCCGGTCACCGCCGCAACCCCTGAGTTGCTGGAAGCGCTGGCGCGTCTGGCCGAGCCTGCGGCTGCGCAGGTTGTCGTTGCACCCGTACCTGAGCCAGTGATGGCTGCCGCCCCGGTGAGCGATATCACCGACAGCGAATTTGAACAGCTGCTGAATTCGCTCGACGCGGTCAAGGCTGCTGCGGCAGAACCTGAACCGGTCACCGCGCCAGAGATCACGGCCAGCGACGAAATCAGCGATGCCGAGTTTGAGTTGCTGCTTGACCAGTTGCATGGCAAGGGCCAGTTTTCCTCGGCCGCTGCGGTGGTTGCCGCCGAGCCTGAAGAGGTGCCTGCTGCGCCAGCCGAAGTGAGCAATGAAATCACCGATGACGAATTTGAAGCCTTGCTCGATCAGTTGCATGGCAAGGGTTCGTTCAATACCGATGCGCTGGAAACTGCGACTGTAGCGCCTGTGGCCATTGCCCAGGAGCCTGCTGGCGATCCGAATCTGATCAGCGATCACGAATTCGAAGCCTTGCTCGATGAGATGCACGGCAAAGGCAAGTTCAGTGCTGATTCTGCTGCGGTAGTGGCTGTGGTTGCGCCGGTCAAACCAGTGCCGGCTGCGCGTCCGGCCCCGGCCCGTGCTGCTGCACCTGCGGAAAAACCGGTCGCCTCCGAGGCCGAAACCACGGTGCGGGTGGATACCGCACGGCTCGATGACATCATGAACATGGTCGGCGAACTGGTGCTGGTGCGTAACCGTCTGGTGCGCCTGGGCCTGAACAGCCATGACGAGGAAATGGCCAAGGCGCTGTCCAACCTTGACGTGGTGACCGCCGACCTGCAAACCGCAGTGATGAAGACCCGGATGCAGCCGATCAAGAAAGTATTCGGTCGCTTCCCGCGGCTGGTACGTGACTTGGCGCGTCAGCTGAAAAAAGAAATCAGCCTGGAGTTGGTGGGCGAAGAAACCGACCTGGACAAAAACCTGGTCGAAGCCCTCGCCGATCCGCTGGTCCACTTGGTACGCAACGCGGTCGATCACGGTTGCGAAACCCCGGAAGAACGCGCAGCCGCAGGCAAACCGAGCTGTGGCCGGGTGATTCTGTCCGCCGAGCAGGAAGGCGACCATATCCTGCTGTCGATCTCCGATGATGGCAAAGGCATGGACGCCAATTTCCTGCGCTCCCTGGCCGTGAAAAAAGGCCTGATGGACAAGGACGCAGCTGATCGCCTGAGCGAGAGCGACTGCTACAACCTGATTTTTGCGCCGGGCTTCTCGACCAAAACCGAGATCAGCGATGTGTCCGGGCGTGGCGTGGGCATGGACGTGGTGAAAACCAAGATTGCCCAGCTCAACGGCTCACTGAGCATTGAGTCAGTCCTGGGGCGCGGCTCGAAAATCGTGATCAAGGTGCCGTTGACCCTGGCGATCATGCCAACCCTGATGGTGATGCTGGGCAACCAGGCATTTGCCTTCCCGCTGGTCAACGTCAACGAGATTTTCCACCTTGATCTGTCACGCACCAACGTGGTCGACGGCCAGGAAGTGGTGATCGTGCGCGACAAGGCGCTGCCATTGTTCTACCTCAAGCGTTGGCTGGTAGCCTCGGCCGCCCATGAAGAGCAGCGCGAAGGGCATGTGGTGATTCTGTCGGTCGGGACCCAGCGCATCGGCTTTGTGGTCGATCAGTTGGTCGGTCAGGAAGAAGTGGTGATCAAACCGTTGGGGAAAATGCTCCAGGGCACGCCAGGCATGTCGGGCGCCACCATTACCGGTGATGGCCGTATTGCCTTGATTCTGGATGTTCCGAGCATGCTCAAGCATTACGCATCACGGCGTATTTGATTCTGGTGAGTCGGGCGTGCCCCGACGGCCTAACGGAGTGTTTATGGTAGTCAAGGTCCTGGTGGTGGATGATTCCGGTTTTTTCCGCCGTCGCGTCTCGGAAATTCTGTCGGCTGATCCGACGATTCAAGTGATCGGCACTGCCACCAATGGCAAGGAAGCGATTGATCAGGCGCTGGCGCTCAAGCCGGACGTGATCACCATGGATTACGAGATGCCGTTGATGGATGGCATCACGGCCGTGCGCCATATCATGCAGCGCTGTCCGACCCCGGTATTGATGTTTTCCTCGCTGACCCACGAGGGCGCTCGCGTCACCCTCGATGCGCTGGATGCCGGTGCGGTGGATTTTCTGCCGAAAAATTTCGAAGACATCTCGCGCAATCCCGAGAAGGTCAAACAGATGCTGTGCGAAAAGGTCCACAGCATCTCGCGCAGCAACCGGCGAATGTCCAGCTACAGCGCCCCGGCACCTGTGGTTCCGACTCCAGCGCCCCGGCCAGCACTGGGTGGCTTTACAGCGCCAGCCGCCGTTGCCGCACCTGCACGCACCACGCCGATTGCCAGCCGTGGCGCAACAGCGCCAAGCACAACCTCTGGCGCGCCCAAACGCAAGGCGTACAAGTTGGTCGCCATCGGAACATCGACCGGTGGCCCGGTGGCCTTGCAGCGGGTATTGACCCAGTTGCCGGGCAACTTCCCGGCGCCGATTGTGCTGGTGCAGCACATGCCCGCGGCGTTCACCAAGGCGTTTGCCGAGCGCTTGGACAAGCTGTGCCGCATCAGCGTCAAGGAAGCCGAAGACGGCGATATCCTGCGCCCTGGTCTGGCCCTGCTGGCGCCAGGCGGCAAGCAAATGATGATTGATGGTCGTGGCGCGGTACGCATCCTGCCGGGCGACGAGCGCCTGAACTACAAACCGTGTGTGGATATCACCTTCGGTTCTGCGGCCAAGTCCTTTGGTGACAAAGTTTTGGCGGTGGTCTTGACCGGCATGGGCGCAGACGGTCGTGAAGGCGCTCGTATGCTCAAACAGGGCGGTAGTCAGGTGTGGGCGCAGGACGAAGCCAGTTGTGTGATTTACGGCATGCCCATGGCCATCGTCAAAGCCAACCTGGCCGATGCGGTGTACAGCCTCGATGACATCGGCAGGCATCTGGTCGAGGCTTGCCACTGATGGACGTGCTCAGCCTGATTGGCATCATCATGGCGTTTGTCGCGATCATCGGCGGCAATTACCTGGAAGGCGGCCATTTAGGCGCGCTGGCCAATGGCCCGGCGGCGTTGATCGTGCTCGGCGGCACAGTGGGGGCGGCGTTGTTGCAGTCGCCCATGAGTGCGTTCAAGCGGGCGATGCATACCGTGGTGTGGATCTTGTTTCCGCCGCGTATCGACATGGCGGGCGGCATCGACCGTGTCGTCAACTGGAGCCTGACGGCGCGCAAGGAAGGCTTGCTGGGCCTTGAAGGCGTGGCCGATACCGAGCCCGACAATTATTCGCGCAAGGGCCTGCAATTGCTGGTCGACGGGGTTGAGCCAGAAACCATTCGCAGCGTGCTGGAGGTCGATTACATGACCCAGGAAAGCCGCGATATCGAGGCCGCGAAAGTCTTTGAAAGCATGGGCGGCTACGCGCCGACCATCGGCATTATCGGCGCCGTCATGGGCCTGATCCACGTGATGGGCAATCTGGCCGATCCGGGGCAATTGGGTAGCGGTATCGCCGTGGCGTTTGTAGCGACCATTTACGGGGTGGCCAGTGCCAACCTGGTGTTGCTGCCCATCGCCAGCAAGCTCAAGGCGATTGCCATGCGCCAATCGCTGTACCGCGAGATGTTGCTCGAAGGCATTTTGTCGATAGCCGAAGGCGAAAACCCACGCTCCATTGAACTCAAGCTGCAAGGCTTTACGGGTTAACCATGAGCCGTCGCCGTCGCCCCGTTGATGAGCACGTCAATCACGAACGTTGGCTGGTGTCCTACGCGGATTTCATCACCTTGCTGTTTGCTTTCTTCGTGGTCATGTACTCGATTTCTTCGATCAATGAAGGCAAGTACCGGGTGGTCTCCAAGGCGCTGGTGGGGGTGTTTAGTGACACCGAGCGCAGCATCAGACCGGTGCCCATCGGTGAAGAGCGGCCGCTGACGACCCAGCCTGCCGAGCCCTTGATCAAAGACAGTGAACATACCGATGCAGGCCTTGGGCAAGTGCCGGATGACCCGCTTAAAGCCATCGCCAATGACATCACCAATGCCTTTGGCGACTTGATCGCATCCAGGCAATTGACGGTGCGCGGCAATGAGTTGTGGGTCGAGATTGAACTCAATTCCAGCCTGTTGTTCGGCAGCGGAGATGCGATGCCCAGCAATGCGGCGTTCAACATTATCGACAAGGTGGCGGCGATCCTTAAGCCGTTCGAGAACCCGATTCACGTCGAGGGTTTTACTGACGATTTGCCGATTCGGACCGCGCAATATCCCACCAACTGGGAGCTGTCTTCGGCCCGCTCGGCGAGCATCGTGCGCATGCTCGCAATGCAGGGGGTGAACCCCGGCCGCATGGCGTCGGTGGGCTACGGCGAGTTTCAGCCGGTGGCCAATAACGCCACACCAGAGGGGCGCGCGCTCAATCGTCGGGTGGTGCTGGTGGTGTCGCGCAACCTTGAAGTGCGTCGCAGCCTGACCGCCACCGGAACCGCCAACGCAACACCGGATGCTGCCCTGAAGCGGGCTGGCACACAAACTGCACCGCCACCCACACAGCCGCTGGTTCGCGGGGATGCCGTCAATTCCCCGTCACCAAACCTTTAATCTCGGCCGGCACGCATGCAGCCGGGAGGAACCACAGAATGAGAGTCTGGGCAGTAGCCAATCAAAAAGGTGGGGTCGGCAAGACCACCACATCCATCGCTCTGGCCGGTTTGCTGGCAGAGGCGGGCAAGCGCGTGGTCGTGGTCGATCTCGACCCGCACGGCTCCATGACCAGTTACTTCGGGTATGACCCCGATGGTCTGGAACACAGCGTTTATGACCTGTTTCTGCATCAGGGGCAGGTGCCTGAAGGCTTGGCTGCACAATTGCTGCTGCCCACCAGCCACGAAAAGATTGCCTTGCTGCCGGCCACCACGGCACTGGCAACCCTGGAGCGTCAGGCGCCGGGACAAAGCGGCTTGGGGTTGGTGATTGCGCGCAGCCTGGCGCAACTGTGGCAGGACTATGACTACGCCATCATCGACAGCCCGCCGATTCTGGGGGTGCTGATGGTCAACGCATTGGCGGCCAGCCAACAGTTGATTATCCCGGTGCAAACCGAGCATCTGGCGCTCAAAGGCCTGGAGCGGATGGTCCACACCCTGCGCATGATCAACCGTTCGCGTACGCAAGAGCTGCCGTTCTGCATCGTGCCGACCTTGTTCGACCGCCGCACCCAGGCTTCGATGAGCACCTTGCGGGTGTTGCGCGATGTGTATCCCGACACTCTGTGGCAGGGTTTTATTCCGGTCGATACCCGGTTGCGCGATGCCAGTCGGGCCGGGCAGACACCATCGCAGTTCGACGAGAAAACCCGGGGAGTTATCGCTTATCGTGCGTTGCTCAAGCACGTCCTGACCCGCCAGCTTGCACCGCAGGTGGCGTGAGGTGGGCGAGCATTCAAGTATCGGCCGTGCTTGGCCGATAACGTCTACAGGTCTCTGTCGCGAGGCTGTTGAGTGGGGCACTTTATGACGCAGCCGATAGCACTTTCCAACCGACCGCAATTGGCGTTGCAGTCGTACCTCGACGACTTGCTGTTCGATGCAACGCAAGCGGCGCTGGTTGAGTCGGACGAGTTTGCCGACGCCATTCTTGAAGAGCAGGTGCGCGATGCCCGTGCCCTGTCTCTGGAGCAGGCTGCGCTAACACCTGCCGAAGAGCCACTGGCGATGCCGGTAGAGTTGGCGCAGGTGGGCGTGCCCGCTGAGACGCTGGCCCATCCACTGGTTGAAGTGCATCGGCCGAGTGCGCCGGGTGCGCACTTGCCGATACCGGATGATGGCCGCCCTGCGTGGGCTGCTGAGCCTTTCGAATGCCTGTTGTTCGACGTGGCCGGGCTAACCCTGGCGGTGCCTTTGGTGTGCCTGGGTTCGATTTATTCACTGGCCGGGCGTGAACTGACCCCGCTGTTTGGTCAGCCCGACTGGTATCTGGGAATTCTGCCCAGCCAGGGCGGCAAGCTCAACGTGCTGGACACGGCGCGCTGGGTGATGCCCGAGCGCTATCGCGATGATTTTCGCGAAGGCCTGCAATATGTCATTTCAGTACAGGGCTACGAATGGGGGCTGGCGGTGCATCAGGTCAGCCGCTCGTTGCGCCTGCACCCGAACGAAATCAAATGGCGCTCCCAGCGCGGGCAGCGGCCGTGGCTGGCGGGCACTGTGATTGAACACATGTGTGCACTGCTGGATGTGGAGCAATTGGCGCAGTTGATCGCCAAAGGCAAATCATAAGAACAAGCCTGGTGGACGCCCATCTGTAGGGGGAGCCGCCGGTTATCAGAATTTTGCAGTATTTCAGTCAGGGGTTTGGGGTATGAAACAGTCAGCGGCACAGGGGTTGGAAGATCCGATCCTGCAATGGGTTACCTTCAAGCTGGATAACGAGACCTATGGCATCAACGTGATGCAGGTGCAGGAAGTGCTGCGTTACACCGAAATCGCCCCGGTTCCGGGTGCGCCTTCCTACGTGCTGGGCATCATCAACCTGCGCGGTAACGTAGTGACGGTGATCGACACGCGTCAGCGTTTTGGCTTGTACAGCGCCGAAATTACCGATAATTCGCGGATTGTCATCATTGAAGCCGACAAACAAGTGGTCGGTATTCTGGTCGACAGCGTGGCGGAAGTGGTTTACCTGCGTCAGTCTGAAATCGAAACGGCGCCTAATGTGGGCAACGACGAGTCGGCCAAGTTTATCCAGGGCGTGTGCAACAAGAACGGCGAACTGCTGATTCTGGTTGAGCTGGACAAAATGATGACCGAAGAAGAATGGTCGGATCTGGAGAACATCTGATTGATCCTTGAGGTGGCGGTAATCGTCCTCGGCCTGCTGTGGGCCGTGACCCTGTGGCTGTTCGTCAGCCACGTACGCCGCCAGCGGGTGCTTGCGGCGCAGCAGGTGGCGGGCGATGAACAGCGTGACCGGCGCCTCAGGGAACTGACGCGGCGCCTGGACACCTACCAGAACGGTAATGTGCAAATGGGTGAAGACCTGCACGAACTGCGCGCCGTGGTCGCGCCGCTGCCCGAAAAGCTGACCCAGCTTGAACAGCGCGACCCCACCAGCCTGTCGTTCAACCAGGCGGCGCGTCTGGTCAGCATGGGTGCCAGCGTCGACGAACTGACCCAGTCTTGCGGACTGACTCAGGCCGAGGCCGAGTTGATGAGCAAGATGTACAAAGGCTGAACGTTCTAACCGCCAGACCATTTCTTCCCCCTGTTTACCAGATGCATCGCGCGAGGACGTTGTCCTCGATCGCAGCCTTGCTGCTACAGAGATACTTCAAGCGTGGGAGCGAGCCTGCTCGCGAAGATCATTCGCGAGCAGGCTCGCTCCCACTGGGGCTTGACCTGGAACAGAGTATCTACAAGGCCGGTGGTTTCTGTAGCCGCTGTCGAGCAGCGCGAGGCTGCGATCGGCTGCGTAGCAGTCGCCAGTTCATTCACCCCGGTTTTGCGAGTATTTTTTAGCGGCAGGGGAGGATTTATGGCGGTGTTATATCCCGCTCACCCGGAACCGCATCCGGGTCAAATCCCACCGGGAACTTGCCTTTAAGCTGCCAGGCAAAGGCAATGATCTCGGCCAACGTCCGGTACAGCTCCTGTGGGATGCTGTCGCCTAACTCCATTCGCGCCAATAACCTGACCAGCTCAGCATTCTCATAAATAGGCACTTCGTACTCGCGGGCCAGTGCGAGGATGGCTTCGGCCAGTTCGTCATCTCCCTTGGCGGTGAGGGTCGGGGCCTGTTTGCCGTCGTATTTGAGGGCAATCGCCTGGCGCGGTTCAGGTGGGTTATTCATGCGGTTTCATCCACCCAGCGTTGTTCCAGTTTGGTATGGCTGCTTGGTGGTGGTGTGCCTTGATGGCAATCCAGATCGGTCACGCTCAACCCCGCGTCAAGCAAGCGCTGGCGCAAGTTGCCCAGTTGGCTCTCGATCAAGTTCACCGTGTACGCTCGCTCAGCCCAGAGCTGGCCCGACAGGTTGCCGCGCAGCAGTTGCGCCTGCACATGCAGCGGGCCGAGCGGTGCAAGGTCAAAGGCCAGTTCTACGCGCCACAGTTGATCCTTGATGTCTCGGGCCTCGGGTTTGTCCTGCGGTTGTTTCTCTGGCGGATCTTCGCGCTGGAATTTGACCTGTAACGGCACGATGTCATGAGCATTGCGCATCGGGATTTCCAGTTGCCAAGTGGTCAGCACGGCGCCATCGGCCGTGCGCCCGCTTTGCTCCAGACTCGACAGCTGATGGCTTTGCAGGCGCGAAATGGCTGCTGCGGCCAATTTCAGCAAGCTATCCAGACTGTCTTCTCTTTCGCCGCTCTGCATTGACCGCTGAGGCAGGGGGAACCCGCCGGGTTGTGGCTTGGCACTGACCTGGCCAAGCATGCCCAAGGCATTGCGGACAAAGGTCGGCAAGGCCTGGGCCTGGGTGCTGGCGGCCATGCCGGGGTTGAAGCTGGTACTGGCCGGCACGCCGGGCAGGATCTGCGCAATCAGGCGCAGCAGGGTGGCCTTCATGTCCGGGGCCAAGGCCAGGGGTTGGCCACTCAGCAGTCGGGCCTCCAAAAATGCACCGCTGTTGAGCAGGGCGTCACTCAGGCCCTTGGGGTTACTCAATTGCGCCGTGGTAGGCAAACCGGCTAACAGCCTGTCGATGGATGTGCGAAGTTCGCTAGGCATGTCGGCAGTGGGGGGCAGTTTTTGCAGGGCATTGAGCAGCCCCTCCAGCGAGCCTTGGCGGCTTTGTTGTGTGGCCAGTTGTTGCGCTACCGCCAGTTGTTCCTGACGCCCGCTGAGCGGTACAAAGCTCAAGCTTTGCGGGCCGTTCACCTGCGCGCTGAGCAAACTGCCGATCCGCAAAGGCTGTGGGCTATCCAGGGTCAGGGTGCTGCCGCTCAGGGCGCTGTTGAGCAGGGTCACCAATGAGCGATAGACCGCCGGTTGCCCGGCTGGCTGGGCTAACACCTGGGTGGTCAGCACTTTGCCTTGCAGCAGCGTGCCCACCGGCAGTTGTTGTGGATCAAGGCGGGTGAGGGTGGCCACGCTGCTGGTCAGCGCCTGTTGCAGGCTGATCGCCAGGTTACCTGCTGAAGGCTGGGTCACGGCCAGTTGCGTGCCCAGCGGCAACGGGAAGTTGCTGCTGGCCTGCACGTTGGTTTCTCGGCCACCGGCCAGGGTCAACTTTAGCAGCAGCTGGAAAGTAAGGTCGTTTTGCTTGAGCGATAACACTTCGGCTTGGGCGCTCTGGCCAGGTCGAATAAGGCCTTCAGCAGGTTGCAGCAACTTGAGCACTTCACCGCCCACAAGACCAGAGCGCAGACTGCTTGGTGCGGTTTGTGGGATGGGTGGGATATTCATGTCGCCTTTCATCGAAACAACCTGTCGAAATTGCCCGCTTTAGAGTAGGACATGGCATGTATAATGCCGCCCCGTCGTTCAGAGACCCTAAAAACATCACAAATGTTTGATCCAGCTCTCTGAAACAGGCCATAAATGCATTTATCCTGCATCACTTTAACGGCCACGCCCGCGCCGACTTGAACCGTGAAGGCCTCAATTACGTGACCAGCCCTCTTTTAGAAGCCGTAGCGCTCGCCTGTGAGCGTGACTGGCGGATGCTGTTCGAAAATCTCGAATTGCGCCTGGCCAGCCACGACATGTTGCAAATCAGTGGCCCCAATGGCAGCGGCAAAACCAGCCTGCTGCGTTTGTTGGCGGGCCTGATGCAGCCAACGGCGGGCGAAGTGCGGCTTAACGGTCAAGCCTTGAGCAGCCAGCGCTACGAACTGGCGAACAACCTGCTGTGGATCGGCCATGCCGCCGGGATCAAGGACCTGCTCACCGCCGAAGAGAACCTCAGCTGGCTCTGCGCCTTGCATCGTCCGGCCACTCGCGAAGCGATCTGGACCGCACTGGCAGCGGTAGGGCTCAAGGGTTTTGAAGATGTACCGTGTCATACCTTGTCGGCCGGTCAGCAGCGCCGTGTAGCCTTGGCCCGGTTGTATCTGGACAGCCCGCCGTTGTGGATTCTCGACGAGCCGTTCACCGCGCTCGACAAACAGGGCGTGGCGCAACTCGAAGAGCACCTGGTCCGCC
This sequence comes from Pseudomonas fragi, assembly GCF_025426255.1. Lineage (GTDB taxonomy): Bacteria > Pseudomonadota > Gammaproteobacteria > Pseudomonadales > Pseudomonadaceae > Aquipseudomonas > Aquipseudomonas kulmbachensis. The sequence goes on along the minus strand of NZ_CP104861.1, from coordinate 3,476,297 downwards.
ATTGCGAAGGTGGCGGCATGGTGGTGCTCACCACGCACCATACGTTGGCCCGGATGCCGGCCGGTTACCGCAATATCGACCTGGGGCAGTGGGCTGTATGAGTGTGTTCGGGACGTTGGTGGCGCGTGAAGCGCGTTTGTTGTTTCGCCGCCCGGCCGAGTTGGCCAATCCGTTGGTGTTTTTCGCGATTGTGATCGCGATGTTTCCGTTGGCCGTCGGCCCGGAGACTAAATTGTTGCAAACCTTGTCTCCAGGGCTACTGTGGGTGGCTGCGCTTTTAGCGGTTTTACTCTCGCTGGACGGGCTTTTTCGCAGTGATTTCGAGGACGGATCGCTGGAGCAGTGGGTCCTTTCGTCGCACCCCCTGCCTCTACTGGTATTGGCCAAGGTACTGGCACACTGGGCGTTTTCCGGTCTGGCACTGGTGATTCTGTCGCCACTGCTGGCCTTGATGCTCGGGCTGCCGGTGGCTTGCCTGCCAGTGTTACTGATGTCGCTACTGCTGGGCACGCCGGTGTTGAGTTTACTTGGGGCCGTGGGGGCTGCGTTGACCGTAGGCCTCAAGCGTGGCGGCCTGCTCCTGGCGTTGCTGATTCTGCCTTTATATATCCCGGTGCTGATTCTTGGCAGTGGCGCCCTGCAGGCGGCATTACAAGGCATGCCCGTAACCGGTTATTTGCTGTGGCTTGGTAGCCTGACCGCCTTGGCAGTAACCCTGACACCCTTTGCAATAGCCGCCGGCCTGAAAATCAGCGTCGGCGAATAATGAGGTCTGGCCCCCGTGGGCCAGTAAAGACCCTGGCTGGCATGACACTCAACCTGTCGTGACCGGCACCGTGATGGAAACAGCGTGATGAACTGGACTTGGTTTCACAAACTCGGCTCGCCCAAATGGTTCTATGCCATCAGTGGGCGGCTGTTGCCGTGGTTAAGCATTGCCGCCGTGTTGCTGATTACCTGCGGAGTGGTCTGGGGCCTGGCGTTTGCACCGCCGGACTACCAGCAGGGCAACAGCTTTCGGATTATTTATATCCATGTTCCGGCGGCCATGCTGGCGCAGTCCTGCTACGTGATGCTGGCAGTGTGCGGTGTGGTGGGGCTGGTGTGGAAGATGAAAATCGCCGACGTTGCCCTGCAAGCCGCGGCGCCCATCGGTGCCTGGATGACCGCCGTAGCGCTGGTCACCGGTGCCGTGTGGGGCAAGCCAACGTGGGGCTCGTGGTGGGTGTGGGATGCGCGCCTGACCTCGATGCTGATTCTGCTGTTTCTGTATTTCGGCCTGATCGCCCTGGGCAACGCCATCACCAATCGCGACAGCGCGGCCAAGGCCTGCGCTGTGCTGGCGATTGTGGGGGTGATCAATATTCCGATCATCAAATACTCGGTGGAGTGGTGGAACACCCTGCATCAGGGCGCGACCTTCACCCTGACCGAAAAACCGGCGATGCCCATGGAAATGTGGATGCCGCTGCTGCTGACCGTGTTGGGCTTTTATTGCTTCTTTGGCGCGGTGCTGCTGTTGCGCATGCGCCTGGAAGTGCTCAAGCGAGAGGCTCGCAGCAGTTGGGTCAAGGCTGAGGTGTTGAAGGCTCTGGAGGGTGCGCGATGAGTTTTGCTTCTTTTGGCGACTTTATCGCCATGGGTCATCACGCGGTGTATGTCTGGTCGGCCTATGGCATTTGCCTGGCGGTACTGGGGTTGAATGTGGCGCTGCCGATCATGGCGCGCCGACGCTATCTGCAACAAGAGGCGCGCCGCTTGCGTCGGGAGAATTCGAAGTGAATCCGCTGCGTAAAAAACGCTTGATCATCATCCTCGCGATTCTGGTGGGGGTGGGCGCTGCCCTGGCCTTGGCCCTGAGCGCCTTGCAGCAGAACATCAACCTGTTTTACACCCCGACTCAGATTGCCAATGGCGAAGCGCCACTGGACACCCGCATCCGTGCCGGTGGCATGGTTGAGGCCGGTTCGCTCAAGCGCTCGGGCGACTCACTGGATGTGCAATTTGTAGTCACCGACTTCAACAAGTCCGTAACCATCACGTATCGCGGCATCCTGCCGGACCTGTTCCGTGAAGGGCAGGGCATCGTCGCGCTGGGCAAGCTCAATGCCCAGGGTGTGGTGGTGGCCGATGAAGTACTGGCCAAGCACGACGAAAAATACATGCCGCCCGAAGTGACCAAAGCGCTGAACGAAAGTGGCCAATCCGCGCCTGTACCGGCGAGTGAGGGTAAGTAATGATGTCTGGACTGTTTATTCCTGAATTGGGCCACCTGGCCATGATTCTGGCCCTGTGCTTCGCCATCGTGCAGGCCATCGTGCCGCTGCTGGGTGCCTGGCGTGGCGACAAATTGTGGATGAGCCTGGCGCAACCCGCCGCGTGGGGCCAGTCTGCCTTTTTGCTGTTCTCGTTCGGCTGCCTGACCTATGCCTTTATGGCCGATGATTTCTCGGTGGCGTACGTGGCGAGCAACTCCAACAGCGCGCTGCCGTGGTACTACAAGTTCAGTGCCGTGTGGGGCGCCCACGAAGGCTCATTGCTGTTATGGGCGATGATTCTGGGTGGCTGGACCTTCGCGGTGTCGATCTTCTCGCGGCAATTGCCGCAGGTGATGCTGGCGCGGGTGCTGGCGATCATGGGCATGATCAGTGTGGGTTTCCTGCTGTTTTTGATCCTGACCTCGGACCCATTCGTACGCTTGCTGCCGCAGATTCCTTCGGACGGTAATGACCTTAACCCACTGTTGCAGGATATCGGCCTGATTGTTCACCCGCCGATGCTGTACATGGGTTATGTCGGTTTCTCTGTGGCATTTGCCTTCGCCATTGCCGCCTTGCTCGGTGGTCGTCTGGACGCCGCATGGGCGCGCTGGTCGCGTCCGTGGACCATCGTGGCGTGGGCCTTCCTGGGCATAGGGATCACCCTCGGTTCCTGGTGGGCTTACTACGAACTTGGCTGGGGCGGCTGGTGGTTCTGGGACCCGGTGGAGAACGCCTCGTTCATGCCATGGCTGGTGGGTACTGCACTGATTCACTCGCTGGCCGTCACGGAAAAACGTGGTGTGTTCAAAAGCTGGACCGTATTACTGGCCATTGCCGCGTTTTCGTTGAGCTTGCTGGGCACCTTCCTGGTACGTTCCGGCGTGCTGACCTCGGTGCATGCGTTCGCCTCCGACCCGGAGCGCGGCGTGTTTATCCTGATCTTCCTGCTGTTTGTGGTGGGCGGTTCGCTGACCCTGTTTGCGTTGCGCGCGCCGGTGGTCAAAAGTCACGTCAGCTTCAAGTTGTGGTCCCGCGAAACCTTGCTGCTGGGCAATAACCTGGTGCTGGTGGTGGCCGCGTCAATGATTCTGCTTGGCACCCTGTACCCGCTGATTGTGGATGCCATCAGTGGCGCCAAGATGTCGGTGGGCCCGCCGTACTTCAACGCACTGTTTATCCCGTTGATGGGCTTGCTGATGGTGGTGATGGCCGTCGGCATGCTGGTGCGCTGGAAAGACACTCCGGTCAAATGGTTGTTGGGCATGCTGACCCCTGTGTTGCTGGGCAGCGCGGCCCTGTCGGCGATTGCCGGCGTGGCTTATGGCGACTTCAACTGGGCCGTGATGACCACCTTTATGCTGGCCGCTTGGGTGCTGTTGGCCGGGGTGCGTGATATCGGTGACAAAACCCGCCACAAAGGCCTGGTCAAAGGTGTGCGCAGCCTGACCCGCAGCTATTGGGGCATGCAGATTGCCCACCTGGGTATCGCGATGTGCGCGCTGGGTGTGGTGTTGTCGAGCCAGAACAGTGCCGAGCGCGACCTGCGCCTGGCGCCGGGCGAGTCGATGGAACTGGGCGGTTATCACTTTATCTTTGAAGGTGCCAAACACTTCCAGGGCCCCAACTTCACATCGGACAAAGGCACTGTGCGAGTAGTGCGCAATGGTAAGGAAGTCAGTGTGCTGCACCCTGAAAAACGCCTGTACACGGTGCAGAACTCGATGATGACCGAAGCCGGGATTGATGCCGGTTTCACCCGCGATCTGTATGTGGCGCTGGGCGAGCCTCTGGGTGACGGCGCATGGGCTGTGCGGGTACATGTGAAACCGTTTGTGCGCTGGATCTGGTTCGGCGGTCTGCTCACTGGTTTTGGTGGACTGCTGGCAGCGATGGACCGTCGCTACCGGGTCAAGGTTAAAAGCCGGGTGCGCGAAGCACTGGGCATGACAGGAGCCACGGCATGAGACGTTGGTTGATGCTGATCCCGCTGGCCGTTTTTCTGGGCATGGCGTGGTTTCTATACAGAGGCTTGTACCTGGACCCGACCGAGCTGCCGTCGGCGATGATCGACAAGCCGTTCCCGGCGTTCAGCCTGCCTGCGGTCGAGGGCGACAAGGTCCTGACCGAGGCTGACCTCAAGGGCAAACCGGCGCTGGTCAACGTGTGGGCCACCTGGTGCATATCGTGCCGGGTCGAGCACCCGGTGCTGACCAAGTTGGCTGAGCAGGGCGTGGTGATCTACGGCGTGAACTACAAGGACGTCAATGCAGACGCGAAAAAGTGGCTCAAGGATTTCCATAACCCGTATCAGCTGGACATCAACGATGCAGACGGCACCCTGGGTCTGGACCTGGGTGTGTACGGCGCTCCCGAGACCTTCCTGATCGACAGTCAAGGCATCATCCGGCACAAGTTTGTCGGCGTGATCGACGACACCGTGTGGCGCGAACAACTGGCCGGCAAGTATCAGGCACTGGTTGACGAGGCCAAGCCATGAAGCGCTGGTTAGCCGCCGTGGTATTCGGCTTGACGCTGACGGGTATTGCTCATGCGGCCATCGACACCTACGAGTTTGCCAATGACGCCGAGCGCGAGCGCTTCCGCGAACTGACCAAGGAACTGCGTTGCCCCAAGTGCCAGAATCAGGACATTGCCGATTCCAACGCACCGATTGCCACCGACCTGCGCCGCGAGATTTTCCGCATGTTGGGCGAGGGCAAGGACAACCAGCAGATCCTCGATTTTATGGTTTCTCGCTACGGCGATTTCGTGCTCTATAAACCGGCGCTGACCAGCAAGACAGTCGTGCTTTGGTTTGGCCCGCTGGCCTTGCTGGTGGGTGGTCTGGTGGTAATTGGCGTCATCGTCGGGCGCCGCCGTCGTACAGAGCAGGCCGAAGGCTCGGACACACTTTCTGCCGAGGAGCGTAAGCGCCTCGACACTTTGCTGGATAAAACCAAAGATGATTGATTTCTGGCTCGCAGCAGGCTTGCTGCTACTGATAGCCCTCAGCTTTTTATTGATTCCGGTATTGCGTGGGCGCCGCGCCCAGCGTGAAGAAGACCGTACTGCATTGAACGTCGCCTTGTACCAGGAGCGCGTGGCCGAATTGCAGGTCCAGCGTGAAGAAGGCGTACTGACTGCCGAGCAGCTCGAAACCGGCCGCGCCGAAGCTGCCCGCGAATTGCTGGCGGACACCGAAGGCGTGGCGCCGGGGCGGGTTTCCAGCCTGGGCAAGGCCATCCCGCTGCTGGCGGCGGTAATGGTGCCGGTCCTGGGCTTGGGCCTGTACCTGCACTTTGGCTCCAGCGATAAGGTCGAGCTGACTCGCGAGTTCTCGCAGCCGCCGCAATCCCTTGAAGAAATGGTCGCGCGCCTTGAACGTGCTGCCGCCGCGCAACCTGACTCGGCCGAAGGTCTGTACTTCCTGGGCCGTGCCTATATGGCGCAAAACCGTCCGGCTGATGCAGCCAAAGTGTTCGAGCGTACGGTCACGCTGGCAGGGCGTCAGCCTGAGCTGCTGGGGCAGTGGGCGCAGGCGCAGTACTTTGCCGACGATAAAAAGTGGAGTGACAAGACCCAGGCACTGACCGATGAAGCCTTGAAGGCCGACCCGAAAGAAGTCACCAGCCTGGGCCTGCTGGGCATTGCAGCCTTTGAAGACCAGCGCTTCCAGGAGGCCATTGGCTACTGGCAGCGCCTGATGAATGAATTGCCCGAAGGCGACACTTCACGCGCCGCCCTGGAAGGTGGTATCGCCAAGGCCCGCGAACAACTGCTGGCCAACGGGGGCAAGGTTGAAGCTGCGCCTGCGGTCAAGGCCCAGGCGTCGATCAAGGTCAGCGTTGATCTGGCTGACGCGGTCAAAGCCAGTGTCCTGCCGGGCGATAGCGTGTTTATCTTCGCCCGTGCGGTGTCCGGCCCACCGGCGCCGCTGGCGGTCAAGCGCGTGACCGTGGCGGACCTGCCCATCACCGTTGAGCTGGGCGATGTCGACGCCATGATGCCGCAATTGAAACTGTCGAACTTTCCTGAAGTCCAACTGATGGCACGCATCTCCCGTGCTGGCCAGCCGACGGCGGGCGAGTGGGTAGGGCGCAGCAAACCGCTGTCCAGCAGCACCAAGGCGTTGCAACAGCTGACCATCGATAGCCCGGACAAATAAAGTTGATGCAATCGATGTAGCCGCTGTGCTGCCCATCGCAGCCTGCGGCAGCGGCGACAGGTTCATCACTATCAATAGAGACATTTTCATGAGTCCACTTGCACGCATCACCCTGCTCAGTGTGGTTTTAGGCTTGAGCGCCTGTGCGGTTCATCAGCCTTACGAACCGAGCGCGCCATCCACACCGATGCCGCAGCCGTCGCCCCAGCCCTCCGGCAAACCCCTGCCTGACATGCCCATCCCCAAGGCGCCGAAGCCGTTACCGCGGACCTCGGCCACCTTTGCGCCGCCGCCGGGCGGGCCGAGTCATTGGGATGCGCGCATGGGCGTGTACGTGCTGGATGACCAGACCAACGTCTTCTACCGTCAACGCGCCTACTATCGCTGGGACAACGGCTGGAGCCGCTCGGTCAGCCCCAGCGGGCCGTGGGAAGACACCGATATCAGCGGCGTACCGCCGGGGTTGAGTCGGCAGTTCAAGTAACGTTCAACGGCGACCTTAGGGTCGCCGTTTTATTTTCAGATATATCGAAACTGTGTAGGGTGCTTCTGATCGTTATCAGGAGCTGGCCATGAGCCTATTTGAATTCAAGCAAATTGATGTCTTCAGCACAGTTGCACTTAAAGGCAACCCGGTGGCCGTGGTTTTGAACGCCGACGGTTTGACCGATGCGCAGATGGCCGACTTTGCGCGCTGGACCAACCTCAGCGAAACCACCTTTGTACTGAAACCGCAAAACCCCGAAGCCGATTACCGCCTGCGCATTTTCACCACCCTGAAAGAACTGCCATTTGCCGGGCATCCGACGCTGGGCAGTTGCCATGCCTGGCTGGAAGCCGGGGGCAAGCCCAAGGGTGAAGAGATCGTTCAGGAGTGCAGCGCGGGCTTGATCCGAATTCGCCGCAATGCTGGGCAACTGGCATTTACAGCGCCGCCTTTGTTGCGTGCTGGCGCCGTCGAAGATGCACTGCTGCAACGCCTCTGCCGTGGCCTGGGTATCGAGTCTCAGGCTGTTGCGCTGGCGCGTTGGGTCGACAACGGCCCCGGCTGGGTGGCGCTGATGCTACGCGACCGGGAGCAGGTGCTGGCTTTGAACCCTGATTACGCACAGTTGCTGGGCCTGTCCATTGGCGTGGTCGCGCCTTGGAACGCCGAGCGCGATGGTGATGAAGCGCAGTTTGAAGTGCGCGCATTTTGCGCCGGTGAAGGCATGCCCGAAGACCCGGTCACTGGCAGCCTGAATGCCGGGCTGGCGCAGTGGCTGATTGCGGACGGCCTGGCCCCGACGCGCTATGTAGTCAGTCAGGGCACGGCCATGGGGCGTGCGGGGCGGGTATCTATCGAGCAGATTGGCGACGATATCTGGGTGGGCGGTGCGGCTGTGACCTGTATTTCGGGGCAGCTCACGCTTTAACATTCATGCCCCTTTGGCTTTCACCGCCCGTTTTGGCTTTGCCTTGCCTGTTGCAGCCTTGCGTTTCTTTTTCCAGGCAGGCGCCGTGCCTGCCGGGCTGGCCGGGCCGCTGATGGTCATGGTCATGGCGCTGCAACGCTCGATATGTTTGCTCATCCATGCCGCCTGTTTGGCGACGAATATGTCGAGGGTCATTTCGCCGCTTTGCACCATGTCCAGTGCCTGTTCCCAGATAGCCGTGGTGCCGGGGTCGGCGATGGCGCGGGGCACGGCGTCGATCAGGCTGAAGGCTGGTGGCGTGGCAGCCAAGGCCTTGCCGTTTTTGATCAGGTAGCCGCGATCCAGCAAGCCCTGGATGATCCCGGCGCGGGTAGCTTCGGTGCCGATGCCGGTGGTGTCCTTGAGCTTTTGCTTAAGCAGCGGATCCTGCACCAGTTTGGCGACGTTTTTCATCGCCTTGATCAGGTCGCCTTCGGTGAAGGGCTTGGGCGGCTGGGTCCACAGGTCCTTGAGGTTAACCGCCGCAATCGCGCAATCCAGATCTTCGCGCAATATCGGCAAGGGTTGAGGTGCCGGTGCCTCGCGACCTTTGGCGGGGGCCAGGGCTTCGGGCAGGGCGCGCTTCCAGCCGGGTTCGACGATCTGCTTGCCCACGGCGCGCAGTTTTTGCCCTGCGCAGTCGAAGTCGGCCTGGGTGCGGTCGTACTCGTGGTTGGGCAGGAACTGCGCCAGGTAGCGTGCGCGAATCAAGGTATACACCGCGCGGTGTTTACCGCTCAGGCGCTCCAGGTTTTTCGCAGCTGCTGTGGGAATGATGCCGTGGTGGGCGCTGACTTTGGCGTCGTTCCAGGCTCGTGAGCGGCGCTGTGGGTCCAGATACCCGGCCAAGGGGCCCAGTGCCGGGTCGGCCTGCTGCAATGCCGCCAGAATCGACGGTGCTTCGCTGTGCTGACTTTGCGGCAGGTAGCCGCAATCGCTGCGCGGGTAGGTGACGACTTTGTAGGTTTCGTACAGCGCCTGGGCGATGTCGAGGGTTTCCTGGGCGCCGAGGCCGAGTTTTTTCGAACACACTTCTTGCAGCGTGCCCAGATCGAACGGCAACGGTGCGACTTCGCGCATGCGCTCGGTGCGCAGCTTGCAAACCCTGGCGCTGCTGGCGCTGTTTATCGCCGCTGCGGCTTGCTGCGCATGGGCCTGATTGAGGCAGCGGTCCTGGTCGTCGCAGGTGTCGGGGGCGGCGCGCCATTGTGCGGTGAACAACTGCGCGTCATGTTTGAGTTGTACATCAATGGCCCAGTAGGCCACGGGAATAAAGTCGCTGATGCTGCGATCACGGTCGACCACCAGACGCAGGGTCGGGGTTTGCACCCGGCCCACTGGCAATACGCCCTGATAGCCGGACTGGCGCCCGAGCAGGGTGAACAGGCGGCTCATGTTCATGCCGATCAACCAGTCGGCTCGCGAGCGCCCCAGCGCTGAATGATAGAGGTTGAAGGTTTCGCTGCCAGGCTTGAGGGCGCCCAAGGCTTTGCGGATGGAAGCGTCGTCCAGGGCCGAGAGCCACAGGCGCTGGATGGGGCCGCGATAACGGCAATGCTCGACCAGTTCGCGGGCGATCATCTCGCCTTCACGGTCGGCGTCGGTTGCGATCACCAGTTCGCTGGCTTCACCGAGCAGGCGCTTGACGGCCTTGAACTGGCTGGCGGTCTTGGGTTTGACGCGCATTTTCCATTTTTCGGGAATGATCGGCAGGTCGGCCAGCACCCAGCGCTTGTAACGCTCGTCGTAGGCATCGGGCGGGGCGGTTTCGAGCAGGTGGCCGATGCACCAGGTGACGGTGGCATTGGGGCCCACCCAGCAGCCATCACCGCGTCGGCTGGCACCGAGCACGGCGGCAATATCTTTGGCCTGGGAGGGTTTTTCACACAGAAACAGCCGCATCGCTTAACTCATTCATGCTGCGCAGAAGGTGCACAGCATGGGCAGAGATAGGCGCGAGGGCAAGTGTTTTTACTGGGTGTATGTACAGCTTGACGTGTTGCGTAGCAGTTGCCGTAGGAACGAGGCTACGTCCGGCGACGAAGTCGTCGTAAACCCGGCAAGCACGGTACACCTGAAACAACGAGTCGCTTGGTTTTACGACTGCTACGCAGCCGAACGCAGCCTTGTTCCTACGGCAGCTGCTACGAGTAAATCCCTGTGGGAGCAAGACAGTTGCTCCCACAGGAGGCGGGTGTTATTGACCGTTATAAATCTGGTCGAATACGCCACCGTCGTTGAAGTACTTTTTCTGCACGTCGCGCCAGTCGCCGAAGGTTTTTTCAACCGACAGGAATTCGACTTTCGGGAAGCGGTCGTTGTACTTGGCCAGCACTGCCTTGTCCCGTGGACGCAGGTAGTTTTTGGCGGCAATTTCCTGGCCTTCAGGCGACCACAGGTACTTCAAATAGGCTTCGGCAGTGGCGCGGGTGCCTTTTTTGTCTACCACTTTGTCGACCACGGTCACGGGCGGCTCTGCTTCGGCCGATACGCTTGGGTAGATCACTTCGAACTGGTCGCGGCCAAATTCGCGGGCGATCATTTCAGCTTCGTTCTCGAACGTTACCAGCACGTCGCCGATCTGGTTGGTCATAAAGGTCGTGGTGGCTGCGCGGCCGCCGGTGTCGAGTACCGGAGCCTGCTTGAACAGCTTGGCGACAAAGTCCTTGGCCTTGGTTTCGTCACCGCCGTTTTTCAGCACATAGCCCCAGGCCGAAAGGAAGGTGTAGCGGCCGTTACCCGAGGTTTTCGGGTTGGGCACAATCACCTGTACGCCGTCCTTGAGCAGGTCTGGCCAGTCTTTCAGGGCTTTGGGGTTGCCTTTGCGCACGATAAACACAGTGGCCGAGGTGAACGGCGCGCTGTTGTCGGGCAGGCGGGTCACCCAGTTTTCCGGAACCAACTGGCCGTTATCGGCCAGGGCGTTGATGTCGGTGGCCATGTTCATGGTGATCACGTCAGCTGGCAGGCCGTCGATTACCGAACGCGCCTGTTTGCTGGAGCCGCCGAAGGACATTTGTACGTTGAGCTTTTCGCCGTTGTGCTCTTGCGCCCAGTGTTTCTGGAATGCTGCGTTGTAGTCTTTGTAGAAGTCACGCATCACGTCGTAGGACACGTTCAGCAGCGGCGGTGGGGTGGCCGCATGAGCGACACTGCCAAGGGCCAGGCCAGCGGCAAGAATGGAGGCGCTAAAGAATTTTTTCACTGAGCATTCCTTGTTATAGGGAGCAGTAGGGGCAAATTGCCAGCAACTATAGCCGCTGGCGCATAGTCCTTAAAAGATTAAAAAGTACTGTGGTTATGCCTTTTTCGTAAAGAGTGCATTGCCGCAACGGGAACAAAAAGCTGCCGTTGGTTCGTGAGTGTTCTTCTTGCAGGTCGGGCAGTCGTGCTTGAGTTGTTCACCCCGCATGGCGTTGGCCAGTTCGGCGGTGAAGATGCCCGTAGGCACGGCAATAATCGAGTAGCCGGTGATCATGACCATGGCCGAGATAACTTGCCCCAGTACAGTTTTGGGCACTATGTCACCAAAGCCGACGGTGGTCAGGGTGACGATGGCCCAGTAGATACTTACCGGAATGCTGGTAAAGCCGTTTTCCGGGCCTTCAACCACATACATCAGGCTGCCGAACACCGTGACCAGAGTCGAGACACTGACCAGGAACACGATGATTTTTTGCTTGCTGCCCCGCAGGGCCGCGAGCAGGTAGTTGGCCTGGCTCAGGTAGGGTCGCAGCTTGAGGATGCGAAAAATGCGCAGCATACGGATGATGCGGATAATCAGCAGGTACTGCGCGTCGCTGTAGTAGATCGCCAGGATCCCCGGCACGATGGCCAGCAAATCCACCAACCCATAAAAGCTGAAGGCGTAGCGCAGCGGTTTGGGCGAGCAATACAGACGCAGGCCGTACTCGATGGCAAAAACAAAGGTGAAGCCCCATTCGATATACGCCAGCATATCGGCGTAGTCGCGGTGAATGCTGTTGATGCTGTCGAGCACCACGACCACCAGGCTGCACAGGATGATCAGCAGTAGTGCGGTGTCGAAACGGCGCCCGGCGGCGGTGTCGGCCTGAAAGACCATGACGTAAAGCCGTTGGCGCCAATCATTGTTATCCATGCAGGTTGCTCGATGCCCAAATGTCAGAAGGTTCGAGTATTAACGCTCAATGCGCAACCTGCATTGCTCTTCAGCATCCGGTATGGCGGGGCTGAATATCCGCACGCTGGCGTGTACCAGCCAGCAAGCGAGAATAAACGGTGCGGTTAATGGCGCCAGGCCCAGGGCGGTAAAACCGGGTGTGAGCAGCAAAGTGACGATGATGCCGACCAGTGGCAGCCAGGCTCGGCGTCGTTGCTGGCTTAGGGCCAGCGCCGCGAGCACCGGGTTGTAGCCGGTGAGCCCACTCAGTGCTGCCGCCGTATCCTGCTGGTACAGGCCGAATAACAGACCGGCCAACGAACCCGTAATGGCCCACAGAGCAGCCCGCCAACTGCTGGCCCACAGGCCGATCACAATCAGCAGCCCGGCAATCGGATGCTGTAACAGCATGACCTGAGCAACACCTTTGAACAGGGCCTGTATCAGCGCCAGGCTGTTGACTGCCTGTTCGGGACTCAAGGACGGGGTCGGGGTGTTGTTGAGGTGCAGCAACATCCAGCCGATACCCACGAATGGCGCGGTATAGGCCAACAGGCTTTGCCCGTGGCTGGCGCGTTTGAGCCACTGGTGAACCAGTATCGTGCTAGATCCGGCACTGGCAATGATCAGCAAGGGCAGTAGGGCCGACCATTCCAGATGGTGGCTCAACAGTAACCCCAGCAAGATCCCGTTGTAACTGTAGAGGCCCGCTTGGCGCTCGGCTTTGGGGTAGTCGCGGCGTTGCGCGGTCAGGAGCCCGGCAATCCCTCCCAGCAACGCGCCACCAAGCAGGGTTGGGGCGCTGATCAGAATTGCCAGCAAGCACAACACACCGCACAACGGATGACGCTGGAGGAATATCTGGCTGAAACCGGCGCACAGGGCAGTCGCCCAGTCGGGACAGGGGTGTGAGCTCATGATTGTTACCTGGTAGTCGCTGCCGAGGCACGAAGGCTGCGAGCTCTTGATTGGCTCCCTGCATGATCAAGAACTCGCAGCCTTCGTGCCTCGGCAGCGACTACAGGTATCCCGGTATCCCGAAAGAGGGGAGGCCGGTGGGCTTATTTGTCGCGAATCGAAAAATTGGCCATGTGTTCCAGGCCCTTGATCAGCGCCGAGTGGTCCCAGTTGCTGCCACCGATGGCTGCGCAGGTGCTGAACACTTGCTGGGCATTGGCGGTGTTGGGCAGGTTGATCCCCAGCTCACGGGCACCGGCCAGGGCCAGGTTGAGGTCTTTCTGGTGCAGGCTGATGCGGAAGCCCGGGTCGAAAGTGCCCTTGATCATGCGTTCGCCGTGAACTTCGAGGATCTTCGACGAGGCAAAACCACCCATCAGTGCTTCGCGAACCTTGGCCGGATCGGCGCCGTTTTTCGCGGCAAATACCAGCGCTTCAGCTACCGCCTGAATATTCAGGGCGACGATAATCTGGTTCGCCACCTTGGCGGTTTGACCGTCGCCATTGCCACCGACCAAGGTGATGTTTTTGCCCATGCTCTGGAGCAGGGGCAGGGCGCGGGCAAAGGTTTTTTCGTCGCCGCCGACCATGATGCTCAGCGTGCCAGCCTTGGCGCCGACTTCACCGCCGGACACTGGGGCATCCAGATATTGCGCGCCCTTGGCGTTGATTTTTTCAGCGAAGGCCTTGGTCGCGGTCGGCGAGATCGAACTCATGTCGATCACTACCTTGTTCGGGCTCAGGCCAGCGGCGATGCCGTCTTCGCGAAACAGCACGTCTTCGACCTGTGGGGTATCGGGCACCATGACGATGATGAATTCGGCTTCCTGGGCAACTTCCCGCGGGCTGGCCAGGGCAATCGCGCCTGCAGCGATCAGATCGGCCGGTGCCGCGCCGTGATGGGTCGACAGGAACAGGCTGTGCCCGGCCTTTTGCAGGTTGCTGGCCATAGGCGAACCCATGATGCCTGTGCCGATAAATCCGATTTTAGCCATGACAAATCCTCTTGTTTTTATTGGAGCTGTTTGGATTGCCCGTAGCAGCTGCCGAAGGAACGAGGCTGCGTCCGGCGGCGAAGCCGTCGTAAAATCAGCTGACGCGGTGCATCAGTTGAATGGCGATCACCGGGTTTGCGACGGCTTCGCCGCCGGACGCAGAGCTGCTACAGGGTTTTGTGTGTTGCTGTTACACCGCGTTATGGCTCTTGAGCCACACAAGGCCAGCTTCGGTGCTGGTCAGCGGCTTGTATTCGCAGCCGACCCAACCTTGATAACCAATGCGGTCCAGGTGCTCGAACAGGAAGCGGTAGTTGATTTCGCCAGTGCCCGGTTCGTGACGGCCGGGGTTGTCGGCCAACTGGATATGGTTGATCTGGGGCAGGTGCGTTTGCATAGTGCGGGCCAGATCGCCCTCCATTATTTGCATGTGGTAGATGTCGTACTGCAGGAACAGGTTGGTGCTGCCGACTTTTTCCTGGATCGCCAGTGCCTGCTTGGTGTTGTTCAGGTAGAAGCCCGGAATGTCGAGGGTGTTGATCGACTCCATCACCAGCTTGATACCCACCGCCTGCAGCTTGTCGGCGGCGTATTTGAGGTTGCTGACAAAGGTTTTTTCGATCAGCGCCTCGTCTGCGCCTTGTGGGCGAATCCCGGCCAAGCAGTTGATCTGGTCGTTGCCCAGCACTTGCGCGTAGGCAATGGCCAGATCGACCCCGGAGCGGAACTCTTCAACCCGATCCGGGTGGCAGGCAATTCCGCGCTCACCCTTGGCCCAGTCACCCGCTGGCAGGTTGAACAGCACTTGAGTCAACTTGTTAGCGTCGAGCTGTGCCTTGATCTCGGCAGAGCTGTAGTCGTAAGGGAACAAATATTCAACGCCATGGAAACCAGCGTTGGCAGCCGCTTGAAAACGGACAAGGAAATCCTGTTCGGTGAACAGCATGGACAGGTTGGCGGCAAAACGCGGCATGGTGAACTCCTGCAAATAGGTGGCCCCTCTCCATGAAGGAAAGGGGCGGTCAATTAATCCAGAATCGAAATGGCAGTCGGTGCATCGTTACCCACCAACGCCAGATCTTCAAACTCATTGACGGCGTTGATTTCGGTGCCCATCGAAATATTGGTCACGCGCTCCAGGATGATTTCTACCATCACGGGCACACGGAATTCCTTGATCAGCTCTTGGGCCTTGCGCAGGGCAGGCTGGATTTCACTCGGTTCAAACACACGCAAGGCCTTGCAGCCCAAACCTTGAACGACGGCGACATGGTCAACGCCATAGCCATTGAGTTCAGGTGCGTTGAGGTTGTCGAACGCCAACTGCACGCAGTAGTCCATTTCAAAACCACGCTGCGCCTGACGAATCAGTCCCAAGTAGGAGTTGTTAACAACGACGTGGATATACGGCAGGTTGAACTGTGCGCCGACGGCCAGTTCTTCGATCATGAACTGGAAGTCATAGTCGCCGGACAACGCCACTACATTGCGACTCGGGTCAGCCTTGACCACGCCCAGCGCTGCCGGAATGGTCCAGCCCAAAGGTCCGGCCTGGCCGCAGTTGATCCAGTGTCGAGGCTTGTACACGTGCAGGAATTGCGCACCGGCAATCTGCGATAAACCGATGGTGCTTACGTAGCATGTGTCTTTGCCAAACACCTGGTTCATTTCTTCGTACACGCGCTGCGGTTTGACCGGCACATTGTCGAAGTGGGTCTTGCGGTGCAGGGTCGCTTTGCGCTGCTGGCAGTCTTGCAGCCAGGCACTGCGGTTTTTCAGTTTGCCAGCGGCTTTCCATTCGCGGGCCACTTCAAGGAACACTTTGAGTGCGGAACCTGCGTCGGAAACGATGCCCAGATCCGGGTTAAACACGCGGCCGATCTGGGTGGGTTCGATATCAACGTGAATGAACTTGCGGCCTTCGGTGTAGACGTCGACCGAGCCGGTGTGACGGTTCGCCCAGCGGTTGCCGATGCCCAGTACCACATCGGACTTGAGCAGGGTGGCGTTGCCATAACGATGCGAAGTTTGCAGACCGACCATACCCACCATCAGCGGGTGATCGTCGGGGATGGTGCCCCAGCCCATCAGAGTCGGGATCACCGGGATACCGGTCAATTCGGCGAATTCCACCAGCAGGTCACTGGCGTCGGCATTGATCACGCCGCCACCGCTGACCAGCAGCGGGCGCTCGGCTTGATCGAGCAGGGCCAGGGCTTTTTCGGCCTGGAGCCGGGTAGCTGCAGGCTTGGCCAGTGGCAGTGGTTCGTAGGCGTCGATGTCGAATTCGATTTCAGCCATTTGCACATCAAACGGCAGGTCGATCAGCACCGGGCCAGGGCGGCCGGAGCGCATTTCGTAAAAGGCTTTCTGGAAGGCATAAGGCACCTGGCCTGGTTCCATCACAGTGGTCGACCACTTGGTGACGGGTTTGACGATGGTGGTGATATCGACAGCCTGGAAGTCTTCTTTATGCATCCGCGCCCGTGGCGCCTGGCCGGTGATGCACAGAATCGGGATCGAGTCGGCCGAGGCACTGTATAGGCCGGTGACCATATCGGTACCCGCAGGCCCCGAGGTGCCGATGCACACGCCGATATTGCCGGCCTTGGTGCGGGTGTAACCCTCGGCCATGTGCGAGGCGCCTTCGACGTGGCGAGCGAGGACGTGATCGATGCCACCGACCTTTTGCAGGGCCGAGTACAGCGGGTTGATGGCAGCGCCCGGGATGCCGAACGCGGTATCGACACCTTCGCGACGCATCACCAGAACGGCGGCTTCGATTGCTCTCATTTTGCTCATTGTTTTGTGCCTCTTACGTTTTGTAATTGTATACAAGTGGCTGTTGAGGGAGTGTATTCATCCTCCGGCGTGCAGGTCAATGGCTTTTATCGATTCAGTGCCTGATCGCTGATGTGCCCTGTATTCAGGCTTTATGTGCGGGTATTGAATTTTATGAAGATAAAAATTGTATACAAAAGAGTTTATTATTGTGTTCTATTAATCTCATAGAAGGCGCGTTAAAAGGCGTGCGAAAGGCTTTCCATAACAAGATAAGGATGGCAACCATGAGTGCTTTAACCTTGAAAGTCGCTTTAGAACTGACCGTTCAAGCCCTTGGCGTGGGGCGCGAAATTCACGCGTCACCGCTGACGGTGGCGGTGCTCGACAGTGGCGGGCATTTGCTGGCGTTGCAGCGCGAAGACGGCGCCAGCCTGTTGCGCCCCAGCATTGCGATTGGTAAAGCCTGGGGCGCAATTGCCTTGGGCAAGGGGTCGCGTTTGCTGGCGCTGGATGCACAGCAGCGCCCGGCGTTTTTTGCCGCTCTGAACGGCATGGGTCAGAGCGACGTGGTGCCTGCACCGGGAGGCGTGTTGATTCGCGATGAGTCGGGGCAAGTGGTCGGCGCGATTGGCATCAGTGGCGATACTTCGGATATCGACGAACAGTGCGCGATCAGCGCGGTAGAGGCTCTGGGCTTGCGGGCGGATGCGGGAGTGGTGGCCTGATTTTTGGTAAATGATTGACCGCCTTCGCGAGCAGGCTCGCTCCCACAGTGATCCCTTGACTGTGGGAGCGAGCCTGCTCGCGAAGTACCCAGTCAAACCCAGATAGCGTCCCACAGCGGATAATCGCCCAGCTTCTCAACCAGCCCCGCTCGCAATGGGTTTGCGACAACATAACGAGCAATTTTCACCAAATCCTCCTCTCGCCTTAATGCACGATCATGAAAGCCATTCTGCCAAAGGCTTATCTTGCGAACGCTCGACAGGTTCACCGCTTTGGTACTCAAAGACTTTGTTCTTTGCATCAACCCGCTCAGCGTCCCACGGCGCAACTCGATCAACCAATGAAAGTGATCGGGCATTACGACCCAAGCCAGCGAGTCAGCAAAACCTTGGTCTTGCGCGGCGCGAAATTGCGCGACAACCAATCGGCCCAAAGCAAAGTCATTGAAAATCGGTTCTCTACAGCGCGTATTGGTACTCAGGAGATAAATTCGATTCTGCTCAGAATAACGGCCTATGCGCAGGCGGTGTGAGGCAGCGAGAGACGGCATTCCTTTGCCCTTTCACAAATAAGTCATGAAAAGGCTAGCCCTGTAAGGGCAACACAGATGGGCAGTTTTTTAGCTTGATGTGTCTGGGAAAATACCTTCACGAGCAAGCTCGTTACCGCGGGTAGGGTGGGAGCGAGCCTGCTCGCGAAGGCCCTTGCTCGGTCTACCGGTCCGGTTCACAACCCTTGAGCACCAGCCGAATAATGGTCTGTGTCGCCGCTTCGTAGTCGCTGTCGTCGAGTTTGGCCTTGCCGGTGATGGCGGAGATTTGCCAGTCGAAGTCGGCGTAGGTCTGGGTCGCGGCCCAGATACTGAACATCAGGTGATGCGGGTCGATAGGTGCTATCTGGCCACGGTCGATCCAGATCTGGATGCAGTCGATATTGTGTTTGGCCTGGACGTTCAGCTGCTCGACCTGTTTTTCGCTCAGGTGCGGGGCGCCGTGCATGATTTCACTGGCAAACACCTTGGACGCAAACGGCAGATCGCGGGAGATGAGGATTTTTGAGCGGATGTAGTTGCTCAGTACTTCGTTCGGTTCGCCATCGGCATTGAACGGCGTCGAAGCTCGCAAAATCGGGTCGATAATGCTTTCGAGCACCTCGCGATAAAGGTTTTCCTTGGACTTGAAGTAGTAGTAGACGTTGGGCTTGGGCACGCCTGCCTTGGCCGCGATATCGCTGGTTTTGCTGGCGGCGAAACCCTTGTCAGCGAACTCTTCGCTGGCGGCACGCAAAATCAGTTCTTTATTACGCTCGCGGATACTGCTCATAAACCCGATATGTCCTTGCCGACTGTGGCGGTCGGGCATGGTAGCACCGGGCTTGCAAGTGGCTCAAGATTGCAGCTTTCGGGCTGGCACGCGCTATGCTTGTGTCCATTCAAACTCAAAGGATGTTTTTCTATGGCTGGCAGTAGCTTGCTGATGTTGCTCGACGATATCGCCGCAGTACTCGATGACGTCGCACTGATGACTAAGGTGGCCGCCAAAAAAACCGCAGGGGTGCTGGGCGATGACCTTGCGCTCAACGCCCAGCAGGTGTCTGGCGTACGCGCCGACCGGGAGTTGCCGGTGGTGTGGGCCGTGGCCAAGGGCTCGTTTCGCAACAAGTTGATCCTGGTGCCCGCAGCACTGGCTATAAGCGCATTTGTACCGTGGGCCGTGACGCCGCTGTTGATGGTGGGCGGTGCTTTTTTGTGCTTTGAGGGCTTTGAGAAGCTCGCCCATTCCTTTATGCACAACAAGGCCGAGGCTCAGAGCGAGCGCCAGGCGTTGCAGGACACCCTAGCCGGGGCTGACGTCGATCTGGCGGCCTTTGAAAAGGACAAGGTCAAGGGCGCCGTGCGCACGGACTTCATTCTTTTTGTCTACCGCTTTGAAATGCACAATACGCTGTCCTTTCCTGCCCGCTAATCAGCGCCAGCCCCTTGCAGGCGAAACGATGACCAAGCCATTTCAACTATCTCTTCAAGGCTCCTTATTAGGTGCGGGCGGTGGAAGCATCGATGAATATTCAAGGGCGCGTTGGTTTGAGCTATTTAATAGGAGGGCAAAAAAGCTCTTGTCTGCAGTACTCCACATCTCTATTGACTGGGCGCGGGGTGAAGAGAGGGAAGGCGGAGGAGCTAGCCCCTCCTAAGGGTTAGATGCAGTTTCGATTCCCATAGGGGACACATCCTTCCAGCAACGCCAATACGCTAAAGGCTCCAGATCTCAGCCGCTGATAGCTCGCCTCCGATCTGAAGCTTTTGGCATCGTTTTCAGTTGCTGTTAATTCTTTTGCCAATATCGATGTACGGTAGACCTCGCCAGCCCAAGCTTCTCTGCTACCTCCGCCTGGCTCAATCCTAAAACCTTCAGTTTTCTCACAGCATCGGCATTTTTGGTATTGCCAAGCTTACCCGAAAACCTCTTTTTCAGCTCTTTGCCAACAAACTGACATCGAAGAAACTACAACGCCTGATGTCCAGAAATCGTTTTGCTCGGTCGGGCCCGGTTCAAGAAGTCTTAAGTGCGATCGCCATCCTGCATGCAATACGGATTGAGAGCTCAGCGAAGATGTTGAGTGGAGAGGAAGCGTCCTGAGAGGTAGATCATCATATCGGTAGCGTCAGTGGTTACCGTTAATGAGGAGCCTTGGCTAGATACCGTTGTACCGTTGACTTAGAAACGTCTAATTCTCGAGCTATTTCTGAATTAGATAGGCCTTTTTGCTTCAGATGCGGAGCAAGTTTTAGTCGTTCACTCGCAGCGAGGTTGGAGGGGCGTCCATGTTGGCGTGGCCTACCACCGCTGGAGATCAGCTCGATCACTCCAGTCTCTTTCAGCGTCTCTAGCTTCCGTGAGACCCGCTCCAATGCCACATCTGCCGCCTCCTCAGAAAGCAAAGATGTTGTTAGGAGCATTAGAACAGTGGGCTCAGCGTCCAGCATTTTTGAAATTTTCAAGAGCATTTCGATCGAAACGTTCCCCTTACCGCGCTCCACGCGACTCAGATAAGAGCGATCGAGTAAAGATAGATCGTCCTGGGACATTCCTGATTTCTGTCTCAAGGCCCGGATAACGACCGCAAATGCTTCGCTGAGAGACATTTATGATCCTCTACAAAACAGAGGATAAGGCCACATTGCGCCGACCCATAACACGTTATATAATCCTCGTTACGGGTCGTTCGGCTTCATCAAACATGAGAAGGCAGTTCCCCAGGTAGCGCTGCGTCCTTGAGCTTTACTAACGGGGATGCGTTTAAACATATGACATGTATTGACGGGAATGAAGCATGGAGTTTGAAGAAATCCAAGTAGCCAGTGAGCTCCTCTCCACCACCGGAGAGACTCGCTCTGGATCTGGAGAAAGCCAAGAAGCACTAATTCATATCGCGCAGACCCGCTTTCCAAACAAAGGTTTTTGCATCGTCCAGCAGTGGACAATCGTGCGCGCGATAGCGAGCGATGGGGATCTCACCAAAATCCACGTTCATGGCCACCTGCCGCTCTTTGTTTTCGCCGAAAAAGTCATCCTAGACAGGCGATACTGTCTCTTTATCAATGATGTCAGCTGCAACTGCGGTCTGTAGATCCACGGGAATGTGAAATGTTTAGAAGTCATGAAGCCTTTGCCGAGGGCTACCCTAATATCTTTGGGGATGGGTATTCAAACTGGCGGATATTTGAACGCCACTTGGCTCATCCTTGGTATCACGTCGTTCTTGAAGAGTGCTTGGATGGCAAGGTGTGGCCACGCACCATGATGATTAGTGACATCGATATGCTCGAAGAAATACTTTCCCAACAAACCAGCGAGTTTGTCGTTACGGAAATTCAGGTCGTCACGCCGGGGTGGATGAACAAAAACGGCAAGTGGATCATGGAGGGGCTTTCGGGGTTGCTGGTGGGATATGACTCCACGGGATGTCGGGTATGTCTTCACAACATAGATGACGAAAAGGCTTATACCGATGCCCCAGGTCGTCTTATTGACGCTCACTCTCTTAAAGGGCTTCGAGTGATTTTTTAATCCAAGTACGTAAACGCAGTCTCTCCTTGCAAGGCGAGCAATGCTCGGAGGCCGGCCGCCGCAGCGGTATCCAAAGTACAACTAAATCGAAACTGGTCGTCCGTTATGAAAATTCAGATTTACTCTGACCTGCACCTCGAGTTCGCTCGGTTCGATCCCGCCCCAAGCGACGCGGACGTAGTAATTCTCGCCGGCGACATTGATATCAAATCGCGGGGCGTGAAATGGGCAAGCGAGGTTTTTCAATGCCCAGTGATCTATGTATGCGGTAATCATGAGTACTACGGCGGGCACATAGGCCACACACTGCTAAAGATGAAAGACGCTGCATTGCCCCATGTGCATGTACTCGAAAACGAGATGCTCATTCTCGATGGCACACGCTTTTTGGTCACAACTGCCTGGACGGATTATTCGTCTACGGGTGATGTGGTTGCGGCAAAGAGAATTGCTTGGGATTCGATGAACGATTTTTTGGTGATTCGAGCCGACTTGGATTACAGGCGCTTACGTCCAGACGATTTGGTCGCCAAATCAATGAGGGCTCGCCGCTGGTTAGCCCAGGAACTCGATAAACCCTTCGACGGTAAAACAGTGGTGGTCACTCACCATGCGCCAGCGTTGGATCATGTGGGTGACGATCATCCCGGACATTTGATTGCAGCCTATGCGAACAATTGGACGGATTTGTTGGGTAAGGCCGATCTTTGGGTTTATGGGCATACCCACGTTGCTGCGGATTTCTCGAAGGAAGGGTGCCGAGTGGTTTCCAATCCACGCGGTTATCCGGGGCAGAACACGGGCTTTGATCCTGATTTATTGATCGAGCTTTGATTATCAGTGATTGGCTATTGGACAAGTTCGCGTGGCTGGCCGAGCTCAACGGGATGGAGGATTTTTGATGGTGACATTGGAAGAGGTTTCGCAACTCTTGTACGGCGCTTGAGAGGAGGTTGTCGGCTGGGAAGGCTCACAAGAAGACCTGATCTCTTTGGCAGCAAAGACATTCCCGGGCAAAGCATTCTGTGTGGTGAAGCAATGGATTCTGATCGACCTCACTGTGACACCTGCTGAGAAAGACAAGCTGACGACCCTCGGCCTACTACCCGCAACCGTATTTGCCCACGAGGTAGTACTCGACAGCCAAGGTCGCTTCCAGCCCTCGATGTGGGTGCGGAGTAACTTTGGTGTTTCTTCCAGCGCTTACATGTTTGAAACCAACAAAACGGTCTATCTCCTCCTTGGGTCAGGCCTGAGAAAAGAGGCCAGTATTGGTGCTGCTTTTTCAATGAAAACCGGTTAAGTAATGACCGCCGTAAGTTAATTTTGCGTAATTTTGGAGATCTGGCCGGATGCCTGAAATAATCAAAGTCGAATTTCACCGTAAGTATCTCAGTGACTTTCAAATGAGTCGCCTCGTACAAGCGAGTCTCCGAAAATACACAGTGGCCATTACGGCTTTTATTAGCGATGCGGTGATAATAGAAGACAGGTGCCTTGGCGTGTTCTTCGATCACCTTCAGGAAGACGGGGCGTATCGAACAGCCAGTGGCGGAATCATTTGCACGACAAAAATTCAAAGGACATGGAAAGAAGGGCGTTTCTGGATTTTGGAAACGGGGGAGGGAAATTACCTTGTTGGTAGCTTCAAACGTGGGGGTGGGCGACGTAGCTTTCTAGGGTTACTTCGATCGTGTGATCGTCTCGAATCAGAAGATTGAATGCTTTATCTCTGGCGTAGTAGAGATATGACTGCATGGCAGTTGATGAGCGCTGGATGGCTATTACGGTTTTGATCAGCAGTGCTCCGAATTAGACGTGCGAAGCGCTCCAAATTGCCGCTATCCGGTGAAACTAATTTTTCCATCGGTTGGACTCATAGCTCGCCTTTTTAATAGCCAAAGTCGTTCAGCAGTTGCTGCAAAAACTCACGCCTCCGTTGGACGATGCTCAAAATTAGGTAGTCACGGTCGGTATCTCTCGTCGACAGATGCCCAGCGTCCACAAGGCCATGGATGTAGCCTTCAGCTCTGCCCCTAGCTTCGAGCAACGTCTCTGTGGAAGTGCTTTTGTAGATGTCTTCCGCGATGAGCTGGCACCGCTTCATTTGACGTCGACCAACCGGGTCGTCCGAGAATTTTGGTGCATTGATCAGTGTGTTGAAATCGTTGGGTGCGGTGGCTGTGCTCAAGGTGGGTTCTCAGAACAGTGATGCCTGAGCTGAAGTTATCATGCGCACACTATATCGCCTGCTGCTGGCTGGTTTTTTGTAGGCGCTGACGCGAAGGGCCGAATTTAATGTTGTTACACGCTATCGGTGGCGTCTTTGAACATTGTGTAGCGTACAGGCAGTGCTATTCAGCGAGAACATTCTTAGGTAGGGGTTCGATATGGGATACCTCAGCCTAGAGGACATCTACCCCGATGACGTAGAAAAATATGGCCATCTGCGGGTGGTGACCGACCTCTATGTCAAAGACAATCACGCCATTTATGGTGTGGTTACGCGTGCTGAGTACCGCGAGCTGACCCGCATGTTACTGCGTGACGAAGCGGTTCAAATGATCATCAGCGCGAAGCTTGCCTCGATTTCCGAAGACTACGATCCTTGGATCAGAAGGATCGAGCGCAATCGTACCTTAGATGCTAGGTATGGCGAAAAATTCGATCCCAGGGGAGACAACTGACCTTCCCTCGTTCAATCAAAATGTAGTTCCTCATCTTATTCGGCAGACTTGGTAGTAACGCTCCTCGAAAATCTATCGGCACTGTAAATAGTAGGACGAAAAAGGGCTCCAATGACAGGCCACACGAACAATCGTCGAAAAGGTAAGTCTTTGAAGATATTCCTTGATTGCGAGTTTACCCAGCTCAACCAAGACTCGAAGCTGATATCTCTGGCGCTGGTATCGGAGTCAGACGAAGAGTTTTACGTTGAGCTGACGGATACCTATGTGGTTGAGGACTGCAGCTGTTTCGTCATCCAGAACGTCCTACCGCAGCTCAATCTTAGGCGGTATGGTAAGTCGCTTATTGAAGCCCAGCGCTCACTTCGAAGATTTCTAGACGGCTTGGACGGAGAGCTTGAGGTATGTTCGGATGCGCCAAATTGGGACTGGGATTTTTTCGTTAATCTCGTTGATGTAAAGCATCAACCATGGCCAGTCCAGGTTATGAATCAACCCACCAACCTCATAAGCCATTTCACTCAGGTAAATACAGAAGCTCTTGAGCACGTTGAGCTATGTGATCTACCTCACCATGCTTTGCTAGATGCACGAATGCTTGCGGAGCTTTTCAAAATATTGCTATCCCAGCTTAAGGTTTCGTTATAGAAGGGCTTCTTAGCTCGATGATTTCTTACGTCGTAATGAATGTTGGCAGCCCATGTGAATCGCCCCGGGTAACCTACAGTCACCAGCATCACAGGAACGTCAGCCGGGCCTAGGCCAAAGCTTGTGAAACACCTGCAGCATCGAATCCTATCATCGGCGTAGACACCAAGCCCTGACCGTTAGCCGTGAGCATCAAGGTCATGGCTGCCAATGAGCCGGAACCAGCGTGTCGGTTTCTTGCCGTGTAGCCTCAACGATCCGGGTGATCAGTGAATTGAGGAAGGCGTCGACTTATCGGTTCGTTTTGGGGAGATGAAAGACACCAGTGGTCTGGTGGCGCGTCTGTTGACTCGCCAACGATGGGCGATCTGGACGTCATCGGAATATCTCGAAGGCTTCGGTACGCCGTCGACGCTTGATGACTTGAGAGATCACTTTTGCATCGTCGGGCATAGAAGAGGGCAGCCTCTTTCCTGGCGCGTGCGGGTAGGCGAGGACTCTATTCACTTTGCGCCTGCTGTTACTCACCAGCTAGGTGATGGTGAAGCAATGATTCACGCGGCAATCGTAGGAATGGGTTTATGTCAGATGCCACGATGCTTATTCAGTGACGACATCAACGGCGGGAGATTGGTCGAGGTACTAGGAGGCTACGAACCGGATCCGGTGGAATTGCATGCAGTCTGGCCAAAAGTGTCCCACTTGCGGCCAAAGGTGCGGTATGTAGTCGATGAGCTGGTGAAAGTCTGCGCTCATTGGCAGTGAAATGGAGTGCCTCCCCGCTGCCACAGACAATTTCCAGCCTCATAATTAGGCCCTTTCAAAGGCCTCAGGGTTGACGCCGCCCAGAGGACTGAGATGACGTGTTCGATCGTAACGCACTTCAATGTCACAGAACGCTTTGGCTCGGGTCATATCCCGGGTTTTGTAGATCCGGATGCGGATGCGGATGCGGATGCGGATGCGGATGCGTACCTCTTTCAGGCTGTTAAAAAAGACTCGGCCACGGCATTGTCTCGCATTTTTCCCGATGGCTTCTGCTTTGAGCTCCGGCGTGAATCGTTGGGTGCTCATAGACTTCCTCCTACGCTCAAAGAATAGGCTGGAGGTGTCTAGGGTGCCGGTCGGATTCAAATCCTCACAGCAATCTGGGCGGCTTCATTCGCGAGGCCTTTGAGCGTCGCGTCTGAGAGCGGCTAAGGAGAACATAGAGCTTAATAGTTCAGCTGTTTGAGAGTTGTCTTATGGTTTGGTCGTTCCTGATTTATTAGCATAAGCTAATGAAGATTAAAAATTTTTTTCTGCCTTTCGAGACAACCTTTTCCACCCCCAAAGCTGTACGCAGGTTGCTGCGCTTATTCGCATGGCTGCTATTATTTAGCATGATATCAGGCGTTTGTTTCTACCTAAATTCTTGTTTCAATGACGAACTTTCCAAGCGGCGGCGAGAAATGAGTCGTGCTATTTATGACGCTCAGATATATTTTCACAAGCGCGAGGCCATGCTGGTTCATATGAATCGCTCTTTAATGTATAGGGCAAATGATTCAAAACACTCTGCGATGGCTCTGGTGGGGCAGCTTGAAAAATATAAATACACTAATATAGCCTTGGGTGAGTTAGGGGGTGATTGGAGTATTTTGTTATCCGGCCGTGACTTGGCTGATCTAGACAATTTAGAAGTAGGTCTGCTTTATGTGGCTGCTGATAAAGCGTTGACAGTGAGTTATCTCCATGGCCGATTTGATAGGCATTATGCAATACCTTCAAGCATACTTGAGCAGCTAAAAAATATAGGGTTTGAAGATAGTCCCGAGATAATTTGGCTTGCAGATGCCAATGATCCACTATCTCGAATATACCTATTCTCAAAAATAGACCATGATGGAGGTTGGCTTGGGATCAAGCTCAATGGAGCTGATGTGAAGGAGGCAATTGGAAGTAGGGATGTTAGTGGGTACTTGTTATTAGACAGTGATTTTCGAAGTGCGTCAGGGGGCTCTATTGGGTTTAATCTTGAACAAGAAGCTAAAGAAGTTGGTTTTTTAAAAGATGAGGTTTTTGGGCTTTCTGGGACTGGTTTCTTGCCTGAATATTTAAGATTGGTTAGGGCGATTGAAGGGTCGAACTGGGCGCTAGTATATTTTGTTACTTTAAGTGATCTACTGTCGCCATTATGGGGGGTGATAATTGGTGGAGTGCTGGTGTGTCTTGTTAGTTCTTGTGTTGTTTGGTTGTTGGTTCGGCGTATTAATTTACGATTGGTTATTCCTGCGCAACGGCACTTTGAACAACTCATCGAAAGTGAACAGTTTTTTCGTGCAATAATAGAAACTGCTCCTGTTGCTCTTTGTGTGTTACGCCGTACTGATGGCACGGTTGTACTAGAAAATAGATTGGCAAGTCAATGGTTGGGCGACGGTGTTAATCGAAAGCGATGGAGTAAAAGTTGGATAGAACAGGCGTTTTGTACTCATGAGTCTGGTCGCTACGAAGAAGTAGAAACTGTAGGTGGAGGGCACTTATATTTAAGTTTTGTACCAACACGTTATAGTGGTGAAGATGTTGTATTTTGTGCATTTAGTAATATCAGTATGCGTAAACAAATAGAAGAAACTCTAGCCAAAGCAAAGGAGCTAGCTGACTCTGCAAATGAAGCAAAGACGATATTCTTGGCGACTATGAGTCATGAAATTAGAACTCCGCTTTATGGTGTTCTAGGGACGTTGGAGTTGTTAGGTCGCACAGATATGACATCCCAGCAGCAAGCATATTTCCTGGCGATTCAGCGATCCTCGTCGGTATTGCAGCAGTTAATTAATGATGTTTTAGATGTTTCAAAAATTGAAGCGGGACAGCTAATCCTTCAGGTGGAAGAGTTTAATCCTGTAGAGTTAGTTGAAGATGTCGTGCATGCCTATGCAGCAGCGGCTTGGAGCAAAAAACTGCATCTATATGCATGTTGCGACCCACAATTACCTACTGTGTTGAGGGGGGATGCTGCTCGGATACGACAAGTGCTTAATAATTTATTAAGCAATGCAGTTAAATATACGGATCATGGGCATATAGTCATACGAGTGCGAGTAGAGTCGAGGGATGCAGAGCGAATATCAATACTTTGGCAAGTTGCGGATACCGGGGTAGGGATTGCTAAAGAGGATCATCGTCGTTTGTTTGATCCTTTCTATCAGACAGGAAGTCGTGCATATCTACCTGGTGGGACGGGGCTTGGACTTTCCATATGTCAGAGACTAACGCAGTTGATGAATGGCGATATTCATGTGGTTAGCGAGCTTGGTTTGGGGTCTAGCTTTATGCTAACTCTTGCCTTGGAGGTTGAGTTAAATACTAATGAAGCCCTACTCGGACTGCCGCTACTCCCTCCTCAGCCTATATTTGTATATTCACCAGTGCGTGAGCTTGCAGCTAGCATGTGTGGTTGGTTGAATAAATGGGGTGCGCTAGCGCAAGTTGGATTGGCAAGTGACTCAAAAAACTACGAGGGTTTAGTTCAGCTTGAACTAAGGCCGTATAATGATGAATCCACTATCGACTGGGACGGATCTCATGTGGTGGCTTATGCCGATGGATATAGCAATCCACAATTTATTGGCGGGAAATGGCGTGTGAGTATGCATAGCTTGTATGCAATTTATCAGGCGATAAAGCTATCTATGGGCAAGGCTGTAGAGCGGCATGACACGATTGAGCGTGAAAATAAGGGTGAGCAGTTAAATTTGAGGGTTCTTGTGGCTGAAGATAACCCAATAAACCAACTTGTACTTAAGGATCAACTTGAAGCTATAGGGTGTAGCGTAGTTATTACATCGGATGGTAATGAAGCGCTAAGCCAGTGGGTAGGTGGTGAGTTTGACATAATACTCAGTGACATCAATATGCCTGGGATGGATGGTTACGAACTTGCACGAGAATTACGCCAAGCAGGATGTATAGTTCCAATTATTGGTGCTACCGCCAATGCTGCACTTGAAGAGAGTGACCGGTGTCTGTCTGCAGGGATGAATCTTTGCCTGGTAAAGCCTGTGAACCTGAGTGTGCTATATAGCACCCTGAACTCACTAAAATAAGAGTATCACACATGTCAAATTTCCAAGTTCTCATCGTTGAAGATCAACCATTTCAGCTAGCATATTTAGAAAACCTGTTTAGAGATATTGGCGTCAAAAAAATCGAATTGGCTGAGAACGGAAACGAAGCAATGATGAAGTTGGAGAGTCAAGGGTTTGATTTGATTCTTACTGACTTAATGATGCCTGAGCTAGATGGAATTCAGTTTATTCAGAGGTTGGCGGAGCTTGAAGTGAGGCCCGCATTGGCTATTATGAGTACATCTTCTCGAAAAATAATGGCAGGTGCGTGTTTAGTTGCAAATGCTCTTGGGATCGATGTGCTTGAGCAAATCTCAAAGCCAGTGATGCCCAGTGCGATTTCAGCTCTCATGATAAAGCTTAAAAATTTAAGTAAGGTAAGACCATGTAGTGTGCATACGTCTCGGAAATTTAGTAGGAAAAGGTTACTGTCTGCTATAAGTAGTGGGCAGTTACAAGCTTGGTTTCAGCCAAAAAAATCATTGCAGAATGGAAGTATTGTCTCTGCCGAAGCGCTAGTACGCTGGGTATGTCCTGAGTTAGGTATATTACAGCCTGGGCAGTTTCTGAAATCGATTGAATTAGCTGGTCTGGAGGAGGAGCTTCTTTTTTTAATGATCGAACAAACTGTTTTGGCCCAGGCATGTTGGTTAGAGCAAGGGTTTCAGGTGCCGGTGTCAATAAACTTGTCTCCTCATTTATTAGATCGTCAGTATTTACCTGATCTGATTTGCGAGCAGGTTATTCGCTTTGGCGGTTCCACAAAAAATATATGTTTCGAGTTAACCGAAGATACTATGCCTTCAGTCCCCAGTAACTATGTCGCAGGTGCCTGTCGCTTGCGGATGAAAGGTTTTGGGTTATCTCAAGATGATTTTGGTAACGGCTACAGCTCTTTTTATAACTTGGTAGCTACACCGTTCACAGAACTTAAAATTGATCGTGCATTGATTTATAATTGCGTGGAGGACGAGGGAGTTGCTAGTGCTTTGAAAAGTATTATTAAACTAGGTCGAGAACTGGGTTTGGATGTAGTAGCGGAAGGGGTGGAAACGCAAGAGCAATTGGCCTTGCTGCGTCAGTTCGAGTGCCATGCAGTGCAAGGTTTTTTCATCTCAAAGGCTATACCTCCAGACTCATTCATGAAAATTTTATTCGATGATAACCCTTTAGGTTATACTAAACCATCATAAGGAAGGTCGGTTTGTTGGAATGCGCTGACCTTAGAGGCTTGTAAAACTGGCGTCGTGCAGTCAAACAGACTCCTGAATTTGGATGGCTAAGTATGCAATACGATAATGCACCGATACGTAAACTGGCGAAAACCTCTCTCCGACTTAATATATTATTAATCTGCTTTGTATCTATAGCGATAGTCCTTGTAGGTACTTGCTACTGGGCGCTTTGGCGACTGGCTGAAGAAGATAACGAGAAAGTTAATTTTCATTTTTCGCGGTTAATTGGTGATATCCGTGAGCATGAAAATTTCCTCACTCGTGTGGCACGACAAAGTGATGAGGCCGTGCAGCTATTAGATCATCATGTTATACCATGGCAACAAAAAATTTTATATAAGAACGACTCCTTTTCAGTATTCGAAGGGAGAGAGTTCTCAATAGCTATGCCTTTCACTGTGGCTATTCCTAATGCACCTCAAAAGGAAGTTAATGATACAAGTAAAGGCCTATTTTCACTAGGTGTATTGTTGGCTGATTTTTATAGTTCTTATTGGGCAACTTCAAAGTATCCTGCTGCACAAGCAATCATTTTAGATTTGAATAGTGATGTTAGTCTGGCTGTTCCTTCGATAGACTCTTTCCCTGGCCACGTGGCGCTTAGTCAGATTACATATGACCAGGTAATTGCCCGTGTGCTCGGAAGAATAAAAGTACAACCGCCAACTAAAGATGGTAAGTACGTGCAGTGGTCGGGAGCTGAGCGCATAACTCAAGACGTATCAGGTACTGAGTTAATGGCTTATATATCGGCAGATATTCCAGATGCCTTATGGCTAGCAAATGACCAGAAGCGTCACGTAATTGCCGTTTCACTACTGGATTTAGCGCGTATAAATGACTATACGCAAGTACTGGATAGAGCTATTTTTGACGAAATGGAGTTGCGTACTCCAAAGGGTGAAGTATTAGTTGGCAAAATTGGAGGTGTGGAAAATCTCAAGGAGGGGTTGAATTTAACCGCTCGCGGGATGTTAGTGAAGGTAGAAAGTTCTGAAGGCTGGGTTGGGTATTACTTAATCGGATTTAAGAGCTTTTTACGCTACTCAGGTTGGCAGTTATTAAGTTTTTTTACTCTGTTATTAGTGAGTGTTCTGGGTAGTATTTTATTGTTTCGATGGTACTCGTTAAAAGTAGTAGCTCCTGCAAAAAAAGCACATCATTATATAGTTGAGAGTGACTCATTTAGTCGAAAGGTTATTCAGTCGGTTCCAATTGCGTTGTGCGTTATACGTCGAGACGATGGTAAGGTTGTTTTGGAGAATCGTCTAGCATTGGAATGGTTGGGTGATAGAAGTGATATCGCCGAACTGAGCAGGGAATTAATTGTAGATAGTGATGGTGAGCCTTTAGTTGGAGATCGCGAAGTATATGCAGACATAAAAGGTCGTAGTTTGAGAATCGTTTGTGTGCCAGCACGATATAAAGGAGCAGATGTTACACTATGCACATTCAATGATATAACGGCTCATAAACAAGTCGAAGCAGCTTTGGCGGCCGCAAAAAGAAATTCCGATGCTGCAAGCGAAGCTAAGACAATATTTCTTGCCACTATGAGTCATGAAATAAGAACACCTCTGTACGGTGTGTTGGGAACATTAGAGTTGTTGGGGTTAACACCGCTTACATCGCTGCAACGCGGGTATTTTGAAACAATCCAGCGTTCTTCCTCGACGTTACTACAACTAATTAGTGATGTGCTCGATGTGTCTAAAATTGAGTCAGGTCAGATGGCTCTAGAATCTGTTGAATTCTCGCCTATTGATATGATTGAAGATTTGATGCAGTCGTATTCAGCATCAGCACAAGCCAAAGGTATTCAAGCCTATTTTAATATTGATACGAATGTACCAGGCATAGTTTGTGGTGATGCATTCAGAATCAGGCAAATACTCAGCAATATTCTAAGTAATGCAATAAAATTTACCGACGTAGGTCGTGTGGCATTACGGCTAAAAGCTGTTCTTATGGATACGGGTTTAGTAACTCTGCAATGGCAAATAACTGATACTGGAATTGGTATTTCACAAGAACAGCAAGTTCAGTTATTTGAGCGATTTTATCAAGCGCATGGGCAGTCACACACCATCAGTGGAACTGGACTTGGCTTGTCAATTTGTCAGCATTTGAGTCACCTGATGAATGGTAGTTTAAAGGTTGTTAGTGAAACTGGTTTAGGAAGTAGCTTTACTTTTTCACTAAGTTTGGGCGTGATTAGTAATGAGCTTTCTAAAGAGGAAGACTTCAAGTTGCGGCCAGATATGATTTTTGTTCGTGCCCCTTTTAAAGAGCTGGCAGATAGCGTCTGTGGCTGGATTTCGCATTGGGGGGGAAGAGCTGTTAGTGTAGGTGAGACGCCAGAGAGTAATGATACTTCGATTGTTTTAGTTGATATCCTTTCGGACTATCTTCCCCCAATAACGTGGCCTGGAAAAATAATTTCGTGTGTAAGTATAGGACAGGTTTACCCGCAGCATGCAGCGTCGGGTTGGATGGTAGGGATGCACTCATTAAAAGCTATCGGTCGCGCACTAACTTTGGTTCAAGGTGGATACTTGTTGCCAGAGCCAAATTCCAATAAAACAATACTGAAATGGGGGGATCTCGGGTTGAAGGTGTTAGTTGCAGAAGATAACCCGATAAATCAAGTTCTTCTAAAGGAGCAACTACAAGAGTTGGGGTGCACTGTAACGCTTTGTGCCAATGGTATTGATGCGTTACAGTGTTGGAGAAATAGTGTCTATGATGTGTTGTTAACAGATTTAAATATGCCATTTATGGATGGCTGTGAATTAGTTAGTGAAATCCGTAAGCAAGATACGCGGTTACCGATAATAGGTGTTACAGCCAATGCGATGCGCGAGGAGGGTGAGAGGTGTATGGCCGCTGGGATGACTGCCTGGGTTGTGAAACCAATAAGTTTGACTAATCTGTACGAGTGTTTGCGAGGAGTTTGTGACCGTAGTGAAGTGTCGACGAATTGTAACGAGAGGCTAATTGATAACTATCCGGCAGATATGGATGAAGATGTTATCAATGTATCGGAACGAATGAGGCCACTATTTTTACAAACTATGTCTGATGATGTGAAAACAGCAAAAACCGCACTGAAAGATGGTGATGGTAAGAGTGCGCGACTAATGCTACATCGGATTCGAGGAGCACTTGCTGTAGTCCAGGCACATTCTTTGGTAGCACTCTGTGCGGTGGCAGAGGAAAAAATATGTGGCGAAACTATGAGTGCGGATTTGACTGTATATGTAGATGGTGTGCTGGATCAGATACTAATTGCTCTAGGCAGGGTTTAAATACCTAGCTGAGCATGCTTATCGATGATATATAGTATTTAAATTGGAGCAAGTAGCCCTCATGAAGAAATTAAAAGTAGTCTTGGCGGATGATCATCCAATAGTACTTCTTGGTGTGCGAGAAATTATAGAGCGAGCCGGTGAGTATTGCATAGTTAGTGACGTCTCAAATTCGAGTAGCTTGGTAGACTCGATTGAGATGCTAGCCCCGGATGTTGTAGTGACCGACTATAATATGCCCGGTGATGACACCTATGGGGATGGCATTCAATTAATTGAGTATCTGATCCGGAGATATCCTGCTCTAAAAATTGTTGTTCTTACTATGATTGATAATCCCCTAATACATACGAGACTCTACGAGCTTGGTGTGTGGGGCGTTGTTTTGAAGAATGGTGATCTGAATCAGATATTGGTTGCCTTGAAAGCGATAAATCAATCAAGAATTTACAGGGCTCCTGCTTTAAATGAATCAGTAGTGCCGGCTGTAAAGAATAAAGATATTGCCTGCCGTATCGATAGCCTCACAATTAAGGAATATGAGGTCTTACGAAGTTTTTTCTCTGGTATGAGTGTCAGCGACATAGCCATACAAAATAACCGTAGTATTAAGACTATAAGTGCTCAAAAAATGTCAGCTATGCGAAAACTTAATGTTGGAACCGATCAAGAACTTTCAATATTTTGTGCAAGCTCTGGGATGTTTTTCTGATCTATGTATGGCGCTGAACATTAACCTTGTTGAGGTTGGCGCCTTATTTCTGTTTCGATAAAAGTGTGACTGTATTTTGTAAATGTATTTTGATAATGGGATAAGCGCTGAGGAATTTCAAGGTGCTCGGCCAGCTCGCTGCCTAACTCGTTTCAAATATAACTGCGGAAAGCTGATTGTTGAAACTAGGGCGGTGTTTTGCATTGTGATAATCTCGATGTATTTAGCACATTTCTGCGCTCTGGAGTGCCCGCGCCACCACAGACACTTTCCACCCTCAAAGTCCTCAGGACTTACGCTACCCAGATGAGTCTGACGGTGCGTTCTGTTGTAAACATCGTATGGCACAAGCCAGCGAGACCATCACCCATAACTTTTCATGAGTTTGTCGTAGCTCGTTAAGTGTTCGGCCGACACACCTTCCTGATCGCAACGCTTAGGGCGAAGGTGCTCACCTAATTTTAAGTGGACACCATTTCTAGCCTTTTTAAGCTGACTCCCCATGCCACAAAAACGTCGCTCCGATTCCTATTTCAAATCCTTCAAGGCCCAGGTCATTGCCGAATGTGCGCAACCTGACAGCTCGATTGCCAGTGTTGCTCTGGCTCACAACCTTGTTCATAAGTGGATTCGGGTGCATGAGCATAAAAACCAGGCACTGCAATCTGTCTTTATTCCGGTAAAGGTATCGCATTCGACATTGCCTCAAGCTCTTGCTGCAACTATCCGCAACGAAGTCCCCATTCGAGAGGTGTGGTCGTTGTGAGTTGGCCGGCGGATAATGCATCGGCGTGTACCGCTTTTTCCGCGGCTTACTGCGATGATCCGCATCGACTCCATCTGGCTCGCCCCCGAGCCCAAGGATATTCGCGCGGGCACCGACACCGCGCTGGCGCGGGTCGTGGCGGTGTTTGGTAGGGCTAGCCGTACTGTGTTTATATGTTTGCCAACCGCCGCGCCAATCTAATGAAAGTGCTGGTGCATGATGGCGTTGGCATCAGGCATCAGGCATCAGGCATCAGGCTGCCGGCACGTCGGTTGCATAAAGTGCGGTTTTTCTGGCCCAGTGTCCGACACGGTTCAGGACTTGAATTAGATGCCGAGCAACTTCAGGCCCTAGTGCTCGGATTGTCGTGGTAAAGAGTCGGCACCGGCGGTGTTATTACCGTGCTGTAAAGCTCTGCCACGGCTAGCTCGCCAGCACAATTGTCCGATCAGTGTATCTTCGCCTAACGCCCCCTATGGCAAAATCAGCCGCATGACTTCCGCCCCAAATCTCGACCATTTTAATCCTGAACAACTGCGCGCTCTGGCGGCGCAGTTGATGCAGCGCGTTGAGACGATGGACAAGCAAATTCACCATCATAAACGGTCAACGAGAAGCTGGCCCATGAGATAGCACTGCTCAAGCGTTTCAAGTTTGCCAAGCGCAGCGAGCAACTAAGCCCGGCCCAGGCCAGCGTGCTCGATGACCTAATCGACACCGATATCGCAGATATCGAAGCCGAACTTGAGGCGCTGCATCGATGCTGCTTGAGGCAAAGTGCGCCAGCAACCCTAGCGCACTCCGTTGCCAGCACAATTTTCTCGTACGCAGATCCACCATGAACGGGATAACAGCCATTGCAAACGCAGCTGCGCCCTCAAGCGCATCGGTGAAGATGCCAGCGAAAAGCCTGACTACACGCCCAGCATATTTATCGTCGAACGTCACATCCGTGGGAAATGGGCATGCGAACAGTGCGAAACGCTGATCCAGGCGCCGGTACCGGCGCATGTCAACGACAAAGGCATTCCGACTACGGGGCTTCTGGCCCATGTCATGGTGGCCAAGTTCGCTGACCATCTGCAACTGTACCGTCAGGATAAAATCTTCGGTCGTGCCGCCTGACAATCGCCTGTTCGACCTTGGCGCAATGGGGCGTGAATTGCGGGGTGCAGCTACAGCCAATGGTGGATGCGTTGCGCGAAGCAGTACTCGAGCATGGTGTGATCCACGCCGATGAAACTCCGGTACAGATGCTGAGGCCGGGCCCCAAGAAGACCCTCCAAGCCTACGTATGGGCCTACGCTAACAGCCAGATCTCAGACCTGGCGGAGCTAGCAGCGACGGCGAACACGCCCGAAGCTTCCTGAACAACTGGAACGGCAAGCTGGTCTGCGACGAGTTCGCCGGTTACAAAACGAGCTTCGAGCTGGGCAGCCGTGCTCGGATGTAAGTGATATCGGTCATCCAAGCCTTGTTCGGGGCGTTGACCGTGAGCGCTCGATTGAATGAATTGTGGGCAATGATAGCGGGGGGGGGGCGTTTTGATAGGGCGAGAGCCTTTGTAGCACTCTAAGTGGTTGGATTAAATTCGTGTGCATCAACGCGGCCACTCGGTGCTTACCGCCAGCTTCACCTACTCACAAAATAGGTAAACACACTCCGCGTAGCACAGACGCCTCGGCTGGCAGCATAGGCGTT
Source organism: Pseudomonas fragi (assembly GCF_025426255.1). GTDB lineage: Bacteria > Pseudomonadota > Gammaproteobacteria > Pseudomonadales > Pseudomonadaceae > Aquipseudomonas > Aquipseudomonas kulmbachensis. The sequence goes on along the minus strand of NZ_CP104861.1, from coordinate 3,439,578 downwards.
GCGGATAAGCCCTAGAACCGCGCGTTATCGTGTTTTCGATCAGAATCCAGCGTTGGGGCAGTAAATTTAAGGCATGAAGATGTCTGTGAAATTAGGAAGGGATCAAAACGTAATGCCGCATTTTCAAAAAAACAAAAACGTGCGTGATTGTAGTGGTCAACTAATCCCGGACACGACGTTAAGTTTTTTCTCGGCCTGAGCCGGTGGCAGCCCACCATTAAATTGGTGCGGTCGAATCCAGTTGTACCGGTGCATCAAAAAATGGCTGATATCCCGCTGAGCTTGTTGGACTGTCGCGTAGCCCATGGTCGGTATCCACTCAGTTTTCAGGCTCCTGAACACCCGCTCCATCGGCGCATTATCCCAACAATTTCCTCGCCGGCTCATGCTCTGACGCATGCGATATCGCCAAAGGCGCTGGCGAAAACTCCGGCTTCCATATTGCGAGCCCTGGTCGGAGTGGAACAGCAAACCCTGAGGCTTCCCTCGCTGCTCGTAAGCCATGTCCAAGGCCTTGATGACCAAGTCGGCATCCGGCTTTCCCGACAACGCCCAACCCACAACACGGCGGGCAAAAAGATCTAGCACAACCGCCAGATACTGCCATTTCCCTTGAGCCCAGATGTAAGTGATATCGCCACACCAGACGTGGTCAGGAGCGGGCACATCAAACTCTCGGTTCAAAATATTAGGGATGTCGGGCCGCTCGACCGTCGCCTTTTTGTAAGCATGCGATCCCGGTTGTTTGCTGACCAACTCCAGCTCGCGCATCAGGCTGCGTACCTTGAATCGCCCGATCTGCTCGCAGTCGTCCTGCATCATGGCCATGATGCTACGGCTACCGGGAGCACTGCGGCCTTGGGTGAACAACTCGCTCACCCGACTGCGCAATCGAAGGCGTTCTACATCCGGTGTGCGGCGCCTGAGACGCCGAGCGTAGTAGCACGAGCGGGTCACTTCAAACACCTTGCACAGCCAATCAACCGGCTCGTGGATGCTCAACTGGTCAATCAGCGCGAACGCTCGAGATCTTCCGACATCAAGAGCGCGGTGGCCTTTTTTAAGATCGATTTTTCCCGCTCAAGGCGAGTAATTCGGGCTTCCAGCTCTTGGATTTTCTGCTGCTCCGGGGTCAGCGCTTTGCTCTGCGGGGTGACGCCCGTGCGTTCTTGCTGCACCTGGTCGACCCATCGGCGCAAAGCCGACTCGCCGACACCAAGCGAGCGGCTGGCCTCAATGAAGCTGTAATCCTGCTTGAGAACGAGGTCGGCAGCCTCGCGTTTGAATTCAGGGGGAAAAGGTACGGCGTTGTTTGGTCATCTGACACCTCGTTCTGGCGAGCATTCTCGCCTAAATGGGTGTCCGGTTTCATTAGACCACTACAGATGCCATGCGTCATGGGTAGGAATTAAATGGCGTAAACGCTGCTTTATATCTAGGAACACCCTGCAGATTCAGAGTTGTCTCATATCGAAAAAGGTCGTGGCGAAAGATAATAGCTGGGAGATAAAGATTCTGAATGTATGTGATGAACATATAAAGAGTTTGGTGTGCTTGTCTCATTCATGGCTTGTTAAGTGAACTCAAAAATTTAAAGAGTAACGTAATGAAAAAAAGTATTTTTGCTCTCGCGCTGTCTGCTATCAGTGTTGCTTCCTTCGTTCAGACTGCAAACGCCTCTGATGGTCAGATTGACTTCACCGGCAGTATCGTATCGACCACATGCAAAATTAATGCTGGTAGCGGCGAGAACTTCACCGTAAACCTGCCACCTGTTTCTACAGCTTCGCTTGCTGATGTAGGTCAGCATGCCGGTACCACTCCATTCAGCATTAAGCTGACTGGCTGCGCTGTAGATGCTGGCCCTGTACAAGCACATTTTGAATCTGGCGCAAGTGTTAACCCTCAAACCGGTCGACTTATAGTTGACACGGGTTCGGATAATGCTGAAAACGTAGAGATTGGCCTGGTTAACGTTGAAAACAGTCTGCCTATTTCCGCAGGTGCTGCCAATGGCAGCCAGAATACTGAAATTGTAGATATCGATGGCAGTGGTGCAGCAACGATGAATTTTGCTGCTCGCTATGAGTCGTTGGGCGGTGCAACTGCAGGTGCTGCTAATTCGCGTGTTCAATACACTATTGTGTATCAGTAATAGTTATTTTGCCGTGCCCCTTTTGTTTTAGGGGTGCGGTATTTTTTATATGTGAATATCTTGCTAAGTCTTCTCGTGATGTAGAAGTTTTAGCAAGATATTGTTTAATCTATTAAGTGTTAGGGAATATAAGGTGAAGTTTCTTTTAAGAAGCACGGTATTCACGATAATCACTTGTGTTTGTCAGATCTTCTATCAGGCGCAGGCGAGCGTTGTTGTTTCGGGAACTCGTGTGATTTTTCCTGGTCAGGATCGTGAGGTTACAGTAAGGCTAACCAATAACGGGCTGGCACCTGCTTTGGTGCAGGCTTGGCTTGATGATGGCTCAGCTAATATAACGCCTGATAAGATGGAGGTACCGTTTACCGTCGCGCCCGCGATATTCAGGCTAGACACTAATAAAGGTCAGGCGTTACGGTTGATCTATACGCAGGAACCATTAGCGCAAGATAAAGAATCGTTATATTGGCTTAATATTCTAGAAGTTCCACCCAAATCCCCGGAGGGAATGGAGTCCAATAACAAGCTTCAGTTAGCATTTCGTACGCGAATCAAGGTCATATACCGTCCGAAGGGGCTTCTTGGTAGTGTCAAAGAGTCGCCGGGTAAAGTTCAATGGTCTGCCGTGCGCGCGAGTTCGGGGGAGGGCTATGTATTGAGGGCGTTCAATCCAACGCCTTACTTCGTTAACTTGGGAAAGGTGACCTTGAAGATCGGCAAAAAAGAAGTCTATGCTGGAGCAGACTTTGTGAAACCTGGTGAGACTCAAGACTTTCTACTTGATGGGGTTTCGGTACTGCCAGATATTTCTTCAGTAGTGAGCTTTGTTGCTATTAACGACTTCGGTGCGGGAGTGGTTTTAACTAAGAAACTAGAATAGAGCACATGATGTGCCTTGGTTGTGGTGATGTTGGTGGTTTTGTTGTTTGTTTATATGAGTTCCCCAGCTTAGAGTTATCTAATAAGAAGGCCGTGGGTCTGTTCTTGCGCGCTTAAACGTTGCGCTTGTCTTGTGTAAGGTGCAATAAAGATGCTTAGTAAAAGCTTGAAAGATATTAAGGTTCTCTTTGGCTTCAAAAAAGTGATTGGCGTCATTGTTTTTTTGATTCCACCAACTAGCCTGGTCGCTGCACCGAATGATACAAGAGTTACGCCCACTGTAAGTTCTGACCTGGATGTAGAGTTTGATAGCAAATTTATTAGTCAGGATGCTGGGGGAGCTGTAGATCTATCACGCTTCAAGCAGGGCGGTTTCGTCATGCCTGGAAATTATAGCGTCGACCTCTATGTTAATGGCGATTGGATTGGTCGCGCCCTAGTACCATTTAAAATTTTACAAGGCGAAATTAAAAAAAATGCGCAGCCTTGTTTTGATAAAAAACTATTATTGCTCCTAAATATTGACTTTAAAAGTATTCCTTCGGATGTAGTGCAAGCCCTTAATGATATTAATACGTGCTTTCCTATTAGCGAAATAATTAGTGGTGCTGCTAGTAATTTTGCGCTGGATGATCAACGCCTCGACCTAACTATCCAGCAAATATCGCTGAGTAGAAGTCCACGAGGTTATGTGAGTTCTGAGTTTTGGGATAAAGGAGTAAACGCGAGTTTTCTCGGTTATGATTTCAATCAATATCGTTATAGTGCGCATGGTCAAGGTGGGCAGCAAACTTTTAGTTATTTGGGTTTGAATGCTGGGGTGAACATTGGCGATTGGCAGCTTAGGCATAATGGTTCATACAGCAAGAGTAGTGGCGCTAAGTCGGATTATCAGAGTCTAGAATCCTATGTGCAAAGAGGTTTGCCAGTAATATCATCTAAACTTGTGTTAGGTGAAAGTTACACAACGGGAGAGCTTTTTGACTCTACCCGGTTTCGTGGTGTTCGCCTATTCACAGATGATCGTATGCTGCCTGATTCGCTACGAGGCTATGCACCGACAGTGCGCGGTGTAGCAACAAGTAATGCTAAAGTGACGATAAAGCAAAATGGCGTTACTATTTACGAATCTACTGTTGCGCCTGGAAGCTTTGAAATTAATGACCTCTATGCTACAGGGTATGGTGGTGATCTTAACGTCTATGTGAGAGAGGCTGATGGTAGCGAGCACTCATTTTCGGTGCCGTATGCTGCCGTCCCCTTATCTTTGCGGCCAGGTGCTAATCGTTATAGCGTAACTGCTGGTAAGTTGATTAATCCGAACATTTCTAACGATGTGACATTTACTCAGTTGAGTTTGCAACATGGCTTTACTAACCTGTTTACTGGATATGCAGGTATTAATGCTGCGCAAAATTATACTGCAACGATGTTTGGTGGTGCTTTTAATACTTATATTGGGGCGTTCGGTTTAGATTTAACCCATGCTCAGGCTAAGTTTGAAAAAAGTTCCGACCTCAAGGGGCAAAGTATTCGAGCCAGTTACTCCAAGAGCGTTATGGAAACAGGAACTAACGTAGCTATCGCGGCATATCGTTACTCTACGGGTGGGTACCTTGATCTAAATAGTGCTCTACAGCTGCGTGAACAATTAGATCGTAATCAGGGCTTTGATACTATTTTGCGCCAACGAGATCGTGCGCAATTTACGCTTAGCCAGCGACTTGGTGAAACCCGTGGTCAACTTAATGCAACTTCATCTGCAACCAGTTATTGGAATCGTGGTGGTTCGGATGTGAATTACTCATTTGGTTATAGCAATAGCTTTAAACGTGTTGCTTATAGTTTACAGGTTAATCGTGAGTACCTTTATAATGGCGCCACGGATACTCAGTACTATTTAAGCCTCTCCATGCCGTTAGGTACAGAGAGACCTTTATCGCTGAGTTCTAGTATGACTAGAGACTCAAATGGACGAGCACAAACTCAGGCGACATTGTCAGGCGCGCTGGGTGATGAGAATAGGTTGTCCTACGGAGTGACAGGAAATCATGCAACTGATAGTGGCAACACCTCCAATAGTGGAAGCGCGAACTTGTTGTATCGCGGTAGTAATGCTGAAGTTCTCGGGAGTGTAGGTGCCGGCTCCGGGTATAGACAAGACTCTATCGGTATAAGAGGTGCGATGGTTTCGCACTCTGGTGGTATTATTTTTTCGCAGCCCATCTCTGATACGTTTGGTATTATTGAGGCAAAAGATGCTAAAGGTGCTCGCTTGCTTAACTCATCCGGTGTCGAGGTTGGTAGTTCGGGTTATGCCGTAGTTCCATACCTTACGCCATACCGTATGAACTCGATTGACCTTGACCCACACGGTTTATCTACTGATGTAGAGTTGCAAGTTGCAAGTCAGCAAGTTGCTCCTGTTGCAGGCTCTGTAGCAGTAGTTCGTTTTGCAACAGTTTCAGGGCGAGCTGCGATAATACGTGCGAAGCAGGATAGTGGTGAAACACTACCTTTTGGCGCTATTGTTATAGATGAGAGTAATAAGGAAGTTGGTGTGGTTGGTCAAGGTAGCAAGATCTTTGCTCGCGGCTTGAACGATAATGGTGAACTTACTGTGAGATGGAATGAGGGCAGGCAGTCGTTTTGTAAAGTCAAGTATGTATTGCCGTCTCGACCTTCTGATGTGATGAATAGTTATCAACAAATAGATGCTGTGTGTAGATTGGAGTCTTCTACTCGTGAGTAGATAGATTGATGCTTGAAGTGCTAGTTGGTCTGTAGGAAGTATGGTTGTTATGTAGGTGGGTATTCAGGCTGGCTATGTGTAAGTGTATTAACTAAGTTTTTTGGTTTCTCGGACTTGAGATAAGTGCTTGGAGCCTTCCAATTTATCGTTGGATTATTTTATGAAAAAATTTATTGCATTGTTGGATTTATTTGCTGTCGGTTTTTTATTAAGCATATTGTCTTCGCTCGCGCATGCTGATATTGCTCCACAATGTAACTATGCTATTCCTGGGCCAGGTACAGTTAACTTCGATTCTGATGTTCCTGTGGGGAGTTTGCTTTGGGCAACCAATTATACAGTTGCGGTTGTGAACTCTGGTCAATGCGGTTTGTCATTGTTACGTGTGTTTACATTTGAATTTACGTTGCCTAGCCTCGGTGGTAAATTGCATGATACCGGCATTCCTGGGGTTGGAATCAGAATGACATTTACTGGGGGGGCCGACTGGACACATTTGCCTTGTAATCCAGGAGAGTGGTGGCCAACTTCATGCTCGCACGTGATGCCCGAGGGAATGCCGACAGCCCATGGTATACGAATTGAGCTTATCAAAACCGGGGAAATTGGTACGGGTGGTACACTGCAAGGGATGTTTGCACGTTATTCGGCGTTCGGTGTAATGGGTGGTAGGATTCTTGCCACTTATAACTGGTCTGCGCCAATTATAATAAAACCTAGCAAGCCCACATGTACGGTAATCAATCCGACAGTCTCGGTTTTTCTAGGTCGTACTCCAAGAAATGAGTTTAATGGAGTCGGAACTTTTTCGATGAGTAAACCTTTTAGTATCGATTTGCGTTGCTCAGAAGGAGATGCAGAGTCAACATTTAGTGTGTATACAACTCTCACAGATCAAACTGATTCTGGTAATTTAACCAATGCATTGACTCTGACAAATGACTCTACTGCCAGTGGAGTTAAAATCCAAGTCCTTAACGGCTCTACTGTTCTAGGATATGGGCCAGATTCCAAAGTTATCGGAAATCCAAATCAGTGGAGTGCTGGCACAACCGGTAACGGTGTTTTTATAATTCCGTTGTCTGCACGATACATACAAACGGATGAGTCAATTATTTCTGGCTCGGCAAATGGCCGTGCTACCTTCACAATGAGCTATCAGTAAAGTGAGTGATTAGTTTTCTGTGACGAAGATTTATTTCATTCTTCGTCCAAGCCATCGTAGAGTATTTAAATTGATGGATTGCATGAGGGTGTCAATGTATTTTGGCTTAGATCTACGTCAGTATATATGTGAAGTTGTGTTGGTTTTAAGTTTTATTATAGCTTTGATTTTTGTTATATCAGGGTAAGCGTAGCAAGCAGTTGCCTGTCGCCCGTCTAGGTGAAAGCGAGGCATCGGTTTCTGTTTCGCTAAGCTGTTCAAGCAATATTGTTGTATACGAGATGACGCTTGAGACAAACAAGCGTGTCTTTCAGGGAAATAGAAGTTAAAGCTTTTAAATTTATATCAATGGAATAGGAGTTCTTATGAAAAAAATCATTAGCGCATTAGTAATGACTGGTTTTTCTAGCGTCACTATGGCTGCTGATCTCGGCCCATCTTGCACCGAGTATTTCAAAAAACTTGATGAGGTTGTGGCTGCCAGTCCTCATGGCGAAGCAATGAAAACTCAATATGATACTGTAAAAAAGCAAATGGCAAGTATGCCTGGTGAAGCACAAGAAGCAGCATGTAAACAGGCTGCAGACCTGATGAGTCAGGCGATGGCAAACATGCCTGCCAAGTAATGTATTCTTGCTGATAAGTCACATGGTAATATTTATGTGACTTAACCTTCAGCTTTTTATAGGCTGTTATGTTGGTTGGTGTGCGGCTATGCTGCATGCCACCAGCTTTTTTTGTGGTGTGTATCTTGTTTTTCGGATTTCTAATTTTCAAATAAAGCTTAGCAGTATTACTTATATATTAAGAGTAGTGCTTAGGGTGTTATAAATTGTACAGGATTGCTATATGAAAGCTATGCAGGTAATTCCATATAAAATGGAATACTCAATTCTTGAATTAATCTTCGGTCTCATAGGGCCGATTATTATTATGATATCTATTTTTTATCCAATCACGGATATGAAAATAGGAACCCTATGGCTTCATCTTCCGCCAGGTGTAGCTAACGGAATTCTCACCATACTGGGGGTTTTTATAATGTATCTTACAGTTGGATCGCTTTTTAAAAAGCGTGCGGCTAATAGTCAAGGCGCCAGAATTGTTTTGGATGATAATGCAATAAGCTTCACCACAGTTCAGAAGTTTTGTGGTGTGCAGACTACAGTAAGCTATGACGCAATCGACAAAGTTGTTATTACACATATTCCGGAAACAAGTACGTCGGTTGAAGAGAAAATGGTGGAGATTAGCATGCCATCTCGGACACCAAAGAAATTTGAGTTTGACGCTATTCATATGGCGAAAGATTCGGATTTTGAAGTTCTTGTGCAGACGCTTAAACATCGAGCTGCTAATGCGGTCTTCGAAGTAAATTGACGCGAGTTATGTGAGCATTTTGAAAAAATTTTTTGATATTATATTTGGGAAAAAATATAGAAAATGCCCAAGTGAAGCGATGATCTATAATGGCGAAAAGCGAGCCCTCCAAGCGGGGCTCATCAACTCCGAGCAGATCATGGCGTACTCCGATAGTTACACTACCGGGCTTACTGGCGACAATCTGAGCGACGGACTTAGCTCAAGCTGGGGTATAACATCCCCGCAAGAGGCAGTTGAAACACTAACGGCACTCAGTGAATCTGGACACCGTTATTTTTACGACATAATTTATCGAGTCTACAGTGAGGGCGCTTCCGAAGGCTCTTCTCAAAAAATCCTAGATGCATTGGTAGAAAGTGGTCGATACGGCAAGCCTGAAACTGTGCATAAGTGGATTCTTGCGACGGAACAATCAGAGGAAAAAGACCTCATTTTCTTCGAACTGAAAATCGCATTGGGGATGTTCGAAAATCTGAGTTCAATTTTTCGAGTCCTCAAAGATAAGGTCAACGGGTCTTATGGTTCAGAGGACTACAGCGCTGGTATCCTTGCATGGGATCTGGGCCGCCTTGTTACGGTTGCAAGGATGTCATTTGATTGCGGATACCTTGAGCAGCATGAAGTTAGCCAGGTTCTTGCGCATGTAGATAGACAAGTGCAAGTGAATTTTTCATCTTGGCCTCAGTTTGCCAAGAGCTATATTATTGGCCGGGCGATCTGGTCAGGTCAAAATGTGACGTTAGGTGGAATTATCGGCATTGCTGAAGATCTTATGACTGATAAACATAGCCCTTGGGTTTTGTCACCGCTTTAAGTTACTGATTAAGACTTTTTTGATTGTGGGCATAAGCCAATTGCCGTATCTGAATGTGCTCCTGTGGCCTAATGACCTAAGTATGATGACTATCATTAAGGTGCATCCGATTTTTAGCTGCCGTTAGTCAGAGATAGACAACGACCAAAAGCAGTCAATCAGATGCATACAAAATACCTAGGGCTAGATTCATAATCTGGCGGCGCGTTTTTCCAGAAGCTGAAGTAGTTTCGTCGTATCTCAACCAAGTATTAGCGATAGGCAAAAGATACCGATCGATTTAAATTTTGTATCGTTCGTGATGTGACTGGCCTGATCGAGATCGCCGCCCAAGATATTTTAAATATTGAAAACATATAATAATGTCGGCTCTGATCTGATAAATTAGCCTGCAGTGTCCAGACATCAGTTCAGCGTAAACTCGAAATCTACGTTCGCGGTGAGCCTGTGCCGGGTTTCTATTTCATTAATTTCCCCTCAGCCGGCTTCAATCTAGTTACGCTGGATCTGAGTCGGTTGCTGGCCACGTGTGGTCATATGCGCCTGAATTCTTTGGTGAGAGAACCTGATCGCAATCGATGTTCAGCGCTCTATTTCCCGTTACAGGCGTTGCACTACTCTATGCTTTAGGGGCACAATTTAAAATATGTATTTTATTATCTTAATAAGCACCCTTTGTATGTCCTTTTTTTGGGTGACTGGCTGCGGCAATTCAGAGTTTAGTCGGCTCGCCCCGAAAGATAAATTACCCGTAGAGTTCTCGAACTATCAATACATAGATGATATTTCAGTGTTTGAAGGTGGTTATGTTATTGAGAGGTTTAAATATTCTGCGCCTGGGAGGATGCGCTACAGTATCAACAAAAGTAAAGATAACGTAATTATTGAGGTGGTTTCAAGTATTGATGATCAGACAAGGAAGTTTTCCTTTTATAAGCTTAGTGCTTTAGGATGCATCATTGGTGAGCATAACTTCATACAAAGTACTTTGGTTGCGCGGCGCTCGGGGACAGAGGAACTGGTGGGGGCTTCATTTTTAGTTAATAAAGTAAACTCTTATTATACTACTTGGCCGGTGGATGGCGATAGACAAAGAAAACCATTTGTTCCAATCAATAAGGATTTGGCTTGGAGCGCAGAGAAAGTTGATGCGTACTATGCAGCCATATTAGAAAAGGCAGCAAGAGTTGATAGTTTTATTGAGTTTGAAGCAGTTAGTGTCAAAGAGAATAAAGCACGTACCCGTGTTGTGTATTATTTAAATAGTACAGGTCGTTGGTATGTTTTATTCGGCGATTCACTGCGTGGTGGATATACTGGAAAAGGATTGCACTCCGGCGAAAATATTATATTTAAAGATTTTGGAAGTGGTGTGCATTTGAATGAGGAATATTCGCCACCAGCCAATATAACTATTCCTTACTTTCAAAAAACAGATTATAGAAAAACAGTTTCCGCAGGTGGTGGCTCAACTAACAGTGCTTCAAGTGTAAGCTATCACTTGGATGGTATAGGATATTTCCAGGTAGTAGTAAATGGGAGTGTTTTGAAATTTAAAAACAAAGGTGTTTTATCGCGCAGAGAGGGTGGGTCTCATGTATTTCCCTCCAAAGAAAGTTTGCTTTCTGGGTTTTCATATTATACAAGTCCTAGTTTAAAGTATTCCCTGCTTTTGGTAAATGACATGCTTTATGTGATTAGAGCAAAAAACTGTTTGGCCGAAATTTCGGAGCGGTAGATGGATGCATCCAAAAATGCTATTTTGCTCGTAAATCATGAGTGGAACGTTTTGTAGTATAAAATCCACCATCTCTTAGCTACCAAGCTGTTTAATCAGGCATTATCAGTGCCGCGCAACGCTCGTTCGATATATGCGCAGCGAAATCAACTCGCTACTTAGACTAAGCTGCGAAGGGCGATAAAGCTTCCCTAACTACCCTTGAACGCTAAGATCTGTATGATTCGCCATTTAGGGAGCAGCAGGGGATAGCGTGCGTAGATCGCGCAAGCGGTGTTGATAAGACAGGGTGGCGGGTAACGGCATAGGTTTTCTTGATTTCTTACGGTTCCGAGTTAGTGGCCCGCACTGTGTAAACCAGTAGCTCAGGGTATAGCGTACCAGTGTAGGGGGAGGAGTTTCCCCAGGTACAGAAAAGCCCCCGCACTTGGCTTGAGTGTGTGGGGGACATAAGCGTGTTTTTCGCAAATCGATCACTCGCTAGCCACGCGCAGACCTGAGTGGTTTTGCCCACGTGCGCGGACTGAAGAGTTTATTTCCTTACCATCCTGATTGATGATGGCTTTCATCCTAGGGCTGGGTTCACTTCTGTCCTTTCGATTCGTCATTTATGCCATTTCCCCAACGGCTATAGCTGTGCGACCACTCTTTGATCGCTGGCTACGTGTACGCGCTTTTACAGAGACCAGAAAGTAAAAAAGATGGGCGGGTTAATTGCCCGTCCATCTCCATTCTGGATCTAAGGTTCCTGATCATATGCAGGTTTACGACTTGTCTTCAGGGAGAAATTACAGTGATTAAATAACTTCCAGATAGCACCGGTTTGCCCGATCTATCCACCAGACCGTATTGTTGATTGTAATAGCGGCCGTCTGAACTGCCGCTCGCTAGCAACTTGACTTTGACGCTGGAATACTCGGCAGCTCTAACAGCGCCTGCCGATTCAACTTTCTGCACATTGACCTCATTGCTAAATATTTGGCGCGGACATCTTTGCAACTCAAAAGTCGAACTAACTCTTACATTGGTAGTACAGCCCGACTCTACAATACTGCCGTTAAACTGAATAACGCCCTGGCCTAATGGTGTAGCAGCCAAACTACTACTGCTCAATACAAAGAGCAGGATTGCACATATTGCTAATCTGTTATTGTTCATGCTGAAGCTCCTTTGGGACTTAAGGAACGCATTGACAGTTTTGGCACAGATCGTGAGTTTTGCTTCGATACAGCTGTTTTTTTTTGAAAAAAGTGATCTGACACACATTAGTTGCAAAGAGCTTACGCATGATGGAGCGGGCGCGCATTCCATGCGCTATAAGCACACGCTATCTATAGTCTGCTCGGCTTTGGATCACAGAGGGATATCGGTCGCGAGCATTCTGTCACGCAATTCATCGGCCCATTAGGGGTCAGTGTGTTGCGGAACAATGCTTTGTACTCATGTGCTTTCACATCGTACTGCACCACTAGATCCTTTATGCGATAACTATTGCGAGTCACGTTGGTTTAGGCTATTTCGAGCTAATGGATAAAGCCATACCAGATGCATTGGTAAAGCGTTCATTGACTGTCCCCGCAACCCCAATTGGGCAATGAACGCTTTCCGATACACCCGCGTGCTGGCCTACTATTCGATCTTGTACATATTGGTAAACCCTCTACTACGACCATCCCTTCAAACAGAAGCATTTTTCTCTGCGGTGGAGGTGGACACCTGCCCAGTGAGCCATACATCCCGCACTCCCTGCGTGTACCCAGTGTAATTTCCGTATTTATCTCAGTAAGGCGTGGAACCAGTCTCTCTGAATTGGCCCTTACTCTCTAGACGGTTAACGTTTTCACTCAACCTCAGCCGATAGCGGTCGTGCGTTATAGCCTCTCTCTACCCGTAGCTCTTACTTGTTACATTTAATAAGGCTTTTGAACAATCAAGTTCAAACGGTGCCAGTTTAGTGGGCCATTGGGTGTTTGTGTCATTATTTGCGTCTCTCTAAGATGAGTTACTTCCAGCCCCTTGCACATCCGACGGATGTCCTGCTCGGAGTGGAAGGTCAAATGGGGAAGCTTCGACCAGCCATGCTGGGTACCAAAAAAATGCCCGACAAATACTCCCCCTGGCTCGAGAGCATGTAGAACCTGATCCCAGAGTTGCTTAAAGCTTTTCGGCCGACAAAAAGGCAATGCCAATCCGGCGTGGATTAGGTTTGATCTAGGTAGAGCAAGTAAACATTCAAAATCCGAGAGGCAAGTAGTCAGTGTTCCGAGATAGGGCCCTGAGCAGTTTGCAATCGTGCGGGTAATGGCCTCTGGCTCGTTATCGACAGCCAGGACATCCCAGCCCGACAGCATAAGCTGCTGCGCTTCCATCCCTGCGCCGCACCCCAAATCTACGGCTTGGCGAACGGCTGCCTTGTTGCCAGCAAGGTTCATCGCTCGGGCTAGCAGAAGGGAAGGGCCTCGACGCTCGGCCTCATCATAAAAAGCGTCCCAGCTAGTCATGGATAAAACATCATAATTTCTTGAGTTTGTTGCAAATCAGTTTTCATTCGAACTCCTTTTCATTGTTTTCTTTCTGCAGGATACGTTGAGCGTCTTTTTGTGGATAGGTGAAATGCAGCTCTGGCCGGAGTGTAGCCACTCGTGATAGGCCGTTATCTGTCATAAGCAGCCTCTCGAAGGTGTCTAAAGCAGCCGGGGGCGATTCATACCATAGAGCGAAAGGAAAGGTCTGATGTCGAACGATTAAGATTTTTCCAGTCTCAAAAAATGGACATCACTCTTTACCAGGAATGTCAGGCTTTTACTAAGAGTTTAGGAGTTATCCTATATCCAATCCTAGTTAGGTCGGCGATGATCTACATCTTTTATCAAGTTGTTTCAATAGCTTCTTGTAGCTGTGGTTTGTATGAACAACGTTGATAGATGTGTTGTTGGCGTTTTAGTAAATTAAACTCGAGTAGGCATATGAATATTAGCGATCATAAAGATAAATCAAAAAAAACTATGTTTGATGAGAATGATGGGTTTTCTTTTATGCATGGGTGGTCACCAACCGCTCGCTGGATAAGTATGATTCCCGCCGTACTGCTAGCTTTTTTTCTTTCTCGTTATCTTATCATTGGAACGCTTGTTATGGTTCTTCAAAATTTTTTGCCCGAGTTTCTGTGGTATTATTCGAGTGCGATTCTGGTATTTTTCGTTTACTACATAACCGTCTATGTTGGCGGTGCGGCGGTGCCTGTAGGTAGCCGTAGAGTATTAAGCGCTGTACTGGCATTACTTATTTCAATTGCTCTTATCATACTTTTTGTGGGCTTTTGGTCTCAGGTTGAAGGCCATGACACCGCTATACTGATCATTAGTACACTTATGTCAGTGTTGGGATGTGTTGCTGCATCACTCAAACATGCAAAAAAATGATATTGGTTTTGACCAATGTTAAATTATGAAAATATGAGGTGGGATAGGTAATAGCAGTTTAGTTAGAAGGGGGGGATCCACCCCTCTTCTACTCAAAAAGTCGGATGCTTCGGGGTTCGTTGTCGTGCGTGTATCATCTCCAGAAAAAGAACCGGAGCGTAACCCATTGAGTTTTTTATTCAGCTGTAGAAGCAGTAGGATGTTTTTTGTGTACTTTTGGTCATTGCGTCTCATGAAAGTAATAGCTGAGCATCCACTGCGCAATATCGTAGGCTAATGCGTCAATCACTGGGTCGATCATGCTGCATTCGGTCGTCTCAGCTGTGATTTCGGACGGCTTCATGTTTCCCTGGCGCAGAGCTCGGAACTGCTCTAGCGGTTTCCCGGGGTGCTCGAGCTGGGCATGTACAACCATGATGGTGGGGCCGCCACTACTGATGCTCGCTAGGTCTACGTTCTCTAGTTTTAGCAAAGTACTCTTAGGGCTGGCGTCGTGCAGAGGGAGTATAATCTCAAATCGCGCCTCCAGCCGATCGTGTACGGCCGAATACAGCAAACCGAGTGCGCCGCACGTGTCATCGGCTTCCGATACTTAGCGCCTTTAGGCGAGATAGCGTACCCAACAGCAGGCATCACCAACGTATTGTCCTGATCGGGCACAGAGGGTGTGGACGCCAGTGCTTGGTGAGGCGAGCCGAAAGCCGCCAGAAGTAATATCATGGCCAGCGTGAAGCATGCATTGCGCATGAAGTGCCATCCTTTGGATGTTGAGCATATTGACTGTGTGGCTTTTGAAGCAGGTATTGAAAGCCGTTAAAGCTAGGAACTTCTCCCTTTTCTACGACGTTGCCATTTCGAGAGGGTTAGGGGATTTTCGTCTGCGAAATCAGACCGAGCGACAGTAGCCAAGTGCCTACCCCCATATTTGGTATTCCCTGCGTAAGCGGCCAACCAATACATGTTGAGGGCGGCACTCTGAACTCGGTGCTGGGACGAATTGCCGTCATGTAAATCCAGCTATTGAGGACGAACTCTCCGCTTTTATCGTCCAGGCATATGGGCTTCATAAAACGGAAAATAAAGCACGTTAAGCCAGCTTCAGGAGTAGCAATGGTCTGAACCAACCGGTGTTTTGTGGCGACTGCTTAGCCTGGCGCATATCGACCAGATCATCTTTCGACCATCTTTGCATCCAAGTGTAACCCGCTTCGCCATAGAAATATGTCTCTCTGCAATTGTCCTGCTATCAATGGCTGACCCCAGCCAACGCCGCTGAAGTCACTACCACTTTGAAATTTCTAGTCGTCAAGGCCTGGTAGAGACCATCCATGCTGTTCATCCCAGTCGAACTCGTCATCCTCCAAAGCAACTTTCCACTCGGCGTTTGAAATGGCTCGGCGAAGTTCAGTTAAACAGTTCCGCCAATGCCGAAGTCCAATTGTCGCGGCATCCTCAGAGTAGAGTGGCAATTTCACTGAACCATCTAATATTACATTGCCCTCATAATCATCGGAATCATAAAAATCCAAACATTCGCCCTCAACATTGATACTAGCAGAATACTCATTCTGAATAGACTCGATAGCGTTCTTCTCAAGAGTCGAAAGCGGTTTGGCTCGCTCTGCCGTATAGTAAACAGAAACTCCCACAATATTTTCCTTATAGATTCTTAACAAACACTGAATAGCCCCGGGTTTTCTAGACACTCCCGCGACTCGTTTGGTACTGGGCCTGCCATGGCAGCGTATGGATTCTGGCGGCACGATCACACATCGATGCATTACAAACCCGGATGATGCCCGTCTGAGTCTCGCAAGGTGACTCAGGCGGGCGCTTACTAGCAACACAAGAATTAAGAAAGGTAAGTGCTTGGCCAAGGCAGACTGTCTCCGGCTGACCCTTACGAGCCGATGCGCTCGCGAAGCTGCGCTACGGCCGATAACCAAGCCTCTGCGTCCTCGCTCTCTTGCCACAACTCCAGAAGTTCAGACGGCTCTGACACCACGCGGTCAAGGGCTGCACGCGCTTTTGCCAGCAACGCAGCGCTTGGCACTGACCGTACTTTCCCCACCCAATCGTCGATGGCTTGGGAGCACGCATCGCGTACACCGAAGCGGCCTTTCGCTCGGGCAATCACCTCCGCGGCTGCAATCGCTTCGCTAGCTGCGTCCATGTCGAGATCTTCATCGCCCGTATCGAGCACTGTTTGCAGGGTCTTGTCGACGTAGGCAAGGTCTAGCTCGCTGGTCAGCGGCCCGCACCAGTCGCAAGCTGTGTCGTTGCCAAAAGATTCATGCGACCACGCGCCCATTTTTCTGCTCTTTTAGTTAAGTTGTAGTTCCAACTTTCTGCGCATGCGCCGCTCAATCGGTGGACTGCAATCGCAGCACCTCTTGCTTGAGAAGTTCGATGAAGGATGCCTTCAGATCGGCGCTCGCGTGCGCGGTCAGTTGTAGGGGCACGCCCGCATCATTGAGCACCTCGTCTCCTTTCTCCGAAAGCCGCAGCGAGCGCGCATCGAGCCTGTCCAACGTTAGACGCACCGGTGCTTCAAACAGGTCTCGGCTGTGCAGCGCTTTTGTGGTCAGCGCAATTCCGTAAGGGCCGCCGAACAACGGAAAGTCGACCAGCGCGAACTGCAAGGTCTCGTCGGCTGGAATCTGGAATTTGCCGGCAACCTTGTCGAGCTTCTTGGCTGTCTTGGCATCTGCCTGGCCCAGCAGGGTGCCGGCGGCGGCATGGTCGGCAATCAGGCCGTTCACTGTCCATATTCTTTGCGGCGCCTGTCGCTGGCTGGCGTGTTGCGCGTGGTGGTTCATCACGGTCTTCACGGCGGCGGCGAGCAGCACGTGGATTCGGTTCATCAGGGTCGCCTCGGGGCGGCCCGCTAGGGCGGCCCAGCCTTTCCTGTCCTTGTATCGGCCGAGCAGCATCGACACGAAATCGCCTGCGTCTTCGGCCCGCGAGGGCAGGGTGTTGCCCTGGGCTAGCAAGGGCGAGGATCGCAGAGCGTTGAAGCCGTCCTGCACATACATCGCCTGGTCGGTCAGCAGCAGACCCTGGGCGGTGCGCCGGCCGTTGAACCAGTTTTTGGCGTGGTAGCCGACGAATAGCAGCGGTATTTCGTCGCCGACCCATGGTTTCGGGCCGTACATGTCTTCGACCGCATGCGCGAAGACATGGGCCGCGTTCCCGTGGTCGGGGTGATTCGTTTGGTCGGGTAGGAACAGGAACGCCGAGATGTCGGCATTGGACGGCCTGCGCACCTCCTGCTCCATGGCGGCACGCAACGCCTTGCCATGGCGCGCGTGCTCGACCGGCAGCGCTGCAAGATGGTCGCTGAACGATGAATAGAGGAATGGCATCTTCTTATTTTTCCCTGATGCAGTTGATGAAAGGAAAGTGCGAACGGAGAATTATTTCTGCACTTCCGAGCCTATGCGCTCTTGGCCCACTCGATTGGGCAGTGTCATGTCAGCACTGTGTTGTGTACGTAAACTGGCCATGCAGCCTATAAGGCTAGGTACACAAGGGCTATAGGAGAATTCTGAAGTTGCTGGCCCTCGGTCAATTACGCTGCGGGCTCTGCTAATCTGAGCCGCTCCAACGCAACGCTTTGCTCGCAGCCAAGTCTATCTACGTTGAAATCCCACAATGTAAATACGCATGCTTGCTGCCTTATCCAAAGCTGGGCATTTACCATTTGCTGTTGAGGAGCGAATTTCCCTGGATAGCCTTAGATAAGCATTCATCTATATGGCCCGCAGCAGATCGGCCCGACCATAACTCATATTGAAATCGCGCTTAACGCAGCTGCGTTGTATGCGGCTGGCGAAGTCATCTAGCATATTGGTTTATCGTCGTGAGTTACCTCGTCTGGCAAGGTCGGCACCATGACTCTCCCCAATTCCGACCTTCTAAATCGTGAACAACTGCGCGCATGGGCGGCGCAGTTGTTTCAGCGTGTCGAGATACTCGACCACCAAGTTGACACCCTGGGCAAGGCTGTCGAGACAATGGCAAGAAGATCAGCCAGCTCTCGAAGTTGGCAGCGGTGGTTTACGACTTCAGTCCCAGCCGCGCCGGTGAGCATGCTCGCAACTTCCTGCAAGGCTGGAAGGGCAAGCTGGTCTGTGATGATTTTGGCGGTTACAAGGCCAGCTTCGAACTGGGCGTGACTGAGATCGGCTGCTTGGCTCATGCACGTCGTAAGTTCTTCGAACTGCACGCCACCAACAAGAGCAAGCTAGCCGAGCAAGCCCTGCGCTATATCCAGTTGCTTTACGAAAACGAGAGGGAAGTCCGCGACCTGGAACCGGATTTACGGCGCCGAATACGGCAAGAAAAAGCGGTACCAGTGATGGATATGCTGCATGCCTGGATGATCGCCCAGCGTGATCTTGTACCCGCAGGATCGGCGATCAGCAGAGCGCTGGATTACAGCCTGAAACTCTGGGCAGCGCTGTCGTGCTACCTCAATGACGGGGCCGTACCTATAGACAACAATTGGGCCGAGAACCAGATCCGACCATGGGCTCTTGGGCGCACGAACTGGCTCTTCACAGGTTCGCTGCGCAGCGGCAAAAGGGCAGTGGCGATTATGAGTCTGATCCAGTCTGCGCGACTGAATGGTCATGATCCGTATGCGTATCTGAAGGATGTTCTCACGCGCCTGCCGACGCAGCGTGCCAATGAGATTGATCAACTACTGTCGCATCAGTGGATGCCTACTTATCTTGCGAAAGACGAGTTAGGCTGACGCTTACATAGATCTTAAGATTAAGCTACTCGACCAAGTACCCACACTGCATACCTCCGCACGTGGGCGAACTCGCTCGACACTGCACGAACGCAGGCACTAGCGGTTTGCTTCGGGTCGATGTGCATCACTAGGCGAAGTTGATCTTTAAACTGCTCTGAGAATTTTCCAGATTGGAGGCGCAGAAGAATGCAAACCAAGAGCTTGGTTTGGCTTGCTCGACTCAAAGCGCAGTGCTTGAGACGGCGACACATTAGAGCCCTTATCCGCCCGTGCCCATTACCTTTTGTTTCGGCCACAATGAACTCAACGCAGCAATAGATGATGGCAGGTTCTTGCCCAGCTAATCGGTCTGCGATCGCTCGAAGTTCTTCCTTGGAGTACTTAGAGAATTGGGCGCGAACACTGGATATTTCCATCTATTTTCTCGCTGCAACTCGCTGTAAATGATCAGAAAGGGCGTTCCATGAGGATACCGTATTTTGAGGTATCCATGGTTTCCTCTACCGCTCGAGTAATGTGGTACAGATCGAAGCGCCCCCATAGCGCCCTATGTGGCAATCGGTTCAGTTATGCAAGGCGTAATGCCCGGACGCATACTGATGACCCGCTACTCAGTGTATGAACATGCTCAGTCTGAGGAGATGCCCAGCAGCGCTCTTGAGCTGGATGTATTCGAAGCTGATGTGACAGGCTTGCAACGATGTATCGCAGAGTTTGGATCGAGAGCCGGCTAATAGGGGTCATTGAGGAAGGGTCAGAATCAAGTCGTACCTCATGATTCTGGCCCGAGCCTAGATACTCTACGGGCATGAGACCGTGTAGATCTCACTCCAAGACTGTATAGAGCTTCGTATCATGATGCGTTTACCCAGCCCGACGTCCGTCAGCACCTGGCAGACCTCGTGGGCGGTGAGAGGGGAGTTTGTGTTCAATCTACGCTCGAGTCATGGCTTGCCCATCGCTAGGCTGCGGTATGAGGTGGCCTCCACGGGGAGGTCGACTCTTCGGGCCGATTGGCCCGGCTACGCATAGATTCGCGCCCATTAGTGGAAACCGTCCATTGCTCCTACCTCAGCCGCTTTCGGCTGCAGTCAATAGCTGATTCGAATACCGCTTGATCTGCGAGTAAGGGCTTACTCGGAGCTTGGTGACTTGGGAGCGATCGAGCTTCATTTGACTGAAGCTTGGGCCCTCCCTTTGGTACCTTATGCTCTCGGCTTTTTATTTCGCGAAGAATGGTAGTAGCGCGACATTTCAGGAGGGATGTGACCTAGCAAACTGGTCTCGTTTGCACGCGCTGACTCTGTAATAGCTCGGATGAATCGAACAATCACTGAAAGTCGCATTGCATGAACCGATAATCCCGTGGGATCAATTTGTGCTTCCAATAACCATGAGCGCAAAATTTTATTCAATTCATAGGCGGTCATTGGATTGGTAGCGTTCTTGCTGGATGGAAACAGGTAATCCCCGTTAGAGAGCGCACTTTTTTCAATGTACCTATGAATCAACCCTGCATCGATTGGAGTCAAAAGGCTTCGTTGGCGGTTCGCATCCGCTTTGGCGGATGGAAAGTCCAGCATGACTTTATGGTTGGTGTAGATTACGTTTTCGACTCTGAGCTGGAGTAATTCAGTTTGTCGGATACCTGAGAGCAGCACCGAAAACAAAACTCGATCACGAAGGATGGCTTTGCGGTGGACTACCTCCGCGATGGCATTAAGCTCATGCTCACTCAGAATTTTTTTTGATAGGACGAAAGACGCGGAGTCCGAGGGTACAGTGCCTGACGAATCTGATGCTTCGTGAATTACGCCTCGAGCCGCTTCTGTGGATTTTTGACTTGAGCGCAATTTCGAACCATGACTATGTGTCTTCCCGATGTCAGCCGTTTGCCCTTGCCGGAAGCTGTGGAAAGCCAGAAGTTCATGAAATATCGACACCGTTTTTCGGGCGAAGCGATCAGTAGACAGTCAAGGGCGGGTGGACTACTGGGATGGCAGAAATCTTTACTCGATATGGGATAGGAAGCCAAGTTTCTTCAGCCATATCGACTGATATCTCAATCGGCACTTAGCATTTCGTAATCTACCTTGGCTCAACACGACGATGACCATGATTGATCAGACAAGTGATAAAGGGGAGGTCGGGACTCTCAGCAAATATCGCTCCACCACGGTTCTGGACTCAAGCCCTGCTGTACGGAGTATCTTTCTCCAGGACGTGTAATCCAGCAGATCTATCGCACGTTGTACGAGCGCAGGCATTTCCATTGGTATCTCACCATCCAGCTCCTCGTGTTTGGTGAATCCGTTTCGATTTAGGTAGGTAAAACCGGATTTCGCTTGTTCCTGAGTAATTAGATTCAACGTCTGGGCGCGGTAGATTAGAGCCTTGAAGCTTACCTTCCAACGAAGCTTTAGCTCACCGAGAGCTTGCCAATTTAGGTACTTGCCACGCATGGTGGGAAACTCTCCGGCAAAGCTGGAGCGAGGCATCAATAGGGCACTCGCGAATTGGTTTGCTTGACTCTCAGTGTCGTGGCAGCCCGTCTCTATGCCTTGATGCATTACAAGGTGACCAAGCTCATGAGCAAGGTCAAAGCGCTGGCGGCATGGATTCATTTTTGCCGTATTGCGCACGATGAGGGGGCGCTTGTTATACAGAGAGAACGCATCCACCCGATCATCCGCATCTGCAATGCTTACAACGAGTACACCGATCTTTTCAGCCAGCCTGGTCATGTTGGAAATAGGCCCTAATCCAAGCGCTTGATCTCTTCGAAAACGTTCGGCAACTTGTTCAATCACATCCACGCTGGCGAGTGGCTCCTCGAACATTTTGAAGCTCACCGGTGGAAAGGCAATTTCCTTGTCTAGCTCGTCAATCAGCAGCTCGAACAATTCGACCTGTGCGGCAATAGACTTTTTGACCGTCTGAGTAGAGGCTCGAACGCTTCGAAAATGGCACTGCTCAAGCTCCACAGAGCTTCGCCTAGCGGTGAAGAAAAACTCGCTACTCACACCCAGTAAAGCACTCAGCGTTGCCAGTTGAGTAGGGGAGGGAATGGCGTTTACCTCAAGCTTATGAGCGTACTGGCGGGTAACTCCCAATAGCTCCCCTATCTCGGCAAGCGAACGGCCCGCCGCACAACGCGCAAGGCGAAGTTTGTCGGGTGAAAACTCGTCGCCGAGAGGAAGCTGTTTGGTTCTTTCGTCCATTAAGTCACATCAACGTCTGTAGTGGTTTCAGTTTCAGCATCTTTGTTACGACGCACAGGTTGTGGATCTTCAAACTCAACGGCGTCTGGCAGATGGGCAGATTTGACCGGAATTCGCGCTTTGTACTCATGTGACCAATGGCAAATGACGTTTCGGTTGATATCGAAGCCAACCACAGTCGCCGTGAGCTTTGGCGATTCGAAATTGTGATCGTTATCTACGAACAAGCGCCAGGTCACGATCTCTTCTGGATTCGCGTCGAATAAGCTCATCTGCATAAGCTCGACATCGTTGGCCAGAAGGCGATACGACTTTTTTGGCGCATCTGGATCGTCCATCACTACCTGGAACAGCACATCGTTGATGCTGATCGTATAGTCCATGGTGCTATTGCGTAGGATCAGCCAAGGTAGGGAAGGATCACGACTCAGCTTTTTGAACAAACCATGGACTCGCCCATATAGCAACGTGCCACGTGTCCAAGCTGTGTCGTTTTCAGTCGATGCATCCGCCAGCGCCCCATAGGCGACCGACACTACCTCCTGGCAAATCCTCTCGAGAAATTCTGGATGGAGTTTCGGTGCAAAAAAGCTGGGGTGTTGGGTTTCAGACATTCGATACTCTCCAAAAACTATGCAAAATACGATTAGTGTCAACCGTGATTTTTGTGCATATGTGGAGATTTGTCAACCCTGCTTGCGAGCGTAGTTTAGGAATGGTTTATGCCAACTGCTGTTGGCTTCCATGCATTCCAAAAACTCGGCCTGCACTATCTTCGAATGCTCGTAGCTGCAGTCTGACGTAAATGGGGAGGTCGATCCTTCGGGCCAATGGCCCGGCTCATAAATTAGCTAAGCACTTCCTTCACGATGGAAGCCACATTTCTTGCGTCGTCTATCCCACGGTGATAGGTACCCTGCCAAATCAAGCCCAACGACTCTACTGTTTGCATAAGTGATTTTGGTGGATTGTCATGTAAGCCTGCATGCCATTTCCTAGCATTGAAATGGGGCAAACCTTCAAGTAGGGAAGGGCACGCAGCAAACCCAGCGTCTCGCTCTAGCTGCCTTGCGTCATAGTCACCCCACGATGTCCAAGCAGCGTTTGGATATCGCGCAATAAGCGCTCCTAGCTCCTGGCCAACCTCCACATAGGTTCGTGCGCTATCCACATCCTCTTGACGAATTGACGTAAGTTTTTTACAGAAAGCGGTCAGGATAGGATTGATCTGAGGTCGAACGAAGCGCTGGAACTCATCGACGACCTCAAACGTTTCCAAATCGATCACCACCAGGCCAATTTCGATCGTTTCCATTTGATCAGGGGGGACTGCTAGCGGCCTCAGTTGTTCCGAATCCTCTACCTCATCACAGGTTGCCTCGAGATCTACGCAATAGAGGTAACGGTGTGGCGCGAGAAGGTTTTTGATGGCTTGGAGGTAAAGGAGCTTTGCTTCAATGATCATGGCATTGATGTCCTAAAGTGATCTCTCAAAGGTACATCTAAAGGTGCATATAGCGATGCTCTGAAGGCGTTGATATGAATCGCCCCGGATTCTCTAGACACCTTGCAAGCTCATTGCGTAACGTTTTTCAAACTCTACCGGTGACAGCTGATTGTTGAAACCATGGCGGCGTTTTACGTTGTAGAACATCTCGATGTAATCGAACACATCACTCCGAGCATCTTCCCGCGTGGTGTAGATTTTTCGCTTGATCCGTTCCCGCTTTAGAAGCTGGAAAAAGCTCTCGGCTACGGCGTTGTCATGACAGTTGCCTCGGAGACTCATGCAGGCAACCAAATTGTTTGCCTTCAATAGGCTGCGCTAATCGGAGCTGCTGTACTGGCTGCCTTGGTCGGGATGAACCATCACCTATTGCTTCGGTTAACGCCTCCAAACCGCCATCAATAACGCATCAGTGACTAAATCACTGGTCATCTGCGACTTCATCGACCAGCCTACATTCATACGTACGAATGTAGGTGATGTCGGTGACCCAAACCTTGTTGGGTTTCACGACAACGAACTGGCGCTTCAGTAAATTGGGAGAGGCAACCGTTGGCATACCGCCGTACTTTCCAGGTCTACGTCGATGCCTTGTCTGAGTGCGCAGACCTTCAAGTTGCATCAACCTCACCACACGATGCTGACCACAACTCTCACCGACATCGCGCAAATTGTCATGGATTTTGCGGTACCCATAGGTGAACGCCTCTATAAGGAAATAAACCCTTTTAAGGCGAATGGAGGTTTTTTCATCTTCTCCTTGGTCTTTGTTGGGGATGAAGCCGTCGGCGATGGGAGGTAGGGGCTCGGGCCAAAGTGTCACGTCGCGAGTGCTTTACGCAGAGAATACGAAGAGTGTCTATTTTTGGGGGCATTATGGGCAACACCTTCGACAGAGTGGTAGGTTGGTGGCAATTTGATATTCACCCTCCCATGGATGACTCTCGTGATCGAACATGTTTCACTTAAAGGTGTTACCAGCTACTCCTCAGATGCGTCCGTCACGCTTGGGCCGTTGACGCGCGTCAACCTCATCTATGGGCTGAACGGCAGCGGTAAATCCACTATCGCCAACTACCTGCAAGACCTCGCACACAAGGATTACAAGCAGTGTCAGGTCGTGCCGGCGATCAGTCAGGATCAACTGTTTGTCTATAACCAGGCGTTCGTGGAGAAAAACTTCCACCAAGAAACCCAGCCTGGGATCTTCACGCTTAATCAGGGCAATATCGAAGCTGAAGCGGCGATCTGTAATGATGAGCAGCGCTTGGAGGAGGTGCGATTACAACGCCTAGATGTCGCTAATAATCGACAAGAATTTGCCGACCTATTGACCAAGGAGGATGACCGGTACAAGGAGCTTATCTGGGAAATAAAAAAAGACCTCCAGCAAGACAGCCTGCACTACTGCTTCGACGGATTTCACACTAACAAGGTGAAGTTCAAAAACAGCTTGGAAACCATGACTCTCCCCACGGTTGCGACGCGCGCAGCGGTGGAGCTGGCCGAAGCTGCGGAGGCCCTACAATCTTCTGATGGTGAGCTTTTAGCTGATCTGGCACTTATCGTATTCAAGGCGTCCGCCACTGAAGGCCATACTATTTTTAGCGAAGTCATTACGCCTTCAGGAGACTCGTATCTGGCAGGGTTGATCGAGAAGCTTGGAAGCTCGGACTGGGTCAAGAGCGCGATGCCCTTTGTCGCCGAATCTGAAGGTCAATGCCCACTCTGTCAGCAAGTGCTGCCTCACGACTTCCAGTCTAACGTAAAACGTCTCTTCGATAAAAGTTACGACGATAAGATCGAGACGCTGCTGAAGCTTAAGGAAGGCTATGATCAGGCTGCCCGTTCACTGCTGACAACCCTGGATAGTGAACCCTACAAAAGCTCGCCGATCCAGGAAAATCCCGCATTTGTGAAGGCCGTGGCTGACTTGGTCAAAGCCTTTGCCGATAACACCTCAAAAATTAGCGAAAAGAAAGTTTCTGTCTCGAAGGTCATTACTCTCAAACCAACCGCTGACATTATCGACAGACTCAACGTTGCCATCGAAGCACAGCGGCTCAAGATTGAGGAGTACAACGACAGGATCGTTAAGAAGGATCAGCTGCTCAAGGCGATCAATCTGGAGTTGTGGCTACTCCTGCGCAAACAGGCGGATCCCATTATGCAGGCACACAAACACGCTGCTCTTGAACTAGATGTGAAACTTAAGGCGTGTGACGAGAGCCTGATCCTTCTGGATGACGATTCGAGGGGGATTCATGCATCCATCTCAGTGCATCGATCGCAAATTACTAATATTGAAGAGTCGGTAAAGAACATAAACGATTCGTTAGCCAGTATAGGTCTCAGCGGTTTTTCCATCGAAAAGGAGGCAAGCGATCAAACCAGCTATCGGCTCGTCCGTCCTCGCGGCACAGGGGATGTCTTTCAGTCACTGAGTGAGGGGGAGAAAACCTTGGTGACCTTCCTCTATTTCCTGGAACTATGTATTGGCAGTGTCGAGGCTGACTCACCAGTGGTCTTGGGTAGTCGCGTCGTCGTCATCGACGACCCGATCTCCAGCCTGTCGCACAACTACGTCTATGAGGTTGCCGCTCATATCTATCACCGAATTCTGCGACCTGAGGCTAACTTCAAAAAGGTTTTGGTGATGACCCATAACCTGTTTTTCTTTCACGAGCTCCTCAAAAATGCACCGCGGAATATCGTCAACAAATACAGATGTTTCCGAGTTGTGAAGGGCGGATTCAGCGACATCACAGCACTAGGCCCCAGTGAAATTAAGAACGACTACGAAACGTACTGGCAAGTGATCAAGGACGCAAGCCAAGCAAAGGTGCATGCCACCGTGCTACCCAACATGATGCGAAACGTGCTTGAGCACTATTTTGGCTTCATTCACAAAAGAGACGATTTGCTCAAGGCTCTGGAATCCCTAGAAAAGAAAGACAGCGGTGAGTTCAAGGCCCTCTATCGCTACATCAACCGGGAATCACACGGCACTGCGATCAATATCACCGACTTTGGCGGATGGGAGCCCAACAAGCTCATTGAAAAATTCAAGGCTGTTTTCGTTGAGTCCGGGTATCCCGAACACTACAGCATGATGATGGGAGAGGCCGAAGCAAAAGAGGGTGATGCTGGAGATGATTGAACCGGACTCAGGGTCTGAGCCCCTGAGACGGAGCTCCTCAGATGAGACTTTCAGCCGTAAGCATCGGTGAGGGGGAGCATGATGACTCCTCACTCATAAACAAGCCTAGCGCTCTAATGGCTAAACGCTACTTATCTGCTTTCCTGCTGCTACCTAGCCTGTTAGTATCGCCACGCAGCTACCACCAACGGATTTCCATTTCCATCCTGCCTGACCTCCCAGCCCGCATAGCTTTGCGCATGGGGCGCAAAGGCTATCAGCGGCAACGCTGAGAAAAAATGGAGATATCGTCATGACTAGTCATGCCAAAGTCGTACCTGTACGACAATACGAACGTTTCCGCTTTGGTCGTTGGGAGTCGGTGTGCAAGCACCATCGCTCCCTGCCTCAGCGGTAATGGATAACCTTGGTGGTAGCTGCACCTTTCGTTCAGGCTTAGTAAGTTCTATGTTCTGACGATGTCAATTTTAACGCTAACCTTTGGTGCTTGACCCCATCGTACAGCGTTTGCGGCCTCGTACTCATCGTCCGAATTTGGGGCTTTGTGCCGCTATTCGTGCTCTGGTGTAAGCGTTGGCGAAATCGGACTGGTCAATCGTGCCCCTCGTTAGACTCTCATTGAGCTCGGTAAAGATTCGCAACCCTTCGCCAGCCGCTACGGATTCCAACTGAGCACAATTCGAACCTAGCAACTGGATAGCAACCCTCTCAAGACGTTCGTCCATTTGGTCACCATGGTGAGACTCGACCAACAACCTGTAAACCGCCCAGAGTCGTTTGGCGCAAGCCTTCGGCAAATGACCCATGAGTGAGGCGGTGATGACCAAAAGGACTATGGTCTCAAGGGCCTGATCAGGGGCATCATTCTTCATAGCTGCTTTGACATGCCAGTGTCGCATGAGCGCAGCTAACCCAATCTCAGGAAGCAGAGCCTGCGCCACCAGTGCGCGTAGCACCGATGCTGCATGCCTCAGCGCTTTCTCAAAGGGCGCACGGAAATCCCAGAGCGCCGAGATCACTGAGATGAACCTAGGTTCTGCGTCAAAGATTTCTACGCCTTGACGTACGGTTTGTGCAGTAAAGACAGCCGGAGGGAGTAACTGCACAATTTCGGATAGCTGTACGATTACCCCGACCCGCCATTCGCACAGCTGGGCAACTTTGCCTGCTTTTTCAAGTGGTGAGAGCTGCCCAACCTCTGTCAGGGCGGCCAGGACGTCAAGCGTGCAGAAGCCATCGACCTCGGAACCTGCGGCACAAAAAGTGCGCAGCGCTTCGTCATCAGAATAGAGCCTGTACCGTTCTGGCTCTTTAGCGCATATCTCCACCATTTCGCTGTTGCTTCGCCCAATGACTTTTGAGGACGATGCTTCGTTTGCTTCCTCTGGAGAGGAGGGTTGGAGGATAGAAGCGAGATGAGGTTTCAAGGCGTTCTGTAGGCCCAAGCATTTGCTTCGCATTGGGCTTCCGAATAAAGGATTTGTGAACTCGGCAAGCTCCTCCATCGTGGCTCTGGCCACTGCAATTTGACCGAAGAAAATGATGACGGCGTCAATGAGCCCCAAATCATTGAGGACTAGCAGCGCTGTCCAATCCAGCAAGGGCACTCGCTTGCGCAGGGCATCGGCCCCGGTTGGTTGCCAACCAATATCGTTGATCATCGCCAGGTGATATTGCCGATCATCCCGGCTGGATACCTTGGCAATTTCCCACAGATGCACGATATCGCAAATGCAGGACAGCACCAGTCGCGGGCGCCATGAGAAAGGGATGGTGTTTGATCCCTGCCGTAGGGAGCGCTCCAGCCGTTTCTGGAACGCTTCTCTGTCGGGCGTTAGTCCAGTCAATGCTTTCAGACTTTCAACCAACTCCCTGCCAGAGGCGCCCTCTCGAACTTCGCCTTTCCAGAGCATCCGGGAATTCGGGAAATTTCTGAAAAATGCATCAGCGCGTATTCGGAATTGCTCTCTATCCCTGGCAAGGTCGATTTCACTGCGTCCACCCATGTTGCCGCTCAGATGCATCATCAAATAGGTGCTTTCCTGGCTCTCTACGCTCTGATCCACTAGTTCGCCTGCTCGCAGAGCCAGCTCCAATAGCCTGTCGCTCGTTGGGTCGGAAAACTGAATGAGAAAGAACAGTAACTTTACGAACTCCAACTGTTCCCCTTTGGACTTCGCAGTTTCGAGAGCCCTTTCCGCCGCCTCTACGGCGTCATCGACGTAGCCGCAGCGAGTGGCGATCGTGGCATAGGTGTTCAGAGCCAGTGGGTCGTCGGATCCTGTAGCTACAATTTTCAACAACCGATCCCGGGCTTTTTCCGTTTCTCCTAGATGATCAAGTGCCAATGCCTCAAAGGCCCCCATTCGATCACCCGGCTCAACGCGGACTTTATTGCTTTGACACAGTTCTACAAGGCCCTGCCAATCTTTCAAGGTCACCAACGCCATCCCGAGGCGCGCAGCCATCGCGGGCGAGAGCACGTAGTGCTCTGTTATCCTTTCGGAGAGTCGAACACACTGCATCGCACTTTCTGAATCGGTAGGATCAAGCTCGTGGAGGAGCGTGAGCGCAATGCTCACGGGCCGATCTAGTTCCTCATACCTGGCCTGCAGCGACCTCAAAGCCTCATCTTTGGCCAACCTGCTGATCTCCAGCTGGAGATAAAAATGTGCGAGGGCGGCTTGGGGAGCTAAATCAGGATCCGACTCGAGCAGACCCATCCACTGTTTCACGAGGCTAGGTTGAACGGATTTGTGGGCAGAAATAGAGGCTGCTGTGACAGCCGACCCAAATAGGGGATGGCTGCGATCCACGCTACCGATGTATACGCTGAAGCTTTGGTAGCATGCCCGGAACTTCCGGGTTTCATATAGCAGGAGCGTGTTCCAGAGATGCTTGTCCGGTGAATCGGGTAACTGATCATTTGCCGACAACGCTAGGGTGAAGTCCGATAACTGACCTGCAATGCCCCGTAAGACCTCATGGATATGAGGTAAGTCCGGGCGTTTCTGCGCAGCATCCTTCAGGTCTGCAAGTATCGACTCTGCCTTGCCGAGTGCCGACGCTGTGGCGCCCCAAATGTCGACGAGCTGCTCTATATTAGAATCCCAGCCTGATGCCTTTATGGACAACACAGCGTCGTTAATCGCAGCCCAAGCCTCCTCAAGCTTTTGAAGGTCTACACCCGGAAGACCTGCTGGTGGGATAAATTCACGTCGCTGCGTACTGGCGGTGGCCAACGCGAGGGAAAATTTGGATCGGGCCCTAAGCAAAAGCAACAGTTCACGTATGTCATCGGACGCCTCGCAGGATGCAAGGCCCGCTTCGCAGTCCGCCAGAGCATTTGCAGTCTCCTCAGACAACCAATGTGCAAACGCTCTGGCGAAAGACCGTTGAGGTTCTGGAAGCAAATCAGCCAGCTCAATTGCCAGCTCGTAATGCCCTTGCACAGCATGGAGCCGGGAACGAACAGCGATGACTATTGGGTCTTCACCCTCCAGTAGATCATGCAGCTCATCAAGCGAGTCGCTATCGTGTTCGAATCTGATGCGGATCTCTGTTTCCACCAAAGCGGCTCTGTACTTGGGCAAAGGCGTTGCCTCATACGCGTTCTGGTATGAAGAGGCTGCCGCTTGGTTATCCCCTGTTTGAACCTGCCAGTTGCCACGTAGACGCCAATATTCTGCGCGCTCAAGGGTGGTCGATTCTTTTAGCTTGGGCTCTGCATCGTCGAGCTGTATCTTTGCTCGATCCAGCGCAGTTACCCGGAGATCCGCTTTGGCCTGAGTCAGATTCCAGGCAAGCGTGTCCCGAGCTGGGTTGACCCAGTAGTCTTCTGTTGAGCCTGCCAAGGCGTTCATCAGTGCAGACCCTCTTGCAGCCACGCCTTCTACCACCCCCTGAACCAAGGTTAAGCGGTCATCTGCTTGCATCCCTGGGTGGGTTTGCTCGGCGCGCTGGCTCAGTATGTGCCCCACGCGAGACAGTTCGTTCTGGTGGCGAATGCCCTCTGAGAGATCTGTAGTCCTCTTCAGAATGTTCGTTGTTGGCGCGCGAAGGGTGACGTATTTCCGTTCAGCAGACAGATCATCGACGGTGATGCGGATCAGCTCATCCCTGAGCCAGGCATAGTAAAGGGGGCAGTCAACAGGATCTTCGTTTACCGAAAGGTCGCAGATCACCAAGAGCACCGGTTCAACGGCTCGGGCGTAATAGCGGACAGTGGTGGCTTTCAGAGTGACCGAAATGTATTCGCCATCCGCCGTCAGGCTCGGAGAGCGGGTGCCTTTAAGTTGGATACGGAAAATATCTGTCGCGCGTTGATTCGGCGTGGTCTGCACTTGGAAGTCATAGCCATAGTCGTCTGTCCCTTCCAGGCTTTGCAATCGCCAATCCTTGGGATGACGAGCCATCAGGCAACGTGTTGCATCGGCATTGATGTCGTGCTGATCACCCGTCCCAGGCAAAGGCCCGTCAACTGGCATGGTGCTACCTCGGCATAATCAAAAAGGGCGCTGATGGCGTAAAAAGGCGTTTCTCGGAGCAATTTTTTCAGGAGTATACAGCCCTCTAAACCGGGCTTGGGATCAGAGTATGGGATCAATATCTATGTATCTGGGATTGAGAGGCAGGTTGGGCGCAAACCTGTCTCGTACGAAGCTACTCAAGGTGTTCCTAGCTCCGGCCCTTCCAGAGCGCCTGGTAATGGCTTCTTGATGCCAGTCCGGTTACGCTGATGTGCACTCGGGAGGTGGCACGATGAGTCAGTACCTTTTAAGTTTTGCAAGGCAGAACATTGAGGGGCGTACTGATGCTTACCTAGTGTATGTACCAGGCTAACCAAAGCAAGGGCCGCTACTCCGATCACATCAAATCACACATCACTACGGTGTCTTATCTTCGACAGCGTGCGTGGAAGACCTTTGAGCAGCTTATCGCTTAAGACCACGTGTCCTGAGGTCTGGCTCACTGTTAGTAGTTAATTGATTATCCGTGAAGCTCCGGCTCCAGGGTGCGATCATTCAGACAGCGCCTTTTTATGGGACGTATACCTATAGGCGACTCAGTGGTGGGGGAACGAACTGTGATGGACGACTCTTGCAGTTTTGGCGAGTTGGCAGCTCACTTGGATCACCTGACAGACACTAATCCTGGTGAAGCATTGAGGCAAGCCAGAGCGTTGAGTCTTGAAGGGGCGAATCGCCTCAACATGATGCAGTTGCGCGCGGCTACGTTGGTCAATGCTGGAGTGCAATGCCAGCAGCAGGATGCGATCAATGATGGACTCACTCTCTACCGTGAACTCCATAGCCATTACCCCACACCGGATACCGTCTTCAACCTAGGCACTGCGATAGTCAGTTCAATTGGCTATTCACCCGATGGGGCCGAGTGGTTGGTTCATAAGGAAAGCACCAAGCATCTCCGCTCGGAGGCTAGGGCATGCTTTTGGAGTGTGGCTCAAGATGCTGAAGCGGGCGCGTCCGCGCGAACTCAGAGCTGGACGAATCTCGCCAATCAGTTCGCAGACAGCCAGCGCTTGAGCGAGTCTCACGATGCACGACTTGCTGCCTTAGCCCTAGATCAAAAAAACGGCGTTGCTGCTCACGGAGCAGCTAGGTACCTGATTTACTGCTACCAAATGGGCCTTTGTTCGGATCTGGCGATACTAGAAGCCGCAGCACATGCCAAGGTGGCACGGGATAACCGAGATCGAATCATTGAGTACGCTGGGCTACAGGCAGCAGATGGAATGCTTAGCTTCCTCAATCGTTTCCAAGAGCCGCCGCCGAGGGCGCCGCATAACGACCCTTTCGTTTCCTGGGTTGAGGAGGAGCGGCTGACTCTCGGCCCGACCGTTGAGCTTGTAGATCCCGAAATGGGCAAGCTTGATTGGTTACGATTGCCGGGCATTCTGGAGCGAGAGACTGGAAAAGGGGCAACGCCACCGCCGATATTTGCGATGTTCAACCAGATGAAGGGTGACTTCATACTTGCTCGCGACCTCGCTTGGCGTTCTCGGGATGAAGCAGGGTGGCCTTCTTCGGGGTGCTTCGATGACACCTTGGATTACGCCGTATATGGCCCAGCCACGTCTGCACTGATACTTGCTCACCGCACCGCCATAGACCTCCTAGATAAAGTCGCTGCTGCAGCGAATCACTACTTCGAGCTCGGTCTGAAACCGCATGAGATTTTCTTTGGAAAGATCTGGCGCCTACGGACAAAAAAAGAAGGTCAGAGCCCATTGACTTCCGAGGTCGAATCCATTGTTCGTAGTGGTGTGCGCGCCCTTTACGGCTTGGTTGAACTGGCAGATGACTATGAGGCCCGAGGTGGCATTCTGCGCCCCTTGAAAAACCTCCGTAATGTCGGCACGCATCGCTTCGTGGTCTTGCATGATTTAGGCGATATTACCCAGTGCAGAAAGGCTGCCGAAGTCGAACATCACGACTTTGATCGATTCGCTGCAACGGTCACGGAGGCGCTTCGCGTCGCTAGGTCGGCCATTCAGATGCTTGCCCTGGCAGTCAGTGAGCACGAAGAATTGTTGATAGAGTCGAAGGATGTGATTAGCACCCTTGAGGTGTTTGATCATGAATGGATTCGAGGGCGGGATGATGTGTAGTGGTCTAATGAAACCGGACACCCATTTAGGCGAGAATGCTCGCCATATCGAGGTGTCAGATGACCAAACAACGCCGTGTCTTTACCTCTGAGTTCAAGCGAGTGGCCGCATGCCTAGTGCTAAGGCTACAGCCATAGTGAAGCTGCCTGTTCGCTTGGGCTGGTTGAGTCGGCCTTGCGTCCTTGTGGGCCATCGGGCTTTTCCTGCAAGCAAGTCTGAGGATTCAGGTGCTTCAGGATAATTAAATTGTAAGAATCTACTAAGGGTGAAATGAAATGGCTGGCAGCAGTTTTTTTGCGTTGTTGGATGATATTGCGGCCTTGTTAGATGACATCTCTTTAATGAGTAAGGTCGCTGCAAAAAAATCGGCCAGCGTCCTGAGTGACGATTTGGCCGTAAATGCTGAGCAAGTAACCGGCATGAAAGCAGATCGTGAACTCCCTGTGGTCTGGGCAGTGTTCAAAGGATCACTCGTTAATAAAGCGATTTTAGTGCCATGTGCGCTGTTACTTAGTGCTTTTTTGCCTTGGTCAGTAAAGTGGCTGCTAATGGCAGGAGGTATCTACCTGTGCTACGAGGGATTCGAAGCCATCAAGGAGAAGCTGTTTCGAGGCAGTCATGAGCTCGATACTAGCGATACTAAGTCCGCTCCTAAAACTAAGGAGGAATTGGCTGCTTACGAAAGGCGTAAAATTAAGGGGGCAATCCGGACGGATTTTATATTGAGCGCGGAAATTACGATTATAACTTTGAATGTTGTATCGTCTGCCCCTTTGCTTCAGCAGATAGTCACGCTAATTATTATTTCAGTGGCTATGACTGTTGGTGTTTATGGTCTGGTTGCAGGAATTGTAAGGCTGGATGATGCTGGTCTCGCTTTACTCAAGTCTAAGTCTAAAGGCAGCATCGGGGCGGTTTTGAGAAAAATTGGTAGCATGTTGGTAGCGTCAGCCCCAGTTCTCATGAAGGCACTGTCGTGGATTGGAACTATCGCGATGTTCCTAGTTGGCGGCACTTTTGTGGCAGAGGGTATTCATCCAGTCGAGCAGTTTATTGAAACTATCGTGAGCACGCTTGGAGGATGGGGGGCTGTCGCTAAGATGGGAGCATATGGTGTGGTTGGGGCTCTATCTGGAATGATCGCCGCAGTTGCGATGGGCGCGATTTCGCGGGTTGCGGAAGCAGCCAAGAAAGATTAATGCCTCAGGCCGTTTTATAGCATGTCCGCCAATTTATTGAAAATCCACTGGATGCGCTGACGCTGGAGGGGGATCTCCTCCTGCTCGGCTCTTGGTTCGTTCAGGATGGAATGAGCCCGTGTTGTGCAGAATCCGGCGATGCACAAGCCTAATTAGTGCGGTTACCGAACAGCTCGTTGATCGAATGACCGAGCCAAGATCGTATGTCCTTCGCAATGCCACCTCGTCGCCAGATGACACCCTCGCATGGGTGAAGATCGTCGACAAAAACCGCCTCCGCTCGCCATTGCCGAGTTCAGACCAAATTCTTGGCTGCCCTTGTGCATCAGGAGCCGCCAGCCGGTCGAGGAGATACTCCTCCAGGCTATGCAGACGTTGCTGGCCATCAATCAAAATTTCACTGTTTTCGGCCAATGCCCTGCCATCGCTTAGCGACTCGTACCAGTCATTCGAGAGGTAACTCCCCAGATCCCCGCCTGACCACACTGCAGAGATGAAACGAGGCTTCTGACCCAGGTTCCACTCCAGCCCACGGGCCCAAGTTGGGACGGGCATGCTCATAACGAATCGGGCAGCCCACGGAAAGTGCTCATGAGCGGAGGCGGGGTCTACCAGATACTCTTCCCAGTGGCCCACTAAGACATCGAGTGGATAATGACTGACGGTAGTTGGCAGAAACCGCTGTGGTATCTGGATGTGCATGTCTGATGTTCCGACGTCGGCGTAGCGTTGAAAAAAGGAAGTCATGGTTTTCCTGGGTAGCTCAGGTGGGCTGAAGTATTCGGGGGCAGTACGGGTTTGTCTCCAAGTGTCCACCGTTTCGATGATCAAAAGATCTCGTTCGATGGATATGCGCTGCCAAGCGTGGTCGAAAAGTTCGACGCGTTCTTCGCTGGAGATAAGCGCTTGCTCCGAATTTGCCTGAGCTCCATTGGCTATGAGTTCAATACTAGGGAAGTGATCGCCAATGCCATCGGGCGCTTGCTGCTACAGCGAGCCAGGGCTGAGACTTTTAGATTCAAGCCCTTGATCGTCATTCTCGACGAAGCCCACAACTTTCTTGGCAAGACTCTTGGCAATGAGGACGATGTCCAGAATCTCGATGCTTTCGAGCTAATTGCTAAAGAAGGGCGAAAATACGGCTTGAACATATGCTTGGCCACGCAGCGGCCCAGAGATATTACTGAAGGGGTGCTGAGCCAGATGGGGACGCTACTCGTTCACCGGTTGACGAATGATCGAGACCGGGAGGTCGTGGAGCGCGCGTGTGGGGAGCTTGATAGATGGGCGGCCGCCTTTCTACCGAACCTCAAACAAGGTGAAGTTGCCATGGTTGGCGTTGATTTTCCTATACCTGTCACGATCCAGATCGGAAGGCCCAGTCAGCCGCCGATTTCGGATGGGCCGAGCTTTCAGGGTCTTTGGGGTTAGATAGTCATTCAATTTGGTGCGGCAGTCCATGACGTGCAGGCGCAGGGGTTGCAGCTTTTCGAGTGTCGCGTTGGACAGCATCTATCTACTCCTTTTTGAGTCATTGGTAGTAGCTAGGGCCGCGCAGATTAATGTGATCTTCGGGCAGTTATGGCTGGTTGTGCTGGGGCAGCGGCAGCCGCTCTTCACCGTGCTGTTTGCTCAGGCACAGGATACCCAAGCAGGCACGGAAACCGTGCTTCGGATAGATTCTGCGTTCGAGGATGTAGGCATACTTCAATCTGCTCGGCCAGATATCGGTAACTGAGGTTGGTATCCAGCTCGTAGCGATGCGTCTTGGTGAAGCGGCTGTGCAGGTTGTCTGACACTAGAAGCTGCGCTGTTCTGCCGAAAAAGCGAAGCAACGGGCGTACGAGCCCTGCTAGTCAGGCAATTTTTGCGACAAGGTGGCCTCGGCGAAGGTGTAGCTGGGGGCACCCAGGACTGCAACGAAGATTTGAGCTTACCGGATCTCGCCTGCTCACCGGTCGATGAACGGTACGGTTTGGTCGACGCAATCGACGAACAGCTTTACCCCGGTTCGGTGCTCCTGATTCATGACCACATCGATCTTGGCGCCCAGAGAAGGAAGTGCTCGCAGAACCCGCTTCATTGGAAACCTTGTGGGTGGGTTAGTCGATATTCCTGCCAGAACAAAGTCAAAGTCACGCCAGGGCGCTCAACTCGGCGTGAGCCCTACCCAATCGGGCATCGGGCGCTAATCGTTGGGCACAGTCGATGGCGGTGGAAAAGGCACCGTTCGAGTTCAGCGTCTGATAACGATGTCGGCTAGGTCAGCCCGCAAGCGTTGAAACGAAGCAAGTAATTGCCGGCACTGTCGCTGCTGATGAGCCTGCTGGTAAAATTTTTTCGTACGGACAGGCGGGCGTCGCACTTTAAGCATAATACCTCTCGGCTTTAACGCACGAATAACCCTCCCCACGACGTGCTTTTCGCTCCGATAAAAAAAGTCGCTGGTAGTGAATACTCCTGCGTTGCTGCCTGCTTGAGCGAGGGATGGGTCAGTAGGCGATTTTTGTCCAAGTACTCGGGGGCTCGCTGTCCAAGTGTTCATGGAGTGAGTGCTCAAGTGCGCTCAAACTGCGCAAAGCTGTCAATAACTGATCAATGTTTCAGACGGTCAATATATGAGTAATGCTGAAGTGTCATTATATGGGTGTTGTTATTAAACAATGTATTAAAATTGCTAGTTATACCTGTTGTTGATTTTCGGTGCGAAATATTCTAACTAAAAATGAGGTTGGTTGTTGCTTTGAGCATGGTATTTCTTTATCGTTCTCGACATGAACTTGGTGAATGTACGAACAAGTAATAAGTTGAAGGTTTGCCCGGTGTTGTTTTCGCGTAATGGTGATATTTCGGAGCTGCCAAGTCATTACTTGAAGTCTAAGGCAGAAACTAATAAGCATCCTCTTGCTGTTATTTTGTTGTATGCTGATCATATTAAAATTTTCTGTGAGTATCTTGAAGGTTTAGAGATATATTCTGGTCGCAGTGTTGATGATATTTTATGTGGAATTTCTCGTTCTGTTATAAGTACTTACCTTGTTCAGCTTGTTGGTCAGGGCTATGAGCGCACCTATATTAGATTGCGTGAAACAATAATAAGTGGGCTTTTCGCGTGGTTGGCTTCTTCTGAAAGCGGGTATGCAAGAAAGAGTAGTGGCTTTGAGAACAAAAAGCTTGACACCCCAAAGCCAAAGAGAAAACGTCCTAGGTATGTTACGCAGGATCAGCTTTGCAAGCTCCTGAAAGGCATGTATTGGGAGTCTCAGCGCTGTGCAGTGCATGCCTTGTATGACATGGGGCTGCGTGTTTCTGAACTAATTAGAATTACCAAAGATGACATTGACGAACTAGAAAATGTACCTTCAGATTTAGCCTACTTGCCACTTACTGTGCAAGGTAGTAAGGGGCCGGCGGGTGAGATAAAAGAGCGTACGGTAATAATTACTCGAGCGATGTATTCTAGGATCAAAAAGTATCATAGTTCTCCGCAATATAGGTTTTCTTTCTACAGTAAAAATAAGCCGGCTTTTTTAAATACATTTGGTAAGCCATTAACCGTTAAAGGGCTACAAAAGTGTATAGCAGATGCTGCGAAGAGAGTTGGTTTTAAATTGAGGGAGATAAGCCCGCATCGCTTAAGACATGGTACGGCGCTTACATTCCTTACCGGGGAACTTGGGGATGATCATGTTCAGAAGTTGATACTTATCAAGGAGCAGTTTGGCCATGAAAGGCTCTCGACGACCAATATATACGCAGGCGTGTCACCGCATTTGTTTGTCAATGAGTTAGGTTTAAGGTACGTGAAGCCAAGATTTATCGAGGCAAAGAAAGTTTACGATTTGACTTATCTATCACGCAGTAAAGAGAAAAAATGAACAATGTCTTATTCTATTTTTAGTCACGATCTACCGAAGGCTTCATGTGAAAATCCTTTAGCGGAGGTTGCCGCAGTTTTTGACGCAAGTATTGCTAGGTACACCAATCAGAGCACCATACTTACCTATAAAGGTGCGAAAAGACTGGTGTTGGATTTTATTGCCTCAGATCCAAGGTTTGCGAAGAAGATTATCAGAGTTGGGCATGAGTTTGATCAGTATTTTTTGGTGCACCTCAAAAATCACATGGATTATCAACCCTACTCATCATCATACCGGGCTTCAGTCTTGTCGGCTGTGCGAGGCGTGCTTTCGTATGCGGTTGTAAACTCATTTTACGGCTATCTAAGCTTTCTAGATATTATTCTTGATCCAACTTCAAGGGAAACCAACGCTCGGAATTCGTTCTCCGAGAACGAGTTCAGAAATTTTGATAATGCGCTTGATCAAGAAATTGCGTATGTCGAAAGCAAACTGATGCCGGGGTACAAGCCGACTGGATTAGGTGTGCCGCCTGAGTTTAATGGTCACGGTTTCGTTCCTGGTTGGAGTGATGATGAAAATAATATGCGGTGGTGGTTTGAAAATAAACTCGATTGCATGCCTTTTGTTAATTCTAAAACAATGAGTTTCGCTCAGAAAAAATTTTATTTTGCGGCGCTGAAGCATGGCGGTACAAGAAATTTATTTCAGCGATGGGGAGTGCCTCTGGGGCTGGATGGTTTCGTGATTATGCCGTTCTTGTTCAAGCTTGTTACATGGACAGGTTTGAACTCAACTCCTGCTCAATCCCTCAAGACTACAGACTATATTAGAAATCATCCCCTAACCGGTAAACCGTGTATTTACTATTGGAAGAACAGAGGGCAAGGCGATACTGATCTTCATATACCTCTACTAGTAAACACTTTGGGTCAAAGTGACGTAGATAGGAAAGATGTAATGCCTCTTGAGGACAAGCAGTCAAACTACGTTGAAAAAATATGGGATCGTATACTGGACATTACCAAGACCATACGGCTTGAAGTGGCTGGAGGGGACGACTATCTTTTCATCTATAAGCCTTATTATGGGCCTGCTAGTGGCGAACTGAGGAATCTTCTCCAGCCTAATAAGTTGATTTCTGATTGGTGTCGTTACATGGTAGATAAATACAATCTTGTTGACGATCATGGGAAACCACTTGACATAAATATCTCACGGTTACGCCCATCGTTGGTATCTAGGTTGCTTGGCGCAGGAGTTGATGTGTCGGTGATTCAGGCAATTCTTGGACATGGCGATATTATCACCACCATGCGTTATATTGATAAGCATAATTTTGCCCCCAAGGCTCGGAAAGAAATATATAAATGCCTTTCTGATATTCGGAAGAACCGAGAAGAACAAATTACGAATCCTAAGCCTATTGCAACGCAAACCAGCAGTGATCCTGCTATTATTTTTACAACTGCAACAGCGTTATGTCTTGACGTGTATAACCCGCCGGCTCGTATAAAAAAGGCGGTCGGCTGGGTCGAAGGGCAGTCGTGTACTTATTTCAATATGTGCCTCCGTTGTTCAAAGGTGGTTATTTTAGAGGAACACCTACCCAGGCTTTTTGCAATTCAGCGTGGATATAAATATGCACTTGAAAACGGCGCCGGAGCCACTACTCATCGGTCTGTACTCATGCAAAATCTCAGTATTCTAGATGGGATTTTGGGCGATAACAGTGATTTTGCTCAGGAACTGTTGAATAGCGCAGAGCAGCAGTCCTTGAGTATGGAAGTTTACATGGATCCTTTTTTGGTGAGGGGTAAGTATGAAAGAAAATGAACTAGAATGGCTCTTTGATTTAGTAAAAAAAGGCTCTTGTAGTCGGTTAGCCGGATTTGTGAAAATTTCGGCACTATCTCAAGCGAGAGACGCGGTATGGGATTTTACCCAAGACGTATTGGATCGCGCACGGTCGATTGATGAAACCCGTCTCAACGTGGATTGGGGTAACTGGAAAATCAGTCCAAAGATAGTAGAAGAACTCCAGACAATATTTCTTTTTTATACTAAGGTTCCGGTCTGGTTTGGCGGCAGTAGGAATGTTAAGCCGCAGACTGTAGTCCCCAAAGTACGGGCTGCATGTGGTTTTTTGGAACAGTTGTTGAAAGATGAAAATCTTTACGATTTTGATATCTCGCTTGCAGATATTGTTATCGAAGATTGCGAGAAGTGCCTAGCTCAATATCCAGGTGCTCAAAGAACTTTGAAGGCGTCTCTTAAGTTGATTTTTAGCGCTGCTGCTGGGAAATTAATAGGAAGGGATATGCAGATTGATGCTAAAACGAACCTGCGTCTAAAAGCTGCTTTCTCTGGGGCGGGAGGCGTTGAAAGTTCAAAAAAAACAACTTATCGCTGGTTGTCTGATCAGCAATTTTCTGAGGCTAGTTATTCATCGCTTGCGAGAGTTCAAGATTTTCTGAAGCGCATGAATTTACCTGTTCTTGATAACAGTGTTTATGACTATTCGCCTCCAAAAAATATTACGAAATTTGACTTTCGTTATATTTTTGAGTTGTATACGCAATTTAGGGTTTCATATGTAAGCGGAGTTCGGGATCGAGGGATCGAAGATAAGTTAGAATCCATGGGCACTAAGGTAAAGGTCATCGCCGATTATTTGAAGGAGGTCAACATGGCATCCCAATGTGTAATTGGGCTGTATGTTGGTGGCAGATTTTCAGAATTGGCCAGTCTCAAGTATGGCTGCCGAGAAATTAAAGATGGAATTCCTGTCGTGAGTGGTCGTGTATATAAGACTAAGTCGGCTCATGATATAAGTGATGACACATGGGTGGCTATAGATGTAGTTTTGGATGCGGTTGAGGCTCTTGAGGCCATGTCGCCGATAAAAGGAAGTGAGTATCTTTTTTCGCCAAATAATCTGATTGTGGGGGCTCCTTCGAACGATGATTCCAAGAGGTTTAAAGGGTACTCGTATTCAGGGTTTCATGTCGCTATGAAACGATATTTTAAAATCGTAAATCGTGACGGACTGTTTGACGAATGGATATTTAACTCTCATCAGTTCAAACATTCGCTAACTCGTCAAATGGTCAAGGCTCATCTTGGTATGCCATATATTAGCTTTCAATTGAAGCATATGTATGATGAGGTTCAGCGTCTTCCCAGTGAAGTCACTATGGCATATGGGAATAGTGCTTCATTGCTTCAGTCACAAATGGCCGGGTTCTTTATATCCGAGTTCAAGCGGGAGAAAGTCGTTCAGATTTTTTCGCCTCGTTCCCCGATTTCTGGTGGCGGAGCCGCAGTTTTTTCTGAGCGCAGGGACGTGTATTTTGAAGGTATGATGAGTGCAGGCTATTCAAATGAGGAGATCATTGATGAACTTGGTAGGTTAACCAACGCAGTGTTTGTAAACGTCGGACTAGGTTATTGTACGGGACGGAAAACAGACCCAGGAGGGGCTAAAGATGTGCCATGCATTGGTCAGCTACGTTGTAATCCTAACAAATGCAAAAATGCTGTGATCACCGAAGAGCATATTCCAGCATGGCAAGCGGTTAAGGCTGACAATGTCAGGATGATGGAGGATCCTCGTTTTTTCTATGGGAAAGAACAGTTTGAAACAGCAATCGCAGAAGCTGAGAAGGTAATTACGAATTTTAGGAAAAAACAAAATTGAAGAAACTAGCATTCGAGGCTAAGAATTCCCAAGATTTTGAGGCGATAACAATTGCAATAACCTCTGCTTTAGTGAAAATCGAGAAAGATCCCAAACTCTCGTCAACGCAAGCTTGTCTTGCTAAGCTTTCTAAAGTTCACCGCAATACCATAATGAATCGTGCTAAAGATAACAAAACACTTGAGGGTGGGCTCGGGTGGCCGCTGTCAGAGCTCGAAAGAATCAAGAGCCAGAGGGCCGCCGAGACTCTGAGCACTGCCGCTCTTATCAAGAGTGATAAAGAGCTTATTACGGAACTACAGAACCAGTTGCAGGGAGCCCGGGTGAGGGCGGGGCATTGGTTCCATCGCACGCTCGACCTGAAGCGTGACATTCATGATCTGAAAATCATGATCGAGCGGCATGAAACCCGTATCAGGTTGATAACGGATGAGAATAATCGCCTAAGGAGTTTGAAAGTTATAAAGTAACTTCACAATCCCTCTTTTCCACACCTACTCATCAAGCAGTGAGTAGCTGAGTACAGGCTAGGCTCCTAGTATAAAAATGCGCTAATGAGGCATAGGATGGGTAGGCATGCTGTATTTCATTCATTATCAGCGTTCGATGTACCCATCTTTGTTGAGTCCTCAGTCTCCCCAGCGATAATCCGCTTCCAGTGATATTTGACCATCGTGGACGACAGCCCTAACTTTTGGGTGATCTGTGCCTGATATACACCGGTAGCCCTAAGGTTCCTGGCAGCATTCGGGTTTCAGTGTTCGTAGTCTTTCCATTTGAGCGCTGTACTTAGACGCCGTCCGCAATTTGATTTCCCCATAACTCCAGGCCTCCGTCGACCTCCAAGGTTTGGAAGAGCTCACAATCACGTTGCGCTGTGGCGGCGGGAGATCTGGCCTTGCATATTCGCTTCATTGTGGGGGCGATCTGGCCAGGTGAGCTCGCATTGTGCAAAAAAAGCTGATGCACAAGCATCAATCTACCTTGCGGGCCAAGGCCCATCAGGTACTGTGCATCTTAGTGGTGGTTAAAATGTGCTGTCCGCCGAAATCATTGCCATCACCTTGGGGATCGTGTCCGAGTCGCCGTTGATACAGCAAGTGGTGGTGTTGTCGGGGATCGCCATTGTGATGACAATCGGCGTGTATGGCGTGGTGGGTGGCATCGTCAAGCTCGATGATGGCGGCCTGTACCTGAGCCGCAAGACCGGTGACGGGGCATGGCCGCGTTTTCAGCGCAGCTTTGGCCGTGGCGTGTTGAGCGCCGCACCTTACATGATGAAAAGCCTGACGGTGATCGGCACGGCTGCGATGTTTATGGTCGGCGGCGGGATCTTGACCCACGGCGTGCCCGCGCTTCATCACTGGGTCGAAGGCGTGGCGCAAAACAGCGCGCAATGGCTGGGCGTGGTATCGGCCATTGTGCCGACCTTGCTCAACGCCGTGGGCGGCATCATCGCCGGGGCGCTGGTGTTGGCTGTGGTCACAGGCGTGAGCAAGGTATGGCGCGCAGTCAAAGGCTAAGCCGTCATGCCGCCGGGGGGCGCGGCGACGTGCTGTTTTGCAGCAGGCGATAACCCAGCACGGCGAACAGCAACATGCCGCCCCCGGCTGCCAGTGACACGGTAAACCCGGTCTGGGCGCCGTAAGCGTCGATTACCCAGCCGCCGACCACTGCGCCGAGGGCAACCCCCATGCCCAGGCCGGTAATCATCCAGGTCAGGCCTTCGGTCAGTTTGGCGGGCGGGACGATATTTTCCACCAA
Source organism: Pseudomonas fragi (assembly GCF_025426255.1). GTDB lineage: Bacteria > Pseudomonadota > Gammaproteobacteria > Pseudomonadales > Pseudomonadaceae > Aquipseudomonas > Aquipseudomonas kulmbachensis. Next base: position 3,395,466 of record NZ_CP104861.1, on the reverse strand, counting down.
CCCCATAGCGGTAATCAGGGTCGGGGCGAAAAACAGCCCGGCAAACAGCATTCCGACGGCCAGTGTGGTGATGCTGTCGACCCACATCAGCGGCACCATCGTGATCGCGGTGGCCAGTGCGCCCAGCACAAACAGCTTGGGCAGCGGCATGTTCAATTTGAGCGTACCGAACACCAACCCGGCCACGCACGATCCCAGGGCATATACCGAGAGCACGATGCTTGCAGCGGCGGGTTGGCCCTGGTGCTGGGCAAAGGCGACGCTAACCACATCCACAGTGCCCACAATCGTCCCCAGGCCCAGCAGGGCCATCAGCAAAATAAGCACGGCACCCTGCTGCAAGACGCTGCCGCCGTGCTCGTTGCTGCGCGGGTGTACCGGTGGTTCGGTTTTGCGTTGCAGCACAAACGCGGTGACACCGATTGCCAGCAGGATGGCTGCCACCAGCGGCCCGGCCTGCGGAAACAGCGCCACGCTGAGGCCCACGGAAATTGGCGGGCCGATGATAAAACTCACTTCATCGAGCACAGACTCGAACGAGAACGCGGTGTGCAATTTGGGGGAGCCGCGATACAGCTCGGTCCAGCGTGCCCGCACCATCGCTGGCATGCTGGGAATGCAGCCCGACAGTGCGGCAAAAACAAACAGCGTCCAGTCCGGCGCGCCGAAGTGGCTGCACAGCAGCAAGCCCAGCAATGCGCTGACGCCAATGACGGTGACGCCCGGTAGTACGCGGCTCTGGCCGTAGCGGTCGACCCAGCGCGAGATTTGCGGCGCCAGCAGGGCCATGGCCAGGGCAAAGGTTGCGGCCACGGCGCCTGCCAACCAGTACGAGCCGTGCAATTGTGCCAGCATGGTGATGATGCCGATGCCTACCATGGAAATTGGCATCCGTGCGATCAGGCCCGCGCCGCTGAAAGCCTTGGTGCCGGGGGCGCTGAAAATCTCGCGATAAGGGTTAGCCATACAAGCTCCGCAACAAAAGGTGGACCGCAGTCTGTAGCCGCTGCCGCAGGCTGCGATGGGTTGCGAAGCGACCTCGTTGTTGAAGGTCCTTCGGCCCTTATCGCAGCCTGCGGCAGCGCCCACATACGCGGCGTATGTAGAAATATACGCATACGCGGCGTATGTCAATTAACATACGTCGTGTATCTCAAAATAAAGGTGGCAGGCATGGCGCCCAAAGCGCGGTCGCAAATGATCGAAGAAACCCGTGGCAAGCTGCTTGAGGCTGCTCGGCTGGCCTTCGGTTCGGTGGGTTACGCCCAGACTTCGATGGACGAGTTGACGGCCTCGGTGGGCTTGACCCGTGGTGCGCTGTATCACCACTTTGGTGACAAGAAGGGGTTGTTTCAGGCGGTGGCCCAGCAGATCGATGCCGAACTGGACGCGCAGTTGGCGCAGGTTCTTGAGCAGGCCGAGAGCCAGTGGCAAGGGTTTCGGGATCAGTGCCGGTTGTATCTGGAAATGGCCCTGGAAATTGAAGTGCAGCGCATTCTGTTGCGTGATGCGCCCTCGGTACTGGGCTCGCAATACGTACAGAACACCCAATCGGTGTGCTGCTTGTCGATGGCGTCAATGCTGCAAGGCTTGATGGACACCCAGGTGATTCAACGCACCGATCCCGAGGCGCTGGCGCGTCTGATTCAGGGTGGTTTGATGGATGCGTCGTTCTGGATTGCCGAGGCTGACAACCCGCCACAGCGTCTGGCGGCTGCGCTGGACAGCCTGGACCTGATGCTGCGGGGTTTGCTGCAAGTGCCTCAGGCGCGATAACGCGGCTGAGGCCGGTGCATCAGAAGTGGTACTTGACCAACAGGCTCGCGGTGTCCTGGTTGGTCTTGAATGAACCGCTGTCTTCGATGCCGTACTTGTTTTTCCAGTAGTCGTATTCCACGCCGACATACAACTGTTTGGCGCCCCAGCTCAAGGCCTTGCCCAGGTCGTATTTGATCTGCGGATTGAAGTGCAGGTTGGCATGGTAGGTGCCACGGGCGTTCTGGTCATTGTCGACCACCCAGTCCATGTAGCCGTCGATCAGCACATCGGAGTTGCCCAGGGGCAGGGTGTAGGCCCACACCGGGGTAATCTGCCATACGCCTTTGCCTGCACGATTACCTTCCGGGAAGCGCTGGTAGAAGTTCAACTGGAAGTAGTCAAAGCCCGGCACGTTCAGGTCGAAACCCGGGCCGATCAGGTAGGCCTCGGTGTCGCCTTCGCCAAACTCGTAGGTCATGGCCAGCAACACGTCTTTGATCGGGCCAAACTCAAACTTCTGATCGAAAATCTTGCCGAACGACAACCGTGGGGTGAATTCACCGTAATAGGTGTTCGGGCCAACGTTGCCGTCTTCTTTGCCGTTGTAAAAAATGCGGTCGAGGAAGAAGAAGTTATCACCGTACTTCCAACTGTCAGCATGCTCGAAGGTGACGGTCTGCTGAATCTTTGGATTGACTTGAAAGTCCTTGCCGTACAAGTAAGTCAGGCTGTTGGTTTGCCATTGCAACAGGTCGCCGGCGACTGCCGCAGGACCGCCCAACATGCTCCCCGCAAGCATCAGGCTGGTAAGTGTGCGCTTCATTCGGTTAGCTCCAAAAAAGTAAAAAGTTGTGCAGTAGTCAGAACGTGGCGCTCTGTGATGGCGCCTTGATCCGTGCTTTAAAACAGTCAGTAAACCTTTGATTTAAAGGTATAAAGCTGGCTCTGAAGTCAGCTTTAAAACAGTACTGGCGCTTGAGCGGGCGCGGAGAATACTGGCTCAGGCGTCTGCACTCAAGCGCTCTGTTAACGCTCAAGGCGAGCATGAACAGTGGGTGCACAAACATTTAACTTAGAAGTGGACTTTGATCAGGGCGCTGGCGGTGTTCTGGTTGGTGTCCAGACGGCTGCTGCTGTCGATGCCGTACTTGTCCTTCCAATAACTGTATTCAATCCCGACATACAGCTGTTTTTCACCCAGATTCAGGGCTTTGCCCAGGTCATATTTGATCTGCGGATTGAAGTGCAGATTGGCGTGGTAAGTGCCGCGTGAGTTCTGGTCGTTGTCGACCACCCAGTCCATGTAACCGTCGATCAGCAGGTTGGAGCGTCCCATCGGGATTGTGTAGGAAAACGACGGAGTGATCTGCCAGACCCCTGTTCCAGGGCGCGGGCCTTCGGTATGTCGACGGTAGAAGTTCAGGGTGAAGTAGTTAAACCCCGGCACCGCCAGATCAAACCCCGGGCCGATCAAGTACGCCTCGCTGTCGCCTTCGCCGTACTCGTAGGTCATGGCCAGCAGGACGTCCTTGATCGGGCCGTACTCAAGTTTTTGGTCGAAGATTTTTCCGAACGACAGGCGCGGGCTGAACTCACCATAGTAGGTGTGTGGGCCTTTGTTGGGGTCATCCTTGCCGTTGTAGAAAATGCGATCGACAAACAGAAAGTTGTCGCCGTACTTCCACTTGTCGGCATGTTCGAAAGTGACGGTTTGCTGGATAGAAGGGTTGATCTCGAAATTTTTGCCGTAGAGGTAAGTCAGGCTGTTGGTTTGCCACAAAAACAGATCTCCGGCCATTGCCTGACCGGCAGCCAAAATCCCACCCGCGAGCGTGACGCCCCAGTGTTTGCAGTTCATGGGTAACTCCCTTTTTATTATTGTGTTGTTTCAGAAGCTGGTGAATCTGTGGGCGCGAGCTTGCTCGCGATGGCATCAATGCGGTCGTTCAGATTTACCGCATCGTTTGCATCGCGAGCAGGGGCTCAGTCAGCTTCAATGCTGATGCACATGCCCGCTCATGGCCGTGCGTCCGGCGCCACCCAGTACATTGAACATCAGGTTCAGGCACACCGCGCTGACGGCGGCCATGGCGATGCCGCTGTGGGTGATGGGTCCCATCCACAGTGGCAGGTGGGCGAAGAACTCGGGGCGCACCACCGGGATCAGGCCCATGCCGATACTGACGGCCACCAGCAACTGATTGCGGCGGTCGGCGATATCGGCTTCCTGCAGGATTTTGATTCCAGTTGCCGCAACCATGCCGAACATGGCGATGGCTGCGCCGCCCAATACCGCCGGTGGAATCGAGGCCACCAGGTACGCCGCCTTGGGCAGCAGGCTCAGGGTGATCAGAAACACGCCCGCCATGATCGTCACCGAGCGGCAACGCACGCCGGTCATCTGTACCAGACCAATGTTTTGAGCGAAGGAGGAGTGGGTAAATGTGTTGAAAAAGCCGGCGAGGAACGACGCCCCGGCATCACACAACAGGCCGCGACGCAGCATGCGTGGGGTGACTTCCTGGCCGGTGATTTTGCCCAGCGCCAGGAACATCCCGGTGGATTCGACAAAAATGATGACTACCACCAGACACATGGAAAGGATCGGCGCCAAGTGGAACTCCGGCATGCCGAAGTGCAGCGGCGTAACAATCTGGAACCAGGGCGCGTTGTCGATGCCGGACAGGTCAACCATACCAATGGCGCCGGACAGCACGTAGCCCAAAGCCATACCGATCAGCACCGAGATATTGACCCAGAAACCGCGCATAAAACGGTTGATCAGCAAGATGGTGCCCAGCACCAATGCTGCGATAGCCAGGTACACCGGCGAACCGAACTGTGCAGCAGCACTGCCACCACCGGCCCAGTTAACCGCGACGGGGAATAGTGACAGGCCAATCGAAGTGATCACGGTGCCGGTGACCAAGGGTGGAAAAAAACGCACCACCTTGGACATGAACGGCGCAATGATCATCCCGAAAAAGCCTGCGGCAATAGTCGCGCCGAAAATCCCGGTCATACCGATACCCGGCATCCCGGCCATCGCCACCATGCTGCCAACGGCTGCAAAACTGGCGCCCATCATCACCGGCATGCGAATACCCATGGGGCCGATACCCATCGACTGCACGATAGTGGCGACCCCGGCGACCAGCAGGTCGGCGTTGATCAGAAAGGCGATCTCTTCGCGACTCAAACCAGCGGCCTGTCCGATGATCAACGGTACGGCAACGGCGCCGCCGTACATCAGCAGTACATGCTGCAAACCGACCAGAATCAATTGCAACAAGGGTAGCCGCGCCAAGGGGGGCGGGGCTGATATGGCGGGTATGCGCGGTTCGGTTAAATCGGACATGCAACACCTCGGTCATTTTTATTGTAGTGGTGTGTTCCTGTGGTCGCAGCAGTGCTGCGACCACATAGCCTGTGCGTCAGTTGGTTTGGGCTCCGGTGTTGATCCAGGCACCGATCAGGTCGCGTTCCTGTTGCGTCATTTGGGTGATATTGCCCAGCGGCATGATCTGGCTGGCGACGGCCTGGGCCTGAATGCGCGGGGCCATCAGCTTGATCTGTTGCGCGGTATCGAACATCACGCCAGCGGGCGCTGCGCTGAACAGCGGACTGCTGGGCGTGGCTGAGTGACAGACTGTGCAGCGTTCCTGGATCACCACATGGACTTTCTCGAAGTCGATACTGGCCACTGGCGCTGCCGGGGCGGCGGGTGCGGTTACCGGGGCTGGAGCATCTGCGGCTCTGACTCCGCCCAGGGCGGTTTCCGGAAGCGGTTGGTACTTGATGACCTTGGCGGTTTCAGGAGCAGTCGACACCGGTTTTGGGCCTGTGACGTAAGCCAGGCAGATCATGCCCAGTGCTGCGACCGGCAAGGTCCAGGCATATTTGTGGCTATTGTGGCGGGTGTTGAAGTAGTGACGAACCAACACCGCCAACACCGCAATCCCGGCCAGGATCAGCCAGTTGTATTGGCTGCCATAGGTGCTCGGGAAGTGGTTGCTGATCATGATGAACAGCACCGGCAAGGTGAAGTAGTTGTTGTGACGTGAACGCAGCAGGCCTTTGGCCGGCAGTGCCGGATCGGGGCTGCGGCCTTCCTTGATGGCAGCTACCAGAGCGCGTTGCGCGGGCATGATGGTGCGGAACACGTTACCGACCATGATGGTGCCGATAATGGCGCCCACATGCAGGTACGCACCGCGCCCGCTGAACACCTTGCTCAGGCCGAACGCTGCTGCAACCAGCAACACAAACAGGACGAAACCGAGCAACGCCGGGCGTTTGCCCAAGGCGGAGTCGCATAGAAAGTCGTAAACAAACCAGCCGGCAATCAATGAACCGATACCGATGGCAACTGCTTCGGGACCGCTCAGGCTGCTGCCGGGAGCGATCAGGTACAGCGCGGGGTTGAAGTAGAACACCAGGCAGAGCAGGGCGATGCCTGACATCCAGGTGAAATAGGCTTCCCACTTAAACCAGTGCAGGTTTTCCGGCATGGTGGGTGGGGCCAGCTTGTATTTTTCGAGGTGGTAAATACCGCCGCCGTGAATGGCCCAAAGGTCGCCCGCCAGGCCTTCCTTGGGGTTGGCTCGGTTGAGGTTGTTCTCCAGCCAGACGAAATAAAACGATGCGCCGATCCAGGCCACACCGGTAATCATATGAATCCAGCGCACGCTCAGATTCAGCCATTCCATTAGATGTGCTTCCACAGTCTTTACCTCTGCCCGCTACCCTGCGTGAGTAGACGGACCTTCTCTTATTGGTGGGGGGCGAGGATCAACAGCTCATCCTCTTTCAAGAAATGCTCATCGCAGTTATTGCCTGTGCCACTGCGATCAACCACCAGGAAGTCATCCCGCTTTTCGATCGTCAGCACCGGATGGTGCCAAACGCCGCGATGGTAATTAATGCCCTGCCTGCCATTACTGACAAAGGCACGGACCAGACCTGATACAGGTTCATCGCCAAGTGGCGCGACCACGATCAGAAAGGGGTTGCCGAGCAGCGGTATAAAAGCCTGGCTGCCCAGCGGATGGCGCTCCAGCATGCGGACGGTAAACGGCATATCCTGCGCGTCTGCGCGGAAAATACTGATGATCGCCTTGTCTTCTGGCGTAGCCGTTTCGACCTCGGCCAGACGGTGAAAGCGCATGGTCGAACCGTTATTGATCATGAAGTGGTCGCTGCCATCGGTTTCAATCACATCACCGAAAGGGGCGAAGGCTTCTTTGGTCAGCGGTTCAATCATCAATGTGCGCATGGTGGTCTTCTTATTCGGGTTTCTGTGGTGTCAGTTTTGTCGCTATCGCGGGCAAGCCCGCTCCCACATGTGCGATGCAATTCCCTGTGGGAGCAGGCTTGCCTGCGATCGGGGTCAGCGCTTATTTGGCGACTTTACCCAATACGCGCAGGCGGCTTACACCACCGTCCGGGAACAGATTCAGGCGAATGTGGGTGATTGGACCGAGGTCTTTGAGTTGCTCGCTGTAGGTGTGTTCAGCGTGCATTTCCATTTTTTGGCTCGGCAGCAATTCACGCCAGAACAGCGACTGGGTTTCGATCTGGTTGTCAGTACCGCCCTTGACGAACGCGCCCTGGATCGAGCAGCTGTCCGGGTAGTTGCCCTTGAAGTGCAGGGTGTCGATGGTGATTTCTTCGATCAGGCCAGCATGCCCCAGAGCCACGATGACCCAGTCATTACCTGGCGTACGACGACGCGCGGTTTCCCAGCCGTCGCCCATGTTGATGCCACGGCCCGGGTTGAGGATGTTGCTCATGCGGCCGAAGTGTTCATCGGAGCAGGCGAGGGCACGGCCACCGTTGAGGGCTGAAGCCAGATCGACCTGTTCGTTGTCGCCCACTGCCGACCAGTCGCGGAACGGCACGCCGTAAACGCGCAGACGTGCTACGCCGCCATCCGGGTAGATATTGAAGCGCAAGTGGCTGAACGCCTGGTCATTGCTGATCTCGTGGTAGTGGTGGCTGTTGCCTTGCAGCTCGACAGCCGACAGCACTTCAACCCATTTAGTGTCTTCGCCCGGTTCGCCCGAGGCCAGGAAACAGGCCTCAAGGGAGGCAGACGGCGGGAAGTTGCCGGTGAAGAATGAAGTGTCGATGTCCACGCCCTTGATCGAGCCCGGAACGCCAAGACGGATGACTGCACTGTCATAGCCTTCGAAGCGCTTGCGGCGGGACTCCCAGCCGTCCATCCACTTGCCGTTGTCATCGAAAACGCCCTCCTTCCATACGGCCGGGGTCGGCTGGAACATGCGGTTGGCGTCAGCGAACCAGTCATCGGTTACCGAAACGATTTTGGTGCCCAGGCGGGCATCGGCCAGGTTGACGAACTTCTCGAAAGGTACGGCGTAAGCTTTCATTCTTCTTGTCTGCCTTTAATTAAGTGGCTGGAGATGCGTCATCGGCAAGTGCCGGTTCGGCTTAGAGCTGGAGCAATCGGAACAGGGCAATTTTGTTGATTTCTGCCAACGCGCATTTGAACTCGACGTCTGCCGGGTTGTGGATACGTGTCTCGAACGCGGCGAGGATCTGGTGCCGGTCGCTGCCTTTTACCGCCATGATGAAGGGAAACTTGAACTTGGCTTTGTAGGCGTCGTTCAGCTCGGTGAAGCGTTGGAACTCATCGCTCGTGCATTGGTGAATACCGGCGCCAGCCTGTTCATGGGTACTGGCTTCGGTAAGTTGGCCCTGGACGGCTGCTTTGCCTGCCAGGTCCGGGTGAGCGTTGATCAATGCCAGCTGGCTGGCGTGATCGGCGCTCAACAAAATGTCACTCATACGCTGGTGCAGGGCCTCGATGGCGTCGACGCTGCTGTCCAGGCCCAGGTCGAAGGCTTTTGCAGCAACCCAGGGCGAGTGTTCGTAAATATCGGCAAAGGCCGCCACGAACGCTTCACGACTCAGGGTTGAAGGCTTGAGGGTCTTGAAGGTGCTCATTTGGCAGTCTCTGCAACATAAGGATGGGTGGCGTGCCAGTGGCGGGCGATGTCCACGCGGCGGGTGAACCAGACGTGCTCGTGCCCCTTGGCGTATTCAATAAAACGCTTGAGGGCGGCGAGACGCGCAGGGCGGCCAATGAGGCGGCAATGCAGGCCGATCGATAGCATCTTCGGCGACTCTGCGCCTTCGGCGTACAGCACATCGAAAGCATCCTTGAGGTACTGGAAAAACTGCTCGCCGGTGTTGAAACCCTGCACCTGGGTGAAGCGCATGTCATTGGTGTCCAGGGTGTACGGGATCACCAGATGCGGTTTGCCGGTAGGGTTGTTCGGTTCCCAGTAGGGCAGGTCGTCGTCATAGGTGTCCGAGTCGTACAGAAAGCCGCCTTCTTCCATCACCAAACGCCGGGTATTGGGGCCGGTGCGGCCGGTGTACCAGCCCAGCGGGCGTTCGCCGCTGATTTCGGTGAGGATGCGGATCGCTTCGAGCATATGCTCACGCTCGAGGGCTTCATCCATGTACTGGTAGTCAATCCAGCGATAACCGTGGCTGCAAATCTCATGCCCGGCGTCAACCATGGCGCGGATCACATCCGGGTGGCGCTGGGCGGCCATGGCGACGGCAAATACGGTGAGCGGGATATCGAATTCTCGAAACAGCTTGAGTACTCGCCAAACGCCTGCGCGGCTGCCGTACTCGTAAAGGGATTCCATGCTCATGTTGCGCTCGCCTTGCAGCGGCTGCGCCGAAACCATTTCCGAAAGGAAGGCTTCTGACTCCTTGTCACCGTGGAGAATGTTGCGCTCGCCGCCTTCTTCGTAGTTGAGTACAAAAGACAGGGCGATGCGGGCGTTGTCCGGCCAATGCGGGTGCGGAGGGTTTGGACCGTAACCAATCAGGTCGCGTGGGTAGTCAGCGCTCACTACAGTCTTCCTTATTGTTTGTGTTAACAGTCGATTGGCCAGACCTGGCGTCACTGTGATGGATTAATTGTATACAACTTTGCAATCAATTTGTAACCCTGATTTTTCCTATTTCTACCATGTCTGCTGCTGAAATAGTACTTGCAAGAAACTTGCCTGATTGGTCAGTTTATGGGGGTTAGGTCTATGGCCACTGTGGCTTTGCCAAGAAATGGCATGTAGGCCGCGTGGTTCAAGGGGGAGGCTGGATTGTGCTTTTTAATTGTGTACAATTTTTTTGATAAATGTCTTAATCATGTCTTCGCTGAGCCTTTTGGTGCGCTAAAGGGGTGCAGCTCCAGTTTTATTCACCGACTCGGGAGGTCGCACAATCTATGGGACGTTTGACTACGCACGTTTTGGATGCCGCACACGGCTGCCCGGGCAGCTCGATCAAGGTCGAGCTGTATCGGGTAGAAGGTTCAGGGCTGGAATTGGTGGCGACGGCGCTGACCAACAACGATGGCCGATGCGATACGCCCCTGCTGGAAGGTGATACGTACCGTTCCGGGGTTTATCAGTTGCAGTTCAGTGCCGGTGATTACTACCGCGCGCGGGGTGTGCAGCTGCCTGCACCTGCGTTTCTGGATGTGGTGGTGCTGCGTTTCGGGATCAGTGCCGAGCAGGATCACTACCATGTACCGCTGTTGATTTCGCCGTACAGCTACTCGACTTATCGCGGGAGCTAAAAGTTTTCGATCTGCGCATGTGGTTTTTTGCCCGCTCACACTGCGGGCTTTTTTTTGCCCGCAAACAAATAAGCTGTGGGAGCGGGCTTGCTCGCGATGGCGTCGATGCGGTCATCCAGAAAAACTGCGTCGCCCGTATCGCGAGCAAGCCCGCTCCCACAAATGCGGTGCTGTATCAGCGGCTCAACAGCGACGCCGTGCCCGCCACGCCAAACAGCCCGGCACTGACGCGGTTGAACCAGCTCTGGCCCTTGCCGCTGCGCAGATAGCCCGCCGCACCGTGTGCACCCAGGCCATAAGCCAGCTTGCACAGCAGGTCGAGCACGGTCCAGGTGGCGATCATCACCAGCAACTGGTTGAGGAAGGGCAGGTTGGGGTTCAGAAATTGCGGCAGGAAGGCGGCAAAGAACAGAATGTCTTTTGGATTGCTCGCACCCAGTACAAACGCGCGCCCAAACAGGGCGCTGAAGCGCGGTTTTGGTGCGGCTTCAGGTACATTGGTGACGGTGGCCGGCTGGCGCGACTGTTTCCAGCTTTGCCAGGCAAGGTAAAACAGATAGAGCGCACCGACGATCTTCAGGGCGCTGAAGAGTTTTTCCGAGGCCAGCAGCAAGGCGCCCAGACCCAGGGCCGAGGCGCTGAGCAGGCAAATCGAGGCAAACACACCGCCCAGAAAGGCCGGATACGAGCGACGCAACCCGTAGTTCAAGCTGTTGCTGATCATCAATAACGACAATGGCCCCGGAATCAGGATTACCACCAATGCCGCGCTGCTGAACAGCAGCCAGGTTTCCAGACTCATCACTTCCTCCCATGCAACAAAGGCCCCGCTTCATTGGCGGAGCCGGTTGATACCGCCCGGTTTACAGGTAAATAAACTTGGCGATGAAAATAGCGCAGAGCACCCACAAACTGACGGATATTTCGCGGTGTTTGCCGGTGCCCGCCTTGAGTGCGACATAGCTGATAAAACCCAGAGCGATCCCGTCGGCGACCGAGAAGGTCAGCGGCATCATGATCACGGTCACAATCGCCGGGATGCAGTCGGTGGGTTCGTCCCAGTTGATGTGCTGCATGCCGCCCATCATCAGCATCGCGACGTAAATCAGTGCGCCTGCCGTGGCATAAGCGGGGATCATGCCAGCCAGTGGGGCAAAGAACATCGCGGCCACAAACAACACGCCCACAGTGACGGCGGTAAGCCCGGTGCGCCCGCCTGCTGCGACACCCGCGGCGCTTTCGACGTAACTGGTGACCGGCGGTACACCGACCACCGCGCCGAACACGCTGGAGGCGCTGTCAGCCTTGAGCGCCCGTGACAGATTCTCGATCTTGCCGTCTGCCTTGACCAGCCCGGCTCGCTGGGCCACACCCATCAGGGTGCCTGCTGTGTCGAACATGTGTACAAACAGGAAGGCCAGTACCACGCTGATCATACTGATATTGAACACACCCTTGAGGTCCATGGCCATCCAGGTTGGCGCCAGGCTTGGCGGCGCTGACATGATGCCGTTGTAGTGCACCAGGTCCAGGCCCCAACCGGCCAGGGTGACGGCGATGATGCTGATCAGGATCGCGCCGAAAACCCGGTGATAGCTGAGAATTGCGATCATCAAAAAGCACACGGCGGCCAGCAGCGGGGCAGGGTCGCGCAACGAACCGAGCTTGATCAGGGTTGCCGGGCTGTCGACGATGATGCCCGAGGTTTTCAGGCCGATGATCCCTAGAAACAAGCCCACCCCTGCGCCCATTGCATAACGCAGGCTGACGGGAATGCTGTTGAGCAGCCATTCGCGTACCCGCGACAGGGTCAGAATCAGAAACAGCACGCCGGAGACAAAGACCGCGCCCAAGGCCGTCTCCCAGCTGTAGCCCATAGTGCCGACCACGGTGTAGGTGAAAAACGCATTCAGGCCCATGCCTGGCGCCAGCCCTACCGGCCAGTTGGCGTAGAGCCCCATCAGCAGGCTGCCGAGGGCGGCGGCGATACAGGTCGCGACAAAGGCGGCGCCGTGATCAATGCCAGCATCAGCCATGATGTTGGGGTTGACGAAGATGATGTAGGCCATGGTGATAAAGGTAGTCAGCCCGGCGATCAGCTCGGTTTTGACCGTGGTGCCATGCAGCGACAGTTTGAACAGACGCTCCAGCCAGCCACGGGGGGAGGGAGGTGAAAGTTCAGCGACGGGTATTTCATACTTTTGGCTGTCCACGGTAATTTCCTCAGGCTTTTATTGTTTTTAAGGGCACTGGGTGAGGCGGGCGACAGGTTTATTGACTTTTAGGTCAAGAACGCAGGCGAGATGAATTATGCTTTTGTATACAAATAAAGCAAATAATGTTTTCTAAATTGTGGACGAAGTGCCGGGTCGGCTACCCCGCAGGTTAGCCGTGGCGGCTTTGGCCCAATGCAAGATTGATCGCCAACCAGCCGTTAACCGCCTCGTCACCCGCCTGAGCGAACACTCGCTGGAGTAATTTGACCTGCTCGCGGCGCAGGTTTTTCTCGAAGGTCACGCCGTCAGCGGTCAGTTCCAGCAGGCGTTTGCGCTTGTCGGTCTCGGGCGCGACGCTACGCACCAGGTCCATTTCGATCAACTGCCGTAATGGCGTGTTGAGGGCCTGTTTACTCACACCCAGCAATGTCAGCAGTTCCTTGACGCTTACACCGGGGTGATGGGCGATAAAGAAAACAATGCGCTGATGCACCCGACTTAGCCCACGGCGTGCCAGCATTTCGTCCGCCTTGGCGGTAAATGCTTGATAGCCAAAGAAGAAGGCTTCCATGGCGGCGCGCTGAGTGGTCGGATTTTTAAGGTCAAGCATATTGACGTATCTAGGCTTCGCGGCGTAGTTTCGGTCAACCAGTTTGACTTATTTCCAATTACTTCCGCTACCGGTGATCTGTATGGCCTTCTCCGAACGTGTTTCCCGCCTGAAAAGCTCTTTGATTCGTGAAATTCTGGCTGCGGCCCAACGTCCGGAAGTCATGTCTTTCGCTGGCGGGCTACCGGCCGAGGCCATGCTGCCCAAAGTCGACTGGACCGATATGCCAGCCTCGATGGGTCAATACGGTATGAGCGAAGGCGAACCGGCATTGCGTGAAGTGCTGGCCGCAGAGGCCCGCGCACTGGGTGTTGATTGCGATGCGAGCCAGGTCATTGTGCTGAGTGGCTCGCAGCAAGCGCTGGATCTGGCTGCCAAGCTGTATATCGACAAGGGCACTGAAATCATGCTCGAAGCGCCGACCTACCTGGCGGCGCTGCAAATCTTCCAATTGTTCGGCGCCGAGTGCCTGAGCTTCCCGCTGCAAGCCGATGGCCCGGATCTGGCCGCGTTGCGTGTGCAGCTGGAAAAACACAAGCCAGCGTTCATCTACCTGATCCCGACGTTCCAGAACCCGTCTGCCGTGCGTTACAGCGAAACCAAGCGCGACGCGGTAGCGGCTTTGCTGGATGAGTTCGGCGTGACCCTGATTGAAGACGAACCCTACCGCGAACTGAATTTCGACGGTGGCAGCGCCACGCCGATTGTCAGCCGCTTGAAAAAAGCCAGCTGGATCTACACCGGCACCGTGTCCAAAACCTTGTTGCCAGGCCTGCGCGTTGGCTTCCTGATTGCCAGCCCGGACCTGTTCCCGCACCTGCTGCGCCTCAAGCAATCGGCAGACCTGCACACCAACCGTATCGGTCAATGGCAGGCTCTGCAGTGGATCGGCACCGAGAAAATGAGCAACCATCTGGCCGAACTGCGTGATTTCTATCGCGTGCGCCGTGACGGTTTTCAGCTGGCGCTGGAAGAACACTTCGCGGATCTGGCCGATTGGCATGTACCGCAGGGCGGGCTGTTCTTCTGGCTGACCCTCAAGCAGCCGTTTGATACCCGTACCTTGCTCAAGCCTGCACTGGAGCAGAACGTGGCATTTATGCCGGGTGAACCGTTCTTCGCCAACCCGGACCAGAACGTTGGCAGCCTGCGCCTGAACTTCAGTCACATCGACCCTGCGCGTCTGCACGAAGGTCTCAAGCGCCTGGCTAACGTGATTCGTCAGGCACAGGCTGCCCAGGCGGCCTAAAGGAGGCGCGATGCTCAAGGTTTATGGCGATTACAACTCGGGCAACTGCTACAAGATCAAGCTGATGCTGCATTTGCTGGGTCTTGAGTATCAGTGGTTCGCGGTGGATATTCTCAAGGGCGAAACCGAAACCCCGGAATTTCTGGCGAAAAATCCCAACGGCAAGGTGCCGGTGCTGGAACTGGAAGACGGTACGTGCCTGTGGGAGTCCAATGCGATTCTCAACTACCTGGCCGACGGTAGCGAGTTTTTGCCCGCGGAGCCGCGTTTGCGCACGCAAGTGCTGCAATGGCAGTTTTTCGAGCAGTACAGCCATGAGCCTTATATCGCGGTGGCACGTTTTATCCAGTTCTACCTGGGGCTGCCTGAGGAGCGTCTGGCGGAATACCGCAAGCTGCAGAAACGCGGTTACAAGGCGCTGGACGTAATGGAGCAACAGCTCAACCGCACACCATATCTGGTGGGTGAGCAGTACTCGATTGCGGACGTGACGTTGTATGCCTACACCCATGTGGCTGATCAGGGCGGGTTTGATCTGAGCAGCTATCCGGGTATTCAGGCCTGGCTTGCTCGGGTGGCCAGCCATCCGCGGCATGTGGGGATGCTTGACTAAAATCCCCTAAAGCCTGTTCGCGAAGGTGTCAGAAGCTTTCGCGAGCAGGCTCGCTCTCACTGAAAGTGCAGCTTAAACGTTGGCAAACCGTTGGTTCAGGTAATCAATAATGACCTTGGATTCATACATCCAGGTGGTCTTGCCATCTTCTTCTATGCGCAGGCACGGTACTTTGATCTTGCCGCCTTGTTCCAGCAGGGTCTGACGGTCCTGCTCGTTGTTCTTGGCATCACGCAGAGCTACCGGCACATTCAGGCGGCGCAGCGTGCGGCGGGTTTTTACACAGAACGGGCAGGCGTGGAACTGGTACAGGGTCAGACCCTTTGCAGCTTGATCAACCTGCGCCTGTGCGGCAGCTGGGCGCTTTTTTTTGCTCGGGCGGGTAATAAAATCGCCAGCGATGATGAGCTGACCCAGGCCTACGCGAAGCGCTTTGATAAACACAGTAAAAGCCTCATGGGCAAGAAAGAAGAGGCGCAGCTTACCTGAAAACACGCAGACGAAAAAAACCGGCGATAAACGCCGGCCTTTTTCGGTATGCCTGTTACTTGATCAGGCTGAGAAACTCGCTGCGCGTGGCCGCGTTCTCGCGGAACTCACCCAGCATCACCGAAGTGATCATCGACGAGTTTTGCTTCTCGACACCGCGCATCATCATGCACATGTGCTTGGCTTCAATCACCACTGCAACGCCCAAGGCGCCGGTGACTTGCATCACAGCGTCGGCGATTTGGCGGCTCAGGTTTTCCTGGATCTGCAGGCGACGAGCGTACATGTCGACAATGCGTGCCACTTTCGACAGGCCCAGCACTTTGCCGCTCGGAATATAAGCGACGTGGGCCTTGCCGATAAACGGCAGCAGGTGGTGTTCGCACAACGAGTACAGCTCGATGTCTTTCACCAGCACCATTTCGCTGTTGTCAGAGCTGAACAAGGCGCCGTTGGTGACTTCTTCCAGGGTTTGCTCATAGCCACGGCAAAGGTATTGCATGGCTTTGGCTGCACGCTTTGGCGTATCCAGCAGGCCTTCACGGGAAACGTCTTCGCCGAGTTGACCGAGGATCGCGGTGTAGTTTTGTTCCAGTGTCACAGGACTATATTCCATGCGGGTTTCAGAGTGGCACCTCATCGGGTCGTACCAATTTTATACCAATCACGCTGTTTTCGAGTTTCCCGAGCTCGCTCCAGTCTGCGCTGGAATTTAGCCATTTAGCATACGTTGGTAGCAACATTTGTACGCTGTGGCCTAGCTGATTGGCGATAAACGCAGGGTTCATGCCTGCCATGGGGCACATGGTAGCTTAGGTGTGCCTGCAGTTGTATTGTCTGCGCACCCTGATCTGCAGTTTTGAGCGGGCTTCCTGAAAAAAGTTGGCGGTTATGCCTGATCGATGGTCGACTGTTACGGTTGCGTACGTTGGGCAAGCTTGGTGGGCTCGTAGAGCCAGTCAGCATCGTTTTGAAAGGGGCGGGCATCATGTTTTGAGCTGTTGAGCGATTCAACTGCTGCAGTTTGCCGGTGATTTGGTTATGCATTTTGATTCTTCGGTGGTTGTCAGAATACCCCCCTGTGGCTGAAGCCGTACCGCTCTGAATATGATCGAGGTGCGTGAATACTTTTCGCGCGGGTAGACACGCTATTTTGTAATTCAATGCGGTCATTTTATCTTGTAAGTCATACCCTGGATTGCGCTCGTCGCTGCTCGCATCCCTGGAGTCATTATCGATCACGAATACAGGCATGGCTTTACCTTGCAAGGCCGTGTGCAAAAGTTGCAGGCAAGTTTTGGTCAATTCAAGTGACTTATAGTTGACCACTACAATGCTGTAGTTTTGTTTGTTTTATTAGCGGGGAGCTTCAGTCTGGAATGACGCCCGAGGGGCCAGCCAAGGCAGCGGCTTCAGTCAGAAATGTTGCAGCTTGCTTGTGCGATAACCCGCCTTGCCTGGCCAAGGTATTCAACCAGCCGGCCAATCGCGACACGCAGCGCGACTGCTGCGAGCCTATTGCGTGCATATGGTGGAACAACTGCGTCTGCAGCGCCGCGGGGGAGGTGGACACCACTTGCGGATGAAGCTCGACAGCAATTCGGGCGGCCAGTTGTGCCGTGTCTTCTGAGACGGTGCATAACTCACGTAAACAGTGCTCATAAGACGGCGTGACGGGTAACGGCATGACGGCATGTCCTGTTAATTGTAATGGGTCTGTACACGTAAGCCGGTAGCTGGAGCCTGGCAGGTTTCCTGGCCCAACTGAAAAGGTCCCCGCACCGGGCTTCGATGAAGAGATGTATTGGGCGCGAGAGTCATTTTCGGATAGGGCTATACCGCTGAACGGCCTTGTCCTGACTTGTTGCTCACCGGTGAAGACTGTATCGATGCACGGCTATTCGGAGCCAGGCTCAAGGGGGGCATCGTTTTCAGATTAACGGCCAATGAGTGAAGAACATGTGAAAGTCGGCAGGGCGCCTTGAACGAGGGGAGGGTGCGCGCAGAAGGCGCTTTGCCTGATTCTGGTAGTCAGGCACAACGCTGCAAGCTTGATGACAGGCTGTTACTCGTCGCGACCTTCCATCATGGTGCGCTTGAGCATCACATATACGGCGCCGGCGCCGCCGTGTTTGGCCTGGCAGGAACAAAAGCCCAGTACCTGTGAATGCTGGCGCAGCCAGGTATTGACGTGACTTTTAATCATCGGGCGCTTGCCGTCCAGGCGCACGGCCTTGCCATGAGTAACGCGTACACAGCGAACTTCAAGTTTGGTGGCTTCGCCGAGAAACTCCCAAAGGGTTTCGCGGGCTTTTTCGACCGTCATGCCATGCAGGTCAAGGCTGCCTTCGAAGCTGATCTGCCCGAGCTTGAGCTTGCGCATCTGGCTTTCTTGTACGCCGTCACGGGACCAGCTCAGCTGATCTTCGGGGCCCACATCAATCACGAACTGGTCAGACAGGCCGTCGATGATGGTCGCATTGGTACGTACGGTGGCTGACTGGCGCAATTTGGCCAACTGCGCACGGTCAGCTTTGGGTTTGCCGGTGTCGGCCCGATCATGCTTGATCGGTTTAACACCGCGAATTTCGGTTTTGAACAGGGAAAAGTCGTCGTCTTGCATGTCAGCCTCCGCGAAGGGCGGCTAGTTTACCCAAGTCGACGACGATCGGGCGGCGGATATGCTTCAGTCGTGCTTTTTCATCAAGTGCGCAGCCATACTCAGCCCGAGCGGTTGGCGCATAAGGCGACGTCGGCGACGCCACATCCAGATTCCTAGCCAGCAGATCAGCAAGCCGAGCACCAGTACCAACGATGCGCCTGCGGGGCTGGCGTTGAGCTCGCCCAGGGCGTTTGGATGGCCAATCAGGCTGGTAGCACCCGCAGCCGCCAACAGCGCGCCAAACAGGGCCAGCAGGGCTGCAAACGTCAGAGTCAGGCGTGCACGCCAGTTGCTGTGTGCCTTTGGGCGTAAGCGTCGAGCATCAAAACCATCGGAGATCTTCATTCCGATCTTTCCTTAAAGGGTATCGGCCCTTCGACAGGGACATGGGCAGGTTGTTCCTGAGTGTCGTGAAATTGGGCGCGCGTGCAGGTAGATGGTTGCAGATGGGCGGTTGGGGGACCGCCCTCGGAAGTGGGCTCAGATCAAATCAGGTTTTGAGTCAGCGTCAGGGTGGCGAAGTTGTCGTTCATGATCGCCATTTCGGCTTTCTGAACCTGCGCCGCACTGATGATGCCATCTGGAGTAGGCAGGTCCCGGGTGGCGCACGCATCTTCAACCAGGGTGCAGCGCAAGCCGTAGTCTTTGGCTGCTCGCACGGTGGTGCTGACGCTGGAATGGCTCATGAAACCGCAGACGATCACATCCAGGGAACCCAGGTTCTCCAGCGCCTTTTGCAGGCCTGTGTCGTTGAAAGCGTTGGGCATGCGTTTTTCGATAATCAGCTCATCGCCCTGGGGCTCCAGGCCCTTGATGAAAGCACCGCGCTCGCCCTGGGGGTCGAACATGCCGCCTACGGTGCCCAGGTGACGGATATGGATTACCGGACGCTTGGCCTTGCGGGCCGCCTCAAGCAAAAGGGCGATGTTGGCGGTGGCAGCATCCATACCGGACAAGGCCAGTGGCCCGTTCAGGTATTCATTTTGCGCATCGATGATCAGCAGGCTGGCGTTGCTCAGGTTGGCCGCGGCATAACCACGTCCTGTGAGTTGAAACATCGTCTTTAAAGCGGGCATTCGGGGGCTCCTTTGAATGGGGCTTTTGCGACATTCTCCACTGGCGGAGCGTTTATGTGAATGGCCTGTCGTGTAAGCGGCGTGGTTGTTGGCCTGTAGCCATGTCAAGGAGCAGCGCCAGAGCCGCAAAATGTACAAAGTGGAGCGATTTTGCCATTTTTTTGCAGGTGGTCTTACATTTTAAAACGGTCTTGCGTCTAACCGTCCGGCACAACTTTGGCGCGTAGAGGTTTGGCTGTTAGAATCGGCAATCGATTTTGAGGAGTAAGACCATTGATCACTTCCCGCCTGCGCACTCTGCGCGACCATATTCGCTGGGCCGTTAGCCACTTTCATGGGGAAGATCTGTTCTTTGGTCATGGCACCGACAACGCTTGGGACGAAGCCCGTCAACTGGTATTGGGTGCATTGAACCTGCCGTGGGAAATCGCGGACAGTTATCTCGATTGCCGTCTTGAAGACGATGAGCTGGTCAATCTGCAACATCTGCTCAAACGCCGGATTGAAGAGCGTGTACCTACTGCCTACCTGTTGGGTGAGGCCTGGTTCTGCGGCATGTCGTTTATTGTTGACGAGCGCGTCTTGATTCCGCGTTCGCCGATTGGTGAGTTGATCGAAAAACGCTTTGAACCGTGGTTTGGCACTGAGCCTGCGCGCATTCTCGACCTGTGCACCGGTTCGGGTTGTATCGGCATTGCGTGCGCCTATGAGTTCCCGAACGCTGAAGTGGTGCTGGCGGACTTGTCCTTTGAAGCCCTTGAAGTGGCCAATCAGAACATTGAGCGCCATGGTGTCGACGAGCGTGTGTACACGGTTCAGGGCGACGGCTTTGATGGCTTGCCGGGGCAGCGCTTTGACTTGATCGTGTCCAACCCGCCGTATGTCGATGCAGAAGATTTTGCCGACATGCCTGCCGAGTACCAGCATGAGCCGGAACTGGGCCTGGCCTGCGGCGATGATGGTCTGAACCTGGTGCGCCGGATGCTGGCCGAGGCGGCTGATCATCTGACCGAGAAGGGCCTGCTGATTGTTGAAGTGGGCAACAGTCAGGTTCACGTCGAGTCGCTGTACCCGGAGGTTGATTTTGCCTGGCTTGATTTCGAGCGCGGCGGTCATGGCGTGTTTATGCTGACTGCCGAGCAGTGCCGTGAGCATCAAGCGTTGTTTGCTTCGCGGGTTTGATCGTAGCCGCTGTCGAGCTCCGGCGAGGCAGCGATCGGCGACGTAGTCGTCGTGAAATCAGGCGTTATGGTGTGCCAGTTGAGTCCGGGACTCAGGGTTTGCGACTGCTGCGCAGCCGGACGCAGCCTCGTTCTACTCGTCAGCGGCTACAGGGCTACAGGGCTACAGGGCTACAGGGCTTCAGGCTGCAGTATCAGCGGTGGGTCGCAATCCAGATCAACAAGCCTGCCTGGAAGACCGTAAAGGCCACCAGGCAGGTGATGGTAAATCTCAGGCCAGTCTCTTCGCGCTGGTATCGGCTGAGTTTTTCATCTTTTTCGCGCAGTTTTACATCTTGTTCCAGCAGGTTCTGTTCGGCCTGCTGGAGCATGTGCGCAGCCTCCAGAATGTCCAGAATCTGCAGCTTTTCGGCGTTCCAGCTGTCCAGCAGTTCGCCTACCAGCACGTCTTCGATCCGTGCTTTCAGATACTGGGCGTCGGCATACACCACATCAAACCCATGCACACGCAAGAAATGATCGCGACGCAGGCGGCTGTCTTCGTTCAACGCGTCCCTGCTGGGCAGGTCGGTTCCGGCAATGCGGTACTGCGACCATCTCTTCTGCGCCCACAGTACGGCCTGGGCCAGCAGAAAACGGCCAATTCCGCGGTTCAGCGGTTCTACCTGCAAACCGCGTTCAGGGCTGATACGCACGCGGCGGGTGGTGTGGTCGACCCACACGTCAAGATGGTTTTGTTCACTGCGTACCCGCTGGCCAGGCAGCGAGAGAGTCAGGCGCAGCAGGCTGAGCTCCTTGCTGTGGCGCTCGGCAGAGCCGAACTGCACGAAGCGCAAGGGCCGCGCTCCCGTGCTGCGGTCGGTCTGCAAGGGGGCGAGACGCAGCATCCTGAAATGCTCAGGTTGCACGTCAGCCCAAGGCAGCGGCGGTGCTTCGGGCGTTGCCGCTGTCTCAGGCCCGGCGGGTTGTGATGGGGTGTCGCTCATAGCGGCTCAATCCTGTGCTAGCCCGAAATGTCAGCTAAGCAAAGGCGGCCGACACAGGTTTATCGGCCGTTATGCGCAGTACTGTAGGGCTGGCCCGCGTTCACTTTCGTGATAAAGCGCACAGTTCGGTCACCCAACTCACCAGCCAGCCGCTGATTGGGATCGTTGTACGACTGCACCTGGCGTTTCATGTCCATGGGCACGATGCGCATCACGTGGTTCATGCCATTGATCAGGGTCAGCACGGCATCGGGCTTGGCTGCCTTGAGCAGGCGCGCATCCTTGACCTCAACCTGAATGTCGTGAGTGCCCTGAATGATCAGCGCCGGCATTTTTAATGCAGCAAAGGCGGTAGCCGGGTTGTAGCGCAGCAGGCTGACCATGTACGGCTGCACGGAGGGGCGAAACACCAGTTGCAGGTCAGTGGGTACGTTGTCGTCGGTTTGGCCGGCCTCCAGAGTGCTGATCAGCTCAAAGCTGCGCTTGAGCAGGGCTGGTGGCAGGTGATTGCGTTGCAGTTGTTCGCGCAACAACACGCCGACCGGACGTCCCGTGCCCGCAATGGAGACCACCCCGGCGGCGCCAATTTTAGGTGCTGCCAGGCTGGCGATCAGTGCGCCTTCACTGTGCCCGAGCACAAACACCTTGCCAAAGCGCGGGTCGCTCTTGAGCTTGTTGCCCCAAGCGACGGCGTCGGAGACATATTGATCGAAGTTCAACTGACGCTCGTCGGGCCCGGCAGGCTGGCTTTGGGCAATGCCGCGCTTGTCGAAGCGCACACTGGCGATATTGCTCTGTGCCAGGCGCCATGCCAGTTTTTTCAGGCTGTCGTTACGCCCGCCAATAGGGTTGTTGCCATCGCGGTCAGTAGGGCCGGAGCCGGCAATGATCAGCACTACAGGCACGGGTTTGTCGCTCTTGGGTAGCACCAACGAGCCATACAGAGTGCCAGAGCCGGTATCCAGCTCAATGGGTCGCAGCAAGACATTAGAAGGAGGGGCCGCCAGGGCCTGGGTGCCGAACAGGGTCAGTGCTAAAAAGAGTATTCGAAGCATCATAGCGCCATCATTGTCTAATGTGCCGGTTGGACAAACCCGGATGAGTAAGGTTCGAGGATGAACTACAGAGGTAGCCTGCGTATACTGGCGCACTTAGTTATCTGGGATCTGTTCATGCTTTGTTGTGGCTGCAACAAAAAAACAGATTCCGGGCTGAATTCAATCGGCTGATTTTCGCGGAGCGCCCTGCATGTCCGGCAATACCTACGGCAAGCTGTTCACTGTCACCACCGCTGGCGAAAGCCATGGTCCGGCGTTGGTCGCCATTGTTGATGGCTGCCCGCCCGGGCTTGAGCTGTCTCTTGAAGACTTGCAGCGTGATCTGGATCGACGCAAACCCGGCACCAGTCGTCACACGACTCAGCGTCAGGAACCCGACGAAGTCGAAATCCTTTCCGGGGTTTTTGAAGGTCGCACCACCGGTTGCGCCATCGGCCTGCTGATCCGCAACACCGATCAGAAGTCCAAGGACTATTCGGCGATCAAGGACCTGTTCCGCCCATCCCACGCCGATTACACCTACCACCACAAATACGGTGAGCGCGATTACCGTGGTGGCGGTCGCAGCTCGGCCCGCGAAACGGCCATGCGGGTAGCCGCAGGTGCAATTGCCAAGAAGTATCTGGCAACCCAGGGCATCGTGATTCGTGGCTACATGAGCCAGTTGGGCCCGATTGAAATTCCGTTCAAGACCTGGGATTCAGTCGAAGAAAACGCCTTTTTCAGCCCCGATCCGGACAAAGTGCCCGAGCTTGAGGCCTACATGGATCAACTGCGCCGTGACCAGGACTCGGTCGGTGCCAAGATCACCGTAGTCGCCGAAGGCGTGATTCCAGGTTTGGGCGAGCCGATTTTCGATCGTCTGGATGCCGAGCTGG
This sequence comes from Pseudomonas fragi, assembly GCF_025426255.1. Taxonomy (GTDB): domain Bacteria; phylum Pseudomonadota; class Gammaproteobacteria; order Pseudomonadales; family Pseudomonadaceae; genus Aquipseudomonas; species Aquipseudomonas kulmbachensis. Next base: position 3,372,067 of record NZ_CP104861.1, on the reverse strand, counting down.
CCCATGCGCTGATGAGCATCAACGCGGTCAAAGGCATTGAAATTGGCGCCGGTTTTGCCAGCGTTGCCCAGCGCGGCACCGAGCACCGCGACGAGATGACCCCTGAAGGCTTCCTTAGCAACAACGCAGGCGGCATTTTGGGCGGCATTTCGTCTGGTCAGCCGATCGTTGCGCATTTGGCCCTCAAGCCAACGTCGAGCATCACCACGCCGGGTCGTTCGATCGATGTTCATGGCAATCCGGTGGATGTGATCACCAAGGGCCGCCATGACCCGTGCGTTGGCATTCGTGCCACGCCGATTGCCGAAGCGATGATGGCCATCGTGTTGATGGACCATCTGCTGCGTCATCGTGGCCAGAACGCTGATGTGCGAGTGAGCACACCAGTGCTGGGCCAGTTGTAATGCAAGGGCTGTTGAGCGCTACGGTCTGACGGCCGTGGCGACACTTCCTTACTGGCGCCTGTCAGGGTTCTATCTTTTCTATTTCGCTTTGCTCGGCGCGACAGCGCCGTTTCTGGCGCTGTACTTCCATCACCTTGGCTTCTCCAGCGCACGCATAGGCGAGCTGGTTGCCATCCCGATGCTGATGCGTTGCGTGGCCCCCAACCTGTGGGGCTGGCTGGGCGACTACACCGGCCAGCGTCTGTTGATCGTGCGTTTGGGTGCGCTGTGTACCTTGCTCAGTTTTGCGCTGATTTTTGTTAGCCAGAGTTACGTCTGGCTGGCGCTGGTGATGGCGTTGCACGCGTTCTTCTGGCACGCCGTGTTGCCGCAATTTGAAGTCATCACCTTCGCCCACTTGCGTGAGCAGCCTGAACGCTACAGTCAGATTCGCCTGTGGGGCTCTATCGGCTTCATTCTTACCGTGGTGATTTTGGGGCGCCTGTTCGAGTGGCTGAGCCTGGATATCTACCCGGTAGCGTTGATCGTAATCATGGCCGGGATTGTGTTGTGCAGCCTCTGGGTGCCGAACGCGCAGCCTTCAAGTCAGGGACGAAAGCTCATCGCGGGTGGTTTTTTAAAGCAGCTGTGCAGTCCGGGCGTGCTGGCGTTTTATGCCTGTGTCGCGTTGATGCAAATGAGCCACGGACCGTATTACACCTTCCTGACCTTGCACCTTGAAGACCTTGGTTACAGCCGTGGCGTGATTGGCTTGCTCTGGGCCTTGGGGGTGGTTGCCGAAGTGCTGATGTTTTTGGCCATGCGCCGCATCCTGCTGAAGTTCTCGGTGCGGCGGGTGTTGATGTTCAGCTTTATGCTGGCCGCCTTGCGCTGGCTGCTGTTGGGGTCTTTTGCCGAGCACTTGTGGGTGCTGTTGTTGGCGCAGCTGCTGCACGCCGCAACCTTCGGCAGTTTTCATGCATCGGCCATGACCTTTGTGCAGCGCAGTTTCGGCCCCGGCCAACAAGGGCAGGGCCAGGCCCTGTATGCCACGTTGGCCGGTATCGGCGGAGCTGTGGGGGCGCTGTACTCCGGCTACAGCTGGAACACGCTGGGCCCCGCTATCACCTTTAGTATGGCAAGCCTCGCAGCGTTGGCCGCAGCCGTTATCATTGGCACTCGACTGCAAGAGGACAGGCCATGAGCCTTATCCGTGAACACCTGAGCCTGGATATCATTGAAGCCTTCGAACTCCTGTTTGAAGGCGAACTGAAAACCCGCGCAGTACTCAATCGTTAACGCTGACTTCGTTGTGAAGAAGCCCATCACTTGATTTGACCGGTATGCCTGAGCGGTCTGTAAAAGCCGAGTGCGCGCCGAAGCCGAGGAACCACGCCCCATGAGCAGCCTGTCCGTTTATCACGTATCGAGCCCCGAGCTACCGAACAAGGTGCTGACCCACCTTGAAGACATCGCCTCCACGCTGGCCGAGCAGGGTGTGCGCTTTGACCGTTGGCAGGCGGGCGCGCCAATTCAGCCGGGTGCCAGTCAGGAACAAGTGATCAGCGCCTATCGCCCCCAGATTGACCGGCTGATGAGCGAGGGTGGCTATGTCGCCGTTGACGTGATCAGCCTCAATAGCGATCACCCGCAAAAAGCCGAACTGCGCGCCAAATTCCTCGATGAGCATCGTCATGCCGAAGATGAGGTGCGTTTTTTCGTCGCCGGACGTGGGCTGTTTACGCTGCACATTGAAGATTATATTTATGCAGTTTTGTGCGAAAAGAACGACCTGATCTCAGTGCCAGCAGGCACGCGGCACTGGTTCGATATGGGCGAGCATCCGCATTTTGTTGCCATCCGGCTGTTCAAAAACCCTGAAGGCTGGGTCGCGGACTTTACTGGCGAAGACATCGCCAATCATTTCCCGCGCCTCGAAGATTAATCACGCTCCCACGCTGCTCATCACGCTGCTCATGTTGTTGCAGGAGATGATCCGGTTTGCCTGGATCATTCCAGGGGTGCGACTGCTGCACACAGTAAAAAAGCCAGCGAATGCTGGCTTTTTTGTATGTGGCATTCACGGTTTAGCGGCTGTGATAAGTCGGCAGGGCGAAGCGATGCTGGCTTTGCAGCAGCGAAATGGTCGGCAGCTCACTGGCTGAGCCCGCCAGGTCGCGGCGAATAGCGCTGATGGCCCAAGTCAATTGCTCTGCGGTGTGCAGTTGCGCGTAAGAAAGTGTGCGCTGGGTCTGCTTGCCATCGCTGTCACACAGGGTCAGCAACACGCCGCCATCGGGGCGGGGCTTGACGGTCACGGTGTGGTTGGAGAACAACGATGCGAATTTTTCCTGGATCATGCTCATGTGTTCAGCTCCATAGCTCTTGAAGGGCTTGTATGGAGTAGAAGGTGCAGTGATTGTGCCATCATTGATTTTTTAAAAAATCGTTTAAAATCAGCTACTTATATTTTTGCGCAAATCAATGAGTCGTGCATTCTGCATGAATGGGCATCGTGCATCCTGCATTTTGCCATGTGCGTATCAATCTTTGACCGTTGATTAATTGTCTCTATGAGCATCTTGAGTAAAAAAGGGATGACACATTTGCTCCGTCTCAGGAAACTAGGTTTTTTTGTAACGAACGTGGAGCCTTACATGTCAGACGACAAGCCAGCAGACCAAAACCGGCAGATGACCCCAGAAGAGGCCGCCGACTTTGCCGAGCAGGTGTTCAACAAGGCGCGCGACGGCGATGCTGCGATGCTGGCAGCCTTGCTGAGCAAGGGCTTACCCGCCAATTTGCGCAATCACAAGGGCGATACCCTGTTGATGCTGGCCAGCTATCACGGGCACGTAGAGGCCGTTAAGGTTTTGCTGGAGCACAATGCCGATCCTGAAATCCGCAACGACAACGGCCAAAGTCCGATTGCCGGTGCAGCTTTCAAGGGCGATCTGGAGATGGTCAAAACTTTGGTCGAGGGCGGCGCGCAAGTAGAAGGCGCTTCGTTTGATGGCCGGACTGCGTTGATGATGGCCGCGATGTTCAACCGCACGCCGATCATTGATTACCTGGTCAGCAAGGGTGCCGATCCAAAAGCCAAGGACGCCAACGGCATTACGGCACTGGATGCGGCCAAGACCATGGGAGCTACCGAGGCGGTAGCTCAACTCGAGAAGCTGCTGGGCTGATTGCCCTTGAAGGGCGCAATTGTTATATCCTTCGCGCCCTTAATTTTCCTTGTGACAGGCCTCGCCCATGAAAACCACTCTCGTTGAACTCATCAGCAAAATCAGCTCTGGGTGCATGGGCGACGATGAAATCGCCGCGATTGCTGATGAGGCGGCTCAAGCGTACGCCGACCAGGCTGGGTTTCTGGCTGCCAACCCGGACATCAACTACGACGACAGCTTCCCCATCCCATTGGGTGAGTGGGTGGTTGTGGGCAGCCTGCCGGATACAGTCTTGTTTCAGGCAGACACCTACATGGATCTGTTTGCCCAGATCGTCGACTCGTTTGGCCCGGGCGTAGCGTTCAATATCAAGCCCAAACAGCTGGCCAAGACCGAGCCGCTGACGGCACTGAACCGGATTCAGATCCAGATGGGCAGCATGAACCCGCAAAATGGTGGCTATGTGTTGCTGAACCTCAGCCAGCCGCTGGATGATGAAATCCAGGTGGTGCTGGTTTACGGCAATGACGTGCCGCGCGTACTCGAGCTGTGCGCAGAAGCCGGTATTGCTGCGGCACCTTCGCTGGAAGCCTTGAAAGTGGCAGTGCACGTCTGACGCCGGGCCAGTGCAATAAAAAACTGAACCCCGGCCACGGGTGACTATCCTATGTGCACAAGTACTCACTCAGGAGCGTCATCATGGGTTCAACCTTTAATGGTCTGATTGGTCTGATCATTCTGGCTCTGGATATCTGGGCCATCATCAATGTGCTCAAAAGCGGTGCCGGGACCGGGGCGAAAATCCTCTGGGTGTTGTTGATCCTCTTCCTGCCGGTACTGGGGCTGGTCATTTGGGCCATCGCCGGGCCGCGGGGCAATGTGCGCATTTAAGTTGGCCAGTTGTCAGCTGGCAGCCAACACGCCAAGCAACGATTAAGCTTCTGTAATAGTAACAAAGGGCCTGATGGCCCTTTTTTATGTTTCAAAATGTGCTCTGCACGAAATTTTCACGGTATCTTTAAGACAATTCGCGCGCATTTTTCTGCTCGATCGACTCGTTAAACGGCTCTGGCTTGGTATTTAGCAGTCAGTCGACGGCCAAATTTTGCGTAATAGAGAGCGATGCACCCGTGGCAAGCCACCGGTGATAAAGCCACTTCAACTTGAACCAATGGGTCCTAAAACGACATGGCAAACCCGGACGCCCCAAGACAACAACACGCGGCCACGCGTATGTTGCAACCGACTGTCAAATCGCATCTGGCGTTTACGCTGCTCTGTGCCTTGATCATGATGGTGATGTTCACCCTGCTGCGGGTGGCATTGCTGGTTTATAACCGGGAAATGATCCTCGATACCCCGGCCTCTACTTTCCTTGAAGCGTTCGCCAACGGCTTGCGTTTTGACATTCGTATTGTTGTCTACTTCAGCATTCCTCTGCTGCTGGCGCTGCTCAGCGTCAAGGCAATGGCTGCGCGCGGCGTGCTGCGCTTCTGGCTGACTGCTGCCAGCAGTCTGGCGCTGTTTCTGGGCCTGATGGAGATGGACTTCTATCGTGAATTCCATCAACGCCTTAACGGTCTGGTTTTCCAGTACGTGAAGGAAGACCCGAAAACCGTGATGAGCATGCTCTGGTATGGCTTCCCGGTCGTGCGTTACCTGCTGGCCTGGGCTGTTGGCACCGTCATTTTGTACTTTGCCTTCCGAGGCGCTGACCGCGTAACTCGCTCCAGCTCGACCGTGGCTACTGCAGGCGGATCCCGTGCCGTAGCGCCTTGGTATGGCCGCGTTGCGGTGTTTGTGGTGCTGCTGTTGGTGTGTGTGGTGGCTGCTCGCGGTACTTTGCGCCAAGGTCCTCCGCTGCGCTGGGGTGATGCCTACACAACAGACTCCAACTTCGCTAACCAATTGGGTCTGAACGGCTCTCTGTCCCTGATTGCAGCAGCCAAAAGCCGCTTCGGTGATGACCGCGCCAATACCTGGAAGGCCACGCTGGAACAGCCGGTAGCTCAACAAACCGTGCGCGATATGTTGCTGACCGCGAACGACAAGCTGGTCGATCCGGACACTGCTGCTGTACGTCGTGATACCACGCCGCCTGCGGAAAAAACCCTGCCGATCAAGAACGTTGTCGTGATCCTGATGGAAAGCTTCGCCGGTCACTCGGTGGGCGCGCTAGGTCGTCCGGGCAATATCACGCCGTACTTCGACAACCTGTCCAAGGAAGGCTTGCTGTTTGAGCGCTTCTTCTCCAACGGCACCCATACCCACCAGGGCATGTTTGCCACCATGGCCTGCTTCCCGAACCTGCCGGGCTTTGAATACCTGATGCAGACCCCGGAAGGCAGCCACAAGCTGTCTGGCCTGCCAGAGCTGCTTAGCGCACGCAAGTTCGATGACGTGTATGTCTACAACGGCGATTTTGCCTGGGACAACCAGTCAGGTTTCTTCAGCAACCAGGGGATGACCACTTTTGTTGGTCGTAACGATTTCGTTGACCCGGTGTTCTCTGATCCTACTTGGGGCGTGTCCGATCAGGACATGTTCAATCGTGGCCTGGAAGAGCTGAAAAAGCGTGAAGGCAAAGAGCCTTTCTATGCGTTGCTGCAAACCCTGTCCAACCACACGCCGTATGCCTTGCCTACGCCGTTGCCGGTTGAGCCGGTGACGGATCGTGGTTCGCTCAACGAGCATTTGACCGCGATGCGTTACTCGGACTGGGCGTTGGGCCAGTTCTTCGAAAAAGCGCGCAAAGAGCCATATTTCAAGGAAACCCTGTTTGTGGTGGTCGGTGACCACGGCTTCGGCAACGAACAGCAGATATCCGAGATGGACCTTGGGCGTTTTAACGTGCCATTGCTGCTGATCGGTCCTGGCATTCAGGAAAAATTTGGGGCCCGTACTGACATTGTGGGGACTCAGGTCGACATCGTGCCAACCATCATGGGCCGTTTGGGTGGCGAGTTCCGTCAGCAATGCTGGGGTCGTGACCTGCTCACTCTGCCTGAAGGCGACAAGGGCAGCGGTGTGATCAAGCCGTCTGGCAATGACCAGACAGTGGCGATCATCAGTGACGACCAGTTGCTGGTTCAGCCCAAGGATATGCCGCCCAAGATTTGGCAGTACAAGTTGGGTGCCAATGCTGAAGCCAAAGTGGTGACCGATTCGCCGGACGAAGCCGTGCTTAAACAGAAGCTCGAATCCTTCCTGCAAACCGCGACCAAAAGCCTGCTGGATAACACCGCAGGTGTGGCTGATCCGAAGTAATCAGCCATGTGAATAAAAAAGAGGCCTAAGGGCCTCTTTTTTATTGTGTTACGGGCGTCAAATTTTGCCGAGTAAAAGCAATATCAACAGTACAACCAGCACGGTCCCGATGATGCCCGAGGGTCCATACCCCCAGCTCTTTGAGTGCGGGAACACAGGGAGCCCGCCAACTAGCAGCAAAATCAGGATGATCAGAAGAATCGTGGTCATGGGCATTTCCTTCTTGATGTGTTCCGTCAACGTTGAAGTTCTACGGGGCGCCGCTTTAGGAACAAGGATGGGCAGTGCTTACAAAATCCGACTCGACTGCCAGGTGAATAATTCAACTTTTTCTACCTTGGGCTCAAAAACAGTTCTGTCTTGATCGCCAGCCAGCCCGCAGGTAGGGTGGCGCGCTGCATATCCGGAGGCATCACGCATGCTTAATTACGTTTGGTTTTTTTTGGCAGCTCTGTTTGAAATTGCCGGTTGCTATGGCTTTTGGATGTGGTTGCGCCAAGGCAAGAGCGCATGGTGGGCATTGCCCGCGCTGTTGAGCCTGGTGCTGTTTGCCCTGCTGTTGACAAAAATCGAGGCGACCTATGCCGGGCGCGCCTATGCCGCTTATGGCGGGATTTATATTGTGACGTCCATTGCCTGGCTGGCGGTCGTGGAGCGTGTACGACCGTTGAGTTCTGACTGGATAGGGGTTGGGCTGTGTGTGATTGGCGCGACCATTATCTTGCTGGGGCCGCGCTTTTCAACGCCGTAAAAGACACGATTCGGCGACTGCGCTGTAGGAGTTAACCGATGCAGTAGTAGGCCTGCGCTGAATTCTCTTGTAGGGATTGAAGGGTGATTTTATGCCGTGCAGTCTTTGTGGCTACCCACCCTTCAGGATAAGAGTCATGCAGATACTGAGTTGTGCTGCCGGTGAGCGTATTTCAATCGGGCAAGACATTTACGTGTGCATCATTGCTGTGAACAGCAACAGCATTCGTTTGGGGGTCGAGGCCCCCAGGCATGTCAGTGTTCATCGATCAGAGATTTATGAGCGGATAAAAAGCCAGCGGGCAGGGCGCCTGGTCATTGGTCCCCTTGCCAAGGGTTAATCAAAGAACTCTTTTGGCACTGCGTGCTTGGGCATGAGCTGGCATTGCTGGCTTTCGAGGTCAAAGAAAATGACCGCCTGGCCTTTGCTCAGTGCATGCCGAACCCGCAGCACACGGGTCTCCTGGGGGGTGTCATCGCCGTTGTCAGTGCCATCGCGACTTACGAAGTCTTCGATCAGACGGGTGAGGGTGTCAGGTTCAAGCTGGTCGTAAGGAATAAGCATGGGGTTTCTCGTAAGTGGGCGGGTGCAATGCGCTTAAATCGATTTGTCACGGTTATCCCAATAGCGCTGTGCCAGCTCAAAGGCTTGCTCCCGCGGTGTACCCAGCCCGCGTAATGCCAGGGCCATAGTCGAGAGCAGGGCCAGTTGCGGGTAGCTGTCTTCAACTTCGCCACGCCATAGCGCCTTAAGGTGCTCGGGCTCCAGCGACGCCGGTTTTACGTGACGTTGCGCAGACAATGCCGGCCACTCTTCGTCCCAACTGACTCCCGCCGTAGTGCCGTAAAGATGGCTCAGGGTGTCGGGATTGATTTCAACTTCGCCGCCATCGCCTTTGACCACAATGCTGGTGTCCCCCAGCAACCCGCTAGCCTCACGATGCACGCTTTGATACCCAGGGTGGAAGATGCTTTGCAGGCCGCAGCGGGCACTCAACGGGTTAAGAATGCGTGCCAGTGAGTGAATCGGCGAACGCAGGCCCAAGGTGTTACGCAGATCAATCATGCGCTGCAATTGCGGCGCCCAGTCCTGCAGTGGCATAAATGCCAGGTTGCCTGTATCCAGAGCCTCGCTAACGCTTTGCCAGTTGCGGCACAGTGGAATGGCCAGCTCGTCGAGAAGTTGCTCGCTGTACAGTCGGCCCGCGGTATGGGCGCCACCGCCATGCATAAAAATACGCACGCCATTTTGCGCCAGGCACTTGGCGGCCAACAGATACCAGGGCAGGTGCCGTTTTTTACCTGCGTAAGTCGGCCAGTCAATGTCGACACTGATCGCGGGCGCCATCAGACGCTCCCTCACTGCCTCAGTGAAACCGGCCATTTCCTCGGGGCTTTCTTCCTTGTGCCGCAGCAACATCAGGAAGGCGCCCAATTGCGTGTCTTCTGCTTTTTCGTCGAGCAACATACCCATTGCCTCGCGAGCTTCTTCGCGGGTCAGATTGCGGGCACCACGTTTGCCTTTGCCCAGGATGCGCACAAATTGCGCAAAAGGGTGTTCGGCTGGAGTTTCGAGAGTCAGCGCAGCGGGAGTGTTCATAGGCAATTGGTCGGCTTGGGCAGGCCCGCCAGCTTAGCGGCGAGTTTGGCTGGGGTGCCATTAAACAGTCGGTTGAGGTGCAGGCTGTTGCCTTTGTCAGGCCCCAGTTTAAGCGCGGTGTACTTGATTAGCGGGCGCGTGGCAGGCGACAGCTCAAACTCCTGATAGAAGCTGCGCAGCAACTCGAGGATTTCCCAGTGCTCAGGGCTTAACTCAAGCCCTGCTTGCGCGGCCAATGCCTGAGCAACCTCGGCAGACCAATCGTTGAGATCGAGCAAGTAGCCGTCTTTGTCCAGCTCGATATTTTTACCATTGAGTGTGAGCGTATTCATAGCCAGCTGTTGACCTTGTCATAACGAATCGACAGTTCGACGAAGGCCGGGTAATCCACACATGTTGCCCATTGCGGGCAATCAAGATTGCGCGCCAGCAAGTCCTCCTCAAGGATAAACACGGTTTTCTCCTGAAGGGGCGTCAGAGCGCTGCCTTGAGGCAGTACGGCATATACCGCGTCACCGCTAAGCAGTAAGGCATCGTCGCTACCCAGCAAGCGCAGGCAGCTACCCAGACGGGTGTCGGAAAAGGGTGAGTGGCTCAGAACGTGTAGGGTCGACATCAGAGAGTGATCACTTGGTCGTAACGGTCAATAAGTGCGCGGACTTCTTCAGTCGACAGCGACTGCACATCAGCTACCGCAAGCCCTGCGGGAGTGATGCCGCGTTCGCTCAAACTGTGGTTGCAGGCATACAAATCGTCTACGCCGAACATGGTCAGGGCTTGCAGGTTGGCCGAGAGGTTCTTCTGCTCAATGGCGGCGGCATTTTGATTCGCCAGCAGCTGAAAAATACCGTCATCCAAAAACAGCAGGCCAATCGGCAGATCAAACGCACCGCCGGCCAGCACAATATCCAGTGCTTCCTTCGCGCCGGGGCCAGACCAGGGCGCCTGTCGGCTGATAATCAACAGCGACTTGGACATATCAAGGCCCTCCGAAGCAGATCAGTCGATCAGCCGTTTGAATGGCATCGTGTAATTGCCCAAGTCCCGACAACTCCCACGGAGCTTTCAGGTTGACCCCGGGCCGTTGGTAGCGTGCGGCTTCGTCTTCATTCAGCACACCACGGCGCAAGGCGGCGGCAATGCAGACCACACCATCGAGCTGATGCTGGCTGACGAACGTCGCCCATTGTTGCGCGATATCCTGCTCGTCTTGCGGCGTCACAATATTGCTCGAAGCGCTGTGCACGCCATCTTGATAGAAGAACAACCGAACAATTTCATGGCCGCTAGCCAGCGCTGCCTCGGCAAAGCGTAGGGCTCGGCGGGAAGAGGGCGCATGGGCCGCAGAATAAAGGGCAATGGCAAATTTCATGGTGGGCTCTGTCAGCAAATCTGCGGCAATGATAAAGCCAGATGCCTCAAGATGCTTGCAGCAGACAACAAAAAGCCCGCCGAAGCGGGCTTTTGCGTAGCGGATGTCGATCAGTCGTCGCGGCTCATGATGCCGAAAATTTGCAGCAGGCTGATAAACAGGTTGTAGATCGACACATACAGGCTGATGGTGGCCATGATGTAGTTGCGCTCACCGCCATGAATGATGGCGCTGGTCTGGAACAGAATGCAGACCGAAGAGAACAGTACGAAGCCAGCGCTGATCGCCAGTTGCAGGCCGCTGATCTGGAAGAAGAAGCTCGCCAGTGTCGCGCCCAGCAGAACAAAGAAACCGGCAGTGATAAAACCGCCCAGGAAGCTCATGTCCTTGCGAGTGATCAGCACATAGGCAGACAGGCCGCCAAACACCAGGGCCGTCATTGCAAATGCCGAACTAACCACCTCGGCGCCGCCCTGCATGCCCAGGAAACGATTCAGAATCGGGCCCAGCAAGAAACCCATGAAACCGGTCAGGGCAAAAGCGGACACCAGGCCCCATGCCGAATCACGAAGCTTGTTGGTCAAGAAAAACAGACCGTAAAAACCGATCAGTACAACAAAAATATTAGGGTAACCGACCCGCATCTGCTGCGAGACATAAGCCATCACACCGCTGAAAGCGAGGGTAAGGGCCAGCAAACCGTACGTGTTGCGCAGGACGCGGCTAACTTCTAGCTGCTCGGCCTGCACGCTGTTATTAACGGCGTAATCCTGTTCGCGCATGGCGATACTCCTGTGGTTGGAAATGTTAAGTAGCAAAGATCATAGCAGAGGCTCTGAAACAAGCGATCAAGAGAGTTTGACAACGTGTTTCATTCAGGTATTATGGCCCCCGCAACAACGGTAGGCAGTGTGGCTGGATGGTTTAAGGCGAAAGTCTGAAGCCGCCGATTGTATCAGGTACGGGGGTCTTATCTCTGGTACTTTTTACTTGCACGCTAGCGGTTGTTGAGTTTGAAGTACGGGAAATTGGCAGAGTGGTTGAATGCACCGGTCTTGAAAACCGGCGAACGTTAATAGCGTTCCCAGGGTTCGAATCCCTGGTTTCCCGCCAAATTTAAAGATAAAGCCTCGACTCGTCGGGGCTTTGTCGTTTCTGGGGTTTGGGACTGAAAACAGAAGAATAGGCATGAGTTCCGAAGCTTTGCCTATTTGGAGGGCTTGGCGGTCTCCCGGTTTTTCCTTCGCCTCCAGTTCGGGTCGCTTCAAGCGGGCCTTGCTCAAGTCGCTTCCCGGTGGGATCTTCTTGCCAGTGGCATCCCTGTAGTAATAGCCAACCCACACTTTGCCGTTCTTGCGCCTTTCTATCCACCCGCGCCGGCGGCGTGGTTTATGGCGCCCATAGAGCCCAGCTGCCCCTGTGTATGCTCAAAATTGGTGATCAACGACTGATTGCGCAGATCTGCGAGGCCTACGTCAAAGAAATTTCTGCCACAAGGTAAAAGGAGCGTCCGAAGCCGGATGCGCGAACATCCAGCCCTACCATACATATATGGGCTGGTAGCTTCGGCAGAGGTTACTACTGATAAGTAAGCGTAAAATTGGCAGCTGCATTCGCCGTTCCAGGTTGAGGTCCTTGTGGGTCTGAACTGGTCTGGATATAGCGTGCTTTAAGTTTAATTGTTGTAGCACCTGGTACTAACGTTATGACTTCTTTGGCGACGTTCAGAGGGAAGGCAGTGTTATCGGATGTTAGTACTTGAACGCCTAGGCCGCTGGCGACTGAGTCGGTTGTTAACCCGAGAATGCCTCGCGTGGCGTCGAGACTCGTCGACCCTTTTACTCCGTCGAGACGTAAATGAATCTTGGTAAGTTGACGATTTTTTACCGAAGAGTCACCCATGCAATCCGTCAGAGGGATCTGAATATCCCGGGCGTCTAATACACTGTTTTTTCCGCTAAAGTCGATTCGTCTAGCGGCACCCATAAGGACAGTGATCGTCTTGGATGCCGTCGGCAATGTGCATTCTGAGCGAATAATGGTTCCTGAAACCGTTCCTGTTCCCATCCTCCAAGCGGTGTTTCCCTGGTCGCCAAAAGCTGTGATTGTTGTAGAAGCTATCGTGTGTGATCCTACGGCAATAGGACCAGCTTTTACTAACGTCGCGGTAATACTAGGGGTGGTTGATTCTCTTGTATCCCAAAAACCTGATCTAACTCTCAGTGGTAGATTTGGATATTGGTCTGTTCGTGTAAAGTCGCTCGCTGTGTAAATATCATTCATCCTATATTTAATGGCCACTCCGGGGATGTTCGTCTGGTAAATATACTCTGAACCCGGCAGAAGTGGGGTCTCCCCATAAACTCTCATAGAGCCCCGGCTTGAACAAAAAAGGTCGTAGGCCCCTTCAAAAGAGGCTTTGATTTCGGGTCCTATGGCTTTGCCTTCAGCAAGGTCCCGAGGTACGTAAACTGTACCGAAATTTATAGCCATGGAGCGGTCTTTATCCACATAATATTTCAACCCTGGAGCAGTCCAGCCGCAGTCTGCGAGCGCAGACTTTTGAAACAGTAAGAGAGTGCCGAATATGCAAACAGCTAAGTACTTGTTAAGGTTTTTTGAGAAACTCATAAGGTTGTATGGTTGCGCCGAAAAGTGTTAGGAGTGGGGTGAGTTAGTAATTGAGTCTTGTAAAAGCATACCTAATGCTATAGTTTTTTATCAGCAGTTAAACCAAGAAAGGTCTTGTTTTTTATCGGTTATTTCTCGTAAGAGAGAAAAGTCTTGTCGCCCAGATTTTTACATACTGTCCCAGCATCAAAATACTGGGGCATGCTATGAAAACGCGGTTGAGGGGATTTCCGAACAAGTCTTGAAATGTGCTGAAATACGCCTGACCACCCGAAGCTCCAAGATGGCAGCTTCAAGGGCAATCCCCTGCCACCAGAAACAGAAAAGCCCGGCGAGCCGGGCTTCCTCAAACCGAGCGCAGCTTAATTAGCAGTTTTCAGCTTGATCACATCGCCAGAGACGGTGGTGGTGTAGCCGTTAAGAACCCAAGCCCAGAACCACTTTTCCTGCACTTGAGTATTGATCAGCGCATCGCCACCTTTTGCCTGGATTGCAGAATTCTGCGCGCGAACAAAACGGTTGTTCTGACCAATCGGAATCAGACCGAGAAGCATCAGGCCCGTAGCGCTTGCTTCACTGTGGCCAACGACGGTGTACTGGTTGCTATCGTACTGATGAGTCTTCATCGCGGTACCGGTGCAGCCAGCAAGAACCAAACCACATACTGCAGAAGCGATGACTTTACTAAACAACTTCACGGTGTTACTCCATGGAATAGAGCCCGGATCCAATTATCGGGCGCAGACACCATACCCGAAGGGCTCGAGCTTTTGATACTTTTGACACCTGTGTCGTTTGTGAAGGCTATGTTCGTCCGCGCCCCAGATCCATAGCGCTGCGCCGCCAGCTCCTTCAGAAGCATCCTGGCGCGGATAAGGCGCCTGTACTCGCGATTATTTATTCGGTCTGTCTGAGTAGGCAGTATTTATCGCTGTCCCCAGCATGTGATTAATCCTGGAGATAAATCCGCGACCTTTCCTGCATTGAGGTTGTGTATAGCTTGCGTATAAGTATCAATATGTAGACCGCCTGTGGTGAGTAAGTGATGTTTCATCTGCATCCAAGTCAGGCACCAAAAGGCTGAAATGGGTGATCCGCTACTCAGGGGTGGGTAATGTAATGAATTGCCCAGTTTCTTTAGACCAAGTGCGTTGAAGTTGTCCGGTAGGCTGTTGCCCCAGTTACAGTCTGTGCCAATGGTTTTGTATAGAACCTCCCACATGGTTTTCATGGTTTTGCTATAGGCTGAAGGGCGTGGTTTCGTCGTGCTGGTATCAATAAATTCAGATAGGATGATCCATCCGCCAGGTTTTAACCATGACACAAGTTTTTCTAATACTTCTGATCGGTCGCGAAGATGGATCAGGACGAGGCGAGCATGAATTAAATCAAACTCACCCAGTGAGTGGGCCTTGGATATGTCCGATTTCAGAACCGTAAAATTGTTATGGGCGGAAGCTTGCTTTGGTAAAAATTGTCCGTCACGGTCTAGTGCCATTACCTCGAAATTTCTTTGCTGGGAGTGGACTGAGAGCCATGACGCGATGCTTCCTGTGCCCGAACCGATATCAAGGCATCTTGAATTTAAAGGAAGGTTGAGCTGGGTGATATGTTCTTTTGTAATAGAGTCAAATGCAGTGGTTATATGGTTCAGTCGCTCAAGTTCATTGTGCTGATTTTGATTGAATATAAGTTCGCCATAAACGTCCATGTTGATGTTTCTCCGGTAGGGTGCTCTATAGTTCTGGGTTTTTGGTACAGGGATGGCAGGCTTGGCTGAAGGTAGGGTGAACACCAAGTGTAGATCGCTGTTAAAGGTTTACAGATTTTTATTTATGCGATATTTGGATAATCTTCTATATTTTTTTGTGTTGGCAGGTATATGTGAAACTATTGTTGTAGCAGGTAAGTTAGGTTTTTGTATGGAGAAGACGTTGTGCCGTCTTTGAATGGACGGACGGGTGAAATGCTTTCGCATTGAGTGAATTCATATTGAATCTGCGTGCTTGAATTTAGCGGCCTGTAGGGAAACAAGCTTGAAGGGTGTGCGAGTAGGCGAAGGAAGTCATGGTGACAAAAGCTGGCTCTGCGCGGGCAGCAGCCAGACCTGTATCACTACTGATTTAATGAAGTAGGGGAGCCGCGGCGGTGCGGCCGGTGCAGGCCCCTTCAGCTAACGGGGCCTGCCAGATGGGGTCAGAACGCCAGGCCGACTTTCACGCCGAACTCGTCACGCTTGAGTTTGGTGTTGTCGGCAACCGGCGAATCCTCGTCGATCTTGTACTCCGAACGGGTGTAGTACACCCCCGCATTGATCGGCATGGCACCCTTTTGGTTCATCAGTAGCGAAACTTCTGCGTAAGGGTTGGTACGGTCTTTCATGTCGACGCTATCGCTGCCGAAGCCGTCGACCTTCAGGCGTGCGCGTCCATCGATAGTGTGACGGGCACCCACCTCTACGCGAAGGGTAGAGGTGTCGAACTGGTGGTTGTAGCCCAGTGCTGCCTTGGCAAATGGCGATTTAAGGGTCAGTTTTGTGTCCAGATCGTTGATCTCAGGCTCGAAACGGGTCCAGCCATAACCGCCACCGACTATCACGTCGACAAAGTTGCGGGCATCCAGCGCAGTGCGCCAGCCAAGGTCCAGGTCGGCTTGGGCTTCCTTGAGCTTGTTGTCATTTTTCTTGCTGTATTTGGCTTCACCACCAATCTGGTAGATGAAACCGGATTCGGCGGTCATTTTGTTACCAAAGTTGGCGAACACACCGCCCTGGCCCATGTGTTCCTTGTCTGACTCGCGACCGCCTTCAAACTTGAAATCGCTGTAGGAACCCAGTAGGCCGATGGTGAAGAGGGGGTCGGTGCTTTGGGCGGCCATCACTGCCATTGGTGCGCTGAACAGCGCTAGAGCACAGGTGTGACGCAGCAGTTTTGCAGTAAGCATTCGCGAATGTCTCCATGACGTGGATAAAAATGGTTACGACCGTTTAGATATAAAGGTTATGAAAAGTTCAGGAAATATCGATAAAAAAGCTAACAATTGCCCCTAATCAAGTTTTGATTTCGCTGGTCTGCCGGAGTTTTTTCGACCTCGAATCCGTTGTGCTTGCGCAGAACTATTTTTGGTTAGTGTTCGTTCGGCAGGACGCCGGGGAAGGGTAGAATGACCGCCCAACTCATATGGAACAGGACTGATCCGAATGGAAGCGCGAGCCACTTTTGCCGCCAGGAATTTCAAACCAATTGCCCTGACTCCCACGCTCGAAATTACAACAGGCTTACCCGTGTCGATCAGCACTATGGAAAAGTCCTATACAGGAGCTATCGATGGTGTTTCTTCAACGGCCTTTACTGCGGCGTTCGACCAAGCGTCAAGAAAGGGCAGTTACATCGCGATGGAGAGCTTCAAGGGTACGGTGAATGGGGTTGAGGGTTCCTTTAATTTCATTCATTGCGCCTCTACTACCGGGGTTGATCGTTCAGATGAGTTTTTCTGCATAGTTGGCGGCAGTGGTACGGATGGTTTGAAAGGGATATCAGGGACAGGAGGGATCACAATTGATACCGATGGAACGCACCATATTTGGTTGAGTTACCACCTCGAATAATTTAACCAGTCGTAAAGGGCACCGCCCCTGATGCATCAGGGTCTACGGTGCCCGGGGCAATTCAGGCTGTTGGTATGCATCCATTAAAAAAAGCCCCCCTTAGCCCCGGATAACATGATTTTTCACACGCTCAACCCTTCCATATAGTCATCGCAAGCCCAATCGGAACATGTATGTTCCATCGATGCGAGACAGACTTATGGATGACAAATTAAATCCTGGCTTGAACCAGGGCGCTGGTTTGGGGACGCGAGTGGTGTGGGGAGGGGAGCAGGTTCAGCATCCTTACAACGCAACCCAGACCCCCATCGTGGTCAGTGCCGCCTACGGTTACCATGACATCGATGAGTGGTATGACGTAGCGCTGGGTAAACAGCCTGGCTTTATCTATAGCCGCATGAGCAACCCTACGGTCTCTGTTCTGGAGGACAAACTCTGCGAACTGGAAGGTGCAGAGTCCGCTGTCGCTTTCAGTACCGGGATGGCTGCAATCAGTGGTGTGCTGCAGACCTTCCTTTCCTGTGGTCAGCGCGTGGTTTCTACCCGTGACAGCTACGGTGGCACAAACAAGATTTTTGAAGAGTTCCTTCCCCGCATGGGAGTTGAGGTCACGCTATGCGATACCCTCAACGCAGAAGCAATCGAGCAGCAAATCCATAAAGGCTGCAATGTCCTCTACCTGGAAACCCCCACGAACCCAACACTGAAGGTTCTGGATATTCGACGTCTTGTGGCGGCGGCGAAGCAGGTTGGCGCTCTGGTTATCGCAGACAATACGTTCGCAACACCTTTGAATCAGAACCCCCTTGCTCTCGGGGTCGATGTGGTCGTGCACAGTGCTACAAAGTTTCTGTCCGGGCATGGCGATGTGCTCGCCGGTGTGGTCTGCGGCAACGAGGATCTTATGTCCCAGGTTCGCCATTACCGAGAAATCAACGGGGCCTCACTGGATCCATTCTCGGCTTATCTCGTTATTCGGGGGATCAAGACTCTGGCGTTGCGTCTTCGCCAGCAACAGGTGAGCGCGCAAGCACTGGCCGAATACCTGTGCTCCGAGCCGTTAGTGGAATCTGTTAATTATCCGGGACTACCTCAACATCCAGGTCATGCGATTGCTCGCTCGCAGATGCGCGGGTTTGGCGCAATAGTCAGTTTTGTGTTGGTAGGGGGCATGGACACAGTGACTTGCCTGTTACCGCAGCTCAAGTACGCACATCGGGCGGGTAACTTGGGAGCGGTTGAAACCATTTATGGGCCGGCACGGACAACCAGTCATGTAGAAAACACCTTGGAGGAACGCGAGGCGCTCGGGATTTCCGAAGGCTTGGTCAGGGTCTCCGTAGGTATTGAGGATACGGCCGACCTGTTGGCGGATCTTAAACAAGCCTTTGCATGGGTTCGCGATAAACAAGGGCGTGCAAACCCGCAGGCTGGAAGTGTTCAGCGTTTTGCTGAAGTGGGAATCCAAAGGCAATAAGACTCCCGGCTTTAGTGCCGGGTAGTTGTTCATGAATAGTGAAAACAATAACAATTCGCGGCAACTTCATTGTGCTGCCTAATAGTCGGCTGCAAGAAATTGTTGTCCGAACATTTCATGAGAACATAGCAATGACCATCCAGACACATAGTGATCAGTCTGATCCAAGCTTGAACTTCAAGAAAGAAATGCAAACCCGGCACATTGTCATGTTGGCGTTGGGTGGCGTAATCGGTACGGGATTATTCCTTACCTCCGGTTACACCGTTAATCAGGCCGGACCGCTCGGCGCAGTGATTGCCTACATCATCGGTGCGGTGATGGTGTATCTGGTAATGGTCTGTCTTGGTGAGTTGGCGGTACAGATGCCAGAGACCGGCTCTTTTAGCAGCTATGCAACCCGATACCTCGGCCCTGGAACAGGCTATACGGTGGCCTGGTTGTATTGGCTCACGTGGGCAGTCGCGATTGGCTCTGAATTTACGGCTGCGGGTATCCTGATGGTTCGGTGGTTCCCGGACACGCCAGTCTGGATCTGGAGTGCGGTTTTTGCCATTGCGGTTTTTTTAAGTAATGTTGTTTCTGTTCGGTTGTTTGCAGAGACCGAATTCTGGCTTTCGCTCATTAAAGTGCTGACCGTCATTACATTCATAGTCATTGGTGGTGGGGCTATTTGCGGGCTCTTCCAAGTCCAGCATTTACAGGGTGCCGGGCTTTCGAACTTTACCCGTGAAGGGCTATTTCCGACAGGCTTTCTGCCGATTGCAATGACACTTCTGGCCGTCTCCTTCGCGTTTTCCGGGACAGAACTTATCGGGATTGCAGCAGGTGAAGCGCAGGACCCACAGACAAGTGTGCCCAAGGCGATTCGCACGACGGTAGTGCGTTTAGCGCTGTTCTTCGTGGGTACGATTTTCGTACTTGCGACCTTGTTGCCCCGCGAGCAGGCGGGAGTGATAGAAAGTCCGTTCGTGATGGTGTTCGAGCTGATTGGCATCCCGTATTCAGCAGACATTATGAACTTTGTGATCCTCACGGCTTTGATTTCCGCCGCTAACTCGGGGCTCTATGCCGCTTCGCGCATGCTTTGGACGTTGAGCGATCAGGGTCACATGCCTAAACGCTACGTCAAGCTTTCGAAGCGGGGCACGCCGGTCAACGCCATTATTCTGAGCATGGTGGGCGCCATGGCATCTCTGCTTAGCAGTGTACTTGCCCCTGATACGGTGTATTTGGCACTGGTGTCGATTTCGGGGCTCGCGGTGGTGATCGTCTGGATGAGCATCGCCGCCAGCCAAATCGCCTTCCGACGCCAATACGTCGCCAATGGCGGGCGAGTCGAAGATCTGCATTTCCGCGTGCGCGGCTACCCTTGGGTACCTCTTGGTGCTCTGTTGTGTTGCTTGATGGCTTGCGTCGGCATTGCTTTTGATCCTGAGCAGCGAGTAGCGCTTTACTTTGGTCTGCCGTTTATCGCGTGGTGCTACTTCGTTTACTGGATTACTCGCAAGAAGCGTGAGGAGCGGTTGGCATTAGCAGCAGCTGCAAATCATTGCGCTGGTGCGGCGTGAATGGCTCAGGCCATGATTGAGCAAAGATAAGTCCCCAAGAGGTTGCGCCGATGAGTCAAAAATCACTACCGCCCTTGAACTGGCTAAGGGCATTCGAGGTGTCGGCGCGGTATCTGAACTTCACCCATGCAGCGGAGGAATTGCACCTGACTCAAGGTGCAGTAAGCCAGCAGATTCGTCAGTTGGAGGGGCATCTCGGTGTCGCGCTGTTCAAGCGCTTGCCACGAGGGCTTGGCATGACCGAGGAAGGGCAGTCTTACCTGCCGGTGGTACAAGACGCAATCAGTCGTCTGGCAGTGGGTACCAACGAGATTTTTGGTCAGCACAAGCAAAGGCATGTGAAGGTGCGAGGCAGCCTTTCCTTTCTTCACTATTGGTTGGCCCCTAGGCTCGCGGATTTTTGTCGGGACTATCCTCAGATAGACATTCGCTATATCAGCAACCTCTGGGTGAAGGAGCCTGACGGAGAGGATGACCTGGAGATTCGCTGGGGCAGCGGTGAGTGGTCGGGTTTGCACTCTCAACGATTAACCTGGGACATCCTCCAGCCTGTTTGCTCACCCGAGCTCATGGCCCGTTCACCGATACGCGAGCCTCGCGATTTGATGAACCATTCCTTGCTCCATGTGTTGGGGTACGAGGAAGGTTGGGGGTACTGGTTGAAGCGGGTTGGAGCAGACGATGTCGATTACTCCCGTGGTCTTCAGTTTGACACCCTTGTTTCCACAATTCGTATGGCAGAACTGGGTCAGGGCGTTGCCTTGGCGCGGTCTTCGGTCGTGGAGGATTTGCTCAAGAGTGGGCACCTGATTGCTCCATTCAATCACCCCATCGAGGCCAGCGAGTCTTTTTATCTAGTGCGCGAGCAGGCCGAGGTTCTATCACCGCATGCCGCGATTTTTTCTACTTGGCTGGTGGCTCAATCCCACCGTCTTTTGTAATTCTGATCTGGAGTCATCATGCATTACGTAAGCACACGCGGCGGTGACGTGAGGGCGGACTTTCGAAGTGTGGTGCTGTCGGGGCTTGCGCCAGATGGCGGTTTGTATGTCCCGGCCAGTATGCCGGTCTTCACCGAGAAGCAGATTGCCAGTTGGTCCTGGCTGCCATTCGATGAGCTTGTCTGGCGCGTGGTGTCGCCGTTTGTTGGATCTTCCATGGACGAAAGCACTCTGCGTAGCTTGCTGAGCGACAGCTATCGGAACTTCAACCACCGCGCCATTACCCCGCTTGAGCAGGTTGGCCACAACGAGTGGATACTTCAGCTGTTTCATGGCCCGACCCATTCCTCCAAGGACTTCGCTGCGCAATTGCAGTCGCGCCTGGTGGAGCATTTCCTGGGTGAGGTCGCAGGCGAGGCGCTGATCATCGGCGCGACCAACGGTGATACCGGGTTGGCCGCGCTAGAGGCGTTTGCCAACTGCCCGCGCACGCGCATGGCCATACTGTATCCGTGCAATGGAGTATCGCCTGAGCAACTCTCTGTTCTACAAGCAGCAGACCGTGAGCGGGTTCAGCTTTATCCCGTAGACGGTAATTTCGATGACTGTCAGACGTTGGTCTCTCGGCTTATGCGTGACTGGCCTTTGGACGGGGTAATTCCGATCTGCTTCAACTCCACTAACTGGGTCGGAGTGCTCGCGCAGATCGTTTTCTATTTTCACGCGGTCTTGCAACTGGGCGGGGGGACACGTCCCGTCGGCTTCAGTATTCCAGCGGCCAGCTCTGCCGAGATCTATGCCGGCTACATTGCTCAGAAAATGGGATTGCCGATCAATCAGGTCATTATCTCCACCAACAGTAACGATGCACTTCACCAGTTTTTTCATCGCAATCGCTACACGACTCAAGTCAGCAACCGTACGTTATCTCCGGCGATGGATTTCTCCCTGTTCTCTAACCTGGAACGTTTCATTTGGGAGCTTTATGAACATGACGGCAGCTCAACGAAGGCGCTTATGGAGCACTTTGAGGACTGCGGCGAGTTAAGTATCGGCAACCAGCAATGGCTCCGGGCCAGAGTCCTGTTCGACTCTTATGCAGTCAACGAAGAGCAGGTTCGCGAGGAGGTGGTCAAATTATTCCGTGAGACCGGGGCTGCAGTCGATCCTCATACCGCTGTAGGCGTGCTGGCTGGCCGAATTCATCGACGCAGCCTTGGAGCTCCTATGGTGACCTTTGGGCAAATTGCACCGCGCAAGTCTGCGGCGCTATTGGCCGAACTGGGTGTCTGGCAGGGTGCGGTGCCAACGGCTCCCGATGTTTGCACCCAACCCCCTGGTTTGGCCAAAAGGGATCTGGACGGCCTTCGTCAGGCCCTGTTGTATGCGCAGCAGAGGTACGTATGAAGCGCATTCTGGATCCATTGGATGAGCGCATACTTGCCGAGCTCACGGCCAATGCTCGAATAGCCCATGTGGAGCTGGGGGCCAAGGTCAATTTGTCGCGTAACGCTGTGCGCCAACGCATTGAACGTCTTGAGCGCGATGGCGCCATCCAGGGGTATACAGTACTTCTCGGTGATTCCAGACGGCCTTCATCGCTGATCAGTGCAGTGATTTTCGTTTACCGCTACGACCGCATGCGTGGAGAAGAAGTGCTTGCCGCGCTGCGCTCGCTACCCGAGGTGGTGCAGTGCGAAGTCTTGAGTGGTGAGTTTGATTTGATGCTTCGCGTGAATGCAGCATCTCCCGAGCGGGTCCATCTTGTTTGGAAGGAAATAGCTGCGATGCCCGGGGTAGAAAACACCGTCACATCCTTTGTCCTTTCGGCAGTGTTTTGAGCAAAGAAGTTTCAGCCGCCCGATTTTTCGTGGTCCAGTGCACTTCTCTTATTCACCTCGCGCTCTCCACACCACAACCCAGCTATTCACTTGGACTCTGCGTGTTGAGCAGGGTTGTGTACGAGCAAAACGGCCAGTAAATACAGCACTCTGCCATATTCAACTGCCCGAGCCCGACTCTTACGATGTTCCTGTCAAACAACGTCTAAGAGGACTGCTTTCATGACTGAATACAAGATTGCCCTGGTGGGTTTTGGTGGCGTCAATCGTGGCCTGGCGCAACTAATTGCCGATCGTAACGCCGAGTGGAAAGCAACTCTGGGCTTCGGAATAACAATCGTCGGTGTTACTGATCTTTTTCTTGGCTCCATCGTTGCTAAAGAAGGGCTGGATGCCATGCAGTTGGTCGCTCTACCCAGCGAGAAGGGGGCACTCGCTCAGTTGCCAGGGGGCAGTGCCGAGGCGTTCAACGAAACCATCATCAAGCATTCTGGTGCCGACATGATTGCTGAAGCCACCTTCACCAACCCTGTCGATGGTGAGCCCGCGACGACGTTCTGTCGTTGGGCTCTGGAAAGCGGCATTCATGTTGTGACCACCAATAAAGGGCCAATTGCACTGCACGGTGCCGAGCTAAAGGAACTGGCCCGTCGCAATGGTGTTGCCTTCGAGTACGAGGGTTCTGTGATGAGCGGTACACCTGTGATTCGCTTGGCAAGACAAGCTCTGGCAGGTGCACAGATTCAAGGTTTTGAAGGCATTCTGAACGGGACTTCCAATTACGTGCTGACTCGCATGAAGGACGGCCTGACGTTTAACGCAGCTGTCGCCCAGGCTCAACAGCTTGGCTATGCCGAGGCTGACCCAACGGCCGATGTGGAGGGGTTTGACGTCCGCCTCAAGGTGGTGATCCTTGCCAACGAACTGCTCAATGCACGATTGAGTGTCAGCGATGTGGCTTGCTCCGGGATTAGCCGCATCACCCCGGAAGACATCGCTCAGGCAACTGCCAACGGTGCAAGCTGGAAGCTGATCGGTTCTGCACATCGCGAAATTGATGGTTCGGTTCGAGCGAGTGTGGAGGCTCGACTGCTGCCCAATACCCATCCGCTCGCAGGGATTTGCGGTGCCATTAACGCGGTGTCGTTCAATACCGCACTGCTGGGAGCCGTCACCGTATCTGGGCCTGGAGCGGGTCGTATCGAGACTGCCTTTGCATTGCTGTCAGACATCATCGCCATCCATGGCACCTACAGTAAGTAAGGGGAGAGTAGTCATGACCATATCCAGCATGGCCAGTATCCAGCTTGTTGATGCCAAACAGATTGATGTGTTCAGCCCATTCGATGGTCGCTTGGTGGGAAGCGTGCCTTGCCTCGATGCAACTGCGGTACCTGGCTTGCTGGAGCGCGCTCGAATCGGTGTGCGTGAGAGTGCGGCGATGCCGCGTCACCTCCGTGCACGCATCCTGGAGGACGCGTCCAGGCGTGTAGAGCTTGCCGCGCAAGCATTTGCCAAACTTATCGTTGCAGAGTCGGGAAAGACGCTGCGCCAAGCAGAAAAGGAAGTGAAGCGCTGTGTCAACACGCTGAAGCTGTCAGCGGAAGAGGCTCGCCGTAACGCCGGTGAGGTCATTCCATTTGAGGCATATGAAGGCTCCGAATCGCGCCAAGGTTGGTTTACCCGTGAGCCGCTGGGGCTGATCGTTGCGATCACTCCCTACAACGATCCCCTGAACCTGGTTGCCCATAAATTGGGCCCGGCCATCGCGGGTGGTAATGCCGTGATCCTGAAACCCTCAGAGCTCGCACCCTTGTCTGCACTCAAGTTGGTTCAGTGCCTGGTAGACGCGGGTCTACCGCCTTCTGTGGTAACCCCGGCCACCGGCGGCGTTGACCTGGGTAAAGCATTGGTACAACTGCGCGAAGTGCGGATGATTTCCTTCACCGGTGGCTTTGCAACTGGAGAGTCCATTGCCCGTACTGCAGGCTTGAAAAAGCTGGCCATGGATCTGGGAGGGAACGCACCCGTCATTGTGCTCGACGACTGTGATCTTGAGCCGACCGTTGAGTCCTGTGTATCTGGCGCCTTCTGGGCCGCAGGGCAGAACTGCATCGGAACGCAGCGCATCCTTGTGCACCGTTCAATCTACGAAGTTTTCCGGGAACGGTTTGTCAGCAAAGCGCGTGCATTGGTACTTGGCGATCCCGATCAGCGAGCAACCGATGTGGGGCCGATGATTACGGAGCAGGCGGCTCGTCGCACAGAACAACTGGTGAATGAAGCATTGGGTGAGGGCGCAGTTCTACTGTGCGGCCACCATCGTCAAGCGGGCAGCTATGCCCCAACTGTTCTAGAGCGTGTAAGCCATGACAGCAGGATTTGGCAGCAGGAAGTCTTCGCGCCGGTGGTCATTCTGGAGCCGTTTGATCAGCTTGAAGATGCCGTTGCTTTGGCCAATGCCCCGGAGTACAGCTTGCATGCAGGCCTCTTCACACGCGATTTGTCCAAAGCATTGAAATTGGCCCGCCAAATTGAAGCCGGCGGTGTGATGATCAATGACTCTTCAGATTATCGTTTCGATGCCATGCCTTTTGGTGGCTTCAAATACGGAAGCCTGGGCCGAGAAGGTGTTCGGTTTGCCTATGAGGACATGACCCAGCCCAAAGTGGTCTGCATCAACGAAATGGGTTAAACCATCGACGTACTTTTACATCGGGTGAGCCCGCTTATCGGCGTCACCCGGTGCTCTTTCAATTCAAACTGATGGGGCGCTCGGCACGGGCGCGGCGTTGTAAATACCGATAGCACTTCAGGCCCGCGGATCAGCTCTCAGGGGACGCAGCCAAATCCTGGCTGGACTCCGCCGCCAGCTTCAAGCGGTCAGCTTTGCTAATGTATTTGTCCTTGTTTTTCGGTGCCAATTTGGCGCTGGCCTTTTTGGCGTGAGCCTTCAGCAACTGGGTTATTTTTTTACGACGATTCATGTTTTCTTCTCAGCTTGTAAATTCTTGAATTCTTGCTTGGCCGTGTCAGCGCCACTTTTACCCGTTGCGCTGCCGCGAGGCGTTGGCGGGTAGTGTGGATCAGCGCTTCATCTTCTTCTGTCACGACCGCTGGGCGAGGTGGACATTATGTGTTCAGCCCGTCAGTTGCTGTTATCGATTTCAGTTAAGTTATTGATTTGTAAAAACACACTTGTTTCATAATATTTCAGAGGTTTTTGCGGTCAATATCGCCATGTTCAAGATATTTGTGATGAATTAATGTTTTTTGCGCCATGTTTTCGCCAGATAAAGATCTGTATATGGTGAAAATACCTGCGCAACACTTCCTATACTGCCTGCGGCGTCTGCCTACCCGCACAGTTCAGCAAACCACAGCAGTTGGTTGGACTGCCCTGGAGACAGTCGCTCCGCGAAAGTGAGGGGGTGTCAGTGGGCCCTCTGTTTGCGTGCACCTAATAAGTCCAAGAATGAGAAAAGTGTAATGAATAAACAGTCGATCCAGATTGCGCTTGCGTACATGTCCGTGGTGATTGGTGGCGGCTTTGCCTCCGGGCAGGAGGTGCTACAGTTTTTCACCGGCTATGGGCTTATAGGCATTATAGGCACTCTGGTGAGTGGGCTGATGTTTGCTTTCCTCGGTATGCAGATCGCTCGAATGAGCTCGAAGATGCAAGCAAGCTCGCACAAGGAAGTTCTATACATCCTGTTCGGTGCTCGTCTCGGGTTGGTCGTTGACGTAGTGCTGTCTTTCTTCCTGTACGGCGTGGGTGTGGTGATGTTGGCCGGTAGCGGCTCGATCTTTGCCCAACAGTACGACCTGCCTCCGTTGTTTGGCGGTGTACTGATGTCCGTACTGGTAATCGCCACCCTGTGCATGAACGTCAAGCGCATCATCGATCTGATCAGCGCGGTAATGCCATTTCTGCTGGCGATGGTGCTGATCATCACCACCTACTCGATCTTCAGCTACAACGCCCCGATCGAGACCCTCGACGCAGTTGCACGGGAAAACAACGAAACGGTCACCGGTAACTGGTTTGTCGGCGCCTTGCTGTACGCATCGTTCAATATCGCCGTGGGCTTCCCGATGCTGGCGGTGATCGGTGGCATGACCAAGCAACCCAAGGCCGCGGCTCTGGGCGGCGTACTTGGTGGTCTGGGTCTGGGCGCGCTGATCCTGCTGTTGAATATTGGCCTGTTTGCCAACATCAACCAGTTGCAGGGCATCGAAATGCCGTCCCTGGCACTGGCGGGGCGCATCTCGCCGATCCTTTCGGTGGTGATGTCGGTGGCGCTGGTATGCATGGTCTACAGCACTGCGGTGGGAATGTTCTTTGCTTTCAGCGCGCGCTTCTCCAAGCCTGAAACGAGTCGCTTCAAGCTCATCAGTGCAGTGACTGTATGCGTGGGGCTGGGCTTGAGCCTGGGCGGTTTCAGCAAGTTGGTAGGCACTGTCTATCCGCTGCTGGGCTACGTCGGCTTCGCCTTGATTCTCGCTATTTGTTTCAACTGGGTGCGTGGCCGCTCTGCAGCCAAGGCGCAAAAAGCCGCACTGGACGCGGTGTCCTGACCCAGGTGCCGCCGAGCGCAGGTTCGGCGGCATCCCGAAGGCTTGTTCGGACTTGTACCCGAGCAAGCGTTCCCGGAGCAGAGGCCTTGGCCACGCTCATGTGAGTCAGCCCAGCTCTGCAAGTATCCGGTTCACATCCATGACACTGGCATAGTCCATCGCCATATTGGCAAGCGACAGCGCATGTACATCCTCGGCTGGCCAGAGCCGCCCCGTCAGGTCTTTCTGATCAAATGTATAACAGGCGCTGGCAGCCACGATCGTGTCAAAACCCAGGCAACCTGCTGCGCGCACAGTGGACTCCACGGAGTTGTTGGTAACGACTCCGGCGATGACCAATTGTTGAATGGAGCGTGTGCGCAGCCACCGCTCCAGGCCGGAGTTGGCGAATGCATCGGGTACGTTTTTTTCGACGACGTGCTCAAGAGCCAGCGGGGCAAGTGCATCCTGGAACTCGCAGCCTGTTTGTCCGGGCGAGAACACTGAGCCCGCAGTCCTGGAAATATGCCGGATATGGACAACCGGGCGTTGCGCCTGCCTCCAGGAATCCAGCAAGCGTTGTATGTTCAGCTCGGCATCCGGGTTGTTTCTACGGCCAAGTTTCGGGTCGGACATCCCTTTTTGCATATCGATGATGATCAATGCTGCATTGGCTTTGATAGAGGGCATGACCGTACCTCAGGCTGGAAATAGGAGGGTCATGCTAAGCGGGTTGTGGTGGTTGGCACCAGCGCGTTATAGGTCGCTGTCCTGGGTAAGGGTCTGTGGTTCGCCACGGGTAATCATCCACTTCAAGAGCGCGCTCACCGGCACCCGGTGGGTACGCTCGACCCATTGCACGCCTTCCTGGCTGTAATGCTCGATATAGCGGCTGAGTACCAGTTCTGCGCGGTCACTCGACAGCTGCAGGCTGGTTTCTCGACAGTGCAGGGCGGCGTTGGCACGTTTTACCAGGCGCTGCTCCAGGATCATGGGCGAGTTGTCAGGAGGCATGGGCTAAAACATTCTTGGCAGGAAAGGAGGTTGATCCTCGCACTCGCGGTTTGCCCGGATATGTCTGCTTTTTTGCCGTGCCGACACTTTATTGCCGAGTTGAAATATATGACGCAGCGCGCCGAATAGTTTTAGATACGTGTCCTTACAGAGCTTAAGTGATATGCGCCGGTGAGCAGTCTTTTGATCGTGGACGATGACCTTGAGGTCCTTGCGCTACTGAAGAAATTTTTTGTGCAACACGGGTATTCGGTGGAGGTGGCGACCGATGGCACTTCACTGTGGGCGGCGATGGCCCTTCAGCCGCCGGACCTGATCATTCTTGACCTGATGCTGCCTGGAGAGAACGGACTGATGTTGTGTCAGCGCCTGCGCCAGCAGTACCCCACGCCGGTCATTATGCTGACGGCCATGGGCGAGCTGAGTGATCGGGTGGTGGGGCTGGAAATGGGTGCCGACGATTACCTGAGCAAGCCTTTCGACGCCCGCGAACTCTTGGCGCGGGTACGTGCGGTGCTGCGCCGGGCCGGGCAGAGTCAGCCTTCGACCGGGCAGGTGCCGCGGCCGCTGATGAAGTTTGCCGACTGGCAGTTGGACCTTACCCGACGGGAACTGCGTTCGCCGGATCAAGTGATGATCCCGCTGTCGGCCGGGGAGTTCGATTTGTTGCTGGTATTTGTTGAACACCCGCAGCGCATTCTTACCCGCGAACTCTTGCTCGATCTGGCGCGGGGTTCGGGTCATGAAGCGTTCGACCGCAGCATCGACGTTCAGGTCAGCCGCTTGCGGCGCAAGCTGGAGTTCGACAGCAAAGGGGTTGAGATGATTCGCACCGTGCGTAACGTCGGTTACTTGTTTACCCCCAGTGTGACCCGGCAGTGAGGCGCTGGATTTCAGGTTGGCGCCTGCGTTCGCGCGACACCATAGCCCGCTGGATTGCCTTGACCACGATTGTCGCGATGCTCACGGCACTGGGGTTCAACGCGCTCTTTACCCAACTGGCAGGCGTCTGGGCCTATCCTCCGCTGGATGAGACCGGTTTGCTGGAAAAGATTTCCCTGACCACCAAGCTGATAGAAGCTTCAGAGGCCTCGCAGCGTGAACGTCTGGCTGCAGCCGTCACCGACCGCACTTCGAACATCAGTTGGCATGCCAGCCGCGAAGGCCTGGACTTACCGCAGGTTCCTGACGCGGTGCAGCGAACGCTCAGCCCGCTTACGCAGCGTCTGTTCAATAGCCCCGTGCGGCGACTCGAAGCCTACCAGCCCAGCGACTGGCCAGAGAAAAATGGTCACTACAGCCTGCTGGTGCAACTGACCGATGGTTCCTGGCTGATGTTCAGCATCCCGTCGCGCAGTTGGGGGTTGGGCCAATGGCAGCGCAACCTGATCCTGATTCTGTTGGTGCTGCTGTCCACCGCACTGGTAGCGCTGATCGCGACCCGCCACCTGGCCAGACCTTTGCAACAATTTGCCGAAGGCGCCCGACGCTTCGGTGTCGACTTTCGGGCGCCGCCCATCGAACCGATTGGCCCCAAGGAAATCCGTCAGGCAATTCTTGCCTTCAACGCGATGCAGGCACAGTTGCAGCACTTCATCAAAGACCGTACCCAGATGCTCGCGGCTATTTCCCATGACCTGCGCACGCCGCTGACGCGCATGCGCTTGCGCGGTGAATTTATCGACGATCCTGATCAACAGCAGCGACTGTTTCGCGATGTGGATGAGATGCAGGCAATGATTAACTCCAGTCTGGAGTTTTTTCGCGACGACGCCCGGCTGGAGCAGGCCACGCAATTTGATCTGGCAGAGCTTCTACAAACCCTGATCGATGACTATCGCGATCAGGCGATCGATATTGCCTTCAGCGGCCCTGCGCACCTTGTTTACTTCGGTCGCCCGCTGGGTCTGAAACGCGTTGTCACCAACCTGCTGGACAACGCCATCAAATACGCATGCGAGCCAGCCATAGAACTGAGCGGGGACGATGAGCAGGTGACGGTTGTCATACTCGATCGAGGCCCTGGGATTCCTGTGGAAAGCCAGGAGCAGGTGTTTGTACCCTTCTATCGACTGGAAGGGTCGCGCAATAAAAACACCGGTGGAGTAGGGCTGGGGTTGTCGGCAGCCAGGGCAATTGTGCTGGAGCACGGGGGGTCGTTAACCCTGAGCAATCGCAAGATTGGCGGCTTGCAAGTGAACGTGGTGTTAGCCGTGTTAAAGGGCGAAGGTCTGTAGGCAGTATCGGGTCAGCCCGTAATGCTGTTCACCCACGTTCGGTGTAGCCCCCACTGTGGGAGCGAGCCTGCTCGCGAACGTCTCAAGCACATCGCGCGCAGGCTGGCTCTCACAGAAGCACGGTTAACGGCTACTCAGCCCTTCAGAGCGCCGCAGCCACTCTTGCCCCTTTGCCCTGGGGCGCAACATCATGCAGGGATATCCGTGACGTCTCGGGCAACGCCAGGCCACCAACCAGGGCGAGCAGTGCAACTGCAATCAGATAGAACGCCGGCGACAGGTTGCTGCCGGTGGTGCTGATCAACCATGTTGCTACCAACGGTGCGGTGCCGCCGAACAGGGTGTAGGCCATGTTGTAGGTGATGGCTGAGGCGGTGTAACGGGTGCGGGTAGGAAAGGTTTCCGAGAGTAGGGCTGCGGTTACCACGCCGCACAACACCGCGCCAATCGCCAGCAACATGACCCCGACGATGGACGCCGCGAACCCACCGGAACTTGCCATCAGGAACGACGGATACACCGCGACAATCAGCAGGGCGCATGCCGTCACCACTGTCGCCCGCCGCCCGACGCGATCCGAGAACAACCCTGCCAGCGGGCATATTGCGGCGGCGAAGATCAGGGCAATCAGTGACACCAGCAATGCGGTAGCGCGACTCAGACCGCCTGCGACTTGCAGATAGGTCGCGAAGTAGGTGGTAAACATATAAAACGACAGCGCTGTCAGTGACACAAAGGCCCCCAGGCAGCAAATTGCCGCGCCATGGTTGCGCAAGGTTTCCTTGAGTGGGGAGTGGGCAACTGCATGTTCCTCCTTCACCGCCTGGAACGCCGGGGTTTCATCCAGCTTCCAGCGCAGGTAAAGCCCCACCAGCCCCAACGGCGCTGCAATCAGGAACGGCAGGCGCCAACCCCAACTGCCCATGGCCTCGGCCGATAATGACGCCTCAAGGGCGTAGGCCACCACAGCGGCGGCTGCAAAAGCGGAAAATGTCGACACTGGCAGAAAGCTGCCATACCAGGCCCTTTTATCGTTGGGCGCGTGCTCCATCAGGTAGGCACAGGCCCCTGCGTATTCACCGCCTGCGGAAAAGCCCTGGGCGCAACGGATCAGGGTCAGAAGAATTGGTGCCACGACCCCTATAGCCGCATACGTAGGCAGCACACCGATCAAGGTTGTGGCCCCGGCCATCAGCAAAATGGTCATCGCCAGGGTGCGTTTGCGGCCGATTCTGTCGCCCAGCATGCCGAAGAAAATCCCGCCCAGAGGCCGAAACGCGAAGGCCACGGCAAACACCGCGAAGGTCTTGAGTAACGCGGCACCGGAATCGCCGCTGGGGAAAAATTGCTGGGCAATGGTCGTGGCCAGAAAGCCATAGACGGCGAAGTCGAACCATTCGACAAAATTACCGATGGCGGCGGCGACAATTACCTTTCTCAGCGTTTTCGGGCTGACTTGCTCTGTAGACGCGCTTGTCATGCTGAACCTCGACCTGTCATCAGTAAGTCGTGATTATCGAGGCGGCAGCTAAATCGATTCGCTCCAAAAGTGTCATCGGCATAGTCAGCACCGACTTGTCCCTTGCCAGGCAAGCTTGATCAGGGCTGTGCGGACGCCGGGCATGTTGCCGTCGAACCGGGGTTGTCTACCCAGGCTGTTTTTTTCGAGAGGCTGGTCTTATCCAGTAGGGTGCTTAAAAAATCGTCGATGGGCATGGGCTTGGCGTAGAAGTAGCCCTGCATAAAGTCCACGCCGCACGCACCCAGATAGTCGCGCTGTTCTTCGGTCTCAATACCCTCGGCCAGAACCTGCAAATCCAGTTTGAGGGCCAGGTCCAGTATGGAGTCAAGGATGTGCACCGACAGGGCATCGGCCCCGATCATTGAAATAAAACTCTGATCTATCTTGATGAAGTCGACCTTGAAACGCTGCAAGTAGCTCAGGCTGGAATGGCCGGTGCCAAAATCATCAAGGGCAATTTTTACACCAAGGTCGTGGAGCCTTTCAATCAGCTGCAGCGCGGTGGGCGTTGGTTTTATAAGTTCTCGCTCGGTCATTTCCAACACCATGATGATCGCGCCAGGTTTGAATGCCCGCAAAAATAGAATGCAGTCATCGACCAAATCAAAATTTTCAAAATGCTTGGCCGAGACATTAAATCCCACATGAAAGGGCTGTTCCAGCCTTGACGCATAAGGTGCCAGTTGCTGTGCAGTCTTGTGCATCAGGCGTCGGGTCATGGCAATAATCAAGTTGGAACGTTCGGCCAGCGGAATAAAACTGTTAGGCGCAATGATTCCTTCATGAGGGTGGTTCCATCTGATCAGAACTTCGCAGCCCACCCATTTGCCGGAGGTTGAAGAAATAACTGGCTGTAAAAAGGGAATGAATTCATCAGCCGACAAAGCGCGCTGAAGTTCCATGCTCGGTGCCAGTACGCGGCCAAGCATCCAGTAGGTCAGTAGCCCGGTAAATATGCCCAATGCCAACAACAGCCCGAGAAGTACCGAATAGGTATCGAACGTATGCTTTACCAATGTGCCTGCCGGGTAGGCCGCATAGACGGTGAAACCGTATTCATTGGAGAGTAAGGTTTTGGGGGCTGTTGGAAAGTCTTTATAGGGCGGTGTATGGGTTATCCCATACTGAGTCATCCAGGTGTTACCGACTTGAAGTGACAAATTGCTGTGTTTATTGATCAGGTGCAAGGCATCTTGAATATGTCTGCCATCGATGCCCACCAGAACGCTTTTAGTGCCATGTTGAACCCTTAATATAAGCACTGATGTCTTGGGCCCGGGGCTGGCCTGGTCAACCAGGCGTAAACGGCCACGCAAGTAGTTTTGTGGGTTCACGGTCAGGTTTACATCTGTGCCATATAAAGAGCTGCAATAAACCTGATTGTCCATGGCCAGGTTTGTTGCACGCAAGAAGCGGTAGGTGGCGACGGCTTCCCGTAACTCCTTGGCAACTTCAGAGCAGGGCACTCCTGCGATGTTGATCAGTTCATTGGCTGCCGCCTCTGCCTCATTCAACATGACTGTTATCTGTCTGGATGCCTCGTGAGCGGCATTGTCTGATGTGCGCGACAAGTCAGAACTCGTCTTCAGGTAGACCAGAAGAGTCCCCAGCACTATGGGCAAAAGGCCGATGGCAAGAGCAATCAAAATGACTTTTTTCGAGGAATAACGTATTGCGCGATTCATGGAAATTCCTGCGAAATTCAGCCGGATAAAATACGCTCAAGGCAAGAGTTCGCGCCTGGAGTACAGCGAACGCATGAGCCAATATTAGCCTCTCAAGGCCACGAGCAACACCCGCAGGCCGTGGCTTTCAGGTGGGGTAAGGAAAAGTAAGAATGAGGAAACCTATATAAGGTTGCTGGCAGGTTGAGGGGGCAAGGCTATGTGACTATTGAACTGGAATTTGCCCCGGATGTTGAAGCATGGTTTCACTGAACGCAGTACCCATCGTGGGTAGAGACTTCGCTTTTAAAGCTGCCCAGGCTGTTCAGGGAACAGCGGAATTCAGAAATGTCGACTTTCGTAATGCCTTGCGGTTTCTCGATGTGCTGACCCGCAAAGGTCGCCTGCTGAACGTCAGTGATCGGGATAATGTGGTCCGCCAGATAGCCGCTCATATTTGCCGGTGCGGGACCTACCCACCGCTGGTGGTGTTTGCGCAGTACAGCCTGGCACTGACCAATGTGGTGACGTTTGTCACCTCCTCAAATATGGAGTTTTTCAAAGTCACTGAAGTGATCAGGCGCTTGCTGCGGGTTCTGGCCAAGGCAAGAACCGAGGATATTTCGCTCTATGACTCTGGTGATGTCAGTGGTTTCTCATTGTTTGTTCGGCGCGAATTTAAACGGGAGACCAAGTGGGTAGGGGCATATGGGTACCCGTGCACAACAGCACTCAGGTTGGAACGTGGCAAACACCCGTCAGAATATTGTTGATGTTGTAGTAATACTCGACATCAGAGAATCGTGAAAAAGTTATTAGCCCACCTTCCAGTCCGCGGCGCATAAAAAGTGCATGCTTGCTGCTGTTGTCGCTTTCAAAAACGGTTGCGCTCAGGGTTTTAAACAAGAAGCGGGAGGTGTCCAGTTTCTCAAAGTTAACCTGGAGCCTGCGATTGTATAAAAATGATTGCTGTTCCGGGTTTTTCAGGTTGAAGTAAAGGTATATTTCACCTGCGTCCATATTGATGGACATATCACCTTTGCCGGTCCAGCGCAGGCCATCATCTGACGAGTAGACAAAATCGATAGAGGCGTAGCACTGCGCCTGAGGCGTGTCCTCATGGTAGGTGTAAGCCTGCAGGGCGATCAGCGTGCCAAACACCATGATAGAGGCCAGGCTCAGCCATAGGGTTATTTTTTTTGTTCGATGATGAGGTAATTTGTACATAACGCCTCTCCTTTACTTTCCGGCTTTTCGCAGCTGACTAAAAGTTCAGACAAGGTTTTTTTAACATAATAGTTAGTCCCGGACGTGCCCGCAGAGGGACCAAATATAGCCATGCCGGAAACGATATCGCCAAGGGCGGTTTTATCCCCCAGTTCGACAAACAGCTTCGATTGTCCGGTGTCCGATAAAAGCCGCCACCGTTCGAGTTGGACAGGTTTACTAAAAAGCATGAAAGCATAATAGGCGGGCAGGGCAATGCCTAAGAACAGTGCCAGGTAAAAAAGATGTTTTCTGACAAAGTGTTTTCTAATAGTTCTGGGTGGGGGCGGTGAGGCAGTTGGGGGATGTTCCATGGTTGCTGGCGTTGTGACCGTGTTGTCATTTTCAAGCGCTGCTGTTATTGGGGCTGAAGGCGATGTTTCGCTGACGTTTGGGCAACTCTCGGTCGCCGTGTTATCGGGCAGTTCGTATGGAGGTTCATGCCCATGCGTATCGGCGTTATTTTCACTGGATGTTTTTTCTATTGTTAATAACAAAACAACGCCGCGTCGGGGCAATGTTTTTAACACGGATCTGTCGAGTCCAACTTCCGAGAGATAATGCCTGAGGGTGTGAAGCGCCTTGTAGTAACTGCTGTCCGATACGATCAGACCACGATCTCCCCAGACGCGTCGGATTAAATCTTCTTTGTCAGTCACGCCCTCGATCAGGGCTAATAGCAAATGGCCTTCATTGCTGGTGAGGGTAGTTTGCAGGGGAGAGTTACGCAGTAAAAGCTTCTCATGATCATAGGTGCATTTGACCGTAGTTAATGCTGTTGAAGTTTCACGGTCGCCCTGCATCTTATGTACCTTTGATATTTTCCTGTACAAGAAGATCATAGAGGTACGCTATGAGTCAAGTCTGCTTGTAGGAAATTTCCTATCCGTCTCGTTGGGTCGTTTGTTTGGGGTGCTCAAAAGTTGAAAGTAAGTTTGAGTAAGGTGTTTTAAGGCGGGGAGGTATTGTGAGTAAGGTACGGTGAGGCATTTAATGGGTAGAATGGTTATATTGAAAGCTTAATTTTTAATCTAAAATTGAGCGTCGTTACGTTTGATATATGTGAACTAAGGTGTGATGTTGTGACGCATGTTTTTTCAGTGATGGTGCTTGTGTTTAGTTTCGGTCTCACCGGTTGTACTGCCAGTGATTGGATTCACGCGGCGGGGAGTGTCATGCACGCTCAGGAGGCCTACGATAAAAAGTCGCGCGGCGACAGAATCAAAAGAGCCAATTCAGCGGCTGCGCGTATAAACCGTTAGCGGGCAAACTTCCTGGCCGCAATCACACACATAATCACCACCGCAGTAACGCCAAACATGCCCATGCTTACTGTTTCATGCAGCACTGTGGCTGCCAGCGCCAATCCAAAAAAAGGTTGCAGAAGTTGAAGCTGGCCAACTGCAGCAATCCCGCCTTGGGCCAGCCCTCGATACCAAAATACAAAACCAATCAACATGCTGAAGACTGATATGTAGGCCAAGCCAAACCAGGCGGGAGGGCTGATGCCTGTGAATGAAGTGGGGGCCCACAGCCATGCCAGTGGTGCCATCAGCGGTAGCGAGAGCACCAGTGCCCAGGAAATCACCTGCCAACCGCCCAGCGTGCGGGACAGCTTGGCTCCTTCGGCATAACCAAGGCCACATATCAGCACTGCCAGCAGCATCAGGATGTCACCTTCGGGGGCAGCCGTAAGGCCCTGGGAGAAGGCGTAGCCCACCACAAAAGCGCTGCCCAGGACTGAAAACAACCAGAATGCTGGCCTGGGTCGTTCCCCTCCGCGCATTACAGCGAAAGCTGCTGTGGAAAGTGGTAACAGGCCCAGAAACACAATGGTATGTGCCGATGTCACATGTTGCAGGGCTAGCGCTGTCAGCAGGGGGAAGCCGATTACCACGCCAGAGGCCACGATCAGCAGGGGTAGCAGATGGATGCGCTGCGGCCGTCTGGCCTTGAACAGCCCAAGCAAGGCTAACGCAAGCACACCGGCAATACTGGCGCGTGCCAGGGTCAGAAACACCGGATCAAACTCCAGCACCGCCACCTTGGTCGCGGGCAGTGAAGCGCTGAAAATAACCACGCCGATAAACCCGTTGATCCAGCCGCTCAGGTTCTTTTCAGAGGTGGGGTTTTGCAGGTTTGAGGTACGTTCCATCGAGTCTCACACTCAAGGCTGATCGGGGGATTGCATGCAGCACATCCTATGGCTGATGATTAATGACAATCAAAATATTGTCATGGATACAAAGCCCGATGTCTCGATCCCGCTACAAGTCGCTGGTTGACGCATTTGCAGTTGATATCCGCTCAGGGCGATTGCCTCCGGGCACGCGCTTGCCCACTCACCGCCAGCTTGCCGCCAGCGAAGGGTTGGCGCTGGTCACGGCAAGCCGGGTTTATGCAGAACTTGAGGCCATGGGACTGGTCAGCGGAGAAACCGGGCGTGGCACCTTTGTCAGGGAGACCTCGTTGCCTCCCGGTCATGGTATCGACCAGCCCGACGTGACAGCCGGGATGCTCGACCTCAACTACAACTATCCCTCCTTGCCTGGCCAGGCCGACATGCTGCGCACCGCCTTGCGGCAATTGGCGTTGTCTGGCGACCTGGAGTCGTTGTTACGCTACCAGCCCCATGGCGGCCGCTTGCACGAGCGGGCATCGGTGGCGCGGCACTTGAGCGCGTGCGGGCTGAATGTACCTGGCGAACAGGTATTAATCGTCAATGGCGCGCAGCACGGATTGACCGTGGCGTTGATGGCACTGTTACAGCCCGGCGATGTGATCGCGGTCGATGCCTTGACCTACCCAGGCTTCAAGGCTCTGGCGCTCGCATTGCATCTTGAAATCCTGCCGATTCCAACCACAGAAAGCGGCCCGGATCTGGAGGCCCTCGCCAAGCTTTGTCGCAGCCGCTCGGTGCGTGCGGTGTATTGCATGCCGACTTTGCATAACCCGTTGGGTTGGGTGATGAGCCTTGAGCAGCGAGAGCAGTTGGTCGCGATTGCTCGCAAGCATGACCTGCATATTATCGAAGACGCGGCCTATGCGTTTTTGGTCGAAAACCCTCCGACACCTTTGGCCGAATTGGCGCCGGAAAGGACGGTCTACGTTTCTGGATTTTCCAAAAGTGTCGCAGCAGGCTTGCGCGTAGGTTTTATCGTCGCGCCTGCGGAAAAAGTCGGGGTTCTGGAACGAATCATCCGGGTCACCGCCTGGAATGCACCTGGCGTGATGACAGCGATCACCAGCGCTTGGCTCGACGATGGCACTGTAAGCCGCCTGGAAGCACAGAAGCGCAAAGACGCACAAGCACGGCAGCTTATCGCTGACGAACTATTGGCCGGGATGCACACTGTTCGCCACCCTTCGTCCTACTTTGTCTGGCTGCCTTTATCGGAGGACGCTAGAGCGGATCAGGTCGCGGCGGCATTACTGCGCGAACAAGTATCGGTCTCCACCGCTCAGCCGTTTGCGACATCAGCCCATGTACCCCATGCCATCAGGCTGGCGCTGGGATCGGTGGGCATGGCTTCACTGCGTGAAGGCCTGGCAAAAGTGAGGCGGGTGGTTGAGGCCCATGCCTGGGCGTGAACTTATGCCATGGGCGGCAAGCGGCGCTTTACCGGGCTCTTCTTGATAATCGCCGTATTGGTTTCGGCGTATGCATTCAGGTCATCGAGCAGGCTGTCCAATTGCTCGATTGAACGGACATGCAGGCGGGCGATAAAGCAGTCTTCCCCCGTGACCTTGTCGCATTCGGTGAACTGCGGGGTGTTCTGGATCTGGCGTTCTACCTCCTGCAACTGGCCGGGTAGCGGTCGAATCCGAATGATCGCCTGGAGCTGATAACCGAATGCCTTGGGATCAATATCCACGGTATAACCAGTGATCACTTTGCGCTCTTCCAGCTTGCGTATCCGCTCGGCGACGCTGGGCGAGGACAACCCGCTGATGCCAGCGAGGGTCTTCAGGGAGCTACGTGAATCTTCCATCAAGGCACTAATCAAAAGCTGATCAATCCCGTCGTTCATTTCTTGCTCCTTAGGCAAAATCGGCAGAATGCCTCAACACTAAAGGCAAATATACCGACTCGCCTTTTTTGGATTATGGAGCTGCCTGTGTCGGGATTGCCATACTGTTTCCTACTTTAAAGGGGGCAGTTATGGACAAGACAGTGCAACGCGGTTCGCTGGAAATGGTCGCCGCCATGTTGATCTCCGGGACAATTGGCTGGCTGGTTCTGCTCTCCGGGCAAGCGGTGCTGGATGTAGTGTTTTGGCGCTGTGTATTTGGTGCAGCCACGTTGCTGGTGATCTGTGGACTGATGGGGTTTCTGCGCCCCGGTTTGTTGAATCGCCATACCTTTGGATTGATCGTGCTGAGCGCAGTGGCCATCGTCGCCAACTGGGTGCTGTTGTTTGCTTCCTACTCACGCGCCTCCATTGCCATCGGCACCGCCGTGTACAACGTCCAACCGTTTATTCTGCTTGGTTTGGCGGCGTTGTTTCTCGGCGAAAAAATCACCCTGCAAAAACTGGCCTGGCTGGCGGTGTCCTTCGTCGGAATGCTGGCCATCGTCAGCGCTCATCAGGGGCAAGGGGAGAGCGGCAATCAGTACTTGCTGGGGATTGCCTTGGCATTGAGCGCAGCGTTGATGTATGCCGTGGCCGTACTGATCATCAAACGTCTGCGCGGAGTGCCGCCGCACCTGATCGCGCTGATCCAGGTCAGCACCGGAGTACTGCTGCTGGCTCCAATGGCCAATTTCAGCGAGCTACCAGCTGGCACACAGGCCTGGAGTTCTTTACTCACTCTTGGTGTAGTCCATACCGGCTTGATGTACGTACTTCTCTACGGAGCAATCCAGAAACTGCCCACGGCACTGATCGGAGCACTGAGCTTTATCTACCCCATAGCTGCAATTTTTGTCGACTGGTTTGCCTTTGGCCATCGGCTGGGGTTGCTGCAATGGGTGGGTGTTGTGGCGATTTTGGTTGCCGCGGCAGGGATTCAGTTGGGGTGGCGAGTGGGTGGGAGGCGGGTTGTGGTTCAGTAAAGGATTAAGCGCTCGGCATCTCGACTCTTTCCTACGGCAGGCACATTCTGCTTACGTTGTCGGGTAAATTTCCCTACCGTGTGTGCCTACGTGCAGATTCATAAGGATAGGGTGATGTCGGGCGGATGGAGTGACAAGGAGCTAGCGGCGTCGGTTGAGGCATACCGGGCAATGTTGGAAAAGCAGGCAGCAGGACAAAAGTTTGTTAAGGCTCATATTTATCGTGGCTTAGCCGAGCGTTTTGGTCGCGATGAGGGGGCTTTTGAACGCCGAATGCAAAACATCTCCGCCATCTATGATGCGAGGGGCCTGGAGTGGGTTAAAGGACTAAAGCCGCAAAAAAATATCGGTACAGCCATCAAGTCTATATTGATTGAAATGATTGATTCGCTACCGGGCCTCAGCCCAGCAGCTCAGGAGCTGGCAGTAGCCGAAACCCAAGCCGAACTAGAACACGCCTTCGATCCCCAAAATATTGAAGACGCGAGAAACCGAGTGGCTGCAAGTATTGTTCGTCGTCGCGGGCAGGCTGCGTTTCGTAAGAAGTTATTGGCGGCTTATGCCGAGCGCTGCGCAATCACAGGCTGCGATCAACCGGAAGTGCTGGAGGCTGCGCATATTCATCCCTATAGGGGGCAGCAGACCAATGCCGTCGCCAACGGTGTCTTGCTTCGCGCCGATCTGCATACGTTGTTCGATTTGTATCTGATTGCCATTGAACCAGACACTCGCCTTATTCGCTTGGCTCCGGCGCTGAGTAAATCGGACTACGCCCAATACGAAGGCATGCCACTCAATACACCAGTATCGCCCTCAGCGATGGCCAGTACTGAAGCGTTGCAGTGGCATGCGGATCGTTGCTCCTGGCTTAAATCCCCGAGCGACTCATCGGACTGATCATCCGCACTCCCAAACTCAGGGCCTGGGTCACCAGTGCTCTGAGGTCCGCTGTGTTTTCGTCCTTGATGCTCTGCGCCAGCTTTTCGCCGAGGGTGGGGGCGGTATCTGTGCCTTCAGGGTAGGCGCGCAAAATCAGTAGCCCGCTGTTGGTCAGTACTACTTCGTAGAACGCAACGCCTGACATGCCGTCGAAGTGGATATAGCCGATGTCGGCCAGCCATTTGACGGTGGCCAGAAACAGGTTTTCTTCTTTCTCCAAGGCTTCGCGGTTGCTGTCGCCAAGGGTTTTGTAGTCGATAAAATGCTCGGCAGTGAGGGTGATCGGCAAAGGGAAGTTGCGGTACAGATGGCCCAGGATCAATCCGGTATAGCAGTCGAACAGTTCAATATTGTTGGACGGCAAGGCGGTGAATGAATGGACGTTCTTGTCTTTGAGGTGACTGGCTAATCCTTTGAACATGCGAACCTCTGTCAGTTGAGTCTGTTTGCCGTGACTGAAAAAACTTACCCATTGGTATAGCACAGCCACAATCATCGAACCTGACTTGCAGCAATTGTTACAAGGTTATGCAGAGAGATGGGAAAAAGCCTAAAAAATCAGATGGATAACTGGCTATTTAAAATCAGACTGCTATTACTGATGGGCGCGATCACGTGCGTATAGCCGCTTGCTACCCGGTTTGGGCGAGGCTATTTATTATCAGGAGGATGGATGTCAAAGCCTGCATGGATGCGCAACACCTTGGTGGCGGCTGCTTTGCTCAGTGTACTGGCAGCGCCTGCTTATTCATCGCAGGACCGCACCCTGCAACTGGCCATTGGCGATGAGCCCACAGAAGGTTTTGACCCGATGTTGGGTTGGAGTCATGGCAGTTACCTGCTGTTGCACAGCCCATTGCTCAAACAGAATGAAGATTTGTCCTGGAGCAGCTTTCTGCTCAGCGACTATAAGACCAGTGACGACGGCAAGACCTGGACTCTGAAGCTCAAACCCGACTTGAAGTTTTCCGACGGCTTGCCGTTAACGGCCAAGGATGTGGCGTACACCTACAACAATGCGGCGGCCAGCGGTGGCAAGGTCGACATGGGCAACTTTCTCAAGGCCGAAGCGGTTGATCCGCTTACTGTGCGTATTGAGCTAAAGGCCCCGCAAAGCACCTTCGTCAATGTGCTCGGCTCGCTGGGTATCGTCTCTGCGGATAAATACGACGCCAAAACCTACGCGCAAAAACCGATTGGCGCAGGGCCTTATCGACTGGTCAGTTATCAGCCGGGCCAGCAGTTGATTGTTGAGGCCAACCCGTACTACGCGGGGCAGAAAAACGATTTCAACAAGTTGGTGTTTGTCTTCCTCGATGAGGACAGTGCATTTGCTGCCGCGCAAAGCAAGCAGTTGGGCATTGTGCGTATTGCGCCTTCGCTGGCCGTAACGCCGGCGGCGGGCATGAAGTTGTGGGTTCGTCCTAGCGTGGAAAACCGTGGCATCGTGATGCCAACCATCGCTTCAGGCAAGAAAGACGCTCAGGGCTATCCCATAGGTAATGATGTGACGGCCGATGTCGCCATCCGCAAAGCCATCAACTACGCCATCAATCGTCAGTTGCTTGCCGACCAGATTCTCGAAGGTCACGCTATCCCGGCGTATACCGGCGTCCAGGGCTTGCCGTGGGATAACCCGGATGCGGCCTTCAAGGATGGCGATATCGCCCGGGCCAAACAGATTCTGGATGAGGCCGGTTGGGTAGAAACCGCCAGCGGTATCCGCGAGAAAAACGGCCTGCCAGCCAAAGTCACCCTGTGGTACGCCAGTGGTGATGCCACGCGTCGTGATCTGGCCCAGGCCGTGCGTTCGATGCTCAAACCTGTCGGCATTGACGTGGACTTGAAATCCGGCAGCTGGGAAACCGTTGAACGCAACATGCACGCCAACCCGACCCTGTTTGGCTGGGGCAGCCTTGACCCGATGGAGCTTTACCATCA
Organism: Pseudomonas fragi; assembly: GCF_025426255.1. Taxonomy (GTDB): domain Bacteria; phylum Pseudomonadota; class Gammaproteobacteria; order Pseudomonadales; family Pseudomonadaceae; genus Aquipseudomonas; species Aquipseudomonas kulmbachensis. The sequence goes on along the minus strand of NZ_CP104861.1, from coordinate 3,329,258 downwards.
CTACAGCAGCAAGGCGGCAGGCGTTGAGTACTACAACCCCGGCTATTACAAAAATCCATTGGTTGACCAGCATCTGCAGCAAGCGCTGGATGCGCCGACCTGGCAGCAGGCTGTGCCGTTTTGGCAGCAAGTGGAGTGGGACGGCAAAACCGGCGTGGGGGTAAAAGGCGATGCAGCCTGGGCCTGGTTGCTCAACGTACAGCACACCTACCTGACAGATGAATGCATCGACCTGGGCAAGGGCGCCCCGGAAATTCACGGTTCCTGGTCGTTGCTCAATAGCGTTGACGGCTGGAAGTGGACCTGCAAGTGATACGCGGTCTCTCGTTGTTTGTTGTGCGTTTACTGGGCCTGCTGCTGGTAACGGCAGCGGGCACCTTTGTCTTGCTGAGTTTTTCGCCGGTGGACCCGATTCGTGCCTATATCGGCAACGACTTGCTGCACGTGCCCCCTGAGCAATATCCGTTGATTGCTGCGCGCTGGGGGCTCGACCTGCCATTGTGGGAACGTTTTTTGCGCTGGTTCGGGCAAATGCTGCAAGGCGATTTCGGCTACTCGATGCTTTATAACGCACCGGTCTCGCAAGTGATTGGCGAGCGCTTTGCTACCTCTTTTGCGCTGCTGTTTTCGGCGTGGCTGTTTTCCGGCATCGTTGGCCTGGCGATGGGCCTGACAGCGGGGCGTTACTTGAATCGCTGGCCGGACCGGCTGATCTCAACCTTGTCCTATGTGCTCGCGTCGATGCCAACCTTCTGGATTGGCTTGCTGTTGCTGTCACTGTTTGCCGTGACCCTGAATTGGGCGCCGATCTGCTGCGCCTGGACCCCAGGCAGCAATGCTGAAACCGCAACCTGGGGTGACAGGCTCAGGCATTTGATTCTGCCCATGCTGGCACTTGGGGTGTTGGGCGTGGGCAATATCGCCCTGCATACCCGCTCGCGGGTCGCTGAGGTCATGAACAGCGAATTTATTCGCTATGCCCATGCCCAGGGCGATAAAGGTTGGCCACTGATCAATTTCCACATTCTGCGTCACGCGGTGACCCCCGCCCTATGCCTGCAATTTGCCTCGGTGGGGGAGTTGATTGGCGGCTCGTTACTGGCCGAAAAAGTCTTCGCCTATCCGGGCCTCGGGCAGGCCACAATTGATGCCGGTTTGCGCGGTGATATTCCGTTGCTGATGGGGATTGTGATGTTTTGTGCCGTGCTGGTGTTTACCGGCAACAGCATCGCCAACGCGCTGGTATTGCGCCTCAACCGTGGGGCGGCGCGCCAGATATGACTTACGACCCGAATCGCGCCTTGCTCAGGCTTTGTCTTTCGCTGCTGCTGTTGCTGGGATTGATCGTCTACGGCATTTCGATCATCAATATCGATGTTTCCATGGACTTGCTGGCCCGGCGCCTGCCGCCATCGGCCGAGTACTGGTTTGGTACTGACAGCCTCGGCCGTGACCTGTGGTTGCGGTGTTTTCAGGGGATGACCACCAGCCTGCAGATCGGCCTGACCGCCGCCTTCAGCAGCGGCTTTTTGGCGATGCTGGCCGCCAGTTTGTGCACAGTGAACAAAACCCTCGACTACCTGATTCGCGGGCTGATCGACAGCATGTTGGCGCTACCGCATTTGTTGTTGCTGGTATTGATTTGTTTCACCCTGGGCGGCGGCAAACAGGGGGTGATCCTGGCAGTGGCGCTGACCCATTGGCCGCGACTGGCTTTGATCCTGCGTGGCGAGATCCTGCGGATACGCGAGACTGACTTCGTGATGCTCTCGCACCGTCTGGGCAACAGCAGCTTTTATCGCTGGCGCCATCACTTGCTGCCGTTGCTGTTGCCGCAGTGGATCATCGGCACCTTGTTGATGTTCCCCCACGCGGTCTTGCATTCGGCGGCGTTGAGTTTTCTGGGTTTTGGCCTGGCGCCACATGACCCGTCATTGGGCCTGTTGCTGGCCGATGCGCTAAGGTATTTGAGCAGCGGCGCCTGGTGGCTGGCATTTTTCCCGGGTTTGATCCTGGTGGGCCTGGTACTGGTTTTTGACCAATTTGCACGGGCATTGCAGCAGCTCTGGATAAGGATTACCTGATGCTGAAATTCGACCAGTTTGCGATCGACGTTGCTCACTACCATTGGCTGGGGCACAAGACCTGGCATCCTCTGCTGAGCAATATTTGCCTTGAGGTTCACCCCGGCGAACTGGTGGCGCTGGTGGGCTCCAGCGGTGAAGGTAAAAGCCTGCTGCTGCAAAGCACCTTGGGCTTGTTGCCTGAAAACATGCGCTGCCGGGGTGACATTATGCTCGACGGGCAGGTACTGGGGGATGCCAGCAAGGTCGATCAGCGCGGTAAAACCGTGTGTTACGTGCCCCAGGGTGTCAGTGCCCTGAACCCGCTGATCAAGCTCGGACCGCAATTGATGCGGGCAGCCCAATTGAGCGGGGTCAAGCTGGGGCTGGACGATGTGGCTGAGCAACTTCGCCGCTACCGCTTGCAGCCGGAATTGATCAATGAGTTTCCGCGCACACTATCTGGCGGGATGGCCAAGCGCGTTCTGGCCAGTAGTGCGGCCCTGACCCATGCGCGCTATATCCTGGCTGACGAGATCACCTCGTGGCTGGATGACGACCATGCCTGTCAGTTGCTGACTCACCTCAAGAGCTTTTGCCTGCAGGGGCGCGGGATTTTGTGGGTCACCCATGATCTGGCGCTGGCGGCGCGCTTTGCCGATAGGATCGCGGTGTTGCATCAGGGCCAATTGCACGAAACCCTGAGTGCGCAAGAATTGCGCGAAAACGGCGGCAGCCCTTGGCTGCAGTCGCTGTGGGCGGCGTTGCCCGAGCAGCAGTTCTTTGCGCGCAGGGTGCCGGAATATGCTTGAGGTCCAGCAATTAAGCATTGTTCAGGATGGCCACCGGCTTTGGGATGCGGTGTCATTCGAGGTCAGACCGGGGGAGCGTCAAGGCATCTCTGCACCTAGCGGCTACGGCAAAACTACCCTCGGCCGAGTGCTGGCGCAATGGCAGTCGGCAACCTCGGGCAGTGTCCGTGTGGGCGGCAAACCACTGTCGAAAAAGGGCTATTGCCCGGTCCAACTAGTACCGCAGCATCCCGAGCAAACGTTCAACCCTTACCGCACCACGGGTGAAAGCCTGCGCGATGCCTGGTCGCCGGATGCCGATTGGCTGAAGCGTCTGGCGGTAAACCCTGGCTGGTTGGCACGCCGTCCGGACGAATTGTCGGGCGGGGAGTTGGCACGTATCGCCTTGCTCAGAGCATTGGACCCACGCACCCGTTACCTGATTGCCGATGAAGTGACGGCGCAACTGGATGCACATATTCAGGCGCAGGTCTGGCAAGTGTTGCTGGAAGAAGCCAAGCACCGAGAGTTGGGGTTGATTGTGTTCAGCCACAACAAGGCGTTGCTGGAGAAGGTGTGTTCGAATATCTGGTATCCGGGTAGAACCGTTTCTTCGTAGCCGCTGCCGCAGGCTGCGATGGGTTGTGTAGCGATCCCTTTGACCCGAATCGAAGGTCCTGCGGACCTTATCGCCGCCTTCGGCAGCGGCTACAGAGATCATTCGCGAGCAGGCTCTGGAACAGAGTATCTACAAGTGCTCAGTCAGGCTGCACCTTCAAGACCATGCAATTCGCAGTATTCAGCCCAGTCCATGCCGGCCATTTGCGCCACCTCGCGGTGGACCTCAAGGCGTTGGGCCTCAAATTCCTGCGCGCTGGCGCTGGTCAACTTAAGCGTCAGTTCCCAAGCAAAAAAGCCCAGGCGTTCGGCTTCGGCTTCAAAGGCTTCGTTCAAGCGCTCCTGGCGATACTCCTTCATCGACTGGCCCACCGCGCGGGCAGCCAATGGATTTAACGTATCAAGTTCTTCGACCAGCTCAGGGTGTTCAGTGAGAAATCGATCAAGGGCTTTTTGATGATTGGTTCCGGGTTCGGTCACAACGATCTCCAGGTAAGAACGCAGGGGTGTCGATATTCAGGGAGTGGCGGCCGGTGATGATAAACAGCACATCAATGCCTGACTGCGTGATGGCCGACAGGTAATCGGCGCGGGGCAGGGTGATGTCGCGCTCATAGCCGCTTTGCGCATGGCGCCCAACGCCACCTGCAACGGCCAGTTGTGCCTGTGTCAGTTTCAGGCGTAGACGCTCGTGTTTCAGCCGCTCACCGTATGTACTCATTCACGTCGCCAAAGCCAAGCATTAATGGTGTTGAAAAGAGTAAGACAAACGGAGAAATAGGGAAAGAATTGAGGCGCTAACTGGTCATTATCTGTAAGACGAAGCTCTAAAGCCAAGCAGGATCGCCCAAGGCGATCCTGTTGTGCGTAGTCGTTTACAGCGCGGGGTTTTTCTCTGCTTCTGGCAGGAACCAGTTCAGCAGCAAGGCGCAGATACCGCCAGTGGCCACGCCCGACTCCAGCACGTTGCGCAGAGCTGCAGGCATATGCGCAAGGAACTCAGGCACCTGCGACACACCCAGGCCCAGTGCCAGGGAGACGGCAATGATCAGCAGAGCGCGGCGGTCTAGGTTGATGCTGGCCAGAATGTTGATCCCCGAGGCGGCTACGGCGCCGAACATCACCATTGCTGCACCGCCAAGCACCGGCTCTGGCACGGCCTGAATGGCACCGGCCACGCTTGGGAACAGGCCCAGCAGAATCAGCATGCCGGCAATCCATACGCCAATGTGGCGGCTGGCAATGCCGGTGAGCTGAATCACGCCATTGTTCTGGGCGAAGATCGAGCTGGGGAAGGTATTGAAAATACCCGCCAGAAACGAGTTGGCGCCGTTGACCAGCACGCCGCCCTTGATGCGCTGCATCCAGACCGGGCCTTCGACCGGTTGGCGCGATACCTTGCTGGTGGCGGTCACGTCGCCAATGGCTTCCAGCGAGGTGACGAGGTAAATCACCAACATCGGAATAAACAGCGCCCAGGAGAAGCCTAGACCGAAGTGCAAAGGCATCGGCACCTGGAACAGTTCGGCTTCATGCATGCCGGTGAAGTCCAGGCGACCCAGGTAGCCAGCCAGTGCATAGCCCACGGCCAGTGCGATAACGATGGCGCAACTGCGCATCCATACCAGCGGGATGCGGTTCAGGATGACGATGATCGCCAGTACCACACCCGACAGCAGCAGGTTTTCGCCATTGGCAAATGTACCGTTACCCATCGCAGTGAAGCCGCCGCCCATGCTGATCAGGCCGACTTTGATCAGCGTCAGGCCAATCATCAGCACCACGATGCCGGTGACCAGCGGGGTGATCATGCGTTTTACAAAGGGTAAAACCCGCGAGATGCCCATTTCCACAAACGAACCGGCAATCACTACCCCAAAGATCGCAGCCATCACGCCTTCGACCGGCGTGCCTTGCTTGACCATCAGCGCGCCACCCGCAATCAGCGGGCCGACAAAGTTGAAGCTGGTGCCTTGCACGATCAGCAACCCGGCGCCGAAAGGCCCGAAGCGCTTGCACTGGACGAAGGTGGCGATGCCGGAGATGACCAGCGACATGGAGACGATCAGGTTGGTATCGCGGCTGGAGACGCCCAGCGCCTGGCAGATCAACAGGCCGGGCGTGACGATCGGTACGATGATGGCCAACAGATGTTGCAGCGCTGCGAGAAAGCCGATCCACGGCTTGGGACGGTCTTCAAGACCGAAGACCAGCTCGCTGGTTCGGGACTCGGCTTCATGTGGGGTTTTGAGAGAGGTCATGGCGAGCGCCCTGGAAAAAAGAGCGCGATTCTACTGGTCTTGGGCCATTACGCCCAGCGTTGGATTGCCACCTTATAAGAACCCCCCGTAGCAGCTGCCGAAGGAACGAGGCTGCGTTCGATTGCGAAGCAATCGTAAAACCTGAGTCCGCGATTTTACTGATAGGCCGCGACTTCAGGTTTTACGACGGCTGCGCCGCCGAACGCAGCCTCGTTCCTTCGGCAGCTGCTACGGGGGTTCTTACCTATTTAGTTACAGATGCAACGCATGCCCCAAAGCACGCAGCGCGGCTTCTTGCACAGCTTCACCCAAGGTCGGGTGAGCGTGAATGGTGCCAGCGATGTCTTCCAGGCAAGCGCCCATTTCCATTGACTGGCCAAAGGCCGTCGACAACTCGGAAACCCCCGCGCCCACGGCTTGCCAGCCAACAATCAGGTGGTTATCACGGCGTGCCACAACCCGCACAAACCCGGTTTTGGATTCCAGGGTCATGGCCCGGCCATTGGCGGAGAACGGAAAGCTGGCACTGATACAGTCCAGGCCCGCCGCTTCAGCCTCAGCCGGAGTTTTGCCGACCACGACGATCTCCGGGTCGGTAAAGCACACCGCAGCAATGGCCGTAGGGCTGAACTCGCGCTGCTTTCCGGCAATGATTTCGGCGACCATCTCGCCCTGGGCCATGGCCCGATGAGCCAGCATCGGCTCGCCGGTCAGGTCGCCAATCGCCCACACGTTGCGCATGCTGGTGTGGCAACGGTTGTCCACGCGAATTGCCGGGCCATTCATGGCCAGCGCCAGGGATTCAAGGTTGTAGCCTTGAGTGCGCGGACGGCGCCCGACAGCAACCAGCACCTGGTCGGTTTCCAATGTCTGGCTCTGGCCCATGCGGTCGCGCATGGACAGGGTTTTGGTGCTGGCCTGGAATCCTTCGACGCTGTGTTCCAGATACAGGGTAATGCCCAGCGCCTTGAGGGACTCGGCCACCGGCAGCGTCAGATCCTTGTCGTAAGTCGGCAGGATTCGATCACGGGCTTCTACCACCGTGACTTCGGCACCGAGCTTGCGGTAGGCAATACCCAGTTCCAGACCGATATACCCGGCGCCGACCACGGTCAGGCGCTTGGGAATGGCTGTTGGCTGCAGGGCTTCGGTAGACGAAATAATTGCTCCGCCAATCGGCAAAATCGGCAGATCAATGGTTTGTGAGCCGGTGGCCAGCAGCAGGTGTTCGCATTCGATGCGTTGCCCGTCGACTTCAACCGCCTTGCCATCGAGGATCCTGGCCCAGCCATGAATGACCTTGACCCCGTTCTTTTTCAGCAGCGCGCCAACGCCGGTCGTCAGGCGGTCAACGATGCCGTTTTTCCATTGCACGCTCTGGCCGATATCGAGAGTCGGCGCTTGGGTCTTGATCCCCAGTGGCGAACTGTTGGTGCTGTAGCGCTGGGTGGTATGAAACTGCTCGGCAACGTGAATCAGTGCCTTGGACGGGATGCAGCCGACGTTCAGGCAGGTGCCGCCCAGCGACTGGCCTTCGATCAGGACCGTCGGGATACCCAGCTGGCCAGCGCGGATCGCCGCGACATAGCCGCCAGGGCCGCCACCGATAATCAGCAGCGTGGTGTGTTGTGTTGGCTGCATGTTCACTCCAGAAACAGGGTGGCAGGTTGTTCGAGCAAGCCACGCATGGCCTGGATAAATTGTGCCGCGTCCATGCCATCGACCACGCGATGATCGAAGGAGCTGGAGAGGTTCATCATTTTGCGGATCACGATCTGGCCTTTGACCACTACTGGTCGTTCGACGATACGGTTCACGCCAATGATCGCCACCTCGGGCAGGTTGACCACCGGCGTGCTGACAATGCCGCCCAACGCGCCAAGGCTGGTCAGGGTAATGGTCGAACCGGAGAGTTCTTCGCGGGTGGCTTTGCCGGTGCGTACGGCATTGGCCAGCCGGGCAATTTCATCGGCGGCGCCCCACAGGTTCAGGGTTTCGGCATGGCGAACCACCGGCACCATCAGGCCTGCGTCGCTTTGTGCCGCAACGCCAATATGCGCCGCGCCAAAGCGAGTGATGATCTGGGCTTCGTCGTCGTAGCGTACGTTGATCTGCGGGAAATCGCGCAAGGCTACGACCATCGCCCGTACCAGAAACGGCAACAAGGTCAGCTTGCCGCGGCTTTCGCCCCACTTCTGATTGAGCTGGGCACGCAGTTCTTCGAGTGCGGTGACGTCTACTTCTTCGACATAACTGAAGTGCGCCGCGCGGCGTTTGGCGTCCTGCATGCGCTGGGCGATTTTGCGGCGCAGGCCGATTACCGGGATTTGCTGTTCATCATTGCGTTTGGCGTAACCACTGGCAGGCGCGACGCTGGTGCTGGTGTCTTGTGCCAGGTAAGCATCCAGGTCGTCATGCAGCACACGGCCAGCAGGGCCGCTACCGACTACAAAGCGTAGCTCGATCCCGGCATCCCAAGCGCGCTTACGCACGGCCGGGGAGGCAAGTGGGCGTTCATTGGCTTCGCGGGCGACAGGTGCAGCCCGTAGCACCGCTGCGGCTTTAATCGCGGGCGACGCAACCACGGCGACTTCGACGCGGGCCTGTGGCGCAATGTTAGGGGCGGCGGCCACCGGTGCTGGTGCAGCGGCAGGCTGGGCGCTTTCACGCAGGTTTCCCGCGCCTTCGACTTCGATGCGGATCAGCTCGCTGCCCACTGCCATCACTTCGCCGGGCTGGCCGCCCAGGGCCAGGACTCTGCCAGCGACGGGGGAGGGAATGTCTACGGTAGCCTTGTCGGTCATCACATCGGCCACTACCTGGTCTTCACTGACCATGTCGCCGACTTTGACAAACCATTCCACCAGTTCAACTTGAGCAATGCCTTCGCCAATGTCCGGCATCTTGATAACGTGCGTACCCATTCAGACCTCCATAACCCGTTGTAAAGCTGCACCCACTCGCGCCGGGCCAGGGAAGTAGGCCCACTCCTGAGCATGCGGATACGGTGTATCCCAGCCGGTTACGCGCTCGATTGGCGCTTCCAGGTAGTGGAAGCAGTGCTCTTGAACCAGTGCGATCAGCTCGGCGCCAAAACCGCAGGTGCGGGTGGCTTCGTGCACGACAACGCAACGGCGGGTCTTCTTGACAGAGGTGACGATGGCATCCAGATCCAGCGGCCACAGGCTGCGCAGGTCGATGACTTCGGCGTCGATACCGGTTTCTTCGGCGGCAACTTGCGCGACATACACCGTGGTGCCGTAGGTCAGGATGGTGACTTCAGTGCCGGGGCGCACGATGGCGGCGCAGTCCAGCGGTACGGTGTAATAACCGTCGGGTACGGCGCTGGCCGGGTGTTTCGACCACGGGGTAACCGGGCGGTCGTGGTGGCCGTCGAACGGGCCGTTGTACAGGCGTTTTGGCTCGAGGAAGATCACCGGGTCATCGTTTTCGATGGCGGCAATCAGCAGGCCTTTGGCGTCGTAGGGGTTGGATGGCATCACGGTGCGCAGGCCGCAGACCTGGGTGAACATGGCCTCCGGGCTCTGGCTGTGCGTCTGGCCGCCGTAGATCCCGCCGCCGCAAGGCATGCGGATGGTCATCGGGGCGATAAACTCACCGGCCGAACGATAGCGCAGACGCGCAGCTTCAGACACGATCTGGTCGGAAGCCGGGTAGAAGTAGTCGGCAAACTGGATTTCGGCGACCGGGCGCAGGCCATAAGCGCCCATGCCCACGGCAGCACCAACGATGCCGCTTTCCGAGATCGGCGCGTCGAACACCCGCGAGCTGCCGTACTTGGCCTGCAGGCCTTCGGTGCAGCGAAATACGCCGCCGAAGTAGCCCACGTCCTGGCCAAACACCACTACGTTATCGTCGCGCTCAAGCATGACATCCATGGCCGAGCGCAGGGCCTGGATCATCGTCATGGTGCTGGTACTCACGGCGTTCTCCATCTGAATTTTATTGTTGTCGTTCATCTGGTTATAACCCCAATTCCTGACGTTGCCGACGCAAATGCTCGGGCATTTCCTTGTACACGTCCTCAAACATCGTCGCGGCGCTGGGTATTTGCCCGCCGGCCAGGGTGCCGAAACGCTCGGCTTCCTTTTGCGCGCCAATGATTTCGGCTTCGAGTTCGGCGCTGACGGCAACGTGTTCTTCTTCTGACCAGTTGCCGGTGGCAATCAGGTGCTGTTTGAGGCGAATAATCGGATCGCCCAGCGGGAAGTGGCTCCAGTCATCTGCAGGACGGTACTTGGATGGATCGTCCGAAGTGGAGTGCGGGCCTGCGCGATAGGTGACCCACTCGATCAGGGTCGGTCCCAGGTTGCGACGGGCGCGTTCGGCGGCCCAGGCGGAGGCGGCGTACACCGCGATAAAGTCGTTACCGTCAACTCGCAGTGAGGCGATGCCGCAGCCTACGCCGCGCCCGGCGAAGGTGGTGGATTCGCCGCCAGCAATGGCCTGGAACGTTGAAATCGCCCATTGGTTGTTGACCACGTTGAGGATCACCGGGGCGCGATAGACGTGAGCGAAGGTGAGGGCGGTGTGGAAGTCGGACTCGGCGGTGGCGCCGTCACCGATCCAGGCCGAGGCGATTTTAGTGTCGCCCTTGATCGCTGAGGCCATGCCCCAGCCGACTGCCTGTACGAATTGTGTTGCGAGGTTGCCGGAAATACTAAAAAAACCGTAGTCACGTACCGAATACATGATCGGCAATTGCCGGCCCTTGAGCGGGTCGCGTTCGTTGGACAGCAATTGGCAGATCAGATCGACCAGAGGCACATCGCGGGCCATCAGAATGCTTTGCTGGCGATAGGTCGGAAAGCACATGTCGTCGATGTTCAAGGCCAGGGCCTGGGCGCTGCCGATGGCTTCTTCGCCAAGGCTTTGCATGTAGAACGACATTTTTTTCTGGCGCTGGGCGACCACCATGCGCGTGTCGAAAATACGGGTCTTGAGCATGGCGCGCATGCCAGCACGCAACACCTCGGTCGATACGCCTTCGGCCCAGGGGCCAAGGGCCTGGCCCTGATCATCGAGCACGCGGATCAGGCCTTTGGCCAGGTCGGCCGTGTCGGCAGGCTCTACGTCGATAGGGGGTTTGCGCACCAGACCGGCGTCGGTCAGGCGAAGGTAACTGAAGTCGGTCTTGCAGCCTGGGCGGCCAGACGGTTCGGGAACGTGCAGGCGCAGCGGTGCATATTCATTCATGGCTTTCTCTACGCTCGATCTTGTCGTGTTTATTAGGCGCGGGAGCTAGGTTTTACGTCGAAGATCTGTCTGATAAGAGATTCAGATCTTGTCCTACAACAATCATATTCCTGACGGTGAAGAATATTTCTCTGTAGTTGGTTGTGCTTTGAAGCATTTAAGGATAAGAATTCTTTATAAACATAAAAAACAGGTGTTTTTATCTCATGCGCAAGCTAGATCGAACGGATATCGGGATTCTCAACAGTCTTCAGCAGAATGCACGCATCACCAATGCGGACCTTGCGCGTTCGGTAAACCTGTCGCCGACGCCGTGTTTCAACCGGGTCAAGGCGATGGAAGAACGTGGCCTGATCCGTGAGCAGGTGACCCTGCTTGATGCCGATATGCTGGGCCTGCACGTCAATGTGTTTATCCATGTCAGCCTGGAGAAACAGGTCGAAGAAGCTCTGCAGCATTTTGAAGCGGCGATTTCCGATCGCCATGAAGTCATGGAGTGCTATTTGATGGCCGGCGACCCGGATTATCTGATCCGGGTTTTGGTGCCCAGTATTCAGGCGCTGGAGCGCTTCATGATGGACTTTTTGACCAAGGTGCCCGGCGTGGCCAATATCCGCTCCAGCTTCGCGCTCAAACAGGTGCGCTACAAAACGGCGTTGCCCCTGCCGCCCGGGGGGCTAACGCTGGAAGAGTAATCTAAACCCGCAACCGCCAACGTTCATTGAAGCGCAGGTCAACCACCGACAGCGGTTCCACGTCGATCAGGTTGAAGGAGGCGGTGCTGGCTGCCAGCGCATGCAAAATGGCGGCGCGGATGACAAAGGGATGAGTCACCACGGCAAAATGGCCCTCTTCACGAAATTCGTCGAGCCAGGCGCTGACCCGCAGGCAGAGGTCTTGCACGGATTCGCCGCCATGGGGCGCTGAGTATGGGTTGTTGATCCAGCTCGTCAGTGCCTGGGGCATGCTCTGTTGCAGGTCTGACAGACGCAGGCCCTGCCAGTCGCCTATATCGTAATCCCCCAGCGCGGGCACGATTTCAATTTCGCCGCCCAGTGCCTGGGCGGTTTGCAAGGCTCGGGTTTCGGGGGCGCAGAGGATGCGTACTGGTTTTTTCAGGGCCACACTCATTTCAGCCGCCAGCAGCAACCCCTTGGGCTCAGCCGGCTCATCCAGCGCAAAGCGTCCCAGACGCTGGGCTTCAGTGCGGGCATGACAAATAAGGCTGAGACGAATGGGCATGCTGAGATCCTTGCGGGGGAGGCGTAGTGTCTGGTTTCGGGGTTACTGCGTGCCTTAAAGTCAGTTTAGGCCAGGGTCTGACGTTTCGTTGTGAACCGCGTCGCTGGGTCAAATTTTGCCAGGCGCGGCCACAACCAAACGTCAACAGACCCTAGTATTATGACCGCGTATTTCACTCTCCAGGTACTTTGCAATGTCTGCTGCTTTCTTGAAAAAAATCCTCAATACCGCTGCGTTGCTGACACTGATGGCCGGTGCCAGCGCGGCATTTGCCCATGCCCATCTGGAACAGTCGACACCTGCCGCTGACAGCACCGTCAGTAATGTCAAAGAACTGCGTCTGGCTTTTACCGAGGGCGTGGAACAGGCGTTCACCAAGGTCGTCCTTACTCATGACCAGGCACCGGTTGCAGTGAGCAGCATCAAGACCGAGCCCGCAAACAAGAAAATCCTGATTGTAACTCCAGCCCAGCCGTTGCCAGCGGGCACCTATAACGTGAAGTGGAACGCAGTGTCTGTCGATACCCACAAGAGCACCGGCGATTACAGTTTTACGGTGAGCAACTGAGTTGATTATCAGCGCAATGGTCATCTGCCGGTTTGTACACTTTTGCGTGCTGCTGCTGATGTTCGGGGCCTGTGCATTCAGGCCCTTGCTGCTCGGCGCCTACCCAGCCATCGACATTGATCGGCAACTGCGCAAGGTCAAACGCGGCCTGGCATGGCTGGGACTGCTCAGCGGTGTGGCCTGGTTATTGTTGACCACCCATTCCATGGCCGGTAGCTGGCCCGAAACACTGGAGCCCGCCACGCTGTGGCTGGTGCTGGGCAGCACTTTTTTCGGTCAGGTCTGGGCCTTTCATCTGCTGTTTTGCGTGTTGCTACTGATTGCCTTGTATCGCCCGGGCCGTTTTTACCTCGTGTGGACGCTGAGCTTTCTATTGCTGGCCACTTTGGCGCCGGTGGGGCACGGCGCGATGCTGGATGGCTGGCGCGGGCAACTGCTGATGCTCAACCAACTGGTGCATTTGGTGTGTGTCGGGACCTGGGTCGGAGGCCTGATGGGGTTGTTGCTGATCCTTGTACGTCCTGCCGGGCAAGCCGTGAGCGCGGTTTTGCAGCGCTTCAGCAATCTGGGGTTTGTGTTGGTTGCCGGGATCATTCTTACCGGGCTGATCAATACACGAGTGTTGACCGGGGCACTCTGGCCTACGCCATTGTTTGAAGGCTTCGCACTGATCCTGTTGATCAAAGTGACGCTGGTGGGCGTGATGCTATTGCTGGCGCTGTTCAATCTGCTGATGAGTCGCGCGGGGCACTTGGCCATTTTGCGCAGCAGCGTGGCACTTGAGTGGTTCTTCGGGCTGGCGGCCGTGGCTGCGGTTTCATTGCTCGGAACCTTGCCGCCACTGGTGGTGCGCTGATTCCTGTAGCCGCTGTCGAGGCACGAGGCTGAGATAAGGGCCGTAGGTCCTTCAAATTTTCGGGGCCGCTGCGCAGCCCATCGCAGCCCATCGCAGCCTCGTGCCTCGACAGCGGCTACAGGTCTAAATCAATAAAAACACGCCCAGCAACGCGCCGAACACTAACCACTTTTCCAGGTAATAACGGGTGCGGTTGCGCTTTTTCAGTTCTTTGCCGCGCAGGCGAATCTTGTACAACCGGGTAAATGCGCGGTTCAAGCCCCCGGTTTTGTCGTTGTCATCGTTTGGTGAACTGGCAGAGGCCATGACCGTGCGGCTGAACCACCGGTTGAAGGCGCTGGCCCAGCGATATTGCATCGGCCGTTCTACATCGCAGAACAGAATGATGCGGTTTTTGTCCGTGGCGTTTTCGGCGTAATGGATAAAAGTTTCATCAAACATCACGGCTTCGCCGTCACGCCACGCGTAGCTCTGCCCGTCGACGTTGATATGGCAGCCCGGATCATTTGGCGTGTCCAGGCCCAAATGAAAGCGCAGCGAGCCCGCATAAGGATCGCGATGGCGCACCAGCTTCGAACCGGGCGGCAACTCGGCAAACATGGCGGCCTTGACCGTGCCGATGCTGTTGAGCAGCTCGATGGTTCGCGGGCACAGTTCGACCGCTGACGGGTGATTGTCGCCATACCACTTCAGATAAAAGCGCTTCCAGCCGCTCTTGAAGAACGAATTGAACCCAACATCATTCGGTTGTTCAGAACGCTTGATTTCACCCGCCTGCATCAGGCTTCGCGCTTCTTCGCGGATTTCCTGCCAATGGTCCTGCAAGGGCTGCAGTTCGGGAAAGTCCGCAGGCTTGAGGTAAGGCTGGCTGGGGACTTTGGAGAACAGGTACAGAAAACAATTGATCGGTGCCAGGAAGGTCGAGTGATCGCTCAACTGGCGCCCCAGCTTATGGCGTACTTTGCCCCGCAGGTGGACATATGCGATGGACAAAACGTAGACAGCAATAATGATGAGTTTCAAGAGTATCGTCACAAGTCAGGAGAAACGCAGCCCTGCATACACGCAAGTGGCCCGATGTCCTGTAGGAGATATCGGGCGCTGGTGTCGCTTGTTGGGAGCCAAGTCGTAAGGTTAAAACAGCACTTTGGGCATTTTCCAGCTTTTCATGCTGTTTTTGCACCTCTTTGGGTACAGTCTTTGGTCGTGTTGCGGGCAGGATGGTGGCCGGTTCTCAATCTGTCGAATTAAGGCATCGACCTCGGCAGGCCCCCTGAGCTGTGGCGGGGCCCCGGCGGGTGACAGGGCGAGAAAGACGCGATGTCGTCAGCCGCAGGCTTTGAGGTTGACCGGGCCAACGAACTCGTTGCCACGGCCCATCACGCACGCGACCGCCTGGTTGCGTTGACGTTCCCAGGCCTGGACGGGGTAGGTTTTGTTCCAGGCCTCGTACAGCTGTTGGTCCTGTTTTGATAGACGTAAATTGTATTGCTTGCTCATGTAGAAGTAGGTGCGCGCGATCATGCCGCGGATGGAAGGTCGGGGCATGACCTTTTTAGCCTTGAAATCGACCTGTGTCAGGCACGAGCCATATTGGCCCTTTTGCTCGGGTAGCCAGCCAAAACTGAAGTTGTTTCTGTCCCCATTTACCTCACCAATGCTGGGCACCAGGTTGTGCAGGTCAGCTTCTGCGACCTTGTACACGGGATCGTTACGTGTGCAGTTTTTTCGCCCACCACTTTGCCAGCATTGGCGCTGATGGCCGATCTGCCAGGCCGGAACGATGTGTTCCCATTCTATGCGCGCTGCCCGGTTGGCATTCTTGCGCGGGATGTAACCACAGGCTTTGAGGTCGACGCGGTTGCCGGTGTATTTGCAACCGCAATAAAACTCGGTGGACTGTGGTGCGTAGAGTTTCCAGGCGACTTTCTTGGCTGCGCTGAAGGTCTGCGGGGCTTCGGCCTGAACGCTTAGAACGGTGAAGAGACTGACCAGTGCCAGTAAACGAACCTTCATTTACTCAATCTTCCTCAAGCACGGTCCAGAAAATATTGACCCCGCCATCATCGCGATGGGCAACGGTGACGTTGTCGTTTTCGGAAATTTCTTCCAGCAGGCGCTCCCAGAACTCAGGGTTGTCGCCTTCGAGTCGCTCAAGTACCGCCATTTTGTCTTTTTGAGCTTTTGGCGAACTGATGATTTTTTGTATACGCGTGCCGAAAATTTCGTAGGGGCTTGGAGGGGTCGGCTCTTTAGCCGCTTTTTTAGCCATGATGCGATCCTTGGTGTGCTGTATGCGCATACAGTATTTAACTGCGCTAGATTTGGCAACTGTTTGGTGCATTGGCGAGCATCTTCGACTGTTAATCAGCGCCAAAAAAAGGCCGCCTCCCACAGGGGAGGCGGCCTTTTCACGTTCAAATCGCTAGCGCTTCAAGCGTGCGACTTAGTACTCCCAGAACATCCGCTGCAGCTCTTTGCTGTCTTGGGTTTTGGTCAGTGCGACCATGGCCAGGATGCGAGCTTTCTGAGGGTTCAGGTCGTGGGCTACAACCCAATCGTTTTTGTCGTCAGGCTGCTCTGCGTTACGCAGTACGAAACCGCCGTTGTTTACGTGGGAAGAGCGAATGATTTGCACGCCATCCTTACGCAGGGCTTGTAAGGTTGGAACCACACTCGAGGCTACTGAACCGTTGCCTGTGCCAGCGTGGATGATGGCTTTGGCGCCGGATTGTGCCAACGCTTTGTAGGCGGTGTCGTCGACGTTGCCATAGGAGTAGGCGATGCCTACGTTTGGCAGGCTCTTGATGTCTTTAATGTCGAATTCGGAATCCATGGTGTGACGCTTGGCCGGCAAGCGGAACCAGTAGGATTTGCCTTCAACGACCATGCCCAGTGGGCCCCATGGGCTTTTGAATGCTTCGGTCTTGATGTTGATCATTTTGCTGACATCGCGGCCGGACTGGATCTCGTCGTTCATGGTGACCAGTACGCCTTTGCCGCGAGCTTCTTTGCTGCCGGCAACGGCAACAGCGTTGTACAGGTTGAGCATGCCGTCAGCCGACATCGCGGTGCCTGGGCGCATGGAGCCAACAACAACAATCGGTTTGTCGGTTTTTTCGACCAGCGTCAGGAAGTAAGCGGTCTCTTCCAGAGTGTCGGTGCCGTGGGTGATAACGATACCGTCGACATCCTTGCTGTCAGCCAGTTCGGCGACGCGGCGGCCCAATTGCAGCAAGTTTTCGTTGGTGATGCTCTCGGATGCAATTTGCATCACTTGTTCGCCACGTACGTTTGCCAGTTGGCTCAGCTCGGGAACACCGGCGATCAGCTTGTCGATGCCGACTTTGGCTGCGGTGTAAGTGGCGCTGTTTGCAGAGCTTGCGCCCGCACCGGCAATGGTGCCGCCTGTAGCCAGAATGATGACATTAGGTTTGGCGACAGCTTCTTGTGCCTGAACAGTCGGCAGTGCCAGCAGAAGGGCCAGTGCGCCCGGAACAATCGTTTTCAACACAGCATTTTTCATTGTTTTTTCTCTTATTAGTGAGTGTGCCGATGTACACACCGAGCACGGCGCGCGCCATCCTTAGGCCACGAGCGGTGTTAGAAAGGCATTATTTGTGCCAGAGCGAGGAGTGTTGTGTTTTGATGCTAACTAATTGATTTATAAGCATTTAATTTGTTGGTAATTTATTTTGTAATTAAATAAGACGGTTTTCCGAACAAAAGTCGATTTTGTGTTCGGAGAGTCGACTGCTGGTCGGTGAGGGGCAGGTTTTTTTCACGTTGACAAATAACAACCAGCTTTCCATAGTAAGGTTCAAGCAAACGTTTGCGCCGCTTTTTTTGAACCTGCATCTGCAGGTTCTCACCCATGACCTATTGCCAGTGACACGGTTTTTGGCAGTCAGGCGGAGCGCGAGCGGGACGTTGCTCACAATAATCATAAGATCGGAGTTACTTCCATGAAGCTGCCATTTGCTGGACGCCTCCTTGCTGTCGCCATGCTGGCTGCGGCATCCCTTACCCTCCCTGTTGCTTATGCGGATACGCCTCAAAAACCCAAAGTTGGCCTGGTGATGAAATCGTTGGCAAACGAGTTCTTTGTCACCATGCAGAAGGGCGGTGAGGACTATCAGAAAGCGCATTCGGCCAGTTTCGACCTGGTCTCCAACGGGATCAAAAATGAAACCGATACCGCAGGCCAGATCGACATCATCAATCAGATGATCATCGCCAAGGTCGATGCACTGGTGATTGCT
Source organism: Pseudomonas fragi (assembly GCF_025426255.1). GTDB lineage: Bacteria > Pseudomonadota > Gammaproteobacteria > Pseudomonadales > Pseudomonadaceae > Aquipseudomonas > Aquipseudomonas kulmbachensis. Next base: position 3,311,380 of record NZ_CP104861.1, on the reverse strand, counting down.
CCCGCGGACTCCAAAGCTCTGGTTTCGGCCATCAAAAAAGCCAAGGACCGTGGCATCGTGGTAGTCAATATCGACAACCAGCTGGATCCCGAAGTGCTCAAAAGCAAAGGCATCGAAGTGCCGTTTGTAGGGCCCAACAACCGGCTGGGCGCTCGTGAAGTCGGGGAGTACCTGGCGACCAAGCTGCAGGCGGGCGACGAAGTGGGGATCATCGAGGGCGTATCGACTACCACCAATGCCCAGATGCGCACTGCAGGTTTCAAGGATGCGATGACCGCAGCCGGGATGAAAATTGTGCCGGTGCAGTCGGGCAATTGGGAAATTGACGGCGGCAACAAGGTCGCGGCGGGCATGCTCAGCGAGTACCCGAACCTCAAGGCCATCCTGGCGGGCAATGACAGCATGGCACTGGGTGCGGTGTCGGCCATTCGTGCTGCTGGCAAGGTCGGTAAGGTGCAGGTTGTAGGCTACGACAATATCGATGCGATCAAGCCGATGCTCAAGGATGGCCGAGTATTGGCCACGGCTGATCAGGCGGCAGCCCAGCAGGCAGTTTTTGGTATTGAAACCGCGCTCAAGCTGGTCAAGAAAGAGCCGGTCGAGAACCTCAAGGATGGCGTCATCGATACCCCTGTCGAACTGGTCATCAACAAGTAATCCAATTCGCTGTCGCAGGCACCTGCCCGGTTGGGCGGGTGCCCGGAGAAATGTTATGTCTGCTCCTGATGCCAGCGTGGTCCTCACGGTCAGCGGGATTGGTAAAACTTATACTCAGCAGCCGGTACTGGCAGGCATTGATCTGTCGCTGTATCGCGGCGAAGTGCTGGCTCTGACCGGCGAGAATGGCGCGGGTAAAAGCACTCTGTCGAAGATCATTGGTGGCCTGGAAGTTCCGACTCTTGGCCATATGCAGTTCAATGGTCAGGCCTACACCCCCGGCAGTCGCTCACAAGCCGAGATGCAGGGTGTGCGCATGGTCATGCAGGAACTGAACCTGTTGTCCACGCTGACGGTGGCTGAAAACCTGTTTCTGGATAATCTGCCCAGCCGCATGGGTTGGATCAGCCGTAAGCAATTGCGCAAAGCAGCCATTGAGGCCATGGCCCAGGTTGGGCTGGAGGCGATAGACCCCGACACCCTGGTCGGGGAACTGGGTATTGGTCATCAGCAAATGGTCGAGATCGCTCGCAACCTGATTGGCGACTGCCATGTGCTGATCCTTGATGAGCCCACGGCGATGCTCACCGCACGTGAAGTCGAAATGCTCTTTGTGCAAATCGAACGGTTGCAGGCACGGGGCGTGGCGATTGTTTACATCTCTCATCGCCTTGAAGAGCTGGCCCGGGTGGCGCAGCGGATTGCCGTGCTGCGTGACGGTTGTCTGGTGTGTGTCGAGCCCATTGCCGATTACAGCAGCGAGCAGTTGGTCAATCTGATGGTCGGGCGTGAGTTGGGTGATCAGCTGGATTTGGGCGAGCGCACCTTAGGGGATACTGCGCTCAAGGTCTGTGCGATCAGTCGTTCGGACAAGGTGCAAGATGTCTCTTTTGAGGTCAGAAAGGGCGAAATATTTGGCATTTCAGGGTTGATCGGGGCAGGGCGCACTGAGCTTTTGCGGTTGATTTATGGCGCTGACTTAGCCGATAGCGGCACGGTTGCAGTGGGCTCTCCGGTGCAGGTGGTCAGTATCCGTTCGCCCGCAGATGCGGTGAGGCAGGGGATCGCCCTGATTACCGAGGACCGCAAGGGCGAGGGGTTACTGTTGACCCAGTCGATCAGTGCCAATATCGGCCTGGGCAATATGCACCGGATCTCCCGAACGGGTGTGGTCAATGGCCAGCAGGAAGCCGCACTGGCTCAGCGCCAAATAGACGCAATGGGCATCCGCAGCACCGGCCCCGAGCAAGTGGTATCGCAACTCTCCGGCGGCAACCAGCAGAAGGTGGTGATCGGTCGTTGGCTGGAGCGCGACTGTACGGTCCTGCTGTTCGATGAACCCACTCGCGGTATCGACATTGGCGCCAAGTTCGATATTTACCGGCTGCTGGGCGAGTTGACGCGCCAGGGCAAGGCGCTGGTTGTGGTGTCGAGTGATCTTCGCGAGTTGATGTTGATCTGTGACCGGATCGGCGTGCTGTCTGCGGGGCGTCTGATCGATACCTTTGAACGTGACAGCTGGAGCCAGGAACAATTGCTGGCAGCCGCTTTTGCCGGTTATCAAAAACGAGATGCGTTGCTCGCAGAAGCCGCGCCAAAGGAAGCCTCATGAAAGCCACCCTCGTGCCGCGAAAAAATGCACACAACTATTACGGAATGGGCACCTATCTGGGGTTGGCGGGCGCTTTGCTGGCCATGATTGTCCTGTTCTCCAGCCTGAGTGACCATTTTTTCTCTTATGACACGTTAAGCACCCTGGCCAATCAGATCCCGGATTTAATGGTGCTGTCTGTCGGCATGACCTTTGTACTGATTATCGGTGGTATCGATCTGTCGGTTGGCTCGGTGCTGGCCCTGGCGGCATCTGCGGTCAGCGTGGCGATCCTTGGATGGGGCTGGAGCGTTTTGCCCGCAGCGCTGCTGGGCATGGGCTGTGCAGCTCTCGCCGGGACAATTACAGGCTCGATCACGGTGGCCTGGAAAATCCCCTCGTTTATTGTGTCGCTGGGTGTTCTGGAAATGGCCCGGGGTGCGGCCTACCAAATGACCGGTTCGCGTACGGCCTATATCGGCGACGCTTTCGCCTGGCTTTCGAACCCGATTGCCTTCGGTATTTCGCCTTCTTTTATCATCGCATTGCTGATTATTGTGGTGGCTCAGGCCGTACTGACACGCACGGTGTTTGGCCGTTATCTGATCGGGATTGGTACCAACGAGGAAGCCGTACGCTTGGCCGGTATTAATCCAAAGCCTTACAAGGTTTTGGTTTTCAGCATGATGGGCTTGCTGGCCGGGGTGGCTGCGTTGTTCCAGATATCTCGTCTGGAAGCGGCGGACCCTAATGCCGGTTCGGGTCTTGAGTTGCAGGTTATTGCAGCCGTGGTGATTGGCGGCACGAGTCTGATGGGTGGGCGCGGTTCGGTGATCAGTACCTTTTTCGGGGTGCTGATTATTTCGGTATTGGCTGCCGGGTTGGCTCAAATCGGCGCAACCGAGCCTACCAAGCGTATTATTACCGGTGCTGTCATTGTGATAGCAGTGGTATTGGACACTTACCGCAGTCAACGTGCACAGCGACGGAATTAAGCGATGGCAACTATTAAAGATGTCGCGGCAATGGCAGGCATTTCGTATACGACGGTTTCTCATGTTTTGAACAAAACCCGTCCCGTCAGCGAGCCGGTCCGCTTGAAAGTTGAGGAAGCCATTGCGCATCTCCAGTATGTACCCAGCGCTGTAGCGCGCTCCCTTAAAGCAAAAACGACAGCGACTATCGGTCTGTTGGTGGCCAATAGTCTGAACCCATACTTTGCCGAGTTGGCCCGAGGCATCGAGGACTACTGCGAACGCAACAATTACTGCGTGATCCTGTGCAACTGCGACGACGATCCTGACAAGCAGCGCAACTACCTGCGAGTACTGCTGGAAAAACGGGTCGACGGGCTGGTTGTTGCTTCCGCAGGGGGCGACCTGGGGATGGCGAGCGGGCTGGTCGGGGTTCGAACGCCGATGGTGATTGTCGACCGCAGCCTTGAAGGTGTTGATGCTGATTTGGTGCGAATCGATCACGAGTTGGGCGCTTATCTGGCCACGCGTCATTTGCTCGACCTGGGCCATCGTGCCATCGCCTGTATTGGTGGGCCGGCTATTACCCGTGTTGCGCAGCAGCGTACTGCCGGGTATCTGCGGGCCTTGGCAGAGGCGGGTATTTCGGCCCCAGAGCACTGGATGGTCGAAAGTGATTTCAGCAGTGTTGGTGGCTATCAGGCCGCTGTCGGTCTGCTGGAGAGCAACCCGCCCTCGGCCATTTTTGCCTGCAACGACATGATGGGCATCGGCGTATTGCGAGCCGCTGCCGAGCGCAATATCCGGGTGCCGGAGCAATTGTCGGTTATCGGTTTTGATGATGTGCAGATGAGCCGTTATGTCTATCCATCGCTGACCACTGTCGGGCAGTCGATTCTGCAATTGGGTGAAATGGCCGCACAGTTATTGTTGCGCCGTATTGCATCGCCCGAGCGGGCTGTGGAGCAGAAAATCGTCAGCCCTGGGATTGTGCTGCGCGAATCCACCAGAGCTTATGTTGAGACGCCGCTTAAGTACCCCCAAAAAATCAATGGATGAGTGTCGATAGATGCAAGCAAATGTAGTGGTGATTGGCAGTCTGAACATGGACCTGGTCACGCGAACCGAGAGACTGCCGCATCCGGGAGAAACCGTGTTTGGGCAGTCCTTTGCCACGGTGCACGGAGGCAAGGGGGCCAATCAGGCAGTAGCGGCATCGCGCTTGGGCGCCCGGGTAGCCATGCTCGGGTGTGTCGGTAGTGACGCTTATGGCACGCAACTGCGCGAAGGGCTGCTGGCTGACCAGATCGATTGTCAGGCGGTGCGTACCGTGTCCGGTAGTGCAAGTGGTGTGGCGCTGATTACGGTCGATGCCAAGAGCCAGAACACCATCGTGGTCGTTGCGGGTGCCAATGGCTGCCTTGAACCGCAGGACATCAAGACCTTTGATCAGGTTTTGCAAGGCGCGCAAGTGCTTGTTTGCCAGCTTGAAGTGCCGATGGAAACTGTAGGTTGTGTGCTCGCTCGCGGGCGTGAGCTGGGTAAAGTTGTGATTCTCAACCCCGCGCCTGTGAGTGGCCCGCTGCCAGGGCACTGGTACGCCACCATTGATTATTTGATTCCGAATGAGAGCGAGGCGTGGGCACTCAGCGGGGTGACGGTTGACTCGCTTGAGTCGGCAGAGCTGGCGGCTCGTCGGCTCGTCGGGTTCGGGGCGGGCAAGGTGATTGTGACACTGGGCGCGCTGGGCGCTCTGTTTGTCAGCGCGCAGCGTGTTGCGCACTTTGCTGCGCCCAAGGTTGAAGCTGTGGATGCCACTGCGGCGGGAGACACCTTTGTGGGAGGCTTCTCGGCCGGGCTGGCGGCTGGCATGGATGAAGACGATGCAATCCGCTTTGCCCAGGTTGCGGCGGCGCTGTCGGTCACCCGTGCAGGTGCCCAGCCTTCCATTCCACTGTTGCGTGATGTCCAGGGTTTTGCCAAGTCATGAAAAAAACACCTTTGCTTAATATCGCCCTGTCGCGGCTTGTCGCTTCGTTGGGGCATGGCGACATAGTGGTGATCGCGGATGCTGGTTTGCCAGTGCCCAAGGGGGTTGAACTGATTGATCTGGCTCTGACCCAAGGCGTTCCTGATGTCGCCAGTACTTTGCGTGCGTTGCTCAGCGAGATGCAGGTGCAAAGCCATGTGCTGGCCCATGAACTGCTGCTAGCGCCTTGCCCGGCACTGACATGCATTGAACAACATGCCAGTAACGATGAGTTGGGTTCGAGGCTCTTGCTCACCCACAGCGCCTTCAAAGAGCTGTGCCAACAAGCAAGAGTGATTGTTCGTACCGGGGAGTGTCGCCCCTACTGCAACATTGCCCTGGTCTCGGGTGTAACCTTTTAGATAAAAATACAGGGAGTTGTTTATGTTGCGTTTTAACCGGTTTTTTAAACCATTGATCAGGAGTGTCCTGCTTTTGTCCGCTATCACGATTTCAAGTGTTCAGGCTGCAGACAAAATTGATTTGATTATCGACACGGACCCCGGTGCGGATGATGTTGTCGCGCTACTGATGGCGCTGGCTTCGCCAGAGCAATTGAATGTGCGGGCGATTACCACCGTGGCGGGTAATGTGCGGTTGGACAAGACCTCGCGCAATGCTCGGCTGGCGCGGGAGTGGGCAGGGCGTGAAGACGTTCCGGTCTATGCCGGGGCGCCCAAGCCGTTGGTACGCTCTCCTATCTACGCCGAGAACATTCACGGTCAGGAAGGTGTGACAGGTGTACCTGTGCATGAGCCTGCGAAAGGGCTTGAGCCTGAAAATGCGGTTAACTACTTGATCGATACATTGCGGGCGGCCAAGCCTGGCAGCGTGACCATTGCCATGCTCGGGCCACAGACCAACCTGGCCCTGGCGTTGATTCAGGCACCCGATATTACTAAGGGGATCAAGGAAGTCGTACTCATGGGAGGCGCTCACTTCAACGGGGGGAATATTACCCCGGTCGCCGAGTTCAACCTTTATGCAGACCCGCATGCAGCCGATGTGGTGCTCAAAAGCGGCGTCAAGCTGACGTATGTGCCGCTCGATGTAACGCACAAGATTTTGACCAGTGAAGCGCGTTTGAAACAGATCGCTGCATTGGGCAACACGGCCGGCAAACTGGTTGGCGATATCCTCAATGAATACGTCAAAGGTGATATGGAACACTACGGGTTGCCAGGCGGGCCCGTGCACGATGCCAGCGTTATCGCCTACCTGCTAAGCCCGGAGTTGTTTACCGGGCGTGAAGTGAACCTGGTAGTGGATACGCGCGAAGGGCCAACCTTTGGCCAGACAATCCCGGATTGGTACAACACCTTGAATCAGCCAAAAAATGCCTTCTGGGTCGAAGACGGGGACGCACAAGGCTTTTTTGATTTGCTGACGGCACGGCTGGGCCGGTTGAAGTGATCTAAGCGCGCGCAGGTTCAGGTCAGTTTCGCGAGTTCACCCTGTTTGTACTTTTCGAAAACCTGACTGACAAAAGCTCGGGCTGCATCTGTCCCGAGCTCTTTGACTAAAAGGTCGATGCCGATGATGGCCAGCTCTTCAGGGCTGCCTGGGCTGTAGGAACACTGGCCTTGAGGCCACTTGGCCTTGATATCTGCGTCGATGCTGACTGTTGTCATGGGGTGCTCATGAGGGGGCGTGAAAAACGATTTTAGCAAAAAGCCACCCTTAAGCTATCAGGAGACCAAAGTTTTCCTGTCTCAACTTTGACATCAGGTCTGTGGTGCATGCCACACTTGCGCTTTTCAAGAGCGGTGCAGGCCATGCAAATTGATTTAAACGACCCTGAGGGCCTGACCCTTGCTGCGGTGCGCCAGTTGCTGGCTTCGGCGGGTGACGATGAACACACTCAGCTGCGCGTGAGCAAGGCGGGTATTGCTTACATTTCATCTGGCGTAGTGGGCGGTGTAGATACCGACGGGCTGCTTTTCAGGTTGGAAACCTGGGCGGCTGGATCTGGCTATGTCGGAAAAGTCGCGGCTAGCGATGAGGTATGGGTGATGCAGATTTTCAACGCCCTTAAAGACAACTGGCCTAACCCGCCATTTGACTACATTGATGTGTACTGATTTCGTACACATATTTGGCAATGATTAGATGCGTGCGGTAACAGTCCGCGTGTGCAAAATCGTGCATGCGCAGGCCAATCAAGTGGGTGCAGTCAGGCGCCATGCAACCTATTTGCGAAAAAGCTGTCGCAAGGGTTCAGACTATTTATCTTAAGGAGGCTTCATGTCTTGGAAGCTAGTGTCATTGGGCTCGTTGTTGGCAGTCGTAGCACTGTCAGGGTGCAGCACCCAGAATTCAGTTAAAGAACCCGTCGCTGATGCAGGGCATAGCCGTTGCGATGCTAAATCAGCAGAGTTTGTGATCGGTAAAAAGGCTTCGTCCGAGCTTCTGGAGCAGGCCCGCGTAAAGGCCGGTGCGCAAAACGCGCGGATCTTGTCGCCGCACGACGTAATGACGCTTGAGTACCGTTCGGATCGTTTGAATCTCAATGCGGATGACGATGCAATCATTACCCGGGTTAACTGCGGCTAACGTACGGCTGACGATGCATCAGGCATAAAAAACCCCGTCACATGGACGGGGTTTTTTTGTTCGAGGGAGATTTACTCCGGACGAACCTGAGCAGCTTGCATACCCTTTTGGCCTTTCTCAGCCACGAAGGAAACGGTTTGGCCTTCTTTCAGGCTTTTGAAACCGTCGCTTTCGATAGCTTTGAAGTGTACGAACAGGTCGTCACCGCCACCTTGAGGAGTGATGAAGCCGAAGCCTTTTTCATCGTTGAACCATTTTACGGTGCCGGTTTGGCGATTAGACATGGTGTATCTCCAAGAAACTTATATTTTCAGTAGTACTGTGCTGCTCAGGCCAACTGGGCACACCGAGCTATCATAGTCGAAATGTGCGCTTTGGGAGCCCCCCCGAGCTGCAGATTGCTGCAATGTTAGCTTTTGTCTGCCGCTTAAAACCTTCGAAACCCCCGTATTACGGGGGTTTGATGGCCAAAAAGACTTGGAAAAAAAGCAGTCACGAATATATATTTTTTAAGCAAAAAGGATTTTTAGGCCGCTTTTGCTCTGAACAAGACCCAAATTGGCCCTGAAAGCAGGGTCTATTTTGTTGCCCGGCAGGTCTGTATTGCATCCAGAGCCTTGGTACGAAGCTCGGCGCTCGGCTGAGTCGTCTTGCTCATCAACTGCTTGATCTCAGCAGTCGAGAACTTTTCAGAGAGCTTGTCCGCGCCGCATGCGCAATGCTGCTGGGCTGTTTTGGCATCGACGTTTTGGCTTGCCGCTGCGACGCAGTCTTTCATGTAATCTTTTTTGGCCCCGGCTGGCCAGTTGTCGGCCTGGGCACTCAGGGGCAGCAGCATTGCCAAAGGTGCTGCGAGGGCGAGGAGGCGGATCATGCGCATAAGATGCTCCTTGTAAGTATTAAAACCGAGTGTGTATCACTGAGTATCTGAAAGGTTAGTGCAGCTCAAGTTCACCATGCTTGTAAGAATGTTTCCTTTATTTTGGATGCAGGGCAGGGTCTACAACAGAGAGCGGACATCTGTGCTAGCATGCCGCCCTTGGCTGTTTTGTGCTTTTGTGTACTCCCTGAGTCGCAATGCCGGGCCATTAACCTTATTGATTTGAACTCCAGTCACTCTGGTTCGGTTCTCGTTTGGCCGCAAGGCTCCTGCCACTGTGAGGCAGGCATACTCCCGAATCGCGTACTGGCTCATCCCAACCCACGTGACCTTTGGTAGGGGTCACCACTAGGAGAGGAGGCGCCATGCCAACTATTACTCTTCCCGACGGCAGTCAACGCTCTTTCGATCATCCTGTATCTGTTGCTGAGGTAGCCGCTTCAATTGGCGCGGGCCTGGCAAAAGCCACCGTGGCCGGCAAGGTCAACGGCAAGCTGGTTGATGCCTGTGACCTGATTGAAAACGACGCCACTTTGCAAATCATCACGCCAAAGGATGAAGAGGGGCTGGAGATCATTCGTCACTCTTGCGCCCACTTGGTCGGTCATGCGGTGAAGCAACTGTTTCCGACGGCCAAAATGGTGATCGGCCCGGTGATCGATGAAGGCTTTTATTACGATATCGCCTATGAGCGTCCGTTTACTCCGGATGACATGGCCGCTATCGAAGCGCGCATGCAGCAACTGATCGAAAAAGATTACGACGTCATCAAAAAAGTCACTCCGCGTGCCGAAGTGATTGATCTGTTTTCCGCTCGTGGCGAAGACTACAAGCTGCGTTTGATCGAAGACATGCCGAACGAACAGGCCATGGGTTTGTACTTCCATGAAGAGTACGTCGACATGTGCCGCGGGCCTCACGTCCCGAATACGCGCTTCCTGAAGTCGTTCAAGCTGACCAAGTTGTCGGGCGCCTACTGGCGTGGCGATGCCAAGAATGAGCAGTTGCAGCGTATTTACGGCACTGCCTGGGCTGACAAAAAGCAGCTCGCGGCTTACGTTCTGCGTATCGAAGAAGCCGAGAAGCGCGATCACCGTAAAATCGGTAAGCGTCTTGGCCTGTTTCATACTCAGGAAGAAGCACCGGGCATGGTGTTTTGGCACCCGAATGGTTGGACGCTTTACCAGGTACTTGAGCAGTACATGCGCAAAGTACAGCGCGATAACGGCTATCTGGAGATCAAGACTCCTCAGGTAGTGGATCGCAGCCTGTGGGAAAAGTCCGGGCACTGGGCCAACTACGCCGAAAACATGTTCACTACCCAGTCGGAAAGCCGCGATTACGCGATCAAGCCGATGAACTGCCCTTGCCACGTGCAAGTGTTTAATCAGGGTCTGAAAAGCTACCGTGAGTTGCCGCTGCGTCTGGCGGAGTTCGGTGCTTGCCATCGTAATGAGCCGTCGGGTGCCTTGCACGGCATCATGCGTGTGCGTGGCTTTACTCAGGACGATGCCCACATCTTCTGTACTGAAGAACAGATGCAAGCCGAGTCGGCAGCTTTCATCAAGCTGACCCTGGATGTGTACGCTGACTTCGGGTTCAAGGACATCGAGCTCAAGCTGTCAACGCGTCCTGAAAAGCGCGTGGGGTCTGATGATCTGTGGGATCGTGCTGAAAGTGCATTGGCCTCGGCCCTTGATAGTGCGGGTCTGCCCTACGACTTGCAGCCGGGTGAAGGCGCCTTTTACGGACCCAAGATTGAATTTTCTCTGAAAGATTGTCTGGGTCGTGTCTGGCAATGTGGTACCCTGCAGCTCGATTTCAACCTGCCTATCCGTCTTGGCGCAGAATATGTGTCCGAAGACAACAGCCGCAAGCACCCGGTTATGCTGCACCGTGCGATCCTTGGATCGTTCGAACGCTTTATCGGTATTTTGATCGAGCATTACGAAGGTGCGTTCCCTGCGTGGCTGGCGCCAACCCAGGCAGTGATCATGAATATCACTGATAAACAGGCAGATTTTGCTGCTGAAGTTGAAAAAACTCTCAATCAGAGCGGATTTCGTGCCAAGTCTGACTTGAGAAATGAAAAGATCGGCTTTAAAATCCGCGAGCATACTTTGCTCAAGGTTCCTTATCTCTTGGTTATCGGAGATCGGGAAGTCGAGATGCAGACTGTCGCTGTGCGTACACGTGAAGGTGCTGACCTGGGCTCGATGCCCGTCGCGCAATTCGCTGAATTCCTCGCACAAGCGGTTTCCCGGCGTGGTCGCCATGATTCGGAGTAATTATTATTAAGCGTGAAATGAGACAAGATAAACGAGCTGCACCGAAAGCCCCGATCAACGAGAATATCTCTGCACGCGAGGTTCGGTTAATTGGGGCTGAAGGCGAGCAGCTTGGGATTGTGTCAATTGAAGACGCGCTTCTTAAAGCTGAAGAGGCCAAACTGGATTTGGTGGAAATTTCCGCTGATGCAGTACCCCCAGTTTGTAAGCTGATGGACTACGGCAAATCTATCTTCGAGAAGAAGAAACAGGTTGCCGCTGCAAAGAAAAACCAGAAACAGATCCAGGTTAAAGAAATCAAGTTTCGTCCAGGGACGGAGGAAGGGGATTACCAGGTAAAACTGCGCAACCTGGTACGTTTCCTGAGTGATGGGGACAGGGCCAAGGTATCGTTACGATTCCGCGGCCGTGAGATGGCCCACCAGGAGCTGGGTATGGAACTGTTGAAGCGGGTTGAAGGTGACCTGCTTGAGTACGGGACCGTCGAACAGCATCCTAAGATGGAAGGACGCCAACTGATTATGGTCATCGCCCCGAAAAAGAAGAAGTAATCACTAGGGCACGGCAGGCCTTTTGATTATGTTTATCAACTGAATGCGGAGTACCGAACATGCCAAAGATGAAAACTAAAAGTGGTGCTGCCAAGCGGTTTCTGAAAACTGCTAACGGCATCAAGCACAAGCACGCTTTCAAGAGCCACATCCTGACCAAAATGTCGACTAAGCGTAAGCGTCAATTGCGCGGTAGCAGCTTGCTGCATCCGTCTGACGTGGCAAAAGTGAAGCGCATGCTGCGCCTTTGCTAATTTCGGTCAAGAATAGAGGAAGTAACTCATGGCTCGTGTAAAGCGTGGCGTTGTCGCCCGTAAACGTCACAAAAAAATTCTGAAACTGGCTAAAGGCTACTACGGCGCACGCTCACGCGTATTCCGTGTTGCCAAGCAAGCGGTAATCAAGGCAGGCCAATACGCCTACCGTGACCGTCGTCAGAAAAAACGTCAGTTCCGCGCTCTGTGGATCGCTCGTATCAACGCTGGTGCACGTATTAACGGTCTGTCCTACAGCCGTTTCATCGCCGGCCTGAAAAAAGCTTCCATCGAGATCGACCGTAAGGTTCTGTCTGATCTGGCAGTGAACGAAAAAGCGGCGTTTGCTGCGATTGTCGAGAAAGCTAAAGCCACTCTGGCTTAAGTACCCCCGACAGTCACCTGGGCTTGCCTGTGTAAGCCCGGGTGCTAAACGTCTTAAATAGGGGAAGAGCCTTCAAGCTCTTCCCCTATTTTGTATCTGGAGTCTGTACATGGAAAACCTGGATGCGCTGGTCTCTCAAGCACTAGAGGCTGTGCAAAGCGCTGAAGATATCAATGCCCTGGAGCAAATCCGGGTTCAATACCTTGGCAAAAAAGGTGAATTGACTCAGGTGATGAAGACCCTGGGCAATCTGCCGGCCGAAGAGCGTCCGCAGGTCGGTGCTCTGATAAACGTTGCCAAGGAGCGTGTCACAGAGGTTCTCAATGCGCGCAAGGCGTTGTTTGAAGAGGCTGATCTGGCCGCCAAACTGTCCGCCGAGTCCATTGATGTAACCCTGCCTGGCCGTGGCCAGACCTCAGGCGGCCTGCATCCGGTTACCCGGACTCTGGAACGTATCGAGCAGTTCTTCACCCATATAGGCTACGGCATCGCCGAAGGTCCTGAGGTCGAAGACGACTATCACAACTTTGAAGCACTCAACATCCCAGGCCATCACCCGGCCCGGTCGATGCATGACACCTTCTATTTCAATGCAAACATGTTGCTGCGCACCCATACCTCGCCGGTACAGGTCCGCACCATGGAATCGAAACAGCCGCCGATCCGCATCGTCTGCCCAGGCCGTGTGTATCGTAGCGACTCCGATATCACCCACTCGCCGATGTTCCACCAGGTCGAAGGCCTGTTGGTCGATCGCGATATCAATTTCGCCGACCTGAAAGGGACGATCGAAGAATTCCTGCGGGTGTTCTTCGAAAAAGAACTGGCTGTGCGCTTCCGTCCTTCGTACTTCCCGTTCACTGAGCCTTCGGCTGAAGTGGATATGGAATGCGTGATGTGCAGCGGCAAAGGCTGCCGTGTCTGCAAGCAGACAGGCTGGCTGGAAGTCATGGGCTGCGGCATGGTTCATCCGAACGTACTGCGCATGTCCGGGATCGATCCAGAAGAGTTTTCGGGCTTTGCCTTCGGCATGGGCGTTGAGCGTCTGGCCATGCTGCGTTACGGCGTGAACGACTTGCGTCTGTTCTTCGACAACGACTTGCGGTTCCTCGCGCAATTTCGCTAGTCGTAACGAATTCTTAGGAGAGCAGGATGAAATTCAGTGAACAATGGCTGCGTGGTTGGGTTAACCCGCAGGTAGGTCGCGACGAGCTGGTTGCTCGTCTGTCGATGGCCGGTCTTGAGGTCGACAGCGTTACGCCGGCCGCCGGTGTATTCAGTGGCGTGGTCGTGGGCGAGGTGCTGAGCACCGAGCAGCACCCCGATGCCGACAAGCTTCGTGTTTGCCAGGTCAGCAATGGCTCGCAGACTTTTCAGGTAGTTTGTGGTGCGCCTAACGTGCGCCCAGGCCTGAAAATTCCGTTCGCCATGATCGGTGCCGAGCTGCCAGGCGACTTCAAAATCAAGAAAGCCAAGCTGCGTGGCGTCGAATCCAACGGCATGCTGTGCTCGCAAGCAGAGCTGCAAGTGGGCGAAGGTAATGACGGCCTGATGGAGCTGCCGGCCGATGCGCCGGTTGGTGAAGATATCCGTGTTTACCTGAACCTTGAAGATGCCAGCATCGAAGTAGACCTGACCCCGAACCGTGGTGATTGTCTGTCGCTGGCTGGTCTGGCGCGTGAAGTTGGCGCGTTGTACGCGGCACAAGTGACCCGTCCTGTTGTGGCCGTTGTACCGGCAGCGCATGACGAAGTTCGCTCTGTCGAAGTGCTGGCTCCTGCAGCTTGCCCACGCTATTTGGGCCGAGTTATCCGCAATGTCGACCTGTCCCGGCCGACTCCGCTGTGGATGGTTGAGCGTCTGCGTCGCGCCGACGTGCGCAGCATTGATGCGGCTGTAGACATCACCAACTATGTGATGTTGGAGCTGGGCCAGCCGTTGCACGCGTTTGACCTTGCCGAAATCAATGGCGGCATCCGCGTTCGCATGGCCGAAGAGGGCGAGAAGCTGGTATTGCTCGACGGTCAGGAAGTTGCCCTGCGTAGCGATACGCTGGTGATTGCAGACCATACCCGCGCCTTGGCAATTGCAGGGGTAATGGGTGGCGAGCACAGCGGCGTAACCGCCAAGACTCGCGATTTATTCCTTGAAAGCGCTTTCTTTGATCAGATTGCTGTCGCTGGTAAAGCCCGTTCCTACGGTCTGCACACCGACGCATCGCACCGCTACGAGCGTGGCGTAGACTGGAAGCTGGCCCGTGAAGCCATGGAGCGCGCCACTGGCCTGCTGCTTGAAATCACTGGCGGCGAAGCCGGCCCGATTATCGAAACCGTAAACGAACAATACCTGCCGTCGATTGCGCCGATCACCTTGCGTGCCGCGCGTATCAGCCAGATGCTGGGTATGGAAATGGACTCGGCCGAAATTGAGCGCCTGCTCAGCGCACTGGGCCTGACCATTACCGCTGAAGGGGCAGGGCAATGGCGCGTAGAAGTGCCAAGCCATCGTTTCGATATCAGCCTTGAAGTTGATCTGATCGAAGAGTTGGCACGTCTGTACGGTTACAACCGTTTACCGGTTCGTTACCCTCAGGCCCGACTGGCACCGCAAGCCAAGGCTGAAGCACGTAGCGACCTGCCTGAGTTGCGCCGTCTGCTGGTAGCGCGTGGTTATCAGGAAGCAATTACATACAGCTTCATCGACCCGAAACAGTTCGAACTGTTCAGCCCGGGTGTTGAGCCGCTGTTGCTGGCCAATCCGATCTCCAATGATATGGCCGCCATGCGTGCCTCGTTGTGGCCGGGCCTGGTCAAGTCATTGCAACACAACCTGAATCGTCAGCAAGATCGCGTTCGTTTGTTTGAAAGCGGTCTGCGTTTTGTCGGTCAGTTGGAAGGTCTCAAACAAGAGCCGATGCTGGCGGGTGTGGTTTGCGGCAGTCGCCTGCCTGAGGGCTGGGCCCAGGGGCGCGATGTCGTTGACTTCTTCGACGTCAAGGCTGATGTAGAAGCCGTGTTGGGTTTTGCGGGTGCTCTGGATGCATTCACTTTTGTGCCGGGTACTCACCCTGCGCTGCACCCGGGTCAGACCGCACGTATTGAGCGTGATGGCCGAGAAGTCGGCTATGTAGGTGCAATCCATCCTGAACTGTCGAAAAATCTGGGTCTCGACCGACCAGTGTTCGTCTTCGAGCTGGTCTTGGCCGAAGTGGCACTAGGTAAAATGCCTAAATTCCATGAGTTATCGCGCTTTCCTGAAGTACGTCGTGACTTGGCGTTGTTGGCCGACCGTGACGTTGCAGCCAGTGCTGTGCTGGATGTAATTCGTGAAAATGCAGGCGAGTGGCTCACGGACCTAAGGTTATTTGACGTTTACCAGGGTAAAGGTATTGATCCGCATAGAAAAAGCCTTGCAGTCGGCTTGACCTGGCAGCATCCATCGCGCACTCTTAATGACGATGAGGTGAATACCACTACGCAAAATATCCTCACCTCGCTCGAAACAAGGTTGAACGCCACGTTAAGGAAGTGACGTATGGGGGCTCTGACGAAAGCTGAAATGGCGGAACGTCTTTATGAAGAGTTGGGCCTGAATAAACGCGAAGCCAAAGAATTGGTGGAATTGTTTTTCGAAGAAATCAGGCACGCTCTTGAAGACAACGAGCAAGTCAAATTGTCAGGTTTTGGCAATTTTGATCTGCGTGACAAGCGACAGCGGCCTGGCCGCAATCCGAAAACGGGAGAAGAAATCCCGATCACGGCTCGCCGTGTAGTCACTTTTCGTCCAGGGCAGAAGTTGAAGGCCCGAGTAGAGGCTTATGCTGGAACCAAGTCATAACGACGAGCTCCCGCCGATCCCAGGCAAACGCTACTTCGCCATTGGCGAAGTCAGCGAGCTGTGTGGGGTAAAACCACACGTGCTGCGCTATTGGGAGCAAGAGTTTCCTCAACTCAACCCCGTGAAGCGTCGCGGAAATCGCCGGTATTATCAGCGCCAGGATGTGCTGATGATCCGGCAAATTCGTGCGCTGCTCTATGATCAAGGGTTCACCATTGGCGGCGCGCGCTTGCGGCTTTCCGGTGATGAAGCCAAAGATGACACCACGCAGTACAAACAATTGATCCGCCAAACAATCTCCGAATTGGAAGATGTTTTGCTGGTTCTCAAGAAATAACAAAGGCTTTCAAAATACTTTCGTATTTCAAGAGCTTAAGGTATATTTCTCGACGTTCTATCAAGTTGTAACGCCTAGTCGGGGCGTAGCGCAGTCCGGTAGCGCACTAGCATGGGGTGCTAGGGGTCGAGTGTTCGAATCACTCCGTCCCGACCATATTCTGTAAGGGGATCAAGTACTTAGGTGCTTGATCCCCTTTCTCGTTTCTGGCCTGCGCAAAACTGGCGCAAAATGCGCGCAAAACTATCCGGTGATTTCACTGATATTCAGGTCCGGAATCGCATCCGACCAGATCACATCGGCGTGGTCTTTCTGGTAGTTCTTGGTCATGGTTTCGCTGGCATGCCCCGCAATGGCCTGGCCGTCTTTACCGGCCCTTTTGTACAGGTGCAGCGACAACGCGCGCACTTCGTGAAAGCCCGGCATTTCCTCTTCTTTCCATTCCGCATAACAGCCAGCAAGTTCCCGCGCCTCTTTAAAAGAGCGCGTTAGAAAGCGATCCTCAACCTTCGTCCAGTGTTCTTTAGTCTGCGCCTGCTTCTGCAGCAGTCGTTGCGGCTTGCGATGAATCAGGAAAGGGGAGGCTATGTTGTCCTGGCAGCGGGTTATGACGGTCTGCAGTTCGTCAGTCACCTTGAAACGAATCCACGCTGTATCACTGGCCTTGGCTGTCTTCTTTTGTACCAGGTACAGGAAGCCATCCCGAACGCCATCAAAGCGCATATCCAGAATGTCGGACCGCCGCTGAGCAGTGATCAGTGCCAAGTCGATGGCGTTGCGCAGCCAAGGTGGGGCCACCTCCCTGATTGCCTTCAGGCCTTCCACGGTATGGCGTTTGCGTTGCTTCTTCTCGATACGGTTTATGGTGCTCGATGCCGGGTTGTCCGGGCATAAACCCTTGGACGCTGCGTGATTGAAAATATCTACCAGTAGAGCGCGGCTTTGATTGGCGCTCCTTGGGGTCAGTGTGTCCAGCAACTCGGCAACCATACGAATGGTTATTTGATCGACGGCTTTGCCCTCAAAATGCTTTCGGAAGCGTCTGAAGTGAACGGCATACAGTTCGAGCGTGCCCTTGGCCAGTTCGCGGGGAGGTAAGATCTCGGCTTCGTATTTATCCAGAAAGCCCGCAAAGGACCCTGATGGATTACCCATGACAGAGCGAACCAGATCGGCGCCTTGCATAAAGGCCAGGTTGAGCTGTTTTGCGGCATCAATGGCCCTGATCCGATCGGTACCGAATTGGAACCACTTACCGTCGCTGGGGCGACGGTAGCGGTATGTCGAACGGCGTGGATCAAAGTACAGGTTCTGCGGCAGGTGCTTGTTCGCACTATTGCGTGGCCGTGGAGCCATCAGGCAACTCCTCTTAGCACCATAGCGACCAGATCGTTGCCGTCAGCTATGTTCAGAGCGTTCCAGTCCACATACCAGAGCGAGCCTATCTGCTCGCCCGGCAGCTTTCCGTTGCGGATGTAATTACGGATGGCTTGCGAGCAGAGCGGTGTCCCGTTCTCACCCCAGCGGCGGCGTTGGTATTCGCTAATCTTTATGAGTTCTTTGCGCGTCATTGGGGGCATGTATGACTCCGTGCTATCACCCTGTAGCGGATGCTTGTTCGGACAATCGCCTTGCGAACGAAGTAAGTTAGGGCTAAAAAACCAACCACCATTCCAGTTGCAATAATGCTTATGTCTTGTGCGTGCATGTGCTGTGTATCTCGTAGTCCCCGCCTCCTGGATCACTGGTGAGAGGCTGGAAGCGGGGTATTGCGGTTATTTACAGCGTGGCTTCGTACAACGGAACTTCGTTAATGGCGGCTTGGATTTTGTCGCGCACTGCGTTGTAGGCTTCTTCAAGCACTTTGTCCGGGCGTACCAGCTCGAACCACATCATCAGGCGGCCGTCTTGGATGCGATAACGGAAGCGTGCCGGAACGCAGAACGCATCGCCGCCAAGAAAGGGTTTCACACCAATGAAGAACTGTTCAGGTATGCGCAACTGTCCAGCTTCGCCTGCACGGCCGTCGATCTCTTCGTTATAGGTCAGTTGCACTTGGCCATTGTCGAGACGGGTGCCCTGGCGGAAGCTGATATTTTTCTTGGCTTCGAGGGTGCGACTGATTTCCAGCATGTCAGCTGGACCTGGAGCGTTTTGTTCGTTGGCAGGCTGAGTGATGTCCCACACGTTTTCTTCAATGAACTCAGCAAAGGTCGTTTGGTCCATGCGCTTGCGGTCGTTTTCCTTCCAGCGGCCCCACTCAACAGTGGTCGGGCACCGATAGATCGCAACGTGTTCGCGCCATGCAGGACTTTCTGGCTGGTGGTAATCGATAACCGCTGAGAAGGTTCGGCCTTCTGGACCGTTACAGAAAACAGCAGTGGCAGAAGTAGCGAAGCGATTCACGTATTCAATGAACGATTCCGCATCCAGAACGGTTAGCTTTTGCTTGGTGCGGGTGGGGGCAGGCAGCAGATGCTCCAGGTTCTCGAGCGATACACCGTGAGGTACCAGCGCAATCGGCGCTGCCAGTCCTGGGTGGTCGAGGGGCTTGCCAAGGGCTTGGGCCAGAGTGAACAGCTGTTGTAGGGCTTGTTGCATTGGATGTGCTCCAGTGGGTAGTACAAGTGGTGAGAGGTGTTTACTGGCTGACTTGTCGCAGTACTTCTGGCTTGTCATCGTTCACCGTCCGAAGCGGCAGATCCTGCTGGCGTGGGTCGCGACGGGTGAGATTGCCTTCGGGGGTCAAGAAGAACAAAGACGTGCCACGCGAAAGGGCCGGTTCTTTGGCTTTTACGTCCGCTTTGATAGTCATCTGGCCGCTGCCGTCAGGCTTGTAGGCGAGCTTGATCGTCAGCTCGCCCCCTTTGCCTGTTAAGCGAATGGCGTCGATCAAGCTATGCTGGGTTTCGCTGAGTTCATCCAGCAGGCCGCCGGCTTCGATGTCGCGCAGGGTGTCAATAAATGGACGTGACTTGCTCATGTGCTGTTCCTCATTAAGTTTGGGTTATTCCCCTTGTGCGGCAGGGGCTGCCGTTGAATCAGGCTGCTTGCTTTGCCGTTTGTGCGTCTAGGTAAGCGGCCAAGTCATGCAGATAAACAACTGCTGTGCCTTTGTTCCCTGCACCGCCCAAACGGGTGACTTTTAGTTCGATTCGCCCAGCGCTGATTCGGCGCAGTAGATAGCGATCGCTAGATATGTGTGCGAAGTAGCGCTCGCGCACTGCCTTCAGGCTTGGGCAAGGTGTGGTGAACTCCTTGCGCAGTTGATCGAGTGTGTTGCTCACGCTAAATCCTCCCCGCACCCCTCCAGTGGGGGCAGCAACTTGAGACGAATTAACTCGGCCAGTCCTTCTTTGGTTTTCCCTATCGCCGCGGCACAAATGTGCCCCTCGCTGTCTGCAATTACAGCTCCATATGGGTATTCAGGGCTGCGGGTAGGGGTGACGTAAGCGGTCTGCCCGTCGCTGATTACGGCATTTACGCAACGAAACACCTCGATCAGCTCAGCAGATGACGCGGGAAGTGCCTCAAGCAGAGCAACAGCCTCTGCTGATGCCCCAATCATCGTGGCGCGACTGACGATGGTCGGGTTATTGACGAATATCGGGACCAGTTTCAAGGCGCCGATCGCTTGCGTGATGGCGTTCTGTTTCATGCTGCGGCGTCCTTTTTAGCAGAGGTCACGGTGATGCCTAGTTGCTTGCTCAACCAGCTCACGCCGGGCTCTTTCACCATCACTACCGCGTAATAGCTGAAGGTGTTGATGTTCACGTTCCAGCGACTGCGTGTGTCTACATACAGATAACCCTGGTCTCGGTGCTTGCTGGCCAGTTCACCGTTCTGAGTCAAAATTCCAAGCTCACGTAAGCGACTGCGGAAGGCGCGTGGTTTCAAGCCAAGTAGGGCGGCAGTAGCATCCAGGGTGCGGTTCATGTGGCTGCTCCTTAAGCCGCTGCGCGAGCGCAAAGGGCATTGAAGATCTCGTCCAGTTGGCCGGTCATCTGCTCAATCGTTTCGTCGTTGTGCACCACGAAATCGTTGTCGTGTATGGCTATGCCGGTTTCGCTGATATGTGGGTTCACATCGGGTGCGCTTTCGCGTAGCAAATGGATGACCAGGCCGCCTTTCTCTCGAACGAAAGCCGCTTCGTTTTCAAAACGAAGATCGCTAATCACAAAGCCGGAGGCTGCCGAATTGGTTTGCTCGAGGAATCCAAGATTTTGCTCGGCCAGAAGCAGCCACAGTTCTGGGTGCACCTGATTACGGCCCCACTCGGTGCCCATCGACTGCATCAGTTCGCGTGCGGAGCGGCCTAGCCAGGCGATTGGCTGTTCTTTGTGCTCGTCATCAAAGTCACGTTGGGTAAGGTTGAAGATGGTTGTCAGTCCTTCACGCAGCGGGTCTGCGAATGCGTAGGTCTGGAGGTTGTGCGTGCTAGCCAAGTATTTAGCTGCAGTTGTTTTGCCCGCGCGAGCGCGGCCTGCCAATCCAATAAGTAACTTTTTCATGCCGCAGTACCTCCGAATGAGGAGGTGGTTTGAGCGGGTTGAGCGACCAGCGCGATTCGCTCTGGAGTGGTGATGATGACCAGAAGCCCTGTGCGACGTTGAATGGCTTCAATTGAGGCGCGACTGGTGCAGGCTGTTGGATGTAGATAGATCCGGCAGCGGGCAACGCTGTGCTGTGTCATATGCATGGCTCGTACTCTTGGTGAGAGGTTTCGAGCCAAAGACTACAATCTAATTTGTAATATGGTCAACAGGCTAATTTGTATTATTTGCTTTTAACAAAAAAAAGCCCGAATTAACGGGCTTTTTTGTAGTTTGAATTTTTATCTCAGTACTGAATACCAGAAGACACGACCTAATACGACGATCTCCTCGTTACGAATCTTCTCCGGAGGGTACTCCTCGTCCGGATACTCGTCGCGATTGAAGCTGCGCATCCTGATGCCGCCTGCAGGTAGCCGATACAGCATCTTCACTCGCAAATGGTCGTTATGCCTTAAGGCATAAATATCCCCATCCTTGATGTCTTTCCTTCCTTGATCGACCCCTACAGTGCTGCCGTTAGGGAGTACGGGCTCCATGCTGTGTCCTGAGACGGTCACGCAAATTGCGTTTTCAGGATCAATGCCCTGTCGCCTTAAGGTCATCTTTCCGAATCGCAGTTTCGAGCGGGAGTGGTGCTGAACTGCTGTGCAGCCCGAACCTGCAGACAGCTCTATTTCCTTGAGCAAAGGGATTTCTACCTCGTCATCATCCAGCGGGGTTTCGTCGTCCCACACTTCAATCGGACCAAGCATTACTGCGTCTGCAGTAACAGGATTGGGCGCTGTCTGTGTGGCTGGGCTTGTGCCGGCAACTTCATCCATAGATAGCCCAAGTACCTGAGCTATCTGGAGTGCAAATCGTGTGTTTTGAGTATTACCGGCTTCAAACGCAGCATAGGTTTGCTGGCTGAAGGTTTCATCAGGACCAAGGAGTTCGCGGACCCGGTCAGCAAGGGCTACCTGGCTTAATTTCAGGGCCTTCCTGCGGGTCTTGAACAGTGAGGCTACAGGCGAGGGTGAGCGCGTTGGTTTATTCATGCTCTGAGGATACAAACCCTTTTGTATTGGTTCCAACACGTTAATTTGTTGCGATAATACAAATTAACATGTATTTTCCGTTTGTACTTTTCGCTTTGAGGTCTTCATGAACCCAGCAACAGAGATGCGCGAGGCACTAGTGGACGCTGTGGACTCAGCCAAAGGGCAGGTCGCGTTTGCATCAGCCATGTCGACTTCTGAGCGGCCTGTATCTCAACAAATTGTTTCTTACTGGTTGAAGCGAGGTTTTTTGCCTGCTGAGCTTGTTGTCCGAGCTGAGCTTATTACTGGCGTTTCGAGATTTAGGTTGCGCCCGGATGTGTTCTGCATCCCAAAAGATCTTGAGTCAATCCAAGCAGCATAGAAGGTATCGACCCAGAACCTCTCACCAAAGAAACGCCGGGTCGACAGAGCAATGCAGTTGTAGATCTACATCGCTAAAAGGGTGCTGAACCGGAGCCTCTCACCAAAGATCCTCCGGTCCAGCTACGACGATACACAGCACATGTACATCGGTCGTGGTCGTAGGATAGGGCGTGCCCTGTTTTATGGCTACACCGTAAAAGGGGTTTTTACGGTTATGAGTCGCATCGATCTATTACCGGACGCTGGTCCGGTGCTTTCATTGCGTCACGCGCTCTATCGCGCAGGACGTTCCTACAAGGGTGGTGTCACCGCACTTGCATTCGCAATGGTGATCGACAACGACTCCTTGCAGAAGAAACTCAAACTCGACGAAGAACGCCGCTGGCTTACGCCGGATGAGCTGGAGGAGGTGATTCGCCTCACGGCTGATCCGCGTTTGCTCGATGCCTTAGTGCGTCCAGCCGGGGCCGTTTGGTACAAGCCAACGCCAGTGCCTGCCACAAAAGAAGCGTTGAAGGCGGTAGGCAAATTGCTTCATGAATCTGGCGAGTTTGTGTCTTGCATGCACGACGGTGTGGCCGACGCAGTTTGGGAGGCGCACGAAGTCGTCATTCTAGAAAAGCGCGGTATGGATGTTATCCGCGAGGTACTGGGCATCATGGCCGGCGCACGCCAGGCAATGGAGGATCGCGATAATGGCTGACATCGTTGATCTGGCTAATGACTATGCGGATGAGTTTTTACAGCGCGCTTTGGAGCAACGTCAGCGTGCTTCTGCTTCCGTGGTCAGTGCATCAATCTGTGTTGATTGCGATGAACCTATCCCACAGCTTCGCCAGGAGAAGGTCAAAGGCTGCCAAACCTGCGTCAGTTGCCAAGAGTTGCGGGAGCGCCGCAGATGACCGATCGTTTTCACGCTGTGCCGATGGCTACATGGGCACGGCGCTACATTGACACCTTCAAACTGGCACTTGTTGCTATCGAGCCTGGCGATAAAGCCCCCAAAGGGTTGGGGTGGAATAAGCCTGGTGGTTACATCACCGATGCACAAGCCGCCGAAGCCTTCTGGACCGCGAATCCAATGCACAACCTTGGCGTGGTCTTAGGCCCGAGCCGTGTGTGCTCGTTGGACGTTGATGATGTCCAGTGGACACGCCACATCTTGTACGAGTTGCTCGGCCTGGACTTGGACGCAATGGCGCTGGTGTACCCGACAGTAGTGGGTAACCCGGCACGTTTTCGTATCCTGTTCCAGTTGCCGGATGGAATAGACCTCACGCGTCATTCGCTTGCATGGCCCAACGAAAACGACCCTGATGGGTCGATTTTTAAAGGTCTGATTGAGAAAGCCAAGGCTGCAAAAGAAGCCGGCGATCTCGATGGAGAAGCGGCTGCACGCGCCGATGCAGAGCCCTACAAGCGCTTCACGGTTTTCGAGTTGCGCGCAGGCTTGGTGCAAGACGTGTTACCTCCTTCGATTCACCCGGGTACTGGTAAACCGTATACCTGGCGTACACCACCCTCCGCTGAGGGCTTACCGGTGTTGACCAACGATCTGTTGGCCATCTGGCAAAACTGGGACATTTTCAAACGTGATGCCGAGGCTGCTTGCCCTTGGGCGCCGAAGGCTGAAAAGATCAAACCAAAGTCGAGCAAGGCGCCTGTCCATGTAACTGGCAACCGGCCTTCGGTGATTGATGAGTTCAACCGCAGCCATGATGTTGAAGAGTTACTGCGAACCCACGGTTACATCAAACGCGGTAATAAATGGCTTTATCCGCAAAGCAGCACTGGGGTGCCGGGTATCACCATCACCGATGACAAGCTGTATTCGCACCATGGCGCTGATCCGTTGGCCAATGGTCACCAGAATGATGCGTTTGAGGTGTTCTGCCTGCTTGAGCACGGCGGCGATCAGCCCAAAGCGGTTAAAGATGCTGCTCGCATGTTGGGTATGCAGCATTCGTCGCGAACTGATCAGCCTGATCTTCCCCCGACCCCATCCCATGATATGAGCGAGCAGGGCTCCGCTAATGTCGCTGTCAGCGATGCCGCTCCAACTCCTACTGGGGGCGCGGGGGAGGTGCTGACGCTCGATCACGCTCTTCGGCGATTTGCATTGGTAGAAGGAACTACGCATGTCTGGGACTTCGATCAGTCGAGAGTTATGAAAAGGTCGGCATTTGAGGCGCGAGTCGGTAAGCCTTTGGCGAAGCAGTGGCTGGAGGACACCGAGCGTCGAAAGCTGATATCCGATGAACATGTGCGTGATATCGAGCAGTCTCGACGCATGGCTGGCAAAAAAGGCGGTGCCTTCGGTATGCCGCCAACCGAGCGATACGTTTACATCGATGGTACGAAGGATGTTTGGGATCGCGAGAAAAAGCGGCGAGTAGCAGAGGGCGCTGTGAAGATGGCCCTCGGAGATACATACCCCTTGTGGTTGAACAGCAGCGAGCGTCGGGTGGTGGATGTTGACCATATCGTCTTTGACCCAACAATGACGAAAGACCCGCAGGTCTACATCAATACCTTCGATGGCTTACCGCTAGAACCGATCACTGATGAAGCTGCGTGCGAAAACCTGCGCTGGCTGATTTCTTTTCTCTGCAACCATGATCAGGATGCCGCTCAGTGGTTGACGCGATGGATGGCATATCCGCTCCAACACCTCGGCGCGAAGATGGACACGGCTGTTTTGATGCACTCGATCATGGAGGGCTCGGGTAAGAGTCTGCTGTTCGCCGATGCGATGGGCATGCTTTACGGTCAGTACTCTGCCACCGTAGGACAGACGCAGCTTGAAAGTACCTTCAACGCCTGGCAAAGCCGTAAGCTTTGGTCGGTGTTTGAAGAGGTCGTCAGCCGGGATCAGCGCTACAACCAAGTGGGCAAGATCAAGCACTTGATCACCGGCAAAACGGTGCGGATGGAATCGAAGTTCATCAATGGTTGGGAAGAAGCCAACCATATGAATGCGGTTTTCCTGAGCAACGAGATCCTGCCATGGCCCATCAGCGAAAGTGATCGTCGAATGCTGGTGATGTGGCCCGAGCATACTCTGCCAGAAGACCGGCAGAAGGCTATTGGCAAGGAGCTTAAAAACGGCGGGGTCGCTGCTCTGTATGGATGGTTGTTATCGATTGAGCTCGGTGATTTCGACCAGCGTACCCGGCCACCGAGTACAGCGGCACGTGAGCGTTTGGTGGCGTTGAGTCGTGCCGGGTGGCAAACATTCCTCAGTCTTTGGAAATATAACGAGCTGGGACGAGATCTGTGGGGCGTGTGCCTTTCTACAGATATTTATTCACTTTTCCTTGAGTGGTGTCACCGCAATAAAGAACACGTGATGAGTCAGACGAAGTTCTCGCTGTTCGTCGGTTCGGAAGTGGACAAGACCCGATCTATCCCCTGGACAGAGGGCAGTAACAGACGATTTGGTGCGTTTTTCTTTCCAAACGATCCCGGTGCTTCCCAGCCCCCATCACTGAAAGCGGCCGATCTGGGCAAAACGGTCGCCAATTGGCGTGCCCAAGCGAAGTTGGCCGGCTGGAGCGTGGACAGCTGGGAACACGTCAAGGCGGCTGCAGCATGACTGTACCCAAAAGTGTGTTGGGTGTGTCGGGTGTGTGTCGGGTTGGTTTTGGGTACTCCACACAGTTTCAGACCTTTATTCATGCGGCTTTCCGGCTGCTGTGTTGGGTGTGTTGGGTTTGTCGTCGCGCACGCGCATACGTGACGTTAATTGCACTGAAACGAAGACCTATATTTTTTTCTTATGCGAGGACCTATAAACCCAACAAACCCAACACACTCAACTCAAAGCTAATAAGGATATTGATTTTAAAGGAGTTTATTTGTGTTGGGTCTGTGTTGGGTTTGGTGATTTTTGTGCTGGGTTCGTTCTTTCGGGGGGAAGGGCAATGATCGAAGAAATTGAAGCGTTGATGCAGCATTGGGCCAGCCAGCACTGCCGCGTGGGTGACGGTGTTGGGTTGGGCAGCCCGATGGCGACAATCATGCAGTGGGGTGGCAGTGCGCCACGTGGTACGCCAGGATCGCGTGATTTGTTGATGGCGTCGGGTAGTGGTATGGATCACGTTGCAACTGAAGTAGCGGCGGCCCTTGCACAGCTTGAGCGGCAGTCTGAGAAAGGGGCTCAACTCGCGACCTTGGCTCGCAATCGCTATCTGCCACAGCCTGCATACTCGGTTCGCTCTCAGCTGCAACTGCTCGGACTTCGAGAGGATGCTGATCGGACGTATCGTAATTGGGTTCATCGTCTGCATCAGCAGGTTCAGCTGATTCTCGCAGTTCGCAGTGCCACAACTCGTGGCCTTGGCCAGCGCACTGGTGCACAAGAAACCAGCCTGATCAGAGCAAGAATGAGCAGGCGCGCCCGTAGCCACTAACTACCGTTCGTCTGGGCACTTTGTCGTATTGTGGTTGTATTGTGGTCGTTTCATGGTCGTTTGTAGGCCTACCGAAAATAGCCTCTTTTCGGTTTTTCCGGAGAGGGGTAAAACGTTCCCACGATATGAATTCTGCGCCTAAGCGCTCCCCGAGCACGTGCTGTGCACCTCGCCCTGGCATACACCAGCGCACTGAAAACCCTGCCCACCCCGGCGGGGTTTTCTTTTTTCAGCACCACGCGCCGCTCTTTGATTGAGGTCATACATGACAACAGAGCAACAAGCGTTAGCTGATATGCCGATCTGGCTGGTGATCGCACTGTCTTTGGTCGGTGGGGTGTCGGGTGAGATGTGGCGAGCGGACAAGGATGGCGCCCGGGGCTGGTCGCTGGTACGGCGCTTGGCCTTGCGGTCAGGTGCCTGTATCGGATGCGGGCTGTCCACGATGATGCTGCTGCATGCCAACGGCGTGTCGATCTGGGCGTCATCGGCGGTGGGCTGCCTCACGGCGATGGCCGGGGCGGACGTAGCCATTGGCCTTTACGAGCGCTGGGCAGCCAAGCGGCTCGGGGTTTGCGAGGTGTCGACCCCAAGCGACCGTTCTGAATAGTTGCTGGTTGTCGAAGCATTTGAGCTGACGGCTGAATACCCCGTGGATAATGTTTCCCAGAGTACCAGCGTAGGCAGATGCCTCAGATCAAATCGTGAAAGGGGAGTGCCTCTTCAATGGCGGTTGCCGCAGCTAATGCCATATGTTCGTGCCAAGGTCGCGCGACGATTTGCACACCTACTGGCAACCCCAAGTCGCAGGTCCCTGCACGAATAACCACGCAAGGCCAGCCAGCCAGGCTATAGGGCAAAGTGTGACTGAACAGGTCAGGCCGGGCATCCCCCAAGCGCGGTGCGGGTGCTGCGTCGACCGGGCACAGAATGATGTCGTAGCCTTCCATGAATCCCAGCATGGAGCTGCGAAACTGGTCCCAGTCTGTCAACAATTGTACGAACTCCGCTCCCGAGCCCTTGCTTATTGCCCAATAGCGCTCGGTAATGGCCCGAGAGTTGGCCAGAGCCGTAGGAAACGCCGAATGGATCACGGCACCCGCTTTCTGCAAAATGTCGGCCGCCGACTGCAGGGCTGCCTGTGTTGCAGCGTCAACAGGAGCAATACCGCCATCGCTGTACCAGGCGACTCTCATGCCCTGGAGTTTCGCGGTGCTGATGGAAGGTAGTGGCATCGGTATCACAGCTGCGTCCCGGCCATCCTCACCGGCGATTAATTGCAGTACTAAAGCCAGATCCTCCACACGCCGGGCCATTGGGCCAACTTGGCTGCGGTAGTCACTGAAGCCTCCTGGGTGATCGAATACTCCGGTGTTGGGTACGCGGCCACTGGTGGGTTTTAGCGTGCAGATGCCGCAAAAATGCGCAGGTACACGCAGGCTGCCACCCGAGTCACTTCCCAGACCCAATGGTGACAGGCCCGAGGCTATCGCCGCAGCTTCGCCTCCGCTGCTGCCTCCAGGGCCATGGGATAGAGAGTGAGGGTTACGAGTAGCGCCGTATACAGGATTATCGGTGACGCCCCCACCTCCACCGGGTGGGCAGTTGCTTTTGCCGAGTAAGATCCCTCCGGCGGCTTTCATGCGCGCAACCACGACTGCGTCCTGCTCCGGAACGTACGCCGCACGATCAGTTAAACCCACCGCCGATATCACACCACGAGTATCGAAAACATCTTTGACGGTGAAGGGGACACCATGTAGCAGTCCCCAATACTGACCTTGTGCAACGGCACGGTCAGCCTCCCACGCCTGTGCCAATGCCGACTCACCACACACCTGTACTAAGGCGTTTAGTGATGGGTTGAGCTTCTCGATACGTGCGAGGTAGGTAGAAACTATAGATGTGGAGGAGAGCTCACGCCTTTGAATCAATGCGGCAAGCTCGGAAGCCGAATGACGTGGCAATGAATCCGATAAAGACAATGGTGTTTGCTCCGGTCAGGACACTTGCTGTTGGCATCATGACAACGCTAAGTGCCGGTCAAAGCTAACACGACCCCTCTATGAGATACACGGGCAGCAACATGCCCAAACACCTTATAAACAAGTGTTTATAACATCTAGACCTGTCGATAAAGCCGGCGGGGTCCCTGTGGTTTTCAGACCTGTACGGGGCAGGAAACCCGCGGGAAATCGTTAGCCGCAGGGCTGGCAGCTTATTGAAATTCAATCCATTGAAATTGAAAGGCTTGCATTGAAAAGCCGTTGAAAAGGAGGGCTTGTGACAGACCCTATCTTTCTGTCGAAGAGCGCCTTTGCGGCCTATATCGGCAAGGCGCCGAGCTACATCACCTGGCTCAGAAAGAACAATCGACTGGTCCTGTCGACGGATGAAAGACAGGTCAATGTTGAAGAGACCATCGCACTGATCCGCGAAACCGCCGACCCCACTAAAGCCGCCGTCGCGGCTCGGCATCAAGAGGCCCGAGTGCAGCGCGACGTGATCAGCCAGTTATCCCCGCTGGTCGAATCCACGCCGAACATGGCTGCGCCGCAGCCCGTCATCGGCCCGGCGGGCAAGCAACCCGACTTCCAAAAGGCCCGCGCCCACCGCGAGTACTACCTGGCGCAACTGGCCGAGGCTGAATTCCACAAGGTTCAGGGTTCACAGGTCGAGCTGGAGGCAGTTAAAACCGGTGCCTTCAACGCGGGGCGCCTGCTGCGCGATCAGTTGCTGGGCATGCCCCCGCAACTGGCGCCGGAGTTGGCCGCCATGACTGACCCTTGGGAAATCGAGCGCCGTCTGACCGCTGCCATCCGTGCCTCGCTGGAGGACGCTGAGCGCATGTCCTCGGCTGACCTGGTTCACGCCCTCAACAACAAGAGCTAACCCATGCACACGGAAAACCCGAACGGTGCAGAGGTGTACCGCGAGGCGTATTTCCGTGGGCTACGGCCTGACCCTTCGCTGTGGGTCGACCAGTGGGCCGACGAGTACATGCGTATCCCGCGTGACACTGGCGCCGCCGAGCCCGGCCAGTACCGCACCTCGCGTACACCCTATGCCCGCGAGCCCATGCGCTGCCTGTCACCGGCTCACCCCTGCAAGCGCGTGGTCACGATGGTGGCCTCGCAGCTGATGAAAACCCAGATCGCATTGAACTGGATTGGCGGCTTGATCCATATGGTGCCGTCCAACATCTTGACCCTGCTGCCGAGCCTGAGCCTAGCCAAGCGGGTGTCGTCACGGATCGGCAAGACCATCAAGGCTACGCCGGTGCTGCGTGAGCGTGTCGCGGCCAACCGCTCGCGGGACGCACGCAACACGATGGACACCAAAGAGTTTGAAGGCGGTTCGCTGTACGTCACCACAGCCGGCTCTGCGGCCAACCTGGCCGAGTTGTCGGCACGCTACATCTACGGCGATGAGATCGACCGTTGGGATGTGGACGTGGGCGAAGAGGGCGACCCGATCGAACTGGCCGAAACCCGGGGTAGTACCTTCGGGCGCAACGCCAAGTTTTACTTCTCCAGCTCACCGACCATCAAGGGCGCCTCGCGTATCGCCGATCTGTTCGAGACCAGCGACCAGCGTTACTACTACGTTCCATGCCCGCACTGCGGCCATATGCAGGTGCTTGAATGGGAAAGCCTGCACTACTCGGCCGATTACAGCGTGGTGCATTACCAGTGCGCCGGGCCAGATTGCGACGTGCTGATAGAGGAGCATCACAAGGGCCAGATGCTGGCCAGTGGCGAATGGCGATCCCATGCCCAGGGCGACGGCGAAACCATCGGCTTTCACCTCAACGCCCTGTACTCACCGCTTGGCTGGATGGACTGGCGTTCGCTGGCCAAGCAATTTGAAAAGGCAAAGAAGGCGCAAAACCGGGGCGATCTGGAACCCATGCAGGTGTTCTACAACACCCGCTTGGCCAAGGTCTGGGACAGCGCCCAGGAGCAGACCAAAGCGGATGTTCTGAAAGAGCGCGCCCGCCGCGAAACCTACGGCCTAGGTTCTATGACCCTGCGCGTGCTGATGCTCACTGCATCGGTCGACGTACAAGCCAATCGCCTGGAACTGATGGTGATGGGCTGGGGTGTCGGCATGGAGCGCTGGATCATCGACTACCAGGTGATCTGGGGCGACCCGGCGGACGAGCGTACCTGGGCCGTGCTCGATGAAAAGCTCAAGGTGCGTTACCCGCATCCTTGTGGAGTCGGACTCGGCATTCTGGCCACCGCCGTCGACTCCGGCGGTCACCACACGGACGAGGTTTACCAGTTCTGTCGTATCCGTCGGTGGCGCAATATCTTCGCCATCAAGGGCGCGAGCAAGCCGGGCAAACCGGTTATTGCCCAACGCCCGTCAATGGTCGACGTCACCTGGAAAGGCCAGACCGAACGCAACGGCGCCGAGCTGTGGTTTGTCGGTACCGACACCGCCAAGGACTGGATCTACAACCGTTACCCGTTTGAAGAAGGGCCGGGCGCGCTGCACTTTGCCAACGACTTGCCGGACGACTTCTTCGACCAGTGCGTAGCCGAGCGCAAGGTGGCCCGCTACGTGCGCGGCCACAAGCGTATCGAGTGGGTGAAGGGTAAGGCCGAGCGCAACGAAGCGCTCGACCTGATGGTGTACTGCTTGGCGATGGCGCATTACCTGGGCCTGAACCGCTACAAGGAACATGACTGGGAGCGCATTCGCCAAGCCCTGGCGCAGGCCGGGTTGTTCGATGAGAAGCCCGTTCAGGCTGAACGTCTTGCACTTCCGGCCGCAATACCCGCGACACAACCTGTTGAAACGTCTGCACCCGAAGTAATGCCGGCCGCACCATCGCAGCCGGTTGCACGACCCCCTCAACGTCGCAGCTCCAGCAGCGGCTATCTCAAGAGACGCTGATTATGTCCTTTACCCAAAAGCACCTCGACGCGGTTGAGTCGGCCATCGCGCGCGGCGAGAAAACCGTGCGCTACGCCGATCGCACCGTGGAGTACCGCACGGTGGATGAGCTGCTCAAGGCCCGCGACCAGATCCGTACTTCGCTGGTCGCGTCCGCCGGGCCACGTTCAAAAGTGGTGAGGCTTTACCACGGAGGCAAGGGACTCTAATGGCACGCCAATATCCAACCCTGACCCGCAACGGTTTTTTGCTGCCGGAACGGATCAAAGCCAGTTATGAAGGAGCCGGAGAGGGCAGGCGTTCAGCCAGTTGGGACGCGCCCGATATTGGCATCAACAGCATCAACACCCCGGCCTTGCGCAACCTGCGGTCCCGTTCGCGGGCGGCTGTGCGTAATGACCCTTACGCCTTCAACGTAATCGACAAGCGCGTCAGCAACCTGATCGGTACCGGCATCACTCCGCGACCCAAGATCGAGGACGATGCCCTGCGCAAAGTGCAGCAGGAGTTGTGGGAGGACTGGGTTGATGAGTCGGATGCCGATGGCCTAACCGACTTCTACGGGCAGCAAGCATTGATCGCCCGCACCGTCGAAACCGCCGGTGAATGCTTTGTGCGTATACGGCCACGCAGCCTGGACCAAGATCTGGCGGTACCGCTTCAGCTTCAGGTACTGGCCCCCGAGTTTGTACCCCATGACAAATTTGAGCCGGCCAAAAACGGCAACAACATCCGTGCTGGGATCGAGTTCAACCCGGCTCATCAGCGGGTGGCTTACTGGATGTACCGCGTTCACCCCCGCGATGCCTCGTCGTTGAACGCCGGTTACAACCAACTGGTACGGGTACCGGCCGAGCAGGTTCTGCACATCTTTGAACCGGTCGAGCCTGGGCAGTTGCGCGGTGTGCCGCGATTGGCACCAGTACTCAAGCGCTTGCGCAGCCTGGACAACTACGACGATGCGGTGCTGTTCCGTCAGGAAGTGGCCAACCTGTTTGCCGGGTTTATCAGCAGACCGCCCCCCGAAGCCTCACAGCAACCCCGCGACCCGGTCACCGGCCAGTTGTTGACCGAAGACCGCGACGGCTTCACCCCGATGGTCGCGCTGGAGCCCGGCACCATGCAGGAGCTGGGGCCCGGTGAAGAGGTTGAATTTTCCAAGCCCCCGGACGCCGGCAACAACTACCCGGACTTTATGCGGCAGCAATTGATGGCCGCTGCCGCCGGTACCGGCACGCCTTACGAAATCCTCACCGGTGATATGCGCGAGGTCAACGACCGGGCGCTGCGGGTTGTGCTCAACGAATTCCGCCGTCGCCTGGAGCAACTGCAATTCGGGGTGTACGTGCACCAGTTGTGCCGCCCGGTTCGCGCGGCGTGGATGGACATGGCGGTGTTGGCCGGTCGCCTCAAACTGGACGATTACGCGCAGCGCCGTCGCGAATACCTGCGCACCCGCTGGGTACCGCAGGGCTGGGCCTATATCCAGCCGGTGCAGGACATTCAGGCGCGGATGATGGAAGTCAATGCGGGCTTTAACTCCCGCAGCGAAATGGTCCTGCGTTCGGGCTATGACGCTGAAACCGTGGACGCTGAAAATGCTGCCGATCAGGCTCGCGCCCGTGACCTGGGCCTCAACTACAAAACGCTCGTCGACCAGCCAGAACCGGCCGCCGACAAGGAGACACCATGAACAGGCTACGCATTTTCAATAAAGCCGGTGACCTACCGGCGCCGCAGAATAAGCACTGGTACAGCCTCAAGGCCAGCGGCGAGGCCGAGACCCGCAGCATTGAGGTCTATGTTTACGGCGAGATCG
Source organism: Pseudomonas fragi (assembly GCF_025426255.1). Taxonomy (GTDB): domain Bacteria; phylum Pseudomonadota; class Gammaproteobacteria; order Pseudomonadales; family Pseudomonadaceae; genus Aquipseudomonas; species Aquipseudomonas kulmbachensis. The sequence goes on along the minus strand of NZ_CP104861.1, from coordinate 3,277,949 downwards.
GCACCTGGGGCATCACTGCCAACCAGTTTGTCCGCGACTTGGCCGCATTGGATGACGGTGTGTCGCCAATTGTTGTGGCCTTTAACAGCATCGGCGGTGACCTGTTTGACGGCCTGGCCATTCACAACGCCCTGTCGCGGCTGGGCGAGCGTTGCACCGGCCGGGTGGATGCCCTGGCAGCCAGCGCGGCCAGTGTCGCGGTGTGCGGTGCTCACAAGGTCGTGATCGCAAGCAACGCGATTTTGATGATCCACAACCCGTATACCTATGCATCAGGCGATGCCGAGGATCTGCGTAAGGTTGCCGCCGTGCTGGACCAAGCGACGGAAGTCATCATTGCCGCCTACAAATCCAAGTCGCCCAACATTGACGAGGTGGAGCTGCGGCGCCTGGTTAACGCCGAAACCTGGCTCACGGCCAGCGAAGCGGTAGCCCTGGGTCTGGCAGATGAAGTGGGCGCGGGCCTCACCGTCAAAGCCTGTGTGGGCCAGGGCAGCGTGCTGCAGCGCTTTCAGCATGCGCCGCAGGCATTGCTGGCCCAGCTGGAAGATCCGCCCGAGCCAACCCCGGAGCCGATTCCGCCGGAGCCCGAAAAACCGCCCATTGCGGACTCGGCCAAGCTGGCCTTGTTGATCACCCAAAGCTGCAACGCGGCCGGGATCAGCAACCTGATCGAGTCGCTGATCAGCAGCACCAAACTGGCCGATGAGGCCACAGTTAATGCCGCGCTTACCAACGCCAAGGCCGTGCGCGACCTGTGCGTTGCTGCGCGTCTGCCGGAGTTCGCCCAGGAGTTTGTCGCGGCCGGGCTCAGTGCTGAAGCCGTGCGCGGCCGCCTGTTCGACAAGCTGGTCAGCGGCGGCGGTTTTGAAATCGACAACAGCCTGCCGATCAACGATGACCCGGCGCCGAAAACCCAGGCCAAACAGCCTGACACCAATGCGATCTATGCGGCCCGTCGCGCCGCCCAGACAGGGGTAAAAGCATGACCATTAAAAAAGAGCCGATCCACGCGGGTGAGTTCCTGCTGTCCGAAGGGGCCGGGAACATCTCTCGTGAAGCGATCAATGTGGCGGCTGGCTCTGCGCTGAATGCTGGCCAGGTCCTCGGTTTGGTGACCGCCTCGGGCGAATTCGCGCCTTATGTACCCACCGCCGAAGACGGCAGCCAGCACGCTGTCGCCATTCTGTTCGGCCCGCTGGGCGAATCCGACATCGTGCGCCGTGGTCGCGCGGTGGTTCGCCTAGCTGAAGTCAGCGAGGCGCATCTGACCGGGCTTGATCTCGAGGGTGAGAAATCCCTGGCCGAGCATTTTGTGATCGTGCGCTAAGCCGACCGCCCCTTTATTGCACCCCGCCATTGAGCGGGGTTTTTACTTTCTGGAGAGTCCCCTAATGGCCGATATCGCCATCTTTGACGACGAAGCGTTTTCTGTTTCGTCGCTGACCGCTGCCATCAATGAACAGCAATACCTGCCCGGACGCCTGAGCAGCCTCGGCCTGTTTCAGGAGGAAGGGATCACCACCCTGACCGTGCAGATCGAAAAGGACGGCGACACCCTGGCACTGGTGCCGGCCGGTGAGCGCGGTACTTCGGGTCTGGTTGTGGGTGCCAGCAAGCGCACCTTGATCCCCTTCAACACCGTGCACCTGCCGGAACGCTTCACGATCAAGGCTGACGAGATTCAGGGCATTCGTGCCTTCGGCACACGCAGCGAACTGCAAGCCGTGCAGGACGTGGTCAATGCACGCTTGCTCAAGGCGCGCCGCCAATTGGACGTCACCCATGAGTACCAGCGTATGGGCGCTCTGAACGGGCAGATCCTGGATGCGGACGGCAAGACGGTATTGCTCGATCTTTATCAGCGTTTCGGTGTGGACAAGCAAAGCTTGAAAATGGGTTTTGCTACTGCGGGCGTCAAGTTGCGCGTCAAATGTATGCAGGCCCTGGACAAGCAAGAGGAGGCCTTGGGCAGCACTACCACCAGCGGCTCCCGAGCGTTTTGTGGCAAGACTTTCTGGGAGGCACTCGTCACCCATGAGGATGTGGAGAAAACGTATACCAACACCCTGCAAGCTGCGGCATTGCGCGGTGATGCCCGAGAAGCATTTGAGTTCGGCGGCATCACTTGGGAACGCTACCGGGGTCGTATTGCGGGCCAGCCTTTTGTCCACGACGACAAAGCCCTGTTGGTCCCCGAAGGCGTCCCCGACTTGTATATCTCGGCCTTTGCCCCGGCCGACTATATGGAAACGGTCAACACCCAGGGCATCCCGTACTACAGCAAAATCGAGCCGATGCCGTTCAACAAAGGCATGGCCGGCGAAGCCCAGTCCAACCCGCTGCATATCTGCACCCGGCCTCGCGCCCAGATCCTGCTGGAGCTGTAACCGTGGGCATTCGTGATCTGGTGGCCGATATCGACAGCGTGATCTTCGACGTGCTGGGTGATACCGCGCGCATCGAAGGCCGCGCCGAGCCGGTGCTGGGGATGTTCTCGGCACCGTGGAAACAGCCGCAGATCGGTCGTCTCAATACGGGCCTTCGCGAGCCGCACTTTGTCGTGCGGCTCGCGGACTCTGATGGCCTGAACAAAGGGCTACTGGTCACCATCGACTTGCCCGATCTGGACGGAGGTGGTGACTACGAACTGCTGCAGCTGGAGCCCGGCGGCGATGGCCTGGTATCCCTGATCTTGAGGAAACGCGCATGAGCATTGGCAGCTTTAGTGAGAACAGGGCCAGTAGCGGGATGTTCAATATTCAGGTCTCGGCCGAGGATATGAAAGCATTTGCGGACTTGGCCACGTTGGTACCCAAGGCTGCTGCCAACGCGCAACGCCGCGCAATCAACAAAACCCTGGGCTGGCTCAGCACCCATATAGCCCGGGCCGTGGGCAAGCAGGAGCGGATCGCGGTCAAGGCGGTGCGGCAGCGTTTGCGCAGCTATCCGATCGCCGGCGGCGCAATGCGCGGCAAACTCTGGTTCGGGATCAACCCGTTGGAAGCCAGCCGGACAGGGCGGCCACGGCAGACCAAGGCTGGTGTATCGGTGGGCAGTCGTCGCTATCGAGGTGCCTTCTACAAAAAGGTGTATGGCAACCAGGCCGACATCTGGATTCGTACCGCCAGTAAACACTTCGCCCGGGCTGACTACCCAGACAGCGAAGTCACTTCGCAGACCGGGGCCAGCTCCGGTTTTGTGGGGGAAAACAGCGATCGTTTTCCGTTGGCCAAGGCCAAGATTTCACTGGATTCAGTACGGCCACATTTTGAAGCCTGGAGCCGCAAGGCCGATGAGCGCCTGCTGCAGATCCTCCGGCAAGAAATGAACTTTGAACTGCAGAAATACCTGAAGGGGACGCGCCGTGTCTGAGCAGCCGTTTAGCTTCGACCTGTTGTATCAAACGATTGAACAGCATCTGCAGGAGAAACTGTTAGGTGTTCAGTTGGTCCGCTTCTGGCCTGACATCGAGCAGCATATCCCGCTACCGGCAGTGTTTCTCGATATCGCCGAGATTGAGCCCGGTACCGATATCGGCACCGGGGAAAGCACACTGAACGTCACCTTTGAAGCGCGGGTGATTGTTGACGTGATCCGCGACCAGCATTACCAGCAGGCCATTCACCTGGCCACGCAACTGGCGGTGTTGTTGCGCACCCAGACGTGGGGCCTGGCAGTAGAGCCTGCCGAGTTCAAGCGTTCAACCCAGGACTGGACCCGCCCGGAGCTGGATGGTTACACCGTGTGGTTGGTCGAGTGGACGCAGACGATTTACCTGGGTGAAACGGAATGGCCGTGGCCGGATGAGAAACCCGGCTCGCTGGTGTTCAGCGTGGGCGGCGAGGTAGACCCATGAGCCACGCCCTTGCCGAGCACGACCGCATGATCGCGGGGGTGGTCAAGAGCTGCTATGTGGTTGCTCTGGATCTGACGGTCAGGCCACCCGTGTGCCGGGTGTCTGATGGTGAGTGGGTCAGTGCTTGGGTGCGCTGGCACAGTCAGGCAGCGGGCAAGGCACGGCACTGGCGAGTACCCAGTATGGGCGAGCAGGGCGCTTTGCTCAGCCCGAGCGGTGACGTGTCACAGGGCACCTTTGTGCCGGGTTTGTTTGGCGATGCTGGGGCAGCCCCGGATAACCGCGATCACGTCGAGTGCTGGCTGTTCGACGATGGTGGGTCGCTGACTTACGACTGGCAGGCCCACAGTTACAGCATTGTGCTGCCGACCGGCTCGGTGGATATCAAGGTCGGCGGGTCGTCGGCGACCGTTACGGATAGCGCCGTAATGGTGAAGTCTGGGCATATCACTCTGGATGGTCCTTCGCTGCTCAAGGGAGACGTAGAGATCGACGGGGACGTGTTGATCAAAGGCGCATTACACGCAACGGCTGATATCAGCACCGATGGAACGCTGATCGATGTTGCCGGCAACTCAAACCACCACACTCATTAAAACCAACCTTCAACCAGCCCGCCCTGTGCGGGTTTTTTTCTGCCTGGAGAAAACGATGACGAGCAAACCCGTCTCGATCGACAAGCCTGTCAGCCCGGTCGTTTACCGCGACCGGGCCTTTATTTCTCGCACATTGGTGATGCCCGGTGGGCGTTTATTGAATGTCAGCCAACATCACATCGAAGCGCTGGACATCCAGGCGCAGGCCTTTCTCGATAAACACCCCGACTTAGAGCGTCTGCCGGAGTAGCCCCATGATCGGAATGGACCGCCACACCGGGCAGCCTATCTCGGGCCTCGATCACCTGCTGCAGTCCATTGAAGACATTTTGACCACGCCTCTGGGGTCGCGGCTGATGCGTCCCGAGTACGGCAGCACGATCCGCCGCTTTGTCGACTTGCCCGTTTCCGAGGGCTGGAAAAGCGCCGTGCAGGCCGAAGCTGCCCGCGCCCTGAGTCGCTGGGAGCCGCGTCTGGAGCTGACCCGGGTTCAAGTCGTGTCCGTGCTGAGCGGGCGTATCACCTTTCGCCTGTCGGGCACCTTTCTGGGCGACAGCAAGCTATTGGATGTGACTGTATGAGTACTCTGGACCTGTCCCGCTTGCCGGCGCCGATCGTGCTGGAGCCGCTGGATTTTGAGGCGCTGTATCAAGAGGCACTGACCGATTTTCGCGCCTTGATGGGCAACAACTGGTCGGCACCGATTGAGTCTGAACCGGTGGTCAAGCTGCTTGAAAAGCGCGCTTACGACAAGATGATGGAACGGGCACGGATCAATGACGCGGCCAAGGCGCTGCTGTTGGCGTTTGCCCGGGGCAGTGACGTGGACCATCTGGCGGCCAACTACAACGTCAAGCGCCTGACCGTGGTCGAGGCTGATCCCGCTGCCGTGCCGCCGATCGAGGCGCAATACGAGTCGGACGACTCTCTGGTCGAGCGCACGTTGCTGGCCTTTGAGGGCATGTCGATCGCGGGGCCACGGGATGCTTATGTGTTTCATGCGCTGTCGGCGGACGGCCGAGTGGCGGATGCCCGGGCCAGTAGCCCGAGCCCGGCCACGGTGCTGGTCAGCATCCTGAGCCGCCTGGGTGATGGCAAGGCCCCGGCGGACTTGCTGGAAAAGGTGCGGGTCGCGCTCAGTGATGAGGACGTGCGCCCCGTGGGTGATCGCCTTCTGGTGCGGTCGGCCGAGCTGGTCGACTACAAGATCGAGGCGGTGCTGTACCTCTACCCTGGTCCGGAAATGGAGCTGAGTCTGGCCGAGGCCAACGCCTCACTGGAGCGCTATGTGAACACGCAGCGCCGACTGGGGCGGGATATCCGCAAATCAGCCATCCATGCCGCGCTGCATGTTTCCCGGGTGCAGCGGGTCGAGCTGATACACCCGGCGGCGGATGTGGTGGTGCTGGATACGCAAGCGGCCAACTGCATCAAGGCCAGCGTAGTAATCGGTGGCACTGATGAGTGATTCCAGCCTGTTGCCGAGCAATCGCGTGTCGCTGGAACAGGCGCTTGCCCAGCTTTCGACGGGTGACGTCGAGCTGGCCAACGTGCTGCGCCAAGTCCACTCGGTCGAGAACTGCCCGGCGGCACTGCTGCCGTGGCTGGCCATCCAGCGCAGTGTCGATCGCTGGGACCCAGAATGGTCCGAGACGATCAAGCGCAAGGTGGTCAAGGATGCGTTTGAAGTCCACAAGCGCAAGGGCACCGTGGGCGCGCTGCGCCGGGTGGTCGAGCCGTTTGCGGACATTCTGGATATCACCGAGTGGCACGAGCTGGAGCCGATGGGCGAACCGGGCACGTTCACCATGAGTCTGGCCCTGTTCGACAGCGGCCTGAGCGACACGGCCATTGCCGAGCTGGAACGGATGATCAACGACACCAAGCCGGTCAGCCGGCATCTGGTGGGCCTGAGCATCACCTTCAGCCCGGACGGCACCTACTACATCGGCGCCGGTATTTCTTCGGGTGACGAGGTGACTATTTCATCACCTGAGCTGTGGTCGGACGACCTCGACCTGATCAATCTGGAGCTGTCGGCCAACGACCTCTATTACTTCTCCAACTTCGCCTTACCGGGCCTGATGAGGGTTACATGAGCGAAATGTCTGACCGCCAACGGGCGGCTATCGAGCTGATGGAAACAGCAGCGCAAACGGCCCATGACATTGTTCACCTGCCGGCGGACGTGGTTGTCGAGACCGCTTCCGGGCCTTCGCCCACGCTCCTGGCACTGGCCAAGATGATCACCGACTTGACTGGCGGCCTGTTGCTGCCGCGCAAGAAAAAGATCCAGTCCGCAGGCGCCGCTCTGGCTCTGGACGTGGCCTACACGAACGGCGTGTCGTTCTTCGACGTGACGCTGGATAAGCCGCAATGCCTATTCAGCTTTCTCAATACCGATGTGCCAGCGGGTTACACCTGGTCATTCACCGTGCGCCTGCGTCAGGGCACCGGGGCGAATAAGGTCACGTTTCCGGCCAGCGTTCACTGGTCAAGCAAGCGCCCGCCAGTGCTGGCCTACGAGGCTGGCACGGCGGATCTGCTGACGTTTATCTCAGACGATAACGGCTGGCTGGGCATTTCTGATGGGAGTTGGTTCGATGTTTCCGTCCCCGCTTAACAGTCGTCTCCCGGCCAGTAACAAAACCGGCCTGAATAATGCGCTAAGCATGATTGAAGGCCATCACCGTTTTCTCAAGCACAGCACCGGCGACACCAACGACGCCACGCTGCAGCATTACGCGCAGAACCTGCAGGGCGTTCTGGCTAACAATCGGCACTTTATCGCGCACTCGCAAATGGAGTATCAGCCCAACGGCGACGGCACGACCGAAGGTCAGGCGTTGCACATCCTCGGCTATGCCCATGCTTATCTTGCGACCAAGGACCAGCGCTTTCTGGACGCGGCGGTGTGGCACTGGGAGGCTTACGAGGCATTTTTCTACGCGGGTCAGCCGATCCCTGAAACTCCCCAGCGACGCATAGCCAACTGGATCGTCAATTCAAAAGAGCCGGTGTTGGCCAACTGGCCGATCGATGCTGCCGAGCCCACCCACAGCGGGTTCAAGGGTGTTCCCTTTGCGTTCGTCAATGGTGCCCTGAGCATCCCCCATGGCGAACCGCACTGGGGTGAGTATCTGGACAAGGCCACCTTTGCCTTTGACGGCGCCTTGGCCTGGGAGGCGATCAACGCCACGGTGCAGGCGGTCAAGGAAGACGGCTCGATTGACTGGGACAAGACGGGCAGTCAGTTCGATGTGGACTGGATCATCGCGTGGACCGGGCAAAAGATTAATGCCGATGGCGACGTGCTTTCTGATGGCCACCCGCTGGAAGAGCGCGGGCAGGTCCAGCTCAAAAGCGCGACGGTGAACGGGGAGCACAAGCTGAACTACGCCACCCGGCAACCCGTTGAACACGGCGGCTACTTGATCCCGCGTAATGCCGTCCAGCACAACCGGCCGTTGCATGTGCCACTGCTGGGCAGCGTTAACCAGATGGGCAACGCGGCGGACGGTGAGCAGTGGTACATGGACGCCTGCTACATGCTCTGGCGAATGACGGGCGAAACCCGCTACAAAAAGGCGATGGATGCCTGCCGCTTCACCGCCCATGAGTACACGCAGATCGACTCAAGCGACCGTTTTTTTCGCCAAAGCCGCACCGAGCTGACCCCTTACACGGACGGCATTGCCTACCAGTTCAGCTACCCGAGCGATGCAGAGCCGGTGATCAACCGCGACTCAATGGGTTACATCACCGTGGATTGCGCCGAGGCGGCGCAAGTGTCCCTGGAGCAGCAGGCGGTGTGGTTCAGGATCAGCAAGGACTCACTGGTACGCACCTGTTACGGCGGCGTGGACACCTTCAATGCGCCGCTCAATGCCAAGGTCGAGCTGGTGGTGTCGCCGAGCAAGGTCGAGGGCAGTGGGATCAAGTACAGCTGTGCGCTGCCCAAGTCGGTGTCCAACATTGAAGTGGTCGCCCACGATATCCCGCTGAGCAGCTTTACCCGGCTGAGCAAGGATGACGGCTCTGAGTACATCATGGCCGACCTACGCGCCGTCTCGCACTCGGACGATATCGTGTCTGAGGAAGGCTACGAGCCGGGGATTTTTGAAGGGCGCGGCGGCAACGTGGTCAGCTCGCTTTTCCCCACTGATGACGGCTGGTACAGCGTCGGGCACTGGCTGTTGCCGACCGAAAAGGCTCCGCTGCAGAGCATCACCTACCGCGCTGACGGCAATTTCAATCTGCGCATTGTCGATGCTGACGGGTGGCGCTGGTGGTGGATGTTGCCGGCAACGGCGGGTGCCTGGGTCACGCTGGTGATCCGCCCCGAGGACGCCACGCTGTCGGGCTACCAGCCCGGGGCGGCAGATCGTTCCGAGCCGGCGGCGCCGGTATACACCGAGGTCGAAGGCTTTAGTGTCCTGATGGATGACAGCTCAGACACCAATCTGACGTTCTCTTATTACTGCATCAATGACGTGCCCCCAGCCTTTGCAGCCGAAGATGGCTACACGCTGAACTACCGGCTGACGGTCAAGGGGCAGGCCAAGTTCAGGGCGCTGGTGGGCGACTGCACCATCCTGCAGTACCGCGACGACTCTCTGGCGTACTGCCCGGGCGTGATCCCGTTTTCCAACATCTACGCCGAGGGCACCGACCAGATCGGGGCTTGGCACGGTATGCCTTACCCGGGCTATCAGTACCCACTGATTTACTGCATCGACCCGTTTAATGAGTACGGGTCGAAGCTCAATCAGATGGTCGAGTTTCTGTATGACTCGCAGCAGTGGTACGCGCAGAAATTCGGCCAGTTGGGCCCGGGCGCCTCGGCCTATGTGTGGAACCGCTGGGACAACTACAAGTACGGCGATCCGGATACCTGGACCATGTACCACTGGGGCACGGGGACTGCGTGGAGTGGCTACCAACCCAGGGCAATGATGGGCGCCTGTCGGGCGTGGTACGAGCTGGTCAGTCAGGGTCGGCCAGTCCCGGTGAAATTGAAGGCCTATGCCGAGAACTGGTTGGCCTGGTTGATCACCTTCACCAAGACCTCGGGCGGGATCTTGCCCACCGACTTTCCCATGACTGGCTTGCCGCAACCGGACCCTGACGATTTCACCGGCCATGTAACCGGGCTGTGGTTGGCCGGTGCCTGTCTGGCGGGTTTGGCGGGCTGTCAGGTGGCGGGGCTGGATGATCTGATCGAGGCCTGCGTGACCGAGCTGCAGAACAATTATGTCGTCACCCCGGTGCCGGGTCAGCCCATGAACGGCTGTTGGTCGCCGGCGGTGCGGCTGGGCACGGATAACGGCATGTTCTTCGGCTTTTGGGCCGGGGAGATTCTGCGTGGCCTGGGCTTGTACATCCTGTACCGCAACCTTGGCCCTGGGGCGAATATCTACGGCGCTCCCATGCCGCTGTAACTCACTCAATTAGGCACATTCATGGCAGAGCAAAACACGTTGTATATCGCCATGCTGACGGATGTTGGCGCGGCGCAGCAGGCCAAGGCGATCGCAAGCGGTACGCCTTGGAACATCACTCATATGGGCGTGGGTGACGGTAATGGCGTCACACCGATTCCGTCCAAGCTGCAGAAAAAGCTGATCAACGAGAACGTGCGCCTCAAGCTCAACCGCCTGACTGTGCGGGCCGATCGGCCGGTGATCAGCGCCGAGTTGATCCTGCCGTCCGATATCGGTGGTTGGTGGGTGCGTGAGGTCGGCTTGTATGACTCCACCGGCGCACTGGTGGCGGTGGCCAGCTACCCGCCGACCTACAAGCCGACACTGGCTCAGGGCACCGGGCGCACCCAAGGTATCCGCCTGCAGATCCTTGTCAGCAGCACGGCCAATATAACGATTCAAGACGACCCGACGCTGGTCACGGCGACCCTGTCGACAGTGCGTGAAGAAATCACCAAGGGCAATGCCAACTCGGCAAACAAGCTGTATGCCGGCAGGTTTCTAACCTACAAAGGTGCGGTGACGGGGCAGGGTTTTTTCGACGGCAGTGGCGACATTGATATCCCGATGACTCTTGCTGACTCGGGTGTGGCGGCGGGGACTTACAGCAAGGTCACGGTCAACGCCAAGGGGCTGGTGACTGGCGCCCAGTCGCTGATTCAGGGGGATATTCCGGCGCTGGATGCCAGCAAGATTACCACCGGTACCTTGAGCCGCCCGACCTCGGCCAACGCCGGTACGGCGACCAAGCTGCAGACCGGCCGGACGTTGACCTTCAGCGGCGCCGCCACGGGCCAGGGCTGGTTCGACGGCAGTGGCGACCTCAACATTAATCTGGCTCTGGCTGCATTGGATGCCAGCAAATTGACCAGCGGCATTTTGCCTGTTGCTCGCGGGGGCACGGGCGGCGGTACACCGGCCGAAGCTCGAGCAGGTATCGGCGCGGGTGTGCCGTCCAGTTTCTACCACGACCCGACGGGTTTCTGGTGGGACAAGGACACCGGTTTTTTCGTGCAGTGGGGCAGCCGATGGATGGGGGACTTGCCCGGTGGCATGGTGAACGCAAAGGTTGTTTTTACTTATCCGTTCGATACCAAGCCTTTTATCGTTCTTCCGGTGGTTACGCAGTATCCCGGCGGTGTTGTTTCGTCCGCGTCGGTTACCTGTGCGCTGAACGAACAAAACATTACAGCCACGGAGTGCCTGCTGAGCTTCACAGAATATACCCCTCTGGTTCAGCAGTTCGGCTTTCGCTGGATCGCAGTCGGGTATCGCGTTACACCGATGTAAACACAGGTTTCAACGCAGTACCGCAACCGCCAATAGGGCGGTTTTTTCGTTTCTATGGAGAACATCATGAGTCTTACCGACTTCTTTCACGGCATTACCGTGTCGCTGGTCGAGACCGGCGCCCGTGTCATCGCGCTGCCTTCGTCCTCGATCATTGGTCTGGTCGATACCTTCACCCCGGGGCTGGGCCTGGTGGCGTCCAACGTGCCCACCTTGCTGACCCGTGAGAGCGAAGCGGTGGCCGCGTTCGGTGCTGACTCGGCCATCACCCGGGCGTGCAAGGCGATTTTTAACCAGTCGGCGGCCGCGATCGTGGCCGTGGGTGTGCCGGCAGATACCGAGGCGGCCGTGCTGACCAGTGCCGTGATTGGTGGCGTGTCGGCCGATGGCACGCGTACCGGCCTCCAGGCGCTGCTCGATGGCAAGAGCCTGTTCAACCTGCAGCCGCGGCTGGTCATTGCGCCCAAGCACAGCGCCACGGAAGCGGTGGCCACCGCGATGGACGTACTGGCCGGCAAGCTCAAGGCAATCGGCATCATCGATGGCCCGAACACCACAGACGAGGCGGCGATTGCCTACGCCGAAAACTTCGGTTCCAAGCGCCTGTTTATGGTTGATCCGGCGGTCAAGCAGTGGAGCACAGCGCTCAACGGCGACGTGTCGGTGCCAGGTTCTGCGATCGCTGCAGGCCTGTTCGCGCAGACCGATTCGCGCTTTGGTTTCTGGTCGTCGCCGTCGAACAAAGAAATTGTCGGCATCACCGGCACGGTGCGCCCGGTCGAGTACCTGGACGGTGACAAGACCTGCCGCGCCAACCTGCTCAACGGCGCCAATATCACCACCATCATCCGCGACGGCGGCTACCGCCTGTGGGGCAACCGCACGCTGTCGAGTGATGCCAAGTGGGCCTTTGTCACCCGCGTGCGTACCACCGACATGGTCATGGAAGCCATTCAGACGGGCATGAAATGGGCCGTCGACCGGGGTATTACCAAGACCTACGTCAAGGATGTGACCGAGACGATCAACGCCTTTATGCGGGATCTGAAAGCCCAAGGTGCGGTGATCAATTTTGAGGTTTATCCCGACCTAGAGAAGACCACGGCCACGCAGATCGAGCAGGGCAAGGTGTACTGGACCATCCGCTTTACCGATGTGCCGCCGGCGGAAAACCCGATTTTCCAAGTTGAAGTCACTAACCAGTGGCTGACCGAAGTTCTGGAAGCCTAAGGAGGCATTCAATGATTCCGCAAACCCTGTTTAACACCAACATGTTTATCGGTGGCCAAAGCCTGCAGGGCGACGTCCCCAGCCTGAGCCTGCCCAAGGTCACGGTGAAAACCGAGGAATATCGCGGTGGCGGCATGGATGCCCCGGTGGCGATGGACATGGGGTTGGAAAAGCTGGAGGCCAGCTTTGCCACCAACGGTGTGCGCCGTGAGGTGCTGAAGTACTTCGGCGCCTTTGACCAGACCGGTTTCAACGCTTCGTTCCGCGGTGCCTTCAAGGGCCAGAAAGGTGCGACCACCGGCGTGGTGGCCACCTTGCGTGGCGGCCTGCGTGAAGTCGACCCTGGCGAGTGGTCGGCCGGTTCCAAGGCCGAGTTCAAGTACGCCGTGGACGTCACCTACTACAAGCTCGAAATCGACGGGCGTGTGATGTTTGAAATCGATCCGATCAACTGCGTGCGCGTCATTGATGGCGTGGACCAACTCGCTGACGTGCGTAACGCCCTGGGCCTTTAAGGAGCAATGAACATGACCACTACCAAGAAACTGCCAAGCTGGCTGGAACTGACGGCCGAAGGTGCAACCATCACCTTGCGCAAACCGACCGAGATCAACCAGATCCAAGTCGATCGGATCAGCCTGCGTGCCCCCACGGTCAAGGATGTACAGCAAGCCACCGTCCAGTCCTGCGGTGATGCGGAGAAGCGTGAACTGATCTTGTTTGCCTCTCTCACGGGGTCGGGCGACAAGGACATTAGCGCCATGACCATCGTCGACTACAACCGCCTGCAGGCCGGCTATTTTCGCCTGGTCGAAGATGATGAACCTTACACCTACCACGATTAAAGCGGCGGCCAAGTACCTGGCCCGGGAGTTTCATTTCTCGGCCAGCGAGATCGAGGCGATGCCGTTTAACCGCATGCTGTGGTGGCTCACGGATTGAGCTGCTTCCTCCGCTACACGTAACAGGGCACTCCTATGGCAAACAACATGTCGCTCGGCCTGGTGATCGGCGGGGCGGTGAGCTCGACCGTGGGCGCTGCATTCAAGGATGTGGAAAGCCGCGTCAAAAAGCTCAGTGAGCAAGGCAAGAAAGCCCGGGTACTACAAAGCACGATCGGCGAAACCATGCGTCTACGGGACGAGTGGAGAAAGGCTCACGCTGCCGGTGAAAAAGGGGCTGCTGCCCTGCTTGGTAGGCTGGAAAAAAATATCAACGTCCTGCGCAAGGAAGGCGTGGAAGTCAGTCGGCTGGCCAAGGAATACGACCGCCTTGGCCGCGCCGGCCGCAGTGCTGAACTGAAGGCCAAAGGCTTTGGCCAGATCGATCAGGGCAAGCAGCAGGTGCGCGCCGGGGTTGCGCAGGGGGTGGTGGCCACCGGCATGGTGGCTGTGACGGCCAAGGTTAGCGCCGACTATCAGGCGATCATCCGGGATATTGCGATCAAGGCCGGCGTGGCCCGATCGGCGCAAGAGGCCGACATGTCGCGCAGCATCATCGCCACGTCGAACGATATCGGCATGGGTCGCAATGAAGTGGCCGATGTGGTCAACCAGTTGGTCGGCGCGGGGATGGAGCTGAAGCAGGCGATGGAGTTTGCGCCGGTGGCGGCCAAGTTCGTCGTGGGGCAGGGTTCCAGCGGCGTCGACACCGCCAAGATGATCCAGGCGCTGCAGAGTAACGCCAATATCACCGACCCGAAGGTGCTGGAAAAGGCGCTGGAAGCGGTAGCGTTTCAAGGGCAGGCGGGCAGCTTTGAAGCCAGCGACATGGCGCGTTGGTTTCCGCAGTTGTTGGCGAGCATGCAGAAACAGGGCATCACCGGCATGGACGCCGTGACGCAGTTGGGCGCGATGCTCCAGGTGCAGATGAAAACTGCCGGCACCTCCGACGAGGCGGCCAACAACCTCAAAAACTGGATGGAGAAAATCGGCTCCGGCGAAGTAGTGGATGCCTACAAGAAGGCCGGCATTGATTATCAGGGCTCGCTCAACACCGGTATTCAGGGAGGCATGTCCACGCTGGAGGCCAGTTTCGGGTTGGCCAAGCGTTACATCGAAGCCACCGACCCGAAGAAAGCCGCCAAGATGGCCGAGGCCACGGCCCAGATTAGTAAGGAAGCGAATCCGGAAAAGGCCAAGGCCATGCTCAGCAGCCTGGAGCAGGCTTTGCGCACCGGCGATATCTTTGCCGACATGCAGGTTAAGTCAGCACTGACCGCCTATGTGCAGAACAAGGCGCTGTACGAGCAGCTTAAAAACGAGGCGTCCGGAGCCTCTGGGATCTTGGACAAAAACCTGTCGGAACGGCGCGACACCTCATCGCAAAAATGGGCCGAGACGATTCAGGCCGGCAATGACGCAATGCGCAGCGTGGGCGATGCCATTCGTCCGGTCACGGATGCAGTTGCCACCGGGCTGACTACGGTGGTCAAGGGCTTCACCAAACTGTCAGATGAATCGCCCAATCTGGTTGCGGGCATTACAGCTTTGGCCGCCGGGGCCAGTGTTTTGACCAGTTTGCTGGGTGCGTTCAAAATCGGCCGGGGTCTAGTCAATCTGGCCCGGGGCGGGTTGGGCGGTGGCGGCGGTGCAGGTCGTGCCGGTGTGCAGTCGGTCTTTGTCACCAACGCCAAGGAGGTGCTGGGCGGTTCTGACGGCGGCGATGAGAAGGGTGATGCAGTCAAATCGCTGGTCTCGTCGGGACTCAATGCGCTGCTGGGTCGCAAAGACGAGGAAGGTGAGGGCGCCCCCGATACCAAGCTAGACCCAGTCGAGACCGGTCTGAAGCTGCTCGATGTGATTCGTGAAGCCAAGGGCGGTGAAGACGGTGAAAGCTCCGAGCCGCAAAAAGTCTTTGTGGTCAACGCCCGGGATATCGGCGGCGGCCTGGGTAGCGGTCGCGGTGGACGTCGATCGCGGCGCCGAGGGCCGCCACGCCCGCCGGCGCCGCCACCTGTGCCGCCGCGTTTGGGCGCTCGGTTGATGAATGCCGTGGGCACTATCAGTAAGGCCGGGAAAGCCATTCCGGCCGGCACGGTGTTTGAGGCTGGTATCAAGGCTTTCGACACTTACACCACAGCAAAGACAGCCCAAGAAAAGGCCGAAGGCTACGGCGGTGCGGCCGGTGGTTTGGCTGGGTCGGTAGCCGGTGCTGCAGCGGGCGCCGCGATTGGTTCCGTGGTGCCGATCATTGGCACGGCGGTGGGCGGTCTGGTCGGCGCGTTCCTGGGGGGCATGGGCGGCGATACCGTGGGCGGCATGTTTGGCAAAACGTCGTTTGCCAAGTCGCTGTTCGGCAATGATGCGGAGCCGGGGGATGTGGTGCGCTCGATGTCGGCTCGGTCCGGCCGATCAGAATCCCAGCCGCCGTTGATGCTCAAGCTCGATCCCAAGCCAGCAATGGTCGATCAGAAAATCACCTTCGCCCCGCATATGCCCATCACGGTGCAGGGGGATGTGAAAGACCCGGCCGACCTGATGCGTCAGTTACAACCCATGATGCAGGGTCAGTTGAATGACTTCGCCCGCCAGTTGGAAGACAACGCCCGCCGGGCCAATGACCGCAAGTTATACGACGCCCCACATACCGGGTAAGGAGGTGATATGGCTTACATGGAACAGATGCAAAGCACGCTCAGCTACTTGGCCACGGCCGGGGAGGCTGGGCGGCGAAGTCTGGATGGGATGATGGGCCCGGTAAACGGGGCGATCAGTGAAATCACCGGCGCCGCGTCGGAGCTGGAGACCCTTCCGGTGATTGGCCCGTTGGTTGGGGAAAAGCTGCAGCGGGTCATGCGCGGTATCAGCGCCGCACAGTCCAAGGTGGGTTCGGTGATCGCGGTTTATAACCAAGCCACCCGCGCGGCTTCGCAGATCGAGCAGCGTCTGGGAGTATTTAGCGAGCAGGCCACCCGGGCTAAAAATGCGATCAACCAGATTGCGGGCAAGATCAATCCCGCGCTGGGCAACATCCTGCCCACCAGCGTGTTTGCGACTGATACCACCCCGGCCGTGGAGGCGGTTAAGCCGTTTCCGCACCTGCTGATTTTGCAGCCGCACAAGCATGAGGCGCCGCCGTACTACTTCAACCTGGACACGGCGGCCTTTGAGGAACTGAACCGGCAAAGCGGTTTCCGCTGGGCCTCGCAAGAGCGCCTGGTGCGTCGGCCGGCACAGCAGGCGGTGGGCATGGGCGACGATAAAATCACCCTCAAAGGTTCGATCTTTCCCGGGCACCGGGGCGGCCTCAAGCAACTGGACACCCTGCGCAGCATTGGTGGGTTGTTGGTGCCTCTGGGGCTGACCACGGGCTATGGCTACGTCCTGGGGGATTGGTGCCTGACCTCGATCACCGAGGATCAGAGCGCGTTCCTGCAGGGCGGAATTCCCCGCAAACAGGGCTTTAGTTTGGAGTTCGTCCGATATGGCGAGGACCTGCAGAACGCTTGACGGCGACAAGCTCTACACCATTTGTCACAACGCCTATGGCCACCTCAACGGCAGCGTGGAGGCGGTGCTGGAAGCCAACCCCGGGCTGGCCGCTGAGCCGGAGCCGTATCGTGGTGGTGTGCTGATCGTGTTGCCGGACTTGGCGCTGGCCAGCGATGAGCAGGCCGTCCAGCTCTGGAGCTGAAAAACCCTTGAGCCCCGCCTTTGTGCGGGGCTTTTTGTTGGAGCTAGATATGACACCCGTTTTTCGCATCGTCGCCGATGGCAGCGACATCACCCGCATGATCAACGACCGGCTGTTGTTGCTGCGCACCTCGGACAAACCCGGGATGGAGTCGGACGAGTTTGAGTTGCGCATTGACGACCGCGACAGCGCCGTGACGTTGCCGTCTCGCGGTGCCAGCATCGAAATCTATCTGGGCTATGCCGGGTCGACCTTGTCCCGGGAGGGCCGCTATGTGGTCGATGAGGTCGAAGTCTCCGGCCCGCCGGACACGCTGGTGATACGCGGCAAGGCCAGCGACATGCGCGGCAGCGGCAAGACCACCCGAAGCGGCAGTTGGGAGGGCGACACCCTGGCCACCATCGTCAGCACCGTGGCCCGGCGTAACGGCTGGGAGCCGGCCTGTACGGTGGCCACGATCGTACCCCGGGCTGACCAGTTGGGTGAATCAGACTTTAACTTTATTACCCGCTTGGCCCGGCTGCATGACTGCACGGCCAAGGTCGCTGACGGCAAATTGATCGTTATACCGCGTCAGGGCGGTGTCACGGCCAGCGGCAAGACGCTGGGCGTCGTGACCATCAACAAAACGGACGTCAGCCGCTACAGCTTTCGGTTGGGCGATCGCTCGACCCACAAGGCTGTGAGCACCAAGTACCAGGACAAGGCTACCGGCAAACTGGCGGTGGTGAATTTGAACAACGACGACGCCCCGGACGGCCTGCCGCCGGTGCATACCGATCGGCATATCCACCCGAACAAGACCGCCGCCGAGCAGGCCGCAAAAGCGCGTTTGGCCGCGTTCAACCGCTCCACGGCCGGTGTACGGCTGGAGATGCCCGGGCGCTCGGATCTGTTCGCAGAACGGATGATCAACGCACAGGGTTTCAAGGACGGGCTCGATGGTGAGTATCTGGTGGACTCCCGGGAGCAGGTATTCACCCAGTCGGGCTGGTCGACGACGATCGAGTGCAACGCCGGCAAGAAGGGCAAGGCCAAGGTCAAAGGCAAGAAGCCTGAGAAGACCCTGAAAATCGTTCAACTCTAACCCGAAAATCCCCACCCCCGGCCCGCCTTGTGCGGGCTTTTTCGTAAGGGCAACTTATGTCGATTACCACGCAACAACTGCTGCAGATTCTCCCCAACGCCGGCCCAGTTGCCGGCGTTTTTGTGCCGCTGCTGAACACCGCTATGGTGCGTTACCAGATCATTGGTCCGAAGCGCGTAGCCGCGTTTATCGCGCAGATTGGCCATGAGTCTGGCCAGCTCAAATACGTCAAAGAAATCTGGGGGCCAACGGCTGCCCAAGCCAGATACGAAGATCGCAAAGACCTGGGCAATACCGTAGTAGGCGACGGCTCCAAGTACCGAGGGCGTGGCCTGATCCAGATCACCGGCCGTGCGAACTACATGGCGTGCGGCGAAGGGCTGGGCCTTGATCTGATCAAGCAGCCCGAACTGCTGGAGAAACCACAGCACGCCTGCATGTCGGCGGCATGGTTCTGGGCGACCAAAGGCCTGAGCACACTGGCCGACGCGGGCCAGTTCGACAAGATCACCCGGCGCATCAACGGTGGCCAGAATGGCGCAGTCGATCGGCAGACGCTGTACGCCCGGGCGCTCAAGGTGTTGGCGTGAAGATCGATGCGGTGAAGTGGGGCGGGGTGCTGCTGATCACCCTGGCCCTGATGGCTGGCAGTGCGTGGGCCGCATGGACGTGGCAGGCCAACGCCTACGGCCAGCAACTGGCTGCTAAGGAAGCTGCATACCAAACCGAACGCACCCATCTGGCCAATGCCAACGCCGCACATATTCTGGCAGAGCGGGGCAAGCGCCTCGCCCTGGAGCAATGGCTGGCAGTCAGCGACCAATCCCATTACCGAGCCCTGACCGATGAAAAACCAAACAGGCACGCCTGCGTGATCGCCTTGCTACTGCTGATCTGCGGTTGTCAGTCCAGCTCGACGCCGCCGCAACTGGTTATGACGCAGTGCAAGCCACCACCCGCACCGGCGGCGTGGTTTATGGCGCCCATAGCGCCAGACTTGACCCTGCGCATGCTCAACGAATTATCGGAATCACCGGCGACGGCGATCAAGGACTGATCGCGCTGCAGGCCTGCCAGGCCTACGCCAAAGAAGTATCAGGCACGAAATAAAAGGAGCGGCCAAAGCTGGATGCGTCAACATCCAGCCCGGCCACCAAACCCGCAGATCAGTCCTGCAAGCCCAGTCAAGGCTCCTGCTTCGTGCACAAAGCGGAGCGAGCCTAACACCTGTTTATCCATACAGTAAAGGTCTTGCATATTATGTCTTCTCCCATCATTCCTTGGATGGGCGGCAAACGCCGCCTGGCCGACCGCCTTATCCCCCTGTTCCCACCCCACGAATGCTATGTCGAAATCTTCGCCGGCGGAGGGGCGCTGTACTTCCTGCGCCCACAGCCTGCCCCGGTCGAAGTGCTTAACGACATCAACGGCGACCTGGTGACCCTGTACCGCGTGGTGCAGAACCACTTGGAAGAATTCGTGCGCCAGTTCAAATGGGCTCTCAGCTCACGGCAGATTTTCGAGTGGCAGAAAATGACTCGCCCGGAAACCCTGACCGACATCCAGCGCGCCGCTCGGTTCTTCTACCTTCAGCACCATGCCTTTGGTGGCAAGGTCTCAGGTCAGAGCTTCGGCACCGCAACAACTGCTCCTGCAATCAACCTGCTGCGGATTGAAGAAAACCTTTCTGCAGCTTGGCAGCGTCTATCCGGCACCTACGTCGAAAACCTGCCCTGGCTTGAGTGCGCAGAGCGTTACGACCGGCCGCACACCTTCCATTACATGGACCCACCTTACTGGCAGACTGCTGGCTACGGCGTGGATTTCCCGTTTGAGAACTACGAGCGGATGGCTGACTTTATGCGGCGCTGCAAAGGCAAGGTGATGGTCAGTATTAACGATCACCCGGACATTCGGCGGGTGTTTGAGGGGTTTCATTTTGAGACGACCGAGATTCGGTACACGACCGCGAATCAGCGGCAGGGGAAGGCTGAGGTGACGGGGGAGTTGATTGTGATGAGCTGGGTGCCGAGTGATCTGGGAGGGCTTTTTTAGTAAAGCCTGATCGTGATCGGATTCTTGGCTACGTTAGAGCGATGATTGATTTTTCCAGAGTGATTTATTCTGAATATGTCAGATACACCCTATATCCACATGGACGATTTAGCATGTCGAGAAGGGCTACAATCGGTCATAGGCGGTCATTGTGTATCTATAAAGTCCGGGGCATCCACCATACCCACCTACCTGGTCCGAAGCAGAGTCCAAAGGACAGTAACGAATTCATGGGACTCTCGATGAAAGCTCGAAAACCGGTAGTCACATTGCAGGGTATAACCTTATGAGTTTATAGGCGTGAATCCACGCCTATAAAATTTAACTGCGAGCTGAATTCAGAGCTTCAAAGTGGTATTTGTCTGACTCAAGCAAGGTCATTAAGTCAGATATTGCACCTTCAATATCGCATAGAAGATCGCTATTACTAGCCATCCTTTCAATAGTGTTTCCATGGCTGAAGAAGTGAAATACTTTTAGCAGTCTCTTGGACTTTTCATTGCCGAATAACTTGTCAGCGCGTTCGTCAACTGTTGCGTTTCCGGGGATTTTTGAGTAGGTGTATAGTTCAAGGAATCTACGGACAGCGTTAGGGAGTAGCATAAGAACTTCAAAGTTGGATTTGTCGTTGCTTTCATGGAAGTCACGCATGATTGAATATAGGAAGTGGTATTCAGACTTATAAAGTAGTAATGACTTCGGCATGTTTGAAATTGTTGATGTTGTTGGTGTTGTTTTTTTGATTAAGTAGTTGCTTGATGCGGTGCTCCCTGTGAGCTTGAGCTCCTTTACTAAGTACAAGAACTCAAAGTTGTGCGTTGATAAAAATAATTGCTTGCAACGCGTATGTGTTTGTCCTGAGACTTCGTCCTTAAGGAAAAAGACTTCTTTGATTATGGCAACTACTTGAAATATGTGGTTGCTATCGAGGCTGGAAATAGGGTCGTCTATGTATACAACTGCATCGCTTAGATGTTCTAGTTCATCAAGTTTGGTTAAGAAAAAGCTAAAGGCAATTGCTGTTTTCTCTCCCTCGCTTAAATGCTTCGCTATTTGTCCATCTCGTCTAACTAACTGGAATCGCTCTTCGTCCCCAGCTCTGATAATGTTTATCTGTACACAGTTGCCACCTAGAAGACTTTCAATTCGGCTGTTGATTTTTTCTCGCCCTAATTGAGCCTTACTTATTAAAGCTCTAAGTTCAGCGATTTTGCCATTTAGTCGCTGTGCCAGTTCGCCGTATTTTTTCTCATGGCGTGTGAGCAAGGATTGCATAGTATCGTATGCATCATAGTC
The DNA here is from genome assembly GCF_025426255.1 of Pseudomonas fragi. Classification (GTDB taxonomy): domain Bacteria; phylum Pseudomonadota; class Gammaproteobacteria; order Pseudomonadales; family Pseudomonadaceae; genus Aquipseudomonas; species Aquipseudomonas kulmbachensis. The sequence goes on along the minus strand of NZ_CP104861.1, from coordinate 3,256,418 downwards.
TTGGATTTTTAAGAAATCTGAGACTAAATGTTTGCGAGTGCGCTCTATCGCTTCTAATTTTCTACTGCTGAATTCAATATTTAAAGTGTTGTTTTCTGTGATTATTTCATTCAGCTGGGTGCAAGCTTTGTTTAGGGTTTTTAGGGATGATCCAATAATTGAAAAGAGTGTTGGTTCGTCTAGGGTTCGTGGGGAAAAAGGTTCGTTGAGTTTTTTATCGACTTCCGCTGAAAGGACTCCAAGGTGCCAGTTGTAGTCGGTAATCGCTGTATCGATCTGCAAGTAGATTGCTGAAAACTTTGTTCGGAATTGAGAGTTGAATTCTATTTCTTTAATTTGAGGGGGTGATATTTTAGCGTTGGCGATCTTTGATTTTAAATTCCGTAGTTCTTGTTTGTGGTCGCCAAGCTCTTTGGAGAAATGATTTATAAGTTCCTTATATCGGGCTTTGTCTAGAATCGAACCGCAGAACTCACAGTTATCGCCTTCTTTGTGAAGTGGTAAGCCACTTTCTACCCAGTTCTCAATGGCTGGGGAGTTTATTAGGTGTTCAATTGTATTGGTTAGGTCGGGTACGATTTTTAATGAGCTGGCAGTGGTTTTTGCTAGTGTGGAAAGTTGTAGGTTTAGAGAGCACAGGTTGATGTCAGGTAGTTGGTCCGTGTTCGATGTTAGTGCGAGTTTTAAGTTGCTTTCAAGGTCTTCATCGCCTAATGTGTAGTTTTCACTTGATGTCCGTATGGCAGCGATATCCTTGTCCAGTTGAATTGAGCCGTAGACGCTGATTATGCCTAGCTGTTTTTTTATTGCGGCAGAAGTGTCTGTTTTAGATTTGTCAAATTTACGTTTCCTTTCATCTCGTAGCGCTTTGGTTCCTGTTTGTTTTAGGTCGAGTCTTTCAGTGTGAAGGTTAAGTTTGTCGATTTCTGTTTGTGCAGCTTCAGTTTCTTTTCCAAGCAAAAGAATGGGTTTGAAAGGGCTGCCTGTAAAATTTAAGTTGTTAGTAACAAAGTCAGCATTAAATACTCTCACTTCCAGCTTTGATGTGAGGTAGTTTTTCTCAGTTATAGGACCGTCAGTAGAGTCAATCGTGAAGTTGAATGCCGGCAAATCATAGTTTGTGGCTTTTTGCTCAATCATTGCAAAAATACGGGAGAGGGTTGTCTTGCCGGAATAGTTCCAGCCGAAGAAAATATTTCTGGTGCCGAAATTTTTTAAGTCTATAGGGGGCGAGTAATCGTCATAAACGCCTAGACCTTTTATTTTGCTAATTTTTGTTAGCACAGCTGTCGCTCCCTGAGTGATGCTATTCAATAGCCGTATTTACTACTCAAATCTTTTCTAGCTGATGTCTAGTGTCCTAAAGGTGATGGCTAAACGCAATCATTTATGATGAAAATACAATTCATACAAAGAAATGTTCAAAATGCATTTATCCCCCTCCCGCCGACGGGCCTTGTGTGCTTTTTTGTGCAAATCCGGGTGTAGTGCAAACGAACCTGCAGCCCAGGCAGGCCGTGGAGATTTGCAGGGGATCGGCAATTGCACAGAATGCAAAGTTCTGCAGAGAAATGCAGCGCGGTTGCACAGCGGCACACTGCGCGGTCATCGCAGGAGTGGCGGCCAAGTGCTCGGATTCATTGGGCGAAAGATTTTAAAACACGGGTTTCGGTGTGTTTTCAAAAACGCGCGCAATCTTTTTGGTTCGGTATTGATGGTGTGTGCGGGAAAGGCTGAATTCCTTGCGCGCCATGACCGACTGGGCCTATAGCGTATCTGGTGGATTTCACGGGACTGCACACTGTCGATGATCAGGTTCACCATTGCTCGGGCAATTCGGGCTTGTCTAAAAAACATCTTGTTATTGCGATTGGCTCTCAAGTATAGGGGGGTGTTTTCAAAATAACGATATTAGTAATAAGGGCTGATGGATAGGTCTGGAGGCCCCGTTTTAGTGGGCTTTTGGTATCACAAGGGAAGGTAATATGAAGCGATATGAAAAGTAATATTTCTTACCCATCCCCGGATTCATTAAGTTTAAAGAGTAGAAATATAGCATTATAGGAAGGTAATACTATCGCCTTCCTATCGCTCAAATATCGCTTTTTCCTGAAAGCGCTGGAAACCTTGGTCTGTAAGGACTGTAGCCATTTTTTGAAGGTGATATTACCAGTATTACTTTTTACAGATCACCACGAATTTGAGGATTGGCACGTATATGGGAGTGGGTACTAGGCTGTGTGGCTATTTGCGTCAGATCTCATGAAGCGGCCCCCAGATGGATGCGGTAAGGGATGTATAGAGCTACAGGCATAGAAAATAGTGGAGCGGGTGGCGGGAATCGAATCCGCGTGATCAATTTGGGAAGCTCTCACTAGGCTTCGCTAGATCTTAGTGTGCTGTCTCGAAATAAACGTCCCTGTGACGTAGCCATATGTATCTGTTTTTCATGGGGAAATTCACCAGTAGGAAATGACTTTATTCTGAGACAGTACACTAGGATACTGAGGAGGGCGGTGAAGTGGCAGAACTGGGAAGTAGATGACTTCCCAGATAATCATTGAAATGGCGACCGTATTTCTTTACCGGTCGCCGGGGGGTTATTGAGACTCAGTCAAATAGAAATTGTGATCTAGATCGATGAAAACCAAATAAAATGTATTTAAGTCATAGTCTGGGAATGTTTTGTTAGTCCTGTCTATATGTGAGCCAGGCACTGTGAAGCCAATTAATCGTGATAAGTTTTCCATTCTAAATCGACACCAGCTAACATCGTGGGGCACAAATTTCGGATGCTTGAAGTTGCTTTTTTTAGGGAATGTCTCGTAATCAGCAAGGATTTTTAGACCATGGCCTCCGCATCGCTGGTTGCGCCAGTAGTTTAATTCATTACGAGTGTACGCTTTGATCTTGTCAATTATATCTGTGAGCGCATCAGGGCGTAGCGCCGCGAAGCTTGAACCGTATTGTTGCGAATCGTCGAAAAATGAAAGATTGAACTTACATCTACCTTTTATATCGCTGTTTTCCAAGCTTACTGTCGGGAACTGTTCTATGAATTTCTTTTTGCGAGAATTGTTAGTGAATTTTTTCATAGCTTAGGAACACCGCCAAGCTTTCCATCTCGGTAAAGGCTTGAGATGGAACGGTCGTTTCGAATGATGTCGCCGGGTATTTCATCAAGTCGATAGCAGAAGCTTTCACAGTTTTCTTTGGATACAAGATAAGTCCGATATTTACCCAGATAGTCCATTATTTCAAGATTATGAGAAGTAAAGATAAATTGAGCGTTTTCGGGGTTGCTGCTTTCATTAATAAAAAGATCAAGGATTTGTGGAAGTAGATCAGGGTGATAGTTTGTATCAAATTCGTCCATGATTAAAACCCCGCCGCTAGTTAGCGCTCTCCAGTATTGGAATAGTCGACGGTAAAGTGCTCTAGTACCGTCAGACTCATCCCAGTAACTAAGCTTTTCCGACTTGGGGCCGTTCAAGTCGAAAGGATGTATGAACATTGGAAAGTAGCGAGGTTCGCCTTTTTCGTTTTCTGCTTGGAAAATTTCAACATTAGAGATCCCTAGATCGCAAGATCTAATGATCTTTTTTGCAAACTCAAACGCGCTCGGGTTCTTATGATAATACTCACTGATCTGGTTGTGGTCAAAGACGTAGCTGTCTTCCATTACCCCCATTGAGCTAACGTTTCCGCTGAAACGATTAAAAAAAGATTTTATATTCCGTAGGTCTTGCCCTATTTCTTTTATGTTGTACTGTAAAGCAGTATCCACTAGTGAGGCGTTACTTCGTAGTGTGATTAGGTCCAAATCGCTAAGCTCAGATATTCTGCTTTTCAGTTCATTATTTTTTCTTTCAACGATTAGCGTTTTTCGTGAGATTTTCTTGTAAATCGCTTCGCGAATCACTTTTTCCTTAGTGGTCGAAAGCTCATAGATGTAACGAATGCCATTGCTCTCAAAGTCTATATAAACATCAGTTGGTTTTTTGCTGTCGAAAAAAGGGTGAAGAAAAATATCTGCTTCGGGTGGCTGGTTGAAAGAGTTTGATATGAAGTAAGACAAAAATTGGAGGCACTTAAGGATATTTGTTTTTCCAGAAGCATTTCCGCCCTTGACCCCCAATATCGTAGAAAATTTTCTTGAATTGGATATGCTTTTTGGTACCTTTGAATTGAATTCAAGTGATATTTGAAAACCATCCTTAAAAGAAAAGTAATTATTAGCGCCGAAAGAGTAGATCATCTGAAGCTGTCCTTAAGTGAATATCGCGTCAATAATGTCGCGATCGCAGGATAAGGTATTGCGCGCACGATAGCTACACGTGAATTCGGTTCTTGTGTAGTCAACCCTGAGGCCCTCCTTCGGATTACAGAGCCATCTCCATGGTGTTGGGAGTCATTTGTCGGGCGAGTCGACAGGCATGGAGGCCTAGCTGCCTGTGAGCTCTTCACTCCGGTGCCATCAGCCCCGTTATCACTATGAGCCTTTGCTTATGGCTCTTGTGGGTAGTTAGTCGAGACCATCATCGATGGCTACGCTGAAGAGGCTGGATAGGGAGCATGCTAATAGTGCTCGGTCGGCAGGTAGTCGGTGGTGAGCAAAAAAGGTCGAGTGACTTTTCGAGTGACCTTGTTAACAGCGCTGTTGGGCGTTGTTGCAGCGTGCGCCAAGCACAAAGCCTTGAATTTAGATGCCTGTGGAGATTAAAACCCGTATGGGGTGCTAGGAGGCGAAGTAAATTATTTCGCCGAATGCTACCCCTCAGTGGGTAACAGCTAGACTGATCTCAATACTGAGAGGGTGAGTATTGATGAAGAGGACGATACTGGGAATGACCGAGGTTGGGGAGCCGCTGCTCCAGCAGGCTAGCGAAGCTATATGTCGCTATCGCGAAGCCGAATCAAGAGGATGCCCTCCAGAAGAGGTAGAGCGCCTGCGATTGCTGGCGGAATCGTTATACCAAGTAGTTACCGATTATCAGCTTCGAGCGCAGGGCGCTGTAACACCTACGTTGCATTAGAACTACAACCCGCAGCTTTCATCCATTCCACATTAGTGATGGATGGAAACTGAAAGGCGTTAAATTCGAGTTTTAGTGTCTGCCTAAATTTTTCAGCGGCTGGCCTATATCCTCATAGGATCAGAGCAGCCCTGCTTGGTTTTTTTGTCTAAGGATCTCGGCTAGTTCACTACAAGGGTATTGAGCTTGTCTACCCCAGAAAGGACAGTCATGGCAGTGGCTAAAAGCGCTGCAGTCTGTGAGGTCCTGGCTTGCTCCGCAGAGCCGACAACGCAACCTAAGGCCCTGAATGACCCAGTGACTGTTCCAAGTATCCAGAGTGTGGAAGGGCACTAACATCGCTAAGCAGTCCTTTTGTAACCAGTCACAGCGACTGAGTGGGCGTTAAAACCTGACAGTTAAAACAATAGTTCAAGTTCGTACAGATTGGTGTTGGTCGAGCAAAAAACCTGCCTGAGGGGGAACGGGTGACGGCGGTTTTGGGAGGGGATCGATGGGCGTGGGGAAGGAGAGCGCGTGCTATGAGACGCCGGGCTATCCAGGATCAGGTGATCAATACAGACTTCCAACCGTGTATGTCAGAAAAGTCCAGCTTGGATCTTTTGCTTCATAATCTCGGCTAATTCAGCGCAAGGGTATTGAGCTTGTCGTCCCCAAAGCGGACAGCCACGCTTATGGCTAAAAGCGCTACCGTCCGTGAGGTCCTGACTTGCTCCGCAGCGCCGGCACAGCAACCGGGGCCCCTCAAGAATCCATTGTTTGTTCCAAGCTTTCAACGGAAGGTAAGTCACGGACATTGCAAAGCCTCCTTCACTAACCAGCCACAGGGGCTGAATGAGCGTTAAGCCCTTACAATAAAAATATTAGTTCAACTCCCTACATCTCTGCTGTCCTGGGGGACAAAAATACCTGCGTGAGGAGCAGGGACGGATGCCGAATAGAGGGTCTCAGTGGGCGCATGGGAGCTGAGTGAACTTCGAGGGCGGCTCCGCAGCGATCAGTGACGATTGCGTTGCATGCTTCTCAGGCCTGTGTGGCTTGAGTGATAGTCTCTGGCCAAAGGCAGTAATCGGGCCTAAGAGTCCTGCAGGAGCTGCCTCACTGGGTACAAATTGGGTCGGCTTTAATACCCAGTGCGACTGCCGCCTTATGGGCCTTCCCGCGATACCCCTTCTTGACGCCTGATAAAACCTGATAAGTGGTGGCCGGATCAAGGTCATGCTGGCGAGCGAAATCCGAAATACTTATGCCGTTGGCACGCAGCCAATTTTTAGCCTCAGCCGGTGATTTTAGAGTGCCCATAGTTCAGGTCGAGATCGTTTGTGTTTGTTTAATTTAGTTTAGTTCATTTAGGACGCTCTGCGCCCAGACATAACTGCCGAAAGGTGGCTTGGAAGTACCTACGGAGCTAGCCCCGTGCCCCTAGATGTATAAAATCATATTGCGATCCGATTAGCCTCGCACGGTCCTGCCATGCTCGGCCAAAAACGGTCAATCCAAGCGTCTGCGAAAGCTGGGGCAATTCATCGACAGGATGCCGTAGGGGGAAGGCTGCGTGACTTTTGCGTGACCTTCTCACGGATCTATGTGTAGTGCTCTGGAGTTGTTTTTTGACAAGCAGGACGCTGTAGGAAGGGTGGTTTTTGGGGCCATAACCTAAGACCGAGCCTAGATAGAATACAGCCTGCAAGCTGTACGGGAACTCCTGTTAATGGAACGCCAAGTAACCCACAAGCCACGGTTTTAAAGGACTTACCGCCCAGATTGCAAAATCGCCAACGCCAGTTCTAGTCCGGCTTCGACCTACATAACTCCGTAAATTTGGATCTCGTTACGAGGAGAGGGCTTCGACTGATCTCATCGGTCCGGTAGTCTGCTTTCGGCCAGAAGTGGCCCTTCAATCGCGCAATTCTATTGAGCTAGGTTCCGCTGTCTTCCACTACCGTTGGCATCACGGCCGACCCTGCCAACAGGCCTCCGTCAATGTTGAACTCACTGCCGGTAATGTACGTTGCTTCATCCGAGGCGAGTAACAGGGCCAGGGCTGCCACTTCTTCGGGCATCCCGAATCGTCTCAGCGGAGTGTCTCGAACCAGGGCGGCCATTCGCTCATCACGACCTGTATCAGTACCCAGTATGGGCTCCCATATGGGTGTGAGGATGGCTGCCGGATGAATCGAGTTGCACCGAACCGTCAGTCCTTGCTCGGCGCAGTAAAGCGCCACCGTCTTGGTGTGATTGCGAACGGCAGCCTTGGACGACGCGTAGGCTGCGGCGCCTGGAATACCGATCAGGCCGGAGCGAGAGGAGATGTTGATAATGGATCCGGCCCCTGAATGGCGCATGGAACGAATGGCGTACTTACAACCCAGGAATACACCGTCGAGGTTGGTGTGATGCACCGCGTGCCAGTCCTCCAGTCGCGCATGTTCCGGATCATGCCGCACGGCGCCTTGCTCAAATCCGGTAATACCCGCGTTGTTCACCAAGACGTTCCAGCTGCCGCGCTCCTCCAAGACCTGCATTGTCACCCGCTGCCAATCTTCTTCGCACCGCACATCCAGGCGCAAATAACAGGCGCGATCACCTAGTGAGCTTGCGACAGCTCTGCCGAGTTCGTTATTTATATCGGTGACGTAAACAAAGCAGCCCTCTTGCACGAAGCGGCGTGCAATCGCGGCGCCAATTCCTTGAGCCGCCCCTGTAATAATTGCGATTTTGGAAGTTAGTTTATTGTCCATAAATGATGAAGTCCCTGGCTGAGGCGTGTGCAAAAAGCATGAAAAAACAGTCTATGCCCTATGCCGTGCTATCGCCTGAGAAAAACGTCTGCTGTTGCAGCAGGGCTTTGGGTCACCAAATTCTGAAAGCTTGTTGGTTGCCTCTGTATTGTGCCGACCAGCTTCCATTCAGGCGTTGGTTAACGGCTGCAATGGGTCGGAAGTGGTCGTTCATGGGCGACCGCTATTGGCCGAATGCAGACGATCACCCGGCATTGCCAGTTCTGAGTATCTGGAAATAAAGCATAGGGTGGATGCATACCAAAATCTGCGCAAAACCTACCCTGGAGGCCACGGTTTATCGTTTGCTAATGTACGAAAAGCCGTTAACTTTGCCACCCTTGATGAAGATATTTATTCTTTAATTACAATGACTTATGGCGATCTAAGATCGAGCATGGGGTGCTAGGGGTCGAGTGTTCGAATCACTCCGTCCCGACCATATTCTGTTAGGGAGTCAAGGGTTTAGGCCTTTGATTCCCTTTCTCGTTTCTGCCTTGCGCAAAATGGGCGCAAAACTAACCGGTAATTTCGCTGATATTCAGGTCTGGAATCGCATCCGACCAGATTACATCGGCGTGGTCTTTCTGGTAGTTCTTGGGCATGGTCTCGCTTGCATGGCCCGCAATGGTCTGGCCATCTTTACCAGCTCTTTTGTACAGGTGCAGCGACAGCGCGCGCACTTCGTGAAAGCCCGGCATTTCCTCTTCTTTCCATTCCGCATAACAGCCAGCAAGTTCCCGCGCCTCTTTAAAAGAGCGCGTTAGAAAGCGATCCTCAACCTTCGTCCAGTGCTCTTTAGTCTGCGCTTGCTTCTGCAGCAGTCGTTGCGGTTTGCGATGAATCAGGAAAGGGGAGGCGATGTTGTCCTGGCAGCGGGTTATGACGGTCTGCAGTTCGTCAGTCACCTTGAAACGAATCCACGCTGTATCACTGGCCTTGGCTGTCTTCTTTTGTACCAGGTACAGGAAGCCATCCCGAACGCCATCAAAGCGCATGTCCAGAGTGTCGGAGCGCCGCTGAGCAGTGATCAGTGCCAAGTCGATGGCGTTGCGCAGCCAGGGTGGGGCCACCTCTCTGATTGCCTTCAGGCCTTCCACGGTATGGCGTTTGCGTTGTGTATCGCGGTCGTGGCCTGATCCAGATCACCGGCCGGGCCAACTACATGACCTGCAGTGAAGCGCTGGCACTGGATCTGCTCAAGCAGCCCGAGCTGCTGGAAAAGCCACAACATGCTTGCATGTCAGCGGCATGGTTCTGGGCCACCAAGGGGCTCAACACCCTTGCCGACGCTGGCCAGTTCGACAAGATCACCCAACGTATCAATGGTGGCCAGAACGGCGCGGCCGATCGGCAGGTGCTGTATGCCCGTGCGCTTAAGGTATTGGCGTGAAGATCGATGCGGTGAAGTGGAGCGGGGTGCTGCTGGTGGGCCTAACCCTTATGGCGGGCAGCGCGTGGGCCGCACGGGCGTGGCAGGCCAACGCCTACAGCCAGCAGCTGGTCGACAAGGAAGCTGCCTACCAAACCGAGTGCATAAATCTGGCCAATGCCAACTCCGCGCAAATCCTGGCAGAGAACGATAACAATCAGCGTTGATGGAGGCAGTCGAGGTGCACATTCAGCCAACGCATTACGAATAAATCCGCTCCTACAACAGCGCGAGTGACTGCCAACAAAGCAAAACAGCTATCTTGGACTAGCTTTATTTGGATCACTGAAGCCTCCGACCACAACTCAACCAGGCCAAAGTTCGTAATGCTCAAAAAAATCGATTTGACGATCACCCATGATTACCTCAATCCATTTGCCTCGCCGGACGCACCCAAACTAAGCCCGGAGCTGGCGGACTACCTGTTGGATAGTGCCTGGTACTACCCCAAACTGTGCCTGCAGATCAGCTGCCCCGAAAATGAGCGAGAACGCCTACAGCAAGCTATCAGCAATACCTTTGCAGAAAAGAGCGAGCAAGTCAGAGGGGATATTCTCATCCTACAGTTGGAAGCGCTGACACTCCTGGGCCTGGCACTGGCGGTGGGGCTGATAGGCAATGCTCTAGACATTGAAAGCACCATCCCGGTGGCAGTATTTACCGTTACGGTGTGGATGCTGCTCTGGCGCAGCGCAGAGATATTTTTTCTGGATATCCGCAGCGCTTATCGGGAGTTGCGTAGGTACCGGCGTATAGCCAGCGCAACAAAGCAGTATTAATTGAAAATGTTGAATCGCCGCTGATTTAATAAGTACCCTCGAAGACCAGCTCTTGGCAGATTTCAACCCCTCGTGGCAGACAGAAACGATACCATCAAGCAGTCCACGAAAATGGGAGTAACTACTTATAGCCGGTAGTTGCCTGTTACGAAAGGCAACTACCGGCCAAAAGCGGACATTGTCTAGGACTCTTACTATAGTGTCGAAGGTCAATAAGCTGAACCACCGCTTCGCCAGAAATAAGATTATCACCCCTCAAAATTCAAAGGAATGGTATGAAACAGATACCAATCTGCGCGCTAGTTACGTTCGCTGCCGTAACAGTGCTGGGCGCGGCCCACGTCAATGAATCGACATCGGATCTAGGGACTTTGCTAGTGACAGTAGATATCTACCCCATCTAATCGCCGAGATCGTAAATGCTTCGCATCGGTTGCAAATTGGACCCCGCAACCTATCGAGATTGCCTCCATATCTAGCCGTTGAGCAGAGCAACGGGCAGGTCGATAAACATTGAACCTGACCGCCCGTTTAAATCCATCCGTCAGTCGTTAGCTGCTTTAAAAGATTTTTACCGATCGAGGGGGCAGTCGGTAGATGTTCTGCCGGAAGCCTCACTGATTATGGCGGCCAGGCGCTTTACGTTGTTTTGGTGGGCCATTACCAAGTCATCGATGGTAGGTCCAGTTGGCGAACGAAGGGTCGTTCGGCATGTCATCAGCGAAGAATCGTTGCCGCCTGTTGTACGCAAGCGCCATTTCACGTCTAGCAAGGCGTACTGGTCAGGTATCGAGTCAAAGCGCTGCACGTCCAGTCGCACCGAAAACTTGCGGCTGGGCGTACTGTTAGTCAATTGACCAACCAGCGCACTGCGCAATTCATCGACTAGACTCGCCGCCCACCATTGGGTTTCCAGAATCGCAAGGCCACTGTTTCCCTGCCGGATAACGATCTGCGGACGATCAACCTGGGGTGGCACGCTAATGCCTACAATTTGGATATCCGCTGCGCCTGACCTTGAGTTGCCGCTCAGATGAGCTGGCATCAGGGTGTGAAATTGAATCGGGTCACTGCGGCAAGCCGCGAGCAGCAGCAACGCTGTTAACAGGCTGATCTTTAGTGGCAAAAACATGAATGTTGCTCCTATGGTCAGTTACGCGGTGGCGCCTTTAAATCCATCGGCGGGGCATTATCGGGACGACCGCGTAGCAGCGATTCCGGATGCCTGCCGAGGTAATCTGAGAGTTCTCGCAAGGAGCGCGACATTCGGCCGAGTTCGTCGAGGGTCTGGGTCAACTGTTCCCGTTGCGGCGAGTCTTCGGCCAAGGTCGAACTGGCCGATTGCAGGGTTTTGCTGACGTCCGCCAAGGTGGTTTGCACACCGGGGAGGGTTTTTGCGTTGAATTGAGTCAACCCCTTACGCAGTTCGACGAGGTTGCTATCGAGGTTCCCGGCGATTCGCTCGATGGGCAACTGATTGATCTTGTTGACCATGCTTTCCAGTTTCTCCTGCAACTGCTCCAAGCTGCCAGGAATGGTTGGGATGGTGGCAGGGCGGGCAGTCGAGTCGAACACGACCTTTTCCGCCTTTGGGTAGAAGTCGAGAGCGATGTACAGCTGGCCGGTCAACAGGTTTCCGCTGCGGGCCTGTGCGCGCAGGCCGTTTTCGATGAAGGTACCTATCAGCTTGATGCCAGCAGCTTCGTCATTTGGGTCGTGCTTTAAGGCCTCAAGCATTTTAAGGTGGGCCTGACCTAGGCGTTGCGGGTAGATCACTATGCCGACATTGACCGGAAAGCTGCGCTTTTTCACGTCGAAATCGAGGTTGACCGATACTACTTTTCCAAATTCAATGCCGAGAAACTCCACTGGCGCATCGACCTTAAGTCCGCGCAAGGACTGATCAAAACGCAAACTCAAGTACTGCGCCTTGCCGCTGGGCGGAGCGAGGGCGGTTTGCTGGTCTTCGAACAGGTCAAAGGCTTTTTCCTCTCCGGCAGGTTGGTCGTTTGGGCTGTATTCCGGAGCACGGAAGGCGATGCCCCCCACCAGCAATGACGACAGCGACTCGGTCTTCACCGCAAACCCGTTTGCGCCCACGTTCACGTCGATCCCGCTGGCATTCCAGAATCGAGTGTTTTCGGTGACGTAGGCATCATTCGGGGCGTGGATAAACACTTCGATATTCACCCCTTTACCATCGGCGTCCAAGGCATAGGCGACCACCTGGCCAACAGGGATTTTGCGGTAATAAACCGGCGAACCGATGTCCACAGATCCCAGGTTCTGGGTGCGCAGGGTGAAGCGTTTGCCCGGCTCGCCATAGGTAATCGGCGGCGGGTTTTCCAGGCCGGTAAACTTTTTCGCCCGGGCGCTCGACTGGCCAATATCCGCACCGATGTAGTCACCGGAGAGCAGGGTATCGATGCCCGAGACGCCGCCAGCTCCGATACGCGGTCGCACGACCCAGAATTGCGAATCTTCGCGGGTAAAACTTTCCGCTTGTTTGACCAGTTTGATGGTGGCGTTGACACTCTTCTGGTCGTCGCTCAATTCCACGTCGGACACTGTTCCGATCACCACGTTGCGGTACTTGACCACGGTTTTGTTAGCCGTCAGACCACTGCCGGTCTTGAAGTTCAGAGTGATGGTCGGTCCTTCCTGCATCAAGCTGTGCACCACCAGCGAGATCCCCACGAGCACCGCAACGATCGGAACGATCCACACCAGCGATACACTGAAGCGTCGGGTTTTGATGGGGGCTTTGCCCGGGAGTTTCGGCCCGTCAGTGGCTTTCAGCGTCATCCATTTGCTCCTTGTTTTGTGGGGTATCCCAGATCAGGCGTGGATCGAAACTCATCGCCGACAGCATGGTGAATATCACCACAAGGCCAAAAAATAGAATGCCCACGCGCGGCTCGATATCGCCCAGCGCTTGGAATTTCACCAATGCTGCCACCAGCGCGACGACAATCACGTCCAGCATCGACCAATAGCCGATCAGCTCGACGAAACGGTAAAGTTTTGATCGTTCCTTGCGCGCCCATTGGCTGTTGCGCTGCACGGTAACCAGCAGCAACGTCAGGGCGACGAACTTGATACCTGGCACGGCGATGCTGGCAATGAAAATAATTAAGGCAATGTCCCAGGCACCGTGCTGCCAGAACTCCAGCACACCGCTCATGATGGTGCTGTCGGCTCCGGAGCCGAGCATGGTGGTATTCATCACCGGCAGCAGATTGGCGGGGATATAAAACACCAGCGACGCCAGCAGGTATGCCCAGGTTCGGGTTAGAGAATTGATTTTTCGGTAGTGCAGCGGAGCGTCACATCGTTCGCATTGATGTGCACGATTGCTCAAGTCACAAGCCAAGCCGCAGGTGTGACACAAGCAGAGGTTGAGTTCGCTGGCTGTCGGTGGCGTATTCATAGGATGCCCCACAGATCACGGATATCGCGCCCGGCAAGACGGATCATCATCAGGCTTAGGACCGCCAGGGCAAACAGGCCGATACCTGGCAGCACATCGAGTAATCCTGCGAGTTTGAACACCGCCACCATCGCCCCCAGCAGACAGACTTCCAGCATGCTCCAGGGACGAAGGGTTTCCAGCCAGCGCATACACGACTTAAACGCCGGCGAACGTCTGTTTGCAAGTGCGAAACTCAAGACCCACATTAATAAAAGCAGCTGAAAAACTGGTGCGATGATGATGGCAATCGCCGCCACCAACGCGATGAACGTGATCGGCCCTACGCTGAGTGCCAGTACCGAATCCCATAACGTGGCGCTGCTTTTCAGGCCTTGCAGGTTGATGCTCATGACCGGATAGAAATTGGCGAAAATCCACAGCACCGCAGCAGTAAAGGTCAACGCTAAACGCTGCTCCACCGACAGACCGTTAAAGCGCTGAAGCACGCCATCGCAACGCGAACAATAGGAAGTTTGATAGTTGACGAGAGTAACCTTGTCATACACACAGTCACAATGCTCACAGATGACTAGGTTGTCATAATTCGCCATGAATATTACTCGTCAAAAAGCCGATGAATACTGAGGTGAGCCAATATAGAACGGTTAGAAAAATGCGTAATATTATAAAATATAGTGGCTAAACCTGTGAGTCGACGCACTGCTTGTCAACGCTCAGGACTGGGAAAGTTCCATCCGTTACGCGCGGAAGCTCCAGACCATCTCCACAACCCGTGCGGAAATTATTATATAGACGAGCACTATCAAAAGCTGAAAGGCGAGGTGGTAGCGGAGTTGGGCTAGGCGGCGAATGCCATCACTGAGGTTCAGGAGCATCAGTAATCCAGATACGGTGATCACTCCCCATCCAGCCAGGTTGGTGGCAGTGATGCTCATAAAAATCTTGTGATCACTTTGCAAAGCGTTCGTACCCGCTGCAAACAGAAGCGCGCATAGAACCATATTTTTGAAATTGTCGAAGATCTTGGCATTGAGATCCTTGTCGAGTAATTCCGAGTAGCGCATCCATAACTTTTGCATGTTCACCGCCTCAAGAAGGAAGGATCAATTAAGCATAGTTCGTCTCAACAACTGCTCGGGGATTATCGGGCACACGTTGCATTCTGCAGCGCGCCACCGCAGATTTTAAGCTCGTTGGGGCGGTTGGGTGGGTACGCTGTTGTAGCTGGCTTCAAGTGTAAGGATTTAACAAGCGTGCTTCCACGGCTTTGCGAGCGTCTTCTTTTGGCCGATTCTGTTGAAAAAGTAGCTCCCTTGTCTGGCCTGCGGCAAAATCGCTTCATTGGCCGGCGAGGGATCACACAGCATGATGGGACAGTTATCGAGTGGGCAGGATCGACTGTTTTACTCGTTCAACCTTGAAGATCACATCCCAGCCAATCACCTTCTTCGCAGCATTGATCGATGTCTCGATCTGAGCGATCTGCGCCATTACCTCGCCGATTTCTATAGCCCGATTGGGCGTCCGTCGATTGATCCTGAACTGATGATCCGCATGCTGATCGTGGGTTATTGCTACGGCATTCGCTCAGAGCGACGGTTGTGCGAAGAGGCCCATTTGAACCTGGCGTATCGTTGGTTCTGCCGGTTAAGCCTTGAAGATGAAGTCCCCAATCACTCGACGTTTTCCAAAAAACGACATGGCCGTTTTCGGGACAGCGATCTGCTTCGCTGGTTGTTTAATGAAGTACTGCGGCGCTGCATGGACGCAGGTCTGGTCAAGGGCGAAGGCTTTGCCGTGGACGCCAGCATCATCAAGGCGGATGCCAGTCGTCAGCGCGGCGTACCGGGCGATGAACCGGTCAACTGGAGCGATCCGTCCCTGAGCACCCGCGCAGTGCGTGAGTACCTTGAGGCACTCGATGAAGAGGCTCTAGCTGAAACGCTACCGAAGCGCCTGTCACTGACTGATCCTCAAGCCCGCTGGACCGCCGCTCCTGGAGGCCCAGCGTTCTTCGCCTACTCCACCAACTATCTGATCGATACCGAACACGGCGTCATCGTGGATGTGGAACCCACACCAGCTCATCGAACGGCCGAGGTCGAGAGCACCAAAACAATGGTTGATCGTGTCGAAGAGCAGTTCGACATCAAGCCGGAACGCCTCATCGGCGACACCGCTTACGGAACCGCGCCGATGCTGGCTTGGATGGTGGAGGAAAAAGACATCGAACCGCATGTGCCGGTGTGGGACAAAACCGAGCGTAAGAACGACAGCTTCTCGAGCAATGATTTCCGCTGGAATGAAGAGGCTGAGGAATACCGCTGTCCGACCGGCAACGCATTGCGCAGCTAATGGCGAGCCTTCAAAAGCGAGCGTTCACACGTCACCAAAGCCAACACGATCATCTTCCGATCCAGGCAGAGCGACTGCGTAGCCTGTCCGATGAAAGCCAAGTGCTGCCCGAACACGGCGTTCCGCAAAATCGCTCGCAGCGTCCATGAAGCCGCTCGTGATGTGGCTCGACGCATCGCGACGACGCCAGCGTATCAGCGCTCTCGCCATGAACGTAAGAAGGTCGAAATGTTGTTTGCCCATCTCAAACGCATCCTGAAACTGGATCGCTTGCGACTACGTGGCATGAGTGGCGCGACCGATGAGTTCACGTTGGCGGCTGCGGTGCAGAACCTGCGTCGACTGGCCAAATTTACATCTCAAGGGCCACCTGCCACGGGATAGGTGCGCCTGCACTAGGCAAAAAACCTCAAATTAACCCAATAACAGAGGAGTAAAGGTCAACGAAGGGCCGAGAAACCACTCAATGTTGTGAGTAGGCTCTCCGGTGGTAGTCGTGCCTGAGTTCAGGCGAACTGAAAATCCGCCTTTTTCAACAGAATCGGCCAATTGCAGTCATTCGTACCAGACCACAATCGGCCATGAGCAGTCGCTCAAAGGTTTCTACGAAACTTGGGGCGACTCATTCTTTGGATTCATTCCAAGACAAAACATTTTCCGATAGTCAGATGGCGATGTACCTAGATGAGCTGCGAAATGTTGTCTTAAGGAAAGGGACGTCCCAAATCCTACATCACCCGCGATGTATTCAATCGATAACTCGGTCGTCTCGAGTAGTTCCTGCGCTCTGACCACACGTTCCGCGTTTAACCATTTGGATACGGTAGTGCCAGTGGCCTCCTTGAACCGACGGGTAAAGGTGCGCCTGCTCATTTTTGCGATTTCAGCCAGGACATCTAGCGACAGATGGCTGGCCAGATTCATGCGAGCCCACGCCAATACATCAGACAAATGAGTTTCGCTGGAGAGGTGCGGTACAGGGTGTTCTACGTATTGAGCCTGGCCCCCCTGCCTGTGTGGTGGTGTCACCAGCAATTTGGCGGTGCGATTGGCTACATCAGCTCCTAGACGCTGGCGTACCAGATGCAGGCAACAATCAATTGCTGCCACGGTTCCAGCGGAGGTCATGATGTTGCCGTCACTGACATAGAGTACTTCAGGCCGAAAACTGACCTCTGGAAAACGCCGCGCGAATTCGTCGCGTGCCATCCAGTGAGTCGTCGCCTCTTTCCCGTCAAGCAGCCCGGCATCGCCGAGCACAAATGCCCCGAGGCATAACCCGACGATCAACTTGTCTTTGGAGTGGGCGAGTTGCAGCGCCTTCACAAGCTGTGCAGATGCGGCGACCGACGAATCACTCCACGCGGGAATGACAATTACGTCACTTGCTTCCATCAGTTCTAGGCCGTGGGTTACAGACAGCCCAATGCCCTGGTCACTGCTCAGCATACCCGGCACCTCTGCGCAGAAATTGACCTCGTATTCAGGTTCACCCGGCGCGGTTTGAGCAGTTCCCAATACAATGCCAGGAACAGAAAGGTGAAAAAGGCTCACGCCGTTGAATGCTAGAACTGCAACACGTATGGCTTCCATCAGGCTGCCTCAAATTGATCCTGTATTGGCCCACTGTCTGTCACACACAGGAATGGGAGGGCCGCTCACGCGGATTTTTCACTCCAAGGGAAGCCCCAAATACCCTTGTCCCTCCCTTACAATACAGATTATCTGGCCCGATTATATCTAATTATGTCATTCGGGCCACTGTTGGGCTCTAAGGCGCTAGCCCAGAATGGTCTCCTTGATGTACCAACAGGATTAATTCCATGAAATTTATAGCGCTTCCTCTCGCCCTTGGCATTGCCTGCGGTGCAGTCGCTACAGCGGCGTTCGCGGATACCAATAACCCCCAGGCACCTGAGGCCTCCCACAAAGTGGATCTGCAGCAGGTTCGCAATGCCACGGTAAAAATCACTTACGGTGACACCACGTTCTTGATCGATCCAATGTTGGCTAAAAAAGGGGCTTACCCCGGGTTTGAAAATACCTACCGAAGCAACCTTCGCAATCCGCTGGTCGATCTACCCGAATCCCCTGACAAGGTTATCTCGGGTGTCGACGCAGTCATCGTCACGCATACACACCTTGATCACTGGGATGATGCGGCACAAAAAGCGCTACCTAAAGACATCCCGCTGTTCACTCAACACGAAGATGATGCACAGCTGATTCGTTCCCAGGGTTTCAAAAATGTACGTGTACTGACTGACGAAGCTGAATTCGGCGGCGTCAAAATCACCAAAACCGGTGGTCAGCATGGCACCGACGAAATGTATGCCGTACCGGCCCTCGCAAAACCGCTGGGCGAAGCCATGGGTGTGGTGTTTCAAGCGCCAGGCTATAAGTCTCTATACCTCGCCGGCGACACCATCTGGCGCAAAGAGGTCGACCAGACCATCGATAAACATCACCCTGAAGTCATCGTCCTGAACGCAGGGAAAGCAAAAATGACGGGGTTCGAGGGTGCGATCATTATGGGTGAGGAGGACGTCCTGCGTGCCGCACAGACCGCCAAAGGCGCAAAAATTGTCGCAGTGCACATGGACGCGGTTAACCATATGTCCCTGACCCGTGAAGAGTTGCGCAATTACGTCAAGAAACAAGGTATCGAGAGTCGCGTTGATATACCGGAAGACGGCGCTTCGCTGAAGTACTGATTTAAACCGTATTGGGCCGTGGTAGCGGGCAGGTTTCTTACCTACCAGCAGTCTCAGCCCTCAGTGCAACATCACTTTGATTTGATCGGAGATCGCTCATGAAACAAGGTCTTGTAGTAGTTGATCTGCAAAACGAATACCTGGCCACTGGTAAATTGCCTTTGAGCGGCATCGAGGCGGCTGTGGCGAATGCTCGACGGGTCATGGACCATGCGCGGAATACAGGTATTCCCGTTTTTCACATACGGCACGAATCAGATAATGCTGATGCCCCAATCTTCGTAAAGGGATCTAAAGGCGCGCAAATTCAGCCAGCGGTAGCCCCTGAGGATGAAGAACCTGTGATTGTTAAAAAGCACATTAACGCCTTCAGAGGCACTGACCTCAAAAAGCAGCTGGATGCTTTCGATGTTCAAGATATCGTGGTGGTAGGTGCAATGAGCCACATGTGTATCGACGCCGTCGTACGTGCTGCGGCGGACATGGGTTATCCGGTTACGGTGCTGCATGACGCTTGCGCCACCCTGGATCTCAAATTCAATGGCGTTAACGTGCCAGCCGCTCAAGTGCATGCAGCGATGATGGCCGCGTTTGAATTTGGGTACGGCACGGTTAAATGTGTGGATGATTATCTCTCGGCGTGAGTTCGTACTAATGCAGTTTCGCGTCAGATAAGCTTGAAAGCCAGCAGGTCCAATACCCTTTCTCTACATATGTTATGGGTCTTAAGCATCTATTTACGAAGGGCCGCTTTTAGCCGGAAGCAGCCCTTCGTGCCCGAACACACAGCCTGCGGGCGCTGACTACGATGGCTACATATCAACCTGTTACGCTTCTTTCGAGGCGGAACCCAGTGAAGGTGATGTCGAATCCATCCATGTTGGACAGCTGATGCATTCAGCGGCAGAGGGTTAAAATTGTCCAAGTGCTCTGGGCAGTGGGTCATGATTCGCCAAGGATGGAGGCTTTGGGTCGATTGGTACTTCGGGACAGGCTGCCCTCCAGTTATCATGAGACACTCTCTATTTGCTTAATACAGGAGAAGGCAGAGTGCTGAACATTGGAGTTCTGGGTGTCGGCGAACTGACGGAGAAGATCGTGATTGGCTTGCGCCGAAGCGGATTCTCCGGGAAGATTTTGCTTTCACCGCGCAATAATGACCGTGCCCGAGAGCTAGGCAGGCTCTGGGCCTGTGAGATTGCTCAGAACAACCAAAGTGTGGTCGATGACTGCGACCTGCTATTTCTGGGCGTCCGACCTGATGCTGTTGAGCAACTTGCCAATGAGGTACGACTCAAGCCCGAACAGACGCTGGTTTCGCTCGTAGCGGGTATGAGTATCAGCGAATTGGAACACAACTTTCCTAAAGCGCGGCACGTCCGGGCGATGCTGTCCTATGCAGCTCAGATTAACCAATCAACAGTTGTCGTGACCCCAGGCGGCCAGCCTCATGAGAGCTTACTCGGCGCCCTTGGGTCACTGATCGTGATCGACCAAGAGGACGCGTTTGAGCTCGCCACTGTGGCGGCGTGCATGAACGGCTGGTTTTATTTCTTCCTCGGCGATCTTCAGGAGTGGTTTACCGGGAAGGGCCTCTCTCATGAGCAGGCAGCACAGTTGGTGATGGGCAATATGCAGGATTGTCTGACCAGTGCACGGCACCAACCTCACGTCAGCATGGAAGTTCTTGGCGGTAGTATTGCAACACCTGGTACGTTCACTTCCGCCGGGTTAGAGAAGCTTCGAAAGAATGGCGCAATGCTGGCTTGGAGAGAAGCATGTGATGAGGTGTTCGCGCGTATGAGAAAGGACGTTTAGCATCTGCGTTCGCAATGCCTGCTTTTGGCCGAATGCAGACGATCACCCGGCACTGCCAGTTCTGAGTATCTGGAAATAAAGAATAGGGTGGATGCATACCAAAATCTGCGCAAAACCTTCCCTGGAGGCCACGGTTTATCGTTTGCTAATGCACGAAAAACCGTTAACTTTGCCATCCTTGATTAAGATATTTATTCTTTAATTACAATGATTTACAGTGACATAAGATCGAGCTAGGGGTGCTAGGGGTCGAGTGTTCGAATTACTCCGCCCCGACCATATTATTTAATGACTTAGGCCAATGTTTAACGCATTGGCCTTTTTCATGTGCGTGACTTTTGCGTGACTTCTATTTCGGTAACACCCGCCGCCCGAAGGCCCCGACCAAACGTGTGTTTCAAATCGTGAATCCTGATAGACAAATAACCGGGGTGAGCGGGGCGAAGGTTTTCCTCCCGCCAGAGTTTGCCGCCCTCACTCGTGCTTTCTTCCAGATTGAGTCATTCATGCGGTGAACCATTGTTTCGTTACCATCGCCGTCTGGCTTGCCGAAAGGGAAGGCGTACTGCTTGTGCTGGCCTCGCTGGTTCTCAATGATTGACTTGGCCACAGTGTTGAGAATCATCAGGCGCTCGTCCCGGTTCTTCACTTCGCCCGCCAAACCCGGCCGGAATCAAAAATACTGTGGTATCCAGCTCCGATACCGCGATTTCCCAATCCCGAGGAGTTAGGCGTCGAACTTGAGATGGGGTCAGTAACGCAGGTGGAGGACTGCACGCATCGAGTGACGCTGTGCAGTCCCTGTATAGCTTCCCGGCACCGCGTAAGCGGTAGCAATCGGCTGATCACGCCCTGTACCGTCTTCACTGCCATCAAAGCCCTCAGCTTTAAGCGCGTAAGTAATTTCATTCGTAATCCTGCCCCCATACTGTGACGCTTGATCCAGGGTGTGCCAGCGGCTTCAATGCCGCTGCAAATGCTTCCGTATGTAATAGGTATGAAAGATCCTCACCGGATGGCGTGATTCGTTGAAGTGGGGTATTTGTGTTCGCCCGGCATGGAGCCGGAGTAGCCCTTGATCAGGATGGAGTTTGAAAGATGCTCAAAGTATTTGCTGCACCTCTGGTATTACTTTTCTCGGCATCTTGCCTTGCTGATTTAAAGCAAACAGCTCCGGAGTCGGTCTGTGCATTTCTGAGCAATTTGGACCTGAAAGGGCGGAAATGGACCGACTATGGTGACGGTACGTCTGGTTGCGCAAGCAACTACAAGGACATCGGGAGTGGTTCTCCGATGGCTAACAATCTTGCGTTTTATGCGACAGGCAGTGACTCAACTGTCGATCAGGTAAAGCTGGTTCTCAACTTCAATCAGGTGAAGTCTGTGGGCATGTCAATTAGCGCACTGGGTAAGGCTTCGGAAAAACTCTCCCTCGAAGCCCTCGGAGCCCCACTCCCGAACAGCATTAAAAAAGCCATAGTTCTCGGCCAGCCCTTAACCGCTGCGGCAGGCACAGGAACCATTGAGGTAGTTCGGGATAATTGGCCTACAGGTAAAGGTTATGAGGTTCAAGTAATCATGAAATGACATCACCCCGGGCCTGATGCCCCTCTGGGCGTGTCGGTAGGCTCTAGGCAGATGCGCGCTTGAGCTGATAAATGAGCTGAGTTGGCAGGCCGTAGTCCTTGTAGCGGATGAAGTCGCGGAAGTACTCCGAGGACTTCGTGCCAGTTTTACTTTTGATAAATGAAATGTACTACCGTGAGTTTGGGTTATTACTCCATTCCGAAAGGTTGATCCGGGCTGCCAGGCTGATGCTGCCGAAATCCAGATGCTTGGAAGGCTTAATGCTGAGGTCAGTACTAACCGTGATGCTCTCGCTGTGCTGGAGCAGGCCGATAATCATGTAGTCGGTCAGGCCTTGCTGGAAGTGCGCGAACAAGACGTGACCACCAACGGAAAGGTTCGATTTTTCCATCAAGCTGGTCAGGTGCTCGACAGCGGTGAGGCTGAACTCAATAAAGTCGCCGCCATCGTAAAAGCCCTTCATCCAGCCGCTGAAAGGGTAGGCGCCTGATTCGGGGTGGAACAGGCTCCAGCCTTTGCCCTGTTTGGCGCTGTACGCTTCGTTGAAGTCGTGCAGCAGGTTTTCAGTGACCTGAGATTCGACCAGTTCGGTGCTGCTGACGTGCAGCACGGCAGGTGTATCGCCTGGCTTCTTGTCGATCTGGTGAATGATGCTGTGGCGGATGGGCATGAGATTACCTCGGGATGGCCCTCCGTGACCGGATGCAGCGAGTGGATGGGTTATACGGAACTAAAATCGGTAATACCGTCTATATTTCAAGGGGTATTCCCTTTCGGAGAAGACGGTCATGCTTAAGCCTCGCTCGCTCCTAGTAGCTATTACCTGCCTTGCTTTGGCCGCAGGCCCAGTTACCACTTTGGCCGATCCTGGCAATGGAAAGGGTCAAGGTAATGGACAAGGCAACTCCCAAGGCGGCCAAGGACATGGAAGCCAGGGTCACAAAGGAAAGGGCTCGAGCGGGAGTGATTGGGCGCGCGGCCCCAGCATTGACCGGGGCAGCATATTGGGTGTGCTTGGCGGCCACCGTGACTACTGGAGTTCAGACCATTCACTGCCACCTGGGATACAGAAGAACCTAGCTAGAGGAAAGCCTCTTCCTCCGGGCATTGCCAAGAAGCTGGATGGCCGGTTGTTGGGCAGGCTGCCACATTACGACGGCTACGAATGGCAGCAGGCTGGGACCGATTTAATACTTGTCGCAATTGCTTCCGGCATAATTTATGAGGTACTCAACGGAGCCTTTGATTAAGGTACGAGAGGTTCAATGATCTCGTCCCCAGGGTCTTTCTGAATTACCAGAAGGCTTTCATTGCGGAACTCTCTCGACACCTTTAGTGCATTAACGGGCAAGGAAGGTTAGCGCGGTGGGTACGAAGTCGGAATTAAACTGAAAGATGCCCCAATGACCCGCATCAGGGTAGATGTGTAGTGGTCTAATGAAACCGGACACCCATTTAGGCGTGAATGCTCGCCAGATCGAGGTGTCAGATGACCAAACAACGCCGTTCCTTTTCCGCTGAATTCAAACGCGAGGCTGCCGACCTCGTACTCAAGCAGAATTACAGTTTCATCGAAGCTGGTAGCTCGCTCGGAGTTGGCGAATCGGCCCTGCGCCGCTGCGCTGTCAGCCAGTGCCGATGTGTACGGTGTGGCTTGTGTGATCTACGAATTGCGTGATGCTTTCGCTGTCACTTCGTCCTGGCTGCAACGCTTGATGCATTGGCGTAACGGATGACTGCCGAACAGATAACCAACGATGTTCAACAGTTCTAACTAAATGCGCTTCTGCGTGACTACAACGCAACTTCAAATGCCCGACGAATCGTTGCTTAATCGACAGTCAAACAGGGCTTGCTGTGGTCAAGGCAGGAATGACCAAGGATGGTCTACACCGTCTCAACATCGCCAGTTGCCGTCAACACCTTGGCCACCAGAGAGCGTCTGCCGCTGTCCGACGATCCCTGCTTATCCCTACCGTTAGTCAGGTATTTATGAGGGGGCTGACGCAACGGCTAGCCTGCAGCTTAGCGTCAGGGACAACGCTGAACATTCGGTCCATGAAGGGCCAGCACTCATCGTCCCGACGCTTTATCTGCTGAGGAGACGATAATGATAATAACCTTGAAGCGGTTGGCGTGTTTGGGTGCAAGCTTCACCAGCGCGCTCGTCATGGCCGATGCGGCCAGCCCACCGGTGCTGTCACCTGCGATTCCCTTCGATGTCACCGCCAACCCCCCCTTTACTCTGGACAACCTGCAACACGATTTCGACGTGCTTTCGTGGCAGACCTTCGTCGCCCTGAACTGGCCCGCAAGCGCCGACGGCAGCGCCAACACCTCGGCGAAGATTGGCGCGCCGGGGCAGACAGTTTGGGAGACGTGGAAGGAGAGCTACGAGGTTTTCCTGCCCAAAGGCCAGAAGCCGGTCGCCTGGAACCAGAAGGCGCCGCTACCCTCCGCCTGCCAAGGCAAGGGTGACCTGCCCGTACTGCAACAGATGGGCAAGGTTGCCGGTGTGCTCGATGAATTCATCCAGCCGTTCAAGACCGGCCCACTGGTGGACCAGAACGGCGCCTACACGCGCAACGCGATCATGATCAACCAGCCGATGTTCGACGACATCGTCAGCAATGACCTCTACAGCAAGGAAGGCCAGCAGGCTTTCTTCACCAAGGCTGACAACCGCATCGCCTTCTCCTGCGGCTCGCAGAAGGCCCAGCAGGTCGGCGCGATCATGGTCAAGTCGGCCTGGAAGGTACTCGGCGACAACGACAACCCGCAAGACTTCCACGCCGTCGACGCCTTGGTCTACACCCCCGGCAACGCCGACCCGAACAAGGGCGCGGTGATCCCCGAGTCGTGTGACGCGCAGAAGGTAGGGCTGGTCGGCCTGCACATCGTGCACAAGACCCAGAGCTCGCCGCAGTGGGTATGGTCGAGCTTCGAGCACGTGCGCAACGTGCCGGAAAAGACCACGCCGATGAACGAGCGCAAGGGTCCCTACCTATTCTACGACGCCCAGGCCAGCGACCGCCCGGTAAACGAGCCGCCAGTGCAGCCGTGGGATCCGTCGAAGAAAGCCACACCCTCGCAGATCGTGCGGGAAATCCCGCTCACCGCCGCGACCCACCAGCTCAACGCGCAGTGGCAAGGCGCGCTCAAGGGCACGGTCTGGGCCAACTACCAGCTGATCAGCACCCAGTGGCCGACCGACCCGGCCAACGATTGCCAAGTGCCGTCGCCGACCAACCCGCTGGGCAGTCCTGCCCCGACCTTTCTGGCCAACGCCACCCTGGAAACCTTCAACCAGGGCACCACGCCACAGGCCTCGTCAAGCTGCATGGAATGCCACAACAACGCGACCACCCGGGTGACCCAGTCCCCGCGCACCAGTTTCGCCGATTTCACCTTCTTGCTTGAACGTGCCCAATCCACCGGCGCCAAGGAGTGATGCCATGAGTGACCCGAACCTGCAGAACTTCATCGACCTGTCTGCCGTACTCACCGGCCTTGCGGCCGACCTGCTCGCGCCGTCCGTCGACCCGATCAACCTGCCGCCACTGTTCTTCACCACTGCCCAGCAAGGCATGGGCACCGCAGCGTTCAGCAACCTGCTGGATCTGTACGCCAGCATCGAGAGCCAACAGCCTGCGCAAATCGCCAGCGCCGTGCTCGGCAACTCGAACCCGCAGATCGCCCAGGGCGCCCGCTCGATCATGAAGCTGTGGCTGCTTGGCAGTTGGTACCAGCCTTATGATCAAGACAACGCCCACACGGGTGACACCCTCGTAGTCTCCGACCAGGCCTACAAGGAAAGCTGGGCGTGGAAGATCGCCCAATCCCACCCCATGGGCTACAGCCAGTACCATTTCGGCTACTGGGCCGAGCAGCCACCGACCCTCAAGCAATTCACCGGTGTCGACGCCAAGGAAGGGCAGCAGCCATGAACAATCTACAAACCCAGAACATCGAAACTGCCGATGTGATCGTCGTGGGCGCCGGCATGGCCGGCAGCGTTATGGCCTATCAGTTGGGCCTGGCCGGCCTGAAAGTGCTGGTGCTCGAGTCGGGCCCGGCGATTCCGCCTAACCGCAGCGAATACCTGGAGCGTTTCTACACCGCCGTGCTCAAGTCGCCCGAGTCGCCATACCCACCGGAGCAGACCGAGCAAACCCCGGCCACGCAGTTCGCCCCGCGAGCGACTATCCAGGACTTGATCACTGCCGGCAGCACCGACCCGAACAAGGTGCAGAAGAGCTACTTGGTACAGAAGGGGCCGCAACTGTTCGCCAGCACCTACGAGCGGGTAGGCGGCGGCACCATGTGGCACTGGATGGGCACTGCCCTGCGTCTGTTGCCCAACGACTTTCGCATGCGCACTGCGTACAACGTCGGGGTCGACTGGCCGATCAGCTACGACGATCTGCAGACCGCCTACTGCCGCGCCGAGGAGGAGATGGGCGTGTCCGCCGATGTCGCCTCGCAGACCTACCTGGGCGTGACCTTCCCGCAGAGCTATGAATACAGCATGCACGGCATCCCGATGTCGTTGGTCGACCAGGGCCTGGGCAAGAACGTCACGGGCACGGTGTACCAGAGCCCGGAGAAGGCGCCCGATGGCAAGCCGTACCCAGGTGTCACCCTCAACGTCCGGCAGACCCCGGCCGGGCGCAATTCGCAGAGCGACAACGGCCGCCGGGTGTGCGCCGGCAACACCAGCTGCACGCCGATCTGCCCGATCCAAGCTAAGTACGATGCCACCGTGACCATGGCCAAGGCACTGGATACCGGCAACGTGCGCATCCTCTACCAGGCCGTGGCGAGCCAGGTGCAGGTCGATAGCAATGGGGTCACGGGTATCGATTTCATCCAGTACCAGAACAATGGCCCGCGCCAGAACGGCACGGCCCAGGGGAAGCGCTACGTGATCGCCGCCCACGCGATCGAAACCCCGAAGCTGCTGCTCAACTCCATCGGTCCGAACAGCCCTAAAGGGGTCGCCAACAGCAGCGGCCAAGTCGGCCAGGCGTTGGCCGACCACCCGGTGTATTTGGCCTGGGGCCTGATGCCCGAAGGCAAGCCGCTGTTCCCATTCCGCGGGCCGTTGTCCACCTCGGGGATCGAGGACATGCGCGATGGCCCGTTCCGCAGCCAGCGTGCCGCCTGGCGTATCGAGATCGGCAACGAGGGTTGGAACTGGTCGGTGAACGATCCCTACACCTCGGTTTGCGATTTCATCGACGGCACCAACAACGGCGGCGCTAACCCCAACAAGCTGGCGCTGTCCGGCAAGATGCTGGTGCAGCAGCTCAATAGCGTGCTGACCCGCCAGTTCCGTCTGGGCTTCTTGATCGAGCAGGTAGAGAAAGACCCCGACAATGCGCTGTGCCGGGTGGAGAGGACCATGGAGTTCACCGACGGCTTGGGCCTGCCTCGGCCACAGATAACCTACGAACTGTCCGACTACACCAAGGAGGGCTTCAAGCAGGCGCGCCTGGCCGCCACGCATATCATCACCGAGCTCATGGGCGCCACTGAACTGACCGACCTGAACCCTAAGATCGAGCTCGGCTCGCAAACGGTGTTCAACTACGACGGCCAGAACTACGCGTTCTTCGGCGCTGGCCACCTGATGGGCACCTACCGCATGGGCTCGGACCGCACTAAGTCGGTGGTGGACAAGGACCAGCGCAGTTGGGACCACCCCAACCTGTTCCTGGTCGGCGACGGAGTGTTCCCCGCCACCGGCACCGCCAACCCGACCTTGACCATCACCGCGCTGACCTTCCAGGCCGCCGACGTGGTCGCCAGCGATCTACTCAAGCGTACCGTGCAGGTACAGGCCAACCAAGCCTGGCAGGGCACCGGCGTACAGGTCAACGGGCAGAACTGGCAACTGGCGATGTGCACCGGTGGGCAGTGGACGGCTAACCCGGCCACCGGGATGGTCAGCGCGGCGGGCAACCCAGGGTTGATAGCCAAGCCCGGCTATGCCTTGCCCGGTCAACCGGAAGGAGCGCTGATCGGGCGTATCGGCAACAGCGGCGTGCCGTTCCTGGTCGGTAATAAGGCGCAATTGCCGCGTGCTCAGCAGGGGGAGTTGCAATTGTGCATCAATGACGACCTGGACGGGCATTACGGAGCTGGTCTGAGCGATAACCTGGGCAGCCTGTCGGTGGAGGTGCGTTTCGGGACTGTGTAGGCGCTGTCATACCAACCCCACAGTGCTACGGCAAAGCCGCAGTATTGTGGGGTTGCTTTATCAGCCCAGCTGAATGCGGTTCAGATAGCCGTAGATGTAGGTCTTCAGGAGAATCGCGGGATGCTAAGCAGACCGGCCAGTTCTGCCGGTATGACGCCTTCAAAACCCCGTTTGACCAGATAGACTTCGTCGACAAAGACGTCGACTGCGCTCACCGGATTGGTATCGCTGACGTAGTCGTCGGTATTCACCTTGGATAAAGCGCTTCATGGGCGGTTCCTGCGATGAAATCCTCAGAAATAATGGCAAGTATTCGCGAAGGCCTTTTTACACACTCTGGGCCGATAGCAGGCCTTCACAAAAGTGCGCTTTAGAAAGCGATCTTCAACCTTCGTCCAGTGCTCTTTGGTCTGCGCCTGCTTGTGCAGCAGTCGTTGCGGCTTGCGATGAATCAAGAAGGGGGAAGCGATATTGTCCTGGCAGCGGGTAATGACGGTCTGCAGTTCGTCAGTCACCTTGAAACGAATCCACGCTGTATCACTGGCTTTGGCTGTCTTCTTTTGTACCAGGTACAAGAACCCATCCGAACGCCATCAAAGCGCATGTCCAGGATGTCGGAGCGCCGCTGAGAGTGATCAGTGCCAAGTCGATGGCGTTGCGCAGCCAGGGTGGTGCCACCTCCCTGACCGCCTTCAGGCCTTCCACGGTATGGCGTTTTCGTTGCTTCTTCTCGATACGGTTGATGGTGCTCGATGCGGGGTTGTCCGGACACAAGCCCTTCGACGCGGCATGATTGAAAATGTCCACCAGCAGAGCGCGACTCTGATTGGCGCTCCTTGGGGTCAAGGAAACCGCCCACCAAACCGAACGCACAAATCTGGCCAATCTCAACTCCGCGCAAATTCTGGCGGAGCAGGGCAAGCACTTCGCCCTGGAGCAGTGGCTGGCAGCCAGCGACCAAGCCCATTACCTAGCCCTTACCGATGAGAAAACGAAGCAGGCACGTCTGCGTGATCGCCTTGCTACTGTTGACCTGCGGTGTGGTTCATGGCGCCCATAGAGCCCGACTTGACCCAGTGCATGCTCAACGAGTTATCGGAATTACCGGTGAAGGCGATCATGGACTGATCGCTCTGCAGGCTTGTCAGGCTTACATTTAAGAGGTCTCAGGCACTAAGTCAAACATTGGGAATAAACCGTAGATTCGTATAATCCGCTCATTCAAGGATGACATTGCGCGTGTAACGAGGATTAGTGTTTAAGAAACTGTTTATCTATGCGCAAAGGTACCGGTTGTGGCTAGTTGAAAGTGTATGGCCAGTGGAGCTTTATAAGCTAGTTATAGCTGATAAAATTAGTTGCTTGTAACCGCTTAAAAAGCATGGATGCTAGTTGGATTAATAACGAGGAGTTCAGCCCGCCGCGTTGAAGTTTCGATTGAATTCAACCACCTCATTATGAGAAGGGTTTTTGGCGAATAAGGTCAGGATTTGTGTGTTGTACGCCTCGCGTTTCTGAGCTGCGGCACCCTTCACGGCGGCATTTAACGCGGGAGTCATTTCATCTGCGGTGTAGTCGCAGCAGTACGCTGGTGTGCAGGGTTGCTGGCGCCATGAGGCCTCGAGACGGCCACCGTCAACTGGATCAAATCCAACGGCATCGACAAGTTGCATTACGAGGCGCTTATGGTTTGCGTCGTCACCGGCAACAGCGACTCCCAGGCGGTTTTCCGCATCTTTTGGCTTACTAAGATGCTCCAGCGAATACGCCAGAATGTTATTGAATGCCTTGATCACCGGTCGACCAAGCTGCTCGCTAACCCAGATGCTCTCTGTCTGACCATTTTCCAAAGCGTCGATGCACTCGTCTCTCAAACCTGGGTAGTAGTTGCTCGTGTCGACCACTGGAGTCGAGGATGACAACACAGCCAGCAGGTTCTTGGGAAGAGCTGTCATGGCCGGTAGGGGGATGGCAAGAATCACCGCATCGGCGCCGTCGAAGACATCTTTCAAGTCGCAAGGAGCGGCCCCTACTTCCGCGGAAAAAGCCCTTACTGCCTCTTTTCCCCGAGAGTTGGCCACACTGACTTCGTGACCAGCGCTTACAAGCTTGCGGGCTAGGGTTGAGCCGATAGATCCAATACCAACGATTGCGATTTTCATAACGCCTCCAGGGATTCAAAGTCTGCATACGTTATGATTTATGCTGTAGTAGTCGCAAGAACCAACGTTTTTGTCTGTAACCCACCAAAAGGTAAGTATTGATGGAGCGCAAGTGGGAGTGTGACAACCCTTTACGGCGACAGGCTTGGTCGGCCGCAATCAACGCTACGCTTCGTGTTTTGGAGGGTAAGTGGAAAATTGTGATTATCAATGAGCTGATGGCCGCTAAAGGCCGGCCGCTTCGGTTCTCTGAATTGGAAAGGCTCATTCCGGATGTTACGCAGAAAATGCTCATTCAGCAGTTGAAAGGGCTTCAGCAAGACGACATTATTCTGCGCACCGTATACCCGCAGGTGCCTCCGCGGGTGGAGTACGCGCTGACAACGTTGGGCCATGCACTCGGCCCGGCCATGACAGCCCTCATCGACTGGGCTGAGCTTCGTCACCAGCACGAAGTCAATGGCATGGACCCACGTGGGGTTAGCGACGATGGACGTGTTGAGCGCTGATACGACCCGTTCGATGACTCAAGCGTCAGCCCGTTCTCATCCCGAACTGCGGTGGTTCCAGAAAGTTCGATTTATGACTATGTACTCTAAAGGTCACAATTTGTAAGTCCTCGACAGGGTGAGTAAGCTATCCCCATGAAGCAGCCATCAATATCTTCGCCCAGCTCCCGTGGCCCGGCCGATCACGACATTCGCGATCAAATTGTTGCGGCGGCCAACCAGCACTTCAGCCAATACGGCTACGGTAAAACTACGGTTTCCGACCTGGCCAAGGCCATCGGTTTCTCCAAGGCTTACATCTACAAATTTTTTGATTCCAAGCAGGCGATTGGTGAAGCCATCTGCTCAAATTGCCTGGCAGAAATCGTCGCGGCTGTGGAACACGCTATCAATGTAGAGAACCTGTCGCCGACGGAGCGCTTTCGACGCTTGGTCAAAACTGTGATCGCCACAGGCGTGAATCTGTTCTTCAACGACCGAAAACTCTATGACATAGCAGCGTTTGCAGCGTCTGAAAGCTGGCCGAGTTCACAGGCCTATGACGCACGTATCAAACACTTCGTGTTGCAAATCGTGCGGGAAGGGCGAGAGATCGGCGAGTTTGAACGCAAGACTCCGCTGGACGAGACAGTTGAAGCGATACATCTCGCCCTGCGACCATTCGTCAACCCCTTGCTACTGCAGTACAACCTCGATTTCGTCGAGGAGGCTCCCACGCTCACCTGCAACCTGATCTTGCGCAGCCTGATGCCTTGATCTTCGGCTGAAGGTTCACTGCATACCCGGGTAAGCGACAGCTCATCAGCCGGCTTTTCACTGAGCCCTTCTCTATCAGTAGGAGGGTATTTTATTTGTTTGTTTTGTGACCATTGACTGATTTGGTCACTTGAATGAATATGGGTGTTCACCGCTTCTAATGCTTCATCTCAGTGATACCCATAGAGTTCAAACAATGAAAAAAATAGCGCTCAAGACCCCATTTGGCATTGCTGTTGTGCTCGCATCTTCAAGCGCTTTTGCAAGCGGCTTCGCGCTCAACGAACAAAGCATCAGTGGAATGGGGGCTGGGTTTGCCGGTCGCTCTTCCGCCGCTGAAGACGCGAGTACGGTCTTCGGTAATCCGGCGGGCATGTCTCGTTTGAAAAGAGAGCAGGTCAGCGTGGGAGCAGCGACTCTGTTCGCCAAGTCCGACATCAGCCACACCCGGAGTACATTCGGCGGCCAGGAAGACGGCGACATGGTGCCCACCACTACCGTACCGATGGGGTATTACGTCAAACCCATCGATGAGCATTGGGCGTTCGGTGTGGGTTTTTATGTGCCTTTTGGTCTGATGACTGACTATGGCAGCGGTTTCGCCGGGCGCTACTACGCCAACAAAAGCGAGGTCACGACCCTCACGTTCCAGCCCACCATCAGCTTTGCCTTCAACGATAAAGTATCGATTGGGTTCGGTCCGACCATCAATCACATCAGTGGTGAGCTGACGGGTATGGTGCTCAATCCGCTTAGCCCCGGTCGTAATGACGGAAAACTCAAAAGCACGGGTGACGACACTGCGCTTGGTTTCAACGCCGGTATCTTGGTGCAGGCTACGGACCGAACCCGCCTGGGTATGACCTACCACTCCAAGGTCAGTTATCAACTGGATGCCAAGACCAAGGTCACTGACGGCATCTTTAGCGTGTTGGGGGTTAGCGGCCGCAGTTATGACGCTTCGCTGGAAGTGGATACCCCGGAGTCAGTGGATTTCTCGGTGACTCATCAGCTCAATAATGACTGGACCCTCTACATGGGGAGCACCTGGACTCGCTGGAGTCGCTTTAAAGACTTAACCATCGAGAACACCGGTTTACCCCCAGCGTTGAGCGGCTCGCTGGGCACGATTACCGAAGAGCAAAATTGGCACGATACGTGGGCACACGCTATCGGCGCGGCGTACGCGCTGAATAAAGAGTGGGTGCTTCGCGCAGGCTTTTCGGTGGATCAGTCACCCACCAATAACTCCCATCGTGGACCGCGCATTCCTACGGGTGACAGGAAGGTCATCAGCTTCGGTGCTGGCTGGACTCCGGCGGACAATCTCACGATCGATGTGGCCTATTCCTACTTGTGGGAGGAGAGCGTACAGGTCAACGACACTTCGCCGACCAAAGGAGCCTACAGTGCACACTACAAGAACAGTGCGAGCGGGCTTGGTACCTCTGTGAGTTACCGTTTCTAGTTGAGTGCTGTTATCGGCATTTAAATATGCCCTTTACGCCTGGCTCGCATCGTTTGTGCAAAGAAGCGAGTCATGGCGTTCAGTCTGCGCGCTACCAGAATCAGCGATCTTCCTATCGACTCGTCACCGTGACATCCCATGGTTGCCAGCCACCTCCGAGTGACTTGAATAGCGCAACCGCCGCGAGTGCCGATTCTGTTCGCGCTTGCGCCCGAGCATCGGAGGCCTGGAGCATCGTCTCATCCGCGTGCAGGACATCGATCAGGCTGGCCGTGCCCTTCTGATAGGCAATGAACGACGATACTCGAGCCTGACTTAGAGAGGCTTCGCCTCCGGTGAGGGTGGTTGCTTGAGTTTGCCGATTTACCAGTGAAGAAAGTGCGTTCTCGACATCCTCGGTGGCGCGCAACACAGACTGACGGTAAGCGGCCAGATTTTCGGCTTCCTGCCCCTTGGCTTGGTCGATTTGTGCGTTTATGCGACCGAAGTCGAAGAGCCTCCAGCGCAGTCCCAGCAAGCCTGCCGATTGGCTGGCGCCACCGGTAAATAGATGGCCTGCGGACACCGACGTAGCACTGCCCAGCAATGCACCAAGGGAGAACTTTGGGTAGTACTCAGCAATAGCTTCCCCGATGCGTGCGTTTGCGGCTGCAAGACGACGCTCAGCCACAATGAGGTCTGGCCTGCGGCGCAGCAAATCGGCCGGCGTTCCCATTGTCTGCAACTGAGGCGCGACAGGAATGTGTGCCGCCGTTGCAAGTTGCGAGCGATGAGTGCCTGGCGGCGTGCCGAGCATGACATCCAGTGCATTCATGGCGGCCTCCAGCCCGGCCTGCAGGACCGGCACGGTCGCCTGGACCTGTGACAGCGCACCCTCGGTCTGATGAACCTGATAGGTAGCATTGAGTCCCTTGGCGTGGAGCAACAGGACTTTTTCTAGCAACGCCTGCTGCGTGTTGACTTGCCGACTCGCAATGTCCAGCCGGGCCTGCAATCCGCGGACAGTGATGTAGGCGTCCGCGGTCTGTGCAGCGATGGCCAGTCGCGTGGCCGCGACGCCAGCCCGGGACGCCTGGTACTCGGCCAGAGCGGCCTCGCGTCCGCGTCGCAGGCCGCCAAAGACATCGGCCTCCCAGCTGGCATTGAGGTTGACCTCGTAGGCGTTTGCGTACCGATCATAGCCAGGTGTTGAATTGAGCACCTGGCCCAGTGGGGTCTCGAGTGATTGGTAGGCGCGCGCGGCTTGGCCGTTGACATTCCCCGAGGGCAGTAAGGCGGCATTGGCGGCGCCTAGTCCGGCCCGCGCCTGCGTGACTCGCGCCGACGCCTGCGCCAGGTCCAGATTTTGCTCAAGAGCCTTGGAGATGAGCGCGGTCAGTAAGGGGTCACCAAAGCCTTCCCACCAAGCGACAAGATCAGTCGGCGTCGCTCCAGGGCACTGTTCGAGGCAAGCATGGCCCACGTAACGATTCGAAAGCGGAGCGTCTGGACGATGGTAATCCGGACCGACCGCGCAACCTGCCATTACGCCGGCGCTGACCAAAAGTGCAATTGGACGAAGGGGAGGCATTGAGGTTCCTTAAGCAGAGGATGATATGTGACCATATTACTTATTGGTCACAATCTGTCAATTAACGCATCCCGAGGGTAGTGGGAGATATCCCGGGATCTTCAGTAATATTGGCGGTTACCATTAATTCTCATAGGTCCTGCCGAACGTGACCGTTGACACATATGGTCACTAGACTGAGAATATGTCACTCGTCATATCTATAAATAAGGGAACCTATGCGCCGGCTTCGACCTTTCCCCTTTGCCGTTTTCTTGTTGCCTCTCGTCCTGACAGCGTGCGGTGATTCATCCACTGCTGAAGATCCGCGCACGTTGGCCCCTGTGGTGAGGTCCGTTGCTGTTCAGGCTTCGTCCGACACCTCACGTTCATTCACGGGTGTAGTGGCTGCCCGTGTCCAGGGCGACCTGGGGTTTCGGGTATCAGGCAAGGTACTTGAGCGTCTGGTTGACACCGGTCAGACCGTTAAACGTGGTCAGCCACTTATGCGCCTCGACCCAATCGATCTGGGCTTGCAGGCGCGTGCACAACAAGAGTCGGTCATGGCTGCTCGGGCTCGAGCCAAGCAGACAGCAGATGATGAAGCTCGATATCGTGATCTGGTCGGCGCAGGCGCTATTTCTGCATCGGCTTACGACCAGATCAAAGCTGCAGCGGATTCTGCAAAGGCGCAACTCAGCGCCGCTGAAGCGCAGTCTGATGTGGCCCGCAATGCCTCTGGTTATGCGGTGCTGTCTGCCGATTCCGATGGCGTTGTGGTGGAGACCCTCGCCGAGCCCGGGCAGGTTGTCAGCCCCGGGCAGCCCGTGCTTCGTCTGGCGCGGGCCGGCCAGCGCGAAGCCATCGTGCATCTGCCCGAGACATTGCGCCCCGCAGCCGGCTCCACTGCGCAAGCGACGCTTTATGGCAACATCACGGGGGCTGTTACCGCGAAGTTAAGGCTGCTGTCCGACTCGGCTGACCGTATGACCCGCACCTTTGAGGCGCGGTATGTGCTTGAGGGGGCGCTGGCCAATGCACCAATAGGTTCGACCGTTACTCTTCGAATCGCTGAAGGCGCCGCGCAAGGGCAAACGATGCAAGTGCCGATCGCAGCCGTTTATGACCCTGGCAAAGGCACTGGCCTGTGGGTGATCGCCGGTACACCTGCGAAGGTGGTCTGGAGACCTGTTCAGGTCTTGGGCTTGAGCGACGACTTTGCGCTCGTCGCGGGTGATCTAAAGGTGGGCGAGCAGATCGTGGCGCTGGGCGCACATCTGTTGCGCGAGGGTGACGAGGTGAGGTTGCCTCAACTGGATGACACCACCGCCGGGGGGAGTCGTCCATGAGCGAGGGGCGCTTTAATCTATCCGCGCTTGCCGTTCGCGAGCGCTCAATCACCGTATTCCTGATCTTTCTGATCGCCGTTGCAGGCACTCTGTCGTTCTTCCAGCTGGGGCGCGCAGAAGATCCTCCGTTTACGGTCAAGCAGATGACGGTCATTACCGCCTGGCCGGGCGCAACTGCGCAGGAAATGCAGGATCAGGTAGCTGAGCCACTGGAAAAACGCCTGCAAGAATTGAAGTGGTACGACCGCACGGAAACCTACACCCGCCCTGGTCTCGCCTTCACGATGCTGTCACTGCTCGATAGCACGCCACCCGCGCAGGTGCAGGAGGAGTTCTATCAGGCGCGCAAAAAGCTCGACGATGAAGCCCGAAAGTTACCATCAGGTGTCATCGGGCCAATGGTCAACGACGAGTTTTCGGATGTGACATTTGCTCTTTTCGCCCTCAAAGCCAAGGGCGAACCGCAGCGGTTGCTGGTGCGTGATGCTGAGTTGTTGCGCCAGCGCCTTTTACATGTGCCGGGGGTGAAGAAGGTCAACATTATCGGGGAGCAACCCGAACGTATCTTTGTCTCCTTTGCCCATGATCGGCTGGCCACCTTGGGCGTGTCTCCTCAGGATATCTTTGCTGCCCTCAATAGCCAGAACGTGCTCACGCCTGCCGGTTCGATCGATACCGCAGGGCCGCAGGTTTTCCTCAGGCTGGAGGGCGCCTTCGATACGTTACAGAAAATTCGGGACACGCCCATTACGGCTCAGGGGCGTACGCTCAAGCTCTCTGACGTGGCGACCATCGAGCGCGGTTATGAAGACCCCGCAACCTTTCTCGTGCGTAACAATGGTGAAGACGCGCTGTTGTTGGGGATCGTGATGCGTGAGGGCTGGAATGGCCTTGAACTCGGCAAGGCACTGGACGCCGAAACGCTCAAGATCAACCAAGGCATGCCCTTGGGCATGACGCTCTCCAAGGTCACCGACCAATCTGTAAATATTGATTCGGCCGTGGGCGAGTTCATGATCAAGTTCTTCGTTGCGCTGCTCGTGGTCATGCTCGTGTGCTTCCTCAGCATGGGCTGGCGCGTGGGCTTTGTGGTCGCAGCGGCTGTTCCGTTGACGCTGGCCGTGGTGTTTGTGGTGATGGCTGCCACTGGCAAGAGCTTTGACCGTATTACCCTAGGCTCGCTGATTCTGGCGCTTGGGCTGCTGGTCGATGACGCCATTATTGCCATTGAAATGATGGTGGTGAAGATGGAGGAGGGCTACGATCGCATCAAAGCGTGCGCCTATGCTTGGAGTCATACGGCCGCTCCGATGCTGTCCGGTACGCTGGTGACGGCTATCGGTTTTATGCCCAACGGCTTCGCGCAATCAACCGCGGGCGAGTACACCAGCAACATGTTCTGGATCGTAGGCATTGCCCTGATTGCCTCCTGGGTGGTCGCGGTAGTCTTTACCCCGTACCTGGGGGTAAAGCTGCTGCCGGATATCAAGAAGGTCGAGGGTGGTCACGGGGCAATCTACAACACCCCTAACTACAATCGTTTTCGCCAGCTTTTGACGCATGTTATCGCGCGTAAATGGCTGGTGGCCGGGGCTGTTATCGTTTCTTTTGTCGTGGCTGTCCTGGGTATGGGCGTGGTCAAAAAGCAGTTTTTCCCAACTTCGGACCGTCCCGACGTATTGATTGAAGTGCAAATGCCGTATGGAACCGCCATTGAACAGACCCGCGCGACTACCAGCTCTATAGAGGCCTGGCTGCAAAAGCAGGATGAGGCAAAAATCGTTACGTCCTACATCGGCCAGGGTGCGCCGCGTTTTTATCTGGCGATGGCGCCGGAACTCCCTGATCCGTCGTTCGCGAAGATTGTAGTGCTTACCGACAGCCAAGAGCAGCGCGAGGCCCTCAAGTTCCGCCTCAGAGCGGCTGCCGCTGAGGGGCTCGCCCCGCAAGCGCGTATCAGGGTGACTCAACTGGTGTTTGGCCCGTACTCGCCATTTCCGGTTGCCTACCGGGTCATGGGGCCTGCCCCCTCAAAACTGCGTGAGATAGCGGGGCAGGTGCAGGACGTGTTGCAGTCGAGCCCGATGATGAGGACCGTCAACACAGACTGGGGCCCGCTGACCCCGACGCTGCATTTCACTCTCGATCAGGATCGCCTGGAGGCGGTGGGGCTGACGTCCAGTTCAGTGGCGCAGCAACTGCAATTTTTGCTGAGCGGAGTGCCCATCACCGCGGTTCGCGAGGACATACGTTCGGTACAGGTGGTCGGGCGGGCAGCGGGTGATATCCGCCTCGATCCCGCAAAAATTGAAGGCTTTACGCTGGTGGGGGCTGCAGGCCAGCGTCTACCGTTGTCTCAGGTAGGCAAAGTCGATGTGCGAATGGAGGACCCGATCCTGCGGCGTCGTGATCGCACGCCGACCATCACCGTGCGAGGTGACATCGCCGAAGGTCTGCAGCCACCTGATGTATCGAGTGTGATCATCAAGGCATTGCAGCCGGTCATCGATCAGTTGCCTGACGGATACCGGATCGAGCAGGCGGGGGCAATCGAGGAGTCGGGCAAGGCGGGCAAGGCGATGTTGCCACTCTTCCCGATCATGATTGCCTTGACGCTGCTGATCATCATTGTGCAGGTCCGGTCGATTTCGGCGATGGTCATGGTGTTCCTTACCTCGCCACTTGGGTTGATTGGCGTGGTGCCGACCCTGCTGATCTTCCAGCAGCCATTTGGCATCAATGCCCTGGTCGGCCTGATCGCACTTTCAGGCATTTTGATGCGCAATACGCTGATTCTGATTGGGCAAATCCATCACAACACGCAACAAGGGCTGGATCCGTTTCACGCAGTGGTCGAGGCCACGGTACAGCGAGCCCGTCCGGTACTGCTGACGGCGCTGGCGGCAATACTGGCGTTTATCCCCCTGACGCACTCTGTTTTCTGGGGGACGCTGGCCTACACACTGATCGGGGGAACGTTCATGGGGACTATCATCACCTTGGTGTTCCTGCCAGCGATGTACTCCATCTGGTTCAAGATCCGCCCTGAGGCTTCAGGCAAAACGCCCACCGTCCTCTCGCCGTAGAGGTTTGATCCTAGGCATTAGCGCGCTGCTTTTTACCAGCGTCGACTGAAAAACAAAGAGGTTTCAATGATTAATCTCGAAGCTCAAAAGCGAATCGTAGTGACAGGCGTCGGAATAGTCGGGCCTCTGGGATGCGGAGCAGAAGAAGTCTGGAGCAGGTTGCTGTCTGGCCGTTCCGGCATCCGTAACTTGCCAGGCGATATCACCGAGGGTACGGGCGTTACCGCAGGAGGTCCGGTGCCGTCTCTGGAGGAGGATGCCATCGCAGGCTACGATCCGGAGCGAATCATTTCGGCCAAGGACCGCAAGAAGATGGACCGCTTTATCGAGTTTGCACTGGTGGCCGCCCACGAAGCACTGGAACAGGCAGGTTGGCAGCCCACAACGGCCGTGGAGCAGGAACGGACGGCAATGATCATTGCATCGGGCGTCGGGGGGTTTGGCGTGATTGCCGATGCTGTACGAACCACCGATACACGCGGCCCCCGTCGATTGTCGCCGTTCACTGCACCGTCTTTTCTAGCCAACATGGCGGCAGGGCACATATCCATCAACTACGGCTTCAAAGGGCCGCTCGGCGCTCCTGTAACCGCCTGTGCGGCCGGGGTGCAGGCCATCGGCGATGCGGCACGAATCATCCGAAGTGGTGAGGCAGACATCGCCCTCTGCGGGGGCACCGAAGCTGCAATCGACCGAGTGACACTGGGCTGCTTTGCGGCGGCCCGCGCGCTGTCTACAGGTTTTGCCGAGCACCCGCAGCAGGCTTCACGCCCTTTTGATCGTGATCGCGACGGCTTCGTTATGTCCGAAGGTGCGGGGTTGCTGGTGATCGAGACACTGGAGCACGCCCTTGCGCGCGGTGCCAAGCCCCTGGCGGAGCTGGTCGGCTATGGCACCAGCGCCGATGCTTATCACCTGACGGCAGGCCCAGCGGACGGCGGTGGTGCACGACGCGCCATGGAGCAGGCGTTGCGCCAGGCTGCTGTGAGCCCTGCCCAGGTGCAGCATATCAATGCGCATGCCACCTCCACACCGGTCGGTGACAGGGGGGAGCTGGCAGCCATCCGCTCGTTGTTCGGGACTGACTCCAGCGTGGCGATCAGCGCGACCAAATCCGCCACCGGGCATCTTCTGGGAGCGGCTGGAGGTATTGAAGCGATCTTCACCGTTCTGGCACTTCGAGACCAGGTCGCGCCACCCACACTGAATCTGACTCATCCCGATGAGTTGGCCGACGGGCTCAATCTGGTCGGTCCTACTAAACGAGAGATGTTAATTACTCATGCACTT
Organism: Pseudomonas fragi; assembly: GCF_025426255.1. Classification (GTDB taxonomy): domain Bacteria; phylum Pseudomonadota; class Gammaproteobacteria; order Pseudomonadales; family Pseudomonadaceae; genus Aquipseudomonas; species Aquipseudomonas kulmbachensis. The sequence continues at coordinate 3,216,113 of NZ_CP104861.1, read as the reverse complement.
TCAAATGGTTTTGGGTTCGGTGGAGTTAACGCCAGCGTGCTGTTCCGTCGCTGGGAGCCTGAGCATTGAGAATAGATGTTGGTTTCAGAACCAATTATTTAGCATCAAGGCCGCAGTTTTCCAGCAGATAGCCACTTCATTGTGCAAGTAGGGAGGTGAAGCTGCGCAAAACCTACCTGGTAGGTCACGGTTTGTCGTTTGCTAGCGCCCCGTTGGATTTCTGCCTAAAGCTCCTGCCAGTCATAATGTGCAGATGATCAAGAGTCTCCAAGCATCCAGATGTTTGGAGACTACAAGGATGCGCAACTAACGGAGTAGTCAAACGATGATTTTGGTTGTTGAGGGGATCAGTGCCAGCGGGAAAACCACCTGGTGCGCCAAGCATGGAGGGCAGCATGTTATTGCTGAAAACGGTCGTTTTGAAAACGAACCGGATCGGATAAAGGATTCATTTGGAGCTGCAAGTTTTTGGGCAGAGCGAAACGTGGATCGCTGGCAAACGGCGCTGGCCATGGAAGATATTTCTTCGTGGGCTATGTGTGACAGTGACCCTCTCAAACTCCACTACATTTGGTGTCTTTGGCAGATCGGCGAGGCGAGCGAACACGACTGGCAAATAGAGTTGGAAGCCACAAGAGAAACGATCGCACAAGGGCGTATTGGTTTTGCTGACTGTTACATTGTTGGCCGCATAGATCCGATGCTCGCGCGAGAACGAGCCAAAGCAGACACTACCCGCCGACGGAGCAAGTTCGAACTTCATGTGCGCCTCCAACAGGCTTTGCTAGCCTGGTACGCATCTATGGACGAAGTGCTTCCCGGCAGAGTGCGATTTGGGTTTCCTTCCAAAATGCCCGCTGTAGAAAAGCTTGAGGGAAGATATTCGGTTACGTCCTTTGATCAAATGATCGCATTGCTCCCCAGAAAATAGTCAGCGCTTCTGCAGATAGGGATGTGAGAGGTTGATGCATAGAGTGTGATTTGACGTGAGTGTAATGAACAGGGGTGTTAGGCAGCCTCTTACATTCTTGTTGCACGTCAGCTTCTGGCCCAGGGTGTGTAAAAACGCATATGGATTCGCGGTGACGGTTACGCCCCCGGTGTGAAGACAGCTGCATCTACCAGCATCTCCACTAACGCCTCTGGCCATACCGTTTCTCCAGTAGATCTAAGCGCAAGAGCGGACCACCAGTGATGATCTGCCATGACCTGAGTCTCGTGTAAGGTCCATTCGGAGCTAGAGATAATCTGGCTGTCCACGTGCACAACGAAATACTGCTCAACGGCGAATACCGTCTCGCCGCTGGGCAGGAGCATTGAAAACCTCCGATCTGCCACAGGCCCTACAACAGTGTTGACTTGAATACCGGTCTCCTCACGCAGTTCACGTATTGCAGCGGCGTGGAATGTTTCTCCGTCCTCAAGACCACCGCCAGGGGTGGCCCAGTAATTTTTACCGGCTAAAGCTCCATCTTTATGGAGAAACTTGAAAAGCAGGACATCTCGAGAGGGGCTTATAACTAGTAATCGTGCTGCCTTTCGCTCACGCATTTGACGTATATCGCTCCTGAAGTTTTGTGAGGTGGATTGCAGCCCTGATTAGTTGGAGGTCACCCACATGGCTCTTGGGTTTCTGTGCCTGCCTCTCAACTCAACAATCATCGATTTTTTGAAATCATTCCATTCATGTATTGATTTAAATCGCGTAGATCTTTAATCCCCCATGAGTACGGCGATAGCTTTACACCATTCTCTCGCAACGTTTTTGGAATCAAGTCTCCATTTGGGCGAAGTATTATCGATGATACAATCACGCCCGGATAATCATTTAATCGTTTTTTGAAAGCAGAAGTTGTTAGATCAGGTGTAGCCGGATTGCTTTTATTAGCCAATGGCCCTGTTGCTTTGAGATCTAATCCGTGGCACATGGAGCATCGCTGTAAATAGAGATTTTTCCCATTAACATTATCCGCGAAGGACAGTGGTGTTTGAATTAGCGACAAGATTCCTAGCGTAGCGATGAATGATATTTTCATTGTTTTTATCCTCCTTGATGGATCAGCGTCGATTGGACCCGATTTAGTGCGCGGGGAAGATATCAGCCTTCGTATCTGCACTCACAGTCATTTCTGATGCCCATTGAATCAACTCGTTTTCCAGGCGCATTCCAGTGACCGCTTCCGGCCCAGAGTGTGTGAAAACGTCAGAGGGCTTCTCGTTCAAGGCGTCTGCTCGACTGAATGTGGTTGAAATAGCCGTAGATATAGAGCTTCAGCAAGATTGCGGGGTGGTAAGCAGGTCGACCAGTATCGGCTGGAATAACGCCTTCAAAACCCAAATTGACCAGGTCGAGTTCGTCGGCGCCATCGTTATTGCGCGGTGGGCATGGACCTTGATGGGGGCCACCGCAGGTGTGCTGCTGGATCAGACTGATGCGCACGTTGCCGAGGAAATTCGTGAACTGGTTGAGACTCCGGGGGATGCCACCATTACGGACTTGCACGTCTGGCAGATTGGGCCGCAAGCCCATGCGGCTATCGTCAGCGTCCTTGGTGAGGGCACTGCGAACGCCGACAGCATTCGTGAACGTCTTAAGCCGGTGCCATCTCACGGTCGAGTTTCGAACGGCCTGATTCTGCTCTCCGTGACCGAGCGCGATAGTACACTGGTGGCAATTTACTGTTAGATGGAGTATTTATTTTGCTCCGGCACCGGGTCGGCTCAAGGAGCAGAATAATGAACAGGCAAGCCTATTTTTTGGAGGCCGAACGTCTTTCTGACGATTTTGCAGATAAGGTCAAGGCCGTCGACGACTACATGAAAACCGCACCCGACCTTGCAGACGACGAAGCCTACAAGAAGCTTTGTGACCTGCAGAGTAAGGCAAGTGCTGCAGCTGGGCGCTGGTCTTCACACTGTGAAAATAATCGTAGCCATATTCGATCCGTTTAATGGTCGCGACAGATCCGCATCGATTATCGTAGCCAAGCCAACTCAAGTTTCCGCGACACGTTTTCAGATTTCACGAAGTCGTGTTGCGCAGGAGTTATAAATGGTGAAGAGCCGCCTGGGCCAAGGCCGTGCAGGTGATGAATGATCAACATTACTGTTTCGCCTTACTCATCGATGCCATCCCAGGTCATCAACTCACCTCTGGCGCTAGATGGCTCATGAACGTCAGATTTTCAATAGCGTACATATACTCAGAGAATCTCGGATCTCCATCGTTGAACGCCTTTGCCACTTTTTGTGCGTTCTCAAGGCTGTCCCACATTGCCAGGTCCGCGAATATTCGGTCGTCGCTCGTAGGGCAGTAGGCTCGGTACTCGAGCAAACCCGCAAAGCTCTTTAACGTTTCGCGAAGCCCTGCGCGGAGCACTGGTATTTGTTCAATGCATTCTTGTTTGACCTTGAAAATGGCTAATTCGAGTACATGAGATGAGCGCTGCATAGGGACGGCCTTCTGTGTGTTGAGGAGTCCTGATTATCAGTGGCTCATACTGACAGCGTTGTGTCAGTAGTGGTGATCGCTTTCCACTGGCTTGCCTGGTGCTTCATATACGCTTGTAGATCAAGGGCCGGGTTGTTGGGAGATGGTTGTTGAGTAATAGCAATGGAGGCTATGCGATCGACCCGAAAATCACGATATGCCGCTCTGGTACTACACCAGCTTCCAACGGTCCACTTTCCTCCCCAATAGAACAGTCCAAGGGGGGATATGAGGCGCTGCGAAACCGAACCGTCCAAGCGGGTATACGTTATTTTCAGCGCCTGAGTGTTTTCGATGGCATTTCGCAGGGTTGCCAGATGGGCACGTGTCGAAGAAGACGTTGTTCCGAGTGCCCTGATTTTTGCAGCGCAGGGATCAACCGTGTGAAGGGCACTGGACGCCGAGATTTTGCTCAACAACATGCGTGCTGCAGCGCTTAGATCGTTATCGGCGCAAGCTGAGAGCATTTCCATCCCTAGCATCAACGCATCCAGTTCGAGTCTGTTCAACGTTAAAGGTGGCATCTCAAAATCGGCATCCAAGGCATATCCCACTCCTGCGGTGCCATAGATTGGGATCCCACTGAAAGAAAGGTCGTCGATGTATCGATAGATTGAGCGAACGGAAACACCAATTCGACTAGCCAGCCGTTCAGCAGAGATTGGCTGATGAACACGAATCAGATTTACCAACTGAAACAATCGATCAGCTTTACGCACCTGATGTGCTCGACCGAGAGTCCTTTGCAAACTGAATGGCTGCGTTAATCGCCGCTCTGGCTTGGGGGCTGTTTTTCCAGCAAGTCGATCCCACTGCTGCCGATGCCTGAGCCAGGATGTCAGTGGTGTTGGCTTCGCTGAGCACCGCGAGCGAGTCAATGCCCATCTGCTCAAGGCGAGCGATAACGGTCGGTCCGACGCCCTTCAAGGCTAGCAAGGCATTATGTTCCGTCAATGGAAATGGCATCCGTAAACTCCTGTTCTCGGGTAATGAGGTCGCCTGATTTTGCCTTACGGGAGAGGGCATCTCAACTCGCTTCGGATCGCACGCGGGGTGGCCCGGCACATGCGGGCATGTCGGGAGCAACTGTTCGATATAGCTCAAAGCTAGGGTGTTATTCCATTAAATCAGTACAAATAGGATTTATAGTACGTTTTAATCTATTCGTATGACTTTGAAATGATTGGAGTATTGGTCTTTGAAAACAATAGCGCTCTTACCCTTTGGCCTGGCTTTGCTCGCAACCTGTGCCACCGCTTTTGCTGGGCCCACCCTGGATCGTGTGACTAAAAAAGGGGAGATGACAGGGGTTCTGATGGAGAGCTATCCGCCATTTTCATTTCTCAACGATCAGAACCAACTGGACGGGTTTGACGTTGATGTCGCCAAGGCCGTAGCGCAACGACTAGGGGTAAAGCTCAAGCTGGAAACACCGTCCTGGGATGTGATTGCTGCTGGCCGCTGGAGTGGGCGTTATGACATCTGCGTCTGCTCAATGACCCCAAGCAAGGCGCGTGCTGAGGTGTTCGATTTCCCGGTCGAGTATTACCAGTCGCCAGCGGTCATCGTGGTCAACGCCAAAGACAACGCTATCGTCGAAGGCAAGGATTTATCAGGGAAGAAAGTCGGTGTGATCAGCGCATCGACCTATGAAGCTTATTTGAACAAGGACCTGGTGATTGAGGGCGCAGAAGACAAGCCTTTGAAATATCCGTTCGATACCGTGCAGATTGCCCCCTACGACAATGAAACCGTGGCGTTCCAGGACCTGGCATTGGGCAGTGGAGTGCGTCTGGATGCCATGGTCACCAATCTCATCACGGCCCGTGAACGCATTGCCCAGGATCCCCGCTTCAAGATTACCGGCGACACGTTGTATGCAGAGCCCAATGTGGTAGCGATTGAAAAGGGCGACCCGCAGTGGAGCGCCAAGGTGACTGAAGCCATTACTCAACTTAAAGCCGACGGCACACTGAGCAAGATTTCGCAGAAGTGGATCGGTGCCGATATCAGCCAATGACAGCCCACAATCCACACCCCGCCAAGACGAATTTAATTGCCAAGACCGAGCCGCGTAATTTGAGCCTACGGTTCGGTTTTCGCACTCGGCTCTATCTCACGTGGGCAGTTTTACTCGGTTTGTGCGTCATGTTTTTCATGAGCTTCGACCTGAAGTTATCGATCATTCTGGATAAATTGCCGAACCTGGTGGGCTGGCATCTGGGCCCCAACGGTTTCTTGCAAGGCGCAGCGCTGACGTTATTTCTGTGTTTCTGCTCAATCTGGTTGTCATTGCTGCTCGGTTTTGTGACCGCGCTCGCACGTCTGTCGCGCAGTGCCGTGGCCTTTGGGATCGCGAGCTTCTACGCGTCTTTTTTTCGCGGCACTCCGTTGCTGATCCAGATCCTGCTGATCTACCTGGGCCTGCCCCAGATCGGTGTTGTCCCAGGTGCAATCAGCGCGGGCATCATTGCCTTGTCGCTGAATTACGGCGCTTACCTCAGCGAGATTTTCCGCGCCGGGATCATGGCGGTAGCCCCCGGTCAGCGTGAAGCTGCGATGGCTTTGGGGCTTTCGCCGACAGCGACTTTTCTGCACATCATCCTGCCCCAGGCGATGCGCACGATTATTCCGCCGACAACCAGTCAGTTCATTTCAATGCTCAAGGACTCCTCCCTGATTTCGGTCATGGGCGTCTGGGAAGTGATGTTCCTGGCGCAGTCGTATGGGCGTTCGTCTTATCGCTATATCGAAATGCTCACGACCGCAGCGGTTATCTATTGGCTGATGTCGATTGGTCTGGAGTTGCTCCAGAACCGCCTCGAGCGCCATTACGGCAAAGGGTTCGTAAATCAGCGGTAAGCCGATCCCTTCACCAGCAAGCCAGTGACTGCGGTGAATGGATATTCAAAAGGTGACGCGCTCTGGATGTTGGATCATTTTTTGGCGCTTGCACTTATTAATCAGCTACACGTCTCAAACTTAGAGAAGTGACATGAAGGAACGATCAATGGTTATTCTTGATGGTGGTATGGGGCGGGAGTTGCAACGTTGTGGCGCACCTTTCAGGCAACCCGAGTGGTCGGCTCTTGCATTGAGCGAAGCGCCGCAAGTGGTAGTTGCCGTGCATGCAGCGTTTATCGAATCCGGTGCTCAAGTTATTACCAGCAACAGTTATGCAGTTGTTCCCTTTCATATTGGGGAAGAGCGATTTGCTAACGAGGGATTAAAACTGGCCTCGATCGCAGGTCAACTGGCACGCACAGCTGCTGACGCAAGCGCCCACCCGGTCAAGGTAGCGGGTTCTCTTCCGCCGTTGTTCGGCTCCTATCGGCCTGACCTGTTCCAGCCGGAGCGCGTGGCAGAGGTTCTTACGCCTCTGCTTCAAGGCTTGGGAGCGCACGTGGATCTGTGGTTGGCAGAGACTCAAAGTTCGCTTGCCGAAGTGCAGGCGATCCATGCTCATTTGCCATCTGACGGTAAACCGTTCTGGGTATCCTTCACGCTTCAAGATGAAGACGTCGACGGTGTGCCTCGCTTGCGGTCCGGTGAGACCGTGGCTGAGGCAATCGAAGTTGGCGCAAAAATGGGCGTGGCTGCGCTGTTGTTCAACTGTAGCCAGCCGGAGGTGATCGGTGCTGCAGTGGATGTGGCGCAATCGATTATCAAGCGTTTGGGCGCTGATATCGCGATTGGTGTCTACGCCAATGCCTTCCCGCCGCAACCGAAAGAGGCGACGGCCAATGACGGCCTGGATGAACTGCGTGAAGACCTAGATCCTTTGGGTTACCTGCAGTGGGCCAAGGATTGGCAACAAAGAGGAGCCAGTATGATTGGCGGATGCTGTGGGATCGGCCCGGAGCATATTGCCGAGCTTAAACGCAGCCTGACATGATCCAGAAACACTCGCGCACAGAGTGAGAGTCAGCACGGCCGCTGCAAGATTATCGGATGTAAGCGATTGTCTTGTAAGCGGCTTTGTTTATTCACGGTCACGCGTTGCAGGGCGCCAGAGGAGTGCACAAATGGAACCGTGCTCAGCACTCTAACCGTCCGCCCAACATAGTTTGTTGAGCGACGTTCCTGCTCACCTGCTACTGCATCACTACGGCACTGTTAATCTATTACAGATGACAAGCTCATTTGGAGTGGCTGGAGGGCGGAGTCTTGACATTGAAGTAACTAGAGGGTTCAGGCTGCACAAAACCACGGAGGATTTGGCTATGAGCAAGCAGCAGGATCAGGACTATCTAGGACGTACTTCAATACTCGACTTCGACGCCCCCAGCATTACTCAGCTCATCGACGTACGCGGCTGGCGTCAATTGCCGCATGAGCAGGCTGCTAGAGCTGTCTACGAATTCTGTCGCGACGAGATTCTTTTCGGCTATAACGCTGGCGCCGATAACTTACCAGCGTCCGCCATCCTTGAAGAAGGCCTAGGCCACTGCAACACCAAATCGACACTGTTGATGGGATTGCTGCGTGCGCTGGGCATTCCTTGCCGACTGCGCGGTTTCACCATCGACAAACGCCTGCAGAAAGGTGCAATGACCCCCTTTGTCTACTTCATGTCACCGAAGGAAATCCTTCATACCTGGGTCGAGGTCAGCCTGCACGAACGCTGGGTAGTGCTTGAAGGGGTGATTTTGGACGAGCAATACCTGCGTGCAGTGCAGAACAGATTTAGTAACTGCACGCACGCTTTTCTTGGCTATGCCGTAGCAACGCCTTGTTTGGCCAAGCCCGCAGTGCAATGGACCGGTCGGGATACCTTCATCCAGCGCGAAGGCATTGCCCGGGAACTGGGGTTGTATGCCTCACCGGACGAGTTCTATACCGAGCACAAGACTAACTTGACCGGTTTGAAGGGTTGGCTTTACCACCATTTTTTTTACAAGGTACTCAACAATAACGTGCGTCGCATCCGTGAGGGGGCACACGACAGCACTGCGCTGAGCCGTGAATGCGAGCATCGTGAGCCCCCCAGTCCATCGTTTTAATAAGCGTTTTACACTGAAAGGGGCACTCAAAAAGCTGCTGCGATCGCTTGCGCCAATTGCTGGTCGGACATCAGCGGCGCAGGGTAAGTCTCGCGATAATAGCGAGATGCCTGTTCAAACTGCGCCCCACGAATTTCGCCGTCAGAACCAATGAACGCAAGGGCATCGGCTTTGGATGATTTGAACATCTGTGGAATGCTGGAGGTCAGGCCTGTAGTGCCTGCGACTATCAAGAAGGGAATCGCAGTGGTAATCATGAGTGCTGCCTGGAACGGGTTGTTATTTTCAGCGGCCACGGTTTGGGTGCTTATAGTCATCAGAAAGGCGACCCCTACAGCTTTCCATGAGTCCATTCTTAACACTTCCATTGCGTTTGGATGGCCGCCACCATAGCAGAGGAGGGGGCTTTTCAAAAACCTGAAGCCTGGCGCAGGGGCTGTGACGGTTGAAGAATCTGAGCGCTCGTCAGCTCATCAATCCCATGACCGCCAACCCGATTGAAATGTAGTTTGGGTGGCAAATACTCTATTTGAACTGGCTACCAACTCCAGTAATCAGGCAGAGCCACCCAAGTGCATCAGGCAGCGCGTTTTGACGTGCCAAGAGTTTTTTTCAGGGCCGTTTTCATCGCCAGCATTTGTTCACCCAGCTCATCCAGTTCGGCTTTTCCAAGCAGCTTTTTCGCTTGTGGGAACATCTCCGTTTCTTCCTCCTCGATATGGTGCTCAAGTAGCTCTTTCACTACTTTGCACCTCCCGGCAAATTCCGGAGTGGACGGGTCAGTGTTCTTGAGATCAGGAAGAACCAGTGAGTCGACAGTACGGTGCTCTTCCTTTGCCTCGTAATACATTTCTTCTTGTTCTTTACCGCCCGCTTTTTTAAATGCCGGATAGAGAATTTTCTCTTCAAGTTGTGTGTGTACGCTGATTTCCAGCTCAAGCTTGTGCAGTAGCTCGGTGCGTTTTTTCAACGCTTTATCTGTTGTGGCGCTGAGCTGGGCAAGGATCGATTTAACTTTTTCGTGGTCGGCCAGCAGAATGTCAATGGCGTTCATTTTTGCCTCACTATCACGGATGGATGGTTCCCGCTCTGTCTTGGCGGTTCAATTGTCGTGATGGATTTCGCAATTGCTGTGCCAAAAACGAAATTTAAAAATCATAGTATTTTCAATACGTTATAAAAATAGTAGCCAAATATAATCATGCATCCTGCCCGAGATTTTTCTTTGCGCATTGCAAAAAGCAGATAGCTGAAAAGGCTGCGCTACCGGATCAATCGCACCGGTTGCAGCAATCTCCTTGTCTGGATTCCTTGATTGACGTCAACCGCATGGCTCGGCCTGCTCTGTATTGTGCTCTGTAATCGACAGGTGGAAGGGCAAGGCTTATGCATTGCTTGAAACCCCGCGCGCCATTCTGGAAAACCCAGCTGGTGGCCGAGGGTCCCATTGGGTCGAGGCCCGCAATAGTGATCGCGAGGCCGCGCAACGACGGGATTGACGGTTTTTAATCGCGGTGAGCGAATCGTTTTCAGCTGAAATGAGAGCCAGAGTCCCATGCTCTATCCGCTATTTCTGACCTTGCATCTGTTTGCTGCGCTGATTTTTATCGGCACGGTTTTCTTTGAAGTCCTGTTCCTGGGAAGTATCCGCAAACAGCTGCCCGCCAAGGTCATGCTGCTGGTCGAGCAGGGCATCGGTCAACGCGCCCGCATCTTGATTCCATGGGTGTTGCTGGTGCTGTTCGGTGCCGGGTCAGGGATGGTCTGGCTGCGTTATGTGCCGGTTTTGGCCACACCCCTGGCCTCATCGTTCGGCACCTTGCTGATGCTGAAAATCGTGCTTGCCGTCAGCGTACTGCTGCACTTTATGGTCGCCATGTACCTGTTCAAAAGTGGCCGGATGAATGCTCGATACCTGCATTTCATCCACGGCAGCCTGTTTTGCCACATGATTGGCATCGTACTACTGGCCAAGGGCATGTTTTACCTGACCTGGTGAGCTGGCTTGCCCGCGAGCTCAAGCTCCGCTGCGATCACGGTGTGCCCCACCGTGAGATCGACCTTTGATCTGCGACAACGGTGATTGATCGCCAATACCCGATGATGGAGCCCGGAATTACTTCGACGCTTGCGCGCCGGCAACACGTTAGAGGAGTGGTGTTATGCAAGTGCTTGAGCGCCGTAAAGCGATGGCGATTACACCGCTGCTACGGTTGGCCTTCAGGCCGTTTTTCCTCGGTGGTTGCCTGTTGGCGGTGTTGGTCATACCGCTATGGCTGGCTGCTTTCAGCGGTTTGATTAGCCACTGGACCCCTGCAGGCGGCTGGTTGGGCTGGCATCGACATGAGCTGCTGTTCGGGTTCGGGTTGGCGATCATCGCGGGCTTTCTGCTGACAGCGGTGCAGACCTGGACCGGTCGCCCAGGCATCAGTGCAACACCTCTGGCGGCGCTGGCGCTGCTGTGGCTGTGCGCGCGGCTGGCCTGGCTGGCCAATGCGCCCTGGCCGTTGCTCGTGGTGCTGGAGTTAGGGTTCCCGCTGGCGCTAGCGGTGTTGATGGGCATGACCCTGTGGCAGGTGCGGCAGAAACGTAACTACCCGATTGTGCTGGTGTTGTTGCTGTTGGCCGCGGCCGACGGGCTGTCCCTCCGGGGCCTGGTCCAAGGGCACGAAGGCTGGCAGCGCCAGGGCGTACTGGCCGGTATCTGGCTGGTGGCGGCGATGATGGGTTTGATCGGCGGGCGAGTCATTCCATTCTTCACCCAGCGCGGCCTCGGCCGGATCGAGGGCGTTGCCCCCTGGGCGTGGCTGGATTGGTCGTTGTTGCTCGGTTCAGTGTTGGTTGCGTTGCTGTATGCGGCGGGACCTGCGCTCAACCCCGATGTCCGGGTTGGTTTACTGTTCGCGGTATTGGCAGTGGGGCATCTGCTGCGCCTGGTCCGTTGGCATGATCGGGCACTCTGGCGCGTGCCGTTGTTGTGGTCGTTGCACCTGGCGTATGGCTGGTTGGCGGTGGCGTGCCTGGGCATGGCGCTGTGGCATTTCGGTGTATCGATCAACCCGAGCCTGGCGGTGCATAGCTTGACCATCGGTGCCATGGGCGGACTGGTACTGGCGATGATTGCGCGGGTCACCCTTGGGCATACCGGTCGTCCGCTGGAGCCGCCATCGGGCATGACCCTGGCGTTCATTTTGCTCAATCTGGCGTGTCTCAGTCGGGTCGGGCTAGTTGTCTTTTTTCCCTTGGCGGCGTTGTGGCTGGCGGGTCTGTGCTGGACGCTGGCGTTTGCGCTATATGCCTGGCGTTACGGGCCGATGCTGCTGCGCTCCCGGGTTGACGGTCATCCAGGTTAGGCCCGTAACTCGTAGGAGTTGGTCAGTGATGTATCCCTTTTTGCTGGTGATTCACTTGCTCGCGGCAATCGCCTTCATCGGCACGTTATTTTTCGAAGTGGTTATCTGGCATCACGCTCGCCAGCAGTTGCCGGATGCCCCACAGTTGACGGCGGATCGGGCGATTGCAGTACGCTCGCGCAAGGTGCTGCATGGCGTGGTATTGCTGCTGTATGGCGCTGGCATAAGCCTGGCGTGGCAGTACCGGGGGGCCTTGAATCAGCCGCTGGCCAGCAGTTTTGGCACCTTGCTGAGTCTGAAGATCCTGTTGGCCCTGAGTATCATTGGTCATTATTTGTTGTTGGCGTATTGGCTCAAAAGCGCACGGCTGACCTGCGCCCGGGCGAGCTGGATTCGTCGCAGCATTCTGGGGCATATGGTGTTGATCGTGATCCTCGCCAAGACCATGTTCTATTGGCATGGCTAAGCACTTTCCCATAAACCCCAAACACCCCGAGCGGACAAGTGCATGCTTTTATCACAGTCACTTTCCTGCAAGCTTCGATATTCAGCCGAGGGGGAAGAGTAGCCCTTCGGCCTGATCATCCCTTTGTAGCAATGCGCCCATGAAGCACACGGTCTAATGACCTGCCCAATACTGGCGCACCTGTCTTGCACCAAAAATAGACTTGGCCGACCTATGTCGAAGCATTTGGCTGCCTGGCATTTCAGAACTGCCACTTTTCCTGCGTTTCTCAATTTATGGCATACCGCTTGCTCTAGGGGATCACCGGGCGCAGACATTACTGTGGTCGGGCGATGCCATTAGCCGGGTTGTTCGTCAGTTATTGCCTGCGTATTTCCCTTCGATTCAAAGGATTGGTCATGCAAGAGAAATCAATGGTTGTGAGCCGTCGTACAGTATTGAACTGGATTGGAGTGACAGCGGGCGCTGCTGCGATGTATCAGGCAATGACTGCTTTAAGTTTTGCCGCTGAATCCAACCATGATCGCAACTTTGCATTAAGCGGTGCACCCAAGGGCACGCGAGTGTTGATCCTGGGAGCGGGGCTGGCAGGCATGACCGCGGCCTACGAACTGCGAAAGGCGGGCTATCAGGTCAAAGTACTGGAGTTCAATGCCAGACCGGGCGGGCGCTGCTGGACACTGCGCGGTGGGGACCGTTTCACCGAGTTGGGCGGCGCGACCCAACATTGCGAATTTGACAAGGGACTTTACCTCAATCCCGGCCCATGGCGGATTCCGTACCACCACCATGCGGTGCTCGATTACTGCCACAAATTCGGTGTCGCGCTGGAGCCTTTTGTTCAGGTCAATTACAACGCAATGGTCCATTCCACCAAAGCATTTGGCGGCAAGCCACAGCGTTATCGCGAAGTGCAGGCTGACTTTCAGGGGCATGTTGCCGAGCTGCTGAGCAAGGCAGTCAATCAGCACGGCCTGGACCAGGCGCTGACCCAGGAGGACCGCGAGCGCTTGCTGGAAGTGATGCGCAAATGGGGCGCGCTGGACGCCGGCAACAGTTATAAAAAATCCCTGGAAACCAGCCTGCGTCGTGGCTTTGCCATCGACGATGGGGGTGGCCTGATGCCCGAGGCCGTGCCGTCCGAACCGATGGACTGCAAGGCGCTGCTCGATTCCAACCTGTGGCAAAGCATCGCCAGTGGCCAGGAGTACGAATACCAAAGCAGCATTTTTCAACCGGTTGGCGGCATGGACATGATCGCCCAGGCCTTCCAGAAGCAGGTCAATGACCTGATTCACTACAACGCCAAGGTCACGCGCATCCAGCAAAACGATACCGGCGTGACCGTCACTTACCAGAACAGCGATGGTAGTGGCGGGCTGCAGCAGGAGCAGGCGCACTGGTGCGTTTGTACCTTGCCGTTGTCGATTCTCGGGCAACTGCCGATCGATGTGAGTGCACCGATGATGAGCGCGATTCGTGCGGTGCCTTACGAGTCTTCGGTAAAAATCGGGCTGCAATTCAAGCGCCGTTTCTGGGAGCAGGACGAGCATATCTACGGCGGTATCAGCTACACCGATACGCCGATCAGTAAAATCAGCTACCCGAGCACTGACTACGGAAAACAGGGCAAAGGTGTTCTGCTCGGTGCCTACATCTGGGGCCCGAACGCATACGAATTCACCGCTATGAGCCCGAAAATGCGTGTGCAGAAGGCTGTTGAATACGGCGCGCAGATTCACCCGCAATACCCGAGCGAGTTCGAGAACGGGATTGCTGTCGGTTGGCATCGGGTGCCCTGGACTAACGGTTGCTACGGGCTATGGACCCCCGAGACCCGTCAGCAGCATTACAAAAATCTGTGCCAGATTGACGGTCGGATCGTCCTTGCCGGTGAGCATGCGTCCTATATCCCGGCCTGGATGGAGGGTGCAATTCTGTCGTCACAGGATGCGATCAAACGTCTGCACACCCATATCATCGCCAGCGCGAAAGCTGCCTGACTCCGGAGTTAGCCATGCGAACAACTTTCACGATAGCCACTCTGTTGAGTCTGCTGGCCAGTACCTCAGTGCTTGCAGAAGAGACGCCAATGCTTTCCACCTCCGGCAAGTTCGATCAACCCAGTGGCGAGGCCCTGTTCAATCAGGTCTGTCAGGGCTGCCATATGGCTGAGGGCCAGGGCTCTCACGGTGCAGGTGCGTATCCGGCCCTGGCGACCAACCAGAAACTGGGGGCCAAGGTCTACCCGGTGTACATGGTGTCATCGGGGCAGGGCGGCATGCCGGGCTTTAAAAAGTACATGGATGATCAGCAGATTGCATCGGTGGTCAACTATGTACGTACCCACTTTGGTAACCAATATGCCGATAGCGTGACGGTCGAAGATGTTCGGGCGGTCACCCAGCGCTGACACAAACATGGACGGCGCGCTTTGTTCACATCCCTAAAGGAATAAAAAGATGTCTAAAAAAATCATCCCCGCTTTTCTCCTGACCTCCCTGTTGGCTGGCTTGATGGCTTCGCAGGTAAATGCGGCTGAAGTGATACGCCACAAGTTGCCGAACTCGGACTTCCCGATCTCCCTGGCCGTCGAAATTCCGCCGGGTGTCACCCTGGTCAACCTCAGTGGTGTTGTACCTCCCGTCGCGGATAGCAAGGCAGACCCCAAGACTCTCGCGGCCTATGGCAATACCGAAGTGCAGACGGTCAACGTGCTGAAAAATATCGAGGCCACATTAAAAAGCCTGGGCCTGACCATGGGTGATGTAATCAAAATGCAGGTCTATCTGGTGGGCACGCCAGAGACGGGCAAGATGGACTTTACAGGCTTTATGAAAGGCTACACCCAGTTCTTTGGCACCAAGGACCAGCCTAAGCTGCCAACTCGCTCGGCATTCCAGGTGGCCGGCCTGGCCAACCCGAATTATCTGGTTGAGATCGAAGTGACTGCGGCTCGGCCGTAATTCGGCGAGGCGTCAGGCGCCATGACCACTGAGTTTCAGTAGTCATGGCGTCAGTAGTGGCAGAGCGCATTTTAGGCAGTAGGCAGTGTTGCCGTGTAACTTTTGGAGTTCTTTTTCACCAGAGTGGAAATGGGTTTTTCAATCCATCTGAAACTTGAGTAGGACACAACAAGAATACCTGCGATGGTCAAGGCAAATGTTACTGCATCGTGAAAATTCAAGAGCTCCTGAATTTTCATCATTGAGCACATAACCAGCACATGGCACAGATAAGTTGAGTATGACCAGTCGCCAAGGCGGCTAATTAACCCCGAACCAGGACTGAAGCGCTCAAGAGATACGGCCGCAAAGAGAATCATTGCGCAAGGAAGGCCTGACTTTAGAGGGTTATGGGAGACTTGCCCGTAAAAGATAATCATCCCGATAGCAACAAGGATTACAGCGACAGCGACTAACGAGGGTGTTTTCTGTACCCAACCTTTTTTATAGGCGATGGCAATCAGTATTCCGAATAAAAATTCATAGATGATTTTGTTGCCATAGAAGGCAAGATCACCTCCTAGACGGGAGATAAACTTGCAAAGTAGAAAAAGCCCAATCGCTACCATCAGCAGTTGGAGTTTTTTCGGAAAATAAAAGCTCAGCAAGAAAACGCTATAAAATGCCATTTCATAGTTCAGCGTCCAACCCACCGTCAACAGGGGATACGGACCAATGCCTGAGGGGTTTTGAGCCGGTATAAATAGCAGACTCTGCAGAAGGAACGTCGGGTCGAATGCCGTGAGTGGCAAGAAAGTTGGTGCATTGAGCAAAATAACCGCCGAAATAAAGGTGAAAATCCAATACGCCGGCACAACCCTGGCCAAGCGATGAACCGCAAAAACACCCGGTGTGACATTCTTGCCCGCCACTGAGAGATAAATAACAAAGCCGCTGATGATAAAAAATAAATCGACACCAATAGCGCCATACATATGAAGCGCTTTAGAGAGCGGGCCGCTCAGGTTATTGCCATGCACAACTTGAATGTAGTGATGAAACACTACGAGCCATGCAGCCAAGGCTCTTAAGAGTTGAATTGAATTGAATTGAGCATAGCAAAAGGCCATGTAATAAAGAGGCCGAGTATAGTCAAAGGATTGTATTTGTCTTTGTTATAAATGTATTTTTGCCAACTCAGTCATAAACCGGGGTTGGATGTAGGGCTTTTCATTCAAACTATTTCGTCACGCCGCACAAAAACTGTTCTTTTTATTATGAATATCATGCTCAGTTTGAGGGTGTATCAAGCAGGCGCCATGTCCAGTTGTCTGGCGCCTGCCCGTTACACTAGAAGTTGACTTCCCCCGTCAATCGCAGCGTCCTTCCTTCGCCCCAACTTACTCGTCGGGTAGTGCCACCCGAAGCCACAAAATAGCTGCGGTCGGTCAGGTTGCTGGCATTGAGTTGCAGCGAGGTTTCCTTGCCCAGCAGATGGCTGGTCTTCCAAGATGCGAAAGCGTCCACCGTGGTGTAGTCAGGAAGCTCGAAGGAGTTGCTGATATCCCCTGCGCGCTTGCCCACATAACGGGCGCCGGAACCAAGACGCAAGCGACCTGCAAAAATGTCGGCCGGGACTTCGTAGGTGAGGTAAGCACCGCCCACATGACGCGCCACGTTGAACAGGCGATTGCCTTCGGTTTGCTCAGTGTCTTTCTTGATTCGGGCATCGGTGTAGGCGTAGTTGGCGATCACACTCCATTGCGCACTCAGGCGTCCGGTCATGCTCCATTCCAGGCCGCGTGACTGCACTTCACCCGCCAAACGTTGCACCATGTTGCCGAACTCGTCGAGTTCACCGGTGTTCTGCTGCACGTTGTTTTTCAGGATGTCGTACAGCGCCAACTGACTCGTCCAGTCGCCGTTGTCATACTTCATTCCCACTTCGTACTGGCGGCCGGTCTCTGACTTGTAGGTGCCTTCGAAAGTGGTGCCGTTTTCCATCTCGTTGGGCGCGAACGACTGGCTGTAGTTGGCATACAGCGAGAGATCGTCACGCATCTGATACACCAGCCCTAAAAAAGGCAGGAGCTTGGACTCGCCCTCATCGGTGGTTTGCTTGAAGTCCAGACCCGCGCCCGAATCTATCGAGTAGTGCTGGTAGCGCAGTCCCGGTGCCAGAATCCATTTTTCGCCCAGATGGATATTGTCTTTGACGTACAGCGACTGACCCTTGATATGGCTTTTGCCGTTGGTGTTTGACGGGTTGACCGTACCCACGGGCGGGAGCAAGCCATATTGCGGGTTGGCCGGGTAGAAGCCGCCAACGTTGCGGCTTTGCAGGAAGTCCCCGTTGGCTTCGCGGCGGGTTTCATAGTCGGCGCCGGTGACCAGATCATGATCGATTCCGTACCAGGTCTTGTTGCCAATCCAGTCGAGGGACAGGTAAGCGTTTTCCCGATTGGCACCCACATTGCGTCGAAAACGTCGCGTCAGCTCGCCAGTTGCGGGGCGATACTCACTGGGGTCGGCCTGGTAATCGTTGTAATGGTCATACACCCAGCCCGTGGTCAGGCGCACCCGCGAACTCGGGTCGAGGCGGTATTCGGTGGTGGTGTTGAACGACTGGCGCTGGCCTTCGGCGCGGGTCCACTTTTCGTCCAGGCGCTTGTCGCGGCTGCCCACATGGTGGCCGTTGTAAAACAACGCGCCGCGGTCCAGCGTGTTGCTGTAATCGTTGTATTCATAGGCGGCGAGAAACGACAGGTCGTCAGACTCGTAGGCCAGTGAGGGAGCGACCAGTTTTGACGTGTTCTGGCCAAAGTTGCGCCAGTAATCCTCATCGCGGTTTTGCCCGATCAAACGAAACGCAAAACCGCTGTCAGCCAGCGGGCCGGTGATGTCGAACCAGCCATCGCCACCGCCCTGATCACTCCGGGTGCCGCCCAGCGAACTGCTCCATTGGTATTGCGGCTTTTTGGTGATTACGTTGATTACCCCACCTGGCTCCTGCATCCCGTACAGCAATGAGGCGGGGCCTTTGAGCATCTCCACACGCTCGGTGGTGACACGTTGAAAATTACGTCCGATGGGCATGCGCACACCATCGCGCAAAACGCCGCCATCATCAGAGTTGCCGAAGCCGCGCTTGATAAAACTGTCCTGTGTGCCACCAAAGTTGTTACTGACGACCACTCCGGGCATAAATTTAATCACGTCCTCGAGGGTTTGTGGTGCTTGATCCTTGAGCTGCTGACGGGTCACCGTATCGACTGTTTGTGACTGCTGCAGATAGGGTGTTTCAGTCTTGTCTGCAGTCGAGCTATAGCCCGCACGGTAGTCCGTATCGTCTACGGTAGATTGCACACCGTCGACCTGAATACTTGGCAGTTGCATGGGGGCGTTTTCGCCCGCCAGCGCCGTACAGCTAATCACCAGACTGGTACATACCCCGAGGGGCATAATGCCTGCCCGTTTAAAACCACGCTTCCTTTGCAACATCCGTAACACTCCACACCAATGACGGCAGATAACTGAATTCGCTGCCGATAACCGAACAATGAAGTGGGCGAGGTTCTTGTTGCCTCTCTTTTCAGTGCGCCGGTTGAAACGTCTATTACGGGCGTCTCAGACTATTCGACAGAGCTGAATCGTATCAGCAAGGAGAATGTTTATCATTTACTTTGGTATGGCAAAGGGTAATTAGCGGTAACGGGACAGGTGAGTTCTATAGCCAGTACTTGGGATAACTGCCTTTATTACGGGCGTTATTCAGGCACCAGGCCACCATCACAATCACGATGGAGCCGGCCAGTACCGGTGTAACCAAAAATGACAGCGGCGCACCTGCGGTTAGTACCACTATGGGATTTGCACCTGCTGGGGCATGCACGGTTCGGGTTTGCTGCATGGCCACCAGTGCCAGGCCTACGGCTAGCGCACATGCCCACCATGAATTGCCTAGGGTGTTGAGAATGATCAGCCCGATCAGCGTCGAGATGAAATGCCCGCCGATAATGCTGCGTGGCTGAGCCAGTGGCGAGTCCGGCAAGCCGAAAGCCAGCACGCAACTGGCTCCCAGTGACGCCATCAGCCAGGGGGTGCCTGAGATAGCGTTAAGCCAGCCTGTGGCACCGATGGCGATAACCACGCCGATAAACGACGTCAGGGTAAAACGCAGTGAAGGTGCGGCTGGCGCACCCGATTTGAGCAGGCGATGTGTTGGCATGGAGGTGCTCGCAGGGAGGGTGAAGTCACCAAAGGATACCGATCGGTATACCTGCAAGTCAACCGATCGGTATACACTGTTCGGCATCTCCCATGAGGTCCTTGGAAATGAGTACATCCGATGCAATAACCGGTTCTGCCTTGCGCCTGTTCTATCGTCAGGGTTTTCATGCGACCGGAGTGGAGCAGCTGAGCCAGGAGGCAGGGGTTACCAAAAAGACCCTGTACCGGCATTTTCCAAGTAAGGAACATCTGGTCGAGGCTGCTTTGGCGCTTCGTCACAACGAGTTCATGGCCAAAGTGAACGCAGCGGTTGAGCAGGCTCCGCCAGCGCTGCGACCCGAAGCCTATCTCGACTTTATTGGCGCCTGGGTACAGGAGCCTGACTTCCACGGCTGCGCCTTTATCAATGCCTCTGCCGAATACGCCAGCCTGACACTGGCGCCGCATATTTTGGCCAAACGACACAAGCAGGCACTTGTGGCTTATCTGGAGCAAATATGTGCCCAAGCACACCTCAACAACCCTCGCTTGGCAGCCATGCAACTGCTGTTGATCGGTGAAGGGCTAATCGTTTCGAGTCAGGTCAACGGTGTGTGCCGCGAGTTGATCGCGGCGGGCAAGGAGATGGTGGGGCTATTAGGCTGTGATCCGAAGCAATAAACCTGCTCCCACAGTCGGGGTAACGCGGACCTTAAGTGAACAGCATTACCGCGTCGCCCTTGCAAAATCTGCCCTGTGGCAGGACTGCCCATACGCCTTTCTCAGCTCTTGTCCCGCAGCGAAGCCATCGGCAACAACTCATCTATCAAACTGAACACCGTCGTTTTAACCGCGCTGTTCAGATCCGTCCAAGCCAGGCCGGTAGTTGCCCGGTAACTACCCAGCTCCAGGGGCCTGGAGATGACATTGGCGGGTAAGGCGCGTCCGGCATTGGCCGGTAGCAAGCCAACGCCGAGCCCGGCGGACACCAGGGCGAGCATGGTGGTGAATTCGCCCAACTCCGTCGCGATTTGCAGTTGCGCGCCGTGGCGTGCAAGCGATTGCATCAGTTCATCGTAAAAACCGGGAGCGTAGCGTCTGGCCAGGATAAACACCGGCAATTGGGCGAGGGCAGTCGGGGGCAGGGTGTCGCAGGCCACCAGCGGGTGATCGCCGGGCAGGGCAACGATAAAGGTTTCCTGCAGTACCTCGCGGGTCTGGATGCCCGGAATAGCAGCGGGCAAGCGCATTAGACCGAAATCAAGCTGACCGTTTTTCAAGGCACTAGCCTGGTCCGGGCCGGGCATATCCTTGAGTTCCAGCTCGATACGCGGAAAGCGGGTATGCAGCGCGCGGATCAGTGAGGGCAGCAGTTCGGGCAATACCGATGAGACAAAACCCAAACGCACACGGCCGATTTCCCCTCGCCCACAGGCCCTGGCCACATCAGCCGCATGGGCCGACTGATACAGCGTGGCCCGGGCTTCGGGCAAGAAGATGGCACCCACTTCGGTCAGCGTGACCGAGTGCCGGTTACGCTCGAACAGGCGCACTCCCAGCTCTTCTTCGAGCATCTTGATCTGCATGCTCAGGGCCGGTTGCACAATGGACAGGCGTTGCGCAGCCCGGCCGAAGTGCAGCTCCTCGGCCAGGGTCACAAATGATCGCAGGTGTTTGATTTCCACAGAGCACTCCCGGCTACGTAACGACGTCTTGGCGGTGCTCATGGTAATGGATCACAGGATCATTGGTGACGCCGGGTCGCAGGTTTAATCAGAAGGTTTTGCTGGCGCTGGCCACCAGCGTTGCACCGCACACATCGTCGTAGCCGGTAAAGCTGGTGCATTGGGCTTTCGACAGGTCGGTATCGATATAGCTCAGCGCCCAGTCAATGCCGATCAGTTGGCGGCTGAGTTTGACTTCCCAGTCGTAGTAATCGGCCTGGCCCTTGCCGCTGTTGCTGAAAAATACGTCATCCTTGTAGTCGACGTATTCGTAGCGCAACACCAAACCGATTTCGGCGGGCAGCACGGTGTGGTAACCGATAAACACCGTGGATAAGTCCTCGTCTTTCTTGCCCTCGTGGAACTCGCCGTTTTCATCCTCGTAATCCGGGCCTTTCATGTTGTTGACGTATTTGCCACCGAGTAAAACGCCGTATACATCGAGGGTGGCCTGGACATCGCTCTGGTTGTATCCGCTTTCACGGGGGTACCCGTAGCGGGTGTAGAAGGTGTCCAGGCTGATGTTGTCGTTGATTTGCCAGAAGTACCCGGCAAAGTATTCGAGCTCCTGACGGGTTTTAGAGTCGTAGCCAAAATCGACATTCGAGGTCCACAGGCCTGCGTACAAGCCACTGCTGTGGTTGAGGGTGATCGACAGTTGCGCAGCAGGGTCGCCCAGGGTTTGCGAGAGGCCGTTGGCCCGGTAATCGCTGATTAGCGTGGGCGTAATCACCAGCTGGAAATCGTCGTTGAGCTCCAGCGCCTGGGCGCTGAGCAGGGGTGTAAGGGCCAGGCCCGTGAGCATGCAGACAGACAATGCGTTCATATCAGTTCTCTTGTTTTTATAAGGCGCTATGAGCAATGTTTTTTTCGACCGCCCCGAGTGCAGGGACGGTCGCAAGCCTGGCGAGCCAATCAGGCGTCGGGCGCGTAGACCTGCTTGCCGGCGAAGTAGGTCTTCAGGACTTTGGTGTCCGAGAGGGCTTCGTCATCAACGCTGAATACGTCACGGTCGAGGATGATCAGGTCGGCCTGCTTGCCGGGTGCCAAGGAACCGATTTGCGTATCCAGCCCCAGGGTTTTGGCGGCATTGCTGGTGTAGGCATAAAACATGGTCTGGCGATCAACGCTTTCCTTGGCATTGAGCACGCCCAGCGGGCCTTTGCGGGTGGCGGCC
The DNA here is from genome assembly GCF_025426255.1 of Pseudomonas fragi. GTDB lineage: Bacteria > Pseudomonadota > Gammaproteobacteria > Pseudomonadales > Pseudomonadaceae > Aquipseudomonas > Aquipseudomonas kulmbachensis. The sequence continues at coordinate 3,193,746 of NZ_CP104861.1, read as the reverse complement.
TGGGCGATGGCATTCCACGGGTTGGGGCTCGATACCGGCCAGTCGCTGGCGCCCGCGATCATGGCCCCGGCGTCTTTCAGGGATTTGGCCGGGTACTGATAGCCATAGGCAAATGCGCTGATGTAAGGCTTGACTAGGTCGACGGTGTAGCTTTCTTCGGTGGCCCACAGCAGTTGCATGGACGCCACTACCCCCAGTTGCGCAAAGCGCGGGAATTCCTTGGGATTGACCAGTTGCAGGTGGCTGATGCTATGGGTGACCGGTGCCGGGCCGAGCTTGCGCGCATATTCAAAGCCATTGAGGGACTCGCGCACCGCGCGGTCGCCGACTGCGTGCATATGGACGATCCAGCCGCGTTTTTCGGCTGCGACCACCAACTCGCCAAAGTGCGCCGGGTCGATCAGCAACTCGCCGTTTTTATTGTTGTTTTTGTAAGGCACGATGACCGCTGCGGTTTGCCCCGGGTATTCCAGAACGCCGTCGGCAAACACCTTGATGCCGGGGAAGGTCAGGTTGGGCACGCCTTCGAACTGCTTCATCACCTTGGCCAGCACTTCAAGGTCGGCGGGCTTGCTTTTGGAGTTGGTCAGCAGCAGTGCCGCGACGTGGGCTGACAGCTCGCCATTCTCTGCCAGCTGGCGATACAGCGGCAATACGCCGACGCTTTGTTCGGTGGCGGTGAAATCAAATAGCGAGTCGGAATGGCCTGCGTTCGAGGCTGCGTCCATCCAGCCCGTCACCCCATACTGATTGTTGATTTTCACGGCTTCACGGGCCGCCTTGAGCATCACCTCTGCGCTTGGCGGTGGGACCTGGCCGCGTACCTGGTCCCACATGGACTCGGCGACAAAACCGGTGGGGGTGAAGTCCGCCGCGTGACCGATATAATCGCGCTCCTTGCTTGGCAGGTTTTTAATGTAGGTGGCATCAATCCCGATGCGCTTGAGCATGGCATTGTTGGCCCAACCGGTATGCCCGTCGATACCGTTCAATACCAGTGGTTTGTCAGCCCAGCGGCCTTGATTGAAGTGTTTGCCCAACTCGCTGCTTTGCTCCCAGTAGGCCGAACTGACGCCCGCAATATTGACGACTCCGCCTTCCCCGGTAGTGCCCGCCTGCTCCTGCTCGGTGATCCATTGCTCAAGCTCGGGCAGGGGGATTTCTTCATCGAGCAGGTTCGCCCCAAGGCTGGCCAGGCCGGCAGCTACAGGGTGGCTGTGGGTATCAATCATGCCGGGCATCAGTACCTTGCCCGCCAGGTCAATGCGCTGGGTGCCGGAGTCGGCCAATGCATTGATCTCGGCATCGCTGCCGGCCTTGATGATCTTGCCGTTTTCGACGGCCACGGCTTTCACCAGTGGCTGGCCGGGCACGCCGGTGAACACCTTGCCGTTGGTGAATACCAGATCGGCAGCGGCCATAGCCTGCAAGGAGGGCAGGGCAAACAGGGCTGCCAGCAGGCAGGGGGTAAATCGCTTCATAGGAACGTCCTTTTTATTGTTGGTATTTTTGAATGGTGAGAGCAGGGCTTATGCGCCTATCAATGACCTGCGATTTCCTTGAGTCGATACCAGAGCATGCCCAGGGCCAATAAAGGCGAGCGCAGATGTTTGCCGCCCGGGAATGTCATGTGCGGCACGCGGGCGAACAGCTCAAAGCCCTGGCTCTGCTCAAGGCTTATCGCTTGTGCAACCAGTCGCGCCGCCATGTGCGTGGTATTGATGCCATGCCCGGCATAGGCCTGGGCATAGAACACATTGGGGTGGGTCTGCAAACGACCAATTTGTGGCAGCCGGTTGGCGCCGATGCCGATCATGCCGCTCCACTGAAAGTCGATGCGCTTACCCGCAAGCTGGGGGAATACTTCAAGCATTTTCGGGCGCATATAACCGGCGATGTCCTTGGGCGTGCGCCCGGAGTAGTGGCACGCGCCGCCAAACAGCAAGCGCCGGTCGGCCGACAGGCGATAGTAATCCAGGCCGACACGCTGATCGCACAGCGCCCGGTTCTCCGGAATCAGGGTGTGCGCCAGCGCTTCGCTCAAGGGTTCGGTGGCAATCACGTAGCTGCCGGCGGCCAGCACCTTGCCGCTGAGCGCCGGTTCCAGATCACCAAGATGGGCATTGCCGGCGAGTACCAGGGTCTTGGCGTGAACCACGCCGTTGGCCGTGTGCACCCGAACCTGGCTGCCATAATCGATGCGCATCGCCGCGCTGTTTTCGTAAATATTGACTCCCAGTTGCTGAGCCACCCTGGCCTCGCCCAAGGCCAGGTTGAGCGGGTGCAAATGCCCCGACCCGGTATCGATCAGCCCGCCCAGATAGCGGTCCGAGGCGACTACGCGATGCATGTCCGCACGCTCAACCAGCTCGACCTTGTGCCGATACCCCAGTTTTTGCAGTGACGCCTGCTCGGCGATAAGGTTTTCGACATGGCGCGGGGTGTTGGCCAACTCGCAAAAGCCCCAGCGTAGGTCACAGTCAATGCCATGCTTTTCGACGCGCTGGCGCACCAGATCCACCGCGTCCAGGCCCAGCCGCTCCAGCACCTTGACGCCTTCGCGGCCGATGGTTTTTTCGTGGGCGTCGAGGTCGTGGCCAACCCCGCGAATCAGTTGCCCGCCGTTACGGCCGGTGGCACCCCAGGCGACTTGCTGCGCCTCGAGCACAATCACCGAATGACCGCGTTCAGCCAGTTCAATGGCCGTGTTCAAACCGGTAAAGCCCGCGCCAATGATGCACACGTCTGCCTGCACCTTACCTGCAAGGGGCGGGCAACTGAGCTGCAGGTTGCGTGTGGCGCGGTAATAGGTGTGCGGTAAAGACATCGTGGACGTCATAAAAACTGCCTACTGAGTTGCCGGGCAGCCATTGCTGCCCGGCACAGGATTAACGACCGGACTTGAACTTGTTCCACGAACGCGTCATCCAGCGCATAAGGTCAGGCGGCAGCTCCGATGACACATAGAGCTTGGCCTGTACCGCCTCGGGTGGGTAAATCGATGGGTTATGAGTAATTTCCTCACCCATCAAGGCCGTGGCCGAGGTGTTGGCATTGGCGTAGCCCACGTGCTCGCTGATGTCAGCAATCACCTCAGGCTTGAGCAGATAGTTGATAAACGCATGGGCTTGTTGCGGGTTCTTGGCATCGGCCGGGATGGTCAGCATGTCGAACCACAGGTTGCCGCCTTCCTTGGGCACCACGTAGGCCACATTCACCCCGTTACCGGCCTCTTGCGCACGATGGATCGCCTGATACACGTCGCCGGAATAACCGAAGGCAATACAGATGTCGCCGTTGGCCAGGTCAGTCACGTATTTAGAGGAGTGGAAGTAGCTGATGTAAGGCCGCAGCGGTTGCAGTTTTTTCGCGGCGATCTTGTAGTCCTCAAGCTTCTCGCTGTTCGCATTGAGCCCAAGGTAGTTGAGCATCGATGGCATCACTTCATCTGGCGAGTCCATAAAGGCCACGCCGCAGCTTTTCAGCTTCTTGAGGTTTTCCGGTTCGAACAAAACGCTCCAGGAATCAATCTTGTCGATGCCCAATACCTGTTTGACCTTGTCGACGTTGTAACCAATGCCGTTGGTGCCCCACAGATAGGGCACTGCGTATTCATTGCCGGGGTCGTTGGCTTGCAGTCGCGCGAGCAAGAGCGGGTCGAGGTTTTTCCAGTTGGGGATCTGCGACTTGTCGAGCTTCTGAAAAACCCCGGCCTTGATCTGCCGTCCCAGAAAGTGGTTGCTGGGCACCACTACGTCATAGCCGGTGCGCCCGGCCAGCAGCTTGCCTTCCAGGGTTTCATTGGAGTCGAACACGTCATAAATCGGCTTGATGCCAGTGTCGTGCTGGAAGTTAACCAGGGTGTCTGCAGCGATATAGTCGGTCCAGTTATAGATATTCACCGTGTCTTGCGCCGAGGCTTGGCCAGCCAGGGCGAAGAGGGTGGTGAAGAGCATTTTTTTGGCGGTACGTTTCATCCACATGTCCTTTCTGTGAGTCCATTTTGGAGTGCGTTTGGAGCTACACGCTAAACAGCAGGAACTCGCGTTCCCAGGAACTGATCACCTGCTTGTAGTTCTCGTGTTCGACCCGCTTGACCGCCACAAAACCTTTGGTAAAACGCTCACCCAGGTATTTTTTGGCCATGTCCGACTGCTCCATGCATTCCAGCGCGGCTTCCAGGGTCAGTGGCAGGCGCAGGTTACGGCGCTCGTAGCCACGGCCAACCACGGCTGCGCTCGGCTCTACGCCCTCGACCATCCCGGCGTAGCCGCAGAGCAGGCTGGCGGCCAGGGCCAGGTAAGGGTTGGCATCGGCGCCGGCCAGTCGGTTTTCAACCCGACGGTTTTGCGGGTCGGAGTCCGGCACGCGCAGGCCAACGGTGCGGTTTTCTTCGCCCCACTCAACGTTCACCGGCGCAGAGGTGTCGGGGAGGAAGCGGCGAAACGAATTCACGTTAGGGGCGAACAGCGGCAAGGTTTCGGGGATGTACTTTTGCAGGCCGCCGATGTGGTGCATAAACAGCTCGCTCATGCTGCCATCGGGGTTGGAGAACACCGATTCGCCGGTCTCCAGGTCAACCACGCTCTGATGGACGTGCATCGCGCTGCCGGGTTCGCCGGTCATTGGCTTGGCCATAAAGGTCGCGCTGACGTCATGTTTGAGCGCGGCTTCGCGCATGGTGCGCTTGAAAATAATGATCTGGTCAGCCAGTGACAGCGCCGCGCCGTGACGGAAATTGATCTCCATCTGCGCCGTGCCTTCCTCATGGATCAGAGTGTCCAGATCCAGACCCTGGGCTTCGCTCCAGTCGTACATGTCTTCAAACAGCGGGTCGAACTCGTTGGTCGCCTCGATCGAGTACGACTGGCGTCCGGTTTCCTGGCGCCCGGAGCGGCCAACCGGCGGCTTCAACGGATAGTCAGGATCGGGGCTGCGCTGGGTCAGGTAGAACTCCATTTCAGGCGCAACAATCGGCTTCCAGCCACGCGCCGTGTACAGGCTCAGAACCTTTTTCAGCAGGTTGCGCGGCGACAGCTCAATGGCATTGCCTTGCTTGTCATAGGTGTCGTGGATCACCTGTGCGGTGGGTTCGCTTGCCCAAGGCACGATAAACACCGCGTCCTGGTCCGGGCGGCAGTGCATGTCGATATCCGCGGCATCCAGCAACTCGTAGTAGATATCGTCATCTACATAGTCGCCGGTCACGGTCTGCAACAAGACGCTCTCCGGCAGGCGCATGCCTTGCTCGTTGAGGAATTTGTTGGTGGGTGAGATTTTGCCCCGAGCGATGCCGCTCAGATCAGAGATCAGGCACTCGACTTCAGTGATTTTGTTTTCTTTGAGCCAGTGGCTCAGCCGATCCAGATTGCCTTTCATAACGCCTCTTGCAGGGAAATGCCTGAGCGCCCCCTGGCTGCTCAGTTCCGTGTTGCGAGGTGATAGTGCAATCGTGAGGCGGCGGGCTTCTATCCGATTTGCGTTTTAATGTGCGCCCTGTTTTGGTGCGCTAGCGGGTGCGTAGGAGGGTGCAACTGGGTAGTTCGCCGAACAGGCTGTTATAGGTCTGCGAGAAGCGGCCCAGGTGCCAGAACGACCAACGCATGGCGATTTCGGCCACGGTGGTTTCGGCGGGGGACATGCGCAGCAAGTCGCGGCGGGCAAAATTCAGTCGCCGCAAGCGTTGCCACTGGCTGGGCGAGACGCCGGTGAAAGAGGTGAAGCTGTGTTGCAACTGACGCACCGAAACCCCTGCAGCATTGGCCAGTTGCAGTACGTTGAAGTGCTCTTGCGGGGCGGTCATGACCAGATCGAACACACGCCGGATCAGGCGGCGGTCATGGGCCAGGTGTTTTTGGTGGGCGTAGTCGAGTGTCTGGCGCGGACAGTCGAGGATATACAGGCAATCGTCGACCAGTTGCTGTGCCAGGCCTTCATCGGGGGGTGGCGAATCATCCGCGGCCAATTGCTGCAGGGTGTTGCTTAGCCAGCGGCCAAAAATCCGGCTGTGCTGGGACACCAATGGAGTGAGGAACAGGCCATCGAGTGTGTTCAGATTCAGGCAATCGAGTTGCTTGAGATACTGCGGCCCGATCACCACTGCCACTTCCTTGTAGTTCTCCGGTGTGATCCAGGTGTTTTGGGTTTCTTCGTTGAGCAGGTACAACGAGCCGTTTTGCGTGTCAAAACTGAACACCAGGGACGCCGCGGGCGCTTGAAAATGCTGCTCGATACGGGTGTTCATCTGCTCTTCGTACACTTCGATGCCGTTGAGTTGCAGGTGCACCACCTTGCCCTGGAAGTAACCAGCCGACATTTGTTGGTAGTGTTCCTGCCAGCCGGCAATCACCAGTTGCTGATCCACGTCCGCAGTGTTGTGGGATTGAATCTGCATGGTTTGCTTCCTCGCTCAGGGCGAAATTTATACTTATTGTTTCAGCGCACCCTAGCAGCGTGAAAAAAACCGCGCAAGGCACGGGCGGAGGTTGGAGAATATGTTTTTTACTTCTAGCAAGAGATCCTTATGACTCAACAGGACATTACCTACATCCCTGATCCTGATGCTGAATCCATCTCGTCTGATGTTGCCGGTTTCGGCGGTTTGCTGGTTTCGACGCAGATCCCGACCCGCACGGACGGTAGTCTGGAACTGGGCGGAATTGTCGAGCAGAGCGAGTGCACCCTGCAGGCACTCAAGTTGGCGCTGGAGAAAGCTGGCAGCTCGATGGATCGGGTGCTCCACCTGACTATTTATCTGACTGACATGGCGGATCGTGCGGCATTCAACGAGGTGTACAAACGCTTCTTCGCCAAGCCGTGGCCGGTTCGTGCTGCCGTGGGTGTGGCGGCGTTGGCGGTTGAGGGCATGCGCGTGGAAGTAACGGCGATGGCGGCCAAGGGCTGAAAACGGGAAGGACGGTAAATTTCCTGTAGATACTCTGTTCCAGGTCAAGCCCCAGTGGGAGCGAGCCTGCTCGCGAATGATCTTCGCGAGCAGGCTCGCTCCCACGCTTGAAGTATCTCTGTAGATACTCTGTTCCGGGTCAAGCATTAGCGAAGTGTTTCTCGCTAAACAGCTTGGCCGGATCAAAGGGCTCACCTGTGCGGAAAATCTCGATAATCAGTGGGGAAAACAACCCCCACCCTGGCCCTGTATTCCGCTCAGCAACCTGACAGCGGTGGCGTACGCGGCGGAACCAATCGCTTGGATCCCGTGGCCTCGAACGCCGAAGCGAAGCGCAGCAAGGCCGAGTCGTCATAGGCACGGCCGGCAAAGGTCAGCCCCACCGGCATGCCGATATCGGCCATCACGCCCATTGGTACCGTAACGGTTGGTACGCCCAAATGGCGGATGGCGAGGTTGCCGTTGGCCACCCATACACCGTTGCTCCAGGCGATATCCGCAGAGGCAGGATTCACATCTGCATCCGCTGGGCCAACATCGGCGACGGTCGGGAACAGCACGGCATCGAGACCCAAGCGGTCCATCCAGTCTTCCAGGTCGATGCGTCGCGTTTGCTCAAGGCCGCGCAGGCCGTCCGGGACGGTGCTGATCTGGTCCCACGGCGTGATTGTGCGCTGGGCCATGCGTACGTATTCGTCCATGCCCGCGGCCAACTCATCTTCACGATTGGGCAGGGTGCCTGGGTCGTGTGGAAAAATCAGCGAGCCATCAACGTCGGCCAAGCGATTCAGTTTTGGGTCGCCGTTGGCGCGCAGGAAGTCATCAAACGCCCAGCCCGACAGCTCCCAAAGCTCATCATGCAAAAACGCTTTCGACACCAGCCCACGGTTATACACCGTCGGCGCGCCTGGGCGATCACCCTCGCAGTTGGAGACCAGCGGGAAGTCGACTTCGATCACTTCGCCGCCTTGGGCTTCGATGGCTTGACGTGCGGCTTGCCACAGGTCGATCACCGAGGCGCGGGTGATGATGCGTTGCCCGGTCGGACCGCCGATGCCCGGTGCTTCGGCCGTGCCCGCTTCAGGGTCGGCATTGATGTACATGCGCGGCACGCCAAAGCGCTTGCCTGCCAGTGCGTCGCCTTTAACGGCAAGTTCTGCATACGAAGCCGGGCGCACCGAGGCAACACTCGGGATCGGCACCCAGGGTTGCAGGCGCCACAGATCACCACGGGTGTCCGGGTCTTCAGCCACCACCACATCGAGCACTTCCAGCAGGTCGGCCATGGTTCTGGCAAACGGCACCACCACGTCCATGGTCGGTGTCAGCGGCCAGTTACCGCGCACCGAGATCACTCCGCGAGAAGGCGTGTAGGCACACAAACCGTTGTTGGAAGCGGGCCCGCGTCCGCTCGACCAGGTTTCTTCGGCCAGGCCGAACGCCGAGAAGCTGGCCGCCGTGGCCGTGCCTGCACCGTTGGAGGAGCCGGAAGCGAAGGGGGCCGTCAGATAGTCGGCGTTGTACGGGCTTTCGGCGCGGCCATAAACCCCGCGCTGCATGCCGCCGTTAGCCATGGGCGGCATATTGGTCTTGCCCAGGCAGATGGCGCCGGCGCCGCGCAGGCGTTCGATGGTGAACGCGTCACGATAAGCGATCAGGTCCTTGAAGGCCGGGCTGCCCGACGCTGCAGTCAGGCCCTTGACCAGGTAACTGTCCTTGGCAGTGTAGGGAATCCCATCCAGTGGGCCCAGGGTCTGGCCCTTCGCCCGGCGGGCATCGGAAGCCTGCGCCTCGATCAGCACCTGCGGGTTGCGCACCACCACCGCATTCAGGGCGGTGGGAGTGTCCGGGGTGTCGTAGGCATCGATCCGTGCGAGATAGGCCTGCACCAGCTCGACCGCCGTGGTTTGGCCAGATTCAAGCGCCGCGCGCAATTGGGCTATGGAAACCTCGGTCACTTCAATCATGGACTTACCGCTGGTGGCTGATGGGAGGCCGCAGAGCTTATCGAATGTCCTGCCTGCTCAGCCAGCCCATGTCGCATTTGTTGTCGTAAATCGTCACCAGAGCTTCCAGGTGTAATCGATATTGACCCGCAGTTCGTTATCATCCCGGTGGCTGGCCTGTGCTGTGAAGTCGTTGCGGTACCAGGCGTTGCGCAACCGCAGCGAGAGGTCCTTGAGCGGTCCGCTCTGCAGCACATACGAGACCTCGATATCCTTTTCGCTCTCGCTCAGGTTCGAGCCGCCGAATCGGGCCAGCTCGATATTGTCGCCACTTACGTAGCGCAGCATGCCGTTGAGTCCCGGCGCCCCCATTGCAGCGAAATTGTAGTCGTAGCGCACCTGCCAGCTGCGTTCCTTGGGGTTGAGGAACTCCGAACTCAGGGTGCCTTCGGTGATCACCAGCGGTTCGGTGCCAAACAGATACGGCATGCCGGTCTTGCCGGTCAGTTGCATGTAGCCGGCGCCGAATTTGTGGGCGCCCAGGCTGTAGGTCAGCATCAGCGCCGCATTGCGGTTGTCCACCGTTCCGGCCTTGGCTGCGCCGTCCTCGCCGGTGACAAACAGACGAAAATCGCTTTTCAGGCTGCCGGGGCCCACCGGGCGATTATCGACGAGGCCGTAAAAATCCTTGCGGTACAACTGCGCGAGTTCAGCGTGGTAATACTTGAGAGTCAGGTGCGGTGACCAGGCATAGTCGCCGCCGATGAACATGAAACGGTTGGACTCGGCCGCGCCATTAAAGCGGCCATTGGGCGAGCCGACCGACATTTTCTGGTAGTCGGTAGAGTCACGCAGGTTGATGCGGTCCAGCCAGCCGACATGCAGCGTCAACTGCTCAATTTCCTGAGACTTCAGGTACGCGCCGCGAAACGTCTGCGGCAGCAAGCGGGTAGGGCTGGCGAAGGCGATCGGTAAAAAGGTGCTGATGGTGCCTAGTTGCAGCTCGCTTTTGGAGGCGCGGACCTTGGCTGTCAGCCCCAGCTCCGAGTACTCATCGGCAGGTTCGCGGGTGGTAGCGTTGTAGGGCAGCAGGCCGGTGCCGGTGCGTGCGCGTGAGGAGTCCAGGCGCACGCCGAGCAAGCCTTGGGCGTCCAGGCCGAACCCGACCGGGCCTTCGGTGTAGCCCGAGCGCAAGTTGAGGATAAACCCCTGTGCCCATTCCCGGGCAGCAGCCTGGGGCGTTGCATTGACGTAGTTGCGATCAAAGTAATAGTTGCGCATCACCAGATCAGCGTGGCTGTCATCGATAAAACCGCTGGCCAGGGCGGGGCCCATGGATAAAACGCAGGTGCAGGCGCTGAGCGCCCGAAGAACAGTCTTGAGCATGGCGGGTTCACTTTTATTGTTATTGGGGGTGGAGCTGTGCGCGCCTTTCGACGCGCAGGTTGTCAGTCCGGCGCTGCTGCGTTGCGCCGCACCGACAGGTAAAACATGGCCACGGCCGCGATCACGATGCCCGGCGCCGACGCCAGCATCACCCCGGCGGTGCCGGTGCCCAGCGCGAGCATTTTGCCGGCCACCAATGGGCCGCTCATGGCACCGAGGCGACCGATTGCCACCGCGCTGCCCACGCCCGTGGCGCGTATGGAGGGACGATAGAAATGTGGCGCCAGGGCGTAGAGCACGCATTGGCCACCGGTGGCAAAGAAACCGGCGATAAAGCCCGCTGCCAGCATACCCGGCAAATGACTGGCCAACCCGAGGGCGGTCAGTGACACGAGGATGCCTATATAGATAAGCGCCGACAGGGCCCAGGCGGGCAGGCGGTCCATGACCCAACCCAGAAACAGAGTGCCGGCCGCTGCGCCAATTTGCAGGGCGAGCATCACCCAGCTGGCTTGACGCCCGGTGAAACCCTGGCCGATCACCAGGCTGGGCAGCCAGTTGATCAGGATGTAGACCACCATCAGGGTGAAGAAATAGCTGACCCAGATCAGCGCAGTCGGCAGTGCCGCGCCATCGCGAAACAGGCCCTGAACCACACCGACAGGCGCCTCGCCCTGAACCTTGCGAAACTGCTGCGACTCTGGAAGGTAGAACCCCAGCAGCGGCACGATCAGCAGCGGCACCACACCGCCGACGTAGAACACCACTTGCCAGCCACCGACCAGGTCGGCGATGCCGATCATGGCGGCCAGCGCAGCGCCCAAAGGCACGCCGCAATACATCAGGCTTACCGCCGTACCGCGCAAACGCGGGCCAGCCACTTCGCTGGTGAGGGCAATCAGGTTGGGTAGTGCCGCGCCCAGTCCAACGCCCGTCAGGCAACGGGCGACCAATAGGCTGTTGAAGTCCCAGGCCAGCGCCGTGGCCAGGGAAAACACCCCGAACAGCACCACCGAAGCCATCAGTACGCGCTTGCGGCCAATGCGGTCAGCCAGCCATCCACCCGCGAAGGCACCGGGCAACAGGCCGAAAATCCCGGCGCTGAAGACCCAGCTCATGTGTAATTTATCCAGTTCGAACGCGGCAGCCATGCCTTGAGCAGCGATCCCTGCGGCCTGTAGATCAAGGCCCTCCATCAGTGCCACGAGGAAGCACAGGCCGATAGTGCGGGCCATTTGCAGATTGAGTGAAGTCATGGGCTGTACCCGTTTTATTGTTGTTATGGATGAAGCAGCGTTAACCCCTGTTTCTGTGGGAGCGGGTTTGCTCGCGATTGGATCAATGCGGTTCGTCAGGTACACCGCGTTGCCAGCATCGCGAGCAAGCCCGCTCCCACAAGGGGGCAAGGAGGGCTTTAGCGTTTAAGCAGGTCCAGCGCCACGTCGACGATCATGTCTTCCTGGCCGCCCACCATCCGCCGTTTGCCAAGCTCCACCAGGATGTCCAGCGTCTTGAGCCCGTACTTGGCCGCAGCGATTTCGGCATGGCGCAAAAAGCTCGAATACACCCCGGCATAACCCAGCGCCAGGGTTTCGCGGTCGACCCGTACCGGGCGATCCTGCAGCGGTCGGACGATGTCATCCGCTGCATCCATCAGCGTGTAAAGGTCCGTGCCGTGGTTCCAGCCCAGACGCTCGGCGGCGGCGATAAACACTTCCAGCGGGGCATTGCCGGCCCCGGCACCCATGCCCGCGAGGCTGGCATCGATCCGGTCGCAGCCTTCTTCAACCGCCGTAATCGAGTTGGCCACGCCCAGCGACAGGTTGTGGTGGGCATGCATGCCGGTTTCGGTCTCAGGCTTGAGCACCGCCTTGAACGCGCGGAAGCGGTCGCGGATATCCTGCATGTTCATGGCGCCGCCGGAGTCGGCCATGTACACGCAAGTGGCGCCGTAGCTCTCCATCAGCTTGGCCTGTGCGGCCAACTGCTCGGCCGGGATCATGTGGCTCATCATCAGAAAGCCCACGGTGTCCATGCCCAGTTCACGGGCGTATTCGATGTGCTGCTTCGATACATCGGCTTCGGTGCAATGGGTGGCGATGCGCACCACCCGGGCACCGGCGTTGTACGCGGCCTTGAGGTCGTGAACCGTGCCGATGCCGGGCAACAGCAAGGTGGTGATTTTGGCGTGGCTGATTACATCCGCCGCCGCTTCGATCCACTCCAGATCGGTGTGCGAGGCAAACCCATAGTTGAAGCTCGAACCCTGCAGTCCATCACCGTGGGCTACTTCGATGGCGTCGACACGGGCCTTGTCCAGGGCGCGGGCGATGTCCTGCACGTTCTGCAACGAGTACTGATGGCGCACCGCGTGGCTGCCGTCGCGTAGGGTTACGTCGCTGATATAGATCTTTTTACCGTTCATGGTTTTCCCCTCAGGCGTTGAGCATCGACAGCGCCATGCGCTCGGCGGTGGCCAAGGCTGCGGAGGTCATGATGTCGAGATTTCCGGCGTAGGCCGGCAGGTAGTGGGCGGCGCCTTCGACTTCAAGAAACACCGACGTCTTGAGGCCGGAAAACCTGCCTAGTCCGGGAATAGTCAGCGGTGCGTCTTCAGGGATTACGTCAAACTGCACGCGTTGCTTGAGGCGATAGCCCGGCACATAGGCTTGCACCGCTGCGGCCATTTCAACGATGGATGCCTCGACCAGTGCCTGGTCTGCGGCCTCGCTTAGCACAAAAACGGTGTCGCGCATCATCAACGGCGGCTCTGCCGGATTCATCACGATGATCGCCTTGCCCTTGGTTGCACCGCCAATCACTTCGATGGCCCTGGAGGTGGTTTCGGTGAACTCGTCGATATTGGCGCGGGTGCCGGGACCGGCAGATTTGCTGGCAATCGAAGCGACGATTTCGGCGTAATGCACTTTGGCCACACGGGACACGGCGGCGACCATCGGGATGGTCGCCTGCCCGCCGCACGTGACCATATTGACGTTTAGCTGGTCGAGGTTCTGTTCCAGATTGACCACTGGCACGCAGTACGGGCCAATGGCCGCGGGCGTGAGGTCGATCAGGCGGATACCGGGTTTGATGCCGCGCAGAAAGGCGTCGTTCTTGACATGGGCGCCGGCGGAGGTGGCATCGAACACGAAGTCGATGTCCTTGAACACGTCCATGCGCGTCAGGCCTTCAACCCCTTCGTGGGTGATCGCAATACCCATGCGGGCAGCGCGGGCCAGACCGTCGGAGGCCGGATCGATACCGACCATGGCGCCCATTTCCAGGTGCCTGGCATTGCGCAGGATTTTAATCATCAGGTCGGTGCCGATATTGCCGGAGCCGATGATGGCGACCTTGAGTTTCTTGTTCATTATTGTTGCCTCATGTGCACGCAAGTCGCCGATTACTCGGCGCTGCTGTGTTGCGAGAAGTCCACACCGACACTGCCGATGCCTTCGATATACGCGTCGAAACGATCACCGGCGGCCACGGCCACCATTGGCCCCAGTGCGCCTGTCAGGATGATGTCGCCCGCTTGCAGCGGATTGCCCAGACGCGCCATGGTGCAAGCCAGCCACACGGCCGCATTGAGCGGATGGCCCAGGCATTGCGCGCCGCTGCCACTGGAAACCTCTTCACCATTGCGGGTCATGCGCATGCCCGCATTGCGCAAGTCCAGCCCCTCGAGGCTGCGGGCCGGGCCGCCGAGTACGTAGCAGCCACTGGAGGCGTTGTCGGCTACCGTATCGACAAAGCGGATGTTCCACTGCTGCACGCGGCTGCCGACGATTTCCAGGGCCGGGACCACCCAGCCGGTGGCGCTCATGACTTCGTCGAAGGTGGTGTCGGGGTGGGGCAGGTCATGTTTGAGGATCAAGGCGATTTCAGCCTCGATCTTGGGTTGCAGCACGCGCTCGATGGGCACGGTCTGGTTGTCGCCGTAGCACATGTCCGCGAACAGGGTGCCGAAGTCCGGTTGGTCCACGCCTAGTTGCGCCTGAACCTTGGGGTTGGTCAGGCCGATTTTTCGGCCCACTACCCGGCGTCCATTGGCGATGCCGTGGGCGACATTGAGCTGCTGGATGGTGTAGGCGGCTGTCGCGTTGTCTTCACCGATCAGCTCGCGCAGCGGTGCGATGGCGTTGCCGTGAGTTTCGGCGTGACGCAAATCGGCGGCCAGTTGGGCCAGTGTCTCTGGAGTCGGGTTCATGGCGGTCTCGGTCATCAGTGGGTCAGGAAGTCCAGCACCATGCGGTTGAAGGTGTCGGCGTGCTCCCACTGCGCCCAGTGGCCGCAGCGGTTGAACACGTGCAACTGCGCTTTAGGCAGTCCGGCCAGCAGACGCAAGCCGGTGTCCATCGGCACAAAGCGGTCTTCGCGACCCCACACCAGCAGGGTTTCTGCGCTGATTTCGTGCAGGCGATGGCTGAAGTCGGGGAACTGCTTGGGATTGAGGGTGCTGCTTTTAACGAAGTTTTCCAGATGGTCGCGGCGCGCCAGGAGGTTATCCAGGCGGGTCTGGAACAGTTCTTCGGTCAGGCTGCTGGCGTCGAAAACGAAGACGTTCATCATCTTTTTCAGGTTTTCAATGGTCGGCTCGCGGTACAGCGCACCGATCAGCTTGATGCCTTCGGTGGGCTGGGGCACAAACGCGCTCGGGCCGCCGGTGCCGCCGCCCATGAGGATCAGTTTGCCGATGCGCTCCGGGTTTTCCAGAGCGAAGGCTACGGTGCTGTGGGCACCCATCGAGTTGCCGATGATGTGCACCCGGTCTAGGTCCAGCACATCGAGCAGCCCCTTGAGCGCCGACGCATTGAGGTTGGAGCGCGAACCTTCGCTGACCACCGGGTCGCTTTTGCTCCAGCCCGGGCAGTCGAGCAGGATCACCCGGTAACCGGCTGTCACCAACGGTTCGATGTTGCGGTGGAAGTTGGCCCAGCCGCTGGCGCCGGGCCCGGAGCCGTGGAGCATGACCACAGTCTCTGCACCTTGGCCGACGTCGTTGTAGTGCAATTGCAGGTCCAGGCCGCCTTCCTTGATACGGGCAAAGCGGCTGGTCGAGGCTTCAGTGAATACGCTGGCAGTGGTAGTCATGGCAGTGTTCCTTGAATTCAAAGGGTGTTGTTCAGCGGCTGCGCGCCAAGGGCGCCGAAGCCTGCGATCCACTCGGGAATCGGGCGGTAGTAGCGGCCTTCGGTTTGGTAAGGACCGAAGGCGGACAGGGCGGCGAAGGCGGCGACCCAGGTTTTAACCTCGTGGGTCGACTTGCCGGCCAGCGCCGACAGCTCGTCATTGCCCAGAGCGTCGAGGTCGCTCAGGCGGCCCTGTTCCAGGGTGTCGAGAAACTGTTGGTCCCATACCGGGTTGAGCGGATGCAGGCTGTTCTGGTCTTCGACAAAGTGCCGTGCGGCCTGGATCACCCGCTGCTGGCGAGCCTCGCGCTCATCGGCTGGCAACTGGCGGCCGCTGCCCATCAGGCGGTCGGCCATGCGTGCATCGGCCTTGGCCAGCTCTGGCACCGGGGGTTGATGTGACAGGCCTCCGGACGCGAGAAACAGCACGCGCAGGTCCAGTGATTTGGCCCATTGGCCGATGGCCTCACCCAGCAAGCGCGCACGCTTGAAGCCGGGCAGGGGCACTGCCACCGAATTGATGAATACCGGAATCACGGGGCAGGTGCACAATCCGCCCAGCAACAGTTCCAGCGGTTGGGCAAAGGCGTGGTCAACCTGCATTCGATAGGACACGGCGGTGTCTATTCCGGCATCCATGACGGCTTGGGCGCAGGCTTCTGCCAGCGCTTTAGGTACGTCGAGGGGGCCGGCTGCCGTGTCGAAATCACCGATGGCATCGGCGGCCATGCCAATGCAAAAGGGCGGCATTACGTCGTAGAAAAAGCCGTTGTAGTGATCGGGTCCCAGGAGCACGATCAGTTGCGGATCGAAACGGGCAATACGCTCGCGGGCATCGCTGATCATGCTGTCCACTTCGGCCAGCACTTCAGGTGCCGGGTCGACGTAGCCCACCAGCGGCGTATGTGACAGGCAGTGCAGATATGCGCTCATTTCAGGCCACCTTGCTGACGATTGACGTCACGCTGGCTTGCGTCTGTGCGTTGAGTGCCAGGGCCAGTTCATTACAGGCTTTGCCAAGGGTTTGTGGTGTGGCCAACCCGGCGAGAAAGCGATCAGGGCGCAGCAGGGCGATGGACGATGAACCGCGAGCGAACCACTCGCGCAGGCGGCCACTGCTGTCGCCGATGCGAATCACGTCGTTGCCGGCGTCGCTCGGAGCCCTGAGCTGGACGTCCGGCAGCACTTGAATAAACCGCGTGCCCAGGGTTTTCCATTGCGCAATCTGCGCTGGCGTCAGGCCCCAGGTGGGGTCGCAACCCCAGGCGATAATGGCGAAGTTCTCGCCGATCACTTCATCGAGTAGAACGGTGGTGCCGGTGTCAGTCAGTACCTTGGGCTGAATAAACATCTTGCCCACCGGCGAGCCTTTTTCGCTTGGCACGATCAGGGCACCGCGGGTGTATTGCGGCATGGGCTTGAAGCGCATTTCGACGAAGTAGCGTTTGACCGGTGGCACATAGTTGAGCAGCCACGACACGCCATCACGCAGAGTGCCCTGCCAGCGCTTGGGCGGCGCCAGTACATGGCCAGCCAGAACGGATAGGTCGATCATCGCCTTGGCGTGGTCGCGGCGTTCCAGTTCATAGCTGTCGAGCAAGCGGTCGCTGGCCAGACCCTTGATCACCAGCGACAGCTTCCAGGCCAGGTTGGAGGCATCGCGCATGCCGCTGTTGTAACCCTGGCCCTGCCAGACCGGCATGATATGTGCGGCATCCCCGGCCAGCAGTACCCGACCCTGACGAAAGCGTCCGGCGAGGCGTGCGTTATGGGTATAGACGCGGCTGCGGATCAGCTCGATGCGGTCCGGGTCCGGCAGCACCTTGGCCAGCAGCTTGCGCATGTTTTCGGGCTTGCTCAGCTCGGCCTCGGTTTCGCCGGGCATCACCATAAACTCGAAGCGGCGCACGCCGTGGGGCAGGGCGGCCGATACGTAGGGCCGCACCGGGTCGCAGCACAGGTACACATGGGGCGTACTGAGCGGGTCGTTGGCGATATCCACCACGATCCACTGATTGGGCGCGGTCTTGCCTTCAAAACTGATATCCAGGCTGCGGCGTACCAGGCTGTTGCCGCCGTCGCAGCCGATCAGGTATTTGGCCTGCAAGCGCTCGCTGCGACCTTCGGTGTTTTTCAGGCTTAGTTGCACGCCGCTGTCGCTTTGCTCGAAGCCTTCGAGTTCGCGGCCGAACAGCACCTTGACGTTGTCAAAGCGGGCCAGGCCTTCGAACAGCACGCGGTCTGCCAACGGCTGGATAAAGGCATTACGGCGGGACCAGCCGAACTCATCGGTCTTGGGCTGGATATCTGCAAAGCAACGACCCTTGGGCGTCATAAAACGCATCGCATGCCAGGGCGTAGTGTGCGGCAGCACGTTATCGGCAAGGCCGACTGCCTGGAAGGTACGCAGGCTTTCGTCATCCAGGCCGATGGCGCGGGGGTAGTCGATCAGGCTGTCGAGTTTTTCCACCAGGGTGACGTTCACACCACATTGGCCCAGGTAGTTGGCGATCATCAGTCCGACCGGGCCGGCACCGACAATCGCGACATCGGTGCTCAGGTCCAGAGGTGAAGCAGTGTGAGCAGAACTCATGGGTATCTCCGTACAGCGCTTTTTTGGATTTCTTGTTGGGCGCAGTATGGAAATCACGAGGCTGGTGAACAACGACAACCCTTGTTAGTGTGCACACAGTGCACATCGTTGATTTACCTATAAAAATAATGGAAATGACATGAGCGAAACCGAATATAAGGCCGTGCGCGGCTTGATGCGCGGGCTGTTGCTGATCAACGGTCTCAACCGTTTCGATGGTGGTGCCAGCACCGCACAACTGGCTGAACACAGTGGCCTGCATCGCACCACAGTGCGTCGTTTGCTCGAAACTCTGCAGGCCGAAGGTTATGTGCGGCGCAGCGAGTCTGATGACAGCTACCGGCTGACGCTCAAGGTGCGCGAGCTCAGTGAAGGCTTTCGCGATGAACAGTGGATTTCTTCAATTGCCGCGCCCTTGTTGGGCCAGTTGCTCCAGCAAGTGGCCTGGCCTACCGACCTGTGCACCCTGGATGGCGATGCCATGGTGATACGCGAAACCACTCACCGATTCAGTCGCCTGTCATTTCATCGTTCGATGGTGGGGCGCCGCTTGCCGTTACTGATGACGGCGACCGGGCGAGCCTACTTCGCATTTTGCCCGCCTGCCGAGCGGGAGGAGTTGATCGAGCTGATGATCAGTCGTGACGACTCGCAATCGGCGCTGGCGGCGGATCGCCGATTTGTCGAACGGTTGGTGGAGCACACACGCAACAAGGGCTATGGGGAAAACAACTCGCACTGGGGTGAGGAGCGCAAAATCGCTGCGATAGCGATCCCGGTGATGTATCAGGAGCGGGTGATGGGTTGCCTGAATCTGGTGTATATCGCCAAGGCCATGCCGGTGGAGGAAGCTGCTCGCCGCTTTTTACCGGCGATGCAGGAGGTGGTGGGAAAGATTCAGGCGGGGTTGGTTCAATAGCCATCTCAGGCTCATATAATTTTCACGGCGTGAAGGCACAGGGAGTGTGAACAGTGCAAAACCTGTGGGAGCTGGCTTACCTGCGATGCAGATGCCTCGGTGTGTCAGGCAAGCTACGGTGATGCCTTCGCGAGCAGGCTCGCTTCCACAAGGACTCGCGCATCAGGTTAAATTTACAACCGTTGCCAGAACGCCTCGGCCTGTGGGTTACGGTTGTCCCGCCAGCGCACCAAAATCACTTCCAGATGGTCGGACTCCATGTCTGGATACAGGCGCACCAATTCCTTTCGCTCAATCAACGGCGCCACCATGCTGTGGGGCATGCACGCCACGCCCTGGCCGCTGGCGACCATCGGTTTGAGCGCTTCTGATACGGTTGCCTCGAACACTTGCAGCAGGCGATGGGGCTGCGGATGGCGGTTGATCTGGGTGCGTGACAGTTCATGCAATTGCGCGCTGCGCGAGTAGCTGAGCAACGGGATCGGTTCGTCGGTCTGCGCGCAATGCGTGGCCAAGTCGGGGGTGGCGACCCAGTACAGTTCGTCATGGCCCAGGGATTTGACTTCGAATTCACTTTGCCGGGAGTAGGGCGCGCTCTTGGTGTCGCGGTAGAACAGGACGAAATCGCAACGCCCGGACATCAGCGCCATGTAGTAATCATCGGTGCTGCGATAGCCAGTATCGATCCGGGTGAACAGCGGCGTTTGCGGGCTGTTCAACTGGCTGATCCAGCCGGGGAAGAAGTTGCAGGCCAGGGTGTGCAGCGAGGCAAAGGTCAGTGGCCGGTTGAGCACTTTTACGCTCTGCTCGCAGTCGCGGGCCATGCGTACCAGTTCCACGGCATTGGGCAGCAAGGCTTCACCGGCGGCAGTCAGGCGTACCGGGTTGCGTTCGCGGTCGATCAGGTTGGCGCCCAGGTGCGCTTCGAGCAATTGAATGCGTCGGCTCAACGCCGATTGCGAAGAGCCACGCATGCTGGCCGCCGCGGTGAACTTGCCGGTATCGGCCAGGGCGAGGAAATCTTCATACCAGTCGATATTCATAGAGTTATTCCAATATTCGATAGCGCGTCCAGCATAGTGGATCAATAGTCGCTATCCGACCCATGCCTCTGTCTTTATTGTGCACCTTAACCGCCACCTGCCGCTTTACCGATCGTAAAAGTGTGGTTCACAGGCATAACAAGAAGAATTTCGAAGGGGCATGATATGCACAAATTGAATAGGGTGAAGCTTTTACTTGGGGCTCCGTTAGTGGCCCTGCTGGTGGTCAGTGGTCAGGCTGCCCAGGCAGGTGTGTTGGAAAAGGTCAAGGCACATGGCAGCGTGCGCTGTGGTGTGGCTGGTGATAAACCGGGTTTTTCGCTGATTGATGACAAGGGCCGCTGGACCGGCATGGACGTGGATTTGTGCCGCGCCGTCGCCGCTGCGGTGCTGGGTGATGCGGACAAGGTCGAGTACCTGACCACCACCGCGAAGAACCGCTTCACGGCCCTGGCCTCCGGTGAAATCGACATCCTGTCACGGGCCGCGTCCTGGACGGCTGAGCGGGTGGCCAATCTGGGGGTGGACTTCACGACGGTATGGTTTTACGACGGCCAGGGCTTCATGACCCATACGGCCGACGGCATCAAAAAACTCACCGATCTGGATGGCGCCACCTTTTGCCTGTCGCCCGGCACCACCTCCGAGCAGAACCTCGAAGACTATTTCGGCCGACGTGGCCTGACCTACAAAACCGTGGTCATCGAAAAAAGCCCCGAACTCTACGCTGCTTTCCAGCGCGGGCGCTGCAATGCCATTTCCAATGACTCTTCCGGTCTGGCTGCACGATTGGCGCTGATGAATAACCCCCAGGACTACGCGTTGCTGCCGGAAGTGATTTCCAAGGAACCACTGGGTGCCTTCGTCGCTCAGGGTGACACCACCTGGCGCAATATCGTGACCTGGACCGCCTATGCCCTGATGACGGGCGAAGAGCTGGGTGTGACTTCGGACAACGTCGACGAACTGCGGGGCAATAAAACCGCATCGACCGATATCGCCCGTTTGCTCGGCACCGAAGGCACCATCGGCAAATCCTTTGGCCTGGACAGTGACTGGGCGTATCGCGCCATAAAGCAGGTCGGCAACTACGCGCAAATCTACGACCGTAACCTCGGCCAGCAGACAGCATTGAACATCCCGCGCGGGCTGAACCGCAGTTGGAAAGACCATGGCTTGATGTACGCACCGCCGATCCGTTAAGGGAATTACTGTCATGTCGACCCATCGTTCGCACAATCTGCGTCTGTCGAGTGTGTTGCAGCAAGGGCTGGTACTGGCTCTGGTTGCAGCGGTGTTTTATCTGCTCTCCAGCAACGCCGCGTTGAACCTCAAGAACCTCAATATTGCTTCCGGATTCGGCTTTTTATCTCAGCGCGCCGGCTACGACATCAGCTTCTCGCTGATTGATTACACCCCGGACGCGACCTATGCCAGGGCTTATCTGGTGGGCTTGCTCAACACCTTGCTGGTGTCGGTGCTGAGCATCGTGCTGGCCACCTTGCTGGGTGGTGCGTTGGGTATCGCCAGGGTCTCGGACAACTGGCTGATCAAGCGCCTGAGTGGCACCTGCATCGAATTTCTGCGCAACGTGCCGTTGGTGGTGCATCTGGTCTGGTGGTACGGCCTGGTACTGGCATTGCCCGGGGTCAAGCATTCGGCGTCGTTGTTTGGCGTGGTGTTTTTGAACAACAACGGCCTGAACCTGCCCTGGCTTGCGCAAGGCAGTCAGGTCGGCTGGGGTGTGGCCCTGATGGTGCTGGGCATGTTGCTGGGTTATGGGTTTTGTCGTTTCAAGGAGGCCCGTACACCGTGGCGCGGTTTTGCCTCCAAGCGTTGGCCTGTGCTGTTGCTCGGGGCAGTGGTGCTGCCTTTGCTGGTGTACGCCGTGAGCGGTACTCAATTGCAATGGGAGGTGCCGGTGCAGCGCGGTTTTGGCTTTAAGGGCGGGATTACCCTGGTGCCGGAAATGCTTGCTCTGTGCCTGGCCCTGTCGTTCTACAGCGCCAGTTACATCGCAGAAATCTTTCGCGGTGCGATTGAGTCGGTGCATCGCGGTCAGTACGAAGCGGCCAGGGCGCTCGGCTTCAAATCGGGCGCCACCATGCGCCAGTTGATCGTCCCGCAGGCGATCTACCCGATGATTCCGCAAATCACCAATACCTACCTCAATATCGTCAAAAACTCCTCTTTGGGTGTGGTGATCGGCTTTATGGAACTGGTGTCGTCTACCGGCGGCACCACCCTGAACCAGACGGGGCAGGCTATTGAATGCATCGCGTTGGTCATGGGCACTTATTGTGCGATCAGCCTGGTGATTTCTTTGGGGATGAATATCTACAACCACCGTATCGGCCAGAGGGGGCACTGAACATGACCGCAATGAATCAGGTACTGGCTGTCCCGCTGACGCCGCCGCGCTTGCCCTGGGTTCAGCGGGCTGTGGCCTGGAGCCGCAGCCAACTGTTTCCCAGTGTGGGGCACAGCCTGCTGACCCTCAGCGTGATTGCGCTGTTGTGTTGGTGCGTTCCCGCCGCACTCAACTGGCTGGTGTTCGACGCGACCTTCGTTGGCGACAGTGCCAAGGATTGCAACCCGGCAGGGGCGTGCTGGCTGCCGATTACCCAGCGCTGGAATCTGTTTGTGTATGGCTTTTATCCGCAGGCTGAGCAGTGGCGGGTGACGGTGTCGCTGGTGCTGGCCGGGTCGGCGTTTGTCCTGCTGTTTTTCAAGCGTCTGGACCGGCGCCTGCTGCTGGCGTATCTGGCCTTGCTGCCGATCGTGATGTGGTGGCTGCTCAAGGGCGGAGCCGGGCTGCCCGAGGTGTCTTCGACCAAGTTCGCCGGGATGCTGGTGACGGTATTTCTGGGCACCGCGGGGATGATTTTCGCCTTGCCGCTGGGGATTTTGCTGGCCTTGGGCCGACGCTCCAAACTGCCGGTCATCCGCATGCTGTGCGTGCTCTACATCGAGCTGGTGCGTTCGGTGCCGGTGATCTCGCTGTTGTTTATGGCTTCGCTGATGATTCAGCTGTTTCTGCCACCGGACTCGGCGTTCGACATTCTGCTGCGGGTGCAGCTGGTGCTGATTCTGTTTACCGCCGCCTATATGGCCGAGACCTTGCGCGGCGGTTTGCAGAACCTGCCCAAAGGCCAGTACGAAGCGGCGATGGCGCTGGGTTTCGGCTACTGGAAAACCATGGGCCAGATCATCCTGCCGCAAGTGCTCAAGCAGTCCATTGCGCCCTTGCTAACGCAATTTATCGGCCTGTTCAAGGAAACCACGCTGGTGATGATTGTCGGCGTGCTGGACATCGTCGGTATCGCCATGAGCACCGCTGTCGCACCTGAATGGGTTGAGTACGGCCACGAAATTTACATCTTCCTGGCGATCTATTTCTTCGTCATCTGTTTTGCACTGTCGCGCTATGCCCGACACCTTGAACAACGTATGGAGCAAAGCCGCTCATGATCATCAAACCCAAGGCCGACGCTGACCTGATGGTGCGCATCGAACAATTGAACAAATGGTTCGGCAATGCCCACGTGCTGAAAAATATCTCGCTGAATGTCAAAGCCGGCGAGAAAGTGGTGATTTGCGGACCTTCCGGCTCCGGCAAGTCAACCCTGATCCGCTGCATCAATCAACTGGAGCAACACCAGCAGGGCGTGGTCGAGGTGCTGGGCGAGGAGCTCAATGGCAACCTCAAGGGCCTTGAGCGCATCCGCCGTCAGGTGGGCATGTGCTTCCAGCACTTCAATCTGTTTCCGCATCTCACAGTGCTGAAAAACTGCACGTTGCCACAGACTTCCAACCTGGGTGTGCCTGAGGCTGAAGCCATCGAACGTGCGCTGGGGCTGCTGGACAAGGTCAAGATGCGCGACCACGCCAACAAGTTTCCCTCGCAGTTGTCCGGCGGTCAGCAGCAGCGAATCGCCATTGCCCGGGCGCTGTGCATGCAGCCCAAGGTCATGCTGTTCGACGAGCCAACCTCGGCCCTCGACCCGGAAATGATCGCCGAAGTGCTGGAGGTAATGACCAGCCTGGCCCAGGAAGGCATGACCATGATCTGTGTGACCCACGAAATGGGTTTTGCCCGTAAAGTCGCGGATCGAATTGTGTTTATGGATCAGGGCGAGATTGTCGAAGAAGCCCCGCCTGAACGGTTTTTCTCGGCCCCGGAATCACCGCGAACCCAACGCTTTTTGAGCCAGATAATCAATCACGGAGTGCATGCGCAATGACTCAATCCATAGCGATGGCCCTGCATGGCGGCGCTGGCGTACTGATGCCCGGCGTGCTGGCGCAAGATGACGAACAGGCAATTCACGCGGCGTTATTGCAGGCGCTCAAGGCCGGTGTTGATGTGCTGGAGCGGGGTGGCAGCAGCCTGGACGCAGTACAGGCCAGCGTGATTGAACTCGAAGAGTGCCCCTGGTTCAACGCCGGTAAAGGCGCGGTATTTACCCATACCGGTGACCATGAACTGGACGCGGCGATCATGAACGGCGCCAATCTCGAAGCCGGAGCCGTGGCCGGAGTGCATCACGTGCGTAACCCGATTTGCGGAGCGAGGGCGGTGCTGGAGCACAGCGAACACGTGCTGCTGGCAGGGGCGGGGGCGGATCTGTTTCTGTCCGAGCAGCCCGGCCTGGAACACGTCAGCAACGATTGGTACGACACCCCCTTGCGTCGTCGCCAATGGGCAGCCCAGCAGCAGCAACCAGAGACGGTATTACTGGAGCCGGGAGGCGTGGAGAAAAAATTCGGCACCGTGGGCGCCGTGGCACTCGACCAGCACGGGCATGTCGCTGCCGCTACCTCCACAGGCGGGATTACCAACAAGCGCTATGGTCGCGTGGGCGATTCACCACTGATTGGTTCTGGCACCTGGGCCGATGACCGCAGCGCCGCGATCTCGGCCACTGGTCACGGTGAGTTCTTTATGCGCACCGTGGTTGCTCACAATATTGCGTCGCGCATTCGCCTGGTTGGCTCCAGCCTGCAAGATGCCTGCGACCAAGTGGTGCAGGGTGAGCTCAAGGAGCTGGGAGGCAACGGCGGGGTGGTTGCGGTGTCTCCGTCCGGCGAAACCGTACTGAGCTTCAACACCCCGGGTATGTACCGCGCCTGGCGCGATGCCGAGGGCGGTTTGCACACGGCGATCTATGCCGAGGATGATTGCCTGCATCCTGTGTGAGTTGATTGACCCGTGAGGTGGGAGGGGACTAGTCTCGATTTCCTTTTGCCTCATGGAATGAACCCATGATCACCTGCTACCTGCGTTACGTGATTGACCCGTACCAACTGGCTGAATTTGAAGCCTATGCGAAAGTGTGGATCCCGCTGGTAGCGAAGTTCGGTGGGCAGCACCACGGCTACTTCCTGCCCTCGGAAGGCGCCAACAACATCGCCTTGGCGATGTTTACCTTCCCCAGCCTCGCGGTTTATGAAGACTACCGCGAGCGCTCAAAAACCGATGCCGAGTGCATTGCCGCATTCAAACTGGCTGAAGACAACCGGTGCATCTTGAGTTACGAGCGAAGCTTCTTTCGGCCGGTTTTCGAGTAGCCGGGCGCAGTTTCATCCTCTGTGAAAGCTGTAGTGTGCAGCTTTCATATTGCCCTTTTCCGGGCGCAGCAATCTTAAAACCTGAGTGCCGGGGTTGTCAGGGGCATCCCTTTATTGATTTCACAACGTCTACCCTGTTGAACTCCATTTTGTGCGTGAGTACATACCGCTTCGCCATTCAGTGAGCACGCAATTACCTTGGTGTGAACTTTTGTTGGGTGCTTTCTGTAATTTGTTGAGTTGTAGGATGATTCCTAGTTTTTTTTAGAAATTTCTTAACTCTAAACAAGAATTGCCAGTCGCTATTTGTAAGATATGTCGGAAAAATAGGCGCTTTGTTTGCGTAATAATATTTTCGGCACTAGCGTATAAGCGTGATGAGTTTATGTTGTTGCGATCAAATGTGATTGGTGTTGGTTGCTCAATTGTAGTTGCACTCTAGTGTGGGTCATAAAGGTTGGGTGGGAGTGTCTATGTTGTAGTTGTCGCAGGTCGATAGGCCTCGGGAGGCTTAGATGATAAGAAAAGCGATTGAATCGTATTTTTCCGATGCCACAATTGACTCGGCAAATAAATGTGCCCAGAGATTAATTCAGTGTTTACCTGATCAGAAGAAAATTAAAAATAATAGGGTGCTTCTTGCTTATGGGGGAGGCAAGGACAGCAGTTATATGGTTGCGTGGGTTAAATATATTCATAATATTGTTTTGGAAGAGAAAGGTGAAACGTTCAGGCTCAGAATAGTAACCAATCGTCATGCTGGAATGAACGATAAGGTGATGGAGAATATTGATAATGCTTATCGAGCATTAGGCCTGTACGATGACGAATCGGTCGAATGTTTGATTGTTGATGGCTTGCTGGTCAGGTATTTTGAACGTTATTTATTGATGCCTGAGTCTGTAAGAATTCAAAATCGTACTGATGTTTTGATGAGTGGGCACCGATTTCAGGCAGATGCTCGCTCAACCTTTTGCAATGCCTGTAATCTAAGTATGATGAACTCATTTGGCATGGCCTCTCAGTGGGAGGGGGGGGTGATGTCGTTATCACGGGTGACTCTTCAAAAGAACAAACAGCCTACTTCGCATGGGTGCGCCATCTTTCACGATTATTTAATCGGCAGGCAATTGATGAGGGGCGTGGTTTTTCAAGTTTCCTGAAAACCCTTGATGGTGTAGCAAAAGGTTATTTTGAGAATATTTATGGGCCGGGCAATGTCACGTCGGAGCACCGCATTGCTCATGCGTTAGTACGAGATCCAATATTTTTTAATATTTATCAGGATGCTGCCTACGAGTCGGGTGAGCATTGGTCGCTCTTGACGGAATTTCTGAAGTTTGATTTTGATGAGTTAATGTTCAGTTTTTCTGAATCAGATTGTGGCAACCCTACGCTCATGGCCCATATCCGTGGGTTGCGGGCGGAAACACTGTTAGGGCGAACCTATACGGAAGGTGTTCGAGAGTATGTAAATTTTGCAATAGGGCTTATGCAACAGAAAGAGTTCCCTCGTCACTTGGTTTCCGAGATGTCAGCTCGATACCAAAATGACTCTGCAATTGATAGGCAGCGAGCACGTGCGGAAAAATTTGCATTAGACGCTTACGATCTATCATCGGAGCAACTGATATGTATGATTTATTCCCCGTTTACAGAGTGTGGAAAAAATCTTGAACGCTATCTAGCGGATCAAAAAATCTTACTATCAGCCCCAGCCATTCATGCGCTACTCGGCGGTAATATAAATGGTTGTTCGATGCTGAAGACAAAGCTAGAAACACTCTCGGGTTTGAATTTGGAGCAACTTCGCCAATGCTACGGTAATTGTTTAGTTGTCTCATTACTTGAGCCTAAGAGTAAGGATCCATTGTCAAGAGTTTTACGGTATGACCCCCACAAAGCGATCATTCAAGTGAAAAATGATAACGCTCCAGACAGGCGGATTACAGAGATTATCTCTGGTCGGTAATCGTCAGAAAGCAGGGCTGTTTATTTTAAAGTAATCACAGCGTTGGCTGCGCGATTTTATGGGCCGTGAAGTCGAAAAAGTGCCAGGTGGTTCGAGCAGTCGGTGGGAGGAGGTTGTAATGTGTAGGATGATTGTTGCGTGTGGAAAATTCTCTGTGGCTGAGGTTATGAACGCTGCCCGTATAATGGCAGCTGGCGAAACAGGCAAACATGATGGCTTAATTAAACAGCATACTCACGGTTGGGGTTGTCTGTGGGTAAGTAATGGCCAAATTAGAGTGCTGCGCGGAGGCGACAGTTTTATAGAAGCGTGTTCGGCGATTGAACTTTTAGATGCAGATATAGATTTTCTGGCCGTACATGTGCGACATGCTACATTAAGAAAAAATCGCGGTGTCGAGTTCTCGCACCCACTGCGACGAGAGAGTGGCGGAACGTGTTGGTATATGATGCATAATGGTTATTTACCAACGGTTTATCCTCATCTTGGACTCTCGGCCTCCCAATTCGACTCCGCAGAATACCTTGAGTATATTGTGGGTCCTATAGAGCCGACAGGGTTGGGTAAAGACTATTTGATGAGTAAACTAATACAGCTTGCACCAGGCGGTAGCTCAGGTAATTTTTTTTTGATGACTCTGGATAGAGCGTGGGTATGGCAATGGTTTGCTGAAGACACGTCTTGTCCTGAATATTTCACCCTGCGGCATTTTAAAGGCGAAAAGGTTGAATATATTTCTTCAGAGATCATACCGTCGTTGGGGGATGAGCTTGAATGGCGCCCTATGAAAAATGGTGAATTATATGAGTTTGATTTGAAGGGGGTGAAAGGTGGACGAGCCTAGTGAAGTTAAAATAGTTACACCTGCCATGTCAGTAGAGCCTAGGTGGTTCGAGGACATTATTTCGGCAAGAACACCGGTGCTTGTATTTCGTGACTTTTTACCGCCGGTGATGAGTCAGGATTTGATACGGGACTTAGAGCTTTGTGCAGAGTCAATTCGTGTTTCGAGCTACCTTAATGCCACACTCACAACGCTTGGGCCATATTTGGCGAAATATGTTTCATGCCCTGGTGAATATTTCAGGCAGGTTTCTGATATTCAGCCCGTACTGCCTCAATCTTTGACAAATATGGAGTGCACAGTCTATCAGCTGGTTATGCAATGGCTCCAACTCGAAGCTTTAAACATCGCTTTAGAGCCGGTGCTGGGTGAATACTCAGGCTCAGTAGTGCGTTTTCATGCAAATGGCATCGCCAATCCTTTACATAACGACAATATATCGCGTGACGCTGCTGGCACTGGATTAATCGTCACGCAAGTTACTCAGCAGCTTAGCTGTGTCGTATGCTTGCAAGCGTGTACTTCTGGCGGGGCATTGCGGATTTTTAATAAAAGATGGGGCCTTGAAGATGAGCAGTTTAAAGTTGAGTTTCAATTGGGCTATGCTGATGAGGTAGTTGACGGTTACGAGTTTTGCGAGTTCAGCCCGCAGCGGGGAGATGTTTATATTTTTAATCCTAATTTCTATCATGAAATTGACCATGTCGTTGGGACGACTCGTATCACGATGGGGTTTTTTTTCGGGTTGACCGACCCAAAGGGTAAGGAAGCTATTGCCTGGAGCTGAATATAGCTTTCAGGCGCTGGACTTCTGGGCTTCTTGCAGTCGTTTATTAATGGGAATAAGTCTATGTCTGTGAAGGATATGTTGCTAGCCCTTTGCGTAGTTATTATATGGGGGTTGAACTTTGTAGTCATAAAGATTGGGCTTAATGGCATGCCTCCTTTTCTCTTGGCGGGTCTGAGATTCTCTCTTGTCGCTTTCCCGGCAGTTTTTTTTATAGGGTTACCTAAAATACCTGTGAGGTGGCTGTTGGCGTATGGTTTAACCATAAGTTTTGGGCAGTTTTCTTTTTTGTTTGTTGCGATCAAGCTCGGTATGCCTGCGGGTATTGCATCTTTGGTTATTCAGACCCAAGCTTTTTTTACGTTAATATTTGGCATGCTCCTGCTGTCGGAAAAATGCAAATGGAACCATATAGCAGGCATTTTGGTTGCTAGTATAGGGATGTTTTTGCTTGCAAAAGCAGGCATGAGTGTTCAAGGCAGTAATTCTATTACGCCAGGTACTTTTCTGTTGACCGTAGGTGCGGCAGTATCGTGGGCGTTGGGCAATATAGCTAACAAGATTATTGTGAAAAACAATAAAGTGTCTGGGATTTCTTTAGTGGTTTGGAGCGCCCTCGTAGCGATCATTCCATTTTTTTTGTGCTCATGGCTATTTGAGGGCGTTGATGAGGTGCGACAGAGCTTGTTGGGTATATCGTCTCGAACAGTATGGTCATTAATCTATCTTTCATTCTTTGCGACCCTACTATGCTATGCCGCCTGGGGATATTTATTAGGTCGCTATGAAACATGGCGGATTGCGCCATTATCTCTTCTGGTTCCTGTCGTAGGTATTGCAAGTGCGGTGCTTTTGCTAGGTGAAACACTGTCTGGTGAGCAGTTTGTTGGTGCGGGCGTTATCGTTTTCGGGTTGTTTTTAAATATATTTGGAGGTTCTATTTTTTTGGTGCGCTGGAAACGGGGTTAAACGTTAAAGCTGTAGTAGTGGTGGGGTGTAATTCTATAATTATTAGGTAACTAATGTTTTTTGTCGCGTAGCCCATGAGTCCTTGAATACAAACCACAGGTAATTCTGGTGATGACAGATGCGTCTCTGCAGTTTCAAAAAAAAGTAATGATTTTGTGTGCGGGTATTACGAAAAGCATGCATCTCAGTCTTTCTGATTTCAGGCAGTCTTCATGTTTTGGGTGCCAAGTCGGAGATTTTATAAAAGACGGGTTCGCTTCTTTAAACGTTACTTGGATGTATCAAGAAGTAGAGCCGATTAATGGCTGCTCCATTAATACGCCTGAATATTGGCTCGTTCTGCGCAAAGCGATTGTCAACGCTGTGGAGGTGGAGGGTTGCAGTGGTGTTTTGGTCTTGCATGAGGTAGACACGTTAACGTATGGCGCAGCAGCGATGAGTTATTTGTTATACCGTCTTCCCGCAGCCATAATTTTTACGGGGGCCATGGTAGCCATTGATGCCGCAGAAAGTGATGTTTGGGAGAATTTTACTGGCGGGTTAATATTGCTTGCAAAAGGAATGTCTGATGGCGTGTACCTGTATTTTCATGGGGACATTTTGAGGCCGCTTCGATCCACTAAGCTTAAAACCTCCGGTCGGCATCCATTTGTAGAGCGAGACTTTACGTGCCAAAAAGATGTGCCATGCCTGCCTAATGAGGTTAACTACAAACGTTATATGAGACCTGTCAGTATAGGGGTTCTTCCTCTGTTTCCAGGTTTGGGTTCTTGGTTTCTTGAAAGTATGCTTGGCAGTGGGATACAGGCGCTGGTATTAGAGCATGAAGGCGTTGAGTTGGCGGTTGGAGAAGGCTTTGGCCATGGTCTTGTGGGCGTTCTACGTAATGCGTCTGCCAAAGGTATTGTTGTTGTAGTCATTTCACAATGTGCTAGCCGAAGTCCCTATAAGCTCAGCGCTGACATTCGTGCTGCGGGTGTTATCTCGGGTGGGTATATCACGCGTGAGGCAATGCTTGGGAAATTGTATGCCCTGTTAGGGGGGGAGTTAGAGCAGAGTCAAATTCGTAAATATATTGAAGATTGAATAGCGTAGGATTTTTGCGGAGCGACAAAATAAGTCTGCAAACTTTCGTGGTGTTCTGTTAATCGGTGCGTCGAAGCTATACGTGGCGTGCAGTGGTTAAATTTATATTGCCAAGAGGCTTATTGCCTTTGCCGTTACTGCGTTAACCATCGCAGCCATAGGCATTACCCTTTGCGAAGCGAGGCCGCGCCCTAATTCGTAGATGTTACTGCAATTGTATACAGCCCAACCCTACTGCATGCTGTCGACCCATCCTGGTCGTCGCAAGCAGGGCGTTCCAATCCTATTTATTCTGAGAGGCACACACCCCATGGCAGCAACATCCGCGTTTATCGATATTCCCGCTTCAACCGATCAGGTCTGGCAACTGATTGGCGGTTTTAACTCGCTGCCCGACTGGTTGTCGTTTATTGCCAAAAGCGAGCACGGTGAAGGCGGGCGTTTGCGCACGCTGCAGACCGTAGATGGCACGGTGATCGTCGAGCGGCTGCAAACGTTCGACAATGCGGGCAAAACCTATAGTTATTCCATCGTTCAGGCACCGTTTCCGGTGACCGACTATCTGGCGACTTTACGTGTCGAAGCACAAGGCGACGGTTCGCGTGTGACCTGGTCGGGGCAGTTTACGCCGCTGGGCATAAGCGTCGAGGCTGCGCAGGAATTGTTTGCCGGGGTTTACCAGGGTGGGTTGGCGGCGCTGCGTAGCCACTTTCCAGTGGTAAACCACTGACACACAGGTTTCACGCCACGCACATTAATCTGGAACCACCAACTTTCCGCCGAAAGCAAGGCGTGAGGTGGGTAGAAATCACCCAAAAACCGCAGAATGATGGCAATTTAAAATCAATGGATCCAAAAATAATGTGTCTATTTAATGACTTAGGTCAGTAACGATTTGAAAAAAATTGTTCAGAATCACTTGTTACTGATTGTTACAGTGGGGTAATATCGCCCTGCGTTCACCTACCACGGTTTATGCATTTTTAAGCCCCAAGTTTCCATCAGCTACTTGGGCTTTTTTTTGCCTGAAATTTGGTATCGGATCCAATTTTTCGGCAATAAAAAGGCGCCAAACGCGGCGCCTTCAGGCGGTGGTCAGGCCTTAATCAATCGCCTGGGAACTCCACTCGCCATTAACCAGACGCTGCAATCCCAGCGGATTGCTGTTTTGCAACGCTTCCGGGAGCTGTGCATCGGGATAGTTCTGGTAGCAGACCGGACGCAGGAAACGGTCAATGGCCAGCGAGCCCACCGATGTGCCGCGTGAATCCGAAGTGGCCGGGTACGGGCCGCCATGAACCATGGCGTCACATACCTCAACGCCAGTCGGGTAGCCGTTGACCAGAATCCGCCCGACCTTTTGCTCAAGGATCGGCACCAGCCATTGATAGTGCGCAAGGTCCGCCGGTTCGCCGATCAGGGTGGCGGTCAATTGGCCACGCAAGGCCAGCAAGGCGGCCTTTAACTGCGCGTCACTGTCGACTTCGATGATGATCGTGGTCGGACCGAACACTTCTTCCTGTAGTAGCGGGTCTTTTTCCAGCAACAGGCTTACATCAGCCTTGAACAGCTGAGGTTGCGCTTGCGATCCTGATTGAGTGTGGCCGGCCAGGTGGGTGATGCCAGCATGGCTGAGCAGGTGCTCCACGCCTTTGGCATAGTTGCGCAGGCCGCCTGCATTGAGCAGGGTGTGTGGCCCCTGTTCGGCCATTTGCACAGTCAGTTGCTCGACAAAGGCTGCGAACTCGGGGGAGCGCAGGCCGATCACCAGGCCTGGGTTGGTGCAGAACTGCCCGCCGCCTTGGGTGACTGAAGCCGCGAGTTCCTTGGCCACAGCCGCGCTGCGCGAAGCCAGGGCTTGAGGCAGCAGGATGACCGGGTTGATGCTCGACATTTCGGCGAACACCGGAATCGGTTGTTCGCGCTCGGCGGCCATTTTGCTCAGGGCGTTGCCACCATGCAGCGAGCCGGTAAAGCCCACTGCCTGAATCGCTGGGTGCTTGACCAACTGTTCACCGACGCCCGCGCCGAAGATCATGTTGAACACGCCATTGGGCATGCCGGTCTTTTGTGCGGCGCGAATAATTGCGCTACCGACCTGGTCGGCGGTTGCCATGTGCCCGCTGTGCGCCTTGAATACCACCGGGCAGCCCGCAGCAAAGGCGGCTGCGGTATCGCCACCGGCAGTGGAGAAGGCCAGCGGGAAGTTGCTGGCACCGAACACAGCGACCGGCCCGACGCCGATCCGGTACTGGCGTAAGTCCGCCCGTGGCAGAGGCTTGCGATCCGGCAGGGCCAGATCGATCCGAGCCCCTAAATAATCACCGCGACGCAGTACCTTGGCGAACAGGCGCATTTGCCCGCTGGTACGGCCGCGTTCGCCTTGAATGCGCGCTGCAGGCAGGGCGGTCTCTCTGCACACCAGGGCGACAAAGTCGTCGCCCAGTTGATCAATCTCGTCACCAATGGCGTCGAGAAATTCGGCGCGGCGCTCAGGCGAAAGTTGGCGAAACGCCAAAAAGGCTTCGGCGGCGGCGTTGGAGGCGCGGTCCACTTCTTCAGGGGTCGCCTGATAAAAGCGCAGAGGCAAGGCCTCGCCGGTGCTGGCATCCAGGCTTTCAAGCGTGACGGTGCCTTCTGCGCTGCGGCTGCCGCCGATAAAATTGTGGCCTGTTTCGTTCGACATCGTTTCAATCCTCGCTAGATAGGCTTTAAGCGCGCACTGGAGTGTTCAGCGCACAAGGCATGGTTTTTTGTTGTCGTATTTCCAGCCGGGAACAAGGAGCTGCATGGCGACGCTGTCGTCGCGAGCACCTAGGCCCATGCCTTTGTACAGTTCGTGAGCCTTGGCCACGGCGTCCATGTCGATATCCACGCCCAGGCCGGATCTGGCCGGAACCTTGATATGACCGTCGACGATTTTCAGCGGCTCGCGGGTCAGGCGCTGGCCGTCCTGCCAGATCCAGTGGGTATCGATGGCGGTAATTTCGCCCGGTGCCGCCGCTGCGACCTGAGTGAACATGGCAAGGGAAATATCAAAATGGTTATTGGAGTGTGAACCCCAGGTCAGGCCCCACTCGTGACACATCTGCGCGACCCGTACCGAGCCCTGCATTGTCCAGAAATGCGGGTCGGCCAATGGAATGTCCACTGCTTGCGATTGAATCGCGTGCCCCATTTCGCGCCAGTCGGTGGCGATCATGTTGGTGGCGGTGGGCAGTCCGGTGGCGCGACGGAACTCAGCCATCACTTCACGCCCTGAATAGCCGTTTTCCGCGCCGCATGGGTCTTCGGCATACGCCAGCACGTGATGCTGATCACGGCACAGGGTAATGGCTTCCTTGAGTGACCAGGCGCCATTGGGGTCAAGGGTGATGCGTGCATTCGGGAAGCGCTCGGCCAGCGCCGTCACCGCTTCGATCTCTTCGGCACCGCGCAATACACCGCCCTTAAGCTTGAAGTCGTTAAAGCCGTATCTGGCTTGGGCGGCTTCTGCAAGGCGGACGATGGCTTGCGGGGTCAGTGCTTTTTCGTGGCGCAGGCGCAACCAGTCATCGCCATCGGCTTCACTGCGGTAGGCCAGATCGGTCTGCTGGCGGTCGCCGATGTAAAACAGGTAGCCGAGCATCTTCACCGCATCGCGTTGCTGGCCTTCACCGAGCAAAGCCGCTACCGGAACCTCGAGGAACTGACCGAGCAAGTCGAGAAGGGCCGCTTCCATCGCCGTGACCGCGTGGATGGTGATGCGCAGGTCAAAGGTTTGCAGGCCGCGCCCCGCCGAGTCGCGGGCGGCGAATGTGCTACGCATGGCATTGAGGATGCTCTGGTAGTTGCCGATGGGTTGGCCCACCACCAGGTTGCGTGCGTCTTCGAGGGTTTCGCGGATGCGTTCGCCGCCCGGCACTTCACCTACGCCGATATTGCCGCTGCTGTCCTTGAGGATAACGATATTGCGGGTAAAGAAAGGGCCATGAGCGCCGCTAAGGTTGAGCAACATGCTGTCATGGCCCGCCACGGGGATAACCTGCAGGCTGGTGACGACCGGCGCTTTGCTGGCGTGGTGCTGATGTTCGGCGTTCATGGTCTGTTCCTTGAAAAGAGTCAGGGGTTGGCTGATCGATTAACGAGGCGGTTTGCAGGGCTATGGCAGCCGTGACCGGTGGGTGGGTCCTGGCAAAGCGTTAGCGCGTACAGCAGACAGATTGCTGGCGTTATTCACAATTCGAAGCCCCACTGATTATTGTTATGCGGGTGATTTGCGCCGAAGGGTTTGCCCTTGGTTAACAGACATCATACGAGTTGGGTTTTGGTCCCGCAATGCTTTAAAGCCAGTCGATTAGTCACAAGTCGGTTTTTATACGTATTTTTATAGGTTTTATTGGGTTTATAGCAGTTTTGTGGTTTTCCCATAGCCGATTTTTCTGTTGGTCATCGTACCTGTTAGCTGCGCCGATGCGCCCGTGGCTTCTGTAGCCGCTGCCGAGGTACGAGGCTGCGATCGATTGCGAAGCGATCGCAAATCCTGAATGTGCGGTTTTTCTGCGAAGCTGCACAGCCTCGTGCCGTGACAACGACCACTGGTTATTTAGCCACCTCTTTGCACTGGCTGCGTGCTATCGTGTTCGCCTTATTTGAGGGGGAATCCAATGCGAATGCTGATCAGTGTTTTGAGCCTGGCCTTGCTGGCCGGCTGTGTTTCTCCTGCGATGGACACTGCCCGCAGTAAAAGCCCGACGCGGGTGCTGGCTTCGGCCAAGCCGACGCCGCTGGTGGCGGAGTGCATCAAATTTTCGTGGCAGGACGAAAGTGTCTTCGGGGTAGATGCCAGCGCTTATGTCAACACCGACAAGTCCGGCCAGCAGACGGTTTATACCCGTGGTGCCGAGTCTTTTGCCGATTTGCTGCCACAAGGCACGGGCACTGCGGTGAGCTATTACGCCAAGCAGCCTGATGATGCTGCGGCCATGCGCCGCCTGGCGATGTTGGCGACGTGTCTGTAACTCGCTCGATCGGCCTTTGAGGCTGCCACAGTGGAGTTGACACAGGGCTTCGTCCTGACCCGGCACTGGCGCGATACACCGTCGGGGATCAAGGTCGAGTTGTGGCTGGCGACTGATGACGGGCCGCAGCACGTGCGCTTGCCTTACCAGACGTCTACTGCGTTTATCCCTACGGTGCAGCGTGCACAGGCACAGGCACTGTTGGGGGATGAGCGTGGGGTCGAGTTTCGTGAGTTGGCGCTGTGTGATTTTCAGTCGCGCCCGGTCATTGGGCTTTACTGCCAACAGCACGGTCAATTGATGGACATTGCCCAGCGGCTGCGTCGCGCCGGGGTGGATGTGTATGAGGCCGATGTACGTCCGCCGGAGCGCTTCCTGATGGAGCGCTTTATCACTGCGCCAGTCAGTTTCGGCGGCAGCGCTCAGGCCAACGGTCCGCTGTTGAACACCCAGATGAAACCCCATCCAGACTATCGGCCGCGCTTGAAGCTGGTGTCGCTGGATATCGAAACCAGCCCCCAGGGCGATCTGTATTCGATTGCCCTTGAGGGCTGCGGCCAGCGTCAGGTGTATATGCTGGGCAAGGCCACCGAGGCCGATACCCCAGTGAATTTCGACCTGGAATTCTGCGCCACCCGGGGCGATCTGCTGCTGCGTTTGAACCAGTGGCTGGCGCTGCATGATCCCGACGCGATCATTGGCTGGAACGTCGTGCAATTCGATCTGCGGGTGCTGCACGAGCATGCCCGGCGCCTGGGCATCCCGCTGTTGCTGGGACGTGCGGGCAGCGAAATGCAGTGGCGCGAACACGGCAGCCGCAAAAACCATTTTTTCGCCAGTGCGGCGGGGCGTTTGATCATCGACGGTATTGAGTCGTTGCGCTCGGCGACCTGGTCGTTCCCGTCCTTTAGCCTGGAAAATGTCGCCCAGACCCTGCTTGGCGAAGGCAAGGACATAAGCACCCCGTACCAGCGCATGGACGAAATCAACCGCATGTTTGCCGAGGACAAACCGGCGCTGGCGCGTTACAACCTCAAGGATTGCGAACTGGTGACGCGGATCTTCGCGAAAACCGAGTTGCTGACCTTTCTGCTTGAACGCGCTTCGGTCACGGGCCTGGAGGCGGACCGCAGTGGTGGTTCGGTGGCGGCGTTTTACCATTTGTACATGCCGTTGATGCACCGCCAGGGCTTTGTCGCCCCCAATCTCGGTGACAAACCACCCCAGGCCAGCCCCGGCGGCTTTGTGATGGAGTCCCAGCCGGGGTTGTACGAATCGGTGCTGGTGCTCGATTACAAAAGCCTTTATCCGTCGATTATCCGCACCTTTTTGATTGATCCGCTGGGGTTGGTGGAAGGATTGCGCGAGCCCGGAGACGACACTTCGGTACCGGGCTTTCGCGGTGCGCGCTTTTCGCGTACACGGCATTGTTTGCCCGCCATTATCGAGCGGGTGGCCAATGGGCGCGAAGTCGCCAAGCGGGAGAAAAACGCTCCGTTATCCCAAGCCCTGAAAATCATCATGAATGCGTTTTATGGGGTGTTGGGCTCCAGTGGCTGCCGTTTTTTCGACACCCGACTGGCGTCGTCGATCACCCTGCGCGGGCACGAAATCATGCTCAAGACCCGCGCGCTGATCGAGGCCCAGGGCTTTAGCGTGATCTATGGTGACACCGACTCTACCTTCGTCTGGCTGCGCAGTGAGCACAGTGAAGAGGACGCCGCGCGTATCGGCCGCGAGCTGGTGCAGCATGTCAACCAGTGGTGGCAGGCCCATGTGCACGACGAATACGGGCTGACCAGTGCGCTGGAACTACAGTTCGAAACCCACTACAGCCGGTTTTTGATGCCAACCATTCGCGGCGCCGAGGAGGGCAGCAAAAAGCGCTATGCGGGTTTGGTGGCGCACGCGGACGGGCGTCGGGAGATGGTCTACAAGGGGCTTGAAACCGTGCGCAGCGACTGGTCGCCGCTGGCCCAGCAGTTTCAGCAGGCGTTGTACCTGCGCATCTTCAATCGCCAGCCCTATCAGGACTACGTACGGGATTTTGTGCGCAGCACCCTGGCGGGTGAGCATGATGAACTGTTGATTTACCGCAAGCGCCTGCGTCGTCAGCTCAGTGATTACGAACGCAATGTGCCGCCCCATGTGCGAGCGGCGCGGCTGGCCGATGAGTACAACGACCTGCAAGGTCGTCCCCGGCAGTACCAGAACGGCGGCACCATCAGCTATGTGATCACCGTGGCCGGCCCCCAGCCGCTTGAGAATCGCACTGCAGAGGTGGATTACGACCACTACCTGACGCGTCAGCTACAACCGGTAGCGGACGCGATTCTGGTGTTTGTCGACGACGACTTCAGCGCACTGGTGGGCGGGCAACTGGGGTTGTTTTAAGCGTCGCTGGCCGGGGTTGTTGCTTTGGATTTGGCGCGGTCTTTGGCGGCCTTGGCTTCGGCGGCCAGGCACTCCAGGCAGAACTGTTCGGCGTAGCTCATGATGATCTCGGTGGTATCACCCTTGATCGTGCGTGAACCCGCGAGGATGTAGCGCATGCGTTTTTCGGTCACGCCGATGCGCAGGGCAATCCAGGCTGGGGTCTGACCGATACGGTCGACCAGTTTGTTGGCGTATTCGGTGGAGTGGTTGTAGCGTTCAGCGTTGGGAAACATAGGGGGTCCATGGTGGAGGGCGAAACCGGAGCGCATGGTACTCCTTTTCAGCCGCTGCCATGATTTTGCCTGCCGTCGAGTGTGTCACCGCCACATGAGTGGTAGCCACTGGCGAAGGCTGCGTAAAAATCAGACAGCTATGATTTCACGGGCCTGATCAGGCTCTCCGCGGGAATTCCAAACATCTCATGCAGCTTCCAAATCATTGGAAGCGTCAAGGCTCTCTTGCCATTTAGCACTTTATATACCCGATTCTGCCGACCAATAGCAGGCACAAGGTCAGCAGGTGATAGCCCGGATGGCTCCATCCTGAAGCGTATGGAATCGACCGGGTTGGGAAGGTCAATTGGGAAGTGCCTTGCTTCATAGGCTTCGATCAGGGTGATCACTACCTCAAGGTAGTCACCTTCTGGAGTATCTGGCTGCGGCTCATTGTCGAAAAATGGTGAAACGGACTTCAGTGCATCCTTGTAGTCCTGCTCGGTGCGGATTGGACGAATGTTCATGGTTCAACGGTGTTGGCATCAATGACGTCGTACTGGTTGTGAGTACCGACGAACTTGATATAAATGGCGCTGTAGCGATAGGCCACAGCTACAACCAGCCGATAGTCGTTACCTTAAATGTTGAATACGACCCTGCTGCTCAAATACCTCGCCAATCCCAAGAACACCGGTTTGAAAGCTTAAGCAAATATGAGCTTGCGAAGGTGTTTAGCCGTATGCGACCAGAGCCAATTTTTGTGTTGCACCGCAATTCGAGGCGACTGGGGCCAACACTTTCGCATTGGCTAAGATGCCCCTCGCGGATTTTATCAACTAGAGTTCCCTCGACTAACCAACAGGCACGAGAGGGATTTTCATGACTGCGCTGGATGTGTTTTGGGTTGGGCTGGGAGGCGGTTTGGGCTCGCTGTTGCGCTGGTGGGTCGGGTTGCGTGTCGGGCAGTTTTACAAGGGGGGCTTACCGCTGGGCACGTTTTTGATCAACGTTAGCGGTGCCTTTGTGATCGGCTATTTGAGCATTCTGTTTACCGTGGACTGGCGCGACCGCTATGGCGATTTTTTGAGCGCTGCGGTGCTCACCGGCATTCTGGGTGGCTACACCACGTTCAGCAGTATGCAGCTGGACGCTTCCAAGCTGGCCAAGGCCAAGGATCGGGCCTGGGCGGCAGGTTATTTGATCGTCTCGGTACTGCTCGGCCTGGCCGCCGCCGCATTCGGCGCCTGGCTGGCGCGCTGACACAGGAGTACACAAGATGCTGAATATGATCATTCTGGTGTTTGTCGGTGGCGCGTTTGGCGCCATGTGCCGCGAGTTTGTGATGCTGTCGGTGCCGCGTCTGGCCGATGGTTTTCCAATGGATATCTTTGTTGCCAATATCGTCGCGGCGTTCCTTCTGGGGGTGGCTACGTCACTGTTTAAAAGCAACCGGATCAATCAGTACGTACACGTGATGGTCGGCACCGGGATCATGGGCGGGCTGTCCACGTTTTCGAGCTTCGTATTCGGCGCGGTTGAAATGATGAAAGACCCAGCCGGTGTATTTGTCTCCATCTGCTATCTGGTGATCAGTCTGGTGATTGGCTTTGCAGCGGTTGAGCTGGGTTTGTTGGCCGGGGCCAGGGGCACGCCTGCCCCCGATACCTCGCAATAAAACATGATAAAGCCCTCAACTGTGGGAGCGAGCCTGCTCGCGAATGAACTTCGCGAGCAGGCTCGCTCCCACAGAACACCGCTCCTGTTTACGCCAGCGAAGTGCGCTTGCCGAAGAACATTTCGGTGATCAGGTCGTTGTTGATTTCATCTCCCTGAAGGGTACGCACCAGCAACTCACTGCCAAGCAACGGCAACGACAGCACCATGGTCGGGTTGACGCGTTTGACCTTGGGCATGTTTCGGGTTTCGTTGACCAAGGCGATGATTTGGGTATCGTCCCCGGCCACTTCCTTGGCTGCCAGAATGGTGAACACGTTTTCGGCGTCGCTGTCGCACAGGGTCACGATGTACTTGGCCTGCGCTGCGCCTGCCAGTGTCAGGGTCGAAGCTGCCGAGGGGTCACCTTCGATGATGTCTGCCTTTTCCGGCAGATCGTGCTGACTACCGGTGGCACACACCACGGTGACGTGCTCGCCACGATCAGTCAGGCCTTTGTAGACGTTTTGGGC
The DNA here is from genome assembly GCF_025426255.1 of Pseudomonas fragi. GTDB lineage: Bacteria > Pseudomonadota > Gammaproteobacteria > Pseudomonadales > Pseudomonadaceae > Aquipseudomonas > Aquipseudomonas kulmbachensis. The sequence continues at coordinate 3,152,754 of NZ_CP104861.1, read as the reverse complement.
AAGGGAGCCGACGCCAACGAGGATGTAGTGATTTTTACGGGCCATGTGGGTAATCCTGCCTTTAACGATTCGTTGGATGTTGTTGCTGATCAGCGGGCCGGCAATGGACGCCACCGAAATCGCGAAGATGGTGATGCCCAGGATGATCACCGTCAGGGTGAAAAACCGTGCATCGGTGCTATGCGGGACGATGTCGCCAAAGCCCACGGTCGACATCACCACTATGGCAAAGTAGAACGCTGACGGGAGGTCAGTTACTGGCGGTGCAAAGCCGTCACCGATGTAGAGCGTGCCCAGGGTGCTGTAGACAATTAGTGAGGCGATGCTGACCACCGCGAAGAAGCTGCCCGTGGCCAGGCTGTAGTGGTCGAATCGGCGCCAATAAAAGGCCAGAACGGCAATGGTGAACAGTGAGTAGAAGGTAACGCCGTCGGGTTTTTTAAGGATGAAAAAATCAACACAGACGGTGGCCACCAACAGCAGCAAGGCGAAGAACCAGCTGATGCGCGACCTGATCAATAGCCCCAGTGACATCAGCAGCAGGACAAACCCCACCACAAACCCGGGGATTTCCAGCAGGGCTAAAAAGCTTAATGCCTCCTTCCAGGTATCGAATGAGCCAGAGATAGAATTGGCGTGGGCGACGCCACGTTGCAACACCGGCAAAAATAATAGAAAGCCATTGATTGCCACCAACAAGGCGACCCCATAGGCAAAGGAGATCCGATTTCTTACGTCCTGTAATAAAGTCATGGCACCTACGACGCGTCTGTTAAGGGGTGATGGGAGTGTAGGTCAGGTTTTTTCGACTGCCAGATACGATCCCGCGTGCTTGAGCCTGCATCAGGTATTGGCGGGCAATTGGTCATAGCCGCGCAGGTAGTAGTTAACGGCAGAAATTAGCCAGCACAGCACAAACATGCCGATGATCCAGTAGCCAATTTCGCCGAAGTTTTCACTTATTGCGTTGATTGGCGTCCATATCCCGCCGGTTAGTTGAAGTTTGTCGGCAATCAACCCCAGCGCTTCGACGCCGCCGATAAACAGCGCGACCACTACCGAGGCGGCAGTGATGGTGATGTTGTAGTAAAGCTTGCGCACTGGCTTGGAGAAGGCCCAGCCGTAGGCGCCAATCATCACGAAGTTGTCCAGTGAATCGATCAGGGCCATGCCCACTGCGAACAGCACCGGGAACACCATGATCGACCACAGGCTGATGCCGTGCGAGGCGCTGGTGGCGCTGATGCCCAGCAGGCCGATCTCGGTAGCGGTGTCGAACCCCAGGCCGAACAGAAAGCCCACCGGGTACATATGCCAGCTTTTATTGACCAGGTTGAACACCCGGCCAAAGATCCGTGCCATCAGGCCACCCTTGTTGGTGACGATCAGGTCCAGCTCTTCGGGGGCCAGGGTGTGTCCGGCCTTTACCTGTCTGAACTTCTTGTACACCGATATCAGGATTACCAGGTTGAGCAAGCCGAACAGCAGCAAGAACACCGATGACACCAGCGTACCAATCAGGCCGCCGGTTTCATGGAACCACTCCATATCGTCTTTGAAGGCCATCGCGGTGGCCGCAATTGCGAAAGACGCCAGCACCACAATGGTGGAGTGTCCCAAGGAGAACCAGGTGCCCACGGCAATCGGTCGTTTGCCCTGTTGCATCAACTTGCGCGTCACGTTGTCGATGGCCGCAATATGGTCCGCATCCACGGCGTGACGCAAGCCGAAGCTGTACGCCAGCAAAGCTGTGCCCATCAACACCGGATTACTGCCGAACTCGATAAAAGCCCAAGCCCACGCGAGGAGGTTGGCCACGATCAAACCGGTCAGTAGATAAATGGCACGCCGTGTGGTGTTCACCGGTTCGGCATTCGTCAGGGGGAGGGCAATCGCGCTCATGGAAGAACTCCGGCAAAAGGATCGAAAGTTATTGGCGGTGGGCCGGCATCACGTCTTTGTTGGGCACCAGGAACAGCCAGGAGGCCAGCACAAACGGCATGGTCAGGGTCGGGATTCCAACCGGGGCCAGTACTGTATTCAAGGCCCCCTGCACAAAGACAGTGAAAATCACCCCGATCAGGGTGTAGATCAGTACGCGCCAACTGGGCTTGTTGAAGGTTGAACCCAGGGCGATAGCGGTCAGCACGGCGCTGAATGCGTAGAGTCCGTTGTTGATACTGGAGTGTTCTGCCTGCAACACTGTGGCCACAAGAATCGCCAACAGCGAACCGCAGAAGGCAAAAACCGCCGCCCACAACGATGACACCGCCAGTCCCGCCAGCAGCAACACGCTGCCGATCACACTGCTGAACAGAAACACTTCGGAGATGCCATAGAAGGTGCCATCGAGCCAATGAATGCCGTCGAACAGGTTGCTGTTATGCGCGATCAGGTCATGGGGCAGGTTGGGCACCGGCAAGGTGGTGATGTTCATGCCGCCGAAGGCGTAGCTGGCCAGGAACATGGTCCAGGTGACCAGTACGAAGGGGGCGGTCAGGGCGGCGACTTTCCAGGTTTTCAGAATGTCGGCGATGCAAATGGTGACGATCACCGAGACCACGCTGCCCAGAATGATGCACAGCCACAGAATTGGCGTGGCCTCGAGAAAGGTCGGCAAGGCGACACCGACCAGGCAGCCGTTATAGCCGTACAGACCGGCCTTCCAGGATTTGCGGTCCTTGAGGTGTATGCCGGTAAAGGTTGCCACCGCGGTGCCTAATACACTGCCGAAGGCTACGGCAGGAAGCCCCTCGGCAAAGGCTCCAACAAAGATCGCGGCAAAAAACAGCAGTCCGGTCAGAGGGTTGTTCTGGAACATGACTTGAGCGCAGCCGCGCAGGGTGACGTCGATAAACTCAAGGACGACGTTGCCATCCGCTATTTTTGACCATTTGGAAGCCGCTTGCATGATGACTCTCCCTTTTGTGTACTTTGCCGGAACCGCTTGTGTAGCAGCTGCCGAAGGAACGAGGCTGCGTTCGGCGGCGAAGCCGTCGTAAAGTCATGCAGCCCGGTCTTTCAGATACACCGCGTCCACCGGGTTTACGAGGACTCTGTCCTCGGACGCAGCCTCGTTCCTGCGACAGCTGCTACAGGTTTTCTACTATCGCCAAAGAAACTGCGGTTGCAGCGTTATGCTCAGGATCTCTTCGCGTGCGACTTTCCAGAACTCGCGGATTTGCGCCTTGACCTCGCCACTGTCATTGCCCAGCACCTTGAAGATCAGGCCGCAATCGTTGGGCAGGCGAGTGACGCCGCTGGCCAAGCCTGCCGTCATGTCGAAGAGCGCCGGGATACGCGCCACAATCCTGTCGTGATGCTCCTTGGGTGTGAGCAACACCACGTTGCCAAACACGTCGAAGGTTTGCATCACGCCGACGGCGTCCAGGCTCTCCTTCTTCGGCTCAAGAATGTACTTCTCGACAAACAGCTCGCGGCCTTCAAGGTTCTCGGCGCTCACTCGTGAGGAGTACACGTCAAACCCGAAGCGCTCATCCACATGGTGGTACTTGCGCCCCGACATCAGAATTTCGCAGTAGATCGCTGTCGCCGTGGGGTGGATCTTTATCCGGGTGTCGGTGATGAATCGCGCATTGCGATGGGGGATCAGCGGGTCGGGCATAAACTCCAGATAGCCGTCTTCTTCGACCCGAAAGTGCTGGATTTGCGAGGCATAGTTGGCATTCATCGAATGCACTTTGGTCGCAGACTGGGTGGTGACATGCCCGCAGGCACCCACCCCCACATTAACGTCTGTGGCCAAGCGGTCGCCCTGCAACACGCAGCCCGAGGTTGAAATCATGGTGACGCAAGGCAGCTCGGGCATTTCTTCATCCCAATACAGTGCCCGCTGCACCAGCGACGGTACACGCCGCTCCATATCAGCCAGGATGCTGCGATTGCCGCGTTTCTCAAAACCCAGTCGCAGGTAGCCGCTTTTGCCCGCAGCACCGCTGTGCATTTGCGGCGGCTCGTCCTGGTACTGCGCCAGCTCCGGCGCAGCATTACCGAGTGAGTGAGCGCGAAGCCGTGACGGGTTGTTCACGATTTGGCTCAGCGCTGTCATGCAGTGACCTCGCTCTTGACTGCCGGTTTCTGGGCGAACAGGAACATGTGCTCGATCATGTCCACCAGCTCCTCGATGCCCTGGCCGGTCTTGCAGTTGGTGAGAATATACGGACGGTTGCCGCGCACCACTTTGGTGTCGCTTTCCATTACATCCAGGCTGGCGCCCACATAAGGTGCGAGGTCAATTTTGTTGATGATCAGAATATCTGCCTGCACCAGACCCGGGCCGTTCTTGCGCGGGATTTTTTCGCCTTCTGCCACGTCGATCACGTAGATATAGAAGTCAGCCAGGGCGGGGCTAAAGGTCAGGGTCAGGTTGTCGCCGCCACTTTCAATCATGATCAGGTCGCTGTCGGGGAACTTTTCTTCCATTTCCTCGACGGCTGCAATATTCATGCTCGGGTCTTCACGCACAGCAGTGTGCGGGCAAGCACCGGTCTCGACGCCGAGAATCTTGTCTTCGTCGAGAATCCCCTTGAGGGTGCGTTTGACTTGCTTGGCGTCTTCGGTGGTGACGATGTCGTTGGTGATGATCAGCGGCTTGTAGCCACGGTTGATAAGGATCGGGGTGATCACTTCGATGATCGCGGTTTTACCTGAACCGACCGGGCCGCCAATACCAATACGAGTAATCTTTTTCACGGTTTATTCCTTAACAAATAGGGAAGCTGATTGAGCGTCGACACAGGTCAACGCAGGCCATCGGGTGTCAGTTCATGAAGAGCCGCACATGCGCTTTCACGTGTACGGCGGCGAGCACATCGACGATCGGTACATAGGAGGACATCTGCTCGATATCGCCGATTTCGGCGATGTCGCAGAAGGCTTCAATGTCGTGATTGAGTTCGAACAGGATGTGCTGGGTGTCCAAGTGTGTGACCCGCATCAGGCGCATGGCAGCGCTAAGAATGGTCATGGCGACACCGTACTGGTGCATCACCACCACTTCGCGGGCGCCAATGCCCTGGGTCGACATCACCACTGCCTGGGTGACGGGGTAGGTGCCCGCAGCGTTACCCGCCTTGATCTGCTCCAGCCACCAGCGCACCAAGGGTTTTTCGACGACATGGATCGACATTTCGGCCAGTTTTTTGCCCATGCGCGTGGCCATCAAGCGGCTTTCTTCGTTGAGCTTGCGGTTATTGACCGCCCAGTCGGCGCGCAAAATACCGTCGCGATCATCGGCAACGGCGGCCCGGTGCGCCGCGACGACGCCCATGCCGTCACAACTGGCCGCTTGTTTTAGCGCGGTGAGAACAAAGCCTTTGAGGGTCGCGACATCGTGAACGATGCCTTTCTGAATGGCGGACTCCACGCCGTTCGAGAACGAAAAGGCACCCACTGGCAATACGGAATCGCCAAACTGCATGATGCGAATTAGATCTGATGCGTTCATCTATGCGCCTTCTTGCCGGGTTCAGTGCTTATGGCTGTGAAACGTATGGCCGTCATCGTGGCTATGACTGTGTGAGTCGTGGCTGTGCAGGCCTTGAATTTTCAGGGCCGCGGCCTCCAGCTTGTCTTGCGGGCTGGCCACGTGAACGTGGGTGTCGGTTTCTTCGGCACCGCCAAACAGCAGGCGCGCTTCGGAAGTGGTGAGCAGGGGCAGAATCTCAGCGCCGCCTATAAAGGCGTACGGCAGGTGTTGAAAACCGTGAGTGCGCATCACCGAATCCATCATTTTGGTTTCGACGGTAAGCGGGATGTAGACCTCATTGTGTTTGGTAACGGCTTTCCAGTGCTGGTTACCCAGGGCATGGCCCAGTTCAAAGCTGGTTTTGATCAGTACGTCCAGAGGCTGTTGTTTCAGTTCCTTGAGATCGATCACCATCACGTCTCTCAGGTTCAGTTGCACCACGACCGCGGTGTTGGTGGCTTCATCCCATAGCAGCACATCGCCGTCGGACAGCACGACATTGCGCTCCAGCGAGATACCCAGATCCAGCCCGCCGAGGCTGGTGCGCCGGCAGCGGCTTTTCTGCGCCTCACGCTGGTCCAGCACCAGCAGGTCGACGTTGGCGGCTTCCAGCTTTTGCTTCCAGTGCGGGTCTTTCTTGGCGTTGCCCAGAATGTGTTCAATCAAAATCACGTCGCAAACTCCTTCCCTGAATCATTTGCCGGGCGTTTGCCACCGGGGAACCAATGCCTCCCCGGTGGCTGCCCGTTCAGGCCTTAGCCAAAGAAATAACGCTGGTTCATGGTCGCCACATCGATGGGCTTGCATGTGGCATGTACACCGTCGACTTTCACGGCAAAGGTTTCAGGGTCGACGTCGATATGCGGAGTCTGGTCGTTGCGCACCAGGTTCTTTTTAGAGACGGTACGGCAGCCGCGAACGGCTATTACCTGACGCTCCAGTCCGGCCTTTTCTTTCACGCCGTCGTCAAATGCCGCCTGGGACACGAAGGTCACGCAGGTGTCTTGCAGGGTTTTGCCCAAGGCGCCAAACATCGGGCGGTAGAACACCGGCTGCGGGGTAGGCAGGGAAGCGTTGGGGTCACCCATGGCGGCCCAGTTGATCATGCCGCCCTTGATCACCATCTTCGGCTTGGCACCGAAGAAGCGCGGATCCCACAGCACCAGGTCGGCCATTTTGCCGACTTCGACCGAGCCCAGTACGTGGCTGATACCCTGGGCCAGAGCCGGGTTGATGGTGATCTTGGCCACGTAGCGCAGGACTCGGAAGTTATCGTTGTCGGCACTGTCTTCCGGCAACTTGCCCCGCGAGGCTTTCATTGCGTGGGCGGTTTGCATCACCCGCAGCCAGTTTTCACCGACCCGGCCCATGGCCTGGGAGTCACTGGAGAACATGGAAATCACGCCCATGTCCTGCAGCACGTTTTCGGCGGCGATGGTTTCCGGGCGTACCCGGCTTTCGGCAAACGACACGTCGGCCGGCACGTTAGGGTTGAGGTTGTGACAGACCATGATCATGTCGAACAACTCGGCCTGGCTGTTGATGCCGTAGGGCAGGGTCGGGTTGGTCGAACTGGGCAGCACGTTGTTCTGGCTGGCCACCTTGATGATGTCGGGGGCATGACCGCCACCGGCGCCTTCAGTGTGGAAGGTATGAATGGTGCGACCTTCGAAGGCATCGATGGTGTCTTCGACATAACCGCATTCGTTCAGGCTGTCGGTGTGCACCGAGACCTGGACGTCGAACTCATCTGCCGTACGCAGCGAATGACGCAGTGCGTTGGAGGTTGCGCCCCAGTCCTCGTGAACCTTGAATCCGGCCACACCGGCAATGAGCTGCTCGACCAACGGGTCGCGGCCAAAGGAGTTGCCCTTGCCGAGCATGCCGACGTTAATCGGCAGCCCTTCGAGAGAGCGCAGCATCTGGCGGATGTTCCACGGGCCTGGCGTTACGGTGGTGCCGTTGGTGCCGTCGGTTGGGCCAATGCCGCCGCCGAAGAAGGTGGTCACGCCGTTGGACAGCGCGTGATAGGCCTGTTGTGGAGAGATCAGGTGAACGTGGGTGTCGATCCCCGCAGCGGTCAGGATCAGGTGCTCGCCGGAGATGGCGTCGGTGCTCACACCGACCACCAGGCCCGGGGTCACACCATTCATGGTGCCTGGGTTGCCGCTTTTACCGATCCCGACAATTTTGCCGTCACGGATCCCGACGTCGGCTTTGATCACGCCCTGGATCGCGTCGATGATGGTGACGTTGGTGATCACCAGGTCCAGCACGCCGTTATCGCGGGTCAGTGTGTTGTCGGCCCCCATACCGTCGCGCAGTGACTTGCCGCCGCCGTATACGGATTCGTCGCCGTAACCGCGCAGGTCTTTTTCAATCTCGACAAACAGGTTGGTGTCACCCAGGCGGATTTTATCGCCCGTGGTTGGGCCGAACAGGCCTGCGTATTCTTTGCGTGAAATGGTTGGCATCGGTGGCTCCTTTCTAATGCCGCGCATGCGTCAATGGCTCGACGGCGCGTATGCAAAAAATGAGAATGCGGCGGTTACTTGTCGTTGACGGGCTTGGACGGCGCGGAGAACTTGAAGCCGTGATCGCGCGCGCGCTGGATGGCTTGCAGTTTTTCCGGGCGCTCATGGTTGCTGGTGAGCTTGTCCGGTGCCCAGCCATCGACCAGGTTGTTGAAGCCGTAAAGGGTTTGCTTGCCACCGAAGGGAACCAGCGGCACTTCAATTTCATCGCCCGGCTCGAAGCGGATAGCCGTGGTGGACGAGATGTTCAGACGCTTGCCAAAGGCAGCAGCACGGTCGAACTCCAGGGCACGGTTAACTTCGAAAAAGTGGAAATGAGAGCCGATCTGAATCGGGCGGTCACCGGTGTTGCGCACTTTGACTTTGGTGACAGGACGGTCTTCGTTGAACGTGATCGGCGTGCTGGCGTAGATGGTGCCGCCCAGGGGCACATCGGCTTCATTGCCCTTGTGTACGCCCCCGGGGTTTTTGGCGTGAGGGATGCTGTGGTTGGGGTGAGTATCCTGGTGCGGGCCTGCTGCTTCTTTGGTTTCTTTGGTGCTCATGACTGACTCCTCAAAACGTGTCTGTTTTGCGTTAACCGGGTGTATGGCAGACCGTTATTTGATCGGGTCGTGAACCGTGACCAAGCGGCTGCCGTCGGTGAAAATCGCTTCAACCTGTACGTTGGGAATCAAGTCGCTGACGCCTTCCATCACGTCATCTTTGGTCAGCACCTTGCTGGCCTCAGTCATTACGTCCTCAACCGACTTGCCGTCCCGTGCGCCTTCCATCGCGGTCACGGTGATAATTGAAACGGCTTCTGGATAGTTCAATTTCAAGCCGCGAGCCTTTCGCCGGAATGCCACGTCCGACAAGGTGTAAATCATCAGCTTTTCGACTTCTCTGGGGGTGAGCTGCATAAGCCCTCCTATCTACAGTGCGATAAAATTAAAATTCTGGAGTGCCGGTCCGGCGTTCGCGCATGCAAACCACCCCGCACGTTGAGTACGTGCGAAGGCTCGGTGAGATTTGGGTGTGCTTGTTAAAGCAGGCTGTCGTTTCATTGGCTCATCCGTTCAAATCCATTAATACGGGTGCGAGCAGAGCCTAGACCATAATTCTCGGCAGGCCAGGTGAGGCAGGAGGGGCGTAAAGAGGTTGTTGACAGAAATGAGAAGATGGTGCTTTTTATAAAAATCTATATTAAACAATAAGTTATGTTGTTTTTGATGGCGGCTTTATCATCGTTTATGACTAGTTGGTACGTCGTTTTTGATAGATAAATCTTCATCTATAGTGCGATAAGTCATCAAAATACTTAGGAAATAACCTGTATATAGCCGAAATTCATACAAGAGCTTGTGATTTGAAAGGGGCTCGTGAGCCCCCGCAAGCACACCGCTAAATTTGAGGGTTAAAGGTTATTTCTCATCCGGAAGCTTGCCGTTTTTGAACAAGTGTCTGTGGTTATTGTGGTAGAGCGCAGCATGCAATTGATCGTTAAGCTCGGTCAGTTGCCTGAGCATTTCCAGGCTCAGCCAGACATAGGCATAAAAGGGTGTTTCGTTAATTTTGCCTTCAAGACTCTTGAGTACAAGCTCCTGCAGATCCTGGGTTTTCTGGCGTAGCTCGCCACTGATCTGGTTGTTCGAAATTCCCATACACAGTTTGTTCTGCAAGGACTCCAGTGCTTGCGGGATCAAGTTGTGAAGGTCGTTCAGGGATGGCTCGCTTTCAATCAGCAGATGACTTTCACGTGAAGACCAGTACGCATCAATCATCAGGCTCATGGTTGCCAGTAGATTGCGGTGCAGGGTTTGCAATGACCCGAACACTTGCGGCTTCAGGTTGCTCTCGTTGCTGGCAGGCACCATGTAGTTGCGCAACTTCACAATCGTGTCCAGTTCGTCCTTCAGTTGATCATCCAGGTCCGGCCGCTCGGGGACCCGGGGCGAGAAGTACGCCGAGTACAGGCTGTTGATTTTGCCCAGGCTTTCGCTGAATTTGATCCGCAGGTCGGTATAGGCCCGTTGCGGGTAAATACTGGTATAGAGCATGGCCAGTAACGAACCCGCCAATACATAAAGGCTGCGCGTTATGGCTGACTCCATGTCATTGGGCGGAGCGCAACTGACCACCGCCAGTGTGGCCCCGATCAGCAGGGCCATATAGGGGTGTTTGCCCAAGGTCAGGTAACCGGCGACAAACATCATGACCGCGCACCACAACAGCATCAAAGGAAACGAATACATTTCCAGGTACAACGACACCAGGCCGGATAGCGCGCCCAGAACTGTGCCGCCGGTTCGTTGCAGTGCCCGGGAAAATACATTGCCCCAATATGGTTGCGGGCCCATGACGATCAACATGGTGATCAGGGCGTAGGAGGCACCGTCAAGCTTGAAATAGCGAATGACGATAAAGGTAATCAGGAACGCCAGGCTGATACGAGTTGCATGAATCCAGCGATAGTACTTGCAGGCCAGTCGTTCCAGATTCGAAATCTTTTTGCCTAGCTGCATAGAGTCCCCAATCGCTGTAATGGATTGGGCTGCCAGCGTAGTTCAGGTTGAGCGGGTCCACCACGTGGTATGGCTCTATGGTGGTGGGGGAGGAGCAATGGAGGGCGTAAAAAAGGCCATTACCATCATGGGGATCCGGTAATGGCCAAAAATCTCAACCAAAGAGAGCGTCAGGCACAAACCTGACGAGCGGCAATGTATCAATGGCACACTTAGTTAGCTAGCTAAGTGTGAGCGAAACTGTTTTACCTCATGCGCAACAATGGTGCATGACGAGTTCTCTACTTAGCGATAACCTTTGGCCTATGCAAATACCTGACTTGAATCTGCTGGTTGCCTTGAACATCTTGCTTGAAGAAGGCTCGGTGGTAGGCGCTGCCCGGCGCATGAACCTTAGCGCTCCGGCCATGAGCCGTACCCTGACCCGGATCCGCGAAGCCTTGAATGACCCTATTCTGGTGCGTTCCGGACGCGGGCTGGTTCCCACACCCAGAGCACTGGAGTTGCGTGAGCAGGTACGCGGAGCGGTGGAGTTGGCGCACGGGGTCTTCACCCAAAGCCAGGCCACCGATTTGCGTGAACTTGAGCGCACGTTCAGCATTCGTGCCAATGACGTGTTCTTTGGTGTTTATGGCGCAGCTTTACGCCAGCAAATGGCCCTGGAAATGCCCAAGGCTACTTTGCGGGTCGTGCCTGAAGGTTTTACCGATGATCAAGCGCTGAACGAAGGGCGCATTGACCTGACCATTTGCGCAACCAACCGTTTCAGTTCGGATATCAAGGTACAACGGCTGTTTACCTGCCCCTTTGTGGGGCTGGCCCGCGAGGGGCACCCGATTTTCGACCAGCCGATTACGCCGCAGATATTTGCCGGTTTTGACCACATCAGCGTTTCGCGCCGGGGCCATGCCCGTGGGCCGATTGATACGCTGCTGGCCGAGCAGGGGCTGGAGCGTCGAGTATTGTTTACCACGCCGACTTTTTACTCGGCGATCTTTGCCCTGGCCGGAGCCGATCTGATCTTGCCGCTGATGCCGCAAGTGCTGCTCAAAACCCTGGAGCCTTTGGGGTTGAAACTGCGTGCGTTCGAGTTGCCGATCACCTTGCAACCGGTAGAAATCGTCCAGGCCTGGCACCCGCGCCTGGACAACGACCATGCCCACCGCTGGCTGCGTCGCACCCTGAAAACCTTCTGTGATAACGCGGTTTAGCCGCCAGACCGCGCCGTCTGCATCGCGCGCAAGCTCACTTCCACAGTCCAGGTTGATTGTTGCGTCTGGCGCACTCCAAGGTTAGCTATTTATCAATTTTTATAGCAATGCGAGCTGATTAAACTTTCTGTCATCTATTTAGACGAGGAAGTCAGCTATGTATTGGCGGTTTGAGCATGGAACAAATTTGGCCTCAGGGGGCCGAGTGTGACGTCTCTGGTAGCGAGTACAGCGGGCAACGCCAGCTCGGCACCGGTCATTAGTACAGCCTTTGGCCTGCGGATTTTTACCGGACTGCTTGGGGTATTGCTTGCGGTGCTGGTCTCGGGTTTTAACGAGAATGTGACCAAGGTGGCCATGCCCGACATTCGCGGGGCGATGGGCATCGGTTATGACGAAAGTACCTGGCTGCTGGCGGTGTACTCGGCCACGTCGATCAGTGCCATGGCCTTCGCGCCCTGGTGTGCGGCCACCTTCTCTTTGCGTCGCTTTACCCTATGTGCCATCGGCGCTTTTTTGCTGCTGGGCATCCTTTGTCCGTTTGCCCCTAATGTCGATGTGTTGCTGTTGCTGCGCACCTTGCAGGGCTTTGCCGGTGGAGCATTGCCGCCGATGCTGATGTCCGTGGCGCTGCGCTTTTTACCGCCGGGCATTCGTCTGTACGGGTTGGGTAGTTATGCGCTGACCGCCACCTTTGGCCCCAGCTTTGGTACGCCGCTGTCCGCCTGGTGGGTGGAGTACGCCGGTTGGCAATGGGCGTTCTGGCAGATCATCCCGTTGGGTTTGCTGTCGATGGCCTGCGTGGCCTGGGGCTTGCCGCAGGATCCCTTGCGTCTGGAACGCTTCAAACAGTTTGACTGGCGCGGCCTGCTACTTGGCTTGCCGGGGTTGATCATGCTGGTGTTGGCACTGGAGTTGGGCCAGCGGTTGAACTGGTTCGAGTCGCCGATGATCAGTTTTTTTATTGTCGGCGGTACGGCCCTGATGGTGCTGTTTTTTATTAATGAGTGGTCGCACCCGCTGCCATTTTTCAAGCTGCAACTGCTGAAAATTCGCAACCTTGCGCATGCCTTGCTGACCCTGGGCGGGGTGCTGTTTGTATTGCTGGCAGTGATCAAGATTCCGTCGGGCTATCTGGCCCAGGTGCAGGGTTATCGTCCGCTTGAAACCGCTCCAGTGATGTTGCTGGTGGCCTTGCCACAATTGATTGCACTGCCGTTGGTGGTTGCGCTGTGCAACCTGCGCTGGGTCGATTGCCGTTGGGTGTTGGCCATTGGTCTGGCGTTGTTGGCGTTGGCATGCGGCATCGGTTCGCAGGTCACGTCGATATGGAATCGCGAGAATTTTTACGGCGTGCAGGCGATTCAAATCATTGCTCAGCCAATGGCGGTGATCCCACTGCTGATGCTCGCCACGGGTGGCCTGAACCCTGCTGACGGGCCGTTCGCATCGGCCTGGTTCAATACCGTCAAAGGCTTTTCGGCGGTTGCTGCGAGCAGCGTGCTGGGGGTGCTGACCCTCAATCGCGAGCACTTCCATTCAACAATGCTGCTCGACCGTCTAGGCAACTCACCGCTGGTCAGTACCGGCACCGATCTAGCGCGCCGGGTTCATCAGCAGGCGGTGGTGCTGACCTCGGCTGATCTTTATCTGTACATGGCCGCCCTGGCGCTTTTGTTGATTGTGTTAATCCCTTTTGGCCCCACGCGGATCTACGCGCCGGGCACACCTGTTGGAGCAGTGAAATGAGTACAACAAACGGGCGCAAGCCTTTGGTCATGGCCGGTGCGGGTGCGCTGGTAGCTATCGTACTGTACGGAGTATGGCGGCTGGTTTTCGTCACGGGCACAGTGCAGACCACTAATGATGCGTTTGTCAGCGCCGATTACACCTTGATAGCGCCGAAAGTCGCTGGGTTTATCGACGAAGTACTGGTGCAGGACAATCAGCCGGTCAAGGCCGGGCAGTTGCTGGCGCGAATCGATCCACTGGACTACCAGGCCGCCGTGCAAGCGGCACAAGCCAGCGTTGCCACTGCCCAGGCACAACGGGCCAATGCGTTGGCGATGCTGGAACGTCAGCGCTCGCTGATTGAACAGGCCAAGGCAACGGTTGATGCCGATTTAGCGCAGGTCGAGTTTGCCGAGCATGAGTTGCAGCGCTATCAGCATCTGGCGGGGCAGGGAGCAGGCACGCTGCAAAACTCCCAGCAGGCGAAAAACCGCTCGCAGACTGCGCGGGCAGAGTTGGCCCAGCATAAGGCCGCCCTGGAAGCCGCTCGCCAGCAAACCCGGGTGCTGGCAGCTCAAGCCACCGCCGCACAAGCCTCGGTGCACTATGCCGAGGCTTTGCAGGCGAGGGCAGAGTTGGATTTGTCGCACACCCAACTGGTAGCACCCTTCGACGGTGTCGTAGGTCGGCGCAGCTTGCGTCTTGGCGCTTACGTCAAGCCCGGCGATACGGTGCTGGCGGTGGTGCCGCTGGCCAGCGCATACGTGGTGGCCAACTTTCTAGAGCACCAGCTGACGAGTATGCAGGCGGGGCAGCGCGTGACGATACGGGTCGACAGTTTTCCCGGCGAGACTCTGCAAGGCACGGTCGACAGCATCGCCCCGGCCACCGGTGTGACGTTCTCGGCAATTGCGCCGGATAATGCAACGGGGAACTTCACCAAGGTCGCGCAGCGCATTGCGGTGAAAGTCACTCTTGATCAAGGGCAGTTACTGGCCAGTCAGTTACGCCTCGGGATGTCGGTTGATGCGTCCATCGACACTGCCTCTGTACTCGATCAGCAGGTCAGCGCCCGATGAAAAACAATCTGTTGGCCTGTGCCATGGCCTGTTACAGCGTACTGGGCCTGAGTGGTTGCGTGGTGGGTCCGGATTTTCAGGCGCCCGTGCCCAAGCTGGCAGCCAATTGGGCGCCGGTGCCCACTGAAACGGGGCATAGCCGGGCCGTCGAGTCGGCGGTAGATCCGCGTTGGTGGGACAGTTTTGGCGACCGGCAATTATCGGCTCTGGTGCGCGAGGCGCAACAGAGCAACTTTGATCTGCAAATGGCGACCAGTCGCCTGGAGCAAAGCCTTGCGATACGCCGTCAGATAAACGCCGATACCTTGCCCGAAGTGGACGGGACGGCCAGTTACAATCGCAGCCGTAACAGTCAGCAGGGTTTGAACGATCCTTCGGGAAACGGCGGCAAGCAGGCGTTCAATCTGTGGAATGGAGGCTTGGGATTCAGTTGGGAGGCTGACCTCTGGGGCCGGGTCAAACGCTCGGTCGAGGCCGCCGATGCATCGGTGCAAGTGGCAGCAGAGGACCGGCACGGGGTGCAGTTGCTGGTGCTCGTGCAGACGGCGCAGCACTATATTCAGTTGCGTGGTACGCAACAGTCCCTGGCGGTGGTGGAGCAAAACCTGCAAATCGCCCGGCGTAGCCTGGAGTTGACCCGCTTGCAGGTCCAGGAAGGGGTAGCCACTGACTTGCAGGTGTCGGAAGCCGCTGCTCAGGTAGCCGAAATCGAAGCGCGCCTGGCACCGCTGCAACAGCGTAGCGCGCAATTGATCAATGCCCTGAGCATGCTCCTGGCCCGCGAACCTCGAGCATTGCAGGAGCAATTAAGCGTTGCAGCACCTGTGCCGGCCTATGGCGCTAGTGTGCCGATCGGTCTGCCGAGCGAGTTGGCTCAGCGACGTCCCGATATCCGCCGTGCCGAGGCGCAATTGCATGCAGCGACGGCCGCCATCGGTATGGCCAAAGCAGATTTTTATCCGCGAATTACCTTGTCAGGCAGTCTGGGCTTGCAGGCCATGCAACTGTCGGATCTGGGCAGTTGGGGCGCACGCAGCTTTGCGTTTGGCCCAGGGTTGAGCGTGCCGGTGTTTGAGGGGGGGCGTTTGCAGGGGGCCTTGCAATTGCAGGAGGGGCACCAGCAAGAGGCGGGTATTGCCTATCAAAAAACCGTATTGCGCGCTTGGCACGAGGTGGACGATGCGCTGGTGGCGTACCAGGCCAGCCAGCGTCGGCGTGACAGCCTGCAGCAGGCGGTGGTGCACAGCCAGCGGGCGCTGGATAGCGTTCACCAGCAGTACGCCCAGGGTACGGTGGATTTTCTGAACGTATTGACCGTACAAAACGCCCTGCTGGCCAACGAAGCGGCGCTGGTGGACAGCACTGCACAGGTGTCGCTGTCGCTGGTTGAGCTATACGGTTCATTGGGTGGTGGGTGGCAAGGCTAGTTGCTTGTTGGGGCTTTGTGGGAACGGGCTTGCTCGCGATTCAGGCGCTGCGGCAGTGCTGTAAAACTGCGTCGCTGCGATCGCGAGCAAGCTCGCTCCCACAGGTTTTACCAGTCGTTTCTGCAAGATTTGCTATGCTCGCGCCCTCGACCGCAAGCGCCAACATAGGCGTGTCCAGTTCATATTGAGCCTATTTATGTCTGCCGATACTCAAGCCACAACGGTGCGTTTTTCCCGTTCCGACTATAGAACCTTGGGCCTTGCAGCCTTGGGCGGGGCGTTGGAGATCTACGATTTCATCATTTTCGTGTTTTTTGCCCTGACCCTCAGTCAGCTGTTTTTTCCACCGGATATGCCCGAATGGCTGCGCTTGCTGCAAAGCTTCGGCATTTTCGTGACCGGTTATCTGGCGCGACCGCTGGGCGGGATTCTGATGGCGCATTTTGCCGATCACCTAGGGCGAAAACGGGTGTTCAGTCTGAGCATCTTGATGATGGCACTGCCGTGTCTGCTGATCGGCATCATGCCCACTTATGCCGATATCGGTTACTTCGCGCCGTTGATCCTGTTGGCGCTACGTATTCTTCAGGGCGCAGCGGTCGGGGGTGAGGTGCCCAGTGCCTGGGTGTTTGTGGCCGAGCACGCACCGGCCGGCCGCAGAGGCTTTGCCCTGGGCTTTTTGCAAGCAGGGCTGACCTTTGGCTACTTGATTGGCGCCTTGACCGCGACGCTGCTGGCACAGCTGTTTACTCCGGCGGAAATCCTCGACTACGCCTGGCGCTTTCCGTTCCTGCTCGGCGGAGTGTTCGGTGTGATTGGCGTATGGTTGCGCCGCTGGCTCAGCGAAACTCCGGTGTTTCTGGCCTTGCGCGAGCGCAAGGAAGGCCGGGCCGAGTTCCCGCTGCGCACCGTGTTGCGCGATCACCGTGCTTCATTGTTGCCGGCTGCGTTGCTGACCTGCGTACTTACCAGTGCCGTGGTGGTGTTTGTGGTCATTACCCCGACCGTGATGCAGCAGCGCTTTGGCATGACCGCCAGCCATACTTTCGCCTTGAGCAGTCTGGGTATCGTATTTTTGAATATCGGCTGCGTGTTGGCCGGGTTGATCGTCGACCGTATAGGTGTGTGGCGTAGCATCATGTTGTACAGCGTGCTACTGCCATTGGGCATCGGCCTGTTGTACGCCAGCCTGGTCGGAGAATGGGCATTGCCCGGTCTGGCTTATGCCTTCGCGGGTCTGACCTGCGGGATTGTCGGGGTGGTGCCGTCGGTAATGGTTGGCCTGTTTCCGGCACCCATCCGCGTCTCTGGCATTTCGTTCACCTACAACATCGCCTACGCCCTCTGGGCCAGTACCACGCCGTTGTTGCTGATTGCGCTGATGCCTTGGAGCCCGTGGGTGTGCGTTATGTTTTGCGCGGTGATGGGGCTGGTCGGCTTACTGACCGCCCGACGCTATGGTGTGAGCGGAGCCACTCAGGTTGAGAAACGGTTATTGGCCAAGGCCGAGATGTAGTGGATTGACCTGCGGGGCTCTTAGAGTGGCACTGTGGGAGCGAGCAGGCTCGCTCCCACATGTTTCTAAAATAGTGCCTAAACCCGCAAGATCCGCCCGCTGATGGCTACTGCCACCAGCATGGCGGCGATCAGCAAAAAGGCCATGCTCAAGCTGCTGGCATGGGCGATAAAGCCAATGGCCGCAGGCCCCGCGAGAATCCCCGCATAACCCAAAGTCGTAATAGCTGGCACGGCGATGTGCTCGGGCATTACGGTCTGCTTGCCGACGGCGGTATACAGCACCGGCACAATGTTTGAGCAACCCATACCGACCAGGGCATAACCGAGCAGCGAGATTTCCCAACTCGGTGCCAGGGTCGCCAGGGCCATGCCAGCGGCGGCAAATATCCCTCCCACGACAATCACCCGTCGGGCACCCAGCCGTTTGACAATGGTGTCGCCCGTCAATCGACCTGCGGTCATGGTCAAGGCGAACGCGGCATAGCCAAGTCCGGCATAGGCTTCGCCGATATTTTTTTCGGTGGTCAAGAACACTGCGCTCCAGTCGAGCATCGCGCCTTCGGCCAGGAATACGGTAAAGCACAGCAAGCCGATAAACAGCACCACGCCGTGGGGCACGGCAAACGCCGGGCCGCTGCTTTCACTGCCATACGGCAACAGGTGCGGGGCTGCCTTGAGCAGTGCGGCGAGGGTTAACACAATGACCACCACAATCGCCCACAGCGGCGACAGGCCCAACGCCAAGAGCGCGCTGACGCCAGCTGCGCCAGCAATCCCGCCGACACTGAACAACCCATGAAAGCCCGACATCATATTGCGTCCGCTGGCGCGCTCAACGATCACGGCTTGCAGGTTGACGGTGGAGTCGACACACCCCAGGCCTGCACCAAACACGAACAGTGTTGCAACCAGCAGCGGCATCGAACTGGCGGTCGCGAGCAGCGGCAGCGCGAGGCAGATCAGTAGCGTTCCACCGATCAATACCCGTCGGCAACCAAAGCGTGTCGCCAGAATCCCGGCTACGGGCATCGCCAGGATAGAGCCTGCGCCCAGGCACAGCAGTAACAGACCCAAGGTCGCTTCATCGAGCCCGGCCCGTGCTTTAGCGTAGGGCACCAGTGGGGCCCAGGCCGCAAGGGTGAAGCCAGCGATAAAAAACGCAATGCGGGTCGACATTTGCTCAAGACGCCCCGGGATAAGGGGCATTTGGGTGTTGATGGCAGTCATGGACATCCTTGAAAGCGGGATTTTTATGCAGTGCAGCGCGACATCCTTGCATATTTTTGGCATGTGTCGCGAGGTTGCTGGCACAGGTATTAGCTGGAGTGGTTGAATAGCGCGCTTGTTTATTCAACTGCCCAAGGTGCGTACTTTATGGATAAAAATTCTAACCCCGCAGTGCAATTGCTTAACCCGGTCGGCTTGTATGACCCGGCACCCAATGGCTATTCCCATGTCGCCCGCTTGGCGCCCAATGTGCGTTTGGTGTACACCGCTGGCCAAGGCGGTGAAAACGCCAACAGCGAGCTGTCGCCGGACTTCGCCGAACAGGTGCGTCAGGCATTTTCCAATCTGCAGATTGCGTTGGCCGCGGCGGATGCGCAGATCAAGGACGTAGCCAAGATCACCGTGCTGATCGTTGATCACAGCATGGAGCGCTTGCACATTTTGGGCGCTGAAGTGGCACGGGTGTGGGGTGCGCTGCCTGCGCCGGCCTGCACATTGATCCCCGTACCGCGATTGGCGCTGGATGAAATGTTGTTTGAGGTTGAGGCGGTGGCGGCAGTAGCAGTCTGAGCATGTTGTAGCAGTTGCCGAAGGGACGAGGCTGCGTTCGGCGGCGAAGCCGTCGTAAATCCTGAGCGCCGGGTTTAACTGGCACACCGTAGTGGCTGACTTTGCGACGACTACGTCGCCGAACGCAGCCTCGTTCCTTCGGCAGCTGCTACGGGTTTTTCGTGACTCGACGCTATCTACACCTGCAACAACCGCTCCCTTAGCTTGCCGATTTCGTCGCGCATTTGCGCAGCGGCCTCGAACTCCAGGTCGCGGGCCAAGGCGTACATTTTCTCTTCCAGTTGGCGAATGCGTTTGCTGATTTCGCTCGGCGAGCGCAATTCGTTTTCGTACTTGGCGTTTTCTTCCGCAGCCTTGGCCATGCCTTTGCGCTTTTTGCTGCGCGAACCCGGCACTACCGCACCTTCCATGATATCCGCCACGTCCTTGAATACGCCTTTGGGGGTGATACCGTTGGCGAGGTTGAAGGCGATCTGTTTCTCGCGACGACGCTCGGTTTCGCCAATCGCCCGTTCCATCGACCCGGTGATCCGGTCCGCGTACAAAATCGCCCGACCATTGAGGTTACGCGCAGCACGGCCAATGGTCTGGATCAGCGAGCGCTCCGAACGCAGGAAACCTTCCTTGTCCGCATCGAGAATCGCCACCAGCGACACCTCGGGCATGTCCAGGCCTTCACGCAGCAAGTTGATGCCCACCAGCACGTCGAATACACCAAGGCGCAGGTCGCGAATGATTTCGACCCGTTCCACGGTGTCGATGTCCGAGTGCAGATAGCGTACGCGCACGCCGTGGTCGGCGAGGTAGTCGGTGAGGTCTTCGGACATGCGCTTGGTCAGTGTGGTGACCAGCACGCGCTCTTCCAGCGCTACGCGCTTGGCGATCTCGGACAGCAAGTCGTCGACCTGGGTCAGCGCTGGGCGAACTTCGATCTGCGGGTCGACCAGACCGGTCGGGCGCACCACTTGCTCGATCACCCGGCCCGCATGCTCGGCTTCGTAATTACCGGGTGTTGCCGAGACAAAAATCGTTTGCGGGCTGATGCGCTCCCATTCGTCAAAGCGCATCGGCCGGTTATCCAGGGCCGAGGGCAGGCGGAAACCGTACTCCACCAGGGTCTCTTTGCGAGAGCGGTCGCCTTTGTACATGGCGCCCACCTGCGGCACGCTGACGTGGGACTCATCGATCACCAGCAAGGCGTCGGCCGGCAGGTAGTCGAACAGGGTCGGTGGTGGTGCGCCGGACTCGCGGCCCGAGAGGTAGCGCGAGTAGTTTTCGATACCGTTGCAGTAACCCAGCTCCATGATCATTTCCAGATCGAAGCGGGTGCGTTGCTCAAGGCGCTGGGCCTCGACCAGTTTGTTATTGGCGCGCAGATACTCAAGACGCTCCTTGAGCTCTTCCTTGATCCCTTCAACGGCGTCGAGCAAGGTCTCGCGCGGAGTCACATAGTGGCTCTTGGGGTAGAAAGTAAAACGCGGCATCTTGCGTATGACTTCGCCGGTCAGCGGGTCAAAGGCGCTGATGCTTTCGACTTCGTCATCGAACAGCTCAATACGCACGGCTTCAAGATCGGATTCGGCCGGGTAGATGTCGATCACATCGCCACGCACTCGAAACGTCGAGCGGGAAAAGTCCATATCGTTGCGGGTGTATTGCAGGTCTGCCAGGCGGCGCAGCAGTTCGCGTTGGTCGAGCCGGTCACCGCGATCGACGTGCAACACCATCTTCAAATAGGTTTCCGGGCTCCCCAAGCCATAGATGCACGACACCGTGGTGACGATAATCGCGTCCTTGCGTTCCAGCAGCGCCTTGGTTGCGGACAGGCGCATCTGCTCGATATGGTCGTTGATCGAGGCGTCTTTCTCGATAAAGGTATCGGAGGAGGGCACATAGGCTTCGGGCTGGTAGTAGTCGTAGTACGAAACGAAGTACTCCACCGCGTTATTGGGGAAGAACGACTTGAATTCGCCGTACAACTGCGCCGCCAGGGTTTTGTTTGGCGCGAGCACCAGGGTCGGGCGATTTACATGGGCGATTACGTTGGCGATGCTGAAGGTTTTACCCGAACCCGTTACCCCGAGAAGGGTCTGGTGCGACAGACCGGCTTCGATGCCTTCGATCATCTGGCGAATGGCTTCGGGTTGATCGCCCGCAGGCTCGAAGCGGGTAACAAGTTGGAAATCGGGCATGACGGACCTCTGGGTTTGCTTCTATAAAGGCATCAGCCTTTATAAGTGCATGCGACTCAGGCCGCAGGAAAAAACAGGATACGGCTAAACATGGAGGTGATGCCCGACTGTTTCAAGAGCATGGCTCTGACACAGCCGTCCTGGCAAAGATTGAAATTGGACCAGTGGCCTGAAAATAAACTGAAATACTTGGTCAAAACAGGGATTAGCCTGTTGCCCCAATCCTGATCGGCCTTATACTTGCTCCCCGTTTGTGCACCGCTCTAGTGCAATCGGCTGGAGCGTTGTTCCCCCTCCATTTTCCATTCAGAGCCGCCGTAATAATGAGCCTGTTCTCCGCTGTCGAAATGGCACCACGCGATCCTATCCTGGGCCTCAACGAAGCATTTAACGCCGATACTCGTACCAGCAAAGTGAATCTGGGGGTCGGTGTTTACTGCAACGAGGAGGGACGAATTCCGCTCTTGCGTGCCGTTGTCGAAGCCGAAACGATTCGGGTTGCTCAGCATGCGTCGCGCGGCTACTTGCCGATCGATGGTATTGCTGCCTACGACCAAGCTGTGCAGAAACTGCTGTTCGGTGCCGAGTCGCCATTGCTGGCTGCTGGCCGAGTGATCACCACTCAAGCCGTTGGCGGTACTGGCGCGCTGAAAATCGGTGCTGACTTCCTCAAGCAACTGCAGCCAGATGCTGTTGTGGCTATCAGCGATCCAAGCTGGGAAAACCACCGCGCGCTGTTCGAAACCGCGGGTTTCCCGGTGCAGAACTACCGCTACTACGACGCTGCCAGCCATGACGTAAACCGTGCCGGTATGCTCGAAGACCTCAATGCCTTGCCAGCCGGTTCCATCGTGGTTCTGCACGCATGCTGCCATAACCCGACCGGTGTCGACCTGACTCCGGCTGACTGGCAGAACGTGCTGGACGTGGTCCGGGCCAAGGGCCTGATCCCGTTCCTCGACATGGCCTACCAGGGTTTTGGCGACGGTATCGCTGAAGACGCCGCTGCAGTGCGCCTGTTCGCTGATTCGGGCCTGAACTTCTTTGTTTCCAGCTCGTTCTCCAAGTCGTTCTCGCTGTATGGCGAGCGCGTTGGTGCACTGTCGATCATCACCGAGTCCAAGGAAGAGAGCGCGCGCGTTCTGTCCCAGGTCAAACGTGTGATCCGTACCAACTACTCCAACCCGCCGACCCACGGTGCAACCATTGCCGCTGCTGTGCTCAACAGCCCGGAATTGCGCGCAATGTGGGAAGAAGAACTGGCAGAAATGCGCCTGCGTATTCGTGGCATGCGCCTGCAAATGGTTGAGCTGTTGTCGAAAAAAGCGCCTGGGCATGATTTCAGCTTTGTGGCGCGTCAGCGCGGCATGTTCTCGTACTCCGGCCTGACCGTTGAACAAGTGACGCGCCTGCGCACCGAGTTCGGAATCTACGCCCTCGACACCGGCCGAATCTGCGTTGCTTCCTTGAATCAGCGCAACATTGAAGCGGTAACCGATGCCATTGTTCAGGTGATCTGAATAATGCACTGAGAAGTCATCGAAAGTGTTGACTTCTCTTTTTATATCAGTAAGATAGACGCCATTCCGCGATAGCTCAGTTGGTAGAGCAAATGACTGTTAATCATTGGGTCCCTGGTTCGAGTCCAGGTCGTGGAGCCAGATAGTAAAAAAGCCGCTAGCGATAGCGGCTTTTTTTTGCTTGAAATTTGGCGAGTGATTGCCATTGGCTGCTTCCTGGCCGCCATGCAAGATGGCTTCGCTCGGGTTTTTATGCGCAAGTCGTTTGAGATTTGAGGGTCAAAGCCCATTAGGCCAGGAGCGCCTGACTCAGATACTCATATGCCAGTTTGATTGCAGGCACACTGATACAAATAAAGATGATCCCGAATTGCCAGTGAACAATTTTATTCTGGGCTTCAAGCGCAGAAATGGACGACCTTGATTCAGCGCCTTGGTCCTTGATAGAGGATCGAAGTTCAGCGCTCTGCTCCCTGATCAGAACACGTAGTTCAGCGCCTAACTCTGAAATGGAGGCTTTGAGGTGCTGCTCTGTTTGCAGCAGATCAGACTTTGATGCGAGCTTTTCCACATCTATCTCCCAGGCATCAACAACGGCCTTGGCTTTGTTCGAGGGCATGCTGATCGATGTCAGCGCGTCATATAAGGTGATCGACAGTTTCATTTCGCCTCCTGCGATTGGTAACTGATGCAAGGCCTCCAGATGATGGTAGGGGCTGGTCCAGATCGGATGCTCGACTAAAACTCAAGACAATACAGTCAGCCGTTTCTTGTAGTTATGTCAGTCTTCGGTGAGTTCCAATAAAAAAGCCGCTGGCAATAGCGGCTTTCTTACAGGCGGTTTGAGTCTTACCTTGGCAACGATTGCCCAACCGGCTGCGGCGCCACGCTCTGTGCACTATGAGCGGGCATCATTTCCCAGGCATCGCGAGGCTCGTCCAGGTCGCGGTTGAGGGTTTCCGGGGTTTTGAAGGTGGTGTACAGGGTGATCAGCGTCAGTAGCGACAGGTAGCAGGCAATCGGCAGCCAGGCACCAATCCCGGCGCTGGCGTCGCCATCGTGGTTGGCCACGACCAGCGCAATAAGCCCGGCGCCAATCAGCGGTGCAATGCCTCCGGCGATTACGGCCGAGGCTTCCCTGGCGATGGACACGCCCATATAGCGGTGACGCGAGCCAAACAGTTCAGGCATCAGCGCCGCTTGGGTGCCGAACATGCCCCAGGTGCCTATGCCCAGAGCGATGGAGATGGCAATGATGCTCGCAACCACATTGCCCTGGCTCAATACCCACCACACCGGGAAGGCCAGTGCCAGTTGCAGGAAGGCGAAGGCGCGGTAGACCACCACACGACCAAAGCGGTCGCTGAGTTTGCCGGCAATCGGCACAGTCAGCGCGCCCAGGCTGGCGGCGCAGATCAGGGTCAGTACGCCCACGGGTCCTTGCAAGCCAACCACGCCAACGATGTAGCTCACCGCCAGGGCTTGGTAAATTGAAGAGCCGCCGTTTTCTCCCAGGCGCAGGCCGATGCCGAGCAGCAAGGTTGGTTTGGAGTGTTTCATTGCGCTTTTGAGGGGGTTTTCGCAGACGCGCTTGAGTGCCTTCAGGCGGATAAAGGTCGGCGATTCCTTAAGTGACAAACGCATGTACAGGCCCAGCGCAACGATGACCACGCTGCTGAAAAACGGTATCCGCCACAGTCCGCTCTCCAGCACGTTGTCACTGCTGCTGATCACCATGAAGTACACCAGTGCTGCGAGGATGGTGCCCAGTTGAATACCAAGGAACGGCAGGGCGGCGTAGAAGCCGCGTCGGCCCTCGGGGGCGTATTCAGTCATCATCACTGCCGCACCGGCCTGTTCGGCTCCTGCGCCCAGCCCTTGAAGCAGGCGCAGAACCACCAGCAGTACCGGGGCCAGATAACCCACCTGATTGAAGGTGGGCAGGGCGCCGATCAGGGTGCTGGAAATACCCATCAGCAGCACCGTGGATGTCAGCACGAATTTTCGCCCCACACGGTCACCGATCATGCCGAACAGCACACCGCCGAGCGGGCGTATGGCAAAACCCAGGAAGTAAGTGCCGAAGCTGGCAATCAGGCTCATGGTGCGGGTCTGTTCCGGGAAGAACAGCGGCCCGAAGATCAGTGCCGCGGCCAGGGTGTAGAGGGCGAAATCGTAATATTCCAGAGCACTGCCCAGGGAGCAGGCCCAGGCGGCGCGGTGCAGGTCTTTCTTGTGTTCTTGCGTTTCGGGGACCAGGTCAATATCAGATGGAGAATGATCGTGAGTCATGTTGGTACCTTCTGGTAGGTGCCTTTACGGCATCTTGTTATTGATAGGCAGCAGGGTTACTTACAATTTCAGCCTCTGGATTTCCTGGAGCATGGCTTGCTCCATGATGTCGATGGGCGCGTCCTTGCCGGTGTACAACTCGATTTGCCGACATGCCTGATGCACCAGCATGCGTGTGCCTGAAACGGTGCGGCAGCCTAGTGCGGCGGCTTGCAGCAGCAGGGCGGTGTGTGCCGGCATGAACGCCACATCCATGACAATCAAGTGGCTGGCCAGCAGGCCGTCCAGCGGGTTGCTGTCGGGTTGCTTGAAACCCACGGAGGTGGCGTTGATTACGATGTCAAAATCCCGGGCCGAGAATGCCTCAATGCTACCGCCCCATTGCGCGCCCAGATCCGCGGTCAGCGCCTTGCCTCGTTCGCTGCTGCGGTTGAATACCGTGACCCGGGCAGCCGCTTGCAGGCAGCCGTAGACCACGGCTCGAGCCGCGCCACCAGCACCGATCACGGCAATCCGTTGGTTGTTCAGTTCAGTGATTTCCTGCAGGGCGCGCACCGCACCCAGGTAGTCGGTGTTGTAGCCGGTCAGCACGCCGTCAATATTATTGATGGTGTTGACCGCACCAATCACCAGGGCGGATTCGTCGATCGCATCCAGATGTTCCATCACTACCGTCTTGTAGGGCATGGACACGTTCATGCCGCGTACGCCCAGCGCCCTGATGGCCGCCACGGCTGCTCCTGGGTCTTCGACGCCAAAACATACAAAGGTGTAATCCAGGTCCAGGGCGGAGTAGGCCGCGTTATGGATTTTTGCGGAGAGGGAAAATGGCGAGCCCATGATTGAACCGCACAGGGTTGGCAGGGATTGGGGCATGCGTGCCTCCTTGTTTTGGATTTATGAGTGGGGCAATAACCCCACTTTCAACCCCTACCGGGCATACGCGCCAATCGTATATGGTGATCCCGTGATCACGGATATTGATCACCCTCGCGTGGAAGGCGATTTTGCGAATGCAGTGCTGATGTGGCTGGCATTCATGCATGCCGGGCCGTTATTGTGCTGAATCCTTCCTGCCAACGGATCTGTTGAGATGAGTGCACCGCGTGTTGCTGTCGGCCCGATCAAGGCCGTGATTTTTGATATGGATGGGTTGTTGCTGGATACAGAAGGCATTTACACCGAAGTCACGAAGATCATCGCCGAGCGTTATGGCCGCGTATATGACTGGAGTATCAAGCAACACATCATTGGCCGTGGCGCTTTGGACCTTGCCGAGTTTCTGGTTAAAGCCCTGGATTTGCCGATCACCGCGCAAGAGTTTCTGATCGTTCGTGAGCCGCTGCTGAGTGAGCGTTTCCCCAAGGCCGCAGGCATGCCGGGCGCCGAAGCGCTGGTGCGGCATTTGAAGGCACACAACATCCCGATTGCCGTGGGCACCAGTTCGTCGCTGCATTCCTTTGCCCATAAGACCACCTTGCACGGCGAGTGGTTTGACCTGTTCGACACCATCGTCACCGCTGACGACCCTGAAGTCGGTGCCGCTAAACCCGCGCCGGATATCTTCCTGACGGCAGCGCGGCGTCTGGGGGTGGCGCCGCAGGAGTGCCTGGTATTCGAGGATTCGCCCTTTGGTGTGACTGCCGCAAAAGCTGCAAATATGACCGCCATTGCCGTACCTGACGAAGCTATGGCCGACAGTAAGTACCACCATGCCGATCAGATCATTCGCCAGCTGGCCGACTTTGATCTGGCAGCATACGGCTTGCCGTCAATAAACAAACGGTAGTGGCTGGTGTAGGAACGAGGTTGCAATCGACTGCGCAGCAGTCAAGTGTTTCAAGCGGTCTTACGATTGCAGCCTCGCTCCGCTTCTCAGCGGTTACGCGTCGATCATGGCTAGCAACTGTTTGCTGGCGGCGTCACTCAACGGTGAAACCGGCAAGCGCGGGTTGCCGACATCCAGCCCGGTGCTGCGCAAACCGGCCTTGATAGTTGCTGGCAAGCCACCCTTGAGGATGAAATCCAGCAGCGGCAACTGGCGATAGAACAGCACCCGGGCCCGCTCCAGATCATTGGCCAAAATGGCGGCATACAACTCCAGGTTAAGCGTTGCAATCAAGTTAGGGGCAGCGGTACACCAGCCCTTGGCGCCTGCGGCAAAGGCTTCCAGTGCCATCGGATTGCAGCCATTGAAAAACGGCACCTGGCCTTCACTCAGCTGTTGCAGGCGGTGCATGCGCTGGATATCGCCGGTGCTCTCCTTGACCATGGTGACGTTTTCCACGGCATTGAAAATTCGCAGGATCAGCTCTGGCGACATGTCGGTGCCGCTGGTGGCCGGGTTGTTATAAACCATGATCGGCAAATCGATGCTGCCGCCGATAGCCTGGTAATGGGCCAGGATTTCAGCTTCGCTGAGCTTCCAGTAGGACGTGGGCAACACCATGACCGCATCGGCGCCCCGATCCTGGGCAAAGCGCGCACGGCGGATGGCTTTTGCCGTGGTCAGATCTGAAACGCTGACGATGGTCGGGATGCGTTTGGCCACGTGCTGGGTGCTGAACTCGCACACCTGGTCCCATTCGTAGTCACTCAGATAGGCGCCTTCGCCCGTGCTGCCCAATGGCGCGATGGCATGTATGCCGCTGTCGATCAGGCGGTCGATGGAGTGCCCAAGGATATCCAGGTCCAGTTGTTCGCCGTCAGTGGAAAAAGGGGTGATGGTGTAGCCGATGATGCCGTGGATATCAGGGGTCAACATATCAATGTCCTTGGGCGAAAGTGAGGTCAGTTCAGGCAGTCGGCATGACGACGAAGGTTTTGCCGTGCGTAGTAATTGAATGCGGCAGTGTGACGCTTGGGTCTGGCAATCCAGTCATGGGCTTCGCGGCCCAGTTCGGGCTGGATCGGCTTGATTTCACCTGCAGCCATGGCCAGTAATTGCAACCTGGCAGCCCGCTCTATCAGTTGCGCGATCACGCAGGCTTCTTCAATGCTGGCGCCGGTCGACAATTGGCCGTGATGGGAAAGCAGCACCGCCCGTTTGTTACCCAGCGCACCGGCAATCAGCTCGCCTTCCTCATTACCCACTGGTACGCCCGGCCAGCCTTCGAGGAACGCGCAGTCGTCATACAGCGGGCACAGGTCCATGTGCGAAATCTGCAGTGGAACTTCCAGCATCGACAGCGCGCTGACGTGGGTCGGATGGGTATGAATGATGCAGTTCACGTCAGGGCGGGCCCGGTACACCCAGCTGTGAAAGCGGTTGGCCGGATTGGGCATGCCGTGGCCTTCAAGCACTTCCAGATCTTCATTGACCAGCAGCAAATTACCCGCACTGATTTCATCGAAACCCAGGCCCAATTGCTGGGTGTAGTAGGTGCCGGGGTGCGGGCCGCGGGCAGTGATTTGCCCGGCAAGGCCGGAGTCGTGACCGTTCTCGAACAAAATTCGGCAGGTAAGTGCCAGCTTTTGCCGGTCGGTCCACGTATTATCCGCCAGGGTCTGCTGCATCTGATTCAGCGCTTGCTTGACCAACAGGTCCTTGGGGAGTGTTAGTGTCTTGCCCATATTTGGTGTCCTCTGATGCGTTCAATAAGCGTCGAGTACGCGGTTCACTCATTTCCGGGGAGGGCGTGGGTGAACGCAAATGACACGAAAGATCCTATATGACACTTTGTGTCATTGGCAAGTGTGCGTCGTTTCCTTTTTTGTGAGTTAGCTGTTCTTTATGTCTATCCGATTGAAATTATTAAGAAAAAAACTCGGAATGAGCCTAGAGGCTTTGGCTGAAAAATCCGGGATGACCAAGAGTTATCTGTCAAAAGTCGAGCGCGGGTTGAATACGCCGTCGATTGCGGCGGCTCTCAAGCTGGCCAAAGCGCTGAACGTGAAGGTCGAAGAATTGTTCAGCGAAGACAACGCACAACTCGATAGCTACAGCCTGGTTCGCAGCGATGAGCGTCAATCGTTGGCGGCCAATGACCAGAGCCTGGGTTATGCCGTGCTGGCCCGTCAGGTGGGGGAGCGCAGCATGCTGCCGTTCATGATCTACCCGCCGGCCGAGTTCATCGACAAGGCCTTCAAGGAACACATGGGCGAAGAGTTCTTGTTTGTGCACGAAGGGCAGGTCGAAGTGGATTTCATGACTGAGCGCGTGCTGCTCAATCGTGGCGATGCATTGCACTTCAATGCGCAAAAGCCGCATCGCATTCGTTCGGTGGGCGAGCAGCAAGCGCAATTGCTGGTGGTGGTACACAGCGCGCAAGAATGAGGCGGGGAGGGGCTCAGTGACGTGATCACTGAGCCCAAGAGGTTATTGAGCCGGCAGTTTCTCCAGCGCTGCGCGCAATGCGTCAGCCGTGGCAAATTCCTGCTGTGAAACCAGCGTGCCATTGTCCAGTTGCAGCCACAGTACCTTGTCTTCTGCGCCCGGGTAGTTGGCGGCCACTTTACCGTCGCGGTCGAGTACCACGCGGTAGTTGTAGTCACGCATGGCCGGGATCGCGATGAACTTGCCGATCAGAGAAGGCATGCGCTGCACGTCGGCCAAAAAAACCACGTTGCGTGCTTCCAGATAGCCTTTGGCCTGGTTTTCCAGTGCAGCCTTGAGCAGTTTGGAGCCGTCCATGTT
Organism: Pseudomonas fragi; assembly: GCF_025426255.1. Classification (GTDB taxonomy): domain Bacteria; phylum Pseudomonadota; class Gammaproteobacteria; order Pseudomonadales; family Pseudomonadaceae; genus Aquipseudomonas; species Aquipseudomonas kulmbachensis. The sequence continues at coordinate 3,122,825 of NZ_CP104861.1, read as the reverse complement.
GCGCGCCACCAGCAGGACCTGGGTTTTTTCGTCCAGGGTGTAAGGCTGGTCGTGTTGATCCTGCAGGGTCCAGGGTGTCAGGCGTTCGCCGATATTCGCCGCCTGGGCCAGCATGGAACACGCGCTCAACAGCAGCACAAGTGCAATTCTCACCGTTTGATACCCCTTCAGTTAACAGTTCTGGCCTGACAGGTTTCAGGCATGACGTGCATGGTATCCCAGGGCGTGAGGTAAAAGTTCTGAGACGCATTTAGCTACAAATTGCTCTATGGTTAAACGCAACCGGCCAAAGGAAATGCACTGATGACTCGTCTTACAGCGAAAGATTTTGCCCCTGAGCTGCTTGAACTTTACGACTACTATGCCCACGGCAAGATCAATCGCCGCGAGTTTCTTGATCGCGCCGCCCTGTTCACGCTGGGTGGTACGGCGCTTTCGGTGCTGACAGCACTAAGCCCCGATTACGCACTCGCCGAGCAAGTCTCTTTCACAGATCCGGACATCGTTGCCGAGTACGTCATGTATCCCTCGCCCAAGGGCAACGGTCAGGTGCGCGGTTATCTGGTGCGTCCCGCCAAGGCGGCAGCCAAGTTGCCGGCTGTGGTGGTGGTGCATGAAAATCGTGGGCTTAACCCGTATATCGAAGATGTCGCCCGGCGGCTGGGCAAGGCGGGGTTTATTGCCTTGGCGCCCGATGGCCTGACGTCTGTGGGCGGTTATCCCGGCAATGATGAGCAAGGCCTGGCATTGCAACAAAAGGTCGATCCGACAAAACTGATGAATGACTTTTTCGCGGCCGTGGAATGGTTGATGCAACACGACGCAAGCACCGGCAAAGTTGGCATTACCGGCTTTTGCTACGGCGGCGGAGTGGCCAATGCGGCAGCTGTGGCTTACCCGGAGCTGGGGGCAGCGGTGTCGTTTTACGGACGTCAGCCCGGTGCTGACGAGGTCAGCCGGATTCAGGCGCCGCTGATGTTGCACTACGCCGGGCTGGATACGCGAATCAATGAGGGCTGGCCGGCCTTTGAACAGGCGCTGAAGGCCAATGGCAAGGTATATGAAGCGCATATCTACCCAGGGGTAAACCACGGCTTTCATAACGATTCAACGCCTCGCTACGATGAAGCAGCGGCGACGTTGGCCTGGGACCGCACCTTGAGGTGGTTTGGCAAGTATCTGGCGTAAGGGCTTAGCCGTTCTTTTTACGCAGGCTCTTGAGTCGTGCACTGGCGCGCTGCACGGCGGCCATTTTTTCCGGGCGTTTCATGCTCCGCCACTTGCGGATGTCCTCTTTGGTACGACCGCAACTCACGCACAAGTCGCCACTTAACTGGCAAACCGCAATGCACGGGTTTTCAATGTCTTTTGCCACGGCTCAGCTGCGCCCCGACTGCTTCTGGGCCAGACGTTTTGGCCAGTTGCCGCCACAGCTGCGCTGGCACTCTTCTTCGGAGTCGAAGTACACGTGGGCCGATGCATTACGCACCTTCACCTGTGCCTCAGCAAATGCCTGGGCTGTCAGCTCACCCATAAAGCGGGCCTCGCCATCAGCCAGGGCGAAATCCTTGCTGGCCTGCGTGTCGAAGATCCACACCACCTTCAGGCTGGCCGGGAAGGCCTCGTAGTCGACCATGTGCGTCAACCAGAGAAACCCCGGGATCTGCGTTTTGGCCGTTTCACAGGCTTCGGTCAGGGTAGTGATCAGGCGACGTTCAATCTGCGCCTGGGTGCGCTTGCTTAAAGACATGGGTGAATCCTGTTGATAGGCGGGGCAAAAGCGTGATTATACCTGACCTCGGGACGCCTGCTGCTTCGCCCAAAGTGCCACCTGAGGTAGAATGTCGCGGTTAGTCGGCTGGCCGCCCTGGATCGTCGTGTCCGCGCAAGTTCCCCGGAAGGAGCTGCGAGCTGGCTGGGCATCAAGGGAGTCGCATCTGCTGTACCAAAAATGTTACCCAAGCAGCTGAAGCCAAAACCAACAAGAGATCAGCGCCCAAGGTACATAAAGTGAGGTCTGTAACGTGCACAGGCCTTATATATCTGCCCGTTCAAGGTTTGAGGGTTGGCTCGATTGCAGGCGACAAGCCTGTGGTGAGTCGAGGGACTTCATGCTCTGCGTGCCGGGAAGATGGCGTTTTATCTTAGGTACTACAACATGTTTAAAAAAGTGAACAAGGGGCTTCTGGGCCTGGCGCTGACCATGGGGATTACCTCCGTGCACGCTGCCGAGCCTAAACACGTCGATGTGCTGCTGATTGGCGGCGGCATCATGAGCGCTACCCTGGGTGTCTGGCTCAATGAGCTGGAACCTGGTATGTCCATGGAGATGATTGAACGTCTCGATGGCGTTGCCCTGGAAAGCTCCAACGGCTGGAACAACGCCGGTACGGGCCACTCGGCTCTGGCCGAGTTGAACTACACGCCGGAAGACAAGAACGGCAACGTTGAAATCCCGAAGGCCATTGAGATCAATGAAGCTTTCCAGGTGTCGCGCCAGTTCTGGTCGTGGCAGGTCAAGAACGGCGTTCTGAAAGACCCGCGTTCGTTCATCAACTCCACTCCGCACATGAGCTTTGTGTGGGGCGATGACAACATCAAGTTCTTGAAGAAGCGCTACGAAGCCCTGCAGGCCAGCCCTCTGTTCGCAGGCATGCAGTACTCCGAAGACCCGGTGCAGATCAAGAAGTGGGTTCCGCTGATGATGGAAGGGCGTGACCCGAACCAGAAAGTCGCGGCGACCTGGTCTCCGATCGGTACTGACGTGAACTTCGGCGAAATCACGCGCCAGTTCGCGACCTACCTGCAGACCAAACCTAACTTCTCGCTGAAACTGTCGAGCGAAGTTGAAGACATCAAGCGCAATGAAGATGGTTCATGGCGTGTGGTCTACAAAAACCTGAAAGACGGCACCAAAACCGAAACCGACGCCAAGTTCGTGTTTATCGGCGCAGGCGGCGGTGCATTGCATCTGCTGCAGAAGTCCGGCATTCCGGAAGCCAAGGAATACGCTGGCTTCCCGGTTGGCGGCTCGTTCCTGGTAACCGATAACCCGACCATCGCCCAGCAGCACTTGGCCAAGGCCTACGGCAAGGCTTCGGTTGGCGCACCACCGATGTCGGTTCCGCACCTGGACACCCGCGTGCTGGATGGCAAGCGCGTTATCCTGTTTGGCCCGTTCGCGACCTTCTCCACCAAGTTTCTGAAAGAAGGCTCGTACTTCGACCTGCTGACCAGCACCACGACCCACAACATCTGGCCAATGACCAAAGTAGGTATCGAACAGTACCCACTGGTTGAATACCTGGCCGGTCAACTGATGCTGTCGGACGAAGATCGCTTCAACGCACTGAAAGAGTACTTCCCGAACGCCAAGTCTGAAGACTGGCGCCTGTGGCAGGCCGGTCAGCGTGTGCAGATCATCAAGCGTGACGAAGAGAAAGGCGGCGTGCTGAAACTCGGTACCGAGATCGTCAGCGCCAAAGATGGCAGCATCGCCGGTCTGCTGGGGGCATCCCCTGGTGCATCTACTGCTGCGCCAATCATGCTGACCGTGCTCGAAACCGTGTTCAAGGACAAGGTTGCGACCCCTGAGTGGCAAGCCAAGCTGCACCAGATCGTGCCGAGCTATGGCACCAAGCTCAACGGTGATCCTGATCGCGTTGCACAAGAGTGGGCCTACACTGCTGAAGTCCTGCAATTGACTCCGCCACCGGCGATCCCGGCTGCAACACACACTGCAACTCCTGCTGCTGCGCCGGCCAAGCCTGCGCCAAGCAACCCAGCGGCTGACATGGCGCTGTAAAAAAATAGCCCCACTCAACGCTGGTTGGGTGGGGCTACTTTTCTCGCATTATCTCCCTCGTATATCCCTCGCGTAACCCCTCACTGCGTCCCGAACAGGGCCGTCCAGTAAATCCCCGCGTCACTTTTAGGGTCTACCGCATAGGCTGCGCCCAACTCGCGAAACTCAGGGTTCATCACGTTGGCGCAATGGCCAGGACTGGCCAGCCAGCCATCGACCAGTTTGCGTGTGGTGTCTTGCCCGGCCGCGATATTTTCGCCGACCTGTTGCGCGTTATAGCCCGCCAACTCAACGCGATCTCCAGGGGTACTGCCATCGCGGCCCTTGTGATCGAAATAGTTGTTATTGGCCATATCTCGCGAATGGATTTCGGCGGCGGTTGCCAGTGTGGTATTCCATGCCAGCGGTGTGGTGGGGGCAAAGGTCCGGGTGCCGCATTGGCGAGGTTGGGTGCGGGCGCTGTTGAGCAGTTCAAGGACTTTCTGGCCCTCGGCCTGCCAGTCGCCCAAGCGAGCCGCAAGCAGCGGACGGGCCAGCACGATGCGCCAGTCGCGCTGGTCATGGCTGACGCCGATGTCGATGAATTGCGGGTCCAGCACCACGCGACAGAAGCTTTCCTGCACGGCTTTCATGGCGGCCTGCGCATCACGCGGCCCCGACAGGTTGATCGCCTGCACGTTGACCATCGGGTAGGCGGCCCGGCCCAGGGCTTCCTGCAAGTCACCGAAACTGCTGGCTGGCAGCACCAACCGGGTGTCCGCCGACAGTGGCGGCAACTCTTGCGAAGCCTGGCCCGCGCACAGCTGAATTTGGCTGCGGTAGGCGTTGATTGACTCAATCAGTTGCGACTCTTCGCTGGCCAGAGCGCAAGAGCTGAGCGCCAGTCCCAGGGTCAAGGCGCCGAGATGGGCCAGGGTAAAGTGAACACGCATATAGGTTCCCTCTAAGCGGAGTGTGCCCATGATGCGTTATTTCAGCTTTTTAGTCTTTTACCTGCGCCACAAAGGCTTTGGCCTTGGCCGTCAGTTGATCGATCTGGCGGTCGCGTTTTTTCTCGGCGTCGAGCATGGCCTTCTTGCCGTTGCGTTGCAGCAGGTAGGTATGGATCTGCCGCACTTCAGTGGAGTTATAGATCGGCGCAACATCGAGAATGCCCATCAGGCCATCGGTGCTGTGGTCACGGGTGTTCATCAGTACTTGCGGGCCGCGTGTGCCGATTACTTGCAGGCCCATGGCTTCAAACGCCGCGACTTTAGCCACGGAGCACGTCAGTTCGGTATGGGGGTAGCGGCGCACCACTTCCTGCACCATTGCCCGGATCACACCCAGGTGGCGATGGCTGGCCAGCTCTGCCATATAGGCGATGCCGCAGGCTTGCGGATCGTCCTTTACCGGCAAGTAGAGGGCGAAGCCGGTCACTTTTTGCGGGTCTTGCGCGTCAGTTGCAACGATCAGCTCAACCGCAATCCCCTTGGCCCCGCCGAGGGCTTGCAGGTACAGGTGCACTTCAAAGCCAATGGCATATTGATAAATGCTGTAGAGCAGATTGCTCGGCGCAATCTCCATCGCACTGATGTCGGTGAGATGGTCGACGACGAGCTGCATGATCTGGCTGTTGATCGGCTCGCTGACCGGGGTATCGAAATGGGTGAGGGTGGTCATGGGAGTCAAATCTCTGTAGCCGCTGTTGAGGAACGAAGGCTGCGTGCTTTTAAAGATCAAAAACTCGCAGCCCTCGTTCCTTGGCAACGGCTACATGGGTTGAATAGGTAATGGTTAACGCTGGCTCGACCAGAAGTCATGCAGTGCACGCGCCGCCGGTGCAATGGCTGCAACGCTTTGCTGATGAGCTGCCACGTCCAGATCTTCGGGCAGTTCAAAGTTGTCCTGCTCGGCGCAGTCTGCAATTGCTTGCAGAAGCAATGCTTGCGGTACGGGCAGTGCTGGCCAGTTGCAGATGGCTACCGCGCGGGTGTACCCAAAGCACCACTCTTCAGCCAGCGTCACCTGCTGGCCCAGATGCTCGGTCTGTTCGAAACGCGGCACGAATGCGTCGCTGTCTTCGGCCAGTTGCCGGGCGAGGGTGTTGATGTGGCGCACGCTCAACTCGATGAACTGCTTGGCCTCATCAGGGGTTTGCCAGGCCGGGTTCTGACCGCCCCAGATTGCCGGGAACCAGTCGGCAATATCCACCCGCGTCGGGCTCGAAACCAGAGCAGTGAAATAGCCGTCAAGTTCTGAAGGGTTGAGGACAGAGTGATCGTCGCCGTATTTGAGTAGCGTGTTTTCGATCGCTTCAAAGTCGCTGGCGTTCAGGGGTTGCGATTGCATGTTCGGGCTCCTTGGATGGTGCGGCAGTGCGAAGTCAGTCCACTGAAACGATAGACTCAAGCTCAAAATATTTGAACCCGGCCTTGGCCAGGGCTTTTTTGGCTTCTTGCTCTGCGTTGAATCGGCTCAGATCTTTGGAGTCATGCACAAACCGGGTTTCATCGCCGTCAAATACCTTGGTCACCCGCATGGTGACGCGAAGGATCGGCCCACTGCGTTTTTTCGCGACAGGTGACGATGCCTTGTCAGGTGCCGGAGCTTTCTTGGGAGCAGGCTTGGGGGCTGGCGTGATTTTAGCTGGAGCAGGTTCAATTTCAGGTTGAACAGGGGCAGCAGGCAGATCAAGGCCGAGCGCTCTGCGCATGTCGTCCTCGGTGAATCCGGCACTCATTGATAAGACTCTAATAATTTAAAAGACGCGCTTATAGGACAGCGCTTCGGGTTATGGCAAGAGAATTTATTGATATGCAGCAAAATATGACCTTTTTAGGGCTAAAGCCCTTGTTAGAGCGGATTCAGGTGTCGCGCAACAAGTCGTGGCCATCCAGCAATTTGTAGGCGATTTCAGGGCGTTTCTCCAAGGCCCGGCGGATGGCGGCCGGGATGGTCTGACGGGTTTTTCGGCACAGCCCCGGTTGCTCGGCAAGGCGGATGGTTATGCCGCGCATGGTGCGAACTTCAGTGATACCCGGGTCAATCAGCACTTCGATGCCCAATTGCTCATGCATGCGGCGCTGCATGTGTTCCAGATCGCTGAGGCTTTGAATATTTTCCAGGCGCTCCAGCAGTACCTTTTCGGCCTGACGCGTGAGGTTGAAAATGCGCAGGTCAGTATCGGGTGTCGCCAACAGCCGTTCCCGCTCGCAGATGCAGGCGCCGGGCGGGCAGGGTGAGCGGATCGCCACAGAAGGAGTCATGGAACTCAGCATAGCCGTGCCAGGATTCAGGCGTCCAGACTCAGTGCCATGATCACGGTGCGCTCGGCCCCGTGAAATTCATCGCGGACTTTGTGAAAACCCAATTGCGCATAGAACGATTGCGCCGTCAGCGAGGAGGGCACCCGCAGCTCTTCGAGCTGGGCCGAAACAGCGGCTTCCTTGAGGCGCGCCATCAATTGCTGGCCGATGCCCCGACCCTGATGGCGCGGGTTGACGAAAACGCTGCGCACCACCGCCTGATCCAGGCTTGCGGTGCCGACCACATGCTGTTCGACCACGGCCACGTACATCTGGCGCTGCTTCATCAGCCTCAGGATCGAGGCCGGGCAGAAGTTCTCCTCGACCTGGGCGATCACCTCGGGCGGATAATCCCGGGCATTGGATTCGTGCAAGGCGGCTATCACCACTTTGCTGATGGCTTGTGCGTCGCTCTCGATGGCGCGGCGAATCTGGCACTGCATACAGACTCCTTGTTCTTTTATGACTTGGCTGATGGGGCACAGTCTTCGGCCAAAATACTGGCATACAGCTGACGGTCAATATTGGCCCCGCTTAAAATGAGCGCAATCCGACGGCCTTGCTGGCGCGATTGTTCGCTGATCAATCCGGCCAGCGCGGCGGCACCCGCACCTTCGGCGGTGTTGTGAGTGGTTTCATGGTAGACCCGAATGGCGTGGGCGATCTCCTGATCGGTTACCCGGATAACCCGTGCCGCGCCCTTGGCAATTATCTCCAGCGCCTCAGGCAGCGGCTGACGACAGGCCAGCCCGTCAGCGAATGTATTGGCGGAGTCCGTGCAAACCAGGCGGCCCTGTTCGACACTTTGCGCAAAGGCATCGGCCTGGCTGGATACGACGCCGACAATCTCGGTCTTTAGACCCAGCAGATCACGGGTCTGGATCAATCCGCAAATTCCCGAACCCATGCCGATGGGTACATACACCGTATCCAGTTCTTCCACGGCTTCCAGCAACTCCAGAGCATACGTGGCGACCCCGCGAATCAGGTCCGGATGGAAGGCAGGCACCAGATGCAACTGACGGGTTTGCGCCAGTGCTGCGGCTTCGGCCCGCGCTTCGTCGAAGTCCTTGCCGCACTCAATGACCGTCGCCCCCAGTGCCCGCATTGCGGCGTTTTTTTCCAGCGAGTTGCCTTCAGGTACCACGATACGGATCGACAGACCCAAGCTCCGGGCCGCGAGCGCCAGGCTTTGCCCATGATTGCCACGGGTGGCGGTGACCAGGCCTTTGATATGTGGCTCCCGAGCCAACAAACCCTGCACATATAACAAACCGCCACGTACTTTGAATGCACCGGTGGGGGTGTGGTTTTCATGCTTGACCCACACCGTGCAACCCATACGCTCAGCCAGCAAGGGCCAGGCCAGTTGCGGTGTGGGCGCCAGGGTCTGGTGTACGGTTTGTGCTGCAAGGCGAAGGGCATTCAAGTCAAACATGGCGCACCGTCATCGAGGGATTTGACTCGATTCTAGGCACAACGCATTGTATGGGCCGACCCTTATATTGCATGGCCGACAATAAATGTGGATACCAACGCTTAGCGACACCGAGCAGCCGCGCTATCTGGCGTTGGTCGATGCCATCACCCAGGCCATCGCCAGCGGCGAGTTGCAACCCGGCGCACGCTTGCCGCCACAGCGGCGACTGGCCTGGGCGCTGGGCTGGAACCCCAGCACCACCATGCAGGCCTATCGCGAGGCGGCGCGCCGGCACCTGGTGTCGGGTGAGGTCGGGCGTGGCACTTATGTGCTGGCGGGCAGTCAGGAAGCGACCCTGTTTCGGCTGCAACACGCCGATGAGCACACGGCCCGCATTGACCTGAGAACCAATGTGCCGGCCATCGACAAGATTGGCGAGCAAGATGCACAGGCCTTGTCCTGGTTGCTCGACAGTAGCCAGGCGATCCGTTTGCAGGGCTACCTGAGTGCAGCGGATTTATTGCTGGCACGGGTACAGGGCGCGGCCTGGCTCAACGGACGAGGGCTGAAACTGAATGTGGACAACATCATGCTGTGCACCGGTGCTCAGCAGGGGCTGTTCACCGTACTGCTGTCGTTGTGTCAGGCAGGTGAGCCGGTGCTGGTCGAAGCCTTTACCGCGCCGGGAATAAAGGCTGCCTGCGCTCAGTTGCGTTTACCCATGCATGGGGTTGCGATGGATCGCCAGGGCATTGTGCCGGAAGACTTCGATCGGATGATCCGCGCCACGGGTGCACGGACTGCGGTACTAACGCCAACTCTGCAGAACCCGACCTCGGCGGTGATGAGCGTTGAGCGCAAACAGGCGATTGCCCAGATTGCCCGGCGTCACGGCGTGCATGTGATCGAAGATGATGTGTACGGCGCGCTGACTGACAGCCCGCCGCTGCACCTGTTTTTACCCGAATTCGGGGTGTTGGTGACCAGCCTGTCCAAGACCGTTGCGGCGGGTGTACGCCTGGGCTGGATCGCCGCGAGCCCACAACTGTTGGCGCGTATCGATCCCTATGCACAGTCGGCGCACTGGGGTGTTTCGCCGCTGTGCATGGCCATCGCTTGCCAATGGATCAGCGATGGCACGGCGCACGCGCGAGTGCAGTGGCAAACGCAGGAAGTTGCCCGGCGCTGGCGTCTGGCAAAAAAGATCCTTGGTCCGTCGATGTATCAGACAGACACGCCTTCGCCGCATATCTGGGTAACAGTAGCTGAGGGTGCGGAGACCTGCCGTGCAGCCGGGGTTGATGTAGTGCCTGCGGATGTATTTGCGGTGAAGTCCACGGCGACCGATGCGGTGCGCATCAGCCTGACGGCGGCTGCCAGTGCCCAGGTTTTGAAAGTGGCGCTGGAGCGGATTACGGCAATACACCCACCTTGTGGGAGCCGGCTTGCCGGCGATAGCATCACTGGCAAGCCAGCTCCAACAGCTTGACCGACGCGTTCAGAATCCTCACAAAAGGCAGATCCATGCGCAGAGAAATTGGCTACTGGCACCGCGAAGGTCGCGAGTTGTTTTATTACCTGGAGTTCAAACCCGAAACCGCCGAGTTTTACCTGACCTGCGAACACACCCCCGCAGAGGGCGAAGGCAGTGTGCGCTCGGTGTTGCTGAGCGAAGCCCGGGGCGAGCGCTACTACGAAGATGCGTTATTGATCATCAAGGAGGAACTGTTCAAGCAATACACCCTCTGAGAGGTGTCGCGATCAATGATCTGGTTTAAGGCCAGGGCAAGATAAGTCGATAATGCCGGGGGCCCGGCAGGTGTCGGGTCAGGACGTTGTAATTGAAAGGAGCTGTAGATGCGCGCGTTTTATATCTTTACCCTGTTGGGTACCTTGCTGTTGGCCGGTTGCGCAAGCAACCCGATGGACCCGGTCGCGGACCAGACGATACCTGCAGCTGCGCCGGACAAGGCACAAGTGGTGTTTATGCGCGATGCCTATACCGGCAAAGCGATTGTCTCTTCGCTGTATGACGTGACCGATGGCAAGACCCAATTTATTGGCGTAATGGCCAACGGCACGAAAATCGCCTACCCGACCACGCCAGGCAAACATACCTTTATGGTGGTGTCAGAAGCGGCGGACTTTATGGAAGCCGATCTTGTTGCAGGCAAAACCTACTACGCGCTGGTGACGCCGCGTATGGGCTTGTGGAAAGCACGTTTTTCACTGTGGCCTATCAGCAATGACCCTGAGGCGGCTCACAGCCTGAAGTCCAAGAACTTCAAAGGCTGGGTTGAAGATACCGATCTGGTGACCAACTCGCCGAAATCACTGGCCTGGTACGAGCGTGTTAAAGCCAGCATTGAGAAAAAACGCGCTGAATACTGGCCGGTCTGGCAGGAAAAGAGCGCTGACGCGGTTGCCGAGCGTACGCTCAAGCCGAGCGATGGCTTGTAACACTTGAGTCGGGGCAGGGCGGCGACAGTCATGTCGCCCTGACCTCATCTCGGTACTTCACTGACCTGCAACACCCAGGCAATCGCCTGCGTCCTTTCATCCCATACATACCGAAAATGCTGGCCCTGCACGGGTAGCGAAAGCGCTGGTGGGCGGAACGCTGCGACACATTCGTGGCCGCTCAGGCGCACGCTGTTGTACAGCAGCCCCCAAACACCCTCTTCGCGCAATGGCCGGGCGAAGGCCTGGGACAGGCCATAGCTGGCAGGTGCCGGCTGATGCAAGCCGGGGTCGCCACGCACATCTATCATCGGCTGCACCACACGGTTGATATAGGTACGCATGGTGATTTCAATACTGGGTTCGCGGGTGGCCCGCCAGAATTGCTCCTGATGAAAACAGGTTTCAGCAATCGCCGCCTCGACGCTGCTGGAGCAGTAATACACACCGTAGCTGCCATCGGTAAAGCGACTGGCTCGGCCAATATGGGTAAAGGCGGCCATCACCGGTGTTGAGCCTTCGCCGCACAGGCGGTCTTCTGGCCTGACCCTGTTCAGCACCCCGGCCTGGTCTCGCAGGCGATCATTGGTCAAGCTTTCGAGGACAAAGGCAATCTCCAGATCGGCCGGGTCCAGGGTGTCTTCAAATACTGAGATGGGCGGGAAAGCGCTGTTGATGATGCGATAAGCCTTGTTCCAGCCAGGCAGCACTGCATCTGGCATCAGCCGCGTACTCCATCCAGATAACGGCGCACATCCGCCAGGTCGACCACCTGGCCCGCAAGCATATAGCTCAAGGCACTCTGGCCATTAAAAGGCGCGGCGGTGTTGGCTTTGTGCACCCATTCATAGGCACGCTCAGGCTGATTACTGAACAGAATGCGCAACGCCTTGTGCATGCCCATCAGGTATGAAATGCGCTCCAGAGTGTCATGAGGCAAACGCACGTTTGGCAGCTTTTTGTACTTGAAGTAGGTGGTGTTGCCGATGGAGCCGAGCAGTGTGCACTGTTGCTCCTTGGTGCACCCCCAATGCTCCATCAGGCTGAAGAAAAAGGTCAGGGCAACGCGACCGGCATCGCCGCTGGTGATATCGGGCTGGGGGTCGTGGGCAACTAGATGCATGACTGCCTCCAAGGTGTTTATGCCCTCAGCCTACACCCGATATGAATTATTTCAAGAAAACAGTTCGTATCTGAATATGTTCAGCGCCTTGGCAGTGTCTTCGCCCGGTTCATGCACTGCTGACGACGTTCATCTACCCGCTTGGCAAACCAGGCGGTGGTCAGGTTGCGGGTGATTTTCGGGCTTTGCAGGGTGATCCCCGGCAGTACGGCGCGGGGCAGGGGTTTGCCTTGTTGGCGATCGGCGAGGGCAAAGACGCCCTGGTAGAGATCGGTTTTATTGAAGTCCAGACTGTCGCCTTTTTCGAGTTGGCGGCGGATAGCGTTATTGCTCAAGCCCAATTGCTTGCCCAAGGCGCGCACGGCCAGCTCAGTCGAGCCGAGGTTGTAAGACCCGGGGATGGTCAGATCGCCATCCAGTGCCAGCGGGATGCCTGAAGCCTGACTTACGGCGCTCTGAAACGCGGCATTGCGACTGGCGTACCAGCCGGCATTGAAGTCGGCAAAACGGTACAGCGATTGTGTGTAGTCGACCGGGTAGCCCAACAGGTGGGCGATGCCGAAATACATGCCACCGCGTCGGGTAAAGACTTCCCGGCGGATCGAGTGGGCAACGGGGTAGGGATATTCCCGCGCCTGTTTCTCGGCAAAGGCAATACTGACCTGCATCGGGCCGCCGGTGTGAACAGGATTCAAGCTGCCAAACAGGCTTTTGCCCAGCGGCACCATACCGATAAAGTCGTCAAAAATAGCGCTCAGCTGACCTTCGGTGCGGGCCGCATCGAGGCGTTGGTTGTAGGTTTTACCGGTGGGCGAGGTGATATTCAGCGCGCTGCGCACCACAAATTCGGGGATATGCAGCTTGCCGGCGCGGCGGTTGATTTCGGTACGGGCGATAGTGGCCAGCCCCGGCACCGGCGGATCGGCCTGAAAGGTCGACTCCTGCTCTGTAACGGCCAATACCGAACACAGGTTTTCATCGGTGGGGGACAGCCCTTGTGCGGCAAAGGCTGCATAAATGTCAGTTGCCCAGCCCTGGCGATCCGGGGTCTTGGCCGGTAGCAGTTGCACGATGCGTGAGCGGGCCTGATCGGGGGTTATATCCGGCAGTGTGCGCGAGGCCTGGCTGCTGCAACCCGCCAGTACAACCAGCGGCATCAGCGGTAATAAACGCCTGAAAAATCGATTCACCCGATCAAACTCCTTAAACAATGCAGTGTGGGTACGCAGGCAATCAATCGTCGCGCGTCAGTACTTCCAGCAGTTCGATCTCAAACCGCAGGTTAGAGTTCGCAGTGATATGCGCGCCCATGCTTCTTTCACCATAGGCCAGGTGTGCGGGAACCTGCAGTGCACGTTTGCCGCCTACCTTCATTCCCATGAGGCCAATATCCCAGCCTTTAATTACCCGGCCGGTGCCAATAACGCACTGGAACGGCTTGCCACGTTGAAACGAAGAGTCGAACACAGTGCCATCTTCGAGCCAGCCGGTGTATTGCGTAGTGATCAATGCGCCTTTGACCACGGCTTTGCCGTCGCCGTGTAACAGGTCAGTGATGTGCAGTTCGTCAGTCATGGGCAGGCTCAGAAATAGGATGAACGATTGATTTAGGCAGGGTTTTTCTCAATTTGAAGAGCATTTAGCAATGGATTTAAATTTTTTTTCTGTGGGAAAAGGCTCTAAAACAAAGGGATTGGGGAACTTGCGAATGAGGATCGGTGTCAATTGCGCTTTACTCTCAATTGAGAGTGTTTATCATTACAGCCCTGGCAGTGCCGGGGAGAGCTAAACCACGACGTGCCCTTTTGGGGGCGTGCGTCAGCGATTTCCAGCCTTTGGCCTGCTGAGCACACTCCATTGTTAAGGGATCAACTGGACATGTCGTCTCGATTCAACCGCAGTCATCTTTCACTGGCTCTCATGGCCGCACTGGCTTCGCCAACCCTGCTCGCCGATGCACTTGAACGCGAGCGTGACGAAGTACCGGTAGAGGCCGCCGATTTGCCGGTGGATGGCACCCGACAGGCGCTGCAACTTGAAGAAACCCGCGTACTGGGCACCGCAGCCCAAGAGCTGAAGCAGGCTCCGGGTGTGTCGATCATCACCGCCGAAGACATCAAAAAACGCCCGCCCGCCAATGATCTCTCCGACATCATCCGTCGTGAGCCGGGGGTCAACCTCACTGGCAACAGTTCCAGCGGCGCGCGCGGTAACAACCGCCAGATCGACCTGCGCGGCATGGGCCCGGAAAACACCCTGATCCTGATCGACGGCAAACCGTCTTCTTCGCGTAACGCCCAACGTTATGGCTGGAGCGGCGACCGTGATACCCGTGGCGAAACCAACTGGGTGCCGGCCGAAGAAGTCGAACGCATCGAGATCCTGCGTGGCCCGGCAGCGGCACGTTATGGCTCAGGGGCAATGGGCGGGGTGGTCAATATCATCACCAAGCGCCCTTCGGACAAGCTTAGCGGTTCGATGACGGCCTATTACCTGTCGCCGGAAGACGACTCGGAAGGTGTCAGCAAGCGCACCAACTTCAATCTCAGCGGACCGATCACGGACGATCTGGTGTTTCGTGTATATGGCGGTGTAAACAAGACCGATGCCGATGATGCGGGCATCAATACCGCAGCCCAAGCGTCCCCCGACAGTGTAGTGGCTGGCCGCGAAGGCGTGCGCAACAAGGACGTCAATGGCTTGCTCAGCTGGCAGTTCACCCCGGAGCAGAGCCTGGATCTGGAAGCCAGCTATAGCCGCCAGGGCAATATTTTTGCCGGTGACACCATGCTCAACAGCGGTGGTGATTTCGTTAACAGCCTGACCGGTAAAGAAACCAGCGTGCTGCAGCGCAGCAGCTTTTCGGCGACCCACAATGGCTCGTTCGACTGGGGCTCCACCATGGCTTCGCTAACCCACGACCTGACCCGCAACGCACGCCTCAACGAAGGCCTGGCCGGTTATGGCGAAGGTGCGCCGTCTGAAAGTGCTGGCCGATTCGAATCGCGGTTGCGCAACACTCGAGCCACCGGCGAAGTGAACCTGCCGTTGAACATGGGCACCGCCCAGGTACTGACACTGGGCGGCGAGTACCTCTACGAGTCGCTCAATGACCCGGGCTCATTACGTGCGCAAAGCTGGGATCCGGGCACAGATGGCACGCCGGGCATTCCCGGTACGGACCGTACGCAAACCAAATCCACTGCCAACAGCTATGCGTTCTACGTCGAGGACAATATCGAAGTCGGCGCCAAGACCATCGTCACCCCCGGCGTGCGCTTCGATCACCACAGCGAGTTTGGCGGTAACTGGAGCCCGAGCCTCAACGCTTCGCACCAGATCACTGATGAGCTGAGCATCAAGGGCGGTATTGCCCGGGCCTACAAAACCCCCAACCTGTACCAGTCCAACCCCAATTACCTGCTGTATAGCCGTGGTAATGGATGCAGTTCGGTCGAGGTCAACCTGGGCGGCTGCTACCTAGTGGGCAATCCGGACCTCAAGCCCGAGGTCAGCATCAACAAAGAGATTGGCCTGGCATTCGACAAAGGCACATGGCGCACCAGCGCCACGTATTTCCGCAACGACTACCAGAACAAGATCAATGCCAGCAACGAATCGGCATTCCGCCTGCCCAACGGGCGTCGCGTGCTGCAATGGGAAAACAGCGGCAAGGCTATCGTGCAAGGGGTTGAGGGCAATCTATTTGTCAGCCTGCGCGACGATCTGGACTGGAACACCAACCTGACCTACATGATCGAAAGCAAGGACAAGGAAACTGGCGATCCGCTGAGTATTATCCCCAAGTACACCCTCAACACTATGCTCGACTGGTATGCCACCGAGAAGCTGTCGTTCCAGGTCAGCGGTACTTACTACGGCAAGCAGGAAGCGCCCAAGCGTAATAATCGCGCCAACGAAGCACTCGACAAATCGGTGCAGCAGCCCGTTGACCCGTATGGCTTGGTGGGCCTGAGCAGTGGCTATGAGTTCAATAAAAACTTCAGTGTGCGGGTGGGCATCAACAACCTGTTCGACAAGCAGCTGTACCGCAAGGGCAACTCTGACGAAGCGGGCGCGCAGACCTACAACGAAGCGGGCCGTGCCTACTTCGCCTCGGTGACCAGCTCGTTCTGATAACAACCCGGGCCTGATCACCGTTAGCGGTGCAGGCACTAACAGGCGCGACATTCGTGAATAACGGGTGCCGCGCCGTTGTCGCATCTGGCGCAGGCAAAACGCAGAGCTTGATGAGGAATTGAAAAACATGAAACTCGCAACGTCGGCCTGGGCGCCGATTGTGTCTCGCACACTGGCTGCATTGGTCGGTGGCTACGTTTTTACCTATGCCTTTACTGCTGCATTGGCGCGGCTGCTGCCGCTGGACAATGTAGATGCCATGATCGTCGCCAGTCTGCTGTCGTTTGTGATCTACACCTTCGCCATCCTGTGGGCGTTTGCCGCCCGCCACCAGTGGTCGGCCTGGATGGGCGCGGTACTTGCGCTACCGTTGGCCGCCATCGGTTTTTGGCCGCAATTGCTGGAGCAACTGGGATGAAACAGACCCTGACCCAATCCATGGCCTGGCTACACACCTGGGGTGGCCTGATTGTTGGCTGGTTGCTGTTCGTGATTTTTTTGACCGGCAGCCTGGCGGTATTCGATCAAGAGATCGATAACTGGATGACCCCCGAACTGCCTGCGCACCACCTCACCGATGAGCAGGCCGCGCAGCG
Source organism: Pseudomonas fragi (assembly GCF_025426255.1). GTDB lineage: Bacteria > Pseudomonadota > Gammaproteobacteria > Pseudomonadales > Pseudomonadaceae > Aquipseudomonas > Aquipseudomonas kulmbachensis. Next base: position 3,105,994 of record NZ_CP104861.1, on the reverse strand, counting down.
GGCACTGTCCTACCTGCGAGAGCACAAGGCGGACGCGAAGCAATGGGGGATCAGCCTGCCTTACGAGCGTTCGCCGCAGCTTCAGGCCTCTACTGGCGGGCGCCGCGACGGCGTGTCGGTGACACTCGATCCCGACACCGGCGAAGTGATACCGGTACGCGAGACGGTCGGTGGGCGGTTTTTCTTCCTGTTTCACTTCACCTTGCATATGCCACGCATGATCGGCATCTATCTGGTCGGTGCACTGGCCATGGGCATGCTCGCGGCACTGGTCAGCGGCATCGTGATTCACAAGAAGTTCTTCAAGGAATTCTTCACCTTCCGGCCTGCCAAGGGCCAGCGCTCATGGCTTGATGCCCACAACGCCAGTGCCGTGCTGCTGTTGCCGTTTCACCTGATGATCACTTACAGCGGGCTGGCGATTTTTTTGGTGATCTACATGCCCGCCGCAATGGATGCGTTGTTCGATGGCAATCGCGAGGCTTTTTTCAAGGCCCAGGACTCGGCGCCACCGGCGCTTGAGGTCAAGCGCGGGGCGACTGTCGAACCGGCGCCGCTGGTGGCTCTTGGGCCGTTGCTGAGCAAAGCCCGCGAGGTGATGGGCCCATTGAGCGGAGTGAGCATCAGCAACCCAGGGCAGAGCAATGCCGAAATTCAGATCCGGCCGATCCTGGGCAATCGCATCGCTCTGATCAAAGGTGGAGGCATGCGCTTCGACGGGGTCACAGGCGAGCAAATATCCGGGCCGACTGAAATGCGTCCTACGGTGTTGACGCACCGGGTGATTTCTGGGCTGCACTTTGCCCAGTTTGGCGGCTATCCGATGCGCTGGCTGTACTTCGTTTGCGGCCTGATCAGCAGCGCCATGATCGGCAGCGGGCTGGTGTTGTTCACGGTCAAGCGGCGGCGTAAATACGCCAGCGAAAGCCGCGTGGCGCAGGCCCTCTATCGTGTGGTTGAAGCGTTCAACATCACCGTCATGGCTGGCCTGAGCCTGGCCTGCATCAGCCTGCTGTGGGGCAACCGCTTGCTGGCGTCAGGGATGGCAGAACGTGCCGATGCTGAATTGAACGTGTTCTTTGGTGTTTGGGCCTTGAGCCTGGTCCATGCGTTGTTGCGTCCGCGCATGCAGGCCTGGCGCGAGCAACTAGGGCTGGCGGGGCTGATGTGTTTGGGCTTGCCCTTGCTCAGCGTGTTGACGGTTAATCGGCCTTGGGCACTGCATAGCAGCATGGGCCTGGAGCTGACCGCGATGGCCCTGGGTGGCTTGTTGCTGTGGGCCTGCTGGAAAGTATCGCAACCGGTGGTTGAGCGGGTGCCGCGCAAAAAGACTGCCGCTATGGCCGAGGTGAATTGACATGCTGGCTAATTTTTTTGCCGCACTGGGGTTCGCTTACATCGGCATGCTTGCCCTGTGTCAGGGGTTGGAACGCCATTACAAACAGGTCTGGGGCAAACCCCCGTCGGTTCGCTTGAGCCGATTGCTGCGGGTTGCAGGCTGGGTGAGCCTGGGTTTTAGCTTCTGGTTTTGCGGGCAGGCCTGGGGTTGGGCGATGGGGCCGGTCGGCTGGTTTGGCATGCTCTCATTGAGTGGTTTTGGGTTACTGATGCTGTTGCCGTACCGGTCACGGCTGGCAGTGTGGTTGCCCATGGGTTTTGTGCCGGTGTGGGCGCTGATTGAAACCCTGGCCTGAAACCTGAAACCTGAAACCTGAAACCTGTAGCCGCTGCCGCAGGCTGCGATAAGGTCCGCAGGACCTTCGTTTGTAACCTTGATAGCGTGGGGGCCGCTGCGCTGCCATCGCAGCCTGCGGCAGCGGCTACAGGTTTAATTGCGTGCGGTCTTGGGTTTTACCCAACGATTGGCAATCAAGTCCAGGCTGCTGCAAAACACGAAGTACACCAGTGCCACAAACAGGAAGATCTCGGTCGGGTGCACCATCACCCGATTGCTGACCTGGGTGGCGACAAACGACAGCTCGCCAACCCCGATCACATACGCCAGCGAGGTGTCCTTGATCAGTGAGATCCATTGATTGAGAAAAGACGGCAGCATCATTGGCAAAGCCTGCGGCAGGATGATCAGGCGCAGCACTTGCCAGCTCCCGAGCCCCAGCGCCTTGCCCGCAGCCCATTGCCCGGGAGGCAGGCTGCTGATCCCGGCATACACCGAGTGCGCCAGATACGCGCCACCGATCAGCGACAGCGCGCATACCACCGTGGCCAGTGCCGGTACATCGACCTTGAACATGATGGGCAGCAGGAAGTAACTCCAGAAAATCAGCATCACCACTGGAATCGCTCGCAAAAAGCCCAATACGCCGAGCAACAGCCAGCGCACTTTGCCGCGAATCATCACCAGCGCAATACCCAGCACCAGCCCCAGCACCGCCGAGATTACCCCGGACAGTGCACTCAAGAGCAAGGTCAGGGCCGCGCCGCCCAGCGGGCCGTTGGGCCAGGCGCCAATCAAGAAGTACGACAGATTGTCGCTAATCACCGAAAAATCCATTTTTACACCACTCCCTGGCGATACCACTTGCTGCGTGCAATCAATTGGCCGATCACCTCGATCAACGCAATGCTGGCCACATATAGCAGGGTGGCAAAACCGAAGGCTTGAAAGGTCTTGAAGGTTTCAGTCTCGACCTGACGCGAGGCGTAAGACAGTTCAGCCAAGCCAATGGCCATGGTCAGCGACGAGTTCTTCAGGGCATTCATGTACTGCCCCAACAATGGTCCCAAGGCCGTGCGCAGTGCCTGCGGGAACACGATATAGCGCCACACCTGCGCCGGTTTGAAGCCCAGCGCCAGGCCCGCCGCCCGTTGCTCAATGCGCACCGAACTGACCCCTGCGCGAAACTCTTCGCAAATAAAGGCGGCGGTATAAAGCATCAAGCCCCAGAACCCGGCAAGAAACTCGAAGGACGGCCATTCGATTTCAAACAGACCCAATGACAGGCTGCGCGGCTGATTGAGCCACATCACCAGCCCTTCGGGCAGCATCGCCGTGACCCCGAAGTACCAAAAGAACAGCTGCACCAGCAGCGGTGTATTACGAAACAGGGCCAGGTAGGCCCGTGCTGGCCACGACCACAGGCGCGACGGTGAGAGGCGCGCCAGACACAGCAAAAAGCCCAGCCCGGTAGCCACCAGGCAGGTCAGGAGCGAAAGAATCAGGGTGAGGACAAAACCATCGAGCAACCAGTGCAGGTATTGCGGGGCAAGCAGTTCACCGAACATAAACAGCGTCCATCCAGAAACGAACAAACCCGTCCGGTTGACCGGGACGGGCTTAAAGGTGCCGCGAAAAAGGGGAGTTAGCTTTTGTCACCAATCTTGTACAGACGGGTCAGCGGGGTCTTGGTAGTCGGGCCGAACCAAGTGTCATAGATGCCCTGTGCCTTGCCCTGGGCTTCCAGGTCGGTGAGGGTCTGGTTGACCACTTCGGTCAGGCGCGCTTCACCTTTTGGAATACCGACGCCGATCAGGTCATTGGAAATGGTGAACGGCGGCACTTCGTATTTGTCCTTGTCCGGCACATTGGCCAGCAGGCCGATCAGCTTCGGGCCGTCCTGGGTGATGGCTTGTACGTTGCCGTTGCGCAGGGCAGTGAAGGCGAACGGAGTGTCATCGTAGGCCACCACTTTGGCGCCCGGGAACTTCTCGCGCAGCACACCTTCGTTGACCGTGCCCTTGTCGACACCCACGCGCCATTTGTTCAGTTCTTCCGGGGACTTGAGCGTGCCTTTCTTGACGATAAATTGCTGGCCCGAGGCGAAATACGGAATGCTGAAATTCACCTGCTCGGCGCGTTCAGGGGTGATGGTGAAGTTGGCCAGTACCAGATCCACCTTGTTTGCCACCAGCAACGGCACACGGTTGGCCGGGTTGGTCGGCTGTAGTTGCAGCTTCACGCCCAGCTTGTCGGCAATGGCCTTGGCGTAGTCGACATCCAGACCCTCAATCTGCTTGCTCTTGGCATCGACAAAACCAAACGGCGGGTTGCTGTCAAACGACGCCACGCGCAGCACACCGGATTTTTTGATGTCATCCAGACGATCGGCGTGGGCCAGGCCAGACAAAACAGCCAGGGTCAGAGCGGTGAGGGCAGTGAGTTTTTTCATTTCGTTCTCATCATGAGTTGGAAGAGTTATGACGAGAGTCTTGCAGGAAAATTAGCTTTTAAAAAAGAATATAAAACGATTTAAATATTCTATTTTGGTATATGTAGTGGCGCCACTCACTCCCACAGGTATTGTGCAAAATTGGTCTACCCCTGATTTATCAGACTTTGCCGGCAATGCAGAGTTAGCCAGGCGCCGCCGCCTTCGCGGTTACTGACGTCCAAAGTAAAGCCATGCAGGCTGACGATGGCGGCGACGATGGACAGCCCAAGGCCAAAACCACCGTGCTTGTCATCACAACGGTAAAAGCGCTGGAACACGGCGACCCGCTCGGCTTCGGGGATACCGGGGCCGGTGTCGAGCACCTCAATGCGCGGGCTGGCGCCATCGTCTGTGGCACGCAAGATCACTTCACCACCGGGTGGGGTGAATTTGATCGAGTTGCTCAGCAGGTTGGCCAGCGCCTCGAACAGCAGCGCCCGATCGCCTGTCAGGCTGGGCAATGTTTGCGCTGCGTCGAGAGTCAACGTGACCTGGCCCTCTTCAGCCAGTGGCAGGTAAAAGTCGTACAGTTCTTGCAGCAAGGGCAGTGGGTCGAGTTGCACAAAGCCCGAGCGCCGTTGATGGTCTTCCAGCTCGGAAATACGCAGCAAGCCGCGAAAACGCGCCATCAGGGTGTCGGTTTCGCCAATCACTTCGTCCAGTTGCAGCGCTTCGGGCGAACCTTCCACGGCTTGCTGTCGAATTCTGTAGAGCTGCGCCCGCAGGCGAGTGAGCGGGGTACGCAGGTCGTGGGCGATGTTGTCGCACACGCCCTTGACCTCGTGCATCAGCCGTTCGATACGGTCGAGCATGGCGTTGACAATAGCGGCGAGCATGTCCAGCTCGTCACGGCGATTGGACAACGGCAGGCGGTAGGTCAAATCCCCGGCGACAATGGCTTCGGCGCTGGCCTGGATGGCTCGGATGCGCTGCAGCGGGCGCCTGCGCAACAAGTGCCAGCCCGCAATCCCTGGGATAATGGTCAGCGACAAGCCCCAGAACAGCGCGTGCAAAATGATCCGGGTGACGGCAAACAGCGAGCCGTTGTCGCGCACCAGTACCAGCCAGCGCCCGTCATTGGTCTGGCTGGCCACGGCATCGCAGCTGTCTTGCGGCAGGTTGGGATCGTCGGAGTCGATGCAGGTGCTCAAGGCGTGGATCTGGCCATCCAGCGGCAAGCCAGCAGGGATTGTCTGGATCGGGCCGCTCAGCGGCTTGTGTTGCGCGTCGAACAGCCCATAGGCATCAACTGCACGCATATCGAACGTCATGCTGGTGGCCAGCGCTTCGTCCAGTTGCTCGCCTTCGAACCGGGCAAACAAATGCTGGCGCTGCATCAGTGAATGCTTGGCCAGGTTGCCCAGGTAATCCGAGACTTCGTAATACAGCACCCCCATGAGGATGCAGCTCCAGGCCACGAACAGAAAACTGTACAACGCCAGCAGTCGACTGCTGGAAGAACGCCAGCCCTTAGAGGGGTTCGGCAATGACATAACCCGAGCCTCGAACGGTGCGAATCAGAGGCACTTGGCCGGGCGGGTCGATTTTTTTGCGCAGGCGACCGATATGCACGTCGATCAGGTTGGTGCCCGGGTCGAAGTGATAGCCCCAGACTTCCTCGAAAATCATCATGCGCGAGAGGATTTGCCCGGTGTTGCGCATCAAGAATTCCAGCAGTTTGAATTCGGTGGGCAGCAGGCTCAGCTGTTGCTCGTTGCGGCTGGCTTCGCGGGTAATCAGGTTGAGTTCCAGATCGCAAACCCGCAATGAGGTTTCGAACTTGTCGACCGGGCTTTTGCGTCGTAACAGAACTTCAACCCGGGCCGCCATTTCGTCGCTGGCAAAAGGTTTGGTCAGGTAGTCATCCCCACCGGCGCGCAGGCCGCGTACCCGCTCGTCGACATCGGAGAGGGCGCTGATCATCAAAATCGGGGTGCTGACGCCAATGGTGCGCAGGGTGGTCACGATCGCCAAACCGTCCAGCTCGGGGAGCATGCGGTCGAGGGTGATCAGGTCGTAGTCGCCACTGACCGCCCGGACCAGGCCTTCACGGCCATTGGCTACCCAATCGACCTCAAGGCCGTGGCTGGTCAATTCAGCCACGATTTCTTTCGCTGTTACGGCATCGTCTTCAATGGTCAAAATACGGGTCATACCGTCACCTGATGGGCTTTTGCTGCGATAAGCACATTTTGCCCACAAAAAAGCTGAAACGTTTCTTAATGTTTCTTCATGTTCAGCAAACCGTCAGCAAGGGTAGTCGAAAAACCCATGTTCAGGTGTTGAGCCCGGTCGTGGTTATGTTCATGTTCAACAGGAACATACGGATACATTTGCGGTATAACCCCCGTTGTTAATTTCTTCAGGCACTTTGTTCATGCAAACCCCCTCGCAACGGCCGCTGTGGCGAACCTACCTGATTTTCCTCGCGCCGATGGTGCTGTCCAACTTCCTGCAGAGCTTTTCCGGCACCCTCAACGGGATTTATGTCGGGCAACTGCTCGGCACCCAGGCGCTGGCTGCTGTGTCGGGAATGTTTCCCATCGTGTTCTTCTTTATCGCGCTGGTGATTGGTCTGGGGGCCGGTGCGTCGGTGCTGATTGGCCAGGCCTGGGGCGCGCGGGAGACCACGATGGTCAAACAGATCACCGGGGCTACCTTGACCCTTGGTGCGCTGATCGGCCTGCTGGCGGCGGTGCTGGGCAGCCTGCTGGCACGGCCAGCCCTGCAGGCATTGGGCACACCGGTTGACGTGCTGGAAGAGGCAGTCGGCTATGCCCGGGTGATGATGTTGATCATGCCGTTGCTGCTGGTGTTTATTCTTTTTACGCAAATACTGCGTGGGGTCAGTGATACGGTTTCGCCGTTGCTGGCGCTGATGGTGTCTACGGCGGTGGGCTTGCTATTGACCCCGGCCCTTATCCTCGGCTGGATCGGGCTGCCACCGATGGGCATTCAAAGCGCGGCCTATGCGGGGCTGGTGGGTAATATTCTGGCCATGCTGTTTTTGGTGCTGCGCCTGCGCCATAAAAACCATGTGATGGCCCCGGACCGTGAGCTGTGGGCTGCATTGCGCCTGAACCGGGAGATTCTGGGCAAGGTGCTGCGCATCGGTTTGCCTACCGGCGTGCAGATGGTAGTGCTATCGCTGTCGGAGCTGGTGATTCTGGCGCTGGTCAACAGCCACGGTTCCCAGGCTACGGCGGCTTATGGCGCGGTGACCCAGATCGTTAACTACGTGCAGTTCCCGGCGCTGTCGATTGCCATTACTGCCTCGATTCTGGGTGCCCAGGCCATTGGTGCCGGGCGTATCGAGCGCATTGGGCCGATCCTGCGTACCGGTTTGCTGATCAACCTGTGCCTGACCGGAGCCCTGATTGTGCTGGGCTATGTGCTCTCGCACTGGCTGCTGGGGCTGTTTATTACCGACGTTGATGCACGTGTACGGGCTGAGCACCTGTTGCACATCATGTTGTGGAGCATTCTGGTATTTGGCTTCCAGGCAGTTATCGGCGGGATCATGCGTGCCAGCGGCGTAGTACTGGTGCCGATGGGAATCACGATTTTCTGCGTGCTGTGCATCGAGTTGCCGGTGGCCTATGCGCTCAATGCGCATTTTGGGCTTGAGGGCGTATGGATGGCGTTCCCGGTGACCTATATCGCCATGCTGGGCTTGCAGACCGCTTACTACCGGCTGGTCTGGCGGCACAAGCAGATTCAGCGGCTGGTTTGAGCCACTCTCTGTAGATACTCTGTTCCAGGTCAAGCCCCAGTGGGAGCATCTCTGTAGCCGCAGCCTCGCGTAGCTCGTCAGCGGCTACAGGTGGCGTGCATCACCCACCATCAGGGCTAGGCCATTTGGACGATGTGCCCGTGACTGACCAGTCCGATGATCGAAGGCAGGTTCTGGCACCTCGCCGAGTAGGTAGCCAGAGCATCCACGATTATAAAAAGAGGACTGGCTGCATGAACTCTGCCCAGCAACTGAATCGTGCAGCGAGGCATCGACCATGCGCTCAATAATCGGCTATCTGGTTTGCCTGATTGTCGCTGCAACCATCGCGTTTACCTTCTCCCCCCGCCATGCCTCTAACGTCGCTTCGGCCCAGTTGCGCCCCGATCGTCTGCAAATCAACGGCATGCTGTATCTCGATCAGCGTGTAGTTGCAGTGGGTGAACGCGGCAATATTTTGCTCAGCGATGATCAGGGTGTGTCCTGGCAGTCGGCTGCGGTCAAGCCACAACGTGATTTGACCCTGACCGCACTGGTGGCACTGCAAGACAAAAGCTTGCTGGCAGTGGGTCATGATGGCTGGATTCTGCGCTCTGATGATGCAGGCACGAACTGGTCCGAGGTTCGCTATGACGCTGAAATCGCCGAACCGTTGCTGGGTGTCTGGAGTGCGGGCGGTAATCGTGTGCTGGCGTTCGGTAGTTTTGGCAAGTTCTACCAGTCCGATGATGACGGTCGCACTTGGCAAGCCCAGCCATTGGAGGTGGACAGTGCCCACCTGAACGGCATGGACGGCGGTGCCGACGGTCGGCGGATGGTGGTCGGCGAGCAAGGGCTGGTGTTGCGCAGTGACGATGCGGGCCGCAGTTGGGAGAAGCTGGCTCCGTTCTACAACGGTTCATTGTTTGGCGTGGTGCGCTTGAGCCCGGATCGCTGGGTGACCTACGGCATGCGCGGCCATGTGTTTGTCAGCCAGAACTTTGGCCAGACCTGGCAGGCGGTGAATGTTGGCAATCAGTTGCCCCTCTACGGGCATGCTCTGTTGCCCAATGGCGGGGGCTTGCTGATTGTCGGCGCGGGCAGCTCGCTGGTGCGTCTGGATGGTAATGGTGCGCTGGTCAGCGCTACTCGTCTGCCGGGTCTGGGCACACTGACTTCGGCGGTATTGATCGGCTCTCGGCGCTTGCTGGTGGGCGGCGAGCGCGGTGTGTTCCAGGGCGCTGATGGTGGTGTTGCGGCGCTGGGAGGTGCCCAGTGAGTAGTCAGAAAACTGCGATAAACCGTGTGGTCGAGCGTATCGCCGACCTGTTGATTACTTGGCGCAAGGGTTTGCTGGCGCTGTTTGTGCTGTTGACCCTGGCCCTGGGTTACAGCGCTACCCATACGCAATTGGACCCGGGCTTTAACAAGCAGATCCCGGTACGCAACGCGTTTATGGTCAACTTCCTCAACTTCAGCCAGTACTTCACCGGCGCCAACCGCTTTTTGGTCAGCGTGAAGTGGAAGGGCGAGGGCGATATCTATAACCGCCAATACCTCGAAACCCTGAGCAAGGTTACGGATGATGTTTTCTTCATCAATGGTGTCAGTCGCGCCAGTGTGACTTCGTTGTTTACCGCCAATGTGCGTTACATCGAAATTACTGAAGACGGTTTTTTTGGTGATGTGGTGGTGCCTCCGCGCTTTACTGGCTCGGCCGAGGACCTGTCCCAGGTACGCAACAACGTCGCCCGTTCGGGGCAGGTCGGACGCTTGGTAGCCAACGACCTGACCTCCTCGATGGTGCGCGCCGACCTGCAGGATCTGGACCCCCAGACCGGCAAGTCGGTGTCGTATGCCGAGGTCGCCAAGCGGCTTGAGGATATTCGCTCCAAGTACAGCAATGACGAGATCGAGATCAATATCGTCGGCTTTGCCAAGCTGGTGGGAGATGTGGTTGAAGGGCTGACTACAGTGATCGGCTTCTTTGTGATTGCCTTTGTGATCACGGCCCTGATGCTGTGGGTGTATTCACGCTCATGGCGGCTGACCGTCGTGGCTCTGGCTGTGGCGCTGTTGCCGGTGGTCTGGCTGCTGGGGTTGCTGCCTTTGCTGGGGCTGGGGATCGACCCGATGTCGATTCTGGTGCCGTTCCTGATCTTCTCGATTGGCGTGTCCCATGCGGTACAGATGACCAATGCCTGGAAACAGGATGTGCTGGGCGGCTGCTCGTCGGTGCAGGCGGCGCGCGGTGCCTTTTGCAAGATTTTCATCCCCGGCTCCCTGGCCTTGCTGATGAATGCCCTGGGCTTTGGCGTGATCATGCTGATCGATATTCCCATCGTGCATGAGCTGGGCGTGACCGCGTGCATTGGGGTGATGCTGATGATCATCACCAACAAGCTGATGCTGCCGATCATCCTGTCGTATTTGAAGCTCGAGCCGAGCGCTCTGGCGCAAGGACTCAAGGTTCAGGGCAAGCACGCATTGTGGTGGCGGCTGTCGGCGCTGGCCGAGCCGAAACCAGCGTTGGCAGTCTTTGTAGTCAGCCTGTTGCTGCTCGGCGTCGGCGCCTGGAAGGCCCGGGATCTAGCGGTAGGCGATATTGGCGTTGGTGCGCCGGAACTGCGGGCAGACTCGCGTTACAACCAGGACAACCAGAAGATCATTAACAGCTACTCCATTGGTCTGGATGTGATGTCGGTGTTTGTACAGGTCAAAGGCATTGAAGAAGGTTGCCTGGCGCCGCAGGTGATGCGGGCCATCGAGTCGTTCGACTTTCAGATCCGCAGCGTGGCCGGGGTGCAGTCGGTACAGAGTGTGGCGGGCATGGGTAAAACCGTGATTGCCGGCAATAACGAAGGCAACCCGCGCTGGTCGGCGATCCCGGGTTCCGAACGCGGTTTGAGCCAGGGATCCCGTGCTTACATGCCGGATGACGGGCTGGTGACTGAAGGCTGCCAGCGCATGCAGATACTGGTGTTTCTAACCGACCACGAAGGTGCGACGGTGAGCCATGTGGTCGACGAAACCCAGCGCATCATTGCCGGTCTGCAAGGTCCGAATGTGGAGTTTCTGATGGCGGGCGGCAACGTCGGTGTGATGGCCGCGTCCAACGAAGCGGTCAAGCAGGCCGAGGTGGTGATGCTCGCTGCCCTGTTCGGCTCGGTGGCGCTGTTCTGCTGGCTGACCTTTGGCTCATTGCGCGCAGTACTGTGCATTCTGGTGCCGTTGGCGATTGTCGCGATCCTGTGTAATGCCCTGATGGCAACCCTGGGAATCGGTCTGAAAGTCGCGACGTTGCCGGTGATGGCGCTGGGCGTGGGCGTCGGGGTCGATTACGGGATCTACCTGTACGAGCGGATTGCCCATGAAATGGCCGACGGCAAGGACCTGCGTAACGCCTTCTACCAGGCCATGTGCCAACGCGGTACGGCGGCGGTTTTTACTGCACTGACCATGTCCATCGGTGTTTGTACCTGGGCCTTTGCCCCCTTGAAGTTCCAGGCCGATATGGGTGTGCTGCTGTCGTTCATGTTCCTGGTTAACGTGCTCGGGGCGATCTTTTTACTGCCTGCGCTGGCGGCCTGGTTCAATCTGGGGCGCCCGTTGGTCAAGGTTAAACCCCGGGGCCAGGATGTGCCTGCCGGGCATTACCCGCTCAAGCCGAGCGTTGCCGCCAAGGACTCGTCAAACCGCTGAAACAGACAGCTTGCCGGGCTTGTATGGCGACCAACATAAAGACACACTGAGGTGCTTTTGCGCAGGGCTGCAGTACCTGCGCAGAGGCAAGCCGCTGGTAATAAGAACAATAAAAAGGGCAGGTCCTGAACCTGACCCAATGCGAGGAAATGTCCGTGGATACAGTGACCCTGAATCATCAAACCCTGGCCAGTCTGGGACTTGAACTGGCCGATTACGATCAAATGATCGGCAGCTTCTACGACGGGGCGCTAGACCCGAAAGTCATGGGTCGTACCTTGTGCGCGGTTCGCAACATGTTCCAGGCCAACTACGCGACCTTGATTCTGCGCGTGCCGGATCAGCCTGACCTGGGCCTGATGATTGTGGCCGGGGATATTGAAGGCGAGGGTGAACTGACGTATCAAACCTACCCGCAAGCCAATACCCCGTTCGCCGGGCAAGCGCTGGATCAGGTGTTTACGGTTGAAGACCTGATGAGCGAGTCCGAATGGATGAGTTCGGCGTATTTCAAGGCTTACTGCGGCCCGCAAAATGTCTTCCATGTAATGGGGGCCGATATTTCCACCCCTGAAGGTGGCAAGCTGCGTTTTCGTCTGACCCGGCCCAAAACCTCTCCGAAATTTTCCAGTGCCGAACGTGCGTTGTGCAGCAGCTTCCTGCCGCATTTGCGCCGGGCCTTGCACTTGCACAACCTGCTCGATCGCAGCGAGTCCATGAGCGAGCTTTATGCGCAGGCTATCAGTCGCCTGTCCGTGGCGACCATTGTGCTCGACGAAACCGGCAAGGTGCTGCGCCTGAACCCGGTGGCCGAAGAAATCCTCAAAAACGCCGATGGCCTGAAACTGGTGGGTGGCAGGCTGGAAGCCACTTACCCCAGCGACAACCGTGAGCTGCAGCGTCTGGTCAAGCATGCCTTTAGTCAGGAAGTGCGCGATGGCGGGGTGACGGCCGATGCGATGTCCGTGACCCGACCTTCGGGGCAGGTCAGCTTGGGGCTGGTGGTCGAGGCTATTCCTTCGCTGGAATGGGCTGAAGGCAAGAGCAAACCGGCGGCGGTGATCTATATCCGCGACTCGGTCGGCAAGTCGCTGGCCAGCGAGGTGGTGACCAAGCAGCTGTTCAATCTGACCAAGGCCGAAACGGCGCTGGCGATGGAGTTGGCCAACGGTTTGTCCTTGGAAGAGGCCGCGGAAAACCTGAATATTCGACGCAACACCGCACGGGCGCATCTGCGTTCTATTTTCTCCAAGACCGGTGTGCGCCGTCAGACCGAGCTGGTAAGGATTCTGCTGAACAGCGTGGTCGCGCTGGGAAAGCCCAAGTGCGCCTTGCGAGCGGCTGAGTCAGTGATAGTGCCGGCGCCACAGTTGGCGCGGCCGCTTCGTAAAAGCGCTTAAACATCGTTTACCGGCCGACGGTGGCGATTGATCGCCACTGTCGGTTGCTCTTCAGCCAGGCTACTGCGCCTGCATCATCAAGGAAAGTCATATGCCAGTTACAGCTGTCAGCGGTTCCGCTTCCGGGATCGGCGCCGCCGTGTGCGCGGTATTACGGGCTGCGGGGCACCGCATTATCGGGATCGACCGGGCTAATGCCGAGGTGGTCGCTGACCTGTCGACCCGTACCGGGCGCCAGACAGCCGTGGCCCAGGTGCTTGAGCAGTCGGGCGGGGTGCTTGATGGCCTGGTGTGCTGCGCCGGTCTTGGGGTGACGGCTTCTTCAAGCAGCCTGGTGCTGGCAGTGAACTACTTCGGCGTCAGTGAACTGCTTGACGGTTTGGCTGACGCGCTGGCCAAGGGTGAAAACCCGGCCGCGTTGGTGATTGGCTCGGTGGCCGCCACCCAGCCCGGTGCTGATCAACAGCCGATGGTTGCAGCGCTGCTGGCCGGTGACGAGACGCAAGCCCTGGCGCTGGCCGATGCACTGGGCCAGCCCCATATCGCCTATGCCAGCTCCAAATACGCGGTGACCTGTGAAGCACGGCGCAAGTCGGTGCAATGGGCTGCGCAAGGTATCCGCTTGAACGTGGTTGCACCGGGCGCGGTGGAAACTCCGCTACATCAGGCGGCCAAGGAGGATGCCCGGTTCGGCAAGGCAGTACGTGAGTTTGTCGCGCCATTGGGGCGTGCGGGAAGTTCTGCTGAAATTGCCCAGGTGGTGGCATTTCTGCAGTCGACACAGGCCAGTTTTGTCACTGGCAGCGTGATGTTTGTCGACGGTGGCATGGATGCGATGGTGCGCGCGCAGCGCTTTTGACCTTTAAGGAACTCTTATGAACAAAGTGGCATTTATTACCGGCGCCAGTCGCGGTATCGGTCGTGAAACCGCGCTGGCGTTTGCCCGTGCAGGTTTCGATCTGGCCATCAGCGCTCGCAGCCTGGATGAGGGCGAAAGCCATACCCACGGTTTGCGCAACCCCGACGGCACAGCGCTACCCGGCAGTTTGAACGCCACGGCGGCAGCGATCCGCGAACTGGGGCGCAAGGCGCTGGTGGTACGCATGGACCTGCTCGACAGCGAATCGGTGCTCGCGGCAAGCCGTGCGGTGGTTGCCGAATATGGTCGGGTGGATGTGCTGGTCAACAATGCGATCTATCAGGGCAGCGACCTTAACGCAGCGTTTATGGAGTTGCAGCCCGAGACCCTGGAGCGGGTGTTTCAGGGCTATGTAATGACCCCGTTTTTGCTGACCCGGGCCGTGGTCAGCCAGATGCTGGAGCAGGGCGCCGGGGTGGTGATTAACGTCACCTCCGGCGCGGGTGAAACTGATCCGCCGGTGGCGGCGGGCAAGGGCGGCTGGGGCTATGCCTATGGCGCGGGCAAGGCGGCGGTATCGCGTTTGTCGGGTATTTTGTCGGTGGAGTTCGGCGAGCAGGGGATCCGCGCCTACACCCTCAACCCTGGCGTCGTGACCACCGATGCCTTGCGCGCCACCATCGGTGACAAGGGCGTGATTGCCTTGCGCGCAGGTTCTGCGCCACCCCAGGTGCCAGCAGCGGTGATGTTGTGGCTGGCGACCAACGATGCGGCAGTCGATCACCAGCGCAAGACCATTCATTGCCAGCCATTTGCCAGGGAACACGGGATTGTCGAGGACTGGCGGTAATACGAATTTGCACTCTCAAATGCTGTAGCCACTGTCCAGGAACGAGGCTGCGATAAGGGACGAAGGACCTTCAAGACATCGAGGCCGCTGCGCAGCCCATCGCAGCCTCGTTCCTCGACAGCAGCTACGGCGCCTCGGTGTACTAGTCCATCTGAACGATGAACCTGCCTCGGACCTCGGTGAAGATCATTCGGTAAGCGCCCTGGCCCTTAACCTGAGGAATAATAAAAATGACTAAACTCGCAGAAATCCACGTCGAGAATACTTTGTCACCGCGTTTTGGCCGTGGTTGGCATTGCCTGGGCGAAGCTAATGAATTCCGTGATGGCAAGTTGCATACCCTGAATGTGTTTGGCTCGCGACTGCTGGCTTTCGCCACGTCCACTGGCGCGATCAGTGTGCTGGACGCCCATTGCCCGCATATGGGGGCCGACCTGTCCCAGGGCACTATCGAGAATGACCGGGTGGTCTGCCCCTTCCACCACTGGCAGTACGACGCCAGTGGCAAGTGTGTCGAGATCCCTTACTGCAAGCGTATTCCGCCCAAGGCCAAAACCCGCGCCTGGCAGACCTGCGAAGTGAACAAGCTGCTGTTTGTGTGGAACAACCCTGAAGGCAAGCCGCCTGCCGAAGGCGTGGTGATCCCGCATCTGCCGGAAATGGACAGCGATGAGTGGCTTCACAGCTGGTACATGGACAAGCTGATCATCAATACCAACCCTCGTGAACTGGTCGACAACCTGGTGGATGCCCAGCATTTCGGTCCGGTACATGGCACGCCAACCAAGTATTTCCACAATGTGTTCGAAGGCCATATCGCTCAGCAAATTTTCCACGGCGACTCCGAACGCTTGGGCGGCGACCTGGTTGCTGAATCGGCCTATTACGGCCCCGCGACTCACCTGACCCGCATGCGCGCCATGTTCGATGGTCAGGAAATCAAGTCCATCCTGCTCAATTGCCACGTGCCTATCGGCCCCAACAGTTTTGAACTGCGCTTTGGCTGCATGGTGAAAAAAGTGCCGGGCTGGACCCAGGAACAGAACGAAGCCCTGGCGTTGGATTACGTGCAACGCAACCGCGATTCGTTCTATCAGGACGTGGATATCTGGACTCACAAAGTGCGGGTCAACAACCCGGTTTTGGCCGAGGGTGATGGTCCGGTGTATCAGTTGCGCGAGTGGTATCAGCAGTTCTTTACAGACGAAGCCAGCGTTGCGGCGAACA
The DNA here is from genome assembly GCF_025426255.1 of Pseudomonas fragi. Lineage (GTDB taxonomy): Bacteria > Pseudomonadota > Gammaproteobacteria > Pseudomonadales > Pseudomonadaceae > Aquipseudomonas > Aquipseudomonas kulmbachensis. The sequence continues at coordinate 3,090,075 of NZ_CP104861.1, read as the reverse complement.
TGGCCGAGCGTCGTGAAATCACTACCGTAGATCACCGCTGATTGATTGCTTGAGCGAAGGGCACTGCCGATGACGCTGAACCAACGTAAAACCCTGACCTTTATGTTGGCCGCCAGTCTGGCGTCGACCATCGGTGGCTTGCCCTTCAATACCCTGCCCATTCTGCTGGGCTCACTGGCGGACAGTTTCGGTTTTGCACCGTCGCAAATCGGTTTGCTCGGCTCTGTGTGCTTCAGCGGCTATCTGGTGGGGACGCTGGTTGCTGTGGGCTTTATCGACCGCTGCAACTGGCGCGTCCTGACGTTTGGCTGCGCATTGGGCGCGGCACTGGCATTGCTGGCCTCTTCACAGTTGCCGGCCCCTGCACAGCTGCCGTTGTGGGCGCTGATCGGTTTTTTTGCCGCACTGATGACCTGCCTCGGGCTGCGGATCATGGCTGAGATGCCCAACAAGGAGCGGGCGTTTGGCATGCGCCAGGGGATTGAGCTGGGCTTGGTGGCGCTGGTGCTGTTTGTGTTGCCTTCGATGGTGATCAGCAACTATCACTACGCCGGTGGCGCGCTGGTGCTGGCGGCCATGATTCTGTTACTGAGCCTGAGCGCCTTTGCGTTGCCGCGCCGCAGTGATTTCGCGGTACAGGCGGATTTGGCTAAAGACAATTCCCTTCGAGGCCGTTTTCTCTTCCCTGTGCCTGCGTATTGGGCACTGGGGTTTTTCTTTGTGTTTGGTGCCGGGCAGATCGGTCTGTGGGCATTTCTTGAACGTCTTGGGCATGGTCTGGACGTGGCGCCCGCACAAATGGGGGTGGTGTTTGCGGTGCTTAAACTGCTCGGTGGCGGTGCGGCCTTGGCGCTGGCGCTGATTGGCGACCGACTCGGTACACGCTGGCCGCACTTGCTGGTGCTGGCGGTAATCGGTACGGGTTTGCTGTTGCTGGCCTATGCCGAAGGCTTTGTCCTGTACGCCCTGGGGGCCTGGATCTGGGAGGTGGGTTTCTGCTGGGGCTGCATCTACCAGACCGCTGCGGTTGCGAGGCTCGACCCGAGCGGGCGTTCGATCATGTTGATTCCTGCTGCCTTTGCCTTGAGCTCTATGGTCGGGCCAGCGCTGGCCGGGCAATTGGTGGTGGACGGTTTTGCCGGTCTGTTATGGCTGGCTCTGGCTACCGCGGTGGTCCCGGTGGTGGCGTTTGCCGGGTTGCTGGCCAAGCGTTTGGCAGCACCGCCATTGGCGCTGGCCGTATAAGGCTAAGGTACTGCTGGCTTTTTGATCCGTGCTGCTTAAGATGGCCGTCATCTAAAAGTCATCGGGCTTGGAACCGGGCCAATGCTGAACAAGGACACCATCTCCATTCATCTGGTGCGCGAGGCGCTGTTGCAGAGTTGCGCGCCGGGCAGTGCCACGGATGAAGTGTTGCACAAGGTCGGTATCGCTCCGGCGCTGCTCGACGAGCCGCAGGCCCGCGTGCCTGCAATAGTCTATGCACGTCTGTGGCGGCTGTTGGCGCGACGTCTGGATGACGAATTTTTTGGCATGGACCCACACAAGTTGCGCTCCGGCAGCCTGGAGTTCATGTGCCGCACGGCCATGGCGCAGCCGACGCTGGCCCAGGGGCTGGAGGTGGTGCTGGGATTTCTGTCGTTGATGCTTGAGCGCTTGCCGGCGCGGTTGGTGCGCCAGCAAAGCCTGGCCGAAATCGTCTTGCAGGAACCTGACCAGCAGACGAGCCGTGGCTTTACCTACTTCACCTACTGGATGATCGTGCACGGTGTGGCCTGCTGGCTGGCCGGGCGACGACTGCCGATTCTGGCCATCGAGCTGCGCTGTGAAGCGCCCGATTACTGCGGTGACTACGAAGTGATGTTCTCCGAGAACCTGCGCTTTGAGCGGCCACGCACACGGATGATATTTGCCGCCGATTGCCTGGATGCACCGATCAAGCGCAACGCCCAGGAACTGAAGCGTTTTTTGGCCGAAGCTCCGGCCAATATTCTGGTCAAGTACCGTGACCCGTTGAGCCTGGCCAGCCAGATCAAACAGGATTTGCGCCAGTTGCCAGCCGAGCAGTGGCCTGAAACCCAGGGCATGGCGCAGAGCCTGTGCATGTCGGCGTCAACCCTGCGCCGCCGTTTGGCGGACGAGGGGCAAACCTTTCAAGGGATCAAGGACGGCGTGCGCAAGGAACTGGCGATTGGCTGGCTGGCCGACCCCGACCACAGCTTTGCCGACATCGCCCAGCGCCTGGGTTTTGCCGACACCAGCTCGTTTTACAAGGCCTTTCGCAAATGGTCAGGGACCAATCCTGGGCATTACCGGAGTTTGATTTTAGGCGGTGGCTGAACCCAGGCCCCGGGTGGTGCGCAGTCGGCCTTCCAGACGGCGTTTCAACCCCTGGGGTTCAATGATCAGCTTCGAGCCCTTGGCGGCATTGGCCCGCCCCCATTCTTCGAACAACTCCAGGCAGGAGTGATCGATATAGCTCAGGTTATTAAGTGGTACATATACGCTGCTGCCTGCTGGTACGCGAGCCAGTACCTGAGTTAATGCCGGTACTTTGAGGAAGGTCGCAGAACCATTGAGCCGCAACTCCATCTCGCCGCTTTGGGGCAGGTCAATCAAGCTGATTTTCAGACGTGCTGCTTTCCACGCCAAGTTGGCCAGGGTCAAGCCGAAACCCAGCAGTACCCCGGTCAGCAAGTCGGTGAAGATGATCGACAGCGCGGTTGCGGCATAGGTCAGCATCGGGATGCGGCCATAACGGGCCAGGCCGCGGAAGGCCTTGAGGTCCACCAATTTGATCCCGGTGTAGACCAGTACTCCCGCCAGGCTTGCCACTGGAATGCTTTGCAGCACACTGGACAGCAACATCACAAAAGCCAGCAGCCAAAGGCCATGGAACATTGCCGAAAGACGGGTGGTGGCGCCTGCCTGAACATTGGCCGAGCTGCGCACGATCACTCCGGTCATTGGCAATGCACCGAGCACGCCACAGAGCATATTGCCGCCCCCCTGTGCCGTCAGTTCCTTGTCAAAATCAGAGCGCTTGCCGTTGTGCATACGGTCGACGGCTGCTGCGGACAGCAAGGTTTCTGCACTGGCGATAAACGCCACTGCAAACGCCGCGATCAACAGATTGGGATCGGCCAGGTTCAGCAGGTCGGCTGGGCGCAGCCAGTCGATAGCGTCCGCCAGGTTTTCCGGGACTTCAACCCGTTTTACCTGCAACGCCATTATCAGGCTGACCAGAGTGGTCAAGCCCACGCCGAGCAGGGCACCGGGGACAAAGCGCAGTTTTTGCGGGCGTAATTTGTCCCACGACCACATCACCAGAATGGTTGCCAGGCCCAGGAGTCCTGCCTGCCATCCAAGGCCGCCACCCAGGGTTGGAATGGCTTGCGCCAATGCCTGCGGGAAACCTGCAAGGTTGTCCAGGCCGGAAGGTTTTGGCACGCCGTCGAGCATTACATGGATTTGCGACAGCACTATCAGCACCCCGATCCCGGCAAGCATGCCGTAGACCACAGCCGGGGCGGTGACGCGGAACCAGCAGCCCAGGCGCAAACGTCCGGCCAACAGTTGCAGAAAACCTGCCAGCAGCAGGATCGGCCCCAGCATGACCATGCCATGCTGGCGCACCACTTCGAATACCAGTACTGCCAGACCGGCTGCCGGGCCACTGACTTGCAGCGGCGACCCCGCCAGCCACCCCACGACCAGGCCGCCGATGATGCCGGTGATCAAGCCTTTGGCCGGTGGCATCCCGGAGGCGATGGCGATGCCCATGCACAAGGGCAGGGCGACCAGAAACACAACCACAGAGGCCAATAGCTCCCGTGGCAGTAGCGTTTTTAATTGCGCAGCACGCATGATGATTCTCCCTGGGGATTCCTGGAGGCGTGGCAAGGCCTGGCGTCATGTTCGGCCGCCACCGATACCTCGTTGGGATAGGTTTGGACGCGCGCTTCAGGTATCGCGCAAGGAGTTGTCTTCGGTGAGGAGATGCAAGTCAGGAAGGGTAGTAGTTGCAGTCGGGAGCTGTGTCACCTTGTTATCCATCGTTCATCCTCTGTGGTGGAGCAGGGGAATAGCTAATGCGAGTCATTTGTGACTCGCTGGTCACGTTAGCCCCCGAAACTTAACTGAACCTTAATTGACCGCTCTAGCACGGGCTTTACGGTGATGGTCAGAAGTTTCGCGAGCCCGCCCGCTCCACAGGCGCAGGGTGTTGTTGGCGGTTTTAAAGCAACCACATTCCGACCAGACCGCTGAGTACACCGACCAGCATGGTCATCAGAGCCACGCTGACCAGAACCCGGGTGTCGAAGTCTTTGCGTAGCATCAGCAGTGACGGCAGGCTGACGCTCGGCAAGGTCATCAGTAGCGCCACGGCTGGGGCTGTGCCCATGCCTAGAGCCATCATGGTCTGCACAATCGGAATTTCCGCCGCCGTGGGGATCACAAACAGCGTGCCGATAATGGCCAGAGGGACCAGCCACATCAGGTTATCGCTCATGGCGCCGTCCACATGGGGGAACAGCCATACGCGTGCTGCGCCCAGCAACAGCACTGCCAGCAGATACACCGGAATGGTATTCCAGAACAATTGCCACAAGGTCTGGCCCCAGCGGCTGAAGAAGTTCTGCTGAACAATCTGGCTGGCCTCGGACACTGCGTCCAGTGCCGCGTCGGGGATACTTTCGGGGCGCGAGATGCGTTGTGCAATCAGTGACACACCAACCACCAGCACGATCCCGGCGACCAGGCGCAGAACACTAAAGCCCCAGCCCAGTACAAAGCCCATAAACACCAGGGTTGCAGGGTTGAGTACCGGGTTGGCGATCCAGAAGGCCAGTGCCGCGCCTACCGAGACCTTTTGCCGACGCATGCCAGCGGCCACAGGCGCCGCGCAGCAGGTACACATCATGCCCGGCAAGGCGAACAGGCCACCACGCAGGGTCGAGCCCAGCCCGGCCTTGCCGAACAGGCGCAGCAGCCAGTCACGGGGGATCAGTACCTGAATCAGCGAGCCTAGAATGACCGCCAGCACGGCGGCTTTCCAGATCGCCAGAAAGTACACCTGGGCATAGGCCAGTGCGGCGGCGATGGGTTCGCCCTGATTATCGTTGAGGATCGAGGCTCCGATGCTGTGGTTGTCGGCGGCGACAAAAGCCTTGAGGTAGTAGGGCGACCACTTGACGTAGTACAGACCAATACCGGCAATCAGCAAAAACAGCAGGGGCTTGCACCAGAATGACCAGCCTCTAGTGGGCTTGGCTGGGGAAATACTGGACATAAAGAGTTACCAAACGCAGGGAAATAGCGCCGCATGATACCTGTCCCCGGACCATAAATCCTGTAGCCGCCGACGAGCTCCGCGAGGCTGCGTTCGCGATGAGACAGCAAAACCAGGGTTCAGGGTTTACGGTCGCTGCGCAACCGGACGCAGTCTCGTTCTACTCGTCAGCGGCTACAGATACTTCAAGCGTGGGAGCGAGCCTGGAGCAGAGTATCGACAAGATCGGGGTTACAAGGTCCTGATCGAATTGCTGATTCCACGGGCGCATTGGATAACGGTCGAGGCAACTTTGTCTTCGGCGTCTTGCATGACCCAACGGCTGCTGGGCACTACTACGTGTACGGCGGCAACCGGCAGGCCGTGGCTGTTGAATATCGGCGCAGCAATGGTCATGTCGCCGAGGAACATTTCTTCCTTGTTGGTGGCATAGCCCTGTTTGCGGCTGATTTGCACGCGCTCAAAAATGGCCGAGGCATCGGTCAGGGTGTAGCGGGTCAGTTCAACCAGTTCACTGGCTTGCAGCACGCTGTGAACCTCGTCGTCGGTCAGGCCACTCAGGTACGCACGACCGCCCCCGGAGCAGTACATGGGGATGCGGCTGCCGATGGGCATATGGATCGGGATAAATTTTGGCGCGACAAAACGCGAGACAAACACCATGTCCAGACCGTCCGGTTCTGTCAGGTTGACCGTCTCTCCGGTGATCTGGTTGAGCTCGGCCAGGTAGGGGTTGGCGACATCGACCAGGATGTCGGCCGTCAGGTAGTTGTAGCCGATCTCCATGACCTTGGGCGTTAACTGAAAGCGTCGGCTTTGCGGATGTTTGCGCACATAACCGAGCTCCTCAAGGGTATGCACCATGCGCTGGGCCGAGCTTTTGCTGATGCCCGCCGCCAGCGCGATATCCGCCAGGGTCATGGTGCGCCGCGCTGCTCCAAAGCCGCGAAGAACGGCCAGGCCCTTTTCCAGTGACTGGTTGAAAAGAGGGTTGTTGTTATCGCTCATGGCGCATCCTATGCATTTTTCGGGCATATAAGTATCGATATCCGATACTTATAAATCTCTTTACGATTTAAGTAAATTGGTTATAGTCGATGGCGGCATTTTGTACCAGAGGGTGCAAGGGTTGTTGAGTGCCGCATAGGAACAACCAAAAGCGACCACAGGGAGATTCGCTATGCAAAAACCTTTTCAAGTACTGACGCTTGTTTGCGCCATGGCTGCCGGGCTGATTGGATCAGCCGCAGCTGTTGCAGAGCCTGTGTACAAAGTCGGAGCAACGGCGACGGGCATCCCGTTCACCTTCCTCGATATCAAGAGCGGTAAAATCCAGGGCATGATGGTCGACGCAGCTGAAGCTGTCGGCAAAGCCGGTGGGTTTGGTACCGAAATCCAGCAAACCACGTTTGCCGCACTGATCCCTTCGCTGACTACCAACAAGATTGACCTGATTTCCGCCGCCATGCTCAAGACCCCCGAGCGTGAGAAGGTTGTGCAGTATTCCGATCCTATCTTCAGCTACGGCGAAGGCCTGATGGTTCAGGCTGATGATCAGAAAGAATACAAGACCATGGCTGACCTGGCCGGTGAAGTGGTCGGTGCGCAAGTGGGCACGGTGTTCCTTGATGCGCTGAACAAGCACGGTGGCTTCAAGGAAGTCCGTAGCTACGACTCCATTCCAGACATGATGCGCGACCTGAAACTGGGCCGTATCAAGGCCGCATTCGGTGATCGCCCGATCATCGCCTACCAGTTGGCCCAGGGCAAAAACCCGGACGTGAAACTGTCGAGCAGTTATGTGCCGGTGGTGATGGGCGACGTATGCCTGGTCATGCGTCAGGGCGACGCCGAGAAGCTGGCGCAGGTCAACAAGGGCATTGCTGCGATCAAGGCGGACGGCTCGCTGCAACGCATCATCGAGAAGTGGAAGCTGAACTGATGATCCTGTGGCCCCCGCGATGCGGTGGGCCACTTTTTGTAGCGGTGCGCAGGTAGTTTATGTTTCTCCAGGATGCGTTGGACTTTCTTCCGATTCTGCTCAAAGGCGCTGTGGTCACGGTTCAGGTCACGGCGGGGTCGTTCCTGCTCAGTTCAGTGATTGGCCTGCTGTTCGCACTGATGATGGTTTCCAAAATTCGTGCCGTCGCCTTGTTCGCCATTGGCGTGGTCAATGTGATTCGCGGACTGCCGATCATCGTGCAGCTGTTTTATATCTATTTTGTATTACCCGACTTCGGTATCCAGCTCAGCGCCATGCAGGCTGGGGTGGTCGGTTTGGGGATAGCCTATTCGGCTTATCAGGCCGAGAACTTCCGGGCCGGAATTCAAGCCATCGACATTGGCCAGATCGAAGCTGCCGAGTCTTTTGGCATGCGCGGCCTGCTGATCATGCGCAGGATCGTATTGCCCCAGGCGTTTCGCATTGCCTTGCCACCCTATGGCAACACACTGGTGATGATGCTCAAGGACTCGTCACTGGTATCGACCATCACCGTGGCCGAGATGACTCGCCAAGGGCAACTGATCGCGTCTTCGACGTTTGAAAACATGACGGTCTACACCCTGGTTGCGTTGCTCTATCTGTCGATGAGCTTGCCGCTGTCCTATGGCTTGCGTCGTCTGGAAGGCCGTTTTGCGCTGCGGAGGCGTACATGAAGCCAACGTCAAAACTGAAACTGCCGCCTTCGCTATGGTCCGCGACCTCTCGTCCTGGAGCGCTGACCCGGCCCCTGGCAGAAAACAAGCGCGTCGATGTGGCGATTGTCGGTGCCGGCTACACCGGGCTGGTGACTGCGCTGCGCCTGGCGGAGTCGGGTGTCAGTGTGTGTGTGCTGGATGCGGGAGAGCCAGGCTGGGGGGCTTCGGGGCGCAACGGCGGGCAGGTGATTCCGGGGCTAAAATACGATCCGGATCAGTTGATTGAGCGCTTCGGTGCGGTGCGCGGTGAGAAGATCATCGAAGCGTGCGGCGGGGCAGCGGACGAAGTGTTTTCCTTGATTCGCGAGTACGGCATTGCTTGCGATGCCACGCGCAAGGGCTGGATCCAGCCGGCTTTTTCCTATGCCACGATGAAGACCCTGGAGCACCGTGCCCGACAGTGGCAGCAGCGCGGCATCGCAGCCGAGTTGCTGGACAGCGATGCTGTTTGCCAGCGTATCGGCACGCAAAATTACGTGGGCGGGTGGGTTGATCCGCGAGCTGGCAGTCTGCATCCGCTGAACTATGCCCGGGGCTTGGCCAGATCGGCACTGGGCCGTGGGGTGATGATTCACAGCGACAGCCGGGTGACAGACCTGCGCCGAATTGGCCCGCAATGGCAATTGACCACCGCCCAGGGGCACACTGTCACCGCCGAGCGCGTGGTGCTGGCGACCAATGGCTATACCGATGGCTTGTGGCCCGGGCTGCGCCAAACCGTGCTGGCGGCCAACAGTTTCATGATCGCGACCCGGCCACTTTCACCAGAGTTGCGCAAAACCATTTTGCCCGGTGGGGAAGTGTGTTCGGATGCCCGGCGTTTGTTGTTGTATTTCAAGCAGGATGCTCAGGGCCGCGTGTTGCTGGGCGGGCGAGGGCCCTTCGCCGAGCCGCGTCGGGCTGAAGATTGGGGGCATCTGGAGCGCTCGCTGGTCAGCGTGTTTCCACAATTGGCGGGGGTCGCGATTGAATACCGCTGGAGCGGTCGTGTGGCGCTCAACCATAGCATGCTGCCGCAATTACATGAGCCGCAACCGGGGCTATCAATCCTGATGGGCTACAACGGGCGCGGTATTGCGATGTCGAGCACCTTGGGCAAGCACCTTGCGGCGCGGATCTCAGGCGCCAGCGATGACTTCCCGTTTCCGGTGACGCCGATTCGCCGAATTCCCTTTCACAGCTTGCAGCGCTTGTACGTGGCGGCGGGTATCAGCTACTACCGGCTGCTGGATGCGCTGAACGGGTAAGGGCAGCGGCAAGTTTCAAGGTTGCCGCTTACAGCCTGATGCTGTTGTCAGTCCGACTTGATGGTGGAGACATCATCAGCCCTGATCTTGATGTGTTTGCCTGCAATGTCCACGAACTCATAGAAGCCGTCCTTGTTGGTGGTGTTTGGCAGGTCTTTGGTCAGGTACTGCGTGCCGTTTTGCAGGGTCACAACGCTCGGGGTCGCGCAGCCAGCCAATCCCAGCAAGGCCACCAAAAGCAGGGGTAAACCGATAACGTTGATCTTCATGCGTGTACCTTGAGCTGTTGGCAAGTAAGAAAATAGTCGCGCCGGGCTTCGTTCTGCCGCCAGCGCTGCGAAGCAGTTGCTGGATCTGACAGCGTTTTTTCGATTTTGTGCCTGACGTCTTTGCTGGCGAGGAATGTACCTGTAGCTACTCTGTTCCAGGTCAAGCCCCAGTGGGAGCGAGCCTGCTCGCGAATGATCTTCGCGAGCAGGCTCGCTCCCACGCTTGAAGTATCTCTGCCGCTGATGAGGCACGAGGCTGCGATGGGCTGAGGCCCCGTGCCTCGTCAGGGGCTATAGGGGCTACAAAAAATCGTGGTGATGGTATAGGCATGTTCTGGCGCGGACAATGTTTATACCGGGGCAGACCGTTGGCGATCAGCTCGGGCAGGTCCTGGAGCCATTGTCCAGAAGCTGCTTTTCAGTGCGGTTGAGCAGTGTGGCCTTGCCGTCTTTCCAGGTCAGGGTCAGCACATACAGTGAGTCAAAGTCACTGCCGGGCCAGTCTTCAATCAATGAGGTTTTCTTGCCCAGCGCGTTGCTGGCGACGTCATTGATCAGCTCTGGCAGGTAGCCGTGGGACCAGGCGGTGTAGATGGTCGAGTTGTGATACTGGTCGTCGGTCAACTCATTGGCCAGGGCACGAGTGTCATTGGCCGAGTACTCCAGATTGATTGGCAAGCCCAGCTTGATGGCGCTGGGGTTGATGGTCATCAGTGGCCGTACGTAGCTGTAGGCGTCATCATCGGCGCCCTCTTCAACCTGGCGTGAGGGGTTGGCGGCAAACACGTAGTCGGCCTTGCCATAGCGTTGCGGCAGCAGGGTAGCCAGATCAATCGCGCGGTTAAGCCCCTGACAGGTGAGCTGGCCAAGGCCGTCGGCCGGTTTTTCGGCATGGCGCATAAACACCAGGGTCTGCACACCGTCTACCGGCTGGGCAAAGACGTCATCCGCATGTATGGCCAGAGTAATGGCGCCAGCGACCAATAACAGCGGGATAGCCGCCAGTGCGTAGGGCTTGAGTCGAGGTTTAATCCAAACAGACTGGGTCATGGGGTTCTTCTGATTACATCTATTGAGGCTGATTGGCCTGGCACATCGAGCGTATCAGCCCGTGTGTTTCTCCTTGTTAGTGCTGCACTATCTAAGCTTTTTCATTCCTGAACAAAGCGTTCATTAGATACCGGTTTCAAAATTGGTTCGATTTTACCTGCGCTAGATAGCTAATAGTCCTACAGGTCGAGTGCTATGGTGGCTTTTTTATATGACAAAATCGTTCGCTCTTTAGTCCGGTATCTCGACAGAGGCTCCCGAAATGCTCCCAGCGCCATTCAGAAAACCGACCAATCCCGTGCACCTGCGTGTTCGTGCCTGGCGCGGCCGGGTGGGTTTGGCAATGGTCGCGAGCTTGTCGGTTCTGGCTGGCATGACTGACGCCATTGGCTTTCTGGCCACCGGCAATTTCATCTCGTTTATGAGTGGCAATACTACGCGTCTGGCCGTGGCGGTCGGTGAGGGTGACGTGAGCATGGTGGTACGCCTGCTGCTTGCGGTGCTGGCGTTTATTCTCGGCAATGCCCTGGGAGTATTGTTGGGGCGCTGGAGTGGGCGGCGGGCATTGCCGTTGATGCTGGTGATTGCCGGCTTGTTGTGTACCGCCGCGTTGCTGCCGCTGGCGACACAAGTACCCGCGTTGCTGGCGGCGATTGTGGCGATGGGCATGCTCAATGCGGCGGTGGAGCAGGTTAATGGCTTGCCGGTGGGTTTGACGTATGTGACCGGGGCGTTATCGCGTTTTGGTCGGGGCCTGGGGCGATGGATGCTGGGCGAGCGGCGCAGCGGCTGGCGAGTGCAGTTGGTGCCCTGGACCGGGATGTTGCTGGGCGCGGTACTGGGCGCGGTGCTGGAGGCGCAGTTCGGGCTCAAGGCCATGCTTTTCAGCGCCGGTTTTGCCGCAGCTCTGGGGCTGCTGTCGCTGAGAATTCCGCGTCGCTGGCAGCGCGATTACATGCCGCGCTAAACGCCCGTTTTTCTTCGCCCACGCTGGGCGTAAACTGGCCCGGCGCACCAGCATGCCCAACCCTACGAACAGGAGTCGTTGTGTCCAAGTCAGTCGATGACAATTCATCCCTTGAGTCATTTTCCATTGAGAGTCCTGCGCCGCTGTACGCGCGCGTCAAACAGGCCATCGCGCAAAAAATCCGTTCGGGCGCCTGGTTGCCCAATTCCAAGCTGCCTTCCGAGAGCGAGCTGCTCACCCTGCTGGGCGTGAGCCGCATGACCATCAATCGCGCATTGCGTGAGTTGACTATCGAAGGGCTGCTGGTACGCATGCAGGGGGTGGGAACTTTTGTGGCGGTGCCCAAAGGCAATGCGGCGTTGTTCGAGATCCACAATATTGCCCAGGAAATCGCCGACCGCGGCCACGTGCATCGCTGTGAGGTAATGGTGCTGGAAGAGGTCCCGGCCAAGGTTACACCTGTGCTGCCGTTTGCCCTGGATGGGGTCAAACGCTTCTTCCACTCGGTGATGGTGCATTACGAAAACAATGTGCCGGTGCAAATCGAAGAGCGCTATGTGAATGCCGAGATTGCCCCGGAATACTTGCAGCAGGACTTCACCCGTACCACCGCCTATGCCTACCTGATGAACCTGGCGCCACTGACCGGCGGTGAACATGTGGTGGAAGCGATTCATGCCAAATCTGCGGAATGCCGCTTGCTGAACGTCAAGCGAAATGAGCCATGCCTGCTGATTCGTCGCCGCACCTGGGCCGCTCAAGGCCTGGTGGGTTGTGCCCGGCTGGTGTATCCGGGTTCGCGCTATCGCCTGCAGGGTCAATGCGGGAACTGAGTGGTGGTTTGTAGCGGGTAGCGGTGTGTTACTCGCGTTACTTTTGGTGCGTTTTTGTTACCTTCCTACCTGTTGATGCACAAAGTTGCGGCACATTTTTGCAACTTTTCCGTGCGTAAAATTCTTTTGGTGAAAAACATTAGTTTTTTAACTATCTGATTTTAAATAATATTTTTCACTAATTTTAGCCTTCCTGCGCGATGCCTTTGGCGTGTTGGCCCTTCACTTGCATTCACTTGTACATACAGGTTGGTATAAGTGCGCACTAGTTTGCGCTGCTTGAGCATTTGAGGGGGTGGCATGAACAACAGTCCGTTTACGCAACAACTGCAAGGTGTACGGGTGCTGGATATCAGTCGCGTACTGGCCGGGCCGCATTGCACTGCGATGCTCGCTGATTTGGGGGCCGATGTGATCAAGTTCGAAGTGCCCGAGGAGGGTGATGATGCCCGTCACTTGGGGCCGTTTCTGGACGGTGAAAGTGTCTACTTCGGCCTTATTAACCGCGGTAAGCGCAGCGTTGAAATTGATTTCAAAAACCCAGCGGATCGCCAGCGTTTCTACGAGTTGGTGGCCGATGCTGATGTTGTGGTCGAGAATTTTCGCCCCGGCGTCACTCAGCGTTTGGGCATAGATTTCGACAGCCTCAAGCAGTACAACCCGCGTCTGATCTACGCCAGCATTTCCGGTTTTGGCCAGGAAGGTCCGCTGTCCAAGCGCCCGGCATACGACATCGTGGCGCAGGCCATGTCCGGCCTGATGAGTGTCACCGGATTCGCTGCCACCGGCCCGACCCGCAGCGGTGAGGCCATTGGCGATTTGTGTGCGGGGGTTTATGCGGCCTGGGCCATCAGCTCGGCGCTGTTTGCCCGTGAGCGGCATGCACCGGGCGCGCAGTACATCGATGTGGCCATGTTTGATGTGCTGTTCAGTCTGCAAATGACCGGTCTGTCCAACCTTTACGCCAACGGTGTGGCGCCGGGGTTGGTGGGTAATCGGCATCCGGTCTCGACCCCCTTTGATACCTACTGCGCGGCAGACGGTCAGGTGGTCATTGCGGTGGCAAGTAATCGCTTGTTTGAGCGCTTGTGCCAGTGCATGGGCCAGCCGGAACTGGCGACCGATGCGCGCTTTATCAATGACACCCAGCGCACCCTGAATGAACCGGCCCTGCGCGCCACCATTGAAGCCTGGACGGCGCAGCACAGTGTTGAACATTTGTGCGACGGCCTGCTCGATGCAGGTGTTCCGTCATCGCCCGTGTGGGATCTGGCACAAGCTGCGAGCAGTGAGCACGCCCGTGTGCGCCAGTTGCAGTTTCAGCCTGCGGGCGCGGTATTGCCGCTGGTGCCGCAACCGGTGTTCTTCAATGGCCTTAAACCCCACGCAACCACTATTGCCCCACGTTTGGGGGCAGACAACGCCGTATTTGGCTTGAGTAAAGCAGGAGCACACGCATGAACTTCGAAATGACTGCAGAAGAGTTGGCCGTGGTCGACAGCGCCGAGCAAGTGGCCCGCGAAGTGATTCAACCACTGGCCCAGCACTACGACGAAACCGAAAGCTTTTGTCTGGCGAGCATCCGGGCCCTGGGCGATTTGGGCTGCATGGGCATCAACCTGCCAGAAGAATACGGCGGCCTGGGCATCGGTAGCCTGGCGATGAGTCGTGTAGTGGAAGCGGTGGCGGGGGCCTGTGCCTCCACCGCATCGGCAATGACCGCACACTTTTTGGCCACGGACTCGATCCTGCTCGGCGGCACCGAGCAACAAAAACAGGAATGGTTGCCACGTGCAGCCAGCGGCGAGTTACTCGGTGCCTTTGCCCTGACTGAACCGGCGGCGGGCTCGAACCCGGCCGATATGCGCAGTCGCGCAGCACGTGAAGAGGGCGGTTGGCGCATACGCGGCAGCAAGCACTACATTACCAACGCCAAGGAAGCCGACTTTATTGTGCTGTACGTGAAGACTGACGCAGACGCCGGGCACAAGGGCATCAGTGCCTTTATGGTGCCCAGGGGCACGGCGGGCATCAGCTTCTCCAGTCCGGAAAAAACCATGGGCCTGCGTGGCAGTACCATCTATGAGCTGGCGCTGGACTGCTGGTTGCCGGAGTCGGCATTGCTCGGTGTTGAGGGCCAGGGGTTCAACACGGCAATGGCGGTGCTGGATCGCGGACGGGTGGAGGTGGCAGCCATGTCGCTCGGGATTGCCAATGCGGCTCTGCAAGCCAGCCTGAGCTGGGTGCGTGAGCGTCAGATCGGGCCCAAGCCTCTGGCGGCGTATCAAGGTACGCAATGGCGACTGGCAGACATGTACGCTCAGCTTGAAAGTGCGCGCATGCTGACCATGAAAGCCGCCGCCCGGCGTGATAGCGGCGAACGTTTCAGCCTGGACTCGGCCACCGCCAAATTGGTGGCCGCCGAATGCGCCGGGTTTATTACTGATGCCGCGCTGCAACTGCACGGTGGTTATGGTTACAGCCGGGATTTACCGCTGGAGCGCTATGTGCGTGATGCACGGATTTTGCGGATTTTTGAAGGCACCTCCGAGGTGCAGAAGATCATCATCTCCCGCGCCTTGCTCGACGCTACCAGGTAATCAACCTGTGGCAGGTGCAGGTTGGGGCCTGCCCGTTGTTGCATGGATGCACTGAAGTCCGGTCAAGGATTGGAAAAGTCTTTCCCAAAACAACACGGCGCACCTGTGGTGCCAGCCTGAAGGAACTGCTTATGTCCACGCTCAACCAAGATTCGCCGCGGGCTACGCTGGTAGAACAGCGTTCTATTGATTACATCCCTGAATCAGAGCGCCATGGGCGCCTGTTCAGCCAGTTCACCTTGTGGTTCGGGGCCAACCTGCAAGTCACTGCAATTGTCACCGGGGCCCTGGCCGTGGTGCTGGGCGGCGATGTGTTCTGGTCGCTGATCGGTCTGCTGATCGGGCAAGTACTGGGCGGAACCATCATGGCGTTGCACGCGGCGCAGGGGCCGAAACTGGGCTTGCCGCAGATGATCTCCAGCCGAGTGCAATTCGGAGTCTACGGCGCAGTGATCCCGATTGTGCTGGTGTGCCTGATGTACGTGGGCTTTTCGGCCAGCGGTTCAGTGCTGGCTGGGCAGGCGGTGGGGCAACTGATCGGGGTGAGTGATTCGTGGGGCATACTGATTTTTGCCGCGCTGATCGTGCTGCTGACCATTCTGGGCTATCGCACTATTCACATGATCGGCCGCGTGGCGAGTGTGGTCGGGGTGCTGGCGTTTTTCTACCTGTTCTACACCTTGATTTCACAAAACGACATTGGTTTGTTGCTGAGCAACAAACACTTTTCATTGAGTAGTTTTTTGCTGGCCATTTCCTTGTCGGCGTCCTGGCAGATCGCCTTTGGGCCATATGTGGCGGACTACTCGCGTTACTTGCCATCCAATACCTCGTCGCTGAAAACCTTTCTGGCGGTGGGTCTGGGGTCGGTCGTCGGTTCGCAGATTTCGATGGTCTTCGGGGTATTTGTGGCCGCGTTGGCGGGCAGCAAGTTTGCCGGGCATGAGGTGTCGTACATCGTTGGCATGGGAGCGAGCGGGGCAATGGCGGCGTTGCTGTATTTTTGTGTGGTATTCGGCAAGGTGACCATCACCACACTCAATGCTTACGGCAGCTTCATGTCACTGGCGACCATTGTCAGTGGCTTTCGTGGCAACCATGAAATTTCCAAAGCTTTGCGCCTGTTTTACATCCTGCTCATGGTGGGCTTTGCTACCGCGTTGGCGTTGCTGGGGCAGCATTCGTTCCTCAAGGACTTCTCTGCATTCATCCTGTTTTTGTTGGCTTTTTTCACCCCTTGGAGTGCGATCAATCTGGTTGATTTCTACTTGATCAGCAAAGAGCGCTATGACGTACCGGCACTGTCTAACCCGAATGGCCGATACGGGCGCTGGAATCTGCGGGGTATTCTGGTCTACGCCTTTGGGGTGGTAATTCAGCTGCCGTTTATTGCCACCAGCTTCTATACCGGGCCTTTGGTCGAGCCGCTGGGCGGGACTGATATCTCGTGGATTATCGGCCTGACGCTGCCAGCGCTGGTGTATTACTTCGTGGCGCGTAACTCGGGGCAAGCGGTGCCGGATCAACTGATTTTGCCCGTTGAACCGGCGACGGTTTAAGGGCTTTCCAATCAACACAGGTGTGCGGTGCTGTTTGCTGTCGGCGCTGCCCCTGCAGCCATAGAGGGAAAAAACCATGAAGGTGCTGGCCTGTATCAAACGCGTGGTCGACTACAACGTTAAAGTACGCGTCAAGGCGGACAACTCCGGTGTTGACCTCGCCAACGTCAAGATGTCGATGAACCCCTTCTGCGAAATCGCTGTGGAAGAAGCCGTACGCCTGAAAGAGCTTTCTATAAAAGAAGGGGGTGTTGCGACTGAAATCGTCGTCGTCTGCATCGGCCCGACCACTGCTCAGGAACAGCTGCGTACCGCGCTGGCACTGGGTGCAGATCGCGCCATTCTCGTCGAGTCCGCCGAAGACCTGACCTCGCTCGCCGTGGCCAAGCTGCTCAAGGCAGTGGTCGACAAGGAGCAGCCTCAGCTGATGATCCTGGGCAAACAGGCCATCGACAGCGACAACAACCAGACCGGCCAGATGCTGGCTGCGCTGACCGGTTACGGTCAGGGCACTTTCGCCTCCAAAGTTGAAGTGGCGGGCGACAAGGTTGTCGTGACCCGTGAAGTTGACGGTGGCGCGCAAACTGTTTCGCTGAGCTTGCCAGCGATCATCACCACGGATCTGCGTTTGAACGAGCCGCGTTATGCGTCCCTGCCAAACATCATGAAAGCCAAGAAGAAGCCGCTTGAAGTGCTGACGCCAGAAGCGTTGGGCGTTTCCACTGCGTCGACCAACAAAACCTTGAAAGTCGAAGCGCCTGCTGCACGCAGCGCGGGCATCAAGGTCAAGTCGGTGGCTGAACTGGTCGAGAAACTGAAAACCGAAGCGAAGGTAATCTAATCATGACTATCTTGGTAATCGCAGAACACGACGGCAAAACGCTGGCTCCGGCCACGCTGAACACCGTAGCCGCTGCCGCTAAAATCGGTGGCGATATCAACGTTCTGGTCGCAGGCCAGGGCATTGGTGCTGTAGCTGAAGCTGCTGCTAACATTGCTGGCGTGGCTAAAATCCTGGTGGCTGACAACGCGGCTTACGCGCATCAGTTGCCTGAGAACGTTGCCCCGCTGGTAGCTGAGCTTGCTGCTGGCTACAGCCATATCCTGGCTGCTGCCACCTCCAACGGCAAAAACATCCTGCCGCGCGTTGCTGCGCAGTTGGACGTTGACCAGATCTCCGAGATCATCTCGGTCATCAGCGCTGACACCTTCACCCGTCCGATCTACGCCGGTAACGCCATTGCCACCGTGCAGTCCACTGCACCGGTCAAAGTGATTACCGTGCGTGCCACCGGTTTCGATCCGGTTGCCGCACAAGGTGGTTCGGCAGCGGTTGAAGCACTTGCAGCGGTTCACGATGCAGGCACTTCGTCGTTTGTCAGCGAAGAGCTGGCCAAGTCGGACCGTCCTGAGCTGACCGCAGCCAAAATCGTCGTCTCCGGCGGTCGCGGGATGCAGAATGGTGACAACTTCAAGTACCTGTATTCACTGGCCGACAAGCTGGGCGCAGGTGTCGGGGCTTCTCGTGCTGCAGTGGACGCAGGCTTTGTACCCAACGACATGCAGGTCGGACAGACCGGCAAAATCGTTGCGCCTCAACTGTACATCGCCGTTGGTATTTCCGGCGCGATCCAGCATCTGGCCGGTATGAAAGACTCCAAAGTGATCGTTGCGATCAACAAGGACGAAGAAGCACCGATCTTCCAGGTAGCGGATTACGGTCTGGTAGCGGACTTGTTCGAGGCGGTGCCTGAGCTGGAACAGGCGGTATAGCAGCCCAAAAAAAGCCCCGGAGATTATCCGGGGCTTTTTTGTACGGCGGGGTTATCAGCTGTAGCTGTTAACTTTGACCAGTGCCGGCTCGGTTTGAGCCTTTTCCCAGGTCAGGGTCAAGGTTTGCAGGACACGCGCCATGTAGTCGCTATCGGCGGCGGCCTTCTTGCCCACGTAGCCTTGGCCACGGCGGTACATTTTGAGGTGGGCTCGCATTTGTGGGCGTTCCTCCTCGAATCTGGTTTCTTCCTTGCACGATGTCACTGCGTCGATACGCACATCACCGGCGTCGCTGATCCACAGGATGTGGTCGTTCAGCGTGTCTTTCTGAGCGGCGAACAGTCGAGCCAGCTCGTTAACAGTCGGTTGGTTATTCAGGTTCATGGCTAACTCCGTGACTACTCGTTGATCTGTCTAATTGATTCGCGCAACTGCACCTGCAGCGCTACGTAGTGTCCATCTAAAGCAGATCTGCCTTGAGTTCGTCATATGTAGTCGTAAAACAAAGCGCTACATAAAGAGCGTAAAGCGAGGGAGAGCAGCGTGAACCAGGATGCCAGGGTGACATGACGCATCAGCCACAAGCTTCTTGAGGACCTTTCGCTAGCCTCTGTCGTCTTTGACGCGGACGATCAAGCCAGGTCAGCTTCATCAATTCTGCCTTGTGGGCAGTACCTATCCCGGAACAGCCCGACAGCTCGTCGAGCATGCATGCAACAACCCTTTCCAGTGCTTCCGGTGGGGAAGACGTCTGCATAATGCTGGGGGAAAAACCTGTCGTCAATACATATGTAGTGATTATTTTTAAGCACTACATATGTGACTGGCAGGTCGATTTTCAGCATGCCGGTCATCCCTCGATGGTCACAAAACCTGTAGCCACTGCCGCAGGCTGCGATGGGTTGCGCAGCGGCCCCAAGGCGCTTCCATCAAAGGCGAAGGTGCTGCGGCCCTTGTCGCAGCCTTCGGCAGCGGCTACAGAAGACCTGCGGTGCAAGGCGCCGCTCTGCTAGTATCAGGCGCTTTGACATTGACTAGAGGTGCCTCCATGAGCGAGCCGATTCGCCTGACCCAGTACAGCCACGGCGCGGGGTGCGGGTGCAAGATTTCGCCTCAGGTACTGGAAGTGATTCTCGCCGGCAGTGGCGCGCAAAACCTCGATTCCAAACTTTGGGTAGGCAATGCGTCACGCGACGATGCGGCGGTTTATGCGCTGGATGACGAACGCGGAGTGGTCTCGACCACCGACTTCTTCATGCCGATTGTCGATGATCCCTACGATTTCGGCCGGATTGCGGCCACCAATGCCATCAGCGATATCTATGCCATGGGCGGCGATCCGTTGATGGCGATTGCGATTCTGGGCTGGCCGGTGCATTTGCTGCCACCCGAAGTGGCCCGTGAAGTGATTCGCGGTGGTCGTGCCGTGTGCGATGACGCTGGCATCCCGCTGGCGGGCGGGCATTCGATCGACACCCCAGAGCCGATTTTCGGCCTGGCCGTGACCGGTGTGGTCAACAAGCGCCACATGAAGCGCAACGACACGGCGACCGCCGGGTGCCTGCTGTACCTGACCAAACCCTTGGGTATCGGCATCCTCACTACGGCCGAGAAGAAGGGCAAGTTGCGCACCGAAGACGTCGGTCTGGCACGGGACTGGATGTGCACGCTGAACAAGATCGGCAGCCAGTTTGCCAAGCTTGATGGGGTCAAGGCGATGACTGACGTCACCGGTTTTGGCCTGCTCGGGCATTTGGTGGAAATGGCCGATGGCAGCCACCTGACTGCGCAGATCCAGTACGCCAAAGTGCCGCTTCTGGCCTCGGTTGAGTACTACCTGGAACAGGGCTGTGTACCTGGCGGCACATTGCGCAACTTTGACAGTTACGCCAGCAAGCTTTCGCCGCTTCAGGAATTGCACAAGCGTGTGCTATGCGACCCGCAAACCAGCGGCGGCCTGTTGGTTGCCGTCAGTCCGGAGGGCAACCAGGCGTTCCTGCAAATGGCCAGCGAGCATGGCCTGGCACTGGAGCCGATCGGCCAGTTGGTTGAGCGACAGACGTACGCGGTTGAGGTGTCATGATGGCTTATGACGTAACCGACTTCCGCGAGCTGTTTCTCAATGATCGGCCGATGATGGACACCCGTGCGCCGATTGAATTTCACAAAGGGGCGTTCCCCGGTGTAGTCAACCTGCCGTTGATGACCGACTACGAGCGCGAACGTGTCGGCACCTGCTACAAGCAGCAAGGCCAGCAGGCTGCTGTGGTGCTGGGGCATCAACTGGTGTCGGGCCAGACTAAAGCCGAACGCCTGCAGGCATGGGCCGATTTTGCCCGGGCCAACCCCGATGGCTGCCTGTACTGCTTTCGCGGTGGCATGCGCTCGCAAATCGTCCAGCAGTGGCTCAAACAGGATGCCGGGATCGATTACCCGCGTGTCACCGGCGGCTACAAGGCGCTGCGTACCTTTCTGATCCAGACCGTTGATGATGCCGTGGCGCAATGCGCCATGACGGTACTCGGCGGCATGACCGGCACCGGAAAAACCGATGTGCTGGTGCAACTGAACAATGGCCTGGACCTTGAAGGCCATGCCAATCATCGTGGCTCAAGTTTCGGCAAACGGGCGACCGGACAACCGTCGAATATCGACTTTGAAAACCGTCTGGCGATCGACGTGCTGAAAAAGCGCGCCAAAGGTCACGAAGGTTTTGTGGTCGAAGACGAAAGCCGCACGGTCGGCAGCTGCGCCTTGCCACTGGCGCTGTATCAACGCATGCAAGACGCGCCGATGGTCTGGCTGGAAGACAGCCTGCAAAGCCGTGTCGAGCGTATTTTGCGCGACTACGTCGTGGATTTGAGCGCTGAATTCACTGTCAAAAATGGCGAACACGGCTTCACCCTGTTTGCCCAGCGTTTGCTGGAAAGCCTGGCGAAAATTCAGCGACGTCTGGGCGGCGAACGCCATCAGCGTTTGCAGGCCGTCATGGAAGCCGCCCTGCAAGAGCAGGAAAGCTGTGGTGCGGTGGACCTGCACCGGGTCTGGATCGAGGCTTTGCTGCGCGAATATTACGACCCGATGTACGCCTTCCAGCGCGAGAAAAAAGGCTCGCGCATTGCCTTTGCCGGTGATCAGGCGGCAGTGCTTGAGTATCTGCGCGAACAGGCGGGCAACACGGTTTCGTAGCAGCTACCGCGTGTGGTCCGGCATTGGCCAAAGCAGTCACCCAGCTTGAGCGGTTTGACCATTGTTGCAGAGCCTTCGCAAGGCGATTATCAGCAGGATTTTTCACGGTTCCCATCCTAAAAATAAAGACCGAGGGATTCTGCTGATGCGCGACTATCTGACTGCGATGAATGATTTTGACTACCAACGTACCGTGACGGGCGCACTGGACGGCCATTTGGCGGCCATCAATGCCTGTGTCGAGTGCTGTGATCGGCATGCCTTGCCGGGTCGTATTGCGTTGTTCTGGGAGGGTCGCGATGCCAGCAGCGCAACGTATACCTTCACGCAGTTACAGGATCAGGCCGCGCGCTTTGCCAATTTTCTGTTGGCCCAGGGCGTAAAGCGTGGCGATAAAGTTGCAGGCTTGCTGCCGCGTAACGTCGAGTTGCTGATCGTTGCCTTCGCAACCTGGCGGATTGGCGCCATCTACCAGCCGCTTTTCACCGCATTTGGCCCCAAGGCCATCGAGCACCGGCTCAATGGTTCCGGCGCTGCGCTGGTGGTTACGGATGCGGTAAACCGGGCCAAACTCAACGAGGTCAATGATTGCCCTGCGATTGTCACGGTGGCAGGGGCCAAAGGGCAGGGCCTGGTGCGCGGCGACTTCAGCTTTTGGGCGGAGCTGGATAACTATCCGGCTACCTGCGAGCCGGTGATGCTCACCGGTGAAGACCCGTTTTTGCTGATGTTCACCTCGGGCACCACCGGCCCGGCCAAGCCGCTGCTGGTGCCGCTCAAGGCGATTGTCGCGTTCCAGAGCTATACCCGCGATGCGGTGGGGCTGCGCCCTGAGGATTCGTTCTGGAACCTGGCTGATCCGGGCTGGGCCTACGGTATCTACTTCGGGATCACCGGGCCGTTGTCCATGGGCCACCCGATCACTTTGTACGATGGCCCGTTCACGGTCGAAAGCACCTGTCGGGTGATCAAGAAGTACGGCATCACCAACCTCACCGGTTCGCCCACTGCGTATCGGATGCTGATCGCTGCCGGGGACGCGTTCTCCAGCAAGATCAAGGGCCAGTTGCGGGTGGTGAGCAGCGCCGGTGAGCCGCTCAACCCTGAAGTGATTCGCTGGTTTGCCGAAGAACTCGACGTCACCATCCATGACCACTACGGCCAGACCGAAGTCGGCATGGTGCTGTGCAACCACCACGGGCTCGATCACCCGGTGCATATGGGCGCCGCAGGTTTCGCCTCGCCGGGGCATCGGATCGTGGTGCTCGATGATAACTATCAGGAATTGCCCGTCGGCCAACCGGGGATTCTGGCAGTTGATCGCAGCCAATCGCCAATGTGCTGGTTTGGTGGCTACGAAGGCTTCAAGACCAAGGCGTTCGTCGGCAATTATTACCTGAGCGGCGACACCGTGGAGCTGAACCCGGACGGCAGCATCAGCTTCGTCGGGCGTAGTGATGACGTGATCACCACCTCCGGTTATCGCGTCGGGCCGTTCGATGTGGAAAGCGCCCTGATCGAGCACCCGGCCGTGGTCGAAGCCGCCGTGGTCGGCAAGCCGGACCCCGAGCGCACCGAGCTGGTCAAAGCCTTCGTGGTTTTGAACCCGCAGTACCTGGGCGATGCGCAACTGGCTGAAACCCTGCGCCTGCATGTACGCCAGCGTCTGGCCGCGCATGCCTATCCCCGTGAAATCGAATTTGTCAGCGAGCTGCCGAAAACGCCGAGCGGCAAGCTGCAGCGCTTTATTTTGCGCAACCAGGAAATTGCCAAGGCTGAACTGGCCGCAAGCGCCAAAGTCTCTGCTTAATAATCAGGAATTATCATGCAAATCGAGAACAAGGTTTTTATCGTCACCGGTGGTGCATCGGGACTGGGTGCAGCCACCGCCGAGATGCTGGTCAAGGCGGGCGCCAAGGTGATGTTGGTGGATATGAACGCCGATGCAGTGGCCGCCCAGGCAGCCAGACTCGGCAGCCAGGCGCGTAGCGCAGTGGCCGACATCAGCCAGGCAGATGCTGCGCAAGCGGCGGTCACGGCTACAGTGGCCGCCTTTGGCGGGGTCAACGGGCTGGTCAATTGCGCAGGTATCGTGCGCGGTGAAAAGATCATCGGTAAAAACGGCCCGCATGCGCTGGAGAGCTTCAGCCAGGTGATCAACGTCAACCTGATTGGCAGCTTCAACATGCTGCGTCTGGCCGCTGCGGCAATTGCTGAAACCGGCGCCGATGCCGATGGCGAGCGCGGAGTGATCATCAATACGGCTTCGGTGGCAGCCTTTGACGGCCAGATCGGCCAGGCCGCGTATGCCGCGTCGAAGGGGGCTATCGCCAGCCTCACCTTGCCTGCTGCTCGCGAATTGGCTCGCTTCGGGATTCGGGTCATGACCATCGCCCCGGGCATCTTTGAAACCCCGATGATGGCCGGCATGACTCCCGAAGTACGTGACTCCCTGGCTGCCGGTGTACCGTTCCCGCCACGCCTGGGCAAGCCTGACGAGTACGCGTCGCTGGTGCGGCATATTATCGAAAACAGCATGCTCAATGGCGAGGTGATCCGTCTCGACGGTGCCTTGCGCATGGCCGCCAAATAAGAGGTGTGAAATGACAATAGCCAATGATCCGGTCGTGATTGTGAGTGTTGCACGCACGCCCATGGGCGGTTTTCAAGGTGACTTCAAGGGCCTGACCGCACCGCAACTCGGCGCTGCGGCGATCCGTGCAGCGGTAGAGCGGGCCGGGGTGGCGCCTGATGGTGTGGAAGAAGTGCTGTTTGGCTGCGTGCTCTCGGCCGGTCTCGGTCAGGCACCTGCGCGTCAGGCCGCCCTGGGCGCCGGGCTGGACAAGGGCACGCGCTGCACCACGCTGAACAAGATGTGCGGTTCGGGTATGGAAGCCACCATTCTGGGCCACGACCGGCTGCTGGCCGGGGGCGTCGATGTGGTGGTGGCGGGGGGCATGGAGAGCATGTCCAATGCGCCGTACTTGCTGGACCGTGCCCGTAGCGGTTACCGCATGGGCCATGGCCGGGTACTGGACCACATGTTCCTCGACGGTCTGGAAGATGCCTATGACCGTGGTCGCCTGATGGGCACTTTCGCCGAAGACTGTGCCCAGCTTCATGGTTTCAGTCGCGAGGCGCAGGATGCGTTTGCCGTGGCTTCGCTGACCCGTGCGCAGCAGGCGATCAAAGACGGCAGTTTCAGCGCCGAGATCGTCCCGGTGCAGGTGACCGTGGGCAAGGAGCAACGCCTGATCAGTGATGATGAGCAACCGCCCAAGGCCAATTTGGCAAAAATTCCTACCCTGAAACCGGCGTTCCGCGATGGCGGCACGGTGACGGCGGCCAACTCCAGTTCGATTTCCGATGGTGCTGCGGCGCTGGTTTTGATGCGCAGCAGCGAGGCGCAAAAACGCGGGCTCAAACCCCTGGCGGTGATCCATGGCCATGCGGCGTTTGCCGATGAGCCAGGGCTGTTCCCGACGGCCCCTGTGGGCGCGATCAAGCGGCTGATGAGCAAGACCGGTTGGGATCTGAACCAAGTTGATCTGTTCGAGATCAACGAAGCGTTTGCAGTGGTCAGCCTGGTGACGATGAGCGAGCTGGATATCCCCCACAGCAAGGTCAATATCTACGGCGGGGCTTGTGCACTGGGGCATCCGATAGGCGCTTCGGGAGCACGGATCCTGGTGACCTTGCTTTCGGCATTGCGTCAGCAAAAGGCCAAATTCGGCGTTGCAGCCATCTGCATCGGCGGCGGTGAAGCCACGGCGATTGCCGTGGAATGTCTGTATTAAGGATTTTTTATGCTGCCCACATCCGAACAATTACAAATTCGCGAAGCGGCCCAACAGTTTGCCCAGGAACGTTTGAAGCCCTTTGCGGCTGAGTGGGACAAGCAGCACCGCTTTCCTCGAGAGGCCATTGATGAGATGGCGCAACTGGGGTTTTTCGGCATGCTCGTACCTGAGGAGTGGGGCGGTTGCGACACCGGCTATCAGGCCTACGCAATGGCCCTCGAAGAAATCGCCGCCGGCGACGGATCCTGCTCCACGATTATGAGCGTGCACAACTCGGTGGGTTGCGTGCCAATCCTCAAGTACGGCACCGAGCAGCAAAAACAGGAGTTTTTGATCCCCCTGGCCAGCGGTGCGATGCTTGGCGCTTTTGCTCTGACCGAACCGCAGGCCGGCTCCGATGCCAGCGACCTGAAAACCCGTGCCCGCCGTGAAGGCGATCATTACGTACTCAATGGCTGCAAGCAGTTCATCACCTCGGGGCAAAACGCCGGGGTGGTGATAGTTTTTGCGGTGACGGACCCAGCGGCGGGCAAGCGTGGGATCACTGCATTTATCGTCCCCACTGATTCGCCGGGCTATAGCGTGGCCCGGGTTGAAGACAAATTGGGGCAGCATGCTTCAGACACCTGCCAGATCCTGTTTACCGACCTGAAAGTGCCGGTGGCCAACCGCTTGGGTGAAGAAGGGCAGGGCTACAAAATTGCCCTCGGCAACCTGGAAGGCGGGCGCATTGGTATTGCTTCGCAAGCAGTGGGCATGGCCCGGGCTGCCTTTGAAGCTGCCCGCGACTACGCCCGCGAACGCGTGACCTTTGGTCAACCATTGGTTGAGCATCAGGCGGTGGCGTTTCGTCTGGCCGATATGTCGACTGAAATAGCCGTCGCCCGGCAGATGGTTCGTTACGCCGCAGCGCTGCGTGACAGTGGCCAGTCGGCGTTGGTCGAGGCTTCGCAGGCCAAGCTGTTTGCATCGGAAATGGCCGAGCGGGTGTGCTCCAAAGCGTTGCAAACCTTGGGCGGTTATGGCTATTTGAGCGATTTTCCGCTGGAACGGATCTACCGCGATGTACGGGTGTGCCAGATTTATGAAGGCACCAGTGATATTCAGCGCATGGTCATTTCGCGCAATCTTTGAATCGAGGGCATAAGCGATGAGTTACGAAACCATTCTGTTGGACATTCATGGGCAGGTGGGCCTGATTACCCTGAACCGACCGCAGGCGCTCAACGCCCTGAATGCGCAGTTGGTCAGCGAGGTCAACCAGGCGCTGGACACGCTGGAAGCCGATAACGGGATTGGCTGTATCGTCATTACCGGCTCGAAAAAAGCCTTTGCCGCGGGTGCGGATATCAAGGAAATGGCGGACCTGACCTACCCGCAAATTTATCTCGACGATCTGTTCTCGGACAGCGATCGCGTAGCGACCCGACGCAAGCCGATTATTGCTGCGGTGGCCGGGTTTGCCTTGGGCGGTGGCTGTGAACTGGCGATGATGTGCGACTTTATTCTGGCCGGTGACAATGCCAAATTCGGCCAGCCGGAAATCAACCTGGGGGTGTTGCCGGGCATGGGCGGTACGCAGCGTCTGACCCGTGCCGTGGGTAAGGCCAAGGCGATGGAAATGTGCTTGAGCGGACGCTTGATCGGCGCCGAAGAGGCCGAGCGTTCAGGGCTGGTAGCCCGTGTGGTGCCAGTGGATGAGTTGCTCGACGAAGCGCTGAAAGTGGCGGCGCTGATCGCCAGGAAATCTCTGCCGGTGCTGATGCTGACCAAGGAATGTGTGAATCGCTCTTTCGAAGTCAACTTGGCTGAAGGTGTGCGTTTCGAGCGTCGGGTATTCCATTCGATGTTCGCGACACACGACCAGAAAGAAGGCATGGCGGCGTTTGTGGGTAAACGTGAGGCGGAGTTCAAAAACCGCTAAAGATCAAAGTCCCCTCACCCTAACCCTCTCCCTTTGGGAGAGGGTTAGGGGCTCTCGTAGCACCCCTTAAATCAGATAATTCTTCAATTCCCGCGCAATCACCATCCGTTGAATCTCGCTCGATCCCTCATAGATCTGGGTGATTCGCGCGTCCCGGTAGTAACGCTCCACCGGATAGTCCTCAAGGTAGCCATAGCCGCCGTGGATCTGGATGGCTTTGGAGCACACATACTCGGCCATTTCCGAAGCAAACAGCTTGGCTTGCGAGGCTTCCGAGAGGCAGGGCTTGCCCGCGCTGCGCAGGCGCGCCGCATGCAGGATCAACAGGCGTGCAGCATTGATTCGGGTTTGCATGTCGGCCAGCATGTTGGCGATGCTTTGGTGCTCGATGATCGCTTTGTCAAACTGCACCCGGTCGCGGGCATAGCCCAGTGCCGCCTCAAAGGCCGCCCGGGCGATCCCCAATGCCTGTGCGCCAATACCGATGCGGCCGCCTTCAAGGTTGGACAGGGCGATGGCCAGCCCCTTGCCGCGCTCGCCGAGCATATTGGCTTCAGGCACGCTGCAGTTGTTCAGGGTAACGGCGCAGGTGTCCGAGGCGCGGATGCCCATTTTGTGTTCGGTACGGTCGACGATAAAACCTGGGGTGGAGGTGGGCACCAAAAAGGCCGAAATGCCTTTTTTGCCCAAGTCGGGGTCGGTCACTGCAAATACGATGGCCAGTTTGGCGCGCTTGCCATTGCTGACAAATTGCTTGGCACCGTTGATCACCCATTGCCCGTCGCGCAGTTCAGCCCGGGTGCGCAGGTTGTGGGCTTCGGAGCCTGCTTGTGGTTCGGTCAGGCAAAAACAGGCGATGGTCTGGCCGCTGGCAAGCTCCGCCAGCCAGGTTTGCTTTTGCGTCTCGCTGCCATATTTGAGGATGGGCCCGCAGCCCACCGAGTTATGGATGCTCATCAGCGCCCCGGTTGCGGCATCCCCGGCCGAGATCTCTTCCACGGCCAGAGCATAAGCGACGTAATCGACATAAGTGCCGCCCCATTCCTCCGGGACCACCATGCCGAGCAGCCCCAGTTCGCCGAGCTTGGCAACCAGTGCATCGTCGATCCAGCCGGCCTTTTCCCAGGCCTGGGCATGGGGAGCGATTTCGCGGCGGGCAAAGTCGCGGGCCATGTCGCGGATCATCACTTGTTCTTCGCTCAGTTCGATGTCTTGCATGGCTCAGGCTCCCTTCGCGTTGAATTCGGTGAAAAAACTGGCGACATGGTTCGCATCCAGCGCGTCCAGGGTTGGCGGGTTCCAGTGCGGGGTTTTGTCCTTGTCGATAATCAGCGCGCGCACGCCCTCCATCAGGTCACCGCGATCAAACCACTGGCGGTCCAGGTGCAGCTCCAGGGCGAAGCACTGTTCAAGGGGCAACTCGCGTCCACGGCGCAACATTTCGAGGGTGACGGCCATGGCCAGTGGCGAGCGAGTTTGCAGCAGGTCAGCGGTTTCAATGGCCCAGTCGCGGGTTTCTGGTGCAATGACGGCGCGCAGGTGGGCAACAATCCGCGGCAGGTCGTCTTGGGAGAAAACACTGTCAATCAGAGGGCGCAGCCTGGCCAGCGGCGGATCGGGCAATGCAGCTACCGCGAACCGGGCTACCAGCGCAGTCAGGTCGTCAATGGGAGATGTTTGCCAGGCGAGGGCGTTCAGGCACTGATCCAGTTCAGCCAGTTTGCTGCTCTCCAGGTAGCCGTCAGCCAGTCCGCAATACAACGCATCGGCAGCGCGGATTTGCACGCCGCTGACGCCGAGATATGTACCCAGTTGGCCCGGTGTACGGGTCAGAAAATAGCTGCCGCCGACGTCAGGGAAATAACCGATGGCCACTTCCGGCATCGCCAGTTTGCTGCGCTCGGTGACCAGGCGTAGATCCGCGCCTTGCACCAGCCCCATGCCGCCGCCGAGGACGAATCCGTCCATCAAGGCAACCACGGGTTTTGGGTAGCGGTGCAGTGTCAAGTCGAGGGCGTATTCTTCTTCGAAGAACACGCTGTGCAGGGTGTCTTTGTTTTGATAGCTGTCGTACAACGAGCGAATATCGCCGCCAGCACAGAAGGCTTTTTCACCCGCGCCGCGCAGCACTACAGCCTTGATCTGTGGGTCTGTAGCCCAGTTATCCAGGTGTTGCTGAAGGCTGCGGACCATCTGCAGATTGATGGCGTTGAGGCCGCTGGGGCGGTTGAGGGTCAGGTGGCCAATATGGTTGCGGACCTCGGCCAGAATCGTGTCTTGTAGCGGCGCGACATCCGGTGTCGGTGAGGAGGAAACCTGAGCAGTCATCACTAACTCCCTGCTTTGTATTATTTTTAGAAGGTGTTCACGGGCGAACGATAGGCGATGCTAACAGTGCAAATTTGCCCATTACAACCCTGATAAGTGCAGGGTTGGTGTGCATTTTTGCATGTCCGGCGTGCAGTATTGCGCGAACTTATTGCGCCAGCCACCCGCCGTCCACATTCCAGGCTGCGCCGCGCACTTGGCTGCCAGCCTCACTGCATAGAAACAGCACCAGTTCGCCCAGTTGCGGCGGGGTTACGAACTCCAGTGAGGGTTGTTTTTCGGCCAGCAAATCATGCTGCGCCTGGTAGGGGTCAATACCCTGGCTGATGCGCTGGTCAATTTGCTTTTGCACCAGTGGTGTCAGCACCCAGCCCGGGCAGATGGCGTTGCAGGTGATGTTGCTGGTGGCGGTTTCAAGGCCTACCACTTTGGTCAGGCCGATCACCCCATGTTTTGCGGCAACATAGGCGGCTTTGCCGACCGAACCCACCAGCCCGTGAACCGAGGCGATGTTGACGATACGGCCCCAGCCGCGTTTGCGCATGCCGGGCAAGGTCAGACGGGTGCTGTGGAATACCGAAGACAGATTGATCGCGATGATCGAGTCCCAGCGCTCTACCGGGAATTCCTCGACGCTGGCGACATGCTGGATGCCAGCGTTGTTGACCAGAATGTCGATGCCGCCAAACTCGCGTTCGGCATAACTGATCATATCGGCGATCTGCGCGGGGTCGCTGACATCCGCCGGATGGTGGCCAACCTTGCCGCCGAACTGTTCGATCTCGGCAATGACTTTGCTGGCATCGCCAAAGCCGTTGAGTATCAGGTCCGCTCCGGCTTTGGCCAGGCTCAGTGCGATGCCCAGGCCGATGCCGCTGGTAGAACCAGTAACCAATGCAGTTTTGCCATTAAGGCTCATGATCAATTCCTCAGTACGATGGTTTCGTGAATGAGGAAACGTAGCACGCGGTTTGCAATTGCGGATACGAAACGGCCCACCAAAAGGTGGGCCGTTTTCACGCAGCGCGGGGAGGATTAGTCCTGGCGGCTGGTGACTTCCAGCAGGTGGTAACCGAACTGGGTTTTAACCGGGCCTTGCACCACGTTGATAGGTGCGCTGAAGACGACGGTGTCGAATTCTTTAACCATTTGGCCTGGACCGAAAGAACCCAGATCGCCGCCCTGACGGCTGGATGGGCAAGAAGAGTTGGCTTTGGCAACTTCGGCGAAATCAGCGCCGCCTTCGATTTGTGCTTTCAGTTCGTTGCACTTGTCTTCGGTGGCAACCAGGATGTGACGGGCAGTGGCTTTGGCCATGAGGGTGTACTCCTTTCAAGAAAGTGCCGAGCCTACCGGATTCAGTGGCTTTTTTCTCGGCAAATGTGCGGTTTTGGGGATTTGATTACCCGCTACAGATCTGCTTGCTTCAGCCGTCTGGCATGTTCCACGTAGAGCTGCATCGGGTCAATGTTCCTGCGGCTTCCTCTTGCTACCTGGTTGATGGTGTCGAGGTGGTCCATGGGGTAATCCGAGCGTATCACCTGGCCCAGATGCGAGCTGAAGCGCCCGACCATCCCGTCGTTTTCCCTGGTCTCGCGGGTAAAGAAGCTGCCAAAAACACGCAGGGCATTGTGCAGGGGGTCGAGCAGGTTCAGTGACTCCGTCAGCCGTGAACCTTTGATGATGCCGCTCCAGGAGTAATAGAAGACGTCATTGACTTGTCCGGGCCCCATGCCTCCCCACGTGGTGGGCAAGCCTTGAGGGTATTTCAGGTTAAAGGCGGCAACGCCTTCGGTGGTCAGGGCATTCAGTGCGTTCAAAGCATGTTGAGGCAGTTGCGGGTGGCCGCTGAGGGCCGACAGGAATGCGCTGAGTGCGGTGGTCAGGGCTGCCGCGACGGTTTCGGGAAGTCGTCCCGGGATCAAGGCCAAGCGCAAACGGTCGGCCAGTTCCGAGCCCTGGTTGGGGCCGCTGACTGAAGTAACGGAGGCGATGACCTCGGGGGCGATGGCTGCCGCATAACGTGCAGTCAGGGCGCCCTGGCTGTGGCCGATAAGGTTGACCCGTGGTGCTCCGGTCTGTCTGCGCAAGCCGTGTATTTGCTCGAGCAGTTGGTCGCCACGGGCTTCATTGCCGTTGGCGGCAGAAATAATCGGCACAAAGACGCTGGCACCACACTCAGTGAGCGCTTGTTTGATGCCATTGAAGTAATGGTGGGAGCCAATCCGGTCGAATCCAAAAAGGCCATGCACCAGTAAAATCGGGTATTGGGTGTTTGCAGAGTCATCCATGATCAATCTCGCTAGGTGTTTTTGAGTCATAAAAACACCTTAGTCGAAACCGGCTTTGCGCAACCGTGGGCATTTTCCCGGGTTGCGCTGTTGTTTGCAGAGCGTGGTTGTCAGGCGATGGCCTTGGCGCTGTGGCGCTGCGCTTGCAGTTGATGGGCGGCGTTGCGCAGCAGTTGCTCGGTTGCATCCCAGCCCAGGCAGCCATCGGTCACGGAAACCCCGTAGCGCATGTTCGTGCTCAGGGGCTGACAGCCTTCGAACAGATGGCTTTCGAGCATCATCCCAATCAGCGAATGGTCGCCTGCCAGGCGCTGCTCAAGTACCTCATTGAACACTTCAGGCTGACGCAACGGGTCTTTGCCGCTGTTTGCGTGGCTGCAGTCGACCATGATGCGGGTTGCAATAGCGCTCTTTTGCAGTCCGGCGCGGGCCTTGGCGAGGCTGGCACGGTCGTAGTTCGGGCCACTGTGGCCGCCACGTAACACCAGGTGGGTGTCGGGGTTGCCGCGTGTCTCGACGATTGCCGGATGGCCCTGGCTATCGACGCCGAAGTGACGATGGCTGTGTGCCGCAGAGCGCATGGCGTCGCAAGCAATTGCCACACCACCGTCGGTGCCGTTTTTGAAGCCCACCGGCAGATCAAGACCACTGGCCATTTCGCGGTGGATTTGCGATTCGGTGGTGCGGGCGCCAATGGCCACCCAGCCCAGCAGGTCGTCGAAGTAGCCAGCGGCAATGGGTTGCAGCAGTTCGGTTGCAACCGGCAGGCCCATGCGCAGCATTTCAAGCATCAGTTCGCGTGACAGGGTCAGGCCGTGGGCCATGTCATCGCTGCCATCCAGGTGCGGGTCGTAGGCCAGGCCTTTCCAGCCGACGGTGGTGCGCGGTTTTTCGATATAGGCACGCATGACCAGCAGCAAGTCGTCGCGCACTTCATGTGCCAGGGCTGCGAGGTTGCTGGCGTATTCCAGTGCGGCGAGGGGGTCGTGGATGGAGCAGGGGCCTACGACAACCAGTAAACGGGAGTCTTCACCGTTGAGGATGGCGCGAATGGCTTGGCGCTGATTGCGGACCTGGTTGCCAAGCATGTCGCTCAGCGGCAGCTGCTGTTTGAGTTGCGATGCGCTGGGCAGACGACGGGTCGAAACGGTGGCAGTGGCAGTGTGTACGGTTGGCAGAGCTGAAACGGATGCGTTCATGGTGTGTGCTTCCTGGGCAGGCGGCGGGTTGTCCCGCGCGCTCAGCCCTACTGGGGTGTTCGACAATTGGCCAGACTGGCTGTGAGTGCTTGCGTGCCACCAATGTGGGTCCGTTCGGAGGTGGCAGGCTGTCCCGAACGGCGGCTGATAAATCGCCATGCAGTGCAAAGGTCGAAGCGGTAATAAGTGGCGTAGTTCATGGGGTAAATCCTCAATTCAAGAAAATGTCAGGGGCTGAAAAAACAAAACCCCCGGTCGGGAAGCCGACCGGGGGTGAGAATTCTCTGGTAGGCGACCCCTAAGTAGTGGGCGCCGTGTGGGTATCAGGCGCGCCAGTGGCTAAACCAATACCCAAAATAAAATCGTGCTGTGGAGTGCATGTTGTTCGCGCACACAGCAGCAGCCAGACGCGATTGGCGTGTGGTCTTGCAAATGGCTGTGTTGGCGTGATGCAACATGGGTTGTCTCCGATTAGTGGTTTGCAGCTTACTCGACGCGAACCGACTGATTCAATAAAAAAATACTATCTGGAAGAACGATAAAGGCTATTGCCTGACGCCAATGTGCGTACCCAAGGCGCAGCGGTGGGTTACCCGCCGTTGGGTTCTTGCCCTGAAACGCTCTATTTGGGCTTTTGCGACCCATTTTAGTGAGGTGCGAAATGGCCTGCACACTAAATCGGGAGGGTTGGCCAATAAAGCGCATACTCAGGCGAGTACATCATCTTTTGACTCTGTCGGATGCATAGTCCTTGGCACAATGATGCCGTCCTTCATACCCAAAAGAACCGCTACCTTGTGAGCTTCACCGCGTTTTCCTTTTTTGCGGCCGGAGAGCACTTGATAGGTAGTTGCAGGGTCGATTCCATGCTCTCGAGCAAACTCTTGAACGGACTTTCCCTGGTGTTCCAGCCATGCCTTGGCTTGTGCGGCAGTACGGATTCCGGTCATAGTTCAAAACCGTTCAAAGTTGTTTAATATTCATCGATTATACCATCCTCGTGGGTGTTTAAAATGAGGTCTTACATCCAAATGGGTGGAATTGGTTTGCGCTTGAGGCAAGAGAGAGAGCGACTTGGCTTGTCGCAGAAATCTTTTGGCGAAATCGGTGGTGTCGAGGCGAACGCCCAAGGCAAGTACGAAAATGGCGATCGCGCTCCAAAAGCGGACTATCTGTCACGTGTCGCAGGGCGCGGTGTGGATGTGCTCTATGTGTTGACGGGCAGCCCAACCCCAACACTAATCGATAATCTCAGTCAGATAGAAGAAAAGGTTCTGATCAGTTACCGGGTGCTGCATAAGGAAGATCAGGACGCTATCCGCCGTTTGACCACAACCCTGGCAGAGTTGTCGGCCCCGCAGATGGTCAAAGAACGTTGAGATCTTGAGGAGGTCGATCCCGTCAAGGGGTGATTCTTTACAAGGCTTTAACGTTTCGGCATGGATAGTTGACGCATGCCGGTAGGTTGGTGCATTAGTTTTTGCTATGGTATCGGCAATCAAACAAGACCAATTTGCGAGGTGTCGACTTGATTCGGGTTCTAGTGGTCGATGATCACGATCTGGTGCGTACAGGGATCACACGAATGCTGGCCGATATCGAGGGCTTGCAAGTGGTCGGTCAAGCCGAGTCCGGTGAGGAGTCGCTTATCAAGGCTCGTGAGCTGAAACCGGATGTGGTCTTGATGGATGTCAAAATGCCCGGCATCGGTGGCCTTGAGGCTACTCGCAAAATGATGCGCAGCCACCCGGATATCAAGGTTGTCGCTGTGACCGTGTGCGAAGAAGACCCTTTTCCGACGCGTTTGCTGCAAGCAGGCGCGGCGGGCTATATGACCAAGGGCGCGGGCCTGGCTGAAATGGTCCAGGCCATTCGCCTGGTATTCGCCGGTCAGCGTTATATCAGCCCACAAGTTGCACAGCAATTGGCGCTCAAGTCCTTTCAGCCCGCCAGTGATTCCCCTTTCGATGCCTTGTCCGAGCGTGAAATTCAGATCGCGCTAATGATTGTCGGTTGCCAGAAGGTTCAGGTTATTTCCGACAAGCTTTGCCTGTCACCCAAGACGGTCAATACCTACCGCTACCGTATCTACGAGAAGCTTTCAGTCAAAAGCGATGTTGAACTGGCGTTGTTGGCCGTTCGTCACGGCATGGTTGATGCTGGCTAACGATGACTGACGTGTTCGACGCAAGTGCGTTTCTTTCGACCTGCAGCGGTCGACCTGGCGTGTATCGCATGTTTGATAGCGATGCGCGGTTGCTTTATGTGGGCAAGGCCAAGCACCTGAAAAAACGCCTGGCCAGCTACTTTCGCAAAACCGGCCTGGCGCCCAAAACGGCGGCATTGGTTGCGCGGATCGCGCAAATTGAAACCACTATTACCGCCAACGAAACCGAAGCGCTGTTGCTTGAGCAGACGCTTATCAAGGAGTGGCGCCCGCCGTACAACATTCTGTTGCGCGACGACAAGTCCTACCCCTACGTGTTTCTGTCAGATGGCGAGTACCCGCGCCTGAGTATTCATCGCGGCGCCAAGAAGAAAAAAGGCAAGTTTTTTGGGCCCTATCCCAGTGCTGGCGCTATTCGCGAAAGCCTGAGCATCTTGCAGAAGACTTTTCTGGTGCGTCAGTGCGAAGACAGCTATTTCAAAAATAGAACACGACCTTGCTTGCAGTATCAGATCAAGCGCTGCAAGGCCCCGTGTGTCGGTTTGGTCGACCCGCAGGAATATGCCGAAGACGTGCGTCACTCGATCATGTTCCTCGAAGGGCGCAGCAGTGCGCTGACCGACGAGTTGAACAGTGCGATGGAGCAGGCCGCCAGTACCCTCGATTTCGAGCGTGCAGCAGAGGTGCGTGATCAGATCTCCCTGCTGCGTCGGGTTCAGGATCAGCAGAGCATGGAAGGCGGAACCGGCGACGTGGACGTGATTGCCGCCTTTGTTAACCCCGGCGGCGCCTGTGTGCATTTGATCAACGTGCGCGGCGGGCGGGTACTGGGCAGCAAGAACTTCTTTCCTCAGGTAGGCATCGAGGAAGATGTGGCCGAAGTCATGGCGGCGTTTCTCGGGCAGTACTACATCAGCAGCCCTGAGCGCGACCTGCCGAGTGAGCTGATCGTCAACGTGGAGCATGAGAGCTTCGGGGCGATTGTCGAGGCGATAGACGAGCTGCGCGGCCGAGAGCTGGCTATCAGCTACCGGGTGCGTGGCACCCGGGCGCGCTGGCAGCAGTTGGCGGTCACCAATGCCGAGCAGGCGCTGACGGCGCGCCTGACCAACCGCCTGCATGTCGCGGCGCGCTTCGAGGCCCTGGCGCAAGTATTGAAGCTGGACGAAATTCCGCAGCGTCTGGAATGTTATGACATCAGTCACTCCAGCGGCGAAGCCACCGTTGCATCCTGCGTGGTGTTTGGCCCCGAAGGTCCGATCAAGTCGGATTACCGGCGTTTCAACATTGAAGGGGTAACCCCTGGTGATGACTATGCCGCCATGCACCAGGCGCTGATGCGCCGCTTCAGTCGGCTTAAAGAGGGGGAGGGCAAGCTGCCGGACATCCTCTTGGTCGACGGTGGCAAGGGCCAGCTGTCGATGGCCCGTGATGTGCTCAATGAGCTGGCGGTGCCGGACCTGATTCTGCTTGGCGTGGCCAAGGGTGCGACCCGCAAGGCGGGCTTTGAAACCCTCTATTTGAACGACGCGGCCCATGAATTCACATTAAAAGGCGATTCGCCGGCCTTGCATTTGATCCAGCAAATCCGTGACGAGGCTCACCGCTTTGCAATTACCGGACATCGGGCGCGACGCGGCAAAACCCGTCGAACCTCAACCCTGGAAGGCATTGCGGGGGTAGGGCCGACACGTCGCCGAGATTTATTGAAACATTTTGGTGGCTTACAGGAGCTATCTCGTGCCAGCATCGAGGAGATCGCCAAAGCACCCGGGATCAGTAAAAAGCTCGCTGAGTTGATTTATGCAAACCTGCACAGCGAGTAGAATGCCACCTCACCTCGTAGCTAGTTGTGCCGATGAATATCCCTAATTTGATCACCGTACTACGCGTTCTACTTATTCCTTTCTTCATCCTGCTGTTCTATCTCCCCTACAGCTGGAGTTATGTAGCCGCCAGCTCAGTCTTCGCATTTGCGGCGGCGACCGATTGGCTCGACGGCTATCTGGCCCGACGACTGGAGCAAAGCACGCCTTTTGGCGCCTTTCTGGATCCAGTTGCCGACAAGCTGATGGTCGCTGTGGCTTTGGTTTTGCTGGTGCAAGAACACCACAACGTATGGTTGACCCTGCCTGCGGCCGTGATTATCGGTCGTGAAATCGTCATCTCGGCGTTGCGTGAGTGGATGGCGGAACTGGGCGCGCGGGCTCAGGTTGCCGTATCGAACATGGGCAAATGGAAAACCGCAGCACAAATGCTGGCGCTGATCATCTTGCTGGCCAACCCTTCGGACTTCAGTTTCTGGGTCCTGGTGGGTTACGGGTTGCTGCTGGTGGCTGCCGGGTTGACCTTATGGTCGATGGTTCAATATTTGCGGGCTGCCTGGCCGCATCTGAAGACGACCTCGGTCAAATAAATAAAACTTTTTGAATCAATGGCTTGACGCATTCTTTTATTGCTATAGAATGCGCCACACCAAGCGGGAATAGCTCAGTTGGTAGAGCACGACCTTGCCAAGGTCGGGGTCGCGAGTTCGAGTCTCGTTTCCCGCTCCAGACATGGCCCTACGAATTCATCGCAATTCGACAGGGCAAGAAAAAAGGACCTTCGGGTCCTTTTTTCGTTTCTGCGGCAGCGTATTTTTGTACAAAATACGCTGAGCACTAACCGACGAATTGCCAATAGAAGTTGGTTATTTGATCACCCCATATCAATGCAGCCCAGCCGGCCATGGCCAGATAGGGACCAAAGGGGGTCGGTGTCGATACTTGAGCGTTGCGCAAACGCAGCAACGTCAGGCCGCCCAACGTGCCAGCCAGGGCCGCCAGCAGGATGGTCAGCGGCAATATCTGCCAGCCGCCCCAGGCCCCCAGCAGGGCCAGCAATTTGAAGTCGCCATAGCCCAAGCCGTCCTGGCCGGTGAGCAGTCGAAACAGCCAGAACACTGACCATAGACTCAGGTAGCCAGCCACCGCGCCCCACATCGCGTCCGTCAGCGGGACAAATACTCCGAAGCTGTTCACGATCAAGCCGAGCCACAGCAGCGGCAGTGTCAGCTCATCAGGCAATAATTGGTGGTCGGCATCGATCAGGCTCGCTGCCAGCAAACCCCAACTCAAGACCAATACTCCGGCGGCCTGCCAGCCAAACCCGAAATGCCAGGCGATAAATCCCGAGAGCACAGCGCAGGCCAGCTCTGTCAGCGGGTAGCGAAGGCTGATGGTTTTTTGGCAGCCTGAACAACGACCACGCAGCAGCAGGTAGCTCACCAGAGGGATGTTTTGCCACGGACGAATCGACTCTGCGCAATGGGGGCAGGCGGAGTGCGGGTACATCAGGTTATAGGGCGCCCCGGCAGGTTCAGCGGGCAGATTGAGCGCTTCATGGGCCTGTGCTTGCCAGTCGCGTTCGAGCATCTTCGGCAGGCGCCAGACCAGCACATTGATAAAACTGCCTACGATCAGTCCTAGCACCAGTGCGTATATGACGAAAACCAGAGGGAAACTGGCAAGGACTTCAGTGAGGGCCATGTTCAAATCGCTGATCCAGGTGGGTAAGTGTGCAAGTACTTGGCGCCGTACTCAGAGGCCTTTAGACCCTGAGAATGGTCGCCAATTGAGGGGTAAACAGGGCAGCCAGCTATTGATGATCTGTATGCGTCAGTGAGTGCCAGGTCTATCTGACCTCCAGCACCAGCCTTGCCCGGACGTGGGCCATTGGATTGACCTCAAGGTTGGCCGAAATAACCTCCACCCCTTGCTCGCCGAGTTGCTGCAACCAGGCAAGCAGATCATCCAGAGAACCGGAGAGGCCGAGATTGACTCGGCCTTGTTGTTCGTTATCCAGGCGTTCCAGATTCAGGTTGGCCTCAGCGCTGGTTCGTGCCAGTAACCCCGGCAAGTCCCCGGAGTTAATTGTCGTTCCATGCTGTCCGCCACTAGTGGCGGGCATGCGCTGCAGGTCTGCCGTCAGTTGCAGCTCGTCGCGGTACTGACGTGCTGCGTCCTGCAAGGCCGCACGCTGTGGTTGCCACAACAGCGTCCAGGTCAGCACCAGGCCGAGCAGCAGGGCCAGCAGAGACAAGGCCAAGCGTTCGCGTTCGGATAAATTGCGAAAGGGCATATTCATTCCTTGATCTTCAAACGGGCGCTGACCACTTGGTCATCACGGACGGTGGAGTCGGCTTGCACCGTCAGGCCAGCGCGGCCCAGGCCCTCACGCAAGCGTTCGAGGTCGGCGAAAGCCGGAGCGATTACACGCAGGGTCCAGCCCTCACCATTTTGATAATCCAGCTGGTCGACCCGGGCCAAGGCGCCGCTGCTGTTGCTCCAGTGTCGAGCCAGTGTTTCCAGGCGCCGTGCCAGGTCCTGATGGGGTGTCTGGTTTTGCTGCAGTCGCGCCTGGACCTGACGGTTAAGGTCGACGACCCGAGACTCATCTGGCGCCCGCTGTTGCCAAGTATCAAGGTTGGCTTGATGCAGTTCGACGCTGCGTTGTTCCAACACCATCCGGTGGCCGAAGTCCTGCAACAGGCTGGCGCCACAGCCCAATACGGCCAGTAAAGCCAGGGCGCGCCAGGGTGGGCGGCGCCGACCGCCGAGGGAGAATCCGCCTTGGCGCAAGTCGATGGCGTGCTTCGCGCCTTCGGCCAGCAAAGGCCAAGGTGACTCTTCGCAGCGATGCAGGTCGTCTGGCAGCAATGTGACCAGGGTTTCCAGCTCCTCTTCGATGAGGGCCGAGGGATGGACGATCGTACCGCCGAGCAACCAGCGACCTGCGCAGTACAATGCTGTCGGCTGCTCGCCCTGCACGCAGTCGGCATCGATATGAATCCGCGTTGGGACCAGGCCTTTGTCCTCCAGGCGCGCGAGCAGTGGTTGGAGCCAGTCGCGGCGTATCACCCACAATCGGCAATGACGCCGTTGGTGTAACGCTCCCTGGGCCAGGTGCAGTTGGTCGAGGTCATCCAGCAGTTTTTCTTCAAGTGCCGAATGGATCGCCTGACGCAGCCAGCGGCCGCTGCCTGGGGGTACTTCGATGCGGTGATGGCTGGCGGCTTCGCTGGGCAGCAGCAATACCAGAGGCTGACCAGCAAGGGCTTGGGCCGCCTGATCCAGATCGCCCTGGGTCACGGGGCCGTCGCCATGCCACCAGGTCAGGGGCGCGTCTTCGATCAGGGAGGAGATATAAAGTAAGGCGTTCACGTGGGGGTCACTCCGAAAAAGTGCGCAGAGGGGCGACGAGTTGTCGGCGCAGCACCTGAACCTGGCCGTCAATGCCAGTGCGCAGGTCGCTGATCAGGTGCAGGCGACGTTCGCCCAGCGCTACCTCGAGGGTCGCGCGAAAGTTGCTACTACTGGTGGTCAGCCCTGCACCATTGACTTGACGGCCTTGCAGCAGCGGTTGCTCAAGAAACTCCTGCACGCTTTTGTAACCGTCGGCAGGGCGTTGCTGCACCAGGGCCTGGGCGATACCGAGGTCCAGGCTTTCGAGGGTAGCCAGCAGTTGGGCGCTTGCGGTATTGATGTTCAAGGCACCCAACCCGGTGGTCGCAACCCAAGGTTGCAGGCGCTGCCAGCCCGAGAAGTCCAGGGCCACCAGACGGCGCAATTCGCTGCTGTCGGCGAAGGGTAAGGGCTTGTGGTTGTAGCCTGCAGTCGTGGGCAGGCTTGCTGGGTCGTGGGGGGGCAGACCGAGTTGTGCCAGCAGGCGCTGGTAGCGAGCACGATTCAGTTCGTCGTTGGGATTGCGCAGGCGGTCGAGGTTAAAGCGCGCGCCCAAGTCTTCCAGGTGGATGCGGATACGCCCGCCCTCGATCTCGAGTTCGCCGCCGTCCTGGGGCCAGCGCTGTCCCAAATGCACTCGGGTCAGGCCGTCGTCAGCACGCAGGTCGCTGCGCAATTGCTCGCGGGCCCAGGTCTCGCCGCTGAGGGCCAACTGCCAGAGTTGCTGCTGTTGCAATTGGTTGGCGCTACTGGCCACGCTCAGGCGTTGTCGGGCGAGCATATCGCTGATGATCAGGGTCACCAGTGCGGTGATCAGCAACACACTGATCAGCGCCACCCCTCGTTGCCGACGTGGGTTATTCACTGGCGGTGCCCTGGAAACCGGGCAGCAAGATAACCCGGCGGATATCCGGGTAACCGGGGGCGTCGAGTTCAATCTCTATCGCTTGCGGCAGGCTTAGCGGCAGGCTCAGGGCCGGCCAGGCCGAATGCGCTGTGCCGTTGGCGTCGATGTAGCGCAGGTGTTTGAGATGCACGCCATCGAGCAAGCGCTGCTGGCGAACTTCCCCTGGCAGGGGTGCTTGCCCGGTGAGGGGGTGGTAGTCGCGCAGCCATTGGCCCTGGCTCCAGCGGTGGCTGACTTGCAGTACATCGCTGCGTGCCTGCTCCAGCGGGTTGCTCCAGCCGCCCCTTACGAGGCGCAGGTTATCGCTGCGCCCGATCAGTGCCTGGCGTCGGCTGGGGTCATCGCTCAGTGGGTAGGCGATGGCTTGTGTCAGGTCGCGCTCGAAGATCGCGAGGGCCCGTTGCAGGTTGCGCAGTTGCTGTTCGTGTTGGTCGATGCGCCGCTCACTGTGCAGCACGCGCTCCAGCAGTTGATAGCAGGCCAGGCCCAGTAGGCTGAACAGGGCCATGGCGATGAGCACTTCCAGAAGGGTAAAACCACGCTGTTTCATGGGTGTGCCTCGATGAATCCGCTGAGCAAGGCCCGGCGCAGCGGTCGTGGGCCGACGATGGAAACCTCCAGGCTGACCTGGCGCAGGCGTGGGTCGGGGGCGCTCGTCACACGGCTGTCGAGCAGCCACTGACGGCCGCCGAAGTCCAGTCTCTCTGGTTGCTGACCGGCGGCGATCTGGCGCATACCAGCGCGCAGTTCGGTCAAGCGGTTGTCCGCCAGCCAATGTGCAAGGCTGCGTTCGGAAAGGCCGCTATTGTTGCTGGCTATGTGCTGGGCAGCGCTGTAGAGGGCCACTGAAAGGGTGGCAAAGATGCTCAGGGCGACCATTACTTCGAGCAAGGTAAAACCGTCACAGCGTTTCAATGCGCACCTCTTCCAGCCCGTCGCTGTGCAGAGAGAGCACCGGTTTGAGGCGATGTTCTACGTGCAGGGTAAAAGGCGAAATTTCATCGTTGGACAGCACCAGCAGTTGCGGTGCTTTGCTGTTGGCAGGGGCGTTGGGCTCAAGCAGGTTTGCTCCCGCTTGCAATTGCAGGCGTACGTTTACCGGCAGTTGCTGCTCGCGGTATTGCGGGGCGGGCTGCCAGCGTCCGTCTCTGGTGCGCGACTGGACCGAGTAACGGTCGTTGTCCAGGCGCAGGCCATAGTCGCGGTGGTTAATCAGGGCGTCTACGCGCAGCAGCCCGATCAGGCTGCGCAGCTGTTCTGCCTCGCGGCGGGCCTG
This sequence comes from Pseudomonas fragi, assembly GCF_025426255.1. Lineage (GTDB taxonomy): Bacteria > Pseudomonadota > Gammaproteobacteria > Pseudomonadales > Pseudomonadaceae > Aquipseudomonas > Aquipseudomonas kulmbachensis. Next base: position 3,047,478 of record NZ_CP104861.1, on the reverse strand, counting down.
CTGGATGCTATCGACCTGGGACAGCCCTGCCAGGCCGGCCATCAGGCCGACGATCAGGATCACCACCAGTACTTCGAGCAAGGTAAAACCGCGGGCGGAGTGCTTCACTTCAGAAGTCCCAGTTACCGATATCGGCGTTCAGGCCTTCGCCACCGAGGCGGCCATCGGCACCGAAGGAGAACAGATCGTATGCATTCTCCCGGCTACCCGGGGACAGGTACTGGTAAGCGTTGCCCCAGGGGTCGACCGGTAGGCGCTTGAGATAGCCGTCCGCATTCCAGTTGCGCATCAGGGCGCCCGATGGTTTGCTGACCAGGGCTTCGAGGCCTTGCTGGGTGTTGGGATAGTTGTGGTTGTCGAGCTTGTAGATGTCCAGGGCCATGGCGATGGCCTTGATGTCGCTCTGCGCCGCGGTGGCCTTGGCCTGGCCCGGGCGGCTCATGATCTGTGGTACCACCAGCGCGGCGAGTACCCCGAGGATTACAACGACCACCATGATTTCGATCAGGGTGAAACCCCTTTGCTTGTGTCGCTTGTGCATGCGCACTCCCGTGTTTTAGGTGATGAGTTGGTTAAGGCTGAGGATCGGCATCAGAATCGCCAGGACGATGAGCAGTACGCTGGCGCCCATGAACACCAGCATCACCGGCTCGAACAGGCCCACCAGCATGGCGATGCGGTTGGCCAGTTGCGCTTCCTGCTGTTGCGCGGCGCGGTCGAGCATGGCGTCCAGCTCGCCGGAGCGTTCGCCGCTGGCGATCATGTAGAGCATCATTGGCGGGAATTGGCCGCTGTGTTCCAAGGCTCGAGTCAGGCCGCTACCTTCGCGCACCGCTTGGGCGACGTCTTTCAGACAGGTACGAATTTTCTGGTTGGCGACAACCTGAGCGGAGATTTCCAGGGCGTCCACCAACGGCACGCCGCTACGTCCAAGAATCGCCAGGGTGCTGACAAAACGTGTGCAGTTGCTGGCCCGGATCACCCGGCCGAGCAGTGGCACACGCAGTTGCAATTGGTGCCAACGCAGGAGCGTCGCCGGCTTTTTCAGTGCCAACCGGGCAGCTGCCAGCAAGCCTGCGATCAGTAACAGCAGCAGCAGACCGTAGTCGTGCAGCAAGTTACTGGCGGCAATCAGGCCTCGGGTGAGCAGGGGCAGTTGCTGGCCGCTGTCGATAAACACCTTGACCACGTCCGGCACCACAAAACCCAGCAGAAAACCGACGATACTAAAAGCCGCCACCATCAGGATGCTCGGGTAGAGCACGGCCAGCTGTATCTGTTGCTGCGCGGCCTGGCGTGCCTCGGTGTAATCGGCCAGTTGCAGCAGCACATGGCCCAGGTGCCCGGAGCGTTCGCCAGCGGCCACAGTAGCTCGGTACAGCGCGGGGAAGGCACGGGGGAATTCGCCCATGGCGCGGGCCAGGCTGTGACCTTCCAGAACGCGTGCGCGAATCGCCAGGACCATGCTCTGCTGGGCGTTTTTTTCGCACTGGGCGGCTACCGCCGCCAGTACGTCTGCCAGGGGTAGCGAAGCTTGTACCAAGGTCGCGAACTGGCGTGTCAGCAGGGACAGCTGCGCTGTGCTCAGGCTGCGTCTTGAGGTCCCCATACTCCGGTCCTGGTTACCGCGGGCAGGCTTGACTTGCAATGGAATCAGGTTGCGCTCGCGCAACAGTTGGCGTGCCTGGCGGATGCTGTCGGCTTCCTGCACACCCTTGGTTTTGCGGCCAGCGTTACACATGGCGAGGTATTCGAAGGCGGCCATGGTCAGTCCTCCCGGGTTACGCGCAGTAATTCTTCGAGGCTGGTGCTGCCTTGCAGTACCTTTTCGCGGCCATCGGCGAACAGGCTTGGCCCGTGTGCTCGGGCATGGCGGCTGAGTTCGGCTTCACCGGCACCCTGGTGTACCAATTGGCGCAATTTTTCGTCGAACAGCACCAGTTCGTAGATGCCCTGGCGTCCGCGATAGCCGCTGTGCTGGCAGGCCGCACAGCCTTTTGCCTGATACAGCAGGGGTGGCGCCAGGGGGGCGAGATCCAGGCGCGCGCATGCACTGGTATCAGCGGGTGCGCCGACCTTGCACTCGACGCACAGCACCCGCACCAAGCGCTGGGCCAGTACCCCTATCAGCGAGGTGCAGAGCAAAAACGGCTCCACGCCCATATCGACCAAGCGCGTAACCGCGCCCACTGCGCTGTTGGTGTGCAGGGTCGATAGCACCAGGTGTCCAGTGAGGGACGCCTGCACGGCAATTTCGGCGGTTTCACGGTCGCGAATTTCACCGACCATCACCACGTCCGGGTCTTGCCGCAAGATGGCCCGCAGGCCACGGGCGAAGGTCATGTCCACCTTGGTGTTGACCTGCGTCTGGCCGATGCCCGTCAGGTGATATTCCACCGGGTCTTCAATGGTCAGGATATTGCGGGACAACGTGTTGAGACTGGCAAGGCCCGCATACAGGGTGGTGGTTTTGCCGGAGCCGGTGGGCCCAGTCACCAGCAGGATCCCGTGGGGCCGCGCGAGGGTGGCTTCCAGGCGTTCGCGACAAGCCGTGGCCATGCCCAGACGCGCCAGGTCCAGGCGCCCGGCCTGTTTGTCCAGCAGGCGCATCACTACGCGTTCACCGTGGGCTGAGGGCAGGGTGGAAACGCGCACGTCAACTTCATGGCCGCCAATTCGCAGGGCGATACGGCCGTCCTGGGGGATGCGTTTTTCGGCTATGTCCAGGCGTGCCATGACCTTGATCCGCGACACCAGTAGCCCGGCCAGTTCGCGCCGAGGGCGCAGCACTTCGCGCAGCAGGCCATCGACGCGCAGGCGCACCGAGAGGTGTTGCTCGAAGGTCTCCAGGTGGATGTCCGAGGCCTTGGCCTTGACCGCCTCACCGAGGATGGCGTTGATCAGACGGATGATCGGTGCATCGTCTTCCTGCTCCAGCAGGTCTGTGGTCTGCGGCAGGTGTTCGGCCAGGCTGGCCATATCGTCCTGGTCAGCTATTTGGTCGCCCAGGCCTTCGGCCATTTGCATGGCATCATCCTGCCCATCGCGGTAGCACTCGGCCAGGCGCAAGGCGAAGTTTTCGGCGCTAATCACTTGAGTGTGGGGCTGGGCGCCATGACGCCTGCGCACTTCGGCCAGGACTTCCAGCGACGTGTCGTTGCGGCACAGCAATTGGTCGTGCTCCAGCAAAACGCCGTGGCGCCGAGCGAAACTGAAAGGCAGACGTACTGCCTGGGTCATGGCTTGGTCTCGCTGCGCATGTCGGTCACCCCGCCTTGCGGGTTGGCATCGAACATCTGTCGCGGATCATTTGGCAGACGCATGCTATTGGGGCTGCCGTCCAGAGCCCGAAGCTGGCGCAGGTTCTCGTACTTGCGGTCGCTAAGGTTGCTGTTGTCATTGCTGGTGCGCAGCAGTGTCGGGCGCAGGAAGACCATCAGGTTGGTCTTTTCAGTGACCTCACGAGTACTGCTGAACAGGCGGCCGATAAACGGAATGCTGCCCAATATCGGGACCTTGCTGACTTGGGTCTTGACGTTGTCCTTGATCAAGCCACCAAGCACGATGATCTGCCCATCGTCGGCCAGGATGGTGCTTTTTACAGAGCGTTTGTTGGTGATTATGTCGCTGGTGCTGATGCCCGCCGGGGCGGCGGCCAGCTCTGAGCTCTCCTGCTCGACCTCCAGGCGCAAGGTTTTGCCATCGTTGATATGGGGTGTCACCTTGAGGGTAATCCCCACGTCCTTGCGCTCCACGGTGGTGAAGGGGTTGCTGGCACCGGCACTGTCGGTGGTGTAGGAGCCCGTCTGGAATGGCACGTTCTGCCCGACCAGGATTTCTGCAGCCTCGTTGTCCAGGGTCAGCAGGCTAGGAGTCGACAGCAGGTTGTTGTTGGAGTCGCTGGACAGCGCGGTGACCAGAGCCCCGAAGTTGCGGCTTCCCAGGCCTATGATTGCGCCATCGGGCAGCGTCGGGCTCTTGTCGTTGTTGAGGTTGCCCAGCAGGGTGCCGATGGCCAGGCCGCTGGCCGGGAAGTTGGTGCCACCGGTCAGATTGCCCGCCCTTGCGGCCCACTGCACGCCGAGGGCCTCATTGATGTCGCCACTGACTTCGACAATGGCCGCTTCCACCAGCACTTGGGCCCGTGGGCGGTCAAGCTCGGCGATGACCTTGTCAAGCATGCTCAGTTGCGAGGGTTCTGCCATGAGTACCAGGGCGTTCTGGCTTTGGTCGGCGCTGACCAGGATTGAGTTGCCTTGGGAGCTGCCCTCGGAACTGCCACGGCCACCGCCTTCGATGCGCTTGCCGATGCCGTTGAGCAGCTCGGCCATTTGCTTGGCGTCGCTATGGCGTAGGCGTACCACGCGGGTGCCATCGTCGGCGTTGGAGGCTACGTCCATGGTTTTGGCCAGGCGTTCCATCTGTAGGCGTGCCGGCGCCGGGCCGATCAGGATCAGGCGATTGCTGCGGGCGTCGCCGATGGCTTTGGCGGTGCTATTGCCGCTGTTATTCTGGGCGACGCTTTCGCTCAGGATCTTGGCCACGTCGACCGCCCAGGCATGTTTCAGGTTGAGGGTGGTAACGGCCTTGTGCCCGGCGGCATCGAGGTCGCTGACCACCTGGCGAATACGTTCGACGTTGTTGGCGCTGTCTGTGATGACCAGTGCATTTGCACTGGCCGAGGGGGCGAGGTAAGCGTCCGGTGCCACCAGCGGTCGCACCACGGTCGCCACTTCACTGGCAGTGGCGTTATACAGAGGCAATACTTTGGTGATGAACATATCACCCACGGCCATTTTGCTTCCGACAGCCTTGGTCTTGGCTTCGCTGACAGGCACGATCAGCACTCGGTCACCCTGGTCGAGGGCGGCGAACCCCTGGCTGCGCAGCACGGTAAGAAACAGTGAGTAAATACCCTCGCGGTCCATGGCAGAGGCCGACTGCACTGTGACCTTGCCGCTCATGCGAGGGTCCAGGACCATGGTCTTGCCGGTAATGTTACCGACTTCACTGACCAGGTCCTGCAGCTCGGCGTCCTTCATGTTCAAGGTCCACTTGTGCTTGGCATCGGCCGTGGCCAGGGGTGAAAGCAGGGTGCCGAGCATCAGCACGGTACCGGTGATCAGGGAGAGGTTCATGGTTGCATCTCTGCTGGAGGGGGGAGTGCGTCGGCAGTGGGTGTGGGGGTCAGCAGACGCGCGGTATGGCTGGGAAAAGCCAGGGTTTGTTCCAGGCCCCCACCCAGCACCACAATGTGATCCGGGTTGATTGAGCTGAGGCTGACGCCGCCGGGCAGGCGATCGCCAATGCTGTAGAACGCGGTGCTGTCTGGGGCACGGATCAGCGCACGTGAGTCCTTGCTGTGAGCGGCTGTCAGGCTCGCCAGCAGGGTTAGCGGCACCGCAAGGGCAGCTCTCTGCATCTCGGGCGGCGTGGCGCCGAACATTCTGGTTATGCCTTGCGTGTCCAGCGCTTGCAGAGGCTTGGGAGCCTCTGCCGCGGTGGCGCTCTGGGCTGGTTGCGCGGGCAGTTGCTGGATGAAGTCCCAGCTGCCAAGGGCGAGCCAGGCACATAGCGCGCAGGCGCTGAGCAGCAGCAGGTCGCGGTTGAGCGGCATCTTTGCGAGCATAGGCTTCAGCGTATTCAGGCTGATCAAGGCAGCATCCGCTGCAGTACACCGCAGCCCCGGCGCTGGTGCAGCACTACCGCGCCGATATGTCCGAGCACCAGCAGGGCCAGGACCACGCAGCAAGCACGGTGCACGTCGTTGAAAAAGTTCAGCAACAGTGTTGCTTCAAGCGGCTGGGGAATGGTCAGCACGCCAAAAAAATCAATGGGTCGATCCATCATCAGCACGCCGGTTACCAGCACCAGTGCGGTGACGATATACAGCGCCAGGTGACCGAGCCTGGCCAGCAGGTGGTTGCGGGCTCCGATAGCTGCGCACTCTTTGGGTGCGGGGTGGGCCACGGCGAAAAATACACGCACTGCAAACAGTGGCAGCAGCAGTGCAGTCAGCGAAACGTTGATAAAAGTAATGCTGGTTTCTATCGAAGGCGGAAAATGCAGCAACGAGTTGGCAAAACCGCTGATGGAGGCCCAGATAATGATCAGGGCAAAACACCAGTGCAGCAGCCTGCGTGGTGTGGAGTAATTAAGAGCAGACATTGGGTGTTCCTGAACAATAGAACGTGACGCCAGGCGTCACGCTCGTATTACGACCTTATGAGTTACTTGCGGATCCAGGCCTGGTCCCAGGCGCGACCAGCACCAGGCTCGTAGGCGTTGTTGGCTGGGGTGTAGATCTTGCACCAGCCGCTGTAGGGGTACGGTTTGCACTCGTAGGTGTTGCCGTCTTTGGCCAGTACTTTGGTACCAGCTTTGTAGGAGGCGAGGCCATCTGGGAAGACGAAGTCGTACTCACCGCCTGCCGCTGCATCCTTGAGTTTGAAGCTGTGGGTCTTTTGCAGCAGCTCGCCTTTTTCCGGCTTGGCCACGACCACCAGGTCGTAGTCACCGGCAGTGGCGTCCGTCACTGGCAGTGAGAAGTGCGGCGTGTTTTCCCCGGCATTGGCCTGTTTATGAGCGATGCTCTCACCCTTGGAATTGAACACAGTGGCGTCGATGGTGTACTTGCCGCCTTGTGCCACAGCGTTGAAGTGCAGGTTGGCAGTGCCGTTGTTCAGGGTGTAATCGGCAGCCAGTCCGCTCAGGGTCAGGGTACCCGGCATAGATGCTTGATCTTTCTGGATTTCTACCCGTACCACGTCGCTCTTGGCCATTTTGAAGATGCCGTTGAGGCCGTAGCTTGGCGTGATCTTGTCGTCAGCACCGACCTGACCCATCTGGTAGCCAGCACTGGCTTTGTTTACTTTCTCAGCCAGCAGGAATGGCCAGGTTTTGGCCTGGGCCTGTTCGGTGTTGCTGATTTCGAGCACGGTCTGGCGAGCATTCTGTTCACCGGTTGCAATGAACACGCGGGTCATCACTTTATCGCCGATTTGCAATTGTTCAGGCTGTACCGCGCCTATCTGACTCCATTGGGACTCAGGGGCACCGTCGTTATCGATGTTGACGTCGATCGCTTGGTAGAAGGTGGCGTCAGTGTCGGCGATGCGCCAGGCAGCGAGGACGACGTGGTAACCAGTGTGATCGGCCGGAATGTTGACCTGGTGCTTGGTGGGTACGTCGGTGGACGGGATGTTGTTGTTACCATTTTCATGCAGCAACGGGATCAAGTCGAAAGAATCACGGGTCAGTGGCTGGTTCGGGTTCCAGTCTTTCTTGGTGATATAGAACTGGTAGTAGGCACTGGCATGGCCGGCAGCGTACTTCCAGCGGAACTCGTTCATGCCGGACTTGATGTTGGTTTTAGACCAGCGAGTGCTCGACTGCTCGTCAAGCTCATTGAACTTCTGCAGACCGCCGCTGGCGATGTGATCATCTGCCGGGCCGCATTTGGTGAAGTCGCCAGGGCAGTACGCACCGTTGTGATGCTGCTGGGATGCAGGTACGTACTCAACGCTTTGTGGCTCGTAGGTAACGCTGCCGCAATTTGCGTTAAGCGCTCCGCCTACGGGGCTGCACATGAAAGGGCGGGACTTGGGGCTTTCAATATAACCGTGAGCGAATGCTTGCTGCGAAGCCAGAGTGGCCAGGCCAATCGCCATGGCCAGAGGTAGTTTGCGCAGCGCGCTTGCACGTTTGCTTTGAATCATTGTGAATCCTAGATAGTTTTTTTAATTGAGTGTGGCGCCAGCAAGATCGGGGGGGAGTGTTCATCCGGTCTTTGAAGACCCGTTCAGGATGCCCGGGGTGGGGGTGTGCGAACATGGGACGAGTACGAGATACGCCCGCAGGGGAAGTGCCGGTTAGCGGAGTGTGTGATTGGAGGGCGCCGACCTGTGACCGTCCTCGCGGCGCACGCCAGTGCTCGGTTGAGCACCCTGCAGGTGCTGGCGAGGGGGAACGAAGATGTGTTGTGCAGCAGGTATAGGCCGCGCAAGTCAGCTCTTGGGCAAGATCGACGTTGAACCGCTGCCGTATGGAATCACGCCGATCGTAGACTGGACCGGCGGACTACAGCATCAGTTATGGCTGGGGCGGCTAACGGCCTGGACTGCGACGCTTGATATCGTCCAGCAGACCGTTCAACACTGACAATAAATGTACCTGCGCCACTGTCACGCTGACACTCTCGCCGATGGCCTGGCGTACGCCCTGGCAGGCCCGTAGCAATCCAAGCGCATCGATATTGCAGGCTAGGCCTTCAAGGCGGTGCATGAATTGCTCGATGGCTTCGTCGCTGCTGTTGGCCAAAGGCTGTTGCAGCCGTTGGCATTCTTCGGTGAGATTGCGGTGCAACTCCACCAGCAAGCGGGAGATCAGGCTCGGATCAGCTCCCGCCAGGTCTTCCAGATGGCTCAGGTCGAAGCCTTCGGTCGCGCAGTGCAGGCTTGGCGGGTCGTCGGTTTCGAAAGGTTGCGGTACTTGCCCAGCGAGTGCTTCGCGCAGGCGGGCCAAGGTCACGGGTTTGATCATCAAATCGTTCATGCCCGCGTCGCGACAGCGTTGGCTCTCCACCGTCAGGGCGCTGGCGGTGCAGCCAATGATAGGCCTTGGCGCCAAACCCAATGCCTGTTCGCGTTGACGAATGGCCTGAGCCAGTGTGTAACCGTCCATGCCGGGCATGTTGCAGTCGCTGATCAGCATGTCGAATGGTTCGCGCTCCCAGGCGTCCAACGCAGCCAGGCCGCTGCAGACGAAGGTGGCATGATGACCCAGGTTGCTCAGCTGTTGTTGTAACACCAGGCCGTTGGTCGATACGTCGTCCACGATCAGTACTTTGAGCGGTTGGCTTAAGGCTGGCACCACAGCGCGCTGCGGCTTGGTGTCCGGTGCCGTCTGCCAGGTCAGCGGTAGTTCGACACTGACCCGGCAGCCTTGGCCCGGCTGGCTATCGAGCCAAATTCGGCCGCCCATCAATTGCACCAGTTGGCTGCAGATATTTAGCCCCAGACCAGAGCCGCCATACAGGTGCGCGACTTCGGCGTGGGCTTGCATGTAGGGTTCGAAAATACGCGACTGGATGGCCTGGGGTATACCGATGCCGGTGTCACTGACCAGCAGGGTCAACAGGCTTTTGTTACCTCCCAGATCCAGTTCTTCAACACTGAGTCGAACCTGGCCACGAGCAGTGAACTTGAGTGCATTACCCAGCAGGTTTTGCAGCACCTGGCGCAAGCGCATAGGGTCCAGCAGGTGCTGTCTCTGGGGCGTCAGCCCAGTATCGTCGAGGCTCAGGGCCAGGGTTTTTTGCCCGGCCTGGGCGGCAAACAGATCAAGGCAGTCTTGCAGCAGCGCTGTCAGGGCCACCGGTTGAGGGGCCAGTTGCATTTGCCCGCTCTCGATCTTGTCGAGATCAAGGATGTTTCCGATCAGGTCGATCATCGAATTGGCCGACTGCTGGGCAATTCGCAAGTTTTCCGACGGTGCTCGCTCGTCCTGGCTTTCCAGTTCCAGCAGACCGACCAGCGCATTGAGCGGGGTGCGTAGTTCGTGGCTCATGGTGGCCAGGAAGTTGCTCTTGGCAGCACTGGCGTTGATGGCGGCCTGTTGCGCCTCGCGCAGTTTGAGTTCAAGGCCCTTGCGCTCGCTGATATCTATCCAGCCGCCGAGCAGGCCCTGCAGCCTGCCGCGCGCATTGTAGAACGGCACTAGCCAGTGGTAGATATGCCGCCGCTCGCCGTTGCTCTCGAGGCAGCCATCGAAGAATTGCGGTTGGCGGTTTTCCAGAAGTGCCCGGTATTGGTCTTCGAGGTTCAGTGCCAAATTGTGCGGGGCCATGCCCTGCTCCTGCGGGGTGGTGCCTTGCAGTTGCTCCAGGGAACTGCCGAAGAAACTCTCGTAAGCACGGTTGCAGGTGCTCAAACGCAACTCCAGATCACGCACGTAAAGCGGTGTCGGCAGGCCGTTGAGCAAAGAGAACTGGAAGGCCAACTGGTCGCTCAGTTGATGCTGGGCGGCACGCCGTTGTCGGACTTGCACCTTGAGCCGCCAGTTCCATAGCAGAGACAGCAGGATCACCACCAGCGCCAGTACCACGGCATGCCAGAAGCCTTCCGGCAGTTGCTCCCAGGGCGCTTTGTCGTTCTGGTGGTTGGTCAATAACTTGACTTTGCCGTTGAACTCACCGGCTACCGATCCGAGCAATTTATCAAGAATGCCGCGCAGCTCAGGGGCGCTTGGGCTGATCGCGAACACCTGGGGCAGGGACATGGCCTGGATGACTTGCCCGGGCCTGAGGTCGCGCCCGATCATCCAGGGTTGGCGTCCTCGAGTGCTCAATGCGGTATTCAGGGTGGCGTCGACCTTGCCACTTTCCACCAGCTCCAGGGTCTGTTCAGTGGTTTGAGTGCGCACCACTTCAATCTGTGGGTAGCGCGTTTTCAGCCAGTTATCCAGTGGGTGTTTGAGTGGCAAGGCAAGGCGCCGGCCGGCCATGGCTTCCAGGGAACTCGGTGAACTGGCGTCGCGGCGAATAACGAAAGTCCAGGCCAGGGCCCCAAAGGGCTCGCTGAACAGCAGGCTTTGTCGACGCTCTGCGGTGGCCGGCAGGCTGGTTGCAAACTGGGCGCGTCCGCTTTGCAGCAGTTGCTGGTCGGCGACTGGCGATTGGCTGTCGAGCACTTCCAACTGAAGCTGGTAGGCGTCGGCCAGGCCGCGCAGGATGTCCATGCCCAAGCCGCTCCACTGGCCCTGCGCGTTACGGTAGAAGTAGGACTGTTGTTCGCTGGCGATCAGGCTCAGGGTTGGATGCCGGTGCAGCCATTCGCGCTCTTTTGGGGTAAGGGCAAACGCGTCCGTCGGGGCGAATAGCCTGGTGGACTGGGTGCGTTGCTCGACGATCTCGCGATTGCGTGCTTCGGGGATGCTTTCCAGGGCAACGTTGATCAGGGTAATCAGATCGTGCGCGCTGTCCCGTGCGGCGAAAGAAAAACCCTCACTGTTCAGGTGGGCGGCGAACTTGTTCTGCAGTTGCATCTCGGGCAGGGCAAGCATATGAAAGTTGGCGCGTACCTTGTCGCCAATAAACGCGTCTGCCTCACCGTCCGCCAAGCGGCGCAGCCCCTCCGCGGCGCTGGGTACCGCGTTGATCCTTGCGCCCGGGTAAACATGGCGCACAGTGGACAGGTCCATATAGTCGGCGAGCAGCAGTACTCGTTTGCCCTGAAGGTCTGGGGGCAGGCTGTTGTCATCGTTGCGCCCGACGATGATCGGTGCATTGGCCAGGTACGGGTGGCTGAGTGTCAGCTTGGCATGTTGGCGCTCAAAGTCGGTGACACGCGTGAGCAGGTCAATATCTCCAGCGTTAAGCTTATCGATTGCCGCAGCAACACTGGGACAGGGCACTTCCTCGATTGTCAGGTCGAGAAAGTCGCCGATCAACCGCAGGTAATCCTCGGTGATGGCGCGCAAGGTTTGGTCGGCACCGATTTCATGCGCATGTTCGGGCGCAATAATACGTGCCACACGCAACGTCTTGCTCGGCAGTGCCTGACGCATAGCGTCGAGCTGCGCGAGGGTGATTGAGGGCGATTCGGAGTGGCTGGCGTGGGCAATGTTGGGCAGGGCACACAGGCCGAGCAGGCAAATGGTGATCAAAGACTGGAGGATACGAGGCAGGTGAACAGCCCTCACGTCAGTCCGTTCTCCTGGATATAGAGGTAGAGAGCGGCGTTAGTGTCTAGCCCCAGTTTGCGCATGGCACTGGTCTTCTGGTTGCTGATGGTTTGTTTGCTGCGATTCAGGTGCAGGGCAATCTCGCCGATTGTCATACCGCTGCCGTAAAGGCGTAACACTTCGACTTCGCGCGGCGAAAGTTGTTCGAGTTGCAGCAGCGGTTTACCGTGCTCGGCCACCCCCAGGTCCAGCAGTTTCTTGAACAGACCCGAGAGAAAGGGCTCTCGGGCACTGGCATTAATGGCTTTGGGTAAATCGTTGAGCAGCCCTCGCTTGCTTACGAGACCCTGGATTCCGAGTTTGAGCAACGAGCCAATCAGTGCCTGGTTGTTGAGCATTGTGACCACCACTATTGCCAGTTGCGGGTAGCGGCGGCGTAGTTGCTGGATTAGCCGCAGGCCGTCCGCCTGTTCACTGTCGGGCATCATCAGGTCGGTGATCAGCAAGTCGCAGGGTTGTCGTTCCAGTAGCTCCAGAAGCCCGCTGACGTCTTGCGCTTCACCCACGATTGAGATTTTCGGGTAACCGTTCAACAGGGCGCGCATTCCGATCAGTGTGATGGGGTGGTCATCGACAATCACGGTTCGGATTAGCATTGGATCGGGGTTAGCTTGATTCAGGGGAGGGGGTGCTTGCTGGCCGAACAATAGAGCTCCAATCACTGTTTATGAAACAGTGTGATGTTTTTTGAGGGGGATTGATGATGTCGGGAGCAGGAAGTGCATCTGAAAAGTCAACCGTCAAGCGCGCGATTTTAATACGTTCTTTCCATTTCTGGGCGGAATTTTATATTTTTACGATCAATGCCGGTTCCTGAACCGCCGCCCGCACCTTAAACCCTTCGATATGCTCGCCATCCTTGTGTACTTACGACGCACTATTACGACTGCCAGCAGCGGCGGGCAGGGTGGCAAAAGGACAGTTTGTCATCCGGCTTTCATAAAAACGTAACAATGCTGCTGCAAAGTTCGGGAGCCCGTAATCACAAGGAGTTCCTTTAATGAAAAGCTTGATGAAGTCTGCTGCACTCGCCGTTGCGGTTTCTCTTTGTGCCACCTCGGCATCCTTCGCCGCAGAGAGCGTACGCCTGACAGGTTCCGGTGCCAGTTTCCCGGCACCGATCTACCTCACATGGTTCAAGGATTTCAGCAAGAAAACCGCGGGTGTCACTGTGGATTACCAATCCAAGGGCAGCGGCGCGGGTGTACAGGACTTCCTGAATAGAACCGTCGATTTCGCCGCCAGTGACTCGGCCATGAAAGAGGAAGACATTGCCAAGGTCGCCGAGGGTGTGCAGTTGCTGCCGATGACCGCAGGTGAAATCGTTCTGGCCTATAACCTGCCGGGTAATCCCAAGGGCCTTAAACTGCCTCGTGACGTTTACTCCAACATCTTCCTGGGCAAGATCACGCGCTGGAACGATCCGCAGATCGTCGCTGCCAACCCCGAGCTGAAACTGCCCGACACGCCGATCACCGTTGTCGTGCGTGCAGACTCCAGCGGTACGACTGCGGTGTTCACCAAGCACCTGGCGGCCATCAACCCGGAGTTCAAGCAGGCGCTGGGTGAGGGCAATACCGTCAACTGGCCAGCCAGCGACAAATTCATCAAATCGCCCAAGAACGATGGTGTGACAGCTACCGTACGCCAGACCCCGGGCGCGATTGGTTACATCGAGTACGGCTTCGCCAAGCTGGCCAAGGTTGACTTCGCCCAGTTGCAGAACAAGGCCGGGCAGTACGTTGTGCCGAACGCTGAGAGCGGTGCCGAGGCACTGGCTGCGGTGAAAATGCCGGAAAGCCTGGTGGCCTGGTTGCCGGACCCGGACGGCGCCAAGTCCTACCCGATCACTTCCTACACCTGGATGATCTTCCGCAAGGACAACGGCAACCCGGCCAAGGCCAAGGCCATGCGTGAAATGGTTGAGTACAGCCTGACTGAGGGGCAGAAAATCGCCGACTCGATGGGTTACATCCCGCTGCCGCAATCGGTTGTCGATCAGGTTCGCAAAGCGTCCGCCAACATCCAGTAAAGCTCGTGAGGCCTCTCTCGGTGTGCGCTGTCAGCCATGCCGGGAGAGTTTCCCCCTCTGTTCCGGACTTAGCCAATGAACAAACCTTTTGTGGTGCCGGTTAACCCGGACTCTGCCTGCCAACCACCTTCTGCGAAGGACTTTCTGGTTGATCGCACCTTTCGTGCTCTTGCGCGTATAGGGGTGGTCCTGGTGTTGGCCTTGGTATTTGCCCTGGTATTCGAAGTAGGGCGCAAGGCGCTTCCAGGCATGGAAAAACACGGTTTTGACGTGATTTTTGGCAGTGTCTGGGACGTTAACCAAGGAAAGTACGGCATTTTGCCGGCTATCTGGGGCACGCTTTACAGCGCCATGATTGCGTTGCTGATCGCAGGCGTTTTCGGCGTCAGCATGGCGATTTTCCTTACTCAGGATTTCCTGCCCGCCCAACTGGCAGCGGTGTTTCGCACCATTGTCGAACTACTCGCAGCCATCCCCAGTGTCGTCTATGGCCTGTGGGGGATCTACGTGGTAATTCCGGCAATTCGCCCGCTCGCGACCTGGTTGAATACGGAACTCGGCTGGATACCCTTTTTCGGCACGTCCTTGAGCGGGCCGGGGCTGTTACCGGCAGCACTGGTACTTGCCATCATGATTCTGCCGACCATTGCCGCCGTTTCGCAGGACGCCCTGACCGGCGTACCGATGAAAACCAAGCAGGCCGCCTATGGCATGGGAACCACCCATTGGGAAGCGATTCTCAAAGTGATGGTGCCGTCCGCCGCCACCGGCATCTTCGGTTCTTTGGTTCTGGGACTGGGCCGCGCGCTGGGCGAAACCATGGCCTTGGCCATGCTGGTCGGCAACGCGAACAATATTTCCCTTTCTCTGTTCGCACCGGCCAATACCCTGGCAGCCCTGTTGGCGCTGAACTTTCCCGAAGCAGGACCGAATGAGATCGAGGTGCTGATGTATGCCGCACTGGTACTCATGCTGATCACGCTGATCGTGAACGTCCTCGGCTCGATGATTATGGTTTATGCCCAGCGTGGTAATAAGTGATGACTGACTTAACGTCCCATATAACCGCCTTGCCAAGCCTGCAACGCAAATTTGAAGGCCGCGCTCTGCGCAGTCTGGTGTTGACCACACTGGTTTGGGTTGGCGCGCTGCTGGCCAGCGTACCGCTGATTTCCGTGCTCTACATGCTGATCATGCGTGGAGGGGCGCGCCTGAGCCTGGAAGTATTTACCGAGCTGCCTCCAACCGGTTTCGAGACCGGTGGCGGCTTCGGCAACGCGATGGCCGGCACCTTTGTCATGGTCGGTATCGCGGCTGCAATCGCGGTGCCGGTCGGCATCATGGCGGCCGTGTTCCTGGCCGAACTGGGACCGGACAGCAAGCTGGCGAACGCTGCGCGCTTTGCCGCCAAGATGCTCACGGGCCTGCCTTCCATTCTGGCCGGGGTTTTTGCCTACGCCCTGGTGGTGATGACCACCGGTACCTACTCGGCACCTGCAGGTGGCGTGGCACTGGCGGTACTGATGTTGCCCATCGTTGTGCTGACGGCTGAAGAGTCGATGAAGATGGTGCCCAAGATCATGAAGGATGCCGCTTATGGCATGGGCTGCACTCGCTCACAGGTGATCTGGAAAATCGTATTGCCTACCGGCCTGCCGGCGATCCTGACCGGTGTAATGCTGGCCGTAGCCCGCGCTGCGGGCGAGACCGCGCCGTTATTGTTTACCGCGTTGTTCAGCAACTACTGGATCTACCACGACGGCAGCCTGGCGGTCATGAACCCGACGGCCTCGCTTGCCGTACTGATTTACAACTTCTCCGGCATGCCTTTCGACAACCAGCTCGAGCTCGCATGGGCGGCCTCGCTGGTTCTGGTGATGATTGTGCTGGTCGTGAACGTTATCAGCCGTATTTTCGGCAAACCCAAGTATTGAGCACGGGAGCACCTGAATTTTGAACGTATCAACTGCGCAAAAAACCGCTCCGTTTGTCGCCCAAACGCCTGTGGTCATGGATTGCAAACTGGACAAGATTTTCTACGGCAACTTTATGGCTGTACGTGACAGCCATGTGCCAATCGAAAAAAACAAGATCACCGGCTTCATCGGCCCTTCCGGCTGTGGCAAAAGCACGGTGTTGCGCAGCCTTAACCGGATGAACGACCTGGTCAAAGGTTTTCGTTTTGAAGGGCATGTGCATTTCCTCGGCCAGGACGTCTATGGCAAGGGTGTTGATCCAGTGGTCGTGCGCCGCTATATCGGCATGGTGTTTCAACAGCCCAATCCGTTCTCGATGAGCATTTTCGACAACGTTGCATTTGGCCTGCGCCTCAACCGCTACAAGGGCGACCTGGGTGATCGCGTCAAGCACGCCTTGCAGGGCGCCGCGCTGTGGGATGAAGTCAAGGACAAGCTCAAGGTCAGCGGCCTGTCCCTGTCGGGCGGCCAGCAGCAACGACTGTGCATCGCTCGCGCGATTGCGACTGAACCCGAAGTGCTGTTGCTTGATGAGCCGTGTTCGGCGCTCGACCCGATCGCTACCCGCCGAGTCGAGGAGTTGATGGTCGAGTTGAAGAAGGACTACACCATCGCGCTGGTCACCCACAATATGCAGCAGGCCATCCGTGTCGCTGACACCACGGCCTTTTTCTCGGTGGATATTTCCCAGGGATCGCGCACCGGTTATCTGGTTGAGATGGGGCCTACGACCCAGATATTCGACAACCCGCGTGAACAAATGACCGAGGATTACATCAGCGGCAAGTTCAGCTAGGCAACCCCCACGTCCGGTCAAGGCCACAGGTCTGCAACAACCAACGGCCTTGACCGGTATCTGCTCGCTTTACTTACTTATCTACCGTTTGCGGGATTGCCAATGTCTGTAACTCATCGTCTTGATTTGCCAGCGATTGAACGCGCACTGCGTGAGGTGCAAAGCCGCTTTGCCGAGCTGAGCATGCACTTTACCGAGCAGCGTGATCCCTTGACTGATGAAGTTCTGCACAATGTGCTTGAGGGCTATGCGCTGATTGACGACTACGTTGCACGTGGTGTCGACCTGTTTGATCTTCAGCAACTGAACCTGATGCTGGAAATCAACGCCACCGTTCTTTGTGGCCGAGACCCGGCACGCCGACTGGAGTACGCCCAGCACCTGGCTGCGACCGAGGAACACTTCTTCAATAACGTTGAGGGTGGGATCAAGGACTTATACAATTGGTACTGCTCGTATCGCAGCGAGTCAGTCTGGAAGCGGGCGGCGGGTGTTTATGTGCGCATCCTCAGCAAGCCGCAACTGTTTATAGAAGGCAATAACCGCAGCGGGTCGCTGATCGTCAGCTACTTGCTGATGCGCGCCGGGCTGCCACCGTTCGTGCTGACACTGGACAACGCCGAGGGCTATTTCAACCCGTCATCGGTTATTCGCAACTCAGCTAAACATGGTGTCAAGGCATTGTACGAACTGCCCAAGATCAAGAAAAAATATGCAGCATTCCTGGAAGAACAGGCACCTGACCCAATGAAGTTTTTTCTCAGTGACAAGCCCATGCCCACCTGTAAGGGCGGGCATCGATGAGCCGCTATCCAATTCTCGATACCTGCCGAGCTTCCGTTGGTCGGGCATGGCAGGCAATCGGCTGTGTTTTTGCGAGGCAACTGTTCGGTCGGCCGCGCATACGGATTTCGTTTGATATCGATGACACGCTGGCCTGCCAGCTCCACCATTGCGCCGTCGAGCGAAGCCGGCTGCCAGCCTGTGTTCATCGTTGGCTGGGTGAGCCGTTGCGGATCGGAACCCTCTCCCTGATCCGGGAGTTACGTCGCCAGGACTGCAGTATTTGGGTGTACACCTCGTCGGGTCGCACTCCGGCCTACATCCGGCGTTGGCTATTGCTGTACGGTATCCGCGTCGACGGAGTGGTCAACAGCGTGCTGCATAACCGTGCTCTGACAGTGCATGGGCTTTCGAACTCGCCATCGAAATTTCCACCGGCATTCGATATCGACTTGCATGTCGATGATTCCGAAGGTGTGCAGATAGAAGGCAAGGATCACGGCTTTCGGGTCGTTGTAGTACGTCCGGATGATGAGAACTGGGCGCAAAAAGTCCTCGATGCAGTCACTGCAGTCCAGGCCCAGCTCGCCTGGCAGCAACCACACCGGTACAAGGAGCCGGTGCGCAAACGCACTGAAGCTTTTTCCTCCTGAGGCATCAACACTAATCATCGACTGCTGCCATGCCGCACTTTCTGCTCTTTCGATCTGCAGTGAGTGCGGGCACAATACGCATCCTTTTTTTGGCTAGCCTTGCCCGAGGCCTCGAAATGATCAAAACGCCATACTACCTAATCGATAAAACAAAGCTGCTGGCGAACATGCAGAAGATCGCTTACGTGCGCGAACAGTCCGGGGCCAAGGCCCTGCTGGCACTCAAGTGCTTCGCCACCTGGTCGGTGTTCGACCTGATGCAGGAATACATGGACGGCACCACATCGTCGTCGCTCTATGAGCTCAAGCTCGGTCGACAGAAGTTCGTTGGCGAGACTCACGCCTATAGCGTCGCCTGGGCCGACGATGAGATCGAGGAGATGCTCGCCAACTGCGACAAAATCATCTTCAACTCCATCAGCCAGTTGCAGCGCTTTACCGAACGCTCCGAAGGCAAGCCTCGTGGCCTGCGCGTCAACCCGCAGGTGAGCAGCTCCGACTACCTGCTGGCCGATCCGGCACGTCCGTTCAGCCGCTTGGGCGAATGGGATCCGGTGAAAATCGAAGGCGTCATTGATCAGATCTCGGGCTTCATGTTCCACAACAACTGCGAGAACGGCGACTTCAGCCTGTTCGACAAGATGCTGTGTACCATCGAAGAGCGCTTCGGCGAGTTGCTGCACAAGGTCTCGTGGGTCAGCCTCGGTGGCGGCATTCACTTCACCGGTGAAGATTATGCGCTGGACGCGTTCTGCGCACGCTTGAAGGCTTTTTCGCAAAAGTACGGCGTGCAGGTCTACCTGGAACCCGGCGAAGCGGCGATCACCAACAGTGCCTCGCTGGAAGTCAGCGTGCTCGACACCCTCTACAACGGCAAGAACCTCGCCGTGGTAGACAGCTCCATCGAAGCTCACCTGCTGGATCTGCTGATCTATCGCTTGAACGCCAAGCTGGCGCCGAGTGAAGGCGAGCATACCTACATGGTGTGCGGCAAATCCTGCCTGGCCGGTGATATTTTCGGGGAGTACCAATTTGATCGTCCGTTGGCCATCGGCGATCGGCTGTCGTTTATCGACACCGCGGGCTACACCATGGTCAAGAAAAATTGGTTCAACGGTCTGAAAATGCCGTCCATCGTAGTGAAACAACTCGACGGTACAGTCGAAGTTGTTCGTGAATTTGGTTACGACGACTACCTGTCCAGCCTTTCTTAAGCTGGCGGATATAGGAGAGACAAAGCAATTGAAAAAGAACGTTCTTATCATTGGTGCAGGAGGTGTCGCCAAGGTGGTGGCCCACAAGTGCGCGCAGCACAACGACGAACTCGGTCGTATTGCTATCGCGTCGCGCAACATCTCCAAATGTCAGGCCATCATTGATAGCGTCAAGGCCAAGGGCAGCCTCAAAGTGCCCGCCGATATCCAGGCTTTCTCGCTCAATGCCCTGGATGTAGAAGCGACCAAAGCGTTGATCCGCGAGACCGAATCGCAGATCGTCATCAACGTCGGTTCCGCTTTCCTCAACATGTCGGTACTGCGCGCCTGTATTGATACCGGCGTGGCTTACCTCGACACCGCCATTCATGAAGAGCCGGGCAAGGTCTGCGAGACCCCGCCTTGGTACGGCAACTATGAATGGAACCACCTGGAAGAGTGCAAACAGAAGAACATTACCGCCATCCTTGGCGTGGGCTTCGACCCGGGTGTCGTCAACGCGTATGCAGCGCTGGCGCAGCAACAGCATTTCGACCACATTGATTCGATCGACATTCTCGACGTCAATGCGGGCTCGCATGGCAAATACTTTGCTACCAATTTCGACCCGGAAATCAACTTCCGTGAATTCACCGGACAGGTATGGAGCTGGCAGAACAGCCAGTGGACCAGCAACGCCATGTTCGAAGTCAAGCGCACCGATGATCTGCCGGTGGTCGGTTCGCAGAACCTGTACCTGACGGGTCACGATGAAGTGCACTCACTGTCGAAAAACCTCGACGTGCCCAATGTGCGTTTCTGGATGAGCTTTGGCGAACACTACATCAACGTGTTCACCGTACTGAACAACCTTGGCCTGCTCTCGGAAAAACCGGTTACCACGGCTGAAGGCCTGGAAGTCGTGCCGCTCAAAGTGGTCAAGGCCGTACTGCCTGACCCGAGTTCGCTGGCACCCGGCTATACCGGCAAGACGTGCATCGGTGACCTGGTCAAAGGCACCAAGGATGGCAAGCCCCGCGAGATGTTCATCTACAACGTGGCTTGCCACGAAGAAGCCTTTGCCGAGACGGAAAGCCAGGGCATCTCCTACACCGCCGGCGTTCCTCCAGTGGCTGCGGCCCTGTTGGTGGCCCGTGGCGAGTGGGACGTGCAACGTATGGCCAACGTCGAAGAACTGCCAGCAGAGCCGTTCCTCAAGGCGCTGGATGTGATGGGGCTGCCGACCCGCATCAAGGACGAGAATGGAGATCGTCCCTGGAACAGCAACGTCTGAGACACCTGAAACGAAGGTGAATCGCGCTTCCCGTTCCCTATGCAAAAACGCCGCTCTTTGAGCGGCGTTTTGCTTTGTGCGTTGGAGGTGTCTGTGAAACCAGGGCCACTCAAACAGTTGCGTTATTGCTCCCACTGCTCGAGCAATATTGATACGAATTTTTCCGCTGCCGGAGATAGTGAGGCGCCTCGACGGTAAACCAGCCCCAGCGATCGGTTTACGATGGGATCTATCAAAGGCACGCTCACCAGTGTTGGATGATCCACGGCAGGCATGGCCAAACTCGGCATTGCCGATACACCCAATCCGGCTTCTACCAGGCCAAGCGAAGTTGACAGGTGTTGCACCTCGTAGAACCACTGCGGGCGCCAGCTCAGGCCCGACAAGGCGTGGTCAAGCAACATCCGGTTGCCGCTCAGTCGACCGACCCCGATAAGGCGGTAATTGCTCAGCTCAGCCCAGGACACCGAGCTACGTTCTGCCAACTCATGATCGCGTCGACAGGCTAGAACAAAAGGTTCGTTGACCAAAGGCACAAACTCTATGTCGGGGTGCTGGCCGCTCATCATGTTGATGCCAAAGTCGGCTTCGCCGCGCAGCACAGCCTCCAGCCCTTCGTTTGCACTGAGATCAAGAAGGCGGATGCGGATTTGCGGGTAGCGCTCGTTGTAGAGGCGAATCACCGAAGGCAGGAAGTAGAAGGCTGCGGTGGGGATACAGGCGAGGGTGACACGGCCACTTTGGCGCTCGGCCAGCTCTCGGATGTTAAGTATCGAATCGTCGAAGTCATCCAGCAAGCGGCGAGCCTTTGGTAGAAAGTCCCGTCCAACACTTGTAAGACTTACTCTTCTTGTCGTGCGATCAAGAAGCGCTGTGCCCAGTCCATCTTCGAGCTTTTTCATCCTGCGGCTTAATGCCGGTTGGGATAGATGCAACGCATCAGCTGCTTCGTGAAAGCTGCCAAGTTCTGCGATTTTCACGAAAGATCGGATGTCATTGAGCTCATAGTTCATGTCTGTATCTCAGCCGAAGAGAAGAATGCAGCTAAATCATCCTAAATTTATCATTCGTCAAACGCAATAATCCGGCTGATATTTGCATTGGAAACAATTCTGGAAGCCTGCGACTCTTGCTTTCAAGACATCAATCACCCCGATTGATCAACAAGAGTCGATGTCATGCAACGAATTCCCTGTGTGCTAATGCGCGGTGGTACCTCCAAGGGGCCGGTATTTCTCGCCTGGGATCTTCCTGCTGCGATCCAGGAGCGGGACGAGTTATTGCTCAACCTGATGGGCTCTGGCCATGAACTGGAAATTGATGGTATCGGTGGGGGGAGCCCACAAACCAGCAAAGTGGCAATCGTAAGTCCGTCGCTGCACGCTGATGCGGATGTCGACTATCTGTTCGTTCAGGTCATGGTCTCTCAGCGTCGGGTCGATACCGCACCCAATTGCGGCAACATGTTGTGTGCCGTCGGCCCGTTTGCCATCGAGCAGGGGCTGGTAAAAGCCGCCAAAGACCTGACTTGTGTGCGTATTCGCAATCTCAACACCGGGACATTTGTGAACGCGCAAGTACAGACCCCTGACGGAAAGGTCAGCTATGAAGGCAACACTTCCATCGACGGTGTGCCGGGTACCGCCGCTCCCGTGCAACTGACTTTCCTTGATGCTGCGGGTAGCAAGACCGGCAAACTTTTCCCGACCGGGCAACCCCTGGATTTGATTGACGGTGTTGCGCTGACTTGCATCGACATGGCGATGCCTATGGTGATCATTGAAGCTGGTCAGTTGGGTAAGCGCGGAGATGAAAGTCCTGCTGAATTAGATGCCGACGTCGAGTTCCTTCGTCGCCTGGAATCCCTGCGCCTGAAAGCCGGTCTGGCAATGGGCCTGGGTGATGTCAGTGACAAAGTGATTCCCAAGCCAGTGCTGGTGTCACCGGCCAAGGCTGGCGGCACTATTCAAGTGCGCTACTTCATGCCTCACAACTGTCATCGCGCGCTGGCGATCACCGGTGCCATTGGCCTGGCTACTGCTTGTGTCACCGAAGGTAGTGTGATCGCGCAACTGCTCGGCAACGTCAGCGAGCCGCGCTTGAAGCACGTGCGTATCGAACATCCAAGTGGGGGGATAGACGTTGTATTGTCTTACACCGGTGCTCAGGGCGAGACAATTCGTGCCTCGGTAGTGCGAACATCGCGCAGGCTGTTCTCCGGTTTTGTTTACGCCACGGCTTCCCAACGACTCGCCGGGTAATTTCCTCCAGGTCATTGCCGCTTTTGCATCAGCACAATTCTAAAAATGGGTGATGCCATGAAAGTTGTAAAATCGCTCTACTTCCAGATTCTTTGCGCCGTAGTATTGGGCGTGCTGTTTGGACACTTTTGGTCGCAACAAGCCATTGCCTTGAAACCGCTTGGTGATGCGTTCATCAAGCTGATCAAGATGATGATCGCACCAGTGGTGTTCTGCACGATCGTTACCGGTATCGCCGGAATGAGCGACAAGCGCTCGCTAGGGCGTTTGTTAAGCAAGACCATGCTGCTGTTCCTGGCGCTGACCGTGATTAGCCTGATCATCGGCCTGGTGTCGGTCTACCTGTTCAAACCCGGTGTCGGGATGAATATTGACCCGACCCAGCTAAGTACCAAGGGGTTGTCGCAGTACACCGATTCGGCTGCGAAGCTGGGAGTGGTCGAGTTCTTCATGCACATCATTCCTGACACCTTCATGGGTGCTTTCAATAAAGGTGAAGTGCTTCCTGTGTTGTTCATTGCAGTACTTTGCGGTTTTGCGCTTTCGGCCATAGGTGAGCGGGGCAAGCCGGTACTGGATGTATTGGAATCTGCATCACACATGGTGTTCAAGATTTTCTCCTATCTGATGCGCTTTGCTCCGATTGGTGCGTTTGGTGCTTTGGCATTCACCGTAGGCCAGTACGGTATTACATCGCTCGGCTCGTTGGCCAAGCTGATCATGACCTTGTACATCGCCTGTGCCTTCTTCGTCTTTGTAGTGTTGGGGAGTATTTGCCGGGCTAACGGCTTCAGTCTCTGGAAGCTGCTGCGCTATTTTCGGGAAGAATTTTTGGTGGTGCTCGGGACTTCTTCCACCGAGCCGGTAATGCCGCGGATGTTGGAAAAACTCGAGGCCCTGGGATGCAAAAAAGGTGTGGTGGGGTTGGTGTTACCAACGGGTTACTCGTTTAACCTCGACGGCACGGCAATCTACCTGTCGCTGGCAGCGGTCTTCATTGCCCAGGCTTGTAATATCGACCTGAGCTTGACGCAAACCGTGACCATGCTGGCAGTCATGCTGTTGTCCTCCAAAGGGGCCGCAGGCGTCACCGGGGCCGGCTTTGTCGCGCTGGCCTCGACCCTTACCGTAATTCATGACATTCCTCTGGCTGGCCTTGCTCTGTTGATTGGTATCGACCGTTTCATGTCGGAAGCCAGGGCGTTGACCAGCCTGGCAAGCAACGCCGTGGCTACCGTGGTCATGTCCATCTCGGAAAATGCCTGCGATCGCGAAACCCTGATGCGGACATTGGACGGCAAGCCATTGCTCGATGCGGCCCAATCTCGGAACGAGCCTTGGGATGGCCCTAAGGTCGTTGAGCGCGTCTGACCCGTCACTGCAGTTTCATAATCCAATAAATATCTCGTAAGTCCTCCCGCCAGACACCGTTGGTTCGTGTCGTCCGGCGGGATTGGGGTCGTGCGCCTTTGCGTCGGCCGCGCTATTCATAAAAACAAGAGAATTGACCTATGCTCGCATTTCTTGGTTTGGCCATGGTGGTCGTCTTCACCTTTCTAATTATGACCAAACGGCTCTCACCGATTGTCGCGCTTGTTGTAGTGCCGATCGTCTTTGCTGTCATTGGTGGCTTTGGCGGCACTACTGGCAAGATGATGCTCGATGGCCTGAAAATGGTCGCCCCTTCGGCTGCGCTTCTGCTGTTCGCCATTTTGTTCTTCGGCCTGATGATTGATGCAGGGTTGTTCGACCCGCTGATTCGAAAAATCCTCAAGCGCGTGAATGGCGATCCGATGAAAATCGCTATTGGTACTGCTCTGTTGTCATTGGTGGTCGCACTCGACGGCGACGGTACAACCACTTACATGATTACCTGTGCGGCGATGTTGCCGTTGTACAAACGGATTGGCATGAACCCCATGATCCTGGCAACCATCGCCATGCTGTCCTTGAGCATCATGAGTGGCATGACGCCCTGGGGCGGGCCTGCAACCAGAGCAATCGCGGTCCTGGGCCTGGATGCCGGTGAATACTTCGTCCCGCTGCTGCCGACGATGATTGGTGGTGCACTGTGGGTAGTGTTTACGGCTTTTATGCTGGGCCGTGGCGAGCGCAAACGCATTGGTAATGTCCAATTGCAAAGCGGTGGGGGCAATTGCTACATCAAGGCGATTCTTGAAGATACGCCGCATAAACGTCCCAAGCTGGCCTACATCAACCTGCTGCTGGTGATCGCGGTGATGGTGGCTTTGGTAATGGGGATCATGCATTCGGCGATCCTGTTCCTGATCGGCTTTGTCCTGGCACTGATGATCAACTACCCGCAACTGGATATTCAGAAAGAGCGCATCCTCGCTCATTCCGGCAATGCGATGACGGTGGTGCTACTGGTGTTTGCCGCCGGTATCTTTGCCGGGATCTTCTCGGGCACCAAGATGGTCGACTCTCTGGCGCAAACTATGGTGGACTGGATTCCACCGTCATGGGGGCATCTGTTCCCGCTGGTGGTGGCGATAACCAGCATGCCGCTGACTTTTATCCTTTCCAACGATGCTTACTACTTTGGGGTGGTGCCGATCCTGGCCAACGCCGCGGCGGCCTATGGCATCGACCCGGTTGAAATCGCCCGGGCCTCGATACTCGGGCAGCCAGTGCACTTGATGAGCCCGCTGGTGGCTTCAACCCTGTTGCTGGTGGGGATGGTTGACCGTGACATCGGCGACTTCCAGAAGGCTACCGTTAAATGGGCGGTGTTGACGTCCCTGGTGATTACAGCTCTGGCCTTGCTGACCGGGGCGATAAGCCTGTTCTCCTGAGTTACCCGATTCGCCTCGATAGTACCGGATGCCTCACGTGTGGGGCGTGCGCTGAGTTGCACCCTGAATAACAATAAAAGAGTGGTTTCATATGAGCATTTCATTTACCCGTTGGGTTTCTTTTCCTCTTGTTGCCATGCTGCCATTGGCCAGTGCAAGTGCAGAAGGGTTTATTGAAGACAGTAAGCTCAAGTTGCAGCTACGCAATGTTTACTTCAATGAAAACTTTCGTGATGAACATGGCTTGAGCGCTCGAGCGGCAAGAATCGCGAAGAGTGAGAGGACGGAATGGGCCCAAGGCTTTCTGCTGGATTACCAGTCGGGATTTACCCCTGGCACCCTCGGTTTGGGTGTTGATGCGCTGGGCCTGTTCGGGGTCAAGCTCGACTCTGGCCGTGGTCGTAGCGGTACTGGCTTGATGCCTGTCCATGATGATGGACGTGCGGCAGACGAGTTCGCAAGTCTCGGAGTGACCGCTAAAGCCCGGCTGGCTAAAACCACGTTGAAATACGGCACTTTGCTCCCCAAGACGCCGGTACTGATTTACAACGATGCACGCCTCTTGCCTCAAACGTATCAAGGTACCCAGATCAGCAGCATAGATATCGAGAACCTCACTCTGACCGGGGGCTACCTGGACCGATTCAAACTGCGAGACTCCACCGACAGTATGCCGATTGTGTCCGATGGCTATGGCGGAGATAAATCAGGGGACTTCAGCTATGCCGGTGCCGAGTACACGCTGAGGAAAAACGTACGCTTGAGTTACTTCTACGGCGAACTGGAAAATTTTTACCGTCAGAATTTCGCCGGTATCCAGCACGATCTTCCCTTGGGCACTGGCGTGCTGACCAGTGACCTGCGCTATTTCAACAGTGTCGATAGCGGATCGGCTTACGGCGGCAAAATCGATAACAACATGCTGAGTGGGCAACTGTCTTACGCCATCTCCGGGCATACCTTCGGTGGTGGTTACCAGACCCTCAGCGGCGACGCAGGGTTGCCCTACATCAGCGGTGCAACCGTTTACTCGTTCAGCAACGCCGGCATAGGCAAGTTCATCGAGGAGGACGAGAAGACATGGATGCTGAACTACGGCTACAACTTTGCCGCCCTCGGAGTGCCTGGTCTGGCCTTTACCACTCGCTATCTGAGCGGTAACGACGGTAAGTCCAACACCACGGTCAAGGAGTGGGAACGTGATGCCGAACTTGCTTATGTCGTGCAACAAGGCACCTTCAAAGGCTTGGGCGTGCGGTTGCGTAATTACGTTTATCGCTCTGATTATTCACGTGGGCGAGACAGCAACCGAATCTACTTTACCTACGACATCGCTCTCTGGTGATCTGCTGAACGTGGCCTTACCTTGAACGGAGGCCAGAATACGTTTCTGGCCTGAGCGCGCCCCGGTAGGGGCGATTCAGCGTTCAATGGGGTGGACGTTGCTGCGGCGACCCTGCTCGAACCACTGGGTTCGACCGTGTTTATTCAACGCTCTTGTTATGCGCCAACAACAAATTGATCAAGACCCTGATCACATTGGGCAGCGCTTGCAGGTCGCGGACCAGAATACTTCGCTCACGAACCCGCCAGGGTTCGTCCAGCTCGATGACTGACAAGCCCATAGTCTGCTGATGACGACGGGCTGATGACTCCGGCAGGATGGCGATACCCACTCCCGCTTCGACCATCCTGCACATCGCTTCGAAACTGTAGACCTTGATGCGCATGTTCAATGTCTTGCCGAGCAGGGCGACTTGCTCATTCAAAAAGCGCAATAGGGTAGTGCCTTCGTGCAGGCCGATGTGCGGATAGGCCAGAGTCTCGGCCAGTTTGATCGACTTGCGTTGGGCCAGCGGGTGGCCGAGAGGGGTGACCAGAATCAACTGGTCAGTGCTGAAGTGGATGACCTGCAAACTGTCGGCCTCGACCGGGCCAGCAATGATGCCCATATCTGTTGAGCCATCCATCACTCCGCGAACAATGTCACGGCTCAGTCGCTCTTGCAGGTCAACCGTCACTCCCGGTCGTTCGGCGAGAAAACCGGCAAGGATTTCGGGCAGGAATTCGGTGGCGGCCGTGGTGTTGGCAAAGATCTTGATATGCCCCGAAGACTCGGTTCCGTACTCGGTGAACTCGCTTTTCATGTAGTCCACCTGGCGCATGATCACGCGCGCATGGTGCAAAAACAGCTCGCCTGCCGGGGTCAGCTCGACGCCACGGCTGTCACGGTACAACAAGCGGCTGGAGAGGTTCTCTTCCAGGCTTTTGATCCGGGCACTGGCCGCTGCCGGGGAGATAAATGCCTTGCGCGCGCCCTGGGTCATGCTGGGGGATTCGGCGATATGAATGAACAGGCGCAGGTCGACCAGATCAAAATGCATGACTGCTTTCCGCTATGGATTGGTTCTGGCGTTAAGTAAAACCGAACGCCCCCTTACCGAAACGCAGATTCACAGATCGCCTGGCTTTTGGCAATCATGGCCAAAATAACAAGCCACGGGGAAACCACCGATGAGCGATAACGCACTGTCCGCCTGGATCGGTCGAACTGAAGAAATCCAGGATCACCTTAGCCTGAACCTGGTCACCCGGATTGCCGCCACTCTCGGTGAGCCGGTGCCGCAGGCCGGGGAAGATCTGCCAGCGTTGTGGCAGTGGTGTTTCTTCCAGACAGCGATGGAGGAAGGCGCTCTGGGTGGCGATGGGCATCCGGCCCGTGGGGGCTTTCTGCCACCCGCCGATAACCGCAACCGCATGTGGGCGGGTGGCCGTGTGGAGTTCCATACACCGCTCAAGGTGGATGCTCACGCGACGCGTATTTCCACCATCATCGATGTTCAGCAAAAGCACGGAAGGACCGGTTCGCTGCTGTTTGTCACGCTCCAGCATGACTATCTGCAGGATGGGCAACTGGCAATTCGCGAAGAGCAGGACATCGTCTATCGCGAGCCGACACCGCCTAGGCTCGTGGGCAGTGAGCCATTGCCCACGGGCGCCTGGCAGGAGTCCGTCACGCCCAGCACCACCTTGCTGTTCCGCTATTCGGCAGTGACCTTTAATGGTCACCGTATTCACTACGACTGGCCCTATGCGACTGCAACCGAGGGTTATCCGGGGCTGGTGGTGCATGGGCCGTTGATGGCCACGCTGAGTCTGCGCGCCTTCTGCCGCGCCAATCCCCAGGCTCGTGTGCGTGGCTTCGCGTATCGCGGCATACGCCCGCTGATGGCGCCCCATCCCTTTGTGCTGAGGGGGCGCATCGTCGCTGAGGGTAAGGCCGAGCTATGGGTGGGCAATACAGACGGTGTGGCCCAGCAGGGCGAAGTGACATTCGACTGACGATTACCCGGCGGCATTCAGTTCGATAACTACAACAAGGATCTGCAATGAATCCGTATCTGAACGAAGACTACAACGCCATCCGCGAGGGCGTGCGAGCCCTGTGTGCCGAGTTCCCGGCGCAGTACTGGCGCGAGATCGACGAGCAAAAGGGCTTCCCCGAGGCCTTTGTCACGGCGATGACCCAAGCCGGCTGGTTGTCGGCAATGATTCCGGAGCAGTACGGCGGCTCGGGCCTGGGGCTGGCCGAAGCCTCGGTGATTCTGGAGGAGGTGAACCACTGCGGCGGCAACTCCGGCACCGTGCATGGTCAGATGTACAACATGTTCACCTTGTTGCGGCACGGCAGTGAGGCGCAGAAGAGCTACTACCTGCCCAGGCTGGCCAGCGGCGAGTTGCGCCTGCAGTCCATGGCCGTGACCGAACCGACTACCGGCACCGACACCACCAAAATCAAGACCACCGCCGTGCGCCAGGGCGACAAGTACGTGATCAATGGGCAGAAAGTCTGGATCTCGCGGGTTCAGCACTCGGACCTGATGATCCTGCTGGCCCGCACAACGCCGCTATCGGAGGTCGAGAAAAAAGTCGACGGCATGTCGATCTTTCTGGTCGATCTGCGCGAAGCCATCGGCAACGGCCTGACCGTGCAGCCGATTGCCAACATGGTTAATCACGAGACCAACGAACTGTTCTTCGACAACCTTGAAATCCCGGTCAGCAGCTTGATCGGGCAGGAAGGCAAGGGCTTTCGCTACATTCTCGACGGGCTCAATGCCGAACGTACGCTGATCGCTGCCGAGTGCATTGGTGATGGTCGCTGGTTCAATGAAAAGTCCGCGCAGTACGCCCGTGACCGCGTGGTGTTCGGTCGTCCGATCGGGCAAAACCAGGGTGTTCAGTTCCCGATTGCCGAAGCCCATATCGAGCTTGAAGCCGCCGACCTGATGCGCTGGCGCGCCTGCGAGGAATACGACAGCGGGCGCAAGGCCGGTGCGGCGGCCAACATGGCCAAGTACCTGGCGGCCAAGGCCAGCTGGGAAGCGGCCAATGCCTGCCTGCAGACCCACGGTGGTTTTGGCTTCGCCAATGAATACGACGTCGAGCGCAAGTTCCGCGAAACGCGTCTGTACCAGGTAGCGCC
Source organism: Pseudomonas fragi (assembly GCF_025426255.1). GTDB lineage: Bacteria > Pseudomonadota > Gammaproteobacteria > Pseudomonadales > Pseudomonadaceae > Aquipseudomonas > Aquipseudomonas kulmbachensis. The sequence goes on along the minus strand of NZ_CP104861.1, from coordinate 3,017,446 downwards.
CATTTCCACCAACCTGATCCTGTCTTACGTGGCCGAGCACCTGCTCGAGTTGCCGCGTTCTTTCTAAGCAAGTTCTACAAATAGACATTGATGGAGAACGCGGCATGAGTCAGCACACTCAAGCACTCACCGGTTTTTTGGCCGACCTGAATTACACGCAACTGCCCGAAGCAGTTATCAGCCGCACCGAAGACCTGTTTCTCGACTGGCTGGGCTCGGCCTTGGCCAGTCAGGGAGCGCATCCGATCCCTTTGTTCGAGCGCTATGCAGCAATGATGGGCCCGGCCAGCGGGCCTGCCGGGGTCCTGGTCAATGGCACGACCAGCTCCGCGTATTTTGCTGCGCTGGTCAACGGCGCTAGCTCACACCTGGTGGAGCAGGATGACCTGCACAACAGCTCGGTCCTGCACCCGGCAACAGTGGTGTTCCCGGCGGTGCTGGCTGGCGCCCAGGACCTGGGCAAAACCGGCCGCGAACTGATCCTCGCCGCTGTCGCCGGTTATGAAGCGGGTATTCGCATCGGTGAATTTCTCGGCCGCTCGCACTATCGCACCTTCCACACTACCGCCACGGTCGGCACGCTGGCGGCGGCAGTTGGCGTCGGCAAGTTGATGGATTTCAATCAGGAGCAGTTCACCAACCTGCTCGGTAGCGCCGGAACCCAGGCGGCGGGCTTGTGGGAGTTCTTGCGTGATGCAGCTGACTCCAAGCAGTTGCATACCGCCAAGGCAGCAGCCGATGGCCTGCTTGCCGCCTACTTGACCGCCGAAGGGCTGAGCGGTGCAAGAAACATTCTTGAGGGCGAGCAGGGCATGGCCGCCGGGATGTCCAGCGATGCCAACCCAGCCTGCTTGTCTGATGGTCTGGGCAGGCGCTGGGCGCTGACTGAAACCTCGTTCAAGTTTCACGCGTCGTGCCGCCATACGCACCCGGCGGCGGATGCGCTGCTGGATCTGATGCAGCGCGAGCAGCTGCGCGCCGAGGACATTGCCCGCGTCACCACCCGCGTGCATCAGGGCGCCATCGATGTATTAGGCCGTGTGCTGGTGCCGAAGAGCGTCCATCAGGCCAAGTTCTCCATGGGCACGGTGCTGGGCTTGATCGCCGTTTACGGCAAGGCCGGATTGCCCGAATTTCAGCAACACGCATTGACCGACCCGCGCATCAGTGAGTTTCGCGACAAAGTACATATGGTGTTGGACGACGAAGTCGACAGCGCCTATCCGCAACGCTGGCTGGGCCGGGTAGAGGTGACCACGGTGCAGGGCCGAACCGTGCACGGCCGCATCGACGAGCCCAAGGGCGACCCTGGCAATACCCTGACTCGCGACGAGCTGGAAGATAAATTTCGCCGCCTGTTGGCTTTCTCGGGAGCGCGGAATGACGAACAAGCCAGCGGGCTTGTCGAGCTGGTCTGGCATCTGCGCCATCTCGACGATCTGAGTGTGCTGACCCGCACCGGGAGCTCCTCATGACCGCCACTACAGCCAAGCCCCGCCCGCTGGACGGGATTACCGTGGTAAGCCTGGAGCACGCCATCGCGGCGCCGTTTTGCACCCGCCAACTGGCAGACCTAGGAGCGCGGGTCATCAAGATCGAACGTCCTGGCTCCGGCGACTTTGCCCGTGACTATGACGAGCGGGTCAAAGGCCTGGCCTCGCACTTTGTCTGGACTAACCGCTCCAAGGAAAGCCTGACCCTCAACGTCAAACAGCAGGAGTCGGGGCAGGTGCTCGATAAACTGTTGGCCACGGCCGATGTGCTGGTGCAGAACCTGGCTCCAGGTGCGGCAGAGCGCATGGGGCTGTCTTTTGCAGCCCTGCATGAGCGTTTCCCGCGGTTGATCGTCTGCGATATTTCCGGCTACGGAGATGGCGGTCCCTACGAACAGAAAAAAGCCTACGACCTGCTGATCCAGAGCGAAGGCGGATTCCTGTCCGTAACCGGCGGGCCGGGCGAAAACGACATGGCCAAAGCCGGTTGCTCGATTGCCGACATCGCCGCGGGCATGTACGCCTACACCGGCGTGCTCTCGGCGCTGCTGCTGCGGGACAAGACCGGGGAGGGCAGCCGCATTGATGTGTCGATGCTCGAAAGCCTGGTCGAGTGGATGAACTACCCGATGTATTACGCCTACGACGGGGCGCCTCCACCTCCGCGTGCCGGTGCCGCGCACGCCACGATCTACCCCTACGGACCCTTCCCTGCGGGCGACGGCGGTACGGTGATGCTCGGCCTGCAGAACGAGCGCGAATGGCAGCAGTTTTGCGACAAGGTGTTGCTGCAGCCGGATCTTGCGAGCGACCCACGCTTTAATGCAAACGCGCGGCGCTCGGATAATCGCACCGAGTTGCGGGCGATCATTGTTGCGGCCTTTGCCCGGATGAGCGCTGATGAAGTGATTGCACGGCTCGACGCGGCATCGATAGCCAATGCCCATGTCAATGATATGGCGGGTGTCTGGGCGCATCCGCAACTGCAAGCCCGTGATCGCTGGCGCGAGGTGGACAGCCCGGCTGGCAAGCTGCCTGCGCTGTTGCCACCGGGGCGCAACGCAGCCTTCGAGCCGCGCATGGATGCGGTGCCGTACTTGGGCGAACACACCGATAGCCTGCTGAGCGAGTTGGGCTATGGGATGGCTGACATCCAGCGTCTTCACCAGCAAGGAGCGGTATGAGCCATGGAGCACATTTATGAATAACACCACTATTCGTTCGGCGCTGTTTGTCCCGGCCACCCGCCCCGAGCGCATTGCCAAAGCCCTGGGCAGCGGCGCCGATGCGGTGATCGTCGATCTGGAAGACGCTGTAGCGGATAACCTCAAAGCCCAGGCGCGAGCCAACCTGGATGCTTTTCTGGATGCCAACCCGCAGGCCCGGGTACTGGTGCGTATCAATGCGCCGCAGCATGAGCAGCAAGCGGCAGATCTGGCGCTGTGTCGCCGTCAGCCCGGTGTGGTGGCGGTATTACTGCCCAAGGCCGAGAGCGCTGCACAGGTCGAACTGGCTGCGGCGTGTGGCAAACCGATCTGGCCAATTATCGAAAGTGCCAAGGGCCTGCTGGAATTACCGGCCATCGTGCGCGCAGCCGGGGTCGAGCGCCTGACATTTGGCGCTCTGGATCTGGGCCTGGATTTGGGGTTGGCCAGCGCGAGCGCCGCAGCGCTGCGGATACTCGATCAGGCCCGCTACGCCATTTTGCTGCACAGCCGGTTGGCGCAACTGGCGCCACCGCTGGACAGCGTGTTCCCGGATATCAAAAACACTCAAGGCATGACCCGAATGGCCGCCGATGCGAGGGATATGGGGTTTGGCGGCCTGCTGTGTATCCATCCCGGTCAGGTTGCATTGATTCACACAGCCTACATGCCAAGGCAGGAAGAGCTTGAGTGGGCAAGGCAGGTTCTGGCCGCGGTTGCGAGCGGAAACGGAGTGTTCGTGGTCGACGGGCAGATGGTCGATGCCCCAGTGATCGAGCATGCCCGGCGAATATTGCGCCGGGCAGGCTTGCCGTCTGCCTGAGTCAAAAAAGCAGATTGGCAGTCAAGTTCAAACGAAGTTCAGGCAACACCAGGCACTACCAAACTTATAACAACAAGAGGTATGTACCCATGTTCAAGCACACTCTCAAGGCCTTGGCCTGCGCACTTCCATTATTCGCAGGTTTTGCGAGCGCGGCCGACCCCATCAGTATCAAGTTCGCCCACGTGGTCGCCGAACACACGCCCAAGGGGCAGGGCGCGTTGCTGTTCAAAAAACTGGCTGAAGAGCGCCTGCCAGGGCGGGTCAAGGTCGAGGTTTATCCGAACTCGTCGTTGTTCGGCGACGGCAAGGAAATGGAAGCGTTGCTGCTGGGTGACGTGCAATTGCTGGCGCCGTCGCTGGCCAAGTTCGAGCACTATTCCAAGCCGATCCAGATTTTCGATCTGCCGTTTCTGTTCAACGATATCCAGGCGGTCGACCGCTTCCAGCAGAGCCCGCAGGGGCAGGCCCTGCTCAAGTCCATGGAAGGCAAGGGCATTACCGGCCTCGGTTACTGGCACAACGGGATGAAGCAGTTGTCCGCCAACAAGGCCCTGTACGAACCCAAGGATGCCCGTGGCCTGAAGTTCCGGGTACAGGCCTCCGCAGTTTTGGATGAGCAGTTCAAGGCCCTGCGCGCCGCGCCGCGCAAGATGAGCTTTGCCGAGGTGTATCAGGGCTTGCAGACCGGCGTGGTGAATGGCACCGAGAACACCTGGTCGAACTACGAGAGCCAGAACGTGTATGAGGTGCAAAAGTTCTTCACTGAGTCCAACCATGGCGCCATCGATTACATGGTAATCACCAACACCAAGTTCTGGAACGGCCTGCCGCCAGACGTGCGCACCACGCTGGATACGGTCATGACCGAGGTGACGGTCGAGGTCAACAAACAGGCCGAGGCGCTGAACCAGGCTTCCCGCCAGCGCATTGCCGATTCCGGCAACAGCGAAATCATCTCCCTTACTCCGGAGCAGCGCGAGCTATGGCGTGAAGCCATGCGCCCGGTGTGGAAGAAGTTCGAGAGCGCCATCGGTACCGATGTGATCGAAGCCGCCGAGCAAGCTAACCAAAGCAGCTAAGACCCGGATTGTCGCCGGTGACCCCGTGCGGGGTCGCCAGCGACTTCATCGGTCCCATTTGTCGCTTGGCGACCGCTCTTTATAGGGAGATACCCCATGCACGCAGTCGTTCGTGTCTGGAATCACGCGGAAGAAATGCTGGTGGCGTTCCTGCTTGCAGGCATGACCCTGGTCACTTTTTCGTATGTGGTGTTCAACAACCTTTATGGCATTTTCTACTCGCTGGGGGATTCGCTGCCCTTCGCCAACGAGACCCTGCTCAGCATCGGCGACGGTATTTTGTTTATCGCTCAGGAGATGACCTGGAGCGTGGCGCTGACCAAGGCCATGTTCGGCTGGTTGATCTTTGTAGGTCTGGCCTGGGGCGTACGCATTGGTGCGCACATTGGTGTCGACTTGCTGGTGCGCCAGTTCAAACCCGCCAACCAGCGCCGCGTTGCCTTGCTGGCGGTACTCATTTGCCTGGGCTACTGCGCCCTGATGGCGTACTCCAGCGAACAGTGGGTCGCCACGCTGTATGCGGTCGGCACCAGTGCCGAAGACCTGGACCGCTTTGGCATTCAACAGTGGCAAATCGTAATGATCGTGCCAATCGGCTTTGCCCTGATGTTCGTACGTTTTCTGCAGATTTTCATCCGTATAGCGCAAGGCAAGCAACAAGGCCTGGGCTTGCACAGTGAAGTGGATGACGCCGTCAAGCTGGCGGAAAACGACAAGTCGGGGACCGAAAAATGACCATCGCCTTCCTTTTTGTCGCCCTGTTCGTGCTGATGTTTGTCGGCATTCCGGTGGCGATTTCCCTGGGTTTATCCGGGGCTATGACCATCCTGTTCTTCAGCAACGACTCGGTGCGTTCGCTGGCGATCAAGTTGTTCGAAACCAGCGAGCACTACACGTTGCTGGCCATTCCGTTCTTTCTGCTGTCTGGCGCATTCATGACCAGCGGGGGCGTGGCCCGGCGCCTGATCGACTTTGCCAACGCGTGCGTCGGTCACATCAAAGGTGGCCTGGCCATCGCTGCAATTCTTGCCTGCATGCTGTTTGCCGCACTCAGCGGTTCGTCGCCGGCCACGGTGGCGGCGGTCGGTTCGATTGTCATCGCGGGCATGGTGCGCTCCGGTTACAAGCAGGACTTCGCTGCTGGCATCGTCTGTAATGCCGGGACCCTGGGTATCCTGATTCCGCCGTCGATCGTCATGGTGGTCTACGCCACCGCGACCGAAACCTCGGTGGGCAAGCTGTTTATGGCCGGTGTGGTGCCGGGCTTGCTGTTGGGGCTGGTGCTGATGGTCACCATTTACATCATGGCGCGGGTCAAGGATATGCCGTCGCTGCCGCGTGCCTCGTTCAAGGAAATCATGACCGCAGGCCGCAGGGCCGGTTGGGGCCTGATGCTGATCGTGATCATTCTCGGCGGCATCTACTCGGGCATGTTCACACCCACCGAAGCCGCTGCGGTCGCCGCCGTCTATGCCGCGTTTGTGGCCATCTTTATCTATAAGGACATGACCGTTCGCGAATGCCCGAAGGTGATTATCGAAGCGGGAAAGCTGAGCGTGGTACTGATGTTTATCATCGCCAACGCCATGCTTTTTGCTCATGTCCTCACCACCGAGCAGATCCCGCAGTCGATCACCGCCTGGGTGGTGGAGCAGGGCTTTACGCCGCTTGAATTCCTGTTGGTGGTCAATATTGTGCTGCTGGTTGCCGGGACCTTTATGGAGCCTTCGGCGATCATCCTGATCCTGGCGCCGATCCTGTTCCCTATCGCCATGCAACTGGGCATCGACCCGATCCACTTGGGCATCATTATGGTGGTGAACATGGAAATCGGCCTGATCACGCCGCCCACCGGACTCAACCTGTTTGTTACCTCGGCAGTCACGGGCATGCCGCTGACCCGCGTGGTGCGAGCGGTATCGCCGTGGCTGCTGGTGATGCTGGCGTTCCTGGTCCTGGTGACCTACGTACCATTTGTTTCGCTGGCGCTGCCGAACTGGCTGGGGATGTAGGCGTAGCCTTCGTTCCTCTCCAGCGGCATGAGGGATACTTCAAGCGTGGGAGCGAGCCTGCTCGCGAATGATCTTCGCGAGCAAGCTTGCTCCCACTGGGGGGGCTTGACCTGGAACAGCGTATCTACAGCAATAGCCATCTATAACAGGATCAGTCTCACGCTCAGGTTTATACTCGGCGCCATTGCAATCAATCAAAATCCATTGAACCGAGATTTCCCATGAGCAGTTCGCTTCCCATGACACCTGCGCGCAAGCCCGTCGCGCCGCTGGTGGCTTTTGTCCTTTTGTTGCTTGGCGCCGTATTTCTGCAAAACAGCGTCGGCTCGCGCCAGGTGCTGTTGCTGGTGGTCGGCGCGGCGCTGGGTTTGACCCTTTATCACGCAGCCTTCGGGTTTACCTCGGCCTGGCGGGTGTTTCTCAATGACCGGCGGGGTGCTGGTCTGCGTGCGCAAATGGTGATGCTGGCCGTGGCGGTAGTGCTGTTTTTCCCCGCGCTGGGAGCGGGCACTTTGTTTGGCCAGCCTGTGGTCGGGCTGGTGGCGCCAATCGGGATTTCGGTCGTGTTCGGTGCGTTTATTTTCGGCATCGGCATGCAGCTGGGCGGTGGGTGCGCCTCTGGCACCCTGTTTACCGTCGGCGGCGGTAACGCGCGGATGCTGGTGACTCTGTTGTTCTTTATATGCGGTTCGTTGATTGCTACTCATCACGTTGACTGGTGGTTTGCGCTGCCTGCGTTCCCGGCCACCTCCATCGTTAAAAGCTTCGGCGTGGTTCCAGCATTGCTCGTGAGCCTGAGCGTGTTTGCGATCATTGCGGTGGTGACCGTACGCCTGGAAAAACGTCGCCATGGCACGCTTGAAGAAGGCGTGACCAGCGAACACCTGGGCCTGCGCCGCTTCTTGCGCGGTCCGTGGCCATTGGTATGGGGGGCGATTGGCCTGGCGCTGCTCAACTACGCCACGCTGGCGCTGGCTGGGCGGCCATGGGGCATTACTTCGGCATTCGCGCTTTGGGGCGCCAAGGCTGCGAGCGGGTTGGGTGTGGATGTCGCCAGTTGGGGGTTCTGGCAAATGCCGGGCAATGCCAAGGCCCTGGCCGCGCCGGTTTGGGAAGACATCACCAGTGTCATGGACATCGGCATCGTCCTCGGTGCGCTATTGGCCGCAGGTTTGGCCGGACGCTTTGCGCCCAGCCTGAAAATCCCGGCCCGTTCGCTGTTGGCGGCGGTGATCGGTGGTTTGCTGCTTGGTTATGGTTCGCGTCTGGCCTATGGCTGCAATATCGGTGCGTACTTTAGCGGCATCGCCTCGGGCAGCCTGCATGGCTGGGTGTGGTTGGTGGCTGCGTTTATCGGGAACAGCGTGGGTGTGCGCCTGCGCCCGTGGTTCTTCGCCGGCGAGCGTCGGCAGGTGGCGTTGAGCGGCTGCTGAGAAAGTCGGTCTTGCGGGCCTGCTGACCTCTTCGCAGCAGCGCCCGTGTTGTACCGATGCTAGCGACGATAGTAGCGGTGTTCGTCCTCGTAGCGCTGGCGCATGGCCCGATCATGGCGGCGCTCCCAATCTCTATGGCGTTCGGCTTCCCGGCGCGCCTGTTCTCTGCGCCATTGTTCTCGACGCCAGTTCTCCCGGCGTGAATCGTCCCTGCGATCGTGCCAGCGACCGTCATCCCTGTATCGGTCGTCATGGGCAAGTAATGTTGCTGGTTGCCTGGCGTCGATACTGGCCAGGGTCGGCCAAGGGTTTTCGCCAGCCTGGACCGGAACCTCAACGGCTGCGACTTCGGGGGCGAAAACAGGGCTTGAGGCTTTCATTTGTGTGGCTGATGCCGAGCCCACTGCCGCCAACGCGAACAGGCCGAAAAGCACCATTCGTGGGTCATGGAATTTCATGAGCGCAGAAAACCTCTGATTAACAATTGGACGTGTCGCCATCTGGCTGCGGGAACCTTCGGGTTCGGGCCTGCCGCGCAGATGTGCTTATTCACATAGACCAATAAACAGGGAAAAGTTCTAGGTGCCCGTTGCTTAAATCGCCAACGGCCCCAGAGTGCGGTTGTTTTTAGACTTGGTGTTTCGACATGCGTTTTTGGCTTGGAGCGTGTGAAAACCTGGTTGATCAGCCGTTATATTGCCCTTGAACAGGCATCCACAACGGCAGTATGGAAAGCGGCGCGTGCACGCCGCTTTCCTTGGCTCAGGGTGGCCTAGTGTTCCTGCTCGAAGCGCTTTTTGCGCAGTGCCGGGGCCTGCTCATGGCTCTCGTCGCTCTCTATAATCGGTACTTCCTTGCCGTTGCAGTCGAACAGCTTGCCATCGCGGAAAACATCACCGTCATTGAGTTCGCAGATATCCCGGGAGCGCAGGATGCGATCGCTGGCAGCAACGAATACCGATTGCTGGTCGGAGTTACCGGCCCGCAGATGGTTGAACAGCAGGTTGAGCAGGATGGCCATGATCGCTGCCGAGCTGATGCCGGAGTGAAAAATGGTCTCGAACCAGGTCGGGAAGTGATTGTAGAAGTTTGGCGCTGCAATCGGGATCATGCCGAAACCGATTGATGTGGCCACGATGATCAGGTTCATGTTGTTGCGGTAGTCCACCTGGGCCAGGGTACGGATACCGCTGGCTGCGACGGTGCCGAACAGCACCAGACCGGCACCACCGAGGACGGCGGTAGGCACCGCGGCGACCAGTCTTCCCATCACCGGCAGCAGCCCCAGAGTCACCAGGATCAGCCCGGCGGTGGCCACCACATAGCGGCTCTTGATACCAGTTACGGCGACCAGACCAACGTTCTGCGCAAAGGCACTCTGGGTGAAGGAGCCAAACAGGGGCGCCAGGGCGCTGGAAATCATATCCGCCCGCAGGCCGTTGCCGAGGCGTTTCGAATCGACTTTGGTATCGATGATCTCACCGACGGCGAGAATGTCTGCGGAGGTCTCGACCATGGTCACGAGAATTACGATCAGCATCGACAGGATAGCGGCGAACCGAAATTGCGGAAGGCCGTAGTGCAGGACTTCGGGCAGCGCCACCAAGGGGCCTTTTAGTACTTGGGAGAAATCTGCCATCCCACAAGCGGTAGCGACCAGTGTGCCGATGACGATTGCCAGCAGAATCGACAGGCGCGAAATGCTCGCACTTCCCAGCTTGCTGAGCAGCAGTACGGTGACCAGTGTGAGTGCCGCCAGGCCTATGTTGGCCATGCTGCCAAAGTCGGCTGCCTGACTGTTACCGCCCATGGCCCAGCGTGCCGTGACAGGCATCAGAGTCAATCCGATGGTGGTTATGACGATTCCCGTCACCAGCGGCGGAAAGAACTTGATGATGCTCGAGAACAGCGGCGTGATCAGCAGGCCGATCACCGACGCAACGATTACCGCCCCGAATACCACGGGCAGTCCGCCTGTACCGTCACTGCCAATGATCGCGACCATGGTCGAAACACCGGCGAAAGACACCCCTTGAACCAGAGGGAGGCGACAGCCGAAGAAGGGAATCCCAAGTGTCTGCAGCAAGGTGGCCAGGCCTCCGGCGAACAGCGACGCGGCGATCAACAGGCCCACGTCGGCTGAAGAAAGCCCGGCAGCCTGACCGATGATCAGGGGGACAGCGATGATGCCTCCGTACATTGTCAACACATGTTGAAGACCGTAGGCCAGGTTGGCGCCAATACCGAGGTTTTCGTCCTCTGGACGAGATGAAGCTGAAGAAGTCATGGTGAGTAGCTCGCTTTTGTTATTTTAGATGCGTCTAACAGCACGTTCTCAGTCGCATTCGATGAGTGGGTGGGCGCAGTTGCGCCCGTCGTTGCACTCAGTGTCGAGGGCAGCGATTGGTACGGGTCACTCGCCGCTGACCAACTGCCGGGCCAACCGGTTGTGGCGTTCCAGCACCAGGGGCAGGTCGACGGTGGTGAGGTGACCGTTCTTGACCACCACACGGCCGTTGATCACGCTGGTGTCGACGTGGGTCGGGGTGCAAAACACCAAGGCGGCCAGCGGGTCGTGAAGGGCGCCGGCATAGGCCAGATGTCCAAGGTCGAAGGCGACGAAGTCCGCCACCATGCCGGGGGCGAGGGCGCCAATATCATTGCGGTTGAGCACCTTGGCGCCGCCCAGTGTTGCGATTTCCAGTGCTTCACGAGCAGACATCGCATCGGGGCCAAAACCGACACGCTGCAACAGCAGCGCCTGGCGTACCTCGCCGATCATGCTGGCGCCATCGTTGGAAGCCGAACCGTCCACACCCAGGCCCACCGGGACACCCTGGTCGCGCATCTTGCGGATCGGAGCGATCCCTGAGCCCAGACGCATGTTCGAGCACGGGCAGTGGGCAACTCCGGTCCCGGTGCGCGCGAACAGCTCAATACCGTGCTGGTCGAGTTGCACACAATGGGCGTGCCATACATCGTGGCCGACCCAGCCCAGGTCTTCGACGTATTCGGCAGGGGTCATGCCGAACTTCTCGCGGCTGTAGGCGATGTCGCTGACGTTTTCTGCAAGGTGCGTGTGCAATGACACACCGTACTGGCGCGCAAGAACTGCTGATTCGCGCATCAGGTCACGGCTCACGGAAAAGGGCGAGCAGGGCGCCACGACCATGCGCAGCATTGAGCCATGGCTGGCATCATGGAACTCTTCGATCAGGCGCTGGGAATCCTTGAGGATGTAACTCTCTTTCTCCACCACGGAGTCGGGTGGTAGACCGCCTAGGCTGCGGCCCACACTCATGCTGCCGCGTGCAGCGTGAAAGCGCATGCCAATCTCTGCGGCGGCATGGATGCTGTCATCAAGCTTGCAGCCATTGGGGTAAATATAGAGGTGGTCACTGGAGGTGGTGCAGCCTGAGAGAATCAGCTCGGCCATCGCCGTTTGAGTCGATACCGCGATCATTTCGGGCGTCAGCCGGGCCCAGATTGGATACAGGTTGGTCAGCCAATTGAACAGCTCACCGTCCTGAGCCGCCGGCACTACGCGGGTGAGGCTCTGGTACATGTGGTGGTGGGTATTGACCAGGCCTGGAATTACTACTTTCCCGGCCATGTCCAGAATCACATCAGCATGTTGGGGCAGTGTTTCGGTAGGGCCGACCTGCTTGATCAGGTTGCCCTCGATGAACAGACCACCGCGCCTGATTTCCCGGCGCTCACCATCCATTGTCACCAAAAGCTCGGCGTTTTTTACCAGTAAAGTTTTGGGCATGGGTGCTCCTCTTCCGTATGGATCTTGGATACAAGTTGATTCTGGGCATACACCTGTTTTCGGCATCAGCGAAGCCCTTGCAGGCAGGTACTGCCCGGATGCAACGTGTTGCTGTCAGGCTCAGACTTCAGCAGACATTGACCCGCAGTGGGTTCCAGGAGGTTCCCGTAGGTGTGGTCGGCGAACGGCAGGAAGACGAATGTGTTGCTTGAACGATGGCTCAAGCAAGCATAGTAGAGGTCGTTGAACGACATCCGTGGATGACGTTCGATGGGTTGGAGCGGCTGTGGATGTTGCATGGTTTTTTGACCGTCGCAATACGCCCCGGCGATTACCGGGGTCGTAGGCGCGGAATAATGTAACCAGAACTTAAAGTTATTGTATACAACTAATGTGTGGCTCTGTTTTTCCGCCGTGATCGGGAGCCATTGCAACAGGGCAAGGTAGGTGAGCGCCTGGCCCTGCCTCCCTTCAGGACACAAGCACCGGTCACGGCCTGATGGTTTTCGGCGCGAAGGCGGTTTTCGTCGATGGCGGCAATGTCCCTGGAGCGATCTTGCAAATCTTTTCGAAAGCTCGGGTGATCCCAGGTATCTGCCAGCAGATCGAACTTGGCCTGAAAGGGCCTGGGTCACCTTTGGGTTTGCCAGATCGTTTTTGCCAAGAGGCAAGCCGGTTAAACCCATGACTTGAGCTTATATACGACGACGAACAAGTTGCCTTGGCAATTCAATCTGTAGAATATAAACAGCTTAAGTATTACCCGGTTTCCAGGCGAGCAAACCAGGCGCTGTGATTTACTTAGTCGTATTCAATAATGCCGAGCTGTTTCGCCATGAATAACTCATTTCGCTCAACAATTTCCTCAATGATCTTTCCCTCGGCATTGAATCGAAAATAAGTTAATGCCGTCCATGCGAGATCTTTTCCTGTGACATCAAACCCGTGCCAGGTATTGGATCCTTTGGCCTGATGCATTAATGCCACTACCACAACGTCGTCGACCACTATTTCTTTCTGAAAGGTCGTATGAATAGACTCATATCGATCAGTTACATTAAGCTTTAATGCTTCTTTAAAACGTTTTACACCCACGATAGGCGCGCTGCAGTCCGGCCGGTGAACTACGACATCATCCGCGAAGAATTCCTCCGCGCGATCCACATCTTTTCCATCAACACAGAATTTAAAATATTGTTTTACGGTCTCTAGATTATGACTCAATTGAATCTCCGTCGTGTTTTCCTCAGCGTAGATAATCTTTGCTGCAGGGGGTATATCTAGATTAGCGGTAGCAATTACTTTGAAAAAGTCTTTAACTGGAAATCACATTTCCACCCACCGGAACAATGCTGATGGATCGCTGGACAGAGTATGAGTTGTTTGTAAAGGTCACTGAACTGGGCAGCTTGAACAAAGCAGCTGAGGCGCTGGGCTTGTCCAATGCCGCTGCAAGCCGTCACCTGGCTGCGCTGGAGGATCGCCTGGGGGCCAGGCTGGTTGAGCGCAGTACCCGTCGATTGTTTGTTACCGAGGTAGGGAAGGACTTCTACAACAATTCCAAAGCCGCTCTGCTGGCCATGCAAGGGGCCACCGACGCCGTCTCTGCGACCAAAAGCCATCCAACGGGTGTGTTGCGTGTCACTGCCTCTTTATCTCTATGCCTGCAGTACATATTGCCCCTGCTGCCGAAGTTCAAACAGCTGTACCCCGATGTTCGCTTGGACGTCGTTGCTGAAAACCGTTATTGCGACATCATTGACGACAACATTGATGTCGCGCTGCGCACGCGTGAAAGTGAGCCTGACACCAGCCTTGTGGTTAGGCGTTTGACTGAGACACGCCGCACGCTAGCCGCGTCGCCTGATTATTTGCAACGCCACGGTTGTCCGGGACATCCTCAGGAGTTGATTGACCATCAACTCTTGCTCTACACCTACGCCACCGACCCTTATGAAATGGTTTTCCAGCGCGAAGACCAGTCCATAAGGATTTCAACATCAGCCTCGTTCGAGTCCAACGATGGTCAGCTCTTGCGAGCCGTTGCGCTGCAAGGGTCAGGTATTCTTGCTCAACCGACATATGTGATACACGACGATATAGTCTCGGGTCGACTGATCCCGGTTCTGACCGACTGGGAGTTGCCTGGGTTAGCCATCAATCTCGTTTATACATCGCGGTTGCATTTGCCAGCGAAAACGCGCGCTTTCATCGACTTTATCGTCAAGGAGTCTCAACACTTGGACTAATGTAATAGCTCTATGCTTAAGCAATGAGCGCATTTCCGGCACCCGTTCAATACCTCGCCAGATGATCGTTTTGGGTTGATAGCCCTCTGTCAAGAAGGGCTGCTATCGGCCAGAAGAGACAGTCGGGACTGTCTCCTTTACGGAAGGCGGTTTAAGAATGGCGTTCGGCTGATGTTCTACTGCGTAACCACGCAACATGGTGGGGAGAGGAAGGGTGGAAATGAAGGCAGAAACCAAGCACTGGCGGGACTTAACGACTATGTAATCAAAATAAAATCAAGGAGATAGTCATGCGGAAAATTGTTTCGTTTATGCATGTGTCACTGGATGGTTTTGTTGCCTCCACCGATGAAGGCATGGCTAGCTTGGGCTGGATCAGTCTGAGCGACGATTTGTTTGGATATGTGGACCAGCGGATTCAGCAGACCGACACCGCGTTATACGGGCGCGTCACCTATCAGATGATGGAGTCCTATTGGCCAACCGCTACCGAGCAGCCCAACGCCAGTACGCATGACCAGGCGCATTCGCGATGGTATAAAACCGCCCGAAAAATTGTGTTGTCGAAAACCCTGCTGGAAAAGAATAATCCTGATACTAAAATCATCAGCAGCCATTTAAGCGATGAAATCAGCAAGCTTAAGCATAGCGCAGGCAGCGATATTTTAGTGTTTGGCAGTCCCGGCGCCACACACGCGCTAATGGCGGAAAACCTCATCGACGAGTACTGGCTATTCATCAATCCGATTCTGTTGGGGCAGGGTATTCCTTTATTCAAAAATATTAAGGACAGAACTGCACTCACGCTGGTGAAAAGTAAATTGTTTGACTCGGGAGTGCTGTTCCTGCATTACGAGGTAAAACAAAACCAATGATATGAGGTTGTGATTTTTTAGGGTGATTAGTCTTTTGAGTCGACACACCCATTACTTCGTTTTAGGCCGTTATTGGCGATTCAAAGTGAAGTTGACTCTCCCCCGGAACTCAACAGCGCTTGCTGTCCATCTGACTGCCTTTACATTGGAGTTCCGCTTCCTGGAGCTCGCTGTTATTGCACAGTGTTGTTTGCTGAATTTCACAATTTTGTGTTCTTGCGCATAGAAGTCTATCGGTCTCTTACTAGGGTGAAAGCAGCCCCTCGTGGCGGGCCGCGTTCGGCCAGAAGTAGCCCTTGACTCACATTCAATGCCCCCGCCTTTTACCCCGTGCAGCAATCGGCTACAAACAGACACTCAGAACTTACGCTCTTACCCTAAGCACCAGCGCTGCCCAAAGGCACTCAACTTAGGCATAACGATGCCGGAAAGATCAGCATCAACAGCCATCCAGCAACAAAAAGGCCTAGTCCGAAAATCAGATGTGCAGTAATGCTTCTGCGCCTTGCGACGCTTGGTGCCGCTGTCTTCGACGCAGCAATGCCGAAACCGAACGCGGGCTGCATGATGAAGAAAGGCGCAATCACAGTGACCAACCCCATCACCAGCGCAGGCACCAGTGTGGGGTTGCAGAGCCAGGCAAGTCCTTTCGCACCGATCAGCACCATTGCGAAGACTATGCCGGTGACGTAATGAAATACCCACCCCAGCAGGCGCTCATTCCTGACAGGAGCCGCCGTCATGATCGTGGAGTGACGAAACTGCCCTTGCAGCATGTGGCCAAGCCAACGACCGACCAGCCCATAGTTAGGCGACGTCAGGCCAAATACTCGTGCTTGAACAAAAGCCGATAGGTCCATGATCAGCGTGGCCCCAATTCCGACAAACAGAATACGCAGTGCTGTCTCGGTTATTTCCATGGTATTGCTCCTTGCCTTGAACCTGTTTTGGAGGTTTGATCCGAGTAGTCTGCAGGTTCAAGTCGACTTGAGGTCAAGCATGAAAGAGCTGGATATTGGTGAGGTGGCACGACGTTCCGGTCTACCGGCTTCAACGCTGCGCTACTACGAAGAGAAAGGTCTTATCCGTTCGATAGGGCGTCGGGGCCTGAGTCGCGTGTTTCATGGCGATGTACTCCAGCGATTGTCCTTGATCGCGCTCGGGCAGTCGGCAGAGTTTTCACTGGACGATCTCGTTGCCATGCAGGATGCGCAGGGCCAGCCTGATATCGATCGCCAGCGGCTTAACGAAAAGGCTGACGAACTGGACCGTACCATCGAGCGACTTGGCGCCGTGCGCGATGAGCTTCGTCGAGTAGCGTCTTGCCCTGCGGCACATCACATTGAATGCTCAAAATTTCAGAAAATGCTGAGCGCTATAGCGACGGGAAATCTCAAAAGAAAAGCCGGAAAAATCGACCTGCGCAGGCGTGGATCGTGAGAGGAGGGCGTGTCTGTTTTGGGTCGACAATTTCCACGATTGGTCGGAAGCGGCCAGTCAGGGCCCTGTTATGAAAGGCCAAATTTGAGGGTGTACCTTCGAACCAGGATCGGAAGGTGTGCCATTTCGAAGGTGTATAGCGCCGCGATGTGATCAAAACAAACTCCTCGAGAGGGGCCGTTTTAGATAGGCGAAATTCGATTAATTTACCGGTCTTGTTCTAACCAGGTAGGCACATGCATGGCCAACTCTTATGTCGATAAACGCAGCAGCGCCTGGTCAGTTTTTTTCATCTTCATGCGCCTTGGGTTGACCTCGTTCGGTGGCCCTATTGCGCACTTGGGCTACTTTCGCGATGAGTTTGTCACACGACGGCGTTGGCTGACCGAGCGCACCTATGCGGACCTGGTCGCGCTCTGCCAATTATTACCTGGCCCGGCAAGCAGTCAGGTTGGCATCGCTCTGGGGGTGTCACGCGCAGGATACGGAGGGGCTTTCGCGGCCTGGGCTGGTTTTACGCTACCTTCGGCCATTGCGCTGATCCTGTTTGCGCTGGGCATCTCCCGATATGGCTCAGCCATCTCTCCCGGCGTCCTGCATGGCCTCAAAGTGGTCGCTGTCGCGGTGGTTGCTCAAGCCGTTTGGGGGATGGCGCGGCATCTGTGCACAGACGTGACGCGAGTCACCCTGATGGCGATTGCTACCTGCGTCGCCTTGCTTGAGCCGTCTGCAGGGGGGCAGGTCAGCGTGATTGTTGCTGCCGGGCTTGCAGGCCTGCTGCTGTTCAAACCCGGGCAGTGTGCCGAGCACGATCCATTGCCGATCTCCATCAGCCGCCGGGCCGGGGGGATTTACCTGTCTTTATTCCTGGCATTGCTGGTGGGGCTGCCGCTATTGACCCAACTGTGGCCCAGTCAAGCCGTGGCACTGGTGGATGCCTTCTACCGCTCCGGCTCACTGGTCTTCGGTGGCGGGCACGTGGTGCTGCCACTGTTGCAGGCCGAAGTGGTGCCCTCCGGCTGGGTCAGTAATGACGTGTTCCTGGCAGGATATGGCGCCGCGCAAGCCATACCTGGCCCCCTGTTCACGTTCGCCGCATTCCTCGGCACGTCGATGAATGTCCCTCCATCAGGATGGGCAGGGGGGATAATCTGCCTCTTGGCGATCTATGCGCCGTCCTTTTTGATTACTCTGGGCGCCTTGCCGTTTTGGGAACAATTACGCCGTAGCGTACGAACTCAGGCCGCGCTGGCCGGGGTCAATGCCGCGGTGGTTGGTCTGCTGTTGGCTGCGCTTTACCATCCAGTATGGACGAGTGCCATTTTGCAGCCGCAGGATTTCGGTCTGGCCGTGCTGGCCCTGGTTGCGCTGATGTTCTGGAAGGTTGCGCCGTGGCTGGTCGTCATTGGGAGCGGAATCGCGGGATGGGTGCTGAGTGTCACTATGTGAGGCGTAAGTAGTGACCGGGGGCGTTCGCTCACCGCTCCATTTCAATGTCCACGTGTGGCCTGTGCCTCGACGCTTTCCCGGAAAGACCGGCCCAGGCGAGCAAACTGAACTATCCCCGACAGGAGTTGGAAAGACAGATGACCAAAGAAATTGAGCAGAGGCTCGAACGTATCCATCACGAGCTGAGCGGCTCCACTCCCCGAGGTCGTTGAAGTACTACGTACGGGATATCCAGCGCAGATTGTCCGAATGGTTGATCGAGCACCGCCACCAGCAGGAAAAGCAGCGCCAAGATTTGCTCCGTGCCATGGTGGTGATTGGCGTCATCGGCGTCCTGCTGGCCATTGTGCGATCTGCCGCCAGTGACATGGAGTGGGTGCGCGAACATACCCTGGCATTTCGGCTGTGGGGGGTGAGCTTGTGTCTGATTTTCGTCGGCGTGTTGGTCGAGCGCACGTCAGTGGTGAAGTCCTTGTGGAGCTTCGCCGTCACCAAGTTATTGTTGTCGCTGATCCTTTCCGGGGCGTTGTTCTATGCGCGCGGCAGAGCAGCGGGGCACATCAATGGCGTGTTCCATGTGGACGCCTCCGCCTTGCCCATCACCCTGGTCCTGACCACAGGCCTGGTGCTGTTCAAACTGCTGGTGCCTTTTGTGCTGAGCATCGCGGCGCTGATTCTGGCGCTGCATATCTTGTTCATCAGCAATTGGGTCAAGGGCAAAGCGACCGGGGATGTCCCGTGGTTCTCTGTGCTGTGCAGTGCGGTGGCGGGTGTGATTCTGTTTTTCGGTTGGAGCTGGCCCAGCGATCAGTTGAGCGATACGCGTATTCCGGAGAAGGTCTATCTGATCGCGCAGGCGCTGGATTTCAACCAAAGACATGAGTGCGCGAATGTCGATCCCGAGCGTCCTGTGGTTTTTCTCGGTGCCGGTCAGGAGTCCGTGCTGGTGGCGCCATACCGCCTGGAGGACTTCGACTTTGCCACTTTCTTTGAAAGCAGGGTGATAGTGCCAACCGCTTTTGTGCGCGAGAAGTGCGAGTACAAGCCGCTGCTGCCCCTGAAGTCATTGGGCAGCTATTGAGAGGTTGTTTCCTGGCGAGTGAATACAGCGCTGCAAGTAGCGCTCTGACGCGCCTTTTGTGATCCTTGTCGGCTACTGCGCACTCAACCCCCACAACACATCCAGTACATATTGCGTAGATCGTTCGATGTCGCCTTCGCGGTGAGCTATTCCCAGCTGCCGCCATAGCAAGGGATGTAAAGGCCGCATGGCGATTCTGGTATCAGGCAAGGGTGTTGAGGCCTCATACGGCAACAGGGTCGCGCCATAACCGGCTGCCACCAGGCTTTTGATCGCATCGTTGTAGTTCAGCTGGATACGCGGGGTTGGCTGGCGTCCATCACTGGCAAACCACTCTGTGGTCAAGCGCGAAAGCCGGGTCGTGTTGTCATTCAGAATTAATGGCTGAGCAGCCAGCCAGTCGGGGCTGACAACCTGCGGACATTCCCAGCGAGCGGGCAAGAAAGCCATGACCGGGTCCCGTCGCCATGGCTTGATCCGTAATTGCCTGACGGGAGTCTGAGGCAGCGCGACCAGACCTATTTCCAAAGAGCCCTCGGCAAGTTTTTTCAACGTTTCCTGCGACGTCAGCACTGCAACCTGCACATCGATTGCAGGGTGGCGCTGGCTCAAGATCTCCAACGCTTGCGGCATCAACTGGGCGATGGCACCGGTGGAGGCGCCCAGCCGCACACGCCCTGAAAGGCCCTGCACCTGACGCTGCACGTCCTCCAGCGCTTGCTCCGCATCCGCCAGCAGACGTCGCGCGCGCTCCACCAGTGTTTCACCGATTGCCGAAGGCTGAACGCGGCCACGGGTGCGTGACAACAGCTTGCCGCCCACCCGCGACTCCAGGTCGGCGATATGCAAACTGACCGTGGGCGGCGAGAGATTCAGCACGCGGGCCGCCTCGGCAAATGAGCCCAGATCGGCGATAGCAACCAGCGTGCGCAGACGGTCGAGGCTGATTTCACGCATGGAGCGCTCCTTGTTCAGAAAAACTGAATCTCATCGTTTATAAATTCAACTTTTCCTATCTTAACTCCCGACTGATGATTGGGGCTCCTCATTTCCTGAGTCCGAGAGCATTCCATGGCAAGTCCACTTGTATTCATCGACGGCGACCAAGGCACCACCGGGTTGCAAATCCATCAGCGGCTACGCCACCGGACCGATCTGCAGCTTGTCACGCTCAGCGCTGAACATCGCAAGGATCCACAACGCCGAGCCGAGATCATCAATGCCTGCGATATCGCGATTTTATGCTTGCCCGACCAGGCCGCACGCGACGCGGTGGCGAGTATCGAAAACCCCGCAGTACGGGTGATCGATGCGAGTTCGGCACACCGTACCCATCCGGACTGGACCTATGGTTTCGCGCAAATGAACCCGCAGCAGGCGCAGCGCATTGCCACAGCCCGGCGGGTCAGTAATCCCGGTTGCTACCCTACCGGGGCGATAGGGCTGCTGCGTCCGTTACTGGAGGCCGGGTTGTTGCCAAGAGACTACCCGGCAAACATTTATGCCGTGTCGGGCTATTCGGGAAAAGGCCGCGTCGGCGTGCAGGAATATGAAGGCGAAGGCGCGTCGCCGCCCCCGGCATTTCAGGTGTATGGCCTGGGGCTTGAGCACAAGCATGTACCGGAGATCCAGCAGCAAAGCGGCCTGAGCCAGCCCCCAATGTTCGTACCGGCCTATGGCGCTTTTCGGCAGGGGATCGTGCTGACCATACCGGTGCAACTTCGGTTACTGGCGCCGGGGGTGGATGCGGCGCAGCTGCATGAGTGTCTTGTGCGGCACTATCTGGATGCAGCCCATGTACAGGTGATGTCGCTGCAGGAGGCTAAACAACTGACGCACCTTGATCCTCAGGCGCTTAACGGGACTGATGATCTGCAGTTGGTGGTGTGTGCAAATGAACAGACGGGGCAAGTCTTGCTGGCTGCCATATTTGACAATTTGGGGAAGGGCGCTGCTGGCGCCGCGGTGCAGAATCTGGATTTGATGGTTGCAGAAATCTGACCCCCGACACTCGCCTGGAATGGAATCCGTGGCGCCGGGGGGCAGCATTTCATTGCGCCTTCACCTGGCGCTTACAGGTTAATAATCCCTTCCAGATATTGCACCGCCCGCCCTGAGACAAATACCCGGCCGTCATCAACCCGGCAGTCCAGCACACCGCGCCGACGGGAGGCCTGCAACGCTAACAACCGCGACTTGTTCAAGCGTTTTGCCCAGAACGGAGCCAACCCTGCATGAATGGATCCGGTGACAGGATCCTCATCGCCACCGTTGGCTGGCCAGAAGTAGCGCGAGACAAAATCGTACTGTTGACCGGGCGCAGTGACGACCACATCCCGCGGGCCCAGCTCTTTCAGCTTATCGAGTCGCGGCACCACGCTCTCGACCTGCTGTTGATCGGTATAAATCGCAAAGTAGGCTTGGCGGCTGACCCAATATTCGTTGGGTGTGATCGAAAGACCTTCGAGCAACTGGGCAGGCACATCAACCAGCGGGCGGGGAGCGAGTTCGGGGAAATTCAACTCTATCTCGCCGCCAGGTAACTGGGTGACCGGAATTTCTCCAACTGCCTTGGCCCAGAACGTGATGGACTTGCTGGCACCGGGCTGATTGAACAGCACAAAAGCGCTTGCCAGCGTGGCGTGGCCGCAGAAGTCGATCTCAGTGAATGGCGAGAACCAGCGGATTTCGTATTGTCCGCTCTGGTTAAGCACATAGAACGCAGTTTCCGGCAGCGAATTTTCAATGGCAATCGACTGCATGACCTCGACAGGTAGCCAGGCTTCAAGAGGAACCACGGCTGCCGGGCTGCCCGAGAATACCGTGGAGGTGAATGCGTCGATTTGGTAGAGGTTAAGCTGCATGGCTGAATCCAGTCGGTGTGGGTAAGGCGCACCCTAGCAGTCATGCAGCAACTTTCAGTAGTGACAGAGCCGCGTTTTCTGGAGCATACAGCGGCTGCTTGGGGCTTGTTCCTCGGCAGCCTCTTCCTTGGTAACAGCGCGTGCGCCGAAGCTTACCGTCACTCTGCCGGTGGTTTGTATCCCGCAAGCATTTTCAACACTTCATCATGTGAGCCACTCGCTTCAGCAAACCGTAATGGCTTGGCACGTTCGACGATCAGTTCGCGTGGGGTCGGAGAGATCTCGAGCAGCTCGAAGATTTCATCCAAAAACGCCTCCAACGGCATTGCGTGCTCGTCGTTTTCCTGCCCAAGCAAAGTGGTACGCACACCCGGTGGCGCAAGCTCGATAACCTCGACTGATGAGGCTTCCAGCTGAACTCGAAGGCTTTGAGTGAACGAGTGAACTGCCGCTTTGGTTGCGCTGTAGGTCGGTGTTGCAGGCAGCGGTACGAATGCCAAAGCCGAGCTTACATTCACAATCGTTGCACTGGACTGCGTGAGCAGGTGGGGAGTAAATGCATACACCATGCGGATCGTGCCCAGTAAGTTCGTTGTCACGATATCTTCGGCTGTGCTTAGGCTTTGCGGATCAGTCAGATCCTCCCAGTGCATGATTCCAGCGTTGTTTATAAGAACGTTTAGATTCGGATGGCTGATCGCAAGCGTTTCGCTGCTGCGCTGGATGGATTGTGGATCGGAAACGTCGAGCAATACTGATTCAATACCTGGGTGCTGCGACGTGATCTTGTCGAGCAGAGCTTTGCGACGTCCCGCGATGATGACTTTGTTGCCTGCCTTGTGAAGCCTAAGCGCCAGACCAAGGCCGATACCCGAGGTGCCGCCAGTGACCAGAATCGTATTGCCAGTGCTGTTCATAGTAAACTCCAGAAACGATGCTTAAGTGGACAGGTGTCCGCTTGAGAAAAATGTATCGGACAATTGTCCGTTTAGCAATGCGCTCAAGGAAAATTTTGCTCATGACTGACGATTTGGTGATGCGTTCTGACGCCAAGAAAAACCGTGAACGGATTCTGGAGGTCGCGGTGGTGGAGCTGACTCGTGATCCTGCGGTTCCGTTGAGCACGATTGCGAAGAAGGCAGGGGTGGGGCAGGGCACGTTCTATCGGCACTTCGCCACCAGAGAGAAGCTGGTATTCGAGGTTTATCAATTCGAGATGCAGCAGGTAGCCTCGTTAGCGGAACAGCTCCTGGCGATAAAACCACCTAAGGAGGCCCTCCGAGAATGGATGGACTGCCTCGCTGAATATGCAATGACAAAAGCAGGACTTGCTACCGCAATACAACAAGCTGCGTCTATTTACGAGTTCCCGGGGAAGTCAGGATACGCACCAGTTCAAGCAGCTGCCGAGTCGCTTTTGAGGGCAAATGAGAAAGCCGGAACGATTCGTAGCGGGATTACTAACGACGACTTTTTTCTCGCCATTGCTGGAATATGGCAAATGGACTCCCAGAGCGACTGGCGCTCGCGTCTCGCCAGATTGATGACCTTGGTGATGGATGGTCTGTGCGCTGGCAGCCCCGAAAGCTTAAAGAGAAACGCGCAACCTTAAAAATCGGAACCGGTCATAACCGTTCCTGACGCGGAATGACCGGAGCGTGTGACGGATTATTTTTGCGCCAGTAACATCTTCCTTTGCGCCTTTTCGTGTTTCATTGCGGCGATTTCACGCTCGCAGGCCTCGACATCAAACGAGTTATCCCACTTGGCAATGGCGATGGTGCCGATGCCGTTACCGATCAGGTTGGTTACGGCCCTCGCTTCGTTCAGGAACCGGTCAATGCCCAAGAGCAAAACAAGGCCTACGAGAGGGATTGAATGGATGGTTGTGAGTGTTGCAGCCAGCGTCACAAACCCTGCACCCGCAACGCCAGCCGAGCCTTTTGATGTCAGCAGGAATACACCGAGCAAAATCATCTGATCCACAAACGTCAGTGGCGTATTGGTCGCTTGGGCGATAAAGATGGCGGCCATGGTGAGATAGATGCAGGTGCCGTCTGCATTAAAGGTGTACCCCGTTGGCAACACCATGCCCACTACTGATTTTTTGCAGCCAAGCTTTTCAAGCTTCACCATCATGCGCGGCAGTACGGCTTCGGTTGAGCAGGTGCCAAGCGTGATGAGAATTTCATCTTTGAAATAACGAAGAAATTGCATGAGCGGCATGCCTGACCATCTGGCAACAGTACCCAGCACCACCACGATGAAAATCAAGGTTGTGATGTAGAGCGCGACCAGCAACTGGCCGAGTGACAGCAAGGTACCAATCCCGTACTTGCCGATAGTGAACGCCATACCGGCACCAGCACCAATTGGCGCCAAGCGCATGACCATTGCAACGATCTTGAACAGACCTTGCAGGAACAGATCAATGGTGTTGATTAGCGGTTTGCTGGTTTCGCCCATTTGAACCAGAGCAACACCCATTAGTACTGAAAGCAGGATAACCTGAAGCATTACACCATTCGAGAAGGCGCCGATGAATGTATGCGGGATGATATTGAGGAAGAAATCAATGGTGCCACCTTGCTCACTGGCAGCTTGGCTGTATTTACTGACTGCACTTCCATCAAGCGCGCTAGCATTGATGTTCATACCTGCACCAGGCTTCACGATGTTGACCACAATAAGGCCGACGACGAGGGCGATGGTTGAAAGAATCTCGAAGTAGATCAGCGCTTTCACACCAATCCGTCCAACTTCCTTGATACTGCCCATTTTCGCGATACCGACGACCACCGTACCGAAAATAATAGGCGCCAACAGCATTTTGATGAGTTTGATGAAACCATCGGCAAACGGTTGGAGCTTGGCTCCAATATCAGGCATGAAGTAACCGATGGCGGCACCGATCACAATGCCGATCAGCACTTGCACATACAGCTGGCTATACCAGTGTGACTTGGAAATTTCCACGTAAGCACCTCATTTTATTTTTGTGATGGGCGTGTGGCTTGGCGTCAGTGGGGGACGCCGGATTCTGCGGCCTCTTTACAAGAGACCGCAGATTGAGGGCGATTAGCCTTCGCCTAACTCACGCATTACTG
The DNA here is from genome assembly GCF_025426255.1 of Pseudomonas fragi. Taxonomy (GTDB): domain Bacteria; phylum Pseudomonadota; class Gammaproteobacteria; order Pseudomonadales; family Pseudomonadaceae; genus Aquipseudomonas; species Aquipseudomonas kulmbachensis. The sequence continues at coordinate 2,992,561 of NZ_CP104861.1, read as the reverse complement.
CGTACAAGGCGGACTTGGCTTCGAAGCCAACACCTGGAATATCCGGCAGACCGACGTAGCCATTTTCGACGCGGATGCCGTCAGCGAAACCGCCGAAAGGCTGGAACACGTCCGGGTAGGATTCGTTGCCGCCCAGGTGCAGGCCTGCTGCGATGTTCAGGGACATCTGGTGGCCGCCATGCGGAACTACGCGTCGGGAAGACCAGCCCATTTCTTCCATCACCTTGAGGGTGCGCATGTACTCTACTAACCCGTAGGACAGGGCACAGTCGAATTGGAGGAAGTCGCGATCAGGGCGCATACCTCCGTGGCGCAGCAGGTTACGAGCATCCTGGTGGGAGAACAGGTTTTCACCGGTAGCCATGGGTAATTCATAGTGATTGGCCAGCTCAGCCTGGAGTGCGTAATCCAGAGGGTCGCCAATCTCCTCGTACCAGAACAGGTTGTACTGTTTGATCGCCTCAGCGTAAGCAATACCAGTCTGAAGATCGAAGCGCCCATTAGCATCGACTGCCAACCGGCGACCATCGCCTACCACCTCAAGTACAGCTTCGATGCGACGGATATCCTCGTCCAGCGGCACTGCACCGATCTTCATTTTGACGACGTCGTAGCCGCGATCCAGGTAGCTTTGCATTTCTGCCTTGAGTTTAGTCTGGTCTTTGCCGGGGTAGTAATAGCCACCGGCTGCATAGACCCAGACCTTGTCATCTGCCACGCCGTTACGGTAACGGTCAGCCAGTAGGCGATACAGAGGTTTGCCTTCAATCTTGGCCACTGCATCCCATACAGCCATGTCGATGGTGCCAACTGCGACCGATCGCTCGCCGTGGCCGCCTGGCTTCTCGTTGGTCATCAGGGCTTTCCAGATGGCGAACGGATCCAGGTTGTTGTTTTCATGGTCGACAAGGGTGTCCGGATCAGCCTCCGTGATACGCGCCAGGAAACGATCACGCATCAGAGCACCCTGGCCATAGCGACCGTTGGAGTTGAAACCGTAGCCGATGACGGGTTTACCATCGCGAATTACGTCCGTGATGACAGCGACGACCGAGCAGGTCATTTTGGAGAAGTCGATATAGGCGTTAGCAATTGGGGAAGCAATAGAGACAGTTTTTTCACGGATGTCTACGATACGCATGGCGGGTTCCTCTTGTTGTTTGTGACCCCACGTTATGCTTTGCGATGATCCCCGCCCAATGCTATTAATGCCGCGCCCTATGCACAGGAGGCATTGCCCTTGGAACTCGTTTGGTTAGAGGATTTTTCAGCGCTTGCGGAGTACGGCAGCTTTGTTCGGGCGGCTGAAGCTCGCCACGTTACTCAGCCTGCTTTCAGTCGTAGAGTCCGTTCCCTGGAGAACTGGATGGGCGTCGAGTTGTTTGTTCGCACGCCCCAAGGCGCGACCTTAACCGAGGCAGGAAGACAGATTTTGTCTAGTGCCCAAGAGGCTGCTAGAGGTTTGTACCTGATGCGTTCCGAGGCACAGGAGGTGGCTGGGGTAGCCGCCAAAACACTGCAATTTGCAGCCACACACTCCTTGTCATTCACCTTCTTCCCACGATGGTTGAGAGGTGCAGAAAATGGCGCGCCGATAGATTCGGTACGTCTATATTCAGACAGCATGGCTGTTTGCGAGCAGATGCTAATCCACGGTCAGGTTCAATTCCTGCTTTGCCATCGCCACCCCGACGTCCCACCCTTGCTAGCACCTGATCAGTTCATTGGAAAGAAGGTCGGAGGGGATGTACTCGTGCCACTGGCGAGCGCCTCTGCCAATTTTGGTACTTCTCCTGAAACACTGCCTTACCTGGCCTATACCCACGAGTCGGGGTTAGGCCGAATCGTCGCTCACCGACTCCACGGCAAAGAAGATTATCTTCATCTTAAACCTCTTTTCAGCAGTCACCTTGCCGCCGTTTTGATGTCAATGGCATTGGAGAGCAAAGGCGTCGCCTGGTTGCCCAAAAGCCTGACAGAACAGGAAATGGCTGATGGGCGCCTTGTCAGGGCGCTCGACGAAAGCTGGGATATTCCTTTAGAGATTCATCTAACCCGCCCTACAGCGGCTATTTGCCCTTCTGCAGAAGAGTTCTGGGCCAAGTTGAGTGGCTAGATCCACTGGGCTACCGGCCTTTTTACATACAGATGGAACGTCTATCCTTGACCGTTCCTGGCCGAAACTGTGAAGCCGTAACAGGCCGCTTTCGCCCCGTAGCACACGGTCGTCTGCCTCTATAGACGACCGTGCATTTGAGCACTTAGCGAGCTCCTAAAACTTGGGGCGATTCAGCCGATGCCGCACTACACGCAAGGCCGTAAAAACACCAAGAACCGGTGCGAGTGCGAACACTCCAAAAAGCCAGGTTGCTGCTCTTGATACGCCGCCGACGCCTCCGGGATCAGTCAGGCCAGCGAGGTTTGCCACCATTCCCGCCAGCGCCGCACCGAGCGCTGTAGCGAACAGCTGCACGGTTGTGATCGAAGCGGCTGCCAGGTCCTGTTCCCCCGCCGTAGACACCTGAAAGACGCGGGTCAGCAGATGCGGCCAAGCCAGCCCTACGCCCAGCCCGATTGCGACCAATGCAAGGCAGATAGGGGTAAGTGCCTGCCAGCCACCTTCAGTTTCAGTTCGCATCAAAACGGCAAGCGCAACCATGCCCGCTAATCCAAGGATTGGGCCAGCGAGGATCGCGCGCCGGATGTTTCTACCGCTCACGGCGGCGCTTGCCAGTGAACCCAGGGTCCACCCGGCCGCCATCAGCGCTGCAAGATAGCCAGCGGCGAGCGGTGACTGGTGGTGGAGAACCTGAAGGAATAACGGCACAAATATTTCGCCACTGGTAACGGCTATCGCCAGCAACGACATAGTTGCATAAAGCGCCCCCAAGGCTGATGTGATGCGCAATGCATCTTGTGGCAGCAGCCTGTGTCGGGCGCGGCTTTCCGTTGTGACCAACAAGGCTGTCAGGATGACGGCCGCCGCCAGACCGACCATGTTCCAGAGGAAGGTTGCCGAGACGCTGCCAGCCGACACGACGAGAACAGCCGATGTCAGAAGGACCAGTTGGGTGAGAGGAAGCGGGGAGGGGGCAGTGCTCTGTGTGCTGCGTTTGGGCAGTACGGCCACAGCGAGCAGGGCGAACAGTAGTGCGACTGGAATCAGCGACCAAAACGCAGCCCGCCATATACCGAGTTCCGCGAAGACCCCGCCTACGGCAGGGCCAACGAGCGTTGCCACTCCCCACATTCCGGAGACCAAGGCCATTGCGCGCGGCCATAGGCTTTCATTGAAGACCAGCCTGATCATGGCATAGGACAGCGCGAACAGAAATCCGCCGCCTAGCCCCTGAATCAGTCGTCCGGCAAGCATGACAGGCATTGAGGGGGCGAATGCGCAGATGAGCGTACCAATTGCAAATACCAGGGTTGCGCTGACGTAAGCGCCGCGTGGCCCCGCGCGAATGAGTAATCGCGCCGACAACGCCGAGCCGAGAATCGAGGCTGCAACGAACAGTGTGGTATTCCAGGCGTAGTAGTCGATACCGCCGATGTCCCTTACGACAGATGGCAGAATTGTCGTGGAAATATAAACATTGACCGCATGCAGGACGACGCCGCCTGCGAGCGCAAGCGAACGCACGCCATTTGTACCAGAGAGCAGTGCTCCCCAGCCTGTAGTTGAGGGCGCGTTATCTCCAGATGCCCATGGGTTCGATCTGTTGTGTGAGGGTTGATCAGATGGGATGTGACGCTTGTCCATGTTGGCTCCACTTCGAGAACTCACCCGCCCCAGCGAATGAAGGCTTGCAAAGGCAAGCCGACACTCTTTATAAAACCTCATGTATAGATGAGGTCAAGAGGGGGCCAGGAATCCATGATCGATGTGCGCGTACCTGTTTCGGTAGGAGAGTTAGCCCGCCGATCGGGCGTTACAATAGCGACCGTCCACTTCTACGAAGCCAAGGGACTGATTCAGGGGCAGCGGACTGCAGGCAACCAGCGTCGTTATGCTCGCGATACTCTTCGGCGCATTGCCATCATCAAGATTGCGAAGCGTGCGGGTATACCGCTGGCTGCAATCAAGGCTGCGCTGGACGAGCTACCCGCTGGAAGACCTCTAACTGCAAAAGACTGGGCGTCCCTTTCCACTAATTGGCGGGACATGTTGACTGAACGGATTCACAGCCTTACCCAGCTTCGTGATCAGCTCGATGGGTGTATCGGCTGCGGATGCCTGTCGATGGAGGACTGCCCTCTGCGCAACCCAGGCGATCATTTGCGTCTGCAGGGTGAAGGTGCCGTCTTACTGGAACAAGACACCCCGCCTGCCGATCCGGGTAGTCAGTCAACCTGAGGGCCAGAGTTGGCTGGCGTATACCACTGGACGGCGCAGGCATGATGCAGGTGTTTCTGTTTTTGAGTGGCGAAGGGCGTGTCGAGTGTGCCCAGTGCTATCGAAACCCAGTCGGCAAATTCGCCTTCTGAGCGTGACCAGAACAAGGTCGAGCCGCACCGGGTGCAGAACTCGCGCAACACCGTCGCCGAGGAGCGATAGGCTGTAATGCTGGTGGCGCCTTCAAGTATCCGAAGCGCACTGCGGGGGACGCTGGCATACGAAGCAAATGCCGCACCGTGACCTTTACGGCACTGGCTGCAATGGCAATGACTCACTGCTTTTGGCGCAGTGAGCAGTTCATATCTGACCGCTGCGCACAGGCAGCTTCCTTGGTATACCTCAGTCATGTGCCCGTCCGTGCAGGTGAAAAAACGCAATCTTAACTATCTCGGCTTGGTCCGTCTCGCGACGGCTTTCTTTTACAACCTCGGACATTGAGGTCGATAGGGCCATTTGAAATGGTTGCTTGGCCATTATTTAGCCATCAGTCTATTATCAAGACGACTTCCAATTGGATGCCCGTGACCTATGGCCGTTGACCTCCTAGCGCTCTATCCCAAACTGGTCCATCTGATGCTGGATACGGTGTTTGTGGTCGACAGGGACAACCAGATCGTTTTTGTGAGTGATGCCTGTGAGGCATTGCTCGGCTACCGTGCGTCCGAGCTGACGGGAACCACAATTACCGATTATATGCACCCTGATGATCTGGAAGCCTCGCATGCCTCCATTGCCCGGGTCATGAATGGTCAATCCCACATGGATTTTCGTAACCGTTACATCCGCAAGGATGGAGGTATCGTGCATATCCTGTGGGCTGCCTTCTGGTCCATGGAGGTCGGGGCGCGGATCGGTGTCGCGCGAGACATAACGGCACTCAGGCAGGCGGAGGATGAATTACGCTTCCTCGCCCATCATGATCCGCTGACAAAGCTGACCAACCGCTCGCTGTTCAATGAGCGGTTGGACGCGGCCCTGCGCGAGGCACGCCAGCACAAGAGCACGCTGGCCTTGCTGTTTCTGGACCTCAATGAGTTCAAGGGGATCAATGATGTTCATGGGCATGCAATGGGCGATAGCGTGCTCTGCATGACGGCGCGACGGCTGGAAGGCTGCGTAAGAGAGACGGACACGGTAGCCCGGATGGGCGGTGATGAGTTCACGGTTCTGTTGACCGATATCCAGTCGCCGGACGCCGTGTCCAAGCGGGTGGAGCAGATTCTGATGAAAATGGCCGAGCCACTTGGCGCCGAGTTTGGCGCGATCAAAATGCCGTCCTGCAGTATCGGCGTGGCCCTTTACCCCGCGGACGGGGAGGACGCCGATACGCTGCTCAACCATGCCGATGACGATATGTACCGGATTAAAAGGCACCACCGCTCAACTGAGTGATTCAATCAATTTACCGGCATTTGCGGACGTCGTTTCACGCGGCGCTTGATAAATACGGCAATAAACACCAGCCCCAGGGCCATCACGCTGAAAAACACCGTATTGAACCAGGGGAAGGGTTCAGTGCGAGTTTTGGTGGCTTCGATCGCGGTAATGTTAGGAAAAACCGAGAAGATCTTGATGCGCCAGCCGTAGTATCGAATCAGTGCCAGTTGCTCGGCATCGCGGGAGTACCCCTGGGCCTTGGCCTGGATATCGGCAGAATCGAACTTGAAATACCAGGGGAAGGACCAGCCGGTATCCTCGTTGCGATACACCATGACTTCCTTGGTGACCGGGTCTTCAGTGTTGATGAAGTAAACATCCCGGGTTGGGCCATCAGCCGGGTTTTCAGCGTTGATCACGCCATTGTGATCGACCCGTTTGACTTCAACCCCCGTGACCATCACCACATCGTGCTGGGGAAGAAAGTAAAACAGCCCAAGCGCTACGGCGCCGACTGCAAGCAGGACCGTGCCCAGAATGATGCCCTTGAGCCACTTCATGCAAAAACCACGTACATATCAATTATTCCTGATTGCTGTTGATTGAACTAATGGCGGAGCTTATCGCAGCCTGTGCAGGGGACTACAAGTTCTGAGTACGTTGCCTACATAATTTGTAGCAGTTTAGTGCTTCATCTACGCAGCAGAGCGCCGCTGGGAGCATCAAAGCGCTGAGCCTGACGAAAAAGAGCTTGGTTTAAAGATATAACACAAATTAGAATCACTCTCATTTACCTCGTCCTACGCACAGGGGCTCTTGAGATGATGGAAGCCGCGACACCGAAAGAGCAGACCCTGCATGCGCTGTATCGCGATCACAGCAGTTGGTTGGAAAACTGGCTGCGCCGACGCATGGGCAACGCATGGGATGCGGCAGACCTGAGCCAGGACACCTTTGTTCGGGTGCTTGCCAGTACCCAGCCCCTGGCTGACTTACGTGAGCCGCGGGCCTATCTGTTGACGGTGGGCAAGCGTCTACTGAGCAACTTCTACACCCGGCGCAGCCTGGAACAGGCCTATCTGGATGCGCTGGCGCAGTTGCCCGAAGAGAGTGTGCCGTCGCCCGAGCAGCGCTGGTTACTGCTTGAAACCCTGCAGGCGCTGGACGAGTTGCTTAACGGCTTGCCGCCAGTGGTGCGTCGGGCGTTTCTCTGGAGCCAGCTCGAAGGGCTGGGGTATCGGCAGATAGCCGAACGCCTGAAAGTGTCTGAGCGCACGGTCAAACGTTATATGGCCCAGGCTTACGAGCACTGTCTGTTGGTGGACGCTTGAAACACTCTGACCCTTCATCCGAACTGCGCAATGTTGCCCGGGCCGCGGCCCAGTGGTTGGCGCTGATGGAGTCCGGAACAGCCTGCGAGCATGATCGCGTGCATCTGCAACAGTGGCGCGATAGCAACAGTGCCCACGAGTCGGCATGGCAGAAGGCCCAATTGCTGCGCCAGCGTTTCCACAAGCTACCCACAGCGTTGGCGATGGCCACCCTTGACCGTCCTGACCCTGGACGGCGTGCGCTCTTGAAGCAGGCACTGTGTGTGGCGGCTGTGGTGCCAACCGCCTGGCTGGTGACACGCCAGTTGCCGCTGGACGTATGGCGCGCCGATCTGCAAACCGCTACCGGCGAGCACACCCGCGTGCCGCTGGCCGACGGCAGCATGCTGCAACTCAATACTGCCAGTGCCGTCAATGTGGATATGAACGCCCGGTTGCTGACGCTGGTACGCGGCGAAATGGCACTGAAAGTCGCAGGCAGTGCGCCGTTAACCATCGAAGTGCCTTATGGCCGGGTCACGCTCAGCCGCAGCGAAGTTTGCCTGCGTCTTGAAGCTGGCGACTGTAGGGTCTCGGTGATCAGCGGAACGGCGCAATTGCAGCCATTACAGGGGGCCGCGCTGCTGTTGCACGAAGGCCAGCAGGTCAGCTTGGGCGTGACGGGAGCGGGGGCACTAAGTCAGTTCGATCGGCTGCAGCCCGGCTGGCGTGAGCAGGTGCTGATGGCGCAAAACCAGCCCTTGGGGGATTTCTTGCGTGAACTGAGCCGCTATCGCGCCGGTTTACTGCGTTGGGAACCGGCACTTGAACAACTACGGGTGACTGGCAGTTTTCAGCTGGGCAATACCGACCGCATCCTGACGCTACTGGCCGCGACCTTGCCGCTGCAAGTGCAAACACGCACGCGTTACTGGGTCACGCTGGTACCACGAAACAGGCAGGCGTAAACCCTCCAAAACCTGTACCTGCTGCCGCGGTTACAGGTTTTGAGTAAATTTTGCTGTCCCTTTTTTTCATCTCAGCGGTCATCCAAGGCAAGTGAATAAAATACGAGAGCCTTGTCCCATGCTTGCAGTACCGTCCTTGCGCTTGCGCCCGTTGTTTCGATTGGGTCTTGTGGTGACCCTCAGTGCCAGTCCGTTGTTTATTGCCTGCAGCTGGGCCGACAGTAGCGAGCGCCGAACCTATCAGGTGCCAGCCGGAACTTTGGGTGCGGCCTTGACCCGCTTCGCCGGGTTGGCCGGAGTCAACCTCTCGGTAGACCCTGCGCTCGTCAACGGCCACAACAGCAACGGCCTGTCCGGCGCGTTCGCGGTAGAAGAGGGCTTTGCCCGGCTGCTGCAGGGTTCCGGCCTGCAATTGGTGCCCGCAGGCGACCAGGCCTATACCCTGATTCCTATCCCTCAAGGCAGCGTAGAACTGCCCAGTACCTCGGTTCTCGGTGCCGACGGTACTGCGGGCGGTGAAGTGTTCGCCGGTGGCCAGGTCGCACGCCGTGGTTCGCAAGGCATGCTCGGCTCGCGGGACTTTATGGAAACCCCGTTCAGCATGACCACCTACACCAGCGAGGCGGTCAAGAACCTGCAAGCCCGCACCCTGGGTGACCTGATCGGTAGCGACCCGTCGGTGCGCGCAACCAACCCGGCGGGCGGGCGCTATGAGCAATTCACCATTCGTGGCTTTAGCCTGTTCAACAGCGACGTGTCCTATAACGGCCTCTACGGCATCCTGCCGACTTACACCATCGACATGGAAATGGCCGACCGCGTCGACATCCTCAAAGGGCCAAGCCAACTGATCAACGGCATCTCGCCGCGCGGCAGTGTGGGCGGAGGTATCAACGTGGTGCCCAAGCGTGCCACCGACCAGCCGATTACCGAATTCACCGGCAGCTATGCCTCCAACAGTCAGGTCGGCGGTGCCGTGGATATAGGCCGCAGGTTTGGTGACGAGAACCAGTTCGGCTTGCGTTTCAACGGGGTAAAACAGTCCGGTGATACCGAGTGGGACCACCAGAGCGTTGACCGCGAGATGGCCGTCCTGGGCCTGGATTTTCGTGGCGAACGTTTGCGCCTGTCGACGGATATCGGCCGCACCGAACGCATCACCGACGCCCCGCAGGAGCGGGTGCAGGTTGGCCCCAAAGCCAAGGTTCCGGACGCCAACGATGTGCGCCATAACTACGCAGAACCCTGGACCCAGGCACACACCAAGGACACCTTCGGCGCAGTGAATGCCGAGTATGACGTCAACGACTCGGTCATGGTCTATGGTGCCGTGGGTGCCCGCAAAAGCAACCACGAGTTCCTGCGCCATGCAGTTTCAGTGAGCAACGATGCCGGTGACTTCCGTGTCCTGCCCCGCGATTTTACCCGTGACGAGAATGTGCGCACGGCTTCAGCCGGTGTACGCAACTGGTTCCACACCGGTGCTGTGAGCCATGAGGTCAATCTGGCCGCGAGTTACTTCTACATGGACTTCACCAATGGTGGCGCCCGTTATGCGGAGTCGACCAGCAACCTCTACGATCCCGTTGTAACCCCGACGCCCGGCACGCCCACGCGTCTTGATCCCGAGGTCTACACCGAGAGTCGCTACAGCGGTGTGGCGTTGTCCGACACCCTCGGTTTTTTTGACGATCGTCTGCTCCTGACCCTGGGCGCCCGCTGGCAGCGGGTCAAGGTTGATGACTGGAACAATGACATCAAGAGCAAAACCGCTTACGACGAAGAGAAGGTCTCGCCTTCGGGGGGCATCCTGTTCAAGGCCACCGACGAACTCTCGCTGTACGCCAACTACATGGAAGGCCTGAGCCAGGGCAAGACGGCGCCGTCGATCTCGGTCAACGAAGATGAAATCTTCCCGCCGTTTATCAGCCGTCAAATTGAAGCCGGGGCCAAGTACGACACGGGCCCGTTTGCGATCACCGCCAGTGTGTTCCGGATCAGGCAGCCTGCCTACGAAACCAATGCCACGACCAGTGTCTTTGGTCCTAATGGCAAACGGCAGAACCTGGGGGCCGAAGTGAGCGTGTTTGGCGAACCGCGCAAGGGCCTGCGCCTGCTGGGTGGGGTGATGTACATCGACAGCAAGCTGACGGATACCCTTGACGGCAAATATGACGGTAACCGTGCGCCTGCCACGCCCAAGTACAACGTCAATCTGGGAGCTGAGCTGGATGTGCCGGCTGTACAGGGCCTGACCCTCACCGGGCGCGGTATTTACACCAGCTCGCAGTATCTGGACCAGGGCAATACCAAGGAAATCGACGCGTGGGAGCGTTTCGACGTGGGTGCGCGTTACGCCTTCAAGGTCGATGAGAAGGCTGTGACCCTGCGGGCCAGTGTCGAGAACGTGCTGGGCAAGCGCTACTGGAGCTCGGCGGGCGCCTCGGATGACAGCGAGCCGGGCCTGACCCTCTCGACGCCGCGCACTTATCTGTTGAGTGCAACGGTGGGGTTCTGAGGGCACCGTTTTCACCAGGCAAACGGGTCCGGGTAGCCATCGAACGTGCAGGCACCGCCAGCAGGAGCTTTTTCGCCTGCTGGCGGGTAGCATTACGCCTTATAAATGCACAAAAATGGATCGGACCTTGATCGAGCGACGTCAGTTCAGCACAGGCATGAAGGGCAAAAACCTGCGCTATCTTAAAGACAGCCCCGCTGAGACAGGCCCAATGGTTCGCACCGGTTTTGTGCTGCTCGAGCACTTTTCGCTACCGGCCTTTACCCAGGCTCTGGACAGCATCATCACCGCCAACCTGCTGCGCGCCGACTTGTTTTCGGCACGCACCTATGGCCTGAGCGACAGCGAAGTAGTCAGCGATCTGGGCCTGGTGATCCGGCCCGATGCGCGGATTGATCCTTCGATGATCAATGAGCTGGACCTGCTGGTGATTTGTGGTGGCTACAGGACAGAGCTGAAGATCAGCGACGAACTGATCGGCTTGCTCCGCGCCGCTTCAAACGCGGGCATCACCTTGGGTGGGTTATGGAACGGTGCCTGGTTCCTGGCCAGTGCCGGGCTGCTGGACGGCTACAGGTGTGCGATTCACCCCGAACATCGACCCGCCCTGGCTGAAGTGGCCAGGGCGGCACAGGTTACCAGTGAGCCCTACGTTATTGACCGCGACCGCCTGACCGCTTCAAGCCCTGCCGGAGCCTTCCAGATGGCATTGGGCTGGATCAAGGGGCTGCACGACAAGGCACTGGTCGAGGGCATCGAGGATATTCTGGCGTTCGAAGAGTCCCGTTATCGTCGGATCAAACCGGTGCAAAATATCTGCGTCAGTGCGCCGCTGCGTGAAGTGGTGAAACTGATGGATGCCAACCTTGAAGAGCCGTTGGAGCTTGAGCAACTGGCCGTGTTTGTCGGGCGCTCCCGGCGTCAGCTCGAGCGTCTGTTCAAGGAGCAGCTGGGCACCACGCCACAACGTTATTACCTTGAGCTGCGTATCACCGAAGCGCGCCGGTTACTGCAACACACCGAGTTGTCCCAGGTCGATGTGCTGGTGGCCTGCGGCTTTGTGTCGCCCAGTCATTTCAGCAAGTGCTACAGCGCCTACTTTGGCTACCGGCCGTCCAAGGAAGTCCGTCTGGTCAAGTAGAGGTCACTGCGGCGTTGGGCCCTGACGCACCAGCTTGAGTGTCTGGCTAAAGGTGCCATCCGGCTTCGGTTGCGTACTCATTTCACCCGTAAAGCCTGCGTAATTCCCGGTGCTGCCAATGACCGCCACCACCGATGTGCCGACCTCATGTTCTTGGCCTGCCACAACAATGCTGGCTTCAACTTTTCCCGCAGCGTCGGTGAAGGACAGGGTCCATTGGCACTGGCTGTGAACCGCGGGCACTGTATTGATGCAGTAGCCACTGTTGGTGCCGATATCCTGATGCGCTTCGTTCATCAGGGGTTGGTCAAATACAAACAGATCGCCTTGCGAGGGACCTGGTGGGCCGATGTCGACAGCATTCTTGATCCCACGGTTGCCGTCCGCGAGGGTGACAAGGGTCAGTGATTCAGACTCATGCGCTTGAGCGCCAATGGGCAAGGTTGTCAGCAGCAGGAAAAAAGCGTGAAGAGTGTTGGTCATGTGCGTGCCTTTATTTTTGGAAGGGGACGCGCAGCTCTGTGGGCGCAACTGCACCAAAAAAGACTAGCGGCCTGCCATTTGGCACGATAGGGCGGATATGTGAACGCTTGTGACGAGGCGGTTAGTCAACGTGTAGTGGGCATGGATTTGCGGGTTTTGCTGCGTTGGGCTGTTGCTTGCAAATCAATACCCAAGGAATGCATCACTTTAATCACGGTTTCAAACCGGGGCTTGGCACCCGGAGCGAAGGCTTTGTACAAACTGGCACGGCCAAGGCCTGTGTCACTGGCAATTTGCGCCATGCCTCGGGCTTTTGCGACGTAGCCAACGGCACGGATAAGCTCGTCAGTGTCGCCTTCGGCCAGCACTTGTGTCAGGTATTCAGTGATGGCTTCGTCGGTGTTCAGCAGTTCTGCCATATCAAACGGCAGCAGTGTAGTGGTCATGCTATATCTCCTTTGCCATTTTTTTTGCCTGGCGGATATCGGCAGGCTGTGTGGACTTGTCACCCCCGGCCAGCAAAATCACGATCGAGCCGCCGCGCAGGGTGAAATAAACGCGATAGCCGGCTCCGACATCAATGCGCAGCTCGGATACGCCATCGCCTACGGATTTAAAGTCTCCAAGGTTGCCCGTTATTACCCGGTCAATCCGTCGTGCGATGGCAATGCGTGCACGCAAATCTCTTACATTCAGCAGCCAAAGAGCAAATACCCTGGTTTGCTGTATTTCATGATTCATAAGTGATTGTCTCTATTTGGAGACAGATGGCAAGTACTGATACGTGCCTGCATCCTATTCTCCGATGAGTGGGTGTGGCTGCGCGCCGGTTGTCTGGAAAAAGACTAGCAACCGGGATTCATCGAAGCAGGGTGGATATGTGAGCAGCTATAACAGGACAGGCACCGATGCAGGTCTTTAAGTACAAGTTGCCGGTTGCTCAGTCGCGCCAGGGATATAACGCAATGTGACTGCCCAAAACCCCAGTGCTATCACGCTGACACCGGCGCCAAGTACACACACGCCAGTCCAACCGTAAGTTGCGTATAGGGCCGTGGATGCCAGTGCTCCCAGCCCGCTGCCGACAGCATAAAAGAGCATGTAGCAACCCACGACCCGGCTATGTGAGTCGGGACTTGCGCTGAAGATCATGCTTTGGTTGGTCACATGAATGGCCTGCGCGCCGAGGTCGAGAATGACCACACCGATGACCAGCCACAGCATCGAGTAAGGGGTGAGCCACAGGGCAAACCAGGCCAGTATCAGCAACCCCAGTGATACACCGGTTGTCCATTGGCCCAGGCCTTTATCTGCCCACACGCCTGCGCGCGTGGCGGCGAGCGCACCCACTACACCGACCAGACCGAATGTGCCAATGGCGGTGTGCGAAAACTCGTAGGGCGTCCGGGTCAGGAGAAACACCAATGCACTCCAGAAGATGCCCAGCACTGCAAAAATAAACAACGCGAGCATGCCGCGGATTTGCAGCACGCGGTCTTGCTTGAGCAACGTAAACATTGACCAAACCAGTCGTGGATACGGCATCGGGGCGGCTGAAGGTCGCTGCGTCGGCAAGACGCTGCAAAGGATCAAGCCGAGCACCGTCATCACCAGCGCTGAACCCAGGTAAACCCAACGCCACCCGGCCAGGTCCGAGATCAGCCCGGCAGCCAACCGTGACAGCAACAGGCCAATCACAACTGCGCCTTGAACCGTGCCGACCACCCGGCCACGTTCCTGGGGCAAGGCCGAGGTGGCGGCGAAGGCAATCAGGCCCTGGGTCATGGCGGTCCCCAACAGCCCGACCGCGAGCATGGCTAAAAGCAGGATCGCGGGGGAGTGGGTTGCGCCGACGCAAAAAAGCGCCGCGATCAATGCGCCAATCTGGGCCAACATCAAGCGGCGGCGGTTGATCTGGTCACCCAGCGGCACGACCAGCAGCAAGGCCAGTACACTGCCGATTTGGGTGGCAGTAATTACCCCGCCAACGGCGCCAGGGCTGATGGCAAAGTCGGCAGCCAGTTGATCCAGCAACGGCTGGGCGTAATAAACGTTGGCCACGCTCAGCCCGCTGGCGCAAGCAAGCAGCGCGACCAGCCCGCGTGGAGTTGCCGCAGGGGCTGGGTAAACATGATCACTGTGCACGGGCAAACCTCTTGGCAATCTAGTCTCAAAATAAGACTGGTTTCATTCTAGGCTAACCAGTCTTAAAATAAAACTTGTTGCGTGAAGTCAATCTGATTTCCGAGGCAAGCAAAGGAGCCTGTATGGCCAAGCAGCACATTGATCCAGCGCCAACCTGTCCGGTGGCCAGGTCTGTGGACTTGATCGGCGATCGCTGGTCGTTGCTGATTGTGCGCGACGCGTTTGATGGCGTTCGGCGTTTCGGTGATTTCCAGAGTGGTCTGGGGGTTGCGCGCAGCGTATTGACCAACCGCCTGAAAAACCTGGTTGAGGCCGGTATTTTTGAAGTGCGCCCGGCATCAGACGGGACCTCGTACCAGGAGTACGTGCTGACGGCGAAGGGCGAGAGCCTGTTCCCGGTGGTCGTTGCATTTCGGCAATGGGCCGAGCAGTACTTGTTCGAGCCCGAAGAGGCGCGTTCGCAGTTGGTGGACAGCGCCACAGGCCTGCCGCTGGGCCTGATGCAACCTGTCACTGACGATGGTCAGGTGATTGCTCCCGAGCAAACCCGGGTCAAAAAAAACCCGGCGTGACCGAAGTCACGCCGGGAGTAGTGCCAGCCAACGCTTGGATATCGTGGGTCCGCACGCTGGCTGTTTGAACGCTTTACACCTTAGCTGCGCTCGATGGCCAGGGCCACGCCCATGCCGCCGCCGATGCACAGGGTGGCGAGGCCTTTTTTGGCGTCGCGCTTGATCATCTCGTGCAGCAGCGACACCAGCACACGGCAACCTGAGGCCCCGATCGGGTGGCCCAGAGCAATGGCGCCACCGTTGACATTAACCTTGGCCATATCCCATTCCAGCTCTTTGCCCACCGCCAACGATTGCGCGGCGAAGGCTTCGTTGGCTTCGATCAGGTCCAGTTGGTTGAGGTCCCAGCCAGCCTTGCTCAGGCAGGTGCGGGTCGCCGCTACCGGGCCGATACCCATGATTGCCGGGTCGACACCGGCGCTGGCATAACCGGCGATCCGGGCCAGTACCGGCAGGCCCAAGGCCTTGGCCTTGTCGGCACTCATCAGCACCACGGCTGCGGCGCCATCATTGATGGTCGAGGAGTTGCCGGCGGTGACGCTGCCGTCTTTCTTGAATGCTGGCTTGAGCTTGCCCAGCGACTCGGCAGTGATCCCGGCGCGGGGTTGTTCATCGACCTCGAAGGACAGTGGATCGCCCTTGCGCTGTGGAATCAGGATCGGCGTGATCTCGTCCGCGAAGCGCCCGGATTCGATGGCCGCGCTGGCTTTTTGTTGCGAGGCGGCGGCGAAAGCGTCCTGTTGTTCACGGCTGAGGTGGTATTTTTCTGCCAGATTCTCGGCAGTGATACCCATATGGTAATCGTTGAAAGCGTCCATCAAACCGTCGTGCAGCAGGCTGTCGAGCATCTTCGCATGGCCCATCCGCAAGCCGGTGCGAGCGGCAGGCAGCACATAGGGCGCCAGGCTCATGCTTTCCATGCCACCGGCGATAATCACCTCGGCATCGCCGCAACGAATCGCCTGGGTCGCCAGGTGCAAGGCCTTGAGGCCGGAACCGCAGAGTTTGTTGAGGGTCAGTGCCGGGACCGTGTGGGGCAGCCCGGCAAGGATCGACGCCTGACGTGCCGGGTTTTGCCCGCAGCCTGCGGTCAGCACCTGGCCGAGGATTACTTCATCTACCTGATCACCCTTGAGGCCAGTTTTTGCCAGCAACTGACGGATCACCGCAGCGCCGAGTTCGGCTGCCGGGATATTGGCCAGCGCGCCCTGAAAACTGCCAATCGCCGTACGAGTAGCGGCGACAATGACGACTTCTTGCATCAAATCTCTCCTAAAAATGGCCGGTTCAGGCGAATTGCATTTCCGGTACGTGGTCCGGAACGATCAGCTTGCCCGCGGTTTTGCGGATGATCTCGTCAACACTGACGCCGGGTGCGCGTTCCTTGAGGATAAACGCACCGTTGTCGATTTCCAGGTAGGCAAGGTCGGTCAGTACGCGTTTGATGCACCCGGCGCCGGTCAGCGGCAGGCTGCAACGCGAGAGCAATTTTGACTCTCCGTCCTTGGAGGCATGGGTCATGGTGACGATGATGTTATCCGCGCCCGCCACCAGGTCCATCGCGCCGCCCATGCCCTTGACCATCTTGCCGGGAATCATCCAGGAGGCGATGTTGCCGTGTACGTCGACCTCGAAAGCGCCGAGTACGGTGAGGTCGATATGGCCGCCGCGAATCATCGCGAACGATTCGGCCGAGGAGAAAATCGACGCGCCCGTACGGGCGGTGACGGTTTGTTTGCCAGCGTTGATCATGTCGGCATCCGCTTCACCGACGCGGGGGAATGCGCCCATGCCAAGCAGGCCGTTTTCCGATTGCAGCATGACTTCCATGCCTTCGGGGATGTAGTTGGCCACCAGGGTCGGGATGCCGATACCGAGGTTTACGTAGAAGCCGTCCTGCATTTCGCGGGCGACGCGCTGAGCCATTTGTTCGCGGGAAAGAGCCATTCTTATTCTCCGTGCTCCGGGTCAAGAGCTTTGGGCTGGGGCTTGGGCAAATTCAGGTGGGATCAGGAACGCTCGGTGAGCTGTTCGATACGTTTTTCGAACGTGCCGCAAATGATCCGGTCGACGTAAATGCCTGGGGTATGGATCTGCGTCGGGTCCAGCTCGCCGGGTTCGACGATTTCTTCGACTTCAACCACGGTGATCTTGCCCGCAGTGGCGGCCAGCGGGTTGAAGTTCTGTGCAGTGTGGCGGTAGATCACGTTGCCGAAGTGGTCGGCTTTCCAGCCTTTGACAATGGCGAAGTCGCCGGTGATGGACTCTTCCATCAGGTAGGCGCGGCCCTTGAACTCACGGGTTTCCTTGCCGTCGGCCACGGGCGTGCCGACGCCGGTGGCGGTGAAAAATGCCGGGATACCGGCACCGCCAGCGCGCATTTTTTCGGCGAGGGTGCCTTGAGGGGTCAATTCCACCTCGATTTCGCCGCTCAGCAGCTGCTTTTCGAACAGGGCGTTTTCACCCACATACGAGGCGATCACCTTGCTGATCTGGCGATCTTCGAGCAGTACACCGAGACCGAAACCGTCAACCCCACAGTTGTTTGAAACCACGGTCAGGTCGCGGATACCCTGGCGCTTGATCTCGTTGATCAGGTTCTCCGGGATCCCGCACAGGCCAAAGCCGCCAGAGATCACAGTCATGCCGTCCTTGAGACCGGCCAGGGCTTCCTCGTAGGACGCCACGCGCTTGTCGAAACCTGCCATATGCACCTCTTTTATTGTTTGTGGGCTGTGCTTAGCCATTTGTAGCGAGTGTTACCGCACGGGATTGATTTGTTAAGTTGATTTTTAATGTTTATTAATAGGTAAAATGAATTAATCATTTTGAGGCCAAGCCCATGACCGTGAAACAGATCCGCGCTTTCCTTGCTGTGGCCCAGAGCCTGAGTTTTGCCGTGGCCTGCGAGCGCCTGCATCTATCGCAGTCTGCCTTGAGCCTGACCATCAAAGCATTGGAGGAGGGCTTGGGCGGGCGCTTGTTCAGCCGGACCACGCGCAATGTGGCCCTTACCTCGGAAGGCGAATCGCTGCTGCCGCTGGCCCGGCGCCTGATCGCCGACTGGGACAATGCCGAGGATGAGATGCGCCAGCGCTTTACCCTGCAACGTGGGCGCGTGACCCTGGCGGCCATTCCTTCGTTTTCGGGCAACGTGCTGCCAGCTATTTTGAAGAGTTTTCGCGTGCGCTATCCCAAGGTCAACGTCACGGTGAATGACGTGATCAACGAGCAAGTGCTGGAAATGGTGCGTGACCGGCAGGTGGAACTGGGCGTGGCTTTTGAGCCTGCGGCCGGTTCGTCGTTGACGTTTACCCCGTTGTATCTGGACCGTTTTGTCGCGGTGGTGCCTCGAGAGTCCGAGTTGGCAGGGCGCTCGCTGATTGACTGGAAAACCCTGCTCCAACAGCCGTTCATTACCTTGCAACGGCCCTCTGCGGTAAGGGTGATGCTTGAAGAGCACCTGCAGGCACGGCAGATGAAGTTGCCGGTTGAGTTCGAGAGTCATCAACTGGCCACGGTGGGGCGCATGGTCGCCAGCGGGCTGGGCGTCAGCGCAGTACCGGCCCTGTGCGCCGAGCAGATGCGCGAACTCGGCGCGTGTTGCATCACCCTGCATGAACCGGTGGTGGAGCGGGCCATAGGCATACTGACCAAGCCCGGCCATGAGTTGTCGGCCGCGGCCCAGGCGATGTTTGACAGCTTGCTGGATAAGTGGCGGGTAGCCAGTGATTTTGAGTAGGCGCCGACTTGTTGTGTATCAATCGTTTGTAGCCTCGTTCTACTCGTCAACTGTCATGAAAAGAGAAGTCGTTGTCGTCTGATGAGAAGCACCTGACCCCCCCGTTGTTTACATTCCAGTCAACGTAAATCGCCGTAGTGCGCTCAGAACGCTGATTGGAGAAACAAAAGCATGGCCCAAGTCGTACGTTTTTACGAAACCGGTGGTCCCGAGGTGCTGCGCTTCGAGGAGGTGGAAGTCGGTGACCCGGGCCCGGGTGAGGTTCGGCTGCGTCACGTCGCTGTTGGCCTCAATTATGCCGATACCTATTTTCGCAACGGCACCTACCCGATCCCGATGCCCAACGGCATGGGCGTTGAGGCGGCCGGTATCGTGGCCGCAGTGGGTGAGGGGGTGAGCAATGTCGCGGTCGGGGATCGCGTCACCTATACCGGCTTCCTCAACACCCTGGGTGCCTACAGCACCGAGCGCCTGATCTCGGCTGCGCCATTGATCAAACTGCCGGAGAGCATCTCTTTCGAAACAGCCGCAGCCATGACCATGCGCGGGCTGACGTCTGCCTACCTGATGCGCCGCATCCATGACTTCAAGGCCGGGGACAGCATCCTGTTGCATGCCGCCGCCGGTGGCGTGGGTCTGATCGTTTCGCAGTGGGCCAAGCTGCTGGGCCTGAAAGTGATCGGCACCGTGTCCAGCGATGCCAAGGGCGAAGTTGCCCGCGCCCATGGTTGCGATCATGTGATCAATTACAGTCACGAGGATGTTGCCAGCCGCGTCCGCGAAGTGACCGATGGTGTGGGCGTCAACGTGGTGTTCGACAGCGTGGGCCAAAGTACCTTTATGGGTTCGCTGGACTCGCTCAAACGCCGCGGCCTGATGGTCTGCGTGGGTACCGCTTCCGGCCCGATCCCGGCATTTAACCCGGCGTTGCTGGCGATGAAAGGGTCGCTGTTCATGACGCGCCCGGCATTGGCTGATTACATCGCAGACCCGGCAGAGAAGGCCGACCTGGCCGGTGAGCTGTTCGATCTGGTGGGCAGCGGCCGGATCAAGATCGAGATCAACCAGCATTACAGCTTGCAGGATGCCGTCCAGGCTCACCGTGACCTGGAATCGCGCAAGACCACTGGCTCGTCGATCTTCGTTATCTAAGGACCAAGGAGGTTATTCGTCATGCAAGTCGAACAACTTACCTGTCACATTGGCGCCGAGCTTACCGGCGTCAACCTTGCCGATGCCGTTCATGACGCGGGCCTGTTCGCTGAGATCCGTGCCCAGTTGCTCAAGCATCGCGTGCTGTTCCTCAGGGACCAGGACATCAGTCGCGCCGATCACGTGGCCTTCGCCCGGCGCTTCGGTGAGCTGGAAAACCATCCGGTGCTTGGCAGCCACCCGGACCATCCCGGGCTGGTGCAGATTTACAAGACCCCGGACAGTCCGGCTGACCGTTACGAGAACAGCTGGCACACCGATGCCACCTGGCGCGATGAGCCGCCGATGGGTTGCGTACTGCGCTGTGTCGAGTGCCCGCCGGTTGGGGGCGACACCATGTGGGCCAATATGGTGGTGGCTTATGAACGCTTGCCAAACGACGTGAAAGCGAAGCTTGAGGGCCTGCGTGCCCGGCACAGCATCGAGGCCAGTTTCGGCGCGGCGATGCCCATCGAAAAACGTCTGGCGCTCAAGGCCCAGTACCCGGATGCGGAACACCCAGTGGTGCGTACCCACCCGGAGACTGGCGAGAAAGTGCTGTTCGTCAATTCTTTCGCCACCCACTTCAGCAACTACCACACCGCCGAGCGCGTGCGTTACGGCCAGGACTTCAGCCACGGTGCGTCCGAGTTGCTGCGCTACCTGATTGGCCAGGCGAGCATTCCGGAATACCAGGTGCGCTGGCGCTGGAAGCCAAACAGCATCGCTATCTGGGACAACCGTAGTACCCAGCACTATGCGGTGATGGACTACCCCGCGTGCCATCGAAAAATGGAACGCGCCGGGATCCGTGGCTCAACTACCGACTGAACAACCTCACCTGAAGCCAGATCAATGCCCGTTGGGCGAACAACAATAAAAAGGACACCGACATGCAATTTTTCGACGATTCCCTGCACCCCGAAAACATGGAAAAGGTGGTTATTACCGTCGCCCCTTATGCCCCTGAGTGGATGCCCGAAGACTTTCCGGAAGATATTCCGGTGACCATGGATGAGCAGGTACAGAAGGCTGTTGACTGCTATGAAGCAGGCGCCACCGTACTTCACTTGCATGTACGCGAGCTGGACGGCAAAGGTTCCAAGCGTTTGTCCAAGTTCAACGAGTTGATCGCCGGTGTGCGTGAAGCCGTGCCCGACATGATTATCCAGGTTGGCGGCTCGATTTCCTTCGCGCCTGAAAGCGATGGCGAAGCGGCCCTGTGGCTGTCCGACGACACCCGGCACATGCTCGCGGAGCTGTCGCCTCGGCCGGATCAGGTGACGGTAGCGATCAACACCACTCAAATGAACATCATGGAGTTGCTGTACCCGGAGTATCGCGAAGGCACCTCCCTGGACAATCCGCTTTACGAAGCTGCCTACAGCGAAATGACGGTTCCAGCAGGTCCGGCCTGGGTGACCGAACACCTCAAGCGTTTGCAGGCCAACAATATCCAGCCGCACTTCCAACTGACCGGCATCCATGCCTACGAAACCCTGGAACGCATGGTGCGCAAGGGGCTCTACAAAGGTCCGTTGAACTTGACCTGGATCGGTATTGGTGGCGGTTTCGACGGCCCCAACCCGTTCAATATGTTCAACTTTATCAATCGCGTACCGGATGGCTGCACGCTGACTTCCGAGTCGCTGATCAAGAACATGCTGCCGCTCAATACCATCGCCTTGGCCATGGGCTTGCACCCGCGCGTGGGGACTGAAGACACGATCATCGACCAGCACGGCAAACGCTTTACCAGCGTGCAGCAGATCCAGCAGACCGTGCGCATCGCCCACGAACTGGGACGTGAGATCGCCACCGGCAAAGAGGCCCGCGACATCTACCGTATCGGGGTGCAGTACGAGACGGTCGAACAAACCCTGCTGGCCAACGGCATGGCGCCCAACCGCAAGCCGGGGCAAAAAGGCGTACCGCGTCGCGCGTGAGGTGACATGAAGCAGGAAGCTCGAGGCTTCCTGCTTGCGCAGGGCCAAAAAACAACAATAAAAAACAGGTGCAAGACACCGAGGAGGCTGCATGGCCTATCACCACAGCACTGTGGGCGATGAAGAAGACACGTCGGCCGGTATCCCGCGCAGATACGCCTGGATTGTGTTCGCGCTGACTTTTGGCTTGTTGATTTCTGATTACATGTCCCGCCAGGTACTCAATGCCGTATTCCCGACACTCAAAAGTGAATGGGCACTGAGTGACAGCCAACTGGGCCTGCTCAGTGGCATCGTTGCCCTGATGGTCGGCCTTTTGACCTTCCCCCTGTCACTGATGGCCGACCGCTTTGGGCGAGTCAAAAGCCTGGCTCTGATGGCCTTGCTTTGGAGTCTGGCCACTTTAGGTTGCGCGCTGGCGCAGAATTACCAGCACATGCTGATTGCGCGCTTTATGGTCGGTGTCGGCGAAGCGGCCTACGGTAGCGTCGGTATCGCCGTGGTGGTCTCGGTGTTCCCCAAAAGCATGCGTGCCACCTTGGCCAGTGCCTTTATGGCGGGTGGTCTGTTTGGTTCGGTGCTCGGCATCGCCCTGGGCGGAGCCATCGCGGCCAAACTGGGCTGGCGCTGGTCGTTCGCCAGCATGGCGCTGTTTGGTCTGGTACTGGCAGTGCTTTACCCGTTGATCGTCAAGGAAGCCCGCATCGCTCCACAACGTCTGGCGAGCTTAAGGAACCAGAGCAAGACCGTGTTCAAACGTCCGCTGCGGACCTTGTACAGTACCCGCTCGGTGATCGCAGCCTATGTGGGCAGCGGGTTACAGATGGCCGTCACGGGCAGCTTGATCGTATGGATGCCCAGCTATCTGAATCGCTATTACGCGATGGGCGAGGCCAGGGCGGGCAGTGTCGCGGCAATCATGGTGTTGTGTTGTGGCGCCGGGGCAATCCTGTGCGGGATGCTCAGTGATCGTCTTTGCCGTCAGTCACCATTGCGCAAAATCGAGATCTCCATCGCTTACTGCCTGGGCAGCTGCCTGCTGCTGTCGCTGGCGTTGATCCTGCCTGCCGGGCCAGTACAACTGGTGCTGATCGGCATGGGCATGTTGATGGTGGCGGGCACTAACGGTACTTGCGCCGCTATGGTTGCCAACTTGACCCACTATTCGGTGCACGGCACTGCGTTTGCCACCCTGACCCTGGCCAACAACCTGCTGGGCCTGGCTCCTGGACCTTTTATCACCGGCCGGGTTTCGGACGTTATTGGTCTGCATGGAGCACTCCAGTGGATGCCATTGATGAGCATCGCTGCAGCGGCAGTGTTCTTCTACACCCGCCACCATTACCTCAACGATGTGGCCAGCGCCAGGATTCAGGAGGTGGTTGAGACACCCCACAAGCCTGCCTGCGAGGTGCTGTCGTGAGCGCGGTGATGCGAATTGCCGTGCCCGCCGAGAAGGTTCCGGCACCCGGCATGCGCACACTGTTCGAGCCCGCGGGTAACAGCCTGGCGCTGTTCAATGTCGCCGGTCAGCTCTATGCCATCGACGACAGTTGCCCGCATCAGGGCTCTTCGCTGTGCGGTGGCCGACTTGAGGGCCGGGTGATCCAGTGCTGTGCCCACGGCCTGCGCTTTGATCTGGCCAGCGGTTATCTGCTCAATTCCACCCACCTGAAAGTCGCCAACTACCCGATCGAGGTAATCGACGGCCAGGTATTTATTGTCTTTGCTGCAAAGGAACTTGCCGTATGAGTGTTATCGCCTTGGCCTGCGCCCACAGCCGTGTGCGGGAACTGGCTCCCGGTTTTATCGTTAGCCTGACGGTCGCCGCAGCGGCGAGTTTTCTTTCTGAGCACTACGGTGCGCCGGTGATGCTGTTTGCCCTGTTGCTGGGCATGGCGCTGAACTTTCTTGCGGGGGAGGGCACATGCAAGGCGGGTATCGAGTTCACCTCGCGTACCGTGTTGCGCATAGGCGTGGCACTGCTGGGGATGCGCATCACCCTGGAGCAGATTGCGGCGCTGGGCTGGAAACCCGTGGTACTGGTGGTGACGCTCGTGCTGGTGACCATCGTGGTCTCGGTGGTGGCGGCCAAGGCGATGGGTTTTCAGCGCCTGTTCGGCATGCTGACCGGTGGTGCCACGGCCATCTGCGGTGCCTCCGCGGCATTGGCGCTGGCGGCGGCCTTGCCTAACCATCCGCAGAAAGAGCGGGCCACGCTGTTTACCGTGATTGGCGTCTCGGCGTTGTCGACCATGGCGATGATCATCTATCCGATGATTGCCAACTGGCTCGAACTTTCACCGCAACAGTCCGGGGTGTTTCTGGGAGCGACCATTCATGACGTTGCCCAAGTGGTCGGTGCCGGCTACAGCATGTCCACCGAGACCGGCGACACCGCCACCGTGGTCAAGTTGATGCGGGTCGCGATGCTGCTGCCGGTGATCGTCTGCGCCGCAATGATTACTCGTATGCAGGGCGCCGATCCCACAGGCAAACGCCCGCCACTGTTGCCATGGTTTGCCGTCGGCTTTTTGATCCTGGCGTGTATCAACAGCACCGGTTGGGTGGCGCCGGTGGTGCAGGGCTTTACCAATGAACTGTCGCGCTGGTGCCTGGTGGTCGCAATCAGCGCCCTGGGCATGAAAACCCAGCTCAAGGAACTGGCGGCCGTAGGCATCAAACCTATTTTGCTGATGCTGGGGGAGACGGTATTTCTGGTGGTGCTGGTGCTGCTGTTGATGCGCTGGGGCCTGTAAACCGATGCTCCTTTTGCGCTCGCCCGTGGTCACGTGCGGGCGTTTTTTTGTTTGTGCTCAGTTGTCTTTGCGCAGCGCGATTTTATGCTCGCTACGCCAGGCAGCGGGGGGCATGTCGAACTGGGAAATAAACCAGCGGGTGAATGAACTGGGCATGGAGTAACCGAGCATGTCCGTGATCCGGCCCAGCGAGTAACCGGGGTTCTCCAGATAGCGAATGACCAGGTCGCGGCGCACGCTATTGATCAACTCGCTGAAACTGGCCCCGTCCTCTACCAGACGGCGTTGCAGTGTGCGCACGTTCATCCCTTGGCTCTGGGCAATCTGTTCGATGGTGGCGCGCCCCATGGGCAGCAGCAGGTAGATTGATTTGCGCACATCGAACGCCAGTGAACCGTTGTTTTTGCCTTGCAGCGAATCCAGGTAGCGCTGCGCATGCCGAGCCATTGCTTCATTGGCCAGCGGGTTGGCAGTGTCGAGGTTGGTGGCGGGGCAAACGATACCGTTGAACTCGCAACCGAACTCAATCTTGCAGCCGAAAATCC
The DNA here is from genome assembly GCF_025426255.1 of Pseudomonas fragi. Classification (GTDB taxonomy): domain Bacteria; phylum Pseudomonadota; class Gammaproteobacteria; order Pseudomonadales; family Pseudomonadaceae; genus Aquipseudomonas; species Aquipseudomonas kulmbachensis. Next base: position 2,967,465 of record NZ_CP104861.1, on the reverse strand, counting down.
GCCGATGCACGCTCAGGTCGCTTGGCGCTTCATGGGTAAAGCACACATTGATCGGGCTCCAGTGCGCGCCGAGCAGGGCGGCACAAAAGCGATGCATGACAGCGATGGCCAGTTCGATGGCTTGGCGGTTGCTTGTGGCGACCTCAGTGATCAGCTCTTCACGAATGATCACGGTCTTGCCGGTCTCCTCAATGAAAATCGCCAGCGAGTCGTTGAGCAGGTGACGGTACTGCACGATCACTTGCAGGGCATCGCGCAGATTGTTTTGGTGGCTGAGCAGCAGGCTGACTTCACCGAAGTCTGACAAGTGACGCAACTCGGCCATGCGCAGGCCTAGGGTTTCACAACCGCTTTGTTGCGCCGAGTGCTCCAGCAGCGTGACAGCGGCGTTGGCCGGAATGCGCTGCTTGGGGTCGCTGAGGATCGCAGGGCTCAAGCCTGCATCAGCCAATAGCGTGTTCACGTTCAGCCGCAAATGGCGAGCCACTTCCAGGTAATTGGTCAGTGCGGCGGATCGGGCTAGAACGGTCATGGCGTGTATGTCTTCCCTTGGGTGACAAAAGAGGTCTCACCAGCGCTACTGCCGCGCATTTATAGAGCTTTGGTCGTGCAATGAAAAGTACCCAAGGGCAAACCATCGCTGTGATCCGCTCCCGCTGTCATCAAAAGAGAAGTGGTTGACGCCAAATGTGAAGCGTTGGGGGCAGTCGAAATCTACTGTGCAGTCAGCAGGGTTCGCAGCGTTGGCGAACGGTTCGATGGCATGTTCAAGGGTGAATGGATCGATGAGTGAAACCACGGTTTTGATTGTTCCGGGCTTGCGTGATCACGTGCCGCAGCATTGGCAGACGCTACTGCAGGCGCGGCTGGGCAAGGTTCGCTCGGTGCCACCGCTGGAGGAGCACAAACTCAGCCTGGCGGCTCGCGTGGACGCAATTCAGCGCGAGCTGCAGACCATCAGCGGCCCGGTAATTCTAGTGGCGCACAGTGCCGGTGTGCTGATGGTTGCGCACTGGGCGGCGGTTCATCAGCGCCCGATCAAGGGCGCCTTGCTGGCTGCACCGCCGGACCTTGAGGCCAGTTGGCCGCAAGGCTATCCGACCTCGCAAAGTCTGCGCGCCAATGGCTGGGACCCGCTCCCCAAAGGGGCTCTGCCATTCCCCTCGATTGTGGCGGCCAGCACCAATGACCACCTTGCCAGCTTGCAGGCAGTCACCAGGCTGGCCCTGGGCTGGGGCAGTGAATTGGTCAACCTGGGCGCGGTAGGTCATCTCAATCCTGCCGCCGGCTACGGCGACTGGCCACAAGCCGATGAGTTGATCCGCACGCTGGATCGCTAGCCAAACCCGCTGAAAGCCCTGCCTCAAATATGCTCGCACCATCGCCAGGACCGGGTGTGAGCCGTTGTTAAAACCAAAAAACAAAAACAAGAAAAACGGAGACAACGTAATGCATAACATCACAGGTCGCAGCCTGCTGAGCAGCGCCATGCTGCTCGCTTGCATGCCCGCAGCTCAAGGGTTTGAACTTACCGACGGCACTGAAGACTGGGCCGTACGCTTCGATAACACGCTCAAGGCCAGCTATGGGCAACGGGTTGAAAGTCAGAACTCGAAAATTGCCGACACCGCCAACCTCAATGACGGCGACAACAACTTCAGTGTCGGCAGCGCCGTCACCCAGCGCGTTGATTTGCTGACCGAGCTGGATGTTGTCTATCAGGGGAAAATGGGTTTTCGGGTCAGCGGCGCAAGCTGGTACGACCACGCGTATGACCATGTGGGCTCCAACTCCAATCCGTTTCCGGGGCAGGCGGGTAACGCCGGTAATCTGGTGGCGGCCCGACCTGCTGGCGGAGGGGCGATTCAGCCCGGTGACTCGCTCAACGGCCATACCGCTCGCAAACATGGGCTAAGCAACTACACCGCCCGTTATTACAACGGGCCGTCCGGCGAAATCCTCGATGCCTTTGTGTTTTACAGCACCGAAATCGGTGACGAGTCGATGCTCAGCGCCAAGCTCGGCAAGCACAACGTGTATTGGGGCGAAACCCTGTTCAACGCGGCCAACGGTATCAACTACGGGCAGTCGGCCCTTGACCTGGCAAAGCTGTACAACGTACCCGGCACCGAAACCAAGGAACTGTTCCTGCCGCGCAACCAGCTCTCGGTGTCTTTCACGGTCAACCCTGAGCTGACCCTGGGCGCGCAGTATTTCCTGGAATTCCAGAACTCGCGCCTGCCTGAAGGCGGAACCTATATGGGCGGCTACGACATGCTGGGCGAGGGCGCCGATGTGTTCTGGTTGCCCGTGCCGGGATTGCTGGGCGGGGCCGGTGCCTACTACGGTGCCCCCCGTGGGCATGATGTCAAACCGCGCAACTCCGGTGATTACGGGTTGATGGCTAAATGGAGCCCGGAGTGGCTGGACGGCACCTTGGGCTTCTACTACCGCAACACCTCGGACCCCATGCCCTCGGTTCTGATCAACGCGCCCAACCTGCACCTGCCGGGGCTGGCCGGTCTGGAAGGCGTCGAGTACCTGACGGCCTATGCCGATGACATCGATATCTACGGCATCAGCCTGTCGAAGGGCGTGGGGCCGGTCAGCGTGGGGCTTGACCTGAACTACCGCGAAAACATGCCGCTGGTGAGCAACTTCAGCACCATCAACTCGACGCTGGCGGCGCAGGCGGGGGCGGGGCTGGTCAACGGCGCCAACCTGATTGGCGGCGTACCGGGCAAGGGCGATACCGGGCTTGCCCGGGGCAAGACCTTGCATATTGTGCTCAATGGCCTGGTGAGTTTTGGCAAGACGCCGCTGTGGGACTCATCGTCACTGGCGGTTGAAGGTGCGATGACCCATCTGGTGAGTGTCGACAAGGGCAAGCAGACCTTCAAGGGCGACTCCAGCTACAGAGGCGTCGATAAGGTCGACACCAATGCCTACACCCTGGCGGTCAACCTGACCCCGACCTGGTTTCAGGTGTTCCCGGGCGTCGATATGTATATGCCGCTGGCCTACAACGTTGGCCTCAAGGGCAACTCGGCGGTGCAACTGGGCGGCAACGAAAATGCCGGCAGTTACTCCATCGGCGTCGCGGCGGATATCTATCAGAAGTACAAGCTGGACCTCAAGTACGTCGATGCTTTTGGCCCTTTCGATACGTGTGAAACCGGCTTCGACAACAACACCCCGGGTGCCAATGGCCTGTACCAGTGCATCCCCGGCCAGATCACTTCCCAAGCCGGACTGTCGCCGCTGTTGAAAGACCGCGGCATGGTCACGGCCTCGTTCAAGACCACCTTCTGATTGACGCTCGAATTATAAAAACAAGTGGAGAGAATTCAGATGCGATTTCTAAACAACATACTGGCAGTGTCCCTCGCTGCAGTGATCAGCGCCCAGGCCCAGGCTGGTGTATCGGCTCAGGACGCGGCAAGGCTGGGCACCAGCCTGACCGGAGTCGGCGGCGAGATGGCGGGCAATGCAGACGGTTCGATCCCGGCCTACAAGGGCGGATTGACCACCCCTCCGGCCAGTTTCAAGGCCGGTGAAAACATGCGGCCCGACCCCTTTGTCGATGAGAAGCCGGTACTGGTTATCGATGGTAAAAACGTCGACCAGTACAAGGGCATGCTGACTGCCACCACGGTGGAACTGGCCAAGCGTTACCCCACCTATCGTATCGATGTGTACCCCACCCACCGCACGGTCGCCTTGCCCAAGACGGTGCTGGACAACAGCCTGAAAAATGCCACCGATGCCAAGAGTCTCAACGGCGGCCTGGCCATCGATAACGTACTGCCCGGTGTGCCGTTTCCGATTCCGCAAAACGGCAGCGAAGCCATGTGGAACCACCTGTTGCGCTACCTGGGTACCAATTTCAATGCCAAGTACGATTCATGGAACGTAGACGCTGCGGGGGTGCCGACACTGTCCACCACGGCGCTGGCGTACATGAATTATCCGATCTACGAAAACATGTCAAAGCCGGTTGCCAGCAGCGATATTTTTTACCAGATGAAGCTGTATTACACCGGGCCTGCGCGGCGTGCGGGCGAGGCAATCATGCTCAAGGACTCCGCCGACCCGCTGGCCCAGCCGCGCAAGGCCTGGCAGTACTTGCCGGGGCAGCGCCGAGTCAAGCTGGCGCCGGACCTGGCCTATGATACGCCCAACCCCGGCACGGCCGGAGCCAATACCTACGACGATACGTTTGTGTTCAACGGGGCGCTGGACCGCTACGACTGGAAGCTGGTGGGCAAGCAGGAAATGATCGTGCCCTACAACACTTACAAACTCACGTACGCGCAGCAGGCCAAGTTGCTGATTACGCCCAACCACCTTGCCCCCGACTATGTGCGCTGGGAGAAACACCGGGTTTGGGTGGTGGAAGCCACGCTCAAGCCCGGTGCACGCCACATCTATCACAAGCGTCGCTTCTATCTGGATGAAGACAGCTGGATCGCTCTGGCCTCCGATCAGTACGATTCGAGCGGCAAACTCTACCGTGGCGCCTTCACCTTTCTCAGTCAGAGCTACGACAAGCAGACCCCTGACACGACACCTTTCATGATCTATGACCTGGTGGGCGGCAACTACAACATCAACGGCATTGTGGGTCCGTACGGCGGCATCAAGTACAGCGAGACCCTGTCTAAAGTGCAGTGGGCACCGGACGCCCTGGCAGGGGCCGGGATTCGCTAAGTGACCGACTCTGGCCCCGGGTTGTGCTCAGGCGCAGCCCGGCGTCGCTTGCCTGGAAGGTGCGGTATGGGTTCTTTGAAAAAAATCATGCGGGTGCTGCTGTGTTCGATGCTCGCGCCGTTGCCGGTCGCCGCTCTGGCGGCGGGCTATGTGGATGTGCTGGAACTGCCAGCCAAGCCCAGTGCTTTGGCCGTGCACAGCCCTTTGGTGGGTATCGCTCGCGCAGGTGAGCGATTGGTCAGCGTGGGGCAGCGCGGCCACATTGTGTATTCCGATGATGCGGGCCAGCACTGGGTGCAAGCCAGCGTGCCGCTGAGCAGTGATCTGAATGCGGTGTTTTTTCCGTCGCCCCGCCAGGGCTGGGCGGTGGGCAATGATGGGGTGGTACTGCACAGCAGCGACGCTGGCGTCACCTGGAGCAAACAGCTGGACGGTCGCCAGATCGGCGATTTGCTGGTCAGGCATTACACGGCGCTGGCAACTGCCGAACCGGCCAATGAGCAATGGCCATTGCTGGTCGCCGAAGGTCAGCGCCTGGCCGCAGAAGGCGCCGACAAGCCGTTGCTGGATCTGTGGTTCGCCAATGACCGGCTCGGTTATGTGATTGGCGTCTTCAACCTGATCCTGCGTACCGAGGACGGCGGTCAGAGCTGGACCCCGTTTCAGGACCGCACCGACAACCCCCAGGGGTTTCATCTGAATGCCATCGCCTCGACCGGCGACGGCCTGTATATCGCCGGCGAGCAGGGCCTGCTGCTCAAATGGCAGGCTGACCAGCAGCGGTTCGCGGCCTTGCAACCGCCGTATCAGGGCAGTTTTTTCGGGGTGGTCGGCAAGCCTGGTGAAGTGATCGTCTACGGCCTGCGCGGCAATGTGCTGCGCAGCACTGATGGCGGGGCGCACTGGAGCCCGCTCAACAGCGGGGTGCAGAGCAGCATCACGGCCGCGATCATCGATGCGCAAGGTCAATACGAGCTGTTTAGCCAAGCCGGGCACGTGCTGGTCAGCCAGGCGGGCGGCAGCGGCTTGCGGGCGCTGGCGCAGCAGAACCTGCCGCCGGTGGCTGGCGCTGCCCTGGCCGCCGACGGTTCGCGGGTGGTGGTGGGTAGCCGTGGTGCCCAGGCACTGGTCGGCAAGTAAGACCTCGAAAATCTAGAGCGAGAACCCAGACATGGGCAATATCAAGCAAGACAGCATGCCGGTGATCCACGATCTGCGTGATTTCGATCGCCAGTCCGGCAACCTGCTGGAACGGCTGGTGTTCAACCACCGCCCGCTGTTCATGGTGCTGATGGCACTGATTACGGTGGTGCTGGGCTATATGGCGGTGACACGTCTGGAGCTGCGGCCCAGTTTTGAAAAGATGATTCCCCAGAGCCAGCCCTATATCCAGAACTACCTGGAGAACCGCCAATCCTTGCGTGGCCTGGGCAACTCGGTACGGGTGGTGGTCGAGAACACCGGGGGGGATATTTTCGACCCCGCTTATCTGGAGGTTCTCAAACAGGTCAACGACCAACTGTTTATCACTGAAGGGGTTGATCGGGCCTGGATGAAATCGCTGTGGAGCCCCGGCGTGCGCTGGACCGAAGTCACTGAAGAGGGTTTTCAGGGTGGCCCGGTAATGCCCGGGACTTATCGGGGTTCGCCTGCCGACATCGAGCAACTACGCCAGAATATCAGCCGTGCCGGGATCGTCGGCAGCCTGGTAGCCAGTGACTTTAAATCCAGCATGTTGATCGTGCCTCTGCTGGATAAAACCTCGGCCACGGGCCAGGGCATCAACTACCAGCAGTTCTCGCGTTTGCTCGAGGAGCAGTTGCGCGACAAAATCGAATTCGCCGGTGACAGTGCCGCCCGCAAGGCCGGGGAGGAGGGCAAGGGCCAGTACAAGGTGCGGGTGATTGGGTTCGCCAAACTGATGGGCGACCTGATCGATGGCCTGATTCAGGTCATGATGTTCTTCGGCCTGGCGGTGCTCACTTCGCTGCTGATCATCTACTGCTATACCCGCTGTGTGCGCAGCACGCTACTGGTAGTGGGGTGTTCGCTGGTCGCGGTGGTCTGGCAACTGGGTATCGTTGCATGGCTGGGCTATGCGATTGACCCGTACTCGGTACTGGTGCCGTTCCTGATCTTCGCCATCGGCGTGTCCCATGCGGCGCAAAAGATGAACGGCATCATGCAGGACATCGCCCGTGGCACCCATAAGCTGATCGCCGCCCGCTATACCTTCCGCCGCCTGTTTATTGCCGGGGTCACCGCGTTGCTGGCGGATGCGGTGGGTTTTGCGGTGTTGATGCTGATCGATATCCCGGTGATCCAGGACCTGGCCGTCACCGCGAGTATCGGGGTCGCGGTGCTGATTTTTACCTCTTTGTTGTTGATGCCAGTGGCGCTGTCCTATGTAGGCGTCGGGCGCAAGGCGGCCGAACGTGCGCTGAAGCTCGAAACACGGGCAGACGGGCGCAAAGGGTTCGGCAAGCTTTGGGATCTGCTCGACCGTTTCACTACACGCAAATGGGCAACAGGCGCGGTGCTGGTGGCGCTCCTGATGGGTGTTGGCGGCTTTGTGGTCAGTCTGCAACTGCAAATTGGCGACCTCGACAGCGGCGCTCCGGAGTTGCGCGCCGATTCGCGCTACAACCGTGACAACGCCTACATCACCAGTCACTACGCACTGTCCAGCGACCTGTTCGCGGTGATGATCAAGACCGCGCCGGAAGGGTGCCTGAATTACCAGACGCTGATTCTCGCCGACCGACTGGCCTGGGAGTTACAGCAGTCGCCCGGTGTCCAGGCCACGTCGTCGCTGGTCAACGCCGTGCGCCAGATTACGGCGGGTTCCTACGAAGGCAACCCCAAGCTCAACAGCATTCAGCGTAATCAGGACGTGCTCAACTATGCCGCCCAGCAGGCCTCGGTCAATTCCCCGGAGTTGTTCAATACCGACTGTTCGCTGATGCCGGTGATTGCCTTTCTCAAGGACCACAAGGCCCAGACCCTGGACGCAGTGGTGAACATTGCCGATACCTTCGCCAGACAAAACAGCACCCCGGATCGTCAGTTCCTGCTGGCTGCCGGTACGGCGGGGATCGAGGCCGCGACCAATATTGTGGTGCGCGAAGCCAACCGCACCATGCTCCTTTACGTGTATGCGGCGGTCACGCTGTTTTGCCTGATCACCTTTCGCAGTTGGCGCGCCACGCTGGTGGCCTTGCTGCCGCTGGTGCTGACCTCGATCCTGTGCGAAGCCCTGATGGTGTTCATGGGCATCGGGGTAAAAGTCGCGACCCTGCCGGTGATTGCCCTCGGCGTGGGGATTGGCGTGGACTACGCGCTGTATTTGCTCAGCGTGCAACTGCATTACCAGCGCCAGGGTCTGTCACTGGGCGAGGCCTACCGCAAGGCGGTGTCCTTCACCGGTCGGGTAGTGGGGCTGGTGGGCATTACCCTGGCGGCTGGCGTGGTGTGCTGGGTCTGGTCGCCGATCAAGTTCCAGGCGGACATGGGCATTCTGCTGACCTTCATGTTCCTGTGGAACATGCTGGGCGCGCTGATCCTGATTCCGGCCTTGTCATATTTCCTGTTGCGCGGCCCCGCGTTTATCCCTCGTGTTGCCCCTGAGCAACCGGCCGCCAACATTCAAAAACCGAGCATGCGTCGTGCCCGCACACTGTCCGAGAAAGCCAATCATGTCTGAATATACAGCTCCCCTGCGCGACATGCGTTTCGTGCTCAATGAAGTTTTTCAGGTGTCCAGGCTTTGGGCCCAACTACCAGGCATGGCCGAGGTGGTGGATGAGCAAACCGCTGCCGCGATCCTTGAGGAAGCAGGCAAGATCAGCGCCGGGATCATCGCGCCGCTGCGCCAGACAGGCGATGAGCAAGGTTGTACCTGGAGCAGTGCGGGGGTTAAAACCCCGGAAGGTTTTGTCGCCGCTTACCAGGCATTTGCCGCCAGTGGTTGGGTGGGGCTTGGCGGTGCTCCGCAGTTCGGTGGCATGGGCATGCCCAAGGCAATTAGCGCCCAGGTCGAGGAAATGGTCAACTCGGCCAACCTGTCGTTCGGCCTGTACCCGATGTTGACTGCCGGGGCCTGCCTGTCGATTTACGCCCATGCCAGCGAAGAATTGAAGCAAAAGTACCTGCCGAACCTGTATGCCGGGGTCTGGAGCGGTTCCATGTGCCTGACCGAGGCCCACAGCGGCACCGACCTGGGGCTGATCCGCACCCGCGCCGAGCCACGGGCTGATGGCAGTTACGCGATCAGCGGCAGCAAGATGTTTATCACCGGCGGCGAGCATGATCTGAGCGAGAACATCATTCATCTGGTACTGGCACGCCTGCCGGATGCACCTGCGGGGCCCAAAGGTATCTCGCTGTTTCTGGTGCCCAAGGTGATGGTCAATGCCGATGGTTCCTTGGGCCAGCGCAACGCGCTGTCCTGCGGCTCCATCGAGCACAAGATGGGGATCAAGGCGTCCGCCACCTGTGTGATGAACTTCGACCAGGCCACCGGCTGGATCATCGATGCACCGAACAAGGGCCTGGCGGCAATGTTCACCATGATGAACTACGAGCGTCTGGGCGTAGGTATCCAGGGGCTGGCCCAGGGCGAGCGCTCTTATCAGGGCGCTGTCGAATATGCTCGGGAGCGTCTGCAAAGTCGTGCACCGTCCGGCGCGCAGTATCTGCATCAGGCCGCCGACCCGATCATCGTGCACCCGGACGTGCGCCGCATGCTGCTGACCATGAAAGCGCTGAACGAGGGTGGGCGGGCATTTTCCAGCTACGTGGCCCTGCAATTGGACACCGCCAAATACAGCGAAGACGCGACCACCCGCCAGCGCGCGCAAGACCTGGTAGCCCTGCTGACCCCTGTAGCCAAGGCGTTTCTCACCGATATGGGGTTGGAAACGACGCTGCACGGGCAGATGGTCTTCGGCGGTCATGGCTATATTCGTGAATGGGGCCAGGAGCAACTGGTGCGCGACGTGCGCATCACCCAGATCTACGAAGGCACCAATGGCATCCAGGCCCTGGACCTGGCAGGGCGCAAGACTGTGGGCAGCGGCGGGGCACTTTACCGGTTGTTCGCCGACGAGGTGCGTCAGTTCAGCGCGTCTGCTGGTGCCGAGCTGGCCGAGTTCTGCAAACCGCTGAACGCGGCCCTGGACAATCTGGACGAGCTGACCGCCTGGTTGCTGGATCGCGCCCAAAACAACCCCAATGAAGTCGGCGCAGCCTCGGTCGAGTACCTTCAGGTGTTCGGCTATACCGCCTACGCTTACATGTGGGCGCGGATGGCCGGGGCGGCGCTGGGCAAACAGCAAGAGGAGGACTTCTACGCCAGCAAGCTGGGCACTGCGCGTTTCTACTTCGCTCGCCTGTTACCGCGAATTCACTCCCTGAGCGCGTCAGTCAAGGCGGGCAGCGAAAGCCTCTACCTGCTCGATGCAGCGCAGTTCTAAAACAGTTTCAGGAACAACCACAATGCTGAACACAAAAATAATTCCACCAGCACCCGGGGCCTACACCTACCCCCTGTTAATCAAGAGCTTGCTGCTGTCGGGTGAGCGCTATGAGCCCGACAATCAAATCGTCTATGCCGACACGCTGCGCTACAGCTACAAGACTCTTAACCAGCGCATCCGCAGGCTGGCCAATGCGCTGACTGCTGCTGGGGTCAAGGCGGGAGACACGGTGGCCATGCTCGACTGGGACAGCCACCGCTACCTGGAGTGTTTTTTTGCGGTGCCGATGATTGGTGCCGTGCTGCACACGGTCAATATTCGTCTATCAGCGGATCAGGTGCTCTACACCATGAACCACGCCGAAGATGATCTGGTACTGGTGCATGATGACTTTGCGCCCTTGATCGAGCAGATTCACGCTGGGTTGACCACGGTTAAAGGTTATATCAGGCTTTCGGATAACCCCGCGAGCGGCACTCAATTACCGGTGTTGGGCGAGTACGAAAACCTGCTGGCCGAGGCTTCGGCTGACTATGACTTCCCCGACTTTGATGAAAACTCGGTGGCGACGATTTTCTACACCACGGGCACCACCGGCAGCCCCAAAGGGGTGTACTTCACCCATCGCCAGTTGGTGCTGCACACCCTGACGGCCGCCGGTTCCCTGAGCGGTTACCAGAGCATGCCACTGCTGCGCTCCGATGACGTTTATATGCCCATCACCCCGATGTTCCATGTACATGCCTGGGGCGTGCCCTATGTGGCGACCCTGATGGGCATCAAGCAGGTGTACCCCGGACGTTACGAACCCAACAGCCTGGTCAGGCTGTTTCGCGAAGAGAAGGTCACATTCTCGCATTGCGTACCGACCATCCTGCAAATGATCCTCGGCTGCGACGAAGCCAAGGATACGCGCTTCGACGGCTGGAAAATGCTCCTGGGCGGCAGTGCCCTGACCTTGGGAATTGCCAGCCAGGCCAGCGCCAAAGGGATCCAGGTTCACAGCGGCTACGGCATGTCCGAGACCTGCCCGTTGCTGTGTACCAGTTTCCTCAGTGCAGCCGAGATCCAACAGTCGCCCCAGGTGCAGCTCACTCAGCGCATCAAGACCGGCATGCCCACGCCGATGGTGGACCTGAAAATCATCGATGGCAGCGGCCATGTCGTGGCCCACGATGGCGAGTCCCTGGGCGAGATCGTGGTACGGGCGCCATGGCTGACCCAGGGCTATTTGCATGAGCCCGAAAAGGGCGCCGAACTGTGGCAAGGCGGTTGGATGCACACCGGCGACCTGGCCTCCATCGACCCCAAGGGGCGGGTTGAAATCAAGGATCGAATCAAGGACGTGATCAAGACAGGAGGCGAGTGGATCAGCTCTCTGGACCTGGAAAACCTGATCAGCGAACACCCCTCGGTGATCTCTGTCGCCGTGGTGGGGATTGCTGACGAACAATGGGGGGAGCGGCCAATGGCGCTGGTCGTGTGTGTGCCAGGGCACACGGTCGATCAGCCGATGCTCGAAGCCCACCTGCTACAGTTTGTGGCCGGTGGCCGGATCAACAAATGGGCCATCCCCAAGCAGTTCGACTTTGTGGCCGAAATCCCGAAAACCAGTGTTGGCAAGATCAACAAGAAGTTGATTCGGGAAAATCAGCGACTGTAGCAAAACAGGGCTAACTCAAATCACCTCAGCACTGCCCTGGCGACGAGCCCAGAACGGTTGATCGCTGTACCGGGTTTCGACGTTGTAATAGCTGCGCTTGAGGGTTTGATATTCCTCCACATGCCGCTGGATATCGTCAGCGTAAGCAGCCTGTTGCAGGGCGTGATCCTGAGCCCGGTCAATGCAACTGGCGGCAAGTCTCGCGGCATGTATTCCAGTGCTCAAGGCGTAGCCGATACCCATGGATGACAAGGGATCGAACGCCGCTGCGGCATCACCCGCTGCAACCCAGCCATTGCCACAACTGGGTTGTAGTTGCTGTGAATGGGCAGGCCATACGTGCAACTCACCCGTCAGGGTCCGTTCTCCCAAGCGCAGGCGTGTATTGGGGGCCTGTGCGAGTGCGCTTTTCCAGAGCATGGACCGGTCGCAATGGGAGGCTTGCAAGACGTCGGCGTCGGTCATCAGCACGGCAATTGTCCTGCCATCCGGGATCGGTGCGCTGTACCACCAACCCAGCGAAATGGCTTCGACCAATGAGCTGGATTCGACCGGCGTATCGCTGGCGGCAAAGTAGGCTGACACGCCCACCAGACGATCATGTTGTACCGTCTTTGCGCCAAGCGCTCGCCCGAGCCAGGCACTGCGCCCACTGGCGTCGATCAGGTAGCGGCACCAAATTGGTTGATCAGGCTCATTGTCCAGTTTGACTGTCCAGCCTGACGCTTGCCTGTGGACCTGCCTTACTCGTGCCCCCAGCACCAGATGTGCGCCGAAACTGCGGGCTGCATTGGCCAGGCCAGCATCGAAACGTGCGCGATCCAGATGCCAGCCGTGCCCGCGACCGGTAAACAGGAAGTCGCGGGTGCTGACCTGTGCATCTCCCCAGGCAGCCGTGAAGGCATGGGATGGGGCAAAATTACCCTGGCGAAAATGCTCGCCAACCCCCAGATAGTCCAGCAAAGGCAGGACGGCAGGGGACAAAGTCTCACCAACCTTGTCCTGTCCATAGCCGGTTTGTTCCACCAGCATCACCGAGAGACCGGTATGACGAAGCAGGGTGAGGGCCGCCGCACAACCGGCGGGACCTCCTCCTGCAATCACCACATCAACGATCTTCGGCTCGTTAGCGGCCAACATGACCTCGAGTCGACATGGCCCCGAAGACCTGGATTTTCTTATGCTGCGGGTCGGGCGCCAGATACCAGGTGTTAAAGAAGTTGACGTCAGCACCGCTTACCACGTTGGCCGCACTGGCCACCGCCACACTGGCGCTGATGAAACGCTCGTTATTGCGCTCGGTCTCCACGAAGTTGGGGAACAGATCGCGATAAGGCCCTGTTACTTCGTTGGTGATAAACCCCAGGTAATGCCAGGCCTGGATCATCTCCGCGAAGCTATTGATGCCCCGGTTGTAGATCGATTGCATGCCCGCGGGTATTCCGGCCTGCTCCTGAGCCTGTGCCGATAGATTGCCGGGGATAATGTTCCAGGGGCTTTGTGGCGGCCACCAGTAGGCGTAGTACGCAGGAGGTTTAGGAATGCCGTCTGCCTTGTTGGTTTGCGGGTCAGTGAAGTTGATGTTCTGCACGGTGCACTGATAAAAGTCCGACTGCCATGGTGTGGCCATGCGCTTGGTCAAGTCTCCGGGTTCGCAACCCTGGAAGGTGGTCGAGGGGTCGGTCTCGTTTTCACAAGGCTGCAGGCCGTGTTGGCGGTAGTAGTCTTCATCGTGCCTGTGTTTGATCCGATAAGGGGCTTCATAAAGCTCCTTGCTGTAAAGACTCCATGTGACCTCAATGCCCGGACAGAACGGCCCGCCAACGCAGTTGCCGATGCTTGCGCGGTCCAATTCGACCACCTGCGACACGGGCTCGCACTCAAGGTTGTCAAACTTGCCGTCTGCCCATTGGCTTAGCAGGAAGTATTGGGTCCGGGTCAAGGTCAGGAACTTGTCCAGTACCTCATTGCTGACAGAGTTGGAACCCGAATTGAGCGGCATCAACGGAGCGTTGCTGCCCTTGTCGAATAACTCGGCGGTTTGGCCACCGGTAAAACCGTTTTCGCCGGGCCTGCGGAATAAGCTGAAATAAGCCTGACGGTACTGCAGGGCCTTTTCACTGGGGTCAGTCGCATCGAAAGGCGCAGGCGAAAAACTGTTGAGTGCCGGGATCGCTGCCACCCAACGGTAACCCGCCGGACGCTTGATAATCGGCTCAATATCGCGCTGGTAGTTGGCGATGTAATTGGTGTTGTACTGTTGTTGGCTGTAAAGCTCAGGGTTAAGGTTCAGCTCACGGACACCTACATCGAACGCCACATCATCGAGAGTGACAATGTTCTGCAGTTCGGGTGCGAACTTGGGTGAGGCCACAACACACCAGGCCTTGAGGATTTGCGGCTCGCTACTGTCCTTGAACGTCAGCTTGCAGGTAACCGGTCCATCAGAGATATCGTCATGCCAACTGTCGGCCCCGGCAAAGCTGGTGATGGGCAAATTGCCTCCGGCATGGCCGAATCCGCCCAGTACCAGCAACCGACCCTGACTGTCGGTAAGGATCGCACCTAACGTATTGATGGCAAGGCCCTGGTCTGGCTTGTCGTTAGGGGCGTACGACGGAAACGAACCGTGGGTGTAGTCCGGGGGGATGTTGGTGCGGGCGAATTGCAGTTGAGGCTGGAGCGAGCCGGATACAGAGCGTGGGCCTGGATCAATAAGCAACTGGCTTTGTCGATCGTTGGTAGCAACGTTGCTGTTGCGCAAGGGCACTTTCCAGGCCTCATAGCTGTTGTCAGCCCCCAACAGCAGGTTGCCCTGTAATTCACTGAAGGTATACCAAGCGGCTTTTTTGTTGGCCAGGTGAACCGTCCACTCCATACCGGCAATAGCGGGGTCGGCCAGTGTTACCTCATGGCTTGTTCCGTCATCATCCACTGCAAACAGGCAAAAGCGCGCGGCCTGACGCTTGATACAGGCCTGCCCGTCCTTGTACTGACTGACATACACGGGTTGCCCGTTATCCAGAACTTGGTCTCCCTGTGGGCTGCAAACCAATGGTCTGCCGCCCAATTGCTCCGGGGCCAGATAAAAGTCGGTCAGACTGTTGCCCACACGCGCAATACCGATGCTGGGACCGATTACATACTTCATTACCGCTCTCCTTGTCTTGCTTTCCATAGTCCCGCAGCCCATGCAGAGGCGTAGGGGGTTGCTTGCAGGTCACCGCAAGACGACAGGAGCCAATACAGCGTTACCAGACAGATTTGGCCGGAACGTCAGTGCGTAAAGTATGAGGTCACAACGACAGCCCAGGCAGGCGGTCTGTTGGAAAACGAAAGGGGGGGAAAGAGCGACGTCATGGGCAGGTCTGTCCAGTACGCCGAAAACAGTCGGATATGAGTGTTCATCCTTGTAACTGTCCAGATTCCTTGGTCTCTGAACTCTAGCCTCTGCTAAACAGATGTCAAATTGATATCGAGCAATATCGATGGGCGATGCCTGGGGATGTCATATTCGGGGGCGCCGAACCCTGTGCGGGAGCTGCGGTGCAAGTTGCTGCATCGCGAGCAGGCTCGCTCCCACAGTTTTTCAGTACAACCGTGGATCTGTGGGAGCTGGCTTGCCTGCGATGGCAGCACCACGGTCTGTCAGTTTGACCGGGCCGCATCTGCCAATAATGAGTCAATTACGCCGCGCGCCAATTCAACGCCGTGAATCACATTCCATAACTGCTCGGCGTCAAAGCCGCTGAGGTGGGGGCGGATATCGTCGGCGTTGGTTTCTGCGCCTTTGAGCAGCAGCGAAACTTGCTGCAATGCGGCGTGGGCATTGATGCCAGGGTTGATGCCGAACAGGGAAGAGCCCTGGTGGGCGCAGGTTTTGAGGGTGTCGAGGGGTGGGTCGGGGACTATTTTGTTCATTGCATTTTCCTGTATTGGCCAAGAGGCTGCCACTGGCCGCTGTCAGGCAGATAGGGTGGCAGCTGCGTGCGGGCTGACAGGCCGAGGGAAAGTACCAAAGCTCGGTGCACTCGAAAGTGCCCCGCACGCAGCCGCCATAACACAGGAAAATGTGTAAAGCGCTGAATTTGGTAAATCCGGGCAGTCTGTCAGGACCGGTCACTGACATCAGTGACCGGGCGAGACTATCCATGCCATTTCAGCGCCGCAAGGCGGTGGGGATTCTCTCGGAAACTTCCCGCGAAGGAAAGCGACGAGGCAGGTGCAGACGTTGCAAGTTATGTGGGAAACACCGCAGATCCACCGTGGGAGTGAGCCTGCTCGCGGTGCTGCTATCGCGAGCAGGCTCACTCCCACAACTCAGAGGCTGCTTGCCGCTCGTCCCGGATAATTCATCACAAACTGCACATGGGCCTTCACGCCCGTGGCCAGGGTTGCATCGTCGACGGTGAAGTAGGGGCTGTGGTTGTTCGCCGCTTTGCTCATGTCCTGTCCTTCAGGCGTGGCGCCCAGGAACACGAACAAACCCGGCACCTTTTCGGCGTAGTACGAGAAGTCTTCGCTTGGCGACAGGGAAGCTGGCAACAGTTGCACCTTGCCCGGAGCTGCCAGTTCCAGTGCCGGAACCATGGCTGCGGTCAGTTGCGGGTCGTTGCGGGTGACGGGGGCATGGTTGACCAGCAGCAAATTGGCTTCGGTCTCATAGGCACTGGCGATGCCTTGCACCAGTGGCGGCATTTTTTTCAGCAGGGTGTCGCGCACCGCAGCGCTGTTACTGCGAATGGTGCCGGTCATTTCCACGGTCTCGGGAATGATGTTGGCCGCAGAACCCGCATTGATTGTGCCGACACTGATCACGCCCATGCCTTGGGTCAGGTCGGCACGCCGACTGACCAGGGTTTGCAGGCCGTTAATGATGCCGGCGCTGGCCACCACCGGATCAACGCCGCTCCAGGGCGCCGAACCATGGGTTTGCTTGCCCTTGACGATGATACGAAAGCCATCGCTGCTGTTCAGCACCGTACCGGCCTTGTAATACAAATGACCGGTGGGATAGCCCGCCATCACATGCACGCCGAAGATGGCTTCGACCTTGGGCGAATCCAGGGCGCCGTCGCGGATCATCGCCTGCGCACCAATCAGGGTGTCGGCCGCGAACTCGTCCACATCTGCCGCGCCTTCTTCCGCAGGCTGGAACAGGAACACCACCGTGCCCGCCACCTGGTCGCGATGTTCGGCGAGCACTTTGGCGGCGCCCAGCAGCATGGCGGTGTGGGTGTCATGCCCACAGGCGTGCATCACCGGCACGGTTTTGCCCAAGCGAATGCCGGTAGCCTGGCTGGCAAAGGGCAGGCCGGTCATCTCCTTGACGGGCAGTGCGTCCATGTCGGCCCGCAGGGCCATTACCGGGCCAGGCAGGCCGCCCTTGAGCACGGCGACCACGCCGGTTTTGCCCACTTGGGTACGCACCTGCAAGCCCAGGGCCTTGAGCTGCTCGGCGACCAGGGCGGCGGTCTTGAACTCCTGATTGCCCATTTCAGGGTTCTGGTGAATGGTGTGGCGCAGGTCGATCACCTGCGTATTGACCGCAGCGACGGCCGGGTCAACCCAGCTCAGGTCGCCAGCCTGGCTGGTGGTGGCAGTCAGTGCGCTGAGCAATGCGAGATACAAAGGGGCAGGGCGTAGACGATTGAACATCGGTCTTCTCTTGCTTGTTTTTAGATCGCACAGGGTATGTCGTCGCCCACCGCAGTTGCGCAACCGGCGGGCTAAAAGTGTTCGATTACCGAACGTTAGCCAAGAGTCCAATTGCTCTGTCATCGTGCCCAGGCCTACTCTGACAACCATAATAATGACAGTACCGAGTACCTTGCCGATGGATAGCCGCCTGCTGAGTGAGCGCAGTAGCGTGTTCCGACACGCAGACCCACATGCCGTCTCCGATTATGTGAACCAGCATGTCGGCCCGCACTGTATTGGCCTTTCCAGGACCACCCGGCCGCTGGCCAGCCTCAATCACCGTAAATTCGCCGAGCTTGACCTGTGCCGTATCAGTTATGGCGGCAGTGTGCGGGTGACCTCGCCCGCGCTGGAGACCCTCTTTCACTTGCAGGTGCTGTTGAGCGGCAATTGCTTGTGGCGCGGGCCGACCCGCGAGCACCACCTGGTGCCGGGCGAGCTGCTGCTGATCAACCCGGATGACCCGGTCGACCTGACCTACTCCCAGGACTGCGAGAAGTTCATCCTCAAACTACCGGTCAGCCTGCTCGAATCGATTTGCGACGCACAGCGCTGGCGGCGGCCCGCGGGCGGTGTGCGCTTTATGCGCAACCACTACCGGCTCGACGAACTGGAAGGGTTTCTCGGTTTGCTGGGCATGGTGTGCCAGGAGTCCGAGGCCAGCGACCCGTTGGTGCGGGTGCAGGAGCACTACACGCAGATTGTCGGCAGCAAGCTGCTGACCCTGATGCAGACCAATATCAGCCGTGAAAACCTGGCATCAGCCAGTGCCGGTATCGAGCGCATCCTCGACTACATCGAACGCAACCTGAAGCTGGAACTGAGCGGTGAAGACCTGGCCGTACAGGCGTGCATGAGCCAGCGTTCGCTCTATACCCTGTTCGAACGCCAACTGGGCGTCACGCCCTTGCAGTACATCCGCCAACGCAAACTTGCGCGGGTCCATGCCTGCCTGAGTGACCCGAGTTGCCCGGTACGCAGCCTGACCGAACTGGCGCTGGATTACGGTTTTCTGCACCTGGGACGGTTTTCCGAAAGCTATCGCTTGCAGTTCGGCGAACTGCCGTCGAGCACCCTTAAACGCCGGCATTGAGATACCCAAAAACCCGTAGCAGCTGCCGAAGGAACGCAGCCTCGTTCCTTCGGCAGCTGCTACAAGTTGGCGAGTGCTGTCTTTAGCCTTTGTGCAGTAATCGGATAGCGATCCGCAGTAAACGGATATTGCTCCTTGTATCGATTCCCTAACCTGACCCGGCCCTGATAATAACAACGGAGGCCCTGGCCATGTCCCTGGGAATCGATTACTTGAATGCCATGCTTGAAGAAGACAAGGAGAAGGGCATCTACCGCTGCAAGCGCGAGATGTTTACCGACCCTGATCTCTTCGAACTCGAAATGAGCCAAATCTTCGAGGGCAACTGGATCTACCTCGCCCACGAAAGTCAGATCCCCAACGTCAACGATTTTTTGACCACCACCATTGGCCGCCAGCCGATTTTTATCGCGCGCAATAAAGCGGGTGAGCTCAACGCCTTTCTCAACGCCTGCAGCCATCGCGGCGCCATGCTGTGCCGGCACAAGACCGGCAACCGCGCCAGCTACACCTGCCCGTTCCACGGTTGGACCTTCAACAACAGCGGCAAGCTGCTCAAGGTCAAGGACCCGAGTGCCGCCGGTTATCCCGAAGGGTTCAATTGTGAAGGCTCACACGACCTGACCAAGGTGGCCCGTTTTGAGTCCTATCGCGGCTTTCTGTTCGGCAGCCTCAACCCGGACGTCAAATCCCTGAGCGAGCACTTGGGTGAATCGGCCAGGATCATCGACATGATCGTTGACCAGTCTGCCGATGGCCTGGAAGTGCTGCGCGGCGCCAGTTCTTATATCTACGAAGGCAACTGGAAACTCGCAGCCGAAAACGGCGCCGATGGTTACCACGTCAGCTCCGTGCACTGGAACTACGCCGCCACGCAAAACCAGCGCACCCTGCGCGAAGCTGGCGAAGAAATCAAAACCATGAGCGCTGGCAGCTGGGCCAAGAGCGGTGGTGGTTTCTACTCTTTCGACCACGGCCATTTGCTGCTCTGGACCCGCTGGGCTAACCCCGAGGATCGCCCGGCCTACGAGCGCCGAGACGAACTGGCCCGCGACTTTGGCCAGGCCCGCGCCAACTGGATGATCGAAAATTCGCGCAACCTGTGCCTGTACCCCAACGTGTACCTGATGGACCAGTTCAGCTCGCAAATCCGCATCGCCCGGCCAATCTCCGTCGACAAGACCGAGATCACCATTTACTGCATCGCGCCCAAGGGCGAGAGCAGCGAGGCGCGCACCAAACGTATTCGTCAGTACGAAGACTTCTTCAACGTCAGCGGCATGGCCACCCCGGATGACCTGGAAGAGTTCCGTTCCTGTCAGACCGGCTACGGCGCAGGTCGGGGCTGGAATGATATGTCTCGCGGGGCAGAGCACTGGGTCGAAGGCGCGGATGCCGCTGCCGAGGAAATCGACCTCAAACCCTTGTTGTCCGGTATTCGTACCGAAGACGAAGGCCTGTTTGTGCTGCAACACAAGTACTGGCAGCAAACCATGCTCAAGGCCGTTGCCAGCGAGCCAACGCTGATCCCCGTGGAGGCCGTGTAATGAATAGCCTCTATGCCAGCGTGCGGGATTTTTTGTATCGCGAAGCGCGTTACCTGGACGACGCTGAATGGGATCAGTGGCTGGAGCTGTACGCCGCCGATGCCAGTTTCTGGATGCCGTGCTGGGACGACAACGACACGCTGACCGAAGACCCGCAAAGTGAAATTTCGCTGATTTGGTACGGCAACCGTGGCGGCCTGGAAGACCGGGTGTTCCGGATCAAGACCGAGCGCTCCAGTGCGACCATGCCGGACACCCGCACCTCGCACAACTTGAGCAATATCGAGATCGTCGACGAAGCCGACGGGCTGTGCCGCGTGCGTTTCAACTGGCACACCCTGAGCTTTCGCTACAAGACCACCGACAGCTACTTCGGCACCAGCTTCTACACCCTCGACATGCGCGGCACGCAGCCGCTGATCAAGGCCAAAAAAGTCGTGTTGAAGAATGACTACGTGCGTCAGGTCATCGACATTTACCACATCTGATCAACGCTGTGATGCGTGCCTGAAGGTGCCAGTGGGCGCCCGGGGCCCGGCATCGCCCGCGAGGTACATTATGAGCTTTCAAATTGCGCTCAATTTCGAAGACGGGGTCACCCGTTTTATCCAGGCCAACGACCAGGAAACCGTCGCCGACGCGGCTTACCGCCAGGGCATCAATATCCCGCTGGATTGCCGCGACGGTGCTTGCGGCACCTGCAAGTGCTTTGCCGAAGCCGGGCAATACGAGCTGGGCGACGAATATATTGAAGATGCCCTCAGCGAAGAGGAGGTTGCCCAAGGGTATGTGCTGACCTGCCAGATGCGCGCCGCAAGCGACTGCGTAGTGCGCGTGCCAGCCTCTTCGGCAGTGTGCAAGACCCAGCAAGCCAGCTTTGAAGCGGTTATCAGCGATGTGCGGCAGCTGTCAGAGAGCACCATTGCGCTGTCGATCAAGGGCGAGTCCCTGAACACCCTGGCATTTTTGCCGGGCCAGTACGTCAATCTGCAAGTACCGGGCAGCGAGCAGACGCGGGCCTATTCCTTCAGCACCCTGCAAAAGAATGGCGAGGTCAGCTTTCTGATCCGCAATGTGCCGGGCGGGCTGATGAGCAGTTTTTTGACCGGCATTGCCAAGGCGGGCGACAACATGACCCTGGCCGGACCACTGGGCAGCTTCTATCTGCGTCAGATCCAGCGCCCATTGCTGCTGCTGGCCGGTGGCACCGGGCTAGCGCCGTTTACCGCCATGCTGGAAAAAATCGCCGAGCACGGCAGCCCGTACCCGGTGCACCTGATCTATGGCGTGAGCAACGACTTTGATCTGGTTGAGCTGGATCGCCTGCAAGCCCTGAGTGAGTGCATTGCCAATTTCAGTTTCAGTGCCTGCGTGGCCAACCCGCAGAGCCAGCACCCGCTCAAGGGTTATGTCACCCAGCATATCGAGGCCTGCCATCTGAACCAGGGCGATGTCGACGTGTACCTGTGCGGCCCGCCACCGATGGTGGAAGCGGTCAACCTGTACATCCGCGAGCAAGGCATTACACCGGCCAACTTCTACTACGAAAAGTTTGCCGCTGCTGCTTGATCCCTTTTATCCGAGGTTGCCATGAACAACAGATTCGATAACAAGGTCGCGCTGGTGACCGGCGCCGCTCAAGGCATTGGCCGCCGGGTGTGTGAACGGTTGCTGGCCGAAGGTGCGCAAGTCATTGCGGTAGACCGTTCCGAGCTGGTTTTTGAGCTGCAAGGCGAGGGCGTGCTGGCCCTGACTGCCGACCTTGAGCAGTACACCGACTGCGCCCGAGTGATGGCGGCGGCGGTGCAAGCCTTCGGCCGACTGGACGTGCTGATCAACAACGTGGGCGGCACCATCTGGGCCAAACCGTTCGAGCACTACCAGGTTGAAGAAATCGAGGCAGAAGTGCGGCGTTCGTTGTTCCCCACCTTGTGGTGCTGCCATGCGGCACTGCCGTACATGCTGGAGCAGGGCCAAGGGGCGATTGTCAACGTCTCGTCCATCGCCACTCGCAGCATCAACCGCGTGCCGTATGGCGCGGCCAAGGGCGGCGTTAACGCATTGACTGCCTGCTTGGCCTTCGAGAACGCCGAGCGCGGCATCCGGGTCAATGCCACAGCCCCCGGCGGCACCCAGGCTCCGCCGCGCCGTATTGCCCGCAACCCCGGCGAACAAAGCGAAGACGAGAAGGGCTGGTATCAGCAAATCGTCGACCAGACCCTCGACACCAGCCTGATGAAACGCTACGGCACGCTGGATGAACAGGTCGGTGCGATCCTGTTTCTGGCCAGCGACGAAGCCTCCTATATCACCGGCGTAACCCTGCCGGTCGGCGGCGGCGATCTCGGCTGAAAGACTGCTATTACCTATCTGACGGGAAGACTGAAATGCCCCAAGTCCTGATTGAAAGCCTGACGACCCTGATCGTCGACCTGCCCACCATTCGCCCGCATACGCTGGCAATGCACACCATGCGCAAGCAGACCCTGGTGATCCTGCGCCTGCGTTGCAGCGACGGTATCGAAGGTATCGGCGAGGCCACCACCATCGGCGGTCTGGCCTACGGTTATGAAAGCCCGGAAAGCATCAAGGCCAACATTGATGCGCACCTGGCGCCGATGCTGGTGGGCAAGCCTGCAGACAATATCAATGCCGCCATGCAGACCCTGGACAAGATCGCCAAGGGCAACACCTTTGCCAAGTCCGGTATCGAAAGTGCGCTACTCGATGCCCAGGGCAAGCGCTTGGGGTTGCCGGTAAGCGAACTGCTCGGCGGTCGGGTGCGTGACAGCCTGGAAGTGGCCTGGACCCTGGCCAGCGGCGACACCGCCCGCGACATCGCCGAAGCCGAGCAGATGCTGGAGGCGCGCCGCCACCGGATCTTCAAGTTGAAGATCGGCGCTAACCCGCTGGAGCAGGATCTTAAACATGTGCTGGCGATCAAAAAGGCCCTCGGCGACCGGGCCAGCGTACGTGTCGACGTCAACCAGTATTGGGACGAGTCCCAGGCCATCCGTGGCTGTCAGGTACTGGGGGATAACGGTGTCGACCTGATCGAGCAGCCAATTTCTCGGGTCAATCGCTCGGGGCAGGTGCGCCTGAACCTGCGCAGCCCGGCGCCGATCATGGCCGATGAGTCCATCGAAAGTGTTGAAGACGCGTTCAGCCTCGCGGCGGACGGCGCGGCCAGCGTATTCGCTCTCAAAATCGCCAAGAACGGTGGCCCCAGTGCTGTTTTGCGCACTGCGCACATCGCCGAAGCGGCGGGCATCGCCCTGTACGGCGGCACCATGCTTGAAGGCTCGGTGGGCACCCTGGCATCGGCTCATGCGTTCCTCACCCTCAAGCAATTGACCTGGGGTACCGAGTTGTTCGGGCCGCTGTTGCTCACCGAAGATATCGTCACCGAGGCGCCGCTGTACCGCGACTTTGAGTTGCATATCCCGCGTACCCCGGGCCTGGGCCTGACGCTGGACGAAGAGCGGCTGGCGCGTTTTCGCCGTTAACACTCTGAATAACCCCTGTGGGAGCGGGCTTGCTCGCGATGCAGGCGCCTCGGTGCACCAGGCCAACCGCGCTGATGCTATCGCGAGCAAGCCCGCTCCCACAGCCACTTCCCCTATTTATTCAAGGAGAACCCCATGCTTTTCCACGTAAAAATGACCGTCAACTTGCCGCTGGATATGGACCCGACCAAGGCCGCGAAACTCAAGGCTGATGAAAAGGAACTGGCCCAGCGCCTGCAACAGGAAGGCAAATGGCGCCATTTGTGGCGCATTGCCGGGCATTACGCCAACTACAGCGTATTTGACCTGGCCAGTGTCGAGGCATTGCACGACACCCTGCTGCAGTTGCCGCTCTTTCCTTACATGGATATCGAGATAGAAGGGCTGTGCCGCCATCCGTCCTCGATCCATGACGACGACCGCTAACGCTTTCATCCCTGCATAAAAAAAATAAGGTGAGCCCCATGACCGTGAAAATTTCCCATACTGCCGCGATCCAGAGTTTCTTCAAGGAAGCCGCCGGCTTTGGCAGCGACAACGGCAGCCCGCGCCTCAAAAGCATCATTTTGCGGGTGCTGCAGGACAGCGCCAAAATCATCGAAGACCTGGACATTACCGAAGACGAATTCTGGAAGTCCGTGGACTATCTCAACCGTCTGGGCGGTCGCTCAGAGGCCGGTCTTTTGGTGGCAGGCCTGGGCATCGAACATTTTATCGATCTGTTGCAGGACGCCAAGGATGAGCAGGCCGGTCAGTTCGGCGGCACCCCGCGCACCATCGAAGGCCCGCTGTACGTGGCCGGCGCCCCGATCTTCGAGGGCCAGGCACGCATGGACGACGGCAGCGAGGAGGGCGTTGCCACTGTGATGTTCCTCGAAGGGCAGGTGTTCGATACCCAAGGCAACCCGTTGGCCGGAGCCACCGTCGATCTGTGGCATGCCAACACCAAGGGCACTTACTCGTTCTTCGACCAGAGCCAGTCTGAATACAACCTGCGTCGGCGCATCATCACCGATGCCCAGGGTCGCTATCGCGCCCGCAGTATCGTGCCATCGGGCTACGGTTGCGATCCGCAAGGCCCGACCCAGGAGTGTCTGGATCTGCTGGGGCGTCACGGCCAGCGTCCAGCCCATGTGCACTTCTTTATCTCGGCTTCTGGCCACCGCCACCTGACCACCCAGATCAACCTGTCGGGCGATAAATACCTGTGGGACGACTTTGCCTATGCCACCCGCGAAGGTCTGGTCGGCGAAGTACAGTTTCGCGACGATGGCGCCCGTGATGTGGCTGGGCGTTATGCCGAGCTGACGTTCGATTTCCAGTTGCAGCAGGCAGCCGCCCCGGCCGCCGAATTGCGCAGCCATCGCCCGCGAGCGTTGCAGGACAGCTGATCACTGAAGGTTCGGGTGACCTCAACTGAGAAAGCGAGTGCTTGAATCCGGGCGCTGAACACAGGAGGATCAGTGACAAACCCCTGCGTTCAGCGCTCTATAAATTCAGGAACGAGTGAATGACCATGAGTGAGCCGCAAACCGGACAGCAAACCCCTGCCATTCGCGAGGCCGATGTTTTGATAGTGGGTGGTGGCCTGAGCGGCACCTTGTTGGCCATGCAACTGCTGCGCTTGCCGGGTGCCCGGCGCATCGTGGTGGTGGAGCCCAGGCCCGAACTGGGTCGGGGGGAGGCCTACAGCGCCACCGAGCTGGGGCATACCCTCAATGGTAATGCGGCGCGCATGAGCGTCGAGCCGGAGGATAGCGATGACCTGACCCGCTGGCTGCAAGCCTATATCGCTGACGGTGGCTGGCCCGAGTCCGACAAGCAGCATGTGCCGGTTGCCGAACTGTTCCCGCCACGCGGTCTGTTCGGGTTGTATGTCCAGCAACGCCTGGCCGAAGCTCTGGCTATCGGCGAGCCGAACGGTTCAAGTTTGAGCCATGTGCGCGATGAAGTGATCGACCTGCAAACCCTTGAACACGGTGTCAGGGTTACGCTCAAGGACGGTAGCCAGTGGCAGGCAGGTGCAGCAGTGTTGGCCACCGGCATGTTTGCGGCAGCCCGTACCGCTCAGCGTGACTCCAGTGGTCTTAACGCATCGGCGCTGGACCCGTGGAATGTTGAAGCATTGCGAGCGCTGCCGACTGATGCCAGGGTGTTGATCATCGGCTCGGGGCTGACCATGGTCGATGCGCTGGAGTCGCTGAATCAGGCGGGTCATCGCGGACCAATCGAGGTCTTTTCCCGTCATGGTCTGTTACCCCATGTGCGTCGTCAGCCACCGGTCTGGGAAGATTTTTTGAGCCTGGCGCCGGAGCTGCGCAGCCCCTTGCAGTTGCTGCGCGAATTGCGCCGCCAATGTGTGCTGGCGCAGACGCAAGGTATCGACTGGCAAGCGCCGCTGGACACCGTGCGGGTGCACATCGCCAGGCTCTGGAGCCAGGCCAGCGACGCACAGCGGCGCCAGTTTGTGCGTCACGTGCGACCCTGGTGGGAGAGCCATCACCACCGCTCACCGCCCCAGGGCAATGCCTTGCTGGAGCGGTTGCTTTCACAAGGGCGGCTGACTATTCGTGCGGCGTCGCTGCAAGGGGTCGACAACTCTGGCCCGCGGGTTCGTCTGCGTTACCGTGGGCAAGCCGAGGCGGTATGGGTTGAAGGCGATGGCCTGATCAACTCCACCGGCATCGAGTATGACTGGCGCCGGGTCGATAAAGCCTTGCCTCGGCAACTGCTGCTGCGCGGGCTGATCCTGCCCGGAAATCTGGGCCTGGGAATTGCGGCCGATGCGGGGGGAGCGGTGTTGAATGCGCAAGCAGAACCCGCGCAACGACTGTTTGCGATGGGGCCGCCATTGCGTGGGATGTGGTGGGAAAGTACTGCGGTGACAGACGTTGCGTTACAGGCCAAGGCCTTGGCGCAACGACTGGCAATGCAGTTTTAGCTAACGGTGGGAGCGAGCATGCTCGCTCCCACAAAAAAGCCGGTAGCGCTTATTCAGCCGTCGAAGGTTTTTGCCACAAGTTAATCCCGCCTTCCTGGGCAAAGCGGTCGATCTCTGCCAGTTCCTCATGGCTAAAGTTCAAGTTCTGCAACGCTGCGACGTTCTCGATGATCTGCTCCGGGCGGCTTGCGCCGATCAGTGCCGAGGTCACGCGCGGGTCGCGCAGGGTCCAGGCCAGCGCCATCTGGGCCAGGCTCTGGCCCCGACGCTTAGCAATCTCGTTCAACGCCCGTACGTGGGCAATATTGGCCTGGGACAAGTGCGATGATTGCAACGAACCACCGCCCGGACGATTGATCCGCGCATCTGCCGGTATGCCATTGAGGTATTTGTCGGTCAGCAAACCTTGTGCCAGCGGGGTAAAGGCGATCACGCCGGTACCGAGTGCTTCGGCAGTGTCCAGCAGGTCCTTCTCGATCCAGCGATTAAGCAGGTTGTACGCCGGTTGATGAATCAACAGCGGGACTTTCCATTCCTTGAGCAATGCCGCTATTTCTCGGGTTTTGACCCCGGAGTACGACGAGATACCGATATACAACGCCTTGCCCTGTTGCACGGCCGTGGCCAGAGCGCTGGCGGTTTCTTCCAGCGGCGTGTCGGGGTCGAAGCGGTGCGAGTAGAAAATGTCCACGTAGTCCAGGCCCATGCGCTGCAGGCTCTGGTCGAGGCTTGCCAGCACGTATTTGCGCGAACCGCCACCCTGGCCGTAAGGGCCGGGCCACATGTCCCAGCCAGCCTTGCTGGAGATAATCAGCTCATCGCGGTACTGCTTGAAGTCTTCGCGCAGCAGGCGGCCGAAATTGGTCTCGGCGCTGCCGTAGGGCGGGCCGTAGTTGTTGGCCAGGTCGAAGTGATTGATGCCCAGATCGAACGCGGTGCGCAGCAGCGCACGCTGGGTGTCGATCGGTGTGCTGTCGCCAAAGTTGTGCCACAGGCCCAGAGACAATGCGGGCAGCACCAGCCCGCTGCGACCCGTGCGGCGGTAAGGGATGGAATCGTAGCGGTTTGCGGCAGCGATATAAGTCATCAAATCCTCATCGTTCAGGTGTGTTCGTATTCTCTTGAGCAATCTGCGTACCAGCCGTTGCGACTGCACAAATCCCAGCTTAGAGCAGTCGGGTGCTGTCGGTGGGTGAAACATTTGCTGATTGGCTGTTTGTCTGGCAACAGCGTGTGGCGCCCGGACATAGAATCGGACACGCACAGTGGCCATAAAGATCCCCTTTTGGCCTGCCTCCCTCTGTGATCGGGCAGAGCTCTCGGCAAGAATCAAAGCCGCCACGCCATAAAAACAAACCTTTCGTCCTTA
The DNA here is from genome assembly GCF_025426255.1 of Pseudomonas fragi. Taxonomy (GTDB): domain Bacteria; phylum Pseudomonadota; class Gammaproteobacteria; order Pseudomonadales; family Pseudomonadaceae; genus Aquipseudomonas; species Aquipseudomonas kulmbachensis. The sequence goes on along the minus strand of NZ_CP104861.1, from coordinate 2,939,459 downwards.
CCCTTGGCCATTTGCAGGCCGCTGCCGTGTACAGAACATAACAACTAACGATCTCACGCCGAACCTGGGGAACTGACTCATGGACACTATGAAACGCTTACTGGGCGCCACTGTTTGCGGGGTGACGCTGCTGGCCAGCGGTGTACAGGCCGAACAGCAGCAATTGCGGGTTTACAACTGGGCGGACTATATCCTGCCGTCGGTGCCCAAGGACTTCGCCAAGCAAACGGGGATCAAGGTGACCTGGGATTCGTTCGACACCAACGAAGCCCTGGAAGCCAAGCTGCTGACCGGCAACTCGGGGTATGACCTGGTGGTGCCGTCCAATCAGTTTCTCGATACCCAGATCAAGGCCGGGGTGTTCCAGAAACTGGACAAGTCCAAGCTGCCCAACTGGCAGCACCAGGACCCGGCCCTGCTCAAGTTGCTGGACACCAATGACCCCGGCAACCAGTACGCGGTGCCTTATATGTACGGCACGGTGCTGATCGGCTTCAACCCGGCCAAGGTCAAGGCCGCGCTGGGCGAGAATGCGCCGGTGGACAGCTGGGACCTGGTGTTCAAACCGGAGAACATGGCCAAGCTCAAATCCTGCGGCGTAGCGATGCTCGACTCACCGTCGGAAATCCTGCCGTTGGCACTGCACTATCTGGGCCTGGACCCCAACAGTCAGAACCCGGCAGACTATGAAAAAGCCAAGCAACTGATGCTGAAGATTCGTCCCTATGTGACCTACTTCAACTCGGCCAAGTACATGACCGACATTGCCAATGGCGACATCTGCGTGGCCATCGGTTACTCCGGCAGCTTTTACCAGTTCGGCAATCGCGCCAAGGAGTCGGGCAACGGCGTAGTGGTCGACTGGCGCTTGCCAAAGGAAGGCGCGCCGATCTGGTTTGATACGTTTGCGATCCCTAAAAGCGCGAAGAATGTCGAGCAAGCGCATGAGTTTCTCAACAACCTGCTGGAGCCCAAGGTCATCGCCGGGATCAGTGATTTCCTCGGCTATCCCAACGTCAACAAGGATTCGCTGCCACTGATCAACAAGGACATCACCGGCAACCCGAACCTGACACCGACCAGTGAGGCACTTAAATCCTTGTATGTGGTGCAACCGTTGCCGCAGAAAATGGAGCGCGTAAGGACCCGGGTCTGGACCAGTATCAAATCCGACAAGTAACCCCTCGGGGGTAGTGAATGGGGGTTATCGTCAAGTGCTTGCCGGGTTTCTACACTGGGGGCACTTTATCGAACGACGAGAACAGCACCATGCGTATCCGTGAGCTTGGCATCACCATCGGTTCGGGCACTCCGGGCGTGTACAACGCCATCACCGATGTGCCCGGTGTGCGAGTGGGTCATCACACCCTCAATGTTGAAACCGATGAGGTTTCCATCCATTCCGGTGTGACCGTGATTGAACCACGGGCCGGTGCGACGCATCTGCAACCGTGCTTTGCGGGCGTGCATGTGCTCAATGGCAACGGTGATGCCACGGGGCTGGAGTGGATTCGCGAGGCAGGGTTGCTGACTTCGCCCATCGCCTATACCAACACTCACAGCGTGGGCGTGGTGCGCGATGCTCTGGTTTCGGCCGAGCGCGAATTGGGCAAGCAACACACCTATTGGTGCATGCCCGTGGTGCTGGAAACCTACGACGGTACGCTGAACGATATCTGGGGCCAGCACGTTACTGCAGAACATCTGCACCTGGCACTGCAGGACGCAAAGTCCGGCCCGGTGCAGGAAGGCAATGTGGGTGGTGGTACGGGGATGATCTGTCACGAATTCAAGGGCGGGATCGGCACGTCTTCACGGGTCTTGAGCCCGGAGCAGGGTGGCTGGACCGTGGGCGCGCTGGTGCAGGCCAACTACGGCGTACGTGAAGCCTTGCGGGTGGGTGGGTACCCGGTCGGTACAGTGCTGGATGACGTGCCGTCGCCGTTTAAAAGCGCGGTTAATGTTGGCGTACCGGGCATGGGTTCTATCGTGATTACTATTGCGACCGATGCGCCCTTGTTGCCGCACCAATGCACCCGTCTTGCGCAGCGTGCCAGCGTCGGGCTGGCGCGGGTGGGCGGGGGAACGGAAGACTCCAGCGGCGATATTTTCATTGCCTTCGCGGTGGGCAACAACAATCTGCCAGCGGCCAATTTCGGCCATCCGGGCGAGCCGACCACGGCGTTGCAAATGGTCAACAACGACTACATCTCGCCGCTGTTTGTAGCAGCGGCGGATGCGGTTGAAGAGGCGATTCTCAATGCCATGCTTGGCGCTGAAGACCTGTCAGGGTGCGGCAATACCGTGCTGGCGCTCAAGCCCGAGCGTTTGCTGGCAGCCTTGAAGCAGGTGGGCTGGAAGCCGAATATCAAACTTGCGTAGCAGCTGCCGCAGGAACGAGGCTGCGTTCGATTGCGAAGCGATCGTAAATCCTGAATCCTCGGTCTAACTGATAGACCGCAAGTTTAGTTTTTACGACGGCTACGCCGTCGAACGCAGCCTCGTTCCTGCGGCAGCTGCTACGGATATTTACCCTCAGAGTTTCGGCAATTGCCCGATGCGGGCCATCATCTCGGTGACGATCTGCAGGTCCAGCATGAACTGCTCTACAGTCTTGAACTCGTTGTCGGTATGCCCGGTGTACTTGACATCGGGCATGGCCAGACCAAATTGCACGCCGTTGGGCAGTTCATGCACCGACGTCGCACCCGCCGAAGTACCGAACTTGTGTTCCATGCCAAGGTTCTCGCTGGCTACGGCCAGCAGGGCCTTGACCCACTCTCCCTCGGGGTTGCGATACATCGGCTCGGCGATGGTGTAGGCAAAGGTCACCGGCACTTGTTTGCGCTTGCTCCAGGCATCCAGTTTTTCGGCGATTTGCGCTTTGAGTGCTTCAGGCGACTTGCCCTTGGGTACGCGCAGGTTCACCGCCAGCTTGAGTGCCTTGTCATCCAGCCCGACAAAGGTCAGTGAAGTGGTCAGCGGTCCCATGAACGCATCGGCAAAACCGATCCCCAGCTTGCCACCCTCGTAGTCCAGCCCCCAGTTGTCGGCGCCATAGTGCGCGGCGTCGGTAATGTGGTTGTGCTTGAGGGCGATCTGGCCGTCAACGCTGCTGATGAAATCAAGCATCCGGGCCACCGGGTTGATCCCGGATTCGGGCTCGGAGGAGTGCGCGGAAACCCCAGTCACCGTCAGCACCACGTCTTTGCCGATTACCTTGGCGTTCACCTCGAAATTGTCGCCATTGCGCCGCACATATTCAGCACCGGCCTTGTTCAGACTGGCGGCCAGTTCGTCCGGTTTGTCGGTGACCAGGGTGGCGATCGATGTCGACGGAATCTGGTTGGTTGCCATGCCGCCCGTGAGCGAGATGATTTCTGCGCCCTGACCTTCGGCGTTACGTCGCGCAAAGCTGGCCATGACGGTTCCGTAGCCTTTTTCGGCAATGACCACCGGGTAGCCGCCATCCAGCGCCAGGTTGTAGTTGGGCACCGGGTTGTGTTCGAAGTAATAGGGGATGGCATCACCGGACGTTTCTTCGGTGGTGTCGATCAGCAGCTTGAAGTTCCTGGCCAGTGGCAGCTTCTCTTCCTTGATCACTTTCATGGCGTACATCGCCACCACTATGCCGTTTTTGTCATCCTCGGTGCCGCGTCCGTACATACGGTCGCCGATCAGTGTGACCTTGAACGGATCGAGTTTGGTCCCGTCCTTGAGCACCCAGTTTTCAGGGGTCACGGGTACTACGTCGGCGTGGGCGTGAATGCCGACTACTTCATCGCCACTGCCTTCGAGGGATACTTCGTAGACGCGGTTGTCGATATTGCGAAAATTCAGGTTAAAGGCCTTGGCCAGGTCCTTGATCTTGTCGGCAATCTTGAGAAATTGCGGGTTCTCGTACTGGGCCACGCCGTCCACGTTGACGGTCGGAATGGCAACCAGTTCACGTAGGGTTTCGGTGGCCGCCTGGCCGTATTTCAGGCGTGTGTAGAGGCCCAGCAGACGGTAGATTTCGTTCTGCTGTTCAGCGGTCAGTGCCTTGTGGTCGATAAAGGCACTGATGGTTGGCTCCAGGTTGTCGGTTTTGGCCAGTTCGCTTTTGGCTACAGCTCCCAGAAACTGCCTGAAGTCGGTAACCGGCGCGTTGTTGAAAGTCTTGAGGATGACCGCGCTCTGTTGCGGCGTGAGGGTGGCGTATGCAGTGCTGCTGAACGCGGTGAGGCTGGCCATCACCAAGGTTGCAGCAGCCAGTTGCTTGAGTGAAAAATCCATTGTGTGGGGCATTCCTTTGCAGGCAGTTGGTTAGAAATGGGCGTTAAATGAAACAAAACATTTCTCAACTTACACTGCGAGGGAGGGCAACGGTAGGTGCTTTTTACTCTTGCGCCTGTAAAAACAACGAGAACAGTTCGGACTGTGACTTGATCCCCAACTTGCTGTACATGTGCTTGCGGTGCACTTTCACCGTCTCGGCCGAAATCGCCAGTTTGCGTGCGATTTCCTTGTTCGAGCAGCCGCTGAGCAGCAGCAGGCCGACTTCCATTTCCCGTGCGGTCAGTGGCGTAGTCAACTGCTCAGTGGCTGCTTCCAGGCGGCTTTGCCAGTTGGGCGTCAGCTCCGGCGCTTCCTTGGGTTCGCGCTCAAAGTTCAGGCGTTGGCGCATCAGTGCGGCTACCCACGGTTGCACCAGCCCCAGCAAGGCGGTCTGCTCCAGGCTGAAGCGGCATTGGCTGCCCACTGAAAGGCTCAGGGTGCGTTCGTCGTCGAGTTGCACATTGATATGCACCTCGTCGGTGACGATATTCAGGCGGAAATAACGCTGATAGTAATCGGTCTGCTCAAAGCATTCCGGGGCCACGTCCTGCAGGCGGAACAACCCGCTGCGCGGTGATTCGCGGTTGGCGATGTAAAACGGGTCCAGCAGGTACAGGCCCTTGAGGTAGTCCTGAAACAGCGAGTCCATGCAACCGTCTGCGCCGGGGGATTCGGCCAGTACATGCGGTTTGCCTGCGCTGTAAATCAGCACCACCCAGTTATCCACGGGCACATACCGACCCAGCAAGCGCACCAGCGCCGTCCAGAAACCGGGCTGGTCGAGGGTTTCAATAACCCGGCCCATCGCGTCATGCCAGGCCACATCCTGCAACGTCAGAGTCATCTCACTACCCACTGGGTGTTACCCCATCGAAGTCATATATTGGCGCTATGCCGCGCACCATACTCGGCTCATCCCTCCCTGCAAGGATCCGAGATGAAAATTGAATTGGTGCAACTGGAAGGCCATGACGGCGACACCGCTTATAACCTGTTGCGCACTCTGAATGCCATCGCCACCTGTGCTCACGATACCGATTTGCTGGTGTTTCCGGAGACCCACCTGAGCGGTTTTGTCGGTGGCCAGCAGTTGGCGCAGGTTGCCGAACCATTGACCGGTCCGACCCTGCAAACCGTATTGCAGGCCGTGCGCGAGCGGGGTGTGAGTGTGGTGGTGGGGATTGCTGAGGTGCATGACGGCAGTTTCTACAACACCTCGGTACTGGTGACACCCGAAGGGATCGCACTGCAGTATCGCAAAACGCATCTGTGGCCAACCGAGCGTGGCGACTTCTGCCCCGGCGACCGTTTTGGCACTGTGCTCTGGAAGGGCGTTCGGGTGGGCCTGCTGATCTGTTACGACATCGAACTGCCGGAAACCAGCCGTGCCCTGGCACAACTGGGTGCCGAGCTGATCATCGTCACCAATGGCAACATGGACCCCTACGGCCCAGTGCATCGCACCGCGATCATGGCCCGCGCTCAGGAGAACCAGGCTTTTGCGGTGATGGTCAATCGCGTCGGGGCCGGGGATGACGGGCTGGTGTTCGCGGGTGGCAGCATGGTGGTCGACCCGTTCGGGCATGTGCTGTTCGAGGCCGGCCGCGAAGAAGTACGGCATGTTGTCGAGCTGGATTTCGATCAGCTCAAGGCCGCCCGCCGTGATTACGACTACCTCAAGGATCGCCGTTTGTTGCTCTCGGGCGAGCAGCTTGAACATGCCGACGGTCGTCGCGAATTGTTGATCGGAGCCTGCACATGAATTCCAAGCCCGTTATGCGCTTGGCCCTGGCCGCGCTGTTCAGTTGCAGTGCCGTGAACGCCGTTGCGGCTGAGCCCAGGGTCAACATCTACAACTGGTACGATTTTATCGCCCCGGACACGATGAAAAACTTCCAGGCCGAAACCGGCATCAGCTCCATGTATGACGTGTTCGACAACAGCGATGTGATGCAAAGCAAGCTCATGGCCGGTCGCAGTGGTTATGACGTTGTTGTGGCTACCGGTGATCTGTTACCCAACCTGATCAAGGCTGGGGTCCTCAAGGAACTGGACGCCTCGAAGTTGCCTAATCGCTCACACCTTGACCCGGCCATTCTGGCCAAGATGCAAAGCAACGATCCGGGTAATCGTTATGCCGTGCCTTATCTGTGGGGCACCACGGGGGTTGGTTATGATGTCGACAAAATCAGGGCAATCCTGGGGCCGGATGCACCGGTTGATTCCTGGGACCTGATTTTCAAGCCCGAGAACCTGAGCAAGCTCAGCCAGTGTGGCGTGGCGATGCTGGACGCCCCCAGTGAAATAATCCCCATCGCCCTGCATTACCTCGGTCTGCCTTACAACAGCACTAACCCCAAGGACTACCAGAAAGCCGAGGCGTTGCTGCTGACCTTGCGGCCATATATTCGCTACTTTGACTCATCCAAATTCATCACCGACCTGGCCAATGGCAACGTCTGCGCGGTGGTGGGTTGGGCAGGCGGCGTGCAGGACGCCAAAACCGCTTCGGAAGTGGCTGGCAACGGCCGCACCATCCGCTACAGCATCCCCCGCGAAGGGGCGCCGATTTGGGTTGAAAGCATGGTGCTGCTCAACGATGCGCCCAACCCGGAGCAGGGCCTGGCGTTTATCAACTACATGTTGCGCCCACAGGTGATTGCACAGACCTCCACCTACCTCAAGTACCCCAATGCCAACCAGGATGCCAAAGCGCTGATAGACGCGAAGATCCGCGACAATCCGCAGATCTACCCTGGCCAACAGGTGATGGACACGCTGTACCCGCTAGAGCCGTTGCCGCTGAAACTTGAGCGGGTACGCACACGGGTGTGGAGCAAGGTCAAAAGCGGTACGTAAACCCCGAAATCGTGTAGATACTCTGTTCCAGGTCAAGCCCCAGTGGGAGCGAGCCTGCTCGCGAATAATCTTCGCGAGCAGGCTCGCTCCCACGCTTGAAGTATCTCCTCAGCGGCTACATGTGTGCGTATCGTCGCCAGTATCACCTCTTGCAAAACTTTCCGTCCGATCAAAGTTCAATTTTTTGTATTCGGATAGTGCGTACTATTAACCACGCCTAAATGTTAAGTGGCCTGTTATTAGATCTGATAGCAGGTCTTTAATTATCCCGTGGTTATATCTTGCCCTTGAACAAGAACCGTCTCGGCCATTCTCGAGAATGGGCTGCTCATCTTATAGGATGGTATGCGGTACAGTTGTTTTGCCTTAAGGAATAGGCAACTACTCCCTCCTATTGAGTCTTAAAAAAATGAAATTTGCTAAATTATCCTTGGCTATGCTGTTTAGTGCCTCTTGCTTTGCTGTTCAAGCCCAGGCTGCTGACGGTGAAATTAACTTTCAGGGCACTGTAACTTCCAATACATGTTCTGCCGCCGTATCTGACGTGAACGGGGGCGGTGCAGGTTCTGTAACAATGGGTACCGTTACTGCTCTTTCCCTTGCCAAGGCGGGTGATCGGGCTGGCGCTTCAGCTTTTGAGTTGTCCCTTGTAGCACCTGCAGTTGGAGAAGGTGAAACGAACAACTGTGACCTGGCAGCGGGTACGGCCACCGTGCGCTTTATGAGCATGAACGGCGCTGCGGGTGCCAACGGCGAGTGGGTTGGCCTGACCAACGTCGGTACTGAGGGTGTTGCCAAGAACGTCGCCATTCAGATCCGCGACACAACCGGTAACGTTGTGGCAATGGGGCAGGACTCCACCATCTACGAAAACCTGACCGAGCCAATGCGTTTCACCGCGAACTACATCGCGACAGGTGCTGCAACCGCAGGTGAGGCCAACGCCAAAGTAGCGTTCAGCATCGATTACAAGTAATTAACCGACGCTGTCGCTCCTCGCATCCTGTGTACATCAAGGGTAATCATGCGAGCAAACGTTGCACAAGAGCGGACTTGAAAGTCCGCTTTTTCAAAGGCGGCGGCCGTTTTGAAATTTGTTGATAATGTGAAATTCAGATGAATACACTGCGCACTTTTTTCGTGGGCTATTTTTATAGCACCTGGTTGTTGGTTGTACTTGTAGTGGGTGTTTGTTATATGCCCTATGGGGTTGCCGGGGTGATGCTTAACGGCACGCGCATTGTATTGAATGCCAATGATCGAAACGCCTCAACCATTGTCACTAACCTGACCCAGTCTGACTATGCGGTGCAAGTTTGGGTGAATGACGAGAAAGACGATAACGTCTCGCACAGCCCGTTTATTGCATTGCCCGCCCTGTTCAAAATCCGCTCTGGTGAAGAGCAAGTGGTCCGTATCATTAAAACGCCAGGGCAACTGCCGAGTGATCGGGAGTCGGTGTTTTATTTCAATGCCCAGGAAATACCGGTACTTACCAGCGGCGAAAGAAATACGCTGAAAGTTGCGATCCGCACTCGGGTCAAGGTGTTTTATCGCCCGCAACACTTATCCGGCACCGCCAGCGAAGCCCCCGGCCAATTGCTCTGGAAGCTTGTCGATACGGCTTCGGGCAGTGTTCTGAGAGTCAGTAACCCAACGCCTTATCACGTGACGTTTATTGGTATTCGTGTGCTTGAAGGCACGGCTCCGACCGAGCTCAAAGATGTCGACATGGTAGCGCCAAATTCCAGTCTGGATTTCCCTCTGGGGCATTCGGTCAAGGCGCAGAAGGTAGCTGTCGAGTTTTCATTCATTAATGACTACGGCGGTTACAGCGACATCCTGAAATCCAGTGCCGCTCGTTAAAGCTCCCTGTCACTCAAGGATCGAGCGCGAGATGTCTTCTACAAGGGTCGAGGTCAAAGTGTTGCTTCGTTTATGGAGATCTGCACCCGTCTTTGCCGGTGCATTATTGTTTTTAGCCGTTAAACATGCAGACGCCACCGAGTTGGAGTTCGATGCCGGTTTTATTGCCGGTTTCGGGTCGCAGAGCTCGGCGCTCAAAAGTCAGTTGGAGGCCATGCTTAAAGACCGCGATATTGGTCCCGGCAATTATGTCGTCGGCATCAGTGTCAACCAGGACTTTTTCGGTCAGCGGGAGATTCGTTTTATCCGTCAGGGCAACGATCTGGTGCCTTGTCTTTCGCCAGCGATGCTCACTGAGATGGGCATCAAGTTTATGTTGCCCGCCGATGAACCGGAGGAGCAAACACAATGCCTGGATCTTGCGTCACGGGTCTCCGATGCGAAAGTGCATTTCAACAGCCAGAAGCTCACGCTGGATATCAGTGTGCCGCAGATTTCCATGGTGAGTGATGCGCGCGGTTATGTGTCGTCCAAAGAATGGGACGAGGGCATCAATGCCGGTTTCTTGAACTATCAGTTCTCAGGGTCGCAAAACAACAACCAATACAGCCGTGACACAGGCTATAACCTGTATCTGAACGGCGGTGTCAACCTGGGCAGCTGGCGGCTGCGTTCAAGCGCTTCCTATCAAAAGGACGGCACGTGGGAGCGTTCGAGCTCCTATGCCCAGCGTGACTTGCCGGGCACCATCGGTACCCTCACCGTGGGCGAAAGCGTTACCCCGGGAGATATGTTCCAGAGCGTTCCGTTTCGCGGTGTGCAACTGGCCACCGATGTCGATATGTTGCCCGACTCCATGCAAGGCTATGCCCCCATCATCCATGGCATCGCCCAGACCCAGGCCCGTGTCGAAATTCGCCAGCACGGCTATTCGATTTACAGCACCTTTGTGCCTCCCGGCCCGTTCGAAATTCGTGACTTGAACACGGCTTCCGGCAGCGGCGACCTGGAGGTGGTGATCATTGAAGCGGACGGCACAGAACGGCGCTTTATCCAGCCGTATGCCACGCTGGGCAACCTGCTGCGTGCCGGTACCTGGCGTTACAGCGTCACCGCTGGCCAGTATCACCAGCAAAACGCCGACTTTGAACAGCCGACATTTACTCAAGCGTCCGTGGCTTATGGTTTTGCCAATGACTACACGCTCTCGTTGGCAGGTTTGCTCAGTGCTTCGTACCGTGCGTATCAAGTAGGCGTCGGCAAGGGCCTCGGCAGTTTCGGGGCGGTGTCGCTGGACGTCACCCAAGCCACCACCGAGATGCGTCACCGCACCATAAGCGGGCAGAGTTACGGGGTGCGTTATGGCAAGGCCTTCGCAACCGGGACCAATATACGTTTTGCGGGCTATCGCTATTCCACGCCGGGTTATCGTGATTTCAGCGAGACGGTGGGGCAGGATCAGTTCTTGTATGGCGAGCAGGATGACTTTCGTAACGTCAGCCGCCGCAGCCGTCTTGAAGCCAACATTTCCCAGACTTTTGCCAGTAGCACTTCGTTGTACCTGAACTTGAACCAGCAAGACTACTGGAACAGTTCGCGCCAACAGCGTCAGTTGCAGTTTGGTGTCAGCACTCAGGTTTCCAGGGCGAACGTGTCGCTCTACGCCAGCAAGAGCTTGAGTGAAACTTACAACGATGGGCTTCAGGTGGGGCTCACCGCCAGCTTCCCTCTGGGCAACCAGAATGCGAGCGTGAGCATGGATCGCAACGCGGACGGTTCCAACGATCAGCGCCTGGGGTTGAGTGGTAGCACGGGGCGCTATAGTGATCTCAACTACAACCTGGATATGCGCCGCAACGAGCGCTCGGCCAATACCACATCGGGTTCTGTGGGTTACCGTGCACCCTGGGCCAACGTCAATGCGGGGCTCAGTAGCAGCAGCGAATACAAAACGGCCAACGTGGGTATTTCCGGTTCAGTCATGGCCCATGCCGGTGGTATTCAATTAGGGCAAAGTATGGGCGAAACCATGGCTCTGATTGAGGTCAAGGACACACCGAACGTAGGCACCAACAATGCCCCCGGCACTTTCACCAACAGCAAGGGTTACAGTCTGGTGCCCTATGTGCAGCCGTATCGCAAGAACCGCATCAGCCTGGATACCACCAATCTTGACGCCAATATCGATATTGAAAGCGGCGTGACCACGGTTGTCCCGCGACGTGGTGCGGTGGTCATGGCACGTTTCAAGGCGTCTCGCACAGAGAAAGTACTGGCCTCGGTCAAACTGGCCAACGGTGAATTCGTACCTTTCGGCGCGGCAGTGGTTGATAACGAAGGGGAGCGCATCAACGCCATTGGGCAACGGGGGCAGGTGTTGTTGTCAGTGGGTGACGAAACCCTCTATCACCTGTCATGGGGCACGGCTGTAAACCAGCAGTGTGCCTTTGAAGTCGATTTGGCAAGCGCCTACGACGACGAAGGATTCAAGGTGATAGAAGCCGTATGCAGGCTCAAGGGAAGCTGATGCAGGAGCGGGCTCGCTCCCTCCTGCAGTCAAGTTACGACGTGATTTCAAGCGCCGTGCGCAACTCGATTACCAGGCGCTCCAGTTCAGCCGGTTCTGGTTGACCTGACAGCGCGTACTCCAACTCCTGGCAATGGTTCCACAGCGCATCCGATTGCATCAGCCGCGCAGAGCCTTTGAGTTTGTGCGCGGTGTTGGCCATCCCCTCCAGGTCAAAGGCTGTCAGGCAGGCTTGCAACGTCAGCAGGTCCTTGCGGTTGCTGATGACAAGTTCGGCCATGATCGCCTGTTGTGCGCTGTCAGAGATATCGCCCAGGTAGCCCTCTGGCTGCCCGGTGGTGGCCAGCACCGGAATGTGCTGGCGCAGCAAGGGCAGGCTGACGGGCTTGAGCAGGCATACGTTCATCCCCGCCTTGAGGTAGGCGCGCATGTCTTCGGCGCGTGCGCTGGCGGTGACCCCGATGATGGTGCAGGGTTTGCTCTTGAACTGTTGCTCGAGCTTGCGGATTTCTTCGGTCAACCCGATGCCGTCCAGTTCCGGCATGTTGCAATCGGTGATCACCATGTCAACTTCGTGATCCTCCCATTTGAACAGCGCCTCCAGCCCGTCATGGGCAATCAGCGGTAAATGCCCCAGCAGCTGGATCTGCTCTTGCAGCAGCTTGAGGCTGGGCACGTGATCATCGACGATCAGGATGTTCAGGCGTCTGGTTGTGCTCGCGGGGGCGTGCAGGGTGGAAGGCGTTGCCAGGACCAGGCTGGCATCGACTGCAATCCCTTTGAACGTCATGGTAGTTCCTGAGCCCAACACGCTATCGACCTGTAAATCACCCCCCATGATCCGGCTCAAGGATTGGGCAATCGACAGTCCAAGCCCGGCCCCGCTGTTTTGGCTGATATTGACCTGGGAAAACGGAATAAACAGGGTGGCCATCTCGGAGGGCGGGATACCCCGGCCCGTGTCCTGCACGCTGATAACAAATTCAAAACTGCCTTTTTCCAGGGCCTTGCCAGCTACGCGGATGATCAGGCCGCCGCTTTCGGTGAACTTGATTGCGTTGCTGATCAGGTTGGTCAGTACCTGTTTGACCTTCAGGCGATCAAAGCCTGCGACATGCAAGGCGTAATCGTCGAATTGGGTGTTGATCCATAGGCCCTTTTTCTCGGCACTGACCTGAAAAACATCCACCACGGAGTCAACAATATCCTTGAGGTGCGTGGCTTGAAGGTGCAATTGAGTCTGGCCTGCCTCGATGCTGGAAATATCCAGAATCCCGCCCAGCAATTGCAGAAGACTCAGTGACGACTCGTGGGCAATTTGAATGGACTCACGGTTCTTTTCCGGGGAGCGATCAGGGGTCAGTGCCAGTTCAAGCATGCCGATCATGGCGTTCATGGGCGTGCGGATTTCATGGCTCATGGTTGCCAAAAACACCGTTTTAGCGCTGTTGGCCTTGTCCGCATCGGCCTTGGCCTGGCGCAACTGCTCAAGCATGCGCGAGCGGTCGCTGATGTCCAGCCAACCGCACACCACGCCGATGATGTGCTTGCGGTCATCGCGCAGGGGTTGTATCCAGTGATAGATGTCCAGAGCGAGGTCATCCAGCACCCATTGCTGGTCCTTGGCCACGGCTTCACCCGTGGCGACCACATGGGCGTAATCCTGCTGCCACAGTGCAAGAGTCGGCTGGTTCAGCAGGCTGTCCAGCAATCTGGCGTGGGTGTTATGGGTGGCGTTGGCCGAGATGCTTTGCGCGTATGCCGTGTTGAACAACAGTAATTGGCCTTCGCGATCCCGGACATAGATCGGTTGGGGGATGCTGTTGACGATGTTCTGCACAAGGCTCAGGCGATCTTGCAGGACTTTTCGGGTTGTGGATTTTTTGAAAATGATCTTGCGCAGATAAACGATCCAGATACAGGTCGCCAGCAGCAACACAAACAACACGCTCAATCCCTGATATACCCGCAAACTGAGGCCTTCCCAGTACATATTGTCGGTTGCTGCATTGGCCCGCCAGCGCCCGGCAATAACCGCGGCTTCATTGGGCGATATTTTCATCAGGGCTTTTTCAATGATGGAAATCAGCTGCGGATTGTCCATTGTGCCGGCAACCCCGATCAGGGCATTGACCCCAGGCAGTACGCCTGAAGTCTTCAGGGTGTTTTCATACTTATAAGACAAGTAGTAGCGGGCCTGGTTGGCCGAGGTCACCGTGTAATCGGCTTTTGCGTCCCGGACCATATTCAAGGCATCGGCGATATTGTCGGTGGAGATCAGGTTCAGGTTCGGATAGCGCTGCTTGATAAATTCTTCAAGCGCGTCCGAGCGGGGTAGTGCAATTGTTTTGAGGTTAGAGTCGCTCAGGTCGAAATTGTCGTAGTCGCTGGTGCGGGTAATTACGGTATATGGGGTGGTGATGATGGGCTGGGTAAACAGGTACTTTTTATCCCGCGAGCGGGTCTCGGACAGAATGCTCAACTGTGCGCTGCCATTGTCGAGCAACACCTGGGCGTCGTGAACCGAGCGGGTTCTGATGACTTCGAAATTCAGGCCGGAACTCAGGCGTACCAACTCCAGAAAGTCGGACATGGAACCGCCAAACTGACCGCTGGTGTCAAACAACGCATAAGGCGCCAGATCCTCGCTGACCGCTATTTTGAACGTCGTGTTGCGACTTAGCAGTGCTTTTTCTTCATCGCTCAACAGGTGCAGGAATTCGCCGTTGTAACATTTGAGCGTCGACACCCACCAGTTAACCATATCCACTTTTTGGCAGCGACTGCGGGTACGCAGTTGTCGGCTGATGATGGTTTCAAGAACATGGTTGCTTGGCATCACGCCGAAACTGATCGGGGTGTCGGTGTTCTCAACAGTGAGATTGGTCACCAACTGATTGTTGAAGGTCTGGTTGATCAGATAACTGGTGCTGACGGTGTCACCCAGATAGGCCTCTGCAGAACCGTCGAGCACAGCGGCAATGGCTTCGTAGGGTGACTGGTAGCTTTTGATCGTGGTGTTGCGAAATTTTGAGAATGCCAGGTCGCTGACAAATCCGTCTTTTGTGGTCGCTATAACCGATGCTGGGTTCTTCAGGTCCAGGCTCAACAGGCTGCCGGTCTTTGAGTAAAGAGCGACACGGGTGTACGTGTACTCGGCGGTCAGCCCGGAGCCGTACTCCCTGGCCTCGGCCGGTGTGACGGCATCGACCAGATCAATCTCGCCTCGCCTCAAGGCATCAAAGGCCCGCGCCCGATTATCGAAGCGCAGGATGTCAAAGTGGATACCCAGTTTTTTCTGCAGACCGTACAAGTTGTCGGCGGAGATACCTTCGAGCTCATTCTTGGCTGTGGTAATGGTGAAAGGCGGGAAGTTGGGGCTGCTCACTCCCAAACGGACGACTTTTTTGCCCTCGAGCCACTGGTGTTCCTGCTCAGTGACTGGCGCGCTAAACCCGATGTTTTGCCCGACGTTGGACAGCTGGACGGCAGTAGCGGTCATCGCAAAGGAATGACGGACCAGTACGATCAACAGCAGCGCGGCCAGCGTCATGCCCAGGTAATTGCGCTTCATGGACTGATACTCACAACAGGTTCAGTTCTTTGGCGATGCTGGCCAGTTCGATATTGGTGCGCACGCCGAACTTTCTGAGGATTTTGATTTTGTGCCCACTGATGGTCTTGTTGCTTAAATGCAACTTTTCGGCAATTTCAAGATTGCTCAGGCCCTTGGCCAGCAATTGCAGCACGATTACTTCTTTATCGGTCAGTTGGTGCTGCGTGTTATCCGCTTTTTGATCCGATTCGCGGTAATGCGCCAGGACTTCTCTGGGGAAATACAGATACCCCTCGGCGAGGGTATTGAGCCCTTTTAATAGCACATCCAGGCTGGCGTTTTTATTAATAAAACCCACTGCCCCGGCTTGCATGCAACGGGAGGCATAGGTGTTGGCCGGGTTAGAGGTGAACACCATGGTTTTGACGGGCAGTTGCTCGGCATTAATACGTTGTAGCACCGAGAGTCCGTCCAGACCGTCGATACCGATATCCAGCAACAGATATTCTGGCGCCAAGGCGCGAATTTTGCTCAGTGCATCGATACCGTCGGCGGATTCGGCCAGCACGTCAAAGCCATTGCGCTCCAGCATCGCCTTGATTGCACTGCATATAATAGGGTGGTCGTCGACGATGATAATGGTTTTATTCATAAATCCACTCGCGCAAATATGACTGAAAAAAGCGAGTGGCAGTATAGCGACGCAAATGCTCACCATGTCAGTTAAACGGTGGTTTGGGGGCATTGATATAAGCCACTGAGTGAATTCAAGACCGTTCTTGTGTGTTTTCAAGAAAGTGCAGGGTGCTCGAACACGGATTGTTCTTTAGGGTATGGATACAGACGTATTTATGCAGGTTGGGTGTTTATGAAGTTTATCGGTGTAGATAAACGTTATGTGACAAGTCTCGCGATGGTGTGGGTTTGTGTGTTAGTCAGTGGTGTTGCGCGGGCTGACTGTACGGCTGACTTTGACAACGAGTTTCCGACGTTTGATATGGGCAGCCACTATGTTCCTCGTGATGCGCCAATAGGCTCGGTGATAGGGACGGCAAGTAAAAGTTATACGTATAGCTTCTCGGGTAGTCTCCGATGTAATCGCGGTGATACTCTCTCCACCCTGGCAAATTGGCCCGTTGTGCCGGGCATTAAAGTTCCTGCCCTTTTACAAGATGGGACAGTCTTCAAAACCAATATTCCAGGCGTTGGAATGATCGTGGAGAGCAGATGGTTAGCATTGAAAGGGTGGGAAGTAGTGTCTGGTAACTACAGTTATTCACCCTTTACCATTCGAATGACCCAATTGAATGGGGTGATTAGTTTTCCCGCTGTTGTCCGGTTTACCTTGGTTAAAACAAGTCATGATATCCCTGTTGGCACGACCAAGCTGGTAAATGGTACGTCTGCCGTGAGGTTTTATTCGGGCAGTAAAATTCTGTTCAGTACTTTTGTTACAGGTTCTGTTATCCGCTCCGAGTGCTCCTTGCCTAACACCTCACCCGGTGGGCAGACGTATATCGATGTGCCCATGGGGAGTGTTCAGCGCCGTGAGTTCAAAGGCAAGGACAGCTACCTTGACAGCAAGGCCTTCTCCATTCCGTTAACCAGTTGTGTTGCCGGTACTTACCCGACCGACCAGTCCTGGAACTTTTATGAAAATTCCAATGTGAATATAAAGTTTGAGGGCGCTGGCGGTTCGGCAATTATTGATGCGGCCAGAGGTATTGTGGGCCTGACCACAGATTCAACCGCCAAGGGCGTGGCGGTGCAAATCATGCGTAAAGACGGGGTCACGGCCTTGAAGCTCAATGAGGATGTGCCCCTTGCACAAATAAAGGGCATTAGCATGAGTATTGATTTGAAAGCCCGCTATATCCAGACCAGTGACAGCCCAATGGGGCCGGAACCGGGTGTGGCGAATGCCAAGGCGGCTTTTAGTGTGACGTATAAATAATAGTTGCTGGGGCGTTCTTGAGCGGTCAAACAAGACCGCTCGGTGAGCTATTCAAGAATTGTCTTATGTTGCGTCAAAGAGCAAGACGATAGGCTGGTATTTTTCCGCAGGTGATTCCTGTGCAGGAGCTTGGGGCTGTTGTTTTTTTTTCGCAGGCCTCGAATGACTGCATTGCAGCTATGCTGCGGGGTGGTGAATTTACACGTTGTGGGCGGGGATAATTAAGTGCAAACAAATAATGGTCAGTCGATTTCATCGACGGCCCTGCGTGCTGAGTTGATGTGTGAACTCGAGGTGCTGCGCGCGCTGGATGAGAAAGAAATCATTCCTTATTTTCAGCCAAAAGTATGCCTTGCCACGCAAAAAATCCTCGGAGTGGAAGTATTGGCCCGCTGGAAGCATTCTCAACATGGCCTGTTGTCGCCTCTGTTCTTCCTGCATTTGATCAGTAACGAAGACCTTCACCAGCAGTTGTTCTCTTGCCTGCTTGCCCAGGGGTTGAAGTTGCACAAGTACCTGTACTCCATCGGTGAGTCGCTGGTGTTCTCTTACAATATTGAAGCCAGTCAACTGGCCGATAGCGGTTTTGCCGAAGCGTTGGTATGGCAGATCAAAAAGGCCGGGGTGCCGCTCAATCAAATCACCCTTGAAGTCACCGAAAAAGAGGGCCTGGACCTTGATGCGGAGTGTGTCGAAAACATAGCCACGCTGATTAAACACGGCTTGAAGCTGTCCCTTGATGACTTCGGTACAGGGTATTCGTCAATTATGCGTCTGGCCGATTTGCCCTTCAGTCAGATCAAGCTGGATGCGGAGTTTGTCGCCAGGTCCCAGGGGGTAAAAGAGACTCGCATCATCGAGTGTGTCGCGGCCCTGGCCCGATCTCTGGATCTGGAACTGGTCGCCGAAGGGGTCGAAACACAAGCGCAGTGCGCGCACTTGCAACATCTGGGCGTTGATTCGGCCCAGGGCTATTGGTTTCACAAACCCATGGGGGGTGCTGTATTGCTGAAAGTGATTTTGGCGGACAAGCCCCTGCAACGCTTCTTGCTGCAAGGCTAAGGGATACTCATGTTTTACGGATTCACGGTACGTTTTTTGTGTGCGGTTTTAATTTCAGGCGTTCTGGGCGCAAGCATCGCGGTAGCGGCTAATCAGTACATCGAATTATCGCCCCCCGTAGAGAAGCTCGAAGGCACGCAAATCGAGGTGGTCGAGGTTTTTTCCTATGGTTGCCAGCACTGCTACAACCTGGAAAACACCATCAATCCCTGGGTTGAAACCTTGCCTGCAGATGTGAAATTCGAGCGTATCCCTGCCATGTTCGGCGGCATTTGGGATATCCACGGCCGGCTCTTCCTGACCTTGCAAGTCATGCAGGCCGAGCCATCGGTACATCGGGCCGTGTTTGAGGCGATTCGTCATCGCCAAAAACTGGTGAGCCCCGATCAAATGGGCGACTTTTTGCTGGGGCATGGCATCGACAAGGCGCTGTTTATCAAGGTTTATGCCTCCGATGAAGTACAGGCCAGGGTCATTGATGCACAACAGAAAGTCCGTGCATATGGTGTTACCGGGGTGCCGGTACTGATCGTCGATCGCAAGTACCGGTTTGATCAAAGTGCCGGTGGCCCGGAAGGCATGCTGAGACTGGCCGAGCGTTTGATCTCGCAGGAGCGGGTGGCTCGGCAACAGCCTTAGCGGATACCAGCGTGTTGCACCGGACAGCCCGGTGCCAGTCTGGTAGTACGCCGCCATACCAGGCGCCCCAGGGTAATCGTCCAGTTGCACACAGCAACTGCCAGAATGATCCAAAGCAGGGCAGGCATCCCGTAGTTGACGATGATCTGCCCGGCTAGCCAGGGAAACCCGAACACCCCGATAAAGTACGCCAGGCTGAACAGCACCAGCGACTGCGGCGTATACCCGGCAGGCGCCTCGTTGGCCGCCAGCCCATTGATCACCGAATACGTCAGGCCGTAGCCAACCCCAAGCACAACGGCGGCCAGCAAATAGGTAATGCCGCTGCTGACGAAGAACATCAGCATCAGCACCGAAACCACGATCAAAGCCGTCAGCAGGCAAGCCATGACATAGGGATCGCGCTTGACGATAAAACCTGCAATCAACAGGCGGCAGGAGATCGCTGCACCCATGAAGCCCAAAAAGAAGAGTGAGTAGTCCAGCTGGTTGAGCGCGGCATAAGAGGTTTGAAAACTCGACAGTCCGCCAAAAATGGCTCCGCCCAGCCCGACCATGATAATCGCGAACACGGCTTTGGAACGCAGCACCAACCCCGCAGCCCGGGGGGTGATTTTGCACACGGTGACCGGGCCGGATGTGCTGTGCTGGTGTTTGATTTTCGGGCCGATGGCGATAAACATCAGGCCGCCCAGCAGGCTGGCAAGCGCCGCCACCAGAAACGCCGACTCCACCGGGTAACCCAACCCCTGGGCCGCGCGCCCGAGCAAGGGGCCGGTGCCGATCCCGCTCATCATGCTGCCCGACAGCAAGGCGAAGTATTTAACCCTTTGCGCGGGTTCGATAAGCATGGCCACGACGATTGGCCCAAGGGTGTAAAACACCCCCCAGCCCAACCCCAGTAACAAGCCGAACACGAGCACTGCTGCGCCATACCCTGGCACGCTGGCAAAGCCCAGGCAGGCTGCGGCCAGCAGCAGCGCCCCGGCGGCAATCGCCTTGGGTGCGCCGAACACGTCGGTCAGGTGCCCGGAAAAAATCACTGCCATAAAGGTACTGAGCATGGCCACCGAGATGATTGTGCCCGCATCCGACTCGCTGCCGCCGTGGGCCCTGAGCATCATGGCCAATAAAAATGTGCTGCCATAAGACACCGACAACAGGTAGCTGGCCAGGCAGAACAGTCCGAAGACGCCCTTTGCCTGGCTGGGAGGGGAGGATGGCATGGCGGGTCTTCCTTGAGATTCGATTATTGTAGTGCGTCGAACCTTAATAACAGACAGCCCCGCGATCTCAGGATTCAAAGATTTGAATCCTGAGATCGGCATGCTCTAAACAAACAGAGCGCTGGTACGCGGCCGAGACCGTTTTTTAACCACGGTTTCGCAGCCTCGCGTGGCTCGTCAGCGGCTACAAAGCCCCGGTTTCAGGCTCGGGTCCTGATTGGCGCGGGCAATCACCGTAATCACCGCCAAGGCTGCAATCACCAGCCCCGGCGAGGTTGCCAACAACACACCGGCAGTACCGGCCCCGGCGGCAAGGATCTGCCCTGCGGCCAAGGGACCAGCAACCGAACCCAAACGCCCGATGGCCACAGCCGCACCGACGCCGGTAGCCCGCACTGAAGTCGGGTACAGCGGCGGGGCCATTGCATACAGCACCAACTGCGCCGCCATCACAAACAGGCCCACCGCAAAACCGGCCGTGGCCACGGGTACGATCCCCACCGAAAAACCAATCCCGGCCAGTGACGCAAGCAAACCGGCATACACCGCCAGCACCACCTTGATCGGGTTGCAGCGGTCCAGCAGCAGCCCGCCGAGCAAGGAACCCAAGGTGCCGCCGATATTGAACAGCATTTGCACCATGCCCGCCTGCGGCTTGCTAAAGCCCTGGTCGAGCAGCAGCGTGGGCAGCCAGTTCAGCAGCATGTACATCACGGTCAGGGTGAAGAAGTAACTGAGCCACAACGCCAGGGTCGAACGGCCACGGCCTTCACCGAACAGGGCCTGGCCGGTGGAGACGCGCGAGGCCTGGCTGACGTCCTGGCGGAACACCCGCGATTCGGGCAGCAGGATGATCATCAACGGCACCACCAGCAGCGGTGCCAGCCCGCCGATGATAAAGGTGGTTTGCCAGTGTTCATGGGAGAACATCGCCACCACCGCAGCCAGTGCGCCACCCAGTGGCACGCCGCAGTACATGATGCTGATGGCCGTGCCGCGACGGCGTTCGTCCACCGCTTCGGCACACAGGGCGATCAGGTTGGGCAGGGCGGCGCCCAGGCCCAGGCCGGTCATGAAGCGCACCAACAGCAGGTGTGAGTAACTGTCTACATAGGCGGTCAGTAACGAAAAGACGCCAAACAGGATGACCGCTGCGACAAGGATTTTTTTACGCCCGATCCGGTCGGCAATCCAGCCACCGAAGAATGCGCCGGGCAGCAGGCCGATGATCCCGGCGCTGAACACCCAACCCATCATTTTCGGGTCCAGGGTGAACGTTTGGCGCAGGCCTGCAGCGGCGGTGCCTGCAGCTTGCAGGTCAAATCCTTCGATAAGCGCAACGATGAAGCACAAAGCGATTGTCAGCGTTGAACGCTGCTGTGGAGTGTTCATGGGCGAACCTCATTATTGTTTTTGTAGGGGGGCTTTCTGCGAGCCAAATAAAGATTAACAAAGATAACTAAAAAAAGAAGCTGTGATGACTGATGGGATAAAAATGCCATTTAAGCCGTTTAAAACAAGGTTTTAGCTTGTTTAACCAGTCGGAATGCATAACTAGATAATAAACATAACGTTCGATTATCGGCTGTTTATGATTGACGTTGCCATGAGTTGTTTACATTCTCGTGCCCAGGAAACGCCACAAGAGCGTTCTGGTTCGTTCAAAAACAACAATAAATGGACATTCAATATGCATAAGCTCAACCAAAGCGCCCTTCGTTTATTCCCTCTCTCGTGCCTTGCCCTGAGCCTGTTTTCCACTCCGCTTTGGGCTCAGGGGTTTATTGAGGACAGCCACGGCACTCTGACCCTGCGCAACTACTACATGGACCGCGACTACAAGGACGGCGGTGCCAAAACCGCTGCACGGGAATGGGCTCAGGGTTTTATCGCCAACGTGGAATCGGGCTTTACCGAAGGCACGGTCGGCTTTGGCCTGGATGTGCGCGGTTTACTGGGGGTCAAGCTGGACTCTTCGCCTGACCGCAGCGGTACCGAATTGTTGCCGGTCAACAGTGACAAGCAGGCCGCAGATGAGTATTCGCGGCTGGCCTTCACCGGCAAACTGCGTGTTAGCCAGACCACGCTCAAGACCGGGGATGTCTCGATCTTCTTGCCGTTTGCCTTTGCCAGCCCGTCGCGCTTGCTGCCCCAAACTTTTCGCGGAACCATCCTCAGCTCGAAAGAGATTGCAGGCCTGACCTTCAACACCGGCTATATCGACGCCATCAACAAGCGCGACTCCACCAATTACCAAGCCATGACCATTGCTTCGCCCAATGGCCGATTCAAGGGCTCGGCAGAAACTTCGCACCTGGCCTACGCGGGCGGTGATTATCAGGTCAGCAAGGAACTTAGCCTGCGCGCCTACCATGTCGAAGTGGCGGATTTGTACAAGCAAAGCACCCTGGCATTGCTGCATGACCTGCCCCTGGGGGACGGTGTGCTGACTACCGATGTGCGCAGTTTTTTCAGTGATGAAGCGGGCAGCGCCAAGGCTGGCAAAGTCGACAATATCAACGCTTCGGCGTTACTGGGTTATCGACTGGGCGCGCATCGCTTCAGCGTGGGTTATATGCATTCCAGTGGTGATACGGCCACGCCCTATATCTCCGGGACCGAGCTGATGGGTATGAGCGAACTGACCATGAGTTCGGACTTCCTCAATGCCAAGGAGCGCACCTGGCAAGCCATCTATGACTACGACTTTACGGCGGTGGGGCTGGTGGGTTTGAAAGGGCGACTGCGCTATGTGCGCGGTGACAATATCGAGCTGGCGGCCCTGAATGCGGATGATCGCAAGGAGCGGGAATTTCAGATGGAGCTGGGTTATGTGATCCAGAGCGGGCCGCTGAAAAACCTCGGGCTTCTGGCGCGAAAGTCGATCTATCGCAACGATTTCCCGACTGGTGCTGCCTTTCGCGATGAAAACCAGACCCGCTTCCTGGCGATTTACACCTTACCGATCTGGTAGGGCGCTACAGGCACCGCGAAATTCCTGTAGCAGCTGACGAGCCTTGCGAGGCTGCGTTCGGCTGCGCAGCAGTCGCTAAACCAATCAACGTGGTGTTTCAGATGCACTGCATTGGTCCGGATTACGACGACTGCGTCGCCGAACGCAGCCTCGCTCCGCGAGTCAGCTGCTACAGGTATCCACTAATCGCACAGTGCTCAGTTCTGATACACCTTCTTCAACAGCCGCAGCAGTTCTTCGCGCTCGGCGCTATCCAGCGCCGAAGTCGCGTCGATATCGCTCTGGGCCGCGATGGCTTTGAGTTCCTTGAGCAGCGCTTCACCGGTCTTGCTGAGGAATATGCCGTAGGAGCGCTTGTCGGGTTTGCATCGGACCCGTACCGCCAGCGCACGACTTTCCAGTTTATTCAGCAACGGCACCACTTGCGGCGGCTCAATGGCCAGCGCACGGGCCAGGTCGGCCTGCATCAGGCCGGGATGCTGGTCGATGATCGCCATCGCCGAAAACTGCGCGGGGCGCAGGTCATGGGTCGCCAGGCGGCCGATCAGGTTCTGGAACAGCTTGAGCTGGGCGCGGCGCATGGCATAGCCAATCAGTTCGTCCAGCGCGGTGTCCAAGGGGGCCTGTGCGTCCGGGGTTGCAGGCAGGGCCTCCTGAACGTCGGCAGGGGTGGCAGGCTTGGCCATAAAGAAAAGGTCCTTGCGCGAATGAAGTTAATAAACGTATCTAGTTTGCCGCGATTGCAAGGTGATAGCCACCGTTGCTTTGTTTGACGTGCGTTTGCAGGGAATAAATTTGGTTAATTTAATTAATGGTTAATTGACATAACTAATTTTGCCGGTTAGTTTTTACTCATCTTCAAGCGAACAACAAGAGAGCTATCGCCATGAGCAAGTACGAAGGCCGCTGGAAAACCGTCAAAGTAGAAATCGAAAACAGCATCGCCTGGGTGATCCTCAATCGCCCGGAAAAGCGCAATGCCATGAGCCCGACCCTGAACCGCGAAATGATTGATGTACTGGAAACCCTCGAACAGGATTCCGAGGCTGGGGTGTTGGTGCTGACCGGTGCGGGCGATGCCTGGACGGCGGGCATGGACTTGAAAGAGTATTTCCGCGAAGTGGACGCCGGTCCCGAAATCCTCCAGGAAAAAATCCGCCGCGAAGCCTCGCAATGGCAATGGAAGTTGCTGCGCATGTACGCTAAACCGACCATCGCGATGGTCAATGGTTGGTGCTTTGGCGGTGGCTTCAGCCCACTGGTGGCATGCGATCTGGCCATTTGTGCCGATGAAGCGACCTTTGGCCTGTCGGAGATCAACTGGGGCATTCCACCGGGTAATCTGGTGAGCAAGGCTATGGCAGACACCGTGGGCCACCGCCAGTCGCTGTACTACATCATGACCGGCAAAACCTTTGACGGGCGTAAGGCCGCCGAAATGGGCCTGGTCAATGAAAGCGTGCCGCTGGCGCAACTGCGTGAAGTCACCATTGAGCTGGCGCGCAACCTGCTGGAGAAAAACCCGGTGGTACTGCGTGCGGCCAAGCATGGCTTCAAGCGTTGCCGCGAACTGACCTGGGAACAGAACGAAGACTACCTGTACGCCAAGCTCGATCAATCGCGATTGCTGGATACTGAAGGCGGGCGTGAGCAGGGTATGAAGCAGTTTCTCGATGACAAGAGCATCAAGCCCGGCCTGCAGGCTTACAAGCGCTAATCACGATGTTCAGGGTGCGCCGGTTGCACCCTGCAAATGAATTCCCGATAACGACAATAAAGAGGAATCACCATGTTGGACGTGCCCCTGCTGATCGGCGGAAAGTCGTGCCCGGCCCGTGATGGCCGAACGTACGAGCGCTGCAACCCGGTGACCGGTGAAGTGGTATCGCGCGTGGCCGCCGCCACCCTGGAAGATGCCGATGCCGCCGTTGCGGCAGCTCAGGCGGCGTTTCCTGTCTGGGCCGCACTGGCGCCCAACGAGCGGCGTACGCGACTGCTCGCCGCCGCCGAGCTGATGCAGGCGCGGGCCGCCGAGTTTATTGCAACCGCCCCGGAAACCGGGGCCATGCCCAACTGGTATGGTTTCAACGTCAAGCTGGCGGCCGGGATGCTGCGCGAAGCCGCGTCCATGACCACGCAAATCAACGGTGAAGTGATCCCCTCCGATGTGCCCGGCAGTTTCGCCATGGCCTTGCGTCAACCCTGTGGCGTGATCCTGGGGATCGCGCCCTGGAATGCCCCGGTGATTCTGGCTACCCGTGCCCTGGCCATGCCGCTGGCGTGCGGCAACACCGTGGTACTCAAGGCCTCTGAACTGAGCCCGGCGGTACACCGGCTGATCGGCCAGGTCTTGCAGGACGCCGGGCTGGGTGATGGGGTGGTCAACATCATCAGCAATGCCCCAGCCGATGCCCCGGCAATTGTTGAGCGGCTGATCGCCAACCCGGCGGTACGCCGTGTCAACTTCACCGGCTCAACCCATGTGGGGCGCATTGTTGCCGAGTTGGCAGCACGTCACCTGAAACCGGCACTTCTGGAGTTGGGTGGCAAGGCGCCGTTTCTGGTGCTGCACGATGCGGATCTCGATGCCGCGGTCGAAGCGGCAGCCTTTGGCGCTTACTTCAACCAAGGCCAGATTTGCATGTCCACCGAGCGTCTGATCGTCGACAGTCAGGTGGCAGACGCTTTTGTCGCCAAGCTGGCAGCCAAGGTTGCGACCTTGCGTGCAGGCAACCCCGAAGCGGGCGACTCGGTGCTCGGTTCGCTGGTCGATGCCAGCGCAGGAGCGCGGATCAAGGCGCTGATCGACGATGCGGTCGCCAAAGGCGCACGGCTGGTGGTGGGCGGTCAGGTTGAGGGCAGCATCATGCAACCGACCTTGCTCGATGGCGTGACCCCGAGCATGCGGCTGTACCGCGAAGAGTCTTTTGGCCCGGTTGCGGTACTGATGCGCGGGGAGGGGGATGAAGCGCTGCTGAAGCTGGCCAACGATTCGGAGTTCGGTTTGTCGGCGGCGATTTTCAGCCGTGATACCGGGCGCGCCCTGGCACTGGCGCAGCGGGTCGAGTCGGGCATTTGCCATATCAACGGACCCACGGTTCACGACGAAGCGCAAATGCCCTTTGGCGGAGTCAAGTCCAGCGGTTACGGCAGTTTCGGCGGCAAGGCATCGATCGAGCAATTCACTCAGTTGCGCTGGATCACCTTGCAGAACGGGCCGCGTCACTACCCGATCTGATCGTCTGCACAAGGCATAACAATAACAAGGATGCAGCCACGCGCTGCCATGCCTGCGCCATGCCGCTTAGATGTCGGACGGGCAGCGCATGCCTTGCTGGAGGAATACGACGTGAGTTTCGAATTCAAATTGCAGGCACGGGGCGATGCAGCTGCACCGCGTTATCGCCAGGTAACCATCGGGCACCCGCAGGTCGAAGTGGTGGAAGAAGGCGGCATCTTGCATATGCGCTCGCTCGAAGCGCTGCTGCCAAGACCCGAGCGTTTGCTTGACCGCCTGCTGCACTGGGCGCAGGTAACGCCTGAGCAGACCTTTATCGCCGCCCGGGATACCAGCGGTGAATGGCGGCGCATCAGCTATGCACAAATGCTTGCGGATGTGCGCGCCATTGCGCAAAGCCTGCTCGCTTATGGTCTGAGCGCTGAGCGTCCGTTGGCGATTTTGTCGGGTAACGATATCGAGCATTTACAGATGGCACTGGGTGCGATGTACGCCGGCATACCTTACTGCCCGGTTTCGCCAGCCTATTCGTTGCTGTCCCAGGACTTCGCCAAGTTGCGCCATGTCTGCGACCTGTTGCAGCCGGGTTTGATTTTTGTCAGCGATGCTGCGATTTATCAGCGCGCCATCGAAGCCGTATTACCCGGTGACACGCCATTGGTGGCCGTGCACGGTGAGTTGGCAGGGCGCCCCCAAGTGAGTTTCGCCAGTTTGCTGGCGCACCCGGGTGGCGCCGAGGCTGAAGCGGCTTTCAGGGCGTGCGGTCCGGACAGCATCGCCAAATTTCTCTTCACTTCGGGCTCAACCAAACTGCCCAAGGCCGTGATCACCACCCAGCGCATGCTCTGCGCCAATCAGCAAATGCTGCTGCAGACCTTCCCGGTGTTTGCCGAAGAACCGCCAGTGCTGGTGGATTGGCTGCCCTGGAACCATACCTTTGGCGGCAGTCATAACCTCGGTATCGTGCTCTATAACGGCGGCACGTTGTATCTGGATGGTGGCAAGCCAACCGCCCAGGGCTTTGCCGAAACCCTGCGCAACCTCAAGGAAATTTCGCCCACCGCTTACCTCACCGTGCCCAAGGGCTGGGAGGAGCTGGTCACGGCGCTGGAAACCGACGGTGAATTGCGCGAGCGCTTTTTTGCCCGCATCAAGCTGTTCTTTTTCGCTGCCGCGGGGCTCTCGCAAAGTGTCTGGGACCGGCTCGACCGGGTTGCCGAGCAACATTGCGGCGAGCGTATCCGGATGATGGCCGGGCTCGGCATGACCGAAGCCTCGCCCTCGTGCACGTTTACCACCGGGCCATTGTCCATGGCCGGTTATATCGGTCTGCCCGCGCCGGGCTGCGAGGTGCGACTGGTGCCGGTGGATGGCAAGCTGGAAGGACGTTTTCGCGGACCGCATATCATGCCCGGTTACTGGCGCGCCCCCGAGCAGAGCGCCGAGGCGTTTGATGATGAAGGCTATTACCGCTCCGGTGATGCGATCAAGCTGGCCGACCCTTGCAACCCTCAATTCGGGCTGATGTTCGATGGCCGACTGGCCGAGGACTTCAAGCTGTCGTCCGGGGTCTTTGTCAGCGTCGGGCCGTTGCGCAACCGGGCAGTACTCGAGGGTTCGCCCTATGTTCAGGATCTTGTGATTGCAGCGCCGGATCGTGAATGCCTGGGGGCTTTGGTGTTTGCGCGGTTGTACGAGTGCCGACGCTTGTCGGGTTTGCCCGCACAGGCCAGCGATGCACAAGTGCTGGCCAGCGAGCCGGTGCGCCTGTGGTTTGCTGATTGGTTGCAGCGCCTTAATCGTCAGGCCAGCGGCAATGCCAGCCGCCTTGAGTGGATTGCATTGCAGGATGAAGCTGCGTCGATTGACCGCGGTGAAATTACCGACAAGGGTTCGATCAATCAGCGTGCGGTACTGCAATGGCGAGCAGCACACGTCGAGGCGTTGTATCGAGGCCTGGAGCCTTCGATCCTGCGTGCCGGTAAACCGTCGTGAGCAGTACGGGGCAATACTCGGCGTTCACGGATGTGGCCATTGTTGAAGCGTTGCGCACGCCATGGGTCGACCTCGGTGGGGCGCTGGCCCAGGTATCGCCAATCGACATGGGGATCAAGGTCGGTCGCGAAGTGCTGGCGCGTGCCGGGCTGGATGGGCGAATGGTGGATTCAGTACTGGCCGGCTCCATGGCTCAGGCCAGTTTTGATGCCTACATGCTGCCGCGGCATATCGGCCTTTACAGCGGCGTGGCGCACCAAGTACCGGCGCTGGCGGTGCAACGTATTTGTGCTACCGGGTTCGAACTGCTGCACCAGGCCGCCGGGCAGGTGCGCGACGGCATGCAACTGGCGCTGTGCGTGGGTACGGAGTCCATGTCGCGCAACCCGATTGCCGCCTACACCCATCGCGGCGGCTTTCGTCTGGGGGCTGCGGTGGAGTTCAAGGACTTTCTCTGGGAGGCACTGTACGACCCAGCCCCAGGGTTGGACATGATCGCCACGGCGGAACACCTCGCCATTCGTTATGACTTGAGCCGCGAGGCGGTGGACAGCTATGCCCTGAGCAGCCACCAGCAGGCGTTACATGCCCAGGCCAGCGGCTGGCTGGCGGATGAAATAGTCACCCTGCGCAATGAAGTGTTTGAGCTTGATGGCTATCAGTCGCGGGGCATCAGCCTGCCGCGCCGTTGTGAGTCGGTCAGCCTTGACAGCCACCCGCGCTCGACCGATGCAGCGGCTCTGGCCAGGCTTGGGGCAATCCATCCTGGCGGCGTGCAAACCGCGGGCAACAGTTGCGCGGTGGTTGACGGTGCGGCGGCAGCGCTGGTCGCTCGCGCATCGGCGGGCCAGCCAGCTCTGGCTCACCTGCTGGCCACTGCGGTGGTTGGCGTGGAACCGCAACTGATGGGGATCGGTCCGGTGCCTGCAATCCAGCTACTGCTGCAGCGCAGCGGTCTGGCGTTGGATGCCATCGACCGTTTCGAAATCAACGAGGCGCAGGGAGCGCAGGTGTTGGCTGTGGCGCAGGGGCTGGAACTGGACAGGCAAAAGCTTAACTGCCGTGGCGGCTCTATCGCCCTGGGGCACCCTTTGGCGGCGACCGGTTTGCGTCTGGTGCTGACCCTGGCGCGGCAACTGCGCGAACAAAATCTGCGTTACGGGATTGCCGCAGCCTGTGTGGGTGGCGGTCAGGGCATGGCGATACTGATCGAGAACCCGCTTTTTTCGACGAATTGAGGTTTTCCCATGTGGCAGTACCAGGCGCCGTTGCGCGATATGCAATTTGTCTTTGAACACTGGCTTGATGCCCCGCGGGCCTGGGCGCAAACCACGCGTTTCGAGGGGCTGGATCTGGCCCTGGCGCAGCAGGTCCTGGAACAGGCCGGGCGATTCAGTAGCCAGGTTCTTGCGCCGCTCAACAGCAGCGGCGATCGCCAGGGCTGCGGTTTTGAGGCAGGCCAGGTGACCACTCCGAGCGGTTTTGTTGAGGCTTATCGTGCCTATACCGAAGGCGGCTGGTCAGCCCTGGCCTGCGATGAGGCCGATGGTGGGCAGGGGTTGCCGCAGTTGCTCGATGCGGCGCTGCAGGAAATGCTCTATGCCAGCAACCACGGCTGGGCCATGTACACCGGCATCGCCCACGGCGCCTACCTGTGCCTCAAGGCCCATGCACCGGAGTGGATCAAGGCGCGTTATTTACCGCAGATTGTCAGCGGTGAAATCTTGCCGACCATGTGCCTGACCGAGCCGCAGGCGGGCAGCGATGTCGGCCTGCTACGCAGTCGTGCCGAGCCGCAGGATGACGGCAGTTACCGCGTGACCGCCAGTAAGCTGTTTATCTCGGGTGGTGAGCACGACCTGAGCGCCAATATCCTGCATCTGGTACTGGCCCGATTGCCCAATGCGCCTGCTGGCAGTCGCGGCATTTCGCTGTTCCTGGTGCCCAAGCTATTGGATGACCATCAGACCAACAACGTGCGTTGCGATGGCATCGAACACAAGATGGGAATCAGGGCGAGCGCCACCTGCTCTCTGGTGTTCGAACAAGCGCAAGGCTGGCTGATTGGCGAGGCCAACCGCGGCCTGGCCGCGATGTTTGTGATGATGAACTCGGCGCGGCTGCATGTTGGCCTGCAAGGCCTGGGACATGCCGAGGCGGCGTGGCAGAACGCGCGCAGCTATGCCCGGGAGCGCAAGCAAATGCGCGCCCCCGTGCGGCCTGCCGGGGTGAGTGCCGCAGACGCCGACCCGATCCATTTCCACCCGGCCATGCGCCGCACCTTGCTTGAGTTGCGCGCCTGTACCGAGGGCATGCGGGCTGTGGGCTATTGGGTGGCGCATCTGCTTGATCAGGCCGAGCATCACTCGAGCCCGGTCGAACGTCAGCGTGCCTTGCAACTGGCACAACTGCTGACACCCGTGATCAAGGCGTTTTTCACCGACCAGGGGTTCCACCTGGCCAGCAGTGCGCTGCAGGTATTTGGTGGTTACGGCTATGTGAGCGAGTTCGCCATCGAACAAACCCTGCGCGACAGCCGGATCGCGATGATTTACGAGGGCAGCAACGAAATTCAGGCCAATGATCTGTTGCTGCGTAAGGTGCTGGGCGATGACGGGCAGGCGTTTGCCCAATTGTTGCTGGTGATGCGCGAAGAGGCTGCGCAGGCCTTGAGTACCAATGATTGCGCCAGTTTTGGCACTGAACTGGCGGTGCTCTGCGACAAACTGACAGCGGTAGTGAGTGCGGTGCGTGAGCGGGCTGTAGAGGAGGGCGAATATCCCTATCGGGTTGCCGGGGACTTTTTGCAATTGTGCGGCGTTGCGCTGTTGGGGTTTGCCTGGGCGCGTGCGGCGCGTGTTTCCCGGTTGCTGCCCGACAGTGATCCGTTGCAAGCCAGCAAGCTGCAAACCGCACACTTCTTTTTCGCTTATGGGCTTCCCGAGGCTGACTATCGCATTGCGTCAATCCATGCGGCAAAGGCAGGCCTGGCGTTTATTGAGCCCTAGGTTGTCGGGTTAGTGGATCCAATTGACTGGTTGTCTAAGCTCAAAACCAATTGAGCCCGGTGTCAGCGCCTCCTTGTGACGAGACTGGTCGATAATCGAACGGTAAAGTTGAGTCGATAGCCTAAATATAACTTCTTGTTTTTAAAGGATATAAATTATTTAAGCATATTGGTTTCAGTATTCATCTGCAGATTTTCTGGCGAGTGCGCCAGTTCCTCATATTGCCTGTGGATCCATTAACAGGTTGACTAGCGCCCTGGTGACGGCTGGATCCCCTCCTGACCGTCACCCATAAAAATTACAAAAAAAGGGTCTCGTCATGAAAGGCTTATCCAGGGCGCAGAACTGCCTGAGTTCTGCCCGTTTTATGTCTGCGCGCAATACCGTTGCTTGCCATGCCCCGATCATTTGCGACAGGCAGGTGCAGTGATGGCTATCGATCTGAAATTACGCGTGGATAACGGTCCGATGGTGGGATTTCAATGGCTTGCCATCGGGATTTGCATCGTGCTGAACATGATCGATGGTTTTGATGTGCTGGTGATGGCGTTCACTGCCGCTTCGGTGTCGGCCGAGTGGGCGCTGAACGGAGCGCAAATCGGCATGTTGCTCAGTGCCGGATTGTTCGGCATGGCGGCGGGTTCGCTGTTTATCGCGCCCTGGGCGGACCGTATCGGTCGGCGCCCGTTGATCCTGTTGTGTCTGGTGGTGAGCGGGACGGGCATGCTGCTCTCGGCATTGAGCCAGTCACCGCTGCAACTGGCGCTGTTGCGCGGGCTGACGGGGTTGGGCATCGGCGGGATTCTGGCCAGCAGTAACGTGATTGCCAGTGAATATGCCAGCAAGCGCTGGCGTGGTCTGGCGGTGAGCCTGCAATCCACCGGTTATGCCCTTGGCGCAACCCTGGGTGGCTTGCTGGCGGTCTGGTTCTTGACGCATTGGGGCTGGCGTTCGGTGTTTGTTTTCGGTGGCGTTGCCACCTTTGCAGTGATTCCGTTGGTGCTGCTATGGCTGCCCGAGTCGCTCGACTTCTTGCTGGCCCGCCGCCCGGCCACGGCCTTGCAGCGCATCAACCGTCTGGCCCGCCGACTCGGCCAGCCGGCCCTGAGCCAATTGCCTGCTGTGGTGGCGAGCCCTGCAGGGACCCGTACCGGCCTGAGCAAGCTGTTGGCACCGGCCATGCGGCGCACCACATTGCTGATCTGGTTGTTGTTCTTCCTGGTGATGTTCGGGTTCTATTTTGTAATGAGCTGGACCCCAAAACTGCTGGTGTCGGCCGGGCTTTCGGCGCAGCAGGGCATTACGGGTGGCGTGCTGCTGAGTGTGGGCGGAATCTTCGGCGCGGCACTGATCGGTGGCTTGTCATCACGCTGGCCGCTGACCCGTGTGTTGTCGCTGTTTATGCTGATTACTGCAGGTTTGCTGGTGCTGTTTGTCGGCTCCGGGTCTTCGGTCATGACTGCGTTGGGGCTTGGCTTGCTGATCGGGATGTTTGCCAATGGCTGCGTTGCCGGGCTCTATGCGTTGTCCCCCGTCGTGTATGACGCATCAGTGCGCGCCACGGGCGTGGGCTGGGGTATCGGCATTGGCCGTGTTGGCGCAATTTTGTCGCCTATCGTGGCCGGTTTCCTGCTGGATGGCGGCTGGCAGCCGCTGCATCTGTACGGGGTATTTGCCGTCGTCTTTGTCATTGCCGCAGGTTGTTTGCTGCTGCTCAAACCTTCTGCGGCTCAGGCGCAGCCAGCATTGGCCGAGGCCTGATTCAGCCGCCTGATTAATGCCCGGCCTGGTCGGGCACATTCCTCATACCTACAGAGTTGGGCGGGCTATTTCAGCTGCGGGGAGCGGCTGCGCCCAAAAAACCGGAGAACAATAATAATGAAGATGCTCACCAGTTTGCTGTCGTTGTCTGTTTGCGCATCGGCAATGGCCCAGGACGAAGGTTTTATTGACGGTGCCAAGGCTGATTTGCTGTTGCGCAACTACTACTTCAATCGGGATTTTCGCGATCACAGCGCAGGTAAAAGCAAGGTCGATGAATGGGCGCAGGGCTTTATTCTCAAGTTAAGTTCCGGTTACACCCCAGGACCAGTGGGCTTTGGTCTGGAAGGCATTGCGATGCTCGGGGTCAAGCTCGACAGCAGCCGTGTGGCCAGCGGCTCCGAGCTATTGCCGGTGAACAGTGATGGGCGCGCAGCCGACAATTTTGGTCGTGCGGGGCTGGCGGCCAAGGCCCGCTTTTCGGCAACCGAGTTGAAAATTGGCGAGTTGCTGCCGGATGTTCCGGTGTTGCGCTATGACGATGGTCGCCTGCTGCCCCAGACCTTCCGCGGGGCTATGCTGGTGTCCAAAGAGATTGAAGGCCTGGGGCTGCAGGCTGGGCAATACCGGGCTGTAAGCTTGCGCAACTCTTCGGATATGCAGGATCTCTCGGCCTGGGCTGCGCCGGGGGTGACCTCTGACCGATTCAATTATGCCGGTGCGGAATATCGCTTCAATGAGCAGCGTACGCAGGTCGGCGTGTGGCATTCGCAGCTGGCGGATATCTATCAGCAAAGCTATTTCAACGTGCTGCACAAACAGCCGGTAGGCGATTGGGTGCTGGGCGCCAACCTCGGTTATTTTATCGACAAGGACGATGGCAGTGCGCGTATCGGCCAGGTCAGTAGCCGCACGGCATACGGACTGTTTTCGGCGGCAACCGGTGGCCATACGCTGTACTTGGGGTTGCAGCGGGTCAGTGGCGACAGCAGCTGGATGTCGGTCTACGGCAGCAGCGGGCGTACGCTGGGCAACGACATGTTCAACGGTAATTTCAGTAACGCCGACGAGCGTTCCTGGCAAGCGCGTTATGACTACAACTTTGCTGCGCTCGGGGTGCCGGGGTTACTGGCGATGGTTCGCTATGGGCATGGCGACAATGCAACGACCAAGCAGGGCAGCAACGGCAAGGAGTGGGAGCGCGACACCGAGGTCGGGTATACCTTCCAGAGCGGTACGCTGAAGAATCTGAGTGTGCGGGTCAACAACGCCACCAACCGGCGCAGCTTTAACAGCGACTTCGACCAGACCCGGGTAGTGGTGAGTTATCCGTTGTCGATGTAACGCGAGAAGTCTTTGCGTGCCTTGTAGCCGCAGCCTTGTTCCTTCAGCAGCGGCTTAAGATACTTCAAGCGTGGGAGCGAGCCTGCTCGCGAAGATCATTCGCGAGCAGGCTCGCTCCCACTGGGGCTTGACCTGGAGCAGAGTATCTACAGGTTTGGTTTGTACCTTGGCTGATTCCTGTAGCCGCTCTTGCGTTACTATGCCTGCTCACGTTTTCTGGATGTTGTCTGGATGAGCAAACCAGGTCAATTGGTGCTGATCGCACTGCGCAAAATGATTGCCTCGGGCGAACTGGCCGCAGGCGAACGCTTGATGGAAACTCCCACCGCTGAATTGTTCGGTGTCTCTCGGATGCCGGTCCGTATGGCTTTCCGCACTCTGGAGCAGGAAGGCCTGTTGGTGCGGTTTGGCGGGCGCGGTTTTCAGGT
Source organism: Pseudomonas fragi (assembly GCF_025426255.1). Taxonomy (GTDB): domain Bacteria; phylum Pseudomonadota; class Gammaproteobacteria; order Pseudomonadales; family Pseudomonadaceae; genus Aquipseudomonas; species Aquipseudomonas kulmbachensis. The sequence goes on along the minus strand of NZ_CP104861.1, from coordinate 2,904,705 downwards.
GCGTTCGGTGAGTGCCAATGACATCGCGGGTGCGGTTGAAGTACGCGGTGTGCTAGAAGGCCTTGCGGCACGGTTAACGGCCGAACGCGGATTGTCGGTAGAGGCGCGGGCGGCCCTGGAGTTATGTTTGCTGCAAGGTGATGAGTTGTTCGACAAGGGCTTTGTCACTGAAGACGATCTTGAGGTGTATCACGATCTCAATATGCGTTTTCATCAGGTTATCGTTGAGGGCAGCCACAACCCGGCTATCGCGGATGCGCTGGCGCGCAATGATCATTTGCCGTTTGCTTCGGTGACGGCGCTGGCGGTTGATCGCAAGGATATGGCGCGTGAGTACCGGCGTTTCAACTACGCCCATATGCAGCACCATTCGGTGTTCGATGCGCTGGTCAGTCGCCAGGGTGCTCGCGCCGAAGCAATTATGCGCGAGCATGCCAATGCGACCTTGCGCTATGCCGAAATCTTCGGCTCGGCGACGGCTGATGAGCGGATGAAGGTCATTCACCGCTCCGGTTGAGGCTTAGATATCCAGCACTAGCAGAGGGGATTTCGAGCGCGAGCAGCACGGTGTGAACTGGTCGTTGCAGGCTTGCTCGTCCTCGGTGAGGAACATGTCGCGGTGATCCGGCACGCCTTCAAGTACCCGGGTCAGGCACGTGCCGCACACCCCTTGCTCGCACGACATGGGGATCTCGATGCCGTGACTTTCCAGCACCTGAACCACGGTTTTATCGGCTGGAATATCGAAGACCTGGCCGGTGCTGCCCACCTTGACTGCAAAACTACCGTCATTGCTGCTGTCCACGGGGGCGGCGGCGAAGTATTCGCGGTGCAGCGCCTGTTCCTGCCAGCCTTGAGTGCGGGCACTTTCCAGAATGTGCTGCATGAAACCGCCGGGGCCACATACATACAGATGATTGCCGGCTTGTGGATTGGCCAGTACCCGGGCCGCATCCAGCGCAGTTTCGGGCTGTTCGTCGAAGTGTAAAAACACCCGGTCGGCAAAAGGCGAAAGCTGGATACGCTCGACAAAGGCTGCTCGCTCGCTGGAGCGGGCGCAGTAATGCACCTCGAAATCTGCCCCGCTGTGGGCCAGGCGTTCCGCCATGCACAGAATCGGTGTGATCCCGATTCCGCCTGCAAACAACAGGCTGCGCCGGGCTTCATGGATCAGCGGGAACAAGTTGCGCGGTTCGCTGATGCGCAGGCGGTCGCCGCTATTGATCTGTTCATGCAGGCTTTGTGAGCCGCCGCGTGAAGCCGGGTCCCGGAGCACGCCAATCAGATAGCGGTGCTGCTCCTCGGGATGGTTGCACAGGGAATACTGACGGATCAGGCCGCCGGGCAGATGAACATCAATATGCGAACCGGCGCTGAACGCGGGCAGGGCGCTGCCATCGACGCTGGCCAGTTCATAACTGCAAATACCTTGGGCTTCGTTGTTGCGCGATACCACCACCACATCAATCATGTTACATCCTCGAAGCGTTGCCATTCTGGGGGGCGGGCGCAGGTGTATGCGCCATGCCCGGGGAGTTACTGCGCGGTGGCGATCAGTTGTGGTTCGGGGGTGCGTTCGCTGGCAATGATGCGGTCCAGAACCCGGCGTGACTGCACGCCGCCCGAGTCAATATTGAGCTTGAGTAATGCGCGTTGCGGGTGGTCCAGCAGGTTTTGCTGCTGGCGCTCGAGCATTTCCAGGTCTTCGCTGAAAATCTTGCCCTGACCCTCGCGAATAGTGGCTGTAAGCTCCTGGTCCTGAGGGTTGAAGTTGCGTGCCATGCCCCAGAAATACCAGATCGAGGTGTCGGTTTCGGGAGTGATAAAGTCAACCACGATGCTCGCTGCCTTGAACTCGGGCGCCGCGTGATATCCGCCTTTGCCTGCGTGAGCGACCCCGACTTCGATCAGGACGTGGCTCGGTGGCGAGAAACGGCAAATCTGCCAGCGGTCCACCGGCACATCGTCGGCCAGATTGTTGCCGCGCAATGCCATGCGCCAGAACGGCGGGGGCATGATGTTTTCCATATGGCGCGCTGTGACCACTTCGTTGCCCTCAACGGTGGTGGTCGGGGCCACTTCGTCGATTTCCTTTTGGCCAATGCTGGAGGCGTGGACGTAGGTCTCATGGGTCAGGTCCATCAGGTTGTCGATCATCAGGCGATAATCGCAGCCGATATGAAACAGTCCGCCGCCATAGGCCCACTCGTCACTCACCGCCCATTCCAGGTGGTGGATCAGTGCCGGGTCGGCCTGGTCCTGATCGCCGGGCCATACCCAGACAAAGCCGTAGCGTTCGACCACGGCATAGGTTTTGTTGCACGGGAAGCCGCGTACCCGCTGTCCGGGCATCTCGACGGTCTTGCCGTCGCAGCCCATCACCAGGCCGTGGTAGCCGCACACCAGATTGCCGTTTTCGACATAGCCCAGCGAGAGCGGTGCGCCGCGGTGCGGGCAGAAATTCTCGACAGCGGCCACCCGGTTTTCATGGCCGCGATAGAAAACCATCTTTTCGCCGCATATCTGCCTGCCCAAGGGCTTGTCGGTAATTTCATCGGGGGTGCACGCGACATACCAAGTGTTTTTTGGGTACATGACCAATCTCCAGATCAGGTGTTATTGCTTTTATGGATCCATTAAGCGGCATCTTGAACTTTCAAGTCAATTTGCCGCGCTGGAAATATGCGGATTATTTAGGTGTTTTTGCGATTACCGAACACAAAATTAAAAACGCACACGCATAGTGGATCCATTAAAAATATCTGGATCAATGGCTGATGTTCATCAACGCTTTTGCGATAAGGCTATAAACTACAAGCCTGTGTGGTTCTGACTCCTTGGTCATGGGCCTGTTAGATCATCGATAGCGAGCAGTGCATCCCTTAAATGAGCAACCCCACTTCTTCCTCCAGCGCCAACTGGCAGCCGGTCATCGCGCTGGCGCTGGCCGCTTTTGTGTTCAACACCACTGAATTTGTGCCTGTGGGGCTGTTAAGCGCGATTGGTGCAAGCTTTGACATGACCACGGCCAGTGTCGGGTTGATGCTCACCATCTATGCGTGGGTGGTGTCACTGGCCTCGCTGCCGATCATGTTGATGACCCGCAACGTGGAGCGGCGCAAGTTGCTGCTGATTCTGTTCGGGCTGTTTATTGTCAGCCACGTGCTGTCGAGCCTGGCGAACAACTTCGGGATCCTGTTGCTGAGCCGGATCGGTGTAGCGCTGTCCCATGCGTTGTTCTGGTCCATCACTGCGTCGCTGGCGGTGCGGCTGGCGCCGGAGGGCAAGCAGGTACAGGCGCTGGGCCTGCTGGCAACCGGTACATCACTGGCGATGGTGATGGGTGTGCCTCTGGGGCGTTTGCTGGGTGAGGCCATGGGCTGGCGCACGACCTTTATCGTGATTGGCGGGCTGGCCGCGTTACTGGTGTTTTGGCTGGCTCGTACTCTGCCATTGCTGCCGAGCCAGAACTCCGGCTCCCTCAGAAGCCTGCCGGTACTGTTCAAGCGCCCGGCACTGGTGGCGGTTTATGTGCTGACAGCGGTGGTGATCACTGCGCAGTTCACCGCTTACAGCTATATCGAACCTTTTGTGCAAAACGTGGCTGGCATGAGCGGTAGCACCGTCACCTTGATTCTGTTGCTGTTCGGTGGCGCCGGGATTATCGGTTCGCTGTGCTTCAGCTGGTTCCACAAGTACAGCCCGCAAGGCTTCCTGCTCACGGCTGTGGGGCTGCTTGCGCTGTGCCTGTTGCTGCTGTTGCCGGCCAGCAACTGGATCGAGTCCCTGGGCGTGCTGAGTATTGTCTGGGGGGTGGCGATCATGGGTTTTGGCCTGGCGTTGCAGTCCAGGGTGCTGACCCTGGCGCCCGATGCGACGGATGTGGCGATGGCCATGTTCTCGGGCATTTACAACATTGGCATCGGCGGCGGTGCACTGCTGGGCAGCTCGGTTGGCAGCCATTTCGGCTTTGCCTGGATCGGCCTGGTGGGTGGTTCATTGGCAGGGCTGGCGTTGGCGGGTTTTGGCTGGACAATGTACCGTTTGAAACAAGCGGGCCAGGCAACCTGAAGTGTTGACGGCCTTGGGCCGTCAACTGGCATCAGTGCCGTGGGTAGTTGAAGCGCGGGTCCTTCAACCATTCCTGCAGTTCAATTTCCGCCTGTTCCAGTGCAGTGCGGTTCAGCAACTTGCGCAGCAATGCCACATTTACCGCCCGCGAGCGCAGGTTAAAGGCCGGTGCACTGTCATTGTCATCGCCGGGTTGGCGCACACCCAGCTTCTCGTAAAGCTGTTGCAGGCGATTTTGCACGCTGCGCAACGACAAGTTGCGCCGCTGGGCAATAACCCGGTCCGTCAGCCCCAGCGCGATATCTTGCAGCACTTCATACTCGGTATCGGTCAGGCCCAGTAGCTGGTTCTGGCTTTTCTGCTGTACCCCGCGCACCTCACGGTCGATCACGCATTGCTGTTCGATAAACAGGCTGCGCAGTGCCAGCCGCAGGCGATCTTCCGAGGCGGTCTTGAGGATGTAGCCGTAGGCTGCTCCCTCCGGCACGATCCGCGAGATCCCCCGCACGTAGGCTTCATCGGCGTAGTTGGACCAGAACATGATCGAGGTGTGCGGGCGTTCACGCCAGATCGCCCGTGCGGCCTCAACCCCGGTACGACGCGGCATTTGCAGGTCCATGACGACCGAAGTGATGGCAAACTCTTGCGCCAGGCGCTCGCCTACCAGCCCGTCTTCGGCCTCATGCAAGCGCACGCATTCGGGCAGTGCGCCTTCGATGACTTCCTTGAAGAACGCGCGATGCACCGGATCGTCTTCGATTAACAGGATTTCCATGACTGTTTCCTATGCCTGACCCGCGTTCGACGGCAGCGGCAGACTGATTTGCACACAGGTGCCTTTACCGTCCGGGCCTTTGTCGATTTGCACATGGGCGCTGAGCAGTTGAGCGCGAACCTGCATGTTCTTGATGCCCCCGGTTTCCAGGCGGCTGACGCTGTTCAGGCCGGGGCCGTCGTCGAGTATGGTCAGGTGCAAGTGGCTGAGGGTAGCGGTAATTTCGACCACAATTGCATGCGGCGCGGCATGCTTGATCGCATTATTGACGGCCTCCTGAATAATGCGAAACAAGGCAATTTTTTGCGGCTCGGCCAAATCGTTGGCCAGCCCGTTCGTGTAATCGCGCAGATGCGTGACTATCGCCAGGCCACTGTTGCGCACACTACGCAGCAACAGGTCTTCCAGGCCTTCGACAAAACCGAACAGTTGCAAGATGGTCGGTTTGACCGCATCAATGATCAGCCTCAATTCCTGCATGCTTTCGTATAGCGCTTGGCCGATGGGGGCCAGATCACTGGCTGCAACCTGGTCGAGCAATTGCAGGCGGGCAAGGCGCCGGTGCAGGCGGGTCATGTCAGCCAGGGTCTGGTCGTGCAGGTCCATACCGATGCGCTGGCGTTCGTTTTCCAGCTCCTCGGTGAGGCGCAGCACACCAAGGCGCAGGCCTTCTTCACGGGCCCGGATCTGCGCTTGGGCAATGGCCAGTTGCTTGGCTTGCTCAGTCTGGCGCAAGGCGTACAGATAGGACGCCAGCAAGTCAGCCACATGCTGGGTGTGGCGCACGTCATCGAGGGTATAGAAGTTGGCCACATGGGTGGAACAACTTAGTGCGCCGATCACTTCACCCCGGGCGCGCAGCGGCACATGCAGGCGGCTGCGCAAGTGCGCGTCGAAAATCGGGTTGTTGAGCGCGCCGGGGAATTGAAAACGTTCATCGTTCATGGCGTCGTCGCTGAGGATATACGGCTCCATGCCCAGCAGCAGTGTGCGGATCGGGCTGCGCGCAATTTCCAGCGGATGAATCGCAAATTCGCTCCAGACCGTATGCAGGCCGGTCTCGTAAGCCGACAGGTGATTGTCGTCGTCCAGCAGCAGGCTGACGTCGAGATGGTCATGGGGCAGGATAAAACGAATCTCTTCGGACACTGCTTCAATCATTGACTGAAAGTCCAGGCGTCCGGCCAGTGCGCGGGAAATTCCCAGAAAGTGGTGCAACACGTTCTCTGCCGCGATGGGGACTCTTTGCGCCATGACCTGCATTCCATGAAAAGGCTCCCCGGTGGTAGCCCTGGGGCGAAGTATGGCCCAAAGAGCAGGCGGCGCAGAGGCAAAAGAGCTGCATGGATGCGCGTTTCTTTTGCGGGATCCCGCAGGTTATTTGCGTGCAAAGGGTATCAAGTGTGCAGTAACGCTCCAGACACAGGCCTTGGGCCCTAGCACACTGGCGGCGCCACTCAGTAAGCAGGTACGACCGAATCAATCGGCGACCGATACCCACAATAATAAAAAGGGTTATGTCATGGAACGTCACATGCTGCGCTGCGCCTTGTTGTCTTCTGCATTGTTGCTTGCCCCCTTTATGTCCGCCCAGGCCGACACGGCCGATAAAACCATTGCACTGTCGAATAATTACGCCGGTAATTCCTGGCGCCAAAGCATGCTCAGCAGTTGGCAGCAAACCACTGACCAGGCGGTGAAGGCGGGGATCATTGCCGGTGCCGACTCATTTACCACCGGCGAAAACCAGGCCACCGAGCAGGCGGCACAAATCCAGAACCTGATCCTTCAGGGTTACAACGCCATCGTCATAGATGCGGCGTCGCCAACGGCCTTGAACGGCGCAGTGAAACAGGCCTGCGATGCCGGAATCATCGTGGTCTCCTTTGACGGTGTGGTGACTGAGCCCTGCGCGTATCGCATCTCCATGGACTTCAAGCAAAGCGGTCTGGATGGCATGAACTATCTGGCCAAGCGCTTTCCTGGCGGCGCCAATATCCTTGAAGTGCGCGGTCTGGCCGGTGTCTCGGTGGACGAGTTGATACACACCGGGGTCATGGCCGGGACGAGTAAACATCCGCAGTTGAAAGTCGTCGGTTCAGTCAACGGCAACTGGTCGCAGACGGCCGCGCAAAAGGCGGTAGCGGGGATCTTGCCGAGCCTGCCGAAAATCGACGCGGTAGTGACGCAAGGCGATGACGGTTTTGGCGTGGCCCAGGCATTTACGGCAGCCGGTCGCCCGCTGCCGGTGATCATCTTCGGCAACCGCGAAGAGGAGTTGGCCTGGTGGAAAAAACAGAAGGACGCCAATGGCTATGAGGCCTTCTCGATCTCCAGTGCGCCAAGCATTTCCAGCCTGGCATTTTGGGTCGCCCAGCAATTGCTCGACGGCAAGCAAATGCCCCATGACCTGTTGTCGCCCGCCATCAGCGTGACTCAGGACACACTCGAAAGCTCGCTCAAGGGGTTGGAGAAGGGCGGCATCGTCAGCCATGTCTATAGCGTTGATGACGTCGCCCAACTGAAGAGCCCTGTGGCGCAGTAAGCGCAGCCAGCCGAGGAAAAGAGTCATGACCATGACCCCAGCACCGCTGGTTGACCTTAAAGGGGTTGGCAAGCATTTTGGCGCCGTACGCGCATTGAATGAAGTGGATCTGTCGTGTCAGGCCGGGGAGTGTCTGGGCCTGATTGGCCACAACGGCGCGGGCAAGTCGACGCTGATGCATATTCTTGCGGGCACCCTGCGCGCTGACTGCGGCGTGTTGCTGATGGGCGGTGAAGATGTACGCCACGGCTACTCGGTGCAGGTGGCACGCCAGCACGGTATCCGCTGCGTGTTTCAAGAGTTGTCGCTGTGTCCCAACCTGACCGTGGCCGAAAATACCCGGCTGATGTGCCCCGGATTGCGCGGCTTTGGCTGGCGGCGCAAAGCTGGCGCGCTGATTGTGGCGAGCCTGGACAGTATCTTCCCCGGCCACGGCATCAACCCCGCCGATGTGGTGGCCGACCTGCCTATCGGCCAGCGCCAGATGGTGGAAATCGCCCGGGCCTTTACCTGTGTTGATGAGCACCTGGCGTTGGTGATTCTTGACGAACCGACCTCGTCTCTGGACGCGCGAGTTGCCGAGCAATTACTCGGTTACGTACGGCACTATGTTGAAAGCGGCGGTTGTGTGGTGCTGATCAGTCATATCCTCGGCGAGATGCTCGCTACCTGTGACCGGATAGCGGTAATGAGTGACGGCTGCGTGGTTGATGTGCGTGCGGCCCGTGCGTTTACCCATGCCACACTGGTGGAGTCGATGGGCACCGTGACCCGCTCGCAGGGTGAACATTATGAATTCGTCTCCAAACGCGGCAGTGCACAGCCGGTCGTCAACCAACGCCCGGCCCGCCAGCAAAATGGCCAGACTGTTGCCGCCTGGCCCGGTGAGATTGTCGGGCTGGCGGGGTTGGCCGGGCAGGGCCAAAGCCAGTTGCTGGTGCAGTTGTTGCGCGAACGCATTGCAAGCGGCAAGCGTGTGGCGCTGGTCGCGGGGGATCGACAAACCGATGGCGTGTTCAGCCTGTGGTCGATAGCCGAAAACATCACCATCAGTTCCTTGGCTGCACTCAAGCGCGGCGCGTTGATTGACCCGCAGGCCGAACAGGCGATGGCGGCCGAGTGGCAAGCGCGTATGGGTATTCGCACCCCGGACATGAACCAGCCGATCCTGTCGCTTTCAGGCGGCAACCAGCAAAAGGCCCTGTTTGCCCGCGCCTTGGGCAGCGACAGCGACCTGATCCTGATGGACGACCCGATGCGTGGTGTCGATGTAGGCACCAAGCGCGAGGTCTACGCGATCATCAAGGAGGAGGCGGCCCGTGGCCGGACATTTATCTGGTACACCACGGAGCTGGAAGAGCTTGACCACTGTGACCATATCTACGTGTTCCGCAGCGGTCAGGCGGTAGCAGATGTGCCCCGTAATGAACTGAGTGAAGCGCAAATCCTGCGCAGTTCCTTTCAGGAGGAGGTGGCATGAACGCGCCTCAACCCATGACGTTAAAACCCCAACCCATGCTCAGTGGCACTCAGGGTGCGGCGGTCAACCGCGCCCGCTGGCTGCGCAATGCCTTGCCGGCGTTTTCGTTGATCGTATTGCTGGGCACCATCTTTATCATGCAGCCGCGGGCCATGAGCTACATGGGCATGAACCTGATGCTCAACCTGGCGGTGCCCATTGCCTTGGCGACCATCGCGCAGATGTTGATTATCACGGTCAACGATCTGGACCTTTCGCTGGGCAGCTTTATCAGTTTTGTCGCCTGTGTCGCTGCGACCCTGCTCAACGATCACCCTTTGTTGGGCAGCCTGGCGCTGCTCGGGTGCATCGGGGTGTATGCATTGCTGGGGGCGCTGATCCATATCCGCCAGCTACCGGCGATTGTGGTGACGCTGGGCATGTCGTTTATCTGGGTCGGCGGCGCCGTACTGCTGTTGCCTGCACCCGGCGGCAGCGCGCCGCAATGGTTGCAGGCACTGGTCAAGATCAAGACTCCGCTGCTGCCGTTTGCGGTGGTGGTCTGTGTTTTGTTGGCCATCGCGGTGCACCTGTTTTTGATGCGCTCAACCTGGGGCGTGGTGTTGCGCGGTGCGGGGGGCAACCCGTTGGCGATTGCCAAGGCGGGTTGGTCGCTGCTGCGGATCAAGGTCACGCTGTACGCCATGGCCGGGAGCTTTGGGGTGTTGTCGGGGCTGTTTCTGGTGGGGCTTACCACATCGGCGGACGCCAATATGGCACTGCGTTACACCCTGCTGTCGATTGCCGGGGTGATTCTGGGCGGGGGTGAGTTCACCGGAGGCCGGGTCTCGCCGATCGGTGCGGTGTTGGGCGCGTTGACCCTGGTGCTGGCCGGTTCGTTGCTGTCGTTTATTCGCATTTCGCCTGACTGGCAGATAGGTGCCCAAGGGGCAATCCTGATCCTGGTGCTGGCGTTGCGCACTGCCGTTAACCGTCTCGAGGTACGCCCGGCATGAACCTGTCCTTGCAGTTGAATCGCGTGCGCAGCAAGCCCTGGTTGTGGTCGTTTCTGGCGGCGTTACTGGTGTGGCTGGCGACCCTGGCGTTCACCCGTGGCGAGGGTGCGGGTGCGCTGACTTCCGGTGCGTTGGCGTTCTCGGCATTCTTCGTGATCGTCGGGGTTGGGCAGATGTTCGTCATCACCACCGGTCCCGGCAATATCGACTTGTCGATTCCGGCCAATATCGCCCTGAGCGGTGCGGTGGGCATGAAGCTTATGGAGGGTCAGGACAGCCTGATTGCCGTGGGGGTGGCCGGTGTACTGGCGGTCGGAGTGCTGATCGGTTGCGCCAACTACGCGTTGATACGTGTGCTGCGCATTCCGCCGATCATCGCCACCTTGTCCGCCAGCTTTCTGTTGCAGTCCATGGCCATTGCCTACGGCCGCAGTGTGCGCATAGCTCCGCCGGAGCTGTTCTATCAATTTTCCACCGGGCGTCTGCTGGGCATCCCGTACCTGGCATTGGCGGTCGCGTTGCTGACAGTGGTGGCCGGTTATGTCTTGAGCCGAACCCTTTATGGGCGCTGGACTCTGGCCGTGGGGCAGAACATGCGCGCCGCAGAATTGGCCGGTGTGCGGGTCGAGCGGGTGCGTTGGGCCACCTACGTATTGAGTGCGGTGTTTGCCAGTGTGTGCGGCGTGTTGCTGGCCGGGTTTTCCGGCGGCGCATCGCTGAGCATGGGCGATGAATACCTGCTGGCCTCGATTGCGGTGGTGGTCATCGGCGGTACCTCGGTGGCGGGCGGTTTCTCCAACGTGCCGGGCTTGTGGGGTGCGGCGCTGTTTTTGTATTTGCTGGTGAGCATGCTCAACACCTTTGGCGCCAGTGCCGGAGTGCGGTTGATTCTTACCGGCGTGATCATTATCGCGGTGATAGCCGCCGTTAGCGGGCGCAAAAGCCAGCGCAGCCTTTGAATCAGGATAGAACCATGAGCGACGATATCTACGAGTTTCACGACAAGCGTTTTCGCAGCCTGACCTTGCCCAACACCCAGCTTGAGCGCCTTTACGATCAGTGCCGCTGGGCAGAGGGGCCGGTGTGGTTCAACGACGGTGGCTACCTGTTATGGAGTGACATTCCCAACCAGCGCATCCTGCGCTGGACCCCGGAGCAGGGCGTCTCGGTGTTTCGTGCCGCCTCCAACTTTGCCAACGGCAACACCCGCGACATACAAGGGCGATTGGTAACCTGCCAGCACGGCACCCGCAGCGTCACCCGCACCGAACCCGACGGCAGCATTACCGTGCTGGCTGACCAGTTTGAAGGCCGGCGCTTGAATTCGCCCAACGACGTAGTAGTGCACAGTGACGGTGGCATCTGGTTCACCGACCCGACTTACGGCATTCTCAGCGACTACGAAGGCTACCAGGCCGAGCCTGAACAGAGCGGGCGAAACGTCTACCGCATCGACCCGCACACGTTGCAAATTGCCTGCGTGGCTGACGACTTTGAACAGCCCAACGGCTTGGCGTTTTCCCCGGATGGGAAAACCCTGTATATCGCCGACTCGGCCCGTTCCCACGACCCGGATGCGGCGCACCATATCCGCGCCATACAGGTTGTCGACAACTGTCGCTTGGGCAGTTCTAGGGTTCTGACTCATATCGAGCCGGGCATACCTGACGGGTTGCGCATTGATGTCCAGGGTAATATCTGGACCAGCGCGGGGGACGGGATTCAGTGCTTTGATGCGAATGGGGTCATGCTGGGCAAGATCAAATTGCCGGAAAAAGTCGCCAACCTTACATTTGGTGGGCCGCGACGCAATCGGCTGTTTATTGCGGCCAATACCTCGCTGTACATGATTCATGTGGCTGTGGCGGGGGCGCAGGTGCCGTAACGGCACAGGGCTCTGGCGCAAGGCCAGAGCCCTGCAAGTGTTACACCGCGCTCAGATGCTCATACAGAATCGTGGCACCCACGATGATCAACACCACCCCGCCAACAATCTCGGCACGCTTGCCGACCAGGCTGCCGAGTGCGCGTCCGAGCATGGTGCCGATGATCACCATGGTCATGGTGGCGAGGCCGATGGCGGCTGCGGCCACCAGGATATTGACGTCGACAAACGCCAGGCCAACGCCGACTGCCAAGGCATCGATACTGGTGGCAATAGCTGTGACCACCAGAATCCAGAATCCGTGTTGCGACGGTTTGTCTTCGGGTTCGTCTTCTTCGGGCTTGACCCCGTTGTAGATCATGTACAGGCCCAGCCCCAGCAGCAGGGTGAAGGCAATCCAGTGATCCCATTGCGTGACGTAACTGCTGGCGGCCTGGCCGATGGCCCAGCCGATTACGGGCGTAATGGCTTCAATCACGCCGAAGATAAGGCCGGTGCGCAGTGCTTCGCTGAAACGTGGTTTGTGCAGGCTGGAGCCTTTACCGATGGCGGCGGCAAAAGCGTCGGTGGACATGGCAAAGGCCAGGAGAATCAGGGCAATTGGGTTCAATTCAGTCATCCAGTCGGGCTTGAGACAACGACATAGCACTGCGCGCCCGACTTCAGCACAGGTATGACGTTGGTCTCGCAAATCCAGACGGATGCTATGGCCACGGCAGGTTGCCGAGAATGTTGACCAGAGCGCCGCCACTTGCGTGACGGCCAGCTACTCCCCAAAGAGGGGGCGGACTATAGCAGCAAAATCAGAAAAAAAGCTGAAAGGCTAAATTTCGCCCAGGTTGATTCGTGCTGTAGCCGCTGAGGAGCGCAGCGAGGCTGCGTTCGGCGACGAAGTCGTCGTGAAATCAGGCGCTATGGTGTGTCAGTTGAGTCCGGGATTTAGGGTTTGCGACTGCTGCGCAGCCGAACGCAGCCTCGCCGGGGCTCGTCAGCGGCTACAGTAAATTACGAAAAGTCGCGCACCAAGTTCGGTGGTATGGACGCCTCACTGATGACGCCGTTTGCGTGAACCAGAGGAAGAGCACCGACGACTTAAAAAAACTACGCCGAAGAGCACCTCCAAGCCGAAATCATCCAGAAAGCCATGGCAAAAAATCGCCTTTAATACGTGGAATATAAACTGACTCACTTGAGTATCAGTGCAAGCCTTAACTTTTCCTCTTGGCTATCGAACCCAGCGTCAGCTCTAGGTCGTGAGACCTTCCGCCGCGCCCTTCGCTTGATCCAACCAGCTCTTGGGTGGTGGTGTCTGGGCCAACGTCCCAGCCAGTAGGTTCGCCGACGCTGTAGGTGCTGTTGCGTTCACTGCCTGCGAGGCTTTGAGTATCGCAATCAAGTCATCAGTGGTGGCGGTTTTCTCCGTCAGTACCGGAGGAACGGGCAACGCCTGGGCCGCTTTTGACAGGCTGCCCGTGTCGGCGGTAAAGGTGCGAATCGACTCCAATCCATCAAGCATCGGCAGTGCCAGACCTGTCACACGGTCAAACGCACTGATGCTTGGGAAACCCACCTTGCCGCGAAACACTGGGGTTCCCAGCGACGGTAGAATCAGCCCCACCAAGAAACGTGGGTCGCGGCGTTTAATGGTCAGCCCCACACTGGCCACTGCCAATGCCACGCCAACCACGCGTTCGGCGGTTACCAACAGCGATAGTTCGTTGTTGGATTCATTGTCGAAAAATATCCCGCGATAACGAAAGTAATCGCTGAAAACCTCTCGCTCATTCAATGCCGAGTTCATAAACCATGCGCGAGAGTCATGCACATGCTCATCAAACAACCGGATAATCGGAAAGACTTTATCGTTTAACGATTTGCCGTCTTCGCCAAATAGCTTGGCGTAATTCATCTCTCCAGCCTGGCGCAGGTCGGCATAGTGCTGGGCTTCGTCCTGCGAGTTGGTCATGTACACAAGCCCACCCACCAAGGTGTTGGCAAGGGTGCCAAGGCTAAACATTTCTCCTGCGCTCAAGTTCCATTCCGGCACATAGTCACGCCGGAAATCGGCCATGGCGTTGAGCAACTGTCGACAATCAAGGTTTGGCTCATACATCTTGCTGGTGTTGAGGGTGTTTGCGGGCGGGGTGCCTGTACGACGTTCATACTTCAACTTGGTAGCTTGATTAGTTTTTTGCGTCGCCAGCTGACTTTCAGACCAGACCGGCGCCGAGGTACCGGCACGGTTGGCTGCATCTTCCTCAAGTTGCATCTTGTGTAACGCCTCAAAGGCGTCGACTTCCTCAGCAGTCATGTCTGCCCCTGGACCGTTTTTCATCACCTTGACATAAGCGTCAGTGTGGTTGGCCCGGCCCTTGGCATAACGACTGATTCGCCAACCGGTAATCAACCCTGCTTCGCGGGCCATGACTTCTTCCAGTGGGCCGTTATCCATGGCGTCGAGCCAGGTGTTGAAGCGATTGATCAGAGTAGGGCCGATGCTGTACTCAATCACCGTCTTGCTATCCATAACTCGCCAAGGCCAGCGCGCTTCTAAGTCACTCCCGAGCGCATCTTTGGGAGCCTGCAGCGGGGCCCCAATCTTGTATGCTTCGCTGTACATATGGTGCAGGGCGAGTTGCGACAACACCACATGGCCACCCTCTGCGGCCCGGCCTTGGTCGCCAGGCGGGTAGCCGCCGCCGACGTCGGAGTGCATGCCGGGGTAGATGTACTCCGCTGTACCTTGACGATAGGTGGAAGGGCAGTTTGGATCGTCAGGGTGGGCTTTGCGCCGAATCGAGTCTACGGGGAAGCAACTGCGTTGTTCGTGAGCCGCAACCAGATGCACACAGTGCTCAAGAAACCGCTCCGAATCCGACAGGCGCATGGTGCCATCGGCCCAACCCATATGCCCGGCAGCAAACGGCATCAAGTACGGAATGCCCACCGAGGCCACGGTGTCGAACAACCCCATAAACACAATTTTGATCGGTAGCCCGGCAAATAAGTAGCAGGTATCTCCCTCCACATCGACCTTGGTCAAGGCTTCAAGCCAGGTGGCAAATGCTCGCGCCTCGGCGGCCCCCCGTGAAAAACCATAAACAAATAAACGCACGGCCATGATTTTAGGGATCGATTTGGCCGTATGAGCTGCATCAATTTGGCGTTCAAGTTCCGCCAGCGGTTGAGCCAACACCTCTCGGCGGCGCGTATAGCTGCTTTTGAATACTGAAGCCCCGAGTGCGTCTTCGGTAAGGCTGGTGCCCATTTTTTGCACAAGGGTGTAGGCATCGACTGGATCAAGGTAAGTCTTGCCTGATGCCCTTCTTAGGGCATCGATCAAACGGGTGAATCCCCAGTTGATCCGGTTCTCACCCCCCGTCGACATCATCAGCCCTTGGCTATCAGGTTTGAACTCGCCTATTTCTTTGAACTCAGTGCCAACCCCCTGCATGTAGTAGGCATAAAAGCCTTCTCGCTCAGCAGCCTCGCTGTCATTACTACCCACACTCGCGTGGTATAGGCGAGCCACATTGGTCGTGGTTGAAGGCAATGCCAGGCTGTCTGACGGCTCATGGTTGTTCGTGCCGTCAAAGCAAAGCGTGACCGTCACGATCTTCATGCATGGTGCACCAGGGTAAACTAGGCCAGCTGCACGGTGTGCGTCCATCGACTGTTGTTCAAACAGATGGTAGGCCACCTGTTGCACCCGATAATTACGCAATACATCCCTTGGTGTTTGCGGCAGCAGCCCACCTATTATGAAGTCAGGTGTCGGGCTGAGGAATTGCGCTGCAGACTTTTGGAGTGGCGGGATCATGGTTTCGGGCATGTGGCTGGCTCTTCCATTTTTTGAGGGAAGCGATAGGGGTATTTGGAGGTGCGGGGCATCATAAGACCTGCCGTAACAGCTACTTGGTTACACGGCAAAAAATGCACATTGACGACACCTAGCCGCTCATACTGAGCAACTGCCACAACCGCACGATGACGGGTGTAGTGAATTTCGTGCTCTCTAGCTGCCTTGCGCCAAGCATCGGAGTATCGAGGTTTAGGCCAATTCACATATCCATGCGGATTGGGGTCTTTCTCCCATTCAACCACCACGGTCAGGCCGGGGTGCCACTTCACTGGAAGCGGTGCGCAGCAGTTCTGTTTCCCACCGCCACCATAAGGGCTGACATTCGGCCCGCCGTTACCATTTACCGAGAACCGATTAATCGCCGCCGAGGTATGGCTGTAGCCCTCGATAGGCGTACCTAATCTTTCAGGCTCGGACTTCGCACAGCCCTGCAGCGAGATACCGCTCATTAACATCACAAGGAGTAAGCGGATCATAAAAGGTCGGCGTCCATCGCCTGCGGTGCAAGCGGTTGGTAGGAGTGGCGGGATCATGGCTTCGGACATGTGGCTGGCTCTTCCATTTTTTGAGGGAAGTTAAATGGGTAGCCTGGTTGGCCAGGAAGCACGGCTACAGCGGATACCGCAACTTGATTGCATGGTAGAAAATGAACGTCTATTGCGCCCAACTCGTCATATGGCGCGACAGCCACAACCGCACGATGACGGGTGTAGTGAATTTCGTGCTCTCTAGCTGCCTTGCGCCAAGCATCGGAGTATCGAGGTTTAGGCCAATTCACATATCCATGCGGATTGGGGTCTTTCTCCCATTCAACCACCACGGTCAGGCCGGGGTGCCACTTCACTGGAAGCGGTGCGCAGCAGTTCTGTTTCCCACCGCCACCATAAGGGCTGACATTCGGCCCGCCGTTACCATTTACCGAGAACCGATTAATCGCCGCCGAGGTATGGCTGTAGCCCTCGATAGGCGTACCTAATCTTTCAGGCTCGGACTTCGCACAGCCCTGCAGCGAGATACCGCTCATTAACATCACAAGGAGTAAGCGGATCATAAAAGGTCGGCGTCCATCGCCTGCGGTGCAAGCGGTTGGTAGGAGTGGCGGGATCATGGCTTCGGACATGTGGCTGGCTCTTCCATTTTTTGAGGGAAGTGAAACGGATAATCTGGACGACCGGGATACGTAGCACCCGCCGATACAGCAACTTGGTTACACGGTAAGAAATGCACGTTTACCAACCCCAAGTCTTCATATGGCGCAACTGCCACAACCGCACGATGACGGGTGTATTTGGCCGCATGTAGCTTGTAAGCAGCCCGGTAGCCATCTGTCCCAAGCGGAGGCCAGTTCACGTACTCATGCGGTTTTTGGTCTTTCTCCCATTCAACCACCACGGTCAAGCCGGGGTGCCACTTCACTGGAAGCGGTGCGCAGCACATTTGCCCGCCCCCATATCCGTAAGGAGCTAAATTCGGCCCGCCGTTACCATTTACCGAGAACCGATTAATCGCCGCCGAGGTATGGCTGTAGCCCTCGATAGGCGTTCCTAATCTTTCAGGCTCGGACTTCGCACAGCCCTGCAGCGAGATACCGCTCATTAACATCACAAGGAGTAAGCGGATCATAAGACGGGCTCGATACGAGACAGGGTTAGTGGAAGGTGTTTGCTCAGCGCGCTGGCGATAAAATCTTCGTGCTGCTGCTTTTCCAGTTTCTGCCGGTTGATATCCAGATGGACTGTGATAAGGCAGCGAATCATGGCTTCGCGTGAAGTGAACCCATGTTCATTGGGCGTTTTTTCGTAGTCCTTGAACCACTGAATCGCTGCGCTTAAGGCTTGCAAGTACGAAACCTGCTCATCGCTCATAGTCATCCCACTCAGCGTATTCTGGTTATCTGGACGGCTGTCGAATCCTGGAAGGGTTGCGGCTTTCTTGTCATGGTCGATCCAGTGCCACTGGATTACCGGGGCGTTAAAAAGCCCTTGCTGGCGGGAGTCAAGTTGGTCGTAAAAATACCTGAACAGGCGTGTGTCGTAATAACGCAGCACACCACAGCAGGCTCCATTGCTCCAGGTGGCCTGGGTAGCACCGCGCAAATGCGCGGCGAGCTCCGCAAAGGGCCAGCGACTGATGAGTATCAGAGCACAAAAGTTGTGATGAACCGCGTTAAGCAACTTCGCAATCTCCGCACACTGCTCCTGACTGGCCAACGCAATGCGCAACAGTACGGGGCCCTGATGCGCCAATTCTTGCTCAGGCGTTTGCTCAAATAGCCAGGCGCACGAAGGTGCAGGTGTCAATTCAAGCAGTGTTGGTAGCAGTGGGGTTGGCAGCGCCGCGCAATTGATCAGTACATCAAGGTGATCAAGTTGTGCGCTACGGGCCTCATTCATCAGGCGGTGCAGCCAATCCTTCGCGGTCGGTAACATGACCCTTCCTTGTTCTATGGTGTTCGCTAAATAAGTGTTAACGCGGCACTAACGCTTCGGCCTTGACCTGTGCGGCTAGCAAACAATCCTTGCACACCGGTTTTAGCGGCAGTGGCGGCTCGGTTTCTTGAGTGACCTGATTCGACTGGTTTTGTTTCTGTTCAAGTAAGGACGGCACGGCTAGCAGGCCGAGTAAGTTTGGCAGTAGCGGCGCCGTCGCTGTCCCGCTGATAGGTGCGCCACCGATTTGAATCTCGGTGCTGCTGAAGATTCCTCCGGGACCGATGACAATGTGCTGACCTGCGGCCTTCAAGGTAATGCTCGCACCCGCGTCGAAGATCAGGTGGGCCCCGGATTTGAGGTGGACTTCCTGGCCTGCTTCGACGACTAAGATCTGCCCGACGCGGGTGTGACTGCTGCTGGCAACCTGCAAGTAATCGTTGGCCTTGAGCTCTACCTTGCGATCCGCCGTTACCGTGCGCTGATCCTCCGCTTCGAGCACCACGATGTTGTTGCCCTTGACGGTTTCATGCCGCTCGTTACCGACCTCAAGACGACTATCGTTTTCGACCTTCTGCTCCATGTCACGCTGAGCCCGCAGGTAGATCAGTTCCTGGCCACTGCGATCTTCAATCGACAGTTCGTTGTAGCCGCCACTGTGGGGGGAGCTGTGGCTGCGCAGCACGGTTTTGGTTTTGTTCGCGGGCAATGGGTAGGGCACAGGCGTGACTTTGTTGGGCACGCAACCGGTAATTAACGGGTTGTCGGGATTACCTTCCAGGTAGGTCACCACCACTTCCATGCCGATGCGGGGGATGGTCACCGCACCGAAATTGTCCCCCGCCCAGCTGGAGGACACCCGTAGCCAGCAACTGCTCTTGTCGCTGCCCAGTTCGGCGCGATCCCAATGGAACTCGACCTTAACTCGCCCGTATTCATCGCAAAATATTTCTTCCCCCGCCGGGCCGGTGACACGGGCTGTCTGGCTGACCAACACCGATTTGCGCATGACCAGCGGTGGACGGTAGAACACGTCCCAGGGAATCGCGCTGAAGCTGTTGCGGTAACCTTGGGTGAAACCGTCTTCAGATTTAACCTCGCTAGTCACTGACTCCTCAAGAACCTGCGGCTGCTTGCCTGTGTGCGTCACACTGAGCAACAACCACAAATCGTTGCACTGCTGACGCGGATGTTCAGTCAAGTCGAAGAAGTGGCCACTGCGCAGGATCGGCTGGTTGCTTTTACCCTCGGCCAACTGGTAGTCGTTACGGTGTCGCTCCAGGGCCTGCCGGGCAATTTGCTTACCGAGCTTTTCATTTTCGTGCAGCACCGGGTAACGGTAATCTTCGAGCGCAGGACTGAACTCGGCAGTAAATTGGCTTTCCAGTAACAGGCTTGGACGTTTTAAATCATAGCCCCGGCGTGTGGCCGTGCTGGTACGAGTGCTAAACCGTATGGAGAACTGGCGGACCACCGGGTGATCAGCCACCAGGCCAGAGCCTTGCTGATACGGTGTGCCCCCCAGCTTGGGGAAATAGGTCTGGTCGTCAGTAAACACCAGTTGGTGGTCATCTTGGCTGTGTTGGTGGTGCCACGAAATGCCATCTTCACTGCACAGTCTCTGGATGAACTCGAAGTCGTTTTCACCGTATTGAGTGCAGTATTCGCGCTCAGGGCTGGTGTTGACATTAAAGGTATAGGCATCGGCCTGAATCCCGTGGCCCTGGAGCACTTTGGTCACGATCTGCGGCACCGTCAGGTGCTGGAAGATCCGTTGGTTGTGGCTGAATTGCAAATAGTGCAGAGCAGGCACCAAGGTCAGGTGATAGCGGGTCAGACGCTTACCCGCTTCACCCACAAACACATCTTCGATGCGCCCATGAATCCCTTCGCCATTCAGGCCAAACTGGAGAAAAGCCGGCTGACTGAGCAGGCTCTCCAGATTGAAATCAGGGGACTCACTGACGAGCTCCACCTGGATCGCATACAAGTTGCTGATGGCTTCTGTGCCCTTAAAGGCCAGTACCTTGAAGTCGTTGCGAACAGAGGGAATCAGTAACGTGAAGTGCGCAGCATTGGCCGGAGCGAACATACGCTTATCCTTAGCTGAAAAAGGAGGCAAAACGAGAAGCCCACCTGAGACGTAATAAACAGCATCAACCGCTAAAAAGGTCGATGCCGTGAAACAGCGAGTTAGCCTCAGCCAGCGACTGGGGTACGCCAGTCATCAGAACCCGAAGTACCGGATACTTCATGGGTCCAGGTGATTTTGCGGTAGGTGAACTCCACGTCTTCCAGATGCGTGAAGTGCGAGTTCGACGGGTCCTGGCAGTTATGCATGTAGTCCTTGATGTCGACGATAATCGCGTCTTCAAGTTTGGTGGTGTAGTAGTGCTCTTGAGTGCCCGCTGCCGAGGTGCGGTACCACTGGATGGTAATCTCAGTCAGGCGCTCGCCGGAGGTCAGTGCAGCCAGCAGCAGTGGTGAGGACTTGTCGAACACCTTGGTGATTTTGACAGGCTTGTGAATGCGCTGACCGGTCGGTTGACCCGATTGCGGATCGCGAGGAATGATCACTTCGTGGCTGAAGCCCTGAACCATGACCTGGTCTTCATGACCTTCCTGGTAGGTGTTGCCGACCGAGTCAGCGGTGAAAGCACCGGCGGTGATCAGGCCTTGTTTGGTACCCGTGATGGACATATACGCTGGTGTAGCCATGGATGCTCTCCTTGCTAAAAATATAGGAACCCACAGGCAATGTTTGCATTGCAGGCTCCATAACTACCTACAAGATGCATGCCAACAAAATTAAAGTCCTTATCTATCAGTGTCATGACTAGAAAGTTGAAGGGTTGGCTAGGGGTTTACATAGAAATTATCAATAAAAGTGCGCAAGAAGTTGCGCAGTGCTGTGCAACTTCTTGCGCACTTGTCTGTGAGCTTTTAAATACTTGACCTGTAGAGATGTATGCACAGGGTTATCCACATTTTAGTGCGCAACTTGTTGCGCATAGTGGCAGTTTGGTTTAGGTTGCTGAGTGCGCCGTAAGCAGGCAGGGGAGGCTTTCAGAAAAAATAAATCAAGTAAGTTTGTTCGTTTATTTGTGATTCTACAAAATTGGTTATTCACATATCTATAATGTTTTTAAGGGCAAGGTTTTCTGGTGCATGGGGTGCGGGGATATTAAAATTTTTACCGTGCATTAAAAATGATAAGTTTTTGGCTTTCAGTTTGCATGCATAAGGATGTTTCAATAGCCGAACACGCTTTATTACTCCTCCCTTTAGCAAAAAGCCCAAAGCGCTCACCCGATAAAGCCTCTTGGATTGATGCGACTATAGGTCAGAAAGCCCCATAATTTTCGACCGGGGTTCTTGGCAAACATACTGAGTGCCGTGGTTCAGTCACTGAATAATAGGGTGTTGATCGACGGTGGCGAGTTCCATCTTGGCAGATGGGCGCAGCTTTCGGACCTTCAATTTGATTGATGATTTCAACCGTCAAGTCTTGAACATGGAAATTGTTTTATCTCTCCCAGCTGAACGTGTGGCGCGAAAAGCCTCAGGCTATTGGCAGTGATAACGGCCCGGAATTTGTCAGTGCCAAATTCATAGTTCGGGCCGAAAAATAGGGCATCCGTTTGGAGTATATTCAGCTGGGCAACCGGCAGGGGGGCTTGACCTGGAACAGAGTCTCGACAGGGGTGGCGTATCGTCAGGCCGAGGTGCTGACAATGGAACCCGAACCACCTTTACCCTGAATTGTCAGCGCTTGTAGCAATGCTGCCGTCGCCTCCTGCAACGCCCCAACGGTCGCGGCCACTTGTGCCTGGGCGCCAGCCACTGCTGCCATCTTTGCCTCGGCGCTCATGTTGCTGGCCTGGATCTTTTGCAATTCCTGCATCTGCTGCTGCAGTTGTTTCTGCAGTTGGGCGATGTGTTTTTTAAGCTGCTTGACCGCGTCCGAGCTGTCATCACTGGTGTCAGCCGCTGGCGCCGCATTCGCGTCTCTGGATGCCCGCGGTTTCACCGGGTCGGTGGCTGCCGTGCTGGTGTCACTCACCGCGGTGCTGTCGGGGGCTTTGATGGTGGTCGTGCCGGGCGTGCTCTGAATATTCAGGCTCGATGCCAGGGGATTGATGCTGCCAACCATGTCGATTCGTCCTTTTGACTTTATGTCATTCAAGGCCATCGGCAGATCGCGCCGGTGCTTTAGTCAAAAAGGCAAAAAACAACGAGCAACCACTCATATGCTTATTCTATAAAAGTATTTAAATTAAATTTCTTATATCTATAAAGTCATACCCCTGCGTACAGGTCGACCAATCGACGCGCCGCACGAAATGAACCAGCACGGGACCTCCGTGAGTTTCTGATCGATTGGCGCGCCATTGGGTGTGCCCTGCGTGGGAGTGATTTATGTCTGCACCGTCTGCCTCTGCGATTGCCGTGAGCATCGCCCCTCAAGCCTTTGAAATCCGCCCGTTCAGCGGCGCAGTGGGTGCCGAGATTATCGGCCTTGATCTGGCATTGCCGATCAATGACCAGGACTTTGCGCGCATTCACCGCGCCCATCTGGAGCATCACGTGGTGGTGTTCCGCGATCAGCGCATTACCCCGCAGCAACAGATTGCCTTCAGCCGTCGCTTCGGCATTTTGCAAATCCATGTGCTCAAGCAGTTTCTGCTGACCGGCCACCCGGAAATCCTGATCGTCTCCAACATTATCGAAAACGGCCAATCCATCGGTCTAGGCGATGCGGGCAAGTTCTGGCACTCCGATCTTTCCTATAAGGAGCTGCCGAGCCTGGGGTCGATGCTGCATGCCCAAGAGCTGCCATCCGAAGGTGGTGACACCCTGTTTGCCGATATGCACAAAGCCTGGGATGGCTTGCCGCAAGCGTTGCGCAATGCAGTTGAGGGCCGCTCGGCCGCGCACTCGTATACCGCGCGTTACAGCGAAAGCAAATTCGAAGGCAACTGGCGCCCGACCCTGACCCCGGAGCAACTGGCACAGGTCAGCGAAGTGGTGCATCCGGTGGTCCGTACCCACCCGGAAAATGGCCGCAAGGCGCTGTTTGTCAGTGAGGGTTTCACCACCCGTATCGTCGGCCTGCCCGAAGACGAAAGCCGTCACTTGCTGGCCGAGCTTTACGCCTACAGCGTGCTGCCAGAGAACATCTATCGCCACCAATGGCAGCCCCATGACCTGGTGTTCTGGGACAACCGCTCACTGATCCATCTCGCTGCCGGATGCCCGAGCCATCTGCGCCGCAAGCTCTATCGCACCACCATTCAGGGCAATGCCCCTTACTGATCGTCCCCATATTTCAAGGAGCATAACCATGCCCACATCAATCAAATCCGTGGCCGCCAGTCTTGGTCTGGGCTTGAGTCTACTCGCCAGCAGTCTTGTGGCTCCGAACGTGGCCCATGCTGAAGGCGAGATCCGAATCGCCGAGCAGTTCGGCATTGTTTACCTGCTGCTCAACGTGGTGCGCGATCAAAACCTGATCGAGAAGCACGGCAAGGAGGAGGGCATCGATATCAAGGTCGACTGGACCCAATTGTCCGGCGGTGCGGCGGTCAACGACGCCTTGCTGTCGGGCTCGATTGATATTGCCGGGGCCGGGGTTGGCCCGCTGCTGACCATCTGGGACCGTACCCACGGCAGGCAGAACGTCAAGGCTGTGGCGTCGCTGGGCAACTTTCCGTACTACCTGCTGAGCAATAACCCGCAGGTCAAAACCATTGCCGATTTCACCGAGAAGGACCGCATCGCAGTGCCTGCCGTGGGTGTATCCGTGCAGTCGCGCTTTTTGCAATACGCCGCCGCCAAGCAATGGGGCGATAAGGAGTTCAACCGGCTGGACAAGTACACAATTGCCGTCCCGCACCCGGACGCCACTGCTGCGTTGATTGCCGGTGGTACGGAGTTGAGCGGGCATTTTTCCAACCCGCCTTTCCAGGACCAGGCACTTAAAAACCCTAATGTGCATGTGGTACTCAATACCTATGACCTGCTCGGCCCGAACTCGCCCACGGTGCTGTTCACCACCGAGAAGTTCCGCAACGACAACCCGAAAACCTACAAGGCCTTTGTCGAGGCGTTAACCGAAGCCGCCGAGTTTGCCCAAAACGACAAGGGTGCTGCCGCTGACACGTATATCCGCGTCACCAAGGCCAAGATTGACCGCGCCGAGTTGCTGAAAATCATCGACAACCCACAGTACGAATTCAGCGTGACGCCGAAAAACACCTACCCGCTGGCCGAATTTTTGTACCGCGTCGGGGCGATCAAAAACAAACCTGAGTCCTGGAAAGATTACTTCTTCCAGGATGCAAAACCGCTGCAGGGGAGCTGATACCCATGAATGCTTCCGTGCAAGGCCACACGGCCAGCCACCTGACCGCAACAGGCCCGGCCCTGTTGTCGGTCGACCAGGTCAGCCTCGAGTACCGCACACCGCAGCGTGTGGTGCGGGCTACCCATCAGGTGAGTTTCGAAATCGACTCCGCTGACCGTTTTATCCTCCTTGGCCCTTCGGGTTGCGGCAAGTCAACGCTGCTCAAGGCGGTCGCCGGGTTTCATTCGCCCTGCGAAGGACACATCCGCCTGCTGGAGCAAGCCGTCACCGCCCCGGGGCCGGATCGCATGGTGGTGTTTCAGGAGTTCGATCAACTGCCGCCCTGGAAGACGGTCAAGCAAAACGTGATGTTCCCGCTGCTGGCTTCCAGAACCCTGCCTCGGCGCGAAGCCGAGGAGCGAGCGCTGCACTATCTGGACAAGGTCGGTTTGACGGCGTTTGCCGATGCTTACCCACATACCTTGTCCGGCGGCATGAAGGCTCGCGTGGCAATCGCTCGAGCCTTGGCGATGCAGCCGAAAATCCTGTTGATGGACGAGCCTTTCGCCGCGCTCGATGCTCTGACCCGGCGCAAGATGCAGGAGGAGTTGTTGCTGCTCTGGGAAGAAGTACGTTTTACCTTGCTGTTTGTCACCCATTCCATCGAAGAGGCGCTGGTGGTCGGCAACCGGATATTGTTGCTGTCGCCGCATCCGGGCCGTGTGCGCGCTGAAATCAACAGTCATCAATACGGGCTGCACAGCCTTGGCGGTACGGAGTTCCAACAGGCGGCGCGGCGCATCCACCGGCTGCTGTTTGATGAAAATGACGTTGCAAGCAGCGAACAAGCGCTGAACTTCGCCGATATTCGTATCGCTTATTGAGCTGTGGAGGATTGCCCGATGAGCCAATCATCATCTGTACGCCAGGAATACGAAGTCGTTCTGGAACCGCTGCTGACAGTGCCAGTGGAACGCGAATTACCGCTCGGCCAGCGACTCTGGCAGCAGGGCTGGTTACGTAAAAGCCTGATTCTGATCGTGCTCGCGGTACTCTGGGAGCTGGTGGCGCGCTACCAGAACAACGACCTGTTACTGCCCACTTTTTTGCAAACCGCCAGCGCCCTGTATGACGGTTTGATCAGCGGCGAACTGCTGAACAAAGTCGGCATTTCCCTGGTGGTACTGCTCAAGGGTTACCTGATCGGTATCGCACTGGCGTTCGCCTTGACCACGCTGGCGGTGTCGACCCAGTTGGGCCGTGACCTGCTGAGCACCCTGACCTCGATGTTCAACCCGCTGCCGGCCATTGCCCTGTTGCCATTGGCGCTGCTGTGGTTCGGGCTGGGGCAGAACAGCCTGATTTTCGTGCTGGTGCATTCGGTGCTCTGGGCCCTGGCCCTGAATACCTATGCGGGATTTCTCGGGGTTTCGCAAACCTTGCGCATGGCCGGGCGTAACTACGGTTTGAAGGGTATTCGCTTTGTGCTGTTGATCCTGATCCCGGCGGCGTTACCCTCAATCCTTGCAGGCCTCAAAATCGGCTGGGCATTCGCCTGGCGCACGCTCATCGCCGCCGAGCTGGTGTTCGGCGCAACCAGCGGCAAGGGCGGCCTGGGCTGGTACATCTTTCAGAACCGCAACGAGTTGTATACCGACAAAGTGTTTGCCGGGTTGGCAGTGGTGATTCTGATCGGTTTGCTGGTGGAGAACCTGGTATTCGATACACTTGAGCGGGTCACGGTGAAGCGCTGGGGCATGCAACACTGATTGCTCAACGAAACCGTATGTATTTGCATTACTGGACGTACCGCTCCTGATGGCTATCCTCACCTTTAGCTCAGAGCACCCTCGGCTCTCGCTTGGGGTTAAACCGATTCGCCGTCTGAATACCGGTTTTGAAATTTAAAGATCTTTTTTTCAAAGACGTGTGATAGGTTGATGGCTAAGTGCTACCTTGCCGTTGCGTATAGTTAAGCAATTTGGCATCACTACCTCTCTATCGGAGCGAACGCCATGCAGTTATTCAGAAAGCTGTTGAATATTCTGGGGCAGGCTGATTGCAGCCGCGAGCGTGCAGACAATCCAGTGTTTATCCCGGCCGAGTTTGAAAGTCTCAAACGCGAACTCAATATTGTTGAGCAAGCCAGCCGCCACGGTGAGCAGGGCTACCCTGCGGTAGAAGCCACTCGGTTGACTGCCATCGAAGAGAGTATCCGCACCACACTTGAGTCCGAGCGCAACAAGGTGCTGGCGTGGGCCGACTCGCGGATTGCCACGATCCAGAATCAGCTAAGTGCTCTGGATATCATCAGTACGGTGGACCGCTGCGCTCAGTTTGATCAAGAGTTTGAGCGTGCCATAGACAGTCTTCTGAATGACTACGCTGTACGGCTGCAGCGCCTGGAGTACAGCGCGCGGGAGCAGGAGGCTGAACTGTGTGCTTTCAAGGCACAAAATCACTCCGGATTGCTCAAGCAGCAAAAGCGCCGTAATGACGCGTTGGGTGTCTATCAGGATGAAATTGCAGATGTACGCAATGAGCTTATGGCACTCAAGCAAGAGTTCCTGGAAAAGCTCGAATCGGATGTATTGGCGTGCAATCAACAATTGGTCAGTTACCAGTCGGTTCTGGACGAAAAACGCACTGTAAGATCGTTGCGGGCCAGTGGTTTGAACAAGGCGGAAATGATTTTGGCGGGGCTTGTTCAATGCTATCGCGCCGAGAACCAATTGCATCGCAATGGTCGGCGAGTGCCTGCTTACTTCAATGAAAGCATTGCGCTGCAGCCCATTGAGCTATCCGAGATCGACACCGCCGATGATCAAGTTCGCCTGGCTGCACAGCAACTGGCGCTGGTGGGTTTGATTGAGCAGCTGGAGCAGATTCGTACGCGAATTCAGTCGTCGTTCTATCAAAAGTACAATCAATTGACGCCCTTATCCTGGCTGCCCGAATACCCGCCGGTAATGGACGGCCGCATTTCGGCAGAGCCGGTTTAACTTGCCTGCGGGCTGGGCGTTTACGCCCAGCCCAGGGTTAGCCCTGTCAGCAGCAGATAGCGCGCGCCCTTGGCCAGGGTGACGATCAGCACGAAACTCCACAGTGGTTCGCGCATAACTCCGGCGATGACCGTGATCGGGTCGCCGATGATTGGTACCCAACTCAGCAACAGCGACCAGCGGCCATAACGCAGGTAAAACTGCTGCGCCTTGTCGAGTTTTTGCTCGCTGACCGGGAACCAGCGTTTGTGCCGAAAACGTTCGACTGATCGGCCCAGTACCCAATTCAATACCGAGCCCAGGACATTGCCCAGAGTGGCGACTGCCAGCAATGTCAGCGCCACATACTTGCCGGACAACAGCATGCCGACCAGTACGGCTTCTGACTGCATGGGCAGTATCGACGCGGCCCCGAAGGCGGCCAGGAACAGACCCAAATAGCTGGTTAACTCAAACACTCGAAATTGCGCAGATGATGGGCGCCACCCTTGTGGGATTAATCTGGCGGTCCTTATCGCAGCCTCGCGCAATGGCTGTCAATGTAAGTGGGCCCCTTGTGGGAGCGAGCCTGCTCGCGAAGATCATGCGCGAGCAGGCTCTCTCCCACACTTGAAGTATCTAACGCGTTTACCGGGTCGCTCCTCCACGCTCCTCATAACGGGTTATTCAGGCAAAAACTTGTCGCTGACATAGGGTGAATAGTCCGCCAGTACGCTTTCGATTTTGCCTTGATCCTTGAGGAACAAGGCAGTCCGTGCGATATCCTTGGTCGTACCGCCGCCCAGCAACTGCGGCGATTTTTGCTCGGCGGCGGAAGGGAAGTGCGCGCCGTGCAGCAATTCGGGAATGTCCTGGGCATTGGCACCGGTCAGTTTGGCGATCTTCTGCACTTGTTCCGAATCTGCAGTCCAGGCGGCCTGGTGGGCATTGTAGTCGGCGATTGCGTCGAGGCTGACTTTGGCAAATTGCGCGACTATCTCAGGGTGTTTATCGGCAAAATCCTTGCGGGCGACCCAGACTTCAAAGGTCGGCGCGCCCCATTCGCTGACCTGGCCTGCGTCGGCGAGGATTTTTCCGGTCTTGCGGATTTCCCCCAACGCAGGTGACCAAGTAAACGCACCGTCGATATCACCGCGCTTCCAGGCCGCGGTGATTTGCGCGGGGCTGAGGTTGACCACCTTCACTTGTTGCGGGGTAAGGTTCCAGTGTTTCAGCGCGCCCAGCAGGCTGTAGTGCGAAGTAGACACAAAGGGCGTGGCGATGGTCTTGCCGATCAGGTCCTGCGGGCCGTTGATGCCGCTGCCATCACGCACTACCAGCGCTTCGGAACCCTTGATTTGCGCCGTGACGATAAAGGTCACCAACGGCACGTTGCGCGAGGCCGCAGCAGCCAGGGGGCTTGAGCCCAGATTGCCGATTTGCAAATCACCGGAAGCCAGTGCTGCAACCACGGACGGGCCTGAATCAAAGCGGCGCCAGTCGATTTTTTCACCAATGGCCTTTTCATAGCTGCCTTCGGCTTGGGCCAGTTTGGTGGGATCAATGCCGGTGATATAGCCGATGGTCACATCAGCCGCCTGCGCGCCGAAGCTGAGCCCTGCGATGGAAAGAGCAATCAAAACTGTGCGCATGGACATGGGTGGACCTTGTTCTGATGAGGTAGAAAGACGAGGTCCGGTGGTCCGGTCTGCTGAATCTAAGTGCTTTAAATAAAAGGCGAAAATACCGTTTTGGAACTAGCTTAGAGCGCTCGCTTGCGCCGTCTGGTTGCGCCGCCCATGACCGGGGTCAAACGCCGTGCATTTAAAAGCCGGTACAACCCCAGTGTGAGGAATCAATAACAAAACCAGCATGGCCCGTTTCGAGGGGACCACCCCAGATCGACGCCTTAAAGGAATAACGCGATGCTTTCTACCTTCCCTCGTCTGGCGTTTACCGGCCTGATGTTGCTTTGCACAGCCCATGTGCAGGCCGGTGAGCCGACAACGGCAACCAACCCCCTGATTCAACGCGGTCAGTACGTGGCCCAGCTTGGCGACTGTATTGCCTGCCACACCGCCAAGGGCGGTGCGGTGATGGCCGGTGGCCTGGAGCTGAAAACGCCGATGGGCACGATTTATTCGAGCAATATCACGCCGGACCCCGAGACCGGCATCGGTCAATACAGCTTTGAGCAATTCGACCGGGCCATGCGTGAAGGGGTCACCCCTGCGGGGCAGAACCTGTACCCGGCCATGCCGTATCCGTCTTACGCCAAGATGAGCGAAGACGATATGCGCGCCTTGTACGCCTACCTGACGCAAGGCGTTACCCCGGTCAAACAGACCAACCTTGAGGCAGACATGGGCTTTCCGTTTAACCAGCGCTGGGGGCTGGCATTGTGGAACTGGGCCTTTGTCGACACTCAGCCATTTGTTGGCGACCCGGCCAAGAGCCCCGAGCTCAACCGTGGCGCCTATCTGGTGCAGGGGCTGGGGCATTGCGGCTCATGCCACACGCCTCGCGGGATAGCCTTCCAGGAAAAGGCCATGAGTGATGCGGGCAGCAGCGGCAAGCACTACTTGGCGGGTGAGACCGTTGAAGCGTGGCGCGCCTTGAGCCTGCGCAATCTGTGGACAGTGGAGGACACCGTACAACTGCTCAAAACCGGGCAAAACCGCTTTGCCACGGTCTCGGGCAATATGGCCGACGTGATTCACCACAGCACCCAGCACTTCACCGATGCGGATCTGACCGCCATCGCCAGCTATCTGAAGTCGCTGCCACCGGGCAAGGATGATTTGCCGATGCCCGCCGTTGCAACCGGGCCGGTCAGGGCGCCAGACACCTTGTTCAGTACTCGGGGTGGTTTGGGATATACCCAGTTCTGCGCCGACTGCCATCGCCCGGATGGCGGTGGGGTCAAGGGGATTTTCCCGCCGCTAAACGGCAACCCGGGGATCGTGGCGGCTAATCCGACCACGTTGCTGCATATCACTCTGACCGGCTGGGAAACTCCGGAAACGGCCGCGCACCCAAGGGTGTACACCATGCCCGGCTTTGCGCGGTTGGCGGATGATGAAATTGCCGAGATCCTGAGTTTTGTGCGCAGCAGTTGGGGTAATGACGCCCCAGCGATCAAGTCTGCGCAAGTGGCCAAAATGCGCAAACAACTTAACCCGCAGACCATCGACGAGACAGCCTTTGTCACCCCGAGGCTGGCCAATCTGCTCAGTGCAGCCAATGCCGATCAAGTGGTGCGTGGCATGCGCTTGCACCTGCAAACCAAGGCATTGCTGCCGGACAACGTTGGCAATGCGCTCAACTGCACCAGTTGTCACTTGAACGCGGGCACCGTGGCCGATGGTTCGCCGTTTGTTGGCGTGTCGGCGTTCTTCCCCAGCTATGCGCCCCGTGCGGGCAAGGAGGTGACGCTGGAGGAGCGGATCAATGGTTGCTTCCGTCGTTCGATGGATGGCAAGCCGTTGCCGGTGACTTCGCCCGATATGCAAGCGATGGTGGCGTACTTTGACTGGATGAAAATGAATACCGTTGCTGGCGACAAGGTTGCGGGCAGGGGTGTGGGCAAGGTTGATCCGAACATCAAGCCCGATCCGGTAAACGGCAAGGCAGTGTATGTGCAGCAATGCGCGGTGTGCCACGGTGACAACGGCGATGGCTTGAAGCACGCCGATGGCAGCTTTGTGTATCCGCCGTTGTGGGGTGATGAGTCGTTCAATATAGGCGCGGGCATGGCGCGCACCTACACGGCGGCGGCGTTCGTCAAACGCAATATGCCGATTGGCTTCCATGAGAAGTTCCCGTTGGGGCAGGGCGGACTATCGGATCAGGAGGCGGTGGATGTGGCCGAGTACTTCTCGCATCAACCACGGCCTGACTTTGTCGATAAGGCCAAGGACTGGCCGAAGGGCGGCAAGCCGGTGGATGCGCGGTACTGAGCCGTGAAGTGCCAGCCAGACTGAGTTGATGCCATCGCGGGCAAGCCCGCTCCCACAAGATCGACGCAAAATCTGTGGGAGCGGGCTTGCTCGCGATTCAGTCAACCCGGTTGCAGCTTCAGACGTGCGGGGTCGTGTGTGCCTTGATCTGCGGGCTGGCGTACTGTGGTTTTAGCACGCCCTGGTTGTCGAGCAGCCAGGCGTCCATCACTTTGCGCACCACCGGGCCTGCAACCCGGCCACCGGCTTCGCCGTTTTCGATCATCACCGAGATCACAATCTGCGGGTCTTCGGCAGGGGCGAAGCCGACAAACAGGGCGTTGTCGCGATTGCGCTCGGCGGTTTTCAGGCGGTTGTAACGTTCGCCCTGCTTGATCGCCACCACCTGCGCAGTACCACTTTTACCGGCAATCCGGTATTGCACGCCCTGGGCCGCTGCCCGGGCAATGCCGCGCGGGTCGTGCATCACCAGTTGCATGGCGTGGTTGACCTGATCCCAGTCTCGCGGATCGCGCAGCACCAGATTGGGAATCGGGTGCTCATCCACCGGTGGCGTTCCGTCAACGGTTTTGGCCAGGTGCGGACGGTTCCATACCCCTTTGTTGGCAATCAGTGCCGTGGCTTGCGCCAGTTGCAGCGGGGTGACCTGCATGTAGCCCTGGCCAATCCCCAAAATCACCGTCTCGCCCGGGAACCAGGCTTGGCGGCGGGTACTGCGCTTCCACTCGCGGGACGGCATCAAACCTGACGACTCTTCGAACATGTCCAGCGACACCTTTTGCCCCAACCCGAACTCCGCCATGTAGTCGTGCATGCGGTCAATGCCCAGCTTGGATGCAAGGTCATAAAAGTAGGTGTCGTTGGAGCGCATGATGGCAGCGTTCAAGTCCACCCAGCCGTCGCCGCTGTGGTTCCAGTTGCGGTATTTGTGGTCGACGTTCGGCAGTTGGAAATAGCCGGGGTCGAACACCCTGGTCGAGGCCGAAATCACGCCGCTGTCCAGACCTGCAATCGCCACTTCGGGCTTGATTGTCGAACCCGGCGCATACAGTCCGCGCAACGCTCGGTTGAACAGTGGCTTGTCAATGGAATCACGCAGCCCGGAGTAGTCTTTTGAGCTAATACCGGTCACGAACAGGTTAGGGTCAAAGCTGGGTTTGCTGACCATGGCCAACACTTCGCCGGTTTTCGGGTCCAGGGCGATGATCGAGCCGCGACGGTCTCCGAGTGCATCTTCGGCGGCTTCCTGGAGCTTGATGTCCAGGCTCAGGACGATGTTTTTACCCGCTACCGCATCGGTGTGACGCAGCACGCGCATGACCCGGCCCTGGGCGTTGGTTTCGACTTCTTCAAAACCGACCTTGCCGTGCAATTCGTTTTCATAAAAACGTTCGATGCCGGTTTTGCCTATCGACTGCGTGCCGCGGTATTGGGTGGGATCCAGCTGTTTGGCTTCTTTCTCGTTGATCCGGCCAACATAACCGACCGAATGGGCAAAGTGATCGCCCTGCGGGTAATGGCGTACGAACTGCGCC
Organism: Pseudomonas fragi; assembly: GCF_025426255.1. GTDB lineage: Bacteria > Pseudomonadota > Gammaproteobacteria > Pseudomonadales > Pseudomonadaceae > Aquipseudomonas > Aquipseudomonas kulmbachensis. The sequence goes on along the minus strand of NZ_CP104861.1, from coordinate 2,871,842 downwards.
TCGACATCAATGCCCGGCAGGCGGAACTGATTGACCGCCAGCAGGGCGATTTGCTCCTCACTCAGCTCGTACAGCAGAGTCGAGGGGTCAAACGGGTGGCGCGCCTGCTTCATGGCTTTGGCAAACACCGCGCGGTCTTCTTCAGGCAAATGCAGAATGCTCATCACCGAGTCCAGCACCTTGGCGGTATCGCCGGCCCGTTCGCGGGTGATAGTCATATTGAAACTGGGCTGGTTGTCGGCCAGCAGTACGCCGTTGCGGTCGTAGATAAAACCGCGTTCAGGCGGGATCGGCAGCACATGCACCCGATTGTTCTCGGACACCGTCGAGTTGTAATCGAACTCGGTGACTTGCAGAAAATACATACGCCCGATCAGCGCGCAGCTGATCGCCAGCACCAGCCCGGCGCACGCGATAAGTCTTTTATTGACCAGGCGTTTTTCGCTTTCGTGATCTTTAAGGGGGATCGGCTCGGGCATGGTCGGATGGTCTCGCGTCATTAAACAGATAGCAGCAGCCACAGCGAGGCTACGAAATTCGGCGCACACCTTACCAAGAAGCCTGCAGTCGAGTCAGGTTATTGGGCACCCTGAACATGAAAATCGACAGGCTGCTGTAAACTCGCTCTTTTTCCAATTGAGCCTTCCCATGCTGCCCTTGATCGACTGGCACCCCCATGCACCCTTGCAGCGTTTGCATCTTGACTGGCTGCAACAGGCCGGGGTGGAGGTGGCAGTGCTGCGCCTGGACTTGATTGATCCGCTGATCAGCGGCAACAAGTGGTTCAAGCTGACCGAGCATTTACGTGCGGCCCAGGAGGCGGGGGCTGAGGGGCTGATCAGCTTGGGCGGTGCCCACTCCAACCATTTGCATGCCCTGGCGGCAGCCGGCAAGCGTTTTGGCTTTGCCACGGTGGGGCTATTGCGCGGCCATGTGCAGCAAACCCCCACTACGCTGGACCTTGAACGCTATGGCATGCAGTTGCACTGGCTGGGCTTTGCTGGTTACCGGGCGCGCCATGAGCCCGATTTCTGGCAGCCCTGGCAAGACTTGTATCCGGGTTTGCAGCAGGTTCCGGAAGGCGGTGGTGGCTTGGAGGGTGCACTGGGCTGTGTGCCGCTGGTGGCTATGCTGCGTGAGCAACTGGTGGATGTGGGCTGGGATGATTACGACGGCTGGTGGTTGGCGGCAGGTACTGGCACAACCCTGGCCGGGCTGGTGTTGGGCGAGGGGGGGGAGCGCAGGGTTTATGGCGCGCTGGCAGTGCCGACGGATCACGGCGTGGCCCCGCAGGTGGCGGCGATCTTGCAGACGGCAGGGCACAACGAACGCAATTTCGAGCTGATCGATGCCAGCCGTGGCGGTTTTGCCAAGGTCGATCCGGCATTACTGGGGTTTATTCAGGCCAGTGAAACGGCCAGTGGTGTGCCATTGGAGCCGCTGTATACAGCCAAGGCATTAATGGCGCTTGAGCAAGCGGTGAAAGAGGGGAGTATTACACGGGGCAAACGTCTGGTATTCGTCCACACCGGCGGCTTGCAAGGCCGCCGGGGGTTTGTAGTTTAAAAAAAGGGGGGGGTGGGTTTAGCCGCGTTTAGGCAGCATGCGCAACAGGGTGTTGTCCTTGATCAAATAGTGGTGCGCCAGCCCTGCTACGGCGTGCAAGCCGATCAGCCAATAGCCGATGGTGCCGCCCAGTTCGTGCCAGCTTTTGATTTGCTTGGCGAAGTCTGGGTCTTTGGCGGTCAGCGGCAGGATGTCGAAGCCGTAGAAGTACACTGGCTTGTCGTTGTAGCTCAATACCAGATAGCCCAATACCGGCATGGCGATCATGAACACGTACAACGCCCAGTGCATCAACGTGGCAAGGGCTGTTTGCCAGGCAGGCGGGGTTGGCGTGATTTTCGGCGCTGCACCCAGCGTTCGGGCCAGCAGTCGCAGCCAGACCAGCGCAAACACCGTCAGCCCGAGCATAAAGTGCGCGTCCTTCATCAGGTTGCGGCCGTCGCTGTCTTTGGGGAAGATGCCGCGAAATTCGATTGACGCATAAATCAGTACAAACAACAGCACCATAAGCCAGTGCAGGGCGATGGACATTCGGCTGTAATGTTGGGCGGTGCTTTTCCAGGACATGGTGTTTCCTCACAGTTCAGGTCTGAAGCCTCCATTCTTGTTTGACGGAGTGCTGTTACTTTAAGCGCGTTGGGCAATTTTGCACTTGAGATGTGTCAGCTTTCGGGGGTTCCCGGCACATTTGGCCAAAAATCAGAGACTAAAAACAAGCGTTCGGCTTCTTCCCAGTCACCGTCTTCATTTTCACTCAGGCGCACCAGCAGTTGCGCTGGGGCCTGGGGGTGCAGTTCTGTCAGCCAGATGTCCAGCTGTTGTGCAGTCCATATACCTTCAGGGCCATAGTGCGCCGGGGCGAGCCAGGCATGTCGGGGCAGGGGTTGCCAGCAGCCGGCAGGGCTCTGGCGGGCAAACGCTGGCCAGTCGCGCTGATGCAGCCAGCGCCCACGCAGGTGCTGCGGGTTGGCCCCGGCAGGTGAGCTGGCCTCACCGGGCCACGGGTACAGCAAGTAACCACCGAGCCACAAGTGCGCGCTGAACGTCTGGATATCCAGGCTGGCGAGGATTTCGCGGCTTTCGGGGCGGCCCGACATGGGTAACTGATGTTGGCTGAAGTGCTTGAGTTTGCGGTCCAGCCGGTCATTGCTGCCGGGGCCGAGCCATTGCGCAGGGTCCGTGCCGTCACCGTCCTGAGGACCGAGGTAGAGCTTGATCGCCAGTTCCAGGTGATGCACGCCTTCGCGGTCACGCAGCAATAAGTCGAGTTCGCCCAGTGTATGCCCGCCCAGGCGGATCGGCAGGTTGGCGGCCACCAATTCAACGCCGGGGGCGTGCTGCACGGCAAATTGCCACAACCGTTCGTAATAGCGCCCCAGCCGCCGGGTAGTGGCCAGTTCGAGCCAGTGCTGGAGGGGCTCACTGTGCTGATCCAGTTCACGCAACCAGCGTTCCAGTTGTTCCGGAGCCTGGACCCAGTCACTGCCCGCCAACGGATGGCGTTGTGGCCAGGGTGTCTGGATCAGCATCGGCGGGGCGAGAATCACCCACGCCAGATCGCGCACCGCAGGGTGGCGCAGTTGGCGGGGCAGGTTGAGCAAGTCGGGGAAGAGGGTCATTGTCCGAGCATAGCTGTCCTGAGGGCTGAAAGGGTTTTGTCTATCGTGGTCTTTCGCCCATAATCGTTGTTTTCGCACGTATTGAATCCCGCAGGAGCCCCATGGAGCAATTTCGCAATATCGGCATCATAGGTCGTCTGGGCAGCTCGCAAGTGCTCGACACGGTTCGCCGACTGAAAAAATTCCTGCTTGAGCGGCACATGCACGTGATCCTTGAAGACACCATCGCCGAGGTGTTGCCCGGTCATGGTCTGCAAACCTCGTCGCGTAAAATGCTCGGTGAAGTGTGCGACATGGTGATAGTGGTCGGCGGCGATGGCAGTTTGCTTGGCGCCGCGCGGGCACTGGCCCGGCACAATGTCCCGGTACTGGGCATCAACCGTGGCAGCCTGGGCTTCTTGACCGACATCCGCCCCGATGAGCTGGAAGTCAAGGTGGCCGAGGTGCTCGACGGCCACTACCTGGTTGAAAACCGTTTTCTGCTGCAAGCCGAAGTCCGCCGTCACGGCGAGGCCATTGGCCAGGGCGACGCCCTGAATGACGTGGTGCTGCACCCCGGCAAGTCCACGCGCATGATCGAGTTCGAACTGCATATCGACGGTCAGTTCGTGTGCAGCCAAAAGGCCGATGGCCTGATCGTGGCAACGCCCACCGGCTCCACGGCCTACGCGATGTCAGCGGGTGGCCCGATCATGCACCCCAAGCTCGACGCAATCGTAATTGTGCCAATGTACCCGCATACCCTCAGCAGTCGCCCGATTGTGGTCGATGGCAACAGCGAGCTTAAAATCGTGGTGGCCAAGGACATGCAGATCTACCCGCAAGTCTCATGCGATGGTCAGAACCATTTCACCTGTGCACCTGGCGATACTATTAACGTCAGCAAAAAAGCGCAAAAGCTGCGCCTGATCCACCCGTTGGACCACAACTACTATGAAGTGTGTCGGACCAAGCTTGGCTGGGGTAGCCGACTGGGCGGTAGGGCTGACTGATGCTCGATCCAGCGCGCAGTTACGATCTGATCGGTGACGTGCATGGCTGTGCTCATACTCTTGAGCACCTGCTGGAGCGTCTGGGCTATCGCAAACTCGCCGGTATCTGGCGACACCCGCAACGGATAGCGGTGTTCCTGGGTGACATCATTGATCGCGGCCCGCGGATTCGCGAGTCGCTGCATATTGTTTACGACATGGTTCGCGCCGGTCAGGCCCTGTGCCTGATGGGCAACCATGAATTCAACGCGCTGGGCTGGTGCACCCCCGCACCGGTCAGCAGTGGCAAGCAATTTGTGCGTGAGCACACAGCACGGCATGCCCGTCTGATTCATGAAACCCTTGAGCAGTTCGACAAGTACCCCGTTGAATGGCGCGAATTCGTGCAGTGGTTTTACGACATGCCGCTGTTTGTCGACGCAGGGCGCTTCCGGGTGGTCCATGCCTGCTGGGATGCCGAGGTGATCAGTACCTTGCGTGCGCAATACCCCGACGGCTGTATCGACGAGGCGTTCTTGCAGGCGGCGGCAGAGCCCGATAGTTTTGCCAACCTCAGCTTCAATCGACTGTTGCGCGGCACCGACATGCGTCTGCCAGGCGGCATGACCCTGACCGGTGGCGACGGCCTGACGCGGGCGTTCTTTCGCACCAAATTCTGGGAAGACGACCCCAAGACCTACGGCGATATCGTGTTCCAGCCTGATGCTTTGCCCGAGCGGGTAGCGCAGCAGCCCCTGTCCTCCACGGAAAAAGGTGCCTTGTTACGCTACGGCAGTGATGAGCCGCTGTTGTTTGTCGGGCATTACTGGCGCAGTGGCCAACCCGCGCCGATCCGGCCAAACCTGGCGTGCCTGGATTACAGCGCGGTGTTGTACGGCAAGCTGGTGGCTTATCGTCTGGATCAGGAAACCCGGCTGGATCCGAACAAATTTGTATGGGTAGACGTAGATCGCCCTGAGGCCATTCAATGAGTGTTGTAGCTGTTTTACGTTTGCCGCTGTCTGTTGATCTCAGCGCTTTTGTTGGTCTGCTCAGGCGCATGCAGGTGCCGCATCGGGTCAGTGAAGAGGCTGGCGAGCAGGTGCTGTGGGCCCCCGAAACTATTGCTGACGATGTGCGCAGTTTGTATCAGCGCTTCCCGGCGGGTGATCCCGAGCATGAGTTGCCTATTGTTGAGCGGCCACCTGCGATGACCCGGCCCGGCTTCGCCCAGCAACTGCGCGACAGCCCGGCTACCGCAATCGTGTTGCTGTTGTGCGTGATCGTGGCGGCCGTGACGCAACTGGGTGACAACTTGTCGACCCTGAGCGCGCTGACCTTCGTCGATTTCAGTATTCAAGGGCAGTACATAACATTTGTGCCGTTGTCCGACAGCCTGGCGTCGGGGCAGTGGTGGCGACTGGTTACCCCGATGCTGATTCACTTCGGCTTTCTGCACATCGCCATGAACGGCATGTGGTACTGGGAGCTGGGACGGCGCATTGAAATGCGCCAGGGCAGTATCAACCTGATCGGCCTGAGCCTGCTGTTTAGCCTGGTGTCCAACTTCGCCCAATACCTGTTTGGCGGGCCGAGCCTGTTCGGCGGGTTGTCGGGTGTGTTGTACGGGTTGTTGGGGCATGTCTGGATTTACCAGATGATGGCGCCAAACCCAATGTACCACCTGCCTCGCGGGGTATTGGTGATGATGCTGGTGTGGCTGGCACTGTGCATGTCCGGGCTGGTGTCGATGATCGGCTTTGGCCAGATTGCCAACGCGGCCCATGTGGGCGGCTTGCTGATCGGTTGCCTGACCGGTTTACTGGGCGGTCTGTGGGCGCGGCGTAAGCTTGCTATGCACCCGTAGCAGCTGCCGAAGGCTGCGTTCGGCGACGCAGTCGTCGTAAAATCAGGCACTGCGTTATACCTGTTGAATCCGGTTTTCAGGTTTTACGATCGCTTCGCAATCGAACGCAGCCTTCGGCAGCTGCTACGAATGGATTTGCGATAAGCCTTACACCTCAAATTATTCAAGAGTGGAAACAGAACCATGTCCTCTTTCAACGAAATGATTCAAAACATCACCCCCGATATTTATCAGAGCCTGAAACTGGCCGTGGAAATCGGTAAATGGGCTGATGGCAATAAGCTGACTGCCGAACAACGCGAACTGTCGCTGCAAGCGATGATTGCCTGGGAAGTGCAAAACCTGCCTGAAGACCAGCGCACCGGTTACATGGGGCCGCAAGAGTGCAGCTCCAAATCGGCGCCAGTGCCGAACATCCTGTTCAAATCGGATGCTATCCATTGATTGAGATTGGTCGCGGTGCAATCAGCAAAATGTCGGCAAGCCTTGAAACGCCGACCGTTCAATATGCGTTTCGTTTGGGCGATACCGAGGTGCCGGTCAATCCCTTGATCGGCACCAAACTGCGTCTCGAATACCTGGGGCAGATCAACTGCTCCCACTGCGGGCGCAAAACCAAAAAAAGCTTCAGTCAGGGCTACTGCTACCCGTGCATGACCAAGCTGGCGCAATGCGATGTCTGCATCATGAGCCCGGAGCGTTGCCATTACGACGCAGGCACTTGCCGTGATCCGTCGTGGGGCGAGCAGTTCTGCATGACTGATCACGTGGTGTATCTGGCCAACTCCTCCGGGGTCAAGGTCGGTATCACTCGTGCCACGCAGTTACCCACGCGCTGGCTGGATCAGGGTGCCAGTCAGGCACTGCCGATTGTGCGGGTGGCAACCCGTCAGCAATCGGGGTTTGTTGAAGACCTGTTCCGCACGCAAGTGGCCGACCGCACCAACTGGCGTGCACTGCTCAAGGGCGACGCTGCGCCTGTGGACCTCGCCGCGGTGCGTGCACAACTGTTCGAGAGCTGCGCCGAAGGCATGCAAACCCTGCAGGAGCGTTTTGGCCTGCAAGCGGTCCAGCCGCTGCATGAGGTCGAGCCCATCGAGATTCGCTACCCGGTCGAGCAGTACCCGAGCAAGATCGTCAGCTTTAATCTGGATAAAGATCCGATCGTTGAAGGCACGCTGATGGGGATCAAGGGCCAGTACCTGATCTTTGACACCGGCGTTATCAATATCCGCAAATACACGGCCTACCAGATGGCCGTGCATCAGTAAAAGGACTCCAGCATGCGCACCGAACAACCGCAAATGATCTACCTGAAGGACTACCAGGCGCCTGAGTATCTGATCGACGAAACGCACCTGACCTTCGAGTTGTTCGAGGACCACACGCTGGTCCATGCGCAACTGGTGATGCGCCGTAATCCTGCCCGTGGCGCGGGTTTCCCGGCACTGATGCTGGACGGTCAGCAGCTTGAATTGCTGTCGGTCAAACTCGACGACGCCGAACTCACAGCGGTTGATTATCAGCTCGACGACAGCCACTTGACCCTGCACCCGACCACCGCGCAGTTTGTGGTCGATACCAGCGTCAGGATCCACCCCGAAACCAACACCGCGCTGGAAGGCCTGTACAAGTCCGGCGGGATGTTCTGCACCCAGTGCGAGGCCGAAGGCTTTCGCAAGATCACCTATTACCTCGACCGTCCGGACGTGATGAGCACCTTCACCACCACTGTGGTGGCTGAGCAGCACCGCTATCCGATTCTGCTGTCCAACGGCAACCCGATTGCCAGCGGCCCCGATGAAGACGGTCGGCACTGGGCGACCTGGGAGGACCCGTTCATGAAACCGGCCTACCTGTTTGCGCTGGTTGCCGGTGATCTGTGGTGCGTTGAAGATACCTTCACCACCATGAGCGAGCGCACTGTGGCGCTGCGTATTTATGTCGAGCCGGAAAACATCGACAAGTGCCAGCACGCTATGACCAGCCTGAAAAAATCCATGCGCTGGGACGAAGAAACCTACGGTCGTGAGTACGATCTGGATATCTTCATGATCGTGGCCGTGAACGACTTCAACATGGGCGCGATGGAGAACAAGGGCCTCAATATCTTCAACTCCAGCGCCGTGCTGGCCCGCGCCGAAACCGCTACCGACGCCGCTCACCAGCGGGTCGAGGCCATCGTCGCCCACGAGTACTTCCACAACTGGTCGGGCAACCGCGTGACCTGCCGTGACTGGTTCCAGCTGTCGCTCAAGGAAGGCTTTACGGTATTCCGTGATTCCGAGTTCTCGGCAGACATGAACTCGCGCACCGTTAAACGCATCCAGGACGTGGCCTTTTTGCGCACCCACCAGTTCGCTGAAGACGCAGGCCCGATGGCCCACGCGGTGCGCCCGGACAGCTTTATCGAAATCTCCAACTTCTACACCCTGACCGTTTATGAGAAGGGTTCGGAGGTGGTGCGCATGATCCACACCTTGCTGGGGGCCGAGGGTTTCCGCAAAGGCAGCGATCTGTACTTCGAGCGCCATGACGGCCAAGCCGTGACCTGCGACGACTTTATCAAGGCCATGGAAGACGCCAACGGCGCCGACCTGAGCCAGTTCAAGCGCTGGTACAGCCAGGCGGGTACGCCGCGTCTGGCGGTGAGTGAGCACTATGACGCACAGCAAAAAACCTACAGCCTGACCTTTGCCCAAAGCTGCCCGGCGACCCCGGACAAGGTCGAAAAACTGCCGTTTGTGATTCCGGTGGAGCTGGGCCTGCTCAACGCCCAGGGCGCTGAAATCGCGCTGCAACTGGCGGGTGAAACTGCCGCGTCCGGCACCAGCCGTGTGCTGTCGGTGACCGAAGCCGAGCAGACCTTTACCTTTATCGGCGTCAACCAAAAGCCGTTGCCTGCGCTGCTGCGCGGGTTCTCGGCCCCGGTGAAGCTGAGCTTTGCCTACAGCCGTGACCAACTGATGTTCCTGATGCAGCATGACACCGACGGCTTTAACCGTTGGGATGCCGGTCAACAGCTGTCAGTGCAGGTGCTGCAAGAGCTGATCGCTCAACATCAACGCGGCGAAGCACTGGTCATGGACCAGCGTCTGGTTGAGGCCTTGCGCAGTGTGCTGGGCAACCCTGAGCTGGATCAGGCGATGGTGGCTGAAATGCTGTCGTTGCCAGGGGAAGCCTACCTGACTGAAATCAGTGACGTGGCCGATGTCGACGCGATTCACATTGCCCGCGAGTTCGCTCGCAAGCAATTGGCCGACAGCCTGTTTGAAGGATTGTGGGCGCGTTACCAGGCCAATCGTGCCGTGTCGAAAGTCACCCCGTACCTGGCTGAAGCCGAGCACTTTGCCCGTCGCGCACTGCAAAACATCGCGCTGTCGTACCTGATGCTTACCGGCAAGTCTGACGTTCTGGCCGCGGCGCTGGAGCAGTTCGAGCACAGCGATAACATGACCGAGCGCCTGACGGCCCTGGCCGTCTTGATCAACTCGCCATTTGAGGCTGAAAAGGCCGTCGCGCTGGCCAGTTTTGCCGAGCAGTTCAAGGACAACCCGCTGGTCATGGATCAGTGGTTCAGCGTTCAAGCGGGAAGCACCCAGCCTGGTGGTTTGCAGCGCGTGCGTGAGCTGATGGAGCACCCGGCGTTCAACATCAAGAACCCGAACAAGGTGCGGGCGCTGGTCGGTGCGTTTGCCGGACAAAACCTGATCAACTTCCATGCGGCTGATGGTTCGGGCTATCGCTTCCTGGCGGATCTGGTGATCCAGCTCAATGCCTTCAACCCGCAGATTGCTTCGCGGCAACTGGCACCGTTGACCCGCTGGCGCAAATACGACAGCGCCCGTCAGGCGTTGATGAAGGCAGAGCTTGAGCGCATCCGCAGCTCGGGCGAGCTGTCCAGCGACGTGTTTGAAGTGGTGAGCAAAAGCCTGGCGTAAAACTGCGAGGGTACAAAAGGCGTCGCCCGAGTGATCGGGCGGCGCCTTTTTTGTCTCTGTCTATCCCCAATACATTCGGCAGCGGCTACAACGCTGAGTTCAACAGTTACCCAACACCACATCCAGCGCGTTTCGCGCATCGTCCAGCTGCACCAGCGTGGCATGCCGGGCGCCGAGGGCGTCGTGGTTTTCGATGGCGGTCAATATCGCCTTGTGCCGAGGCAAGGCCAGTTCATGCAGGTTGGGTCGGCGATTGGAGTGCTTCAACGCCTCACGCAAAGCCAGCGACAACATATTGCACAGATTGGCCAGCAGGTCGTTGTGAGTCGCGTCGGCAATCCGGCTGTGGAAGTCCAGATCCGGTTGCAACAGCGCTTCGGGGCTCGCTGCGTTTTCCATACGCTCGTAGGCTTCGCGGATCGAGGCCACTTCTTCATCAGTCGCGTGTTGAGCAGCGAGGGCTGCAACGGCAGGTTCGATGATGCTGCGCACGCTGGTCAGCAATGCAAAAAACTCGTTTTGCGGAGAGCTTTGCATCAGCCAGTGCAGTACGTCAGGGTCGAGCATATGCCATTCGCGGCGCGGCTTGACCACGGTGCCCACCCGGGGGCGGGAATACACCAGGCCCTTGGCAACCAATACCCGTGTGGCTTCGCGCAACACGGGGCGGCTGACGGCGTACTCTTCGCACAACAAGGCTTCGGCGGGCAGTTTGTCATCGGGTTTAAAGCGCCCGGAAACAATCTGCATGCCGAGTTCTTGAACGATGCGCGCATGCATGCTTTTGCGCTCGGAGGGCTGACGGTAATCCATTGGGCGCGATTCGATCCTGTCGATGAAAAGCGCCGATCATAGCAGGCTTGTTTACATTCTTTGATTCTGTTCTGTGAGCGACGCTGCCACAGGTTTGCCTGCCGATTCTTCGCGCCGAGCTATGCTGCATTCTTGGCGCCTCGTCGGCGCAAGAGGAGCGGATATGATTTCTGAGGGAGAAATGTGTGTTCGCCTGCTGTTGGCGGCATTTTACGGCAGCCTTATAGGCTTTCAGCGAGAGCATCATTTTTGGACAGCCGGGCTTCGCACGCACATGCTGGTCTCAACCGGTGCCTGCCTGTTCATGATTGTCTCGGCTTTTGGTTTTCAGCAGGCGCTGACCATGCCTGGCACCCAGCTCGACCCATCGCGGATCGCGGCTCAGGTTGTCACCGGTATTGGTTTTTTAGGTGCCGGATCGATTCTGGTCCGTGGTGAAGTTATCAGGGGGCTCAATACGGCAGCCAGCTTGTGGGCTGTGGCAGCCATCGGTTTGTCGGTGGGGGGCGGGCTTTATCTGTTGGGACTGGCGGCTACCTTTTTGATCCTGATGATTCTGGTAGTGATTAAACCGCTGGAACGAATCTACCGCGATTATGTACAGATTCATGTGGTCAAGTTGGTGGCGCCATCCAGTGCGTTGTCGTGGCAAACGCTTACGCAAATTTTAGGCGAGCGCTCGGACAGGATCAAACAGCTGGTTATCGAGCAGGGGCCGACCAGTGATACCGAAAGCGTCACCATCGAGTTCAGGGGGACGACCAAAGTGATGGCTGATGAGATGATCAGGAAGATTCTGCAAGTGCCGGGTGTCAGGGAGGAATACATCCCGACCTGACACTCTGTGGGAGCGAGCCTGCTCGCGAAGGTTTGAGAAGTTCGCGAGCAGGTTCGCTCCCACGCATGTTGTTTGCCGGGTCGAGTTATTTTTCGATCAGGATCTTGGGATTGGAGTTGCCCCACACTGTGTACAGGTCGGCCAACAGCGCGCCGTTGATGTCTTCAACTTCTGCCTGGCTGATTTCAGCCTTGCCCTGTTGTCCGAACAGCACAACTTCATCGCCGCTTTTTACATCCGGCGCGTCGGTAACGTCGACCATCAGTGTGTTCATCGACACTTTGCCCACCACTGGTACACGGTGGCCGTTGATCAACACGATGCCTTTGTTGGTGAAGGCCCGACGATAGCCATCGGAGTAGCCAACGGTGATGTTGGCCAGCTTCGAGTCACGGCCCAGGGTGTAAGTGCGGTCGTAGCCCACGGTGTTGCCTTTGGGGTAGCTGTTGACCGAAGCGACGTGGGATTTGAATTGCATCACGCGCTTGTAGTCGGTGTGGGACGGCACGGTGTCACCGAACAGCGCGCCGCCAGGGCGGACCATGTCCAGATGCGACTCGGGCACTTCAAGCGTGGCAAACGAGTTGGCTGCGTGCAGGGTGATTTTGCTGCGATCCAGTTGAGCCGTGTCGATCAACCACTGGGCCTGCTGGTTGAACGCCTTGAGACCGGCACGCACGTCGTCGGCGTCTTCAACCGCGAAGTGGGTCATGATCGCGCGGACTTCAAGGTTAGGTACTTTGGTGATCGCGACTGCGTCACGGCGGCCTTCGGCAGTGGTCATTTCCACGCCGTTTCGGCTCATGCCGCTGGAGTTCAGGCCCAGATGAACCACCAATGGACGGCCGTGTTTTTCGGCGATCAGGCTGGCTTTGACGGCGAAATCAAGGTTTCCGACCAACTCTTCCATGTTGTACGGCAGCGCGGCTTCCAGCTCGCTGAGGGCGGCCGTACGCACGCGGATCAACTGGCCCTTGAAGCCGCTTTCACGCACTACGCGAGCTTCTTCGTTGCTGGCGACACCCACGCACGGAACACCCGTGGCGATGATCGATGGCATCAGCAGGCCGATACCGTGACCGTAGGCGTCAGCCTTGAGTACAGCGCAGATTTTCGACTTGTCGGCGAGGGTGGCTTGCAGCACACGGATGTTGTGTTCGAACGCGGTTTTGTTGATCTCGACCCAGGCGTTGCTGTCCTGTGTGTTGACTTGGGCAACACCGTTGGCCATCGACAGAGGTGGCGCAGCGAAGGCCGGGTTTTGCAGTAGAGCCATGCCCAAAGAGAGAGCAAGAAGAGTACGGGTGAAGGGCATTTTTCGAGTTTCCATACGTTATTTTTTTAGAGGCAGGGGGTAACGCCCGCAATACTAGGATCGGCTTGCAGGAAATGTCACTCCCTCGGCCGCGGATCTGTCTGAAAGTGTCGTTGTGCCGTACAGGGCGTGGTTTGCAGGCTGTCATCGGCGGGGAAAAGCTGCCTGAAATGAACCTAAGCTAATGCTAAAACGATATTTATTACCTGTTTTTAAGATCGTTTAGCTTTAAGTCAGCGCCGGACACTTCTCGGTCCAGGGTCTTTCAGCTGCTTCACATGGGAGTGAACCATGCCGCATACACGAGACATCATTGCCTTGCCAACCCTGGACTTGTCGTTGCTCGATGGCACGGCTGCCCAGCGCCAGGGGTTCCTTGAAGATCTGCGTCACGCAGCTCGCGATGTGGGTTTTTTCTACCTGACGGGGCATGGCATCGACAGTGAGTTGTTGCAGCAGGTACAGGATCACGCCCGCCGTTTTTTTGCCTTGCCGGACCGCGACAAAACCGCGGTCGGCATGATCAATTCCCCCCATTTTCGCGGTTATAACCGCGCTGCTTCCGAGATTACCCGGGGCAAGCCGGACCTTCGCGAGCAGTTCGATCTGGGAGCCGAAAGGGAGGTATTGCCAACCGCGGATAACAGCCCGTATTGGGCGCGTTTGCAGGGGCCCAACCAATGGCCGCAAGCCTTGCCCACGCTCAAGCCACTGTTGCTGGACTGGCAGCAGGCCATGACCGCCATGTCGCTGCGTTTGTTGCGTGCCTTTGCCCAGGCGCTGGCATTGGGGCCAGAAGCTTTTGACCAGCTGTACGGCGACAAACCCAATGAACATATCAAACTGATGCGTTACCCGGGGCAGGCGTCTGACGAGAGTAATCAAGGCGTCGGCGCCCACAAGGACTCGGGCTTCCTGAGCTTTCTGTTGCAGGATCAACAGGCGGGTCTGCAAGTCGAAATTGAAGAGGGGCGCTGGATTGACGCGCTACCTCGGGCCAACACCCTGGTGGTGAACATCGGCGAATTGCTGGAACTGGCCACCAACGGCTATCTGCGTGCCACGGTGCATCGGGTGCTGTCACCTGCCAAGGGCAGCGAGCGCTTGTCGATTGCGTTTTTCCTCGGCGCGCAGTTGGACGCCGTGGTGCCACTTTATCCCTTGCCGGCTGCACTGCTGCGCGAGGCACGAGGCCCGGTCAGTGATCCGGCCAATCCATTGTTTCGCGATGTGGGCTGGAACTACCTCAAGGGCCGTCTGCGCTCGCACCCCGATGTTGCACAACGTTATTACGCCGATGCGTTGATCCCCAATGCGCTGAGCGCTTGAGCCTTCTCCAGATCAAGGATTACCCACATGTTTAAAAAAACAGGACTGACCCTGGCCGTGCTCGGCGCTTTGGTAGCTTCTTTCAACGCGCTGGCCCAGCAGCCGCTACGGGTGGCAGCAGATGCGGTGCCCCATGCGCAGATTCTGGAGTACGTGCAAAAAATCGACCCGCAACTGAACCTCAAGATCATCGAGATCCCGCCCGGTGTTAACTCCAATGAACTGCTGGTACATGGCGATGTGGATGCCAATTACACCCAGCACTTGCCGTTTTTACGTTCTCAGGAGCAGGCCCTCGGGGTGAAGTTTGCCGTCGCCGCGACGGTGCATATCGAGCCGCTGGGGATCTATTCGCACCGCCACCAACGCTTCGACCAAGTGCCGCAAAATGGCACGGTGGCGGTCCCCAATAACGTGACTAACCTGAGCCGCGCTCTGTATCTGCTGCAGGACAACGGGCTGATCAAGCTAAAGGAAGGTTTCAACGACCCTGCTGCCAATCAGGCGACGCCCAAGGACATCGCAGAGAACCCAAAGCAACTGAAAATCCTTGAAATCGAGTCACCACAGATTCCCCGGGCGCTGGATGACGTGGACCTGGCGGTGATCAATGGCAATTACGCGCTGGAAGCAGGGTTGGTACCGGCCAAGGATGCACTGGGGCTGGAGAAGGTCGAGCACAACCCCTATGCCAATATCGTGGTGACCACGCTCAAGTTGCAGGACGATCCACGGATCAAGCAACTGGCCAGGGACCTGGCTTTGCCCCAGGTGAGCAAGTTCATTACCGACAACTATTCCGGGTCGGTGATTCCGGTTGCAGCGCTGGACGCTAAGCCATGATCACGGTCGAGCAGTTGAGCAAAACCTACGGGGCAGGGCAGGCACCTGCGTTGGACCAGGTGTCCTTAAGTATCCCCGATGGTGCGATCTACGGGATTCTGGGGCGCAGCGGTGCCGGTAAATCGACGCTGCTGCGGTGCCTCAATCTACTCGATCGGCCATGTTCGGGGCGTATTTTACTCGACGGCAAGGACCTGACCGCCTTGTCGGAACTTGAACTGCGCCAGCAACGCCAGCGCATCGGCATGATTTTTCAAGGCTTCAACCTGCTGCACTCGCGCAACGTGTTCGACAACATCGCGGTGCCGCTGGAAATTGCCCGGGTCAGCAAGGAGCAACGCACTATTCGCGTGCGTGAGTTGCTCGATCTGGTGGGGTTGAGCGACAAGGCCCAGGCGTTTCCTTCGCAGTTGTCCGGAGGCCAGAAGCAGCGGGTGGGTATCGCCCGCGCCCTGGCTGCCCGACCGGCTTATCTGTTGTCGGATGAAGCCACCAGCGCCCTGGACCCGGACACCACGGCGTCGATTCTTGAGCTGCTGCGCGACATCAACCGGCAACTGGGGTTGACCATTGTGCTGATCACTCACGAGTTAGATGTGGTCAAGGCCATCTGTAATCACGCGGCCTCACTGGCCCACGGTCGGTTGGTCGAAGCCGGGCCGATTGCGCAGTTGCTGGCCAATCCGGATTCAAGCCTGGGCCGGTCATTGCTGCCGGGTTACAGCACCGTCCTGGGCAATCAGAGTCAGGCACTGGAATTGAGTTTTTTTGACAATCTGCTGGCGGCTCCTGTGATCAACGAACTTCAGCAGCAAGGCGTACAGGTCGACTTGCTGGCCAGTGGCGTCGAGTCGGTTGCTGGGCGCAGGGTCGGGCGTTTGCGTGTGTCCCTTGGGCTGCACAGCGCCGAGCCGCAATTGAGCCGGGTGGTGGATTTTCTCAAGCAACGCGGCGTCAGGGTGGAACGTCCATGAACCGTACAATTGAATGGAGCGACATCTTGCAGTTGGTGCTCAATGCCACCGGTGAAACCCTGTACATGGTGCTGCTGGCGGGGCTCTTCACCCTGCTGATCGGTCTGCCTCTGGGCGTGTTGCTGTTTATCAGTCGCAGCAACGGCCTGTACCCGATGCCCAGGCTCAACAAAACTGTGGGTGGGCTGGTCAATATCGGCCGTTCGCTACCTTTTGTGGTGATGCTGATTGCCTTGATTCCGTTGACCCGGTTGCTGGTCGGTACGACGCTGGGCAGTACGGCTGCGGTGGTGCCAATCACCATTGGCGCCTTTCCGTTCTTTGCCCGGATTGTTGAAAATGCCCTTGATGAAGTCGATAAGGGTCGCATCGAAGCCATTCTGGCCATGGGCGGCGATATCTGGCATGTGATTTTCAAAGTGCTGCTGCCCGAGGCGCTGCCCGCGCTGCTGGCGGGCATTACCCTGACTCTGGTGATGCTGATTGGCTTTTCATCCATGGCCGGGATCATTGGCGGCGGCGGGTTGGGGGATCTGGCGATCCGATACGGTTACCAGCGTTTTAACAATCAGGTGATGTTTGCCACCGTCCTGGTGTTGGTGATTCTGGTCCAGAGTGTGCAGAGCCTGGGCGACCGGCTGGTGCGTTCTCTGGCTCACCGGCGCTGATGACGCGGATTACTTGCGCCAGGCAAGCAATACCACGCCCACGGTGATCAAACTGATACCAGCCCATTGGCGGATGTCGAGTTTCTCGCCCAGCAGCGTGACCCCGAGCACGGCGACAATCACCACGCTGAGTTTGTCCACGGGGGCCACGAGCGATGCCTGGCCCAGTTGCAGAGCGCGGTAGTAGCAAATCCATGATGCCCCGGTGGCAAGCCCCGACAACACTAAAAACAGATAGCTGCGCGCCGAGATTGAACCCAGCGACTGATATTGGCCGGTGGCATACAGAATCAGTGCCAGGCTGACCAACACCACCACGGTACGCAACAGGGTGGCGAAGTCGGAGTTGATGCCGGTGATGCCGATTTTGCCGAAAATCGCCGTCATGGCGGCGAATACCGCCGAAAGCAGTGCCCAGAATGTCCAGCTTGAATAGAAAGACGAACCCATAAATCTGCCTGGAAGGTAAGTGAAGGTGCTTTGGTGTCAGCGCAGGCCGGTGTTCAACCAGACCGAGACACATAGACCGCTGTGGTTGAGCTTATCCGAAAAATCCAGTTCAACCCTGGCGCCGATGCGTTCGGCAATCGCCTTGACGATTGAAAGCCCCAGCCCGGAGCCCGTCTCACCGGAGCCCAGGCTGCGATAGAACGGATCAAAAATGCGGGCCTGCTCTTCGAGGGCAATGCCTGGCCCCGTGTCCTTGATCTGCAGGCGCGCGTTGCCCTGGATCAGGTCTACGCAAAGATCGATTTTGCCGCCTTCAGGGGTGTAGCGGATCGCGTTATCGGTGAGGTTTTTGACCAGGGTAAACAGATCCATTTCGTTGATCATGACTTGCACATCCTCCACGCCCTCCACCCCGATATCGAGTTGTTTGCGTTCGGCCAGCGGCAACAAATCTTCCAGTACCCGGCGATACACGGCATGCACTGAAACGCTGGTTTGCGGACGCTGCGAGGCAAATTGCGCGGCGGCCAGGCTGAGTAATTGGTCGATCAGTTGCCTGCTGCGTTCAATGCCCAGGGACAGCGGCTGCAAACGTTCGCGGGCTTGGGGCGGCATCTCGGTCGCGGCCAGTCGCTCGGCTTGCAGTGACAGCGCGGTCATGGGCGAGCGCAGTTCATGGGCAGCATCGGCGACAAACCGGCGCTGGCTGTCCATGGACAGCGCAACGCGTGCGAGCAGGCGGTTGATGGCCACCACAAAGGGGCGGATTTCGGTGGGTAGATGCTGCTCGTCAATCGGGTGCAGCTCCTGCTCGGCACGCTGGTCGATTTGCGCGGCGAGGGTCGCGATCGGACGAAACAATTTGCGCACCAGATCACTGACTACCAGCAGCAGGACTGGAAACAGAATCAGAAAGGGCAACAAACTGCGCCAGGCACTTTCGCGGGCGTCCTTGTTGCGGGCGTCGACTTCCTGGGCAACGGCAATCCGTTCGCCCCGTGCGGTGGTCCTGACCAGTACGCGAAAGGCCTCGCCACCCACGTCTACCGTGGACAGGCCATCAGCCAGGGTGGTGGGCAATGGCAGCGGCAGGGTTTCATCGGTATTGGCCGAGGCGTTTCTACCGTCGATCAAGTATTGAATGACCACTCGCGATTCTTCGTTATCACCCGCTGGGTCTGGGCCATGGGGGTAGTGCAGGGTCATCTGCTGGCGATCAAACAGGATAGCCACCTGATGCAGGGTTTCGTCCTGCAACTCGTGGGCTTCATCCAGTGCCGAGACAAAGGCGAACACGCTGGCGACCACCGCCACCAGCAGGATGGTCAGCGACAGCGCCAACGAGAGCCTGAGTTGGACCGACTCACTCAAACGTTTTTTGAAACCATCCATCCCATTCCCCTGACGTTCTTGATAATGTGGCTGCCCAACTTGCGCCGTACGGAATGAATCAGGAATTCGATGGCGTTGCTTTCGACTTCATTGCCCCAGCCATACAGCCGGTCTTCCAGTTCACTGCGCGACAGAATCGCCCCCGGACGTATCAGCAACGCTTGCAGCAGGGCGAATTCGCGGCTGGACAGGGTGATGCCGCTTTGGCTGTCGGTGCTGGCCTGCTTGGTGAGCAGATCCAGCGACACCACGCCATTACCGAGCAAGGGCAGGGCACTCCCACTCTTGCGGCGCAGCACCGCTCGCATGCGCGCCAGCAGTTCGGCCATGTCGAAAGGTTTCAGCAGGTAGTCGTCAGCCCCGCCGTCCAGCCCGCGCAGGCGGTCATCGAGGCTGTCCCGGGCTGTCAGGATCAGCAAGGGCACGGGGTTGTTGCGGGCGCGGATGCTGGCCAGGACTTCAAGGCCGTCCTTGCCGGGCAGGCCGAGGTCCAGCAGCACCATGTCGTAATGCTGTGTATCCAGTGCGCTCAAGGCGTTCAGACCATCTTTCACCCAGTCTGCGGCATAGCTCGCATCGGTCAGTGCGCCCTGGATCGCATCGCCAATCATTGGATCATCTTCGACCAGCAGTATGCGCATGTGCCGCTCCGGAAAATAAAACAGGCGCGCCAGTTTTCACCGTCGCGCCTGTATTGAAGCACCTGTGCGGTAGCTTGTCCGCTCGACGATTCAGGAATTGCCTTTCATCGAGTCAAATGCCTTGAGCAGGTTGTCCATGGCCGCCTTGCAGTCGGCCATGCTTGGGCTGTCGGCACGCAGGGCGTCCAGTGCATGGTCAATAGCCTTGTCCAGCACATGCCAATCGCTGGCAGCACGGGGTTTGATCCCTGCTTCGGCGGAGTCCCAGCTGGTTTCGAGGTCCTTGATACGGGTTTTCGCACCCGGCAGGTCATTGTTGCCGACCCGCGCGTTAACGTCCGCCGCAATGCTGCGAAACTCCGAAAGATCGCCCAGTTTGGAGCCTGACTGGCTTTGCGTACTGACGGCACCCATGTTGATATTGAGCTCTTTGCTATCGGGTTTGGAGCAACCGACGGTGATGCTCAGCAACAGGATTGAAGAAGCGATGCCAATACGACGAATCAGGGTTTCAGGGTGGCGCATGATGATCTCCATGATGGAATTTTAAAGGTTCAGGCCGTGACGGCTTTACGGTTGCTTACATTGAGCTGAGCGGCGGCTACCAGCAGCACAATCACGCACAGGAACAGGGCGCTGGTCCAGGTGGCGCCCATGCCCAGACCGCCGTAGGTCTTGGCCTGGGTCAGCAAGTCACCCAGCGAAGCACCGAACGGGCGGGTGAGGATGTAGGCGATCCAGAAGCTCAGTACGGGATTGGCGCCCATGCGCCAGGCCATCAGGGTGAGGGCAATCAAACCTGCGAAAATTACCGCGCCGAGGGTGAAACCCAGGCCCAGGGCTTCGGTCGCCAGGTCACCGGCCGCCGTACCAAGGGCAAACGTGCAGAGCACCGTGGTCCAATAGAACAACTCACGCCGTGGCGTGACAATCTCGCGGATCGACAGGCTGTGCTCGGTGCGATACCAGACCATAAAGTTGATCACCAACAACACCGAAAAAATCCCCGTGCTGGTGTACAGGCTGACATCCAGCTTGTCGGTGAGGATGTCGGTGATTTGCGTGCCGACAATGCTCACTAGTACCACGGTCAGCCAGTAGATCCAGGGGGTATAGGACTTGGTGCGCATTTGGCAAAACAGCGCAATCGCCAGTAGTGCGGCCATGCCGATGCTGGTCCAGCCCGCGCCGAAACCGGCATCGACAGCCAGATAATCGGCACCGGTTTCGCCCACGGTGGTGGACATGATCTTGATCACCCAGAATGACAGCGTCACCTCGGGCACCTTGTTCAGCCAACGGGCTGCAGTGGCATTCATTTGCGTAACCTCTGTGATGCGCACGGTGATTGGCGCAGGACAGAAGGTACGGCACGAGACTTAGCCGAGACTGAGGGCGCTCAATTATTCAGTACATGGGCGCGGCCCAACGTCGTCAGTTGCACCGCGCTGCCAATGGGCGGCGCCAGCAGACCCGCGCAGTGCACCGGCAACGATCGGCCAGGCTCGAATTTGCCCGCCAGCAAAGTAACGGTCAGGGTGCAGGTATTGCCGCCAAAATCGCGCTCGGTGACCACCCCGTGACAGCCGGGCGAACCTGTCGACGCGATGTTGAGTTGCAATTGTTCAGGCCGGAGCATGATCTGCGCCATCTCACTGTTGCCCTGATGGTTGACCGTAATCGGGCCCAGATCGCAGTCGGCCCAGCCATCCTTGATTTTGGCGGGCATCAGCACCGCTTCGCCGAGGAATAGCGCGGTTTGCTCGTCCCTGGGGTGCTGGTACAACTCCAGTGGCTGACCGGCCTGCACCAGTCGGCCCTGACGCATCACCGCCAACTGATCGGCAAAGGACAGGGCTTCGCTCTGGTCGTGGGTCACCAGAATCGCGGTTACACCAGCGTCTGCCAGCAGGCGTGCGACCATTTTGCGCATGGCGGCGCGCAACCCGGTGTCCAGCGCTGAAAAGGGTTCATCCAGCAGCATCAGCCGTGGCTGCTGCGCCAGCGCCCGGGCCAGCGCCACTCGCTGTTGTTGCCCGCCAGACAATTCGTGGGGCCAGCGCGTGGCCATGTTGGCATCCAGGGCCACGCTGTCCATCAGTTCGGCGATGCGTTCATCCCGTGCAGGGCCCTTGGTGGCGAGCCCGAAACCGATATTGGCGGCCACGCTCATGTGCGGGAACAAGGCGCCGTCCTGTGGCACATAACCGATCCGGCGCTGGTGGGCGGGGACTTCGTGGGTGCTGTCGAGAAGGATCTGGCCATTGAGCGAGAGGCTGCCGGAGTCGGGAAACTCGAAACCGGCAATCATGCGCAGCAATGTGGTCTTGCCTGAGCCCGATGGCCCGACAATGACCGTGCGGCTGCCGGTGGGCACCGCCAGGGTGACGTTGTCCAGGGCACGCTGGGAGCCGAAGGATTTACAGATCGCATTAAGTTCGAGAGCGTTCATCGGCCAGCCGTGCGTTTGGATTGAAGGTAAAGAAGTCCGGTCAACGGCAGTGACAGCAGGATCATCAGCAGTGCATAGGGCGCTGCAGCTGCGTAATCGATTTCGCTGGTCATGGCCCAGAAGCCGGTGGCCAGGGTGCGGGTGCCGTTAGGTGCCAGTAGCAGGGTGGCGGTCAGTTCATTGGTAATTGCCAGAAACACCAGTGCTGCACCTGCGGCCGCCCCCGGTGCTGCCAGGCGCAGGGTAATCAGCCACAAGGCGCGGCCGGGTGAGCGGCCGAGGCTGCGGGCAATGTTTTCCAGTTCCACCGGGGCTTGGGCGATACCCGCGCGCAAACTCACCAGGGCTCGCGGTATAAACATCAGCATATAGGCCAGCAGTACGGTGACGGTGGTCTGGTAGATCGGCCGCGCGAAGTGGATGGTCACGGTGACCAGCGCCAGAGCGACGACAATCCCGGGCAACGAACTGGTGATGTAGTTGCAGCTTTCCAGTACACGTTGCAGGCGCCCTGGGGCGCGAATCGACAGCCAGGCAATCGGCACCGCCGCGCAGGTGGTCAACAGGGCGCCCGCAACCCCCAGAAACAGGGTTTGTTGCAGAGCCGCAAGCAGCTCGCTCCAGTGCCAGACCTCGCTGCCCCCCGCGATCAGCCATTTGCCCAGCGTAATCAGCGGCACGCCCAGCGCCAGCAGACAGGTGACTGTTTGCAATATCAGCGCGAGCAGTGTGGCCGGGCGGCCCAGGCGTACGACTTGCTGTTCCCGGGCGCTGCCCGAGCCTACCCGTGCATAGCGGGCATTACCCCGGGCGGCCGATTCGGCGGTGAGCATGGCCAGGCAGTACAGTGCCAGCACTGCCGCCAGCATATTGGCCCCCGGACCGTTGAAGGTGGATTTGAACTGGTCGAAGATCGCGGTGGTGAACGTGTCGAAGCGGATCATTGCGTACAGGCCATACTCCGCAAGCAGATGCAGGCCGACCAGCAAGGCTCCGCCGCAAATGGCCAGCCGCAGTTGCGGCACCACCACGCGCAGGAACACGGTCCAGGGCTTGAGCCCCAGGGATTGGGCCACGTCTTCGATGGCCGGGTCGAGCCGACGTAACGTCGCGGCCACCGGCAAGTAAAGGAAAGGGAAATAGGCGATAACCGAGACCAGCACTCCAGCCGGTAACCCGTGAATCGACGGCACCAGGCTGACCCACGCATAGCTGTGCACGAAGGCTGGCACCGCCAGCGGTGCGACGGCCAGCAACGACCATGCGCGCCGCCCTGGCAAGTTGCTGCGCTCGGTCAGCCAGGCCAGCGCCGTGCCCAGCAGTATGCACAAGGGCAGGGTGAGCAGCACCAGCAATACGGTGTTGATCAGCAGTTCACCGACCCGAGGCCGCAACACCAGTGCCTGGATCTGCTCCCAACCGACTTGCCAGGACACGCCGATTACAAACCCGATAGGCAGCAATGACAGCAGTGCAACCAGTACCGCGAAACCGGTCACCCATGTGCCACCACGGCCCATGAAGCGGTTGCGCGAGCGCCTTGCGCAAAGGGCGGGCGCAAGGCCCGCCTGCAGGGCTTCAGGCAACAATTAGAGCAGTCCGGCCTGGGTCATCAGGGCCACGGCTTTTTTGCTGTCCAGGCGCGATGCATCGACCTTGGGGGCGTCGAGTTGCGTCAACGGCACCAGTTTTGGGTTGGATTGGGCGTTCTGGCCCACGGCGTATTCAAACGAGTTGCCATCCTTGAGCACGGCCTGGCCATCCTTGCCGGTGATCCACTTCAGGAACGCTTGAGCCTGCTCAGGGTGTTTGCTGGAGGCCAGCACGCCGCCGCCGGAAATGCTCACAAAAGCCCCAGGGTCCTGGTGTTTGAAGTAGTGCAGAGCAGTGTCTTTGCTGTTTTCGCCAGTCTTGGCCTGATCGACGAAGCTGTAATAGTGGTAAATCACGCCACTGTCGACCTGACCGGCGTTGACGGCTTTAAGCACGGCGCTATTGCCACGGTAAATGGCCGCATTGGCTTTCATTGCCTTGAGCCAGTCGAGGGTGACGGCTTCGCCCTTGAGTTCGAGTACCGCTGCTACGATGGCCTGGAAGTCAGCCCCGGCAGGCGATACAGCCCAACGGCCTTTCCAGGCTGGAGCGGCGAGATCGAGTAATGACGCCGGCACCTCGGAGGCAGGCAGCTTGGCTGGGTTGTAGACAAACACCGTGGAGCGCGCAGCGATGCCCAACCATTTGCCGTGGGCCGGGCGCCAGGCCGAGCCGACCTGCTCCAGGGTCGCGGGTGCAACCGGCGCGAACAGCCCGGCGTTGTCGACCAGGACCATGGCCGGGGAGTTTTCGGTCAGAAACACATCAGCCGGAGAGGCGCTGCCTTCCTGGACGATCTGGTTACCCATCTCGGTGTCATCACCATTGCGCACGGTGACCTTGATCCCGGTTTGTTTGGTAAACCCTTCCACCCAGGCCTTGGTCAGGCTTTCGTGCTGGGCGTTGTAGACCACAATACCGTCGTCCGCGCTCGCTGCGTGGGCAAGGCCGGCGCTGATCAATGCAGCGCCCAACAGGGCGGTTTTAAAGAAAGAAGGGATACGACGGGTCATGGTGTGCAACTCCGGGTTTTAGATTTATGCGCGGCAGATGACGAGAGGCAATGCGTAGTGGCTCCAGAATCAATGGGAATCATTAGCATGCTCAGGCGCGGCGAATGTAGAACCGGGAGTGAGAAAAAAACGTCAAATAAATGGTTAATTGATGTGATTGGCTTTCGTATTGCTTGAGCGTTTTAGTGGCTGCAATCTGATTGGGGCCAACGTCAATCTGTAGCTGGCGAGGCTGCGCCGCAGTCGTAAAACCTAAGTGCCGGAATCTCCTGATACACCGCATGATCTGACTCTACGCCTGCTGCGCAGCCGGACGCAGCCTCGCTACGCTCCTCAGCGGTGAGGTTGTGACTCGAGGCGGCGGGTGTGTACTATCGGCACTGGCCGATGCTGCCCGCCGCTCGCTCCCGATGGGGAAGGTGAAAGCATTCCTTTTCAAGCCCTGTCGTATCTCTCTTGACGGTCGAGGTTTGACAACGCGAGCACCAAAAGTCTTCGACTCCAGGAGCAGTCATGTTGTCAATCGAGAAAGCCAAACAGATGGCCAAGAGCTTGCGAGCCTCGCTGCAGGAGCGCAATCAGGAGGTCTCTCACTCCATCGCCCTTGAACTGGTTGCCCTGCAATTGGGTTACAAGGACTGGAATACCGCCTGCACCCGGCTCCCCCACGAGAGCACAGTGCCTGCTGTCACGTTCGACAAACCCATCCCCATATTGCGCATGTTCGACGAAGCCAAGGCACGGGAGTTCTATCTGGACTTTCTGGGTTTCAGTGTTGAGTTCGAGCATCGCTTTGAAGCGGATTTACCGTTGTATCTGGGGATTGGCCGCGCTGGTCTGCAATTGCATCTGTCGGAGCATCATGGCGATGCCAGCCCGGGCTCGACGGTATTTGTCCCGATGCACAATATCCAGCTGCTTCGCGACGAGCTGCTAGGCAAACGCTATGGGTATGGTCGACCGGAAATTGTCCAGCAAGGCTGGGGGCAGGTTCTTGAAGTCCATGATCCGTTCGGTAACCGGATTCGGTTCTGCCAGAGCTGATAACTCTCCCCTTGATACGACTCAGCACAGTGACCGCTCATACGCAGCGGTCATGGTTTGCCAGGTTTGCGCGTCGGCCGGGATCAAGTGTTCGATACGCAATGAAGTCACGGTGATATCCAGCGGCATGCCGAACGTGGTGAAAGTGGACATAAAGTTCAGCTCGCCCTGGGGTGTTCTGATGCGGGTCAACACCAGCGGCGGCAACTCGCTGGCCATTGATGCGCAGTAGTCCGGGGCGGAGAGGGTTTGCAGAAGGCTGGCCAGTGTGGGGTTGTCCAGAGCTTCGCGAGTTGCTCTCTGCCAGGCCAGGCGTCTTATTTCTTCGGGGTTGATCAAGTGGTCGCCCAGACCACCGGGTTGCAGCAGCGTGGTCAGCAAATTCAATTCCTGTGCTGAATCCGTGGGCAGTCCGACCAAGTCGAACAACACACCGGTGCTGGCGTTGGCGGCCAGGACTTCCCAGTGACTGCCCAGCACAATCGCCGGGGCGGGGTTGTTGGCGTGCAGCACATGGCTAATGGCGTCACGCACCGCTGTCATTGCCGCAGAGGAGAGCTCAGTGGTCTTGTAGCGCGGCGCGTAACCCGCGGCCAGGAACAGGCTGTTGCAGTGTTCCAGCGGGACTTCAAGGGCCATCAACAGGTTATGCAATGTACCGGGGCTCGGTTTGGCCCGCCCGGTTTCAATGCAACTCAAATGGCGCTGGGAAATACCCGTGATCAAGGCCAGATCCAGCTGGCTCAATCGGGCCTGACGCCGCAATAATCGAAGCTGCGGGCCGGCAGTTATCGGGGGGGTGGTGCGGGGGAACGGTTGGATGCTCATGCGTTAACTCTGGCAGTGACACAGGGTTGAGTCCATGACCTGTGAGGTCATTGCTGATGGGGCAAAAGTATCACTTACTTATTGCCCGTACTCCTCAATCGGATAAGCCAATGAACCGACCTTATATCGCCCTCGCTGTACTGCTGGGCTTCTGTGCATACACGGCATTCACGATGCTGCAGGCCGACCAGTCGCTGATTGCGTTCGGGCTTGGGTTGATGTCGAGCCCGGACACGGCTCAAGTTGTCATCGATCTCTATTTGCTCGCGGTCATGGCCTGCATCTGGATGTACCGGGATGCACGTGCCAAAGGCCGATCGCTGGCATCGGTGCTGCCTTACTTGCTGGTGACGGCGGTTTTTGTGTCCATAGGGCCGTTGCTGTACATCGTGATTGATGGTTTCAGGCACAAGTCGGATTCAATTCGATCGTGAACAAGCCCACTCCCAGCAGCCCCGTGATGCAGCCAACACGATCTTTTTGAGTATGTGTGCACTCCAGGACCTTGACAGCGAAGCGTTTGCCGCGCGTAATAATGGAGCAAATGTTAACGTTAACTTAAATAAAAATAATTGGGGCATCACATGCAACTGACGGTCAAACGTGAGTACTGGCTTATTAGTGGTTTGCTGTTTTTTTTCTTTTTCGCGTGGTCTTCCAGTTACTCCCTTTTCTCTATATGGCTTCATCGAGTGATAGGCCTCAGCGGTACGGAAACCGGGTATGTGTTCGCCGCCAATGCCGTGGCGGCACTGCTGATTCAACCGTTCTATGGCGCACTTCAGGACCGGCTCGGGCTGTCGAAGAAGCTGCTGGTCTGGATTGGTATTCTGCTCTGTGCTTCGGCGCCGTTCGCAATTTACGTGTATGCCAATTTACTGGCTGAAAACGTAGTGTTGGGGGCGATTGTCGGCGCTGCTTTCCTGGCGCTTGCGATGCTCGCGGGCGTTGGCGTGATCGAGAGCTATACCGAACGCCTTTCACGGCATATGGGGTTCGAGTTCGGCACTACCAGAATGTGGGGGTCTTTAGGTTGGGCGGCGGCGACATGTGTAGTGGGCGTGGTCTTCAACATTGACCCTGACATCGCCTTTTACATGAGCAGTGCAGCCGGGATCGCTTTCTTGCTGATTTTGTCTCAATTGGATCTGAGCAGGTTTCATCAAAAGGGCGTGAATACCGGCGCAGCAGTGGCTCCGGTGCATCTGGATGATCTCTGGCAGTTGCTCAAGATGCCCCGTTTCTGGGCATTCAGCGTGTACCTGACCGGTGTTTGCGGGATTTACATGATCTACGAACAACAGTTCCCGGTGTATTTCTCATCCTTCTTTTCCACACCACAAGAAGGGACCAGTGCCTACGGTTATTTGAACTCAAGCCAGGTATTGCTTGAGGCGGCCTTGTTGTTGCTGGCGCCTTGGGTGGTCAGCCGTACCGGTGCCAAATACGGGTTGATACTGGCTGGCGCCATCATGTTTGTGCGCATTCTTGGCTCCGGGCTGGCCACAGACGTCTGGACTGTTGCGGCCTGCAAGATGATGCACGCCATTGAAGTACCGATCCTGCTGGTTTCGGTATTCAAATATATTTCGCTGAACTTTGATTCACGCCTGTCGGCTTCCATCTATCTGGTGGGCTTCCAGTTCGCCCAGCAACTGACGGCGATGCTGCTGTCGCCGCTGGTGGGTTTTGGCTATGACCAGTTTGGCTTTGCCAACGTTTACATTCTGATGTCCGGACTTGTCGGCATTTGTCTGGTGCTGTCCTGGACCTTGTTGCGCGCGGATCCGCTGCGCCCTGGAGAAAAATCCGCTGCCTTGCAGGTGCGGGAACTGCCCGCCATTGCTCAATCAGTCACCCGTTATGAACCTTAAGTAAGGACCAAGCCATGCACGCTGCACTGCTGGATCAAGCGCATCGCGCCATCGAAAAGAAATTGCCTGAACGAGGTAATGACTATCGCCTTGGCTATCACTTGTCACCGCCAGCGGGATGGATGAACGACCCGAATGGCCTGGTGTTTTTTCGCGGCGAATACCACCTGTTTTATCAACACCATCCCTATTCAGCGCAGTGGGGACCGATGCACTGGGGGCATGCCAAAAGCTCTGACCTGGTGCATTGGGAGCATTTGCCCATCGCCCTGGCGCCGAATGAAGCTTACGATCGGGACGGCTGTTTTTCAGGTTCGGCGGTGGTGTTGGACGATACCTTGTACTTGATCTACACCGGGCACCTCTGGCTGGGGGAGGTGCGCGATGACGACAAGATTCGCCAAGTGCAATGCCTGGCCAGCAGCACGGACGGGATTAATTTCACCAAGCATGGCGTGGTCCTGCAAACGCCACCGGATCCCTCGGTCATGCATTGGCGTGATCCAAAGGTCTGGAACCGGGATGGCCAATGGTGGATGGCACTGGGTGCTCGCCAGGGCGACGACCCACAGCTTTTACTCTACCGCTCCCGGGATTTGCATGACTGGGAGTATCTGGGCTGCGCGCTGCAGGGGCAACGCGTTCCGGATGGCTATATGTGGGAATGCCCGGATATTTTTGAACTGGATGGGCGCGATTTTTTTCTATATTCGCCGCAAGGTCTGAAACCCGCCGGTTACGATAACTGGAACCTGTTTCAGAACAGCTATCGAACAGGCCAGCTGGATGACAGCGGCTGCTTCCATGTGCTCGGTGATCTGCATGAGCTGGATCACGGCCACGATTTTTATGCCGCACAGACCCTGTTGGCGCCAGACGGGCGCCGCCTGCTGTGGGCCTGGATGGATATGTGGGAGAGCCCGATGCCCACTCAGGCCGATCATTGGTGCGGAGCGCTATCGTTGCCGCGTGAGTTGAGCCGTGACGGTGAACGGCTGCGCATGCGTCCCGCCCGTGAACTGGCGGCGCTGAGGCAATCGCAGACCCTGTTGCAGAGCTGCGAGGTCAAGTCCGGTAGTTGTGTACTCGATGTGCAGGGCGCGCTTCTGGAGTTCGAGCTTGAACTCGACCTGACGGGCAGCAGCGCCGAGCGCTTTGGCTTGGCGCTGCGCTGTAGCGAAGACGGGAAGGAACGCACCTTGCTGTATTTCGATGCGATGGCTCGCCGCCTGGTACTCAACCGGCAAAGCTCGGGGGCCGGTGTGAGCGGTGTTCGCAGCGTACCGATTGCTGCGGAGCAAACCCGTATCGCGCTGCGGATTTTCCTTGATCGCTCGTCGATCGAAGTGTTTGTCGACGATGGTGCCTATACCTTGAGCAGTCGGATTTACCCGCGCCCCGACAGCCTGTTGGCCAGCGCTTTTGCCGTCAACGGAACCGGGTGTTTTAGCGACATATCAGTATGGCGTCTTGCCGATCTGAATATATGAACAAACCCGGCGCCTTTCTTGTGAGAGGCGCTGGTCTCCCGGTCATGCGCAGCACCAAACCCTCTGCAAATTCTTCAAGTACTGTGTCGGTTGTGGTTATTCGAAAGTCGAATCAGGCTCTAACACTTGTTGGCCTTTCTGGATTAAATTCGAACCCACAAAATGCTGGCAAAAAAGCAGCATGTCGAAGCACAAAGGAGATGATGTTTTGTTGAGTGCGGATAAACGCTCGGTCGAGCTGGATTGGAGCGAGGTATGGGATGGCTTCAAACAGCTCTTGCCCATATCCCTGTTTGTGGTGGTCTTCGGGGTAGCCTTTGGTCTTGCCGCTGCGCAGACCGGGCTGGACGATTCGTCGAGTCTGCTGATGAGCGCCCTGGTATTTGCCGGGGCGTCACAATTTGCTGCTCTCGATCTATGGGGCGCGCAGGTTCCTGTTGTTCCTTTGATCGTTACGGTGTTTGCGATCAATGCCCGACACCTTCTGATGGGTGCGACCTTGTATCCCTGGTTGCGCGAGCTTCCCGCTGCCAAGCGCTACGGGGTGATGATGGTGATCTCGGATGCCAACTGGGCGATGTCGATGCAATCGTTCAACAGCGGCAAATCAGGTGTTGGCCTGATTTTGGGCGGCGGCATTGCCCTGTGGGCGGCCTGGGTACTGGGCAGTTGGCTGGGCGTGTATTTCGGCAGCGAAATCCAGGACCCGGTAAGTCTTGGGCTGGACATGGTGATGGGCTGCTTTCTGCTGGCGATGGTGATCGGCGGGCAAAAGAACCTGCGCATGCTGATTATCTGGTGCGTGGCAGCCGCCTCATCACTGCTGGCACACCGGTATTTGCCGGAAAATAGCCATGTAGTAGTCGGCGCATTGGCCGGTGGTGTGCTGGGTGCGGTCTGGATGGAGAAGAAGAAATGAGCATTGATAGCGCGGGCTACGGCGCATTTATCATCATCCTGATCATGGCCGTGGTGACTCTGGTCACGCGCCTGGGGGGCGTCTTCGTCATGTCCTTCGTGCCCATCAACTACCGGGTGCAGCAGTTTATCAGCGCCATGTCTGGCTCAGTACTGGTCGCACTCCTGGCGCCCTTGGCGCTTAACGGTGATAACGGCGCACGGCTGGCCTTGCTGACCACGGCAGTGGTAATGCTGCTGCTCAAGAAACCTCTGCCCGCGATTGCGGCAGGGGTCATCGCGGCAGCAGTATTCAGGCATCTGTGAATTGCCGGAATTTACCGTTACAGGGTGCTGATGCGGTCGAGTTCGCGCTTTAGTGCCGCGGGCTCAAGTTGGGCAAAGGGCAGGGCGAGGAACGCCCGGCAGCGCGTTTCGATGTGCGCCAGGGTGGCGTGAAAGGCGGCCGCGACGGTTGCCTCGTCGCCCTTGACCTCTGAAGGGTCTTCCAACCCCCAGTGGGCTTTGAGCGCGGGCCCGAAATATACCGGGCACGCCTCACCGGCGGCCTTGTCGCAGACGGTAATGACAATATCCGGCGGGTTGCTCTGGAAGGCGTCATTACCTTTACTGCTCAAACCATCGATATCGATTCCGGCCTCTTGCAAGGTAGTCAGGCTGCGGGGCAAGACCTGCCCCTTCGGAAAGCTGCCGGCACTGATGGCCTGGAAGCCCTGCGGTGCAAGATGGTTGAACATGGCTTCAGACAAGATGCTGCGACAGCTATTGGCGGTACACATAAACAAAACGCGCATGGTCTTTCCTCTTAAACGCTCAGGCGCAAGGCCAGGGCTGACAGGGTGACAAGCAAAATTGGCAGGGTCAGGATCAATCCGGTCTTGCAGTAGTAACCCCAAGTGATGCGGATCCCCTTGCGCTCCAGAACATGCAGCCAGAGCAGTGTGGCCAGGCTACCGATGGGGGTGATTTTGGGGCCCAGGTCAGAGCCGATGACATTGGCGTAGATCATGGCCTCGCGGATCACGCCGCTGGCATCACTGGCTTGAATCGACAACGCGCCAAGCAACACCCCAGGCATGTTATTCATGACCGAAGACAACAGCGCCGCCAGCACGCCCGTCCCCAAGGTTGCCCCCCAGAGACCGAGTTCGGCCATAGAGTTGAGGGCCATCGTCAGCCAGGTGGTCAGCCCGGCATTTTTCATCCCGTAAACCACCAGGTACATGCCCAGCGAGAACGTCACCACCTGCCAGGGCGCTTCACGCAGCACGCGTCGGGTGGAAATGACGTGGCCGCGCGCTGCGACCGCGAACAGCAGGGCGGCGCACACCGCAGCAATGGCACTGATCGGAATGCCCATCGGCTCCAGCGCGAACAGTCCTGTGAGCAACAAGAGCAAAACGGCCCAGCCGACATAGAAGGTAAGTGGGTCACGAATGGCATCCCGTGGCTCGGGCAAGTCTTCCAGCGAGTAATGCCGTGGAATGTCACGCCGGAAAAACCCGTACAGCACCAGCAGCGTGGCGGCTACGGCAACCAGGTTGACCGGCACCATGACCGCAGCGTATTCACTGAAGCCCAGGCCGAAATAGTCCGCCGAAACGATATTGACGAGGTTAGAGACCACCAGCGGCAAGCTGGCGGTATCGGCAATAAAACCTGCGGCCATGACAAAGGCCAGGGTCGAGGCAGGAGAAAAGCGTAAAGCGAGCAGTATCGAAATAACGATGGGGGTCAGGATCAGGGCGGCACCGTCATTGGCAAACAGGGCGGATACCCCGGCCCCCAGCAACACGGTAAACACGAACAGCCGACGGCCGTCGCCTTTGGCCCAGCGCGCCACATGCAGTGCTGCCCACTGAAAAAACCCCGCCTCGTCGAGCAACAGGCTGATGATGATAACGGCGATAAATGTGGCGGTGGCATTCCAGACAATGGCCCACACCAGCGCAATATCATGGAACGACACGACGCCTGCAATCAGAGCCAGCCCCGCGCCGAAGGAAGCGCTCCAGCCCACACCCAGGCCTTTGGGTTGCCAGATAACCAGGACCAGGGTGAGTAAAAAAATCGCGAATGCTATGAACATAAGAAGTCTCGACAGATGCCGGGTCAGCAGCAAGCAGTAGTATTGAGTGGGCGGTCGCCCATGGCATTGAGGCGCAGGCTGTTTTGCTCAAGCCAGTCGGCGTTGGCCAGCAAGGTGACTTCAAGCACGCGGCCTACCCAGTCCGGCAATTCAGGGTTGAGCCGGTAATACACCCACTGCCCCTGACGACGGTCGAGCAGCAATCCGCAACCGCGAAGCTGGGCCAGATGGCGGGATATTTTGGGCTGACTGTCATCCAGTGCACAGACCAGCTCACAGACGCATAACTCCCCCTCGCGGGCGATAAGCAGGGTGGTCCTGGCGCGTGTTTCATCGGCCAGGCATTTGAAAAGTGCCGCGGGATTGAGCATGGGTGGGGCTCTTAATATATGGTTATTCAAATATACGGATATCCATATATTAAATGCAAGATCACAATTCCGGTCTGTGCCTGGGGCATATATCAAAGGACGTCATAAGTAATTACCGGCGCTGTACAACCGTCCGTTAAAAATAATAAAATGAGAAGTATTATCATTAACATCAAGCGAATATCACATGTCTCACGACAGGATCGTCTCGCCCGTCGAGCAGCTGTACGCGAATCATCATGGTTGGCTGCGGGGCTGGTTGCACAGGCGATTGGGGCACAGTGCCGATGCCGAGGACCTGGCTCATGACACGTTTATCCGCGTGCTGCGTTCAAAGCACGATGCGCAGGAACTGCGTCAACCCATGGCGTTCCTGGCGACGATTGCCAACGGCCTGCTGATCAACCGCTGGCGTCGCCAGGCAATCGAGCGGGCTTATCTTGAGGCGCTGGCAGCGCGGCCGATAGCCGAGGAGCCTTCTCCCGAAGAACGCTACCTGACGATCGAAACTCTGTTGCAACTCGATTCGCTACTGATCGGGTTATCTGCCCGGGTGCGGCAGATTTTCTTCTTGTCCCAGCTCGATGGCTTGACCTATCCGCAGATTGCCACGCAGTTGAGCCTGAGCGTGGCCCAGGTGCAGCGGGCCATGGGCAAGGCGTTCAGTGTTTGTTATGCGAGCCGTTTTGAATGAGCGGCGTTTCTGTTGATCCCGGTGTTCGTGATCTGGCCATCGACTGGATTGTGCGGCTGCAGTCCGGGCTTATGAGTGCGGCTGACCATCTGGCTTTGCAGCAATGGCGCCAGGCGAGCGCCGAGCATGAACACGCCTGGCAGCGTGTCAGCAGCCTGGTGCTGTTGTTGCAACCGGGGGCCAGTCTTTTGTCCGATGTCACGGCACGCAGGGCGTTGGAGTCTGCCGGTGCAGATCCGCAGCGGCGTAGGCAGCTACTCAAGTGCTTGTTGGCAATCAGCCTGTTTGGCGGGATTTCCTGGCAAGGCGCGGACTCTACCTATGTGCGCTCGGCTCTGGCCAGTTACCGCACGGCTACCGGTGAGCGTCGCCACTGGCGGCTGGCAGACGGCAGTTTGCTATGGCTGAACACTGCCAGCGCGGCAAATGTGGAGCTGCACGCGGACAGTGGGCGTGTGCAGTTGATTGAAGGCGAACTGGCCCTGGATACGCAAGTAGGATCGGTGGAGCTGCAACTGGTCACACCCGACGCCGTGCTGCGCAGCCGTGGCGCCAATCTGCTGGTTCGCCATGATCGGCAGGGTACTCGGGTGACGGTGCTGCGTGGCCTGGTGCAAGTCAGTTCACGGTATACCCGGGCGCCATTGTTGCTTGGGGAAGGCTGGCAAACTCGGGTAGACAATGGAGGTATCCATCCGGCGAGCCCCTCGGATGCGTTTCTGGCCCAGGCCTGGCTACGGGGCATTCTACCGGCTGAGCGCATGCGCCTGGATGCTCTGCTGGCCGAACTGTCGCGTTACCGGCCAGGCATTTTGCGCTGCAGTGCACAGGTTGCGTCCTTGCGCGTGACGGGCAGCTTTGAACTGGACGATACCGATGCTGCGCTGGCATTGGTCGCCCATGCGTTGCCGGTGCGTATTGAGCGGCGCACCCGCTATTGGGTCACTGTGGTGCCGGTCTGAAATTATTTTTTGTTCTACGCGATAGTTTTTCAAAACTGGCGGGGCCTATTGGAATAACCCACCGAAACAGGTGGGTCTTCACTTCCAGGAGCCCTGCATGATTTCCCCCGCAAGTGTTTTATGCGTTCGCACCTTTGGCCTGCTTATTCTGGGCCTGCAACCGCTTTACAGCACAGCTGTATTCGCCGCTGATGAGCACCAGCATTTCAGCATTGATGCCGGCCCGCTGGATCAAGCGCTCTCGCGTTTCGGCGTGCAGGCGCGAATCAGCATGGCGGGGAGTGCGACGCTGACAGCGGGCAAGAGCAGCAAGGGGCTGCAGGGAGATTTCAGCACTGAGGCCGGTCTGACGCGGCTGCTGGCAGGAACCGGCCTGAGCTACCAGCGTCAGCTTGACGGTGGCTTCGAGCTGTTTCAGGGGGGCGGGGCGGTTATGCTTCCTGTGCAGAAAGTCACAGGTGAAGATCCTGCGATCCAGGAAGTCTACTCGGCACCGCGATCGTCCGTGTATATCTCCGGTGAAGACATGCAGCGCTTTGGCGTGATCTCGGTGGGCGATGTGCTTAAAGGCCAGCCTGGAGTGCAGGTGGGGGACAGCCGCAATGGCGGTGGCCTGGATGTGAATATTCGCGGTATTCAGGGGCAAAGCCGTGTGGCGGTAACGGTCGATGGCTCGCAACAGGCACTGGATGTCTATCGCGGTTATGCCGGCACCCAGCAGCGCAGCTACATTGACCCTGATCTGATCAGCGACATCACCATCGACAAGGGCCCGAGCCTGACATCAAGCGCCATCGGCGGCACGGTACAAATGCGCACCCTGGGGGTGGATGACATTTTACGCGATGGCAACACGGTTGGCCTGCGTCTGAAGGGCGACATGTGGAACAACGGCGTCGCTCCCGCCTCTCGCGATGGCCACTCGGCAACTGAAACACTGTACTCGGAACCGCACCGGGACCGTGGTGGCCTGCTTGGCTCCGAAGCAGAATCCGGCAGTGCCGCCTTTGCTTATACCCACGAATTTTTCGATGTGGTGGCGGCGTATGCCCATCGTAATCAAGGCAACTATTTCGCTGGCAAGAAGGGCCAGGACCGCTACCGTACCTTTGACCGCTATGGTCGGGAAGACATGACGGTAGCCACCACCTACAACCCCGGCGAAGAGGTGTTGAATTCGTCGGCAGAGACCGAGTCGTACCTGCTCAAAACCACGATCCGCCCGGCTGACGACCATACCCTTGACCTAGGCTTTCGCCGCTACGACGGGCGGATAGGTGAGATCATGCCGTCGGACATTTTCCGTTTCGGCACCGGGGGCATTTACCAGTATCCGCTGGGCCATACCAAAATCGATACCTGGACCGCTCGTTACAACTACCTGCCAAGCGGCAATCCGTTGGTGGACCTTAAGGCCAATTTGTGGATGACCGATGCCCAAACCAGCAACCTGACCTCGGTGCTGGCACCGGCTTCGCAGGCCTATCGCTCGGACCGCAACTGGACCCGCCAGGCCGACCGGCGCATTGGTGGCGACCTGGGCAATATCTCGCAGTTCGACACGGACTATGGCGGGTTGAAACTGGACGTGGGTGGATCGTTTCAGGTCGAAGAGCTTCGTCCGCAAAAAGGCGTGGTCACCACTCAGCACGATATCAACGCCAATCGCAGCTTGCGTGATGGTTCCAGGCAGGAGTTCAGCCTGCACGGCAAGCTGGACTACCAACCGGTCGACAGCCTGACGCTGTGGGGCGGCGGTCGTTACACCTATTACCGAACCAAGGATCACGTTGCTCACGCAACGGCGCAGTACCAGGAACGTGAGTTGCGCTATCTGCGAGTTTTCAGCCCGCAAAGCTACGGCAACATGATGTGGTTCCCGGACCAGAACGGCCAATACACCGACGCCACGGACCCGCGTTTGAACAACGGTATCGTCTTCAATAACACCAACTTCCCCTTCGAGGGTACGCGTTACAACGACTTTGGCGCTACCGAATCGACGGTCTATCCGTCCCAGGTTGGCGAGGTGGTCAGCGGGTATGAGTATTCCGGCAAGCAGAGCGACAGCGGCGGCGCTTTTGCTCCCGCCGTCGGCTTCAATATCGAGCTGGCCCCGGACACGTTTTTCTACGCGTCCTATACCCAAGGCCTGCGCATGCCTTCACTGTTCGAAACCAGCCAAGGTGTATTGCAGACCATGCCCGGCAAGAGCCTCAAGCCAGAGCGCGCAAGCAATTGGGAAATCGGCGCCAGTACCCTGCAAAAAAACCTGCTGGTGGATAACGACTCGGCGGCAATCAAGGTTGCCTATTTCAACAACACCATCAAGAACTACATCACCCGTTATTACGACCCGAGCCCAGGGCTGATGGGTCTGATGCAGTTCAGTAATACCGACAGCTTTAAAACCAGCGGCCTGGAGTTGCAGTCGCGCTACGACGCGGGCCGGGTGTTTGCAGACCTGTCGTCAACCTACTACTTGAAGACGCAAACCTGCGATTCGACCTTCGCGGCCCGCTTGCGCGCCAGTTCCAACCCCTATCAGGACTTGAGCAAGACACCGAACTGCACGCCGGGCAGCTTTATGGGGTCTTACTCCAACACCCAAAACCCACCACGCTTCGCGGCGAACCTGACCACGGGGCTGCGCTTCTTTGACCAGACGCTGACGGTTGGCGGGCGCGCCACTTATACCTCTGGCCCGACGGTCAAGGCCGACGAGCAATGGCAAACCGGTGCTACCACACCGCAACTGGTCTATCGCGAGGTAGCGCTTTTTGATCTGTTCCTCAACTACAAGTGGAAGGACCACACCAACCTGAACGTTTCGCTGCAAAACCTGACCGACCGCTATTACCTCGACCCGCTGGCACAGAGCTTTATGCCCGCGCCGGGGCGCACGCTGCGCATGGGCGTACAGACCAGGTTCTAGACGATCAGTCGACTGTGATAGTCGCTGCCCAAGGCTTGCGGGGTGAGGGCGAAGTTTTCGCTGGCGCAATCGTGCAGGTCGATTGGCATGCTTAGTTTAATTATTAATTGTGCTTATAACTTAAGTAGGGAACCGGGCAGTGGTCATTAATAAACGCGGTTGTAAACGTGATAATCAATCGTTTTTTTCGAGCTTTTAATACGTGAGTGTTAATGCTTGAGTTGAGTATTGGTAGCGCTATATAGAGTGTTAATACCAAGGGGTGAATTGTTTGTTGAGGCTCATGGGGTTGTCATGTCTGAACGGATGGAATGTACCGCTGACGTCAGAGCAGGGGGCTTTCGAACTTAGGCATAACAGGTTCAAGGGAGCTGATCATGAGCACTCAACGATGGTTGAAAACGAGCACAGCAGTATTGATGGTAATGACCGCCAGCGTTGCGGGTTGCCATAGTGGCGGCGGGGGGTCGAGAAGTACGGTCTCGACCAGTTCGCCAACTACCCCAGTCACAAGCCAAACGCCCCTGGTTACAGGTCAGGTTGTCAATGAAGTCGGTAACGGCTTGGACGGTGTGGGTGAGCTGGTCAGCAGTGTGGGCACTACGCTGACCACCGTTCCTGTGGTCGGTGCAGCAGGTGGTCTGGTGGTCAATACCGGCAATGCCGTGTCCTCCATTACCGATGGCGTGACCAATGGCCTGGGGTCGTTGGGTACTGACAAGAATTCGCTGGGAATCACCGTGGGTGGTGTCACCAACGGGGTGAGCGATATTGGTAAAGGTGTATCGTCACTCGGCACGGGTGTCAGCGGCCTGGTTGACCAGACGCCGATCAGCCAGGTTCCACTGGTAGGGGGGCTGGTGGGTAAAGTCACCGACACCACCGGCGGGCTGGTGTACAAGGTCGGCACCACAGTGACCATGCTCGGCAATACGCTGACTACCGACGTTACCAGTGGTCAACTGGGCAAGGTGACCGGCGGTGTGAATGACAAGGTTGTAGTGCCCGTGATTTCACTGGTCGAAAACGTGACGGGCAAAGTGGGTACAACCACAGGGTTGGGCGCGCCTGTGGATGGACTGCTGAGTCAGGTTGGCGGCGTGGTAGGCGGGCTTGGTGGCAAAGTGGCGGATACTGGAAAAAACCCGGTCACCCATCTCGTTGGCGGTGTACTTGGCGGGTTGGGTGGTGCGCTGGATAAATCCGGCGGCTATCTGAACCCGGCGTCCGCCACAGGTACAAACACCGGTGGGCTGGGCGGTTTGCTGGGGCTGGGCGGCAGCGGTGGCTTGCTCGGCAGTCTGGGTGGGTACGCCGGTTCGCAAGGCGCTCAGGCAAACACCGGCACTTCTGCTGGAACAGGCACTACAGGTGGTCTGGGTGGGCTTGGCGGCCTGCTCGGCGGCCTGGGCAATCTGGGCAAGAAAAACTAGCAGCCCAGCCTGCATGCCCGGCGTCCACCCTGTTGTCAGGGTGGACGTACCTTCAATTGCGTCTTGAACCTGCGCTGGGCATCATCCATGCTCCGACTTCAGGAGGCGTTCCCGTGAGCTCACCGACACTGCACCTCATGTGCGGCAAGATCGCATCAGGTAAATCTACCCTCGCCAAAGCACTCGCAACCGAACACTGCGCCATTGTGCTGAGCGAAGACAAGTGGCTCTCATCGCTCTATCCCGGCGAGATAAACTCGGTAGCGGATTACGTACGTTACGCCCAGCGAATTCGGGGTGTGGTGGGTCCCCTTGTGATCGACATGCTTGAGTCCGGTGTCAGTGTGGTTCTGGATTTTCCTGCCAATACGCTCGCCAATCGCGAATGGCTGCGCAGCCTGGCAGAGGCCGCGCGGGTGCCGCACTGTTTGCACTATCTCGAAGTGGATGACGCCGTGTGCCGTTCGCGGCTGCATATTCGCAACAAGCTCGCCGAGCATGATTTTGCAGCGTCAGATGCCGAGTTTGATTTAATCACCAGCTATTTTCGTGCTCCAGGTGCAGACGAAGGACTGGTTATTGTCACTCACCTCCCGATGTGATTTTGATCGCTGCCCTGCGTTTTTCCTGTAGCTACTCTGTTCCAGGTCAGGCCCCCAGTTGGAGCGAGCCTGCTCGCGGATGTTCTTCGCGAGCAGGCTCGCTCCCACGCTTGAAGTATCTCGTCAGCGGCTACGGGGATTGCAGGCTCTCTTTTATCAGCGTGGCCAGTAACCTGGCTGCAGGCGTGGGTTGCTCGGTTGCCGCGTGAAGCACATACCCCAGGGTCTGTACCGCAGGTAACCCTGGAATGATGGCGAGATGGCCCGGCAGCCCAATGCGGGTGCGCAGTGTCACTCCCAGCCCAGCCGCGACGGCTGCCCAGATGCCTGCCACGCTAGGACTGGTCAGGGCAATGCGCCAGGTGATTTTCGCCTCGTCCAGCGCCTGGATTGCAGCGCTGCGCAGTACGCAAGGGGCGTCGAACATAATCAGTGGCAATGGCGAGTCACCAGGCATGCGAGCTGGCATCTCACGCGAACCGATCCAGTGCATCTGCGTTGCACCCAGCCGCGTGGCATAAGGGGAAATGTAGCCAGTGTCCCAAGCCAGAGCCAGGTCCAGGCCGCCGTTGTCCATAAGGGTCAGTAGTTCAGCATTGCGCGCGATCCGGACTTCGAGATTTACCATCGGGTAGGTGGTGACAAACCGGCGCAAAATATCGCTCAGAAAATGCTCGCCAAAGTCCTCCTGCAGCCCGAGGCGTACCGTCGTTGCCGTCTGGTTTTCATGCAGGGTCTGGAAGATGCTGTCGTTGAGTTCAAGCAGCCGACGGGCATGGCTCAGCAAGGATTCACCCATTGCCGTCAACATCAGCCCTCGACCGGATTTGGCCAGTACTGGCGTGCCGATCTGCTCCTCAAGTTTCTTTAGTTGTGCGCTAACGGCAGAGGTCGAGCGGCCCAGGCGGTCTGCCGCCTTGGCAAAGCTGTTGAGTTCCACGCCGGTTACGAAAGTGCGTAACACATCAAGGTCGAAGACTGGGCGGCGCATTTTATCATCCATAATTTTGGAACAATGGCTTTCATTTAATCTGATATTCGCAATGGTTGCGACTTGATAGTTTTTATCTCGCCAGATGATGTCATCACCTATTTGGCGTTCTATTCAAGCTGCCTTGTCACGGCAAAGGAGTAATGACAGATGCCATTTGCACGAATTTCACTGCACCGGGGCAAGTCCGTTGAGTATTTGCAGGCGCTTTCTCAGGGCTTGCACGATGCGTTGGTAGAAAGCTTTGAAGTACCCCTGGAGGATCGATTTCAAGTCATTCACCAGCATGAACCGGGCGAGCTGATTTTTGATCCCGGCTACCTTGGCGGGCCGCGTAGTCATGACTTTGTGCTGATTGCGATTACCGCGGGTCGCCCACGTTCTACCGAGACCAAACGCCGCTTTTATCAGAACCTTGCCCAGAAACTAAAGCGTGCGCCGGGCCTCGACCCGGAGGATGTGATGGTGGTTATTACCAGTACAAAGGCCGAGGACTGGTCGTTCGGGGGCGGGCGGGGCAACTGATTGCAGGATGACCGGCGTATTGTGGCGATTACAGGTGACGCTGATGTTGACGATATCGTCCAGGCTGTTAGCGTAGGCCACGGTATCCGGCGGCATCGTCTCAAATGCCGAAATTATGCCAAGTCCCGGCCTATCCAAGAAAGTTCAGGGCAAAGGAGTATGTAATGAAAGGAAGCCGTGCTGTGCATACGCTGCGTGAACTCTCGGAACTTGATTACCATGACAGCAGATCGATTCTGCTGCCTGTGCAGATCACCGCATTGGAAGCCTGGAACCTGATGACGGCCGAACAGGGGCTGTTGATGCAACTGGCTTTTCGAACCAGAGATGCGATTTCCTCGTTATTTGGTGTTAAACGAATCGGCAGGTTTTCCGGCACCCGCAAAGAGACAGTCCAGACCGGTGATTATCTGGACTTCTTTGTGGTTGAGCACAGTGCCCCGCAGATACTGGTTCTGACCGAGCGTGATCGACATCTGGATGTAATGACCTGTGTTTCGATAGCCGATCGTGTGCTCACGATTACCTCATCTGTCGTAACCCATAACACGTTCGGTCGCCTCTACATGTTGCCGGTTGGCCCGGCGCACAAACTCATCGTCAGCCGCTATCTCAAGCGCCTTAAGCGAAAGCTGGAAGCTAAGGAGTCCTGAACTCATGGATAAGATCATAAGAATCGCCGGTCAGTCGGATATCAAGGCAATCTTCGATATCCGCACCAGCGTCAGGGAAAACCATCTCTCCCATGATCAGCTAGCCGAAATGGGCATCACCCCCGATGCCATACAGCAGGCAATTTTGGCTTCGCCATGCGTCTGGGTGGCAGAGGTCGATGGGGTCCCGGTGGGGTTTTCCATGGCTGACGCGGAGGATGGCTGCGTATTTGCCGCTTTTGTTCTGCCTGAATTCGAGGGGCGCGGCCTGGGTCGCAGCCTGATGGCCAAGGCCGAGGCTTTCCTGTTTCAGCAGCACCGGACAATCTGGCTGGAAACCGCTGAAGGCAGCCGCGCCAGCGGTTTTTATCGAAACTTAGGTTGGAAAGTGGTGGAAAACTTACATGAGGGTGATGTTCGTTTTGAGAAATCACGAACCTAGTATCGGTCGGGTTTCTTGTTAGTTGGGACAAGAAGGTATGGATATTCGGTTAGCGCAGTCCAGGACGGGATGCTTTTGAGGGCAAGCGGGCCCTCAAGCCACGAAACCGGCCGGAATGATAGGTGTCAGGGGGGCAAACGGCTCATACGTTATGCCGGCTCCAGCCCCGAAGTCGCAGCACATAATCGATATGGCCTGTTACTCCGTCACAGCCATTCGCCATTCGCCCGTCGACGGGCGGTGTCTGGTGGGCGGGGCGTAACGCCATTGAAGCCAATTACGGTCAAATCGAAAGTGAAACCCGATTGGCCAGTGACTTCAGTACACAGTTCCCGACAAACCCGTTCCGGAGGCTGTAAGCCGCCCACACG
Source organism: Pseudomonas fragi (assembly GCF_025426255.1). Lineage (GTDB taxonomy): Bacteria > Pseudomonadota > Gammaproteobacteria > Pseudomonadales > Pseudomonadaceae > Aquipseudomonas > Aquipseudomonas kulmbachensis. Next base: position 2,829,335 of record NZ_CP104861.1, on the reverse strand, counting down.
CTCCTCTCGTCGAAATCTCTGACAGATAAATTGACCAGAATGATCCTACGCAGTTAACTGTATGTTCATACAGTTAACGTAAGGCGTGCGTCATGAGTTTCACTTCCCTCGGGCCAATTGCTGAAGATGGCGTTCGCTTGCCACTTTGTTCCTTCAAGGTTCCGGCCGGGTTTCCGTCACCGGCGGCGGATCATATTGAGAAGGAAATCTCGCTCGACGAGTTGCTCGGTATCCGCGCGCCTCATGTGTATCTGGTACGGATCGACGGCGATAGCATGCAGGGGGGCGGAATTTTTTCAGGGGATCTGGCGGTGGTGGACCGTGCCATTGAGGCGGGGCACGGCCATGTGGTGGTGGCGCTGCTGAATAACGACCCGGTCTGCAAGCGCCTTTGTTTGCGCGGCAAGAGCGTTATCCTGCAATCCGAGAACCCGAAATATCCGGATCGTTATGTACTCGAGGGTGATGAGTTTTCAGTCTGGGGCGTGGTCACTTACACCGTGCGCAGCCATGGCCACTAAGCCTGACCCGGTTTTCGCGCTGATTGACTGCAACAGTTTTTACGCCAGTTGCGAGCGTGTGTTCAGGCCTGACCTGGCCAAGGTGCCCATCGTGGTGCTGAGCAACAACGACGGTTGCGTGATCGCCCGCAGTTATGATGCCAAGCCCCATGTGAAGATGGGCGAGCCGTATTTTCAGATCAAGCACCGACTCGAACAGTTGGGGATTGTGGCGTTCTCGTCCAACTATGCCTTGTACGGTGACATGAGCGAGCGGGTGATGAGCCTGATTGAGTCGATGCTGCCTGCGGTCGAGGTCTACAGCATCGACGAATCCTTTGCCGACCTGACCGGTATCGCTGATGCCACCGCCATGGGCCGAGCGTTGCGCAGCCGAATCCTGCAATGTGCCGGGATTCCGGTCGGGGTCGGTATTGCGCATACCAAGACCCTGGCCAAGCTGGCCAATCACACTGCCAAACGGTTGCAAGCCCATACGGGCGGAGTGGTGAACCTCTGTGGCGACCATGAGCGAGATTGGGTGCTGCGAAATACCGCCGTGTCAGAGGTCTGGGGAGTAGGGCGGCGCATGACCGCTCACCTGGAGAGTATGGGCATCCGCACCGCAATGGATCTGGCCAAGGCGGACCCGTGGTCGCTGCGCAAAAAATTCAGCCTGGTTATCGAAAAGACTGCCCGTGAGCTGTCGGGTACCTCTTGCCTGGCGCTGGATGAACCCGACCCGCCCAAGCAGGAAATCTGCTGCAGTCGCATGTTCGGCAAGCGCCTGACCGAACTGGCTCCGATCAAGGAGGCCGTGGCCACTTACATGATGCGCGCCTCGGAAAAACTGAGGGCGCAGAAGTCGTACTGTAAAAAGATCCGGGTCAGCATTCGTACAGGCATGTTCAACCCGGACGAGGCGAAGTACGCCAAGGGTGTGGTGGTGACCTTGCCATACCCGACCGATGATGTGCGTCTGCTGACCAAGGCCGCGGTGGATGCGCTGGAGCATGTATTTCAACCCGGTTTCAGATACAGCAAGGCCGAGGTGCTATTGCTGGATCTGCGCCAACCGGGTGAGTTTTCCGATGATCTGTTTGCGGTCAATCAGCCGGCAGAAGCTTCAAGGGTGATGGCGGTGCTGGATGCAATCAATGACCGCTGGGGCCGAGGCACGCTGCGTGCGGCCAGCGTGCCGGGCAATCCGGACTGGGGGATGAAAAGGGAGTTGATGAGCCAGAGCTATACCACGCGGGTGGATCAGCTTTGGCGGGTTTCCTGTGAATAATGGTCAGTTCAGAGCTCGGCGAGAAATCTGTAGCGGCTGGCGAAGGAACGAGGCTGCGTTTGGCGGCGCAGCCGTCGTAAAGTCTGAGTGCTGATTTTAACTGACACACAACAGTGCCTGATTTCGCGACGGCTTCGCCCAGCGTATAGGCAATACGGATATACGCCCCCGCCCAAAGGCGCTCTTGAATGAGTGGTTTGCCGAATCCTCTGGCCTTCATTGCACCAAGGTTTTCGTCTGCGTAGCCAGCCCAATAGTCCGCTAGGGCAGTGCGGCTTCGACCAGTTCGATCCAGTGCCGGACCGGGGTTCTGCCGGCACTGTCGAGATGGGACTGACAGCCGATATTGGCCGTGACAATGACGTCGGGGTGGCCGCTTTCCAGTGCATTGAGTTTATGGTCGCGCAGCTGTCGGGACAGTTCTGGTTGGGTCAGTGAGTAAGTACCCGCCGAGCCGCAGCATAGATGGCTGTCGGGCACGGGAGTGAGGTTGAATCCCAGGCGGGACAGGATGTCTTCAACCGCGCCCCCGAGTTTTTGCGCGTGCTGCAAGGTGCAGGGGCAGTGGAATGCCAGGCGTTGCTCGCCGTGTAACCCAAGCTGCTCCAGTGGCTCATCGCGCAGCACTTCAGCCAGATCCCTGGCCAGGGCACTGACCCTGGCGGCCTTGCTGGCATAAGCCGGGTCGCTGCTGAGCAGGTGCCCATAGTCTTTGATAAAGGCCCCACAGCCGCTGGCGGTTTGCACGATGGCCTCGGCTCCCTGCTCAATCCCCGGCCACCAGGCATCGATATTGCGCCGGGCGCGATCAAGGCCAGCCGCCTGGGCGTCCAGATGATAGTCCACGGCACCGCAGCAACCGGCTTCGCGGGCAGGGGTTACGCTGATCCCCAGTCGATCCAGCACTCTGGCGGCGGCCACGTTGGTGTTGGGCGACAGGCTCGGCTGTACGCAGCCTTCGAGCATCAGCACTTGCCGAGCATGGCGGGTGGTCGGTCTCGGTTTCACTGCGGGCACGTTGCGCGGCAACTTGTCTTGCAAGGGGGCGGGTAGCCATGCACGCAAAAGCTGAGCGCTGCCGACCAGCCGTTTGAACAGCGCCGTTCTGGGCACGATGCTGCGTAAACCTTCGCGCAGCAGGCGCTGTGCGAGTGGCCTTGGTACTTGGGCATCGACCACCGCCCGGCCGATATCCAGCAAGTTGTGGTAATCGACGCCGGAAGGGCAGGTGGTTTCACAATTGCGACACGACAGGCAGCGGTCGAGATGCTGTTGGGTTTTTTGCGTCACCTGGTTGCCTTCGAGCACCTGCTTGATCAGGTAAATACGCCCCCTCGGCCCATCCAGTTCATCACCGAGCAACTGGTAGGTCGGGCAGGTGGCGTTACAGAAACCACAGTGCACGCAACTGCGCAGGATACTTTCGGCCTCTCGGGCGCGGGGCAATTGGCGAGCTTGTTCACTCAAGGTGGTCTGCATGGCTCAAAGCTCCGCGTACAGGCGCCCGGGGTTGAAGATGCCCCGTGGATCGAGTTGTTGCTTGAGGGTGCGGTGGTAGCGCATCAGGGCATCGGGTAGCGGCTGGAACGGGCTGTCGATCAGGCCGTGGCTGTAGCAGGTCGCATGTCCGCCGACCTCTGCAACGACATTGCGAACAAAGGCCGCGTCGGCATCCGATTTGAGCCAGCGCTGGGCGCCGCCCCAATCGATCAGTTGTCGGCCGGGCAAGGCCAGGCCGGGTGTGTTGTTGGGCAAGGACAGGCGCCAAAGGGGCTGGTCTTCATCGAAGAAAGCCAATTGGTGTTCGTTGAGGTCGGTCCAGAACGAAGAATCCAGCAGCTCGCCTCCCAGGCGTTCATGGGCCGCGGCCACCGAGCCTGCGCCGCCCTCGAGTCGCAGGTGCAGGCGCTGACCATCATGACAGGCAGCGCTGATCGGCAGTGGTTGCTGGCCCCACTCGGCAAGACGCAGCAGGGCGCGATCGGCGTCTATTTCCAGGCTGATGCTCAGGCATTGGCGTGGCTTGGGCAGGACCTTGAGGGATACTTCGGTCACCACCCCAAGCGAGCCGTAACTGCCTGCCATCAAGCGCGACAGATCGTAACCGGCGACGTTTTTCATGACCTCGCCGCCAAATCGCAAATGCTTGCCGTGCCCGGTAATAACCCGAGTCCCGAGGACGTAGTCCCTGACCGAGCCTGACCAGGGACGGCGTGGCCCCGACAGCCCGCAGGCAATCATGCCACCCACCGTAGCATCCCCGAAGGCTGGCGGCTCGCAGGGCAGCATTTGCTGCGCGGCATCGAGCACGTGCGCCAACTCGGACAGAGGGGTGCCACAGCGGGCCGTGATTACCAGTTCGGTCGGGTCATAGCTGACAATGCCGCGATGGGAGCGGGTGTCGAGTATTTCCCCTGCCACGGTGCGGCCCAGGAACAGCTTGCTGTTGGAACCCTGGATGCGCAGCGGGGTGGCGTACGCCAGTGCCTGGTTGACCTGCTCCAGCAGCACGGCGCTGTCATCGATATCGTGTGCGGTGCGCATCAGAAACGCTCCAGCTCGGGAAAAGGCAACTGGCCCATGTGAACGTGCATGGCGCCAAACTCGGCGCAACGATGCAGGGTCGGAATATTCTTGCCGGGGTTAAGCAGGCCACTTGGGTCGAAGGCAGCCTTGACGGCATGGAACAGGGTCAGTTCATCGCTGTTGAACTGCGCGCACATCTGGTTGATTTTTTCGCGGCCCACACCGTGTTCACCGGTAATGCTGCCACCGACCTTGACGCACAATTCGAGGATCTTGCCGCCCAGGGCTTCGGCGCGATCGAGTTCGCCCGGCTGGTTGGCATCGAACAGAATCAGCGGGTGCATATTGCCGTCACCGGCGTGGAACACGTTGGCTACACGCAGCTCGTACTCGGCCGACAACGCGGCAATGGCCTGCAGAACCCCCGGCAATTCGCGGCGCGGTATGGTGCCGTCCATGCAGTAGTAGTCCGGCGAGAGGCGGCCCACGGCAGGGAAGGCATTTTTGCGCCCGGCCCAGAATCGCACCCGTTCAGCCTCGTCCCTGGCCTGACGCACCTCGGTGGCTCCGGCCTGTTCCAGCACCTGGCGCACAAGGTTGCAGTCGTCGTGGACATCGGCCTCAACGCCATCGAGTTCGCACAGTAAAATGGCCTCGGCGTCGACAGGGTAGCCTGCATGGATAAAGTCTTCGGCGGCACGAATGGCCAGGTTGTCCATCATTTCCAGGCCGCCGGGGATGATACCTGCGGCGATGATGTCACCCACGGCCCGGCCTGCTTTCTCGACACTATCGAACGCTGCCAGCAGCACCTTGGCGGTCTGCGGTTTGGGCAGCAGTTTGACCGTCACTTCGGTGATCACCCCGAGCATGCCTTCGGAGCCGGTAAACAGCGCCAATAGATCGAAACCGGGCGAGTCCAGGGCTTCGGACCCCAGCGTCAGGTGTTCGCCATCGACGGTTAAAATTTCGACCTTGAGCAGGTTATGTACGGTTAAGCCATATTTCAGGCAATGCACGCCACCGGCGTTTTCTGCGACGTTGCCGCCGATAGAACAGGCGATTTGCGAGGAAGGGTCGGGCGCGTAGTAAAGGCCAAACGGCGCCGCCGCCTGAGAAATCGCCAGGTTGCGCACCCCCGGTTGAACCCGTGCAGTGCGGGCGGCGGGATCGATGTGGAGGATATTGTTAAAGCGGGCCATTACCAGCAACACGCCTTTTTCCAGTGGTAATGCGCCACCGGACAAACCAGTACCGGCCCCGCGCGCAACGACCGGCACACGCAACTCATGGCAGATGCGCAGCACCCCTTGCACCTCGTTGAGATAGCGTGGCAACACCACCAGCAAGGGGGTAGTGCGATACGCAGACAGCCCGTCGCACTCGTAAGGCTTGAGTTCTTCACGCTGATGCAGGACTTCAAGATCCGGCAAGCGTGCTTGCAAGGTTTGCAGCAGTACGGCTTTATCGACGTCAGGCAAAATGCCGTCGACGCGTTCATCGTAGAGAATGTTCATGGCGGCTCACGACACTCGATTATTTTTGTTAGAGGTCTGTATCCGACAACGTTGGTGCGCGCCACGTTATTGCTTAAAGGCTGGGCGTGATGTCGCCCCCAAACCATAGCACTCGTCAGTGAAGTGTGGCGGTCCGACCAATTTCGCCAATCCTGATCCGGTCCAGCGCCCGATTTAAAGCATCCAGGGCATCGATAAGGGCTTTTGCTTCGGCCTCTCGACCTTCTCCCCAAAGGCGTTCGGCCATCTTGTTGAGGGCCTGGATGGATTTTTCGATGTCTGCAGCAGTTGCTGTCGGGCTCACTACGGCTTGCTTCTTGGGCATTGTCAGAACTTCTTCGGCGCCAGATCACCCGGCTTGAAATACAGGGTTTATGGATCTCTTCAACAAAAGTGATTGAGATCCAGTGGGGCGGACTGTAGCAGACGGGGATGGTTACTTATGCCTGCGCCCCGTGGATACCCCTCAAACACCTTTGTAGTGATACACCTGCGCACTCCAGTACCGGCTGCTACTGCGTTTTTCGCGAGACCATCCATCGGCCTCCAGTTGTTTGGCGATCAATCGATTCATCACCCCGTGACCGAGTAGCAGAACCGTTCCTTCGTCAGCTATGGATTGCAGTCGCTGAGCCGCCGTGCAGGCACGGGTCCGCGTAGTGGTGGCAGATTCGACGCCCGGTGAGTAACCGCATAACCATAGAATGCGCAGGATAAATGCCCAGGTAAACGGCGATAGCCGTGGCCGTTTCCAGCGACCATACGGCAACTGCGCTTCACAAAATATTGCGTCGACGAGGGTGGGCTCTAAACCGAGCGCCCGGACGGAGGTCAGCGCGCGGGGGGCGCTGCTCGAGACGATTACCGTGGCGGTTGCCGCGAGTTGCAGGCTGGCCTCCGGAACGGGTTGGTGGGTAATGTGCGACTGGTTGTAGTGTTCAATCCAGTCTTTCATGTCGAGTGCTGACAATTTGCCGACCTCGCCTAGCTGAGGCTGGCCATGTCGCATCAGGATTATTTTCCTGTTCACAGTGTATTGACGTCCTTGTGCCAAGTGCAGTGGATATACAAGAAATGCGGTTTTGATAATACATCCAAGTGTCGACGCAGAACTGCCAATAGCCCCCAGACTATCGGCTTTGGGGTTAGCTAATAATCCCGTGTTTGACCGTTAGTTGTCGGCGGTGACGGATGAGGCTTTTCTCTTTGAGGTAGGCGCCCTGAGGCCTTCAAACCAGCCGTGATCACGGTACCAGGCCACGGTGTCCATGATGGTCAGATCCAGCGCCCGGAAACTCAGGCCAAGTTCTTGTGCACTTTTTTGCTGATTGAAATGGGTACGGTGCTCCTCTCGTACCATCAAACGCAGGGTTGCCATGCTCAACAGAATGGGCTTGCCGGTCAGGCGCGCATAGATCTCCTGCACCGCCGCCAGCGTGTACAGAAAGGGCAAAGGCAGTTGGCGTGTGGGTGTCTTGACCCCTGCAATACGTCCCAGAACAGGTATCAACTGACGCATCGTCATATGCCGGCCCGCCGCGAGATAGCGCTCGCCTCGGCGTCCATGCCTTGCGGCAGCGATCAGCGCTACTGCCACATCACGGGCATCCACCACAGAGAAACTGCCGGGCACCAGCCCGGGCAACTTGCCGTTCACCACATCGTTGACCAACTGTCCCGAGGACGTTGGGCCAATATCGCCAGGCCCCCACATCCAGCCGGGCAGGACCATGCAGGCATGCATCTGGGGATGGTCTTCGAGGAACGACAGCACCACCTGGTCGGCGAGAATCTTGCTGCGGTAGTAGTCATCGGCGTCGGCCTCGGCCCGCAGGCATGTCTCATCGATGGACGAGCCAGGTTCGCCGTTGAGCACCGCAATCGATGATGTATGAACAAACCGCCGTATGCCTGCACGGTAGGCGTGCTCAATCAGGTCTCGAGTACCGGCGACATTGATCTTTTCGAGGTCCTTCCAGTGACTGCCGCCCTTGTAGTTATCGCGAAAAAACGCCGCCGTGTGAAACACCGTATCGCAGCCTTGCAGTGATGCTGCAAATGCACCGACATCGGCCATATCGCCAATGACCAGTTGCACATCCGGCAGGTCGTTGAACTGCTGTTCACCCTTGGCTCTGGAGCGGACCAGGGCTTTGACGCTATAGCCACGAGCGAGCAATTCCCGCACCAGGTTATTGCCCAGCAAGCCGGTCGCGCCAGTCACGAATACGTTGCACGCGGCGTGTTGCACATAGTCCTTGGGGGCGGTTGTCATACAATCCATTCCAGTGGTTTCGAAGGTCGTTAGATATACCGTTCAGAGCGCTTCTGAAAAATAGCGACTACTGCATAATGGTTTTGCACATATGCAGACCAGGGAGGATATGACGCATGGCGTTGCAAGCAAATTGGGACGATCTACGACTGCTGCTGGCGGTCTCGCGGCGTGGCAGCTTTCTTCAGGCCGGGCAGTTACTGGGCATTGCGGCGTCTACGGTATCCCGCAGGCTGACTCAACTGGAGGTAGCGCTGGGCGAGCCACTGGTCGAGCGCGGCGTTGAAGGATGCCGGTTGACTTCACGGGGCCAATCCCTTGTGGACGTTGCGATGGCTGCTGAAGCGGGCCTCAGGCGTCAAACCGCGGCTGACATGACTGGCTTGCACACCGAGCTGTCGGGCAATGTGCTGGTCAGTGCCGGGGAGGGGTTTACTTCCGGGGTACTGGAGGCTGTGAGTCGCTTCACTGCTCTGCACCCGCGCTGCTCGGTGGAGCTGCTGGTCACCGCCGACTTTCAGAAAATCGTCCGCGGTGTGGCCGATATAGCGGTGCGCACCATGCATCTGGGCGAACCCTCGTTGATTTATCGACCCATTGGTAGGTTCACCTACGGTGTATTCGCTGATGCCGGTTACCTGAGGCGATTTCCAGGGGTAACTGTGGCCACAGCAGTCAATGTAGCCTTGCTGCCTCCGCTCGACATGTTGCCGCAAATGCGTGCCGCAAAGGCCGCCGGTCTTGACCGTACGCAATTGAGCGTGAACTCGTTCGCCGTGCAGCTCGAATCAGTGAAACGGGGTTTGGGGGTGGGTGTATTGCCTCGTCTTCTGGCGAAGGACCTGGTCGAATTGTTCCACGAAATTGAACTTCCGGACCTGGAAGTTTATTTGGTGACCCGGCCTCAGGCATTGAAGCAGGCCCATATAAAATGTTTTTTTGCCATCCTGGAGCAGGTGCTGCAAGAGGCCCTCTGCCTGCAAACTGACGAGAGTTGCGACCTGGAGGAACTCCCCGTAATAGGCGCATAAGCCAGTTTACAGGTGGGCAAGGCAGTATTTATATTGCTTAAAAAATGGATGGCTCAATGACACTTCGGGAGTAATAGCGTGTTTCCAATCGATATCTGGCTTGCTTACTCCGCAGCCTGTTTGCTCTTGGTGATTGCTCCAGGGCCGGACAATCTGCTCGCTGTAGGCCGCGGTCTGAGCCAAGGCAGGCTAGCGGCGCTGGTGTCAGGAATGGCATCTGGCGCAGGTATTCTGTTCCATGTGGCGACCGCTTCGTTGGGGCTGACGCTGCTTATGCAAACGTCCGTTGTGGCGTTCTGGATCGTCAAGCTGATTGGCGCCGGTTATCTGCTCTGGCTTGGCATCAAGGTACTGCGCTCACGTAGCCTTATCAGTTTCCAACCTGCGGCCAAACAACCACTGACCAGTATATTTTTCACCGGTTTTCTCTCGGCGGCGCTCAACCCGAAGCCGGGGTTGTTTGTACTGGCATTTATCCCTCAGTTCGTTGATCCGCTACGCGGGTCGGTGAGCACGCAAATGCTGGTGTACGGTGCCTGGTTCGCATTGCTTACGGCCATTGGCTTCTCGCTTATGGGCGTATTTGCCACAGTCCTGACCCAGTGGTTACGCCCGCGGCCTCGACTGGTTAATGGTCTGAATGTAGGCGCAGGACTGACTTTCGTCGCATCCGGCGTATCGATAGCTGCCCTGAGTCAGAAGTAAGGCGATATCAGGAGCGCCACAGCTGTTGCAAGTGCTTAAACGAGCGGTATTGCAGTGGGAGCGAGCCTGCTCGCGACAGCGCGTATTTACTGGCTGATCGCGACGCTCTTGAGGCCTTCGCGAGCAGGCTCGCTCCCACGTATGCGGTCATACGGCTGCTTTTACAGCAACTGATCAATCAAGACCGCATTGGAATAGATCAAGTTGCCATCGCTCGCACGATGCCCGACCAAATGGAACTGACCGCGTTCGTGGTGCAAGTAGACCCGCATCTGGCAGTCGGACAAGGGGCCGTACCCCTCAGGCATGATCAAGTCCATGGTGCTCATGTCGACATCGACCATGGCTTCGTGCTCCTGGGTCTTCTGCAGACGCTCTTCAGCTTGCTCCAGACGCAAGTGGAGTGGGCCATCAACGTTAAAGTGAATGTCTCCTATTGCAGCAGGTTTGTGATCGCCACTGTTTTCACACCAACCTTCGATTGTCAGGGTCGCCATAACAAAATCTCCAATGCTGATTGCAGAAATCGGGTGGCATTTTTGATGCCATGACTTTCCGACCACTACCAGTTGGCAGGGTTCGTCTTTTCAGACCAGCGTGTCCAATTCTTTCATTCTAAAAACTAATCAACGGCCAGAGCTCCGATTACAGGCAGGATCAGCAAGGTACTGATCGCCATCGACAACACATTGCCAATAAAGGGATGCAGGTAGTTGGGCAACCGTTGAGCAATGGCACAGGCCAGTGGCGGTGCGATCAAGGCGCCCAGCACTGCACTGGCGATGATGACGGTAAAGCTGCCGCCGTAGGTCAGCACTGCAGCAGGCACGACTGAAACCAGTGGCACATAAGTGGGATACCAACCGCGTTGCTGCCATTGCTGGCGCCACACAATGACGCCCACCAGTGAGGTCAATGCTTGCGCCGCGACCATGTGTAACAGCAGGCCAGAACCATAAGCAGGGCTTAGCGGGTTCAACGCACAGGCCAGTAATACCCCGGCGAGCATGCCCAGGCTTGCCCATTCGTTGCCGTAGAACGGAGCTTCCGAGAAGTCAGCCAGTACGCGCCGCAACGTCCAGATCACCCCATAATTCGGTGCTTTTACTGACACTGGCGGCGGGTTTGTAGCTGTTTGCCCGTGTTTGGCAGTCACCAGTATTGGCCAAGTCCGGCACAGCAAAAAGGCCACCACGCTGCCCGATGCCATTCCCAGAACATTGCCTATCACCGCTGGCAAACCCAAGGGCAGGCACACGAAGTTAACGATCAGCAGACAGGATGGCGTGACGAGGAGGGCGCCGAGGATTGCCCCATTGATCGTGACTTTCCAGCCACCTCCAAAGAGCAACACCATAGCCGCGGGCAATGACACGAAAGCGGCGAAGGTGGGTTGCCAGGTGCCAGCCGTCAGGGTCCAGCCCCAGAGTGCATTGCTCAACAACAGGCCCAACAGAGAACTGGTCACCAGCCAGGGCCACAGCCCCGTGCCATAGCTGATGCTGAACCCTTGCCACGCCTGAGCGTAGCGGCTGGCCCAGTATCCCAGCGCACCGCCAAGCAACAAGCCCAGAGAGGAGAGTTCATGTTTGTAGAACGCTACTTCGCTGATGTCACCCAACACCCAGCGTAACCACGCCAGGGCAGAGGGCATGCTGGTTATCATGTCGCTGTAGGCGGGCCAGTAAGCTGGGTCTGTGGAGTTGTAGTCCACGGCCACCCAAGCTGTGACTACACCAATAATCGCCACGGCGCTAAAAAGCAGGATCAGAAGTCTGACCGCAGCCACTGAGGTTTTTCTTTCGGATAGGGATTCCATGGTGACCACCCGATCAGCGAGGCAAGCGAAGGTGATGGTCATAGCCGAGCATTTCGTCATACAGATCCGTGCGGCGGTCACGGAGCAGGTCGTTCAAGTTGTTCCATACGGGTGCGCTGCGAGCAGCCGACAAATCGATGTCGGCATAAAGAATGGTTTGCTCGTCAGCTGGCGCCACTTCACCGATGGGCCAGCCATTGGTTCCGGCAATCAGCGAACAACCCAGATAACGTGCATCCGGCTCCTCACCAATGCGATTGGCAGCAGCTATAAACACGTTGTTGACGTGGGCGGCGGTCATCGTCAGGTATGAGGCCATGCACTTGCCGGAGTCGTCGAACAGTGGCGGTGGTGTCCATACCCAGTTGTTCAGGCTGCAAATGATGTCAGCCCCTTGCTGGCACAACAGACGGGGGACTTCAGGAAACCAGATGTCCCAGCAAATCAGCAGGCCGATTCGCCCGATCGGGGTTTCAAACACCGGGAACCCGAGATCGCCGGGGGTGAACCAGAGCTTTTCCTTGTTCCATAGATGCGCTTTACGGTATTTGCCGATAAACCCGTCTGGCCCCAGCAATACAGCCGTGTCAAACAAACGCATATCGTCCTGCTCGACCATGCCTGCAACCAGATACACCTGATGCTCTTGGGCAAAACGGGTCCAGGCCTGAACACTTGGGCCATCAGGAATGGTTTCTGCGTGGTTAAAGGCATCCTTGCGACTGCTAAACACATATCCGGTGTTGGCCAGCTCCGGCAGCACAATGAGATTCGCTCCGTTCTCGAACGCTTGCAGAGCCAGATCCAGACTGTTTTGCAGGTTGTTCTGGCTGTTGTGAGTTCCTGTTTGCGGATCAAATTGCACCACCGCAACGCGTACCGCACTGACAGCGATAGATTCGCTCATGACTGACACCTCTTCTTGTTTTTATGGACCGACCTGACGGCGGCCATTTAGTAAGAAGATTTGTCCGAACCAGCGTCTATCGCCGGATTCCTATCCGCCTGTAGTCCATCGGCGTATAGATTGGGAGATTTGTATTTATGTACTACTGGCCTCGAGTGAGAACTTGATCGTGCAGGTTGAACATTTTGGCTCTAAAACGACGCCGATGATGGTTTACTGAAACCAGCGGCTTACATCAGTTTTTACGCCCCTAAAACGCACCTCTGCGCGGAATTAATTAACGGTTTTGCAGTCTTATTTATGCCCATTACTTTCAGGACACCCACATGAAACGCACAGCCATAATGATCTTGGCCTTTACAGGTTCTCTTCTGCTGGGAGGCTGCGTGCCAATCTGGGACGAGGGCGGCGGGCATGGTCGAGATCGTGACCGGGGGTATGATTCCGGTCGTGGATACGACCGGGGGAATGACGGTCGTGGTTATGATCAAAGGTACGATCGTCGCGACAATAATGATCGACGTTATGACCACAATCGCGATCGCGACGATAGAGACGACTGAGTCTCTTTGGTTTTCCATCAGAGCGGGTCAAGGCCCGCTCTGATCGGCGCATAAAACTTGATTGGGTTTCGAGATCTTCAATCGTCCAACTCTCGCTCGTTCACAACCCAGGAATACTTCTCCGGTTGACATATGGGCTGTAAGCCTTTAAAAAAAGAGGCAATTGATTCAAGGCGAACCTCGGATGTTGCTAATCACTGACCTGTTGCTGTGTGCTGTCGGCTTAAATGCTGAAGCGACAGGTCGTGCCCGCTGCGCCTCCAAATCGAAGAAACAGTCGCTCATTTGACCGGGGCGCGCTGTCCCGTCAGATGGGCTGACAGGACATGAGCGCTACGGACTCCCTCCCTTGCTTACCTCCTTTCTGCGCTTCTGACGGTGACGTAATCGGTCTACCCTAAGGAGAAGGTACATGTCATCGTTTCAAGGCATCTGGGTTCCACTCGTTACACCATTCCACAATAGTGCTATCGACTTTGTCGGGTTGCAGCGTCTGGTCAGTCATCTGCTGGAAGGTGGGATCGACGGCATTGTGGTGTGCGGCACCACGGCCGAAGCAGCAGCACTGAGCAAGCATGAGCAACTGGCGGTGCTTGATGCGGTGCTGGAGCTGGTGCCGGCGCAGAGGGTTGTCATGGGCCTGGCGGGCAACAATTTGACTGAGCTGCTGCAATTTCAGAGCGAAATTCTCAAGCGCCCTGTGGCCGGTTTGCTGGTTCCGCCACCGTATTACATCCGCCCATCTCAGGCGGGGCTCGAAGCTTTTTTCAATACGGTCGCCGATGCCTCCAGCGTTCCCATCATTGTCTATGACATTCCTTACCGTACCGGCGTGGTCTTCGAACAAGCCACTTTGCTAAACGTTGTTGCCCATGAACGGGTCGTTGCGGTCAAGGATTGCGGTGGCAACCAGGCCAACACGCTGGCATTGCTGGGCAGTGGCAACGTTGATGTCCTGTGTGGCGAAGACAACCAGATTTTCAGTGCATTGTGCCTCGGAGCAACGGGCGCAATTGCTGCCTCGGCACATGTTCATCCCGAGCTCTTCGTGGCGCTGTATCAACAGATCCGCGACAACCAGCTAGCCGCTGGCCGCGCAACCTTCTTCCAGCTAGTGCCATTGATTCATAGCCTGTTCATGGAGCCAAATCCTGCTCCGGTGAAATCCGCCCTGGCCATTGAAGGCTTGATCTGTGACGAATTGCGAGCACCGATGCAGCGTGGCAGTGAAAGCCTGAAAGTACGCCTGCAACACATATTGAAGGGGCTGGAAAACAGCAATTGATGGATTGCCGTAACCCGAAGCAGTTCTTGAATATCAGATGAAGAGGGTGCCGCGCAGGTACAGCGAGCCGTAGCCGCTGATAATGACCCGGTCATTGTCCAAGACTTCGCAGTGCAGTTGGCCCTTGCGCGCCCCACCTTGCTCGGCACTCAGGCTACGCTTGCCCAAACGCTTGGCCCAGTACGGCGCGAGGGAAGTGTGGGCCGAGCCGGTAACCGGGTCTTCATTTACCCCCACTCGAGGTCCGAACCAGCGAGAGACAAAATCGAAGTCACGACTCGGCGCGGTAACCGCGACACCACGCACGTCGAACGAGGCCAGTGCAACGAAGTCGGGATTGAGGCCAGCGATGATGGCGGCATCCTCCACCACCACGATGTAATCATCTGTGCGATAAAGTGCATCGATCCGATCCAGGCCCAAGGCTTGCAAAAGGCCTGGCGGGACAGCTACGGCTTCAGGCTGCTTGGCAGGGAAGTCCATCGCCAGGCAGCCGTTTTCGCGCCGCACACGCAATTCACCGCTGCGAGTGGAAAAACGCAGTATGTCGCGGCTTTCACCAAGCTGTTCGAACAGCACCCAAGCTGCTGCCAGGGTAGCGTGACCACACAAGTCGACTTCCACCGTGGGAGTAAACCAGCGTAACTCGAACACCTCACCGTTACGCACTACATACGCAGTCTCGGACAGGTTGTTCTCTGCTGCGATGTGTTGCAGCGTCGCATCAGGCAACCAGGCCTGCAGCGGGCAAATCGCAGCCGGGTTGCCGCCGAAAACCTCAGAGGAAAAAGCGTCCACCTGGAAAATATCGAGTTGCATTTTGATCATTCCTGCTCGTCAGCGTTTTCTGAAACCCGGATCTGTTCCAGATAGTTGTAGATGGTGTATCGGGTCACGCCGAGCGCGGAAGCAGCTTTTTCAATACCGCCTTTGACGATGAAAATCCCGCGATCCTGCATTTGCCGTACAGCTTCAAGTTTTTGAGGTTTTCTCATCCCTACGACCCCGCCGGGGCATGCTCCCTGGATGATTTGCGCCATCAATTGCTCCATATCTCTCGGTTCATCAACGAGTGACCTGGGCGCGCGCTCCAGCCCCAGAAGCCCTCCGAGAATGGTGTGTGCGGCAGCAACCCCGCTCAAATCCGCATTGATACACAGACTGGCGAAAGGCTGCCCGCTGCTATCGCGATACACCACGGTGGAACTGCGTAGCGGGCGACCATCAGGCGCGAGTGTCGGGTAATTTTCCACCACTATGGGCTCAGCGCTTGAGCGATTTTCCATCGCACGCCTGACAGCCGTGACCCCTAAGTCCTGGCTTGGGCCGCCCAGCACTGAGCCGCCCACTTTGCGCCCAGTGACATGGCCATTGGCGATGGCAAGGATGGATCGCTCCGGGTTCGTCAAGTCATGCAACACGATTTCAATGTGATGACCAACCGCATTGCTGAGCATTTTCAGGGTGCTGTGAAGCACGTCAAGAATCAGCTTTCGCTCGGCTGGTAATGCTTCAGAAAGCTTCATGGACGCCTTCAAGTGATTTGTCGTAGGCGTCAAAAATATCAACGAAATGTTGAATTATCAATTAAATGTTTAGATCTTTTGCCAGTCAACAACCCTGTTGGTGGTTTTGTCTGGCGGACCGCTTTCGAGTCAGCCGCCATCCGCTGGGTACGCGCAGCAGCTACTCGGTGCTCTTGCGAGGTAGGGTGAAATATCAGGGCTGCATAACCGATGCAGGTCAGTTCAAGAAAATTCAGCATTCTTGCAAGAAAATTCCTGGTCGCTTATTTGCTAGGGTGTCCCACCATGATTTTTAACCCGAGGTCCGGATGTATGCGTTCTCTTGATGTAATTGTGTTTTGCTCTATTGGCGCCAGAGTCAAACATATTCTTGAACGCTTAAGAATGACGGGAGTAAACCATACTCATGTTATATCCGGCGCGGGTGAACAGCATTCACTGGACCTGTCGACATTAACGGTTGATCTGGTGATTTGTGACTCTTTCGGTTCACATGATGAAATTTCATTTTTCAGAATGCTCTGTGAAACCAGTGGCTTTTTTTCAATCCTCAAGAGCGATGAGCTCGAACCCGGCGTCAGATGGGGCATCTCCAGTTTTCTTGCCAAGGCGCGCAAATATAACGCCGGTGGTTATAGCGCCAGCCTGGAGCAGGCACCGTTCAACAGCTTGCTCCTCAAGGTGGCAACCGTGAAAAGATGCGTCAATGATCACTCTCGTTCAAGCCACATGCGCCCGGTGCATGTCCCGTCTGAAAGCACCGGCGATCTGGGCGGGAGTGCGGTGGTACAGGCGCTGGAGGCACAACATATGGTTCCCTATTTCCAGCCAAAAATATGCTTGAAAACCAACAGAATGCTCGGTGTTGAAGTATTGGCCCGCTGGCAACATCCGGAAAAAGGCCTGTTGTTGCCTTCGTTGTTTTTGGATGTAGTTGAGCAGGATCAACTTCATGATCAACTGTTTGAGTGCTTGTTGGAGCAAGGTTTAAAACTGCATAAGTATTTGTATTCCATCGGTGAGTCGCTGGTGTTTTCGTACAATATCGAAGCGTCGCAATTACTGATTGAGGGCTTTGCCCAACACTTGATAAAGAAAGTCCGCAAGGCAGGGCTTCCCGTACGTTTTATTACTCTGGAAATAACCGAAAAACAGACGCTGCCCCTTGATATGGCGAGTATCGAAAATATTACAACCCTGATCAGAAGCGGTGTCAGCTTGTCGCTGGATGACTTCGGAAGCGGATTTTCGTCCATTACCCGTCTGGCTCAATTACCGTTCCATCAGATCAAACTGGATGCCGGGTTTGTAGCGCGGTCGTCAGGTTTCAAGGAAAGCCGGATTATTGAATCTATCGTTTCGCTGGCCAGCTCTTTGAATCTGGAGATCGTTGCCGAAGGCGTCGAGACCGATAAGCAGAGAAAACACCTTACGCAGTTGGGTATTGATTCTGCGCAGGGCTATCTGTTCCACAAGCCCATGGACGGTGCAGCCCTGGTCAAAGTGTTAGTGGCCGACAGCACTGCGCCACAATTTATGGCGCAGGGTTAAGGATCGCAGGGGGTTCGCTAGGGCTGTAGGTCATAGGCATCCGCGCCCGCAAACCTGGCCTCAAGCATCAGCAAGCCGCGTTTTTTGTCCAGCCCACCGCTGTAGCCGGTGAGCTGGCCCGTGGCGGCGATGACCCGGTGGCAGGGCACTATGATGGAGATGGGATTAACCGCGTTGGCCATGCCGATTGCCCGTGCCGACGAGGGCTTGGTCATTGCCTTGGCCAACTCGCCGTAGGTGGTTGTGGTGGCGTAAGGTATGCCCCTGAGCAGCGCCCAGGCCTCCTTGAGAAACGCACTGCCGGTAGGCGCCAGAACGACATCAAATTCCCGGCGGATACCCTTGAGGTACTCGCTCAATTGCTGGCGAATGTCAGCAGTTGCCTCCTGATCCAAGGGGACGTCGCGGTATTCAGGTCGGGCATCGACGAGGCCAGGGAGGCTGAAGTCCAGTCTTTTTAGGGCCCCATCGGGGTCGATCAACAGGTTGATCCTGCCCAGATGGCTATCGACATAGCCCCTGAGCAAGCGAGGTTCTGCAAAGGGCATGGTGACTTACCAGTGCTGAGGGTAGGGCGCAGGACCTGTGCGCGAGGGGAACAGTGGCAGTACGTCCTGCGCCAGTTCCTGAATAATGTCGGCTGCCGGGCGCTGTGCCATCTGAATCCCCAAGGCCGCGTGGTTGACTCCCGCTTCGCGCCATTCCCCCAGCAGATCAATGAGCCCATTGCGTCCAGTCTTGAGTACATAACCGCCGCGCAGAGGAGTGCGCGGAAAGTTGGGGTCCTCTGCCAGATCGATCCATTCGTTGGTCATGTGCGGGCGGAACCCACCCCCTGGAATGCTCGAGCGCCAGGTGCGAATTCTTTCCGCCAGGCGTTGTGGGCCCCTGCGGTCCTGGGTGGAATCAGGATAGGTCAGCCAGCCATCAGCTTGAGTACCCAGCCACTGCATGCTTTGTTGCGAGCGCCCTGTCACGATCAACGGTATGCGGCCAGTCACCGGTTTTGGCAGCAACTGAGCGTCGCTCAGACTGCCCAGTGCCGACTGGATCGCTGTGGGTCTTGCCTGCAGCAATTGCCGGAAGTAATCCACCGAGTGGGCAAAACGCTCCCCGCGTTCGCCATGTTCGAGACCGTAGGCCGGAAATTCTATCGGCCGGTCACCGGAGGCGATACCCATTACCAGGCGCCCGCCAGACAGTTGGTCGAGGGTGGCCGCGGCCTTGGCCAGGTCGATTGGGTGACGCAAGGTGAAGATCGCACTGCCCGTCACCAGCGCAATCTGCTTGGTGCGTGCGGCGAGGTAGGCGAGGTAGGTGAAGGGGTCGAACACCTGGCCCGCGTCGCCAAAAGAAGGGTCGTACAAAGGCACATCGCGTACCCACGTGGCGGCGAAGCCCAGCCGGTCGAGTTCACTGACCAGATCAGCCTGGCCGGCCAGGACCGACATATCGCCTTCGTAGAACCGCAGGGGCAAGAAAATGCCCAGGGTCAGTTGATCCTGCTCAAACATCCGGCGGTAGCCGGGGTGATGAGCAAAAGCCGTCGCATCCGCGCCGCAGGTCAAGGCCTGGGCCGGGGGTATCGCAATCTGGTTCATTACCGGTTCCTTGGTGTGTAGTGTCAGGCGCCCGTCGCGGGCTGGGGAAGCGCAATGCCTCGTTGCACGGCCGGGCGCAGGGCAATTCGCTCGTACCATGCGCTCAAGTGGCGAAACCGGCTGAAGTCAAAGTCGATGATGCGGGCGATATGCATCCAACCGAAGGTCGCGATATCGGCAATCGAGTATTGCGCACCCGCCAGCCATAGCTGGTTGGACAGATGTTGATCGAGTGTCGCGAACGTCGATTCCGTCAGTTGTCGCATGCGGGCGATGGCGGTGGGGTTCGCAGGTTGATCAAACAGTTCGAAATGCACGCGCTGGCCCAGGATGGGGCCCATGCTTGAAGTATGAAACATGAGCCAGGTAATGGCCGCCCAACGCTCTGAGGGTTCTACAGGCAATAGCCGTGCTGTCTTTTCGGCCAGGTAGAGCAGGATGGCGGCAGACTCGAACAGAGTGATGCCCGTCGCGTGGTCAACCAGTACCGGGATGCGCCCATGGGGGTTGAGCTTTAGAAACTCCGGCTGGCGGTGTTCGCCCTGCTCGATATGAACGTGGTGAAGGCTATAGGGCAGGTCCAGCTCTTCCAGGGCAATGGTGATCTTGAAGCCGTTGGGCGAACTGTCGGTATAGAGCGTCAGGTCAGGGGCGTTCATGGCGGGGCCTTTGGAGAACGACGGGGCAGTCAAAAGGTGAAGGGGCACCCTAGCCGTTGGCGCGCAGAATTTAAAACGATGTTTTATCCATCATGAGGTTAGTTTTTCTAAACCATGGTTCGCGCGAGGGGGGGGCGACAAACGACCCTCTAGAGCAGGAGGTGTTGCCCGTGGCAAACGACCCTGAAAAGTCTGGGTCGATAAATAAGTTGCCTTGACTACCTGCGTTTGCATGGCGGCTGTCGTGCTGACTGACTCTCTGGTTCAGCGCCCACGGCGATCTGCCAAGGTTCGCTAAACCACGTCCTGAGCTTCTTCCATGATCCAGTCCACGAACGCCTTGACCTCTTCTCTGTGCATGGCGTCCTGGCGGGTCACCACGTAGTAGGCAAAGCGCGCAGGCCAGGGTTTGTCCAGGACTTGAACGAGACGGCCGGCGTTGATTTCTTCCAGCGCGTATTCCCGGGGCACCAAGGCCAGCCCTTGACCGGCCTCGGCGGCGCGGATCAGCAGGAAATCATCCTCGAACGCAGTGCCGCGTTCGGCGCGCGGGTCTTTGGCGACATCGTGGGCCGTGAGCCAGAGGGACCAGTCTGCCCGGTCAGAGTCGTGCAACAGCGCAAATTCAAGACAGTCCACGGGGTCTGTGATTTTCGGGCTGGTGGCCATCAGGGCAGGGCTGGCCACCGGCACCATCACGGGCGCCATCAGACGGGTGACCTGCAAACCGGGGTAGATCCCAAGCCCATGGCGCAGTGCCACATCGACGCGATCCCGGCGCATGTCGACCACGGCGGACGTCGCTTCGACCCTGACTTCAATGTGTGGGTGGCGCAGGTTGAAACGGCCAAGGCGCGGTACCAGCCAGGAAGCTGCAAACGTCGCGACTGTACTGACGGTCAAGGTCTGCCGGGACTTGATGCCCTCCAGCGACTGCAACGCCTGCTGCATGTTTTCAATGGCCTGGAGTAACGCAGGGTGAACGCTGGCCCCGGCTTCTGTCAGGCGCAACCCGCTTCGTTCCCGTGTGAACAGCGCCATGCCGACCCGTTCTTCCAGCAGACGAATCTGCTGGCTGACAGCGCCTGAAGTGACACTCAGCGCTTGAGCAGCCGCCTTGATGCTGCCTCGTTGCCCTACTTCGACAAAGGTACGCAGCGCGAGAAGGGGCAGTGACGTGGCCATGGGGTTTAGTTTTCCTGACTGTTGTGGGCACAAATGATCGTTTCCGCTATCCAGGCGTGAGGGCGATGATACAGCGTGTTTAGAGGTTCTAAACAAATTTAGTAAAACTAAATCAACAAGGATGTACCAATGAATAATCCTCGCTGGCGGCTTTGCCTCATTTTGTTATGCACGACTCAATTTGTGGCATTGCTCGACTTTTCTATCACCATGATTCCCTTGCCACAGATTCAGGAAAGCCTGGGGTTCACCCCTGGGGCTTTGCAGTGGGTCATCAATGCCTATGGCGTCGCCATTGCGGGGTTTCTGCTGTTGGGTGGGCGCGCTGCCGACATGTTTGGCCGTCGCCGGGTATTTTTGCTGGGCCTGGTGATCTTCACCCTGGGTTCGTTGCTCGGCGGCTTCTCGCAGAGCCCCGCAATGCTCATCGTGACCCGGGCCATGCAAGGCTTTGGCGCGGCACTCTTTTCACCGGCGGCCTTCTCGTTGCTGCTGGCGCTGTTTCCTGACGAGAAATCGCGCAACCGTGCGTTAGGGGCCTGGACGGCCGTAGCTGCAAGCGGTTTCGTCGCAGGGTTGATTTTGGGTGGCCTGATCACCGACGCGCTGGGCTGGCGCTGGGTGCTCTGGATCAACGTCCCCGTGGGTGTGCTGGTGATTGCCCTTGCAGGGTATTTGCCAGAAGGCAAGCGCGAGGCTTCAATGGCTGCGATGCGCCTGGATATCGGCGGCGCGATTCTGGTCGCAGCGGGTGCTGCAACATTGGTGTTCGCGTTTGCCAACAGCGAGCACGTAGGTCTTGCATCTCCCGTCACATACGGGTTGATTGCTCTGGCCGTGGGGCTGCTCGCGGTATTTGTGTGGGTTGAAAGCCGGGTCGAGTATCCGCTGATGCCCATTCCGATTTTTTGGCGGCGCATGACCGGCGGCGCAAACCTGGTGTCGCTGCTGGCGAATACCGCGTTGGGGCCGACTTTTGTCGTCGTGGCTCTGTATATGCAGGAAATCCTCGGTTTCAGTGCTACTCAGACAGGCCTGGGGCTGTTGCCGATGGCGATAGCCTTCACGCTCTCCAGCGCCTGGGTCGGACCTACCCTGATCGCCAGGGTCGATACCAAACCGGTGATTTTGGGCGGTATGACGCTGTTTATCTGTGGCCTGGCTTTGCTGGGCGTTTCCTTGGCCGTGGATACTTCCTGGGCCGGTTCGATTCTTCCCGGAACCTTGTTGGCGGGCATTGGTTACGGCATCGCATTCCCGGCCTGGACCGTGGCCGGTATCGAGGGCGTCGATGCGGTCGATCATGGTTTGGCGGGCGGCATGCTGACCACGACCCAGGAAGTCGGGTCTGCAGTCGGTCTGGCCGTGGGTGTCGCGGTGAGCATCGCCGTACTGGCGGACGGGGGTAGTGCAGTGCAAGGCTTCAGCTACGCCATCCTGGTGTCTGCCTGCATGGTGGTAGTGGGGTTTGTGTGTGCCGCGCTCATCCTGCCGAACAAGGCTGCGCGGGTAGTTCATTACACGTGAACTGAGCAACGAAGTGCATTCGTGAACCTCTCAAGCCGGTTCACGAAGCACCCCATCAATGCTCCTCTGCGCAGTGCAGCATGGTGACTACTGTTTTTGCAGGTCGCCAGGTTTCCATGCCTTGTCGAAAAAGCTCTTGGTAGGGCCGTAGAGGCGCAGGATCACGAAAAACCCTTTAGTTGTGTCATGAGGATTAGGTATCGAACCGAATCAGCTATTGGTCAAGGCAATCTTGGTAAAACGCTCACAGAAGCATTCTCACTGAATGACTCCGCTTATATAAAACAGCCCCTACATTAAGCTGAGCGTGAGAGCCTTTCTTTGTGGGTACGTAAATCACATTTCCTTGCACCTGTATGGCATACCACCCACTTTGGTTTTAAGTTCTGTGTGCCACTGATTCGGGATAGGAAACCGCCGCGAAACACTAGCGCCGTGAATTATCCAGAGGTCGGACGCCATCATCGAAAACGACGTTCCGTTTTCGAAACGTCGTTCCTTCGATACAGTACGGTTCTCTGATCCTGTCCATGCGGAAATGCCGGAAATCTTCACGTGCAGGATCCCAGGCCACCAGATACCAGAGTGGCGGCAGAATCAGCATCGCTTGCGGCTCAACCACACGTGTGCTGCTTTCACCTTTTGCATCGCGGTAATTGAATCGCAGATGCAGGCGCTGAAGAAAGGCTGCCTCAAATTCCGGAAGCAAGGCAGGGTCCATTGTTCCGATATTGGTTCTGTCCACCTGCGGGGCAAGTTCTCCAATATACAGACAGTCCAGAAAATGCCGCAAATCCCGAATTTTGTCTGACGGCAGTGCCTTTTCAATCTTTGCAAGTCCGGTATCTGCAACGCTTGAGAATGGTAGATTTCCCGCCGCACGCATAGATGCCACGCTGATCAAAAGCGCAAAAACCTCGATCACTGAAAGACGTGGCGCGGTCTGAACTGAACGGGGGTCAAGTTGCAGCCCGCCGCCGCGACCAGGTTCAGAGCGAATGACAAAACCCTGTTCTCGCAACGCATTAATGTCACGTAATAGCGTGCTGCGGGATGCCCCTACCTGGCCTGCGAGCTCGGCAATGGTTGATGATCCGTTGCGGCGGAGGCTGCGTATGATGGCTTCTTGTCGAAGGCGAACATTCATCTTCTTTGGATCAATAATCAAAGGTGTCAGATTTTGACACCTTTACCTCGTAGTTTACGAGTGTCGACGTCAGCTGGATGTCTGGCACGAATCCTCGGAACTACCGGCATCAAGTGCTGCGCCGCTGCCTGATCGCCCATCCAAACCAAAAAGGAAGATAAATGTTTAACTCCAACGGCTTTCCCATGCCCACTTTGATCTCGGTAAACGGTGTTGAATTGGAAGTTTTTGAAGCAGGAAAAGAAAATTTTGGAAACCCGATCGTACTTTGTCACGGCTGGCCGGCGCATGCCTTTTGCTGGCGGCATCAATTGCCAGCGCTTGCGACCGCTGGCTATCACGTCATCGTGCCGAACCAGCGTGGGTATGGCAATTCTGCACGGCCGACTGACGTGACCGCATATGACCTCGCGCATTTGACTGACGACCTTGTCGCGCTGCTTGATCACTTCGGATACGACGATGCCGTCTTTGTCGGCCATGATTGGGGCGCTAATGTTGTCTGGGGTACGGCGCTACTGCATCCAAACCGAGTGAGCAAGCTCATCGCGCTCGCACTTCCCTATCAGGAACGGGGTGACATCCCGTGGGTGGAGTTGATCGAAAGCTTCATGGGGCCTGATAACTACATGGTGCATTTCAATCGGCACCCCGGAGTGGCGGATGCGATCCTGGATCAAAACAGGCAACAGTTCCTTCGAAATCTGTATCGCAAGAACGAACAAACACAAGCACCCGAACTAGGAATGGCAATGATCAACTTGGCTGAGGCCGAGGCTGATACCGGAGAGCCGCTCATGACAGATGCCGAGCTGTCTGTCCTCGACGCCGCGTTTGAGGTCTCTGGCTTCACGAGCAGTATCAACTGGTATCGAAATCTGGACCGCAACTGGCATCTTTTGGCGGACGTTGACCCGATTGTTCATCACCCCGCGCTAATGATCTACGGGGACCGCGATACGATACCAAAGTCCCCAAATCTGAGTGACTTTGTGCCAAACGTCGAGGTTGTCAGCCTGGACACAGGCCACTGGATTCAGGAAGAAAAGCCACAAGAGACAACCAAGACAATTCTGGACTGGTTAAAGCAGACGTCTGCAAGCTGACCTTTAAAAGAGCAATTTTTCAACAGAATCGGCCAGAAGCGGTCATTGCGTGTCTACATAATCAAGACAATTCATCCGGCACTGGCCCTTTGTCGAGCATCATTTGAAAAAACTGTACCAAGCTGGACCGCTGCTCGCCCAACGGTAAGAAAAATTGGCGGTCAACTTCCTCCACAACAAGGACGGCCTCTTGCGCCAATTCTCGCCCGGCATCGGTGACGGAAATTACCTTGGCCCGAGTGTCGGTAGGATGGGCATTCCGCTCGAGCAGACCATTGGCGAGGAGCGTGCGAACCGTCTGAGATGTTGTCATTGGGTCACTGCCGGTCAACTGCGATAGTCGCGTCTGGGTAAGAGGTTCTTGCGAACTGAACCAGGTAACGACTGCCAGCATGACGAACTGAGTGTGCGTCAAACCCAGCGGTTGCAACGCTGCGCGCTGATCTCGCTGCCAGTTATTGGAGATGCGCCAGAGCAAAAATCCAGGGCTGTCAGACGGTCCGCTGTGGACGGTGGGGAGTGGCTTCGACGTCATGGGTTACTCCTCAATGCTGCCAGATCAACGTCCATCGCGCGGGCAATGACGCCAATGTCGTTATCGGTTAGGGGAATCAGACCACGCCTCAAAATAATGCCCCAGTTTCGCGGGACACACAGATCCAAATCCCCTCGCACTGTTTCCAGGGGCACTTCTCTTGCCTGGCCATACTTAACTCGGCGGCGAAACGGTACAAAACCGTTGCCCATGTCGTATTCAAAAACCTCGTCGTCTTGGATCATCCCCAGCGCTGTGAATGCTTTCAGAGGGGCGCCTTGCATCTCCACACTCGGTGAGTAGTAGACGAAAATATCGCCTTTCTTCATTCTGCGTAGCGGCTGAGCCTTGCCATGGCATACCTGCGCAAAACCTCCCTCCACACCTTGCCAAACGTGCGAGCGCGACACAACGCCAAGCCACGCCTGAGTCATTGGCTCACCTGCCGTTCTGCCCGTTCTGCCAGAGCGCGCAATACGTCTGGAAAGTCAGAAGAAACCTGATCACAAACTGCCTGGGCGCCGATTCCGTTTACATCGATCGTGTAAGTGATTGAGCAGTTTCCAGCGGGCAATAAACTCACTTCATGCCTCACGCGCACAGTGATGTCGCCAAGCGTGGTCTCGTCTGTAAACCCGGTAGGTTCAGTGACTTCTACGAGCTGGGACTTAATGACCTCCTGATCCGGCAACACCATCGTCATCCACGTGCCTTTAATGAAGAGACCCTCAAGTACGCACGAATAGACGCCTGCATTCCATTCCTTCCAGCCAGCGACGTCTGTGAAAAACCCCCAAATCGTGGCGGTGGTTGCGCTAGTTTCGTGGCTATACGAAGCACTGGCGTGGTGAGTGTGAGGCATGCTGAACTCCCTTTATGTATGTGCGCATATTGTATGTTCGCATACATAATTGATCAACGCAGTCGTTCAATTAATTAAACGGGGAACAGATTAATTTCCCTGCTCTAACACGTCCGCTTCTGGACCGATTGCGGCCGTCGCTAAGAGCCGCAACCATCCAAAGCCACCCTTCACAATCAACAGGGCACTGACTCTGGAATGCCAATGGCAGTCAGCTTGTTCTAGATTGATGGCGACTCAGACATCTCTACCAGCAGCTGCCCAAATGCATTGGCCGCAGGCGTCTTTCCTGTGGCACTCCAAATCAGTCTGAAGTCAGCATCCAGCAGCGCTGGCAGGCCATGTTGGCCGTCAATAACTACCATGCCGGGCTCTAGATCTCCCAACGGTAGAGCGGTGACGGCAAGCCCCGCCAACACTGCTGCCCGCAGTCCTTGTTGACTTGGGGAGGTAAAGGCGACCCGCCAATCCACAGTGGAATGCTCCAATGCCTCTACGGCCACTTGGCGGTGCAAGCAGGGCGTTGGTGCAAACGCCAGCGGCAAAGGGGAGTCGCCGGTAAAGTCGAAACTCTGCGCTGCGGCCCAGACAAACCGGGTTTCGCGCAGCACGGTACCGCCGGGCGGACTGCCCGGCAATGCCATGACGACGGCCAGATCGAGCCCATCGGCATCGACCAGCGCGCGCAGATCAAGGTAGGTGCCAACGGTTACATCCAGACGTACGGCGGGAAATTGTCTGGCGAACCGAGTCAGTAACGGCGGCAGGCCGTCGCCGATAAAATTTTCAGGCACTCCGAAGCGCACGGTCCCGGATACCGACGACGCTTCGAAACGCCGGGAGAGGGCGTCTTGCGCTCTTAGGACGTGTTCGGCATGGCGCAGGAAATCTTCGCCATCTTCTGTCAGCGTCAAACGTCGGGTGGTGCGCACCAGTAGCGTGGTACCGGCCTGTTCTTCCAAGCGACGGATTTGATGACTGATCGCTGACTGGCTCAAGTGCAGCCGCTCTGCGGCACGAGTGAAACTGCCGGTTTCCTTGATCGCGACAAAAGCACGCAATAGCGCTGGGTCGAAGTCCATTTAGTCAACTCATGACGAATATTAATAAAACTTACGAAATTAAATCATTTCTGTCATTTTTTAATTACTTCCAGAATGCGGCCGGTCACTTGGAGTTATGTCTGGCGAGGCTGACATTCAGAGCGGTCTTGCCGGAGCCCATCAACTTGATCTGGAAGATCACGATGCAGTTCTCTTCTTCGCAAAAAGATGTTTTCACGATAGCCGCCGTTTGCTTGGCCTCGCTGATGTTCGGCCTGGAAATCTCGAGCGTGCCGGCCATTCTGCCCACACTTGAATCGGTTCTGCGCAGCGATTTCAAAGATATGCAGTGGATCATGAATGCCTACACCATCGCCTGCACCACGGTACTGATGGCCACCGGCACACTGGCGGATCGGTATGGGCGCAAGCGAGTGTTTATCATTAGCCTGGTGCTTTTCGGTATGACCTCACTAGGCTGTGGATGGGCGGACAGCGCCAGTGTCTTGATTGCCAGCCGATTCCTGCAAGGCATGGCCGGTGGTGCCATGCTGATCTGCCAGGTGGCCGTTCTGTCTCATCGATTCCAGTCTGGAGTTTCGCGCGGTAAAGCTTTCAGTGCCTGGGGGATCGTGTTCGGCATTGGTTTGGGGTTCGGTCCGATTATCGGCGCCGCTATCGTGGCGTTGTCGAGTTGGGAATGGGTATTCCTGGTGCATGCGCCAATTGCGGTACTCGCGTTGGTACTGGTGATCGTCGGTGTCGATGAATCAAGTGATCCGCAGCGTCGCAGGCTGGATGTGTTGGGCATTATTTCGCTGTCGCTGGCAGTGTTGGGTCTTTCCTGGTTCATCACGCAGGGAGCGGGGGTGGGTTTCTCCAGCGGTTCGTCCATCGCCAGCCTGATAGTGGCAATGGTCAGCTTCATTGTCTTTGTCGTTGCGCAGCGACGCCATGTCGATCCCATGTTCGACTTCTCTGTGTTGCGCATCCGCCGCTTCTCGGGTGCTTTGCTAGGGTCGGCAGGCATGAACTTCAGCTTCTGGCCATTCATGATCTACCTGCCTCTGTACTTTCAAAATAGCCTTGGCTACGCCAGTGTTGGCACCGGTCTGGCACTGCTGGCTTACACACTACCGACGTTGGTTATCCCCCCATTAGGCGAACGGCTGGCGCTGCGCTATCGACCTGACGTGGTGATTCCCGCAGGCTTGTTCACCATCGGCCTAGGGTTCCTGCTGATGAAATGGGGCAGCAGTGTCACGCAGGCCAGCTGGCTGACGATGCTTCCAGGCTGTCTGGTCGCCGGGATCGGCCTGGGACTGACCAACACGCCGGTAACCAATACCACCACCGGATCGGTGCCCAGCGCACGTGCTGGCATGGCATCAGGAATTGATATCAGCGCTCGTATGATCAGTCTTGCAATCAATATTGCATTGATGGGATTCATCTTGGTGGAAGGCATCCTGTCTTCCTTGCGCAGCCAGTTACCTGGCTCGCCCGATGATGTGCAACTGAGGTTGTTGGCGGAGAGTATTTCAGCCGGCAATGCTGCCGTGTTGGCGCAGACTGGCCAGGTAACTACGATTCCGGTCGATGTCGCCAATGCAGCGTTGGCGCATGGGTTTGGCTGGGTAATGCTGTATGGCGGTATTGCAGCATGGGTGCTGGTGGCGGCGAGCTGCTGGGTCTTTCGTTCGAGCAAAGCTGCTCATTCTCATCAGTGACTGTCACTCAAACTGCTCAAGTACACATTCATACATAACAGAGTCAGGTCGAGAAACAACTCGAACACGCGGCGTGCTTGAAGGCCCAGCGCAGGGGCAAATTCACCTCAGACTGAACGCTGAGCGATTGTCAGCAGAATCCCGAAACTCACCAGTAGGCCTCCAAAAAATCGGTCAATCCATTGCCGTGAGGCCACTAGTTTCTCGCGCACTATCCCGGCAGAGAAGCACAACGCGACGAGGCTAAACCACACCGCGTGCGCCCCAGCGATGAACACGCCATATGCAATTTGCACTGTCAGGGAGGTGTCCGGTCGTACTACACCAATGAACAAACTAACGATGAAGATCGATGTTTTCGGATTCAACGCGTTTGTGAGAAATCCCGTGCGTAAAGCTGCCAGATCTGACATAGCGGTTAACGGTGCATCCAGCTCTTCAATAACCGGCCTGGAACGAAGCATTTTGATGCCTAGGTAGACAAGATACGCAGCTCCAGCCAGCTTCAGCGCATTGAACAACCAAGGCGTTTGTTGAAGCACTAAGCCTAGTCCGAGCAAGGTATAGCAGACGTGGACTAGAACCCCAGTACCAATTCCCACAGCTGTGAGGACTCCCGCCCGTCGAGACAGTAGCAATCCATTGCGAGAAACCATGGCGAAATCCGGCCCCGGACTGACGCATGCGAGTATTGTAATGGTGATTACAGCTATCCATTCGTTCATGCCGTACTCTTCGAATTCTTAGTGGTAAAAAGCAATATTTACAGATTATTTGCTCTGGTAATAACGATGATTTCTGAAGAAAATAGTGAGTACAGCTCACTAATCTCTGAAGCTCGCACGCCTTCTCTGCTCGCGCTGCGTTGCTTCGAATCGGCCGGACGGTTCGAAAACTTCGCCCGTGCGGCTGAGGAGTTGCATCTGACGCCAGGTGCCATAAGCCGAGCGGTGCGCTTGCTTGAGGAGGATCTAGGTGTTGACCTGTTCGAGCGGCGTAGCCGAAGGGTTTTTTTAACAGACGCCGGACGACGTTTGGCGAAAGCCGTTAGTGAAGGGCTTGGATTGATGAACCAGGCAGTTCGCGAGATACGTACCGATGCCCGTCGTGCTCGCCAGCTTGTCCTGTCCTGCGAGCCAACGCTGTTAATGCGATGGTTGATCCCTCGTTGGAGCAACTTCCAAACACATCATAGGGGACCAGAAATTCATTTAGTGGCCGGCGGCGGCAGCTTTTCGTTCGACCATGGCATAGATTTGGCCATTCGGCGGGACGATTTTCCTCGCCCCCCCGGCTATCATGTTGAGAGCCTATTCCCAGAAAAGGTCGGCCCTGTATGCAGACCAGAAATGGCAGATCAGTGGTTCAGTAAAAGCAGGAAATGTCTGCGCTCCACGGCCCCACTGCTTCAGACTACTAGCCGACCTATGGCTTGGCAGGAGTGGGCTAGTGCAAAAGGACTGCCCACTCCTTCCATGGAGATGCAATCTTTTGAGCACTTTTATTTCAGCATCCAAGCAGCTGTCGCAGGCCTCGGGGTGGCCATTGGTCCATGGCACTTAGTGCGCGACGATATCCAGAGCGGTGTGTTGGCCGCGCCACTAGGTTTTGTTGAAGACGGCTCACGCTACTGCCTTCTATTTCCCACAGCACCTAAGCCAGGCAGCTTGGAAATGGATTTACTTAATTGGTTGCAGACAGTGGACTGAGGCTAGTGGATTTTCAGTTACATTTTCTGTGAACCAGACCAGTAAGGCGACGAGCCTTCCTAATAAGTAATCCGCCCCCACTCTTGAGCGGCTGGTCAGCGTGCGGATATACCGAGGCCAGCATGTCGTCCTCGATGCAGGTGTACCTACGTTGAAAACCTGCCCTGGCTTGAGTGCGCAGAGCGCTACGACCGGGCACACACCTTCCACTATATGGACTCACCTTACTGGCAGACCGCTGGCTATGGCGTCGACTTCCCGTTTGAAAACTACGAGCGTATGGCTGATTTTATGCGGCGTTACAAAGGGAAGGTGATGCTCAGTATCAACGGCCACCCAGACATTCGGCGGGTGTTTGAAGGGGTTCATTTTGAAGCGACTAAGATCCGGTATACAGCCACAAATCAGCGGCAGGGAAGGGCTGAGGTGACTGGGGAGTTGATTGTTATGAGCTGGGTGCCGAGTGATCTGGGGGGCTTTTTTAGCCAGGATAATTTTTTAAAGGAGAGTCGTTCTGACTTTGTAAGAGTCTCTAATGTCCGTATTTGGCCG
This sequence comes from Pseudomonas fragi, assembly GCF_025426255.1. Classification (GTDB taxonomy): domain Bacteria; phylum Pseudomonadota; class Gammaproteobacteria; order Pseudomonadales; family Pseudomonadaceae; genus Aquipseudomonas; species Aquipseudomonas kulmbachensis. Next base: position 2,798,183 of record NZ_CP104861.1, on the reverse strand, counting down.
ATTGTAGTCCTCGCGAAGGACTGCTGTCGGCCAGCAACTGCCACTCGCGGAGAGCAGCGACTGGCCGACTGATTTCGATAACGGACACCGCAAACCGACTCGGCCGCATAATCTGAAGTGCCGTGTACGCCATCGTGTGACAAGGCTGCGGATGTCAATCCGCCTTCAGATAGACCTTAGAACTTGGCCCGCAGCGCCAGGCTGAAGTTGCGAGGCTCGCCGTAGAAGTTCCAGTAGTTGGTGTTGCCGGTGGTCTGGATGTACTTCTTGTCGAAGATGTTATCCAGGTTGTACTGCACTTCCAGGTTCTTGTTGATCTCGTAAATCGCGTGCAGGTTGGTCAGGGCGTAGCCACCTTGCTGGATTTTGTAGGTTTCGCCCACTTCGGTCTGGGTCATCTTGCTTTGAGCAAAGATGCTTGCGCCCACACGCGTTTTATTCAGTACGCCCGGCAGACGGTAGTCCGTAGCGATCTTGAACAAATGGCGAGGAGAGGAGGCCGAGAAGTCATCACCTTTCTGGTCTCCGGAAACGTATTTGGACTGGGTGTACGTGTAGCCACCTGATACGTTCCAGTCCGATGTCAGAGCGCCGTTGATCTCTAGGTCGATCCCCCGGTTGCGGACTTTTTCCGAAGCGCGGTAGCAACCATTCGGGCAAATGATCTCGGCTTCACTGTCGCTGACGGCCTCTGCGCGTCCGGTCTGGTCGGACTGGAACAAGGCAATGGCGGTTGTGAGGCGCTTGTCGAGAAACTCGCCCTTCAAGCCCATTTCATAGTTGGAGCCGGTCATAGGCTTGAGCGTCTTGCCGCTGGCATCGAGGTTGCTCTGCGGTTTGAAAATTTCTGTGTAGCTGGCATATGCCGAGAAGTTTTCATTCAGCTCCTGGACTAGCCCTGCATACGGTGTGATCTCGCCCTTCTTGGTGTATTCACTGCGGATAGGACGCGTCACATTGGTCAGGCTTTGCGATTTAAACCAACTGACCCGACTGCCCAGGATCAATCTGGTCGAGTCGGTAAGGCTGAAGCGGCTTGCCGCATACACGCCAGCCTGTTTCTGGGTCTGGTTGTACTTCCACTTGTTGACATTCAACGCGGTGGGTTTGGGTGGATCGAAGGCGTTCAGGTTGTTGATGTCGAAGATGTAGTTGTAGCTGGTGTCGTTACCGCCGTGATAGTCGAAATCATCAACGCGCACGTTACTCCCGACTACGAAGTCATGCTGTTTGCCCAGGAACTGGAAAGGGCCCGAAAGGTAAGTGTCCACCCCGGTCTGGGTGTCGTCGTAGCGGAAGAGCCGTGGTTGCAGGCGGAAGCTGTTATCCGTCCCGCTCACGCGCTGGGTAAAATTGCCGAGGAAGTCGGACTTTGCCCAGGTCTGGTTAGCGGAGAGCACCAGTTTCCAATCGTTGTCGAAATAGTGCTGGATATCGGCAAAGACCGTGGTGTTGCGCTTGTCCAGATGGTTCCACTTGCCGGTCAGTGACGTGGAGCGCGACAGCGGGTAGAAGCTACCGTCTGCTTGTGTGGGTAAACCTGACCAGTCATAACCGGAGTTGCGGTCCTTCTGGTAGGTGAAACCCAGGGTCGCCATGGTGTTTTCCGCTAGGTCGGCTTCCACGATGCTGTAGAACACTTGGTTTTCTTTTTGCGCCGTGTCCAGGTAGCTGTTGGCGTTGTTATAGGTCAGTACGGTGCGCCCACGGATTGTGCCTTCCTGGTTCAGCGGGGAAGACAGATCGACCATGGTCTTGTAGTCATCCCATGAGCCTGCGGACGTCTCGATCAGGGCCTGGGGCGCCGCCGTTGGACGTTTGCGCACGAGGTTGATCGCCGCTGATGGATTGCCGGCGCCCTCCATCAAACCGGTTGCACCACGAACGATCTCCACTCGGTCATAAATGTCGGTGGTGGGTTTGGAAATGGCATCCATGGAATAGGCGTTGCTGACGTTAGTCGGGATACCGTCGATTTGCAGGGTATCGACCAATTGGCCCCTCGCCTGATAAAGCGAGCGTTCAGCGCCGTTCTTGACAATGGTGATGCCGGTAGCGTTCTGCATCACATCGTCCAGGTTCTTCATAGCCTGATCGTCCATGCGCTGACGTGTTACCACAGTCACCGACTGCGGGGTTTCACGCAGGGTCAGCGGGAGTTTGGTCGAAGTATTGGTCGTGCCTGTGGTGTACGAACCGGAGTTTTCGGTGGTCTCGCCCAAACCGTGCCCCTTGATCGTGGTGGCGCCCAACTTGAGTGCGGCGTCTTCGCTCGGCGGGGCGATCAGGTAACTGCCATCAGCATCCTTTTGCACCTGCAGACCGCTGCGACCAGTCAGTTGTTCCAGCGCTTGCTCGACGGTCAACCGGTTATGCAGCGCCGGGGCTTGGCGGCCCTCGGCGATATCGGTAGCGAACAGCACGCGGCTGCCGGTCTGTTGCGCCAGAGCGATGAGGGATTTATCCAATGCTTGAGCAGGAATATCCAGGCGATAAGTTGCCAATTGTGCGTTGGCGGCGCCTGCCAGTAACAAACTGGATGCCAGTAGCCCCAAGCCCTGTGTCATGCGTTGCGATAGCCGGTTATTGCCCATTGTTTTCCCCATTTGAACAAGTGCTTAAAAATGTTCTCTATGGGCAATGGCGTATGACGCACGAACAACCTTGAGGTTGTATTGAAAATAATTCTCGCCTGTTAGCGAGTTTTATTTAGCAGGACACTGCCATCACTGCCGCGTTGCAGGCTGACCGGAAGAATTCTGGGCAGCATATTGATCAGCGCTTCGACGTCTTCGCTATCGAACTCCCCCGACAGGCGAAGCGCCCCCGTGCGCCCATCGGCGACCCTTATGCTTGCTTGACGGTAATGCTGCAGATCGCCAATCACATCACTCAACAGCGCGCCGTCGAAGCGCAATTTGCCGTGCTGCCAGGCAGTCAAGGAATCGGTGTTTGCAGGTTCGATACCACCGACTCGCTCAGCGGTGGCGCGTAACTGCTCCCCCACCTGTAACAGACGGGGTGCCGTGTGCTCGTTGCTGACCTCGACACTGCCCTCTATCACGCCCACATCCACGCCTCGGGAGTCGCTGCGCAAATTGAACACTGTGCCAATGTCCCGCACCTGCACACCCTGGCTGCGCACAATAAACGGCGTGTCAACATGCACCACCGTAAACATGGCTTCGCCACCCACCAACTCCACTTGCCGACTGCGCAGGCGTTTCTCGATGCGCAGGTGACTGCCTGAGTTGAGCACCACCAGGCTGCCGTCCTCCAGGCGGATTTGCTGGCGCTGACCGATGGCGACCTGCACATCCTCACTGCGCCAGGCCGGGTCCAGCTGCCACAACCCGCCCGCCAGCAGCACGGCCAACAGCCCGGCGCAGGCGGCTTTTTGTTTATTGCGGCGGTGTTTGGTCAGCGCCTTGCCTTCGGCCAATAGAGCGCTCTTGGACGGTACGCGCTCACGCAAGGCCTCGGCGAAAGGTTGCATAGGATCGCTCGATGTATCGTTTTTGGTGGCGCGGGGTGGCGGGCGATTCATGGTTTTTTCCGAAAGCAGGACTGGCAAGCGCGGTGCGCAGGCTCCCATTGTTGGGCGATGGTTTTCATTGCGCGACCAAAATGTTGAGTCACCATGTTCACCGAGATATCCAACTCTTCGGCGATCTCCCGTTGCGGCATTTCATGGATGCGATGCAACAGAAATACCTGACGTTGGCGCATGGGCAACGCCTGGATGATGTCCAGCAACGCCGTCAGTTGCTGCTCGAAATTCAAGGCCTTCTCACCGTCCCAAACATCCACACTCTGGTGCTCAGGCACGAATCCATTCATGTGCGCCTGACGCGTACGCTCTGCGCGAACCCGGTCGACGGCACGATTGAACGCCGCCCTGCGCAGATACGCCAGCGGCGTCGCGACATGCTCCTTGGGGGGCTTCTCCAGCATTTGAATGCACAGGTCATGCATCAGGTCACGGCTAAAGTCCCGGCCGTTGAAACGACGCCTGATGTACTCGACCAAATCATCGTAATGAAGAGCCAGAGCGCTCATGATCGAATGGTCTGAAGGAGAATTGGACATTGCACAATGCTGGCGCTGATGAGAATGAGACGCATAATAAACACTAAGAAGAGGGTTAGCGATAGGTAACACTTAAAGCAGGGCCTTACTCAGTGGTTCCTTGTGTCTTCTAAGCAACACATCCGGTGCCCTGCAGCCGGGCCAGGTAACCCACTCTTCTTTTCTTCAATAGCTGTCAGTTGCAACGCTCAGAGCTTCGCGCAATACCAGCTCCAGGATGTCAAAGAAACATTTGATGTGCGCCTGTTTCAACGCCTGAGGCCGAGTGACCAGATAGACCTCCATATCCGGAAGCTCGAGATCCACGAATAACTTGTTCAGACCCTGCGCCAGAATACGGGGCAGTACCGCCACGCCCATACCTTGCCTCACCGACTCCAGTTGTACGGCGAACGAGTTCACGCTGATGTGTCCAAGGTCCAGACCCGCAACCTTTCACGGAGGACTGTTATCGGCCAAAAGCAGACACAAAAGCTTTATCACCTATCCACTGAATAGCTGGTCGTGCATAGACATCATCACCCCGTGGGATCAGCACTAACGTGGCCTACGAAACCGAACCGGTCCTGACACCTGCGCACGACCCTACCTCACCTGCGCCTCCTCCAACAGCCAATGCGCAAATGCCTGGATGGGCGCGCGGCTCAGCTCAAGGGGTTCGGGTAACACGAGGCAAAAGGTCTTGGCGACATTCTTTTCCTGCGGCCATGGCGCAACCAGCCGGCCTTGCGCCAGTTCCGCTTCCACGTACAGGCGCGGTACGAGTGCCACGCCGAGACCAGCCAGTGCGGCCTCGATCAACATCGCATGCAAATCGTAGCGCGCGCCCATCGCTGCGTTGCTCAGGACAATCCCGGTTTCCTGTGCATAGCGCTGCCAGGCATCCGGGTTCTGCCGTCGGTGTAATCGTGGCAGTGAATCCAGGTCCGTTGCCTGCTTGACCGGGTTCAGAAGGGCAGGATGACAAACCGGAATTAACACTTCGTTCAACAGGCGGTGCGTGTGCATGCCTGTCCAGGCTGGGTGCTGAAAATGGATGGCGGCATCAAAGCCGCTACCGGCAAGCACGAACGGTTCCATGCGTTCCGAGAGGTGTACGCAGATATTCGGGTGTTGCTGGCTAAAGCCAGGCAACCGAGGGATTAGCCAGCGCAGGGCAAAGGTTGGACTGACGGCGATATCCAGGCTTGCGCCGTCGCTGGGTTGGCCCATCAAATACTGGCTGTCCCTGTCGAGGCGGTCGAGTAGTTCGCGCACTTGCGCCGCGTAGCGCTCACCGTTAGGCAAGAGCCGCACGCGGTTGCCAACGCGCTCAAACAGGGTGACACCCAGAAAGGCTTCCAGGCGACCTATCTGCCGACTGATGGCGCCTTCGGTCAAGGCTAATTCGTCGGCAGCACGGGCAAAACTGCCATGCCGGGCTGCTGTTTCAAAGGCAATCAGGGCTGCATTAGTAGGGAGTTTTCGACGCATGGTCTTTCCTGAAGTCAAGGCAGCCATCTTGATGTTTGATCACTGAACAGTGCCGAAAAGTCGTTTTCTCAATCGTTACCGTGCCATTAGCATGATGAAACATCAATCAATGAAGTGACTTTTATGATTTACACAGTCGAATGCAATTACGCTGAACCCGCCAGTGAAGCCGAGTGGAATGAGTTTTACAGTCTGGAAAAACTGCCCGCGCTGATCTCGGTCAGCGGGTTTAGCACCTCACAACGCTTCAGGGCCTTGAGAGGCGATTGCCCGGCCTACTTGGCCCTGCATTCAGTCGACACACTTGCCGTATTGCAAAGCGACGAGTACCGCAAAAAAGGGGGCGGCAACTTTTCCCGCTGGCAGTCGCACATCACTGATTGGAGGCGCAACCTCTATGCCGGGGTGGACCGGGCAATTGCCGTGGGCGCGGACGAATACCTTTTGGTCAGTGAGCAAGGGCCGCAAGCACTGATTGGGTTAGGCCTTACACCGCGAGCGCTGCACGCCGTTGCTTTGGACAAGACACCTGTACAGCGTTGGCTTGCCAAACTGGATTGCACTCAGGCCAGAGCCTGCGATCTGCAGGGGTTGAATGTATATCGCTCCATGACCGTGCAGTTACAGTCATGAGTAACGTGGACGTACATCGCTGGAGACTCCCCAGCCAGCAAGTCGGCGAGTTTTCAATCACCGCCATCAGCGACGGCTACTTGGGGGCGAGCCTGGATTTTCTCGCCAACATCGCGCCAACGGAGGCGGTCCGGCTACAGCTAGCCGCCGGAATCAGCGAGCCAGCGTCGATTCATATCAATTGCTATCTTGTACGTGGGCGTGGCCGAACGATTCTGATCGACGCTGGCGCCGGCGGATTCAATCAATGGGGCGGCGAGTTGCTGACCAATCTTGCATTGGCTGGCGTGCAACCCGACGAAATAGACACGATTCTGCTGACCCACGCGCACCCCGACCACATCGGTGGCTTGTTGAACGCATCGGGAGAAATGGCCTTCGCCAATGCTGAGTTGGTTGTGGACCCGCGAGAGCTAGCGTTCTGGGAGGACGATAGCCACCTTGGCCAGGCCAGTGAACGAGCGCGTGGCAATTTTCTATTGGCACGAAGAGTGTTCGAGCGATACCGGCAAAATCTGCGTCCGCTCACGACTAATGATGTACTGCCTGGCATCAGCGCGATGCCATTGCCTGGGCATACCGTCGGGCATTGCGGTTACCGCTTCGAATCCGCGGCGGGCAGCCTGCTGGTGTGGGGCGATATCGTTCATTTTCCTCAAATTCAAATTGCGCGCCCTGATGTCACGATTGCCTTCGACCTGGACCCGCTGCTATCAGCGGCCACGCGAACGAGGCTGCTGGATGTTGCCAGTTCAGACAACTTAATGATCGCGGGCATGCACTTGGGCGCGCTCGGCTTTGCTCATATCAAGCGCTCCGGTAACACCTACACCATTGCTTACGAAGCTTGAGTCAAGTACGGGCGGCAAACTGTCTTTTCTTTGCGCCTGAAAACGGGCCAGGAACGCTAAAGGGAGCACATTTTTTTGCACGACTCTGACGTCTGATTCTGGCCGATTTCTGCCTGTCGCGAAGTGCAGAAATCGACCCGGAGCGGACGCCAAGGATTGCCGGCAGGGAGAGTTTCCTGATGCCTTTGTGCGCCGTATAGTGGCAATACTTTTTCGGTCAAAGGAATGGCTATGAACCCGCTAAGCGGCCTACCCGTCGGTGTAATCGGCGACCGTGACACTGTAAATGTCACGTCGCATTGCGCGAAAAGGGGAACGCCATGCGTGCAGGCGTGATTCTTGCCGGGATTGGCACCATGTTGGCGCTGTTGTCTGCATCGCCAGCCCAGCCTGCACCGCTGCCGCCAGTCACTGTCAACCAGGGTGGTATCTCAGTGCTGGTACAAGGCTCGGGAACAGATATCATCTTAATTCCAGGATTTGCGTCGTCCTACGAAGTCTGGGCTGATTTGGCCTCCAGATTACGGCACAGCCACCGTCTCCATCTCGTGCAGGTAGCTGGCTTTGCCGGCTCGCCTGCCGTATCCAATCCAGACGGGAGAGTCGTCGCGCCGACGGTCGAAGCGATCGCTGAATACATCCGCAGCCAGCGCATCGAGGCGCCGGTCATCATCGGTCATTCGTTGGGTGGTGAGGTGGCACTGATGCTGGGTGCGCGTCATCCCGATCAAGTGGGACGCCTGATGATTGTCGATGCGATGCCCTTCTATACGTTGCTCTTTGACCCCTCCGCGACCAGTGAAACGGCGATCCCGCATGCTGCAGCGATGCGCGATGCAATGTTGGCGGCAACGCCTGAGCAGGCGCACGCCATGCAGCAGGCCGCCATCGCCCGTCTCGCTAAAACTGAAGCGGTCAGGCCAGGCCTGGTCGCAGCGGGGATGAACTCGGACCGAAAGACGATGGCCGATGCCATGTATGAACTGATGATCACCGACCTCCGGCCTGAGCTTGAACGCATCAAGGTGCCTGTCGAGGTCGTCTATGCCTACGACCTGCTTTACGGCGTAGAGGCATCCCACATTGATGCAATGTTCCATAACGCCTATGCCTCGACCCCCAACATCAGCTTCAGGCGCATTGACGGCAGTTTTCACTTCATCATGCTTGATCAGCCAGAACTGTTCGCCAGTGCTGTCATCAAGTTCCTGAACCGGTGAGCGACGGCGGGGTAGCTAGAGCGATGAATCACCGTTAAAGGGCACAGGATTCGTTGACGTGCTTGCAGGTCACCGACCGTCCGTTTTTGGCCAAAAGTGGTTGTTCGCGAGCGGCAGCTATCGGCCCAGAGCGTGTAAAAACGCGTCGCCAAAATTGAAGTGTGCGCTTCTACGTTAAATCTGGAATTTATCGGCACATCTGCAGATGTGGATTTTCCGTAGAAGCGCGACTTCCAGTCTGGTTTTGAGTGCCTGTCGCACTGAAAAACGTTTTTACACAGCCTCGGCCAAAAGCAGACGTTTAGCCTTATGTCTCAATCATTCATAATGATTGCTCGATTAAAAGCGAAAATTAATGCGTTTATGTTTGATCAATACTTGAAGCGATGGGAACTGACCATCGACGGTGATGCTTTCGTCTCGCTGAATGGCAATCTACTTCCCGTTCGCCACTACGGCATGCCCGCCATGCTCAAAATCTCGCAAGAAGTGGAAGAGCAAGCAGGCAATCTGCTCATGGCTTGGTGGGATGGTGAGGGGGCGGCGCCCGTGTTGAGACATGATGGCGAGGCCTTACTGATGGAGCGCGCGAGCGGCTCGGCCTCGCTTACACACATGGTGAGCTGCGGCCAGGACGATGAGGCTACTCGCATTCTCTGTGCGGTGGTCAGCCGCCTTCACACACCACGCGCAAAACCGGTGCCTGCTTTAGTCCCACTGGTGCAACGGTTCGAAGCCCTATGGAGCGCAGCGGCAACGCACCGAGGGGTATTTGTACAATGCGCGAAAACCGCTCGCGAACTCCTGGATGCGCCGCGCGACTTAAGGGTACTGCATGGTGACATCCATCACGGCAATGTGTTGGACTTCGGATCTAAGGGGTGGCTCGCTATCGATCCTAAGGGACTGTACGGTGAGCGCGGCTTCGATTACGCGAATATTTTCTGCAATCCCGATATCAAAAGCGCTTTGGCCCCAAGTTGTTTCGCGCGCCGGATCGGTATCGTGACACAGGCATCCGACATCGATCGCCACAGGTTATTGCAATGGGTGCTCGCGTGGGCCGGGTTGTCAGCAGCCTGGATGCTCGAGGACGGCATTGAGCCGGCCATCCCCCTTGGGGTGGCGAAGCTTGCAGCGTTGGCGCTTGGGTTGTGAGTTTTACGGTAGGGCAAGGCCAAGAATAATGTTCTGCCGACCCAATAATGCAAGTAGCCTTGTTTTCATTTTGATCCTCTAGACGCTGAAGCATAAGTGGAGTGTCCACGTTCCGCGTTTGGCACGACCTGCCCGTTACGCTAGCCAAAGTTATCGCTTTACTCCTGAGTTGTGCGACGACCGATTCCGGGCTGGTGAGAGGGATGGTGTGCGGTTCCCGTGATGTTGCAATCAATTCAGCATGAGTAAAAACCATAGGTGAACTCAAGGTACGGCATGCAGCTGAGAGTGTCGGGCGCGAGGTGTTTGGCAGTGGTATGAGCTTGGGGTTTTGTACTTTGGCAGGACGCCAGGGGGAGGGGCGAAAATCAAAAATTGCGGAACAGCTTTCAGAATTGCGGAACAAAAAACAAAGGGCCTGCATGAAGAATCTCATGCAAGCCCTTGATTTGTTTGGTGCCCGAAGCCGGAATCGAACCGGCACGCCCTTACGAGCGGGGGATTTTAAGTCCCATGCGTCTACCAATTTCGCCATTCGGGCGGTAGCGCTGTAAAGCGGGTCAGGAAGGAAGGTGCTTTAACCAGTAAAGTACTCAGTGCCTGCGTGACAGGTGGACGAATATATAGAGCCTGCGCCGATGAGGCAAGTTCGATAGCGGTCATTTGTACACATTTTTTTGCTCGGTGACGGGATAAAACCGTCGAAAAATCATAGATATATGGAACGAGCTTGGTTTAATCCCGGTAAATCGACCGTTTCGTGGGAGTCATGCCTATTGCTGTTTCGGCTTATGTTGCCGGGCTGGGCTAGGATGCTTGCACGACTGTTACAGAAGTGGGTGTGATGAATACAAGTGTGATTTACGCATTGGCAGCTGCCGCGCTGTTTGGCGCCAGTACTCCGTTGGCCAAGGTGCTGGGCACTGAAGTGCCGCCTGTGATGCTGGCCGGGTTGTTGTATTTGGGCAGTGGCTTGGGCCTGCTGCTGGTGCGTTGCATTCGCGACCGCGGCTGGTCAGCGTCTGGCTTGAGTGCAAGTGAGTGGCCCTGGCTGGTCGGTGCGATTGTATTTGGCGGAATTCTGGGGCCTGTGGCCCTGATGTTCGGTTTGACGCTCACCAGCGGCGCGACGGCTTCGCTGATGTTGAATCTTGAGCCCGTGCTGACTGCATTGTTGGCGTGGGTGGTGTTCAAGGAAAACGCTGACCGGCGGATTGTGCTGGGGATGTTGGCGATCATTGCCGGGGGCGTTGTGTTGTCGTGGCCCTCGGAGGCGGCAGCGGGGGAGTCGCACTCCTGGTTGGGGCCGCTGGCGGTTGCCTTTGCCTGTTTGTGCTGGGCGGTTGATAACAATCTGACGCGCAAGGTGTCTGCCTCTGACGCGCTGTTTATCGCCGGGGCCAAAGGCTTGTTCGCGGGGCTGGTGAACTGCACGATTGCATTCACGCTAGGGGCCAAGCTTGTGCCGCTAGCCGTGCTGAGCCCGACACTGCTGATCGGGTTTTTAGGCTATGGCGTGAGCCTGGTGCTTTTTGTGCTGGCATTACGCGGCCTGGGGGCTGCGCGAACCGGAGCGTATTTTTCGACAGCGCCTTTTTTGGGCGCGGCGATTGCCATTCTGGTGCTGGGGGAGTCGGTATCGCTGCTGTTTTGGCTGGCAGCAGCCTTTATGATTTTCGGGGTCTGGCTGCATCTCACGGAACGCCATGAGCACGAACATGAGCATCTGTCGCTCGAGCACACTCATCGCCATACCCACGACGAGCATCATCAGCATGAGCATGCCGAGGATGCTTCTGTGGATGGGCCCCACAGTCATGCGCATCAACATGTCGCGATCAGGCACAATCACCCGCATTTTCCGGATATTCATCATCGACATCGGCATTGAGTCGCGGTGTACAGGATTGCACCAGATGGACGCTTAACCCACTGATTTAAATGGAGCTATAGATCACGCATGTTTGAGCACATCGACTTCAATTACTTGCTGGCAACCTATGGCTATCTGGCCGTCTTTATCGGCTGTTTGCTGGAGGGTGAAACCATTCTGATCCTGGGAGGGATGGCTGCGCACCAGCATGTGCTCAAGCTCTTGCCAGTGATCGGTTACGCCAGCCTGGCGGGGATGCTGGGCGACCAGTTGCTGTTCTGGGCTGGCCGATATTTTGGTGCTCGACTATTACCGCGGCTGCATAAACAGCAGGCTGCCATTGATCGTGTGACGCAACTGATCAACCAGTACCCGACCGTGTCGATTTTCTCGGTGCGTTTCTTGTATGGCATGCGTCTTGTTGGGCCTATGGTGATCGGTGCGTGCAAGGTCTCGCCATTGAAATTCACCTGCATCAACGCCTTGGGCGCTGCCGCATGGGCAACGCTGTTTGCCAGTGCCGGGTATTGGGCCGGGGAGTTTTTGGAAGGTGTGCTGGGCGACCTGAAACCGTATCGTTTGCCTATTGCACTGGGTGTAATTGTGCTGATGGCGGTTGTAGCAATGGCCCGTTACTACAGAGCGAAAAACCGCACCGTCAAATCACTCTGACATGGCTGCTCAAGCATTTTGCGTTCATCTTTCCATGAGCGAGCGATCTGGACCGCAGTTGCAAAAAACAAACATGGAAGGCAAAGTCCGAGTACCCGGTTGCGTGACTGGGCCCTTGGCCTAAGCTCTGAATGACAGGCTCAACGCCAAGGGTTTCAAGGCATTGGCAATACGCTCGCGAAGCCGGTCCGATAATAAAAGGAGGTCTGGATGTTTATCCGTTTATTGATCCTCGCCAGTGTGCTGGTGACTGGCACAGTGCAGGCTGTTGAAGTTCCCAACCCCCTTGAGCAGGACCGCGGCAAGTTTCGCCCGCTGGTCATCGTTGCCCGTGCAGATGCCGATCCAACGCTGGTGACCCTCAAAAAAGCGCTTGAAGACCCTGCCACCAAGCAGGCATTTAACGAGCGCAATATGGTGCTTTATACGATTGTCGGGATTACCGGCAAGCGTGATGGCAAGGACCTTGAACCCCAGAGCACGATGTCGCTGATTCGCGGGCTCAAGCCGGGGATGATCATTGATAAGGCCAAGGTGATCCTGATCGGCAAGGATGGTGAGAAGAAGGTCGAGACGGTCGGCGACGTTGACCTTAACGAGCTGTTTAAAACCATCGATGCCTTGCCCGTGGCTGAAAAGGAAACGCAGGCCCCGGTGGCGGTTGAGACTCCAGCCAAAGGCGTTGCGGCGGGCAAGTCGGCCAAGCCGGTAAAACCGGCGAAACAGGTCAAGGCCCTGGACGATTGAAGGCCATTAAAAAGCGCTCAAAAAAAGGCCCGCTGGGGGGAGCGGGCCAAATGGGATTCATTAAAGGAGTGGGGCCAATCTAGACTTGATGATGTGAACGTGACGTGAAAAGGCTGTCGTAAAAACGCAATCCACTTTCAATGTGTGCGGTAAAAATAGAGCCCATCTGTAGCGCTCTGCCAAGCCGGTAATCCTATAGGGTGAGTTCACCGCTCCTCTGACTGCCGGATAATCCCATGCCGTTTTCCCTCGAATTGATTTCTGCCTTCGCACTGTTTGCGTTTGTGTCCTCCATCACCCCCGGCCCCAATAACACCATGTTGCTGGCCTCCGGGGTCAACTTCGGATTCCGGCGCACCATTCCCCATGCCCTGGGTATCAGCTTTGGCTTCATGTTTCTGGTACTGGCGGTTGGTCTGGGGCTGGGCGGGGTGTTCAAGGCCGTGCCCATGGCCTATACCGTGCTGCGATACCTGGGAGCGGCGTACTTGCTGTATCTGGCCTGGAAAGTTGCGACCTCGGGGCCGGTTTCCGAGTCGGATTCGGCCCAGGGCAAGCCTTTGGGCTTCTGGGGTGCGGCGGCTTTTCAGTGGGTCAACCCCAAGGCTTGGGTAATGGCCATCGGTGCAATTACCACCTACACCCCGTCCCAGGGTTATATCGCCAATGTGTTCATCATTGCGCTGGTCTTTGCCATCATCAATTTACCCAGCGTGTGCGTCTGGGCGGGCTGCGGCAGTGCGCTACGCAACGTGCTGACCAAACCCAAATGGTTGCTGGCTTTCAACCTGACAATGGCGATTCTGTTGGTGGTGTCGCTGTATCCGATTCTGTTTGAGGTTCATTGAGCCATTCCTGGCTAAGGGTGGCCGTATCGCCAAGGTATTCCAGCAGCCAGCTCATGGCCGGGGAATGATTTTTTTGCGACCAGGCTATGCAGGAAGGACTGGCCGGGAAGGGGCGTTGCAAGTTCAGGGCAACCAGTTTGCCTTGCTCGATCAAGGGCTGCGCCAGATGGGCAGGCACCATGCCGACACACATGCCATCGCTGAGGCAGGCCAGCCCCGCGCTCCAGTCGGGCACCATCATTCGGCGCTGGTTGTCCAGGGTCCAGGTGTCACGTTTGGGCAGGTTGCGTGAGGTGTCATCCATGCACAGCGCGGGGTAGGGGCGTAGATGATCATCCCCGAGCAACCCGGCAACCGAGGCCAGCGCATGCTGTGGGCTGGACACACACAGCCAGTGCATAAAGCCCATGTCGCGAAAGGCGAAGCTGCCCGTCACTGGCACCGCGCGCGTGGCACCGATAACTATGTCGGTACGACCGTCGACCAGCGCATCCCACACTCCGTTGTACACCTCGTACTGAACGATCAGCTCCACATCCGGAAAGTGACGATAGAAGTCGATCAGCATTTGCTGGCATCGCGGATGCTTGATGATCGAGTCCACAGCCACTCGCAACTGGCCGCTCCAGCCGTTTGCAACCTGCTGGCACAGGCGCCGGGTGCCGAGCATTTTTTTCATCACGTCGCGGGCTTCCTTGACAAACATCTGCCCGGCGGGCGTCAGCTCCACATCACGATGACGACGAACAAACAACGGCACCGCCAACCACTGTTCCAATTGGCGCACGGTGTAGCTGACGGCGGAGGGCACGCGATGCAGCTCCTGAGCCGCGCCACTGAAACTGCCGTGGCGAGCCACGGCATCAATTACATCCAACGAGTATTCAGACCACATGGGTTTGCCTTCAAAAAATTTGATGCTAGTTGGCAATTATTATCGCTTCACAAGCAAATCCTCAGCCGGATAATACGCGCCAGTCAACAAATTGTTTGATGGCAAGTTTTTGGGTGCACATGAAGAACTCTTTTGGTTTTACCTGTTATCTCGCGGGGCTCAGCATGCTGGGCTATCTGGCGATGGATATGTATCTGCCGGCATTCGGCACGTTGCGCAGTGAATTAGGGCTGTCCGCCGGTGCAGTGGGGGCGAGTCTAAGCATCTTTTTGGCCGGTTTTGCCTTTGGCCAGTTGCTTTGGGGGCCGCTGTCGGACCGCCTTGGGCGCAAGCCGGTGCTGCTGGCAGGTTTGTCGCTGTTCGCGTTGGGGTGTGCCGGGATGTTCTGGGTCGATAACACCGTGCTGTTGCTCAGCTTGCGGTTTATCCAGGCCATTGGTATTTGCGCGGCGGCTGTGACCTGGCAAGCGCTGGTGATTGATCGCTACCCGGCCGATAAAGCCAATCGCGTGTTCGCCGGGATCATGCCGCTGATGGGGCTATCACCGGCCTTGGCCCCTCTGCTGGGCGCCGTGGTGTTGAGCCACTTGGGCTGGCAGGCGATTTTCGCGGTGTTGCTGGGCCTGGCGGTGTTGCTGATCGTGCCCACGCTGCTGCTCAAGGAAAGCCCCCGTTCAACGCCAAAAGCTGTTGCACAGTCGAAGGTGAGCTATTGGCAGATCCTGCGCTCGGCAAATTTCAGCGGTAACGTGATGATCTTCGCTGCGTGTTCGGCCAGCTTCTTTGCCTGGTTGACGGCATCGCCGTTTATTCTCGGTGACATGGGCTACAGCCCAAGCGATATCGGCTTGAGCTACGCGTTGCCGACTCTGGCGTTTATGGTGGGTGGTTACGGCTGTCGCAGTGCCTTGCAGCGGATCAGTGGTCGCACACTGTTGCCCTGGTTGCTGGTTGCCTACTGCGCGAGCATGGTGGGGCTGTACCTGGTCGCGACTCAGACCGAGCCAACGTTGGCCACCTTGCTGATTCCGTTCTGTCTGATGGCGCTGGTGAACGGTGCGAGCTATCCGATTGTGGTCGCCAATGCACTGATGCCGTTTTCGCAAAACTCCGGTAAAGCAGCGGGTTTGCAGAATACCTTGCAGCTTGGGTTGTGCTTTCTGGGCAGCCTGCTGGTGTCGACCTTTATCAGCCAGCCACTGTTGATCACCGTTGAGGTGATGCTGGCAACTGCGCCACTGGCGGTACTGGGGTACTTGATTCAGCGCCGCAAGGCCAATGCCCAGGCATTAGCCACCTCCTGAATGTAGCCGCTGGGGTCCGCAGCGCAGCCAGCGGCAGCGGCGACAGGTGAAGGGGGATCAGGCGATGTCCACCAGCACGATCTCGCTGTCTTCAATCGCCGTTACCCGCAGCACCGACTCGTCTACTGCGGCCACGCCGTCCCGGGCGCTGGCTCGCAGGCCGTTGACCTCGATCACCCCTGTGGCAGGCACCAAATAGGCACGGCGACCACTGTCCAGTTGGTACTCGGCGGTTTCTCCGGCTTTGAGGTTGGCTGCAACCAGTCGGGCGTCAGCGCGGATGCGCAGGCTTTCATGGTCGCCATCCTTGCCGCTCGCCAGGGTCACGAAGCCTTCGCGCTGACCTTTGGGGAAAGGCTTGGCACCCCACGCCGGGGCATCGCCTTGCTGATTCGGAATGATCCAGATCTGGAAGATTTTGCTCGGCGTCGACTCCAGGTTGTATTCGCTGTGCGCAATCCCGGTACCCGCACTCATGACCTGAACATCGCCTGCTTCGGTGCGGCCCTTGTTGCCCAGGTTGTCTTCGTGGCTGATTGCGCCTTCGCGGACATAGGTAATGATCTCCATGTCGCGGTGCGGGTGCTTCGGGAACCCGGTGCCAGGGGCGATGATATCGTCGTTCCATACCCGCAGGTTGCCCCAGTTCATCCGCGCTGGATCATGGTACTCGGCGAACGAAAAGTGGTGATGGGCGTCCAACCAACCGTGGTTTGCGCCGCCCAGGGTGGCGAAGGGTCTGAGTTCAAGCATGATAGGTCTCCTGCGTGGGTCGTGAACGGCTACCCGGTTGATGATGGAATGATTCTCCAGCATCAACATATCGATAAAAAGCTTAAAAAATGCGTTAAACCAATCTAGTTAATCGATGTATTCGAGCATCAGTAAATCGCTATTTACCTTCACTGCATGCTCTAAACGGCTGATGCTCAAGCAATTAGCTAGATCTCAACGCACAATGCGGCGACCATAGCCCATCCGCCCGGACAGCCTCACACCCTGGAGTCAGCGTGCCGCAACACAATCCCGATCTGCCTGATGAACTTGCCCCCATTACCCAATTGCCCTTGCTCAAGCGTCTCGCGGCGCGATTGTTTGGCAGTGGTTTAAGCCGCTTGCGCGCACAACATGCGGCGTCCTGGCTACAGGGCCAGGCTGACGGGTTTCGCAGCGGGCATAGCGCCGGGGTTGATTACGGCTATGCCGAGGGCCATGTCGAAGGGCTGGAAGAGGGCCGCCAGGTGCTGTTTATCAGTGACACGCGTGCGCAGGAACTGCGTGCCCCCGGTATTGATGACAACCTGTTCGATGACTGGCGGCTGCCGCTGGGCCCCGAGCTGAAAAAACAGATCAAGGCCGATGTTGCCGCGATCCTGCCCGAGCACGCTCAGCCCAGCGCGGCGCAGTGGAAGATGATTTTCAGCGATACGCCGTCGACCTCGGTGGTTGCCGGCGCTGGGGCAGGCAAGTCGACGTCGCTGGTGTTGCGGATCTTGCTGTTGACCCACTACCTGGGTTTTGAGCTCGATTCAATGACCGTAGTGACCTTTACCCGCGAGTCGCGCAAGGACTTCATCAAGAAGCTGCAGGAAATCTTTGCTCTGTGGGGCCGTACACTGTCACTCAAGGAAGCACGTGATGTGGTGCGCACGTTCCACTCGCGGATTCTGCCCATGGTGCGCAGCTTGCCCGGCTACGCTCAATTGCAGGCATTCGAGACCCTGAATACGCGCAGCTTGCTCAACGACGACGATACCGACAGCAACCCGTTTGACTTGCGCATCAACGATGCTCAGCGTCAGCAGCTCAATGCCTGCTTTCACGAGCTTTACAGTGGTGATGAGCGCTTCCGCCAGACCCTGGCACCGCTGCGCATGCACGCCTTGCAGCTCAAGGAGCTGGAGCGTGACCACCCCGATGTGCAAAAGCGCATGGCCGTGACCGAACTGGCCGCCAAGCGTGACGAAGAACTCTGCGATACCCTCGAAGACCTGTGGTTTGCCGCCGGGGCGTGGCCGATCAAAGGTATCGAGCCCAATCGCGAAACGGTCGAGATCAATGGCTCGCAGTTCCATTGTCACGGCTATATTGCCGAGCTGGATGCGTGGGTGGTGCTGGGCTTCGACCCGCGTGAGAATCCGCAGATCTGCCGTCCCGGAGCCAAACTCAGCGTGCGCGCCGAGTGGGCGGTCAAACGCACTCTGTTTCAAGCTTTCTGTAATAAGCCATTGATTTGGTTGGAAAATTACGATTCTGCAAAGCGTGTTGTAGGCTCGCTGGCCGGTGATGCCAGCGCCGGTCCGGGGTTTGATTACAAACTCAAGGGCGAGTTGGGTTCGGCGCCGTTGCTCGACAGTTTTGTCGCGGCGGCAAGTTTTATCGAAAACCTGGGGCTCGACGTGGCAGCTGCCGTGGCCGATATGCGCTTTGCCAAGGATGATCCGGATCGCTTTTTCTTCGAGGCCCTGAGCCTGTACTGGCGGGCGCTCGAAGCTCACCTGCTGGCACAGACCCCGCCGGTCATGACTTACAACCGCATGTTCTCGTTGTTTGGCGAGAACACCCCGCAGAACTTCAAATTGCTGAGCCATGCACAACTGCGCCCGCTGTCGCACTTGATGATTGACGAGTTTCAGGACGTCTCGCCGCAGATCGTATCGTGGCTGCGCGCCAGCTTGCGCGAGATCCGCAGCCGTGGCCCGGCGATGCATGTGGGGCGCGGGGCCCAACGCTCGTCGTTGTTGTGTGTAGGGGATGACTGGCAATCGATCTACGGCTGGCGGGGCAGTTCGCCCAAGTACTTTATGGAGTTCAACAAAGAGTTCCCGTCGCCTGCCACCACTAGGGTGATGCTCAGCGACAACTTTCGTAGCCATCAACACATCATCGATGCCGCCGAACATATCGTCCGTGCTGCGCCATCGATCCCTGGTAAACGGGCCAAGGCCAGCGGCGAACCCAAGACTCCAGTTCCGGTGAGTGTCTTGCACCGCGACGATCAGGGGTTGGCTGCGCGCTTGATCGAGCATTACAACGCAGGCGATAGCATCTTAATGTTGTATCGAAAAAGCAGCGATAAGTTATTGATAGAAAAGGGTATACAGTCTGTAGTTAATGTAGATTCGAGATTGGCACCAGAAGACCGCAGGTTAAAACAACTGACCTATCACAGCTCCAAGGGCTTGCAGGCGGATGCTGTTTTCCTGTTGGGTGACTGTCAGCATCTGACATCGTCCCCGTACAAGAATCAGGTGTATCGCATGGCGGGCCTGGGCAAGGACGGTGACCCCGAGCCGTATGACAATGCGCAGAAAGACGAAATCCTGCGCCTGGCCTATGTGGGTATCACCCGGGCGGTAAAACATTGCTACTGGTATCTGGAAAGTCAGGATGCCCAGGGACCGAATATCCCCAAAGCCTCGGACCGCGTGCCCCAGGGCAAAGCGTTTTTTGATGATTTGCGGCTAAATAACAACAATCAGTAGAAGGAACTCGTTTTGATTAACACCCTGCTTACCAAAAACAATAGTGCCCGTGTGATCGGTTTGGCAGCGCTGGCCCTGTGGATGGGAGGGTGCAGTAACGAGCAGCCGCCGCAGCAGAAAACCGCCGAATTGCCACCTGCGCCCGAGATATCCTCGGGTTTTCGCTCCGACATGATCCCTGTACACGCAACCCGACACATGGCAGCGGCAGCGAACCCTCTGGCAACCGCCGCCGGGCAACAGATGCTGCGAAAAGGCGGGTCTGCGATTGATGCAGCAATAGCCATGCAAGCAGTACTGGCACTTGTAGAGCCCCAGGCCAGTGGCATTGGTGGCGGTGCTTTTATTCTGTACTGGGATGGCGAGCGGGTGCAGGCCTTTGATGGTCGTGAGACGGCCCCGGCAGGTGCCGGCACCGGTATGTTTCTCGGGGCAGATGGCCAGCCAATCCCCTTTGCGGATGCCCAGATAGGCGGGCGTTCAGTCGGGGTGCCAGGGGTGCTCAGAGCACTGGAAATGGCCCATCAGCAACATGGCAAACTGCCTTGGCATGACCTGTTCCAACCGGCTATTCAATTGGCTAGCCAAGGCTTTCCTGTGTCCCGCCGATTGCACGGTCAAATCGCCGCCGACAAATTCATTGCCGACTCCCCGGAAATGGCCAAGTACTTCCTGACCCCTCAAGGGCAAGCTCTGCCAGTCGGTACATTGCTGAAAAATCCGGAACTTGCACGTACCCTGCAAGCCATTGCCACTCAGGGCGCGGACGCGTTTTACCAAGGGCCAGTCGCCCAGGCAATGGTGGACAAGGTCAGGTCCCACGCCCGTCCCGGCACACTGTCCCTGGCCGATGTGAGTGGTTACCAGGCTCAGGAGCGCAAGCCTGTCTGTGGTGACTATAAGCAGTGGCAAGTTTGCGGCATGCCGCCGCCGTCTTCGGGTGGTGTCGCCGTGTTGCAGACCTTGGGCATTCTCGAAGCCCTGCAAAATAAATCGCCAGCGCTGGATCTGGCTGCGATGCCGCCCGTGCCAAGCAACTCTGGCGCAGGTCTGGAGCCTTCGGTGTCTGCGGTGCACCTGATCGCCGAGGCAGAACGTCTGGCCTACGCGGATCGGGCGCTGTATCTGGCGGACAGCGCTTTCGTGCCCGTCAATGTGAAAGGGCTGACTGATAAAGCCTATTTCAAGACACGGGCTGCCCTGATCGGAGACAAGAGCATGGGGCGCGCCAAGGCGGGGGTTCCAGCGGGAATCAACCTAGCACTGGCTCCCGATCGATCCCCATTGCGTATATCCACCTCGCAGATAGCCGCGGTCGACGACCAGGGCGGGGCCATATCGATGACCACCTCGGTTGAAGCTGCGTTTGGTTCCCATGTGATGACCAATGGTTTCATTCTGAACAACCAGCTGACTGATTTCTCGTTTGTGCCTGAGGAAAATGGCAAGCCGGTGGCCAATCGCATCGAACCAGGCAAACGCCCACGTTCTTCAATGGCCCCGACCTTGGTGTTTGACCGTAAAAGTGGCGAGTTAGTCGCAACCATTGGCTCGCCTGGCGGCTCTCAGATAATCGAATACGTCAACAAGGCGGTGGTAGGCCTGCTGGACTGGAAACTGAACCCGCAGGACGCCATCAGTCTTGCCAACTTCGGCAGCCGCAATGTCGGCACGGAGCTCGAGGCGGGTCGTGTCAGCCCTGCGCTGGTGCAGCAGTTGCAGGACCGCGGGCATGAGGTCTCGCTTATCGAGATGACCAGCGGTACGCAGATCATTGTGCGGGATAAAGATGGCTGGGCAGCCGGCGCTGATCCGCGCCGCGAAGGCACTGCACTGGGGGATTGAATACAGCGCCTGTAGCAGCTGCCGAAGGAACGAGGCTGCGTTCGGCGGCGCAGCCGTCGTAAAACCTGAGTCCGCGATTTTACTGATAAGCCACGATTTCAGGTTTTACGACGGCTGCGCCGCCGAACGCAGCCTCGTTCCTTCGGCAGCTGCTACAGGACTTATGTATTCAGGCCTGCGCCTGCCACGTCATCGGCGGCACAAAGCTTTCGAGTTCGTCTTCAACGGACTGGATGATGCGGCCCACTTGGCCGGGCGTCATGACCACCGAGCAGGGGATGCCGGCGACGGCAATCAGGGTTTCACCACTGGCGCGGTCAAACAGCCTGGCGACCATGCTGCTCGGTGCGTCCATGGTTGCCTCGAAGCCCATCGGATGGAAATGCCAACGCATCAGTTGGCAGGCGTTCGGGAAGGTGACCTTATTGATGTTGCCTTGAGTATTCATAGAGCGATTCCTTTAGCTCAAATTGTGTCAGCGGCTTGATTCTGGCCGCGTGTGTTGACGACTCCTTCGTGATCCAAGCTAGCATCCAAGACTGATAGCGCTAAGCCTTTTTTTGCCCCGCCCTCGGTTGTTTGTCCAGACTTTGATGTGAATCATGTACTTAGGCTGTTTATCTACTGCACGTGCCCATTGAAGGTAGCGCACAAACTCGGCACTCTCTGTTTTTTGCCTTCGAGCGTTCCATGTCAGCCCCAGACGACGGCCCCGAGCACACCCGCGCCACTGGCGAAACCGTGATGCGATATCACCTGTGCTGGAAGCATCGGGATCTTGACGGGGTAATGGCGCTTTATCACCCGGATGTGACCTACAACGACTTCTTTCAGAATCGGATCATGCGCCTTGATGAACTCCGCGAGTACGTGCAGTCGTCCATGCCCAGAGAACCGGACGAAGCACTGGAGCACAGTGATCGCATTCGTCTGGATGGCAATACCGCGTTTATTCAGTACCGCATGACCTTGCGCGGCAGTCAGGGGTTGGTGGCTTTCCGCGCCAGCGAGGCCATTACCGTGCGCGACGGCCTGATCTGGCAGGTCAACGAATACGCCTCACTGGTGCACGAAGTTGCCGCTAACCCGGCGCGTCAAGGCCCGCTGCGGCCCGCAGTCAGTCGCCTTGGGCTGTCGGCCCGGCAACTGAGTTTTATGGCGCAAGACCTGCAAACCTACTTCGAGCGCCAGCAACCCTGGCTCGACCCCGAGTTGGACTTGCAGCAAGTGGCCAAGGCCTGTGGCTATACGCGCAATCAGATGTCGTATTTGTTCAATCAGGTGCTGGGACAAAGCTTCTATCGCTATGTGAATCAAGCGCGGCTGCGCCATGTGCTGGCCGCGATGGATGTAGCCGAGGTCCAGGTCAAAGTCGATGAAATGGCTTTTTCGGCGGGCTTTAACTCGATATCGGCGTTTTACAGCTGTTTTCGCCAGCACACGGGGCAATCGCCCAAGGCTTACGCCAAACAAATTTCTTTGCGGGCACGCACGCAAGACGCGCCATAACGCTAACGACTAGGATCGAGCCATTCTTGGATCGGTGTGGAGTCGGTAATGCCAGCATGGCGCTCAATCAGTTTATGGATGGACCAGCTTGGGGAGGAGCTTGCGCCCCGGCCGTCCCTTGAGCACGATTTGGATGTCGATGTGGTCATTATCGGCGCCGGTTATACCGGGCTGTGGACCGCGTACTACCTCAAACGACATGCGCCTGAACTGAGTATCGCAATCGTTGAAGCGCAAACGGCGGGCTTTGGCGCGTCAGGGCGCAACGGTGGCTGGTTGATGGGCAACCTGCTGGGCGAGGATCGCTTGCTTGCCGGCTTGTCTGCAGAGCAGCGCCGCGAATCCTTCGACTTGCTGCACGGTATTCCCGATGAAGTGAAGAACGTCATCGATCGTGAAGGCATCGACTGCGATTACCGCAAAGGTGGCGCGTTATATTGCGCTGCGCGCTATCCCGAGCAAGAGGTCAGCTTGCGCAGCTATCTGGCCAGTCTTTATGGCGAAGGCTTGAACGAATCTGACTACCGCTGGCTGAGCCCGTCCGAACTGGCCCAGCAAATCCGCGTCGCCAAGCCTTATGGCGGGATTTTCACCCCGCATGTCGCAACCATTCACCCAGCCAAACTGGTACGCGGATTAGCCTGCGCCGTTGAGCGCATGGGGGTGAAGATTTACGAGCAAAGCCCGGTCACAGAGTGGCGTGCCGGTTATGCCCGCACCGCCAAGGCTCAGGTGCGCAGCCGTTGGGTGGTGCCTGCCGTGGAAGGTTATGCCAACACCCTTGCGCCTTTGGGGCGTTATCAATTGCCTGTGCAGAGCCTGATAGTGGCTACAGAACCATTATCCCAGGCCATTTGGGATCAAATAGGCTTGTCCCACGGCCAGGCCTTCAGCGAAAGCAGTCGTCAGGTCACCTATGGCCAGCGCACCGCGGACAACCGCTTGGTATTCGGGGCTCGGGGGGGGTATCAGTTTGGCGGACGCCTGCGTGAGAACTTCGACCTCAGTACTGACGAAATCGAACTGCGCCGCTACCTGTTTGGTGAACTGTTCCCACAACTGAAAAACGTCGAAATCAGCCATGCCTGGGGCGGCAACCTGGGAATGTCGCGACGCTTTCAGCCGCACATGCTGTGTGATCGCCAACAGGGGATAGCGCTGGCCGGTGGCTACGGTGGAGAGGGCGTAGGGGCCAGTCATTTGGGCGGGCGCACCCTGGCCGACCTGATTTTGCAGCGCGACACCCTTGAAACAAAACAACCATGGGTGTTGACCGAAGGTGGCCTGGGCGCGCTCAAGTCCTGGGAGCCTGAGCCGTGCCGCTGGCTGGGCTACAACGCGATCATTCGCAGCTTTGTGTACGAAGACAAAACCCTGGCCAATCCGGACAGCCCGCCCTGGCGTCGGCAATTTGCCAGCCGCATGGCGGGGTTTATGGAAAGTTTTATGCACTAACCCAACACTTGCGCTTAACAGGAAGCATTCCATGAGCATCACTCAGTTCAAGAACACCGCCCACGTGACCTTGCAAGAGTCTTTCCCGGTGGCCGTACCGCTTGGTACGCCGGTGGCAGTGACGTCGGTGACCTGCGTCGAACGTAACGACGGCGTCGAGACCGGCATCTGGGAATGCACCCCAGGGCGTTGGCGTCGGCAGATCATGCAGCAGGAGTTCTGCCACTTTATTCAAGGCCGCTGCACCTTCACCCCGGATAATGGTGAAACCCTGACCATAGAAGCAGGCGACGCACTGATGTTGCCTGCCAACAGCACCGGAATCTGGGATATCCAGGAAACCGTGCGCAAGACCTATGTATTGATCCTTTGATCGCCGAAACCTGCCAATAAAAACAGCTGCCCAAAATATGCAAGGAATCGACTCATGATCCGTATGACCCTGTTGCCCCTGATGCTGGCCGGTACGCTGTGTCAGGCCGCCGAAACTGTGAAGGTCTATAACTGGTCGGACTACATTGCCCCCGACACGATGAAGAACTTCCAGCGCGATACCGGTATTGCTTTCAGCTATGACGTGTTTGACAGCAACGAGACGCTGGATGGCAAGTTGATGACGGGTTCGTCCGGTTATGACGTGGTGTTTCCATCCAACCACTTTATGGCGCGGCAGATCCAGGGCAAGGCGTTGAAGAAACTCGACAAGAGCCAACTGCCGAACTGGAAAAACCTCAACCCGGTGCTGCTCAAGGCATTGCAGGTCAACGACCCGGGCAACGAACATGGTTTTCCTTACCTGTGGGGCAGCACCGGGATTGGTTACAACATCGCCAAGGTCAAGGCCGTGCTGGGCGACAACGCACCGGTGGACTCCTGGGATCTGATCTTCAAGCCCGAAAACATGGAGAAGCTCAAGTCCTGTGGGGTGGCGATTCTCGATAATGGCCCGGAAATCTTGCCGGCAGCGCTCAACTACCTGGGCTTGCCCCATCACAGCAAGAACCCGGCCGACTACAAGAAAGCCGAAGA
Organism: Pseudomonas fragi; assembly: GCF_025426255.1. Classification (GTDB taxonomy): domain Bacteria; phylum Pseudomonadota; class Gammaproteobacteria; order Pseudomonadales; family Pseudomonadaceae; genus Aquipseudomonas; species Aquipseudomonas kulmbachensis. The sequence goes on along the minus strand of NZ_CP104861.1, from coordinate 2,773,097 downwards.
GCTGCTGCTCAAGGTCCGCCCTTATATCAGCTACTTTCACTCATCGAAGTACACCAGTGATCTGGCCAACGGCAATATCTGCGTAGCAGTCGGTTTTTCGGGAGATATTCTGCAAGCCGAAACCCGGGCCAAAGAGGCCAATAACGGCGTCGAAATCGGCTATGCGATTCCCAAGGAAGGTGCGGCCATCTGGTTTGACATGGTTGCCATGCCCGCCGATGCGCCAGACGAAAAAGCCGCTTACAGCTTTATGAACTACCTGCTGCGCCCGGACGTGATGGCCGGGATCACCAACCATGTGCATTACGCCAATGGCAACGAGCAGGCCGATGCCTTGGTCAGCCCTGAAATCAAGGCTGACACCAAGGTCTACCCAACCCCCGCAATGATGGACAAGCTGTTTGCGCTGGAGGCCATGCCGCTGAATATTGATCGGGTCCGCACGCGGGTGTGGACCACGATCAAGGCCGGCCGCTGATCAGCGCAATGCTTGCGGGTTAACCAGGTTGGCCGGGCGAGCACCGGCCAATGCCGCCAGCAGGTTCTCTACGGCGCAGCGGGCCATGGCTTCACGGGTCTCAAAGGTGGCCGAGCCGATATGCGGCGTGGCCACTACATTATCCAGTTGCAGCAAGGGCGAGGTCAGCTCCAATGGCTCGCGCTCGAACACGTCGAGCCCGGCGCCGCGAATCTGGCCTTGTTGCAAGGCGTTAATCAGCGCCGCTTCGTCCACTACCTTGCCGCGAGAGATATTGATAAAGATGCTCTCGGGGCGCATCAAGGCAAATTGCTCGGCACCGATCAAACCTTCGGTTTGCGCGGTCAGGGGCAGGGTCAGGCAGATAAAGTCAGCTTGCTGCAACAGCTCATCCAGGCTGCGGTACTGCGCGTTGAAGCGTGCTTCGACCGCAGGCTTGGGTGAGTTGCTGTGGTAAATCACCGGCATCCCGAAGCCAAAGTGCCCGCGTTGGGCCAAGGCCTCACCAATACGGCCCATGCCGATAATGCCCAGGGTTTTGCCATGCACGTCGGTGCCGAAGTGCTCGGGACCGACGTTTTTTTGCCATTTGCCGTTACGCACCATATTGGCCAGCTCCACCACCCGGCGGGCGCTGGCCAGAACCAGGGCAAAGCCTGTGTCTGCAGTGGTTTCGGTAAGTACGTCGGGGGTATTGGTCAGTTGGATCTTGCGCTCGGTCAGGTAGTCGATGTCGTAGTTATCGACACCCACCGACACGCTGGCCACCGCCTCCAGATTTGGCGCTAGATCCAGCAACTGGGCATCCAGCTTGAGGCTTGCACCCAGAATGCCCTGGGCCTGGGGCAGGGCAGCACGCAGTTTGTTCATGCCCTCGGCGTCAAGGCGCTCGATCAGCGTGACATTGGCGTGAGCTTCAAGGCGCTGCATCAGCGCCGGGGACAGTTCTTTGTAGAGCACGACATTCTTTTTCAAGGGAATCACCAACTTTGAATTCAAGAGTGGGCCAGACGTTGCGAAGTGCTGTGTTGCGGCGCAGCAGGGTCTTTGGCAGCGGGTTTGAGCATCAGTGTCAGGAGTACCGAAATCATCAGGGCGCCGCTCATCAGCAGGAAGGACGCGGCTGTTGAACCGGTCGAGCTGTTCAGATAACCGACCAGGTACGAGCCGGCAAAGGAACCCAACGCGCCCATGCTGTTAATCAGCGCCATGGCGCCACCGGCTACGTTGGATGGCAGGATTTCCGGGATGATGGCGAAAAACGGGCCATAAGGTGCGTACATGCAGCCACCGGCAATCACCAGCAAGGCGTAGGACCACCAGAAGTGTTCGGCACCCAGCATGTAGGATCCGTAGAAGGCGATAGACGCGATCAGCAACGGCGGCCAGACGAAACGTTTCCGCTTTTGCAGTTTGTCCGAGCCCCAGGACACCGCCAGCATTGCGATCACTGCAGCCAGGTAGGGCAGGGCCGAGAGCCAGCCGGCTTCGATCATGTCCATCTGCGCGCCTTGCTTGAGAATTGACGGCAGCCACAGCACAAAACCGTAGACCCCGATGCTCCAGCAAAAGAACTGCAGGGCCAGCAGGATAACGGCAGGGGTACGGAACGCTGCAGCGTAGTTCTTCACCGGCTTGAGGCCCACTTGCTCGGCATCCAGCGCACTTTGCAGGTCCTGTTTTTCCTGGTTGCTCAGCCATTTGGCTTCGCTTGGGCGGTCATCGGCCAGACGCCACCAGATAAAGGCCCAGAGCACCGCAGGCAGGCCCTCGACGATAAACATCCAGCGCCAGCTGTAGTGCTGCACCAGATAGCCCGAAACGACGGACATCCAGAGCATGGTCACGGGGTTGCCCAAGATCAGGAAGGTATTGGCGCGGGAGCGTTCGGCACGGGTGAACCAGTGGCACAGGTACACCAGCATCGCAGGCATCACGGCAGCTTCAACCACCCCGAGCATAAAGCGGATGACGATCAGCCAGTAAGCACTGGAGACCACGCCGGTCAGCGTGGCGAGGCTGCCCCAGAGGATCAGGCTGACAAAGATCAGTTTTTTAACACTGTTTCTCTGCGCATAAATCGCCCCGGGCACTTGAAAGAAAAAGTAGCCAAGAAAGAACAGCGCCCCCAGCAACGACGACAGGCCAGGAGTGATATTGAGGTCTTCGGCCATCCCTGAGGCGGCGGCGAAGCCGTAATTGGCACGGTCAAGGTACGCCAGGCTGTAGGTGATAAACACGATCGGCATGATGTACCACCAACGACGGGCGGCGAGTTTTAGCGATTGCATAGGTGGTGCTCCTGAGCTTGTTTTTGTTTTTACGCAGCAGGTGACGGATCAAGCAGATAAAGGGATTTCAAGGGACGCGGGCAGCGCGTGGTAGGCGTTGAGTTCGGCGCGGGTTGGCAGGCCCTCCATATCGCCACGGCTCTGTACGGCACGACTGCCGATCCAGTTGCCGCGCTCCACGGCCTGGGCAAAACCGAGGTTTTCCAGCAAGGCACTGACCACCCCGACGGCAAAGCCGTCCCCGGCGCCGACGGTGTCGATGACGTTGGCGACCGGCACGGCCGCAACGAACTGTTCAATCTGGGCCGTGCGATAGAACGCGCCTTTGGCCCCCAATTTAATAACCACCGCCTCAGCACCTTGGTCGAGGTAGAACGCGGCGATGTCGGATGGGTCGTCGTAACCGGTCAGCAAACGGCCCTCGCTCAACCCCGGCAATACCCAGTGGGCATGGGCGGCGAGGGCGTTGATGTCGCGAATCATCTGTTGTTCGCTGGCCCACAGTGAAGGGCGCAGGTTGGGGTCGAAGGACACGCTGTTGCCCGCGGCGCGCATCGACTTCATCAGTTCAAAGGACAATTCGTTGCAGCTTGCCGAGAGCGCAGGCGGGATGCCGGTAGCGTGCAAATGCCGGGCACCGAGCAACTCCGGGGTAAGTGCAGAACGGTTCAGGTGGCTGGCGGCAGAGCCGCGGCGGAAGTACTCCACCTGTGGGTCGCTGCCATCGTCAACCCGGGATTTGAGCTGGAAACCGGTCGGGTGTTGCGGGTCGACTTCGACATGCTGGCAGTTTAGCCCTTCGGCTTGCAGCGTATTGAGTATAAAGCGGCCCAGGGAGTCCGCACCCACACGACTCAACCAGGCCACATTGAAACCCAGACGCGCCAGGCCAATGGCGACGTTGCTGTCAGCCCCGGCGATACGTTTGTGGAACTGCTCGACCTGCGCCAGATCGCCAGTGTGTTCGGCGACCAACATGGCCATGGTTTCGCCAAACGACAACACATCAACTTTAGACATGGCTCAACTCCTGCTGTTGTTGGCTCAAGCGGGCCAGCACGGCAACGTGTTCCAGGGTCAGTACGTCGAGGTTCGACCCCTGCAACGGATATTCAATGGCGCGGGTCAGGCCATGGGGCATATGGGTCATCAGGTGTTGCCACTGCTGCAAGTCGGTGGCAGTCGGTGGTGTGGCAATCAGTTTGCCGTCCGCGCGACGGCTCACGCCTTTGCAGTGCAGGTAAGTGACGTAGCGGCCCAGCAGGCGGGCGGCGGTGCTGGCCGATTGGTCTTGCCAATGCCAGTTGCCGATATCGAAGGTCATGCTGATCGGCGCTTGCTGCTGCTCGACCTGATCAAAAAAGCGCTGCATCGGCTCGATGCGACCGCCGTAGGAGGTCTGGTCATTTTCCACCAGTAACTGCACCGGCTGCTGGTTCAGGCAGGCCGCCAGGTTTTGCAGGTCACAGTGTTCGGTGAAATAGCCCAGGGATACTTTCAGCCATTTGGCGCCGAAGGCGTGGGCTCGCTGCAACGTAGCCTGCAGTTGGGTATTGGGCCGCGATTGTCCGGCTTCCCACAGTTCCAGTGGCGACGAAAACACACATTCAAGCCCCTGTTGCTGAACGGCCTGGCTAAAGGTGCTCGGGTCTTCGCTGGTCAACAACTCTTCGCGCAGTTCGATACGGGTCACACCGGCCTTGGCCAGCAATTCAATGAAGCTGGTTTGTCCGCGCTGGCGAACCAGATCGGCGCCGTAGCTCGAGAGGCTGATGGAAACGGGGAATGTAGTCATTGTTATTGATCTCTGAAACCGGTTTCATTTTATTGTGCGTTAAACGGCTGGCGACCGGTTCAAGGGTTGTCAGCCGGTAAAGTGTCAGGTAGTCAGGGGTTGTGTAGAGCCGCGGACGATCAACTGCGGGGCAAAGTTCAGCGCCCGAGCAGCCGACTTGTCGCCGCTCAGGCGCTTCAACAGGCAGTCAAATGCACTGGCACCCATCTGTTGCGTAGGCTGGGCCAGGGCAGTGATGCCGCTGCCAACCAGCGGGAACCACTCCAGGTCATCGAGGGCAATCAGGCCCACGTCTGCAAACAACTGGCAGTTCAACTCGCGCAGCACCTGGGTGCAGGCCAGCGCGGCGAGGCCGTTGGCGCAAAACAGAGCCTTGGGGCCGTGGCCCGGGGTGTGCAGGAAAGTCTGGATATCAGCGTGCAGTGCCGAGCCGGTTTTCACCACGGTTCCGCGCAGGGCGGGGCGTGCGGCCAGCTGGCTGGTAAAACTTTGGATGCGCTCGATCCGCGAACTGGTGCCGTCGACCGGCTCGCTGACCATCAGCAAGTCGCGATAACCCTGCTGCTCAAGATGCTCAAGGGCCATGCGCACCGCATCAGCGTTATCGAGGCCGACCAGATCGGTGTGCAGTTGCTCGACTTTACGGTCAATCAGCACGATGGGCATTTCCTGATGCAGCTCAAGCAGCGCGTCAGGGTCATGGCCAAGGGTGTTAAGGATCAGGCCTTCGATATTGTAGGAGCGCAGGGCTGCCAGATGCTGACGCTCTTGCTCATCATTGCGGTCGGTGTTGCACACCACCAGGTTGTAACCGTGCAGACGGCAGGCGGTTTCTACGCCATGCATGACCGCAATCGAATAGGGGTTGCGAATATCGGCCACCAGCATCCCGATCAGCCGCGTACGTCCGCGTTTCAAGCCACGGGCCATTTGATTGGGGCGATAGCCCAGGTCATTGATCGCACGCTCGATACGCTCGGCAATGGCTTCGGAGAGCAAGGCGCGGTCTTCGCCAATAAAGCGCGACACGCTGGCCTTGGACACACCGGCCCGCTGGGCAACATCGAGCATGGTTACGCGGGTGCGCTGGGCTGCTGAAAAACTGTTCACGGCCTGAAACCTTTTATTTGAGTTATCGCAGGCGGTTTCGCGTGAGGGCGCTGAAACCGGTTTCATGGGAACTCAAATAGCCCGCTCTCGTCAAGTGTCACACGCATGGTTTTTTGCCATCGCTGTAACGTCAGGTTCATAAACTGGCTTCATGATGAAGGTTTTGGTGGGCGCGGTAGACCTGACTATCGATGGCGCGCAATTGAACCGGATCCTGGAGTAAGTCACCTCGCAAGGCCTGGATGCACAAGATCAACAAGACACGGAGTCGAGCATGATATTCCTTGAACACCCGGTGCACCACGGTGCCCCCCATGACCGAGAACACCTTGAGTTGCCAGCACCGCTATTGGCCCCGGCAGCCGTGGACCCCGATGTGGCCAGTTACTTTCTGGCATGTGCACGCTCGGGTTGCTTCACCCAAGCGGCACGCAGCCTGAATATCAAGACCACGCTGCTGCGCAAGCGCCTGGCCGAGCTGGAAGAGCAGGTACACGGCTCACTGTTCAATCATCAGGGCAAGGCGTTGGTACTCAGCGAAGCAGGCCAGCAGCTACAGGCGCAACTGATCGCTCAGGACCGGCGCTTGCCGCAGATCGAGCAACCGCTGATCCGCTTGGCCGTGGCCGAACCGATCCTGCACGACATTCTCGGTCGCGACTTGATTGCCTTGCTGCGGCGCAATGCCAGCGTGCGGCTGGACATTATCTCCCTCGATGGCCAGCAATCATTGCAAGGCGTAGAGGCCGACCTGGTGTTGTGGCTGTCGGACGTCGACTCGCCAGGGCCCGGCCCCAGCTTTCGCATCCAGCCAGCGAGACCGCTGGCTCGCCTGCATTACTTGCCCCATATCGCCAAACGCTATTCACGCTCGATCACCCGCCCGGAGAACCTGGAAGACCTGATCGACTACATGCTGGTGCAGTGGCGTCCCGACCAGCAGATCGAAGCCCTGCGCCCCTGGAACAACCTGGTGCAACAGCGGCTGAGTTCGGTGGTACACGTGCACGACTACTCATTGATGCTGGAAACCATCCGCTGCGGCGGCTGCATCGGCCTGCTGCCGCACTATATGAGTCACTTCGACCGCGAACTGATCGCCTTGCCAGGATTGTTGCCTGATAGCCTGCAGCGGGGGGCATGGATGGCAGTGAATGCAGATGTGCGCTATCCAAAGGAGGTGCAGATGCTGGTGGACTTGATTGTCAGTACGTTTGAGGGGCGCAAGGATTGGTTTGCCGGTTAGATTCGACCTTGCTAGCAAAACTCGGGCCCCTGAACTTCATCAGTAACTCTGTGGCATCTCGCCCCGTGCCAGTCGTGCGTTGATATCTTCGACCACGCCCGGCAACTCGCAAATGGTGTCGATCAGGTAATGGGGGCGTGAACCCTCGAACATTTGGCTGATGCGGGCACGCTCTTCAGCCAGTTTTTGCTCCGGTAGATCCCTGTACTGTTCGTAGGTCAGGCCAAGGGCGTTGCCCGAGCAGGTGAGGGCGACTGTCCACATTCCCGCACTGCGGCCCTCAAGGATACCGGGCCAGGTGTCATCGACCTTGACGCATGCGGCGACGTCGCTCACCCCAAGTGCGATCACGTTGGCCAGCGCCTGGGCCGGGTGTGGGCGGCCGTTGGGAACTTCGTCGGTGGCGACCACATGGTCGGCTACGTAGCCATTGGCCCTGGCCAGTTCCACGACCTTGGCCATGACCACTGCCGGATATCCCGAGCAAGAGCCGATTTTCAGACCCTGGTCGCGCAATGCAGCGATGGCATCCAGGGCGCCAGGGATAAGGGCTGAATGCAGGGCGATTTTCTCGATCTGCAGGGGCATAAAGCGTTCATAGAGCGCGGTGACGTCAGCATCACTGGGCAGTCGGTCGAAGACCGCGCGGTAACGTTCGGCGATCTGCGGTTGATTGCACAGGGTGCGAATGTGGTCCCACTTGCCCATACCCATCGGACCACGGGCTTCTTCGAGGCTCACGGCTACGCCGAACTCGGCAAAGGCTTCGACAAAAATCTGGGTGGGAGCGAAGGAGCCGAAATCGACTACGGTGCCAGCCCAGTCCAGAACGACTGCTTGCAGACGGGTCGGTTGTTGGTAATTCATGGTCAATCTCCAGTGTTGATGGGTTCAAGGGGTTTTGTGTTCAGGGTTCAGGCGTCTATTGCACGGCGCTGGTGTCAAACAGCTCGGCGATCATCGGGCGATTTCTGCGTATGCCCAGGCAGCACAGGTGGTAGTCGATAAACAGTGGGTGATCGACAAAGGTGATGGGGACTGTGCCCGGGGTTTCTGCATACTCGACGGCCGACACAAAGCCGATGCCGATGCCCCGTGCGATGGCATGCACAATCGCTTCGCGGCTGTTGAGTTGCATCACGCAGTTGAGCGCGACGCCCTGGCGCTTGCAGCTTTCTTCCACCAATTGCCGGGTGCGCGAGCTTTGTTCGCGCATCACCCAGCGTTCATGGCTGATTTCAGTAAAGTGAACCTCGGCCTGACGAGCCCAAGGATGGTCATCGCGCACCACGGCAATAATCGGATAGCGCCGATACAGCTGGGTATGAAAGCGCTCATCGAACTCGGACAGCGCGAGGATTGCGACATCGATATCGAAGTTGAATAGCCGTGCCAGGGTCTCGCGTTCCGTGGAGAACGAGGTCTCCAGTTCGATATCCGGATGGCGCTGCATCAATGCGTAAGTCATGTTCATCGCAATGGGCGGCGAGACCGCTCCCAGGCGCAACATCCCGGTCTTGCGCTGTTTGAAGCTTTGCAGCAGTTGCACCGCTTCATCTTCCTGGCCGAACAGGCCCTGGGTGATGACATAGAGTTGATGCCCGGCCGAACTCATTTCTATAAAGCGCCCGCGACGGTGGAACAGCTCCACGGAAAACTTTTTCTCCAGCGCGTTGACCTGCTCGCTGACGGTTGGCTGGCCGACGCACAGGTACTCAGCCGCGAGAGTAAAACTGCCGGTCTTGGCCACCGCGTGAAAGGAGCGTAACCACTTGTGGTACTGGTACATAAAAGCTTCCTGTTGCCGGGCTGTCGGGTTAATTCAAGCAGCTAAATGACATGTTCAGCGCCTGATAAACAACGCGACCGCGGCGCTGCACAGGCACGCAGTGGTCACTACGACGAAAATCAATGAGGTATTGCCCGTGCTATCGAGCATGCTGCCGATCAGGGGTTCTGCCAGACCGGCAAACAGGTAAGACGAAAAGTTCATCACTCCGGTGGCGGTGCCCGCGCGTTTGGCACCCACCAGATCGGGACACAGGGCCCAAAAACTGGAAGCCGGGCCGTAGACGAAGAAACCGCAGAGGAACAGCGCTACCAGGCCGATTGCGCTATGGGGCGGCAGGACCCACATCCACAAGCTGGTAGCAGCGCCCAAGACCATATAGAGCATGATCGCCAGGTAGCGTTTGGAGCCGAACAGCTTGTCCGAGACCCAGCCATTGCTCAGCGCACCGATGGCCATGCCGACCGGCAAGGCAACGGTGATCCACTTGGGATCGACCATGCTGTCACCGCTTTTCCAGTCAGCACCCAGAAAATGCACCGGCACCCACACGATCAGGCCATAGCGAGCGGCGTTCTGAAATCCCAGGGACACGGCGGCTATGATCAGGCGAAAGTTCTTCAATACTGCGGAGTAACGCTGCAACGAGGTTTCGACTTCACCCTGCGCCACTTCATGGTTTTTATCGTCGGCATTGGCCACGCCGGTGTCACCCAGAGGCTCAAAGCCCAGGTCCTGGGGGCGCTCACGGGCAACCAGATAAAAAATGATGCCGCCTGCCAGCATCAGCAATACGGGCAAGCGGAAGATCCAGCGCCATTCCAGTTGCAGCACTTCGAGCACAACGATGGACGTGATATACGAAAGTACCGACGCGCAACCGGCGGCGAACACATAAAAGCCGTAGACCTTGCCGCGTTCGCCGGCACTCCACCAATTGGAAATCAGGCGACTGCCCGGTGCCCAGCCCAGCGCCTGAAAGTAGCCGTTAATGCCCCAAGGCAGGATCAAGCTGGTAAAACCGCTGGCAAAACTGGTGACCCAGTTGGCGGCGCATGACAATACGGCGCCCAAGGTCATGATGCGCCGCCCACCGAATTTATCAGCCAAGTTGCCGTTGATAGCCTGGCCTACGGCGTAAGACCAAAGCATCGCGGCAGAAATCCAGCCCAGGGTCTCTTTGGTCAAGCCAAATTCTGCCTGGATGCCGGGAATGGCGAAGCCGAAGGTCTGGCGGCCAGTGTAGAAAAACAGATAACAGAACATGGCGGCCAGCAGCATGCGCCACTGAGCCACGCGAAACGATGGACTGGGGACGGCGAGATCAGACAGGGTTTGGGCACGATTCATGATCTTTTCCTTATTATTGTTCGTCCCCTTGGGCCAAGGTCCAAGGGTGGCACTCTGTATGGGAGCAGCAGGAAATTACCGTGGGGCGGCTACGCAGCTTGTGAACCGATAAAGTTTTTGCCGCGTGCGCCTTGCATGGCGAACTGGACCATTTTCTCGGCCTCGACCGCCGTCACCCCGTAATCGGTGAATTCGGTTTTCACGTCGAGGTTGTGCAGGAACTCTCGCAGCTGGCGCTGGGCATGGTGCACGTCAGTGCCAAACACTCGCTGCAGGGTCCGGTCGCGTGCTGCGTCGTGCCCCCATGCCATGCCCAGCACCAGCGGCAAGGTGAACGAGCAGGCAATGCCATGGGGCAAGCCGTAGCGCAGGGTCATTTCATAAGAAATAGAGTGGGCCAGCGCGGTCTTGGTATTGGAAAACGCCATCCCGGCCTTGAGCGCGGCAAGGGCCATGCGCGAACGAAGTTCCGGGTTGCACAGGTCGTGGCGCAGCAGCGGCAGGCATTCGAGGATGTCTTCGATGGCAGCAACGGCAAAGGTGTCTGAAACCGCGTTGCCGTTGATATTCCAGATCGATTCCAGGGCATGGGACAACGCATCCAGCCCCGTCGAAACCGTCACTGAAGCCGGCACTGTGAGCATTAATTGCGGGTCGATAATGGCCACCTTGGGCCAGGTACAGTCCAGGTGCAGGGAGTATTTTTTCTGGCTGAGTGAATCCCAGATGGTCGCCCAGGGCGTTACTTCGCTGCCGGTGCCTGCGGTGGTAGGCGCCGCGATAAGAACTTTGCTGCGAGCCGGGGTAAAGGGTTGGCCGGTTGCCAACAACGTCAGCAACTCATCGAAGCTGCCGGTTTCGGTGCCGACGATCAGAGCCTTGGCCGTATCGATCGCGCTGCCACCGCCCACGGCGACCACCACCTGGCAGTCACCGGCTTCGCGCCAGAAACGCTCGTAAGTGTTACGCAGTTGCGCCACGTCCGGGTTGGGCTGCACGTCTTCGATCACATACACCAGGCGCTCGCCCAGCAAGTCCTCGATACGCTGCACCAACCCCAGCGCCCGCGCCTCGGGAAACGTCACCAGGGCAACGCTCTGGTGTTCGGTGATATCGGCAAGTTCCAGCAAGCTGCCCCAGCCGAAGCGGGTTTCAACCGGGTTGTAGAATCGGGATGTCATGGTGGGTCCTTTTTTTGTTGTTGTCGCAGGTGGCCCCATACTCGGGGGCAAGCGAAAACAGCTCAAATCGATAAATCGCAGGTTTGAATCGGCTCAGCCGATACAAGGACGGCCGTTAATGGCTCGAACCACGCTGAATGGCGCTACGCAGTCGGCTCGACGCGGCATCGGCGATGATCACCATGACCGTAATGACGATGATGCAGGTGGCGGTTTCCTGATACTTGAACAGCTTGAGGCTGCTCACCAGCTCAAATCCCAACCCGCCAGCACCCACCATGCCCAGCACGGTTGCCGAACGCAGATTAACCTCGAAGCGGTAGAGCACCACGGCGATCCAGGCGGTGATGACCTGAGGCAGCACGCCAAACACAATCACTTGCAGAGGTCGGGCACCGGTTGCCTGTAGCGCCTCGATGGGCCCCTGGTCGATTTCCTCGATGCTTTCGGCAAAAAACTTGCCGAGCATGCCCAGGCCATGCAGCGCCAAAGCCAGAACCCCGGGAAACGGTCCAAGGCCGACAGCCGAGACGAAAATCAGCGCCAGGATCAACTCATTGATGCTGCGGGTAAAATTAAGGAACTGGCGTGTCGCGTGAAACACCAGGCGGTTGCGGCTCAGGTTGCGGGCCGCCAGAAATGACAACGGGATAGCCAGCAAAACACCGAGCAGCGTGCCCCAGATTGCGATTTGCAGGGTCTCAACCGCTGGCGCCAGCAACCGCGGCAGAATACTCAGATCCGGTGGCACGGTACGGGCCAGAAAGTCGCCGATTTGCGGCAAACCGTCGGCCAGCTCGCCGATACTCAGTTGCGCGCCCTGAGCGCTCCAGTGCAGGGTCATGATCACCGCCAGGGCAATCGCCCCGGTGCTCAGCCAACTGCGCGTGCCACGGGGCAGGTCCACGGTCCAGTGATAGTTATGCGGTTTCATCTTCAGCCCCTCAGTTCAGCGCAGTAGCTCATGGCAGGCAAGGGGGCAGTGCAGGTTGCTTGCTGCCCCGGATAGATACGCTGCAAGTCGGCCTCGCTCAGGCCTTCGGCGCTGCCGTCATACACCAGACTGCCGTGAGCCAGCCCCACAATCCGGTCACCGAACTCGCGGGCATAATCGACCTGATGCAAATTGCACAGCACGGTGATACCCAGTTCACGGCTGGCGTCGCGCAGGTATTGCAGCACCAGACGGGCTGTCTTTGGATCGAGGCTCGCGACCGGCTCATCAGCGAGAATTACCTTGGGTCGTTGCGCCAATGCGCGGGCGATGCCCACCCGCTGCATCTGCCCACCGGACAGCGAATCAGTACGCTGATGGGCCTTGTGATCGAGTTCGACACGGGCCAGGCATTGCATGGCCAACTCGATATCGTCACGGCGAAACAGTTGCAGCACCGATGCCAGGGTCGAAACAGCGCCAAGACGCCCGGTCAGCACGTTTTTCAACACGCTCAGGCGCGGCACTACATTGTGGTGCTGGAAAATCATCGCCACCTGCTGGCGCAGGAGTCGCGGGTCGCTGCAGCCCAGCGCGTCGATACCCGCCACTTCAAGGGTGCCGGAGTCGGCCTGAGCCAAGCGGTTGATGCAACGCAGCAGGGTGGATTTACCTGCACCGGACTGGCCCAGAATCACCACGAATTCGCCTGCGCCCACTTGCAGATCGATACCGCGCAACACCGGGTTGCTACCGAACTGCTTGGTCAGATTACCGATGCGGATCATTTCATGCTCCGCAAGTCGAGGTTGAGCACCTTGGCCGTGTCGCGAACCACGTCATAGGCCGAGTCCGTGGTGGGCTGAAAGCCATCCAGAACGCCCTGGTCACCCCACGGCACATCCTTGATCGAGGCCAGGGCCGCAGCGACTTTGAGCTTGAGCGCCGGGTCCAGCTTTTTGCGCCAGACCATCGGCGACTCAGGAATTGGCCGCGAACTCCATACCACTTGAAAATCGTCCTGCTTGATCATTTGCTTGGCCGCGGCGCTGCTGAAAATACGATCGGCTACTGCAGCGGCATCCACCTTGTGGTTTTCTACCGCGAGGATGCTGGCGTCATGCGAGCCGGAGAAAATTACCCGTGAGAACAGCGTGCCAGGATCGAAACCCGCCTGTTCCAGTCCTGCTTTGGGGAACAGATGGCCCGACGCCGAGCTTGGATCGACAAATGCAAAAGTGCGCCCCTTGAGGTCAGCCAGTTCGCGAATTCCACTGTCCTTTCTCGCCAGAATCACGCTGTGGTAAGCGCTTTGTCCGGTCTTTTTGGTAACCGCCACCGCAAAGGCCTCGACATCGGCCACGGATGTCGCCAGCACATAGGAGAAAGGCCCCAGGTATGCCACGTCGAGCTTGCCTGAGCGCAACGCTTCGATGATGCCGTTGTAGTCGGTTGCGACATAAGGCACGACCGGCATCCCCAGTGTGCTTTCAAGACGACTCAACACCTGCTTGCTGGCTTCGATCATGGCCTGTGAGTCTTCGGACGGAATCAGGCCGATGGTCAATTTATCACTGGCACAAACTTGGCCAACTGTGCCGATGACGAGAAGCGAAAGGCTGGCGACACGCAGAAATCGAGAGAGGGTTTTCATGGCATTCCAGGAGGTCTGATGGAGTTGCCACAGGCTAGGAATGTCACGTGACAGTCATGTGATCAATTCAATATGGGTTTAAGCAGTTAACTATTGATGGAGTCTATGGATGTCGACCTCGCGGATGCGCGCTTTTCTCGCAGTGGCCCGCCACGCCAGCTTCAGTGCTGGCGCCAGAGCGCTGGGGCTCAGCCAGCCGACGCTGACGACCCAGGTGCAAGGGCTTGAACGCGAGCACAATGTCGAGCTTTTCCACCGCCGTGGCCGGCGCATCGAGTTATCCGATGTGGGCCGCCAACTGCTGCCGATTGCCCAGGCCATGGCCGCCCTCGACCTGGAAGCGCATAACCTGTTGCGTGACTCCGGTCGGCTTGACAGTGGCCAATTGAAGCTGGGGGCCGTGGGGCCGTTTCATGTGATCGAAATGGTCGACGGCTACCACCAGCTTTATCCGCGTATTGATGTATCGATACGGGTCGGCAACTCGGCGCAAGTGCTGGCGGACCTTGAAAACTACACCACCGACATTGCCGTGCTGGCCGGTCTGCACAACGACCCGGCACTGTGCTCCGTACGCTATGCGCGACACGCGATTGTGTTGTTTGCCCACCATAAGCACCCGCTGGCGCGTTATGAGAGCGTGCCGTTACAGGCACTCGAAGGCCAGGCCATGTTGCAGCGCGAGCGTGGCTCGACCACGCGCCTGGTTATGGAGCGGGCTTTGAGCGAAGCCGCTGTCGAACCGCGAATTGCCATGGAAATCGGCAGCCGGGAAGCCTTGCGTGAAGCCGTGGTGCGCGGCATCGGTCTGGGTGTGGTATCCGAAGCCGAGTTTATCCCCGACCCACGGATTCGCATGATACGTATCGAGGGCGAGTCGCTCTTCACCGAAACGTACCTGTACTGCCTGACAGAACGCCGGGCCAGCCGGTTGATTTCTTCTTTTTTTGACAGCGTTCAGGGAGCAGCGAGGGCCGGGTAGAACAGGGTGCAGGTCTTTGCGGACATCGGGTAGGATCACTCAGAGTTGCAATGGACCCTTTCGATCACAGGACGCGACATTTATGCCAACCGCTTTTTCTCCAGTTAGCGAACGTTTGCACAATCGCCGATTTATCGTCGCGGGCAACACCCAGGGGCTATCCGGTGCAGGCACGGTTTTTCATTACCTTGTTGAGGAACATGCTATTTCGGGCACTTACCAGGGCGGCCGGATTCGCACGGGCAATCAAGTCGGCCGGGTAACGAGCCCCGATTCCATTGAACTGCTTTTCCAGTGTTTGACCCTGGACGGCGAGCTTCTTTGTGGCTGGTCCCGTGGCACTGTAGGTGTTGATCAGGCAGGCCGTACCACCCTGAATTTCGTATGGGGCTGGTTATCGGGCGCAACGGGTGGTGGAGAGTCAAGCTACGTTGAGCTTGGCGCGTAACGGGCATTTTTTGAAGTGGACCTCAGGGGCAGGCGATGAAATTTCAACACAGGCCAGTTCAGGCTGATGATATCAGGACGATTTGTGGCTTTCCTCTTGGTGAGCGGGAACTGTTTTTCATGTTCCCCAAAGCGCAATACCCTCTGACTGAAGCCCAGTTGTCGGGGGCCATTGCTCAGCGTTTCGACTCGACGGTTGTCGAAAGCGGGGGCAGGGTAGTTGGTTTCGCTAACTTTTATCGGGCTGACACGGGCGGGGTTTGCTGTATCGGCAATGTCATCGTCGCCAAGGAGGCGCGAGGGCAAGGTGTGGCGAGCTTTCTTGTGGAGACCATGACTGCCCTGGCGTTCGAACGTCATGACGCGACAGAAGTGCAGTTATCGTGCTTCAACGAAAATACGGCAGGTTTGCTGCTTTATCCAAAATTGGGCTTTGTGCCCTTTGCTGTCGAAGAACGAGCCAGCTGGGAGGGTGGGAGAACAGCACTCATTCACATGACTCGCCGCAGAGCGGGCCAGTCATAAAACTCTCGACCGTGCCCGCAGGTGATACCTGCAACGCTGGAAAGGGTACTCTTTGCCCTTTTCAGTGGCTCAAGCATTGTGACTGACGGACAGTTGCGGCTCATGGCTGACTGGAAAGTTGACCGAGCGTGCGATAAAGCATTTTTCGTGTGCGGCAGAGTGCAGTGCACGCGCTTTCTCGATGTCAGCGCCTGAAGCCAGAACCACTTTGGGTCTTAATACAACTGAGGTGAACTGACCCGCGCCATCGCTTTGCTCGACCATTGCTCCTTGTGCATTGTCCTCGTAGGCCAACACGACAATTGAGGCTTCGGCACACAGCCCCAGGTACCACAATTTATGGCATGCGGATAAGGATGCAACCAGCAGTTCCTCCGGGTTCCAGCGTGTTGGATCGCCCCGAAAGGAAGGGTCGGATGAGCCGTCGATAGGTGTTTTGTCGCCTGCCCGGATTACATGTGCCCGGCTATAACCGCGATAAGAAGATGTCCCTGTGCCCTGATTGCCAGTCCAGCTTACCTGGACTTCGTAGCGGTGCATTTTGTCTGCCATTCGATCATTCCTTGGGGGCTGAATCCAGCGGTTTGCGGCAAGTCAGCCTATATCAAACGGGCGCTACCACGCAGTAAATACTGCAGTGCTTTTGTAGCCGCTTCGCTCTTCAGCGGCTACGCAGGGTGCGTCTGCTCGGTCTGGTGCGAGGTGCCAATAAACATGTACATCGCCGGGACCATCAGCAGCGTCAGCAGGGTGCCGATCGACAGCCCGGCAAAGATCACCAGGCCCATGTCATGACGCCCCGCAGCGCCTGCACCAGAGGCCCAAACCAATGGCACCACGCCCAATACCATCGCCGCCGTGGTCATCAGGATCGGGCGCAGACGAACGCCGGCTGCCTCTTCAATCGCCTCGCGCTTGCTGCGACCTGCGCGCTGCAACTCGTTGGCAAACTGCACGATCAGAATCCCATGCTTGGTGATCAGCCCCAGCAGCGTCACCAGCCCGACCTGGGTGTACACGTTGATCGAGGCGAATCCCATGGTGATAAAGGCCAGCGCACCAAACAGGGCCGGAGGTACCGAGAACAGAATCACTACCGGGTCGCGGAAACTCTCGAACTGGAAGGCCAGGGCCAGGTAGACGATAAGAATCGAGAACAGCAGTAAACCGACGAACCCGCCTGATTCCTGCATGAACTGGCGCGATTCACCCGAGAAGTCTGATGTGTAACCCGATGGCGCAACGTTGCTCAGAATCGTATTCAACTTCGCCAGCAGTTCGCCCTGGGCCACGCCACTGACGCCTGAAAGGGTCGCCGAGTTGAGTTGCTGGAAGTGGTTGATCGATTCCGGCTGCGTCGAGGTCTCGATATGCGCCACCGTGCGCGCCGGAATCATGGATCCGGATGGCGTGCGAATGTAGTAATCGAGAATTTGTTCCGGGTTCAGGCGGTCAACCTGCAACACCTGGGGAATGACTTTGTACGAGCGCCCGGCTGTCGAGAAGTAGTTCACGTAGTTGCCACCCAGTGCGGCTGAAAGAGCAGCACCGACGTCTGCCTGGGTCATGCCCAGTGCGGCGATTTTTTCCCGGTCAACCACCAGCCTGGCTTGTGGCTTGTCCAGTTTCAAATCCATGTCGGAGAACCAGAACAGCTGTTGTTTCTGCGCCTCGGCCATTACCGCTTGAGCGACTTCGTTGAGGTTTTCCACCGAATCGGTGGTAGTGATCACAAATTGCACCGGCAAACCCTGAGCGCCCGGCAGTGATGGCAGCGGGAAGGCCGCGATGGTTGCGCCCGGCACCTGATTCCACTTCTGCTGCAGATCTTTCACCACATCGGCTTGTGAACGCGTGCGCTGGCTCCAGGGCTTGAGCAGCACCCCACCCAGCCCCTGGTTGAGTGCGGGCAGCCCGGTCAACTGGAACATCTGGGCATATTCGGGTTCTTTGTTGGCTATCTGGAAAGCCTGGTCGGCAATGCGCTCCATCTGTTGGGGCGATGCCGTCGGCGGGCCTTTGATTTGCATGAATACCAGGCCTTGGTCCTCGGTCGGGGACAGCTCGCTTTTAGCGGTCATGCCGCTGGCGGCGACCAGCAGGAACAACACGAAGCCGAATGTCACCAGCACCGGCCAGACATCCAGACCGGCTGACAGCACGCGACGGTAGCGCCCCCGCAGCCAATCAAAGTACTGATCGAGCCGGCGGGCGAAGCGACCTTCTTCCTGCCCGGACTTGAACAGGCGTGAGGTCATCATCGGCGAGAGGGTCAACGCCACCACGGCCGATACGGTCACGGCACCGGCCAGGGAGAAACAGAACTCCTTGAACAGAGCTCCCGTGAGACCGCTGCGCAACCCGATGGGCACGTACGCGGCAATCAGCACCACAGTCATCGCAACAATCGGACCACCCAGTTCCCGCGCCGCGATCAGCGCGGCTTCCATCACACCTTTTCCTTCCTCCTTGATATGGCGGTCGACGTTTTCAACCACAATAATCGCGTCGTCCACCACCAAGCCTATTGCGAGCACCAGGGCGAGCAAGGTCAGCAGGTTGATGGAGTAACCCAGCAGGTACATGACGAAGAATGTCCCGACCAGGGACAGCGGTATCGCCACCAAGGGCACAATCACCGCCCGGAACGAGCCGAGGAACAGGTAGATGACCACCGACACAATGATCATCGCTTCTGCCAGGGTCTTCACCACCTCAACAATCGAGGTGTTGATGAACTCCGTGGAGTCATAAACGATTTCACCGCGCACCCCTGCGGGTAACTGCGATTGCAGCTCGGGGAATGCGTTGCGCACACTGGTGGCGACGGTCAGGATGTTCGCATTGGGTGCCGCTTTGATACCGATAAACACCGAGCGCTTGCCGGAAAACGCCACGCTGCTGTCGTAGCTTTCTGCGCCCAGGGTGACGTTCGCCACATCCTCCAGGTAGACCAGTGCATCGCCTTTTTGCTTGATCACCAGTCGCTTGAATTCATCCACCGTGTGCAAGTCGGTCCCGGCCGTCAGATCAATCGTGACCATTTGACCTCGGGTCGAGCCCACGGCAGACAAGTAGTTATTGTTTGCCAGAGCTGTGGACACGTCCTGCGCCGTCACGTTATGCGCTGCCAGTTTGTCCGGGTCCAGCCAGGCGCGCAGGGCAAACTGACGCCCGCCAAGAATTTCTGCGGTCTGCACGCCCTGGATCGAGTCCAGCTTGGGCTTGACCACCCGCACCAGGTAATCGGTGATGTTATTGGTGGGCAGTGTGTCGCTGTAGAAACCCAGGTACATGGCGTCCGTGGTCTGTCCGACTGCGACCGACAGCACTGGTTCCTGGGCCTGTGCCGGTAGCTGGTTCTTCACCGAGTTGACCTGGGTATTGATTTCGGTGAGTGCCTTGCTGGCGTCGTAGTTGAGCCGCAGCGTTGCGGTAATGGTCGATACGCCGGTGATACTCGACGAGGACAGGTAGTCGATGCCCTGGGCTTGTGCGATGGCCGATTCAAGCGGCTGGGTAATAAAGCCCGCAACCGTGGCAGCGTCAGCACCGTAGTAAGCGGTAGTGATGGTGACGACGGTATTTTCAGTCCGTGGCCATTGGTTTACCGGCAATTCAAAGATCGAGCGCAGCCCCAGGATCAAGATGAACAGCGAGACGACCACGGCCCAGACCGGTCGCTGAATAAAGGTATCGGTAAATTTCATGGGACACCTTTAGTGTTCTTGTGGGGTCGGTGCGGGGTCGTTCAGCGGGGCGGCGTTGTTATTGATCTGCACCGGCGAGCCGTTTTTGAGCTTCATCTGGCCGCTGGTGATCAACAGGTCGCCTTCCTTCACGCCGGACAGGATGGCGACCTGGTCGCCACGGGTAGGCCCGGTCTTGATGAAGGCTTGTTGCGCCGTCAGCTCTTCTTCACCCTTGTCGTTGGTGTGCGGTGTGGCGATAAAAACCGTGGTGCCGTAAGGGTTGTAGGTGACCGACGTCTGCGGAGCGGTGAGGTAGCGCTGTGGCGTGCCGGACTCGACGATGGCCCGGGCAAACATTCCGGGCACCAGGCTTTGTTTGGGATTCTCGACGGTCGCTTCTACGGTGACGTTGCGCGTGGTTGAGTCGAACTGAGTGTCGATGGTGCTGATTCGCCCCGTGAAGGTTTGATTGGAGAGGCCATCAGCGGTCACCGCGACATTTTGGCCAATGGCAATTTCCTCCAGCTGGGTCTGTGGCACGGTGAAGTCGATGTAGATCGGATCAAAGGTTTGCAGCGTGGCTATTTTGTCGCCGGGGTTAAGGTATTGACCGGGGTTGACGCTGGTAATCCCGATACGTCCGGCAAACGGTGCGCGAATGGTTTTTTTCGCTACTAACGCCCGTTGTTGTTCCGCAGCGGCGAGCTTGGCCTTCAGGTCGGCGCTGTCAGTGTCAACTAGGGCTTGCGACACGGCGTTCACCGCGAGTTGGGCCTTGTCGCGCTTGAGGACGATGACTGCCAGGTCGGCAGTGGCCTCAAGCGAGTGCAGTAGCGCGATGTCCGAGTCGGCGTTCAACTGCACGAGCAGCGTCTGTGCCGCAACCTCTTGTCCGGGCTTGAAGCCGATGGTGCGCACAATGCCGCCCACTTCGGTGGTTACATCAACCCCTCTTACTGCCTTCATCGATCCCACGGCAGAGACACTGGGTTGCCAGTCGTCGAACGGCACGTGCATGGCCGTCACCACGGAGGCGGGCAAGGGCACCTTCGACTGTGCGATCAGCGCTGAAATCTGGGTGAATTTGACCCCGGCAATGATCGCCACAATCACCAGTACCACTCCGACCATGATCAGCATCGGCCGCCACAACCGACGTTTACGTGGCCCGCCCGGTGCACTGGGCTCGGGTGGCAGGGGAGAGGCAGTCTTGACGTCAGCCATGGGGGGTTCTCACTGTTTCAATCGTTCAATTCAGTCCAGCCGCGCCGCATTGGCAGGTGCAGCCTTTTTGTTGGCAGGCGGCATGATCTCTTGCCAAGACGGCAGGCCGAAGCGATCGGGACTGCCAGCCGTGGCAGGGTCCACGTCAGCGCGATTCCACCAGCCGCCACCCAGTGCCTGGAACAGGGCGGTGGTATCGCTGTATCGAGCAGCCTGGGCCTTGACGCGCGCAAGCACGGTGTTCTGGTAGGTTTGTTGGGCCGTGAGCAGGTTGATGTAAGCCACTGCCCCGAGTCGGAACTGTGCTTGTACCAGGCCGAGGTTAGCTTGCGCTGAACGTTCAGCCACCACCTGCTGGTTGAGCGCATCAGCGTCGGCTTCCAGCGCTCGCAGTGCATTGGCCACATCCTGGAATGCGGCAATCACCGTGCCGCGGTACTGGGCCGCCGACTCGTCATAGGCGGCCACGGCTGCGCGTTTACGATGCTCGAGTGCACCGGCATCAAATATTGGCTGGGCAATCGACCCGGCGAGGCTCCAGACGCCACTGCCTGCCGAGAACAACCTGGTTCCGCTGGCCACGGTAGAGCCCAATGATCCGGTGATACTGAACTGTGGCAGCTGGTTGGCGATAGCCACGCCAATATTGGCGCTGGCCTGATGCAGTTGAGCTTGCGCAGAACGCACATCCGGCCGCTGGCCGACGATTGCCGAGGGGAGACTGAGTGGCAGTTGTTCCGGCAAGTGCAAAGAAGCCAGGTTGAAACGCTCGTCCTGATCCTGATTGGGAAACCGCCCAAGGTAGGCCATCAACTGATTGCGGGTCTGCGCCAATTGCTTTTGCAGGGGCGGCAAGGTGGCGCGTGTTTGTGCCAGCGCGGTCTCCTGCGTGAGGACGTCAGTATCGCCAATCGCGCCCAGTCGCCGCTGCGCGTGCAGAAGGTCGAGCTGGTCGCTCTGCAGCCGGATGATTTCTTCGGTGGCTGCCACCTGATCGCGTACAGACGCCAGGCTGACCGCGGTATTGACCACATTGGAGGTCAATGTGAGGTACGTCGCCTCCAGTTGGAAACGCTCGTACTCGGCTTGCGCCGTAGAAGATTCGATTTGCCGTCGGGTGCCGCCAAACACGTCCGGGGCATAGGAAATGCTCAGCGACGCAGAGTTCAGCGTGAGAATGGATGACGACGGTGCCCCTGTCGTGACCCCCGATATTTTCTCGCGGGTTTTCGACACATTGCCGGTTATGGAAGGGAACAGCGACGCTTGGTCGGCATAAACCAGTTCGTTAGCCTGGCGCAATGCCGCTTGTGCGGCGCTGACATTCGGGTTGGCGTGCATCGCTTCTGCCACCAGGGCATTGAGTGCCGGTGAGCGGAACAACGTCCACCACTGTCCGGGGATATCCATCCCGGCAATCAGCTGTTGTGCCGCGCCGCCAGCGTCGACATCAGCCTGGGCGGTGGTGGTGAGCTGCTTTCGGGAATAGTCGGCATTTGCGGCCACATCAGGGCGAACAAAGTCGGGCCCCACGGTACAACCCGCTAGGGCAATGCACAGCAGACTCAACGGCGCCAGAAAATGTGACTGTCGAAAAATCGCGCAGATGTGCATCACCTGTCGCGAACCCGATGCACACTGGCGAGGCAGCTCTTTCATAATCACTCTGATAATCAGTGGGTTAACTACTTTGATGAGCGATGCGCGCGCGTGCACCAAGCCGCCCCCTGAAACAGCAGCGGATGACTGGATCCAAGTCACGATGAACAGATGGGATAAACGTTAATTCAAGAGTGGCGCAACCGCCAATAGAGGAAATCTTTATCGAACGATATTGAACGAGGTTTCTTGCTATGTTGCAGAGGAACAACTCAGTGTCGAAACAGCGCCCAGGTTATCGATGTGGCGGCCTGTGCAGCAGGCATGGGGCCTATCATGATAATCACGTTTTTCGGCGTTGCACGTATTCAAAAACCGGTGGTCGTACATAGTCAGTGCAATGCAGTACATCCAGCATAAGCCCAAGGCAGATCGCGTTGCCAAAGGCCAAACCGCAGCAATGAGGGCTATGACATGAAAGTTCTGATGGTTCTAACGTCCCACGATCAACTGGGGGACACGGGCTTGAAAACAGGATTCTGGCTTGAAGAGTTCGCAGCGCCTTACTACGTCTTCAAGGATGCCGGGGCCGAGGTGGTGTTGGCGTCGCCAGCAGGTGGTCAGCCACCGCTGGACCCAAAGAGTGAACTGCCGGATTTCCAGACTGACATGACCCATCGATTTAACGCTGATCCTGCCGCACAGCAGGCCTTGGCGACCACCGTCAAGCTGGATACGGTGAGCGCTAAAGACTTTGACGCCGTGTTCTACCCGGGTGGGCATGGCCCTCTGTGGGATCTGGCCGAGTCGAAGACGTCTATCCACCTGATCGAATCCTTCGAACGCTCTGGCAAGCCCATTGGTTTTGTCTGCCACGCACCGGGAGCGCTACGTCATGTGAAGGCCGCGGACGGCGCACCGCTGGTTAAAGGGCGCCGGGTCACCGGTTTCACCAATGGTGAGGAAGCGGCAGTAGAACTGACCGATGTCGTGCCATTTTTGATCGAGGATGAGTTCCAGAGCCTGGGTGGGCATTATGAAAAAGGGCCGGATTGGGCCCCCTTCGTGATTGAAGATGGCAAGCTGATCACCGGTCAGAACCCGGCGAGTTCTGAAGGTGTTGCCAAAGCACTGGTCGCCCAACTGAAGTAACCACTGACAGCGTCCGGGCTTGTAGAGCAGTCCGGGCGCCGCGGGTGTCCCCCTCATTAAAGAGAGCCGTCATGATCACACTTCACCACCTCAACGCGTCCCGATCGCTGCGTATACTTTGGTTGCTTGAAGAAATTGGCGAGCCTTACACCCTGATCCGCTATCAGCGCGATCCGGTCACTCGTCTCGCGCCTGCCTCGCTGAAGAATATTCATCCGCTGGGCAAGTCACCGGTGATTGAATTTGACGGGCAGGTGCTCGTTGAATCAGGCGCCATTGTCGAATACCTGATCCGCCGGTTCGCGCCCCAGCTGGAGCCCGCGTTCAATTCACCGGATTATATTCAGTACCTGCAATGGATTCACTTTGCGGAAAGTTCGGCGATGGTGCCGGTGCTACTCAAGCTATTTACCCAGTTTGAGATCAACGCCGGGACTCAATTGAAATTCCTCGACGGCTACACCCAGACCGAGTTTGAGAAGGTCCTGGGGTTTCTGGACAGTACGCTTGCGAACAGAACCTTTATCGTGGGGGATACATTGTCAGGGGCTGATTTCATGCTGGCTTTTGTCGCCATCACGGTGATCGAGCAGATGAGGGCAGGGGTGCAATATCCTCATGTGCAGGCTTACCTGCAACGTCTGGCTGGACTGGACAGCTGGAAGCGAGCATTAAAGCTGGAGAACTCGCCGCAAGCATAGTTGAGCCATACGCACCCCGGTGAGATGAGCTCCATAGCCTGGGTAGAATTGCCGCTAACAACGCGGCAATTTCCCGGTCAACTTATCTGTAGCGTTCAAGCCAGTGAGCGTAGGGCGCAGGGAGCGTCCAGGAAGCCTTTTCAACCCCCAACTCTTTGGCTGCAAAGTACGGCCAGTGCGGATCAGCCAAGTGAGCCCGGCCCACTGACACCAGGTCCAGCTGGCGAGATTCGATAGCGGCTTGTGCCAGTTGCGGAGTACCAAAGCCCCATGCAGAAGTCACCGGCAGGCCCGACTCGCGACGCACGCGCTCGGCGATAGGGCCCAGAAAGGCGGGACCCCAAGGAATATTGGTCTGCGCGATAGTGAAGCCTACACTGACGCTCAACAGGTCAAGCCCGCCGTCCTTGAAGCGCCGCGCCAATTCAATCGATTCAACCAGCGTTTGCTCATCACGCCCGTCATACTCGATCACCCCGAAACGAGCCGTCAGTGGCAGGTTCTCTGGCCAAACTTCACGCACGGCTGCCAACGTCTCAAGCAGGAACCGACTACGGTTTTCAAAGCTGCCGCCATACTCGTCGGTGCGCTGATTGGAGTGTTCCGAGAAGAAGCTTTGACCCAGATACCCGTGTGCGAAGTGCAGCTCGATCCATTCAAAACCGGCGTCACGGGCCCGGCGTGCAGCATCGACGAAGTCCTGGCGCACCCGGGCAATGTCTTCCAGGGTCATTTCCTGGGGGACTTTCGGCAGATTGCCGCCGAACGCGATGGGAGAGGGGGCGATGGTCTTCCAGCCATTTGGATTGCCATCCGCGAAGTGATCATCGCCTTCCCAAGGACGGTTAGCGCTGGCCTTGCGTCCGGCATGGGCTATCTGAATGCCAGGCACAGAACCGGCAGCCTTGATCGCTTTTACCATGGGCACGAACGCCTGGGCATGGGCATCGCTCCAGATGCCGGCGCAGCCTGGCGTGATACGCCCTTCGGGAGATACGGCTGTTGCCTCGACTACAACCAGACCGGCGCCGCCCCTTGCCAAACTGGCCAGGTGGACCAAGTGCCAATCGTTGACCATGCCGTCATCGGCCATGTACTGACACATCGGCGGAATGGCGATACGGTTTCTTAAGGTGACGTCCTTCAACGTGTACGGTTCGAATAGTGCAGACATGTCATGGCTCCTGGAAAGTTTGTTTCGCTTGTTCGATAGTATTCGAAATATGGCATTCATTGAAAGCGTTCGTTATCATCGCCACATGCGCACCTTCAAACATCCAGTTCCATCCGATTTCATCCTCGAGCGTTTGCTTTACGCCCTGAGCGACCCTGTTCGTTTCGAGATTGTCCGGTATCTTGCGGGCGTCGCTGAAGCATCGTGCGGCGAGCTGGACGGCGGTCGCCCCAAGTCCAGCATGTCCCATCACTTTCGAGTCTTGCGCGACGCCGGGCTTGTTCACACGCGAAATATCGGTACTACGCACATGAACTCGCTGCGGTCGGAGGAGCTCAATCTGCGTTTCCCGGGCTTGCTGGATTGCATTCTTTCCCAGGCCTGAGTTACTGACGACGCATCATCAGCAGTGCAACGATGACAGCGAGTGCGGCGATCAGGGTGGCGATAATGCCGATCGAGCCCAGACCATAGTGACCGATGCCGACCCCACCAAGGATTGCGCCCAGGCCGATGCCGGCGTTGGCTGCCGATATATTCAGGGTCGCAGCCAAGGCCTGAGATTGCTCACCGGCCTGCATCACTCGCACCTGACACACCACGAATAGCGCGGTGTAACCGATACCCCACGCCACCAACGCAACGGTCAACCAAAGGTGATGAGGTGCAAGCGGTACGGCCGCCAGCATCCCGGCACCGGCCAGCACCAGAAACACCACCATGGCAGCCAGCGGTTTGCGGTCTACCATACTGCCGCCCAAGTGGTTACCAACCATGCCGATCGCGCCGAAGCCCATCAGCCACCAGCCCACCTGGCCAGCAGGAATGCCGCCGAGTCGTTCAAGGATGTCTGCAAGGTAGGTATAGGCGGTGAACAGAGCGGTAAAGCTCAGGACCGACAGCAGCAAGTGAGCCAGAAAACGTGGTTGGCGCAAGATTGCCGTCTGTTTCTGGTCAGGGTGCGATTTTTCGGTGACCGGCAGCTTTGGCATCACCAGATGCATCAGGATGCCAATCAGCAGGGAGACGGCTGCCAGGATCCAGAAGCTGCCGCGCCAGCCCACCGTGTCAGCTGCCAAGGTACCCAGCGGCACACCAAACACCAGTGCGGCGGTAATGCCCAAGTAAACGCGGCCTACAGCTTTACCCGACTGCCCAGGCCCTGCGAGTTGGCCTGCAGTCTCGCTGGCCGTGCCCCAGAAAACCGGTAACGCCAGGGCAGGGATAAATCGAGCCACAGCCAGCACCCAGATATTGCTGGACACCGCTGCCAGAACGTTGGATGCCGCGAACACCATGAGAATGATGGTGAACAGCTTTTTGCGCTCGACATGCGCCAGCCTGGCCGTGAGTACGGGCCCGAATAACATTACGGTAAAGGCAAACAGCGTAACGACCTGACCAGCCAGGGCGATAGAGATATTCAGGTCTCGTGACAGGGCTGGTAGCAGGCCGACGATCAGGAACTCGGTGGTCACGATAATAAAGGCTGCGACCGCCATAATCAGAATCTGAAGTCCTGAACGTGATGTTTCGGCAGGGGCCAATGTGGCACTTGCCGCAGATGAGGACTGCATGTCGCTTAACTCCAGAATAGGTTTTGATATAGCCTATTGGAGAAACTGAGCTTGATCTTTGCTGAATTCTACTGAGTGAGTGGAATTTAATTCATCAATTGGAGTGGTGATGTTTTCGTCTGAACGCCTTAAGGGTATTGATGTTTTTGTTATCGTTGCCGATCTGGGCAGCTTTACGGCGGCCGCTGGCCGCCTGAACCTGACCAACTCTGCCGTCAGCAAGAGCATTGCCCGACTCGAAGGGCGGCTCGGCACCCGTTTGTTTCAGCGCACCACGCGTCGCTTGTCACTGACCGACGCGGGAGAAACCTTCTACCGTACGTGTACGGCGGTGCTTTCGGATCTGGAAGAGGTTGAAATAGCGCTGACCTCGACCCAGACCGAACCTCAGGGCAAGGTGCGTATTGACCTGCCAGCTTCTTATGGAAGGCTTCATGTCCTGCCGCTAATTCTGGATTTCATGAAGCTGCACCCACGGCTGTCACCGCATGTGTCGTTCTCGGATCGTTACGTCGACCCGGTCCACGAAGGTATTGATATTGTTGTCAGGATCGGCGGCTCGGATGCGTGGCCTGCCTCTATAGGGCACCGTTTTTTCGGCACGCCGAAGCTGGTTTTTTGCGCATCACCCGATTATCTGCTCCGCTACGGGCAACCCCAGTCGGAGTCGGACCTGGATGCACACCTTTGCGTGGGTTATGGGCAGAACGACGGGATGGCGATCCCCTGGTATTTCAAAGGCCGTCAGCAGGGTGATAAGGAGCGCAGGATCATGCACCCCCATATTGCCGTGGGGGACGGTGAAGGAGAGGTGATGGCAGTATTGGCCGGGCTTGGCATCGCCCAACTGCCTACCTGGCTGGTGCAAGCGCATTTGAACACGGGAGCGCTGGTGGAGGTTTTGCCTCATCTGGCCACGGAAGGTCTTCCGATGAATTTGGTATGGCTAAAGAGCCGCGAAGCGCTGCCAAAAGTCAGTGCTTTAATCGAATATCTGGGGGCTAATCTTACTCCAGCAGGGCGTCGCTGAGAGAAAGAGCGGGTTTAAGGTTAAAGTGCTCGCCGATGTCTGTTCATAAGGACCTTGCACTCGATTCGCGTAGTCGCACCAAGCGGTTCCAGCAAACGAACAGGGCAAAAAAACGCAAAACAATCGATATTTGAAGAATGAATCGTCCGCTGTTTGTTTCTCTAGATGGGCCCAAAGGAACCGGCAAAACCACACTGTTGGAGGCCGTTACGAAAGCACTGAGGGCCGATAACAAAAAAGTGATCCGGCTTTGCGAGAAAAAAAGCGACCCCGGCAGGGCTGAAACGATGACCCTCGTTAACGCATTCGCCAGAAATCCCACCCGGGATTTAGAGTTAAGGGTGTGTGAACGCTTTGCTGATAGCCGTGCCTGGATTTCCCGGCACGTGCTGACTAAACAACCCCCCGATAGCATCATCCTGATCGATCGCTGGTATCCGTCTGATGCCGCTTTTCGCCGGATACTCCCGTTCGCAGAAATTCTGCAATTGAACATTGAACGAAATGTGCGAGTGCCCGACCTGCATGTCGGGGTTGTCACCGCACCTGAACTTTCATGGGCGAGGGCGGCAGCGCGGCGACGGGGGCTAAGCAGTACGGTGATCCATAAGCTGGAAGAACATGTCGCCTGTACCCAGGCGTTCGAGCAAGCGAGTGCAGATCACGGCTGGGTTGTATGCCGTAATGAAGGGACCATCGAAGACGCGACGATGCAGGTTGTTTCCGAGATTTACAGGGCCCTGCGTTGAGCCCCGGGAGTTGGCTTCCACGCGAGGTGTTTATCACGAGATTGGTCACGCGACACTAGCCTGGTTGCCTCAGCTGTTCTGTCTTCGCCCCCTCGCGGCACTTATATAAAGCTCTCCCGGAGTGACAATTTCAGGCTGTATCCGGATGGTTGAGCGTGCCCCGCTAAACTTTAAATAAACAGTTGTTTGATTTTCTAACCCCTCTGGCACGGTCCTCTCAGGATAGTCCTGAGGGTTTATTCTAGCTTGCATAGAGATCATACCATCATCACAGTATACAATTGGAAAGGGTCGTGTTAGAAATTTGCCTAAGCCATCGCTTGATCACGAGCCAGGCCTAAGGTCGGATCGCTGCTTTATAGCGACCATAATAAGAAATCACCTCATCACACCAGTCGTGACGCACTTCATGACCGTAGATGAGTCGGAGAAACGACATGTCCATTGTCTGCGCATCACTTAGCGCCGAAAAATCGGCCATCCGCAAAATATCGCTGCGCCTGGTGCCTTTTGTGGGCCTCATGTTCTTCATCAACTTTCTTGATCGCACGGCGATTTCTTTCGCCGGTCCTAATGGCATGACACAGGACTTGGGCCTGACCATTGCGCAGTTCGGGCTGGCATCCGGGATTTTCTTTATCGGTTATATCCTGCTGGAAATTCCGAGCAATCTCGCTTTGCACCGCTTCGGAGCCCGCAAGTGGCTGGCGCGGATCATGGTGTCCTGGGGAGTGGTGTCCTTGCTCTTCACCTGGGTTAGCAGTGTCGAAGGGTTGTACGGGCTGCGCTTGTTGCTCGGGATCGCCGAAGCTGGCTTCTTTCCCGGCGCCATCCTGTTCCTCAGCCTGTGGGTCCCTTCGCGCTACCGCAGCAAGATCCTCGCGCTGTTTTATCTGGCTCAGCCGTTGACAGTGGTCATTGGTGCGCCGCTGGCAGCCTGGTTGATCGGACATGACGGCCTGTTCGGACTGGCTGGCTGGCGCGTGATGTTTCTCGGCGTGTCACTGCCGGCGATTCTTGTCGGATTCATTGCCTGGTATTACCTGGTCGATCGTCCATCGGAAGCCAAATGGCTGAACGCCGAAGAGAAAGCCTGGTTGGTCGGTGAGCTTGAACGCGAGCATGGCGAGACTCAATCTAGTGCGGGCCATCCGGGTGTCGGACGCGCCATGCTTAATGGCCGGGTGTGGATGCTGTGCCTGATCTACTTCGGCTTCATCTACGGCCTCTACGCTTTGTCATTCTTCCTGCCGACTATCATTGGCGGCTTCCAGGCCCAGTTCGGCACCACTTTCACGGTGTTCGAAAAAGGCCTGATCACCGCGATTCCTTATTTGCCTGCCGCGGTCGCGCTGTATCTATGGTCGCGAGATGCCACCCGCAGAGGCTGTCGCACTTGGCACATTGCGCTACCGGCGCTGACCGGTGCCGTGAGTATCCCGCTCGCCCTGGCTATGGCTTCGCCGGCGGCCACGGTGGCGGTGGTAACGATTACCGCTTGTTCGATCTTCGCTGCACTGCCGAACTTCTGGACCTTGCCAACTCGATTCCTCACCGGTGCTTCAGCGGCTGCCGCGGTGGCGTTGATCAATACAGTGGGCAACGTGGCAGGTTTTTCTGCTGGCTTCGTCACCGGAATGCTCAAGGAAAGTACTGGCGATTACACCGTGCCGATGTTCGTTGTCGGCGGGCTGATGCTGATGTCGGCCGTGCTTATGGTTGCTTTGGGCAGCGAGCGCCGGGCAGTTTCCGTGACGCCGCCCACCCCCACCCGTCAAGCGCTACAGGGAGAGTAAGTAATGACTCGTTTGTTTAATAAACCTTCGGCGTTTGCCAGCGAGCTGGTGCAAGGTTTCGTCGCGGTGCATGGCGATAAAGTTCGTCAGGTTCCCGGTGGCGTCGTACGTAGTACCCGCAGTGAGCCGGGCTCCGTGGCGGTGGTAATCGGCGGCGGTTCCGGTCATTACCCGGCCTTCGCCGGCTTGGTCGGCCAAGGCCTGGCCCATGCGGCGGTCATGGGCAATTTGTTTGCTTCACCGTCCGCGCAGCAGATCTACAACGTTGCGCGTGTCGCCCATAAGGGCGGCGGCGTGTTGCTGGGCTACGGCAACTACGCAGGTGACGTGCTGCACTTCGGTCTGGCCAGGGACCGTCTGCTGGCCGAGGGCATTCAGTGTGAAGTGATAGCCGTGACGGATGACATTTCCAGCGCCGGCAGCGACGAACTGCACAAGCGACGCGGTATCGCTGGCGATCTGGTGGTGTTCAAGGCCGCCTCGGCCGCGGCCGAAAGCGGATATGAGTTTTCTGAGGTGGTGCGCGTAGCGCGGCATGCGAATGCCCGAACCCGCTCACTGGGCGTGGCATTTGCGGGCTGTACGTTGCCGGGGGCGCAACACCCTTTGTTCGATGTGCCACCGGGAAAGATGGCTCTGGGCATGGGCATCCATGGCGAGCCGGGCATTGATGAACGTCCGGTTCCCAGCGCTGATGAGCTGGCCGAATTGATGGTGGCGGCGTTGCTCAAGGACTTGCCCGAGGATATTTTTTTGGTAAATGGCCAGCGCGTGGCGGTGATCCTCAACGGTTTGGGCAGTGTGAAATACGAAGAGCTGTTCGTGGTGTACCGGTGCGTCTCTCAATTGTTGAGTGAGGCCGGCCTGCGTGTGGTCGAGCCAGAAGTCGGTGAGCTGGTGACCAGCTTTGACATGGCCGGTGTCTCACTGACGCTGTGCTGGCTGGACGAGGAACTCGAGCGATTCTGGTGCGCTCCGGTATCGACCCCGGCGTATCGAAAAGGCGCAGTGGTGTTGGCTGAAACCTTGGGCGAGTTGGCGTTTCAAGTAATCGAACAGGTGGTCATTCCGGCAGCCAGCGTCAAGTCCAGACGGTCCGCGCAGTGCGTGTTGCAGGCGCTGGAAATGGCCGAGCGCACCGTGCTGCAGCATGCCGATGAACTGGGACGGATCGATGCCATTGCGGGTGACGGTGACCACGGGATTGGCATGCAGCGCGGGGTGATGGCCGCCGTTGCCAGGGCGCGCGAGGTACAGGCACTCAAGTGTGGAGCAGGCACCTTGCTGCGTTTAGCCGCCGATGCCTGGGCTGACCAGGCGGGGGGCACATCCGGTGCCCTCTGGGGGGTGGCATTGACGGCATTGGGCACCACTCTTGGGGATCACCTGGATCCCGATACCGCGCTGGTTGCCGAAGGGGTTCGTCGGGCTAGCCAGGGGATAATGCATTTTGGCAAGGCACAGGTGGGCGACAAGACCATGGTCGATGTGCTGGTTCCATTCAGCCAGTCGCTGTGCGAATCAGCGCAGTCTGCACTGGAGCTCGGAGAGGCCTGGGGCATCGCCGCCAAAGTCGCGCAAAGAGCCGCTGCCGACACCGCTCAATTACGGCCGCGCATTGGCCGTGCACGGCCGCTCGCCGAGAAAAGCCTCGGCACACCCGACGCAGGTGCGGTTTCCCTTTCCCTGATTATCAATGCGATCGAGCCGTTGCTACGCGTCGGCCTTCGAGCGCCAAACCTTGCCGAGGAGACAGTCCATGGGTGAAAAATTACGCATTGTAATTGGTTGCGATGACGCCGGTTACGAATACAAGGAAGCCCTCAAGCGCGATCTGATGGCGAACCCGGCCGTAGCGTCGGTCGACGATATTGGCGTAGACAGCCAGAGCCATACGGCTTATCCCCTGATAGCAATAGCGGCAGCCGAAAAAGTCGCGGCAGGGCAGGCCGACCGAGCATTGCTGATTTGTGGTACTGGTCTGGGGGTGGCGATCGCCGCCAACAAAGTCCCAGGCATTCGTGCGGTAACCGCTCACGACAGTTTCTCGGTGGAGCGCGCGATCCTCAGCAACAACGCTCAGGTCCTGACATTCGGTCAACGGGTGATAGGCCTGGAACTGGCACGTCGCCTGCTTAAGGAGTGGCTGACCTATCGCTTTGACGAAAGCTCGGCATCCGCGCTCAAGGTCCAGACCCTGAATGACTATGAACGGGTCAGTGCGCGATGAATCGCCCGGCGGTAACACTCGGGGTCAGCCTGAAGATGTATTTCGGCTACCAGCGAACGCTGCAATGGTGTGCGGCGGTGGCCGAGCAGATCAAACAGCATCCTCAGGTGCGCAGTGGCGCGATTGAAGTGTTGGTGATCCCCAGTTTTCCGATGCTGGCGCCGGCGCTGGAGATTTTCCACGGCATCGCCAAGGTCGGCGCACAAGACGTATTTTGGGAGGACGAGGGGGCCTATACCGGCGAAGTCAGCCCGGCAGTGCTCAAGGAAATGGGTTGTAGCCTGGTGGAAATCGGGCATGCCGAGCGCCGGCGCTATTTCGCTGAAACACCCCGGAGCATTGCCGACAAGACGGCCGCAGCCTGGCGTAACGGTTTGACTCCGATGTTGTGTCTTGGGGAGGAGCACCACGGACGCGTCGAAGAGGCCGTTGAAGTGTGCCTGGAGCAGCTCGAGGCTTCATTGGCCAGTGCGGTGGATGCCGGGCTGCAAGGGGATTTGATTCTGGCGTATGAACCACAGTGGGCCATCGGTGCCAGCCAGCCAGCTTCTTTGGCCTACATCGGCGAGGTTTGCGCAGCTCTCGGCAAGCGGGTCGCCGAGAACGGGCTTGCCGGAACCCGGGTTATCTATGGCGGCAGCGCCGGGCCCGGCTTGCTGACCGCACTTGGCGGTAAGGTTGATGGGTTGTTCCTTGGCCGCTTTGCCCATGACCCGCTGAACTTCGCATCGATTCTCGAAGAAGCGGCGCGACAGTGCGCTGACACAGTCATCGCCAAGGAGGAGGGCAACGTATGGCAATCGGCTTGAGTACCTACTCGTTTTTCTGGCGTGCATCCGAGCGTGTGCCACGCCCCCTGGATCTGCCGATGATGCTGCAGCAGACCGCAGAGCTGGGCGCGGGGGTGTTCCAGATCTGTGATTACAAAGGTCTCGAAGCGCTCTCGCCGCGGGCCTTGCTTGAGCTCAAACACCAAGCAGATGACCTGGGCCTTATTCTCGAACTGGGTACGCGCGGGCTGGAAACCGCGCACTTACGGAAATATCTGGATATCGCCCGAACTCTTGATGTGCGCCTCCTGCGAAGCATGTTCAACAGCAACACGCACCAACCCACCCTTGACGAGGCCGTCTGGCTGTTGGAAACGGTGATGCCGAGCTTTGTCGAGCAGGACGTCAAGCTGGCATTGGAGACTTATGAGCAGGTGCCGACCAGCAGGATTATGCAGGCGATCGAACGTATCGACAGCCCTTGGTTAGGCATCTGTCTGGACCCTGGCAACTGTGTTGCAGCGCTCGAGCATCCCAAGGATGTGATCGACATGACCGCCAGCCGTGTGCTGAACCTGCACGTCAAGGACTTCAGCTTTTCCCGACGCGACGGTTGGGTGGGGTTCACCTTTGCTGGCTGCCCGATGGGCGAAGGCCTGCTGGATTACGACTACATGCGCGGCAAGGTCCAGCCCGACCACAAGCACATCAACCAGATCATCGAACACTGGCTTCCCTGGCAACTCGACGCGGCGTCTACCTGCGCCATGGAAGACCAATGGACGCGACACAACCTGAACTACCTGAATGCCAAGCAAAGCGAGGAATAACCCATGACATACGAACTGAAAAAAATTGCCATTGTGGGCGCCGGCGGGAAGATGGGCATGCGCATTTCCAACAACCTGCAGCACAGCCGTTACAACGTGGCGTACTGCGAAAACTCGCCCCGGGCGCGTGAACAAATCATCGCCGCCGGTCGTGAGCTGGCGGTCACCGATGAGGTGGTGGCTCACGCCGATGTGGTGATTCTTGCGGTGCCCGACGTGGCACTGGAAACTGTCTCCGGGCTTGTAGTGCCGCAGATGAAAAACGGTGCGATTCTGCTGACCCTCGATCCTGCTGCCTCTTACGCCGGGCTGCTGGCGCAGCGTGACGGCATTCACCAGGCAGTCGCTCACCCCTGTCACCCGTCTGTGTTTCTTGAGCGAACCACCAAGGAAGAGTACGCCGATGCTTTCGGTGGCAACGCAGCTATTCAAGATGTTTGCGCCGCTTTTGAGAGCGGTAACGACAAGCAGCGTTCAGAACTGGCCGAGATCATTGGCGTGATGTACGGCCCGGTGGGGGAGGTGCACTGGGTCACTGTCAAACAACTGGCCTATCTGGAACCGACGTTGGTGGAAACCGTGGCCTGCATGGTCGGCAGCTTCATGAAAGAAGCGCTGGATGAAACCATCAACCGCATCGGTGTGCCTGAAGCGGCAGCCAAGGCGATGCTTTACGGTCATATCCAGATTGCCCTGGCAGTGGCATTCCGCAGTACCAACCCGTTCTCCGATGCTTGCCTGATTGCTATCGACTATGGTCGTGAGCAAATCATAAAACCGGATTGGAAGAAAATTTTCGATGAGAAGGAGCTGGACCTGATCATTGCCCGCATGCTCAAGATCGATGCGGTGCGTAAAGCCGACGCTGCCTGATTCAAGCGCATACTCAGCGACGTTCAGCGCTCGGCGGTTAATACCCCGGGCGTTTTTTTTGACCGGTCCGATATCAACAGAGGTATCTATGCAGGACTGCACACCATTGCGCGGGGCTTTGATTGGCTGTGGTTTTTTTGCCCTCAATCAACTGCGTGCTTGGCAGGCGCAGCAGGGCGTTGCGATCGTCGCGCTGTGTGACAGCGATCCCCGGCGGCTGACCGCTTTTGCCGAGTATCAGCCAGATGCAGCGCTGTTCACTGACGCGCAAATAATGCTCGATGAACTGCAACTTGATTTCGTTGACATTGCCACGCCCACTGTAGCCCATAAACCGCTGGTGTTGATGGCGGCGCAGGCCGGGCTTCAGGTGATCTGTCAGAAGCCCTTTGCGGCGACTCTGGAGGACGCCCGACTAATGATTGATGCCTGTGCAGAGCGTGGGGTGAGTTTGACCGTGCATGAAAATTTTCGCTGGCAAGCCGCCATCCGGGCGACCATCGAACAGCTGCGCACGGGCAGCATCGGCACGCCCTTTTTCGGACGTGTCAGTTTTCGCAGCGGCTTCGATGTGTATCGTTTACAGCCCTACCTGGCCAAGACCCCGCGTTTTATCATCGATGACTTGGGCGTGCACGTGCTCGATGTGGCCCGGGCATTATTTGGCGATGTCAGTCGCTTGACGTGTGAAACCCGGCGGGTGAACCCGGCAATCCTTGGCGAAGATGTCGCCACGGTGATGCTGGCCCATGATTCGGGGGTTACCAGCGTGGTGGATTTCAGCTACGCCACCCGGTTGCACAAGGACCCGTTTCCACAAACCTTGCTGGAGATCGATGGGGATGCTGGATCGTTACGGTTGCTGGCCGATTTTCGATTGCAGGTGCATGACATGCAGGGGGGGCTGAGGGAGGTTGACGTGTCCCCGCAGGTACCGGCCTGGAGCGAGGCGCCATGGTCGGCTATTCAGCAGAGTGTATTGAGTCTGCAGAACCAATGGCTGGACCATCAACGCGCAGGCACGGCATGCGAGACCAGCGGTACGGACAATTACAATACTCAGGCGCTGGTCGAGGCGGCTTACCAATCAGCTGAAACCGGCACCACCGTCAAACCCCGACGCTGGAAATGACGCCGTGAGCGCCGTGGGCGGGTAAACCTCACGGCGTATTCACATCGGCGACAGACGTTACTGCATACCGAAACCACCCTCGCGTACCTGATGGCTGTTGTCCTTGGACACCAGCACACAATCTACGGATTGTTTTTCCGGTTTGTCGGTTTTCCCGGTCCGTAGATATTGGTCGGCCTGCTCCATGGCCATTGCTGCCATTTTTGTTGCTTGCTGCAAGCCGGTGGCGGCGATCGGACCTGCGCCTGCAATCTGCCGCACCACGTCGGGGTTGCCGTCGATACCGACCACAATCACCTTGTTGTTGCCCGCGTTTTTCAAGGCTGCGGCTGCGCCAAGGGCCATGGTGTCGTTGCCAGCAAGTACTCCCACAATGTTCGGGTTGGCCTGAATGATCGACTGCATCACGTTATAGCCCTGGGTCTGGTCCCAGTTGGCCGATTGTTGCGCGACCATCTTCATATCGGGAATCTGGTCCAGCACCCGATGAAAACCTTCGGAGCGCACGTGGGCGTTGACGTCGGAGGTGCGCCCGGTCAATTCGACGTACTCGCCTTTAAAACCGACCTGCTCGGCGAAAAACTCAGCCACGGAGGTTGCACACTGAGAGTT
Source organism: Pseudomonas fragi (assembly GCF_025426255.1). Classification (GTDB taxonomy): domain Bacteria; phylum Pseudomonadota; class Gammaproteobacteria; order Pseudomonadales; family Pseudomonadaceae; genus Aquipseudomonas; species Aquipseudomonas kulmbachensis. The sequence continues at coordinate 2,736,174 of NZ_CP104861.1, read as the reverse complement.
GTTGGAGACGATTTGTGCCGTTGCGATGCCATTGGCGTTGACTTCGCGGTCGATCAGAAAGGTAGGTATTCCTGCTTCTTTAGCCCGTTTCACCGCAGCGATGGACGAATCCGAGCCGGCATTGTCGAGGATGATGGCGCTGGCGTTATCACCGATCGCGGTCTGTACCAGGCGTAATTGAATGTCAGGGTCGTCCTGATGCACCAGTGCGTTGGTGCGGTAACCGAGCTTCTTGGCTGCGGCTTGTGCGGTGTCGGACTCGGCCTTGTAAAAGGCGTTGCTGTGCGACGGCGTGATAATCACGATCAAATGATCGGAAGGTTTGAATTCAACCGCCATGGCACTGGTTGCATAGAGGGCCGCCGACAGTGCGGCCAGCGAGAACAGATGCTCAGAGAAGCTCTTTTTCATTGTTGTTGCCATCCCTTGAAAATCAAGCATTAGAGACTGTTGAACCCTGTGTTTCCTGGGCCTTGGCCTCGCGTTCGGCGCTGGATTTCTCGACGCGCCGCTGCAATTGGTCAACCACTACCGCCAGCACGATGACCGCACCGGTGATCACCGTTTGCCAGAAATCGGAAATACCCACCAGCACCATGCCGTTGCTCAGAACCCCAAGCACAAAGGCGCCAATAATGGTGCCGCCGATGGTGCCCACACCACCGAACAACGACGCTCCGCCAAGCACCACCACGGCGATAGCATTCAGTTCGTAAGACGTCGCAATTGCCGGGTTGGCGGCCCCCAAGCGTGAGGCGATGATCAGCCCGGCCAAGGCAGCACAGAATCCGGAAATAGCGTAGGTCCCCAGCTTCACCCGATTGACACGAACGCCCGACAGCTCGGCTGCGCGCTCATTGCCGCCAATGGCGTACACCTGACGGCCGAACACTGTCTTGCGGCAGATATAGACTGCCACCAGCGTCAGGATGATCATCAGCCAGATGGACACCGGGACCGAGAGTATGCGTGCGGTTCCCAGCAGCAGAAAACCTGTGTTGTTGAGTTCGGCTTGCCCGCCCAGATCACCATAAGTTGCGCCTCCGGATACCAGTTGAGCTGCGCCGCGAGCCATGTACAGCATGCCCAGCGTCATGATGAACGGGGTAACCTTGAGGCGCGTGATAAACCAGCCGTTAATGGCTCCGACCAAAGTCCCCACGGCCAATGTCACCATGCAGATTACCGGGATGCTGCCAAACACCGAGACTCCCAGCCAGGGCAACTGCAGGCCTTCGGCAATCAGGTAGCCGGCAATCATGGCGGCTAGGCCTGCGATGGCACCCACTGACAGGTCTATCCCCGCAGCCAGAATCACGAAGGTCATGCCGATTCCGAGAATCGCGAACACCGCGACTTGTTCCGCGACAATGACGAGGTTGCGTGCCGAGAGAAATGAAGGCGCGATGCTGGAAAAGAGAATGACCAGCAGCATCAGGGCGAGATAGGCCCGCATTTTCAACAGCAATAGCGGCAAGCTGCGTGCGTTTATGGACGGGGTCTTGCGGGCGGGCAATGACATTGATTCAGCCATCATGCGTGTTCCTTGTGAAGGTGCGTGGCCCCGTGCGGGTCTTTGCGAATGACTTGCGAGCAAGCCACCAGGCTGGCCTCGGACAGTTGCTGGCGCGGCAGATTGGCGGTAATCCGGCCCTGACACATCACCAGCACCCGATCGGCACCGCCGAGAATTTCCTTGAGATCACTGGAGGCGTACAAAATGGTCAGTCCATTGCGGGCGAGGCGATCGAGCACCTCGAATAATTCGCGTCGGGCCTTGATGTCGATGCCGCGAGTCGGCTCATCCAGGAGCAATATGTGCGGATCCGTCAGCAGGTTTTTGCCCACCACGACTTTTTGCTGGTTACCACCGGACAGTGACGAGATGGCGACGCCTGCATGTTCAGTCTTGATATGCAGCTCGCGGATGATTCGTGATACGTCGGCGTCCATGGCGGGTGTCGCGAGGCCATACAGACGCTGGTAACGGTTGAGGTTAGGCAGCAGCAAGTTGTCGCGAACCGATGCCCCGGTAACTAGCCCAAGCTTTTGCCGGTCTTCGGGCACCAGGGCGATCCCGGCCTGGATACGTGCGGCGATGTCCTGACGCAAGGGTACTTGCTGTCCGTTGATGTGTATTTCGCCGCCAATGGCTTTACGTAGGCCAATGAGTGTCTCGAACAACTCGGTTCGGCCGGCACCCATCAGCCCATAGAAAGCCACTATTTCTCCGCGCTTGACGCTAAAAGAGACTTTGTTCAGCAACAGCGAACCGCGCTCGCTGGCCACGTCGAGGTCGACGACCCTGAGCGCCTGCGGTGCGTTTTCGTGCACAGAGGGTTCGGCACCGGCGCGCAGCTCAGTGGTCATCTGCTGGCCAATCATCTGTTCCACCAGCCAGCCCACTGTCACGGTGCCTTTAAGGCCGGTGCCGACCAGGTTGCCGTCACGCAGAACGGTGAAGTAGTCGCCGATTTCGATCAGCTCTTCAAGCCGATGCGAGATGTATATGATCGACACCCCTTGCTGCTTCAATTCAGCGATCAGCAAAAAGAGGATTTCCACTTCCGCTTCGCTCAATGAAGAGGTGGGCTCATCAAGGATCAGCACGCGTACGTCACTGACCAGCACTTTGGCGATTTCGACAATTTGCCGTTTACCGATACTCAGGTCCTGTACCAGTGTGTCGACATCGATCTCCTGGCCCATTCGCAACAGCGTGGTGCGGGCCAGTTCGCGCTGTTGGTGGTGGCGTACGTTGCCGAAGCGGCCGCGCAGTTCCTTGCCGATGAACATATTCTCGGCAACGCTGAGGTTTGGGCACAGGTTCAGCTCCTGATGGACGATGCCAATGCCCAAAGCCATGGCTTGCCGGGGGGTGCTTAGGGTCAGCTCGTCGTCGCCGCTGAACAGCTGGCCGGAGGTGGGCTGCTCGATACCCGCAAGAATCTTCATCAGCGTCGATTTGCCTGCGCCGTTTTCGCCGATCAGGACATTGACGCTGGCGTGCACCACATCGAAGTCCACGCCCTTGAGGGCCGTAGTGCCCTGGTACACCTTGCTGATATTGCGCGCCCGCATTGACAACGGTGCGCGGGCAGGGGGGAGTGGCCCAGCCGCTTGCAGATCGTTGGTCATGCCTTACTCCTCCACCGTCAGGCTGATTGGCAGAATTCGGATGGTGGCGGGTGATTGCAGGTTAAACACCCCAGTGAACTCGATGGTCTTGCCTTTCAGTTCCGCTGCCGGCGCAGCGGCGTAAGCCTGAGCCAACGCTTTTCGGTTCAGGGCGGCGGCCACATCGGCGTACTGGGTCTGATTGGTGAAGTTGTTCAGAGACATGTTGGTTGCCACATCGCGTAGCGTGGTGCTGATGACCAGAGGTCCTGCGAGTAGCTGGATTTTTACGGATGCAGGCACCGACCCGGCGGGCAGTTCCAGCTCCAGAAGTCCCATGGGAGACTTGACGTTGACTTCACTGACCTTGGCGCGGGCGCTGACGATAAAGTTCTTTGCCTGACCGTCGTGGGGCACCGAGTAGTCCAAGGCCGCCTGGGCGGGGTTCTGGTTGATGGCGGTAAGCAATTGGGTGAGGTCAACGGTACGTTCAGCCACGACCGTTTCGACATCTCCCGCCCATTGTTGAGTGACAAACTGGTTGGCGTCGAAGCTGGAGAGGGCGAATGTCTGGTTCTGTCCCTCGGCGTTGGCCGCGCGAACGTTGTTCAGAGCGACCTTGCCCGTCACCGGGTCGAGTTTACGGATGCTTATCAACGGACCGTTGAGCGCCGATAACCCAAGTAGGACGGCACAGATTCCTCCTGTAAGAAAGAGGGCTGGCTGGCCGCGCGAAGAAAGGGGCTGACTTTTTCCAGACGACACTAAGCTCATGCAGATCTCCTCGCCTCGGGGCGATTTTTTTGTACTTGTCAGGAGGTTCTATGGTCACTATATATCATCATCATACCAATGGTGATAGCCTCTTTTCATCACCCAAGGTCATTCGGTAAAGCTCGCCGTTTACCAGGTGCCCATCCAATAAAAACACCGGAGCGCGTGTTTATGACGGCAGAAATCTCCCTTCCCCAGCGCCTTTATGGGACCGATCAGGCTGTTACTGCTGCGTTATCGGTGACCGTCGGGTCACTGGCGTTTCGCGTGGAAGGGCAGCAGCTACGCACGCTTCGGGTCAGTGGCTTCGAGGTCTTGCGCAGTGTTGGACTGGTAATCCGCGATGAATTTTGGGGGACTTACTCACTGCAGCAGCACTCATGTGAGATCCAGGCAGATGACCGGCTCTGGCGACAAGTGAGCGAGGGGGTGGTGACCCCTGAAGGCCAAGAGCCTGTGCTGGACTGGTCGCTGGACATGCGCGTGGCCGAACGAGAAGTGTCAGTCAGTGTGCGGCTGCAGGCTCGCAGCGCGTTCACCACTTGCAGGGCGGGTTTGATGGTATTGCATCCGCTCAAGGGCGCGGTGGCGATGCCGGTCCATGTGACCCACAGTGACGGGCAGACCCAGCAGGGTGCGTTTCCCGATCTGATAGCCCCGATCCAACCTTTCTTCGACATCAAGCGTCTGGTTCACTCGCCAATGCCGGGCTTGAGCCTTGAATGGAGCTTTAGTGGTGATGTGTTCGAAATGGAAGATCAGCGCAACTGGTCCGATGCTTCATTCAAAACCTACAACCGCCCGCTGGCATGGCCTTGCCCTTATATCCTGGACGCGGGGGAAACGGTGGAGCAGTGCATCAGTGTGAAGTTGATCGGGCAAGCGCAGGTGCATTCATGAACACAGTAAGCATCCAATACGCCGGGCCAGCGTTGCTTGGGTTTCCAGCTTTGGGCCAAGGGCTTTGGGTGGATCGTTTAAATGACGGCGCCGAAGCTTTGGAAATCATTGATTGGTTGCAGAGCGCACACCTGGAGTTGCTGGTGGACCTGCGCAACGACGGTGCGTTCGATCGACTGGAGCAGGCGCTGCGCGTGTGTGCAAGCAGCGAAACCGACATTTGGCTTCTGGTGGTGGTTGATGACGCGCAACCTCACGCTCAGCTTCGACAATTGGCGGGGCTAATCAATGAGCGGTTTGTTATACGCGGAGTATTGGTTACACCCGCCGCGTATTTGGAAAGCTATCAGCCCGACGGCATATGGCCTTGCGGTATGACGCCTGTAGAGGTCGCGCAACTGGCTCGCGAATATGTGCCGCAGGTGATGATCGGTGCAGGAGTGCCCACGTTTTTCACCGAACTCAATCGATGCCGACCCACCCCAGGCAGCTTCGATTACTTGACACACGCCACGTCGCCGATTGTGCATGCGGCCGACGACGCGTCTATCGTCGAGTCGCTGCAAGCCTTGCCAGATGTGTTTCGTTCTGGAAGAGCACTGGCTGACGGCAAACCTTATCGCCTCACCACTAGCGCTGTCGGCGCATGGCGCAACCCCTATGGTGGGCAACTCACGCCGAACCCCCAGCGCGAGAGACTGACCCTCAGTGATCAGGACCCGCGTCAACGGGGGTTGCTTGCAGCCGTCTGGACACTGGCGCACTACCACGCGGCCCAATGCAGCGGCGTTGACGCGATCGCTTTGTGGGCGGTAAATGAACCCTTCAGCGTGGCGTCGGCGCAACACTATTGGCCGGTTTTTCATGTGATCAAAGGCTTGTCGCTGGCGCGCGGGAGATCGGCATTGGTATTCGAAACGTCATCGCCGGACATCGTTGCGCTAGGATGGTCCGAGGATGGCGGTGAAAACGTCAGACTGTGGTTGGGCAATCTCAGTTGCGAATTGCAAACCTTCGAGATAATCGGTGCAGAGGTGACAGGTTGCACGGTGCTGGATCAGGATAGTTATGTTACGGCGTTGTCAGACCCGCAGTTCATGCAACCCGCGCGGGAATCGCCGGTGCCTACGCTCAAGGCTTGGGCGGTGGCGGTCATCGACTGCCGCTTGACTGTTGAGCCGGCATTATAATCGCGCTACCTTTGCCGACTTTTTAAGCATCCTACGGAGACATATTCGTTAATGTCAGAGATCAAGAAACGCCTGATTCAACGTAAGAAGCTTTCTGACATTGTCTTTGAGCAACTGATCGACCTCATTGAGGAAGAGGGCCTTCAACCCGGCGACCAGATGCCTGCCGAGCGCGAATTAATGGAAACCTTTGGTGTGGGGCGACCCGTTGTTCGCGAAGCTATGCAGCGTCTGGCGGGCATGGGCATGATCACTATCCAGCACGGTGAGCGGGCCAAGGTCGGACAGGTGGACATGAATTCCATGATCGGCCAGATCGATCTGGCTGCACGTCATCTGCTGTCCAGTTCTGCGAAGAATGTCGACCACCTGCGCCAGGCCCGCACGTTCTTCGAGACCGGCCTGGTCAAGATTGCCGCACAGAAGGCCACAACCGCAGACGTGGCAAGGCTGGAAGTGGTGCTGGAGAAAATGCGCAAAGGTCTCAAAACCGATGAGTTCATCCCGGCCGACATGGAGTTCCACAGCGAGATTGCGCGCATTTCCGGTAATCCAATCTATGTTGCCATCTCACGCGCCATCCTCGAGTGGATGGCCGATTACCGGGAAGACATGCTGCGCTTCAAGGGTCGGGAGATGACCGTCAAGGAGCACGAAGTGATTCTGGGCTTTATTAAGGCCAACGATCCTTCAGGCGCGGAGAAGGCGATGCACGATCATTTGGTCGAGCGGGGCGAGGAGTGAGGCTTCTTTGATCGGGCTTCGCCTTTTAGTCATTGGACTGCAGCGCTCTGATGATTCCGGACAGTCGCTCAGGTTTATTGGCCGGAGTAATTGACTCGGCGGCACTGCGACGCCGCTGATCTCCTGCGGCTCATACATCTTGTGATTCAAGCCGGTAGGCGGAATTGCTTGCGTAAGGTCTTGTCGAAGATCCCTGCGGGGGCAAAGCGGCGCAAAAGACTGATTTGTTGAGCTGTCTTTCCGGCAGTGTAGCGATGGCGAGGGCGGACATCAGTCGCCGCTTTCACTACTACCGCGGCCACCACTTCCGGAGGGTCGGCTTTCGGCATTACCTCGGCTAGCAGGGCCCTGAACCCGAGTCGAGCCTGATCGTATTGCTTCAACTGCGAGTCCGGTTCAATGCCGTTTTGATCGAAGACAGTACGCACGAATGCGGGCTCGATGACCGAGACGCGAATACCGAAGGCACGCACCTCATGATCAAGAGATTCTGAATAGCCTTCTATCGCGTGCTTGACCGCCGAATAATGAGCGGAGTAGGGCGCAGGTACCAACCCTAGAATCGATCCCATATTGATGATGCGTCCCTGACCACGTTGCCGCATCGACGGTAATACCGCGTTAGCCATACGGATTACGCCGAACAAATTGACATCGAACAGTGCCTGCACCTGCGGGATCGAGAACTCCTCAGCTCCGCCAAGCAGGCCAATACCTGCGTTGTTAACCAAGAGGTCGATCCGCCCGGTCTGTGCGAGCACAGATGAAACAAGGGCACTGACCGAGTCTGCATCTGTAACATCGCAAGTGAGCAGGGACACCTGCGATGGACTGTCGCCGGCCTTGCGGCTCGTACCGAACACTGTATATCCCGCCTGCACCAAAGCCTCGGCAGTTGCGCGCCCAATACCGGATGATGCACCGGTCACTATCGCCGTTTTTTCGGAAGCTGCACTCATTTGATACCTCAATGGCCAAGGGCTTGATACAACGGATGGGGTGACATTGATTATGATCATAATCTAAGTTGCGTTCCTCATGCTGCATCAGCGATGAGCGGTATTGGGAGGGGTAGTGTTACAAACCAAATGAGCAGAACCGCGACAGCCAGGACGTTGTCGCGGTCGGTCTGCGTTTTAGCGAATTGCGTCGGCCAGGCCAGCCTCAATGAAGCGCACGGAGCTCTCCATTGCCTGCTGACCTTCTGGGAGCATGGCGGCGTAAAAGTGCCAGGCGTGGAACATCGCAGGCCATACTTCCAGGTTTACGCGAACGCGGTTATCAGCCAGGTGAGTTGCAAGGCGCATTGCATCACTCAACATCAGTTCGTTCTCGCCGATCTGCACCAGGATTGGTGGAAGACCAGTGACGTCCGCGAACACAGGTGAGGCCAGAGGATGATTGGCCAATGTGTCGCCCAGGAACGCTCTAGCCAGGATATCCAGCACGAGCTTGGAGTTCAGAGGGTCCAGCCCCTCACGGTTGCTCATGGAAGCACCGGTGTGTTCAAGGTTCGCCCATGGTGAGATGGAGGAGCCAACCGCAGGCAATGGAAGCCCTTTCGATTTAGCCGCAACCATGACGCTGACAACCATTGCGCCGCCAGCCGACTCGCCAGAGAACGCAATCTTGTTAGCCGGGATTTTCTGCTCAAGCAACCACTCGTAGGCGCGCAATGTGTCGTCAATAGAGGCAGGGAACTTGTACTCAGGGGCAAGACGGTAGTCCGGCATATACACCCGAGCGCCGAGCATTTTAGCGTAGTTGCCGCTGATGCCGTGGTACCCGTCTGGACGGCCAACAATGTACGCCCCGCCGTGGATGTACATCACTACCGCGTCGGTTTTGATTTCGTCTGGAGTGACCAGTGTGCCTGGTACGCCGCCCATGTCTACTGCTTCAAATTTGACGCCGGCAGGCGCTGGGTTTTGCGCGAGCATTTTTGCGTAAGCGTCGCGGATGTCGCTCATTTTTGTGGTGGTATCGGTTCCCTTAAGAACGGGTACCAGATCGCTAAGGCTGTTGGCCCAAGTTTGGACGGCTGCTTGTACTTTAGTGTTCATAATGATCTCAATTGATCGTTGGGCATTGGAGTTTCTAATTGAGATGTTATGCTTGTTATTGGGGAATAGGGTTCCCCATAGCAGGTGCCAAGTCGCCCGAACGTTGAGACTCCAGAGGCCCCATGGAACTCCATAACCTGAACGATATCGCAGCGTTTGTAACCTCGGTAAACGCTGGAAGCTTCACTGCGGCGGCAAAGCAACTTGGCCTTACACGCTCGGCGGTGGGTAAGTCGATAGTCAGACTAGAGGCCCGTTTACAGGTACGCCTCCTCAATCGCACCACCCGGAGTTTGAGCATGACGGATGACGGCCAGGTTCTTTATGAGCGCTGTGTGGGCATTCTTCAGGATCTGGACGATGTTGAGGACGCCCTTGCGTTTCGTCGTTCGACACCCAGTGGACGACTGCGGATGAGCTTACCGGTTGCGTTAGGCCGACTTTATGTTCTCCAGCACATCGAGTGCTGCCTGAAGGATTGGCCATCCTTGAGCGTGGATATCACCTTCTCCGACAGACTGGTCGACTTGATTGATGAGGGATTTGACTTGGCTATACGTATCGGGCCTCCCAAGGAGGACTCTCGGTTGCTCACGCGCACTGTGGCCTACCAGCAAATGATTACCTGCGCTTCACCCAACTATCTGGCTGAGCATGCCCAGCCCAAAACGCCCGAGGATTTGTCCGAGCACCAGTGTCTGCATTTCGTGAGCGGCGGGAGACTGCTTCCTTGGAATTTTCGAGTTAATGGCAGCTCGTTGTCCGTTACTCATGGTGGAAGGCTACAGATGGACAGCGCTGAGTCATTGCACCAGTCAGCTGTCGCTGGCTTGGGTATCGCGACTCTGCCTTCCTACGTGGTTAACGACGATTTGCGGAACGGCAAGCTCGTTCAATTGCTCGCAGAGTATGCAGAGGCCGCAGAGCCTATTCGGGTGATCTACCCTAGCAAGCGTCACCTCTCTCCAAAAATTCGACTCTTCATCGACAAGCTTGTGGAGGCGTGGTCACCTTGCGCACCATGGGAACAGCATTCGGCGCAAGGCATTCGTTCCGTTTGACCCATGAGCGAGGCGCCTGCCTGGGTATCGAGCGATCAACGAGCGACATTCCCCGACAGGCTTCATTTCAACTGCCGTTCATGAGCTTTATGCGATTTCGGCCATGGTCGGATAATCCGTATAACCGCGCTCCTCACCCTGGTAGAAGGTGGTCGGGTCTACGTCATTCAGTGCTGCCCCATGTTTGAATCGCTCTACCAAATCCGGGTTGGCCAGGAACGCTGTGCCAAACGACACTAGATCAGCATTTCCTTCCTGGAGCGACGTTTCTGCGCGCTCTGCGTCATAGCCTCCATTGGCGATGTAGGTACCACCGAAACGGCGCTTTAGCTCTCTGAAATCGAATGACCCTGTACCGACTTCAACTACGTGCATGTAGGCTAATCCGTAGCGGCTGAGCATTTTTGCCGCGTAGTTGAAAGTTGCTTGGGGATCGCTGTCGCTCATGGAGAAGTAATTGAAGATCGGCGACAGACGAACGCCCACGCGGCTCGCCCCGAATACTTCGATAACCGACTCCACAACCTCTTTAAGGAACCGAGCGCGATTTTCTGCAGAACCGCCGTAAGAATCGGTTCTGGCATTGGTGCCATCGCGCAGGAACTGATCGATCAAGTAACCGTTTGCACCGTGGATTTCCACACCGTCGAATCCCGCACGTTTCGCGTTTTCAGCGCCTTGGCGAAAATCTGCGATCACTCCAGGAATTTCATCCAGACTCAGGGCCCGTGGCAACTCGTAAGGCTTCAGGCCTTCAGACGTGTAAGTTTCACCATCCGCCTTGATCGCTGAAGGTGCTACCGGAAGCCGATTATTGAGCTGTACCAGGGAGTGGGACAGACGTCCGACGTGCCAGAGTTGGAGAAATACCCGTCCGCCTTCTGCATGCACTGCGTCGGTCACGTGTTTCCAACCGGAGACTTGCTCGGAGCTGAAGATGCCCGGTGTTCTTATATAGCCTTTGCCCTGAGCCGATATCTGAGAGCCCTCAGTAATGATGAGACCCGCACCGGCACGTTGACGGTAATACTCGACCACCGTGGATGTCGGAACATCACCTTCACCAGCCCGGCTTCGCGTCAGCGGCGCCATTACCATGTGATTTTTCAGGTGGAGGGTGTTGATCTGTGTTGGAGACAAAAGAAGGTTGAGATTGCTCGTGGTCATGATGTGCCTCGGTATGATTTGGAATATTGAGTGGTAATTGTCGAAATGATGTTCGCGCTGGGTTAAGCGGCCTTAATTGAGTCGTCCTTGCTGGCGCAGCCGTGTGCCAATCCGCTGTATTTCCGTTTCGCCCCTAGCTAGAGCAGCCTTGCTCGTGTGAACCGAGTAGTGACCCATCACCAGGTCGTACGGGTGCCTTACCGCCGAGCCCATCACGAAAGAGCAATCGCCTTTCGCCACCAAGTCGATGTGGTGCTCTGACTCTTCAAACACGGCGAGCTCGCCGGCATTGACCACCTCTCCTGCGTCCAGCCTTCCTGAACTAATCGCGAGCCAGGCAATGTTGTGACCAGTCGGTGGGGTGTAACGCCAGTGCTCACCGTCTTTGAGGTTCACGGCGAGATAATTCATGTCGCTCGGTGCCTGAATCAGGCTTTGAGCTGCCCCGTAATGTCCCAAGAGCACCCGCACTGGGCCTGTTTGTGGAACTTGGGACGGCGCAAGGTAGGTACTGATTGCGGGCGCGTTTTCAAGCGACGGCGGCAGTGCTACCCAAAGCTGGAAGCCCTGAATTGAGGAATCGCTCGCTAGCGTCGCGTCGTGCCACACCCCGTTGCCGGCCTGCATCCACTCAACACCACCGGCAAGCAATAAACCTGTCGCCCCAGTGGTGTCCTCATAAGAGACATCGCCTTGGGTCATAAAGGTGACCGTAGCGATCCCTGAGTGCGGATGCATGCCGAAACTCGACTTACCACCACTTGCGCTCAAGCTGAAAATGTCCAGGAAAATAAAGGGCTTCAAAAGCTCGCCTAGATCACCGGGACTAACAAGCCTCGTGATGGGGCCATGTGTGCTGCCTTTTGTGCGATGGGCAATAGCGCGTTGCTGAACTACTACGCTGGCGGTCATATGTTCTCTCTCGGTTTTTTGAGCACCCGTGCCGCCAGACAACGTCTTCGAGCAGCGTTCCGGCTGCCTGGGCTGGATGTGGATGACCTCAGTGATGCCGATCAGCAGTAGCGGTAAGGCTATAGGTCAATCCGGCAACTGAAGGTCAACTGCAGCAATGCCTGAAGGATATGCGCCTATCAATTGCTTTATTAGATGGCATAATTGGATTGAACTAATCCAATTTTCGAAGAGGTGGGCGGGAAGTTGATTGACCTGAATGACGTCGCATTATTTGTACAAGTGGTACGAAACGGCAGTTTCGCTGAGGCAGCGCGGCAGCTTGGAATGCCCTCCAACACCTTGAGTCGGCGCGTTCAACAGCTTGAGGCTCAACTCGGTACGAGGTTGCTGCAGCGGTCAACGCGCAAACTCACGCTTACCTATGCTGGCAAAGTTTTTCACGAGCGATGCTTCGGTGCAGTAGAAGGCCTGATTGACGCCGGACAGCAGTTAATTGCGGGAAACCAGGAACCGAGTGGCACGGTGCGCATTGCGGCAATGGCTGATTTCTTCGACTTTTTTCCAATGGAATGGGTGGCCGATTTTCTGGCCACCCATCCACGCGTACACGTCGACTTCGTACTGAGTGATGCACGCGCCGATTTGATCGCTGATCGCATTGACATTGCGTTTCGAGGTGGGGCGTTGCAGGACTCAGGATACGTCGGTCGCCAACTTCTTGAAGCGGGTAACGAAGGTCTGGTGGCCAGCCCGAATTACCTTGAAAAAAGAGGGGTGCCCACTACGCTCGATGATCTGCTCAATCATGACTGTGTGAGTTTTGGCCATCCTAGCGGAGTCACTACTTGGGTCCTTCACGGGCCAGACGATGCCGCGCAAGAGGTACAGATCACTAGCCGTTTCAATGGAAACACCGCCCAAGCCTTGCGCAAGGCGACGTTGGCTGGGCTAGGCATTGCCTTGCTGCCGCCCGCGATGACCAAGCTTGATCTTCAAGCAGGGCGCCTGGTGTCTGTGCTTGCGCAGTACCATCGCACCGGATACGGCCTGCATGTGCTTTATCCCAGCCGACAACATTTGCCATTGGCGGTATCAGCATTCATTGGATTGGTGATGGAGAAGCTGAAGGAGCAAAAATTCCCTGCATCGGGTCTTTCCTGATCAATACATCGTCGACATATCGACACAAATTGTTAGGTCCGAAAGGAAAGGGGGGGATTTCCAAGGCCTGTTTTAATGCTCTTGTGAAGTGACTTTCGCGAGGAGGAGCCTGGACCTCCATTCCGGCTCCTTGTGCTGCGACCAATCAGCTACATAGAGCAGCAGTTTTCCCGTCAACCTGGCGCCAGATATTCAGCGGGTTGGAATGCTTAAGCGCCCGAGGCAGCAAAACGTCCGGGAAGTTCTGATAGCAGACCGGACGCAGGAAGCGCTCAATTGCTGTCGAGCCTACCGACGTCGTGCGGCTGTCCGAGGTCGCTGGAAAGGCGCCGCCATGCACCATGGAGTCGCAAACCTCAACGCCAGTTGGGAAGCCGTTGATAAGCACGCGCCCGGCCTTTTTCTCCATCGCCTGGACCAGCCCCTGAGCAATCGTCAGATCTTCGTTTTCCAGATGAAGCGTCGCCGTCAATTGCCCCTCGATGGAATGAGCAAAAGCCAGCATCTGTTCGACGTTCTGACAGCGAATCACAATAGCTGCCGGGCCAAACACCTCTTCCAGCATGCCAGCATTGGCCGATATGCTGGCAAAAGTAGTCTGGTAGAGATGCCCTTGTGCTTGAGTCGCCCCGGAGTGAGCCTGCCCCGACGCAACCGCTTCTATTCCTGCTTCGCCCGATATTCTGCGGACCCCCAGTTCGTAGGCTGAGTGAATGCCGGGAGTGAGCATGGTCTGGGCTGCCTTTTCAGCCAGGTGAGCTGCCGCACGGGCCAGGAAAGCGTCCAAATCGGGGCCCTCCACAGCCAATACGACTCCGGGGTTGGTGCAGAACTGGCCAGCGCCCATTACCAAGGCATCCACGAAGGCAGTGGCAATCGCACTGGCCTGATTAGCCAGTGCACCTGGCAGCAGGAATACTGGGTTGATGCTGCTCATTTCCGCGTAGACCGGGATAGGCTCGGGGCGTGCTGCGCAAGTGCGCATTAGAGCCAGACCGCCTGCTCGAGAACCGGTGAAGCCGACCGCTTTGATAGCGGGGTGCGAAACCAGTTGCTGGCCGACGTCACTGCCATCACCTACTACCAGGGAGAATGTCCCTTCCGGCAGTTCAAGGCGCTTCGACGCCTCCTGAATCACCCGGCCAACCAACTCCGAGGTGCCGAGGTGAGCCCGGTGGGCTTTCACCACCACGGGGCAACCCGCAGCAAGAGCAGAGGCGGTATCGCCGCCCGCCACGGAGAACGCCAGAGGGAAGTTGCTTGCACCGAATACAGCAACCGGGCCCAACGGGATTTTGCACATGCGCAGGTCAGGGCGTGGCAAGGGCTGACGCTCAGGCAGCGCTGAATCTAACGTAGCGGTTTGCCACCGGCCTTGGCGGAGCACCGAGGCGAACAGGCGCAGTTGGCCAGCCGTGCGACCACGCTCACCTTCCAGTCGCGCCATTGGCAGGCCGGTCTCGATATGCGCTCGCTCAGTCAGGGTTGAGCCCAACTCAACGATCCCGTCAGCGATGGCTTCAAGGAACTGAGCACGAGTCTCGGGATCGGTAGCGCGGAACGGGTCGAACGCTTGCTCTGCAAGCACGCAGGCTTGATCGACAAGATCCGCGGTCGCGCAGGTGAAGATCGGAGTGCTGATGGCCTGCTGGTCATCAGGATTAATCGCCAGAAGCTCACGGCCTTTGCCGCGAATCACCTGGTAGCCAATTAATTGTTCGCCAGTGAGTTGCATACATTTACTCCGTAAATCTGATTATTTGTCAGTAGAAATGGGCTGCTTTAGTAGCAGTGCGTAGGCCATCGCTGCCACAGATGCCACAACGGCACTGATCAAAAATGCAGAGGCAAAAGAGCCCGTTTGCTGGATGCTGAACCCTGTGACAATTGGCGCGACCGAGCCTGCCAGGTATCCGCCGAAGTTTTGGATGGAGCCAAAAGAAGCGACGCGCCGGCTGTCCACTACGGTGTTCGCGATCATCCAGGCGGTGGAGCTCGCCATGTTCACGCTGAACAGCGCGCAGCACAGCAGGATCACACTCAGGACAATGCCGCTGCCAAACGAAAGCGGAATCGTGAAGGCGGCAGCCGAGAGCAGCGCGGACACCACAACGATCTTGCGACTGCCCAACACGGTGGCGCCGTTCTTCACCAAGCGGTCGCAGATGCGGCCCGCCACAATGGTGCCCAGAGCACCAAACACGTAGGCCAGAGAAACGACCCATGCTGTTTGATAGAGGCTGAGACCATGCTCACGCTCGAAGTAGCCGGGTACGGCAGGGGATATCTGCTTGCGGTGCGGGCATACCAGGCTTAATGGCGAAGACTCACCCGGGTGGTCTGCAAGCAAGACGACGAGCCGTCCTGCGGCCACATCGGCACTGACATCCAGCCAGGATTTGTAGGCGATGCCTTCGCCGGCTAATGCCCAAAGCCGCACCACATCGGCATCGTCGCTGAACAACGGGCCTGAGACTTGGATGGTCTCTTTGCCCAGGCACCATTTGTCGTAGACCCGACCATTTTGCAGGTACAACAAGCAGGCGTGCCGGGTCAGGTCATCCGGGCTTTGCGGACAGCCATGACGCGCTACATAGTCTTTTGAAGCCACCAGTATTTTGCGGTTCCAGGGTGCCAGCGGCAGGGCAACATAGCTGGCATCTTCGTTCAAACCGTAGCGAATGGCGACGTCCACCGGGTCGCGAAACAGGTCGGAAACCTGGTCGGACAAGAAAAACCGCAAGCTGAGTTGCGGATTCTGCTGGCGGAACGCCGAGAGCCAGGGCAGCAAGATATTACGCCCCAAATCGGACGGTGCAGCCACTTGCAGCACGCCCCGAAGACGCGCGTGCTCACCGCGCAGGTTTTCATGCCCCTGTTTGAGGGTCTCCAGTACCGCTTGAGCGGTGGGCAGGTATTGCTCGCCTTCGGCGGTCAAGCGAATGCTGCGGGTGGTGCGTGCAAACAAACGCACGTCCAGCTCTCGCTCCAGGCGCTTGATGGCCGCGGCGACCTGGCCCGGCAACAAGTCAGCCTCCAGCGCGGCGGCCGTGAAGCTACCCAGCGCAGCGCTGCGCACAAACAAACCCAGATCATCAATACGGATCATTTTCACTCCTGCAGTGAAAGTGTTGGCGGATTCTGCAGGTTTTTCTCCGCTGTTGGGAAGGTGAAGATGATCGTCACATTTCTGAGCCACGGCAGCGATGGCTTTGACGCCGGGGTGCTGCCGTCGGTATTGGCATTTGAATGATCGTGATGGAGTGGAGAATTGATGATGAATGTGTCCAGTAAAGTGTTGGTATCAATCGCTGTGCTCAAGGCCAAGGCTGGTCAACAGCAGGTTTTGAAGGAGGCGCTGTTGGCGTTGGTTGAGCCGACACGCGCGGAGCCGGGGAACCTTGACTACGTATTGTTTGAGTTGCGCGATGAACGCGGCACTTTTTACATGCGCGAAGCCTTCGAGGACCAAGCCGCACTCGATACTCACTTTGCCATGCCGTACTTCCAGCGATTTGCAGCCATCGCCGATGACCTGCTCGATGAGCCCTTGCAACTGATTTTTCTTGAGCAAGTGTCGAACCAGGAATTTTAAATCGCTCATTAAAGCTGCCCGCCACGCTTTGTTGGTCGGGCAGTACTCTTCAACCCTTATCAGAAGAATAAACATGGCCCAGCATTCCTTTACTGAGGTTCCACAATGAGCAGCGTCGATCCTTGGTGGTACGGGCTGGCAATGGCCGTGGCGCTAACGGGCTGTGCAAGCCAGCAAAGCAGGCCTGCGACCCTTGAAGTAGCCCTGCAAAGTCATGAGAAGATTTGGAACGCAGTGGCTCACCTTGAAGGCCAAACCTATGTCGCAGGCCCCCGGTGGACCGCAGGCAGCGGACCGCAGTTGAGTATTGTCGATGGACAAGGACGGCGGGCTGCGTACCCGGATTCGGCGTGGAATGCCTGGGCACCGGCAAAGGATGCACGGCAAGCGTTCGTCAACATTAACGCCCTGCGGCGTGAGAAGACCACGCTGTGGGTGGTGGACACCGGCGCTGCTGAGTTTGGTGGCAACCCGATACCGGATGGGGCCAAGCTCGTCGCCATAGACCTGGCTGAAAAACGTGTGGTGCGCACTTATCTCTTTCCCGTCGAGGTCGCCCGGCCAGGCAGCTATATCGATGATGTACGGTTCCAGGGAAATTATGCCTTCCTGACCGATGCGGGAAACGCGGGCATCATCGTTCTGGATCTACTCAGTGGCAGCGCCAGGCGCGTGCTGGACGGGCATCAGTCCGTCAGCGCCGGGAGCGATAGAGACATTGTGCTAAGCGGCCAATCCGTCAAGGCTCCGGGGGGAGTGCGCTGCGTGTGAATGCCGATCCTCTGGAAGTCAGCCCGGACGGGCAATGGTTGTATTACGGCCCCCTGCAGGGCCCATGGTCCAAGGTGCGTATCAGCGACCTGACAGCGCCAGACTTGACGCCCGCGCAACTCGCCAGCCGGGTTGAATCTTTTGCTGATCTGCCGCCAACGGGCGGCACCGTGATGGATGCCAAGGGGAACCTGTACTTCTCGGACCTGGCCCATGATGCGATACGGGTCCGACGACCCGATGGACGTATCGAGACGTTAATCGTCGATACTCGTTTGCATTGGGTGGATGCCCCGTTTCTTGATAGCGAGGGCATGCTCTGGTTGCCTGCGGCGCAAATGGATCGGGTCGGTTTGTTCAATGACGGCACTGCGCGCGTCCAGTGGCCAATGACAGTTTTCCTGCTCCCCACCCGCTGAGTTCTACAGCCCTCCATCTCTGATATCAGCGGCAGGGGGCTTTTCCGTATCGCCCATATAAATTATAAATCTGCCTCTTTTGCAGGAAAAAGCCAGACTGACCAGCGAAAGCGTTGTCAGTATCAAGTGAGCGTTCATTTTTATCTTGAGTCGACAGGTTGGCGTATGGATAACAGCTGGTCGGGTCACTGCCTACACTTTTTACCTTCACAGGAGCACCTTCATGCCTTTCAATTACTCAATAGCCTTCCTGCCGCTCGCACTGCTGGCTGCAGGGTTCGCCACTGCCGTCCAGGCTCAAACTGGACCTTCGTTCAAGTGCAGCCCGACGATGTCCAGTTCCGCTGAAGCGCTGATTTGCCAGAGTGATGAGCTGTCGACCCTGGACCGCACGTTGGCCGGAGTCTATGACACGGCCCTCAAGAAGGCCGCAAGTGCGGCCAATATCCTCAAGGCCGAGCAACGTGGCTGGATCAAGGGCCGAGACGAGTGTTGGAAAGCTGAGGACCAGCAGACATGCCTGCGCGAAAGCTACACCCAGCGTATCGTCGAAATCCAGGCAGGCTATGGACTGGTTGCTTCCAGTGGTCCGGTGAAGTTTGAATGCGGTAGTGACGGCAATGTCGTGGTGACGTTCTTCCAGACGGATCCACCGTCCATCAATGCAACTTATAAGAATCAGCAATCATTAATGGTGGCCGTCCCCTCGGCCAGCGGCGCGCATTACCAAGGTCGAAATGAGAGCTTTTGGGAGCACCAGGGTGAAGCGCGGGTGGCCTGGGGCTACGGTGCCAAGGAGATGACCTGCAAAAAGAGTGGATGAATCATCAGGGTAAGGCTGCAATGCCTCCTCAGGTAGACCAACTCCTTACCCTCTGGGCTTCGGACACGACGTCAAGTTTCTCTCGGCCTGAGCGGGCATCAGCCCGCTCAGGCTCTGGTGTATGCGGTACCGCCAGAGACGCTGGCGAAACTGACGACCACCATCTTGCGACCCCTGATCTCGCGACTTGAATGACGCGGCTCACAACCATCCCGAGGCGAGAGTCCAGGCCCTGGGAATCGAGACTCGTCCGCCACTCCCGCTTGCAAGAAGCTTCACACCCAAACTACCGGGTTGTGGGTAGATGCGACTGCTGAGGCTGAAGCGTCCGTTTTCGTCGAATACCTCAATGGACGAGCGATCGAGGAACACGCGCAGTGCCAGTGACTTTTGTGTCGCGTCTATCGACACGCTGCGCTGACCGGTGACTTGCGCACCCGAGCGGCAGCGGTCAAGCACCAGGCGTTGCAACACCGCATCGTAGTAGAGCAGGGTTTGTTCATGACCATCGTCGCTACAGCGCAGGGCGATTCCCAACTGCCCATCGGTGCAGCCGAGCAAATCCAGATGCACATGGATTTCCAGCATATCGCCACTCACTTCCGGCACCCCTCGGGTTCCCTGCTCATCCCACCAGGGCGTACCCGGCAACGGCGCCTCGCGCAGAGCGGTGAGCTCCCGTGCCGGAAACACGCAGAGGCGATCGGCACAAAGTTCAAGTTCTCGTGGCAAGCTGAGCATGCCGCACCAATGATGAGCCTGGCTTGGCATCGGGCTTTCCCACATGTCGAGCCAGGCCCACACGAGGCGCCGCCCATCAGGGGCCAATAGCGTTTGTGCGGCATAGAAGTCGTGGCCATTATCCAGCTCGATAAACGGCCCGCCGGTGAAGTGCCACTCGTTGTCGAGTCGGCCCACTCGGTAACCCGTCTGGTACTTGTTGAGCCGTTCGTAACCTTCGGATTGCATACCTTGAGGCGAGTACAGCAGCACATCGTGTCCGTTTAGCCGAAACAGATCCGGGCACTCCCACATATAGCCATCGCCCTCGCTGCCGCCTGCCACATAGTCAAGAAACTCCCAGGTGTGCAGATCGGTGGAACGGTACAGCGGGAGCAGCGGTATATCGCCCAGACGTGCGCCAGCAATGAGGTACCAATGGCCATTTTCCTTCCATACCTTGGGGTCGCGAAAGTGCATGATGGTGTCTTGCGGCGGGGTCTCGATGACGGCGCCATGCTTGACGAATTGGATGCCGTCAGTGCTGGTGGCCAGGCACTGAACTTGACGGATCAAGCGTTCATCACCCACTTCTCCCAGCCAGTTGTGGCCGGTGTAGATCAGTGCCAACGTATCTCCACACACCACTGCACTACCGGAAAAACAACCATCACGGTCGAAGTCCTCGCCGGGTGCTAGCGCGATGGGCAGATGCTGCCAATGAACCAGATCGGCACTCTTGGCATGCCCCCAATACATAGGGCCCCATTTCGCATCGAAGGGGTAATGTTGATAGAAAACGTGATATTCGCCACGAAAGTACACGACCCCGTTAGGGTCGTTCATCCAGCCTGCCGGCGGGGCGATATGATAACCGGGTCGATAATCCTGGATGACGCGAGACTGGCCATCAGTCAGTGCACGCTGCGCAAGGTCGAGGCAAGAAGGCATTGGATCACTGAGGTCATTCGACGACATGGTCATAAGCCCTATACTCGGACTGCGTGCAGAGACACATCACTGCGCAGGTTTTCAATGATGTGTGGGGTGCGCTTCAAGGCTGCGCCGTCGTCATCGAACAGGTGCAGTTTGTCGATGTCCAGCTGCAGTTCGACCCGATCGCCAGCCTGCCATCCGGCGCTGACCTCACAACGACAGATCAGTGGCTCGTCCTGTCCTGTTTCGAGGTGCACATAGGTTTCGCTGCCAAGGTATTCAACCCCGGTCACGACGATTCCAGCGGCTGCCTCTGCCACTTTGAGCGAGATGTGCTCGGGGCGAACCCCCATGGTCAGCAGCGCACCCGCCGCCAGGTTCGAGCTATCGAAGGGCAGGGAGGTCATGCCCAGCACTGGGGTGTCGACCAGACTGGTTTCTCCCGGGGCATGCAGGCGCGCCGTCAGAAAATTCATTTTGGGCGAGCCGAGGAAACCGGCGACAAAGCGGCTTGCAGGACGCTCATAGAGTTCGCGCGGTGAGCCGACCTGCTCTACGCGACCGCCGTTGAGCACAACAATCTTATCGGCCAGGGTCATCGCCTCCACTTGATCGTGGGTGACGTAGATCATTGTCGAACCAAGTCGATCATGCAGCCGGGCGATTTCGTTGCGCATCTGCACTCGCAAGGATGCATCCAGATTGGAGAGCGGCTCATCGAACAGCAAAATATCCGGTTCCCGCGCCATGGCCCTACCCATTGCCACGCGCTGGCGCTGTCCGCCAGACAGCTCCTTTGGCTTGCGTTGAAGTAGCTTGTCCAATTGCAGGATTTGCGCGGTTTTCAGCACGCGCTCGCGCAAGCTGATCTTGTCAGTCTTGGCCAGTTTGAGGCCAAAGCTGATGTTGTCGTAGACGCTCATGTGCGGGTACAGAGCATAAGACTGAAACACCATTCCGACGCCACGCTCGCGCGGTTCCAGATCGTTGACCCTTCGCCCATCGATCAACAGGTCGCCGCCGCAGATCGAATCCAGCCCGGCGATCAGTCGCAGCAGGGTCGACTTTCCGCAACCCGAAGGGCCAACGAAGACCACGAATTCACCCGCAGCAATTTCCAGGCTAACGTCGCGAAGAATCCGCGCGCCGCCCAATTGTTTGTTCACGTTGTCTAGCTTCAATTTGATCACGATGCTGTTCCTTGTAGTTTTTGGGCATCAACCCTTTAGGGCACCGGCAGTGAGACCGGAAACGATTCGACGCTGGAAGATCAGCACCAGGATCACCAGTGGGACGGTGACCAGTACCGATGCGGCCATCAACAGCCCCCAGGGCAGCTCATGGGGGCTACCGCCGGAAATCAAGGCGATGGCGACGGGCACCGTGCGTTGTGCATCTGTGAGGGTGAAGGTCAAGGCGAACAGGAACTCGTTCCACGCGGCGATAAAGGCTAACAACCCCGTGGTAACCAGTGCGGGCCATAGCAGTGGCAACAGCACCCGGGTAAGCGTGACCCAGGGCGAAGCGCCATCCATGATTGCCGCTTCTTCCAGCTCATGAGGGAGTTGCCCCATGAACGTGGTCAGCACCCAGACAGTGAAGGGCAGGGTGAAAATGGTGTAGCTCAGGATCAACGCCCAAGACGTGTTGTACAGACCTAGTGCGCGGATCACTTCGAACAGCCCCGACAGTACAGCGACCTGGGGAAACATCGACACGCCGAGAACCATCATCAATACCGTGCCACGCCCACGGAATTTCACTCTTCCCAAGGCATAGGCGGCAGTCACACTGAGGAACAGCGCCAGCGTCACTACGCAAAGCGAGACTATCAGCGAGTTAGCGATAGCCCGCAGGAATGAGGCTTGGTGGAGTACCGTCGCATAATTGGAGAAGTCGGGATTGTGGATCCAGTAACTGACCTCGAACAAGGCGCTGGACGGCTTTAGTGAGGTCACGATGGCGTAATAGAAAGGGAAGACCGCATACAGCAACAAAACCCCGATCAGACACCAGAACCCGAAGCGCAACAGCGTTTTTTTGAGTTGGCGCAGGCTCATGATCGAACCTCCATTTGACGGCGTCCGAGGTAGAGATAAAGCATGGCGATTACCGCAACGACCAGAAACAGCAGAGTTGAGGCTGCGCTGCCGTAGCCAACATCCTGGAACTCCACCAGGTGTTGGCGGGCATAGACCGACATGCTCATGGTGCTGGAAGAGTTTGAGGTCAGCACATAGATGACGTCGAATACCCGCAGGGAATCGAGGATGCGGAAGATTGCCGCCACCAACAATGCGGGCATCAAAAGTGGAAGCGTGACGCGCCAGAACACTTTCAGTGGATGAATACCATCGACCCTGGCAGCTTCGTAACAATCGCTCGGCAACATCTGCAATGCAGCCAGCATCAGTAGCGTGACAAAAGGTACGGTCTTCCAGACGTCGACGATGATGACCGCCCACATCGACAGGTCCGCATCAGCTGTCCAGGCCAGGGGGGCATCAATCAGGCCGACGCTTAGCATCATATGATTGATGATCCCGAACTGGTCGTTGAGCATCCATGACCAGATCTTCGCCGAGACAATGGTAGGAATCGCCCACGGAATCAGAATCAGCGCACGCACCAGGGAGCGGCCTGTGAACTTGATGTTCAGCAGCAACGCCACCAACAGCCCCAGAACGATTTCCAGCCCCACCGACACCACGGTGAAATGCAACGTGTTGCGCACAGCGTTCCACCATTGTGGATCAACCAGGATGCCCGACCAGTTGGACTCGTCATGAAACAGATAATTGCTCAAGCCCACGAAGGATCCGCCACCGCTGTCCGCTAGGTTGGCGTCGGTCAGGCTGAACCAGAATGTCCGCAGTAGCGGCCAGGCCGCGACAAGGGCCAGACACAGCAGCATTGGTGCCAGAAACAGCCAGGCGGCGCGTACTCGGCGACGTTGTATGGGCGTTTCCCTGGTGAGCAGATGCTCATCATGGGCAGCAAGAGTAAGAGAGGCAGGCATGGTTATTATCTTCCTTGTGGCTTACCAGTTTTTGCGTTTGATGCGCGTGAGTTCGCTTTCCAGTTCGGCCAGCGCCTGATCGACAGGTAACTCGCCCGACAGAACGCCATGCACTCGATCGAAGAACGCATTGGAGACCCGTGGATAGCGCTCGGCGGTTATTGAGGCGGGGCGCATGACCCCGTCGTTGAGAATGCTGTGCAGCTGACTGTAGTAAGGCATTGCCGCGAGCAATTCGGGATCTTGATACAGCGACTCGATAACCGGGTTATAGGCGCCTATCAGGGCGCGGTGTCTTTGCTGTTGAGCACTGGTCAGGTAGCTAACTAACTCTGCAGCGAGTTCTGGATGAGCGCTGTATCGCGATACCGCCAGGCCCCAGCCACCGAGAGTGGATGCATGGGTGCCGGTCATCCCGCCGCGGGGCAGGGGAGCGACCCCGACCTTGTCTTTTACGACACTGTCCTGGCCTTGTACCAGGGCCCAGACATAAGGCCAGTTACGCATGAACAGCGCATTTCCTGACTGGAATACGCCACGTCCTTCTTCCTCGGTGTAGTTGAGTACGCCGCGCGGGGAGATGTCGCCTACCCAGCTTTTTGCCAGGGCCAAAGCAGTTCTTGAGGCCTGACTGTTGATCACGATATCTCCGCGTGGATTGACCAAGCCGCCTTCCGGTTGGCTGCTGATCCACTCCAGCGCATTACACGTCAACCCCTCGTAAGCGCGTCCCTGAAAGATATAACCCCACGCATTGGCGTTCCCGGCGTTGCGTTCAGCCTGTTGAACATCCCGGGCGGTAGTGGTCATTTCCTCCCAGGTCTGGGGAACCTGCTTGTTGTATTTCTCGAGCAAGTCCTTGCGGTAGTACAGCAGGCCCGAGTCGGTGAACCACGGCATCGTCACTAGCCGCCCATTCACTGTCGCGTTATCCACCTGCGCCTGGAAATAGCCTTGCGTCGCATCGGCGGGCAGCACTTCGCGCAGATCCAGCAGATGCTTGGCCAGCATGCCGGGCCACACCATGTCGATTTGGATGATGTCGATGTCAGTGGACTGCGCGCTGAGAATTTGCTGGTAGAACGACAACCTCTCGGTCGCCGAGTTAGGCGTGGAAACCACTTGGACGTTGTTGCCGGTCTGTTTCGACCAAGCATCGACCGCCTCTTTGCAGAGTTGCAACTCCGCACCCACAGCTCCGCACGAGATCGTCAAATCGGCGGCACTGGAGACGGATGGAAGTCCGACAAACAGGGTGAATAACGCGGCGGGAAGAAGAGTTTTGAGCTGTTTCATTGAGCACCATTTATTTTTGTTTTTAAAAAAGGTAACGTTAACATTGCAAAATGTAGCAGTGTAATTGCGATTAGGCATCCTTTTTTCGTTCCCTGTGACAATTCGAGGTTGACGAGAAGTGGCCGTCACGAGAGCAAAAAACAATAAAAACAATCTAGGAAGTTCACATGCAGAAAGCATCAAGCTGGCTACTCGCAGGCGTGCTCGGCACTACGACGGCGACCGCCCATGCCGCGACTCTGGAAGAACGCATGGCTGCGTTTGAAGCCCGTGCCAGCGCAGCGGAAAAGCGTGCAGCCGCAGCCGAACAACAAACCCAGGCACTCGCCAGGGAATTGCAGCAGATCAAACTCGCCACACCCACCTTGCAGCCAGCGGTGTCCAATGCGACAGCCATTGCGGCGCCCACTGTGGACACCCGGTTGGCAAAACTCGAAGCCCGCCAGCAAAGCATGGAGAAACAAGGCAGTACCGCAAACCTCACTGACGGGTTCAGTTTCAAGGGCTACGCCCGCTCGGGATTGCTGATTAACGATGGACTTGGTGGTGGCCGTGGCGGCCCATATTCAACGCCTGCCGGTTCAGTCGGTGGGGCAGTTGGGCGGCTCGGAAACGAAGACGACACCTATATGCGCATAGACTTGTCGAAAGAAATCTATGCGCAAAACGGCACCCGTTCAAAATTCACGGTTTCCATCGCTGACGGAGTAGAAAGCTCCAATGACTGGACGGCCGATGAAAGTAGCCTGAACGTGCGTCAGGTATTTTCAGAGCTTGATCATGTTGCTGCATTCAAGGGTAATTCGGTGTTCGAGAACGCCACCTTGTGGGCTGGTAAGCGATTTGATCGAGATAACTACGATATCCACTGGCTGGACTCGGACGTCGTTTTTCTGGCTGGCACCGGGGGTGGTATCTACGATGTGCAGATGAGCAAAAGCTGGCGCTCGAACTACTCCTTGATCGGGCGCGACTACGGTGATTTCAGTGAAGGCGGACTCAACGCCGACGTGGAAAGCTACATCCTGACCTCCAATCAGTTCTTCGATAACGGTCAGTGGCAGTGGATGTTCAATGCCATCGGCGCAAAGAAAAACGATTTCAGTTCCCGTACCAATGAAGCAGGTTTGACGCCTGCGGATTCCGGCTTGCACAGCATGCTGGCCAACCACCAGAAAAACTTTTTTGGCAGGGAAGGTTTCTTCAAAACGGCGCTGCTCTATGGGCAAGGTTTGGGGGCAGAGGTCAAGAACATCGGCTCGGATGGTGAGCTGATTGACGACGCCCGCGCTCTGCGTCTGGCACTTTATGGCGAGACCCCTATTGCGCCTGGTTGGCGCATCGGCCCCAGCTTGTTGGCTGAACAAAGCAAGGATAGATACGTCAAGGGTGACAATTATCGCTGGATGACCCTGAACTTGCGTTTGGCCAATGCAATTAACAGTAATTTTGAGATGGCCTACGAAATGAGCTGGCAAAACATGAACCTCGACCCCAAGGGCTATCTACAACGTAATGCGGTCGACGGTAATTTTTGGAAATTTACTGTCGCCCCAACATTCAAGCCTGACGTTGGAGATTTGCTCACTCGCCCCGAGTTACGAGTGTTCGCAAGCTTCATGAATTGGTCTTCGGATCTGGACAGATACAGTACCTCAGACACCTTTGGCATGACGGACTTCCGTGCTGGGGGGGTATGGCAATACGGTGTGCAAATGGAAACGTGGTTTTAGTATCTGACTGCGTTGGCCAACACGTCTCCAGCGCGCCTGCCGGTTGTCGTTGCAAGCAGGGGCGTTGGTTGGAGAAATCTGCTTTGAGGTTGGCGATGAAAAATTCTCTAACTTCAACAGACACTTTCACGCCGAAAAGGAACAGATACCGAGCGAATATCGTCGCGAAACAGCGATGACGTTGCTCAATCGAATCGGTACTCATCGATTCTTGCCTTTCACCAAAGTGCATTGAGTAAGGGATTACTGGTCGAAGCTGAGCAGACAGCAGTCACCCCTACGACAGAAAAATCAGGAGATTACGATGGTATTGCCTCGCGTAGTAGTATTTGGCGAAGCCCTGACCGACCTTGTCCAAGGCACCCCTGGACAGTGGAAGGGCTACCCAGGTGGTGCTCCCTGGAATGTTGCGCGAGCGCTAAGCCGCTTAGGTGTTAGCAGCGCATTTGCTGGGTCGATAAGCACAGATTCGCTAGGTGACGAGATAGTTTTTCAGTCGCAAGCGGCTGCGTTAAATATGGATTTTATCCAACGGGTAGATCGAGATTCTCTGGTCGCCATCGTTCCATCGAGCCGTCCCCCAAGATACTTTTTTGCTGGGGATGCCGATCTATTTTTTGATCCTGATCTGATGCCCGATGGTTGGATCAACCAAGTAGAGCTGTGCCATTTCAGCTGCATCAGTTTGGCCCGACAGCCACTCGCGGGCAGGCTGATTAAAATTGCTCAACAGGCCAAGGAAGCCGGTAAACGGATTAGCTATGATCCGAACTGGCGCAATTTGATGGACAGCCATTACAGGGAGCAAACCTTCCCTACGATGACCGCCCTTGCTGACATGATTAAACTTTCCGACGAAGACCTTCAGCAAATCTATCCTGGGTTGACCGAGCACCAGGCAATGGATGAGCTTCGGGCTCTTAATCCTCAGGCGCAGATTCTTTTTACCCGAGGGGAGCGTGGGATGATACTCCACACCCCGGACAGTCAACTTAATCAGCCGGCTATTGCCGTGAAAGTGGCAGACACGGTTGGAGCCGGAGACGCTTGTATGGCCGGTTGGCTGGCTGCGGAGTTGCTGGGGATCGCAGATTTGAAAGAGCGCCTGCGATTTTCAGCGGCTTGCGCATCCATATCTTGCTGTCATGCCGGAGCCTATGCGCCTGCACTAGCTGATGTGGAGGGTTTTCTGACGCAGCTAGATACCTGACTATGGTTAGCGGTGCAGTTGATGCAGCGTGTCGAGACACTCATCGAAAAACTGCACCATGAGATCGCCCAACTCAAGCGTTTGAAATTTGCCAAGCGCAGTGAGCAGATGAATCCCGAGCAGGCCAGCCTGCTCGACGACCTCATCGATACCGATATCGCAGCGATTGAAGCAGAGCTTCAAAGCATCAGCTGTAATTACTTGCCGAAACGACTGCAGGTTCAGGCTTGTTTGAGCGGGTCAGCTGATAAGCAATTGCCAACCACACGAACCATCCGGGCATGACCATCAGGGCGATACGAGTGTCAGGTCTCAACCCGAGCAGGCAAAGAACAAAGCCCAGGAATGCTAGGGAAATCCAGGCCATCGGAACGCCGCCAGGCATCTTGAAAGCAGATTGTGCATGCAGCTCAGGCCGCTTTTTACGATAGGCAATGTAAGACGCAAGGATGGTCGACCAGGTGAAGATCACCAAGATCGCCGACACGGTAGAGACGATGGTGAATGCAGTCATGACTTCCGGAACGATAAACAGCACCAGTACGCCAATTAGCATCAACAGTGTGGTGAAAGCCAAGCTTAGAAGAGGCACGCTGTTGCTCGACAATCGCTGGAAAATCCTCGGAGCGTTGTTCTGGCTAGCCAGCCCAAACAGCATACGGCTGGAAGAAAAAACGCCACTATTGGCTGACGATGCGGCGGATGTCAGCACTACAAAGTTGACGATTCCGGCTGCTGCTGGAAACCCTGCAACCAGGAACAGTTCGACAAAAGGGCTTTTGACCGGTGAAACCTGATGCCAGGAAGTCACGGCAATAATGCAGGTCAGCGCTAGTACGTAGAACAGGATAATTCGCAGAGGAATGGAGTTGATGGCTTTAGGCAGAGTCTTCTCTGGGGAGCGGGTTTCCGCCGCCGCTGTGCCGATTAATTCGGTGCCGGCGAACGAGAAGATCGCCATCTGAAAACCAGCGAAGAAGCCGAACAAGCCATTAGGGAATGCCGCCTGTTTATCCACCAAATTATTAAATGATGCAGTGACACCGCTAGGGGAGACGAAGGATGTCGCAATCAGCACCATGCTGACGCCTATTAGGGTCACAACAGCAATGATCTTGATGATCGCGAACCAGAACTCCACCTCACCGAAAATCCTGACAGTCAGTACGTTTAACGCGAACAGTGTTGCGAGCATCCCGATAGCGGGAATCCACGCGGGCACATTCGCAAACCAATACTGAAAGAATCCGCCGACCACGACTGCATCGCCTATCACAGCAACGCTCCAGCTCAGCCAGTATGACCAGCCGAGAAAAAAAGCCGCCCTTGGGCCCAAATAGGCGCCTGCAAAATCCGCAAAGGTTTTGAAATTCAGATTGGAAAGCAGCATTTCGCCCATGGCACGCATGACGAAAAAAACGAACAGTCCGATGATCATATAGATGAGGATGATCGATGTACCGGACAGGGCGATGATTTCCCGGAGCCCATGAAAAGGCCGGTGCCGATGGCGCCACCCATGGCCATTAATTGGATGTGACGATTGCTGAGCGTGCGCTGCAGCGCGGGCTGTTCTGCCCGTTCGGAGGGAGTCGATTTCATTACAAAACCTCTTGATTTTATGTTTTTGAGTTTTGGCAGAAAAGTGGCTGTCTATCTTTCTTGTTGGGGATGCAACGGCTAGGGACGGTAGGTGGCAAGGTTTCGCGTTGCGTGGGGCGGTAAGGGGCCCCAGGCACATTGCTCAGGGGCAACGCCGATAGCCATCAGCTGACCGTGCGCAGACGTGAGGGGACAGCTGGCTGCTGATCAAGCAATTGGTAAAGGTTTTTTATGTTGGTCGGAGTCGGCACCAGGTGGATGCGTTCGCCGATCCGGTGGTTGCGCGCAAGGTCGTGCAAGTAGCGCAGCGAAGAAAAGTCTTCCAGCGCAAAGCCCACCGAATCGAACACAGTGACTTGCGCATCGCTCTCGCGGCCGGGCACTTCGCCCAGCACAATTCGGAAAAACTCGACTACAGGAAAGTCGGCTTCCAGTTGTTGGATGTCGCCTTCAATTCGTGTTTGTGGTTCGAACTCCACGATGACCCGAGCGTTGCGCAGGATGTCGGCGTGCAGCTCGGTTTTACCCGGGCAATCACCACCGACGGCGTTGATATGCATACCCGGCTCGATCATTTCTGGCGTCAATATCGTTGCATAGGTTTTGTCTGCGGTGACCGTGGTAACAATGTCCGCGCCCTTAACCGCTTCATGTACGGAGCTGGCAAGAATCACTTTGATATTCGGGAAGGACTCCAGGTTCTGCTTCAACTTGAGTGACGCGTTGAGATCAATATCGAAAATACGGATTTCGTTGATGCCCAGCATTTCATGGAAAGCGAGTGCCTGAAACTCACTCTGTGAACCATTGCCGATGATTGCCATCGAGCTAGCGCCTGTTCGTGCGAGAGATTGCGCGACCAATGCGGAGGTTGCAGCAGTACGCACTGCGGTTGTTAATGTGAGTTCGCTAAGCAGGGTTGGATAGCCGCTGTGGACTTCAGCCAGGAGACCGAAGGCCATGACTGTCAGCAATTTTCTCTGACCATTGTCAGGGTGGCCATTCACATACTTGAACGAATATTGCTTTCCATCGTCGGTGGGCATCAACTCAATCACTCCGTCTGCTGAGTGATTGGCTGTGCGCGGCGATTTATCAAACTGCGCCCAGCGTGAATAGTCGGCCTCGATGTATGCCGCCATTTCGCGGATTGCCCGGCGAATTCCTATCGTGGTGAATAGGCGTGCGGCATCGTCGACATCAATGAAAAGAGTCATTTTTTTATTCTCCGGTTGTCTAACTGAAATTTTGTAGCGCAAGGGATGGGTCAGGCGCGCTTGCTCTCGAAACCATGCAGCACGTTGACCGCATTGATCCCGATTTCATCGACCATGTAGCCTCCCTCCATCACGAACAGGGTAGGGCAGCCGACGCTTGCGATCAGCTCACCGATGCCAATGAAGTCTTCACTCTCCAGTAGGAAGTGGCTGATGGGGTCGTCCTTGAATGTGTCGACGCCGAGTGAAATAACCAGCACCTCAGGGGCGAATTGCTGCAGTTTTTTGCACGCGTGAAGCAGGGCGTTGCGATAACTTTCCCAGGTGGTGTTTTTAGGCAGGGGGTAATTGAGGTTGTAACCTTCACCCTGGCCAGCACCGATTTCGTGGCTGAAACCTGAGTAGTACGGATAGGACACCGCCGGTTCGCCGTGCAGCGAGACAAACATGACGTCATTACGCCCGTAGAAAATGTTCTGGGTGCCATTTCCGTGATGAAAGTCGACGTCCAGTACGGCGACACGTTTGGCACCTTGGGTAATGGCCTGCTGTGCAGCAATGGCGGCGTTGTTGAGATAGCAATATCCGCCCATGTATTCACGCGCTGCGTGATGGCCGGGCGGGCGGCACAGGGCAAAAGCACTGTCATGGCCTTCATCGATCAGTGCCAGGCCAGTGAGGGCAATGTCTGCACTGGTTTTTACCGCTTGCCAAGTGGTAGCGGTAATCGGGGAGCCGGCGTCCATGGCAAAGAAGCCGAGCTTGCCGTCGATGAAAGCCGGGACTTGCTCGTTGGACAGGTCACGAACTGGCCATACCAGCGGTAGGGCATCGTGCGTACGTCCGGTCGCGCACCATTCTGACCAAGCGCTTTCTAGAAAGCTGACGTAGCGCTCGCTGTGCGCGTTGACGTAGCACGAGCGGTCAAATGCCCGCGGCTCGATGATCTGACCAAGGCCAACCTGCTTGACGCGGTTATGGACGGTATCGGCCCGACTGGGTTGTTCGAACGACGGCTTGAGCACGCCGTCTTTCAATTCGGTGCCGTGGTGCAAACGGTGGGAATCACTGAAAACTGTAAACATTCTGCGCATCCGTTATTGTGAGCCAGTGCAAATATTCTGTTCCGGCTTGGATGCGCTTTCTTTGCTTTATTTTCGTGATTATCTAGATTGTTCGGGCTTTTTTACTCTGGGTTGGCTCAATGAAGAAAAAATTATCCAAACGCATCAGTCTCGACGAGACTGACCTGGCGATACTCACGCTGCTGCAAGAAGATGCGAGCATTTCCAACGCCGAGCTCAGTGAACGTCTGTCGTTAAGCCTGACGCCTTGCTGGCGACGGCGAAAGAGAATGGAGGAGGCGGGTGTGATCAAGGGCTATCAGGCGAACCTTGATCGACGAATGCTGGGGTTGGATATCATGGCGTTCGTGCACATCCGTTTTTCAACCCACGCCGATCATGCTCCCGACGCCTTCGAGGCGGTGATTGCTCAATTGCCTGAAGTGTTGTCGTGTCACAAGATCACCGGGGATGCCGATTACGTGCTGCAAGTGTTGGCAGAGGATCTTGATAGCTACAGCGACTTTATCGAGCAGGTGCTCAGACGTCAGGTGGGTATTGCCTCCATTCAGTCCAGTCTAGCTTTACGCGAGGTCAAGACCAGTACCCGTATTGCGATACCCAAATCGAGCAAGGAGTGAATGGGCAGAGGTTAGATCATCTGCCAGCGTTTCTGGCGTTACCGCATGCACCAGAGTATGAGTCGACGGGGTAATTGCTACGTCAAATTCAATTTCGATGGCCGCTCGCTTCCCTTATGCTACTCGACTCACATAAGGATGACTGAACAGGTGTCGCGGTATGGCAGCAGATAAATCTTGCCCTGTGGTTCTGCGAACCCGCGAAACGTTGGAAATCCTGGCGTTTGAGCATCCATTGGCAGGCCTGCAATTAGTGAAAGGCAGTGTCGACCCAGGTGAGTCAACCGACTTGGCTGCTGTGCGAGAGTTGATAGAAGAAGCTGGGATTCAATCCACTGCAAGGCGAGATTTGGGTGAGTGGCATTCCATTGTAACGGGGCACACATGGGCATTTCATGAGTGTCATGTTGCCCAAGACCTTCCTGATACTTGGGTGCATTTTGCGGAAGATGATGGAGGTCATGAATTCAGATTTTTCTGGCATCCTCTGATGAGTGAGCCTTCTGAAAGATGGCATCAGGTTTTCAGGGATGCTTTAAGCTTTCTCCGGACGGCCCTCGCTGAAGCCTAAGTGTGCGTTCAGCTCTTCTTGAGCCAGTCAGCCCGCACCCGCTGGGTCGGCAGAAGTTCTTGAAGGCGGATAACATGGGACGACCTCGAGCCCAACCTTTATGCGGCAGTGTCACCTCATTACTCGGTAAGCTAGGCCTATAGCTTGCTGAGAAGCCTCTCGTAACCACACCTGATGATCAATATGCTCGACTGGGATAGCCTCCGTTTTTTCTTTGCCTTTGTTCATGAGGGCTCCTTAGCCGCAGCGGCACGCTCGCTGGGGGTGGAGCACGCGACTGTGGTTCGCCGAATCGCTGCGCTCGAAGCTTCTTTGAACATGAAGCTTGTAGATCGTAGGGGCCGTGTTTACCAACTGACCGAGGATGGTGTAAAGGTAGGTGAATATGCAGCGCAGATGGAGTCTGCGTCACTTGCGCTCAGGCGATTTGCTGACAGGGAAGAAAGTCGCATTGAGGGCGAGGTAATCTTGTCCGCACCTCCTGCGTACCTCGGAACTTTGGTAGCTCGGCGGCTCGGAGTATTGCGCGAGCGTTATCCCCGGTTACAGCTCAGGCTCGTTGGAGCCAAGTCCACCGCTTCGTTAGCGAGGAAAGAAACGGATATTGCCATTACCTTCAGCAGGCCGGAAGAACAGAGCGTCGTCGCCAAAAGCCTCGGCTCCTTGCGTTTTTACCCTCATGCTAGCAAGGACTACATCGATCAACGTGAACCTGAACAGTTCGAGTTCATAGGCTACGACCGTAGCATGGGCGATTCGATACAGCAGCAATGGCTCCTGGATCGGCTGGGTGGACGGCCGATCTCCGTCACCAGCAATGACCTGCGCATCCAGGCATTAGCTGCCGTAGGTAATGCTGGCATAGTTTTCCTTCCGGATTTTTTAGGCACGGAATATGGGCTGGCGAGGGTTGCCGTTGATGTGGATCACACACCGCTGGAACTGCCCATCTGGCTCGCGTTTCATGAAGATCTCCGCGGTTCTCTAAAAATCCGAGCAGTCTTGGATTTCCTCATGGATGGGCTAATGCTGGCGCGAGATCCGTGAATTTTTTCACATCCCGTTTGTGTTTTTAGCGAATAGGCCGTCACCTGGCATATCTCTACCCTAGTCAGAATTTGAATTTCTGACTGAAGATAGAGGCTATTCACCCATGAGCAGTACCTACCCCAAACAAACCTCAATGGCTGTGTACCGGACAGCGTGGATCGTGACCGCGATCTTTATACTGTCGAATGCTGCTACGCCGCTCTACAGCTCCTGGCAGCAATCCCTTGGCTTCACGTCCGGGGTGCTGACCGTTATATTTGCCTGCTACATCATAGGCCTCCTTCTTGCTCTCACCGTAGCGGGGCAGTTGTCCGACCACTACGGGCGCAAAGCACTCCTACTGCCCTGTGTGGGGCTTGCTATCGTTGCAGCCATTCTTTTCGACCAGGCCAACAGCATTGGCGTCTTGATGCTCGCACGCTTTCTCACAGGCGTTTCGGTTGGCCTCGTTGTGTCTGGGGGGATGGCGAATGTTGTTGAGCATGCTCAGCCGCATCACAAACACTTTGCTTCGCTAATGGCGTCTGTCGCAATGGTGGCCGGAGCAGGCACCGGGCCGCTATTGGCGGGGGTCGTGGCGCAATATTTCCCAAACCCGATCCACACAGTCTTCCGAATAGAGATTGCGATTTTGTGTGTGGCGCTCGTGGCGCTGCTTAATCAGAGGAACCTGAAGCTTGGGATCGGTTCGTTTAAACCGCGTTTGCCTACCGTTGCCAAGCAAAATCTCGGCATCGTGCTGTTAGGGATAGCCTTCTTCGGCCCTGGAATCACATCGACTTCATTCATTCTGTCGCTCGGCCCCAAGCTGATAGCCACATTTCTGGGCGTGAACAGCCCCCTTGTAACAGGTTGTATGGCCTTTTCAATGTTCCTCGTGGCCGTAACCGTACAGTTCGCAGCCAAGGAATTCAGCAGCCGTACCGTATTTTCGCTAAGCGGGATCGCTACTATTTCATCAATGATCTTCGTATGGATCTCGCTTAAAACCGGCTCCGCTCCATGGCTGATCACTTCTGCGCTACTGGCAGGCGCCGGTCAAGGCTTGGGCCAGTTAGGCGGACTGAGCCTTATTGCTGACAATGTGCCAGCGCAGCGAAGAGCCGAAGCCAACGCCGTGTTCAACATGGGGGGATATGTGCCTGCCGGTGCGATTCCGGTGTTAACTGGTTACTTGATCGACTTCTGGGGGGTGAGCATTGGAATCAGTTCACTTGCGCTCAGTATCGCTAGTCTTGCTTCATTGGCGCTTATGCAGCTTTGGAGGCGCGTCCCGAATCAAAGTCAAGTTCGTACAGATGGCGAGGGTTAAATAGCCCACTTATGCGGCAACAGATCGATAATCTGTGAATCGCCCCGGCACCGTAGACATCTCCAGTCCATCTTGCTGACCGCGTTGCGCATTTCAGAATTTGCAGATGTAGCTCATCAAAACCTGCACAAATCTTCTAAACGATCTTTTCAAAGCGTTGTAATTTAGCCATTCCCCACAGTTTCACGTTAAATCATTACCTCTGGAGCGCTCCGTGAATAAACGCAACTGGATTGAACTGTCCCAGGATGCTGATACAGGGATTGAGTCGATTCGCGCCCATTTTCAGGGGCATGCCTACGATCCGCATTGGCATGACAGTTTTCTGGTAGGTGTCACCGAGCAGGGTGTGCAACAGTTCAATTGCCGTCGCGTTCGCCACTTCAGTACTCCGGGCAAGGTATTCATGCTGGAACCTGGAGAAATCCACGATGGACATGCCCCGACCGAGGAGGGTTTTACCTATTCCATGCTCTACCTCGATCCGCACTGGCTGGAACGGGAGTTGCTCGCATTGTTCGAGCAAGCGCCTGTCAACAGTCAGCCGGGCTTTGCCGACACATTGAGTCAGGATCCGGGCTTGGCGACTGCCATTTATAGCGCTTTCCAGGCACTCCATGAAGGTGACTTGCGCATTGTGCGTCAGAACGCCATCGACACTTTGCTGGGGGCGCTTACTTGCCACCTTGATTGGCGCAAGCACAAGGTATTTGACCCCCGCATGCCATTGGTGGCCCAAGTCGCACGTGACTATCTGCATGCCCATGTCTACGAGGACATCGGGCTGGACGATTTGGCCCAGGCCTGTGGTGTTGATCGTTTTCGCCTGACGCGAGCCTTCAAGGCAGCATTTGGGCTGGCGCCCCATGCTTATTTGATTCAGCTTCGGCTGGCCAAAGCTCGGCAATTGCTGGCGCGGGGCGAGTCGCCTGCGCAGGTGGCCAGTACCCTCAGGTTCTCCGATCAAAGCCATATGGGGCGTTGGTTCCGTCGCGCCTACCAGCTCACACCGGCCGATTACCGCAAGCGCTGCTCAAACCTTCCAGACTGAATCCCGTTGACCCGCGACCATAGGCCTCCTATCTGATCAAGGAGTCCATGCCATGTTGTTTTCGTTGTTCTTTTCTGCCCCTTCGATACGCCTTCAGGGAGACTGACTTATGGAGTCCTTGCTGCCTTTCCTGCTGTTTGCGTTCGTTGCTTCGATCACCCCAGGGCCGACCAATATTCTGGTGCTGAGCCATAGTTCGCGCTGGGGACTGGGCGCCACACTGCCCATCATTTTTGGCGCATGCCTGGCGGCGACGCTGATTGTGCTTGCAGTCGGGCTCGGCATGGGTGAAACCCTGCTGCAGTTTCCGCGAGTGCAGAAGATGATCGCTTGGGCCGGGGTGCTCTGGTTGAGTTGGCTGGCATGGCAGATATTTAAAAGCGCGCCGCCCACCCTGGATTCGCCTTCCTCGCGCGAAGATGGTCTCAGCGTGCTCGGTGCCGCCACCTTGCAATTGGTCAACCCTAAGGTCTGGATGATGGCAGTAGCAGTGGTGAGCGTATTTGCCGGTGGCAGCGATAACACCATGCGGCTGATGGTGTTGTCGTTGCTGTTTCTGTTGGTCTCAGTGCTGTGCATGACCCTGTGGGCGTTACTCGGCGCAGGCAGTGCCCGGGCGTTTGGTTCACCACAGGCATTCAAACGCATGAATCATGCTTTGGCTTTCTTGCTGTTAGTGTCGGCCTGGCTGACAGTGCTGGCATAAGTCTTATAGAGCGAGACGGTATTGCAAAATGAGAACGCAGGAAGCCAAAAAGTCAGTCTTGTGTTTACGTCCTTGTTGGAGTGCCGATCGACTCCCGTATCTGTCGTACATCTCGTGCTGGCGGTGTACCGAATTGCCGGAGGTACTCGCGGCTAAACTGTGATGCACTTTCATAGCCTACTGCGTAAGCCACATCAGATGCGCGATGCTCGCCAGCAAGTAAAAGCTGGCGAGCTTCCTGCAGTCTGAGCTGTTTTTGATACTGAACGGGACTGAGGCCTGTCATCGATCGAAAATGGCGATGCAGGCTTGCCCGGCTCATTCCGCTTGCATCGCATAACGCCTCGATACGAAGTCGGACACTGTAATTATCCCTGATCCAGGCAACTGCCCGCCGGATGCTGCCCAGAGCGCCATCGGGTTGGGCTATTTGGCGCAGTAGCCGGCCCTGTGGGCCCTGCAGTAGACGATAAAGTAATTCCCGCTCGACCATCGGGCCGAGAACCGGAATGTCGGCAGGCGTGTCGAGTAATGACAATAAGCGCAGCAATGTGTCGCGCAGCGATCTGGTCATCGGGTTTATTGTGATCCCCATTCCTTTTTGCTCGCTCTCGCTGACCGCAGGTATGGTCACGGCCAATTGCGCCAGAATAGCCGGATCCAGCACTAGCGATACCGCAACGTAGGGCTGCCCCTCATCAGTATCAAGAATCTGCCCACTCAAGGGTAAATCCAGGGCACTGATGAGGTATTGCTCACTGTCGTAACTCAGAAGATGGTTGTTGATCGCAACCCGCTTCGAGCCTTGCAGGATGAAACAGATCATCGAGCGATACAGGCATGGCGTCTTGTCGGTAGAGCCTTGTCCAACGCAGATGTCTACCCGCGGGATCCGTGTGATAGTCAAGCCTGGTGGCGCATGGCGCAGGGCAATTTCAAGGTGCGCTGCAAGATCGTTATTCATGAAACGATTATGCCAATGCCGCGTCACCACGCAAGGTAATTGAGACAATCAGGCAATAAACTGAGCATATTGGGCGTGGGTTACAAACAGGGTTTTGTCTATCTTGAGCGGGTCAAGAATGCACCGAAAGGCGCAACTAACCTACAGAGATAGCCCATGACCAACCAGATCGCTCTCATCACTGGCGCCAGCCGTGGCCTTGGCCGCAATATGGCTCTTCACCTCGCCAAGCGCGGCGTCCACATCATCGGTACCTATCGCAGTGGCGCGGCAGAAGCCGAATCGCTGATGCGGGAAATCGAAGCGCAGGGCGGCAAGGCCGCCATGCTGGCGCTTGATATCACTGATACCGCTAGCTATCAGGCTTTTTCGAACGCAGTGACCGATATCCTGAAGACCGTTTTTCGCCGCGAGCGTTTTGATTTTCTAGTTAACAATGCGGGTAATGGTCTGTTTGCAAACTTTATTGATGCGACCGAAGACCAGTTTGCCTCATTGATCGCCACGCACCTTCGCGGGCCTATTTTCCTGACTCAGAAGTTGCTACCACTCATGGAGGATGGCGGTCGTATTTTGAACGTTTCATCCGGCTTCGTGCGCTTTACTCTGCCGGGATACAGCGTTTACGCAGCGGTGAAGTCAGCAGTCGAGGTGCTGACCCGTTACATGGCCGTGGAACTCGGTTCGCGGAAAATCCGGGTGAATGCGATTGCCCCAGGCGCCATCGCAACCGATTTTGGGGGTGGTGCGGTACGCGACAACAAAGATGTGAATGCCTATGTGGCACAAGGGATCGCTCTGGGTCGTGTCGGTCTTCCGGACGATATAGGCGGTGCAGTTGCGGCCATCCTGTCGGATGACATGGCCTGGGCTAACGGGACGACGTTTGATATTTCGGGCGGCCAGTTGCTCTAGCCACACCTGAATGGGTGTCCGGAATCATTGGACCATTACACTCCAAGTGATTTCGGTTTGGGTACAAAAGGGCCCCTAAGAGACCTTTTTGCTTGGAGGCTGTTATTTAGAAACGGCTATTACCTGATCACTTATAAGCTGAACTAAAATTCGCACAGGCTCCGTAAAACTGTGTCGAGACCGATGTACCAGCCCGATATCCCGGTGAAAGGTGTGTTGTCCCAAATCGATCGCTCGTACACCTGCGGGCCATTCCTGATGAAGTTCTGTCTGTGGCACCAGCGCTATGCCTACACCTTTTTCAACTAGCTTGATGATGGCCTCCAGCTCATCCAGTTCGCAAACCTCCTGCAAGGTGAAATGCATCTGCCGCAGGAAACGATCGACCTGTCTGCCGCCGAAGGATGATCGGTCATAACGAATGAATGGCTGGCTGGACAGCAGTTCCGACCAGTCTTCTCCCTCTAGGTCACTTGGCACGATCAGTCGGTAGGGCTCTAGTGCCAACGTCGTCCAGCGCAGGTCACTTTGAAGGGAGAAGGGCGGGCGAATGATCACGGCCATGTCGATCTCACCGGCGTCGACGAGGTTCACCAGCTCCATTGAAAGGCCCGGGATGACACGTGTGCGGCACTGCGGACACTGTTGGTGAAACTTTGCTAGCGCATCGGGCAAATAGGAGCGCTGCACGGACGCAATCGCACCGATGTTGACCAGCACGCTGGGAGGCTTGCCCAGCGTTGTAGAGCCCAAATTGTCATAAAGCCTCAGCAGCTCTTGCGCCTGCAGAAGTATCTGGTGGCCCATTTTGTTGAGATGGGCTGAGCGTCCTTTCCTGTCGAAAATTTCAAAACCGAGCTCGGTTTCCAGGCGCTGGATTTGCGCGCTTACGGCGGCCTGAGTCAGGCCGATCTTGTTACCGGCAGCGGCGAATGTGCCTTCCCGCGCCACAGCAATGAGTGTCTTCAGTTCTTTGATCATTCACAAATATTAATTGTGTTTCTAAGAAATATATATTGATTTTTATGTTCTGTTTTCCGTCTTACGATGTTTTCCACCCCCGGCAACGGCTGAATCCAGAGAGCCAATGACGGTGGAAATACTCGCCAACCAACAAAAAATATTTGGAGTTCTGATGAGCCTCTCGCCATTCCACCTCGCAATCCCCGTTTACGACCTGGCTGCAGCTCGCACCTTTTACGGTGAGGTTTTTGGTCTTGAAGAAGGGCGCTCCAGCACGCAGTGGGTAGATTTCGATTTTTATGGTCACCAACTGGTGATTCACGAACATCCAAAAACCGCTTCGCAGGAAAGCGTTCATAGCAACCCGGTCGACGGGCACGATGTTCCAGTTCCGCACTTCGGCATCATTTTAGGTTGGGAACAGTGGGAGGCACTGGCCGAACGTCTGAAGTCGTTTGGTACCGAATTCGTGATCGAACCGTACATACGTTTCAAAGGCCAAGTGGGTGAGCAAGCCACCATGTTTTTGTTTGATCCGTGCGGCAACGCTCTTGAGTTCAAGGCTTTCAAGGATATGAGCCAGCTCTTCGCCAAGTAACAACACCCATGGCACAACTGCGTTGTGCCATTTGATCTCAAATGAGCTGGAAGCTCATGACTCTAGCAACTGCGAATAGACGCAGACCTTTCATTCCAACAAGAAGGCTAGACATGAAACGTATTCCCTTGGTGTGGCAAATCGTTGCCGGGCTGTTGCTTGGCGTGCTTGTCGGTTGGTACTTCAATACGCATCCGTATTATCAGACATGGGTGAGTGCGGAGATCCTCAAACCACTCGGCGATATCTTCATCAAGATGATGAAGATGGTGGTTGTACCGATTGTGTTCTGTTGCATGATCCTGGGCATCGCAGGCGGTGGCGATAACAAGTCGTTTGGTCGCATGGGGATAAAGTCGCTGGGCTACTTTTTTGCCATTACCGCCTTGGCCATTGTCATTGGCTTGTGTTTCGCCAACGTTTTCGAGCCGGGTACGGGCACCGACATTTCCGGTATTTCGCACGGTACTGCAGCGATCACTCTGGAGCCGTCCAAAGGCGCATTGGTCATCTTGCAAAACATCGTCCCTGACAATGTGCTGGTTGCTATGTCAGAAGCGAAGTTGCTGTCCGTGCTGTTTTTCGCTGTGCTGTTAGGCATGGCATTGAACGCTCTGCCGAAGGACAAAAGCGCACCTTTCATCGCGGTGGTTCAGAGCCTTTCCGATGCGATGTTCAAGGTCGTCTCAATCGTCATGGCTTACGCACCGATCGGTGTGTTCGGGATGATCGGCGCGACCGTGGCGACGTTTGGGTTCGCCTCATTGTTGCCGTTGCTCAAGTTAATCGGGGTGGTTTACCTGGCGCTGATTGTTTTCGCATTGGTGATACTCGGCGGTATTTGCTACTTGATTGGCGAAAACATTTTCAAGTTGATCCGCTACTTTCGCAATGAGTTGATTCTGGCGTTTTCGAGTGCCGCGTCTGCCGCCGTTATGCCGCAGTTGATGACGCGATTGGAGAACTACGGTGTACCGCGTCGGATCGTCAGTTTTGTGGTGCCGGTGGGTTATGCATTCAACCTGGATGGCGCATCGATTTTTCTCGGTGTGGCGACAATTTTCGTGGCGCAGCTCTATGGCATCGACCTGTCGCTGTCGCAGCAGATCCTGCTGGTGGTGACGATGGTGCTGACTTCGAAGGGCGCAGCAGGGGTGCCGGGTTTTGCCATCATCATCTTGTCAGCGACATTGGCGTCTGCCGGGTTGCCGTTGGAGGGGGTGGCGTTGATTGCCGGCATTTTCAGGATTATCGACAGCGGTACCACCACCTTGAACGTATTGGGCAACGCCATCGCACCTTTGGTGATCGCCAAGTGGGAAAGGGTCGAACTGGAACCCGAGCGGGCTCATCCAGCCGCTAGCGTCTAGTCGTTCGTCAGATACTCAATAGCGGCTCTAGACGACCGGTCTAGTTTTGTTTGGGCTTTGCCCACTATGAAAAAACCTACTCAAGACATGCGACAACACATCATCGATGTAGCGAAGGCATTGATGACCCACAAGGGCTACACCGCTGTCGGTCTTATGGAAGTGCTGAAGGCGGCGGGTGTACCCAAAGGGTCGTTTTATCACTACTTCCGCTCCAAAGAGGAATTCGGCCAGGCACTATTGGAAGAATACTTTCAGGAGTACATCGGGCGGGTAGACGTTGTTATGGCGGCGCAAGGGACGGGTGCCGAGCGGCTCCTTGGCTATTTGCGCTATTGGGCGAAGACGCAGGCGTTCGATCATCCCGAGGAGAAATGCCTGGTGGTGAAACTCGGCGCCGAAGTGTGCGACCTGTCGGAAGATATGCGCGGCGTATTGGAGGAGGGCACCGCGCTGATCATCCAGAGAATCAAGCGGTGTGTTCAGCAAGGAATGGCTGATGGCTCAATCACTTCGACCCAAGACGCAGAAGCACTGGCTGAGTCGCTGTATCAATTGTGGTTGGGGGCATCACTGCTGGTGAAAGTGCGCAATACAACAGCTGCTTTTGACACGGCACTAATGACGAGTGAGCGCCTGCTGGCATAGGGGCGTTTTTTTTAAGACTTTTACTAGACGACCGGTCTACTTAATTGGAGTTTTATGACTGATATTGCTGTAGACACCGACCTTTTTTCGCCCATGAATATGGG
This sequence comes from Pseudomonas fragi, assembly GCF_025426255.1. GTDB lineage: Bacteria > Pseudomonadota > Gammaproteobacteria > Pseudomonadales > Pseudomonadaceae > Aquipseudomonas > Aquipseudomonas kulmbachensis. The sequence goes on along the minus strand of NZ_CP104861.1, from coordinate 2,693,784 downwards.
CGCGCTGCAACTGGCTAACCGAATTGTAATGGCGCCCGTTACGCGTAGCCGAATGGCCGACGACGGCGTGCCGAATGAAATGCACGCGACTTACTACGCCCAGCGTGCCAGCGCAGGCCTGATCATCGCCGAGGCCACGAACATTTCAGCTCAGGGGCGTGGCTATGCCATGACGCCGGGTATCTGGTCGGAAGAGCAGGTGGCAGGCTGGAAAAAAGTCACCGACGCAGTACACGCGGCAGGCGGCAAGATCGTCAGTCAACTGTGGCACGTAGGTCGCTTCTCCAGCGTCGAGTTGCAGCCGAACGGCGAAGCGCCGGTCGCGCCCTCGGCAATCAAGGCCGAAGGTACCACCTATACCAACAATGGCATGGTCGAAGTGTCCATGCCTCGGGCGCTTGAGACTTCAGAGATCCCGGGGATCATCGAGCAGTACAGGCATGCGGCAGGAAATGCCAAGCGAGCCGGTTTCGACGGTGTGGAAGTCCATTCTGCCAACAGCTATCTGCTCGACCAGTTCCTGCGTGATTCCACCAACCAGCGGACTGACCAGTACGGCGGCTCCATCGAGAATCGGACACGACTGACACTTGAAGTCACCGAAGCCGTGGTGGCGATTTGGGGTAGTGACCGGGTCGGCATCCGCCTTTCACCAGTAACTCCTGATGCCGGTAACACGCCTCCAGACAGCAACGTCATGGCGACCTACGGTCACCTCATTCAGCAGTTGAACAGATTCAACTTGGCCTATCTGCATTTCGTTGAAGGCGCCACCGCCACCTCTCGTATCGTTCCCGAGGGAGTGGATCTGAGTGCGCAGTTCGAAGGGTCGTACATTGGCAACAACAACTATGACCTGGAAATGGCGCTGGAGCGCAGGGCGCAAGGGCGGATTGATGCCGTGGCATTTGGTCGATTGTTCATTGCCAACCCCGACCTGGTAGAGCGCCTGCGTCGCGGCGTCGAGCTGACCATAGCCCCGCGCGAGAGTTACTACGGCGGAGGCGCCAAGGGCTACATCGATTGGCCTACGGCCAACTCCAACTAATTAGAGATTTCCTCGGCGTCAGTTCGGCGCGGGGAGGCTCGGTCGCGAAAGCATTTTCGCCGCACAAGAGGCACTTAAATATGAATTATCTGCAAAACAAGGTCGCCATCGTCACTGGCGCATCTTCCGGCATTGGTGCGGCCACCACCCGCGCATTGGCCGCACAGGGCGCTCGCGTCGTGGCAGCAGCAGTCGATCAGCACGGGTTGGAAGCGTTTGTTGCCGAGCTGCGTGAGGCCGGGAGCGAGGTGGTCGCTTTCACCGCAGACGTTACCCATCTGGATCAAACCAAAGCGCTCGCGAAGTTTGCACAAGACACCTATGGCGCAGTGGACATCCTGGTCAACAACGCCGGCCTGATGCTCTTTTCCAACTGGGTCGATCTGGCCGTGCAGGACTGGGAAAAGATGATCGATGTGAACATCAAGGGCTACCTCAACACTATTGCTGCTGTGTTGCCATTTATGCTTGAACAGAAGTCCGGGCAGATTCTCAACATGGACTCTGTAGCAGGTCATCAGGTCGGCCCGGCGGCGGGTGTTTACAGCGCAACCAAGTTTTTCGTCCAGGCCATGACTGAATCCATGCGAAAGGAGTTGGGCGTGCAGCATGGCATTCGTGTCAACACCGTCAGCCCGGGGGTGATCAATACCGGCTGGGCAGACAAGGTCAGTGATCCTGAAGGGCGTAAGGCTGCCCAAGCGCTGAACAGGATTGCCATTGCGCCTGATGATATTGCCCGCGCAGTGATCTACGCCCTCGACCAACCGGAAAATGTCACCGTCAACGATTTGATCATCTCGCCGACTCGCCAGGATTGGTAATTGTCGTTTGAGTTTTCCGTGTCCGATTGACCAAAAGGGTCACCGGCACATGCAACCAGGAGTACATCATGAGCAATCCAACTTACGTCCAGGAATACAACGCGATCGTTGCTGTTCTGAGTCAGTACAACGAGGGTGGCGCCAAGGCTGACAGCACTTTGATGAAGCCCGCGTTCAACGAGCAAGCGACCATGTTTGGCGTCGACGGCGACAAGCTCGTCGGCGGGGCGATCCAGAATCTGTACGACGTCATCGACAACTCTTTCCGCCCATCTCCCGAAGCCAAAGCTGCGATCGTTCGCATCGACATCGTGGGTACTGCCGCCAGTGCGCGTGTTGATACCGACAATGTTTCGGGGTTTCGATTCACCGACTTCTTCAACCTGCTGAAGGTAGAAGGCAAGTGGACGATCGTCAGCAAGATTTACCACACCCATCCGAGCATTTGAGCGCTTCTGGCGAGGTGTGTTTTACGTCGCCCTAATGAAAGGAGAGAACCATGTCGAAGAACATCAAAGCAGTACCAACTTCCGAGTACAACGCTGTCATCGCTACTGCCAATCAATATGTTGAAGGTCTGCGTGTGGGCAGTGCAGAAGGCGTTGCTCAGGCGTTCCATAAAGACGCCGTGATGTACGGTTTCACAAATGGTGAGCTGCTTGGCGGCCCGATCAAAAATTTGTTTGATTTCGTTCAGAAGAACGGCAGCGCCCCAAAAATTACAACTCGGCTCGACATACTGGCAATCACACCCACGACAGCCGTGGTGCGTGTCGATATGGAAAATGATGCGATCGGTGCCGACTACAACGACTACCTGACCCTGATCAAAATCGACGGCGCCTGGAAGGTAATCGCCAAGGTTTATTACCAGTTCGAAGGTTGAGCATTCACCGATCCCGGTTGAGTCAATGCCGGGATCGGGGCTTATTCATCGTCAAATGGAGAAGCGATTGGTTAAGCAACTCGTCGGGCGAGGTCACGAAGCGATCGCACAGCATCGGAACCCGGAGCCGGAGCGATCTTTGTTCATTTTCTCTAACAAGTGAGCGTGACCTAATTCGTTGTATTAATTGAAATTAATATTAACTTTTCATAATTTGGTGACAAATTGGAACCAAAAAAACACAAGTTTTTGAAATCTCCTATATGAAAATCAATAGGTTACGATTCTGTGTTTTTTTGACAAGTGGTACTGGTCGGATGACACCCGGGGCCTAGGCTTATGGAGAACGTTTCAGAGGCCTGCGTCATGATTAGCATTGGCTCCTTCGTCCACACGACCCGTAGCACAGATCTGTGCTACGTCCTGAGATCCAATTCCCAAAAGGGCGAGCTACGCATCTGCAGGTTACTAGACGGAAACGCATATTGGCTGCCCTACAAGCATGTCATTGTTGAGGCCCAGCCAGCTGAACGTTTTCGCGAGCATGTTCGAGCAGTTGTTGATCAAGAAAAAGCTACAGACGCTTCTGTTCATGTGACGTTTTCGAATTTTTCTGAATACCTGAGCGAATATGTTAGCTCTGCCTTCGAAAGTAACTCTCAGTATGCAATTGATGCCACGGTAAATTTCCTGATTATCGTGCTTAGCGAGCAGGATAATGGAGGCTTCGAACGTTCGATCGAAGTTTTTTATCAGGACGTGTGCTGGTTTTGCTATCAGTTAGGTATGGAGAACCCATCCGAATCGATTGTAAGAGTTCGCTTAGCAAGTATAAAGGCGCAATCGAGCACTGATTCAGGTGCTGAAGCTGAATGCGATGAAGTATAAAGTTGGTAGCCTAGTCGCCTTGCGAGACAGGTCAGGGATGTTCACTGTTGTGAATTATGACGGCTCGGAGCACCAGTTAATAGTTAGGAGTTCGGTGAGTGGCGACATTGTCAGAACCACTGAAGAAAATGTGGCTGCCGCTTCAGATGATGCTTTAAATAAGATCAGAGAAGAGATTTTGGCTGACGCTCCAGTTTTTGAGGATGATAATCGCCCTGTATCGCCGTATACCGATGAGGAAATATTATATGCTACGGGTCGGCAGGAAATATTTGACAAGTTGATAGCTGGCGTTATCAGCCTCGAAGAGACAAAAACTTTGCTTGGGCTTAAAACTACGATGGTCAGAAAGCTAAAGAATGAATATCTGATTATCGGAGACTGGTCAGTTTTTGTTTCAGGAAAGCCTGGCCCAAAAAAGGGGGACACTAAATTCCCGCTTGAAATAGAAGAGCTAATCATAACCGTTGCTGCATCAGACTATACAGGCCCAGGTGCTAATGAGGAACGGGTAATTGATTCCATTATTTCATTATGCGGGAGAATGGTCGCCCCCTCAAGGAGTACTCTACGAAGGCGTTTGCGGGCAATCCATAATGAGCGCGAACAGGTCAAGGTGAAAGAAGGGATAGAAGCTGCTCGGGATAAATTTGGCAGTTATCCCTTCGGAATGAAAGCCAACGCCCCCCTTGAAATTGTTGAAGCTGATGGAAGTCCACTCGATATGCATGTGAGGTGCAGGCAGACTGGAATGCTGCTCGGGAGACCTTATCTCATGTTGATTAAAGATAAGTTTAGCAAAGCGTATCTCGGATTTGCACTTTATTTCGGTGCGCCGAGCAGATGGACTTTGGCGCAAGCTTTAGATATGGCGATTAAACCAAAAGACGATCTGCTCCGTTCTTTGGGACTTGACGACGTCTACAAATGGATTCAGTACGGGCGTATGTCCTTACTTCTTGTCGACGGCGGCCCCGATCTTAACGCGAAAACAGTGAAGGCAGCATGTGAGAGTCATGACGTTCAGCATGCCCGAAGAAAACGCAAGCAAAGTGGCGGTTCGATCGAGCGAGGACTCGGGATTATCAATCGTTATTTTATCCAAACCTTAGAAGGTGCGGTGCCATCTTCTGGAAAAAAGCCTCGTGGAAATAAAATCGAGCAATCATCCATATATTACCTTGATGAGGTTTTTAAGATGATTGTTATTGAAATTTGTCGACGGCACGAAAAAACTGGCTCTGATGGATTCACGGCCAATCAGCGATTTCTGAATCACTACGGCGAACACAATGGCGAAATTCGCACACCGCCCAGATTTGAAGATCCTTTAAGCTTTATAATTGGCATGTACCATGAACATCATGTGAAAGTTAGGAAGAATGCGATACTGATACAGATGGCGTTACGTTACGATCCTGGCCCTTACTTCGGTAAAACCGGCGCTCATGTAAGAGTGAAAATTGATAATTCGAACATCGATCGGGCTTGGGTAATGTCTGATGGTCAGTGGAAGCGCATTGAGCGCTTAGGGCCAGACTTGGAGGAGCTTCGACCATATCAAGACGGCCCAATATCAATGCTTGCATGGAAGGCTAAACTTTACGGTCAACCGAAACCTGGTGAATTAACTGCAGATGGTGAACGCATACATCTTAGCCAGCGTGAGTTCAAGAAAAAGCTGGAAAAGGAGGCTCGGGAGCGAGCTCGGAATGCGGCCAATGCGGAGCAAAGTGAAAGGTTTGGGCCATTTTCCAAGGCTGAACTTGGTAAAGTTAAAAGCAAAGAGAAAAACACGTCAATGGTTGATGCGGCCGATGTTAAGCCTTTGAAAGGTATCGACCTATGAATTCTGATCATAATCACCTTGTCGCCCTACCTAAAGAACAGCGCATAAATTCTTGCATGCGAGAGATTTTTATTATGCGGCCGGAAGTTATGATTGCAATTGACAGCTATAAAAGGTTGCTCACACTTCCAAGACTTTCCGACAATCCGGGCATGTCGATTAAAGCGAAGTCTGGACAGGGTAAAAGCACGATTGGAGCTTATATGGCGAAGCATAGCTGCGCACCAAACTCCGATTGGCCAGGAAAAATTATTTATATCGATCTGGCCAGAAATCCTGCAAATTTGGACTTGACAAAGCTGATGCTAATGGAGATTGGTATTCAATTCAGCCCTGCCAAAAAGCCGCTAAACAGAAGTTATCGGGATCTTGCTATTGCTGAGGGGCTTATCAAAGAAAATAACGTGCGGGGGGCGGTAATTGATGAGGCTCAATTACTCTATAAGGGATTGACTGACCGGCACCGAGAAGTAAACTTCGGTTCCGTAAAAGGGTTCTCTGGCTTCAATTGGGGGTTCAATATTTGCCTAATGGGAGACCCCGACCAGCTTGAAGAGCTTTTTAGATTGGATGATACCATAAGTAGTCGTTTTAATTTGCGTTTAGCCACTCTACCATTGCTGACATGCAATCCTTCATTTATTGCGTTCGCAAAAGGTTTTGTGGAAATGATGCCTCTTCGACAAGAGTCTATTATTGATAATTCCTTCTGCGTGAAACTTTTAAAATTAGCAGCAAGAACGGTTGTTACTGATATCAAAAAAGAGCTATATTCTCCGTTGAGGTCTGTTGTCGCAATTCTCAGAGAGGCATCACAGATTGCAATAGAGTCCGGTGATGAATATCTCAACTCCGAATCTCTAGATAGAGCTTTTTGTATAATGACAAACAAAGTTGATACTCAAGCTTATCTAGATCGGTATACCAGGCTGTAAAAGTAACTGCTGAGCCCGCATGGAGAACATCATGCTCAATCATTCAGCATCAATTGCTAGCGCGCTATGGTCTTGTTTGTCAGGCAATCAACGTGTCCTCACGGCGCTCATTGATTCAATTTGTAATGAGACAGCAGAGAGAGATGATTATACTAGAGCCCCATTATTCTTGGTTGCAGGGTCGCCTGGCTCAGGATCGTCAGCATTATCTTATCAGCTGGAATTTCAGCTGATTTCGAAAGGCAAGAGAGTTTTATCAGTTGAGCGCCATCCTGAAAAACAGACAACCTTATTCTCTTCTGATTTGGTGTGCTCTTTTAAGCTCCCTGAAGAGGTATCAGTAGAATTCAAAAAGCATAAAGGAAAATCGACCCTTAATGAGGTATATTGGCACCTTCTAAACGATAGACATTACGACGTAATAATTGTTCGGGATGCGCATGAATGGATTTCGTTAAAGCTGATTGCTTCCCTTCAATCTTTGTTGGGTATGCAAGAGCTTATTACTCGTTTCGCCAGCATTTCAGTTGTCGCATTCGCGAATCAAGAATCAGTTCAGAAACTTAAGTATGCCACTTCAGGGGCTAATGTGCCTGCATGCATGTTTGAGCTTGTGCCTATGGCCAATGATCAAACATTTCAGAAGTTTGTATATGGTGTCTGTCGAAAGATACTGTCAGCTCGAAATGACGTGGCTTTACTTTCTCCTGAGCAAGTAAAGGCAATTCATGCTAAGTCTAAGGGTTTTATTGGTAGTGCGGTCAAGTTAGTGCAGCTACATTTGGCTGATGCTGATAATCTAGGGTTTTGTAGGTCGGCAGATTTTAAATGGCCGCTACTGAAGCCTAGGAGTGGAGAATCTTTCTCTTCATGGATGGGAAGGCTTTCAGTCGAAGCTAAGAACACCTCACACCTTGAGGCAGTAGAGATTTTCGCCAACCATTGCGCTCGTGTAGCGGTTGATCCCGATAAGCTGTATGAGTTGTCTAGCATCAGGAAGTGCTTCAGTAGCGGGGAGCAAGAAATGTTCGATACTTTCGAGTGTTGTTCTAGTAGCTATCTTCCATTCGGGCAGAGTACAAGCTACTGCCCTGAATGCCAAAAAGTGGATATCAAGGAGGTTGGGCTTCCAGCTTGGCGTTTGGCTTGGCGCCGACTGGATATGTGTGTTTGCCTCGAGCATGAGCCTCCGGTAATGCTGCAATGTCTTTCTACTCCTCACTACTCCCCGCTGGATAAGGCATGGCGTGCATACTGCGAGTACGTCAGCAGCCCAAGTTCTAGGTTGCTCGTTAGCTTTCCCCTCATCAGTAACGGCATGCAAGCCGTCGCAGATAACGAAATGCTGCTTCGGTTGACTGCTAGGGTACAGAACTGGATTCTCACAGATTTCCAAATCAACCAGACTCCAAAGCCATCCAGGCGGGTGGTGGAATTTTTGTTAGGCGTGTGGCTATGCGACCCCTCCTGGCGGAAGGCTCCTGGGTTTGCTTGTTCTTTCTTCTTTCCTCAACGCAAAGGTAATAACGCTAACCTCACTCTCGACACGTCCTTTATCGATTCTCCCCCCCGATATTCATGGGCTACTCCCCGTCAGTTAGCGGTTGCATACTGGATGCTTGGCGTGGCTTTTGGTTTGATTACCCGCGATGAGGCTCAGCTAATTCGTGATGTATGCCGGCCGTACTCTCTTCCATTCCCAGTGGATCGGACTGAGATCAAACGTGTAGGGCTTGGTGTACATGGACGACTCATCCGGGAAGAGCTGATCGCATTGGCCCGCAGCACGCTCACCGGTGAGGATTTAGATCAAGTGATTTGGGCTTTGGATTAGGTAGACATGAACAATTAACCGTTCACCACGTCCTGCTTTTTCAAGTCGTTTTTTTCAACCCGTCGAGCTTATTCTGCGTTTCTGGATTGATTTCTGCACTCATTTTATTATTTTGTGGAACAGTCTCGCCAAACGGATTTATCCCGTCGTCTGTTGCAAATACCGCTTGGCCAGGATTAGATTCCTAACCCGAACAGACTGAATAACTACGCGTATTCTTTTCCAGTCCACAGCAATGAAACTTTCGATAATTTAAATGCACTATGATCACTTGGAAAGATTCTTGACCGTGGCAATTAAGTGCATATTAGCGTGTACGCTTTTGCGCTTGTCCCGGAATAGCAAGGTGCTTGTAACTGCTTGGCCGTGCTGTACCGACTTAATAACGTTCCGTTTAGCATGCTCCGGCCGCTTGGCCGAACCATTGTATCCAGCATCGCTCGAAACGTAGGTTTCGGTACCGTGAAGCAACTGTTCGACCTAGGCGTTATTCGCCACGTTGGCGACCGTTCCTACCAAGCTGTGAACCCGACCCTACGTGGCGCCGACACTAATGTGGGCCTTCATCCTCAAGTGCCATTGATCTCTTTTTTTGTTTGGTGCATCTCGGGATCGCGCGAGTCTTTGACCGAGGGCAGTGCGGCGATCAAAGTGGCATCGACAATGGTGCCTCTTTTGAGCAGCAGACCCAGGCTGGCCAAATGCTGGTTAATCGATTCAAACAACGCTCGCGTGTGCTGATGTGTTTCCAGTAAATGTCCAAAGCGCAGTAAAGTGGCGGCATCCGATGCCGACTCACTGCCCAAATCGACGCAGATAACACCACGAATGGTCTGGCTGTCGTATACGGCATCTCCGGAACCTTCATCAAAGAAACCGAAGCACTGCTGCACAACAAACATGCTCAGCATGCGCGACCACCCAATCACAGGAACGCCGGCGCTGGGCTGTAGCGTTGCTGTAGAACGAAATCACCTGCGTTTCCAGTTGTGCTCAGGATACAAACCGTTCAAGGTCAGCCCAAAAGCCATCGCGATGGGGCTGTTTTTTTTGCCGGTGTATTCGAGCGTGGATATATTTTTCACGTGCGTAATAAGGCTCAGTTAGGGGGGGGCAGTTGGAGCTCAGTGAGCCATGGGTGAGGACGGTTGGCTATTTTTGCAGCGTCTCCTTAGGGAGTTGGTCAGTACAGGTAACTGTGACTTGCCGACAAATCCATTTTTGGTGGCTTTAAGGTATTTTCAAAGAATTATTTCCTGCTATCTCAGTGAGTTGGACTGACCCGGCAGCAAATTTCTAGTCCGACAATTGGCAAGTATTGTCAAAAAGCAATTTAACCCCTTAGATTACGATCCAGCCGAACACGATAATTTGCTCAGTCATGTGGCATTAAATAGATATAGTTGCCATTTTTGTAAGAGTCTTGAGGTGTTACAAGCGAGCACATGAGCGGCTTTCACTTAAAAATTCCAAGGTTTAGCCTCTCCGGGAATTCTGACTGACGGTTACCTGAGGCGTACGTCATAGCCTATGATTCCAGCATAACATACTGAAAATTAATGGCTTTCAATATCGTCAATATTATTTGACAGTAGTGCCAAGCTTTTCATTGGCGGGTGCGATTTAGGCTAAACTAGGATGACGGTGTGATACCACTGGAAAGGATCAGTTATGGCGCGCTCGCATCCTCTCGTCGAGGCTCGGCAGTTAGAGTATGAATTCGAAAAAGTTTTTCGGGGCTTTGAGCAGCGAAAAAAAGAACCCGAGTATGCTCAAGACGTAGAGTTTTTCCGTAAGCTGGAAGAACTAAGGGGCAAGTATGGTTATTCTTTGGGCGAGGTAGTCGATCTTTTGGTGAGCAGATATGTAGGGTCGGTTGAAGCACTCTCTGGTGGGGTGGGGTCAATTAACACTAAGGCAGTTAAGCAACTCGTAGATATTTATGCCGATCAGAAAGAGCCAACTTTGCTAGCTAAGCATGGCGAAGACTGTTCGAGGTCAACCATCGAGCAAGCTGAACAATAAAGTATGAGGTTGAGAGGAAATGGATCGCGTTCAAGAGCTTCTTTTTATCACGAACCGCATAACTAAAGAGTATGAGACTTTGCTACCGTTACTTCGCGATCCAGAGGTAGCTAAGGCAGTATCCTTTTTATCTGAGCTGGACTCATTGGCTGAGAACTATGAATTCATGGCTGTGGACATTGTTCGTTTGATAGACCCAGGACGTGCGGAAAAGATGCAATCTGACTGTCTAGCTCAGGCCAAGAGTCCAAAATCCACACGCGTACCTACGGGCAAAACTACGAAATGATAGGTAGACGGTGCTAATCGTCCAATGCGTTGTCGGGGGCAATTGTGCCCAGAGGTAGGCTCGTCACTTGTCATTTTATCCAATACTCCATCACTGAACTCAGAGCCAACCCCAACCTGGTAGCAGCCTGCCGTGGTGATGCACCTTCAGCCTTAAGGGCGAGCACCACCTTCTCATTCTCGCGATTCAGAGGTCTTCTGCGAGATCTCTTGACTAGAAAGCCAGTGATGTCGAATTGCTCCCGAATCTGCTCCATCCCGCCGGCGTCCTCGAAGTCGGTCAGCTTGGCGATCGAATCGAGAATCCTCTCAGCTGACGCCCGCATGAGCTTTTTGACAGACTCCGGATTTTTAGCATCTTCCTTCTCCTCAGAGAAAACTCGCTTTTTTGTCAGCTACAGATTTCAGCAAAATGGATCCAGCCAGCGATGACTTGAGCCCAGGCGAGTAACTGGAAACAATCAACCCCAGAATCTCTGGACAGACGACTTTGAAATACCTAGCGTTTCGGCGACTTCCTTTCTTGATTTACCTTCCTCTTTGAGCCGCTTGACAGCGCGTCTCTTGCTGTTAGCGATTTCGCGAGCCTGGGCTTTTGATACGAGGCTTGAGCTTCGCTGCTCCTCGCGTATTTCCTCATCTAGGCCGATCGAGCGGAAATGACGAAGCTCCTCCTTCAGCTTGCCTATGACATCCAGAGAGTCCTGTCCACTCTCGATAGACTCGCACAATACCATAAGCGCCAGGGGAGTGATCTCAAGGCTCTTTGAAAGCTCCCGCAGCTTGCCTAGCGATATATTTTTCGACGTACCTGCCTCTAGGGCAAAGGCGTAGCTCCTACTAGAGGGGAGTCGTTCCTGAGTGAGCTCTCTAGTTTTTCGTAGCGCGCGAAGCACCACCGCGAGACTCTGAGTCAGCATGACGACTTGTCCTCAAAGCGGAGGATAAGGCCAGCAAATTTAAGACCCAGCTACTCTGTACATCGAGTATGCGGGTCTGGTATCGTTATGCTCTTCTTGTCTTAATCATACTTTCAAGAAGGGTGCAACAAAAAACATTAGGCATAAATTGACACCTGATGAGTGGACGCAAAAAGTCGGCAAGGACTCATTCCTTTTCGTCCGAAAGCCACATTTCCATGCTCGTTGAATGCAGAAGAAGCGCCGCAGAGCGTTTTATGGCGGGTGGTGTCACTCACACTTTAAGAGCTCTCAAACCGAAATATTGATGTACGGATATAACCATCATGTTTATTTCAGATGAAACTTGTCTTGTAGGCTTCCTTGGCTTTCCAGGGCCTGGCCGCACGGCTTGGCGGATGGTCGAGCGAGACTCGGAAGATTTTTGGTATCACGTTCGCTTTCGCATTTGTGATGGGTCAGGGGTTCGGTTCAAAAAAATGATGCCAACAGACCCCTCTATGTTGGCCCACCTAATCTCACAGCGGAGCCGAGAGCACACGATTGAGGTGGTTCAGGTTGTGACTCCCCCCTGCATGAATGGGAGTTCTTTAGAGCGTATGGAAAAGTTGATCAGTGTGATCGTCGGCTATGACAGAAACGGTGAGTGCGTGCTGCTCCATAAAGTCGATAGCGGAGCAATCTACAGCAGCTCGCCCAGCATCACCGACGCAGGCTTGCTCAGCAATACTCGAATGATCTACGACGCCTTGACTGCCGCCGGGAAGCATTTCCATTGCACCGACTGTCAGACCCCGAATCGCTCTGCCACTACAACAGCGGCAGGTTAATCCATGAAGATCCAAGTCTACTCAGATCTGCACCTCGAGTTCGCTAGGTTCGATCCCACCCCATGCGACGCGGATGTAGTGATTCTCGCCGGCGACATTAATATCAAAACGCGCGGAGTCTCATGGGCGAATGACACATTCCAGTGCCCTGTGATCTATGTGTGTGGCAATCACGAATATTACGGCGGGCACATAGGTCACACATTGCGAAAGATGAAAGAAGCTGCATTGCCCCATGTGCATGTACTCGAAAACGAGATGCTCATTCTCGATGGCACACGCTTTTTGGTCACAACTGCCTGGACGGATTATTCGGCTACGGGTGATGTGGTTGCGGCAAAGCGAGTTGCATGGGATTCGATGAACGATTTTTTGGTGATTCGAGCCGACTTGGATTACAGGCGCTTGCGTCCAGACGACCTAGTCGCTAAGTCAATGAGAGCTCACCTATGGCTAACCCACGAGCTTAATAGACCTTTCGACGGCAAAACAGTGGTGGTCACACACCATGCACCAGTGTTGGATCACCTGGGTGACGATCACCCTGGACATCTGGCTGCAGCGTATGCGAACGATTGGTCAGAGTTACTTAGCAAGTCCGATCTTTGGATACATGGGCACACGCATTTTGCAGCAGACTTCCTCAAGAATGGGTGCCGAGTGATTTCCAATCCGCGCGGTTACCCGGGTCAAAGCACAGGCTTCGATCCTGAGTGCTTGGTGGTGGTTTGAGGGTAAATAGATCTCGTCGGCGTCCTCCATTGGGCTCGGAGTTGATAGATCAAAACTAGCGGGTGTGAGCTCGTTCGAACGGTTCGTTTTTAGTGCAAGTCTGGGATTTTTGAATGGTCAATTTGAATGAAATCTCGCAGTTATTATACGGAGCTGGAGATGAATCGCCTGGCTGGCAGGACTCTGAAGAAGAACTGATCTATTTGGCTGCAAAGACATTCCCAGGCAAAGCATTCTGTGTGGTGAAACAGTGGATCTTGATCGACCTCACCGTGACGCCGGTTGAAAGGGAAAAGCTTACGAGCCTCGGTCTACTTCCCGCGACGCTTTTCGCTCACGAAGTCGTGCTGGACAGTAAAGGTCGTTTTCAATCTGGCATGTGGGTACGCAGTAACTTCGGCAAATCCTTCACTGAAGGCTGCATGTTTGAAACCAAGAGTACAGTCTACCTCCTTTGTGGGGTGGGCCTTAGAAAAGAGGCCAGTATAGGTGCCGCTTTCTCTATGAAAGCCGGTTAAGTAATGACTGCCGCAAATACAGTTGAGTCATTTTGGAGCTTTGGCCGGATGCCAGAAATCATCGAAGTCGAATTTCATAGTAAGTATCTCAGTGACTTTCAACTGAGTCGTCTTGTACAGGCGAGTCTTCGAAAATACACCGTGGCCATTACGGCATATATCAGCGAAGCGGTGATCATTGAAGACAGGTGCCTTGGCGTGTTCTTCGATCACCTTCAGGAAGACGAGGCGTATCGAACAGCCAATGGAGGAATTATTTGCACGACAAAAATTCAAAGGATATGGAAAGAAGGGCGTTTCTGGATTTTGGAAGCTGGGGAGGGAAACTACCTCGTTGGTAGCTTCAAGCGCGGCGGTGGGCGACGTAGTTTCCTTGAGTTGCTTCAATCATATGAACGTCTCAAATCAGAAGATTGAATACTTGATCTCTGGCGTAGTGGCGGTTTGAGTGCATGGCCGTTGATGAGCGCTGGATGGCTATTACGGTTTTGATCTGCAGCGCTCAGAGTTAGACGTGCGGAGCGCTTCAAATTGCAGCTGTCCGGTGAAACTCATTAACCGAACTCGTTCAGCAGTTTCTGCTAAAACTCACGCCTCCGTTGGACAATGCTCAAAATTAGGTAGTCACGGTCGGAGTCTCTCGTCGACGGCTGACTAACGGTCGTTCCTTGTCACCATCACGTCATAAATCAACCCCAAGCTAAATCAAATGGGCCAGGATTTTCCTGACCTAGAGGAGGCTTGCTTGCCCTCTCCACGTACGCGGACAACAACAGAAAACTCCTCCGATAGCCTGGTACCGGCTGCGGAATACGTTCGCATGTCCACAGATCATCAACGCTACTCCACCGAAAACCAGTCGGCGACCATCCATGCTTATGCCATGAGTCATGGCATGGAAATCGTTACCACCTATCGTGATGAAGGGAAAAGCGGCCTGGATATAGGCGGTCGCGATGCATTGCGCACACTGCTTGATGATGTACAGGCCGGGAAGACTCAATTCCAAGTCATTCTGGTCTATGACGTCAGTCGTTGGGGACGTTTTCAAAACACAGATGAGAGTGCTCATTACGAGTACCTTTGTACCAGTTCCGGCATCAATGTGGTGTATTGCGCGGAGCCCTTCGAAAACGACGGTTCGCCACTGGCAACTATATATAAAGGCATCAAGAGATCCATGGCCGGCGAGTACAGCCGTGAGTTGTCCCAAAAAGTTTTCGCAGGCCAATGCCGTCTAGTCGAGAAGGGTTTTCACCAAGGAGGGCCTGCTGGGTATGGACTGCGTCGTGCTCTGATCGATGAGAGAAACGAGTTCAAAGCAGAGCTATCGCGGGGTCAACAGAAGAGCATCCAGACTGATAGAGTCATATTAATTCCCGGCCCGAAAACCGAAATTGAGATCATTCAACGCATCTACTATCAATTCGTACATGAGCAGATGAGCGAATGTGAGATTGCCAATGCGCTGAACGCTGAAGGTGTACTTACCGATTTTGAGCGCCCTTGGAATCGAGGTAGCGTGCATCAGGTGCTGACTAACGAGAAATACATCGGCAACAACGTCTATAACAAGACATCCTCGAAATTACGTAAACGCATCACTCGTAACGAACCAGACAAGTGGATTCGCTGCGATGGGGCGTTTCAGGGCATTGTCTCACTGGGCGTATTTGCTGATGTACGTGAAATCATCTTGCAGCGCTCACAGCGCCTAGACGACGCACAGCTCCTAGAGATGCTTCGCACCCTGTTAAAGCGCGCAGGCACTCTCTCTGGGATGCTCATCGACGAGCAGGACAACATGCCTTCCAGCACGACCTATGTAAGCCGCTTCGGCGGGCTTTTGCGTGCCTATACTCTCATCGGCTACACACCAGACCGAGACTATCGATACCTTGAAATTAATCGGTCACTTAGACAATTGCATCCCCAGGTTCTTGAAGACGTAGTGAAGCATTTCGAGCGCGTTGGAGCGGGAGTCGAACTGAACAATCAAAATGACCTACTGACCGTTAACGATGAATGGACAGCATCCGTAGTCATTGCCCGTTGCCAGGCTACACCTGCTGGAACTCTTCGCTGGAAACTTAGATTCGACAATAGCCTAACGCCCGACATCACTATCGCTGTGCGTATGGAAGAAGCGAATCTTCAAGTGAGGGACTATTACCTTGTTCCCTGCATAGACATGGGGACATGGCCACAAAAAATGACCGAAGAAAACAGCCCCTTGATAGACAGCTACTGTTTCGCAACGCTGGACGTACTTGATGGGCTGGCAGCGCGTTGCTCCCTAAAGGAGGCTTTTCAATGACAGTACCATCTGCATCACGTGATCGCGTCACGCTCATTCCTATCGCGCAAATCCACATCCTGAACCCTCGCTCGAGAAACAAGAAAATTCATCGTGAGCTTATCGAGAATATCAAGACGGTAGGCCTTAAACGTCCAATTACCGTCAGTCGAAGGACTGTGCTGCAAGGACTGCTCACTTACGACCTCGTTTGCGGACAAGGTCGCCTTGAAGCGTTCCTTTCGTTAGAAGCTACAGAGATTCCGGCGTTTGTCATCGATGCGGTAGAGGAAGATTGTCTGGTCATGAGCCTGGTAGAGAACGTTGCTCGAAGACAGCATCGTCCTATAGACCTGATGAACGAAGTTGGGCGCCTAAAGGAGCGTGGTAAAACAGACACGGAAATCGCACAAATAATTGGCACCACGTCCTCATGGGTAAACATGATTACGGGGCTGCTGGAGCGCGGCGAAGAAAAGCTCCTATCTGCAGTTGAAACGGGCTTGATTCCTCTAAGCATGGCCACGGATATCGCCCGCAGTTCGGAGAGTGAAATACAAAACGTACTCACTGACGCTTACGAACGAGGAATAAGGGGGAAGAAAATTACAAAACTGAGACATCTTCTAGAGTTACGGGCCAAAAAGGGCAAGCTTGTCCGTGGAAACCCGTTAGGAGGTAGCCAAAGTAAGAAGAAACGAATGACTCCTGTAGACCTGAGACGTCTTTTTGAACGAGAGGCCGAACGCCAGCGTCTGATGGTGAAAAAAGCAGCCTTCACTCATGATCGAGTGGTGTTCGCCACGCAAGCTATCAAAGAACTGTTGTCCATCAGGGATTTCGCACAACTGCTCTCTACCGCGTGCCTGGACTCATTGCCGAAACTTATACAAGCTCGACTAAAGCAATAAGGGGACGTCGATGTCAAATCAGCCACCCGAGCCTACCAGCCATCATCCAGCTACTGTGCCTAAAAGTGCTTTTTTGAGTGAATGCGTTCGAATAAGAGTGGCCAATATTCTTCCTCTTAAAGTCTCACGGCCATCAGTAAAAGAAAGTCTGAAATATCAACAAATACTTGCTTCGATCCAGGATGTGGGTTTGGTAGAACCGCCTGCTGTTACGCCTGTCCCCGGGCGCGACGGGCATTACTTTTTGCTGGATGGCCATCTGCGGGTTGAGGCGTTGAAAGATCTGGGAGAATTAGACGTAGATTGCTTAGTGGCGACTGACGATGACACGTACTCCTACAACAAGCGTACCAATAGGCTTTCTGCTGTCCAGAGTAACAAAATGATTGTTCGAGCTATGGAAAGTGGTGTCTCGGCGGAACGTCTAGGTAAAGCCCTTGGATTATCACCGCAGACGATTAAACAAAAATTTCGTCTGCTCAATGGCGTCTGCGAGGAGGCTATTGCCCTTTTGCGCGATACAAGTTGCCCAGCCAATGTATTCAACCTTTTAAGACAAATGAAACCCCTGAGACAGATCGAAGTTGCTGAATTGATGGCAGGAAACAAAAATTTCTCAGTCATGCTCGCCAAGGCACTTTTGGCCGCCACACCGTCCGATCAACTCGCTATTCAAAGAAAAATCCAACCAGAGCAACAAGTCTCTGCTGAATCAATCGCTCGGTTGGAACGTGAACTTGCCGCCTTGCAGATGCAGATCAAAATAGTGGAAGACGATTATGGCCCAGACGTACTGCATCTAACTGTCATCAAAGGTTACCTAACCAAGCTTCTTGCCAACGCTACCGTTGTCCGATGGCTGGCCAAGCATCAACCTGAGTACCTTAAAGAGTTCCAATCCATCGCGGAGCTGACGGAGCTGCCGTGGGGAACCGAGGAATCAGATGAAGAAGTTCAGACTTGACCTGACAGTGACCCGATTTGCGGTCGTGACTGTAAGGTCAAATTTAGTTGATCATCTCGGCTTGCCAGATTTTCTTTCCATATTTAAATGTCTAAGCAGGCACTAGGCCACAATATTTTTTTCCGCGATGAGTCCGCGCATCATTTTTATTGGGTCAGAGTCTGGCCAAATCAGCTACCTATGGACACGAAGCTTCGGTGAAATGCATCATCCCGCTCGACTGAAAGGCGAGGTCATTAAATCCAAGTTGCCAAGTTCGCCGACCACCTGCCTCTCTATCGACAGGAAAAGATCTTCGGCCGTGCCGGCCTGGCCATCCCGTGTTCGACACTGGCGCAGTGCGAGGAGCAATCCGGCGTGCAACTTCAGCCGCTGACAGATGCGCTACGCGAAGCGGTGCTGGGCCAGCGCGTAGTCCATGTCGATGAAACGCCAGTACAAATGCTGTCGCTAGGATAGAAGAAAACCCACCGTGCTTACGTCTGGGCTTATAGCAGCACGCCGTTCTCGGTATTCAAGGCCGTGGTCTACGACTTCAGCCCTGGCCGTGCAGGCGATTATGCGCATAACTTCCTGGGCGCCTAAAACGCCAAGCTGGCCTGTGACGACTTTGCTGGCTATTAGGCCAGCTTCGAGCTGGGCATCACCGAAATTGGCTACATGGCCCATGCGCGCAGCAAGTTCTTCGATCTGCATGTAGCCAATAGAACCAATTGGTGGAGCCGGCACTCCATTCGATTGGCGGGCTATACGAAGTCGAGCTACACGCCAAAGAAATGAGCGGCGAAGACCGTTGGCGATTACGCCAGGAAACGGCTGTGCCCATTGCGGAGCAACTGTATGTATAGATACTGGCCCAGCGCGAGCTAGTGCCCGAGGGCTTGGCTACGGCAAAGGCCTTGGATCACAGCCTTAAACGCTGGGTAGCGCCGACGCGCTACCTGGAAGATGGTGCCGTACCCATCGACAATAACCAGATCGAGAACTTGATCCGGCCATGGGCGCTTGGACGGTCGAACTGGCTGTTTTCTGGGTCGCTATGCAGCGGGCAGCGGCGATCATGAGTCTGATCCAGTCGGCTCGCATCAATGGGCATTATCCGTATGCTTATCTCAAGGATGTGCTGCAGCGGCTTCCAACGCAGCGAGCCAGCGAGTTCAATCAACTGCTGCCACATCAGTGGGTGCCTGCCTCATCTGGGCAAGTGGTGTTCGCTGGCCGCTTATACTTGGTCGTCTAAGCGCATAATATCTACGACTATCCAAAGCTGGCTTTTGTAGTTTGACCGCTATCTCAATCACATCACCAAGACCAACACATGCCTGCGATTATCCGCCTTGCTTTACCTGAAGATGCACAACTGCTGCCCGCCATTGAAATCTCCGCTGCTCAAGCATTTCGCATGATTAATGAGTTGAGTTGGCTGGCTGATTCGCCTCCGATGTCCATCGAACGTCATAGCCAACTCATTGCGCTATCGACATGTTGGGTTGCACTTGATGCCGAAAATCAGCCACAAGGATTTCTCAGCAGCGAGCGGTACGGCAGTGATCTTCACATCTATGAATTATCAGTGATGCAATCGATGCAAGGAAAAGGTACAGGGCGGCGTCTGATTGAGGCTGCGAAGGGCTATGCGCGCTCAAGCAGACTTAGTTTTATAACGCTTACGACATTCACAAATGTGCCATGGAATGCACCATTTTACTCCCGCGTAGGCTTTCAGACTAAAGCAACCACAGATCTGGATCAGAGGCTGGCGGGGATATTGAGCGAGGAGTACAAGCATGGATTCGCTCCGGAAAGTCGGTGTGCCATGGCATGGCCAGTGACTTAATTACAAAACTGTCAGACCTCTACGCGTATAGGAAAGGAAGGTGTGTCAGCCGGACGCTTACGAAAATCCATCGATACTGTAAATAGTGGGCCGAGCACGGGCTCCAATGACAGGCCACGCTAACAATCGTTGTAAAGGATTAGGTTGTTGAAGATATTCCTAGATTGCGAATTTACCCAGCTAAATCAGGATATCGAAACTGATATCCCTAGCGCTGGCGTCGGAGTCAGGCGACGAATTCTATGTTGAACTGACGGATACTTATTCGGACGAGGAGCACAGTGATTTCTTCATCCAAAACGTTTTACCGCAGCTCGATCCTCTGCGATATGGTCAGTCGCTTATCGAAGCTCGAGCTTCGTTTCGAAAGTTTCTTGAGCGGCTCTCGGGTTTAGTTACTCGCTTTCATTTACTTCACCACTGCCTGTGCCAACTACACCTTCACTTTTTGGTTGCCCACGATCATCAAAGGATTGGGTGTTACGAGCGCCTCACATACTGGGATATATTCCGAAATTCCTTATGTGTTTTCCTCACTCGGGGTGCTCTTTGTGTCGGCGAGTTCTGACAAGTGCAAAGAGCGTCGATGGCATGTGGCTGTCCAGCACGTTCATAAGCCGTTTCACCTCCATCGCGTAGCGGTCAATCGCGTACTCAAGCTTTTCATCGGCGTAGTGGTAAAAGTGGCCAAAGCCGCCCCCCAGATAGGGAGTCCTTCCCACCTGCCAGAACAGCCAGGACATGCAAGAGGAGCGAGTCGATCCAGCAGGCAGAAACCGGTCGAATCTTTCCCCCAGATAGACAAGGATCGCCCCGGATTCAAAGATGGGTAATGAATTGCCGACGCCAACGTCGACAATTGCCGGGATCTTCTAATTTGGGTTGATTTCACAGAACCCCGTGGAAAACTGGTCACCCTTGGAAATGTCGATCAAGTGGGCATCGTATTCTGCCCCTTCGCGCTGCAGCTGCTTCAGCTCATCGAGCATGATCGAGACCTTGATACCGTTAGGGGTGTGCATTGAGTAGAGCTGGATGGGGTGCGTACCCCAAGGCAGTGAGCTCTGGAACGTCGGGCCGGAAGAGGGGCGGTTGACCATCGCGAATCTACTCCCACCTTCCGCGGGCATTTCCCAGATCTTGGGCGGAAGATAGTGAGACATTTGTCATTTCCTAGTCGGCGTTCTGAAAATTCATGTTGGCCGATGACACCAGCAACATTAAGCCCGCATTCGGATAAGGCGGTATAACGACTCGCGTTGTTCGGGCTGAGGAAGCGTCAAGACCCGCAAAGCTCCGTGCCGATCGTTCGTGACACTTGAGCAGGTAACGATTAGCGTTACACCGACACCTTGCAGATCGGTATTCTAATAAGCATTCCCTTGGACTAATGTCGACGTTTTCACGACCATAGGGTTGCCATGATGAGCGATACAACGAGCAAGGGCGCGAAGGTCGCAGTGAAGGTTTGGATCGATTTTGTTTGCCCCTACTGCCTATTGGGCGAATCGATCGTCGACCAGGCAACGGAAGGACTCGATGTGGACATCGAGTGGATGCCTTTTGAGTTGAGGCCGTATCCGACGCCCACGTTGCGCCCTGAAGATGACTACTTGCCGCGCGCCTGGGAGTCGGGCGTCTACCCGACAGCTGCACGCATGGGAATACCAATAAAACTTCCGACAGTGTCACCTCAGCCTTACACCCGTGACGCATTCTTGGGGCTTCAGTACGCGGCGGAGCAGGGCAAGGGCATTGAATATGCCGATGCAGTACTAAAGGCGTTTTTTCAGCAGGATCGCGATATTGGCAATCTGGATGTGCTCCGAGACATTGCCAACAACCTCTCGCTTGATCTAAAAGGGTTCGAGGCGGCTCTGATTTCCAAAACGCGGCAAGAGCGCCATGAAGCAGCTTTGGAATATGCTCATAAAGTCGGTATCCGCGCCGTTCCGAGCATTGCAGTCGGTACGAAAATGTATTCGGGGACGCCTGAAAGCTCGACTCTGCGAGCTGAAATACTCGCACAATCACGCTGACGGAATTGCTAATTACTTAAGCCGTGATGAGATGGCCGCAGCATTTTTGAGACCGCTATTCCTGTTCCATGGCTGCCCTCAGATGCTCAATGAACAACGTCACCCGGGGAGGCAGGTTTTTGTTGGTGGGCAGAAGGGCCCAAACACTGAGGTCTTGCGGGGTGACGTTGTCGAGCACCACCTCAACGAGCGCTCCAGAATTGAACTCGCGTTTGACGTCCATCAGCGTGAGTTGCGCGAGGCCTAAACCCTCCATACACAGCTCGCGAACTGAGTCGACGTTGTTACAGCTAACTCGGCCTTCGATGCTGACCACGGTAGGTTGTCCATCGGCGATGAACGTCCACTGTGGAACATTCAGAAGTCTGATGCAGTTATGACGATGCAGATCCTCCAGGCTGCTCGGCACGCCATGCTGGGTAAGATACTCGGGAGATGCGCAGACGACGCGGGCATTATTCACGATTCGCTTGGCGATCAGCGTTGAGTCCCTTAACGGCGCCACACGGATTGCGACGTCAATCCCTCTGCCTACAATGTCCAGGACATCATCGTGTAGCTGTAGCTCCACCCTCAGTTCGGGGTTCTGCTCGAGCAGCGGCTTAATCAGTGGCATCACATTGCGCCGTCCTATCCCTGATGGAGATGTGACTCGCAGCAGCCCGGATGCGCCCTTTGGGTTGGGTGAGAACAGAAACTTCGCGCTTTCCTCCGCTTCGACCATTGCTTTTGCATAGGGCAAAAAATCTTCACCTTCAGGTGTAAGCGAAGTTGAGCGTGTTGTCCGGTGAACTAGTCGGGTTCCAAGCTCCTCCTCAAGACTTGCCAACCGTCTCGATGCTGCCATGGCTGAAATTTCCAAGCGTTTGGCTGCTTGAGTCAAGCTCCCGGAAGAACTCACCATCAAGAATACATGTACGTCGTTTAAATTCATGATTCGTTGATCTCTACTGGAGGCACTGGCTCTAGAACGGTTGTCCAGAACCAGGACGCTTGGCCAAAATCAAAAAGACACGGCTAAACAGTTGGTGATTTGCTGCATGTCGCAGGCAACCGAGTTGTCTCGATCTTCTCTCTGGCCATACCGCTCAGCCCGTGCGACACCGTCATTCTACGACAAGATCGCAGCCTGATTATAACGTAAATCGTTATATCGACTTGTCGCTTTGGCGGGATTCTATTCACTGATTGTCACGCCTAACGTAGACCGATGACTTTTCATTTCCGTTGGCATCCTATTTCTATACCAAAGATATGAGTCGATTTTTCGCGTGTCTGAAGCATTGGAATATGGAATGGTCGGAATCAATACCGGGCTGATTTCTACAGAGGTGGCTCCGTTCGGGGGGCATCAAGTCTTCAGGGCTCGGTCGTGAAGGCTCGAAGCATGGTATCGAGGACTACCTCCAAATCAAATATCTGTGCCTGAGCATTTGATTCTATAACTAGCAAGCCTCCAGCACATCGAGCGGCCAAATGCTGGAGTGGCGCTATCACTTTGGGCTACCGGGCAATGCGTCTCGGTACAGGAGCTCAAAATGGATCTGGGGCTTGCTGGGAAACAGGTGTTAGTGACTGGTGGGTCGAGGGGTATTGGTCTGGCTGCCGTTAAGATTTTTCTGGAGGAGGGTGCATCGGTGGTTATCGTGGGTCAGAACTCTGATAACGTTTCCGATGCAGTCGCCGACTGCTCCAAGCTCCACCCAGACAATGTAAGTGGAATCGTAGCTGATCTTGCTACCGCGCAAGGTCGCAAGCTAGTTGTGGATCTACTACCGAGGATCGATGTTCTTGTTAATAATGCCGGTGCGATTCCAGGCGGTGGGATGGACGCGGTTGATGACGACACTTGGCGCAAAGCATGGGAGCTGAAAGTTTTTGGCTAAGTTGAGCTTTGCCGTGAAGCGTTGGCCATCATGCGCTCAAATGAGCGGGGTGTGATTGTAAACGTGATCGGTATTGCCGGCGCAGCGCCACGTTTCGACTACATCTGCGGTTCAATGGCTAATGCAGGTTTGATTGCATTCACACAAACCGTCGGCGCTGATTCAACCAAAAAAGGCGTGAGAGTAGTGGGCGTAAATCCAGGGCCTACTGAAACCGAGCGCTTGGTCAAGCTTTACAGGGCTAGAGCCGAGCAGCGATTCGGTGACGAGAACAGATGGCCTGAAATACTTCAGCATTTACCCTTTGGTCGCCCGGCCAAGGCGCAAGAGATAGGGGATTTGATCGTATACCTGGCGTCCCGGCGCGCGTCTTACCTCAGCGGTGTTGTGGTGGACGCCGATGGTGGTGGCCGTTTCTCGGGATAGGTTCGGGCGACGGTATTGAGTTCACCCCAACAATGCGCTGCCGAGGGCGGCGCACTGTTGGGGGCGGTTACTACAGGCGGGCTGGGCAGGTAGAGATCAGCTCAGTCCTGTCGGCATGGACGAGTACGTTGTGCTCGAACTTCACATAGCCAGTGTCTTCGCGACCTGCCATGCATTCAATCGCGATAGCCATTCCGGCCTCAATTTTCGTCTCGTTGCCTGGAACAAGCCACGGTGACTCCCACCCGATACCGTACGAGTGGCCGTGCAGCGGATAGCCACAGTAGATTTCGCGCTTCTGAAGCTCGGCAAACACGACGTCATAGAGTGCTTGCGCAGAGATGCCTGGACGGCATGCTGCGACGCCGGCATCGATAGCTGCGATTGCTCCGTCATACACCTCGTTCTGAGCCGAGCTCCATTTACCACCCGTGACGACTGTACGGGAAAAATCCCAGCAGTAACCCTCGACTGCAGCGCCATACATGTCACAGTGAAAAATGTCCCCTGAGTCAAGAGGGCGAGTTGTCCACTGTGGCGCCATCCCGTCGGAATACAGTGCCGAATGGCGACCGGACGAACAGGCGGCGTCGATCATGGCACTGCCGCGGCGTATAGCCACGTTGTAAGCCTCGGCTACTGCATCGGCTTCAGAAGTCCCAGGAGTGGATGCACTCTTCATCATGGCTTCCATCGAGGCATTTCCGATGACGGCGGCTTCGCGAAGCAGCTCGAATTCAAACTCCGACTTGTGAGTTCTCAATGCTTCAATCACGTAATCAAGCTCGATGAAGTCGACTCCTTTTGCGGAGTTAAGCAAGCGCTTGTAGACGGAAGCTACTAGCCACGGCCCAGCTACCAATCCAACCCTGGAGTTGCCAAGACCCATCTCACGCAGCGTTGCTGCGACTTTATCCGGAACGAAGCCATCGGCTGAGCGGACGTCTTGAACACTGACGATGTCTCGGCGGATCGCGGGTGACTCCGTGATCAGGATCGGCTCGCCATTAACTGGGATGATTACCGCACCATGAGACAGTCCAGCCCAAAGGCCAGGAAGATCCGGGGCGTAAGGGAATACGGGGCAGTAGTTGGCGAGGTAGATAAGGTCGTTGGCAGTGTCCACTGTCCCCCCACCTTTCCCCCAAACCACGAGAGCCTCAACACCGCATGCCTTAGCCGATGCCTGGGCACGTTTCCATCGGTTTTCGTATTCTGATCTTGGTGTGCGATTGGTAAGCAAGGTTGTTTCCTCATGCGAGATGAATGGATGCAACCAGCTTAAGGGGGCGTACTGTTGACGATAAGTGGTGAAGATGTGTATAGGTTATGAACCTACGGTTCATAGTGAAATGACGATGATTACGACTGCACCTTCTTTGCTCCCAGCACTATCCGTGTTTGTCATGGTCGCCCGTACATTGAGTTTCACGAGGGCCGGAGCTGAGCTCAGTGTCAGTGCGACTGCCGTCTCCAAAACCATCAAGCAACTGGAGGCGACCCTTGGCGCGCGACTCTTAAATCGGACAACTCGGAGCGTTTCGCTAACCGATGCAGGAGCTCAATTGCTTGCGGTGTTGGGCCCCGCTTTAGAATCCGTAGAAGGCGCCATCGAGCTCGTACGCTCTTCATACGATCAGCCCAGTGGGGAGCTTCGTATCAACACATCTCATGTCGCATTCGTGACCATGGTGGAGCCTTACCTCGCCGAATTCCTTGCCCTTTATCCAGATATAAATGTCGAGATATCAGTCGACAATGAGCTCACCGACATAGTTGGCAATGGGCTTGATTTGGGCATCAGATTGGGCCACACGGTGCAACGGGATATGGTGGGCATACCATTAGGAGTACCGCAGCATCGCGTCGTTGTGGCCTCCCCGGATTACTTGCTTAAGTGCGGCGTGCCACAAACGCCTCAAGAGCTCGTCAGTCATCGATGCATCAGGCAGCGGTTGCACTCGCGCGGGCAGTTTTACGAATGGGTGTTTCGAATGGGGGGGCGTAACGTCCAGATCAACGTTGCTGGCAACTTGATCTTTGATGAGATGAGAGCCGTGGTTTCAGCGGCCTGTAACGGCGTAGGTGTCGCGTACGTATTCAAACAGTTCGCACAGGCTCAAATTGGTAAGGGAGCTTTACAGGTGATACTGGAGAGCTACAGCCCTCCCGGCGAGCCTTTCTTCCTTTACTACCCACACAGGACTCAAATGCCAGCAAAGCTTCGGGTATTTGTGGACTTTATCAAGAGCAAATACAGGTAGCACACCCGGTGCGCCCTTGTTACTGACTACGCGTTGATACGCACGCTTGAGGTTGGTCGGTGCAAGCACCCGCTCCATCAGCGTGTCTGGCTCTGCGTTCGTCCACGTCGCAGACGCCGCCGATGTTCGCGCCCTGTCTGCCGTCATCTTCGGATAACGTCCGGGACTTGGAGAAAAAGTTTTCTCTTGGAGAATATTCTGCGTTTCAATATACGACGAGACTCTGACACCTACTGGCGGCATAACCTGTTCAGCCCTTGGTGACGCTGTTGGCCAGCACAGCCAAACTGGTTGCGCTTGCGCGCAACGGCCATGCCTGGCGCACCATAAAAAAGCCCCGCAGTTGCGGGGCTCGACGCAAATACCTACGTCAAATAGATCTCTTAAGCCAGTTCGCTGTCTTTGATGTTGGCAATTGGGCTGAGAATCGATGGATCGAAATCCCGCAGGTCTTCGCCATTTTTGGCACGAGTTGGCAGATCAGGGTTTGCGAGCGCGCCTCTGCCATAGGCAATAACATCGGCACCTTCCTCAAGCAGCTGTTCTGAGCGGCTCAGGTCGTGGAGTGAACCGTTCGTGATCACTGTCACTCCAGGAGCGTGCAGCCTTGCAAGCGTGGCAAGACTTTTCTCTGTATTGGAGAACGCTGGCTGCCACGCTTCAAATTCAGTGACGTGGATGTAGTCCACACCGAGGTTGGCAAGAGCCTCGAACACCACGTTGGCGCCTTGCTCTCCCTCCGACCATTTGTGGAAGAAATCATTAACTTTGCCTTGGGAAATTCGCACGCCCAAAGCAGAGCCTGGTTTGATCGTTTTCTTAACCGCTTTCACGGTTTCGAGAATCAGCTGTACTCGGTTAGAGACGTCACCACCCCAACGATCGGATCGGCTGTTGCCGTAATCGGTGAAGAACTGGTCGAGCAGATAGCCATTTGCGCCGTGAATTTCTACCGCATCAAAACCAGAGATATGGGTAGCAAGATGCGCTGCGCGTGCAAAGCCTTCGATCGCATCGGCAATGTCTGTTTCCGAAGCCTCTTTAGGGATAGGGAACTTCCCTTTGCCGTAGTAGGAAGTCATTTGCTCACCACGGGGCTGGACAGCGGAAGGGCCAATACTGCCTTTTACGAATCGATTGCCCTGTACCAACGGCCCCGCGTGCATGAGTTGGGCTACGATCTTGGCTCCGGCCTTGTGGGTCTGTTCTACGATGGTTTTCCAGGACTCAGCTTGAGTCTCATCACTCATCCCCGGTTGGAACAAGTTACCTTGCGCATACTTTTGATCCGTGTAGAGCCCTTCGGTGATCAGCAGTCCAAATCCACCCTTGGAAAACCGATCGTAGTACTTCGCCATGAGCTCCGTTGCACTGCCTTCTTCAGTGGCACTGACACGAGTCATTGGCGCCACCGCAAAACGGTTCTTGAGCTGAAGTGGCCCAGCATTGTGAGGTGCGAAAAGCGGATCTTTAGCGGTCATAAATTTCTCCGAAGGGCTGTTGCCCATGTAGTGATTCATGGCACCAAGATACGTTGCTCGGATGTGGCTTAGAATTGAGGCATTCAGATAAGGCAGCGTAACGATTAGCGTTAGATAACCAATAGGGGACTGATCACGCCCAGTGGTTGGCGGAAGCAGGAATGATGAGGAGCAAAAGGATACGGATGACAGATCCCATTTGCCGCAGCATGTTGAGCAGGACGAATCTCAACTCACTTCAGGGGGCAATGTTGGGGTAGGGAGCGTTCCTGCGGATCAAAGAGACGCTAGGAGTATCTCAAGGGATTCGTGCTCCCACGTGGACAGCAACTCGCATGGATCTGTGCCTTGCTGTCTTGACGCATCAAGTCGGTACTCACGCCCATCGGGGCAGTAGGCAGAGTCGCAGTAACTCAACGTATTGCAGTGGTTGTACAAGGTAATCACCCAGCCATCGACTTTTACGGTCATCAGGCCGGCGTTGATGTCAGTCCATCTGTGGTCACCTATACGTCGCGCAGAGCGCACGCCAAGAGCGACAATCTTGACTCATCCTCGTGGAGCCATGAGCGCGATACGCTGAAACGAAATGAATAGGACGTTAACCGGCGGCGCCAACGCTATGAGCGAATGCCTGCTAAAACTTCGCAAGCTCGATCTCAATCACCTGATGGTCTTCGTCGCGATTTACGAATGCTAAAGCGTGTCAGGTGCGGCGTCAGCGTTGGGCATGAACCAACCTGCAGTGAGCATGGCGCTGAAGAGCCTACGCAAAGATTTTCAGGACAAGCTGTTCTTCAGATCTGGCTGCCGGGTCTGCGCCACTCACTTGGCGACCAAACTGGTGCAGCGCATTATTCCCGCAGTCTCACAACTAAATCTGCTGACTCACCTCACAGGCAGCGAATGATTCAGCAGTCGCAAATGGCCGCACATGAGGGAAATCTGTCAGCCGGCATCCAGCTCATCTGCACTTGGCAAACTGCTATCTGCGGCTCTGAGCTGGTCAATCTCATCAAGCAGATCAGCATTAGCTTCAGCCCAGTCGTAAAGCGCAAGGAGAGGCTCTACAAACCTCTGGCCATTGGTCGTCAATGAGTACTCAACCATTGGTGGAACCACCTGAAATACCTTGCGAGCGATCAAACCGTCCCGCTCAAGTTCTCGAAGCGACTGAGTCAGCATTTTCTTGGAGACGCCAGGCATGCATCGTTGGAGCTGACCAGTGCGCAAAGTACCAAAGCTCAGGATGTAGATCACCATGGATGTCCATTTAGGGGCCATCAGCACATGGATTCGGCGGGGTGGGCAATCCTCGCGAACGATGCGAGGGATTGCTAGGTTCGGAGCAATAGGGTCAGTCATGGTTACCTTTAGGTGCATAGGTCACAAAATAGTGCCTAGTCGACAAATCGGATCTGGCATAGCAATCTTACTCCATGCAGCAGATCCTGTCCCCATCTGCCGAGAACCAGGAGTCCATTATGTCAGTACAGAAAATGCGTGCCCAACTGCTGAATGATTACGCCGACGGCACTTTCAAAGAAGTAAGCGTCGACCGTCCCGTAGCAGGTAAAGGTCAAGTGCTTGTCCGCATTGTTGTCAGCGGTGTGAACCCGATTGATACCAAAATTCGAGCTGGCGTTGCCCCATATGCGATGCCCGAACTGCCGGCAATTTTGGGCACCGATCTCGCCGGGGTGGTTGAGGAGGTCGGTGAAGATGTTACAACTTTCAAAGTCGGCGACGAAGTGTATGGTCTGGCCGGTGGCGTACGGGGCCTTCAAGGCTCGCTGGCTGAGTACTCTGCCGTCGACGTAAACCTTCTGGCTATCAAACCAAAAAACGTATCTATGCGCGAAGCCGCTGCCATCCCGCTGGTCTTCCTGACAGCATGGGAAGGCTTGGTTGACCGCGCCAACGTTGGTGCCGGGCAAAGTGTACTGGTGCAAGGTGGTGCGGGGGGCGTGGGTCACGCGGCTGTCCAGATCGCAGTTGCCCGGGGCGCTAAAGTTTTTGCTACTGCTTCGAAAAGTAAGGCTGCGATCGTGGAGTCTTATGGCGCAACTGCCATTGACTACAACACATCATCCGTCGATCAGTACGTTGCCGAACACACAGCGAGCGTGGGGTTCGACGTCGTTTACGACACGGTCGGCGGCAAGAGCCTCGATGATTCTCTCGTAGCTACATGCCCATACGGTCACGTGGTGAGTTGCGCCGCGTTCGGAACCCATTCCCTGGCGCCAGGTTCGTTACGGTGTGTCACGCTTTCTGGCGTGTTCGTGCTCTTGCCCATGTTGAGCGGGGAAGGGCGCGCCCACCACGGCGACATTCTTCGTGAGGCAACCAAGCTGGTTGAAGCGGGCCAGTTCAAACCTTTGCTCGACAGCCACACCTTCAAGCTTGCTGATGCGCAAGCGGCTCACGAACTCCAGGAGTCGGGTAAAGCGTTGACCAAGATCGTCATTGACATCGCGTAACACCCTTGCAGGTAAACCTGTCTAGGCGAGCACAGAGCGGTAACTTGAAGCGACGCGGTAACAACCCGCTTCGCTTCTCCGCTTGCAGGCTACTCAGGCCATATCTGCGAATGTAACTGACTTAACAGCATAATCTGACGCTCACGCCATTTTGGTGATTCAAGAGCGCTGCGAGCGGCTGCCTGCTCCTTGGGTTACGGCGAGGAGCAGTTCAAAAGACTAGCAACCTAGAAAAACCGATCCACCTGACCATCACATACTAAGCTCGCAGGAACACCATGTCTTGAGCTTGATGAGCCTGATCCACCCAAGCAGGAAATTTGTTGTTCTCGCATGGAGATGTAGAAAGGTACAAGGTCTTTAAGTGACGGGCTTAACGACCAAAGCGGTGCACAAAAGTCTCTACTCCAGCGTCAAACTGGCTAAACCATCTGCGAGGCGCGTAGTTCGTGGACGGTTCATATTACTTCTGCTTTGGGCTTACCCCCTTCGGGGTGCGGCTGGCGTGAAACCAAACCCTGACTACGTCAAGTTTTGGCCCTACGGGCTTTCATTCTCAAGCCTTTGGCCCATCGGGGGCCGGCGCGCTCCGCTTGCGCTGTAGGGGCACGCCACAATTAGGCAACCCCTGCCCATCGCTCATTGTTTATAAACTAATGCGTCAACTACAACGCCAAATGCGGATGAATGCTCTCGTCGATTCGGATAGTAAAGATGGTAGCCCGCGAACGGCTGGCACCAATCTTCCAGAACCCGCACGAGACTGCCCTCCGCTAGTTCGTTGGCCACCATGTCCTCTGGAAGAAACGCCAAACCACACCCCGCAACAGCCGCACGCAAAATTGGCACGCTGCTGTTGAATGTCCATTGCCCTTCTACGCGTGCCTTGAGTTCGTGACCGTTCTTCTCGAAATCCCACTGCATGAGGCTCCCATGAGTGGGGAGACGCAGATTAATGCAGTTGTGCGCGGCCAGATCCGCCGGCTCCATGGGGATTTGCTGCCCTTTGAAATATTCAGGCGAGCCCACCACTGCGATTCGCAACGATGGGCCAATCGGTACGGCAATCATGTCCTTGGCTACCTGTTCGCCCAGGCGCACACCCGCGTCATACCGCTGCGCGACGATGTCGGATAGAGCGTAATCGACGGTGATTTCGACCTTGATATCTGGGTAGTCGGGCAGCACTTTCAACAACTTTGGCCAGAGAATATTGTTCGCAGCATGCTCGGACGCCTGGATGCGAACATTGCCGGCAGGAGTGACGCGAAACTCGCTTACGGCGGCCAGTTCCAATTCGATCTCGTCAAAGCGCGGCGCCATCGATTGATAAAGCCGCTGACCTGCCTCGGTTGGTGAAACGCTGCGGGTGGTGCGCGTCAAAAGGCGTACCCCGAGCCGGCTCTCCAGTGCACGCATGGTGTGACTTAATGCCGACTGCGAGACGCCCAACTGTGCAGCGGCACGGGTGAAACTGCCCGCGCGGGTGATGGCCACGAAAGCTTGCAGATCATTGAGATTAGCGCGGGACATTGATGAGAGCCTCTCATGAGGGACGCGTGATCATTCCATGAAAGCAGGTTGCGCACGGATGCGCGACCCTCAGAGAACTCAATACAGGGTGCGAGCGTAAAACGCCGTCAGTTTCCCAATTGCGGCGTCGACATAGCGAGGCACCCAATAGGTTTCAATATGCGTGGCGCCGTCGAGGATGAACATTTCCTTGTCCTTGGTGCCAGTAGCTTTGGGGAGCGCATCCTGGGTCATATACAGGCTGTCGGCCTTGCTGCCAGCAATCATCAACAACGGTTGGTTGATCATTTCGATATGGTCGGTGGCGTCGAAACGCATCAGATCCAGCAGACTGCTGGTGGTGTATTTGAAGGTCGAGTTCGGGTGTGCGTGGGTCTTCCAGTAGTATTCGTAGCCTTGGCGATAAAGCTCGAAGGGCAGCTTGGCAATCTGTTCATTAGTAAGGTTGGCATCACCGGAATACAGAACCGCACCACCGGCTGCTTCTTGCGCACGTGCCGCCGACGCCTGCTGCAGACGTTGTTGAATGCTATCTTTTTGCGAGTCGTTATAGCCGTTGCGACGCACCAGGCCCGAGTTGAACATGCTCACTGTCGCCAGCGATTTGAAGCGTTTGTCGGTTTGCGCCGCAGCTAATGAGTAACCGCCCCCACCACAAATACCGAGCAGACCCAGGCGGTTGTCATCAACGCCGGCAAACTGGCTGATGAAATCGGCCATGCCGTGGATGTCTTCAATGCGATACGAGGGTTTATCGATGCTACGCGGTTGACCATCGCTGGCGCCCTGGTATGCCGCGTCGGCGGTAATGGTGATGTAGCCCTGTTCGGCCAGACGCTGGGCGTACAGGCCGGCGACTTGTTCTTTCACACCACCATTGGGGTGCGCGACGACCACGGTCGGGTAAGTCTTCTTCGCATCGTAATTGGCCGGGGTGTAAACGTTGGCGGCGATGTCTAGACCATTGAGCTTGTAGCTGACTGGGTGGATATTGACCTTGCCCGGTTCGTTCTTGGTGATCGCGCCGTCATAGGCCAGCGTGAACGGGTTCTTTTTGTAGTCGGCGGCCAAGGCTTCACCGGCAGATAGACCGACCAATGCCGACATGAGCGTGGCTTTGAGAGTGTTTTTCACGTGAAACTCCTGAGCAATCAAAAGGGAGGCAGTCGAAAGGACGGGCGGATCAGTCCAGCTGTTTTTCTTTGAGGAATTGCGACACCAGATCAGCGATCTGCACGTTGTTCAGATCCGACATGGGGAAGTGGGTATTGCCGTTGATGCCTGTCTCGGGCAAGTGGATCAGTCGTACATCGCCACCGTGCTGATTGACCGCGTCGCGCCATAGCCGGGCCATCTTAAGGCGAGCGCGCCAACTGTCCTGGGCAGGCAGATCGATGGCCTGATCGGGGATGTTGTCGCCGTAAATGATAAGAATCGGGATTCGCGTGAGCGCCATGAATTGCTCCATCGGCACAGCCGCGCCTTGCACCGTGTCAAATGCGCTGGGAATCGGCGCAGGTACTTCACCTTCGGCAAACACGAAGCTGCTACCAGGCTCGAATGCCACGATAGCCTTAACCTTGTCGTTCTTGATCGCCGTCAACCAGCCCGGCCCGCCACCTTGCGAATGGGTGAACAAGATTCCCGGGCCGATTTTGTCGAATAGCGCCGAGACGCCATCAGAGACGACGCCCATTTCGAACGGCCCGGTGTTCGGCGTCATTGCCCGGAAAAACTGCTCGCGGGTCTGGGCATCCTGTGCCACTTGCACGCCGTTGAAGTAGTTGGGCCACAGGCCAATGCGGAACTGGTTGAACCACAGTTGTTCGTCCGGCGTCGGCTTGATTGTGGTCTCGACTATGCTGCGCCCGGCATCACCACGCCGTGGCTGATCGATAAGATAAACGCTGTAGTGACGCCGCAGAAAAATATTCTGAAAACCTTCGCGGCCATCGGCGGTGGTCTCCCAGGTTTTGGAGAACTGACCCGCGCCGTGCCACATGACGATGGGCAGTTTTCGCGCATCGACCGGGATTTGGTAGAAAGCGTAGGCGTGGTCACCGTGATAGGTCTGGCCGTCGGGCGTCATTGGTTTGCGCGGGTTGAACGTACCTGGTGCAGTCGTCATCGTTCCGCCAGCGGCGAAGCTGCCTTGTTTTTCTATTATCAGTGGGCCGGAACTATCGGGTTGGCTTGCGCAAGCTGCCAAAAGGCTAAGGAGTGTGGCACCCAACAATTTTTTAGCGGTCATTTCATTTCCTCGAAGCTGCGAGGGCTTGAGCCAGCGCTGTACCCGCACGCTCGGCGGTCTGGGCATCACCGTGCTTTTTCAATAAATCGGTCACTTGACGCAACTGCGCTGCGCTGAGTCCGACACGAAGGCTCGCCAGCATGTGCGAGCGGAGTTGCGATTCCACTCCCGGTGTTGCCGCTAGCGCTCCGACAGTCGCCAGTTCGCGGCTTTGCCAATCGAGGTTGTCGCGCTCGAAGATGTCGCCGAACAGGTGGGATTGCAGGAACTGGTTGATCACTGGCGCGAATTCGAACACCGTTCCTTTGACCGGGGCGCCGGAGATCTTGGTTTGATTCGCCGTACCCGCCGCCAACAACTCAGCCCCGACCGGAATCGCCCGGCTTGGTTCGCGTCCCAGCGCATCTGCAATGCCGCGTTGTTTGCGTGCCTGCACCACAGTCATCAGCTCGTTTAAGGCATTAAGGCTCCGCGGGAAACCGACGTAGGCGTAGAGCTGTACGAGAATTTCCCGAGCTTCGCTGACGCTCAGGCCCGCATCGAGTCCTTGGTTGAGGGCTGCGTTGAGGCTAGGCATGTCGCTAGTCGCCATAAACGCGGCAATTAGGGGAATCGCTTGCTGTCGGGTCGACAGTGATTCTGAGCTGGCGGGTGAGATCGTCACGGTTTGCGATGCCTCGGCTGCTTGAGTGGTCACGCTGAACATCGCACCAGCGCTTAAACAGAGCATCAACAGTGCGGAGAGGGCAGTGGTCTTGCTTGCGTCACTGGTCATCATGAGGCTCTATCCATTGCGAGTCGTTGCGGTGTTGCTGGATCGTACGGAGGATGGTTGGGGAGATTAACCCCGGTATTGCGCAAGGACTCCTGAGCAGAACTCATGAGTGCTCGTTGCGATAATCGCCGAAATCCCGGCGCGACCTCGCTGGTGCGGGGCCTAGCGGTCGGATGACTGTTTGCGGCGTGGGTGCCGGACAAGCAGCTTCGACACATTCCGTAACTTCATTTACCAGAGTATTGCGCCTCAGAGACCTGCTCCGCCCAGGTGACGGTCTTGCCGTCCTCGGCTTCAGCGATGGCGATGTGGGTCATGCCGTTGCTGGCCGTGGCGCCATGCCAGTGGCGGGTATTTGGCGGAATCCAGACAATGTCTCCCGGACGAATTTCCTGACGCGGGCTACCTTCTTGCTGCACGTAGCCGACACCCGCTGTGACGATCAGCGTTTGCCCGAGTGGATGGGTATGCCACGCAGTTCGTGCGCCGGGTTCGAAGGTTACCGTGCCACCGCCGATGCGTGCTGGCAGTTCTCCCTTGAACAGGCCATCAACGCGCACCGTGCCCGTAAAGGTTTCCGCCGCGCCTCTAATCGAAGGCTGCGAGTCGTTCGGGGTTATGCGGATTTCACTGGCTGCCTGCGACTTTGCCGTCATAAGTGAAAAAGCAACGAGTGGTGCGATTAATCGGTTCATTGGATCAATTCCGGTCAGGCAATGAAGCGGCTCCGTACACGGAGCCGCGTAGGGCAGACTCAGAGTCCGGTCATCTTCAGCGCCGATTCCGGCAAGCGTTCACCGTGCACTTGAATCTGGGCGATCTGCTCGTTGATCACGCGCAGGTTGTCATCCGTCAGTTGCAGTTCAACTGCGCCAAGATTCTCTTCCAGCCGATGTTGTTTGGTCGTGCCAGGGATGGGCACAATCCACGGTTTTTGCGCTAGCAACCATGCGAGTGCCACTTGCGCCAGCGTGGCGTTTTTGCGTTGCGCGACGGCTTTCACCACATCGACCAACGCCAAGTTGGCCTTACGCGCCTCAGGAGAAAAACGGGGGACAAAATTGCGGAAGTCGCTGGCGTCAAATTGGGTGTTCTGATCGATCTGCCCTGTGAGGAAGCCTGCGCCAAGTGGACTGAACGGAACGAAGCCAATACCCAGTTCCTCCAGTGCGCCAAGGAGTTCCTGTTCCGGGCCACGCCAGAACAGCGAATATTCGCTCTGCACCGCCGTCACTGGCTGCACTGCATGTGCCCGGCGAATAGTTTGGACGCCCGCCTCGGATAGACCGAAATGCTTGACCTTTCCCTCGGCGATCAAATCCTTAACGGCGCCGGCCACGTCTTCAATCGGCACCTGCGGATCAACGCGGTGCTGATAAAACAGGTCGATGCACTCAGTACGTAAACGCTTCAACGATGCCTCTGCCACAGCGCGTATGTGTTCTGGGCGGCTGTTGGTGCCGCCGCCACGTGCGCCAGTGATCAAGTCAATATCGAAGCCGAACTTTGTGGCGATCACCACTTTTTCGCGGATCGGCTGTAAGGCTTCACCCAGCAGCTCTTCATTGGCGAAAGGGCCATACGCCTCGGCGGTGTCGAATAGGGTGACGCCTTGCTCATGGGCCGAACGAATCAACTTGATCATGGTGGCTTTGTCGGCGGCAGGCCCGTAGGCCGAGGTCATGCTCATGCAGCCCAAGCCCAGTGCGGAAACTTCAAGGCCGTTGCCCAGCGTGCGGGTTTTCATAATGTCACTCCGTAACGAATTCGATTAACGCGTGATGGGGTGATCGCTCAACCAACCGTTCACGCGCTCCATGGTCTTGCGTTCCTGCTCACCTTCCATCACAAAACCTTCCAATACCTTAGCCTTCGGTGCGTGTTTTACTAGCACGCTGCGGCTGTTGCCCAAGCCATAACCGCCGTGGGTGTTGAAGGGGATGAGGATCTTGCCGGTCAGGTCGTGAGCACTCAAAAAAGCACGGATGATTGGCGGCGCAGTTTCACCCCAGATCGGAAAGCCGAGATAAATCGTGTCGTACTCGTTGAGGGCGCGAATCTTGCTTTGCAGCTCGGGTTCGAAGCCTTTGTCACGCTCCTGACGCGCCTATTCCACGGTCTGCAGATAATCCTCGGGGTAGGCGTGGGCCGGGCGAATTTCGAAGAGGTCGGCACCAAGGCCGCGTTGAATCAGCCCGGCGACCACGTGTGTATTGCCAGAGCGAGAAAAGTACGCAACCAGAATTCGAGAGCCTGAACGCGGTGCTTCACTGGTGGTTTGCGTGTCAGCAAGCGACAGTAGCGGCGCACTCGCAAGTGCGGCGATGACCGTACGCCGCAGCGGGTCGTGATCGTTGCTCATCGCCCGACGCGTTCCTTGAGTGATTCGGGATAACGCTCGCCTTCGATGCGGATCTGCGCCAGTGCAACATCAATCGCTTTGAGGTCGCCCGCATCGAGCGTGATGTCCGCGCCGCCGAGATTTTCTTCCAGGCGATGCAGTTTGGTCGTTCCCGGAATCGGCACAATCCATGGCGTCTGCGCCAGTAGCCAGGCCAGTGCTATCTGCGCTGGGGTGGCTTGTTTCTGTGCAGCGATTTTCCGGATCAACACCACCAGACCTTGGTTGGCTTGCAGCGCCGACTGGCTGAAGCGCGGGACAATGCTGCGGAAATCGTCACTTCCGTAAGTGGCCTCTGCCGATACGGTGCCGGTGAGAAAACCCTTACCTAGCGGGCTGAACGGGACGAAGCCAATACCCAATTCCCAAAGCGTCGGCAAGATCTCCTTCTCAGGCTCGCGCCACCACAGCGAGTATTCGCTTTGCAGCGCTGTGACCTGTTGTACCGCATGGGCGCGACGAATGGTTTGCGCACTTGCCTCTGACAGACCGAAGTGCTTGACCTTGCCTTCACCAATTAGATCCTTTACCACACCGGCGACGTCCTCGATGGGCACGTTTGGGTCAACCCGATGCTGGTACAGCAAATCGATGTAATCGGTCTTCAATCGACGCAACGAACCCTCGACGGCTACACGTATGTGCTCGGGGCGGCTGTTGAGAATTTGCTGCTTATTGTCGTCACCGAAGGTAAAGCCGAACTTGGTGGCGATCACCACTTCATCGCGAACCGGTGCCAATGCTTCACCCACCACTTGCTCGTTCAGGTAAGGCCCGTAAACCTCGGCGGTATCGAAGAAAGTGACGCCTTTATCCACCGCCGAGCGGATCAGCGAGATCGCTTGCTGTGTGTCCGTCGCCGGGCCGTATCCATGGCTCAAGCCCATGCAGCCGAAACCGAGTACTGATACTTCAAGTGAGCTGTTGCCGAGTGTGCGCTTGTGCATTTCGTTCTCCTGAATATAGCGTTGGAGAACAGTAAGCGTGCTAACGACTTCGGACTAGACGGGTAAATCTGCAAGGGGTCATGAGGGGTGCTCATCAATTACCTTTTGTAGTTGCGGTTAGCAACGAACTACGGTGTCCCGAAGAGTTCGGGAGTGTGCACCCAGCTAACGCGCGCTCAGGTGGATCGTAAGCGTCTGCCCAACACACCTTTCGTGATTAAACGGGCGCCCACCTGTGCGGCAACAGCTCGGTAATCTCACTCGCACACTGCGTCGGTAGGCCGTGTGAACCCAAATCTATCTGGCTGGACAAGGTTTTTGGCGAGAGCAAAAAATTTCGGTGCTGGCGCAGATTGCTGTAGATATGGCGCACTTTGCGTTCTTGCTGAAGTTCAAACCCCCTACACTTATCTTTTTGATAATCAGAGATCAACTCGAAGCTTGAGCTGGGATGGAGATTCGATGACACGTAATCAATCATTTTACTTTGACTTCGGTTGGCAGGTTTTACTGAAAGATATGGGCTTTCAACCGAGTCATGTACTGCGAAAGGCCGGGCTTCCAGAAGATCTATTTTCTCGCGAGGGGTATGCACTTACTACTGATGAGTATTTCCGCTTCTGGCGTAACCTCGAAGCCGAAGCAGGAGATCCCCTATTTTCCTTGGGCATGGTCGAGAAGGTCTCAGCCGAGTCTTTCATGGGGTACGTGCACGCGCCCGAGCCCGAGCCCGAGCCCAGTCTTCGGCTCACCCGAAATGGCATCGCAATCCATAAAATTCAGGGCGTGAGCTTCACTTATAAATCCGATCCAGTTCACCACGAGCCCTGGTCAGAAGGAACACGTCACTACGGGATTCGATAATTGCCAACGTCATTTGCTTTCCAAGAACCGTGACGATCGATGCCCGGTGGAGCAGAGTGGTGCGACACGGTGCAGTGAGGAGATCGACAAGTACAAAGATTCGCCTATAGCATCGTGGGCACCCATTAATAAACTCGCATTATTCGCCAAGGGAATGACGACTCATGATCACCAGAATTCACATCCGTGGGTACCGCATCTACAAGGATTTCAACCTTCTTCCGAACCCGAAAATGAACATTTTGGTTGGGGGTAACGACGCGGGTAAGTCCACCTTGATGGAAGCGGTTTCGCTGGCCCTGAACGGTCGGATCGGCGGCCGCAGCGTCCTTGAAGAATTGAACCCGCACTGGTTCAACACCGAGCTCGTCAAGGAGTTTCTAGCGGAGCGAGCTGCCGGCAAAAAGCCCGCATTGCCCGAAATCCTGATAGAACTTTACCTGCGCGATGACGATGAATTGCAGGTGCTTTGTGGTGCCGTGAACACCGCCGTCCCAACCAATGCCTGCCCGGGAGTCTTCTTGAGGATCTACCCCAACGAAGAGTACCAGGACATGCTGGATGACTGGCTCAAGACACCCAATGCCCTGCTGCCCGTTGAGTACTACACGTGCGAATGGCGGTCGTTCGCTGATCGGGAGCTTACCAAGCGTCCGCGGGTGCTGTCGGTGGCAACAATCGATTCCAGGACAGTCAAATCCTCAGCGGGTGTGGACTACCACCTGCGCCAGATCCTGAGCGACCACCTGGAGACCACTGAGAAGGCTGAAATCTCGTTGGGCTTTCGTACTGTCAAAGCCTCAATGACCGATGGTGCGCTGGCGACAGTCAATACACGGTTCTCGACACTGGGTGCATCATTGCTGGCGGAGCCTATGGCATTGGCTATGGATCAGACGTCGCGCACGTCCTGGGAAAGCGTCATTACCCCTCATGTAGACAATGTTCCCTTCTCGATGGCAGGCCAGGGTCAGCAAGCTGCGATCAAGATATCGCTCGCGATGAAGCGTCACTCGGCCAAAGTGAAGATCGTCATGATCGAAGAGCCCGAGAATCACCTGTCACACACCAGTCTTACCACTCTGCTAGACCGCGTTGAAAAGCTAGCTTCTGACGACCAACAACTGTTTGTGTCCACGCACAGCACGTATGTGCTCAATCGCCTTGGCCTGAACGCGCTGCACCTTCTGAATAGAAATTACGCGTCGAAGATTACGGCTCTTGATCCCGGAACTGTCCGGTACTTTCAGCGCCTTCCTGGATACGACACGCTCCGTCTCGTGCTGGCTAAAAAGGTTGTCCTGGTGGAGGGGCCGTCTGACGAAATCATTTTCGAAAGGGTGTTTCACGACGTGCATGGGTTAACACCTATGGCTGCCGGCATCGATATCATCAGCATGCGGGGGCTTGCGCTGGCCCGCTGTCTTGAATTGTGTGCTGCCGTCGATAAACCGGTCGCGGTGATGCGAGACAACGACGGAATTGAGCCTACCGATCTTCGGGTGTCGGTCGAGAAATGGCTGGACGGCACGAAACGCGAACTCTTCATCGGCCAGGTGAGTGATGGCCGTACCCTCGAACCGCAGCTGATTACAGCGAATGGTGAAAGTCATCTCAGAGAGGTGCTCGGAATCACGCCGAAGGCAGACTTGGTGACCTGGATGACTCGCGAAAAGACTGAGGGTGCTTTACTTATCGCCGAGTCCCCGAAAGCTCTGTCCGCCCCGAATTATATGAAGGAAGCGGCGGAGTTCATCCAAAATGCCTAACCATTTGACGCTTGCAGTCGCCGGGGGCAGGAAAACTCAAGGGCTCGTTGATTACTGCCGCGAAGCGACTGATCGAAAGATTGCAGTGTTGACCTTCACGCAAACGAACCAGCAAGAGATTCGATCGCGCTTGGCAAGCCAGGCAGGCGACAGCAACACCATGGAAGTCATGGGTTGGTACACCTTTCTGCTTCGTCATTTCGCACAACCATTCCTACGGTTCAAATTCCCTAAGGATCGGGTCAAGGGCTTTGACTTTGAAGGCAGACCCTTCAAGTTTGCCACGGGTAGAAGTAGGTTCATGGACTCGGGTGACCGGGTCTACGGATGCGAATTGGGGAAGCTCGCGTTTGAGTTGATGGAAGCGACACCGACGCTTCTACGCAGGTTGGAGTGCATCTACGATAAAATATTGATCGATGAAGTCCAGGATCTCGCCAGCTACGACTGGGAAATTTTGGAGGTGCTTCTGGGCTCGAAAATTGATGTGCGCATGGTGGGAGATGTCAGGCAGGCGGTTTTGTCTACAAATCCTCGAGGCCAGAAGAACAAGAAATTTGGCTATGCCGCGTCGCTGGAGTGGTTCAGGGATCGCGAAGCGGAAGGCTTACTAACCATCACCTATGCGACCACGACCTACAGGTGCAGGACAGAGATTGCTACTTTTTCCGATACCATATTCGACGCAACCTGGGGGTTCCCAGATACCACCTCGGAGAATTTCGACGCTACAGAGCATGACGGTGTATTCCTTCTCCACACGCAGCATGTCGAGGAATACGTCGGCCGTTATAGGCCACAGTGCCTGAGACATTCCGTGAACTCGGCAAAGCATCTCGATCTGGATTTCCAGAATTTCAAAGGGGTAAAGGGAGCGACATTCGAGCGGGTATTGCTTGCACCCACTACTAATATTGAGAGTTTTATCAAGAAGGGAGCGCATCTAGAAGCTACGGCCGCGGCGGCATTCTACGTAGCCGTAACCCGGGCCCGGCAGAGTCTTGCGATCGTCGTCGACAAGCCCGGGGAATCGAAGCTACCGGTATGGGCCCCATAGGCTCGATGATTGCTGGATTGGAGGTTTACAGGGCTCTGCAGGACTTTGCAGAGCCGGCAATTGCTCTTCAGCAACATGATCGCCTTTGACCTCGACCCCATCAATCCTGATCGGCTGCTCTATGCCTCGAAGGACTCCGGTGAGCGGGAGTTGGGGCTTGCGCGGTGCACTCAATTCAACAACCGAAACCTGGTGTCACTGGCCCACAGTTTGGGGTTACGGATTCGGCCATGGCCATTCGAATCAAAGAGCTGGAGTTGGTGCGCTGGCCTTAGGGAGGCCAGTTTCACCAGGGTTAGATCTTCAGGTCATCCGGGTAGTCTTCCACGGGAAGCCCTGCAACAAGGTATCCGTCTTCCGACCTGGTCTGCGACTCCACATGATGCATGGCCAAGCAGAGGTAAACCAAAGCGGCTCGGCATAACCGTATGATCAGGTGGGTCTTCGCAACGAGATCCTCCCTCTCGATAACAAAGGCTAGCTGGTCTGCATGGCGCTCCGACGCACCAGCAATCCAATGGAACGCATCTACGACCTTGGCATGTTTGTGTTCAAGATGGTTTCTCAATTCATCCAGGGCCTTCGCATCAGGAGTTGCGACGCTCCTGAGTACTTCGGAGTAGATGTCTTGGGATACCCAATAGAGCGCTCGAAGCGGCGAGTTGTGGGTTGATATAAACTCTCGCCGAACAGTCCATTCCTGCGTTGGGCCTCCTTTTTTGCGTGGTTCGAACCAAAGCGTTCGGAAGCTCACGCTTCGCTCAGGGATTCCCAGTTGCCAATAGCCGTTGACGAAATACGCCACCTTATCCAGCAGCGAATAGGCATTACGGAACGCGGTCTTGATCTGCTCCAGCCCTATCGAATACAGGGCATAGTCACAGTTGAAAGCCAGTGCGACTTCTTTGTCAGCGTAATGGACTGAGCGGGCCTGCTCGCCCTGAAACAGAGAGTGGCGGGCGTAGGCATACTCCTGCTTCATCTGATTAAAAAAGGCCAAGTAGGTAATGCCCACCTCGGCATTGTGGTTAGGCAGGCGCAGCGTGTCATAGGCCGCGACGGGGAGGGCGCCTAGATCGTTCATGGGGTTCAGGAACAACTGGTTGTCCAGGCACCACTGACGATACTCACGCTCCGCTTTGGACTTGCCAAGATTGTGGTCGAACAGCTCAGTGTCATCCTCCTGGTCGACCTCTTCAGCGAGTCTCACCTGGTACCACTTGAATGCCTGAATAGCTTCATTTGTGGTTGCTCCGTCACGGCCCACTCCACCTTCGATGGCAGACTCTAAATGCCGGCGCGCGTGAACAAAAAACCAATGGGTATGCCCAGGGTCGTACAGCGCGCCGCCATAGCGCACGAGACCTATCCCTTGGTTACCGAGTGCCATCCCAAGTATGGGCTGCTCCACCAAAGCTCTGCGCCACTCAGACAAAGCTTCTATCCAGCGGCCGCAGGCGCTCAGGGCGTTCCCAAGGTTGCAGTGAATCTTGGCACGACGGTCAGCCGGTATGGCCGTGAAACCCTCATGTTGAATGGCTGCACGCAGGAAATACAGCTCGTTCAGCAGGGCGGGATGGTTGACAATGGTTGCCTGGTCTTCTTGATATTCGATGACATACAAGTGAGCCCAGGCGTTGGCACAGGAATACAAAACAAGGCACCCTGCAGTACGTTCGCAGAGCGCCACGACCTCGCTTGCCAGCTCAGTCGCTCGCCCTAAGAGCGCGACATCCTGCGCATCACCTGCCGAGTCTACGAGGCAATCGAATGCATTCTGCAGTTGGTCAGGATGATCCCCAGAGCTGACAAGCGTCTCGACTACCTTGAGCCAAGCATGGCGATCATCGGCTAGAGGCTGGTAATTCTTTGCTGCCAAGCGTTTGTGCATTCAAGCTGTCCATTAATGAGTGGACTGAAGATTACGCGTTTCCGGAGAGTTGTGTGCGAATGCCCGTCCTATTACGACAGACATTCAGTGTCCGAATAGCAGGAGTGCGAACGGAGCTAACGTTGCAATGATAAATGGGTATGATGGGTAGTGTCTCGGAATGACGCCACACCAGACGCCAGGGCGGTGGCCACTACTGGGAGGAGGGTGAGGGAGGTACGTTCTGGTTGACCTGAAGAGTCATACCCCAGAGGACAATCTTCATGAATAAATTGCTTAGCTAGTAGGCAGCCTGGGCAAGTCGTATGAAGCGACAAGCCGAATTTGGGGTCATCTAGGAGTCTTTTTTTTACGCGCGGGGTGCCGATTTTCGCGCGTCGTACACTACTCATGGGATAAGGCATCAGAGAGTTCTTGAACGAGAGAATTCAAACTAGCCTCGTCCAGCCTCCATTGCGCACAGCTGCTCGTATTAGCGAAATCACGCAGCTACAGAGTGGAAGATTTACGCAGGCTTGAAAACGTAAGATTTTGAAACTTCGCGGCAGCAATCCTTATCTGCGGCTCATCTGAGCCTTGAGCCATCTGCA
Organism: Pseudomonas fragi; assembly: GCF_025426255.1. Classification (GTDB taxonomy): domain Bacteria; phylum Pseudomonadota; class Gammaproteobacteria; order Pseudomonadales; family Pseudomonadaceae; genus Aquipseudomonas; species Aquipseudomonas kulmbachensis. The sequence goes on along the minus strand of NZ_CP104861.1, from coordinate 2,649,542 downwards.
CCAACTGATCCCTACACTTTCGCGCAAATTTTCCTTCAGGGGAGGACTCGAATAGCTTAGCAAGTGGAAGGGGTTGATCGGGATCGAGCTCTAAGTGCTTCAAATAGCTCTCAAAAATGAATGTGAACTGCTCATTCAAAGCCCTAATTCCACCTCCTGGGAGCGTCTCTACCCATGCCCCATGCGCGCCCTTATAAAATTGATTCAATAGCCCTGGATTGCTTGAATTCCCCATCAGCCTGCGTCTTGACTGCCGAGACCACCTAGCAAGCGCAAAATACACCAGAGTACTTTGTTTATACATCTCACCATGAGACAACGCCCCAAGACTCGCCATATACCAGTCCATTTCATACTCAGTCAATTTATGGAAATTCTTAACAGCTTTTTTCTTATGGAACCCCCTGAGGACTGGACTTAACCCTGGTTTACAAACCTCCCGGCGATAGAAATCAATGAACCTATTGATCACGACTTGTGCCATGCCAAACTGACATGAAGCATCACGAGGCGTTGACAAAAATGGACGCCAAGCAGGGTTTACCATCCAGCTTTCGTAGGGCTTCAATGGGTTCGGCAGGAATTTCAAGCTCACTGTAGGAGCGCACCAATCAGCGCTGGGAGAGCTAAAGAACTCCCCATAACGGTGCAGATCCCGAGCCCGCAGACTCAATAGTGACAAACCTTCGGAGAAGCACCAATTGAGAAGACGCTCGAGATGTATGGTCTCGAAGTAATAAGCCTCATTGGCTTGCTCTGGAGGCCAGCTGTGGGCGATCCAAGCCAGGTAACGCTGGCAGTACCATAAGCTAATGAGTGGAAAGCAAGACTCATCTACAGCTGCAAGCCGAGCTAGCAACTCGTTATTCTCCGGAAACTGAACCAAACCAGAGGGTCGCCACTGAGCGTACGGGCAAAATATCGGAAAAGGGACAAACGGTGACATCATGCGGACACCAGCATCGTAAGATCATTGAACGAGTTACGAACATTGTAGACGCTGGCAGAATGCATTATCGGGCGACACTGATGAATGAGTGCCGAGGTCAAGGCGAGGCGAGGCATTGTTGGCTAAGCCGTTGATATTCCACTCGACACAGGTTCATGAAAAAACCGACACAGAATGGTGAAAATGAACAATCTTGATCTGCTCTAACATAATACTGAATTTAACATAATATACATTATGCGTAATTACGCATGCGCCTATTAGGGCCAGTGTCTCTCACATTTCAAGGCTGGCAATCCCACTCTGGAGCGATCCCCGTATTTCGGTGCCTACAACAATGCCCTGACACGATCTGCTACGAACATTCTGCGCGCTCTGTTCGGTTTTTTGCATGCCCATCGCTTTTCTGCATAATTGCAGGCTTTGCATTGAGCTTGTCTGCCAACACCACAATGGAATGACACATGATTAGACAATTCGAACATGACGACATGGAACGCGTTCTGGATATCTGGCTGAGCGCATCGATCAAGGCACATGGATTTATTGACGCTTCGTTCTGGCAATCCCATGTTGCGACGATGCGTGACGTTTACATCCCGGCATCAGAAACGTTTGTCATCCAAGACAAGTCCAGGGTTCTGGGTTTTTGTAGCTTGCTGGGTGATCAACTGGCTGCAGTGTTTGTAGACCCTGACGTTCAAGGCACTGGCCTGGGCAAACAGTTGCTCGGACATGCGAAAACATTGCGCAATGAGTTGAACCTGACGGTTTATAAGGAGAATGCGCCCAGTATTGCCTTTTATCAGTCGCAAGGCTTTGTGCTGATCAAGGAACAGATTGACTCGCAAACCGGCCATGCCGAATACCTGATGCAGTGGTTGTCGAGCAGAACTTTTTGAGGGATGGCCAACATCTTGTGCTCCGGTAGATGTTGGCCGCAATCAGTGGCGCTGATTGCTGTGCATGGTCAAAGTCGATCCGTTACTGCACCGGGGCTCGCGATCATTTTTGAAGTGTCGCCCCCCAAATACAGGCTTCATAGATGATGCCATTCCATGACGAGCAATCATTTTTACAGGTATGTTGGCCCATGCTAACGCAGGCATTGGCTGTCTGTGAAAAGGCCAGAGTAAGTACAAATACAATGATTAATTGTACGGCTGGTTTCATATAAAAAGCTCTTGAGCTGAAATTGATGGTGGTTGCCAGCCTACCTTTCAGGCCCTTGTTGGATTGGACTCGGCAACTGTCGATCGCAGTATTGCGTGATTACACCAGGATAAAAGTCGGCAAAAACCGACGAGACGCGGAATACCTTTCCCGCGTTCTCGAGTGAAATTACAGCTAAATACTAGGTATAAATCCTACTGCGCTCGAGTGACTTTCATCCCAACCAATAGCTGGTTTATATGCGAAAAAACGATAACTAAACTAAAGAACTATTTAGTATAGTTATAACTAGGGGTGAATCTTAACTCTTTCGCCGTGAAGCCAGTTCGAGTTTTGCGCGGCTCAATGATGTTTAAATTCTTGACGCCCTCCCCGATGTAATTAACGCCTGACTGTTAGTGGCAGGGTTGAAGTTACGGGTTAATACCAGCATCGACACAACCGCTACAACCAGTACCCACCAAGCACTGACGAAGCTACCCGTGAGCTCTCGAAGCCAGCCGGTCATCCATGGCGACACAGCATTGATGAGGAACCCCACCCCTTGCACAAAGCCGGCAAGGCGCCCTACTTCGGACGATTTGCGCGAATGGTCGAGAATCAGAATCATGCTCAGGGCAAAACAGGCACCCAGGCCGAAGCCGATCAATGCCACCCACAGGTGTGGCGAATCAAGCGGCCACATCACCAGGCCGACAAAACCCAGCGCCTGCGCGCTAAGGCTGATCGACAATAGCGGGCGTCTGTCTGTACTGCGATGTGCCAGCGTAGGCATCACAAGTGCGCCTATTACCTGGAATACAGTCATAAAAGCCAGAAGCGAGCCGCTTTGTGTTGCGCTCCAGTCCATTTGCAAATAATAAGCGGGTAGCCAGGCAACCATGCTCATGTAGCCACAATTGACCAGGCCAAAATACACCGCCAACAACCACGCCCGACGGTTAAACCACGGGAGCTTGGACGGCCCGCCCATACTCAGGGCAGTACCGGCAAGGGGCAGCAACCACCACGCCACCAGTGCCACAGCCGCCGGGACCAGCCAGATCCCCAGCCCAGCCTGCCAGTGGCTGAAGTGCCCGGCAATGAACGGGCTAAGCAGTGCCGCCAGACCGCCGCCTGCCATAAGCGATGCGCTATACACGCCCAAAGCCAGCGCTACACGATGCTGGAACTGGCGTTTGATCAGCGCCGGAACCAGAGCCTGAATCAGCGCAACACCAGCGCCGCCCAACAAGGCTGTGGCCATCAGGGCTTCGGCTTGCAATACATACAAACGCCAGAGGCATGCGCCCAGTATCATCGTAAGGCCCAAAGCTACTCCACGGCGCTCTCCCAAACGGGCTTGCAGGCCAATCCCGTACAAGGCCACCAAGCCCATGCAAATCACTGGCAAGCTGGTCAACCAAGCACTGCTTTGAAAGCTCATGCGAGTGTCGGCGCGAATCTCCAGTAACAGCGGGCTAATGGAGCTGAGAATCGGGCGCATATTGAGCCCGATGACAATCAGCAGCGCCCAATTGGCAAAAGTGCGTGCAGAGGCTCTATTCAGGCACATTCAAAGCTTTCCAATCGCGGTAGATTTCGACCATGACCGGTTGTGCAAGATACTGTACCGGCAACTGCTGGTCGCACAATGGTAGAGCCATTTGCTGGTAGATCGCGGCGGTAGACAGCCCGAAAGGCTCGCCCTGCTGGTTCGTGGTGGCATACACCACCCTTGAAACACCACACAGGTACATAGCGCCTAAGCACATCGGACACGGCTGACCACTGGCGTAGATAACACATCCATCCAGACGTGCACCCAGCTGCTCACAGGCCGCACGTATCGCTAGCATTTCTGCATGAGCGGTAGGGTCCTGGCTGATATGGATTGTGTTTACCGCTTCCACAATCACCCGACCGTCTTTGACCAGTACTGCACCAAAAGGTCGACCGCCGGAGGCAACGTTGTCGGCGGCCAATTCCACTGCACGTTGCAGGTAATGCTCATCGTTATACATAGGAACTCCAGAACGAAAATCAGTGCGCGCCGGCATTGCGCAGCAATTGTGCAATAGTGTTCTGACCGCGTTTTTGCGCTTGCTGCAGCGGGCTCAGACCATTGCTATCGGGCAAGTTCAGATCTGCGCCCGCCTCGATCAGTTGGGTCACAATTTGTTGATGTGCCAGGCCTCCATCGGAAAGCACGATGGCTTCCATCAAACAAGTCCAGCCCAGACGGTTTTTGTAATCAAGATCAACGCCCGCCGCGATCAACAGGCGCACTGTTTCAACATGGCCGCGCTCGCACGCTGGGATCAAGGCGGTGCCACCATAGCGGTTGGTACTCTTTAGATCAGCGCCATGGGACAGGACAAGTTGCAGGATTTCATTGCGTCCGCTTGCACCTGCCAACAGATAAGGGCTGTCCTGGATCAGATTTTTCTGATTAACGTTGGCGCCGGCTTCGATTAATGCCTTGGCGATTTCTGTCTGGTTTGATCTCGTTGCAAGCAGTAACGCACTGCTGCCATCAATCGTCTTGACGTTGAGGTTTGTACCTTCCGCTATAAGTTGCTGCACCCTCCCCAGCTCACCGTCCTTCACGGCAGCGAGCAGTGTCTTGTCGCTGGCCATGACCACTCCGATCATAAGCAGCCCGGCCGTCAATAGGCCGTATTTGAGTGTCAAGGAGCCCATGTCATGCCCTCTTATAAGTTTTATGAAAAGCCAGTATGGTCAGCGCCTAAGGTATTCTGAAATTAAATATAAGCATGCCTTTCAGTGGCTTTATGCATGGAGTTGCAGATGTTCGATCCCGTACTGTTACGCAGCTTTATCGCTGTAGTGGACTGCGCCAATTTCACTCGGGCAGCCCAACGCCTGCATCTCACTCAGTCCACGGTCAGCCAGCAGATACGGCGCCTGGAAGACAGTCTTGGCTGCAAGCTGCTTAACCGCGAACAGCGCCGGGTAATTGCCACACCAGAAGGCGAACGCCTACTCGCTTATGCTCGACGCATTCTGGTGCTTCAGGAAGAAGCCCTGGAGGTGCTGTTTAATTTGAAAAGTGAGGGCGTATTGCGTCTAGGCGTACCCGAAGACTTTGCTGCCGAACGCTTGATGCCGATTCTCTCGCGGTTTGGCCAAGAGCATCCCGGAGTACGCCTGGAAGTCACCAGCGGTTTGGGCCCGGAGCTGCTGGGGCTGTATCGCCAAGGCGAGTTCGACCTTCTACTGGTCAAACAGATGGGACAAGGTGTCGATTGCCTGGCTTCCTGGCCTGAACCCATGTGTTGGGTGGATAGCCGCTCACTACCGGCCTTGGGACGCGACCCATTGCCTCTCGTTGCCTTTCCTGTAGGCGGTTTGTACCGCAATGAAATGCTTCATCACCTGGAGATGGCAGGATGGCGCTGGCGCATCAATTACTCGAGTGCAAGCCTGGCCAGTGTCTGCGCTGCAGTGGCTGCTGGCTTGGGAATCAGCTTGCTGCCAGAGCGGGTGATCCGCCCGGATCACAAGGTGCTGAAAGCTGGCAGTGGCCTGCCTGACATTCAAGGGGTATTTCTGGCTCTTTACGGTCAAAGCGGACTCAGCCACGCGGGCAAGCTGTTGCAATGCCAACTGACAGAACTATGCGAGGCACTCTGAAAAAATTAGCTTTGGGTTTTGGGCTGGATTTAAACGTGCTAGTGTCGATGCATGACTGATTATTGCAACACCTCGACGACCACCACCACGACCGCACAATGCGGTGCGTGCGAAGTGTCGTGAAGCAATAGCAAACGAACTTCAAAGGCCCGCCAGCGATGGATAGGGCCTTTTTTTGTGCCCTTGTGTCGCTGGTTTAAACGCAAGGAGATGCACCCATGTACGCCCTGTTGATTCTTGATATGCAGATTGGACTTGTTCACGGCCCGGACAAACCTTGGCGCAGCCCAGAGTTACTGGAAACCGTGAACGCCCTGATGGATAAGGCTCGCAGCGCCGGTGCCGCGATTTTTCTTGCACGCCATATCGGCCCTGTTGGCTCCCCTATCGAACCCGGCAGCCCGTTGACGATGTTGGCCCCTGAATTGAGGTTGCAAGGCGGCGAAGTAGTGTTTGAAAAACGCCGGCCCAATGCCTTTAGCCTGACAGGGTTGGCGGATCAGTTACGCGCTTGCGGCGCTACCGGTGTGGTGGTTGCCGGGATGAAAACCCAATACTGCGTCGACAGCACTTGCCGGGCTGCTCGTGACCTTGGCTTCGATGCCGTGCTGATCGCTGACGGCCACACCTGCTCAGATACCCCCGAGTTAAAGGCTGAGCAGATTGTTGCTCATCACAACGCAACCCTTGCCGGACCGTTCTGTCAATTAGTTCAGGCACAGGACTGGACCTTCTAAGCCCGCCCCCCTCTCCAATCGCCCGGCACTGACAATTTGTCGCAGGGCCGGGTTTTTGTTAAAGTCTCAAAACTAACTATTTAGTACAAAGATGTTTCGGACATTTCCCGGTCTGTCGATCTGACCTGCTCGGGGTCTTGACGCTCTGCAGAAACTCCGGTCACGCCTGCGCCTGCTTTTCAAGCAGCTACAGTTAAAGGCAATGCCCTCCCCCAACCGTTCATGCATCAATAGGGTCATGCACCATGATTAAATCTCAACCTACGGCAGCTGTAAGCCGTTGGCCCATCTGGGTCGCCGCTCTCGGTGTGCTGGTCTTCGGACTGCTGTTTATAGCCGGTGGCGGTTATCTAGCCACGCTCGGAGGCAGCCTTTATTTCCTGCTTGCGGGCCTTGGCATGCTCGTCTCCTCCGTGTTGCTGTTTAAACAGCGCCTGTCAGGTGCCTGGCTGTTCGCCGCAGTGATGGTAGCCAGTATTATCTGGGCGCTGATGGATGCCGGGCTGGTGTTCTGGCCACTGGTTTCACGCCTGTTTGCCCTGGCCGTGCTGAGCCTGGTGGTCGCGCTGGTTTACCCGACACTGCTCAAAGCCAATGGCCTGAGCGGTAACGGGGGTTACGGGCTGAGTGCTGTACTGGCCGTGGCCATCGTTGCCGGTGCCTGGGGAATGTTTCAGCCTCACGCTTCGGTATCGCCTACCGGTGACGGCCCTGGCCTGACCAAGGTCGATCCGGCCAAGGCCCAGAAAGACTGGGCACATTACGGTAACGACGAGGGTGGCAGCCGCTTTGCAGCGTTGGACCAGATCAACCGCAGCAACGTTTCCAAACTGGTTCCGGCCTGGACCTACCAGACCGGTGATGTAGCCATCAGTAATGGTAACGGCGCGGAAGACCAGATGACCCCGCTGCAAGTGGGTGACAAGGTATTTATCTGTACCCCGCACAACAACCTCATCGCTCTGGATGCCGACACGGGTAAAGAGTTGTGGAAAAACAACATCAATGCCAAGTCGGCTGTCTGGCAGCGTTGCCGTGGCCTGGCCTATTTTGACGCCACTGCCGCAGTCACCCAGCCAACCGATGGCAGCACTCCTGCCGCCGCTGTGACAGTTGCTCCCGGCGCTGCGTGCCAGCGTCGCCTGCTGACCAACACCATTGATGCGCGCCTGATTGCTGTGGACGCAGACACCGGCAAGTTCTGCCAGGACTTCGGCACCAATGGCCAGGTTGATCTCAAGGCCGGGCTTGGCAATGTGCCTGACTCCTACTACCAGTTGTCGTCGGCGCCATTGATGGCGGGCACCACAGTGGTGGTTGGCGGCCGTGTTGCCGATAACGTGCAGACCGATATGCCTGGCGGCGTCATCCGTGGTTTCGACGTGGTCACAGGCGCCATGCGCTGGGCTTTTGACCCGGGCAACCCGCAAGACAAACAAGCGCCGTCTGACGGCAAGACCTATGTTCGCAGCACGCCTAACAGCTGGGCGCCGATGTCTTATGACCCGCTGATGAACACTGTGTTTTTGCCGATGGGCAGTTCGTCCACCGATATCTACGGTGTGGAGCGTACGGCGCTGAATCACAAGTACGGCGCATCCGTATTGGCGCTTAACGCCACCACCGGCGATGAAAAGTGGGTTTATCAGACCGTCCACAATGATCTGTGGGACTTCGACCTGCCGATGCAACCAAGCTTGATCGACTTCGCTAAGCCTGACGGCAGCAAGGTGCCCGCGCTGGTGATTGGCACCAAGGCTGGCCAGATCTTTGTGCTTGATCGCCACACCGGCCAGCCTCTGACCAAAGTTGAAGAAGTACCGGTAAAAGCATCGAACATCCCGAATGAACCTTACTCGCTGACTCAGCCAAAATCCGTGGGCATGCCGCAGATTGGCGCGCAGACCCTGACTGAGTCGGACATGTGGGGCGCAACCCCATTCGACCAGATGCTGTGCCGTATTTCGTTCAAGAAAATGCGTTACGAAGGTTTGTACACCGCACCGGGCACCGATGTTTCGCTCAGCTTCCCCGGTTCACTGGGCGGCATGAACTGGGGCAGTCTGTCGACTGATCCGGTACACGGCTTTATCTTCGTCAACGATATGCGTCTGGGCTTGTGGATACAGATGGTGCCGCAGCAAAAAGAGGCTGTTGCCAACTCCGGTGGCGAAGCGCTGAACACTGGTATGGGCGCAGTACCGCTCAAAGGCACGCCATATGCCGTAAACAAGAACCGCTTCCTGTCGGTGGCAGGTATTCCGTGCCAGGCGCCGCCTTTCGGGACGCTGACGGCCATCGACATGAAAACTCAGAAGATCGCTTGGCAAGTACCGGTAGGTACTGTGCAGGATACCGGTCCTCTGGGTATCAAGATGGGCCTGAAACTACCAATCGGTATGCCGACTCTCGGCGGTACGCTGTCCACTCAAGGTGGCCTGGTGTTTATCGCAGGGACGCAGGACTACTACTTGCGCGCCTTTAACTCGGCCAATGGTGAAGAAGCCTGGAAAGCCCGTCTGCCGGTCGGCAGCCAGGGCGGCCCGATGACATTTGTCTCGCCTAAAACCGGCAAGCAATACATCGTCATCACGGCTGGTGGAGCCCGCCAGTCGAATGATCGCGGTGACTACGTAATCGCTTACGCGCTGCCTGACAGCCAGTAAGCGTTAGTTCCAATGGGAGCTGGCCTGCCAGCGATGCAGACGGCGGAGTGTTTCAGACACTCCGCCGTGATGCCATCACCGGCAGGCAGGCTCACACACTAGCTGATTCCAGCTGCCTTGCTCAGCAACACCCGCGTCACACGCCGCTCTTCAACTTCGACTACGGTCATGTTCCAGCCTTCCCATGTCAGCTTGTCGCCAACCATTGGCAGGCGATCCAGCAAACTCATGACCATCCCGGCCAGCGTCTGGTAGTCATCCGTTGCCTTGGCCGCAAAGCCGATGTGCTGACGGATTTGGCTCAAGTTCAAGCCGCCACTGACCAGATAACCGTCCTCTTGGGCAACGATATTCGGCCCTTCTATTTCGCTGGCATCCGGCAGCTCACCGGCGATGGATTCCAGGATGTCGGTCATGGTCAACAGGCCGATAAAATCACCGAACTCGTTGATGACGAACGCGATATGCGTCGACTCTTTGCGCATCTGCTCCAGCGCATTGAGGATCGTAAAACTGTCCAGCAGGTTGACGGCCTTGCGCGCCATTGCTTCCAGGTCAGGTTGATGACCTGCCAGCAGCTCTTTGAGCAGCTCCTTTTTATGGACAAAACCCAGCGGTTCATCAACCCGTCCGTCCCGGATCAAGGGCAGTCGGGAGTACGACGAGTGCATCAGAGTCGTGCGGATGGTCTCTGCCGAATCGGCCAGGTCGATATGGTCGATCTCGGCCCGTGGCGTCATCACCGTGCGAATCGGGCGTTCTGCCAGTTGCAGTACACCACTGATCATCACCCGCTCGCGCCGATGGAAGACTTCCTGGTCATTGCCGCCCTCTAGCATGTCGGCAATCTCCTCCCCCACTTCATCCGCGCTCAGGGTGCGACCGCCGAGCAAACGCATGACCGCATGGGCCGTACGCTCGCGCATTGGGCGCAGGCCCTGCACGCTTTTCTTGCGCCGTGCGCGGGCGATCTGGTTCAGCACTTCGATCAGGATCGAGAAACCAATGGCTGCGTACAGATAGCCTTTAGGGATATGGAAGCCCAAGCCCTCGGCGGTCAGGCTGAAGCCGATCATCATCAGGAAGCCAAGGCACAGCATGATCACTGTCGGGCGACTGTTGACGAAGTGGGTCAGCGGCTTGCTGGCAATAATCATCAGGCCAATCGAGAACACCACGGCAATCATCATCACCGACAGATGTTCAACCATGCCCACCGCGGTAATCACCGCATCCAGGGAAAACACTGCGTCGAGCACCACAATCTGCGCCACGATCGGCCAGAACATGGCATAGCCCATCCCCGACGAACGCTCGGCCACATGCCCTTCGAGCCGCTCATGCAACTCCATGGTGGCCTTGAACAACAGGAACAAACCACCGAACAGCATGATCAGGTCACGGCCAGAGAACGCTTTGTCGAAGACCTCAAACAGAGGCTGTGTCAGCGTCACCATCCACGAGATGCTGGCCAGCAGGCCCAAGCGCATCACCAGCGCCAGCGTAAGACCAATGACGCGCGCACGGTCGCGCTGCTCCGGTGGCAGCTTGTCAGCCAGGATGGCAATAAACACCAGGTTATCAATGCCCAGTACCAGTTCCAGCACAATCAGGGTCAACAGGCCGAGCCAGGCCGTGGGATCTGCAATCCATTCCATAGGTATCAGTCAATCTCACGAAGGTTCAGGGTTAACGAAAAACGCGCACAGACAAGCGCAGCAACAGATGTGCTGTCGAAGAACGGAGGGCTGGAGAAAGGTGGCGCGTGCTCGATAGCGATGATCAAGCGAAGAAGGGACGCAGGCTCAGAGCTGCGACTGGGTGGTTCCTTAAGGGTGTTCATACAAACCTGTAGTGAATTGGGGATGTAATCCTACAGTGATTAACCCCAATTCCTGTGAGCTGACTTATTACAAAATTTAACAAGTCCACCCGCCCCGGTGTTACTCGACTTGCTGGGCGAACCATTGCAGCACCTGCGCGCACGCCGGATGTGAGGCCGCTGCAGGTTGCAGGCACAACGAATAATTGCCCCCGGTTTTCAACGCTTCACCGAACGGAATCACCAGTACCCCGCGCTGAATCGACTCTGCCGCCAGCGTCATATCCGTTACCGCAACGCCCAGGCCACGCGCCGCTGCATCCAGCGCCAGCTCGTCCAGGTTGAAAGGGATATGCCTGTAGGCATCCAGTGGCTTGCCGTCATTCGCCGCCAGCCAGTCAATCCAGGCTTGCTGGTCGGCAGAGCGATGCAGAAGCGCAAAGCGCACCAGATCGTCCATCGACGTCAGCGGCCCCAGGCCCGGCGCGCACACCGGCACCAATGCCTCGTCAAACAGTGCCAGGCAAGCTGGATCACTCGAAGGTTCGGGCAAATAGAGAATATAGGCGTCGCTATCGCTGGCTGGTTCGACAACTTCGGTGGCCACCGTCTCGATCGACAAGGCGATGTCCGGGTGCTGCAAGTAAAAATCGCTCAGCTTTGGCAATAACCAACGTACGGCCAGGGACACATGCATGCGAATGCGAAAGGGTCGTTTCTGCGGTGACAGCCGGTCCTCAAGGGTCTTCAGTTGCTCAAGAATGGCGCGGGCGCTGACCAGCACCTGCTCGCCTTCGGCAGTCATGCGCACGTTACGGCTGGTTCTGGCGAATAGAGCAACACCGAAGTGCGCTTCAAGTTGCTGGATCTTTCGGCTGACTGCGCTTTGGGTCAGACACAAGGTTTGCGCCGCTTGGGTGAAGCTGCCCGAGTCAGCAACCTCAACCAACGCTTGCAAGCCCTGGAGTGACGGTACGTGGCGAATCTTATCCATGCGTTTTTAGAATCAATCAATGAATTTATAACGTTGGTTATATCACCAGCCCCGGCATAAATTCCAGCTATAGAGAGCGCCAACTGACAGCAGTCATGCATAACGTGCATGTATTAGCCTCGCAGAAAAGGCGTAACAACAGGCAAACGAGGTGAAACGTGAAAAATGAATGTGGCTGGATTGCTCTTGCAGGAACCTCCCCCGGCCGTGATCACCTCAAAGGCTCGGAGAAAGCCGACTGGCTGATTATTGGCGCAGGTATCACCGGATTGAGTGCGGCCCATTCACTGGCTGAACTGCATCCTGAAGCGCGCATCGTAGTTGTCGACCGCCAGCGCGCGGCTCAAGGCGCTTCTGCGCGCAATTCCGGGTATGCCGTGGCCCACGAAAATCCGGGCGATGATGAGTTGATAGGCAAGAGCGGCTTTGCCGGGTTTGCGGTGGACTCTTCGATTGGTCAGGCGGCTGGCGATGAAGTACGCATGCGTATTGCTCGTCATGGCATCGACTGCGAGTACCGGGATTGCGGTTACTACTTCGCGGTCAACGATCCGCGCAAGTTGAGCCATGTCGACGCCAAGCTCAAAACCCTCAACGCGGTGGGCGCGTCTGCACAGTTTCTGCAAGGCGAGCAACTGGCACAAAAGCTCGGCACTCGGCATTACCAGGCCGCAATCTGGTGCGGCAATGGCAACGCGTTGTTGCAGCCCGCCAAGTATGTCAAAGGTTTGCTGGATGCATTGCCGGCCAATGTCACCGTCTTTGAGAACACCGAAATTACCGGACTGGAACGCTTGAGTGGCGGACGTATTCGAGCCAATGGCACCCAGGGCAGCATCGAGGCCAGCCAGGTGTTGGTGTGCCTGAATGCCTTTATTCCCCGCGCCGGGATCGATAGCAGCGCGACCTTTGCGATGGAGCTCAGCGCCAGCCTGACCCGTCCTTTGACCGACAAGGAATACCAGGCTATCGGCGGTGTGGAGCCGTGGGGCGTGCTATCGACCCGCCCATTGGGCGCTACGGTACGGCTGACCCCGGATCGTCGGGTGATGATCCGCAACACAGCGGAATACCGCACCAGGGATCTATCCAGCAGTGATCTGTTGCAGCGTCGAAAACACCACGTACTGGGCTTGCAGCGTCGCTTCCCCGGTCTTGGCGAGCAAGATATTCACTACACCTGGACCGGGCATCTGAGTGCTACCCGCAGTGGGCAGCCTTACTTTGCCAAAGTGGAAGAAGGCATTTACGCCGTAGCTGGCTGCAATGGCTCCGGCGTAGCCCGCGGCACCCTGTGGGGGCGTCTGCTTGCCGAAGTGGCATCCGGTGTCAGTTCCCCCCTGTTGCAATCGGTCATGGACAGAGCCCAACCAGGCTGGCTCCCGCCGCGCCCGTTCTTCGATATCGGTGCGGTGTTACGAATGCGCATGGAAGCCGTCAGGGCCAAGACAGAAATCTAAAAACTCTCACACCACAAAAGAATAAAAGCTCCTTGAAAAGGTGATTGAACATGCACATCAACACGATTTCCCTGGCGGTAATGCTTGCGGCGTTCTCGACAGTCAGCCATGCGGCCGAGAGCGTCAACATTTCCAACTGGAACGGCTATATCGCCGACGACACCCTGACCACCTTTACCAAGGAAACAGGGATCAAGGCCACATACGACATCCATGACAGTAACGAAGTGCTGGAGTCCAAGTTGATGACCGGCAATACCGGTTATGACGTGGTCAGCCCGTCCAACCACTTTCTGTCCCGGCTGATCAAGGCCGGTGCCATCCAGAAGCTTGACCGGAGCCAACTGCCCAACTGGAAAAACCTTGACCCGGTGTTGATGAAAAAACTGGAAGTGAACGACCCCGGCAACCAGTACGGCTACCCCTACATGTGGGGTACGGCGGGGATTGGTTACAACGTAGAGAAGATCAAGGCGATCTTTGGCACGACTGATGTGACCCGCTCCTGGAGCCTGTTTTTTGATGAAAACAACATCAAGAAACTCAGCCAGTGTGGCGTAGCGATTATCGACAACCCGACCCAGGTGTTGCCGATCACCCTTAACTACCTGGGCTTGCCACCGCATAGCCACGAGCCTGATGACTACAAAAAAGCCGAGCAGGCGCTGTTAAAAATTCGGCCATATGTTCAGTACTTTCACGCTTCCAAGTACATCAGCGATCTGGCCAACGGCAATATCTGCGCGGTGATCGGTTTTAACGGTGACGTGGTGCAGGCAGCAGCCAGCGCCAAGGAAGCCAAAAACGGGATCGATATCGCTTATTCAATCCCCAAGGAAGGCTCAACCTTGTGGCTGGATATGGTGGTCATGCCCAAAAGCGCGCCCCATGAGAAGAATGCCTACACCTACATGAACTACCTGCTGACCCCGCAAGTGATTGCCAATATCAGCAACCATATCCACTACGCCAACCCTAACCAGGCGGCGGATGTCTATCTGTCGCCAGAGGTCAAGCAAGACCCGGCGATCTACCCTTCCAAGGAAGTGATAGACACGCTGTTCACCGTGGAAGACTTGCCAGCCAAAATCGCACGCCTGAGCACACGCTTGTGGACCAAGCTTAAAACCAATACTTGAGGCATTGAGTGTGTGGGAGCGAGCCTGCTCGCGATGGCTTCCCCCCTCGGGGCATTGCCTGCATCGCGAGCAGGCTCGCTCCAACCAGTATCAAGATTGTGCTCTTACAGCAAAAACCGGTCTGTCACATTGCGCCGCTCGTTGTCATCACGCACGTCATAGCTGACGGTGGTGGCAATGTTGGCGTGGTGGGCCAGTTTTTGCGCGATCGATACATCGTACTCTTCGATAACCCGGGTGATAAACGAGCGGCGAAAGTCGTGGGGCATGATGTCCACCCCTACCTGCTTGCCCCGCTGTTTGGCGATGTAGTAAATCGCATGTTTGGTTATGCGCTCGCGGGTGATGTGATTGCCACGGCGGATGCGATTAAACAGAAACTCGTCATCACTGACCCCCTCCGGCAAGTTCGCCCGCCGAAACGCCAGCCAGGCTTCAAGCTTTTCAAAGGCCCAGGCCGGGGCGAACTTGATCAACTCCTTGTTGCCCTTGCCCAACACCTGCAGGCTGCGTTGCGCTACATCGACCTGCCATAGATCCATGTTCACCGACTCGGACTTGCGCATCCCCGAGCCATACAAAATCGCAATGATCGCTGCGTCCCTCAGCCCTTGCGGGCGCGGGTCTGCGGCACACACATCCATCAGTTCACGAATCAGGTTGCGCCGCAGGTTACGGCCCTTGACCAGGCGCGAGCCACCGCCCGCCTTTACTGCGCGAACCTTGAGCAAATGGTCCTGGGTAATCAGATTTTGCTGCCATGCCTGATTCATCACGCCGCGAATGGCATTCACATACAGTGATGAGGTGTTGGGGGCGTAACCGTCCTCCCGCAACGCCGCTACCAGAGCGGTGATGTGCCCCGGTTGCAATTGGTGCCAAGGGAAATCATCGATCGCCACATCTTCAACGCCCAGGCGATCCGCCGCGTCCTGCAATACATAGCGCATGGTCTGGCGGCTGGACGGTGCAAGGCGCTGAAGATAAAGCGCAACAGGGGCTTGAACCTGATTTAACTCAATGGCTGAAACCAGCGTTACGGCAGGGTCAATAGTCGACAAAAGCACTCTCGATACGGGTTGAAACACGACCTAATATAACCCATACCCATGATAATTCAGCGCAGTTATAGCGTTTTGATCAGCGTTCAAATCCCCGCGCCAGCATCAGGGCCACGCCCAACAACATCAGCGCCGTTGCCCTTTGCAGCAACACCTGGCGCGACGGGCTCTGCAGGACTCGCCGAATACGCTGACCGAAGTAGCAATACAGGCAGCCGCTGGCGAACTGCAACAGTAAAAAAGCCAGCCCCAGCACCACCAGATCCTGCGCCCTGGTAGCACTGTCCTGCCCTGCAAACTGCGGAAATACCGCACTGAACATGACGATGGTTTTCGGATTGGAAAAGCCAGTGAGCAACCCCTTGCCAAAACGCCCCTTGAAACCGCTGTCCAGGGTTGCCGTACGTTCCAGCGCCAGCCCGTTACTGGTCCATTGCCGCCAGGCCAGATACAGCAGATAGGCAACGCCTATGTACTGCAACAGCTGACTGATCAGTGGGTTGCCCTTGATCAGTTCTGCAAAGCCGACGGCGAAAATCAGGATCGACACCAGATACGCCGCACTGGCGCCCAGTTGCACCGGCATCGAACGCTTCAAGCCTTCCTGCATGCCAAAACCCATCAATAGCAGGGTCATGGGCCCGGGGCTAAAGGTCATTGTGGCGCAGAAAATCAGAAAATAAGAAAACGAAACAAGTGTCAGTTGGGTGGCCATTTCGATTGTTACATCCCGCAATCAACGCTCGAACCTATGCGAGCGACACCGCAGTCTAGGCAGGGCGCAACAGAATGGGCAGATGAACCACCGGCAAACTTTACCGACCTTTACTGGTAACATGACCGGCAAAGTCTGAGGCCCTGTATGCACCTACCTACCGTTTCGTTCCAGCCTGGAATTCCCAAGGTCCAGCAGATCGTTGATGCCCTGAGCGAGGCCATCGACAGCGGCCTGCTCAGCGCCGGCAGCAAGCTGCCCTCTGCGCGAGTGATGACCGAGCACTGGGGCGTGAGCAAATTCACCCTGATTGAAGCCCTTGATCGCCTGCGTGGGCACAACCGCATCACCTCCAGTCAGGGCCTTGGTTACTTTGTCGTGGCAAAACCTGTACCGCCACGGGGGGCCGGGCTTGATTTGTTGCCACAGGATTTGACCAGTGTGTTGCGCCGCTCCCTGATCAACGCCAGCAGCGCCTTGCGTCCGGGCGGCGGGCACTTGCCGGAAAGCTGGCTGCAAACCAGCTCCATGGGCGCCAGCGTGCGTCAGATCAGTCGCTCGCCCGCCCTGCAACTGGCCAGCTATGGAGACCCGGCAGGCTATTTGCCGTTGCGTCTGGCCTTGCAGCAAAAACTCTCGGGGCAAGGTATCGAGGTGCCTGTCGAGCAGATCATCACCACCGCCAATACCGTGCAGGGGCTGGACATGCTGCTGCGCTTGCGTATCCGGCCCGGCGATACGGTGCTGTTGGATGCGCCCTGCTACTTCAACTTTCACGCAAACCTGAGCCTGCATGGTGCCCGTATCGTCACCGTTGACCGCACCGCACAGGGTCTTGACCTGCAAGCGCTGGAGCAGATCCTGATCGAGCAGCGCCCCAGTCTGTATATAACCACCAGCCTGCTACACAACCCCACCGGGCACTCCTTTTCGCCGGGGCAGGCCTATGGCTTGCTGGAACTGGCCAAGCGCTATGACTGCCATATCATCGAAGACGATCTCTACGGCGATTTGCACCCCGGCCCGCCGCCGCGACTGGTTGCGTTGGCCGGGGTGCAACACGTGACCTACCTCAGTGGCTTTTCGAAAACCCTCAGCGCAAATCTACGGGTCAGTTTTGTGGTTGCCGCGCCACAAGTAGCCGCCAACCTGACGCAAATGAAGCTGATGTGTGGCGGCATCACCGCGCAAATGCTTGAACAGGTGGTGGCTGCGATGCTCAACGACGGCAGTTATCACAAACACCGTAAGCGCATGGTGCAAGGCCTGCAGACCTGCGGGGCAAAGGTTGCCGGGTGGTTGCAACGGCTCGGTTTTACCCTCGACCACCCCTACGAAGGCGGCTTGTTTATTTGGGCGACCTTGCCACCGGGTTTCGATGCGCAAACCCTGGCCCGGCAGGCATTGGCCCAGGACGTGGTACTGGCTCCGGGCAGTTTGTTCGGCCACGATCTTGCATTGCAACGCTTGCTGCGTTTCAACGTAGCTCATACCGACCAGCCGGGGGTCATGGCCGCCGTTGAGGCCTTGCTCGCTAGCGCAGCTTGAGCGGATCAACCAATCCTGCCGCGATGGCCATGCCTACCAGGTCCGGCAAATGCTGCGCCTGCATGCGCTTCATCACCCTGGAGCGATACAGGTCGATGGTCTTGGGACTTACCGCCAGTTGCTCGGCAATTTCACGGGTGGTATAGCCCTTGACCAGAGGCAGAAATACATCCCGCTCCCTGGGTGTCAGGCTCTGCAGGCGCGCTTCAAGTTCCGTTTGTTCCTGGCCAGCGCTTTGCTGCACATTACCGGTGCTCAATGCCTGCTGGACGCTGTCGAGCAGCAACTGCTGGTTATAGGGCTTTTCGATAAAGTCATGGGCGCCAGCCTTGAAGGCACGGACCACAATGGGTACATCGGCATGCCCGCTGACAAAGATCACCGGCATCTTGATCCCGCGCTCCTGCAGGGCCTGCTGCACATTGAGCCCGCCCATTGCCGGCATTCGAATATCCAGTACTACACAGGCATTGAGCGCGGGATTGCAGGCATCGAGAAAGGCTTGCCCACCGGTAAACGCCTGGGCATTCAGGCCCACGGACTCCAGCAGCCAGACCGTCGAGTCGAGCATGCCCTGATCGTCATCCACCACGTACACCACAGACCGGGTTTGGGTTGTCATGTTTATTCTCTTGTTGGTTTGAGTGAAGCCATCAACGGCAATCTGCAGCACATCAATAAACCTACGGGTTGTGGCCTGGCCTCGAGTTCTCCGCCAAAGCCTTCAATGATGCTGCGACTCATCGACAACCCCAGCCCCAGCCCGTCTACCTTGCTGGTGTAAAACGGGGTAAACAGTTGCTCAAGCTGCTCGGCACTGACTCCGGGGCCTTGATCCTGCACGCTGATCAGCAGTGCCCCGCCTGCAATTGCCTGAGCCTGCAAAGTGATATTTGAAGCCTGCCCAGGATGCTGCTCGTTGTTGGCGTCTATGGCATTGCGCAGCAAGTTGAGCAGTACTTGCTCCAGCAGCACGCGGTCGGCGTAGACCAGCGCCAGGTTGTCCGGCAATTGCTGCTCGATGTTTACGTTACGCTCGCGGGCTTCCCAGGCGCACAGACTTACGGCCTGACGCGCCACCTCACTGACATCCAGCGCTTGCAGGTTACGTCGACCTTTGCGCAAAAAGCCGCGCAGGCGCTTGATCACTTCGCAAGCGTGGTGGGCATGCAGGTTGATCCGCTCCAGCCCCTGTGCCACTCGCTCTACGGCCTGGGGATTAGTGCCCAGGGTTTGCAGATAACGTTGGCTGGCATTGGCGTAATTGACCACGGCCGCCAGTGGCTGATTGATTTCATGGGCTATCCCGGAGGCCAGTTCACCAAGGGTGATGAGTCGCGCCGTGTGGGCCATTTCGTCCTGATGATGACGTTGTTGGGCTTCGCGCAGTTCGCGCTCACGCATATCCCTCGCCACCAGCGAGAAGAACCGCTCACCGGCGGTCGAACGATGGGCCAGCAATAGCAGCGACACCGGCACCGAGGGTTCGCCGTTCAAGGGCAGTACGCGGGCTTCACTGCTCCACAACCCATGTTTTTCGGCGCTGCTCCAACCGCTGGCTTCGAGCGTCTCCAAGGTTTGCGCGGTCAGGAACCCGCTTAGCGAAGGCATTCCCTGTGCAGGCAGCAAGCCGAGGATGCGCCGCGCCGCCGGATTGAGATAGGACACCCCGCCAGCGGGATCAATAAACAACACCGGATCGGGGTTGGCCTCGACCACATCCGCCAGCCGCCGCTTGTTTTCTTCGGCCTGAATGCGCGCGGTGATATCCCGCGACACACTGACCACTTCCACCACGGCCCCGGTATAGGTCTCGCGAATTGCCCGGCTCGCCGTTTCGAACCACAGGTAATGCCCCGCGTGATGGCGAATGCGATAAGTCATGGTGTGATAGCCATCGAGCTGCAGGGCATCACGGGCCTGGCGCAGTGCTTGTTTCAGGTCGTGAGAGTGAAACAGGCGCTGCGCCAGGGTGCCGCGTAGGGCCTCGGGCCAATAACCGAGCAAGGTCCAGGACGCCGGAGACGCATCGAGAAAACGCCCGTCAGGGGTATGACGCGAGATCAGGTCCGTGGTGTTTTCGGTAATCAGCCGATACAGACGCCGGGCCTTGGCCGCTTCACGCCCCTCGCGCAATTCGGCACTCGCCTCACGCCCACGCGCCACCACGTATTGGCTGTCGGGGTCGGGGATCAATGTCCACAGCCAGATCTGTTGGTTGCATTGCGCCTCTACCTGCTCAATGGCTCTGCCCTGTTGCAGGCAGGCACGCACCAGCTCGGGCAGGTTGCCTGGCAACAAGGTGATCGCGTAGCTCAGCGCCTTGCCCGCCAGCAGGTCGATCAACGCCCGGTTTGCTTTTAGCGGCAAGCCGTCTGCGTCGAGGATTACAGTGGGTTGAGGATCGTGGATCAGCAGGGAAAGCGGCATTCGGCATCCTGGCGTCTGGGCGATATTTTTTAATATAGTACAACTACTATAGTGCTTAGGTATTACTTCCATATCAAACGCAGAGTGAGCTATAAGTCAGACCGGACATAAAACTGACCCGCTCGCCACCGGCAGAACGGGCAGCCACAGAGCTAACAATCAGCCACCGGAATGACCCTCATGTCGATTTTTGAGCACGGCCTTGAGCCGACTGCCGTAAACCATATAGCCCTGTCCCCGCTGGGTTTTATCGAACGCACCGCCAGTGTCTACCCCGACTACCCTGCCGTGATTCATGGCTCCATTCGCCGCACTTGGGCGCAGACCTACAGCCGTTGCCGCCGCCTGGCCTGTGCACTGGCCGGGCGCGGAATTGGTCAAGGCGATACCGTGGCGGTGATGTTGCCCAATATTCCGGCGATGCTTGAAGCGCATTTCGCGGTGCCCATGATTGGCGCCGTGCTCAATGCCCTCAACGTGCGCCTCGACGCCGAAGCCATCGCCTTTATGCTGGCTCACGGCGAAGCCAAGGTATTGATTGCCGACCGTGAGTTCCATGACGTGGTCCACGCTGCCGTGGCCATGCTTGACCATCCGCCGCTGATCATTGACGTGGACGACCCCGAGTATGGCGAAGGCCAACCGGTCAGCCTGCTGGATTATGAAGCACTGCTCGCGGAAGGCGACCCCGACTATGACTGGCAGTGGCCCGCGGATGAGTGGCAGGCGATTGCCCTGAACTACACCTCCGGCACCACCGGTAACCCCAAGGGCGTGGTGTATCACCATCGCGGCGCTTACCTCAATTCCCTGGGCAACCAGATGGTCTGGGCCATCGGCAACCATCCGGTGTATCTGTGGACCTTGCCGATGTTCCACTGCAACGGCTGGTGTTACCCATGGATCATCACCGCCCTGGCCGGTGTGCACGTGTTTTTGCGTCGAGTAGACCCGCAAAAAATCCTCAATCTGATTCGTGAACATCAGGTCACGCATTTGTGCGGCGCGCCGATTGTGCTCAATGCGCTGGTCAATATGCCCGAGTCCGCCAAGGCCGCCATCGACCACCCGGTGCATGCGATGGTTGCAGGCGCGGCGCCACCGGCCAAAGTGATTGGTGCCGTGGAAGAAATGGGGATCAAGGTGACCCATGTCTATGGCCTCACCGAGGTCTATGGCCCGGTGACCATCTGTGCCTGGCATGACAAGTGGGATGAACAGCCCCTCGCCGAGCGGGCACAGATCAAATCCCGCCAGGGCGTGCGCTACCCTACGCTGGAAGGGGTGATGGTAGCCGACCCGAAAACCCTGATCCCCACGCCCCGTGACGGCGAGACCATGGGTGAGATTTTCATGCGCGGCAACACGGTGATGAAGGGCTACCTGAAAAACCCCAGCGCCACGGCCGAGGCCTTCGAGGGTGGCTGGTTTCATACCGGTGATTTGGCCGTGTGCCACCCGGATGGCTATGTCGAGATTCGTGACCGTCTCAAGGACATCATCATTTCCGGCGGCGAAAATATTTCCACGATTGAAGTTGAAGGCGTGCTGTATCGCCACCCCGGGGTAATGGAAGCGGCAGTGGTTGCCCGCCCGGACGAAAAATGGGGCGAAACGCCGTGCGCCTTTATCACCCTCAAGGCCGACCACCAGCAGGTGCGCGAGACCGAGATCATCGCTTTTTGTCGCGACCATCTGGCAGGCTTCAAAGTACCGCGTACCGTGGTGTTTACCCTGTTGCCCAAGACTTCAACGGGGAAAATCCAGAAGTACGTGCTGCGCGACATGGCCAAAGCGCTTTAACCATCATGTATAGCCGCTGCGCAGCCCATCGCTGCCTCGTGCCTCGCCAGCGGCTACCCAATACGTAACAACGAGGTTCTTATGCCTGAATTCAATGCCCCGCTTCGCGACATGCGCTTTGTCCTGCACGAAGTATTCGAAGCCCCTGCGCTTTGGGCCCGGCTGCCAGTACTGGCTGACCATGTGGATGCCGACACCGCCGATGCAATTCTCGAAGAAGCAGCCAAAGTCACCGGCCAATTGATTGCCCCGCTCAACCGCAGTGGCGACGAGGAAGGCGCACAGTGGCAAGCCGGTCAGGTCAGTACGCCCAAAGGCTTTAAGTCAGCCTATGACACCTATATCGAAGGTGGCTGGGTTGGGTTGTCGGGCAGCCCGGAGTTTGGCGGCCTTGGCATGCCGAAAATGCTCGCGGTGCAATTCGAAGAAATGCTCTACGGCGCCAACTCCAGCTTTGCCCTGTACTCGGCACTCACCAGTGGTGCCTGCTTGGCCATCGACGCCCATGCCAGCCATGACCTTAAAAGCACTTACTTGCCACCTCTGTATGAAGGCCGCTGGGCCGGGTCCATGTGCTTGACCGAAGCCCATTCCGGCACGGACCTGGGGATTATCCGCACCCGCGCCGAGCCGCAGGCAGACGGCAGTTTCAATATCAGCGGGAGCAAGATTTTCATCACTGGCGGCGACCAGGACCTGACCGAAAACATCATCCATCTGGTGTTGGCCAGACTGCCGGACGCGCCAGCCGGGCCACGGGGCATTTCCTTGTTTTTAGTGCCCAAGGTGCTGGTCAATGCCGATGGTTCGCTGGGGCACGGCAATGCCGTGAGCTGCGGCTCCATCGAACACAAAATGGGGATCAAGGCTTCTGCCACCTGCGTGATCAATTTTGACGCCGCTCGCGGCTGGCTGATCGGCGAAGCCAACAAGGGCCTGGCAGCCATGTTTACCATGATGAATTACGAGCGCTTGTCGATCGGCATTCAGGGTATCGGTTGCGCTGAAGCTTCCTATCAAAATGCCCGTACCTATGCCCGTGAACGCCTGCAAAGCCGTGCACCTACCGGTGCTGTGGCGCCGGACAAGATGGCTGACCCGATCATCGTTCATCCCGATGTGCGGCGCATGCTGTTGAGCATGAAGGCCATGACCGAGGGCGGTCGGGCATTTGCCAGTTATGTGGGCCAGCAATTGGACCTGGCCAAGTTCTCGACCGAGCCTCAGGAGCAACAGGAAGCCAGTGCGCTGGTGGCCTTGCTGACGCCCGTGGCCAAGGCTTTTTTCACCGACACCGGGTTCGACAGCTGCGTGCTCGGCCAGCAAGTATTCGGCGGGCACGGCTATATTCGTGAGTGGGGCCAGGAGCAACTGGTTCGAGATGTGCGCATTGCGCAGATTTATGAAGGCACCAACGGCATTCAGGCGCTGGACTTGCTGGGCCGTAAAGTGCTGGCCAATGGTGGGGTGACCTTACGCATGTTTACCGCACAGATCCGCGACTTTGCCACCCAACCCGGCAAGCCTTACGCCAGCGAGCTGCTCGAAGCCGTCCAGCGGCTTGAAGACCTCAGCGACTGGCTGCAAGCACGGGCCAGGGTCAACCCCAACGAAACGGGCGCTGCCTGTGTCGAGTATCTGCATCTGTTCGGCTATGTAGCGTACGCCTGGCTATGGGCGCGCATGGCCGATGTGGCGCAACGCTCGCTGAGCGCCGATCCGGCGTTCTACAGCGCCAAACTGGCAACCGCACGGTTCTATTTCAACCGCCTGCTGCCACGCACCTTGAGCCTTGAACAAGCAATCCGGGCCGGGAGTGATTCGCTGTTCGAACTCGACGCCGCAAACTTTTAGTCCCTTCGATAAAACGGCGGCCTGCTAAGGGCCGCCGCGTAGTGTTGCAGCATGGTCTGGGGAACTAAATGCTCAGCTCATCCAGCAGCAATACTTCACGATGTACCAGCAGCTCACCCACCGCGTGGGCCATCGCCTGATAGTGGGCAGTGGTTTTGTGGTGCTCGAAGGCCTCCATATCTGCCCAGCCTTCAATAAACACAAAGCACTCGGGGTCAGTACGATCCACGTGCAAGTCATAGAAAAGGCAGCCCGGCTCGGCTCGTGAACCTTCGACACAGGCGCGCAATGCCTGTTCGACAGTTTTGCCATGCCCTGATTTGGCACGCAACGTGGCAACAGTCTTGATGATTTGAGACATATCTACTTCCTACAGCTTTCGGTGACTTAAGCGCTCAATAGTTGCGCAATTTTATCCTTGATGAGGAGCCTTTGCTCCTTGAGCTTGCGCAGCACATCATCCGGCACACCGATTGCAGCGTTGGCTTCGGCGTCAACAACTTCGGCATCTTTTTCGCTGTACTGCACAAACAGTTGGTTCAGATGAGCGTTTTCGCTACGAAACTTGCTCACGGCCTCATTAGTAAGCCCCAAGTCCTGTAACAAGTCGTGCTTGACTGGCATATCTACACCTCATGGACGTTTCAGTAACGGGATCAGGCGCTGTGATCGAGCCCGATCAAAAATACGCGGTTCACTGTGAACCCACCTAAGCAATAGCACGCAATAGGTCACTCAGAAAGCCAAACGCTGATTATTAGTCATGCTGCCTGCCCTTTACCCGTAAACACGAGCCCGGACTTCAGAACGTCCTGAACAGCAGTCTCACCCATCGGGCGCCAATTTAATGGCTAAAAAATAGAAAGTGATATTTTTTTGACTTTTATCGCTTCTGAACATGGGTTTGGGTATTTTCAAATGCTAAGATGCTGACTTTCCTACACGAATTAAAGTGAAGTACTACTCTTGTCGACAAAGACTAGGTCGGGCTGAAATAAAATATACGGTCAGGGCTGACTTATAACTATGCCAATCGTCATTCTATTGGCGCCATAACAAAGTTAACCCTCAAGGCGATAGCTGATTGCTCCTCATGGACGACAGTACTAAACGCCTTAAAATATGCTTATCCCTGGGGGGACGTTACGCTTGGTTCATATCAGTTTGGCCATCAGCGGATTGCTCGATCAACAGATCGTATTGCGCGCTGGCGGCTTGTATTGGGTCTCGGTCGATCAGCCGGCGGACGCAAGGTTGCTGGCTCGCCAATTTCTGGAAGCCATCCCCGAGCACGTTCCTGCAACGCTGATTGCTGGTGCCGGTTCGGTGCAGAGCATCATCAGTGAGCTGGCTCCTGATCGCGGCCCGGACAAACTCAAGTTGTTCGAAATCGAGAAGCGGGTTATCGATCGCGGACTGGCGACGTTGACCCGTGATCTTGGCCGTGCGGGCATTGCCCCCTCAAGCCCGATACTGCTGATTTTGCCTTCAAGCAGTTGGCCTGAAACCATCAAGGCCTCACAGTTGAAACGCTGGTGTGAGCGTGTGATTGCCTGGCTGCAAGCGCACGACGCAACGTTATTGCTGATCACCCACGGCGAAGCTGCACTGCTGCACAAACAGTTGCTGCAAATAAATCAGACCCTGTCCGGTTTAAGCCATCTGTATCGCTATAACGGTGATCTGCGCTACCAGTTAAATTTCTGGCACAACGATCTGGGCGTCAGTGCGGGCCAGGAGTTCAAGCTTTCGGTGCAGGACAATGCCCTGAGCGTGATCCCGCAGTCCGAGGTCTATACCCAGCCACGGGTGGCCGACGATCAGCACGTGTACCTCGCCGAGCGCACCGTACTGGAAGGTGCACCGTCGATGTCCAAGCACTGGTATCTGTTCGAGAACCGCGAAGCGTTGCTCGCAGCGGTCCAGACAGCCCGTGCTGCCACGGTCATCGTGGGTATCGACAACAGCTACCAGTTACTGGAATTGGCCCAGCAACTGCACGATATGCGTGAGCAATGCGGCCCTGATCTGAAGATCGTGGTGCGGGAAATGGAACCCTCGGTGCGCTACCGCGATGAACGTTTGTTGCTGGCGTGCGGGGCTAACTTGATTGTGCCTGACGGCACCCTGCTGTCACGGTTCCTGAGCATGCTCGAAAGCGTTCAGGGCCAGCGCTGGCAATACACCCAGAATATCGACTTTGCGACACTGCTTGAACGCCAGCGCCCGCCACAGATTCGCGGCCTGGTGAGCCCTCGCGTGTTCTACGAAACCATCGAGCAGATCTACGAGGATAGCTCGGGTGAGGTGACTCACCAGTTGATGAAGTTCCAACCGGTTCCCGGGCTAAGCGAAGAGCTGTTTCTGAACCAGATGTGCCTGCGCCGTTTCGGCGACATCGCGTGCTTGTTGGGCGATGAGTTGTACCTGTTTCTGTTTGCCTGCCGCGCCGACGGCCTGGACCCGGCACTGGGCAATATCTGCCGCCTGCCCTGGCGTGACATGTTCGTCCAGCGTCGCGTGCTGAGCGGGCTCTCCGATCTGCCTGAAGAGGCCTTTATGCAGGCGGATTCGGTGCCCTCGTATTTACATATCCCGATCGAGAACACGGTCTTGCAGGCAGCACCTGGCGTCAATGAACGAGCGCCACTAACCCCCAAAAGATTAACACTGCCTATCAGTGAGCACCGTCATGACGTTTCTTGAGCTGCTTGATGTCATCGCCCTGACCTGCGTGGTGACCATATTGCTGACGCTGTTTTGGCAGCGCATCCGGATGTACCTGAAAAGTCATTTCGAGCAGTACCTGTCGCCTCGCTACTTGAAATCACGCGGCGTTCGACGTCGCGCACCTGCCAGTCCTGCTCAGAGAACGCCCGATGAGTCTGTATAAATCCGATGCCGCGGCACAAAAAATTGCCGGGGCATGGCGCGGCCTGGGGGCCTGGAACCTGTATTTTCTGGCCAAGTTCCTGCTGGCCTGGACAGGCCATCTTAATTTTCAGGTATTGCCCAACCTGATCTTTGCTGTGGTCCTGCTGATTCCCATTACCCACCCGATACTGCGCCGTGTACGTACGCTGGTTGCCATTCCGGTGGCTGTGGCGCTCTTTTACCAGGACACCTGGTTCCCGCCGTTCAGCCGCCTGCTGGCACAGCCCGGCGTTCTGGACTTTTCTTTCGTCTACATCGTCGAGTTGCTGGGACGCTTTATCGACTGGCAAGTGTGCGCCATGTTGTTGTTGCTGATCGTCGGTTATATCTTCCTCAGCCAGTGGCTACGCCTGACCACCTTCACCCTGCTGGGTTTTGCCTGGTTGGGCATGGGTAACCTGCAATGGCTGCTGCCACCTGCTGCCGCGCCGCAAATGGCAGGCACTCAGGCGCCAACCGGGCAAACCGGCAGTACGGGCGAGCCCGACGACGCAACGCTCAATGGTTATCTGGACAAGTTTTATCTCAGCGAGTCGACGCGCAAGGTCGAATTCAAGGAGCCTGCGGTCAAGCCGCAGCCGTTCGACCTGCTGGTAATCAATATTTGCTCCATGGCCTGGGACGACCTGGAGGCTGTGGGGTTGCGTGACAACTCGCTGTTCAGCCAGATGGACGTGATTTTCGACAACTTCAACTCGGCTACCGCCTACAGCGGCCCGGCGGCGATTCGTGTGTTGCGCGCCAGTTGCGGTCAGACCTCCCATGCGCAGCTGTACAAACCACCGGCAGATCAGTGCCTGTTGTTCGATGACTTGCGCAAGCTTGGCTTCTCCAATGAGCTGATGCTTAACCACACCGGGGCATTCGACGGCTTCCTCCAGGAAGTTCGCGAACAAGGCCAGCTTCCGCCTGCGGCACTGGGTGTGGTGCCGGCAGGCTTGCCACGGACCTACGTCGGTTTTGATGGCTCGCCGATCTGGCGCGACCGCGATGTGCTGAGCAAGTGGTGGCAACACCGCCTGGCCGAAGACACACCGAGCATGGCGCTGTTCTACAACACCACCAGCCTGCACGACGGCAACCGCCAGGTGCAGTCCGATGGCGGCACCCAACCGGCTGACTACAGCAGCCGTGCACAGATCCTGCTCGATGACCTCAATGCGTTCCTTAAAGAACTGCAAAAAAGCGGGCGCCGCGTCGTGGTAGCCATCGTGCCCGAGCACGGTGCGGCGCTGCATGGTGACCGGATGCAGATTGCCGGCATGCGCGAAATCCCGAGTGACTCCATCACGCATGTACCGGTGGGTATCAAGCTGATCAATATGGGCGACAACGCTCAAACCCAGCCGGTACACATCGGCGAACCAAGCAGCTACCTGGCCGTGGCGGAAATCATTGCGCGCCTGTATGCCGATCCGGCACTGGGTAACGGCCAGACCGTGGACTGGTCGAAACTGCTCACCGACCTGCCGCGAACCCCGAAAGTATCGGAAAACTCAGGGACAGTTGTGCTGGATTACAACGGCAAGCCCTATGTGCGAATCAAGGAGAATGGCGGATGGCTGCCCTACCCACAGCGGTTCAAATAAGCGCCGATATTCTGTCACGCAGACAGCGGGCCGATGACATCGCGCGCCTCAAATCGATGATGGAGTTGCACGCACTGGAATATGTCGACGTGTCGGCCCATATGGAGCTGTTGCAGGCTTTCGAACGGTGGCCGTTGCTGGCCTACCTGGAGGCGCAGTACCAACTGCCCGTTGACCTGCAAAAACACAAGGAGCCAAGCCCATGATTGCCATGAGTTTGCGTGGCGTTCGTGGTGGCGTGGGCACCAGTTCGACACTGGCGGCTCTGGGTTATGCACTGCATGAACTGGGGCAGAAAGTCCTGTTGGTAGACATGTGCCCGGAGAACTCCCTCGGCCTGCATTTCAACCTCAACCTGGCCCCGCGCGAAGGCTGGGCCAGGGCGACGCTGGATCAACAGCCGTGGCATGAACACGCCTGGAGTGTCGAGCCCGGCCTCTGTGTGCTGCCTTATGGGCAGGTGCAGCCGGCCGAATACACCCGCCTGGATGCCCTGCTGCTTGAGCAGCCGCAACTCTGGAGCCAGCGTCAGGCCGCGCTGGCGGATGCGTTTGACTGGGTGCTGTTCGATCTGCCGCAGCGTTTGCCAGGGCACGCGGCCAACCCCCACTGCGATATTGCAGTGATGGTGCTCAATGCCGATGCCGCCTGCCACGTGCTGTTGCAGCCGCTACTGGCGAAAAAGCCGTTGTTTCTGGTTAACCGTTTCGATGCCGCTAGCCAGTTACAGCGCGATCTGGTGCTGATCTGGCAACATCGCTATACCCAATCGCTGGTACCCCTGAGCCTGCATGCGGACGAAGCGATGGGTGAAGCCCTGGCCAGAAGCGAGCCTGCCGGTCGCTATGCACCTGGCAGCCTGATTGCCCACGACATTATCAGCCTGGCCAGTTGGTGCCTGCTGCGTGGCCGGAGGCCTGCATGATATCGCGCTGGTTTCCCTATACACGCTTGCGTCGTGAGCAAAACTGCACCCGCTTTACTGCCTTCACCATGGCGCTGATTCAAGCCCTGGGCTGGGTTTTCCTGCGCCTTGAGTCACCCAACTGGAAAGCCCTGCGTGCACAACAGTGGCGCCTGTACCCGCATCTGGCCAACAAGCGCTCCACCATTGGCGACCCGCTGCGCTACATCGTGCAAACCTTGTGGCTGCTGGTAGTGCGAACCCCCAATCTGGATCAGATCGGGCGCAAGCGTACCCGACGTCGTGTTGGCGCGTATGTGTCGGCCGTACTCAATATTGTGCAACGGCCATGGAACCTGCTGTCCAACTCCTTTGAGCATTTACCCGCGGCCCTCAGCCCGCAAGTGAGCAAAGGCTCGCACTGGTGGAGCACCATGCGCTGGCCAACGCGCAAGGTGCTTTACATCGCCCTGGGTACACTGGCAGTGGCGTTGATCGTGCTGTGCATCACCGAACCCTTCGGTTACCTGGCGCAACTGGTGTTTGTGATACTGCTGTGGGTACTGGCAATGCTGGTGCGACGCATGCCGGGGCGCTTTCCTACCCTGTTGCTGATCGTGCTGTCGATCATTGTTTCGTGCCGTTATCTGTGGTGGCGCTATACCTCGACCCTGAACTGGAACGACAACCTGGATCTGGTGTGTGGCTTGATCCTGCTGATCGCCGAAACCTACTCCTGGCTGATTTTGCTGCTGGGCTATGTGCAGACCTCCTGGCCACTGAACCGTCAACCGGCGCAACTGCCACCCGATACCGATGAATGGCCGGTGGTGGATCTGTTGATTCCGACCTACAACGAAGAGTTGTCGGTGACCCGGGGCACGGTTTACGCGGCTCTCGGGCTGGACTGGCCGAAAGACAAATTGCGTATCCATTTGCTCGATGACGGCAACCGTCCAAGCTTCAAGACGTTCGCTGAAGAAGTAGGCATCAATTACATTGCCCGTACCGACAACCGCCACGCCAAGGCTGGCAACCTCAACCATGCCCTGACGTTGATCGATGGCGATCTGGTGGCGATTTTCGACTGCGACCACATGCCCGCCCGCTCCTTCCTGCAATTGACCGTGGGCTGGTTTCTGCGTGATCCGAGCCTGGCACTGGTGCAAACCCCGCACCACTTTCTCTCGCCGGATCCGTTCGAGCGCAACCTGGGTACATTCCGCAATCGCCCCAACGAAGGCGAGCTGTTTTACGGCTTGATCCAGGACGGTAACGACATGTGGAACGCCGCGTTCTTTTGCGGCTCTTGCGCCATCGTCCGGCGTACCGCAATCGACTCCATTGGTGGCTTTGCGGTCGAAACCGTGACCGAGGATGCCCACACTGCCCTGCGTCTGCATCGTAATGGCTGGACCTCGGCCTATCTGCGCATCCCCCAGGCTGCCGGCCTGGCGACCGAAAGCCTGTCGGCGCATATCGGTCAGCGTATCCGTTGGGCGCGAGGCATGGTGCAGATTTTCCGTACCGACAACCCGTTGCTGGGTAAGGGCCTGACGATCTTCCAGCGCATCTGCTACACCAACGCCATGATGCACTTTCTGGTGGGCTTGCCGCGGCTGGTGTTCCTTACTGCCCCGCTGGCCTTTTTGTTGCTGCACGCCTACATCATCTATGCCCCGGCCGTGATGATTCTGCTCTACGTGTTGCCGCACATGATCCACGCCAGCCTGACCAACTCGCGAATGCAAGGCGCGTATCGCCAGACATTCTGGGGGGAGGTCTACGAAACGGTACTGGCCTGGTACATCGCTCGGCCCACCACCGTGGCCTTGTTCAGCCCGTCGCGGGGCAAGTTCAACGTCACCGCCAAGGGCGGCATGATGGAAGAAAACCAGTTTGACTGGCAGACAGCCAAGCCATACCTGGTGCTGTCGCTGCTCAACGTGTTGGGTCTGGGGTTTGCCGTCTGGCGCCTGTTTACCGGGCCCAAGGATGAGATTTTCACCGTGCTGGTCAGTGTGCTGTGGGTGGTTTACAACCTGCTGATCATCGGTGCCGCGGTAGCCGTTGCAGCTGAAGTGCGTCAGGTGCGTCACACCCACCGCGTGCTCACACGTTTGCCAGGCGCGATCAGGTTGGCCGACGGCCACAGCTATCCCTGTGAGCTGGTGGACTACTCGGACGGCGGTGTCGGCCTGCAACTCAGCCAGCCGCAACAACTGCCTGTCGGTACACCGGTGTCGCTGATTCTTCAGCGCGGCAACCGAGAGTTTGTGTTCACCGGCATGCTGACTCGCTCCCATGATTTGTTTATGGGCTTGAGCTTTGCCCAGTTGCCGCCCGAACAAAAAATTGCGTTCGTGCAGTGCACCTTTGGCCGCGCCGATGCATGGCTCGATCACAACAGCGGATTTGAAGCCGACAAGCCGATCCAGAGTCTCAAAGAGATTCTCGCCCTTGGTGTT
The DNA here is from genome assembly GCF_025426255.1 of Pseudomonas fragi. Taxonomy (GTDB): domain Bacteria; phylum Pseudomonadota; class Gammaproteobacteria; order Pseudomonadales; family Pseudomonadaceae; genus Aquipseudomonas; species Aquipseudomonas kulmbachensis. Next base: position 2,617,660 of record NZ_CP104861.1, on the reverse strand, counting down.
AAGGGCTACTACCGCCTCTACGAATACATGCCAGCCTGGCTACGCCTGATGGCACGACCTTTTTTACGCGTTTTCCAGTGGCTGGGCAGCTTTTTGCCGCGCATGCCAAAAGCGCCCACCCCCTTATCTTCCGGCCAGTGAGCAGATCATGAGTCGCATAACTAAAAAAGTAATCTTCGCCAGCCTCGCGCTGATGACCTTCGCCTCACAGCTGATGTCGGCCCCCTTGCCTTTACCCGGCAATTCATCTGTATCCACTGCACTGCCAAAACCACCGGCCGAGCACACGGACCAGGTGTTGCCAAGTTGGCCGGTGACCTACACCTTTGAGCAACTGGGGCGCGCTTCCGACACCCTATTGCTGGGTATCAACAGCGCCGAGCAAGTGGAGTTCGGCCTGCGTCGCGACCGAATCGCCAGTGATGCCAGCCTGCAACTGGAATACACGCCCTCGCCTGCGCTGATCCCGACGCTGTCGCATATCCGGGTTTACCTCAACGACGTGCTGATGGGCGTGCTGCCGATCGAGAAAGACCAGCTGGGGCGCAAAACCTCGCAGAAAATGGCTCTTGATCCACGACTGATTTCGGACTTTAACCGGGTACGCCTGGAGTTTATCGGTCACTACACCGATATCTGCGAAGATCCGGCCAACAACACCTTGTGGGTCAATATCAGCCGTGGCAGCGGCATCGTTCTGCAAGAACAGGCCTTGAGCCTGCAAAATGACCTGGCGTTCTTCCCGCTGCCGTTCTTCGATCCACGCAACAACGGCCCGCTGGAGCTGCCGTTTGTGTTCGCCGCCAACCCAACGCTTGGCGAGCAAAAAGCGGCAACCATCCTGGCGTCATACTTCGGTAGCCAGTCCAACTGGCGCGGAGCAAATTTCCCTGTGTTGTTCGACACCCTGCCCAAGGTGCCTAACAAGGATGCAATCCAGCCAACAGTCGTGTTCGCCACCAACGATCACCGACCTGCATTCATGAGTGATCTGGAAAAATTCCCGGCCGTTACGGCACCTGTGGTCGAGATGATTGACCACCCGGATGCGCCTTACAGCAAGATTTTGCTGGTCATGGGCCGCAACGAGGAAGACCTGGCAACAGCCGCCAAGGCGCTCGCGCTGGGTGGTAACCTGCTGCGTGGCTCACGCGTGACCATCGATAAGGTCCAGGAGCTGCAACCGCGTAAACCTTATGACGCCCCGGCCTGGATGCGTACCGACCGGCCCGTGCGCTTTGCCGAGCTGATCTCCTATCCGCAGCAGCTGCAAGTCAGCGGGCTGCAACCACGGCCTATCACCCTGGATGTGAACCTGCCGCCCGACCTTTTTGTGTGGCGCAACCAGGGTATTCCGCTGCGCACGCAATACCGCTACACCGCGCCATCGGCCAATGATGATTCGCGCCTTAACATCAGCCTCAACGACCAGTTCATCACCAGCCTGCCGTTGCTGCGCAAAGACACCAGCAACCTTGAAGAGCTGCGCCTGGCAGTGCTGTCCAATGACACGGCCAACGTCAACGACAAGTTGATCGTACCTTCGCTGAAAATTGGCGACCGCAACCGCCTGCGTTTCGACTTCAACTTCGCCAGCACCATGGGCAGCGCCCAGCGTGATCGCTGCCAGACCATCCTCCCGGCCAACACCCAGGCGATCATCGACGAAGACTCGACGATCGACATGTCCGGCTATCACCACTACATCAGCATGCCGGACCTCAAGGCATTCGCACGTAGCGGCTTCCCGTTCAGCCGCATGGCCGATATGTCGGAATCCATCGTGGTGGTGCCGAGCAAAACCACGCCGACCCAAATCAGCACCCTGCTGGAAGCCGTGGCCAGCATCTCCGCCCGCTCCGGCTACCCGGCCTTTGGCGTGCGCTTGAGCAATGACTGGCAAGCCGCATCCAAGGAAGATGCCGACCTGCTGTTGTTGGGCGAAATGGCCCCCGATATGCGCGACAACCCGGACTTGACCCTGTTGTTGCAGCGCCAGCGCGACATGTTGGTACAGCCTTACGGCACTTCCGGCATCGATGCCAGTAATCGCCGCGGCCCCTCAACTGACGGTCGCAACATGCCGGCCAACCGGGTCGAAGTGACAGCACAAGCACCGATTGCGGCAATTCTGGGCATGCAGTCGCCGTCTCACAACCAGCGCAGTATCGTGGCACTGCTGGGCAATGACGATGCCGACTACAGCCTGCTGCGCGAGGCCTTGGGCGACAGCGGCAAGATGGACGCCGTTGCGGGCTCGGTGGCCTTGATCCGCAGCAGTGGGGTTTACAGCCAACTGGTCGGTGACCAGTACTTCGTCGGCAACCTGCCGTGGTATCTGCTGCTGTGGTATCAGCTGTCTGAACACCCGGTGTTGCTGGCAGTACTGGCGGTGATCAGCGTGGTGCTCAGTGCATTCCTGTTGTGGCGTGCCCTCAGCTGGGCGGCCAACCGCCGCCTGCACAAGGATGACTGAAGCCATGCAACGATTGGCGGCACTCGCCCTGACTCTGACCCTAGGCTGCGCTCCTCTGGTGGCGAGTGCAGCATCCTGTAACTGGCCCGCCTGGGACAGTTACAAAAAAGCCATGATGAGCAACGATGGACGCATCATTGATGGCTCCTCGGAGCAGATGATCACCACCTCCGAGGGCCAAAGTTACGGGCTGTTTTTCGCCCTGCTCGGCAACGACAGGAAAAGCTTCGCCAGCATTCTCAACTGGAGCCGTAATAATCTGGCCAGCGGCAGCCTTGAGGACCATTTGCCGGCGTGGCAATGGGGGCGTGCCAAAAACGGCAAGTGGCAAATCCTGGACACTAACAATGCCAGTGATGCCGATCTGTGGATCGCCTATAGCTTGCTTGAAGCAGGACGCCTGTGGCAGTGGCCGCAGTACGTGGCGCTGGGGCAAAACATGCTCTGGCGCACTGCCGCGCAAAGTCTGCGCAAGATGCCCGGCCTGGGCCTGATGCTGTTGCCGGGGGATGTCGGTTTTGACAGCCCCCAAGGCTGGCGCCTGAACCCCAGCTATTTGCCGCCACAACTGCTGGCACGGTTTGCCCGCATCTCTCCGGTCTGGGCGGAATTGGCGCGTAATCAACAGCGCATGCTGATCGAAGGCTCACCCAAGGGTTTTGCGCCTGACTGGCTGTTGTGGAAGGCCGGTGGCGGCTGGGCTCCCGACCCCAAGGACGGCTCGCTCGGGGACTACGATGCAATTCGGGTCTATTTGTGGGTCGGCATGCTGGCTCAGGACGCGGCCAACCGCCAAACCCTGCAACAGCACTTTGCGCCCATGGCCAGCCTCACCCAGACCCTGGGTTATGTGCCAGAAAGCGTTAATGCCCTGACTGGCAAGTACACCGGCAAGGCCCCAGTGGGGTTTTCTGCTGCAATGCTGCCACTGCTGGCCAGTCTCGATTCCCCTGCGCTGGCAGTACAACAGGCACATGTACAACAGCAACCGCCTGCGGCCGATGCTTATTACAACCAGTCACTGCTGATGTTTGGCCAAGGCTGGGATGAACAACGCTATCGCTTTGACAAGGATGGACAGCTTTTACCAGCGTGGGCCAACACATGCCAAAAATAACAACATGGGCGCTTCTGTTCAGCGGGTTGTCCTCTGCCGCCATTGCCCAACCGAACACCGTGCAGGAACAGCAGCAGTGGCTACTGGAGCAGGTGCGGATCGGCGAAGCGATGTACCGCGAAGACCTGGTGCGTGACTCACTGGCGCGGTTGCAACTGATCGCACCGAACAACCCGCAAGCGCTGATGGCTTCGATTCGCCAGGCCTTGCTGGACAAGAATCCTGAACTGGCCAACCAGCGTCTGGCCAAGTTGCAAAGCATTGCCCCAAACTCTGCGGCGCTACGTCAAGCGCAGAGCCTGATGAAGCTGCAAGACCCGCAAAGCCAGAAGGACTTGCAACAGGCACGGCTGTACGCCGCTGCCGGCCGACCGGATGAAGCGGCGGCGATTTTCGAAAAGCTGTTCGGCAATGACCCGCCGGATTTCGCCACGGCCCTGGAATACCTGCGCATCCGCAGCAACATCCCGGGCCAGCACCCCAAGGTCATCGAGCAGTTGCAGGTCCTGGACAAACAGTACCCCGGCAACGTCGGTCTGCGCCAAACCCTGGCCGACCTGCTGTTTCGGGAAAACCGCGCCCCCGAAGCCCTGGCCGTATTGCAACAACTGTCCACCGATCCGCTGGCCAGTAACGCGGCGGCCGAGCGCGAATACATCTACCTCAATACATTGCCCGTCAATGGCTCTACGGCCCGGGCCTGGCAATCGTTTGTCGGCCGTTACCCGTCCTCGCCACTGATCGGCGAAGCCAGTAAAAACCTGCAACAGCAGCAGCATTTGCTCGGCGACCCGGCCTGGATTGCCGGGGCACAAGGCAAGCAGATGATCGATCAGTCGCGCAACCCGGTTGCAGCTGAAGGCCTGTTGCGCCGTGCCCTCAAGCAATACCCCGAAGATCCGACCCTTTATGGCGCGCTGGGCATGGCCCTGTTTCGCCAGGGCCGCTATGCAGAGTCGAGTGCCAACTTCGCCACGGCGCGGACCAAGGATCAGGACACCTCCAATATCAGCAAGTGGCAGGACCTGATGGATGCCAGCCGCTACCGCATGCTGCTCAGCCAGGGCGACAAGGCCCTGGAGCAGAATAACCTTGCAGTGGCGCGCAAAGCCTATACCCAGGCGCGCAAGGCCAAGGCCAGCGATGCCGACCCGGTGATCGGGCTGGCAAACATTGCCCTCGCCGAACACAACGACATCCAGGCCGAAGCCTTGCTGTTGCAGGCCCGACGCCTGGAGCCCGGCAATGGCGGTGCCGTCCGTGCTCTGGTGCGCTTGTACAGCGCGCAGTCACCACAAAAAGCCAAGGATTTTCTCAATAGCCTGCCACCTTCCAGTCAAAAGGACTTCGCCGGGCTGCGCCAGAGCATGGCGCTGGACGAACTGAACCAGCAAGCCGACGCGGCGGCGGCACGCAAGGACTGGCCGCAAGTCGTGGCGTTGCTCAGCAAGATTCGTGAGCTGACCCCCGATGAACCTTGGCTGACTTACCGCCTGGCAAACGCCCAGCGTGAAATCAACCAACCGGGTGCGGCAGATGACAGCTTCAAGCAACTGATTCGCCGTCAGGGGCAAAACCCCGAAGCACTGTATGCCTATGCGCTTTACCTGTCGGGTACCGATCGTGATGCCAGTGCCTTGAGCGTGCTGGAGCAACTGCCCAAGACGCAGTGGACCGACTCCATGCGTGAACTGGACACCCGCTTGCAACGCAACGTACTGGTGGCCCGCGCCGATAGCCTGCGGGCTGCCGGACAAGAGCCGCAGGCCATTGCCCTGCTGATGAAGAACCCGGATAACGACGACCTGATGACGGTCGCCGGTTGGGCCCAGGAGCGTGGAGATTTTACCCAGGCGCAAAATCTCTATGCCCAGGTGTTGAGAAAGCAACCTGGCAATACTGATGCACGACTGGGGCAAATCGAAACCCTGATTGCCAGTCAGCAACTGCCCCCTGCCCGCCAGCAGCTGGCACAGTTCCAGCCCGCACCAGGGACTGTGCTGACTCCTTCGCAACAACGTCGTGTGGCCAATGCCTGGGTCGCCGTGGGCGAGCCCGACAAGGCCCAGGCCATTTATGCCCAGTTACTCAAGTCACCCCAGGCCGACCCTCTGATGTACCGCGATGCGGCACGGCTGATAGCGGTCAAGCAACCGCAACAGGCGCTGGACTACTACGCCAAAAGCATGGCCGCAGCGGGCTTGCTTGCACCTGAGCAGGCTAACCCACGTGACAATCGCGCCATGACCATGGCCAGTCGCGAAAAGGACGATGACCAATGGCTGGCCAGTAGCCTGCGCAGTGATGTGGATGAACTGTACCAGCGGCAAAACCCTACGGTTCACCTGTACACCGATTACGGCTGGCGTTCGGACAAAGCCTCTGCCGGTACTTCCGATACCGACACGCGCACCACCATCCTGCAGCTGGACCTGCCGATTGCCGATGGCACCGGGTTTGTCCGGGCCGAACAGCTGAGTATGGACGCGGGTCAATTCAAGGCCGATCCGGACGGCCTCGTTCGTGAGAATTACGGCACCTGTGCGGTGGCGGTCAATCGCAAGGGCACCAGTGGCCCGAACTTCTCGGGTTGCGATGACCGTACTCAATCGGCTAACGGCACCATGATGGCGGCCGGTTGGAAAAACGAGGTCTGGAACGTCGATATCGGCCGCACTCCGGATACCTTCAAAGTACCCAATTGGCTGGGAGGCGTAGCCTACAGCAGCAAGATTGCTTCAGTGGGCTGGACTCTGACCGGTTCGCGTCGCCCATTGAGCAACTCAATCCTGTCTTATGCCGGTGCAACCGATCCCAATACCGGCGTCACCTGGGGCGGCGTGACCTCGAACGGTCTGACCCTGAGCCTGAGCCACGACGAAGGTGGCGTGGACGGTGTCTGGGCCAGCCTGGGGCAGCACTGGTTACGCGGCAAGAATGTCGAAGACAACCACAAGAGCACAGCCATGGCGGGTTATTACTATCGCTTGGTCGAACGCGCCGACGAGCGTATGCGCACCGGCCTGACGCTGATGTACTGGGGTTATGACAAGGACTTGAGCGAGTACACCCTGGGCCAGGGCGGTTATTACAGCCCGCAGAAGTACTACTCGATTGGCGTACCGCTGAACTACGCATTCCGCACCCCGAACTGGTCGGTGTCACTGGAAAGCTCGGTGAGTTGGTCGTATTCCAAAAGCGATGCCAACGACCTGTACCCGCTCAGCGGGCTGAATGACAAGATCCTGCAGGTGGTGGATCAGGAAGGCTACAAGCTGGCCGACCCCCTGGGACAAACTTCGGGCGGCAGCAGCACAGGCATTGGCTATCGTTTACAAGGGCTGGTGGAGCGCAGGCTGACGGACAACCTGGTGCTGGGAGGCGGCTTGCTCTATCAGCACAGTGAAAGCTACGCCCCAAGCCGGGCGATGCTTTATCTGCGCTATACCTTCGATACTTGGCAAGGCAACTTGCCGATGCCGGTGCAACCGTTGATACCTTATGCCGACTTCAGATAACGGCGCCTGATTGTAGCCGCTGCCGAAGAACGAAGGCTGCGATAAGGGGCGAAGACCCACCCTTCCCGGCCCATCGCAGCCTTTGTTCCTCGGCAGCGGCTACATTGGCGGTTAGCGCTTGACCGGCGTACGCATGGTCACGAACTCTTCGGCAGCCGTCGGGTGAACACCGATGGTTTCGTCGAAATGCTGCTTGGTCGCGCCTGCTTTCAGGGCAATCGCCAACCCCTGCACGATCTCACCGGCTTGCGGGCCAACCATGTGGCAACCCAGCACCTTATCGGTTTGCGCATCGACCACCAGCTTCATCAGCGTACGCTCCTGGCACTCAGTGAGCGTCAGTTTCATCGGCCGAAAGCTGCTCTCGAAAATCTGCACCTTGTGCCCCGCTTCAATTGCCTGTTCTTCGCTCAGGCCCACGGTGCCGATGTTGGGCAGGCTGAACACCGCTGTCGGGATCATCCGGTAATCCACCGCACGGTATTGCTCAGGCTTGAACAGTCGACGTGCAACCGCCATGCCTTCTGCCAGCGCCACCGGTGTCAATTGTACGCGGCCGATAACATCACCAATGGCCAGAATCGACGGTTCGGCACTCTGGTACAGATCGTCCACTTCGACAAAACCGCGCTTGTCGAGTTTGACCTCGGTGTTCTCCAGGCCCAGGTTGTCGAGCATCGGGCGACGGCCAGTGGCGTAAAACACGCAATCGGCAATCAGCTCGCGCCCGTCTTTAAGCGTGGCCTTGAGGCTGCCATCGGCCTGCTTGTCGATACGCTCAATATCGGCATTGAACTGCACGTCCATACCGCGACGGGTCAGTTCTTCATGCAAATGCTTGCGCACTGCTCCATCAAAACCGCGCAGGAACATGTCGCCGCGATACAGCAAGGAGGTTTCGGCCCCCAAGCCGTGGAAAATCCCGGCAAACTCAACCGCGATATAGCCACCGCCCACCACCAGCACACGCTTGGGCAGCTCCTTGAGGAAAAACGCCTCGTTGGAACTGATTGCGTGCTCATGGCCCGGGATTTCAGGGATTTGCGGCCAGCCACCGGTTGCGATCAGGATATGTTTGGCAGTGTGGCGCTGACCGTTGATTTCCACCTCATTAGGCCCGGTCAGTTTCGCGTGGCCTTCGATCAAGGTCACGCCACTGTTGACCAGCAGGTTGCGGTAAATGCCGTTCAGGCGATTGATCTCGCGATCCTTGTTGGCGATCAGGGTTGCCCAGTCAAAGTTGGCTTCGCCAAGCGTCCAGCCAAAGCCTGAGGCCTGCTCGAAGTCATCCGCAAAATGCGCACCGTAGACCAGCAGTTTCTTGGGGACGCAGCCAACGTTGACGCACGTCCCGCCCAAGTAGCGGCTTTCGGCCACAGCAACTTTTGCACCGAAACCTGCAGCAAAACGCGCAGCACGCACGCCACCAGAACCCGCACCAATTACAAACAAATCAAATTCGTAGGCCATTTCTCTCTCCTAGGCAGGCCATCAGCATAATCACTCCAGCGCGATTGACCAGCGCGGGAGGTTGCCGAAGGCAAAAAAACGAAAAAGCCACCCGAGGGTGGCTTTGTCTTGAAGCTCTCTACAACACCGCGCTTTTAGTAAGCCTTGCCGGTTTTGTAGAAGTTTTCGAAGCAGAAGTTGGTTGCTTCGATGTAGCCTTCAGCGCCACCGCAGTCAAAACGTTGGCCTTTGAATTTGTACGCGATCACGCAACCGTTCTGTGCCTGTTTCATCAGGGCGTCGGTAATCTGGATTTCGCCGCCTTTGCCCGGTTCGGTCTGTTTGATCAGGTCGAAGATGTCCGGGGTCAGAATGTAACGGCCAATGATGGCCAGGTTCGACGGTGCGTCTTCCGGTGCCGGTTTTTCAACCATGTTGCGCACGCGGTACAGATCATCGCCGATCATTTCGCCAGCGATCACGCCGTACTTGTTGGTCTCTGCCGGATCAACTTCCTGGATCGCAATGATGGTGCAGCGGTACTGGTTGTACAGCTTAACCATTTGCGTCAGAACGCCGTCGCCTTCCAGGTTGACGCACAAGTCGTCCGCCAGTACTACGGCAAAGGGTTCGTCACCGATCAGTGGGCGGCCGGTCAGAATTGCGTGACCCAGACCTTTCATTTCGGTTTGACGGGTGTAAGAGAACGAACATTCGCTCAGCAGACGACGGATACCGACCAGGTACTTTTCTTTATCAGTACCCTTGATCTGGTTTTCCAGCTCGTAGCTGATGTCGAAGTGGTCTTCCAGTGCGCGTTTGCCACGTCCTGTCACGATGGAAATTTCAGTCAAGCCAGCATCCAGTGCTTCTTCAACCCCGTACTGGATCAGTGGCTTGTTCACCACCGGCAGCATTTCTTTAGGCATGGCCTTGGTCGCTGGCAAAAAGCGAGTGCCGTAGCCGGCTGCTGGGAACAAGCATTTCTTGATCATATGAGTCCTTAAAAGGGCTGTGTGTTCCAAATTTGGCGCAGTCTAATCAGGCGGCATCGACGTTACAATGCCTCTCGATAGCAAACTGATGCCAACGTAGATAAATATTTAGGGCATTAGTTCCATTGCTATTGTTGCGGGTTGTTCCCCAGCGGGTGTTCCAACCAATAAAACCGCACGCCTGCCCGCTTGTAAATACCTGCTCACATACTGGCAACACCCGTAATGCCCTTGCGCTATCATCACGCAATTCATGCAGCTAACAAGGCAGTTCTTAGATGTCCGCACCCATCAGCGTCAACGGTTACGAAATCAAACCCAACGAAACGGGCGAATGGTGCGTGTTTGACGCATCCGGCGAAAACATTGCAGGTCCATTCAACACGCAGGAAGCGGCCATTGAGGTGGCTTCGGTGCTTCAGGACCAGCCTGCGCCACCAGCCCGTCGGCGCAACAAGAAAAACTAACCCTACTTTCGTGATGACAACACTTCGATGAAAAAAATTCTGACCTTGCTCGCTCTGGTTTCACTAGGCGGTTGTGCAACAGCGTCCAATACCTACCTTGCCGACGGCAAACAAGGACTGAGCATAGACTGCTCGGGCGAGGCCATGTCGTGGGCCAAGTGCTACGAAAAGGCGGACGCCTCTTGCGCCGGTACGGGATACAACATCGTCGGCAGAAATGGTTCGCCTGCGATCAGGGAAGACGACAAGACCTTGGGCGTCGATGTGGGTAATTTCAACAGCCGAAATATTGTGGTTACGTGCAAATAGGGTTTGTTGACGGATGCCGCTAAAGCGCAAGGCTTCAGCGGCATTAGCGGTTATTGGACGCCTTGTCCGATCAGCACGCCATTCACGGTCTGGCCGTAGACGTTTACCCCGTCATTGGCATGGTACTTGAGCCGGGTTTTTTCCACTGATCCCTCGACCAAGCGTGGGTCCTGTGGCCGTTCATGGGTGTTTACATACGCCGCTACATCCCACGCCTGCTCGTCACTCAAACTGTTGGGCTTGCCCAGCGGCATGTTGTGTTTGATAAACGAGGCCGCCGTATTGATCCTGTGCATGCCAGCTCCCCAGTTGTAGGACTCTTTGCCCCATAGCGGCGGCATTACGTAATCATCGCCAGCCTTTTGCCCTTGTCCGTTGTCGCCATGACAAATCGCGCACTGATCCTTGTACACAGCCGCACCACGCACCAGGTTGTAGCCACCTTTAGGCTCTGACACATCGGGGTAGCCGCGACCAGGCAGCTCAACACCTACAGGAGCCTTGGTCGACAGCCAGTAGGCATATGTCGAGAGAGCTGTAATTTCCCTGCTATCGGCCGCCGGAGGCTTGCCACCGTTCATGCTGAATTGAAAGCAGCCTTGCAGGCGTTCGGCAAAAGTATTGACCTTGTCGTTCTTCTTTCGATACGCCGGGTACATGGGGTAAGCGCCCCAGAGCGGCGCCGAGTTGGCCAGCCGGCCCTGATCCAGATGGCAGTTGGTGCAGTTAAGCCCGTTGCCAACGAACTGTGGCGCCTGACGCTTGGTATCGACAAACAGGGCATAACCGTCCATGACCATTTTGCCGTAGGCGTTGTCCGGCAGTTCGCTCTGTTGCGGCGGCTGAAAGTAGGTGATGTGTTCGGCAGGCACAGGAACTTTGATCTGCGACTGATCCTCCATCGCAATGGTCGCCGCCCCCACTCCCGGGCTCAGGAGAATCGAAAATGCGCAGACGGGCATCAGGATTTTCATGGCGTGACCTCCTTGTGACCCACAGTGGCGAAATAGTCGGCAACCGCCTTGATTTCATCCTCGGTCATGGCCTTGGCGATATGGCCCATCAGGTCATTTGGATCGTTTTTACGCGTGCCATCGCGCCAGGCATTCAACTGCGCAGTCAGGTACAACGCAGGCTGATTGGCCAGTGGCGGGAAAGCGCTCCCCACGCCAACCCCGCCAGGCCCATGACAGCTGACGCACTCGGGGATCTGGCGATCCCAGGCGCCACGCAAGGCCAGTGTCTCACCCAGGCTGGCGGGCATGCGACTGCGGTTGATGGCGGGTACTGCAGGAGCCGGCATAGCGGCGATAGTGCCTGTCACGGAAGTGATTTCCTGGTCCGTCAATGCCTTGGCCAAGGGTTGCATCACGGGGCTGACCCGCTTGCCACTTTGAAAATCATGTAGCTGCTTGCTCAGGTAATCGGCAGAAATACCGGCTAATCGCGGAAAACCGGCTGGCGCCAGTCCCATGCCATCTGCACCGTGGCAAGCCACGCAGGCGGTTGCGCCCGGCTGGGCTCCGCCCTGCAAGTAGATGTTGGGTTGCGCCTGAACGTTGCTGAAAACAAGCAACATTACGCTGCTCAATAGCGTTCGGTTAAGTGGAATCATGACCAGCTCCATTATTGTTATATGCTTAGGCCTATAAAATATAAGCATATGGAGCGTAGGAGAATTCCTACAAGGTCACAACACTGCTTTTAGCCTGTTTACAATGAAGTCGCGAAAAAAAACCTGACGCGGCGCAAGGCAGTCGTCAGGTTCGGGGCAGTTACGGATGAGCTGAAGCGGCGCTTCAATCAACCGGAAATGCAGTGTGTTGCCGCTTTGCGAATGTCTCCCGGACGCACCGGCACATTGGACATGCTTTCGTAGACCTTGATACTGCTGCCGCCGGAGCGCTCTTCAATATCGATGACTGCCGTTGGATTGGAAGTCAGCTTTTGCGGAACAATGATCCGGAACCCTTCTTTATGCGGTTCGATCTGGGGTGCCTTGCGCGTGATGGACAGCTGCTGCACCAGGCATTGTGCGTAGGCGTCCGGCTTCTTGCCCGAAATCACATTCAGCGTGGGCAGCGTCTGTTCTATGTCTGTGACAGATGCACAGCCACCCAAAACCAGCATCGCCGCTAATACGCCCCACTTCATATACATTCTCCGTTAAAGACCCTACGACCGCAGAAACTCAGAATTTCTCCCGGGTCATAGTGAATAAATACTCAATAGTGGCGGATTATCCACGTTTTACGTCAAACTCACCCGCATCACGGCATAATACTCGGCTTTAGCCCCCTGACGGGGCTCGAGCACATGCTATCGTGCTGATTTTTCAGCAGATTCCACCTTTTTGGAGCACCCATGAAATTTATTCACCAGCGCGAGCACCTTAACGAAGACGATATTGTCGTCATCGAGTGCTCCCAACCCTGCAATATTCGCCTGATGAGCGATGCACACTTTCGCAGCTTCAAAAATGGTGGCCGTCACTCCTACCATGGCGGTGCTTTCAAGGATTTCCCGGCTCGCATCACTGCGCCGAGCACCGGTTTCTGGAATATCACCATTGATACCGTCACCACCCGCGCCATCAGCGTAACCCGCAAGCCGAGCTTCCAGCCGACCATTAAAATCGTACGTCGCTCCAGCTCCAAACTCCGCTAAGCCCAAGGCAGGAATTACAGTGCAAACTACCAAGTACGTGATCAAGTACAAGCTCAATGACGAACGCCGTTTTGAGTTTGCTCAGCTTCAGTCAGGCTCGGAAGAAGAAGCTCGCGCAGCACTTGAGAAGCTCCACAACGATGCAGACGATGTAATCACCGACATCAAGGCGAGCAAGGCGCTCTAAGCCCCATGTCTCTGGATCTGTTTGCCGAGCAGGATTTGCAGCAGCCCGCCCGGGTCGAGCGCATCGGCGATCAGGCGTATGTGCTTCGCGGCTTCGCCTTGCCCGCACTCACCCAACTGCTGGCGGCCCTTGATGGCGTGTTGCGCCAATCGCCCTTGCGGCAGATGCAGACGCCTGGCGGCTTTACCATGTCCGCCCGCTTGAGCAGTTGCGGCGATCTGGGCTGGGCTAGCGACCGCGACGGTTATCGTTACAGCCCTGTCGATCCGTTAAGCGCCCAGCCCTGGCCAGCCCTGCCTGCAGCCTTTCTCACACTGGCGCGAACGGCAGCCGAAGCGGCAGGGTTCAATGGTTTTGTACCTGATGCTTGCCTGATCAATTCCTACGCTCCAGGCGCCAAAATGTCGTTGCACCAAGACAAGAATGAGCGCTCCTTTACGGCGCCCATCGTGTCAATTTCTCTGGGCCTGCCCGCGACCTTTCAGTTTGGCGGGTTCCAACGAAGCGCAACGACACAGCGTATTTCGCTGTTCCACGGTGACATTGTGGTCTGGGGTGGCGTTGACCGCTTGCGCTATCACGGCGTGCTGCCGATCAAGCCAGGGCACCATTCGTTGCTGGGCGAGCAGCGAATCAATATCACCCTGCGCCAGGCAGGGTGAACCGGATTTAACCCTTTACCCCCTCCCCGAGCCTTTGCGGGTTTACAAAGCGCTATAAATATTTATATATAGCGACTATCTTCCCAGCGCCCAACACAACTAAATACAGATGGGCCGCCCTCGCCTCTAAATGGAGTTTTGTCATGACCGCTCGTGCTCGCCCCTTTGTCCCATCCGTGCTCGCCATATTTATCGGGTGCAGTGCTTTCACTTCGGCCCAGGCAGATGAGGTGCAGGTCGCAGTAGCTGCCAACTTCACGGCGCCGATTCAGGCCATCGCCAGCGATTTTGAAAAAGACACCGGGCACAAGCTGATTGCGGCGTATGGCGCCACAGGCCAGTTCTATACCCAGATCAAGAACGGCGCGCCGTTTGAGGTTTTTTTGGCTGCGGATGACAGCACCCCCGAAAAGCTTGAAAAAGAAGGCGATATTGTTCCGGGCTCGCGCTTCACCTACGCCGTTGGCACCCTGGCGCTGTGGTCGGCCAAAGACGGCTACATCGATGGTACTGACAAGACGCTGATCGGCAATCAATACAAGCACCTGTCCATTGCCAACCCCAAAGCAGCGCCCTACGGCCTGGCGGCCACCCAAGTGCTGGCAAAGCTGGACCTGATAGACAAGGTCAAAAACAAGATCGTTGAAGGCCAGAACATCACCCAAGCCTATCAATTTGTTTCCACCGGCAACGCTGAACTGGGTTTTGTAGCCTTGTCACAGATCTACAAAGACGGCAAAGTCAGCAGCGGCTCCGCGTGGATTGTCCCGGAGGCGATGCATGACCCGATCCGGCAAGACGCGGTAATCCTTAAAAAAGGCGAGAACAACCCTGCCGCCAAGGCCCTGGCCGAGTACCTGAAAGGTCCAAAGGCCACTGCCATCATCAAATCCTATGGTTATCACCTGTAAATGCCGCTCACGAGTGCTGACTTTTCTGCGATTTGGCTGACCCTGCAACTGGCGTCATTGACTACCGTCATTTTGCTGATTGTCGGCACTCCCATTGCATTGTGGCTGGCGCATACCCGGTCGCGGTTGCGCGGCCCCATCGGCGCAATCGTGGCCCTGCCCCTGGTCTTGCCACCTACGGTTATCGGCTTCTATTTGCTGCTGACAATGGGGCCGCATGGCTATGTTGGCCAGTTCACCCAATTCCTCGGGCTTGGCACGCTGACCTTCAGTTTTGCCGGGCTGGTGATCGGTTCGGTGATCTACTCCATGCCCTTTGTCGTGCAGCCCTTGCAGAACGCATTCACGGCCATTGGCCCCAGACTGCTTGAGGTTGCTGCCACACTGCGGGCAAACCCGTGGGACACCTTTTTTAGCGTGATCCTGCCGCTGGCCCGGCCCGGGTTTATCACGGCCGCGATTTTGGGCTTTGCCCACACAGTCGGTGAGTTTGGGGTGGTGCTGATGATCGGCGGCAATATCCCGGAAAAAACCCGCGTGGTCTCGGTGCAGATTTACGATCACGTCGAGGCACTGGAATATGCTCAAGCGCACTGGCTGGCCGGGGCGATGGTAGTGTTTTCGTTTCTGGTGCTGCTGGCACTGTATTCGAGCCGCAAATCTCAAACCAGCTGGAGCTGAACATGACGTCGCAGATCAACCTTCGACTGCAGCACAGCTATCCAGGTTTTTCCCTGGATCTGGACTTGCAACTGCCCGGCAAGGGGGTGACCGCGCTCTTCGGTGATTCCGGCTCTGGCAAGACCACCTGTCTACGCTGCATTGCCGGTCTTGAACGCGCTACCCAGGCCTATGTGCAGATCAACGATGAAGTCTGGCAAGACAGCCAGCGAGATCACTTTGTCCCGGTGCACAAACGCGCACTGGGCTACATCTTTCAAGAGGCGAGCCTGTTTCCTCACCTCTCGGTACGGGCCAACCTGGAGTTCGGGCTCAAGCGTATTGCGCGCCATGAGCGCCGGGTTGATCTGGCCCACGCCACCGAGCTGCTGGGCATCACCCACCTGCTGGAGCGCGCACCGAATAACTTGTCGGGCGGCGAACGTCAGCGGGTCGGTATCGCCCGTGCATTGCTGACCAGTCCCAAACTGTTGCTGATGGACGAACCCCTGGCCGCGCTGGACAACCAGCGCAAACGCGAAATTCTGCCGTATCTCGAACGTCTGCACGCTGAGCTGGATATTCCGGTGCTCTACGTCAGCCACTCCCAGGATGAAGTTGCGCGCCTCGCCGACCATATTGTGTTGCTCAGGGAAGGCAAGGCACTTGCCAGCGGCCCTATCGGCGAAACCCTGGCCAGGCTCGACCTGCCTTTGGCACGGGGCGATGACGCTGGGGTGGTGATTGGCGGGCAGGTCTGCCATTACAACCTGCACTATCAGCTTCTGACGTTGCAACTGCCTGGTAGCACCCAGCAGTTGCGGGTCGCGCATGCATCGCTGGCTGTTGGCCAGACCCTGCGAGTCAAGGTCCAGGCCCGGGACATCAGCCTGAGCCTGGTGCCTGGCGAACACAGCAGCATTCTTAATTGCCTGCGGGTGACGGTGGTCAGCGAAACTGCCGCCGATAACCGGGCCCATGTGCTGGTGCGCCTGGATGCTGACGGCACCACCCTGTTGGCTCGAATCACCCGCTTCTCACGTGACCAGTTGCATCTGTACCCCGGGCAAGCACTTTGGGCCCAGATCAAGGCGGTGGCAGTGCTCGCCTGAAGCATTGGCCGCAAAGAACGACTGCAACACGGCATGCCTGCCTGGTCTGTGTAATTATTGCCGCCACAAGAAAGCACGCTTACGTGTGAGGTAATAATCAGGATGGATATTTTTCAGGCAATGCGGGTGTTTGTCCGCGTGGTCGAGACCGGCAGCTTTACCGCCGCGGCACAGGCGCTGGGTTATTCCACCGCACAGACGTCGCGGTTGTTGTCTGAGCTGGAATCCTCATTGCAAGCCCGCTTGCTGCAACGCAGTACTCGACGTTTGGCGCTGACCGAAGTGGGAGCGCGCTATCTGGAGCGCTGCCGAATGATTCTTGGGGAAATCGAGGACGCTAATGCCGAAGCTGCCGGTGCGCACCTGATCCCGCGTGGTCATTTACGCGTGCAGTCCACCACCGGGCTGGGCATCCAGTTGCTGGCACCACTGGTGGCCCGTTACACGGAGCTTTACCCGCAGGTCAACGTCGACTTGACCCTCTCGCAGCGCCAGCCAGACCTGCTTGAAGAAGGCCATGACGTGGTGATTACCCTGTCTGCCAACTTGCCGGACTCGGAATTGGTCGGCCAGCAACTGGGCAGCATCTTCAGCGTCATCAGTGCCGCGCCGTCGTACCTCAAGGGCCAGGGCATCCCGAAAACCCCCAACGAACTGCACGAGCACCGCTGCCTGCATCTTGTGGACCCGTTGTTTACCGACAGCTGGACCTTTCGCGATGATCAGGGCGAGCAAGTGATCCGCCCCGGCAACGTATTTCAGGTCAACGTGGCCGAAGCCATGGCGCAAGCGGCCGAGGCCGGGCTCGGGGTGTGCCTGCTACCCGACTACGTGGCGGTAGGTTCTTATCAGCGTGGTTCTTTGGTGCGCTTGCTGCCGCAGTATCGGCTGCATGAGAAAAGCATCTACGCGCTCTACCCTTCCCGGCGATTTCTGGATGCCAAGGTCAAAACCTGGGTCGAGTTTTTGAAGCAGGAAATACCCAAAGTACTGGAAGGACACCAGGCCATCGTCGATGACCCGGCACACTGGGCCTAAGTGACTTGGGTGGCCGCGCGCAGTTGCTCGCGCAAGGCAATGGCGGTGCGGTCAAATTGCAGGGGGGTGACCGAGATGCCGCCCTGGGTGACGACTTGGGTTTCGGTGTCGGCCGCTTCCGGGTGCTGGTGCCGAGTAATGCTCAGCCAGTAGTACTTGGCCTCGCGAAAATCGGTGCGTTCGATGGCGTCCACTCCCTCCATGCGCCCGGCGCCCTGACGGGTGATTTGTATTGGCCCGGCCTCTTCTGCCGGTACGTCCGGAAAGTTGATGTTCAGGCAGGCCGATTGCTCCCAGCCTTTACCCAGCAATTGACGAATCACCCCTGGGGCCAATGTGCGGGCAGTGTCCCAACGTACCGAGCTGCGACGGGTGAAATACTGGCTCAAGGCAATGGACGGAACGCCCATCAACAAGCCGGTCATGGCCGCGCCTACAGTGCCGGAATACAGCGTTTCAACCCCCAGATTGGCACCTTTGTTGATACCTGAGAGCAACAACTGCGGCGGCTGGTCCATCAACTGCTGCAACGCCATCGCGACACAGTCGGCAGGCGTCCCGGAAACCGAAAACCGCCGTTCACCGCGCTTGGTGACGTGCAACGGGTGGTGAATGCTGATGGCCGTGGAGATGCCGCTTTGGTCATGGTCCGGTGCCACTACCCAGACCTCATCCGCCAGCTCGTGTGCCACTGCCTCTAGCGCTTCAAGGCCGGGGGCATCAATGCCGTCGTCGTTAGTGATCAAAATCCGTTCGAGCCGAGCGCTGTGCATGGATGCATTCCTTGTGTTTGAAGGCCATCGTCAAATGCAGGCGGCCAGTCAGAAGCAAGTCTCTAACTGGCCGTTTTAAGCTAACCGCTTAGATGCCCTGCAATGCCAGGTCCATCGCAAAGTAGGTCAGGATCATGTCCGCACCGGCACGCTTGATCGAGCCCAGGCTCTCACGCACAACCCGTGCTTCGTCAATGGCACCGGCCATGGCGGCGAATTTGATCATCGCGTATTCACCGCTGACCTGATACGCGGCCAGAGGCAGATGCGAGGCCTGACGGATGTCGCGAATGATGTCCAGGTAAGCACCGGCTGGCTTGACCATCAACACGTCGGCGCCTTCCTGTTCGTCAAGCAACGACTCGCGAATGGCTTCACGACGGTTCATCGGGTTCATCTGGTACGACTTGCGATCGCCTGTCAGCGCGCTGCCACCGGCTTCACGGAACGGGCCGTAGAGTGCTGACGCAAACTTGGTCGAGTACGCCATGATCGAGGTGTCGATAAAACCGGCACCATCCAGTGCGCTGCGGATTGCCTGCACCTGACCATCCATGGCAGCGGATGGTGAGATAAAGTCTGCACCTGCAGCGGCGGCAGCTACCGCTTGTTTGCCCAGGTTGATCAGGGTCGCGTCGTTGTCGACACCGTGGTCGTGCATCACGCCACAATGACCGTGGGAGGTGTACTCGCAAAAGCAGGTGTCGCTCATCACGACCATGTCCGGTGCGGCATCCTTGCTGATACGTACCATGCGCGAAACCAGGCCGTCTTCACGCATGGCATCGCTGCCGGTGGCATCCAGATGGTGAGAAACACCAAACAGCATCACCGACTTGATACCCGCACGGGCATAACGCTCGATTTCACCGGCCAGCTTCGACTCAGGAATCCGCATCACCCCCGGCATGCTGGTGATCGGCACGAAGTCGTCGATTTCTTCTTCGACGAAAATCGGCAGCACCAGGTCTTTGAGGCTGAATTCGGTTTCCTGGAACATGTCGCGAAGGGTCTGGGAGCGGCGCAAGCGGCGCGGACGAACAGCGGGGAACTGGTTAGGCATCATGGTTCCTGATGGGCAGATTCAAAAAACAAACGAGCCTTGGCCAAGGCTCAATGGCGAAACAAATACAGGATTGAACCTGCAATTGCAAAACATCCGCCCGGTCTGCGGCCGGTTGTCGCGGGGGATTTCTTGTGGGAATGCTGGAGTTGAGTACCGGTTGAACATTTCGTAAAAAAGCGTAGCATGGCCACCCATGATTCTCGAACAGCTTAAAGCCCTGGGCAATGACACTCGCATGCAAATGATGGAGTGGCTCAAAGACCCGCTCAGCAATTTCCCGCCTCAGGATCACGGTGATCCTGCGATTGGCGTATGCGTGACCCATTTGCAGCACAAGGCCGGGCTGTCACCTTCTACCGCTTCGGCGCACCTGGCCATTTTGCAGCGTGCCGGGTTTGTCCTGACCACCCGCATCGGCAAATGGACCTACTATCGACGCAATGAACAGGCGATCGACGACTTTGCGGCTAGGCTGAAAATCGAGTTGTAATTTTTACTTATACATTTCGTTATTTCGCGCAATGTAAAAATATGAGGAAGCCCCATGAGCACTAAAGCAATCTTCGTCCAACCCGGCGGCGGTTATCAGAATGTAGTGGTTGGCAGCAGCGAAGCGCGTGCCCCCGGTATCGGTGAAATCACTGTACGTTTACACGCTAACTCTCTGAATTATCATGACTTTGCAGTTGTAAGCGGCATGTGGGGGCCGAGCGAAAAGCGCATCCCCATGGCCGATGGCGCGGGCGAAGTGATTGCCGTTGGCGCTGCGGTGAGCGAGTTCAAGGTTGGCGACTCGGTAGTCAGCACCTTTTTCCCGGACTGGATCGACGGCACACCGCTGGTTGAAGGTTTTGTCACCGTCCCCGGTGACGGCATTGACGGCTACGCCCGTGAGCAAGTGACCGCCCAGGCCACTTCGTTCACCCTCGCTCCCACCGGCTACAGCCATGCCGAAGCATCAACCCTGACCACCGCAGGCCTGACCGCATGGCGCGCGCTGATGGCTGATGACGCCCTCAAGCCTGGCGACACGGTATTGGTACAAGGCACCGGCGGGGTTTCGATTTTCGCCCTGCAATTCGCCAAAATGGCTGGCGCCACGGTGATAGCCACCTCCTCCAGCGACGAGAAACTGGAGCGCCTCAAGGCGTTGGGCGCAGATCACGTGATCAACTACCGCAAGGACGCCCAGTGGGGCGAAACTGCCCTGGCCCTTACTGGTGGTCGCGGTGTCGATCACATCATTGAAGTAGGCGGCCCAGCGACCCTTGAGCAATCGATGATTGCGATTCGGGTGGGCGGCCACATTTCAATCATTGGCATCCTCAGCGGCGTAACCGGCGCAATGAACTTCGTGCCGATGCTGATCAAGCAAGTACGCCTGCAAGGCGTGCTGGTCGGTAGCCGCAGCCAGCAGCAGGCCATGGTTCGTGCGATCAATGCCAACGGCATGCGCCCCGTGATCGATCGTCATTTCCCGCTGAGCGAGATTGTCGAAGCGTTCAAGTACCAGGAAACCAACCAGCATTTCGGCAAGATCATTCTGGACATCTAAGCCCTCACTTAAGCGAGCGGTACTGCTGTGGGAGTGAGCCTGCTCGCGAAGATCTTTACTGGATAATCACGACGCTCTTGAGGCCTTCGCGAGCAGGAGCGCTCCCACAAACACCCCCTCCCCACAGCGTAAAAACCTCGACAAAGGCTCTAGCACGGGCCTTTTGTCGATATTTATTGTCTGACAATGTAGAAAATACAGTTGCGATCAATTATCATCCGCGGTTCGCGCAGCACCCTGTTACTCCACTTAAAGAAAATCAAAACGTCGCAGGGTGCTGTTTAAAGGGAATGACCTGAGGCGCTCATGCACCGCTTTACTTTCAGCAAATCATTGATTTGCGCAACATTGGGGATTATCAGCCTGCCGTCTTTCGCGGCGTTGCAACCAGAATCAGAGGCTGCCTTGGCGGGCGAAACCCAAAGAGCCTGCCATTTCAACAAAGATACCAGCACCGATTGCACCACGACCTACCGCTACACCATCCTCACCAACAATGGGCGAGAGATGCTGTCGCGTATTGACTTCAGTTTTCCCGAGACAGATCAACTGGAGATCATCGACGCCCAATCGACACAACCCGGTGCCAAGCCGGTGGCACTTGCCCAATCGCAAATCGACACGCGCATGGCGCCCAACCCGGATCAGGGCTTTTTACGGGCCAGACAAACCTCGATTGCTTTCCCGAACCTGCGCATTGGCACCCGGATCACTTACACCGTGCGCGAGCATACGGCGGCAAAACCGCTGATGGAGCACTTCCATTACCTGATGATGTTCGGCCCTACCCCTGTGCGCTCCGATGGGTTCAAGAGTACTTTTACCGCCGAGCAGCCGATTGTCTGGCGCAGTGAGCTGATGGAAGACTTCACGTTCACCCCGTCTGCAGACAACAAGACACTGGTGATCGAGCAGAAAAAACCGCGTTTCGTGAATTACATCAATGAAGCCGGGAACGCCTATATCCGTGAGATGCCACGGGTTGAAATCGGCAGCTCAAACCAGGTGCAGGAGTATTTTGGCAACCTGGCCACACGCTACAACGAAATTCTGGCTGCCAAGCTGCCTGCTAACGCCGCCAAAGCCGTGTCTGGCCTCAAGGGTTTGCCGCCCGCGCAACAAGTGTCCGGTCTGATGCAATTTATCCACGATCAGTACCGTTATCTGGGCGACTGGCGCGCCACAGATCGCGGCTATGTGCCATTTACCCTGAGTGAAATCGAAGAGCGTGGTTACGGCGACTGTAAAGACCTTTCGATACTGCTGACTGCCATGTTGAAGGCCAGCGGCATCCAGGCTGAAACCAGCTGGGTCAGCCGCGGCAGCAATCCGTTGGGTCTGCTGCTGCCTGGCACCAGCTCAGCGAATCATGCAATCGTCAGGGCCCAGGTCGACGGCCAGGTCTGGTGGCTTGACCCAACCAACCCGGTGTTCTTGCCGGGTCGCAGCATGCCCGACATCCAGAATCGCTGGGCGTTGGTCGTCGATGCCGAAGGCAAGGTGCGTCAGGATCACATCCCCGAAGCAGCACCGAGCCTGAGCATGGCCGTGAAGAAGTTCGAGCACTTCAACCGCGATGGCCAGGCACGCACCACCGCTGAAGTCGAAATGGGCCAGATGACGCTGATGCAGCTCAGCTATGCCGACACCGACTCAGGGGTTTCCGCCACGGATCTGAACTTGTGCAATCACTTTGGCAAGGAAATCAGCGACTGCAAGATCAGCCGCGAGAAAACCGGCTTTGTGGTGCCCGAGCGTTACAAGGTACACGCCACCCTGACTAATTTGCGGGCACTGGAAAACCTGTCCGGGCAGCAAATCTACAAGCCGGCGTTTATGAGCGAGCGCTGGGACAGCCTGATGAACTATCGCCGCACCGGGCAACTGGCTGATTTGTATATGGCGGATCCGGAGAAAGTCACCTACGACATCACGTTGTCAGGTGCCAGGGTTGGCAAACCAATCAACACCTGCTCCGTGAGCTCGCCGTGGTTTGATATGGAACTGAGCAGCAAGCGTAACAAGGATGAGTATCGCTACCTGTACTCCATGACCCAAAAGCACAGTTGGTTAAGTCACGACGAGATCATGAGCGCGCCGTTCGAAGCGATGCTCCAGCAAGCCCGTGCCTGCAACGAAAAGATGCAGCAAGTGGTGCAACTCAACAGCAAGGGCTGATAGCGGCTGGATCACCCACAATCAGCCTGACCCCATTGCGGGGTCAGGCTTTTTTTTGGGTTGTCAGGCGATGGCAGTATCTACCAGCACTTGCGCTTCCTCGACCAGGCGGCTCAGGTGCTCGTCACCGATAAAGCTCTCGGCATAGATTTTGTAGATGTCTTCGGTGCCCGAAGGGCGTGCTGCGAACCAACCGTTTTCGGTCATTACCTTAAGCCCGCCAATCGCTTGGTCGTTGCCTGGGGCATGGCTGAGGATCCGGGTAATGGCTTCACCGGCCAGGCTCGTTGACTTGACTTGCTCGGGTGACAACTTGCCGAGCAGGGCTTTCTGCTGCGGGGTAGCCTTGGCATCGACACGGGTCGAGAACGGCAGGCCCAGCTCTTCAGTCATTTTCTGGTACAGCTGCGAAGGATCACGGCCAGTACGAGCGGTCATTTCTGCGGCCAATAGCGATGGGATCAAGCCATCCTTGTCGGTCGACCAGACGCTGCCGTCCAGACGCAGGAACGAAGCCCCGGCACTTTCTTCTCCGCCAAAACCCAACGAACCTTCGAACAGGCCGTCGGCAAACCACTTGAAGCCTACCGGCACTTCATACAGACGGCGCCCCAGACGCGCAGCAACGCGGTCAATCAAGCCACTGCTGACCACGGTCTTGCCAACCGCAGCATCTGCGCGCCATTGCGGGCGGTTCTGGAACAGGTAGTCGATGGACACAGCCAGATAGTTGTTCGGCGCCAACAAGCCGCCTGATGGCGTAACTATGCCGTGACGATCGTGATCCGGGTCACAGGCGAATGCCACGTCGAAACGCTCTTTAAGCCCGATCAGGCCCTGCATGGCGTAGCTGGAGGACGGGTCCATGCGGATCCGGCCATCCCAGTCCACGCACATGAAGCGGAACGTCGGATCGACCGCGGTGTTCACCACTTCCAGATTGAGACCGTAGTGTTCGCCAATCGCCGACCAGTAGCGCACACCGGCGCCACCCAGCGGGTCGACGCCCAGACGCAAATTGGCACCGCGCAGGGTGTCCATGTCGATCACGTTTTTCAGATCGGCAACATAGGTGTTCAGGTAGTCATGGCGGTGCGTGGTGCTGGCCTTGAGTGCCTGCTCATAGCTGATGCGCTTGACCCCGGCCAGTTTGGCCGCCAGCAGTTCATTGGCCTTGGCTTCGATCCATTTGGTGACATCGGTATCGGCCGGGCCACCGTTAGGCGGGTTGTACTTGAAGCCACCGCTTTCAGGCGGGTTGTGCGACGGTGTAATCACCACGCCATCTGCCAGGCCGGTGGAGCGGCCACGGTTGTAGCAGATAATTGCGTGGGAAATGGCTGGCGTCGGGGTGTACTCGTCGCCCGCGGCAATCATGGTTTCGACGCCATTGGCGGCAAACACTTCCAGGGCGCTGGCACCGGCTGGGGTCGACAGTGCGTGGGTGTCGATACCGACAAACAGTGGGCCGTTGATACCCTTCATTTGACGGTAGAGGCAAATGGCCTGGCTGATAGCCAACACATGCCACTCATTGAAGCTCAGCTCAAACGAACTGCCACGGTGCCCGGAAGTACCAAAGGCGACCCGTTGCGTGGCGATCGCTGCATCGGGTTGACCGGTATAATAAGCGGTCACCAGTCGCGGTATATCGACCAGCAACTGAACGGGAGCCGGTTTGCCCGCAAGAGGACTGAGTGTCATGCAAAACCTCGGGAAATTAATGATTCGGAGGAAAAAAAACAGTTTACTGGCAGTTCGACATTGGCGAGAAGCAATCTATCCACGCCACGTGCTCTGTTTTGCACTTTAATGCACTATTCGTTGTCTGATATTGATCCAGACACGTTGTTTAATTCACCTGGGTATACATTTTTAGTTCTGAAATAAGGAAGCAGCATGAAACCACTGGTGATCAGTGCAGCCGTATTACTCTCCCTGAGTACGCTGTGCAGCGTGGCCAACGCCGCCAAACTGGAAGACGTCGCCCCCTACCCTAAAGCCGAAGCGGGCTTTAGCCGTCAGGTCATTCAACTGCCAAAACAGAAGAATGAAGACGACTTCAAAGTACAAATCATCGCGGGCAAGACCTTGCAGGTCGACTGCAATCAGCAGCGCCTGGGCGGTAAGCTGGAAGAAAAGACCCTCAAGGGCTGGGGCTACCCGATGTATCGCCTGAGCAAGGTCAGCGGCCCCATGAGCACCATGATGGCCTGCCCTGAAGGCAAGGCGCATCCCGAGTTTGTGCCGGTCGTGGGTGAAGGTTTCATGTTGCGCTACAACAGCAAGCTGCCAATCGTGGTGTACGTGCCCAAGGGTATCGAAGTGCGTTACCGGATCTGGTCGGCCTCCAAGCAGATCAAGCAGGCTGTGAGCGAATAAGCACTGCCTGATTTGTTTCCGTGGGAACGGGCTTGCTCGCGATGAAAGCACCGCGCTATCTCGGATCAACCGCGTTACCGGTGTCGCGAGCAAACCACTCCTACAAGATTACTGGGTGCTACTGCAAACCCACGCGATACAGCACGCCATCGTCCTCGTCGGTCAACACATACAAATAACCATCCGGGCCTTGGCGTACGTCGCGGATACGTACCTTGAGATCACCCAGCAAGCGTTCCTCATGCACTACCTTGTCGTCGCTCAGTTGTAGCCGGATCAGCTCTTGATCTGCCAAGGCGCCAATAAACAGGCTGTGCTGCCAAGGCTTGAAACGGTCCGAGTCGTAGAAGGCCATGCCACTGATGCCGGGCGACCTCTCCCATACGTGATGCGGGCCAAGTGTGCCTTCGGCGGTTTTGCCCTGAGCTTCGGAGATCGGCAGTGAAGAGTAGTCAACGCCGTGAGTTGCCAGCGGCCAACCATAGTTTTTGCCGCGCTCGATCAGGTTGATTTCATCTCCCCCCTTGGGACCGTGTTCGTGTGTCCACAAGGTCCCCGTCCATGGGTTCAGCGCAGCGCCCTGTTGATTGCGATGCCCGTATGACCAGATTTCCGGCCTCACGCCTTTCTGGCCGACAAAAGGGTTATCGCTGGGGATACGTCCGTCCGGGTAGATGCGCACAACCTTGCCCTGTAACTTATCGAGGTCCTGCGAGGTCGGGCGCTGGTTGTTTTCGCCCAGGGCAATAAACAGGTAACCGTCACGGTCGAACACCAGGCGTGAGCCAAAGTGATTGCCGGTAGACAGCTTGGGTTGCTGACGAAAAATCACTTCAAAGTTGCTCAAACGGGTCAAGTCATCCGACAAGCGTCCGCGGCCAACGGCGGTTCCCGCTTTTCCATCTTCCCCTCCTTCGGCGTACGACAAATACACCAGTCGGTCTTCGGCAAAGCTTGGCGACAACACCACATCGAGCAGGCCGCCCTGCCCTTTGGCCCACACCTTTGGCACCCCCGATAGCGGCGCCGATAGTTTGCCCTCAGGGCTTACAACGCGCAGGTTACCTGGGCGTTCGGTCACCAACATGCCTTGTTTGTCAGGCAGGAAAGCCAGCGCCCACGGATGATCAAGCCCTTCTACGATCGCAGTTGCGGTAACCGTTCCAGCCTCGGAAGCAAACGTCTTCTGCGCATCGGCCTGAACCGATAACGTAACGTTGAGCAGCGAAGCGGCGCACAACGTGGCCAGCAAGGTTTTTCTCAACATCAGTCATTCCTTGTTCGATTATGGTTTGTCTCGCGGTTGTAGCGACGGAGCGGTCGGTTTGAGGGTCTGAGGGGGCGCTTGGTTTCGCTGGTAACCATTGCCTATTCTGCCGTTGTCGATGCCCTGGTTTGGCTGCATGGGGACGGTCGACGGTCCTCTTGGGCCGGGCACTGAAGGTCCCGAGCCCTGACGGCTGTTGGGATTTATGCGCTGGATGACATTATTCGCGGGTGGGGTATTGGTTAACGGGGTGTTTTGCGCCATCAGCGCGCTGCGGTTAGTTGGCGTTGAGCCATCCGTGACATTTGAACCCGCTTGCGCCTGGAAGGTAAGTATCCCCCCTATCAGCAGCAAAAGACTGAATTTAACCGTATGCATCACACCCTCCATTTCTGGTCGACCTTAAACCTTTGATGGCCCTGTGAGTGACAGGTTCGGTTTCACGGTCAAATAAACGTGTCAGGTGTCGATTTCAGGGCCAATCTCGATCACTGTTGACTCTCGCGCTTGCGCCAGAAGCGCCTCGCGGCAAACTTGATAGCAGTCTTCGATATGGCCATTGCCGACCATTTTCATCACCCCGAAGCTGATGGTGGCAGCCACCGCCTGGCCCACAAACGGGACGAAGCGAATCACTGACTTGGTCGCCACTTTGGCGCCCATCTTGCGTACCAGCGACATGACCAGCGTTCGGCTGATGAACTTGCCGATAACTTCACTGCCAATACCGGTGACAGCCACGATAATCAAACGTTTCGAGCGCGAGTCCATTTGCTCGATCTGATGCGGGGTTAACCCGAATTTACCGTTGATCGCGGGCAACATCTCAACCAGTAGCGCCACATCAGTGCCAATATCGAGGCCCGGCAGCGGGATTGCGGCGGCACCTGCCGACACTGCGGAGCGTTTGGTGACCATGGACCTGCACTCGTCACGAATGCGATCAAGTTCGGCTAATGATCTGATTAACATAGAGTTCCCCGACAGTTAGAGATAAAACCAGCGTAGTCTACTACGCCCTTCTGACCAGCAAGGCAGGCCTGTCTTTATATAGAGGGGTAACCGGGCAGGAAATTCACAACAGCTGGGGAGTTTTTAGCCGCAGGTGGGCTCAAGCATAGGGGCAGCCTGTACTCTTGCGAAGTACAGGCCTGGGGCGCGAGGTTATACGTCTTTTTTGACTTTGGCCCATTCAGCCTTGAGCTTGGACACGAAAGATTCTTTTGGGGTTTCCTTGCAGGCAGTCACCACCAGCGGGGTGATTTTAGCGATGCCGTCTACATCCAGTACTGCATCTTCAACTTTGCCTTTTTTGTTAATGGCTTCACCCAAACCCACGGCGGTCGGCTGGAAGCTTTCGTCCACCGCCAGGAAATCAGCGCACGTCCACTGTGCGACGGGTTGTTTGGTTTCAGCCTGAACCAACGAAGACAGTGCAACCAGACCCACAGCGCCCACAAACAGAATGTGCTTCTTCATATATAAATATCCCTATTTTCAAAGATTCAGTAACATGTGTTCTGCCGCAAAGAACATAGTATCGAATGTTGTGTCTGTCAAAAAAACAACCAACTTATCAGCAACTTCATCGCCATGCGCCGACCTGATAATATTTAACACTCAACATCAAGCCACACCAACTCGCGCGCGATAACTTTATAAGCTCGCCCCTGATTCAGCCATCTGCTCACCCAGCCGGCTGGGTGGTAATGCGTTTGCTTTTATTGAGAAAGAATAACTTTCATCGCCTTCTCCTTTGCCGCGTTCCCGAACACCTCATATGCCTGGAGGATGTCAGACAGTGCAAAGCGGTGAGTAATCAACTTGCCTGCATCGATTTTTCCGGATTGCACGGTTTTCATCAGCATGGGCGTTGTATTGGTGTTGACCAGCCCGGTTGAAATAGTGACGTTTTGAATCCACAGTTTTTCCAGATGCAGCTCAACGCTTTTTCCATGAACCCCAACGTTGGCGATACTCCCGCCCGGAGCGATCACCGATTGACAGGTATCGAAGGATGCCGGGATGCCTACCGCTTCAATTGCAACATCTACCCCGACCCCTTGGGTCAGCTCGAAAATACGCTCAACCGCATTTTGCGTATTGATATCGACGACATCTGTAGCTCCAAAGCGCAAGGCGACTTCGAGCCGATTGGTATCGCCATCCACCATGATCAACTGAGCCGGAGAGTAAAACTGTGCAGTCAGCAGCGCAGCCATCCCTACTGGGCCCGCACCAACGATCACAACACTGTCACCCGGCTTGACCTTGCCCGCGAGTACGCCAATTTCAAACCCGGTGGGCAAAATATCGCTCAGCATTACCAGGGCTTCCTCATCCGCGCCTGCCGGCACCGGATACAGGCTGTTATCGGCATGGGGAATACGCACATATTCAGCCTGGGTGCCGTCAATCAGATGCCCCAGGATCCAGCCGCCATCAGCACAATGGGAATACATCTGGCGGCGACAGTTGGCGCAACTGCCACATGAGGTGATGCATGAAATCAGGACATGGTCACCGGGCTTGAAATTGCGTATGGCCGAGCCGACTGCCTCTACCACCCCTACCCCTTCATGACCCAAAACTGTGCCTTGGGTAACTTCTGGCACATCGCCTTTGAGAATGTGCAAATCCGTACCGCAGATGGTGGTGTGGAGGATTCGTACAATGGCGTCAGTCGGTTTATCAATGACCGGCTTTGGGATATCGGCCCAGGCTTTTTCGCCAGGCCCCTGATAGGTGAGCGCTTTCATGATGGCTTTCCTTTACCGGATCAAAAATCATCAACAGCTGCCACTCAGGTGCACCCCTCACGGCAGCCCTCAAAATCATTGATGCAGTTAAGCAGCCTTTTTCAGGCGCGCCCTTGCCGCAGGTCACAAAAAGCGTTTCCTGACTAGCGGTGCGGATGAACCGTGAAAAATACCAGCTTGGTCACAATTGGGCGTACCACCAGAATGCACAGGAACGCGACAGGCATCGCCAACTGATAGGCATGCAGCGCATTGCTTAGGAAATTACCCTCAATCCCGGAGTTTGCTGCAGTGATCACCAGCGACATCAAAAACGCCATGATCGTTGCCATGTAAAAAGCGAACACGTACGGCGTAGCACGTGCTGTGAGCTTGAAACGTGTCGTAGAAGCGGTATCGGAAGATGCTTTTGATGTCATGACAGGCCCTTTTAAGCGTTGAATTTCAGGAGGCATGAACCTTAACAAGATCAAAAACAGGCAACTAGACGCTTACGCATAGTTACTTTATAAAGAAAAACTTACGAATAGCCTTTGGGAGCCAACCAACGTGAACCTGTTAGCGGCGATTGCCTGCTTTATCAAAGTGGTAGAAACAGGCTCCATCGTGGGGGCAGCCAAAAACCTGGGGGTTAGCGCACCAGCTGTGAGCCAGACCATCAACCGCCTGGAAGAGCATCTGGGGGCGCGTCTGCTACAACGCACCACGCGCAGTATGGCGCTGACCGAAAACGGTGCGCTGTACTTCGCGCGGGTGCAGCGCATTGCTTCAGATCTGGATTCGGCACAAATGGCCATTAGCACTGGCGAAACCGAGCTTCAAGGACGGCTGTGTATTGCAGCGTCCTCCGCCTTCGGGCGGCATGTATTGGCGCCATTGATTGCCGGTTTTGCTGAACGCCACCCGCGCCTGGCCCTTGAGCTGCGCACCACCGATGGCAAGATCAATCATATTCAGGATGGGATCGACCTGAGCCTGCGGATCAAACCGCAACTGGAAGAAGGCATCGTAGCGCGCAAAATTGCTTCAATCCCTTTTGTAGTTTGCGCATCCCCAGCCTATCTGGAGCGCGCCGGCATCCCGCGGACCCCTGAAGAACTCCAGCAACATGCCTGCCTGGCCTTTCGCTACCCGTTGGACGGACGGCTGTTGCGCTGGGGGTTTATTCGCGAGGGGGAGCACTATTACGCAACGTTGAATTTCACCGCGATCAGTGACGATATCGATGCGCTGGCTCAAATGGCCATCCACGGCGCCGGGATCGCACGTCTGGCCGAGTTCGTAGCTGCATCCTGGATCGAATCAGGCCAACTGGTTGCCCTGCTTGAGCACAGCCATGAATCGAGTGAATCTAGCGCCGAACCGCTGGATATATATGCCTGTGTTCAGGATCGCGCAGCCATAACTGCCAAAGTTAAAGCGTTTATGGATTACTTGACCGAGCATCTGGGCCAGCGCTGGCCAAAGGAAATTACCGTCAGCGCCCAATCGAGTGCATAGCCATGTTTTAGAGCGCACTAACGTGGTGCGCAACTCATATGGATTACATTCATAATTTAATGCATTCGAAACGCGCTATAAGCCTTTAATTTTTAATATATTTACGTTATTCATCGAAAATAAACCTGCTCAGACACATTTCTTATTTATAACGCTCTGTTACACTCATGTCATAATGCCATTTATGGAAGAGTCATATGACCGTAACAACTAAGCGTGGCTGGAAATGGGCATACCGCAAGTTGCGCGATCTGCACTGCTCGCGCGCTTCTGCGGCCTACAGGGCTGCCCTTTACGTACTCCGCGGCGATACGGGCACCTTTATATGTGAAGTAACGCACAAAAAAATTCGAATAAACCGTTGATCGGCCTACTGTAAAGTTATTGGGCAGCATCTCGTGTGAGGCTTGTTAAAACCAACTCTTACTTGAGGCTGTTGCTTACAAGACAGCAACAAGTCAATTAACTAAAAAGAATATACTTATTCTTTTATTATCAGTCTTGGCCAACACAGCTCTGGCTCACAGGTGCCAACGGCGTACCACAACGCCGCTAGCGCCACCCAGCATCAGATGCTCTCCTGCAGAATCCAGCTCGCCCCCGCCTGTCGGCATCGTTCATGGCATAGCTGGATGGGCAGTAGAGAATTACCCTATGGCTCCTTGCGTCACAAATGAGCCTACCCGGTAAATAAACCCCTGTTTTGCGCCACCAAAGGCATCTTGCCCAAGAAAAGCCGGGGATACGCTACCACCTGCCATATAACTGTCGTCACACCTATGCGACAATATGCTCAATGTCCGGCATGAATCCCGCCTTTATTGCTCAGCAACTTGGCCGTAGCGTCCAAATGTTGCTCTTTACTTATGCGCGCTGGCTTAACCCTAGCGGTGATCGGGATGAGATGGAAAAGCTCTTGAATGGCCCAGGATTGGCCCAAGCGACAAAAGCACACCGCGTAACTCCTTGATAGGTAACCCCTTTGATCTCCACAGCTAACATCACGATGCAGTTCGGCGCAAAGCCGCTTTTCGAGAACGTTTCCGTAAAATTTGGTGCTGGTAACCGTTATGGCCTGATCGGTGCCAACGGTTGCGGCAAGTCCACCTTCATGAAAATCCTCGGCGATGATCTTGAACCGTCTGGCGGCCAGGTCATGCTGGAGCCGAACGTGCGTCTGGGTAAATTGCGCCAGGACCAGTTCGCTTACGAAGAATTCACCGTTCTCGACACCGTGATCATGGGTCACGAGGAGCTGTGGAAGGTCAAGGCCGAGCGCGATCGCATCTATTCGCTGCCGGAAATGACTGAAGCAGACGGCATGGCCGTTGCCGAACTCGAAACCGAGTTTGCAGAAATGGACGGTTATACCGCCGAATCCCGCGCTGGCGAGCTGCTGCTGGGCCTGGGTATTGGTATCGAACAGCACAACGGCCCGATGAGCGAAGTGTCGCCGGGTTGGAAGTTGCGTGTTCTGCTGGCTCAGGCGCTGTTTTCGAACCCTGAAGTACTGCTGCTCGACGAACCAACCAACCACTTGGATATCAACACTATCCGCTGGCTGGAAAACATTCTGACTCAGCGCAACAGCCTGATGATTATCATCTCTCACGATAGGCACTTCCTGAACAGTGTCTGCACCCACATGGCTGACCTGGACTACGGCGAACTGCGTCTGTTCCCGGGCAACTATGACGAGTACATGACTGTCGCCACCCAGTCGCGCGAGCAACTGCTGTCGGAAAACGCCAAGAAAAAGGCTCAGATCAACGAGCTGCAAGCGTTCGTCAGCCGCTTCTCGGCCAACGCCTCGAAATCCAAGCAGGCCAGCTCCCGTGCCAAGGCGATCGACAAGATCACCCTGGCCGAGGTCAAGCCTTCGAGCCGTGTCAGCCCGTTCATCCGCTTTGAACAGAACAAAAAACTGCACCGCCAGGCAGTCATGGTCGAGCACATGGCCAAAGGTTTTGATGGCAAGATTCTGTTCAAGGACTTCAGCTTCACCGTTGAAGCCGGCGAGCGCGTCGCGATCATTGGCCCGAACGGTATCGGTAAAACTACCCTGCTGCGCACTCTGGTCAACGAACTGACCCCGGATGCCGGTACTGTGAAGTGGACTGACGCTGCGGAGCTGGGCTACTACGCCCAGGACCATGCCCACGACTTCGAAGACGACATGACCCTGTTCGACTGGATGGGCCAGTGGACTCAAGGCGAGCAAATGGTACGTGGCACCTTGGGCCGCATGCTGTTCTCCAACGATGACATCCTCAAGTCAGTCAAAGTGATTTCCGGTGGTGAACAAGGTCGCATGCTGTTCGGCAAGCTGATCTTGCAAAAGGCCAACGTGCTGATCATGGACGAACCAACCAACCACTTGGATATGGAATCCATCGAAGCACTGAACCTGGCACTCGAGAACTATCCGGGTACTCTGGTATTCGTCAGCCATGACCGTGAGTTCGTATCCTCGCTGGCCACTCGTATTATCGAGCTGAGCCCAAGCGGCGTGATCGACTTCAGCGGCACCTACGATGACTACCTGCGCAGCCAAGGCGTTGTGTTCTGATTTCAGACACCCCGTATCGCTAAGCAACTAGTCGTAACGAAAACCCCGTCCTGGTGACGGGGTTTTTCGTTTTAAGACGGGTTACCTGACAAACCGCAGCGCCTGCATCGCGAGCAAGCTCGCTCCCGCAGGTTTTGTGGGAGCGTACATAGTTAGCCTGCTTTCATTTATCCCGACGCCGCGCCATCATGCCGATCATCGATCGTCAGCCGGATTATGTGCTTATGCCTGCGCAACACCCCTCCCCCACGAGCTCCCTGTCGGTCACCCTGCAAATTTTGTCGATCGTGTTTTACACCTTCATTGCGTTTATCTGCATTGGCCTGCCGATTGCCGTGCTGCCGGGCTACGTACATGACCAACTGGGCTTCAGCGCCGTGGTCGCGGGGCTGACCATCGCTTCGCAATACCTGGCAACGCTGCTCAGCCGTCCCTCGGCCGGGCGACTGGTAGACAGCCTCGGGACCAAGCCCGCCATCGTCTATGGCCTGATCGGGATCGCCATAAGCGGTGTGCTCACCTCCCTGGCAGTGGCGCTTCAAGGCTGGCCTTTGCTGAGCTTGTGCATTTTGATTGTCGGCCGGGTTTTTCTCGGCATCGCCCAAGGCCTGATCGGTGTCGGCACGATCAGTTGGGGGATCGCCCAGGTCGGCTCTGAACACACCGCCCGGGCAATTGGCTGGAACGGCATCGCCTCCTACGGCGCTATCGCCATTGGGGCACCGCTGGGTGTGGTGATGATCGACCAGTTGGGCTTCGCCAGTCTGGGGGTGACCCTGCTACTGCTGGCTCTACTGGCGTTGCTGCTGATTCGCAAAAAACCATCCATACCGATAATCAGCGGCGTACGTCTGCCCTTTTGGTCGGTGTTCAGCCTGATTGCCCCGTACGGCATCAGCCTGACCCTGGCCTCCATTGGCTATGGCACGCTGACCACGTTTATTACCTTGTTTTATATCGATCGCGGTTGGACAGGGGCGGCCTATTGCCTGTCGGTTTTCGGCGTGTGTTTTATTCTTGCGCGGCTGATTTTCACCAATAGCATCAATCGTTTTGGCGGCTACAGCGTGGCGATCGGCTGTATGAGCATCGAAGCCGTCGGCCTGATATTGCTGTGGCTGGCACCCTCGACCAGCTATGCCCTGATTGGCGCTGGTCTGACCGGCTTTGGCCTGTCACTGGTGTACCCGGCGCTAGGCGTTGAGGCAGTCAAGCAAGTGCCGGTCTCAAGCAGAGGCGCGGGGCTAAGTGCTTATGCGGTGTTTTTCGATTTGGCGCTGGCCATTGCGGGGCCGATCATGGGGGCCATTGCGCTGAACATGGGTTATCCGTGGATTTTCTTCAGCGCGGCAGTGATGTGTTGCATGGGCTTGCTGTTGAGTCTGGGGTTGGCGCGGCGCGCGGCTGCTTAGATCACTGGTCGGCAGTACGCATTCCAGTGTGCGGGTGGGCCTGCAAAGTCTTGCTGAAAAACCGGCCCGCCTCGTAAATCAGGTCGCGATGGATATCCTCTCGATCAACCCCTTGGGCATCCGTACACAAACCAGGCATTGCGGCCATTTGCTCATCGTTGCACGGCGCCATAAATACAAAATGCCCGGCACCGGGAATCACTTTGAACTCTGGTTCTGTCGGGAGCTTGCGCGCCAGAGCATCGGCGTTTTTATCGGGAAACACCAGTTTGTCGTTTTCGCCGCTGTACAGCAGCACAGGCACATGCACATCTGCCAGTGTTTGCCTGCCGAACATCAAGCTCAGCGGCGCCAGCAGCAACAGTGAATGCACTCGAGAATCAGCCACAGGCACAAGGTCATCGCGGTCAGCAATCAACTCACCCTTTGTCGTGCAGGCATCATGGTCATCCGGGCGCTCCTGGCAGTAGCGCCGCAAACGGTCCAGATCAGGCTGGGCGCCAGACAGGATCAATGCGGTTTCCCCTCCCGCCGAATAGCCGATCACCCCTACCTGGTCGTCGTAGACATAAGGTGACAAGCTGCGGTCAGCCAATGTCGCGCTGATGGCCGCCGATATCTGCATCGGTCGCCCATAAAGGTTGCTCAGAGTGCCCAGGCGACTGTGGTCTTTATAGTTGTCACCAGGATGCAACACCGCCACCACTACAAAGCCCTTACGCGCCAGTGACGTGGCCAGGTCATGCAATGCCAGAGGCGTGCCGGTGTTGCCGTGAGAGAGCATCAGCAGCGGGTAGCGGCCCATTGCAATCTTGGCGTCTTCAGTGGCCTCGACCTCATAGCCGCCCATTTTCGTCAGCCCTTCGGCTTCCCTGGAAGGATAAAAGGCGATGGCGCGCATGGGCTGCTCATCCAGCGGGTCGAGAAAATTCAGGCGATGAAAACCCACGCCCCACTGGACCGCGGGTTCGGCCTGCACCACAAGAGGGCAATATGCCAGCAGTAATCCCAGTACCACACATAAACGCATCATCGATGCTCACCTTGGCTAGCGTGTGACTTGCAACCGGCAATGCCAGAGCGTTGACCCTCAACTCTGCATAATCCAAGCCAAACGCAAAAAACTCCGTACTCTGGTCATTTCTAGACGTCCAGAGTACAGAGTTTAGCTGTTGCCGCGGTTCAGATAACTTACGCTGCGCTGAACAGATCCTGCTTAATGTGCGCATGAGCATCGTTCATCGCTTTGCTACGCACGTCGTCGCCATAGGCCAAGCCGTGGGCGCGCACAAACTCGATGTCAGTGATCCCCATAAAGCCCAGCATCACTTTCAAGTAGTCCTCATGGGCCACACCTGTCGCCTGGCCAGCATGCAGACCGCCAGAGGTCGACACTACGATTACCTTCTTGTTGCCACACAGGCCTTCAGGGCCGGCTTCGGTGTAACGGAACGTCTGGCCGGCAACCGCAATACGGTCGATCCAGGCCTTGAGCTGGGTTGGAATGGTGAAGTTGTACATCGGTGCCGCGATCACTACCGCGTCAGCCGCCAGAAATTGCGCCAAGGTGTCAGCACTCAATTGCGCTTCGTGCTTTTGCGCCGCATCCCTCAACTCGGCCGGTGTGCCAGCAGCCACCAGGGTCGCGGCCGAAAAATGCTCAATGGCCTCGCTAGCCAGATCGCGGTAACTGACGACAACTTGCGGGTCGGCAGCCTGCCAGGCCTGGACCACTTCACGGCTCAACTGACGCGAAGCCGAGTTGTCGCCCAGAATGCTCGAATCGATATGCAAAAGTTTCATGGTGATCTCCAGATGAGGACCGCACTGGGCGATCTGATGGAGGTAATGCTACCGATGAAAGCAATCGACGATAAGTCAGCCATCGTGCGATAGTTCGTCCTACCTGTAGGACAGTGAGCACGCCATGCAAGACCTGAATGACCTCTATTACTTCGCCAAGGTTGTCGAAGCCGGTGGCTTTGCCGCGGCTGGCCGCCTGCTGGGCGTTCCCAAATCACGCCTGTCGCGCCGGGTCGCCGAACTGGAAGAACGCCTCGGCGCCCGCCTGCTGCAACGCACCACCCGCCAGCTCAAACTGACTGCGGTGGGTGAACGCTACTTGCGCCATTGCCAGGCCATGCTGCTGGAGGCCGAAATGGCCGACGAGGCTGTTGCCAGCATGTCCAGTGAACCACGCGGGCGCCTGCGTGTTACGTGCCCGGTGGGCCTGGCCCATGAATTTATGCCCGGTGTAATCAGCTCGTTCCTGCTGGCCTACCCCCTGGTACAACTGGAAGTCAGCCTGCTCAACCGGCGCGTTGACCTGGTCACCGAAGGCATCGATGTGGCCTTGCGCGTGCGCGAAGAAGGTGATGAGGACCCGTTGCTGGTGACCCGGCGGCTGCGTCAGGCCCGCACCGTGATGGTGGCTACCCCCGAGTTTGCCGGCAAGTGGCCTGTCAGCAATCCTGACGACCTGAAAAACGTCCCGTTGCTGGGAGCGCTCGAGGCGGATCGTATGGTCCACTTGCGCATGCTTGATGAACACGGCAAGGACTGCAATCTGGTACTTGAAGCGCGGCTGGGGATTGACGACTTTATCGTGCGCAAAGCCTGCACCCTGGACGGTCTGGGCTTCACCGTGCTGCCAATGATGTATTGCGAACAGGAACTACAGAATGGCCAGCTTGTTCAACTATTGCCAAAATGGACCTTGCCCGGTGGCTGGCTGCATGCGGTCTACCCGCATAGACGCGGAGTGATGCCTGCGGTCCGGGCCTGGATCGATCACTTGGTCGAATCATTCGAAAGCTGTGGAGACAAACTGCTATGAGCCGCATGACCAAACAGGATGTAGCCGAATTCTGCCGTAGCCTGCCCGGTGCTCAGGAAGCAGTGAAATGGGGTGGTGTTGAGGTGTTTTTTGTCGAAGAGAGCAAAATGTTTGCCCTGTTCAACCTGAATAGCGACGGACTCTCGTTCAAGGTCGAGAAGGAGCTGTTTCTAGGTTATATCGACCGTCCAGGCATACGCCCGTCGCCGTATCTGGCGCGGGCGTACTGGATCAACATGCAAGCGCCCTACCCGATGGGCGCTGCAGAACTGCAGGAGCTGTTGCGCCGCTCCCACCAGTTGGTGGTCAGCAAGCTGGCGAAAAAGCGTCAGATCGGTTTGCTGCTCTGATCGCTATAGATCGAGAAAGGTCAGTTTCAGGAACAAAACATCAATCCATACCACCTGATGCACCGCCACGATCAGCCAGAACCAGACCTGATAGGACAGCTTGCGGGTTTTGTGGCGAAACATCTGTTGTGCCACCAATGCCCCCGGCCAGCCGCCAAGCAGCTCAACCCCGTGCAAGACCTTCTCCGGGGTACGCCACTGCCCTGCTTTGGCCTGTTGCTTGTCGTACCAATACAGGCCAAACGCCAGGGCGCTGGCAACCCCATAGACCAACAGCGGCACCCGGCTAACCCCGTGGAGCAGCAGGCTTGCCGAGCCGCCCAGGGGCAACGCACAGAGCAGCGCCAACACCAGCAGCTTAAGCTTCAAACCACG
The DNA here is from genome assembly GCF_025426255.1 of Pseudomonas fragi. Classification (GTDB taxonomy): domain Bacteria; phylum Pseudomonadota; class Gammaproteobacteria; order Pseudomonadales; family Pseudomonadaceae; genus Aquipseudomonas; species Aquipseudomonas kulmbachensis. The sequence goes on along the minus strand of NZ_CP104861.1, from coordinate 2,579,070 downwards.
GATCGGCGCGCCATGTTGCTCGCGGGCAGCAACCGGCTCGCGCCGTTCTTTAACCTGTTTCTTCACGCCGACGCCGCAGACCAGTCGATCCAGCCGAACTGCCAGGTGGCCAGAATCAGCAGGCCAAACGCAATGCGATACCAGGCGAAGGCCGCATAGCTATGGTTCGAAATAAACTTCAGCAATGCGCGTACCGCGATCATCGCGAAGATAAACGAGGTCACAAAACCGATTGCAAAGACCGGCAAATCGTCAGGCTGGAACAGGTGACGGTACTTGTAACCCGAGTACACCGCCGCACCAACCATGGTTGGCATCGCCAGGAAGAATGAAAACTCGGTGGCCGCCTTGCGCGACAAGCCAAACAGCAGGCCGCCGATAATCGTCGAACCCGAACGCGAAGTGCCTGGAATCATCGCCAGGCATTGCGCGAAGCCGATTTTTACCGCGTCTTTCCAGGTCATGTCGTCCACTGTCTCGGCGCGAATCACATGTTGGCGGCGTTCAGCCCACAACATGATCACACCACCTATCACCAGTGCCGTGGCAACGGTAATCGGGTTGAACAGATACTCGTGGATCACATCGGCGAAAATCACCCCCAATACCACCGCTGGCATTACCGCGATGATCAGGTTGGTGGTAAAGCGCCGTGCTTCAGGTTTGGTGGGCAAACCGACGACCACATCGATGATCTTGCGGCGAAACTCCCAGACCACGGCCAAAATCGCGCCCAGCTGGATGATGATGTTGAACGCCATTGCGCGCTCGCCGCCAAAGTTAAGCAGGTCGGCCACAATAATCTGGTGGCCAGTGCTCGAAATCGGCAAAAACTCCGTCAAGCCTTCAACGACGCCAAGTATCAACGCCTGAGCGGCAGTCCAAAGATCCATTATTCCCCCATAAAGCCCTGCCTCATGCAGAGCTGATTAGTCTTGATTAAGTGTTTGCAACCGCTGCCCTGGAGTGGGTTACAGGTGCGCCATGTTCCCCAGAACGGTGTGAAAAAACTGTCAGAAATCAATAAAGATGCAGCTTTGCCAATTTCGGCCGAGATCCTATCAGACACGTTCCACTTTCGCTGCTAAGACATGCAGGCCAGAAGGCGGTTCAGTGAATCACCACAAGAATAAAAAACCAGGAGTGACCAGTTATGAATACCCTGCGCGGGTTATCCATCAGCCGACGTCTATGGCTGATTTTGATCGTGGCCATCGCCATGCTGCTGGCGTTGGGTTTGCTGATGCTAAAGCAGATACATGACGATTTGTATCAAGGTAAAGCCCAGAAGACGCAGCATGTGGTGCAAGCGGCCAGCGGTGTTCTCAGCTATTACCATGGCCTCGAAATGGCAGGCAGTTTAAGCCGTGAAGCCGCGCAACAACAGGCGCTGAGCGTGATCAGCAAACTGCGCTATGACCATGACGACTATTTCTGGATCAATGACCTGCGCCCTTTTATGGTCATGCACCCCACCAACCCCAAGCTCGACGGCAAAGACCTGTCGAGTATCAAGGACCCCGACGGGTTCGCGATTTTTAACGAAATGGCCAACCTGGCCAAAACCAGGGGCGCCGGCATGGTGGACTACCGCTGGCCAAAACCGGGTGCCGACGCACCGGTGCAAAAAACCTCCTATGTACAGCTGTTCGAGCCCTGGGGCTGGGTCATTGGCTCTGGTGTGTATATCGATGACATGCAGGCCGAGTTCCAGGCACAAGCCTGGAAGGCCAGTTGGGCAGGCCTTGGCATCGCGCTGATCATGACGCTGCTGGTTACCCTGATTGCCCGCAGCATCGTGCGCCCCCTGCAAGAGGCGGTGCAGGCCATGGCCAATATTGCCAGCGGCGAAAGCGATCTGACCCGTAGCCTGGATACCCACGGCCAGGATGAAGTCACGCTGTTGGCGCAACACTTCAATGCCTTCACCGCCAAACTGCGAAATGTAATCAGCCACTTGCAGTCCACCGCCACAGCCTTGGACCAGTCCTCGGCTGAGCTGGGCAACGACGCGACCGACGCACAACAGCGCAGCCAGCAGCAAGCGCTGCAAATGGATCAGGTGGCGACGGCGATCAACGAAGTCACCTACGCCGTGCACGAGGTCGCCAAAAACGCCGAGCACGCGGCCAGTGAAATGCGCGGTGCCCAGTCGCAAGCTGAGCTTGGTCAGCAGAACATCGACAGCAGCCTGCAGCAGATCGACCAACTGTCCGGCACCATCAATCAGGCAGTCGAGGTGATCCGCACCCTGGCCACCCAAAGCAGCGAAATCGGCAGCGTGTTGGAGGTGATCCGTTCGATAGCTGATCAAACCAACCTGCTGGCCCTCAACGCGGCGATCGAAGCTGCACGCGCAGGCGAGCAAGGTCGTGGCTTTGCGGTGGTGGCTGACGAGGTTCGACTGCTGGCCCAGCGCACACAGAAATCCACGGCTGAAATCCAGACCATGATCGAAGGCCTGCAAAAACACTCCGAAGCGGCGGTGAATGTGATTGGCAGCAGCAGTCGCGCCTCGCAATTGACCATCGAGCAGGCCACCCAAGCTGGACAGAGCCTGACCAGCATTGGCCAGGCCCTGAACAACCTCAACGACCTCAACGCCTCGATTGCCAGCGCCACACTGCAACAGGCCCATGTCGTGGAAGACATCAACCAAAATGTAACCCGGGCCGCCGAACTGTCACAGGGCACAGCCCATGCGGCCGAACAATCGAGCACCGCCAGCGCGCACCTCAAGGAGTTAAGCGTGCAGCTCAATGGGCAACTACGCCAGTTCAAGGTTTAAAAGCAGCTGCAAACGGCAAGTTGCAAGCGTGAAGCTTGCCGTCAGGCAATCACAATATCCGTGCCCGCCAGGGAGGCCAGCCCGACACCGACCAGAGTTACCGAGTCGCTGCCGAAGCTGAGCACCGTGTCATGCCCTGATGCACTGGCATGGGCCCGGTAGTCGGCGACGTGGCCACCCTCAACCCCCAAAAACACCAACGTGTCGGTGGGCTGATAGCCCAGCAGCGTGTCGTTGCCAAAATGCCCGCTGAAAACGAACGTATTGTTGCCGCCAGCGGCCTCCAGCAGGTCATTGCCGGCACCACCAATAAACACATTGTTGCCCTGCAAACCGATCAAATGATCGTTACCGCCCTGCCCCAGCAGCCAATCGCCCTGTTCAACCGCCTTGAGCGTGCTGTCGCCCGGTCCGGCCTTGATCGAGTGGGTGTAGTCAGTGCGGTCTTTGCCGGACCACAAGCCATCATCGGCCACCCGATGGTTAACCTCGTGGTGGCTCAACCCTAGCCAGGCGGGCTCTTCGGTTATTAAAAAGCTGATGTCACGGGCAATACTGATCCCGCCGTGGGCATCGCGAACATACAGGCTGCCCTGCCCATCATTGACCACATCCACACGACTCAACGATTGCTGCAGGTCCAGGGTGTTGACGCCCTTGCCACCCAGAATGATGTTGTAGCCGCCACTGTCGCGGAAGGTGTCATTACCGTCGCGCCCTTCCAGGAAGTCGTTGCCGCGGCCACCCTGAATCAAATCGTTGCCGTCGCTGCCAATGATAAAAGTGCTGCCTTTATGGGGTTCAGCATTGCGATTGAGGTCCTGAACCCAGGTGTTTTCTCGCGTCGGGTTGGACAAATTGGCGACCACAATGGTCGAGTCCTTGTGGGTCAGGTCATAAAACGCCGAGTCGAGAATCCGCGTCATCCCGCTTTCATAGCCACTGGGCAAGTGGGTGATCCAGGTCGAGATATTGGCAATTGAAAAGGGCATCAGGTTCCACGCGGTGGAAGCGTAGTGATCGTTGAAACTGACAATATTGTTGGTGGCGGACGGCTGATACGCATCATGCACACCCAACGACGAAAGATTGAAATCCGAGCCATCCAGGGCGCGGAACACCGGGTCGTTTTCGTAACCGATATTCAACACATTGGACGTGGTTTCGCTTTGTGTGGGTGACGCAAACGCGATGTACTTGGCATCCCGATAAAACCCCGACCAGTGATCGCCACTCAGGTCTGCCAGGCTATTGACTGCCAGACCACCCAGGCTATGGCCGCTGACCAGCACATCCTTGCCGTTCAACCCTTGAGCGCTGGCAAAGGCAGCCACTTTGCCGAGCAGCGCGTCAAAGGCGTTGGCGCTGTAGTTTTTGGCGTAGTCCGCAGGCCCGATGGCCGCTAGTAAATCGCTGATTGCATCGCCGATGGAGTCCGTAATCAACGACTCACGCGGCCCGCTGGTGCCACGAAAACCGATACCGATAGACGTCAAATGACCATCGGCGGCGTATTTGCCGAGGATTTCCACTTGGGCGCTGCCATAACCTGCCTTTTCGCCGAAAAATGTCCCACGCTGATCGACCTTGCCCGCGTATCCCAATTGCTCGGCGCTGATGGGGGTCCACCCGGCTTTTTCCACCGCTTCACGGGCAAGTTTCTCCGAGTCCGGGTTCCAGGGAATCCCCGGCACTACCCCCTGAGAATCGGTGCCGCCCAGTACGGCCTTGACCAATGTGGCAGGCAAACCTGTGCCGAGACCGTGTTGCTGGTAACCCACGGCAAAACCGTTGTCGAGGTTGTGATAGCTGTAAAGCGTGATTGCCATTGCATCCTTGAAAAGTGCCGTAGATGCGCTGGAACCCACATCCTTGTAGTCAAACACTGCCATGGTTCTACTCTCCTGGTTGATCAAATCAATCGTGCACCACAAACGCCTCATCGACCCGTGCCAGGTCCTGCTCGCCCAAGGTCCCTGCGTAAAAATGCAACTTGGTCCAGGCCAGCAAATAGTCGTAACGCGTCTGGGCCAGGTCGCGGCGCGTGCTGTACAGCTGCTGCTGGGCATTCAACGCATCGAGGTTGACCCGTTCACCCCCCAGAATGCTCTGACGGGTCGACACCACCAGCGCTTCGGCCGAAATCAGGGCTTTTTGATAGGCGCGCAACTTGCTGACACCCGACTGGCAGGCATTGAATTGGCGCCGCAGTTCGATAAGGGTTTCGCGAGTTTTTCCCTCCAGTTCGTATTCCACCTGGGCCAGATTGCTGCTGGCCTGACGCACCGACGCCGACACCCCGCCCCCCGCATACAGCGGCAGGCTGATCTCAATACCGATGGTGTTATTGCGGCTCTCCAGGCCTGCGTCGCGCTCCTTGATGGCACCGAGGAACTCTGGATCATTGCGCAACGCCTGTTCGTATACCTCAAACGGGCCCAGTGCCTGGGCACTGCCAGCGACACCGACCCATAGCGCAAAACCCAGGCCCACCCTTGCAGCTATCTTCATAAGTCGCAGCATCCTAGCGCTCAGTCAGCGCAGAACCTGCGCGATCCAGCAGCGGTTTAAACAAGTAGTTGAGCAACGAGCGCTCGCCCGTGCGCACAAACATCTCGGCAGGCATGCCGGGCTTGATCACCAGTCCGTTGAGTTTTTCCAGCGCTTGGTCACTGACCGAGCTGCGCAGCACGTAATACGGCATGCCGGTTTTTTCATCGAGCAACTGATCGGCTGAAACCAGATTCACCTGCCCCGACACCCGAGGGGTACTGCTTTGATTGAACGCGGTAAACAGAATATCCACCGGCAACTGGCTGCCCACCCTGTCCACCAGATGCACCGGCAGGCGCCCTTCCACCTCGAGGCGCGTGCCTTGGGGCACGATCTCCAGCAGGGTTTCGCCCGCCCGCACCACCGCGCCTTCGGTGTGCACGCTAAGATTGACGGCGATGCCATCAGCTGGCGCGTTGATTTCACTGTGCAACAGATCAAAACCGGCCGATGCCAATTGTTGTTCAAGGGTCAGGGTTTTGAGTTGGGCATCGGCCAGTTGGCTGCGCACCTCTTTCTGGTATTCATCAATGTGCTGCGCCAGTTTGAGCCGCGACTCCAGAATGCCCTGTTCGATACGCCCGCTTTCACCGGCGTTCTGCGCCAGATCCTGCTGCACCTGGGACAGCTGTCGCTCGTACTCCATCAGGCGATTGCGCGGGATATAGCCGTTTTCAGCCAGGGGCCGAAGATTGTTCAACTGTTGCCGCAAGGAGTCGGCTTGAGCCGTTTGATCACCACGCGCTCGGCGCATCCCGTTTAGCTGCTGGGTTGCGCCTTCAATACCGGCTTTGAGCCCGGCCTGTTCGCGGGCAAAGGCTTCGCGCCGGCTACTGAACAACTGCTGCTGGCCTTCCAGCACCAGCGCCAACCGTGGGTCAGGGTCCTGGCTCAATTCCAGGGGGAAGCTCACCCGCGCCAGGTTGTCACGCTCGCTTTGCCAACGGGCCAGACTGGCCCAGGCCATCCGGTACTGGGCGCGCAACGATTGCACATCCGCCTCGACCTGGGTCTGGTCCAGTCGAAACAACGGCTCGCCCTGACGCACCGTCTGGCCCTCACGCACCAGAATCCGGCTCATCACCCCAGCGCCCAACGACTGCACGGCCTTGCGCTTGCCCGACACCACCACCGTGCCTTGCACCGGAATACCTTCGTCCAGCGGCGCAAGGCTGGCCCACAGGAAGAAACTACCCGCACCGACCAGGGTCAGCACCCAGCCTGCTCGCACGTAGTACCCGGCACCGCGTTCGCGCGATGATGGTTGATCGTGTTGATTCATGCTTGCAGCATCCTTGCTCATGCGTCAGCGCTCTGACGGTTGATACTCGCCGCTTGGGGCGCGGCGTGTTGCTGTTGGGCCCCGGACAACGCCTTGAGCACCTCGGCACTCGGCCCGAATACCTGGCAGCGACCTTCGTTGAGTACCAGTAGCTTGTCGGCCTGGGCCAGCGAAGACGAACGATGCGTCACCAGCACCACGGTGCAGCCCTGCGCCTTCAGGTGAGCTATGGCCTGGGTCAGCGCCGCGTCACCGACCGCATCGAGGTTGGAGTTGGGCTCATCCAGCACCACCAGTCTCGGGTTGCCATAAAGAGCACGGGCCAGCGCCACCCGCTGTTTCTGCCCGCCTGACAGGCCGCTGCCCTCATCCCCCAGGACCGTGTCGTAACCTTGCGCCAGACGCAAAATCATCTCGTGAACCCCGGCCTGACGCGCCGCCGCAACTACCTGCTGGGGATCTGCATCACGAAAGCGGGCGATATTTTCAGCAATGCTGCCGCTGAACAGCTCGATGTCCTGTGGCAAATAGCCGATATACGGGCCCAATTGATCGCGGTTCCATTGATGAATATCTGCACCATCCAGGCGCACCGTACCCGCCAACGTCGGCCATACACCCACCAGCACCCGCGCCAGGGTCGACTTGCCGGAGCCCGACGCGCCCAGCACGCCGAGCACCTCGCCCGCGTTGAGGTTGAAACTGACCTGATGCAAGGTGGGCAATCGCAGGCCCGGCGGTGCGGCACTGACCTGCTCAAAGCTCAACTGGCCCTTGGGCGCTGGCAACTGCAGGTTGTCTTCGCCTGGCGGATGCTCGCGTAGCAAGCTGTCCAGCCGTCGATAGGCCAACCTGGCCGAACTCCATTGTTTCCAGACGGCTATCAGTTGATCGATGGGGCTCAACACACGGCCCATCAAAATCGAACCGGCAATCATCATTCCCGCGCTCATCTCACCCTTGATCACCAGCAGGGCACCCAAGCCGAGCACCAGTGATTGCAAGCACAAACGCAAGGTTTTGCTCACCGAACCGATCACGGCACCGGTGTCGCTGGCCTTGTTTTGCTCGGCCAGGAACCGTGAGTGCAGGTTAAACCAGCGTTTGCGCAACACACCCAGCATGCCCATGGCCTGAATCGTCTCGGCATTGTGCAAATGGCTGGTGGCCAGTTGGCTGGACTGCTGGGAATACTGGCTGGCCTGGCTCAGGGACTTGCGCGTCATCACTTCATTGATGCACGCCAGGGCAATCAGCAGCAGCGCGCCTGCGGTCGCCATCAGCCCGAGCCAGGGGCTGAACAGAAAAATTACCCATAAATAGACGGGAAACCACGGCGCATCAAAGAAGGCAAATAATGCAGGGCCGGTGACAAACTGGCGGATCAGGGTCAAATCCCCTAATGCCTGCCCGGCATGGGCCTGGCCACTGAACAGGTTGCGCTCGAACGCGGCACGGTACACCTGCTGGTTAAACCTGCGCTCCAGTTGGCTACCAATGCGGATAACAATAAAACTGCGGACAGTTTCAAGCAGCCCGATAAAGATGAAAAAACCCACCACCATTAATGACAACATCGCCAGCGTCGTAGTGTTCTGCGAAGACAATACCCGGTCATAGACCTGCAGCATGTAAATCGATGGCACCAGCATCAATATATTGATCAAGGCGGTAAAACAGCCAACGCTGATCAGAATGCTTTTATAGTCGGCCAGTGCATGTATCAACGGCGCAACGGTGCTGTTTTTCAATCGCCTCATGAATCTTCCTTGATCGATAAAACACTGCAGGCCTGCACAAACAAAACAGACAGACGCACGTGAGCCGCCCCTTGCAGGTGCCTGCTCAACCTTTGACGATTGACGTTGTGCTTTTTAGTGCGTCTTAATTATTAACACGCACCATAACCAGTACAGTTTCGGGGTTAAGCTGTGCCTCATAATGCCCCGGTTCAATACGGTTCATGTGCACTAAAGCCGTACCACTGCTGCCCATCAAGAACAGACCGTCTGGAGTGGGCGACCAACTTTTGGGTGTTTCGCCCAGCCATGTTTCCAGGCATTTTACTTGCGGGCTAAAGGTTTTCTGCTCGGCAATCAACTGCACCGTGCAGGCCTGTTTCTCATCACCCTGCGGGTAAAACGTCCAGTTGCCCGCCAGTTGTGCGGGGCTCATCAGCAGCAAGGAATTGGCCATGGTGCTCTCTGTGGTAAAGGTCAGCAATGCGGCAATACACCCCATCACCTTGAAAAATCTGCGTGCCATATGACTCATGAATTCAGGCTTCCTGGCAGAGAGCAGCGCTTGCGCGCTGCCCGTGTACCGGCAGGCTTAGACGACGATGTCGTAAGTTGCCACTTGACCCACAGTGTTCACCAGGAAATCAGCGACCGCATGACCACTGAAATCGACGGCAAAGTGGCCCAGATTGCTGGCCTTGTCATAGCTGATGATCGCTTCACCGGCACGGCCCGTAAAGGCGTCAACAAAGCTCAGACCGGCCAGCTTGGAGATGGCCGAGACGTCGATTTTGTCGATCCCGGACTGGAAGTCCATGATGATATCGGCTGTACCGGGCGCAGAGTCTGACACCGCGCCAAACACAAACACGTCAGCACCTGTACCGCCCCACAGCGTATCGGCACCGCCGCCGCCAAAGATGATGTCGTTGCCGGCACCGCCCTTGAGCACGTTATCTGCGCTGTTGCCGATCAGCAGATCATTGCCCGAGCCGCCAATCGCATTTTCCACGACCACGCCTTGAGCGATGGAGACGTTACCTGTCATGCCGCCGACATCGGAAAACGAGCCTGCTGTCAGGTTGATCTTCTGGTTTTGAGTGAAGCCGGAGAAGTCCAGCGTGTCATTGCCACCGCCATCCCACACCGAGAAAATCAGTTTTGAGCTGGCCGAAGTTGCGTGAAAGTAATCACGATCGGCTGTGGAGTTAAAGCCGTAAACCGTATCGTCAGCCCGGGTTTCCATGTTGGCGCCATAGAGCTTCTGTACCGCGGCGATGTCATCCAGCAACGGGGCCGATGCGTAAGCACCTTCGCCGCTATTGGTGAAATGCTGACCGGTGTTGCTTTCGCTCCAGTAGCTCATAACGCTGTAAGCACGGGTATCTTCGCCATACACGGCGTCGCGATACGTCGGATTGCCATTCCCTGCGTTGTAGTCTCCAGGGTGGGACAACCCCAAGGTGTGGCCGATTTCGTGGGTCAGGGTCTGGCGACCGTAGTTACCTTCGCCCGGGGTCTTGTTGACCTCGTAGTCCTTGTTTATCAAGTACCACGACTCGCCTTTGCGCGAACTGCTGGGCAGATAGGCAAACGCCGCACCACCGTTGCTTGCGCTGAAATTGGCGAAGGTCATGTGACCATCATCGCCCCGCGCAGCCGGGCCTTCCGTGAAGGTCACCTTGGCCACGTCGGCCCATGACTCCAGCGACAGCTTGGCTTGGTCCTTTTGCAGCGAGGAGAACTGGCTGAAAGTACCCAGACCACGGGTGGCGTAGCCCACCGGCGGCGCCGTCAGGAAGGTATACGTGAGGTTGATCACGCCGTCGCCGTTCAAGTCATGCCAACTGGCGCCGGAACGCGTCAGCTGATCGGCCGCTTGATCGGTGGTGAACGAAGGTTTGCCATTGACCAGATGATCACCGCGGTCATAGAAATGACTGAAGTTATCAATCTGAGTGAAGGCGGAACTGCCGGTGTTTGCCGCTTGCACCTGGCCAACAGACAATGCCGCATTCTCTTTAAGTTTCGACATGTAAACATTTCCTTGTTTAGCAGTAGAAAGATTTTGACAGACCACGACGACCCCATGGCGAGATCGTCCTATCACTCGCCGTTTATGGCCGGGAGAAACTGACACAACTAGAAATATTTAGTCCAGCGTTATTTTAATATCGATTTGCGCAAACTCATGAAGTAGCCGTAAACATTGAACAATCAATTTAAATTATTTTTTTCGGCACGACTGGCCTAATACTGACTGCCCAGTCTAAGTACATTGACTTAAATTAAGCGACACTACATTCGTTTATTAACTTGGCCTTGGCCCCCACTGAAATAACACTCGTCATATAATTAATCACCCGCTTGAAATACCCTGAAGTTATAAAGCAAGTGTCGCCAACTGATAAGTTTACGTCGCATCCACTCTTTATCTTTAGCTGTAGGTCTGTGTGCCTAACAGTGGGCTCTTGTACAACCAAAAACCTGTGGGAGCCGGGCTTGCCCGCGATGGCATCACCGCGATATCTCTGACCCACAAGGGTCTGCACACCTGTTAAACGACACTTATTTGTGGGCGCCGATATTGATCACAGCCGGCGCTTGCCTTACGTTAACGTAAAGACAATAACGTGACCCCGACTCGCGGGTCTGAATACATTTCCAAGGATGATCAAGGTATGTCTCGGCTTGCCCCTTCTTTGCAAGACACTGCCGCCCCTGATGGCGTTTGCTACGGCTGCGGCAGCAACAACCCCCACGGCCTGCATATCAAGAGTTTCTGGCATGAGGACGGCGTGCATGTCATCGCCGAACACTTGCCGGACCCCAAGTATTGCGGCTGGCCGGAGCTGGTCTACGGCGGCATGGTCGCGATGCTGGTTGATTGCCATTCGAACTGGACGGCGATGGCTTACCACTACCGCATGGAAAACCGCGAAGCAGACAGCCATCCGCGGATCAATTGCGTGACGGGAAACCTGGGGATCAAGTTCATCAAGCCGACGCCAATGGGCGTGCCACTGACTCTACGGGCGAAAGTGGAAGGCGATGTGGGGCGCAAAACTCGGATCATCTGTGAGGTGTATGCGGGGGATGTGCTGACGGCTGTCGGCGATTCCATTTTTGTTCGCGTCGATACCGAACAACTGGCGACTGCCGCCCATGGGCGCGAAGCTGTTTGAAGGTCGATACCCTCGCGAGCAGGCTCGCTCCCACAGTGGTCCTGTGAGTGACACAAAACCTGTGGAGCTGGCTTGCCTGCGATGCCAACACGCGGTCTGTCAGCCAAGCCACAACTCCCGCAAAGGTTGCGGGAGCCGGGCATATTGTTATTGACCCAGCAGCTTGGCGTTTTTGGTGCGGATCTCCTTGATCACTGCATTCACCCGGTTGACCAAAACATAGTGCCCGCTGATCAGTACCCATTGCTCATGTTCATCGGGCTTCGGTAGCCCTTTGGCTTTCCAGTCCTTGATCGCCACGTCATCCCGAGAGTATTGATCCGGTGCCTTGTCGCCATGGCCATAGCAACTGCTCAGGTCCATGGACTCGGCCAGTATCTGCCCAGGCTTGCAGTCACCGGGCTTATCGTCGTCAGCCTGCGCTGCGTAAGGAATGACACACAAAAAACCAGCCATTATCGATGCAGAAATCAAGCTGCGCATATTTACCTCAGCGAATGGGAGTACAGACTTGATGGACAAGTCAGGGACTCGTAACGTTCCGACGCACTGATCAAAAATATTGATTACGAGATCATCAATGACGATTGGACTCCACCTGTAGGCTGCGGTGAAGTAACCACAGGGCCGGTCAAAATAATAAGCGGCCGTTTGTGGAGAACAGCATGTCATTCAATATCAGCAGCTTCCAGCTTGAGGGTCGTCGCGCCCTGATCACCGGATCAGGGCAAGGCATTGGGCTGGAACTGGCACGCGGACTGGGCGCTGCCGGCGCAATCGTGGTGATCAACACTCGCAATATCGAAAAATCCCGTGCGGTTGCAGGTCAGTTGCGCGATGAGGGTTTGAAGGCCGAGTTCTTGGCGTTTGATGTCACCGACCGTGAGCAGTTGCTTGCAGCCGTCAACAGCTTTGAGACCGATATCGGCGCCATCGATATTTTGGTCAACAATGCGGGTATTCAACGTCGCGCACCGCTGGAGGACTTTTCCGCCAGCGATTGGCACGACGTAATGCGGACCAACCTGGACGGTGTGTTCCATGTTTCCCAGGCGGTTGCGCGGCACATGATTGCCCGCGGGCGCGGCAAAATCATCAATATCTGCTCGGTGCAAAGCCAACTGGCGCGCCCGACCATCGCCCCTTACGCAGCCTCAAAGGGCGCGGTCAAAATGCTCACCAAGGGCATGTGCGCCGAATGGGCACGCCATGGCATTCAGGCCAATGGCCTGGCGCCAGGCTATTTTGCAACCGAGATGAACCGCGCGCTGGTCGACAACCAGGAGTTCTCCGAGTGGCTGTGCAAACGCACTCCGGCCGGGCGCTGGGGACGGGTTGAGGAGTTGTGCGGCGCGGCGGTGTTTCTCGCCTCCCCCGCCTCTGACTTTATCAATGGGCAGACGCTGTTTGTAGACGGAGGATTGACCAGCGTTGTTTGACCCGTACCGGCAAAAAAACAATAACAAGGAACACCCAATGAGCAACTTGAACGAACAAGCCCTGCCGGCAAACGATATCGGCAATGCGCAAGCAACGGGCAAAGGCTTTGCGTCCAAACGCTGGCTGTATTTGATCCCGCTGATTTTCATTACCTACAGCCTCGCGTATCTGGACCGGGCCAACTATGGCTTTGCCAGTGCCGCGGGTATCGAGCAGGACCTTGGCATCACTAAGGGCATGTCCTCGCTGATCGGCGCTCTGTTTTTCCTCGGTTACTTTTTCTTTCAGGTGCCGGGCGCGATCTACGCGCAGAAATACAGCGTGCGCAAACTGGTGTTCTGGAGCCTGATCCTGTGGGGCTTTTGCGCCATGGCCACGGGGCTGGTGACCAATATCCCGATGCTGATGTTTATTCGGGTCTCGCTGGGCATCGTCGAAGCGGCAGTGATGCCAGCGATGCTGATTTTCATCAGCAACTGGTTCACCCGCAAAGAGCGTTCGCGGGCCAATACCTTTCTGGTACTGGGTAACCCGGTCACCGTGCTGTGGATGTCGGTGGTATCCGGTTATCTGATCCAGGCCTGGGGCTGGCGCGAGATGTTTGTGATTGAAGGCGCGCCAGCGGTGCTGTGGGCCTTTGTCTGGTGGCGCCTGGCGCGGGACAAGCCCGAGCAGGTCGACTGGTTGACCCACCAGGAAAAAGCCCAATTGGCCGCGACCCTCGCGGACGAACAGAAAGGCATGAAGCAAGTTCGCAATTACCGTCAGGCATTCACCAGCCCTATCGTGATCCAATTGTGCTGTGTGCACGCGCTGTGGAGCATCGGCGTGTATGGCTTCATCATGTGGTTGCCCAGCATTATCAAACAGGCGGCAGCGGCAGATATTGTCACCGTCGGCTGGTTAAGCGCTGTGCCTTATGTCGCTGCTGTTGCGGCGATGCTTGCGGTCTCTTGGGCATCGGACAAAACCCAGCAACGCAAACACTTTGTCTGGCCGCTGCTGGCACTGGGCGCGCTGGCCTTCTTTTGCTCGTACCTGCTTGGGTCATCGCACTTCTGGCTGTCGTTTGCGCTGCTGACGATTGCCGGTGCTGCGCTTTACGCACCGTATGGCCCGTTCTTCGCGTTGATTCCAGAGATTATCCCGGCGAACGTTTTCGGAGGTGCAATTGGCCTGATCAATGCCTGTGGAGCACTTGGGGCTTTTGTCGGCTCGTGGATCGTGGGTTATCTGATCGGCCTGACTGGCAATCCCGGAGCGGCTTATATCTTCATGACTGCAGGCGTGTTGTCCTCGGCGCTGCTAATGGGCTGGGTGAAAGTACGGCGTTAAAACGCAAGTGCAGCCGCTGCCTGCGTCAGCGGCTGCAGGCAATGCGCACCACCCGCGCAATTGCGAATATTTCTCAGAGGGGATGACAGCTCAACTGGATATGTTATAAAGTAACTACACCTTATAACGTTTATCTGCTGTGATCCCTCAATGACGACCGCTACTCCTTCCCCAAGTCAGCGCCTGCTGTCCATCGATGCCCTACGGGGCCTTGTGATTCTCTTTATGTTGCTGGACCACGTGCGCGAGACGTTCTTCCTGCACCGCCAGGTGTCCGATCCCATGAACGTCGACATCACTGACCCAACCCTGTTTTTTAGTCGCACCCTTGCCCACTTGTGTGCGCCGGTATTTGTCTTGCTCACCGGTTTGTCGGCGTATCTGTATGGCGAAAAATACCAGGGCAAGCGCGATGTTTCGGCGTTTCTGTTCAAGCGCGGGCTGTTTTTGGTGGTGTTGGAGTTTACGCTGGTCAACTTCGCCTGGACCTTCCAGTTACCGCCCTCGGTGATTTACATGCAGGTGATCTGGGCCATTGGCGTGAGCATGATTGCCCTCGCCGCGCTGGTCTGGCTGCCCCGCCCAGTACTGCTGGTGCTCGGCCTGGTAATTGTAGGCGGGCATAATCTGCTCGATAACCTGCACTTCCCGGCAGGCTCGGTGATGCATGTGCCCTGGGCCATTTTGCATGATCGCGGCTGGCTCGAGTTCTCGGACAACCTGCGTCTACGCACCTCTTACCCGGTGCTGCCGTGGATCGGCGTCATTGCGCTGGGCTATTGCATGGGGCCGTGGTTTGCCCGTTCCGCCCCGGCTGGCGTGCGTCAGCGGTATCTGTTGTTGGCAGGCGTGGGGGCCCTGCTCGGTTTTGTCGTGCTGCGTTTGCTCAATGGCTACGGTGAGGCACCCTGGGTGGCTCATGACAACGTCACCCAGAGCCTGATGAGTTTTTTCAACATCACCAAATACCCGCCCTCGCTGCTGTTTCTCGCCTTGACTCTGGGGGTAGGCCTATTGCTGTTGTGGGGGTTTGAGCGCGCGCAACAACGCAAATGGATTGCCACCCTGGCGGTGTTTGGCGCCGCGCCGATGTTCTTCTACCTGCTGCACTTGTACGTGCTCAAAGTGCTGTACCTGGCGAGCGTTGCTTTGTTTGGCCTTAATCACGGCGATTACTTCGGCTTCGACAGCATGGGTGCGGTGTGGTTGACGGCGGTTTTACTCTCGGCAGCGCTGTTTTTGCCGGTGCGCTGGTTCGCGGCCTTGAAAGCCCGTCGCAGGGATATCGCCTGGCTCAAGTACTTCTGAACCCGACGCCATGTCCATTTGACAAACAAGATCGACTCTCCCAGCAGCAACAGACCATTCTGCTGGCGCGCGGATTCTACGAATGCGGCCCTTTTGAGCCCTTGTATGGAAAGCCAGGTATGCGTATTTCTTCCATTACCCCGTTATTGTCCACCGCCCTGCTCTGCTCATCGGCACTGGCGCAGACCTTCGAAGTAAAAATGCTCACCCGCAGCGCCACTGCGGGCAGGTTGATGCCTCAACAACAGGTAAACCCGTGAGTCGCGTGCGATCGCGCTCCGCGATCCTGATCGCCCTCGCCAGCCCGCTGGCTGTTGCCGAGTCAGCCCAGGAGCAATCCAGGGGGTTTATCGAAGACAGCACCTGGAACGTGCTCAATCGCACGGTCTACGACAATCGTGAATATCGCCACGGCGCCAGCAACAGCAGTGCACGCAATGCCTACAAGCCGCGATCCGAGCGTAGTGGCTATGCCGAAGAATGGGCCTACGGCTTGATGGGCACCTTGCAGTCCGGCTTCACCCAAGGACTGATCGGCGTCGGGGTGGATGCCCACGCCTATTTGGGGCTAAAACTGGATAGCGGCGGCGGCCGCGCAGGCAAGGCGCGTCTGCTCGCGCTGGATAACGACGGCTATCCCAAGGACAACTACAGCCGCGGCGGCGCAGCGGTAAAATTGCGCATGTCCAATACCGTGGTCTCTTATGGTGAGCAGCGGGTCAAGACGCCGGTGTTCAGTTCATCCGACAGTCGCCTGCTACCGGAAACCGCCACTGGGGTGTTTCTGGCCAGCAACGAGTTCAACGCCCTGAAAATGGTCGGCGGGCATTTCACCGAGAGCACCGACCGCAATGCCAGCAGCCACAACCAGGGCTTTGTGGTGAATTACTCGAATGGCCCCAAAGGTGATGCCTTCGACCTCGCCGGGCTGGTTTACACCCCAAGCAAGAACCTTAGCGCCAGCCTCTACAGTTCCCGCTATCAGGACACCTGGAACCAGCAGTATTTAGGCGCGATCTTTAGCCAGGCAATTGATGAAAACAGTTCGCTGGCGTTCAACTTCAACCTGTACCGCACTACCGATGAAGGCAAGGCGTTGTCGGGCAATATCGACAACACCACCTGGAGCCTGCTGAGCACTTACGCCCTGGGGCCGCACAGCTTCAGCCTGGGGTATCAGAAGGTACATGGCGACACGCCGTTCGATTACGTGACCCGTGGCGCAATCTTCCTCAGCAACTCGGTGCAAATGTCTGATTTCAACGCCCCCAACGAACAATCCTGGCAGGCACGCTACGACCTTGCGATGACGCCCTGGGGCATGCCCGGTCTGGTGTTCAGCGCTGCATATGTGCGGGGCAGCCAGATCGACGGCAGTCATGTCGACCCGCGTGGCGGCTATGCCTACTTGGGCTATGGCAAAGGCGGGAAACATTGGGAGCGGGATCTGGAAGCGCGTTATGTGATCCAGAGCGGTGCGGCCAAGGGCACCATCCTGTCATTGCAACATAATGTGCATCGCGGCAATGTTGCGCAGGCCGAACTGGATACCGACCAGATCCGTCTGGCGGTCGAGTACCCGCTGACGGGGCGGTTCTGACCAGCTATACCCGTAGCTGCTGAGGAGCACAGCGAGGCTTCGCTCCTCAGCGGCTACCCCCTTTAGTGCATCGCGCCGTGGTCGTGCATCGGCATGCTGTTTAACGCACGAGCCTGGGCCTTGACCTCAATCGACTCCTTTACCCCTTTGCTGTCTTCGACAATCAGGGTCAATGGCACTTGATCACCGGCTTTGACCTGACCCACCAGGTCAATCAGCATCACGTGATAGCCCTCAGGCTCGATAGCCACGCTTTTACCCGCTGGCAACGCGACCGATGACACCGGCTGCATGCTCATCACGTCGTTTGCCATCTTCGACTCATGGATTTGCACAGTCTTGGCAACGGGCGAGCGAACTTCAACCAACTTGCTGTCGGTGCTCGACGTAATGTGCATAAAGGCCCCGGTCGAAGGTTGCCCGGCAACCGTGGCCCGGACCCAGGCATCGTCAACAACGGTTTGTGCCGAAACTTGCAGGCTCATGCCCAGCAGCGACAGCAACAGGTAGTTTACAGGCTTCATATGCATGACTCTTTCTGAGGAGGCGTGGATTAACAGACGGACATCACTGTCAGCAGATCTTCGGTGCACTGCTTGGCTGACAACGAAGGCGACAGGCCCAGGCGCAACACACCACGGGAATCGAAGACAAAACTGGTGGCGGTGTGCGACATGGTGTACGAATCACCGGTAGGGATTTTTTCGTAAAACACCTTGAACTCTTTAGCCGTGGCAGCCGTTTCTTCGAGGGTGCCGGACAAGGCAATAAAGCTCGGATCAAAGGCTTTTACATAAGCATCGAGCATCGCCGGCTTGTCGCGTTCAGGGTCGAGGGTGATAAACACCACCTGCAACCGGTCACCGTCAGGGCCCATCATTTTCTTGGCCTGTGCGGCGCGCGCCAGCGCGGTCGGGCACACCGCCGGGCACTGGGTAAAACCGAAGAAGATCATCGGCATCATCCCGCGAAAACTGCCCAGCATCATCTCGGTGCCATCAGCATCGCGCAGCTTGAACTTGCGCCCCAGGATTTCATTGCTCAGGTCTTTTCCGTACTTGTATGACAAACCGCTGCCACTGTCGCAACCTGCGATCAAGCCCAGGCTGAGCAAGCCAAGACCGGTGACTACGCGGCGGCGAGTCAGTAATTCATTCATGTAAGGTTCCTTTAAGCGGCCTTTGAAACGATAAAGGCCTTTACCCTGCGCACTACGAGGCAGGTGTGTACGCTGCTCGATTCCTGGAGTGGCCAGGCTCGGTGCGCACGATTGCTGTGGGATGGACGTGTTGCATGGGCGCAGAATCTACCACTGTCGCCTGTTCGTCGCACGGCTAGCCCGCCCCGCAATGGTGCGTTTCGTCTCCTGCAGCCAGTAAAACCGGGGGATGTACCCAGCCTGCGACAAATCGACTCAGGGGCAGTTTTGGACGATTACGGGCAGCCGCTGCTGCCGGTATCGGCTGACTGCGCCCACCCTGAGATTTTT
Source organism: Pseudomonas fragi (assembly GCF_025426255.1). Taxonomy (GTDB): domain Bacteria; phylum Pseudomonadota; class Gammaproteobacteria; order Pseudomonadales; family Pseudomonadaceae; genus Aquipseudomonas; species Aquipseudomonas kulmbachensis. The sequence continues at coordinate 2,560,351 of NZ_CP104861.1, read as the reverse complement.
CAACATTCGTTTTTTTCACATTGGCTTCACCTCTCGCCCACCTGCCCCCACTTAACGTGCCGCCCATAACTACTGTCTATAACGGGCTCGCAGGTGGAAAGCATGGTTGCCGTTGTACCTAACACTTTTAGAACCCGGGGTCTGGAGCGCTGGGCCTTGCCCAGCCTGATACTGGCTTTTGTGCTGTTTTATCTGTTGCCACTGATGACTCACGGGTTGTGGATCCCTGATGAAACCCGCTATGCCCAAATCAGTCAGGAAATGCTCCACAGCGGCAACTGGGTTGCCCCGCACTTCATGGGTTTGCGCTATTTCGAAAAGCCCATCGCCGGTTACTGGATGATTGCCATCGGGCAGGCGGTGTTCGGTGACAACCTGTTCGGCGTGCGCATTGCCTCTGCGCTCAGCACCGGGCTGAGTGTGTGGCTGGCCTGGCTGATCGCAGGGCGGCTGTGGCATGACCCGCGCAAGCGCTTTGCCAGCACCCTGCTTTATATGAGTTTCGGGCTGGTCGCAGGCCAGGCCGGGTACGCCAATCTGGACCCGCAATTCACCTTCTGGGTCAACCTGAGCCTGGTTGCTGTGTGGTTTGCCTTTGACAGCACGACCCGGCGCGGGCGCCTGAGCTCATGGGCTGTGCTCGGCATTGCCTGTGGCATGGGCTTTATGACCAAAGGCTTTCTCGCCTGGTTGCTGCCGGTGCTGATCGCGGTGCCGTATGCCCTGTGGCAACGGCGCCTGAAAGAAGTCCTGATTTACGGCCCGCTGGCGATCCTGGTTGCCGTGGCCATCTCTGTACCGTGGGCGCTGGCAATCCAGCATCAGGAGCCTGACTTCTGGCAGTTCTTCTTCTGGAATGAACATATCCGCCGTTTCAGCGCAACCGATGCACAACATACCCAGCCTTGGTGGTTCTATCTGCCAATCCTGCTCGCAGCCAGTTTGCCGTGGGCGGCCTTGTTGCCTGCAACCTTGATTGATGCCTGGAAGCAAAAGCGCCAGCCAGCGATTGGCTTTCTGTTGCTGTGGCTACTGCTGCCGCTGGCCATCTTCAGTTTGAGCAGAGGCAAATTGCCGACTTACATCATGCCGTGCCTGCTGCCATTGGCGCTGCTGATGGGCCATGCGCTGGTGACTTGGCTGGCCCAGGCGCGCATCCGGACCATCCGCATCAATGGCGTATTGAACACACTACTGGCCGTGGCCGGGCTGGTGGGGCTGATTTATTTGCAAATCAGCCGCCCGGTCTATGACAACACCGAGATATTCAGCCTGTCGCTGGGCTACATTGTGTTGCTCGGCTGGTTGTTGAGTAATGCCTTGCAAGCCCTGCGCCCCTTGCAGCTGTGGGCCGCACCGGCACTGGGCATGGGCTTGCTGGTGGCCTTGTTGCCCGCAGCGATGCCAGGCCAAATCGTCAACAGCAAAATGCCGGATCAATTTATCGCCGAGCATGTGCAGGAGCTGAGTCAGACCAACACCTTGCTGAGCAACGATCTGGGCGCGGCATCGGCTCTATCCTGGCGCCTGGGGCGACCTGAAGTGAGTCTTTACAACACCGTGGGCGAACTCAAGTACGGCCTTGGTTATGCCGATTCAGCTGCGCGTCAGGTTGATATGGATAACATCGTGCGCTGGATGAAAGACGCCCAACTTCGCGGTTCCGTAGGGGTGGTCATGCGGGTTCATTCGGCACTGGAAACCCACGAAGTCGAGTTGCTGCCGTTGGGTGGCAAACGCTACGAGCGCGGCGATCTATCGATATTCATCTTCCCCAAGGTTCAGCTTAAATGATTGACATCAAGCGCTGGAACCCCGAGCAGAAAGCCTTGCTGGTGCTATTGGCCGTATCTGCCGTGCTTTTGTTGCTCGGCCTGGGATCGCGGGAACTCTGGGGGCCGGAAACCCGCTGGGCCAATATCGCACTGCAGATGCTGCAAAGCGGTGATTATCTGGACCCGTACCTCAAGGGTTCACCCTACTACGACAAGCCCTTGCCCTCCTATTGGCTGATCACAGCAACGGCCGGGCTGATGGGTGGCCTGGGGCACTGGTCGTTGCGCCTGTCTTCAGTTATCGCCGCTTGGCTTAGCGTGTGGTTGGTGTACCTGATCGGTGAGCAACTGTTTCGCAAAGGCACCGGGCTGATCGCTGGCTGGATGCTGGCTACCACTTTTTACTTTGTATTCTGGGCACGGGTGGCCACGGCTGACATTCTCACCGTGTTCGGCCTGCTGGCGGCGGTATGGTGGTACTGGCGCGGCCCGGAGGACACACGCTTTAGCCGTTATTGCGTGTTCTTCCTGCTGCTGTCCCTGACCTCGCTGCTCAAGGGACTGATCGGTTTTATCCTGCCAGGGCTGGTGTTGCTGCCTCATTTGCTCGGCGAGCAACGCTGGAAGCGGCACCTGAACCTGCGTCTGTTACTGGCCCTGATCGTTGCAGGGGCGGTGTACATGCTGCCTTTTGTACTGTCGCATCTGTATGGCGCGCCTACTTATGGTGAAAGCGGCCTGGGGTTGGTGTTGCGTGAAAACGTGGTGCGTTTTTTCAACCCCTTTGACCATATGGGGCCGATTTATACCTACCTGATTTACCTGCCCGCTTACACCTTGCCCTGGGCTCCATTCTGGATGATCGGGCTATGGGTTGCCGTGCGTCAGTGGCGGCATATCGAGCCCAATACCCGTTGGTTGGTGTGGGGCCTGGGTCTGCTGTTTGTGTTCTTCACTGCCAGCGGCAGTCGGCGCAGTTATTACGTGTTGCCGCTGGTGCCCTTCGCCCAACTATTGGCCGCCTGGTGGGTCACACGCCGCATTGCCCAAGGCAAAAGCAGTCAGCGCCGCTGGAACATCGGTTTTGGCGCAAGCGCTACGCTGGTGCTGTTGGTTCTGGGGGTGTTTTACCCGTGGTCCAACGGTGGTGGTGGGGTTGTTCAGTTCGGCCAGGACGTGAAAGCACGTGCCAGCGAGCAAGCGCCCTGGGATCAATGGCGCATGGTAATGATCGATGTCGACAACAAATTGCCGATGTATGTGCAGAACCAGAGCGAGCCGTTCTACTTTGTCGACCTGAGCCAGGACTTCCCCCGCAATGGCGACAGTGCCGGTCTGATGGCCTGGCTGGATAAAACCAGCGGCCAGCATTTCAACCCGCAGCGTACGCTGATCTTCGCCCAATACCGCAGTGGTGATCCCCTGCCCCTCGGCTATCTGAGCGTGGATCACCAGACCGTGACCAGCCAGCCGGATAACGGCGATCGGCTGTTGCATCGGCGTGAGGGTGGCAGCGTGGTGTATATCCCTGAAGCCAACTGAATGTGGGAGCGGGCTTGCTCGCTCCCACAAATACAGGTGTTTAGAGAATCCGGTACAACAAGCGCTCAATCCGTACCCGGCTGACCCGACGTAAAAACTTGGCTACCGCTGGCGGGTACTCCGCCAGTGTTTCCAGGTTCTTGAAGTTGTCGATGCGCTGAGTGTGGGCAAAAATCGCGTCCAGCTCCTTGCGCCGCGGCTCCAGCAGTTCACGACGCGGATCATCGATCAACAGGCCGTTTTCCAGATCCAGACGGAACGCCCGTGGGTTGAGGTTGTTGCCGGTCAACAAGGTATAGCGGTCGTCCACCCACATGCCTTTGAGGTGGTAGGTGTTGTCACCTTCGCGCCACAAATGCAGGTTCAGCAGGCCGTTGTCGATCATCCGCTGATGGTTTTTGGCAAACCGACGCAGGCTCAACTCATACAGATACGGCAACGCTGCGATAATCCGGAAGGGTTCGCTCGGCGGGATATAGAAGTCGTTGGCAGTCTTGTCGCCGACCACGATATCAATCCGCACTCCACGCTCCAGGGCCCGATTGATCTCGCGGGTCACCGGTAATGGCAGGTTGAAGTACGGCGTGCAGATAGTCAGCTGTTGCTGGCTGCTGGCGATCAGTTCACAAATCACCCGGCTCAGTTGGTTGTTTTTACCCACGCCCAGCAACGGACTGACCGATAGGCCAAAGTGGCCGACAGTCCCGGCGCTGGTGTCATAGCTGGCTTTTTTCAGATGGCTGCGCAAATCACCGATAGCACTGCGCAAACTGCGGGTCGTCGGCAGTGTTGGCACGTCCAGGCGATGCACCGCCTTGGCCTCGATCAGGTCTTGCTGGACAAAGCGCTGCATGGTGTCGGCCAACTGCTTGTTATGCAGCAGGTGGTAACGGTCAAAGCGATACTTGTCGAGCTTGTGCAGGTACACGTTATTCAGACTGGCGCCGCTGTAGATCACGCAGTCATCAACAATAAAACCCTTGAGATGCAGCACGCCGAACAGTTCACGGGTTTGTACCGGCACGCCATAAATCGGCACATGGCTCGCGTGAGCCGCGGTTTGTGCCTGATACCAGGCCGCATTGCCGGGCTGCTTGCCTGCGCCGATCAGCCCGCGCTGGGCACGCAGCCAATCGACAACCACTGCGATTTCGAGTTCGGGCCGTGCGGCTTTAGCGGCATGCAAGGCATCCAGGATTTCCTGCCCCGCCTCGTCCTGTTGCAGGTACAAGGCCACCAGCGTGATGCGATGGCGTGCGCCAGCAATCTGCTCCAGCAGGCAGCGACGAAAGTCCGCAGCGCTGGGCAAGATGCTGAATGCATCGGCGGACAACGGAAAGCTGCGCAGCTTGGGCAGCAAAGAGCGTTTGAAGAGCGACGGCATAGGGCTCGCTAAGGGTCGAATGCGAAGAACCGCGAAGCTTACACGATTGGGCCTCAAGTCTGTAGCAGCTGCCGAGGCACGACGGCTGCGTTCGGCGAAGCAGCCGTCGTAAAACCTTGGCTCTCAATGCATCTGACACACTTGGCCGTCTGATTTACGACGACTTTGTCGCCGAGCGCAGCCTTCGTTCCCCTGCAGCTGCTACAAACTCAGCAAACGTGCAATATCCCGCGCCCGGTCGGTCAGTAACTGCCCTGCCCGATCACAGGCGTCCTGCAGGGTCATAGGGCCACTGGCAATCGCAAATGCGGCGTTGATCCCGTGCTCATACAGGGCCTGATAACCTTCGCCCAAGGTGCCAGCCAGCACCACTACCGGAACCCCATTGGCCTGGGCAATACGTGCAACGCCAAAGGGGGTCTTGCCACGCAGTGTCTGCGCATCAAAACGGCCTTCACCGGTAATCACCAGATCAGCGTCCTTTACCGCTTCGGCCAGCCCTACCAGCTCGGCGACCACTTCCACCCCTGGGCGAAACTGCGCGCCGAAAAACGCCTTGGCTGCAAAGCCCAAGCCCCCGGCAGCACCCGAACCGGGCTCGTCGCGTACATCCTTGGGCAAGACCTGCGCGCAATGGTCAGCAAAATGCCCCAGGGCCTGATCCAGCAAGCGCACTTGTTCGGCTGACGCGCCCTTTTGCGGGCCGAAAATTGCCGAGGCACCATGCTCGCCGCACAGCGGGTTGTTAACGTCGGCGGCAATCTCAAAGCGCACTTCGGTCAGGCGCGGATCCAGGCCAGTCAGATCGATACGTACTACCCCGGCCAACGCCAGGCCGCCACGCGCCAGGCTATTGCCCTGGTCATCGAACAAACCCAGACCCAATGCCTGTAGTGCACCCGCTCCGGCATCATTGGTGGCACTGCCGCCGATAGCCAGGATGACGCGCCGCGCGCCTGCATCCAGCGCAGCCCTGATCAGTTCGCCGGTGCCGTAAGTGCTGCTGATGCACGCGTCACGTTGTGCCGGAGCAACCAGTTGCAGACCGCTGGCTTCAGCCATTTCAATGATTGCTGTGTGACTGTCCGGCAGCCAGCCCCAATGCGCCTCGACGGGCTCTCCAAGCGGGCCTTGCACCTGATTGCGCCGTAACTGGCCATTGCCTGCGGCGACAATCGCCTCGACCGTGCCTTCACCGCCGTCGGCCATAGGGCATTTGACCAGGTGCGCGTGGGGCAATACCTCAGCCAAGCCTACGGCGATCGCGTCGGCAACTTTTTCGGCACTCAGGCTGTCTTTGAACGAGTCGGGGGCAATCACGATTTTCATGGGGCGCATCTCCAGTTCTTATGCCTTCCATGCTGCCAGTATCCGGGCACAAACACGCCAGTCGGGCGCACAAGCAATCACAGGGTTTGTTGTTCATTGTTACAAGGAGCGGCCACAGCTAGGTGCGCGACTAACTTTGCGGTAAAAGCTGAACGCCCAAATACAGCGCCAGCATGCCATTGAGGCTTAGCGGATCGACACCGCTCAATTCGGCGATGCGCTCCATGCGATAACGCAGGCTGTTGCGATGGATCCCCAGGGCGTCGGCGCAGGCCTGGCTCTGGCCATCGTGCTCGCACCAACTGCGCAGCGTAGCAATCAGTTGGCCGTTGGCGTCCTTGGCCACCACCTTGTGCAACGGTCCGAGCAACTCCTCCAGCGCATCGTCATTGCGATGGCGCCACAGCATTACCGGTAAGCGGTAGCGATTGAGAGTCAGCAAACGTGTCTGCGGCAGTACATCGCGGCCATACGCCAACAAGTCACCGACCCGGCGATAGCAGCGGCGCAAGCCTTTGAGCGCATCTGCCTGCCCGCCCGCGGCAATGCGCAAGACCTTCCAGCCCTGGCCGTCGAGTTTTTCCAGCAGGCGCACATCGTCCAGCGCAGCGGTTGCCGGTCGGCACCACAACAGCGAACCCGTCGCAGGGCAAACGCACCAGCTGTCCGGGTAACGTGATTGCAGCCAGGCACTCAAGGCCTCGGCACTTTGCCCCTTGCCCAGCTCGAACAGATACGGAATACGCGCCAGCTGCGGCTTGAGCCCCAACTGCTGGGCTTCATCGATCAATCGCGGGGAGTCACCGCCTTCGCTGAGCAACAGGGCCACCAGATCATCACAGCGCTGCCGTCGCCATTGCTGTTCGGCTTGCTGATAACGCTGGCCCACCAACATTTCGGCGGTCATGCGCACCAGTTCGGCGTAAGTGCGCAGCAACTCGGGCTCGCCCGTAAGCCCCAGCACCCCGATCAAGCGTTGATCGAGCAACAGCGGCAAATTGATACCGGGCTGCACACCCTTGAGGCATTTGGCGGTCTGCGCGTCAATTTCCACCACCCGTCCATTGGCCAGTACCAACTGCGCTCCTTCGTGACGGGTGTTGATACGTTCAGGCTCGCCACTGCCCAGGATCAGGCCCTGGCTGTCCATCACGTTTACGTTGTACGGCAAGATGGCCATCGCGCGATCCACGATGTCCTGTGCCAAATCATGGTCCAGTTCAAACATAGGGTGACTATCCTTGGATACATTTGTTCACGGGCACAGGCGACTCGGCAAAATGCTGTGCGATAGCACAAAGACAGAGACGTTGCGGTGACCGAGACTCAAGCAGCGGTCAACGTTACCCCCGGATCGCAAAAAAACATAATAAAGAGAGACATAAGATGCCACAGAGCGCCAACGCATCGCCGATCAGCGATGACGACAAAAACGCCATCTACAAGCGCATCACCCTGCGTTTGATCCCCTTCATTTTCATCTGCTATCTGTTCAATTACCTCGACCGGGTAAACGTTGGCTTTGCCAAATTGCAGATGCTCGACGCACTCAAGTTCAGCGAAACCGTTTACGGCCTTGGTGCCGGGATTTTCTTTATCGGCTACGTGCTGTGCGGCGTACCGAGCAACCTGGCATTGACCCGGTTCGGCCCGCGGCGCTGGATCGCCGTGATGATGATCAGTTGGGGCACGCTGTCGACCTGCCTGATGTTTGTCACGACACCTGCCGGCTTCTATACCTTGCGCCTGCTGACCGGTGCTGCTGAGGCGGGCTTTTTCCCGGGCGTGGTGTTGTATCTCTCGCAGTGGTTCCCGACCTTTCGCCGTGGCCGGATCATGGCGTTGTTCATGTGCGCCATTCCTGTTTCAGGGCTGATTGGTGGCCCGTTCTCGGGCTGGATTCTTAGCCACTTCGCTGCAGGCCAGGGCGGCCTTGCAGGCTGGCAGTGGATGTTCATGCTGCAAGGGATCCCTACCGTGCTGCTGGGCGCACTGGCGATTTACCTGCTGAGCGACAGCTTTGCCAACGCCAAATGGCTGGGCGCTCATGAGCGTGCGGTGCTTGAAGCGGATCATCGGCTGGATGCGGCAAGCAAACCGGCCTCTTCTACCGATTCGCTATTGGCCGTGTTCAAAAACCCGGCCATCTGGGCCTTTGGCCTGATCTACTTCTGCATCCAGAGTGGCGTGTATGCGATTAACTTCTGGTTGCCGTCAATCATCAAGAGCCTGGGTTTCAGCGACACCTTGGTGATCGGCTGGATCAGTGCGATTCCTTATCTGCTGGCGGCGGTGTTCATGTTGCTGGTGGGTCGCTCGGCAGACTTGCACAAGGAACGCCGCTGGCATTTGGTGGTGCCTATGCTGATGGGCGCGCTGGGGCTGGTGATAGCGGTGAATTTCGCCACCCAACCGGCGATTGCGATCCTGGGCCTGACCATTGCGACCATGGGTGCACTGACTGGCTTGCCGATGTTCTGGCCAGTTCCTACGGCGATGCTCAGCGCCGGTGCGGCAGCAGGCGGTCTGGCACTGATCAACTCCATGGGGCAAATGGCTGGCTTCCTCAGCCCGTACCTGGTGGGTTTTGTCAAAGACGCCACCGGCTCCACTGACGTGGCCTTGTATGTGCTGGCAGCGGTGATTGTGGGTGGCAGCCTGCTCGCACTGCGCATGACCCGTGGCATAAGTAACGCATAACGCTAATACGCATATCCCCGTAGCAGCTGCCGAAGGAACGAGGCTGCGTTCGGCGGCGCAGCCGTCGTAAAACCGGACACTGCGGTGTGTCAGGCAAATCCCGGATTCAGGATTCACGGGCGCTTTGCACCCGAACGCAGCCTCGTTCCTTCGGCAGCTGCTACGAGAATTTGCCCTATCGTTCACGGGGCCTCAAGCTACGCACTTCTAATAATCAAAATGCGTGTTTCAACGAGGCTGTTGTGTCCAAAGGTATTGTTCTGTCTGTTCTGGCATCGAGCCTGTTCGGTGTCATGTATTACTTCACATCTCTGCTCTGGCCCTTGAGCGGAGCCGAAATCTTCGGCTGGCGGATGCTCCTGACCCTGCCCTGCATGACCCTGTTCATGTGTATTTCCGGTGATTGGCGACTGGTTCCGGCAATCGTCTCGCGACTTCGCCAGCAACCCCGACTCTGGGCCGTGCTGTTTGCGTCCAGCGCGTTGGTGGGCGTTCAACTCTGGCTGTTTCTCTGGGCACCGCTCAATGGTCACAGTCTTGACGTGTCCCTGGGCTACTTCCTGCTACCGCTGACGATGCTCCTCACCGGCCGCATGGTGTATGGCGAGCAACTGTCACATCTGCAAAAAATCGCCGCAGCACTGGCTACCCTCGGGGTCGCCAATGAGGTGTACCGGGTGGGCGGCTTCTCCTGGACCACGCTGGTGGTGGCCATTGGTTATCCCCTGTACTTCGTGCTGCGCAAACGTGCAGGTACCGACAACCTCGGCGGCCTGTGGCTCGACATGTTGCTGCTGATACCCGTGGCCTGGTGGTTTGTGCAAAGCGGTGAGCAAGGCTTTGCAGTGGCCAGCCAGCGCCCCGCGCTGTACGCGCTGATTCCGATACTGGGGGGCATCAGCGCGCTGGCCCTGATCAGCTACATCCTGGCCAGCAGGATGCTGGCATTCAGCTTGTTCGGCTTGCTCAGCTACGTGGAGCCGGTTTTGCTGGTTCTTGTTGCGTTGCTGCTGGGCGAAAGCATCAGCGCCGGGCAATGGATGACCTATCTGCCAATCTGGCTGGCGGTGCTGGTGCTGATTTTTGAAGGCTTCAAGCATCTGGTGCGTCAACGCAGGTCGATGTAATCGGCCTGGTTGTAGCTGTGCATGTGGGTGCGGGCTTGCTCGCGCCCATAGCGCTACCGTTAATCAGTTTTTTGAAAAACACGAACGCTCGTTTAAAACGACTTTGGCCCAGTAATTGCTTGCACTTTTTAGAGTTGAGCATCCCCAACAAGAATCAGTCCCAAGTAATTGGTTTAAAAGGCATTTGCCAACATCCCCCAACACCCTCAAGCTATGTGCCCACTCACACGAGTAACGCTGTAGATCCATTGAGGTTGTTGTGTCTAAAGGTATTGTTCTATCGATTTTGGCTTCCTGCTTGTTTGGCGTTTTGTACTGGTTCACTTCCCTTCTCTGGCCCCTCGATGGCCAGGAAATCTTCGGCTGGCGAATACTGATCTCGCTGCCCTTCATGACTCTGTTTATCTGCCTCTCCGGCGACTGGAAATGGGTTCCCATAATTTTCAATCGCTTACGTGCAAAACCTCTACTGATTCCTTGCGTGCTGCTCACCAGTTTCCTGGTCGGCCTGCAGCTGTGGATGTTTATGTGGGGGCCGCTTAACGGGCATGGTCTGGATGTATCACTGGGTTATTTCCTGCTGCCACTGACGATGATCCTTACCGGACGCATCGTGTACGGCGAACACTTGTCACACTTGCAGAAAATCGCCACGGCCCTGGCCGTCATCGGCGTGGCCAATGAGCTGTACCGCACGGGTGGTTTTTCCTGGACAACTCTTGTAGTCGCAGTCGGTTACCCGATGTACTTCGTGCTGCGCAAGAAGATCGGCATCGATAACCTCGGCGGGCTATGGCTGGATATGCTGTTGATGGTGCCTGCCGCACTTTGGTTTGTGCTGGCAGGGCCGCATGTCGACCTTGGCGAGCAACGCCAGGCGCTGTATGCCCTGGTGCCGCTGATGGGCATCATCAGTGCTGCGGCAGGCTTCGCGTATATTCTGGCCAGCCGACTGCTGCCATTTAGCCTGTTCGGCTTGCTCAGTTATGTCGAGCCGGTGCTGCTGGTCGCTGTCGCCCTGTTGCTGGGTGACAGCCTGGCAGAGGGTCAATGGTTGACCTACGGCCCGATCTGGCTTGCGGTGGTGGTGTTGATTATTGAAGGCTTGAAGCATGTGAGCCGTCAGCGTCGCTCCATCTAAAGTGCAAAACCTCGCTTCAAGCCGGCAACCAGAGCTTGAAGCGAGCACCGCCCAACGGTGACTGTTCGACGTTCAGCGTACCGCCCTGCGCCTGCAGGGCGCGCCGACTGATCGCCAGCCCCAGGCCAAAGCCCCCGGTCGCTCGGTCCCGGCTGCGATCCAGACGGTAGAACGGTTCAAAAATACGCTCACGCTCCTGTTCCGGAATGCCAATCCCGTCGTCATCCACCCACAGTTCACAGCCCTGGCCGGTAACATTCACTCCCACCTGAATTCGCCGATCGCAGTAACGCATGGCGTTGCGCAGCAGGTTTTGCAGCGCCCGCGCAGTCAACCGCGGGTCAAGGGCAAAGCGCTCTTGAGTTCCGTGCAGCAATACATCCAGCACGATATCGGGCGCCTCCAGTTCCTCATCAAAACTGCCGAGAATGCTGTCGATAAACTCATCCAGCGACACCTCTACCCGTTCTGGCATCAATGCCGGATTTTGCAGGCGACTGAACGACAGTAACTCCAGTACCAGCTCATCCAGTTCGCGAATATGCCCCACCAATACCTGCAAGCGCTGACGACTGGGCTCAGGCAAGTCGTCGCACAGTACCAGCGCCAGCCCAAAGTCCAGACGTGTCAACGGCGTGCGCAATTCATGGGACACCGCATTCAACAAGTCGCGCTGCTGATTGAGCAGATGCTCGACGTCCTGCGCCATGGCGTCAAACACCGTGGCCAGGCCATAAATGTTCGAACGTTGGGATATCTGCGTACGCTCGCTCAGTTGCCCCTGGCCGATGCGCGCCGCCGTTAGCTTGAGGCGCTCCAGATCACGCCAGTGCGGGCGCAGCCACAGCAGCAAGCCGCCAAGCATGGCAGCACCGATCAAGACGTTGATACTCCAGTACAACACACTCATATCAAACGGATCAGGGGGCATGACCCATTCAATGGCGACCTGATCGTCCAGTGGTGAAACCACCAGTGTGCGCCAACCCCACTCGCCAATACGCAATACGCCCTGCCCTTGCTGCAACTGGCGTTGCTCCTCGGCGGTGAATTTCGCATCGGTAATGGGCAGCAGATTGACCCTCATCGGCTGGAATTGCGTGTCGAGTTCTTGGGCAAGACTCGGCCATTGCTCGGGGGGCAGATGATGGAACTGTTTGACCAGCAGGGTCTGCATGCCCCGCGACATATCGACGTTGTAGTTCATGAAACGCTCATGAAACAGCGACACGATTACCCCAGGCACCAGATAACTGGCCATGGCGAACGACACGATCGTTACCAGATACAGGCGTATCAGTATTTTGAACATGGACTCAGCATTCCCATTCAGAGCGGCTGAACAGGTAACCCTTGCCCCACACAGTCTTGATCTTGCGCGCTTCACCGGCGCAGTCATCGAACTTGCGCCGCAACTTGGAGATTGCCACATCGACAGAACGGTCCGTACCGTTGAACTCAATTCCGCGTAAACGCTGCAGGATCTGATCACGGCTCAGCACCTCACCGGCATGCCGCGCCAGCACCACCAGCAGGTTGTACTCGCCGCTGGACAGCTCGATCACTTGCCCGCGCCAGTGAACCGTGCGCTCTGACAAGTCGATGCACAGGTTGCCAATAATGATCCGGTCACTGGCCAACTGTGGCTCGGCCAGGCTACTGCGGCGCAAAAGAGTACGCACGCGAGCCAGCAATACACGGGGCTCGCAAGGTTTTGTCACATAATCGTCAGCCCCCATCTCTAGCCCCAGCACCTGATCATGACTATCGTCGCGGGCTGTCAACATCAGGATCGGCAGGCTTGCAGACTCGGCGCGCAACAAACGGCAGACTTGCAGGCCATCGAGCCCTGGCAACATCAGATCAAGAATGACCAGATCCGGAGGGTTACTTCTTGCTCTGTCACAGACTTGATCGCCACGGGCAATCACACTGACCTGATAGCCATTGCGTTCCAGATAGCTGGCAATCAGCTCCGAAAGAGCGGCATCGTCTTCGACCAGCAAAATAGTGGGCATAATATGTGCTTACAACCGGGGAAAACCCAAAGGATATACAACCTCACAGGGATAGGAGCACAACCTTCACACTTTTTCACACACCCTCTACATAGCTTCACAACGCCTCTTGCGTGCTGCGCTTAGCATGCCTACAGAAACAACCCGCTTATTTAAGAAGGCACGATCGTTGAAAAAGCTCTTCGCCCCGCTATTCCTAACGGCGCTGGCCCTGGCCATCAGTGCCTGTGATAAAAATCCGGTCGCTGAAACCAAACCTGCTTTGGCCAAGGTTCGTACAGAAGTCATCGCCACTGCGCCCCTGTCCGTCAGCAACGAGCTGAGCGGCCGGGTTGTGGCCCCGCGCGTGGCGCAAGTCAGCGCCCGGGTTGCCGGTGTCGTGCTCAAGCGCGCATTCACCGAAGGTTCGGAGGTCAAACAGGGCGATGTACTGTTTTTGATTGACCCGGCACCGTTCAAGGCGGACCTGGACAGCGCCCAGGCAGCACTGCGCAAATCCGAGGCAGTTGCCTTGCAGGCAAAACTGCAAGACCAGCGCTACGCCGAGCTGATTGAAATCAACGCCATCAGCCGCCAGGACCATGACAATGCGCGCGCGGCTGCACAGCAGGCCAACGCCGATGTTGCCGCCAACCAGGCCGCTGTTCAGCGCGCCAAACTGAACCTAGGCTACGCCACCGTCACCGCGCCGATCTCCGGTCGCATTGGTCGTGCACTGGTGACTGAGGGCGCACTGGTCGGTCAGGGCGAAGTCACGCCGCTGGCACGCATCCAGCAACTGAACCCGATCCATGTCGACCTGACGCAGTCCACCCGCGATCTGGACAACCTGCGCGAGGCTTTCCGTGCCGGGGAGTTGCAGCAGGTTGGCAAGCAGCAAGCCAAGGCCACCTTGATTCGCGACAATGGCAGCCTGTACCCGCTGCCGGGCAAGCTGCTGTTTACCGATGTGACCGTGGACCCGAGCACTGGGCAGATCATTCTGCGCAGCGAGTTCCCCAACCCTGACTACGACTTGCTGCCTGGCAGCTTTGTGCGTGTGCGTCTGGAGCAGGCAGTCAACAAGGAAGGCATCAGCGTGCCGCAGCGCGCAGTCCTGCGTGACAGCGCCGGGGTTGCCCAAGTGTTGTTGATTGATGCTGACAACCGTGTGCAGTTGCAATCAGTGCAACTGGGCAGCGCACATAATGATCGCTGGGCCGTGACTTCAGGCCTCAAGGCCGGTGACCGTATTGTCACTCAAGGTCTGCAGCACGCACGCCCCGGCGAGCAAGTACAAATCGATGACCCGACACTTCCTCTCGCACACTCCACGGATCAGTGAGCATGCCGCAGTTCTTTATCGACCGCCCGGTCTTTGCCTGGGTCGTCGCGTTGTTCATTCTGCTGGCGGGGGCCTTGGCCATCCCGCAGTTACCAGTAGCCAAATACCCCGACGTGGCACCGCCACAGGTTGAGGTGTACGCGATTTACCCCGGTGCATCTGCGCAAACCCTGGACGAAAGTGTGGTCAGCCTGATTGAGCAAGAGCTCAACGGCACGGACGGCCTGCTGTATTTCGAATCCCAAAGCAGCCTGGGCAGTGCCAGCATTACCGCAACGTTCAAACCCGGCACCGACCCGGAAATGGCTCAGGTCGATGTGCAGAACCGGCTTAAAGCGGTCGAGTCGCGCCTGCCACAGGCGGTTATTCAGCAAGGCCTGCAAGTCGAAAAAATCTCCTCAGGCTTTTTGATGCTGGTGACCCTGACCGCCGACAGTACCAGCACGCTGGATGAGGTCGCCCTCAGCGATTACCTTGCGCGCAACGTGATGAACGAAGTCAAGCGCATCGACGGGGTCGGCAAGGCCCAGTTGTATGGCGCCGAACGAGCGATGCGTATCTGGATCGACCCGCAAAAGCTGATTGGCTTCAACCTCACCCCGGCTGATGTCAACCAAGCGATTGCCAGCCAAAACGCACAGGTTTCAGCAGGCAGCATCGGTGACTTGCCGGGCCGCTCTACACAGGAAATCACTGCCACGGTTCTGGTCAAAGGGCAGCTATCTACCCCGCAAGAATTTGCTGACATTGTTCTGCGTGCTAACCCGGATGGCTCTACCGTGCGGGTCGGCGATGTCGCGCGGGTCGAAATCGGCAGCCAGGAATACCAGTACGGCACCCGTCTGAACGGCAAGTCCGCGAGCGCTTTCAGCGTCAAGCTGGCCCCGGAGGCGAACGCGCTGAATACCGGCAACCTGATCCGCGCCAAGATGGACGAGCTGAGCCGCTATTTCCCGGCCGGTGTCGAGTACACCATCCCGTATGACACCACGCCGTTTGTCAAAGTCTCGATCACCAAGGTCATCTACACCCTGGTCGAGGCCATGGTGCTGGTGTTTCTGGTGATGTACCTGTTCTTGCAGAACATCCGCTACACCTTGATCCCTACCCTGGTGGTGCCGGTGGCGCTGATGGGCACGTTCGCCACCATGCTGATGTTGGGGTTTTCGATCAACGTACTGACCATGTTCGGCATGGTGCTGGCGATCGGCATTTTGGTGGACGATGCCATTGTGGTGGTGGAAAACGTCGAGCGGATCATGGTCAGCGAAGGACTATCGCCCCGTGAAGCTACGCGCAAGGCAATGACCCAGATCAGCGGCGCGATTATCGGCATCACCCTGGTACTGGTGGCGGTGTTTATTCCGATGGCGTTTATGCCGGGCTCGGTGGGTGTGATTTACCAGCAGTTCTCGCTGTCGATGGCGACTTCGATCCTGTTCTCGGCGTTTTTGGCCCTGTCCCTGACCCCGGCGCTATGCGCAACCCTGCTCAAGCCCATTGCCAAGGGTGAACATCATGCCAAGGGCGGTTTCTTTGGCTGGTTCAACCGCAAGTTCGAACGCCTGTCAGCAGGTTATGAGAACTGGGTAGTACACCTGATCAAGCGCAGCGGGCGTTATCTGCTGGTGTACGGTGGCTTGCTGGTGATTCTGGTGGTGTGTTTTGCCCGTCTGCCCTCCTCCTTTTTGCCGGTCGAGGATCAGGGTTACACCATCACCGACATACAACTGCCGCCGGGCGCCAGCCAGAACCGCACGATCAATGTGGTCGAGCAGATCGAGGCACACAACGCCAGCGAGCCGGGCGTGGGTAATACCACGATGATTCTGGGCTTCAGCTTTTCGGGGAGCGGACAAAACGCAGCGCTGGCCTTTACCACCCTCAAGGACTGGTCGCAGCGTGGAGCCGAGGACTCTGCATCGGCTATCGCTGACCGGGCGAACGGTGCTTTCAGCGAACTCAAGGACGCGATTGCCTTTGCCATTCTGCCGCCTCCGGTCAGTGGCCTGGGCACCTCCAGCGGTTTTGAGTTGCGCCTGCAAGACCGTGGTGGCGTCGGTTATGACACATTGATGCAAGCCCGTAGCGAACTGCTGGCTCTGGCCGCAAAAAGCTCGGTGCTGGCCAATGTGCGTCAAGAGGCACTGGCAGAAAGCCCGCAAGTGCAGCTTGAGGTTGATCGCAAACGTGCCAATGCGCTGGGCATTTCCTTCGCTGACATCGGTGCAGTGCTGTCTACCGCGGTGGGCTCGGCCTATGTCAACGACTTCCCGAACCAGGGCCGCATGCAGCGGGTAGTGGTTCAGGCCGAAGGCGATCAGCGCAGTCAGGTTGAAGACTTGTTGAAAATGAATGTGCGCAACGACCTCGGCAAGATGGTGCCGCTGTCGGCCTTCGTCGAAGCCCGCTGGATAAAGGGCCCGTCGCAGTTGACGCGCTACAACGGCTACCCGGCGATCAGCGTTTCCGGTGAGGCGGCTCCAGGGCACAGCACCGGCGAGGCGATGGCCGAAATGGAGCGTCTGATCAGCCAGCTGCCTACAGGTCTGGGCCTGGAATGGACCGGGTTATCGTTGCAGGAACGCGTGTCCGGGGCTCAGGCACCGATTCTGCTGGGGCTGTCACTGCTGATCGTGTTCCTGTGCCTTGCGGCGCTGTACGAAAGCTGGTCGATCCCGACTGCGGTGTTGCTCGTTGTGCCGCTGGGAGTGCTCGGCGCAGTACTGGCCGTGACGTTGCGCGGGATGCCCAATGACGTGTTCTTCAAGGTGGGGCTGATCACTATCATTGGTTTATCGGCCAAAAACGCCATTTTGATCATCGAATTTGCCAAGACTCTCTACGACGAAGGTCATGATCTGATTGACGCCACCGTGCAAGCTGCCCGCCTGCGGCTACGTCCGATCGTGATGACCTCCCTGGCGTTCATCCTCGGCGTGGTGCCGTTAGCCATTGCCACGGGCGCCAGTTCGGCCAGTCAGCAAGCCATTGGCACCGGGGTTATTGGCGGCATGATCGTCGCAACCCTGGCCGTGGTATTTGTACCGGTGTTCTTCGTGGTGGTGATGAAACTCGCAAGAAGCAAACCACGTCAGGGTTAAGACGCTGCGGTGCGTGCTAAGGTGCAGTAACACTCAGAAACAGGGATTGTTTATGCCGCACCTTGCTCGCACGCATCCTCGCTTGACCGCCGCTACCCTGCTGGGGGTGGCGGTCGGCATTTTCGCCCCCGCTGCCACAATAACCACCAAGTTTTTGTTGGGCTGGAACGCCGGTGTATGGCTGTATCTGGCTCTGACGTTGTGGTTGGTGATGCGCTCCAAAGCCTGTGACGTAAAACGCACGGCTGAAGTAGAAGATGAAAACGCCAGTATGGTGCTGATCACCGTGTGCATTGCATCGATTGCCAGCTTGGCCGCCGTTACCCTTGAGCTGTCGGGCAACAAGCTCAGCGATGGCGACCGCCTTATGCATTACGGTTTTACCGGACTGACTGTGGTGGGTTCATGGTTGATGATCGGGGTTATTTTCAGCCTGCATTACGCAAGGCTGTTCTATAACAACGAAGGGACGGAGCCAGCGTTGCGCTTTCCTGAAGGGGAACTGGACCCGGATTACTGGGACTTCATGTATTTCTCTTTCACCCTCAGCGTTGCGGTGCAGACAGCTGATGTGAGCATTGCCACCCGCGAAATGCGCAAAGCCGTATTGGGGCACTCCCTGTTGGGCTTTTTGTTTAACACGGCTGTGCTGGGGTTTTCGATCAATATTGCGGCGGGGTTGTTCTAACGAGACTCTCAAAGTTGCGGGAGCGAGCCTGCTCGCGAAGGCATCTCTGCGGCCCACATCGCGAGCAGGCCCGCTCCCGCAAGAGCTGGACCTGCATCAGCAAAGTGGCTGCCATTGCGGCAGCCACCGGCTTTTAGTCAGCCGTCAGCACACCACGACGCACCTGATCGCGTTCGATGGATTCAAACAGCGCCTTGAAGTTACCTTCACCAAAGCCATCATCACCCTTGCGTTGGATAAACTCGAAGAACACCGGGCCCATCAAGGTTTCCGAGAATATCTGCAACAGCAAACGCTTGTCGCCCGACTCGGAAGAACCATCCAGCAAAATCCCACGCGATTGAAGCTCTTCAACCGGCTCACCGTGGTTCGGCAGGCGGCCTTCGAGCATTTCGTAGTAAGTTTCTGGCGGCGCAGTCATGAAACGCATGCCGATTTTCTTCAGCGCATCCCACGTCTTGATTAGGTCATCACTGAGGAAAGCCACGTGCTGAATGCCTTCGCCGTTGAACTGCATCAGAAACTCTTCAATCTGACCTGCACCTTTGGACGACTCTTCGTTCAAGGGGATACGGATCATGCCATCCGGAGCCGTCATGGCCTTGGACGTCAGGCCGGTATATTCGCCCTTGATGTCGAAATAGCGAATTTCACGGAAGTTGAACAGCTTCTCGTAGAAGTTGGCCCAGTAAGCCATGCGGCCGCGATAGACGTTGTGCGTCAGGTGATCGATGATCTTCAGCCCAGCACCCACGGGATGACGGTCGACGCCTTCGATAAACACAAAGTCGATGTCGTAAATCGAGTTGCCTTCGCCGTAACGGTCAATCAGGTACAGCGGCGCACCGCCAATGCCTTTAATAGCCGGCAAATTCAGTTCCATTGGACCTGTAGGAATGTGGACCGGCTGGGCACCCAGTTCAAGCGCTCGGGTGTAGGCTTGCTGCGCATTGCGCACGCGGAAAGCCATACCGCAAACCGACGGGCCGTGCTCCGCTGCGAAGTATGACGCGACACTGTTGGGTTCGTTATTGAGGATCAGGTTGATATCGCCCTGGCGATACAAGTGCACGTTCTTGGAACGGTGGGTTGCCACCTTGGTGAAACCCATGATTTCAAAGACAGGTTCGAGAGTGTTGGGTACAGGGGACGCGAATTCGATGAATTCAAAGCCCATCAGGCCCATTGGGTTTTCGTATAGATCAGCCATTTTCGGCGCCTCATCATGGTCATTTTTAGAATAAACAGGGGTTATTTACTAAGAATGCTGAGGCTGGCAGGAGGCGCGCAGGAGATCCCGCGTACACTGCGCGCAAGGAAATCACCGTAGATCAATTGGAACCCGAATCGCTTCATTTCGATCCATCTCTTACGCGGTAGGGCTTCTGAATGCAGAAGTCGTTATTCTTGTATGCGTAAGCCGATTCTACATGGCGTAATCTTATTTGTCCTACCCATTGTAAAATAGCCGGCCTGTGCTGCTAGCCTTTTACTATTGTTCTGTAGCGTACGCCAAAGCCTCCCCCCCCAACGCATGAGCAGGATTTTGAATGCCACTCACTCTGAAGCTGAGCCGTAAATGGACTGACCGCTACGCGCTGATTGTGCTCAGTGGGCTGCTTCCAGTCGTGCTGGGGATGTTTATTCTCTTTTGGCAGGCCAACCGCTCGCTCGAGCTGGAAGCCGAACAAACCGCTACTGAAGCAGTGCGCCAGTTTGACTTGATGCTGGACAACGCCAGGCTTGCCGCCGATGTCGTCTTGCCGCTGGCCGGTCAGGACTGTGCTCAGGTTGAACTGGCCCTGCGCGAGCAGGTCGCGCGCCGCCCTTTTGTACGCTCCGTAAACCTGGTGTGGGACAACCAGATTTACTGCACTTCTTTATTTGGCAATTACAAGGAAGTGGTTAACCCCGCCAACTATGCCAATGGTGAGTTGTGGCTGATGCCCGGCACTATGGTCACACCCAATGACCCCGTTCTGGTGTACCGCCGCAACGATGAAAAACGTGGGGTGTTGATCAGCCTGTACGGCTTTCATCTGGTTAACGTATTGGGCCTGATCAACCACAAGACCCAACTAATGATTACAGTGGGCGATGCCTGGATCGATCGTTACGGCCAAGTACGCAACACCCCGCCTCCACATTTTCCAGTGGCGCAAACTGCAGTAGCCTCACCCGAATTCCCCTACCAAGTAATTGCAGGGTTTAACAAGGGCGAAGTCTGGCAGCATGTCATTGTGGAATACCCCGGCTTCCTGGGTTTATTGATCTTTTTAGGCGCTATTTCAGCAGCGACGGTTCACAGGCTGCAAAAACGCTCATCATCACCCTCCAGTGAAATGCGCCGCGGTCTGGACGCGGCAGAGTTCATTCCATACTTTCAGCCGGTGGTACGGGGTGATACCAAGCAGTGGGCAGGGGCGGAAGTATTGATGCGCTGGCAGCATCCTAATGAGGGGTTGGTTCGCCCGGACCTGTTTATTCCTTTTGCAGAACATTCGGGGTTGATTGTGCCCATGACGCGTTCACTCATGGAGCAAACATCACGCCTGCTTGCCCCCCATTCCAGCCATATGGAGCCCGGCTTCCATATAGGCTTCAATATTACTGCCCGGCATTGCCAGAACCTTGAACTGGTAGAAGATTGCCGACGCTTTCTAAAAGCGTTCCCACCCGGAAAAATCAGCCTCGTGTTGGAACTTACCGAGCGCGACCAGATCGTACCGACCCCCACCACCCATGAATTGTTCAGTCAATTGCGCACCCTGGGAGTCATGATTGCCATCGATGATTTTGGCACCGGCCACTCAAGCTTGAGTTACTTGCGCGAGTTCAACGTCGACTATTTGAAGATTGATCAGAGTTTTGTCTCCCTGATTGGCGTGGACGCCCTGTCCAGACATATTCTGGACAGCATCATTGAGTTGAGCGCAAAGCTCGACCTGGGGATAGTTGCCGAGGGCGTTGAGACCGAAGAGCAAAGCGAATACCTGGCCGCTCAAGGCGTTGATTTTCTACAGGGCTATTTGTTTGCGCGGCCCATGCCCGCCGCCGAATTCATCAACGCTTTACAGGGGCGATAACACCTGTTTAACAACAAGCAGGCTTACTGATTAAAACAATTTTAAACAGTAAGCCTGTATCACTTGGCAGCCTGCGAATTAACTACTACAATTTTTTTGTGCCAATAAGAGAACTTTTGAATGTTTGCATCAGCGGGCTCGCTCACAAGAAGCAACAGCGAGGCGTAACCCGGTAAATCTTGTGCATTCCAAACATCATTAATTCGCTTCGGTATCACCCCACCGAACCTGTGAATGGAGTAATGACTTTGTCTAGACTTGCTGAGTTTCGCGCTGCCGAAAAAGCGCTTCAAGAACAGCTGGCGCAATTGGAAGCCTTGAAAAATGATGCCGGACTGAAAAAAGAAATCGAGTTTGAAGAAAAACTTCAACACTTGATGAAAACGTACGGCAAGAGCCTTCGGGATATTATCGCCATCCTTGACCCTAATCCTTCAGCTTCAAAGGGCGGGGCAGCACCTAAACAGCGTAAGGCTCGCGTGCTGAAGGTTTACCAAAACCCGCATACCGGTGAACTGATTGAAACCAAGGGCGGCAATCATCGCGGCCTGAAAGCATGGAAAGAAGAGTACGGTGCCGCAACGGTAGATACTTGGCTTCGTGCATAAGTTTGTACTTGATCAACGCCCTGCTTGTGCAGGGCTTTTTTATAGCTTGAATTCAAGCCATTCAATTCTAAAGATTTAAAGCTGGCCTAATTGCTCGCATCAGGGTGGTCGTATCCGCTTCCTGATAAATGGCGCCTGTCTATTTAGCCTGATCACTCGTCCAAAAATGAATAACCCCCCGCTAAAGCAGTAATACCATGTAGGAATTGTCTTGCTGTACGAGCCATGCGACCGAAAGCGGGTAAAGAGTGTGCTGCTTCACAATTTTTTCACATGGAAGATCACAGGATAGGGGCTGCTAAAGGACTAGCGCCCCATGCCCGCTTCGGCGGGCTTCTTTTTGCCCGAAATTTGCCAACCTCCCTGCCTGAACCTTGACTCACGCAGCCATTACCCTGAATCGGGTTTGGCGCATGGCGTCACATTCCGTATCATTCGCCCATCACGCTCACCGTAGCGACCGATCACCTACGCATCATTTTCGGAGGGTTCATGAGCCTGCAAGACCTGAACAACATTCCCGGCGTAACTGCTGAACCAGATAGCGCTACCCAGAACTTCGTGTTCAACCACACTATGCTGCGTGTAAAGAACATCGAGAAATCCCTGGATTTCTATACCCGCGTCCTGGGGTTCTCGCTGGTTGAAAAGCGTGATTTCCCCGAAGCTGAATTCAGCCTGTATTTCCTGGCACTGGTGGACAAGGCACAGATCCCGGCAGATGACGCAGCGCGCACGCTGTGGATGAAGTCGATTCCCGGCATCCTGGAGTTGACCCACAACCACGGTTCGGAAACCGACGATAGCGTTGTCTACCACAACGGCAACACCGACCCGCGTGGCTTTGGTCACATCTGCATTTCGGTGCCGGATATTCGCGCCGCTTGCGAGCGTTTTGAAACCCTGGGCGTGGACTTCCAGAAGCGTCTGAACGATGGCCGCATGAAATCGCTGGCATTCGTGAAAGACCCGGACGGTTACTGGGTCGAGATCATCCAGCCGCAACCGATGTAAAAATCGGACGCAAAAAAAACCCATGATTGCTCATGGGTTTTTTTGTATCTGGCCGCTTATTCCGGCGCAGATGAGCGGATCAAGTGATCGAATGCGCTCAGCGAAGCCTTGGCGCCCTCACCTACCGCAATCACGATCTGCTTGTACGGTACGGTAGTCACGTCACCTGCAGCGAAAATGCCGGGGATGGACGTTTCACCGCGAGCATCGACAATGATCTCGCCGCGAGGCGAAAGCTCAATAGAGCCTTTGAGCCAATCAGTGTTTGGCAGCAAGCCAATCTGCACAAAAATGCCTTCCAGTTCGACGGTGTGTACATCACCCGATTGACGATCCTTGTAACGCAGACCGTTAACTTTCTGCCCGTCACCTGTGACCTCGGTGGTTTGAGCGTTGGTGATGACCGTTACGTTGGACAAGCTGTGCAACTTGCGCTGCAACACAGCATCGGCGCGCAGTTTGGTATCGAACTCAAGCAGCGTCACATGGGCAACGATACCTGCCAGGTCGATGGCCGCTTCAACGCCGGAGTTACCGCCGCCAATTACCGCAACGCGCTTGCCTTTGAACAGCGGACCATCGCAATGCGGGCAGTAGGCAACACCGCGGCTGCGATATTCCTGCTCGCCGGGCACATTCATTTCACGCCAGCGCGCACCGGTCGCCAGAATCACAGTCTTGGCCTTGAGCGAAGCACCGCTGGCGAATTTCACTTCGTGCAACTCGCCCGCCTTGCCAGGAATCAGCTTGTCAGCACGTTGCAGGTTCATGATGTCGACGTCGTATTGCTTGACGTGTTCTTCAAGTGCCGTTGCAAGCTTTGGCCCTTCAGTCTCCTGAACCGAGATAAAGTTCTCAATCGCCATGGTATCCAGCACCTGACCGCCAAAGCGCTCAGCCGCAACACCGGTACGAATGCCTTTACGCGCAGCATAAATTGCCGCTGCAGCACCGGCCGGGCCACCGCCGATCACCAGCACGTCAAAGGCTTCCTTGGCGCTGATTTTTTCGGCCTGACGCTCAATGGCGCTGGTGTCCAGCTTGCCAAGGATTTCTTCCAGGCCCATGCGGCCCTGACCGAAATTGACCCCATTCAGGTATACGCTTGGCACCGCCATCACTTGACGCTCGGTGACTTCGTCCTGGAACAGGGCGCCGTCAATCGCCACATGGCGAATGTTCGGGTTAAGCACCGCCATCAGGTTCAGTGCCTGCACCACGTCCGGGCAGTTCTGGCATGACAGCGAGAAATAGGTTTCGAAGTTGAACTCGCCCTTAAGGGAGCGAATCTGTTCAATCACGTCGCTACTGGCTTTCGATGGGTGGCCGCCTACTTGCAGCAAGGCCAGTACCAGCGAAGTAAATTCGTGGCCCATAGGGATACCTGCGAAACGCAGGCTGATATCGCCGCCCGGGCGGTTCAGCGAGAACGAAGGCTTGCGCGCATCGTTGCCATTGTCCAGCAGGGTAATCATGCTGGAAAGGCTGGCGACTTCTTTTAACAGGTCATGCATTTCACGGGATTTCGCACCGTCGTCGAGGGAAGCAACGATCTCGATCGGCTGTGTGACCCGCTCCAGGTATGACTTCAACTGAGCTTTTAGATTGGCGTCCAACATACGGGCGATCTCCTTAATACTGAATTCTGTGTAAAAAAACGCCCGAGCGAATGTCGCCCGGGCGTTTTGAGGGCGATGCTGCTTACTACTCAGGTGCGGATCACCGCCCTTGTCTGATTCACAGACTTAGATCTTGCCGACCAGGTCCAGCGATGGAGCCAAGGTAGCTTCACCTTCTTTCCATTTGGCTGGGCAAACTTCGCCTGGGTGAGCAGCAACGTACTGAGCAGCCTTGATTTTGCGCAACAGCTCGGAAGCGTCACGGCCAACGCCGCCGTCGTTCAATTCGACGATCTTGATCAGACCTTCAGGGTTGATCACGAAAGTACCGCGGTCAGCCAGGCCTGCTTCTTCGATCAGCACGTCGAAGTTGCGGGAGATGGTCAGCGTAGGGTCGCCGATCATGGTGTACTGGATTTTGCCGATGGCTGGCGAAGTGTTGTGCCAGGCAGCGTGGGCAAAGTGGGTGTCAGTCGACACGCTGTAGATTTCCACGCCGAGCTTCTTGAACTCTTCGTAGTTGTCAGCCAGGTCTTCCAGTTCGGTTGGGCAAACGAAGGTGAAGTCGGCTGGGTAGAAGAACACGACAGACCACTTGCCTTTCAGGTCAGCGTCCGAGACTTCCACGAAGCTGCCGTTTTTGTAGGCAGTTGCTTTGAACGGTTTAACTTGGCTGTTGATGATAGGCATCGTTGACTCTCCGTCAGGGTTGAAAAGTTGATGAGGTGAATCCTAACAACACATTTCGTATCTGGCTCATTGGCAAAGCTGATGCTGGCGATTGGTTTTGGCTATCAGCGGTACCTATATATAGCTGAAAACTAAATATGGCCCTCACTGAAGGTTTTCAACTTGACGCCGATCAGCTACCGATACGTTTTTCAGCGGTGAGACTCATCCCGGTAAACGGGCTCGCTTCAACATAGCGCATGGCTGACTTGACGTCCTTCCAGCCGACGTAATTCATCAGCGACTTCAAATCCCAACCACTTTGATGCGCCCATGTTGCAAAACCGCGACGCAGGGAGTGGCTGGTGTATTGCTCTGCAGGGATGCCTGCGCGCTCCAGTGCCTGACGCAGCAGCGGAATCACACTATTGGCGTGCAACCCCTCCTCGCCCAAGTTGCCCCAGCGATCAATCCCCCTGAACACCGGGCCGCGCACCAACGCTGCAGTATTGAGCCATTCGATATAGGCCCGAACCGGGCACAGGCGCTGTAGTGCCGGGGTTTGAAAGGTCTTGCCCAGATTGTCACGGTCACTTTTGCTGCGCGGCAGATAGAGCGTGATGCCTGAACCTGCGACGGCCTGAACATGCTCAATCTGCAGGCGGCACAACTCATCACTGCGAAACCCGCGCCAGAATCCAAGCAGAATCAGGGCTGCGTCGCGTCGTGCACGCAACAGCCCCGGCTGATCTGCAGCGGCTTGCGCTGCCTGCGCCTCACCTTCAAGCCAGTCGACCACCTGCTCCAGATGCTGCAACTGCAACGGCTCCGCCTGCTTCTCTTGTACCGGGTGCAAGGCGCGGATGCCCTTGAATACCTTGCGTACCACCGGGGCCTTGGTCGGATCAGCAAAGCCCTGGCTGTTGTGCCATTGAGCCAGCGCTGACAAGCGTAGCTTCAAGGTGTTGATCGAAAGCTGACCGGCATGGGCCACCAGATAACGCGCCACGCTGTCGCTGGTGGCAGGCAGAAACCCGCCCCAGGTCACTTCGAAGTGCTCGATAGCAGCCCGATAGCTACGGCGGGTGTTGTCACGGGTCGCGGCATTTAAGTAGCGATCCAGCTCGCTCATGGGCAGTTCTCTTGGTTGGCGTACTGAAAACGGCCGTTAAAAGCACTTTAAAGGCTCTAACACGGGATAATACCAGTATATCCCGCGTCTATAATTACAAATAAAGACAAAATTTAAACACTCATATAGTATGTAATTACATGATACATACCACAGTACATAATCGTAGGAGAGAGCCATGGCTCGTGGCGGCGTAAACAAGGCGGTCGTTCAAATTGCACGCACGGCGATCCTGGCCCGCGGTGAACACCCGAGCATTGATGCGGTACGTATCGAGATGGGAAATACCGGATCGAAAACCACGATCCATCGCTACCTTAAAGAGCTGGACGAGGTCGATTCGCGCCGCGGCGCACCTCAAGAACAGATAGGTGACGAGCTGACCGAGCTGGTGGCCCGCCTCGCTCAGCGCCTGCAGGAACAGGCGCAAGAGCCTATAGACCGCGCCCAGGCGCATTACGAGCAGCTGAAAGTCCAGTTGCAGGATCAACTGAGCGAGGCGCAAAACGCCCAGGCACAACTTGAACAACAGCTTGAGATTCAAGGCGCGGCACTGAGCCTGGAAAGCACCAACCTTGAAGCCACTCGTTCAATGCTGCAAACCGAACAGACCCGCAACGCCGCGCTGAACCAGGCGTGCAGCGACTTTGAGCTACGCCTCAATGATCGTGACGAGCAGATTCGCTCGCTGGAAGACAAGCACCTTCACGCCCGCGACGCGCTTGAGCACTACCGCAGCGCCGTCAAGGAACAACGCGAGCAGGATCAGCGGCGCCATGAGGGGCAATTGCAACAAGTGCAGATGGAGCTGCGGCAGGCGCAACAAAGCGCACTGGTACGCCAGGATGAAATCACCCAGCTGCATCGCGACAACGAACGCGTACTGAGCGAAAGCCGCGCACTCAATAAAGAGCTGAACCAGGCCAACGACCAGCAGCACAAACTGAGCAATCTCAACGGACAGTTGAGCGCGCAACTGAGCAAACTGCAAAGCGAATGCACCCTGCTCCAGGAACGCCTGCGTGTGGCCACGCAAGAAAGCGAAGGCTTGAAACAGGCACACAGCGAAACCCAACACAGCAACAGCGAGCTTGCCCTGCGCGCCATCAAGGCCGAAGCGGCACTGGAAAGCCTTCAAGCACGAAATAAGAATGAGGACGAAAGCAAAGCCCCGTAGCAGCTGCCGAAGGAACGAGGCAGCGTCCGGCGGCGTAGCCGTCGCGAAATCAGACACCGCGGTGCGCCAGTTAAAACAAGTACTCAGGGTTTACGACGGCTACGCCGCCGGACGCTGCCTCGTTCCTTCGGCAGCTGCTACAAATGATCCGCAATCCTCGTTCAGCAACCGTTCAGCTAATGCAATCGATTCCTGTTTGGGAATACGTATCAATATGTTACAAATTAGCCCCCTGACTATTAATCACGCGGGCTTTCACCATGCTGGTTCCATTTCTGATCATGCTGCGCGAAGGGATTGAGGCCGCACTTATCGTCGGTATCATTGCCAGCTACCTCAAGCAAACTGGCCGCGGTCAGTGGATGCCCGCCGTGTGGATCGGCGTCTTTCTGGCCGCTGCACTGTCGCTGCTGGTCGGTGGCGGCCTGGAATTAATGAGCGCCGAATTCCCGCAAAAGCAGCAGGAGTTGTTCGAAGGCATCGTCGGCCTGATCGCCGTCGGCATTCTCAGCTCGATGGTGTTCTGGATGCGCAAGGTGGCGCGCTCCATCAAACATTCGCTGCACACATCTCTCGACCAGGCTTTGGCTGGCTCCAAACATCAAGTCACCGCCCTTATTGCCATGGTGTTCTTTGCGGTCGCCCGCGAAGGGCTCGAAACGGTGTTCTTCCTGCTCGCCGTATTCCAGCAGAGCGAAGGCCCGGCCGCGCCTCTGGGCGCCCTGCTCGGCCTGATTCTGGCTATTTTCGTGGGTTTTGCGATTTACAGCGGCAGTATGCGCTTGAACCTGGGTCTGTTCTTTCGCTGGACCGGTCTATTCATCCTGGTGGTTGCCGCAGGAATTTTGGCCAACTCGGTGCAAGCCCTGCATGAAGCCGGTCTATGGAATCACTTACAAGACGTGGTGTTCGATATCAGCGCCCACCTGCCAATGGACGGCCCCCTGGGCTCGGTACTGGCAGGCATGTTCGGTTATCAGGATGCGCCAACCGTCAGCGTGCTCGGTGCCTATGTGATTTATCTGGTGGTAACCCTGGCAATGTTCTTCCGCCCGCCGGCACCAGCGAAAACTGCACACACCTCCTCAGTAACAAACCCATAAGGCCAAACATGCCTACCCCTGCAAGCGGTACACCCCCACGCGCTTTGCGCTGGGCGGTGGCCGGCTCGGTGATCGTGATGATCGCGGCCGGCGGATTGTTCTACTACGCCTCGCAACTGGCTGCGGCCAAACGCAAGGTTCACAACAACGAAGTTACGGTGACCATTCACCCCCACAGCTGTGAACCCAATGCACTGACCGTACCGGCTGGTTTCAACAGCTTTCGTATCGTCAACGCCTCGGAACGGGCGGTTGAATGGGAGATCCTGGACGGCGTACTGGTAGTTGAAGAGCGTGAGAATATCGCTCCTGGGCTGAGCCAAGTAATTAACGCAACCCTGGCTCCAGGTGATTACGCCATCACTTGCGGGCTGCTCAGCAACCCCCGCGGCACATTGCACGTAACACCCACCGCAGAGTCCGAAGCCCGCGCCAATGCGCGACCGTCAATGGTAGCGTTTATCGGCCCGCTGTCGGAGTTCCGGGTGTACCTGAGCAGCCAGGGCAGCGCACTGATCAAGGCCGTTGACGCACTGTCGCAGGCAATTGCCGCTGATGACCTGGTGCAGGCGCAGGCTTTATATATTCCCGCCCGCGAGGCCTATCAGCGCCTGGCTCCGGCAGCACAGCGCCTCGCCGAACTGGATAACGCGATCAACGCGCGTGCCGACTATTTCGAAAAACGCGAGCAGGACCCGGGCTTCACCGGCTTCCATCGCCTGGAATACGGCCTGTTCGATCAACGCAGCACCCAGGGCCTGATACCTGTTGCCCAACAACTGCAAGCCAATGCCATACAACTCAAGCAACAGTTACTGGCGCAATCGCTGCCCCCCGAGCAACTGGTGAGCATTGTTGCGCGCACCCTCCACAACTTGGCCGACACTCGCGCCAACAGCGGCGAAGAGGAACGCTACAGCCATATCGACCTCAGCGGCTTTGCCGCCAATCTTGAAGTTGCGCGCAAGGTGGTTGACCTGCTGCGCCCACTGCTGGCCAGGAAAAATGCCGATCTACTGCACAGCATAGACAGCGCCAGTACCTCGCTTGAGGCCGAGCTCAATGGTCTGAAAACCGCACAGGGCTACCGCACCTACGACACGGTCAGTTCCGAACAACGCCAACAAATCAGTAACAAGGCCAAGGTTCTGGCCGATGCACTCGATGGAATCGATCCCGCCCTCGGCCTTAGCGGCCTGTAATTGCAGACGAGACGCATATGAGCGATTCAGAACACAACCCGGACTCCTTCAACCTGCAACGCCGCCGCATCCTGATGGGCATGGGGGTCGCGGGGGCTGCACTGGCCGGTGGCGCCCTGAGCTGCCCAGCGCTGGCTGCGGGCAACCCGGCCAGCGCGCAAGTGACCCAAGCGCCCAGCAGTGACAAGACCCAAGACCATCACGTTTTTCATGCCCAACACCAAAATGGCATTGTCACCCCGCGCCCGGCCGCGGGCATGCTGGTGGCCTTTGATGTGCTGGCCAGCGACCGGCAAGACCTGGAGCGCTTGTTTCGCACCCTGAATGAACGCATTGCCTTCTTGATGAAGGGCGGTGCAGTCCCCCAGATAGATCCCAAGTTGCCACCGGTTGACTCCGGGATTCTCGGCCCGGTTGTAACCCCGGATAACCTGACCGTCACAGTCTCGGTGGGCGAATCGCTGTTTGATGAGCGTTTCGGCCTGACATCAGTCAAACCCAAACGCCTGAGTCGCATGCAAGGCTTCCCCAACGACGCACTGGAGCCTGCGCAGTGCCATGGCGATTTGAGCCTGCAATTTTGCGCCAATACCGCCGACACCAATATTCACGCCCTGCGCGATATCGTAAAAAATCTGCCTGACTTGTTGTTGGTACGTTGGAAGCAGGAAGGCACCGTACCACCACAAGCTCCCGCCAAGCCTGGCGAACCAGCGCAGAGCGCACGCAACTTCCTAGGCTTTCGCGATGGCTCGGCCAACCCCGACTCCAACAACGACACCACGATGAACCAGATTGTCTGGGTGCAGTCCGGTAGCGACGAGCCCGCTTGGGCAGTCAACGGCAGCTATCAGGCAGTGCGCATCATCCGCAACTTTGTCGAGCGCTGGGATCGCACGCCACTGCAAGAACAGGAAAGCATCTTCGGTCGCAACAAGGCCACCGGCGCGCCCATGGACGGCAGTCGCGAAACCGACGTCCCGGACTACAGCAAGGACCCCCACGGCAAAATCACCAAAATGGACGCCCACATTCGCTTGGCCAACCCGCGCACCGCGCAAACGCGCAACAGCTTGATCCTGCGCCGGCCATTCAACTACTCCAATGGCGTCAACAAAAACGGCCAGTTGGACATGGGCCTGCTGTTTATCTGTTACCAGCGCGATCTGGAACAAGGCTTTATTGCCGTGCAAATCCGCCTCAACGGCGAGCCACTGGAGGAATACCTCAAGCCCGTGGGCGGCGGCTACTTCTTCACCCTGCCGGGCGTTCGCGACAACCAGGACTTTATTGGCCGCTCATTGCTCGATGCAGCCACCCCCCTTACCCGCACCTGAACCTCAACCCAACCGGAAAGAGTCCCATGAAGAAGACGCCGCTCGCACTGTTCCTGGCCCTAGGCTTGCTCCACACCCCGCTCCCGGTATTGGCGGCAACCGCGCCACTGGATTTGGTGCAACCTGTTTCGGACTATAAGATTTACGTCACCGAGCAACTGGATGAGCTGGCCAGCAACACGCAAAAATTCACCGACGCAGTAAAAAAGGGTGATCTGGCCACAGCCAAAAAACTCTACGCCCCGACCCGCGTCTACTATGAGTCGATCGAGCCGATTGCCGAACTGTTCAGCGACCTCGACGCCTCCATCGACTCACGGGTCGACGATCATGAAAAAGGCGTAACGGCACCTGACTTCACCGGCTTTCACCGCATCGAATACAGCCTGTTCTCCGAGAACAGCACCCAGGGCCTTGATCAACTGGCCGACGGCCTGAACAAAGACGTCAAGGACCTGCAAGCCCGAGTCGCCGGACTGACCTTCCCGCCCGAAAAAGTCGTCGGTGGCGCTGCCGCCTTGATGGAAGAAGTGGCCGCGACCAAGATTTCCGGCGAGGAGGACCGCTATAGCCACACCGATCTCTACGACTTTCAAGGCAACGTAGATGGCGCGAAAAAGATCTTCGATCTGTTCCGCACGCAAATAGAACAGAACGACAAAGCCTTTGCCGCCAAGGTGGATAAAAACTTCGCCACGGTGAACAAGATCCTGGCCAAGTACAAAACTGCCGACGGTGGCTTTGAAACCTACGACAAGGTCAAGGAAAACGACCGCAAGGCACTGGTCGGCCCGGTCAACACCTTGGCTGAAGACTTGTCGACCCTGCGCGGCAAGTTGGGCCTGAACTAAAGTTTATCGACGGCGCCAGCCAATGTGACACGCGTCACATACCCACAGGTTGGCGCCGCAGCATTTACCTCGTACGCCCCCCCCCCCCCGCAAACTTGCTTCTTGCCGTGCATCACTGTTCAAAGTCATTTTTCTACTGTAAGAAGCTTGTTATCCAGGAGAAACATTATCATCTGTGCAAATACTGTTCGGGGGCTGCAAATACTTTCCTGAATAGCACCTGTCTAGCAGCTGGAAAACATGCACTGTTGATCCAACTTTCATAGGTTTTTCACAAGGAGGCGTTTAACGTATGCACTATCTCAAATGGCAAAGACCATAGAGTTATCAAGAAAATCATGTAGATAACACAATCGAGTGACTTTACCTTTGTCAGTAATAGGCTTTACTGGGAGCGGGCGCGAGTCCTTACAGTGCGCTTGAACCAGGTTGACTTAGACATGTCGTCTTGTGCCAATGAAACTGACTGGAACGAATACTTTGAAACCTTACCCAATCCAGTGTGTGTCGATCGTCATTCCGGTCTACAACGAAGAACAGAGCCTGCCAGAACTGTTGCGCCGCACTGAAGCTGCCTGCGCACAACTGAGCCAAGCCTACGAAATCGTGCTGGTCGATGACGGCAGCCGTGACAACTCGGCGCAAATCCTGCAAGAGGCCGCTGAGCGTGAAGGCAGCCATGTGGTCGCGGTTATCCTCAACCGCAACTACGGGCAACATGCCGCGATCATGGCCGGCTTCGAGCACTCCAAGGGCGATGTGGTCATCACCCTCGACGCCGACCTGCAAAACCCGCCAGAAGAAATCCCGCGACTGGTTGCGCAGGCGGCACTGGGTTACGACGTGGTCGGCACCGTACGCAACAACCGCCAGGACTCTGCCTGGCGCCGCTGGCCTTCACGCCTGATCAACCTGGCCGTGCAACGCTCCACCGGGGTTGCCATGAGCGACTACGGCTGCATGCTGCGCGCTTACCGCCGCAGCATCGTCGACGCCATGCTCGCCTGCCGTGAGCGCAGTACTTTTATCCCGATTCTGGCCAACAGCTTTGCCCGCCATACCACTGAAGTGCTGGTCGAGCATGCCGAGCGCGAGCACGGCGACTCCAAGTACAGCCCGATGCGCCTGATCAACCTGATGTTTGACCTGATCACTTGCATGACCACCACGCCTTTGCGCTTGCTGAGCATTATCGGCTTCAGCATGGCTGCCCTTGGCGTCGTGTTCGCGATTGCGCTGATCATGCTGCGCCTGATCTTCGGTGCAAGCTGGGCCGGCGACGGTACTTTTGTACTGTTTGCGGTGCTCTTCGTGTTTACCGGCGGCCAATTTATCGGCATGGGCCTTTTGGGTGAGTACTTGGGCCGCATGTACAGCGATGTGCGTGCACGACCACGTTTTTTCATTGAAAAAATTGTTCGCGCCGAATCTTCGACGTCCACTGTTTCAACTTGCAACTCGACTTCTTCTACTTCGACACAGGTCCAATCATGAGTTTGAAAGCCGTTGTTTTCGCCTATCACGATATTGGCTGCACAGGCATCGAAGCCTTGCTCAATGCAGGCTACGAAATTGCAGCTGTATTTACCCATGCTGACGACCCCAAGGAAAATAACTTTTACGGCTCGGTCGCCCAACTGTGTGCCCGTAAAGGTATCCCGGTTCACGCACCGGAAGACGCTAACCACCCACTGTGGATCGAGCGCATTCGCAAGCTGAACGCCGATTACATCTTCTCGTTCTACTACCGCCACCTGCTGGGCGAAGAACTGCTGGCCAGCGTCAGCAAAGGTGCTTTCAACCTGCATGGCTCGTTGCTGCCGCGTTATCGTGGTCGCGCACCAGCCAACTGGGTACTGGTCAACGGCGAAACCGAAACCGGCGTCACCCTGCACCGCATGGTCAAGCGTGCTGACGCAGGCGACATTCTGGCTCAGCAGCGCATCAGCATCGAGCGCTCGGACACCGCACTGAGCCTGCACGCCAAGCTGCGCGAAACCGCCGCTCAACTGCTTGCCGAAGCCTTGCCATTGCTGCCTCAGGGCAAGCTGACCGAAACTGCGCAAGACGAATCCAAGGCCACCTACTTCGGTCGCCGCACCCCGGCTGACGGCCTGCTGCAATGGACTCGCCCGGCCGAAGAACTGTTCAACCTGGTGCGTGCCGTTACCCAGCCGTACCCGGGCGCTTTCTGCGCCGTGGGCGAGCACAAACTGATTGTCTGGGGCGCCGAAGTGGTTGCCGGCAATGAGGGCCTTGCACCTGGCCAGGTCATCAGCTGTGACCCACTGCGCATTGCCTGCGCTCAAGATTCCCTGCTGATCACTGCCGGTCAGCGCAACGACAACGGCCTGTACCTGAGCGGCCCGCAACTGGCCCGCGAACTGGGTCTGGTTGAAGGTTCGCGCCTGCGTGGCAGCGAGTCCGGTCGCCCGGCACGTCGTACCCGCGTCCTGATCCTGGGCGTAAACGGCTTTATCGGTAACCACTTGTCCGAGCGTCTGCTGCAAGACGACCAGTACGAAGTGTATGGCCTGGACATCGGCTCCGACGCCATCGAGCGCCTGCGCAGCAATCCCAACTTCCACTTCGTGGAAGGCGACATCAGCATCCACACCGAGTGGATCGAATACCACATCAAGAAATGCGACGTGGTTCTGCCGCTGGTGGCCATCGCGACGCCTATCGAATACACCCGCAACCCATTGCGCGTATTCGAACTGGACTTCGAGGAAAACCTCAAGCTGGTGCGCTACTGCGTCAAATACAACAAGCGCGTGATCTTCCCGTCCACGTCCGAAGTGTATGGCATGTGCCAGGACAAGAACTTCGACGAAGACACCTCCAACCTGATCGTTGGCCCGATCAACAAGCAACGCTGGATCTACTCGGTCTCCAAGCAACTGCTTGACCGCGTTATCTGGGCCTACGGCCAGAAGGGCCTGAAATTCACCCTGTTCCGTCCGTTCAACTGGATGGGCCCACGCCTTGACCGTCTGGATTCGGCACGGGTTGGCAGCTCGCGTGCGATCACTCAACTGATCCTGCACCTGGTGGAAGGCACCCCGATCCGTCTGGTTGACGGCGGCGAACAAAAACGCTGCTTCACAGACGTGGCCGACGGTATCGAAGCTCTGGCACGCATCATCGACAACAAGGGTGGCAAGTGCGACGGCCAGATCATCAACATCGGTAACCCGGATAACGAAGCCAGCATTCGTCAACTGGGTGAAGAGTTGCTGCGTCAGTTCGAAGCGCATCCACTGCGTGCCAACTTCCCTCCGTTTGCCGGTTTCCGCGACGTAGAAAGCCAGTCGTTCTACGGCACCGGCTACCAGGACGTGAGCCATCGCAAACCAAGTGTTGAAAACGCCCGTCGTCTGATCGACTGGACACCCACCACCGAGCTGAGCGAAACCATTGGCAAGACCCTGGACTTCTTCCTGCGTGAAGCCATGGTAGAAATCGCGGAAAAACGCTGATGCAAGCTGGACTACGTATTGATGTCGACACGTACCGTGGAACCCGTGAGGGAGTTCCGCGGTTACTCGAACTGCTCGACGAAGCCCAGATCAAAGCCACGTTTTTTTTCAGCGTGGGGCCGGACAACATGGGCCGCCATTTATGGCGGCTGATCAAGCCCCAGTTTTTCTGGAAAATGATGCGTTCCAAGGCTGCCAGCCTGTACGGCTGGGATATTTTGCTGGCCGGCACCGCCTGGCCAGGCAAACCGATCGGCAAGGATCTGGGGCACTTGATGCGCCAGACCCTGGCCGCGGGCCACGAGGTTGGCTTGCACGCCTGGGATCACCATGGCTGGCAAGCTAACACCGCACGCTGGAGCGAAGCGCAATTGATCGAGCAGATCCGCCGTGGTGTCGAGACGTTGAGCGACATCACCGGGCAAGCCGTCGAGTGTTCGGCCGCCGCAGGCTGGCGTGCCGATGAACGCGTAGTCCAGGCCAAGGAAACCTTTGGCTTTCGTTACAACAGTGATTGCCGCGGGCACAGTCTGTTTCGGCCAAGGTTGGCTGATGGCAGGCTGGGCGCGCCGCAAATCCCTGTGGATTTACCCACCTTCGATGAAGTGGTCGGGCCCGAGCTGAGTGCCGCCGATTTCAACTCATTCATTCTTGATCGCTTCAGCCCACAAAAGCTGAATGCGTACACCATCCATGCAGAAGTAGAAGGGATTCTAATGGCCAACGACTTCCGTCAATTGCTTGCCCAGGCCCGGGCGCGTGACATTCATTTCCAACCCCTGCGGGACTTGCTCCCCGCCGATCTCGACAGCCTGCCAGCCGGGCAACTGAGTCGCGGCGTGCTTGAAGGCCGTGAAGGCTGGTTGGGAGTGCAGAAGCCATGACTCAGCGCTGGACGATACCGCTGCTGGTTTTAGCCTTTATCGCGTTTTACCTGCTACCGCTGGGCACTCACGGCCTGTGGATTCCTGACGAAACGCGCTACGCACAAATCGGCCAACAAATTCTGGTCGACGGTAACTGGATCACCCCGCACTTCATGGATTTGCGTTACTTCGAGAAGCCGATTGCCGGCTACTGGATGATCGCCATCGGTCAGGCCATTTTTGGCGAAAACCTGTTTGGCGTACGCATTGCCTCAGCCATCGCCACCGGCCTGAGCGTGTTCCTGGCTTATGCCGTGGCCCGTCGCCTGTGGAATGACCCGCGCAAGAGCTTTGCCTGCGCGCTGGTGTACATGACCTTTGGCCTGATTGCAGGCCAGGCCGGGTATTCCAACCTCGATCCGCAATTCACTCTGTGGGTCAACCTGAGCATGGTTGCCCTATGGTTTGCCGTGGACAGCCGCTCGCGCCGTGATCGCCTGATCAGCTGGGCGGTACTGGGTTTTGCCTGCGGCATGGGCTTTATGACCAAAGGCTTTCTGGCCCTGCTGCTGCCGGTTCTGATCGCCCTCCCCTACATGATTTGGCAAAAACGCTTTCTGGAACTGGTCAAGTATGGCCTGGTAGCCATGCTGGTCGCCGCTGCCGTCTCGCTGCCATGGGTGCTCGCGGTTCACGCCCAGGAGCCCGATTACTGGCGCTTCTTCTTCTGGCACGAGCATATCCGCCGCTTTGCCGGTGACGATGCCCAGCACGGTCGTCCGTGGTGGTTCTACTTGCCGTTGATGGTGGTCTCCAGCTTGCCGTGGGCAGCTTTGTTGCCCGCGACCTTCAAGGACGCCTGGCAAAACAAACGCCATGCCAGCGTTGTGTTCATCCTGCTGTGGCTGTTGCTGCCACTGGGCTTGTTCAGCCTGAGCAAGGGCAAACTGCCGACCTATATCATGCCGTGCATGCTGCCGCTGGCACTGCTGCTGGGCCACGCGATGATGCAACGTGTCGAGCAGGCCAAAACTGGCGCCTTGCGTGTTAACGGGCTGGTCAATCTGTTGGTCGGCGGCGCGGCATTGCTGGCGCTGGTCTACTTCCAGATCAAAAAACCGTTCTATGACAACGAGCCGCAGCACATGGCGCTGTTGGTCGTGGTGCTGCTGACCTGGATCGTGACCGGCCTGCTGACCTTGTCCAAACCGCTGAAAATGTGGGCAGCCCCTGCCGTGGCCATGGGCGTGCTGGTACTTGCGCTGCCTGCGGCTATGCCGACCAGCGTGGTGCACAACAAGATGCCCGACCAGTTCATCCTTGAACACATCGACGAACTGGCCCAGGCCAAAACCTTTCTCAGCAACGACCTGGGTGCGGCTTCTGCCCTGGCCTGGCGCCTGCGTCGTCCGGACGTGACGCTTTACAACACCCAGGGCGAGGTCAAATACGGCCTGACCTATGACGATGCCAAAGGCAAAAGCATTGGCCTGGATCAGATTGGCCAATGGATGACCGACGCACGACGCCAAGGTCCTGTAGGCGTGGTAATGCGGGTCAAGGACAGCGATGAAAGCCATGAAATGGACGAGCTGCCCAAAGATGCCCAGCGTTATGACGAAGGCAATATGGTGATTCTGATATTCCCGCAGATCACTCCATGACCTTGACCCTGCTACTGCTGGCTTGCCTGTTGACTTGCGCCGGCCAGATCGCCCAGAAGTATGCCGTCGAGGGCTGGCGCGGAATCGACACCGGGGTAGCGCAAAAACTGCGCTCCCCTTGGTTATGGCTGGCACTGCTGTGTCTGGGTCTGGGTTTGCTGGTGTGGTTGCTGGTATTGCAACGGCTGGAGGTCGGGATTGCTTACCCGATGCTCAGCCTCAATTTTGTGTTGATCACTCTGGTAGCCCGCTACCTGTTTAAAGAAACCATCGACCTGCGTCATTGGGTGGGTGTTGGACTGGTCATTGCCGGGGTGGTTTTACTGGGGCAACACGCATGAGCCTGCGCCGTGGATTTATCTTTGCTTCGGGCAGCGTGTTGCTGGTCAGTTCTGCCCAACTGGGTATGCGCTGGAGCATGACCCGCTTGCCGGAACCTGCCCAATGGGTGAGTGCAATCAGTCAGGGCGAAGTATCAATATCGGCATTGGCCGTGGTGCTTGCGGCAATTGCCGCTTATGCCTTGTCGATGCTGTGCTGGCTGCTGGCTCTGCGCGATTTGCCGTTGGGCCGCGCCTATTCGCTGTTAAGCATCAGTTACGCACTGGTTTACCTGCTGGCTGCAAGCCTGCCGGTATTCCATGAAAGCTTCACCCTTTCAAAAACCCTTGGTGTGACCTTGGTCATTCTAGGGGTGCTTACGATCAACTCTCGACGTACCCCGAGTTCCAGGAACTGCGCATGAAAATCAGTGTATTTGGTAGTGGCTATGTAGGCCTGGTACAGGCGACGGTACTGGCTGAAGTCGGACATGACGTGATCTGCATGGACATTGACCAGAAAAAGGTCGAGTTGCTGCAGCAAGGTCACGTCAGCATTTTTGAGCCCGGGCTTTCCAGCCTGGTACGTGAAAACCTTGAAAGCAAACGCCTGCGTTTTACCAGCGA
Organism: Pseudomonas fragi; assembly: GCF_025426255.1. GTDB lineage: Bacteria > Pseudomonadota > Gammaproteobacteria > Pseudomonadales > Pseudomonadaceae > Aquipseudomonas > Aquipseudomonas kulmbachensis. The sequence goes on along the minus strand of NZ_CP104861.1, from coordinate 2,521,462 downwards.
TGAAAAACTCGCCGTTGAACACGGCCAGGTACTGTTTATCGCTGTAGGTACGCCCCCGAGCGAAGACGGTTCGGCTGACCTGGGCCAGGTGTTCTCTGTAGGTGACGCGGTTGCCCGCCACCGCAAGGAACCGCTGATTCTGGTCGAGAAGTCCACCGTTCCCGTGGGCACCGGCGACGCACTGACTGCGCATATCAACCAGGCCCTGGATCTGGCCGGGCGCTCGTTGCAATTTGACGTGGTATCCAACCCCGAATTCCTCAAGGAAGGCTCGGCAGTTACCGACTGCCGCCGCCCGGACCGCATCATCATTGGCTGCGCCCGCGAAGAAGTGCGCGAGGTCATGCGTGACCTGTATGCGCCGTTCAACCGCAACCATGACCGCATTATTTTCATGGACCTGCGCAGCGCAGAGCTGACCAAGTACGCTGCCAACTGCATGCTTGCGACCAAAATCAGCTTTATCAACCAGATTGCCGAACTGGCCGAACACCTGGGGGCGGATATCGAAGCCGTGCGTCTGGGTATTGGCGCCGACACGCGCATTGGTTATCACTTTATCTACCCTGGCTGCGGCTACGGCGGTTCGTGCTTCCCTAAAGACATGCGCGCGCTGATCCACAGTGCCCAGCAGGTCAATTGTTCGAGCGACCTGCTGCAAGCGGTCGAAGCGATCAACGAACGTCAGAAACACAAGCTGTTCGATCGCATCAATGCATTTTTCAAGGGTGACCTCAAAGGCAAGACGTTTGCTCTGTGGGGCCTGGCATTCAAACCCAACACCGACGACATGCGTGACGCGCCGAGCCGTGTGCTGATGGAAGCCCTGTGGGCAGCCGGTGCCGATGTGCGCGCTTTTGACCCCGAAGCCATGCAGGAAACCCAGCGTCTGTACGGCGATGAGCCGCGCCTGAGCTTGATGGGCACCCCGGAGTCGACCCTCAACGGCGCAGATGCGTTGATCGTGTGTACCGAGTGGCAACAATTCAAGGCCCCGGATTTTGACCTGATCAAACAGCGCCTGCACACTCCGGTGATTTTCGACGGCCGCAACCTGTATGAAGGCGAGCGTCTGGCCAAGGTCGGCCTGCAATACTTCCCGATGGGCCGGGGTGAGTCGTGCAACTTGCCGGTAGGTTCAACAGCCATTTAATGATCTGACAGCGCCGCCATTGGTAACAGTGGCGGCGCTTTTTTATGCGCCCTGATGAGTCAAGGAGACTCGAGATGCCTGCAGACTTCAACGACACAGCTTTGCTCACCCTGCGCAGGCAATCCCTGATTCTGGGTGCATTCGCTTTGCTGCTGTTTATCCTGGGCAACCATCAAGAGGCGGCGATAGGCTTTGATTCGCGCTTTGTCATGTTTGCCAACGAAATGCTGCGCCATGGTCCCGGTTTTTTCCCGACCACCTATGGCCAACCCTATGCGGACTACAGCGCTACTTCCACGGTATTTACCTGGTTACTGGCGCTGCCCTTTGGCAAAGTCACCAGCCTGACTGCATGGCTACCAACGGCCATTGCCAGCGCAACGCTGGTGACGTTGATGTACCGCCTGGTTGCGCCGCAATCGACAACCTGGGCGCTGGTCAGCGTGGCCTTGCTGTTACTGAGCATGACCTTTATCACCGAAACCCGGGCTGTTTCGCTGGACCAAATGCTTGCAGCCGTGAGCTTCAGTGCATTTTACCTGGCCTATTCCCACGATCACTTTGGCACGCCACGCCGTCATTTCTGGCTACTGGCCCTGCTGGTGCTGGGGTTTGCCATTCGCGGCCCGATCGGCCTGGTGATCCCTACCGGCATTCTGTGCAGTTACTACCTGCTCAACGGCCAGTGGCGCCGCCTGATCAGCGTTGGGCTGCAAGCGCTGGCACTGCTGGTGCTCTGCATTGGCACATTGCTGATGTTGGCCTGGATCAGTGGTGGCGAAGCCTTTGTCCACGAAGTGATCCGCATGCAAGTTACCGGGCGCATGGACGGCACTGAAGGCGCGAGCAGCGCGCTGTATTACTTCACCAGCTCGATGGGCAACTATGCGCTGGCCTATCCGCTAGCCGTTGTAGTATTGGTGGCGATTCTGGTTGCCGGGCGCAAGCAGTCGGGGCCAGCCTTGCAACTGGTCAAATACTGCGTTGCAGCTGCTCTGGTGGTGATGATCGGGCTGTCGATTCCCCAAGCGAAAAAAGCCCGCTACCTGCTGCCCATGTTGCCGATGGCGGCCATCATTGCGGCGTATCCGTTTCAGGTCATGAGCGGACGGGTGTTTGGCGTCTTGCGCGGGTTGATTCAAGGCCTGTTCTTGCTGCTGCCAGGCTTGCTGATTGTCGGTCTGGTGGTGGTACGCCAGCGGTTTGGCGAACAGCTGCCGTCATTGACTGCTACTTTCGTCATCCTCGCGGTACTGCAAGTTCTGGCCCTGGGCCTGCTGTTCAAGGCCCAATGGCGGGTTGCAGGACTGGCGGCGTGTGCGGTACTGGCACTGTGGAGCAGCTATATAACGGTGTTTGAACCCGCTGAACGCAGCCTGTATGACACCCGCACCTTTACTTTAAAGGCTATGCAACTGATCGATCAGGCGCCGGCTCCTGTGGTGCTGCACGGCATGGGCAAGGATGCGAAGGCGATCAAGTTCATGGTCAACGTTGACCGCGATCTACTGCCGCTGTTCACCCAATCGCCCGCCGAGCTGACAGCATTGCCATCTCCGGTCTGGATCGTCATGGACCGCAAGGACTATCAGGCCTTGCAAGGCAGCGAGCTGGGCAGCATGGCTCCGGCACTCAGCGGGCGTTTCGACAAGAACGATTACGTGTTGCTGCATCTGCCTTGATTGCGAGGCGTAGGAGCGAGCCTGCTCGCGAAAAACATTCGCGAGCAGGCTCGCTCCCACTTTGGCACAGAGTATCTACATACCGCGTATCACGTGCAGTTACGCCCACAAACATTGCGCCTGCAGGTACAATCTGCGCCCTCTTCTTTCTTCCAAGGAATCCCAATGTCAGGGCTTGAACTGTTTGCCGCCGCACTCGGCGTCATTGCCGTCTGGTTAACAGTCAAACAAAACCCCTGGTGCTGGCCCATTGGCCTGGTAATGGTGCTGCTTTACAGCTGGATCTTTTTCGAGATCAAGCTGTATTCAGGCATGCTGCTGCAGGTGTTTTTTGCGCTATTGCAAGTCTATGGCTGGTGGCAGTGGACTCGCACCGGCGCACAACATGAAGGCCGCGTAGTCTCTCGATTAAGCACCTTGCAAGTCCTTGCAGGCTTGGCTATAGGCGCCGTGGGCAGTGTTGCACTGGGCGCCGCAATGGCCCATTGGACAGACTCCGATTTCCCCTGGTCCGATGCCACGCTGACGGCTTTCAGCCTGGTTGCGCAATTGTGGATGGCCCAAAAGCGCCTGCAGTGCTGGGCCCTGTGGTGCGTGATAGACGTGCTTTACATCGGTTTTTTCGCCTATCAGGATCTGTACCTGACCGCCGGTCTCTACGCGCTGTTTACCGTGATTGCCATTCAAGGCTTGCGTGACTGGCACCGCGACCCGGCGCTACGGACATGAAGGTATTGGTGCTGGCAGGGCCCGAGTCGAGCGGCAAAAGCTGGTTGTCGGCGCTATTGCAGCAGCGTTTTGGCGGCATTTTGGTGGGCGAATACGTTCGTTACTTTATCGAGCAAAACCCTCGGGATACCTGCCTGGCGGACATCCCGGCCATCGCCCGCGGCCAGCTTCAATGGGAAGATCAAGCCCGTGCCAGAAAGCCCGAATTGCTGATTCTGGACACTCATCTGCTGAGTAATATCCTGTGGAGCCAGACCCTGTTTGGCGACTGTCCCTCCTGGCTTGAGCCTGAGTTGTTGAGCCGTCATTACGACCTGCATTTACTGCTGTCCCCCGAAGGTGTGGAGTGGACAGCTGATGGCCAACGCTGCCAACCCTCCCTGGCTGAGCGCCAAGCGTTTTTCAGTGCCAGCCGCCAGTGGCTCGAACAGCATCAGCAACCCATGCTCGTGATTGCCGGCGACTGGCAGGCTCGTCAGCAACAGGCTTGCGCGGCGGTTGAACGATTGCTGGCGAGCAAAATCGATTGCGGGTTACCAACAAGGCCAATAGCCAGCTACGCTCAAGATGTGACACAGCCTGAAAATTGACTTGGATCAGTCCGGTCAAGAAAGTTTTAAAAAAGTGACGAAAGTGTGTGACCTGATACGGGTCTGAAGTCATCAGTACAAGTAACCAACCGAACGGTACGCCCAGCCGACGGTTAATCACTTGATGGGCACACCAGAGAGACGACCCTATGAACGCCCCGCTCCGTTTCAACGAAGCACTTTTGATTGCCGGCCACGCCTTTGAACCTTTTCAATGCGTCGCATGGGCTGCCCAAGATGGCAACGGCGAATTGAGCCTGACTGTCATTGACCGCACCAACACCCGTATCGGCCGCAAACAGATCCCGCGCAGCGCCTGCGCAGACGCTGCCCAGCTCGAAAGCCTGCTGGCACAAGCCCGCGCTGAAATCAGCAGCGAAGGCTACACCCTGCAGCCTTGGGTCATGCCAGCGTAATCAGCTGCACAGCTGATACGTGGGAACGGGTTTGCTCGCGATTGAAACGCAACGGTCTTCCAGCAAAATCAATGCGTTTCGTCGCAGCACCGCTCCCACAGCGGGTTAACCATGTTTACACGGGTTCCAACCCGTCAATATGCTGATAGTCGACATTCAGCTCCGTCGCCATCTGACGCGAGCGACCCAGTCGAATCGGGCCTCTCTCGATATCGATCAACAGCCCCGGGCAGTCTATTGCGGGCATCCCTGACCACTGTTTCAAACGGCCATCGGTCAGCAGTAAAAAGCGCTGCTGCTCTTGCGGGTAGTGTTTGCGCCGCATCTCAAGCCATTTGGCAACTTCCTGCAAAGCTTCCAGTAACGGCGTGCCGCCCCCCGCCCCCAATGCTTGCAGCCACGCATTCAGGGCTGAGGATGCCTTGGCACCACTGACTTGCCACTGCGCAGTCTGCCCGCTGGCCGTCATGACCGCGACACGGGCACGTTGTCGATAAGCATCCTCAAACAATTGCGCCAACAGCCCCTTGGCGTCACTCAGGGCCTGATGCCGCCGGGTCGAGGCCGATGCATCGACCACAACCAGCCACAGTTCCTGGGCAGCACTTTGCCGGGTTTTCCAGGCCAGATCGGCACGCTGACGTGGACGCCCACGCAGCAAAGTCTGTACCCAGTCGATCATTCCGCTACCAGCACTGCGACTGGCCCCCTGCTTGCCCGTGGCGAGTTGCCCTGGCCGGGGTCTGGCATCCGCCCCCGCAACAGATCGAGGGCGAATGCCTAGGGCTTTTTTGGCCAGCTCGGCACTTCTCGGCGCGCACCCACTGCCTGGGCTTGTGCTGGCAGTTCACCCCACTGGCCCTGCCCCGAACAGGGCGAAGCGCTGCTGGATTGCGGTTGCGACTGCGGCGGCTCAGGTGTCGGCGCCTGCCCCGTTTGCGCGCGACGCCGATGGCGCAAGGCAAACTCGGCCACGGCATCGATATCTTCCAGGCTGATCGCCATTGCTCCGCGCCATGCGGCATGCGCCCGCGCAGCACGCAGCCACACCAGATCGGCACGCATGCCGTCGACCGCAGCGGCAAAGCAGCGCTCGGTAATCATCGCCAGGGACTGATCATCCAGCGCAATGTTGTTCAGCAATTCACGGGCCTGCTGGCAACGCAGGCGCAAAGCTGTCTGTGCCGTTTCCCACTGCGCGCAAAACCCTTGCGGGTCAGCGTCAAAGTCCAGGCGACGGCGGATGATTTCGCCGCGCTCAGCCGGTTGCGGCTGGCCGCTCATGGCCACGTTCAAACCAAAACGGTCGAGCAGTTGAGGACGTAACTCTCCCTCTTCCGGGTTCATGGTGCCAATCAGAACAAAGCGCGCCGCGTGCCGATGGGAAATGCCATCGCGCTCGACCAGGTTGGTGCCACTTGCTGCGACATCCAGCAGCACATCCACCAGATGGTCAGCGAGCAGATTCACTTCATCGACATACAGCACACCACCATTGGCCTTGGCCAGTACGCCTGGGGAAAACTGCGCCTTGCCCTGCCCCAGCGCCGCGTCCAGATCGAGGGTGCCGACCAGACGCTCTTCGGTGGCGCCCAGAGGCAAAGTGACGAACTGACCGCTGGCGAGCAGATCAGCCAGACCACGGGCCAGGGTCGATTTGGCCATGCCTCGCGGCCCTTCGATCAGTACCCCGCCAATTTTCGGGTCGATGGCTGTCAGGCACAGCGCAAGCTTCAAAGAGTCCGCGCCGACCACCGCCGATAACGGGAAATGCGGGGTGTCAGTCATGTTTTCGGGTTCCAAATTTTAGAATATTGATCCACTTTAAAAAGCCCCTCACCCCAGCCCTGTCACTCTTCTTCTATATCCAGCAACAGGTTTTCCAGCGCCGCTTGGTACTCGCCTGGCTCGCTCCAGAGCCCGCGCTGCTGAGCTTCGAGCAAACGCTCAGTCATGTCACGCAAGGCATGCGGGTTGTGCTGGCGCACAAACTCGCGGGTATCCGGGTCCAGCAAATAAGCATCCGCCAGCAGGGCGTACTGGTGGTCGTCGATCAAATGCGTGGTCGCATCAAAGGCAAACAGGTTGTCCAGGGTCGCGGCCATTTCGAACGCGCCTTTATAGCCATGCCGCTTGACCCCGTCGATCCATTTCGGGTTGGCCGCCCTGGAGCGGATCACCCGGTTCAGCTCTTCCTTGAGCGTGCGGATTTTCGGCAAGTCCGGCTGGCTGTGATCACCGTGGTAACTGGCCGCCGCCTGGCCGCTCAAGCTTTCGACCGCAGCCAGCATGCCGCCCTGGAACTGGTAATAGTCGTTGGAATCGAGCAAATCGTGCTCGCGATTGTCCTGATTCTGTACCACTGCTTGCATTTGCCCCAGGCGCTGGGCGAACTGGCCGCGTGCCGCAGTGCCCTCATCGGCGCCGCCATAGGCATACCCACCCCAGTTCAGATAGACCTGCGCCAAGTCATCGCGGCTTTCCCACAAGCGGCCATCTATCGCGTTCTGGACACCCGCGCCGTAAGCACCGAGCTTGGCGCCAAACACCCGCCAACCTGCCTGGCGCGCCGCCAGTTCAGGCGCGAGGCCATCGCGCTCAAGCTGTTCGCGCTCAGTACGGACCTTGGCCGCCAACGGGTTCAGATCATCTGGCTCGTCCAGTGCCGCCACGGCTTGTACGGCAGCATCGAACAGGCGAATCAGGTTGGCAAACGCATCGCGGAAAAAACCCGACACGCGCAAGGTTACATCCACTCGCGGGCGGTCCAGCAGGCTGACCGGGAGGATTTCAAAGTCATCCACCCGCTGGCTACCGGTGGCCCATACCGGGCGCACGCCCATCAGTGCCATGGCCTGGGCGATATCATCACCGCCGGTACGCATGGTCGCCGTGCCCCACACCGACAGACCCAACTGGCGCAGATGGTCGCCGTGGTCCTGCAGGTGACGCTCAAGAATCAGGTTGGCCGACTGAAAACCGATCCGCCAAGCCGTGGTGGTGGGCAGGTTGCGCACATCCACCGAAAAGAAGTTGCGCCCGGTCGGCAGTACATCCAGCCGCCCACGACTCGGTGCACCGCTGGGGCCTGCCGGTACAAAGCGCCCGGCCAGGGCATCCAGCAGGCCCTGCATCTCGGCCGGGCCGCAGGCATCCAGACGCGGGGCCACGACCTCAAGCAAGGCGTCGAAAATTGCCCGAACCTCGGCCCATTGCGCGGTATCGGGCAGTTGCAGGGTGCCCTGTAAAGCCTGTTCGATCAGTTGCGCAGCGTACAATTCCAGACGCTCGCGAGTGTCTCCGGCTGTACGCCAAAGCTCAGCGCTGATGGCCTGCAACACGCGAGGCTGACGTGCTGTCCAGGGTTCGGCCAACGCGCAGTCCAACGGGTCAAAGCCCAGCTCAAAGGCTTTGGCCAGTGCCCGCAGCACACTCGATTGCGCGCCACGGCCATCACCACGGGGGATGCGCAATAACGCCAGCAGCGTGTCAATACGCAGGCGCCCGGCTGGCGATTCACCGAAGATATGCAGCCCGTCACGGATTTGCGACTCTTTAAGGTCACACAGATAGGTGTCGAGCCGCGGTAGCCAGATCGCCGCATCTGCGTCACTGTCCAGCTTCTCGTCCAGTTGCAGCTCGCGGTCGATGCGGGTTTCACGTACCAACGCAAGAATGTCGCGCTGCAGCTCGCGGGCGCGACGTGGATCAAGTAACTGCGCTTCGTAATACTCGTCGGCCAGCAACTCCAGATTACGCAGCGGCCCGTAGGTTTCGGCACGGGTCAGCGGCGGCATCAGATGATCGATGATCACCGCCTGCGTACGGCGCTTGGCCTGGGCACCCTCGCCCGGATCATTGACAATAAAGGGGTAGACGTTGGGCATCGGCCCCAAAATTGCGTCCGGCCAGCAGTTTTCGGACAGCCCCACGCCCTTGCCCGGCAGCCACTCCAGATTGCCGTGCTTGCCCACATGCACCACCGCATGGGCACCATAGGTATTGCGCAGCCAGAAGTAGAACGCCAGATAAGCATGGGGCGGCACCAGGTCCGGGTCGTGGTACACCGCACTGGCATCCACTTGATAACCCCGCGCCGGTTGAATACCGACAAACGTCAGGCCAAAACGCAGCCCGGCAATCATCAACCGACCGCTGCGAAACATCGGATCGTTCTGCGGCTCTCCCCAGCGCTCGGTCACTGCCTGACGATTGGCCTCAGGCAGACGATTGAACATCGCCAGGTACTCATCCAGAGCCAGGCTCTGCATGCACGGGCGCAGATCGAGACTGTCGAGGTCATTGCTGACCCCTCCCAGCAAGGCTTGAATCAGTGCAGTGCCGGTTTCAGGCAGTTCGCAGTCCACGGGATAACCCTGGACCTGCAAGGCACGCAAAATGTTCAGCGCCGCCGCCGGTGTATCCAGCCCCACACCGTTACCAATCCGGCCATCGCGGGTCGGGTAGTTGGCCAGGATCAGCGCAATACGTTTTTGCGGGTTGGCCACACGGCCCAGCTCAACCCAGCGCCGCGCCAGCTCTGCGACAAAGTCCATGCGCTCGGGGTGGGCGCGATAACACACCACATCCGACTGGCTGCGTTCACTGCGCCATGCCAGGTCCTTGAAACTGACTGGACGGCTGATAATTCGCCCATCCAGTTCGGGCAAAGCAATATGCATCGCCAGATCGCGCGGCCCCAACCCCTGTTCACTGGCTTGCCAGCCGGGTTCGTTGTCTTGGGCGCAAATGGCCTGAATCACCGGAATATTGCGCCGAAACGGACGTAGGTGCGGGGCTTCTGGGCTCGATTGGGCAAAGCCTGTGGTGTTGAGAATGACCCCGGCCTCGACGTCATCCAGCAAGTCCTGCACCACCGCCAGGCACCCCGGCTCCTTGAGACTGGCCACGGCAATCGGCAACGGATTCAGCCCGGCGGCCTGCAGCCGCTGGCAAAACACATCGACAAATGCGGTGTTGGCAGCCTGCAGGTGTGAGCGATAGAACAACAGCGCCGCCACCGGTTGCCCGGTTTGCCAGTCGGCCTGCCAGTTCTTGAGCTCGGCGCTGGAATGCTGCGGATGATAAATCGCGGTGCGCGGCAAGGTTTGCGGCTCGTCCCACTCATAATCACGGCCCAGCCACTGACTGGCCAGGCAACGATAGAGTTGCAAGGCGTTATGCCGCCCGCCCTGACGCAAAAAATGCCAGAGCCGCTCGCCCTGTTCAACGGGCACGGTGCTCAGTACGCTGAGTTCCGGGTCGGGGCGGTCGTCGCCGGGCACCAGAATCAGGGTCACGCCGCGCTCGGCCAATTGCACCAGACGCTCGATACCGTAGCGCCAATAGCCAATACCGCCGTGTAACGACAGCAAAATCACCTTGGCGTGCTGCAGCACCTCATCGAAATATAAATCGACTGAACCATGGTTTTGCACCTGCATCGGGTTGGCCAGACGCAGGCTTGGATAATCTTCAGGCAACTGCTGCGCCGCTTCGGCCAGCAGTGCCAGGCTTGAATCACCACTGCACAGGATCACCAACTCGGCGGGGGTCTGGCCTAAATCGGCAATATTGTCGTCCGATACAAAGCCACCGGGCTGGGTCCTGAGCAAATGCATGGCTTATACGCTCAACGCTGTACGCAAGGTGGATTCAAGCAGTGCCGCGTCCAGATCCTGGCCGATCAGTACCAGTTTGGTGGTGCGCGCTTCATCGCTGCCCCAGGCGCGGTCGAAGTGCTTGTCAAAGCGTGTGCCCACACCCTGGATCAGCAAACGCATCGGCTTGCCCGGGATTGCGGCAAAGCCTTTGACCCGCAGAATCCCGTGCTTGACCACCAGTTGGGTCAGGGCCTCCATCAATACGCGTTCTTCGCCCTGTGGCAGCTCGATGGAAATCGAGTCGAAGGCATCATGGTCGTGATCATCGTGGTCGTCATCGCCGTCGTGGTGATGGTCGTGGTGGCTGTGGCGGCCATCGATATGATCTTCCGAACCTGCGCCCAGGCCCAGCAATACGTCCAGTGGCAAGCGGCCGCTGCTGGCTTCGATGATCTTGACCGCAGGCGGCAGTTCTTCAGAAACTTCGGCACGTACTTTTGCCAGGTCTTCAGGGCTGATCAGATCAGCCTTGTTGAGGATAACCAGGTCGGCGCTGGCCAGTTGGTCAGCAAACAGTTCGTGCAGCGGCGACTCGTGATCCAGGTTCGGATCAAGTTTGCGTTGGGCATCCACCTGATCCGGGAACGCCGCAAAAGTGCCAGCGGCCACAGCCGGGCTGTCGACCACGGTAATCACCGCATCAACGGTGCAGGCGCTGCGGATTTCCGGCCACTGGAAGGCCTGAACCAGTGGTTTGGGCAGGGCCAGGCCCGAGGTTTCGATCAGGATATGGTCGATATCGCCACGACGCGCCACCAGCTCGCGCATCACCGGGAAGAATTCTTCCTGCACGGTGCAGCACAGGCAGCCGTTAGCCAGTTCATAAACACGACCGTTGGCTTCTTCTTCGGTGCAACCGATGCTGCACTGCTTGAGGATTTCGCCGTCGATGCCCAGCTCACCGAACTCATTAACGATCACGGCGATGCGGCGGCCCTGAGCGTTATCGAGCATATGACGGAGCAACGTGGTTTTGCCCGAACCGAGAAAGCCGGTAACGATCGTGACAGGGGTTTTGGCCAGTGTTTTCATCGGATGCCCTTTGGCAAAGCGGCGGGCATACGGGACGACGACCGCAGGCAGAGCGCGGTCAGTCTTCGCCACCGGATCACCCCGCCCGGTTGAAGTAAGAATCTGTCACGAGGCAGGTCTCCTGGCTTACGGCTGTGCATCAAGCTGATGATGCACAACCCTGCGCCTTCCCGCCTGTGAGGCAGTGGCATTGCAGGGTCAATGACCGTTTACAGTTGCGGGGGCAGCCGCGGCATACCGCGTTCCCTTCTTAGCTTCGCGTGGCGAAGAACCTCGAACCCGCAAGGCTACGCAGTGCTTTGTAACAGGTCAACACGCTGTAGATACTCTATTGCGGGTCAAGCCCCTTATGGGAGTGAGCCTGTTCGCGAATGCTCTTCGCGAGCAGGCTCACTCCCACAATTGAAGTATCTCTGTCGCTGAGGAGCGAGGCTGCGGCTACGGTGCTGGCTCATGAGTTGTGGTTTAATTGCCGCCTTTTTTCAGCCGCCACGCTTCAAGGATCTGCCCATGCCCGCCTCTAAACCGACCCACGTCCTGATTATTGGTTACGTGTGGCCTGAACCGCGCTCTTCGGCGGCAGGCGGGCACATGATGCAAATCATCGAGAGCTTTTTGCAGCAAGGCTGGCAGATCACCTTCAGCAGCCCGGCCGGTATCGGCGAGCACAAGGCCGACCTGGCTGTGCTGGGCATCGATGAAGTGACCATCGAACTCAATAACAGCAGCTTTGATGCCTTTATCACTGAACTGGCCCCGGATATCGTGCTGTTCGACCGATTCATGATGGAGGAGCAGTTTGGCTGGCGTGTCGAGAAGCACTGCCCGCAGGCCTTGCGCGTGCTGGAAACCTCCGACCTGCAAAGCTTGCGTGACGCCCGTCAGCAACAGCTCAAGGCGCGCCTCAAGCAAAACACCGAACAGGACGACTTCAGCAGCCTGTTCGCCCCTGCGCAACGCGAAACTTTCGAACAGATGGCAGACGCTGATCTGGCACAACGGGAAATCGCCGCGATCTATCGCAGCGACCTGAACCTGATGATTTCCGAATACGAGATAGACCTGCTGGTCGAGCAGTTCCATGTACCCAAGGCCCTGCTGCACTGGTGCCCGCTAATGGTCGACAGCGTGCCCGCCGAGTTCGTGCCCTATGAACAGCGCCAGCACTTCCTGAGCATCGGCAACTTTCGTCATGCACCGAACTGGGACGCGGTGCTATGGATGAAGACTCATATCTGGCCCCTGATCCGCCAGCAACTGCCGACAGCGCAACTGCATGTCTACGGTGCTTATACCCCACCTAAAGCCACCGCGTTGCACAATCCGGCGCAGGGTTTTCACGTGCTCAACTGGGCTGAAGATGCCCTTGAAGTGATGAGCAATGCGCGCATTTGCATGGCTCCGCTGCGATTTGGCGCGGGGATCAAGGGCAAGATTGCTGACGCCATGCTTTGCGGAACCCCCAACGTGACCACCCCGGTGGGCGCCGAAGGCATGCACGGCGATTTGCCGTGGGCCGGCGCCATCGAACAGAGTGCCAGCGCGATTGCCGCGGCTGCGGTTGAGCTGTACCAGAACTCCGAATCCTGGCATCAGGCCCAACGCCATGGCCAGGCATTGCTTGAGGCCCGCTACCTGCAAAGCGAACACGGCCCGGCGCTGGTGCAGCGCATCGAAGCCTGCCGCGCGGGGCTTGAGCAACATCGGCGCAACAACTTTACCGGGGCGATGCTGCGTCATCACCAGCACAAAAGTACCCAATACATGTCGCAGTGGATCGAAGCCAAGAACCGTCCAAGCACCGTATAAAAGACCCCACCAGTAGGTCAGTGTGTACGCCTGAGCAGGTAGGTATCCATGATCCAACCCTTGCGCTGGCGTGCAGCTTCACGGGTTTGCTTGATCTGCTCACACACGTCAGCCAGCTTGCCGGCAATCAAAATCTCGTCCGCAGTGCCTATATACGCGCCCCAGTAAATATCCAGATCCTCATCGATAAAGGCCTGAAACGCGCAGTTGGCATCGAGCATCACCACCACATTGTCGAGGTCTTCGGCCACCAGACGCCGACCCGTGGTGATACGAATCGGCTGGCCTATGTCATTGAGCGGCACCCGATGCCGCGCCGCCAAAGCCTGAACACTGCTGATGCCCGGAATCACCTGATAGTCGAAACCGCTGCAGCCATTGGCCCGTACCCGATCCAAAATACGCAAGGTGCTGTCGTACAAGCCCGGCTCACCCCACAGCAGGAATGCACCGCACTCGCCTTCGCCCAACTGGTTCTCGATCAAGTTCGTGAACACTTCGGCCCGCTGCTCATGCCAGTCCTCAACCCCCTGAGTGTACGAAGGCGTTGAGTTGTTGCGCTTGGGGTCGCTGACCTGCACCACGCGGTAATCCGGCTCACGAATATAGCGCTCGCAGATTTCCAGCCGCAGCCGCACCAGGTCTTCAGTGGCCTGCCCCTTATCCAGCACAAAAAAAACGGCGACGCGGTTCAGCGCATTGATTGCCTGCACGGTGATGTGTTCAGGGTCGCCAGCGCCCATCCCTATCAACAACAGTGTTTTCATCGCGTTTTATCCTTGACTGGCAGGAAGCTTGAGAAGGCGGCATCATCGCCGGAACAAGAAAACCTGAAACGGTTAAGCCCATGACTCGACTCGCCAGAGCTACAGACCCGTCTTACGAACTGATGGACGACCACAATGGCTTGTCGATCATATATCGCCAGCATGGTTTTCCCTGCCCCTTGGTGCGCTGGCACTTTCACAAGGAATACGAGCTGCACCTGATTGTCGCCAGCAGCGGCAAAGTGTTTGTGGGCGACTATATCGGCAATTTCTACCCCGATACATTGTTCCTCACCGGCCCCAACCTGCCCCATAACTGGATCAGCCAGATCACCGAGGGCGAAGTAATCAGCACGCGCGACATGCTGGTGAATTTCACCGATGAGTTGCTCGAAGGCGCCGCATCAGTGTTTACCGAGCTTAAAACACTGACGCCGATGCTGGAGCGCTCCCACTACGGCATCGAGTTTCGCTGCAAAGCCACCCTGCGCAAGGCCGTGGACCTGATGCAATGCATTGCCAGTTCCACTGGCGTCACCCGTCTGGGGCACTTTTTGATTCTGCTGGAGTTGCTGGCGGACTGTGATGACTACCAGTTGCTGTCAGGGGTCATGGCCGGGCAACTCGCCGACGAACAGACCATCGACCGTACCAACCGGGCCGTGGACTATATCTTCAGCCACTACGCACGAGAGCTGCCGCTTGAAGAGGTGGCCGCCTACATGGGCATGAAACCCACCTACTTTTCCCGCGTATTCAAGCAGGCCACCGGGCGCTGTTTTATCGAGTTCGTCAATCGCTTACGTATCAGCAAGTCTTGCGAGCTGCTCGCCGATGGCGAAAAACCGGTCACCGATGTCTGCTTCGAGTCGGGTTTCAACAATATTTCCAACTTCAATCGCCGTTTTCAGCAACTAAAAGGCATGACCCCGTCACACTATCGACGCCTGGCGGTGCAGCGTTTGACCGAACAAAACCATCCAGGACTGAATGAACGCCTGCGCAGTGCAAAATAGTATCGGTTTGAGTGTTGCCAGTGATTTGTCACAACGGTGATTGAGGGCTGTAATCGGCCCAGGCGCTTGCCCCTTGCGAGCCGCTATAAAAACAATAACCGTCCTTCAAAAGCCGCCTGGCCGATGAAGTGGAGTGCTCAATGAATATTCCTGTCAAAGCGTTATGTGTCGCTACGTGCATGACCCTCAGCGGCTTGAGCCTGGGCGCGCAGACCCTGACCATCGCCACGGTCAACAACAGCGACATGATCCGCATGCAAAAACTGGCGAAAATCTTCGAGAGCGAGCACCCCGAGATCAAGCTGAACTGGGTGGTGCTGGAAGAAAACGTATTGCGCCAACGCCTGACCACTGACATTGCCACCCAAGGCGGCCAGTTCGATGTGCTGACCATCGGCATGTACGAAGCCGCACTCTGGGGCGCCAAAGGCTGGCTCGAACCCATGACCGACCTGCCCGCCACCTATGCCCTCGATGATGTGTTCCCCTCGGTACGCGACGGTTTGTCGGTCAAGGGCACCCTTTACGCCCTGCCGTTCTATGCCGAAAGCTCGATGACCTATTACCGCACTGACCTGTTCAAGGACGCGGGCTTGACCATGCCCGAACACCCAACCTGGGAGCAGATCGCGGACTTCGCCAAAACCCTCAACAAACCTGCCCAGGAGCAATACGGTATCTGCCTGCGCGGCAAAGCGGGCTGGGGTGAAAACATGGCGTTGA
Source organism: Pseudomonas fragi (assembly GCF_025426255.1). Taxonomy (GTDB): domain Bacteria; phylum Pseudomonadota; class Gammaproteobacteria; order Pseudomonadales; family Pseudomonadaceae; genus Aquipseudomonas; species Aquipseudomonas kulmbachensis. Next base: position 2,505,882 of record NZ_CP104861.1, on the reverse strand, counting down.
TCAGCACTATTGCCAACGCCTACGGGGCTCGCTGGTTCAATGAACAGTGGCAGCCCGAGTTCACCGGACCGGAATGGAAAAATGCCCTGAATTTTTACGTCAACACCATGAAAGCATCAGGCCCGCCGGGCGCGACCAGCAATGGTTTCAATGAAAACCTGGCGTTGTTCAACAGCGGCAAATGCGCGATCTGGGTCGATGCCAGTGTCGCCGGTTCGTTTGTCACCGACAGCAGCCAAAGCAAGGTGTCTGAGCACGTTGGTTTCACCTTCGCTCCGCACGCGGTAACCGACAAAGGCAGCGCCTGGCTTTACTCCTGGGCGCTGGCCATCCCCACCAGTTCCAAAGCCAAGGATGCGGCCAAAACCTTCAGCACCTGGGCCACCTCCAAGGAATATGGCGCATTGGTTGCCGAAAAAGACGGCGTAGCCAATGTACCACCGGGCACCCGCGCCTCGACCTACAGCGACGCTTACCTCAAGGCCGCGCCGTTTGCCAAGGTCACCCTCGAGTCCCTGAAAGTTGCCAACCCGAAGGACCCAACCCTCAAACCTGTGCCTTATGTGGGTATTCAACTGGTCACCATCCCCGAATTTCAGGCGGTGGGCACTCAGGTCGGCAAGCTGTTCAGCGCGGCCCTGATCGGCCAGACCACAGTGGATCAAGCCCTGGCAGCCGCCCAGCAAACCACCGAGCGCGAAATGAAACGGGCGGGTTACCCCAAGTAGCACTGCCAACCGCACATTTTGGCCTGTGGGAGCGAGCCTGCTCGCGATCAGTCAAACCGCGTCGACTTCTTCGCAAGCAGGCTCGCTCCCACGCACAGCAACTCAGGTGTATTCACCATGACAACTTCAACTGTTATTACAGCGCCGGAGGCCCTGCCAACGGCTCGCCGATCCCGCCTGTTCAACCCCGGCTGGTTTCTGGTCACCCCTTCAGTGGCGCTCTTGCTGCTGTGGATGATCGTGCCCTTGGGCATGACCCTGTATTTTTCTCTGATCCGCTACAACCTGCTGTACCCCGGCGAAAACCAGTTTGTGGGGCTGGAGAACTTCACCTACTTTCTCACCGATTCCGGCTTCCTGCCCGGGGCCACCAATACCCTGCTGCTGGTAGGCAGTGTGTTGCTGATCAGCGTAGTGCTCGGGGTATTGATCAGCGCCCTGCTTGAAGCCAGCGAATTCATGGGCCGCGGGATTGTGCGGGTGTTGCTGATCTCGCCATTTTTCATCATGCCCACGGTGGGCGCGCTGATCTGGAAAAACCTGATTTTCCACCCGGTCTCCGGAGTGCTGGCCGCCGTCTGGAAGCTGTTCGGCGCCCAACCAGTGGACTGGCTGGCGCATTACCCGCTGCTGTCGATCATCATCATTGTGTCGTGGCAATGGTTGCCCTTCGCGATCCTGATCCTGATGACTGCCATGCAGTCGCTGGACCAGGAACAGAAAGAAGCTGCCCGCCTCGATGGCGCCGGGCCCATTGCGATTTTCTGGCACCTGACCCTGCCGCACCTGGCGCGCCCGATCGCTGTGGTGGTGATGATTGAAACCATCTTTCTGTTGTCGGTATTCGCCGAGATTTTCACCACCACCAACGGTGGCCCCGGCTATGCATCGACCAACCTGGCCTACCTGATCTACAACCAGGCACTGGTGCAGTTCGATGTGGGCATGGCCTCGGCCGGAGGTTTGATTGCCGTCGTGATCGCCAATATCGCGGCCATCATTCTGGTGCGCATGCTCGGCAAAAACCTGACAGACAAGCCGTGAGGGCAAAGTGATGACTCTTCAACAATCGCGCCGCTTGCAAAGCCTGCTGCTTGGCACCCTGGCCTGGGCCATCGCCATCCTGATCTTCTTCCCGATCTTCTGGATGGTGCTGACCAGCTTTAAAACCGAGCTGGATGCGTTCGCCACGCCGCCGCAATTTATCTTCACCCCGACGCTGGAAAACTACCTGCATATCGAGGATCGCAGCGGCTATTTCCACTTCGCCTGGAACTCGGTAGTGATCTCCTTCACCGCCACCGCGCTGTGCATGCTGATTGCCATCCCGGCCGCGTATTCGATGGCGTTCTATGAAACCAAGCGGACCAAGGGCACGCTGCTGTGGATGCTCTCCACCAAAATGCTGCCGCCGGTGGGCGTGCTGATGCCGATCTACCTGCTGGCCAAGAGCCTGGGCCTGCTCGACACGCGCACCGCGCTGATCATCATCTACACCCTGATTAACCTGCCGATTGTGGTGTGGATGATTTACACCTACTTCAAGGACATCCCCAAGGACATTCTCGAAGCCGCCCGCCTTGACGGTGCCACCCTGTGGCAAGAGGTGGTGCGAGTGCTGCTGCCCATCAGCAAGGGCGGCCTGGCCTCAACCCTGCTGCTGTCGTTGATCCTGTGCTGGAACGAGGCTTTCTGGTCGCTGAACCTGACGTCGTCCAGTGCGGCGCCGCTGACTGCATTGATCGCGTCCTACTCCAGCCCCGAAGGTCTGTTCTGGGCCAAGTTGTCGGCGGTATCGACCCTGGCCTGCGCGCCCATCCTGATTTTCGGCTGGATCAGCCAGAAGCAGCTGGTACGCGGCTTGTCCTTTGGCGCAGTTAAATAAAAATAATGACTGGAGGCCCATCATGGCCAACCTGAAAATCAAGAATCTGCAAAAGGGTTTTGAAGGCTTTTCCATTATCAAGGGTATCGACCTTGAAGTGCATGACCGCGAGTTCGTGGTTTTTGTCGGCCCTTCGGGCTGTGGTAAATCCACGCTGCTGCGCCTGATCGCCGGGCTCGAGGAAGTGTCTGACGGCACCATCGAGCTGGATGGTCGCGATATCACCGAAGTCAGCCCGGCCAAGCGCGATTTGGCGATGGTGTTCCAGACCTACGCCCTGTACCCGCATATGAGCGTGCGTAAAAACATGTCGTTTGCCCTCGATCTGGCGGGCGTACCCAAGGCCGAGGTGGAGAAAAAGGTCAACGAAGCGGCGCGCATTCTTGAACTGGCTCCCTTGCTTGAGCGCAAGCCCAAACACTTGTCCGGTGGTCAGCGTCAGCGCGTGGCAATTGGCCGAGCGATTGTGCGCAACCCGAAAATCTTTCTGTTCGACGAGCCCTTGTCCAACCTCGACGCGGCACTGCGGGTACAAATGCGCCTGGAGCTGGCGCGCCTGCACCAGGAACTGCAAGCGACGATGATTTACGTGACCCACGACCAGGTCGAAGCCATGACCCTGGCCGACAAGGTGGTGGTGCTCAATGCCGGTAAAATCGAACAGGTCGGCTCACCTCTCGATCTGTATCACCAGCCGGCCAATCTGTTTGTTGCCGGGTTTCTGGGCACACCGAAAATGGGCTTTCTGAAAGGCCGGATCAGCCGCCTCGACAGCCAGGGCTGTGAAGTCGAGCTGGACGCCGGAACCCGCATTCAACTGCCCCTGAGCGGCCCCTCGCTGAGCTTGGGAAGCCCGGTCACCCTGGGCATTCGCCCTGAACACCTGAACCTCGCCAAGCCCGGCGAGTGCAGCCTGACCGTCACTGCCGACGTAGGCGAACGCTTGGGCAGCGACACCTATTGCCATGTCAATACTGCCTGTGGCGAGCCGCTGACCATGCGCATCCGTGGGGATATGGCCAGCCGCTATGGCGAACAGCTGCACCTGCACCTGGACAGCGAACATTGCCATTTATTCGATGCTGACGGCCTGGCCCTTACCCGCCCATTGCGCGCAGCTGCCTAATTTAATGAGATTGCACCCATGAAACTCAATCGCCGAAACCTCGACAATCTCAACGACAAAGTGGCCAAGCCAACCTACCTGGCGAGCAATACGCAGCACGGCATCGCCCATATCGGGGTGGGCGGTTTTCACCGCGCCCATCAGGCGTTTTACACCGATGCCCTGATGAACCAGAGCCGCGATCTGGACTGGAGCATCTGCGGTATCGGCCTGCGCTCCGAGGACCGCAAGGTGCGTGACGATCTGGCCGAACAGGACTACCTCTATACCCTGTTCGAACTGGGCGACAGCGACGACACCCAAAGCCGCGTCATCGGCTCCATCAGTGACATGCTGCTGGCTGAAGACAGTATTGAAACACTGATCGACAAACTGGCCAGCCCGGCGATTCGCATCGTCTCGCTGACCATCACCGAGGGCGGTTATTGCATCGACGACAGCAACGGCGAGTTTATGGTCGCGTTGCCGCAAATCCAGTACGACCTGGCCCACCCCAAGGCACCGAAAACGGTCTTTGGTGTGCTCTGTGCCGCCCTCGGCCAACGTCGGGCCAACGGCGTTCGGGCATTTACCGTGATGTCCTGCGATAACCTGCCACACAACGGCAATGTGGCACGCAAGGCTCTGCTGGCCTATGCCGCACTGAGCGATGCGAGTTTGCATGACTGGATTGGCGCCAACGTCAGTTTCCCCAATGCGATGGTCGACCGCATCACGCCCATGACCAGTAACGCCCACCGCTTGCAACTGCACGATCAATTGGGGATCGACGATGCCTGGCCAGTGGTCTGCGAGCCGTTTATCCAATGGGTACTGGAAGACAAATTCGCCGATGGCCGCCCGGCCTGGGAAACCGTAGGCGTGCAACTTACCGACGACGTTACGCCCTACGAAGAGATGAAAATCAAACTGCTCAATGGTAGTCATCTGGCGCTGACGTATCTGGGGTTTCTCAAAGGTTATCGCTTCGTCCACGAGACCATGAACGACCCGCTGTTTGTGGCCTATATGCGCGCCTATATGGACCTGGACGTAACCCCACAACTGGCGCCGGTGCCCGGCATTGACCTTGCTGCCTATAAACAGACCCTGGTGCAGCGCTTCTCCAACCAGGCCATTGCCGACCAGTTGGAGCGCGTCTGCTCGGATGGTTCGTCGAAGTTTCCCAAGTTCACCATCCCCACCATTAACCGCCTGATCAGCGATGGCGCCGAGTTGAAGCGCGCAGCCCTGGTGGTGGCAGCGTGGGCGTTGTACCTCAAGGGTGTCGACGAGAATGGCCAGACCTATGCCATTCCTGATCCACGGGCGGCATTTTGTCAGGCGTTGGTCGCCGATGATGCGCTGATCGTGCAGCGGTTATTGGCGGTGGAAGAGATTTTTGGCACCACGATTCCTCACTCGGCGGAATTTGTGGCAGCGTTTGAGTGGTGCCTGAACAGCTTGCGTGAACGAGGGGTGAGTAAAACCCTGGAACAGCTTATAGACCGCGATGGGATCAGCGCTCGCTAACTGCCTTAACCGAGGACTTCAAAGATGTATCTAGGCATCGACTGCGGCACCCAGGGCACCAAGGTCCTGATTCTCGACAGCGAGTCCGGCCAGACCTTAGGACTGGGCGCGGCGCCGCATACGCTGATCCAGGGCGAGCACGGACGCCGCGAGCAAGACACCGGGCAATGGCTGCACGCACTGCAAGAGGCCACCCGCCAGGCCTTGGCTGAGGCCGGAGTCAGCGGCCAGCAGATTCAGGGTATTGGCGTCAGCGGCCAGCAACACGGGCTGGTGCTGCTGGACAGGCACGGCGAAGTCTTGCGCCCAGCCAAACTTTGGTGCGATACCGAGTCCACCGCACAAAATCAGCAACTGCTGGAATGGCTGGGGGGCGAAGCCGGTTCTCTGGAGCGTCTGGGCCTGGTGATTGCACCGGGGTATACGGTTTCCAAGCTGCTCTGGACCAAAATCCATCATCCTGAAATCTTCGATCAAATCGCCCACGTCCTGCTGCCCCACGATTACCTGAACTTCTGGCTCACCGGCCGTTGTTGCAGTGAGTATGGGGACGCCTCGGGCACCGGGTACTTCAATGTGCGCACTCGCCAGTGGGACTTCGATATCCTGCGCCGTATCGACTCTGGCGGCCGTCTTGAGCGCGCCTTGCCTGAATTGATCGAGTCTCACCAACCGGTCGGTTGCTTGCGCCCGGAAATTGCCGGTTTACTGGGGCTAAACCCCAGCGCGGTGGTCTCCAGCGGTGGTGGCGACAATATGCTGGGGGCCATCGGTACCGGCAATATCGAGCCAGGAATCATCACCATGAGCCTGGGTTCGTCTGGCACCGTGTATGCCTTTGATCCGCAGCCACAGGTCAGCCCCGACGCGGTAGTGGCCAGCTTCTGTTCGTCCAGCGGCGGTTGGCTGCCTCTGATCTGTACCCTCAACCTGACCAATGTCACCAGCGCCGTGCGCGATTTGTTCGGGCTGCAGCTGGACGCCTTCAATCGGTTGGCCAGCCAGTCACCCATTGGTGCTGAAGGGGTCAGCCTGCTGCCGTTTCTCAATGGCGAACGTGTCCCCTCCCTACCCAACGCCACGGGCAGTTTTCAAGGGCTGACCCTGACCAATCTAAACCAGGCCAACCTGTGCCGGGCGGCCATCGAAGGCACCACATACGGCCTGCGTTACGGTCTGGACCTGTTGCGCCATAACGGTTTGCAAAGTCACGCCATACGGCTGGTGGGCGGCGGCTCGAAAAGCCCGCTGTGGCGCCAGATCGTCGCCGACATCATGGATACCCCGGTGGTTTGCACCGAGCAAAGCGAAGCCGCCGCCCTGGGCGCTGCAATCCAGGCGGCATGGTGTGTCGGCGCAGGATCACTAACGCTGGCGCAGCTGTGCCAGCGCTGCGTGCGCCTGGACCTCACTAGCGAAACCCGGCCCGCCCCCGAAAATATGCGGGCCTATGAACACTACTATCGACGCTACCGACAACAGGTCGCGACCTTAAGCGAGTAATAAATATGTATGTGATATGCGGCGAAGCACTGTTTGATTTTTTCGCGCAAGCGGACACCGGCGCGCAAGCCAATAAAATGGAGTTCAAGGCCATTGCCGCAGGCTCGCCGTTCAACGTAGCCGTTGGCTTGCGTCGCCTGGGGATCGAGACGGCGCTGTTTGCCGGGCTGTCGACTGACTACCTGGGCCAACGTTTGAAGCAAGTGTTGCTGGACGAAGGCGTGAGTGATCGCTACTTGCTGGAAATGGAAGCGCCAACCACCCTGGCCATGGTCGCACTGGATGCCAACGGCTCGCCCGCCTACAGCTTTCGCGGCGAAGGCTGCGCCGACCGGCAATTGCATTCTCGGCATCTGCCGCTGTTGGGCGCTGAAGTGCGGGGGCTGCATGTGGGGTCTTTTTCGCTGGTGGTGCAACCGATTGCCGACACCTTGCTGGAACTGGTCAAGCGTGAAAGTGGACGCCGCCTGATCAGCCTCGACCCCAATGTGCGCCTCAACCCTGAGCCGAATATTGAAGTGTGGCGCCAACGGATCAGTGAACTGATCCCCTATGCCGACGTGATCAAAGTCAGCGATGAAGACCTTGAACTGCTGTATCCGGGGCAAGACCCGCAGCAGATTGCCCGCTCATGGCTGGGCCATCGTTGCCAACTGGTATTTCTGACCCGTGGCAGCCAGGGCGCCAGTGTGTTCAGCCGCGAGCATGGCCAGCGCACTGTCCTCGCTAGCACGGTAAAAGTCGCGGACACCGTGGGTGCTGGCGATACCTTTCAAGCCGCAGTAATTGCCTGGCTGACGGAGCATGAGCTGGACTCCATCGAAGGGTTGCAACAGCTGAGTGCGTCACAACTGGACGCCCTGCTCGACTTCGCCACACGCGCCGCTGCCCTCACCTGCAGCAAAACCGGCCCGGACCTGCCATATCGCACGCAGCTGTAACCCCCCACAACCCGTAGCTCCTCAGCGGCTACATAGATACTTCAAGCGTGGGAGCGAGCCTGCTCGCGAAAATCATTCGCGAGCAGGCTCGCTCCCACTGGGGCTTGATCTGGAACAGAGTATCTACAGGATTGACAGGTTATAGCTGACGATCAGTCGGGTTTCGTCCACGTCGCGGGCGAACTGGGCGTAGTTGGTGCGGTAGGTCGCATTACGCAAGCGCAGGCTGACATCCTTGAACGTGCCGCTCTGCACGATGTATTTAAGCTCGCTGTCGCGCTCCCACTCTTTGCCTTCTTCGCTGCTGCCAACCACTTTGATGTGATCGCCATTCACATAGCGGGTCAGGAACGACAAACCGTCAATGCTAATGGCCTTGAAGTCATAGTCGTAACGCAATTGCCAGGAGCGCTCCTGGGCATTGGCAAAGTCATTGACCTGCAAATAGTTGACCAGATACGGGTTGCTGCCATCCAGGTACGGCATCGACGTCTCGCCGTTCATGCGCTGCCAGCCCGCGCTGACTTTATGCCCGCCCAGCGAGTAACCGAGCATGGCGCCAAGCGCCCGGTTATCGATGGTTGAAGCCTTGGCCGAACCTGCGTCATCACTTTTAAGCACACGTACATCGGCTGAGAGCACACCCGGACCAACCGGCTGGCTGGCCAGCAAACCGATAAATTGCTGACGGTAGATGTCTTGCAGTTCAGCGTAGTGATACTGCGCGGTCAGACGCTCGTTAACCTTGTAGTCCAGCCCGTACATAGTGAAATGATCGGCGGTGATATTGCAGGCATAGCGCTTGTTCTTGCAGTTCAGACGCAAGTCCTGGGAGTCGGTAGAATCACGAGCCGTATAGCGATCAAGGCGCGAAGCCATGAACTTCAGATCCTTGATTTCCTGGGACACCAGCATGGCGCCATTGAACATGTTCGGCAGCAAGCGTCCATCGTTGTACTTGAGCAACGGCAGGTCGGGCAGCAGCGCGCCGTACTTGAGCACGGTTTGCGACACGCGCATCTTGGCGGTCAAACCGAATTTCGCGTATTGATCCTTGGAACGACGCGGATCGCTGCCGGTCGAAGGCAATAGGCCGCTGTTACTGTCAGCCGGGCTGGAGTCCAGTTTCAGACCCAGCATGCCCAATGCATCAAGGCCAAACCCGACGGTACCTTCGGTGTAGCCCGATTGCAGGTTGAGGATAAACCCTTGCGCCGTTTCATCGCGCTTGGAGGCACCTTGGGGGTTTGAGCTGCTGCCATCGCGAAAGTCGCGATTGAAGTACACCGTACGCGCTTCCAGTTTGGCGCTGCTGTCTTCAAAAAAACCGGCGGCCTGTGACTGCGCAGCAAAACCGGCACACACTGCCAGCGCGCCCAAGTGTGTTACCCGGCTCTGCGCCAACAATGAAAAAGGATGAACCATGTACAAGCTCCAGCGCCAAACATTGGCAAGATAAAATCGATCGAAGACACACTGCGGATCCGTGCGATTGTTCAACCCAAAAAAGGGGCGCAATTGTACGAAAGGCTTAGCCCGCGCCTCATTGGACCTTAGTCGCACGGGCAAGATAGAGCCTTGCAGCATGCTTAATGGGCTTTAGCCTGGATCGAGCATTAAATAGGCATATTTCGAGATTCGCTCTCAGGACCTACCATGGCAATCAAGAGTTCAAGACGGCGCCAACGCTTGCAGGCCAACGCCACCCGTCAAGCCTTGCTTGAGCTGAACGAAACCCTTGAGGAGCGTGTAGCCGAACGCACCCGGGAACTGGCTGAGGCCAACCAGCAGTTGCAACGCGAGATGCAGGAACGCGAGCGGGCGGAAGAGGCCCTGCGGCATGCGCAAAAAATGGAAGCTGTGGGCCAGTTGACCGGCGGTATCGCCCATGATTTCAATAATATGCTGACCGGGATTATCACCAGCCTGGATTTGATGAAGCGCTACATTACTGCTGGCCGCATTGATGAAGTGCAGCGTTTTGCCGATACCGCGGTGAATTCCGCCCAGCGTGCCGCCGCGTTGACCAACCGCCTGCTGACGTTCTCCCGCCGCCAGTCACTGGACCGCAAACCGCTGGACCCTAACCAGCTGGTCAGGTCGCTGCAAACGCTGTTCAGCAGCACCAAAGGCACCCATATCGACCTGATCCTCGAACTGGGCCAGAACATCTGGCCGGTCAACACCGACACCGGCCAGCTCGAAAGTGCCCTGCTCAATCTGATGATCAACGCCCGCGACGCGATGCCCGACGGTGGAACCCTGGTGGTCAAAACGGCCAACCAGTATCTCGATGCCAGCGATCTCGGCACCCTGGAATCGGTCAGTTCAGGCGACTACGTGATGCTCGAGGTCCGTGACAACGGCTCCGGCATGACCCCGCAAATTCTTGCCAAGGCCTTTGACCCCTTCTTCACCACCAAGCCGGTTGGCCTAGGTACGGGGCTCGGGTTATCGATGATTTACGGATTTGCCCAGCAGTCGGGCGGGCATGTCAGTATCAACAGCAAGAGCGGATGTGGCACCCGCGTGTGCCTGTACCTGCCGCGCTATCACTGCCTCCCGGGGAAAACTCAGGCATAATCCGCGCCCGCGCACTATGCCCCACAGTTCCAAGGTAAAGATCCCATGAAAGCTCAAGCCCGCCATATTCTGGTGAAAACCGCCGAAGAAGCCGAATCGCTCAAGCAACGCATCGCCAAGGGCGAAGCCTTCGATGTGCTGGCGAAAAAATTCTCCACCTGCCCGTCGGGCAAACGTGGCGGTGATCTGGGGGAAGTGCGGCCGGGGCAGATGGTCGGCATTATCGACCAGATCATCTTTAAAAAGCCGCTGCGAGTGGTGCACGGCCCGGTCAAGAGCAAGTTCGGCTATCACCTGGTGCAGGTGTTTTACCGGGACTGAAACACAACCGCTCCTATCATTGACTTGTCTGGATCAGATTTGGCAGCACCCACAAAACTCAAACTTTGCAGAGGTCATTGTGGGAGCGAGCCTGCTCGCGATGCAGGCGGTGATCTGTCAAGCAAACCGCGCTGATGCCATCGCGAGCAGGCTCGCTCCCACAGGTTATGCGCCCAGCCGTAAATCAGAACTCGATTGCAAAGCTCTCGATCACAGTGAACTGCTCATCCACCAGGCACCCCGTGCGCCACTTGTCGAAGGTCAGGCAAGGATGCGAGGTGCCAAAGCTGATGATGTCGCCTACACGCAGCTGCGTACCCGCAGCAATCGACATAAAGGCATGTTGATCCATTACCGCCGTGACCTTGCAGCCGCTGATGTCCTCACCCACTGCCGGCAACACGCCTTCTCGATAACGCTTTAGCGGCAGCGGCAGGCCCGCATCAAAGGCCACGTCACGCTTGCCCAGCGCAATCACCGCAAAACCGGGTTCAGGCAACGACTGTACGTGGGCCCAAACCTCCAGCGCCGGGCGCAACCCCTCGTGCAGATCACTGCGACGCTCCAGCACACAGCACTGCGCATCCTTGTAGATGCCGTGGTCGTGGACCACATAACTGCCAGGGCGCAACACACTGAGAAAACGCCCGCTGGCAGCCTCGGCCTCGAAGCCCTTGGCAATCAGGTCATACCAGGCCGAGCCCGACGCAGTAATGATCGGCTTATCCAGTGCAAATGCGCCGTCCCTCTGCAGTTGCAGGGCCAGACGCACCAACGAAGCAGCAAACTGGCGAATCCCGCTGACCGCCTGTTCGCCGTGAATTACCCCTTCATAACCTTCGATGCCGGTCAGGGCCAACGCTGGTTGGGCCTCGATCGCAGCCGCCAGGGCCATCACTTCCTGTTCGCTGCGGCAGCCACAACGCCCACCTACCACGCCGTATTCGATCATCACGTTCAAGCGCTGGCCGCGCTCGGCAAAATAAGCACCCAGGGCCGCCACGTTGTCAGGGTGATCGACCATGCAGTGAAATTCGAATACCGGGTCTGCCTGCAAATCGGCAATCAGTGCCATGTTAGCCCGGCCCACCAGTTGGTTGGCCATCAGTACTCGCCGTACCCCGGCGGCATAGGCGGTGCAGGTTTGCACTGCCGTGGCCAGGGTCAGGCCCCAGGCGCCCAGCTCCAGCTGGCGACGAAACAGCGCCGGGGCCATGCTGGTTTTGCCGTGTGGGGCCAGTACCGCACCACTGCGGGTAACGAAATCCTGCATCCAGCCAATATTGTGCTCCAGCGCGTCACGGTGGATCACCAGCGCGGGCAGGCTTACGTCACGCACCAAATGGTCGGCGGGGTTAGCTGCGCCTTTGAGTACCTGTGGGTTCGACACATTCAAGTCCTCGGGTTTCAGCGTTTGGCCTTATAGGCGATACAGTCGATCTCGACCTTGCAGTCGACCATCATCATTGCCTGCACACAGGCGCGGGCCGGGGCATGTTCGCTTTTGAAATACGCGGCGAACACCTTGTTGAAGCTCCAGAAGTCGCGAGGGTCTTGCAGCCATACGCCAGCGCGGACCACATCCTCAAGGCCATAACCGGCTTCTTCGAGGATAGCGATGAGGTTCTGCATGGTTTTGTGGGTTTGCTCGACAATCCCTCCGTTAATGATTTCACCGTTTTCCATGGCAACCTGGCCGGATACGTGCAACCAGCCATCGGCTTCTACTGCACGAGCGAAAGGCAAAGGCTGACCGCCTGCGCCCACGGCGCCGGTACCGAAACGTTTGATGCTCATTGGGGTGAACTCCAGGATAAAAAAGGCGCCTCATGCGCCACGGGTAGAGCAGTCTGCCATACCCTGGGCCATCAGCCCAATTGCCACCAGCGCGGCAACAGTTGCTGCACCTTGGGCTCGGCAAAGCGGTCATCAATCAGGAACAGCGTGCCCTGATCACTCTGGGTGCGGATCACCCGCCCGGCGGCCTGCACTACTTTCTGCACACCGGGGTACAGGTAGGTGTAGTCATAACCGGCGCCAAACAATGCCGCCATGCGCTGTTTGATCTGCTCGTTGACCGGGTTCAGTTGGGCCAGCCCCAAGGTGGCGACAAAGGCACCGATCAAGCGTGCTCCGGGCAAGTCGATACCTTCGCCGAATGCCCCGCCCAGTACCGCAAAACCGATGCCTTGGCTCGACATCGTGAATTGATCGAGAAAACCCTGGCGCGCAGCTTCATCCATGCGCCGCGCCTGCAGCCACTGGGTAACCTGAGGATGGCGTTCGGCGAGCAGCTCGGCGACCTGTTGCAGGTAGTCGAAGCTGCTGAAAAACGCCAGATAGTTGCCCGGGCTCTGCTCGAACTGGCGAGCGATCAACTCGACAATCGGTTCCAGCGAGGCCTGGCGGTGCACAAACCGGGTCGAGATCCGGCTGACCAGATGCACACTCAGTTGCTCCGCCTGGAACGGCGACTCGACATCCATCCACACCGTGTCTGACGGCAAGCCCAACAGGTTGGCGTAATAGATTTGCGGGCTCAGGGTGGCCGAAAACAGCACATTGCTCTGCGCGCTCTTGAGTCGCGGGCCGATAAACCCGGCGGGCACCACATTGCGCAGGTTGAGCTGCGACAAGCGACGCTTGCCGTCTTCGCGCAAACTGACGTCAAACAGAAAATGCCCGTCGAACAGCTCTGCCACCCGGTTGAACTGCAGGGCTTCAAAGTAAAACCCTTGCAGATTGCCGCTCAGCCCTTGGGGGTGATCGTTGAGGTAGTCACCGATAGCGGTGATGCACGCCGACAAGGCACTCAGCCATTTGGCCGGCAATTGCGGGTGAACCTGATACAGCCCGACTTGCTCCTTGTGCAGGGCATTCCATTCGCGATTAAGGCGCTTGAAGGGTTTTTCCAGCGGCGCCGGGGCCGAATGACGCACGCTGTTGAGGGTTTGCTGGTCCAGGCTTGCGCTGTACATCTGACGCGCCCGCTCTACCAGGTTGTGGGCTTCGTCCACCAGGGTCGCGACCCGCCACTGGTTGGCCTGGGCCAGACCATAAAGCAACGCACTGAAGTCGAAGTAGTAGTTGTAATCGGCAATCACCAGGTCCGCCCAGCGCGCCATTTCCTGACTCAAGTAGTACGGGCACACCTCATGGGCCAGAGCGACGTTGCGCAAGGTCTGCTGGTCAAGGGCCGACTGGGCGACCGCCGCTTGGCGCGCAGCAGGCAAGCGATCATAAAAGCCTCTGGCCAACGGGCAGGAGTCGCCATTACAAGCGTTTTCGGGGTACTCGCAGGCCTTGTCCCGCGCTACCAGCTCCAGCACCCGTAACGGTGCAGCCAGCCCCTCGGGATAGAGCACCTGCGCGGCATCGAGCGCCAGCTTGCGCCCCGGGGTCTTGGCGGTCAGGAACAACAATTTATCAAGCTGCTGACCGGGCATGGCCTTGAGCAACGGAAACAGGGTGCCGATGGTTTTACCAATCCCGGTGGGTGCCTGGGCCATCAGGCAGCGCCCGGTGCTGGCAGTCTTGTACACCGCCTCGGCTAATGCTCGCTGCCCGGTACGAAACTGCGCATGGGGAAAGGCCAAGGCACGGGCGGCGGCATCGCGGGCCTGACGATGGGCCATTTCCTGCTCGGCCCAGGCCAGAAACAACCCGCATTGCTGCTCGAAGAACTGCTGCAAATCCGCAGCCGACCAGGTTTCCTGAAGGCGGGTTTCCTTTTCGCTGACAATATCGAAGTACACCAGCGCCAGATTGACCTGCGCCAATTGCAGGCTTTGGCACAGCAACCAGCCATAGACACGGGCCTGTGCCCAATGCAATTGGCGGTGATTGGCCGGTATCGCGGTGAAATCACCACGATAGGTTTTCACTTCTTCCAGCACATTGGCGTCGGGATCATAACCGTCTGCCCTACCGCGCACGGTCAATGCCTGGTATTGACCTTCAAGGCTCAGCTCCGCCTGATACTGCGCACTGCGCCGCGACGCTACCGTGCGGTGCCCGGCGATCCCCTGTTGCGCCGTGGGCGACGGGGTGAAACGCAAATCCAGATCACCAACCTTGGCCGTGAACTCGCACAAGGCACGCACTGCAACGCGATAGCTCACTCCTGCGGCTCCTGCCATTGCACGTAGCACACGGTCACCGGCATTTGATGCGCCTCGCAAAAGACCAGCCAGCGCAACTGGTTGTCTTGCAGGCGGTCACCCGGCCCCTTGACCTCAATCATGCGGTAGGTTTTTTGCACTGGGTCAAACTGGATCAGGTCAGGCATACCGGTTCTATTGGCCTTGATATCCAGCAGCAGGCGCCGAAACCACAGCTTCAGGTGCTCGGGCGGCAGGCACAGCAGCGCTTCTTCGAGCAGGTCTTCGCTCAAGTAGCCCCAAGCGACAAAGGACGATTGCACACCGAACTTGGCGGTATACGCCCCGCGGATGGTCGCCAGGTAACGCTCGTCATCCAATTGCGCCAGGCAATCTTCAAACAGCGCGGCACGCTGCTGATAGAAGTCGTCCTCAAGCAAGTCCGCCGGGCCACTCTGGTACGGGTGGAAAAACGCTCCCGGCAGCGGCGCAAAAATAGCGGGCCAGCACAGCAGACCGAACAACCCGTTGATCAGGGTATTTTCCACGTAATGCACTGGCGCTTCGGGGGCCTGCAAATGCGCTACAACCATTAGCTCGACGCAACTGGCGTCGTCCCGTGGCAGGCTCAAGTCAAGCCGCTCGGGAGCTTTCGGCTTGGCCACCGCAAGCGCTGGCAGCCCTAGCTTGCGCCGTAGGCGCGGGATGATCCGCAGCAGGTGCTGATCTTCGGCGTCGGTAAGTGGCGCTTGTTGGGCGGCCTCAGCCAGAGACAACGCCGGTTGGTATTGTTGCTGACGCTCAAGCACGCGAATGCTGCGCTGACGGGCTTCGGGGTGCTGGCTTTGTTGGTAGACCTGCAACACCCGGGTCAAGTCCCCTGCCCGCTCCAAATGCTGACCCAACTGAAACAGCAAGCGCCCGCGACGGCGCTGCAGCCAGCGGTTATCCGCCTGGTAGTCGAGTACCTGTTGTAATACAGCGTCTACATCGCCACTGCCTTCAAATTGCTCGCGACAGGCATAAAGGTGCAAGTAACCCTCAATATCGGCGCGACAACGCAACGCCCGGGACTCATGGCTGAAGTCGACCTTCTCGTAGGTAAACAGGCCCAGGTCTGCCAACACCAGATCTGACCAGCTCTGGCTAAGGTTGCCAAAGAACATCAGCCGCAGACGATCGCATAGCGCCCGGTGGTTGAGCGTGTAAAGCGGCTCCGCCAGGGCGGGATGCCATTGGGCCAGACTCTGACGCTGGGTGAAAGTGGCGGCAAGCTCATCGAGCCAGTCCGATTTTTTGGCCTTGGGCCGGGCAATATCTGCGCTGAACCGGGCCATGATTTCAGGCTTTTGCAGCACCTCGAACACCTCGGCCAGGGCCAGCGGTGCCTGATCGTCCAGCCACCCCAAGGCCAGCAAGGGAGCTGCCGCCTGCGGTGTATCGCCGATTTCCGGGTAATTGAGCTTGCTGGCCCTGAAGTGCTCCCCCTTGCGCATCACCATGCGTACCCACAACGCTTGCGAGGGACCGGGCAGCAAAGCAAAACCTTGGATAAACCGCTGCTCGTCGACACTTAATACGTCGTCATAACGGGCTGCAATCCAGTCGAGCACATGCTGGAAGTTTTTAAGGTAATAAAACGGGTCTTCAAGGGGATTGGAAATCACTGACAGAACAAACCACTGGCTTTGGATACTGGATATGCGTACAGATAGCAGTTTGCTCCGTGGTCTGGCAAATCCTATTGGATGAGCGGTTTGCGTCGCGGGTACCCGTCTGCGCGCTCATATGGCTAAACCTGGCCTGCTGGTGCTGCACACCAGGGCTTGTTGTTCGGATCGTGGGCCCATAGCGTGGCAATCAAAGAGTTACCTGGCCTGGAGTCGATTTTTTGCATGTGATACAGCGCCTGCAGCGATGCCAGAGACAGCCCGCTCACGGACTCCAGCCAACTCACATCAGCCTGGGATGCTGCATTGTGGTCTATCAACACCTGCCGAAACCGGTGAATGAATTGCAGCTTCTCGGGGTAGCAACTCTGCAGGAAAGGTTCAAGGCCACGCGCCTGATTCACAAAGGGCGAACATATCAAACAGCCCAGTTGCTCATCGCTGACACCGTGCAACTCACGCAAATACCGGGTTGCAGCGCCGTGCAACTTGCTTATCCTTTTGGGTGTATTAAACACCGTTCCCAAGTGCTTTATCAGCTGCCCTTTAAATCGCTCATTGCATTTGTTTTCAATCGAAGCGCGGCGCAAAAAAGCATCCACTCCGACGCTGTATTCAACTCCATGTTGATAGGCTCCCCGTAATCCGTGCACATGAGCGGCCAACAACACTACGGCGGTTTGAGGCTCTTCAATATCCAGGGTCTTTATATTCCACGGCCCCTCAATAAACATCAGCACCTGAGAGTGCAAAACATCCACTTCATGGCAGAGACAATCAAATACATTGATCACATTTATATCATTATCCGTTTCCACGGCCGAGATTTCACGGCTAGGCACCGTCGGCAGCTGCAACTGCTGTTTATAGTCGTCATCCAGTTTGCTGCACAACTTGACCGCACCTTCAAAATCTTCGCGGTGCTCGCCATAGGGCGCATGCCCGTGCTGCCTGGCTACCTGTTGGATCCACAGCACATATTGCCCAAGGTGGGCGGGAGGGCGACGGTCAATCAACGCGTCAACCTTGACCCCCCACTCGCAGGCACGCCGGTACAACTTGGCCCGCGCCAACAGATCGGCATAAAAGAATGTGGCCCTTGCATCACCCTGGGTCAGATGGCCCGACATCAGTACCTGCGTTCGGTCCATGACCGACGAGAGGCTTTCAAACGCAACCTGCTTATGCAATTGCGCAGTGCCCTGCTCATCCACCAGCAGCAGTTCCACACGGCTATCGTCATAAATAAACAACTCGCTGCATTGGGCCTGGATACGCTCCATCACATTGGCCGTCATTCGCGGCTGGCGCAATATTGCAATGCGCAATATGAATGTATGCGGCGAACGCCCCGCGATACTGAGCTAGGCGGCGCGCAAAAATGCCAATGTATAAGCACACTCCTTGCCGCCTTCATGAACAACCATCACCCGATAGCGCCCTATATGCTCCACGCCTCCTGCCGCGACCAATAAACGTTGAATCAACAACTGCAATGCAATGCGCTCGGGGCGGCTGAAAAACCCAAGAAGGCGCTGCAATACTTGCTGATAGACAAAACACATGGCTTGCTCATGAAAGTTGTTCATGGATTATTCCTCCAGATCGACTTCCGCATTATCAGCAGCCCGATTAGACGCGCCCACACTTACCTCAACTCTTTGACCCATAACAGACCTGGCGTACGTACGCACAGGAATACGCCTACAAAAATACATTCAAAAAAATACATAACGTTTTGAATTACATTTTTATGAATTCATAAAAAAACATTGATCTTCCGTTGAGGTGTATTAATTCACACATGTATTTCGTAAATACGGGGCAGCAAAAAG
The DNA here is from genome assembly GCF_025426255.1 of Pseudomonas fragi. GTDB lineage: Bacteria > Pseudomonadota > Gammaproteobacteria > Pseudomonadales > Pseudomonadaceae > Aquipseudomonas > Aquipseudomonas kulmbachensis. Next base: position 2,487,678 of record NZ_CP104861.1, on the reverse strand, counting down.
TCTTTCAGCGAGCACAAAAAAACACGCCCCGGAACATTATGTTCCAGGGCGTGTTTATCGCTTGAGCAACTGCGGCGGTTACCCGCCAGGCTTCAGGCCGTGGTCAGTTGCAACGCAACTCGCCCACGACACGGGCAGTCATCCATGTAGCGATGCGCTTCGACATAGGCTTCAAAAGGGAAAACCTTGATCTCCAGTGGCGTCAGCACCCGGTCAGCGGTCAACTGGTTGATATCACGCAGGGCGCGCTTCATGGCCTCTTCGTCCTGGCTAATGCCCAACTCCGGCTTGCCGGTGAAATTGCCGATGCAATGCACAAAAAACTTGATGTTCTTCTGGAAGCACGCACAACCCGGGAAGCGCGTTTGATTGCCGCCTTGCAAACCATACAGAACCAGGCTGCCACGGGGCGCCAGCACATCACCCAGCACCGACATTTGCGGACCGCCCAGGCCATCCAGCACAACGTCCACGCCTTTGTTGTCGGTGATCTTGTTGACCTGCATCAGCAGGTCTTGCTCTTCGGTGACGATCACATGATCGGCACCCAGGCTCAGCAGGCATTCGCGCTCGGCTGCATCCTTGGTCGCGGCAATCACCTTCAGGCCCAGGGCTTTGCCCAACTGTACAAACGATGGCCCGGCACAATGGCTGGCATCGGTAATCAACACTGCTTGCCCAGGCTTGACCTGTGCCAGATCGACATACGCAAAGTAGGCAATCAGCAGAGGGGTGTAATGCACGCTGGCTTCAACCGCAGACAACACATCCGGGTAGCGGGTCAGCGTGGAGCGCGGCATCAGGATCAGCTCGCCGTACGTTGGGTAATCGTTGGCACTTTGACCGGGAAAGCTGGCGACCTTGTCGCCAATCGCCAGGTCATCCACACCCGCACCGACGGCGGTAACAATACCTGCCATTTCATGGCCGATACCGGCAGGCAAACGAGCCTGGCTGGGAGCCAGGTTCTGGCGCCACAGCACGTCATACCAACTGATGCCAATAGCCTGGACACGGACCTGCACTTCGCCAGGCGCAGGCGCGGCGACTTCGTGCTCTTCGCACTTGAGCACCTCGGCCGGGCCAAACTTGTGAAAACGGATCGTGCGCGACATTACAAACCTCGCCTAATTAATCGCTAATACCACAGGACTTTATCCGGGCTTTGTGCGCAAGACTAACAGACAGCATTAATAGTCGACATGCCTGACATTGATCCGCCGACAGATTGGAAGCCAGAGTGGTCGATAAAAGCCAACGAAACCGCAGTAAACAGATGAGAAGCCAACCATCCGTCAGCAAGAAAGAAAATCTACCGAGTGACGAAAAATCAATTTTGCCAGTAAGATCCGTTACTTCACTACCTGTTGCCCCCCAGCGAAGCCTGCCTGATGAACCGTAACGACTTGCGTCGCGTCGATCTGAATTTGCTGATCGTCTTTGAAACCTTGATGCATGAGCGCAGTGTGACCCGCGCCGCCGAGAAGCTTTTTCTCGGGCAGCCGGCCATCAGCGCAGCACTGTCACGCCTGCGCAACTTGTTCGACGACCCGCTTTTCGTACGTACCGGTCGCAGCATGGAACCCACAGCCCGGGCGATCGAGATTTTCGCCCTGCTGTCGCCTGCCCTGGATTCGATTTCAACGGCAGTCAGCCGTGCTTCCGAGTTCAACCCGGCAACCAGTACCTCGGTGTTTCGGATCGGCCTGTCGGACGATGTCGAGTTCGCCCTGCTGCCCCTGCTGCTCAAGCGTTTGCGTGCTGAAGCGCCAGGTATCGTCCTGGTGGTGCGGCGGGTCAACTACATCCTGATGCCACCGCTGCTGGCCTCCGGTGAAATCTCGGTGGGAGTAAGCTACACCAGCGATCTGCCCGCCAACGCCAAACGCAAGGTATTGCGCCGCAGCAGACCCAAACTGCTGCGCGCCGACACCATGCCCGGCGCACTGAGCCTGGACGACTTCTGCGAGCGACCCCATGCCCTGGTGTCATTCGCCGGTGACCTGAGCGGGTTTATCGACACCGAACTGGAAAAAATGGGCCGCAAGCGCCACGTAGTGCTGGCCGTACCGCAGTTCAATGGCCTGAGCACCCTACTGGCGGGCACCGACATCATCGCCACTGTCCCCGACTACACCGCCGAAGCCCTCACCGCGGCTGGCGGCGTGCGCGCCGAAGATCCACCGCTGGACGTGCAAAGCTTCGAACTGCACATGGCCTGGCGCGGCGCCCAGGACAACGACCCTGGGGAACGCTGGTTGCGTTCGCGGATTCAGATGTTTTTTGGCGATCCTGAGAGTCTTTAGATTTCGTCGGGCAGACTGTTTGGCTGATCATTTCTGCCTGCCATCATTTAGCGTAGTGCCACTGAGCGGTAGATCGCGGCGAATGTCGCTCTAAGCGATCAGGCGGGAGAGCGCTCCCCCGCCTGTTGGCCCGTAGTCAGAAATCCACCGAGGCCGACAGTTGTAGCGTACGTGGCGTACCCAGGCCACCGGACAATCCGCTGCCGTCGCCACCGTTGTACGAACCGATCCAGTAAGCGCGGTTAGCTACGTTCTCGACATTGGCGCGCAAGGTCACTGGCTTGGACATGACCTTGGTGGTGTAACGGCCGCCCACATCAAACACAGTGTAGGACGGCAGTTCCATACGATGGTCGTCGGTGACGTAGCGGCTGCCAACGTAGTTGGTGTTGGCGGTCAGGGTCAGCCCCGGCACCATCTCCAGGTCGTATTCGGCGCCCAGTTTGGCGATGATCTTCGGTACGCCGGTCACTTGGTTGCCTTCGTTGGATTTGACCAACGCCTTGGTCAGCTCAGCCTGGGTATAGGACGCGCCGCCCATCAGGCGCAGGCCGGGTTGGGCTTCACCGAAGAAACTCCATTCCACGCCACGGTTACGCTGCTCGCCGTTGGTGGCGTAAATATTGGTGACGGGGTCGGTGTAGGCGCTCGGTTTTTCAATCTGGAACACGGCCAGCGTAGTGGCGAAGGTGCCCAGGTCGAACTTGGCGCCGACCTCATACTGCTTGGTCTGGTAAGGGCTGAGGATTTCCCCCGAGTTGGCGGCGCTGGTGGGTGCCGTGCCCCCTTGGGACAAACCTTCGATGTAGTTGGCATAGAGCGAAACATCGTCGGTGACCTTGACCAGCAACGCCGTCGCCGGCGACACCTTGCTGTCGCTGTAACGGGACGTCTTGACCCGAGCCGGCGTCAGGCTGGCGCTTTCCACGGTCTGGTTGCGCCAGCCAACGGTCCATTGCACGCGGCCATCGAGGAACGACAGCGTGTCGAGGAACGCAAAGCTTCTCAGCTTGGCTTCGCTGCGGGAGGTGACGGCGCCGTATTTGCCCAGAGGCGGTGTTGGGCCGAAGTCGATGTTGTCGTAGTTGGTGACCACATAGTTGGGGATCATCAAGTCCTTGTAGCTCATCTCCGATTTGTACTGGGTGGCTGCCAAGGACCAGGCGTGGCCTACCGGGCCTGTGTCGAAAGTGCCCTTGAGGCCGGCTTCACCGGATTTCTGCGTGCCCTGCCCGTCCGAGCGATAAGCCAGCACGTTGATGTCCCCTGAGTTGTTGATCAGCGTGTCACGGGTCATCAGGGCATTGCGGCCACCGTCGCGCTGGCCATAAGCGGCAAAGGCGGTGAGCGAGTCATTCAGGTCGGCCTCGCCACGGATCAACACGGTTTCGGTGTCGTTGATGGTATAGGCCCAGTCCGGCGCCAGGGAGTTGTTGCCCTTCTTCGGGCTGGGCACTTTATTGACCGTCGGTGAGATGCCGAAAATGCCGAAATAGTTGGCGCCATCCAGGCGCTCGCGCTGCTTGTAAGCGTCCAGGGACAGGCGTACGCGCTCAGTGCGCCAGTCCAGGCCCAGGGCGTTGAGTTGCATCTTTTGCTGCTGGTCGTCCACGTTGGTATCGCCATCGCGGTACACGCCGTTGTAGCGAATACCGAACTGGTTCTGCTCGCCAAAACGTCGACCCACGTCAGCGTGGGCGCCGTACAGACCGTTGGATTCGTAACTGGTGGTGATCCGCGTCAGCGGTTCGTCGGCGGCGCGTTTGGGCACCATGTTGATGCTACCGGCGACGCTGCTATCGGGCGGCATGCCGTTGAGCAGCGCAGACGGCCCCTTGAGCACTTCGATGCGTTCGGCCAGTTCGGTCGAACCGCGCAGGTTCGGCGCCATGCCGGCCAGGCCGTTGAAGGTGATGTCGTTGGCGCTGGTGTTGAAGCCCCGGATGAAGAAGGTTTCGAGGATGGCCCGCTTGGACGGCACGTTGACCGACGGGTCAGTGGCACCGATCACCGAGCCGATGTCCTTGGCCTGGTGGTTGCGCACGAATTCATCGGTGTAGCTGATGGCGTTGAACGGTGTTTCCATGAAGTCCTTGTTGCCCAGCAACCCGATACGGCCGCCCGTGGCGACCTGCCCACCCGCATACGCAGGTGGCAGGTCATCTGTGGCGAGCCGCTCGCCCTCGATGGTGGTTTCCGACAGCACCAGGCTGTTCTTTTCCGCTTCGGCCCGGACCTGGGTGGCCGGCTCCGGTTCAGGCGCCGCCGACACTGCCAGCGAGCCGCCGCTCAAACCGAGCAGCAAGGCGATCTGCACGGCGGAGTACGTGCGGTTCAAGGTAAACGGGAAAGTACGCGGTGTGGCCTGGGATAAATCAGGGTGGGCGCGAGTTGGGCGGCCGTGTTCCGACATGCTGGATTCCTTTCGATGCGAAGTATTGAAGTGCATTCACTAGATTTCCGTACCAGAACCACAAACCCTCAATCTAAATGATAAATATTCACAATAAAAAGCCGCAACCTGAATGGCAGCGGCTTTGGGTACCACGAACGCGTGTCTGGATCAGCCTTTGTAGCCTTCGACCACCTCGTCCGCCATGCGGTTAAGGCAGGTCACACTGGCCGTGCACAGGTACCAGGTCTGGGCGTCGACGAAGATCACCCGGCCGTTGTTCCATGCCTTGGTCTTGCGCAACAGTGGGTTATCCAGGCTCTTGAGGTCGAGGGCCGGGCGGTGCTCCATCACTGCCGTACGGTCGATGACGTACAGAATGTCCGGGTCGGCCTGCTGAATGAACTCATTGGAAATCGGCTGACCATGCAAGCCGGCCTCGATGTCGGTGCTGGCCGGTTTAACGCCCAGGGTATCGAACACAAAACCGTAGCGCGATTTCACGCCGTAAGAGGTGAAGGCACCGTTGTTATGCAGCACGATCAAGGCCTTCTCGGGGCGACCGGCAGTGACTTGGCGGGTCTGCTCGACCTTGGCATCCATTTCAGCGACTTTCTGGCGGGCGAGTTCCGGCTTGTCGAGGATGCGCCCCAGCAGGGTCAAATGGGCCTTGGCGGTCTCGATGAGATTGCCTTTTTTGTTGGTCAGGTCCACGTCGTCGTACACGGTTGGAGCGATCTGGCTGAGTTCCTTATAGCTTTGGGCCTGGAGCGGAGAGATCAGGATCAGGTCGGGCTTGAGCGCATGCAGGCGTTCCAGGTTGGGCTGGATGGTCGATCCCACATCCGCGACATTCGTGTCGTCACGGTAGCGAGTGAGGAAGCTGGTGACGTAGTCCTTGGCGATGCCGACCACCGGGGCACCGAGTTGATCCAGGGTGTCGAGCTCGCTCATGTCGAAGGCCACTACACGCTGGGGCAACTGAGTGACCACGGTGGTGCCCAGCGGATGCTCGATGGTGATCGGCGCATAGGCCGCCTGCGCCGCAACCGGGGCCTTGGCCTCTGGCGCCGGTTTGTCACACCCCTGCAACCCGGCCGCCACGGCCATCGTCAGCAGCAGCGCGCGCAATCTGTTCGTGTGATCAGTGCTCATGTCAGTTCCCTTGAAGGTGATGGGTTGAAGTAGTTGCAAACGAAGCCTTGTTGGCTGTGCAGAATCTCGAAATCCAAGTCGAACAGCTCGCGCAGGTTGGCCTCAGTCACTACCTGGTCGACTGGGCCGTGACGGTGGATGGCGCCGCCTTTCATCGCCACGATATGGTCGGAATAATTGGCCGCGAAGTTGATGTCATGCACCACCAGGATCACCGTGCGACCTTGCTCATCACACAAGCGGCGCAAGGCGCGCATGATTTGAACACCGTGTTTCATGTCGAGGTTATTGAGCGGCTCATCCAGCAGCAGGTAATCGGTTTGCTGGGCGATGGTCATTGCCAGGAACGCCATCTGCCGCTGCCCGCCGCTGAGCTCGTCGATGTAGCAAAGGCGCAGCGGTTGCAGTGAAAGGAACTCGATGGCCTCGTCGATCACCACCCGGTCCTGGGTGGTGAGCGCGCCTCGGCTGTAGGGGAAACGCCCGAAGGCCACCAGCTCTTCGACGGTCAGGCGCAGGTTGAAATCCGGCGACTGACGCAAGGTGGCGACGCGCTTGGCATAGTCGCGTACCGGTACGTCGGCGATGCTGCGGCCGCCCATCAGTACGTCGCCACGGGTAGGCGTCAACAGACGGGCGATCAACATCAATAAGGTGGATTTGCCCGCCCCGTTGGGGCCGATCAATGAGGTCACTTGCCCCGGTGGGAACTGCACGCTGACGTCACTCAGCACATGCTTGGCGCCATAGGTTTTGTATACGTGTTGGAGAGAGATCATGCCGTGCCTCGGGTTCGGATCATCAGCGCGAGGAAATACACACCGCACACCAGGTTGATGAGAATGCTCACCGAGGTGTTGTAGTTGAACCATTGCTCTACCAGATACTGAGCGATGATGAAAATGCCAATAGCAATCGCACAGCCTAGGGGCAAGGTGACCCGGTGCCGCGTGGTGCGGGCCAGGGCATAGGCGATGTTGGCGACGAACACGCCCATGAACGCGGTCGGCCCCACCAGGCTGGCGGATACCGCCACCAGAATGGCGATCAGTGCCAGTTGCAGGCGCACGCTGCGTGGGTAGTCGACCCCCAGGGAAATCGCTTGGTCACGTCCCAGGGCCAGGACATCGAGCACCGGCAACGTGCGCTGGGCGATCAAACACACCACCGCCACCAATACGCCCGAATAGATCACCTGCCCCGGTTGCGCTTTGTTGAAAGAGGCGTAGTTGAATCCCTGGAAAATCGAGAACTCCCCGGGGCTGATCTTCAACTGGATGAATTGGGTGAAGGTGCCCATCACCATGCTCAACACCAACCCCAGCAGCAACAGCAGGTACACGTTGTGACTGCCGTCGCGGAACAGCCAACGATGGATGAGCCACGAATAGCCGAGCATCAACAGCACCGATAACAGCACGTTGCCGTCACGCCCCAGCAGCACCAGGCTCTGGGTGCCCAGCACCAGAATCAGCAACGCCTGGAACAACAGGTAGATCGCCTCATAGCCCATCATGGCTGGCGTGAGGATGCGGTTGCCGGCGATGGTCTGGAAAATCACCGACGAATACGCAATGCACACGCCGGCAATGCCCATTGCGGCCAGGCGGGTAAGCCGCTTGGGAATGACGTAATCGAAATCCAGGCCCGAGCCCAGCAACAGGAACCCAAGGGCCAGCAACAGGACCAGCAGCCAAAGGCCATAACGGGTAGCCATGTGTCTCATGTGTACTTCCGGATCAGCAGCACCAGGAACACCACACCGCCAATGCAGCCGGCAGTCAGACCGATCGGCACTTCGAAGGGGTAGATCAGCAGGCGGCCGAGGATGTCGCAGGCCAACAGCAACGAGGCACCGCACAGGGCGACGATGGGCAGCGTGCGCTCCAGGTTTTCACCGTAGTGCAGGGCCACTAGATTGGGAATCACCAACCCGACGAAAGGAATCGCGCCCACGGTAATCACCGTGGCGGAGACGGTGACGGCCACCAACATCAAGCCCAGCGCCGCGTTGGCGGCGTAGTTCAGGCCCAGGCTGCTGGCCATACCCTCGCCCATGCCCAGTACGGTGAAACGATGGGCATACAGGTAGGTCAGCACGACAATGGGCAGAATCAGGTAGATGATCTCGTAATTGCCCTGCACGATCTTCGAGAAATCGCCGAGCATCCAACCCTGCATGCTCTGCAGGATGTTGTGGCGGTAGGCGTAGAACTCGGCAATGGCGCTCAGCACGCTGCCGTACATCAAGCCGATCACCGGCACCATCACGGTGTTCTTGAACTGGATGCGCCGGATGATCGCGACATAGATCAGGCTGGCGGCAAAGCAAAAGGCCAAGGCGAACAGCATTCTACCGGCGGCACCGGCTCCCGGAGCTACCGTCAGGGAAATCAGGATGCCCAGCTTGGCGGCATCCAACCCACCGGAAGTACCGGGCTCGACGAAGCGGTTACGCACGATCTGCTGCAGGATCACCCCGCACACGGCCAACCCGACCCCGGTGAGGATCAGAGCGGCCAGGCGTGGCAGCCGGCTGGCGGTGAAGGTCAGCCAGGCATCATCGGAAAAGCTCAGCAGCTCGACCCACGACACCTGTTTGACCCCCACCGTCAGCGACAGGCCGCACAGCACTACAAACAGGACGGCTAACGCTGCACGACTCAAGAAGCGTCCTCACCCGCGATCCGCCAGCCTTTTGCCGCCCTGCGCTGTGCGAGAAAGTGGGCATACAGCCCAGGCTTGGCGCTCAATTCGGCATGGGAACCTTGTTCGCTGAGTTGACCTTGATCAAGCACCAGGATCTGGTCGGCCATGACCACGGTCGAAAGCTGGTGCGCGATAACGATCAGCGTACGTTTGCCACGCAGCCGTGCCAGCGCTTCGGCGATGGCGGCCTGGTTCTCGGCATCGAGGGCGGCGGTGGCTTCGTCGACGAGCAGTATCGGTGCATCCTTGATCAGCGCACGGGCGATGGAGATCCGTTGGCGTTCGCCACCGGACAACCGGGTCCCGCCCTCGCCCACCGGCGTGTCCAGGCCCTGGGGCAGTCGCTCGATGATTTCCAGCACGCCGGCTTGTCGCGCCGCCTCCATCACTTCGGCGTCACTGGCCGCTGGTTTGCCGATACGGATGTTGTCGGCAATGCTGCCCTGGAACAGGTAGGCATCCTGGAAGATCTGGCTGATCTGGCCGGCCAGTTGCTCACCGGACATCTGGCGCACATCCACGCCGCCGACGATCACGCTGCCCTGGGTCACATCGAAGAAGCGTGCGATCAAGCGCACCAATGTGGTCTTGCCCGAGCCGGAAGCGCCCACCAGTGCGGTCATACTGCCCGGTTCGATGCGCAGGCTGACATCGCGCAGCACGTCGGGCTGGCCCTCGGCATAAGCGAAGCTGACGTTGCACAGCTCGACGGAGCTATCGAGAGGCGCCTCGGGTGCCTGTGGCTGTGGCAGTGGCTTGACTGCAAAAATCTCGCGCACGGCGCCCAACTGGCCACGGGCACCGCGCAGCACTTCGCTGTAGCCGGCCACTTCCAGCAGCGGGTCGATGAAGCGGCTGACCAGCAATAGCGTAATCATCACGGCGATGACCGAGCCCACTTCCAGACCGGCGCCCAGCAGGTCGCCCAGCCACAGAGTGGCAGCCACCAGCAGCGCAGCAAAACCGGCCTGCACCGCCCACGCATTGAACACCACTGACATCGCCGATACGTGGATCAGATGCTTGGCAGCCTGCTGCTGGCGACCGATGGCCTGTTCGAGGAACTGTGTACCGCCGTCCTCGCCATTGAAGGCACGCAATACCGACTGCGCCTGGGCGAACTCGACCATCCGCTGGCTGGTCAGAGCGGCGTTGTGCTGGAAGTCGTGGTCGGCTCGCTGCCCCAACCGTGCAGTCAACACGAACACGCCCAGCAGCACCGGCAGGGTCGCCAGGGCAACCAGTCCCATTTGCCAGTGCAGGCTGAACAGCGCGATAAGAATCACCACCGGCGTAACCACACCGGTCAACAGTGGCGTGAACACGTGTGCGGGCAACTGCGCCAGTTCCATCATGCCCGAGGTCGCCAGATGGCTGAGCCGCGCCGTGTTTTGCGCGCTGAACCAGCCTACGGGCAACTGCGCCACATGGTCGCCAAGGCGGTGACGGCCGCGCTGGAGCACGGCGATGCCAACGCGGATGCCGGCTTTTTCCACGCTGCGCCGCAGCGCCCAGCACGCAACCACACCAATGACCAGCGCGATCAGCCATTGCGCGGCGGCGTAGGTATCACCACCCAACAGGTGGGTGAGGATCGGCACCAGCATGACAATCGTCACCCCGCAGAGCAGGCCATAGACCAGGGCCATCGCCAGATAGCGGCGCAGGACCGAAGCGTCTTCGCCGAGCAGTTGAATAAAGGTTTTCAGCATGACGACACCGCCTGTTCCTTGGCCTGTTCATAACCGCCCAACGCCCACAGCCTGGCGTAGCGGCCTTTGCGTGCGAGCAACTCGGCGTGGGTGCCTTGCTCGCAGAGGATGCCGTTGTCGATCAGGATGATCTGGTCGGCGTGCATCACCGTGTCGAGCCGGTGAGCGATCACCATGAGGGTGCGACCCTGGGCGAATCGCGACAGCGCTTGTTGCAGCTTCACCTCATTCTCGGCATCGGCTGCCGCCGTGGCTTCATCCAGTACCAACACGGGTGGGTCGAGCAACACGGCGCGGGCGATGCTGACGCGCTGCAACTCACCGCCGGAGAGCTGTACATCTTCACCGATCACCGAGTCATAGCCCCGTGGCAGGTCCAGGATGCGTTCGTGGATGTTCGCGATACGCGCGGCGGCCTCGATTTCCTGCTGGCTGGCCGAGGGACGGCCCAGGGCGATGTTGTCGCGCAGGCTGGCGTGAATCAGGCGTACTTCCTGCAACACGAAACCGATGCGCCGGTACAACTGGGTGCTCTCGATGTGGCGCAGGTCGACACCACCCAAGGTGATACGCCCTTCGGTAGGGTCGAAAAAACGCAGCAGCAGGCGGGCCAGGGTCGACTTGCCGGAACCTGATGCGCCGACAATGGCGGTCACGGTGCCCGGCTTGAGGGTGAAGCTCAGGTCCTGGAGCACCGGGGATTCGTCGTTATAGTGGTAGCTCAGGTGTTCGACGCGAATTTCAGCGTTTGCAGGCAATTGTGCTGACGTGCTTGGCAGGGTTTCGAGCACAGGGGTTTGTAGCAGGGTCTGCACGCGTTGGGCGGCGGCGGTCGCGTTGTTCAGGTCGTGGGTGATATAGCTCAGGAGCAACAGCGGCGCGCAGATGCCCGGGGCAACCAGGGCAAACGGCAGGATGTCTACCGGGGCCAGCCAGCCCTGGCTCACCCCCAGCGTACCGAAGGCCAGCACCACGCCGAGTACCGCCACGGGCGTGATCATGGCGTGGGCGTTGGCCATTGCACTGACCAGTGGCCGGGTGAAGTCGGTAAACGCAGCAGCAAAGGCATCCACCGCACCCCGGTAGCTGCCATGGGCCTTGCCCTCGGCGCCAAATGCCTTGACCACGGGAATGCCGTTGACGAACTCGACCACGGCATTGTTGATGCGCATCATGCCGGCGCCGAATGCTTGCATGTTCGCCCCACTGGCCTTGGTGGCGCGGGTGAAAAACAGGAAAAACAGCGGGAATGGCAACAGCGAGACAATCGCCATGCGCCAGTCCATGGCAAACAGGTAAAGGATAGCGATGCTCACAGCCCCAAGCGTACGGCCGAGGGTGGTGAAAAAGTGCGCCGTCAAGCTGTGCAAGGTGCCGATGTCATCCTGCATCGCCTGCTTGACCTCACCCGAAGCACGACTGGTGAACCAACCCAGCGGCACCCTGGCCAACCGACGGGTGATGGCCTGGCGCAGGTGGCCGGTGATGTGATTGTCGGCCAGGTGGGCGACCATCTCCCCCAGCGAAATCAAGGTCATGCCGAGGAACAGGCAGGCCAGACTGACACCCACCACTTGCCAGACTGGGCCTTGCAGCTGGACCCAACTGGCTGCTTCACTCATGGCCAGTTGCGCAATGTGGGCGATGCCAGCCAGGGGCACCATGGTCAGCATGGTCCCAAGAGCGGCCAGTACCGCGGCGAGTATCAGCCGCCCACGAATAGGGCGTAATACTTGGGATACCGAACCGACGGGTGTGTCTTTAACGCTCATGAGCTCTCCTGAATAACCACTGCCGGCCACCGTGTGGCGTGCCTGGCGTCCTTTGCGTTTGAGCGTTTTGCACGGTGCATACCGTGTATTCCGAACAACGCGGCAAAACCCTCAATGGCGCTGCGGATTTAATTGTTCACGGCCCGGTCGCCGATGCGAAGGGATGACAGGCCCGCAGGCCCGCCGCGATGTATTTTTCGACAGAGGACACCGACACTTTCAATTCGGCGGCGATGTCCCGATGGCCCATGCCATGCAGCTTGCACAGCAACAGTGCTTCGCGGGCCTTGGGCGGTTTGGCATGCAGCGCGTCATCGATTTGCACCAGCGCCTCGGTGGCCAGCGCCCGCACCTCTTCCGACGGCACCAGCGGTTCGGCCTGCTGCATCAGGGATTCCAGGTGGCAGGCTTCGCGGTGACGGCGACGATACAGGTCAATCACCATGCCTTTGGCGATCTGGGTCAGGTGGCAGCGCGAGTCTTCAATCGAAGGCACGCAGCCCTTCTTGATGAGGTTGAGATAGATATCGTGGGCCAGATCCGCAGCGTCCGCCGAATTGCCCAGCCTGCGCCGCAGCAGGCTGCACAGCCAGCGGTGATGGTCGACATACAGCCTTTCGAATTGCTGTTTGGACGCAAACGCTCCGTTGTTCACAACACCTCTCCTGAGACGAATCCACCCGCGATCAGCTTTTGACTAATGCGAATATGTATGATTATTATTTGCGATCATACGGTGTTCATAAAGCTCCTGCAACGCAACCGGATTGCACGTCCTCTGACGCCCGGGTTCCCAGGCGTTACACCAGACCGAGGATGGGTCTGTCGGCACTTGGTGCCATCTCTACTTCTTACTGTTCAGTTTGATAAGGCGGGAAACTTCCATGATGGAACTCACTCCAGATACGTTTTTGAAACGGTCTGCCACCGATTACGAAGCGCATATCTGGCTTTTGCAGCAGCAATATCCTGATCGCATTCTCAAGCACTTGAGTGCCTGGAAACTCGACGCGGATGCCGATTCCGCAAGACTGGAGTCAGCACTCCAGGCGGTGATCGAATCAATCCCCGAGCTGAATGCCCGCTACCAGTTCAACGATGACGGCGAAGTCGACAAGGTCCAGGCGCGCGACTGGCAAGCGTGCATCGAGCGCATTCAGGTGACCGGTGACGCCAGCCACTACCTGCTCCCCGAACAAGCCGCGCCGTGGGACGCTGAGCATCAGCCGCCGTTCAAGGCGCTGATTATGCAAACGCCGGATGCGCCCATCCTGGCGCTGGTCCTTCACCCGATTCTTGACCAGACCTGCCAGGCAAACGACCTGTACCGCAAGATCATGCACACTCCTGATGCGCCACTGCCTTGGCTGCACCGCCATGCGGACATCGGCGAGAACGCCGCCCAAACCGAAACACCTGAAGTTGCAGCCATTATCCTCGCCGAGTTCCGAGAAGCCCTGGCGGAACCGGGCATGCTGGCGACGGATGACTTCTTCGACTTTGGCGGCCACTCGCTGCTGGCCACCCGCATCATCGGCAAGCTGTTGAGCAGCCACGGCATCGAAGTCCAGTTCAACGATTTCTTCAGCGCACCCTCGGCAACCGCCTTGGCGGCACGCGCCCAGGTCATCGCGAGAAACGCTGCACCAACGACCGCCACCTGCTCGCCGCAAGACGTACAAAAAGCACCGTTTGCACTGGCCCAGGCATCCCTCGGACGCGCTTACGCCGCCTTCGAATTCGGCACGATCTTCAACCTGCCGTTTGCCATGGAGTTTCTCGACACGGTGGACGAAGCGCTGTTGGAGCAGGCATTCCATGACCTGCTTGAGCGCCATGCCAGCCTGCGTAGCACCTTCCACTTCGAGAGTGGTGAGGCATACCAGCAAATCGTGCCAACCTCGCAGCTACCGCAGTTCAAGTGGTTCTGGCCGAGCCGCGAAAGCCAGGGTGCCACCCTGCAAAGCGAAGCCACCTATCAGTTCGATCTGACCCGCGAGTTGCCCCTGCGGGTGCGCTTCATTCAGGACGCGCAACATCAACGCCAAACCTTGTCGCTGCTCGTCCATCACATGGCCATTGATGAATGGTCGCTCAACGTGATGATGGAAGAACTGGCCCAGGCTTACCTGGCCCGTGCGGCCGACAAAGCGCCCGTCTGGAAAAGCCCGGCACCGTCCTTCCATGAATTCGCCGTGCGCCAGCAAGCTGCCGGGATCAACCAGAAGCACCTCGACTACTGGACCAGCATGCTGCGCGATGCCACCCGTGGCCTAACGCTACCCTCCTCCGAGGCACAGCCCGCACAGGTATCGACCAAGGCCCAGTGGTTTGAGATCAAGCCCACCCAAGGCACGACCGACCACCTGTACGCCTTCGCCCGGCAGAACAACGCTTCACTGTTCGGCGTGGTCTATTCGGCAATCGTGCTCTCCCTGCACAAGCTCGGGGATTTGAAAGACCTGGTAGTGGGCACGTCGGCTTCCGGTCGCACAGATCCCGCGTATTACGACACGGTCGGCTACTTCACCACCATGGTCGCGCACCGCGTGCAATTCGATTCCCGGCAAGCCGTCGGCGCCATGATTGAAAACGTCAGCCGCTTGATCAACGATTCGATGGCCTACGCCGATGTGCCGATGGAGCAGATTCAACAGGCCCTGGGCATGACGCCAGCGGATGGACTGCTGTTCGACGTGTACATCCAGATTCACGCCAACAACGCCTTGAACGGCGCCCTGAGCACACCGGATAACGGCGCGATCCGCTACCGCCAGATTGACCCGGACAAGAACCAGTCGATGTTCGGTATTCAGTTCGAGATCATGGAAAACACGCTCGACGGCAAGCGCGCATTGCGCCTAGTGATTACCTACCGTTCGGATCGCTACAGCGCAGCGCAGATGACCCGCATGAGCGCTACGATCGAGCAGATGTTCGCGCTGTTCGCGACACCTGGCGCCGACGGCATCACCCTGGACCACATCCGCGTCTGACCTTCAACAGGGCCTTGGTAACACCAAGGCCCTGCCTTTCACGCACTAAACCTCATGCATGCCATAACGCTGGAACGACGAGCGCTTGGGCAGGCGGTAGTGCGGACGGCCGAGCAGTTGATTGGCAATACTCGCATTACGAATCGCGGCAACGCCCAGGTCCGGCGAGCCCACGCCATGCTGGAAGATCTCGGCGTTCTGCACAAAGATACGCCCTGCCCCGTCATCACAGCGACGTGCGGTGAAGTCATCCTCCACAAGGCAGTCACCGTACTCATCGGTTTCCAGCACCGTGCCTTTGAGCCGCTCAAACCACTGCGGCCAGGCATGCCCGTAGCCCGTCGCGGCCACAATCGCGTCCGCCTCCAGGCTGCTGGTCTGGCCCAGTTCACGATGCCGATAGGCAATACGCAGCGTACCGGCGACATCCTCGACCGTCTCGACTTCACAGTTCGACAGCAACGTCAGACCCGGATCACTGCCGCCAATGGAGCGCTCATAGATCAAGTCGTAGATAGCGGCGATAGTGGAAAAACTGATGCCCTTGTACAACAAGCCCTGCTTGGCCACGACCTCACGACGGCGCTCACGCGGGAGGCTGTGGAAGTACTCCATGTAGGACGGCGTAAAGCACTCCTGCCCCAGCTTGGAGTATTCCATGGGATGGAAACCCGCCGAACGAGTGATCCAGCAGATCGAGGCGCCTGCGGCAATCCGCTCGGGGGTCAGCTCATTGAACAATGCGAGCACGCACTCGGCGGCACTCTGGCCAGAGCCAATCACGGTGACACGCCGACATTCCGACAACTGCGCCTGGCGCTTGCCAAACTCCGCCGAATGCATGATGGGTACCGTACTTTTCACCTGAGCCCATTGCGGTAATATCGGTGTGGTGCCGATGCCTACCGCCAGGTTTCGGCTGGAATAGTAGCGCTTGAAGCCTGACACGGACTGGCTTTCAATCAGGAATTTCCCGGCTCCCGCGTCGTAAGTCACATCACAGATATCCTCGCCGAAGTGGCACGTCGGCAACTGCTGCGAAGCCCAACGACAATAGTGGTCGTACTCGCGGCGCGGCACCTGGAAGTTCTCGTAGTAATAGAATTGGTACAGGCGATCGTGCTGGTGCAGGTAATTCAGATAGCTCAGTTCGTGGGTCGGGTCGGCCATCGTCACCAGGTCCGCCAGAAACGGCACCTGCAACGTGGTGCCCGGCAAGAGCAACCCTTCATGCCAACGAAATTCAGCTTTGCGATCCAGGAAAAGGCTGGTCACGCCGGAATGTTTGGACAATAAAGCGGCCAACCCGAGGTTAAAGGGCCCGATGCCTACACCGGCGATATCTACAGTGGGTAAATCCGTCATCCAATCTGTCTCCCTGGGTATTGCTATGTGGTTATGCGCAGGCGAGCAATCGCTCGACATCTTGTGCGTTACGGCAACGCAGTAATTGTCCGGGGGAAAGCGTCACGGCAAGTTCCTCTTGGAACCGGGCAGCGATGGCTTTCAAATGCTGGGGCCGCAGACCCAGACTGATGAAGTCGACCGAAGCATTGGCGCCGTCCTGCGGCGGCCTGCCCAACACACTCAGGTAGATCGCCAAGACCTTGTTGCCCTGCGTTTCAACGACCTCTTCGGCAGGCTCCAGCAACAAGCTGCGGGCACGCGGGCGATCAGGCTTGCCGTTTTGCGACAACGGCAGCACCTCCACCGCCTGGAATTGCGTGGGCACATGGGATTGCGGTAAGTGCTCGCGGGCGAACTGGCGCAACGCGGCGGCGGTCAAGGGTGCGGCGTCTTCGGCACTCACGTACAGCGCACCGATGTTGACCTCGCCCTGGCGCTGTTCGCCGTAGTCCACCACCAGCACGTGCCTGACCGCAGGATGCTTGATCAGCTCGATCTCGATGTCGGGCAGCGACACGCGCACGCCGCGCACCTTCACGTAGCCATTCACGCGGCTGTCGAACATCAACGTGCCGTCATGGCGATAGCGCCCGCAGTCACCGGTACGAAATGCACGTACGGCCCGGCCGTGCTCATCGATGACACTGATGAATTCGGTTTGTGCCAGCGCGCCGTTTTCCAGGTAGCCCAGGGCCAGGTTGACGCCTGCCGTATGAATGCGGCCGACAACGCCTGCTGGGCAATGCGCTCCCTGGGCGTCGAGAACCAGATAGCGGTTGCCCGGTAACGGTCGCCCGTAGGGAATTTGCAGCTGGTCATCGGCAGTGATGTCGTGCCAGATGCTCCAGATCGTGGTTTCTGTCGGCCCGCCCAGGGAAATCAGGCGGGACGATGGCAGCAGCCCGCGCAACTCGGCGATCACGCCCGGCTTGATGTAGTCGCCGCCCTGGGCGATCAGGCGCAGGCTGGCCAAGTCATGTTCGCCACGGCACGACAGCAGCATTTCCAGAATAGCCGGTACGGAACACCACAGCGTCACACGGTGCCTGGCGATCAACTGATTCCAACGCACCGCATCCTTTTCCTCGCCGACGCCAGGCAGTACCAGAGTGGCGCCGGCCGTCAGGCAGCCGAGCACATCGAATACGGACATGTCGTGGTGCAGCGGGGTTACCGACATGAACACGTCGATCTGGCTCACGCGCCAGTGTGACAAGGTGCTGCCGATGACATTGGCCGTGGCGCGGTTGCACAGCACCACGCACTTGGGCTTGCCAGTGGTGCCCGAGGTGTAGAGGAAATACGCCGGCGCTTCGCTCATTGAGCGATCATCCAATATTGGCGCACTGGCTTGCGGCCCGGCCAGCAACTCGTTCGGCGTGGCCTGGGCATGCCCGACCGTCTCGCCCGAGCTGATGACCACCAGATCTGGCCGGCAGTTTTCCAACAGATACTGCCGACGCTCTTCTGGCGCCGAGGCGTCGATAGGCACCCAGATCACGCCCGTCAATGCAGAGGCCAAGGTCAGCATGGTGTGCTCCGGGCTGCGTGGCAGGCAGATGGCGACCACTTGGCCCGGCCCGATGCCACGGGCCTTGAACGCCGCAATGACACGCGACACGCCCGATCCCAGTTCGGCGTAGCTGATCTGCCGCTCGCCGCTGATCAGGGCGATCCGTTGGTTGGCGGGGTCGAACAGGTGCTTGGCGATTTGCGCCAGGAACCCTTCGGCACTGGCTTCGGTCGTCGAGCTATTGAGGCAATAGTGAGACGTGTCGATGATCGCGGCGGCGTTCATGGTGAACTCACCGCTGGCGCTGATTTGGCTGATGGCCTTTTCCAGCGCATCCAGGATGTCGTGAACCACCGCTGGGTCCAGGACTTCCCGTGCATAGTCGATATCCAGCACCAGCGCGCCCTCGGCGTTGGTCCAGAAGCGAATATCCATGGCCACCTGAGGCGTCTGGGTCAGGCCGCCTTGCAACTGCATGAGACTATCCGCCGCCAACACCGGCCAGGAAAAACCATTGGTAATCACCACCGGCAGCACCGGCCCAGGGCCGTGGGATTCGAATAGCAACCGGGCGAGGTCCACGCCCGAATAGGCCAAGTGTTGCAGCCCTTCCAGCACGTCCACTTGCAGCTTCGCCGCACGCTCCGTAAAGGTGCTGGGAGCCTCGCTTCGGTTGATCGCGATAAAGCTGGAACGGTTGGCAAATGCACCGCCCGTTTGCGGCGCAACCGGTACCGCCACGCACAAGCCACCTTCATCGAGCCAGTGGGACAGCACTTCCATCACCAGCGCCATCAGGGCGGAGTTCTTGAATAGCCGCTGCCGGGCGCCTAATTTGCAGAATGCGTTGAATACCGCCTTGGGCACTTGTCGGCTTTGGCGCTCGTAGCGCGATGCCCGCACTTGATCGAGCGGCACGCGCCATGGCAGGCGTGGTGCGCCCGTCACGTCGGTGAGTTTGGTCTTCCAGTAAACCGCGTCGGCCTTGCGCTGGCACGTCTGATCCACAGAGGCAGGCACAGCCTCGGCAGCGGGCTCATCGCTTATCAGGCCATCGAACAGCTCGACCAACAACGCAGCAATGGAGCGGCCGTCGAGGATCAACGCATCCAGGCGCACGAACACTGTCAGCTGATCGTCGGGCAGGTGGAAGATCGTGACATTCCAAGGCGAACGGTCCAGCTCGAAGATGGTGTGGGCGTATGCCTCACGATACTCATCGACGTGCGCCAGCGCTGCTTGCGACGACATCGATGTGAGGTCAACTTCCTCAAGATTGATGCAAGTTTCATCGCTGACATAACTCACCAACTTGAGCGCATCCACCCGTGTGCGCAAGCTGTCATGGCGCTGCACCATCGCCACCAGGCGACTGCGCAGCAGCGTCGGGTCCATGGCCCCGTGGTATTCACGAAACTCCTGCATGGCCACACCGCCAAGAGGCATCTGAGTGCCACGGCCCAATAAGTACGCCTGCTGTAGGGCTGACAGCGGTTTTTCGAGAGTGCGCGAAACACCGACGTTGAGCGTTTGATCCAACGCACGAGAATCGGCCGCCACTTCCTGCGTGATCGCCACAAAACGGTCAAAGAGCGTCGTTACCCACGGCAGTGGCAACGCATCAAGACGGATATCCCAATTGATCAGGATACCGCCATCGGCGCAGGCAATCTGTGCATCAAGAGCCACCTGCGGCCCTTGGGAGATGACCCAATTCATCGAGCCGAATACACGCCGCACGCGCGGCGAAAGCAAGTCGCCGCCGGGCATGTCCAGCGCGGCAGTAAAGACCACCGGCGCCAGCTGTGGTGAGCCCTGATGGCGGGACAGATCGCGCATCACATTCACGCCCGGATAGGCACAATGCTCAAGCAGGCCGACCACTTTTTTCGCCAGTTGCGCACACAGCGCGGCCGGCGTGGCGGCGGACTCGATGTCAACATCCAGAATCAACACATTGGCGAAGTCACCCACCACGCGCTCAACATCATCCACCAACGGCTGGCGCCAGAACGTCGGTACATTGAGACGGAAACTACGGTCGCCGGTCTGCGCCCCGAGCGCCGCCGCAAACAGCCCCATCATCAAGGTCGACAGGGTAATCCTGCGTTCCCGTGCCACTTGTTCCAAGGCCTGGCGCTCGGCGGGACCCAGCCAGGTATGGAGTCGGTGGCTATGCGCTTGCTCCGGCGGGTGTTCAAGCAATGGCAAGGTGGGTGCCGGGGCAACGTGCGCCAGGCGCTCACGCCACCAGGCACGGTCGCGATCGCGGGCGGCCTTGAGTGCCGGGTCGACACGGACCTTATCGTACCAATCAAAGAAGGATGGCGTATTCGGCAGCGTGTCATCGGGCTGCTCGTAAAGCCGGGCCAGGTCTTCCATCAGCGTGCGGAAACTGGATGGATCGATGGCGATCATGTCGGTATCGACATGCAGGCGAAACCTATCGTCCGCCAACAGGCTCACTGAAAACCGGGCGCCCGGCTCATGACCGAGGTCCAGTTGCTGATGTGTCCACGTTTCCCGTTTGGCTAGCAGGTGCCGGGCGGCCTCCGGCTCGGTCATCGCACGCAGGTCTTCGACTTCCAACTGAGGCGATTGGTCCACGGCAGCAATGGATTGCAGCCCTTGCGCATCCACCCGCATCCGCAGCATCGGATGCAGCAGGCTGGCCCGCCCAAGCGCTTCGCGTAACCGGTCGAGTTCGATGGAATGTCCATCGAACTCGACATAAAGATGAGCCGAAACTCTCCCTAAAAAGGCATGAGCAGTACGCCCGATCCAACAGGCGGCTTGCATCGAAGTTAACTCTCTCATGGTCCACTCATGTGATTGACAAATCTAAATGATTAGCGTCACCTATTAGAAACGATAATGATTATATTTCAAGGTAAAAATTTTTGACCACAAGCCACGGAGGCTTTCTGCAAATGAGAACGGGCACCCTTAGGACGAGCGACATGGATGAGGTGCAACAGCTGGACCCAACGCGGAGTTTTTCATTCACCTCCGGTGATCATGAACTAGCTGTCAGCGGCATATTGCAACGCATCGAAACTCCGGCCATCGCCGGCGAAAACGCCAGCAGCCTGTTTCAAAAAACCGTTTCGCATGCCTTTGAACAAGCGCGCAAAGCGGGCCAGGCCAACCCGATCATCGTCGGCGCCATCCCCTTCGATCCCGCTGAAGCGTCCTGCCTCTACATCCCCGAACACGCCGAGTGGCGCGCCCGCAGCGGTGCCGTGCAAACCGGTGCGGCCTCAATGCCGGAACTGCTTGAACAAAAAAACATACCGGACGAGCAAGGCTTCAAGCGCACGGTCGAACACGCCATCGTCAACTTCCGCTACAGCGACGTACGCAAGGCAGTGCTCTCGGTTCAGCGCGAATTGCTGTTTGCCCAAGATGTGGACGTGAGCACCATGCAGAACAATCTGCGTGCCCAGAACCCCAGCGGCTACCACTTCCGCGTGCCCATGCCGGACGGCGCCACGCTGATCGGCGTCAGCCCCGAATTGCTTGTGCACAAGGACGGCCTGGACTTCGTGTCCAACCCCCTGGCCGGCTCGGCCAAGCGCATGGCTGACCCCGAAGCCGACCGTCGCAACGCCGACTGGCTGGCCGCCTCGGAAAAAGACCACTACGAACACCGCCTGGTGACCGAAGACATCGCCTCCCAGCTCGGTGAATTGTGCACACAACTGAACGTGCCACGGCGCCCCAGCCTGATCAGCACGCCTGCGCTGTGGCACCTCTCCACCCGTATCGAAGGCACCCTGGCCGACCCCAATATCTCGGCCCTGCAGCTGGCTTGCCGCCTGCACCCTACCCCTGCGGTCTGTGGTTTCCCGACCGAACGCGCCCGGCACCTGATCCGCTTCGTCGAACACGTCGAGCGAGGCCTGTTCACCGGCATGGTCGGCTGGTGCGACGCCCAAGGTAACGGCGAATGGGTCGTGACCATCCGCTGCGGCACCATCAAGCGCAACAAGGTCCGCCTGTTCGCCGGCGCCGGCATCGTCGAAGCCTCAAGCCCCGACTCCGAATGGACAGAAGTCCAGACCAAGCTCGGCACCATGCTGCGCGCATGCGGCCTGGCCCACTAACTTCCCCATTTTTATCAGTGACCCCCATGACTCTAGAATTCACGCACTGGCCCCTCGACAGAGCACAACGCTATCGGGAAAACGGCTACTGGATCGATCAACCCCTCACCCACTTGCTCCAGGCCCGCAGCCAAGCACAGCCCCAGGCTTGCGCGATCATTTGCGGCGAGCGTCGCTTCAATTACGGCGAGCTGGACCAACTGTCCTCCAACCTGGCCTCGCACCTGGCCGCCAACGGGCTTGGCCACGGCGACACCGCGCTGGTGCAACTGCCCAACATCGCCGAGTTCTACATCGTGCTGTTCGCGTTGCTCAAGGCCGGCATCGTGCCGCTCAACGCGCTCTACAGCCATCGCAAACTGGAACTCAAGAGCTACGCCAAACAAATAACGCCGAAGCTGTTGATCGCCTCCCGTGAGCATGAAGTGTTTCGTGATGACGGCTACCTCGCCGACCTCAACGAAGTCGGCGCAAGCCCTCAGGTCACGCTGTTCCTCGGCGAACAGCACGCCCCCAACAACCTGGCTGCCTGGATCAAAAGCCCAAGCGACAGCCGCGTGGATTTCTCCCCCAGCGCACCGGATGAAGTTGCCCTCTTCCAGTTGTCCGGCGGCAGCACCGGAACCCCCAAGCTCATCCCACGCACCCACAATGACTACCACTACAACGCCCGTACCAGTGCCGAGGTGTGCGGCCTGACCGCACAAACACGCTTCCTGTGTGCCCTGCCGGCAGCGCATAACTTCCTGCTCAGCTCGCCGGGCGCTCTGGGCGTGTTGTACGCGGGCGGTACCATCATCATGGCACCGAGCCCAGAGCCGCAGACCTGCTTCGCAATGATCCAGCGCCACGAAGTCAACACCGTCGCCCTGGTGCCCAGTGCCGTCGCGTTGTGGCTGCAAGCCGCGCCGGAGCACAGCGAGCAACTGCAATCGCTTGAATACCTCCAGGTCGGCGGCGCTGTATTCGCCGACTCGCTGGCCCGCCAGGTCCCCGGTGTGCTCGGCTGCAAGCTGCAGCAGGTGTTCGGCATGGCCGAGGGCCTGATCAACTACACCCGCCTAGATGACACCGACGAGCAAATCTTTACTACCCAAGGCCGCCCGATCAGCCCAGGGGACGAAATCAAAATCGTCGATGAACAAGGTGTGCCCGTAGCGAACGGCGAGCCCGGCATGTTGGCTACCCGGGGCCCCTACACCTTCTGCGGCTACTACAAGAGCCCCGAACAGAACGCCCAAGCCTTCGATAACGAGGGTTACTACTACTCCGGTGACCTGGTGCAAATGACGCCCAGCGGTGACCTGCGCGTCGTCGGCCGGGTCAAGGATCAGATCAACCGAGGTGGCGAAAAAGTCGCTTCCGAAGAGATCGAAAACCTCATCGTGTTGCACCCCGACGTCACCCATGCCGGGCTGGTCGCCATGCCCGACGCCGCACTGGGGGAAAAGAGCTGCGCCTTCGTCGTCTCGCGCAATCCCAACCTCAAGCCGCCCGCCCTGCGCCGCCACCTGATGGAGCTGGGCATCGCCGAATACAAACTGCCCGACCGCATACGGCTGATCGACACCATGCCGCTCACCGCCGTAGGCAAGATCGACAAAAAACAGCTGCGCCAACTGCTGACGGCGGAAACCACCCGCGCCTGGCTGAAAACCCGCGTGTTGCAATTGATCGAAGACGGTGAAGAACTGGACCCGGAGGAAAACCTGATTTTCTACGGACTCGACTCCCTGCAAGTGATGAAACTCGCCGCCGAACTCAAGGAACGTGGCATCACCGTCACCTTTGAAGAGCTGGCCGACTCGCCCACGCTCGCCAGCTGGTGGTTGCTGGTGGACACACGGCAAATAGCGGCCTGACCGGGCCGCTTCGCCCAGTCGATTTAAAAGGAGTTAGAGATGACCTTATCAACGGCCGACCAAAGCAGGCTTGAACACTTCTGGCAGCACTGCGTGACCCACCAGTACTTCAATATCGGCTACCCCGAATCCGCCGATTTCGATTACTCCCAGTTGCACCGCTTTCTGCAGTTTTCGATCAACAACTGCGGGGACTGGAACGAGTACAGCAACTATGTGCTGAACTCGTTCGGCTTTGAAAAGGACGTGATGACGTACTTCTCCCAGCTGTTCGACATTGAACTAGAAGACAGCTGGGGCTACGTCACCAATGGCGGCACAGAAGGCAATATGTTCGGCTGCTACCTGGCCCGCGAATTGTTCCCCGACGGCACGCTGTATTACTCCAAGGACACACACTACTCGGTGGCCAAGATCGTCAAGCTGCTGCGCATCAAATGCCGTGCCGTCGAATCCCTGCCCAACGGCGAGATCGACTACGACGACCTGATGCTCAAGATCGCCGCAGACCAGGAGCGTCACCCGATCATCTTCGCCAATATCGGCACGACGATGCGTGGCGCGGTGGACAACATCGCGACCATCCAACAACGCCTGCAACTGGCGGGTATTGCCCGGCACGACTACTACCTGCATGCCGACGCGGCGCTGAGTGGGATGATCCTGCCCTTCGTCGACCATCCGCAACCCTTCACATTTGCAGATGGCATCGATTCGATCTGCGTGTCCGGGCACAAGATGATCGGGTCGCCGATCCCGTGCGGCATCGTGGTGGCAAAGCGCAAGAACGTGGCGCGCATTTCCGTGGAAGTCGACTACATCCTGGCCCATGACAAAACCATCAGCGGCTCACGCAATGGCCACACGCCGTTGATGATGTGGGCAGCGCTGCGCAGCCACTCGTTCGCCGACTGGCGCCAGCGTATCCGCCACTGCCTGGACCAGGCGCAATATGCCGTGGATCGCTTTCAGGCAGCCGGCATCGATGCATGGCGCAATGAAAACTCCATCACCGTGGTGTTTCTATGCCCGTCAGAACGCATCGCGAAAAAGTATTGCCTGGCTACCTCCGGCGACACCGCGCACTTGATCACCACGCCCCATCATCACGACAACTGCATGATCGATGCCTTGATCGATGAGGTCATCGCCGAGCGTGACACCGATGCCTGGGGCATTGGCGCTACCCGTGCCCATCAAGGCACTCACCAACGCCCGCCCGCCGCTTCCCGGCTGGCATGCCCACGATTCGACGTCATCTGAAACCGAACTTTTTTATTAGAGACAAACACCATGTCGTCACTGAAAAAACCCGAGGCGTGCGAAAGCCTCACCGACATCCGCGCCGGCATCGACTTTTTCGACCGCCAGATACTGGAGTCACTGCAACAACGCTTGGGTTACGTGAAGGCCGCCGTGCGCTTCAAGGCCAACGAACAAGCGATCCCCGCACCGGAACGGGTTGCGGCGATGCTGCAGGACCGCCGCGATTGGGCCGTCGACGCTGGATTCGATGTGGATTTTGTGGAAAAACTCTACGAGCACATCATTTACTGGAACATCCAACAGCAGATTTCACATTGGCAGGCGCTTCATTCGGAGCGAAGCACCGAAAAAACCCGCTAAAGCGCCGAGAGCCCCGCCAATTCAAGTCCACCCACGAGGCTGGACTTGAAACTCACCTCGCCCCCTCACCCAATTCTGTCGAATAGTTGCCCGATCCTTTGAACTTGCCGATTAGGGATATCCTGAAGAAGACTTCCTGATTTTGGCAAAATGCTGGGACTCCACCTTTGAAGTACTGAATATCTGGATCGGTCAACGCTGCCGGTCGCTCTGGAGCGAGCTTGTGCATCCGCAGTACAACGGACTGACGGTGGCCGAGGTCTTGAAAAGTACGATGGCAAGGCCGGGAGAATCGCCCAGGGACTGCTTCGCAAAGACCTGGTGATACTTGATGAGCTGGGGTATTTTCCTTTTAACCAAAGCGGGGGCGCCCTGCCATTTCACTTGCTGTCCAAGCTGTACGAGCATACCTGAGCACGCGGGCACTCGCATTCGACCGCCCGCGTGCTGCGCCTCGCTACCCGACATGTGTCGAAACCGAACCGGTTACTTTGCATTAGCAGGGCCGAACAAGAATTGGGTTACGCCTAACCTGCTTTGGTTCCGGTTCACCAAGGGAGAACCTTTGAACGTGCCACTTCCCTACACCCCAGCCAACCCCAGTTTCGCTCGAACACTAGGCGCAATTGGGGGCATAATTCTACCTTTTAAGCTGAAACCACTTTCCTAGAGCCAAGTCAAAATGTTCTTTGGCGACCCTGAGAGTCTTTAGGGGCCGTCTGGCAGGCTGTTTATCTGATCATTTCTGCGTTTTCATAGACCATGGAGCTCCATACACTTCCAGTGGATTGCTACATTGGGGGCATATCTGAAGGCATACTTTGGATGGTTTGAAAAGGATGCCCTCAGCCTGAAGTCCAACAGCCCCCTTCTCGAAAAGTCACACGCTGCTGCTCTCAAATCGCCGTCGAGCGCGATCCAATCACGTCCGTTTGTAGACTTGAAGCGATCTCCTGGCGCCTCTGAAATCCTGAAAATCCTGTCCAGGAACGCCAACCGCAGCGGTCGTTGGAAGAAATAGCAGGAGTAACCATCATTGTTCTCGAACCAGAAGCCATGCGACTCGCAGATCTGATCAAACTAAGCCCGAAAAGGAGGGTCAATATCTTCGTCCAGTAAGCGAGCGAGATCTCCACTGCTCTAAAGGATGAAGACCACTGCCTCCTATCCTGGCTCACCTCACACACGCTCTGCATATGAAGTGAAGCCGCTGTCGTCCCAGAGGTCGTTTCTCTCCGTCCATGACTTGATATCGTTCTGAGCGTTGAGAAATCGTTGCTCGAGATCGCTTCGGCCAACTGCAGGCTCTTCTCCCCGCTCCTGTGATACTTCACTCACCCAATCGTCGACTCGGCGCCTTTGGGTTTCGACCACATTATCCACCCCGGGCCATTCAGGGATTGACCCTTTTGGGAGACATTTGCTCCAGCCAAGAAAAAAAATCACATCTGACGAGTACTAGTTTCAGGGGATATTTGTTCACAAAAAAAATTTAGCGCTGTCTGTTTTTTGACGATGAAGTTCGTTTTTCAAAAACCATGTAAAGCTTCGACCATCTGCCTGACACCTTAGTAAATTGAATTTTAAGGCTATCTATCCACTCAAGATCTCATTGACAAGCTACTTGCTGATCTTAAACACATAAATAATATTAGACAGATGCAAATGCAGCGTCAATAAAACGACACCGAGCATAGTGCTGGAAAAATCCCATTGTATTGACATGCTAGTTTCGGCTCGGCAATAATCTTTCAATGTCATCGAGTATGTTGATGCGAATATCACAAACCAGTGTATTGCCCAGCAATTAAGCGATCTGACATACCTTAATAGAAAGTTACTTAATCCGCCCTTGCCATGACTTGTCATGACTTACGCGGTGGTAATTATTTATTCTGTGAATTTTATTACCCTTTAGTTGCGGGCTCACTCAAAAGAGTGCTGCCAGTTATTTGCTTGCCCCTCTATTAATTGATGAGTAACGAAAAATGAAAAAAATTGTATTGTCCGTAGCTGCACTGACACTGTCCATGAGTGCTTATAACGCAGTGGCTGCAAATGGCAACGTAGCCTTCACCGGCGAAATTGTACAGTCCACCTGTAAAGTGTCGGACCAAGACCAGAACAAACAAGTTTACCTGGGTAAATACCCAACCACTGCATTCCCGACGTCAGGTTCTACCAGCGGCGCGAAAGCATTCGACATCAACCTCGAAAAATGTGAAGCAGGTGATTACACCTTGCGTTTTGATGGCAACACTCCAGCGGGCCATCCAGAACTGTTGTCTGTGACTGGCGGCGCAGGCGGTGTAGGTATTGAAGTACTGGACCACAATGGCGCCACATTGCCAATCAGCCAGAATGTCACCAGCCCCGCGCTCGTCACCGTTGCTGCTGACGGCGCTAACCCGGGCTCTGCCACATTCAACCTGCGCGCCCGTTACAAGTCTTACCAGGACGTTGTAACGGCAGGTCAAGCGAACGCTACCGCGACATTCGCTATCGAGTACAAGTAAATAACCCCGCAGGAGAATCACTGGCCAAGGATGGCCACTTTTCTGAGCGCTTGAACCCCTTATGAAAAAAGTACTCTTGTGTGCGTTGCTCGCCTGTTCCGCGAACACGTTTGCTGGCATTCAGGTAGATGCAACACGCGTTATTTATAACAGTGACAGCAAGTCCGCATCGCTCTCTATCAATAACGACAGCGAGGAAACCTACATGGTTCAAACCTGGCTGGATACGGGCGATGCAAGTCAAATACCGCGCGACATACCGATTATTGTGACGCCACCCATCTTGAAACTGGCGCCTCATAAAGAGGCTGTTTTACGTTTTATCTATTCAGGGAAAGGACTGGCACAAGATCGCGAATCCCTGTTCTGGGTCAATGTACAGGAAATTCCTCCTGCCCCTAAACAGGACAATGTACTGCAAGTAGCGATTCGTACGCGTATTAAATTATTTTATCGGCCACAGGCGTTGCAAACCAATTTGCAAGCCCAGGCTGAAGCCTTGAAATGGCAGCGTCAAGGCCAGGTGTTAACCGTGACCAATAACGGCCCCATGTACGTAACACTAGGTATTTTAACGCTCAGCAACGGCGATAAAACCTGGAAAGTAAATGCCGATATGGTCGGCCCATATGACAGTCTCAAGATTGCCCTGCCATCAAATGCACAGTCCGCAAACGGCCTGTCGTTTACCTATATCAATAATTATGGCGGGCACACCGAGATCAAAAACGTCTCGTTGAAATGAGTCATGCTTCGCAGGGGAAAGAGTCGTGGTGCACCTAAAAACAGCTACACACAAGCTGACACGCAGAATTAAAATGGTTAACCGCGCAGGTTATTTTTATGTTGTGCCATTTCTACTCGCCCCTCTTGCCAAGGCCACGGACCAGTTCAACACGTCATTCATTCGTGGCAACGAAAATGCGGCTCAGGTGGCGGCACTTTCAGGCAGCGACGATATTCTGCCCGGCAGCTATCCGTTCGACGTTTTCCTGAATGGTCAACGCATCGATCATCGTGATATCGAATTCAAAAAGCTCGCCCCCGACCAGCCAATAGTGCCGTGCCTGACGGCTCTGGCTTACCGGGGCTACGGGATCAAACTGTCCGATCGCCAAGTGCAAGATCCCACGGGGTGCTTTGCCTTGAACAAAGAAGTCCAAGGTGCACAGCTGAGTCATGACGCTGCGCTGCAACGCATGGACATTGAGGTGCCGCAATTATTTCTGGAGCCTCGCGCGCAAGGTTCCATCTCACCCAAGGTTTATGATCAGGGCGTGAATGCCGCCTTTATCAATTACAACTTCAATGGTAGCCACAACCGTTACGGCCATCAGCAAGCGGATAAATCTTCGGATTACTCCTTTCTGAGCCTCAACAACGGTATCAACGTCGGCAGCTGGCGATTGCGAAATAACTCTACGCTGAGCCAGCAATCAGGCGCGGGTTCCAGTTTCGATAATATCTCGACCTGGGCTGAAACAGATATTGTGCCCTGGCGTAGCCGTTTGATCATTGGGCAAACCAACACCAACAGTAACGTTTTCGACAGTATTCAGTTCCGTGGCGCGCAACTGTCTAGCGCCAATGACATGTTGGCAGAGAGCCTGCGTGGATACGCCCCGGTAGTGCGCGGGGTTGCATTGACCGCTGCCCGGGTTGAAGTCCGGCAGAATGGTTACACGATCTACAGCACTAACGTCCCCCCTGGCCCGTTTGCGCTTACCGATATTTACCCCAGCTCTTTAAGCGGCAATCTGGATGTAACGATCACTGAAGCCAATGGCTCAAAAAGCAGCTTTACCCTGCCCTTTTCCTCGGTGCCCAACATGTTGCGTGAAGGGATCTGGGACTATCAGCTGACAGCCGGCAAGTACCATGACGGGACTACCCACTACCAACCGTCATTTGTACAGGGCACTTTGTCACGCGGGATGACTTATGACGTTACCCCCTACGGCGGGCTGATGGTGGCGCAGAACTATCGTTCCGCCGTAGCAGGCTTGGGTAAAAACATGGGCCGTTGGGGCGCGGTGTCGTTCGACGCCTCTTACTCCGATACCGACCTGGCCAACGGCGATAGCAAACAAGGTCAGAGCGTGCGCTTCTTGTATTCCAAGTCGCTGAGCGACCTTGGGACCGAATTTCGCATTGCCGGTTACCGTTATTCGACCTCCGGTTATTACGACTTTTCTGATGCTGTAGCTGAACGTGACAGCTATGAAAGCGGCACTTACCGTAACGAGTACTACGATGAAAATGATTACCGCAATCTGGGTGTGCCAGGTTGGGCAGAGTCTCGTCGTCGGACCACTTATACCGACAACTTCGGCAATAAACGCCAACGTGTCGAGCTGTCTATCAACCAGCGCATGGGCGCCAGTTCGACGTTATATGCCAACGTGAGCAATCAGTCTTACTGGGGCGGCTCCAGTGAAGACCGAACGGTGCAGGCAGGTTTTAACAGCAGCTACAAAAATACCAGCTATGGCATTTTCTATCAGGATAGCCGCAGTAACTATGGCTATAAGGACCGCAGTGTGAATGTGACCGTATCGGTTCCGTTCAGCTTTTTCAGTAAGGAATCGTCAGACATGACGGCCAGTTTCAATGTCGGTCACAGCGAGCAGTCGGGTAACACCTACAGCTCTGGCCTGAGTGGCACGGCACTTGACGATGACCGGCTCAATTACGTAGTGCAGACCGGACATGACGAATACTCCGGGCAGACGTCCTCGGCCAACATTGGCTACCAGGGCAACAAGGGCCTGATTAACGCGGGTTATAGCTACAGCAACGACTACCAACAGACCACACTTGGCGTGTCAGGGGGCATCGTGGCACACGCACGTGGGCTCACTCTGACCCAGCCGCTGCAAAGTACATTCGTACTGATCGAAGCCGAAAACGCCAAGGGCGTGCGCCTGGAAAACCAGCCTGGCGTGGAAATTGACAGCTCCGGCTATGCAGTCATGACTTCTGCTACTCCCTATCGTCACAACCGTATCGCGTTAAGGACTGAAGACATTGGCAGCGGCCTGGATATCCCGCTGGCGGCCAGGGATGTGGTGCCAACACGTGGGGCTATTCCTCGTGTGACGTTTGAAACTCACTCCGGCCAAAGCCTTTTGGTACACAGCACGATGAGCGACGGCAACTCGCCTCCCTTGGGTGCCAATATTTTCAGCGCGACAGGCAAAAACAGCGGCACGGTTGGCACTAACGGAGACATCTACATCTCGGGTGCCTCCACGGGTGATCTCTTGTTGGTGAAATGGGGAGCCGGCATAAACGAAACGTGCTCATTGCGCGTGCCCGAGTTGGCCGTCATGGAAGAACAGAACATCGGTTATCAAGAGCTTTCGCTGGCCTGCGTGAAGCCATAAAAGGACACCATATGTTTTTTTTATTAACGCATAAACATCGAGGACTGACCGCCGGATTAATAATCACCCTGGCAGCGGTCTCATCTAATAGTTATGCCTTGTCATGTAAAAAGAACGGCAGCATCCGTCAGGATATTGTGCTCGCTGAACAGATCAAGGTCTCTACTGCCAATACCGTGCCGGGCGCATTGCTGTGGCGCTCCCCGACGTTCACGTCGACCTTCCAGTGTGTTGACGATCGAAACCATCCTGGCGGAGAAAATGCCTACCTGTATTGGGACCCAAAAAACAATTTGAAGAGCATTCATAATTCAATTGAAATAGGGGTTAACTACGGCAGTATTGACTACAAGTTGGTGAATTCAGCACGGCAAGATATCGGTCCTGGAACACGTTGCCGAAAAAGAGGCTCTACCTGCTTGTCGCCTGCGCAATCTCTCAGTTTGACGGTGTCCTATTCGATATATATAAAGGCCACCGGAGCCGCACCGCCACCGGGCGGCAGGATTACCAACACCGGGGCGTACTCCTTGTTCCAGGTCGATGGTGTGGGCGGACTTAACAATGTCGCCGACAGCAACTTCAATGCCTATGTATCCGGGCTGGGCAATATCAGGTTTATCTCGTGTAACCCTAAAGTGACCGTGACTGCAAATAATGGCTCGGCTGTAAATTTTGGTAGCATTCCACGTCAAAATGCCAGGGTGGGGTTCATCGAAAAACAGGTGCCCTTCTCCATAAGCGCCGACATCTCAGGGCCCGACAGTGGCCAGGATTGCCAGGGACAGGTTCTGAACGCCAGCTTCAGCTCGACATACCCCGTGCAGGACACAACCACTATCCTGCCGACCAGCAACAGCGGCTTCGGGATTGTGCTATCACAGCAAAATACACCGATGAGCTTTATCCCTATGAACACCCCCGTAGAACTGGGACTGGTGAATGGCACCAACGTCAGAAAAAACTTTTTAGCGAGCCTTAAGTGGCTCAGTACTACGCCTAAAGTTGGCCCTTTTCGAGCATCTGCGAACATCGATATTACCTTCAAGTAATATATAATGGCCACCTGCCATCAATTATGAGTACCGCAATGCACAAACAATATCAGCCTTTTGAAGCGCTGTACCTTTACCCGCTATTAATGTGAGGTCTCTTTAATAACACCTGGTGCGGA
The DNA here is from genome assembly GCF_025426255.1 of Pseudomonas fragi. Classification (GTDB taxonomy): domain Bacteria; phylum Pseudomonadota; class Gammaproteobacteria; order Pseudomonadales; family Pseudomonadaceae; genus Aquipseudomonas; species Aquipseudomonas kulmbachensis. Next base: position 2,455,046 of record NZ_CP104861.1, on the reverse strand, counting down.
CTATGTCCTCACCCTCTATAACCACATTAATGGGCATGGATTTAAATAATCTGTGCCCTGGCATCATCATCACTAAAGCCGATAACTTGATCACCGAGTATTGCCTCTGTGACGGGTGACTGCCGGGCAAAAACCTATTGACCCCGCACATACACACAACATATGCGACATCAGGACTGCATATAGCTCCAGGAGGAAGAAGCGTTATGAATCAAAGTAACAACGTAGAAGTCACATCTGCAGAAAAGCTCGACGTGACCATTCCACAGAACCTCTATGAATCCCTAGTAACTCTTGCTACCCGACACGACCGAAGCATAAGCGGCGAAATAAAACAAGCGTGGATGCAGTGGACCGACCAGCTATCGAGCCTGAAACTCATATTGGCGCTTCTTACATCCCAGAACGGCAACGCGGCTGAATCAACCGATACGCACATCAGTCTTCGTACGGCACCGAGCAACATAAAACACCACCTTTGCAAGTTCAAAACAGGCCAAGTGCACCAAATTAAAGAACAAGCAAACATCTTAATGGTTTCGATGAATACCGTTATTTTGAAAGCATTAGTGTGGTGGGTTAATACCTGGAAGCGTGTAGACCTTCTCAACTCGGGTGTTATGAGCCTCCCGGAAATCCATCTCGACTCGTAACGGAGGTTGCCCGTATCACGATTTAAATCCTGGCGTTGATAACCGTTTGGCACGTTTTTAACTGACTGGACGGCATGGGCATGGATGCCCACTGGTGGCCGGACGGGCTCGCGTGTGAATGCGGGATTGAATAACTGGCTGATCAGGCATTACTGCTTTCAACACAATTTAAGGAGGGACCCGTGAAACCCTATCGTGTACTGATCGTTGAGGCGCATCCTTTTCAGCTTGAGTATGTGCTGAAAGTTTTTAATGAGGTTGGCGGCTTTACCGTAGACACCGTCCGGGATGGCGTTGTCGCGTTGGAGTGTCTAGCCCGTCATGCCTATGATTTGCTTCTCTGCGACTTACTGATGCCCATCATGGACGGCGTGCAATTGATCCAGAAAGTTGCTGCCCTGGAACAACCACCAGCGCTGGCATTGGTCAGTGCCGCGCCGCGCCGCATGCTGGTCAGTGCCGAGTTGGCGGCTAAAAACCTTGGGCTCTCAGTCCTCGGCCTGATCGCCAAGCCGGTTGAGACCGATGCGCTCAGACATTTGAAAGCACGCCTCGCGGTAGCCCGACACAATGCTGAATCGGCCTGCGTACATACCCTCAATATTGACCCGCGCAGTATCGAACTGGCCATGAACAATGGGCAGATTCAAGCCTGGTTCCAACCCAAGATATCGCTGCGTAATGGCAACATTCTCAGTGCCGAAGCCCTGGTGCGCTGGGCCCATCCAGAATCCGGGCTGTTATTGCCCAAAGATTTTCTATCCGCACTGATCAGCCTGGGGCTGGAAGAGCGACTACTGTGGCTGATGCTCGAGCAAACCTTGCAGGCGCAAAGGCAGTGGCGCGCGCTGGGCCGGGATATGCCTGTGTCAATCAACTTGCCTACTCACTTACTGAATGAGCACGACTTGGTTGACCGTTTGCACAATTACGTTGTGAACCATGGTACTGAGCCGAGCCGCATCGTCTTTGAGTTGATGGAAAGCTCAACCACCGAAGAGCTGGGCAATTATTACGCCGGCGCTTGCCGATTGCGCATGATGGGGTTTGGTTTAGCTCAGGATGACTTCGGCAAGGGATTCAGCTCCTACTTCAATCTGGTTTCCACGCCCTTCAGTGAGCTCAAGATAGACCGTTCATTGGTGCATGGTTGTGCTGAAAATGAAAGTCTAGCCTCAGCACTGAGCAGCCTCGTGGATCTGAGTCGAAAACTGGGCCTTACGGTGGTTGCTGAAGGTGTAGAGACCCGAGCAGAACTCGACTTTCTACGCAGTATCGAATGCGACCAAGCGCAAGGCTTCTTCATCGGTGGTGCCACGTCATGCAGCAACTTTGTGGCGGATTTACAAGCTTACCAATTCAACTGCCCATCTTTTAGCGTCAGGTGAAGCCGATGAAAAGTCGGCCCACTATTTACACTCCTCGCTGCGAGTCAAGTGAGTGGTTCCCTTTCAAGAGCTATGGCGTGCTCTTGTAGTGGTCTAATGATTCCGGACACCCATTTAGGCGAGAATGCTCGCCAGATCGAGGTGTCAGATGACCAAACAACGCCGTGTCTTTTCCGCTGAATTCAAACGCGAGGCTGCTGACCTCGTGCTAAGCAAAATCACAGCTTCATCGAAGCCAGTCGCTCATTCGGCATTAGCGAGTCGGCTCTGCGCCGTTGGGTTGGCCAGCTTCAACAGGAACGCACAGGTGTAACCCCACAGAGCAAGGCGTTGACCCCATAGCAGCAAAAAATCCTGGAGCGGGAAGCTCGAATCGCTAGTCTCGAACGAGATAAATCGATACTAAAAAAGACTACCGCGCTCTTGATGTAGGAAGACCTCTAGCGCACGCGCCGATCCATCTGCTAAGCGCACACGAACCCATTGAAAGCTTGTGCGAGGTGTTCGAAATCACCCGTTCGACGTACTACGCCCATCGCCTGAGGCGGCGATCTCCGGGTGTTGAGAGGATTCGATTACGTAGTCGAGTCAACGAGCTGTTCACCCAAAGTCGAAGCGCTGCTGGCAGCCGCAGTATTGTGTTGAGGATACAGGAAGATGGCGAGCAGATCGGACGTTTCAAGGTGCGTGGCTTGATGCGGGAGTTGGGGTTGATCAGCAAGCAGCCTGGCGCACATACCTACAAAAAAGCAACGGTAGAGCGGTCTGACATTCCAAACACACTGAATCGTGAGTTCGATGCTCCCGAGCCAAACAAGGTTTGGTGCGGTGATATCACCTACATCTGGGCGCAAGGAAAATGGCACTACCTGGCCGTGGTTATGGATCTGTATGCGCGTCAGATAGTGGGCTGGGCGTTGTCAGGAAACCCGGATGCTGACCAGGCCGAGACAAAACTTAACGTCGTGTCCGGGATTAGTTGACCACTACACTATCGACCTATAGCTGCCGATAGAGACAGGCAGAAATCGGACAAAAGCGGATCTCCAATGACTCTACAAGATTAGGGACGATTCACTTTCGAGAAAAAACATCTGAAGTTTCCAAAATAAACTCAAAATATCAGCCAGAATTATCGATGCGTTCCTTACAATCCAAAGGAGCATTAGCATGGACAATAATCGATTGGCGATAGGTACATTCCTGGTCTTTGCGTTGAGCGATGTTAGCTTGGCTGCCGTCCCGTTAGGGCAAGGGGTTATCCAGTTTCACGGCAGTATTGAGGAGTCGGGCTGTATCACCAATGTAAAAATGAGTTCGACCTTTGAGTTCAATAGGTGCCCGAGCCCACAGCTTGGCAGTGCGGTAAACGTGCGTAGAGTTGAATCGGTCAGCTCTGTCAGTGCTACCGGACATTCCAACGTCAAAGTCAAGTTGCTCGCTGGCAGCAGTCCAGATGGTCGCTATTACAATCAACAATACGAGTTGGTGGAAGGTTCGGGAAAACCGGTGCTGTCGGGAGCTTACGTGATCACTCTGACTTTGCCCTGAAGACTAATCGCTGGCTTACATTTGGGAGGCACCTTAGATCCAGATTGGAGGTGGAGGGGTAACTACCACAACAATTTACAGCCGTTCATAAATGCGTCGTAAATGGTCACATGTCTCCAGAAACAGGTGCTTTGGGTAAACGGTATATCGCAGCCAATTTGAGCAACTACCAATTCGACATGCAGAAATTCACAAACGAAGCGCAAGTAATGTCCAGTTCAGGCTCAGCAAGCAGCCCAAGCGTGGCAAAACTATGAAAGCAATCGTCCGAAACAGACGTACTGCAACCAGATATGCACTCAAACTCTCTGTAACACCTATTGAAAATTCAACGGCATATGTCATGAGATCCGGCGATTCCATTCGAGAAAGCAAACCGGACCGCAACGAGCATTACCAGCCCATTTGAGCCTTGGTTTGCTTGCAGGTCGCTAACTGACCACGAAGCTTTCCAGCAAACATCTGAGTTTCCATTGACTGAACGGCTTGCGTAGAAGCGTATTCAGTCTGAATCTGGTCCAGCTTCGCCTTGGCATCAGTCAACTGAGATACACAGGCGTTAATGTCAGCAGAGGTCAGACTATGAGTCCCAGCCTCGTTTAGAGCCCCTTGTGGTCGGTTATCGAAAGCGACCTTCACTTCCCCAATCTTCTCCCGCACAACCTTCTCTTTGTCGTCACCACATCCGGCCAGTACAGACACAGCCAACAGCCCTAAAACGAATTGCTTGATCAATGGAATATCCCTTGTTCATTGATGAAAACAGGTCCTACACGCGCTCACAGGGCCACTCAGCGCCCAGCGATTTGCAGAGGGTGAACGCCCTCTCCCAACAGAGCTTTGAGAACGTTAGTCTTTTCAGACTCTCGAAACACGAATGGGTTCTGACACACGTCAAAATCAGCAGCAGTGGCCCCTCGCAGAATGTCACGTCGTAACCCGCCAGTTTCGGGATCGCGACAGACGAGGGCCCCAAGCCCGGCAAACACGCCGACGGCGAGCTCCCAGGCGCTTATGGTGCAGGGCGAAGCCCTCCTCTTACGCCACAGCTTTGGTCGCCACCGCCTCGCGCTCCAGCTCACGCACCAGCGGCAACACCTTGCGGCCGAAGTACTCCACCTCCTCCTGAAAGTGCAGAAAACCACTGAGCACCAGGTCCACGCCCACCGCCTTGAGTGCGACGATGCGTTCGGCAATCTGCTTAGGCGTACCGATCAGATTGGTCTTGAAACCATCGTTGTACTGCACCAAGTCTTCGAAGGTGGACTTGGCCCAGTTGCCTTCGCCTTCCGGGCTGGAAGCTCCGGCGTTCTTCGCCTCGCTGCCGAAACCGTTAACGGCCTCGGGGTCGGCCTTGGCGATAATTTCCTGCAACACCGCGCGGGCCTCGGCCTCGGTTTCGCGGGCGATGACAAAGGCATTCACCCCTACTTTCACCGAGTGGCCATTGATCGCGGCCTTGGCCCGAATGTCGTCGACCTGGGCCTTGATGCCTTCGACAGTGTTGCCGTTGGTGAAGTACCAATCGGAGACCCGAGAAGCCATGTCCCGCGCCGCGCGCGAGCTGCCACCCTGGAAGATTTCCGGGTGCGGTTGCTGCAGTGGCTTGGGTTTGAGGGTGTAGTCGTGGAAACGGTAGAAATCGCCATGAAAACTGAAGTTGTCCTGGGTCCAGATGCCCTTTAGCGCCTGGATAAATTCTTCCGAGCGACGATAGCGCTCATCGTGGTCCAGCCATGGCTCGCCAATGGCGCGAAACTCGCCCTTGAACCAGCCCGACACGATATTCACCGCGACGCGACCGTTGGTGAACTGGTCGATGGTGGCCAGCTGCTTGGCTGCCAGCACCGGACTCCATGGGCCAGGCAGGATGGCCGCGATCACCTTGAGCTTCTCGGTGGCGGCCAACAGTGCGTGGCTGATGGTCACCGATTCGTGCTGATTTTCGGCGCCATAACCGGCGGTAAAGCGGATCTGTGACAAGGCGTATTCGAAGCCGGCCTTTTCGGCGATTTGCGCCAGCTTGCGGTTGTAATCGATGTCCCAGCTAGTGCGCTGTTCGATTTTGCTGACCACAAGGCCGCCACTGACGTTGGGAACCCAGTAGGCAAACTTAATGTTGTCCTGGCTCATTGCATGTACTCCATTGATTCGTTGAAGTGAGGGTTGAGCCGGAACGTCAGGCTGCGCTGGCGTCCGGTTGAACAGTCGGAGTGAGGCTCAATACCGCCGACTCGACAGCGCGCTCGATGCGCTCGAGCAACTGCGGGCTGGTGATTTGGTAATCGGTGAAATCGGCTTCGGCGGCATACACACCGATGGGTAAGCTCAGGGCCTGGAAAAAGCCGAACAGCGGGCGCAACTGGTGATCGATGATCAGGGCATGGCGGTCCGAGCCACCGGTGGCGGCCAGCAACACCGGCACGTTGTTCAACGCCTGGTGATGGACGAAATCGAACAGGTGCTTGAACAGCCCCGTGTACGAGGCACGGTATACCGGACTGGCAGCAATCAGCAGGTTGGCCGTTTCAATGGCCTGCAGATCGGCCTCGACCGCAGCGGGCAAGTCTTCACGGCGCAGCACCCCGGCAAACTGCGGTCCGACCTCGGACAACTCGATCAGGTGCAGCTCGATCGGAAGTTTTTGCGCAAGACCGGCGATCAGTGCCTTAAGCAGCACCAGGGTACGCGTAGGCCGCTGCACGCTCCCGGATACCGCAACCACTTTCAGTGTGCTGCTCATTGCCCGTCCTCGTGATGGCAGAGGCCACCGCGGCACCTGCGCAAGGACTAGAGCAGCAACCGTGCCAATTCAGTAATTCAATATAAATCAATTAGTTATGCATATTTCGTAAACGCTCAGTGTCGCCCGACGGACATGCTGTTGATCAACTGTTGCACTCACAACAGTTGTCACGCGGCGTTTGGCACATAGCCCCACCCGGACCTCTGTTGTCGGGCGGTCAGCGCTTCAACAAATTGCCCGGCAGGCGACAGGAGTGAGGACCGTTGACACCTCGCACGGCCTGTAAAACGGCTTTTACATCGCCAGGCACGACCTGTGCACTGACAGCAGTACGCAACAGATCGACCGCGCTGTTGCGTCTCTTGCCTTCCAAAAGGAGTTGCACCATGACAGTCCAGCAACAACACCTGCCACGCCCCCTCTCCACCGGTACTGACTACCAGGCCCTGGCCGAGCGCTTCCGGCCGATCTTTGCACGCATCGCCGCTGGTGCACTGGAACGCGAGCAAAGCCGCAGCCTGCCCTTTGAACAAGTGAAATGGCTGAAGGAAGCCGGCTTTGGCGCTGTGCGTGTGCCAACCCCGTACGGTGGCGCAGGCGCTTCCCTGCCCCAACTGTTTGAATTATTGATCGAGTTGGCCGAAGCGGACTCCAATCTGCCACAGGCGTTGCGCGGTCACTTTGCCTTTGTCGAAGACCGCCTCAATGCCCAAGCCGACGCACCACAGGACACCTGGTTCAAGCGTTTTGTCGAGGGTGAGCTGGTGGGCAATGCCTGGACCGAAATCGGCAGTGTCAAGATCGGCCAGGTCGGCACTCGTGTCTCGCGTCTGGGCGAACACTGGGTGGTCAATGGCACCAAGTACTACAGCACCGGTAGCATCTTCGCTGATTGCGATCGACCTCTATGCCCAGCGCGATGACAACGGTGCCGACGTGATTGCCGCCGTCCGCGTGCAACAACCGGGCATCACGCAGAGCGACGATTGGGATGGCTTTGGCCAGCGCACCACCGGTAGCGGCACCTCGGTATTCGAAAACGTCGTGGTGGAGCCCGAAAACCTGCTCGACTTCGCCACCCGTTTCAAGTACCAAACGGCCTTCTATCAACTGGTGCTGTTGGCGGTTCAGACCGGTACCGGCCGTGCCGCGGTGCGCGACATCACGGAAGAAGTGCGCACACGCACGCGCATCTTCAGCACCGGCAATGCCAGCCACGTCAGCCAGGACGTCCAGGTGCAGCAAGTGGTAGGAAAGGCATCGGCGCAGGTCTATGCCGCACGCGCCACCACCCTGCGCGCGGCGACCGCCTTGCAGATAGCGTATGAAAGCCGCTTCGCCCATGACGAAGTCGCAGAACGCGAGGCCAACATCGCGGCCGAACTGGAATCGGCCCAGGCCCAAGTGGTGATCGCCGACCTTGTGCTGCGCGCCACCAGTGACCTGTTCAACGCCCTCAGCGCCTCGGCCACCAGCACTGGCAAGGCCCTCGATCGTCACTGGCGCAACGCCCGCACTGCGGCCTCGCACAACCCGATCATTTACAAGGAACGCATTATCGGCGACTGGGAAATCAACAATACCGAGCCGCCCTACGTCTGGCAGATCGGCGCTGGATCGAAGTAAGCCGACATCACGCGGGTGCCAGATACCTCACCAACTAATCATCTGTAATCAGCCTCAAGACAAAACAGATCGAAATCACCTGCAGACGACGGTCGAGCAGGTGAACGGACCGCTCTTTCCAGGTATTCGTCAAACCCCGACTCCCCCCACTCACGCCCATTACCCGACTGCTTATAGCCGCCAAACGGCGCGGCTGCGCTCAAGGGTTGTCGAGGTCGCGCAGTAAACCCTCTCTGGCGCCTTACCGGCAGCACCAGATGCAGGTATTTCTTCATCGGGCGCTGTGATCAACATTGACTATTTAATTGGCAGAGCCTGACCCCTTCAGCTCTGTTCCGGGCTCTGCATCAGGCGCAAACCACTGGCCAGCGCGCCCGCCAGGGCAAAAGCGCAGCCCAGCCACAGCGCGTATTGCGGACCGCTGTCCGTAGACAGGTGAAAACACAACGCCACCAGTGACGCGCCGAGCGTTTGCCCCATCAGCCGCGAGGTGGCGACGATGCCACTGGCACCGCCACTGCGGGCCATCGGGGCGCTGGTCATGATTGCCTTGAGGTTAGGTGACTGGAAGAAACCAAAACCGGCACCGCACAAGGCCATGCGCCAACCGATGTCAAAGGTCGAAGCGTTGTTGCTCAACAGCGCCAGGGACGCCATGCCCGCGCTCAACATCAGCAGCCCGGTCCCGCACAGCAGCGCCAGCGACACCCGGTCCGCCAAGCGCCCGGCAATCAGCGCCATGACTGCCACCACCGCAGGCCAGGGCGTCATCAGAAACCCCGTGGCCACCTGGCTGTGGCCGAGCCCCATCTGCAACAGAAAAGGCAGCGACACAAATGCCAAGCCCTGGGCGCTGAACGCGCAAATGGCAGTCAGGGAGGACAAGGCGAACAGCGGCCGCTTGAACAGATCAATCGCCAGCATCGGCGCTGGATGCCCGGCCTGGCGCCGCATCAGCCATAGCCCACACGCCAGCGCCACGCCGATCAGGCCCAGACTCAACCCTCCCTCGCCCCCGTGCACCGATGAGCCCAAGCCCAGTACCAGCAAGGCGAACAGCCCGGCACACAGGATCGCGGCCAGACGGTCGAAGGTGTGCCCGCTGATGGGGATTACCGGCAATGAACGCAGCCCGAGAACAACGGCCAGCAGGCCCAGCGGCACATTGATCAGGTACAACCAATGCCAGGTGGTTACGGACAGGATCGCCGACGCTGCCGTCGGCCCCAAGGTAAAGGCCAGCCCCACCACCAGTGAGTTATAGCCCAGCCCACGGCCAAGAATTTTCGCCGGGTAGATATGCCGCAACAGCGCGATGTTCACGCTCATGATCGCCGCCGCGCCCAAGCCCTGTACCACTCGCGCTGCTGTGAGCGTCGGCAGTGACCAGGCCAGACCGCAGAACAGTGACGCTACGATAAATACCAGCAGGCCGCCGAGAAACACCCTTCGATGACCCAAAACGTCACTGAGCGCGGCGAAAGGCAGTACCGCAGCAATGGTCGCCAGTTGGTAGGCATTGACCACCCAGATAACTGAGGCAGAGTCAGTGCCGATGCCTTCGGCCAGGGTCGGCAGCGCCGTATTGACGATGGCGGTATCCAGGGTCGCCATGCCGATCCCCAGGGAGATCGCGATGACCGCTGGCAAGCGTGTATTACTGGGCAACCCATCGGCAACTGAAGGCATGGTCAATCCGCACACAGGATAAAGGCGTCTAGATTAAGGGCTCCAGCGGTTTTTTTCAGCTGGTAATTGCGCGATTTCATCTGCCGACAGGGAACGCAGGCCTTGGTAGCCGCTGCCGCAGGAACGAGGCTGAATTCGGTTGCGAGGCAATCGTAAAATCAAGGCCCCTTGTCTGACTGATACACCGCGCTGCCTGAATTCACGACGGCTGCGCCGCCGGACGCAGCCTCGTTCCTACGGCAGCGGCTAGAGGATTTTCGTAACGAGCCTTGCATTTCAGCCGCCCGCCACTGCACGTGTTCGAGCATGTATTCGATGTGTGTGAGGCTAGGGAGCCTCCAGCGCCCCCAACCAACGCGCTTCGGAACACAGTAAATGCTGGCGCATGGCAGTCTGGGCAGCAATGACGTCCTTGCATTCCAGCGCGTGCAAGATCGCTTCATGTTCGATCACTGCGGCATCCCAGGTGCCGTGGTTTTCCGAGCGCTCGCTAAGGTGCGCAGAAATTGGACTGTGACGCTCATCGAACAGCGAAGTTATGATCCTTACCAACGCTGAGTTACCGGTCATTTTTGCCAGGCGGTGGTGAAACTTGCGGTCGTCTTCCAGCGGTGGGCGATTGGCTTCGATGCTCGCACGCATGGCCTCGATGCAATCCTTGAGGTAACGGTAGTCGCTTTTTTTCCCATGCATGCACGCCAGCACCACCGCCTCGCCTTCGATCAGCGCCCGTGCCTGCATCAGTTCGGACGGGCTCTCGCCGAGCGTAACCGTTCGTGCGCCACCCTCGCGCAAGCGTGCAGCGACGTAGACGCCCGACCCCATCCTGATCTCGATGCTGCCTTCAATTTCCAAAGCAATCAGCGCTTCTCGCAGCGACGGTCGCGATACACCGAGCAACTGCGTCAGGTCGCGCTCAGGAGGCAAGCGCATGCCTACCTTGAAGTCACCCTGAACGATGTATTCACGCAACCGGTCGGCGATTTTCTGGTAGAGCTTGCGCTCTGAAGACGCAAAGGAAGAGACCATCGAGGCAGAGTCCGAGAAATGATGCCAAAGGCTACCACAGCGGTCGAGGCGCATTGCACTAACCTCGGTGCTGGGGCCTTTGGCTTGTTGGTCTCACATCACCGCGCCGATTTGCCAGGGCACAAACTCGTTGTCACCCATGTCGTTTTCTTCACTGCAGGTTTTGCGCCCAGAGGCTGTTGCGAGCATGAGTTCGAACAAGCGTGCGCCCGCTTCGGCCACCGATTCTTCACCGTCGACAATCCCTCCGGCATTGAAATCCATGTCCAATGACATGCGTTGAAACAGCCGGGTGTTGGTGGCGATTTTCAGTGACGGGGTGGGTTTGCAACCATAGGTCGATCCACGCCCGGTAGTGAAGCAAATCAGGCTCGCCCCGCCCGCTACCTGGCCAGTGGCCGACACCGGGTCGTACCCGGGAGTGTCCATGAACACCAGGCCTTGGTGCTCGACCCTCTCGGCATATTCATACACCCCCATCAGGCCTGTAGAACCGGCCTTGGCCACTGCGCCGAGAGATTTTTCGAGAATGGTGGTGATACCTCCAGCCTTGTTCCCAGGCGATGGATTGTTGTTCATGTCGCCGTGATGCTGGCGTACGTACTCCTCCCACCAATGAATCCGCCCCATCAGTTTGTCGGCTATCGGCGCCGAGGCCGCGCGGGCCGTCAGCAAGTGCTCGGCACCATAAATCTCAGGGGTTTCCGAGAGGATCGCAGTACCGCCATGACGCACCACCAAGTCAACTGCCGCACCCAGCGCCGGGTTGGCGGTGATCCCGGAATAACCGTCCGAGCCACCGCACTGCAGGCCAACAATGAGGTGGCTGGCCGACACGCTGCTGCGTTGCTGGCTGTTAACCTGCGCGAGCATGGCCCGTACCAGACCGATGCCACGCTGCACCGTTTCACGGGTGCCCCCCGCGTCCTGGATCACCAGACTGGCCTTGAGTACTGCGGTTCGGTCGGCCAACTGCTCCATCAGCGGGGCCAGTTGATTGACTTCACATCCCAGACCGATGACCAGCACACCCGCGAAATTCACATGATCGGCATAGCCGCGAAGTGTGCGCTTGAGGATCTCGATACCTTCGCCCTTGGCCCCCATGCCGCAGCCGCTGCCGTGGGTAATGGCGACCACGCCGTCAACATTGGGGTAATCGCGCAGAAACCCGGCATCGAACGCCGCAGTAATTTGTTTGCACACGGTGGCCGAGCAATTGACGCTGGAAATTACCCCGATGTAATTGCGCGTACCGACACGACCGTCTGCACGAACATAGCCAGCAAAACGAGCCTGGTCAGTGTGGTAAACGGTGGGCTGGTAGACGTTGGCCAACGAGTGGGTGGAACTGGCCAGCGGCATCTGCAGGTTGTGCACGTGAACATGCTCACCGGGACGCAGATCGCTGCTTGCCTGGCCGATGATCTGGCCATATTTGCGTACCGGCTGTCCCTGGGCCACATCGCGCAGGGCGATTTTATGTCCCGACGGGATATCGGCCAGCGCGGTCACGCACAGGCCATCGGCACACAGTAGCTGGCCACAGGCGATATCGCCGCGTGCAACCGCGACGTCATCACCTGCAGTCAGTACCAGTAATGATGAGTTAGCAGGGTTCATGGTGGTTCCTCAACGGTTCAGGTGCGCTGCTCAGGCCTTGGCGGCAGAGGCAGCGCCACGCTCCTAGCACTCGATAATGGCTTTGACCACGCCTTGCTGCGGGTCCAGCAGAGTGGTGAACCGGGTGGCAACTTCGCTAAGCGGGATGCGGTGGGTGTTGAGTGCCTGATCCGGGATCAAACCGTCACGCAGGCATTGCTCGACATAGCGGAAGTCTTCAACGGTGGCATTGCGACTGCCCATCAGGGTGGCTTCGCGCTTGTGGAACTCAGGGTCGGAGAAGGTAATCGAGTCACGCACCACCGAGATCATCACGTAAGTGCCGCCGTGGGCGATAAATTCAAAGCCGCGCTCCATCGCCCGGGCGTTGCCGGTGGCATCGAACACCACGTCATAGAAATCGCCTTCAGTCAGCTCGGCCAGCGCCTCTTTATCACCTTCGCCAATTTTCACTGCCGCGTGAATATTCAAGTGCTTACGGCAAAAATCCAGGCGGTCGTCACGGGTATCGAGCACGGTGACCACAGCCCCGCGCAGCCCGGCAAATATTGCCGCCGCCATGCCTATCGGCCCGGTGCCGACTACCAGCGTACGCTGCCCGGCCTGGAGGTTGGAGCGGCGCACTGCATGGGCACCGATGGACAAAAACTCGATCATTGCCGCTTGGTCCAGCGAAACCCCCACGGCCTTGTGGATGAACTGATGGGCGACGCTCAGGTATTCGGTAAAGGCGCCATCACAGTGCACACCGAGCACCTGGATACGGGTGCAGCAGTTGGTCTTGCCCTGGCGGCAGGCGATGCAAGAGCCACACGAGATGTAGGGCATTACGTAGACAACATCCCCAGCGACCAGGCCACTGCCCTCGTCACTGGCTTCGACGATCCCGGAAAACTCGTGCCCCATTACCCGCGGGTACTCCAGAAACGGCTGGTTGCCGGTGAAAATGTGCAGGTCAGTGCCACACACCCCCACCCGCTTGATTCTGATCAGGGTTTCGCCGGGCTGGCGGTCAGGCATCGGGCTTTCGATAGCGGTGAGCGAGCGCGGCTCGTTACAGATCACAGTCAGCATTTTTTATTCTCCGTCGTTAGTGCAAGGGCTAACGGGTATTGGCGAGACGAGTGAGGGGGGGCAAACAAGGGGGGCGCAGCAACGCAGGGAGCAAGACAGGGCATCTGGATCTCCTATTGTTGTTGGCTGGCTTGAGTGCCGCCTGGATGATCACGCCTCGAAAACTACACGCAGGAAAAAATATTGGCAAGACCAATTTATTATTTATCTTAATTGGCCTTACCAGATAGATCCTCAGCCAATAGCATCCATCTCCCTGGCAACCAGATCCTCAAAGCGCTCTCTGTGACGCACGATCCGATACTCCTCGCCTATGACCAGCACTTCAGCCGGGCGAACTTTCGAGTTGTATTGGCTGGCCATGCTCATGGCGTAAGCACCTGCCGAAAAAATGGCCAGGGTGTCACGCTCCGAAAGTATTGGCAGAGGTCGCGACAACGCAAAAAAGTCGCCGGTTTCACAAATCGGCCCCACTACATCCACGGGCGATAGCGTGGCGTGTGAATCGGACTTCGAAGAAGTGCTCAGGTGTGTCCAGTGCCCGCTGAAATGCCCATATCGGATCGGCCACATGGCATGGTGTGCGCCGTAAAGCGTGGGCCGGAGCAAGATATTCATGCCCGCATCGACAATCACAATCTGCCGATCCCAGCCCTCCTTGATGTATTCGACACGCGTCAACAGCACACCAGCATTGGCGCTGATAGAGCGGCCGGGCTCGATCACGAACCGCACCCCCCGCGCCTTGAGCCCCAGTAGCCGCTGAGAAATAATCCGCCCCATTTCCTGCAACGAAATGCTCGCGCAATCAGAGGCCTCATAAATGGCCGCAAAGCCACCGCCAATATTGATAGTTTCGACAGTGGCGCCTGCCTGCTCCACCTCATCCAGCAGTTTCTCGATGACATCAATGCAAGCCAGATAAGACGCGCTGTCATGGATAGGCGAACCAATGTGTGCATGGATTCCGACAACGTCGACGTTGCCGTACAACCCTGGCGCGTAAAGACGTGCCGAACGTGTCACCGGAATGCCGAACTTGGTTTGACGCCCTCCTGTGGCGGTTTTCTGCGGCGTATCGCGATCCGCCACATCGGGATTGATCCGGATTGAAACCCTGGCCCTGCAGCCGTACTGAGCGGCAATCGCATCGATCCTCGCCAGTTCACCCTCAGACTCGACATTGAACTGATAGATCCCTGCCTGCAGTGCATAGGTGATCTCTTGCACAGACTTGCCCACGCCTGCAAACACAATGGTTTCAGGGCGAGCACCGGCCAACAGCGCACGGTAGATTTCGCCCCCGCTGACCACATCCAGCCCCGCCCCCTGCTCAACCAGAAGCTTCAGGATGCTCAAATTGCTGCAGCTTTTGACCGAAAAACAAATCAGCGGGTCAATCGTTTGAAAAGCGTCACGCATGCTCTTTAAATGCGCCGCCAGGGTACTCGTGGAATAGACAAACAACGGCGTACCCAACTTTTCAGCCAGGACTTCCAAGTCCACCCCTTCGGCATGCAAAACACCTTGCTTGTAACTGAAACCATCCATTGGAACCTCTCTGAAAATCAGCGGGCATACTTGCTTGCCTGCCATTTTCTGCAAGGTTCAGATAGATTAAAAATACTACTTTATACGTAATCAATTCATATCTGATATGGTCAAAAACTCACCATTACCGAGGCAAGGATCGCCATGGCGTCGCTGAACTTCAGGCATATCGAGATATTCTGGGCGGTCATGACAGCCGGTAGCGCTACCGCCGCAGCGGCCCTGTTGCGCACCTCACAACCGACCATCAGTCGAGAACTGGGCAGGCTGGAGTCGCTGACCGGCTTGACCTTGTTCAAGCGCACCAATGCCAGGCTGGTCCCGACTGAACAGGCGCTACTGCTCTTCGATGAGGTCAAGAGGTCTTACTTCGGCCTGGAACGGATCGTCAAGGCAGCTGACGCCATTCGCCAGTACCGGCACGGGCAAATCAGCATCGTTTGCCTGCCAGCTTTCTCCCAGGCAGTGGCGCCCAAGGTCTGCAAACATTTCCTGGATCAATACCCCGCAGTGGGAATCAGCATTACGCCCCAGGATTCGCCGTTGCTCAACGAGTGGCTTTCTTCGCAGCGTTTTGATCTGGGACTGATAGAAGACAACAGCGCTCCCCTGGGCACCGATCTGGAGACCATCTTCACCTCGGATATCGTCTGTATCCTGCACACCGGGCACCCGCTGTGTGCCAAGGCGGTTCTGTACCCCGAAGACTTTGAGCACCAGCCGTTCATTTCTCTGGCGAGCAACGATCCCTATCGCAACAAGATCGACAGTTTATTCGACAGTTCGGGGATCAGCAGGCAATTGGTCGTTGAAACGCACAGCGCAGCGGCAGTTTGCGCAACGGTAGCCCTGGGGGTAGGCATTTCCATTATCAACCCGCTCACGGCACTGGCCTACGCGAAGCTCGGGTTGGAAATTCGCAGGCTGTCACTTTCCATTCCGTTCACCGTCAGTGTGGTGCGCCCCCTGCATCGCCCCTACTCTCCATTGGTCGATAACTTCATCAGTTCATTGAAGCATTGCTGCCTGGAGCTGAGCGATCAATTGCGATCCATCATTGACAGCGATGCCTTGGCATAACTGACTGACCGGCTTGTTGTCATCGCGAGCAAACCCGCTCCCACAGTGGTTATTTAAACCTTGTGGGCGCGGGCTTGTTCGCGATGGCAACGTCAGATCAATCCGACAGGCCCACCGCCTTGGCCCGTGCCGAATGCAGTTTTTTGTAGCTGTCGATCAACCGCAGGTGCCTGTCGAGCCCTTCCAGCTTCATGCTGGTAGGTGTCAGGCCATGGAAACGCACGCTGCTTCGCACCGAGCCGATCGCCGCGTCCATCCGTTCGTTGCCGAACATGCGACGAAAGTTGACCTCGTAGTCTTCCAGTTCCAGGTCTTCGTCCAGTTCCATTTCCAGCACCGCATTCACGGCCTGGTAGAACAAACCACGATCAACGGTGTTGTCGTTGTACTGGAGGAACATTTCCACCGCTTCTTTTGCCTCTTCATACTGCTTGAGGGCAAGGTAGATCAGCAGCTTCAGCTCCAGGATCGTCAGCTGACCCCAGGCGGTATTGTCGTCAAACTCGATGCCGATCAAGGTGGTTATATCGGTGTAGTCATCCAGCTCGCTTTCAACCAGACGCTCAACCAGCGCTTTCAGCTCTTCTTCGTCGAGGCGGTGCAGGTTCAGAATATCGGCGCGGAAGAACAGCGCTTTGTTGGTGTTATCCCAAATCAGATCGTCAGCCGGGTAGATTTCCGAATAGTCCGGTACCAGGATGCGACAGGCCTTAGCCCCGAGATGCTCGTACACCGCCATATACACTTGCTTGCCCATGCCCTCGAGAATGCCGAACAAGGTCGCGGCTTCTTCGGCGTTGGCGTTTTCACCCTGGCTGGTGAAGTCCCATTCAACGAATTCGTAATCGGATTTTGAGCTGAAAAAGCGCCATGACACCACACCGCTGGAGTCAATAAAGTGCTCGACGAAATTATTCGGCTCAGTCACCGCATGACCTTCGAAAGTCGGCTGGGGCAGATCGTTCAGGCCTTCAAAACTGCGCCCCTGAAGCAACTCGGTCAGGCTTCGTTCCAGCGCCACTTCCAGGCTTGGGTGGGCACCGAACGAGGCGAAAACACCGCCGGTACGCGGGTTCATCAAGGTGACGCACATCACCGGAAATTCACCGCCCAGGGACGCATCCTTGACCAGCACAGGAAACCCCTGCTCTTCCAGTGCCTGGATCCCGGCAACAATGGCCGGGTACTTGGCCAGCACCTCTTGCGGCACATCCGGCAAGGCGAACTCACCTTCAATGATTTCGCGTTTTACCGCACGCTCAAAGATCTCCGACAGGCACTGCACCTGAGCTTCAGGCAGGGTATTGCCGGCGCTCATGCCGTTGCTCAGGAACAGGTTTTCGATCAGGTTGGACGGGAAATACACCACCTCGCCATCCGACTGACGCACGAACGGCAGCGAACAGATGCCGCGTTCTTCATTACCGGAGTTGGTGTCGATCAGATGCGAGCCACGCAGCTCGCCTTCGCGGTTGTAAATCTTCAGGCAGTACTCATCAAGAATCTCGCTCGGCAGCGCGTCCTTGGCCCCCGGCTTGAACCAACGCTCTTCCGGGTAATGCACGAACGCTGCATTAGCGATTTCTTCGCCCCAGAACTGATCGTTGTAGAAGAAGTTGCAATTAAGACGCTCGATAAACTCACCCAATGCCGACGCCAGCGCGCCTTCCTTGGTCGCGCCCTTACCGTTGGTAAAACACATCGGCGATTGCGCATCGCGGATGTGCAGCGACCACACATTGGGGACGATATTGCGCCACGAAGCGATTTCGATTTTCATGCCCAGGCCAGCCAGAATGCCGGACATATTGGCGATGGTTTGCTCCAGCGGCAGATCCTTGCCTGCAATGTAAGTGCCGGTCTCTGAATCGGAAACGGGCATCAGCAGCGCCTGGGCATCGGCGTCGAGGTTTTCCACCTCTTCAATCACAAACTCAGGGCCCGCTTGCACGACCTTCTTTACGGTGCAGCGGTCGATGGAACGCAAAATGCCCTGACGGTCCTTTTCAGAGATATCTGCCGGCAGTTCGACCTGAATCTTGAAAATCTGGTTGTAGCGGTTTTCCGGGTCAACAATGTTGTTCTGCGACAGGCGGATGTTTTCCGTGGGAATGTTGCGGGTCGCGCAGTACAACTTTACGAAATACGCCGCACACAACGCCGACGAAGCCAAAAAGTAGTCGAATGGGCCTGGAGCCGAACCATCGCCTTTGTAGCGAATCGGTTGATCGGCAACGACCGTGAAATCATCGAACTTGGCTTCAAGTCGAAGGTTGTCGAGAAAGTTGACCTTAATTTCCATGCGGGATTACCAGAATAACGAGCTAAACAAAATGGCGGCCATTATCCGATTTTTCGGCAGCAAGTGTTGCGCTTTTCAGAAATGAACCCGCCTGCGACAGCGTCCGCCCTTCAAATCGGACGATCCACAGCGGCTGAATCGCCTGCTGCAGCACTCGGACTGAAAGCCGACAAGTGAAGGGGCTGCTACAGGGACAGGCGCTCCACCAGCGGGCAACCCACCCTGTGGGTGAAGGGTTCGTCCTTGCTCTCGATCAGATGCAGAGCTGCACGCTGACCCATTGCGTAATAGGGCAATTGCACAGTGGTCAATGGGGGATAGAACAGCTCTGCAACGCCCACCATATTGTCGAAACCGAGCACGGCAATGTCAGCCGGAATTTTCAGGCCCTGGCCGAGCAGAAACTGGTAGGCGATCAGGGCAATACGATCATTGCCGCAAATCAGCAGATCAAAACCGGGCACTGAGGGCGACTCAGCCAACTGCCGGCTGAGCTCGCTGATGACTTCTTCATAGCCATCATCCGCGGACAGGTCGTATTGCTGGATGCTGTCCAGGGCAAGCCCGGCCTCCTCAAGGGCGCGCGCCAAACCTTGCTGGCGCAGTTGCCAGGCCATGCTGTGGCGCGGCAGATTGATGCACAGCGGGCGTCGATAGCCGCGCTGCAACGCCAGACGCACGCCCTGGTACTGGCCGTCTTCATCATCCGGGACATAGCACGCCACATCAGGACTGCTGCTCAAGCAGTTGCTCAGCACCAAAGGGTAATCGCGCAACACTGCGGGAATATCCAACTCACGCAATTGCATGGCACTGAACACAATCCCGTCAGGTCGATGGGACAGCATCAGGTCGATGGTTTGCTGGTTTGGAGGGGTTTCGAAGACGTTGATGATAAACACGCTCCAACCGTTCTCCCGCGCCGTGCGCTCCAGTGCCAGCAGCATGTCCACGGCGAAAGGCGTGGTTGCGGTGTCAAGGGCGAAAACGCCGATTGTCTTGCTGCTGGAAAGACCGCCGCGCATCTTGCGTGCAGACTCGCTGGGTACATAACCCAGGGTCTCGATGGCCTGGCGCACTGTGGCCAGGGTTTCTGCGTTGAGTTTTTGCGGGGTATTGATCGCTCGGGACACGGTCATCAGGGAGACCCCTGCCAATCGTGCGACATCTTTAACCGAAGCCATTTACAGCTGCCCTTGTGTGATTCTCTGTGCATGAGTCATATCGACCCGGAGCATGACATCAAGCCTGCAGTGGCGCAAACCGCAGCAGGGCAGCCGACTTGCGGCCAGGCGCCCTGCCCGGAAACGGCGGCTTGCAAGCACCAAAAAAACCGGTTGCTGCGAACGTGCTGCCAGTAGACCTGAACGACGGTGCCGCAGACAGCGAGTTCAACGTGCGCCAGACCTACTCCAAACTCGACCATTTGGCGTCGTTCCAGAACAGCCCGATGTTTCGTGATGCACGGCTGTAGGCAGGCAAGCGCCACGACCTGGATAATGACGCGGGTGCAAGCCCGCCCGCACAAAAATCAGACCTGGCCGACCATCGGCACAAGGAATACCCTATGTTTTTCGTATACCATATCTTTTTTCCAGCGAACGATGACCGCCGTGGCCCACCCAAAATTTAATGCTCCCGACTTGGGCAACTCCCCTTCCACGTCGGAAATCATCACCCTGCACCTGCGTGATGCCATCGTTGCCGGGCACTTCGCTGAAGACGAGCCGATCCGTCAGGACGATATCGCCCGCCAGTTCAATGTCAGCAAAATCCCGGTGCGCGAAGCCCTCAAACGCCTCGAAGCTGAAGGGCTGGTGATGTTCCAGCGTAATCGCGGAGCCATGGTCACGCGGATTTCCGAGGTGGAACTGGCACAGATGTTCGAAGTGCGCATGCTACTTGAAGACAAGTTGCTGCGCCTGGCCATTCCTAACATGACCGAAGACACCTTCGCCCGCGCCGAGCGCATCTGCCAGGAATTTGTCGGCGAAGATGATGTGGGGCGCTGGGCCGAACTCAACTGGGAACTGCACGCCTGCCTTTACGAGCCTGCGCAGCGCCCGTTCATGATCAGCCTGATCCGTTCGGTCAATGACAAGCTTGAACGCTACCTGCGTATCCAGATGAGTTTATCGGCAGGCAAGCACCGCGCCGATCACGAACACCGCGAGATTCTCGACGCCTGCCGTGCCGGTGATGTAGAGCGGGCGGTCAAATTGCTCGACGAGCACATTGCCGGTGTATGCAAAACCCTGTTTGAGCATTTGCCGCAGAGCCATTGACCTGCGCAAGGACCAAACACCTGTAGATACTCTGTTCCAGATCAAGCCCTTAGTGGGAGCGAGCCTGCTCGCGAATGATTTTCGCGAGCAGGCTCGCTCCCACGGTTGAAGTATCTCTGTACGCTCCTCAGGCAGGTTTCAGTAAACCGTGATAGCCAGATCAATCCCCAATATGTGCATGCGGGCAAGCGTGCCGAAACAGAGCGGGTAAGTCAGGCTGTGCGATAACTCATCACTTCGAAAACCGATATCCATTGTTTTTTGCGTACAGGCTTGCCACAGGGGTTTCAGCGCTTGCGGGAGCTGCTCAACAGCATCAAGCAGCACATTGATGCTCTCTTCAGGTGTGTCGTAACTACCCTGCGGGCCAAAACTTTCCAAAACCACTCTATGGCCAACACCTTCGAAATAAGAATCTTGCAAACAACTGACCGGACAATTGTCCTCATGCTCCGGCGCCATGGCCTGCGCGAGTAAAGTCAGGTCAACAGGAGCCGTCAGTAGCAAGTCTGTATTGATGTAGCTCACGATGGTTCACGCTCTCAAGAAATCCCCTCGCGCCCATACTGCCTAAAGCCAAAGCCATAACCAATACCGCAAAATGCCACTAAGTGTTCCCTTGTGGGGCATTTCCTACGGCAATGCTCCCTTCTGTAACACCACCCTGCTACCCGGCCATCCCTCCTGCTCCTGAGTGCCATCACACAAGCCAGCAAAAACCTCATTCGCGAACTAATTGCGGGCCTGTAGGAAAAATCGGCACATGATTTGCTAAACAAATATCGTATACGAAATTCTCAATACGACATTTAACAGCACTTCAACGACTTCGAGGCTTCTATGAAAAACCCCGTATTTGCCGTAGCCCTCAGCGCTGTTCTCAGTACCTCCTTTATTGCCACCGCCCAGGCCGACAAGCTTGATGACATTATTGGCTCGGGCAAACTGCGCTGCGCCGTGACCCTGGACTTCCCGCCGATGGGTTCGCGTGATGCCGCCAACAAGCCGGTAGGCTTCGATGTGGACTACTGCAACGACCTGGCGAAAGTACTCGGAGTCGATGCCGAAATTGTCGAAACACCTTTCCCCGACCGTATCCCGGCGCTGGTCTCGGGTCGCGCCGACGTTATCGTGGCATCCACCTCGGACACCCTGGAGCGCGCCAAAACCGTTGGCCTGAGCATTCCGTACTTCGCATTCCAGATGGTGGTGCTGACCCGCGACGATACCGGCATCAACAGCTTCGCCGACCTCAAAGGCAAGGCACTGGGCAACACCAGCGGCACTTATGAAGCCATCGCCCTGGAAAAAGACGTGAAAAACTGGGGCAGCGGCTCGTTCCGTGCCTATCAGTCGCAAAACGACACCTTGTTGGCCGTTGCCCAAGGCCATATTGAAGCCACCGTCGTCACCAATACCGTGGCCGCAGCTACCCTTAAATCAGGCAAGTACAAAAACCTCAAAGTCGCCGGTAACGCGCCTTACGTGGTTGATTACGTGTCCCTGGGCGCCAAGCGCAACGAGTACGGCCTGCTCAACTACCTCAACCTGTTCGTCAACCAGCAAGTACGCACCGGACGCTACAAGGAGCTGTGGGTCAAATGGGTCGGTACCGAGATTCCACCGGCTGATCTGACCGTACCTCACGTCTACTACTGAGGTATCCAGCATGTCCGGGAAAAGTTCTCTTGCCGGTCGCAGCCTGGTTGATGGCGCGGCCTTTGGCCCTTTGCTGTACGCCGATGTCGGCCTGAGTTTCTGGGGCGGCGTCGACCCGTTCAGTGGTGAGGTGATTGACCGTCACCACCCGCTCAGCGGGCAATGCCTGGCTGGCCGGATACTGGCAATTCCAAGCGGGCGCGGCTCCTGTACCGGCAGCAGCGTGATGATGGAATTGATCAGCAACGGCCACGCCCCCGCCGCACTGGTGCTGGCTGAAGCCGATGAGATCCTGACCCTTGGCGTGCTGGTGGCCCGGACCCTGTTCGAACGTTCCCTGCCGGTGCTGTGCATCGGCAAGGAAGCGTTTGGCGCCTTGCGCGGCAAAGCGTTCGCCAGGGTCGACGGCACACACCTGAGCCTGTTCGACTCGGTGCCTGACGACACCACATCAGAACCGCTCAGCGATGTACCCACTACAGATTCCGCTACCCCGATTGAGCTGACCGAGCACGATCGGGCACTGCTCGACGGTAGTTACGGAAAGGCGGCCCAAGTCGCGATGCAAATCGTGCTGCGCATGGCGCAACTACAAGGTGCCGGGCAACTGATTGACATTACCCAGGCCCATATCGACGGCTGCATTTATACCGGGCCTGCGAGCCTGCGCTTTGCCCAGCAACTGGTTGAATGGGGCGCCAAGGTACGAGTGCCCACCACTCTTAATTCGATTTCCGTAGACCAGCGGCGCTGGCGTGAACTGGGCATAGACCCGGCGCTCGGCGTGCCGGCCAGTGCGCTGGGCGATGCGTATATGGCCATGGGCGCGCAACTGAGCTTCACCTGCGCGCCTTACCTGCTCGACAGCGCGCCCAAGGCGGGCGAGCAGATCGTCTGGGCCGAATCCAACGCGGTGGTTTACGCCAACAGCGTGCTTGGCGCACGCACGCTCAAATACCCCGACTATCTGGATATTTGCATCGCCCTCACCGGCCGTGCGCCGTTGATTGGTTGCCATCTGGAAAGTCAGCGCAAGGCCCGTCTGCACGTCGAGTTACCGCCACTGGCCAACCTCGACGACGCCTTCTACCCCCTGCTCGGCTATCACATTGGAGCCCTGGCCGGCAGCCGCATCCCGCTGGTTTCAGGACTGGAGCAGCAGCACCCGGACCACGACGACCTCAAAGCCTTCGGCGCGGCCTTTGCCACCACCAGCGCTGCACCGCTGTTTCATATCGCAGGCGTTACACCCGAAGCGCTGAATCCGGAGCAGGTAGTGGATGGCCCGTTACCGGTGATCAAGATCAGCCTGCAGGACTTGCGGCTGAGCTGGCAGGAACTCAACAGTGCCCGCGACCCCAAGGTGGATGTGGTGTCGCTGGGCAACCCGCACTTCTCCCTCAGCGAATTCGCCCATTTGGCACGCCTGTGTCAGGGCCGCCAGCGCCACCCGGAGGTGGTGCTGGCGATCACCTGTGGTCGCGCCATCCTGGAACAAGCTCGCGCAGCCGGGTATATCGCCGTGCTCGAAGCCTTCGGCGCCACGCTGGTTAGCGATACCTGCTGGTGCATGCTCGGTGAGCCGGTGATCCCGCCTGCCGCCAGAAACCTGATGACCAATTCGGGTAAATACGCCCATTACGCCCCCGGCCTGGTGGGGCGCAAGGTGCATTTCGCCAGCCTCGCCGAGTGTGTGGATGCGGCATGCAGCGCCACGGCCAGCGGTCGCTTGCCGTTGTGGCTGCAAACCACTGCCTCACTGGAGAACCCTGCCCATGTTTGACTACACCTTCCAATGGCGCTCTGCCCTTCGGGCCTTGCCCGACATGCTCGCAGGCGCTGTGGTCACCTTCGAGACCGCCGCACTGTCGATGATTTTCGGCGTGCTGATCGCCCTGGCCCTGACGGTGATGCGCGAAACCAAAAACCCGCTGTTGCGCGGCGTTGGCAATGCCTGGGTATCCATTGCCCGCAATACCCCGTCGCTGTTCCAGATTTATGTCCTGTACTTCGGTCTCGGCTCCCTAGGCCTGCATGTCAGTTCATGGATCGCTCTGTTGGCCGGGATCACGTTCAACAACGCAGGCTACCTGGCGGAAAACTTTCGCGGCGGCCTCAAAGCCGTGCCCGATACCCAGATCCGCGCGGCACGCTCACTGGGCATGAGTGCGTTTCAGACCTACCGCATGATCGTGGTTCCGCAACTGTTGCGCATTGTCTTCTACCCGCTGACCAACCAGATGGTCTGGGCCGTGCTGATGACCTCACTGGGGGTGATCGTGGGGCTCAACAATGACCTCACTGGCGTGACTCAGGACTACAACGTCAAAACGTTCCGCACCTTCGAATACTTCGCCATTGCCGCGGTGCTGTATTACCTGATTGCCAAAGCGATCGTTGCAGTAGCCCGGCTGATGGCCTGGCGACTGTTCCGTTACTGAGGACTCACCCATGTTTTCCACCAGTTTTACCTGGAACGACTTTTTGTTTTTGCTGGACGGGGCCTGGGTCACCCTGCAACTGACAACCTGGGCAATTTTGCTCGGCACCGTTGCCGGGTTGTTGTTCGGTCTGCTGCGCGCCTTGCTGCCACGAGCCAGCCTGCCGCTGGCCTGGGTGCTGGATGTGTTTCGCAGCGTGCCGTTGCTGATCCAGTTTGTGTTGTTCAACTCGCTCAAAAGCATTGTCGGCCTGAACATCAGCGCCTTCAGCGTCGGGTGCATCGTGCTTGGGGTTTACGCCGCCGCGTACTTCACCGAAATCGTGCGCAGCGGTGTGCTCGCGGTGCCATTTACCACGCGCCGGGCCAGCCGCTCGCTGGGCCTGAGCTACTTGCAGGACCTGCGTTACATCGTGCTGCCCATCGCCATGCGGGTGGCCTTTCCCGGCTGGCTCAACCTGGTGCTCAGTGTGATGAAAGACACCGCCCTGGTGATGTGGATCGGCATCGTTGAACTGCTGCGCGCCTCGCAAACCATCGTCACTCGTATTCAGGAACCGATGCTGGTGTTGTGCATCGCGGGCCTTATCTATTACGTCATGAGCCTGGTGGTTGCCCGCCTTGGCGCTCGCCTGGAAAAAAGGTGGCAAGAAAATGATTGAGATCGACAACGTCCACAAATCCTTCGGCGAACTTGAAGTGGTCAAGGGCGTGAGCCTGACCGTCAACAAGGGCGAAGTGGTATCGATTATCGGCGGCTCAGGCTCCGGCAAGTCGACCCTGTTGATGTGCATCAATGGCCTGGAACCGATCCAGAAAGGCCATATCCGCGTCGACGGCATCGAAGTCCACGACCGCGCCACCAACCTCAACCACCTGCGGCAGAAAATCGGCATCGTGTTCCAGCAATGGAACGCCTTCCCGCACCTGACCGTGCTCGAAAACGTGATGCTCGCGCCGCGCAAGGTACTGGGCAAAAGCAAGGCCGAAGCCGAGGCGCTGGCCGTGCAGCAACTGACCCATGTGGGCCTTGGCGACAAGCTTAAAGCTTTCCCCGGCAAGCTCTCCGGCGGCCAGCAACAGCGCATGGCGATTGCCCGCGCCCTGGCCATGTCACCGGACTACATGCTGTTCGACGAAGCCACCTCGGCCCTCGACCCGCAGTTGGTGGGCGAGGTGCTGGACACCATGCGCATGCTCGCCGAAGACGGCATGACCATGGTCCTGGTCACTCACGAAATCCGTTTTGCGCGGGATGTGTCCGACCGTGTGGCGTTCTTTCGCAATGGCCTGGTGCACGAAATCGGCACCCCCGATCAAGTCATCGGCAACCCTGTGCACGCGGAAACCGCGGCGTTCCTCAAATCGGTCAAATAGGAGCAGAACATGCGTTCATCGAAGGTCATTCATGTGGTCAGCTGTCACGCCGAGGGCGAGGTCGGTGACGTGATCGTTGGCGGTGTGGCGCCGCCACCCGGGGCTACGGTGTGGGAGCAGTCACGCTGGATTGCCCAGGACGAAACCCTGCGCAACTTCGTCCTCAATGAACCTCGCGGCGGCGTGTTCCGTCACGTCAACCTGTTGGTGCCAGCCAAGGATCCACGGGCACAAATGGCCTGGATCATCATGGAGCCGGCCGACACGCCGCCGATGTCGGGTTCCAACTCCATCTGCGTGTCCACCGTACTGCTCGACAGCGGCATTTTGCCGATGACCGAACCGCAAACCCGGCTGGTGCTCGAAGCCCCTGGCGGGCTGATCGAAGCGGTTGCCGATTGCCGCGACGGCAAGGTGCAGCGGGTCGAGATCAAGAACGTACCCTCCTTCGCTGACCGTCTGGATGCCTGGATCGAAGTGCAAGGCCTGGGCTCGATCAAGGTCGACACCGCCTATGGCGGCGACAGCTTCGTGCTCGCCGATGCCAAGGAACTGGGCTTTTCCATCAGCCCGGATGAAGCCAAGGACATCGTCGAAGTCGGCTTGAAGATCACCCGCGCCGCCAACGAGCAACTGGGCTTCGTCCACCCGCTGAACCCGGACTGGTCGCATATCTCCTTCTGCCAGATCGCCGCCCCCGTGGTGTATGAAAACGGTATTGCCAGCGGCGCCAACGCCGTAGTGATCCGTCCGGGCAAGATTGACCGCTCCCCCTGCGGTACCGGTTGCTCGGCACGCATGGCGGTGTTGCAGGCCAAGGGCGTGCTGAAGGTTGGGGATCGTTTTGTGGGGCGCTCGATCATCGGCTCCGAGTTCCATTGCCGCATCGACTCCATGACCGAAGTCGCCGGGCGCGCAGCGATCTACCCGTGCATTTCAGGCCGTGCCTGGATTACCGGCACCCACCAGCACCTGCTCGACCCAAGCGACCCGTGGCCGCAGGGCTATCGCCTTTCCGATACCTGGCCGGGGGCCTGAACAACTGGAACCAGATACACCCTGTAGGAGCGAGCCTGCTCGCGAAGGTCGTTATCGCGAGCAGGCTCGCTCCCACAATTGGAATTTGTACAAAACGCTCGAAATTAATCGTATACGAAATACCATTATAAAACCGGAGGCAACAAACATGAGCAAGCGCATCAACTGGAGTGGCGTCTTCCCTGCGGTGACCACTCAATTCAACGATGACTTCACCATCAACCTGGACAAGACCCACCAGGTGATTTCCAACGTGATCCGTGACGGCGTCTCGGGCCTGGTGGTGTGCGGTTCGGTGGGGGAAAACACCTCGTTGACCGCCGAAGAGAAAATCGCCGTGACTGAAGTCGCGGTGGACGCCTCCCGCGGTCGGGTGCCGGTGATCTGCGGCGTGGCCGAATTCACCAGCGTGCAAGCCGCCAAGGTGGCCAACGCGGTGCGCAAGGTCGGCGTCGATGGCGTCATGCTGATGCCCGCGCTGGTCTATGGCTCCAAGCCCTTCGAAACCGCCGAGCATTACCGCTACGTGGCCAAAAACGCCGACGTGCCGCTGATGGTCTACAACAACCCGCCCATCTACAAAAACGACGTAACCCCCGAAATCCTGATTTCCCTGGCCGATTGCGACAACGTGGTGTGCTTCAAGGACTCCTCGGGTGATACCCGCCGCTTTATCGATATTCGCAATGAAGTCGGCGACCGCTTTGTGCTGTTTGCGGGCCTCGACGACGTGGTCCTCGAAAGCCTCGCGGTGGGTGCCGAAGGCTGGGTATCGGGTATGTCCAACGTGTTCCCAAAAGAAGGCGAAACCATCTTCCGTCTGGCCAAGGCCGGGCGTTTTGCCGAAGCCATGCCGATCTATGAGTGGCTGATGCCGATCCTGCACCTGGACGCCCGCGCCGACCTGGTGCAGTGCATCAAGCTGTGTGAAGCGATTGCCGGTCGCGGCAGCGCGCTGACCCGCCCACCGCGTTTGGCCCTGCCCCGGGAAGATCGTGAATTTGTCGAGCGGATCATGGCCAAGGCTCTGGCCAACCGTCCGCATCTGCCCGATGTCGGTCTTTGATTGATTGCCGGGGCGGGCGTTTGAGCGACCGCCCCGGCCCACCTGTTTTCACGGCCCTACAGGACACACTCCATGTCGACCAAACCCTCTCACGCTACAACCACTCCGGCGGGACTGAAACGCGTCGTGGCCGCAGCCATGGCCGGCACAGTCGCCGAGTGGTATGAGTTCTTCCTCTATGGCACCGCCTCGGCACTGGTCTTCGGCCAGCTGTTTTTCCGCCAGACCGACAGCCCGATTGACGGCATCATCGCCGCCTTCGCCCTGTACGCGGTCGGTTTTCTCGCACGGCCAATAGGCGGTCTGGTGTTCGGTCACTACGGTGACAAATTCGGCCGCAAGCGCTTGCTGCAACTGAGCCTGGTGGTGGTCGGTATCACCACCTTCCTGATGGGTTGCCTGCCTGGTTTCGACAGTATTGGCTATGCCGCGCCGGTGCTGCTGGTGCTACTGCGCCTGATTCAGGGCTTCGCCTTCGGCGGAGAATGGGGCGGTGCCATTTTGCTGGTTTCCGAACACTGCCCGGATAACCGCCGGGGCTTTTGGGCCAGTTGGCCGCAAGCCGGAGTGCCCGCAGGCAATCTGGTAGCCACCGTGGCATTGCTGCTGTTGTCGACAACCTTGTCTGAAGCGGACTTTCTCGCTTGGGGCTGGCGTATAGCGTTCTGGTTCTCGGCAGTTGTGGTACTGATCGGCTACTGGATCCGCACCAGCGTCGATGATGCGCCGATCTTCAAGGAAGCCCAGGCGCGCCAGGCGCAAAACAAGCAACAACAGCTTGGTGTGGTTGAAGTGCTGCGTCACCACTGGCGCTCGGTACTGGTGGGCATCGGTGCCCGCTTTGCGGAAAACATTCTGTACTACACCGTGGTGACCTTCTCGATCACCTACCTGAAACTGGTGGTGCACAAGGACACCTCAGAAATACTGCTGCTGATGTTCGGTGCTCACCTGCTGCATTTTTTCATGATCCCGCTGATGGGCTATCTGTCCGATCTGGTCGGGCGCAAGCCAGTATATCTGGTGGGTGCCGTACTCACTGCGTTCTGGGGTTTTGTCGGATTCCCGATGATGGACACCGGCAACAACTGGCTGATCATGGCGGCCATTACGCTGGGGCTGGCGATTGAGTCGATGACCTACGCACCGTACTCGGCGTTGATGGCCGAGATGTTCCCGACCCACGTGCGTTATACAGCGTTGTCGCTGTGCTACCAGGTAGCGCCGATCTTTGCCGGTTCACTGGCCCCGCTGATCGCCATCACCTTGCTCAACAAGTACCACAGCTCGACACCCATCGCCTGGTATCTGGTCGGAGCATCGCTGATCTCGATCGTTGCCGTCGCCCTGACCCGCGAGACTCGTGGCAAGTCGCTGCATCAGGTTGATGCGGAATCTGCGGCGCGGATCTCGGCGCTGGGCGAGCCTGTTGCGCCAGCTTCTCGTCGTAGTGACTCATTGGCGTAAACACAACCGTCGCCGCTGAGGAGATACTTCAAGCGTGGGAGCGAGCCTGCTCGCGAAGAACATTCGCGAGCAGGCTCGCTCCCACCAGAGCTTGACCTAGAACAGAGTATCTACAAACGCAGCAGGATCAGTTAAGCACCAACGCCTGCAGATCGTTATACAAAGCCTGCGGGATCTGCACCCCCTCCACCTCGCTACGCGCCCGTGCCTCATAGCGTCGTTGTGACGGCAAACGCGCACCCTGCCCTTCAATACCGGCAAACAATACCTCGGCCCGCGCCAGATGCTGCTCGGTGGCAGCCCCCAGAAAACGCTGCGGATCGAACGCGATAATCAACTCGCCATGGTACGGCGACGACTTGCTGCCCGCGTCATACGCCAAGGACTCGGCACTGGTCAAATCGCCGATCAAGGGCCCGGCAATCAACTCCACCATCGCCGCCAGCGCCGAGCCTTTATGCCCGCCGAAAGTCAACATCGCCCCCGTATCGAGCACCACATTGGCATCGGTGCTCGGCTGCCCCTGGGCATCAACCCCCCAACCTTCAGGAATCGCCTTGCCCGCCCGGCGATGCAGCTCGATATCGCCACGGGCGATAGCGCTGGTGGCGAAGTCGAACACAAACGGATCACGCCCCTCCCGTGGCCAGCCGAATGCAATGGGGTTGGTGCCGAACACCGGTTGGCTACCGCCCGCCGGCGCCACCCAGGCATGACTCGGGTTGCAGGCCAGCGCCACCAGCCCGGCTGCGGTCAACTGTTCGATCTCCACCCAGAGTGCCGAGAAGTGCACACAACGATTGATCGCCAATGCCGCTATACCGTTAGCCCGGGTTTTTTCCTCCAGCAATGGCAAACCTGCCTGGAATGCCAATTGGGAAAAACCTCCCGCCGCATCCACACGCACAATTGAAGGCGCCTGATCGATCACTTGTGGCACGGCATCAGCACAAACCTTGCCCGCACGCAGTGAGTTCACACAACCGAGTACCCGGTAAAGCCCGTGGGAAGCACAGCCATCGCGCTCCCCGGCCAGCACCGTAGCGCTCACCGCGCGGGCATGGGCCTGGTTGAAACCGTTATGCAACAAGATCGATTCGGCCAGCTCGTAAGCCTCGGCCAGGGTCAGTCGGATCATCATCAGCTCCTTTAACAGACCTTCCAGACTGGCCCATTGCAGACCTCACCGCTTGATCGAATCAGATCACAGGCATGACGAATTCAGCACAGACGGGGCCATGGAAATGTTCGCAGACAGAGGTGATCAGCGCTGCATCCTTGATCGGGTCCAGCCCCGGATACGGCTGGCCGTTGTAGCTCCCGGTATAGGTCAGCACAGCCTCGATGCTGCCGCTGGCCTGATACAGACTACGCATCAGTTGGCACTCCTGATCCTTGCTGTCGGTTGTGCGCAGCGCGTAGTGCAGCGCCAGTGCAGTGCCGAACTCCAGGGCGCTGCTGTCAATTCCGTGCTTTTTGGCCAGGTCGATACTGCGGAAAATCCGCTCATTACGTTGCAGCTTGCGCAGCGGATCACGCCCCACTCGAGCGCAGGGGTCCTTGAAGGAAGTGTTGCAGCGCTGCAGAAAGGTTTTCGAAAACCCGGTCACGGCATCGGCCATATGCGGGTTTTCGGCCACCAGTGCCGGGCCGACTGCCTCGCCGATCAGGCGCTGCGCCAACTCGCTGACCCGTGGATCGCCCATGCCCTGCCCCAACCAGGAATACCCCAGCAGGCTGGCATACCAGGCAATGATTGCGTGGGGGCCGTTCCACAACAGGTTCTTGATTACCTGGGTCTGGGTGATGTCATCAACAGTCTTCACCTGGCGCAAGCGCTCAAGCAAATTACTGCAGCGCTGGGCATAAAGCGGCATGTCCGGCTCACTGTTGAACAGGATCAAATGCAACTGGCTCAAAGCGTTACTGGACTGGGCGAAAGGCCGAAAGCGGCTGATCAGACGCTCGTATTCCGGCACCGGGGTCCGCGGGGCTGCCGTAGGCACAACCGGTTCATCGCTCAAGCTGTTCTGGAACATCTTCGACTTGATCCGCAACTGGCGCACCAGCGCTTCGTTGGACAGTTTGGAGACAATGCGGCTGACCACGGTCTCGACAAAATGGGTGTTGTCGAGAATCTTGCGCGACAGTTCAGGGGATACCAGCAGCTCCAGTTGCGCCTGCACATGTCGACGGACAAAGTCCGCGCCGCCGACTTTGTTCAGCACAATCAGAATCGTCAATTCACGACCACGGCGCTCGTAGCGACGGATCAGGCCCTTGGCAATAACCCCGGCCTGCTTGCGGATTGCCGTTTCAGGGAGGCTCAGCCCAATGATTTCTGCCACGTCGTACATGCGGATCACCGCTTCGGCGTCGTCCATGTCGATCATGTTCAGGTTTTCGATGGTCTGGTCGAAAGACGTGGCGCTGTAACGCACGCTGAAGCGGCCAAACGCCTGAATGGTTTCGCGCAGCATCCGTGAACGGGTCGCGGCGATAATCTCGCACGGTCGGGTGTAGCCATCCCAATGGGAGAAAATTTGCGTCAGGTAGCCGCCCCCCATCGCACCGAAACCATGAATCCCGGCACTGAATTGATTGAGGGTCGGCGGGAAGCTCTCGGTCAGCGCCGGGGTGCCCAGGTCAGGCATGCACTCGTTCAGGTCGCCCAAAAAGCCGTGCATGCTCAGGTACGCCTTGAGTGCCCCGGCCTTGACCTCGGGCGCCGGAGGCTTGATGTCTTCGATCAGGATCGGCTGCCCTTCGGCGCGTATGGCCGACAGCAGACCGTTTTGCGAGTCTTCCAGCATCAGGCAATGCTGTGGCAGACAATTGAGCGCGCTGGCCGCCTTGAGGAAGATTTCGGGATGGGGTTTGCCCTGGCTGACCTCATCACCGCACACCGTGACATCGAAATACTTGAGCACATTGGCATTGATCAAGTACTCCTCGGCGATAGCCCGGCGACTTGAAGTAGCCACGGCCATGGTCAGACCGTATTTGCGCAGGCGCTCCAGCACTTCGAGCAGACCATCCTTGATCGGCACACCATGATCACGCACAAAAGCCAGTTCCAGCTCATCGGCGCGCAACCTGACCTGTGCGTAGGGGAAGTCCTGACCGTGGTTGGCCTTGGCCAGTTCCTCGGCTTTTTTGGCACTCAAACCCAGTGAGCCGATCAGGGTCTCTTCACTAAGCGGCGTACCGTAAATCTCTAGAGCTGCCTGCTTGAGGGTCTTGAACCTCAGGCGCTCGGTGTCGAACATGGTGCCGTCCATATCGAAGATGGCACTGAAAATTCGTTTGCCCTGAAAATAAATCATGAGTACAGCTCCTTGTAGCGCGAACGTCGATGGGGTCGCTCGCTGAAACGCTTCGGATCAAAAAGTGGTTTCAAATACAAAAACCGGGCAGCAGAACGCACCGTTAAAAGCGGGGCATGCGCGAGCCGGAAGGGCTAGTAGTCAGAAATGATCAGGCGGAGGGAAGTAACACAGGCGCCCATTGGCGCAACTGCCTGAGAAGCAGGGTCTCAGCAGAGGTAAAGCGAAGTGTGAAAGAAGGCGGGAAACAAACCCTGTGACTGCACTGAAGCAGCATTTGACGTGAGGCCCACAGCTTGCAATCAGGGATGCGAAGTGTGAGCCCAACTGGCGATTGATACGTGTGATTCCATCCATATGGCGTTGAAATTTCCTGTATTACGTTGAGTCGGCCTATTAGCTATACCCCATCCAAAGCCTCTAAATCAAGGTTTGCCCCACTACCAACCTGCTGGTTGCCAGGCCGTAGCCACTGCAACAGGATGCGATGGGCGGTGCACCAGCCCCGCTTTTGAAGGCCCTTTGGGCCTTGTCGCAGCCTGCGGCAGCGGCTACAGGACAGTTTCAGATTTCACTGTTCCAGATCACCGTGATATTGCCCTTGTATGTGCTACCCGAGTGCTCATCAATCATTGTTTTGACCTGATCTCGATCGACTTCGAAGTGCAACGTAGCATTGCCGTTATCCACGTACTGGCTGGGCGAAATCACCTCAGGGTTGGTACTTAATAGAAAGCGCTCGAGCGTTTGATTCGAGGCATTACGCAAGCCGCCGGGCAACGTTAATCGCGTAGCCACTGGGACAGTGTGGCCCGCAGCGTTCTTGATCGCGCACTGGTCATTCAATGCGTTATCACACTGCAGCGTTACACTGAACGGCGAGGATGCCCATATTTTGAAGCGCTGGTCGGCCCACAACTTTTCCGGACGTCGCCCCTTGTTCAACCATTGCTGCCAACCGCCTGCAGGGTTAAGGGTGACGGAACCGTAGCCAGCCGGAAACTGAAACTTGAGGGTATGTTCAACGGTCAGGGTGAAGTTCAAGGTGACACTGTCGTCGGTGGCGAGCAGATTATCGCCAAAGTCGAAATCCCCACCCGGGCCCACTGAGTAAGTCAGCGAACCCTCATAAGTTCCAGACTCCATTTTCAGCGGATCAGGGGTGGTCATCCGGTAAGACACGCTAGGATTGCTCAGTCTCAGGCTATCGATCTCATATGATGGGCTTTTGGCACAAATTTCTTCACGTGGTGTCCACCAGAAGTAATTGGCGAAGGTATGGGCGGCCCCCATAAAGCTACCAAGCGTACAGGGCATACTTGCAGCCGCCCCCCATGCACCCGCCCAAAGTCTATTTTGGCTATCATTTGCACCCAACCCCAGCATACCAATCATAACTCCAACATTGCTTGTATTGTGGGTCGCGCTAAAAGCTGTAATGGACAACTTGATCTCAACCGACTGCCCCCTCGAATTTGTTACTAGAACGATTCTGTCATTGGCCGGGATCTTGATCATTGCGCCCTCTCGAGGATTGGCATGCTTGGCGAGAATCGCGCGCTGCGTTCGCGCCTCAAATCGCAAGCTAATACTGAACAGATTACTCGCACGGCACAAAGTGGCGTAGATAGCACAAATACCAGAGTCAGCGGTTGTGTTTTTAAACTCGTTAATCTGCGGGTTGCTCGAATCAGGGGAGAAATGGGCAGAAATCGGGATCGTTACCGCCTGCACCGGGAGTGTTGCAAGCCCTGCCAAGAGCGCCAGACAACAACTTGCAAGTACACGCCCCCCGGAACGGGTTCTATCAGAAACTTTCATGATTTGATCTTTCATCCTGGTGCTCTTGTTGCCCTCAATCTGCTCAAACTTGCATATATCGCTGAGGGGAAGTGTAAATTCATTGAGTTGACGAGCGCCGTTAGCCACGCTGGATACAGCAAAGCAACATCTGCGGGTGATACAAAAACAAAATGATAAAAATGGCTTTAAACGCAAAATCCATACTGGAAGTCACGCACTTTAACTTACGTCAGCAAGCTATTTATGTAGGGATTTTCTCAATTTTTAAACTAAAAAAACGCGCCTTAAAATCATCTGACCGCTACCCTGTGCGGACGGTTATGTATGATGCGCGCTTGAGAAACAGGCCTGGCCTCAAGCCTGCCCATCGTTCAGGAGCTTTGCATGAACATGCTTTACCGGACTTTCAACGAGGGAGAGTCCGCCCCGCGGTTCACGCTCAACCTGCTGACCCTTGGCCTGCTGCTGTCCAGCACAGTGCCTGTGGCCCACGCGGCCAACACCGAACTGCCCGCGACGTCCATTACCGCCGATGACACCGGCGGCTACCAGGCTGACAACGCCTGGGTCGGTGGCTTCGAGGCGGCGCCCCTGCTGGATACCCCTGCGGCGATTTCGGTGTTTACCGACACCCTGATCAAGGATCAACAAGCCCGGCTGCTCAGCGAGGTGTTGCGCAATGACGCTTCCGTGGGTGAAAGCTATGCGCCCATTGGTTATTACGAGAACTTCGTGGTGCGCGGTTTCTCGCTGAACTCGGCCAGCAGCTACAAGATCAACGGCCGCACCATCACCGGCGAGCAAAACGTCGGCCTGGAAAACAAACAGCAGGTGGAGTTGCTCAAGGGCCTGTCCGGCCTGCAAAGCGGCGTTTCCGAGCCCGGCGGCGTGGTGAACTACGTGACCAAACGGGCGGCCGATGTGCGTTCGGTCACCGTTTCGACCGACGACCGTGGCAGTGGCTACCTGGCCACCGATGTGGGTGGCTGGTTCGGCAGTGAGCAGCAGTTCGGGCTACGTGCCAACTTCGCCCATGAAGATCTCCACTCCTATGTTGAACACGCCAATGGCCAGCGCGATTTCGCGGCGGTGGCGTTTGACTGGAACATCAGCCCTGACGCGCTGCTGCAACTGGATGTGGAGTATCAAAACAAGGAGCAGCGTTCGGTGCCGGGCTATCAACTGCTCGGTGGCACCGAGTTGCCGCACCATGCCTCGCCGAAAAAACTGCTGGCGCACCAGAGCGGCTCCAGGCCGGTGACCATTGATTCGCTGAATATCAACGGCAACTTCGAATACCACTTCAGCGAAAACTGGAAAGGCAGCCTCAGCGCCTCGCGCAGCAAGGTGGTGATTGATGACTACAGCTCGTTTGCCTGGGGCTGTTACGGCTCAACCAGTTGCACCAGCACGGTGCCCAACTACTTCAGCCCCGAAGGCGGTTACGACATTTACGACTTCCAGAGCCCGGACGATACCCGGCGCAACGACGAAGTACAGGCCGCACTGAGTGGTCAGTTTGATACGGGCGGCATCGGCCATGAACTGACCGTCGGCAGCAGTGCATTCAGACGTGTGGTCGATCAGCGCGAGCTGGTCAACGAAATGATCGGCAGCGGCAATATCGACAGCGAACCGCAGGACTTTGCGCGCTACGACGGGCCGCTCCAAGACAGCTATCGCCGTCTGGACAGCCGCCAATACGGGGTATTTTTCAACGACCGCATCAGCTTTAACGAACAATGGCAGACCGTAATTGGCGGGCGTGAAGTGCGTCTGGATGAGCGTACCTTCGACGATCAGGGCGACACCACCCGCCATACCCAACGCTACGAGTTCCTGCCCCAGGCCGCACTGATCTACAAGCCGGTGCAAAACCTGTCGCTGTATACCCGCTACAGCAAGGGTTTGTCGCTGGGCGGCACAGCGCCGTGGTATGCCAGCAATGCCTTTGAAATCCTGGCCCCTAGCGTGTCGCGGCAGATCGAGGCTGGGGTCAAGTACGACTGGCGGCGCATCAGCCTGAGCGCCACGCTGTTCCAGATCCGTCAGGACTACCAGTACGCACGTCCCGATGCGACTCCGGGTGAGTTCACCTACGTGCAGCAGGGCGAGCAGAAAAACACCGGTCTGGAACTCGCCGCCAATGGTTGGGCCAGCGAGCGCCTGCAGATTGCAGCCAGTGTGGCGGCGATTCGCTCGCGGGTTACGGGTAGCGGCACCCCTGACTATGAAGGGCACCAAACCATCAATGTGCCAACCCTGCGTGCCAGCCTTTACGGCGATTACGCCCTGCCCTGGGTCGATGGGCTGGCGCTGCTGGGTGGCGTGCAATACAGCGGCAAAAAGTACGCCAGCCAGCAAGGTGGGGTACAGGCGGACGCCTACGCCATCTTCAATATCGGCAGCCGTTACAGCACCCGAATCGAGGGCTATGACACAGTGTTCCGGCTGAGCGTCGACAACCTGTTCGACAAGCGCTACTGGCGCGATGTGGGCGGATACATGGGTGACAACTATGCATTCCAGGGTGCTCCGCTGACGGCCAGGTTGAGTGCCTCGATCAACTTTTGAGGATTACAGTGAAGCAACCGTGGGAGCGAGCCTGCTCGCGAAGGTCTCACCAGGGCTCTTCGCGAGCAGGCTCGCTCCACATCAATAATGAGTTCATGCTTTTTTTAATTGATAGTACCCTAACAAAAAGCGCAGGCTAGAGGGCTCGGTTCGGCTTTCTATCATTCCGGATGATATTGATCTTCGCTGGGTTCGATTCGTGCGCCAGCTCGCGTGCCAGCATTATCCGCCCATCTCAATAGATTGGCGGACTCCCCCCATGGAACGGTCACTTAAACATTTGCGCTTCCCACTCGCGGCCTTGGCCATCGTGGTGATGAGCGCATGCGGTAAAACACCACAAGCGACTGCTCCTGCTTCCGCTGCAAAAGTCAGTG
Source organism: Pseudomonas fragi (assembly GCF_025426255.1). GTDB lineage: Bacteria > Pseudomonadota > Gammaproteobacteria > Pseudomonadales > Pseudomonadaceae > Aquipseudomonas > Aquipseudomonas kulmbachensis. The sequence goes on along the minus strand of NZ_CP104861.1, from coordinate 2,417,322 downwards.
TGGCCAAGGTGCTGGAACAGCCGGTCAATGAATGGGACGAATTCACAGGTCGCCTCGAAGCACCGGAAACCGTAGAAATTCGTCCACGCGTGTCGGGCCAGATTGATCAGGTCGCCTTTACCGAGGGCGCCCTGGTGAAAAAGGGCGACCTGCTGTTCCAGATTGATCCGCGCCCGTTCCAGGCTGAAGTACGTCGTCTTGAAGCCGAGGTGCAACAAGCCCGCGCCAACGCTACCCGCAGTGAAAACGAAGCCCAGCGCGGCGAACGTCTGCGCCAAAGCAATGCCATCTCGGCTGAGCTGGCCGACTCGCGCAGCACAGCTTCCCAGGCTGCACGCGCCGGTGTCGCGGCGATCCAGGCACAGCTGGACCTGGCAAAACTCAACCTGAGCTTTACCCGCGTCACCTCGCCAATCAGTGGCCGCGTCAGCCGTGCCGAAATCACCGCAGGCAACATCGTCAGCGCGGATGTCACGCCGCTGACCAGCGTAGTGTCCACCGACAAGGTGTATGCCTACTTTGACGCAGACGAGCGTGTGTTCCTCAAGTACAGCCAGCTTGCCCGCCAGGGCCAACGCGGCCAGAGCACGCCGGTGTACCTCGGCTTGTCCAATGAAGACGGCAACCCGCATCTGGGCCAGATGAATTTCGTCGATAACCAGGTCAACCCGAAAACCGGCACCATCCGTGGTCGCGCCGTGTTCGACAACACCGACGGCAGCTTCACTCCTGGGCTGTATGCGCGATTGAAGCTGGTCGGCAGCGGCACTTACTCCGCTGTGCTGATCAATGACGAAGCGGTCGGCACTGACCTGGGCAAAAAATTCGTGCTGGTGATGGGTGACGACAACAAGTCGGTGTACCGCGCCGTTGATCTTGGTCCGAAAATCGAAGGCCTGCGCATTGTTCGCAGCGGCCTGAACAAGGACGACACGATCATCGTCAAGGGCTTGCAGAAAGTGCGCCCTGGCTCACCGGTGACGCCTGAGGTGATCCCGATGGCCAACGAACAAACCCTCGCCGCACTGGCACAACAACGACAAGCCCTGGAAGCCAGCAACCTGTCACCTGCCAAGCCCGCCTCTGGCGCGCCGAAGCTGGCCAGCGTCGCGACTCCTCGCGGTTAAGGGACGAAAACACCGATGAATTTTTCCCAGTTCTTCATCCAGCGGCCGATTTTCGCCGCTGTGCTTTCACTGTTGATACTGATTGCGGGCGGCATTTCGCTGTTCCAATTACCTATCAGTGAATACCCGGAAGTGGTTCCGCCTACCGTCGTGGTGCGCGCCAGCTTCCCGGGTGCCAACCCTAAAGTGATCGGCGAAACCGTCGCAGCGCCGTTGGAACAAGCCATTACCGGTGTTGAAAACATGTTGTACATGTCTTCGCAGTCCACCGCTGACGGCAAGATCACCCTGACCATCACCTTTGCCCTGGGCACTGACCTGGACAACGCTCAGGTGCAGGTGCAAAACCGCGTCACCCGGACCCAGCCCAAGCTGCCCGAAGAAGTGACGCGCATCGGTATCACGGTAGACAAGGCTTCGCCCGACCTGACCATGGTTGTGCACTTGACCTCCCCGGACCAGCGCTACGACATGCTGTACCTGTCCAACTACGCCATCCTCAATATCAAGGATGAGCTGGCACGGCTGAACGGCATCGGCGATGTGCAACTGTTCGGCATGGGTGACTACTCGTTGCGGGTGTGGCTCGATCCAAACAAGACCGCGTCGCGCAACCTGACCGCTACCGATGTGGTCACCGCCATCCGCGAGCAAAACCGCCAGGTGGCTGCCGGTGCGCTGGGTGCCCCCCCTGCCCCCAACGCAACCAGCTTCCAGCTGTCGGTTAACACCCAGGGCCGACTGGTCAGTGAGGAAGAGTTCGAAAACATCATTATTCGCTCCGGCGATGATGGCCAGATCACTCGCCTCAAAGACATAGCTCGGGTTGAACTGGGTTCCAGCCAGTACGCCCTGCGTTCCTTGCTGAACAACCAACCGGCGGTGGCGATACCGATCTTCCAGCGCCCAGGCTCCAATGCAATCCAGATATCCAATGACGTTCGCGCCAAGATGGCCGAACTGAAACAGAACTTCCCGGAAGGCATGGACTTCGACATCGTGTATGACCCGACAATCTTCGTTCGCGGTTCGATCGAAGCGGTAGTCCATACCCTGTTTGAAGCACTGATTCTGGTAGTACTGGTTGTTATCCTGTTCCTGCAAACTTGGCGCGCCTCGATTATTCCGTTAGTGGCCGTGCCCGTATCGCTGATCGGTACGTTTGCTGTGATGCATATGTTCGGCTTTTCGCTCAACGCCCTGTCGCTGTTCGGGCTGGTGCTGGCCATCGGTATCGTGGTCGACGATGCCATTGTGGTGGTGGAGAACGTCGAGCGGAATATCGAACTGGGGCTCAACCCGGTGGACGCCACCAAGCGGGCCATGCGTGAAGTGACCGGCCCGATCATCGCCACCGCCCTGGTACTGTGTGCGGTGTTTATCCCGGCTGCATTTATCTCGGGCCTGACCGGACAGTTCTATAAGCAGTTCGCTCTGACCATCGCGATTTCGACGGTGATCTCGGCTTTCAACTCGCTGACCTTGTCCCCTGCCCTGGCCGCTGTACTGCTCAAGGGTCATAACGCACCGAAAGACCGCTTCACCCGTGTACTTGATCGACTGTTCGGGAGCTGGCTGTTCGGTCCGTTCAACCGCTTCTTCGTCAAGGCCAGTAATGGCTACGTCGGCACCGTGCGCCGGATTATTCGTGGCAGCGGGATCGCAATGCTGGTGTATGCAGGTTTGATGGTGTTGACCTGGGCCGGTTTTGCCCACACCCCGACCGGTTTTGTACCGCCGCAAGACAAGCAATATCTGGTGGCCTTTGCTCAACTGCCAGACGCCGCGAGCCTGGATCGTAGCGAAGAGGTGATCAAACGCATGTCGGAGCTGGCCCTCAAGCAGCCCGGTGTTGCCAACTCGATCGCCTTCCCCGGCCTGTCGATCAATGGTTTCACCAACAGCCCGAACAGCGGCATCGTGTTTGTCGCGCTCAAGGACTTCGATCAACGCAAGGACCCAAGCCAGTCAGCCGCAGCTATTGCCGCCACGCTGAATGCAGAGTTTGCGGATATCCAGGAAGCCTATATCGCGATCTTCCCGCCACCACCAGTACAAGGGCTGGGCACCATTGGCGGCTTTCGCCTGCAAGTCGAGGACCGCGCTGGCCTGGGCTATGACGAACTGTACAAGGAAGTGCAGAACGTAATTGCCAAGAGCCATAGCGTGCCGGAACTGGCCGGGTTGTTCACCAGCTATCAGGTCAACGTTCCGCAAGTCGATGCTGCCATCGACCGCGAAAAAGCCAAGACTCATGGCGTTGCCATCAGCGACATCTTCGACACCCTGCAGATCTATCTGGGCTCGCTGTATGCCAACGATTTCAACCGCTTCGGTCGCACTTATCAGGTCAACGTACAAGCCGAGCAGCAGTTCCGTCTGGAGCCCGAGCAGATTGGCCAACTGAAAGTGCGCAACAACAAGGGCGAAATGATCCCGCTGGCGACCTTCATCAAGATCAGCGACACCGCAGGCCCGGATCGCGTCATGCACTACAACGGTTTTGTCACCGCAGAAATCAACGGCGCAGCGGCACCGGGCTACAGCTCGGGTCAAGCTGAAGCGGCGATGGAGAAACTGCTCAAGGAAGAACTGCCTAACGGCATGACCTTCGAATGGACTGAGCTGACCTATCAGCAAATCCTTTCAGGCAATACCGCCCTGTTCGTGTTCCCGCTCTGCGTACTGCTGGCGTTCCTGGTACTGGCCGCCCAATACGAAAGCTGGAGCCTGCCGCTGGCGGTGATCCTGATCGTACCGATGACGCTGCTATCAGCGATTACCGGGGTGATTCTGTCGGGAGGCGACAACAACATCTTCACCCAGATCGGATTGATCGTACTGGTGGGGTTGGCGTGCAAGAACGCGATTTTGATTGTCGAGTTTGCCAAGGACAAGCAGGAAGAAGGCATGAACCCGCTGGATGCGGTACTGGAAGCCTGCCGCCTGCGTCTGCGGCCGATCCTGATGACGTCGTTCGCCTTCATCATGGGTGTGGTGCCTCTGGTGCTCTCCAGCGGCGCCGGTGCAGAAATGCGTCACGCCATGGGTGTAGCGGTGTTCTCCGGGATGCTCGGGGTGACCTTCTTCGGTCTGCTGCTGACGCCGGTGTTCTACGTCTTGATCCGCCGTTATGTGGAGCGCAGTGAAGCGCGCAAAGCCGCCAAACACCTCAAGCTGGAGTCGCAACAATGAGCGTGAGAGTATTCCTGCCAAGCCTGTTGGTACTGGCTTTGAGCGCCTGCGCCGTTGGCCCGGACTACAAAACCCCGGCGACAGAACCTGCACATATCAGTGCCGACAACCTCAAGGGTTTTGACCGAGCGCATTTTGAAGGGATCTGGTGGCAGCAGTTTGATGACCCGACCCTCAACCAGTTGGTGACTCAGTCACTGGCTGGCAACCGCGAGCTGCGCGTGGCATTTGCCCGCCTGCGCGCGGCCCGGGCGATCCGTGATGACGTCAGCAATGACGCCATGCCGACCATCACCAGCCGAGTCAGCAGCGATGTCGGCAAGGGCCAGATTCCAGGGACCACCGAGAAGCGCGTCAACAGTGAGCGCTATGACCTGGGCCTGGACATGGCCTGGGAAATCGATCTGTTTGGCCGCATCCAGCGTGAGCTGGAGGCCAGCGACGCCGACGAACAAGGGGCTGCAGCCGATTTGTATCAGTTGCAAGTGACCATGATTGCCGAGCTGGTGGACGCCTACGGTGAGTTGCGCGGTGCACAACTGCGCGAGCGTATTGCCCTGGCCAACCTGAAAAACCAGCAAGATTCCAAGGCCATTACCGAAAGCCTGCGTGACGCAGGCGTTGGTGACGAACTGGACGTGATGCGCGCTGATGCTCGCTTGGCGGCAGTTGAGGCAAGTGTGCCGCAATTGCAGGCCGAACAAGTACGCGAACGCAATCGTATCGCCACCTTGCTGGGCCAACGCCCTGAGCAGCTCAGCGTTGACCTGAGCCCGGCGCAGCTGCCGGCGATTGCCAAAGCCTTGAACATCGGTAACCCCGGTGACCTGCTGCAGCGCCGACCCGACATCATGAGTGCCGAGCGCAAGCTGGCCGCGGCCACTGCCCGGATCGGGGTGGCCAAGGCCGACTTGTTCCCTCGGGTCAGCTTGAGCGGCTTCCTCGGTTTTACCGCCGGGCGTGGTTCGCAAATCGGTTCGGCTGCGGCCAATGCTTGGGCCCTCGGCCCGCGCATTACCTGGCCAGCGTTTGATCTGGGCAGCGTGCGTGCACGCCTGCGCGGTGCCGACGCAGAAGCCGATGGCGCCCTGGCCAGTTATGAACAGCAAGTGCTGTTGGCACTGGAAGAGTCAGAAAACGCTTTTAGTGATTACGGCAAACGCCAGCAGCGTTTGGTGTCGCTGATTCGTCAAAGCGAATCCAGCCGAACTGCCGCTGACCTGGCTGCTATCCGCTACCGCGAAGGCACAGTGGACTTTCTGGTCCTGCTCGACGCCCAGCGCGAGCGTTTGGCGGCTGAAGACAGCCAGGCCCAGGCCGAGGTTGAGCTGTATCGCGGCGTAGTGGCCATCTACAAAGCGCTGGGTGGCGGCTGGCAAGCCGAGACCGTCGCAAGCGCGCACTGATTCAACGAGCTCCTTTGGTTGGCCGCAACCAACCATTTTTTAGCCCCGCGCTCATTCGGTCGCGGGGCTTTTTTTATCCGCCAGTGTCGCCAGGCTGCGGCGCCGGTCGTAGCCTCGCCTCGCTCTTCAACGGCTACAGCGTTTGACTCAAGCCCTCTACTGTCCCAATCTTGCACCTCATACGCTCGCCTGTTTCTGGATATTGGATGACCCAGCCACGCCGCTACCTCGTCATCAGCCTTCTGTCCGCGGTTATTGCTGCGGGTCTTTGGTATTCGATGCGCCCTGCTCCGACTGTCCCGACGCCCACTCTGAGCCAACGTTATTCCATCGCACTGGATATGGCCCAAAACGGTAAGCCCGGTGCCGCTCGCGTGCTCTATCAGCAACTTGCGCGCAACGACTTGACCGATGCGCGCCGCGTCAAACTGCATGCCGAGTTGCCTAACTACCCAAGCCCACAGGCGCTGAAGTTGGCCGACGCCGATTTGCACAGCACCTCACCACTGGTGCGCACGGCTGCGATCCAGAGCATTGTCGGGCTGGTACCCAACGCCCAGCGCACGCTGCTGCTGGGGCCGCTATTGGATGATCCGGAGCAGACTGTGCGTTTTGCTGCGGCCAATGCCCTGCTCGGGTTGTCCCCGGATGAACAGGGGCTGTACTTCGGCCCGTTGCAGCAAGTAATCGACGAGTTCGAGCGCGACCTCAAGACCCGTCCCGACGACCCGCAAGCTCAGGGTCAGCTTGCCCGGCTGTACCTGCACGAAGGGCAACTGGATAACGCCCAGGCTGCACTGGAACAAATGACCCGCCTGGCTCCGGACGACATCAAGGCCGTGGCCGCGCAGATTGACCTGCTGGATAAGCGCGGCCAAGCGGAGCAAGCGCGCCAATTATTGGCCAGCCAACTTGAGGCACATCCTGACTCGGCTTACTTGCAACATACGCTGGGAATCTGGCTGCTCAATCACGGCCAGACCGAGTACGCCCTGCTCGGTCTAGCCAAGGCCGTGGAGCTGGAGCCTGACAACAGTGATTACCGCTACAAGCTGGCCACCGCCCTGCATGACCTCGACCAACTGGAAGCTGCGCAACGCCAGCTCGAAGAGCTGCTGCAACGCCAGCCTGCCAATCGCAAGGCACGGGTGTTGTTGATCGGCTACTGGAAAGAAGCCGGGCAATTGCAGAACGTGCAGGTGTTGCTCGCGCAACTGGAGCAGCAGAACCCGGATGATCCGGCGTTGCAGCAGGGGCTTTGAAACACCTGATTACGTAGCAGCTGCCGAAGGAACGAGGCTGCGTTCGGCGGCGTAGCCGTCGTAAAATCGAGCAACACGGTAATCTGGTACTCCCCGATTGCCGGGATTGCGAGCGCTGCGCACTCGAACGCAGCCTCGTTCCTTCGGCAGCTGCTACAAGTTTGGGTCAGGCCAGCAGTTTCTGGATTTGGGCCTGCAGCGTGTCGAGGTCGAACGGCTTGGCCAGAATCGGCGCCGTCAGGGTAATCGGGCTGCCCGTGTCACGGATTTCTGCCGGGTAACCACTGATAAAGATGACTTTCAAATCAGGTCGCAACTTCAGCGCAGGCTCGGCGATCTGTACCCCCGAAATACCTCCCGGCAGGCGAAAGTCGGTGACCATAAGATCCAGGTGCGGCTTGCTGGCCAATATTTCGAAGGCCTGCTCACCGTTTTCAGCCTGCAATACCCGATAGCCCTCGCCGGACAAGTAGGCACTAAGGACCATCAGGATCGAGGGATCGTCTTCGACAATCAAAACAACATCTTGCGCATCTTCACTCATGGGGAACCTTAATTCATGCAGTCGCTGCCCAGTAAGACTCCGGGCATGGTCACAGGTTGCATCGAGTTTATGTCTTTTGTACCAGCGGCAGGCAAACCCTGAACAAGGCACCCTCGCCCAATGCACTCTGTACGCTGATTGTACCGCTGTGGGCGGCGACTATCTGCTCCGAAATAAACAGGCCCAAACCCAGCCCCGCGATGACATGGCTGGATGAAACCCGTTCAAACTGCTGAAAAACCCGCTGCTGGTTTTCTTCGCTGATGCCAATGCCTTGGTCGCGCACGTCGACCACCGCCTGGCCACTTTCGATATAAACAGACACATCAATGGGCTTTTTTGCGCCATAGCGCAAGGCGTTGGTCAGCAGGTTGGAAATCACCTGCTCGATCCTGAACTCATCCCACTGCCCCACCACTGGCTGCTCTGCCGTGAAGTTGACACTCGACTGCGCCGCGCTGATCTGCGCCGAGAAGCTTTCCAGTAGCTGCGCGACGGTTTGGGCCAAATCGAACTGGCCAGGGCGGATAGACAGCTTGCCGGTGCGGATCCGCGATACGTCGAGCATGTCTTCGATCAGGCGGATCAGGCTCTGGATCTGGCGCTCATCACGCTCGACCATGGCCTGCATCTTGTCCATGGTGAACGCCGCCGCGTTATCGCGGGCCAGGTGCATCTTGCGCAGTTGGGTTTCCAGGATCAGGCCGTTTAGCGGGGTGCGCACCTCATGGGAGACGATCGACATAAAGTCATCGCGCATGCGTACCGCATGTTCCAGTTCAACCTGGGTCAATTGCAACTGTGCCAGCAAAGTTTCCTGCTCGCGACGGCTCTGTTCCAAGGCTTCGACCTGCTGCTTCATTGCCTTGCTCTGGCGATACAGCTCGACAAATACATTGACCTTGCTTTTGACCGCATGGATATCCAGCGGTTTGTGCAAAAAGTCGACCGCGCCGCTTTCGTAGCCCTTGAAGGCATAGTTCATTTCGCGCCCGGCGGCGCTGACAAACACGATCGGGATGTTTTTGGTCTTGGCCGTGCCACGCATCAACTCGGCCAGTTCAAAACCGTTCATGCCGGGCATTTGCACATCAAGAATGGCCATTGCGAACTCATGCTGCAGCAGCAACGACAACGCCTCATCCGCAGACAGGGCCTTGTATACGATGCGGTCCTCGCGCTTGATCAACGCTTCGAGCGCCAGCAGGTTTTCCGGCAGATCATCGACGATCAGCAGTTTGGCTTGAATATCACTTAGTAGCATGCGTTATGTTCCAGCTCGACGAGCAGACGGCCAATGCCGCGCAAGGGAAGAATGCAGTCCGGTTGGCACAGATCCAGTGCCGCTCGCGGCATGGTCGAAACCTGAGCTTCGTCAGGGTCCTGGATGATCGTCAAACCGCCCAATTCCTTGACCAGGCTCATTCCCCGCGCACCATCCTGGTTGGCGCCCGTCAGTAATACCGCAGCCAAACGCTGTTGATACACGTCGGCTGCGGATTCAAAAAGGTAATCAATGGCAGGTCGTGAGTAATGCACTCGCTCCTCCTGACTCAAGGAAAAACTGTGATCATGCTCGATCGACAGGTGATACCCAGGGGCTGCAAAGTACAAGGTGCCCGGCTCGATTGGCTGTTTGTCCTGAGCCTCCCTGACCGGTACTGGCAAGCGCCGGGCAAACACCTCGGCCACTTGGCTGCGACGCTCGTCAGGCAAATGCAGGACCACAATGATCGGCAGGCGAAAACCGGGTTTGAGGTCGGCGAAAATCGTCAGCAAGGCTTCGACGCCGCCCGCAGAAGCCCCGATCACCACCGCTTCGACAGGTCCCTGGTTAGCCCAGTAGCTGTTTTGGACAGTCATAGCTTGCGATAGATCCGTTCTTGTTTGAGCACGGATGTGAATTGCTTGCTGTAGTCCGAAAAATCCAGGGTTTCCTTGCTGCCAAGCATCAAGAAGCCGCGATGGCAGAGCGACTCCTCGAACAGCCCAAAGGCTCTGTTTTGAAGATTTTTATTGAAGTAAATCAATACGTTACGGCATGAAATTAAATTGGTTTCCGAGAACACACTATCGGTCGCCAGGCTGTGATCAGCGAACGTCACGTTCTCGCGCAACGTCTTGTCAAAAATCGCGTAGTCATAGGCGGCGGTGTAGTAATCGGCAAACGAGCGCTGACCACCGGCCTTTTGGTAGTTGTGGGTATAAGCTCGAATGTTCTCCAGGGAAAAAATCCCCTGCTTGGCTTTTTCCAGGGACCGCGGATTGATATCGGTTGCGTAGATAATGGTGCGGTCCAGCAGGCCTTCCTCACGCAGCAGGATGGCCATCGAGTACACCTCCTCGCCGGTGCTGCAACCCGCAATCCAGATTTTCAGCGACGGGTAGGTCTTGAGGATCGGCACCACCTCCTGGCGAATTGCCAGGAAATGCTCCGGGTCGCGAAACATCTCGCTCACGGGAATGGTCAGGAACTGCAGCAACTGCATAAAGGCCGTAGGGTCATGCAGGATGCGCTCCTGCAGGGCCGAAATGGTGTTGCAGTCGAACTGACGCAATGCGTGATTGACCCGACGCTTGATCGAAGCGCCGGAGTAATCGCGAAAGTCATAACTGTATTTGAGATAGATCGCTTCGATCAGCAGCCTTAACTCAATATCGGTGTTTCGATGCACTTTAGAGTCGTTCCATTTTCGGTAGCCAGACCCGGATCAAGGAAAACAGCCGGTCCAGGTCAATCGGTTTGGCCAGGTAATCATTCGAGCCCGCTTGCAGGCAGCGTTCCTGATCGTCCTTCATCGCCTTGGCCGTGACCGCAATGATCGGCAGCTTGCGCCAGCGTGGATTCTTGCGAATTTCAACGGTGGCTTCGTAGCCGTCCATCTCCGGCATCATTACGTCCATCAACACCAGGTCGATGTCTTCAATTTCGTTCAAGCGCTCGATGGCTTCACGGCCATTGCGGCCAATAACCACAATGGCGCCTTTTTGCTCCAGCGCACTGGTCAGGGCAAAGATATTTCGTACATCGTCATCCACCAGCAAAATCTTGCGCCCCTCAAAGACCTTGTCGCGGCTGCGAGCGGTCTTGAGCATCGTTTGCCGCTCATGGGACAACTGAGATTCAACTTTGTGCAGAAATAATGTCACTTCATCCAGCAAGCGCTCCGGCGAGCGGGCACCCTTGATGATGATGGAGCGCGAATACTTGCGCAGCTCGGCCTCTTCATCGCGGGTCAGGTTGCGCCCGGTGTACACGATCACCGGCGGGAACGAGCAGATATCCTCGGTCGACATGCGCTTGAGCAAATCGTTGCCCAGCATGTCCGGCAACTTGAGGTCGATAATCATGCAGTCGTAAATATTGCTGCGCAGCAGGTCGAGTGCCTCTTGGGCGAAGCCAACTGCGGTGATTTGAATATCATCGTCGCCGATCAGGCGGGCAATACTATCGCGCTGCAGGTCATCGTCTTCAACCAGCAACACGCGTTTGACCTTCTGCGTGAGCTTGGCCTCCAGACGGGCGAATACATTTTTCAGTTCCTCGCGACTGGTGGGTTTAACCGCATAGCCCACTGCGCCCATGTGCATCGCCGCCTCGACTCGATCTTCGACGGAAATCACGTGAACCGGGATGTGCCGGGTAGGTGCCAGCGCCTTAAGGCGCTGCAATACAGTCAGTCCGGAGTGATCCGGCAGGCGCATATCGAGCAGGATTGCATCAGGAATAAACTCTGCGGCCAGGCTGAAACCTTCGTCCGCGCCATGGGCAACCAGGCAGCGATAACCCAGCTCATGCGCAAGATCGAAGAGGATGTGCGCAAAATTAGGCTCGTCTTCAATCACCAAAATACAGCGCGTGGAAAACGGAGCCTGTTCCCGGTCATCCATAAAACGTGGGATGTCGAGCGGTGCAACCACCGCTGGCAGCGGTTGGGGCTTGGCGGCCACCAGCGCAACCCGTGGCGCGGCGGCAATCGGCAGTTGGGCAGGTTCTTGCCCGTGCTCTACATACTGCTCAGGCAGGATCAGGGTAAAGATGCTGCCCTGCCCCTGTTTACTGCTGACATTGATCGAGCCACCGAGCAGGGTCGCCAGATCCCTGGAGATCGACAAGCCAAGTCCAGTGCCCCCATAACGGCGGTTGGTGGTGCCATCGGCCTGACGGAAGGCTTCGAAGATGCTGTCCTGTTGCTCCGGGGCAATACCGATCCCGGAATCACTGACCGCAAACGCAATGCCAACACCCGGCTGACGCGACACGGCCAGGCTGACCCGACCTTTTTCAGTGAACTTGATCGCATTGGACAGCAGGTTTTTAAGAATCTGCTCCAGGCGCTGGCTGTCGGTGTAGATTATCGACGGAGTGCCAGACTGCAACTGGACTTCAAAGGCCAGCGACTTTTCACCCGCCAGTGGCTGGAACATGCCGCGCAAACCTTCGACCACTCGCGCCACGCTGGTGTTCTCGGGGCGTACTTCGAGCTTGCCGGCTTCGACCTTGGAGATATCCAGAATGTCGTTGATCAGGTTAAGCAGGTCATTGCCCGCCGAATAGATCGACTCGGCAAACTTGACCTGCTCTGCGCTGAGGTTCTGTTGCGGGTTTTCCGACAGCAGTTTGGCCAAAATCAGTGAGCTGTTCAGCGGCGTACGCAACTCGTGGGACATATTGGCCAGGAATTCGGACTTGTACTTGCTGGAGCGCTGCAACTCTTCGGCGCGCTCTTCAAGCTGCACTTGCACCTGATTAAGCTGACTGTTCTTGCGGTCCATCGCATCGCGCTGGCCTGCCAGTTCTTCGTTGGTCTGCTCAAGCTCGGCCTGCTGGGTTTCGAGGCTGGTTTGCGACTCTTTGAGTATGCGCGACTGCTCTTCGAGCTCTTCGTTAGCGGTTTTGAGTTCTTCCTGCTGCACTTGCAGTTGCTCATTGAGCTGCTGAGTCTCGGCCAGCACCTCTTGCAGACGCTGACGATAGCGCGCGGCCTCAATCGACATGCCAATGTTGTCGGCAATCAGTTCGAACAGCTCGATATCCCGATCGGTCAGAGGCCTGAGAAAGCCCAGTTCGATGACGCCATTGACCCGATCATCATCGCTGGTGGGTACTACCAGCACGCTGCGCGGACTGCCTTCGCCCAACCCTGAGCTGACTTTTAAGCAGTAGTCGGCGGGCACGTCGTCCAGGCGAATCAGCTGATCCTGCTGTGCGGCCTGCCCAACAATGCCTTCGTCATTGTGGATCAGTTGATCCTGCGCTTCTTGCTCGCGAGAAAAACCATAACTGGCCACACGCTTGAGGCCACCGTGATCTTCACGTACATACACCGCAGCGACCACTGACCCCAGGTACTGGGCGCAGAACTGCAGAATATTACGGCCCAGCATATTGAGGGTCAGACGGCCCAGCACCTGTTCGGCCAGTTCAGTTTGCCCGTTACGCAGCCATGCCTGCTGCTCGAGACGCTGCGCAGTCTTGATTTGTGACTCGAAGGCATTGTTGTAACTACTTGAAAGTTCGATTAAATCACGACGCCCGATATAGGCCAGAAAGCCGCTCAAACCCAATACAAAAAACAGATAAAGGCCAACACTGATGATTGTCGTGCGACTGACATCTTCACTGCGGGTGACCCGCAGTTGCTGCTCCATTTGGATGAAGTCGTCGTATTCCTTGCGAATGACATCGCTCAGGCGCTTACCTCGACCGGCCTGTACCGCCGAGCGGTAGTCACCGTCCTGACGGCGCATATCGACCATCGATTGCGCATAGGTATTCCACTCCTCTTGCAGCGCTTCCAAGCGCTTGAGGCGGTCGACCTGTTGCGGGTTATCCCTGACCAATTCCTGCAAACCCTTCAATTGCACATTGATCTGCGGTTTGGCCACGGCATAGGGGTCGAGAAAATGTTCATCGCCGGTGATCAGAAAACCGCGCATGCCGGTCTCCAAATCGACCGTCAGGCGCACGGCTTCGTTGGCATTACTGATAACCCGGTCACTGTGTTCAACCCACCTGATCACTGACAACAAATAGCTGACCATAACCACAAACAGTGCGGCACTAAGCACACCGACGGCTAAAGGCAAGCCAACGTTGCGACTCAAGAGCTTACGAAAGCTGCGCTCATCAATTGATGCGGGTGAGTTCATTCTTCAGGCCCGTGTACTGTCATAAAAAACTGGAGTTTGCCGGATTACCGAGCAATAGTTCTATTTTCTTACCTTTAAGAGCACTTTTACGCACAAACAAACACACTCAAATGCGGGTGAAGGCTATTCTTGCTGCCTGTGAGACCCGCGCTTAAATTTTTATCGAGATCATGATTATGTCCGCTACACCCTCCACCATCCTTGTGGTCGAAGACGACGCCATTGTTAGGATGCTCATCGTAGACGTGCTGCAAGAACTGGAGTTCAGTGTGCTTGAAGCTGATGGCAGCGAGCGCGCCATGGAACTGCTGGCAGACCAGGCCCAGCACATCGACTTGCTGATGACCGATGTCGGATTGCCGGGCATGGACGGCCGGGCGCTGGCAGACAAGGCCCGCGAACTGCGCCAACGGCTGCCCATCCTGTTTGCCAGCGGCTACGCCGAAACCCTTGAGATTGCAGAAGGCATGGCGGTGATTGGCAAGCCCTTCTCGATTGATCAATTGCGCGACAAGGTCAAAAGCATGCTGGCAACTGCATGAATTCATAACTGTGGGAGCGAGCCTGCTCGCGAAGCGCTTGAGGCCTTCGCGAGCAGGCTCGCTCCCACAGGACTTGTGCATACCCACATCCCTGTGGTTTCCTACACATCTTGTATCAGGTGCCCTTCACAGGGTGAAACGGGAAACCGGTGCGTCAGGCGTTTTGCTCTGACAAGTCCGGCGCTGCCCCCGCAACGGTAAGCGAGAGAAACATCAGATCCACTGTGCTCGATGCATGGGAAGGAGATGTTTGCAGGCTCAACAGTTGAGCCCCTCGCAAGCCCGGAGACCGGCCTGGTTAATATGAATAACAAACCCGCGGTGGGCGGGCGCTGTTAAACCCTGCGAGCTTCGTTCGCGGGGTTTTCTTGCGCTTTGCTGCCCGTCGTCCGACCAGAGGCAAGCGCCATGTCTATCAGCACCAGCCGTACCCATTCCGCCGCTACTACCGCTACCCAAAGCCAACGCATTGTGGCCGCTGTCGGCGCTGCCGTGCTGGGCGCTTTTCTCGTGTACTTTGCCGGGTTCTCGCATATCGATGCGGTCCACAACGCGGCCCATGACACCCGTCACAGCTCCGCCTTCCCGTGCCATTGAGAGTGCCTGCCATGATTAAGCGTATCGCTCAAACCGCAGGCTTCACCGGTCTGCTGGCCGCTCTACTGCTGACTTTGCTGCAAAGTTTTTGGGTCGCCCCGTTGATTCTGCAAGCGGAAACCTACGAGAAACCGGCCGCCACCGAAGCACACGAGCATGCAGATATGGCCATGCCTGCCCACGAACATGATGCCGAGGCCTGGGAGCCGGAGGACGGCTGGCAGCGCGTGCTGTCCACCACTGGCGGCAATCTGGTAGTTGCTGTTGGTTTCGCCCTGATGCTGGCGGGCCTGTACACCTTGCGCGCGCCAACTCGCACATCCCAGGGTTTGCTCTGGGGCCTTGCCGGTTATGCGGTGTTCTGTCTGGCGCCAACCTTGGGCTTGCCGCCCGAGTTACCGGGCACTGCCGCGGCTGATCTGCTGCAACGGCAAATCTGGTGGGTCAGCACTGCAGCCTCAACCGCCGTCGCAATCGCACTACTGGTATTCGGTAAGCACTGGGCACTGAAAGTGCTGGGCGTAGCCATTCTGGTGGTTCCCCATCTCTTTGGTGCACCGCAGCCACTGGTACACTCCAGCCTGGCGCCCGCAGAGCTGGAGTCGCAGTTCAAAATTGCCTCACAACTGACCAACTTTGCCTTTTGGCTGGCTCTGGGTGTAATCAGCGCCTGGCTGTTCCGCCGCAAGTCTACTGGTCAGTACTCGGCGTGACAGTACACAGCACCTCGCCAATCCTGGTGATTGGCCTGGGCTGTCGTCAGGGTTGCAGTACACAAGAACTGTTGACGCTGATCGAGCAATCACTGGGCCGGGCCGGGATCGCACTGAGCGCAGTCAGCGCCTTGGCCAGTATCGATCGCAAACGCCTGGAACCTGGTTTGCTGCAACTGGCCGCGCAACTCAACCTCGGTTTCGAGGTGTTCAGCGCGCAACAACTTGCACCGTACGCGCCAGAACTGAGCCATCGCTCGTCCCTTGCGTTCGAACAAACCGGATGTTTCGGCATTGCCGAAAGTGCCGCACTGGCCTTGGCCGAACAACTCGGCGGTGCAGCGGCATGCCTTGTGATAACACGACAAAAATCGCCTGGGGCGACCTTTGCGTTGGCCTCTATCGAGCAAAACCCGCGATAATCCCCCGCCTCACTATGAGCGTTGTTCAAGAACAGCTCTATCACGACCCTTTCAAGAGACTGCCATGACTGTTTATTTCATCGGCGCCGGACCCGGCGATCCAGAGCTGATTACCGTCAAAGGCCAGCGCCTGATTCGCAGCTGCCCGGTGATCATTTACGCAGGCTCACTGGTCCCCGAAGCGGTGTTGCAAGGCCATCAGGCCGAGCAGGTGATCAACAGCGCCGAGCTGCACCTTGAGCAAATCATCACGCTGATCAAGGCGGCCGACGCCAAAGGCCAGGATGTGGCCCGCGTCCACTCCGGCGATCCGAGCCTGTACGGGGCGATTGGCGAACAGATCCGCTGCTTGCGCGAGCTCAATATCGCCTTTGAAATCATTCCTGGGGTGACGGCCACTGCGGCTTGCGCGGCCATTTTGGGTGCAGAATTGACCCTGCCCGATATTTCACAAACCGTGATTCTGACCCGTTACGCGGAAAAAACCGTGATGCCTGCGGGCGAAGAACTGGCCAGCCTGGCGCAGCACAAAGCGACCATGGCCATTCACCTGGGGGTCAAGAACCTTGAAAATATTGTGGCCGAGCTGACACCGCATTACGGCAGTGATTGTCCGATTGCGGTGATCCACCGTGCTAGCTGGCCGGATCAGGACTGGGTGCAAGGCACGCTTGCGGACATTACAGCCAAGGTCCAGGCCAAGGGTTTTCGGCGCACGGCGCTGATTCTGGTGGGCCGGGTACTGGCCAGTGACAGCTTTGCGGACTCGTCGCTGTACCGGGCCGGGCATGCGCATTTGTATCGCCCCCAAACCGGTGAATACCCGTAGCAGCTGACGAGCTCCGCGAGGCTGCGTTCGGCTGCGCAGCAGTCGTAAAACCTGAGAAATTGACTGTTCAGATACACCGCGATTATTGGGTTTGCGAAGGCTACGTCCTCGAACGCAGCCTCGCGGAACTCGTCAGCTGCTACGGGTTTCGCCGACAACAACACACAAAAATACAGGCATAAAAAAACGGTGCTCACGGGGCACCGTTTTTTCTTCAGCTTCGCAGCGAACGCCCTGTTAGTAGTAGGCGTTTTCTTTCTGCGAGTGGTCGGTCACGTCACGTACGCCTTTGAGTTCCGGCACACGCTCAAGCAGGGTGCGCTCGATGCCTTCACGCAAGGTCACGTCTGCCTGGCCGCAGCCCTGGCAACCGCCACCAAACTTGAGCACCGCAATACCGTCTTCTACCACTTCAATCAGGCTGACCTGACCACCGTGGCTGGCCAAACCGGGATTGATCTCGGTTTGCAGGTAGTAGTTGATGCGCTCGTTGATCGGGCTATCGGCGTTAACCATCGGCACTTTGGCGTTTGGCGCCTTGATGGTCAGTTGGCCACCCATGCGATCGGTGGCGTAGTCCACCACGGCATCGTCCAGGAACGGTTCGCTGAACGAATCGATCCAGGCCGTGAAGCTTTTCAGGCCGATGGCGGTATCTTCAGATTTAACTTCAGCCGGCTTGCAGTAAGCAATGCAGGTTTCGGCGTACTGGGTACCAGGTTGGGTGATAAAGACGCGGATGCCGATGCCCGGGGTGTTCTGCTTGGACAGCAGATCAGCCAGGTAATCGTGGGCAGCGTCGGTAATCGTTATGGCGCTCATGGAATCTCCTCGCAGACATGGGACAGAGTTTACGCCAATCGGCGCCCCTGACAAAGTCCTAGTGTTTTTGTCAGGAAAGCTACGCCCCATTCGTTCGAATACAACCGCACTTTTACAGGTTTTCGTAGCGGTTCATGTCCAGCACGCCCGCTTCGACCGGATCGGTTTCATTGATGTACTGACCAATATCGTGGAAGTACTGCCAAAATTGCGGATGGCTGCGCCGAATCCCCCAGCGCTCGACGATGGTGTCGAAAGTCTCCTGGTCCTTGCATTGTTCCATAGCCTCAACAAAGGCCTCGACCTGACCCGGCGGGATATTGAACATAAAGTTCGGGTAACTGCTGAGCACGCCAGGGTAAATGGTCAGGGTGTCCAGCCCCGGCACCAGGCGGTATTCCTCGCCCATCATAAAGGCAACGTTGGTATGCGCGCGATTGCGCAGCATGCTGTACATCTCGCGTTTGCCGTCGGCACCTTCGATGCGCAGCATGGTGGCTTCCGGCAATTGATTGATGACTGCCAGCCCGGCCGCGGGGCGCGAGGTCAAGCGGCTAAGGGATTGCTCAGCGTATTTGAACTCTTGCGGGATATCGGGCCGCGAACAGTACGCTCCAGTACAGCGATTGATCGGATCTGGCCGCGCATTCAGGGTCCCAGTGCGCTCAATCAACTTGAGCGCGAAGTCACGCTTGGGGTCCGCCGGTTCGAGCTGCATGCCGGTCGGGGTGGAAGTATCGATTTTTTGATAGTCCATCCACATTTTCAGCTTGCCGCTGTTCTGATACCAGTCGCTCAGGATGGTAGAGCGTGAATAGGCTGGCATCAGGCGCAGGAAGTTGACCTCGGCACCGTTGCGGATCAAGTCGAAGTACAAGCGCGTCTGCGCCTGATGCGAGACGTTGCCGAACACATCGAAGTTGACCGCCAATTGGTAATAGGTGCGTTCCAGCAACGGGTAGTCAAACAGCCACATGGTTTGCGGGATCTCGCCGATCAGCCCCTTGCTGACACTGGCGCTGTCGAAGTGACGGAATACCGTCAACAAGGCGTTGTCGTTGCCCGCCCACAGGGTCGACCAACTTGGCGGCGGCATGTCGGCATAGGCCTCCTGGCGCAGCTTTTCATAGTCGTTGCGCTTGTCGCGGTAGTTATGCCACAGCGAAATGACGCTACCAACGTCGTCGATCTGGCCGGGCATTGCCAGCAACGGCGTGGCTTCGCCACGATAGGCAGCATCGGTCACGTAGCGGTCATGGGCCGGCTCCTGGAACACAGTCCAGAAATTGTCGCGAATGACATCGGTCGCAATTTGCCCACGGCATACCGGACCACGGATAAAGGTACGCACGAAATACTCGGCGTTATCGAGCATAAACTGATATCGCGCAACCGCCGGAATCGCCTCAAAGGTTTCAAACGGATTGGCTCGCCCGCGCGGCCCGTAGCCTGGCAGGCTGGTGGCATGCCAGTCGCCGCTGTAGAACAGCTGTTTGACCCGAGCCAACTTGCTGGCCCCCATCGGGTAGGTGATGTGGGTTTTATGCACGATCACGCCCTGCACCGGCATCAGCCGGTAGTAAAAAGCCGTGCCAGGGTCGTCGTTCGGACGGCGGGTCGCGATCAGATCAATGGGCTGCCCGCTTGGTGTGCGCGAGCGCACCCACTGGAAGAAATGCCCCGGCACACCGTTGTCGAAATAGGCATGGGCCAGGAACAGATGCTCGTACAACCATCGCCCGACAAGGGCTTCGGTCGAACCCGAGCGATTGAGCAGCTCTTCCCACTCGCTAATCTGTACCGACTCAGCGGCAGTGGGTTGGATCGCGTGCTGATCAACTTTGGCACCCTGGGCCAGCCAGGTTTGCACCGTGGTGTATTGCTTGTCTGTCAGCCCGGTTACGGCCAGTGGCATGCCCTCTTTGGGATGGTTTTGAGCGTAAGCGTTGAACTCACCCGGTGCCGGGCAGACATTCTCGCGATTGAGGCCAAGGACGATTTCTGCAGGCAATTTGGCATTGGGGGTCAGCGGCGTACGGTGGCCCAACTCAAGCATGCGAGCCATCAAGGCAGCTTGGGCGCCCTGAGCATCAAGCACCGAGTAAAAGCCTTTGTTACGCCACTCACTTGGGCCGCTGGCATCATAAAAAATCCGCGTCGGCGCCACGGCATCAACACGATCCCCTTTGTACACCGGCACCTTGCTGGCACCCCGGGTCGCGCCCTCCGCGCTCCCCAGGTTCAATTGACAGGCTGCGTCGTTACAGGCGTGGCAGGCAACGCATTTTTCAGTGAGGATCGGCTGTATATCCCTGGTGTAGGAAATAGCCGGGCTTACCAACGGGGCCTGTGCCATCGCTGTACTGCACACCACCAGCGTCACGGCGCTGGTGAGTAGGCGAAAAAACATGTGCCATTGTCCTGATATCAAAAATATGTCGCGATTCTACCCGTCGAGCACCTGCAGCAACATGAATGAAATTCATGTAAATTCCAGAGCACTCAAATCCCACGCAGGTTTGTTATGATTTCGCATCTTTTGCATGGCTCTAACAGGTAGTCCTATGTCTGACCGCAGCGCTCGTCTCCAAGCACTTCAGCAAGCCCTCAAAGAGCGCATTCTGATTCTCGATGGCGGCATGGGTACTATGATCCAAAGCTACCGCCTAGAGGAACACGACTATCGTGGCACACGCTTCGCCGACTGGCCGAGCGACGTCAAAGGCAACAATGACCTTTTGATCCTCAGCCGTCCCGATGTGATCGGGGCCATTGAGAAGGCGTATCTGGATGCCGGTGCCGATATTCTCGAAACCAACACCTTCAACGCCACCCAGGTTTCACAGGCCGACTACGGCATGCAGGCGCTGGCCTACGAGTTAAACGTAGAAGGCGCACGCCTTGCCCGCAAGGTTGCCGACGCCAAGACTCTCGAAACCCCGAACAAACCACGTTTTGTCGCGGGCGTGCTCGGCCCTACCAGCCGTACCTGTTCCCTGTCGCCGGACGTAAACAACCCCGGCTACCGCAACGTCACCTTCGATGAGTTGGTAGAAAACTACACCGAGGCCACCAAAGGCCTGATCGAAGGCGGTTCCGATCTGATCCTGATCGAGACCATTTTCGACACCCTCAACGCCAAGGCCGCGATCTTTGCCGTCCAAGGGGTGTTTGAAGAGCTGGGCATCGAGTTGCCGATCATGATTTCCGGCACCATCACCGATGCCTCCGGCCGTACCCTGTCAGGCCAGACCACCGAAGCGTTCTGGAACTCGGTGAGCCACGCCAAGCCGATTTCGGTGGGCTTGAACTGCGCCCTGGGCGCCAGCGAGTTGCGCCCCTACCTCGAAGAGTTGTCGAACAAGGCCAGCACCTACATCTCGGCTCACCCCAACGCCGGTCTGCCCAACGAATTTGGCGAGTACGATGAGCTGCCGTCCGAAACCGCCAAGGTTATTGAAGAATTCGCCCAAAGCGGCTTCTTGAATATTGTCGGTGGCTGCTGCGGCACCACGCCGGGGCATATCCAGGCCATCGCCAACGCCGTGGCCGGTTACGCGCCGCGTCAGATCCCGGATATCCCAAAGGCCTGCCGCCTCTCGGGCCTTGAGCCGTTCACCATCGATCGCAGCTCGTTGTTCGTCAACGTCGGCGAACGTACCAACATCACAGGTTCAGCCCGCTTCGCCCGCCTGATCCGGGAAGACAACTACACCGAAGCCCTGGAAGTCGCGCTGCAACAGGTTGAGGCCGGTGCGCAGATCATCGACATCAACATGGACGAGGGCATGCTGGACTCGAAGAAGGCGATGGTCACCTTCCTCAATCTGATCGCTGGCGAGCCGGATATCTCCCGCGTACCGATCATGATCGACTCCTCCAAGTGGGAAGTGATTGAAGCGGGCCTCAAGTGCATCCAGGGCAAGGGCATCGTCAACTCGATCAGCATGAAAGAAGGCGTCGAGCAGTTCATCCATCACGCCAAACTGTGCAAGCGCTATGGCGCCGCCGTGGTGGTAATGGCCTTCGACGAAGCCGGCCAGGCCGACACCGAAGCGCGCAAGAAGGAAATCTGCAAGCGCTCCTACGACATTCTGGTCAATGATGTGGGCTTCCCGCCGGAAGACATCATCTTCGACCCGAACATCTTTGCCGTGGCCACCGGTATTGAAGAGCACAACAACTATGCTGTGGACTTCATCAACGCCTGCGCCTATATCCGCGACGAGCTGCCATATGCACTGACCTCGGGCGGCGTGTCCAACGTGTCGTTCTCGTTCCGCGGCAACAACCCGGTGCGTGAAGCGATCCACTCAGTGTTTTTGCTGTATGCAATCCGCAACGGCCTGACCATGGGTATCGTCAACGCAGGCCAGTTGGAAATCTACGACCAGATCCCCGCCGAGCTGCGCGATGCCGTGGAAGACGTGGTGCTCAACCGCACCCCGGACGGCACCGACAACTTGCTGGCGATAGCAGACAAGTACAAGGGCGACGGCAGCGTCAAGGAAGCAGAAACCGAAGAGTGGCGCGGCTGGGACGTCAACAAGCGTCTGGAGCACGCACTGGTCAAGGGCATCACCACCCATATCGTCGAAGACACCGAAGAGTCGCGCCAATCCTTCAAGCGCCCCATCGAAGTGATCGAAGGCCCGCTGATGTCGGGCATGAACATCGTCGGCGACCTGTTTGGCGCGGGCAAAATGTTCCTGCCGCAAGTGGTGAAATCCGCCCGAGTGATGAAACAGGCCGTGGCTCACCTGATCCCGTTTATCGAGCTGGAAAAAGGCGATAAACCCGAGGCCAAGGGCAAGATCCTGATGGCCACGGTAAAAGGCGATGTCCACGATATCGGCAAGAACATCGTCGGCGTGGTGCTGGGCTGTAACGGCTACGACATCGTGGACCTGGGGGTGATGGTGCCTGCGGAGAAAATCCTGCAGGTGGCCAAGGAGCAGAAGTGCGACATCATCGGCCTTTCGGGGCTGATCACACCGTCACTGGATGAAATGGTCCACGTCGCCCGCGAGATGCAGCGCCAGAACTTCCATCTGCCGCTGATGATCGGCGGCGCGACCACTTCCAAGGCGCACACCGCGGTCAAGATCGAACCCAAGTATCAAAACGATGCAGTGATCTACGTGACTGACGCCTCACGCGCCGTGGGCGTGGCCACGCAGTTGCTGTCCAAGGAACTGAAACCGGCTTTCGTCGAAAAAACCCGTCTCGAATACATCGAAGTCCGCGAGCGCACCGCCAACCGCAGCGCGCGCACCGAACGCCTGAGCTACGCGGCCTCCATCGCCAAGAAGCCGCAGTTCGACTGGGCTAACTATCAGCCGGTCAAACCAACCTTTACCGGCGCCAAGGTGCTGGACAATATCGATCTCAAGGTACTGGCCGAATATATCGACTGGACGCCGTTCTTTATTTCCTGGGACCTGGCGGGCAAATTCCCGCGCATCTTGACTGACGAAGTGGTCGGCGAAGCGGCGACTGCACTGTATGCCGATGCCCAGGAAATGCTGAATAAACTGATCGACGAAAAGCTGATCAGCGCCCGTGCCGTGTTCGGCTTCTGGCCGGCCAATCAGGTCAACGACGATGATCTGGAACTGTACGGTGATGATGGCCAGCCTTTGGCCAAACTGCATCACTTGCGCCAGCAAATCATCAAGACCGACGGCAAGCCGAACTTCTCGCTGGCCGACTTTGTCGCGCCAAAAGACAGCGGCGTAACCGACTACGTAGGTGGTTTTATCACCACCGCCGGGATCGGCGCTGAAGAAGTGGCCAAGGCCTACCAGGACGCAGGCGATGATTACAACTCGATCATGGTCAAGGCCCTGGCCGACCGCCTGGCCGAAGCCTGTGCCGAATGGCTGCACCAGCAAGTGCGAACTAACTACTGGGGCTACGCCAAGGACGAACAGTTGGCCAATGAGGATCTGATCAAGGAGCAATACAGCGGCATCCGCCCTGCTCCCGGCTACCCGGCCTGCCCGGATCACACCGAAAAAGGCACCTTGTTCGCCTTGCTGGACCCAGAAGCCGAAGAAATGCGCGCAGGCAAAAGCGGCGTGTTCCTTACCGAACACTACGCCATGTTCCCTGCGGCAGCGGTCAGCGGCTGGTACTTCGCCCACCCGCAAGCGCAATACTTTGCCGTGGGCAAGGTCGACAAGGATCAGATCGACAGTTACACCGCGCGCAAAGGCCAGGACTTGGCCGTAACCGAGCGCTGGCTGGCGCCAAACCTTGGGTATGACAACTAAGGGCTGATGCACCTGCAGGAGCCATCACGGCTCCTGCAGGCTTTTGTCAGATGTGCTCTATCTCTGTTCGCTCACGCTGTGTCAGGCGCAAGAGTAGCTCCCGCTCTTCGCTGCTGTTCTTTTTACCCAGCGCTTCGACCTCAACACTGTAAGCCGTACCAAAATCCGGATGACGATCTTCCAGCGCTTCAGCCTGCTCCTGGCGAAGCTGCTCAAGTTCCGTGAACTCTTGCGGGTATTTGCGCTTCAGGTAATCCACCCAATATTCCCGCGCCAGCAGTTGCTCCATAAATGCGGGGGTGTTTTCGGCAGCCAACACGTCGACGTATGCCGCCTCAAGCTCCTGGCTACTGACTTTGGCTGCGTTTCTGTAGAGCATGTCCTTCGGCTGCCTGGGAAGCTCAAGGCGCTTGGCCAGATCGACGCGATAAGCCATACGAATTTCCGCAGGGTCGATTTTCGGCCGCTGGTTAATCGCCGCCTGGGCGATTTCTTCCACTTGCCCCAGACGGAACAGCCCTCTGGACAGTTTGAGCAGAGCGGCCCCCTCCTCACCCGCAACCACTGATTTGAGCACAGTGAACTCATACACTTTCACTTCGATATTACTGAACAACAGGATTCTGCCGTCGCCGCAGGTGTACTGGGAGCGTGCGCGGGCAAATACATCTCTGCATAACTCTGGATCCGAGTCTATAGCCCGCAGAACGTCCCACACCCGTTTTGTCAGATCGGTCTTGTCCTGAATAAAGTCGCGGGAGTTCTTCAGTTCACTGAGCAGATGGAAAAGCGCTTCGCTGTCTTCCTGAGCCTGCAGGCCAGCCCAGATCCCGTGCTTGGGTGAGTCTTGGGCAACACCTTCAAACCATCGGGCCTTTTGCTGCGCCACGGGCTCCGAGACCAAGTGGTCGTAATCCTCATCGGAATCACTGATGGTGCTGTCTGATTCGTCGCTTTCCTGCAGCGCACTGTCAACTTCCTCTCGGGTAAAGCCAAGGTTATTACCCGAAAAGTCCATATAGTCGCGCAGTGTTCTGTACCCCGAGTACGACAGCAGGTTATCGGACAGATCGGTGCCTGCCATCAGCGTATCGTTGTTGCCTGCAAACAGCTGCGTGGGAATGTCTTCGATTTGATTGTTGCTCAGGTTCAGGGTTCTGAGGTTGGGCGTGTCGAGTACTCGGGTGGGCCATCGCGCCAGATTGTTACCGCTCAGATCGAGGGTTTGCAGCTGTGCCAGCCCGCTCAAGTCAAAACTCTCAAGGCGGTTATGGCTCAGGTCGAGCCACTCCAGATGCGCCAGCGACTGCAATTGACGATGCAACTGTTCGCTGTCTTCCAGGCTGTTAAATCCGGCCTCAAGCCGTGTGAGGTTGCCCAGTGAACCGACAGCCTCGGGCAGACTGGTCAGCGCATTGTTATTGAGTCGCAAGGTTTGCAACTCCGGAAAATCGGCGATGAAGACATCCGAACCTTGAGCTGTAAGCCTGACACCACTTAAATTCAGCGTCATTACATGTTCCAGCTGGACAGGTAGCTGCGGCATATCCCCCAGGCACAGATCCGAAAAATCCAGCGTCTGGCTGCTCTGTGCATGCCGGGTGCCCAGCGTTTGACCCCAGGCCTGCATGATCCGGTCAGCCGCACGTCTGCGATCGAGGGCACTGACCCACCGCCCGCCTTCTCTGTAGCCAGGCGTGTCAATCCAGCCATTGAGTTTCTGGACCAGAGCGCCATGTTGTTGGCCCCACTCGGCAAGCTGGAGTTCAATCTCGCTCAACCCCATGCCAGTGGCCTGCAGATCATCGATACAGGCAATCGCATCTCTTAGCGTCAGCTCAGGGTTCAACCTCTGGAGTATGGCCGCCGGGGTCAATTGCGACGCACCTTGCGCAAGTTCCGGCAGGTAGGCCAGCAACAGTTCCGGGATATCAGATACCGACCGGGGGAAATACTCGGGCGTGCCTCCGGTTTTGCCTTGCTCCAGCAAGTGCACGCCGATCCCTCCCGCACTGTCACGTCCTGCCCGTTGAGCATAGGCAAGCAGCTCTGCACAGCTGGCAGGCGCCAACTGGCAACCGTTCAGGCGAATGCCCGGCATCAGCAACTCATGGCCAGTCAATACCGCCTGCGGGACGTGAGTGATGGCACTGCGACTCAAATTCAGCTGTCGCAACAACCCCAGTTCCAACACACCGGTGGGCCACTCCCGGATACCCGTGTCACTGAGGTTGAGCACCTGCAATTTGGGCAGGGATCGCACGTCCAGGGACGTAACGCGATTACGCTCAAGATTCAATTTGCGAAGCTCGCTCAACCGATTCAAACACCCCTGTATCGGGGGGCTGACCGTCAACTCGTTATAGGCCAGATTGAGCTCCGTGAGCCGCCTCATGTCACTCAATGCTGCTGGCAATGCAGTCATGCCGTTGCGGCTCAGGTCCAGGGTCTGAACATTGGTGAACGCGGCCAAAAACCGATCAACTTCATTCAGAGGAACGCTTAAGTTGCTCATATCCAAATGCTCTACATGAGCAAAGGCACTCGCAGGCAACTGCGGCAAATCGCCCACCACACCGGCTGATACTTCCAGCACTCCGGAGTTTGAGTTTCTCCGCCAAGCAGCCCCCGCTGCTTGATCCTCCATCCCCAGCCGAGCAGCAATATTGAGCTTCCAGCAGTTTTGAATCCTGTCAGCCGTGTGCCTGCGAAAAAACAGGTCGAGGGCCATCGGCCTCTGGTTTAACCAGGTGTCCAAAGCGTCCACAAGTGCCCGCTGCTCTTCATGCAGCCGATTAAGCTGGTTGAACAGCTCAGCAAACCCCTGTTCCTTGAGGGCGGACTGGGCCAGCACCATCTCGAAAAACAGCTGATCCTGATCCGTAAATCGTCTCAGGCAACCCTGGCAGTACTGCGCCAGCCACTGTTGCAAATCTCTAAAGTGGGCCGGCTCGGCACGCAGGTATTGATAGGCTTTCATTACTGTTTGCGGGTCTATATTCGACCAGTCCAGGCGCAGCCCCTTCCATAGCTGCAAATGCTCGGCAAACAGCTCATCAGGCAGTGTCTGGATTGATGTTCCATACAGGTCAAGGGTCTGGAGATGCTCAAGCGCGAATACCCCGGTTGGCCACTGCGCCAGTTGCCCAGTTACTCGCAATACCTGCAACTGTGGCCAGGCACTCACATCCAGAGCATCCACAAACCCGTTCAACGCCAAATGGTCAATTTGCCCCAAGGCGTAAAGCCTCTCGATAAACGCCTGGGTGAACCCCGGGTAGCCTGCCTCCAGCGACAGTTCCTTGAGGCTTGGTAGTTCAGCCAGGGCGGCGGCTACCGGGCTCATGTGACCCTGGATATCACTCAACTCCAATCGTTGCACACCGGGGAAACGCTTCACAAAACCGGCACCCGGTTCACTCAACATCAGGTCTACGTCGAGCTTTATTGCCCTGACATGAGAGAAGTCGGCGTCCAGAGCAGGGAAATCACTCACCGACCCGAAATCAAGGTACGCAGAGGGCTGCGGATTGCGCAGCAAGCCTGTTCGCCAACAGGCAATCACCCTGTCTGCCACCGGCTGACGTTCCCAGTCGTTGCCCGTACGCATCCAGCGCTCCAGCGTGGCGCGCAAACCCTCCAGTTCGCGCTGCTGATTGGCCAGAAAGTGAAACAGGTGCTGAGCCGTCTCGCCCCCACTCTGCCGGTCGTACAGATAGCGGCTGGCCGCCTCGTCAGTCATGTTCGGGTAGATGGCGCGCATTCTGGAGAGTAGCGAAGGGGCGACCTCCGTCGCCTCTCCACGTCCCGACAAGGGATAGCCGATTTGCCCATTGAGCCGTTGCAGACCAGGCCTGGAGCGCGGCAGGCGGATCTTCAGGGCGCGCGCCATCTCGAGACGATGGGTGGTTGCATAGCTTCCCAGTGTGTCTTGGCTGACCCCAGGTATCTTCAGGCAATGCTCTGCCAGACGCTCGCTGTCGACCGACGCCAGACCCGGCAGATACAAACCGGCCAAGGCCCGATTCAGACGGCTTTGCTGCGCAGCGGAACGCGCCAGGTCATCGAGGGCACCCGACACCCGCCCCAGCGTGCGAAGCTGTGCCAGATCGCTTTGACTGGCCTGGGCAAGTACCTCCCCCGCCGTGCGCTCCGACAACATGGGAAACCTGCGACACAACCTTTCAACGTCCGGATTTTCCCGGTCGCCAGTTTCAGTCAGGCGCCTGAACAGGTTTTTTTCTCGGGTACCCAATTCATCGTAGTAATGTTGGTTAAGCGATGGTTTGTGCTCAATCAGTTGCCGTTCAACCCAAAACTGCTCAAGGGTATCCAGCAAAAGCGCAGACGGTGGCAGCCCATCAACATGCATCTTGCGCAATGCGTCGTCCGTGACACCGCTGACGTCGCCAATCCGGGCCAGGGTTGCGTCATCAAACCCTTGGGTCACATGCCCCAGCCGCCGCAGCAAGGTCGGGCGATCCCATTGCAAGGGCTGCTCATGGCTGTGACGCCAGGCACCGGCATTGTTGTGCTGGAGCACCGGCTGATAAGCCTCGCTGTCAGTCGGGTGCAAGACCTTCCATACGTTCAGTGCCTGGTCATGGGCCTGCTTATAAACCTGTTGATCCACCTGCACATAGAGCCCCCCTTGGACGTCATATTGTCCCAGCGCATTGGGCTTGAGCTGAGAAATCAACGAACCATCACATTGATACGGGATCAGGTCCGGCTTCCATAAACGGGTTTGGCCATCGCGCAATGTAATCGAGACCAGTTGATCGCCCCAGCGGGACACAGCGCCTGGCGGAATTTTACTGATGCCGTGGCCGATACCGCCCACCACACCGGCTACTGCCAGGTTTATCGCCACACTCTCAAAATTCGACCAGGCCCCTTCTGTATCACCGACGCTCCATGACTCGATGCCGTGATAGACCTGCAGGCTCATTTGCAGCGCCATAACCGCCATCATCACCTCCCCTGCGCCAGGGATAAAAAACGCGGCAACGTTCACCGCGTCCAATCCCAGGCCCAGGTAGTAGTCCAGGCGCTGCTGCAACAACTGGCGGTCGGCATCGGCGGTCGGCACGGCGAGCAACCGCGCATTGGCCTTGAGGCGTTGCAGATGCCAGCGATATAGCTCGCTGAACAGCTCGGCGGGCGCGGCCTCTATGTAACGCTGGTTTAGTTTGAGGTCCACTTCATCGACATAAACCGGCGCTTGCCCCGTACCAAGGTCGGGTTTGGTTTTATACAGCTGGGCGTTCAGGCGCGCCAAAAAAGTCTGGGCGGCCCCTTGCGGCACCAGGCTTGCGAACAACTGCTGATAGGGCGCGGTGCGCAAGTTCAGCCCCAACTCGTACTGGAATGCTTCGAGCGATGGGTATTCCTTGAGCGGATACAGCGGCGCCCCCGGGATATAAACCACCAGACGCTCCATATCAGGCTTTTTCATCACTGGCAGCTCAAAGCCCAGCCGGGTATTTGCCCACTCTGTTACCGGCAGCGTTGAACGATACGGACCAATGAGCAAGACCTCGCCCAAGGTAAAGCCATACAACTGGAGCTGACTGAAGACCACGGGCCTTCCATACAGCACGGGGGCCGCATCCCTGGCCAGCACTGACTGCAACATGGCGTAGGCTTGCCGGGATATATCCTTTTTCATCAGCGCGATGTTCATCCGCACGCTCAGCAGTTCCTTTTGCGCCCGAATCATCTGGTAGCCCACCACCGGCGCTGTATCAGGTGCTTCGAACACGGCATGAAGATGATCCTGATACTGCTGCCCCAGATCCAGCGCACGGCAGATATCCGAGAAAACCTGGGGCGTCATATCGAGTTTTTCTCGGTAACTGAAGCCCGACACAGGCTTGAGATTTTCCCGGGCTTGCTCAATTGCCCCAACGGCATAACCCGAACCATGCACCAGCGCATCGGCCATTTGCGAGTAGATACCCGTTGAACTTACGGGAGTCCATTTGTCGATATCCAAAGCACCCTCGGGCGCCAAGGCGCTGACCTGCCCATTGACCACCAGAGAAAACTCTTCATTGCCTTCAAAGTTCTGCAACGCTGCTTGGAGCAGGCTTTGATGCTGCACGGGTTGTTCACGGCGCAGGTAATAAAGACGGTTCTGGTTAACGTCAATTTCGACACCTGTCGTACTGTGGCTGTGCAACGCCTCCTTAAGCCTGGGCTCGGCAAACTGGGTGATGCCCTGGAGGTCTTTCAGGGTTCCAGCCAATTCGTCATTGGCCCGACGACTACGTTCCTGGCTAGCAGCCAACGCCCGGCGCAACCATGACGGCGGCGTGTGATCCCCGGCATCCGCGTGCACAAACAGCCCCTGTTTGAGCCGCTTTATATCGGCAACTCTGCTGTGCTTGATCCAGCCGGGGACTTTGCCTTTGATAAATGCCGCATGCGGCCCAAGGCCTGCGGATACTCGCCATGTGGTCATTGAGCCTCTCCTGATGCTCGATTAAGAAGCCCCAGTACAACGAAAGGGTTGGCGGCTATGGCGGTATGTATATGTCGGCCCTGCCTTCAAACAGTGGCCATCTTGACTATCCTGTGATGTGAGCAGTCTCGCTTGACGATGCACGAGGACCTCATGGACGATCCAGACAACAAGCCCCCGACCTTCTGGCAAGTGCTGCACAGCGTGATGGCCGCCGCTTTCGGGGTGCAAAGCGCAAAGAACCGCTCCCGCGATTTCAGCCACGGCAAGCCCAGTCAGTTTCTGCTGATGGGCTTGCTGTTTACGCTGATTTTCGCGCTGAGCCTGTTCGGGATCGTCAAGTTGATCCTGTATCTGGCGGGGGTCTAGGGTGCTTGCAGCACCGTATTGAGGCTGAAGGGATAGTGCCAGGACGCGGGCTTACCCTGGGCTGAAAGGCGCGCAAAAGGCACCTGCCAGGTTTCGCTACGAACCTGTACCAGCAAGTGTTGCGCCTGCTGGCGATCAATCAGTTGCAACAGCGGCACTTTGCGGTTCCTGCCACCGAATTGGCTAATATCGATGCCCTTGGCATCATCGCCGATCAGCACCATGGCCCAACCGCCCAAGGTAAAGTGCCCGCCGACCAACGCACTCAAACGCCCGTCGATGCGAGCCTCAAGCGCCGGAATTGAACTGTTGACCGCGCTGAACAGTACATCTCGCCCCACCACCTTGCCTGCCTCTTGCGCAGCCTGCATGGCGCCAAACGCCATCTCGTCATTGGCCGACCAGATCAGTGCCGTTGCGGGGTAGCGCTTGAGCAACAGGGTTGCTTGATCATAGGCGCGGTTCTTGTTCCATTCACCGTAGACCCGTTGCCGCAAACGAACTTCAGGATGCTCGGCCAGTGCTCTGTACAGGCCCTTCTCCCGCAGTTGCGCGGCTGGAGTATTTTTTGGCCCCGAGAACGCCAGCAAATCCACCGATTGGCCCGCACTGACCGGGCCGTGCTGGCGAATTATTTCGCTGAGCATCAGGTAACCCGCCTCCTCGTCGTTGGCCACCATGCTGCCAATCCAGTATGGATCACGCTCCAGTTCAGGGCCCACAAGACTCAATTGTTCAGGGGTCAGGGCGTTGTTGACCATAAACAGCTTTACACCACTGTCCTTGGCCATGCGCAAGATTTGCGGAGCGATGTACTCCTCGTTGACGAATACCAGATAGTCGGGGCGAACTTCGCCCTTCAAGGCTTCGCGCGCCTGCGCGACGGCCGTTGGTGCCGATCGGTCGGCATAGCGGATTTGAAGCTGCAGGTGTAGATTTTTGGCGGCAGCCTGCATGAACTGCGAATAGCTGACCCAAAAGGTTTCATCGGCATGGCCAGGGTTAAGAAACAACACCGTAGCCCCGTGCGCCACAGCCGAGAAAGGCAGGCACACGACAAGCGCGCACTGACAGAGAAATTTGAGCATGGACTGCTGCCCCAAGGAATTGACCTGCATTATTGCAGGCACAATACCATCAGGCACGCAGCCGATTACCGTATACCGAGCATCGCCGGATTTATCAAAAGACCGGCAAAGCGTCAGACGTTAAAGGTTATTGGTGACTGACCCAGAACACGGCAGTTGAAACCACCAGAACAATCAGAAAAAAGATGGCCCACGCATCGACCTTGCTGTCGTTTTTACGCACTTTGACTGGAGTACTCATCGCATCGCCTCTTTTCGGTTTTATGGGTGATTGCTTGAAGACTTCCGGACAGTTAAGCCCAGCAATGCCCTTCTCACAAGTAAGGGATTGAGAATCAACCTCTTATAGTCGTTTTGGTTCTTTGCATATGCTTAAACATCACTTTTGCGCATAACTACAAACTGGTATCGTGCCCCGCTCCGTGGGGAGTGCGCGGCCGTGCGCGCAGATAAGCTGTTAGCAGCCTGAGAACAGGACCTATATGTACGTATATGACGAGTACGATCAGCGGATCATCGAGGACCGCGTCAAGCAGTTCCGGGATCAGACCCGACGCTATCTGGCAGGTGAGCTGAGCGAAGAAGAGTTCCGCCCCCTGCGCCTGCAAAATGGCCTTTATGTTCAACGCTTTGCCCCAATGCTGCGGGTTGCCGTGCCTTATGGTCAGCTGACTTCGCGCCAAGCGCGAATGATGGCCAAAATCGCTCGCGACTATGACAAGGGCTATGCCCACATCAGCACCCGGCAGAACGTTCAATTCAACTGGCCTGCGCTGGAAGATATTCCGGACATCCTGGAAGAACTGGCCACCGTGCAAATGCACGCAATCCAGACCAGCGGCAACTGCCTGCGCAACGTCACCACCGACCAGTTTGCCGGTGTCGCTGCCGACGAGCTGATCGATTCGCGCCCTTGGTGCGAAATCGTGCGTCAGTGGACGACTTTCCACCCGGAATTCGCCTACCTGCCGCGCAAGTTCAAGATTGCTATCAACGGTTCGGCGTCTGACCGTGCCGCCATTGAAGTGCATGACATTGGCCTGGAGCCGGTGTTCAACGAAGCTGGCGAGCTGGGCTTCCGTGTGCTCGTGGGTGGCGGCCTGGGCCGTACTCCGGTGATCGGTGCCTTCATCAATGAGTTCTTGCCGTGGCAAGACCTGCTCAGCTACCTCGAAGCCATCCTGCGTGTGTACAACCGCTATGGCCGTCGTGACAACAAGTACAAGGCGCGGATCAAGATTCTGGTCAAGGCGCTGACGCCTGAAGTGTTCGCCGAGCGTGTTGAAGCCGAAATGGTTCACCTGCGCGGTGGCTCCAACACCCTGACCGAAGCCGAAGTCCAACGTATCGCCAAGCACTTCGTGGACCCCGACTACAAAGACCTGCCCGACTTCGGCGCCGAACTGACCGAACTCGACAAGCAGCATCCGGGCTTCGCCCGTTGGCGCTCCCGTAACACCCTGGCCCACAAGAAGCCGGGCTATGTCGCCGTGACCCTGTCGCTCAAGCCGACTGGCGTTGCACCGGGCGATGTAACCGACAAACAGTGGGACGCCATTGCAGAAATGGCCGACCGCTACAGCTTCGGCCAACTGCGCACCTCCCATGAGCAAAACATCATCCTGGCCGATGTTGAAGAAAACCGGTTGTTTGCCATGTGGGGCGAGTTGCGCGAAAACGGTTTCGCCACGCCAAACATTGGTTTGCTGACCGATATGATCTGCTGCCCTGGCGGCGATTTCTGCTCGTTGGCCAACGCCAAATCGATCCCGATTGCAGAGTCAATCCAGCGCCGTTTTGACGACCTGGACTACCTGTTCGATATCGGCGAGCTGGACCTGAACATTTCCGGTTGCATGAACGCCTGCGGTCACCACCACGTCGGTCATATCGGGATTCTGGGAGTGGACAAGAAAGGCGCCGAGTTCTACCAGGTGTCTTTGGGTGGCAGCGCCAGCCGTGATGCCAGCCTGGGGAAAATCCTCGGCCCATCGTTCGCCCAGGACGCCATGCCGGATGTGATTGAAAAGCTGATCGACGTGTATGTTGAAAAACGTACCGAAGATGAGCGTTTCATCGACACCTACCAGCGTATCGGCATCGACCCTTTCAAGGAGCGCGTCTATGCAGCGAATAATTAAGAACAACCAAGTCATCGATGAAACCTGGCACTTGTTGCCCAAGGAAACCACCTTTGACGAAATCTCCAACTGCGACGACCTTATCGTCCCGTTGGTGATGTGGCGCGAACACGGCCACGCCCTCAAGGCTCGCGATGGCGGCTTGGGCGTGTGGCTGGACAGCGATGAAGAAGCGGAAGAAATCGGCGAAGATGTGGCCAATTTCCAGGTCATTGCCCTGAATTTCCCAGCCTTCACCGATGGCCGCAGCTACTCCAATGCACGCCTGCTGCGTGACCGCTACGGTTACAAAGGCGAATTGCGTGCCATTGGCGATGTATTGCGCGACCAGCTGTTCTACCTGCACCGCTGTGGTTTTGACGCATTTGCCATTCGTGCCGACAAAGACCCATACGAAGCGCTGGAAGGCCTGAGAGATTTTTCAGTGACCTACCAGTCGTCTACCGATGAGCCGATGCCACTGTTCCGCCGACGCTGATCACCCCGCCGGCCTTGGGTTCGCCCAAGGCCCGCGGGCAGCCGGTCAGACATCACTGGAGGTTGAGATTTTCGGCTCGGTAAAGGGGTGCTCTTCGAGCTCCTTTTTGGTCAGCCGGGCAATCAGTGCATCCCTCACCTGCTGACGGCTTTCGCCCACTGCATGTGTCTTCGAAACATAGTCCTGACTGGACATACCCTCACGCGCGATGTAAATCACCTGCATGCGTGCATGCAAGGGAGAGTCGGCAGCGCTGAACTCATCAGGGTATTTCTTCTCCAGAAACGCGCCCCAAAAACCCTGTTTTTCGATAAAAGCCGTCTTCGCCGCCGGAGTGTCCTCACTCAATACCAGCTGCTTGGCGACCTCCAGTTGCTGTGGCGTTACATTAGCCATCCGCTCAAAAATCATTCTTTTTGGCCGGGCGGGCAAGCCAAGGTCCCGTGCCAGCTTGACCTGATAAAACATCTGCACTTCCAAAGGCTCAATACGGTCAATGCGTGCTTGCAAGTCGGTAGGGCTCAACCGCTGCGCCAGCCGCAACGCAGCTCCCGTGCCCAGCCGATACGCGACACCCTGCTGCTCCTGCGCCGTCATGGCGGACAAAGGGCCGGATACAAAGTCCGGGCTGACGGCATCAATCAAACCCTGCAGCTGCTGGACATACGCGCGCTGCTCGGCATGAACCTCAGCCACTCGGCCTTCAATGACGCCCAACACATGCTTGTCCAGCAACTCCAGGCGAAATAGCCCGTGTGCCAGGTTCAGCAACTTGCCTTCAGTATTGCCCGTGTTCAGGGCAGTGAAGATTTGCTGACGAAGTTCCATATCCGCAAAAATCATCGGAATGCCATCAGCACAGGTATTAGGGTTGGCCGACACCTCGAACAACTGATCGCGTAACTCACTGTGCGAGTGCATATCATTGAGCATGGCCCAGACACGCCGACTCAAATTTTCGCGGTGGTGCAAATACTGCGCCGACGCGGTGAGGTCTTCCAGCACCCGGAAAAAATCAGCCGACGGGCCAATGCCGCTTAGGTTGCGCCACACCCTGTGTTGCTCGTAACTGGGCTGAACCGACCAATTAAGGACGCCGCCAGCCTGGGCAATATGTTGACGGCGCGGGGTGATGCCGAAATCGATACCCATTTCGCGCCGGTAATTATCCAGGCGCCGCAAGGAGTCTGCACTCAGGGGGTTGTCATGCAAGTGAGTGACACGATTGACCGACGTTCTCTGGGCATCAAACACATCCTGGGGAATACGCGTAATGTCGTTATCGCGCAGATCAAGGGTTTCCAGATGGCTGAGCGCCTCAACCCCCTCAGGCCAGGTTTGCAGGCCGGTATAACGTAATCTCAGATGCACCAGATCAGTCATACGGCGCACCGAGATACGTCGCCCCAGAGGATTTGCCATCAGATTCAGCGATTTCAGCCTGGTCAGCCCAGACAACAACGTGGACGTGCGATCGCTCAAAACAATCTGATTGCCCTGCAGGTTCAGATCGATCAATTCAGGCATGAGCAAAACTGCCGAAGGCACCTCGGTCAGTTGGCTACTGACTATAGACAGCACCCGCAAGTTGGGGAAACGTTCCAGAAATTGAACCGGGAATCTGCCGTTTGGCGAGTTGTGTAAACGCAGTGAGCTCACATGGCCAAAATCGGCCGACAGTTCAGGCAGGCAATCCACCGGCCAACCATTGAGATCGAGCGCATAACCGGAGTGATCCGCAAACTGCACACTTTCACTTTGCCTGCGCCAAGTGCTGATCAGTGCCTGGCTGATGTCCCGCTTGATATGGGGCGGGACCAACACGCGGGGCCCTGCTGCAGAGGTTTGAGTCCACACCGTTGCTGCCACCCAATGGTCAAGCCCGCTACGCAGCGTCTGCAGCTCTGCCTTGAGCTTGTTCAGTGCCCGAATCGTCAGCTCCGGGGTGAGCTTCAAGCGGTACAAGAACTGCCCCGCTTGCCCCTCGTTCATCAACGGAAACAGATCGGCAACCAGATCCTGAAGCAGCACGGCACGGTCCTCTTCCAGCAGATGCCCCGAACGACCACCCAGCGTGTACCCCAACCGGCCAGAAGCCATTCGAAGCGGCGACCTGAACCAGGGTTTTATCCGCTGCATTCTCAATATGCCTGCACTGCGCCCCCGATTGATGGCCGCAAGGTTGGCAACCTTACGCTTCAAAACCACGCCAGGGTCAGTGGCGGGCAAACTCAGTGCAGCACGTTGCGATGGCGTTAACCCTTGCGCCACACACATCAATAGATCAGGGCTGCGGTAAATGTCTTGATCTACGGTTCCATGAAACTCGTAAACATCGCCGGTTTTAAAAAGCTCTTGGCTATAGATGGCCGTGTCACGGCCCAGAGTGTTGAGCACTGTACCGTTGCTTTTATCCCGAACCACCAGACGCAGATTGGCTGGCCAGCCAGGCAAATCAAGCAAGGTGCGCCACCCCAGCGCCGAGCTGTCGGCGCTGCGCAAAGCCTCGAAGTACAGGCCCTCGATCGAACGATTCAAGCGCATGACCTGAGCATAACTGCGGGCCTCCTCGAGCACATGCAACGGTAAGAGGCGGCCACTGTTCAGCGCCATAAGCTCTTCAGGCGACAGGTGACTGATCAATTCCTCCAACACCACCACTGGTAATCCGGGGAACTGATCTTTCAGGCTATGCGTCTGCGTCGGAGCAACTTCGCCAATGTCATAAAGACGCGAAAACAACTCCTGCCTGGTGGACTCGGCATACTGACCCAGCTTGCGCGAAAGCGCTTGAACCTGCTGCTCCAGCCCCAGGTCTAGCCGCCCCAGCAACGCTTCAATTTGCTGGGTGGAAAAAAATCCAGCGTGACTTTCAACAGGTCGCCCCTGCTCACCTGGGTTTCGACGACTTGCAGCCGTGGATTGGACGGTGTCATATCCGAGCCGTACTCCCTGATCGTCACGCCCTGCATATCAACCACACGCAGTACACGATCCGCAGGCCAGCCGGGAAGCCGGGTCAACAGTTCCAATTGCAATGGCCCATTGTCCGGCGAACTATTGACCCCCTGTTTCATCTGCGCGATGAAACTCTCGATCATTTCACTCAAGCGCACACGCTTGATGCTGTCCGCCAGCGCTGGCGGCATAGGGCGGTTATCCATATAGAGCTTGCGCAGCACCGCTTCACGGGTGTCGGTCGCCAGCAAAACCTGCTCGGCCGTGGCATCCGAAAACCCTCGCACTTCAGGCCCCAGACGACGGAACAACTGCATACGCGACCACTTCCGGGGGGTTTCCAGTTCATGCACCCATGCACCGCTGCCGTTATGTTCAATCCGCGGCCTGTAGGCCTGGGGATCGGTGGGATGCCGGATAACGCCCTGACGACTATCCGGGGAAACTTCGACCCGGAATATCTGCTGCTCAAACTGGAGATACTACTTCTCGCCCACGCTATACAGCCCATGAGCATCTGGCTTAAGTCCTGCCAGCAATCCATTTTTCACCGCGTAAGGCTCAAGGTCAGGCCGCCACAGGCGCTGGCGACCGGTTACCGAGCGCACTGCCACCAGAGCATCCACCACAGGTTCGGGCCTGAGTACTTTTGCCGCCCCGGCGCTGCTCGCGACCAAGGCAAAGTTTTGCGCAATATCGAACAAGTGCTCCAGGGCTGCGGCACGGTCACCTTGCTCCCAGGCCTTTATGCCGTCGTACAACTCGACGCCCAATTGAATGACACTGGTGACCAGCAGGATGTCACCCAAAACAGGCACAAACCCTAGCGCAATGGTGAGCAGGCTCAGCCCGATATTCAAAAAGGACGCCTGGCGTTCCAAACGACTTTTGGAGTCTTCGTCTTCGGTGGGCACGACCAGTAACCTGGCATCGTCCTTTATTTGCGCCAGTTGCAGGCGCCAGGCCACAACAAACGGATCATCTGTCTGAGGCACATGCCGGCTCTCGGACATCAGGGCAGGTTCATTGATGATGGGTGGGCTACGCAGTAATAACGAGTCCCAGGTCACGTTCTGCATATCGGTGCGGCGCATAAATTCAGCACGATGGCGAAGCGGCACCAATTTAACAAAATAATTGGCGAACACACGGCCCTTCAACCACTCCCGTAACGTCGCCTTCAACAGTTCAAACGACTCAAATTCATGAAAGGCCTTGTGCGGACTGTTCGGCAGATAAAGCACACAGGATTGCGCCTGTGCGGTCGACTTGCTTTCTGGCCAGAAGACAATGACGCCCGGGACTTCAAACCCCATGATTTGCAAAGTGCCGTGGGCTGATTGCAGAAGTGAAAACAGGGCAGTAGGCGCGCCTAACAGGGTCATCATGAATGCATGAATATTTGTCGTTATTTCCTTCTTCATATAAGCCATGTGCAAGGCGCAGGTAAATTCATGGCGTAAGTTCTGGGTGAACGCAAATTTCAACTTATAGGCTTTGGAATTAATATCTTCAGCGGACAAGTTATCATCAACCGGCTCGAACACACGCGCCAAGTGCCATTGATACTGAAAGCCCAGATCGAGGTCGCGGCATATCAGTGCAAAGTGTTCCGGTTTAAGTGCCGGATGTTCAATCGCCCGGCGCGCGCTGACTTCATAAATACAGCTGCCTGAATCAAACCCGTCACTGGCGGTTTCTTCAATCTCAAAATTCTGCAGAGCGGCCTGCAGCAAACTGTGCTGGGTAATACCGGAGACCAGATTCAGCTCCAACGACTCGGGCGTGAGAAGATCAGGCATGGTTAACTGGGCAAAGGTATCGACCAATTTAACTTGCTGACGAGCGAAGAACAGTGTCAGGTTGCTCAATAGTCGAACCTGTTTGAGGCCGTAAGTCCTGGGGTTCACGTCACCCCACCCGCGGGCTGCCAGTGCGGTCTTGAGCAACGGCTCGGCAAACTGTTCGATCGGTTTTACCTGAGCCAATACCGCAGAGACTACGCGCTGGGTAGCCTGGCCCTGCTTGAAGCTGTCGCGCAACGCCTCACGTATCCGGGGCGGCGCGTGAATGAACCAAGGTTCCAGCAAAGGCGGAATATAGGTTTTATGTTGATTGACGGCCAGCGTATTGGCCAATCGGCGGGAGTGTTCAATAACGGTTCGTTCAGCATCTGATACAAGAGCGTTGGTCGCGTCTGTCATGATTCTAGCCTGGCATGGAGTTCATGCCTCAAGCTTATAGACAGCCTTAAAACCTAGTGCGTTAATTACTTGTTCAAGAATCGGCTAACGCAATTAAAAACACGCTTTAAATACTAGATAATTACCGCACCTGAAGTCGCACTTTAGCAACCAAAATAATGACCCTGTTGCAATTACCCACTTACAACAGGGTTACAGCTTTACCAGTAACGCTGCTGGGTCAAACGGGACCACAACGAATCGGCTACCTTCTCTACCGAAGAACCGGCAGCCAACCCCACACGCTCCTGCAAACTTTTGCGCTGGGCAAAGTGCAAGTGATACAGCTGGGCTTCCTTGGCGCGTTCGGACAAATACTCGTCACTGGTTTTCAGTTCGTCGACCAGTTGCATGTCCACCGCCGCTACACCCAACCAGACTTCACCAGTGGCCACTTCGTCAATCGCCAGTTGCGGCCGATATTTGGCCACGAAGTTCTTGAACAATTGATGGGTGATATCCAGGTCCTGCTGAAATTTCTCACGACCT
Source organism: Pseudomonas fragi (assembly GCF_025426255.1). Taxonomy (GTDB): domain Bacteria; phylum Pseudomonadota; class Gammaproteobacteria; order Pseudomonadales; family Pseudomonadaceae; genus Aquipseudomonas; species Aquipseudomonas kulmbachensis. The sequence goes on along the minus strand of NZ_CP104861.1, from coordinate 2,377,203 downwards.
TTTTCGGTATTTTCGCCAAACACTGTCAGGGTTCGTTTGTACTCACCGGCGGTCAGCACTTCATAGTCGATATCATGCTTTTTAAGCAGGCGGTTGACGTTAGGCAACTGTGCAACCACGCCAATGGAGCCCAGGATTGCAAACGGGGCGCTGATAATCTTCTGCCCAATGCACGCCATCATGTAACCGCCACTGGCCGCGACTTTATCGATACAAATTGTCAGCGGAATGCCTGCCTGGCGAATACGTGCCAGTTGCGACGATGCCAGGCCATAGCTATGTACCATGCCGCCGCCGCTTTCCAGACGCAGTACCACTTCATCTGTCGGCTTCGCCAGGCTCAGCAATGCGGTGATTTCGTGACGCAGGCTTTCTGTAGCCGATGCCTTGATATCGCCTGCAAAGTCCAGAACGTAGACATTAGGTTTGTCTTCAGGCTGTTTTTTCAGCTTTTTCTCAGCTTTAGCGGTCTGTTTGTGCAGCGCCTTGAGCTGACTCTTGGACAACAGGGACTGCTCCAGACGCTCACGCAGACCTTTGTAAAAGTCATTGAGCTTGGTGACCTGCAACTGCCCGGCAGAACGGCGTCCTTTGCCACGCAATGCCGCCAGGGTCACCAGTACCACCAAAATGGCAATCACCAAGGTCACGGTTTTAGCCAGAAAACTGGCGTACTCGGCAAGAAATTCCACAGCCTCTCCTTAGAACGTCTGCAGCCCTCAGGTCAGGGCTGCGCAATGGCAACCAGCATACCGGCGCCAACCGGGGCCTGCCAGCCGTGAAACACCTTACGCGCTGGCACTTGCAGGAATTCAAACAAGCGTATGTTTTTTCATTGACAGCCACTTGCCATCCTCCTAACCTCGCCAGACTTTCAGCGGACCGGGACGACGCGGACGTGGGCAGCATCTACTTGATAAGACATGGCCAGGCCTCTTTCGGCGCAGATAACTACGACATGCTGTCGTCACTGGGTGTGCGCCAAGCAGAAATTGCCGGCCAGCATCTGGTCGATCTGGGTCTGCGTTTTGACCGCTGCCTGTCGGGGGATCTATCCCGTCAGCAAGACACCGCGCGTCATGCACTGGCACAGTTCAGCGCTGCTGGACTGCCTACACCAGAACTTGAAGTAGACGCCGCATTCAACGAGTTCGATGCATTCGCCATACTTGACGCCCTGCTTCCTGGCCTGCTGCCAGACGAACCTGGCGCATTGGCGGCGATGACTGATGCCGCCCATAACCCGGCGGAATTCCAGCGCATCTTTGAGCTGATCATCGACCGCTGGCTCAGTGGCACCTACGACACCCCTGGGCTGGAAACCTGGCTGGGGTTTGTCGAACGGGCCCAGGCGGGCTTGAACCGGATTCTCGACCTGGCCAAAGGCCAACAGACCATTGCCGTGTTCACCTCGGCAGGTACCATTACTGCCCTGATCCACATACTGACCAACATTGCGGCCAACGATGCCTTCAAGCTGGCCTGGCAAATTGTTAATACCTCGCTCAGCCAACTCAAGTTCCATGGCCGCGAGGTGACCCTGGCTTCCTTCAACAGTCATGTGCATTTGCAACTGTTGAAGACGCCGTCACTCATCACCTATCGTTGAGCGTCGGCAACCGCGGCCCAGCGCCGCTGAAACCCACCACAAAAGGATCGAACCATGACTTCTGTAGCTGATGCCGTTCAAGCAATGAAAGCCAAATTCAACCCAGCCGCTGCTGCAGGCCTGGACCTGGTATTTGGTTTCCGCATTGATGACGACAAAAACTTCTCGCTGATCGTCAAAGACAGCACCTGTGAACTGAAAGAAGGCGAAAACCCGGACGCCCAGGTAACACTGGTAATGGACGGTGAAACCCTGGAAGGCATCGTCAGCGGCGAAACTGACGGCATGCAAGCGTTCATGGGTGGCAAACTGCGCGCCGAAGGCGACATGATGCTGGCCATGAAGCTGAGCGAACTGTTCCCGGCTTAAGCAGCAGGCAATACCCAAAACCGAAGCCTGCGCGCTTCGGTTTTTTTTGGCCTGCACTTCACTCAGGCAATGCTTATCAAGGATGCTGATCACGCACTAACACCCACACCTATTAAGGCCCTGCATGCCTTGTCGACGACGTGGCCGCCCATTAGATTAACGAATATTGCCAAGCCCTAAATATAAGCAGAAGAGATAGATATGGCGCTTACCGACTCGTCCACCCGCATCCGTTCCGGCGAAGAACTCGACGCCAGCCGCATCGATCCTTATATCAAGGCGCATATCCCGGGGCTTGCAGGGCAACCGACAATCAGTCAATTCCCTGGAGGCGCCTCCAACCTGACCTACCTGATTGAATACCCCGGCCAGGAACTGGTGCTGCGCCGCCCGCCGTTTGGCCAAAAAGCCAAGTCAGCCCACGACATGGGCCGCGAGTTCCACATCCTCAACCAGCTCAAGAACGCCTTCCCCTACTGCCCCAAAGCCTATGCCCACTGCACCGACACAACCCTGATCGGCTCCGAATTTTACGTGATGGAGCGGGTCAAGGGCATCATCCTGCGCTCTGACATACCCGACGAACTGGCGCTTAGCGCCGACAATATCCGGACGCTGTGCAAGCGCTTTATCGACAAACTGGTCGAGCTGCACAAGGTCGACTACAACGCCTGCGGCCTGGGTGATCTGGGTAAGCCGCAAGGCTACGTGCAACGCCAGATCAGTGGCTGGACCGAGCGCTACGACAAGGCCCTGACCCCGGATGCACCGCGCTGGGAAGCCGTTAAAGACTGGCTGCAGGCCAACATGCCGGCCGACCATCCGACCCCGGCCATTGTTCACAATGACTACCGCTTTGATAACGTGATCCTCGACCCCGCCGATCCGATGCAGATCATCGGTGTGCTGGACTGGGAGCTGACCACTCTGGGCGACCCGCTGATGGACCTGGGCAATACCCTCGCCTACTGGATTGAAGCGGGCGACCCGGCACCGGTGCAATTAATGCGACGCCAGCCAAGCAATGTCTCCGGCATGTTGACCCGCCGCGAATTCGTCGATTACTACGCCGAGCGCTCCGGGATCCAGATCGACAACTACGATTTCTACTACACCTATGGATTGTTCCGTCTGGCGGGTATCGTTCAACAAATCTACTACCGCTACTACCACGGCCAGACCCAGGACAAACGCTTCGCGCAATTCGTGCAAATGAACGCCCTGCTTGAGCAGATGAGCCTCAATGTCATTCGCCGCTCCAGCCTCTAAGCCCGAGATAACAAGGAACCCGCATGTCCAGGACTCAACTGTTCGACCTTGATGGCAAAATTGCGTTCGTGTCCGGTGCCAGTCGCGGTATCGGTGAAGCCATTGCCAAACTGCTGGCCCAGCAAGGTGCCCACGTGATCGTTTCCAGCCGCAAGCTCGAAGGCTGCCAGCCCGTGGCCGATGCGATCATCGCCGATGGCGGCAAGGCCACAGCCATCGCTTGCCATATCGGCGAAATGGAACACATCACCCGGACCTTTGCGCGTATCCGCGAAGACTTCGGGCGCCTCGATATTCTGGTCAACAATGCCGCCACCAACCCGCAATTTTGCAACGTGCTGGACACCGACCTCAGCGCCTTCCAGAAAACCGTCGACGTGAATATTCGCGGTTACTTCTTTATGTCGGTCGAGGCCGGCAAGCTGATGCGCGAGCACGGCGGCGGCAGCATCATCAACGTGGCCTCGATCAACGGCGTTTCACCGGGGGTATTCCAGGGGGTGTATTCGATGACCAAGGCGGCGGTGATCAACATGACCAAGGTGTTTGCCAAGGAATGTGCGGCATTCGGCATCCGCTGCAACGCCCTGCTGCCAGGCCTGACCGACACCAAATTCGCTTCGGCGCTGGTCAAGAATGACGCCATCCTCAAGACCGTCCTGCAGCAGGTTCCGCTCAAGCGCGTGGCCGCGCCGAGTGAAATGGCCGGAGCAGTGTTGTATCTGGCAAGCGATGCATCGAGCTACACCACCGGTGTTTCGCTGAATGTGGATGGCGGTTTTTTGTCGTAGGGCCAGCTTGGCTGGCTACCTGCCCCACCGCCTGGATGGGGCTGGTGTTGTTATCCAACCAAGTACAGATGCAACATTGGAAGCCGTTTCAGATGCCTGCTGGCTGTGACGCCTTGGTGCGTACAGCCTGATGACGTGCATTCACTGCCATCAGGCAACGTTCAGCTTCTTGCACCATCTCGTCGATCAATTGCTGGCAACTTTTCAACTCGCCGATGGAGGCCGCTACTTGCCCGCACGGCAGGATCCCTTCATCCGGCACGCCATCGACCATCGAGCGTTGCAACAACACCGGCTGGTTGGCTGCCATAACGGTTTGTGACAAGGCTGCGGGGTCTTCTTTCACCGATTGGACGAACACGCTGAGCATATGCCCAAGACTCATGCCGGTCTGTTGCTTCCAGTGCCAGGCGCTGCCCAGAGCAATGCGCAGGCGGCCAAAGGCACTGGCCTTTTCCAGGCGATTGATAAACGCGTTCTCGATCATCCGATGGCGCATGCCGTCCACCGCCGTCGTCACGCGAATGTGCTGGGGATCAGAGACTTTTACGTAACGGTCCAAAGTTGCGATAGGGGTTGGCGATTCCTGGGTCATCAGGAACCGCGTACCCATGGCAATCCCGGCAGCGCCGCTGGCCAGCGCCCCGGCCAGCCCACGGCCGGTGGAGTAGCCACCCGCTGCAATCACCGGCACCCGTACTGCATCCAGTACCTGCGGCAGCAAAATGGTGCTTGGCACGCCACCGGTATGCCCGCCACCTTCACCGCCCTGCACGGTGATCATGTCCGCGCCAAGCTCCACGGCCTTGATCGCATGCTTAAGCGCGCCCACAGTCGGAATGCACAACACCCCGGCTTTCTTGAAGCGGTCGATGGTCTGGCGATCCGGCCCACGGCCATAGCTCACAGAACGCAAGCGGTATTCAATGGCCAGATCCACGCACTGCGCGGCATTTTCCTGGAACATATGGAAATTAAGGCCAAAGTTTCTGCCTCCCGTGGCCTCGATCACCCGCTGAATTTCAGCCTCCAGTTGATCCGCCGCGATGGTCGCCCCGGCCAGAAAACCGAAAGCTCCGGCGCGGGTACTGGCGATCACCAGATTGGCGTCCGCCACCCAGCCCATCGCGGTTTGCACGATTGGATAACGACAGCCCAAGGCATCGGTCAATGCCGTTTGCAAATACTCGCTCATCGACGATCACCTGCAGCGGTCTTGTTCGCTTCAATCATGGCCTTGGCGTCATAGCCGCCAAGCTTGTCGCCCGAGAGCAACTCGTTATGGCTATGGGCAAAGTGATGCCAGGCAAACACCGCATCCATCGCCGTGCGCTTGCCCTGCAAATCTTCAACGTGATTGATCGCCTGCTTGGTCAAGGCCAAGCCCATGCGCGGCTGTTTGGCAATGGCCGCGGCCAGTGCGTATGTGCCCGCCTCCAGCTCCTCGCGGGCAAACAGGCGGTTGACCATGCCCATTTGATAGGCGCGTTCGGCGTTCATACGATCACCGGTAAACAGGAATTCCTTGGCGATACGCGGGTTCAGTTCATAGGGATGGGCAAAATACTCCACCCCCGGAATGCCCATGCGCACCACTGGGTCCTGAAAAAATGCATCGTCGCTGGCCACGATCAAATCGCATACCCAGGCCAGCATCAACCCACCTGCAATGCACGCTCCCTGCACCATGGCAATGGTCGGCTTGGGCAGTTCTCGCCAGCGCCGACACATACCCAGGTACACCTCCTGCTCGCGGGCATACAGGTATTCGCCACCGGGTTTGTTGGTGTGATCCCACCACAGGCTGGCGCGATCAAACGCTTTGTTGATATCGCGCCCCGGGGTGCCAATATCGTGACCCGCCGAGAAGTGCTTGCCATTGCCGCGCAGCACTATGACTTTCACCGCATCGTCATTCACCGCGCGGCGAAAAGCATCGTCCAGGGCGTAGGTCATTTGCGAGTTTTGCGCATTGTTCACGGTCGGCCGGTTCATGGTCAGTGTGGCAATACCATCGGCCACCCCATAGAGCACCGGCTCTTCGGTTTCATACACAGCGGTATCAGCCCGCTGCACAAATTCGCTGTCGCTGCTCATGTGAATTCCTTGCCTTCAGGCCTGGCGAATGCCGGGCGGGTTGCCCTTGAGCGCTGCTGCGCGATAATCGTGGGGGTCCAGACGGCGAATCAGGGCCAGTTGCTCCGGAGTCGGGGCAACGGTTTGCTTGAGGTCGGCAGCCTTGAGTAACGGGAAGCCAGTATTTTCCTGCACTTGTTCAAAGCTCACACCGGGGTGCAGGGAGCGCACCTGTACCGCTCGATCCGGGCCACCGAAGTCCATCACGCACAGGTCAGTGACGATCAGGCGGATATCCATCAAGTCGCGGCGCATACCCTCTTCCCAACGCTCAGCCTTGAAGCCGACACCCGATACCATGTCCACTTCGCCCGAGACGAAAGCGCGGGTGTTATGGGCCGGAACAAAAAACGAGTTGATATGGTTGATGCTGTTGCCCGGCAAGCCGCGCACCCCAAGCATCGCCACCTTGGGCTTTTGATAGTCGCCAATGCATGACAGATTGGTCTGGCCCCAGCGGTCGATCTGGGTCGGGCCGATCATCGCGTGGCGGCGTCCGCCCCATACGCACTCGAACACCCGCTCGAACGACAGGTAACCCGAGTAGCGCGGTACATAATCACCACGAGGCCCCAGCGGGATCGGTTCTTCCACCAGAAATGCTTCGCTGTCGGTCATCAACAGTTCAGGGCTGTGGGTCAATTTGGCCAGGCTCGCACCCAGGCGCGGAATCACGCCCAGGCCCGAAGCAATCACTTCACCGTTGCCGCGCCAGGCTTCACAGGCAGCCACGATCAACAGTTCAGCCAGGGTGTATTCGCTAATAGCAGTCATGTCCAAACTCCTTAAAACACGGGCAGCGGCAAAGCGCTGAGTCGATCGACACCGCCATTGCTGGCCTGGTAGGCGCTTTCGCCCGGGGTCACAAACTCGGCTACATAGCCTTCCCAGCCGCCTTCCTCAGCGGCACTGGCGCTGTAGCGTTTCAAATGGCTCATGTCCCAGCCGTAGTCGGACGGGCACGACGTCGGGTGCGCGCCAAACGGTGCATGAACCACGCCGCTGACCAGATAGCGCTCGAACGTGTTGAAGCGGGCTTGAGCGGCATCCAGGCTCAAGCGTTCCTCAATCCGCTCGCAAGACACAAAACACTGCTTGGCAGCACGGGCGAACAGATGATCAAAATACGGATCAGGACCGGTGACCAGAGTGTTACCCAGACGGTCCGCCACGTTGACGTGCAAAAAGGCCATATCCAGGTTCAATGCCGGCATCGCCAGCAACACTTCGCCATCGTCATAGGGCGACTGCACCTGCTTGATCTCGGGGTTCAGGCGGCTGACATCAGTGGCCAGGCCGCATCGGGTCGGCAAAAACGGCAGGCGCATACCCGCGGCGCGCAGGCCCCATTGCAGCATGCCTTCGTCCAGTTCCATCAGCTCCAGTTCACCGGCCTCGCGGGCCTTGCGAAAGTAGGCTTCGAGCGGGATCGCATCGAGGGTGGCAAAGCCGAAAACCAGTTTTTTGACCTTGCCGGCCGCGCACAGCATCCCGACTTCAGGACCGCCGTAGGCGACCACAGTAAGGTCCTTGACGTCCGAGCGCAGGATCTCGCGCACAATCGCCATGGGCTTGCGCCGTGGGCCCCAGCCGCCGAAGCCGATGGTCATGCCGTCGCGCAACTGGCCGACCACGTCTGCCGCTGTCATTTGCTTGTTCATGGTGATTCCTTACTGTTCTTGGCCCACGGAGAAATCGTGGCCCCACAGGCTTACCCGGGTGAATTCAAAAGCGCTGTGCTCTTGCCAGTCCACCAGCAAGCCGCCGTAGCCGTACTCCAGGTCAAAGCCTGAAGGGGTTTTCATATAGAACGAGGTCATGCGGTCGTTCAGGTGCTGGCCGAGGGTGGCCGACAACGGCACTTGGTGGGCGATGCGCCGGTCATGGGCGCGACCGACTTCGGTCATCGACTCGACCTCGACCATCACGTGCACACAACCGGACGGCACCGGGTATTCGGCCAGCGCCAGGCTGTGGTGACGGCTGTTTTTGCAATGTAAAAAATGGATGCGGACCGGTGGCGCCGAAGGGTCGGGCCGGAAGTTGAAAATGTCCGACAGTTCAAAGCCAAGCACATCCTTGGCAAACGCCAGCGTGGCATCGAAATTCGGTGCAGGCAGCACGGTGTGGCCCAGGCCCATATCGCCAGTGATAAAACCTGGTACGCCTTGCGGCGAGATAAACGGCTGGCAATCGGAGCGATGGCCCCAGCTCAGTTCATGACGGTTGCCCGACGGGTCGGTGACATGCAGCAGCGCTTGCACACCGCGCTGATCGCACTGCTCGGGGGTGCCCAAGCGCCAGTTCACATCAGCTTGATCCAGTACTTCGATGGCGGCATTGAATGCCTTCTCGCTGGCCAGTTCCCAACCGGAGGCCAGGTAGCGCGACTCACCGCCTGGCACGATCAGCATGCGAAACGGACGCTCATCCATTTTCACGTACACGCCACCGGCGGGTGCTTCGCTGACCATCATCCCGAGCACGTCCTGGGCATAACGCTGCCACTGAACGGGGTCGGCAGACTCTGCAACGAAGTAGCTCAAACCACGAATATCGATCATGTGCCTGCTCCTCAATGCCTGTATTTATTGGCTGAGAGCAGTATGGGAAGGAAGGTTGCGAGGCTCATCGTCCGTTGAGACTAAAGCTTGATTGGCGGAACACACATAAAAACTGCAGGAGCGAGCCTGCTCGCGAAAGCGATCATCCAGTCAAACACGCTTTCGCGAGCAGGCTCGCTCCCACAGGGGGGGATTACATATAGAGAATCACCAGTTCATTGATCACCGACGGCCGCTCGCTGCCCAGTACATGGGTGTTGAGTTCAAGGGTCAACTGGGTGCCGCTCTTGACGCGCTCCACCTTCTTCACCCGTGCCCGCGCATGAATCGTCGAGCCCGCTGGCACCGGTGCCGGAAAGCGCAGTCGATCCGAACCGTAGTTGATCATGTTGCTGAAACCGGTGATCTCGTACCCCAGGTTCAGTTTCATCCGTGATTGCAGAATCTGCACCAGCGCCCCATGGGCAATGGTGCCGCCAAACGGGCTTTGCTTGCGCGCCCGCTCTGGGTCGGTATGAATCCAGTAGTCGTCGCCCGACAACTGGGCAAAGGTGTCGATCAAGGCCTGATCGACCACCACCTGATTGCTCCAAGGGCTGAATTGGTCGCTGACCAAGGCCTGTAATCCTGCTTCGTCATCCAGAGCAATCTGACGCACCGCTACTGCTGCTGCAACCGGTTGCTCGACCACGCGTAAGGTCTTCAACGCATCTGCGTCCTTGTCCAGCCCGGTAAAACGCAGCAGCCGATTTCCTTTGCCATCGACCTCGGCAAACACCGGTTGCAGACGCATGCCGATCTTCACCTCTGACTCGTCCAGCCCCACCAGATTGGTATTGATCCGTACGCCTTGATCCAGTTCGACCACCGCCAGCATTTGCGGCATTTCATCGGCGAAATCCGGCAGGGTCGCGATGCGGGTTACGGTAAAGCTGTATAACGTCGCCCCGCCGCTGACTTCACGCCAGGTCAGGGCATGGGTGAAGCACGCCGGGCAATGCCGACGCGGATAAAATACCCAATGGCTGCAGTGCTCACATTGCTGAATCAGCAGACGCTCAGCCTTCAGACCTTCCCAGAACGGCGCAGAAATTTCGGTCGCTACCGGCATTGGTTTGTTATTCGACATCGGATTCAAGCTCCCTGAAGTATCAATGCGCCCTGCTCACTCATCACCCCACCGGTGCCTGATACATACACCGTGTCGCAACGTTTGAGCTGGCGTTCACCGGCTTCACCGGCAATTTGCGTCACGGCTTCGATTACCTGGCTCATGCCGCCGGCCGAGCCTGCCTGACCAAAGCTGAGCTGGCCGCCGTGGGTGTTCATCGGGAAGTCGCCGCGCCAGGTCAGATCGTGTTCACGCACAAAGCTCATGCCTTCGCCCTTGGCGCAAAATCCGGCGTCTTCCAGGGTCAGTAAGGCAGTGATGGTGTAGCAGTCATAAATTTGTGCCGCATCCACATCACCTGGCTTGAGCCCGGCCATCTCGAAGGCGCGGCGCGAAGCAGGCCCGATTGGGGTGTGCAACATGTCAGCGGCATAGGACGGCGACTTGAATGCCAGGTGCTCGCCAAAACCAGTGATCCAGGACGGTCGCTTGCGGGCTCGCGCTGCCACCTCTTTGGAAGCGATGATCATCGCGGCGCCACCCGCCACAGGCATGACGATTTCCAGTACATGCAGCGGGTCAGCGACTTTTTTGCTGGCCAGTACTTGCTCAATGGTCAACGGCTGGCCGTAGAACATTGCTTGCGGGTTGAACTGCGCATTGGTGCGTTGATCCACCGCGATTTTTGCCATCGCCCGCGGGTCGTAGCCATATTGCGCGGCATAGCGCTGAGCGATCATCGCGTAACCGGTGTTCTGACCCATATGGCCGTATGGCAAATCGAACTCGGCTTCAGGTGCGCCAAACGCCGTGCTGTGCCCCCCAAAGCGCATGGCCCGGGCCATCCAACTGGCGTCTTCATCCGGACCCATCGGTGCCATGCGTGCAGGCAATACGCACAGCACCGCCTGGCACAAACCCAGTTCGATGGCGGCCGCTGCGCGCCAGACCATACCCACCGAGGTACAGCCACCAAGGTCGACGACTTCGGCAAAATTGAGTCGCAAGCCCAGGTATTCGGCGGCCATGGCCGGTACGAACACCGAAGCTTCGTGAAATTGCGGGCCGTTGATCACCAGCCCGTCGAGATCGGATGCCTGCAAACCTGCATCCTGCAATGCCTGAGCCGCCAGGTCGGCAACTTGCTCCAGATGGAACATGCGCGGGGCCGTAGCGTATTTCTCCGGTTTGTACTGTGCGCTGCCGACAATGGCCGCGTGACCTTTAAGACCCATGGGTTTCTCTCTTTGAATGCGAACTGGATCACCTGTGGGAGCGGGCTTGCTCGCGATGGCATCAATGCGATCAGACAGAAACAACGCGCTGCCTGCATCGCGAGCAAGCCCGCTCCCACACCAGGGTGGGGCGTGTTTTAGAAGGTGTATTTCATCGAGAACGTGGCGTAGTCACGGTCTGCCAGAGGCCGGTAGATCGGGTCAGGCGAGCCCAGATATCCGATGTACTTGAGCGACACTTCCAGGTTGCTCAGGTATTTGAAGGTGGTGCCCGCACTCAGGCGACGGTCACCCGCTACCCCGGCAATCGTCCCCGACATCGGCGCCGCGCCGCTGAACACGTCCGAGAAGGTGAACGGAACCTCCAGGTCCCAGCCCTGGAATACGCCCGGATAACTGAACGAAGCACCGACGGTGTACGCGCTGGATGAGCGAGTACGCCATGCACTGCTGGTCTTGTAGGTGTAGTCATTGGACGGTTGCACCGACGGTGCCAGCGATGGCAACAGAGGCAAGCCTTCAAGGTTGGGTGCTGCCGAGGTGTCGTCGGCATGGTCGGCACGCACGGTGACGATTTCACCGGTCAATGTGGTCTGGCTGGCCCATGGGCGGTCACCCAGAATGCGCATGGCCGAAAACTGCAGCTGCTGGCCCTTGCCCCTGGCAGGTACAGGCCCCAGCCCAGTGTTGACCATCACTGGCGCACCGTCGCGATACGACCATTCCGCACCGAGCTGGTACTCGCCCAGCTTGGTGGTGGCGCTGATACCGGTCAGCTTGATGTCTTCAAAATACTTGACCCTATAACCGTTGGCCTTGTACGCCAGCCCGCCGGGCCCGGCCGGGATCGGGTCCCAGCCCACCAGTGCGGTGGCCGGGTTTTTGTCGTGGTACACCACATGGAACAGCGACAGTTCAAGCTCGCTGACCGGGCGATAACGGATCTGCGCGCCCCACTGCCCGCTATCACGTGGTTCATCCGTGCCCAGGTAAGGCACCTTGTTGGCGCCCATATACAGAAACTCGCGACCCGGCCCGATTACATCCGAGGTCGACAGAAAGCTGCCCACCGGCGGCAGTTCAGTACCCTTCCACTCGTACTGCACATAGCCGCCCAAGGTAATTTGCGGGTTGATCCGATAGGACGCCGAGAACTGCCCGACTGGCAGCAGCACTTCCTTGACCTCAACCCCCGGCTGCGCAGCCTTGACCGCATCGGACGGGTTCTGCACACCATTCACGCCAGGGTAGTAAAGGCTCTCGCCCCACGACTCGATATGCCGACCGGCTTTAACATCGAGCATCGTGTCGTTCTCAAAACGCCAGCCGCCAAACACATAAGCGTCGAGCAAGCGCGTACGACCTCCGCTGTAATAGCGGGTATCGCTGGTGAACTCGTCATTGCTGCCGTATTTGTTGACGGTCGCAGGCGAATTATTGTCGTTATTACGGTGGTATACATCGTCGTAAAAGGTACTGGCACGCACCACCGCGCCGTAGTTGTCCTTGCGCAGGATCATCTCGCCCAGCGCGCCGACCCGGTTGGTGGTGAGGCTGTGCTGATCGAAGTTGCGGTTAGGATCATCAGCGTTTACCCCCATCAACCTGTCGCTGGGATTACCCAAGCGCATGCCGATGCCATAACTGGTGGTGACCGACCAATCGATGGTGGTGCCGTCATCAAACTCGATGGTATCCCCTGCCCACACTGGGCTGGAGACCAGTGCCACGGCGACCGCCAGGCCACTGACCTGATAACGGTGCGGGCGCGGCCCTGGACATTTATTGTTATTTTTATTGATCACTCTGCCTCTCCTGGTTGACGACTCGGTGGCCGCCTCGATGGGTTCAAGCGTCATTGCGTTCTGCGTACCGCGCCTATAGCCACTGCTCAAAACAACTCAAGCGGGTCGAACTTCACGACTCCTGTCGGGGCCTGTCGATAACGATGCAGCCCTCCTTGTTCCTCACGAACGAGCGCCCCCTCGGCCATAAGGTAATTGGCGTGAGCCAACGTCTCCCCAAGCGCCATCAGCTCGTCAAAGCGACCTGACAGCTTTTTAAACAACACCGCCATCATCTCCAGCGCCGTGCGTGGTTCCTGGCAGGCAACAAGCAACTGCTGCAGATGATTGAGATGGTGATCACGCAACTGATCCAGTCGCAGATGCAGATTGAAAAACGGCCGCTCATGAGCCGGCAGCACCAGCACGCTGTCGGGGATTACCCGCAACCGTTCGATAGAGTCCAGCCAGTCACGCAATGGATTGGCGTGCGGTTCGGTGACATACACCGCAATGGTCGAGGTGATACGCGGCAACACCTGGTCACCCGAAATCAGCAAGCCGTCGTCCGGTGCGTACAGGCAGGCGTGCTCCGGTGAATGCCCGTTGCCCATCACCACCTGCCAGCGGCGCCCGCCGATGGTGAGTTGGCTGCCTTGAGTTAAACGGGTAAAGCCCGCCACCCGTTGCGGGCGAAAGTGCTCACCCTGAATCAGCGGTAAAATTGCCAAGGTCTGCTCGGTGCTGAACCCGGCCTTTTGATAAAAATCCACAAATGCCCAATCGGGTGCAGCGGCCTCTGGCGGGCCATGATGCATCGCTTCGAACTCGCCATGAGTCATCAGCACCGGGCAACGAAAACGCTCGGCCAACCAGCCGACCACGCCGGTGTGGTCACTGTGAAAGTGGGTGCAAATCACCGCCTTGAGCGGTAAACCTGCAAGCACTTCAACAAACACCCGCTCCCACACTTCACGGCATTGATCGCTGTTCAGGCCGGTATCCACCGCCACCCAGCCGTCGCCGTGACGCAGCAAATACAGGTTGATGTGATCGAGCCCAAACGGCAGCGGCATGCGCAGCCATAAAACGCCCTCGGCAACTTCCTGAACCTGCCCGTTGGCCGGTGCTTGCGGCCAGGGATAGCGCAGGCCATCACGCCATTGGTGGCCTTGGGCGTCCAGTTCACTCATGGCTGCTGCCCACAAAGGGTGGCAAACCGGCACGGGCCAACACTTGCAACGAATACGGCTGATAGGTGCGAGTGCTTTCATCGCGCACAAACAGCGGATCGGCAAATAAACCCGGCGAGTAGCCCTGGCGCTGCAAATCGACCTTGCGCAACTTGAAGGTACTGGTCAGGTCGGCCGCTGCCGAGACCCGTACAAAGATTGGCGCGGCATAGCGTGGCAAGCGCGCTTCTGTAAGCTCATAGAAAGCCTGCGGATCAAACCTGTGCCCGGACTGCATCAGAATCGCAGCCATCCCGGCGCGCCCCTCGTGTTCGGGCACCTGCACCCCGTACACGTTGATCAGTTCCAGGCCTGGCATGTCGCTCAGGGTATCGGCCACCTCCAGAGTCGAGACGTTTTCGCTTTTCCAGCGGAAGGTATCGCCAATGCGGTCGACAAAATAGAAATAACCGTCGTCGTCATAGCGCAGCAGATCACCGGAGCTCCAGTAGGCATCCCCGGCCTGGAACACGTTGCGGCGGATCTTGCTTTCGCTGGCAGCCGTGCTGGTGTACCCCTCGAAACGGCCACCGCCAATCTGTGGATGATCAACGATAAAGCCCATGGCCTCACCCAATTCACCGGGTTGGCACAGCTGGTAAAAACCGTTCTCGTCCCGTGGATGCGTGTCACTTTCGACGTCGTAACGCACCAATCGCAGATTGGTACGGCTCCAGTCCGGTACGCGACCACAGGAGCCCACATAGTTATCGACATTGATCAGGTTGGCGTTGGCTTCGGTGGCACCCCAGCCCTCGAACACCTGAATCGGGCCAAAACGTTCCAGCCAGCGCTGCCACGATTCAGGCGTCAGACCGGCACCGAGCATATAACGCAAACTGTGTTCGCGTTCACCGGCCACCACGGGCTGGTTGAGCAGGTAACGGCAGATCTCGCCGATGTACTGGAACACGGTGATGCGGTTGCGGCGCACATCAGGCCAGAATTCGCGCACGCTGAACTTGCGCCGCACCACGATGCTCGCGCCCACGCGCAGCGCAGTCGAGGTCACCGAAGTAGCTGCCGCGCCGTGGTACAGCGGCAGACAGCAGTAAAATACGTCGTCACAGGTAGCGCCCAGGGTAACTTCCATCACGTCACCCGACGACATCCAGCGCATATGGCTGTAACGCGCAGCCTTGGGTAGCCCGGTGGTGCCCGAGGTGAAAATCAGCAGCGTGGTGGTTTCAGCCGTGATCGCGGCACGCACCTCACGGGGGAAGACAGTCTCCGGTGCCGCGCAAATCAGTTCGCCAAAATGGCTGTCGACAAAAGTCGGCAGCTCACCGTCAAAAGGGTTTAGTGCATCTTCGACCAGCCATAGCGGTACATCCGGCAGGCCTTCAGTGCCCAGCAGGTTGGCCAGGCACTCTTCGCCCACCACCACGGCCTTGGCAGCGGTGGATTGCAGTGCATGAACCAGCGGCTTACCGCTGACCTGAGTGTTGATAAACGCCACCACAACACCGAGCTTGACCAGCCCGAACCAACTGAAGAAAAACTGCGGGCGGTTCTCCATGGCAATGGCGCACATATCACCAGGGCGCAGGCCCTTGGCGTAAAACACATGAGCCATGCGATTGGCTTGGGCATCCACGGTGGCATAAGTGAAACGCTGCTCGCCGTCGATCAAAAAAGCCCGCTCGGGATAAGCCCGCGCCTGCTCCTCAAGACGGTCGGCCAAGGTGTACAGGTCTGCCGGTTTGATCCGGGCGCTGGCCGCAGAACGCAAGTCCAGCAGCGCCTGGGTCTGCTCCCGTGGTACAGGCTGTTGTTTTGGCGCTGCCAGAGCGCTGATCCGCGACATATCGTTCATTGCGCCACCGTCTCGCTCAGCGGGTAATCGCTGTAGCCTTCGGGGCCAGGGGAGTACAAGGTCTTGCGGTCGAAGCGGGCCAGGGGCAGACCCTTGCGCAGGCGCTCGACCAGATCCGGATTGGCGATAAAGTGTCGGGCAAACGACACCGCTTCACCCTGCCCGGCCTGCAACGCAGCAGCTGCCGATTCACCGTCGAACCCGTCATTCAAAATCAGCCCGTTACTGCAATGGCGCTGGGCCAGGGCAAAGGCATCCAGCTCCGCCAAAGGCGAACGCATGATATGCACGTAAGCCAGGCCCATAGGCTCGGCGGCCTTGCACAATGCAACCGCAGTGGCCAACGGGTCTTCGTCATCTATGTCATTGAACGGATTACCTGGGCACAGCCGCAGCGCCACGCGCCCGGCACCAATCGCCGAGGCCATCGCTGCCAGCACCCGCGCCGGGAAACGCACGCGGTTCTCGACGCTGCCACCGTACTGGTCTTCGCGCAGGTTGCTGCCCGAGGCCATAAACTGCATCGGTAGATAACCGCTGGTGCAGTGCAGCTCAACGCCGTCAAAACCGGCTTCACGGGCATTCAGCGCCGCCTGGCGATACTCCTCGATCACCTGTTCGATATCTTGCAGCGACATGGCCTGAGGCTCGTCGGTGTCGACCATCCCCGCGGTGTCGGTAAACAGCTGGGTGCGTGCGCGCAAGGCTGATGGCGCAACCGTGGCCGCACCAGCAGGTTTGTTGTGAGCGCTGGATGCACGGCCAACATGCATCAGTTGCAACACAATCAGCCCGCCCTCGGCATGTACGGCATCGGTCACGGCCTTCCAGGCGGCGATCTGTTTTGCGTTGTAAATCGCCGGGGTACGGCAATAGCCCAGGCCACTGGCCGAAGGAGCAGTGCCTTCGGCAACGATCAGGCCGGCAGTCGCGCGCTGGCGGTAGTACTCAACCATCTCGGCAGTCGGTACGCCATGCTGATCCGCGCGGCTGCGGGTCATCGGTGCCATGACTATACGGTTGGCCAGTTCCAGCTCGCCGAGGCGCACAGGTTCAAACAAAATGCTCATGGTGGCTCCTTAGCGCACGCGAATTTTCGGTGCGCCAGCCCCTCGGCGCAGGGTGGCAAGAAACTGTTCAACTGGAGCGGCGGTGGCCACTTGGGGCAGTTGATCCTTGTCTGGGCGGTTGGCCCAGAACTCGGTCCAGGACGGGAACAGATCGTGAAAGGTTCCGGCGTAGGGGTCGCGGCCCGGCCAGCGCATTTTTTGCGTGCCGATCGGCGGTTTGTTGAGGTCACTGGCGTACCAGTAGCACGGCAAGCGGCGCCGGAAATACCAACGCCCCTGCATCCGCTCGTAGTCATCCCAATAGAGCATTTGCATGGTCACCCACTCGGGGCCGGTCTCGTGCTCGTTCTTGGAATACACCACGCCAACGGCATGGTCCGGATCGGTGAATTCGATAAGGTGCTGGCCCAGGTGGTGCGAGGTGCCGTGAAATTGATCGCGCAGGGTGTCATCGACCCAGGCTTTAAGGTGTGCACGCCCGATTTTTTCACGGCCCACACGAATGTCTTCGGCAAACAGATTGACGTGGGCATCGAGGTCGCGCATGTCCAACGACAGCGAATATTTGCCGGCCAACTGGCGGATCTCATCAATCGACTCAAGCCGGTCGAGACGGGCAAGCAAGGCGTTCTGTTCCATAAAAATTCCTTATTCCAATACCGTGTACAGCTCACTGCTGCGTCCACCATCGACCGGCAAGCAGGCACCGGTGATATACGAGGCTTCATCGCTGGCGAGAAACAGAATGGCGTTGGCCACTTCAACGGGCTGGCCGACACGCCGAAGCGGAATCAGCTTTTCGGTATTGATGCGAGTTTTGTCGTCGGTGAGCATGCCCGCCGTGGCTGGCGTCTCGACCACACCGGGGCTGACCACGTTGCAGCGAATGTTGTGGCTAGCACCCTCGCTGGCGGCAGCGCGGCTGAAATTGATCACTGCGGCCTTGGCGGCGGAGTAACCGGCCATCCAGGGCGTACCGAACTGACCACAGATCGAGGCCAGGTTGATGATCGAACCGCTGCCCTGGGCCCGCATCAGACTCATGGCCGTGCGAGTGCCCCAAAAGGTGCCGTCCACGGTGGTGGCGAAGTTGGAGTGCCAATCTGCCGTCGAGGTGCTGTCAATCGCCCCCCAGCTGTAAGCCATGGCGTTGTTGACCAAAATATCCAATCGACCGTGGCGCTGTGCAACATCGCTGATTGCGCTGACATAGGCAGATTCATTACTGACATCTGCCACCACGCATTCAGCGCGGCCACCGGCATCATGGATCTGCGCAGCCACTGCTTGCAGCGGTTCGATACGACGACCGCAGAGCACTACCCGCGCGCCCTCCTCGGCAAACCGCAGCGCAGTGGCTGCACCAATGCCCGATCCGGCGCCGCTGATAAATGCAACCTTGCCTTGTAAACGAGTACCCATGCTCTGCTCTCCCATTGCTGTCTCCAGCTATCAGATAAACGCCATGCCGCCGTTGACCGCGAGGTTTTGACCGGTGATAAATGCCGCGTCATCGCTGGCCAAAAAGGCTGCGACGCGAGCGATCTCATCGGTTTCCCCCATGCGGCCCAGAGGGATGGCATTGAGCATGCTTTGCATCCAGTCTTGCGGGATGTCCGCCATCATCGGGGTGTTGGTCGGGCCGGGAACGATGGTGTTGACGCGAATACCGTTGCCAGCCAATTCGCGAGCCATGCTGCGGGTCAGTCCCATCACGCCAGCCTTGGCCGCGCAGTAATGGCTAGGGCCTTCGCCGGTGAGGGCCGAAGTACTGGAGATATTGATAATCACGCCGGGGGTGGCGGCTGCGAGCATCAGTTTTACCGCTTCACGGCTGCAGTAAAACGGGCCGGTAAGGTTGACGCCTATCACCCGCTGCCAGTTCTCGTCGGGGGTTTGCGCAAAGGCATCGATAGAGCCGATCCCAGCGTTGTTAACCAGAATATCGAGACTGCCGAAGTGTGCGTGAACGGCGGCCATCGCGGTGGCGACCGAGTCGCTGTCAGCCACGTTGCAGCTCACGGCCAGTGCCTTGTCGCCGAGCCCTTCTATACTCTGGCGCGCGGCGTCCAGATTGATATCGGCAGCGACAACCTTGGCCCCCTGCTCGGCAAAGTGACGCACAATAGCTCGCCCCATGCCCTGACCTGCGCCGGTTACAAACGCCACTTTATTCAGCAATTTCATAGGTTTCTCCCGCCTGCCCGATGTCGGCCGCCCTAAAGCCTGGGCGGTGTATGGGAGCAATCATTGACTGGAGAAAAAAGCTGAACATCGTCCGATGGGACTAAGCAGCCGAGCCCGCGCTCCTGGCTCACCGTTAAATCCGGCTTTACCAGGGCTGCGCCGTCTACCCCACCTTGTAGCCGCTGACGAGTAGAACGAGGCTGCGTCCGGTTGCGGAACGGCCGTACCCCCTCAGACTCACTGCGATATCCGGTTTTACGACGGCTGCGCCGCCGAACGCAGCCTCGCGGAGCTCGTCAGCGGCTACAGGTGCAGGTGCAGGTGCAGCAATATGATCGGCTGGTCTAAATGGACGATGTACTCGCCACACGGTTCGTGGAATAACTGATTCACTAGAACAAAAACCGGGAGAGCCCGTCGTGTCCATACCCTTGCGCCCCACCTGGCGAACCCATTACGCACTAGGCGTTTTGGCTGCCATCTATATCTTCAACTATATCGACCGGCTGCTGATGGCCATTTTGATCGAGCCGGTAAAAGCCGAGTTCGGCATTTCCGACACCGGTATCGGCCTGCTGTCAGGCGTAACCTTTGCGGTGTTTTACACAATTTTCGGCTTCCCGCTGGGACGTCTTTCCGACCGTATCGGGCGCAAAAAAGTCATCGCATTCAGTTGCATCGCCTGGAGCGTAATGACCATTTTCTGTGGCTTCGCAGCCAGCTTCTCGATGCTGGTGGTGGCGCGGATCGGGGTGGCTATCGGTGAAGCCGGTGGCACGGCACCGTCCATGGCGATGGTCTCGGACCTGTACCCACCCGAGCGCCGTTCAACCGCGCTGTCAGTCTTGATGCTCGGCTCAAGCCTGGGGGCGATTTTCGGCTTGGGGCTGGGCGGCTGGATCGCGCAGCATTACGGCTGGCGTTTTGCATTTGTGGTTATCGGTGCACCAGGGATTTTTCTCGGCCTATTGCTACTGTTCACCGTGCGCGCGCCCAAACCCGCGATGCTGGTCAATCCCAATCAGGTGGTGCAGGCACACTGGGCCGTCACCGTGCGCGAACTGTTCCAGACCCCGTCCTTTCTATGGATAGTGCTCACCGGCGGCTCTGCAGCAATTGCCGGTTATGCCATCGGCACCTGGAGCCCAAGCTTTCTGATCCGCTCCCACGGTTTGAGCCTGCAGGACGCCGGGCTGCTGGCCGGTGTAGCGGGCGGTGCCGGGGCTACGTTCGGCACCCTGACCTGCGGCATTTTGTGTGACCGCTTGGCGCGTCGCGACAAGGGCTGGCAAATCGGCGTGCCGCTGCTGGGCACGCTGATCAGTATCCCGTTCGCGCTGGCTTATTTCCTGTGGCCAGTGGGCACTGCGTTCCATGTAGGCAGCACGCCGGTGCCGACCGCCTTCCTGTTTTACGGCGTATTCAGTTTCTTCGGTACATGGTGGGCAACACCGTGCCTGGGCGCGATTTCCCATCTGTTCCCGGCCACCCGGCTGGCCCAGGCCACGGCGATTTTTGTAATGGCCATGACCCTGCTCGGCGTCGGCGTCGGCCCACTGTTGATCGGCATGCTCAGTGACGGTTTCGCTCATACCCTGGGCAACGAAGGCTTGCGCTATGCCCTGGCCTCTTGTGTCTCGCTGCTGGTATTTGCCTCGGTGTTTTTGGCCATGGCCTTGCCGCGCTATCGCAACCACCTGATGAACAAGACCCTGCCCCCAGCACAGCTGGCTGACGCGGCTACAGCCTGATTTTTTGGAGATTGAGTGATGACTGAACAAGACCTTCCCCTGCCCATCGGCCACTTTGTGACACTGGACAGCGGCCTGCGCCTGCACTTTCTCGACGAAGGCAGCGGCCCAGTGGTGTTGTGGTTACATGGCAGCGGCCCGGGCGCCAGCGGTTACAGCAATTTCAAAGGCAATTATCCGCAGTTTGTTGCCGCAGGTTTTCGCAATCTGGTGGTGGATTTGCCGGGTTTCGGGCGCTCCGACAAGCCTGAAGATGCGCAGTACAACCTCGATTTCTTCGTCAATGCCATGTCGGGTTTTCTCAAGGCTGTCGGAGTAAAACGGGCGACCCTGCTCGGTAACTCCTTGGGCGGCGCCATTGCCCTGGGCCTGGCGTTGGCCGAGCCTGCGCGTGTCGAGAAACTGATCCTGATGGCCCCCGGCGGCGTTGAAGATCGCGAAACCTACTTCAAAATGGTCGGTATTCAACGCATGGTCGAGCTGTACAACGCAGGCCCGCTGGGCATCGAGCAAATGCGCCGGATCATGAGCCTGCAACTGTTTGACAGCTCGCAGCTGGACGACAATCTGCTGGCCGAACGGGTCGCCGTGGCCGTGCACCAGCCGCGCAATCTGTTTACCACCATGATGGTGCCGAACATGACCGAACGCCTCGAAGAACTGCAGGCACCCATTCTGGGATTCTGGGGCACCGACGATAACTTCAACCCCGCCAGTGGCGCGCTCAAAGTGTTGAACCACGCACCCAATGCGCGCTTTATCATGCTCAACCGATGCGGCCACTGGGTGCAAGTTGAACACCGCGAGTTGTTCAACAAGGCGTGCCTGGAGTTCCTGCGCAGCTGAACCCTGAACACGCATGACCTACGGCTGCCTGCGGGCGGCCGTATCCCCTTCCAGATACCCGCTCGGGCTGAAATAACAATGACAAAATACCCTCAGTTGCTGGCACCCGGTCGCATTGGCTCTCTTGAGCTGCGTAACCGCATCATCATGGCGCCCATGGGCTCCAATTTCGCCGAAGCCGACGGCCAGTGTGGCGAACGTATTCAGGCCTATTACGAAGCTCGCGCCCGTGGCGGCGCCGGGCTGTTGATCATGGGCGTATGCTCGGTGGCGTTTCCGGCCGGGACCGCCGAGCCGTTTCAGGTTGGTGTCTCCAGCGATGAGTTTATCCCTGGGCTAAGCCGCCTCGCTGAACGCGTCCACCAGCACGGGGCAAAAATCGCCATGCAATTGCAGCATGCGGGCAAGACCTCGGTACGCGACATGGCCGAAGGTCGGCAACTGTGGGTGCCTTCCGTACCGCCGGTACTGCAAAGCGACATGATGGCCGCGCTGACACCCGAAGAGCTGGCCAACTTTGTCAGTTCCATGAAGCGTCGCGCCGAAGGCTCACCGATCCGGGTAATGGACAGCGCCGATATCGCGCAGATGATCGACTGGTTCGCCTGCGCCGCCGACCGTGCCAAGCGAGCCGGTTTCGACGGTGTGGAGCTGCATGCGGCCCACGGTTACATCATTGCCGGCTTTCTCTCCGGCTATTACAACCAGCGTGAAGACGCGTATGGCGGCACCCTGGAAAATCGCGCCCGGTTGCTCCTGGAAATCATCGCGGCAGTACGCGCCAAGGTCGGTAACGAATTCGCTGTCTGGTTGCGTCTGGACGCCGAAGAGCTGCACACCCCCGGCGGCATCAACCTGGAAGACGCCAAGGCCGTGGCACGCATGGCCGAGGCGGCTGGCGTCGATGCTGTCAGCGTATCTGCCAGCGCCCGCATCACCAGCGGTGTGGTCTTTACCGAAGCGCCTCTGGTGCACCAGCCCGGCGGTTTTCTGGAGTGGACCGGCGCGCTCAAGCGCAGCGTGCAAGTGCCGGTGATTGCCGTGGGGCGTATCGAGCCGCAGGCCGGTGAAGCAGCCCTGAAACGTGGCGACTGCGACTTTATCGCCATGGCTCGCAAACTGCTGGCCGACCCGGAACTACCGAACAAACTGCTCAACGATCAGGAAGCCAGTATCCGTCCGTGCATTTACTGCTACGTGTGCGTCAGCCAGATATTCATCAACGAGCGGGTCAAATGCGCGGTCAACCCCATGACCGGTCATGAGTTCGAATACGTCATTGGCCCCACGGCCACGCCAAAACATCTGGTGGTGGTCGGTGCCGGGCCTGCCGGGATGGAAGCCGCACGCATCGCCTCCTTGCGTGGGCATCGCGTGACTCTGCTCGAACGCAGCGACCGCCTGGGCGGTACGCTGTTTTTTGCGGGCCTGGCCTATGCCGAAAACGCCCGCCTGCTGGATAACCTCAAGGTTCAGGTACAGCAGTCAGCCATCGATATCCGCCTGAACACCCAGGCCAGTCCCGCCCTGCTCCGCGATCTGGGTGCCGATCAGGTGCTGGTGGCTGTCGGTGCAGAGCGTGCGGCACCGGCGATCCCCGGCGCCGATCAAGACCACGTATGGAGCGGCGACGAACTACGCCGCCTGATGACCGGCGACCGCGCCGAGGAAATTGCCAAGCGCAAACTGTCCTTTACCCAGCGTGCGCTGATGAAAGCCGGCAGCCTGACCGGCATTACCGACAGCCGTGAAGCCATGGAAAAACTGTCGCGGGTATGGATGCCCTTGGGCAAGCGCGTGACCATTATCGGTGGCGGACTAGTGGGCCTTGAGCTGGCAGAGTTCCTGATTGCCCGCGGGCGTCAGGTAACCGTGCTGGAAAGTGGCACCCACCTTGGCCGCGAACTGGCCATCGTGCGCCGCTGGCGGGTGTTGCATGAAATTCGCGTGCATGGCGCAAAGTTGATCACTGGCGCCAGCGTGACCGCCATTGATGGGCATTGCGTGCGTTACCAATTGGCAGATGGAACCGCAGCACAGAGCGAGGCCGACTCCGTGGTACTGGCCATCGGTGCACAGCCTGATACCGGGCTGCTCGACGAATTGACCCGCGCAGGGTTGAGCGCTACCAGCATTGGTGATTGCCATAGCATTGGCTACATCGAGGGTGCTATCAGTGCTGGCCACCGGGCTGGGCGAGAGGCCTGAATACAGCGTTCCCACAATTTCAGGCCTGGCTTACTCGTCCTTTTTGACAAAGGTGACGTTGCAGCCGGACCTGAAATTGATGCACATCAAACATCCTCTGTTAACTGCTCTCGTCCCTGACTACTTTAGAACTGCAGCTATTGTAAAAAGGCGATTCCCGATGAACCATTAAGGATTCAAAGAGTTCCTGCCAGCACCACCCTAGGAGATACTCGTGACTGCAGATAACCGCCATTACAAAATCGACAACATCGAATTCAACGTCCACGACATTGCGCGCAGCAAATCCTTCTATGGCGCCGTATTCGGCTGGACGTTCACTGACTATGGCCCCACCTACAGCGAATTCACTGATGGGCGCCTGAGTGGCGGTTTCACCACGGGCGAACCGGTACGCCCCGGCGGCCCGCTGATCATTGTGTATGCCGACGACCTGGCCCGGGCTCAGCAGGTAATCACCGCTGCCGGAGGCCTGATTACCCGGCCTGAATTCAAATTTCCGGGCGGTAGTCGTTTCCACTTCACCGACCCGGACGGCTATGAGCTGGCGGTCTGGTCACAGGCATAACGACACATTTCCAGCAAAACCCTCCTCCCCTGACCCCGGTAACGACCAGTCTTAATACCGGGGCCAACTGTCGCCCCGTCATTTGAACGTAAGTAAAAAAACCTGCACAACCTTGCGAATTGTCTCAATTGACCCTCGAAACACCACCCTCCTAACGTTCAGCGGTTGCCCTCTATCACATTGGATGTGGGTCTCATCAGACGAACAGCCGCATTTGGCGGTTAAAAACCATTGACCAAAGGTAGCTTTAAAGCTACACCTCTTATGATCGAGATAAGACATTACGTCAGCGAAACGGGTAACGACCATTACCAGCAGTGGCTGGACCACCTAAAGGATCGAAAGGCCAAGGCGCGCATCACCGTGCGGGTTAACCGGCTTTCAGCAGGCGCCTTTGGCGATTTCAAGCCAGTGTGCCAGGGGGTGTGGGAATTACGCATAGATCATGGGCCGGGTTACCGGCTTTATTACGCTCAGGACGGCAAAAAGTTGGTGCTGTTGCTGCTCGGTGGCGACAAGCGCCAGCAGCAGGCCGACATTGACAAAGCGGTACGCTGCTGGAACGCGTATTAGAAGAGGAAGCCATGAACAGAACCAACAGTCACGACGAATCCGTTATCGAAATGATCCGCCAGGATCCCGAATTTGCCATTGAATACCTGCGCATTGCCATTGAAGAGCTCGATGAAGAAGGCGGCCAGGCCAGTTTTCTGACCGCGCTGCGCCACGTTGTAGAAGCACGGGGCGGCATGGCACAAATAGCCGAAAAGGCTGGTCTCTCCCGCGAAAGCCTGTACCGCGCCCTGTCCCCCAAAGGCAATCCGACACTGCGCACCATGCGCCAGGTGGTGCATGCCACCGAAATGACCTTTGCCTCGCTGACCTGCCCCCATGAAAAAGCCCCGTCAGTGCAAACCGACGGGGCTTTAACGTGAAGCTTGCTGCTTGATACTTGTTGTTTATCTGCCCATGGCCCGCGCCGCATCTGCGGTGTACTGGTCAGGAGTGAATTTGCCTTCGTTGAGAATTGGGCCCTTCTTGGCCTCGTTGGTCATGCCGTAACCGGTGTACTGCCCAGAGTTCAAGTCCATGAAAAACTGCGATCCTGCCTGCCAGCCGCTCATGTCCGGGTGGTAGTAATAGTTGATCATGGCGTGTTTCCACAGTTGCCCACGGGCGTCGTAATTGTCCGCCATGACCGAGTTCCAGGTGTCTTCGTCGATAAACAGCACACGCTTGCCATACACGTGGCGGTAACCTTCTTTCAAGTCACCTTCTACCACCCACACGCGACGCAGTTCATAACGCATCAGCTCAGGGTTGGGATGGTTGGGGGTTAGCATATCCGCGTATTTGACCGTACCGGCGTTAGGCTTATAGGCGTTGGCCGGGATGTAGATTTCACGCTTGCCTAGCAGTTTCCAGGTAAACCGCTCCGGCGAGCCGTTGAATAAACGGTCTTCGTCCACCGTCATGGTGCCGTTGGTGCCGATCATCGGCTGGTCATAGCCGTAGCCCGGCAACAAACGCACGCGGCGGGTGGACGGGCTGTAGCTCCAGGCCTGACGCGGGTTGGTCTGGAAATCGTAGGGTTCGTGGGAAATGCTGATCACGCCATTGTCACGGGCCGGTTTAAGGGTCGTGTTGTTGCCCATGGCCTGAATCTTGTCTTCAGTTTTAGGTTCGACTGTCGGCGAGTTGGCCTGTGACAGCCCGCGTGCATAAGCACGTCCCCAACCGATGCTGCCATTGGGCAATACGGAGGCCAGGTCGCTGGTTTTTTCTTCGGTCCAGGCTCGAGCTGGGAGCTGGTGGTTCCACAGCACTTCCATGCCGCTTTTTGGAATCGGGAACGGTACCTGGCCCAATCCTTCAATACCCATGCCATCGTGCACCAGCTTGGCGTTCAGGGCATTGCTCATGGCACGTCGGCACACGTAGTCCGGGTAGCGGAAATCACGGTGACCAGGGTAGACATTCATCTTGTAAGTGGTCGGATAACGCTTGAACAGTGCCTTCTGGCCTTCGCTGAGTTTGTCTTCGTACTGGGCCATGTTTTGCGCGGTGATCACCAGAATCGGCTTCTCCGCAGCGTACGGATCAACCGGTTGGTCGCCCGAGAACTTCACATGGTTCCAGCCCGGCACTTCGCCCAGGTACTTGCCGGTATACGGCGGGATGGTCCCCGCGGCGTTACCTGCCTGCTCTGCCCCTACACAGGTCAGCTCTTTGCCCAGTTTGGCCGCTTCTGCGGGGGATACCTGGGCAGTTGCCGTGCCGATGGTGCACACATTGACGGCCATGGCGGCTGCGAGCATTACGCCTGTTCTTGTTATTTTCATGTATTGCCTCCTACGCGGATAAAGCTTGCTGGGGGTATGCGTCCATTCTTCGCCAATCACAGGCGAGCACATCGTCCAGTAAGACTAGAAAGGGCTTGATCAGCCCCTCCCTCAGGCCGTTACCAACAACTCTTTGAGCAAGTTCTTGAGCATCTTGCCCGAGGCATTCCGGGCAAACGGTGTGTGCTGAACATGGATCTGCGCCGGGACCTTGAAGCTCGCCAGACGCTGCGCGATAAAGCTGCGTACCGCCGCGCTGTCCGGGGTTGAAGCCGGGTCGCCGCGCACCACCAGAAACACAACTTCGCCAAGCACATCGTCAGGTACGGCAAAGGCTGCAGCTTCAATCACACCGGGCATTTCACAGGCACAGGACTCGACCTCGGCAGCGGAGATCTTCTCGCCGCCGCGGTTGATTAAATCCTTGGCCCGGTCCGTGATGTAGAGAAAACCCTCGTCGTCCAGCAGGCCAATATCGCCGGTGTCGAGCCAGCCATCGCACAAGGTTTGGGCGCTGGCCTCGGGAAGGTTCCAATACGAGCTCATCAGCGTTGGCGAGCGCACCCAGATCAACCCACTGACCCCACTGGGCAACGGTCGATCCGGGCTGTCGCCAATGCGCACGTCAACAATGGGCAACGGCCAGCCCGCCGAAGCTGGTTTGTAGACAAACTGATCACCGCCAATCGCGGCACAAATACCGTTGCTTTCGGTCAGGCCATAACCGCTGCCACCGACCGCTTCGGGTTTGCGCTGCGTCAGGTTGGCCAGCAAGCTGCTGGAAGGTGCCGCACCACCTAATCCCAGTCCAAACAGACTCGCGGTGTCGGGGCTGCCGAAACGTGGTGAGGTCAGCAACTGCTGCATCATCACCGGCGCTCCGTTGAACTGGGTGCACTGCTCATCGCGGATCAGGTCGAAAGCCTTTTCCACGTCCCACTTGTACATCAGCAGCAAGCGCCGGCCGCTGCGCAAAGCCAACAAGAACTGTGCATGCAAACCACTGACATGAAACAGCGGCACCGCCATCAAGGTGGTGGGGGCATAGCCGCTGTTGATCACCACGCTGATACGTTCAGGTGAACTCAGCGCGCAAAACGCGCCCTGAAACTCAAGCGCTGCCAGTGCCTGACACACTGCGCCGTGGGTCGACAGAACGCCCTTGGCCAGGCTGGTGGTGCCCGAGGTGTAGAGAATCATGGCCGGATCCTGGGCGCTGACTTGCTGCACAGGTACGTTTAGCGCCGAGGCGGCCAGCAGGTCTTCCAGACGCTGGCAGTGTTCGTCCAGCGGTGCGCCTGCACTGAGCCCCACCACAATCGTCGCCAGCCCTTGTTCACGCAAGTCGCCAACAAGCAGTTGCAAGCGCGGCTCGTCGCACAGCAACAAACACGCACCACTGTCCTGCAATCCATGGAACAACTCGTCTCGCAGGCCCCAGCTATTGAGCGGTACGCACACTGCACCGCAACGCTGAATAGCGGCAAAGGCCACCAGCCATGCGGGCTGATTACGCATGGCAATTGCCACGCGATCGCCCTTGCGTACACCAAAGCGCTGTACCAGTTGCCCGGCCAGACGATCCACCTGATCGAAAAACTGGCTGAATGTCAGGCGTTGTTGCTCCCACACCAGAAATTCGCGATCTGCATGTACGCGACCACTGTCAATCACGGCCCAAACGCTGGCTGCGCTATGACGAAAATACTTCGCCCCGCCGTCCGAAGGCGTCAGTACTTCAAAAGGCGAGCCGACACCAATCAACTGCTGCCAGGCGCTCTGCCATTGCTCAAGTTTCATCTTGTTATTCTCCTGACTCGAACAGTTCGCTATCAGCTCAAGCGTGTGCCAGCTCAAGGGCTGCATAGCGCTCACAGTGAAAATCGGCGTCGCCCAAGCTTGCCTGTGCAACGCGGATACGCTTGAGAAACAGCCCCACATCCAGCTCGTCGGTGACGCCAATACCGCCATGCATTTGCACCGCTTCATTGACCACCTTGAGTGCCATCTGCCCCGCCTTCCATTTCGCCAGGCTGGCCAGCCGCTGACGCTCACCCTCGCTCAAGGCGCTATCGTCCAGGGCGGCGAGGCCCGCCATCACCGCGCTGCGCGCCAGTGCCAGCTCGACATACAACTGCGCTGCCCGATGTTGTAGCGACTGGAAAGTACCAATCGCGACATCAAACTGAACGCGGGTCTTGAGGTAATCGAGGGTCAGTTCGAAAAGTTTTTCAGACATGCCCAGCATCTCGGCAGCCAGGCACACACGCCCGCGATCCAGCGCGATATTCAATGCAGGCATTGCACAGCCAATGTCCCCCAACAGCGCATCAGGACCGACCTGCACCTGTTGCAACTGCAATCGCGCATGGTTACGCGAGTCAATCAGCGGCAACGCCTTGACGGTCAGCCCCGGAGCATCTGCTGGCACCAAAAACAGGCTGATGCCCGCCGCCGCGCCAGTGCGTGCAGCCACCAGATAGCCGTCGGCACCGACCCCATCAATGACGAAATATTTATCCCCGGTCAGGCTATAGCCGTCGCCATTGGCCACAGCTTGCAGCGCCACTTTTGAGGGGTTGTGCCGCGGCTGTTCGTCCAGCGCCAGCGCCAGGCGTCGTTCGCCACTGATGGTCGCCGATAGCCAGCGATCCTGCTGCTGGGCATTGCCTTGCAGATGCAGCAGAGAACCGCTGAGTACCACGCTGGAAAGCAGCGGCGAAGCGCTGAGATTGCAGCCGATAGACTCAAAAATCGGGCCCAGGCCCATGCAGCCAAAATCCAGCCCACCGAGATTTTCGGGGAATGGAATGGCACTCCAGCCCAACGCCACCGCGTCTTGCCAGAGTTGCGGGTCAAAGCCGCCTGCTTGCGCTTCATCGCGCAAGGCGCGCTGGCGGGATACCGGGCTGCGCGCCGCCAGAAACTCGCGGGCGCTGTCGGCCAACAGCCGTTGATCGTCGTTATAAAGCAGGTGCATGGTGAGTTTCCTTACTTCACGTCAGGCAGGCCCAGGACCCGCTTGGCAATAACGTTGAGCTGGATTTCTGACGCGCCGCCAGAGATGGTCAGGGCAAAACTGTTCAGCCAGCCACGGGTGATGGCCTGTTCCTGAGGAGTGAAAGCACCCTTGTCCCAGCCCAGGGCGTGATAACCCATGACATCCATCAGCACTTCGAACTTGTCGCGTTCCTGTTCGGTGTGGACCAGTTTCATGATCGACATCAGACCGTTGACGTCCTGCCCTGCCCGGGCTTCTTCGCCCATGCGCTGCACAGTCAGGTTGTAGCTGTGCTCGTTCATGGCGCTGGCCACGGCTCGCGCCACCAATGCCGACTCGCTTTGCCCCACAGGCTCCGGCAAGTACTGCTTGACCAGTGGCAACAGGTGAAAATGGGTCGGCAAGCTGAACTCGCCAAACTTGGACATGGCTTTGCGTTCGTGCTGCAACAGGCGCTTGGCCAGGTTCCAGCCGCCGTGCAGCGGGCCTATCAGCTGACTTTTAGGGACTTTGACACCATCGAAAAACACCTGGCAGAACGCCGACTTACCGCTGATCAAATCAATCGGTGCGACGCTGACCCCGGGGCTTTTCATGTCGAGCACGATCAGGCTGATACCTGCGTGCTTGCTGGCTTTGGCATCGGTACGTACCAATGCATACATCCAGTCCGACTTGTCACCGTAGGAAGTCCAGATCTTGCTGCCATCGACCACAAAGTGATCGCCAGCATCCCGGGCTGAGGTTTTCAGGCTGGCCAGATCAGAGCCGGCGTTAGGCTCGGAGAAGCCCTGACACCAACGTACTTCGCCACGGGTCATGGGTGTCAGCAGGTTTTTTTTCTGCTCTTCGCTGCCGAATTCCAGCAGCACCGGGCCAAGCATCCAGATGCCCAGATTGATTTGCGGCGGGCGGCATTTGAGACGACGCAGTTCACTTTCGAGCACCGCGTTATATTCCGCCCTCAGCCCTGCACCACCGTATTCGACGGGCCAGTCCGGACAAAACCAGCCTTTATCGCGCATTCGCTCAAACCACAATTGAGCATCTGCATTGGGAAACTCGACATCGCTCGCACCCCATACCAACTCGCCTTCAGGAATGGCCTTGCGCTGCGATGGCGGGCAATTGGCCTCAAGCCAACTGCGGGTTTGCTCTCTGAACTGGTCAATCGGGTTCATATGTTTCACCTGTAATGAAAGCTTTCGTAGCAGCTGTCGAGCTCCGCGAGGCTGCGTCCGGCTGCGCAGCCGCCGTAAACCCTGCGACCAGATACTCCAGACATATCGAATTCACCGGGTTTACGATGACTTCGTCCTCGAACGCAGCCTCGCGGAGCTCGACAGCTGCTACGTAAATGGCCTCAACGCTGGGTACGCGGCATGCCCAGCCCGAATTGGGCGATCAGCTCACGCTGGATTTCATTGGTGCCACCGCCAAACGTCAGGGTCACCGAGGCACGCACTTCGTACTCCAGTTCACCGTGCAGCAAGGAGGCCGCCGAACCACCGCGCACCAGTCCATTGGCACCCACGATGTTGCTCAATACGCGCAATATCTCGATCGCCGATTCCGAGCCGTAGACCTTGGTAGTCGAAGCCAGCGCTACATCCATGCGCTCACGTTCGAGGTCAGCGGCAATGCGCAAGTTGATCAGGCGCATGGCTTCAAGCCGTGCATAACACTGCGCCAGACCAACGCGCACCCAAGCCTTGTCGGTGGCACGAGCGCCGTTTTCATCCGCCGCCTTGGCCCACGCCAGAACCCGGCCAAACAGCCCCACTACCTTGTCCGACCAGGCACCCAGACCCAGCCGCTCATGGTTCAGTTGCGCGGTGATCAACTTCCAGCCGCCGTTCAACTCGCCTACCAGCATGTCTTTTGGCACACGTACGTTGTCGTAGTAGGTAGCCGCCGTCGGGTTGCTGGTAGTTGGAATCACCGTGGTCGAAAAGCCCGGTGCCTGGGTGTCTAGAATCAGGATCGACACCCCTTTGTGCCGTGGCCGTTCAGGGTCGGTACGGGCTGCCAGCCAAATGTAATCCGCCGACTCCGCGCCCGAGGTCCAGAGCTTGGCGCCATTGACCAAAAACTCGTCGCCTTCAAGGCGGGCCGAGGTTTTCAGCACGGCCAGGTCGCTGCCTGCATCCTGCTCGGAGTAGCCGATGGCGAAGATGATTTCGCCCGCTGCGATCCCTGGCAGGAATTTGGCCTTTTGCAGCTCAGTGCCATGGGCCATCAGTGCAGGCCCGACCGTGCTGATGGTCACAAACGGCAGTGGTGCACCGGCAATATTGGCTTCTTCAAAGAAGATAAATTGCTCGGTAGGGCCATAGCCCTGCCCCCCATGCTCCTTGGGCCAGCCCACGGCCAGCCAGCCGTCGCGGCCCATCTGGCGGATAGTGTTGCGGTACAGTTCGCCGCCCTCTTTGCCGCGCAATTGCTCACGCAGCTGCGGGGTCATCAGGTTCTGGAAGTAGTCCCGCACCTTCAGGCGCAGGGCATGCTGTTCGGGCGTGAGGTCGACGAACATTCAGGCTGCTCCCAGAATCAGGCCGCTGGTAGGCACACCGGTCCCGGCAGTCACCAATACGTTTTCCACGTTATCGACCTGGTTGACTGCACTGCCGCGCACCTGACGCACCGCTTCCGCCACGCCGTTCATGCCGTGGATATAGGCCTCGCCCAATTGCCCACCGTGGGTATTGATCGGGAACTTGCCGCCACGGGCATGGTGCCCGGCGCGGATAAATTCCTTGGCTTCGCCGCGTTCGCACAGGCCGAACTCTTCGAGTTGCGGCAACACAAACGGGGTGAAGTGGTCGTAAATCACCGCCGTTTGCAGCGCCTCAGGGCCAAGGCCCGACTGGCGATACAGTTCTTTGGCGACCACACCCATTTCCGGCAGGCCGGTAATGTCGTCGCGGTAGAACGAGGTCATGATTTGTTGGCCCGAGGTGATCCCCTGCGAACCTGCCTTGATCACCACCGGCTTCTGGCGCAGGTCCTTGGCGCGCTCGGCCGAGGTGATCACCATCGCCACCGCGCCATCGGATTCCTGGCAGCAATCGAGCAAGTGCAGCGGCTCGCAGATCCAGCGTGAAGCCTGGTGTTCTTCCAGGGTGATCGGCTTACCGTAAAAGAATGCTGCCGGGTTGGTGGCGGCAAAATCCCGTACCGCCACTGCCACGCGACCGAAGTCTTCGGAGGTGGCGCCGTAAGTGTGCATATAACGCTGGGCAAACATGCCGACCCAGGATGCCGGGGTATGCAGGCCGTGGGGCATGTACCAGCCGTAGTTCACATTCTCGAAGATCGGCGTGGAGGCAAAGCCGTAACTACCGCTACCGAAGCGATACCACGAGCGCTCGTTCATGGCGCGATATACCACCACCACTTTGGCCACACCGGTGGCCACGGCCATCGCCGCGTGCATGATCGGCGCACAGGCCGCACCACCGCCGTGGGGCACCTGGGAGAAGAACTTGACGTCCTTGCAACCCAGCAAACGGGCGATTTCGTATTCCGGAACCTTGTCCACCGAGTACGAGCTGAAACCCTCGACTTCGGACGGGTCGATACCGGCATCTTTCAATGCCGCCAAGGTGGCTTCCAGCGCCAGGCGCAGTTCGGTGCGCCCGGAATTTTTCGAGAATTCGGTCGCGCCAAGGCCAACAATGGCCGCGCTGCCCGATAGTGACGATTGCGTCATGTGTGCTGTCTCCCGCGATCAGGGCAGAACCAGCGCGACCGTACCGGTCACGTGGTTGCCCATGGAATTTTTGCCGCTGAGGGTGATTTCCACCGTGCGGGTGGCGGAGTCATGGCCGGTAACCGCGCCATTGAAGGTCATGCTGTCGCCGGGATAATTCGGCGCGCCGAGCTTGATCTTCAGCGAGGCAAAACGCGCCTCCGGGCCGGCCCAGTCTTCGACATAACGCTGCACCAGCCCGTTGGTGGTGAGGATGTTCATAAAGATGTGCGGTGAACCCAGGGCCTTGGCTGCGTTCAGGTCATGGTGGCCGGGGAAGTAGTCGCGGGTGGCAATAGCGCCGCCGGTGACCAGGCCCACGGTGATCGGGATCGCCAGTTCCGGCAGGGTTTCGCCGGGGCGCACGTCGTCAAAGCGCTTGGTGTTCTGCAAGGTCATATTTCCATCCCAGCTTGTCGTTATGGCTCAGCCAGTCGCCGAGGCGTTCAAGGCTTGCTGCCGATCCACCCAGGGCACAGCCCAGAGCGCGGCTCCAGTAGAGAAAGCGATGCATCGGGTAGGTCAGGTCGACGCCGATACCGCCGTGTACGTGCTGGGCGTTATGCCCGATCAGATGCCCCGCTTCACAGGCTTGCCAGGCCGTGGCCAGGGCCTCGCTCGGCGCAGGCAAACCGGCGTCGAGGCGGTAGCACAACTGCCACAGGCTGCTGCGCAACGCTTCAAGGGCGATATGGGCATTGGCCATGCTCATTTGCACCGCCTGAAAACTGCCGATACTGCGTTCAAACTGGCGACGCTCGGTGACGTACTCCACGGTGCGGCGGATCTGTTCGCTACTGACCCCCAGTTGCAGCGAGGCCAATGCGGCGATGGCACGGGGCTCCAGCCAGCTCAAGGCGCTGGCCGGGAGCAATTGCCCGGCGCTGATCAGCAACCCGTCGATATGCAAATCGGCAATCGCCTCGCCGTGAGTCATGCGCCCCGGTACGTGCTTGATCGCCTGGTTGACCAGTTCGATCAGAGCCAGCCGGGGCTGCCCCTCAACGCTCACCAGCAACAGCGCAGCCTGTGATTGTTCAGCCAGCGCCAGCGCGCCAACCCGGCCGTCGATGCGCCAGCCACCGTCAGTTGGCCGGGCGTGCAACTGCATGCCCTGGGCGTTATCCAAACCGCTCAAATCAAGGGTCAGCAGTGCCCTGCCCGCAGCCGCTTCAACTGCCCACGACTGCAATGCGGGATCGGCAAACTGCGCCAGGGTCGCGGCCGTCAGTTGATGACGCCACAGCGGCACCTGCCCCAGCGCCCGTCCCTGAGCCAGCAGCACCTGCATCAACTCGGTCATGCCCAGCCCGCTGCCACCCAGGGCTTCGGGGATGGCCAGAGCCTGCAGCCCAGTTTCCACGCACAGTTGCCACAGCGGCTGCATATAGGGCTGTTCGCTGGTGTCGAACTGGCGCAGGCGGTCATCGGTGCAATAGTCGGCAAATACGCTACCGGCCATTTCAGCGATAGCGCTCTGGTCTTCGGTAAATTCGAAATCCATGCTGGCTCCCTTACCCGACCACAGGTCTGAATAGAGGCAAGGTCAGCTCGCCGTCGAAAGTCTGGAACTCCAGCTGCAAGGGCTGGCCAATGCTCAGCTCTTCGCGCTTGACGCCCACAAGCCCTGCCACCAGACGCACGCCCTCTTCCAGCTCGATCAGACCGATCGGGTTGGGGTGGTCGAACGGTGCAACCTCGGGGTAATGCATGATCACGAACGAATACAGGCTGGCGCGGCCGCTGGCCTGCACACTGTCCCAATCGAACGAGTGGCATTCGATACACACCGGGGCGGGTGGATGGCGCAGGGTCTGGCACTGGGTGCAGCGCTGGATCAGCAGCTTGCCCGCATCACAACCTTCCCAGAAAAACCGCGTGTCATCGCTCATGCCCGGCTTCGGACGCTTGACCACAGGTTTGTCTTCAACCTTGGCCGGGGCAGCTTCAACGGTATGGTTGTTGGCCGGGCGGAACTTGAATACCCGAAACAGCAACTGGCCCACGGCTTCATCGCCACTTTTGTGCTCAACGAAGTAGTTCATCACCAGGGTGACGAAAAAGCCCGTGCCCAGACCTGTGGTTTTCTCATCACCGACCGAGTCCAGCCGAGTGGTGTAGTAGACTTTTTCGCCCGGGCGCAGATTGCGCTCGAAGGTCAGTTCGGAGTTGACCGCGACCACAGACGGATAGCCGTAAGACTCGATCAGCTTGAGCACTTCATACGGGTTCTCGGTAGTCGAACCCGGTGCGTAGTTGTTCAGGTGAAAGCCTTCCATGCACCACACCTGCAACATCGCGGGCGGCGCCACCAGCCCGTCATGGGCGCTGTTGGCGGCAAAGGCCGGGTCGGTATAAAGCGGGTTGTCCACGCCCATGATCTCGCACCATTGGCGGATCATCGGGGCGTTGACTTCGTCCCAGGCGTAGATGCGACCATATTCACGCCCCACCAGGGCGCGCACGTCGGTTAGCAATTGAGAATCAGCCAAGTTCGTCTCCTGCGTGTCAAGTGCAGCAACCCCGTGGTCGCCGCTGAAGGTCGTCAGTGCGCAGCGCTCAAAAAAGCCGGGCGTTCGCCGCCGCCGTGCAACAACAGATTGCAACCGCTGGCATAGCCGGCCATGGGCGATGCGATAAACAGGCAGGCATTGCCGATGTCTTCGGGTAGCGCCATGCGCCCGGCCGGAATCCCCGCACTGACCGCTGCGATGCCCTGTTCGTCGCCGTAATGCAGATGCGCCTGCTCAGTGCGTACCAGTCCCGGACTGACCGCGACCACCCGCACCTTTGGCGCCCATTCCACGGCCAGCGATTGCACCAGGGCCAATACACCGGCCTTGGCCGCGCCGTAAGCGGCGGTGCCCGGAGACGCGCGCAAGGCGCTGATGCTGCCGATAAACACGATGCAGCCGCCCTCGGCCTGTTGCTGCATCAGGGCGTTGGCCTGTTGCGCAACATTCAAAGGGGCGATGAGATTGAGGCGGATGATGCCTTCGTGAAAACGCGGCGAAGCGCTGCCAGCATCGGCCGGTGGGCTGCCGCCAGCATTGTTGATCACCACATCGAGCCGACCGAAATCAGCGCGAATACCATCGAACAACGCCTTGAGCGAGTCCTGATCGCGCACATCGCAGGCCATGAAAACCGCCTGCGCCGCGCCCGCCTTGGGCAACACTTCTGGCGTCGCCCTGCCGCACACAATCACCTGTGCTCCTGCTTCCAGAAAGCTGCGGGCGATACCTGCGCCGATGCCTTTGGTGCCACCGGTGACCAGTACCACCTTACCGCTGTAGTCCAGCCCTGAGAGTTGGCCCATGACGTGCTCCTTTTCTACTGATGGAGCCACTCTAGGGACAATCCTGGGGCTGCTCGTCGTCTGAACGGACGATGAAGCCCACCCGGCTGAACGCAACAATCCAGCGCACGCTGTGGTGACAGCTCCCGTTAATGAGGAACCCCATGTCAGACCCATCTGCCGCGCCGGTATTGCTTGAATTCCCGACCCCGGGTGTGGCGCTGCTGCGCCTTAACCGCCCCCAGGCCACCAACGCCCTGAGCCTTGAGCTGCAGGCGCTGTTGTCGCGCTACTTCATTGAGCTGGCTGAAAACCCACAAGTGCGTTGCATCCTGCTGACGGGTGGCGACAAGGTGTTTGCTGCCGGTGGCGATATCAACAGCATGGCCGGTGTCGGCCCCATCGATATTTACCAGCGCCATACCGAGCGCGTCTGGGCGCCGATCCAGCATTGCCCAAAACCGGTGATTGCAGCGGTGTGCGGCTACGCCTACGGCGGTGGTTGCGAGCTGGCGATGCTGGCCGACATTATCGTGGCCGGGCACAGCGCGAAGTTTTGCCAGCCTGAAATCCGCATCGGCATCATGCCCGGCATTGGCGGCACCCAGCGCCTGGTGCGAGCGGTCGGCAAGGCCAAGGCCATGCGCATGGCCCTGACCGGGCAGCCGATCACGGCGCATGAAGCCTGGATTTCAGGCTTGGTGAGTAACGTTGTGGACGATGCCGAGGTACAGGCGTATGCCCTGGAGATGGCCCAACTGATCGCCGCCATGCCGCCGCTGGCTGCCGAACAAATCAAGGAAGTGATTCTGGCCGGGGTTGATGCGCCGCTGGAGACGGGCCTGGCACTGGAGCGCAAGGCCAATGCGCTGCTGTTTGCATCGAGGGATCAGAAAGAAGGAATGCAGGCATTTATCGAGAAGCGGGCGGCGCGGTTTGAGGGTAATTGAGAAGCCGCTGAGGAGCGCAGCCTCGCTGCGCTCCTCAGCGGCTACACCCCAGAATTGGGGCTAACCCTGCATCTGCGCCCGTAACTCGTTCTTCGCCACTTTGTTTGACGCATTCACCGGCAGCGCTTCATAGAACCGCACCATCCGCGGCACCTTGTAGTTGGCCATATGCTCACGCGCCCACAGGATCAAACCGGCTTCATCCATTTGCTGGCCTTGACGCAACACCACGCAGGCACACCCCACTTCCCCCATACGCTCGTCCGCCACACCGATCACCGCCACCTGGGCAATAGCCGGGTGCTCGATCAGGCCGGCTTCAATTTCCGCCGGGTAACAGTTGAAACCTCCAACGATAAACATGTCTTTAAGCCGGTCAGTGATACGCAAGTTGCCAGCTGCATCCTGCTCTCCAATATCGCCGGTGTGCAGCCAACCTTCACTGTCGATGGTTTCAGCCGTGGCCTTGGGATCTTCAAAATAGCCCTGCATCACATGAAAGCCGCGCAGGCAAATCTCCCCCGTGCCGCCCGCTGGCAAGGCGCGGTTTTGTGGGTCGCGGATGCTGACTTCGGTACCCGCAATTGCCCGGCCACTGGTGCCTGCAATGATGGAGGCCGGGTCGCTCGGGTCGCAAATGGTCGCCAAACCGCCACACTCAGTCAGGCCATAGGCGGTGGTGACGACCGAGAACCCCAACTCGCGGCGCATGCGTTCGATCAGGATCGGCGGGATGGTGGCCGCGCCCGTCACCGCAATCCGCAGGCTCGACAGGTCGGTTTCGGCCAGTTTGGGATGGGCCAGCATCGACAGGTACAAAGTTGGCGGCCCGGGCAACACGTTGATGCGTTCCGCGGCGATGCGCTGGAACACCGCTTCGGCATCGAACACCGGGTGCGGCAGGATCGTCGCACCCGCCAGCAGGCAGGTCAGCCAACCTGCCTTGTAGCCAAAGGCATGGAAAAATGGATTGATCACCAGATATCGATCACCGGCCCGCAAGCCAATCACCGTCACATACTCGCTAAAGGCGCGGATATTTTGCCCATGGGCGCTCATCACGCCCTTGGGCTTGCCCGTAGTGCCGGAAGTAAACAGCAAATCGCTGAGGTCATCAGCGCTCACATCGGTCGCACGCAACAGCGCAGCAGACTCGCTGATGGCCGCCCCCAAAGATAAAAAGCTATCCCAGTCCAGACCGCTGCCGCTGTTTGCCGTGGTCTCGCCCAGCAACACCAGACAGTTGAGACTGGCCGGTCGATAAGGCGCCAGCAGAGCCAGATAATCCGTACCCAGAAAGCTCGGTTGCACAAATAACAGGCGGCTGCCGCTGCGTTGCAAAATGTCGGCGGCTTCGCTGCCTTTCATTCGGGTGTTGATGGGCACCATCACGGCACCCGCGCAATGGATGCCCAGTGCGGCGATAATCCAGTCACGCCCATTGGGCGCCCAAATCGCCACTCGATCACCTTTACCGATGCCTTGGGCCATCAGGCTGCGGGTCACAGCCAGTGCCAGGCGCGGCAATTCGCTGTAGTCGGTGCACTCGCCATGCTCTTCAATGGCTGTACGCCCGGCATGTAGTTTCGACGCGTTGAACAGCATGTGCGGAATCGAACGCGGCAGGCTCTGTTGCAGGCTGGAAATCATCGGTCACTCGTCTGGCTGATTATTCGGGAAAGCACACGCGCAGTTGCTCGCTGTTAGGCACTGACTGACACGCCAGCACCCAGCCATCGTTCAGTTCTTGTTGGTCCAGGGCGTCATTGCGCAGCATCTCGACACTGCCGCGCTCAACTGTGCACATGCACGTTGCGCAGGAGCCCACCAGGCAGGAACTGGGCGGTTTCAAACCGGCGCGCTGCATGGCGTTAAGCAAGGTTTCGCCTTCGGCACAGGGCACTTCAAACTCTTCGCCGTCCAGACGCACCGAGAGCTGGCTGCCAATCACATCGGTGTTGACCGGGGCCGGGGCGGCTACGCTGCCCTCTTCGGGCAACGACACAAAGCGCTCGACGTGAATTCGCCCGTGGTCCATGCCGATGTCGTGCAAGGCACTGACGGCGGCATCCATAAACGGGCCGGGGCCGCAGATAAACGCCTGGGCATGCACAAAGGGCCGGGCCATTTGTGCCAGTTGCGCCACCGCCGGAATACCTTGTACCGAGTCCAGCCAGTGAATCACTTGCAGGCGTTGCGGGTAGGCACTGGCCAGGGCTTTGAGTTCGGCAGCGAAGATCACCGAAGCCTCATCGCGGTTGGCGTAGATCAACAGGATGC
Source organism: Pseudomonas fragi (assembly GCF_025426255.1). Taxonomy (GTDB): domain Bacteria; phylum Pseudomonadota; class Gammaproteobacteria; order Pseudomonadales; family Pseudomonadaceae; genus Aquipseudomonas; species Aquipseudomonas kulmbachensis. The sequence goes on along the minus strand of NZ_CP104861.1, from coordinate 2,337,035 downwards.
GACCTGTGCCTGCGATCAGCGCCGAGCGCAAAATCGACAGCACTGGCGTGACCCCGCTGCCGCCGCCAAACAGCACGAAGTCATCGTCAAAATGGCGCGGCACAAACACCCCGGCCGGGGCCAGCACCTCAAGCTGATCGCCTTCACGCAATTGCTGGCACAGCCAGTTGGATGCACGGCCATCGCGCACCTGTTTGATGGTGACGCGCAACGGCTCGTCTTGCAGCGGCGTGCTGGACAACGAATAACAACGCGGCAACCAGCTGCCCTCAAAGGGCACGCGCAAGGTCAAGAACTGCCCGGGCCTATAGGCAAACTGTTCACGCAAGGCCGGGGGCACGTCGAATACCAGGGATCTGGAGTCCGGTGTTTCAGCCACGATCTGCGCGACGCGCAGGGAGAAATAGGAAGGTTGGCTCATATCAGATACTCATCACAAACTGGCCGCTATCGATCCGCAGCTCGATACCGCTGATGGCCCGCGACTCGTCACTGGCCAAAAACAGCACACTGGCGGCGACATCTTCGGGTAAACACATACGCCCCATGGGGTCGGCGTCGATGGTCAGGCTCCAGGGGTCCAGCCCGGCCGGCAAACTGGCGGTGGTCATGGGGGTGAGGATGCCGTCCGGGTGCAGGGAGTTGCAGCGGATGCGGTACTTGCGCCGACGGCACAGCACCGCCACCGTGCGCGACAACGCAGCAACCGCCCCTTTGGACGCGCTGTACGCGACGTAGTCATCACGCCCGGCAATCCCGGCAATGGAGGACATGTTGATGATGGAGCCGCCCTTGCCCTCTTTCATGAGGCTGATGGCGGCCCGGCAGCCCAAAAATACGCCGTCCGAGTTGATTCGTTGCACCCGCTGCCAGTCAGCGTAATCGGTGTTTTCAATATCGCCCTTGAGCAGAATGCCGGCATTGTTGAACAGGATATCCAGGCGCCCATGACGCTGGCGGATAGTGTCAATCACCCGCGTCCAATCGGCTTCGCTGCTTGCATCGTGCTCAATGAACTGCGCCCCGGGGCCGATTTCTTCGGCCAGGGCCAACCCGGCAGCAACATCGATATCGCTGATCACCACGCTGGCACCTTCACGGGCCAGCAGCAGAACAGAGGCCTTGCCCACGCCACTGGCACCGCCAGTGATCAATGCAACCTTGCCTTCGACTCGTGCGCTCATAAGGTCACCCCTGTAGCTTCTGTGGGAGCGAGCCTGCTCGCGAAGGCATCAACCTGATCAGACTGATATACTGCATCGCGAGCAGGCTCGCTCCCACAAGAGGCTGACAAGCCAGCCCGGCGCCCCGAAAACACGCAGTCAGCCAGTGACAAGCCGCTGATGTACAGGTGTGATGCCACGCCAATAGCGGTGCGCCCGGCACTGAACAGGCCGGCAATCGGCAGGCCCTGTGTGTCGAGGACTGCGCCGTTGGATTCATCGACTTTAAGCCCGCCCAACGTCAGCGCCCCCAGGGGGAATATCGGGTTGCCGACGCTGATATCGCAGGCATAGAACGGCCCCTTGTCCAGTACCTGACGGCTGCCTTGGGACTTGCCAAAAGCGTCCGGCCCTTCGCCACGGGCAGCAGTGTTGTAGGCGCGTAACGCACAGCTCAACTCACCGGCCTGCATGCCACAGGCGTTTGCCAACTGGTCGGGGTTGTCGCCCTTGCGCACCTTGAACAACATCAGGGCCAGTGCAGGCAGGGTCTGGAACCACCAATAGCCGCCGAACAGCGCCTGGCGGATCGCCTGTTTGCGCAAACGCGCATCCAGCACCAGCCAGGCCTGACCGCCCTGCTCTTCGCACAGCGGTTGGCCGAGGGTGGCGCCGTACACTTCTTCATTGCAAAAACGCTGGCCGTTGGTATTGACCACAATCCCCTTGGGCCAGCAGTGCGGCGGGTTGATAAAGCGCCAGGCTGAAACCCGTCCCAAGCGCTCGCTTTTGCCCCCCACTGACCGCCCCAACAGCAAGCCACTGCCATCGCAACCGGTAGCACCAACCTTGAAGTTGCGGCGAAAATCGGGCGCGTAGTCGCGGATCAGCTCGCGATTGAAGATAAAACCGCCGGTGCTGAGAATGACTCCGCGTCGGGCCCGAATCAGTACCGGTTGACCGTGATCGCGCTCCAGCTGGCTGAGTTTTTGCCGCAGGCGGTCACAGTACCCGGGGGCGAAATTTTGCAGGCGCTCAGCCCGCGCCGCCAAGCGTGCGTGTAGCCGGGCCGCGCGGCTGCCCTCAGGCAGGCTCCAGAGCTCCGCGCCAATTACCCGGCCACTGCCATCCACCACTAACCGCCGCGCGGCGGATTGCAGCAAGGGTTGCACCCCTGCGCGCAGACACGCGTCTTTCAAGTGGCCGTAAAGCACAGCGCCACACTGGCCCTTGCCCACGGTGCGGTGCCCGCGTGGTGCCGGTGACTGAGTACCGGCATGGGATGGCACCAGCTCATTGCCGGAGTAATACAAAAAATAGCCATCGGACGGGTAAGAGGTTTTCCCCCCTGGCGGCACGCTGTGGGCGTAACTCGCACCATGACCTTCAAGCCAGTTCAGGTTACTGACACTGTCATCGCAAAATTTTTGCAGGGTTGTATCACTGACTACGCCCTGAGTTTCATGCTTGAGGTAATCAAACATTGCCTGGGAACTGTCGCTAAAACCGGCAGCCTGTTGGTGCCGGGTTCCGCCGCCTGCATACACCACGCCACCGCTTTTAGCGCTGGCGCCGCCGCCGGTAAAACGGTCGGCAACGATCACATGGGCACCAGTACTGCAGGCTTCCAGCGCGGCACAGGCACCCGCCGCACCCCAGCCGATCACCAATACATCGCAGGTGTCGTGCCAGTCGCGGCCGCTCAGTCGGTCGGCTTGCAATGGCGCCAGGATCTTGCTGTTGCTGCTGGTGTTTCTGCTCCGGCTCATAACAGCACCCGTGCCTTGTTGCTCGCTGTTGCCGATACGCCGCTGGCGATATGGTTAGCGGCGATATAGCCGAAGGTCATGGCCGGGCCCAGGGTGCCACCGGCGCCGGGATAGCTGATGCCCATCACCGAAGCCGAACAGTTGCCGATGGCATACAGACCGGGGATCGGCTCACCGTCTTCACGTACCACCTGAGCGTGTTGGTTGGTCAGCAATCCGCCTTTGGTGCCGATATCCCCGGCATCCAGACGCATAGCGTAATACGGGCCTTTGCGCAGCGGCGCCAGGCACGGGTTGGGTTTGATATTGCTGTCGCCGTAATAACGGTCAAATACGTTACCACCACGGTCGAAGTCCAGATCGACACCGGTTTGCGCGTAGCGGTTGACCTTTTCCACGGTGCTGCTTAATCCTTGGGTATCAACTCCGATTTGCCGGGCCAGCGCTTCCAGGCTGTCGGCCTTCCAGTACACGGTGTTGAGCCATTCCTTGCGCAGTCGACTGTCAGGCACCACCTGGGCGGGCATCAGCGGGCCCATGGCGTAGGTGAAACGGAAATGACCGTCAAAAATCACCCACGACGGCACCGAGCGGCCGCCCGTCTTGTGGTTGTCGGTGTACATGGCGTCGACGAACTCCAAATACGGCGCTGCCTCGTTGACAAATCGCTGCCCCAGCCCGTTGACCACAATCGCCCCAGGGAACGCCCGCTCGGCAAATACGCCACGGGGTTTTTCTTCGCCGGGTACGGCAATGGTCGGTGCCCACCAGGCCCAATCCATCAGTGCCGTGGCGGCGCCAATATTGAGCCCGGCTTCAAGCGCAGCCCCGGTGTTGTTGCCCGGCGGCGTGGCGCTCCAGCTGGCACGGGTGGGTTGCGGCAGGTACTTCTCGCGCAAGGTCTGGTTTTGCTCAAAACCGCCCGAACCAAAAATCACCCCACGACGGGCCTTGAGTTCGAGGATTTTGCCGCCGGTTGCAACTTTGATCCCGCACACCCGATCACCGTCGAGCAGCACATCCTCAAAGTTGGTGTTGAGCCAAAGCGGTACGTTGCGGTCCATCAGGGAGCGGCGCAACGAGGCCACCAGCGAACTGCCCAGGGCAGCGCGACGATCGTATTTGCTTTTGCGGCGCCATTTGAAATCAAGCTTGTAGCGTGCCATCAGCTTGAAAATCAGCCATTGCCAGCCAAAGCTGCGGGCCATGGCCTTGTGTGCGTCGCGCGCGGTCCAGGCGATGCGCCCCATCAACAGGGTCGAGGGCGAAGGCTTGCGCAGGTTGGGCAGTTCTTCGGCAAGCAGGCTGGTGTCGAACAACTCGGGGTCCAGGGTACGCCCGCCCGGCAATGCGCCGGGCAGTTGCGGATAGTAATCGGGGTATTTGTCGGCCACTGCATAGCGCACGCGACTGTTGTCGGTGAGCTTTTTGATCATCGGCGCAGCGTTATCCAGATACGCCTGCAGGCGCTGAGAGTCACCATGCTCAGCGGTGGCGGCCTTGAGGTACTGCATCGACAGTTCAGGGCTGTCCTGGCCGCCTATCGCGGCAAAGTAATGGTTGTTCGGGATCCAGATACCGCCGCCGGAAATCGCAGAAGTCCCCCCATATTTGTCGCTTTTTTCGACAATCAGAACCGACAGGCCCTGATCAGCCGCAAACAGGGCCGAGGTCATGGCGCCGGCACCGGAGCCGACAACAATTACGTCATAGCTGGACTGAGACTGATCGTGAGCCGTCATTATTGTTATGCCTTGCGCTGAGGTCTGAGGTTTAGTGCAGGATCAAGTCAAACAAACGGGTCTGCATTGGGCAGGCCCAGTTGCACAAGGCCATAACTACGACGGTAAGCCGCCTCGTTATTGGCGATATGCCCGCGTGCCTGGTGCAGATCGCGGAAGAAACGCGCCACCGGGTTGGTGTTGTACAAGCCCGAAGCCGCCATGCAACGCAGCAAGTCGCTGACTCGGTCGGCACACACATTGGTCACATGGGACGACTGGTAGCGATACAGCAGGCGGGTCTCAACATCCGGGTATTCTCCGGCGCCAGCCAGCGCCAGCAGGTGTCCGTAGTTGCGCATCAGCACCAGCTTGAGCGAGTCGACAGTAATGATGGCTTCGGCCACAACGGCCTGGGCAGCCGGGTCTTCAGCGGTTTTGGCACCGTGCTTGCCGATGTGTTTTGCCGCGTTGTCACGGAACTCGTTGATTGCCCCTTGCAGCGCGCCCAGGGCCGAAGTCGATACGGCGCGGGCAAAGACCTGGGCAAACGGGATGGAGTACATCGGGTTGGTATTGACCAGGCGCCCCGGTGTGGCTTCGATGCTGTAGTTGTTGGTGCGCTGTACCCGATGGGCCGGGACAAACGCATCTTCCACGACGATGTCGTGACTGCCGCTGCCGCGCAGGCCCACTACGTCCCAGTTCTGCTCAATGCGATAGTCGCTGGCCGGGATCAGGAAAGTGCCATGTTCGGTGGGGCCGGTTTCGTCTTGCGGCACGATGCCGCCGAGCAGGCACCACTGCGCATGCTGGCTGCCGCTGGAGAAACCCCAGCGCCCGCTGACCTGATAACCGCCCTTGACCGGCGTGACCTTGGCCACCGGCATATAGGTCGAAGCCACCAGTACTGAGCTGTCTTCGCCCCAGACATCGCGCTGGGCCTCGACCGGGTAACGCGCCAGTTGCCACGGATGCACGCCCACGACCCCAAAAACCCAGGCGGTGGACATGCAGCCTTCGGCCAGGGTCATCTGAATTTCAAAGAAGGTGCGCAGGTCGACTTCATGCCCGCCCCACATCTTCGGTTGCAGGGCACGAAATAAACCGGCTTCTTGCATATCGCGCACGGTTTCATCGGGCAGTTTGCAGTCCTTGTCCGCCTGGGCTGAACGGCTTTTGAGCGCAGGAATCAGATTGCGTGCGCGTTGCAGCAGCTCAAGCTCAATCGGACTTTTCTCTCGTAGCTGATCCATCCGTGTGTTCTCCGTCAGTCTCTCGCTGCGCGAATGCGCGGGCGGTGTATGACGGATAATCCCGCCAGGCGGGATGTGGATCATCGTCAAAGTGGACTAGTCGGGATATCGCGGGGAGGCTGGCCATCACCACAACCCTCTCCCAAAGAGAGAGGGCTCGGGGGAGGATGCGTTTAAAGTACTGGCAACTTCGCGAAAGGACGATCCTGCTCGATCTGTGCCCCCAGGCGCAGCAACACGTCTTCCCCACCCAGCGGCCCGGTGAACATCATGCCGATGGGCAGGCCGTTGTCGCTCATGCCGACCGGCAAGGACAGCGCCGGTTGCCCGCTGACGTTGGCCAGCACGGTAAAAGACGCGCTGCCCATGGCGTTGTGGGCATAGCTCTCCCAGGGCTGATTGAGGCTCAACAGGCCCAGATCCGGAGTCACGTTGGCTGTCACCGGCGACAGGATCACGTCGTACTTCTGAAACTGATCTTCCATGTAGCCGCCGATGCTTTCGAACGATTGACGCGCCCGGTACAAGCCCTCCCCGGTGACCTTTTGCGCATTGCCCAACACTACCTGAGTGATGCGCTCGTAGTCGTCGGCTGTGGCGCTGCGGCCCAGCACTTGTTCGCGGTCGTGAACCATGGTCAGTAACGCATCGCCAATTACCGAACCGTGGGCACCGAACAACTGTCGCGGGTCGATGTTGAGTCGCAGTTCTTCCACTTCATGCCCCTGCGCTGCCAAGCGTTTGGCCGTATCGTCGAGCACCCTGACTACGGCGGGGTCCAGCGGTGCGCCGGTCAACGAGTCGCGCACTACGCCGATACGCAAACGACCGGGCGCAGTGCGTAGCTCTTCGACATAGGGCCGGACCAGTGGTTTGGCCCAATACGGGCTGCCAGCCTCATGCCCCTGTCCGACATCCAGAAACAACGCCATATCGCGCACATTACGCGACACCACGTTAGCCACGCTGGCACCAAACCAGCCTTCATATTTACCCGGCCCGCTGGGGGTGCGGTAGCGCGTCGGCTTAAGCCCGACCAGGCCGCAATAGGACGCCGGTATACGGATCGAGCCGCCACCGTCAGTAGCATGGGCCACCGGCACAATACCTGCGGCAACGGCCGAAGCCGCACCACCGGACGAGCCTCCTGCACTCTTGGCCAGGTTCCACGGGTTGCGGGTTTGCCCCCACAGCAGTGACTCAGTGGTAGTGGTCAGGCCGAATTCCGGGCAAGTGGTTTTGCCAAACGGCACGGCACCGGCCGCCTGATAGCGCGCAATCAGGGTGCTGGTGTGAGGTGCTGGCGGCGCATCCTTGTACAGGCGACAACCATTGGTGGTACGGGTGCCTTCAAGGTAGGTATTGAGGTCCTTGATCAGGATCGGCACCCCGGCCAGCGCGCCAGTGCTCGATGCGCCACTGGCGCGCCGGGCCTTGAGCAGCGCGTTGGCGTATTCGTCATGACGCATATTGACGGCGTTGACCTTGGGGTTGACCGCATCGCAACGGGCCATCGCCGCTGCAAGCAGGTTCTCCGGGCTCAGCTCGCCCTTTTGCACGGCGCGGGCCATATCCGTGGCATCCATCGCCCCATACTCGGTGGGCGAGATCCCGGTGCCGCTGGTGGCATTGGCAAAGCGCCCCAACAGACCGGCCCCCACAGCCAGGGCGCCTGCCTTGAGTACGTGACGACGCTGCCAGCCAGTAGGTTCTTCAGGTGTTTCAACAGGGTTTTGCAAGGTCAATCTCCAGAACATATCTTGTTTTTATTGAGGACTTACACACCGTGGGAGCGAGCCTGCTCGCGAAGGTTACGACGCAATAGAAGTCTTCGCGAGCAGGCTCGCTCCCACAGGGCAGCCGTTTTTCAGTCGGCCGTTACCATCGATTGCATGGTCGGCAAAAAATGCTCGCCATAGGGCGGCAGTAGGCCCCATTCGCGGCGCGGATCATGGGGTGGGGCTTTGTAAACACTGCGCATGTGGCTGAACTCAAGAAACCCTTCGCGGCCATGGTAGTGCCCCATGCCAGAGGCGCCTATCCCGCCAAACGGTGCATCGTGCAAAGCTGCGTGCATCATCACATCGTTGATGCTCACACCACCGGAAATGGTGTTTTGCAGCACATGACGCTGCTCCTCTTCACTTTGGCCAAAATAGTACAGCGCCAGCGGACGCTCCCTGGAGTGGATGTCGTCCAGCGCTGACTGAAGTTGCTCATAGGGCAGCACCACCAGCGCCGGGCCGAAAATTTCTTCGCGCATGACCTGGCTGTCGCAGGGCGGGTTGATCACCACTTGTAATGGCCGCCGACGTGAACCGGCATCGGCCTCAAGCGCCTGCGGATAGCTTTCGACCCGGGCACCACGCGCGCGGGCGTCTTGCACATAACCTTCTATACGCTGCAAATGCCTGGCGTTGACCACCGCCACCACATCCGGGTTGTCTTGCGTGGTGGGCAATAGCTCACTGTAGGCCGCACCCAGCAGGTCGATAAAATCTTCCATCTGCTCTCGCGGCACGTACACCAGGTCCGGGTTGATACAGATTTGCCCGCCGTTATTGGCCTTGGCCACCGCAATGCTGAAGGCTGCCTTGCTCATGTCAGCGCTGCGGGAAATGATCACCGGGGACTTTCCCCCAAGCTCAAGGGTCAACGGCACCAGATTCTCTGCGGCATTGCGCATCACCGAGCGTGCTACCGCGGTACTGCCAGTGAACACCAGATGATCAAAAGGCTGCGCAGTAAACACCTGCGCCAGTTCGGCATCACCGGTCACCAGAGCAATTTCCAGCGGGTCGAACCACTCGGCAAAAGCCTGGGCCAACACCTGAGCGGTACGTGGCACCACTTCCGAGGGTTTGAGAATGGCCCGGTTGCCCGCCGCCAATACGCACGCCAGAGGGCTGAGCAAGGTAAACAGCGGTGCATTCCAGGTGCCAAGAATGCCGATGGTGCCTTTGGGTTGATGCATCACCCAGGCTTTGGCGCCCATTTGGTCATAGGGTGAAAACACTTGGCGTGGCTCGTCTTCAACCCAGTGCTCAAGATGATCGCGCGCATATTTGAGCGATGCCAGCGAGCCCAGTACATCATTCATCAACGAAAAACCCTGGGGTCGGCCGCCAAAATCTGCATCCATAGCCTCGATCAGCGGCTGCTGGTAGCTCACCAGCAGTTCTATCACGCGCTGGATCCGCGCCCGGCGCAGCTCTGCGCTGACGGGCCCGGCCGCGACAAAGGCCTGTTTCTGCGCCGCCAACAGGCTGGGCAGCTGTTCTGGAGCAGTGCTGCTGAACGTCATGGATGAGTCCTCTGATACACCGGTTCGATGAGCCGACGCTAGCGAACTGCGCCCCGGAATGCCTCGTCCAATCGGACGATAATCGGCTGGATTCGTTAGTCCATTAAGACGATGTAGCACCCTGCGCCGAGGGGAATACTGCCAGCACGAAAATCCAATCCATGAGGTTCGTCATGGCAATGCAAAGCAGTTTCGATCCGCAGGCATTCCGTACCGCGCTGGGCACCTTCACCACCGGGGTGACGATCATCACCACCCAGGCTGAAGACGGCTCTCCCATCGGCATTACCGCCAACAGTTTCAATTCGGTGTCGCTCAACCCGCCGCTGGTGCTGTGGAGTCTGGCCAAGTCCGCTCGCAGCCTGCCGGTATTCAGTTCCGGCAAGCACTGGAACGTGCATGTGCTGTCGACCGAGCAGGAGCCTCTGTCTGGGCGCTTTGCGATGCAGGGCGAGAACAAGTTCGCCGAGATTGAACTCGACAACGGGATCAGCGAAGCGCCGCTGCTACAAGACTGTACCGCCCGCTTCCAGTGCCGCACCGCCTTTCAATATGAAGGCGGCGATCATGTGATTTTTGTTGGCGAAGTGCTCGCCTTCGATCACAGCGACCGTGCCCCGCTGGCCTTTCAGAGCGGCCAATACGCACTGGCGACCCGCAAACCACGCAGCGAGTTGCGCTTGGCAACCACCCCGCCACCGCCGGAGTGCAGCTACACCGAGGACTTGCTCGGGTATTTGTTGGGTCGCGCTCATTACCAGTTGCTCGATGCCCTGCATCGCCTGCTGAGCAACCAGAAACTGGACGAGCATGCATTTTTTATCCTCTCGGTGCTGTGCATCCGCGACAACCTGACCCTCAACGAAATCAACACCTTCGTCAGCTACACCGGGCATGTAGTCAGCGTGGCGAGCATGCGTTTTCTCGAGAAGCAGAACCTGGTCGCCCTCGAAGGCAGCCAGCAAGATCCGTGCTATGTACTGACCGCCACCGGCCGCGAAGCTTCGCTGCAACAATTGGCGCTGGCCAAGGCGGTGGAAGAGAACGTGTCGGCCAAACTCGGCCCCGGGGATGCCCAGGCCCTCAAGGTGCTGCTCAAGCGCTTGATTGCCGCCAGTGATCCCGGTTTGCCTGATCTGTGGGCGCCCCGCTAAGTCTTTAGCCAAAAAGGAACAGGACCCTTTATGAACATTATTCAGCGCTTCAACCTGACCGGCAGCGTGGCCGTGATCACCGGCGGCGGACGCGGCATTGGCCGTGGAATCGCCTTGGCCTACGCCGAAGCAGGCGCCGATGTGGTACTGGCAGCCCGCACCCTGAGCGACGTTGAAGGCGTGGCCGAAGAAGTACGTGCCCTTGGCCGCCGGGCCCTGGCCCTGACCTGCGATGTGAATGACAGCGAGCAGCGCAGCGCGCTGGTTACCCAAGCCCGTGAGCAGATGGGGCGCATCACCCATCTGGTGAATAACGCTGGCGGCGCCGGCCCCAATGATCCGCTGACACTGAGTGTTGAACGCTTTGAAGAAATCATGCGCTTCAACGTGTCTTCGGCCTATCACCTGAGCCAGCTGTGTGTGCCGCATATGCGCGAGGCAGGTAACGGCAACATTATCAATATCACCTCGGGTGCGGCGCGTTATGCGCAAACCCAATTCAGCGCCTACGGCACCGCCAAGGCTGCGCTGAGCCATATGACCCGCTTGCTGGCCCAGGATTTCGCACCACTGGTACGGGTCAATGCGATTGCCCCTGGCCCGGTCCTGACCGACGCCCTGAACCGCGTCCTGCCGGTGGCCATGCGCGAAGGCATGATCAAGGCCACCCCGCTGCAAAGTCTGGGCGAAGTTGAAGATATCGCCGCCGCTGCGCTGTACCTGGCCACCCCGGCTTCGCGCTGGGTCACCGGCAAGATCCTGGAAGTGGACGGCGGCGCTGAATCGAGCGTTTGGCCGGGCTAATCCAGCACACATAACAACTGTGGGAGCGGGCTTGCTCGCGATCGCATCAATGCGGTTTATCAGATAGACCGCGTCGCCTGCATAGCGAGCAAGCCCGCTCCCACAAAGGGATTGGGTTTTAGAGAGAGCGTATTAATGGACACACAGTTGATTGAAGCCCTGGGCGATGAGTTGTTTCACGCCTTGCGCGAGCGCCGCAGCCTTGCGCCCCTGACCCAGCGCTACCCGGACTTGACCCTGGAAACCGCCTACCGGATTTCACTGCGCTTTTTGCAGCGCCGCCAAGCCCTGGGCGAACAGGTAATCGGCAAAAAGATCGGCGTCACCAGCCGTGCCGTGCAAGAGATGCTCGATGTGCATCAACCCGACTTCGGCTTTTTGACCGATCGCATGCAAGTGGCTGACAACAGCGATGTGAGCTTTGCCGCCAACCATCTGGTTCAACCACGAGCCGAAGGCGAAATCGCTTTTATTCTTGGCGAAGATTTGCACGGTCCCGGCATTACTGCCGAGGACGTGATGGCCGCCAGTCAATGGGTGGTGCCGTGTTTCGAGATTGTCGACTCGCGCATCGCCGACTGGAAAATCCGCATCCAGGACACTGTGGCCGACAACGCTTCGTGTGGCGTGTTTGCCCTCGGCGAGCAGCGCATCAACCCCCGTGAGCTGGACCTGGCCAAGGTCGAACTGCACCTGCTGAAAAACGGCCAGCCCGCCGGTAACGGTTTTGGCTCTGCAGTCCAGGGCCACCCCTGCGAGGCCGTAGCCTGGCTGGCCAACACCCTGGGCAAGTTCGACATCCCGTTTCGCAAGGGTGAAATCATCCTTTCCGGTGCTCTGGCGCCGCTGGTGCCGGTGCAACCCGGCGATGAGGTCAGCCTGACCCTCAGCGGCCTGGGCTCGGCCCGACTGCGCTTTGTGTCCTAAACCCCGTTCGAGACCTTTCCCATGACCAAAAAGATCAAATGCGCCCTGATCGGGCCGGGCAATATCGGCACCGACCTGCTCTACAAGTTGCTGCGCAGCGACGTGCTGGAGCCGGTCTGGATGGTAGGCATCGATGCCACATCCGAAGGCCTGAGCCGTGCCCGCGAAATGGGCTTGAAAACCACCAGTGACGGGGTCGACGGTCTGCTGCCGCACGTGCTGGCGGACAATATCCAGATCGCCTTCGATGCTACATCGGCTTATGTCCATGCCGAGAACAGCCGCAAACTCAACGAGCTGGGCGTGCTGATGATCGACCTCACCCCCGCTGCCATTGGCCCGTACTGCGTACCACCGGTCAATCTCAAGGCCAACCTCAAGCGCGGCGCGATGAACGTCAATATGGTCACCTGCGGCGGCCAGGCGACCATTCCGCTGGTAGCTGCAGTAAGCAGCGTACAACCCGTGGCTTACGCCGAGATCGTGGCCACAGCAGCGTCCAAGTCAGTCGGCCCGGGCACACGTAAAAATATCGACGAATTTACCCGCACCACCGCCAGCGCCATCGAGCAGGTAGGCGGCGCGAAAAAAGGCAAGGCGATCATTATCGTCAATCCGGCCGAACCACCGCTGATCATGCGCGACACCGTGCATTGCCTGACTGAAACCGAGCCGGATCAGGCCGCGATCAGCCTGGCCATTGCCAACATGATCGAGCAAGTACAGCAGTACGTTCCAGGCTACAAGCTGGTGAACGGGCCGGTGTTCGACGGCAATCGAGTGTCGATCTTTATGGAGGTCGAAGGCCTGGGCGACTACCTGCCCAAGTACGCCGGCAACCTCGACATCATGACCGCCGCCGCTGCGCGCACTGCCGAGATGTTCGCCGAGGAAATCCTCAAGGGCGAGCTGCAACTCAAGGCATCTAACCCTCAACCTGCCCTCGCTTAAGGAGCCGACCATGGATCTTCGCGGCAAAAAAATCACCGTGCATGACATGTGCCTGCGCGACGGCATGCACCCCAAGCGTCACCAGATCAGCCTGCAACAGATGAAAGACATCGCCTGTGGCCTGGACGCTGCTGGTGTGCCATTGATTGAAGTCACCCACGGCGATGGCCTGGGCGGCAGCTCGGTGAACTACGGCTTCCCGGCGCATACCGATGAGCAGTATCTGTCGGCGGTAATCCCGATGATGAAGCAGGCCAAGGTCTCGGCCCTGCTGTTGCCCGGGATCGGCACCGTGGATCACCTGCAAATGGCTTATGAGCTGGGGGTCAACACGGTCCGAGTCGCCACCCATTGCACCGAGGCCGATGTTTCGGAGCAGCACATTTCCTATGCACGCAAGCTGGGTATGGACACCGTGGGCTTTCTGATGATGGCCCATATGAACAGCCCTGAAGGGCTGGTCACGCAGGGCAAGCTGATGGAGAGCTTCGGCGCCAACTGCGTTTACCTCACCGACTCGGCCGGTTACATGCTGCCCCACGACATCAAGGCCCGCGTAGCAGCCTTGCGTGAAGCGCTGCACCCGGACACCGAAATCGGCTTTCACGGCCATCACAACCTGTCGATGGGCGTGTCCAACTCCATCGCCGCCATCGAAGCCGGGGCGACGCGGATTGACGCCGCTGCTGCCGGGCTGGGCGCCGGTGCGGGCAACACACCGATGGAAATTCTGGTGGCGGTGTGTGACCGCATGGGCATTGAAACCGGAGTCAGTGTGTTCGGCATTCAAGATGTCGCCGAAGACCTGGTGGTGCCGATCATGGACTTCCCGATCCGCAGCGATCGCGATGCCCTGACCATGGGTTACGCCGGGGTATATGGCTCGTTCCTGCTGTTCGCCAAACGCGCCGAGAAAAAATACGGTGTACCGGCCCGCGAAATCCTGGTGGAGATGGGTCGTCGCGGCATGGTTGGCGGTCAGGAAGACATGATCGAAGACACCGCCATGACCCTGGCCCGTCAGCGGGCCTGAGGCTTTGCTCCTTGCCAAAGGCGCTGACCGGGTCAGCGCCTTTGGTGTTTTTATCTGACAGGAAATCAACCATGCCCAATGCTCAGGTCGGCTGGCGCAGCCATGCTTTGCTGTTGTTGCTGGCGGCCATGTTTGCCGACAACTTTGTCGGTCGCCAGATTTTGGCGGTGATGATTGAGCCGATCAAAGCAGAATTCGGGGTCAGCGACACAGCGATGGGGCTGATTTCCGGTCTGGCCTTTGCTGGGGTCTACGCCCTGCTCGCCTTGCCTGCTGGGCGCCTGGCCGATCGTATGTCGCGCACCCGTTTGCTGGCGATGGCCTGCCTGTTATGGGCCGTCGCAACCATGGTTTGCGGTCTGGCGGTGAGCTTCTGGATGCTTGCCTTGGCACGTATGGCGGTTGCGGTCAGCGAGTCGCCGACCACCTCGGCGTCAATGTCGATCATTGCCGATTTATACCCGCCCCATCGGCGCTCGTTTGCCATCAGTTGTTTCACTGCGGCACCGACCTTCTCCGCGGTTATCGGCCTCAGCCTCGGCGCGTGGGTCGTCGAGCACTATGGCTGGCGCACGGCATTTATCGTGATCGGCATGCCCGCATTGTTGTTTTCCACGCTGCTGGCCTTTGTCGTAAAAGACCCGACCCGGGGCCGCTGGGATCTGGCCAGCGCCCATGCTGCCCACCCGCTGCAAAGCATGGGCAGCGAGGCGCGCAAACTCTGGGCCCTGCCCGCCTACCGCTGCCTGGTCATGGCGGGTGGCCTGACTACGCTGGGCTCCTATGCTATCGGCATGTGGAACACCAGCTTCCTGGTGCGCTCCCACGGTTTGTCGCTACAACATGCGGGGCTGCTGGCCGGTTTTATCTGTGGCGGGTTTGCCGGGATCGGCGCGTTGTTCAGCGGCTGGTTAAGCGACCACCTGACCCCGCGCAATCCGCACTGGCAAGTCGGGATCCCGGTGATTGGCCATGTAGCGGCACTCAGTGCGCTGTTCGCCTACCTGCTGTGGCCCAACACGGTGTGGACGCAATTGGGCAGCGTGCCCATCCCCAGCTCAATGCTGTGGTGTGCGTTCTACAGTTTTTTTGCGGTGTGGTGGGTGGCGCCGTCTTACAACCTGGTCACGCAACTGGTCCCGGCCAACCGCCGAGGTACGGCGATGGCCTTGCAGACCATTATCTCGACACTCCTGGGGGTCGGGGTCGGGCCATTGCTGGCCGGTCTGTTCAGTGATGCCCTGCAACCAGCCTTCGGCGTTGAGTCGCTGCGCTATGCGTTACTGCTGGTAAGCCTGCCGGTGGCGGGTGCGATCGTGCTGCTGATCCGCACCTCCAGCCATGCCGCGCAAATCCACTATTTGCCTGCAGAACGTGCCGCGTAGTCATCGACAAATTTGCGGGTCAACTCATAAGACGACAGCTCGGCCGTGCGACCGGGACTCAGGGCAAAACCCTGGCCTGCCCACAGATTGATAAAGTCCCCAGAGCCTGCGGGCTCTGACTTGGCCTTGAGTGGCAGCAACACACCCCCGGCCAGTGGAAAGGCTGGCGCCTGGGGATTGATCGGGCCCAGTTCGCGCATCACTCGATTGACGATGCCGCGAGCGGGTCGGCCGGTAAACAGGTTGGTCAGCGCCGTGTCGCTGGAACCCGCTTGGCGCAATGCGCGGTGATGAGGTATGGCCAGCTTGGCCTGCGGGCAAAACAGATACGCGGTGCCGATTTGCACAGCACTGGCACCCAGCGCAAACGCGGCGGCAATACCGCGCGCATCGGCAATACCGCCAGCGGCAATCACCGGCACGGATACCGCATCGACAATTTGCGGGACCAGGGCAAAGGTGCCGATTTGCCGGGTCAGCTCATTGCTCAAGAACATCGCCCTGTGCCCTCCAGCCTCGTAGCCTGTGGCAATGATCGCATCGCAACCGTGGCGTTCAAGCCACTGCGCCTCCTCCACCGTGGTGGCGGAACTGAGGATTTTCGCCCCACAGGCCTTGACCCGAGCCACCAGTTGCGGCGCCGGCAGGCCGAAGTGAAAGCTCACCACAGCCGGGCGCAGCTCCTCGACCAGCGCACACGTAGCCTCGTCAAAAGGCGCCCGGCTCGACACTGGTGTCGGTGCGTCGTAGTCGACGCCAAGCTCGGTGTAATAGGGCTTGAACAGCGACTTCCACTGCAACACTGCCGCTTCATCGTACTCAGGGGACTGATGGCAGAAAAAATTCAGATTGAATGGCTGCTCGCTGCCAGCCCGAAAAGCCGCCACCTCGGCGCGAATCGACTCCAGATTCAACGTGGCGCACGCCAGAGAACCCAAACCACCGGCCCTGGCAACGCCAATCATGATCTCGGCGCCAGCACCCAGCATTGGTGCCTGGATGATGGGATGGGCGATACCCAGCAAATCGATAACACGAGTATCGGGCCAGCGGCTCATGGGGGGCTCTCACGGTCAATGATCGAGAGCTGGATACTAGGGGCGGATTTACGGTTGAGGCAAGCTACATAGTGTTCTCCAGAGACTATGGCGCAAATCCTTGTAGCCGCGGCCAAAGGAACGAGGCTGCGTCCGGCGGCGCAACCGTCGTAGAACCTGGCGCCGAGCATTGCCTGACGCACCGCATAAACTGATTTCTCGACGGCTGCGCCGCCTCGCGCTGCTCGACAGCGGCTACAAGGGTTGCATGTGCCCAAGACTATTTTTTAACCGCCAGCGCCGCGATCAACACCGGATCGTGACCATAGATATCCGGTGCATAGGTCACCTTGCCCTCCTTGTCCGCCTGGGCCGTCCAGTAAGTCATCAGGATCGGCATGGGGTTGGACAGCCTGAATTCGTGGGTCAAGCCGGTGGCCAACAGCTCTTCGGTGCGCGCTTTCTCGGCCGGGGTCACCAGCAAGTCACGCAGCTGGAATACCGATTCGACCCGCACACAACCCGAACTGAAGGCCCGTGGGCCCTTGCTGAATAACGCCTGGCTGGGCGTGTCGTGCAGGTACACCGAGAACGGGTTGGGGAAGCGGATGGCGATTCGTCCCAGCGGGTTTCTCGGCCCGGCACCCTGGCGCAGCAGGATATTGCCCGGGCGGTCCCAGTCAACATCCTGAGCCGCCAGCGGCTGGCCGTTGCTGTCCACTATCTGCAAATCCTGGCGACTGAGGAAAGAAGGATCACGGCGGATCTGCGGCAGTTTGTCTTCGCGAAAAATGGTCGGCGGTATGGTCCAGGTGGGGTTGAGGGTCAGGCGGTTGACCCGGGATTTAAGCAGCGGGGTCTGGCGTTCGGCACGTCCAACCTGGGTACGGGTCTGCCACACGGGCACACCGCCCTGGTAAACGGTCAACTGCGCGGCGGGTACGTTGACCAGCAGGCTGGTGGGCTCGAAGTCTTGCGCCATCCAGCGAAAGCGCTCCAAATTGATACGCAACTGTTCACGCCGCGCTGCTGCCGTGACGTTCAGCTCCTTGAGCGTCCCCGCCCCGATCACCCCATCCGGCTGCAACGAGTGATCAAGCTGAAAGCTCTTCACCGCTGCCACCAGTTCATTGTTGTAGGTGTTATCGATAATCGGCGGCTGATGACTCAGGTAACCTTCGCTGACCAGCCGTTTGGCCAACTCGGACACCCGCGAATCCTGCATCCCTGGACGCAGTAACGGACCACTGGCCAGAGATTGCCATTGCTCCAGCGGCTGCTGACGCTGGCGGGCATAAACCCGGCGCAGGTTTTGATACATCTCGCTTTGTGGGCGGGCCCGTTCGAAGGCCCCGGGAATGTCTTGCAGGCCTGGACCGGCAAGGGCCAGGATCGCCGCCTGGCGATCTTGCGGCACTTCGCTGGCATGCCAAACCGGCTCAAATCGTGCTTGCGGCAGGCGACCATAGTGCAAATCCTGCAATGCTTGCAGGTACTGCTGGCTGATCTGGATGTCGGCACACAGATCCCGGGTTGCAGGCAATTTGTAGTGATTGGGGTCCAGACCGTCATCCGCCAGTTGTGCCAATGCCCCTTGCAAGGCGCTCAGGCGTCCGGCATCGGTCCATACCGGCTGGTCGTTTTGACCCTGATAAAAAGCCCGCAACAGACTCTGGGTAGACTCATTGACTGGCGGGGCCAGGCTCGGACAAGTCTGGGGCAGTTGGCTGAGCGCCTGTTGCACCGGGTTGGCGGCATCCGATTGTAGGGGATCGGCTACAGCGACCAGTGGCGCAGTCAGTAAGGCAATGCTCAAGTAAAATGCGCGTTTTTTGAACAACTGCTTTACTCCAATCAATGGCCGTCACCTGAAAGGTCAACTGGTTGAGCAGTCACGGCAAACCCACAGGCTAGCATCTAAAACAGGACCGCCAAGTTATCGGCGCAGGATTGCTGGTCTGACTACATCGAGAAAACGCTCCTTATGCTCATCTTTTTACGTCGCTTCTGTTTGGCAGCCATTGCATTGAGTGCAACCTGTAGCACTGCATACGCGGCCAACCCGGTATTACTCAACAAACTCAGCCATGCTGCTCCCGAACTCAACCCACAGGCGCTGAAAAGCGCTCTAAGCGCCATGCAATGCGCGGTCAACAATGGTGCCAAACAAGCACGGCATCTGGCTGTGATCGATTACTCGCAACCTTCAACCGCGCGCCGTCTCTGGATCTTTGACCTGAACCGCAAGACGTTGGTTCTACGCGACCTGGTGGCCCACGGGAAAAAATCCGGCGAGAACTTCGCCACCAGCTTCTCCAACGCAGAAGGCAGCAACCAGTCCAGCCTGGGGCTGTTCAGTACCCGGGAAAGCTATATAGGTAGCCACGGCTATTCGTTGCGCATGGATGGCCTGGAGCCGGGCATCAACGATCAGGCCCGTGAACGTGCGATCGTGATCCACCCCGCCGATTACGTGAACCCGCTGTGGAGCAAGAGCCAGGGCCGCATCGGTCGTAGCCTTGGCTGCCCGGCGGTACGCCCGCAAGTGGCACGTCAAGTGGTCGATAAACTCAAGGACGGCCAGTTCATGTTCGCCTGGTACCCCGACAAGCGCTGGCTGCAATCCTCGGCTTACCTCAACTGCCAGCCACGGCAGGTGGCGAGTATTGTCTCGGCCCGGCATGAAACCATGCCTGGGGGTTGAAAACGCAGGCGCAATACCGGTAGATAGTGCGCACATGTACAAGGAGATTCACCATGTCCGCTCTGCATCAGACTGCCTGTGTTTATCGCCCCATGACCCGGGCGGATTTGCCCGCGGCCCATGCGCTGTCTTCACAGTTGAACTGGCCCCACAACCTGGAAGACTGGGCCCTGTTGCATCGGACGTTTAAAGGGTTTGTGGCTTGCGCGGATGGGCGTTTGATCGGCACGGCATTCGCTTGCCCCCAAGGCGCGTATGCAACCATTGCCCTGGTGGTGGTCAATCCCGATTATCAGGGCCAGGGTATTGGCCGCCAATTGATGGAGCAGGTGCTCGACGCTTGCCTGCCAGGTGTTGCAATCCTCAACGCCTCGGTTGCCGGAGCGCCGCTCTATCTCAGCCAAGGCTTTGTCGAGTTCGGCACCATTGAGCAGCGCCAAGGCCTGGCGCAAGCGGTGGCACTCGAGCCCCTGGCCGAAGATGAGCAGTGCCGCGCCCTCTGCGCAACAGATCAGGCCCGGCAACTTGCCTTGGCCAATGCAGGCAGTGGACTGGATCGTCACGCCATCTTCGCGCAGTTGCAGGATACGCTCGAACATTCGATCGGCATCGAGCGCGACGGTCAGTTGCAGGCTTTTGCCCTGCTGCGGCGTGCCGGACGCGGTCACTGTATTGGCCCGGTGGTTGCTGAAAACCTCGAACAGGCCAAACACCTGATCGCCAACCTGCTCGCCCGGATTGCCAACCGCTTTGTACGCATCGACGTCCCGGCGGGCAGCGGTCTGAGTGAGTGGCTGACCCTGGCAGGCCTTGAGCCGGTAGACAGTGTGACGCAAATGGCCCTGGGCACACCCCCGCAACCCGCCGACGGCATGCGCCAGTTCGCCCTCGTATCCCAGGCCATTGGCTGATACACCGGGTTGCTCGCGATCACATCACCTGCGTTGCAAGCAACCACCCTTCAAGGTCCAGCAAGTCTACTGCCGCAACTTCTTATCGGTTTACGACCCTTTGCCACTGAAAGCGACACCTCGCCCGGCCAGTTATTGACTGATCGGGCTCAGCGCTATTTATTACTATTAATCCGCATTAATACGATAAATAGAAAATATGCTCAGTCGCCCGCTGCACCGTAAACGTCAGAAGCTCTCCGATGTGATCGTCGAGTCGGTCAAGCGCTCGATTGTCACCGACGCGCTCAAGCCCGGCGACCGTCTGCCCACCGAGCGGGAGCTGATGGAGAGCTTTCAGTGCTCCAAGGGCTCGGCCCGTGAGGCACTCAAGGCGCTGGAAGTTGAAGGGCTGGTCAATACCCGCACCGGCCCCAGCGGCGGTGCCTACCTGAACCAGGCCGGGACCGAACCGGCCAGCCGCGCCCTGCGTAATTACCTGCACTTCCAGCATCTGGACGGTGAGCAGGTCTATCAACTACGCAAGGTGATCGAGGTCGAACTGGCGGTGTCGGTGATTGGCCGCCTGAGTGCCGAGGATTATCAGGCCTTGCAAGCCAACGTGGACTTTTGCAGCGCGCCGGAAGACAGCGAGGCCGGTCAACGCGAGCAACGCCTGGCTGAGCTGGAGTTTCATAACCTGCTGGCACGGGCCTGCCCCAATCCGCTGCTGAGTTTTATGGCGCAGTTTCTCAACGATCTGCTGCGCGATCTGGTGGTGCTGAAAAAAGCCTACAAACCCAAACGCAAACAGTTCGACGCCGCCAACCTCGATTATCACAAACAACTGTTGATTGCCTTAAAGGCCGAGGATGAAGCCTCTGTGCGCAGCCTGATGCATGAACACATGTGTGACGCCGAACACCATATGACCGCCCTTGAAGGCCAGGTCAGCCCGCATTTCCTGCTGGAATTCGATCACAACCACTAGTTAAAAAGCTGTCCCAATAAAAGGCCTGCCCACAGGCCCTGATCCGCCGTTTGCCATTGCTACTCCTGCCAATAACTAATCAAACCAGGGAGTTTCCCCATGCAACGTCGTACTTTGTTGAAAGCGAGCCTGGCTGCGGCCGGCGCCCTGAGCCTGCCGCTGGGCATGCGCCATGCCTTCGCCGCAGAGCCCTTTACCTTTTATGGCCTCAAGTCCATGTCCGGTGCCTTTGCCAGTTATGGCAAGTTCGCCGACATGGGCTCACGCTTGGCTGTCGAGCAGTATCCACAGTTACTGGGCAGGCCCTTGAACTACAAGGTGATCGACACCGAGGGTAATGCAGGCAAGGCGGTGCGCAAGGTACAGGAGGCCATTGCCCAGGACGGTGCACGCTTCTTCCAGGGCTGCACCCTGTCGTCTTCGGCGCTGGCGGTGGCCAAGGAAGTCGACAAGGCTGGTGGCGTTTTCATGACCCCGGTGGGCGCCGATGAAGTGACCGGAAAGGACTGCAACAAAGCGACATTTCGCTGGTCGGTGCCCACCTACGGCGCAGTGCGCGAAACTCTGGTGCCGTTAATCAAACGTCTGCCCGAAGCCAAGCGCTGGTACACCATCACCCCACAGTATGTGTTCGGCGAAGCGCTGCTTGATGGCACCAAACAGGTGCTCAAGGAGCATGGCCTGGAACATGTCGGCAACAGTTATCACTCGCTGCAGGAACAGGAGTTCTCGGGTTATCTGACCAATGCCATTGCTGCCAAACCCGATGTGCTGGTGTTGCTCAACTTCGGCAGCCAGTCGTCCAACACCCTGCGCCAGGCGGTTAACTTCGGAATCAAGGAGCGGATGAAAGTCCTGCTGGTGTGGTCGGCCGGGCTGGATCAGTTTCAGGAACTGGGCAGCGACATACTGGAAGGCGTGTACCTCGGCGCCCAGTACTGGCATCAAGTTGATACCCCGCTCAATCGCGAGCTGGTCAAGATCACCAAGGCCAAGTACGGGATCAACCCCACCTACCCGCTGGCCGCTGATTACATCAGCACCAAAGTCATGCTCGACACCATCGCTGCCACCGGCAGTTTCGATGGCCCCACAGTGGCCAAAGCCATGCAGGGCTTGAGCTACGAAGGCCCGACCGGCCCCGAGTCGATCCGCGCCGGTGACCATCAGGTGATCAAGGATTACTACCTGTTGATCGGCAAGCCAGCTGACCAAATGAGTGACAAGGACGACCTGGCCCAGGTGGTCAGCTCCGGTCAGTCGTTTGCGCCGGTACAAGACACCGGCTGCGTTCTGGGCTGACCCCCGGTCATTTTTCAGCTTTTGCTACTGGCAGCCGGTCACCCGTGATCGCCTGCAGAGGGTATCTGCATGCTCGAACTTTACCTGTTTCAGATTCTCAATGGCCTGGGCCTGGGGATGATCTACTTTCTGATTGCGGTCGGATTGACGATCATTTTTGGCCTGCTGAACTTCGTCAATTTCGCCCACGGTGCATTCTTCCTGCTGGGCGCTTACATCTGCTACACCGCGGTCAGCCTCACTGGCAGCTTTTGGCTGTCGCTATTGCTTGCTCCATTGCTGGTGGCCGCTCTGGCCTGGGTGATCGAGCGATTGCTGATCCAGCGGATCTATCACTTGCCGCACATGTTCCAGATTCTGGTAACCCTGGGGATCGCGCTGATCATCCAGGAAGCCAGCGTGATGATCTGGGGCCCGGTGGGCAAAAGCGTCGCGGTCCCGCAATTGCTGCGCGGGGTGCTGGTGATCGGCGATTTTGTGTACCCCTACTATCGCCTGTTCCTGATTGTATTCTCTGCGCTGGTGGGCTTCGGTCTATGGCTGTTGCTGGAGCGCACGCGCTTTGGCGCACTGGTGCGTGCAGGCAGTGAAAGCACTGAAACCGTATCGCTGCTGGGCACCAATATTTTCCGCCTGTTTTCCATGACCTTCGCACTCGGTGCCGGGCTGGCAGGCGTTGCGGGTGTGCTGTTCGCACCTTTGCGCGGGGCCCAGCCCTTTGTTGGCCCGGAAATTCTCGGGGTGGCGTTTGTGGTGGTGGTGATCGGCGGCATGGGTTCATTCAGCGGCGCGCTGGTGGGTGGCCTGCTGGTGGGCGTGGTGCAAAGCCTGATGACAACTATCTGGCCCCAGGGTGCCAGCCTGATGATTTACGGCGCGATGGCCGTGGTCATTCTGCTGCGTCCTTACGGCCTGTTCGGGAGAGCCTGACATGAGCGAGAAAAACCCCCTGCCCTTCGCCAAAACCCAGTCGCGCTCCATGCTGCTGTTGGTGGTTGCGGTATTGATCGGCCTGCCATTGGTGTTGCCATCGGCGACCCTGGCTACCGAAATTCTGATCTTCGCCATGGCGGCCCTGGCCTGCAACCTGCTGCTGGGCTACACCGGACTGTTGTCGTTCGGCCAAGGGATCTTCTTTGGTGCCGGAGCCTACTGCGCGGCATTGCTGATGATCCATCTGCAACTGGGGCTGTTCAGTGCCTTGTTGGGCGCAGCACTGGCTGGCGGCTTCCTGGCGTTTCTGGTGGGCGCTCTGGCGATTCGCCGTACCGGTATCTACTTCGTGATGCTGACCCTGGCCTTCAGCCAGATGGCGTACTTTCTGACCTACACCCTGAGCGACTGGACCGGTGGCGACAACGGCCTGCTCAACGTGCCACGGCCAGAAATCCGCATTGGCGATACCGTGCTGATGTCCCTGAGTGACGCACGTTACTTTTATGCTTTTGTCGCGGTGCTGTTCCTGCTGATTTTCATCGGCGCCCGCCGCGTTATCGCTTCGCCCTTTGGCAGTACGCTGATGGCGATCCGCGAAAACGAAACCCGCGCCGCTGCCATCGGCTACGACACCCGGCACTTCAAAATTCTGGTGTTTATGCTCTCGGGCGCCGTCACCGGGATTGCCGGGGCGCTGTACGCCATGCTCCTGCATTTTGTACCACTGTCCAATATCGACCTGGCGATGTCGGAAAACATTCTGATCATGACCATTGTCGGCGGCACCGGCTCGTTGTTCGGTTCCTTGCTGGGTGCGGGCTCCATCGTGCTGCTGGGCGAGTTCCTGTCTGATCTATGGCCACGCTGGCTGATGCTGCTGGGGGTCATCCTGATTCTGGTGGTGGTGTTTATGCGCGGCGGCTTGTGGGGCGGTTTTTCAAGCTTGTACGAGCGTATCAAGGGCCAGCGCAAACCCAGCCTGCCCACTCAGGAGGAGCTGCCATGAACGCGCCTGAATATCTGCTGCAAACCGAAAACCTGGAGCTGGCCTATGGTGCGTTTCATGCGGTCAACGGCGTCAGCCTGAAGGTCGAGCAAGGCACTATCCATACCGTGATCGGCCCCAATGGCGCAGGCAAAACCAGCCTGTTCCACTGCCTGACCGGCGAGCGTCAGGCCACCGGCGGCGCGATCATGTTTGATGGCAAGAACATCATCAAAAAACCGTCCCACGGCCGCGTTGGCCTGGGCATGGCCCGCTCGTTCCAGCTGACCAGCCTGTTTCAAAACCTCAGCGTGCGGGAAAACCTGCGCCTGGCCGCACAGGGCCGCGATGGCCTGGCAGCGTTGAACTTCTGGCGCCGGGTCGACAGCCGTCGCGAGCATTTGGAAATGGCCGATCAGGTGCTTGAGCGCCTGCAACTAACCCGCCGCGCCGACACCCTGGCCGGTGAGTTGTCCCACGGGCAGCAACGGGTGCTGGAGGTGGGCATGTCGATCTGCTCCAAACCCCGGCTGCTGATGCTCGACGAGCCCACCTCCGGCATGGGCATTGACGATATTCCGATCATGACCCAGCTGATCAGCGATCTGGGGCGCGATCACACGGTGCTGTTAATCGAACACAACATGAGCATCGTCATGTCCATCAGCCAACGCATCACCGTCATGAGCCACGGCCAGATTCTGGTCGAGGGCACACCCGAGTTCGTGCGTGCCGATGAGCGCGTACGTGTCGCCTACCTGGGAGAAGCCGCCTGATGCTGACCGTCGAAAACATCCATTCCTACTACGACAAAAGCCACGTCCTCGAAGGCGTCTCGCTGCAGGTCAACCCTGGAGAGCTGGTGACGTTGCTAGGCCGCAACGGTGCGGGCAAGACCACTACATTGCGCAGCATTCTGGGGATTATCTGCCCGCGTCAGGGGCAAATCCGCTTCAACGGCCAGGACATGGTCGGGCGCAAGATTTTCGAAATCGCCCGCGAAGGGTTGGCGCTGGTGCCTGAGCATCGCGGCATCTTCCGCCTGCTCAGCGTCGAGGAAAACCTGCGCATTGCCCAACGCAAAAGCAGCCGCTGGCAGTTGGAGGATGTCTACAGCATGTTCCCGCGCCTCAAGGAGCGGCGCAAAAATGCCGGTCATGCGTTGTCCGGCGGTGAACAGCAAATGCTCGCCATCGCCCGGGCGCTGATCAATGACCCCAAGCTGCTGATCCTCGATGAGCCTACCGAAGGCCTGGCCCCGGTGATCGTCGACGAGCTGGTGAAAATCCTGCGCAAGATCAAGGACGACGGCCTGCCGGTGCTGCTGGTGGAGCAGAACCTGATGGTCTGCGACAAGCTGGCCGACCGTCATTACGTACTGGAGCAAGGCCGCGTGGTGTACGAAGGCAGCGCCGCTGATTTTCGCGCCAACCCGGCCATCAAGAACCGTTACCTGGCCCTGAGCGCCTGAAGGGAGATCCGTGTCCATGAGCAGTCCAATCCTGTTATCCGAGCTTTTCAACAGCAATGCGCCCCTGATCAATCGCGATCGCCTGTGGCAATCGCTGATGGATCTGGCGCAACTCGGCGCCACTGCCAAGGGCGGTGTCTGCCGCCTGGCCCTGACCGACCTCGACCGTCAGGCCCGCGATCTGTTTGTGCAATGGTGTGAGGAAGCCGGGTGCAACGTCACGGTGGATGCCATCGGTAATATTTTTGCCCGCCGCGCCGGGCGTCAACCGCACCTGGCACCGGTAATGACCGGCAGCCATATCGACACCCAGCCTACGGGCGGCAAGTTCGACGGTTGCTACGGAGTAATGGCCGGACTAGAAGTGATCCGCACCCTGAATGATCTCAACCTGACCACCGAGGCCCCCATCGAAGTAGTGGTGTGGACCAACGAAGAAGGCTCACGATTCCCGCCGTGCATGATGGGTTCCGGGGTCTTCGCCGGCAAGTTCGACCTCGACGAAACCCTGAATAAACAGGACGAGCAAGGACTGTCAGTGGGGGCCGAATTACAGCGCATAGGCTATGCCGGCACCCGGGCTGTGCTCGGGCATCCGGTGGGGGCCTATTTTGAGGCGCATATCGAGCAAGGCCCGGTGCTGGAGGATCGCAACATCACCCTGGGCATCGTAATGGGTTGCCTGGGCCAAAAATGGTTCGACCTGACACTGACCGGCGTCGAAGCTCACGCAGGCCCCACGCCGATGCATTTGCGCAAGGATGCGCTGGTGGGCGCTGCGCATGTGGTCAGCGCTGTCAACCGTATTGCCCATCAACATCAGCCCCACGCATGCGGTACGGTTGGTTGCCTGACCCTGCATCCGGGTTCACGTAACGTGATTCCGGGGCAAGTGCACATGACCATCGACCTGCGTCATCTGCATGCCGACCGGTTGCAGGCCATGATGGATGAAGTGCGCGAAGCCATCGAAGTCGCCAGCGCCGAGCACGGTCTGAGTTTCGAACTGACGCCAACTGCAGATTTTCCGCCGCTGGACTTCAACCCCGCCTGTATCGAAGCCGTACGCCAGGGTGCGCAACAACTGGGACTGAGCCATATGGAGATTGTCAGCGGCGCAGGCCACGACGCGATCTTTGTCGCCGAACTGGGCCCGGCGGGAATGATCTTCGTACCCTGCGAAGGCGGGATCAGCCATAACGAAATCGAAAACGCCGCGCCTCAGGATCTGGCCGACGGCTGCGCAGTCCTGCTGCGCGCCATGGTCAATGCGGCACAATCAGGAGTCGCACGATGAGCACGACGGATATCGGGCAAATGAACGCGGTTGAGCTGCTGAACCGCTTTCGCGACAAAAGCCTGTCGCCGGTGGAAGTTACCGAAGACGCCTTGTTGCGTATCGAACGCTACAACCCGGCGGTCAACGCTTACTGCCACGTGGCTCACGAAGGCGCACTCCAGGCTGCCAAGGCATCCGAACAGCGCTGGTTGAAAGGGCAGCCCTGCGGTGCGCTGGATGGCGTGCCAGCATCAATCAAGGACCTGACCCTGACCCGTGGCATGCCCACGCGCAAAGGTTCGCGCACCACCTCGGCGCTGGGCCCCTGGGAGGTGGACGCACCCTTTACAGGCTTTATGCGCCAGGCCGGAGCCGTGCTGCTGGGAAAGACCACCACCCCGGAATTTGGCTGGAAAGGTGTCACCGACAACCCGCTTTACGGCATCACCCGCAACCCGTGGGACACCCGCCTGACAGCGGGTGGTTCTTCGGGCGGTGCGGCGGCGGCGGCGTCACTCAACCTGGGGGTGTTGCACCAGGGCAGCGACGCGGGCGGTTCGATCCGTATCCCTTGCGCCTTTACCGGCACCTTCGGGATCAAACCGACCTTCGGCTATGTGCCACAGTGGCCTGCCAGCTCGATGACCATCCTCTCCCATCTGGGGCCGATGACCCGCACCGTGGAAGATGCGGTGCTGATGCTGCAAACCGTGGCCCAACCGGACCCTCGCGACGGTCTGATCGGCGCACCGCGCAGCACCCCGTGGCTGCCTGAGGGTGACAGCCTCAAAGGCATGCGTATCGCCTATAGCCCGGATTTCGGCCATGTGAAAGTCGATCCGCAAGTTGCCAGCGTGGTCGCGCGCGCCGTTGCAAGGCTGGTGGAACTGGGTGCCCAGGTGGAGCAGATTGATCCGGGGTTCAGCGACCCGCTCGACACCTTCAACACTTTGTGGTTTGCCGGTGCCGCACGCTTGGCCGGGCAACTCGACAGCACACAGCGCGACCTGCTCGACCCGGGCCTGCAACGTATTGCCGCGCTGGGTGAACGCATCACCTTAAGCGAATACAGCGCGGCCCTTGAAGCGCGAGCGGCTTTGGTCGCACAAATGGCGGCATTCCATCAACGCTACGATGTACTGGTCTCGCCGATGCTGCCCATCACCGCGTTTGCCGCCGGGCACAACGTGCCGCCTGATTCGGGACTCACCGAGTGGATGCACTGGACGCCCTTCAGCTACCCCTTCAACCTGACCCAGCAACCGGCGGCTTCAGTCCCTTGCGGCCTCGCCCAAAACGGTTTGCCGGTGGGTTTGCAAGTGGTCGGTGCGCGGTTTGCCGATGATCAAGTGCTGCGGGTATGTCGCGCTTACGAAAAACACTTTGCCGCCACCCATCCCAAAACCCCGATGACAGGGCAGGACTGATCCGGCCAAAATGCGGCCATGCTGCTGAAGCCGGCATGGCACGCAGAAAGACTGTTGGCGATATAGCAAAGGAGTGGGTTACTGGCGATGATGCGTCAGGCCGGACGGCGTTGACGCTGAACTTGAAGATTCTGGTCCGTGTTGGACAAGATCTGAAAAATGGCAGGGGCGGCTGGATTTGAACCAACGCATGGCAGGATCAAAACCTGCTGCCTTACCGCTTGGCGACGCCCCTGTATCTGTAGCGATGAGTGCCTGGCACTCTTTTACTGATGCTTGCAGCCTGCAAATGTTGCCATTCGCTGCGAGCCTGTAAGGGTTCGCTGCAAGAACGGGCGCAAATATACCAACACTCTTTGGATTGGGGAAGCACTTTTTAAATAAATTTATTCAAAAACAGCTACTTAGTGATGATCCCGGGCAGACAGGCGCTTCTGGCCGGGGTTTATCCGGCCTTGAATTCCATTTTTCAGCCAACAGCCTGAGTGTTGATGTGCAGATAAGCTGCCGAAAATCAGACTAGAAGAACTCATCCAATTGCTCGAAAAACTCGCGTTTGGCGCAATGCCGCTCACGTAAGGTCCGTGTGGGCTCTGTGGGAGCGAGCCTGCTCGCGAAGATCTCGAGGCGTCGCGATTAGCCAGTAAACACGCACTATTGTTTACGACCTTCGCGAGCAGGCTCGCTCCCACAGCAGTACCGCTCGCTTGAGTGAATAGCATTGCGCGTTTGGCGGTGTATCCGGCTCCCCCGGATTTTTCGAAACCCTGTTGGCAGGGTCCAGTGATACCGCCCAGCGCAAATGATATCTTTGGCGCCATTACTGGCGAACATCAAGGAGCGATGAAATGGCTTACGAATACAATATGGCACTGATGATCGGGGCCGGGCTCAGTCTGTTGGCTGCCCTGATGCATATCGGAGTAATCATTGGCGGGCCTTCCTGGTATCACTTGTTTGGGGCGGGCGATCGCTTTGTGCGTGCGGCCCAGAACGGTCGCTGGTTTCCTGCAGTGGTTACGATGGGGATTACCCTGGTGCTTGGCGCATGGGCAGTCTACGCACTGTCCGGTGCTGGAGTGATTGAACCCCTGCCCCTGCTGCGCCCGGCATTGTGCGCAATCACCCTGATTTACCTGCTGCGCGGCCTGTTAGGCCCTTTCACGCTGCCCGGCACCGGGCGCAGCATGCGCTTTATCGCGATCAGCTCGGCGGTCTGTCTGGTGTATGGGCTGGTACATCTGTTCGGCCTGGTGCAAATGTGGGGCTCCCTGGCCTAGCGGATTGCCTCCTGTCTTCATGAGCAGGTATCAAGAGTAGAGGGCCTGCTCCCTTGAGGAAGAAAAGTACCGGACACAAACAGGTGAGTAAAATTGAAGGGTAGTTACGATACAGAGCGCTCCCGATATTAAGGGTGATTGCAAATGCATTAAGAATGCACAAACACAATTATCCTTGTTACCAGGAACAGGAGGCATGCCCTCCTCCCGCCTGCCGAAAACAGCAGAGTCACCTTCTGGAATTATTAACCAGCGCCTCTACGAAGAACTCAACATGCCCCCTTGGACTACCCGGCATCGGCCAGGTGCTCATATTTTTAGCAATAGCCCTGAATTCTTTTGCACTTTTGGAAGCAGGAAATTTTTGGTAGAGCGCGCGGTGTTGATGCGCGGCCTTGCGTATATCCTGGTCATACGGAATTGTGCCCACATACTGCAAGGTTACATCCAAAAAACTATCAATAACTTTCCTCAACCTAGCGAACAATCGTTGGCCGTCAATAGCATTGTGTTGCAGGTTAATCAGTACCCGAAAACGGTTTATTCCGTGCTCCCGATTAAGCAGCTTGATGAGTGCATACGCATCAGTAATAGAGGCAGGGTCATCACATACAACCAGCAAAATCTCCTGGGCCGCCCGGACGAAAGTAACTACTGATTCACCGATACCGGAAGCGGTATCAATAACCAGCACATCGAGCGTGTCCGCTATATCACTGAAGACCTGAATCAATCCTGCGTACTGAGCAGGCGACAAATGTGCCGGACTCTGGGCTCCTGATGCTGCATGGGCAATAAGCACCCCGCCAGGTCCTTGCATCAGCACATCGGACAACTCGCAACGGCCCTCCATCAGATCGGCAAGCGTGTACTGCGGGGAGAGCCCCAGCAGAACACCTATATTCGGCAACCCCAAATCGGCTTCCAGTAACACAACCCGCTTGCCAAGTTCTGCCAACGCCAACGAAAGGTTGATAGCTACAACTGTCTTTCCGACGCCCCCCTTACCGCTTGTTACGGCGATAACCTGCACAAAATGCCCGTGTTCCATGCTCTCTATTCCCTTCCATGTGCTACGTGTGGAGACTCTCGTAAAGCGCGGGGTAACTTGGTCACGTTAGCCATAAACTTGAAGAATCCTGCGAGATTGCAGCGGCGATACCTGAAACCAAGTCAAAGTGCTACACGGCAAAATTAGTTCACCTCCCGCTACAGAAACCTGCCCAAGAACATAAAATACAGACGATTTATAACGATCATGATCCTGGAGGACCCAGGAGTCAGCCATGAGCGGCCTGTCAGATGATTTTTTGTTGTTATCAGGCGGATCCATGCCCCAGAAATTATTCAGCCTGCCGCGTAAGGAGCTAGAAACCCAAGCGATACAAGACCTGGCGTCATTATTGTCAATTTATAAAATTATAAAACAAAAGAAAAGCCATACAAAGCAAAAAGCAAGGGAGCACTATTAACCAGCCAGCCTAATGGCGCCAATAACCCGTCAACCCTGAGAACGCAAAGATGAAAGTTAATGAGAGCTTTACGCAAGCAACGACAACACCACGATCAACAGATACAATTTACCGCCAGCATGCAAAAGCCAGTACTTGAACTTCAAGTACAATTAAAAACTCGCCACCTTATATAACAGCGAACAATTATAAAAAGTGCCAACCTATGGCAACTATTAACTCACCCAAATATCCAAACCCTGCTAGTACCCGGCACTACAACAATTAAACTTAAAGCACGCTGAGCGCAGCGTTATTCAGGGCAGCAAATCTGAGTAAGCCTCCGTTTAAAGTCAGCCCGTCGCCTTAGCCAAACTAACTGCCAAGTAGGCGGAATCAGCCCGGTGACATCAACCGCCCCCCTGCGAGCTGGACTCCAGTATCCGTAGCCAAGGCCAGCGCTCCTGATAGCTTCTTGCCTTGTGCACGAATAAGTCCGGCTGGAGATTTTGGGGGTTGGGACGTAGCACGCCCCGCCCGACATCATCCAAACCGTAAGGTGCGTACACCTCCCCCGTCTCAGGATCCAAACCAATGCACGTCCCTGCAACAAGGTAACGATCAACTCCGTCCCTGGTGGACTCAAGCCGAGGGCAAGGCCTGCCAAACCGCTCGCTGTACCACAGATGGACACGGGCCTGATTCTTGATATCAACCTTGACGCCCAAGTCCTTGAACAGCTGCTGGGTTTCAAGAATGACCTCGTTCTCTGCCTCCCAGGACAGATCCGAGTCGAAGTAGAAAATATCGTAGTCCTTCACACCCGCTGCGGGTGGCAGATCCAACTGATGATTCCAGACAGCCTGAAACAGACAGCCAGCTGTCAGCATGCATTGGCTCAGCCCCAGAGAAGGCAAGCGCGACGCAATCTGAACATTAACTGGATTGGTCATGGCGATGCCAACCAGAATTTCGGGAGTCAATTGCACTGTCGATCCTCAGCTTTCGGTACGGCATACAGCACTCACATCCGCGACGTGGTGCCAAGCAATATGTAACCCAAGGGACAGTGTTGATCAATAGACCTTCCGGAAAGACTGCAGGCCTGCGCGCAGCACTCGGATGGCGGAAAGGACGTGAACTGCTGTCACTCCTGCCAGACGAGATCGTCGTCACAGCAGTCGACTCCATATTGAATACAGCCACAGGGCATGTAGAGAACCTCCCGATATTGAGCGTGGCGTTCTCACGGCAGACGCTGAAGCGTCTTAATACCGAGCACCTGGATCCATCGGACACGATGAAGAACTTCCTGAACAACATGTCCTTCAAAAAGACCACAGGATTTTCGCCCGTACAGCGTGTCGAACTACCCCAGTCGGTTGTTAGCACTTAAATTACTGCTCGCGGTGGATGGTTTTCATCCACTGCTATCTCATACGATTTGAACTTCACAACCTCCTCCCCCAGCCAGTCATTCAACTGCGTCATACACGATTGAGTTGGCTCCAGTTCGTTGACCACAAAGATCTGCGCCGCTTCCCGAATCGCCCCAAACCCACCCGCGCTCGTAAGCGTGTAGCCAACACACGTTCACATGACCGACGGTGTGTGGTTCAGCCCGTCGACTGCATCCAGTATTTGCCGTACGCGATCTGTAACGGACATATCCCCCTCAAGCTTTAAGACAGCACAAGTAAGCACAGACAGCCACTCCTGATGCCTGGCCAAGCTTCGTCCAGGGACGCCTCCCTCATCATACTGAGCTGCCCAAGCCAGAAATTCCGGCCTTGCTTGACCGAAGCGTTTTATCTCTCGACGTTTTAATCTCTCCAGCCTGAGTTCAACAGGAAGATAAAGGAACACCACAAGATCAAATTCACTCTCAAGCGGTTGACCCCAGCCCATTACTGATCCGGCAACCACGGCACGACCATGAGAGCGCATTTCTTGTAGTAAGCGCTCTCCTCGCTGCGTTTTGTCTGCCAGATGCTGATATGGCGGGTTACTCGGCAGCCATAAAAAATCATCTGCTTCCAGGTGAGTTGTGCTCAGTTCCTTTGCTAAAGCATCCGCTAAGGTCGAGGTGCCGGTACCTGCCGCGCCTGTGATCAAGATGTAACGTGCCGTCTCTTTTGTCATTTCGCTTTCAACCACTCTAAAACGAGTTTGCCATCTCCGATAAATTAGCAGTGCCCCACTGATGCGGCAGCAGCCGAGCGATCTCACTCGCCCACTGCATTGGCAGACGAGTAAAAACGTCCTTCAATTACGCATACGGATCATACCGATTCATGCGTGCATGACTGGATCAAGCCCATGATTGCTGCCGCCCGTTTACCGCTGCGTAGCGATCCGGCGAATAACCAGTTGGAGCGCCCAAGTGCCCACGGCCTGATCTGGCTTTCGACTTGGTTGTTGTCAACGGGCACAGCCCCCGTCGTCCAGGTAGCGCGGCAGATCGAAAAACTTGCGACGGGCGTGGGCCATGCAGCCAATTTCGGTGATGCCTTTCTCGAAACCGGCTTTGTAGCCAGCGACATCGTCGCATAGCAGCTTGCCGTTCCATCGCCCAAGGAAATTACGCGCAGCCCTATACGGTTTGCCCGCTCAATGGCACCGAGTTGATCAAGTTCCACTTCCCACTTACGAACCCATACTTGAGCGGCCTGTTTACGGGCGAAGGTCTGGCTCTCTTGGTAGACTTGCACCCCATCACGGAGCAGGCGTATTTGTGCCGTGTAACTGATGCTGCCGTCGGTGCGTTTTCGAGCTCTGATCGTGGCCATAGTCAACTGGTACAGTTGTTGTTTGGATTGGTAATTTGTACCAGTCGACTTCAAAAAACGCCCTTTTACCCCCAAAACCGCGTCAAAAACGTTGAGCAAAATGGTACAAAAAATTGCTTCAAAGCCAGTAAATACAGGGCCTTCGCTGTCTCGGCGCTTTTCTGTTGCACCCATGATGGATGATACGGACTGAGCCGCCAGCCCCTTTAAAACAAGGGTTACCGCCCTACTTATTTTTTCTCTGTACCATTTTCGTACCAGCCAACTTTCACTTCCCTCCCCTTAAAGCCCCAGTCTTGAGCCCTTTCGTCGCTCGCAGCACATTCACTGCAGCACAATATCGATCCAATGCATCTATCCAATCCATCTATCCCATCCCATGCACCCTCAAGCTGTATGGTCGAGGCTGTAGAGCCGAGCACGTCAGACAGAGCTTCCCCACCGGACAGAATGAATTCTCCGGTTGAGATTTAAAGTGACTATTAAAGGTATTTTATTTTCTTATCTACTCTCTACCTCACAGATACAAAGGCTTTCAGAGCGTTCATCAACCCTATTTTCCAGAACATCCCAGCTATTTATGGGGCTATCAGGACTACTATTTTACTAACCCCGCCAACTGCCTGATTTATATAGGCTTTAAATTTAAATCCCTTTCCAAATAGTCCTCCTGACCATTTCGTCGCCATGTATCAAAGCCACGTTCTACAAGGGCTGCAGAGCATTAACCATCACGATCTGCAGGGGGTGGCGAAAAATAGCCACTTTTAACGGCTAACCAGGATTTGTGTTTTCACAGGATTTTGCGTAACCGCTCTCAGAAGCTCCGTATCGCTCGTATGTCCTGACGAGATGTCAACCCTGAAATCCATATGGTTGTATGCGTAACTTTCGATTAGTGTGCTTACACTAGAGACCGATCAAAACAACACCCTTACACTTGCCCCCCAGTGAGATTTTCTTACGTGACTGACATAACATCCGTATATGCAGAACTTTCACCTCTCGTGTCACCCCTGTGGGAGAACGTCAAAGATTTTGCAAACTCCTCCTTCACAATCTCGCTAGCGGGGGCTTTCGCCGGTGCGACAGCTGCGCAGCGCATCGCTGAAAAAGGCAAATTTAGAGAAGAGTTGCTCAAAGAATTTCAACACACGAACGCGGTTATATCGCTTGCAACGGCGGTGGCATGCCAGGCGCTCGCATTAAAAAAGCAGCACGTCAAAGCGTTGAAAGATTCTTACGATGATGATCTTAAAAAGTTTGAGGCTCACAAAGAAAAAATCACTGGAAGAAAAATTGCAGCAAATACGCCTTTCGAAATAAGCCCCAACCTACTGTTTTTACAGGAGATTTCGCCTCCTATTGCTACCATCCAAGATATCGTCCTAAGCCGGCTGTCTACCGTGGGACGGACAATCGGAACTGTAACCGCACTTGCTGATTCCGTGGGAAACCTGAATGGAGCTTTATCCAAGCGAAACGAGCTTTTGAATACATTCAAGAACCAACAATTTCCAGAAGGAGCTACTTTCCACCATATGTACCTAGGTTTACCTTATAGGGAAACTCAGACAAACCAAGAGTACGGCGGATCGATAGAAGCCATTTCTCTCTACACGGATGACATTATTTTTTTCAGTATTAAGCTATGTGAAGACTTACGAGACCACGGCGTAATACTCAAAAAACGCTACAAATCGCGGTTGAGGGGAAGCCCACCAACAATCCCCACAGTCGACTTTGAAAAGCCGCGTCAGGATGGGTTGGTTCCGAAGGACGAAGAATACGAGAATTGGTTATCTGGCTTCGTCACTGTCCAAGCGACCACCCCAAAATGGTGGCAGTTCTTAAATCCAAAGGCTTGGTTCAACTGAGGCTACCATCCCTGTGATTCGGCATACCGCTCACGTTTAAAACGTCGATCACAGTGAGTGGAATATTGAAATGCTTCCAGTTGCGCGACAGGCCCATAGAGTCTGGCCTCCAGCGATTTTAAGGTGTTACAGAGATGCTCGAATTCGGTACTAGTGCAAACGGCTCAGAATCTTAAAACCTACCTTATTTGGCGTTTTTGAATTCTCCGCTCAATGAATCTGGGCAGTCCAGCGATACCTCCTCCGCGACTGCCCCTTGCACTGCTGTGCAGCGGCGCTGCATTCCGTTTCAAAACCTTGCACTTAGTGAAATAGTCGATCACCTGCAAACCCCCTCGGCCCTCCTGGGCTGCAGAGTCGTTTGCACTGCATCCGCATTTGCACAAAAAAAGGACGCAGGGCCCGTCGGCGGGAGGGGGATAAGTGCTTTTTTGTCAGTTTTTTCTTTGCTGAATTGGTTTTAACAAAAGTGCGCAGGTGCATGCGCGCCAAATTTATAACTCAGCTTTGGCGTGTCGTGACAGAGCCATCAATATGGCTAGCCAACAGGCGTTACGCGGGCGAAGGCCAAATTCACACGATGAGTGATATGGCAGTTAGGGCACCGAATCGGCGACCATATTTTTCCGAGTTCAACGGGTACCTTCGCCTTACACTCACATGTGAAAACCACTGTCTTAAGTGGTAAAAGCACTTGCTCACTAGCCTCATTCGTGTGTTTGAGAAAAAGCGAATTGCACATTGTGTTGCTGCAAACAACAATTTCATCATTCTCGAATTCACTATCCCCAACGAAGAGAGTATTTCCACAAGGGCACTGGGCTTGGATCACCAGCTTCACTGCTAGGATAGCTGTGGAATCTGCTACAGCTTCTATGCTGCTTACGATCTCGTTTAGGGAGTCAGCAGTCAGAACCTTTTTCTCTATCTGGTCAGAGGTATTTTTAGGGGGAATAGGGACGTGTAAAAACGAACCCAGTTTGTTGTGATATTTCCTGAATTTTCTCCAAGATATTGGCTTTGTTTTGCAAAAGTCGATCCACTCATCAGGGCGACTACCATCTTCTTTCGGTACACCAAAAGCTAAGGTGGCCTCCACGTCGGATTGCGGATCAAATGAAGCCAAGCGCCGGATAACCTGGTCAGCCTGCCATTTGCCGATTACGTCCCCAGGCAAGGTATCGCCATACTGCTGCAACTGTCTAAAAGCAATCGTCTCTAAGCAAAAGCGAAGCTCAAGGCAAGCGTACCGAAGCGAATGATCTTCTCCGCTGGCCATGAGAGCTTTCGCCCGTTCAATACTGGCTGTGATTCCGTAAAAATCCATAAGAGGATGCTTCCTTGAGTGTGGACGTCAGGTGAAACCATGCAGGGCATCATAGCGACAATTGCAAGATCTCTTGCCGTAAATATCAGACAAAGGTGGCTTCAGCGTAAAGGAGGACAAAGAAGGATTTTTCAGGAGACGAAACGAAAACAGGGGCCGAAGCCCCTGTTTTATTTGACGATTATCTTAGAAAAAAAGCTTATACAAGCGGATCAGCCAGTAGGCTACTTGCAAGAACCTAATCAACTCTTCCGGCAGGAAACGGGCAATGTTATTCCACATTGGTTTCTACTCCAAAGTTTAGAGAAAGCTGCACACTGACAAGAGTGTTGGCAGCACGTCTCACTTGGCCTAAAGGAACACCCTAAGTTGTTAGCCAATTTGGCTAACAACTTAATCTGGAAAACATTGCATATATGCGTAACAACCCTGCATTTGCAGTGTTTCACCCGCAAGTAGCTATTCGGGCTTGACGGGGTGATCAGTTAGCCATAGCCTTTGAAGTGTCTAGGTTCAAAAGCAGCATGGTTCAAGTAATTGAGCCAGATGCTAACACAGGTTTTCCGTAAGGCATCCTGTTTAAAGCATACACCCGAAGCCCGCCCCAGTGCGGGCTTCGGTGTTTTTGTCGCCTGAGAACGATCAGGCATTCGCGTTTTCGCTAGTAAAATTCGGGGTTTTCCTATTGCCGTTCGTATTTCTCCAATACGGGCTTCAGGAACGATTTTGAGTACAGCCCACAAAAAAATCCGATGAACGGTATGGCTCATTGAAAGAATATTACTCGTACGAGTAATGTTACTTGCGGGAAGACCAGAACAAAGCAAGTTTTATTGCGCGCGTACTCGTCGACGAATATAGAAAGGCTCAAAAGTTTATTGCTTTCGTCTTAACCGAAAGTTGCTTGCCAATTGCTGCTTTGGCAATAAATGCAGCTGTATCTGTAGGACTCGGCGTCGGCCCCGGTAAATGAGTATGCCCTGCCAACTGCGTGTTCATCTCCTGCACCAGGTCGAGCAAATCACACACGACCTGAAACAGGTTCACGCTTTCAGAGCCGATCCAGTTTTTTGGTGCGACCAATCGCTGGCCCTCCCCCGCCACACTTTTGCGCAGGCCCTCGATCCGCTCCTGCATATCGCCACCCACGGTGGCGTTGTACTTATCCCCAACCACCAAATTCAGGTCGCGCCCCGTGGCCTGGTGCAAGTCATCCACAGCCGCCACGCTCATCGAACCGCCTGACAGCAGTTTCATGGCACCCATCGCTTCGAGTGTTTTTACGCCGCCGACCGTCTCTTTTGAATGGTCGTCCACGGTTTGGCTGTGGCTTTGATAGTGCTCCTGGTTGTCCAGGGCTTGGACTTCGCGATCAGCTGAGAAGTCCTGTATGCGGCCATCGGTCTGCCGCGACCAGTTGCCGTCGGCGTCCACGCGCTGTTGGGCGGTTTCGCTGTGCTGCCAGACTTGATCCCCTTTGGGCACCTTGGGCAGGCTCAGGCCGTGGGGCAGTATGGTCTGGATAAAGGGCTTGCTGGGCATGCCATAGGCGAAGTTGACCACCACCGTGGTGCCTTCCCCCGGGAAGCCGAAAAAGCCCATCTCATCACCGCCCACGGACACTGGCAGCGGTACACCGGCCAGAATCGGCAGGTTGGGGTCGGGTTCGCCGTCTTCGGCCAGTACCTGCAGGTCAACCGCGTACCGGGGTCGGAAGTTGTCGCAGATGCCGGACTGGGCCGGGGCATCGGCCACGCCTTGCACTAGGGCGAATCTGGGCAGGTGGTAGCCGCCGCTCAGCTCGGGGAATTGGCGTTCTACGGCGCGTTTTATTGCTTCTTCCACTTCAAACCCATTTGATTCGCGGCCAGCGACACCGAAACGATGCGTTGCGCCTGGTTAAAGGTTGCACCAGGGCGAATGCCTGGCATTGCGGCGACCATGGCGCTTTCGTTGCCCTGATAGCCGTCGAACAGTTCGATTGGCAGCTGCAGCGGCTCCCGGGCACCAAAAAAGCTGTCGGCCCAACTGCCCACAAAGACTTCGCCGTCGCCCTGCTGCTGCCAGATCGGGTCGGGGATGCTGAAAACCCGGGCCAGGCTATCCATGGCTTGAATGCCGGTGGCCAAGTTGTAAAAGAACGGGGCTTTTACCTTTGCATAGGCCTGGTCTGGCACACGGAACGTGAGCCCGGTTTTGTTGCTGATAGCGGTCAGCACTGCACGTAAATCCACGTGACGCAGGTTCAGCGGCAGCGGCTGGCTCAGGATTGCAGCCAGCTCGCGGCAGAACAGCACCTGCTCGACGGCGTTCACGCTGGTACTGCGCTCGACGTAGCCAATGAAAAACCGCTGCAGCGGCTTGTCGTTGTAACCAATGTCCAGCGTCACCAATCCTTTTAACGGGGCTTTGGCTTGCACCGTGAACGAGGCTCGCCCCGGGGTGCGCAGCTCCAGCCGGACATCGTCTTTGACCAGCGGGTATACGGTGCCGCCAATGGTCAGCACTTTGTGCAGTTTCATGGCGGTCAGCCCATCCAGTTATCAATGTTTTTCAGCACGGCTTCAAAGCCGGTCAGCTCTTGCCCGGGCTTTTCCGGATCACTGCCGTTCTCACCGGCAACGCCTTGCCCGGGTGCCGACTGACTGGCCACGGTGTTGCCCGTGCGACGGCCTTCTACCCGCTCGGGGTTGCTCAGTTTCTCGGTCAGCGTGAACTGGATCAGCCAGGCCTGCAGCGTGTCGTGTTCCCGGGAACTGACCCCGTCGCTGAATTGCACCTGGCGCATGCCGAAGGCGGCGGCCGTGTCGTGAACGATGCGGTAGGTTTTGAGTTGGCCACCGCTCTCTGTTGCCTCGGCCAGGCGCATCAGCGTGCGCAACCAGTCTGCATCGGCATGCCGGATAAGCCCGGAAAAGGTCAGGGTCTTGGGCTTGAAGCCGGTGTGGGCCTTGTCGCTGTTGCTGGTCTGGCCCGACATATCCCCGCTTTCAATGCGCAGATTTGCTGTGGCTTTCATGTTTTTGCAGCGCACTTGTTCGCCATCGAGTAGCAGCGTCATAGGCCGATCATCTCCTGTACAAAGCTCAGCCCTTTGCGCGATCCCACCAGCACCATGCCAGCGCAGATCCCCCATTCATGGCCCGGGGCTTGGCCTTCCAGCAGTTGGGCACTCAGCTCGGCGCCGTTCCCCGGGCCGATCAGGCGGCATTGCATGGTGGTTTCCGTGGTGCTGTCGGTCAGCAGCTGCTGCAGCTCGGCCAGCTTTCGGTCGTGGGCTTGGGCCTGAGTGGCTTTGCGTGCAGCCAGGGCCGCCAAGTCGGCCATGGGCGAGCTGTCAGCGGCGTAGCCCTCCAGCGCCGCCAGTTGGCTGGACAGTGCCTGGCTTGCGGCTTTGGTCACGGTGCAACGCTCCAGGGGCATCTGCCCCCAGCGCGGCAGCGCACCGGCAGAAGGTAGCTCCCACTTTTCCGCCTCCAGCTTGAATAACTGTTGGGCACGGCGCTGGGCGCGCTCCAGATCCGGAAACGGTAGCAAGGCGTTGAACCGCGCCAGGGTGGCGGCGAACTGGTCGTATCGAGTGCCCAGGAACAGGATCACCAGCGCGTATTGCTGCCCGGTGGGTAGCCCGGTGTCGTGGCTGTCCTTAAGTTTGGCGCTCAGCAGCTGCAGCAGGTTCGGCGCAGCCAACGCACGCAATAAGCCGGTGCCCTGACCAACCCCGCTCTGGAACGGTGTCACTACCAGGCACGCCGGGACTTCGCCCAGGGCGTCAGCCATTGCCGAGCGCCCGGCCTCGATCCCCTGCTTTGCCAGTTCCGCGACCGGCCCCGGGCTGGTGGTGGCCATACCCTTGAGCGTTTCGAGGCGTGACGCGGTGCTGGCCAGCTCAGATCCGGCCATCTTTTTGGCGGTGGCCAGCTGGCTCAGCCATTGGGTTGACTGGCTTGGCCAGCGCATGGTGACGGGCGCCCAGTTCATGCTTGGCCTGCTACCCAGCTCACCGCCTCGATCGCGGCCAGGTCGTTGGCGGTCAGGGCCACATCCATCTGGTCTTTGAGCAACAGGGCTTTTTGCTGACAGGTCAGCCGGTGATGGTTGAACGCGGCGCTGACCAGGTGCAACTGCTCGGCGGTGTGCTCGCGGTAGGCTTTGACGCCCAGGGCATCACGGCAGGCCAAGTGCCCGTCGTTGCCCAGTACCACCTGGCTGGTCAGGTTGACCTGGTCAATCAGGGTACTGTCGTAGCAGTGTGTTTCCCCCAGGACATCGCAGGAAAAGCCCCTTGTGATTGCTTGTTCACAGGCCGCATTTACCGCGTCCAACTGTTCGGCGTGACGAATTTTTACCAGTGCCGGCACATCGTCAACCCACTGGCCTTTGCTCCATATCTGGTGCTCACCGGGTGCTTTCAAGGTGTAGCCTTTTGGCAGTGGCGCAGGGGTTTCGATCAGCAACGGCTGCCCGGTGATCTTGTGATAGACGATCTCGCCCTGGTACGACTCGATCAGCTTCCACGCCTTGCCGTTCCAATGGGCCGCTTGGTGTGCAGGGATCGCTGGGGGCGCTACTTCCACGCAGCCGCCCGGGATCAACCAGACATCTGGCTCTAAAGGGCAGCGGTCAGCACAGGTTTCACCTGTGTAGACCCCATGATGATCAGTCTGATAAACGATTTTGGTGTCCATGGCGGGTCTCAATACTTAATGCAGGCAAGGAAGGCGATATTTTGCGGGCGTGTTTCAGCACCACCGGAATAAGCCACGGTGATGGCGTGCAGGTGATCTTCAACCGCACCAATACCTACGTTGTGGGTATGGCTACCCGCTTCGTTCGTAATGTTCTGGGGCTGATCGGCAGCCCCGCCAGTGTCGGAGTAGTACCAGTTGCCGTAATTCCAGCCGAACGAACTTGAGTTGTTCACGGTGTGGGCGTGCTTGCCCTGGGCATCAGTCCACGCCGTGTGCGTATGGGCACCGCCACCGCTCGCACTGGCACCGTGGTTGTGACTGCGTGTTTCGTCTGCCTGATTACTGCCCTGTTGCCGCCCTGGGTCGATCCCGCGCCCGTCATCCAATACGCGAATAAACTTTCCGCGTGGGTCTGGCAGATTGAAGGTGTTGACCCCATCCCCCGCGCCGTAAAGGGTGCCAATTCTGGAGAACAGTGCGGCATAGGTAGTACGTGACACTGCGGCACCGTTGGCCTTGAGCCATCCCAACGGCGGCGTTGCCATCGCAAAACTGCAGACAAGCCCGGTCAGCGGATCATCCATAGCTTTGCGCAGGACGTTCAGGGCCTTGGTGGTGGCCAGAATCTCGCTGTTGTTGGTTTGTGGGTCATCGCTTTTAGCGTTGGGCAACTCGCTGAGCCCGACGTCCTCTTTTGTCGTGCCCCGGGCTCGCAGCTTTTCATAGTCGCCATTGCGTAAGGCCAGATGCTCGATCAAGGCAACGTCGACCGGTTGAGGCAGACGCAAATCGGTCACAGTGTTGGAGTTGGGCAGATCCGCGATCGGCACGAAGTAATGACGGGCACCGGCGCTGTCGGTTTTGTCGACCAGGTTTGCGCCAAAGACCACCTGGCAGGTGGTGACCATATCGCTGCCCTTGCGCTGTAAAGCGACCTCCAGCCAGGCTTTGGATGGCACGTTGGCCACGTTGATGATGGTCGGCTCGGTCTGCACAACGCGAATGCCTTCAACGTAGGCAATACCCGGCTTGAGCTGATAGCTGTTACCTGTTTTGACCAGCTGCAGGCCGCTGTCGAAAAAACACGCTCGACCAAAAAAGTCGCGATTGTGCAGACGCTCGCGCTCATCGATGCCGCCTAGGCGGACGGTAAAATCGTGTTGCCAGGTACTGGCGTCGATCGTGATGCCGGTCATGGCCTGGGCGCCGCTGAAGGCGACCATAAAGTTTCGGGTCAGGTTGTTGCCAACCTGGTACGGGTGCCGGTTCTTGCGCTTTTGCTGCACGGGCACGTACGCCACGGCCAACAGAACGTTTTCAGCAGTCTGCAGCCCTACCCAGTTGAAGTCCCAGTCGCCTACGTCAGAACCCAGCATCACGCTGTAGACCACCTGATTGGGGGTCACGTAGCCCGATCGCTGAATGGAGGCCGTGTGGACGATTTGCGCTGCAGGCGGCAGGGTTGAGGCGCGATCCACTTCGCTTTCGGGGTTCAAGCCCGGGATGAGTGCGAACACAAAACGGCTGATTTCCAGCGCTTTCTGTTCACCATGCTTTTTCGCGATAAGGTTTTCACCCGCGATCGTGATGTTTGAAGACATGCGTCTACCTGTTCAGTAATTTTTAAGCGTGTGGATGGCGGTCGAAAATGCTCGCCCCGGGGCCAAGTTGTTTAAGCAAGATGTACATGCCCAGGCCGCGCAGGATCTCCCCGGCCCAGAAACCGAAGAACATGCCGTTATCGGTTCCAAGGCGAACCGCCGGACTCCAGCAACCGTTCATGGGTTGACCAGGTACAGGCGTTACCACGTAGTTGTTTTGCAGCTCGGTGACGCATGCCTCGATCAACGTGTTCAGCTGCGGGTGTTCACAGCCCGCCATGGCAGCCATGCAGGCGCCGGACAACCACAGGCCGGTCATGTGCCCGGTGAAGTCGTCAGGCACTGGCTGGGGAACGCTGGTCATTGGAAAGTCGGTGGGCAGTACGCCGTTGTGCTGGCTGACAAACTCGCCCAACCAGTTAATCCAGTTGCCGACATACGCCTTCAACTTTTCCGGTACAGGTTTGCCGTCCTCGACCAGTTGCTGCCAGGCAC
The DNA here is from genome assembly GCF_025426255.1 of Pseudomonas fragi. Classification (GTDB taxonomy): domain Bacteria; phylum Pseudomonadota; class Gammaproteobacteria; order Pseudomonadales; family Pseudomonadaceae; genus Aquipseudomonas; species Aquipseudomonas kulmbachensis. The sequence goes on along the minus strand of NZ_CP104861.1, from coordinate 2,293,035 downwards.
GGCATGCGCCCTGAAATGCTCGAGGCTGGTAGCCTGACCAAGCAGTGCCGTCACCCCAGTGATTCATGGTGAAGGTGTCCGGCGTGCCGTACTTGAAGTTGTCCCAACGGTTCCACACGTAGGCGCTCGCGCCCGGGCCGAGCTGGCCGAACTTGGCGGCGTACCACTGTTGAGAGTCGTGCAGGAAGTCGACCATGTTGCCCAAGTGCCGGGCGTACTTCTCCGGTTCCAGGGTGTAGATAAACGGGTACTGGTAGCCCGGGTATGGCATCCCGTGCCATGCGCCGATTTGGGCTGAACCTTCCTCGTAGATGTTGGAAAACGGGATCAAACCCGGGGTGTAGGCCAGCGAGTCGTCGCGAAAGCCGGTCACCGTGCAGTCGCCTACCTTGGCGCTGAATGCCTCGGCACAGGTCAGGGTCAGCCGATAATTGAGGCTGTAGCCGTCGTCCAGGGTGTACAGCGGCGGCACGTCGTTGACGTAGGCATACGTCCAACTAATGTCCTTGTCCGAACCGTTTTCAAGAATCACCGTGAACTGGTCGACCTCGGTGTAAACCGGGCCTGCAGGATCTGGATCATCGGAATGGTTGGGCTGATAACCGGACAGCACCAGGTCACCGGGCAACAGGTCTTTGGTGATCCAGGTGTCCAGGGTGTTTTCAAGCAACCAATACCACCGCCACCCGTCCGCGTCCTCGATCCGTAGGTCTGTCTCGCCATTGGATTTGTAGGTGATCGAGTTGATCGGCGCGCGACCGGTGTCGCTAGTCCAGTTGCCGACGATAAAACCCGCGTCATCGTCCGGGAAAAACGCAGTGATGGTGTTCGCTCGGCGGTTGCCCAATACCGTGGTGTCGTAGTGCTGGGTAATGACCAGGCCGCCGTAATCGGTCACGGCGGACGCATCGGCAGTGATGTAGGCCGAGCCGTCATCCCGTACCATTTGATAAAGGCTGCCCAGGGGCACGTCGTAGGCGATCGGCTCCAGGCTGGTCGACAGCGGCAACGCAAACCCCCACTTTTTACCGTTCGCATCGATCTTGTCGCTGCTTAGCAGCACTTCCACCCGGGCTTCAACGGGCGCGCCATCCACGCCGACACCGCCAAAGGTGGTCAAGAATCCTGACTGTTGATCGAGACGAAACCAGATTGATTGCTGCTCAAGGGACAGGCTGGCTGCTCGATCAAATTGGGCGGTGATAAACCCCGCCGTATCGCGTCCGTACGTGGATTGCGCAGTCTTGGGATACACAAAGCCGTAGGAAATGCCGTCAGTGAACGGTGTTGTGGCCGCCATGGACTGACGGAAGAACTTATCCAGGGAGTCGATCTGCGTGTATTCGTGGGCCGTGAACAGGCACGAATCCAGCGCCTTTTTATAGGGCTCCTCGCCAGTGATTTTCCACAGCAGATAGCAGGCGTCAGCGAACCATTCCTCACCGTCGGCGGCATTACCCATCTGGTTGGCGCTGCCCAGCAACGGCACGTGCAACGGGCGGTTGTGCTGCACTGCGTTGCGCGGGATGTACTGCCCGCCAAACTCCACCGGTTGGCGCGTGGCGTAATTGAATGGGTACTCGCCCTGCAGCGTGGTGTCCCTGAGCTGGACGGAGCCAAACTCGGCCGCATCATGTCCGGTGGACAGCTCGCGACCGTTGGCATCGATCTTTTGCCCCGTCCAGACAATCACCCAATCCACGTCGAACTGTTTACCGTCGGCGCTCCAGTCGGTCGAACCATCCTCTTTGCGAGCTTTTACGGACGCATTGATTGCGTTCCAGGCCAGATCCCCTTCAAAGGCAAAGGTGGCCTTGTCCAGGTACTCGCCCCAGTGCGGCGCACCGTGTGGAATGCGGGTGAAACCGTCGACAAACTCAAAGGGCACGCCTTTAAAACCGCTCTGCGTTGGGTTCACCGGATCGATCGGCCAGTTGGCCAGCACCGGTTCCTTGGCGTTAACAATCCAGTTGGCAATCCAGCGCGATGGTGTATCCGGGATGGGCTGGCCAGCGTAGAAATACGTAAGGTACGCATCCCAGTGTTTGCGAGCTGCAGCCAGATACTCGGCTTCGCCCGTGGCCAAGTAGGCATAGGCGTAGCCAATGATGTGCAGGGATTGGCCCTCGGTCGTGCCGTCGCCGTTGGGCTGGTACTCCATTTGCGAATGGGCAATAAAGTGCCGGTTGTTCGCCAGAACGCCCTGAGTGTTTTGCACGAAATGCTGCAGCGTGGCATCGGCAGTGTCGCCGGTATTGCTCAGCAGAAACCGGTGGTGGCCCTCGATCATCGACAGTGCGTTGGCCACGCCCGGGTTGCGGCTGCCGACCAATGGGCGGCTGTCGAGTGCGGTGCTAAACATTGAACCAGCCCCCGTCGACCATCCCGCGCCAATTGTGTGCAATCGGGTCATGCACCAACGTGACCTGGTCATACGCCCCGGGTACATACGACAGCACCGGTTGGCGGTTGTAGGCCCACACCACGTTCGATGGCCACTGCACTTTGTTGGCGCCGCTGCCCTGTCTCAGGGTCAGGCTAATGGCCCGCGAATAACCGGCCGGCACCTGCTCGTTGAGCAATGACAGCGCGCACTCAGGGGCTGTCAGCGTGATGTCGAACGCCGACACCCGGCGCAAAGGATCGATGTCCAGGGCGACAGCCGGGCCTGCAGCGTTGATGGTTTCCAGCACCGGCAGCAACACGCCGCCCATGGCGTCAAATATCACCTTGGCCAGCCCTGACAAGGTCGGAATATTGCCCGCGTCGGTCGGCACCAACTCATCGCTGGCCCCGTGGTGGAATTGATTCCAGGCCTTTCCCAAGGCTTGCAGCTTGGCGATTTCGGCGGCTTGTAGTTCGGACAGTTCGCTCATGGTTATCCCAGATATTCAGGCAATTCAACGTGGGTGAAGTAGTACGCCCGGGCCACGCTGCGGTTCAGTTCATCCAGCTGGGTCTGCTCCTCGGCAAGGATCGAGGCACCGAAGGTTTGCTGGTCGTCGTTGAATTCCACGGTCTGCAGCTGCAGGGTCAGCGGTGAGAAATTGACGAACTCATAACGGCGACAAGTGCGCCCGTACTGCTGGGCGATCACGCGCAACAGCTCGGGGTTTTTACTCAGTTGGGATTCAGAAAGGCGCAGCTCGATCACGTCCCAATCGCGGTCAGGCTGTCGCTCGACAATCTCCACATAGCCCACGCCCAGGCGCTCAAAGATCCTTTTCAGGCCCGCCGTGGATCCGCCGTCTACCGCGTTGATAAAGGCGTACTTGACCCGGGATCGATACAGCGCCTCCTTTTCAGTTCGAAAGCGCGTGATGTCCCGTTGCCAAGCGAGCATGTCCAGCACGCTCAGGTGGCAGGTTTCGGCGTCCAGCTGCAGCAGCGGCCAGCGCATCCAGCCCTCGACCATTTCCCACCAGGACTGGGCGGCAGCCTTGAGCTTGGCCAGCTCAGGGCCGTCCAGCCAGAAGGGCAAACGCAGCTTAAGCATTGAGTGACACCTCAACCCCGGCCAGCCGTGGGATGGTCAGCTCTGACACGATGTCGGTGTTGTCGAAGTCCAGCGAGTCTATGCCTGGGAATTGCTGGTGCAGCTCCTCGCCCAGGCGGCTGAAGGAAAAACGCGACTGGGGATGGGTCAGCGTCGGCGCCGGTTTAAAGTCGCTATCCGTGCTTTCGCGGAACGCCGCACGGATGTACAGCTCGATGTCGGCCTTCAACGCCGGATGGCGTTCAGCACCCAGCTCGGCTTTGGGCCAGATCCTGACCTTTACCGTGTGATGGGTGGCGGGCATTTCAAACACCAGCAGGTCATCACCGTGGCCATGGTTGCCCGAGTCGCGGATATAGTCGTTGATTTGCGCCAGGTAACTGGCTGCCGGGGTGTCAGCTTCAAACAACAGGTAGGCATTGGCACTGCCCGGGCCACGCGGGGCATTGTGTTCAAAGTAAACGCCATCCGCCTGCACACCGGGGAACACGGCGATCATGGCGCGATACACCGCGTCGGTGTGCCATTGGTTCACCGCCGAGAACTGGTTACGCACGCGCAGGCGCAAGTCGTCGTCGAGTTCAATATCCGCCCCTGGCTGGCTCAGCCAGTTGTCAGCATTGACCGCCAGAATCACCCCGGGCACCGGCTCGGGGAGGATTGAGTAATAACCTGGTGCTAGGTTAAAACCGCTTCCAGCCTCTTTGGCCCGGGCTGGCACCTTGACCTGAAACTCACCATCGGCGAATGACCCCATGGCCGTGGTCAACAGCTCGTAGACGTTGCCGTTGATCGACACGGATTGCACCCGGGTGCCTGCAGGTACTTCCAGCACCCCGGCGCTGCTGACGCGGGTGAACAGCAACACGCCTTCGGCTTTGGTCGAGGCTTTGCGGGTGACGTTCACGGCCCAGGCGAGCATGTCCAGCCAGGCACCCTTTGCGGTTTTCACAAAGAAGTTCGGCAGCACGGTGTCTGCAATGAACTCGATCAGCCACAGCACGGGCGTAGTCACCAGCGCCGTAATCACCCGCCAGAATGGCGACCAGCCACTGCTGTTGCTCAGCTTGCTGCCCTGGGCTGCCACTTCGGCCTCCCATGCCTGACGCAACTTGGCCTTGGTGGTCGGGATGCCAGCATCTGCTAGCGCCTGTTTAAAATCTATTTCGCTCACACAGCCACCTCGATAAGGCCAAATTCAACGGTTTGGGCAGTGACCAGGTACTGCCCGTCTTTCTGGTCGATGATCCGAGCTGTCCCAGGCACCAGACGCTGGTCGTCTTCCACGATCAGCTCCATTTGCTGGATGCAGTCGGCACGCTGGAAACGGTCGCGCTCGGCTACCAGCCTCACCAGCAGCCCGCTTTCGCGGATCATGTGGGCGATGTCCTGGGCGATGCTGCCCCGGTCATCGATCAGCGCGGGCTGGTTGGACGGGTCTAGGGTCAGGTCGTTGTCAGTGATCAGCAGATCGATATAAAGCCCCATCAGCCCACCGCCATGCCGAGCATGCTTTCTAGTTCCAGCGCACCCATCGGCTTGCTGTTGTGGATTTCGACTTTCTCCACGTGCGTGCCTTTGTTCTGGGTCTGGTTGTTCTGGATGCTTTTCAGGAATCCGCCCTGGGGCACAGCGCTGGCCCGTGTTGGCGACAGGCTGGGCATGGATGAATTGAGGGTCTGTTGGAGCTTTTCGCCACGTCCCGCCTGGTCGGCTGCAGACATGGCCATCTCCGTACCGGGCATTTCTGGCAAGGCGCCAAAGGCCGCATCGATCTTCACGCCGGGGATCTTGTTCAGCATCTCGATCAAGCCATTGATGGCGTTTTTAAAGATGTTGATGATCCCGTCCCACGCGGCCTTGGCCATGCCTGACCAGCCGCCCATCGAGCTGAACCAATCACTGAGGCCCTGCAGCTGGTCACTGACCCACTTGAACGCGGCGCTGTTGAGTAGCGCGGATGTCCACTCGTCCCAGTAATAGGTAGCGGCCACCACTGCAGCGATCAGCGCGACTATCCCGACCACAACCCAGATCACGGGGTTGGCCAGCAGAGCCGTGTTGACCAACCAGATAGCGCCTTGCCACAGCAGCATGGCGCCGCGAACGATGGCCGCCCACGTGGCCATGGCCACCAGGCTGACCACAAACGCGGTGACCATGGCCGTGTGAAACAGAAACATGGCAATGCTGCGGTAGCCCGTCCAGGTGAGTACCTTCCAGACCGTAATCATCCCCAGCCAGACCATTTTCCCTATGCCCACGGCCAGCGTGAGCGCGGACATAGCTGCGGTGATCGTGAGGATGGTCAACGAGGTGATGCTGATTACGCGGGTGATGTTCGGGAACAATTGCGACCAACGTGTCAGGGTTTGGGCCACCCCGGTCAGTTTGGCCATTAGTGGCCCCAGAATCGGGATCAGGGCCTGGCCAAACGCAATACGCAGCGCCTGCACAGCGGCGCCGAACTGCTGCCACGGGTCGACCATGGCCTGGGCCATCTTCTCGGCGCTCTCCAGGCCGCGCACCTTGCCCAGTTGATCCAGGCCATTGCGTAGGCGCCCAGTGTCCTTGGCCAGCGCACCGATCACCCGGGCACCTTCGCCGCCGAACGCATCGACCAACGCTGTGCCACTGGCGGCGCTGGTCAGGTCGCCAAACTTGCCCTGCAGCTTGTCCAGGATGTCGAGCATCGGCATTAATTTGCCGTTCTGGTCGGTGAACTTGATCCCCAGTTTGGTCGAGGCGGCGCCGATGTTTTCAAACAGGGCTTTGTACATGCCCCCGGCATCGCCGCCTTCCATGGTGCTGCTCAACGAACCAATAACCGCGAATTGCTCAGCCAGGTCGACACCTGCCGTGGTCGCGATCGCGCCGAACTCTTTAAAGGCGTCCTTGAGCTGGGCGCCGTCGGTACGGAACAACTGCACCGCCAGGGCGGTTTGCCCGCCCATTTTCTCCACCCATTGGCTTTTGCCCATGGCATCGGCCTGGTCTTTGAACAGGTTGTACATGGTGCCCACGTAGGCGCCCATGGTTTCAGCGTCGGTTTTGGTGGCCTTGGCCAGCAGGTTGCTGGTGTTGGTAAAGGTGGCCAGTTGGCTGCCGGTCATGCCCTTGATTGCGCCCTCAATGCTGTACGCCGAGGCCACAAAGTCACGGGCGTTTGCCCCGTAGGCCACGGAGAATTCAAGCGACTTGCGGTTGAGGGCATCTAGCGCGTCTTCGGCCACGCCCAGCGATCGGACTTCGCCCAAGGCGCGGTTCATCTCCAGCGCCGGTTCCAGGGACTGTTTAATCGCCGCGCCCGCGCCCACCAATCCCCCAAGCCCAAGGCCCATGGTCTTGATGTTGTTTTGGCCCTGTTCTGCCAAGTCCGAAAAGCTGGTTTTCACCTTGCCCAAAGGCGCGGTGACCTTGTCGGTCAGGCTCAAAATAAAGGCCAGCTTTGCGCTGCGATCTGCCATGTTTTATCCGTTCAGTGCGTGGGCGATGCCGTTGGCCACTGCGATTTCCATCCGTCGCCAGTGCTCGTCCTCTAACCACTTGGCCGTGCCCATCACCTCGTAGGTGGGGTCGGCGCCGGGCAGCCAGCGATTGGCCAGGGCCACTAGCTGGCCCAAGCCGTTTTCGCTCAGGCGCTCAGCGTGTTCGAGGGCTTTTTTACGGTGATTTCAACGTCCGGGCCGTACTCTTCCAACAGCGTGCCCGCCAGGTTCATCACCATCAGCGGGTTTCCCAGCAGCGCTTTCAAAGAGGCGCGTTCTTCTTGCTTAACGGTCGTCACCAGCAGGTTGTTGGCGGGCGACACCTTGTTGGTCTGGGTCAAGGTGTTGAAGTACTTGGTCACGTCCTGCGGAGTCAGCTCAAAGGTGAATTCTTTTTCCCCAACTTCCAGGGTGATTTCGCGACGTTCAGTCATGGGTGTTTTCCATTCAGGTTTAAAAGTGGGTGATTCAGCGCTGGCAAATCCGGCGCACATGGTCTTGCAGGCCCAGGATCATTTCTCGACTGAGGGCGAGCTGATTTCTGAGGGTGAAATAATCCGATCGAGCGTCTGCTGCGAGTTCGGCGGTGCCTGCATCAGCCACGCTGCCGGGGCTGGCTTTGGCGACTGGGCAGGTGGCGTTGATGCGCAACCGCTGACGGCCATCAGCAACATCACGCTGCAGGTCAGCGTTCTTAGAAAGTGCATGGTTCAGTTCCTCGGTTCGGGTTCGGTCGTTTTCGTCGCGGTCGGCCAGCATTTCGCCGCTGATACGGGCCGCTTCGCGCAGTCCGACCACCTCAAGCTTGGCGCTGTTGCGCTCATCGATGAGGTGGTTAAACAAAAACCAAGCGGCCAAGAACGCCACCAACGAAAGCAGATTTGTGGGGAGCGCACTCATAGCCCGACCTCGCACAGTTCACGCTCGGCGGCGCGGCGGTTCACCAATCCGGCCAACTGCTTGCCACCGGCATAAACCCAGCGCGACAGCTGGGCGCAGGCGCCCCATGCATCACCAGCATTAAGCAGGCGCAGCAGTGTCGAGCTGGAAAACTGGCCCTCCCCCACGTTGTAAACAAAGGATCCCAGGGCAGCGCGGCGTGTGTCCGGCATCGGCACCCGTACCTGGCGATCAACCGCGGTCAATGCGATACGCAATTCACGCTGCAGCAGCTGGTCGCACTGGGCCGGTGTGGCCTGATCGCCCAGCTTCACGCCCAAGGTGACGCCTTCGCAGATGGTCGGAATGCCCACCGGGTCGAGGTAGGCCATCAGTGAACGGCCTTCAAACCAGCTGACAAGAGCACCGGTCATACCCAGCACACCCGTTAACGCGCCTATGGCGATCTTGTTACGCAGGCTCATCACTTGCGTCTCCAGTCACGCAGCATCTGGCGGTACTTGGGGACCAGCAGCAGAATCTGCAGCACCATGTACAGCGCGGTCAGCATGTAGGCGACTGACGACCAGTCGACAGCACCTGTCGCACCGGTAGCGGCCACGCCGATTGCCGGTGATGCTTTTATGACTGCCATGGCGGTGTCCTGAGCGGCCTGATTCGTGCTCATCGGCGCCCCCCTTTCTCAAAAATGGACTGGCACGGTGTACAACGCAGGATCCCGCCCAGCGCCTGGCGCGCTTTGGGGATCTCGCCGTCACAGTCCAGGCATTCACTACGACTTGGCCCGCTCGGGCGCCGCTTGGCCAACTGGGCGGCAATCGCCTGGTCACGCTCGCGTTGCTCCTGCACCTGGGCGCGGTCGAACGGGCAAGACATCAGCTCAGCCCCTCGATCTCTGCAGCAGCCAGGTACGGCACGCCATTGATGCGGATAAAATCCGGGCTGGTAACGTCGAACGGCACCTTGTGCTTACTCTTTTCACCGCCTTTCTGGTCGATGCTCAGCAGGCTGGACACCTTCAACTTGCAGCCGAACGCCTCCACGCGCAGCTCTTCGTCGCCCGCCTTGGCAAAGAAAACATTGTCGAACGGGGCCAGTTGGCGAAAGCTTCCTGCACTGCGGGCCGCGTCGATCAACAGGTTGAAATTGAGGGAGTCGAGTTCCAATTCCCCGCTGGCCGAAACGTCGCCGTCCACATGGCCATCGGGAACACCACGGGTCTGCGCCGTGGCGCTGTTGTCCGTGATATCGAGGGTGCAGCTTTCAACGTGAACCAGCAGATCGCCCAGGTTCACGTCGAAGTTTTTGCCGCCAATGCGTGACATAGGGGGTTACTCCGAAGCGTCGTTGGAAAGATCCAGGGCGATATTCGCCGTGATGTCTTTCGGGCAGTTGTAGGGCTTGATCTTGATGTACACCTCGATGGCGGTTTTGCTCTTCCAGGCCAGCACGATGGCGCCATCTTTGGGGGCCTCGATTTCGCCCGGGAAGACTTGACCGGCAAACGCAACAGACTTGGCCATCGCGCGCAGCGGGGCCATCAGGGCTGAGGCTGCGACGGCCATGCTGTTGGCGGTGTTGTTAAGGCGCCGATCTGCCACGCGGCGGATCAGCAGCGGGCGCACCTGGCGCGATGCCTTGTCAGCCAGGCGCAGGTACTCGATCACCAAAAAGTCACTGGTCGGGGTGTCCAGCAGGTTGCCGTCGCCCCAGTACACGCCGGAAAAATCCGAGTAGGTTTGCGAAACCGAGAAGCGCGCTTTGTCCAGCTCGGTCCGGGTTGCGGAAGGCAGCGGTACACCTTCGGAGTCTTGCGGCGTAGGCCCAAGGCCGAGCACGGCACCGGTGGCCACACGCATGGGGCTGTCAGCAATACTCGCGGCGGTGCTGGCCAAACGACCGGCCAATACGCCCAGGTCATTGCCGTGCAACTGCGGCACCACCAGAACGCGGGGTGCGGCCAGGTCAGCTGTGATGGCGCGTTGCTCGGTGAGGTACTGCGCCCACGACTGCGCAGCGGCGATACCAGCAGACGCCGCCATGACAAACGAACGGCGCCCGTAAACGTCGTTCAGGCGTACGGCGGCTTCGTGCATTTTCGACAGCTCGGCACCAGAGGTCACGGGTTGAGTAATCACGATGGCTTCGACCGAATAACCCTGTTGCTGGGCTTTTTCCAGCGCTGCCAGCCAGTCTTCGTCCTGGCCGATCGGGGCGGCGACGCACGCCCAGCGATCGCCGCCATTGAGACGGGCCGCCGTGATCTGGGTTTTCAGGTCGCTGGCCGCAATGCCCAGGGCGCCGTCCAGATCACTGTCGGTATTGAGGGCCAGCAACGCCCCCACGTTTTTGGCTGCGGGGCCAATAAAAAGGAAATAGCGCTCAATCTCGGTCACGGCCCCTTGGCCCAGATTGAGATTGTTAACGCTGACTTTGCCGAGTGCCATGCAGTGCCTCGCTTAGCGGGGTGAATTGAGTATTTGTTGAAAGACCTGGTTAACCAGCTGGCTGGTTTCCTGGCCGATGCCCACGCCGAGGAACTGACGTTTAGGCAGGGTGATGTCCCAGCTTTGCGCGCCCGATGTCTCGGATCTTTCATCATTCAAAATGCGGATCAGCAGACCCGCTTTGGCGTAGTTCACGTGTTCTTGAATCCACGCTACCGAGGGCCGGGTCATTGTTTTTCTGCCCTTCTGCCGGGTGCGAAACCCCAGACGGCGCAAGCGTTTGGCTTGCTTTTCCGTGCAGGCAATACCGGGCGGGACTTTGTTCCAACGGCGCATTTGCGCAGCGGTACGCCGTTCGCTGACACCGTTGTGCTGCTGCGATGCGACCCAACGAGTCAGTGCGTTTTTCCAACCCAGCTCCGCTTCGTCAGAACTGACGCGAGTGACCTGCAGCAGCTTGGCCAACCCGGCTTCCATCTTCTTTTTGCCCTTGGCCGACCCCTTCCGCTCGGCAAAGGGGGTGCCGTCCAGGTTCTGCTGTGTACGCACGCGCTTGCGGCCCATCGAGCGCACACGTTTGGTGACGTTGTTCAGCAGTCGGCGGCGCAACTGTGGCGACAGCTCAAGCAAGGCCAACAGTGCGTCGGCATCGAGCAAGCCCCTGATATCGAGGTCGAGCGGATTAGCGGCCACTGGTGCCTACCTCGCCCTTTTCAGCAACCCATAGATCAAACGGGATGAATGACCAGGTCTTGTCGAAAGCCTCGATTTCACCGGCTGGGTCTTCCGCCAGGTACAACGATTCGACAAATTCCAACGTGATTTCCACGTCGGCCAGGTCGTTGTCCAGGATGTCTATGGCAAGGGTTGGATTGGGCAGGCCATCGCGGTCAGGGTCATAGGTCTGCAGCCAACCTGCCAGCAGCGCCATAAGCCGCCCGGGTTCATCTGCGAAGCGCTCAAACACCACGACAGCGCTGTAACGCATGTCCGCAAAGTGCATGCCTTTGAGGTCAGGTTTCCAGATCAGCTCCGGATTGACCTGGCTGGCCCAGCTGTCGAGCTGCTCGGGCATGACTAGGTTGCGAGCCAACAGATAGCTGGTCAGGGCTTTGAGCTTGTTCATAACAACGCCGCCGTGATGCGGCCACGGCCCTGCAGCGAACGGACGGCCTGCTGGCTGAATGCGAGAAAGGTTTCCGATCGCTCAGGCAATTCCTTGCCGAGGTTTTCGGCGCTTTCGCGGCGCACCACGGTGGCGAACTGGGTCAGCAGGCTGGCTTTGGCACGGCAATACACGGCGCGCTTGTACGTCGCTGCTTTAAAAGCAGGATCCAGCAGCACCGTAGGGTCTGCAGATTCGACACAGGAGACGCCTACTTGCTGCCATTTGGCTTTACGCTTGGCCAGGTCACTATTGACCTCGACCATGGCGGTCTTTAAATCAGCAGCCAGCATTTCGCCCAGGTACTCACCTGGCAGGCGATAGCCTTTCTGGAACTCGCTCACCGACAGGTCAGGCCAAAAGCCGTCATTGTCGATCTGCTGTTCCACCAACGTGGTGGGTTTGCCTGAAAAGCTCATTGCTGGCCGCTCGAATAGGGCGGGAAAGCTGTTGGCGGTGAGTCGGACGGCCATAAATGGCTGACTCACTTCCACAGTTTCCCGCTGGGGGGGGTAGTCGGTTATTCAGTGGCCGGGTTGGCCGTTTCTTTCTGCTCTTTGGCCAGGGCTTTGCGAGCCCCTTCCAGACGAGTGCCTACGCCAATGCTTTCGAAAAGCTCTTCCGCACGCTCGAAGTGCTGAATGGCTTTTGCGAAGTCGCGTTGCTCCAGTGCCAGAATCCCGATTTGCTTGTGGTAGCGCGCCGGAATGCGCTCAAACAGCTGCCATTCGCCGTCGACAAAAGGCAGCAGGTCGGACAGGTACGGTTCGGGACTGCGCTTGGCCTTGTGCTCTGCCTCGCCCCAGTCGATCACCTCGTCAGCCACAAAGGTCTGAATGTCACGCTTGAAGCGCTCGGGCATTTCCTGGCCCTGGCTCATGGCAAAGCGAGCCAGGCCCAAGCCTTCTTCAAACTGCACGGTGTCGAACAGCCAGACCATCACCTGCATCAGCACCGGGTTGGGGTGGTTCAGGCCGCTGTCGATATAGCGTTTGACGTAGCCCTGGTACTTGGGCAGCAGCTCGTCACGCTTGAGCTGTTGGCGGGCTTCGCGGCTGTTGATTGCGCTGACGCGCTCCAGATCATCAGCCAGCGCGACTTCCATCAACTTGAGGTGCTTTTGCGCATTGGCCGGGCTGGCCAGCGCCGTCGATGAGCTGTAAGGCACAGCAGGCGCCTCGACCGCCGGGCCTTGTGCGAGTACACGCCGCTTGTGGGCCAAGGCAATGCTCATCAGATCAGCTCCAGGTTACCGGCTTCGATTGCCGCGAATTTTTCCAGCTGCTCGATCACATAGCCTTCGTTGCGGCCGTTGTAATCTTCGACGCGGGAGCGCTTCGGGTTTTCGAGCACATGACGTCGCCAGCTGCTGTCCTGGAAGTACAGCGACAGGTTGTCCCAACTGGTGACCACAATGCCGGTGGCCGGAAAGTGTGGCACCACGAAGGACGGCAAACCGCCGTAGGTCGCGATGATCTGGGCGCCTTCAATGCGCTCTTTCTCGGTCGGGGTGTCGCCTTGCTTGGCGTACAGCTTGCCCTTGTCGCTGGCCAGCAGATCGCTGCCAATGATTGCGATCAGGTCGCCCGCATCACGGAACACCGGGTCGATCATCTGCTTAACGTCGTGCACCAGGGCGTCAAGGTTCACGTAATCGCCACCGACGCCGAGGGTGATCTTGCCTGCGACCTTCCCTTCCTTGAGAACCTGAGCCGGGATCTGTTCACGAGCAATTTGCAACCAGCCCTTGTTCACGTCCTGCAGCATTGGGAACGCGACGATGTCGGTCTGCAGTGCGGCGTGGGTGCCGTGGAAACCGATCATGATCCGGTCGAGCGCAATCTGACGTTGCACAGCGGCGGTGTAGCGATCGGCAAAGTCCGGGAACTTGGCCCAGCTGTCGATCTTGGCAAAGGACAGCGCCACGTCGGATTCGGTGTGGAACAGCTCGTAACCGATAGCCGACAGGTCGCTAAAGTCTTTGGCTTCGCGATCGGTGGTATTGGTGTTGGTGCGGCTCGATACCGGGCCGCTGACACCCATCATCACTTTTTGACCTTTGATTTCAGTCACTGGCACGACGTTGATTCGCTCAAGAAAATCGGCTTTCTCGGTGATTCGATCGTTCAGTTCCTGGGCAACACTGGGCTCAACAGCGAACTGACGGGAAACGTCGTTCACGTTGTACGCTTCGCCCAGGTCGTCTTGCAGCAACGCAAATTGATCCTGGCCGTGAGCACTAAGAGACTGGGCCATTTACACAGCTCTCCGCTTGTTGACGCGGGTGTTCACGCCAGTAGTGCGCGCAACCGGGCGGGTTTGGGCCGCATCCATCAGCTTCGAAAACTTCTTTTCGATGCCTTCCAGACGCTGCTCCAGTTGGTTTTGGGCAGTGCCTGTAGCCTTACGTTTACGGGACATTTCGCGGTCGTTGTCCGCCTCGTCCAGAATCGTTTCGACAGATACCTGCACGTCTTCAATCAGGGTCTGGTCGACTTCTTCGCTGACGGCTGGAACCAGCGTTTGCAGACCGGCAGCCACAATCAATAGCTGCTCGATGAGGGCTTGTGCAGCCTTGGCTGTTGCTTCATCCATTGGGATTTTGCTCTCGGTGGGGGGTGGGGTTTCGTCGGTTTTCTCTTCAATCCCGAAGCGTTTAAAGAAGGCCGCACACATCGAAGCCAGCTTGCTGAATTCGCTATAGGGCTGACGGCCCTCGCCAAGATCACCCAACGCAGTGAAGGCGGCGTGGTAGGTGTCTTTCTTAGGTTGTTTGGAAAAATAGAGTTCTTGCGTGCCGAGGCTGGCGGGCTCATCCGTGACAGCCAAACCGCTCAAGTAAGCCCTGCCGCTGCCAGCAAAGTTGGGGGTAATCTCAATACTGGTGAAGAGCTTTTGGCCTTGGTCGTTGAGCCACAACAGCCGGTCGTTGGGTTTTAGCTGGGCTTCCAATGCGACTTGGCCAACCTCCAGATCATCGGCGTCGTCGACCAGGCGCACGGAAAAAACGGTGCCGTGCGAACCAGGCTCGCGATCGTGGTCACACCAGATAGAGGCGGTGTATCGCGACAACTTGTAGGTCTCAGCGATATCGCGCAGTTCCTGGGGAAGGATTTCGCGGCCGTCAGCGGTGGCGCCGCTGGTGGCGACACGTTTCCAAGCTGAAATAAGGGAACGGGGCATGGTGCTAACTGCGCTCAATCGGTGAGTTGAGACGCCACGATAAGGAGCGAAAGCCCCTCAAACAAACTGTTCACTTGCGCGTTTCTCCTATATTCGCGATCTAGGAGAATGGCGGAACTTAACCACGCGTTTGCTGCGTTTTCGCCGCATAGACTGCGGCCCATGCTCTATTCAACCGAAGTTAAAGAAACCGCCAAACGCTTGTTTCTGCGCCGCTGCAAGGCCAAGGAAATTCAGGCACAGCTCAACCTGCCCAACATCCGGATCGTCTATTACTGGATTCGCCAGGGCGGTTGGGAGGACATGCTTTCGGATGAGGAACCGTTGACCGCGGTTGGCCGCCGAATCACCTTGATCCTGGACAAGCAGACCACGCTGACAAAAGGCGACCTGGACGAACTCGATCGCCTGACCAGCGTGCGCGAGCGTCTGTTAAAGCAGAGTGCAAAGCCGGTAACGGCCCCGATCGGGGAACAACCAGCAGACGCTGGCCAGCCCCGCCGCGAACGTGGCGAACGCGCAGACAAAGGCGGCAAGCGCGAAAAAAAGATTAAGAACGATGTCAGCGGCCTGACCGAAGTGGACTTTCTGGATAAGTTCATCGGCAGCATGTACGGCTACCAGAAAGAGTTGTTCGCGGCTAAACAGAACCCGCTGGCCTGTCGTATCCGCAACATCCTAAAAAGCCGCCAGGTGGGCCTGACCTACTACTTCGCTGGCGAAGCGTTTATGGATGCCGTGCTGACCGGCGATAACCAGATATTCCTGTCGGCCAGCCGCGCACAGTCGGAGATTTTTCGCAGCTACATCATCCAGTTTGCCCAGCAGTGGTTTGGTCTGGAGCTGACCGGGAACCCGATCCAGCTGAGCAACGGCGCCGAACTGCGTTTTCTGAGTACCAACAGCAGCACCGCCCAAGGTCACCACGGCCATGTGTACGTGGATGAATACTTTTGGATTCGTGATTTCGAGAAATTGAACACGGTGGCCAGCGCCATGGCTACCCACAAAAAGTGGCGCAAGACCTACTTTTCAACGCCAAGCGCAGTCACGCACCAGGCGTATCCGTTTTGGAGTGGTGAGGGCTTTCGCAACAGCAAGCGCGGAAAAAAGCTCGCTGCAGACTGGCCGAAAGACAAGGCGATCGCCCAGGGCACGCTGTGCCCGGATGGCCAGTGGCGCAAGATCATCACCATCGACGATGCCATTGCCGGTGGCTGCAACTTGTTCGACCTGGCACAGCTGCAACTGGAGTACGACGAGGACAAGTTTGAACAGCTGTTCCGCTGCAAATTCATCGACAGCACCATGAGCGCCTTCACCCTGTCGGATCTGGAGCGCTGCTATTCCGATCTGGCCCTTTGGGCTGACTACGATCCAGACGACGCCAGACCCTACGGCAACAGTCCGGTGTGGCTGGGCTATGACCCAAGCCGTACCCGCGACGACGCAACCTGTGTGGTCATCGCCCCGCCGCTGGAGCCGGGCGCCAAGTTCCGCATTCTGGAAAAGCACAGTTGGCGCGGCCATTCGTTCACCTATCAGGCTGCCCAGATCAAAAAACTGACCGAGCGCTTCAACGTGCAGCACATCGGTATCGATACCACCGGCATCGGATATGGCGTGTTCGACCTGGTGCGCGACTTCTATCCGCGTGCGACCTCGATCCACTACAGCCTGGAAACCAAAAACGCCTTGGTACTCAAAGCCCAGGACACGATTCAGGGCAGCCGCATCGAATGGGATGCCGGGTGGACAGACATCGCCCAAGCGTTCTTGACGATCAAGCGCGGCACCACCAACAGCGGGCAAGTCACCTACAGCGCATCGCGTACCGACGCCACTGGCCACGCCGACGTGGCTTGGGCGGTCATGCACGCCCTGCAGAACGAACCCCTCAACACCAACAAGCAGCGACGTAGTCGCTACACACTCAGCGGATCGAACAGCAATGGCCCGGCCAAAAAAACAGCAGCAACGCAAACCAGCACGAGGGCGCACGCGTGCGTTTTCGTTCGGATCCCCGGAACAGGTACTCACCGAGAACATCGGGCAATACCTCGGCATCTTTGCCAGCGACGACGGGCGCCTGTACACGCCGCCAGTGTCTCGCCAGGGATTGGCCAAGCTGTTGCGCGCAAACGCGCACCACGGCGCCATTCCGGGCTTCAAGCGCAACTTGCTGCTGCGTGAGTTCATCCCTTCAGAGGGCGTCAGCGTTCACACCATGCGCTGTGCTGGCCTGGATTTTATGGTCTTTGGCGAAGCCTACCTGCTCAAGCAATTCAATATGTTTGGGGAAGTCCTGGAGCTGGAGCACCTGCCCGCTATCAACATGCGGGTAAAGGTCGATGGCGGGTTTGTGATGCTGCTGCCGGACGGCAAAGAGGACGAGTTTGAGCAAGACGAAGTCGTCCATATCAAAGACTACGATGTGGAACAGAACATCTACGGCGTGCCCGACTACCTGGGCGGGTTGCAGGCCCTATTACTCAACGAAGCCGCGACCCTGTTCCGCCGCCGCTACTACAGCAACGGCGCACACGCGGGTTACATCTTCTACACCAACGACCCGAACCTGACCGAAGAAGACGAAGACGAGCTGCGCGCACAAATCACCGCGAGCAAGGGCGTGGGTAACTTCCGCTCAATGTTCGTCAACATCCCGGGCGGCGACAAGGAGGCGATCCAGATCATCCCGGTGGGCGATTTCCAGGCCAAAGACGAACTGGAGAAGGTCAAGAACATCACCCGCAACGACGTAATCGCGGCCTGGCGAATGAACCCCGCACTGGCGGGCATCATCCCGGAGAATAACGGCGGTTTTGGGGATATCGAAAAGATCGATCGGGTCTACACCAGCAACGAGATACGCCCGATCTGCCAGCTGTTTGACCAGGTCAATGAGGTGTTGCGGGAGGATCGGCGGATAGCGTGGCGGGAAGAGGATAAGACGATAGAAAGCACTAACTAAAGCGCAACGAGCAAAATAAAAAAGCGCCTATTAGCGATATAATGGGAAATTATTGCACCCTGGGGAGGGACTCAATATGAGAGTTGTGTGTAAATGTGGGCACAAAGGGCGTATCGCTTCGCGGGAAACTTTCTCAACTGATTTCTCAAAGCTCTACTGCCAATGCCTAGATGCAATGTGCGGACATACATGGGTTGCGGAGCTTACGTTCTCCCATACTTTAAGCCCATCAGCTCAGTCATACGAAAGAATGCTGCTCGATCGTTTGAAAGAAATGCCTAAAGCCAAGCAGCAAGAACTGTTTGCGCAGCTCTCATCCCATGCAGTCTCGTGACCCATAAACCGCCGACTCAAGATGTCGGCGATCACGTCCCTTAAAGCGTCCTATCAGATGGCCGACTGTGCTTCAGGATTGGTGGTCAATACATCGAGCAAACGACGAAGTTGAAGCTGTTCCTGATCACTCAAAAGGCGGTATCGACTAATTAGGCTACGTTCAATTTTGGACAGGCCAAGCACTTCAGCCTCAGTGAATCCAACGCAGGCGAATTCAGTTTCCGTACGATCCAACATGCTTACTACTCCAATAAGTGCATTGCTGAATCGACGTTATCGGGACAGGAGTCGGCATTGTTACCCAGTAAAAAAATGCCGAACCAGTTAATTTTTCTGACGCGCTACGTCGTCGGCCATAGCTTTCAGAAATCGACGGATCGCATCCTGATCACTAGGGGCAATACTTCGAAACTGGTCGATCAACTCCTCCTCTCCAGGAGTGAACCGTTGACCAAGTGCCGTAGAACGCCTTCCTGTCAAAACGAATGCCGCGTCAACACCATGCTCTTCGAGTGCCGCAACATATCGAAGATCAAGCGAGTTAGCTCCCAACTCGTAGTTTTTTTGGGTCCCTCTGCTGACGCCAAGAAGCACTCCAAACTCCGTTTGAGTGAGCCCTAAGCGCTCGCGCTCTTCCCTCAAGCGCTCACCTACCCTATCCGCTATGATCATTTTTTTGCTCACCACCATTGACTTGATCATTTTTTTGACCAAGAATCACCACAGACAAACGAGAACCAACACAATTAAACAGAGTGAGCACTATGCCCGCCACCGTTACGCCCGAGCAAGCCCGTGCTGCTCTCGATCGCAGAGGAATCAGCATTGCTGAATTCAGTCGCAAGCACGACTTGAACAAAAATTTAGTCAGCGACCTATTGAACGGTAGGGTCAAAGGTCGCCGTGGGGAGGCACATCGCGCCGCAGTGTTACTCGGTATCAAAGACGGCGTAATTGAACAGTAATGGCAAAGGTTCAAAGGGAAAAACAGAAGATGAAAACCATCGTTCTAAAAACTCGCAGGGATGTGGTCAGCGAGCTGATTCGGTCTTTGCCCGGCGGCTGTAAATTCGCGTCTGATCTACTCGGCATGAAGCAAAAGAAGTTTGAAAACCACGCCTACGAAAACAACAAAAGCAGCCCACTAACCGCTGAGCAGGTTTTTCAGCTGGAGTTAGTAACGGGAACATCTCATTACCCTGAGTACGTCGCAGCCATGTACGGCGGGATGTTCGTCCTTCTGACTGATCCTGAAGCACTCGACAATGTTGAGCTGTACACCATGTGTGTCGATACGGCCGCCAAGCGCGGAACTGTAGACCAGATCATTGCTCAAGCCCTTGAAGACGGCGTGATAGATCAAGAAGAAGCAGACTCTATCCGGAGCGCCGAAAGCCAGCATATGGCTGCCAGGCATGCAGAAGTGCTGGCTGTTATCCAGTTGCATGCGCAGCGCACCACAACCGCCGCTTCTTGATAGCCCAGTAACACCACCACCCAATTAACCCCCTGCCCCACACCCAGTGGGTTTGGGTGAGCTGCGCCCGCATTCGAGGTTTCATGATGGGAAACGCCGTAATTGTCACCGCCCAACTGCCACCTGTAGAGGCTGAAGCATTGCTGATGGCCCTGCGTGAGCAGTACCGCTCAAACCTCAATGAATACTGGTATGCAGACCAATTCCGCTTGATCTCGGACGGTCTACGCCATGGAGCAATCCTCGCCCACGTCCCGGTAATGGCTGCACAAAAACGCCTGATGGCAGCCCTATCCCTCAGCCTTAAATCAGTGAAGTAACCATGAGAGAAGATCTGCGCTACGACATCCTGCAGCGACTTGAGGCTGACTACGGCCTGAAACATCGCCCTGGCACTCAGTACATGCGCGGGGGCGTTTGCCCTAGCTGCAACCACAAAGACAAGCTGCTGTACGCCCGCCACGATGAACCCTGGATGATCATTTGCGGGCGTCCTGAAAAGTGCAAATTCACAATGCACGTCAAGGAGATTTACAAAGACCTTTTCGAGAACTGGAGCAAACGGGTACCCGCAACAAGCGACAACCCAAACGCAACGGCGCGGGCTTACTTGGAGTTTGCCCGCGGCTTTCAAATCGAGCGAATCAATGGATGGTTCACCCAGGACTCGTTCTACTCCGACAAGCTCAATGCCGGCAGCGCCACGGTTCGTTTCCCTTTGGACAAAGGGGGCTATTGGGAACGTCTGATTGACCGGGCGGATCGCTTCGGAAATATGAAGGCCCGTTTCAAAAAAGGCGAAAGCCCAAGCGGCGGCTGGTGGTGCCCGCCATCGGTAGACCTGGTCAACATCAAAGAACTGTGGATCGTCGAAGGGATCTTTGACGCCATTGCCCTGGAACACAACGGCATAGCGGCAGTATCCGCCATGTCCAACAACAACTTCCCGGTGGATGCGTTAAAGGAACTGTCGCGGCAGCGCGGCGGCAAACTGCCAACCCTCATCTGGGCTTTGGATAACGAGCCTGAAACGCGCCGGTATGTGAGGAAGTGGGTTAAACAGGCCCGTGAAATGGGGTTCAACTGTAAAGCGTCCTTGATCCCGCAACCCGGCCGCAAAGTCGACTGGAACGACCTGCACCAACGCTGGCATTTTGAAACAGACGAGTCTAAGCGTGCTTACCGCCGCCAGCAGGATCTGGATGCGGCTCGCCATCAAGGCGATCTGTTGTTGGCTGACTCCGCCCGCGAAAAAGCGATGCTGATCTATAACCAAAAAAAGGAAGGATCCGAATTCCACTTTGATTATGCCAACCGCCTGTACTGGGCAAAGTTTGATCTGCACAAGCTCGATGAGGAACAACGTGAACTCCTCAACAGCGATGACCATGACGACCAGCTTCTGAACGCAAAGGCAGCCCGACAAAAAGCGTTGGATAGCGCTTGCTCGTTGAAGCAGTTGGCGAACTGCACTTTTGAAACGCTCTACAAGCAACTAAACGAAGCAACTGGTGAGGCGTGGTATTACGTCCGTATCAATCCGCACGGTGATGCTCCAAGCGAAAAGATCACTTTCACCCTGAAACAGTTTTCATCGAGCACCGAGTTTAAAGCCCGTCTTCTCTACTCCAGCTCCACATGGCTGGGTGCCCAAAAGCACCTTGACCAGATTTCAATGAAGCAAATCGAAGGTATCAAAACCGTAGAAACAATCGACTTTGTTGGGTATAGCAAAGAACATCAGGCTTACATTTTCAATGGTCTTGCCTGTCATAACGGTGTCGTTTACCAGGTCAATTCCGATGATTACTTTGAGTTCGGCAAGCGCCGGGTTAAATGCCTGGTCAAGAACGTAAAAATCAATCCCAAGGCAACCAACAAAGGCTATCGCGATGACTGGCTGGCCAAGCTGTGGCTGTGCTTCGGCGAAAAGGGACTGGCTGCACTGACGTTTTGGTTTGGTTCGCTGTTCTCAGAACAGATCCGGGAACAGTACGAAAGCTTCCCGTTCTTGGAGGCCACTGGCGAACCGGACGCGGGTAAGACCACGTTGATTATGTTCCTGTGGAAACTCTTCGGACGGCCCCATTACGAAGGCTTCGACCCAATGAAAGGTACTGCATCAGGCCGTAGTCGTGCGATGGGCCAGGTCGCAGGGATGCCGGTCGTGTTTATCGAAGGGGATCGCGACAACGACGCATCAAATAACAAATCGTTCGATATGAACGAGCTGAAAGACTTCTTCGGTGGCGGCCTGCTGGGTACCCGTGGTGTGAAAAACAACACCAATGAAACCTATGAGCCTGAGTTCCGCGCAGCAATCGCAATCTGCCAAAACGCTCCCGTCACTGGCAATGAAGCGATTATGAGTCGGATCGTCAAACTGCACTTCCTCAAGCCAAAGATCACAGCCGAAAGCAGCGCGGCCGCAGATGCACTGAGTCAGATGGCAACAGACGAGGTCAGCAACTTCCTTGTTCAGGCCATCAGTCTTGAACCACAGATTATGGCCAAGTTCGCCGAAACCTATCCTAAGCACCGCGAGCACCTGCGCTCGTTGCGCACGCTGAGCTCAGCTCGAATCGTCAAGAACCACAGCATGATGCTTGCACTTGTTGATTGCCTTGCCCTGGTGCTGCCATTGACCGACGCAATGATCATGAGCACCCGTGTAGAGATCATCGAAATGGCGCACGAACGCCAGTCTGCAATCGTCATGGATCCACCAGCGGTAGTCGAGTTCTGGCAGGTCTATGAGTACCTGGAGTCTCTCACCAGCGAACCGTTGGTTAACCACAGCAAGAAGCCAGACGTCATCGCGATCAACCTCAACGGCTTCGCCAAGATAGCGGCAGAACATCGTCAGAAGCTGGCAGACATCGGCACCTTGCGTCAGTTACTGCGCGAATGCCGATCGCACAAGTTGATTGATATCAATCGCACCACATCCAGCGCCATTAACAGCAGCCAGCGGAAAAACAACCTGGTGAATCCCCCACCTGAGTCGGTGAGCTGCTGGCAGTTCAAAGCCTGAATTCGAAATGCGGTGTCGAGGAGTTACAGCTCCCCGACACCAACCACCACTGAGGACTACACCATGAAAGTGACAAACCAAAGCAGCAGCGAATCGAAGGCTACCACACCGGCAAGACACCTGGTGGCCACCGCTATTATCGGAGCTGCAGTGATCGGTTACCTGGTACACAAAACACCAGAGGCACGTGTGCGTCTGGAAAGTTTGAGCAGCATGGCCCAGACCTTGGGCGAGCTATCGGAACGGGATGCTGCCGTAGTTGCGCAGTTACTCGCTAAATCCATGTCCCTGGGAGCTAACTAATGACTGACTCACGCGCTCAAGACAAGTTTGTAATCCGGTTACCCGATGGTCTTCGTCCTGAAATTGCCACCGTCGCTTATAGAAACCAACGAAGCATGAACGGTGAAATAATCCACCGCCTGGAACGCTCGCTCACCTTGGAACTGGTGCTCGATCAGAAGAACAAGGTTATTGCCCAACTGCTAAATCGCATTGCTGAACTGGAAGCCGGGAATTGAAAACTCTGTTTGTTCTGATGGCCCAATACGATGCCCAAGTGGTAATCCCTTTGCATAAGGTCTGCACGGATTACTTTACCCACCTGACCACCAATATGTTTGAGCGCAAGGTGATGGCCGGTCTGATTAAAATCCCCATCACGCGGATGGAGGCTAGCCAGAAAAGTGCCAAGGGGATTCATATCTCGGATCTTTCCGAGTACCTAGACAGCCAGCGCGCTGCAGCGATGAAGGAGAGTCAGCAGCTCAACAGCGCACCTCGTAGGCGTTAAATCACTTTAAGGTCAGGGCGCCCAGTTTCACGGGCGCCTTCACCACAATATCCAACCACTTCCAGTTTGTATAAGCGTCCCCCCGTCCACGCAGGTGGGTATAACGACGCATCGAGTTCCAGTCGCGGTGCCCCGAAACGCTGGCCACCCTCGGTATATCCCAATCCATTTCAAACAAGCGACTGACACCCTCATGACGCAGGTCGTGAAAGTGCAGATCGATAATCCCCAAAAACCTGCAGGCCCGTGTCCAGGATGCAGACGTTGACTCAGCACTGTAGGGGAAAATCACGTCTACTGTCTTTGGCATTGACTGCAGGATGGCCAAGGCTTCTGGCGGCAGGTGACACCACACATCATTGCCTATCTTTTGCCCGGGATTCTTCATATCCCGCACCAGGACTCTACTCCCCTCCGCGTCCAGATCCGCCCACTTTATCCGGGTGATTTCTTCCTGACGCCGCGTCGAGAACAAGGCAAACGCTGTCATCTTGAGCATATTGATTGAAGTCGGGCGCCTGTCCTGAATCGATTGGAAGTACTCCAGCAGCCTATCCAACTCATCCAGAGTCGGGCGGCGGTCACGTTCACGACTGCGCATGTTGTAGCCCAGCTTGCGTAACACCTTACGGGCATCGGCCATCAGGTGAGGGTCGACCTCATAGCCCCATGCCGGACGAGCAATTGAAAGCACAGCCCCAAGGTGCGCCAAATCATTGCCAGCAGTCTGAGGCAGCACTCCACCGCCTTCGGGCCCCATCCGCCAGACCGCATACTCAACCAATATCTGGCAGCTCAAGTCCTGGTCATTTACCTCGCCCAGGTAGGACTCGCTGATAGCCTTGAGCGTGGCCAACTTGGTTTTGCCGAGGCCGCGGGCTTTTTCCATTTCGACCATGTAGCGATCGATCATTTCTTTGACGGTCGCCCCTGTGCGGTTTGCCCGCTCAATTGCCCCGGGTTGATCCAACTCGGCTTCGCGCTTACGCGCCCAAGCCTGAGCGGCCTGTTTACGGGCGAAAGTCAGGCTCTCTTGGTAGACTTGCGCCCCGTCACGTTTTACACGGATCTGAGCGGTATAACGCACCGTGCCGTCGGCTAGCTTTCTAGATCGGATGGTTGCCATAGATGAAGTGGTACACGCCTGTTTTGAAGTGGTACATTTTACCACTCACTCCAGAAAAACGCCCTTTTACCCCCTAAAACACGCCTTAAACACGTAGAGCAAAATGGTAGAAAAATCAGCTACAACCCATGCAAACAAAGGCTCTGCGGTGTCCAGACGCTTTAGCGTGGCGCCTATGATGGATTGGACAGATCGCCACTGCCGCTACTTCCTGCGCCTGCTATCCAAAAACGCGCTGCTTTACACCGAAATGGTCACCACGGGCGCATTGCTCAATGGGGATGCCGAACGCTTTTTGCGTCATGACGAGACTGAGCATCCGCTGGCCCTGCAGTTGGGCGGCAGTGTGCCGGCCGATTTGGCGGCGTGCGCGCGTATGGCTCAGGATGTGGGTTATGACGAGGTGAATCTTAATGTCGGCTGCCCGAGCGATCGGGTGCAGAACAATATGATCGGCGCCTGCTTGATGGCGCACCCGGCGCTGGTTGCCGACTGTGTGAAGGCAATGCGTGATGCGGTGTCTGTTCCGGTTACGGTCAAGCACCGGATCGGCATTAACGGGCGCGATAGCTACGAGCAGTTGTGCGATTTTGTCGGCACCGTTCGTGATGCGGGCTGCACCAGTTTTACCGTGCATGCGCGTATCGCCATTCTGGAAGGGCTGTCGCCGAAAGAGAATCGCGATATCCCCCCCCTGCGTTATGATGTGGCTGCGCAGTTGAAAGCCGACTTTCCTGAGCTGGAGATTATTCTCAATGGCGGGATCAAGACGCTTGAGCAATGCCAGGAGCATTTGCAGGTGTTCGATGGTGTGATGCTGGGCCGTGAGGCCTACCACAACCCGTACATTTTGGCCGAGGTCGATCAACTGTTGTTTGGCAGCACTGCACCTGTGATTTCACGGGCCCAGGCGCTGGCGTTGTTGCGGCCCTATATCGCAGCGCATATTGCTGCGGGCGGCTCGATGCATCACATCACGCGGCACATTCTGGGGCTGGGCCAAGGGTTCCCTGGCGCCCGACGCTTCCGCCAGTTGCTGTCGGTGGATATCCATAAGACCAAGGATCCACTGGCCCTTCTGGATCAAGCTGGGGAGCTGCTGGAAGGCCGCTAAACCAGGCGCAATCAAAAAGGGGCCGTTCCTGCACAGGACGGCCCCTTTTTTGATGCTGCAGCTTTTGGATCAGTGACGCTCGAGCGCATTCACCAGGTCGTGGAACGCTTCACGGTTGGAGTCGTTGAGCCCCATCAGGATCTTGTGGGCTTCAAGCACCTTCACCCGAACCACTTCTTCGGACTGGTCCTGCGAAGGCAAGTCTGTCAGGCACTCAGGGCATGGGATTGGCTTGCCGATGATGTTGAACACCTGATCGAAGCCCATCGATTGCAGCAGACGGGTGATGTCTTCGTGGGTGGTGACCACCGTTGGCAACAGGCCTATTTTTTGACGCGACAAAATCGACAGTTTCGCCAGCAAACCCAGTGTGGTGCTGTCGATACTGCGGGTTTCGGTGAGGTCGATCACGATGGCGTTAAAATTCAGCGCCGTGAAAATCCTCTCGATTGTCGCATCCAGTGCCGAACACAACGTCAGACGCACTTCACCCACAAACTTCAGGACGAAGGTGCCATCCTGTTCGGCGAACTGAATTCTACCGGTACTCATTTAAGATTCCTGCTCAACACCAACAAGGCGATATCATCCGGCATCTCCCCTAGCGTAGCTAATCCAAAAACCTGGCGCAGACCATCCAGGCTGCCGCCTGCTGTTTTCACCAATTGCGGTAAAGCAGCTTCTTTCTCTTTGAGCGTAGGCTCGGTCAAAAGATCCAGTATCCCGTCTGACATCAGCGTAAGGCTGAAGGTTTCAGGCAGTTTCAGCACATGATCCTCGTACGTGGCTTCGTTGAACAAGCCAACGGGCAGCCCTCGCCCTTCGAGATAACTAACGCTGTCAGGAGTGTAGAGCACCGGCAGTGGCAGGTGTCCGCCAATGCTGTAGGTCAGCAAGCCGGTTTCTTCATCAATCACCCCACCCACCATGGTTACGTGCTTGCCCAGCTTGCAGTTGATCAGGCCACGGTTGATGTGCCCAAGCACTTCGGAAGGCTTGAACTCCGGCAGGCTGCCATTGCGCTTGGATTCAAACAGCAGGCGTGTGGTCATGAACTTGAGCAGCACCGTGACAAACGCTGAAGACGCGCCGTGACCGGAAACGTCAGCCAGATAGAACGCTACCCGACGCTCGTCGACTCGGAAGTAGTCAACAAAATCACCGGACAGGTACAGCGACGGAATGATCTGATGAGCGAAGTTGAATTCATCAATAGACCAAGGGCTGACCGGCAGCATGTTCATCTGCACCTGCCTGCCCGCGTTCTGGTCTTCCTGCAGTAAATGCAGGCTGGCCTCGAGCTCGCGGTTGGCAGACTCAAGCTTGTCGCGATAACGCTGATTCTCAAGTACTAAACGCGCACGATCCAGCGCCCGGTGTACGGAGTGCTCCAGAACGGCGAGATCTTCGAGCGGCTTGATCAGATAGTCGGCAGCGCCAAGACGCAACGCCTCGACCACATCACTCATCACACCTGCGCCCGAGATGACGATCACAGGCGTTTGCGACGAGCGCAGGGTGACCTGGCGAATCAGCTCCAGACCACTCATTTGCGGCATGCGCAGGTCACAGATGATTAAATCTGGCTGCTCTAGCTCGAACACCTGAAGGCCTTGCAAGCCATTACTGGCCTGAAGGACGCTGAAGCCGCTGTCTTCCAAGTAGGCCGCCAGGCTGGCGCGCACTACGTCGTCGTCATCAATGATCAGCAGCGTGGCACTGGTTTTTTGCATGTGGGCAAACGGCGCCAGAATTAGGTTGTCGTGGAGGCTCGATTACGTCGAGCTCAGCGACTGAATTGGCTTGTGAACATCCCTGATTCAAATCGACTGTGTTGCTCGATCCTACAAAGGTGCCCGTGTAAGGCGCAGACGGTACTCCCATCCGCGGGGGGTTTCAAGCTCAGGCCGATGGTGGCTTGAGGTGTTCGTCACGTTAAATTCCCGCGGGTTATAAGAACCACGAATACGGCAACTAAAACCAAGGTCAGAAGTGTTCTAAAGCAGACTATTTCTCATCTGCAACAATGCAAAAAACGGCCACCCGGGCCGTTTTTTGCGCACACGCCGAGCGACTTAAAAGTCGTCGACAACCTGCCCGTCCTTGACTTTGAATTCGCGGTTTTGCAGATACGCATTGCGGATAAAGATGTACTTGTCGCCGGTGATCAGTTTTTCGGCCGACAACAAGCTGGCGCGGGTATCGATCAAGTCCATGCCGATGGTCATGTTACGTGCCGGGATATCATTGATGTAGCGGTACGGTTCGGTGAAGGAGTCAGGGTAAATGCCGACCGCATCACGCACGGTGCTCGGGCCCAGTAACGGCAGCACGACGTAAGGACCGCTTTCAACGCCCCAACGGCCCAAGGTCTGACCGAAGTCTTCGCTGTTGCGATGCAGGCCCATTTTGGTGCCCAGGTCAAAGAAACCGGCTACACCCAGGGTGGTATTGAGCAACAAACGAGCGGTGTCTACACCGGCGGCGTGAGGCTTGGCTTGCAAGACATCGTTGGCCAGGTTTCGAATATCACCGATATTGCGGTACATGTTGTGGATGCCATCCTCCAAAAATTGCGGAGTGATGTACTGATAGCCTTGAGCAAGCGGCTTCAAGGCGTAGGTATCAATCGTGTCGTTGAATTTGAAAACCACACGGTTGACCCCTTCCCACGGGTCATCTTCGGAGGCTGCATTGGCAGCAAATGGCAGCATGGCCACACCGGCACAGACACATAATTGAGCAAGACGATCGGTCCAGCGCATAGCAAAACTCCCTGAAGTTACTTGATACTTGGGCGCTATGCCCTGAGTCAGGCCCGTAGTATAACGGTAAATCTGTTTTAGGCAGCCCCCAAGCAAGCCTCAAAACAGACTTGTATTAACGATAGACGTTCCGCCCTCCGCAATTCTTTTATCCCGCTGGGCAATGTACCCAAGTGATTTTGATAGAGATCATGCACTCTGGACACGAGTGGATTAATCTAGAAGTTCACTTGCAGACCTTTTGTTCACTGCCAAGGTCTACATCAGAGCCTATCAATAAAGGATGAATGCTATGCCTGCCCGCGAACTGCAAGAACAACTCGACACCCTGCGCGAGCAACTGGAACAGAATCCACCGCTCACCCAAGAAGAGCGTGATCATTTGAACCAGCTCTCAACCCAAATCCAGGCTCAGATCGACATCGAAAAGGCCACCAACGATTCCAGCCTCGCCGACAGCGTCAACCTCGCGGTAGAACGCTTCGAGGTCGAGCACCCTACCCTGGCCGTGACGCTGCGCAATATCGTGCAAACCCTGGGTAATATCGGGATCTGACCTGCCCGCTACAGCCCATACACTCGCTCCCACAGTTGATCAATTGCAAAAAAGCCCCGACTCACTTCACATGAGCCGGGGCTTCGTTTTGCTACTCAGGCTGTCAGAGCCCTGATTGACCGCTCAACGCCAGGTCAAGCAGCTCGCGGTTGGCCACCGCGTACATCGCGTAGTCGTTGCCGGTTGCAGCCCGCAGATCGACCAGCATCGCGCGCCAGCGCTCAACCATCGAGTTATTCTGCTCAAGCCACAGCGCCAGGCGCGCTTCGATACTTTCGCCAGCATCCGTCATCTGCAATACCGAGACGGTAATTGCACGCTGCTGCCAGTCGATATCGTCGCGGAACGCTTCGCGGGCCAGCGCCTGCCAGTTGTTTTCAACCGGCAAGTTGCTGATCTGCTGCAGGTACCAGGTCAGGTCCAGTGCGCTGCCAACGGCGAAGTACGCCTTGGCCACATCAGCGGCATTTTGACCGGTCACATCCGACGCTTCGATGATCGGCAGCAAGGTGTACAGGTGCGTAGTACCGGCCACCATCCGCGCCAGCAACTCCGGCACTCCAGCCTCGACGTACGCCTGGTAGCGGGTCTGCCAGCCTTCGCGGGTAGGACCTTCCAGCAATTCGTCGAGCTTGAGGCCCAACGCTGCCAGATGCGGACCGAAGTGCGCCACATCGCGCGCCGCGTCCAATTCGTTGCGACGGCTGCGCAGGAACCAGCGTGTAGCACGGCGACCCAGACGCATCAGCTCATCCATCAGCGCCAGCTGGATTTCAGCCGGCACCTGATAGTCCAGCGCTTCGATCTGACGGAACCAGTGCGGGAGGTGAAAAATATCGCGCACGATCACGTAAGCACCAGCCACGTTGGCTGCACTCATGCCGGTCGACTCTTTCAAGCGCTCGACAAAGGTAATGCCCATGTGGTTGACCAGATCGTTGGCAATCTGGGTGCTGACGATTTCGCGCTTCAGACGGTGACGACGCATGGCTTCGGCAAACTTGCTGACCAGCATCGGCGGAAACGCGGTTTCCATGTCGCGGGTCAGGTAGACGTCGTCCGGCACCTGGGAGTTGAGCAAGGCCTCCTTGAGGTCGATCTTGCTGTACGAGATCAGCACCGACAGCTCGGCACGTGTCAGGCCATGACCGGCCGCGACACGTTCGTTGAGCTGCTCTTCTGACGGCAGGAACTCAATGGCACGGTCCAGCTTGCCACGGGCTTCCAGATCGTTCATCAGGCGCTTGTATTCGGCAATCCGCTCATAGGCACGACGGGCCGCCAGCGAGATGGCCTGGGTCTGCTTGTAGTTGTTGCCCAGCACCAGACCGCCCACTTCGTCGGTCATGCTGCCCAGCAACTGGTTGCGCTGCTTCTCGGTCATATCGCCAGCCTGCACCACTTCATTGAGCAGGATTTTGATATTCACTTCGTGGTCAGAGCAGTCCACGCCGCCAGCGTTGTCGATAAAGTCGGTGTTGGAGCCACCGCCATTAAGGTTGAACTCGACACGACCCAACTGGGTCATGCCCAGGTTGCCGCCCTCGCCCACTACCTTGCAGCGCAATTCGTTGCCATTGACGCGCAACGCATCATTGGCCTTGTCGCCAACATCGGCGTGGCTTTCGCTGCTGGCTTTGACGTAAGTACCGATACCGCCGTTCCACAGCAGATCTACTGGCGCCTTGAGCAAGGCGTTGAGCAGTTCGGTCGGGGTCAACTTGTCGGCACTGATTGCGAAGCGCTCTTTCATCTCGGGCGAGATAGCGATGCTTTTCGCGCTACGGGAGAAGATACCGCCGCCCGCAGACATGATGCTGGTGTCGTAATCCGACCAAGCCGAACGCGGCAGGTCGAACAGGCGCTGACGCTCAACGAAGCTGTTCGCAGGCTCCGGGTTCGGATCGATAAAGATATGCAGATGGTTGAAAGCCGCGACCAGTTGCAGCTTGTCGGACATCAACAAGCCGTTACCGAACACGTCACCGGCCATATCACCGACACCGACCACGCTGATGCTGTCTTGCTGAACGTTGATCCCGCGCTCTTTGAAGTGGCGCTGCACGCCGACCCAGGCGCCCTTGGCGGTAATGCCCATTTTTTTATGGTCATAACCGGCCGAGCCGCCCGACGCGAACGCATCACCCAGCCAGAAGCCGTAATCGATGGCGATGCCGTTGGCGATGTCGGAGAACGTTGCAGTGCCCTTGTCGGCGGCAACCACCAGGTACGGGTCATCATCGTCGTGACGAACGACGTTCAATGGCGGCACCAGTGCGCCGTCCTTGAGGTTATCGGTGATGTCCAGCAGGCCGGAAATAAAGATCCGGTAGCAAGCAATCGCCTCAGCCTGGATCTCGTCACGGCCGCCACCCAATGGCAGGCGACGCGGCACGAAACCGCCCTTGGCGCCCACCGGCACGATGACCGAGTTCTTCACTTGCTGGGCTTTTACCAGGCCCAGCACTTCGGTACGGAAGTCTTCTTCACGGTCCGACCAGCGCAAGCCGCCACGCGCCACGTTACCGAAGCGCAAGTGCACGCCTTCGACCCGAGGCGAGTACACGAAGATTTCAAATTTCGGTACAGGTTTTGGCAGCTCTGGAATCAGGTGCGGATTGAACTTGAAGCTGAAGTACGAACGGTTATGACCGTTGGCATCCGGCTGGTAGAAGTTGGTGCGCAGAGTGGCTTTGATCAGGTCCAGGTAACGACGCAGGATGCGGTCTTCGTTGAGCACCTGAACATCGTCCAGTGCCGTCAGAATCGCCTGCTCCAGACGCAGTTGCTTGTCTTCCAGGTCTTCGGCCGTCAGTTTGCGCGCCAGATAGAAACGGGTCTTGAACAACCGGGTCAACTCGCGGGCGATGTCGGTGTGGTTGTTCAGGGTGCTGGCGATATAACCCAGGTCAAAGCCCAGGCGGATCTGCTTCAGGTAACGGGCGTAAGCACGCAGCAACGCCACATCACGCCACGGCAAACCGGCAGTCAGTACCAGGCGATTGAAGGCATCGTTCTCGGCGTCGCCGCTGACGATATGCACGAATGCATCCTGCAGCGTGTCGTTGAGTTGCTGGATATCCAGATTCAAGCCTTCGCCAGCAGTAAAGGCGAAGTCATGAATCCAGAACTCACGACCATTGGCATGACGCAGACGGTACGGGAACTCGCCCAGTACGCGCAGGCCAAGATTTTCCAGAATCGGCAGCACGTCCGACAGCGCCAGCGGTGTATCAGCGTGATACAGCTTGCAATGCAGCTCCTGACCGGCACTCTGGCCCAGCGGCTGATAGAAGCTCATCACCAGCGGGTTTTTCTCGCTGAGGCTCATCAGGTGCTGCATGTCGACCACGGCTGAGTGCGCGGCAAAACGCTCGCGGTAACCTGCCGGGAAGCCCTTGGGGAAGTCCGCCAGCACTTTGGTGCCATTGGCCTCGCCGAAGCTTTCAACCACCAAGCTGGCGTAGTCGTCCTGCCAGCTGCGACAGGCCTGGATCACTTCTTTTTCCAGCAACAGCGGGTCGATATCGATCCGGTTTTTCGGATCAACCCGCAGAATCAGCTGCACACGGGCCAGCACCGACTCAGAGAAGAAGGTCCAGAACTCGCAATCCGACGCTTGCAGACGCTCCATCAGCACCTGCTGGATTTTCTGCCGAACTTCGGTGGAGTACACATCACGCGGCACGTAAGCCAGGCAGTAGCAGAAACGGCCATACGGGTCTTTACGCAGGAACACGCGAATCTTGTTGCGCTCCTGGATTTGTACAATCGACATCACGGTGGTGAACAGCTCATCCACAGGTGTCTGGAACAGGTCATCGCGGGGCAGTACTTCAACTACCTGAGCCAGTTCCTTGCCCAGGTGAGCCTTGGGCTGGAAGCCGGAGCGGCGCTCGATCTCCGCAACCTTGCGACGGATATAAGGGATTTCCCGCACGCTTTCGCCGTACACCGAAGAGGTATACAGGCCCATAAAGCGGCATTCCTTGATCACCTTGCCGTCGGCATCGATCTGACGGATCGACACATAGTCAGGGTAAGCCGGGCGATGCACGCGGCTTGGGTGCGCAGCCTTGGCAAACGACAGCAGGGTCGGCATGCGCAGGTAGCTGACGGCGTAATCTTCAATCCGCAAGTCTTCGGCGGTCAGGCCGGAGCGCAGCAGCTTGGTCAGACCGAGGAAAGAGTCGGCGTCATATTCGATATGCCCGCCATCTGCCTCGTCACGTACCACAAATTCTTCGTAGCCCAGGAAGGTGAAGTGGTTACCCACCAGCCATTCCAGGAAGCTCTTGACCTCGGCCTTTTCACCGGCATCAACCACGTACTGGCAGTTGTCGACACTCGCCAGCAACTCCTGAACCTTGGCCTTCATTGGCTCAAAATCAGCCACGGCAATACGCACTTCGCCCAGAACCTGCTCCAGTTCCTTGCTCAGCACATTCAGTTCAGCGGCATTGGCGCAGCGATCGATTTCCAGATACATCAGCGACTCTTGCGAGATGCCTTCACCGGTAGTGCCCTTGGGCAGGATTTCCAGCAACTCGCC
Source organism: Pseudomonas fragi (assembly GCF_025426255.1). Taxonomy (GTDB): domain Bacteria; phylum Pseudomonadota; class Gammaproteobacteria; order Pseudomonadales; family Pseudomonadaceae; genus Aquipseudomonas; species Aquipseudomonas kulmbachensis. The sequence continues at coordinate 2,259,629 of NZ_CP104861.1, read as the reverse complement.
CTTGCTGCCACGGCGTACGCTCAATACCGTGGTTTGCAGGGTGTGGATGCTGTAACCGCGACGGTTCAGCTCGGTACGCACCGAGTCCACCAGGAACGGCAGGTCGTGATGCAGTACTTCGACCGCAGTGTGCGTCGACTGCCAGCCGTGACGTTCGTAATCAGGGTTAAAGACCCGCACTTGCGGCTGGGCCGGGTCGAAACGCTCCAGCAAACGCCAGGCCGACAGCGTGCAGCCTGCCAGGTCGGACATCCGACGTTGAGTGAGTTCATCCAGAGAAATGATGCCGAAGAATTGCTCAGCGAACAGCGCCACTTGTGGCAGTGCCTGTTCACTGATGTGCTGCGCCAGTGCTGCTTGCAGTTGATGCTGGAAGTCGGCTTTGCTGGCTGCGGTGAAGAACGCCATCTGTGGTACTCCGCTTGGGCTTGTTATTGAGAGAAGCGTCGCGTGTTATTCCCGCGTGGGGAGCTGCCAATACTGTGCAAGGCCGGACTTGGCAATTCACCTGCAAAACACAGCATGACAGGGAGGTGAAGCTGGCCGTGACCCGCGGGTCACATTCACGTTCCAGGATGGGTATCTACAAAAACGACTGCCGGATAAACAGGCTGTGCCTTTAGAGATAACTATCACCGCGCAGCTTAACGATTGAGCCGTACAGCCTGCTTACGGTGCGGCGACATATTCGGTCATCGGCACGCAACCTCAAGCGCGGTTACTGAACAACCCTAGCATTCACACGCGAAAAACCTTCATAAAAGCCCAGTAGTTTCTGTAGCGCATATTAGAAAAGACTGAGCTTTTAGCCCATTGCACCATTCAAACCAGCACAAATCGGTTCAGGCTGGCAAAATTGGCTTCTGTTCGACCTACCCGCGCCCAGAGCGCCAGGAATTTCCCATGCAAATGACCACCGACCACCTGCTCGCCAACCCGTGCGATGACGAAGAAGACAACATGGCCATGCTGTGCTGCCACACGGATCAGGGCGAAATGTTCCTGATGACCCGTTACCCGGACGAAGACGAGCTGGAAATCACCCTTGAAGACGAGCCCTCGACACTGGACGGGATCAAAGTCACCTTGAGCCCGACCCGCCTGCTGATTGAAATCAGCGCTGGCGATGCTGACGTGCTCAAGGGCGACGACCATCTGGAAATCCTTCACAACACCGCGGCCGCAGACCTGGCCGAAGTCGAAGAGACCTTGCAGAACATCCTCAAAGGCACCGGCACCTATATCAGCGAGCTGAATTAACTCTCGAGCCTTGCAGGGACCATTGTGGGAGCGAGCTTGCTCGCGATGCAGGCGAAGCGGTGTATCTGGCACACTGCACTAATACCATCGCGAGCAAGCTCGCTCCCACAGTTATGCACCTCCACTGAAGTTCACAGGTAGCACCGCCATGCCCCCGATCTTCGATGCCCACTGCCATATCATCGACAGCGCTTACCCGTTGATTCCCAACAATGGCTATCTACCCGACTTTTTCAGTGTCGATGATTACCTGTCGCGGGCAGAACCGCTGGGCATCGTCGGTGGCGCCGTGGTTTCCGGCTCATTTCAAGGCTTTGATCAGACTTACCTGATCGCTGCCTTGAAGCGGCTGGGGCCAGGCTTTGTGGGGGTCACGCAACTTCCTGCCAGTGTCACCGACGCCGAGTTGCAAACCCTGCACCAGCACGGCGTACGCGCCCTGCGTTTTAACCTCAAGCGCGGTGGCTCAGAGCAACTCGATCAACTCGAAACATTGGCCAGGCGCGTATATGAGCAGGTGGGCTGGCACTCGGAGCTGTATATCGATTCACGCGAGCTGGAGGCCATAGAAACCCGCCTGCGACGCTTGCCTGCGTTGAGCATCGACCATCTGGGGTTAAGCCATGAAGGCCTGCCCTGCCTGCTGCGTTTGGCCGAGCACGGCGTACGCGTCAAGGCCTGTGGCTTTGGTCGGGTCGACTTTGCCGTACCGCACGTGTTGCAACAGATCCATAGCGCCAACCCCAACGTCCTGATGTTTGGCACCGACCTGCCGTCAACCCGTGCTCCCCGCCCCTTTGCCGACAACGACATCCCACTGTTGATTGATGCCCTGGGTGAAGACGGCGCGCGCAGGGCCCTGTGGCAGAACGCAAGAGCGTTTTACTTTTAGCCCTTGAGCCGACTCATCACAATCACGCTACCCACCACGATTGCAGCTCCCACAACCACTCCGGCCGAGACGGGGCTGCCCAGAACAACCGCCGCCATCACCATGGCCACCGGCGGGATCAGATACATCACCCCTACCGAACGGCTGACCTCGGTATGCGCCAGCACATAGGCCCACAACAGATACGCCAGGGCACTGGGGAACAGACCTAGCAGCAATATCGCCCAATTGACTCGAGCCGGAGCATTGCGCACTTCATCTACAAGCCCAGGCCAATAGGCACACAACATCAGCGTCCCGGCCCAGACCATGTAACAGACGATGGTCAGCGGGCTATAGCGATTGCCATAGTGCTTTTGCAAGGCGAAGTAGATGCTCCACGACAGCGCGGCCACTAGCAGCAGTAACCCTTGAGGGCGAAACTCACCAACACCCTTGTCCGCCCAGATCACCAGCACCACACCAACCAGCCCCACCGCCACCCATAGCCAGCGCCAGCGGCTCACCGATTCCTTGAGAAAAATGGCGGCAATTAGTGTGCTGAACAACGGCGCCGTCTGCGCCAGTACACTCGAAGCACCCGGGCTGACCCAGCGCTGGCCCATATTCAACACCACGTGATGCAACACCACCGGAAAAAAACCCAGCAACATCAGCCATGGCACATCACGCAGCCGGGGCAGGCCAATCCCGGCAAACAGCGCAATTACAGCCATAAAGGCCGATGCAATCAGAAACCGGAGCAAAGCCAGATGCCCCGGTGTATAGCTCTCCAGGCCAATATGAATGCCGATCGGTGAATATGCCCAACACAGCACAACGGCGGCCATGGCCGCGACAAGCTTGAGAGAAAACGACACGTTGACGACCTGTACACCCGAATGAAGTAGCGAGCAGTGTTTATCGCGCTCGCAAGCGGCCACAAGTGAGATATAAAGAGCCCAGAATTCATCAGGAGTGAACAATGGAGCTCAGCCAGTTGCGCATGGTCAAGGCCGTGGCAGAGTGCGGCAGCATTGCACTAGCCGCCCGGCAGTTGCATTGCGTGCCGTCCAACATCACCACCCGTATCAAACAGCTCGAAAGCGAGTTGGGGACTGCGCTGTTTACCCGCGCAGGTCGGGGGCTGTGCATCAGTGCGGCGGGCCAGGTGTTTCTGGGTTACAGCGAACAGATCCTGGCCTTGGTCGATCAGGCCAAACGCGCCGTAACGCCCCACGCCGTGCCCACCGGCAAGCTGCGCATCGGTGCTATCGAGTCTTGCGCCACGGCCCGACTACCACCCTTACTGGCGATATTTCATCAGCGCTACCCGCAGGTATCGCTGGAACTGGTGACAGGCAAGTCGCAGCAATTGCTTGAAGACGTAAAACACCACCGCCTTGACGGCGTACTGGTCGCAGGCCAGATCAACCTGCCCAAACTGTCCAAAACAACGCTGTATCACGAACAACTGGTGTTGATTGCCAGCCCCGAACTTGAGCCGCTCGCACAACTGGGCGATGTGCATCAACACACCGTGTTCATGTGGCCTGTGGGTTGCCCGTACCGTGCGGCACTGGAGAACTGGGTGGCGGAGCACCGCCTGCAAATCAACAGCGTCGATTACGCCAACTGGGGCAGCATTATTGGTTGCGTCAGCGCAGGCGCAGGCCTGGCACTGGTGCCGGAGAGCATCCTGCAGCGCTTTGGCGGGACCGCGCACCTGACCACCTATCGCTTTGCCGAACTGGCGCCCATGCCCAACCTGTTTTTCTGGCACAGCGAAACCGGCCTGCACGGGCCGCGAGATGCCTTTGCGGCGCTGTTGACGGAGCATTTTCAGGCGGACCTGCCTGCGTAGCAGCTGCCGAGGAACGAAGGCTGCGTTCGGCGACGCAGTCGTCGCAAATCAGGCGCCTCGGTGTGTCAGCGATATTGAGTACTCAGGTTTTACGACGACTGCGTCGCCGAACGCAGCCTCGTTCCTTCGGCAGCTGCTACGGGATGCCCGTCAGCTTTCACACCTCCCAAACCCCATACAGATGAGCACCATTCTCAACAACCCTGCGCATTTCAGATTTTTCCATAAAAAGCCCCCCCGCCATTAGTCCGCAGCACCCTCAATGGATTAAAGTAACGCCCCCAGCCCCGGCGTAACTCTTGCGCCGCCGGTGTCCTTTTCAGGAACAGTCATCGATGGAACATCGTGAAGCGCTGCTTGCGCTGCGAACCTTTCTCTCAACGCAGATCCTCGGTCAGGAAAAACTCATCGACCGCTTGCTGATCGCGTTGCTCGCTGACGGCCATATGCTCGTCGAAGGCGCACCAGGTCTGGCCAAGACCAAGGCCATCAAAGAACTGGCTGAAGGCATTGAAGCGCAGTTCCATCGAATTCAGTTCACCCCCGATCTGCTGCCCGCCGACATCACCGGTACCGAGATCTATCGCCCCGAAACCGGCAGTTTCGTGTTTCAGCAAGGCCCAATCTTCCACAACCTGGTGCTGGCGGACGAAATCAACCGTGCCCCGGCCAAGGTGCAATCCGCCTTGCTTGAAGCCATGGCCGAGCGCCAGGTCAGTGTCGGGCGCAGCACGTACGAGCTATCACCGCTGTTTCTGGTGATGGCCACGCAAAACCCCATCGAGCAGGAAGGCACCTACCCGTTGCCCGAAGCCCAGCTCGACCGCTTTCTGATGCATGTCAAAATCGGCTTCCCGGACGCTGCCGTCGAACGGCGCATCCTGCAACAGGCCCGTGGCGAAGCCCTCAACGGCGAAACCAAGCCCGAGCGCAGGGTCAGCCAGCAGGCGATTTTTGCCGCACGCAAGGAAATCCTCGGGCTGTACATGGCCGATGCCGTGGAGGAATACCTGGTGCAACTGGTGATGGCGACCCGTACCCCAGGCAAGTTCGACCCCGAGATGGCCGACTGGATCGCCTACGGCGCCAGCCCTCGAGGCTCAATTGCGCTGGATCGTTGCGCGCGGGCCCACGCCTGGCTGGCCGGGCGCGACTTCGTCAGCCCCGAAGACATCCAGGCCGTGCTGTTTGACGTGTTGCGTCACCGCATCATCCTGTCGTTCGAAGCCGAAGCCGCCGGTATCGACCAGGACCGCGTGGTGCAGCGCATCCTCGACGTCGTTGCCGTTGCCTGACCGATGAACAACCCTCTGCCCGCCGAACCCGGAATCCGCGTCACCCTCGCCGAGCTGATCGAGATGCGCCATCGGGTGCGCGAAGTGCAACTGTTCTCCTCCCCCAGCCAGCGCAGCCCGCTGGTGGGGTTGCATCACTCGAAATTGCGCGGGCGCGGAGTCGACTTCGACCAGGTACGGGTCTATCAGGCCGGTGACGATGTACGCACCATCGACTGGCGCGTTACGGCACGCACCCAGGAGCCGCACACCAAGATGTTCCATGAGGAACGCGAGCGGCCGATTTTCATCCTCGCAGAACAAAGCCGACGGCTGTTTTTCGGCTCGGGGCTGATGTTCAAATCAGTGCTTGCCGCCCAGGCCGCCAGCCTGATTGGCTGGGCCGCACTGGGGCACAACGACCGCGTCGGCGGGCTGGTGTTTGGCGACCACGAACACTACGAAATCAAACCCAGACGCAGCAAGCAAAGCCTGCTGCAGTTGCTTAACCGGCTGGTGCGGGTCAATCAGTCATTGCACACCGAGGTGCAATCGGACCGCGATGCCCTGGGCATGGCGCTGATCCGCGCCCGTGAAGTACTGCGCCCCGGCAGCCTGGTGATCGTGATCTGCGATGAACGCGCACTCACCGACGCCGCCGAGCAGCAATTGAGCCTGCTGTCGCGCCACTGCGACCTGATTCTCCTGCCGCTGTCCGACCCGCTGGACCACGCCCTCCCCGCTGCCGGGCTGTTACGCTTTGCCGAGCGCGGCGCCCAGCTGGAACTCGATACGCTCAACTATGATTTGCGTCAGGCCTACCGCGCCCAGGCCGAAGCCCGGATCGCCCGCTGGGAACTGCTGGCGCAAAAACTACGGGTGTTGCTTATGCCGCTGAGCACCCAAAGTGAAATGATCGAACAACTGCGCGAATACCTGAACGCCAAGCGTCCCGGCAAAGCCTCATGAAAGAACTCGAACAGCTGCAACCCCTGATCACGCCCCCGGCGATTGGCCTGTGGCCGCCAGCACCAGGCTGGTGGGTGCTGCTGATTGTGCTGCCCGCGCTGGGTTGGGGGCTGTGGTGGCTGCGCCGCTACCTGCCCGCCAAACGCCAGCCAGGTCGCACCGAGCAACCACTGGACCCGGTTCGCCTGGCGGCCCTCGAAGAACTGGCACGCTTTCAAAAGCCCTACGACGGCGCGCCCGCCGGTGCCTGGCTGCAACAGCTTAACGGCCTGCTCAAACGCCTGTGCCGCAACCACTACCCGTACAGCCAGAGCCATACGCTCAATGGCCGCAAGTGGCTGGCCTTCCTCGATAACCGCTGCCCTGCAGCCGGGTTGACCCGCTGGATGGTGCTGGTTGAAGGTGCCTACAAGCCCGAATGCAAGCTCGATGACAAAGCCATCGCCGGGCTTAATCAGGCGGTGGAAACCTGGATTCGCAAACATGTTTGAATTTGCCTGGCCGTGGCTCTTCGCCCTGCTGCCTCTGCCCTGGCTGATGCGCCTGGTGCTGCCGCCTGCCGACAGCGGCGAAGCGGCGCTGCAGGTCAGCTTTCTCGGCGACCTCGAGCAACTGGTGCAACGCAAGGCACGAGCCAGCATGCCCTCCTGGCGCCAGCAAATTCCCTATGTGCTGCTATGGCTACTGCTGTTGACGGCAGCCGCCCGCCCACAGTGGCTGGGTGAGCCGCTGCCGATAGCCGCCAGTGGCCGTGATTTGCTGGTGGCGGTGGATGTATCGGGCTCGATGGACTACCCGGATATGCAATGGCAGGGCGAAGACGTCAGCCGCCTCGACCTGGTCAAAAGCCTGCTCGGGGACTTTCTGGAAAACCGTGAAGGCGACCGCGTCGGGCTGATCCTGTTCGGTAGCCAGGCTTACCTGCAAGCGCCACTGACTTTCGACCGCCACACCGTTCACACCTGGCTCAACGAAGCGCGGATCGGCATTGCCGGTAAAAACACTGCCATCGGCGACGCCATTGGCCTGGCGCTCAAGCGCTTGCGCCAACGCCCGGCACAGAGCCGGGTGCTGATTTTGATCACCGACGGCGCCAACAACGGCGGCCAGATCGACCCGTTGACGGCAGCACGTCTGGCTGGCGATGAAGGCATAAAAATCTATCCGATCGGGATTGGCGCCGACCCGCAGGAAAGCAGCAGCAAGGGCATGTTCAGCATCAACCCAGGGGTCGATCTTGATGAACCGGCCCTCGAAGAAATCGCCAAAATAACCGGTGGCCAATATTTCCGTGCCCGCGATGGCGGTGAACTCTCGGCCATCAAGGACACCCTTGACCAACTTGAGCCCGTGGCCCAGCAGCCGACCCAGGCGCGCCCGGCGCATGCACTTTACAGTTGGCCATTGGCCGTTGCCCTGCTGCTAAGCGTACTGCTGGTGATACGCGAACTGTGGCCCAACAACCCCGTGCAACGCTGGCTGAGCAAGGAGCATTTTTTGCAGCAACACCCTGACTGGCGCGCACGGCTCAAACGCCTGCGCCTGCGTAGACGCCGATGAGCGCACTCTGGCCACACTGGTTTCGTCCCGAATGGCTGCTGGTCCTGCCGCTGCTCGGCTGGCTGCTATGGAAGCGCTGGCACCGGGAAAAGCGCGCAGGTCGCTGGCAGATGATCCTGCCGGTCGCCTTCCATCGCGTACTGCTCAGCGGCGGCAATGGCCGCAACAGCAAGTTACCGTGGATTGCCCTCGGGCTCGGCTGGCTACTGGCAGTGCTGGCATTGCTCGGCCCCAGCTGGCAACGGGTTGAGCAGCCCACACAAAAACCCGCCGACCCGCTGGTGGTCATGCTTGAGCTGACCCCCGAGATGCTCGCCACCGACAGCTCGCCCAACCGGCTGGAGCAGGCGCGCCGCAAGCTCTACGACCTGCTGCAAAACCGCAGCGATGCGCAAACCGCGGTGATCGTCTACGCCGGTAGCGCCCATACGCTGGTGCCGCTGTCCGATGATCTGGCCACCAGCCGCAACCTGCTTGAGGCCCTCAAGCCATCAATCATGCCGCAACCGGGCCATCGCGCAGACCTGGCGATTACCAAGGCCCTGGCCCTGCTCGATCAGGGCGCCCTGGGCCAGGGTCGTTTGCTGCTGATCACATCTTCGCTCAGCGAACAGGAGCGTAACGGCATTCGCCAGGCGCTGAATGGCCACACCCCACAGTTGCTGATACTCGGGATTGGCAGCCGCGAGGGAGCGCCGGTGGTTGACGAAAACGGGCAGTTCCTCAAGGACGATCAGGGCGCCATCCTCCTGCCGCGCCTCGACAGCCCAAGCCTGCGCTCATTTGCCCTGGATGTGGACGGGCGCTATCGCCAGGCACGTCTGGATGACAATGACCTGCGCGGGCTGGGCCTGCTCGACGGCCCTCAACACCTGCGCGATGACGGCCAGACCCTGCATCTGGATACCTGGGCTGACCAGGGTTACTGGCTGTTGCTGCCACTGTTGCTGCTGGTTGCCTGCGCTGGGCGGCGCGGCTGGCTGTTCTGCCTGCCCTTGCTGTTGATACTGGCGCCCCAACCCGGCTATGCCATGAGCTTTACCGATCTGTGGCTGCGCCCTGACCAGCAAGGCATGCGCCTGCTGCAGCAAAAACAGCCGCTGCAAGCCATCGAGCACTTCAGCGACCCGCTCTGGCAAGGTCTGGCGCTCTATCAGGCGGGCGACTACGCCGGTGCCGCGCTGCGTTTTGCCGAGGTCAACAACGCCAGCGCGCACTATAATCGCGGCAATGCACTGGCCATGAATGGCGAGCTGGCCGCGGCCATCGATGCCTATGAACAGGCGCTTGAGCTGCAACCCGAGTTGCAGGCCGCCGCACAGAACAAGGCCTTGGTCGAGCAGTTGCTTGAACAACAGCAAGCCCAGGCCCAGGCTGAGCAAACACCCGAGCCCCCTCCTGCACCTGCCGAGTCTGAAACCCCGCTCAGCACCAGCGCGCAGGGCGCCTCCAGCACCACGGCGCAGAATGAAGACAACAGCTCGGCCAGCAGCTCCACCACCGAGACGCCTGCTAACGAGCAGCCCGCACCGGGAACAGCCCCGAATGCCGAGGCCGAGCCAGGTGAAGAACCGCCCACGCGCCCGCCGGCACCAGCGGCCAACCAGACCGACGAAGAACAGCGCCAGGCGCTGGAACAATGGCTCAGACAGATTCCCGACAACCCCAGCGAATTGTTGCGACGCAAATTCTGGTACGAACAGCAGCTACATCAGGACACGCCTAAATGAACCGCCTCTGCGTTTTGCTTCTTTTGCTGTGTTGCTGGACCCTCCCCGCACACGCCCTGGGATTGGCCGCCAGCGTTGACCGCGACCAGCTCAACTCCGGTGAAACCGTGGAGCTGACCCTGGAATCCGATGACGTCACGCTGTTCGGCAAGCCGGACCTGACACCGCTGGACGGGCTGTTTGAAGTCCGCGGCACGCGCCAGGTCAACCAACTCAACAGCATCAGCGATGACAACAAGGGCACCACCCGCTGGATCATCACCCTGCAACCCAAACAAACCGGGACGGTGGTTATTCCGGCGCTGCAAATCGGCAATTACCACAGCCAGCCGATCAACCTCAACGTGACCCAAAGCGTGGCCAGTGACAATGAGCTGGCCCCGGTGTTTATTGAAGCCAGCCTCGACCAGCCCAGCGTCTATGTGCAGGCCCAAGCGTTATTGACCCTGCGCATCTACCATTCCGTAGCGCTCTACGACGACAGCAACCTGACCCCCTTGCACCTGGACGACGCCATCGTCGAGCAACTAGGTGAATCGCGCACCTACGAAAAACTGATCAACGGCATACGCCACGGCGTGATTGAGCGCCGCTACGGGATTTACCCGCAACACAGCGGCGAGCTGATGATCCCGGCTCAAACCTTTAGCGCCACCCAGGTCGACAGCCAGCAGGCCACGGCCCCTGCCCCGCTAGGCCCCAAACCTGGAAAAATGGTCCATGTGACCTCGACCGAAATCGCGCTGAATGTCCTGCCCAAGCCTGAAGCCTACCCGCCCAATGCTCCATGGCTGCCTGCGCGCAGCTTGAGCATGAGCGAAACCTGGAACCCCGAACCGGACCATACGCTGGTCGGTGAGTCGCTGACCCGCACACTCACCCTCAAGGCCGAGGGCCTGTCCAGCGCCCAGTTGCCGCCACTGCCCGCCACTGACGTCAACGGCTTGCGGCGCTATCCCGATCTGCCGCAGTTGAGCAACCAAGTCACCGAAAGCGGCCTGATCGGCAGCCGCGAAGAGCGCGAAGCACTGGTGCCGACACGGGTCGGCCAAATCGAGCTGCCCGCTGTCGAAGTGGTGTGGTGGAACACCCATGAAGACCACCTGGAACGCACTTACCTGCCCGCCCGTACACTAATGGCTGCGGCCAATCCCAACCTGGCCGTGGACACTCCCGCCAGCGGTACGCCGACGGCATTGAGCGAAGAGTCATCGCTGTGGATCTGGCAGCTCAGCACCCTGTTCCTGGCTTGTACCACCCTGGCGAGCCTGGGCCTGTGGTGGCGTGCGCGCTGGCAACCGGCAATATTGCGCGCAGCGCAAACCGGACCCAGCCCGCGCACCCTGCTTGACGACCTGAAACGCGCCAGCCTGGCCAATGACCCGCACGCCACACGCCAGGCACTGGATGCCTGGGCACGGCAACAGCCGGAAACCCTGGCCGACATGGCCGCGCGCTTTGTGTTGCTGTCTGATGCCCTCGATGGCCTCAACGGCGCGCTGTACAGCGAAACCGGCCAATACTGGCAAGGCGAAGAACTGTGGAAGGCGATTCGCAGCATCCCTGCCGCCGAACGCGAGCAAGACACCGCCAGCGAACCGAGCAGCCTGCCACCGCTCTACCCTAAATAATTTCACGGCAACCCGTGCCCGCTTGAGCGAGCGGGTTGCCAGCCCCTTTGAAAACGGATTCTGTTATGCGCTTGTTTCACACTTCCGACTGGCACCTGGGGCAAAACCTCCATGGCCAGGAACGCGACTTCGAACACGCCTGCTTTTTGACCTGGTTATTGGCCCAGTTGGCCAGCGAGCAACCTGACGTGCTGCTGATTGCCGGTGATATCTTCGACACCGTCAACCCACCAGTCAAAGCCCAGGAACGGCTCTACGACTTTATCGTCAGCGCCCATGAGCAACAGCCAAAACTGACCATCGTGATGATTGCCGGCAACCACGACTCCGGCTCGCGTATCGAACTGCCCGCGCCCTTGATGCGCCGTTTGCGCACCCATGCATTGGGCCGGGTGCTGTGGCTCGACGACGGCCAGCTCGACGCCGAACGCCTGCTGATTCCCTTGCCCGATGCCAGTGGCGAAATCGCCGCCTGGTGCCTGGCGCTGCCCTTCCTGAGGCCCGCCGAAGTCACCGGAGCGCATCTTGGCGATGACTATTTGCGCGGTATCGGTCAGGTCCATGAATGGCTGATCGAAGCGGCCAACACCAAACGCAAGCCGGGCCAGGCCCTGATCGCCATCAGCCACGCCCATATGGCTGGCGGCTCGATCTCGGAAGATTCCGAACGCAGCCTGATCATCGGCAATGCCGAGGCCCTGCCCGCCAGCCTGTTTGGCCCCAGCATCAGCTATGTCGCCCTCGGCCATTTGCACAAGCCGCAACGGGTCAATAACGAAGAGCGGATCCGCTACTGCGGCTCGCCGATCCCGTTGTCCTTCTCGGAGATCGGCTATCAGCACCAGATCCTCGACGTCACACTCAAAGGCGAAACCCTGGTCAGCGTTGAAACACGCCTGATCCCGCGAGCAGTGAACCTGCAACGCATCGGCCCGTTACCCCTGGCTGAAATCCTCACGCAGCTTGCTGAGCTGCCGGATATCGATTTGCTGGCCGATATCCAGCGCCAACCCTGGCTCGAAGTGCGGGTAAAACTCGACGAACCACAGCCCGATCTGCGCCAGCAGATCGAAATTGCGCTGCAAGGCAAGTCCGTGCGCCTGGTCCGCATTGCTGCCGAATATGCCGGTAGCGGCGGCCGCAACGGCGATGACGACGCCACGCGCCTGATCGAACTCGACCAACTGACGCCCCAGGAACTGTTCAGCCGCGCCTGGCAAGAAAACTACGGCAGTGAAGCCGATGAACAGACTCTCAAGGACTTTGCCGTGTTGCTGCAAGAAGTTCAGTTGGAAGGTGAACAACCATGAAAATCCTCGCCATTCGCCTGAAAAACCTCGCCTCGCTGGCCGGGCCCTTTGAGCTGGACTTCACCGCCGAGCCGCTGGCCAGTGCCGGGTTGTTTGCCATCACAGGGCCCACCGGCGCCGGTAAAAGCACTCTGCTCGATGCTCTGTGCCTGGCGCTGTTTGGTGCTGTGCCACGGCTGAACAATACCGGGCGCGATGCCAAGGTGCCGGATGCCGACGGCGAAATCGCCACCGGCGACCCGCGCACTCTGCTGCGCCGTGGTACTGGCGACGGCTATGCCGAAGTCGATTTTGTCGGCATTGACGGGCGCCGTTACCGCGCCCGCTGGGAAGCCAACCGCGCCCGCGAAAAGGCCACCGGCAAGCTGCAAGCCAGTCGCCAGAGCCTGCGCGACCTGGACAGCGACCAACTGCTGGCCAGTCAGAAAGGCGATTACAAAGTCCAGCTGGAAGCACGACTGGGGCTCAACTTCGAGCAATTCACCCGCGCCGTGATGCTGGCCCAAAGCGAGTTCAGCGCCTTTCTCAAGGCCGATGACAACGAGCGCAGCGAGCTGCTGGAAAAACTCACCGATACCGCGCTTTACACCCGCCTGGGCAAGCGTGCATTCGACAAGGCCAAAGAAGCCAAGGACGCGCACAAGCAACTGCAGGACCAGGCCGTCGGCGTCACCCCCCTTGAGCCGCAAGCCCGCGTCGAACTGGATCAGCGCTTCAACGAGGCGCAGCAGCAGCTAAAAGACCAGCAAGGCCAGCTCAAGCAACTTGAACTGCAACACACCTGGCTCAAAACCCTGAGCGACCTGCAAGAGCAGCGCCACAGCGCTGCAGAGCAACTGCAACAGGCCCAAACCCTGTGGGACAGCCAGACCGAACAGCGCCAGACCCTGCATCTGCTGGAGCAACTGGCGCCACAACGTCATCAATTTGCCCGATTGGCCGAACTGAATGCTCAGCTAAGCCCGTTGACCGAGCAAATTCGTGCCCATCTGCAGCAGCAAACCGAGCTGGGCCAGGCTCAAACCCGACTTGAAGCAGAACTGCAAAGCGCGCAACTGGCGGCAACCCAGGCGCAAACCCACCAACGCGAATGCGCGCCACGGGTCCAACAGGCGCATCTGGAACAGGCTAACCTCAATCGCCTGACCCAGGCCCTGCACACCCAGCAATCTCTGCAACAGCAGGCCGAGCTGGCTTGCAGTCAAGGGCAGCAGGCACTCAACACCCTGCTCGAGCGTCAGCAACAAGGCACCGAACGCCTGGCGCAGATTGCCTCCCAACTCGAGCACAGCAACCAACTGGCGCCACTGGCCAGCGCTTGGGACGCCTATCGCCCAAGGCTGCAGCAGTTGGTGCGCCTGAGCAATAATCTCAGCACCGGGCGCAAGGAATTACCCGGCCTTGAGCAGCGAGCCCAGCAGGCCACGCAACGACTGAGCGAGCTGCGCAACAGCCTTGAAATCCTGTTCCAGGAAGCCGGGGCCGAGCCCCATGCGGTCAACGAACAAATCCACACCCTGGGCAGCCTGCTTAAGGACAACCGCCTGCAACAGCGCGCCTTCGAAGACTTGCAGCGCTTGTGCAGCAGCCAGCAGGTGCTCGATAGCCGCCTGCAAGAGCTGCAACTCAAGCAACACAGCGTGCAACAGGAACGCGACCGCCTGAGCCAGCAAGGCATACAGACCAAGGCCGACCTTGAAGTGGCCGAGCAAACCTTGCAGGTCACCCGCCAATTGCTGGAACGCCAGCGCCTGGCCCGCAGCGCCAGCGTCGAAGAACTGCGCGGGCAGTTGCAGGATGACCAGCCCTGCCCGGTGTGTGGCAGCGCCGAGCATCCGTATCATCAGCCCGAAGCCTTGCTGCAAAGCCTGACCCGCCACGATGAAGAGGAAGAAGCCAGCGCCCGGGCAGTGGTCGACGGGCTCAAGGAAACCCTCGCCCAACTGCGCGAAAAGGTCGGCGGTCTGATCGCCCAGCAGAAAGAATTTCTGCTTCAGCAAGAACGAATCCATCAAGAGCAGCAGGCCCTTGCCCCAAGCCTTCAAGCGCATCCGCTGCATGAGCAATGGCTGGCTCAGGACCCGGCCAAGCGTGAACCCTGGCTGACCCTGCGCCTGAATCAGTTGCAGCACAGCATCACCCAGGACGAACAGCGCCAAAACGTGTTACTCGCCCTGCAAAAAGAAGCTGCTCACCTGCAACAGCAAGTGCAGCGCTGTACCGAAGCCAGCCAGCTCGCGACCCAGCAACTGGCAGAGCAGCAATTGCACCTGAATGCCGACAGCCAGCGCCTCGAGGATGAACTTAACGAGTTTGCCAGCGTACTGGCCCCAGCAATTCTCGACGCATTGCGCGATAACGCCGCCACCTGTTTTATGGCCCTCGACCAGCAAGTGGCTGATCGTGTGGCACAACTCGATCAGCAGCGCGACGAACAAGCCGAACAGGCGGAACGGGCGAGCAGCATCGAGCGTGAGCAGTATCAGCAAGCCAGTCGCAGCAAGGAACTGCACAGCCTGCAGCACAGTGTCAGTGAACTGAGCGAGCAGCAACAGGCAAGCCAGCATAGCCTCAAGCAGTTGCTGGGCGACTACAGCAGCGCCGAACAGTGGCAGCAAACGCTGGAGCAGGCCGTCGAACAGACCCGCAGCGCCCAGACCCTGGCCGAGCAAACCGTGCAGGCCACCGCTAACCAGTTGCTGCAGCTCGCAGCCGAACTCAAGTCCGAACAGGAACGCCAGCAGGCCTTGCAACAGGAACACGGCAACCTCAGCGCCCTGCTCGCGCAGTGGCGTGCGCAACATGGCGAACTGGATGACCGTCGCTTGCAGCAGTTACTCGGGTATGACGACGCACAGGTGCGCGAACTGCGCCAGCAACTGCAAAACAGCGAAAAAGCCGTCGAGCAAACCCGCGTGCTCCTGCAAGAACGCGAGCAGCGTCTGGCCCAACATCAGGCGCAAGCCAATGGCAATCTGGATGCCGAGGCCCTCAGCCGCGCACTTGATGAACTGCACGCACAACTGGCGGCCAGCGAACAGCAATGCGCCGAATTGCGCGCGCAGCAAAGTGAAGACCAACGTCGTCAGCAGGCCAATCAGGCCTTGGCCCAGCGCATCGCCCAAGCCTATGAAGAATGGCAGCGCTGGGCGCGACTCAGTGAACTGATCGGTTCGGGGACGGGGGACAAGTTCCGCAAAATCGCCCAGGCCTACAATCTCGACCTGCTGGTGCATCACGCCAACGCGCAACTGCGCCAACTGGTGCGCCGTTATCGCCTCAAGCGCGGCGGTAGCATGCTCGGCCTGCTGGTGATGGACACCGAAATGGGCGACGAACTGCGCTCGGTGCATTCGTTATCCGGCGGTGAAACCTTCCTGGTATCGCTGGCCCTGGCCCTGGGTTTGGCCTCGATGGCCTCCAGCACTCTGAAAATCGAATCGTTGTTTATCGACGAAGGCTTTGGCAGCCTCGATCCCGAATCGCTGCAACTGGCGATGGACGCATTGGACGGTTTGCAAGCCCAGGGGCGCAAGGTGGGGGTGATCTCCCACGTTCAGGAAATGCACGAACGCATCCCCGTACAGATCCAGGTACGGCGCCAAGGCAACGGTTTGAGCACCGTGGAGGTGAAATGAGCGAACACCTGCTGTATTCCTTCCGCCGCTGCCCCTACGCCATGCGTGCGCGCATGGCCTTGCGCTACAGCGGCGTGCCGCTGTCGATTGTCGAGGTCAGCCTTAAAGCCAAACCGGCCGAAATGCTCGCGGCCTCGCCCAAGGGTACGGTGCCAGTACTGGTGTGTGCCGATGGCCGAGTGATAGAGCAAAGCCTGGACATCATGCACTGGGCGCTGGCCCAGCATGACCCGGACAACTGGTTGCAGGCGAGTGGCGTGCACCTGATCGAAGACAATGACCGCAGGTTCAAGGTGCTGCTGGACCGCTACAAATACGCCATCCGCTACCCGGAATATCCAATGGAATATTACCGGGCGCAGGGTGCCGAGTTTTTGCAGCGGCTCGAAGACGTGTTGACGCACACCCCATACCTGGCCGGGCCCGCATTGAGCTTGGCGGATGTGGCCCTGGCACCTTTTGTGCGCCAGTTCGCCCATGTGGATCGCGAATGGTTTGCGCAGTCACCCTTCCCGCACTTGAATGCCTGGCTGGAACGGTTTTTAGCTTCAGAGTTGTTTAACTCGGTGATGGCTAAAAACACCACCTGTAGATACTCAGTTCCAGGTCAAGCCCCCTGTGGGAGCGAGCCTGCTCGCGAATGATCACTTCGCGAGCAGGCTCGCTCCCACGCTTGAAGTATCTCTATAGCCGCTGACGAGGTACGAGGCTGCGAATACAGGACTTCACGCTTAATCCTTGCCTTTGAGCATGCTCTCCAGTACCCCATCCCGACGCACCCAACCGTGGAACAGCGCCGCCGCCAAGTGCACCAGTACGGTAAAAAACAGCAAATACGCCAAGAACGTATGTGCCTTGCGCAAGACGGCAAAGGTGCTCGGGTTGGTCGGCAATATGGCCGGCAACTGCAATGAACTGCTCAACATCACCGGATCGCCCGCAGCCGATATCATCGCCCACCCCACCAGCGGCAACACAAACATCAAGGCATACATCAACACATGAGACAGCTTGGCCGCCAGCGCCTGAACCGCGGGCAAGTCAGCTGGCAACGGCGGTTGCCGGGTGGCAAAGCGCACAAACAGACGCACCACCACCAACAGCAAAATGGCGATGCCCAACGGCTTGTGCAGATTGAGCAGCCATTCATGGCGCTCGGACACCGAAGCCGCCATACCCGCGCCAATAAACAGCATGGCAATAATCATCAGTGCCATCAGCCAGTGCAGCAGGCGCGCCAAAGGGGCGAAATGCGAGGTGGGTGCGCTCATGGACGGGACTCCTGGGGCAGTTGATCAACTTCACTGGTACGTCGCACATAGGAACTGGCATAGGCCGCCGAACGTGCCGCCAGCAAGGGGTCATCCGAGCCTTCGATGCCACTGGGCAAAATCAGCGGATCGTAGTTGATATCGCGGCACTCACCGGTGTTCTGCGCTTCGGCTTTTTCCAGCACCAGCGTGCCTGCATTCACCACTTTGCGCCCTGCAGGCCAGGTTTTGCTGGCATCCGCCGTGGGGTCGCCCGCTTCGGCCAGGGTCAGGTTGAGCTGCCATTTCAAGGGCCCGGCAGCCAGGCGCTTGGCCAGGTCCTGTTCGAGATAATCGGCATCGTTTGGCGCCGTAGCGCCTGCTGCGTCCTGCCCTAGCGGGATCACCCCCCAGCGCACGGCCTGACGCTGCCCGGCAGCGTTGACCAGATAGAACGCATTGATCCCGTTATAGCTTTCGGTGGCATAGCTGGCCGAAGGTTTCGCGGTTTTGACCCACTGCAAAAACGCCGCTGTTTCGGGATGCGCCGCAAAAAAAACCGGCATCGCACCGGGCACGGGCTTGCCCGTGGCCGGATCTGGCGCACCGGCTTGCAGCATCTGATAGAACGCCTCGGGCGTACCGACCGGGAACACCGGCATGCTGTTCATCCCCGTTCGCCATTGCTGACCATTGGCCTGGGTGAAGCGCAGCGCAAAACTGCGGATCGGCACACTACTGTCGGGGGCATACGGGTTGCCGCTGGGCAAGGCAAAACGCCCCACCACCGGAGTACGCCCGGCACCGAACACTTGGGCCGTAGACAACGCATGGGCATCGCCGCTGCCCTGAAAATAGCCCACGACGCACATGCCCTTGGCATGATTGCGCCTGTAACCGGAGTGTACGCCGTTGTTGTGCTCCAGTGCATTGATAAAGCTTTTGGGCCGCAGGCGCTGCGAGTCCAGAGTGCCGTTGACGTAATAAAACCCGCCGAGGATAACGGCCACTACGCCGCCAATGCCTGCCAGACGCAGCATCACACTGGCAGGACTCAACGGCGTTTTGGCGGGCCTTGCAGGCGGCAATTGATCAACCATAAATAACTCCGGGGCCACGGGCCGTCAGGTAGATAGCCTATGAGACGCAGGCCACCGAGGCTTATTCCCGCAGACGACGTTTTATTTTTTTGACTGTTTTTTTCAAGCCACGGGGAATAACGTCTGATCCCGGGCGTCTTTATGGCACCCACCCAGTCAATTGGCCCCTCCATGACCTCATTTGATGAGCAACTGCGCGAACTCATCCCGCGCCTGCGACGATTTGCATTGTCGTTGACCCGTCATGCCAGCAATGCCGACGACCTGGTGCAAACCTGTCTGGAACGGGCGCTGGGCAGTGTTGCCGGCAAGCGCCCCGAAGGCGATTTGCGGGCCTGGCTGTTCACCATCCTGTATCGCCAGTTTGTCGACAACCATCGGCGTTCCCGACGCTATGCGCGCATGCTCGAGTTTTTTACCGGCCGTGATGACACCCAGCCGTCAA
Organism: Pseudomonas fragi; assembly: GCF_025426255.1. Taxonomy (GTDB): domain Bacteria; phylum Pseudomonadota; class Gammaproteobacteria; order Pseudomonadales; family Pseudomonadaceae; genus Aquipseudomonas; species Aquipseudomonas kulmbachensis. The sequence continues at coordinate 2,240,727 of NZ_CP104861.1, read as the reverse complement.
CCGAACGCACCGTGCTTGCCCAATCAACCCTCGAAGCTTTCGAACAACTGAACCCCGAGCAACGCGCCTTACTGCTGTGGGTATCGGTCGAAGGTTTGAGCTACAAGGAAGTCGCCGAAATACTCGACGTACCCATTGGCACCGTCATGTCGCGCCTGTCCAGGGCGCGCAACGCCTTGCGCCAACTCAGTGAGGGCGAAATCAACCGCCCAGCCCTGCGGAGACTCAAATGATCACCACACCACCCAGTGAGCGCGATCTGCACGCTTACGTCGACCACGCGCTCAGCGATGCAGAGCGCCAGCAGGTTGAGCACTACTTGCTGGCCAACCCGCACATCGCCGCGCAGGTACAGGCCTGGCAACGCGACGCTCAAGCCTTGCGCACCGCACTGCATCAAAGCTTGCTGCAACCTGCCAACCCGAACCTCGACCCGGTCGCCATTCGCCAGCGCCAGCACCGCCAAGCCCGGCGCCAATGGGCCAGTGCGGCGGTGCTGCTGATTGCAGTGGGCATTGGTGGCTTGGGTGGCTGGCAGGCCAGGCTTTTGACCCAGGCCAGCAATGTGCTGCCCATGAGTGACGCCCTCGCTGCCCATCGCATGTTTGCTGAACAGGGATTTCTGCCGGCCGACTATAAGGTCCAGCAAAGCAGTGATATGCAGGGCTGGATTGACCGCTATTTCAGTCACGCTGAACGCTTGCCGGATCTTACTGGCGCGGGTTTTACACCCGTCAGTTGTCGCCTGCTTACCACCGACCAGGGCGGCGCCGCGATGGTGTTGTACGAAGATCAGCAAGGGCGGCAGATCAGCTTCTATATCCGCCCGCCTGGCCCACAAAACAGTTTGCTGCCAAGGGGCAATCGACGGGATGGGGAATTACAGACCCAATACTGGTCTGGCCCCGGCTACAACTACGCGATGGTCGGCCCGGCTGACGCGCCGACAGCAAAGTTGCTGGATACGGTGGGGCTGTAAAGAAACACACAATACCCGTAGCAGCTGCCGAAGGAACGAGGCTGCGTCCGATTGCGAAGCGATTGTAAAACCTGAGCCCTCGGTTTAACTGGGATACCGTAAGCTCAGGTTTTACGACGGCTTCGCCGCCGAACGCAGCCTCGTTCCTTCGGCAGCTGCTACGAGGCTTTCGTATTTTTCAGGAGTGGGCTTTGTGATCCAGCGCAGCATAGAAGTTGGCGCTTTGCTGCAGATATTTTTGGGTATAGGCCGAAGATTTTTTGTCGCTGACCACGGTCGTAGCGCTGGCAGGCAGGGCTACGGTGGCGGAGATGGCGGAAGCCGCAATAACGGAAAAAAGATTAAAGTTCATGGCACTAACCCTCGACGATTCAGTTGGCTTGCTTGCCTTTTCAGGCCGTGAAACCAACTTAACGCCAAGGGTTGTCGCGTAGAAATTCATTGCAGCACTAGCGTCTATCAGTACGATTGATACAGGGCTGCACGCCCTTGAATTAAGGGCGGTTGATAAACTTCAGGTCAGACGGTGCATCCATTGCCAGGGTTTGCACGGTCTTGCCCAGTTTACCGGTTTTGACGTCGCGCTCCAGCACCACAATGGCATTGCTCATCTGGTTGGCAATCAACAGGAACTTGCCATTGGGGCTCAAGGCAAACTCTCGCGGGTGGTCGCCTTCCACCGAGCGGCGCTGGATCTCAGTCAACTGGCCATTGCCCGGGTTAATCGCAAACACCAGGATTTCATTGGCCTTGCCACGGTTGCTGACGTACAAAAACTTGCCGTCTGAAGAAGCATGCACGGCACCGGCCGCACGATTTTGCGCGGGCATGCCGTGGGCCAGGTCCAGCGCCTGACGCTGCTTGAGTTGACCATTGGCATAGTCGAACACAAACACCTGGGCACTCATTTCTGTGGTCAGGTAGGCGTGCTTGCCGTCTTTGGAAAACAGCAGATGACGCGGCCCGCTGCCTGCCGGCAATTCAATAAACGCCGGGTCTGCGGCTACCAGCGGATGCTCGGGATTGGCGGCCGGGTCATAGTGATAAACAAAAATCTTGTCTGCCCCCAGATCACTGGCGTAAACAAACTTGCCGTCGGGCGAGGACACCACCGAATGCACATGGGCAGACATCTGCCGCTCGGGGTTGACCCGGCTTGCCGGATGACTGCTCATCTGCGTCACGGGTTGCAGTTGGCCCTGTGCATTGATCGGCAACACCGCCAAGCTGCCGCCCGGGTCGGCGTGCACGCCGTAGTTGGCGACAAACAGGTAACGCTGGTCATGGCTCAAGCTGGAATGAGTCGGCTCTTCACCCAGGGTGCTGACCTGATTGACCAGGATCAGCTCGTTGGTCTGGGGGTCGATAGCCAGACTGCTGGCACGGCCGACAACATCGGCCTGGCCCTGACCGTTTTCATTGACTACAAACAGACGCCGTTGATCATCGGACAAGGTCAGCCAGGAAGGGTTGGCCGCTTTGAACACTTGCAGCGGCTCAGGCGTGATGCGCCCTTTTTCGCTGTCAAATTGCAGTCGGTAAATACCCTCGCTGGTGCCCTGAGTATAGGAGCCAACCAGCAACTCGACTTCCTGGCTCGACGCGGCCTGAGCCGACATCGCGCCCACGCTCAGCGCCATCAGCACTGGCAGACTCTTAAACTTCATCAGCAACCTCGGCTTCATCGTCATCATTATTTGCACTCAAGGCGCTGAGGCAAACCAGACGGTGTTCACCGGAATCGCCAACGAGTGTCCAGCTTTGCAGGGTGTCGTCAAAAACGCTGGCGTCGATCTGTTCAAGGGTGAACTTCCAGCGTTTTTCGGCACGACCGTCCATGCACTTGATGAGCAATTGCACATCATCCAGAGAAAAGTCCCAGGCATGCAGCCCGTCAATGACCAGCATATCGCTGGTTTCAAGGGCTGCGCGCAAGGTCTGGTTTGAATCGCTCATTCATCAATCACCTGTAGGAAAGGCGTAATGATAGGTCAAATAAGCGATGCAACCCATAACCGTGACAAGTGATTGCCCGGTGATGGGTGCGCTCTGCCCTGCGTTTAGTTTATTGACTGATCAATACCGGCCTTTTCAGCCAAGCGCACGGTCAGTAAACTGGCCATCCACCAAGCGCTGAATCCCTAGCGGGTTGGCGTTTTTCAAGGCCTCGGGCAGCAGGCTGTCGGGGTAGTTCTGCAAGCACACCGGGCGCAGAAAACGGTCAATCGCCAAGGTGCCCACCGAGGTGCCACGGGCATCGGAGGTGGCCGGATACGGGCCGCCATGCACCATCGAATCACAAACCTCGACGCCCGTCGGATAACCATTCAGCAAAATGCGCCCGACTTTCTGCTCCAGCAGCCCGGTCAACTCACTGAACTGTGTAAAGTCCGCCTCTTCACCGATCAGGGTGGCAGTAAGTTGACCACGCAAACCATTGAGCGCGGCATTGAGCTGGGCCTGGTCCGCCACCTCAATCACCACCGTCGTCGGCCCGAAGACCTCTTCCTGCAACACCTCATCCCCTTCCAGCAGCAGGCTGACATCCGCCTTGAACAGCTGCGGTTGGGCCTGATTGCCCAGCTGCGCCTGACCCGCCACATGCGCAATGCGCTCATGCTTGAGCAATGCGTTCAAACCTTTGCCATAGCTGCGCAGAGTCCCGGCGTTGAGCATGGTCTGTGCCGGTTGCTCGCTGATTTGCGCGGCCAGTTGTTGAATAAATGCGCTGAAAGCTGCCGAACGTATACCGACCACCAACCCCGGATTGGTACAGAACTGCCCGCAGCCTTGCACCACCGAAGCGGCCAGTTCACGGGCAATGTTGGCACTGCGCACGGCCAGCGCCTGAGGCAAGATAATCACCGGGTTGATGCTCGACATCTCGGCAAACACCGGAATCGGCAGTGGCCGCGCCGCGGCCATATCACACAGGGCACGCCCACCGTGCAGCGAACCGGTGAAGCCCACCGCCTGAATAGCCGGATGCTTGACCAGTGCTTCGCCCACCCCCGAGCCATAAATCATGTTGAATACACCAGCGGGCATGCCCGTGCGCTCGGCAGCGCGAAGCAATGCATCAGCTACCAGCTCAGCGGTTGCCATATGCCCGCTATGGGCCTTGAACACCACCGGGCAACCGGCCGCCAGTGCCGAGGCGGTATCGCCACCGGCCGTTGAAAATGCCAACGGAAAGTTACTCGCGCCAAATACCGCCACCGGCCCCAGACCAATGCGGTACTGGCGCAAGTCAGGGCGAGGCAATGGCGTGCGATCCGGCAACGCCCGATCAATCCGTGCCGCATAAAAATCGCCCCGGCGCAGCACTTTGGCGAACAGGCGCATCTGTGCGCTGGTACGTCCGCGCTCGCCCTGAATGCGACCTGCAGGCAATGCTGTTTCGCGGCACACAATGGCGACAAAGTCATCGCCCAACGCATCCAGTTCATCGGCGATGGCGTCGAGAAATTCGCCGCGGCGCTCGGCGCTCAAGGCGCGAAAGGTCGGGTACGCACTGGCGGCAGCTTTGGCTGCGCGGTCGACTTCGCTGGGAGTGGCCTGGTAAAAATCTGCAGCCAGGTTCTCACCGCTAGTCGCATCGACACTCTTGACGATGATGCTGCCTTCGGCGCTGCGCTGGCCGCCGATATAGTTGTGACCGAGTATCTGAGTCATGCCGAGGTTTCCTTTAAAGAGTGCCAATGGTGCCTGGTTCAAACACCGCACCAACCGGGGCGATACCGTTGATTAATGGCGCGCCGAATTCGGTCTGGCTGATTTCAAAATGGTCACCGGGCTGCGTGCGAACGCCGTCGGCAAACGACAAGGTAGCGGTGCCAAAAAAGTGGATATGCACATCGCCCGGGCGCAAGAACTGGCTGTATTTGAAGTGGTGATATTCAAGGTTTTCCAGGCTGTGGCACATGTTGGCTTCGCCGCTGAGAAACTCGCTCTCCCACAGCACCTTGCCATCGCGCACGATGCGGCTGCTGCCAGCCAGATGCTGCGGCAACTCGCCAACCCGCAGTTCCGGGCCGAATGAGCAACTGCGCAGTTTGGAATGGGCCAGGTACAGGTAATTTTTGCGCTCCATCACATGGTCGGAAAACTCATTACCCACGGCGAAGCCCAAACGGTAAGGCTTACCATCATGACCAATCACATACAGGCCACCGATTTCCGGTTCTTCACCGGCATCCTCGGCAAACGGTGGCAACGGGAATGCCGCACCGGGGCGCACGACAATGCTGCCATCGCCCTTGTAAAACCATTCCGGTTGCACGCCCGCTTGCCCGGTTGCAGGTTTGCCGCCCTCCACGCCCCATTTGAACATGCGCATGGTGTCGGTCAGGGTGGCTTCGTCACCCGCCTGTTGATGCATTTTGTCCCGCGCCGAAGCGCTACCCAGATGGGTCAGGCCGGTGCCGCTGATCAGCATATGCGCCGGGTCCGGGTGATCCAGTGGCGGCAGAATGCGCAACTCGGCCAACAGCGCCGGGTAGTCGTGCGTGGCGCCCAACCCCTGTAAATCGACTTGCTGGGCCAGGCTCTTGCCCGCTTCAATCGCCGCCAGTGCCAGATCCCGCACACTGGTTGCATCCTGTACTTCACGTACCAGCACGCCATCCACCAGACCCACGCGGCGCTCACCGTTATTCAATTCAAACTGTACCAAACGCATATTGAGTCTCCTTAAAGATGAGTGGCCGAGCGAGCACTGGCCGCGAATTCATTCGGTTTGAGCACATGCTTGCGCTCAAGCACGCGATACACCACAAAGGTCAGAAACAGTCCGAACACCATCACTGCCGACAGAAAGTACAAGCCCGAAGCCAGGTTGCCGGTGTACTCCTTGAGCGCGCCGATCACGAACGGACCGATATAACCGCCCAGGTTGCCCACCGAGTTGATCAAGGCAATCCCGGCCGCCGCGCTGGCACCAGCAAAAAAGCGCCCCGGCAAGGTCCAGAAAATTGCGGTACAGGAGAACAACGAGAATGCCACCAGGCACAAGGCTGCCAGTTGCAGCACTGGCACCGTCAGCCAGGCACTTAAAAACAGCCCGATCGCGCCCACCACATATAAGGCCGCCAAATGGCCGTAGCGGTCATTCAGACGGTCGGAACTGCGCGGGATAATCAACAGGCCGATGATGCCAAAGATGTACGGCACCGAAGACACAAACCCGGTGGTCAGATCGCTGCCGCCAAACTGCTTGATCAGCGTCGGCAACCACAGGCCCAGACCGTAAATGCTTAGGGTGACTGGCAGATAAAACAGCGCCAGCAGCAGCACGCGCTTGTCTTTCAAGGCATGCAGCGGGTTGCCGTGACGAGTCTGGCCGTAGGCTTGCAGGTCTTTTTCCAGCTCACCTACCAGCCAGTCTTTCTCGCCCTGGCTCATCCATTTGACCTGTTGCGGGCCGTCCGGCAGATAACGCAGCACCGGCCAGGTCAGCAAGATGGCAGGCAGGCCGATCACGATAAACAACCACTGCCAGCCGTGCAGGCCAAGCACCCCGTCCATGCCCAGCAGGCCGCCGGACACAGGCCCGGTGATCATCATGGCGATAGGTTGCGAGAGGATAAACAGCCCCAGGATCTTGCCGCGATGGCGCACCGGGAACCATTGGGTGATGTAGTACAGAACCCCTGGAAAGAACCCCGCTTCGGCCACACCGAGTAAAAAGCGCATCACATAGAAGCTGTGCGGTCCCTGTACGAACGCCATGCCGATGGTGATGGCGCCCCAGGTAATCATGATCCGGGCAAACCAGCGTCGAGCGCCGAAGCGCTCAAGCATCAGGTTGCTGGGGATCTCCATCAGAAAGTAACCGATAAAGAACAGCCCCGCGCCCAAGCCGTAAGCCGCGTCACCAATGCCCAGGTCTGCGCCCATATGCAGCTTGGCAAAGCCCACCGCAGAGCGGTCCACATAGGCAATCAGATAGAGCAGGATCAGAAACGGAATGAGTTTTAGCGTAATGCGACGAATAAGCCCGAGTTCCTGGCTCATGAGACGGTCTCCCATTGTTTTTGTTATGGCACCTCTGGAGTGGCCTCAGGCGTGAAACGCCAGGATCAGCTCTCAGTTGCAGCGACTATATAGTAATACTATTTACCCAACAACTCTTCACCAACGACTATATATGGGTTATGTTGCATCAATAAAAACCAATTAGTCATACAATAAGAGATGTCCGCCATGTCTGATAAAACCCCTCCACTGCGTTCGGCCCAATGGTTTGGCAGCGCGGATAAAAACGGCTTTATGTACCGCAGCTGGATGAAGAATCAGGGCATCCCCGACCATCAGTTTCAGGGCAAGCCAATCATCGGCATCTGCAATACCTGGTCGGAACTGACCCCGTGCAACGCACACTTTCGAACCATCGCAGAACACGTCAAACGCGGCGTGATCGAGGCTGGCGGCTGGCCAGTGGAGTTCCCGGTGTTCTCCAACGGCGAATCCAACCTGCGCCCTACCGCCATGCTGACCCGCAACCTGGCGAGCATGGATGTGGAAGAAGCGATCCGGGGCAACCCGATTGACGGCGTGGTGCTGTTGACCGGCTGCGACAAAACCACCCCGGCCCTGCTGATGGGCGCGGCCAGCTGTGACGTGCCCGCCATCGTGGTCACCGGCGGGCCGATGCTTAACGGCAAGCACAAGGGCAAGGATATCGGCGCCGGGACCATCGTCTGGCAAATGCACGAATCCTATAAAGCGGGGAATATCAGCCTCGACGAATTCCTCTCGGCTGAAGCCGGCATGTCGCGCTCCGCAGGCACCTGCAACACCATGGGCACGGCATCGACCATGGCCTGCATGGCCGAAGCGCTGGGTACTTCGCTACCGCATAACGCGGCGATTCCGGCGGTGGATTCGCGTCGCTATGTACTGGCCCACATGTCCGGCATGCGGGCCGTGGAGATGGTGCGCGAAGACCTGCGCCTATCCAAGGTGCTGACCAAGGAAGCTTTTGAAAACGCGATCCGGGTCAACGCCGCCATCGGTGGTTCGACCAACGCGGTGATTCACCTGAAAGCCATCGCCGGGCGCATCGGTGTAGATCTGGAGCTGGACGACTGGACCCGCATCGGCCGTGGCACCCCTACCCTGGTGGACTTGCAGCCATCGGGACGTTTTCTGATGGAAGAGTTCTACTACGCGGGCGGCCTGCCTGCGGTATTGCGCCGCCTGGGCGAAAACAACCTGATTCCGCATCCTGACGCCTTGACCGTCAACGGCAAAAGCCTATGGGAAAACGTCAAGAACTCGCCGATTTATGGCGACGACGAAGTGATCCGCGCCATTGAAAACCCTTTGGTGGCGGACGGCGGTATTTGCGTATTGCGCGGCAACCTGGCGCCGTTGGGCGCGGTGCTCAAGCCTTCGGCTGCGACCCCGGCGCTGATGAAACATCGCGGGCAAGCCGTGGTGTTTGAAAACTTCGACATGTACAAAGCGCGGATCAACGACCCGGAGCTGGAGGTCACGGCGGATTCAATTCTGGTGATGAAAAACTGTGGGCCCAAGGGTTATCCGGGTATGGCTGAGGTTGGCAACATGGGCCTGCCGGCCAAACTGCTGGCCCAGGGCGTGACCGATATGGTACGTATTTCGGACGCTCGGATGAGCGGCACCGCGTACGGCACCGTGGTGTTGCACGTAGCGCCGGAAGCGGCTGCGGGCGGACCGTTGGCTGCCGTGCAGGAAGGTGACTGGATTGAACTGGACTGCGCCAGCGGGCGCTTGCATCTGGATATCAGCGATGCAGAACTGGCAGCGCGCCTGGCCGATATAGAACCGCCGCAAAAATTGCTGATAGGCGGTTATCGCCAACTGTATATCGACCATGTGATGCAGGCCGACCAGGGCTGCGACTTTGACTTTCTGGTAGGTTGCCGGGGATCAGAAGTACCGCGTCATTCCCATTGATCGCAGCCGCGGTACCGGATTCAGCTGGCACACCATAGCGTCTGATTTCACGACGACTTCGTCGCCGAACGCAGCCTCGCCGAGGCTCGTCAGCGGCTACATCCTTGTAGCCGCTGTCGAGTCAAACGAGGCTGCGTTCGGCTGCGCAGCCGCAAACCCTCGCTGCAAATCCTCAATCAACGCTCCCACGTCCTCAAGCCCTATATGCAACCGCAGGACCGGGTTCAATGCCCGATCCTGCGCACTCTCGCGGTCCTTGAGGTCGCCCTTGATCACCAGGCTTTCATACCCCCCCCACGACGCACCCAGCCCAAATAACTGCAACGCATCGATAAAACGCTCGACGTAACGCTCATCAACATCACCCAGCTCAAACGAAAGCAGACCGTTGCTCCCGGTAAAATCCCGCCTCCACAAGGCATGGCCAGGATGCTCGGGCAACGCCGGATGGAAAACCTGTTTCACCTGTGGTTGCGCCTGTAGCCAGCGGGCGATTTGCAGTGCCTGGCGCTCATGCACCTCCAGCCGCGGCGCCAGGGTACGGGCGCCACGCAGTACCAGATAAGCGTCATCCGGGCTGACGGTGGTCCCGCAGGTGTCACTCATCGACATCAGCGGTCGCCAGGCCGATTGCAGGGTACACACGCTACCCATCATCACGTCGCTGTGCCCGCACAGGTATTTGGTCAGAGCCATGATCGAAATATCAGCCCCCAACGCCAGCGGCCGATACAAATAACCCGACCCCCAGGTGTTGTCCACGGCCAGCAGGATGCCCCTTGGCTTGCACAGCGCGGCGATGGCTGGCAGGTCGCTGAGTTCGTACAACAACGAACCGGGTACTTCGGTGTAGACCATTCTGGTATTGGCTTGCAGCTTGCCATGCAGGTCGTGACCGTCAGGCGCGAAGTAGCTGACCTCGATACCAAACGGCGCCAACAGCTCCAGCGCCAGATGCCGCACGGGGGCGTATACCGCGTCGGTAATCAACACATGATCGCCGGGACGCAGGTAGGCCAAAAAGGTCTGCGCGATGGCGGCCAGACCGGTGCCGAACAGCCGGGTGCGATAGCCTCCCTCAAGCTCGGTGACCAGATCTTCCAGGGCGAAGGCCGTGGGGTTGCCCCTGGCGCCGTAGCTCAGGACGCGCTCGCTGTCGCGCCGGTTACGGGCGTCGCGCATCTGCGCCATGCTGTCGAACAGCACCGTGCTCACCCGTGTAACCGGCACATTGACCGCTCGACCGCCCGGGCCTTTTTCGGTACGTGCCGCATGTACCAACCGGGTACGTACACCGCTCTGCTGCGCCGGGAGCAGTTTGAAACCGGCAATCTCGGCGGCACTCATCTGCGCCAGCAAACCGGTTTCCCAGGCCAGATACTGACGCGCGGCGTCCTTGTTGCCCGCATGGCGGTCATGGGTGAAAAACAGAAAGTCGATGCACTGCGCATCAGGCAATGTGCCGGTATCAGCATGCAGACTAAAACCGGCGGCGCGCCAGGCATCAACGCCACCGTCCAGCAGTCGCACCTGCTGACGCTGTGCATCCGGTAACTGCTGAACCGCCAATGCCGCCAGACGCGGATCATCCGCGATCATCACCAACGGACGCGGCTCAGCTACCAGCAGCGGGCGGGTCGACCAACGCGAACCGGCAATATGCGCTTTGCGCCAGGCCATGCTCGGACGCAGGTCAATCAGCGCTACTGCGTCATTCTTCAAGGCTTGGGCCAAAGCCTGCGGGCTGATCAATGGCAGGGCCTGCACGATGGGCGCATCCAGCACAGGCAGCACCAGGCCGCTGTTCACCCCACCTGTCAGCACATAAGCCTCATGCCCCAACTGCCGCAACCAACTGGCGACGACAGGTGCGCGGATGCCATCGCTATCGACCAGCACCACCCGCGCCTGACGCACGCCGATATACAAATCGGTGGACTGGATCAACTGCCCGCCCGGTGTGTGTTGCGCACCCGGCAAGCTGCCTGCCGCGAACTCCTCGGCGGTACGCACATCGCACACAAACAGGCTACGCCCGACGTCTGCGACCCACTGTTCAACCTTCGCTGCATTAACGCTGAGCACCCCGGCCCGTTGCGCCAGTTGCTCTGCTGCCAATCGCTGTTCAGGCAAGCGCTGCGCTGATACGGCATCGGTATAACGACGGCTACTGCCGTGCTCAAGTTCAAGGTCTTGCAGAAACCAGCCCTGAGTGCCGTTTTCCAGAGCGTAGATCGGGTTTTTAAGGCCCAGATTGATCAACGTCTGGGCGCCAATGATGCTGCGGGTACGACCGGCGCAATTGACCACGATCGGCGTGCTGTCGTCCGGCACCAGATCATGCACCCGATAGCCCAGCTCACCGTTCGGACAGCAGATCGAACCGGGGATGGTCATTTTGCGGTATTCATCGAACGGGCGACCATCGAGCACCACCAGCGGCGCACCGCCAGCTTGCCAGCGGGCCAGTTCCTGGGCGCTGATATGCGGCGTATGGCTGGTCTCTTCCACCCGTTCGCCAAAGGCCTTGGACGGCACATGCACCCCGGCGAACAGTTGCAGCCCGGCGGCCTGCCAGCCATCGGCGCCACCGTCGAGAATGTGCACCTGCGCATAACCCAGCGCCAGCAAACGCCCCGCGGCAGCGGCGGCCACGGCGCCGCCGTCCTGATCGTAGATCACCAGCCGTACCTGAAGATTGGGCGCCAGCCGCCGCGCCTCCAGCTCAAGGCGGCTATAGGGCAGATTAACCCCGTAAAACAGATGAGCTTCGCCATACTGGCCGTGTTCGCGTACGTCAAACAGGGCAATTTCATGCCCGTCGAACAACCACTGCTGCAACTGCCCGGGTGTGAGGGTCTGGCTCATAAATGTCCCGTCTGAAAAATTGAATTATTGACCGTGGTCGGTGTTCAGTAGGCCTTGATCGACGGGGCCATTTGCGAGGCGTTGTAATTGAGAATCCGCCCTTGGGCATCGACGCCATAACGTCCGTTCAGGGACTCCAGCGGCAGGCCGTAAAGATGGAAATGCAAGGTCGCCTGCTCGCCCTCGACCTTTATCCCGTGCAGGTCATCACCCAGAAACGAGATCGAAGTGCCGGGCTGCACGATCACTTCACGCTCCAGATGCAGAGAGGTGAAGCCCGGCTCGCGCCCCTCATCGCTGCGCCGGTAGACGTAGTTTATTTCCTGGCCTTCAACCGCACTGATAATGGCCCAGGTTTCATGGTTGTGCGCCAAGGTGCTTTTGCCTGGCAACAGCGAGTTCAGGTACAACGTCGGAGTATCGCCATCGTCATTGAGGCGGTAGCGAAACGCGGTACTGCCCTGCCCCGGCACAGGTGCCGGGAAATGCTCGAAATTGAACAGGTCACGGCGCTCGGCCAGGTCTTCGAGCAAGGTGACGATGTGTTCCAGTGCCTCGCGGTCTACACCGCGCTGGTTGATAAGGCGGATTTTCTGCAGGAAATCCTCGATGACGACAGCACGGTTATCGGTACTCATAAAGTAGCTCCTCGGTGTTACACGGACAGGCTGTAGCGGCTCAGATTAGTCAACAGATACGGGTCGCTGACGATAGGCCCACGCCGCGCCGGTGCACCCAGGGCGTGACGTAGAAACTCCCGGGTGCGCTCGTTGGCAGGGTGTTCAAAAATCTGTTCGGCGCTGCCGTGCTCGACAATCACGCCATTTTCAGTGAAGTACACGACATCGCTGATTTCCTCGGCAAAGCGCATTTCATGGGTCACCAGCACACAAGTCATGCCCTCCTGCGTCAGTTCGCGAATCACCGTCAGCACTTCGCCGACGGTCTCGGGGTCAAGGGCTGAGGTGACCTCATCGAACAAGATCAGTTGCGGGCGCATCGTTAACGCCCGGGCAATCGCCACCCGTTGTTGCTGGCCGCCGGACAATTGCCCCGGATACGCATCGGCCTTGTGCTCCATACGCACCTTGGCCAGAAGGGCCCGGGCGTCTTTCTCAGCATCGATACGGTTACGCCCCAGCACCTTACGCGGCGCAATCATCAGGTTTTGCAGCACCGACAAATGCGGGAACAGGTTGTACTGCTGGAACACAAAGCCCACGCGTTTGCGCAACTCAATACGCTGGGCCTCGCGGGTCAGGGCGTCAACCCGCGTGTCGGCAACCCGGATCTGCCCACGCTGGGGCTGCAACAAGCCGGTGATGCAGCGCAGGATCGTCGACTTGCCCGAGCCCGAAGGACCAATGATCGATACCGCTTGACCTGGATAGACATCAAGATTGATTCCTTTGAGCACCGGGTTACCGGCAAATGCCAGGTGTACATCGCGCAGGCTGACCAGAGGCTCGACGACGGATTCAATAGAAGGCATAACGTCGCTCCAGGCGTTGGGTCAGTCGGGAAATCGGATAGCAATACGCAAAGAACAACACCAGCAGACTCAGGTAAACCAGTACGGTAAACCCGGTCAGGTTGACGGTATTGCTGGCAATTTGTGCGGTGTCGATCACGTCATGTACGCCCACCAGCGACGCCAGCGCCGTACCCATGGTGACGACCGCGTAGAGGTTCATCCACGGCGCCAGCATGCGTTTCAGGCATTGCGGCATAATGATCGAGACAGCAATCTGCCAGCGACTGAAAGCCAGTGAGCGTGCGGCCTCCCACTGTGTACCGGGGATCGAGGCAACAGCCCCGCGCAGGATCTCAGCCACATTGGCGCTCGCCGGCAATGCCAGGCCGATAGTGACCTTGACCCAGTCCGGGAACGGGATGTAAGCGCTGCCAACATGGATTTCGAACGGAAACACATAGGTCGTGAAGTAAATCAGCACCAGCCAGGGCGCATTGCGAAAAACTTGCACCCAGAGCCGCGCAGGCAAGCGCAGCAGACGCCACGGCGATAACGCCAGCATCCCCACCAGTAAGCCCAGCACTGTCCCCAGGCCGATGGCCAGCAGGCTGATCAGAATATTTTGGCCAAAGCCTGCGATCAGCGCGGGCGACCATTGCAGCAAGGCCATGCATACCGACTCAATGGCCATAACCGGGCATCCTCAGGCGCGCTTCAAGGTAGCGCCCCACGCAGTTGACGATAAAGCTCAGCAACCCATAAAAGCCCAGCAACAGAATCATCAGCTCCAGCACGTTATCGCTCTGGGTCCAGATCATGATCGCCGAATAGGTGATGTCCCCCACCGCAATGGCAGAGGCCACAGCTGTCATCTTCACCAGATCGATCAGGTTGTTGATCAACGACGGCAAGGCAAAGCGCAGGGCCAGCGGCAGTTGCACGTTCCACAGCAACTGGCGGTTGCTGAAGGCCAGCGATCTGGCGGCCTCGAGGGTCACGGCCGGCACCGCCTCGATACCGGCGCGCAAGGCTTCTGCATGGAACGCTCCTTTGTGCAGCGAAATCACGATTACCACCCAGGCAAAGGGCGTCAGCGGGTTGGCCGTGCCTACGGCCTGATTGAGCAGCATGTTCAGCACCAGAAAGGCGCAGTACAACTGCACCAGCGTCGGGGTATTGCGCGTGACTTCAATAAACACCCGCGCCGGGACTGCCAGCGCGCGCTTGCCCGAGGTCAACAACGCCGCCAGCCCCAACCCCGTCAGCAAACTGCCGATGATAGTCAGCAGGCACAGCCACAACGTGGTCAGCGCCCCCTGCGCCAAGGTTGAGCGCGGGTAGGCATCCAGCAGAAAACCGTAGTTGAGGCCTAGGCTGGAAGCCCAGTGGACGAAAAACTCTAACCAGTGATTCACGATTTCAGGCGCCGCTGGCCTGGAACTTCTGTTGCAACTCCACCAGTGCCGGTGATGCGGGGGTGATGTGGTTACGGGTCTGGGCCTCGATCAGCCAGCCGCTGCGATGCAGCTCCTGGACAATGGGGTCGAGCCTGGCCTGGGTGTCGGTTTCTCCACGCCGGGTCCAGATCACTGAGGGCGCCGGGTTCAGCTCGGGGGTCAAGGCACGATAGCCCTGCCATTCGGCAGAGTCGGCAAGCAGCGGATTGATCAGCGTGGCGTCATGCACGGCAGCTACGCAGTTGTTGCCGCGCAGTGCCAACAACGACTCCGATGAGCTTTTGAATGCCTTGATCTGCGCCCCGAATTCGGTCAGCGGCTTGACGTAACTGCTGCCCTGGGAGGTGCACACCGGCTGGTCTTTCAAATCTTCCCAACGGGCGATGGGGCTGTCCTTGAGCACCGCTGCGCTCCCGCCAACGCGGTAAAACGGCGTGGGCACGGAGCCGAGGATCTCACCACGCTCAGGTGTCCACTCCATATTGGCGATCAGCAGGTCGACTTTACCCTGCTGCAAGAACTGCACGCGGTTGGCAGGCAACACAGGTACCAGTTGCACCTGCGCCCCCAGTTGGCGCCCCAACTCTTGCGCAAGATCAACATTCAAACCTCGCGGTTTTTGGGTTGCAGGATCGATCCCGCCAAAGGGGCCACCAGAAAGCAGCACACCGACCACCAGCACATGCCGTTGCTCGATTTTGTCCAGCGTCGCATCGGCGTGGGCCGCCGTGGTTCCCGCAAGGGAGATCAGGGCGCCCAGCATGACAGGCAACAAACGGGTAACGGGTGAGCGCTCAAACATGGATATCCCCTTATGGATGATCGGCGTTCCCCGATCTGATAAGCGAGCATCCTAGGTACAGCGCTGAAGCAACGGAAATGCAAATATCTAATATCGTTATAACTCTACGCACTCCAAGGACAGACTAAAAATGCATATCCCCGTATTTATTGGACATGACTCCATCCCTCCAAAAACACACTCAACAAATACATAAGAATATGTAATCTTTAAGTTCACTCCCTTGATACAAGGCAGCTCAAAAAACGCCATGTCGACCCTTGATCTCGAATTACTGCGCACCTTTATAGCCGTGGTCGATCACCACGGCTTTGCCCAGGCCGGCACCCAACTGGCCCGCACCCAATCCTCAGTCACCCAGCAGATGCAGCGCCTGGAGCAGCAGGTCGGGGTCGGCCTGTTCGAGAAACGCGGGCGACAAAAAACACTCACCGAAGCGGGCCAACAATTACTGCGCCATGCGCGGCAAATGCTAGCCCTCAACGATGATGTTTTGAGCTCCCTGCGCGAAAGCAGTCTCAGTGGCGTGCTGCGCATTGGATCGCCCCACGATATTGCCGACACCATCCTGCCGCCGATCCTCAGCCATATCGCCCGCTCGGCACCGCGCTTGCGCCTGGAGATTGATGTCGGCCGCAGTCCGTTCCTGATGGACGACCTGCACCGGGGTAAGGTCGACATGGTGATTTCCACACGCCAGGGACCGAACCTCGAAGGTTTCCCCCTGCGCACGTCCCCGGTGTGGTGGATCTGCTCGGCGCAATACGCGCACAACCCCGGCGAACCGTTGCCACTGATTCTGGTGGATGAACCGAGCATTTATCGGCGCTATGCTCTGGAGGCCCTGGAGCAGGCTAATATCGCCTGGCGCCAGGCGTACCTGGCATCGAACCTGATAGGTATCAAGGCGGCAATCCGCGCAGGGCTCGGGGTGACCCCAAGAAGCATGGAAATGCTCGGCCCGGACATGCGCGTTCTCGGTGAAAACGATGGCCTGCCCCGCCTGCCGGACGTGACCTACTACCTGTGGATTCGCGCCAATACCGTGAACCCGCTGGTGCGTCGGGCCTATGAGCTGATCAAGAGCAACCGCGGGCTTTAAGCGCAGCTCAAACCCGTGCGGCGGCAGGCTTCAGGCGGAAGGCAACACCAAAACGGTTGTAGGCATTCATCAACCCGATTGCATAGGTCAAATCCGCCAGCTCTTTGTCGTCGAACTCATCTGCAGCGGCCTGGTAATCCGCATCCGGAATCCCGGTTTCAGCAACTCGAGTAACTGTTTCGGCCCAGGCCAGCGCAACCTGCTCACGGGTGGTGAACAGTGCTCCGGCTTCGTGCCATACGGGCACCAGCACCAGCTTTTCGACCGCCAGACCAGCCTTGAGCAAATCCCGCGAATGCAGGTCGATGCAGTACGCGCAGCCATTGATTTGCGAAACCCGTAGGTAAACCAGATCAATCAGCGCCTTGGGAAAACCGCTGTTTTGCAGATATACATGCACGCCACCAAACGCTTTGGAGCCCTCGGGTGACGCCTTGGAATAATCGATACGTTGATTCATGACTGGCCCTTGCATTGGCTGTTTAAGTGACGCCATAGTGCGGTTTCTTGGACCTGTCCAAAAGAGCCATGATTTACCTTTATCTCCAGGCCATGATCACTCCAACCCAGGGATCAAGAACAAGGCTAGCCAATGACAACCCCCGCATCACGCTTCTCGCCCCTCGACCCGACCTCCAGCGAGCCCATCTACCGGCAACTCTACTGGCGCTTCCGGGATGCCATCGCCAATGGCTTGCTGGCTCCGGGAGAACGCGTACCTGCCGCCCGAGCGCTGGCCAAGGAGCTAGGGCTGGCCAGAGGCACCATCGACACCGCATATTCACTCCTGACCTCGGAGGGCTACCTGCAAGCTCGCGGCCAGGCCGGGACCATCGTGGCGCCGGACATCACGATCAAACCTGCACCAGACACTCGCAGCCCCCAAGCCAGCCCGGTCACCCGGCACCCACCTGCAACCCTGCCCTTTCAAATGGGCCTGCCCGCACTGGATGCCTTCCCGAAAAAAATCTGGGCCCAAATCGGCGCACGCTGCGTACGCAGCACCCGCGCCCAGGACATGGCCAACCCTTCAGGGCCTGGCTTGCAAGCATTGCGCGCAGCCATAGCCAGCTATCTGCAGGTTTCCCGCGGCATTGCCTGCTCGCCTGAACAGGTGTTTATCACCTCGGGCTACCGAGACAGCTTGTCACTTATCACCCACGCGCTACTCAAGCCTGCGGATCGAGTGCTGATTGAAGACCCCGGCTACCCACCTACCCGCCAATTGCTGGAACAACTGCAAATACACACCGTCGCCCTGCCCGTCGACCAGGACGGAATGCGCGGACCTTCTGCGGACATTGTTGCGCAGGCGGCCGTGGTCACCCCCGCTCATCAAAGCCCGCTGTGCGTGTCACTCTCACTGGCGCGCAGGCTGGAACTGCTGGCATGGGCCAATCGGCACAAAGCCTGGATCATCGAAGACGACTACGACGGTGAATACCGCTACATCAGCCGCCCGCTGCCAGCACTGAAAAGCCTGGACCGCGATGGACGAGTGCTCTACAGCGGCACATTCAGCAAAGTACTGTTTCCGGGATTGCGCCTGGCCTACCTGGTGATCCCGCAGGCTCAGATCGAATGCTTTCAACACGCCAGCCAGACCTTGCGCAGCAGCTGCCCGGAGCTCACCCAGGCCATTGTTGCGACCTTTATGAGCGAAGGCCATTTCGCGCGGCATATCCAGCGTATGCGCAAACTCTATAGCGAGCGCAGGGCCTTCACCGTAAACGGCTTACAAAAAGTGCTGGGCAACCATGTACACATCGACAGCAATCCGGGCGGCATGCACTTGATCCTGCGCCTTGATGGGCAACAGTCAGACACACAACTGGTCGAACGCATGCAGCAAGATGGCCTCTCTGCAGAAGCTCTGAGCGAGTGGAGCCAGCTGGGCGAAAAAACGTCGGGACTGCTGCTGGGGTTTGCCAATATTGAGTCACAAGCCAGCGCCGAGGCGCTGGGCAAACGGATTTTGGCGCTGCTGCAGGGATAACTGTGCGCACAGATATCGCGGCGCCTCTGTGGGAGCGAGCCTGCTCGCGAAGGCCAATAACGATACCGCGTGCTTGCTGGATAATCGCGATGCCCTTGATACCTTCGCGAGCAGGCTCGCTCCCACAGTAGGGTGGGCAACCAAATCATCGCCCACACAGGCTCAGATAAAGCTGCGCGGATCCCGCAACAAGGCTTCCAGCTCGCGCGCAGGCAGAGGCCGACAAAACAGATAGCCTTGCACCTGATCACAGCCGTTATCCGTCAGGAATGCCAACTGCTCACGAGTCTCTACGCCCTCCGCGATAACCTGCAAGTTGAGGCTATGAGCCAACTCAATAATCGTGCGGGCAATCGCAGCGTCTTGAGGATTGAAGGTAACCTCACGAATAAACGCGATATCGATTTTCAGTTTATCGATGGGAAAACGACTCAGGTACGCAAGGCTTGAGTACCCCGTACCGAAGTCATCAATGGAAATTTTCACCCCGATATCCCGCAGCGTCAGCAGGCTGGCAATCGTATGCGGGGTATTTTCCATCAGCGAGCCCTCTGTCAACTCAACCTCGAGCCATTGCGGCTCGAGCTGATGGGCTTTGAGCGAGCGCTGTATATCGTCAATCAAGTCGCCTTCGCTGATCTGCAGCGCCGAAACATTGACGGCAACTTCCACCGCCCCCAACCCCGTGCTCTGCCAGTGCGCTATCTGGCTACACACGCGATCAATCACCCACTGCCCCACGCGAGATATGAGCCCAAGGCTCTCGAGCACAGGCACAAATACCGCCGGGGACACAGCCTCCCCCGCAGGCCGCGGCCAACGCAACAGCGCCTCGACCCCGCAAATACGGCCGTCACTCAGACTGATTTTAGGCTGGTAAAACACTTCGAACGCCTGCTTGCGCACGGCATCACGCAACGCGGTTTCCAGCTCCTGACGCGCCAGAACCTCGACATTCATTTGCGCCGTGTAAAAACGGTAAGTATCCCTGCCCGCCTGCTTGGCCAGCCCCATGGCCGTATTCGCATGCTTGACCAGACGATGCGCGTCGGCGCCATCGTCCGGGTACAGCGCAATACCGATATTCGCCGTCATCGGGATGTCATTGCCCTGCAGCTTGAACGGTTCACGCAATACTTCGCGTATGCGATCCACCATTTGGCGCGGGCCGGCCTGACCCTTGCGGATCATCAGGATCAATGCCAGTTCGTCACCATCCATCCGACCCAGGGTGTCGCTGACATTCAGGCAGTTGGACAAGCGCTGACTGAACTCACCCAGCACCTGATCCCCCAGCAAATGCCCCCAGGTCAGGTTGATACTCTTGAAATCATTCAGACCAACCGTGACCACAGCCAATTGCCAACCCCTGAGCGCCGCCTGGGTCAGGCCCATCTGCAACGTGGTGTAAAACAGGTTGCGATTGGGCAACCCGGTCAACGGGTCGTAGTTGGCCATTTTCAGCAAACGCTCATCGGAGCCCATTGCGGAACGGAACCGCTCCAGATCCAGAGTGCGTTTTTGCAGTTGCTGCTCAAGCATCAGGGTATGGACTGCCTGATAGTCACCAAACGCCTTGAGCCGCAACAAGTTGCGCACCCGCAACCATAACTCGTCACTGGCAAACGGCTTGCAGAGGAAATCCTCGGCACCCGCCTCCAACCCCAAAAGTCGGGCACTTTGCTCACCCAGGCCCGAGAGCATGATTATCGGGATATTTGCAGTAGATGCGCTGGCCTTGAGCTGGCGGGCGACTTGATAGCCATTCGTGTCCGGCATCATGGCGTCGAGCAGGATCAAATCCGGTGGCTGCTGGGCAACCAGGGCCAAGGCCTGCTCACCCGTGCTGGCAGTCAACGTGCGATAGCCCTGCTCTTGCAACAGGATTTCCAGCAGATTACGAACTTCGGCATCGTCGTCAACAATCAAGAGTGTGGCAGAGGTATTGGACATGGATAGCGCTCAAATAAGCGGCTGTGAAGGCGGGTTTATGCCCGATCTGCTGCATCCTTGCTCGGCGTTTTTTGTCCATATTAAGGGTGCAGTAAAGCACTGTTACGAGCCCTTCACCACGCCAGACGCAAACACTCCCTCGCTCAAAAACCCCTTACCGCAACACCAGGCGGCCATGGGAGGAGCATCGTCGACACCCGCAATGACCACAACGCCCCTGCAAGTCATGCTTTGGTAACAAAACAGTGGTTCAGTCGTGGATACATGCAATAACTAAACGGTTTGAATAATGAGGCGACGGTTATATATGCCCTTATTGAAAAACAATAATCATGGCCTTACCAATAACGGCCATTTGTCGCGACAGATTTATAGAGTCAACTTATTGGCATATATCATATTGCCACCATTACAAAAGACAGCCGAGCACTGGTCGCAAATCCGCACCAGACAGACCCTGCCGAAAAACCACTTTTGCGCCGACAAGGTTCCGCCTCGCCACCAGGACCCCCATGACAATAGACCTGACAACCCCAGGCGGAACCCCACCCAGCAGCGCGCAAAGCCCGAGATATCGGCCTTTGGCGAGGGTTATTTTTGGTCAGGAAGGGCAAAATGTTATTTATTGTCGGGCAATATTTATTGAAAAGCATCTATATAGCTCGAATAAAATCATCTGCTGATTTAAAGGTTGATATTGCATTCGCTTCACAGTTAATATTTTAAGTGTTCAACTTCGTACCGACCCTTTATCCGTAATAAAGCGGGAGCACCTGTGCTCCAGCCCAGGCCATAGCCACTCAAACTGATGAGGGCAGCCTTTATTGATAGGCACCGCCATTCCCTGGATAGGGGATATTGGTCGTGACGATTCGTTAAGTGCTCTCGCAGGCTGAGCATGTTTGGCACAAAGGAAGCTGCCTTGTTTAAACGAATCATGATTGTCTGCATTGGCAATATTTGCCGCAGCCCTACCGCCGAACACCTCTTGCGGGTCGCACTTGCGCCCTCCGACATCGTCGTGAGCTCCGCAGGCCTCAGTGCACTCAAAAACAAGCCCATCGAAGCCACCGCCCGTGCTGTCCTCGAAGAACACGGCAACGTGCTGACCGAGCACAGCGGCAGCCAACTGACGGCTGCATCCATCAATGAGGCCGATCTTATATTGGTCATGGAACAACAGCACATTGGTGGTGTCCTAAGCCTCGCTCCAGAGGCAAGGGGCAAAGTTTTTTTGCTGGGCAAATGGCAAGACAACCGCGAAATCAAAGACCCGTACCGTCAAGGCAAGCCAGCCTTTGAACATGCGTACGCGTTGATTGACGTCGCCGTAAATGCATGGGCCCAGCGCATTAAGCGTTGAGTCACTCCACGAATTATATTTGAAGAAAAAGAACCGACCTATGCAGCAAGCACCCGTGACAAAGCCCCATGAACAAGATGACGATAACGACGAAATTGACCTGATGGGGTTGTTGGGCACATTGCTCGACCACAAATGGTTGATTGCTGGCGTGACTGGCGTCTTTATGGCCGCGGGGGTTGCTTATGCCCTGCTGGCGACACCGGTGTATCAGGCGAATGCGCTGATTCAGGTTGAATCCAAAAAAAGTGACATGCTGGGCTTTTCAGATATCGGCAGTATGCTCGGCAAAGAATCACCGTCAGCAACAGAAATCGAAATCATAAAATCACGCAAAAATATTGGCGCTGCGGTCGATAACTTGCAATTGGATCTTGAAGTAAATAACAACTACTTCCCACTGATCGGCGAGTTTGTCGCCCGACGCTTCAAGCCAGAAACCGATAACAGCGTGGCTAGCCCACTGTTCGGCATGAATAGTTATGCCTGGGGTGGAGAGCAACTGAAGCTCGGTGAGTTAGAGCTACCCCATGAACTGCTTGGCAAGGAGCTGACCTTGGTCAGCGGTGATGCAGGCAGTTTTACATTGCTGGATGAGAACGGTAACCTGTTAGCCAAAAGCCAAGTTGGGCAAATCTACAACCAGAATGGCATCAAGCTGCAAGTTGAAGCACTGCAAGCTAATCCCGGGACCACCTTCAGCGTAACTCGCTACCCACGCCTGACTAGTATCCTGAATTTCCAGAAGGTGCTAGATGTAGCTGAGCGTGGCAAGGAATCCGGCATGATTGGTCTGGCACTGGAAAGCACCACCCCTGCCAAAGCCATTCAAATACTTAATGAAATCGCACGCCTGTATGTGCAGCAAAATATTGAACGCACTTCAGCTGAGGCAGCTCAAAGCCTCAGCTTTCTGAAAGATCAGTTACCCCAAGTGCGCAAGGATCTGGAAAAAGCAGAAACTGCGTTGAACCAGTTCCAGATTCGCAGTAAATCGATTGATATCAGTCTTGAAGCCAAAGCGATTCTCGACCAGATCGTGTCACTGGACACCAATATCTCGACCCTGAAATTACAACAAGCCGAGATGGACCGAAAATTTACCCCGCAGCACCCAGCTTATCGTGCGTTGATGGGACAACTTGCCGAACTGACTAGCAAGCAGCACCGGCTAGCCAAGCAAGTTGAAGGGCTGCCTACTACCCAACAAGAATTGCTGAGCCTGACCCGCGACTTGAAAGTCAGCACCGAGATTTATACCCAGTTGCTGAATAAATCTCAGGAACTTGACGTTATGCGGGCAGGTACCGTGGGCAACGTGCGCCTGATCGACACCGCCGATGTAGACCTGCGAAACCCTGTCAAACCCAAGAAAGCCCTGATCGTACTGATTGCCACTCTACTCGGCGCCTTCTTGGCCATTGGTTATGTGCTGTTTCGCAAGGCGCTTAACCGCGGCGTGGAAAACCCGGATGACATCGAGAAGCTTGGCTTGCCGGTGTACGCCTCAATTCCGTTTAGCTCACTGCAGAAAGTTGAAGACGAAAAAAGCCCTAACGGTCGTGGCAGTCGCACTACTCCGTTACTGGCAAGTAGCCATCCAACGGACCTGGCGATTGAAGGGCTGCGCAGCCTGCGCACCAGCCTGCACTTCGCCATGCTGGAAGCCAACAACAACCGCCTGATGATTTCTGGCCCAAGCCCCAAGGTCGGCAAGTCTTTCGTCTCCGCTAACTTGGCCGCCGTAATTGCACAATCTGGCCAACGAGTACTTCTGGTCGACGTGGATATGCGTAAAGGCTATATCCATAAGATGTTCGGTATTCCCGTAGAGAACGGGCTGTCCGACTACCTGGCAAAACGCTGCGACCTTGACACCGCGATTCATAAAACTGAAATCGAAAACCTCGATGTTATAGGTCGTGGACAGATTCCGCCTAATCCGTCCGAATTGTTGATGCATAAAAACTTCAGCGAGTTCCTAGACTTGATCAGCTCCAAGTACGACCAGATAATTCTCGATACACCACCATTCTTGGCCGTTACCGATGCCGCAATTGTCGGTCGCCAATCGGGCACCAACCTCATTGTTACTCGTTTTGAGCTAAACCCGGCACGCGAAATTGAATTGACCATGCGTCGTTTTGCCCAAAATGGCATTGAACTAAAAGGCGCGATTTTCAATGGCGTAGAGAAGCGTGCATCCGCCAAGTATGGCTATGGCGCATATGGTTATTACAACTACGAATACAAATCAGATAGCGTTTAACAGCTAATTTTTTAAAAACCCAATAGACCCCTTAATGATTTAAGGGGTTCACTTATCACCCTGACCACATAATAAAATCTATCAACCCGCTCTCAAGGACTAGCATTTAATCTTGGGGCGGTAGCATGCCTGAAACAGATACAAGACACAGATACAAACTCAATTTTCTCGGCACTACTTTGTTCTTTCAAAAGCCCCCATCACTTGCTCGCCCATTAAAAGACACAATAATTCATGCCAAAGCACAGCCTCATGCGATTTATCAACATTGCTCTGCGTGGCACGACTCTCGCTAGTAAGTTTTTGTTGATTTTTTTTCTGGCAAAATTTCTTGAGCCACAGGAGCTGGGGGTCTATGGTCTTCTGACCGCAACTATAGGCTACGCACTTTACCTTCTGGGTTTTGACTTTTACACTTACACAACTCGTGAAATTCTCAAGCGAAAACGTCACGAGTGGGGTGGATTACTAGTGGACCAAGGAGCCCTCTCCGCGGTGCTATATGTCATATTTTTGCCACTATTGAGTCTGATTTTTATAAAAGAAATCTTACCCTGGAACTATGCGGCTTGGTTTTTCGTACTACTAGTGCTAGAACACCTGACCCAGGAATTAAGTCGTCTATTGATAGCCATTTCGGAGCAATTGCTCGCCAGCGCTATGTTATTTCTGCGCTCTGGGATTTGGGCTGTATTAGTAACAATGCTAATGTTTTTTCGCCCCGACACTCGCGACTTGAATATTGTGCTGGGCAGCTGGACAGCTGGCAGCTTCCTAGCCTTGCTATTAGGACTATACCGTTTAAGGCAATTAAAAATTTCAGGATGGAATAAGAAAATTGACTGGCAATGGATTGGCCAGGGTCTGAAAGTTGCGATCCCCTTGCTACTAGCTACTTTAGCTCTGCGTGGTTTATTCACGATAGATCGTTATTGGTTTGCAGATCTGGCCAATATGGAAACGCTTGGGGCTTATGTATTATTCATTGGCATCAGCAGCGCACTTATGTCATTTCTAGATGCTGGTGTATTTGCATTTATCTACCCTGAACTTATCAGCGCGCATCACAATAAAGACGCCCATGTTTTTCGTTTAAAAGTACGAGCATTACTATGGCAAACACTGACACTTTCAGCTGCATTCGCGATTGTCGCGCTATTGGTTATAGACCCACTACTATTCTGGCTTGATAAGCCGTTATATACAGAGCATAAAAATCTATTCCCTTGGACATTGCTAATCATGCTGATCTATTCGATGGGCATGATTCCGCACTATGCACTGTATGCCCAAGGACTCGACCGCCCCATTATTCATAGCCATATAGCCAGCCTGCTGATTTTCATACCCGCTACCTGGCTGATGTCCCAGTACTGGCCCCTGCAAGCAGTACCCGCGGGCCTATGTATAGCCTTCTTGTCAATTTTGCTGTGGAAATGCCTGGCTTTTATCCGTTTGACTCCGGCGCAGTATCGATAACGTCTCACCCAACTGTTTAAGAATTTCACAAAGGAACCTGTTGAATGCTTACTAACAAAACGATTCTTGTCACTGGCGGCACCGGCTCTTTCGGTAATACTTTCGTACCGATGACCCTGGCCAAGTACAACCCGAAAAAAATCATCATCTTCTCCCGTGACGAGATGAAACAATGGGACATGGCCAAGAAGTTCGAGGGCGACTCGCGAGTACGCTTCTTCATCGGCGACGTACGCGATAAAGAGCGTCTGTACCGCGCCCTGGACGGTGTTGACTATGTAGTGCATGCCGCTGCGACCAAAATCGTGCCGACTGCCGAGTACAACCCGTTTGAATGCGTAAAAACCAATATCAATGGCGCCATGAACCTGATCGACGCCTGTATTGACAAGCGCGTACATCGTACCGTTGCCCTGTCTACCGATAAGGCGAGCAGCCCGATCAACTTGTACGGTGCTACTAAACTGGCTTCCGACAAAATGTTCGTCGCCGGCAACTCCTATTCCGGCAGCCATGACTCAACCTTCTCTGTAGTTCGTTACGGCAACGTAATGGGTTCGCGTGGTTCGGTGATCCCGTTCTTCATGTCGATCAAGGACAAGGGCGTACTGCCAATTACAGATGAGCGCATGACCCGTTTCATGATCTCGCTGGAAGATGCAGTAAAACTGGTTTGGCACGCATTCGAAGATATGGAAGGCGGCGAGATCTACGTTAAAAAGATCCCGTCGATGAAAGTAACTGATCTGGCCCGCGTAGTTGCCCCGGAAGCCGAGCAGAAAGTTATCGGTATCCGCCCAGGCGAAAAGCTGCATGAGCAGATGATCAGCGCTGAAGACGCCTACTACACCTACGAATACCCGGAACACTTCAAAATTCTGCCTACCATCAATGGTTGGGCCGACTGCCCTAAACGCATCAAAGATGGTGTGCGCGTGCCTGAAGGTTTTGTTTACGCCAGCGACAACAACACCGAATGGATGAGCGATGCCGATCTGGAAAACTGGATCGAAATCAACCGCGCCAAGATCGGGAGCATCTAAAGCATGATTCCCTACGGCCGCCAAGACATCACCCAGACCGATATCGATGCGGTCGTGGGGGTGCTGCAATCTGATTTCCTGACCCAAGGCCCCATGGTGCCGCGTTTTGAGCAAAGTGTTGCTCAGCACGTCGGAGCCCGCCATGCCCTGGCCGTGAACAGTGCCACCTCGGCATTGCACATTGCCTGCCTGGCCCTTGGGCTTGGCCCGGGCGATCGGTTGTGGACTACACCGATCACTTTTGTCGCTTCGGCCAACTGTGCGCTGTACTGCGGTGCCGAGATTGATTTTGTCGATATCGACCCGCGCACGTACAACCTTTGCCCGCAAGCGCTTGCGTTCAAACTGGAACAGGCCGAACGCGATGGCACGCTACCCAAGGTAGTAGTTCCCGTGCATTTGTGTGGCCAGCCCTGCGATATGCAAGCCATTCATGCATTATCCCAGCGCTATGGCTTCAAGATTATTGAAGATGCTTCTCACGCCATTGGTGGTAAATACCAGGGCGAGTTCATCGGCAACTCCCGCTACAGCGATATCACTGTTTTCAGTTTCCATCCGGTCAAGATCATTACCACCGCAGAAGGCGGCATGGCACTGACCAACGATGACGAACTGGCAACCAAAATGGGCCTGCTGCGCAGCCACGGGATCACCCGTGACCCGGCGCAGATGACTCATGAAGCCGACGGTCCGTGGTACTACCAGCAGATCGATCTGGGCTTCAACTACCGCATGACCGAACTGCAGGCCGCATTGGGTGTTACCCAGATGGAGCGTCTGGATCAGTACGTAGCCCGCCGCCATCAACTGGCCCGTCGCTATGACGATCTGCTGGCTGGCCTGCCGGTTACCGCGCCTTGGCAGCACGCAGACAGCTACTCCGGTCTGCACCTGTACGTGATTCGCCTGCACCTGGATCAAATCCAGAAAACTCACCGCCAGGTCTTTGAAGCACTGCGCGAACTGGGAATCGGCGTCAACCTGCACTACATCCCGGTGCACACCCAGCCTTACTACGAGCGCATGGGCTTCAAACCGGACGACTTCCCACAGTCGCAAACCTACTATCAGGAAGCTATCAGCATCCCGATGTTCCAGACCATGACCGATGAGCAGCAAGACGAAGTCATTGCTGCCCTGCGCCAGGCGGTGCAGGCATGAAGCTGGCGATCATCCCTGCCCGCGGAGGCAGCAAGCGTATCCCACGCAAAAACATCAAGCTGTTCTGCGAAAAGCCGATGATCGCCTGGTCCATTGAAGCAGCCCTGCAAAGCGGCTGCTTTGATCAGGTCATTGTATCTACCGATGACGAAGAGATCGCCGATGTGGCGCGCCGCTACGGTGCCACGGTGCCATTTGTGCGCCCGGCCGAACTGTCTGACGACCATACCGGGACCATTCCGGTTATTCGCCACGCCATTGAGTGGGTCAATGCACAAGGGCAATCCGTGGAACAGGCTTGCTGCCTGTATGCCACGGCCCCATTTGTGAGCCCCGAAGATATTCGTCGTGGTTTTGACACCCTGCTCGACACTGGCAGCGATTACGCCTTCTCGGTCACCAGCTACGCCTTCCCGATTCAGCGGGCGATCCGCCTCAATGCTGAAGGGCGGGTTGAAATGTTCAACCCTGAGCACTTCAACACCCGCTCGCAAGACCTTGAAGAGGCCTTTCATGACGCAGGCCAGTTTTATTGGGGCAAGGCCGATGCCTGGCTGCAAGGTCGGATGATCTTCAGCCCTGCCTCGGTCCCGGTGGCTCTGCCGCGACATCGCGTACAAGACATCGACACCCCGGAAGACTGGGTCCGTGCCGAATGGTTGTTCAAGGCCATGCAGGCTGAAGCACAGTGAGCAAGCAAGCCATCAGGGTTGCCTTGCGCGTTGATGCCTCACTGCAAATGGGTACAGGGCATGTGATGCGTTGCCTGACCCTGGCCGACTCGCTCAAGCAGCAAGGCGGCGAATGCCAGTTTATTTGCCGGGAACATCCCGGCAACCTGGTTGAGCACATCCGCAATAAAGGCTTTCAAGTACATGTTTTACCCCTTCTGGCTCATGCAGTTGAACAGACGACGATCAACCCGTCACAACTGGCTCATGCTGCTTGGTTAGGAGCAACACAGGAACAGGACGCAGCTGAATGCGCTGCCATTCTTGAGCAACTGACACCTGACTGGCTGATCGTTGATCACTATGCCCTCGATGCACGCTGGGAAACGGCGTTAATGCCGCGCTACCGCAAGCTGATGGTGATCGACGATCTGGCAGACCGGCCTCACCGGTGTGACCTGCTGCTGGATCAGACCTTTGGCCGTGATGCCAAGGACTATGCTCCCTGGACCCCAGAGACCTGCACCCTACTCTGTGGTTCGCAATATTCCCTGCTGCGTCCGGAGTTCGCGAACTTGCGTGACTTCAGCCTGAAACGCAGGGAAACACCGCAACTCGAACACCTGCTGATCACCATGGGTGGCGTCGATAAAGACAATGCCACCGGGCAGATTCTGAAGGCATTGAGAAGCGCAGAGTTGCCAGCCAACTGCAATATCAGCGTGGTGATGGGCAGCACCGCGCCCTGGCTTGACGACGTTCGCCAACAGGCCAGTCAAATGCCCTGGCCCACAACGGTCAAAGTCGGTATCAGTGATATGGCCCAATTGATGGCCGAAAGTGACTTGGCCATCGGCGCCGCGGGTGCAACATCCTGGGAGCGCTGCTGTTTGGGTTTGCCAACCATAATGCTCGTACTGGCCGATAACCAACGGAAAATCGCCCAGAGTCTTGAGCATGCCAATGCGGTGTACGTGTTGCATGAACCGCAGGAAATACCCGATTGCCTGCCTGATTTATTAAACAGACTTGCTGCATCAGCGTCTAAACGAACAAGCATGAGCCAAGCTGCCTCGCAGATAGCAGATGGCATGGGAGTAGCAAGGGTCATCCAATATTTGGAGTTTTAAATTGACTGCAAGCGCACCAACGGATTCACGTGTACGGCCGATGACCCACGAAGATCTCGAGCAAGTACTCAGCTGGCGTAATGATGCAGATGTACGCCGTTATATGTACACGCAGCATGAAATCAGTCTTGAGGAGCACACTCGCTGGTTCGAGCGGGCCACGTTGGACAGCAGCCGCCATTTACTGGTTTTCGAAATCGATTCTGTGCCAGTCGGTTTTATCAACATCCATGAAATTGCGCCTGGCGGCATAGCCGACTGGGGTTTTTACGCCGCCCCCGATGCGCCACAGGGTACAGGCCGTAGATTAGGTGAAGCTGCACTGAAATATGCATTCAGCCATGCAGGACTGCACAAAATTTGTGGTCAAGCAATTGCGTATAACGAACGTTCAATCAAGTTCCATCTGAATCAGGGTTTCCAACAGGAGGGCATCCTGCGCCACCAGCACTTCGATGGTGAGCAATACCACGACGTTGTATGTTTCGGCCTTCTTGCCTCCGATAGACCCGCGAATACTTAAGAGATCAAATCATGTCAAATATTCCAAGCATTAACATTGCAGGTCGCCGCATTGCTGCAGATGCACCGCCATACATCATCGCCGAACTTTCCGCCAACCATAACGGCAAGCTTGAAACGGCACTAAAGATCATCGAGGAAGCAAAGAAAGCCGGCGCTGATGCGGTCAAACTGCAGACCTATACCGCCGATACAATCACCCTCGATTGTGACTCTGAAGACTTCCAGATTCACGGTGGTCTATGGGATGGCAAGAACCTCTATCAGCTGTACAAAGAAGCCCAAATGCCGTGGGAATGGCACGCAACGCTGTTCGAGTACGCGCGTAAGCTGGGAATCACCATTTTCAGCTCCCCGTTCGACAACACCGCTGTTGATCTGCTGGAAAGCCTCAACACTCCAGCCTACAAAATTGCTTCCTTTGAAGCCATTGACCTGCCGTTGATCAAGTACGTTGCCAGCACAGGCAAACCGATGATCATCTCAACCGGGATGGCCGATGCTGATGAAATCCAGGAAGCCATTGACGCCGCTCGCGAAGGTGGTTGCAAGGAACTGGCTATTCTTCACTGCGTCAGTGGCTACCCGGCTCCAGCAGCGGACTACAATCTGCGCACGATCCCAGACATGATGCAGCGCTTTGGCCTGGTTACTGGCCTGTCGGACCATACACTGGACAATACAACTGCTATTGCCAGCGTCGTGATGGGTGCATCGATTATTGAAAAACACTTCACCCTTGATCGCAGTGGCGGCGGTCCTGATGACAGCTTCTCGTTGGAACCAGCAGAGTTGGTAGCTCTGTGTCGCGATAGCAAAACTGCATGGGCATCAATGGGACAAGTAGATTACGGTAGAAAGTCTAGCGAACAAGGAAATGCTAAATTCCGTCGTTCTCTTTATTTTGTTAAAGACTTGAAGGCTGGGGATGTGATTACAGCTGATGCCGTACGTAGCGTACGTCCTGGGTTTGGTTTGCCACCCAAGATGCTTGATAAAATCATAGGCAAGAAAGTCCTCAATGCAACTTATTCCAACACCCCTGTTGCTCTTGAAAATATCGATATTTAGGCCCATAGCATAGACAACCCCCCTGTATAGCAAGAACGTTTTCATCAAATAAACAGCAGGAATGAGCGACCAAAGAAATGTCAACCACGACAAACGGCAACGACACATCGCTTATATATTCATACACAGAAGCCAGAATAAAATTTGATCCAGAATTCAAAAAAACACTTATATCGTCCTACGAAAAATATAACAAATGGTCTGCTCTTCCTGTTCGACTACTGACAATTCTTGCCGCCAATACATGTAAGCCAAAACAAGGCTCCATAAAGTATTTTTTTTGGGGCACAAACTATAAAGAAATAATTCTTGGGCTCCCACCAAAGGAGGTTTGCATTATTGGTGGGCCACAACAATTATTATTTTGCATACGCCACAATATCAGCTACATACCTTGCTTCAGCATAAAAGATAAAGTCTGGGACACTTTTATCAAAAACATGAAGAGCAGTCACAACGCAGAAAGCAATGACATTCTTAAAATACGGCAGATGTTTAAATTAAAAATATCTGTCGCAGCACATACAGATGCACAGCTATACGTCAACAATGACTCACTCCCAATGCAGAGACTTATAATATTAGCTTCTAGAGAAGCTGGAGTTTCACAATCCATCTGCATTCAACACGGACTTTTCCAGAGTAAATCGCCAGGCGAAATTTTCGATGGCTGGTTTTCGGATATTTTCTTTGCAATAAGTGAACAACAAAAAAACTTATTGATAGAAAAAGGCATGGACCAGCACAAAATTAAAGTTCTAGGTTTTCACTCATCACCACACAAACCGACGCGTGAAACTAACAAACCAGAGCAGAGGACAATTTGTTTTCTGGGCCAGCCCTGGATTAAATACGGCCTTGCTCGCGGGCAAGCCTACATGGCGATCGTCAGCAACTTAAGTTCAATTCTAAACAAGCACGGAAAAACATTACACTACAAGCCTCACCCTGGCGAATTGGGATATGAGCACCTTGAAAATATAAAGCACATAACAACCAAGAATCTGAATGAGTCATTTGACAGCTATGATATTTTTATATCACTAACATCGACTGCACTTTTCGAAGCAAACCAAGCAGGCCGAATAGCCATTCAAATATATGACCCTGCATTTGACGCAGATGATTTTTCAATGTTCAAAAACATACACTCTATCGAAAATTCGCAAGAAACATTAGAGGAAAACCTAATTAGAATTTTATCAAGTGAGCCGCCAAAAAATATCGAACAACAAAGTATAAGCGAAAAATTTATTTCCTTAACCGGCAATCACAGCGAGCCAACTTCAAAAATGGCACGATAGAGGCACATGCTTTGTATAACATACCTTACGGTCACTTGAATCATCGGAAAAAAAATGATAGCAAACTATTGCTGATCATTATTTCCTCTCTGTTATTTTATTTCGCGTCTGTTCTATCTACTTCAAACCTTGTAAATATTTTCGCCATAATTTTCCTTGTATACACATCCACTCAGTTGATTATGTATCGCCAAGGGGGATGGATTTTTCTTCTATACGCATTCGGCATTTCCAGCGCCTTAGCCGCGAATGCCATTATTGAACTAACTGGCTCATACCTGATAGAAATTGCAGAACATGCCTATGTCACTGGTTCCGCTGCAAGAAATGCTTTTTTGTCTGCCTTCTTTATGGCATGCACTCTTCTATTTTATAAAAAAATTCTAAAGATTATTCCACATCCACCTACTCTAGGTTCTCTTGAAAAATTCACCCATCGAGCTCTTCTAATCCTAGCAACAGCAACCCCATTGGTTTTAATCGCTTGCTTTGCCCTATATGGGACCCCTCTACTGATGGGGATGAGCCGATTCGACTACATATTAAGCTCCGCACCCGAAGCCTACAGAAGCATATACACACTCATCCCCTATCTTTCCCTGATGATTTCGCTCGCAGGGAAATGCAATATAATAAAACAAAAAACCTCAAACATATGGTTTCTTGTTTTTGTCGTAATCATGATTCTCTCAAGTGAAAAATTCTCACTTATGTTTCTTTCGTTTTTCTTCTTCGTACTCCCAAAATATGTTTTATCGGGCGAGGGAGTTTCCAAAAAACACTTACTTAAATTTAGCATCTTTGTGGTTGCCATTTTTGGCGCGATTTTGCTTAACTACTTTATCATCACCGGCTCCATTGAGATTTTTTTACCCAGGATTGCACTTCAAGGCCAAATGCCATATGCGCTAGACAAAATCTCTGGTGACTTCAAAGACTTGAACGTTATATTTCAAAGCTTTTTTGGCTTTACTTCAGATGAAGCCGACAGAGGCATTTATTATTTAATGGCCAAAATTGCACCGGCCACTCTTGTTAGCCGCATGCTAGA
The DNA here is from genome assembly GCF_025426255.1 of Pseudomonas fragi. Classification (GTDB taxonomy): domain Bacteria; phylum Pseudomonadota; class Gammaproteobacteria; order Pseudomonadales; family Pseudomonadaceae; genus Aquipseudomonas; species Aquipseudomonas kulmbachensis. The sequence continues at coordinate 2,207,088 of NZ_CP104861.1, read as the reverse complement.
TGCTGGGATTACTCTCACAGCCCCATTCCCTGCAAACTTTACTTACTTCTTTGGCTTTATACTTGCACCGTTCTTTGTGGCTATACATGCTGCGTTTACTGGCTTTTCATGTGCGGTACTCTACAAATCAATAGCTCAGAAAAACTTTTTCCTTACCGCTGTGTCAGTCATGATTTTTTTCATGACCTATCTTGCAACTACGATGGGCAAAATTGAAAAGATGTTTAGCCCTTTAATGTTAACTTGCCTAATAAGCTTGTTTCTTTATTACACATTAGTGCCAAAACTTAAAGCCCAAAAAAAGCACAAACATTTTGAGCCACTAACAACCCTCAATCAACCACCAAGTAAATAACCCATCCCCTCAATTTTTTGGTTCCCAACAAACACATGAATACAAATAAAACCTTGCAAACTTCTATTGTTTTTGGCGGGTCGGGATTTATAGGTGTTTTCTTTGCAAAGAGCTTGCTAAATAGCGGCTCATTTGAAAAAGTTTATATTTTCGACCTGGTTTCACCCTGCGACAAAGCCAGCGAATTCCGCAAGCGTTTAATCGCTGAAGACTCTAGAATTGTATTTATCGAAGGTGATGTACGCAAAGCTATCAATTGGGTACCAAGTGAGACTATTTCTCTCATTGCTAACTTTGCAGCTGTGCACCGAGAACCTGGCCATAAAGATTTCGAATATTATGAAACCAACCTATTAGGCGCCGAGAATATTTGCTCTTGGGCTGAAAAAGTTGACTGCCAACGAATTATATTTACAAGTTCTATTTCCCCATACGGCCCAAGTGAACAAGAAAAAACCGAGGCAAGCCTGCCTGTTCCGACAACAGCCTATGGCGGTTCAAAACTGGTAGCTGAAAAAATCCACCAGACTTGGCAGGCACGCAACTCGGAGATCCGCCAACTTATAATAACTCGCCCGGGTGTAGTTTTTGGACCTGGCGAAGGGGGAAATGTATCACGCCTGATCAAGGCAGTGCTGCACCGTTACTTTTTCTATACAGGAAATAAAAATACACGCAAAGCAGGGACATACGTAAAAGAACTATGCAATGCAATACTCTGGGTATTAGCACGCCAAGACCAAACAGGTGAGCGCGTCAATCTATTCAACATGTCAATGAATCCAGGGCCATCAATCCAGGAATATGTAGATACTGTTTGCAAAGTAGCTAACGTAACACGTACCGTCCCTAGCATACCTTACCCGCTACTACTGGCTGCAGCGTATACAATTGACCTCGTAGCTCGCCCACTTGGTGTAAGGCACCCATTTAGCCCTGTGCGTATTCGTAAGTTGGTCAGATCAAACAATATCCTACCAAGTTTCTTAGTGGACAATGGGTACACCTACCAATACAACTTGGAAAGTGCTCTCAGCGACTGGAAAAAAGACTGTCCCGAAGAGTGGACTTAAAGGACAAATAACCTCCATGCTCATGCCAAAAATTGCCTGCATCATCCCGACTTACAATGGCAAAAAAGATCTCAGTCGTTTACTAAAATCGCTTGAGAGCCAAACGCAGTCCTTCGACTTATTTATTGTAGATTCCAGTTCAAAAGATGGAACTTTAGAGCTTGCAAGTGAGCACTGTAACAATGTACTAAGTATTTCAAGTCAAGATTTCAATCACGGCGGCACACGCCAGCTAATGATTGATCGCAATCCAGATTACAGTATTTATGTATTTTTGACACAGGATGCCTATTTAGAGGATCCTCAAGCAATTCAAAAAATTGTTTCGCCTTTTAGCGACGAAAAAGTTGCAGCTGTTTGCGGCCGACAACTGCCTCACTTGGATGCAACGGCACTTGCTCAGCATGCTCGCGCCTTCAATTACCCTCCAAACACCAAAGTAAAATCGTTGGCTGACGCAGCGCAACTAGGCATAAAAACTGCCTTTATGTCTAATTCTTTTGCAGCCTATCGCCGCGAGGCGCTATTAGAAGTTAGTGGTTTTCCAAACCACGTAATTTTCGCTGAAGATATGTACGCTACAGCAAAAATGCTATTAGCCGGCTGGAAAGTGGTTTATCAAGGAGATGCATGTTGCCGGCACTCACATAACTACACGCTCGCAGAGGAGTTTCATCGTTACTTTGACATGGGCGTCTTTCACGCACGCGAACCATGGATCAGAGAAACTTTTGGAGGCGCGGGCGGAGAAGGATTAAGTTATGTAAAATCCGAGCTTAAATATCTCGGCGTTAGCAGACTGCATTTGTGGCCGTCAGCCATTACTCGTAATGCTTTCAAGCTACTTGCTTACAAACTAGGTCAAAAAGAGAGCCAACTCTCCATTCAGTTAAAGAAAAAACTGGGCATGTACAAGCGTTACTGGGATAGCCCTTACGCGGAGAAAAACTGATGCGCATTCTAGTAACCGGTGGTGCCGGCTTTATAGGTTCGGCCGTAATTCGCCACTTGATCGACAATACAGCAACTGAAGTTGCCAACCTCGACAAACTTACCTATGCCGGCAACCAAGAGTCAGTGGCCTCAGTTGAGGCATCAGCACGCTACCGTTTTTATCAGGTTGATATATGCGATGGTGCAGCACTAGATGTGGTGTTTAGCGAATACAAGCCCACAGCCGTGATGCATCTTGCGGCCGAGTCACATGTAGATCGTTCTATCGACGGTCCATCTGACTTTATCCAGACCAATATCGTTGGCACCTATAGTCTGCTGGAAGCAACACGGCGCTATTGGAATGACTTGCCCCCCGAGGCCAAGAAAGCCTTCCGTTTCCACCATATATCCACAGATGAGGTGTATGGCGACCTGGAAGGTACAACGGACCTGTTTACTGAAACAACGCCCTATTCACCCAGCTCGCCCTACTCTGCCTCCAAGGCCAGTTCAGACCACCTTGTGCGTGCCTGGCAGCGTACCTATGGCTTACCAGTGCTGGTGACCAACTGCTCCAATAACTACGGCCCGTACCACTTTCCGGAGAAGCTGATTCCCCACGTGATTCTCAATGCTTTGGAGGGCAAGCCTTTGCCGGTGTATGGCGATGGCTCGCAGATTCGCGACTGGCTATACGTTGAAGACCATGCCCGGGCGCTGGTTGAGGTCGTATGCAAAGGTGTCGTTGGTGAGACCTACAACATCGGTGGGCACAACGAAAAACGCAACCTGGAAGTAGTGGAAACCATTTGCGAACTGCTGGATGAGTTGGTACCGCTTGGTAGCAATAGCGAACACGCCCGCTCTTACAAAGAACTGATTACCTTTGTAAAGGACCGACCTGGACACGATCGACGTTATGCGATCGACGCATCGAAAATCGAACGAGAGCTGGGTTGGGTACCGCAAGAAACATTTGAAACAGGGTTACGCAAGACGGTGCAGTGGTATCTGGACAATGACCAATGGTGGCAACGCGTGTTGACTGGAGACTATCGGCTGGGCCGTCTGGGTGGCAATAATTAAATCCAACCTTAAGTGCCTACCCATGCTGCTCCCGTATAACAGCATGGGTAAAAAGCCAGCTCTCGAATCATTTTCAAAAGGATATTCAATATGAAAGGCATCATTCTCGCGGGTGGCTCCGGCACGCGCTTGCACCCTATTACCCGTGGCGTATCGAAACAGCTACTGCCTGTTTACGACAAACCGATGATCTACTATCCATTGTCGGTGCTTATGCTCGCCGGCATCCGCGAAGTGCTGATTATTTCTACCCCTGAAGACCTTCCTAACTTTCGCAAGTTACTGGGCGACGGGTCGGAGTTCGGGATTGAACTCAGCTACGCTGAACAGCCCTCTCCAGATGGCTTGGCCCAAGCATTCTTGATTGGTGAGGAATTCATTGGTGACAGTAATGTTTGTCTGATCCTTGGCGATAACATTTTTTATGGCTACGGATTCAGCGCGATGCTCCAACAGGCGGCTAGTCGGACCACCGGTGCCGTGGTGTTCGGCTATCACGTCAGTGACCCGGAGCGTTTCGGGGTTGTGGAATTTGATGCCACTGGCAAGGCAATTTCCATCGAAGAAAAACCCAAGCAGCCGAAATCCAACTATGCCGTCACCGGGCTGTATTTCTATGACAATTCGGTTGTGGAGATTGCAAAACAGGTGAAACGCTCTGCGCGCGGCGAGCTGGAGATCACCGATGTCAACAACGCCTACCTGCAACGTGGCGACTTGCATGTGAGTTTATTGGGCCGTGGGTTTGCCTGGCTAGATACTGGCACGCATGACTCGTTGATGGAAGCCAGTCACTTTGTGCATACCATTGAAGCGCGTCAGGGCTTGAAAGTCGCGTGTCTGGAAGAAATCGCCTATCACCAAGGCTGGTTGTCGGCGGAGCAATTGGCTTGCCAGGCCGAAGCACTGTGCAAGACTGGTTATGGTCAATATTTGCAGCGCTTGCTTGTCCAGGAGGCAGGGCAGTGAAAATTATTGAAACCGTGTTGCCGGGGGTCTTGATCATCGAACCCAAGGTGTTCGGAGATCAGCGAGGCTTTTTTCTCGAAACCTTTCAGGCCGAACGCTACCGCGAAGCAGGCATCACCCTGCCCTTCGTTCAGGATAATCACTCTCGCTCGCAGCGCGGAGTTCTGCGCGGCCTTCATTTTCAGCGCACGCGCCCACAAGGCAAGCTGGTGAGTGTCAGCCAGGGCTCAGTCTATGATGTGGCAGTGGATATAAACCCTGAATCGCCGACCTGCGGCCAGTATGTTGGCGTCGAACTTAGCGATGAAAATCACCGTCAGTTCTGGGTACCGCCAGGCTATGCTCACGGCTTCTGTGTGCTCAGTGATATTGCCGATTTTCAGTACAAGTGTACCGATTTGTATTATCCCGAAGATGAAGGTGGATTGATCTGGAATGACCCTGAGGTTAATATTCCTTGGCCAGTAGCAGACCCTAAACTGTCCGCAAAAGATCAATCCAACCCGACTCTTCGCCAGTTATTGGGAAACTAGAGCTGGCAGGCCTACATTGATGCAGAATCACTTTAGGTGGCTATCAAAATGACATTAGCCCGTGCAAACAGCGGGCTTACTCAGAGTTTACTTGCAGGGTTCAGCAGTCAACGCACATATCAGCCAGTAATTGCTGAGTTAACCGGCACGTTATAAAACGTCAGCAACCCAAGGGGCTCTACACGGGTATTCTTGAGCTGTTATTGTAAAATAAAATACCTGTAACGAAACCTCTTGAGGGCTATGCTTGCAGCTTCGCGCAATACGCAAACACCCAAGTTTGTAATCTTGGGTACGCACACTCAAGTACTACCGCCAATACAGACTATTTACCAAAAGGATTTCCCCATGAATAAATTCCTCGTTTCCGCACTCGCCCTAGCCTTGAGCGCCTCTGCAATCGCAGCAGAAGCTCCAGCTCCCGCAGCAGGCGGCTCTCTGAATACTGAGACCGGCGTCCTCGGTGGCGTCAATACTAAAACTGCCGTAGCTGCAGGCGTTGCCGTAGTAGCTGTTGTTGCTGCAGCGGCATCAGGCGGCGGTGGTGGTGGTGGTAGCAACGGCGGCACTACAGGCACCACAGGCACCACAGGTACCACAGGGACTAACTAAGTACCTGCCAGGTCGAAAGGACTAAACCACCTGGAGCTTTCCAGGCATTTGATTTTGATGTGTTTCCTTTACAAGTGTCCTCAATGATGATTCGTAGTTTGTCGCTCGCGGTACTTGCAGGGTTCGCCCTGCAAGGTTGTATGTTTGCGCCCGGTCAATACCTGGATACCAGTGCGATCGGTCAAGAGGGCTCGCCTGAGAGCAGTCGGGTCGAGCTGATCCCCATCACCCCCAAGCTGATTGCGCAAAACGCGGCGACATACGTCTCAAGCTCGGTGCCAGCAGAACTGCTGGCATTCAAGCCTGCGGCTTACCGGATCGGAGCCAACGATGTGCTGTATATCACCGTTTGGGACCATCCCGAATTGACGGCACCTTCGGGCGCACAACAACAGATTGATGCCAACGGACGCCTTGTGCGTCCGGACGGCACGATCTTTTACCCCTATATCGGTCAGGTCGATGCAGCGGGTAAAACCATCGAAGAGCTACGCTCGACAATCGCTGAACGCCTTAAGCAATATGTAGACAGCCCTCAGATTGATTTAAGCGTTTTGCGCTTTGCCAGCCAAAAGGCGGTTCTTGCTGGTGCCGTGCTAAAAGCAGGACCAATGCCGATTACCACGTCACCGTTAAGTGTGGTCGAGGCTATTGGAGCTGCTGGTATCGAACCAGGGAATGCCGATCTGTCCGGACTGACTCTGACCCGCGATGGTCGTGAATTTGTACTGGATATAGACTCCCTCAACACCTCCGGATCGCAGTTGCAGAACGTGTTTTTGAAAGACGGCGACCAACTGTACCTCCCTTACAATGATCGTAAAAAAATCTATGTGATGGGCGAAGTCCTGATGCCTCAGGCAATCCGCTTTAAGACCAAGAACATGAACCTGGCAGATGTAGTCGGCTCGGTTGGCGGTTTGAATCAAACCACCTCCAACGGCAATGCACTGTATGTCATTCGTGGCGCCGATAACTTTGAGACCGAGCCGGCCAAGGTTTATCAGCTGGATGCCGAGTCACCAGTGGCCTTTGCAGTTGCCAGCCACTTTCAACTGAAACCACAAGACATCGTTTATGTAGGCCCGGCCCAGGTCACCCGCTGGAACCGTCTGATCAGTCAGTTGCTGCCATCGGCAACTATTTTGGGTACTGGCGCCGCCGCGGGCAACAACCTCAGTGAAGCCAACAGCCGATAAGGTTTGAGCCGTTTTGAAAACTCTTCGTAACCGCTCATGCCTGGTGGCGTGCCTGCTGCTGTGTGGCTGCAGCCCTCTGATGCAAGGCTCCATCGACACCCTCAAGGCCGCCGTCGACATCACCGAACCGCTGCAATTAACAGCGGCTGATGTTGCTGCGGTGCCTTATGCACAAATTTTGGTCACCACCCCCTCCAGCGAGGGGGTGATGGCCAAGCTGCGTCAGCAAGGCGATCTGCAGTTCTGGGTTGCCTCTGGCAAGCAAGTACTGTTGATGCGTGACGGCCTGGTGGTGCGCTCGGTAGGGTTGGAGCCCAGCCTGGATGGCACACGTTTTGATGGCGATTCGCCTTTTAAACGCGGCCTGCAACGAATTACCGACGGTGAGACCAGCACCCGCTGGATCGACATCTATAAAGGTGAACAGGTGGGTCTGGCGTTGAATAGCCGCTTTCGCCGCAAGGGCCTCGAAACCGTGACCATTCTCGGCCAGCCCCATGTGCTACAGCGCATCGATGAAGCCATCGAGATCCCGGCACTGGGGTTTAGCGCCACCAACCGATTTTGGGTCCGCCCAGACAATGGCCTGGTGCTGCAGAGCGAACAACACCTGACACCGGAGCTTGCGTTGAAGATTGTGCATCTGCGCCCAGACTGGGAGACCGCACGGTGAGCCATTTGAAGAAGCTGAGCGCCTGCTTATTGTTGAGCTGCTCAATACTGTGCCTGAGCATAGAAAGCCAGGCAGCTGTGACGGTGAGTGGTGACGTGGGTAAGCCTGGCAATTTGGCATATACCCCTGGCATGCGCATGCAAGATGCCATCAACCAGGCCTTACCAAACCCTGAAGGTTATTGGCTGGCTGCCGCGTGGCTGCACACTCCGCTGCTGGAACAGCAGATACGGCTCAAGGCCGGAGTGCTGTTTGATCTGAAAATGCTGCAACGTGGTGCCTTGCTTAATAATAATGATGCCCTTGCCGCCTTGGCTGCGCGCCTGTTTGATCAGGTCAATCAGCTACCCGTTACCGGGCGTAAAGTCGCCGTGCTTGACCCGATTGCACTGGAAGTAGGCTTTGCTCGCAACTATCTGCTGAGCGATGGCGACCAGCTGATTTACCCTGCTCCGACTAACAGTATCAAGGTACTGGGCGCAGTGAAACAGCCCTGCACCCTGCCCTTTCGCGCCCTGCAAGAAGCTCGCGACTACCTCGATAGCTGCCCGCGACTGGCCGAAGCCGATGCCGACTTTTTATGGCTGATCCATCCCGACGGTCGCTACCAGCAAGTCGCAATTGCCGCTTGGAATCGACAGGACGGCGTATATGCGGTCGCCGGCAGCACGATTCTAGTGCCGGTGCGTAACGACAATGCTGATTTACCCACACCCGATTTAAATGAGCAGCTGGCCCAGTTTCTAGCCACTCAACCGCTGGCCGAGGTTGCCCCTTGAAGTTACGTTTTGCTGCTGTTGTATTACTGCCCTGCAGTCTGGCCCATGCCGAGCCGCGCTATACCCAGAATGATTTTGGTGGCGTCGGGTTGCTGCAAACCCCGACGGCACGTATGGCGCCTGCTGGCGAGCTGAGCTTCAACGCTAACCGTACTGATCCGTATTCGCGCTATAGCCTTTCGTTGCAACCCCTCGACTGGCTTGAAGGAACCTTTCGCTACACCTCTATCAGTAACCGCAAGTACGGTTCCGAAGCCTTGAGCGGCGACCAAAGTTACAAGGACAAAGCGGTCGACGCCAAAGCCCGACTTTGGCAGGAAAGCCACTGGCTGCCTGAGGTTGCGTTAGGCTTCAGGGATATCGGCGGTACTGGCCTGTTTTCCAGTGAGTATTTTGTCGCCAACAAGCGCTATAAAGACCTGGATTTCAGCCTAGGGATTGCTTGGGGTTATATCGGTAATCGTGGCGATATGGACAACCCACTGGGCTATCTGGATGACCGCTTTGACACGCGCCCGGCCAGCTCGACCGCAGGTGACGTCAACACAAATTCGTACTTCCGCGGTTCACCAGCCTTGTTTGGCGGGGTTGTATACCAAACGCCGTGGGCTCCCTTGAGCCTAAAGGTCGAATACGACGGCAATGACTACAAACACGAGCCCCAAAACAACAATCAGGTACAGGACTCACCAATTAATATCGGCGCGGTCTACAAGCTGAGCGACTCTGTGGATTTGACTGCAGGTTGGGAGCGTGGCAATACCGCACTATTTGGTATTACTCTGCATACCAACTTCGTCAGCCGCAAGGCTCCAGTGAAAAGTTACGATCCGCCTGCAACCCCTCTTCCCCCACAAGCACCGACCACACCACTGGATCAGGTTGACTGGGCGGAGGTCTCCAAAAAGCTGGAAAAAAATGCCGGCTATACCGTAGAGCGTATTGCCCAGCGTGATTCCGAGCTGATGATTTATGGCGAGCAGTCTAAATACTTCTACTCCGCCAAGGGCGTGGGCCGAGCCAGCCGAATTCTGGATAATAACGCCAATGACGAGATCCAGTGGTTTACCCTGGTCAACAAGCGTTATGACATGCCGATGGAAGAAACCAGCGTGCCCCGCGCAACCTTCCGCAATGTGGTCAATAACGAGCAAGACCTGGTGGACCTGCACCGCACCACCGAGGTCAACCGCGCGACCGCTCACGTTGATAAAACTTTGTATCAACAAAAGCCAAATCCTTTCACCTATGGTTTTGGCCTGGGCTACCAGCAAAACCTGGGTGGCCCCGACGGTTTCCTGTTGTATCAGGTAAGCGCCTATGCCGAAGGGCAATACCGCTTTACCCCTAATACCTGGGCGAGCGGTGGCGTCAGCGTCAACTTGTTCAACAATTATGACAAGTTCAAATACGACTCAGCGAGTAATCTGCCGCGGGTGCGTACTGACTTGCGCCAATATGTCACTACCTCAGATGTGACCATGCCAGCCTTGCAACTGAACCAGGCCCGCAAACTGGACCAGGACCTGTATGGCATGGTCTATGGCGGTTATCTGGAACCGATGTACGCCGGGGTCGGCGGTGAACTGCTGTACCGCCCTATGGGCGAGCGCTGGTCGCTGGGTGCCGATTTGAACTATGTTCGCCAAAGGGACTTTGACCAAGGTTTTGGCCTGCGCGACTACAGAACAGTGACCGGTCATATTACCTCCTATACAAAACTGCCCTTTGATTTGGACGCGGCAGTCAGTGTGGGCCGTTATCTCGCTCGGGACTGGGGTACTACCATCGATATTTCCCGCGAATTTACCAATGGCGTGAAGTTCGGTGGCTGGGTGACTCGTACCACAGCATCCAAGGAAGAATACGGTGAAGGCAGTTTTGACAAAGGAATTTATATATCGATTCCGTTCGACGAAATCATGAGTGTGTCAACCATGAGCCGAGCCAATATCGCTTGGGCTCCACTGACTCGAGACGGTGGCGCTATGCTTCATCGTCAGTACTCCCTGCACACCATGACCGATGGCCGTAACCGCGATGCGTTTTATGAGAACTTCGAGAAGATCACCGAGTGAATCTACTGATTCAGCGTCTTGTTGAGTTGCCATCCTGGCTGCGCACCCTGTTGTTTATGGCAGTGTGCGCGGGCCTGCTGATCACTGGGCTGCGCTCTCAGCCGATACCGCAGCTTTTTGTCCAGGAGGATAAGTTGCATCACTTTATTGGCTTTTTTGCCCTGTCATTCAGCTGCCGACTGGCATTTTTGCAGAGCAAGTTGTATTGGATCGCCAGCGGCTGCGTACTGGCAGGGGTGCTGATTGAATATGCTCAAGCGCTAATGCCTTTACGCAGCGCATCGTTTTACGATGCGCTGGCTAACACAGCTGGGGTGACCTTGGGCTTGGCAGTGGCATGGTATTTCACCCGCAACCAAGATAGTTATTAATACACGCAAAACCCACCCTCATAGAAATCGATCTTCGATATCAGCGAATTGATGATTACTAGATCTGATCATATCCCGCGTGGGAAAATGTTACAAAATGTCCGATTTCATATATCCTTGTATGGCAAAATCCAATAGCCTCTAAGTATTTGGGTTAGGTGATATGCTTTTCGCAGGATGCAAGACCGATATTTTGGCCCCAAAAGCGCTCAATTTTGTACACAGCAAAGCGCTGGCCGACGATATTGAACAGCTCATCACTTCTGGCGTGAGGCATCTTGATGCCTGCGACGCCAAGACGAACCTGACGTGCGATTTTAATCAGGTAGAAGCTGTTTTTATTGAAGTTAACTCTCCAGAAGCTATTAACGACAGCCTGGAACTGGTAAAGCACATCCGGTTGATCAATCAGATTGTGTGTATTTTTATATTGGCCACACATAATAAATCATTTACCAGCATCAATTATTATCTGGCAGGCGCCGATCACTGCATAAAGTTACCTGCCAGTCCACTAGAAAAATCGACATTATTATCGCGTACTCTCGAAGAGTCACACTGGAAAACAACGACCAAATTAACTCTTGACCGCACGCGTCTTTTATTATGCGGCGCCGCAAAAAAACTTGAAATTTCATATACGGAAATGACAATTATCGATGCCCTGATACATGCACCACAGCATGTATTAAGTCAGGACAGTATTGCTAAAACTCTGGACCCTAATATTGTTTTCTATGACCCGCGAGCACTGGAAAAAACCATTAGCCGCCTGAGAACAAAGATCAAAAAAGCCTACGAACTTGAATTGATTTTTAGTGTTCGCGCGTTTGGCTATCGCCTGCGCCGAGGGACGATTAGCGAATAGGCATTATCTGACTTCATGCACTGCTCTGCAGACCGCTGTAGTTCGCCAACTGGCACCAGCCTGACACCGACGAATGGAGACGTTGAAGCATGAAGGTAACACTCGGACATTCCAGTTATATGGCCCCTGCAAATGATCATTCATCTGCACCAAAAAATCGCCTGCTACAAGATAAAATCAAATATCACCCAGCAAACCAGCATGCTACCCAACGCACAGATCAGCAGTGGCGCGCGACACACGTTGCTTCCTGGGCACGATGGGCAAGTGACCAGCCAGGCTTTGCACCGGCAAACAAGTTCGCCAGTGAGCTATCCAACTTGATAACGGTAAAAAAAGTTCAATCATTGAGCATCCATTCCTGCTCCTCGGACCTTACTGCCAGTCAAGCGCTGGAAACAACTTCGACTTTTCCTGCACAAACAGCAAATTTTCTGTATTCGGAAAGCCCTGATATCTGGTTATTTTGCTCTGCGGCACAAAAACTGTGCAACAATAGCATCTGCATTCAGCTTACAACTATTGAATCGTTACTTATCAAAACACTAACACTCAGAGAAGAGCGCATCTGCAGCAAGCAAGAACTTGTTATTGGCATAAATAAAGATCCGCACAATTACAGTGGCCTGGAAATGTGCCTGAGCCGACTTCAGAGCAAATTCAGAGATGCTTTTGGTGAGCGCCTGTTTCGCTCAGTACGCAATCGCGGGTATTGCCTGGTTCAGGATGTTCGAATTGCGAGATAGATGGCACTTTACAATCATATGAGAGCAATAAACGGACGCGACGCTATCACTACGACATCACGGCACCCTTTAGATTATTATTCTATTGAAAATAGCACCTCCCGCCTCACTGTTATAAAACGTCGAACCATTATTGCTGATAACCCTTATTATCAGTGTTTCGTGCGGCAATTACCTATTCCAGCAATAGAGTCGCCCGACGCCTGCACATGGAAGAGTGCTGTGACCTACCCCCTCCAGCCGCTCTCATATAGTCAAGTACTTATCACAAGGCTGCTACTTTGATACATACACGTCTAGATCGAAAAACCGTGGCCAGAGGGCTTACTTTTTGGGGCCAGTGGTCCATCGCCATGACTTTTGTCATCGCTCTGTTATTGGCCATGGTCTATACAAAATTTGGCACTATTGATTTCCATTATCGTATACTCGCCATACTTACACTGTTAGTCTCAGTACCGACTTACTCAGCAACGCATGTTTATTACAAAAGACATAAAGCCTTTAACGGTTCAGTGCGTTTGTTCCTCGGATGGACGCTGACACTGACATGTTTAAGCACTATTGGATTTGTCACCAAGTCCGGTGAGTTATTTTCTCGCGAAACTCTTATATCCTGGGCGCTACTGGGTTATCTGATACAGGTTCCTCCATATTTAATACTGCATCGCCTTTCCAGGTTCTATCACCAAAGAAATAACCACCATTACAACAGCCTTATTATTGGCTCTGATGGTGTAGCCCTTAAGCTGGCCGATAGCTTTATTCAACAAAATCACTTTCCACTTATAGGTGTTGTGAGCGCTTCTCCTTTCGAAGACTCACAAAATTCACCACTTATCGTCGGTGAACTAGCGCAATTACGCTCACTTATCGCGGAACACAATATACGCAGGCTTTACATTTCCTTATCCCTGCAAGAAGCACAGCGCATCGAAGCACTTTATATTGATTTGCTCGATTTGAATGTCGATGTGGTTTGGGTTCCTGATCTGGACAGTATGATGTTGCTGAACCACTCTGTTAGCGAAATAGCCGGTCGTCCAGCTATCCACTTAAATGAAAGCCCGCTAACAAGCTATCCAACTGCAGCCCTAAGCAAGGCGCTAATGGAGCGCACACTATCGCTAGGAGCGATTATCTGCCTAAGCCCTCTACTTGCAGTTATTGCATTAGCAGTAAAGCTTTCTTCACCTGGCCCAATACTATTTAAACAACATCGTCATGGCTGGAACGGTAAAGTCATCAAAGTCTGGAAGTTCCGCTCGATGCAAGTTCACGACGACAAGCACGTGCAGCAAGCCAGTAGAAATGATTCCCGCGTAACTGCTGTAGGTCGCTTTATTCGACGCACTTCACTTGACGAACTACCGCAATTATTTAACGTCCTCCATGGTGATATGGCATTAGTAGGTCCACGCCCTCACGCAGTTGCGCACAATGACTATTACACAGGCAAGATACATGCCTATATGGCACGTCACCGAATCAAACCAGGAATTACTGGCCTGGCCCAAATAAGTGGCTGCCGCGGCGAAACCGACACCATTGAAAAAATGCAAAAAAGAGTTGAGATTGACCTCGACTACATCAATAACTGGTCACTATGGCTCGACATCAAAATCATGATCAAGACCCCACTCACCTTACTATCAAAAGACATCTACTAATATCAACCCCTTCTTACCCACAGTGAGAAGGGGGAGTTTGCGCCGTATTTATCCTTGAGACTCCACATCCCCCGCTGACGAACTTACTAGCAACTAGTTGCATTAGCCTAGCCAATACTCTCTATTGCATGTAATCACGCAGTTTACGATCCAAACTGCAGTGCCTGTTTAGATCTCTATTTTCACCACAGCCAGCCCTTCCACACATACAGAATCAAATAAAAAACTTTATCTCTAACCGTTTCCCTTCCCTTCCCTTCCCTTCCCTGCAGCATCAGCGCAAGAAATGAGCAACTGATCAATTTTATGTTATCTATTAAGATCGTTCGATTTCTTCTCGCAACGCCAAACGCCTTACTTCGAACCTAAAAAACCAGCACTGTCCCGGCCCGTAAATCCATTCAAGACATCCAAGCAGCCACTGCTCCTATACGGAAATCCATTTACCAGGGGTTCCGCTCGCAGTACAACGCCATCCATAATTAGAACCGGCGCTTGAGATATTCACATGCACATCACCCAGGGTATGCAAGCCCGTTGTAGGTGCTGTAGCCCCATATGATATGCGCTGCAATCCAGAGGAGTTTACCGGATCTGGCCCACGCGACGCCTTCGCGGGATCAATGTAATATACTTTTTCTGCGACAAGTCCATCAACACCCACACAGTCCAAAAACATTGTATTTACTCCACTGTTTTCAACTGCATACTTCGCCGTAGTCTTGGCCAAAGGCAGTTGACCGTGCCGGTAGTTACACCCCCCACCAAAAACCACGTTTGACGCTTCAGCCCCTACGTAAAACCCACTGTAAACGTTAGAGGCTCCCATGCTTGCATTGTGCACGGTAGTTGCACGAATATCTGCACCTCCACTGCGGATTTCTAATCCATGCCCACCAGCGCCACCGACAGTGAATCCGTCCACATACAACTGAATCGGACCTTTCGATTTAAGGGCACTGAACTGATGCTTAGTGGTGTCGATATTCATCAAACTACTTGCTGAAATATTAAATTGCCCATAGCCTGCCTGAGTAAAACCAGTGGCATCAAGGTCTGCGAACGCTCCTACAGATCGCGAACTGATCAACCCATTAATTTGGCTCATACCTGCAAAACCGCGCATTATCCGCACACTTTCATCCGCATGGCCGCCACTTACTACAAGGCCGAGCGCCTGAGCAAGTGGATTGATGTAAAATACCGAGTCCTCTGTAGATAACAGTCGACCCATTGAATGATACTTACAGTTGATAAACTCATAAACACGCTGATCATCTTCACCCACAGCAGGGTACTCTAGAGAAAACGCATGGCGACTATTAGAGAACGTACAGTTATTATAGTTAACATTTCGACCAGCTGACTTTGTGATGGATGCGCTGGAGCGGAAATAAAGAAATCCCACAGAGTCAATACGACAATCAATATGTCCATTATTAACTTTAACATCAAAGTCAAATGCGTCTTGAGTAGCATTCATGGCTCGACCCACTATAGCCCCGTGCAACATGAGGTTGCTCATGGAAAATCCACTATTTTTCACATTGAACGCTGGCACAGTTGCGTTCATAAACTTCATCAAGAACTGATCGTATGAGTTACCACTATTCCGACCTCGGAGGTTTACACCTGTCGCAGTTACGTTGTAGCCTCCTTCTAAGTATGAAAGCCCTCTGGAAGGGTGTTCAACCTCTGCTCCCGACGGCAGACCCGCCAACAACGCTTGATACGCCAAATCATTGTATTTCTTATCTGCAAGATCTCCCGTAATTCGGATATATCGTGCAGCATCTACAATCAGCGGCCCGACCTGCAAATTACCCATAAGTTCTGACCACGCGGGACGTGCGTACTCTTTGTCAATGGCCTGGATTTCTGCTCCTATGGTACTACGAGTGCCTCCCGGCGCCTCTGTACCAACCATTACAGCCCCAGCAGCAGATGCAACTTCCTGCCGAAGCGAATCATCACCAATTAACTTAAACTTCGACTCATCAACTTCCCAATTAGTCGTAGCTAACGGAAGCGCCTCGCTTTTTACCCGGTACTCTTTACCAAGATAGGTAACAGCCTGGGTAGCACGGCATAGAACAATACCTGACGTATACGGGACAGGGGCCTCGAAGCCACTGGAATCTAGGAACGCGGCAAACTGATTCTCTCGGGCAGCCTGATCTGCGTTGAACCCCTCCTCCATCCCCTTCCAGGACTTACGCGGCACACCTTGTCGATCAAGGTAAGAATGATTGGGGCCGACACACAAATAGTCCAAGTTCCGGGTGTTATCGGACAAGTCTTTTGGCGATGTTGAGCCAATTGGATTACCGGTGTTATGCGTCATGGTTATGTTGCTTGCCGAATACGCCAGCGGCGCTGCGAAGGATGCGGTGCCCAGAGCACTAAGCTTTAACAATTGCCGGCGACTTACCATGGCGACCAACCTCAAAATCACAGGGAAAGTGAGCAGTATACTGATGGAAATTTCGTACGGCCGTAATGGCAAGGCTGGCCATCATCAAGATGACTAAATTTTCATGATTGCGCACCCCAGCTCCTGTTCACACCCAGGGAGCCCTGCGCTTTTGCGCGCCTCATTTTTCCATAGGCATAGCGCCCACATATAAATACAGCTTTGGAACATACAGCCCAAAGCCACGCAGGCGCTCACTTTCCCACGCCCAGAAAAAAGCCCCGCAAACGTTAATCTGCGAGGCTTTCCAAGATGGATACCAACCCCCTCCTCACCTCACCCCTTAACCTTATGCCGCGCCGCATATAAGCAAACTATCTCCATAGCAATGGTCGCTCCGGCTAACGCAGTCAATTCTGCATGGTCGTAAGGGGGTGAGACCTCTACCACATCCATACCTATCAGGTTGATGCCGCACAAACCCCGCAGGATTTCCAGCGCCTGGTGGGTGGTCAACCCACCGCATACCGGGGTGCATGTGCCAGGGGCGAAGGCCGGGTCCAGGCAATCAATATCGAACGTCAGGTAGACCGGGTTATCTCCTACCCTGGCGCGGATCATTTCGGCAATGATTTCTGGCGTATTGCGATGCACCTCACGCGCTTCGATCACCTGGAATCCCATGACGTCGTCGTTGGTGGTGCGCAGGCCGATTTGCACTGAGCGCAACGGGTCGATCAGGCCTTCGCGGGCGGCGTGGTAGAACATGGTGCCGTGACTGATGCCCTGCTGGCTATCATCGGCATCAGGCCAGGTGTCACTGTGGGCATCAAAATGCACCAGGGAGATTGGCCCGTGCTTTTTGGCGTGGGCCTTGAGCAATGGGTAGGTGATGAAATGATCTCCGCCCAGGGTCAGCATGGCGCAACCCGCGTCGAGGATGCGCTCGGCATGGGCCTCAATGGCAGCCGGGGTCTTTTGTGGCTGACTGTGGTCGAAGTCGCAGTCACCGTAATCGATCACGGCCAAATGGTCGAAGGGGTCAAACATCCAGGGATAGTGGCGCTCCCGGGCGCTCTGCACTGATGCGGCGCGAATGGCCCGAGGGCCACATCGGATACCTGCCCCGCCACATTACCGCGCCCTGGCATGCACGTGGCCTTGTGCAACCGCTCGGTCCGGAAACGCTGGGTTTTAATGTGCAATTTTATTTAGCCAACCATCGCGGGCGCGAGCCTAGTGAGGCACAGTTCGCCTTGGTGGAGGATTTGAAGCTAGCGTTTGCCGATAACCCAGAGACACCACCAAGGTTTTGAAAACCGTAGGCCCTAGATCCAGACGTCGCTGTCGGCCGTACGCTCACCCCCCTCATGGCCGGTATTCAGTATCCCGCGAGGTTCGATCATCATGAGCTTGGTTTCGCTTTCGGCAGCTGTTCTGTGTTCTACCCCTCGTGGCACTACATAAAGCTCTCCCGGAGCGACATACACGCTGCCATGGGGTAGATCGATGCGCAGCTTGCCCTCTATTACAATAAAGGCTTCGTCGGTTTCCGGGTGTGAATGCCAAATGAACTCCCCCTCAATGCGTACCACCTTGAACTGGTACTCGTTCATTTCGGCGATTACTCGAGGGCTCCACTGCTGCTCAATGAGGGAGGCTTTTTGGGCAAGATTGATGGCGTGTTCGCTTGGTTGTTGTTGAGTGTGGCGCATGACGGATTCTCTATACATTAGGGAGCCATCACACTAACGAACGGGCGCGGGTCCCGGCTTGTACGATCCTGCAAGCTGACGCTGGGCTCGGATACGCTCAAGCCAGCGCATCGGTGGTACTCCATAACATATGGTGAAATGCCGAGTCATATGACTTTGGTCATGAAACCCCGCTGCCAGTGCCGCATCCACGAGGGTGAATTGATCAAGGATCAGTGCGCGAAAAAGATCGAGGCGACGCAACGTAACAAAGCGATAGGGGCTTGTACCAAATAGCGCCCTGAAGTCTCGCGACAGGCTCCATCGCTCTCTGCCACTGGCATGCTCAAGCATCCCCAGAGTGATAGTCATATGAAGATTGGCCATGATGAAATCCCGCGCTCGCTTGGTAGCCTGGTAGTCCAACATCTTGCGCCCGCGCGGTTTGCCTGCGACAGCGCGCAGCGCCATGGCGAGGTCAAACAAAGCGTCCTGTTCCTCAAGGGAGTCGAGCGGGTGGTCCATTGCCTGCACGAAAGGTTGGCTTGCGTTATACAGGCGTAAATCGTCCGACAGCCCACCCGGGACATAGGGCAGTGACTCACCTCCCAACACCTGCTGAATCAAGGCAGGGTCCACATAGGCCATCCTGTAGCGGAAGCCCGCTTCGGTCCCGGCCATGCCGTCATGCAACTCGTCCGGGTGTAACACCAACGTATTCCCCGGTATACCGTGGCGCATAGAACCTTTGTAGTGAAAGCTCTGTACCCCCGACATCGTCCGACCGATGGAGTAGGTATCATGGCGGTGCGGATCGTAGCCATGCCCCCCGAACCATGCCTCGATTCGTTCTATTCGCCCTGGTTCGGTATTACGCAGAACCCAATCTCTAGCGGGCAAAGATTTATCCCGATCCATGAATAGATTTCCGATAGACCTTGGTGGGGTGATGGTCCGTTCTGGACTTGAGTGGAAAACTGTACCTGCGAATGTAGAGAAGCGCAGGTGACTTTAACAGCGGCAAATCACGATTAATGCTTTGATGAGGCAATGACAAGAGCTGCACGATATACAAGCCCATCTGACGCACCAGGCTTGTAATGCAGATCCAGGGTATGAATAACAGGCAGGTATCCGCCACGAGGGTTTAACTCTATCGTTGCGAGCAGCCATCGCCTACTCAAGGTCGCGCACACGCTGGCGGACCTTGAGCAAACCGATGTGACTAGACGCAAGCATATGCTCGATACACTGCAATATCGGCCGACAATGCTCTAGCCGGTGTTACCCCTTGGTCAGATCAACCAACGGCGTCTGCCGCACCTCAGTCTCCCGCCCACCCTGAATCTCGCTCACCTGCTTCAAGGCCTTATCCACAGCCGCCTTGTCTGCTAACAAGCTGTAGCTGATGCGGAACTGCTTGTGCTCCTTCGGCCCAATGGTCGGCACCAGGTTCAGTGGTCGCTGATAACGGCGGTTGTAGGAAAAACTGGTCCCTGGCTCCAGACCCGTGACATAGCCCTGCCCTTGGGTATCGGTGTTTTTCCACAGGGAAAACACCGGCAGCGTCTGAGTGTTGAAACCGACCGAAACACCCAGACTGCCGGCCTTGTTATGCAATACGGTCAACGTATCGCCTTTGGCATCGGCATACGGCACCACGTTGTAAACCGTTTCGTCGTAGTCCTTGGTCGGTGCGCGGTAGGTTTGCCAGTCGGGCAGATCGCCCTTGGCCTTGTCGTTGAACGGCGACACCTGTTTCACCGGCGCGGCGAAACGAGCACCCTGCTCCAGGAACGGAGTGCTGAAGTTACTGTGATACAGCGCCTGGTATTCCTTCGGATAATCGCCGTTGTTGGTCAGGGTGTCGTTGAGGGCGAACACTACGCTGCCGGGTTCGGTGACCAGTTCGGTCGCGACGGAGAAGTCGACCTTCTTGAACGCCTGCTCTTTCAGTTCGCCGCGCAGGGTGATGGCATACGGTGGTTTCTCATCGATGTGCAGGGTGACTTTGTTCGCAGGAATGTTGGCGGCCCGACCGTGCAGGGTCAGCAGTTCGCCGTTGTCGAGGCCGGGGTGGCCAACCCATTCGTATCCGCAGCGGGCGACCAGCTCATTGAAACCTTCCAGCCAGCCCAGGCCACCGCGGCCATTGAGTTCGACGAAGGACGGATTGACCACTTCCTTGACCGGCGAATCCCAGCCCATACGCACATTGCCGACCGAAGCCTGCAAGACGTTCATTCCGCGAGTCGGTACTACCGACAGTTTCATCGTACCGTTGTCGATGTCGACGATGCTGACACCCTCCTGCCGCCCGCCGTGCAAGGTGCGCAGGGTGACGCTGAAGGGCTTGTCGGTTTTTACGCCGAGTTGCTGGCTGGTGATCTGCCAGTTCTGGGCGGCATGATCGGTGTCGAGCAGAACGTAGTCCCAGGCCATGGCGTGGGAAGCAGCGGACAGTGCGCTGAGGGCAACAAAGAGTTTGAGCGGGGTCATGGCAGCAGCCTTTCTTGGAGTTGTTCCGCTTTATAAACTTGAAGAAACGTTTCAGCAAGTTTAAACAGCGACATCGATACGGAAAGTGCCACGAAGGATTTAGCTTATCTGTTGCGTTGACCGGTTAAATCCACAGCCGATTGCTTCCTGTCACAAGGGGCTGCAATCGACATGATCCGGTGATACGCAGATTATGAGGCCGGTGCTCAGAGGTTTGGACGACTTCAATCGAACCTGGCATCAAACCCGGACCGTATCCTGGGGTAATCCAGAACCGCTCAAACACGTCGAAGGGTTCATCCTGCGCCAAGCGGACACAAAGCCCCGCACTAGGCGAGGCTCGGGGGTATCACATAGGGTTCTGAAACAGGCATTCAGCTGTCATGTTTTAGAAAAAACTCTCTGTCGAATGCTTCAACAACAGGCATAGCCGTACACAATCGATGGTGGCCCTCTTCGCTAAGTGACACCAAGTTTGCTCGCTGGTCTTGCGGGTTTGTTTGCTTCCCAATAAGCCCATCTTTCTCCAAGCGAGATATGATTTGCGAAATATGCATGCGATCCATACCGGTAAAGCTGGCGATGCCATGCTGAGTGATCTGCTCGCCCTCTCTCGTCAGCCAACCACTGACAGCCAGGATCGCGAATTGCGGCTGAGTAAGCCCCAAAGGTTTCAAGCGCGCATTGAGTTGACGCTGCCAGTCCAAAAAATCGCGCCATAGTCTGAATCCAGGACTCTCGCTCGGCCCCGCGAAGGCCGAACCACTCCAGTTCTTCTCGACGCTATCCTTGTTCGCACTCATGAGCGACTTGCCTGGGCTTCACTGAACTTTTTGAGCCCCTGCATCGTGTTGGGTAGCGATGCCTGAATGGATCTACCAACCAGGTATCGAAACAGAAAGCTCAGTGGCCCGGAGAACTCAACCCAGTGGGTTGCGACCGTCCCCCCCTCTTTTTCCGTTAGCAAGTGCCCGAATTCCATACGGCATAACGGCAAACGGCTTTGCGCCGAAAAAGACATGCCCTCGGTCATTTCGACAATCTGAATGTTGGCTTTGGGTCCGATCCTTGGTTTAAGCCAACCTTTCGCACCCAGCTCAAGACCACCAGGCAAGCTTGCACAACTGACCTCTGGGTCCCAATCGGTCCAGCGCGCCGCATCCCTATACAAACGGAACACCTGCGCAGGGGTCGATCTAATTTCAATAGACTCTTTGATTTCCATGGCCTTTGCCTTACGTCAGTAGCGTCGGAATAATTGTAAATGCATTTACAATATAAAACCACGCGTCAAGCACAGCTCATAAAAATCGCTACTTACTCGATGCCCAGTGGTCCAAATAGTTGTGCAAGTGATCGTCAAATCGCAGGCAATAAAAAAGCCCGTAGACCTTGATCTACGGGGCTTTTGAATGTGGAGGCCGGGGCCGGAATCGAACCGATGTGGGCGAATTTGCAACCCGGTAGGTAAATTCAAGAAAGCCTTGGGCTGTAGCGATATTCCTTTCCGAAACTCTGGCTGATTGGGTGCTGCGGCCGCTACTCACGCACCGTCGCTACCGAGTAGTAGCGACGGCTATCGAGCGGGAACTAGACGAGTTTGACCGCTAATGTTTTTTGCTTGCGATAGAGAACCGTTGTCGCCGTAAACCCGCACATCGCCGCGAACATAAGCCAGTAAGCTGGCGATGCTTTATCCCCTGTGGCCTGGACAAGCAGGGTCGATATTGCCGGGGTGAAACCGCCAAACACAGCAGTTGCCAGACTGAACGCCAGCGAGAAGCCAACCACACGTACGTTCTGAGGCATTACCTCAGTTAATGCTGCGACCATAGCGCCATTGTAAATACCGAAAAAGAACGAGAAGTACAGCAGGACGGCAAGTAATCGCTCGAAGCTAGCCGCCTCTGCCAGCCAGTGCATAGCGGGATAGGAGGTAAAGATGCACAACAAGGAGATCGCGAGAAGCAGCGGGCGACGGCCTATGCGATCGGAAAGCGCGCCACCTATTGGTAACCAGAAAAAGTTACTGACGCCAACCAGCAACGTGACCACCAGGCTATCGGTGGTGCTCAGGTTCAGTACAGTTCTACCAAACGTGGGGGTATAGACCGTAATCAAGTAGAACGTGGTGGTGGTCATGGAGGCTAGCAATCCGCCCGCGAGTACGGTGCGCCAGTTGTCACGCATCGAGCGAAAAACTTCACGAGTCGTTGGACGGTGCAGGCGTGCGGTGAATGCCGCAGTTTCTTCAAGTGAGCGCCGGATAATGAAAATGAACGGGATAATGACGCAGCCAATGAAAAAAGGAATGCGCCAGCCCCAGTCGGCGATTTCAGCGGCCTGCATCGTAGCGTTGATGGTGTATCCCAGCGCGGCCGCGACGACGATTGCAACCTGCTGACTTGCCGATTGCCAACTGGTGTAGAAACCGGTGTGGCCGGGTGTCGCAATTTCCGCAAGATAAACGGAAACACCGCCCATCTCTGCCCCGGCGGAGAAGCCTTGCAGCAGCCTGCCCAGCAATACCAGAATCGGTGCCGCTACACCGATGCTGGCGTAGCCAGGCACCAGGGCGATCAACACCGTACCAGCGGCCATAATTGACAGCGTCACGATCAGCCCCTTACGACGGCCAACCTTGTCGATGTACGCACCCAGTACGATTGCTCCCAACGGACGCATCAGGAATCCAGAGCCGAACACAGCAAAGGTCATCATTAGCGAAGCAAATTCGCTGGTGGCTGGAAAGAAGGTCTGGGAGATGTAAGTTGCGTAGAACCCGAAGAGAAAGAAATCGAACTGTTCCAGGAAGTTACCGCTGGTGACCCGAAAAATGGCCCCTAGCTTGGACCCCTTGGCGCGGGTTGTGGCCGTAGTAGTTTTCATCATGGCTGCCGTTATGCTCACTATTGTTTTTGGAATGAGTGTTTAAGCCGTTAGTCGTTGCCGGCAACGACCGGGTTGGGTTGGCGTTTCTCGATGGCGTGTTTGAGCAGCGCTGCGCTGCGGAAGATTCCATGGGCGAACTTGCTGTAGGGCATGGTCAGGAAAAACGCCATGACCAGACCGAGATGAATAGCCAGCATCAAGCCCAAGGCGCTGGTTTCTCGAAGCGCCAAAAGCGCCAGGCCGCTTGCGCTAACCAAAAACAGCAACGCGATGAAACCGCGATCCATAGGTTTCTGATTCTCGTCACCGTGCGCGGGGTTGCGGCGCAGGTTCAGCCAGAGCAGACCTGCCGGGCCGATCAGCAAACCGATACCACCGACAATGCCCAACATCACCGGCAAGCTGAAGATCGGATAAGGGGCCGACCAATTCAGCAAATAGTGAAAAAGCGTGGCCACACCCGTGGCGGCGAAGCACAGCATGAAACCGTAGAAGGTGAGATGGTGGAAGCGACGACGCCAGAGGGTGAATTGATCGTCGGCGTTGTTGCAGCCCTTACCGTGGCCACCGTCCAGATATTTGAGTTTCGCGACGTTGGCCGTAGCTTCCAGTGCCGCGGACGCTCTTACTGGCAGAGACGCTGCCACTGGTGAGACGTTGCGCCAGAAGCGTCGCACTCCAATGGTTAGCGCGAGTACCGAAAAGCCGAACACTGCGCCGAACATCAACGCCAGGGTGTTGTGCGGGAAAATTTTGTAGAAGTTACCTCCCGGAATCGTGACGAAGAGGTTTCCCATGATCAACAGGGTGAGACATAGAAACAATGCCAGCCCTGCTCCCGAAGCCAGCGCCAGAGTCATACCGTTTCGCTGATACAACTTGCCCATCACCCGTGGCCATGCGTATTCGGCGTAAGTATCAAGGCGCACCTTGGCCATTGCCTTCGGTACATTGACCTCGAATTCATGGGGGGCGGAGTACTGACAGGCGTGCAAGCACGCACCGCAGTTGTGGCAAAGGTTCGCCAGGTAATGGATGTCCGCCTGATTGAACTCCAGGCGCCGGGTCATTGCCGGAAATACCGCACAGAAACCTTCGCAATAACGACAGGCATTGCAGATGGTCATCTGCCTCTCGACTTCACTTTCGTCAAGATTGAGCACCGGGATCAAGTCGCCCGAAGCTTTGGGATCAAACAGTTGCATGTGAGGACTCCGTATTCACTGATGAAGCGTCAAAGCCCACAGCGGCGGCCGCTTGTGCACCGGCTATACGGCCGAACGCTGTACCGATGGCCATGCCGATACCTGCGGTGTAGCCCTTGCCCAGAACATTGCCGGCCATCATTTCTCCGGCTACGAACAGGTTGGGGCTCGCCTGTCCGTTGAAGTGCACGGCGGCGGTTTCGTCGGTGGCGAGGCCGAGGTAGGTGAACGTGACACCGGGTTTCAGCGGGTAGGCGTAGAAAGGCGGTTTCACCAATGGCCGCGCCCAATGAGTTTTGGCCGGGGTCAATCCGTGGGTGTGACAGTCGTCCAGTACCGTGTGATCGAACGTACCGACGCGGCAGGCGTTGTTGTAACCCTCTACGGTCCTTACGAATTGATCTTCGGGTAGCTTCAATAGACGGGCGAGTTCTTGCAGGGTATTCGCGGTAGTCCCTGGAAAGACGGGAGGCATGAAGCGCCCGATGGCTTGTTGATCGATGATCGAGTAGGCCTGCTGCCCTGGTTGTCCGGCGACCAGGCGCCCCCAGATTGCATAGCGTTTCGGCCAGAAATCCTCACCTTCGTCGTAGAAACGTTCGCCGTCACGATTGACCACTACGCCCAGTGATACGCAGTCGATTCGCGTACAGATACCGCCGTCGTAGAGTGGCGCGCGGGCATCGATTGCGACCATGTGTGCTTGCGTCGGATCGCCGATCACGTCAGCGCCAAGATCAAGCATGCGCCGCAGCAAAATACCGGTGTTGAATCGGGTGCCGCGAATCAGGAAGTTGTCAGCTGGCCATTCACCGCGCTCGTTCTGGCCCCAGGCTTCGCGTAACCACTCACGATTGGATTCGAAACCACCAGCGGCCAACACGCAGGCCCGGGCTTCAATACGCTCTGCGGCTACGCGCTGACCGTCGACTTGATGCTCGCCAATGTGGGCCGCGACGAACTTTCCATCGTCCAATTCAATGTCGGTGACCTGGGTGTTGTAGCGGATTTTCACACCCAACCGTTCGGCGCTGCGGAAGTACGCATTCACCAGCGCCTTGCCGCCACCCATGAAGAAAGCATTGGTACGGGCCACGTGCAGCGCACCTGACAGAGGTGGCTGAAAATGCACCCCATGTGAGCGCATCCAGTCGCGGCAAGAAGAGGATGCCCGAATGGCAATGCGTGCAAGCTTCTCATCAGTCAGACCGCCGGTAACCTTCAACAGGTCTTGCCAGTATTCCTCTTCAGGATAGGCGTCGATCAATACATCCTGCGGCTGGTCGTGCATGCACCGCAGGTTACGCGTGTGCTGGGAGTTTCCACCGCGCCAGATTTTCGGAGAGGCTTCCAGCAGCATCACGCTGGCGCCAGCTTCTCTCGCCATCAGAGCGGCGCATAAGGCTGCGTTGCCGCCCCCTATAATTAAGACATCGATCATCATCGCTCCTCGATCTGCAAGGAGGCTGGAACGAACTGCTCCTTGCGTGTGGGGGAACGATAGAGAGGGGGCCCGATAGTCGAAAGGCTGCTTTTGACACGGGGTGTTTAGTTTCCCTAAACACTTTGAGTCCTTCCGAAGCACATACGGCCGTGATTGAGCGCACGCTATTGCACGTCTAACTCTTCAATCCAGGTTGCGCCTGGCCACTGTTTGTCGATAACCAGTTGGCGTGCGACATCGACGATAACCAGCCGGGTTGCCAATGCCGCTGGAGACAGTTCGTCATCAGCCAACGTCGCCAGCAGATTGCGCCGGCCCACATGTGGATCGGTAATTTTAACCAGTGAAAGTCCTGACTCGTCCTTCAATGCAGCTGCTGCCCCCGGTTGTATCGTTGCAGCATGACCGGCGCGCACGGCGTTCATCAGTACCGCTAGACCATCCACTTCCATGATGACATTGGGGGTTAATCCGACCCGCTCGAATGCGCTCATCAATGCCGAACGTAAACCATGCTGGGCACTGGGCATCACTAGCGGCAAGCCGCCTAGGTCGGCTAGCTGCACACTGTCACCACGAGGCGCTTGCGGTAGTTTTGGCGAGGAGATAACAAACAGCTTTTCATCCAGCAAGGGAGTTACGCTCCAACGTTTACCTCCTTCGAGCTGGAACAGAATTGCCAGGTCAATCTGCCTGGCGTTTAGCTGGCCTGCCAAGTGTCCGGAGAGCATTTCCACCAAATGGAGTTGGATATCCGGATAACGGCTACGCATGGCGTTGATCAATGGCAGAGCGAGCACCGTCGCGGTAGTAGGTGGCAGGCCGACACTGACATAGCCACTCATGCGCCCGCGATGGGCTGCCATGATGGCGTTCTCTGCTTGGCGCAGGGTCAGCTGGGCATGGTGTAAAAATGCAAATCCAGCGCTGGTAGGCGTTACGCCCGTAGTGGTGCGATTCAAGAGGCGGGTGCACAACTCGCTTTCGAGCTTGGAAATCTGCTGACTGAGGGCCGACACGCCCACGTCCAACTCGAGTGCCGCCCGCCCTAGACTGCCATGCTCAATGATTTTTACGAAATAACGTAGTTGTCTTAATTCCAATGCTGTCGCTTCCCGCAAAAAGGCTAATCGAAATTTGAATGTTGTCACGCAAATACGCAACGACAAACCTGATAACAGCTGTTCCTTCCTGCTCAAGTTCAGGCGAAAGCCTTGGGCAGCGACGTGAATATCGGCGGGTGGCGTGATGCCGCACATTAGGCAGCTGGCCCAGTGCCTAATGGCCTCTTCCAGGTGCGTCCCTCTCCTCGACGTGACGGTGCCTCACTCAATTCCAGTCATTTCTCATAGGCGGGGGATATTACAATGCCCGACTCTGCCCTATCGCCACCGTCAACTATGGGCCGAAGTGGACAATCCTGAAAGGCTACTTCTGGCCGAACTCCAAACTCAGATGAGGCTCCCCTCTCAGTTGTGACCCGTCCCCAGCAGGCGGGTTTTATTGTGCCTGCCAGGCTTTCCTCATTATCAGATGAAACACGACGGCCGCCCTTCCCTACGACCCAACACCGGCCCTGATAGCTGGGTGTTGACACCGTTTGGGGGCGACTCATTTAGTGGGTACCTAGTGGGTACCTGAAGTCTCTCAGATGTAGACCTGAAGCGCGATCAGTCCTTGATCGCCGTCGCCGGTGATTCCGATAATTCAATGAGCATTCGCTGGGTCAAGTTGGTCTCTACGGGGCCCACAGGCACTGTAAGACAGCAATACCAAACAGATAAAAATCGAAATATTTTTTAAAAAATTCATCTATATTCCCTACAACAAAAGGCAATTAAAAAACAAAAAAAAACGCTACAAACACCTCTTATATCAAAATAACCAATACGGAAAATCCACAATCTCGATTCGATATCAAACCTGGCCCAGGATAACTTGCGAACTTACCATCCCAGGGCTAAGTTAAGCCCTGTTGGTAATCACCAACAAATACTCAGGATGAGGCTATTGTGATGAGCGACTGCACTTGCAAGGAACATAACAAATTAGCATCCAGCGAACATATCCCTGATTACACGACTGTCGGGTTCGGCGTTACGGCTGATTCCCCCCCGACATTTGAGGGTGTGCTAGCGCTGAGGATGTCAGTCTGTGTTGGGGCTAGCTATAATCAGGCAACCAACAAAATCTGCTTTACCCTCCCGGTTTTCGGTGACTATTGTGTAAATTCACCGATTTCAATCCCGATCAGTGGCCAGTTAAAAGTTTGCGCAGAAACATGCGGTACATTTATGCCTACCGGCCTGAAAGCAACGATATACCTAAACGGTAGTGTACTCCTCACTGTGATGCTCTTTGGTCTATGCTAAGCACTACGGCATAACCAGCGGATTCCGAAGAGACACTACAACCTGTATCTCTTCGGATTATTACCAGCCGCTTATTCATAGACACAAACAACATCTCCACTGTCAGCCCCTTAAAACAAATTTATTACATCGACATATCACTATCAAAATCTCTTTAAACAAACCAGTATCAAGAACAACTATCACGCGAACTCGAAAGCGCATGTCACTGCCCAGCGAAGTGATACTCAGGGTCAGATTTCTTTCAGAGGTCAACTCACACACATCGACGATGTTTGACGCGCCCATCAGCACTGGGAGCTGGTAGCCCCACTCCTCACCTGGCAAGTGCCACAGGCGCACTGCTTATTGGGCGACTGCTTTGTCGACTTAACGCAATTGCCGAGGTGTGGCATTAAGCATTTTCTTCATCAATCGCCGCAAAGATGTGGCATCCCGGTATCCGACGCGCTCGGCAATAGTATCGACCGAGTATTTACTGTTTGCCAGCAACTCACGGGCCTTATTGGCCTGGACACGCTGGATCAGCCGTAGCGGGCTATGGCCGGTAGCCTTGTGTATGTGTCGAGATAACGTTCGCTCTGACAAGCCAAAGTCGAATGCAAGTGTACTGACGCTAATGGTCGTGGGTAGCGAGGCTTCGATATGAGCCGTCAGCTTTGCGATCAGTTCATTTCCCTGAGCCATCATTGCCGGGACCATGAAGGGCGATTGCAACTGTCGGGCGTCTATCAGTAGCGTTCGTGCAACGGCATCTGCCAGCGCCGGGGAAAAATAACTGCGCAGAAGTTGCAGCATCAAATCGCTGTGACCTAACGCTGCGCCTGCGGTAAGCAACGGGGGATCAGAGATGACCATGCGATCAGCATCTACCTGGCACTCCGACGCCCACTGCTGAAGCAAGGGTGCCATCCACCAGCAAGTGGTAACGCAGCGCCCAGCGAGCACATTCGCAGCCTGCAACACGAATACTGCAGAACATGAGGCAGCTACGGTACCCCCAGCCCTTATATGAGCCTGTAATGCCGGTACCAGCGATGTAATGTCCGGCTGTTGCAACCGCTGCTCAATCAAGGCTACGTCCGCTATGCCGATGCCCGGAATGATCCAGCATGAGCGGTCATCAGCGTCGGTAACCAAAGGCTGAAGAAAAATGTGCATGCCTTGGCCGAGCGGAACGCGATCCGTACTCAGTCCACAGACTTGCCAACGTGGGGCGGCAATGCCCAATCGCTTGGCGAGGATCGCTGCCGTCGAAAGGATATCCAGGGTCAGTGCGACACTGGAGGCAAAGGCGCCTTCAACTACCACAATTTTAAAATCATTCATTGGCTGATTATGCACGAAAGATGTCAATTCGGTCGCTGGCTGCGGCGCTTCAGTGCTGGCTCAATAACGACTCCATTTCATTGAGCGTTAATCTGTATGCCCAATATTCTAATCAAAGTGCCTCAAGGTTCATTTACTTACGAACAACAGGCACTGCTTAGCGAAGCGATTACGAAAGAAGCAGTCGAGGTCGAGCAAATGGGCAGCGATCCACGTCAACGGAGCTTGTGCTGGACGCTAATTGAAGAAGTGCCTAGCGGTTCCTGGAAATGTGGTGGGGTGGATGTCAGCGCTCAAGCCATTCCTTGCATCATCCAGGTCAAAATCCCCAGTGGAGTACTTAGCAAGGCCATGCGAGACGACTACGTCCAGCGCCTGCATCAAGCGGTAAGCCGGTCTAAAGAAACTAACGACCACAGAGTCATCATGACGTCGATCATCCTTGAAGAGATCAACGATGGGTTTTGGGGAGCCAACGGGGCAATCTGGTCTTTGACCGATTTCGCTCAGGCGGCCGGGTACCGACATCTGCAGGGACTGAGGGGGGAGTAATACAGCAAAGATCCATTGATCTGGTACGACATGCAGAGCGCCAGCACGAGTTGCCGCATCGGGGTCGATAGCTGCCAGTCACAAAGGACAGCTCTCGACCCACAGGTTCTTGTTATTTCAGCCAGGAAGCAGGTCAAAATTGGCAGCAAATCCACTTTTAACCAGTCCAATGATCCTATGCAACTGTATCCAGTCTTGCTGAACCTGAAGGCAGCAGCGTCAGCCAAGTTTGCGCGAGCTTGTCGGCCTCGATTCGATGAAGCTGTATGCCCGTAGGCGTGTGAGTTAATCGCTCCGGCGTCCTACCGATAAATACTTCCTCTTTATTTCAGAAAAATGGTGCGCCTGGAGGCCCATCACCTCATGTGCGTAATTGCATGGACTTGACCAGCCATTTGCATTCGACTTGACCAGTTGTTTGCATGGGATCTGACCAGCCCACGGGGTGGGCCTTGGCCGGAAGAAATCGCCCCGTAGCCGCCGACCAGCACGCAGCTCTGACTGACGGCTTTCCGCGCGGGAACAGACATTTAGTGATATGAACTGGATCGCCTCGACATGGGCTATCGGCGATAGACAGCCAGTCGATTCTGTCGAGCGCAAGCGGTAACCCAGACATCCGCGTTCTAGCTGCTTATCGTGAAGGCGGAATTTTCCGTCACAATTTTCAGCAGAAAATCCATGACTGCCCGTACTTGCGGCGAACGGCGGAGGTCCCGATGAACAGCCATCCAGATCTCTCGCGAAAACTGTTCGCCATCGTATGCGACGCGTTGCAGCTTAGCATCGGTATCTGCCAGGAAGCACGGTAGGCCAGACACGCCGGCGCCTGCTTGAGTTGCTGCCAGATGACCATTGATATCGCTGATTTCGCAAGCAATGGGTCTACCCCTTGCAATGCTCATCAACCACTTCTGCTGTGGCATGTCCGCGAATCCGGCATCGTAGGCAATGAACTCCCAGGCAGATGGATTGTGCAGGTGCGGATAGTCTCTGCTCGCGTAAAGGTCGAACGACATACGCCCCAGCTTGCGTACCACGCTGGTGACTTCCTCGGGCCGAACAAGCCTTAAGGCGATATCTGCCTCCCTTCGACTAAGAGAAACCTGCCGCGCCTGGGCAGAAACAGACAGTTTTACGCCGGGGTGTGCAAGTCGGAAGTCCGCCAGATGCTTCACCAAAAAATTGGCCACTAGCACAGGCGGTGCGCTCAGCGTGACCTTGCCGCTCAGCGGTGAACGGCTGGCATCCAGGTATCGCTCAATCGCGTAAGCGTCTTCTTCCATTCCTTGCGCCAATTCAAACACCCGTTGACCAACGGGGGTGAGCTTGCACGCCCTGGGGAGACGTTCAACCAAGCGGGTCTTCATCTGGTCCTCCAGTGCACTCAAGCGTCGGCTCACCGTCGCGTGATCAACCTTCAGCATGCGAGCAGCCCCCGACAACGTACCGATGCGGGCGACAGCCAGGAAATGACGAATATTTTCCCAATCGAACATCTGTGCATTTTCTCAAGGATGGCTTGCAGTTATATGGAATATTCGCACAAAGCCAACATGCCTAATATCGGAACGTCTTCAACCGATAAGGTTTATTCCATATGAGCATGTCCATGAGCCGCAATCAGTGCGGCACCCTCGCTGCCGCAGGATTGGGCTTTGTTGTCGTTTTACTTGATGTCAGCGTCGTCAACGTCGCGCTTGATGCTTTGCGAAGCCGCTTCGATACTGGCGTGGCGGGCCTGCAATGGGTTGTCAATGCGTATACGCTCGCGTTCGCGTCGCTCCTCCTCACAACGGGAGCTTTAGGCGACCGCTTCGGCGCAAAACGAATCTTCACTGTAGGATTCGCAGTCTTCACGCTGGCATCAATCGGGTGTGGAATCGCCAACTCGCTGCCGTTTCTCGTGGCCGCACGCGTCGCACAGGGTATTGGCGCCGCATTGCTGGTGCCCAATTCGCTGGCGATGCTGCGCCAGGCGTTCCCGAATACTGAGCAGAGAAACCGTGCTGTGGGCTGGTGGGGCGCGGCGGGAGGAATTGCGCTTGCCGCAGGGCCAGTCTTGGGCGGCCTGCTGGTAACGCATGTAGGTTGGCGCAGCATTTTCCTGATTAACCTACCGATCGGCGTCGTGGGCGTAGCTCTCACTTTTCGTCATGCGGTTGCCGTCGTATCGACTCATGGTCGCAGTATTGATCTTCCAGGCCAACTGGTGGCTATTCTGGCGTTGATAGCTTTGACTGTGAGCCTCACCGAAGCAGCCCGGTTAGGATGGCATCACCCTCTGGTTTATGGTGCGATGCTGCTTTGCGTTGTTGCCACCCTGGCCTTTCTCTGGTTGGAGTCACGGAGCACAGAGCCAATGCTCCCACTGGCACTTTTTCGAACGGCTACGTTCTCTGCAGCGTCAGCCGCCGGCGTCGTCGTGAATTTTGCCTACTATGGTTTGATCTTTGTTTTTAGTCTCTTCTTTCAGATAGAGCAGCAGTTGTCGGCTCAATGGACCGGCCTCGCTTTTTTGCCCATGACAGTTGTTCTAATGGGAGTGAACATCCTGGCAGGCCGGCTGCTCAACCGTGTCGGCCCAAAGAAACTCATGATTGTTGGCATGTTAATCGCCGCGTCAGGCTATCTGCTTCTGCTGCCGGTCAGCATAGACGGTTCGTACTGGATGCTGGTCGTGCCAATGCTGATTGCCGCAAGTGGCATTGCCGTCATGGTACCAACCATGACAAACATCACACTGTCATCCGTGGATGCCTCACGCTCCGGTATCGCATCGGGAATACTGAACTCTGCGAGGCAGGTCGGCGGGATGTTAGGCGTGGCGGTATTCGGTTTTTTTGTGCGCGATACTCACCCTGAAGCATTCATGCAAGGAATGCATCTTTCCATCATGACCGCTGCGGCGCTCCTGCTGCTCGGTAGCGTTGTGTGCCTGTATGGAATACGAGTACCACGGCCCGGGCACATTGAGACCACTCCGAAGATTTTTGCCCCTGACAGATAAAGCTGGAGTCCTCAGGTGTGCGATTCCGTGTTAATAGCAATGACTTATGTTGGCCTGTAAGCGGACACGCTGAATTTTAGGTTGAACGGCTGCTGTTGGCCGAAAACGTCCGTCAGCGAATGACTCTTATCGGCCAAAAGCGGTCAGTTAGCGTTGATGGGGCGGCGTATTGACCTGTAGCTTAAGGAGATTCGTACGAGGAGGCTACACACGGCCTCTCAAGTCGCCCTCTCCGATTGCTGGAACCGGAGAAGCCGAACCTTTAGCTTAACCATTTGGCCCTATTCGATCGCAGGCAACCAAACATGACTGAACACTCGCTGCACTCTTCATACCGTGAAAAGCTAATCGAGCATTTGCTTATTGGTGAGTTATTGAAATTTTCATGGAAAGCCAAAGACTTCAGTCTTGAAATATCTAAACCCGAGGTCGACAGATCTGGCTACGATATCATTGCCGAAGCAAATGGCATAATTAGACACATTCAACTCAAAGCCACATTTATTGGGTCGAAGACGGCAACACATAAAATCCATATTTCGCTGGCAAAGAAACCGTCTGGCTGCGTAGTTTTAGTTTACTTCAATAATGAAACACTTGAACTTGGACCATATTATTATTTTGGCGCTTGCCCTGGCCAACCACTAGCCAGTCTAGAGAGTCTAAAAACCGCCAAACACACAAAAGGTAATGCCGCCGGTTTAAAATCAGAAAGGCCGAATATCCGCATATTGAACAAGGGCAGTTTCGTTGAATTGAAAACCATACATGAGTTATACAGCCAACTATTTGGAAACACCTAATAATGGTTAAAGCCGTTCGCTTCGCTCCTTAAGGAGGGAGAAGCAGCCCCCCTTAGCTTAACGCTCGTCATCGACTGCAATGGATCGATTTCTGCCCTTCGCGACAGGCAGAAATCGGCCAAAAGCAGCCTCTCAACGCGTCGCACATTGACCTCTGCGAAGAAAATCTTTAAGCGCCGCCTGATAGAGCGTCAATGGCTGATTGCCCGTATTGAAGAGTGTAAACGGAATCATCGTGAGATGTGAAAACGACGTGGAGTTTATCGAGTAGGTTTTCTGCCTGCAAAAGCGCTGGTCCTTATTCAATATAAAATCAAACTTGAAAAGGTTTGTCCGCGTACACCAACTGGGGATCAAACCCAGACTCAGACCCGTCAAGTAATCTTGTCCGCAAGCGCCGCCAGATGAGAACTCCGAGATCTTTATTTCTAATGCCGGCAGGCTCGGGGCGGCAAGGCTGGAGCTCTTATCCTGTGCATCGGGAATAACGTTGAGTGTCGCTGAGTATGCGTCCTTGCCGAAGCGACTGTCTTTCCATGGGGAGTTTATTGCGTAACTGAAGCTGGAGATGATTTCTTGTGTTTCGGGTTCAACGGGTTCGTTGATTGTCGGCTGGGACGAATAAGATGTGCAGCCGCAACAGAGTATCGCAATGCTGACAAACACAAACCCGTTGGCTTTTAAGCGACGCATACTCAGTTTTCCCTAACTATCAATTAGCCAACATACCTGTCACTTAACGCCGTATAGCATCTTATCTACACGCTGGACGGCTGAATCAGCATAACAGGGCAGACTGTACGCGCGACACTTCGGGAGAGAGAAAAGGCCGCCGCCATGCTTTCTTTACCCCAACCCAGTGCGAACCCGCGAACGTTGAAGGCAAACGCAGAACGACAACACCTGCCCAAGCTGTCCAGCAGCTCCTATTGGCCGATTTCTGCCTGTCGACGACCTCAGTAGTGGGTCGACTGCTGCCTGTTATGGCCACCCAGTCCGCTGGTCAAATCCAATGCAAAGGATTGGTCAAGTCGAATGCAATGGGTGGGTAAGTGCAATGCAAACGGGTGGTCAGGTTGAGCGTAATTCCCCATCATGCGCAATCGACTGAATACCTAACCTTTTGCAATGGAGCACGAAGCTCAGTTCGTGCGAAAATTCACCAACTTCCGAATCAATATGGGTGTTGAAATGGTGCGTTTGCTTGCGGTCTCGGGGAGTCTGCGCCAGGCCTCCTCCAACTCGATTTTGCTACGTGCGGCTGAGCGTCTATGCCCCGAAGGGGTATTGCTCATTCATTACGAAGGTATTGATAAATTGCCTCACTTCAATCCGGATCTGCTCGAGGATCCCCCCGAGGCAGTCGCAGAGTTATGCTCAATTGTCGGGCAGGCGGATGGGCTGTTAATTTCATGCCCCGAGTACGCCAGAGGCATTCCCGGCTCATTCAAGAACATGCTCGATTGGCTCGTGAGCAGTGAAGAGTTCCCAGGCAAGCCAGTAGCGCTTTTCAACGCATCGCCCAGAGCCAGTCACGCGCAAGCCGCATTGCGGCTGGTCCTGGAGACGATGTCAGCTCGTATCATCGAGGAGGCGTCTATTACTGTTAACCTCCTGTCTAGCCGCTTGAGCGCCGAAAGCATTACCGACGATCCGGTGCTGGGCCCAGTGATTGGTACTGCCCTCGGAGCCTTTAAACGCCGCCTCGAAAATCAACATCTTTGACGCTCCGGCACGGGTTCCAGCGGCAGGCTCGGCGGCGTAACACATCCGCCTGCTAGCGCGCCTCCAGTCACACCAGCTCTTGCATGCACCCACTCGGTTATCGTTTCAAGGGCGCCTGGGGCGTAGGCATGACGACTTTCCATCAGAAACCTCAGCGTAGTGAACCAGGGCCATTCGCTGGTGAGTTGTGTGTTGTAGGGAGCCGTCTTCAGGAGCCCATGAGTTGCATCCGGGATGACGTCAATCCGGTTGGCGGGATGGTTGCCTCCTACAGTCTTTCGGTAGATCTCTGCGTTGACCTCCGAATTTACATTCAGATCGTCCGCGCCCCACAACGCAAGCACTGGAACCTTGAGCTCTTGCAAATCATGGGTTGCATCCTGGTGAAGATTTCGCCGTACAAAAGCCCACCGCTCTGGACTCATACTGCCCAGCAGGGCAATTGGTGGCACCTGCGAAGAGGCAAACAAACGCTCGTCGGCTGCCGCCATCTGCGCCATCACACGTTCGACATCAGGCTCTGACATCCCTGTGCGTTGCAACCGCGTCCTGGTGTAATAGTCTCCTTGTCGCTGCCAGGACACGGCGCCTCCAACAAGCACAATAAAGTCCGCTTCAGTTGGTGCAAGGCGAGGTAATACCCAACCGGCTTGCGAAAATCCAAGCACACCTACCGGGATGCCTTGCAACTTGCTTCGCAGGGTAGAGACCGCACTGCGCGCGTTCACATAGCGGTCAGTCATAGACTGACTGAGCCAATTTCCTTGTGACCCCCCAATACCCGGCTTATCCCACGAAACAACCGCAATGCCAGCATCCAAAAGAGCGTTGATGAGTGGGTCGTAACCTTGTTGCGACGTGCGATCTTGTGGGCCATCCCCGTGCACCAGAACGACTGCCGCTATTGCAGCTTGATCGGGAAGCCAAAGCGTACCCGCCAGGAGTAATCCATTGGCTTCGAATGAAAAAGGCTCGCTTACTCTGCGATCCAGACCATAAGTATCAAGCCGCGAGAGAACAAAAAAAGCGATAGCCATGACGAGACAAACAATGGAAATCAACCATCCGCGATAGCGCTTCATCCAGATTACTTTATGCATAGTCACTACCTTTCAGGTTTCATGAGCTGCAGCCAATCGAGCCAAATTGTCAGTACCGGATCAAGCCGGGCTTATGGTTTGTTACGCCGCGCCAGGGCTGCGTATTGCCATGGGCAACCATGCGTTGGGCGGCCGCAATAGATGGAGCCTTTGCCAAATATGGGATGTCGCCTGTCGGCTCACAGAAAGATCCTTTTGCTGCATTGCTTGACTCTGCGTGGGAGCTGCCAAATAATAGACTAAGTAGTCTATCTAGTAAATAAAGATACAGCCCTGCACCTGCGGAGATGACATGAGAAAAGTTGATCCTGATAAATACCAGGCCAAGCTGCACCAGATCCTCGAGGCAGCTGTAGTGTGCTTCGCCGAGAAAGGCTTTCGCGGCACTTCGACCAACCAGATCTGTTCAGCTGCGGGTATGAGCCCTGGCAACCTGTTTCACTACTTCCCCAGTAAGCAGGCAATCATTGAGGCCATAGCGGAGGAAGATCGACGCGAAATGAGCGAGCGCTTCGCCCAACTTGCCGCAGAACCCGATGTAATTGTGGCGATAGAGCGCTTGGTCAACAGTCTCTTGCTGCAGTGCGCCGATCCGGTCTACGCCAAGATCGGCGTTGAGGTGGTCGCCGAATCCATGCGCAACCCTGAAATAGCAACGCTGTTCGCTGCCAGCGAAGCAGCAATCAAAAACGATCTGGTCGCGCTTCTGCAACGGGGCATCGTCCAGGGTCAGATCGATGCCACCCTAGAGCCGAAGTTTGCCGCCACTTGGCTAATAGCCCTCATTGATGGTGCAGTCACCCGCTCTGTGCTAGATCCGGACTTCGAGTTCAGTACCTATACGCCAACGCTGATGCGCATGATCAAACGATTTCTTGAATAGGCCATTTCTCTAGGTTCACTGCCTGCTTGACGCCCCTTCTCCAGTAAACGCTGGAGCGGCACGGGTGCGCACGTCAAGCCCTACTCTCCGTCATTGCGACGTGCTTTTTCGGACTACCTCAATGAAAACTCCGATGAACCCGAACCTCGCCCTTGCTAGTGCGTCACGCTCTCACCGCTTGTGGCTTTGGGCGGGTGCCAGCCTGCTGCTGGTCAGCTTGGGAGCATGGCTCCTCTGGCCTTCCTACGAACCAGCGGCATCGGTAATACCTCCACTGCGCGTCAGCACAGTCACGGCAGGCCCTGCGATGCTCGATAGCTCTTTGCTCCTGAATGGAACGCTCGCTGCACGCGAGGAAATTGCGATCAGTTCCTCCTTGCCGGAGCAGCGTGTGGCAGAGGTAAAAGTAGAGGAAGGAGACAGTGTCCAGGCTGGTCAGTTGCTGGCGAGGCTGGAAACTCAAAGCCTGGACGCGCAAGTTCGTCAAGCCAAAGCAGTGTGGGCGCGTGCCTGTGCAATAGTCGCCCAGCAGGAAGCTGTCAAAGCTGAGTCAGAAGCCAGCTTCAAACGCATCGAACTGCTGAGCGGAAGCGGAGCGGTCAGTGAGCAGCAGGTAGATCAGAGTCGTGCTCAAGCGTTCACTGCAGCGGCTAGCCTTCGTGCAGCACGCGCCGAAGTTGAACAAGCGTTCGCGCAACTGGTCGACGCTCGCCACCAGCGGAGCAAGGCCGACATCCAGGCGCCCTTTGCAGGCGTTATCGCAGAGCGCACGGCACGTGCAGGCTCGTTGAGCGGTGGCGATCCCCTGTTCCGGTTGATTAGAGAGGGGCTCATCGAATTCGAGGGTGAGGTGGCGGAAACCGATCTGATCGACATTGAACCAGGACAAACGCTTCACGTTCAAATTACCGGGATTACTTCCCCCGTGAAGGGAACCCTTCGATTGGTCGCCCCAAAGGTTGATGCCAGATCCCGGCTCGGCCGCGTGCGCATTGCGTTGAGCGACTCTCAACTGCTTCGCGTCGGCACCTATGCTCAAGCGACGCTAGGCCTGGAACGACGCAAGCTCGACGTGACATTGCCGGCTCGGGCGGTTTCTGTCATCGATACCAATCTTGCCTCCGTGATGCAGGTCGATGACAAGGGGATCATCGTGCGCAGGATGGTGACAACCGGTCGGCGCAGCGGTGCCTTGCTGGAAATCACCTCGGGCTTGCAAGCGGGCGAGCGGGTAGTAGCAAATGCGTCCGCTTTTGTGCGCGAAGGAGATGTTGTGACCACCTCCGACGCCGATGCACATCTGACCGAGGAAACACCGTGAATTTCCAGATGTCATCTTGGGCCATTCGCCAGCCCATTCCCACGCTGGTTCTGTTCTTGTTACTGGCTGTCGTCGGCATAAGCGCATTCATCGACTTACCCATCAACGCGAATCCGCGAGTGGACTTTCCCGTCGTCACCGTGGCTGTCAACCTGCCGGGAGCCGCGTCGAGCGAGTTGGAAAATGCTGTCACCCGCCGCGTAGAAAATGCCATTGCCGGGCTTGCCGGTATCCGGCATATGAGTTCAACGCTGAGCGACGGCACCTCTTTGACCACGGTTGAATTTCAACTCGGCGTCGATCCCGATCGCGCAACGAGTGACGTGCGTGAGGCCGTCACCGAGGTGCGCGCTGAATTGCCGCCAGCCGTACTGGAACCACGCATTTCACGAGTAGATGTAGAAGGCGGCGCGATCCTCTATTACGCAGTCGATTCCGCTGAGCGCAGTACCGTGGAGCTTTCGTGGTTCGTGGACGATACCGTCAGCCGAGCATTGCTCACGACACCCGGCGTACAGCGGGTACAGCGCATGGGAGGCGTGAACCGTGAAATCCTGATTGAACTCAAGCCGGATCGTCTTGCAGCACTAGGCATCAGCGCCGAACAGGTCAACACACAATTGGTGCAGAGCAATGTGGATGTACCTGGCGGACGCATCATTCTTTACGGCCGCGAACAAACCATTAGAACGCTGGGTAGCGCCGCAAGCGTAGAGGCACTCGCGACTCGTCCAATTTCTCTACCAGGGGCGCGGTGGGCCACCTTGGGCGACCTTGCGACCGTGCGCGACGCCAGTAGCGAGAGCCGGGAACTTGCCCGGTTAAGTGGCCGGGAAGTTGTCGGCTTTGCCGTTTATCGCACCAAAGGTTCCAGCGATACCGTGGTTGCTCAGGGCGTTGAAGACACCATTGCTGGCCTGCAACGGAGCTATGGCGATCTCAAGATCCAACAGTTCGCCTCCACGGTAGACCACACCCGCTCAAGCTACAAAATGTCCATGATGACCCTGTTGGAAGGCGCAGGGTTGACGATCATCGTGGTGTTCTTCTTCTTACGCAACTGGCGCGCCACCTTGGTCGCGGCCATTGCGCTACCGTTGTCGATTCTCCCTACATTCGCCGCCATGGCGTTGCTGGGCTACACCCTGAACAGCATCACCTTACTGGCCTTGACATTGGTTATCGGTATTCTGGTCGATGATGCCATTGTCGAAATTGAGAACATTGAGCGCCATCTGGATATGGGCAAACGTCCGTTCCGAGCCGCGATTGATGCTTCCAGTGCGATAGGCTTCGCGGTCGTTGCCATCACCGCTACCATTGTGGCCGTGTTTCTTCCGGTCAGTTTCATTGGCGGCTACATTGGACGCTACTTCACACAGTTCGGCATTACGGTTTCCGTGGCCGTGCTGGCCTCTATGCTGGTCGCAAGACTAGCAACACCGCTTCTCGCTGCCTATCTGATGCAGCCAAAGTCGGGAGTGGAGTCAGTTGTTCATGCCAGGCACGCCCAGCCAGGCAAGTTGATGGCACGCTATCTAAGATTGTTGGAATGGTCACTTCAGCATCGCCGTGCAGCACTAGGAGCCGGG
This sequence comes from Pseudomonas fragi, assembly GCF_025426255.1. Taxonomy (GTDB): domain Bacteria; phylum Pseudomonadota; class Gammaproteobacteria; order Pseudomonadales; family Pseudomonadaceae; genus Aquipseudomonas; species Aquipseudomonas kulmbachensis. The sequence goes on along the minus strand of NZ_CP104861.1, from coordinate 2,166,306 downwards.
GTAGCGTTCCTTCTGGGCTCGCTTCTTTTGATTCCTTTGCTCCCTACGGGCTTCCTGCCCGTTAGCGATCTGAGCCTTACACAAGTCAACGTCGAGATGACACCGGGTGTACCACTGACTCAGACCGACCAAAAACTGCGAGAAGTCGGCAGCAAGATCGCCCAACACAAGGAAGTGATTACCGTATTTACGTTAGCTGGAGGACAGGATGCTGCGGGTGTGAATGATGTCACGAAGGGCATGCTTCTGGTCCGCCTCAAGCCCCCGAGCGAACGGGAGCTGGATCAAAAAGGGTTCGAACACTCGTTACAGCAAGACCTGAATCAGTTCGATGACATACGATTCACATTCCAGGGGGGCAGCGATACACGTGATGTTTCCATAATCCTGCTCAGCGCGGATCCCAAAGAGCTGTCAGAGACAGCGAACGAACTTAAGCGACAAATGCGAGGCGTCGCAGGCATCGTCAATACTCAAGTCAACGAGCCGCTTGCCCGTCCGGAGTTGTTGATCTTGCCCCGCCTTCACGAGGCGGCACTTGTGGGCATATCTGCTGCCAGTATCGGAAATATGATTCGCATAGCCACGCTCGGCGAAGTTGATGCAAGCTCTGCTCGATTCAACCTGCCCGATCGCCAGATACCTATTCGCGTTGCACTGGATGAGCGCTCACGCAGTGATCTGAAAATTCTTCGAAATCTGCACATTCCAACCGACGATGGCAGTAGCGTTCCTCTTCACGCCGTCGCCACACTCGACTTCGCGGATGGACCCGCTCGTATCGAGCGCTTTGACCGTCTTCGACGGGTGTCGGTGGATGCGGACCTGAGCTCTGGCGTCACCCTTGGCGACGCCCTGGACGGCATCAATACCTTGCCTGTACTGCAGACACTGCCTGAGAGCGTGCACCGTGTTGAATATGGCGATGCCGAGTACATGAGTGAGATGTTCGACAAGTTTGGGGTTGCCATGGGTTTTGGCATCCTGATGGTGTATGCCGTCCTCGTGTTGCTATTCAAGGACTTTCTGCAGCCCATCACTATCCTGGTCGCGCTTCCTCTGTCCATCGGTGGCGCCATTCTAGGCCTGCTGCTCTATGGCGCAGCACTCGACCTTCCCGCGATCATCGGCATCTTGATGTTAATGGGCATCGTCACGAAAAACTCTATTCTTCTGGTCGAGTTCGCCAATGAAAAGCGCCGCGAAGGCGTTTCGCGCAAAGACTCACTTCTGCGTTCAGGAGCAGAGCGTGCCCGCCCTATCATCATGACGACAATCGCCATGGCCGCCGGCATGGTCCCCGCGGTTCTCAGCAGTGGTGCCGACAGCGGCTTTCGGGCGCCGATGGCGATTGCTGTAATTGGGGGGCTGATCACGTCGACTGTCCTGAGTCTGGTATTCGTTCCGGTGGTGTTCACTTATATGGACGACTTGCGAATGTATCTCGCACAAAAATTAACCCGATTGACCTCGGTCACCGAGATGGATCGCAAGGAAGATGATTCGTTAGTGTAATAATGGACCACTTGCGTATTTCATCGACCTGGAGTTGGCAGTCTTGGACGTTACTATGGCGCATCTGTGTGGCTAATCGCAGCAGGCGCTAGCCTGCCACGCCCGTGCAGCCCATTCGCTGCCCGCCATCAGGGCCAGGATGATCAGCAGCACCCCGCCCCACTCCACCGCATCGATCTTCACGCCAACACCTTAAGCGCTCTGGCATACAGCGCCTGCCGATCGGCCGCGCCGCTCTGGCCACCGTTGATACGCAGGGTGATCTTGTCGAACTGGCCAGCGTCAGCAAGCATGTTCAAAGCAATGGAACACTTCACTTTCCTGCGCTCAATAAAAAGCCCCGTAGAACAAGGTCTACGGGGCTTTCGAATGTGGAGGCCGAAGCCGGAATCGAACCGGCCTTTCGAAGGGCAATTTCGCTCAAACCGAAATTACCCGGACACAACAGACTCAATGAAACCGAGGGGTGTTTTCTCGACGCAATGACCTATCAATTTACAACGTGTACGAGATTCCGACCTGCACGGTTCTCGGCGCCCCCGGATAGGCGTAAACGTTGCCGAACGAACCCTCCTCATAGTCCTCGTCAGTCAGGTTTTTAACATCCAGATTAAGCCTGATCTGGTCGTTGACCTTGTAGTAGCTCAGCAGATCGACGACGGTATAGCTGCCCATCGAAAAAGCTGTGTTGGCCGTCTGCCCCGCACGCTCATCGACGTACTTCAGGCCGGTGCCAAGGCCAAGACCCTTCAGTGCGCCATCCTGGAACTCATAGACATTGAGCAGGCTGAAACTGTTTTTCGGAATGTTCGCCAGACGGGTACCGGACTTGATGACGTTGTCCTTGGTCACCTCGGCATTAACATACGCATAGCCACCGATTACTCGCCATTGCGGGGTCAGGTTGCCGGCAACGTTCAGGTCGAAACCACGGCTGCGCACCTCGCCCGCTGCCACGCTGAAGGTCGAGACCACAGGATCGGTGGTGAGCACGTTGCTCTTTTCGATCTGATAGATCGCAGCGTCGACACTCAACTGATCGTCCAGCGCTTCCCATTTGATACCAAGTTCATACGACTTGCCCTTTTCCGGATCAAAACCACCGCCCTGGCGACTGGCACCGGTATTGGGTTTGAACGAGCGAGCCGCGTCGGCATAGATGGCCACGGTGTCGGTGAGGTCATAAGTCACTCCCACGCGCGGGGTCACGGCATTACCGCTGGCTTCCCAGCTTTTGCCGTCCTGCACGAAGGTTTCATAGTCATGATCAAAGCGCTCGAAACGAGCACCGGCCAGGAGTTTCAAGCGCTCGGTCAAGACCACCTGATCCTGAAGGAAAGTGGCGTAGGTCTTGAGGTTTTCCTTGTCGTTCGTCGGGGTTCGGGTCAATGCAGGACGAGGTTGACCATACACCGGGTTGAAGATATCAATCGGGTAGGCACTCACTTCCCCGCTGGAGCGCTGGATGATCGACTTGTAGTCGTAATCTTCGTACTCGATTCCTATCAGCAACGTGTGATCAAAGCCGCCTGCGGTGAAGTGCCCGGTTAGGTTGAGCTGGGCGTCCTTGTCCGTCCACTCCAGCTTACGGTAGTTGAAGTTACGGCCCAGGGTACGTCCGTCTGGGGCCACACCGTTGGCTTCAATGGCATTCCCCTTCAGGGTGCCGTCGAGCCATTGGAACCCACCGCCCAACGTCCAGTTATCGCTCAACACATGCTCGAAACGCAGCTGCGCCATGTTGTTGTCGTTGTGCAATTTGCCAACGTCTTTTTCGCCGAAGAAGGTGTCGCGTGAAGCGGTGCCGATTTGATTGGGATAGCGCGTCACACCGCGATCCAGCGGGTGATTATTGCGCATGAAGTCGCCTTCAAAAATCACTTTGGTATCGTCAGTGGCCTGCCAGGAAATGACCGGCGTCACGCCGTATCGTTCGCCCTCGACATGATCACGAAAGGTGTCACCCCCCTCACCCACCACATTCAAGCGATAAGCCAGACGCCCTTCTTCGTCGAGCGGGCCGGACGCATCCAGCGTGCCACGTTTCATTCCCTGGTCATCGAGTTGGCTACCCAGGGTGACCGTTGGCACCGCCAGCGGCTGTTTGGAAATGACGTTGAACGTACCGCCCGGATCTCCACGGCCATAGAGCATGGTCGCCGGCCCCCGGAGCACTTCGAGTCGCTCGATAGTGTTCGCATCCGGCATGTTTGGGTAGCCACGGTTGATCGGGAAACCGTTGCGATAAAACTCACCGGTCGTAAACCCGCGCACCGTAAACGTGGTTAGGCCCTGGCCACCAAAGTTGTTGGCACGCCCCACTCCGCCTGCATAATCCAGCGCATCCTGCAATCGCGTGGCACTGATGTCCTCTACAACATCTTTGCTCACCACGCTGATGGACTGCGGCGTCTCATGGATCGAAGTGTCGGTACGCGTGGCGCTCGCCGAACGGCTTGCGCGATAGCCGTCCACTGGCCCCAGCGCGGTTTCAAAGTCTGGTGTGCCGACGACTTCAGTGGCCTGCAACTCCAGGCTGGGTTTATCGGCTGCAGGTTGCTCTGCCCAAGAGGAAGCGGAAAACGCCTGAAGCACACAGATGGAAACCAGAGTACGACGCATCGAGGGAACCTTGTGATATAGCCATATAGGACGGCATACGTGCCAATTTAACGCGGCGTATGTTATATCCAAACCATATGTACTGATACGCATTTGTATTTGATTTTTTCTGAATAGGTGCTGTTGCGGTCATTCTTGGGCAACAAAACACAACTCTTCATTCGTCAATCAATGCAACTGCCCGCTATGGGTCGGCTAGCGAGTGGATAGATGGTCTGAGGTATGCAGCCGGCTAGGGAAAAGGCAGTTCTCGCTGCGTAGCTGGGCCTGTTGCACCGCTCCCAACTCGTTCCAACCGCAGCTGTATAAATTCCAGCAATGCCCGAACCCGCGCCGTCACGGAATGCCGGTGGCTGTACGCGCCAAGCAATTGCAGCGGCGCTGGGCGCAAGTCCAGCGACACTTCCCGCAATCGGCCCGCGGCAAGATCTTCCTGGCATGGATGGGCTGCTACTATCGCGAAACCGATGCCTTGCCGCGCGCCTGCCAACGCAAGTTCTCCGCTGTTGACACGATAGCGACTACGCACAGATACCTTCACGATTTCACCTGTGGCGTCGAGAAACATCCAGGGCTGGCCCTTCAATGCGCTCAGAGTAGTAATGCACGGCAAGGACTGAAGCTCGCGCACTTGGCGCGGAGTTCCCGTTTTGGCTAACAGAGCGGGCGCCGCAACCACAATGCTGGGTAGCGTAGCGAGTTCGCGGGTGATGATGGTGCTGTCATCCTGGCGACCACGATGGAAGACAATGGAGAGGTCCACGTCTTCCCGTAGCGCTTCTATACCGGTCAGGCGCGTGTCGCACTCCAGTTCGACGCCGGGATGGAGGCTACAGAATTCGGCCAGGATAGGGGCTAGTAGCCTTGGCGCTTCGCCTGGCATGCACATCCTTAAGGGCCCCCGCAGTTCACGCTGCACCGCACCAAGCTCTTCCTCAGTGGAGAGCAAGGAGTCGAGCAAAGGTTTGGTACGTTCGTAGAGAAGTCTGCCGGCTTCAGTCATGCGCAGGTGACGAGTACTGCGCTCCAGCAAGCGGACGCCCAATCTGCGTTCAAGCGAGGCGACGTGGCGGCTGACGTTAGAGGATGGCAGGGACAGTAGGCGCGCCGCACCGGCAAAGCTTTGTGCATCGACGACCGCCACGTATACACGGACGGTGTTCAGGTCGAGGGCATTGCGCATGATTGTCCCGATCAAGGTATTAAAGTCGCCCATTTTTACATAATAGTTCTCCACATTGACGGAATCTAAGATGCCGTCTCGTCCGATGGGTTGTCGCCGATGACGCGTCGGGACGGATTGAATAGGAGATCCAGCGTGGAAATCGGAATACTTGGCGGCGGAATTGCGGGGTTGAGCGCGGCGCTTGCCTTGCGCAAACGGGGACACAGCCCCCGGGTATATGAGCGCCGGGCCGGGCCAGCAACTATGGGGGCTGGCGTGACGCTCTGGCCCAACGCTGGCTTTGTGCTGGAGGAGCTGGGCCTCCTCCAGGACATCGCGGCAGCGGGTGGCCGGCCAGTGGTAGTGCGCCGCCAGGACGCTGCGGGCAATTCGTTGGGGGGCATCGATATCGCGCTGCTGGACCAGACAATGGGATATCCGACTCATACCATTTTGCGAAGGGACTTGCAGGCAGTGCTGCTGAATCATGCGGCACAGGCCGGAATCCCGGTGGAGTTCGGGCATCGGGCGGTGGGGATCGATCTGGAGGCTAATGGCAAAGCGGTAGCGCGCTTCGAGAACGGGGTGAGTATCCGTCCAGATCTGCTTATCGGCGCCGATGGCCGTATGGGGTCAGTGGCACGCGAGTTCGTTGCGGGGGATAACACGCCGGTTTATCAGGGATTTGTGAACTGGATCGGGGTGGCACAAGGAGAGCGTGCGTTGGTGAGCGATATGGCGATTCAGGATTATTGGGGTTCGGGCAATCGCTTCGGTTGCGTGGCGGTCCGGCCGGAGTTGGTCTACTGGGCAGCGGCGCAGGCGCGGCCATTGTCAGGGGCGACGCCCGCAGCCGATATGCGCAAGGAGATCGAGGATCTGTTCGCGGGATGGCCAGAGCCTATCGCCCGTATCATCCAGGCGACGCCGGCGCACGCCATCCGAATGATTGCCGTACACGACTTGGAGCCGCTGCACACATGGAGCCGAGCCAATGTGCTGCTAGTGGGAGATGCGGCGCACGCGCCGTTACCGACATCGGGCCAGGGCGCTTGTCAGGCGCTGGAAGACGCTTGGCATCTTGCCAGGTGCCTGGAAGGAACGGACGGCCTTGATGAAGCCTTGCAGCGCTTCGCGGAGATCCGCGGGCTGAAGACCGCCAAGCTGGCCGAGCAGGGTCGAGTCTTCGCTCGCGGTCTGTTTGCCACTGATCCTGAAACCTGCCGCATTCGCAATGAACGCGCCAAGGCGTCCGATCCCTTGCGTGACGTGCAGGCCTTGGCGGCAGGATGGTCACAGGGTTTGCCGATGACGGGCTGCACGCCGATGGATGGCGCTGACTTAGGCAGTCTGTACCGCCTCTGAAAGACTCTGGCAATCTGGACACTGCATGGCGTCTCCGGCCCCGAGACGCCTCACTGTAAACCGAGCCCCATGACGTTGCCCACCGCGCTGGAACGCCACGTTTAGCCTGGCTTACCACCCCGCTACTCTGCTGAAGATCTGTATCTACGGTTATCTGAACCGCCTTCAGTCGAGCCGGCGCCTGGAACGAGAAGCCCAACGCAACGTCGAGCTGATGTGGCTGACCGGACGTTTGATGCCCGACTTCAAGACCATCGCCAACTTGCGAAAAGACAACAGCAAAGCCATCCGAGGCGTCTGTCGACAGCTTGTTGTGCTGTGTCAGCAGTTGGGATTGTTTGAAGAGAATCTTTGTCACGTTCATGGCAGCTATCAACTACGAGCGGACGTTAGCCCTTCCATTGCCGATAACCCTCTCAATCAGCACGCATCTGCCGTCACACAAGACCCTCTTCTCGCAGCGCTTTCTGAACCGAGGGACGAACTTTAACCCGTTCATACCATGCACGAAGGTAATGCAAATCGTCGAAGTGTATGTCGGCCTTGTAATAGCTGGTCAACCAGTCGGCCTGACCCCAGCCTATTAATGCGAACAGATAGGCGTCAGCCACAGTGAAGGAGTCACCCATGAGATATGGTCGGGTAGTCAATTGTTCGTCAATCCAGGCGAAACGCTTCTCCAACTTTGGCTTGGCAGTGTCTACGTACTTACCCGCGAGTGTTGAGTACAGCAAGGGAATGTACCCCTTGTGTATTTCAGACGTCAGGAAGCTCAACCATTCTTGAAGTCGATATCGATCAAGGGTGCCATGAGTGGGAACAAGTCCAAGCTCCGGCTTCAGGTCACCCAAATACTGCACGATTACTGGCCCTTCACGCAGGAGAGTGCCGTCGTCCAGCTCGATTGCAGGTACGTAGCCAAAGTTGTTGACCTCAAAGTAATTGGCGCCCAATTCGGTGAGGTGCTTCTTGTGATCGACTTTAATCAGTGTGGCATCTAGACCAAGCTCATTCAGGACGATATGTGGCGAGAGGGAGCAAGACGCGGGGATGTAGTACAGCTTCATTTGCAGACTCCAGAGCATGAGTAAGCGCTGTCAATTCCAATTGAGAGACGGCTTCAGCTCATTCTAGATATCCGGTATAAAATAGGAAGAAGGCACTATTTTGTAGTATAGGTACAAAAAGTATACCTAAACCAATGCAGGACTCTGACCATGAAAGACAACATCTCAGGCTGCTCGGTCGAAGAAGCGATGCGTTTGCTAGGTGGCCGTTGGCGCCTGCTTCTTGCATCCTACCTGCTCGATGGGCCAAAGCGTTTTAATGCGCTTAGGCGGGACATTCCCGCTATTTCGCAACGAATGCTGACCATTGATTTACGCGCCCTTGAGGAAGCTGGACTCGTAAAACGTACAGTATTTCCCACCGTGCCCGTCACGGTTGAATACGAACTCACCGTTGACGGACGGCGGTTAGAGCCTGTTGTTGAGGTAATGAAACAGTTTGGGCTATGGGTCAAGAGTCGCCCGCCCCTTGATAGCGTCTGTCCAGCTCACCTTGCGTCAGTTAGCGGGGTTTCCTCCGATGCCGCAGTAGCTGGCTGATATCACTCGCGCGCTGCGTAGGCAGTCGCGTGAGAACATCCTTTAGATAGCGTACGGGTCATGCCCGTTGAGCCGCGCCAACTGGATCAAGCTCATGATCACCGCCGCCCGTTTACCGCTGTGTAGCGATCCGGCGAAGAGCCAGTTCTTGCGTCCAAGGGCCCATGGTCGGATCTGGTTCTTGTTCGTTGCGTGCAACTCGAAGAACTTGGGGATGAATGCAGGTGTCAGCGCCGTGCTTTTCTGCGCGTGAAACCGAATCCATTTGTGGACGAGGTTTGCGTTGAGGCTGAGCGCGATGCTGGCAATCGAAGCGCCGGGCTGGGCGCACTCTTGAATGACCAGGGCCTTGAAGGACTGGGAACAGGAGCGGCGTGTTGGCTGCATGAAATACCCATTTGAAAGTAAGCGTACGCTCAGCACGCCTTGCTTTTTTTTGTGGTATGGATCAACGTTCAGCACCCTTCAAGCTCTACAAATAGCTTGGGCAATACTGGGGCAACAACATTTGACGTTAGCAAACACCTAGAGAAGAAAGCATGCACGCCGCCGCCTGGCCCCCATCGATGAACTGAAGTTCGCAGTAGACGCTGCCGCTATGTGCTGACACATACGGTTGTGACTCTGCTTCATGCTGCTCCCCAACGGAGTGGTGGCTTTGCTTCGTCCGTGGTTTTTCGACGCTTTGGCTCGAAGAAATGGAAGTTGGCTGTTTTTCGTCTCAGGTATTGATATGCAAATTTTTAACGCTTTGATGGCTCGTGCCATCCCTTTTATTCCTCGCGCAATTATCCAAAAAATCTCCCGCCGCTACATTGCTGGTGCCACGCTAGGCGAAGCCCTTGCGCGAGTTCAACAGCTAAATGAACAAGGTTTTTGTGTGACCCTCGACGTGTTGGGCGAGACTGTTTCGACTCCACAACAGGCTGAGAATACGGCGATCGATTACATTGATTTGCTTGAGGCGATTCAAGCCAACGGATTAAAAGCCAATATTTCGATCAAGCCATCCTCGCTTGGATTACTCCTCGACATGCAGCAATGCGCACGTCTCGCAGAGCGCATTCTTGAAGCCGCAGAGGGTCATCAAAACTCTGTTTGCATAGATATGGAAGATGTTAACTGCACCCAAAAGGAAATCGATCTGTTCCGCCAGTTGAGAATAGGCCATGACAATGTAGAGCTGGCATTGCAGGCTTATTTGAAGCGTACTTATCAGGATATTGAGGCGCTCACACGTGAAACAAACACGTTTCGCATCTGCAAGGGTATCTATGTGGAGGAACGATCGCACCTTGTAAACGGCTCATGGAGTGACCGTACCGCCATCAATACTCATTTTTTGAATCACGTTATGCGCTGCTTTAACACCGGCAGCTTTGTCGGTGTGGCCACGCATGACGCTGCATTGATCGAGCAAGTTGTTGCGCTGGCCCGAGACAACGGTATCGATAGCACCCAGTTTGAATTCCAGATGCTGCTAGGTGTTTGCGAACCCTTGCGTGACAAGGTGTTGAAAATGGGATTCAGCGTGCGCATTTACGTACCTTTTGGGATGGACTGGTACGGTTACAGCACGCGCAGACTGAATGAGAACCCTAGTATCGCGGGCCATGTCGCCAAAGCGCTTATCGGCCTCTGACGAGCGAGTAAAACAACAAGGTCGCTGCATTCAGTAAGTGCGATGCGATGCGATGCCTCCCTCCAGTGAAAACTGGAGGGAGGCATCGCTTTTCGTGGAGGCTTTTTGTGAGTATCTGCCCATCACCCCAGCGTCATTAAACGGGCATCCACTTATGTGGCAAAAGCTCCGTGAGCTCACTAGCCCGCTGTGTCGGCAGGCGCGTGAGAGCGCCCTTCAAATAAGTGTACGGGTCATGCCCGTTGAGCCACGCAGACGGGATTAAACTCATGATCGCCGCCGCCCGCTTGCCGCTACGCTCCGAGCCTGCAAAGAGCCAGTTCTTTCGCCCTGGCGCCCAAGGCCTGATCTGGTTCTGCGCCCAATTATTGCCAATGTGTACGGCCCCGTCATCGAGAGTGCGATAGCGCCGTCCAGCGTTTCAAGCTGTAATCCAGCGCTCTCCTGATAGAGGTCATCTTTCGCCCCATAACTGTCTATCGCGAAGGCGAGGCAAGCATTCCCCTGAGGAATGCATACCATAAAACTAATGAATTTTTATTATGAAACTCTCTGGCGTAACTTAATTCAAGGACACGGAGAAGCGCCTTGAAATCATCCCATCTAAACGCAGCTGAAAAATTTGATACCTCACGGGCCAATGAGTACGGACGACAGAGCCGTATCGCATTAGCTGGGTATGACGCCTGCCATGATCTTGCTGCATGCATGCTGTCGGCAAGCCTCGGCAATGCACGTTCTGCAAAAGTGCTAGTCGTTGGCGCTGGCGGTACGGCTCAGGAAATTATTGCGATGGCAATGTTGGAGCCAACATGGCGCTTCACTGCCGTTGATCCATCCGAGCCGATGCTGGAGGTTGCGGCGCAGCAGCTGGGGGCAAACAATTTGCTCGAAAGAACAAGCCTGCATCTTGGGCATGTTGAAGACCTGACAGCGGACGAGTCATACGACACAGCGACCTTGATCGGTGTGCTCCATCATCTCGATGGGGAGGTTGCGAAGCGAAAAATTTTACGATCGATTCGGGCTCATCTAAAACCGGGCGCGCCGCTGATTGTGGCTGGCAATCAATATGCTTATGCCAGCCAACCGTTATTGCTGGCCGCTTGGGGGCAAAGGTGGCGACAACATGGCGCCAGCCCGGATGAAGTGAAGACCAAACTAGGAAAAATTCTCCAGGGAGCTGACCCGCCACATTCCGAGGCAGCAGTTCAACAATTGATGCATGACTCTGGATTCGGAGACGCTACTCGTTTCTTCAGCAGTCTGTTCTGGGGAGCTTGGCTAACGCAGAAGCCCCTTTAAAACGGAACCGATAGACTGCTCCTGCCCGTTAGCCGGCGGAGCCTCGGACCAACCGCCAACGCAAAAGAGCCGTAAACGCCTCAAAGCTCCTTGAACCGGTGCCGGGGCACGCCAGGGATCGGCAGTCGGATGCTGTAGATATTCCCGGCTGCGGGGAAGTCGGCCTGCTCGGCGGGCGACATGCCGAATTTGGCACTGGTGATGAACAATGTGCGCATGTCGGCCCCGCCGAAGCAGCAACTGGTGGGGCGCGGGACCGGCATCTCAATCGTCCGGGTCAGCTCACCGTGGCGATCGTACCTGAGCAGGCAGCCGCCATTGAACTGGCACACCCAGATGCCCCCTTCCGTGTCCATTGCCAACCCATCCGGGCGGCCGAGGTCTGGCGGTGTATGGGCAAACACCGACACCTGCTCCAGGTAGTTGCCGGTAGCCGGATAGCGGGCGCGATAAATCGTGCGGGCCACCGAGTCGACAAAAAACAGTTCACTGCCGTCGATTGACCACACCAGGCCGTTTGGCAGGCCGATATTGTCCAGCACTACCGAGGCGTTCAGCCCTGCATCATATCGATACAGTTTGCCGGTGTTTTTGCTGTGAGCTTCGTCCATCAAACCGGTGATGAAGCGTCCTTGAGGGTCGCAAGCGCCGTCATTGAAACGATAGGACGAGGGCGTGATGGCCAATTTCGAGTTGTTGCTCACCTGAAGGCTGGAGCGATTCAGAATGGCGACGCTGGCATTCCGGGTAAAAATCAGGTTACCGGCATTGGTCAATGCCAACGCGCCGATCCTTGATGGGGACTCGTAAAGCCGCGTAAGGTTGGCCTGTTCGTCCAGGACGTTTATCTGCCCACCTGAGATGTCCACGAACAATAGGGAATTACAGGCTTCGTCCCAGACCGGGCTTTCACCCAGATCAGACTGACACGGTGAAAAAAGACGCAGCGCTTCCTGAGCAGGCATATCAACACTCCTTGATGTGGTCCCACAATTGAGCAATCTGCTCGGCGCTGGATGCCTTGACCCGAGCCAGGTCGACGGGATAGTCGACGCCCTTATTCTCGGCAAACCGTGTAGCGGTGAATTGGCCATTGCTGGCCCGCAGAATGTAGCCGGTGTCCTGACACAGTTCCGAGGCCAGAAAGATCACACCGGGAGCCACCCACTGAGGCTTCAGGTTGTCCGGTTCCTCGGTCACACCCCACATTCTGGTTTTGGCGACCGGCGATACCGCGTTGACCAGAATGCCATCTGTCGCGCCTTCCATGCTCAGCGCATTCATGATGCCCAGTTGCGCCATTTTGCCTGCTGCATAAGCCACAAGGCCCGGCTGAGCATATTGCTGATACATCGCCCGATCCGAAGAGGTCAGTACCACGCGCGCAACAGCAGATTGCCTGAGGTATTTCCAGGCATGCTTACACAACCAGATGGGCGTAAAGATATTGATATCGAGCGCGCGTTCAATGAATGACGACTCCGCCTCTTCAATCGATTGATAACCGACCCAACCGGCGTTGTGAATCACGATATCAAGTTGCCCATACGCCTCGATGGCCGTCTCGATCAATTGCCGGCAACCCTGCTCGCTGGCCAGATCGCCGTGATGACCGACGACGCTATACCCCTCGGACTGGAGCGTTCGTGCGGCATCGAGGGCAATGGATGTATCCGCACCATCGCCGATGTTGTCCGCCCCGATATCACTGATCACGACATTCGCGCCCAACCTTGCCAATTCCCGTGCATAGATGAAACCCAGGCCTCGGCCAGCGCCCGTTACAATTGCAGTCTTTCCTGTAAAGTTCATTGATTTTTCCTCTTGATTGCCACCTCACCTTAACAATGAATATGCGGGTTGTTTAATACTAATCAGGACCGAAGTTGATACCCTGCTCATATCAAACTATTGCTTAAATCCCGTGACCTGTTTAGGGAACATATCCCTTGATAAACCACGGAGTTCGATATTGACCAAGTACATGCCGCCCCTCCACGGGTAACACAGATCAGTTCAAATGAAGGAACGGAAGAAATGATCGAAACCCGACTGCTCAGGCAGTTCATCGCAGTGGCTGAAGAACTGCATTTTCACAAAGCCGCGATTCGCCTGCACATGGCCCAGCCCCCCCTGAGTCAGGCCATCAATCGCCTGGAAGGTAAACTGGGTTTCAGCCTGTTCACGCGTAACAAACGCGAGGTGAAACTGACACCCGCAGGCAGTGCCTTTCTGAGCGCCGCCTATAGCACACTCAAGGAACTGGAACTGGGGGTGGAGCACGCCCGCCAAGTGTCCGAAGGCATCGCCGGCAAACTCACTGTCACCACGGTGTCCATCGCTTACTACGAGTCGTTGCTCAACACCCTCAGGCAGTTTCGCGAAACCTTTCCCAAGGTCCAGTTAATCATCAAGGAAATGCCCTCCTCCAGCCAGGCCAAAGCGATTTTGTCCGCAGAGGCAGATATCGCCTTCATGCGCAGGCTGCCCATTTCGGCGGAAAACGTCGAATCGCGCTTGTTGCTCGATGAAGAAATAGTAATGGCGCTGCCCACTCATCATCCAAAAGCACAGACCGGGCAAATCGACCTGCGGGATTTCGCCGGCGAAGACTTCGTGTTCACACCCGAAGCCCTGGGCCCCGGCTATCACAGCCAGCTCATTGCCTTGTGCGAAGCCGCTGGCTTTTACCCAAAAGTGGTGCAGGAAAGCGCGCAGATCCATACCTTGATCGGCCTGGTGGCCTGCGGCTTCGGCGTAGCCCTGGTACCCGAATCCATCGCCAACTCGATCATGCTCGACAAGGTTCTGATTCGCAGAATTTCCCCTGTGACAGAGTCTCCCAACCCTGCCATCGGGCTATACATGAGCTGGCATACCCACAACGAATCACCGCTGATAGACAGTTTCATTTCCATGCTCGACTTCAGCAGAGGGCCTCAGGTCGAAGGTGCTCTGGCCGAACAGGTTCGCTAGAGCGCTAGGTTGTAGTGCCTCCGCCAAGCCCCCAGGGAGACCCACTGAATCGGTGGTCGCTATCGGCCAATTTCTGTTTGCTGCGACTGACCGGTTTGGGTCGCTCGTAGCCGGTCGCGAGAGACCGGAACCGGCCGAGGCTGTGTAAAAACGTTTTTGAGCGCGACATGCAGTCAAAACCGAACGGGGAATCGCGCGGCTACGCAAAATCTACATATGCTGACGTGCCGATAAATTTCAGATTTAACGTAGACGCGTACACCTCATTTTTGGCGAACCGTTTTTACACACTCGGGGCCAAAAGCAGCCTCTCAAAGGCGTCTACGAAACTAGGGGCGATTCAGTAATTAGCAGACGTTACCTAGCTTGTTCGTTCCTGAGTTGAATATCTGACGCGATACTCGCTCAGTATCAACGTCGCCATAGCAACCAGTACAGGTACAGAGGCAAGCGCACAGATAACGGTCCAACCGTATTGATTCAATATACCTCCCGATGCAAACGAGCCGAGCACCACGGCGCCAAAGACAATGAAATCATTGAGCGCCTGGACACTGTTTCTTTCGCTTGTTTTATGGCACTGAAGGACGAGCGCAGAGGCGCCGACAAAACCGAAATTCCAACCGATCCCTAGAAGCACCAAACATAGATAAAAGTGAGAGGACTGCATGCCGGCAAGCCCGACAGCAATAGCAGCGCCGGTTAGCATCAACCCCATAAACACAACGCGATTTGCCCCAAAACGGCGGATCAGATTTCCAGTGAAAAAACTGGGTGCGTACATTGCAATTATATGCCACTGCAATGCCAGATTCGATGATTCCTGTGAAAGACCCTCATTCTTCATTGCTAGTGGGGCCGACGTCATCAGGAAGTTCATCAAAGTGTAAATTACGACACCAAAGAGCATGGCCTTGATGAGTCGAGGCTGCCGAACAATCACCGCAAGCGGACGACCTGAAGTACGAACAGCCGCCTCATGGCGTGGCAAATCGACACCTAGCAGCACCGCCGCCGAAACCACCGCCATTAATGCGGCTGCAACATAAGTAACGACAAACAGGTGGGACTCCCATAAGTCCATCGTATAGGTGACCGTCTGTGGACCAAGTACACCTGCTACTAGCCCGGCAGCCATGACGATTGAAAGCGCCCAGGGTTGCCTGTTTTCTGGAACGCATTCTGCGGCGGCGAAACGAAACGTCAGCACCACTGCGGCATAAGCGCCACCAAACAGCATCGCAGCACAGAAAATGAAGAAGGAAGACAAATAAATGCCAATCGCAGCCAGCACTCCCATCAGGATGCCGCACAACGCTCCCAGCATAAATACGAGACTGCGCCCATGGCGCTGCGCAATGGCGCCGGCAGGTAGCGTGCAGCTCGCCATGCCCACGACAAAAATGGAGATAGGCAGCGTCGCCAATGCTTTATCCGGTGCAAGCATGTCCCCCACGATAGCGCCGGTTGCGTAGACGATGACTGAGTTACCGCCCGCCAATGCCTGGGCGGTTGCCAGTCGAAAAATGTTGCTGTTTCCAGATGTGGCTGACACGACTTCTCTCCCTTGAATTATTTGTCCCTGAATACAGGTGCAGCGTGCCGATCATCAATGAAAACTAACGGCCGCGCCGCCCCTGACGATATTCAAGCGCCGGCACCGGCTTGCGTCATTTCTGGTGATAGTTAATGCTGTATTTTAAAAACCTTGTAACAGTTTCGTCCAGAAGCTTTTGCCTCATACATTGCCTTGTCAGCCGCTTCAATTAACATCAACTCATTCCTTATCAACTCCCCCCCCTCCATACAGGCCACGCCGATACTTACAGTAACCCTGCCAAGCGGGCTCCGGACATGGGCAACACCCAATCTGTACACTGCATCAAGGGCATTTTTAGCTATTGAAATAGCGCCCAGAATATCTGTATCAGGCAAAATAATTGCTATCTCTTCACCTCCATATCGCGCAACAAAATCAAGCTCTCTAGTTGAACATCGCTTAAGCACCAGGCTAATTTTTTTCAAACATTCATCACCAAGCAGGTGACCATAAAAGTCATTAAAGCGTTTAAAATAATCAACATCTATAATTAGTAGAGAGAGTGAACATCCATCTCGACATGCACGCAGAGAAGCCTTTGAAAGAGCCTCATCAAAAGACCTACGATTAAACAACCCTGTCAAATGATCGATAGAAACAAGCTCTTCCAACTCATTATTGACCTTGAGTAACTCCTCACGCGCATCAATCAGGTCGCTTTCCACCTCATCCCTATTCTTTACATTTACAATCAACACAACATTTATTAGCCCAACAAACAGCATCAATATCAGTACAGCGCTTGCTATGCGCTCAGCGTCTAAACGCCAAGATGCAAGAGACTCTTCCACACCAACAGCAACCGTCACCACCAAAGGAAGGTTTCTATTTTTACGGAATGCATAAATACGCTCTACTCCATCAACACTTGAAACCAAACGTGTTGAGGCAACCATGCTATCAACAAGATACCCAAGGTGAATTATGGACTCCGAGAAGCTCCAGCCTACACTCTGCTCATAGAGCGGATAGCGAACTAACGTTCTGCCGTCACCATTAGTCAGCACAACAACACCATCACTGCCCAGATCAACAGCTCCAAAAACACCCAAAAAATCCTCGACTGCTAAAGTAATTACAACCACACCCGCAAAACGTCCATCCTTATCATTAAATCGTTTACTTACTGTAACCACCCATTGAAATGCAGTGAGCCGCTCAGCAGGAGGGCCAATAAATATATTCTCTGTACGATTATTTAGATGGTATGAAAAAAATTCCCGATCACTGCTATTTACCTCCTTGAGCATTGACCCAGCTGAGGACATAACCCAGCCCCCTTTCTCATCATAAATAGTCACACTACTACTGGGTGCCATTAGATGCTGTCGATTATCCACCAGATCCCGCAAGCGAATTATTTTTTGAAACTCAACTCCATCTTTTTCCAGGTGATCCACCAAATCATAAAGCAACAAAGAACTTTTGTTAATAACACTTTCTGCGTAGCTATCAAGCGCCTTAGCCAAATTCAGAGCGCGAAGCTCAGCGTCATTTAAAACCCGACCACGAGATAACCAAACACTCCAAATCGATAACATAGCCAAAGAAAGGCAAGCAACAAACAACAGAAAGACAACCAAGTTAGTTTCGCGCTTACGACTTGTCTTTTTAAAAAACACATGTGCCGCCATCCTTACAGCCCCCACACTACATGACGGTTTTTCTCAACCCATTTGTATAATGCTAGCTTTTGACTGTCCTAAACCGCAACACCAACAAAAAGCCGAGTTTAATTAATTGCATAGCGAACGATAGCAGGCCAAATGTAACTCCCAGTGTTAGTGAATAACAGGACGATATCTCCACCCTCATACACCGAAAAAATCAGCCTTTAGACCGCCCAACAAGTCTTACTAAAAAAACTCTAACTGCGTAGACGACAAATGCGACGAACTCTGCATACCTGATGCCGACTGAGCAATGATCCCCCCGCCAGGACCTCGTACTAGTACATCGGACAATTGACAGCGACTCTCAATTAAATCGACAAGCGTGTATTTTGAAGTAACCCCCAAAAGAACACCTATATTCGGTAAACCCGGATCAGCTTCTAGCAATATAAGTCGTCTCCAGAGCTCCGGCAGCGCCAGGGAGAGATTTATGGCTACAGCTGTCTTTCCCACCCTGCCTTTGCCGTTGGCTACTGCGACAACTTGTACTAAATGCCCATGTTCCATATTCATGCTCCCTACCGCTCGCGACTTGAGATCATCCCCGCAGACCTGGAGACAATCTACTACGTTAGCGGACACACCTAAGTTATTCCGTTAGCTCTTGAGGAACTAGAAATCCATTCAAGACAAATAGCCATTGATCCTAATTGACAAGTAAATCAGAGAAAAGTCCCAAAAAAAAATAAAAAAATACCAACCTTAAACTTGCCAACCTAATGGCGCCAACAACCAGTCAAACAAACGTTTCAAAGAAGTAATTACTGTATAAAAAAGGGACACATCGTGCGCACCAACAAGCCAAACATATGACGCCAATAATTGGTCACTCTAAAGACTCTTAAGAGCACACCTCTAAAATCGATCAAAAAATAACTACCCCCATCATTGTCAACTCCAACGCTCCGCCTCTGAATACGCAAATATGTCGACTTCTAGTTTTACCCTCCCGCCGGAACGTCGATACTAAAAACAAGACGCGCTCTGATAAATTCAATACCGCGGCCCGGCGCGCCGTTTTATGAAATATTTGCGGGCCAGCGCCATCGACTTAGCGCGATTGAAGAAACTTTCGACACTCATCAGGTTTACTTAGCCGCAGAAATAACCAAGGGCTTTGGCGACGCTCTAGAAGCGTTCAGTGTGTTGAGTCAGGCTGACAGGTTCAGGATTTATCAGATGATAGACAACAGTGACTCAAGCCCGAACCATGGTGCTAATGCTGTGATCTGTAATGTTCTTCTCAACGACGCGATGAATTACCCAGTTCAGTAGGGCATCGAGGAAAAACATCATGTACATCAAGATGTATGCTCCCGCATACAGAAACGTTCCACCTCTTCTCCTGCATCGTGCGACCAGACACAATCGCCCTATCGCAGTAGTAAAAAATTGACACGTGGCGGCTAATCTCTGTACCAGGTTCGCCAGGCATAAAGAAATGGAGGCAAAAATAGAAGCCCTAGAATCGCGAAACTCCGGGGTTTGGCTTTTCTGTCATGTCCTCAAGCTCTCAATCAGTGCTATTAGAAATCCAAGCCAAACAATTCCAAGCACACCCAATAGTAGGCAATTGCACCCTGCACACAAGATAGACAACCTCATCAACTACAAAGTTAGCCCCCCATGCTTCAGAGTCAATACGAGAGCCCTCAAATTATCGGGCGATACTTGTATAAGGCCTTTCCCTGGAACATCAATTTCCGCAATCATAAATAATGCCAGCGCAGTAAAAACCGGCATAATACAAACCAGCGTATTACCCCTCGAACTTCCTCTGGCATTGTAACCAATTAAAAAATTAGAACACGCAGCACATAAAACCAACAACACCCACGCCACCCCGGGTATTTGACGCCGCCAACTAGACATCGTCTTTTGTTGTGATACATACAGCTCACCACTTGCATTAAGAACGCTTAGAATTACCGAGCCCGACTTCTCCTTTGCGATCTTGCTGATTAAAGCCCACATATGTGATTGCGCTTTAATTGATTCCATTCGGATAGCCGCTCTTTTGCTGTCATCGTTCGTCTCAAAAAACGAAATACGCAGCGTCAAATAGTCCTGCAACATTATCTCAGCTTTTTGTTGCTGGGACTCACTAAGCAACGTCGTACGCTGGAATGCATTCCCGATTGCAATCGCTTCATTTTCTTCTGCAACCACGCGAGTATTTAGCCCGCTAATTGCAAACGAAAGAATAAACCCTATAAGTAAACCAAGCATAGACAACGTACCACCCAGCACTACTTTTAACTCATCATCAAAATCAACATTACGACCAGTTTTAGCCCCCCATGTGATTTTCCCTGCAAAAGCTGCCAAACACAGACCCAGCAGCAGAGAGATCAACAGGCACCAAGAGTAGACATCAATAGAATTTAAGATAGAAAGCATATGTCACTTTTGATTGTGTTTTTGATTTAAACCCTTATAGCACGACTACAACTGCACCAGCATGCTTTGTACATCATAGATGATACTGGAACAGCTATCACTACTGCCCCCCTCAAACCGAACGAACGGCTTTAAAACTATAGCTCAAGAGGAGGTTCTTGCTCATGGAGATGAAGTTGTATTAACGAGAAGAGAGTGGCATCTCATGCGAGACCAACGGCGGCGAGATTTATGGCAAGGCTCGTGAATCCCAGGCCCTCCTCCGCAAAGCATGGACGGTTACCTAAGTGACGTAGCCGTCCAACGCCCTCCGTTACTGGCCTTTTTGTGAGTTCACAACATCCTGCAGCGCTTTGTTGGTCAGACTGATGCATTTCTGCGTATCACCTTCAGCCTGTGCTTTTTGTGCCTCAACTCTCGCGTCGTGGATCTGTCCAAGCAGTGGCTGCCCCAGAGTGCTGGCCGTGGCCTTGTAGTCGGACAGCTTCTGCAGATTTATGGTGCACATATCATCAGCAGCAAAAATTGGAGTCACGACAAAACCTGCTAAGAAAAACAAAACTGAACGTTTCATAAGACACTCTCTTATTAGGGGGAAGATTCACTATAGCCGCGTATGAACGTATCTGTGATGCCAACCGTAAGGCCGAGTATCAACCACTACATTTTACGGCCCATACCTTCAGAGCCCGGGAATTTCCAGCCGCACACCTGCAGTCGAGCGGTTGAACACCGCTAAACGCGCCTTGGCAGCCTGTTCGGCGGTGGTCAATCTGAACACCAATTCTGGCCAGAGTGTGTAAAAACGCGTCGCCAAAATTGAAGTGGGCGCTTCTACGTTAAATCTGGAATTTATCGGCACATCTGCAGATGTGGATTTCCCGTAGAAGCGCGACTTCCAGCCTGGTTTTGAGTGCCTGGCGCACTGAAAAACGTTTTTACACCGCCTGAGCCATAAGCAGACGTTCGTGCAAGGTTGCAGCCGGTCAAGACAGCCAAACACCACCCGATGCGGGGGGTGCAAATACAATCTGTGGAGCCGAATAACTATGATTCGTCAGCTCGAGCCGCTACTTGGTTAACTCGTAACTATCTTGAATGAGTTCGTGTATGTGTTCGGTTGCGACAGTGCCGTCCAAAACCACGCTTATCCAGTGCTCTTTGTTCATGTGGTAACCCGGAAGAATACCCTCCATTTGACGAAGTGAACCCACTTTGCCCGGATGGCATTTCACATCCAAAATATCAAGCTCCCCCTCGCCTGCAAGACCTAGCTTTTCCTTGGGTACGTTCATCACTATTCCAAACCATTTCTCAGACCCCGCGTGCCTTAGGACGGCATATTTGGGGAATTTAGCCCAAGGGTAATCTGGCTGAATATCGAACTCTTTCGCAACATAGCTCAATACGGCTTTTCTAGATGACATGGGGCTCTCCTTGCTCATTGATTATTTGGTGGCTGAGGAGCCATCTGGCATTCGGCAGTGTGGCAAGCTCGGCTGGAAAGAATTCCTCTCAGAGGCTGATGCCTTAACCGTGAGATTACAATCGCGGCAGCAAAATACCGGAATTGTTCCTGACGCTGTACGACGCTCCCGACAACGTTCAATTTCTTGCCCTGCTCGGCTATACGTCGCACACCCTGCTCCAGCGCCTGCGCACTTATATGCCCAGAGTAATACCCAAGGTGTAGCTCATCCGAACCTAGCACAAATAGCGCGTCCTTTAGCTCCGAGGCCTGCACGGCGATAGGTGCCTCGCTGGAATCGAAACTCACCATTTCGCGTGACTGGATTACTCCACAGCTCGCCCTTGGCGAGTGCGAGCCATTCCTAACCGCCTGGCTATCCCACCTTGCGTTCACGAGATGTCGTAGTCCGCTTTGGCATGTCGAAGGGAGTAACATATGCTCTGGAATGGATCGTGTGGTCATGAGTCGTTAAGGAGTTGTTCCCGTTGAAATCCGTTTTAACTGAACTAGACACAAAATATTCAGGCGCGGCAGACCCTGCCCTCGGCCATATTCCGAGCGAATTGATAGCTGCTATCCAGGATGTGTACAAGCCGGCGGGAATGCAATTGACGGATCTGCCTCTACGCGAGGCTGAGAGTGCCGAGTATGGTGCCTCCCGCTTTGGCCTGGACGGACACACCATTGTCTTCCGCGTGGCTAAAACAACGCCGACGAAGATTGGACAGTTCGTCACAATATGGAAGCGCCCGAGCTCAGGCAGCACCATTGCGCCTCTCGATGTCGATGACGGTGTAGCTTTTGTTGTTGTGAGTGTGTCCGATGCAACTCATCGCGGACAGTTTGTTTTCGACCATACGATACTGGCAGCAAAGGGCATCATGGCGATTAACGGTAAAGGCGGTAAGCGCGCCATCCGCGTTTATCCACCTTGGGTCAAACCAGTCGCCAAAGAGGCCGTCAGGACACAACAATGGCAACTACGATACTTCCTTTCTCTTGAACAAAGCGCAAGCGCCGATTCCGTGCAGGTGCGTCGGCTATTTGAAGTTTAAGACCCTTATCCGTCACTCATGAGGTTCTGGGTAAGGTCGATGTTGTCCAGTATTTTTAAGTGGACAACATCGACCTTATCGCTGGGATCAGCGCCAACCATACCTCGATGACTCACTCGGCAAAGGCGTCCAGGGACATGACAGCCTTGATGACGGCGCACGAGTCGCGGCCCCATTGCTTGGCGTCGATCAGAGCTTGGCCGATGCACCCATCCAGCCCCCCTTAGAGATGATGTATTTACCGGACGCCAAAACTGTTGCTGATGCTTGTTCTTAGCGGTGTTGAACAGTTTGCCCTGTATGCAGTCAAACAGGCGCTGGGACTGTGAGCCCAATAAGACTTCAATGGGCCTAATCATGCGCACCTAGCACACAATTGGCCTAGCACTCAAAGCTGTTTCTGCTCCTCGAGAAAAACTTTCCAAAGGATAGATAAAAATGAGAAAAATCATTTCTGTGGTCGTTGTAGCGACTTCATTTGCTACTGGTGCGGCATTCGCTCAAGTACCCGCGAAACCTGATGTGAATCCAATCACAAACGGCGCGGTCAATATGGCATCTACACCTACTACCACCACAGCAAAAACTGCGGTGACCAGCGACGCTGGAGCATTGAAAGAATGCTACGACGCCATTGGCGATGATCAGCCACGGACAGCGTTGCAGCCTTGCCTTGAGCGTAAGACTCGCGAAGTCACGTCACAAATGAATATCGCCTACAAAAAACTGGAAGCCCAGACAAAGGAAATCGATTCAAGTGCGACGCCCAAAGCCCTTGCCTCGCTACTCGCCTCTCAGAGAACTTTCGAGAAGTTCAAGGATGCTCAGTGTCAATGGGAAGCCGACTCGGCGATGGGGGGCACGGGCGCTGGAGATTTTTTAAGGTCCTGCGAAGTCGATTTGATGCGCTTTAGAACTAAGCAACTTTCCGATTAAATTTATTCACATAGACAACCGGCTATCCCACTAACGAGAACCAGTTCGCCATTGAAGCAGCTATCGTAGAGCTATCGAGCAGGGTTGAGGCGCGCGGTTAGGCCGACGTCGCCAATAACGTGCACGGCGCCCCGGACACCATCGACAAGAACGAAGAGGTCATCAAAATGACGCTCGCTGCTCCGATGGCACCGGAGTGCTGGCTAGAGCTCATCCCCTTGTCCTCAATGGCAAAAATAAGGTTCTTCACGGATTACCGGGAAAGACGGCAATGGGTCGCCGCCATCGGCCATAAGCAGTCTCTCAAAGGTGTCAACGAAACCAGGGGCGATTCAGTAGCACCCCGATGATCTGAGAAACTCCGTGCTATTGATTTAAAAGGATCTGCGGGAGTCGATATGTTGCTGCGATGCTTTATGTTTCGAGGACTTCCCGCAATTGATGCTCAACTCGGTTGCGCCCCATTTTTTTTGCGCGATACAGAAGGCTGTCGGCCTTTTCCAGCAAATCAGTCGCCTCAATTATGCCATTCTGGTGGTTGGAAGCGACACCTGCGCTGATGGTCACAATACCTGCCGTACTGCCCCTGTGTTCAATTTTTGCGGTCTCTATTGCTGACCGCATTTCCTCAGCGATCTTTATTGCTCCTGCTAAGTCCGTCTCAGGAAGCAGGATTACAAACTCTTCCCCACCATACCGGGCAGCCAGGTCGGTTGGGCGATTTATATTTTTGCCTATTAACTGTGCAACTTGCCTTAGACATTCGTCACCGAGAACATGCCCATAATGGTCGTTGTACTGCTTAAACCAATCTATATCGATAAGTATGAGCGCTATGCTACTTTCAGTGCGGCATGTTCTCGACCACTCTTGTGCCAGTGTAGCGTCGAAATACCTACGGTTAGGCAACCCCGTAAGGCTGTCTGTTTTAGCAATATGCTCTAAATCGTGTTGCGCAAGACGCAATTCTTCTTCTGCAACCAACAAGCGTTGAATTTGTCGGTAAAAAAGAAAGCCCAGACTGGTCAGCACAATAATTACAAGCACCACCATAATCGATGCTTGATAGACGTACGTCCACCATGTTGCAAATACTGAATCTAACGATAATCCTGCTGCAGCGACTATCGGGAGGCCCTGTATGCGGCTGTAGGCATAGACTCGCTCTATCCCATCCACGATGGACGTCAGGCTTGCTATGCCGTCGTCGCTGCTTACTAAATATCGACTAAACAGCTCTCCCTTTGCGATATTAGTCGTCATTAGCCCGTCAATCATTGGTCGGCGGGCCAGCAAATCGCCGTTATTGAGTGCAAGCAGTATCACCCCTTGCTTGTCTAGGTCTAAACGCTCAAAGAAATGTTGAAAATACGCGACAGGCAACGTCGCCAAAACCACGCCGCTGAAACTGCCATCTGGGTATTGAGTGCGGCGGCTGACAGGGATGATCATTTCGCCGGTGGTGCGGCTCAAAATGACCTGGCCTATATGGATGGCAGAGTCAGGGTGGTTCTTGTGGTAGATAAAATAAGAGCGATCACTATTATTCTTTGCGACCGTCTCTTCGGAGAACGAATTGACTATCCAGTCGCCATTCTTGTTATAAATGAACAACCCTTGAATTCCGTCGGTTGCCTCAACATTGCTAGCCATTATTTTGAATAAACGAGTTCTCTGTTTGGCGTCAAGATTGTCATTTTCCACGCGCTCTGCAAGGTTGCTTAGAATGCTTCCAGCCTGACGTAAGGTATCTTGAGCCTGCTGCTCGGAAGCCCGAACAATGTTGCTGACAGCAATTTGGGCATTCATCAATCGTTCGTCCGCCGATTGCTTTAACTGCCAAGCAATTGCGGAGACTAGCGTGACACAGACCAAGAAGATGAAAGCTATCAGGCCCACAGAGAGGGCTTTAGGTGTTAATCGACCAGACACGAGCATTATCGTTTTCATTGAACTCATCATAGCGTGGGTGTGCGGAGCCTTCCTGTGAATTTTCTATAATTAATAATATCCAGATTGAGCGTAGTCACAGCGATCAGATTACCGGGTCAATATGGGCTTAATAATCTCAACGCTCACGCTATGAATCTACGCGAGATCAACGTTATGTAACCGCTTCACAAGGCACGCCGGTGTCCACGATACTCAATGGGCTTCAAGGGTGTCGGACGTAATGCTCAAAATTTCAGGCGTTAGGTTCAGGGCAATGCCTTCGACCAGCTCGGCGGTGGCGAGTAGATAGCGTGCGCAGGTCGCGCAAGCTGCGCCCAACGCAGCTAAATTGATCCTGCACAGAGGATCACATATGCCAAATTCAGATCTAGTTCCGCCCTCCTTTACAAATTCAACGAAAACCAGCTTGCCCTTGAAGCAGCCATCATGGAACTAACGATTTGGATTGAGCAGCGAGGGTCATCTGAGGCAGGGGAAAATGTTCGCGGTGCGCAGGCTTCAGACCAACTGTATCTACACCAGAAGTTAGTCTCCTCTACCCCGCTTTGCGCAATGCATTGGCAACCAGCGTAAATGCCGGCGAGGGTTGTCGACGGCTGGGGTAATACAAATAGTAACCAGAAAACGGTGGGCACCAATCCTCCAGCACGCGCTCCAGCCTGCCTTCGCGCAGATGCGGTTCAAACTCTTCTTGTGGCAGGTACGCAATGCCGAGCCCGGCCAAGGCCGCATCCACGATATGGCTCGACGTATTGAAAATAAGCTGGCCGTCTACGCGCACGTTCACCTGCTTGCCTCGCTGCTCAAAGTCCCATACATAGAGCCCGCCTGATGTCTGCATACGCTGGTTGATACAGCGATGGTTCATCAGGTCGCGCGGGGTTTTGGGCATGCCACGGCTGGCAAAGTAAGCGGGCACAGCGACGGCAGCCATCCGTAATGACGGGCCTATTGGGACTGCGATCATGTCCTTGTCGATGGTGTCACCCAGTCGCACGCCTGCATCAAAACGATCCGCCACAATGTCCCTGAACCCGTAATTGACGTCGAACTCAACGTTGATGTCCGGGTATTCGTGGAGCAGCGCAGTGAGTTTGGGTAGCAACGTGGTGCGCAGAACATGATCGCCGCAGGTGATACGTACGGTGCCCGCAGGCTTGTCGCGCATTTGCGTCAGGTTATCCAGCTCTGCCTCGATCTCATCGAAGCGATTACCGATCGCTTGCAGCAGTCGCTCACCCGCGACAGTCGGCGAGACGCTGCGGGTGGTGCGCGTCAGTAACCTGATTTGCAGGCGCGCTTCCAGACCACTGATGGCCTGGCTCAGTGCCGACTGGGTAACGCCCAGTACCCCGGCGGCACGGGTGAAGCTGCCTTCGCGCGCCACTGTCACGAATGAAAGCAGATCGTTGAGGTTTCCTCTGACCATGGTACGCAGCACCTTTTACAGTTATTAATTAGCTGAGCTTATAGCCTTGTTAAGCATTCATTAGCTAGTCGCGTGAGTATTCGTTCGTCACCATTACCGGTATGAATACGATTAACCGCGAGGCCCCGATGGCTACTGTTTCAACCAGCAACGAGGCTCCTGCCTACTGGAGCGGTGTCTTTGCAATGACGCTGTGTGTTTTCGCCCTGATCGCTTCTGAGTTCATGCCTGTCAGCCTGCTGACGCCGATGGCCGTTGATCTTCAGGTTAGCGAAGGGATGGCCGGGCAAGGCATTGCGATTTCCGGGGCATTTGCCGTGCTGACCAGCCTGTCGATCTCGTGGCTTGCCAGAACCCTCGATCGCAAGCTGCTCTTGTTGGCACTGGCCGGGTTGATGGCTGTCTCGGGCTTGATCGTCGGGCTGGCCCCCGACTATCAAACTTACATGGTCGGCCGTGCGCTCATCGGTGTAGTCATTGGCGGTTTCTGGGCGATGTCCGCGGCGACGGCCATGCGCTTGGTACCCGCCCCGCAGGTGCCGAAGGCGTTGGCCATCTTCAATGGCGGTAACGCGCTGGCTACCGTAGTTGCCGCACCGCTGGGCAGTTATCTGGGCTCCATTATTGGCTGGCGCGGGGCTTTTTTCTGTGTGGTGCCCGTCGCGGCGATTGCTCTCGTCTGGATGCTCATCAGCCTGCCACCCATGCCGGTGGAGCCGCGCAAACCAGGCTCCGGGAATGTGTTCAAACTGTTGAAGAATCGATCAGTGGCGCTGGGCATGGTCGGTTGCGGAGCCTTCTTCATGGGGCAGTTTGCGCTATTTACCTACCTGCGGCCTTTCCTTGAAACGGCAACGCGCGTCGATGTATCCACGTTGTCGTTGATCTTGCTGGTGATCGGTGCGGCAGGCTTTATCGGCACCCTGATCATCGGCCGTGTTCTGAGGCGCAGCCTGTTCCAGACGTTGATAGTCATTCCGGTCTTGATGGCCTTGATCGCTCTGGCACTGATCCCTTTTGGCCACTCGATCATCGTAGTTGCTGCACTGCTGGGCTTATGGGGGCTGTTGGCGACTGCGGCCCCAGTGGGCTGGTGGAGCTGGATCGCACAGGCCATGCCAAATAATGCCGAGGCTGGCGGCGGCCTCATGGTAGCCGTGATTCAACTGTCCATTGCTCTGGGCTCAACCGTGGGTGGAATGCTGTTCGATAGTCACGGCTATCAGAGCACGTTTGTCGCTAGTGCAATCGTTCTGCTGCTGGGTGCAGCGGTGACCGTACTGACGTCACACGCTACCCCCTCTCGAACCACTTGAACCACGCAACGATCCAGGAGACGGGTTATGACCGGGAGCATTCACCCCGCCGCAAATGCCGAGCAGCGCGAAGGCTGGGGCAAGCGGCCATCTCGTTGGCCTGGCGTGCTGTATTCAGCTCTCGTGCTTGGCAGTTACATCCTAATGAATGATGCCGCGTCGGCGTCCTCGATCACGGAGAAATCTCGCATGTGGATGACAGTCGGCGAACAACGCTTCGCCATCACCTTGGCCGACAACGCAGCCGCTCGTACGTTTGTCACGCTCCTGCCACTAACATTGGAGATGAGCGATCTCAACAGCAATGAAAAATACGCCAGCCTTCCTGGAGCCCTGCCTGCCAATGCGAGCAAACCGGGAACGATACACGCGGGTGATCTGATGCTGTATGGCACGGATACCCTGGTTGTTTTCTATTCAACCTTTGAATCGACATACGCATACACCCGCCTTGGGCGTGTGGACGACAACGCGAACCTGGCACAGGTTTTAGGTCGTCGTGCGGTGAACGTGATGTTTTCCCAAAACTGACTGCTCTGCATCGATAGGAATTCCAATGAAAAAGATCATTGTTTTATTAACGCTTCTTGTCAGTTCACTCTCAGCAACAGGAGCCGATATGTCCAACGGCGCGGATAATTTTTATACCAGCGACAAAGTG
Organism: Pseudomonas fragi; assembly: GCF_025426255.1. Classification (GTDB taxonomy): domain Bacteria; phylum Pseudomonadota; class Gammaproteobacteria; order Pseudomonadales; family Pseudomonadaceae; genus Aquipseudomonas; species Aquipseudomonas kulmbachensis. The sequence goes on along the minus strand of NZ_CP104861.1, from coordinate 2,137,615 downwards.
ACCGTGCAGAAGGTCAATTTCAAAAACCAGTATCAAATGAACGTGTCGGGCAACCTGTTCATCCCCAAAAACCTCGATACCAAAACCATGAGCCCTGCAATTGTTGTTGGCCACCCGATGGGCGCGGTCAAGGAACAAAGCGCTAATCTGTATGCCACCAAAATGGCCGAAAAAGGCTTCGTGACACTGTCCCTGGACCTTTCATTTTGGGGCGAAAGCGAGGGGCTGCCACGCAATGCAGTCTCACCGGATATTTATGCTGAGGACTTCAGCGCAGCGGTGGATTTTCTCGGCACCCGGCCTTTTATAGATAAAGAGCGGATAGGTGCACTCGGCATCTGTGGGAGCGGCAGCTTTGTTATCAGCGCGGCCAAGATCGACCCACGCATGAAAGCCATCGCAACGGTCAGCATGTACGACATGGGCGCAGCCAATCGTAATGGCTTGAAGCATGGGCAGACGCTTGAGCAACGCAAAGAGACCATCGCGCAAGCCGCACAGCAGCGGTATGTAGAGTTCACGGGCGGTGAAACCCTCTACACCAGCGGCACAGTGCACCAACTGGACGAAAACACGCACCCGATCCAGCGAGAATTCTATGACTTCTATCGCACGCCACGGGGCGAATACACGCCAGCCAGTTCGTCCAAAGCGCTGACCACGCACCCGACACTGACGAGCAACATCAAATTTATGAACTTCTACCCGTTCAATGACATCGAGACCATTTCACCTCGTCCGATGCTGTTTATTGCCGGAGCCGATGCGCACTCGAGAGAGTTCAGCGAAGAAGCCTACAAACTCGCGGGGCAACCCAAGGAGCTGGTCATCATTCCTGGCGTTGGCCATGTTGACCTTTATGACCGCGTCGACCTCATTCCTTTTGACAAGCTGGCGAGCTTTTTCCAGAGTAATTTGAAGTGATGATTGTTAGATCGAATTAACCATTTCGGTTTAAACAGTGTGTGTTTAACGTCCGCGTCTGGCCCAGAGTGTGTAAAAACGCGTCGCCAGAATTGAAGTGTGCGCTTCTACGTTAAATCTGGAATTTATCGGCACATCTGCAAATGTGGATTTTCCGTAGAAGCGCGACTTCCAGTCTGGTTTTGAGTGCCTGGCGCACTGAAAAAAGTTTTTACACAGCCTGGGCCAAAAGCAGCGTAAGCGTCCGGCGAACACGGCTTGGCGAGTCAATAACACATGTCTCCAGCGTGGGCACGGAGAACTCCGGGTAGCCTTCCATTGGGGTGATGAAACCGAAGATGGGCCGAGCCTTGCCCGCTGGATACCCGCGCATAGCCGATGCAATGTGCGGTCGGGGGGCCGAGAGCCTGTCCCAATCGGATTCATGCCGCGGCTCCCACTTCTTCATGCGCACGCGATCGACCCAGCAAGGCGAACACTAGCAACGCAGTCAGTGCTGAAGATGCAGCCAAGATGTACAAAACCCAGCGGAATGCCTGATCGTAGGTCGCCAGCAGCAAAGCACGCTCGCCGCTGACCAAAGCACTGGCATGCGCCAGATCGCCGAGCGCGACGCGATTGGCTGCCTCGATCACAACGGTTGGATCGGTCGCGGATAAAGTGCCAAGCAAACCGCCCTGAATTAAGAACGCCAGCAGCGCGCCCGCCACCGCGATGGCAATCCCGTCAGCCGAAACACGCACGCAGTTGAAGATGCCGGTCGCCATGCCTGCACGCTCTGTTTCCACTACGCTCACGGCCATACCATCCATCAACCCCCAAGGCAGGCCAATACCTACGCCGATCAGCACCAAGGGGGGTATCAGCGCAAAACCTGCCCCACCGGACAACACCTGGGCCACCCAGACCAATCCAGCCGCCACCAGCAGCAGTCCGATGCCAGACAGCATGCCGGAGGTGAACCAGCGCGATAACAACGCGGCAAAAAACGGCACGATCAACAGCGGCGCAGCCAGGGCTACCATCATTTGCCCCGCTTCCAATGCGCTCAGACCGTCGATACCGATGAAGCGGCCCGGCAGCATCACGATCAGCGTGACGAAGAAGAAGGCTGGCGATGCAGCCAACACCTGCACGCCGACGAATCGGCCACTGCCGAACAACGACAGGTCGAGCATCGGACGCGCAACGCGGCGTTCGATGCGTACGAATGCGATGAATAGCACTACTGATGCCAACAACGTGCCGAGCACCGAAGCACTGCGCCAGCCCTCTTCCGGCGCCAGCAGAATGCCGTATGTGAACAAACTCAGCGCGGCGGTGAAACTGAGGGCGCCTGGCCAGTCCAAGCCGGTAGAGTCAGGGTCTCGGGACTCAGTGGCGCAGACCCACACCAACAGGAAACCGGCCATGCCAATCAGCGCTGTCGCCAGGAACACCCAGCGCCAGCCCGCCACCTCCACCAGCCAGCCTGCCGCCAGTGGCCCGAAGGCCAAGCCTATACCAAACGTGGTACCGAGCAGGCTGAACACGCGAGTACGTATCGGGCCGCGAAAGGCCTGTGCCAGCGAAGACATCGCGCCCGCGAAGGCCGCGGCGCCACCGAGCCCTTGTGCCAGGCGCAGCCCGTCGATCCAGCCCACGGTCGGCGCCAGCGGGATTAAGAACGTCATCAGGACGAATAGCGCCAGCCCGACCAGCCACACGCGCTTGCGACCATAGGTGTCGGTCAGGCTGCCCGCTGCCATCATGGCACTGCCGTAGGTCAGGATGTAGCCGTTGACGACCCAGTTAAGTTGTACCGCGGTCCCGCCCAGCTCCTGACTGATGGCAGGTAGCACGACGGCCGGCCCGGTGAAGCACAGCGGGATCAGGATGCCGGTAAGGCATGCGGCTAGCAGTTGCAGCCAGTCGCGTCCGGTGGAACCGCTTGTGGCGGTCAGGGCTTGTGTCATGGGAAGCATCCGCAAAGAGTGATTAGAAGGTCAGGCAGCCGTCCTAAATCTCGAAAACAAAGCAGACAGCCGGATCTAACCTGTGCAGCCGTCAGCGTAAGTGCGGGCCCGCTCAAGAAAAATAGGCTAAGGTTCCGAACATATCGGACAAATTTTCTTATATCGGTGAAGAATGGACTCCCTCAACGGCATCGCGTTCTTCGTGCAGGCGGCGGAAGCCCGTAGCTTTTCGCAAGCCGGGCGCGTGCTCGGCGTCTCGTCTTCCGCTGTGGGCAAGAGTGTGGCCCGGCTGGAAGAGCGCCTAGGCGTGCGCCTTCTCCACCGCAGCACTCGCAGCATCACGCTGACCGCCGAAGGCACGCTGTTCCTGGAGCGTTGTCGACGCATCCTCTGCGAGGTCGAGGCGGCGCAATTGGAACTGTCGGAAACCAGGCAGTCCCCTCAAGGCAAGCTGCGCGTGAGCATTCCGCTGGTCAGCAGCTTGGTTATGCCGGCGCTGACGGCCTTTATGCACCGCTACCCCGCCATCGAACTGGATGTGGATTTCTCGGATCGGCTGGTTGATGTAATTGAGGATGGATTCGATGCCGTCATTCGCACCGGAGAACTGGCCGACTCCCGGTTGATGTCCCGCACACTGGGCACCTTCAAGCTGCTATTGGTTGCCTCGCCCCTATACATCACCGCACGCGGCACTCCGCGCGTACCCGCCGACCTGAGTGGCCACGCTGGCCTGCAACATAAGTTCCCGAGTACCGGCAAGCTCGAGCCGTGGCCCTTGTGCAGGCCGGAGGGCGAGGCAGAACCCGTCCTCTTGGCTTCGATGGTATGCAACACCACCGAGGCCCTGCTTCACGTCGCCCGCGATGGCCTTGGAATCGCCTGCCTGCCGGACTTCATGGTGCGTGATGCCATTGCGGCCGGCGAACTGGTGACGGTGCTGGACGACTTCAACCAGCATCAGGGCACCTTCCGCATGCTTTGGCCATCGAGTAAGCACCGGGCGCCGAAGCTGCGCGCGTTCATCGACTTCATGGGCACGGAGCTTTTCAAAACCTGATCCGGACTGGGCCACGTAGGCGCCGATGCCCATCACCTGCGCCTATCCAGGCACTTCGTCGCGATGCGCTGACGCCTGCCGCGTCTGCTAAACCATCAGTGCGATCCCGAGGCCCACGGCAACCGTCAGCGTGCCGTCAACGCACTTTGCGAAAGTCAGAAGGCACCCACTGATGTGGCAACAACCGCAACCACCCGCGCCAGTGCGGTTTCAGTGCCGGCGCGCATATCCATGGGCTCGGTGGCGAGCCAGATTGAGTCGATACGGATCATCGCAACAGGTCTCGAAGAAAGGTCGCGCAAGCGGCTGCATGGTTTTCTGCGTTTGCACTCGAATCCATTTATGGACGAGGTTCGCGTTGAGGCTGTGGGTCAACGCGACATTGGCAATCGAGGCTCCGGGCTGAGCACACTCTTGAATAACCTGGGCCTTGAAGGGTTTGGAGTAGGAACGGCGTTGTGGCTGCATGAAAAGACCCGCTTAAAAGGCTAGAACTGGTGTCCACTTAAATTTAAGTGCACACCATGTCTTGGCTTTGCAGGCCGGGATAGATGACTTCGCCGGACGGATACAAAGCAGCCGCTCAAAGCTGTCTACGAAACTAGGGACGATTCAGTCCCGGAGCTATTTTTTCAAGCCATACAGGATAAAGAAGTGCAAACCGCTGACTTACCCAGTCGACAAAAGCATGAACCTGAGGGGCGAGGTGCGTTCTGCTCGGATACAACACGGACACCGGGCGCGGTCTTGGCCGATAGTTCTCAAGCACTTCAACCAGCGACCCTTCAGCCAGATACCGCTCCAGCGCGATTCCCGGAGCCTGAAGAATGCCAAAACCGGCTACGCCACATTGCACATAAGCGTTGGACTCATTGACGACGATGCCGCGGTGACTTACGTAACCCCTGTCGATGCCGCCCTGCGAGAATTGCCAGGGGAGCCGACGGTGGTTCTGACCGGAGAGAAAACTTATGCAACGGTGAGTGTCCAGCGCCTCCAGAGTATCCGGCGCCCCGAACTCTTGGATATATCCTGGCGCCGCGCACGTCACCATAGTTGCCATTCCAATACGACGGGCTACCAGACTGGAGTCCGGCAAATCTCCAATCCTGAGCACGCAGTCGACACCTTCAGCGACCAGATCCACCGTACGATCGGTAACCCCCAAAGCCATTTCGATTTGCGGATGACTATGGGTGAACTCTCTCAAACTTGTGATGAATGCAGGCTGGGAAAGTGCCGATGGAATATCAACTCGCAGTTTTCCACGAAGGGATGCCCCCGAAGTATCGAACATTGATGTCGTCTCAGCGAGGCGTCCTAGAATATCCATGACCCGTTCGTAAAACTGCTCCCCCTCAGTCGTCAGCCGAACTTGTCGAGTCGTACGCTGAAAAAGTCTCACCCCAAGAGACGCTTCCAGCTCCTGTATGGCCCTGGTGACCTGAGGTCGCCCCAATTGAGTGGCATCAGCGGCTTTCGTGAAGCTCCCAAGCTCGGCAACACGAACAAAAACCTGCATTGATTGAAGCAGTTCCATAGACCCTCACGTAGGTTTTGTTGCTGCTAAAAGCATCAAATCTAAGGCATTGTTGCCTCCAGAGGGAATAGTCTTGTTCTGCCTAGCGTATTTATCGTAGTCGACTCAAAGGGAACAATGGCTGCACCACACCAGGTATGACTGGTGCCCTTTAAGGAGAAACGAAATGAAAGCCTGGCTTCTGAATGATTTTGGTCTCGACAATTTAGTCCTTCGTGACACCCCTACTTCGGAACCGAAGGCAGGAGAGTTGCTGGTCAAAGTTGGTGCTGTTTCTCTCAACTTCCGCGACAAAGCCATCGTCGACGGTATTTACGAGCCACATAAGGTGCCCAAACCGCTGATACCCGTGAGTGATGCAGCTGGAACGGTAGTAGCTGTTGGTGAAGGGGTAAGCCGATTCAGGGTTGGGGACAGGGTAAACTCGCACTTGTATTCGCGCTGGATTGATGGCCCCCCTGGCCCGGACGAACCGGATTACTGCTTTGGCTCGCCCCTACCAGGCGGTCTTGCCGAGTACATGATCATTCACGAGGATAGCGCTGTGCGCGCCCCCGATAATATGTCCGACGAAGAAGCTTCGACACTGCCTATTGCTGCGCTTACAGCCTGGTACTCACTCGTGGACTACGGCCAGATCAAAGCGGGAGATAGCGTTCTTGTCCAGGGTACTGGCGGTGTGTCGATCTTTGCTATTCAACTGGCTACCGCGCTGGGCGCCAGAGTCATAGTTACATCGAGCAATGACGCGAATCTGGAGGCTGCCATGAAACTGGGCGCAGTCGCCGGAGTGAACTACCGGACCCACCCTGACTGGGAAGAGCAAGTGCTGAAGCTCACCGACGGCAAAGGGGTCGACTTGCTCCTGGACGTTGCCGGTGGCAATGGCCTGAACCAGTCGATCGCAGCGACCAAGGCGGCTGGCAAGATCGCACAGATCGGCTTCCTGACAGGGCAGACCACCGAGCTTGGCCTGATGCCGTTGATTTTCCGGCAGACGACCATCCGTGGCATTGCAGTCGCGCCACGCTCGGCTTTCGACCGCATGAACGCCTTTCTCAACGAGAACCAAATCAGACCAGTAATAGACAAGGTCTATTCGTTTGCAGAGGCACGCCAAGCTTATGAACATTTAGAGAGGGGAGCTTTCGGCAAGGTAGTTATTAAAATTGCCTAAGTTCTTGAGGGGTAATTTCGAATTACCCCTGCTTGCCGATACTGGTCTGCTGCCTCTGTTATTTTGATTGGCCTCGTTATGGGTTGTAATTGGATATATCTACGATCAAGGGGCGATTCATTCGGATCCAGATTGAGGACTCGACTCCACGCGATTACGCCCCCCTTGTTTGGCACGATACAAGCATTCGTCCGCCCTCTTGAGTACAACCTCTGAGGTAGTAGATATGTGTTCACAAGTCGCGACACCGATCGAAGCCGTAATATGTCCAACACCAGAAATGTCGCATGTAGCGATTGCCTGGCGAATTCGCTCGGCAATTATGCTCGCCGAATCGACACCGGTCTCCGGCAAAATCAGCAAGAACTCCTCTCCACCCGCTCGGCAAGCGAAGTCACCATTGCGTGAATGACTGAGGAGTGTTTCCGCAACCTGCTTTATCGCCACATCACCTTTGTCATGGCCGAAGGTGTCATTTACCCTTTTGAAATGGTCTATATCCAGTGACAATATGGAATAAGTTCGACCTGCCTGCTCCAGCCCCCGCAACTCATCATTCATCGCTCGACGATTCGCCAGACCTGTCAGAGGGTCAGAAAGCGCCTGCTGGCTTAGACGCCCCATCTTTGCTTGTAATAGGTACACACCGGCCAGCATCGCTTGACGGATAGAAAAGGCCTCCAGATACCATGCCTTCACGTTTCGAAGTTGCTCAGAGGCTTGCGTTGCAGCCAATTGCCCTGCGATCGTGGAAAGCTGGTGCAATGGCCGACAGATCATCAGAGCACCTATCCAAATCAGTACAAAGCCGATCAATGCAGCAGGTAGCATCCCAAAAATCATGTCGTGCATCAACGTGTTCAAGGGTGCAAGGCTAACCTCGCGAGGCTGCTGTACGACGACGGCCCAACCGGCTCCAGGCACCTGAGCATATCCAGCAAGCATCGGTATGCCCTTATAATTAGGCACGGCCACGGACCCACTTTCGCCACGTAAAGCAGCATCCACGGTCTTGCTCCATCCGAGGGTCTCACCAATACGCGACGCATCAGGATGATAAAGTAGTTGACGATCCTGATCGGCGATGAAGGCAAATGTACCTTCATGGTTAAAGTGCCGGCTGATTAACGTGTGAAGTACACTATCCTGCTGCAGGTAAATCGAACCGCCTATGATTCCAATGTAACGGTTTGAGGAATCATAAATAGGTTCTGAGACGAATACGACCAGATTACCAGCTGCTGATTCATAAGCTGAGCTAATGTAAGGACGTTTCACATCGATGGCTTTTCGAATCGCATCCGATCGCAAAGTTGAACCATTGATTTGCAGTGTGTCTGGGTACGCTTCCAGAACTTTGGCATTAGTATCGACAATCGCTATCGAGTTAAAATCTGCATCCTGCTTTTGTAGGCGTACAGCTTCGGCCCGCAGTACCTTGGCATTACCCCACTCCTTGCCCAACTCGTCGGCGCTATAACGCAGATGGCTTTGTGCAGAATGAATGAATTCAGAGAGGCTTGAAGCTACTTTTGACGCATAAGCACTGTTTGATTGCAGCGCATGGTCCATCAAAGCATCCCGCTGCACTCTATATGCCGTGATGAGACTATTGCCCAACGTAGCCAGGACAGATAACAGTACGAGGGTAAGAATGAGCCAACGTAAGTCCAGAATGACTGCTGGCTGCCTCGTGCTCACGTTCTCATCGGTGGACGAATTCTTGGGGTTGCCTGCTCTTTCCGTCATTGTCTACCGTGACACCTCTATTGTTGTATTCCTGCTGCGAATAGCAGCTCTGCCAGTATAATCTCTGAATCGCCCCTGGTTTCGTAGAAACATTTGAGCGACTGTTTATGGTCCAGAGTGTGTAAAAACGAGTCGCCAAATTCGAAGTGCGCGCTTCTACGTTAAATCTGAAATTCATCAGCACATCACAGATGTGGATTTTGCGTAGAAGCGCGGTTTCCAGTCTGGTTTTGAGTAACTTTCGCACTGAAAAACGTTTTTACACAGCCTAGGTCGAAAGCAGACTACCGGATCTATGAGATCAGTCGAAGCCCTCTCCTCGTAACAAGCACCAAATTTAAGGGCGTTATTTAGGCCGAAGCCGAACAACAACTGGCATTGAACAAAAAAGCCCGCCTGTTGGGGAGCAGGCGGGCCATTTCAGTTAACGTCAATCAAGGCGTTATTTCTGGATGATGCTGTCCGGCAATGCATAGGCAATGATGTAGTCACCGACATCAGGCGAGTGGCTCATGCCACCTGCGGAGATGACCACGTACTGCTTCCCGGTGGTGGGTGATTTGTAGATCAGCGGGGCTGCAACCGCGCCAACCGGCAGGCGGGCTTTCCAGACTTCTTTACCGGTGGCCGAATCCAGCGCTCGCAGGTAGTAGTCCTGGGTGCCGGCGAAGAACACCAGGCCAGATGCCGTTGAGGTCGGGCCACCCAGTGTTGGCATGCCCAGCGGGATTGGCATATGCGTTTTGATCCCCAGAGGGCCAGTGTCCTGGACGGTGCCCAACGGAACCTGCCAGACCAGTTTCTGGGTGTTGAGGTCAATGGCGCTCATGCTGCCGAAGGGTGGTGAGTTGCACGGTACGCCCAGTGGTGACTGCAGAATGTCGATTTTCACACCGCCATAGATACCGGCGACTTGTGGGCGAATGGTTCCCATGAAGCCCGGGACTTCATCGGTCGACACGTTGAACTTCTTGGTGTCTTCCTTTTTGACCAGTGACATCCGCAGCGGCATGCGCATGTCATTGACGAACATCATGCCGGTGTTTTCGTCGATGGAGATGCCACCCCAGTTCATGCCGCCCAGCAAGCCAGGCCATTCGATGTACGGTTTTTCACTTGGCGGTGTAAACGGACCCAGGTAGACGGAGTCTTTGAACATGATCCGGCAATACAGTTGGTCAAAAGTCGTCACGCCCCACATCGACTTCTCGGTCAGCGGGTCGACACCAATGGTCGGCATCCCGACCGAGAACGGCTGGGTAGGCGACAGGTGCTCGCCTTCTGCTGCTGGAGAGGTAGGAACCGCGCGTTCTTCAACTTCTGTAACCGGCTTGCCGGTACGGCGATCCAGCACAAAAATGTTGCCGGTCTTGCTGGTCTGGATCAAGACCGGAGTCTTCTCGCCCTGGGCGTTTTTGATGTCATAGAGCACAGGCTGCGAAGGCAGGTCATAGTCCCAGACGTCGTGGTGAACGATCTGATAAACCCATTTGGCTTTACCGGTTGATGCATCGACTGCAACGACGGCCGTGCCAAACTGCTCTTTAACCTGGTTGCGATCACCACCCCAGTAGTCGGGCGGGCCATTGCCCGTAGGCAGGTAGACCAGATTCAACTCTTTATCGTAGGTCGGAATTGTCCAGACGTTAGGCGTCTCCAGAGCGAACTGATGATCGTCTGCCGCTGTGTTCTTGCCCTCAGGTGCACCTACATCCCAGGCCCACACCAACGCACCTGTCAGAACGTCGAATGCGCGAACGGCGCCGGAAGGTTCGCCCGCCACAATGTCCCGTACCCAGCCACCGACCACGGTGAGGTGGCCCATGACAACCGGCAGCGAGGTGGGGTGATAGCGCTTGCTGTTTTCAGTCGGGCCCATGCCTTTCTTGAGATCGACATAACCGTTGTCGCCAAAGCTCGGACACAGGGTGCCGGTATGCGCATCAAGCGCAAACAAACGGGCATCCACAGACGACACCAGAATACGCTGGCGGCACTGCTGCTCATTGCCATATGACGCCTTGACCTCAGCGCTCAGACTGTCGTCTTTATCGATGTCGTAATAGCCCACGCCACGGCAGGTCACGTGCTCTTCACTTTTGGCTTTGGGATCGAATTTCCAGAGCGGGGTCCCGGTATCACCGTCCAGCGCGGTTATCAGGTTTTCCGGTGTGCACGAGTACAGAACATTGCCGATCTGCAACGGTGTGTTTTCATCTACACCCGCGCCGGCACCTGTGGTGCGACGACCTGTTCTGTAGGTCCAGGCAACCTGCAGGTCCTTGACGTTGTCCGGGGTGATTTGCGTGTAAGGAGCAAACCGTGTTCCCGAGGCATTACGCCCAAAGAACTCCCAGTTTTCAGGGGCGTTGGAGGGCTCTTCGGCCTTGGGTGCGTCAGTGGCGGCGACCGGGTTCGAGATCCCGCCGTGCGGGTAGAACGCAGCAATAAATGTCGCGACCAGTGCCAGGAATACGGCAAACCCGAACCGGTTAGCGGCGCGCCGGGTGCTCAGGGACGTGTCCGGCAACGCGGCGCCGACCCACAGACTGAGTGTCAGGATGATGGCCGGAATGACCAAGCGTGGCAGCAGTTCCCAATAGCTGAACTGACCCACTTCATAAAAGGCCCAGGCACAGGTTGCAAAGAATATGGCAACAGAGAGGGTAATACCCAAACACTTGCGCAACAGAAAGAGTGCCGCCAGTGCCAGATAAGCCAAGCCTGCGATCAAGTAATAACTTGACCCGCCCAGCGCCACTAGTTTGATCCCGCCATAAATCAAAGCCAGTGCCACGGCAAATACAAACAGGGAAAACAGCACCCTCGCGATAGTGCTCATTGAGCGTCTTGAAGTTTGAGATGGTTGGTCATTCGTCATTTCGTGAATGCTCTATGGGTGAATACAAAACTGCCCGCACGCTGTGCGAACAGCTGGGTCGAATGTTCAGTTCGACCCGTAAAGGGCTGGGCATAGCAGGTGTCGGAATCAGAATTACCGCCCTGCCGACAGCAAGCGAGCACAGGCAATCAGCGCAGCAGGTTGTTGCAGTCGCAATGAATACGCCGAAGGCTCTACGAAACGCGGGGAGGTGTTTGTCCGGGCACTGCTGGCTCGACGTTCCGAGAGTGAGCTGGAGACGCTGAGCTATTTTATACGGGCACTTCTTGGGATAAATCCAAAGGTTTGAGAAACATTGTTGGTGAAACAGTAATAATCCATGGCAACGAGGGGGGTGCAGTCCCTTTTGTTTTCTCTTCTTTTTGACGTGCGAGTAATTTCAAAAGCAATAAGCGTTGAACACTAAGGATCGCCGTTTCTGCAAGCGAAAGTCCGGATATCGCCACCGGATTATTACTGTCTCTCCAATAATGTTTCTTAGTTCCCTGGATTTATCTGAAAAAAACATCGGCATAAACTTAGCCTTACGGCTCACACAGGATGACATTCACCAGCCCTGCCACTTTCAGGCCCTATTAGTCGTGTGAAGCGAAGATCCGAACGGCTTCGAGTACCTGCAACCCCCGTCATAAACCCGCTCATGGACACCCAAGGAGGGACCAACTCGGCCCGGAATCAGGTACTAACACCGCAGTTCTCGAGACGGTATCAGGCCAGAAAAGCTAGAGCTGGCCAGTTTCCTGCCGTGCCAGCGTGTCGTTGAGCGATACACCAACATTTTTTATTTTTTGCAACGGAGCACACCCCAATGTTTTTTTCTTTCCGCGCGCTGCTGACCACCAGCCTGTGCAGCGGTTTGTCGCTGTGTATCTTGAGTCCGTCTTCAGCACTGGCTGACACTTCCGACCTGATGAGTCGTTCGACACTCACCGGCGATTGGGGTGGTGAGCGCCAAAAACTGGCGGACAAGGGCATCACACTGACCGGTGACTACAGCTCTGAAACGATTTCCAACCTGCATGGCGGGATCAAGCGCGGTACGCGCTATGCGCAACAAATACGCGTGGGCGCCAAGTTTGATCTGAGTAAACTGCTGGACACCCCGGACGCCGGATTTGTGCAAATTCTGGTTAACGACCGTCGCGGCCATAGCGCCACGGAAGACTTGCTCGGCAACCGCCTGTCTGCACAAGAAAACTACGGTGGCGAATACACGCGACTGACCGAGTTCAGTTACCAGCGCAATCTGTTTTCTCCGGACGTGTCTGCCAAAATCGGCTACATGGTGATGGGCACCGATTTTGGTGGCATGCCGATCCTGACCAACTTTGTGAGCGCCGGCTTTTGTGCGCACCCATTGACCATGTCCAGCGGCAGCGGGTGGGGCAACTACCCGACAGCTCACTGGGGTGGAGAGTTGCGTTACGGCGTCAACGCTTCACTGACGCTGCAAACCGCGGTATTCCAGGTCAACCCAGAGCACAACAGCCTTCCCTCCGAAGCGTTTTCCATGCCCAGCCACGACTCCACCGGGGCCATTCTGCCGCTGGAAGCCATCTTCAATAACAACGCCTTTCTCAATGGCCAATACAAAGTCGGCTGGTACTACGACAGCTCTGACTCGCAAAAAATTGGTAGCACAGAAAAAAGCAATAACCGCACCGGGGCTTACGTGTTGATGGACCAGGCAATCTGGAGGGATGAGCAAGACCCTGAAAGCGTGCTGCGCCTGTTCGGCCAGGCGGCCACCAGCAACGCAGCCACCTCGCCAATGCGTCGCTGGTACTCGGTCGGCCTGGTCAAGCAAAAGCCTTTTGCCAGCCGCCCGCATGACAGCATTGCGTTGGGTTATGGCCGGGCCGTACTCAACTCCCGTACGCGGGATGCACAAGAAGCAGCGGCGACCAGCTTCGGCGAATCCGAGATGATCGCCAACCTCGACAATGGTGAGCAAATGATTGAGCTTAACTATGGCGCGCAAGTCACCCCCTGGCTGCTGCTGCGTCCTGACCTGCAGTACTACATTGAGCCTGGTGCGTTCTCCGGCAAAAAAAGAGGCAACGCTTTGGCCGTGGGCTTACAGATCAAAGCTACGTTTTAAACAGATGGATTGTGTGTGGTTTCAGCAAAAGCCTACGGACATTCACGATATCTCTATCTAAACTTCAAAGCTCCATGACCAAAGTACCCCTCATCAGAGGCCGCACAAGAACTGAAGGATGCAATGGACTTGGCATATCTGACTGGGCAGCGCCCTGCAGATGTACATAAGATTGCAGCCACCGACTTGAACAACGGCTTTCTGCTGATTGGCCAAGGCAAAACTGAAAAGCGCCTGCGCCTTCGGTTGGAGGATGCAGGCATCCAATCGGGGTTAAGCACCTTTATCGATGAATTGCTGGAGCGCAGAGCTCTCAGCGGAGTTAAAACGTCGACGCTGATCACCAACTCGTCCGGGCTACGTATGAGCCAACAGATGCTACGCAACCGCTGGGACGATGCTCGGGAAAAAGCAGCAATCAAAGCCGCGACAAACGGTGATCCAGCACTTGCTGCCAACATTCGGCAGTTTCAGTTCAAGGATATTCGCCCCAAAGCGGCTAGTGAGATAGAGCTAACGCATGCAAGTCGCTTACTGGGGCACTCCACCGAAGAAATCACTAAAAAAGTATATAGACGAGTTGGTGAAATAGTTAAACCTACAAAATAAACTATAATTCAGAAATTATACTACTTTAACAGCAACAATATTTATTGCAGGATGTTTTCTCCAAGCAAGAAAAAACATCCTGGCGCCGTTATAACTGAAGGCTATCTATGAACCCTGATAAATATAGTTGTTGCTTGGAGCATAGTCCTTTCTCTCCATAATATTGACGCGCTTTACAGACTTACCATGTTTTAAAAACTTATAAGTAAAATACCTAGAAACCTTTTCCTCATGTGTGGATAATAAAATCCGCTTATCTCCAAATTCATTTCTGAGAAGCTCAACCAAAGACGACATATTGATATCATCCATTGTCTGGACGGGATCATCAATCAATATACTTGAAAAAGAAGTTGAATAGACTCGATTAAGAGCTAGCGTCAAGGATATTACTACGGCAGATATTTGCCCTGAACTCATGGTATTAAGAATATCATGATCACTTTTCCAGTTTGAAACGAGCCGTACATTTTTCAACTCCGCCCCACCGGTCGGATCTTTTATAAAGATTCCTTGGCCAAGTCCAGCTTGATGAGTTTGCAATATTTTCCCTGAGTAGATATACACTGGAATTTCAACGTCGGTTATGAGCTTTTTCCTATACTTACCAATTTGAGACTTCATGACACCCAGTATCTCACCGACATCATTTGCCGCCAAACTGAGAGCAGAATAGTACTTCTCTAATCGACCAAGCTCTTGTATTACTCCATCTAGCGAACTGAAGTATATATTCCGTATATATTGCTCCTTTTGAGCAATGCCGGAAAAAACTTGATCAGTTATGTAAGTTTTTTCATTCAGAAAATACTCTCGATAAATTCTATCAAAAACGTTTCCGACATTTACATCATCATAACCATCACTAGAAGGTCCTGCATGGGCTAGTATCCGTCTACGTAGCTCGCTAACCGCAACTGATAGCTCTGTGTCTGAAATTTTATCAGTTAATTTCAATACCAACAAATCATCATGAGGGATTCCCTCTTTAACAAGCCAGTTCGATAATTTTACAAGCCTTTCTTGAAGCTCATTAGCACGCGTTATTAAACGTGCTTCGTCTCCAGAAGTTGCAGTTGAATTACTTAAATAGAAAGCTAGCTTGTCTAACAACGGACGTAGATTCACAGCTTGGAAACTATCTCGCATATTCACAAAGCGTTTGTCTTGATCCGAGAGCATTAACCTCATCAGCTCACCGTGCTGAGATATCTCACGAACCAAATTGCCATGACTCTCATATGGCTGCCCGCAAAGCGGGCAATCAGTTTCGCCAGGCATATTATTCAAATCGCTACTCATAGCATCATGATGTTTAATCAGTTCTGCATAAAGCGATCCTACGCCTATTCTCTTCGCCTCTTCCACCAAAAGCTCGTCAAGCTTTAGGATAAAGTCATTAGCCCCCTCTAACTGCAAAACACCAAATAAAATTTCGACTTTAGATAACTCTTTTATTTCACTCAGTTTTCTTGAATTGAGAACATCGAACGACTCTTTTAGGAATCTTGTTAAACGTTCACTCTCTAGATATTCAGCAGTGTTCGGCAGCGATTTATAGGCTTTGATGAAAAGTGTAATCACCTCAGTTTCTTGCACAGCCTTGATCAACCCTCTCGACTTGAGAAAGTAATCTTTATGAACAAAGAATGACCTTATATAGTCCAACTCCTGCATGAAACTATTTAGCTTTTCTTGCGTGAGCGCCTTTAAATGCTCCAGATCCCATTCAGGCGGTGATGAGCTGCTGCTTAACCAAGGCAAAAGAAAGAAATGATTTGTTAATACAGTACCACTTAATTCTAGAGCGCTAGTCACATTGTACGCAGACTTAAGAGTATTGATACGAGTAGTAGTACTACGCTTTTGACTGTCAATTCGTTTGCCGATAGAAACTAAGTGTTCGCGCTTTTGCTCAGCAGCCTTAGTATCTCCGAAAAGCTGGGAAAGGGCCTCTGCCCTTTGCGTCTCGCTATTCGTCTTCAAGAAGCGAGCTGTATCTTCCTGTTGAATATAGTTGAAAAGGGAAAAATCACGTGAGAAATTGGGACTATTTAAATACTTATTTAATGCATCTGGCTGCGCTTGCTGCCAACTGCCGTCTTTCATCTCGTACAGCTGCCAGAGATCTGCGAATTTAGATATTTTTTTTGCATCTCGTGGAAGTGGGTTTTTAAGCCTCCTCTGTATTAAGTAACCCCCCTGGATATCATCTTCAAATTCGAGGGTGATTTCTACTTCATTTGCTCCGCCGTGCGCCACAACAATATCGGCTGGATGCTGTTTATTCTCTAGAGTAAATAAGCGTGATATAGTTCCAGTTAGAGCCAACTCTATGGCGTCAAACACAGACGTTTTACCATACCCGTTAGGTCCATCAAGGAGGACAAGATGACTGTTAGAAAAATCTATCCTATAAGGTTCCTCCCCGAAAACCTTGAAGTTCTTGAAGGTGATCGACTTTATATATTTCATAATAAAACACCCCAAGAGCGCATTACAACCGCTTCGAACTCATCATCACCCAATTCTGGAGGAATCGCCAACAAATCAAAGTAAATTGGGCGTTGAAACTCCGACAGATGACTTTCAATATCCGATTCTAGATCCATTAAATTTTTTTGTTTAGGCACATAGGTAATGAATGGCAGCTTCATCATTATCTTCAAAGCTAGAGAGAAATGATTATTGCGATTCCTTATCTGCTCTTTGAATGCGCTAAAATCATTTCCAGAATCAGAGTTTATAATATCGCTAATCACATCATTAGTAATCTCTGAAACCTGTGAAACTATTTCTGAAAATGCTGTTATTTCACCTTTAGTATACGTCACTATATTTTTTTTAAAATTGTAATGATCCTCTTCTATTTTTAATGTCAAATCCCGATCTATTGTGTTGTTCTCGCAACATATGATCAAGGTACTATTTTTTTCAAACGACCGCCCTACATTCTCTATATTTCGAATTTTTTCAAAAATAGCTTCTGCTCCTTCATTAAAAACAAAAGAATGAGCAGCTTCTTCTTGAACTGAGGCTTCGATAGTTACAAAGTACTCTTCCTTGCCAGGATCACGTGGCGTGTACAAGAAGATTTGATACCCTTCTAGCAAAATAGGTATTTCCACTTGTTCATATCCATTGCACGAAAGGATATTATTAATTATCTCAATTAGCATCTAATTCAGCCTTAGCTAGATCAATTGGAATTAGTCGGATAGTTTCAAGTATCGCATCTCGCCTTGCCCTCGGATCTGCATCAACATCAATTGGGGGCGTAGTGTGTTTTTGGGCTACTGCTGATAGTTGTGTTACATGATCACCATCATAAATTAGTGTCCCAACCTCATATAGAATCTCGATCATATTCGGATTTTCTAAAATCTTTTTTGCAATTTTTGCGGGAGTATACTGACTAAGTATAGTAGTAGGTAGATAGTGCTGTGGCGGACGAGTCTTAGCTTTGTACGTAAGGCGCCCTCTTGCAGGGTCATGTATTGCACGCTGATGGCTGATCACATTGAATATCTTGATTAGCACGAAGAGAATACCCTCTTTGCTAATATTTAATGCATTCGATATATTATTAGCACTTTCAATATATTCATGAGGACAAAAACTACGGAAGTACCCCCACAATTCCACAGCACTCAGCCTAGAGAGTATATTCCTAACGGAATGCAAGTTACATTCGTTACCATCTAAAGGCATTGAATAGCACTCATCATCCCCCATAAACTCATCAAAAATCTCTAGAAACTCATTTTTAAATTGATAAGCTAAATACTCGGAGCTAACATCCTCAAAATCACGACTTAGAATAGCAATTATAAAGTTAAACGAGATAGATATAGGCTTACCCCCTTCTTTCTTGTGCCTTTCAATAATATGCTTATCTATTTGCCCTAAAAAAAAATGAAATGCATTAGACAACTGCTTTTCTGTCGCAACAATCTTCCTGTTATTAAAAGCTACAGCCAACTCATTTTTTACTTTAATATTGATATCTTCAAGATCACAACACTTTTCTCCATCCGGGTATTCGAAAAGAGAAAAGCGAGACAGACTAGAATCTACTCCCAGACCAATATCATTGAGTATTGTCGCTATCTCTGATTCTGTTTTTTTAGGCAGTGCCAACCTAATTATTGAAGCCTTTTTAGGAATAGAGATTTCCGAACTAGCAGCTTTTTCAATTAACGAATTTCCGGGGACTCTCGGACCATTATTGTATTCATGAAAAATCTCTGAAAAATCACTACATATTGACTCAACTAGATCTTTCTTACCTTGCTTTGGATTGACTTCCTTCCAAGTATGAAGAAACCCTTTAGCATCCTTACATTTATATAGCTCAAGCATTATACCTATAAGCGCTTCGCTATATTTACTGTAACTCGGCAGTTGATACGCCTTAACCTGATGATACGATATCACTCTACCGCTTTCAGCGATTTCGAAATCCTCAGTTTTTTCTAACGTCACTGTATAGTTATTAAAGTCATAACTTAACGATTTGGAATTTATCATGGAGAGCACGTAGAAAAGAGCAACTTTCCCTTGATAATTAAATCCGCTCCACGACGGAGAAGCGTCATAAGCCATCTAACTGACCTCATTAATGACGTGAAAAATCATTATCGCGAGGAGCCCGCCTACCCTAAATTCGCGACCTCCCTGCACGTTAACCTATAGTAAGCGATTTTTGGTGGCCTAATGCCATAGGTTATTTATACGAAAGCCGTCGCGCACCGATTTTGGCAAATCAGCATCAGCCATGCCTGCCTTGGCTCAATCAAATGAAAAACACTCAAGCAAAATTTTTAAAATGGTCGTTGAATCAGAGGCTCTTGCGGAAGCGATTCCAAAAGTTGCGGAACTGATCGTCAAATCTCAGGCATAAAAAAACCCCGTAGACCAAGATCTACGGGGCTTTAGAATGTGGAGGCCGAAGCCGGAATCGAACCGGCGTGGGCGGATTTGCAATCCGCTGCATAACCATTTTGCTATTCGGCCAATTGTGCTTGAGGTTTCGTTAGAAGCGTCAAAAACAAGAGTTTGTTACTGCGATGTTATCGCTACAAGCATTTGATTCTTCAGCACTTCAGGTAGTTGCCCCCGGGCTGATGGCGCGCATTATGTACTAGAAGGTTGAAGCTGGCAACCCCCTGAATTCTAATAATTTTTAGTTATTCTCAGGTCACCGGTTTTCAGATCACGACATTGCGCATAAAGCGCAATATCCCGTCGCCTTCGTTGCGGTACACATGGGGTCTGTTGCTGGGGTACATGTAGAACTCTCCCGCGCTAAAGCGCAGCGCCTGTTCGTCGATCACCAGGGTCAGGCAGCCTTCGAATACGTACAACTGTTCGCTCCAGCCTTCACCATCTGCCTGCGAGTGGTATTCATCACCCGGCTCCAGTGTCCATTCCCATAGTTCCACTTCGCGTGTAGCCGTGGCTTTGGACAGCAGTACCGCTTTGCTCCCCGCCTGGGTGCCGCTCCAGGCCACTTCGTTGATGCGACTCGGGTCGGGCGAGCCAGGAGCCTGGATCAGGTCGCTGAACCCTACGTTCAAGGCTTCCGCAACGCGGTCAAGGGTGCTGAGGCTGACGTTTTTTTCCCCCGCTTCTATGGCTACCAGCATCCGGCGACTGACGCCAGACAGTTCTGATAAAGCGCTTTGGCTCAGGTGCGCGAGCAGCCGGAGACGGCGGACGTTCTGGCTGACGTGTTGCAGGACTGACGCACGCTGTGAATTTTCTTTGGGCACTATATTGCTCACCTTGTGGGGCTGCGCAGTATACTGCCCAGCTTTGGCGCATTGTGCGTCTCCCTTCACGTAGCACGCAAGGTTGCGACGCCATTGAAACTATCCAGACTGATGTCTCTGACTTCTCGCTTGAGTAAAGCGGAATGCGTGCTGATCCTTATCACTATGGTGTGGGGTGTCACCTTTCTATTGGTGCAGCACGCGTTGACGGCGAGCGGGCCAATGTTTTTTGTGGGCCTGCGCTTTGCTGCGGCCGCGGCAATTGTTTCGCTGTTTTCGATTCGCAGTCTGCGTGGCATTACCTTGTTCGAGCTTAAGGCAGGCATGTTTATCGGGGTTTCGATCATGCTCGGCTACGGCTTGCAAACCATTGGCCTGCAGACCATACCCAGTAGCCAGTCGGCGTTTATCACTGCGCTGTATGTACCCTTTGTACCATTACTGCAGTGGCTGGTACTGGGACGCAGGCCAGGGTTGATGCCCAGCCTGGGGATCATGCTGGCCTTTACCGGACTGATGCTGCTGTCCGGTCCGAGCGGCGCCTCCCTCGATTTCAGCCCTGGCGAGATCGCCACGCTGATCAGCGCGATTGCGATCGCCGCCGAAATTATTTTGATCAGCGCTTATGCAGGCAAAGTCGACGTGCGCCGGGTCACGGTGGTTCAGCTCAGTACTGCGTCGATTCTGGCCTTTTTGATGGTTATTCCTGCACAAGAAGCCATTCCTGACTTTTCATGGCTATTGTTAGTCAGTGCCGTAGGCCTTGGCGCCGCCAGTGCGGCGATTCAGGTAGCGATGAATTGGGCTCAGAAAAGCGTTTCACCGACCCGCGCAACCCTTATTTATGCCGGTGAGCCGGTCTGGGCCGGTATCGCAGGGCGCTTGGCTGGCGAGCGGTTGCCCGCCATTGCATTGCTGGGCGCGGCGCTGATTGTGGCCGCGGTGATTGTGAGTGAGTTAAAAACCAAGACCAAGAAGCTCGATGAACCTCAAGAAAAGCAAGGCGATGAGGCCTGCGATTGAAAACAGCAAGACGATTATTCTTAATTAAAAGTGCTCATACAGAGATCAGGCTGAAGGAAACATTTACCGGTGGTCGATGGACTTTGTAGGATTCAGCCACAGGTTCAGTGTTGGTGATCTGCAACTCGCCACGTATGATCGTTTACAAACTCCTGCAGATTAGAAGCCTATGTCCCTGATAGTTCTACTGCTTCTGCCCTTTGTCGGCAGCTGTCTGGCGGCTGTTTTGCCGCATAACGCACGTAACAGTGAATCACTGTTAGCCGGTCTGATTGCATTGATCGGTACTGTTCAAGTAGCCCTGCTCTATCCGCAAATTGCCCACGGTGGGGTCATTCGCGAAGAGTTCATGTGGCTGCCCAGTCTCGGCTTGAATTTTGTCCTGCGCCTGGACGGATTCGCCTGGCTGTTCTCGATTCTTGTGCTTGGCATCGGCACGTTGGTGTCGCTGTACGCCCGCTATTACATGTCACCCGAAGACCCGGTGCCGCGTTTCTTCGCATTTTTCCTGGCATTTATGGGCGCCATGCTCGGCCTGGTGCTGTCGGGCAATTTGATTCAGATCGTATTTTTCTGGGAGCTCACCAGCCTCTTTTCATTTTTGCTGATTGGTTATTGGCACCACCGCTCGGATGCCCGACGCGGCGCTTATATGGCGCTGATGGTCACGGGCGCCGGGGGGTTGTGTCTGCTGGCGGGGGTCATGCTGCTTGGCCATGTCGTCGGCAGCTATGATCTGGATGCTGTGCTCGCCGCGGGCGACAAGATCCGCGCCCACAGTCTGTATCCGATCCTGCTCCCTCTTATCCTGATCGGCGCTCTGAGCAAGAGTGCGCAATTCCCGTTTCACTTCTGGCTGCCCCACGCAATGGCGGCGCCAACTCCCGTATCGGCTTATTTGCACTCGGCAACGATGGTCAAGGCCGGGGTCTTTCTGCTGGCCCGCCTCTGGCCTTCCCTGTCAGGTAGCGAGGAGTGGTTCTGGATCGTCAGCGGCGCTGGTGCCTGCACCCTGGTGCTGGGCGCTTACTGCGCAATGTTTCAAAATGACCTTAAAGGACTGCTGGCCTACTCGACAATCAGCCATCTGGGCCTGATCACCCTGCTACTGGGCCTTAATAGCCCGCTGGCAGCGGTTGCCGCAGTGTTTCACATCCTTAACCATGCAACGTTCAAGGCCTCACTGTTCATGGCGGCCGGGATCATCGACCACGAAAGCGGCACGCGGGACATCCGCAAGCTCAGCGGTCTGTTCAAACTCATGCCCTACACCGCAACCCTGGCCATGGTGGCCAGTGCCTCAATGGCCGGGGTGCCGCTGCTCAACGGGTTCCTGTCCAAAGAAATGTTCTTTGCCGAAACCGTGTTCATCAACTCCACGGCCTGGGTCGAAATCGCCCTGCCGGTGATCGCGACCATCGCCGGTACGTTCAGCGTGGCTTATGCCCTGCGCTTTACCGTGGATGTGTTCTTCGGCCCTCCGGCGACAGACCTGCCGCATACCCCGCACGAGCCGCCACGCTGGATGCGCGCTCCGGTTGAGCTGCTGGTGCTGACTTGCCTGACGGTCGGTATCTTCCCGGCACAAACCGTCGGCCCGCTGCTCGCTGCAGCCGCGCAACCGGTGGTAGGAGGCGAGCTGCCCGAGTACAGCCTGGCCATCTGGCACGGGCTGAATGCACCGATGATCATGAGCCTGATTGCCTTGTCAGGCGGCATCCTGCTGTATGTGTTGCTGCGCAAACAGCTCAAGCTCGAACGTTTCCCGCTGCCGCCACTGGTCAAGTACTTCAACGGCAAGCGTTTCTTCGAGCGCAGCCTGGTAGTGATCATGCGCGGCGCACGGCGAATCGAGCGGCGCATCAGCACCCAGCGCCTGCAAACCCAGCTATTCCTGTTGATTCTGGTCGCCGTCATCGCGGGGCTGATCCCGATGCTCTACAGCGGCCTGAGTTGGGGTGATCGGCCGAAAATACCGGGGTCGATTGTCTTCATCACCCTCTGGCTGATTGCGATTGCCTGCGCCCTGGGCGCCGCCTGGCAAGCCAAGTACCACCGTCTTGCAGCCCTGACGATGGTCAGCGTGTGCGGCCTGATGACCTGCGTGACCTTTGTCTGGTTCTCGGCGCCGGATCTGGCCCTTACCCAACTGGTGGTTGAAGTCGTGACCACGGTGCTGATCCTGCTGGGCTTGCGCTGGTTGCCTCGACGTATCGAAGAGGTCTCGCCATTACCCGGCACCTTGCGCAAGGCTCAGATCCGCCGTTTGCGTGACTTGTTGCTGTCCACTGCGGTCGGTGGCGGCATGGCGTTGCTGTCGTACGCGATGCTGACCCGCCAAACCCCCAACGATATCTCTTCGTTCTACCTCAGCCGGGCCCTGCCTGAAGGCGGCGGCAGCAATGTGGTGAATGTGATGCTGGTGGATTTCCGGGGTTTCGACACCTTGGGCGAAATCACTGTTCTGGCCGCCGTGGCCTTGACGGTGTTTGCCCTGCTGCGACGCTTCAGACCCTCCAAGGAAAGCATGCAGCTGCCTGCCCAGCAACGCCTGCTGGCCAAGGACGTGATGACCGATCTGGTCAACCCGCGCAGCGCCAGCGACACCGCACTGGGCTTTATGATGGTACCCGCAGTACTGGTGCGCTTACTGCTGCCAGTGGCCTTTGTGGTGTCCATGTACCTGTTTATGCGCGGGCACAACCAGCCGGGCGGCGGCTTTGTCGCGGGCCTGGTGATGTCAGTGGCGTTTATCCTCCAATACATGGTTGCCGGCACGCAGTGGGTTGAAGCTCAAATGAGCCTGCGACCCTTGCGCTGGATGGGCACCGGCCTGCTGTGTGCAACCCTGACCGGCCTGGGCGCAATACCTTTGGGCTATCCGTTCCTGACCACCCATACCGTTCACTTCAGCTTGCCGCTGTTGGGCGATATCCATGTGGCCAGCGCCCTGTTCTTCGATATTGGCGTGTACGCGGTGGTCGTTGGTGCAACCCTGCTGATCCTTACGGCGCTGGCTCACCAATCGGTACGAGCCCATCGCCCGAGTAATCAGCTTGCCCCGCAACCTCCCCTTCAATCCGCTCTTGCAACCAAAGAAGGAGCCGCCTGATGGAAGAAGTCATTGCCATTGCAATCGGAGTATTGGCCGCCTCGGGTACCTGGCTGGTTCTGCGTCCGCGAACCTTTCAGGTGGTCATGGGCCTGTGCCTGCTGTCTTACGGGGTCAACCTGTTTATTTTCAGCATGGGCAGCCTGTTTATCGGCAAGGAGCCAGTGATCAAGGACGGCGTACCCCAGGACTTGCTCAACTACACAGACCCGTTGCCCCAGGCACTGGTGCTGACCGCTATTGTCATCAGTTTCGCCATGACCGCGCTGTTTCTGGTGGTCTTGCTGGCCTCTCGGGGCCTGACCGGTACCGACCACGTAGATGGCCGGGAGCCTAAAGAATGAATTTGATGCCGCACCTGATCGTCGCGCCTATCCTGTTACCGCTGCTGACCGCGGCCTGCATGCTGATGCTGGGCGAAAAACACCGCCCGCTGAAAGCCCGGATCAATCTGATCTCAACCCTGCTCGGCCTCGGCATCTCAGTGATGCTGCTGCTGTGGACCCAACAACAAGCCGTTCCGACTTCGATTGGTGTGTACCTGCCGAGCAACTGGCAAGTGCCTTTCGGGATTGCCCTGGTAGTTGATCACTTGAGCGCCCTGATGCTGGTCTTGACCGGGATCATCGCCAGCTGCGCCCTGCTGTTCGCCATGGCCCGCTGGGACCGCGCCGGGGCCAGTTTCCACGCACTGTTCCAGATCCAGCTGATGGGCCTGTACGGGGCCTTCCTGACCGCGGACCTGTTCAACCTGTTCGTGTTTTTCGAAGTCCTGCTGGCCGCCTCCTACGGCCTGATGCTCCACGGCTCGGGCAAGGCACGGGTGTCTTCGGGGCTGCATTACATTTCGATCAACCTGCTGGCGTCTTCCTTGTTCCTGATCGGTGCGGCCTTGATCTACGGCGTCACTGGCACGTTGAACATGGCTGATCTGGCACTGAAGATTCCCTTGGTGCCCGAAGCCGATCGCGGCTTGCTGCATGCAGGCGCGGCCATTCTGGCCGTGGCGTTTCTGGCCAAGGCCGGCATGTGGCCGTTGAACTTCTGGTTGGTGCCGGCCTACTCGTCGGCCAGCGCCCCGGTGGCAGCCCTGTTCGCGATCATGACCAAGGTCGGGATCTACACCGTGCTGCGACTGTGGACCCTGCTGTTTTCCGGTCAAGCCGGAGCCTCGGCGTACTTCGCCGGAGACTGGCTGATTTACGGCGGCATGGCGACTATTGTCTGTGCCGCCATTGCCATCCTCGCTGCCCAGCGACTGGAACGCATGGCCAGCCTGAGCATTCTGGTCTCCGCCGGTATCCTGTTGTCGGCCGTGGGCTTCGCCCAGCCCAACCTGACCTCTGCGGCGCTGTTCTATCTGATCAGCTCCACCCTGGCCCTGAGCGCACTGTTCCTGCTGGCCGAGTTGATCGAACGCTCGCGTTCTTCCAGCGACCTGGTGCTTGAGGACGATGCAGAACCACAGCCCAGCCTGGCCGAACCTTGCGCCCCGCCCCGCGGCAGCAACCTGGATGACGAGCAGAAAGTGGTTGTCGGGCAGATCATCCCCTGGACGATGGCCTTTCTGGGGTTGAGCTTTATCGCCTGCGCCCTGTTGATTATTGGCATGCCGCCGCTCTCCGGGTTTATCGGCAAACTGAGCCTGCTCAACGCCCTGCTCAACCCGATGGGCCTGGGCAATGCAACTGACGAGCCGATTTCAATGGCGGCCTGGAGCCTGCTGGCGTTGTTGATTCTCTCCGGGCTGGCATCCTTGATCGCCTTTTCACGCATGGGTATCCAGCGCTTCTGGACACCGCTTGAGCGTCCGTCACCGATCTTGCGCCGTATCGAATGCCTGCCCATCGTGCTGCTGCTCGGGTTGTGTGTGGTACTGACATTCAAGGCCGAGCCGGTGTTGCGTTATACCCAGGCAGCTGCCGATACCCTGAACAATCCCGAGCGTTATGTAATGGCCGTGATCGGCACACGCCCGGTGCCGAGCCCGCAAGCCAAGGCCGCAATGCCGGAGGTACTGCCATGAAGCGTCTTTTTCCAGCTCCCTGGTTGTCTCTCGCACTGTGGGCGCTGTGGTTGCTGCTCAACCTGTCGTTGAGTGCCGGCAACCTGTTGCTGGGTGCAGCGCTGGCCATTCTGGCACCACTGATGTTCGCGCCATTGCGGCCGCTGCCAGTGCGCATTCGTCGTCCGGGAGTGATCCTCAAACTGTTCTTTCTGGTGGGCCGCGATGTGGTGATGTCCAACATCGCCGTGGCTTTGGGTGTGCTGCGGGCAGGTTCCAAGCCCCCGCGCTCGCGGTTTGTCAAAATCCCCCTGGACCTGCGTGACGCCAACGGGCTGGCGGCCTTGTCGATGATTACCACCGTGGTGCCTGGCACCATCTGGTCGGAACTGGCACTGGACCGCAGCGTGTTGCTGTTGCACGTCTTCGATCTGGATGACGATGCGCAGTTTATCGAGCACTTCAAGACGGCCTACGAACGCCCCCTGATGGAGATCTTTGAATGAGTGCCCTGCTCACCAATGCCATCCTGCTCAGCCTGTTTATCTTCAGCCTGGCAATGGTTCTGACCGTGGTCCGGCTGTTCAAGGGCCCCTCGGCCCAGGATCGGGTTCTGGCACTGGATTACCTGTACATCCTGGCCATGTTGATGATGCTGGTGCTGGGTATCCGCTATGCCAGTGACACTTACTTTGAAGGTGCACTGCTGATTGCCCTGTTTGGCTTTGTCGGCTCTTTTGCGCTGGCCAAATTCCTGCTGCGTGGCGAGGTGATCGAATGAATAGCGTCGGCGAATTGTCGCTTTGGATTGAAATACCGGTGGCCGTGCTGCTGGTACTCAGCAGCCTGTTTGCCTTGTGCGGCGCCATCGGTTTGCTGCGCCTCAAGGAATTTTTTCAACGCATGCACCCACCGGCACTGGCCTCGACCCTTGGCGCGTGGGGCGTGGCACTGGCGTCGATCGTGTATTTTTCAGCGCTGAAATCGACACCGGTACTGCACGCCTGGCTGATTCCGATTTTGCTGTCGATCACTGTGCCCGTGACCACTTTGCTGCTGGCCCGGACCTCGCTGTTCCGTAAGCGCATGGCGGGTGAGGATGTACCGGCGGAAGTCAGCAGCGGTGGGCGCAGCGAGAACGGTAACTGAACCCTCGAATGATCTGTAGCCGCTGAGGAGCGGAGCGAGGCTGCGATAAGGGCCGAAGGACCTTCAAGATTTCAGGGTCGCTGCGTAACCCATCGCAGCCTCGTACCTCGTCAGCCGCTACGGATTTGGATTGGAATTACATC
Organism: Pseudomonas fragi; assembly: GCF_025426255.1. Classification (GTDB taxonomy): domain Bacteria; phylum Pseudomonadota; class Gammaproteobacteria; order Pseudomonadales; family Pseudomonadaceae; genus Aquipseudomonas; species Aquipseudomonas kulmbachensis. The sequence continues at coordinate 2,110,392 of NZ_CP104861.1, read as the reverse complement.
CAGCCCAACCAACTCCAGTACGTCGCGCCAAACAGCAGCATCAACAAATACCCGATTGCCGTAACGATCAGTCCGACCTTGGCGAACTGTTTGGCGGTAAAGGTTTGCGTACCCAGGCACACCATGTTTTGCGGGGCGTTGATCGGCAGGATAAATCCGTAGCTGACCACAAACCCCAACAACATGGTCATGCCCAGGCGGTTGAACTCACCCGGCAAGGTTTGCAGCACCGCGATCAAAATCGGCAGCAGTGCCGAGGTCAGCGCGGTGGCACTGGCAAAGCCCAGGTGAATCAAAATCAGGAACGCCCCCAGAATCGCGAATATCCCCAGCGGCCCGACCTGGTCCAGACCGGTGTTCTCCACCACCTGCGCGCCCAGCCACTGCCCGGCCTGGGTGGTCAGCAAGGCCGTGCCCAGACTGATACCGACCCCGAACACAATCACCGTGCCCCACGGAATCCGCGACTGCACGTCTTTCCAGGTCATCACGCCAAAGCGTGGTAACAGCAAAAATACCAAACCGGCATAGGTGGTCGACGTGGTGTCGAAGCTGTGTAACTTGCCCTCGGTGGCCCAAGCCAGCAGCAATGCGATGGACACACCCATCAGGCGTTTCTGCGGCCCGGTCATCGGACCCAGTTCAGCCAGTGATTTCTCAACCGCTTCCTTGCCGCCGGGAATGCTGTCGCTCTCGGGCGGGAGCATCTTCAGTACCACAAACAGCAGTACCGCCGACATGATAATGGCCCACGGCGCACCGGCGATCAGCCAGTCGAGCCAGTTCACCCGGGCCCCGAGCATCTTGTCCATAAAGCCCACGGTCAGCAGGTTTTGCGCGGCCGCGGTTTGAATCCCGACGTTCCAGATACTGGTGCCCTGAGCCACCACGATCATGATCCCGGCAGCGATGTTGGAGCGCTTGTCTACGCCAAACGCCATGATCACCCCCATCATGATCGGCACCACACAAGCGCTGCGAGCCGTGGCGCTGGGCACCACCAGACTGAGCAGGATGGTCACCGCAATCGCCCCCAGCAGTATGCGCCGGGTGCTGGTGCCGATACGGGACAGCGTGACCAACGCAATACGCCGGTCCAGGCCGGTATGGGTCATGGCTGCGGCAATAAACAACGCACCCGCTACCAATGCCAGGGCGGCATTGGAGAACCCGGTCAGGGCCATGGTGATACCGGCGGAAGTGCCGTAGAGCTTTGACGGATCGGCCAGGGTAGGCGCCATGCCGATCAAAAACGCCATAAGCGAGGTGATCATGATGGCGCTGGCTTCGTACGAGACGGCCTCGGTGATCCACACCACCACGGCAAACGCCAGGATCGCCAGCATGCGGTGACCGGCCACGGGCAAGTCGGCAGGCAATGGCAGCAGCAAGATGCCGATCATGACCAGCACCGCAATCACTAGGCCTATGGGGAGTTTCGCTTTGGCCGTTGCAGGCGTAGGGGTGGTTGCAGGCGCGTTCATGGCCATTTCCTTGAGCTTGAAATCGCATGCAGCATAGGTCAAGTGCAGCCTATGGGTCTTGATGCCTGTCAATCATGCGCGTAGCCGCTGAGGAGCGAAGCGAGGCTGCGATGGGTTGCGCAGCGACCCTGAAATCTTGAAGGTCCTGCGGCCCTTATCGCAGCCTCGCTTCGCTCCTCAGCGGCTACAGGTAATTCGGGTAATTCAGGTTTACTGGATCTTGTAGTGAAAGGTATTGCGCACTCCCGGGACTGTCACCGGTTGGCCATCGACCAGCCGTGGCTGATAACGGAACGTCGCCGCCGCCACCAGTGAAGGCCGGATAAACGCTGGGTGACAGTTACCCACCACCTTGGGGTTGTCGACTTTGCCCTGGGGTGTCACCGAGTACTCCACCGTACAATCACCTTCAATGCCCTTGTCCAGCGCACGCTGCGGGTAATCGGGAGCTTGTTTGCTGATGGGCAGGTACTGGCGCACATCTGCTGCCGCAGCGGCCTGTTGTGCTCGCCGGGCATTATCCGCCGCTGCAATCCGGGCCTGTTCCGCCATTGCCTGCTGGCGCTGAGCCTCAACCTGCGCGGCTTCCCGTTGCTCCGCTTGCGCCTGTTTCTGCGCCTCCACACGCTTGCGCGCCAGCACTGCCTGCTCCAGCTTGCGCGCCTGTATCTGCGGGTCGACCTTGGGCTTTACCACCTCAGGTTTCACCTCGACCACCGGCGCCGGTGCCACCACCTGCACCGGCTCGGGTGCCGCTGGCGCCACGACCGGTTCGGCCGGCAACATCACCAGCCGGGTTTTCAGGGTCGAGGGCGTAGGCTCCGGCAACGATTGCTCCATGCTCCAGCCCAGTACCAAAAAGGCCACGACGGTGCTGTGCAAGGCAACGCTGACCACCAGCGCCTGGCTGTTGTGCCACATCCGGGTCCAGGGCATCGGCGGCGCCTGCGCCAACTGGCCGTGCATCAGCGCGGCACTCATTGCGGGGCCTCGGTCACCAGCCCCAGGTTGCTCACTCCACCTTGTTGAAGGGCAGCCATGGCCTTGACCACGCTGCCGTAACCCGCCTCGTTGTCAGCACGGATATAGACCTGGGTGTTGCTGTCTTGCGCCACCACCTGGCTGACCTTGGCTTGCAACTCTTCAAGGCTGACGGCGCTGTCGGTCTGGTTCCTGGTGTCCAGTTCGCTGCCCAGATTCCAGTAATAACCGCCCTCGGCCTTGACCGACAACGTCAGGATTTTTTGCTGACTGTCATTGACCAGCGCTTCGCTGGCAACTTTCGGCAGTTCGATTTTTACCCCCTGGGTCAGCATCGGCGCGGTCACCATAAAGATCACCAGCAGCACCAGCATCACGTCGATGTAAGGCACTACGTTCATTTCGGCCTTGGGCCCGTGTTTGCGCTGTGGTCGAGCAAGCATGTTGATACTCCCTTTCAAGCGACGGCAGACATGTTCCGCGAACCGGTATGCAGGTTGCGGTACAAGCGCATCTGAACTTCATTGCCGAGGCTGTAATAACGGGTCAGCAGGGTCTGGCCACGGGCCGAGAAACGGTTATAGGCAATCACTGCTGGTATCGCCGCAAACAGGCCAATGGCGGTAGCGATCAGGGCTTCAGCAATACCCGGAGCGACGGTGGACAGCGTTGCCTGTTGCACCTGGGACAAACCGATAAAGGAATTCATGATCCCCCACACCGTGCCAAACAATCCGATATAGGGGCTCACCGAACCCACGGTGGCCAAAAACTGCAGGCCTTTCTCCAGGCGAATTTCCTGCTCGCTGATGGCCACATACAGTGCCCGCTCAACGCCCTGCATCACACCTTCGGCATCCACTCCGGGCTGCTGTCTGAGTTGGGCGTATTCACTGTAGGCGGCGCTAAACACCTGCCCGGCCCCCGCATCTGCATCGCTGGCGTCACGGCTTTCCCGGTACAGCGCATTCAGTTCGCCCTGAGCCCGCAACCGCTGCGCGAAGCTGTCCATATCGCGTTCGCTGCGGCGCAAAATGGCGCTGCGGCGCACGATCAAAAACCAGCTCAACAGCGATGCCACCAGCAAGGTCAGCATCACGCCCTTGACCAGCAGGCTCGCGTCGCTGATCAGTCCCCAGATTGTCATGTGTTCCATGGTTGTGTGCATGTTGTGACTCCAGTAAGGGGTATTTATAAGCGACTTAAATGACCGGCTTATGGCAAGTGCAGCGCCTTGGCCACTTCGCTCCAGGGGATGTACTTGAAGTTCTGCGCCTGCTCGGGCATTCGCTTGCGGCCGTCCTGCACCACCAGCAAGCCTTTGCTCCAGGGGCCGCCGAGGTTGGCCGAAGTCACATCCAGGCCATCGGTCTCCGACGCGCCATCAATCCCCGCGGCGGCATTCACCCCCACCCGAAACGCGCCACGCAGGGCGTAAGGCGGCTCGGCATCGACCACCACATAGCTGTCGTTGCCTTGGCTTGAGATCACCAGGTAGTTGTCTTTTTCGGTCTGATACAGGCCCATACCTTCAATATCGTCGTGCACCTGCTCACCGACCTTGATCACATGAGTGAGGGTCGCTGGCTGGTCGGGACGGGCATCCACTGCCCATACCGCAACATCCTCTTCGCCGAGAAACAGCCGCTGGTTGCGGTCATCTGCCACACAGCCTTCGGGCTGGGTTGCAACCTTGAACTGGCGCACCAGTTCGCCATCGACCTTGTCACCCTTGGCGAACAAGCGGTGCTGCACAAAAGTGCCGTCCTTGTCGTTGGCAAAACTGTAGATCTCGCCCGTTGGCGCCTTGAACAGACACAGCCCGTAGATGTCCTTGACCGGGGTGGCTATCTCGCCAGCCTCCTGCAGTTCACCGGTGGCGCGATCAATGCTGAACACGCTCAGGCTGTTGTGATCACGATTGGTCGCCACTGCCAGGTCTACGGTGCGCGAGCCCAAGGTGAAGCCCGGGCGTATATCGACGTTATTCAGGCGCCCTACCGGCAAATGCTGCACACGCTTGCCTTGCAGGTCGTAGACTTCAAGGCCCTGCTGTTTATTGGTGCCCAGCACCCGACTCAGGGCCGGAGTATGCGGATGGACCCAGATCGCCGGGTCATCCGCCGCATCGCCCTGACTCATCACCACCTCGGTTTGCACCCCAGGCCTTACGCTCGGCAATACCGGCGCCAGGCTCACCGGCGTGGCTTTCCAGTCCAGCGCGCCTTCATACAGCTTGCCGCTGGCGCCGTCCTGTACCAGCAGTTCAAGACCTTGCGCGGTCTGGCGCAGCGCCAGGTGCTCAGGCTCGACCACACCGGCCAGCGCCAGGCTGGCCGCCGGTGCCCAGCCTTTGCCCTGCTGCTGATAGAGCTGCAACTGCGCTGCTTCTGGATCAAGCCCAAGCATCCCGCCCGGCACCAGCGCCATGGCCCCGGCCGTTTTTTTCACATTGCCGAAGGGCTCGACCAAGGCCACAGGGGTGCGCTTTACATCGGCCTCGGCATGCGCCGGATAGGCCCACCAGCCGACATTCTCTTCGTTGACGAACAGGTTCTGCGCGCCGTCATCGACTTGGCAGAACTTGGCTTGCGGCGGCAATGGCAGGCTGCGTACCAGCAGCGGTTGTTGCAGACGCTGACTGTCGGCGGCGACCAGCCACTGTTCACCCTTGCCCTCTTCGCCCACGGTAAACAAGTAGATATTGCTCGCATCGTCCTGATACAGGCACACGCCATTCACCGCATAGTCACGGGCGGGCAGATAAGACGGCGCCTGCCATTCATGGCTCTTGGGGTCGAGGCTGAACAGCGCGACTTGCTGCTTGTCCTTGTCATTGCTGGCGACCAATACCTGAGCACCCAGCGCACGGCTGTCCAGCCCGGCAAACGCGCCCGGCACCCGGCTCAGGGTTTTACCCTGCTTATCGAGCAACAGCAGACCTTCGCGCTTGCTGACCGACAGGCGTTCGTCGCCTGCGCCATTCGGCAAGTAGCTCAGGGCCTGGGCCTGGCTGGTGGACCATTGCTGCAATGTCGGAGCGACCAGTTCGGTGGCCGCCTGGACGCTACCTGCGCTCAGGCAGATCAGCAGGGGCAGCAGTCGAGGTTGGCGTTTGAATAGATGAGTCATGGGTGATGCCAGTCCATATAGAGATGTGAGACCGCGTTGCCTGTATCGCGAGCAAGCCCGCTCCAACAGGAGGCCATCGAGCATTTAAAAGTGGGTGAAGGTCAGGCCCAGCGAGTAGGTCGGGCCGTATTCTTCGTACTGGTTGTTGTAGCGACGGTTGCCGCTGTAAACGAAGTACGGCTGGTCAGTCAGGTTCTGGGCGTCGAACTTGATCTGCAGATTTTTGGTCAGCGAGTAGCGGGCGCTGAAGTCGACAAAAGTCTGCGCATCGACATGGGTGTCGTGGGCCTTGTCGTTGACCCCGGCCAGCTCGTAGAGGTAGTCCGACTTGTAGTTGGCCGACAGGCGCAGGCTCAGCTTGTCGTCTTCCCAGCCGAGCATCAGGTTGCCGACGGTATTGGACTGGTTCGGCAAATCGATATCGCGCTTCATGTCGGTCCCGGTCGCCGCATCGAACCCTTTGATGCTGGCGCTGGAGCGACTGAAGGTGCTGTTGGCCCCCAGGATCACGCCGTTCCAGGGTGCTGGCAGCCAGTCAAATTTCTGCGAGTAGGCCAGCTCCAGGCCGTAGAGCTTGGCACTGTCGCCGTTGGCGTAGCTGTGAGCCTCGGTGAAGTCGACCCACTCGCCACTGCCGGCCAGGTCGTTGTTGTAGACGAAGTTCTTGATGTCCTTGTAGAAGAGGAACGCCGATACCGTGCCCGCCTGCCCCATAAAGTGCTCGATACCGAGGTCGAAGTTGCTCGACTCCAGCGGCTTGAGGTTGGGGTTACCGAACTCGGCCTTGTCATCTTCGATCACAAACCCCGGTGCCAACTGGCCAAAGGTCGGGCGCACTACGGAGTTGGTCCAGGCTGCTCGCACCTGGGTGTTTTTCGCCAACTGGTAACGGGCATGCAGCCCCGGCAACCAGTGATGGTAGTTACGCTTGGTGTCTTGAGCTTCGAAGGCGCCATCGCGCACGCCAGTGCCCTTGGCCTCGAACTCAGTGCCCTCGTAGCGCATGCCCGCGATAAAGCGCCAGTCGTCGATATCGACGGTGTTCATCAGGTAGGCCGAGTTGATGTCTTCACGCATGGCGAAGTCATTGGCCCGAGATGTTTGCTCATCGTAGAAATCGTTGGGGTTCAAGCCGCCAATCAGGTTCTTGATTGCCCCGCCACTGATACCTGGGCCGTACTGGCCGAGGTTGTAATGCAGGTTGCCCTTGTTGAACTGGCTGAGGTTCAGCTGTTCGTCGCTAAAGCCCAAATCCGAGAAATTCTTGTAGGACCAGGCTTCGAGGTCGTTGTCCTTGTTGCGACGGCTGACCTTGCCGCCGAATTTGACCTGGGAGGCATAGCCCTGCACGTCGTAGTCGCGGGCCAGGTCGAGGCGGATATTCTTCTCGGTGTCTTTGGTGTGTTGCTCCTGCCAGTCCACCTTGTCGAGGCTGAAGTTGGCGGGGTCATAAAAGCCTGCACCGATGATGGGCCGCGGCTTTTCGGTGTCATAGAAACCACCGTTACCGACGCTGGAATTTCCTTTGAAAGTGGCCCCGGAAATGCCCCCCGGATTGTCTTCGCTGGATTCGCTGTAACCGGCCTGCCCGCTCAGGGTCCACAGGCCCAGCATGCGTTCACCACCGAAGACGTAAGACTGGATTTCCTGGGTTTCTTCGCGCTGTTTGAGCTTGCGTTTGGTCTTGGTCTTACCCACCTCGCCCTCGGCCTGTGGGTCGGCAAATTCGAAGGCGGTAGAGTTGCGGGTTTCACTGTCCTTGAAGCGGCTGTATAGCGTGCGCAGGTACAGGCTGGTGTCGTCATCGGGCTTGTAGTCGAAGTTCAGGCCGCCGCCGGTGCGTTCGCGGCTGATGTCATACACCCGCTGCTCGAAACTGTTGAGTTTTGCACCATCGCTGAAATCCCAGTCGCCCCCGGTTTCGACGTTGTCCGAGCGAAAGTCGCGTTTATTCCAGCTCAGGGCTGCCGCTACACCGAAGTTGTCGATGCCGTCACCGAGGCTGAAACGGTCACTGATGGCGCCCGATACCTTGGGGCTGGTTTGATGGCTGTTCTTGTTGTACCCGGCTTCGGTGCTACCGGTGTAGAACAGACCTTTATGGTCAAACGCCGACAGGCTTTGCACATCCACCGTGCCGCCCAGGGAGTTGGCGTCCATGTCCGGGGTCAGGGTCTTGATCACCGACAGCGACTGCACCAGTTCGGATGGCAATACGTCCAGCGCCACGGCGCGGCGCGCACTTTCCGGCGACGGCACCAGCGTACCGTTGATGGTCACGCTGTTCAGATCCGGCCCCAGACCACGTACGCTGACGAAACGGCCTTCGCCCTGATCGCGTTCAATGCTGATGCCGGGCAAGCGTTGCACCGCTTCGGCGACGTTGGCGTCCGGCAACTGCGCTACGCCATCGGCATGCACTACGCTTTCGATATTGTCCGAATTGCGCTGTTGCTTGAGCGCCTTGTCTAGGCTTACCGCCTGCCCGACCACTTCAACGTGCTCGGTGGCGCCAATACTCGATGCCTCGGCGGCGCTCAGACGCTCGCTGGCAATTGCCAAGGCCAATGCACTGAATGTAAAGCCGACCCACTGCGCCCTGCTGCGACACTTGTACATGTTTGCCCTCCCCCAAATACGCACTACAGGCCGGGCAAATGGCCCGACAACTTGGGAGCGAAAGCTAGGGCCGGCGGATGACAGCGCTGTGACAGCGCTGTGACAGCGCTGTGACAGCGTTCAGCGTAACGCCCGGAACAGAGGGTTTTCAGCGGGGTTTGGCGGGAAAATGAGCTGATTTGACTCCTGTACAGATGGCCCCCAAACCTGTAGCCGCTGCCGCAACCTGCGACAAGGTCCGCAGGGCCTTGCCCTTCCTGTCAATAAACAGAGGGACGCTCCGCGCCCCATCGCAGCCTGCGGCAGCGGCTACAAAAACAGAGTCCGTGTTTGACTTTTTTACACAACACACCTGAGCTGATTCGACCCGCAACCCCGGTCATACAGCTGTCACACACCTCTGTTGTGCTGAGCGGCAATCGCTTTTGGCAGACACTTCATGACCTGGTTCAACGTGCTTAAACACCATCGCTGGAAACTGTTATTGCTGGTGCTGGCCGCCAATATCGGCGTGTTGCTGAACCTGGCATTCGGCACACCAAAAGCCTTCAGCGAGTGGCAATGGCTGGATATCGTCGGCGAAGGCGGGACAGCCCTGTTTATGCTGTTCTGGCTGGGGCTGGTGCTTAAAAGCCGACCCACCGGACGGGTCACCAACTACTTGGCGAGCGGCTTGTGCTTTATGTTCTTTTCCTGGTGGATGGACGCGCTGGACGAACTTATTCGTCTGCCCAAACACCTGCACTGGAACCACTGGCTGGAGTCAGGTCCCATGCCCATCGGCATGATTCTGCTGACCATCGGCCTGTTCCACTGGCACCGCGAACAACAGGCGATCAACCAACAAATGGAGAAACGCGAGCGGGTGTTTCGCGAGCATCGGCTGTTCGACAAACTGACCCCCCTGGGCGGTGCCGAATACCTCAAGCGCCAGGTCAGCGACTGCCTCGCGCAAAGCCTTGAGCAACAGCAACCGCTGTCACTGCTGGCGCTGGATATCGACGACTTTGCCTCGATCAATCAGCACTATGGCCATGCTGAAGGTGACGCCGTGCTGCAAGCTCTCAGCCAGTTGCTGCTGCTCAACCTGCGCCGTCACGACCTGCTCTGCCGACTGGCCGGTGACCGCTTTGTGGTGCTGCTGCCCAATACCGGAGAAAGCCAGGCCCGGCTGCTGGCCCTGGAGTTGCAACAGGCGGTGCAGAGCCTGGCCCACAAAACCCGGCAGCATGGCGAACGGGTGCATTTGTTGGCCAGTACCGCCGTGATCATGGCAGTGAATGAGGCCCCCGATGAGCTGCTCAAGCGCCTGAACCTGGCACTGGCGCGAGCCAAGCCGCCACGGAGCAAACGCGCATGACGCTGGAGAGCCGCTGGTACGAAACCGACAGCCGTTTTATTGCCGGGCATTACCAACCCGCGACACTGATCGATCTGGCGTTATCCCGGGACATCGACAGCCATCGCCTGCTGCGCGGCACGGGGCTGTTTTACGACGATATTGTCGCCGGGCACACCCGCCTCAGTCCGCAGCAATGCTTTGGCTTGATCGCCAACACACAGCGCCTGCTCGAAGCCGATGACAGCAGTTTTTTGTTTGGCCAACGCCTGTGGCCCGGGCATTACGGACCGGCCAGCCACGCCCTGCAACAGGCGCAAAACCTGCATCAGGCCCTGGAAACCCTGATCCATCACCGGGCCTTGCTCAGCCCCCTGCTGACCCCGCGCCTATTGCTGGACGACAAGTACGCCTACGTGTACTGGCTCGACAGTTGCGGGGCCGGGGAGCAATTGCGGTTTGTGCTGGAAGCCAGCATGACGGCGTTAAAGGCCATGAGTCAGTGGCTCAGCGGCGAGCGCCTGCCATGGGAATGCAGCTTCAGCCACCCGGAGCCGCGTTATATGGAGCAGTACTGGGTGCATCTGGGGGAGAACACCCAGTTCGGTAGCCAACTGGACATGATGCGCCTGCCCCGTGAATACCTGACCCGGCTCTGGCCCAACGCGTCGGCGATAGCCCGGCAAGTGGCGTATCAGCAGGCGCAAATTGAGTTACACAGCCTAGGGTTCCGCGCCAGCTTGCTCGACCGGTTGTATGTGTACTTGCGCAACAATGCGCAACAGACCCCCGGCCTTGAGCAGGCGGCTCAGCACTTTTCAATGAGCCAGGCCACCCTCAAACGCAAGTTGAACAAGCACGGCACACACTTTCAGGCGCAGCAGGATCAAGCGCGCAAGCATATGGCGCTGTACCTGTACCAGATCAAGGGCATGAGCAACGAAGCGGTGGCCGAGTACCTGAACTTCAACGACCCGGCCAACTTTCGCCGAGCGTTGAAACGCTGGACGGGGTGTACGCCCAACCTGATCAGGCAGTTTTTGGCGTTATAAGCCGAGTACGACTGCTGCTCAATTCATGTAGCCGCTGAGGAGCGAAGCGGCTACGAGGGGCCGGGGTTACCCCGCCAATTCGCGCAATTTGGCCAGTTCTTCAGCACCCAGCGGGATACCCTCGCTCAACGATTTGGCCCGTTCGATAAAACGCCGATCACCCGGCATGCGCTCAAGGCCGACCGCATGCATTTGGCGCACCAGTTCGGCGCTGCGCTGGGCGAAGCTGTTGCCGCCGGATTTGCTCGGGTCAATCACAATCAGCAACTGACCAGTCCACGGGGTCTGCGCGCCCGGATGTTTGGACCAGTCGAATTCAAACGAGAAGTTGCCACCGGTCAGGGCCGCTGCCAGCAACTCGACCATCATCGACAGCGCTGACCCCTTGTGCCCGCCAAATGGCAACAAGGCGCCGCCGTCGAGAATGGCTTTAGGGTCTTGCGTCGGCTCACCCTGCTTGTCCACTCCCATACCTGCAGGCAGCGAGTGGCCCTTGCGTGCGGCAATTTGCACATCGCCGTGGGCAATTGCACTGGTGGCCAGGTCAAATACGATCGGGTGGCCGTCTGCACGCGGTGCGGCGAAAGCAATCGGGTTAGTCCCGAACAGAGGCCTTTGCGCGCCGTGGGGCACCACGCAGGTCATGCTGTTAACCACGCTCAAAGCCACCAGGCCTTCCTCGGCAAACGGCTCAACATCAGGCCATAGCGCGGCAAAGTGATGTGAGTTACGAATCGCCAGTACCGCAATCCCGGCGCTGCGGGCTTTTTCCACCAGCAATTGACGGGCGGACTCCAGCGCGGGTTGGGCAAAGCCACCGGCTGCATCCACGCGGATAAAGCCCGAGGCCACGTCTTCAACCACCGGAACGGCCTGGCCGTCGACCCAATGACTGGCCAGCGATGACAGATACCCCGGAATGCGGAACACGCCATGACTGTAGGAACCATCGCGTTGCGCCCGTGCGCAGTTGTCGGCCAGTACCCGAGCAACCGATGCCGAGGTGCCATGACGCTCAAAAATCCGTTGCAGCAATGCGGTCAGTTCGACGAGGGAAAGCGACTGCGTGGAAGACATTCTGGCGCTCCAATCTGATTATTTTTATCTGAGACAAACTATCCTTCTATGACAGTTCTCTGTCAATTGTTGACTTAATGACAGAAAACATTCACTTTCTGCTTCGCGCTGAAATAAAAACAGGAATGCAGTCGTGAGCCAGCCGATTAAACAACGCCTTGAAAGCAGTCTGTCAACCGCCGCCCCTTCGGGTCGGGCGATTGCCAGCTACATGCTGGCCAATCTTTACGAGCTGCCTTTTCAGACTGCCGCCGACATCGCCAGCAAACTGGGGGTCAGCGAATCCAGTGTCGGACGCTTTTGCCGCTCGTTGGGTTATAGCCATTTCAAAGACCTGAAAAATGATCTCAAGGACGACCTGGGCGATGGCCCGTGGCTGGTCGGTGATCGCTTGCAAGAATTCCGCCAGCAGTCGAGCCACAGCCCGCAAGCTTTACCGCGCAGCTTTGAGCTGGAAGTCGGTGCGCTGGTCAAGGTCTACGAATACAGCCTCACGCCACAGTGGCATACCGTCAGCCAGCGCCTGGCCACCCGGCGCAAGGTGTTTGTTGCAGGTTTCCAGACCGAACGCGGGATCGCCGCCTCGATGGTGCACTTGCTGCAATACCTGCGCGATGGCGTGCAACTGGTGGACGGCGCCGCCGGGCATTACGCCGACGTGCTGCTGTGCCCGCCAGAGGATTGCGCACTGGTGGTGTTTGAAGCCCGACGCTACTCGCGCCACGCCCAGCTGTTGTGCCGCAAGGCGCGCGAAGCCGGAATCGACGTCACGCTGATCACCGATACCTTTTGTGACTGGGCAGACCAGGCCGCCAATGAGGTGTTCCGCGTGCCCACCGAGTTCAACCTGTTCTGGGAGTCCACCGCGGCGATGCTGTCGCTGGTGCATTTGTTGATAAATGAAGTGTGCAAACAACTGGGACCAGACGTTGAGAAGCGTCTTGAGGCAACCGCGGCCTTACACAATGAGTTCGTGGGCTACACATCCTCACCCGGATCAAAACAATAAAACGAGGTGCTAGATGAAATACGTCATTCGCTTTGCAAGTGCATGTGCACTGGTGGCCGCTGTTGCAGCCAACGCTCACGCCGATACGCTGACTATCGCCACCGAAGGCGCCTACCCTCCATTCAACACCACCAACTCGGACGGCACGGTCTCGGGTTTTGACGTCGATATCACCAATGCCCTGTGCGAACGCATGAACGCACAATGCAAGATCGTTGCCCAGGATTGGGACGGCATCATTCCGGGGCTGATGGCGAAAAAGTACGATGCCATCGTCGCATCGATGATCGTGACCGATGAACGCAAAAAGAAAATTGCGTTTACCAATCACTATTACCGCACCCCTCTGTCGATCGCCGTGCCCAAAGACTCTGACATCACCGATGCCCAGATCAACTTCAAGGGCCGCACCATCGGCGCCCAAGGCGCAGCAACCCAGGGCATTTATGCCGAAGATCACTACGAGAAAGCCGGCGCCAAGCTCAACCTCTACCCGACCCTGGACGAGGCCAATGCCGAGCTGAAAAACGGCCGCGTCGATGCAGTGATTGCCGACAAGTTCCCCCTGCTGGAGTGGATCAACAAGGCCAGCGACGACTGCTGCAAGATCATCGGTGACGTAGACGGCACCAATGCCGATGCAGCGATTGCAGTGCGCCAGAGCGACACGGTGCTGCGCGAGCGCTTTAACAAGGCACTGGACGAAATCGTGGCTGACGGCACCTATAAAAAGATCTCCAGCAAGTACTTCGACTTCGACATTTACTGAGTCGCCTGCCCTCGTTTGAGGGCTTCCCTGCCAATGACCCTGCCCTGCGCACATAAGGTGCGCAGCGGCTGAATTTCGGCCCAATTTTGCCCGGGGATTCGAGCATGCTCGATCAACTCTCACTTCTTTCTTTCGCCAGTGGCGGCTGGGGCTCGGCCTTGCTCGCCGGGGCTATGGTCACCATTGCACTGGCCTTGAGCTGCCTGCCCATCGGTTTGCCACTGGGCCTGGCCGTGGCCGTAGCGGCACGCTCCAAAAACCGCTGGGTGCGGGCCTGGGCGACAACCTTTTCCACCGTCTTCCGTGGCTTGCCGGAACTGCTGACGCTGCTGATCATTTACTACGGTTGCCAGATCGCCGCGCAAAAGATCCTCGCCATGATGGGCTACGACGCGCAGGTCACGATCAATACCTTCGTTGCCGCGATGGTTGCCTTTAGCCTGGTGTTTGCCGCCTTCTCCAGCGAGATTTGGCTGGGCGCGTTCAAAACCATTCCCAAGGGCCAGTTTGAAGCCGCCTCGGCCCTGGGCCTGAGCAAATTCACCACATTCCGCAAGGTGGTGCTGCCACAACTGGCGCGCATCGCCCTGCCCGGCCTGTCGAACAACTGGCTGTCGCTGCTCAAGGACACCTCGCTGGTGTCGACCATCTCCCTGGTGGACTTGATGCGCCAAACCAACCTGGCCGTCAGCGTGACCAAGGACCCGATGCTGTTCTACAGCGTCGCGTGCCTGGGCTATCTGTTTTTCTCGGCGATTTCCGGGCGGCTGTTCAGCTTCCTTGAACGCTACTTCAGCCGCCATCAACGGAGCGCGCAGCCATGAGTCTGGCGGATCTGCAAAACATGTTTCTCAACCCCGACCTGCTGGAACGCTACGGCCCGCGCTTTATCGACGGGCTGCTGGTCACCGGCAAGCTGGTGGCGATTTCGTTCACCCTCGGCGCTTTGCTCGGCTTGCTGATTGCCTTGGGGCGTTTGTCCAGCAATCGCTTCCTGCGCAGCTTTACCGGCGCCTACGTGTACTTCTTCCGCGGCTCGCCGCTGCTGGCACAACTGTTTTTGCTGTATTACGGCCTCGGCTCGTTCAAGGGCTTCTGGCAAGACGTGGGCTTGTGGTGGTTTTTCCGTGATGCCTGGTTCTGCACCCTGCTGGCCTTCACCCTCAATACCGCGGCCTATCAGGCCGAAATCCTGCGCGGCAGCATCCTTTCCGTGGCCCAGGGCCAGCGTGAAGCTTGCAAGGCGCTGAACCTGTCGCGCTGGACGGCCTTTCGCAAGATCATCCTGCCGCAATCGCTGCTGGTGGCTATCGGCCCGCTGGGCAATGAACTGATCCTGATGATCAAGGCCAGCGCCATCGCCTCGCTGGTGACCATTTACGACCTGATGGGCGTGACCAAGATGGCGTTCTCGCGCAGCTTCGATTTCCAGATCTACCTGTGGGCTGCCGTGCTGTACCTGCTGATCGTGGAAATCGTACGACGCAGCCTGAAGCTGATCGAAGGCCGCCTCGGCCGCCATTTGCAGTAAGCCCATTGTTCGGGCTGCGAACACGGCCCCCGATTTAAGGATTTGTTTATGCACTGCGACATCATCGTTCTGGGAGCCGGCATCGTCGGCGTCAGTACCGCGTTGCAACTCCAGGCCCACGGGCGCAACGTCGTGCTGCTCGACCGCGCCCAGCCGGGCAGCGGCACCAGTCACGGCAATGCCGGGCTGATCGAGCGCGCCAGCGTTATCCCCTATTCGTTCCCGCGTGAAATCTCGCGCCTGCTGCGCTATGGCCTCAATCAGCAATCAGATGTGCGCTACAGCCTCAAGCATCTGCCAAAGGCCGGGCCGTGGTTGTTGAAATACTGGCAGCAGTCCGGCCCCAAGGAACTGGCCAAAGCCACCCGGGCCATGCTGCCGTTGATTGAAAAGTGCGTCAGCGAGCACGACCTGCTGGCCGAGCCTGCGGGCGTCACTTCGCTGATTGACGACAGTGGCTGGATCGAGGTCTACCGCACCCAGGCCGACTTCGACAAAGCCCAGCGCGACGCCGCGTCCCTGAGCGAGTTCAAGCTCAACTATCGGGTGCTCGGTGAGCAGCAAGTCCACGCCCTGGAGCCGGGCCTGCACACCGATGTGATCGGCGGCATTCACTGGCTCGACCCCAAGACCGTCAGTGACCCGGGCGGCCTGACCCGCGGCTATGCCGAGCTGTTTATCAAGCGCGGCGGCACCTTTGTCACCGGCGACGCCGCCAGCCTGCGGGCAACCGCCGGGCAATGGCAGGTCGAAAGCCAGAAAGGGCTGATTGTCGGTAACGAAGTGGTGATCGCCCTTGGACCGCAAGCACGGGAGATTTTCGAACCGCTGGGCTATCGCATTCCGCTGGCGATCAAGCGCGGCTACCACATGCATTACGCCGCCAAGGATGGCCATACCATGCACCATCCGATTCTCGATTCGGTGGGTGGTTATGTCTTGGCGCCGATGGTTGGCGGTATTCGTCTGACCACCGGGATCGAATTTGCTGACAGCGATGACCCAATCAATGAGATCCAGCTGCGCCGTTGCGAAGCACGCGCCCAGCGCTTGTACCCGCTGGGTGAGCGTCTCGATGACGAGCCTTGGCTTGGACGCCGCCCGTGCCTGCCGGACATGTGCCCGGTGATTGGCCCAGGCAGTCGCCACAAGGGCCTGTGGTTCAACTTTGGGCATGCTCACCACGGTCTGACCCTGGGCCCCGTCAGCGGGCGCCTGCTGGCCGAAATGATGACCGGCGAAAAACCTTTCACCGACCCTGCGCCCTACAGCGCCGAGCGCTTTCACTGACACCTGGAGACACAACATGCACGCACAATCTGCTTACGTTCACTCTGTGTCACCCGTAACCGACACGCGCAAGGTGGTGGTGGATATTGCTGGGCTGAACAAGTACTACAGCGCCTTTCACGTACTCAAAGGCATCGACCTGAAAGTGCGTGAAGGTGAACGCATCGTGCTGTGCGGCCCTTCCGGCTCCGGCAAATCGACGCTGATCCGCTGTATCAACCGCCTGGAAATCGCCGAGCAGGGTCGCATCCTGATCAACGACACTGACCTGTCACTGCCAACTCGCGAAGCCGCTAAAGTGCGCAGCGAAATCGGAATGGTGTTTCAGCATTTCAACCTGTTCCCGCATATGAGCGTGATCGACAACTGCATCCTGGCGCCGATGTCGGTGCGCGGCCTGTCACGCAAAAAGGCGATTGAACTGGCGCAACATTTTCTGACCAAGGTCGGGATTGCCAGCCAAGCCGACAAGTACCCGAGCCAACTGTCCGGCGGGCAGCAGCAACGCGTGGCCATCGCCCGTGCGCTGTGCATGGAACCGAAAATCATGCTGTTTGATGAGCCGACCTCGGCGTTGGACCCGGAAATGGTCAGCGAAGTGCTGGACGTGATGGTCAACCTGGCGGGCAGTGGCATGACCATGCTCTGCGTCACCCACGAAATGGGCTTCGCCCGCCAGGTGGCCGAGCGGGTGCTGTTCCTTGATGGCGGGATGGTGATCGAGGACTCGCCACCGGAACAGTTCTTCAACGCCCCAAAAAGCCCGCGAGCCAAGGCGTTTTTAGCGCAGATCGTGCATTAAAAGCCCACTTTGTGTGGGCTGCAAAGGCAAATGCAGACCTGCGAAACGCCACGAATCAGCCCCCTCTCCCTCCGGGAGAGGGTTGGGGTGAGAGTTAAAGTTGCGCCGCCAATCTCGACCCTTGATTAATCGCACGCTTGGCATCCAGCTCCGCTGCCACATCCGCACCACCGATCAAATGCACGCTCTGCCCCGCCGCGACCAGGCTATCGTGCAGCTCGCGCAACGGGTCTTGCCCGGCGCAAATCACGATATTGTCCACCGGCAACAATTGCGGCTCGCCTTCACCAATGCGGATATGCAACCCGGCATCATCAATGCTCAGGTAGTCCACGCTATTGAGCATCTGCACTTGCTTGTTTTTCAGGCCCGCGCGATGAATCCAGCCAGTGGTTTTGCCCAGACCGTCACCAACCTTGGTTTTTTTGCGTTGCAGCAGGAACACCTGACGCGCCGGGGCATGCACCTCGGGCTTGATCCCGGCAACACCGCCGCGGGCTTCAAGCGCGGTGTCGATGCCCCACTCTTTCCAGAACGCGTCCCGGTCCTGGCTGGTGGAAACGCCCTGATGCACAAGGAGCTCGGATACATCAAAACCAATCCCGCCCGCACCAATCACTGCCACCTTGGCACCTACCGGCTTGCGCTCCAGGATCACGTCCAGGTAGCTCAGCACCTTGGGATTGTCGATGCCCGGAATCGCCGGGGTACGCGGTGCGATACCAGTAGCCAGGATGATTTCGTCAAACCCGCCATCCACCAGCTGCTGCACATCCACCCGGGTATTGAGGCACAGCTCGACACCGGTGGTTTGCAGCTTGCGCTTGAAGTAACGCAGGGTTTCAAAGAACTCTTCCTTGCCCGGTACGCGCTTGGCCACGTTGAACTGACCGCCAATCTCGCTGGCCGAGTCAAACAGCGTCACCGCATGCCCGCGCTCGGCCGCTACGGTAGCGGCTGACAACCCGGCAGGGCCAGCACCGACCACGGCGATTTTTTTCACCGCAATGGTCGGCAGGTAGTTGAGTTCCGTTTCGTGGCAGGCACGAGGGTTGACCAGACAGCTGGTCAGCTTGCCGCCGAAGGTGTGGTCCAGGCAGGCCTGGTTGCAGCCGATGCAGGTATTGATCTCATCACTGCGCCCGGCCGCTGCCTTGTTGACGAACTCCGGGTCGGCCAGAAACGGACGGGCCATGGATACCATGTCCGCATCGCCTTCGGCCAGGATCTGCTCGGCAATTTCCGGAGTATTAATACGGTTGGTGGTGATCAACGGCACATTGACCGAGCCACGCAGCTTGGCCGTCACCTTGCTGAACGCGCCGCGCGGCACCTTGGTGGCAATGGTCGGGATGCGTGCTTCGTGCCAGCCAATCCCGGTGTTGATCAGGGTCGCACCGGCCGACTCGACGGCCTTGGCCAGTTGCACCACTTCTTCCCAGATACTGCCGCCGGCTACCAGATCGAGCATCGACAGGCGATAAATGATGATGAAGTTCGGACCTGCGGCTTCACGCACGCGGCGCACGATTTCCACGGGCAGGCGCATGCGATTTTCGTAACTACCACCCCAGCGATCAGTGCGCTGGTTGGTGTGCGCAGCGAGAAACTGGTTAATCAGATAGCCTTCGGAACCCATGATCTCGACACCGTCATAACCGGCGCTCTGGGCCAGTTTGGCGCAGGTCACGAAGTCGCTGATTTGTTTCTCGATGCCCTCTTCATCCAGTTCCTTGGGCGTGAACGGGTTGATCGGTGCCTGAATCGCACTCGGTGCCACCTGGCGCGGGCTGTAGGCATAACGCCCGGCGTGGAGGATCTGCAGGCAAATCTTGCCCCCGGCATCGTGCACCGCCCGAGTCACGACCACATGCTTTTCTGCTTCTTCGACCGTGCTCAGCTTGGCCGCGCCGCTGTACACCCCCCCTTCATCGTTGGGCGCAATGCCGCCGGTCACGATCAGGCCGACACCGCCTCTGGCACGCTCGGCAAAGTAGGCGGCCATACGCTCAAAACCACCGGGCTTTTCTTCAAGACCGGTGTGCATCGAGCCCATCAGGCTGCGGTTGCGCAAGGTGGTAAAGCCCAGATCCAACGGGGCGAGTAAATGCGGGTAGTGAGTGGCGGTCATCAGAAAGCTCCACAACGGGCTAAATCACGGGACGCGGGATGCTCTGCGGCTCCCGTCGTTGATGTGAGGCACAGTAAAGACTCAGCAGACCCCACTCAATGACCCAAACTAACAAATTATTAACCCAAATGCGCAGCACCCCTTGGCAAGCCTGCAGGCGCCGCCTACCCTAGACGTCGAATTCCGCTGAAAGCTGTCTGTTCTATTTCTATGCGCAAACTAATTGGCTGCACCTTACTGATCGCTCTTGTCGCCGCAATCGGCGGCTATGCCTACTGGACCACGCAACGGGATGTTGGCCATTACCTTTCTGACCTGCGCATCGAGCTGGCCATTAACGAGGGCGTCAATAATGACCGTGGCAACCTGCTGGGTATCGAACCCGACCTGTCCCCCCGCGACTATCAGAGCCTGGAGCTGGTCCATCTAAAGCTGGCCGCTTACCTCAATACCGCTCGCGATGCAGGCTTGCTCAACGCTAAAACCGTGGTGGTATTACCGGAACACATCGGTTCCTGGCTGATGTTTCGCGGCGAGAAAAACCAGCTGTATCAAGCTGAAAACCTGAACCAAGCGATGCAATGGCTGGCCATGAGCAATCCCTTGGCCTTTGCCAATGCCTGGCTGCGTGCCGACGGTGAAAGCCGGGTCAACGATGCGCACTTGCGCATGAAAGCCGACAGCATGGCGGCTGACTACCAGACGCTGTTCGGCGGCCTGGCCAAAGAGTTCGGCGTGACTTTGGTGGCCGGTAGCATTGCGCTGCCTGCACCGCGTATCGAGAACGGCAAGCTGCTGCCCGGCACTGGCCCGCTGTACAACAGCAGTGTTGTGTTTGACAGAGACGGTGCAGCGCTGGGCACTCCCCAACGCCAGTTGTTGCCGACCTATGAAGAGCAAAGCTATATCCAGCCGAGCCCCGACCATGAGCTGAACGTGGTGGATACCCCGGCCGGGCGCCTGGGCATCCTGATCGGCAGCGACAGCTGGTACCCCGAGAACTACCGCACACTGAACGAGAAAGGTGTGCAACTGATTGCCGTACCCGCGTTTATCGTAGGCAAAACCACTTGGGATAAACCTTGGGGTGGCTACAAAAGCGTATCGACGCCCAGCGAAATCAGCCTCAAGCCCGGCGAAGTCACCGAGGGCGATGCCTGGCACCGCCTGACCCTGATCAGCAGCCTGCCCATCAGCACCGCCGAAGCGGGCGTGACCGTGTTTTTACGCGGCAAGTTCTGGGACAAGCACAGCACCGGCCTGGGCTTTATCAGCCGCAATGGCCAGACCAGCCCGGATCAGCCCGGCACTGGCGCCCGCCTGCTGAACCTCTGGCTATAGAGCGATGAAACCGCTGCCAATGCGCTTGGGGGATCTTTCGGTCGGGTTTGTTCAATCGCTGGCCGACGCCGTTCGCAGTTGTGGTCAAGACCCTGCGCCCTTGCTCGAACAGTTCGGGCTTGACCCGGCCCGACTGGCCCAGCCACTGGCGCGCTTGTCGATCCCGCGCTACATGCGCCTGGGGCACGCGGCGATTACCCTGACCGGCGACCCGGCGTTAGGTTTGCGCATGGGCCAGCTCAGCCGCTTGAGCCAGGTCGGGCTGGCCGGTGTCACCGCGGCCCAGGCACCCACGGTGCGGGAGGCGGCACGCACCCTGATTCGCTTTGAGCCCCTTTACGGCTCCAACTACCGCGGCCAGTCAAGCCTGCACGAAGACGCCCAAGGCGCTTGGCTGCGTTTTTACTCCATCAGTCCGTACAACGCCTATAACCGCTTTGTGGTGGACTCGATCATTTGCGGCTGGTTACAACACCTGTCATCGGTCGCGGCCAGGCCTTTGAGCTGCGAACAGATCGACATTGAATTCAGCGAGCCGGAGTACGCACAGCGTTACAGCGTGCTCTGCAGCCCGGCAATCCACTTTCGGGCCGAGACCAACCAGTTGCGGCTGAACCATGCCACCCTCGATCTGCGCAACCCGCAGCACTGCCCGAGCACCTGGGCCTACTTGCTGCAATTGTGCGAACGCGAACTGGAACAACTGACCCGCACCCGCAGCCTGCGTGAGCGCATCACACAACTGCTGGGACCGTTGCTCAATGGCGGCCGGGAGCCCGACCTGGAAGAAGTGGCGGCACGCCTCAAGCTGCCAACCTGGACCCTGCGCCGCAAGCTTGCCGAGGAAGGTACGCAGTTTCGCGCCATTCTCAATGACACACGGCGCGACCTCGCCATGACCTATATCCGTGACACGGAATTGGCCTTCGGTGAAATCGCTTATTTGTTGGGGTTTGCCTCAGCCGAGGCGTTTCAAAGGGCTTTCAAGCGCTGGAACGCGCAGACGCCGGGTGAATACCGGCGGCGTCAGCGCCAATCGGCATGAAGCGGTGCCCGGCTCAAAGCTCGGTCGCGTCGTCAGCCGGGTCCAGCGGGTCAAGTTCAAAAGCCTGATACTCAAGCAGCTCTTCCTGATAGTCGTCCATTGCAGCATCCCTTTTCAGTCTGTTTGTTTAATTACTGCCTGAGCATAAAGTGCCCACGTGAAGGAAAAATGACACCTTCGCGGGCCCTGTCACAACTCATTTATAAACGTAGCAGAGCTTTTGAGATTTACTGCACATTTATTGGCCGGTAGAAGGCTCTACGGCGGCAGGCGCAGGGGTAGACGCAGGCTCGGCCGCGGGCGTTACCGGCTTGGCCGGCTCAGGCAGCTCGGCTGCCGGCTTGACCTCCGGGGTAACCGTCACTGGAGCTGGCGCAGGCACAACCGGAGCCACAGGCGTCACAGGCGTCACAGCTGGAGCTGGCAGCACAGGCTCACTCACAGGCGCCACTACTGGCACTGACGGAGTGGCTTGCTCTGCAGCAGGAGCAGGCGCTGCTGTTTCGGCCTTGGCGGGCGCAGGCTCGGGCACTCCCAGTTCAGGCTTGGGCTTTTCAGGAACAGGCGGTGCTTTTTCCACTTCCTTGGGCTTGGGCAGGAACACTTCAACCAGGCCGAAAAAGCGGTCATAGAACTGAGGTGAAGACACGGTCTCGCTGGCGACTTTAACCATTGAGTCATCCGTGGAGCCAATTGGCATCGACACCGACCCCAGCACGCCGACTCCCAGACTGGCCGAGTTGTTGACCTTTTTCAGCGCATAACGATCCTGCAGCGCGTTGGCAAACATGGTGGCGTGATGCTGCGAACCACCATCGTCGGCGCACACCACGTTAAAGCTGATCTCCAGGTGGCTTTCGCCGGTTTGCTGGAAACTCTTGTGGCCGCTGATAATTTTCGGGTCGCTGCTGGTGATGATGTAGCCCTGACTCAGCAAGGCACGGCGTGCCGCCTCACAAGAAGCTTTGTCGGTCACCGGGTAGTTACGCGAAAACGTCCCTGAGTCATCAAAGCTTTCATGCTCATAGATTGCTGTTTTCTTCGTTGAACAACCTGCGAGTCCAGCCAGCACGAGGGCGACTACCACGGCACGCACGGGGAATGACATAAGCATTAAAGATCCTGAAGAGAACGGTACAGGCCGTATTGTGCATCAGTTCACGACAAGCGCGCAGTTTGATTGCGTGCGTTGTGGCTACAGGTTGTTACAAAAACCCGGACACAAAAAAAGCGACCCGAAGGTCGCTTTCTTTGCAGCTTCAGAGAGTTCAAGGGCTCTGAAGCAAATATGGCGCAGCGGACGGGACTCGAACCCGCGACCCCCGGCGTGACAGGCCGGTATTCTAACCGACTGAACTACCGCTGCGTATCGCTCGGACTTGCGTCCGTTTGAAACTTTTAAAACCTGTGACTGAAGAGCTTCGGTGCTTTTCAATCGCAAACCAGGCGAACCTGATTTGTACAAATATGGCGCAGCGGACGGGACTCGAACCCGCGACCCCCGGCGTGACAGGCCGGTATTCTAACCGACTGAACTACCGCTGCGCGTCGGTGGTAGATCCTTTCGGAACGACCTTTCTCTTGCGAGAATCTCAAGAAGTGGTGGGTGATGACGGGATCGAACCGCCGACCCTCTGCTTGTAAGGCAGATGCTCTCCCAGCTGAGCTAATCACCCTTTGCTTCGTTGAGGCCGCGAAATTTACGCATCTATCGAAGCTAAGTCAAGGACAAGATTGAGTTTTTTTCAAAAAACGCAAAAATAGTGGCCAGCCCGCAACAAGGCTTACGCGCCGTAGATCATCTTTTTGCTCATACCACCGTCAACCACAAACTCTTGACCCGTCACAAACCCGGCGTTACGTGACAGCAGCCAGGCAACCATCGCTGCAACGTCCTCCACGCCCCCTACCCGACCTGCCGGGTGCTGGTCGTGATCGGCGTCTGTCAGCGGCTCTGCACGCACCACAGAGGGGTCTCGGGCGTCAATCCAGCCCGGACTTACCGCGTTGACCCGAATCTGCGGCCCAAGGCTGATAGCCAGCGCATGGGTCAGCGCCAGCACTCCGCCCTTGCTCGCCACGTAAGCCTCGGTATCAGGCTCCGACTGGTGGGCACGGGTGGAGGCCAGATTGACGATCGAGCCCGCATGCGCACGCAAGTACGGCGCGCAATGCTTGGCCAGCAACATCGGCCCGGTGAGATTAACCGCCAGCACGCGATTCCAGTGCTCCAGATCGAGGCTTTCCAGGGTCATGTTGTGCGGATCCGCAATCGCGGCGTTGCACACCAGCCCGTCCAGCCGTCCAAACTGACCCAGGATTTGCGCGACACACTGAATCACATCGGCTTCAACCGACACATCCATGGTCAAAAACCAGGCGCTTTCGCCCAGCGCCTTGGCCACTTTGGAGCCCCGGGCACGGTCAATATCGGTCAGAACCACTTGCCAGCCTTCAGTGACCAGCCAGGCGGCAATCCCCAGGCCAATGCCCCGTGCAGCGCCTGTTACCAGCGCTACACGGCCATTGGTAGTGGCCGGTGTTTCGAGCATGCGGTCGATCACAGCGCAGCCAGGCCTCGCGACAGGTCAGCTTGCAGGTCGCCGACATCTTCCAGACCTACCGCGATGCGGATCAGGCTGTCACGAATACCCGCCGCCTCACGCTCTTGCGGTGCGAGTCGACCATGGGAAGTGGTCGCCGGGTGGGTAATCGTGGTTTTGCTGTCACCCAGGTTGGCGGTGATCGAAATCAGGCGGGTGGCGTCGATAAAGCGCCAGGCGCCCTCTTTGCCGCCCTTGACCTCAAAGCTGACCACTGCACCAAAGCCGCGCTGCTGGCGCTGGGCCAACTCATACTGCGGATGACTCTTGAGGCCTGCGTAGTGCACTTTTTCTACCCCATCCTGCTGCTCCAGCCACTCGGCCAGTGCCTGGGCACTCGCACAGTGGGCGCGCATGCGCAGATTCAGGGTCTCCAGACCCTTGAGGAAGATCCAGGCATTGAACGGGCTCAGGGTCGGCCCGGCAGTACGCAGGAAGCCGACGATTTCTTTCATCAACTCTCCACGACCGGCAACCACACCGCCCATGCAACGACCCTGGCCGTCGATAAATTTGGTGGCCGAATGCACCACGATGTCTGCGCCCAATTTCAGCGGCTGCTGCAAGGCAGGTGTACAGAAGCAGTTGTCGACGACCAGCAGCGCGCCCTTGGCGTGTGCTATCTCGGCCAGAGCGGCGATGTCCACCAACTCGGCCAGCGGGTTGGACGGCGACTCGACAAACAGCAGCTTGGTATTGGGCTTGATTGCAGCGTCCCAGCCAGCCAGTTCGGCCAACGGCACGTAGTCAACCTGTACGCCAAAGCGCTTGAAGTACTTCTCGAACAGACTGATGGTCGAACCGAATACGCTGCGCGACACCAGGATATGGTCTCCGGCGCTGCACAGGCTCATGACCACCGACAAAATCGCCGCCATGCCGGTAGCGGTTGCCACGGCCTGCTCGGCACCTTCAAGGGCGGCAATGCGCTCTTCGAAGGCGCGCACGGTGGGGTTGGTGTAACGCGAGTAAACGTTGCCCGGCACTTCACCCGAGAACCGCGCTGCCGCGTCAGCCGCCGTGCGGAACACGTAGCTGGAGGTCAGGAACATTGCATCACCGTGCTCGCCTTCTGGCGTACGGTGCTGGCCAGCACGCACAGCCAAGGTGTCGAACGCTACGCCCTCAAGGTCGCTGTCCAGCCGACCCGCATCCCAATCCTGACTCATGCTGCCCACTCCTTGCGTTGTATTGATTGCTTTGTATTGGTTACTTTTTACTGGAAAAATGCAAACCGGCCCATCAGGGCCGGTTTGGTAAACACTTAGTTGTTGTAGATACCGATGGTGGCACCCACACCTTGCGAAATCACCTTGGAGGCGTCGTTGCGCGCACGCTCGATACGTTCCAGGTATTTGTCGTCGATGTCGCCGGTGACGTACTTGCCATCAAATACTGCACAGTCGAATGCGTCAATCTTGATCTTGCCGCCACCGACCGCTTCGATCAGGTCAGGCAGGTCCTGATAGATCAACCAGTCGGCACCGATCAGCTCGGCCACTTCCTGGGTGCTGCGATTGTGTGCGATCAGCTCATGCGCGCTTGGCATGTCGATGCCATAGACGTTCGGATAGCGAACAGCCGGGGCCGCCGAGCAGAAGTACACATTCTTGGCACCAGCTTCGCGGGCCATCTGAATGATCTGCTTGCACGTAGTACCGCGCACGATCGAGTCGTCCACCAGCATCACGTTCTTGCCTCGGAACTCAAGCTCAATGGCGTTGAGCTTCTGGCGCACGGATTTTTTACGTGCAGCCTGGCCTGGCATGATGAAGGTACGACCGATGTAACGGTTCTTGACGAAGCCTTCGCGGAACTTGACGCCCAAGTGGTTAGCCAGTTCCAAGGCAGCGCAACGGCTGGTGTCCGGAATCGGGATAACCACGTCGATGTCGTGATCCGGACGCTCGCGCAGGATCTTCTCGGCGAGCTTCTCGCCCATGCGCAGACGTGCCTTGTACACCGAAACACCGTCGATGATCGAATCCGGGCGCGCCAGATACACGTGCTCGAAGATGCACGGGGTCAGTTGCGGGTTTACCGCGCACTGACGGGTGTGCAGCTTGCCGTCTTCAGTGATGTACACCGCTTCGCCCGGCGCGAGATCGCGAATCAGGGTAAAGCCCAACACATCCAGCGAAACGCTTTCGGAGGCGATCATGTACTCGACGCCTTCGTCGGTGTGACGCTGACCGAAGACAATCGGGCGAATGCCGTTCGGATCGCGGAAACCGACGATGCCGTAACCGGTGATCATCGCAACCACGGCGTAACCGCCACGGCAACGGTTGTGCACGTCAGTTACCGCTGCGAACACGTCCTCTTCGGTCGGCTGCAATTTGCCGCGCCGAGCCAGCTCATGGGCGAAAACGTTGAGCAAAACTTCAGAATCGGAATTGGTGTTGACGTGACGCAAGTCAGATTCGTAAATCTCCTTGGCCAGCTGTTCAACGTTGGTCAGGTTGCCGTTATGCGCCAAGGTGATGCCATAGGGCGAGTTGACATAAAACGGCTGAGCTTCAGCTGAAGTCGAGCTGCCAGCGGTTGGGTAGCGCACGTGACCAATGCCCACGTTGCCGACCAGACGCTGCATGTGACGCTGATGAAACACGTCACGAACCAGCCCGTTGTCCTTGCGCAAAAATAACCGGCCATTATGGCTGGTCACAATACCGGCAGCATCCTGGCCGCGGTGCTGGAGGACGGTTAGCGCGTCATACAGCGCCTGATTGACGTTCGACTTACCGACGATACCGACGATGCCACACATGCGACGCAACCCCTACTTAATGGATCTGAACTGAACACCACTCACTTGGGCTGGATAGCCGGCAAGAGATGCTCCTTGAACGGAATGTCAGCGGGTACGCTGATTCCGCTGGCCAGCCACTGACTGCTCCACCCCAGAATGAGGTTCTTGGACCAGTCGGCAACCAATAGAAATTGTGGCACGAGCCGTGACTCTTGCCACCATGAGTCTTGCTGTACCGGCCCCAGGCTTAAAAGCCCGACCGCCACAACCACCAGCAATGCACCACGCGCACCGCCGAAGACCATGCCGAGAAAACGATCGGTCCCGGATAACCCGGTGACGCGAATCAGTTCGCCGATAAGAAAATTGATCATTGCGCCTACCAGCAAGGTGGCGACAAACATGATGGTGCACCCGACGATGACGCGGGCGGAAGGCGTTTCGATGTATCCGGAGAGATATTGAGACAGTGAACCGCCGAACATCCAGGCTACGACCCCAGCAATGATCCAGGTGCACAGCGACAATGCTTCTTTGACGAAGCCGCGCTTCAAACTGATCAAAGCGGAGATGGCGATAATTGCAACGATCGCCCAGTCAACCCAGGTAAATGGCACAGTTCAGCCTACGGACAGATAAGGCGGCGCATTTTAGCAGAGCGCCGCCGCTCAGGTAAGGCGATTTATCCACGCCAGAGCAATCAGATTGAACCTTTTTGCGCGATCAATCACGTTCCGGCTGGAAGCGCACCACAAAACCCTTGAGATTCTGCTGCTTGCCGAGCAAATCACGCAGACGGTCGGCCTCTGCACGCTCGAGCAACGGCCCGACAAAAACCCGATTCATTCCGCCAGAGGATCGCACGTATGCGTTATATCCTTGATTGCGAAGCGTTTTTTGCAAGTTATCAGCGCTTGCCCGATTGGACAGGCTGACCAATTGAACCGACCAGCTGATAGGCAAACCGTTGGGATCAACACGCTTTTGCGTGGTATCCAGCTTGGCCGGTGCCTGCGCGACCGACTGCGCCGGAGTGACGACCGGCGGTTTTGGCGCAACCACTACAGGTTTGGCTACGACCGGTGCAACCGGCGCAGGCGCCTGCTGCTGGACAACCGGCTGCTCGACCACAGCCGGCTCTTGCGCAATAACCTGCGGCTCAGGCACTGCAACCGGCTCGACCTGAACTTGCGGCATCACTGGCATTTGAGGCGCACTTGGCGCATCAACCTGGATCTGACGCTGCTCATCCTGGCGCGAGAACAGCATCGGCAGAAAAATCACGGCCAACGCCACCAATACCAGGGCGCCCACCATCCGCTGCTTGAATACCTTATCCAGCAAAGCCATTTGCAGCCTCCTCCGTGGCACGTCGCTCCAACCACTCGAGCGCTTCAGCGACACAATAAAATGATCCGAACAGCAAAATTTCGTCTTCGGGGGTAGCTCGTTCGCACTGCGCTTCGAGCGCAGCTGCAACACTGGCATAGGCCGAAACCGAAGCACCAAGATTTTGCAGCGCAGCCTGAACATCAGCTACCGGCCGTGTACGCCCGGAATGCAAAGGCGCAACCGCCCAATGTTCAACCGACGAGGTGAGCTGTGACACTACGCCATCGAGGTCCTTGTCTGCCAGCAAACCGAACACCGCCAAGCGCTTGCCAACCACCGGACGCTGCGCCAAACGCCGCTCAAGGTATTGGGCAGCATGCGGGTTGTGCCCCACATCCAGCAGCAGATTCAGGGTTTTGCCTTGCCAGTTGAACTGGCGACGATCCAGACGACCGGTGATACGAGTACCTGACAGCACACTGATGATACGCGCAGGCTGCCAAGGCAAATCGGTCAACGCATAGGCCTGCACGGCCAATGCGGCGTTTTCCATGGGCAAATCCAGCAACGGGATGTCCCGCAGCTCTACAACCTGGCCCTTGGCATCAAGGCCACGCCAATGCCAGGCCGTGTCGGTGGTAGCCAGGTCAAAGTCACGACCGCGCAAAAACAGCGGGCAACCCAGCTCCTTGGCCTTGTCGAGCAACGTGTGCGGAGGGTTCAGATCGCCACAAAGGGCAGGCTTGCCCGCACGGAAGATCCCGGCCTTTTCATAGGCTACGGATTCGCGGGTATTACCCAGGTACTCGACATGATCGACACCGATGCTGGTCACCAGCGCCAGGTCGGCATCCACCAGATTGACCGCATCCAGACGTCCGCCAAGGCCAACTTCCAGTACAACGGCATCCAGCTGGGCACGCTCAAACAGCCAGAAGGCAGCCAGCGTACCCATTTCAAAATAAGTCAGGGAAGTCTCGCCCCGCCCTGCTTCCAAAGCCACAAAGGCTTCGCAGAGCTGTTCATCAGAGACTTCAGCACCATCAATTTGTACGCGCTCGTTATAGCGCAGCAGATGGGGCGAATTGTAAACGCCCACCTTGAGCCCTTGCGCCTGCAGCAACGCTGCCACAAACGCACAGGTCGAGCCCTTGCCATTGGTGCCCGTAACCGTCACCACCCGAGGCGCAGGCTTTTGCAGCCCCATGCGGTTCGTTACCTCGCGTGCGCGATCCAACCCCATATCAATGGCAGATGGATGCAGCTGTTCAAGATAGGCGAGCCACTCGCCAAGGGTGCGCTGGGTCATATGTTTGCAGGAGCCGGCGGCACAACGATCGCTTCAACAGGCGCAGCCACAAACACCGGCGTCGGCAGGCCCATCATTTGTGCCAACAAGTTGCCCAGACGCGGACGCAGCTCCTGACGCGCAACGATCAAGTCGATTGCACCGTGCTCCAACAGGAACTCGCTGCGCTGGAAGCCTTCTGGCAGTTTTTCGCGAACGGTCTGCTCGATAACACGCGGGCCAGCAAAGCCGATCAGCGCTTTGGGCTCAGCCACGATCACATCACCCAGCATTGCCAGGCTGGCCGAAACGCCGCCATAGACCGGATCGGTCAGTACCGAGATAAACGGAATGCCTTCTTCACGCAGACGCGCCAGTACCGCAGAGGTCTTGGCCATTTGCATCAGGGAAATCAGGGCTTCCTGCATCCGCGCACCGCCGGAGGCCGCGAAGCAAATCATCGGGCAGCGGTTTTCCAGTGCGTAGTTGGCAGCACGAACAAAACGCTCGCCAACGATGGCACCCATCGAGCCACCCATAAAGGAGAACTCAAATGCAGACACTACAACCGGCATGCCCAGCAACGTACCGCTCATGGAGATCAGCGCGTCTTTTTCGCCGGTCTGCTTTTGTGCGCCGACCAGACGATCCTTGTACTTTTTGCTGTCACGGAACTTGAGACGGTCTACCGGCTCCAGGTCTGCACCCAGCTCGGAACGGCCGTCAGTATCCAGGAAGATATTGATGCGGGCGCGGGCGCCGATGCGCATGTGGTGATTGCACTTGGGGCAAACATCCAGGGTTTTTTCCAGCTCCGGACGATAAAGTACAGCGTCGCAAGACGGGCATTTGTGCCACAGGCCTTCAGGTACCGAGCTCTTTTTGACCTCGGAACGCATGATCGAAGGAATCAGCTTGTCTACCAACCAGTTGCTCATGCTTTTTTTCTCCAGTACCGGTGGCCTGAACCGTTGAGTCCAGACCCCGTGTATGCCCTTGAGCTAAATTCAATAGGTGTGTGGCGATGATTGCGCAGGCGGCGGTCAGCACACGGCAAACCAGCCAAACCTCGCAACCCTCAGCCGTCCCGACAACACGCCCCAGAGCGGCTGCCACTTTAATTTCTGCCCGTCAAACCTGCGGGCCAACTTGCTTTTTACGACGCTTTTTATAGCGGTATTGATGGACGGCGGCAGACTGCCAGCCGTCACATCGGCATCAATTTGTTGTGCGCACTGCCCGCATAAAGGCACGAATCTTGTCGTGATCCTTGATGCCCTTGCCCTTTTCTACCCCGCCACTCACATCCACGGCATAGGGTCGAACCCGGGCAATGGCGTCTGCGACGTTCTCGACAGTCAAGCCACCGGCCAAAATAATCGGTTTGCTCAAATCCTGTGGAATCAAAGACCAGTCAAATGCCTGACCAGTTCCACCGGGTACGCCTTCAACATAGGCATCGAGCAAAATACCACTGGCCCCTGCATACGCTTTGCAGGCACCGGCGATGTCATCCCCGGCCTTCACGCGCAATGCCTTGATATAAGGACGGTGATAACCCTGACACTGCTCCGGGGTTTCATCGCCGTGAAACTGCAATAAATCCAGCGGTACGGCATCGAGTGTTTCGTTCAGCTCACAAGCGTTGGCATTGACGAACAGCCCGACCGTGGTCACAAAAGGTGGCAGCGCCGCAATGATCGCTCGCGCTTGCAATGCCGTGACGGCGCGTGGGCTTTTTGCGTAAAACACAAAGCCGATAGCGTCGGCACCGGCTTCGACCGCAGCCAGTGCATCTTCTATGCGGGTAATACCGCAGATCTTGCTGCGAACAACGGACATCTCGATAACACCCCGAACGCGAAAGTCCCGGATGGTAACAAATGCTTATCCGGGCGTCAGCCGTCCAGTTCGGTAAAACCAGTCAAGAAATGAGGCCCAATGTAACGTTCCGGCAACTGGAACTCATCGCGATATTCAACTTGCACCAGATACAAACCATAAGGATGCGCCGTCACACCACCAGAGCGGCGGGTACGGCTCTCCAATACTTCCTTGATCCACTCCACTGGCCGCTCACCCGTCCCGATGGTCATCAGCACCCCGGCGATGTTGCGCACCATGTGATGCAAAAATGCGCTGGCACGAATATCCAGCACGATCATCCGACCGTGACGGGTCACCCGAAGATGGTGCATTTCCTTGATTGGGGACTTGGCCTGGCATTGACCCGCACGAAAGGCGCTGAAGTCATGCACACCCAGCAAGTACTGGGCAGCCTCGGCCATGCGCTCGACATCCAGCGGACGGTGGTTCCAGGTGATTTCCTGATTCAGGTGCGCAGGCCGGATCTGATCGTTATAGATCACATAGCGGTAGCGACGGGCGATAGCCTTGAAGCGCGCATGAAAGTCTGCAGGCATGACTTTGGCCCAGCTGACGCTGATGTCGTGGGGCAAGTTGATGTTGGCGCCCATCACCCAGGCTTTTAAGGAGCGATCAGCCTGAGTGTCGAAGTGCACCACTTGTCCGCAGGCATGCACACCGGCATCCGTACGCCCGGCGCACATCAATGAAACCGGCGAGGCAGCGACTTTTGACAAGGCATTTTCCAGGGTTTCCTGGACGGTCAGCACACCATTGGCCTGACGCTGCCAGCCGCTATAGCGCGAGCCTTTGTATTCCACGCCGAGCGCGATTCGGAAAAAACCTTCCTCAGCCATTTCAGCGGCTGGGTTATCTATATTTGCCAAGGACTTACAGCCTGCTCATAAACGCAAAGGCAGCCATTATAAGGCCCACCCGGCAAGACGCCATGAAACATTTCACGGCGAGGCACGCAAAACCGCGTAGCAGCTGCCGAAGGAACGAGGCTGCGTTCGAGTGCGAAGCGCTCGTAAATCCTGAATGCACGATCTTCCTGTAAGGCCGGGCATTCAGATTTTACGGCGACTTCGTCGCCGGACGCAGCCTCGTTCCTACGGCAGCTGCTACAAGTGCTGCATCAGGTCAACCGCGACAGCATTTCCAGCGCTTCAGCCTGCTGCTGGGCATTACCCTCCTCCATGACTTCGGTCAGGATATCCCGCGCGCCTTCGTCATCGCCCATGTCGATATAGGCCTGTGCCAGATCCAGCTTGGTGGCTGTTTCATCGGCACCCGACAGGAAGTCGAATTCAGGCTCATCATCGGCAAAAGGCTCAGCCAGCGACGGCTGCTCAAGGCTTTGCGACAAGCGCTGCAGCTCGGCATTGACCTTGTCCAGCTCCAGCGAAAAGCTGTCCGGCGCCGCACTCACAGGGGCGCTCTCGTCAGCCAGGGACAAATCGAAGTCCGCAGGCAGGTCCAGATCGAAGTCCGTCACTTCTTCGCGAGCGGCCTGAACCTCGGCCTGTTGTTCAAGCACGGCCTCAAAGCTGTCGGCGGCCGGCTTGCCGAGATTCAAGTCCGCGGACAACACGGCAGGTGAAGCCTCTTCAAGCTCATCGAGACTCAGATCAAAATCGTGATCAAATTCTTCAACCGGTACCACCCGCTCAGGTTCTGCTTCGACCTCGCGATCGTCACGCATCATTTCCTGAACGAACTGTGCTTGCAGCTGTGTAGCAACTGCCGCCGTGGCAATGCCCGCTGCCGCAGCCACAACCATGCCCGGGTAGCGCTTTTTGAGCTGCTCGACCTGCGCGTGATTTTTGCCATTGGCAACCAGTTGACGCTCCTGCGCGACAAACGCATCACGCTCGCCCTGCTCGCCATAGACCTGCATCAGCTTGAGGCGCAAATCACTGCGCTGCGGCGCTTGCTCCAACGCCGCTTCAAGCAGCGCTGCGGCCTCAGGCAACTGGCGCTGTTCGATCAGCTTCTCGGCCTGCTCCAACACCTCGGCAGCAGGTTTGGTCAATGATACCGCCGCGACAACGGGCGCTACGGGTTCAACCACAGGCACTGGCACTGGAGCCGGAGCCGGAGCCGACTCAAGCTTGACGTTGCGCGCCGGCGTTTCCAACCCTTCAAAACTGCTTTGCGGCATGTCCAGATCAACCGCAAAGTCGGACTCATCTTCGAGTTCACGGGCCATTCGCGCATGCTTTAGCGCTGCCTGCTGAGCTTTGCGACGACGGGCCAACAACAGCAACAAGAGCAGCAGCAAGACTGCCCCGCCACCGACCAGTCCGAGCAATAGCGGGCTACCCAGCAGATCCTGAATTTTTCGTTCGGAGCTTGGCGTCACGTCATTTTCGACTGGGCTTGGCGCTACAGCGGTAGCAGGCGCGCCCTCGACTGCCGGGGCAATATCGGCTTCAGGCGAATCTGCAGGCTGTATGCCAGGCGCCGCTATCGCAGGCACTGCACTTTCGGCCTCAAGCTTGGCCAACCGATCGTTTTTCAATTCGATCAGGCGCTGCAATTTGTCCAATTGGCTTTGCAAATCTTTCATCCGGCTTTGCAGCTCGGCATTTTCACGGCGACTGGTATCCAGGCCCTCCTGGGCCATTGCCAGTTTGTCGCTGACACTTTTGGCGTCCCCGGCAGCACCTTTGCCAGCCTGGCCCGAAACCAGACTCAAGCCATCCTGAGTCGTGGTTTTGGCAGCAGGCGGCAACGCGGACTTGCGACCGGTTGCATCCAGCTGTTGAGCCAGCGGTACGGTACGACGCCCACTGCGCCAGTCGGCATTCTGTGATGCGACTTCGCTAACGGCCTTGGCCTGAGGCAATTGGGCGCTTTGCGAAGCATCCGGCAGGCGCAGCACCTGGCCGGTTTTAAGACGGTTGATATTGCCGTTGATAAAGGCGTCGGGGTTCAGGGCCTGGATCGCCAGCATGGTCTGCTGCACCGAGCCGCCATTGCGGGCCTTCGCTGCAATTTCCCATAGGGTGTCACGGGACGAAGTGGTGTATTGCGCAGGCTCGGCAGATGCCGATGTTGCCGCAGCGGCCGTCTGGGGCGAGAACTTTGCAGGATCGAACAACACGCTGTAGTCGCGCATCAAGCGGCCGTTTGGCCACATCACCTGCACCAGGAATTTCACGAAAGGTTCGGACAGCGGCTGACTGGAAGTAACGCGCAGCACGCTCTTGCCGTTGGCATTGATCACCGGAGTGAAATGCAGATCATCCAGAAATGCCGGACGCGGCACGCCTGCCTTGCTGAATTCCTGTGGCGCGGCCAGGCTCGGCACAACTTGCGCGGCAGTCAGATCCTTGACGTCGAGCAACTCGATTTCCGCCAGCAGCGGCTGGTTGCGAGTCGACTTAAGGGTCAGCTCCCCGAGCTCAAGCGCCTGCGCCATGCCGGATGACAGCGCCGAAGCGGCGGCGATTGCTAACACTAATTTGCGAACCTGAACCATAGCCTCTTCCTTTTTGGTACAGACCTCGTCCCACGAGACCTGCATAGCTGCTGCCTGAAGGCATGGTCCGGGGCTTTGCCGCCAGACACATCACCCCTTTAAACCTGCAAGCCCTGACAGCAGCTTAACTGCGATGACCGGCACTGGAACCCTGTGACAACCTGCTACAAATTGGCGCCAAGTATCTTTTACAGCTGGTCTTTTATCAACAACTCAGCCAACTGCACTGCGTTCAGCGCAGCACCTTTACGCACGTTATCCGAGGTCAGCCACAGGTTGAGCTGCGACGTGTCGTCCACACCATGGCGCACCCGCCCGACGTACACCACGTCTTGGCCGACCGCATCTCCAACCGCAGTAGGGTAATCTCCGTCTTCAACCAGCTCGATACCGTCGCCCGCTTCAAGTGCGGCATTGACCGCATCCAGGTCCACCGGCCCGGCCAACTGCACAGACACACTAAAGCTATCGCCAAAAAACACCGGTGCTTGAATACAAGTGGCCGATATTTTCAGCGCTGGCATGCCCAGCACTTCGCGCAGCTCAGTCACCAGGCGTTTTTCCAGCGGCACATGGCCTTGAGCGTCTGACTTGCCAACTTGTGCCAACAGGTTAAAAGCCATCTGGCGATCAAAAAAGTGGGTCTCCAGCGGATGCAAATTCAACAACGCAGTGGTTTGACGCGCCAGTTCGGAAACCGCTTCACGGCCTTGAGCAGATACCGCGAGGCACGCGGTCACACTGACATATTGCATATCCAGCAAGCCGCGCAAAGGGGCCAGCGCCACTGCCAGGGCTGTGGCTGAAGGGCTTGGGCTGCTGACTTGTAGCGGTTTTTTCAAACCTTCCAGTACTTGCGAATTAGCCTCGGGCACCACCTGCGGCGCCTGGGCCGAAGGCAATGCTCCGGACAAGTCGATAACGATGCAGCCAGCTACGCTGGCCTTGGCGGCAAAGCTCAAGGTCACGGCTGGGCCTGCGGCAAAGAACACCAGCTGCACTTTGCTGAAGTCGAATGCATCGACTTCACGCACTCTTACGTTTTTGCCGCGAAAAGGCACCGAATGTCCAGCTGACTCGCTGCTGGCCAACAAGTGCAAATCCGCTGTCGGAAAATTGCGCTCTTCCAGAATTTGTACGATGGTTTCGCCGACAGTGCCGGTGGCGCCAACGACGGCGATATCAAAGGACTGGCTCATGTGTCTACCTCAGGCGAAACGTGGGGAGCGGCACTGTACCGGGCACAACCTCGGTAGGCAACGCAACCGGCATATTTGATGACTGATGACGACTCGTAGCAGCTGCCGAGGAACGATGGCTGCGTCCGATTGCGAAGCAATCGTAAAACCTGTGTACGCGGTTTAACAGGTAGACCGTAGGCTCAGGCTTTACGACGACTGCGTCGCCGGACGCAGCCTTCGTTCCTCGGCAGCTGCTACGGTTAATTGCCACCTGATAATCCAATAAAAAGCCCGCCTCTCTTGCGAGAGGCGGGCCCTGGGCTGCCGGGGGCGGGTTAACGCTCCAGCAAGATCCGCAGCATGCGGCGCAACGGCTCTGCCGCGCCCCATAGCAACTGGTCGCCCACGGTGAAGGCACCGAGGAACTGCGAACCCATGTTCAGCTTGCGCAGACGGCCGACCGGCACATTCAGGGTGCCAGTCACTTTAGTCGGGCTCAGCTCCTGGATGCTGGCTTCACGCTGATTCGGCACCAGCTTGACCCAAGGATTGTGCTGGCTGATCAAGTCTTCGATATCAGCGATTGGCACATCCTTGTTCAGCTTGATGGTCAATGCCTGGCTGTGGCAACGCATCGCGCCGATACGTACGCAGATACCATCCACCGGAACCGGGTTTTTGAAACGACCCAGGATCTTGTTGGTTTCTGCTTGCGCCTTCCACTCTTCGCGGCTCTGACCGTTTGGCAGCTCTTTGTCGATCCACGGGATCAAGCTGCCAGCCAGTGGCACGCCGAAGTTCTCGGTCGGGTACGCATCGCTGCGCATGGCTTCAGCCACACGACGGTCGATGTCGAGGATGGCGCTGGCAGGGTCAGCCAGTTGATCTGCAACGGCTGCATGGGTAGCACCCATTTGCTTGATCAGTTCACGCATGTTCTGCGCGCCGGCACCCGAGGCCGCCTGATAGGTCATGGCACTCATCCATTCCACCAGACCGGCTTCAAACAGACCGCCCAGGCCCATCAGCATCAGGCTGACCGTGCAGTTGCCGCCGATGTAGTTCTTGGTGCCCGCATCCAGCTGTTGGTCAATCACCTTACGGTTGACCGGGTCCAGAACAATGACCGCGTCATCCTGCATCCGCAGGGTCGACGCCGCATCGATCCAGTAACCTTGCCAGCCTGCTTCACGCAGCTTCGGGAACACCTCAGAGGTGTAGTCGCCGCCCTGGCAGGTCAGGATCACATCAAGGGTTTTCAGCTCTTCAATGTTGTAAGCGTCCTTGAGCGGGGCAATATCCTTACCCACGGACGGACCTTGTCCACCGACATTGGAAGTAGTGAAAAACACCGGCTCAATAAGATCGAAATCCTGCTCTTCCAGCATCCGCTGCATGAGCACGGAACCAACCATACCGCGCCAACCGACCAGACCTACACGTTTCATCGCAACTACACCTTTAACAAAAAGTGGGGTCGTTACTTCCACCAACAGGAAGTAACGGGCCCGAGAGATTACAGATTCTGCAGCGCCGCGACTACTGCGTTGCCCATTTCCTGTGTTCCGACCTTGGTGCAACCCGTCGACCAGATGTCACCCGTACGCAAGCCTTGGTCCAGAACCAGGCTCACTGCCTGCTCAATGGCATCGGCAGCGGCGGTCTGGTTGAAGCTGTAACGCAGCATCATCGACACCGACAGAATGGTCGCCAGCGGGTTGGCAATGCCCTGCCCTGCGATATCCGGCGCCGAACCGTGGCACGGCTCGTACATACCCTTGTTGTTGGTGTCCAGCGACGCCGACGGCAGCATGCCGATGGAGCCGGTGAGCATCGAAGCCTGGTCGGACAGGATGTCACCGAACATGTTCTCGGTCACGATCACGTCGAATTGTTTCGGTGCACGCACCAGTTGCATGGCGGCGTTGTCGACGTACATGTGGCTCAGTTCGACGTCCGGGTAGTCCTTGGCCACTTGCTCGACCACTTCACGCCACAGTTGGCTGGACGCCAGTACGTTGGCCTTGTCTACCGAGCACAGCTTTTTGCCTCGTACACGGGCCATGTCGAAACCGACACGGGCGATGCGACGGATCTCGCTTTCGCTGTACGGCAGGGTGTCATAGGCCTGACGCTCACCGTTTTCCAATTCGCGGGTGCCGCGTGGAGCGCCGAAATAGATGCCGCCAGTCAATTCACGGACGATCAGGATATCCAGGCCCGCGACGATTTCAGGCTTGAGGCTCGACGCGTCGGCCAGTTGCGGATACAAAATCGCCGGACGCAAGTTGCCGAACAGGCCCAATTGCGCACGGATTTTCAGCAGGCCGCGCTCAGGACGGATATCACGATCGATCTTGTCCCATTTCGGACCACCCACAGCACCCAGCAAGACAGCGTCGGCAGCGCGGGCGCGCTCCAGGGTTTCGTCAGCCAGTGGTACACCATGCTTGTCGATGGCCGCGCCGCCGATCAGATCATGGGTCAGCTCGAAGTTCAGCTTGAACTTGTCGTTGGCCAACGCCAGCACCTTGACCGCTTCGGCCATGATTTCCGGACCAATACCGTCGCCTGGGAGAATCAGAATCTGCTTGCTCATGGGTTCCTCTTTCTTGTCTTTTGATGCCCCCGCAGGCGCATCCTGAAATTTTTAGGGTTACTTCTCAGCCCAAAGCACCAGCACATCGGTGCTGAAAGAGCCATCGGCTTCAACTTCAAAATAATCGCGAACTTCCGCGCCCATCGACTGTTGCAACTGGCGAATGGCGGCACTCATGACCTGCGGCGTACGCATACGCTCGATCCAGGAGCTGAACTCTAAACGCAAACGCTGACGCTGTGTGCTGCGCGTATGCAAACCGGCCTCACTCACCTGGCGCAGCCACTCGGCGGTCGAATAATCACGCACATGGCTGGTGTCGCGCAGCACCTCGACACTTTGCAGATAGGTGTCGAACAGCGGGCTGCCTGGAGAAATCACATCGATAAACGCCGCCACACCGCCCGGTTTAAGCACCCGGCGCACTTCACGCAGGGCCAGGCCCAGATCGCTCCAGTGGTGCGCCGAATAGCGGCTCAGCACGTAATCGAACTCACCATCGGCGAACGGCAGGCGCTCGGCGGCACCGCAGACGGTGCTGATATTGCCCAGCTCACGATCGATTGCCGCTGCGCTCACGACATCGAGCATCTGCTGCGACAGGTCGTAGGCCACCACGTCTTTAACCAGCGCGGCAACGTGAAAGCTCACATGACCCGCGCCACACCCCAGATCAAGAACACGCGCCTGGGACTTGCCGGTCAATTCGGCCTTTAGCAGCCCGAACTCAGTGCCTTGCGCATGCACGGCACTACTCAGATAGGCCGCAGCCTGCTCGCCGAACTGCTTTTGTACAACCTGACTGTGCTGGGCGGTGCTGGTCATGATGATGTCCTTTCCAAGAGTGGCGCCATACCTGTAGCAGTTGCCGCAGGCTACGTTCGGTTGCGAAGCAATCGTAAAGCCTGAAAAAACGCATTCTCTGACTTCACGACGACTGCGTCGCCGGACGCAGCCTGCGGCAGCTGCTACGAAGATCTAATGCAATCACGCGTCGCGAAACAACCACGGCTGGCTTGCACGGTGCTTGCTTTCAAAGGCGGCAATCGCCACATCGTCCTGCAAGGTCAGGCCAATATCGTCCAGACCATTGAGCAGGCAGTGCTTGCGAAACGCATCGATCTCGAAGCTCAGCACCTTGCCATCCGGGCGGGTCACTGTCTGCGCTTCAAGGTCGATACTGAGCTGGTAACCCGGCTCGGCTTCTACCTGGGCGAACAACTCATCCAGTTCCGAGTCACTCAAGATGATCGGCAACAGACCGTTTTTAAAACTGTTATTGAAGAAGATGTCGGCATAACTCGGCGCGATGATGCTGCGAAAGCCGTACTCTTCCAACGCCCAGGGCGCGTGCTCACGGCTGGAACCACAACCGAAGTTTTCACGGGCCAGCAACACGCTGGCACCCTGATAACGCTCGGCGTTGAGCACGAAATCCTTGTTCAACGGGCGCTTGGAGTTGTCCTGATACGGCTGCCCCACATCCAGATAGCGCCATTCATCAAACAGGTTAGGGCCAAAGCCGGTGCGCTTGATCGACTTCAAAAACTGCTTGGGAATGATTTGGTCAGTGTCGACGTTGGCGCGATCCAAAGGAGCGACCAAACCCGTGTGCTGAGTAAAAGCTTTCATGCTGCGCTCCTTAGATCAATTCGCGGACGTCGATAAAACGACCGTTCACAGCGGCGGCGGCGGCCATTGCCGGGCTCACCAGGTGAGTACGGCCACCTGCGCCCTGACGGCCTTCGAAGTTGCGGTTGGAGGTCGATGCACAATGCTCGCCGGACTCCAGACGGTCCGGGTTCATCGCCAAACACATCGAGCAACCTGGCTCGCGCCATTCAAAACCGGCCTCGAGGAAAATCTTGTCCAGCCCTTCCGCTTCGGCCTGGGCTTTAACCAGCCCCGAACCCGGCACCACAATCGCCTGCTTGATGGTGGAGGCTACTTTGCGGCCCTTGGCAATTACCGCTGCAGCGCGCAGATCTTCGATCCGCGAGTTGGTGCACGAGCCGATAAACACGCGATCCAGCTGGATATCGGTAATCGCCTGGTTGGCAGTCAACCCCATGTACTTCAACGCACGCTCAATCGAACCGCGCTTGACCAGATCAGCTTCCTGCGCCGGGTCCGGCACGTTCTGATCAACCGCCAGGACCATCTCGGGCGAAGTGCCCCAGCTGACTTGCGGTTTGATCTGTGCGGCGTCGAGTTCAACTACGCTGTCAAACTTGGCGTCACTATCGGACACCAGGTCTTTCCAGGCTTCGACTGCCAAGTCCCATTCGGCGCCTTTTGGCGAAAATGGGCGACCCTTTACGTAGTCGACAGTCTTCTGATCCGCCGCCACCAGCCCCACACGGGCGCCCGCCTCGATGGACATGTTGCAAATGGTCATGC
The DNA here is from genome assembly GCF_025426255.1 of Pseudomonas fragi. GTDB lineage: Bacteria > Pseudomonadota > Gammaproteobacteria > Pseudomonadales > Pseudomonadaceae > Aquipseudomonas > Aquipseudomonas kulmbachensis. The sequence continues at coordinate 2,069,282 of NZ_CP104861.1, read as the reverse complement.
GGCCTTCAACCGACAACTCGCGAATCGCGCTGCCTGCGAATTCAATGGCGTGACCATTGCCACCTGCAGTGCCGATCTTGCCGATCACTGCCAGTACGATGTCCTTGGCGGTCACGCCGAACGGCAATTGCCCTTCAACCGACACCAGCATGTTCTTCATTTTTTTCGCCACCAGGCACTGCGTAGCGAGCACATGCTCAACCTCGGAAGTGCCGATGCCGTGGGCCAATGCGCCGAAAGCACCGTGGGTCGAGGTGTGCGAGTCGCCACACACCACGGTCATGCCCGGCAAGGTCGCGCCCTGCTCCGGGCCGATCACGTGAACGATGCCCTGACGCACGTCATTCATCTTGAATTCTGTGATGCCGTACTCGTCACAGTTATCGTCCAGGGTTTGCACCTGCAGACGGGAAACCTCGTCAGCAATCGCTTCGATCCCGCCCTTGCGCTCTGGCGTGGTCGGTACGTTGTGGTCCGGGGTCGCGATGTTGGCATCGATGCGCCAAGGCTTGCGCCCGGCCAGACGCAGGCCTTCAAAGGCTTGCGGCGACGTCACTTCGTGAATGATATGACGGTCGATGTAGATCAGCGCCGAGCCATCGTCGCGCTGCTTGACCAAATGCGAATCCCAGAGCTTGTCGTAGAGCGTTTTGCCGGCCATCAGACGGTTTCCTCATCAGCTACTTTTCTGTGCCAATAACCACTTGGCTTGTGAGGTCGATCCTATGGCGTTACAGTGAATAACTCAAATTCATAATTTTCATGCTTTGGATAACCAACAGGAATTCGAATAGATGGATCTCGCGAATCTCAATGCTTTTATCGCCATTGCTGAAACCGGAAGCTTCTCCGGGGCCGCCGAACGGCTGTTTTTGACCCAGCCCGCCATCAGTAAACGCATCGCCAGCATCGAGCAGCAACTCAAGCTCCGGCTGTTCGACCGGCTGGGGCGTGAGGTCAGCCTGACCGAGGCGGGCCGAGCCTTGCTGCCGCGGGCCTATCAGATTCTCAACGTTCTGGATGACACCCGCCGGGCGCTGAACAACCTCAATGGCGAGGTCAGCGGGCGCCTGACTCTGGCCACCAGTCATCACATCGGCCTACACCGTTTGCCACCTTTACTGCGTGAATTCACCCGCACTTACCCCAAGGTCGCGCTGGATATCCAGTTTCTCGATTCAGAAGTAGCCTACGACGAAATTCTGCATGGCCGCGCCGAACTGGCTGTGATCACCCTGGCGCCTGAGCCTCACTCGCTGATCCGTGCCGTGCCGGTATGGGACGACCCGCTGGATTTCGTGGTCGCCCCGGAGCACAGCCTGACCCGGCAAAAGGCCGTCAGCATGGCCGATATTGCGCGCCATCCGGCAGTGTTCCCCGGCGGCAACACCTTTACCCACCATATTGTCCATCGCCTGTTTGAAGCCCAGGGCCTGACGCCCAATATCGCCATGAGCACCAACTACCTGGAGACCATCAAGATGATGGTCTCCATTGGCCTGGCCTGGAGCGTGCTGCCGCGCACCATGCTTGACGAACAAGTGGCCTCGATCACCTTGCCCGGTATCCAGTTGACCCGGCAGTTGGGTTACATCGTGCATACCGAACGCACCTTGTCCAATGCCGCCCATGCTTTCATGACACTGCTCGATAGCCAGGTCGATACGCTTGCACCTCAAACGGACGACTCACAACCCCGTATTCTGGTGAAATAATCCCGCTCATTTGGCCCAATAAAACAATAAGGACCCGCCATGCAAGCTTCTGAAATATTCATCCTCAGCGCCCAGCGCACGGCCATCGGCACCTTTGGTGGTGCACTCAGGGACGTACCCTTGGCCGATCTGGCTACCACCGCGCTAAAAGCTGCGCTGCTGACAAGCAAGGTCGACCCGAAGCGCATCGGCCACGTGGTAATGGGCAACGTGATCCCGACCGAGCCCCAGGACGCCTATCTGGCGCGAGTCGCCGCGATCAACGCCGCGATTCCCAAGGAAACCCCGGCCTACAATGTCAATCGCCTGTGCGGTTCGGGCTTGCAGGCGATTATTTCGGCCGCCCATACGCTAATGCTCGGCGACGCCGAGTTCGCCATTGGCGCCGGTGCCGAAGCCATGAGCCGCGGCCCGTACCTGCTGCCAGCAGCCCGCTGGGGTGCGCGCATGGGAGATGCGCAGATGCTCGATTACATGCTTGGCATTCTGCACGACCCGTTCCACGGCATTCATATGGGCATCACCGCCGAGAACATCGCCGAGCGCAACAGCATCAGCCGTCAGACCCAGGATGCCTTGGCGTTTGAAGATCAGCAGCGTGCAGCCCGGGCCATCGCCCAGGGCTACTTCAACAGCCAGATCGCCGCAGTCGAGGTACGCAGCCGTAAAGGCAGCGTGCTGTTCAGTCAGGACGAACACCCACGGGCCACCACCCTGGAACAGCTGGCGCAGATGAAACCGGCGTTCAAAAAGGACGGCAGCGTGACCGCAGGCAATGCCTCGGGGCTCAATGACGGTGCAGCGGCGCTGGTATTGGCCAGTGGCGCTGCGGTTCAAGCTGGCAACCTTGCGCCCATGGCGCGGCTCGTGGCCTATGCCCATGCCGGGGTAGAGCCTGAACTGATGGGTTTGGGGCCAATACCAGCGACGCGGCTGGCGCTGAAACGGGCGGGATTGAAGATCGAAGACATGGACGTTATCGAAGCCAATATCGCCTTCGCCGCCCAAGCGTGCGCTGTAATGCAGGAACTGGACATGGACCCGGCCAAGGTCAACCCCAACGGATCGGGGATTGCCCTTGGCCATCCGGTAGGCGCCACGGGTGCGATCATCGCCACCAAGGCCATCCACGAACTGCACCGCATACAGGGCCGCTACGCACTGGCGACCATGTGCATCGGCGGCGGTCAAGGCATAGCGGTGATTTTCGAGCGGGTGTGAGCATCGCTCAAAACCTGTAGCGACTCTGTTACAGGCCAAGCCACATATGGGAACGAGCCTGCTCGCGAATGATCTCGCGAGCAGGCTCGTTGCCACGGTTGAAGTATCTCTGTAGCCGCTTGCGGCCCTCGGCAACTGCTCCGAGTTCGCGTGCACCTATCGTTTATTTGCCAGCGGTCAAGGTGCTGTAGCTGGTGATCAGGTTGCGGTAATCCGGGATGTGGTTGGAGAACAACGCACCCAGGCCTTCAACGTCATTGCGCCAGTCGCGATGCAGCTCACAGGCCAGGCCGAACCAGGTCATCAATTGCGCCCCTGAAGACGACATCCGGTCCCAGGCCGAATTCCGGGTGATCTCGTTAAACGTACCGGAAGCATCCGTCACCACAAACACCTCAAAGCCTTCAGCCAATGCGGACAGTGCCGGGAACGCCACACACACTTCCGTCACGACTCCAGCAATGATCAGTTGTTTCTTGCCGGTGGCCTTGACCGCCTTGACGAAGTCTTCGTTATCCCAGGCATTGATCTGACCGGGACGAGCGATATACGGCGCCTCCGGGAACAAGGCCTTCAGCTCGGGCACCAGTGGGCCATTGGGGCCGGTTTCGAAACTGGTGGTCAAAATGGTTGGCAAGTTGAAGTATTTGGCCAGATCGGCCAGCGCCAGCACGTTATTTTTGAACTTGTCCGGATCTATATCCCTTACCAGCGACAGCAAGCCCGCCTGGTGATCCACCAACAAAACGGCGGCATTGTCCTTGTCCAAACGTTTGTAAGAAGTTGTCATGGGATTTCACTCTCTGGAAGAAGATACAAATGGCCAGGCCATGAACATTCATGACCTGGAGCTACGGTTTAGTGCGTTATGTCTACGCGGGCATCCGGCCAAATTTGCCCGACTGGAAGTCCACAAATGCCTGCTGGATTTCGGCGTCTGTATTCATCACAAACGGTCCGTGCCCCACGATTGGCTCGTCGATCGGCTCGCCGCTCAAAATCAACAGCACCGCATCGTTATTGGCCTCAAGACGGATTTGTGTACCGTCGCGTTCAAACAGCGCCAACTGCCCTTCACGCACCACTTCCTGACCATTGACCTCAACTGCGCCATGCAGCACCACCAACGCGGTGTTGCGGCCTTGGTGCAAATCGAGCGTAGTCGACTTGCCTGCATTCAAGCGGATATCCCACACGTCTATCGGCGTAAAGGTATGCGCCGGACCGCGCTTGCCGTCGAACTCACCGGCAATCAGCCGCAAACGCCCGGCATGGTCTTTCAGCGCGAGATCAGGAATTTCCTGATCCACAATTGCCTGATACCCCGGCGCGGACATTTTGTCCCGAGCTGGCAGGTTGACCCACAACTGAACCATTTCCAGCGCGCCGCCACTGCGGGCAAACGCCTCGGAATGGAACTCCTCATGCAGGATCCCCGACGCGGCGGTCATCCACTGCACATCACCTGGCCCGATCACCCCGCCGTTACCGGTGGAATCGCGATGCTCGACTTCGCCCTTGTAGACGATAGTTACGGTTTCAAACCCGCGATGCGGATGCTGACCTACACCACGACGTTCTGTGGTTGGCGAGAACTCTGCGGGGCCGGCGTAATCGAGTAACAGGAACGGGCTGATGTGTTTGCCCATGCTGTCGTACGAAAACATAGTGCGAACCGGAAAACCATCGCCTACCCAATGAGGGCGGGGGGCTGCGTAAACACCAAGAATCTTTTTCATGTTGCACCTCCTGTAAATCATGGTCACAAGCTTAGATTCGATTCGTGGATATGAGTAGTCTGATTTTTTGACACTCATCGTTCTACCCATAGAACGATTCACCATTCCAGACTGCCGATTAAATTCCGGGCCTTGCTCCTCGTTCTTTTCTGATAGCAAAGGCCCTGCGCCTGCGGATTCCTACAGAGAAGGCAATGACTAAACCACGTGCAAAAAAAGCCCTGTTGATCGGACTTCCTCTAGTGCTGGCCGCTGCCATCGGTGGCGGGTTTGTGGTCTGGGACAGCTTCTACAAAGGCAATGCGGGATACCCGCTGAACATCATCAAACAAGCAGATGAGCTGCAAACGCGGGTCCTGTCCTTCGACAGCCATATCACTGTGCCACTGGAGTTTGGTACAGCAGGCAATGAAGCCGACAAGGATGGCCCTGGCCAGTTCGATCTGGTGAAGACGGCCAAGGGGCGCTTGTCGGGTGCTGCGTTGACGATCTTTGCCTGGCCGGAAATCTGGAACGGGCCCAACGCCCCGCATCGACCAACTGACGGGTTTGTCGCAGCGGCGCGCAATGAACAGGAGGCGCGCTACCAAATCATCAGTGCAATGGTCCGTGACTTCCCCAATCAAGTGGCAATTGCCTACACCCCGGATGACTTCAGGCGACTACACGGCGAGGGCAAATTTGCGATTTTCATCAGCATGCTCAACGCCTATCCACTGGGTAACGACCTCAACCAGCTCGACCAATGGGCCGCGCGCGGCATGCGCATGTTTGGCTTCAGCTATGTGGGCAATAACCAGTGGGCCGACTCCTCACGCCCCTTGCCCTTTTTCAATGACACCCCGGATGCGCTCAACGGCCTTTCCGCGACCGGCAAACAGGCCGTGCAGCGGCTAAACGACCTGGGCGTGATCATTGACGTGTCGCAAATGTCGAGCAAAGCCCTGGAGCAAGTCAGCCAGCTCAGCCGCACCCCAATGGTGGCCTCGCACTCAGCGCCACGGGCCCTGGTAGACATACCGCGCAACCTCAGTGACAAGGAAATGCAACTGATCAAAGACAGTGGCGGGGTCGTGCAGATTGTGGGTTTCGGCACCTATCTGCGCCCGCTCAGCCAGGACAGCCAGGACAAACTCAATACCCTGCGCCGCCAGTTCGATTTACCGCCGCTGCGCAATCTGGAAATGGCCCTGATGCCCGGCGACGCGATCATTACCGTGTGGCCCGAACAGCGCTTCGGCCAATACGCCAGCGGCCTGTACAGCATCGTCGAACAAGAACCCAAAGCCACGCTCAAGGATTACGGCGATGCGATCGACTATGCGGTGAAAAAGATCGGCATCGACCATGTCGGTATCAGTTCCGACTTCAACGACGGCGGCGGCCTGGATGGCTGGAAGGATGTCAGCGAGGCCCGCAACGTCACCGCCGAGCTGCTGCAGCGCGGCTACTCGGAGGCGGACATAGCCAAACTCTGGGGCGGCAACTTTTTGCGCGTCTGGGACACCGTGCAAAAAGCCGCCAGGCCAGCACCCACTCACTAAAGTGAAACCACAGCCCATGTTTAAGTTGAAGCCACTGTATTACTTGCCCCTCACCGCCCTGTTTTCCAGTGCCATACCCGCATTGGCCCAGGCCAACCCACCCGCACCACCGGGCACGGTCTTCAAGGACTGCAAGCATTGCCCTGAAATGGTGGTACTGCCCGTTGGCAGTTTCGTCATGGGCACACCGCAAGATGAAGTCGGGCGCGAACCTGATGAAGGCCCGATGCACACCGTGACCTTCAGCAAACCGATTGCCATCAGCCGCTTCCAGATCACAGCGGGCGAGTTCGATGCGTATATCAAGGAGACCGGAGTCACGATTGCCGATGGCGACGACCGCCCGGGGCGCGCCTGCATCGCCAGCAAACCGCGCTATCCCCAAGGGCCGCGCCAACCAGCGGTGTGCATGGACTTTAACGACGTCAAAAACTACGTCAGCTGGATTTCCAAAAAAACCGCCAAACCGTATCGCATGGTCAGCGAGGCCACCCGTGAATACGCTGCACGGGCCGGGTCTACCGGGCCTTTCCCGTTCCCGATGGATGAAGGCAAGGCATACAGCATTGCCAAACATGCCAACACCTACGGCCCCGCCGATGGCTACAGCTACACCTCACCGGCGGGCAGCTACCCGGCCAACGCATTTGGCGTATACGACATGCACGGCAACGTTTATGAGTGGCTGGCGGACTGCAAGCACAACGACTACATCGGTGCGCCCGCCGACGGCAGCGCCTGGGTCACTGACAGCACCTGCGAACTGCACCAGATTCGCGGCAACGACTGGGGTGAGGCGCCGGTGTTCTCCCGCTCGGGCAACCGCAACGATATTTACCCGCAAACCCGTGGCGACTGGATCGGGTTCCGGGTAGAGCGCGATCTGTAACCACTCAGCCGCTAAATCCGCGACCCAATCACTCGTTCACAAGAGACTGCCCTCCCCTTGATCCAAGGAACTCTTGTTTATGAGCCAGCCCGCTACACCCCGGACCTCGCCCGGGGTTCTGAGAGAACTGTTGACCCTGCTCAAGCCGTTTCGCCTGATCGTCAGCCTGTCCGTATTGCTGGGGATGGTCGGCGGGTTAAGCGTCACGGTATTGCTGGCAACCATCAATAACGCACTGCATGCCGAAGGCGGCCTCACACAGCAGGTGGTCGCCCTGTTCGCCGGGCTCTGCGTGCTGGCACTGGCCAGTAGCATCTGTTCGGATATTGGCAGCAACTACGTCGGCCAGCACATCATTGCCAGGTTGCGCAAAGAGCTGGGCGAAAAAGTACTCTCGGCGCCGATTTCGCAAATCGAACGCTACCGCAGCCACCGCCTGATCCCGGTGCTGACCCACGATGTCGACACCATCAGTGATTTTGCCTTTGCCTTTGCGCCGCTGGCCATTTCCCTGACCGTGACCCTGGGCTGCATGGGCTATCTGGCGATGCTGTCGTGGCCCATGTTCTTGATGATGCTGGTGGCAATCGTGATCGGCACCGTCATTCAATACATTGCCCGTGGCTACGGCCTCAACGGCTTCAGCGAAGCCCGCGAAGCCGAGGACGAACTGCAAAAGCATTACAACGCAATTGCCGAGGGCGCCAAGGAACTGCGCATCCATCGCCCACGCCGTCAGCGTATGTTCGTCAGCGGCATTGCGCGCACGGCGCAAAAAATCTGCGACATCCAAGTACGCTCGATCAATACCTTTGTGATCGCCAAAAGCCTGGGCTCGATGCTGTTCTTCGTGGTCATTGGCCTGGCCTTGGCCATGCAGTCCTGGTGGCCCAGCAATAATCCTGGCGTTATCAGTGGTTTTGTCCTGGTGCTGCTGTATATGAAAGGCCCGCTGGAGCATCTGATCAGCACCCTGCCGATCATCAGCCGTGCGCAAATCGCATTCCGGCGCATCGCCGACTTGTCCGAGCAATTCAACTCACCCGAACCGCACTTGCTGCTCAGCGAGCCGGGGGAACAGGACAAGACGGTAAATAGCCTGGAACTGCTGGACGTCAATTACACTTTTCCAGCCGTGGATGGCAGTGCCCCGTTCCACTTGGGGCCGGTCAACCTGCAGATCAAGCAGGGCGATATTGTGTTTATCGTCGGTGAAAACGGTTGCGGCAAAACTACCCTGATCAAATTGCTGCTAGGCCTGTACGCACCGCAGCAAGGTGAAATCCGCCTGAACGGCAGCCCCGTCACAGCCCAAAGCCGCGATGATTACCGCCAGTTGTTCACCACCATTTTTGCCGACTACTACCTGTTCGACGACGTGGTGCAAGGCGACATGAAAATCCCCCAGGACGCCGAGCAATACCTCAAGCGCCTGGAAATTTCGCACAAGGTCAGTATCACCGACGGTCAGTTCAGCACCACCGACCTCTCGACCGGCCAACGCAAGCGCCTGGCGCTGGTCAATGCCTGGCTCGAAGAACGCCCGGTGCTGGTATTTGACGAATGGGCCGCCGACCAGGACCCCACCTTCCGCCGCATTTTCTACACCGAGCTGTTGCCGGACCTTAAGCGCCTGGGCAAAACCATCATCGTGATTTCCCACGACGACCGTTACTTCGACGTTGCCGACCAACTGGTACGCATGGACAGCGGCAAAGTCAGCACCGCGCTGGATGTCGCCTGACACAACTCACCGCGACTCCCGCAACAGCTGAAAAAATAATCCGAATTAATTGCGGAACTTGTTTCTGGTTTCCTGATCGTGCTGCGTCTAATAACTATTCCCATTAACAAGAAAGATTTTTCCTTCTCTGGAGCCTAGGCACGCAATGCAACGACCAAACTTGAGCCGGACCCCTCTTTCGATCGCTACCCAGCGCCAGACTGTTCGCCGCACCCTGTTGTCCAGCGCCTTTGTGGCCTCGGTATTACTGGGTTCATCCATTGCTCAGGCGGCTCCGGTGGCCCTGAATATTCCGGCGCAGTCACTGGCCAGCGCGCTGAATGAACTGGGCAAGCAAGCCAACCTGCAAATCCTGTACAGCCCGGATCAGGTTCAAGGCATCAAGTCGCATTCCGTGTCCGGTTCGCTGGAACCGGTCAAGGCACTGGAATCCCTGCTGCAAGGCAGCGGCATTTCGTATCAGCTCAATGGCGATACGGTGATTCTCAGTGCACCTCAAGGCAAAGGCCTGGAGCTTGGCGCGACCAATATTTCCGGCGAGGGCATGGGCCGTTCACTGACCACCGAAGACACACATTCCTACACCACCGGTGCCACAAACAGCTCGACCAAACTGCCGTTGTCGATCCGCGAAACCCCGCAAACCGTTACCGTGATCACCCGTCAGCTAATGGACGACCAGGCTGCCCAAAGCATCGGCGATGTGTTGCGCAACGCGCCGGGGATTTCCACCCAGGCCTACGACAGCGACCGCATGGAATACTCGGCCCGTGGCTATGCCATCACCAACTTCCAGTACGATGGCGTCAACACGCAGTATGACGGTGTGTTCGATGAAGGCGCGACCAAGGTCGACATGGCTCTGTATGACCGCGTCGATATCATCAAAGGCGCCACTGGTCTGTTGTCAGGCTCCGGCGAGCCATCGGCTACGGTGAACCTGATCCGTAAAAAACCGACCCGCGAATTCAAGGCCTCAGTCACTGCCAGCGCCGGTTCCTGGGACAACTACCGCACCGAAGGTGATATTTCCGGGCCGTTGAATGAAGACGGCAGCGTGCGTGGACGCTTTGTCGGGGTCTATCAGGATGCCGACTCATACCGCGATCACGCCTCGAAAAAGAATGATGTGTTCTACGGCATCATCGAGGCCGACCTGACCCCGGACACCCTGTTCACCTTCGGCATGGACTACCAGAACATCAAGCCACGCGGCTCGTCATGGACCGGTAACCCGTACTACTTCTCCAACTACACCAAGACCGATTTCAGTCGCTCATTCAACCCGGCCACTGACTGGAGCCGTCGCGACGTTCAGGCACAGTCGACCTTCGCCTCCCTTGAACACCGCTTTGCCAACGACTGGAAAGTCAAAGGCACCTTGACCCAGCAAACCAATGATCACGACACTCAACTGGCATCGGCCAGCGGTGGCATGCCTGATCCGGTCACCGGTAAAGGTATGTTCTTCTACTGGGGCAAGTGGGAAGGCCATCGCGTACAGAACACTGCTGATATCAACGCTACCGGCCCGTTCAGCCTGTTTGGCCGCGAACATGAGTTGGTGGTAGGCGCCACTTCACAGTCGTCCAGACAAACCGGTGCGACCTTTGACGCCTCCCAGGTCGGCGCGGTCCCGGGCAGCATCTTTGACTGGTCCGGCGATTACCCGAAACCGTACTTCCCGAAAAACGGCAAGTACGAAAAGAATCAAAACCAGAACAGCGCCTATATCGCTGCGCGCTTCAAACCGACCGACGATTTGGCGCTGATCCTTGGCAGTCGCCTGAGCGACTACCAGTACAACGACACCTATAAATACTACGTGCAGTCCGCTAGATTTTCAGACAACAAAACCACCTCCAAGCAGCACGGCAAAGTCACGCCGTATGCCGGTGTGGTGTATGACCTGAACGAGACCTACTCGGCGTACGCCAGTTACACCTCGATCTACAAACCGGTCACCGAGAGGAGCAAATCCGGAACCACCCTGGCCCCCACCGAAGGCAACAGCTACGAAATCGGTTTGAAGGGTGAATACTTCGACGGTCGCCTGAATGCCACCGCAGCGATTTTTCGCACCGAGCAGAAAAATCTGGCCGTCGTTGATGGTATCGATGCAGCCAACGAGACCTACTACAAGTCGGTTGATGGTGCGACCACCAAAGGCATCGAACTTGAACTGGCCGGTGAGCTGATGCCCGACTGGAACGTGATGGCCGGCTACACTTACGCCCAGACCAAAACCGAAGATGGCGGCCGTTTGTATGGCTACCCGCTGGAAACTACCAAGCCTGAAAACGTGGCACGGCTGTTCACCAGCTACCGCCTGCCGGGAGTGATGAACAAGGTTACCGTGGGCGGTGGCGTAAACTGGCAGAGCCCGTTTTACGGCAGGATCTACAACGAATCCAAATCTGACTACGACATCATCGAGCAGCAGAGCTATGCGCTGGTCAACCTGATGACCCGCTACGAGTACAACGAACACCTGACATTCAACCTCAACGCCAACAACGTATTCGACAAAAAATACCTGTCAGGCCTGGGCAACTTCAGCACCACTTACTACGGCGAACCGCGCAACCTGATGCTGACCACCAAATACACCTTCTAAAACATCAGTGGGAGCGAACCTGCTCGCGAAGGCCTCAAAAACATCGCGAACAGGCTCGCTCCCACAGCCTTCAGAGGCGTTTATGCGCCCATGACTTTTTTCCGCATCACCGGTTGCAAGTCAAAACGATCTGCCAGAAACGGCGTGACATCCAGCGGTAGCGGCTCATCTCGTACCAGCGCATCGAGCATCACACCGGTTATCGCAGAGGTCAGGATGCCGGTACGGAAGTGACCGCATGCATTCAAATACCCCTCGACCCCCTTCATTGGTCCAAGAATCGGCAACTCATCGGGCGAGCCCGGACGCAGCCCGGCCCAGGTACGCTTGAGGTTCACGTCCTTGAGTTCAGGAATACACCGCATCGCGCCCTGCACCAGCCCCGTGATTTCAGGAAAGGTGGTGCTCACGTCAAACCCTTTGTCTTCCGTGGTACTACCAATCAGGATTTCGCCGTTGTCCTTTTGCGCCAGGTAACAATCACTGGTGGTCAGGCAGCCGTTGAGTAACTTGGGCATGCGTTCAGTCAGCACAATCTGACCTTTGACCGGCGCCACAGGGATGCTCAGGTCGGTGGCCATTACGCTGAGGTCTGCCGCCCAGGCGCCAGCAGCGTTGATCAGGGTTTTGCTGTGGAATGCACCATGGTTATCCGTGCGCACGCCGATCACCTTGCTGCCCTGACGCAACACCTCAGTGACGTTGGTATTGAAGTACAGGTCGACGCCATTTTGCCGCGCCCCTTCGGTGTAAGCATCGGTCAGACGGAACGGGCTCACCTGGTGATCGCACAGAAATTCCAGTGCACCTTGCGCGTCGTGGCTGACACTCGGCTCCGACTCGCGCAGGGCCGCCTGATCGAGCCAGCGGACCTCATCGGCCAAGTGTGGAATGTTGGCGACGATATGCTCGGCATACTGTCGGTCTTCATCGTCATAAATCACGTACTTGAGCCCGGTGCGCTCGAACTTGAAATCCATGCCGTGCTTTTTCAGCAGCTCCTGGTGCAAGCCGGGGTACAGCGCATTGGATTGCAGGGCAAAGTCGAAAAAACAATCAGGCAGGATATGTGGCGTGGTGGAATCGACAATTACTGCCGAACCCTGTGCTTCGCGCTTGCGTTCGGCAGACATCATGCGGAAAAAAATCACCCCGCAACCCAGCCCTACAGACTCGCCGATAGCCCACAAACCACCTGCCGAAGCGCGGCTGGCATTGCCGGGGCGCTTGCAGTCGATCATGGCGATTTTCAGATCCTGGCGACGAGACAAGTGGTAGGCACAGGACGCGCCAATAACACCACCACCGGCAATCACCACATCATAAGTCTTGATCATGTCAGGCATCCTTGCACGCATTGGTAAAAGCCGAAAACGGTACGGGTTCCAGCGGAAAGCGCGGGCGCAACCAGCCCACATCCTTGCGCCCGGTGGCTTCACGCAGGCGATCGCTGCAATAGCCGACGCACATCCGGCCCTGGCAGTCGCCCATGCTGATTCGGGTGCGCATTTTCAGGCTGGCCATGTCTTGCACGCCCTGGCTCAGGGCCAGGTCGATGTCCGCACGGGTCACATTTTCACAACGACACACCACCGTGTCCGCCTGCGGCAATTCGATCTGACGCGTGCCGCGCTGGGTGTAGCGGTCAATGCCGCCACGAAAGCGCACGATAGTGTTGAGCCTGGACTGGTACACGCGGCGCTGCTCAAGCGCCTGTTTTTCACTCAAAACCCCGCGTTGCAGCAAAATCGACAACGCTGCAATGCGCCCGGTGAGCATCGCCGCTTCACCGCCGCGCATGCCGGTGACATCCCCGGCCAGGTGGATTGACCGCTGATTGCTCTGCTGCCAGTTGTTGGCTTTGACCGCCAGATAACCATCGACGTTATAAGCGTGCTCAAGGCCCATCTGCTGGCTGAGTTGAGTCCGCGGAATAAACCCGTAGCCCACCGCCAGGGTGCGAGCTGGCACCGCCTGCGCCTTGTTCATATCGGCCAGCCAGGTGCTGGAGTACGGGGCCACGATCACTTCGCTCAGTTCACCCTCGCCCCTTGCTTGCACTACACCCCAACCGTAATGCACGGCCACGCCATGGCGCTTGAGGTAAACCAGCATGCTCAAACCGTCGAGAAACAGCTGCGGCTGATTGAGCAGTGCCAGGCTTTGCTTGGCAATCCGGCCAAACTCGCACGCCTCATATACCCCGGCCACTTCCACACCCGCCGCGTGCAACTGGCAGGCCACCAGCATCAGCAAAGGTCCTGTACCGGCGATCAGCGCCGGCCCCTTGGGCTTGACCACGCCACTTTTGATCTGCAGTTGCAGACCACCGAGCATGATTACACCCGCAGTAGTCCAGCCAGGGAACGGCACGCTGCGTTCATGGCAGCCAGCGGACAACACCAGTTGTTCGAAGCCGATTTGCTGCAACTGCTCACTGTCGTCCAGCACTTGCAGAGATTGTTCACCTTGCCCGCCAACCACGCGATGGTTGAGACGCACATCGACAAAATGGGCAATGGCCGAAAATTCGCGGTGCAGCTTTTGCAGTGCGTCCTTGTAGCGCTCGCCCAGGTAGTCAAGTTCGACACCGTCGCGCAAAGGTCCGCGATAGACCACGCCGCCCAGGCGTGAAGCTTCTTCGAGCAACGTGCTGTGCACCCCGTGTTCTGCCAGCTCTATCGCAGCCGACATACCCGCCGGGCCGCCGCCGACAATCACCGGTTTGGCATTCATAGCGCGAGCTCCTGCTCGGCGATCCGGTTTGTTCCGGTCTCGACCTGCATTCCGGGCTGCACCACCGTCTGGCAGGCGCGACGCTTGTGTCGGCCATCGATATTCACCAGGCAGCAGTAGCACACACCCATACCGCAATAAGCGCCATTTATCTGGCCGTGATCATTGGGCGACAATTGCCGTATGCCGACTGAGTTCAATACGCTGAGTACGGTCTCTCCTAGAGCTGCGTCAACCGTTTGGCCATTGATGAGAATGGACATATCGGTCTGCATCAAAGGTTGAATGTCGTACTGTCGCTTCAAGTCATCCATGTCTGTAATCCCTTTTTTTATGTATCGTTGCTCAGCACATCACTGCCACCCTGTGCCAAGGGGAGAGACGTTAGCCTGATGCAGGAAATAAACATTGATGCGTGCCAATAAAGGTCGTTGTTTCATGTGTTTTTGACGCATTAGCCTTACACTGCTGGCCTCTTGCACACTGGCGTGTTTATGGACCTCGACCTGGCTCGCACCTTCCTTGAAATAGTTCGCTATGGCAGCCTGGTTGGCGCAGCTGAAAAACTGCATGTCACCCAGACCGCCGTAACTGCTCGGGTGCACAAGCTCGAAAGCCTGCTCGGCGTCACGCTGTTTATCCGTAACCGCGCAGGCGCCCGGCTTACCCCCGAGGGCGAAGCCTTTGTGGTATACGCCAATCAACTGCTGCAAACCTGGGAGGCCGCCCGCCGCGACCTGCCGCGCCCTGAAGGTCTTGATCAGTTGCTGCACATCGGCGGCGAAGTCAGCCTGTGCAACCCACTGATCCTGAGCTGGGCCAAGGCCTTGCGCCAACACCTCACCACCCATGCCCTGCGCATCCAGATCAGCGATGCCGAGCAGTTGTTGCGCCAGGTTGAAATGGGCTTGCTGGACGCTGCACTGGTCTATCAACCGGCCTATTGGCCCGGGGTCCAGGTGGAGCAGTTGCTCGAAGAAAAACTGATCCAGATTCGTCGGCCGGGGCAACCCGATCCTTATGTGTACATCGAGTGGGGCGAGGACTTTCGCCGCCAGCATGACGCCGCCCTTCCCGACAAGTCGCGGGCAGCCATCAGTTTCAATCTGGGGCCGGTAGCCCTGCATTACATTCTGGAAAACGGCGGTAGCGGCTACTTCCGCACTCGCGTGGTGCAGAGCTACCTGGACAGCGGGGCCCTTGAGCGTGTACCCAAGGCCCCCGAATTCAGCTACCCGACCTATCTGGTGTACTCGCGCGAACGAGACAGTGCGGCCTTGCAACAAGGCATCGAACTGCTGCGCGAAATCGTCAAGCAGGACAGCGACTGGTCGCAGCGCTGGGTGCCGGAAATTTAAGCTATACCCAGAGATGAAAGCTTTCAGCCGGGCGGCCAATCCCTTAGTCTGCGAGCGCTGAATAACGACAAAAACAATACAGGTGGCACATGACCGACCTCACCCGGACCAACGAAAGCTGGCTGACATCCGCCCCCCATCAGCAGTGGTTGCACGAACAGGGCCGGGCACTGGTGGATTTCGCCAAAGCGGCCCGCGTACCGCTCGGTTTCGCCCAGCTGGATCGATTTGGCCAGCGCCCGGATGATGCCACGGCTGACACCGTTACCACTGCACGCATGGTGCACAGCTTTTCTCTGGCCCACATTCAAGGCCTGCCGGGATGCGCTCCGCTGATCGACCTCGGCTTGGCCGCATTGGCGGGCCCGTTGCGTGACGCCGAGCATGGCGGCTGGTTTTCCAGCCCCGCTGCGCAAGATGGCAACACCCGCAAAGCAGCCTATTTACATGCGTTTGTAGCGCTGGCCGCCAGCTCGGCAGTGGTGGCCGGGCGTCAGGGCGCAGCAGAGTTGCTGGCCGAAGCTGTTGGCGTACTTGAAGAGCGTTTTTGGTCCGAAGCCGAGGGGGCTCTGCTGGAGTCCTTTGCCCGCGACTGGAGTGACTGCGAGGCGTATCGCGGAGCCAACAGCAATATGCATGGCACCGAAACCTTTCTGGCCCTGGCCGATGTGCTCGACGAAGACCTGTGGCTGGACCGCGCCTTGCGCATTGCCGAGCGGGTTATTCACCAACATGCGGCGCAGTCCGACTACCTGCCCGTCGAGCATTTCGATGCCCACTGGCAGCCGTTGCCCGACTACAACCGGGACAACCCGGCGGATGGCTTTCGCCCCTTCGGCAAAACCCCGGGGCACGCCTTCGAATGGGCGCGCTTGTTGCTGCACCTTGAAGCCGCCCGCAAACAGCGCGGTTTGTCGGCGCCAGCGTGGCTGCTGGAAGACGCTCGCCAACTGTTCAGCAGTGCGTGCCTGCATGGCTGGAATGTCGATGGCGGCAGCGGAATTGTCTACACCCTGGACTGGAACAATCAGCCGGTGGTGCGCGAGCGCCTGCACTGGACCCTGGCCGAAGCATCAGCGGCGGCCGCTGCGTTGTTGCAACGCACCGACGAGCACCCATACGAGGTCTGGTATCAACAGTTTTGGGACTATATCGACCTGCATATGATCGACCGCCAGCACGGCAGTTGGCATCACGAACTGGGGATCGATAACCTGCCTTCGGAGAACATCTGGCCCGGCAAACCGGATCTTTACCATGCTTACCAGGCCACGCTGTTGCCACGCCTACCACTGGCCATCAGCCTGGCCAGTGCACTCAAATTGCGTCGTTGAACCCGCACCAAAAAACCGACAGAGACCTGTGGGAGCAGGCTTGCTCGCGATGCAAACGGCGCGACCAATCAGGCCAACCGTGGTGATGCAATCGCGAGCAAGCCCGCTCCCACAAGAGTGAAAGTGTCATCACCAATCGTATTTGACTTCCAGCGCCGCCGTGCGCTGCTGCCCGTAATAACAGCCAAAGCTGTAGTTGCACGAGGACACATACTCGCGATCAAACAGGTTCTGCACGTTAAGGCTGGTGCTGACGCCCTTGAAGCTCGGATCAAGGGCCGCCAGGTCATAGCTGAGCGTGGCGTCGTAGATCACAAATGACGGGGTCTTGAAGGTGTTGGCCGAGTCGCCGAAGTTTTTTCCGGTGTAACGCGCACCGCCGCCCAGGGTCACACCCGCAAGCGCCTGCCCGGTGAAGTGATAGTCGGCCCAGACGCTCGCCGCCCACGGCGATTGCGCTTCACTTCGGTTACCTTGGTTGTTGTAGTTGGACTTGCTGTAGAACACATCCAGATACGACAGCGAGGCGATTAGGTCGACGTTGTTAAAGCGGCTTTTACCTTCCAGTTCAATGCCCCGCGATCTGACTTCACCTTCCTGGACCTGGTACTCCAGATACTGCAAATCGCCGGTCAGGACATTTTGCTGGGTGATCTCGAACACCGAGGCCGTGAGCAGACTGGTGTCATTGGGCTGGTACTTGACCCCCACTTCATACTGCTTGCCCGTCATCGGTTTGAACGCCTTGGCGCCACGTGCCGGGGCCGAGGTGCCCACTGACGGCAGGAACGATTCGGTGTAGCTGATGTACGGCGCCAGACCGAACGAGGTGACATAGGTCAGGCCCACGCGAGCGGTGAACTTGTTGTCGTTTTGCTGCTCCCGCGTGTTGGCCAGCAGGTCATTGTTTTCAACCTTGGCCCAGTCCTGGCGCCCGCCAATGGTCAGGATAAAGTTGTCCAGCTTGATCTGGTCCTGCACATACAGGCCGGTTTGTTTGACCCGGTTGTCCCACTGGGTGGTCAGGGTCGGCACGCCATCGGTGCGGTAGTTTCCCGGACCGTAAAGGTCGAGAATCTCACTGCCGGACAGGTTGTAGCCCTGATATTTGCGAATGAAACTTCTGTAGTCCAGCCCCACCAGCAAGGTGTGCTGCAAAGGCCCGGTGACAAAGTCGCTCTGCAGATGGTTGTCGAAGGTGTAAGAGCTGTTCTGCTGACGCCAGTCGAGCTTGGTGCGGCTGGCGTGGGTGTCTGTCGCGCCATCCGGGGCGGTGACAAAACGGTTCAGGTAAAAACCCTTGTACCGGTCGTCGACGTCGATATAGCTCAGGCTCTGGCGATAAGTCATCGCCTCGTTGAAGGCATGGGAAAACTGATAGCCGAGCACATACTGGTCGCGCTTGTAATCGTTCCACTTTGAGTCGCCCAAAAACTTGTCGCGATCAATCTTGTTGCCTTGCGAGTTGCGGTACAGGCTGCCCACCGCAGGCAAGGCCTGGTAATCGGCCAGGGCATCATCACGCTGCACCTGTGCGTATAGCGTCAGCTCAGTGTTGTCGTTGGGCGTCCAGGTAAAACTTGGCGCCAGCAACTGGCGTGAATCTTCAGTGTGGTCCACCTGCTCGCTGCCGGTGTTGCCGACACCGATCAGCCGATAGCTAAGGGTTTTTGCATCATCCAGCGGGCCAGTGAAATCAAAGGCCAGGTTGTAGCGATCAAAACTGCCAGTGCCGACCTTTATCTGATGTTTGGCCTCAGTGCTCGGGCGCTTGGACACCATATTGATCATGCCGCCTGGCTGGTTCTGCCCATACAACACCGAGGACGGCCCCTTGAGCACTTCGATACGTTCCAGGGTGTATGGATCGATTTGCGGAGTGCCGCCCAAGCTGCCCGCCGACGGTAAATACGCGCCATCGAGGTAAAGCAAGGTCGGGGCAAAGCCGCGGCTGGTGATTTCGTCCGCGATGGTGTTGCGGTCGGTGTAGCCATTAGTGCTCAGGCCCGGGGTGTAACGCAGCGCTTGCGTCAGGTCGCGGGCGCCCTGCACCTGCACTTGATCAGCCGTGACCACGTTGATGGTCTGCGGAATTTCCAGAATCGGCGTGTCGGTTTTGGTGGCCGTCGCCGAACGAGTGGCGACAAAGCCGTCAACGTGACCACGACCGTCTTCGGCCAACAACGCCGAGACATTGGTTGCTCCCAGGTTCAACGCCCCCGCCTCGGCTTGCGGGTAAACACTCAACGCGCCGCTGTCGGTCACACTCAGGCCCAGGCCGCTGCCCACCAAGGCGTGTTCGGCAGCCTGTTGCGGGGTATACATGCCGTTCACCGGAGCGGATTTTTTGCCCTGCAGCAAGGCGGGTGCGACCGACAGAGTCAAGTCGCTGTCACGGGCGATCCGGCTCAGGGTCACACCCAAAGGCGCAGCAGGCAGATCAAAAAAACGAGTGGTACTTTGCTCACGGTGCATCGCCTCGGCCACCGCAGTCAGCGGGTGGCCAGCAAGGCACAGGGTGATGGTCAGGGCCAGCAGACAAGGTCTTAGCGGGGCGTACGGCATGGGGCGTCCTTTCTCGTTGCAAGGTAGGCAGTTGTAACCTTGACCAACGAGCAAGGGTTTCCCCTCACACTATTTGCAATTAATTCGCATTCGGTTGTTTTTATCGACTCACATCAATCAGGGTCAGCCATGGCCCGTAACGCGTGACCTTGATCGGTAAGGTTTGCGCCAGCGCGCTGAGGGTTTGCGCGGTGTTGTCCAGCGCAAAAACCCCAAACACCCGCACCCGTGCCGCTTCGGGGCTGATGCGCAGCACACCGGTCTGGTAGGGCCGCAGCGCCTCGACCAGTGCCGACAATGGCTCATCATGCAGTTCGACCCGGCCTTGGAGCCAATCGGCCTGGCTCCGTGATGTCGGGGTTTGCGGGTCTATCTGATTGGCCGTGAATGCCACCGCCTGACCGGTGTCGATACGTCGTTGCTGCCCCCCCAGCGTGTCCAGTTGCACGCTGTGCTGCTGCACGCTGGCCAGACTTTCGTCCGCGCCCTGGCGCACCATGAAACGCGTCCCCAGTGCCTGCACCTGGCCTTGGGCCGTGGCTACCACAAATGGTCGTCCGGCATCGGCGGCCACGTCCACCTGCAACTCCCCTTCGCGCAGCCGTACCCGCCGCTGGCCGTTACTGAACTCGATATCGACCGCGCTGCGGGCATTGAGTGTCAGAAGACTGCCATCCGCCAGTTCGATGGTTTTGCGCTCACCGGTGCCGGTGTGTTGATCGGCCATCAAGCCTGTCAATGGCGTTACACGATTCACCAAGCCTGCCGCACCCAAGCCGAGCAGCAACAGTAGCAGGCTGCCCCGCAAGGCATTTTTGCCTGAGGGCGACGTGCCGCTCAGCAGAGCTCGGCGTGCAGCCTGCAATTGCCCGGGGCTGCGGCGTTCCACTGATTGCAAATCGGCCACCGGAGCTTTCAATACCCCGGCTACCCGCTGCCACGCGGCCAGATGTTCTGGACTTTGCGCCAGCCAGGCCTTGAACACCTGACGCTCCGAAGGGCTGGCACTCCCGGACTCAAGGCGCAGCATCCAGTCAATGGCGGCACGGGTGGTCGAATCAACCTTGGCTGTACTCATTGGGATGGCGCCGTTTGCGAGAGGCAATGAATAAAGGCGCGGCGCAAGTCACGCTCAACCGTGGCCAACGAGACACCCAACTGGTCAGCGATGGCTTGCTGGGGCATACCTTCAAGTCGATTGAGCAAAAAGGCCCGTTTCACCCGCGACGGTAAACCTTCAAGCACGCGATCAATGGCTTCAATCGCCTCGCGCACCAGCGCTATATCTTCAGCGGACGGCGCATAGCCTTGGGGCAGATCGGCCAACTGCTCAAGATAGGATTGTTCAAGTTTGCGCCGCCGCCACAGCGAACAGAGCAAGCGGCGGGCAACTGTACTCAGATAAGCGCGGGGCTCCTGGATGCGCTCCAGTTGCTGAGCGTCGAAAACGCGCAGAAAAGTGTCCTGGGTCAGATCGGCCGCATCCTGCGGGCAACGCACCTGTCGCGACAGCCAGCCGCGCAACCAGGCATGATTGTCGAGATAGAGGCTGGCCAGCAGGGTTTTGGGGTCCACAGGGATAGGCACGATAGATAACCAGACTTAAATAGCAATAAGTCGCATTATCGTCGCAAAAGGTGAAATGGCAAGTCGTAAATCACTGTGTAGCAGCTGAGGAGCGCAGCGAGGCTGCGATCTGGCGCGCAGCGCCAGCACATGCTAAATCCCGTTCCGGCCTGACCCTACGCGATGTCAGGTTTTACGATGGCAGCGGCAAAGATCCTTCAAGCGTGGGAGCGAGCCTGCTCGCGAAAATCATACGCGAGCAGGCTCGCTCCCACTAAAGGCTTGACCTGGAACAGAGTTTTTACATCTTACCGACCGCCGCCCAGATCCAGAAAGGTGCCGGTGGTGTAGGAAGCCTTGTCCGACAGCAGCCAGATAATCGCCTCGGCTACTTCTTCAGCACGCCCGCCCCGGCCCATGGGGATGATCGGTTCAAGTTTGCTGACCCGCCCGGGATCGCCACTCAAGGCGTGGAAGTCGGTGTAGATATAGCCTGGCCTCACCGCGTTGACCCGAATCCCCTCGCCCGCCAGTTCCTTGGACAAGCCCACGGTGAAAGTGTCCAGCGCGCCCTTGGAGGCAGCGTAGTCGACGTACTCGCCGGGCGAACCCAAGCGTGCCGCTACCGATGACACATTGACGATATTGCCGCCCTGCCCACCGTAGCGGGGCGACATGCGCAGCACGGCATGCTTGGCACACAAGATCGGGCCAAGCACGTTGGTTTTCAGGGTGTGCATGATGCGCAACTCGGACAGTTCGTCGACCCGTGACTTGAGCCCCACGGTGCCAGCGTTGTTGACCAGTGCCGTGACCGGCCCCAACCGCTCGTCAACCTCGATAAACAGACGAATGATTTCCTCTTCGTCGCTGACATCGGCGCGCACCGCAATAGCTTCTGCGCCCAAAGCCTGAACCTGGGCCAGCACTTCATGGGCAGCCGCAACATCAGCCAGATAGTTGATGCAAATTCGATAGCCCTGCTGCGCCGCCAGTACTGCTGTTGCGGCGCCTATGCCACGGCTGCCACCGGTGATCACGATAACTTTGTCCATAAAAGTACGCTCCCCACTCAACATTTCAAATCTGGCCGCCAGCATAACCGTCAAGGGTTTGATTTGTCAGGTCGCCGCCGGTTTACCAGCGCTCAGGTCCTCTGCGCGATGAATATCGACCATAAACTGATTGGCCGGAAGCGGCTGGCCCAGCAGATAACCCTGCAAGGCATCACAGCCCAGCGTGGTCAAAAAGCTTTGTTGGGTATCGGTTTCAACGCCCTCGGCCACAATTCGCAGGCCCAGTGCCTGGCCCAGTGCAACAATGGCCGAAACAATCGCAGCATCATCGCTGTCATGCTCCAGATCACGCACAAAACCACGGTCTATTTTCAATTCATTGGCGGGCAGACGTTTGAGGTACATCAGGCTGGAATAGCCGGTACCGAAATCATCAATAGACAGGTCAACACCCATCTGCGACAGGCGCTGCAACACCACCATGCTCGCATCGGCGTCGCTCATGGCCGTGGTTTCGGTGATTTCCAGGGTCAAGCTGTTGGCTGGCAACTGGTGCCGCTCCAGCGTTGCGACCACACTGTCGACCAGCCCCGAATGGCAGAACTGCAGCGCCGACAGGTTGACTGCGATACGCCAGTGGCTATAGCCCTGATCGAACCACACACGCATCTGGCGGCAGGCTTCGTTGAGCACCCAATCGCCAATGGGAATGATCAGGCCGGTTTTTTCCGCGAGGGCGATAAAGTGCTCTGGCAACAGCAATCCCTGCTGCGGATGCTCCCAGCGCAGCAGGGCTTCAGCCCCTACCGGCAGGCCATTGCTGGCGTCGAACTTGGGTTGGTAATGCAGGCAAAACTGTTGCAACACCAGAGCCTGACGCAGGTCTTGCAGCAATTGCAGTTGCTTGCGGGCGTTGATGTTCATCGAGGCATCGAAAAAACTGTAGCCATTTTTGCCCGCGCCCTTGGCGTGATACATCGCCGCATCGGCGTTCATCAGCAACTCTTCGGCGGTCAGGCCGTTACCAGGGTACAGCGCAATACCGACACTCGCGGAAATCAGCAAGTCATGATCGTCGACCCGGAATGCCTTGGACAACAGCCCGACCTGCCGCGCAGCCACTTGCGGCGCATCATCGGGCTCAAGCAAACGCACCAGCAATACAAACTCGTCCCCGCCAATGCGTGCCAGGGTGTCCTGGCTGCGCAACTGCTCGCGCAAACGCAAGGCCACCTCACGCAGCAAGCGGTCGCCCAGATGATGACCGAAGGCATCGTTCACCGGCTTAAAACCGTCGAGGTCGATAAACATCAGCGAGAAACACCCGCCCTGCTCCGTCACCTTGCTCATTGCCTGAGCGATACGGTCAGCCAACAGGATGCGATTGGGCAGTCCGGTCAGGGTGTCGTGCAGTGCCAATTGGGTCAGCTCTTCATTGGCCAGGGTCAATGAGTCCGCCAGAGCGGCAGTGCGGGAATCGAGCCGGGCGTCAAAAACCGAGGTCAGCAACGCAATCACCAACACGGCCAGGCTGGACACCAGCACCAGATTATCCAGCCCCTTGCCACTCAGACCGTCCACGGCGGCAGCGCAAAAACTGCCGGGGGGGAAACTCGCCGCAGCCATGCCGGTGTAATGCATACCGACAATCGCCAGGCCCATGATCACCGCCGCCCCGCCGCGTACCAGACGCACGTAAGGGGTTTGCTTGCGCAGATGAAACGCAATCGACAACGCGGCTGCCGAAGCCCCCACCGCAATCAGCAGCGACAGGCCAAACAGCGTCGGGTCGTAATCAATCCCCGGCTGCATGCGCAACGCGGCCATACCGCTGTAGTGCATGGCGCTAATGCCCGAGCCCATGATCAAGGCACCGAACAACAGTTGCAGCGCAGGCAGTCGCGGCTGGCTGACCAGCCACAAGGCAAAGCCGGACGACAGAATAGCCACCAGTAATGACCACAGAGTAAGCCCCAGGTCGTAACCCAACTCCAGCGGCAACTCCAGCGCGAGCATCCCGATAAAGTGCATCGACCACACACCAAAGCCCATGGCCAGTGCGCCGCCACCGATCCACAGGTACACACTGCGGCCTCGCGCCGTGGCAATACGGCCGCTCAGATCAAGGGCTGTGTACGACGCCAGAATGGCGACACACAGGGAAATCAAAACCAGCGAGGGAGAGTAAGTTGCAGACACCATGGACCTTCTCGTGAACGTGTGCCGAACAGCATCCATGCTCGGTAAGGGGGCGCGATTGTACTGCTTCCAGGTTCTGACGCATCCATGTAAACGACAAAATCCTGCAGTTGGATTCGACCAATCAGAAGCGCTTGACCTGTTCGATATAACGCGTCACCACCGCCGACTTTTCGAACCGGCGGTGGATCAACGACAACCATGACTGCGCGTCACAACCCTCGATCGGCCGGTAGAGTACATTCGGCAGGCTGATATGACCGACCACCGATGCCGGCACTACCGCCACCCCTTGGCGCAACGATACCAGCGCGATCACCGCCACCAGGCCACCCGGCTGGGCACCCAGCCTGGGCGCGTAACCTCCTTGGGCAGCCACGTGCAAGGTGCCGCTGATTTGCTCGGGCAAGATAAATGTCTCGTTTTGCAAATGCGCCGCGCTGACGCTTTTAAGGCGCGCCAGCCAGCTGTCAGCCGCCAGCGCCAAAACAAAGCCCTCAGCCTTGAGACGAATCGCTTCCAGACCTTGTGGCAAAGTCATGGGAGAGCGCACATAGCCCAGGTCGAAGCGCCCTTCGGCAACCATCGAAGGCAAGCCGGCCATCGGCGCCTCTCGTACGCTCAGGCTAACCTCGGCACACGCACTCGAAAATGCCTGCACCTGTTGCTGCAACACCCCCGAATACACGGCCGATGCTACATATCCCAATTCGATATGGCCCGTCTCGCCGCGCCCGGCCCGCTGTGCATTGCGCTGGGCAAACTCGAACTGGCGCACGGTGGCCTCAGCCTCGGGCAATAACGCCTGGCCCGCTTCAGTCAGGCTGACCTGACGCTGCTGGCGCACAAACAGACGTACGCCCAAGGCGTGTTCAAGATCCTGGATTTGCCGCGTCAAGGTTGGCGGCGCAATTCCCAGTACTTCGGCAGCACGGGTGAAGTTGCGTTGCTGGGCAACGGCCAGGAAATAACGGAAATGGCGTATATCCATAGCAGCATTAGCTCAAAGGTAATGAAGTTCAGGCTGTCAGCTAACAAACCAGCCAACGCCCAGCCCTACACTGTGGCCATCGCCACACTGGAGGAACCGAGCATGCCCGTAAAATTAATTGCCTGCAAAGTAATGCCTGAGCTTGCCGGGGAGTTGCGTCCATGAAGACTGTAAGCCCACGCCTGACCCTGCTGACCGCCAGCGGGGTCTGTTCGCTGATCGTGCTCGACACCAATATTGTCGCGGTCACCCTGCCGAGCATCGCCCGGGATCTGGGGGCCAGCTTTGTCGATATCGAATGGGTGGTCAGCGCTTATATGCTGGCGTTTGCCGCCTTGTTGCTGCCTGCCGGGAGCATTGCCGACCGCTTCGGGCGCAAGCGTACCCTGCTGTGGGGCTTGAGCATTTTCATCCTCGCGTCCCTCGGCTGTGGCGCGGCACCCAACAGCCTGTTACTGGAAATCGCCCGCGCCGTAAAAGGCGTGGGAGCAGCCTTGCTACTGACCTCGGCGCTGGCCTCAATCGGGCATGCCTTCCACGACGAAGTCGAACGAGCCAAAGCCTGGGCCTTTTGGGGGGCGTGTATGGGCGTGGCCATGACGGCGGCACCGACCCTCGGCGGGCTGATCACCGAGTACCTGGGCTGGCGCTGGATTTTCTATCTCAACTTGCCGGTTGGCTTGCTGCTGATGCTGCTGGTCAGGCATGCCATTGCCGAGTCTCGCGACCCGCAATCGGCCCGGCTCGACCCTTGGGGCAGCCTGGCCTTCAGCGCCAGCTTGCTGTGCCTGATCTGGGGCTTGATCGAAGCCAACCGCATTGGCTGGAACCACCCGCTGACCTATGCCCGAATATGTGCCGGGGTGCTGCTGCTGGGCCTGTTTGTAATGATCGAAGCCATGCAGCGCCGCCCAATGATTGACCTGCAACTGTTCCGCCACCCGCGTTTTATCGGCGCTCTGCTGGGCATGTTTGCCTATGCGGGCTGTGCTCAGGTGATGATGACCTTGCTGCCGTTTTATTTGCAAAACGGCTTGGGGTTCAGTGCAGTCACGTCAGGCCTGGGTATGTTGCCGTTTGCCTTGACCATGTTGATTTGCCCACGTATCGGCGCTCGCCTGGCGTCGCGCTTCAGCCCGGCCAGTATGATGGCTGCCGGTTTGACCTTGGTCGGTTGCGGCAACTTGCTCAGCGCTTGGGCGGTAGACCATGGCGGTTACCTGAGTTTTGCCCTGACCACGGCGGTGACAGGTGCCGGGGCCGGCTTGCTCAATGGCGATACCCAGAAAAACATCATGGCCTGCGTTCCCCGCGACCGTGTGGGCATGGCCTCCGGCATGAGCACCACCATGCGCTTCAGCGCCATTGTGTTGGCGATTGGGGTGTTTGGCGCCTTGCTCGGCAGCCACACGGAGCAAAACCTGCAGACCAGCCTTCAGCAGGATGCCGGGCAATGGCTGGAGCAGAGTCACTTTATTGCTTCGCGGGTGGTGGCCGGGGATATGCAGGGAGCCTTGAGCCAATTGCCGCTGGCGGCACAAGCCCAGATTGAGCCACTGGCAACCCGGGCCTTTGTGACCGGGTTCAGCCTGGTGTTGTGGGTCGCGGGGGTGCTGGGGCTGATCGGGGCTTTGGTGGTGGGGACGCTGATGCGCAAGCCGATACCGCAGATGGCGTCCGCGGTGGCGCATCCAAACGTGTAGCCGCTGCCGCAGGAACGAGGCTGCGTTCGGCGGCGAAGCCGTCGTAAACCCTGAGAGCAAGGTTTTTCTGGCAGACCGCAGTGCCTGATTCTGCGACGGCTTCGCCGCCGAACGCAGCCTCGTTCCTTCGGCAGCTGCTACGGGTTTTGCCCGGCTCCCACCAGTATCAAAAACTGTCAGTTCAGCTCAAACAACCCCGCCGCGCCCATGCCGCCGCCGATGCACATGGCAACCACAACAAAGCGGGCGCCACGGCGGCGGCCTTCGAGCAGGCTGTGGCCCACCATCCGCGCACCCGACATACCAAACGGATGACCAATGGAAATCGCCCCGCCGTTGACGTTCAGGCGGTCGTTGGGTATCTGCAGGAAGTCGCGGCAGTACACCACCTGGCAGGCGAATGCTTCGTTGATCTCCCACAGGTCAATGTCAGATACGGTCAGGCCAAACCGCTTGAGCAGCTTGGGAATCGCGAACACCGGGCCAATGCCCATTTCTTCCGGCGCACAACCGCTCACGGCAATCCCGCGATACACGCCCAACGCTTCGATCCCGCGCTGTTTGGCTTCGGCACGGCTCATCAGCAACACGGCAGAGGCGCCATCGGAAAATTGTGAAGCGTTGCCCGCGGTGATGAACTCACCCTGCTGCACCCATTTGCCATCTTTCCACACGGGTTTGAGTGCCGCCAAATCCTCAAGGGTGGTGGACGGGCGATTACACTCGTCGCGGTCCGCGATTACATCCTGATAGCCACTGGGTTTGCCTTCCTTGTCGAAGCACAGCTTGCGCGCAGCCAGCGGTACGATTTCATCCGCGAACAGACCCGCGGCCTGGGCGGCGGCGGTACGTTGCTGGCTTTGCAGGGAATACTGGTCCTGCACTTCGCGGCTAATAGAGTAGCGGCGAGCGACGATTTCAGCGGTTTCGAGCATCGGGATGTAGGCCGTCGGCATGCATTCAAGCACCGCCTCGGATTGTGCCCGGTAAGTGTTTTTGTACTTGTTCTGGGTCAGCGACAACGACTCGACACCACCCGCCACGGCAATCGACATTTCCCCGGTCATGATGCCTTTCGCCGCCACGCCAATACTCATCAGGCCCGAGGCACACATGCGATCAATCGCCATGCCCGGCACGGTGTTGGGCAAACCGCCGGTGTTGGCGCACAACCGCCCGATGTTGTAACCCTGAGTGCCCTGCTGCGCAGCTGCCCCCATGATCACGTCTTCCACCGAACCCGGCTCGATACCCGCGCGCTCCACCACGGCACGTACCACATGGCCGCCCAGCACCGGGGCTTCGGTGTCGTTGAACGAGCCACGGAAGGATTTGGTCAGGGCGGTTCGGGCGGTGGAGACGATTACAACGTCATTCAAATTCATGCTCAGGCTCACTTCTCAAGAGGGTTGAAGGTGTAGCGGCTGATGGTGTCCACCACACAGCCGGGGCGCTCGCTGCCCTCGATTTCGACGCTGATCCGCACCACTACCTGCAAGGCCTGGCCGAGTGCCTCGACCTGCACGACCTGGCCATGCCCACGCACCCGCGAACCGACCTTGACCGCTGCCGGGAAACGCAACCGGTCACTGCCGTAGTTGACGCCCATGGCCAGATTTTCGAACTGCATCAGTTGCGGCATAAACAGATTGGCCAGGGACAGGGTCAGGTAGCCGTGGGCAATACAGGCACCGAACGGCCCCTTGGCCGCACGTTCCGGGTCGACATGAATCCACTGGTGATCGCCCGTGGCCTCGGCAAACAGGTTGATCCGCTCCTGGGTCAGCACCAGCCAGTCGGTGCGGCCAAGGTCTTGCCCCTGCGCTGCGAGCAACTGCTCGGCGCTGCTGAATAACGTACTCATGGGGTGGTCCTCAGGCTTGTTGCGAGCTGACAGGCAGCACTTCGCCGACCATGTATGAGGCGTAGTCGCTGGCCAGGAACACCATGACGTTAGCCACTTCCCAGACCTCAGCGGCGCGGCCAAAGGCTTCGCGGCTGGTGAGTTGTTCCAGCAGTTCGCTGCTGGAGGCTTTTTTCAGGAACTCGTGCAAGGCAATGGACGGTGCCACGGCGTTGATTCGTACCCCGCTTTCGGCCGCTTCCAGCGCACTGCAGCGGGTCAGGGCCATGACCCCGGCCTTGGCGGCGGCATAATGGGCCTGCTCTTTCTGCGCCCGCCAGCCCAGTACCGAGGCGTTGTTGACGATGGCGCCGGCACCACGGCGCTCCATGTGTGGAAGCATGGCGCGGGTCATGCGCATAGTGCCGGTGAGAGTGATATCCAACACCGAGGACCACTGTTGATCGGTCATTTCGGTAAGGCGTACCTGACCGCCGAGGCCTGCGTTATTGATCAGCACATCGACCCCGCCCAAGGCTTCTTCAGCCGCCGCGACCAGGGCTTGTACATCGGCTTCGACGGTGACATTGCACAGTTGCCCGTATACCGCCTGCAACCCGGTTTCAGCCTTGAGGCGTTCGACTGCCTCTTCGAGGCGACGCGGGTGGATATCGGAAATCATCAAGGCACGGCAGCCTTCTTCGGCGCAGCGTTTGGCCGCGGCATAACCGATACCTGCGCCAGCCGCGGCGGTGATCAAAATCGACTTGCCGGCCAGGAGCTGGTGGCCGGGTACGTAAGGGGGCGCTTGTCTCATGGTTGAATTCTCTCTGTATAACAAACGGCTAAGTCCGCTTCTTGTAGATACTCTGTTCCGGGTCAAGCCCCTTGTGGGAGCGAGCCTGCTCGCGAATGACTTCGCGAGCAGGCTCGCTCCCACACTTGAAGTATCCCTGTGCTTTCAGCTACCCCACACCCTTTGCGGTGCAGGGGCTTCGGCGAGAATCTGGGCCATGGCCACACCCACTTCTTCGGGCTGCCATTGCGCGCCCTTGTCGCGGGTCACGCCGGTGCGCCAACCATCGCCAAGGGACAGTCGCCCGCCCTGGCTTTCGATGATTTGCCCGCTCACATGTCCCGACAAAGTACTGCCCAGCCACACCACCAGCGGTGCGACGTTTTCCGGGGCCCAGGCATCGAAGCCTCCGTCTTCTGGCTTTTTCACCACGTCCGGCATCGCGCTTTCGGTCATCGAGGTACGCGCCGCCGGAGCCAAGGCATTGGCGGTCACGCCGTAACGCGCCAGCTCTGCCGCCTGCACCAGGGTCAACGCGGCAATTCCGCCTTTGGCGGCGCTGTAGTTGGACTGCCCCACCGAGCCCTGCAAGCCTGCACCGGAACTGGTGTTGATGATTCGCGCAGCCACCGGCTGACCGGCCTTGGCCAGATCGCGCCAGCGTTTGCCCAGGATATTGGCCAGACAAAAATGCCCCTTCAGGTGCACGCGCATCACGGCATCCCAGTCATCTTCGCCAAGGCTGATAAACATCCGGTCGCGCAGGATCCCGGCGTTGTTGACCAACACATGCACTTCGCCAAATGCCGCCAGGGCCGCATCGACGATGTTTTGCGCGGTGGCGATAGTGGTGATGTCATCGGCGTTGGCGATAGCCTGCCCGCCCGCCTCGCGAATTTCAGCCACCACTTCTTCAGCGGCTTCGCGGCGGATATCGTTGACCACCACATTGGCGCCCTGCCCGGCGAAAGCCAACGCATAGGCCCGACCCAGACCACCGCCTGCGCCCGTAATAATCACGGTACGTGCTGCACAAATTGCCATGTCAATGCTCCTAGAGGCGCTCAATAATCGTCACGTTGGCTTGCCCACCGCCTTCGCACATGGTCTGCAAGCCATAGCGGCCACCGCTTTGCTCAAGCTGGTTAAGCAGGCTGGTCATCAATCGTGCCCCGCTGGCACCCAGTGGATGGCCAAGGGCAATGGCGCCGCCGTTGGCATTGGTCCTGGCCGGGTCATAATCCAGCTCCTTGGCCCAGGCCATGACTACCGAGGCGAAGGCTTCGTTGATCTCGACCAGGTCGATATCCCGTATGCTCATGCCGGCTTTTTTCAGTGCGGCCCGGGTCGCGGCTATCGGTGCGGTGAGATGCCAGATCGGGTCGTCGCCCATTACCGAGAGGTGATGAATCCGCGCCCGTGGCGTCAGGTTGTAGCGTTTGAGTGCCGCAGCAGAAACCACCAACATCGCGGCCGAGGCATCGCAGGTCTGACTGGAAACGGCGGCAGTGATCGAAGGGAATTCAGCGGACACCGGTTCCAGCTCGGCCATTTTTGCCAGGCTGGTATGGCGCGGAGTTTCGTCATCCCACACCCCTTCACAGGGCACAATTTCATTAACGAAGCGGCGGCTGGCCATGGCATCCAGTGCCCGGCGATGGCTTTCCAGAGCGTACGCTTCCATCTGCTGGCGGCTGATATTCCAGTGATCGGCGATACGCTGAGCGGCATAGAACTGGTTCACTGGCTGGTCGCCAAAACGCGCTTTCCAGCCTTTGCTGCCCGAGAACGGATCGCTGAACCCCAGCGGTTGGCCGGCCAGCATCGCCGAGGAAATCGGGATCTGGGTCATGGTCTGAACACCGCCGACGGCGATCACATCCTGGGTACCACTCATCACCGCTTGCGCGGCAAAGTGCAGCGCCTGCTGCGATGAGCCGCACTGGCGGTCAATGGTGGTGCCGGGAACGTTGAGCGGCAAACCGGCGGCCAGCCAGCTGGTGCGGGCGATATCCCCTGCCTGAGAGCCGATGGTATCAACGCAGCCAAAGATCACGTCGTCGTATTCGTCGGCCGGGATCTGGTTACGCTCTACCAACGCCTTGAGCACATGGGCGCCCAGATCAATCGCATGGACATGGGCCAGACCACCCTTGCGCTTGCCGGTAGGGCTGCGCAACGCGTCCACAATATAGGCTTCGGGCATCAGTCAATCCTCAAACGTGTAGCCGGGGCCCAAAGGCGCCGCGCCACTCAATACATACTCGGCCACACGGGTCTTGTGCAGCGCACGGTCGCCCCAGGCGTTGTCCAGTGCCCAGGCGCGTTTCATAAACATTTGCAGATCGACTTCCCAGGTGTAACCCATCGCGCCATGCACCTGAATGCCGTGGCGAGCCGCCAGCCAGCTGGCTTCGCAACTGGCCAGACGCGCTTGGGACACCCACACCCCGGCATTCGGTTCGTTGTGCGCCAAGGCATAAGCGGCGCGGTACAGCACCGGTTTGGCGAATTCCAGCTGAGTGGCGACGTCAGCCAGGTGATGCTTGACCGCCTGAAAACTGCCGATCGGCTTGCCGAACTGCTTGCGCTGGGCGGCGTAGTCCACCGACAGATCGAGCATGCGCTGAGCCAGCCCGAGCAGTTGCCCAGCTACCGACAGTGCGCCACGGTTGAGGGTCTGCGCCCACAGCTCGCGGCCCTGCTCGCCCTGCGCCACCAGGGTCGCAGCACTCGGTTGCCAGCTGACCTGCGCCAGACGGCGCGAGGCATCCAGGCTGCCGTGCCCTTGCACATCCACCTGGCTACGCGGTACTGCATGGACTTCATCGCCGTGGGCCAACAGCAACAGGTCGGCATGACCGGCGTCAGCCACCAGCGGATTGACCGGGTGGCCGATGGCGACCCGCAAGCTGCCGTCGGCAATGCGCTCCAGCCATTCGCCGCGCTGGGCAACGCTGTGGGGCAAGCCGGCGATCAGGGCGCTGGCAACATAGGCGGTGTCGGCCAGCGAATCGGGAATGGCGTAGTAACCTAGCTCCTGGGTCATCAAGGCCCAGGCCACATCGTCCATGCCCAGGCCACCAAAGGCCTCAGGAATCGACAACGCGGTAAGGCCTTGCTCGGCAATCTTGTTACGCAAATCCGGAGAGCGGCCGACGTCGGTTTCCCAGATTTCACGAAGCATTTCCGGCGCGGCTTCGGTCATCAAAAAGCGGCTGATGGCTTCGCGAAAAGTTTGCTGGTCATCGGTAAAGGTAAAGTCCATCCCCGGCCTCACTTCGGCAGACCGAGCATGCGCTCGGCAATGATATTGCGCTGGATCTCGTTAGTACCGGCGTAGATGGGCCCGGCCTGAGCAAACAGAAAACCTTCCAGCCAGTCGTGGCCGTCTGCCGATTTACCGGTCAACTCGCCACTGGCACCCAGGATGCGCATGGCGGTTTCGTGCATGCGCAAATCGAGTTCCGACCAGATGATTTTGTTGGTGCTCGACTCGGCGCCAATCTGCGCTCCACGGCTCAGGCGGCCCACGGTGTGATAGGCGGACAAGGCGTAGGCTTGCGCATCCATCCAAGCCTTGCACACCGCGTCGCCCAAGCTCGAGTCACGGTCGGCACTGGCGCGGTTGGCCTGGTACAACTCCACCAACTTGCGCGCCGTGTACTGAAAGCGCGCCGGGGAGCGCAGTAGCAAACCACGCTCAAAACCGGCGGTGGCCATTGCCACATGCCAGCCCTGCCCTTCATCGCCGATGCGATTTTCCAGGGGAATGCGCACGTCATCGAAGAACACTTCGGCGAACGCATCCTTGCCGTTCAAGGCCTTGATCGGGCGCACTGTGACCCCCGGCGCGTTGAGCGGCACCATCACAAACGACAATCCGTGGTGACGGCTTGAAGCTGGATCGCTGCGAAACAGGCCAAACAACCAATCGGCAAAGATGGCTCGGGTCGACCAGGTTTTCTGGCCGTTGAGCAGGTAGCCGTCGCCATCGCGGGTGGCCTTGCTGGTGATCGCGGCCATGTCGGAACCAGCGTTGGGTTCGGACCAGCCTTGGGCCCACATGTCGGCGCTGGCCGCCATGCGTGGCAGAAAGCGTTTTTTCTGTGCCTCGGTGCCAAACTCCATCAGGGTCGGGCCGAGCAATAACTGGCCGTTCTGGTTGACCCGCATCGGCGCGCCAGCACCGTAATATTCTTCTTCGAAAATCAGCCACTCAATCAGATCGCAGCCGCGTCCACCCAACTCGGTAGGCCACATCACCATCGACAGGCGACTTTCGAACAACTTGGCTTCCCACTGGCGATGCTGTTCAAAGCCTTCGCGGGTATCGTAGCTGGCCAGCGGCTCAGGCGGCAGGTTCGCCGCCAGCCATTGCCGGACCTCCTGACGGAAGGCCTTTTGCTTGGGCGAGTAAGTCAGTTCCATGGTCGGCTCCTCAGAACCTGGCGTCGCGTTTTTCAACGAACGCGCGGCGAGTTTCGGCGGAGTCCGCACTGGTATAGGCCTGCAGGGTAAAGCCCTGTTCCCAGCGGTATTTGTCTTCAAGGTTGCCGTCTTCGATGCCGTTCAACGCTTCTTTGGCGATGCGGATCATGGCCGGGCTTTTCGCTGCGATCTTGTGAGCGATTTGCAGCGCGGTTTCGCGCAGTTGCTCACGGGGCACCACGCGCTCGATAAAGCCGTACTGCTGCGCTTCAACTGCGCCAATCTTGTCGCCGGTAAAGAACAGATAGCGGACTTTTTGCACCGGAAACAAACGCTGCAAATGCGCACCGCCGCCCATGGCGCCACGGTCGACTTCCGGCAGGGCAAAGGTGGCGCAGTCGGAAGCCACGACAATATCGGCGGCACCGGTAATGCCAATCCCGCCACCCAGCACAAAGCCATGGACTGCGACGATGACCGGCACCGGGTTGCGATGCACAGCCTTGAAAGTGGCGTAGTTGCCCGCGTTGACCTTGACGATCAGTTCCGGGTGAGCGTCCAGTTCCTTGATATCGACACCTGCACAAAAGCCGCGGCCTTCGGCCCGGATCACGATCACTCGCACCTCAGGGTCCAGGCCAAGCGCTTCGAGGGTGTGCGCCAGGTCCAGCCACTCCTGGCTGTTGAGGGCATTGACTGGCGGCCTGTCGATCACCAGTTCAGCGACGCCTGCGTCGATACTGGTGTGAAATGCGGTATGAGTTGCGCTGTTCACATGTGCTCCCGGGTTGGCAAAGGCATGGGAGCAGTATGGGAACGCGCCGGGGGTGGCTCATCGTCCGTTGAGACTAAAGCTTGCAGGAGCTGCACCCCCCTGTAGCAGTTGACGAGTAGAACGAGGCTACGTCCGGCTGCGCAGCAGTCGCAAACCCGGTCAGCGCGATGTATCTGAAACACCCAAACTGAATGGTTTTACGACTGCTACGCAGCCGGACGTAGCCTCGCTTCGCGAGTCAACTGCTACAGGGTATCCAGTCTTGGTTATCCATCCCCATCCACAATGGCTCTGGCAGTGTTGTTGAGCAGATCATGTACGCGCTGGATCTCTACCGGGCTCCAATACCTCTGGTGCAATTGCAGCGCGTGACGCAGGTTGTGCATCGCCTCATGAATCTCTGCCGGCCGTTCCTGGCCCAACAACGAACGTCGGCTGACTTCAATACGCATATGCACACCATTAAGGGCGACCGCCTGTTGGCCGAGATATAAACGTCCCGTCCCGGTAATGCTGTAATTTTTTTTATCACCCTCAATAGCAACTTCTACCAGTTTCCCGGCCTCAAGAAAGGCCAAGGCCGGGTATATCACCCCGGGGCTGGGGCTGTAGGCGCCGTCGAACAACCCTTCAATTTGCTGGATCAGGTCATAGCCATGACGAGGATGTTCGCCAATCAACTCCAGCAATAACAATTTCAAATCACCTGATGCAAAAATCCGGGGGTTACGTGCAGCACGCTCACGGGCCGAGTTCCTGACCACAATAGTGGGTTTATCTGCGTCTGTAGCTTGAGAATAATGCTCGTTCATTTTTCTGACATCCCAAAGCGAAAAATAGAACTTAAACCATAACTCAAATTGTGACTAAAACACCGTTGTACAACTACTGAAACAGATAAGAGCCAAAATAGGAAAGATACAACTTACAAACCAAATATGGACATAACTTATCACCCAAAATAACGCACAGCTCACACAGCGAGCAGAGATACATCTCACACAACACCTGAAAATATGGCTTACATAAAAATAGAAAAAGTACCCCTCCAGCTTGACCTTTAAAGTAGAAACAGCCAATCACGTGATAATCAGTCCTCGCAGTAGAAAACACAGCGCTACATGACGTAGGAAATCCCCTTCAAAACTGAAGGCATAAAACCACAAAACAAGTAGGACTTTGCTATGTTATTCATAATGCGATCAAGCAATACTTCTCCTCGCTTTGACAGCCCACCTACTTCACAAGATAACCAAGACAATCTTGCAGACGGCCAAGCATTCAACGCATCGACAACCGGCCACTATAAAGTTCCGGCTCAGCACTGAAGGACTGGAATACCACGTCCTCAACACATATAAACAGGTAATAATCATGTTCAAGAAAGCAATCGCAACTTCCCTCGTCACCCTGGCTATCGGTTCTTCAAGTGCATGGGCTGCAAATGATGCCACCACCGCTATCAACATCACGGCTTCTATTCCAACCGAAGTGTTCCACGTCTTGCCGGTAAACCCTGACTTCGGCAGGGCCGAAGTGATGAACTACAACCTGCAAACAGGTCTGTTGTCTACCCTGCGCCAGTCATACAACATCAAGAACACCGCCGGTTCGATCAAGGCCTATATCGATGGCGGTCCAGTCGCGCTGTCCAATGGTACTGCCGCCAACAACATTGCACTGACCACCACCTTCAACGGTACAACACTGACTGCTGCTCCGCAGCAAGTACTCGCCAGCGGCACTATAGCCACTGCAGGCACCTCGGCTGATCTGGTAATCACTCCTGCAGCGCCTGGCAATGGCGTGTCGGGCGACTTCAGCGCCGCATACACCGTTGTATTCGACAACGTGCCAACCCTCTGATCCAGGCCTGTAATTGATGTAACGCAACAGGTATCGCGTTCGGTCAGTTCAGGCTGGCCGAACGCTTCTTACTACCTTTACTGCCTGCTATCGAGTATTTCGATTATGTTCCCGATGACTCCCATCGCGGCGGCGCTTGCCCTTCTGATTGGTACAACTGCAGTTGCAGCCTCTGAAACCAATGGCACCACGCCCCGTAGTTTATTGGCTCAGGCCAAAGGCTTGCCTGCGGACTTTGAAGAACACTTTTTCGATGTTCCATTGGCAGTGCAAGTCGAGCGCGATGGGCAACTATTGGGCGAAGCAATGATCGTACTTTCCCGTGACGATCGATTAACACTTATTGACTTTACCAACCACGACGGCAGCACCCTCCCGGTCGCCGAACGTGATACATGGTCTGACTACCTTAAACAGGGCGTCAAACTGGGCAACTGCTCTGCCAACTGCCCCGAACAATTGCTGGCAGTTCACTACAACCTTGAAAACTCTCTGGTCTCGCTGCTGACTGAAAACGCCGAGCGTGAAAACCAGCAGAGCATGTACTACGACCTGCCAGAAGACGGCAGCCGTGGCCTGATTGTGCGCAATCAACTGAATATCAACGGCGGCCAGGAAGAAAACCTCAACGGTCGCTTCGGCCTGGAAGCCAGCAGCAGCTTGGGTAATTGGACCCAAGGGATAAATCTGCAACTGTCACGTATTGGTGGCCCGGACGACACCAAGTTTTATCATGCAGTGCATGAGGCCTATACCCAACGTGAGTTCGAGGGCAGCTTTTTTCGCCTCGGTTATTTCACCCCCAGCTCCGAAGGCCTGACCCGCCAGGTTCGCACCTTCGGCGCCAGCCCCGATACCGCGTTGGGCGTGATGTACGGCAGCTCTGACAGCCTGGCCATCGACATGGCCAAACCCAGCATTTACCCCATCCACATCACGGCAAACCGTGAAGGTGCGGTAGAGATTTACCGCAATGGCCTGCTGATCAACACGCAACCCGTACAGGCTGGCCTGCAAAACATCGATACCCGCTCCCTGCCAGGCGGTATTTATGAAGTGGAAGTGCGCCTTGTCGAAGACGGCAAGACCACCAGTACCACTTCGGAACTGGTGTACAAGCCCAATAACTGGCGCAACCACGATCAGCGCTGGCGCTACAACCTGTTTGCCGGGCGTGAGACTAAACTCTTGAGCAACTTCGAAGATCAGTCCAAGGGGGACATGACTGGCGGAGCCTCGCTCAACTACCTGCTGCATCCACGCGTGGTGCTGGGCCTGTCCGGGCGTCAGGTCAAAGGCAATATGCAAGTGGGAACCTCCGTCGACTGGACGCTGGCCAACAACGCCAGCGTGTACGCCAACGTCTATCAAACCCAAAACTACGGCACCGGTGTCGATGTGAACGCGCTTTACAGCTACGGCACCGGCAGCCTGGTGTTCAATCACAACCGTAGCTGGCTCGACACACGTAACACCTACGAAACCCTGGCGGATGGTACGCGCCTGCGCAAACGCACTGCTTATGTTGGCCAGAACAGCAATTCGTCGATCTCGATGAACCACCGTCTCAGCCCCAAAAACAGCCTGAATGCCCGTCTTTCTTACGCGGATGGCTATACCAAGGGCCATGGTATTGACTTGGGTTGGGCGCAAACGACCCATTTGTTCGGCAGTGATGGCAACTGGCGGCTATCGGTCTTTGATCGACCTGCCAGCTCGAGCAGTGGTGCCAACCGTAACCGCGGGGTCGACTTATCTGTCAGCCTGGCACTTGGCGGTCCGGGCGAAAAATGGTCCGCCAGCCTCGGTTCACGCAGCTCCCGCGACGGTGGACGCGACAACAACGGCTCGCTGACCTATAACAAAACCTTGAAACATCACCTGCTGCAAAGCGTCTCGGCCACGGCAACCACCGACACTTACGGTGTCGGCTTGTCCGGCCGCGCGAGCGTCCAGACCAACACGCTCAATGGCGACGGCTTTGTGCAACGCTCCTCGTATAACGGCAAGTTCACCGGTGGCCTGAACCTGGACAGCACTGTCGCAGTCGGGGGCGGTAAAGCGGTGATGGCCAGTGAATACAGTGGTCGCGGCGCGGGCATGATTGTCGATGTGCAATCCGATGTCGACGGCATCACCTTGCGCGCCGATGACTTGA
The DNA here is from genome assembly GCF_025426255.1 of Pseudomonas fragi. Classification (GTDB taxonomy): domain Bacteria; phylum Pseudomonadota; class Gammaproteobacteria; order Pseudomonadales; family Pseudomonadaceae; genus Aquipseudomonas; species Aquipseudomonas kulmbachensis. The sequence continues at coordinate 2,030,476 of NZ_CP104861.1, read as the reverse complement.
GTGGCAGCAGCACAATACTGCGACCGGGGCGCAACTTTATCCCGCTCACAGCGTATAAAAACAGCGCGGTAAGTTTCGACTTTGAAGGGACTGACGTCCCGGCTGCCACCATTCAACCCGCTCGCAGCCGCTACCACCTGAACAAGGGCGGCGTGGACTATCGCACCATCAGTGTGGTGCAAACCGTAACCGTACTCGGCCGTTTGCTCGACCCCAAAGGCGACCCACTCAAGGGCCATCACATCATCAACCACGCCAGCCGGGGCATTAGCGAAGTGGACGGGTTCTTCTCGATGGAAATGAATGCCCGCACACCAACCCTGGAAGTGCGCAAGGATGACCAGTTGCTGTGCCAGTTCCGGATTGACGCCAAGAACACCACAAAAGAGAAAGACGTTTTGCAAATCGGCGATTTACGTTGCCATCCCGATACGTTGGCAGACATGAAGAACAACCCGCAAATAGCCGGGTGAAAAAGCCAGAAAGCAAATCTATACACATTATTTACTGCACCTATATTCACAGTGAGATTAAACAATGAAACACATCTATTCAATTATTGGTCTTTGGCTGGTTTCACTCAGTGCCCTTGCTGGCCCCAACATTAATGTCGGCACCGTCTATGACTATATGGACGGCGATAAAAGCACCTATCTGAAGCGTGTATTCAATGGCGGCACCAGCACTGCATTTGTGCGGATCAAGATCATGGAGATTGTTTACAAGGCAGACGGTTCAAGTGAAGAAGTGCCACTAAAAACCCAGGCAGGCAGTGTGCGTGACGGTTTGATGGCCAGCCCGGCGCGCTTGATTGTGCCCGCAAAAGGCACCCAGGGTTCACGTTTGTTGTTTATGGGCAACCGCGATAAAGAGCGCTATTTTCGCGTACGTTTTGTCCCGGTAGTGCCTGAAAAAGAAGATGAATTTGCCTTGAACCAGGACCAAACCGACAACTACAAAAAGACCCTGTCTGCCGGGGTCAATATATTGGCGGGCTATGGCACGGTATTTTTTGTGCGCCCCAAGGCAACCCACATTGATACGCGTATCGAAGACAGCAAAGGCAAGTACTCGCTCAACAACAAAGGCAACACCGTGGTCGTGGTCGATGAATTCAAGGATTGCTCGGGCAAGGATTTACAAGACTGCAAGCCTGTCACCAAAAACCATATTTTGCCGGGTCGTACATTCAGTTTCATTAAAGAGCCCGGTCGCCATTATCGCTTTATGCTGATCGAAGCCGATAAACAAAAAATCATTGAGGTTAAAGGCTAATGCACCGTCCTGCCTGCAAAATCTCATACCTGGCTGTCGCGGCAAGCTTGGCACTCTGGATGCAGGCAGGATTTGCAGCACGCGAAGAACACACGTTTGAAGTCAGTGTCAGCATCCCGACTCTGGATTTCTATGTATTGCCCGTGGATCCGGGATTTCTGGAACGCGAGCAGCGAATGAACTGGGATCTGGGCCGCGAGTTTCTTCACCCCTTGCGCGCATCATTCGATGTGCGCAACGCCAGCGGCGGCATCGCCGCACGCTTGGGTCATGAGCCAGCGTTGTCCAATGGGCGCGATGAGATCGAACTTAGCGTGATTTTAAACAACCACCCGCTCACACCGATCAACACCGTAATCGTGCCCGAAAGCGAAGCAAGAAACGGTTCCAGAGTCCCATTGCGAATCGAGGCGATCAAGCCTCAAGACGGATTCAAGGCGGGTGAGTATTACGGCAGTGTGCAGATCATATTTGATGCTCTAGCTCCGGTACGTTAACAGAAAACCGCCAAATACCATGGCATCTGAACTGCCACGTAAAATCCGGGCAGCCTAAACAGCAAAGATACAAACAGACCTAAGTCGCGGTATTAAAGTGAACATAACACTGACCACCTCAAAAAATAGTGCTCGGCCTTGGCTGATGGGGAGCAACTGGGGTCACCCCTCCTTTGAACTGTGTATACAGCGGCGTTGGGTTTTACTCACCCAACAGTTATGGCTTCTTCTGGAAAACACCAGTCCAGGCACCTTGCCGAAAACAGGCTAAAATGGCTCGGCAGTTTCTCGTAAACAGTTGGGTGTTACGACAGAGCAGTTATTCAAGTCCACGCATTAGGTTGAAAACAAGCCGTCCACCTTGCACTTCGAAATCAAAAAACAGCATGTTGAAGAAATGTTGTCCGCGCAAGGCAAGTACAAAGGGCAATATCACCGTCGTCTGGGACTCCGAAGTCTGACGCGAAGTATTCATATGGACTAGTCCAGCTCAGGGATTGCACCCGCGCTGCACGCTTTCATGCTGGTGCCTCGATCCGTATGACTACGATGAGGCCTACATGGAGCTTGCCCTGACTGACGAGCAGCGAATGATTCAAACGTCTGCCGAGCGTTTTTTGACCCAGGTTGCCAGCTCCAGCGCCGTGCGCACGGCAATGGCCAGCGAGCGCGGGTACGACGCCGAGACATGGACGCGAATGGCTCAGGAGTTGTATTGGCCAGCACTGGCGATCCCCGAAGTGTATGGCGGGCTCGGGCTAGGCTTTGTCGAGGTCTGCCTGTTACAGGAACAATTGGGCCGACGTCTGCTGCCAAGCCCATTTTTTGCCACGTGCAGCCTGGCCACCCCTGCCCTGCTGCTTAGCCGCAATGAACCACTCAAGGAGCGCTGGCTGCCGTTGATCGCCGCTGGGGAAATTCGCGCCAGCCTGGCTTTCACCAGCGCGCCGCGCTGGGACGACAGCGGCGTGCAGGTGTATGCGCAAAGCCACTCAGGTGGGTATCGCCTCAACGGCGAGTATCGCTATGTAATTGACGGCGCCGACTGCGATCTGTTGATCATTGCCACCCGTACCCCGGGGAGCGTCGGTGAAGCCGGTATCCGTTTGTTTGCGATATCTGCCGACACACCCGGGATCCAGCGCCATTGGCAACCCACACTGGACCAGACTCGCCGCCTGGCCACCCTCACCTTGACCGACGTGGTCGTCTACGACGAACAGTTGCTCAGCGAGCCCGGACAGGGCTGGCCAATGCTGCGCGATGTGCTGCATATCGCCTGTATCGGCCTGGCGGCTGAACAGACCGGTGGCGCTCAGCAGTCGCTGGACATCACCTTGAGCTACATCAGCCAGCGCGAGCAGTTTGGCCGTCGCATTGCCAGCTTTCAGGCAATCAAGCATCGCTGTGCCGACCTGATGCTGGCAATCGAATGCGCCCGCTCAGCCAGTTACTACGCAGCCTGCATCGCCGACGAGTGCCTGAATATCGACGGTGATCCGAGTGCCCGGCAACAACTGGGTGAAGCTGGCGCCACGGCAAAAATTTTCGCCAGCGAAGGTTTTTTTCAGTGCGCGGCAGAGTCCATCCAGCTGCATGGCGGCGTGGGTTTCACCTGGGAATACGACCCGCATCTGTACTTCAAGCGGGCACGGGCCAGTGAGCAGATGCTCGGCACCCCGGCGTTTCATCGCGAACAATTGGCCAGACAGATTTTCGGAGAGCGCACATGAATATCGACTTTAGCGCGGCAGACGAGCAGTTTCGCCAGCAGGTAGCCCAGTGGATGCACCAGCACCTGACGGGCGAGTTTGCCGCTCTGCGCTTTCGTGGTGGTCCAGGGGATGAAGACTTTTCTCCAGAGCTGCGTAAGCTCTGGGAGCAGCAACTGGCTCAAGGCCGTTGGATCGGTGCTGGCTGGGCTGCCGAGCATGGTGGTCGTGGCCTGAGTATCAACCAGCAAGTGATTTTCTTTGAGGAGTATGCCCGGGCGGGAGGTCCAGGACGCATGGGACATATTGGCGAAGGGCTGGTCGGGCCGACGATTGCCGCTTTCGGCACCCGCGAGCAGCAACTGCGTTTTTTGCCACCCATACTGGCCGGGCAACACTTCTGGTGCCAAGGCTACTCCGAGCCGGGGGCCGGCTCGGACCTGGCTAATATCAAGACTCGGGCCAACCTGGATGACCCCAGCGGACACTGGTTAATCAGCGGGCAAAAGGTCTGGACCTCGCTGGCCCATGAGTCGGACTGGTGCTTTGTGCTGGCACGGACCGAGCCGGGCAGTGTCGGCCATCGTGGCCTGTCGTTTCTGCTGGTCGAGATGGACCAGCCGGGTATCCGGGTACAACCGATCCGGCAATTGACCGGCACCAGTGAGTTCAACGAGGTGTTTTTTGATCAGGCACGCGCTTCGGCAGACAACCTGATCGGCCAACCCGGCGACGGCTGGAAAATCGCCATGGCGTTGCTCGGGTTTGAGCGTGGGGTGTCGACCCTGGGCCAGCAAATGCAGTTTCAGAATGAACTGGACGAAGTGGTGCGAATCGCCAAGACCAACGGCGCGGCGCAAGACCCAGTCCTGCGCCAACGCATCGCCCAGGCATGGAGCGGCTTGCGGGTGTTGCGCTATAACTCGTTGCGCATGTTGTCCGGCGTTCAGGATGGCAGCCTGCGCCCTGAAGCGACGATCTACAAGCTGGCCTGGTCGACCTGGCATGTCGAGTTGGGCAAGCTGGCGATGGATGTGCTTGGGCCTGAAGCTGAATTGCTGGCAGGCGCGCCCTATGAGCTGACGCGGTTGCAGGCGCTGTTCCTGTTTACCCGGGCAGACACTATTTACGGCGGCAGCAATGAGATCCAGCGCAACATCATTGCCGAACGGGCACTGGGGATGCCGCGCGAAGCGCGTTAGAACTGCCTGACCAATCGCAGCCTCGCGCTGCTCGACAGCGGCTACAGCCGCTGTCGAGCAGCGCGAGGCTGCGTCCGACTAGGCAGCCCGGTCTACATCCGGGTCAGAACGTGTACTTGCCGTTAAACGACAGATAGTCCCGATCCGCCATGGTCCGCCCCTGGGCAATATCTGCCGAACTCAAATACGCCACGTAGGTCAGGCCCAACTGAAAGTTGCCCAGGTATTTGAAATCGCCGCCCAGTGTCAGGCGTTTTTCAGCACGGCCCAGCCCGGAATAGGCGCTGCCATCGATGTTCTGGGTCCAGGTGGCCTTGGTGGTCAAGTCCCAGCCGTTAAACACGTTAGGGTGATCGAAGTACGCACCGATCCCCAACAGGCTGGAGCCCCGGGTCTGGCCGTCATACACGTATTTGTTGAAGGTGCCGTCCGTGCCCGCGCCGCCACCGGTAATGGTCAGATCGTCCACACCCTGAATTCGCTGGTGCACCACTTCGGTCATCAACGTGGTCTGTTGCGCCATAAACGTCGGCCCGATCATATACACCGCGTTCAGGTTGCCTTGCCACACCTGGCCACGGGCCGGAGCGCCGTTGCTCAGGTAGACCGCCGCGCCGTCGCGATAGCTCAGGTCACCGGCAAACTGCACCGAATCACCCGCCTTGGTGGTGAAACTCACGCCGGTGAGCTTGATGTTGTCGAAGTAGCCCAGTTGGTAGCTTGGGCCATTGCCGTTGCCCCCCACTTTGCTCAGCGAGGAATAGTGGGTCTGCCCGGTAAAGTCGAAAAACAGCGACGGCACGCGGTCGTGGTAGCGGTAATGGAACAGGCCAATCTCGGTGTTTTGCGTCAGCCGGTAGCGGGTGCCAAGGCCCCACTCACCGCTGTTGCCGGGTTTGACCGAGCCGCCATAACCGACAGCTGCCGAGTCCGGCAGGTTGTTGACCACACCCGGAGCCAGACGAAAGAACTCGGCTCCGGGGCCAAAGGTGTCGCTGCCAAAGTAGTCACCCACCGGGTTTAGCTGGGTCTCTTCCCACTTGTATTGGTAGAACCCGAGCAAGGCCAGATCTTCGTTGACCGACCAGGAGCCCGATAGCTGCCCAACCGGCAGATAAGCATCCTTGGCTTCGGTTCCCGGCACGTTGAACTTGGTCGCGTCTACCGGTGCCTGGCCCTGGCTGATGTTGGGCCAGAACAGGCTCTCGCCCCACGCCACCAGATGCCGACCGGCCTTGAGCGACAGGTACTGGTCGTCATTGACGGTGAAGTCGCCATACACGTAGGCATCCAGCAACCGCGCCTTGCTCCCGCTGAGTTTGCGCGTGTCCTGGCTGAAGTCGTTGTAGCGTCCGGTTTTGTTAACCGTGTCTGGCGAGTCGTTGTCGTTGCGCTGGTGGTAGACCTCGTCATAGAAATGACTGCCGCGCACCACCGCGCCGAGGTTGTCGTGCTTGAGCATCAACTCGCCAAACACGCTAACCCGGTTGTTGATCAATGAGCCGCGCTTGAAGTTGCGCGTGGCATCGTCGTAGTTGATGTTGTTGAGGTATTCATGATCAGGCTTTTCGGTTCGCATCGAAGCCGTGTAGTTCACGGTCAGTGATGAGTCGAGTGTGGTGTCTTCGCCCAGCTCGATGGTTGGAGCAGCCAGCGCCAGGGTACTGAGCCCCGACAGCAAACCGGTGCCCACAAAACGTGTGTACTGCTTAAACATGCCATGCTCCTTTTTATTCTTGTTTTTGCTCCGCCCAGCGCTCTGCGCACAGGTCAGGGCCTGTGGCAGAGCGCCAAGCGGAGTCAGGGCGTTACAGGTTTACTTGCCGGCCCGGCGTGCCGCTTCGGGACCAAAGTCACCCGCAGCAAAACCGCCTTTGTTCAGCACATAGCCGTTACGTTGTTCGTTGATCAGGTTGAAGGCCAGGTAGCTGCCTGCGTTCAGATCGTGATACAGGCCAACACCGGCCTGCCAGGTCTGGGTTTCCGGGGCGTAGAAGTAATTGACCATCGAGGTGCGCCACAGCTCGCCACGGTTGTCATAGTTGTCGCCCATGATCGGGAACCAACTGTCTTCGTCGATATACATCGTGCGTTTGCCGTACAGATGGCGGTTGCCGGGCTTGAGCACACCCTCGAGTACCCACACGCGGTGCAATTCGTAACGCATGTTGTCCGGGCTGATATGACCGGGGGTCAACATGCTGGCGTACTTCAGATCACTGGCGTGCAGCCGCGCAGTGTTATAGGGGATATACAGCTCTTTTTTACCGACGATATTCCAGTTATAGCGCTGGGCCGAGCCGTTGAATATCCGCACTTCGTCGACGGTGATCGAGCCTCCCGAGCCTGGAAATGCCATATCAAAACCGTAACCCGGTGACTGGCGAACGCGGCGTGTGCCGGGGTCGTAGCGCCAGCTCTGGCGCGGCTCGGTCTTGTCGTTCCAGTACTCGGTGCCGGTGTTGATTTCGCCCTTGTCGCGCTGGGGCAGCAGGGTTTCGTTGAGATAGAACGAGGAGTTGCCGACAGTCTCGCCAATTTTGCCCGGTTCCAGCCCCGGTGCCATGTTGCGCGAGTGCACCCGCCCCCAGTTGATATTTCCGTCCTTGAGCACATAGGCGTTGTCCGAAGTGTATTCCTCGGTCCAGGCGCGCACGGTAAACAGCGATGCATTTTTCAGCAGTTCAATACCGTTTTGCGGAATCGGGAAGGCAACCCCGCCGGTGCGTGCGACTACGCCTTCACCGTCGTCGACCAGCTTGGCCACCGAAGCGTTTTCCAGGGTGGCCTTGCACACCGTGTCAGAGAAACGGAAGTCGCGGTGCGACGGGTATATGGGCATGCGAAAGGTCTGTGGGTACAGCTTGAACAAGGCTTTCTGCCCTTCGGACAGGTGCGCGCCGTACTGGCTCAGGTTTTGCGCGGTAATCACAAACAGCGGCTTTTCGTTGGGATAGGGGTCGATTGGATGCTTGCCCGTGCCCTCGAACTTCATCCCCGGCGCGGCACCCAGCCATTGGCCGCCAAATGCCGGGATGGTGCCTTCGGCATTGCCTTCCTTCTGGGCACCGACGCAGGTCAAATCCTTGCCCAGTCGGGCGATCTGATCGGCGGGGGCCTGGGCCAAAGTCAGCCCGCTGTAACCGTGCAAAACGAGGGCGACTGACAGCCAGCCGCCCATATGAGTGATACGTCGCATGGAGTTCTCCTTGTTGTTATTAGATTCAAACTTCACGAACGCTGCGCGTCCGATCACAGCCTGCGGCAGCGGCTACAGATTTTTGTGCATGGGGTTGATTGCTGAAGTTGAACCAGGCGGCCAGCGCCGGGAGCAGGAAGATCGCGCCCAGTACGTTGACCATAAACATGAAGGCCAGCAGCAGGCCCATATCGGCCTGGAACTTGAGCGGCGCAAATACCCAGGTGCACACCCCCAGTGACATGGTGAGCGCGGTAAACACCGCCGCCGTGCCGCGCTGGCACATGGCGCGGTAGAAGGCTTCACGAAGGTCTTGCCCCTCGGCCATTTCATGCTCGATGCGCTCGTACAGGTAGATCCCGTAGTCCACCCCTACCCCCACGCCCAGCGCCATCACCGGCAGGGTCGCCACTTTGAGGCCGATGCCCAGCAATGCCATCAGCGCATTGCACAGCACGGCAACGATCGCCAGCGGCACCAGAATGCACAGCACTGCACGCAGAGAGCGAAAGGTCAGCAGGCAAAACAGCGCCACGGAGATGAACAGCGCCGCGAGCATCACTACTTCGGCGTGCTTGACCGCTTCGTTGGACGCGGCCATGACGCCGATATTGCCGCCGGCTAATTTGAACTCCACGCCCGGCACCTGAATCCCGGCGATCACGCGTTTGGCTTCGTCCAGCACGTGGGCCACGGTGGTGCCTTCGTGATCGGTCAAAAACACCAGAACTTGCATCTGCTGGCAGCCGTCAGTCACCAGCCCCGAGTCCGGCGAATAGGCATAGGCGCCCTGCTGCAAGCCCTGGGCTGAACCTGGAATTGCCGCCCAGCGCGGGTTACCTTCGTTGTTACCCGCAATCACTTGCTTGCTCATGCCCGCCACGCTTTGCACCGACTGCACGCCGGGGACTTCGCGCATCTTGAAATCGAAGGTTTCCACCGCCCGCATAACGGCCGGGTCCAGACAGGCTTCGCTGCGATCACGAATAGTCAGAAACACCGACAGCACGTCGAGGCCGATGGAGTAATGGCTGATGATTTTCTGGTTGTCCTGGTTGTAGCGCGAATCGGCGCGCAGTTCCGGCGCACCCGAGCCGATATCGCCAGTGGCCAGCTCACGGGCCTTGATCGCACCCACCGCCAGCAGCACCAGGCTGATGGCGAACACCCAAAGTGCCGGCCCCGGCGTGGCCAACGCCGACAGACGCCACCACAGCGGGTGGCGCTGGTTCAACAACTGCGCCTGAGCCCTCATCAAGCGCGGCTCAAGGCGCAGATGAGCGATGATCAGCGGCAACATGATTTTGTTGGTGATGATCATCAGCATCACACCGATGCAGGCCGTGACGCCCAGTTCGTGAACGATGGGAATATCGATCAGCATGATGACCCCGAAGCCCAGGGCGTTCATCAGCAATGCCAGGGCACCGGGGATAAAAATCTTGCTGAATGCCGCCTTCGCCGCTGTCACCGAGTCACTGCCCGCCAGTACTTCCTGCTTCCAGGCATTGGTCATTTGCACCGCGTGGGATACACCAATCGAGAAAATCAGGAACGGCACCAGAATCGACATCGGATCGATTCCCAGGCCCAGCAATGGCAGCAAACCGAGCAACCAGATCACCGGCAGCAAGGCGACAAACAGCGCCACCAGGGTCAGGCGCAACGAACGTGAATACACCCATAGCAACGCCCCGGTGATCAGGAACGCAATGGCGAAAAAGCCCATTACCGTATTCAGTCCCTCGACCACATCGCCTACCAGTTTGGCAAAGCCGACAATGTTGATTTCGATATCGGCGCTGCTGTATTTGGCGCGGATATCTTCCAGGCGCTGGGCGATTTGCACATAACTCACCGGCTGCCCGGTCTTGGGATCAATGTCCTGCAGGTCGGCGCGCACCATTGCCGATTTCAGATCATTGGCCAGCAAGCGGCCGACCTGCCCCGAGCGTGCGGCATTGCTGCGTACTTGCTGCAAGTCTTCAGCGGTTGCGGCGTATTGCGGCGGCACGACCAGATCACCGACGTAGCCGTCTTCGGTGATTTCGATATAGCGCACGTTGGGGGTGAACAGCGAGGTCACGCTGGGGCGGCTGACCCCGGAAATAAAGAACACATCGTCCGTGACCTGTTGCAGGGTCTGCAGGAATTCGGGGTTGTAGATATCGCCCTGGCCTTTCCAGTGCACGCTCACCAGCAGGCGATTGGCGCCGGTAAAGATCCGGCTGAAATCCAGAAAATTGACCATGTAGGCATGGCGCACGGGGATCTGTTTGTTGAATCCGGGGTCCAGCCGTACCTGGGTGGCGCTGTAGCCCAGAGCCAGGGTCACCAACAGAAAAAAGCCGAGCAAGGCTTTACGCTGCGCCATTAATAGCTCGGCGCAGTTGCTTACAAACCGCTGCATGGGCGAGAGCTTGAGTGGGCCAGTCATCAGCAGCCACACACAGCAGATAAAAAGACGATTGCGCCCATGCCCGCGGTCCCTCGCACACTTGTTAGAAGTGATCACGATAATCAAACGGCCTGCCACCCGGAACATCGTCCATAGGGGCTAGGCTGTTTGAGGGAGGGCCTGCGGCGTTGTAGATACTCTGTTGCGGGTCAAGCCCCTTGTGGGAGCGAGCAGGCTCGCTCCCACGCTTGAAGTATCCCTGTCACTGAGGAGCGCAGCGGCTACAAATAATGGGTCACTCTTTACTGGCCTTGAAGGTCAACTCGCCCTTGGGCCACTTGGCGGCTTTGGCGGTCACGGCTTTCAAGGTTTTGCTCAAACCTTCGGTGAGCTGTTCCTTGGCCGCGAAGATCAACATCACGGTCTGGCCTTCCTTGAACACGATGCCTTCACCCAGAGGCGAGCTGACATAGGCGTATTCACCAATCCCGTAGACAGTCATCTTGATGTCACGAAATTTTATTTCGAACTTGCCACCTTCTCGGCTGGGCAAGACTGCTGCGCGAAAGTGATCGCCGACCTTGAGCCCAAGGCCCGGTTTGTCGTCTACCACCAGCGCTGATTCAGTATCGATTTCAGCGATGTAAATACCTTCTGCGGTTTGCTCGGTGACGTACACGAAACGGGACTGGAACAGTTTGACCAACCGTGCCCGCAAATCACCCAGAACAAACAACGCATGCATTTCCAAATTGCTGACTGCCAACGAAAAACCCTCGAAACTAAAAGTGGAGCTACCAGAACAAATGACAGGCAGCAGAAAAAAGGCCTCAGCCCACTTGATAAGAAAACCGGATACAACCCAGAGTCAGGAGTGACATAAAACAACAAGACTAACGAGCGCCGCAGATGGATGGGCGTCAAGCCGGGCCTGCATCAGTGAAAACCGGCTAAAAAATACCGTCGGGGCGCCATTCTAACGGCTCAGGCCTGAAGTTGGGTATACACATCCACTTCTGTGTCAGGTATTCGATGATTTTTTTACTTCGTTTGGGCCCTGTTCAACAGGGCTTTCGTCGCCCGGTTCAGTTAACTGCGCCGCTCAGAGGCAACAACTGCCATACTTGCAAAAAAATCGACCTGGCCCATGACGCCGGGTTGTCTGGGCTTCATTACCTCGAAGGGAAAGTGACACGTGACGGAATTTGATATTGGCGAATTTTTTATCCGCGGCGAGTCCAAAGAAGTCGACGGTGAGTTTCAGGCAGTGATTGTGATGCGGGCCAAGCCACCGCTGAAAACGGTCACCTACCATCAGGTCGAAAAAGACCGCTGGTTCAAGACCGCCGAGCAAGCTGAAACTGCAGCCAAAAGCTCTGCACAAGAGCTAAAACTTGCGGTGGACGCTGGCGCCCTCAACGCTTAAATCCCGATCACCTTCAACTAGCGCCATCCGAGCCCATATCAAGCACGCTGAGCCCGAACCTGCATTGCGCAATGGTCGGCGTTCAGCTGCGCGAGCCAGGCTGCCTGACACTCTTCAGCCTCCGGGCGGCTGGAAAATGCCGTACCGCGCTGCTCACCATTGACCAGTACTACCCAGCAGACCTTCTGCCCCATGGCACGCAAGCCAGCGGGTACACCACTGCCGATCATCACGGCGACATCAACCTGGTTAGACATGATGGTGACTCCACCTATTTAGTTAGTTACCTAACGATGTCGGCCATCTTAGAGCGTTAGCGCCGCCGGAAAAAGCTATGTAATGCATAGATCCATTGCATCAGCGGTAACAATATCTCCCTCACGCCGGTTTAAACCGGTGCCTTCTGCTCGTACACCGAGCGCCCGCCCTCTTGCGGTATATTGAAGAAAGCCTTGTCCAGCACGCCAAGCCCTTCGCCCACATTGGCATTCCAGTTGGCCGACTGATGGACATAACGCTGGCGCAGCAAACGCTCTTCGCCAGCACTCAAACGAATGCGCCCCTGGCGCACCTGAACCTCAAGCTGCGCAGCGATAGGCAGTAGTTCATCGGGTAGCCCGGCCTGTGCATCGGTCAATTTGCCGAAGGGCACACCCTGCTCGCATGCCAGCCCGTGCATGATGCGCAGGTACACCCGCGACAGCTGCCCCTGAACCCGACGCTGCATAAAGACTGCGGCCTGTACGCGTTTCATGGGATCTTGGCGGCTGCCCTCGGGCTGTTCGCGGGTGCGTATCTCTAAAAAGGCGTCCGGGTCCTTTGGGTCAATCAGATCTTCGGCCTGCCAGGCCAGCAGTTGTGCCTGTGTCAACTTCCAGGTCTGAGTGGCTTTGATCGAAGTCGACGGGCTGACCAGATTGCTCTGCCTGCGGGTCAAAAATACCTGTTCCTGCGTTTCATCCGGATAGCCACCGCCCACATCGGCATGAGCACCGGGCACCGCAATATCCATCGGCCATTGTGGCGCGATTCGACTCAACGAAAAATTGCGCCGCTGCTCATCACGCGCATTCAATTGCACCACTTGCTGGGCGCATTTTGGCCCAAGGTACAGATTGAGGCCCGGGTTGACCTCGTCACCCACATCCCCCAAGTCCTCCAGCCCGCCCATCGCCGCGACAGTATCGAACAGCCCCACAAACTGGATCTCGCACTCAAACTCGGGCGCCAGTTGGAATTGTGTTTTAAATGCGATGCTGTGCACTTGATTGGCAAAGTGCCGGGCCGCCGCCGCACCGCGACTGAAACCAAAAAGATCCAGTTGCAAACGTGTAATCGAACCAGGCGCCTCAAGGCTCACAAAGTGCCTCAGGCACTCGATCAACTGTGCTTGGGCCTGATCGGCCTTGCCCAATACTCCGGTACGTCCACGGCCGTAGGTCAGGCCTGGAAAAGCAGTATCGGCTGCCCCCGTGGTAGTGCCTATGCCACTGACATACAGCGCGGCCAGCGCCTGGCCGTTACCATCAAACGCCTTCTGCGCGGGGTAGCACTGGTACAGCTTGGCTATATTGGTCGCCACACCGGCATAACTGCTACCGGTATCGACCACCAGACCTTGAGCCTGCCTGGCTTGCCCGGACAGAATATTGAACGCGTTATTGGCCGTACCATCGAAAAAAATACCGACACGCAGCACGCGCCCCGTAATGTTTGAGTGTCTCATGACACTGGTCCTCGATTAATTCAGCCTCGCGCAAACACGCCGTGCCAAATATAAGGGGACACAACCGGAACATTCAGCTCAACGTCTAGTTTAAATTTTAGCGGGGATTACAGCGGGGTGTATGGCTGCAGTACGAACGACCGCGAACCCGTCAAGCTGCCGGAGCCGCATGGCGCGGCTCCGGCAAGGTCAGGCGCTTAGGCCTGACGCTGGTGCTTGTCGATTTGCTCGTGACGCTCTTGAGCTTCGATGCAGTACTTGGTGGTAGGGCTGATCAGCAGGCGCTTAAGGCCAATTGCATCGCCGCTGTCATCGCACCAGCCGAAGCTGTCATCCTTGATACGTTCCAGAGCCTGTTCCAACTGAGGCAGCATGCGCTGGTCGCGGTCAATTGCGTTCACCAGCCAGGTGCGCTCTTCCTCAACCGAAGCGGCGTCCGCAGGGTCGGCCGGAGTGTCCAGGCTCTCGATCGCGATGCGGTTCTGCTCAATACGCGCGTGGGTTTCGACCTTCATGTTTTGCAACAGCTCACTGAAAAAAGCATGTTGCTCGGCATTCATGTAGTCATCCGCCGGCATGGCCAGCAACTTATCCTTTGTCATTGATTTCTCTATAAAAAATACGTGCATTAAGGCGAATTAGGGAGCGTCCTGACCGTTCTTCATCCCAACCAGTTAGGTGCCATCTATTTCAAGCGCCACCCGGCACTCAATTTACGAGGGGCGGCAGTCTAAGGCCGACTTATCGACTCAGCAACCGAAAACACACCTATTTGTCCAGCAAAACCTGAAAAGTGATGAAAAACATGCCTGGCGGGGGTTAATGGAGTGCGTTTATAGCAAGAAATTCAATGCCCAGGCTGAAAATGAGCACACCAGGTGCAAAGACCTGGTGTGTGTATGGAGCTGTTCCGCTTTAGGATTGTGCAGGCCGCGGGCCAAGACTCAGTCTTGTAGGTACTCAATGACCGGGGCCATGCAGCTGATCTGCGGGGCGCGCTCAATCATCTCGCCGGGCAAGCACCACGGATAATCGAGACTTTGCAGCCAGTTCATGACCGGCTCCAACTCCTGGGGTGGACACACCTGCATGTGTTCGATCGTGATGCGCAGTTGCTCTGCGAGCCCCGATTGCGGTTCAAAACACCAGTGATATTCGCCGCACCCTATGCGCAGCTCGCCAGTCTCTTTAACAGACATCCCCACCAGCCATTTGCAGTCATGGGTAACGGCCTCTGCCGAGGGAGGTTCACCCAGGCAGAACGTATAGACGTTTTCATAACTCTGGCCAAAGCGTCGTACCAGCACATCAGCGATGCCTGCTCGGCCGCTGACCTGAGGGGGAAATGAAATGGTTCCTGTATGCACAACCATTTCAAGGGTTGCATCCGGAGTGAAGGATTGGCGCAGAAGGTCAGGCCGGTTTGCATCCTTGGCAAAAATGTACTTTTCAATCGATCGAGCGGTGTTCGACATTTTGGATGAGTCCTGGAAGTCGGGTTTTATGTGCGCGCAAATTCATGAACTGTAAAACGGTGCCAAGAAACGCCACTGCACCGGCACAGATCGCCAGCGTCCAACCTGGCATGTTCAACAGCAATAGAAAACCTCCTGCACCGGCACCTGCTGCGCTTCCCAGGTAAAGGGCAGACTCGTTCAAGGCAACGGCCAAATTACCATCGCCATTTCGCTCCCGCGCCGAGATCAATTCGTTGTTTTGGGGAACCTGCAAGGCCCATCCCACGCCACCCCATATCGCTATAGGAATCATGGCCAACCAGGGCGATACGGCGGCGGCCACTGGCAATGCCAAGAGTGAAACGGTCAACACCAGCATGATGATAAATATCAGCACTGGCCCCTCAGTCCGCTCAACCAGCGGAGCAATCAAGAAGCTTCCCGCGACTCCACCAAGACCCCAGACCCAGAGATAGGGGGTCACGTTGTCGACTTTTGCATAACTGGGATCAGTTATAAACGGGACGATGAAGGTATACATCCCAAGACTGGACGCTGCGGCTAACAGCGAGACCATCAGGATGCTCACCACTTTTCTGTTTTCCAGCAGCAGGAGTTTGCTACGGATTGTCATCTGCGGCCCGGCAGGCAGATCGGGTAGTTTGATCAGCAATCCCAGCCATGAGCCAGCCCCTAGCAAGGCAATGAGCCACAGAGCGGCCTGCCACCCTGACTGCTCAGCGAGCAGCAGGCTTAAAGGGACACCCAGAACGGTCCCACTGGCCATTCCGGCCATGATGATAGCAATCGCTCGACCGCGCCTGTGTGGTTCAGAGACCGTCGCACAAGCCGTGATTCCGGTTGCCAGATAAACACCGGCCCCAAGCCCGGCAAATGCACGACATACCAGCAGCACGGCAAAGTCATCAACGACAGTGCTGGCCACATTAGCCAAAACAAAAAAACCTAGGGCGGACAACAACCCGAACCTCTGCCGGTGCGCAGGTAAAAGAGCAACACACACAGGTGACCCGATGCCATACGCCAAAGCGAACACTGTCACCAATTGAGCCGCTGCTGCCACAGATACGCTAAAGGACTGCTCAATCATGGGTACCAGGCCAGCCGTAACAAAGGACGCCATGCCCAGCGCGAAAGCGCCGAGGGCAATCCAGTAGACCGATGAGGGTGTAGTGCTGTGCATGAGAATCCTCCTTGACGAAATCAGGGCAGCGCATGCATTGCGCACACCCTCAACTTGGCGAATTCTTTAGCATGCTAATAATTGTTACAATATCTACCATTTATACTGTTACTAGGAGCAACTGGATAATGGCAAGGACACTGGAGCGTACCCGGGAGGAGCTGGCGGCATTTTTGCGTAGTCGCCGGGAACGAATTTCACCCGAACAGGCAGGCTTACCCGCTAGCGGGCGAAGAAGAACGCCGGGCCTGCGGCGCGAGGAAGTCGCCGCGTTGGCCGGCGTCGGCCTGACCTGGTACACGTGGCTTGAGCAAGGCCGCGATATAGGGGTTTCCCCGGCGTTCCTCGACAGCCTTTGCCGCGTTTTGAAACTTGATGCAACGGAACGCAGGCACCTTTACTTGCTGACCTACCAGCGTGCACCGGCAGAACAGGCGCAAACATGGTGTGTCGTGCCAAAAGTCATCCATCGTTTGATGGCAGACATGCCTCTGCGCCCTGCTTACGTACTCAATCTGCGCTGGGATGTACTGGCATGGAACTCGGCCGCCGATAAAATCTTCAACTTTGCAGACAAACCTGCAGAACAACGCAACCTGCTGTGGATGCTCTTTACGGATGAGAAAATGCGTTCGCTATTGTGCTCCTGGGAGCAGCAAGCGATACAAATGCTCTCCAGTTTTCGCAGGGATTTTGCCCATGCTTCGGCACAAAGCGATATTGCTGAGCTGGTGCGCAGCCTCGAAAAAGTCAGTGCCGACTTCAAACACTGGTGGAACAGACAGGATATCCAGGGGCCCTGCCAAGGCATCAGGCACTTTGATATTCCTTCATTTGGAAATATCTCGTTTGAGCACACCACTTTGACGATTGACGCCGACAGACACTTGCATCTGGCTTACTACGCGCCCTGCCTGGAAGAACCGGCCCAGAGCGCATTTGAAGGATGGCTGCAAGGCAAAGCCGACTAGAAACCACGCATCTACTGGAATCGAAAGTGCCTTATGGTCACCCATGAGGCAGGTGGTGACAGCGCGCGCATATAGTATTTCCACTTTTAAACACTGATGTAAATGTCAGTAAGAAACCACTACATACAAAGTGCGCTTACATCCATATATCTGCGTGAATCCACGACCTCTAATACCTCACCAGTTACATCGAAAAAACCTACAATCTTCTCCGTAAATCTTATCCATAGCAGCGTATTTCCTGACAATACTGCTCTGTTTTGGCACTTTACAATCACTGGCGCAAAACCTAGATCACAAGCCAAGTAAATGGGCGATATGTCACCGCGTGTATCGCATTACAGGGCATTGGCGACAACGTCTTGCATGCATCCATCCATACCCTTCATATATGGAGCTCAACGTGATGAGTAACGCCTTGATTGCCAATGCCGCCCCCTGCCCTGAGCAAACACCGTGTGTGCAGCCCCAGAGTTGCGCTGGGCATACCTGCATGCTGGAACTGTGCAAACTGCTGAAATTGCGCGATGCATTGATTGTACTAAAAGGCCCTCTGGCCAATAGCCCGGGCGCGCGCAGCTTTATCGAGCGGCGGCTCTTGAACAACGAGGTTTATGAGCGCGTATTGGGCAAACTCGCGCCAGACAAGCCCGGCCAGTACGGACGCTTATCTGCTCACGGCGGCAAACATCAAAAATAATGCACTTAACCAGCATTATTATGCATTTGCGGATTGATTCTACACTGGGCAGACTGCACACGTTCCTCCCCCAAATGAAGGAACATTTTCAAGGGCTTGTCGGGAATCCCGCCAAGCCTTTTTTTATCTGCCTCGCCCTCAAAACCGGATTTTCCTGACCATGCAAACCCGCTGGATCAGCCGCCTATTGCCTGCGGCTACGAACACTCGTCCCTCCGAATGGAGCCGCGCCGCCATTGGCGTATCCCTTGGCACGCTGTTCAGTGTCTGGGTATGCAGTCTGTTTTTCGGCCTGCCCGTGGCCATGCATTTGATTGGCCCGCTGGGGGCTTCAGCCATTTTGCTGTTTGCAGTGTCTTCAGGGGCACTGGCGCAACCCTGGTCGATAGTCGGCGGCTACCTGTGCGCAACGGTGGTGTCGTTGTGCGTGGTGTACGTGTTTGGACGTAGCCTGGACAGCGCCTGCCTGGCAGTCGGCATTGCCCTGCTGTGCATGTGCCTGCTGCGCTGCCTGCACCCGCCTGCCGGGGCGCTGGCGTTGCTGGTGGTGTTGGCTGATCCGGACAGCGCCAGCCTGGGCTGGGGCATGCTGGCCCCGGTAATGCTCAGCGCGGTGTGCATGCTGCTCGCGGCGTTGGCCTATAACAATCTGACCCGCGTGGGTTACCCGAAAAAACCGGCTGAACCAAACCCGCTGGCGAGCTCTGCCCAGTCCCCCGTGGACCCGAACATTACCGCCGAAGACTTGCAAAACGCACTGCAACAAATGGATGCTTTTATAGACGTGACCCCCGAAGACCTTGAAGCGCTGATTCGAGCCAGCGAGCAATATGCGCGTCAACGCAGTATCGGCGAAGTATTCGCCCACAATGGCTGACCTGCACGCCGGGCACGCTTCGATAAGCAGCCAACTCCTGCTAGGGTTACTTATGTAACCTGGGCAGAAGATGTTTAAACACATGTTTGCCCAGGGCCCGTCATCCGACAGTGTTCAAGGCGCGCAATGCTCAAAACCATTGAATCAGAGATCTCCAAACAAGCTGCGCCACCTGCCTTGCAAGCCGAATTTGCTCAACACGACTTCGAAAAACTGCGCAATTTTTGCCGCCTGACTTATATCACCAGCATTGCCATCTGGTTGCTGTTCAACCTGATTATCAGCTTCAAGGGCGGCCAGGGTTTTACGGCTCTGTCCTTGCTGTTTATTGGCGTGATGGCAGCACTCACCACCATCCTTGGCTTTATTCGCAATTACCGGCATTTCGACGTGCTGAATGTGATGTTCGTCGCGGTCATTACCCTGGGTTTGCGCCTGGTCACCTTTGGTCTGCCGGCCGAAACACAGCCCATCTGGCTGGCACTCGCCTGCGCGAGCGTCCTTTACAACGCCTCGATCCTGCCTCTGAGCCGCTGGGCATTCCTTGGTGTTGCCGCGATTACTTGCCTGACTCTTAATCCTTTTCTGATGACCCAAGCGTCGGTCATGGACCTGCGCGGTCTGTTGATTCTGTGCTTCTGCGCTTTTTTGTGCAGCGTGACGATTTACAGTTTTTTCAAATTGCGTCGGGTCAAGTTGCACAACTACATCATGTCCAAGCGGCTGGCGGTCCAGGCCTATGTCGATGCCCTGACCGAAATCCCCAACCGCCGATCATTTATGCTCCAGGCAGGTCATGCATTGCAGACCCAGCCGCGGGTGCAGGATCACTACCTGGCGATGATCGACATCGACAACTTCAAGAAGGTAAATGATCAATATGGCCATGATATCGGCGATGAAGTGCTCAAGCGCACCGCTGCCAGCATCAAGGCAGTGATGGCTGACCATGAGTACGCACGATTGGGAGGGGAAGAGTTTGCCGTGTACCTGTCAGGGGTAAGGCGCAGCGACGTCGAAGCACTGATGGACAGCTTGTGTAGCCGGGTGCGCGAGGACCTCGCTGAGCATCCCGTGACCGTCAGTATTGGCCTGGCCCGGGTTACCGATACAGACACCCTGAACCAGGCTTTGGCCAATGCCGACAAGGCGCTGTATGAATCCAAAAAAACGGGCAAGGACAGGTTCAGTTTTTACTAGGCTCGACCTGTGGGAGCTAGCCTGCTCGCGAAGGCATCACCACGGTTTGTTGCAAGACCGCATTGTCTGCATCGCGAGCAGGCTCGTTCCCACAAAGGTAGGGTTTATTGTTCCTGGGCGTTCAGGTCGGTCTTGCCATCCCACCCGCCGCCCAGCGCCGCTATCAACTGCACGCTGGCAATCAGGCGGCTTTGCAACAGGTTGAGCACGCTGCGCTCAGTGGTCAGGGCGGTGGTTTGTACCGAGACTACGTCCAGATAGGCAATCAACCCGGCCTTGTACTGGTTGTTGGTCAGACGCAACGACTCCCGGGCCGATTCCAGTGCCTGCTCCTGCACCACCGACTCATCGCCCAGCACCTTCAATTGCACCATGTAGTTTTCCACTTCACGCAAACCGTCAAGCACGGTTTGGCGATACTTGGCCACGGTCTGGTCATACGCGGCCTCGTTACGATCGACTTCGGCCGAACGCTGACCGCCATCGAACAGCGGCAACGAGATTTTCGGCCCCACCGACCAGAAGCGGTTTGGCACGCTGATCCAGTCCTGATACTGGCTGCTGCTGTAGCCGCCCGACAGGCTCAGGCTGAAATCCGGGTAGTAAGCCGCCTTGGCCACGCCGATATTGGCGTTGGCGGCGATCACCGAGCGCTCTGCAGAGGCAATGTCAGGACGCCGCTCCAGCAATTGCGAAGGCAGGTTGACCGGGATCATCGGCAACTTGGGCACGTCTTTGATTTCAGCCAGATTAAAGCCCGACGGGGCCTGACCGGTAAGCACCGCAATCGCGTTTTCAAACTGGGCTCGTTGCCAGATCAGATCGATCAGGTTGGCCTGGGTATTGCGCAACTGGGTTTGTGCCTGGGCCACCGCATCCTTGCCGGAGATTCCCGCGCGGTACTGGTTTTCGCTCATTTTCAATGAACGCTGATACGCCTCGACCGTGGCTTCCAACAAGCGTTTCTGCTCATCAATCACCCGTAATTGCAGGTAATTCTGTACCAGTTCCGACTGCTGACTCAGACGCATCGCGGCCAAATCGGCCAAGCTGGCTTCGGCGCTCGCCTCGTTGGCTTCAAGGCCTCGGCGCAACTTGCCCCACACATCAGCTTCCCAGCTCACCCCGACCTGAGCGTTCAAGGTGTCACGAATGCCGCTGCTGGAGCTGGTCAAACTTGAATTGGAACTGCCGGTACCCTGACTGGAGCGGGTTTTACCCACGCTCAAATCGGCGCTCGGCAAAAAAGCCCCACGCGCACTGCGCACCAATGCCTGAGCCTGACGAAACTGGGCTTCGGACTGCGCAATGGTCTGGTTGGAACTGTTGAGTTTTTCAACCAGCCCGTTGAGCTGCTGGTCGCCATACAGCTCCCACCAGGCGCCACGGGCCAGGGAGTCGCTCGGATTGGCCTGAGTCCAGCCAGCGGCCTGTTTGTACTCAAGCGGGGCCGACGTTTGCGGGCGCTGGTAGTCCGGACCAATCGCACAGGCACTGAGCAACACAGCGGACAGCGCCAGGCCCAGCAGGCGCGAGCCACGGGCCAACTGCCAACGTTGGGACGACAGAGCCGGGGCAAGGGTAAGCAAACGAGAGGTCATAGCGGAGTTTCCAGAGCAGCATCAGTGCGCACGCCACGCCACTTGTTGAAACGATGGCGTAAACGGTCGAGATAGAGGTAAACCACCGGGGTGGTGTAAAGGGTCAGTATCTGGCTGAAAATCAGGCCGCCGATAATGGTAAGACCCAGCGGCTGGCGCATTTCAGCACCTTCTGCGCTGCTCAGCATCAGCGGCAAGGCACCGAGAATGGCCGCCAGAGTAGTCATCAGAATCGGCCTTAAACGCTGCAGGCACGCACTGCGGATCGACTCTTGCGGGTCAAGGCCCGAGTGGCGTTCCAGTTGCAGCGCCAGATCGATCATCAAGATCGCGTTTTTCTTCACCACACCGATCAGCAGAAACAGACCGAGCAGCGAGATCAGGCTGAACTCACCCCCTGTGAGGTAGATGCTCAACAGCGCACCCACCCCGGCCGACGGCAAGGTCGAAAGAATGGTCAACGGATGGATATAACTCTCATACAAAATCCCCAGCACCAGATACACCGCCACCAGCGCACCCAAAATCATGAACGGCTGGCTTTTTTGCGTGGCGGCGAAGGCATCGCCCGTACCGGCCATTTTCGCAATCACTTCTTCCGGCAAACCGAGTTTGGCGATGGCCCGTTCAATAGCTGCGGTACCCTGCTCCATGGTCACGCCGGGGGCCATATCAAACGCGATAGACTCCGAGGCGAACTGGCCTTCGTGCGAGACACGGTCGTTCTGCAGGCTGTTTTCGTAGTGAGCAATCGTCGACAACGGAATCCGCTGGCCATCGGCGGTAATCACCTGCACCTGGTTCAGGGTTTCGGGGTCCTGGGCGTACTTTGGGTTGACCTCCATCACAACCTGGTATTGGTTCAGGCTGTCGTAGATGGTGGAAATCTGTCGCTGGCTGTAGGCGTTATTGAGCACCGCGGTGACCATGTCCATGTCCACCCCCAAGCGCTTGGCCTGATCGCGGTCGACCACCAGCGTGACTTGTTGCGCACCGCGTCCTTCACGGGCATCGATGGCGGTCAGTTCCGGCAACGCCTTGAGCGCAGCCACCACTTTCGGGTACCAGATACGCAATTGGGCGAGATCACCGCTTTGCAGAATGTAGGAGTATTGCGAGCTGGTCTGATCACGCCCGCCGCCAAACTGCAGGTCCTGGTCAGCCATCAGCATCAGCCGCCCGCCCGGCACTTTCGGCATATTCTCGCGCAAGCGCTCAATGACCTTTTGCGCCGACACCTTGCGTTCTGAAATCGGCTTTAGGCGCACGATCATGAACGCGTTGTTGGTGCCGCCGTTGCCGCCAATAAAACCGGCCACGCTTTCGACTGCAGGGTCGGCCAGCACCGCCTTGCGGAAGATTTCCATCTTCGGCTGCATCACGCTGAACGACAGGCCATCATCACCGCGAACAAAACCGATCAGTTGCCCGGTGTCCTGCTGCGGCATAAAGGTTTTGGGCACCACCACATACAACGCAACGTTGACGCCGATGGTCAGCAGCAGGCTGAACAGCGTCAGCCGCTTGTGCCGCAATACCCAATCCAGGCTGCGGGCATAGCCGCTGACCATGCGCTCGTTAAGCCGTATGCTCCAGCGTTGCATGGCGTTTTCGGTGCCCGGCACATGGGGTTTAAGCCAACGCGCACAAAGCATCGGGGTCAGGGTCAGCGACACTACCAGCGACACTACTATCGAGGCTGCCAGGGTGATGGAAAACTCGCGAAACAGGCTCTCGACAATCCCGCCCATAAACAGAATCGACAGGAACACCGCCACCAGCGAGACGTTCATCGAGAGCAAGGTGAAACCGACTTCCTTGGCACCCAGGTACGCCGCTTTCATCGGCGCAATTCCCGCATCGATATGCCGCGAGATGTTCTCCAGCACCACGATGGCGTCATCCACCACCAGCCCGGTAGCCAGAATAAGAGCCATCAGCGACAGGTTGTTCAGCGAGAACCCGTACAGGTACATGATCGCGAAAGTACCGACCAATGAAACCGGCACTGCCAGGGTCGGGATCAGCGACGCACGTAAATTGCCGAGAAACAGGAACACCACCAGAATCACCAGCGCCACGGCAATCAGCAGGGTCATCTCGGCTTCGTGCAGCGTGGCCTTGATCACCGGCGAGCGGTCCATTGCCAGGTTCAGCTGGACGCTGGCTGGCAGCACTGCCTGCAGCGCGGGCAACTGGGCCTTGATCGCGTTTACGGTTTCAATGATGTTGGCCCCGGCCTGGCGGTTGACCACCAGCAATACCGCGGCATCGTTATTGAAGAAACCACTGTTGTAGCGGTCTTCAACGCTGTCCTTGACCTTGGCTACGTGGCTCAGACGCAGCGCCGCACCATCCTGGTAGCGGATGATCAGCGGCTCGTAGTCCTTGGCTTTTTCCAACTGGTCGTTGGCCTGGATCTGCCAGTTGCGCTCACCGTCGGACACCGCGCCCTTGGGGCGACGAACGTTGGCATTGGCAATGGTGTTGCGCACATCATCCAGCGAAACGCCGTACTGGTTGAGCAACTGCGGCTCCAGCTCAATGCGTACGGCGGGCAGCGAGCTGCCGCCAATCTGCACTTCGCCCACACCGGGCACCTGAGACAGGCTTTGCGAGAGGATGGTCGAGGCCAGATCGTAAAGCTGCCCCTTGGATAGCACCTCGGAGGTCAGCGACAGCACCATGATCGGTGCTTGAGACGGGTTGATTTTTTTGTAGGTGGGCATGCTTTTCATGCCGCTGGGCAGCAGGTTGCGCGAAGCGTTGATCGCCGCTTGCACTTCCCGCGCAGCACCGTTGATATCGCGGTCCTGATCGAACTGCAAAATCACTCGGGTCGAACCCTGGCTCGAGTTGCTGCTCATGGTGTTGACCCCGGCAATCGCACCGAACGATCGCTCCAGCGGCGTGGCCACGGTAGACGCCATTACCTCGGGGCTGGCTCCCGGCAAACTGGCCGAGACCACGATCACCGGGAAGTCCATTTGCGGCAGCGGCGACACCGGCAGCAAACCGAAGCTCACACCGCCCAGCAACATGATTGCCAGGCTCAGGAGCATGGTGGCTACCGGGCGCTTGATAAACGGGCCGGACAGATTCATAGCGACGCCTGCTTGGCCTGGGCAGGAGCACCGCGCCAGCGGCGGCCCAGACGATCGAAATACAGGTAGATCACCGGAGTTGTAAACAGGGTCAGTACCTGGCTCACCAGCAAACCGCCGACCATTACCAGACCCAATGGCTGACGTAATTCCGCCCCGGAACCGGTGGCCAGCATCAGCGGCACCGCCCCGAACAGCGCGGCCAGGGTGGTCATCAGAATCGGTCGGAAGCGCAGCAGCGCAGCCTGATAAATTGCCTGCTCGGGCGCTATGCCCTGATTGCGTTCAGCATCGAGCGCGAAGTCGATCATCATGATCGCATTTTTCTTCACGATACCGATCAGCAGGATGATGCCAATAATCGCAATCATCCCCAGGTCATTGCCGCTGAGGATCAACGCCAGCAAGGCACCGACCGCCGCCGACGGCAGGGTTGAAAGGATTGTGATCGGGTGGATGTAACTCTCATAGAGCACACCGAGCACGATATACATGGTCACTACCGCCGCAAGAATCAGCAGCAAGGTGCTCGACAGGGATGCCTGGAACGCTTGCGCCGCGCCCTGGAACTCGGTTTTGACCCCCAACGGCATGCCGATATCTTTTTGCACCTGATCAATCAGCTCGACCGCCTGCCCCAGTGCCACACCGGGAGCCAGGTTGAACGAGACCATCACCGAGGGGAACTGGCCGATATGGGAAATAGCCAGTTGCGCCTGACGCTCTTCGACCCTGGCCAGGCTCGACAACCGTACCTGGCCGCCATCGGTGGTTTTCACGTGGATCTGGTCGAGGGCTTGCGGCCCAATTTTCTCGCCGTCCTTGGCCTGCAATACCACACGGTACTGGCTGGCTTGGGTGTAGATGGTCGAGATCTGGCGCTGGCCAAACGCGTCATACAAGGCGTCGGTGATATTGGCCACCGATACCCCAAGACGCGAGGCGGCATCGCGGTCAATCACCAGATACACCTGCAAGCCCTTGTCTTGCAGATCGCTGGCCACATCGACCAGTTCAGGCTGGTTGGACAGCGCCGTGACCAGTTTTTGGCTCCAGGTGCTGAGCATCTCGGCATCCGGTGAAGACAGACTGAACTGGTACTGGGTACGGCTCACGCGGTCTTCGATGGTTAAATCCTGCACCGGCTGCATAAACAGGCGAATCCCCGTCAGCTTGTCCAGTTGCGGTTGCAAACGTGCAATCACCTCGGAGGCACTTTCGTTGCGCTCGCTGTGGGGCTTGAGGTTGATCAGCATGCGCCCGCTGTTGAGCGTCGGGTTATCACCGTCCACGCCGATATACGACGACAGGCTTTCAACATCCGGGTCCTGCAGGATGATCTTGCCCAGCTCCTGCTGACGCAGGCTCATGGCGCTGAAGGAAATCGATTGCGGCGCTTCGGAGATGCCCTGGATGACCCCAGTGTCCTGCACCGGGAAAAACCCCTTGGGCACCACCATGTACAAGAATACGGTCAAGCCCAGTGTGCCGATGGCCACCAGCAGGGTCAGCGGTTGGTGCTTGAGTACCCACTGCAACATGCGCCCGTATTCGGCGATCATCCAGTCGATAAAGGCGCCGCTGGCGCGGTAGAAGCGCCCCTGTTCTTCGGGCTTGGGTTCGGCCTTGAGCAGGCGGGCGCACATCATCGGGGTCAGGGTCAACGAGACCACCAGCGAGATCAGGATCGCCACCGCCAGGGTAATCGCAAACTCGCGGAACAACCGCCCTACCACGTCGGCCATAAACAGCAGCGGGATCAATACCGCAATCAGCGACAGGGTCAGCGAGATCAGGGTGAAGCCGATCTGTTTGGCGCCCTTGAGCGCCGCCTGCATCGGGCTGTCGCCTTCCTCGATATAGCGCGAGATGTTCTCCAGCATGACGATGGCGTCATCCACCACAAAACCGGTGGCAATGGTCAGAGCCATCAGCGTCAGGTTGTTGATCGAGAAGCCAGCCAGATACATCACCCCGAATGTACCCACCAGCGACAGCGGTACGGCAATCGAGGGGATGATGGTAGCGCTGGCTCGGCGCAGAAACAGGAATGTCACCATCACTACCAACGCAATGGCGATCAGCAATTCGTGCTGCACATCACGCACCGAGGCGCGGATGGTTTGCGTACGGTCGGTCAGCACCGTGACGTCGATGCCAGCCGGCAGGTTGTCGGTGATGCTCGGCAACAGCGCCTTGATCCGGTCCACTACCTCAATCACGTTGGCACCGGGCTGGCGCTGGATATTGAGCAATACGGCCTGGTTTTCGTTGGCCCAGGCCGCGAGACGTTCGTTCTCGGCACCGTCGACAATTTCGGCCACGTCCTTGAGCCGCAACGGTGCACCGTTGTTATAGGCGAGGATCAGTTGGGCGTATTCCTCGGGGGTTTTCAGCTGGTCGTTAGCGTCCAGCATCGACACCCGGGTCGGGCCGTCAAAGTTACCCTTGGGCTGATTGACGTTGGATGCGCCAATCAGGGTGCGCACATCCGCCAGGTTCAGGCCATTGGCGGCCAGTGCCTCGGGGTTGACCTTGATCCGCACCGCCTGACGCTGACCGCCCGCGATACTGACCATGCCGACGCCACTGATCTGGGCAATCTTTTGCGCCATGCGCGTATCGACCAGATCATTGAGCTTGGGCAGCAGCATGGTTTTGGAGGTGATCGCCAGGGTCAGCACCGGGGTATCCGCCGGGTTGACCTTGTTGTACACCGGTGGTGCCGGCAAATCCTTGGGCAGCAGGTTGCTGGCAGCGTTGATCGCGGCCTGCACCTGTTGCTCGGCCACATCCATGTTGATGTCGAGATTAAAGCGCAGGGTCAGTACCGATGCGCCACCGGAACTGGTCGAGGCCATTTGCGTCAGGCCCGGCATTTGCCCGAACTGACGTTCAAGCGGCGCGGTCACGGCGCTGGTCATGACATCCGGGCTGGCTCCGGGATACAGCGTCATCACGCGAATGGTCGGGTAGTCGACCTGAGGCAGGGCCGACACTGGCAGCAAGCGATAAGCGATGATCCCGGATAACACGATGGCCAGCATGCACAGCGTGGTTGCGACCGGGCGCAGGATAAACAGCCGCGACAGATTCATTCGCGGGCCTTGGTCTTGGCTTTGTCAGAGGCTGGGGCTGCATCGGTGTCAGAGCCGCCATCGAGCACTTGCCCGGCTGCAGTTGCAGGCACTTCGACGCTGTCGTTGACCACTTCCACCGCGCCACCATCGCGCAAGCGATCAGTGCCTTCGAGCACCACACGATCACCCGGTGCCAGGCCATCTTCGATCACCGTTACGTCGCCATCGGTGACGCCCACTTTGACGGTGCGAATCTTGACTTTGTTGTCGCCATCCATTGCGTACACGAACGAGCCGTTGGTGCCGTACTGAATGGCTGCCGTCGGCGCCAGCACCACGTTTTTCAGAGTGTCAGCCAACAGGCGCACATTGACGAACTGGTTGGGGAACAGCGCCTGATCGCGGTTCTCGAACAGTGCCTTGAACTTCAAGGTGCCGGTGGTGATATCGATCTGGTTGTCGATGCTGCTCAATACGCCCACCGCCAGCTCTTTGGTGTCACCACGGTTCCAGGCCTGCACCGGCATTTTGGCGCCGCTGCGATAGCGCTCAAGTACCAGCGCCAGGTTGGTCTCGGGCAAGGTGAAACTGACCACGATCGGCTCGGTCTGGGTGATCACCACCAGCGCTGTAGTGTCATTGGCCGCCACCAGGTTACCGACATCCAGTTGGCGCAAGCCCACACGACCAGCGATAGGGGCGCGGATTTTGGTGAATTCCAGATTCAGCTTGGCATCGTTGACCGCAGCCTGATTGGTCTTGACCGTGCCCTGATATTGGCTGACCAATGCTTCGGCGGTGTCGAGGGTTTGCTTGGCAATACTGTCTTCGGCGTACAGGCCGCGATAGCGCTGCACATCGACCTGAGCGTTTTTCAGTTGCGCCTGATTCTGCAGCAGCGTGCCTTCGGCTTGCAGCAACGCATTCTGATAGCTGCGCGGGTCGATTTCAGCCAGCAGTTCGCCAGCTTTGACCATTTGCCCTTCCTTGAAGTTGATCTTGACCAACTCCCCTGCCACACGACTGCGCACGTTGATGGTGTTGAGTGCCGTCACAGTCCCCAGCGCCTTGAAGTACACCGGAAAATCACCCTGCGTCACTTGCGACACTCGAACCGGCACAGGCTGAGTCGAACCGCCAAACCCGGGACGCATCATCCCCGAGCGACCGGTGTGCCCGGCAGGCTGATCGGTCGCGGCCTTTTTCGAGGCGGACGGCCATAGCCACCAGCACAGACCAACGACGATCAGCAAGGCCAACAGGCCAAACAGCCAGAAACGGGATTTGTGGGAAACAGAGGATTGCATGGAATGATCAACCATTAGCGCGAGCGATAATTTTCAGGAAGCCGAACGATAAGCAGTGCAGACCGTTATGAAAAGGTTCTTTACCGGGTATTTACGTTATAGAGCCTCTGTAGCCCCTTTTGGTATTACCTGAGTCCATATTGTGGAGCGAGCCTGCTCGCGAAAATATCAAGAGCCCCGCCATAATTCCGGCAACATTCGCCTTTGTTAACCACCTTCGCGAGCAGGCTCGCTCCCACAGTTTTGCAATCAATACAAAGTAGAACGCAAAAAAACGGCCTGACACTTTGGGTGCCAGGCCGCTTTTGGTCTTGCGGTACGACTTACTTCAAAACAGCCAGCGCTGCTTCGTAGTTTGGCTCTTCAGCGATTTCTTTAACCAGTTCGCTGTGCAGCACGTTGTCGTTTTCGTCCAGTACTACGACAGCGCGAGCAGTCAGGCCAGCCAGCGGGCCATCTGCGATTGCCACGCCGTAGTTCTCGATGAACTCACGGCCGCGCAGGGTCGACAGGTTTTGTACGTTTTCCAGACCTTCAGCGCCGCAGAAGCGTGCTTGGGCGAATGGCAGGTCAGCCGAGATGCACAGCACAACGGTGTTGGCCAGTTCGTTGGCCTGAGCGTTGAACGTGCGCACGGAGGTCGCGCAAGTCGGGGTATCAACGCTTGGGAAGATGTTCAGCACTTTACGCTTACCGGCAAAGCTCGCCAGTGTTACATCGGACAAATTACCTGCAACCAGCGAAAACGCCGGCGCCTTGGAACCTACTGCAGGCAGTTCGCCGTTGACTTGAACAGGGTTGCCTTTAAGCGTCACTTGAGCCATGAACGATGTCCTTTTTGACAGGTTGTTGAAGAGGCCGAAGTTAAACATGAATCAGGCAGGCTGACCTATGGGCTGAACATAAAATCTCATGTTTACCATTACAAAAAGATTGCTCCTACAAAGCCGCCGCCACTGCATGCCATAACGATACAGGCTGCAACTTTCTGTGTAGCCGCACTCAAAACGGCCATAAATACCCGCAGTGTACAGGCCAACTGCTAGCGTTAACGGTCAGTATCCAAGGAACAGGACTGCCATGCCCATCACACGCCTCGCCTCAGGATTGTTGCTGTCACTTGTTCTGTGCCCTGCTGCTGACGCACTGGCCGATAACGCCGAGACCGCCAACAAAAGCAACAACCCGCTGAGCCTCGCTCCGGGAATCAATCTTCAGGACTATTACACGCCGCAGGTCTACGACAGCAATATCCACACCAATGACGCCCTGTTGCGAGGCGCCCTGCCCGTGGCGCCCAATGACTTTATCGGCGTACCACAACTGCTGCGCGTCACGCTGCCGATCAGTACCCGGCCCAATCCCCACAGCGGCTACAGCACCGGGATTGGCGACCTCAACCTGTTCGATATATTCCTGCTCAAAACCGAAGGTGTGCAGCTTGGCATCGGCCCGCAAATCACCGCGCCAACCGCCGAACATGACGAACTGGGCACCGGCAAGTGGCAAGCCGGCCTGGCCGCTATTGCCATCGACGCCTCACCACGCGGCCTGCTGGGTGCGTTGGTGCAGTACCAAAGCTCGTTCGCCGGTGACAGCGACCGCCAGCATGTTGAAAGCGCCACCTTTCAGCCATTTATCATCCACAACCTGCCCAAGGGCTGGTACTTGCGCTCCACAGGCACCTGGACCTACGACCTGAAAAGCAACACGCACTACATCCCCATCGGCTTGGGCGTGGGCAAAGCCTGGAAAGCCGGAAGCAACATTCTCAACGCCTTCGTTGAACCGCAATGGACTGTGGAGCGCAAGGGTGACGACCTGCCCCAGTTCACGCTGTTTGCCGGGATCAACGTCACTTTCGGTAAATAGTTGCAGGCGCAGCAACGGGAGCGAGCAGGCTCGCTCCCACAAGTACCGCGCGGTTACTTTTTCAGCTTCAAATACGACTGATGCATGTCCGATGCCCAGCTATCGATGACCTTTTTCACGTCATCGGCCCTCATCACCTGGCTGTCGTTACTCAACGGCTTGCCGATGCCTTTGCGAACCACTTGGGCAACCACATCCTGACTTTGCCCGTCGATAAACACGGCCTCAGTGGCCAACTGGGTTTCCTGATCACGGATCCCCGACGCCGTGCTCACAGCCGCCGCAACCAGCGCTACCGGAATGTACTCATAAGGTGCCAGGCTCTCGGTCTCGCTGCTGACCGCAGTGATGGCTGCCCGCACCACAATCACCCCTGGGCCTGGGCCACTGGCCAGCGGTAGTGATTTGCTCATTTCACGTTTCAGCGCCTGATCATAGTAGCTGGTGATGCCATTCAAAGTGCTCTGCGGGATTTTCTCCGTAGGCTTGGGTGCCGGGTACAGCTGGGTCGGCTCGATGTAAACGCTGGTGTATTGGTTGATCTTGAGCTGAGGGTCAACCCAACGCATCACTTCTGCACCAGACGGCGACTTGCCTTCTTTAAGGCGGCTGTAATCTTTTAAAAAGCCGGAGTACTCATCCGGTTGCTGGACCTTGCTCGCACAACCGACCATCCCGATTGAGGCGATGCACAACGTACCGATCATTAAGCCAAGCTTCATGCTGTAACTCCTGTAGGGGACGCAACCGTAAGAACGCGCCATATAGGTATAGCCAAGCATTGGAGAATCGCCGCAGAACCAGGTTTTATCCGACGTTGAATGTGATAGAGCACGCAATACACATGGGCCCGAGCCTTACAGCTCAGTTGCTTTTAAATTATTGAAAACCAATTAAAACCAGATCAGTTAAGAAAATTTTCGATTAAACCTGAGATAAAATCTGATCCGTATTAATTATGATTTTCTGAATCTGTTTTGTTTTGCTCAAGGTTCCTAAAGTTCACCCTACGCCAGACCACGAGGCCTGGCAGGACTTTGAACCGTGGAAGACTTGAGCATGAGCACAGCACTAAACGGGCAGGCCTATAACTATAAGGTTGTCCGCCAATTCGCCATCATGACCGTGGTCTGGGGTGTTATCGGCATGGCCATGGGCGTGTGGATCGCCTCACAACTGGCCTGGCCACAGATGAACCTCGACCTGCCCTGGACCACATTCGGCCGCCTGCGACCGCTGCACACCAGCCTGGTGATTTTCGGCTTTGCCGGCAGCGCGCAATTCGCCGCCAGCTACTACGCCGTGCAGCGTACCTGCCAGGTGCGGCTGTTCTCTGACAGGCTCGCAGCCTTTACTTTCTGGGGCTGGCAGTCAGTGATTGTGATCATGCTGGTCACCCTGCCCCTGGGCTACACCACGACCAAGGAGTACGCCGAAATCGAGTTCACCGGCGCGGTCTGGATGACCGTGGTCTGGGTGGCCTACGCCATCGTCTTTTTCACCACCGTGGTGCGGCGCAAAACAAAGCATATTTATGTCGGCAACTGGTTTTTCGGCGCTTTTATTCTGGTGATCGCCATGCTCCACGTGGTCAACCACCTGGCAATCCCCGTGGACTGGTTCAAATCTTATCCGGTGTACTCCGGCGCCACCGATGCCATGGTGCAGTGGTGGTATGGGCATAACGCTGTAGGCTTCTTCCTGACCACCGGCTTTCTCGGGATGATGTACTACTTCGTGCCCAAGCAGGCCGGTAAGCCGATCTACTCCTATCGCCTGTCCATCGTGCACTTCTGGGCGCTGATCACCCTGTATATCTGGGCCGGCCCGCACCACTTGCACTACACCGCCTCCCGGACTGGGCTCAGTCGCTGGGCATGGCGATGTCGATCATTCTGCTGGCCCAAGCTGGGGCGGCATGATCAACGGCATGATGACCCTCTCGGGCGCCTGGCATAAGTTGCGCACCGACCCGATCCTGCGCTTTCTGGTGTGTCGCTGGCGTTCTACGGCATGTCGACCTTCGAAGGCCCGATGATGGCGATCAAGACCGTCAACGCCCTCTCCCACTACACCGACTGGACCATCGGCCACGTACACGCCGGGGCATTGGGTTGGGTAGCGATGATTTCGATTCGGTGCGCTGTACCACATGATCCCGAAAATCTTCGGCCGCGAGCAGATGTACAGCACTGCCTGATCAACCTGCACTTCTGGCTGGCCACCATCGGCACGGTGCTCTACATCGCCTCGATGTGGGTCAACGGCATCACCCAGGGCCTGATGTGGCGTGCAATCAACGATGACGGCACGCTGACCTACTCGTTTGTCGAGTCGTTGCAGGCCAGCCACCCTGGCTTCGTCGTGCGCCTTGTGGGCGGGCTGTTCTTCCTCTGCGGCATGCTGCTGATGGCCTGGAACGTATGGCGCACGGTGCGCGTGGCCAACTTCAAACAGGCCGAACTGAGCGCCCAGATCGCCTGACCCCGTTGCAGCGCATGCCGCAGGCGTGCGCTGCACTCAGCAAGGAGCCTTGCCATGCTCGAAATAGTCCTCAACTGTACCGCCGTAATCAGCCTCTACTTTGCGGTCGGCTGGTGCCTGAAGCATAAAACCGCAAAGGATATCGACGAGGCCAGCCTGATCCCCTTTGCCGACGACCCGGAAGTGGCGCGCCGGGTTGAGCTGGCCACCGGCAAAACCGTCAATGCTGTGCAGATCAGCGAACCAGAGCCGCGCAAGCCAGGATGGGGCAAGCTGGAACTCTGAAATCCAGGTAATGGCACTACGACAGATTAAATCTGTTCCATTGGTTGCATCGAGAAGGTATTCAACGGCATTCTTCGTTCAACGAACTATTGATCGACGACGCAATCAATCTGTACTGCCATTAATACCTTTTCGACAGAGACGCTCATGACTTCCAAGCTGGAACAACTCAAGCAGTTCACCACCGTGGTCGCAGACACCGGCGACCTCGACGCGATTACCCGTCTCAAACCTGTGGATGCAACCACCAATCCGTCGCTGCTGCTCAAGGCTGCAGCGATGCCCGGTTATGCCGAGCTGCTGCAAAACGCCATCAGCCACGCCAAGGGCAATGTGGGCCTGGCCTGCGATCATTTCGCGGTATCGGTAGGTAGCGGTATCTTGAAAGTGATACCGGGGCGCATTTCGACTGAAGTCGACGCCCGTCTATCGTTTAACGAGCCGGCCCTGCTGAACAAAGCCAACCAGTTGATCGAGCTTTACGACAAGGCTGGTGTAGGCCGCGACCGCGTCCTGATCAAGCTCGCCTCGACCTGGGAAGGCATCCGCGCTGCCGAGAAACTGGAAAAGGACGGTATTCAAACCAACCTGACCCTGCTGTTCTCGTTCGCCCAGGCCGCTGCTTGTGCCGATGCCGGGGTATTTTTGATCTCGCCGTTCGTAGGTCGGATTTACGACTGGTACAAGAAGTCCACCGGCACCGACTACACCGGTTCCGATGATCCGGGCGTGCAGTCCGTGACCCGTATCTACAACTACTACAAGGCCAATGCCTACAACACCGTGGTAATGGGCGCCAGCTTCCGCAACCTCAACCAGATCGAGCAACTGGCTGGCTGCGACCGCCTGACCATCAGCCCGGACTTGCTGGAAAAACTGGCTCTGGACGACGGTAAACTGGAGCGCAAACTGGCTCCAGGCCACGCGGGCGAACCACGTCTGAACCTGAACGAAGCGCAATTCCGCTGGGCCTCCAACGAAGATGCAATGGCCACTGAGAAACTGGCCGAGGGCATTCGCCAGTTCGCCCGTGACCAGGAAAAACTAGAGGCGTTGTTGTCGGGTAAATAACCCACAACCTGTAGCGTGCTTGCTCGCGATTGATCGAGAGCAAGCACGCTCCCAGAAAGCCTCTTCAGAAACGGTACTTCATCCCCAGCATCAGAATGCGTGGAGCGCCGTAGTAATAATTTCGCCCATCCGCAACACCATCAATCGCTGTTGCTCAGTGAACAGCACATCAGCAGCACTGTCGGTATCGCGCAAGCTCCGCCGCAGCCAGTTCAACAGCCAACCGTGGTGATCGCAGCTAGGGTAAGTTCGACGGGGATGGCGACACGGGAACCCTCGGACGTGCTGGCAGCACACTGCGAATAGGAATGGGTCGCAATCATATTCGCAGCACTGGCCAGACTCAAGCCTTGGGCGGCTTGAGCTGGACAATCACCGAAGTGTCGCCGCGCAGAACGGCGGCGACCGGGGCAAGCATCAAGG
The DNA here is from genome assembly GCF_025426255.1 of Pseudomonas fragi. Lineage (GTDB taxonomy): Bacteria > Pseudomonadota > Gammaproteobacteria > Pseudomonadales > Pseudomonadaceae > Aquipseudomonas > Aquipseudomonas kulmbachensis. The sequence goes on along the minus strand of NZ_CP104861.1, from coordinate 1,995,405 downwards.
GATCAGCGAGTACACCAGCGACGAAATCGCGATCAGGCCCACAACAGTTACAAACACGTTGGAGATCTGCCCCGAATACTGACGCATGGCGGGCACCCGGCGGATCGCGTACATCGGCATCAGGAACAGAATGGCAGCAATCACCGGCCCGCCCATGGTTTCGATCATGCCCAGGATGCTTGGGTTAAGCGTTGCCACGGCCCAGCACACCACCAGCATGAAAGCAGCGGTCATGCGGTCGAGGTTTTTCGCGCCTGGGCGCTTGCCGGTTTTCAGTACCAGACCTTTAAGGCCTTCGCTGGCGCCGATGTAGTGGCCCAGGAATGACTTGGCAATGGCCACGAACGCAATCAGCGGAGCGGCAAATGCAATGGTCGGGTTGCTGAAGTGGTTGGCCAGGTAGGACAGGATCGACAGGTTCTGGGCCTTGGCTTCGGCCAGTTGTTCAGGCGACAGCGTGAGCACACAGCTGAAGACAAAGAACAGCACCATCACCACCATCAGCAGGTGGGCGCGGGACAGGATCTGCGAGCTGCGCTCGTCGGCGTTCGAACCGTAACGGCGCTTTTGATCCACGGCGAAAGCCGAGATGATCGGTGAATGGTTAAAGGAGAACACCATCACCGGAATCGCCAACCACAAGGTGTGCAATAAAGCCGAAGGCTCCGGCAGCGTGCTTGCGGTACTCAGAATGCCGCCATTCCAGTGCGGGATCAGAAACACCGCCAAAAACAGCAATGCAACGATAAACGGGTAGACCATCATGCTCATGGCCTTCACGATCACTTGTTCGCCGCAGCGCACAACGATCAGCAAGCCCAGAATCAGCACCAGCGACAGGATGGCCCGTGGTGGTGGCGTGATATGCAATTGATTAAGCATAAAACTGCCGACGGTGTTGGTCAGCGCTACGCTGTAAATCAGCAAAATCGGGAAAATGGCCAGGAAATACAGCAGTGTAATCACTGCACCGGCGCGCAGGCCGAAATGTTCTTCTACCACGTCAGTGATATCTGAGCCTTCGCGACCGGAGAGAACGAATCGGGTCAAGCCACGGTGGGCGTAAAAGGTCATCGGGAACGCCAGCAGCGCCAGAATCAATAACGGCCAAAAGCCGCCAAGCCCAGCGTTGATTGGCAAAAACAAAGTACCTGCGCCAATCGCTGTGCCAAACAGGCCCAGCATCCAGGTGGTGTCATGACGGTTCCAGCGACTCAGGGTCGCTGGGGTCTCGTCGAAGCGTTCGTCAACGCTGTTAGCCTGGTCATTCATCCGGTCGAATCTCCGCTAGCCGGTCGTTACCACGCAGCCGGGGCGGACAAGAAACACCTTGCTGACATCGCCCCAGCCATAAGAGGGGCGCGATTGTCCGGGATTAGACATAAGAAGCAAAGGTTTAGCTGAGCAATGGTCGAAAATGATGTCACGCTGCAAAGCAATACCTCGACACCTGTTGATACACTATTACTGTCAAAACTTGCCCAAAAGGCCCGATATCCATGCACTTTGCTCGCCGTTTACCTGTTTTTATCGGCTTATGCCTGCTCGCTGCGCTGCCCGTGGCCAACGCCGAAGGGCTGATGATTACCTGGCCCGCAGACTGGGAAGTGCAAGCCGTACCGCCTGCGACTGACGACACCAGCGTGCGCCAGCGAGCAGTGAAGAACGACGCCAATGGCGATCCGCAGATGGTCATGGAGCTGACCCAGTCGACCCTGGCACCTGAACACAAGGTCAATATGGAGGCGGTTTTGTTGCAGATGCGCAAAACCCTGCAACAGAACTTCGCCAAAGGCGGATACCAGAGTGCATGCAGCAAAATCCGCAGCAGCACGCTGGGCGGCCTGGATGCGCTGGAAACCACCTGCAAGATCACTCAGAACGGTAACCACGTCATCACTCAGACACTGGTAGCCGCCACTCAGGGCAACAGCGCTTACGCGCTTTCCTACGCGGGCCCCGCAGACGGTTACAAGGCCAACGAGCCAGAGGTGAAAGGTATTCGCGCCAGCTTGCGGCTGGGCCAATAAGCGGAGCACGCTGAACCTGACACAATTGTCATCTTGCCATCAGTTGCCTGACAGTCCCTATCGCTCAAGCTGACACTTTTTTCGTAAAGAGGAACTCGATGAAAACTCCATTGCGCCTTGCCGCTCTCTCGGCCCTGCTGTTGGCCTCAATGGCTCAAGCCGCCGAACAACTGACCATTGATGTGCATCGTGATGCCAACTGTGGCTGCTGCAAAGCCTGGATTTCTCACCTTGAAACCAATGGCTTCAAGGTCAATGACCATGTGGAAGCCGATATGAGCAGCGTGAAACAGCGCCTCGGCGTCCAGCCGAGACTGGCTTCGTGCCATACCGGAGTGATCGACGGCAAATTCGTTGAAGGCCATGTACCCGCCGAACAAGTGGTTGCCCTGACCAAGCGCAATGACCTCAAAGGGATTGCCGTACCGGGCATGCCCATGGGCTCACCCGGAATGGAAATGGGTGATCGCAAGGACGCGTACCAGGTGATCGGCCTGCGCAACGACGGTAAAGACCAGGTGATTGCCGAGTACCCCGGCAACTGAGATTTCAGTACCGAGCGCACTGCAATGGTGCGCTCGCCCTGTTATTGAAATCCTCTGGAGCATTGAGTGCACTGTAGCCGCTGACGAGGAACGAGGGCTGCTAGCTTTTTTGTCCCGTTCGCAAGATCAAGAGCTCGCAGCCTTCGTTCCTCGTCAGCGGCTACCAAAAAGTCCAGAGCTGCGCGACGTATTGACATAACAGTGACACACATCATGTGGTAGAAAATTTATTACAACAAATATGCCCTTGTCCTACAAAAGTTCCGACTCCCACCTAGCACCTTGACCTATCTCTCCTACACTTAACGCTGTCGTGTCTACGGCGTTTTAACGTCGTATTTATATAAGTGAATCTTTAGCGCCCGTGATAGGTCAATTTCAAACAGGGTCGTCGCTTTTGGTGCATTCCTTGCAGTGCCTTATTTACCTTCTGGGCTTTTACGCAGGCGGGATGTGGCGGATCAGCAAGTGAGGACGTACCGGCCGGGTGGCCGTTAGGGATCAATAAATACAACGGGAGAGATTCATGATCAGTGCTGCTGCGCCAAATCAAGAAGAACGTCTGCACCCGCAAGTTATTAATGAGCTGATTTCATTGTCAGGCCTGGCCCCTGCCGGGAAGCCCGTGCAGGTACTGCCGAGCGCTAATCCCAATAAAAAGAAAGTGCTGTTTGTCACCTCCGAACTGGCCGATCTGGTGAAAACCGGCGGCCTGGGCGATGTGTCTGCCGCGCTGCCACGGGCCATGCGTCATTTACATGATGTGCGGGTGTTGATTCCCGGCTACCCACAAGTACTCAACAGCGACAACCCGATCCATATCATCGGCGAACTCGGTGGGCATGCCGCCCTGCCCGCCTGCAAGATCGGGCGCATGGACTTGAAGGACGGCCTGGTCATCTATGTACTGATTTGCCCCGAGCTGTATGAACGCGAAGGCACCCCATATGGCGCCAATAACGGCCGTGACTGGCCCGACAACCATATTCGCTTCGCCCGCCTGGGCCTGGCCGCGGCCGATATTGCGGCCAACCTGGCGCAGATTCATTGGCAGCCAGACCTGGTCCACGCCCACGACTGGCCTGCCGGGCTGGCCCCGGCTTATATGCATTGGCGCGGTCAGCGCACGCCAACGCTATTCACCATTCACAACCTGGCCTACCAGGGCGTATTCAGCCGGGCCTGCTGCCCGGAGCTGGGTATTCCGCACCATGCCCTGCAACAGGACGGCATGGAGTTCTATGGCAAGTTGTCGTTCCTCAAGGCCGGCATGGCCTATGCCAGCCACATCACCACGGTCAGTGCCACCTATGCCGCAGAGATCACCACTCCGGCCTTCGGTTGCGGCCTGGATGGCTTTTTAGCCAGCAAAACCCAGCAAGGGCTGCTGAGCGGTATCCCTAATGGCATTGATGAAAGCTGGGAAGCCACAACCGACCCCCATCTGATTGCCCCGTTCGGCATCGGCGACTGGGACGCCAAAGCCCTGAACACCGCCCATGTACGCAGCCTGTTTGAACTCAAACCCTCCAAAGGGCCGCTGTTCGCCGTGGTTTCGCGGCTGGTGTACCAAAAAGGCCTGGACCTGACCGAAGCCGTGGCCGCTTTTATCGTGGCATCGGGCGGACAGATCTGCATCATCGGTCGCGGCGAGCCGGAGGAGGAACAGGCCATGCGTGAACTGGCCCTGCGTTTCCCCGGTCAGATCGGGGTACGTATCGGCTTCAATGAAACCGACGCTCGGCGCATGTTCGCGGGCAGCGATTTCCTGTTGATGCCATCGCGCTATGAACCCTGCGGCCTGAGCCAAATGTACGCACAACGCTTCGGTTCACTGCCTGTAGCACGCAACACCGGTGGTCTGGCCGATACCATCGAAAATGGCGTTACCGGGTTTTTGTTCGATGAATCCACCGTAGCCAGTTACGAGCAGGCTCTGAAGCGAGCATTCAAGGTCTTCAGCTACCCCGCGCTGTTTAACGCCATGCGTTGCCGCGCGATGGCAGCACCCTTCAACTGGTGCAAGGCGGTGGAACCCTACGCCGAGCTTTATGAACAACTGGTTGCCAAGTCACTGCTTCGCAGCGTGTCACCTTGAGCAATACCACCTGCGGATCTGCCTGACGTCCGATCATCTATCGCCACCAAGGGAACCGCCAATGAGTGAAGCGCAACTTGAAGTACTCGCTGGCCGAGCCGGGCTGGCCGTTGACTGGATCGATGCCAACGGTCAGCCACAAAGGGTTCAACCAAGCGCACTGGAAGCCATTCTGGCGGGCTTGGGCTTACCTGCCGACAGCGCCGAAGCTATCGAAACCAGCCTGCTGAATTTGCAGCTGGAACAACAGAACAAACGGCTGCCGCCATTACTGACCGCAGATGTGGGCAAGGCGCTGGATTTGTCTCGTTATTTCCACCCCCACAGCCAGTGCGTCGTGCAGTTGGAAAACGGTGACTCCCTGGCGATCCAGCTGGATGCCGACGCGGTACTGCCGGGCATGATTCCCATTGGTTACCACCGGGTGCAACTGGACGATCAGCATTTCACCCTCGCCGTAGCCCCGGCCAAATGTTTCAGCATTGCCGATGCCCTGCATCAGGCAGCACCCCGTGCCTGGGGCCTAAGTGCTCAGCTGTATTCGCTGCATCGCCAAGGCGATGGTGGCTTTGGCGATACCCAGGCACTGGAAACCCTGCTGCGGGCGGCCGGTGAGCGCGGCGCGGATGCCTTGGCAATCAGCCCCCTGCACGCCATGTTCAGCAGCGCACCCAAGCATTACAGTCCGTATTCACCGTCCAGCCGTCTGTTCCTCAACAGCCTGTATGCCGCACCCGCCAGCATTCTGGGTGAAGAGGCGCTAAACAGGGCCATCGACGCTACGGGTCTGAAAGAAGAACTACAGCGCCTGGAACAATTGCCCCTGATTGACTGGCCAGCCGTGACCCGGGCCAAACAGACACTGCTGCGCCAGCTCTACAATGACTTTTCCCGGGGCGAACATCCGCGCATGGACGACTTCGAGCGCTTTCGCGAACTGGGAGGCGAGGCACTGGAAAACCACTGCCGCTTCGAAGCCTTGCAAGAGCGCTGCGTGGCCGAGCATCACAGCCTCGATTGGCGCGACTGGCCAGAGCAATGGCGCAACCCCGACAGCCCAGCATTGCTGCACTTTGCCGAAGAGCACCAGCAGGTCATTGCGTATTACGCCTTTTGTCAGTGGCTGATCGCCCGCTGCCTGGCTCATGCACAAACCACGGCACGATCCAGCGGCATGGCTATCGGCCTGATCGCCGATCTGGCCGTGGGCGCTGATGGCGCAGGTAGCCAGGCATGGTGCAGACAGGACGAAATGCTGGCGCAACTGACCGTAGGCGCCCCACCCGATCAACTCAACCGCGCAGGCCAGGGCTGGGGGATTTCCGCGTTTTCACCTGAAGGCCTGAAACGTAATGGCTTCCGTGCGTTTATCGAAATGTTACGCGCTAACTTTGCCCACGCTGGCGGGCTGCGCATTGACCATGTACTGGGTTTGCAACGCTTATGGGTAATCCCCCTGGGGGCACCGTCCAGCGAAGGGGCGTATTTGTATTACCCGGTCGATGACCTGCTGCGCCTGGTCACCCTCGAATCTGTACGCCATCAAGCCATCGTGCTAGGCGAAGACCTCGGCACGGTGCCCGACGGGCTGCGCGAAAAACTCAGCGAGCGGGCGATCCTCGGGATTCGCGTGCTGCTGTTCGAGCAAGACTACGGCGCCCGCTTCAAACCCATTCTGGACTGGCCGGACTATGCACTGGCCACCACCAGCACCCACGATCTACCCACTCTCAATGGCTGGCTGTGCGGACGCGATATCGACTGGAATGAACGCCTGGGGTTGATCGACCCTGTGGCTGCGCACCGCTGGCGGGAAAATCGCCAACACGAGTGCGAAGGTCTGGACCGGGCCTTGCGCCAGGACCCGCAAAACTTTCAGGAAGAAACCCAGGGCAACGCCCCGACACTGGACGCCAGTATCCGTTTTCTGGGGCACACCCGTGCACCATTGGTGCTGCTACCGATCGAGGACGCCCTTGGCCTTGAGGAGCAAGCCAACTTGCCAGGCACCGTCAGCGGCCACCCCAACTGGTGCCGACGCTTGCCGGGCGACTGCAACACGTTGCTGGACGCGATCGACGCCACGCGACGCTTCGAATTGCTGGCCTGTGCCCGCCAGCAAGCCCATGAACGAGATCGATAATTGCCCTACCACCCAAGGAGCTTTGCCATGAGTAACGACGATAAACATATTCGTGAGTTTGCCTACCAGATCTGGGAATCCGAGGGTCGGCCCGATGGCCAGCAGGAGCGTCACTGGGAAATGGCTCACAAACTGGCGCAGGCACAGGCACTGGCTCCATCCAAAACAGCACCACGGGCTACCAAAGCCAAGTCACCGGCTAAACCTGTCGCAGAGAAAAAGCCCCGGGCACCGCGCAAACCTGCTTCATCTTGAGCACAAAGCCCCACCTGTGGGAGCGGGCGTGCTCGCGATTCAAACACCTTGGTTGAGCAGGTTGACCGGGTTGTTGCAATCGCGAGCAAGCTCGCTCCCACAGGCCATTTACGTCTTCAATTGCGGTTGTGCAGGAGCAGGTCATGAGTAAACGTACGTCAGCACCTTTTACTGGCGACCCTTTGCGCATCCGCGAAGGCCGACCCTTCCCCTTGGGCGCTACGTGGGACGGATTAGGCGTCAACTTCGCCCTGTTTTCCGCCAATGCCAGCAAAGTCGTATTGTGCCTGTTCGACGCAGCCGGTGAGGTTGAACTGGAACGGATCGAATTACCCGAGTACACCGACGAGATCTTTCACGGCTATCTGCCAAACGCACACCCCGGACAGATTTACGGCTACCGCGTGTATGGCCCCTACGACCCTGCCAACGGTCATCGTTTTAACCACCATAAATTGCTGATCGACCCCTATGCCAAACAGTTGGTTGGGGAACTTAAATGGTCCGAAGCCCTGTTTGGCTACACCGTCGGCCATCCGGATGCAGACCTGAGCTTTGATGAGCGCGACAGCGCGCCATTTGTGCCCAAGTGCAAGGTGATAGACCCGGCGCACACCTGGGGGCAGGATCATCGGCTGGCCGTGCCGTGGGACCGTACGATTTTTTATGAAACCCATGTGCGCGGCATCAGTATGCGCCACCCCGCCGTACCGGATGAGGTGCGCGGCACCTTTGCCGGCCTGATGGTCGATGAGGTGGTCGAACACATGACCAGCCTCGGCGTGACCAGTATCGAGCTGCTGCCGGTGCACGCATTCGTCAACGACCAGCATCTGCTGCAAAAAGGCATGACCAACTACTGGGGCTACAACAGCATCGGTTTTTTCGCCCCGGACCCGCGCTACCTGGCCAGCGGCAAGATAGCCGAGTTCAAGGAAATGGTCGCGCGCCTGCACAAGGCCGGGCTGGAGGTGATTCTGGATGTGGTCTACAACCACACGGCCGAAGGCAACGAGCTGGGCCCTACCCTGTCCATGCGCGGCATCGATAACGCCTCGTACTATCGGCTGATGCCTGAAGACAAGCGCTTTTACATCAATGATTCCGGCACCGGCAACACGCTCGACCTGAGCCACCCGTGCGTCTTGCAGATGGTCACCGATTCACTGCGCTACTGGGCGCGCGAAATGCACGTCGATGGCTTCCGCTTTGACCTGGCGACCATTCTGGGGCGCTACCACGACGGCTTTAGCCAGCGTCACAGCTTTTTGGTGGCTTGCCGTCAGGACCCACTGTTGCGTCGGGTGAAAATGATCGCCGAACCCTGGGACTGCGGCCCCGGGGGCTATCAGGTCGGCGGTTTCCCGCCCGGCTGGGCGGAATGGAACGACCGTTTTCGCGATACCGTACGCGCTTTCTGGAAGGGTGACGAAGGCCAACTGGCCGACTTTGCCGGGCGCATGACCGGCTCGGCCGACCTGTTCAACCACCGTGGCCGCAGACCCTATGCTTCGGTCAACTTTGTTACCGCCCATGACGGTTTCACCTTGCACGACCTGGTGTCATACAACGACAAGCACAACGAAGCCAACGACGAAAACAACCAGGACGGCAGTAATAACAATATTTCGTGGAACCACGGGATCGAAGGGCCCACTGACGATCCCGAGATCAATGCGTTGCGCCAGCGCCAGATGCGCAACTTCATGGCCACCCTGCTCCTGGCTCAGGGCACGCCGATGCTGGTCGCGGGCGACGAATTCGCCCGCACCCAGCACGGCAACAATAATGCCTACTGCCAGGACAGCGAAATCGGCTGGGTCAACTGGGAACTGGACAAGCCCGGCAAATCCCTGCTGGCGTTTGTCAAACGCCTGATCAAGCTGCGCATGCAGTACCCCATCTTGCGTCGCGGCCTGTTTCTGATTGGCCACTCCAGCGAGACGCCTGGAGTCAGTGACGTGACCTGGCTGGCAGCGGATGGCGAGGAGATGACCACCGAGCAGTGGCAAGACAGCCAAGCCCGCTGCCTGGGCATGCTGCTGGACGGTCGAGCGCAGGTCTCCGGGGTACAACGGGCCGGAGCCGACGCCACCTTGCTGATCGTGGTCAACGCGAGCCACGACACAATCAACTTCAACCTGCCCAAAGTCCCCCAGGGCATCAGTTGGTCATGCAAGCTCGACACCACAGACCCGTCAATCAAAGGGCCACAGCACCTGCCGTTCAACAAGGCCTACAGCGTCACCGGGCGCTCACTGGTGTTGTTTGAACTGCAACGACCTGAGGTGTCGTGACTATATTGATAAGCATCAAGTACGCCCCCATAAAAAGCGGCAAGCTGCAAACCCTGAACTTGCCGCTTTGAAACTGCCCCTGACAGAGGAGTGACCATGCCCACTGATGATGTTGTCGGCAACACGCTTTCATCTGCTACCACGGCAACAGCACCTGCTGTCCATCAAATCAAGGTGCTGACGGTCAATACGCACAAGGGATTCACTGTATTCAATCGACGCTTCATCCTCCCCGAACTGCGCGAGGCCGTGCGCAGCACCGGTGCTGATCTGGTGTTTCTGCAGGAAGTGCTTGGCGAACACGAGAAACACGCATCCCGCTACGAGGACTGGCCAGAAACCTCGCAATACGAATTCCTCGCCGACAGCATGTGGAGCGACTTCGCCTACGGCCGTAACGCCGTGTATACCAATGGCCATCACGGTAATGCCTTGCTGTCCAAGTACCCGATCAAGGCCTCGCGCAATCTGGATATTTCCATCACCGGCCCCGAGCGGCGCGGCCTGCTGCATTGCGAGCTGGACGTTCCCGGCCACGACAATGTGCATGCCATTTGCGTGCATTTGAGCCTGTTGGAAAGCCACCGACAGCTACAAATCGTACTGCTTAATCAGTTGCTCAAATCCCTGCCGCCCAATGAGCCGGTGATCATTGCAGGCGACTTCAACGACTGGAAACAGCAAGGCAATGCCGCCCTGCGCCAACGCGACGATCTGCATGAAGTGTTTGAGCGGCATCACGGGCAGTTGGCCAAAACCTACCCGGCGCGCTGGCCGCTGCTGCGTCTGGACCGCATCTACTTGCGCAACGCCAGCAGCCACAATCCCGAAATCCTCGGCAACAAGCCCTGGACGCATTTATCCGATCATTTGCCGCTGGCGGTTGAGGTGCATTTGTAATATTGAGGCGACCTTTACCCCGCCACCGGCCGCAATATCAACACCCCCAACGGCGGCAGGTTCAAGGCCAGAGACGAACCCTGCCCGTGACTGGGCAGTTCCTCGGTCACCACCCCGCCGCCATTGCCATAATCGGAACCGGCATAGACGGCCGAATCACTATTGATCACCTCCTGCCAGGTGCCGGCCAGCGGCACCCCGATGCGATAACCCGCACGCGGCACCGGGGTAAAGTTGGCCACCACCAGTAATGGCGAACCGTCCTTGCTCCAGCGCAACCAGGCGTAAACACTGTTGGCCGCGTCATCACCAATCAACCACTGGAACCCTTGTGCCACGTCATCCTGCTCATGCAGCGCAGGTTGCTCGCGATACAAACGGTTCAAATCGCCAACCAGTTTCTGTACGCCCCGATGCTCGGGGTATTGCAGCAGATACCAGTCCAGTTGCTGATCGTGGTTCCACTCGCGCCATTGGCCGAACTCACAGCCCATAAACAGCAGTTTCTTGCCCGGATGCGCCCACATAAAGCTCAGGTAAGCGCGCAAGTTGGCGAATTTCTGCCAACGATCGCCGGGCATCTTGTCGATCAGCGAGTGCTTGCCGTGCACCACTTCATCATGGGAAATCGGCAGGATAAAACGCTCGGTCCAGGCGTACACCAGGCCAAAGCTCAGCTCGTTGTGGTGGTGCGCACGGTATACCGGGTCTTGCTGGATGTAGTGCAGCGAATCGTGCATCCAGCCCATGTTCCATTTATACGAAAAACCCAGGCCGCCCTGATCGGTACCTTGACTGACACCCGGCCAGGCCGTGGATTCTTCGGCAATCACCAGCGCGCCGGGGACTTCATGGGCAACCACGTCATTGAGATGGCGCAGAAACTCGATGGCTTCGAGGTTTTCCCGCCCCCCAAAACGATTGGGCACCCATTCGCCGGATTTACGCGAGTAGTCGCGGTACAACATGGATGCCACCGCATCGACTCGCAGCCCGTCGATATGGAAGTGTTTGAGCCAGTGCAAGGCCGAGGCCAGCATAAAGCCATGCACTTCGGTGCGCCCCAGATTGTAAATCAGCGTGTTCCAGTCCTGATGAAACCCTTCAAGCGGGTTCGCATATTCATACAACGCCGTGCCATCAAATTGCGCCAGCCCGTGGGTATCGTTGGGGAAATGCGCTGGCACCCAATCCAGAATCACGCCGATACCGGCAACATGGCAGGCATTGACGAACGCGGCAAAATCATCGGGCGAGCCAAAACGCGCCGTTGGGGCAAATTGCGACAAGGGTTGATAGCCCCAGGAACCCCCAAACGGGTGCTCCATGATCGGCATCAGCTCGATATGCGTGAAGCCCAGTTGCTGCACATACGGAATCAAGCGTTCTGCCAGCTCAGGCCAGGTGTACTGGCGTGCTATTTCGCCAACATCATCAACTTCACACTGCCAGGAGCCCACATGCAGCTCGTAGATGGACAGCGGCGCATCATGGCGCTGAAGCTGCGCACGCGCTTGCATCCAGTCGCCGTCCTGCCAGTCGATGCTCAGGGGCGAAGCCACTTTTGACGCGGTATCAGGTGGCAACTGCGTGGCCAGCGCCACAGGATCGGCCTTGAGCGGCAATATCCCTTGGGCGCCAAGAATCTCATACTTGTACGCTTCACCTGCCTGCAAGCGTGGCACAAACAGTTCCCATACCCCGCTCGGATGGCGCAAGCGCATCGGATGGCGGCGCCCGTCCCAGCCATTGAAATCACCGACTACCGATACCCGCCGCGCATTCGGCGCCCATACCGCAAAGCGCACACCGGGCACGCCATCGACCTCGATCAATTGCGCGCCAAAGCAGCTGCTCAGGTCGCGATGATTACCTTCGGCAAACAGGTACAGATCCATTTCACCCAGCAACGGGCCAAAACTGTAGGGATCTTCGCTGGTCTGCACAGCATTGCCCCAGTCAACCTGCAGCAGATACCCCCGCGCCTGGGGAAAATGCCCCACATAAAGGCCGGGCACCTGCGAATCATCAAGGCGGCCAAGGACTTCACCGCCATCACGGGCGACCACGTTGACACTGACCGCACCCGGTAAAAAAGCCCGGATATACTGCCCGTCCTCGCCATCCCCATGAGGTCCCAATACCGAAAACGGATCGGGATGCTCTGCCCGCGTCAGCGCCTCGATATCCGAGATGTCGGGTAACGATGAGTCCTTCCCTTTACCCGTTTGCTTGCTCGAATCCATGCTGCTCTCCATCCGGTAAAGGTTACGCATGACCCAGCACGCGTTTTAGCCATCGACTTGAGCCGTGTCCTGCAACCCACAGACAGAGCAAAGACTAGCTGTTGTCAGACAATCTGTATCGTTTGATGACTCCCCAATGACCGACAAAAAAAGCTTGGGGCAGAACCCTGCACACTGCACTGTTTTCGCACAATAACAGTGCAATGTGTTGCTTTGAGGTCACGCGCACACCCGCAGGTACAGGCTGAAAAGGGTTGATGGGGGCCGCTGCAGGTATCAATGCAAAACACATGCACAGATTGCCCTTGTGAAGGTTCACTTCAGTGATTCGCTAATTTACTTGACCTTAATCAGCCTCAATCCGACACACCTGGGTTACAGGCGTAAAAGCCCAATAAAGCCGTGGCGTTGCCAGGGGTGCAGCCTATTGTCGCAGGCAGCCCTTTGAAACCATCTGATCCGGTTTTAATTCAAATAACTGAGTCTGTTATGCAAACAGTTCGCTGGGCATAGTGCGCATGCCTGATGGAGGCTGATGAGCGAAAGACCATGAGCGAACAAATTCCCGTCCAGATACTTGAATCATTTGAGGCTTCTCGACCAAGAGCCGCAAAAATCAAAAACAAGTCCAGCGACAACGTGATCCATACCCGCAGCTTCACTGGCCTGTTCCGCACCTTGCGAATAGTGGGTACAGGCCTGTTGTTTTTACTGTTCTTCGGCACGGTCTGGCTGACGTGGGATGGCCGTCAGGCGGTCCTGTGGGATTTGTCTGAAAGCAAATTTCATATCTTTGGTGCGACGTTCTGGCCGCAGGACTTCATCCTGTTGTCGGCATTGCTGATCATTGCCGCCTTTGGCCTGTTTGCGATCACGGTGTTTGCAGGACGGGTGTGGTGTGGCTACACCTGCCCGCAAAGCTCCTGGACCTGGCTGTTTATGTGGTGCGAAAAGATCACCGAAGGTGACAGAAACCAACGCATAAAACTGCAAGCCGCCCCCTGGCGCCTAAACAAAATCCTGCGTCGCAGCGCCAAGCACACGCTGTGGATCGCCATCAGCGTGCTGACTGCGCTGACCTTCGTGGGTTACTTCACGCCGGTCAGGCCGTTGGCCACTGAGCTGCTGACCCTCGAAATAGCCGGTATCAGCCTGTTCTGGGTCATGTTTTTCACCGGCGCCACCTACATCAGCGCCGGCTGGCTACGTGAAGCGGTGTGCATGCATATGTGCCCGTATGCACGATTCCAGAGCGTGATGTTCGATAAAGACACCCTGGCTATTTCCTATGACGTGGCCCGTGGCGAAAACCGGGGCCCGCGCAAACGCGGGGTGGAACCCAAACAGGCAGAACTGGGCGATTGCATCGACTGCTATATGTGCGTGCAGGTGTGTCCGACCGGGATCGATATCCGCGATGGCTTGCAGATGGAATGTATCGGTTGCGCTGCCTGCATCGATGCCTGCGACTCGGTGATGGAAAAAATGGGTTATGCGCCAGGCCTGGTGCGCTACACCTCGGAACACGAGTTGCAGGGCGGCAAGACTCACTTGTTGCGCCCACGCCTGATTGGCTACGCCGTGGTGCTGGTAGTCATGATCGGAGCGCTGGTGGTGGCCCTGAACCAGCGCACTATGGTGTCACTGGATGTGATCAAGGACCGCGGTCTGTTCCGCGAAAACAGCCAGGGCCAGATCGAAAACATCTATAGCCTTAAAATCATCAACAAGACCCAGGAGCCGCAGCACTATCGGGTATCGTTGCAAGACAGCGAGGACTTCCAGTTGCAGGGTAAAACCGAGCTGACCCTGGCCCCCGGCGAAATTGTCGATGTGCCGGTATCTGTTGCCCTGCTGGCCGACAGGCCGAAAAGCAGCTCACAAACCATCGAGTTTGTGGTCACCGACACCGATGAGCCGAATGTACGCAGTGTGGCGAAAAGCCGTTTTGTTGCCCCCTTGAATCGTTAGACTGCACATTTACTGGGTGGGAGCGGGCTTGCTCGCGATAGGATCACTGCGGCTTATCAGAAACACCGCAGCGCCTGTATCGCGAGCAAGCCCGCTCCCACAATCACAGCAAGCAGTGCCGCAAGCCCCTTCGGACCGAGCCTTACCCAATGAAACGCTACGAAAAATTCGCCGACGATATTGCCGAACTGATCCGCACCGGGGTGCTCGGCCCCGGTCAGCGCGTGCCTTCGGTGCGCTATGCCAGTCAGACCTATGGCGTCAGCCCCTCTACAGTGTTTCAAGCCTATTACCTGCTGGAGCGCCGCGGCCTGATTCGGGCCAAGCCGCGTTCGGGCTACTTCGTCAACGCCAATACGCCGAGCCCGTTTTGCGAGCCGGTGTTCAGCAGCCACGTCACCGAGTCCACCCAGGTGGATGTCAGCGCTCTGGTGTTCTCGGTACTGGACTCGATCAAAGACCCGCACACCGTGCCGTTCGGCTCGGCTTTTCCCAGCCCGATGCTGTTTCCGCTGCAACGGCTTGCCCGTTCGATGGCCACCGCCAGCCGCGAGATGGACCCGCGCATGGTGGTCACCGACATGTCACCCGGCAACCCGCAACTGCGTCGGCAAATCGCCCTGCGTTATATGGTCGGCGGGCTGATGCTGCCCATGGAAGAACTGCTGATCACCAATGGCGCGCTGGAGGCCCTGAACCTGTGCCTGCAAGCCGTCACCGAACCCGGTGATCTGGTGGCCATTGAAGCCCCGGCGTTTTACGCCTGCCTGCAAGTGCTGGAGCGGCTCAAGCTCAAGGCCGTGGAAATTCCGGTACACCCCCGTGACGGCATCGACCTCGGGGTGCTGGAGCAAACCCTCGAGCGCCATCCGATCAAGGCCGTGTGGTGCATGACCAGCTTTCAGAACCCGATCGGCGCGACCATGCCCGAGGCCAAGAAACAGGCGCTGGTCGAATTGTTGCGCGGCCATCAGGTGCCGCTGATTGAGGACGATGTGTACGCCGAGTTGTATTACGGCCAGCACGCACCGAAACCGGCCAAGGCCTTTGATACCGAAGGCCTGGTGATGCATTGCGGCTCGTTCGCCAAGAGCCTGGCTCCGGGCTATCGCATTGGCTGGGTGGCTGCAGGGCGTTACGCGCAGAAAATTGAACGTCTGAAACTGATGACCTCACTGTGCGCCTCGATGCCTGCCCAGGCTGCCATTGCCGATTACTTGCAGCATGGCGGCTACGATCGCCACCTGCGTAAATTGCGTTATGCCCTGGAAGAACAACAGAGCGCGATGCTGGCGGCGATTGCCCGCTACTTCCCGGCCCAAACCCGCGTCAGCCAGCCCTCGGGCGGGTATTTCCTGTGGTTGGAACTGCCCGAGCAGATGGACTCGCTCAAGCTGTTCCAGATGGCTCTGGCCCAAGGCATCAGCATCGCGCCGGGGCCAATATTTTCGGCCACCCAGCGCTTCAGGAACTGCATCCGCCTGAACTACGGCAGCCCGTGGGACCCCGCCTGCGAAAAGGCCATGGAAACATTGGGCAAGATCGTAAAATCATTTACCTGATGCACTCATCCTAGTAGCAGGCACAGGCCTTACCCCGGCATACAGTTGAAATCCGCCGTATGCGCTACTTCCTTGCCATGGCCATCGACCAGGCTCGCGCTGACTTCAGGCCCCAGGCTCGACTCGATCAACTCGTAATGTTCACCAGCCTTGAATCCGGTGTAATTGACCTTGCCCTGACAATCCACCTGGTTTTCATCCCCCGTGGCGCCTTCAAACAAGGTCACGTCCAGGCGGTGGGCGCCGGGGGTGACTTCAAAGTAGCGACCATCATTGATGTTCTTGCCGTCTACGCGCTCGGCCATCAGGTCACTGTTGCCCTCTTCTTTAAGGCCGATCCAGGCTTCGCTCGGGTCTTGCTTGGGCATAGGCCCGGCACAGGCCGACAGCAACAACACCAGGCTCAGGGTCGGAATCAGCAGCAGCGGTTTAAGAGTCATCACACGTACGCCTCGTAGAAAAAAGCAAAAAGTACGACAGGGATAAAACCTGCCCCGTCGAATAGACCTCAAGCTTGGCGCTCATCGAGTCTGCGGCCAAATGAATGAAAATGAAGGGATTTTCAGGCAGTTCCTAAAGGAACCTTCACGTTACTGAAAGCTGATCGTTAGGTTTGGACGGGGAGACTGCCGAGGTTTGCAATTCCACTCCTCGGAGGTTCAGGCATGCTCGGGCTGGTAAAGACCGCACTGCACAAGCCCTACACGTTTATCGTGCTGGCGATTTTCATCTGCATCATCGGGCCCCTCGCGGCCGTGCGCACTCCCACTGATGTGTTCCCTGACATTGGCATTCCGGTGGTCGCCGTGGTGTGGCAATACACCGGGCTGGCGCCTGCCGACATGGCAGGACGGGTGATTTATACCTATGAGCGATCACTGAGCACCACAGTCAACGACATCGAACATATCGAGTCGCAGTCATTGCCCGGTATGGGCATCGTGAAAATTTTCTTTCAGCCAGGCGTCGATATCCGTACCGCCAACGCACAAGTGACCGCCGTGTCACAAACCGTGCTCAAGCAGATGCCGCCGGGTATCACCCCGCCGCTGATTCTTAACTACAGCGCCTCAACGGTGCCGATCCTGCAACTGGCGTTCTCCAGCCCTACGCTCTCGGAAGCAAAAATCCGCGACCTGGTGCAAAACAATATCCGCCTGCCACTCAGTTCCCTGCCCGGCCTGGCCATGCCCACCCCAATGGGTGGCAAGCAGCGCCAGATCACCCTTGATCTTGATCCACAAGCACTGGCAGCCAAAGGCCTGTCGGCACAGGACGTAGGCAATGCATTGGCGGCGCAGAACCAGATCATCCCGGTGGGCACCGCCAAGCTCGGCACCTATGAATACACGGTGCTGCTCAACAACAGCCCCAAGGCCATCGATGAGCTGAACGACCTGCCGATCAAGACCGTGAATGGCGCGCTGATCACCATCGGTCAGGTGGCCCACGTGCGTGACGGCTCACCGCCGCAAACCAATATTGTGCGCGTGGACGGCCATCGCGCCGTGCTGATGCCCGCGTTAAAGAACGGCAATATCTCGACCCTGTCCATCATCGACGGGATCCGCGGGATGCTGCCGCGCATCAATGAAACCTTGCCGCCATCCCTTAAGACCTCGCTGCTGGGCGACGCCTCGGTGTTCGTCAAACAATCGGTGGGCAGCGTGGCGCAGGAAGGGATCATTGCCGCCTTGCTGACCAGCGCCATGATCCTGCTGTTTCTCGGCAGTTGGCGCTCCACGCTGATCATCGCCGTATCGATCCCGCTGGCCGTGCTCTCGGCCATTGCCCTGCTGGCCCTCAGCGGGCAAACCCTGAATGTCATGACCCTGGGGGGGCTGGCGTTGGCGGTGGGGATTCTGGTGGACGATGCGACGGTGACCATCGAGAACATCAACTGGCACCTTGAGCAAGGCAAGTCAGTGCGCGATGCGATTCTCGATGGCGCCAAACAGATTGTCGGCCCGGCATTCGTGTCGCTGCTGTGTATCTGCATCGTGTTTGTGCCGATGTTCATGTTGCAGGGAATTGCCGGTTACCTGTTTCGCCCCATGGCACTGTCGGTGATTTTCGCCATGGGTAGCTCGTTTATTCTGTCGCGCACCCTGGTGCCAACCCTGGCTATGTTGCTGCTCAAGCCACATGTGCCGGAGCAAGGTGCCGGGCATCATCCGGAAGACGGCTACATCAACCATCACGAGGGCGATCAGCACAGCAAACAGCACTCGGCGCCGGTGCGTGCTCTGCTGAATTTCCAGCTGGGGTTCGAACGCCGTTTTTCAGCTGTGCGGGATGCCTATTACGGTGTTCTGGAACTGGCGCTGGCCAATCGCAAACGCTTTTTGCTGGGTTTTATGGCTTGTGTGCTGGCCTCGTTTGCACTGCTGCCAAGCTTGGGCCAGGACTTTTTCCCGGCTACCGATGCCGGAGCGCTGGCCCTGCATGTGCGCTTGCCACTGGGCACCCGTATCGAAGAAAGCGCCGCCGACTTCGACCGCATCGAATCACGGATCCGCGAAATCATCCCCGCCGAACAACTGGACACGGTGATCGACAACATCGGCATTCCATTGAGCGGTATCGATATGGCCTACAGCAGCAGCGGCACTATCGGCCCACAAGACGGCGATATTCAAATCACGCTCAAGGCAGATCACAGCCCCACTGCCGACTTCGTTAAACGCTTGCGCGAAGCCCTGCCCGAAAGTTTCCCCGGCAGCCAGTTTGCCTTTATGCCCGCAGATATCAGCACCCAGATCCTCAACTTCGGTGCTCCAGCACCACTGGACGTGAAAATCTCCGGGCGTGACGACGCGGCCAACCGCGCCTATGCCCTGGAACTGCAACGACGTTTGCAGCACGTGCCCGGGATTGCCGATCTGCGCATTCAGCAGTCGGTGGGCTACCCGTCGCTGCAAGTCAACGTGGACCGCCTGCGCGCCAATGGCCTGGGGATTACCGAACGCGATGTCACCAACAGCATGGTGGCGTCTCTGGCCGGCAGCTCTCAGGTGGCTCCGACCTTCTGGCTCAACCCGCAAAACGGCGTGTCTTACGGGGTGGTTGCGGCAACCCCGCAATACCGTCTGGACAGCCTGCCGGCCCTTGAAGCCTTGCCGATAACGGGCAGCAACGGCCAGTCACAAATCCTTGGCGGGCTGGCGACCATCAGCCGGGTTGAAAGCCCCGCCGTGGTCACGCACTACAACATCCAGCCGACGCTGGATCTGTACGCCAACATTCAAGGCCGTGATTTGGGCTCAGTGGCGGCGGATGTGCAAAAGGTCATTGATGGCGCGGCCGACCTGCGCCCAAAAGGCGCAACTATCAGCCTGCATGGCCAGATCGACGCCCTGCATGAAGCCTTCAGCGGCTTGAGCTTCGGCTTGCTGGGCGCGGTAGTGCTGATCTACCTGCTGATCGTGGTCAACTTCCAGTCCTGGGTCGATCCGTTTGTGATCATCACCGCCCTGCCCGCAGCCTTGGCCGGGATCGTGTGGATGCTGTTTCTCAGCGGTACTTCGCTGTCGGTGCCTGCATTGACCGGGGCCATCCTGTGCATGGGCGTGGCCACGGCCAACTCGATTCTGGTGGTGAGCTTTTGCCGAGAGCGGCTGGCCGAACATGGCGATGCCCTCAAGGCCTCGCTCGAAGCAGGCTACACGCGCTTCAGACCGGTGTGCATGACCGCTCTGGCGATGATGATCGGCATGCTGCCACTGGCCCTGTCAGAAGAACAGAACGCCCCGCTCGGACGCGCCGTCATTGGCGGTCTGATGCTGGCCACCGTTGCCACCCTGCTGTTCGTGCCCGTGGTGTTCAGCCTGGTGCACGGCCGTGAAAAAAATCGCGCTGTTGCTGGAGAAACTTCCCATGTCGTCTGATCAAAAACCCTCGCGCAAGCGCTTGATGTACTTGGGCATCGGCGGCCTGACGCTGGCCGCCTTGTTGGTAGCCAATGGCCTGGCAGCACGCAGCCGCCACGAACATGCGGTGAGCCAATGGACCGAAGCGGCCGCCCTGCCGATTGTCAGCGTGTTCCAACCGCTGCAAAACGCCCACGGCGACACCCTGCGCCTGCCCGCGCACCTGGAAGCCTGGAGCAAAGCGCCAATTCATGCCCGTGTCAGTGGCTACCTGAAAAGCTGGCAAACCGATATTGGCAGCAAAGTTGAAGCCGGGCAGATACTGGCCGTCATCGACAGCCCTGATCTCGATCAACAACTGGCGCAGACCCGCGCCCATATGGTGCAGGAACAAGCCAATGCCAGGCTCGCGGCCACGACCGCCACGCGTTGGCAAAACCTGCTGGCCAGCCATTCCGTATCGCGTCAGGAAGCCGACGAGAAGCAATCCAATGCTGCCGCAGCCAAGGCCAATGCCCAGGCTGGCGAAGCTGATTACGCACGCCTCTCTACCTTGGAAGCCTACAAAACCATTCGCGCGCCATTCGCCGGAACCATCACCGCGCGCCACACCGATATTGGCCAGTTGATCAAGGCCGACACCGACACCGATACCGAGCTGTTTGACATCGCCGACACCCACCAACTACGCCTTTACGTGCCGGTGCCGCAGAACTACGCCAGCGTGATCCGCCCTGGCATGCAGGTGCAACTCAGCGTGCCGGAGCATCCGGGGCAAACGTTCAGCGCCAGCCTGATTGGCAACTCGACCTCGATTGACCAGCGTTCGGGCACCCTGATGGCGCAGTTTGTAGCGCAAAACCCCGGCGACGCCCTGATGCCCGGGGATTACGCCGAAGCCACCTTGGCAATCCCGGCGGACACCCACGGCGTCAGTATTCCGGCCAGTGCGTTGATCTTCCGCGCCCAGGGCACCCAGGTTGCCGTACTCGACAGTGCGCACCATGTGCATTTGCAGAACATCCATATCGGCCTGGATCTGGGCGAGCGGTTGGTGATCGACCAGGGCCTCAAGGCTGCCGACACGGTAATCGACAACCCGCCCGACGCCTTGCGTGAAGGCGACCCGGTGAAACTGGCCGACGCAGGAGCCTCCCATGCAGCCAAGGCTTAAACGTGGAGCCCTGTTATTGGCCCTGGCGTTGCAGGGCTGTTCCCTGGCGCCCACCTATAAAACCCCTGTCCTGGATTTGCCCACGCATTACCGTGAGCAAAGCAGCGACGGACCGTGGCACAGCGCGCAACCTGCCGATCAGCTGTCGCCCCAGTGGTGGCGGGTGTATCAGGATGAACGCCTGAACACCCTGCAACAGCAATTGCTCAAGGCCAATCCAGACCTGGCGGCGGCACTGAGCCACTTCGATGCGGCGCAGGCTTATGCCAGCCAGTTGCACGCGGGGTTGTTCCCGCAAATAACGGCTAGCGGACAACCTTTGCGCCAGCGTCAATCGGACAACCGGCCTTTACGCGGCACGACTCAACCATCGGTGTACAACAGCAATACGGCCGGATTCGCGTTGAATTTCGACCTCGACCTGTGGGGCAAAATCCGTAATCAGGTCGCAGCTGGCGATGCCCAGGCCCAAGCCTCCGCGGATGATCTGGCTGTGGCGCGCTTGAGCCTGCAACACCAGCTTGCCAGCCTGTATGTGCAACTCGACGGGCTGGATGCGCAACAGCAAATTCTGTCCAAATCGCTGGATGACTACAGCCAGGCCCTGCAACTGACCCGTTCGCGCTATCAGGGGCAAATTGCCTCTGAACTCGACTTGACCCGTGCGCAAAGCCAACTGGCCGAAGCCGAGGCGCAACTGGACGACGTGCGCGCCCAGCGCAACCTGACTGAACATGCCATTGGCGAACTGGTGGGCGAGCCTGCCAGCAATTTCCAGCTGGCTGCCAGTGAGCACCGATTAAGCCTGCCCGATCAGCCGCAAACCTTGCCCAGTACCTTGTTGCAACGCCGACCCGACATTGCAGCCGCCGAGCGCCGAGTATTTGCCGCCAACGCCGCAATTGGCGTGGCAAAAGCGGCCTGGTATCCGGACTTCAGCCTGACCGGCCTGCTCGGCGGACAAACCCAGGGCAGCGGCAATTTACTGGCCGCAGGTAATCGGTTTTGGGCACTGGGGCCGCTGATCAGCCTGCCGATTTTTGATGGTGGCAGGCTCGATGGCCAGGAGCGCCAGGCCAAGGCCGAATTTGAAGAAGCCTCGGCTCACTATCGCAGCCAGGTGCTGCATGCGGTGCGTGAAGTCGAAGATAACCTCGCCCAGTTGCGCGATCTACAACAGGAAAGCCTCGACGAACAAGCGGCCGCCAATGCCGCCGAACACACCCAAGCGATCGCCACCAACAGCTATGAAGCCGGGGCTGTGAGTTATCTGGATGTGGTGACCGCACAGACCGCAGCGCTGCAAGCCCAGCGCCAGGTACAAGCCCTGCGCACCCGGCAGTTGCAGGCCAGTGTGGGATTGCTGACGGCGTTGGGGGGTGGTTGGAAGGGTTGACGTATATCCCGTATCAGTGGGAGCGAGCCTGCTCGCGATGCAAGCGACGCGGTCTGTCAGGCAAATCGCAGCGATGCCATCGCGGGCCGGCCCGCTCCCACAAGTCGATTATCGATCAGCCTGCCTGTACCACGGCTTTCGACGCCGCCAGCATGGCTTTAAGCAATACCGCACACCCCGCCGCCAGGTCCTTGGGGTCGGCATTCTCGATTTCGTTGTGGCTGATGCCGCCTTCACATGGCACAAAAATCATCCCGGCTGGCCCCAGTTCGGCAAGAAAAATAGCGTCGTGCCCGGCGCCGCTGACAATGTCCATGTTGGACAGGCCCAACTCGTTGGCTGCCTCACGCACGGCGTTGACGCAGTCAGGGTTGAAATACAACGGTGGAAAGTCCGCCGTGGGGGTGAGTTCGAAGCTCAGGCCATGTTGCTTGCAGGTGGCCTCAATCACCCCGCGAACCTCTGCAATCATCGAGTCCAGACGCTCAGGCAGCAGATGCCGGAAGTCCAGGGTCATGCGCACTTCGCCGGGGATCACATTGCGCGAACCGGGGTAGGCCTGCAGGCAACCCACGGTGCCACAGGCATGGGGTTGATGGCCGAGAGCAGCTTGATTGACCGCAGCAACCACCGCCGCGGCACCGACCAGGGCGTCCTTGCGCAGGTGCATGGGCGTCGGCCCGGCGTGAGCTTCGACACCCCGCAGGTTGAGGTCGAACCATTTCTGCCCCAAAGCGCCCAGCACCACACCAATGGTTTTGCGTTCGTCCTCAAGGATCGGGCCCTGTTCGATATGGGCTTCGAAATAGGCCCCCACCGGATGGCCGCTGACTTTGCGGCTGCCCGCATAGCCAATGGCAGTCAGAGCTTCACCGACACTCACGCCCTGGGCATCGATTTTGGCCAGAGTTTCTTCAAGGGTGAATTTTTCGGCGAACACCCCGGAACCCATCATGCACGGCGCAAAGCGCGAGCCTTCTTCGTTGGTCCAGACCACCACTTCCAGCGGTGCTTCGGTCTCGATATTGAGGTCGTTAAGGGTGCGCAGCACTTCAACCCCGGCGAGTACGCCAAAGCAGCCGTCAAACTTGCCGCCGGTGGGCTGAGTGTCGATATGGCTGCCGGTCATCACTGGCGGCAAGTCGGGATTGCGTCCGGGACGGCGGGCAAAAATATTGCCCACGGCATCCACACTGACAGTACAGCTCGCCTCTTCGCACCAGCGTACGAATACGTCACGGGCCTGACGGTCGAGGTCAGTCAAAGCCAGGCGGCACACGCCGCCTTTTACCGTGGCGCCAAGTTGGGCCATCTCCATCAGCGAGGCCCATAGGCGCTCACCGTTGATGGCTTGGGTACGTTGCTGCTGAAGGTCTTGTACGGCGTTCATGGAGTTTTCCTCAGGCAGTTGTAGTAGAGATCGGCTTTAAACCGTGCCTTTGACGGTCTGTGCTTGCTGACTGCTAAAGCGACACAAACCGTAATAAATCCCGGCACCAAGCAACGACCCGGTAAACCAGCCGAAGTCATAGAACCAGCTGAAGGCGCTGCTGCCCAACGACAGCAAGGTCAGCACCACGGGAATCCCAAAAGCGATAAATCCGTTCCAGTTCCATGCCGGATAAACGCCGTCGTGGTACAGCCCCGCGAGGTCGAGCTGTTGCTTACGGATGATGAAATAGTCGACCACCATGATTCCGGCAATCGGCCCCAACAGGCTGGAGTAACCCAGCAGCCAGTTCGAGTACACGGTTTCCAGGCTCACATCAGAGACCAGCAAACCGAGTTTTTTGAGCAGTTCGTGGGCCATCAACACCAACCCCACCAGCCCCGTCAACATCACTGCGGTGGTTCGGTTGATCAACTTCGGGGCAATGTTCTGGAAGTCATTGGTGGGCGACACGATATTGGCTGCGGTATTGGTCGACAGGGTGGCGATGATGATCAGCGCCATGGCCAGTGCCACCCAGCCCGGACTTTGAATATGGCCGATCAGGCTCACCGGATCAGACACCGTAACGCCTACCAGTTTTTCCGACGCAGCCGTCATCACCACGCCCAATGCGGCGAACAGGAACATGGTCAGCGGCAAACCGAATATCTGCCCCAGAATCTGGTCTTTCTGACTTTTTGCGTAGCGGCTGAAGTCCGGAATATTCAGTGACAAAGTGGCCCAAAAACCAACCATGGCGGTCAGGCCGGCAAAGAAGTAGCCATACACGCTGGCGCCTTCAGGGCGCTTGGGCGGCTGGGCCAGCAGCTCGGTCATCGACACGTTGGGCAATGCCCACACCAGCAAACCGAGGCCGACCAGCACCAGCAGTGGCGCAGACAAGGTTTCGAGCCATTTGATCGATTCGGCACCGCGCAACACCACCCACAGGTTTAGTGCCCAGAACATCATGAAACCGATGACTTCACCGGTGCCACCAAGGCTTTTCCAGCCCTCGAACACCGAGCCCAGAAACAAGTGAATGGCCAGGCCGCCGAATAACGTCTGAATACCAAACCAGCCGCAGGCCACCAGGGCACGGATCAGGCACGGAACGTTAGAACCGATGATGCCGAAGGAAGAGCGCAGCAATACCGGAAAGGGAATGCCGTATTTGGTGCCAGCAAAAGCGTTCAGTGTCAGCGGGATCAACACCACGATATTGGCCATCAGAATCGCCAGCAGCGCCTCGCCGACCGAAAGCCCGAAGTAAGCCGTCAACACTCCGCCCAAGGTGTAGGTAGGCACGCAAATGGACATGCCAATCCACAAGGCAGTGATATGCCATTTATTCCAGGTGCGCTCATGCACTTTGGTGGGGGCGATATCGTGGTTGTACCGGGAACTATCGAGGACTTCAGGCCCTGGGTCCAACTCGTATAAACCGTTACGTTCGGTGACTTGGGATCTGCTCGGTTGCATATTCGATCACTCTCTTGTTGTGGCGTTCCTGGTTGTGCTGTCAGGCCCTGCGCCTTCGCGCAAGGTGACTCTCTTGGTCTGGACACTCACTTGTCTGCGTCGGCCCGTCAGGTGTTGGCAGCCACAATCAAGAACTGTGCCGTGTTACTTGCCTCATCCCCGCACACTGGCTTTTATTATGTATAACTCGCTGGTTTTTAACTGTTTTAACTTATTACTCAAATGACTCTCATTCCCGTTAAGTTCATTTGCAGTTGGGTAAGCGCTTTTTTGATATAGCTAAACGAAACAACACGGTGCACGCTTATTTAATTTATCGATTCATCACCCTTTCGCCGTCTACTCAAGCGCCTGATTTAACATAAGAAACTTCGCTCATATTTGATTCCTGTCAAGTGCGTCAAAATGGTGATGGCGTGCATCATTTTGGTGACTTTAAAATAAATTACTTATTAATCAGTAAGTTAGTATCAAACACATAGATCAAAAATAAAGTTTGATCATTCCCAGACAACCTATTAGATTTTATTCCTGTCACCAGTGGCAGGAATGCAAACTGCTCACTAAACTTGAATAACAACATTTAGAACCGGTATTAGCCGGTCAGCCTGCGAGGATCTCGGTATGTCACTGTTAATCCGTGGCGCTACGCTTGTAACCCATGATGAAAGTTACTGTGCAGACGTTTATTGTGCCGACGGTCTCATCCGTGCAATCGGGACCCATCTTGATGTTCCAGCAGGCTGCGAAGTGCTTGATGGCAGCGGCCAATATCTAATACCTGGCGGTATCGACCCGCACACTCATATGCAACTTCCCTTTATGGGCACCGTGGCCAGCGAAGACTTTTTCAGTGGCACTGCAGCCGGTCTGGCTGGCGGTACTACTTCCATTATCGACTTTGTAATCCCTAATCCTCAGCAGTCCTTGCTGGAGGCTTTTCATCAGTGGCGCGGCTGGGCCGAGAAGTCTGCGTCGGATTATGGCTTTCATGTCGCGATCACCTGGTGGAGCGAGCAGGTAAGTGAAGAAATGGCCGAACTGGTCAGCCAGCACGGCATCAACAGCTTCAAGCATTTTATGGCTTACAAAAACGCGATCATGGCCGCAGACGACACCCTGGTCGCCAGTTTTGAGCGTTGCCTGGAACTGGGCGCGGTGCCCACCGTGCATGCCGAGAACGGCGAGCTGGTGTACCACCTGCAACGTAAGCTCATGGCTCAAGGCATGACCGGCCCGGAAGCCCACCCGCTGTCACGTCCGTCCCAAGTTGAAGGAGAAGCCGCCAGCCGGGCGATCAGAATCGCCCAGACCATCGGCACGCCGTTGTATCTGGTGCATGTCTCGACCCGTGAAGCGCTGGATGAAATCACCTACGCCCGCAGTCAGGGCCAACCCGTGTATGGCGAAGTACTGGCCGGGCATCTGCTACTCGATGACAGCGTGTATCAGCACCCAGACTGGCAGACCGCCGCTGGCTACGTGATGAGCCCGCCCTTCCGTCCTCGCGGACACCAGGAGGCGCTGTGGCATGGCCTGCAATCAGGCAACCTGCACACCACCGCCACCGACCATTGCTGCTTCTGTGCCGAACAAAAGGCCGCCGGGCGCGACGACTTCAGCAAGATCCCCAACGGCACCGCGGGCATCGAAGACCGCATGGCGCTGCTGTGGGATGAAGGGGTCAATACCGGGCGTCTGTCGATGCAGGAATTCGTCGCTCTGACCTCCACCAACACCGCGAAAATTTTCAACCTGTACCCGCGCAAAGGCACGATCCGGGTTGGCGCCGATGCTGATCTGGTGCTGTGGGACCCGCTGGGTACGCGCACCATTTCCGCCACAACCCACCATCAAAAAGTCGATTTCAATATTTTTGAAGGCAAGACCGTGCGCGGCGTTCCCAGCCATACCATCAGCCAGGGCCGCCTGGTGTGGGCCGATGGCGACCTGCGCGCGGAACGCGGTGCAGGCCGCTATATCGAACGCCCGGCCTACCCCGCCGTGTTCGACCTGCTGAAAAAACGCGCCGCGCATCAGCAGCCGGTGGCTGTTAAGCGCTGAGTCGCACAATACTGCCCGACAGAGGCAGGACGATCCCCACAACCGTGAGGCAATCACCGTGATCAAGTCCCTGAACCATTTACCGCACCCGCACGACAACGCGCAGGTGCTGGCGAGCCACTTTACCGACCTGGCGCCGCCCCTCAGCGCGCGCCAGGCCGCATTGGAAAGCTCGCGCTGCCTGTATTGCTATGACGCGCCCTGCGTCAATGCGTGCCCCAGTGACATAGATATCCCGTCGTTTATTCGCAATATCCAGCAGGAAAACGTCCAGGGGGCAGCGCAAAAAATCCTTTCGGCCAATATCCTCGGCGGCAGTTGCGCCCGGGTCTGTCCCACCGAAGTGCTGTGCCAGCAAGCCTGCGTGCGCAATAACACCGAGGAATGCGCCCCGGTGCTGATCGGTTTGTTACAGCGTTATGCGGTCGACCATGCGCAGTTCAGCGAACATCCGTTCAAACGTGCAGCCCCCACCGGCAAGCGTATCGCCGTGGTCGGTGCCGGACCTGCCGGCTTGGCCTGCGCTCATCGCCTGGCGCTGCTCGGACATGAAGTGGTGATTTTCGAGGCCCGGGAAAAATCCGGCGGGCTCAATGAGTACGGGATTGCCAAATACAAGCTGGTGGATGATTTCGCCCAGCGCGAAGTGGATTTTGTATTGCAGGTCGGTGGCATTGAAGTGCGCCACGGGCAGCGTCTGGGTGACAACCTGAAACTGAGCGACCTGCACCTGGAGTTTGACTCGGTGTTTCTGGGCCTGGGGCTGGCAGCCAGTCGCCAATTGGGGCTGCCTCACGAAGATGCGCCAGGGGTGCTGGCCGCCACCGACTACATCCGCGAACTGCGCCAAAGCGACGACCTGACGCAATTGCCCCTGGCCGAACGCTGCATTGTGCTGGGCGCTGGCAACACGGCAATCGACATGGCGGTACAGATGGCCCGCTTAGGTGCACGCGAGGTGAACCTGGTGTATCGCCGCGGTCTTGAAGACATGAGCGCCACCGGGCACGAACAGGACATTGCCAAGGCCAATCAGGTGCGACTCATGACCTGGGCACAACCGCAGGAAGTGTTACTGGATAAAAAGGGCCATGTGCGTGGCATGCGCTTCGCCCGTACCCGGCTTGAGGATGGGCGCCTGGTCACCACCGGTGAAACCTTCGAACTGGCGGCTGACGCGGTGTTCAAGGCCATCGGCCAGACTTTTGATAACGCGGCACTGGGCGATCCGTTGGCACAAGCGCTCAAGCGCGTGGGTGACCGGATCGAGGTGGACGAGCAACTGCGCACCAGTATTCCGGGAATCTATGCCGGAGGCGATTGCACGTCACTGGGGCAGGACTTGACCGTACAGGCCGTGCAGCACGGCAAGCTGGCCGCGCAAGCCATGCATGCCCAACTCATGCTTGATCAGGAGGCCGCGTAAATGGCCGATCTCTCGATTGTATTCGCCGGTATCAAAGCGCCCAATCCTTTCTGGCTCGCGTCTGCACCTCCGACCGACAAAGCCTACAACGTAGTGCGCGCCTATGAGGCAGGCTGGGGTGGCGTGGTCTGGAAAACCCTGGGTGAGGACCCGGCCGCGGTCAACGTATCTTCACGCTACTCGGCTCACTACGGGCCGAATCGCGAAGTCATAGGCATCAACAATATCGAGTTGATTACCGACCGCTCCCTTGAAATCAACTTGCGCGAGATTACCCAGGTCAAGAAGGACTGGCCGGACCGTGCACTGATCGTGTCGCTGATGGTGCCCTGCGAAGAGCAGGCATGGAAATCCATCCTGCCGCTGGTGGAGGCCACGGGCGCCGATGGCATCGAGCTTAATTTCGGTTGCCCCCACGGCATGCCCGAACGCGGCATGGGCGCTGCGGTGGGCCAGGTGCCCGAGTACGTCGAGCTGGTGACGCGCTGGTGCAAGACCTATTGTTCGCTGCCGGTGATTGTCAAGCTGACGCCCAATATCACCGATGTACGCCTCAGCGCCCGGGCCGCTTATCGAGGCGGTGCCGATGCGGTGTCGTTGATCAACACCATCAACTCGATCACCAGTGTCGACCTTGAACACATGGTGGCGTTGCCCACGGTGGGCAACAAAAGTACCCACGGCGGTTATTGCGGTTCGGCGGTCAAGCCGATTGCGCTGAATATGGTGGCTGAAATCGCCCGCGACCCACTGACCAAAGGCTTGCCTATCAGTGGGATAGGCGGCATTGGCAGTTGGCGTGATGCGGCAGAGTTTATTGCCATGGGCTGTGGCTCGATCCAGGTGTGTACGGCGGCAATGCTCCACGGATTTCGGATTGTCGACGAGATGAAAGACGGTTTGTCACGTTGGATGGACAGCCAGGGTTTTACCTGCCTCGATGACTTCTGCGGACGCGCTGTAGGCAATACCACTGACTGGAAATACCTGGATATCAATTATCAGGTCATCGCCAAAATCGATCAGGACGCCTGCATTGGCTGCGGACGTTGCCATATTGCCTGCGAAGACACCGCGCACCAGGCCATCGCCAGCTTGAAACAGCCTGACGGGACACACCATTACGAAGTAATCGACGACGAATGCGTGGGCTGCAACCTGTGCCAGATCACCTGCCCGGTCGAGGCTTGTATCGAGATGGTGCCTTACAACAATGGCCTGCCGTTCCTGGACTGGAACCATGACCCGCGTAATCCGTATCGGGTGGCTTCGTAGAATGCAGGGGGGTGTAGCAGCTGCCGAAGGAACGAGGCTGCGTTCGATTGCGAAGCGATCGTAAAACCTGAGTCCGCGAATTAACTGACAGACCGCAGACTCAGGTTTTACGACGGCTTTGCCGCCGAACGCAGCCTCGTTCCTGCGGCAGCTGCTACACCCCCTCCATCCCACTAAATTTTACGGCTCCAACCCGATCCCGCGCAGGATCACGCTGGTGACGGTCTGCAGCGCCCGTTCAAACTGGATATCGGACAAGGGCTGATGGTCGTTGATAATCGTCACTTGATGGTCGAAGTCGGCGTAATGCTGGGTTGAGGCCCAGATCATATACAACAGGCTGGACGGTTCCACCGGCAGGATGCGCTTGTCTTGCACCCATTGGCTGATTTTCGCCTCCTTCATCTTCGCCCAGTCATAGAGGCTGGCATCCAGCGCCAGGCCCAGGGTCGGGGCGCCGTGGATCATCTCATTGGCCCAGACTTTCGAACCATGGGGCCGTGTGCGCGAATGGTTCATTTTGGCGCGAATGTAACTGCTGAGCACCAAACGCGGATCATCATAGGTTTCGAAACACAGCGCGTCCTGCTTCCATACCTCGAGCAAACCCAGCAATACAGCGCTATACAACTCGGTTTTGGTACTGAAGTAGTAGTGCAGGTTAGAGCGTGGCAGTTCGACTTGCGCGGCGATATCCGCCATCGCCGTACCGGCAAAGCCTTTTTCGGCAAAAACCTTTTCGGCCCCTAGGAGGATTTTTTCGACATTACTGCGCCGAATTTCGATCTTGTGATTGCCCATGGCCAATGCCCTTGCGGTCGTGCTTCTTCGACAGATGCCGAGTGAGCAAATATTTCCTGCGCAACGCATCGAATAGCGCCTGTTGCAGCTACGCTTAGGCTGCTACGAGACGCGCTGCACTGGCTTAGTTCGCTGCGGGCAACTCAATCACGTTGGTTTCGATGCCGTCGAGTTTGCGCTTGAGCTTCATCTTTTCCTGCGCTTGCACAGCTTGAGCCTCGGTGGTGAACGGCCCAATCAAGAAGTGTTGAACGCCGCCACTCTCAAAAATATAAGGAGTGAAACCGTTGTCAAGAAGCCTTCCGGTGGTGTCAGTAATGGTCGCTCTCTGGCCCTCAGTGATCTCTAACGCCCAATGACCAACGGGGGCCTGAACCATCGTTGCTTCAGAAGCAGCTTTAGCCCGCTGGATTTTATCGTTAGACTCCTGACCGCAAGCCGTCAAGGCCAATATTGCTGTCATCACGATGACTTTACGCACTGCGTTTCCCCTGTCTGTTTGAATGGGTCGATTTTATCACTGGGGCAACGGCCTTTGCTCTCCTTGAACAAATCAAATACGCCCCAATTTAAGGCTCATACGCGAGAATTTTCCCTATGCTGGGAATCAAACCTCTGGCCATGTCGTCTGTAATGAGCGGCGCATTTATACGCACTTCGCAGTATTCTGTAGTCATGACCGAAGCCGCACCGTCTCAGAGACGTGCCTTACAAAGCCATCAAGGAGAAAAAAATGCTGATACTCACCCGTAAAGTTGGTGAAAGCATAAACATCGGTGACGATATTACGATCACTATTTTAGGTGTCAGCGGCCAACAGGTCAGAATCGGCATCAATGCGCCGAAGGATGTTGCCGTTCACCGTGAAGAGATTTACCAACGTATCCAGGCCGGATTGAATGCACCGGAAAAAAACGATCAGCCGTAAGCCTGTGAGGTATCAGCCCTAGGCTTGAGTGTCAGGGCTGCTCAGCCAGCCCTCCTCAAAACATTCAAAACCTGCTCCCGCCCCAGCATCTCCACCATGCTGCCCTGTCTCTTTGTTAAGAGATATGTCTTGTCGACTTGACCGTTTCAAGGTTAGCGACCACGCTCATTCCTCGCAGAAGGCTCAAAGCACCTGAACCGCTGCGCGCCAAGGCGTTTGTGTTGTGACGTCTTGAGAGACTCCTCCTCAATTCAGCCCTTCAGCGGGCTGGACCTGTACCCTCAAGGAATGAAAGACATGTCCGATTTAATCGTAGTGGGATTTTCAGACACCGAAAAAGCTGATCGCGCCCTCACCAAAATGGTTTCGCTGAGCAAAGAGCACCTGGTTGAGCTGGAAGATGCGGTCATTGTTGTGCGCAATGCCGAAGGCAAGATCCATATCAAGCAAAGCGTAAACCTGACCGCTATTGGGGCTACTTCTGGCCTGGTAACTGGCGGCTTGTGGGGCGCACTGGTCGGGCTGTTGTTTCTTAACCCTCTGGCAGGCTTTGCCATCGGTGGCGCACTGGGCGCCGGTACTGGCGCGCTTTCGGGTTCGTTGAGCGATTACGGGATTGATGACGATTTCATCAAGTCGTTGAGCGAAACGATCCCCAACGACTCCTCCGCCCTGTTCGTATTGCTGCGCAAGTTCCAGCCTGAGAAAGTTCTGAAAGAACTCGAA
Source organism: Pseudomonas fragi (assembly GCF_025426255.1). Lineage (GTDB taxonomy): Bacteria > Pseudomonadota > Gammaproteobacteria > Pseudomonadales > Pseudomonadaceae > Aquipseudomonas > Aquipseudomonas kulmbachensis. The sequence continues at coordinate 1,962,785 of NZ_CP104861.1, read as the reverse complement.
GATTCAGACTTCAAGGGCAAGGTATTGCGTACCTCCCTGTCGCCGGAACAAGAGCAAAAGCTGCAGGACGCACTGTCCAAAACCACCGCTGGCGTGCCTTTGGCCAAAACGGTTTAAGCCGGCACCAGCCCCTTCGACCGCGTTAACGCGGTCGAATCCTCATCCCTCAGTTCAAACGCACTGCAGTGCCAGTGGCAAAAACCACCAACATCCCGCCACGACCTGACGGCATACTGATTTCAAAATCCAGCCCCACAATTGCATCTGCCCCCATGGCTCTGGCCCTGTCACGAATTTCATCCGTGACCTCTGCTCGAGCTTCCTTCAGCGCTCGTTCCAGTGTCTGAGACCGGCCACCAAAAAAATCGCGCACTCCGGTAAAAAAGTCTCGCACCACGTTAATTCCGTGTACCGACTCGGCGCTGACAACCCCTAGGTAGTCAGTGATTTTTCGGCCATCAATGCTGTGTGTGGTGGTGATAATCATCAACCTGTCCTTTTTCTGTTTCAGAGACTTGTAGAGGTGCTGCGTATTTTGCACTGCTCACTGCTGCTACTGTAGCGGGATAGAGCCTCAGGCACTTCTAAATCCATGCCCGAAGGCTACTATGCTTAAAGCAGATGAATCTAAAGACGCGAGAGTTGGGACGCCTCGCTCGGCAAATCTGCACTGCTGACATGAACTCAATGGCTGTGCCAAGCAATTTTCGACCCCGCTCAAGGAAGCCCGTAATGGTCCAAAGACAAGTCATCAACGCCTCCGTAAGCCCCAAGGGCAGTCTGGAAACACTCTCCCAACGTGAAGTGCAACAGCTGAGCGAAGTTGGCTCAGGCACCAGCTACACGCTGTTTCGCCAGTGCGTACTGGCTATTTTGAACACCGGCGCTCATGTCGATAACGCTAAAACCATCCTTGAGGCCTATCAGGATTTCGAAGTCCGGATTCATCAGCAAGACCGCGGCGTGCGTCTTGAACTGCTCAACGCTCCAGCCGATGCATTTGTCGATGGCGAAATGATCGCCAGTACCCGTGAGATGTTGTTCAGCGCCCTGCGCGACATCGTCTACACCCAGAGCGGCCTGGACAGCCCCCGTATCGACCTGAGCAGCTCTCAGGGCATCACCGACTACGTGTTTCACCTGCTGCGCAATGCCCGCACGCTCCGCCCCGGCGTCGAGCCAAAAATCGTGGTGTGCTGGGGTGGTCACTCGATCAACACCGAAGAGTACAAGTACACCAAAAAAGTCGGCCACGAACTGGGCCTGCGTAGCCTTGATATCTGTACGGGCTGCGGTCCTGGCGTGATGAAAGGCCCGATGAAAGGCGCCACCATTTCCCACGCCAAACAGCGCCTGACCGGCGGCCGTTATTTGGGCCTCACCGAGCCAGGCATCATCGCTGCCGAGGCACCGAACCCTATCGTCAACGAGCTGGTGATCCTGCCGGACATCGAAAAGCGCCTTGAAGCCTTTGTCCGGGTTGGCCACGGCGTGATCATCTTTCCGGGCGGTGCCGGTACAGCCGAAGAATTCCTGTACCTGCTGGGCATTCTGATGCACCCGGAAAACAAGGATGTGCCATTCCCGGTTGTGTTGACCGGTCCCAAAGAGGCCGAGCCCTACCTGCAGCAATTGCATGAGTTTGTAGGCGCTACCCTCGGTGAGGAAGCGCAACAGCACTATCAGATCATCATCGACAACCCGGCCGAAGTGGCCCGCCACATGACCGCAGGGCTCAAGGCGGTGAAACAGTTCCGTCGCGAGCGCAATGACGCATTCCACTTCAACTGGCTATTGAAAATCGACGAAGGCTTTCAACGCCCCTTCGACCCGACCCACGCCAACATGGCGAGCCTGCAACTGCGGCGCGACATGCCCGCGCACGAATTGGCAATCAATTTGCGCCAGGCTTTTTCCGGGATTGTGTCGGGGAACGTGAAAGAGAAAGGCATCCACCTGATCGAGCAGCATGGGCCTTACGAGATTCATGGCGACGCGGCTGTGATGAAGCCTCTGGACAAACTGCTGCAAGCATTCGTTGAACAAAACCGCATGAAGCTTCCAGGCGGCGCAGCCTATGTGCCGTGCTATCGAGTCGTAAGCTAAACCCCATCCAAAAGGGCTTGCCAAGCGAAACGCGGAATGTCATCACGCGCCTCGCCTGGCCTGCCCATCGCGGCCTTACTTCAGCGGAGCAAACTGCTTTACGGCATCAATCCAGGCAGGATCAAGCCGGGTCTGTTCTGTTTCAATACCCAGCGCTTCAAGACGCGCCTTGTGCAAATCGATTTCTCGCAGCATCTGGCTTAATGCACTGGTGTTGGCGTCCAGCTGGTACATCTGGGTCACACCCAAATGATAAAAACGCAGCAGCTTCATTGCCGCAACATCCCCCGCCATTACCCCCGCTGTCACGTGATGCATGACATTGGTGACCTTCATCAGGCTGCGCTTGAGTTGCCAGCCGTAGACCGCAGGCGCCATCCAGGGCTGTGACCAAAACCGGTAACGTACCAGCAGCAGGGTCGCGATCAAGGCGACAATGACCCCCGCCAGATTCAAGCTGAAGTTATCGCCACCAGCGACCCCCAGCATCATGACCGCCAGCCCGGACACCAGCAGGGCCAGTACCACAAACGTCAACGCGATATAAAACGTACTGCGACGGGTTTGCTGACGGTAAATTTCGGGGCTCATCGGCTTTATCTCAAACATCACTGATCCATGACTCCAAAATGGCTAGGGGCAAATCGGTGGGCATTATGGACTGATAACACTGTCTGGCTGACTGAAATAAAATCTGTCAGGCCGCCGGTAACAAGTCCAGGGCCTGCCGGTAAAGAGCCAATCGATGCGGCTGGCCATTAAGGCCGCCGTTAATTGCTTTTGTAACGTGCTCAAAGTCGTCCCCGTCTGCCAGAGCATTTACATTGCGCGAGTTCCAGTACCAGCCTGCCGATTCAACTGCCCAGGGCCACTCCTGCAATTGTTGTGGGGCGGCCAGTAATCGGTCATCGCCGAACAGTCCAAGACTGCATTGTTGATAGTTGCTTTTGCCGGTTACCTGGATCAGCCCTCTGCCACGATACCGCCAGCCATCTCCCGAAGCCTCGGAACCATTGCCCAGGCGGTCACTGTAAACACGGTTGGCGATTGCTTCAGGCCTGCGATGCAGCCTCTGTGCGTCGCTATTGGGCAGGCGCCGTGCCCGGCCTCCATCCATCACTGTGAGGTATTGGCCGGCCGAATTTTTCTGCGCAAAACGTGAGCCCCACGTCGCGGCCAGGCCGTCAGCGCTGTAATTGAGGTTTTCGACAAGGACACTAAAACCTGCACTTTCATGCCCGACCTGGGCTAAAAAAGCGGCCATGCGCTTGGGAGTATTGATCAGCCGCTGGCGGGTCATTGCCTGCACAAAAGGCATATACACATCGACAAACGCAGCGCTTTTTGGAAAAAGCCGCAACATGATTTCACGGGTCAACATGGTTATTTACTCTTAATAAACAAAATTAAAAGTGAACCATTTAAAACCTTTACCGCCTGCCAAATAACTACTAACAGACCAGGACTACATCGTTAACAGAATACGCTTACAGCCCCATCACATGGCGGATATAAAGTTCGCATACTTCACAGTGTGACAATGAATAACCGCCCTCAACCGATGACGGGAACCACTCGCCGCGGCTTGACCGATTTATACGAAAAACTCGAATAAATCTCCTTGACCGCAGGCAAGGCTTGCAGGACCTCTCGGGCAAATTCGCCGAAGGACTCCAGATCTTTGGCCACTACTTCCAACAAAAAATCATAACGCCCCGAAACATTGTGACAGGCAATGATTTCAGGGATTTCCAGTAAGCGCTGCTCAAATTTCCTGGCCACTTCCTGAGAGTGCGACTCCATCATCACACTGACAAAAGCGGTGACTCCGTAGCCCAACTCCTTGGGCGAAAGAACAGCCTGATAGCCCGTAATAATCCCGCTCTCTTCCAGTATTTTTACCCGCCGCCAACACGGTGAGGTCGTCAGCGAAACGCTCTCGGCCAACTCAGCGACGGTGAGTCGGGCATTACCTTGCAGTGCAGCGAGAAGGGCTTTATCAGTTCGATCCAGAGCAGTTGGCATAATGTGCCTCTAAAAAACGCTGTGACTTGGTTTTGTTCTAATACACTTAGTATTTACAGGCAAATTTGGAATTTTTCACGTCTATTTAAAGCATAGCATTGTAGGAAATATCGGAGAGCTCAGCATGAACGATAAACATAACAACTTCGGCTTTTCTACCCGCGCAATACATTACGGTTACAACGCACTGGAGAACCACGGTGCACTGATACCGCCCATTTACCTGACTTCTACCTTTGCCTTTGCATCGGTCGAGTACGGCGCAGCCTGTTTTGCCGGGGAACAGAGCGGGCATTTCTATACCCGCATCTCCAACCCGACCCTGGCGCTGTTGGAAAGTCGTATGGCGGCGCTGGAAAACGGCGAAGCAGGTGTAGCCTTCAGTTCCGGCATGGGTGCGATTGCCGCGACCTTCTGGACCCTGCTCAGACCCGGCGACGAAATCATCGTCAGCCGCACATTGTATGGCTGCACCTTCGCCCTGTTGCATCACGGCATCGGTGAGTTCGGGGTTGTGGTCAAGCACGTGGACATGTCCAACCTGACCGATCTGCAAGCCGCTATCAGCCCCGCAACGCGGATGATCTACTTCGAAACACCGGCTAATCCAAACATGCAATTGGTGGACATCGCAGCCGTCTCAGACATTGCCCACAAGCACAGCGACATAATCGTGGTGATCGATAACACCTACTGCACCCCGTATTTACAACGCCCTCTGGAAATGGGCGCCGATGTGGTGGTGCATTCGGCCACCAAGTACCTGAGCGGGCATAGCGATATCACCGCCGGCATGGTGGTCACCCGCCAAATCCTGGCAGACCGGATTCGCCTGCAAGGCCTGAAGGATCTGACCGGTGCAGTGCTGTCGCCGCAGGATGCCCACCTGTTGATGCGCGGCATCAAGACCCTGGCATTGCGCATGGATCGCCATTGCAGCAGCGCCCAGGTCATCGCGCAAATGTTGCAGGATCATCCCGCAGTAGAATGGGTTGCCTACCCCGGCCTTCCCTCCTTCCCACAATACGAACTGGCCTCCAGGCAGATGAAGCTGCCGGGAGGCATGATTGCCTTTGAACTCAAAGGCGGTCTGGCTGCAGGCCAGCGCTTTATGAATGCCCTGCAACTGTTCAGTCGTGCGGTGAGCCTGGGAGGCGCCGAGTCACTGGCACAACACCCGGCGAGCATGACCCACTCCACCTACACCCTGGAGGAACGCGCACGGCACGGCATCAGCGAGGGTCTGGTGCGATTGGCTGTGGGGCTTGAGGACATTGCCGATTTGCTGGCGGATATAGAGCAGGCGCTGCATTGAAAGCTGGTAGTCGCTGCCGCAGGCTGCGATAAGGGCCGCAGGACCTTCTCTTGTAATCTTGAGAGCGGGACCGCTATACCCCCCATCGCAACCTGCGGCAGCGACTACAGGATGTCAGGTTGGTGTGGGGCCCGCACAGGCAACAACTGTGCAATACCGAACACGATCTCCATCGCCGTAACCAGCAGAATCAGGTAACTGGTACCCTGGCTCACCGCATACACCTGCCACACCGCAAACAACACTCTGGCCAATGCATCGTACCGGCCGACCCGCTGGCTGGCATGACGTACCCGCCATAACGACCACACCACTACGACACTACCCAGCAAGTTAGCCAGCATCATTTGCGTAGCATCCAAGGCTGGAAACACTCGCTCAAGCCCTAGTTGCGCAGACCAGCCTGCGAGCACACTCAGCAGCAGCGCCGCCGTCCAGGGCGTCATTAGCGCAGAAGTAACAATCAAGTCATACCAGGCACTGGCACGGACAATTTTCAGGTTCGTTCTTGAGTCGATCATTGCATTACCTCACTATCGAAAACGCCAGGCTAAACCCTGGACCTAAGTCCAGAGTCAACACTCGTGAGGGAACACCATGAAGATTGGCCAGATCGCCGGATTGACCGGAACCAGCCCGGATGCCTTGCGCTTTTACGAGGAGAAAGGATTGATTGGCTCAACCCGCAGCGCCAACGGCTATCGCTGCTACACACCTGAAACGGTGCAATTGGTCGGGTACATCAAGATGGCGCAACAGTTGGGCTTTTCATTGGCCGAGATCGGCGAAAACCTGCCCATGTTGTGGACTGCCACAGAAGAACCCGTGGCGCTGCTGGCAGAGATTTTTGCCCAAAAATTACAGATTCTTGATCAGCGCATCGCACAGATGCAGCAACTTAGAAGTGTCCTGGCCGAGCGGGCAAAACTGGTTTGCCCACTGGCGCTGGCAAAGGCTGCGCATTAACCCGGCGGAATCGTCGCCAAAATACCGATGCCGATGGTCAGCACCAAAAAGCCGCCCAAAAACCAAGCCATCTTGTTCATCAATTTTCCCCGTCAAACGTTCGTAATAAAACAGGCGCAGAACATCAGCCGACCACACGCGAGCGCTGCTGTGTACTCACGTCCTCGTCTGTCTCGAAAGGTTGACGGGAATTTTGCGCCGCAAACTGCACACATAACAGTCGCAGATAACGCGAAAAAATACGGATCAGTTACCCGGAAGCACAAAGTGCTCAGGCACAACATTGCGCTGGTACTCGGCGACCACGCACTGGCTCAGGCTGACCACTGCTTCGTTCAACTCAAGCCCTGCCCCTGCGCGCCAACTGGCATACACGGCAAAACCCGGTGCAGTTTCGATCGGTACGGCGATCATCGCCCCGCTCTGCAGTTCGCGGCTGACCAGCACAGGCGGCAAGGCGCCGATACCGAACCCGTCGGCCACCAGCTTGATGATGGCCGCCACTGAGTTGATGCAACTGATGCGCGGCGTGGCAATGCCCTGCTGGTGCAAGAAATTGAGCATGTCCTGGTGCGGCCGGGATAGCCGTGAGAAAGTCAGCAGCCGCTCCTGGCAAAGGTCTGCCAGGCTCTCGTAGCGACGGTCCAGTGCCGCGTCCCTGGCGACGATCCAGCTCAGGGGGTAACTGGCCAGTTGCACATTGCGCACGCCTTCGGCGCGCAACAAATCTGTCTGGAAGATCAAATCCAGCTGACCTTTAAGCAATTGTTCATTGAGATTAAGCGCGGTATCGGCCGTCAGTTCGACTTCGACCTGAGGATAGTCGCGGCTCAGCGCACTGATCAGATCGCCCAGCCAACTGTGAATGACGGTGTCCATTACCCCGATGCGCAAACGCCCGGAAAATCTGTCCGCCTGCCCCAGTGACTGCAGCAAACGCTGCTGAGTAGCGAGCATCTCTTCGGCGTAGCCCAGCACTTGATGGCCTTCACGGGTCAGGTTCACCCCGCGTGAGTCGCGCTGGAACAATTGCACACCAAGCTCGGTTTCGAGGACTGAAATGCGACTCGAAATAGCCGCTTGGGTGCTTGATAACTTTTCGGCGGTCAGTCGAAAGCTGCCAAGACGCGCCACCCAGACGAATGTAAGAAGAAATCGCATATTCATGTGCAGGACGCCTCAGCCAATCAAAACCAGGTGATCACTGTAAACCCTTGCCGCAGCCTCCGGCCAGTCGGCTTAAGTCGGTGATTGATAAAACTTTTTTGTTCAGCGGTGACAACTTTTATTGACTGGACGCACAACCTAAAGCCACCAAACATATCGAGCAATGACACCCATAGGTCGTCAAAAATAAAAAAACACGCTGAGTCCGGCAGCGTACCGATTTTTCGAAAGTGTGCCTGACCGCTTTCGACTTGCTCACACCAGCCTGCCCTGGTGCTGCGGCAATCAGCTAAGGGATTTCCCCCTCATGCAAACCGTCGTAAATCTATGGCCCCTGATTGGCGTGTTCGTCATCATCATTGGCTTTGTACTGCGCTTCAATCCGCTACTGGTGGTCAGCGCGGCAGCCATCGTCACCGGCCTTGCAGCCAACTTCCCGCTGGAAAAAATCATCAGCGAAATGGGTGAAGGTTTTCTGCAAACCCGCGCCCTGCAATTAATTCTGCTATTGCCCTTGGCCGTAATCGGCCTGCTGGAACGCCACGGTCTGCGCCTGCACGCACAAAACTGGATCGCCGGCTTTCAACGCGCCACCGTCGGGCGCCTGCTGATCATGTACCTGTTTGTGCGCGAGACCACCGCCGCAGTGGGGCTGACCAGCCTGGGCGGTCACCCGCAAATGGTTCGCCCGCTGCTGGCACCGATGGCCGAGGGAGCTGCCGAAAACAAGTACGGCAAACTGCCTGCCCCGGTCCGCCAGAAAGTCCTGGCCATGTGCGCGGCCACCGACAACATCGGTCTGTTCTTTGGTGAAGACGTGTTTGTGGCCTTTGGTGCAATCGCCTTGATGCACACCTTCCTGCTCGGTTCCGGGCTTGATGTCGAGCCGCTGCATATCGCCTTCTGGGGCATTCCGACTGCCATTTGCGCCTTTATCGTGCATGCACTGCGCCTGTATCGCTTCGACCTGATGCTGTCTCGCAGCATGGCCGAAGTCGCCCAGGAACAAGCTGACGCAGCCCAGGAGCTGGCACGATGATTATTTCCATTGAGTATTTCTACTGGTTGGCTGGCGTTCTGTTGCTGATCACCGCGGGCATGATTGTGAGCGACCGCACCCACCCGAAACGCTGGACCAGCGGCTTGTTCTGGGCGCTGTTCGCCCTGGTGTTTCTGATTGGTGATCGTCTGTCGCCGTTTGTGGTCGGTGTTGGTGTGCTGGTTATGGCCGGTATCGCGGGCATCGGCGGTGTTGGCCGTGGCGCCCACGCCGAGTTGCATATCAAGGCTGCCCGGGCCAGTGCTGGCCGCCTGGGCCACAAGCTGTTTATCCCGGCGCTGTCGATTCCGCTGGTGACGGTGATCGGCTCCATCCTGCTGAAGAACACCCAGATCGGTGGCGTACCGCTGCTCGACCCAAAGAACACCACGTTTGTGTCTCTGGGGATCGGCTGCATGGTAGCCCTGGTGCTGGCGTGCATCCTGACCCGCGACACACCGTTGCAAGGGTTACGCGAGTCACGCCGCCTGACCGAAGCGCTGGGCTGGACCATGGTGTTGCCGCAAATGCTGGCGATGCTTGGCCTGCTGTTCAACGACGCCGGGGTCGGCGCCGCCGTGGCTCACATCACCACCGCGTACATCAACATGGACTATCGCCTGGTCGCAGTGATGGTCTATGTGCTGGGCATGGCTCTGTTTACCGTGATCATGGGTAACGGTTTTGCCGCCTTCCCGGTGATGACCGGCGGGGTCGGCGTACCGGTACTGGTGGGGATCTACGATGCAAACCCGGCGGTCATGGCGGCAATCGGCATGTTCTCCGGCTACTGCGGCACGCTGATGACGCCGATGGCGGCCAACTTCAACATCGTGCCCGTTGCCTTGCTGGAGCTGCCGGACAAATACGCCGTGATCAAGGCCCAAATGCCCACGGCACTGATCATGCTGGTGGTCAATATCGTGCTTCTTTACGTCATGATGTGAGGTCAATATGCGTACTGTGCTGCTGACCGGTTTCGAACCGTTCGACCAAGACACCGTGAACCCGTCCTGGGAGGCCGTGCGCCCTCTGGACGGTACCTTTCAGGGCGATGTGCGGATCGTCGCCCGCCAGTTGCCGTGTGTATTTGCCCAGGCACCGGAACGGCTGTCGCAGCTACTGGAGGAGTTCGAGCCAGAGCTGGTGATCGCGGTCGGGCTGGGCCCCGGCCGCACAGACATGTGCATCGAGCGGGTAGCGATCAACCTCAACGACGCCCGCATCCCCGACAACCTAGGCGACCAGCCGATCGACACCCCTGTCGTGGCCCAGGGCCCTGCGGCTTATTTCAGCACCTTGCCGATCAAGGCCATGGTGCGCGCGATAAAAGCTGCCGGTATTCCCGCTTCGGTGTCACACACCGCTGGGACCTTTGTCTGCAATCAGGTGTTCTATTACCTGCAGCATGCTTTGGCCGGGTCCGCAGTCCGCGGTGGTTTTATTCACGTCCCGCCACTGCCGCAACAGGCGGTGCTGTGTGGCGGACCGTCCATGGCACTGGGCACTGTGATTGAAGGGCTGCGTATCGCCGTGATCACGGCACTGAATACCGAACACGATGTGCTGGAAAGCGGCGGGCAGATCAGTTGAGCCCACAGCGCCAGCTATAGGCAGTCAATGCCCGACAACCGCTGCACCTGTTTGTCTGTGCCCATGGGGAAAACCGTGGGTACGGGCGCTGAACACGATCCATAGCCCGACCAGCAACAGTACCAGCAACACCCAGGGAAAAACGCCAACCCCTACTTGATCGAGCAGTACCCCGCCGGTTAATGCCCCGGCGGCAATGGCGCTGTTCCAGACCACCACATTCATCGACAGCGCAACATCAGCGCCCTCCCCGGCAGCATCGGCCAAGGCTGTCTGCAACAGTGTCGCGGCGCCGCCGAAGGACAGCCCCCAAACAAAAATACCGGCGTAGACAACAGCAACCGACCGGGAGAAAAAACCGAACAGCAGCGAGATCGCTGCAAATGTCGCCAGGCTCGTCAAAACGGAGTTGCGCAGATGCCGATCCACCAGCCGTCCGGTTAGCCAGATCCCCACCAGTGCTGCCAGCCCGAACACCAACAACACGATATCGACCTTATTGCCCAACCCCGCTGATGCCACAAAAGGCGCGATGTAGGTGTAAAGCATGTTGTGCGCCAGCATCCAGGTCAGCACCACCGCGAGCACAGAACGCACTCCCGGCGTCAGCAGCACCTGGCGCAAGCCAATACGCTCAGAGGCCGCCTGCCCCGGATAATCGGGCACCTTGACCACGACCCAGACCATCAGCACCAAGGTCAATGCCGACATCAAACCAAATGCCGTACGCCAACCCACCAGCGCCCCCAGCCAGGTGCCCAGCGGCACCCCGAGCGACAGTGCAATCGGAGTGCCCACCATCGCGACTGCCATGGCTCGACCCTGCAAATGCGGTGCAACCATGCGCCGTGCATAACCTGCCAGCAGGCTCCAGGCCAAACCGGCCGAAGCACCGGCAAAAAACCGCGCAATCAGGGTCGCGCCATAGTCCGAAGACCACGCGGTAATCGAGTTGAACAACAGAAAACCGACAATCGTCAGCAGCAACACATTGCGCCGCCGCCAGCCCTGGGTTGCGATGGTCAGCGGAATGGCCGCCAGGAGAGAACCCAGCGCATAGACCGTGACCATTTGCCCTGCCAGTGCCGAAGACACGTCAAGCCCTTGGCTGATTTGCGGTAACAGGCCAGCGGGCAAGGTCTCGGTGACGATGCAGATAAAACCGGTCATGGCCAGCGCCAGCAGCGCGCCCATGGGTAATCGTTCAGTGGTGTTTTGCTCTGGCGCCATGGGGCCCTGCCTTGTGTAGTTATGTATCGATAGGTACAAATGTAGAGTGACGGGAAATATTGGTCAACGACTTTTGTATCGACTAGTATTTATGTCTCGTAACGCAGGAGACTGAAATGGCACAAATGGGACGCCCGCGTACTTTCGACCGGGATGCGGCAATCACACAGGCCATGCACCTGTTTTGGGAGCAAGGCTATGATTCAACCTCGCTGAGCCAGCTCAAGGCCAATATTGGCTCAGGCATTAGCGCACCCAGCTTCTATGCGGCTTTCGGCTCCAAGGAGGCTTTATTCAAGGAAGTGATGGAGCGCTATCTCAATAGCCACGGCAAGGCCACCGAGAGTTTGTTCGACACCCGGCTGCCACCGCGTCAGGCTATCGAACTGACATTGCGCGGGTCAGCCAAAATGCAATGCGAACCGGGTCATCCACGAGGTTGCCTGGTGACGTTGGGGTTGATGAGTGCCAGCTCTGCCCAGACCCTGGCCATTTGTGCCCCGCTGGTGGAAGCCCGAGTGCGCAGCCGGGCCGCGTTTATTGCCTGCGTCGAGCGAGGCATAGCGGCGGGTGAACTCTCTGAGCAGACCGACCCCACGACGTTGGCCGCCGTATTTGAGTGCTTTTTGCTGGGGCTGACCCCGCTCGCCCGGGATGGCGTGCCCCATGCCGTACTGGATGCAGCGGTCACTCAGGTGATGAGCGCTTGGGACGCAGCGCGAACCTGAGGAATACCCCACGGTTATCGCCCAATCAACATTCGTCATTGGGCAGGCCTCCCGACAAAAACTACAGTGGGCGCCAGAAGGGTCTTGAAGGCTCGCCATTGAGATAACTGCGGTGCAACTCATAACTACAACAGGCAGCGAAAACGTTGCCAATGCCGTGATCCGACTCAACCCGCTGGACGATGTACTGATCGCCCGCCAGCCCATACCCCAAGGCCTGATACTGCAAGCCGACGCGCTGGTGGCGCTGGATGCAATCCCGGCCGGGCACAAGATCGCGACCCACGACGTGGAAATCGGCCAGCCGCTGCGCCGCTATGGCCAGATCATTGGCTTCGCCAGCCAATCGATCAGAGCCGGTGAACATGTGCATGTGCACAACCTGGCAATGGGTGATTTTACTCGCGACTACGCCTTTGGCGTGGACTCACGCGGTCGCGCTCAGCAGACCCATGACACCTTTATGGGCATCGTGCGCCCAGATGGCCGGGTCGCTACCCGCAACTATGTGGGCATCCTGACTTCAGTGAATTGCTCCGCCACCGTGGCCAAGGCCATCGCCGATCATTTTCGCCGCGACATCAACCCCCAGGCCCTGATTGACTACCCCAATGTCGATGGCGTTGTAGCGCTGACCCACAGCTTTGGCTGTGCGGTTGACCCGAACGGTGAGGCCTTGGCGATGTTGCGCCGCACCCTGGGCGGTTATGCCATGCATCCCAACTTTGCGTGTGTGCTGATGATCGGCCTGGGCTGCGAAACCAATCAGATTGCTGACTTGCTGACCGCGCAAGGACTGGAGGCAGGCGAGTTACTGCGCACCTTCACCATTCAGGGCACTGGCGGCACATCAAAAACCATCGCCAGCGGTATCACCCAGATCAAATCTCTGCTGGCCGAAGCCAACCGCGTGCAACGCCAGCCCGTCAGCGCTGAACACTTGATTATCGGCCTGCAGTGCGGCGGCTCGGACGGTTACTCGGGTATCACCGCCAACCCGGCGCTGGGCAACGCAGTTGATCGACTGGTGGCTGCGGGCGGCACCGCGATTTTGTCGGAAACTCCGGAGATCTATGGCGCCGAGCACTTGCTGACACGCCGCGCGGTGAGCCGCGAAGTCGGCGAGAAGCTGATCAAGCGCATCCACTGGTGGGAGGACTATTGCAAACGCATGAACGCAGAGCTGAACAACAACCCGTCGGCGGGCAACAAGGCCGGAGGCTTGACCACCATCCTGGAAAAATCCCTCGGGGCGGTGGCCAAGGCGGGTTCCAGCGATTTGGTCGAGGTTTATGAATATGCCGAAACGGTCCGCGCCCATGGTTTGGTGTTTATGGATACGCCGGGGTATGACCCGGTTTCAGCCACCGGGCAAGTTGCCGGTGGTGCCAATCTGATCGCCTTCACCACGGGCCGAGGGTCGGCCTATGGCTGCGCGCCCTCGCCCTCGATCAAGCTGGCGACCAATACGTACCTGTGGAAAACCCAGGAAGAAGACATGGACGTCAACTGCGGCGCGATTGCCGATGGCGGCACGACCATCGAAGAACGCGGCGAATACATCTACCGCATGATGCTGCGGATCGCGTCTGGCGAGCGCAGTAAAAGTGAACAGCACGGGTACGGCCAGAACGAGTTCGTGCCGTGGCAGATCGGGGCGATCACCTGACTTTTTGTAGCCCTTGAAACCAATGTGGCCGCTGCTGCAGGAACGAGGCTGCTGCTACGCAATCTCGCTCGCCAGCGATTACAGGCACTTTATCTAAAAGGAAATTCATATGACCCACATCACCGGCCACAACTTTATTGGCGGCCAGCGCAGCGGTGCCGGAACCGTTCAGCTGCAAAGCGTGGATGCCAGTACCGGCGAGGCGCTGCCCTACCATTTTATCCAGGCCACCGAAGCCGAAGTTAATGCTGCGGTCAGCGCCGCCAACACCGCCTTCCCTGCCTTTCGCAACTTACCAGCCGTTCGACGGGCTGAATTCCTGGAAGCCATCGCCGAAGAAATCGACGCGCTGGGTGACGACTTCGTTGCCATCGTCTGTCGTGAAACCGCCTTGCCACCTGCTCGTATCCAGGGTGAACGCGGACGCACCAGCGGGCAAATGCGCCTGTTTGCCAACGTACTGCGTCGCGGTGATTTTTACGGTGCACGCATCGATCAGGCGCTGCCCGATCGCCAGCCACTGCCACGAGCGGATTTGCGTCAGTGCCGTATCGGCGTGGGGCCGGTAGCCGTGTTTGGTGCCAGTAACTTTCCTCTGGCGTTTTCCACCGCTGGCGGCGATACCGCCTCGGCACTCGCCGCCGGTTGCCCAGTGGTATTCAAGGCTCACAGCGGGCATATGGCAACGGCTGAGCGGGTAGCCCTCGCCATAGTGCGCGCCGCCGAGCGCACCAGCATGCCTGCTGGTGTGTTCAATATGATCTACGGCGCGGGCGTGGGCGCTACGCTGGTCAAGCATCCGGCGATTCAAGCGGTCGGTTTTACCGGTTCCTTATCGGGAGGCCGTGCCCTGTGTGACATGGCCGCTGCAAGGCCGCAGCCAATCCCGGTGTTTGCCGAGATGTCGAGCATCAACCCGGTACTGGTATTACCCCAGGCACTGCTTGTACGCGGCGAGCAGATTGCCCGGGAATTGGGCAGTTCAGTGATGCTGGGGGCCGGGCAGTTCTGCACCAGCCCTGGTCTGGTGCTGGGTATCCGTTCTCCTGAGTTCAGCGCCTTTGTCGCAGCACTCGGCGACTTCTTCAGCGACCAAGCACCGCAAACGCTGCTCAATGCCGGGGGACTGGTCAGTTACAGCAAAGGCATTGAGCGCCTGGCGAGCATCGAGGGTATTCACCATCTGGCAGGCGCGCCGCAACAAGGCAAGCAGGCCAGCCCGCAATTGTTCCAGGCCGATGCCAGCCTGCTGATCGGTGGCGCTGAGGTGTTACAGGAAGAAGTGTTCGGGCCTACGACCCTGGTGGTCGAAGTCGCGGACCAGGCGCAGTTGCTCCTGGCACTACAGAGCCTGCATGGCCAACTGACTGCGACAATGATTGCCGAGCCCGCAGACTTGCAAGCGTTCGCCGAGGTGGTCCCGGTACTTGAGCGCAAGGCCGGCCGCCTGTTGCTCAACGGCTACCCAACTGGCGTCGAGGTGTGTGACGCGATGGTACATGGCGGGCCGTATCCGGCGACGTCCGATGCCCGTGGCACCTCGGTGGGAACACTGGCCATCGACCGCTTCCTGCGCCCAGTGTGCTACCAGAACTATCCCGACAGCCTGCTGCCAGATGCGCTGAAAGACGCCAACCCGCTTGGTATCCAGCGCTTGGTCAACGGTACACACAGCCGCAACCCGCTGGATCACTGATCGGCGGCAAGGAGCAGCCGTTTTAATTACACAGCACTTGTAGCCGCTGCCGAGGTACGAGGCTGCGATCGATGGCGAAGCGATCGCAAATCCTCTGTAGCGGGTTTAGCTGGCAAAGCGAAGAGCCTGTTTTTACGACTGCTGCGCAGCCGATCGCAGCCTCGTACCTCGTCAGCGGCTACAAATATTACGCCCCTTCAAACTTGAACGCAGGGGTGACCTGAAAGCGGCTTGAGACCTCGCCGGAATAAATGGTGCTTTGGTCCGGGCCCAGGTCCAGCTTTTTAACGGTGCCTGTGCCCTTTGAAAAATCGATCTTGTTCAAGTCCACCCAAAACGTGTTGGGGGTGATCGCCGACTCGAAGAAGTACAGCCCCTGTTTGTGATCGATCACCGAGCGCCAGCGGGTCGAAGATATGTTCGGCTCGCCGGGAGTGGTGATGCCGTACGGTACCGAGACGTTGCGAATCACGCTGAATACACTGGCCAGCGACAAACGTGCGTCCTGGTTTTTTGGCACGGCATTGACATAGAAAGACGCACGGGCAAATCGATCTGCCGAGCGATTGGTTCCGGGCAGCATCACCGTGCCGCCAATGGATTGCCAATACGCATTCATCGCCAACTGCGCATCAAATGCGGGTGAGTTGGTCATGACCTGATAGCTGCGATCATGGTGAATAACCTGTTTGCCATCAATAAATTCGATGATGGCACTGTCGCCTGAAGCATCAGACATCGACAGGTGCAACGTCGCCAGGCGACTTTCCCCCGGCACCTGGGCGGTTACTACCGTAAAGGGCTCGGTCTTGAGTACCGCGACCGCCTCGGCAACGCTGCTGAAGTTATCCAGAACATACTGCGCCCAGGCTGCAATGCTCAGCCCGGGTTTGTCTTTATTGACCGGTGGATATTCGGACTCCACCAACCATAACAGGTTGGCGGACAACCCGGCTTCGTTGACCCCGTCGGTGGTTGAAATGTCATAGCCGGTGGCAATTACACTGCCGTATTTTGACGTCCACTTGACCGACCCTGGCCCCACTTCACCAGTACGCTGCATGCCCTGGGGGAAGATCCATAAATTGGTTGCCACGTCAGTTTTCCAGTCCATGGACCGCGCGGTGATCACCGTGTCGTTGTCACCCAGATAAACCAGGCGGGTGCAGGCATTGGCAGCAGGCAACGCAAGCATAAAGCCGGTCAGTGCCAACGCCAGATGTCGGGTGTGTTTGAGCAGTTGCATTCCCTTGTCTCCTCTGCAGATCAGAAGCGCATGGACAGGCCAAGCACCGGTCCGCGCTGGGTCACGTCATATTTGAACTTGTTGCCGGTAAAGTCGGTGGTCTGGTAGTTCTGCGCCAGCACTCGATAGCCGACACGAATGATCGTGGGGTGATCCGCCAGGTACATCCGGTAGCCCAGATAAGTCTGTGCGTTCCAGGTCTTCTTGGAAGCCGTATCCATCCCGCCGGTATCGGCTTCACCAGAGAGCGTCCAGCGATCGGTCAGGTCAGCCTGCATGCGCAAGCCCACGAACGGGTCTGTCCACTCGGTTTCTTTCTTGGTGCTGAAACCAACAGAGTTGACCTCCAGCTTGGTCGACAGCTTGGTCCAGCGCACACCGACCGTGGGCTCGACGCGCCAGGTGCGCGGTTCGCCAAAAATCGTGGCGCCCCCCAGCTCATACTCATAGACACGGTAATACACGCCAGCTGCAAGGGTGGTCTGGGTGATCGCCAGCCCTACCTTGCGCCCATACACTCTTTCTGACTGGTCGGTTTTCGCGTACACCCCATCAACATAAAAACCCAGCGTGCGATTGGTCAGCTCCAGATTGCCCATAAACACGGAACTCAGATTATTCAAGACTTCCGAGAACGGGACATCGACTTTGGTATTGACCCCGCCCAGCGCCGCCTGCCCGCTCATTGACGGAGCCCACACAAATGGGCTCGCCAACAATAGCCAATCCGAATCGCTGGTACTGCTTGTTACTGGCGGCTCAGCCCCATGCGCCACCTGCATGAATAACAACAGCGGCAAGGCCGCTGACGCAGATCTGACAGTCTGATTTCTCATCGCCCTGATTAACCAATTCCTTATTTGATCTGTAGGTATAGCAGGTATCGCCTGAAAATCTGCTGTCGGACGCGATCATTGCGCGAGCCCAAAAAACTGCTTTGCGGGATGACTTTTACAAAAACCAGCGGTATTCCCGAGCACTGATTTCTTGCATAAAGGCCAGGTGGTCCTGGCGTTTGTTCTCACAGTAAACGTCTACAAACTCGGCACCCAAGCCTTCACGCAGGTGCGGTTGATGCTGCATGGTCCGCACTGCTTCAAGCATTTCCAGCGGGAAAGGAATACCGCTGTTGCGGTCTTCATTGAGTGGCAGGATCGGTTCTTTACCTGCTTCAAGACCATGCTCCAACCCGACCAGAATCGCTGCCAATACCAGATACGGATTGGCATCGGCGCCTGCCAGGCGATACTCGACCCGCAGGTTTTTGGCGTCCGACTCAGGAATCCGTAAACAGGCATCCCGGTCTTCATAGCCCCAACTTGCCTGGTTGGCGATATTGGTCGTGCCACCCAGACGCCGGAATGCGTTCTGGTTCGGGGCAAAAACCGGCATGCTCGCGGGCAGGAGTTCCAGACACCCCGCGATGGCGTGACGCAGCGGTTGCTGCTGCCTGGCGGCCAACAGGTTGTTGCCCTCAGTGTCGTACAGACTGACGTGTACATGCATGCCACTGCCCGGATGCTGCAGGTAAGGCTTGGCCATAAAGCTGGCGCGATAGCCGTGCTTGAGGGCAACCCCGCGGGTGCTGCGACAGAACAGAGCCGCCCAGTCCGCTGCACGCAAACCATCAGCGAGATGGCCAAAATTGATTTCGAACTGGCCCGGGCCAAGTTCGGCCGTAATCACGGTCGCATCGATCCCCTGGGCCTGCGCCGCGTCGACCATTTCATCGAGCACAGGAGCGAAGCGCGACAACCGCTCGATATGCATGTTGGGCTGGTCGTCGGCATCGTCACTTAAATGATCACGGGGGAACTGCGGCAAGCCATCGCGCAGTTGCTTGTCGAACAAGTAAAACTCCAGTTCGAACGCCACCACCGGGTTAATACCCTTACGAGCCAACCGGGCAAGTACTTGGGCAAGTACTTCGCGGGGTTCGAAAACAATCGGCTTTTCGGTGCCGTCCGAGGTAATCAGCATCTGGCCCAGCGGTTTGCTTTCCCACGTCACTGGTTTGAGCGTACCCGCCACCAAACGCCGCACGGCATCCGGGTCACCGTCGTTAAAGCAGTAATCACCAATTTTGAACAGCCCGCCCTGTACGCCCAATAACACGCAGTTTTGCGGCAACTTGAGCACACTGCCCGCGGCCACTTTTTCCAGCATGTCGATGGGGTAACGCTTGCCGTAAAAATGCCCCGGGATATCCAGGCAAATCAGGTCGACATAACGTACCTCGGGGTTACGTTGGCGAAAGGCACGCACTTCGGCCAGCAGATCAGAGCACGCAGCATCCATCTCGAAACTTCCTTTATTGTTATCAGGTGTAGACCCACAGCACTCGCGTGAGCTGTGATGTCAGGTTGGCGTAACGACAGCGGGTGTGGCTGTCAAACTGAAAGCTGTCACCGGCGTTCAAGGTGGCGGGCTCATCGTCATCACCCAGCCACAGGGTCAGTTGGCCTTCGATCACATAACCGCCCTGCTCCGAGCTGTCCGTCATGTGCCGTTCCCCGCTGCTGGCACCCGCTTCGAGCAGGCTTTCGAGCATGGAGAACGAAGCGCGGATTTTCGGCGAGACCAGAATGTCGGTAATTCCGTTGCCCAGGTACAGCGTGCGACGCTCATCCGGGCGGGTCACCCAGGGCAGTTGCTTGGGCTTGGGCAGGCTGTAGAAGTAGGTGGTCGGTACGCCCAGGGTTTCGCTGATCGCAGTCAGGTCGGCCACCGTTGGCTGTGACAAGCCGCGTTCGACCTGCGACAGAAAACCCACCGAACGACCGATTTTGTCGGCCAGTTCCTTAAGCGTGTATTTCTTGTGCTTGCGCAGGTCGTGGATAAGGATCGCCAACGCAGCGATCTCTTCTTGCTTGTTCATCCCGGGCCGCCATGAAATTTATATAATTTAATTTCATGAAAAAATACATCTTAATTTTCACACACGCAAGGTCATTGATCGGGCTGGACCCAACCACATCATCAAAGGGGAGTTTTGTTCAATACGCCAAGGTGCGCGCCCAATAACCTCGAGACACAACCATAAAGCGGAGCACAGTAATGATGAGCGTGTTGATTTCGATGGCGGCGTTCGCCCTGGCTGCATCTATCTCACCGGGGCCGGTTAATGTCGTAGCCCTGAGTTCCGGCATGCAATTTGGCCTGGGCCCCAGCCTGCGCCATGTTTTGGGGGCAACGGTCGGTTTTGTGGTGTTGTTGCTGTTTACCGGCTTCGGTCTGCATGAAGTGCTTAAACAGTGGCCGATACTGACCGATCTGATTCGCTGGGCCGGTATGGCATTTCTGCTTTATCTGGCTTGGAAGCTGGCGCTGGATAACGGTCGAATTGACTTTGAAGGTGGCACGCAGCAACCCTCTTTCATCAATGGTGCGGCAATGCAATGGCTCAATCCCAAGGCTTGGCTGGCGGCTGTAGCGGGGATGGGCGCCTTCGTTTCCGGGGGCGAGGCCACCCTGATCTGGTCGTTCGCGCTGATCTATTTTGTGGTCTGTTACCTGTCCGTGGCCTGCTGGGCCTACACCGGAGCGTTCCTGAGCCGTTACCTGCACAGCGCAAAGCGCATCCGCCTGTTCAACCGCTGCATGGCGGCCATGTTGGCGGGCTGTGCGGTGTCGTTGCTGTGGTTTTAAGTCTTGTACTGACCAGGCGTGGCCGCAAGGTGCTTTTTAAATACCCGCTGGAAATGCGCCTGGTCGGCAAAGCCGGTCTGCTGCGCGATGTCGGCAATCAACGCACCTTCGCGCAACTGCGTTTGCGCGTGTTGAATCCGTCGGTTGATCAGGTAGGCGTGGGGCGTCATATGGTAACGCTGCTCGAAAGCACGAATCAGATAGGCCTCTGACAGGCTGGCCGCAGCACAGATGTCCTGCAACCGGATCGTGCGCAAAAAATGCTCGTCGATGTATTCGGCGGCGCGCTCGACCCGCACATTGGCGGGCTTGCGCAGTGCAACAGAGCGGCCCAGCTCCTGCTGCATCGACGAGAAAAACAGGACCGCCGCTTCATGCTTGGCCAGAACGTCCCGATGCGGGTCCACCAGTTGCGCGTAAAGACCGGTCAGGCCATTGAACAATGCAGCAGATTGCGTATGGGTGGCCGCGACGGGCTGAAACACCTCGCTGGCCTCCTCAGCAAAACCTTGCTCAATACCTGCCAACCACTGCGCATCGACATACAGCATCACGTATGACCAAGGCTGATCGTCGAGCGGATTGCAGGCGTGAACATCGCCAGGGTTCATCAACACCACCGTGCCTGCGCTGATGCTGTGACAGGTTTTTTCATGCAGGTAGTTGCAGCAACCGGAGGTGATCGCCCCGATGGAAAAAATCTCGTGAGAGTGCCGGGCATAACAGACTTTGCGGCCATCGGCGATTGAGCGCGCCTCGATAAAAGGCAGCTGCGCATCCCGCCAGAACCGGGGCGTTGCGCAGCTGGGATCGATGGCAGCGGGGTTTGTCTGAGTGCTTGCAGGCATGGTATCGAGACCGTGAAGAACATGGGCCACGATGGATTTCATGGCCTTGTTTGCTCACCAGACTAGCACCAAATGCTCCCGTTTCGATGCATCACAGACGATAGCGTTCGGCTGCATGGGCCTGCCTGATGTCAGCAAGCAGCGCCTGGCGCGTAGTCTGAAGTGTGTCCCAACGAGCGGCGTCCTGCAGTGGCGGGATGGTCACAAGCTCACGTCGGTCGAAGCCGATCAGCGCTGCATCGACCAGTTCGTCCACGTCCATCACCTCGGCCAGAGTATTGATATCGATACCCGCCCGTTCCCAGATTTCGGTACGGGTTGCAGCAGGCAGGACCGCCTGAACATAAACGCCCTTGGCGGATAGTTCCAGACTCAACCCCTGGGACAGAAACAGCACGAAAGCCTTGCTCGCACCGTAGACCGTCATGCCGAACTCCGGTGCCAGACCAACCACCGAACCGATATTGACGATAGCCCCCTCACCGGCCAGGACTAGTCGCGGCGCAATTGCGCTGGCGAGGCGCGTCAACGCTGTGGTGTTAAGCGTAATAAGGTCTGAAAGACTCTGCGCGGTCTGCTCCAGAAAACTCCCGGCCTGGGCCACGCCCGCATTGTTGATCAGAATCCCTATCGTCGCGTCCTCGCGCAGACGTGCCTCCACAGCTTCCAGATCACGGGTACAGGTCAGGTCTGCCTGAACAACATCGACGGCCACACCGTGCTCCTGGCGCAAGTGTGCCGCCAGGGTTTGCAGCCGCGCATTGTCGCGGGCAACCAGTACCAGATCGTGGCCACGACGGGCGAAACGCTCGGCGTAAGTAGCACCAATGCCGCTGGAAGCACCAGTGATGAGAACAGATGATTGAGTAGTCATGAAGGAGCGCTCTGAAGAAGAATCAAGCCGCGGGATACGGCATATCGGTCAATCAGCCATTATGATGATGAGCGTAATCTTAATCGTCAAGGGTTTTGATTATGATCAACATCCATGTATATTGAGCTTCTGACAGTCAGTGGTTTGAACGAGGTATTGCACGATGAGGGTCACCAAGGCACAGGCCCAGGCGAACCGGGCGCACATTATCGAGACGGCATCGAAGCTGTTTCGCGAGCGTGGCTATGATGGGGTCGGGGTGGCGGACCTGATGGCGGCTGCCGGTTTCACCCATGGCGGGTTCTACAAGCACTTTGGCTCCAAGGCCGACTTGATGGCGCAAGCTGCCGCGTGCGGGCTAGCACAATCGTTGGAAAACAGCGCCGGCCAGAGTATTGCCGGGTTCTTTGATCATTACCTGTCCCGCCAACACCGTGATGCCCCGGGAACGGGTTGCACCATGGCGGCCTTGTGCGGTGATGCTGCGCGTCAGCCTGAAGCGGTCAAGGCAAGCTTTGCCCAAGGACTCGAGAACATGCTGGCGGCCATTGAGCAGGCGGGTCTCTCATTGAACGGTGTGGAGCCACAGGATATGCGGGCCAAGCTGATCGATAGCATGGCCCATGCCATCGGTGCGATTGTACTGTCGCGTGCCTGCCCGGATGACTCGCCGCTGGCGGATGAGATTATCGAGGTTTGCCGTAAAGAGATTCTTGGGTCCTTGGCCGACAACGATCGGTAGTCGCTGCTCAGCCAGGACAAGAAATGTCGTAGCAACTCTTCAAGCGTGGGAGCGAGCCTGCTCGCTCCCACGCTTTCTTTGACCTGGAACAGAGTATCTACGGTCTTGTGCACATGCTGCGATCTACAAGGGCTTGATCACTTCACTGTAAGGCGTCTGCAAGTCGCGCTCGGGGATTTCCCAAATCACCAGCTTGGGCGGTGTCTGCTTGAAAGCCGAATTGCTGAAGTAGCCATTGGCGCCACCCGAGAACTCGCCACCGTCCTTGGCGAAGTCACCAATCGATGCGCCAAGGGCTTGTTGCAGGAATCCGGCAAAGTTGGAATTGCGTGAAAACGAAGTTCCGATCAGTGCAACGTTGGGCAGGTTGGCGTCACCGAACAAGTCATCAAGGTTGTCGGTATCGCTTTGCGCCGTGTTGGCCTTGGCGCTGGTGCGGCTCGTCGCCACCGATTCCGCAGCGGGCTGCCAGCTCAACGGCAGCCACTCCAGACCCGCCAGGCGCACCAGATCACCCGGACGCCGCTGCGCGGCTTGCTCCATGCTCTCGAATTCCCTGGCTGGCGTAGCGCTGATGCCCATCGCCTGGACCCGCCGGGCAATCGCCTTGGCCGCCGCAGAGGCACCTGCTTCGCTCCAGTGAGTGTCGGTCCGCAGGTACGCATCGGCACCAATTGGCTGCAGCACCGGCGCCAGATCAACAGCCTGGACCCCTGCCTGGTTCAACTCATCGACCCAGCTCACTACGCGGTTTTGCAACTGCTGCGGGCGCCGTAAGTCGCACAGCTGCGCACTGGCGATCCGACTCTTGTCCGGCACCACGGCCACCAGCAACGATATACCGCGCCTGGCCAACTGCTGCTGAATGTCGCGCACCACCGCAGCCTTGGCCTCGGCATTGGCCTGGGCGTGACGGTTAATCCGCATTTCATCGGTCAGGAACAGCCAACCGGCACACCCCGGCCGTACCCGAGCTCCCGTGTCGTGAAACGCCAGCCAGCTCGCACCGCGCTCCAGGTCCGCCGCCCCTTCTGGTACACCAGCCTTGGACAGTTGCTTGGCAAGCTTGTGTGTCACCTCACCATGCAGGACCGCATCGCGGGTTAGGTCAGGCGGCAGGATCTCGACCTTGCCGCTGAGTAACAGCCAGACAGCCGAGGCGAAACTGGCCGCAAGAAACACGACAAATACCCAGCCACCAAGTTTGCTGACTCGGATGGTGAACTCGGTCGGTACAGCCGGTTTGGGTGATGAAGAAGACATGGGCGCGGCCATCAGAACTGGAAGTACAGGAAGGGCACCGCTTCACGGCTCGCGATCAACGCGAACGAGAGCAGAAAACCCGCCACCGGCCACAGGGCCGCTATCGGAGCAAACCAGGCCCTGGCACCGAACCGTTGCTCATAACGGCTTTTGAACAACGGCGCGATAATGCACGCGACTCCAAGCAATGCCGCCAGCCCGTGCGCCGTGCGCAGGGTCACCGCCAGCGCGTCGCCCAGGGCAAAATCGTGCAAGCCGAACTGACCGGCATACATGTTCAGCGCCGCATGGAAGTCCGGGGCACGGAACAGGGTCCAGGCCAGAAACACGAACAGTAATGTCAGCGTATGCGCCAGCACAGGTGGAATGCTCGGCAAGCTCGACCGCGACCACAGCCGGTCGACACACAGCGCGACACCGTGGGCCGATCCCCACAACAGGTAGTTCCAGCTGTCGCCACCATGCCACAGACCGGCGATGGCCATGGTCAGGAACAGGTTGCGGTAGGTCTTCCAGGCACCGTGGCGGTTGCCGCCCAGGGCGATGTACAGATAGTCACGCAACCAACTGGACAACGACAAATGCCAGCGCCGCCAGAAATCCTGAATGCTGCTGGCCAGATACGGCTGATTGAAGTTTTCCGGGAAGTGAAAGCCCAGCATCAACCCCAGGCCGATGGCCATGGCGCTGTAGCCCGCGAAGTCAAAAAACAGTTGCAGCGCGTAGGCCAGGCAACCGATCCAGGCGTCGACGAAGGATGGGTTGTCGATATGGAACGCCACGTCCACCAGCGGCGACAGGGTGTCGGCTACCAGCACCTTCATGCACATGCCGACCATAAAACGCCGCGCACCCAGAGAGAAGTTCTGCCAGTCAAAATAGCGTTTGGTCAGCTCGCGACGCACCCAGTCATAACGAATGATCGGCCCCGCAATGGAGTGGCCGAACATCGAGATGTAGGTCGCGTAATTAATGAAGCTGCGTTCCACCGGTACGGTGTGACGGTGTACATCCACCAGATAGGAAATCGCCTGCAACACAATAAACGACAGCCCAGCCGGTAGCGCCACCCGCTGCCACTCCAGCGGCATCGCGCCCGGATAGGTGATCAGCTCGATCCAGGTCGCGGCCAGGATGTTGGCGTACTTGTACCAGCACAGTACCGCCGTGTTGAACACGATCAACGCAATCAGTAACCGTACCCGCCCCTTGGAATCCTCGCGGGAACGATCAATCAGCAACCCGCCGACCCAGGCAACGATGGTCAACACCACGTGCAACGCGAGGAACATCGGGTTCAGCCAGCCATAGAACAACCAGCTGCCGATTAACAAAATGACGTTGCGCCACTGCGGCTTGCCCAATGCATAAATCAGCAGAAAGGCTGGCAGAAACAGCGTCAGGAACTCGAGTGAGGCGAAGACCATGGCAGCGACAAAATCCGATCAGTGGGACACAGTGTCCGTGGCGCTCAAAAGACGCGGCCCAGTGGCAGAAGGCACCAGCAATAAACTGTAGCGCTCGCCCGCTTTGAGATCGCCCAGCTCCAGCGGCGCCCCCACATTGGCGTTCGCACACACCAGTTGTACCGACAGGTTCACCGGGTTTATCGAGCGTCGCTGCAAGCTGCCGACCGCCACCGCCTTGAACAGGTCAGCGCTACGTCCAGCAGGACGCAGGCTGGCATCGCTACAGGATTTATCGACGTTAACGAACGCCAACGACGCCTTGAGACCGTTGAAGTCGTCCGGCGTTTCGCGCACAGCGACTTGCTCGATGCCCGTTCCCTGCGGCACGACCACAATGGTTGCGAACTCGCCAGGCTGCACTTGCAGGTCCAGCTCCAGCTTCTGCGTGCCGCTGACCAGAAAGCCCTTGAGCGGTTTGGTCGAGTCCACCGCAAACAGCAACGACGCAGGTGTTGCCGTCTCCAGGCGCAAGGGCGGCTGCCCTGCCTGGCCTATCACGTCCAGCGGCTCCGTGGTGGCGTTAACGAAGCGGATGAAAGCGGCGTCTTGATCCGGGCCGCTTGGATACAGCGCAACTTGCGCGCTCGCGAGCGCACTGCACGACAAGACAGGCACGCACACTAGCGCCGCGAACAACTTTTTCATTTCTTGGCATCCTTGATGGCCGGGGTTTGCAGCAACGCCTTGTTGATGTCGTCGCTCCAGGTTTTGTACCCCGTCGCGGTCATGTGCTGTCCGTCAATCGTGGCCCACTGGCCCGGTTTGGAGAACTTCAGCGAGTCGATGTAGCTGCACGGTGCAACATTGGCGGCGAGGAAGTTGGAGGTCATCTCGACACGGGCAAAGGTCTTGCCGTACTTGCCACCTTCAGTGCCCCAATTCGGGCCAACCCACACACAACGTGTTCCGCTGGCGGCTATCTCCTTGGTCAGCGCAGTGGTTTGCTGCCACAGCCAGGCTTTGGGAAACGCCGGTTTGGTGTAGCTGGCCATGGTGTCGCCCATGACGATCAGTACCAGGTCCGGCTTATCGGTAGCCAGCAATTCGCTGATTGGCACCGTCGCGGCCTTGCCGCCCAGCACCACTGCTTTTTCCGTACCGCGACGTTCGGCACCGCCACAGGCACCCGGCGTAGCTTTGAGCCAGTCGCCCGCATTGGCGCCGCAAATGCCCAGGGTGTGCACTTTGGCCCCCTGGGCAACCAGATCGCTGTGCAGCGTGGCGATCAAGTAATCCGGTGTTGCCAGGTGGCTGTCGCCAATCATCAAAATGGTCATGCCCGCGAGAATCGATACTGCCACGGTGAAAGCTCCTGCTGCTTAATTTGAAGAAGATGAATAAGGGGATAGGTAAGGATTGACCGGCATCGCCATGCGCCCGGTGAAATCTTCAAACATGTACCGCAGGTATAAACCGCCGGTCCATTGCTTGTAGTCCTGGGCGTTGTCCATCCCGAAGCTACCGCCCAGGAAGTAGTTGTTGCTCAGGCGGTACTCGGCGGCCGCATTGAAGTTGTAGCCGATGCCAGTTTTGTTCTGGCCCGAATACCGGGTTGTCAAAGTGGAACCGGAAGCCGCGTAGGCCTGCGAGATCTGTTCCAGTGCAGCTTGCATATTGCGGTCGTTCGGGTAGTACGGCGCCGAATCCTGCTCGATGTGCTGCAGGCCCACCGAGCCTCTGAGCGTGTAGCTCAAGCGATCGGTGCGTTGCGACCAACTGACCGGAACACCAATGGAAAAGAAGTTCTGCGGGCTGAAGTAGCCACCGTTACCGTAGGTAAAGTTGCCCTGGTTTTTGTCATAGCTGATAGCTGTGACCCCAAGGCCTGCGGTCAGTTGTTCACTGTCGTCGTTGAGCAGATACCAGTAAATGCCGGTGCCGCCTTCGAGACGGGTGTTGTCTTCGACGTTGTGACCCTGCAGTTTGTACATCCCGCCATAGCCGTACACGCCGTACTCGCTGTTGTCGTAACCCAGTTGCAGGCGCCCGCCACTGGCAGTCACTCCGCCCCACTTCAGGCCGCTGCGGGCATCTTCGGCACCGGCAAATGACACCAGACTGTCGTTCACCGCCCGCCGCGACAGGCTGGCGCCGTAACGGAAATGGCTGTCCTCGCGGAATGCGCGATCAATGCTGACACCGCCAACCGCCGTGCTGTAGAGAAAGCCCATGGGGCTCATGCCCAAATCTGCCTTGAGCCCCAGTTCCGGCATTTCGTATCCGACCGCCAGACCGACGCCGGTGTCTTTCTGCCGGCCGGCCGGGCCGTTGACGCCAAGAGCCGTATTCAATTGATCGGCATCGGGGCTGGATCCGAGCAACGCTTGCGCGGCCGCCATTTGCGCTTCGTTCGGCCCGCCAAACCGGGTTTTCGCCGAGTCCTTGACGCCACCGGCATTGAGCGACACGGGGGTCACGCGCAAGGCAATACGGTCATCACCCACCGGCATGCTGATTTCCAACGGTGTTTCGACATCCGTGATTTTGCTCAGGCCCGACTCACTGTCGTTGGTGCGAATGGTCACACCCTGAGTAATGCGCGGGCTGCGCTCCTGTTTGATCTGGTCGAGTGCGGTCTGCATCGACTTGCGCGCCTCTTCCTGCGGATCCTGCGGACGGGCCACGGCCAGACGACTGTCATCATCGAAACCTCTGCGCAATGGCTGTGCGTCATACCCGCCAGTCCTGTCGTTCATCGCCAGGCTATTGCTGCTCAAACGGCGGGCAGGTGTCTCATCTTCAGCGGCCAGCGCGGCGATCTGCACCTGGGCCGGTTGCGGAATCTGCGAAGGGCTGGCTTCGGACAAGCGCGACTGGCTACGCTGCCCGGATTTGCCCACAAACGGGTTGGCCGCGACTGTACCGGCGAACGGGTTGGCATCTGCCTTGGCCGGCGCCTGCAAGGCCAGGGCGCGAGCATACAACTCCCCCGCCTTGGCGTTGCGCCCTTGGGCACGGAAGACTCCCGCCGCACTGGCAAGTACCATGGCATCGTTCGGAGCCAGTTCCAGTGCTCTGTCTGCGGCTTTTTCAGCCCCGCGGTGATCGCCGGCCTTGCTCAAGGCCTGCGCCATACCGATCTGCAATTGCGGATCGTCCGGTGATTTGGCCAGTAGCGGTTTGTAGAGTTCGATCGCCTTGTCAGTGTTGCCGTTGGCCAGGTACATGCGTGCCAGGGCGCCGACCGCCACCGGATCGTTCGGACGCTGGGCCAGGGCCGGGGCAAGCGTGTCATAAGCGGCGACCAGATCGCCCTTCTCGCGCAGCAGATCCGCCTGGCGTACGGTGTACAGGTACAGCAATTCGTCGTAGCTACGCTGATCGGCCGCAGTCAACGGCTGGCGTTGCAGTTCATGCAGAAGCTGGTTGACCCGCTCATCGTCACCGGTTTTAAGCAGCACGCCTGCATAGGCCAGACGCAGTGCTGGCGACGGGTTGCTGCTTTGCGCGATTGCGTTGCGCAGCATCGATAAACCGTGCTCGGAGTCACCCACATCAACGTAAGCCAAAGCCAGCATTCCAAGGGATTGCGGTTTTCCATCGGCATCCGATTCGGCACGGCGCAGCAAGGTCAAGGCCTGGGCCCGGTCGCCCTGTTTGGCCAGAGCCGTGGCCTGGCTGACCAGAGATTGCAGTTGAACTTCGCTGGCCAGTTGTTGCATTGCGCTCGTGCGTTGGCTGACAGGAATTCGATCCAGGGTACTTTGCGCCTTCGACCACTCGCCCAGTTGGCTCGACAGCAAGGCGCTGGCGAACAATGCCTCAGGTTGCTGCGGGTTGGCCTTGAGCAAGTCGTCCATGGTCTGACGGGCCAGATCCGGGGATTTGGCTTGCAGGTAATAAAGCGCCAGATCGTAGCGCGTCCACACACCCTGCGGATCATTGCGCACCGCTTCTTTCTGCGCGGCAATCGCCCCCTTGAGGTCGCCACTGCGCTCGGCATTTTTGGCCTGCCCCGCCGCGACCGCTGCGTGTAACGGGCGAAGATCACCAAGGCGCTGCTTCTGGGCCGGGGTCAGTCCCTCGACCATCTTCAGTGCCTGGTTAGCCTGGCCGTTTTGCGCCATCACATTGATCAGACCCAACATCGCATCAGGGTTGCCATTGTCCAGAGTCAAGGCCTGGCGGTAGCTGGCCATAGCATTGTCCAACTGATTCTGTTCGGCCTGCACACCGCCCAGAGCGATATAACCGTCAGCCTGACGTGGCTTGCTGGCGATGGCTTGCTGCAACAGGCTGCGCGATCTTTGCAGATCATGTCCGGCCCGGGCCTTTTCGGCCTGATTGAGCAGGTTCCAATAGCGATTGCCGTCCAGCGCGGATTGCCAGCGCGGGTTGCCGCCCCGGCCGATGGCACGGGTCAGCAGTTCGTTGGCATCGCTGAAGCGCCCTTGACGTTCACGAACCACACCAAGACCACCAAGGGCATCGCTATCGTTGCCCTGCTCTTTAAGACGCGCGAGGAACGCTTGCTCGGCAACCTCCAGTTGATTGTCCTGCAATGCCTTGAACCCCCGAGCTACATGAGGGTTCTGCTGCGCGGCGACACCCGAGGCGCCGCGGCTGTTCATTTGCGTGCGGATGGCACTGTCGTCCGGGTTGGCCTTGAGGTAAGCCTCGAACAACGGTTTGTCCGCCGGGCGTGGCGAGCCCAACCAGACCAGGCCTTCGCGCCAACTTTCAGTGGCCTGACCACCCAGTTCAGGCACGCTCGACAGTTGCGCGAGTCGGCGTATGCCTTCAGAACGCGTGGTTTCGTTACGCACCAGAAGTTTGGCCAGCGCCAACTGAATTCTCGCGTTGTTCGCAGACTGCTGCTGCAAACGCTCCAGGCCCTGACGCGCTTCACTCCAACCGCCGGGCGTATAGCCCAGCACGTTGTAGAATTCCAGAGCCAGATCACCCTGTGGCGCCTTGCCCGCGAACAGTTTGCGATAGATCGGTACTGCCTTTTCCAGCTCACCGTTGGTGACCAGCAACCGCGCCTTGTCCAGTTGCTCGGCGTTATCGCCGGCTTGCAGGGCAATGGATTGCTCCAGCAGCAAGGTCTGGCGCTCGCCCGGATGAGATCGCTTGAGCTGCTCCAGGTAATTGCTCGCACCATCGGTACGCTTGCCCTTGAGCTCCAGCATGCCCAGACCATAGAGCGCATCTGCCTGCTGTGGATCAACCAACAAGAGCTTTTTCCAGACTTCGGTGGCCCGTGCCTGATCATTCTGGGCCTGCCAATACTGACCCTGTTGCAGCAACGCCTTGCCTGCATCATCAAGTGCGGCAAAGCTGCTGGTGTGGATCAGGGTTGCAAGTATCCCGAAGGCTACGGCGTGACGGCGCGCTGGCATTTCTTCTCCCACATCGGTTGCTACTTCCCCTGTTCGGGGAAGTGTTTGTCCATTTAGCCCAGCGAAATCAGGCTCCGATTAAAGTTGTGCTAACTCAGCCTAGCTCTCCTTGGTGCTTGGGGCTTCTGGCTTTGAATAATCAGTTGGACGCTCCGGCTCACCTTGCAGCCGTTTGTTGGCCCGCGCACGCAAAGCCAGGTATGCCAAACCGCTCAGCAACACCACGCCTAGACCGGTCAGCAACAGCACCAGGAGCACATGCCGCGACATCTGCCATTGCAGGTACTTGATCAAGCCCAGGCTACCGACGTAGTACTGCTCGTCCGCCACCAGTGCTTCAATATTTTTACCGCGCACCACCACCAGGCTGCCCTGGATCGGCTGCGCGTAGTCTTCACCACCAATCAAGGCATTGGTCGCTTCGGCCAAGCCCTGGGGTTGAGTACTGGCGATCACCACTACACTGCGACCGTTTTTAAGGGGTGACTCGAAACCGGTCAGGTAGGTGCTGCGCGTACCCCCTGAAAACGCCATGTCCATCCGGGTTTTGCGCAAATTGGCTTCAGGGTCTGGACTGAACCAGTCACGCACACGCATCGGCAGATCAGACAGGTGGAAGCTGCGCTGCCCTTCGGCATAGCTGGCGGGCAGACGGTCAGCCCATTGCGTCAGCAACGGCTGGTTGGCACCTGAGGCCAGTACCAGCAGATCCTTGTCCGCTGCGCTTGCTACCTGCCCTGCCTGGATCACCTGCACACCGGTAGCCGGGTAACCAGTGGCATGACCGAAGCGCCCGAGCACTGTCAGATAGGCATCCAGGTCCGATGCACCTGCGTTGTCAGGCAGCACTACGGCGGTTTCCGACAAATCTGCCAGGCGTGTGAACGGGAAGCCGGCATCCTTGAACACGCCAAGGTTGGGCATGGCGATAAAGTGGTCGTAGCCGCTGACATCGAGGGTCGAATCGGGATCGATGGTGCCGCGCATGTTGTCAATGATGATGTCGTTACATTCGCCCTGCTTGAGGTAATCGAACATGTAGCGCAGTTGCAGGCGCGACTGCAGGGCAGCCGAGTTCAGCGGCAACAGCACATTGGTTTCAAGGCTCAGGGTGTCATTGGTTTTCAGCCCGCCGAGCACGCCTTTGTCGAGCTTGTCCTGGGACAACAGATTCTGCGACTGAATCAGCGCATCGTTAAAACCGATAATGAGCGACGAGTTGTTGGATTTTTCTTGCGGCGTATAGCGGTACTTGAGGTGCAGTGGCGCCCCCTCATCGCGCCAGGTAAACAGATCCGGAGCGAAATTCAGCGGCACGGTAATGTCACCCGGGTTGAAACCAGAGACGCTCAGCTCTTTGGCGGGCAGCAACTCACCCAGCTTTACCGGACGATCGCTCGGCAACCAGTTCGGCGCGTCATAAGGCTTGCGCGGCTGCACCACATTCAACCGGTCGATTACCACGCTGTTACCCGACAGGGCCTGGTTACCCAGTACCAGAGCAGTTGCGGCACGCTTGAGTTCGGCACCATCGCGACCGCTGACCACCAGCAACTTGCCATTGGCGTCGTTGGGGTTGGTCATCACAGTCAGGGTCGGGCCCTTGGCAGGCGGCAGGTTCAGGCCACCTATTTGCAATGCATCAGGGCCACTGACCAGCACCACCGCGTTTCCGCTGGCAGGGATCTGGTTGTAACCCGACGAGAACCGCGCACCGCGGTAGCTGGCCTGGGCGCCGAACCAAGACGACAGGGCTCCGGCTGCTTCCAGCGTGGCATTGTCGGGCGCTGCGGCGAACACAAACGGCAAGTTCAGCGCACGGGCATCACGACGATCGAAAAACGGCAGCGGCATGATCGCCAGATCGTTGGGCAAGACCAGCGGCGAAACGTCAATGCCCAGTTCGGTGGCATTGCTGATCTTGGCCCACAGGCTCGAGTGGTGGGGGTCTTCGCAGCTCATGGTGTAGTGCCCGATAAACTGCAGGCTCAAGCGGTTGAACTCAGTGATCAGATGAGGCGGAATCTGCACAATCTGCTGTTGCAGTTGCCCGGCCTTGTCCTTGGGCAACGGTAGGCTCGCGGCTACTTCGTCGTTGACCAGCACGTTGATCTGCGACAGATCCGCCAGCAGTGCAGGCGAATAGGTGTACTGCAAATTCAGACGGGCGCCGGTGACAATCGAATCGGCCCGCACATCGAAGTTGACGCTGTCAGTCGACTCCACGCCGCGCAGGCTCATCGGATAGTTGCGGCCCAATTGCTTGAGGGTCACGGTGTAGCTTTTCGCTCCGGGCGCGATAGCTGCGGTGGGCGTGGTCTCGGCAAAGGCAGCTGTACCGCTCAAGGCCAGCAAGGCGCAGGTCAGACGTGCCAGTGCGCGATGGGGCACGCGCAGTTTGGCGAAGGCTAGAGTGGTTGAATTCATCACTTGTCCAGGGCATTTTCCAGCGTGGATGGGGCGACGCGGCGACGGCGCAGCATGCTGCGCACTTCCATGGCCGAGGCTTTAAAGAGTTCTTGAATACCATGCAGACCGATAAGGCTGACCTCGCGCAGGGCCGCCAGCGGCGTATCAACCTGCCCGCTGCCCCAGGTCGAGGCCCAGGTGTCGGCGCGCGCGAACGTCAGGCGTACCAGATCGCTTTGCTGTCGCAGAGTCAGGGGATCAAACTGCGCCCCCAGCAATTCGCCACGGCTGAATACAATGACGGCCGGAAATACGCTTAGTTGCCGGTTGCGGAACAGCGATACCTGTACCCGCTCGCCCTGAGGCACGCTGACACCTGGCGGCAACCGCAAGCCAACACCTTTTTGCGAGAAATCCTGGGTAACACCTTCAATCACGCTGCCATCGGCCCGGGTCAGGCGCGCCGGTAATTTGGCAGCTACCCGTGGTTCAGAGCGTACCTGTCGGGTTTCACTGGCCACGGCCACCGCGGCACTGGCGATAATGACGTTGTAGAGCGTCCACACCAGGTTGATCAGCAGGGTGGTGGTTGCGCCCTCTTCCCCCATCGCCAGCCGTGCAAGCCCGTAGATCAGGCCCGCCATATTGAGGGTCAGCAAAATG
Source organism: Pseudomonas fragi (assembly GCF_025426255.1). Taxonomy (GTDB): domain Bacteria; phylum Pseudomonadota; class Gammaproteobacteria; order Pseudomonadales; family Pseudomonadaceae; genus Aquipseudomonas; species Aquipseudomonas kulmbachensis. Next base: position 1,928,747 of record NZ_CP104861.1, on the reverse strand, counting down.
ATGTAGGGCCGGGCGAGTTTCCAATCGAAGAACTTTTCGTCGATGATCCCGCCCTTGGTGGTGACGTTGAAGCCACCGAACTTGGGATTGACCAACGCCATCAGCACCGGCCCCATGATGTACCAGGCCAGCACGGTCTCGTAGACCTCGTTCCAGAACGAATGACGGAACCGTCCCTGGATCGTGGAGTTGGTCAGGCTGGCATGAAAAATATGCGGCAATGCGTAGGCCATGATCATCAGCCCCGACGCATGGAAGATTTGCGCATTGAAAAACAGGTAGGCCAAAGGCGCTGTCAGGAACACCAGACGTGGCAGGCCATAGAAGAAGTGCAGCATCGCGTTGAGGTAGCACAGGCGCTGGCCGAGGTTCAGCCCCTTGCCGAACAACGGGTTGTCGGTACGGAAAATCTGCGCCATGCCCCGCGCCCAGCGAGTCCGCTGGCTAATGTGGCGCGACAGGCTTTCTGTTGCCAGACCGGCCGCCTGCGGAATCCCAAGGTAGGCGGTGTTGTAACCGGCACGGTTGAGTTTCAGCGCTGTGTGGGCGTCTTCGGTCACGGTCTCGATCGCTACCCCGCCGACTTCCATCAGGGGCTTGCGCCGGATCACCGCGCAGGAGCCGCAGAAAAACGTGGCGTTCCACAGGTCGTTACCGTCCTGCACCAGACCATAGAACAGCTCACCTTCATTTGGTACAGAACGGAAGGTGTTGAGATTCTTCTCGAACGGGTCCGGGGAAAAGAAAAAGTGCGGTGTCTGCAACATCGCCAGTTTCGGATCCTTCAGGAACCAGCCAATGCTCACTTGCAGAAAGGAACGGGTGGGCACGTGGTCAGCATCGAAAAATGCCACGAACTCGCCGCTGGTGACCTGCAACGCCTCGTTAAGATTGCCGGCTTTTGCATGCCGGTTGTTGTCACGGGTGATGTAGTTGACGTTGATCTGCTCGCAGAACTCGCGGAAGTCCTCGCGGCGACCGTCATCCAGCACGTGAACACGCAGCTTGTCCTGCGGCCAGTCCATTGCCTGCGCGGCAAAGATGGTCAGTTTCACAATATCGAGGGCTTCGTTATAGGACGGAATAAACACGTCAACCACCGGCCACTCACTCGGCGGCCCCTTGAGCAATACCGGCTGGCGCCGTAGCGGCCAGGCTGTCTGCAAATAACCGAACACCAACACGATCAGGGCATAAATTTCTGCCAGTACCAGGCCGTAACCAAACGCCATGTCGATCCAGTCGTCGAAGTCCAGGGTCGAAGTCAGGCGCCAGTACATGTAACGCAGCGAGGCAGTCAACGACAGGCCGATCATGATCAGAACGGTCAGTCGCCCGGGAATTCTGCGCAACACCAGGGCAGCCCCAAAGCAGCCAATGGCGAACACGCACTGCGCGTAAAACTCGAAAGGAGCGGTGATGATCAGCAACCCGACCAGAAAGCAAAATACTGTCGAGCCAATGATCAGCACACGACGTGCCGCAACCGGCCATTGATCCACACGATCAGCCAAGGCCTTGGCCCAACCCTGGGCACGTGTCTGTTCGGCTGAGGGTTCGCTGCTTGCTTTACTCATGAGGCCGAGCTCTCTACAGCGCTAGGGGTCTGAAACCTGGTCTTGAGCTGCTCGCTGAGCAACAACATATCCTGGCAGGCGGCTGATGCGCTTGGCGTCGCCAGCGGGTTCTGGCCGTAAGCCAAGGCCTCGCCGAGAGTGTTATCCCGAGCAATGACCCCAAGCAGTTGCCTGCCCAGGCGACGCTTGAGCACTTCAAGCATGTCCCGCGAAAACTCGCGGCCTGCATCAAACTGATTGACCACATAGTTGCAGACCGAGAATGCCGGGCGCGCACCCACGGCGCCAAGCAAACGATCCATTTGGTCCATGGTGATAAAACTGGCGGCATCGGCAGTGGTGACCACGAGCACTTGATCGGCCACGTCCAGAGCTTGCTGCAGATACGCCGTGCGGCCGGTTGGGGTGTCGAGTATCACCAGGTCATTTTCGCCCAGCGCCAAGTGATCCAATTGCCGGGCCAACCAATGACGATCCTGGCTCATCTCACGTTCCAGAGCACTACGCTCATCGTTGCTCGGCACGCCATAAGGCAGCAATTGCACCCCCTCGAACCCATGTTGCAGCAGGCTGGCCCAAGCAGTTGCGGCCTGGTTGGTATTGCACATGCCAGGCACGCCGGACTCGACCCCGAGGTGATATTGCAACGCATTTTGCGGGTCAAGATCGATGGCCAGGGTCTTGCCACCGCTCAAGCGCAGGCTGCTGGCCAAACCGGCGCTCAGGGTAGTTTTGCCAACCCCGCCCTTGGCCGAAACCAGCGCCACGATATGCGCCTTGCACTTGGGTGGGCGCGGTAGCGCCTCATTGTGCAAGGACTGCGTACCGGTCTGACGGGCAAGAACCACTTCGGCAAGCAAATTGCGCAGCGGTTTGCCGGCGCCCGCAGGAGTCATCAACGGCGCCTGAATGGGCAGGTTCGGTGGCTCAATAGCAAGAACCACTGATGGCACGGCTGGCTGCGCTGTGGCTTGTGCAACTGGAGAGACGACAACCAGCGGCACCGATTGCGGTACTGGAGCAACTAGTGCGACCACTGGTGCTATGGCCGCAGCCAAAGGCACTTGCTCGACCGGCACAGCCGTCTTTTCCAGCGACGGTGGCGTACTTTTGTAATCGAACTGACTTTCAAACTCGTAATAGCTGTCCGAAGTTGCTCCGAACCGGCTGAATAAATTCGATATGTCGTCTGTACGACTCATAAAAACGCTCCCTGCGCTGGCAATAATCGGCATATGACCGTGCATACCACACTAAAAATAAGGCATCACGATGACATCGTCAATATTTTGAACAAGCCAGGATTATCACCCTAATTTCAACGAGAAAACACCTGCTTTTGAGCCATTATTTTGACGCTTTTATTTGTAGATTATTGGCGCAAGCCACCCACCCTTCCCGCCTACCTGCATCGCACAAACTGTTAAAACTTTGTACCGGTAGACATTTCGTGGGGCAAAAGCCAATAAACATTACACAGGAGCCATCCCTGCGCTCTATTCATAGGCCGTAGGATTGCGCAATCGCAAGGTCAGTTTGAACCTGATTGAACAGATATCTGCTGTCAAAAGTTACTGCTGAAGAATTACCGGTCGTCCGAATTAAAAGCATTGTTGCAAGTTAATCGTTTCTGCAGGTTTTATGCGCGGGCATGTCGCGGGCCGATGCGTTGAAGCGAGGACAGATGACAGCGCTGGTTATTCTCAAACCGCAGGTGGATGCGGTTTATCCATTGATCCCCACGAACTTGAAATAGTGGCCGGTTGGCGGTAATGCTGAGGTTCAAATCAATAACAAGGAGAGCAGCATGTCTGAGCACTTCAAAAATCTCAGAGGCGACACTGCCTTTGGCGCTGCAAGCCCGCAGATCAAACGAGAACTTGCTGTTGCCGCTGCCTTGACGCTGATCCAGGCCAAAGTTTTAAACTCAAGCAGCGCCACCCAGCTGCAGTCGGAGCTGAGCAGGCTGAGCAAATATGCGGATCAGATTCAGGCCGCGCTTGAAGTCGAGTAACCCGCCTGCGCCTCACTAACCCTGCGGCGCATTTGCCTTGCGAGATTTATCAGTGCCTGCTCACGCGACTGAAACAGGGAGAGCGCTTGCACATTTTCGATAGGCGCAACCAGGCCAAGGACAGCTAAAGGAGTTTTAAGATGGAAATAGACCATGTTTTTATTTGCGTGAGAGATCACCAGCAGGCGGCTGACGCCATGAAGTCGCTGGGCCTCTCGGAGGGGACGCCGAACGTGCATCCCGGTCAAGGCACTGCAAACAGAAGGTTCTTTTTCCATAATGCCTTTATTGAGCTTCTGCATCTCACTGATGAGGCTCAGGCACAAAGTCCGCTGACCGCGCCAACCCGACTTTTTGAACGGCTGACGTGTACCGATGGCGTAGTTTCGCCGTTCGGTATTTGTTTTAGACCTTGCGCAGACAATCAGGCGCCAACATTTACTACGTGGGATTATCGACCGACTTACTTGCCCGCGGGCCTGAAAGTGGATGTAGGTACGGCCTGCGTGTCCGAGCCGATGTGGTTCTTTCTGTCATTTGCCAAAAGGCCCGATCAGGCTCCGGCAGCCCGAGCGCAACCACTCGAGCATCGCAACGAATTCCACGAAATCACATCCGTGAACGTTAGTAGCCCCCACTGCCATGGCGCCTCAACAGCGGCGAACAGCGCAAACCTGGTCGACGGATTCAAACTCACTCAAGGTGAGGAACACTTGATCACGCTGGAAATCGACCATGGCTTGCACCACCGGACACATGACTTTCGCCCGTTATTACCGATGATAATCAACTGGTGATCAACGTGCGAAAGCTCCGGTAACCGCCTTTACTTGCGGCTGGATAAATATTCGCGCCGCATATCAAGGGCCCAGCCATCAAGCACCAGCTTAAAATCATCCAGGGTCATGACCTGCTTGTCATTTTCCAGTGTCAGGCCCGTTCCTTTGCGCACAACTTGCGCCAAAACCTTCTGATCAGCAGCATCGACAACAGCTATTTCGGTGCTGATTTCACTGTCCTGGTCGCGAATACCGGTAGCCGTACTGACACCGGCAGCAAGCAAGGTAACTGGCAACAACTCATAAAACCTCAAGCTCTGAGTTTTAGCCGTGACCGAGATAATAGCGGGCCTGACAATCAAAGTGTCCGGGCCTGGAGCCGCGACGATTGTCATTACCTTGCCCAGTTCATGTTTGAGCGCAGCATCGTAGTAATGAGTCACGGCGTTAAGTGTCGATTGCGGCTCACGTTCGGTAGGCAACAGTTGCGGATAGAACTGGCTCGGCTCGATATAAACGCCGGAGTAATGTTTGCTCTCAAGTGCTGGGCTTACCCAAGACATAACGGTCTGCCCTGATGACAGCTGCTTTGGCGTCAGTTGACTGTAATCATCAAGAAAGCCTGAATACTCTTCAGGCTGGACGGTCTTGCCGGCACAGGCGGTAAGCAAAACGCAGAGGGCAGCCAACAGTGGCAGCGAGGTACTTCTTCGCATTGGGCAACAGTTCCTGAAACAAGGTGTGGACTTGGGGAACTCCAGCGCTTTAGTGCAAGCCCCGGAGTGAATGGCGCGCAGATTGCCTGAGCGATTTTGCTGGCAGATGTCCGGTTTATTTCCAGGTTGAAATAAACACGGTTTGAGGCGAGGTGTTACTCGTTGCGAACAACTAATAATTGTCAATTTTTGCCTGGCGCCATCATCGAACTTTGAGTTCAAAAACCCCTCTATATACTCAGGCATGCCTGAACTCCTGGGCGCCCTGATTTCTACCCCCGAGGAACATAACAATGCGAATGACACTACCTGCCCTTGCTCTGGGCATCCTGATCGCACAAGGAGCAATGGCTGCTGGAGACGGGACCGCCGCAGTCGGCGGCGGTGTTGGTGGCGCGCTGGGTAATATTGTCGGGCAACAGTTAGGCGGGGCCACTGGTGCCGCTGTTGGGGCCGGAGTCGGTGGTGCTGCCGGTGGCGCGATCGGTGCACCAAGAGGCAACAAAACCGAAGCAGCCATTGGTGGCGGGCTCGGATCAGCCGGTGGCTCGGTCATCGGTAACAAACTGGGAGGTTCAACCGGCTCCACTATAGGTGCTGGCCTTGGTGGAGCTGCTGGTGGGGCAATAGGCAACAATCTTGCCGACGATGGCAGCAGGCATGACTCGGGTGGCAAACACCACAAAGGCAACAAGAAGCACAAAAACAAGAACAAACACCGCTAAAGATCCAGGCTCAGGTCTGTACAAGGCCGCAGACCATGATTCGAAAGACGTGGACGGCAATGACCGCAGTGTCATTGTCGTCCCGCCCGATCGGATGCCCCCGTCATGGCCAAAGGACTCCGGCCATCGAGCCAATACAGGATTAAATTACACATTTTTTTAACTTTTCCTGTTTTCCGCCCCCGCAGCTTCAGCCCCTCATCGCGTCATTCAAAAATGCTCGCCCCCCTGTAATTGCCGGGGTACGGCACTTATGCCCCCCGAAATGGCGTATTCGAACAGCCAGTGCCTATGCTTTTTTTGGATAAATGCATGCTTATTCTGCATAGGGTAGGCATTTACAGCATTAGACGCCGCTCTCGCGCATTGGAATAGTCGCGCCGCCTAAACGGTCTGCCAGAGAGCTTTAAGCATGATTTCCGAGCGACCTATCCGGAGCTGATGCACAGGCTTTTCGGTCGCTGAGCGTTCCGGTTCGGGCACCTAACTACATCAAACTGAAGTAAAGGTAAAAAAAAAATAATATGAAGAAGGCAAAACTTAGCCTCGCCTGGCAGATCCTGATCGGTCTGATCCTCGGGATTGCAATCGGCGCGCTGCTCAACCATTTCAGTGCCGAAAAGGCCTGGTGGATCAGTAACGTGCTGCAACCTGCCGGTGATATCTTTATCCGCCTGATCAAGATGATCGTAATCCCGATCGTTATTTCTTCGCTGGTAGTGGGTATTGCAGGTGTAGGAGATGCGAAGAAACTCGGTCGCATCGGTCTTAAAACCATTCTTTACTTCGAGGTGGTTACCACCATCGCGATTTTGGTCGGCCTGGTGCTGGCCAACGTGTTCCAACCCGGTGCCGGGATCGACATGAGCACCCTGGGCACGGTCGATATCTCCAAATATGCAGCCACTGCTGCTGAAGTAACGCATGAACATGCGTTTATCGAGACCATCCTCAACCTGATCCCCTCGAACATCTTCGCGGCCATGGCTCGCGGTGAGATGCTGCCGATCATCTTCTTCTCGGTGCTTTTCGGTCTCGGCTTGTCGAGCCTGAACGCCGAACTGCGCGACCCGCTGGTGAAAACCTTCCAGGGCGTGTCCGAGTCGATGTTCAAAGTCACGCACATGATCATGAACTACGCGCCAATCGGTGTGTTCGCGCTGATCGCCGTGACGGTTGCCAACTTCGGTTTCGCCTCCCTGGTGCCATTGGCCAAGCTGGTGGTACTGGTTTACGCCGCCATCCTGTTCTTCGCCTTCGCAGTACTGGGCCTGATCGCCAAGCTGTTCGGTTTCTCCGTGATCAAGCTGATGCGCATCTTCAAGGATGAGCTGGTTCTGGCTTACTCCACTGCCAGCTCCGAAACCGTGCTGCCGCGTGTGATCGAGAAGATGGAAGCCTACGGCGCACCCAAGGCGATTTGCAGCTTTGTGGTTCCGACCGGCTACTCGTTCAACCTTGATGGTTCAACGCTGTACCAAAGTATCGCGGCGATCTTTATCGCTCAGCTGTACGGTATCGACCTGTCGATCAGCCAGCAATTGCTGCTGGTGTTGACCCTGATGGTCACCTCCAAAGGCATCGCCGGTGTACCGGGCGTGTCTTTCGTGGTGCTGCTGGCCACCCTGGGCAGCGTGGGTATCCCGCTGGAAGGCCTGGCCTTTATCGCCGGTGTTGACCGTGTGATGGACATGGCCCGTACTGCCCTGAACGTGATTGGTAACGCCTTGGCAGTACTGGTGATCTCGCGTTGGGAAGGCATGTACGACGACGCCAAGGGCGAGCGCTACTGGAACTCGCTGCCGCACTGGCGCAGCAAGGAAATCCTTCCGGCAGGCGAAGTTTCCAACGGCTGAAACCCGTACGCCTGAAAGCATGATTCTGGCTTCACACAACCCCCGGAAAAACCGGGGGTTGTCGTTTCAGCAAGGGCATAGCGAGACCAGCGACGTCCAGGTCCAAGAGGCGAACAGCCGCTTGGACCAATTGCATCAGTAAGCCAGATGCTTATCGATCAAGCTGGCCACTTCATCGGCATGGGTAAATCCCAGATCATGCCCGCCGCCGGCAAGCACATGCATTTCAACCCGTGGAATGAGTTGCGCAAGACGCTCCCCGACACGAACCGGGCTGATAGGGTCGCAATCGCCCCAAAGAAGCAGTACTGGCATACGCAGCTCGGCCAGTCGATGCGTAAGGTCGGTATGATCGTCCAGAAACCAGCGCGGCAAGGTCGGATTATCGGCAGCAAATTCATCGCGCCAATCCTGCGCTCCCTGGGCGGACATATCGACACCCCCAGAGGTAACGGTCAGTACCAGATGCGTGATCAGTTCAGGGCGCTCAAGCGCCACACGCACAGCAACAATACCGCCCATGGACTGACCGACTAACGCCGTCGGTTGATCGATATCGCCAAGCACCCGCACAACCAGATCATCCATGCTGTTCACGCCAGGAATAGAGGGTGTATCGCCAAAACCAGGCCAGCCCACATGGAACTTCTGCGCTCGAGTGGCAAGCTTTTGCGCAACTGGATGCCAGAACTGTGTGTTGCCGGAGGCACCTGGCAGAAAAAGAAGTTGGTCAGGAGAGGTAATCATCGGCGCGGTCCTTGAGGTGGATTAAAACGTCAGCAACAGGGGCAAATAGCGAAAGTAGCGGCATTGTACGGGTTGCCAAACAACCTTCTGAAGTTGCCCCTGCCTTGTTTTAAGCCTCTGCGCCTGCAAATGGGTGGTCTGCGCAGATTCCCCCTATAAACCTTGATCGAAGCGAAACGATGCACCATAAGCTGACGCTGGTAAGTGACTGGCGCCGTCTGCGCGCAATCGCGAGCGCAAGGTCCCGCTCTGAGGCTCGGTGCGATACAAGCCACGTTTTTGCAATTCGGGAATAATCAGTTCTACAAAGTCTTCAAGACTGCCAGGACTGATCAACGGATTGAGCATGTAGCCGCTGGTACCGGAAATGCGAGCGTGCTCCTCAATCCGGTCTGCAACCTGTTGCGGGGTGCCCACCAGAATCAAATCGCTGCCACGAGTAACGTTGGCAAAACGTTGTTTGACGTCACCCGCCGTTAACGGTTTACCGCTACCATCTGCACGCATCACATAGGAAGTCATGCCTTCGGTGTGAGTAGAGAGCGCATCACCGTCCGCGTAGCGACTGATGTCGATACCGGTATCACCTGCATAACTGACCAGTTGCGCCTGCAAGTGGTAATTGCTCTGCAGTTGATCATATTTGCGCTGGGCTTCAATTTCCGTTTTGGCCGTTACGATGCGCAACACAGTCAGCGATTTGACATCTTCAGCCGCGCGGCCGCGCGCCTGGGCCTGAGCCCAGATCTCCTCCAGCCCTTGGCGGATCTCATGCGGGTTAGACTTGGCAACGAAAATCAGTTCCGCGTGCTTGGCCGCAAACTCACGTCCACGACCTGACCAGCCTGCCTGGATCAGCAGCGGTGTACGTTGCGGCGACGGAGCCGTCAAGTGCGGCCCGGCTACGCGATAATGCTCCCCGACATGGTTGATAGGACGCACGCGATCACCATGCGCATAAAGCTGACGCGCCTTGTCGGCGACCACAGCATCATCGGCCCAACTGCCCTCCCAAAGCTTATAGGTTACGTCGAGAAATTCTTCCGCACGCTCATAGCGATCGTCATGCTTGATCATCTGTTCCAGGCCGAAATTTCGAGCGGCACTCGACAGGTACGACGTCACGATATTCCAGCCTATCCGGCCATTGGTCAGATGATCCAATGTGCTGAAGCGCCGGGCATGGGTGAACGGATGCTCGTAGCTGGTAGTTACCGTGACGCCAAAGGCCAGGTTCTCGGTGACTGCCGCCAGTGCCGGAATAATCATCAACGGGTCGTTTGCCGGTGCTTCCACGGCCCACTTCATCGCAGCCTCGGCATTACCGCCAAACACATCGTAGAAGCCCAGGACATCTCCGAAAAACAGCATGTCCATATGCGCCTGATCGGCAATACGCGCCAGATTCGACCAGTACCCTAAAGAGTTGATGCTCAATCGCTCGTCAGCCGGGTGTGTCCAGAGGCTGGGGGCGCCACCACAGCCAACACTCGCTTGCTCATAGAGCGCAAACAACAGAGGTTTTGGATCAGACATCGTTCTTCCTGAAAGTAGAATAATTAAATGGGCAGACTGACCGCTGATTTACGGACCTTTGCCGAAGTTGCGTTCGAGGCGGCACAAACCGAATAAAACTGCCCACGTGAGATAGAGCCGAGTGCGAAAAAAATCGTGGGCTCAAGGGTAAGAGCGCTATTGCTTTCAAAGACCAGCACGCCAATCACTTCAGCCACCTTGATAGATTAAAACGTACTATAAAACCTATTTGTACTTGTTTTATGGAATAAGAGACTAGATTCGAGCTATAACGAATCAGCAGCCAAACGCTTGCCGGGCAGCTCACTACCCGGTTCACGCACGCAGTACACAGGGCATGGCTAACGGCCAATCTGGCAGGGCTTGAATGACTACCCCCTTAATCCACCGATTTCAGCTGTCAGCGGACACCCAGCAGTTACCAACTCCGAAGCTATCAAAACTAAATAGTTATATAAAAAGTATAACTACCCACCCCATAAAACCTCCGCAATAATACTTGATAGGCGGTACACACTAAGACGGCCAACATTAAATGAACTTATTGTGACACCCCTGACCGCCCAGACCCGGCACATTACCTACCGAGAATCTGCGAACTACAACGCAGTCCGGCAGGCACTAAAACAGTGCAAACAAAGCATGAAAGCCTTGAGCCAAGCGCTTTAAAGACCTGAACTGACCTGCCGCAAACACATATAAAAATCTTGACAAATTACACTTGGCAAGCGTGCAAAACACTACAAGCAGCGCCAATAGAACACCCTTAGTGTCAGCTTTAAAATCACATGGATTGGGTATATAAAGCGATGAGCATACGTTACTGCAAAGGTGTTGGTTCCTTTATAACTCTTTGCATGCCCGACGCGGTACGTGTCGGCTTGCACCGTCAACTTAATGCTATCAAGGGCGCTAAAAACACCCTGCAAGTTCGCATGGCATGCGAACGCGCAGAGGGCTTTAGCGAAGCACTTAAAACGCTCAACATATTGAGTACAGAGGATATGGCCGGAGTCTGCCAGGTAATAGAGGCGGTGGTTCAGGCCCGAACCCGGGCCCTGACACTGTAACCTGATAGTGATGGGGCCCGGCTCAGGGCGACTTACAAGCCGAGGAAGCTCTTCGAAAACTCGTCTGCCCCATCCGCCCAGCGGCCGCAGAAAGGAGCGCAATCCATGCTGCGCTCAGCCATGCAGGGCACGGTCGTAGGCTGCCAGTACCGCTTCATGCATGGCTTCGGACATGGTCGGGTGTGGCAGGATACTGTCGATCAGTTCAGCCTCTGTGGTCTCCAGCCCCCGTGCGATGGCGTAGCCCTGAATCATTTCGGTAACCTCCTCCCCGACCATATGGGCGCCCAGCAACTCGCCGCTGGCCGCGTCGAACACGACCTTGACGAAACCCTCCGTAGCGCCCATGGCAATCGCCTTGCCGTTAGCCGCAAAGGGGAACTTGCCGACCCTGATTGTCTTGCCGGCACTGCGCGCCTGGGCTTCGGTGTAGCCGACGCTGGCGACTTGCGGGTGGCTATAGGTACAGGCCGGCACGCTCCGGGAATCCAATGGATGGGGATTCAAACCCGCGATTTTTTCAACACAAAGCACGGCTTCGTGACTGGCCTTGTGCGCCAGCCACGGCGCCCCGGCAAGATCACCAATGGCGTATACGCCCGGCTCGCCCGTGCGGCAAAACTCATCCACCAATACATGGGTGTGCTGCACCTTGACCCCAGTGCTTTCCAACCCCAGTTCCTCAACGTTACCGACAATCCCCGCAGCCACCAGCACTACGTCGGCCTCCAGCGTTTCATTGCTCTTTCCTTCCAGACGCAACTGCACTATGCCCTGCTCCACCTTGCTGCCTTGCAGCGCACAGCCGGTGTACAGCCGGATACCGTCACGAGTCAGGGCCTGCGCCACATGGGCACTGATCTCTTGATCCTCTATCGGGAGAATCCGCTCAGCCATTTCCACCAGGCTGACCTGGGCGCCAAGAGCGTGATAGAAACTGGCGAACTCGACACCGATCGCACCCGCGCCGATGATCACCAGCCGCTTGGGCACGCTGTCCGGCACCAGCGCCTGGCGGTAGGTCCAGAAATGTTTACCGTCCGGTTCCATGCCCGGCAGTACCCGTGCCCGGGCACCGGTTGCCAGAATAATGTGCGGCGCCGACAGGCTAAAGTCACCCTTCTCCCCGGTCACTTTCAGCCGCTGCGGCCCATCCAGTCGCGCATGTCCGTTGAACACCTGGACGCGGTGCTTTTTCATCAACCCGCTGACACCCCGATGCAACTGGGCGGCCACATCGCGGGAACGCTTGACGATTGCCTTCAGGTCTGGCCTGGCCGCTGCGACCTCGATACCAAAGCTGCTCGCATTGCCGATCAGGCGCAGTACGTCGGCACTGCGCAATAGGGCCTTGGTCGGAATACAGCCCCAGTTGAGGCAGACCCCACCCAACTGCGCCTTTTCCACCAACGCCGTGCGCAGCCCCAGCTGACTGGCGCGGATGGCCGCCACATAACCGCCGGGACCGCCACCCACGACGATCACATCAAATTTTATTTCGCTCATGGCAACTCCCTCAGATCAGCATGCCCAACGGGTTTTCCAGCAGGCCCTTGAACACTGCCAGCCATTGCGCCGCCAGTGCGCCATCCACGGCCCGATGATCCACCGAGAGGGTGCAACGCAGTACCGAACCGACCGTCAACTCACCGTTTTCAACCACCGGTTTCAGCTGCGTTGCGCCCACCGCCAGAATCGCCGCGTGGGGTGGATTGATGATGGCGCTGAACTGCTCGACGCCAAACATTCCCAGATTACTGATAGTGAAACTGCCACCTTGGTATTCCTCGGGGCGCAGACGGCCGTCGCGGGCACGCCCGGCCAGCTCCGCCACATCCGCGCTGATCTGCGAAAGAGCCTTGCTGTCGGCATTGCGCACCACTGGCGTAATCAGGCCGCTATCAGTGGAGACCGCCACGCAGACATCCGCCTGGTGATAGCGGCGCAGCGCCGTCTCGGTCCAGGTTACGTTCATTGCCGGAACTTGCCGCAGGGCGACGGCCACCGCCTTGACGATGAAATCGTTGATCGAAATCTTCCTCGATGCCGTACGGTTGACCTGCTCGCGAAGGGCCAGCAGAGGCTCCATCCGGCACTCCAGCTCGAGATAGAAATGCGGGACCGTGGCCTTGCTCTCCACCAGGCGCCGGGCAATGGTCTTGCGCATACTGCTGTGCGGGACTTCATCAAAGTCGATAGCCGATACCGGCGCCGCCACCGACGCGAGCGCTGTATTGGCAGCGGGTGCTGCCTCGACGTCGCGCTTGACGATGCGCCCGTTTGGCCCGCTGCCCTTGAGGCTCGTCAGGTCAAGGCCCTTGGCCGCCGCCAGGCGGCGGGCCAGAGGGCTGGCGAAGATGCGCTCGCTATGACAGACGTCAATCGCAGGTGCCACCTCGGCCCGAGGCTGGAGCACAGGTGCATCCACCACCGGTTCATTGGCCGCCGACAGCGCACCAGCCTTGGCCAATAGCGCCGCAATATCGACATTAGTTTCGCCTCTGGCAAACAGCACCCCAATCGGCGCCCCCACTTCCACCTCACGCCCCGGTTCGACCAGGATCTTGCCCAGCACCGCATCTTCTTCGGCTGCCAGTTCGACCAGCGCCTTTTCGGTTTCGATCTCGGCAATGCAATCACCGGCGCTAATCGTGTCGCCTTCCTTGAGGGTCCAGTTCTGGATCGCGGCGTGGGTAGCGTTGGCCGACACCTCCGGCATATGTAAGAGCTTGGCCATCAGGCACTCCGGTCGTTGAACAGGTCGGGACGGTAGGCGGCGATGTCGGCGTATTCCACGAGTTCCAGCACGTTGCCTTCCGGGTCTCGGCAGAACAGAGCCTTCACGTCAGGTCGCAGCTGGATCGGCGCATCACCGGCGAAAAAGCTCGCGCCGGCATGTTTCAGGTCGGCCACCAGAGTGGCGATATCTTCGACAATGAACGTCAGGTAGCTCGCATTCTGGCGGTCGAGGATCAACCCCTGTTCATGCCGGGTTGGCACCCGCTCAGGTGCCAGCAGCTTGATCCGTTCACCGTAGGGCGTCTGCAGACGCACCACGCTGTAGCCGCCTTCGCTCAGACCGACCTGTTGCGCGGCGGCAGCGGGCATATGTACCTGGGCGACAAAGGTAAAACCCAACACATTCTGATAAAAACGGCTGAGGGCCGGGAGATCGACGCAGCAAATTCCCACTTCCATTGGAACCAGCATATTCATACTCATTGGTGTGCCCCTTTTTCACGGATGACCTGTTGCAGGCCTTCGATCACTTCCTCGGTGCGGGCACAGGCGGCGCGCTCCAGGACTTTTGAAATACTTGGTGAGCCTTCGCCACCGGTCACGCGCTGGATCGGTTGGTCGAGCCAGTCGAAGCAACGGCGCTGCAGTTCGTCAGCCAGCCAACCGCCGTAGGAAGTCCCCCGTGCGCCCTGCTCGACGATCAGTACATTATTGGTCTTGCGAATGCTCGCCTCGACCGTGGCCCAGTCAAAGCTGGCACGGTCGAGGAAACGCAGGTCAATGACTTCGGCATCGATACCGGTCTGTGCCACCGCTTCCAGCGAGTGCCCGACCATGCTCAAGTACGTAAGGATGGTCAGGTCGCGACCTTCACGGCGCACGGCGGCAGTACCGAACGGGATCTGATAGTCCAGGTCGTCCACAGGCACTTCGCCGTTCTGGGTGTACAGATCGACGTGCTCGATCACCAGCACCGGGTCCTTGCAGGCCAGCGCGGTGTTCATCAAGCCTATGTAGTCGAACGGCGTGGAAGCCGCAACGATGCGCCAGCCCGGATTGGTCACGTAGATTCCGGCCGGATCCATGGAGTGCTGCGAACCGTAGCCGGTGCCCATGGCAATCTTGGTACGCAGCACCAGTGGTACGTCACTTTGCCCGCCGAACATGTGCCGGGCCTTGCCGATCTGGTTGAATACCTGGTCGGCGGCGACCCACATAAAGTCGGGGTACATAAACTCCACCACCGGTTTGAAACGCCCATCCAGGGCCATACCGCCACCCAGCCCACAGAAAGCGTTTTCACTGATAGGGGTGCCGAGTATGCGCTCCGGAAAACGCTCTTTCAGGCCGCGAGTGGCGCCGTTGGTTCCGCCCTTTAGACGGTGTACGTCCTCGCCCATGACGACAATGCTGTCATCGGTTTCCATGCGCCTGTTCATCACATCGGCGATGGCGTCGATGAACTTGCGTGGCTCCAGGCCACCGCTATAGGTCGCCTGTTCACAGGTGCGGGCAGAGGCCAGTTCACTGAGGTCACCACGAATACCGACATCGCGAAAGTCCGGCGACGGCCACAACTCGGGACGAATCCGTCGTTTGCCCGGTTTACCAGCCGGGTCGGCTTCGAGCAATGCGGCAGCCGCCTGAACCATAGCCAGCTTGATGGTTTGACGCAGATCGGCCAATCCGGCGTCGTCGATCAGGTCGCGTTTTTTCATTTCCCGCGCCAGACGCTCCAACGGATCACGGGCACGCCAGCTCTGTTCTTCTTCCTTGCTGCGGTAACCGAATGCGCTGCCAGGGAACGGTCCGTTTTGATGAAAGAACCGGTACACATCAGCCTCGATAACGGTTGGACCGTTGCCCGCGCGCATATGCGCCAGCGCTTGCTGCATGGCCAGGTAGACCGCCAGCGGGTCCATACCATCGACCTTCCAGCTCGGGATATTGAAACCCTGCCCGCGCGCCGACAGACGTGGCTCGGCAGTGGCTTCCTCAACCGTGGTGGAGACCGCGTACAGATTGTTTTCAATGAAGAAACAAAGCGGCAGTTTCCAGGCCGCTGCCAGGTTCATGGTTTCCAGCACCGAACCGATGTTTACCGCGCCATCACCGAAATAGGTCACCGCCACGGTGTCGGTCCGGGCATGCCGATGGGCCCAGGCGGCACCGGCTGCCAGCGGTACCCCGCCACCGACGATAGCGTTGGTTCCCAGGGCACCAGCCTCGGCCCACTGCAGATGCATCGAACCACCACGGCCTTTGCAAAACCCCTGGGCCAGGCCCAGGATTTCCGCCAGGGTGCGTTGCAGCAAATCCTGGATCGGCGCAGTGACAGGCGATTTCGGGTCGATACCAGTGGGCATCAGGTACACCAGCGCCTTGGCCAGAAACTGGTGATGCCCCCGGTGCGAACCATTGACTTCATCCGCCGCGCCCAACGCAACGATCGAACCTACCGCGCCTCCTTCCTGACCGATGCTCGAATGCGCCGGACCATGCACCAGGCCTTCGCCTGCCAATTCCAGCACGGTCTCTTCAAAGGCTCGGATCAGGTGTAATTGGCTGAGCATGGTGCCCAGCAACGCAGGATCGGCCTGCTTCCAATCGGCGTCAGTGGAACTGAGCTCGACCCACGGCGAGGCCGGCGACAAGGCAACACTTTTCGGCATTTCACTTCTCCACAAATGACTTGAATCGACAGGCCACGGCGGGCCCGCGCAACGAGGGCGAACTAGAAGCCGTTAGCGGTCCAGCCGCCGTCCGATACGTAAATTTGCCCGGTGATGAAGGTCGCGCTGCTGGAGGCCAGAAACAGCGCCAGCTCAGCCATTTCGCCCGGTTCACCGAGGCGTTGCAGCGGTGTGCGCTTGCGCAGGGCTTCGACGTCCAGGCGGCCAGCACGTTGCAGTTCTTCCACCAGCGGAGTCCGGGTATAGCCCGGGCCGATGGCATTCATGCGGATACCATGCCCGGCCCACTCCACCGCCAGGCACTTGGTCATGGAGACCACAGCGGCCTTGGTTGCGCAGTACGCAGTGCGATCCGCGGAATGGGACACGCCCCACATCGACGAGGTGTTGATAATCACCCCGCTCTGTTGGTCGATCATGTGTCGTGCTGCCGCTTGGGCGCAGAAGAACACGCTGTTGAAATTAATCTCGATGGCCCGACGCCATTCGGTGGGAGTGATGTCCAGGGACGGTTTGTTGATCGATACGCCCGCGTTGTTGAGCAACACATCGATACGCCCGAAACACGCCTTGGCGTGAGCGAAGGCAGCTTCGACAGCAGCTTCGTCGGTGACCGAAGCCAGGAAACATTCAACCCGTGTCGACGGAAAATTGTGCTGCAACGCGCTCTTGGCGTCCGCCATGGCCTGGGCATTGATATCGATCAGCAGCAAGTGCGCGCCGTTGCGGGCAAAGCCTTCGGCCAAGGCCAGGCCTATGCCGCTACCGCCGCCGGTTACGACCACCACCTTGCCGTCGATACCGGCATAGGCACTGTGCTGGAAAACGGCTGCATCGGACCGTGACTGTTGGGAGGTAGCAGGAGAAATATCTGGATGGGACATGCTGTTCTCACTTGTTTTTATGTCTGGTCATACATTTAAAACTACTTGTCAGACCAGTAGCAAAAAATTAACTCGCTGCCAGGAGTCTGTCAAAGGGATTTGTTGAAAATACCCTGCTGCAACGATCAGAACAGCGCCAGGCTGTAGCTTACAATCAGCCGGTTATCGTCCACTGAGGGGCCGAAATTGGAGCGCACCATGGCATTCCTCCAGCGCAGCCCGAGGTTCTTCAAAGGCCCGCTCTGGATCACATAGGACAGGTCGAAATCCCGCTCCCATTCCTTGCCGCCGTTACCACCAGCAACCGCCACATTGTCGCCATTGACGTAGCGCACGAAGGCGCTAAGCCCAGGGACACCCAGAGCGACAAAGTTGTAGTCGTAGCGCAGTTGCCAGGCTTTCTCTTCGGCGGAGGCAAAATTGCGCACCTGGATATCGCTGGGCAGCACGGTGGTGGTGGGGCTCAACCAGATGGTGCCGTCATCGCCATACATACGCTGCCAGGCGGCCATCAGCGTATGCCCGCCCAATCCTGCACTCAGGGCCGTGAAGAACGAACGGTTGTCGATCTGCCCAGCCTTGGCCTGACCCTCTTCTTCGGAATCCAGCAGGCCGATATTCGCGCCCAGCGTCCAGGCGCCAACCGGTTGTTTGTGGGTGAACTGGATAAAGCGCTGACGGTAGATATCCTCCAGTTGTGCGCCCCACAGGCCCACCATGGTCCGCTCCTGATTGAAACGGTATTCGCCGCCCAAGTAGTTGTAACGATCAGATGTGGCGAAGGCGCGGCCATCGATGAACAAGTCTTCACGATTGCTCGAGTTGCGCTGGGTGAACGAGCGCATCTGCCCGGCATTGAGGGTCAGCCCGGTGATTTCCCTGGAGGTCAGCATGGCGCCCTGAAAGGTCTGCGGCAGCAAGCGCGCATCGTTGTACTGAAGGATCGGCAGGGTCGGCAGCAGCTCCCCGACTTTCAGTTCGGTCCTGGACACTTTCATCTTGACCGCCGCCCCCAGGCTGGAGAAATCATCTGCGGAACCATTGCCGTCATTGGGCAGCAACAAGCTGCCTGCGCGCCCACCGCCGCTGTCGAGCTTGACCCCGAGGCGACCGATAATATCGACCCCCACACCGACGGTACCTTGGGTGTAGCCGGACTGAGCATTGAGCAAGAACCCCTGGGCCCACTCCTCGCTCTTGGCCCTGGCGGCGCCACTGTCGCGAAAGTCACGATTGAAATAGAAGTTGCGCATCTGCACGCTGGCCTTGGCGTCCTCGATAAAACCTTGCTCCTGGGCCAGGGCCAAGCCCGGCAAAGTACTGAGCAACAACAGTGGTCGTGCGCTGAAATGTTTAGATAGGCTCATTTTTATTGTTATTCCCGGTGGATTGCAGACACAACGATCCCTTGCGCACACGAGGTCGGCGATGGGATCAGGTAGAAAATGGCAGGCGGACCTGCCGGTTAAACGCGCTTGCGACCTCAGACCGCCAGCCACTCCTTCATCAGGCTCGGGTCATCGGTGAGTGCCTGGGGCGTGCCCTCGAAGACGATCCGCCCATGCCCCATTACGCAGACACGGCTGGAGACCTTGAGGGCGATAGTCAGCTTCTGTTCTACCAGCAGGATTGAGACGCCTCGCCGGTGAATATCGCGAATGGCCTCGGCGACCACGGCGACAATCTTCGGTGCCAGCCCCTCGGTGGGTTCGTCGATCATCAGCACTTTGGGACAGCCCAGCAGCGAACGGCACAGGGTGAGCATCTGCTGCTCGCCACCCGAAAGGTTGCCTGCACCCGTGTTGCGTCGCTCGCGCAGTCGCGGAAAGTAGTCGAACATCTGCTCGACGGTCCATGCCGTGGCACCGTCAGTCGCCACTTGCTGCCCCATGCGCAGGTTTTCCTCGACGCTGAGGTTGGCGAATACTTCACGCTCCTCCGGAACAAAACCGACTCCGGCGCGACTGATGCGGTACGGACGCAGCCCCGTCAGCTCCCGCCCCCCCAGCTGGATGCTGCCCGCACTGGGCGGCACCAGGCCCATTACTGCTTTCATGGTGGTCGAACGCCCGGCGCCATTGCGCCCAAGCAGGCTTACCACTTCGTTATGACCGATGCTCAAGTCGACCCCATGCAACACATGGCTCTTGCCGTAATGAACATGCAGATCGCTGATCGACAGCAGGTTTGGCGAAATCGAGTTCATGCGCATTGCTCCTCTCCCAGATAGGCTTCCTGCACCCGACGGTCAGCGCGGATCTGATCCGGCGTGCCAGTGGCTATGACTTCGCCGTACACCAGTACGCTGATGCGGTCGCACAGGGAGAACACCACGTCCATGTCATGCTCGACAATCAGTAGCGAACGCCCCTGGGTAACCTCGCGAATCAGGTTCAGGGCGTAGTCGGTTTCCTCATGGGACATGCCCGCCATCGGCTCGTCCAGCAGGATCACCCGAGGGTCACAGGCCAGGGTCATGCCTATCTCCAGGGCGCGCTGCTCGGAGTAGGACAGTTCGGCTGCGCACACTGTTTGCTTGTCCTGTAGCCGCACCTGTTCGAGCAGTTGCTCGGTCTGTGCGCGCACCTCAGAGTAACGCTGGATCGAGCGCCAGAAGTGGTATTGCATCCCGTGTTTGCGCATGACTGCGATACGCAGGTTTTCGAACACCGAAAGTCCGGGAAAAATGTTGGTGATCTGAAACGAACGCGACAACCCCAAGTGATTAATGTGCTGCGGCGAATAACCCTGGATCGCTTCCTCACCCAGGAGAATCTGCCCGCTGCTGGGCTGCAACTGCCCGGAAATCAAATGGAACAAGGTCGACTTGCCCGCCCCGTTGGGACCGATCACCGCGTGGCGTTCCCCGGTGTGCAACTCAAGCTGCGCACCACGAATGATGTGTGCCTCGCCAAATGACTTGTGCACATCGCGTAACTGCAGGATTGCACGGCTCATGATTGTTCTCCTTCGACCCGAGATCTGAGGGCGACGGGCCCGGCCGCCGGCTCATCGTCCAGCAGACGCAGCCATTGCCGACGAGCCAGCTTCAAGACCAGCAACCCCGCCAACCCCAGCAGCAACGGCATGGCCCAGGTCAGCAGCGCGCCCGGTAGCCATTCACGACCGAACAGGCTGATTGCAGGCCAGGGCTGGTCCGCTATCAGCAGCGCCTGATAGTCCTGGCTAAACACCCGCTGCAACGTTTCGATCGCAAACACCACCGCCAGGCTCAACAGCCCCGCAGTGATCAGCGCAGACAACGCCGCCGGGATGACCGCCAGCCAGCCGCGCCGACGAATTTGCGCACTCCAGCACAGCACCAGTCCGGCCAGGCCACTGGGCATGAACATCATCACCAAAACGAACAGCAGGCCCTGATACAGCAACCAGGACTGCGTAAGGTCGGAGGCAGCATTGCCAAAAAACGTCATCAGCGCTGCGCCGAGCACCGGCCCGAGGAACACGTTAACCCCGCCGATGTATGTATTGAGCACCACTTCTGCGGAAAAGCGCATGTCGAACAACACGTAGTTGGCCGACTCCAGGTTCAGCGCCTGCAAGCCCCCGGCGATACCGGCGAACATTGCCGACAAGGCAAATACCAGCACCCGTAAACGATGCACGTTGTAGCCCAGGAACTGCAGCCGGTGGCCGTTCTCGCGCAGGGCGAAGGTCAAACGCCCCATAGGGGTCAGCGTGAAGGCATAGAGCAAGGCAATCGACAGCACCACCCAGCCCAGCGTCAGGTAGTACACCTGGGTGGCGTCGCCGAAATCCAGGCCCCAGGCAGGGGAGCGCATGGACGAAATACCCGCCTCACCACCGAACAGCATACTCAGGTGCGGGGCCAGGGAATGCAGCAGCTCAGCCAGCGCCAGGGTAATCATGGAGAAGTAGACACCCGCCCGTTTGGTGGCAAACCAGCCAGCACACAAACCGCAGATAAAGCCGCCCAAGGCACCGATCAGTGGCAGCAACGGCGTTGGCAGCAAACCTTCGCCATTTAGCGCATTCATCGCGTGTAATGTGGCGAACGAACCAACGCCGAAGTATGCCGCGTGGCCGAACGAAAGCATGCCGCCCTGCCCACACAACAAGTTGAAGGCACAGGCAAACAAGGCTGCGATAAGCATCTGAATAGCCGCATTGACCATCGCTGCCGGCAGGATGGCGGGCAGCACCAGCAGGGCCAGCAACAACACCGCCAGGAGGATTTTCGTAAGTTTCATGGTTTATCCCTTCTCGCCCATCAGCCCGGACGGCCGGATCAGCAAAATCAGCAGCATCAGTGCAAACGGAATGGTTGCCGCCACGCTGGACACTTTGAGGGTCATCAGCCCACCCATCTGCTGTGCCCAGTCACCTGCCCCCAGCAAACCGAAGAGCGAAGCCAGGCTGAGGTCCACACCTACTGCGAACGAGGAGATCAATCCGATCAACAGCGAAGCGATCATTGCCCCGGCCATCGAACCCAGACCGCCGACAACCACCACGACAAAGACGATGACGCCCAGCTCCAGGGCCATATTCGGATTGGTGGTGTAGAACGCTCCGGCCAGCGCTCCGGCCAGCCCCGCCAGTGCCGCACCGATACCGAATACCGCCATGAACACCAGAGGCACGTTATGCCCCAGGGCCTCGGCCATCTGCGGACGATGGATCGCCGCCCGCACGACGATGCCGACCCGAGTGCGGGTCAGCAGCAGGTAAATCAGGCCGAACACCAGCAGCGAAACCCCGCCCATCAACAGGCGATAGAACGGGTAATCCGTGTTGAATACCTGGAAGGCAGCAAAATTGAGGAACTCAGGGATCCGGTACTCGACAGAAAAATTGCCGTAGAACAACTTGATCAACTCGGCAATGATAAAGGTCAGGCCGAAGGTCAGCAGCAGTTCATGAGCGTGGCCATGCTTGTGTACCCGGCGCAGGAAGAAACGCTCGACGATCACCCCGAGCAGGCCCACCAGCACGGTCGAGAGCAGTACCGCACTGGTAAAACCGACAAACTTCTGCAGGGTATAGGCCAGGTAGGCGCCCACCATATAGAAGGAGGCATGGGCGAAATTGAGCACGCCCATCATGCCGAAAATCAGCGTCAACCCGGCCGAAACCATAAACAGCAGCAGACCGTAGATCACGCCGTTAAGCAGTGAAACTGTGAGAAATTCCATAGGCGACTCCAGCGTTCGCGATGGACAGAAAGACGTACCGGCCGGCACGCCATGCGGCGTCACTCAGGTCGTTGCATCTGGCAGGTGTCCTGGACAGGCGCTGCTGCTTCATCGGCACTGAACGACTTGATCGGCAAGAAGCCCATGTCAGTGCCATCGACTTTGTAGCGAGCTTCTTTCGAGACCACCGACACCACAAACGGCATCAGCAATTGGTGATCTTCGGTCCGCATGCGCACTTCACCCAGCGGGTTGCTGTCGCTGGCTTTTTCCAGAGCCAGCGCGAAACTGCGGGTATTGAGGCGACCGTCTTGTGCCGGCAGTTTCTTCAGCACATTGCCGACCATCTGCAAGGCAAATACGGTCTGGGGTTCGATGTAAGCCGGCAGGTGCCCGGTGCTGGCCTGGTACTGAGTGGCAAAGCGTTCGCCCTCCTCACCGGCCGCCTCGATATTGAAAGGATGGGAGACGTAGTGCCCCAGCGCGACATCTCCGGCGTTGGCCAGGTTACCCGGCTGGTCAAGAAAGGCGGTGCCAAAGCGCAGTTTCAACCCGGCAGAGCGACTGGCCTTCATCAGCAACAACAGGTCGTTGCCCCAGTTGCCGGTCAGCACGGTTTCGGCACCCGAAGCCTGGATGCGAGCAATATAGGGCGAGAAGTCCTGCACCTTTTGGGTGTCATGCAGGCTTTTACCTACCAACTGATAACCACCAGTCGCCGCGTTTTCAGTAATGGCTTTTTCCATGTCCAAGCCCCAGCTGTAGTTCTGGTTCATGGAATAGACCTTACTGCCCAAGGCGCCCGCTTCTTTCATCGCCACCACCAGGGTTTTGACCCGTATCGGCGCATTCCCGTTGAAACGGAAGTGGTAGAAGTGGCATTTGCTGCCCGTCAGTTCCAGTGCTTCTCCCCCGACGTTGAGAAACACTACCTCCTTACCCTTGTTGCGCAGGTTGTACTTGCGCACGTCTTCAGTGATCTGCCCTGCGGCCACTGAGGACGCACCTTGAACGATCATTTGCGCACCGCTGCCAATGGCGGCTTTGAGTTTCTCGGAAGCACCTGCCGGGGTTCCCTGGCTATCGAGTTCGATAAGCTGGATCGGTTCGCCATTCCAGCCGCCTTCGGCATTCAGCCGTTCGATCTGAAAGCGTGTGGCGGCGCGAAACATTTGCCCGGTGGCGGCTGACGGCCCCGACAGGGTCTCGACCAACGCCACTTTCAAAGGATCAGCGCAGGCGATGCCAGCGAACAGGGTCGTGCCGAGGGTGAGCAGACGCAGCGTGGTCTTGGTGTGCATGGAAACCTCGTTTTTTATTTTTATTTACGGTCTGGTAGAACATCATCAACAACATGTCTGACCAGTTGGCGAAAACTACGACAACGCTTGCCTTAAGTCAAAGCACCCGAACCCTAAAATATAATTTTATTTTTTTATAATTCGCTCGCAGGCCTTTAAAACAGCCAACCCAAGCTGAAAATATTTTTTCAAACACTTGTAAGACCACAGCCCGCTGCTTCACTATCAACAGCTCATCACTTCGATGCCTGTACCCGTGCTGCCTACCGGCAGAGGACTGAACAATGAAAAGCGTTAACGTGCATCCCCACCAGCCCCTACCCATGGAGATAGTCAACTGGCTCAGCGGCGAGATCCAGTCCGGACGGCTGGCTACCGGTGATCAATTGCCAAGCGAAAGGCAATTGTGCGAACAGTTTTCGGTTAGCCGGGCGGTGGTGCGCGAAGCCTTGTCGCAGCTCAAGTTCGAAGAACTGATTACCACCCAGCAAGGCAAGGGTGCGTTTGTTGCCAAGCGCGGCGAGCGCCATGCGTTTCGCTTGAAGGAAGTATCGCTGGGCGAGGAAGACGCGTTGCTGCATATCCTCGAGTTCCTGATCACTATCGAAGTGGGCGCCACGCGCCTGGCAGCCTTGCGTCATACCCCCGAAGACCTGAAGAAAATTCGCCAGGCGCTGGTCGGCATGGAATACGCGATGGTCAATGACCAGTTGGGTGACGAAGAGGACTACGCCTTCCACCAGGCCATTGTCGCGGCTACCCACAACCCGCACTTCAAATCACTCAACGAGTACCTCGACCACAGCGTTCGGCGCCTGATTCGAGAAGCCCGCAGCAACACCGCTGAAATTTACAACGAGCTGATCCAGGACGTGCAGGACGAGCACCAGGCCATCTTCCAGGCCATCCAGGCCCGTGATCCGGTGTTGGCTGGTGAAGCCGCCGAGCGACACCTGCGCAATGCCGCCAAGCGCATGGACATGTACCTGCAGGCTTGATCCCCTGAGCCCCCTTGACACCTGAAAGCGAAGCCTTCTAACATCATGTCAGACCACTAAAAAATATGTCAGACAGGTTGTCATTCATGGGCCGTATCACAGCACTGCTACAACCACCGGCTTCATGCAAGCGCGCCTCCTGCGTCAACCCCGCCCGTGACGCGACAGCCTACGTGCGCTTCTACTCCTGCCTTTGAGGTTCCCCATGCACATCAGTGGCCAGACGCGACTGATCGGCATCGTTGCCGATCCGATTGCCCATGTAAAAACCCCACAAGTGATCAACCAAAGCGCCACCAACCAAGGCCTTGACCTAGTTTGCGTGCCGCTGCACGTACAAGGGACAAACCTGCACAAGGTACTGCTCGGCGCATCCGGCATTGCCAACCTGCACGGTCTGGTCGTGACCATCCCTTACAAGGAAAGCATCGTTGAATACTGCGATGAATTGACCGATATGGCGCGTCAGGTCGGCTCGGTCAATGCAGTTCGGATTGACCCCGAGAGCGGTCGACTGACCGGTGGCAACTTCGATGGCGAAGGCATGCTTGCCGGGCTGCATCAGCAGGGTCATCGACTGGAAGGCAAGCGCGTATTGCTGGTGGGTGCCGGTGGCGCCGGCAAGTCGATTGCCGCGGCGATTGCCCGGCAAAACCCGGCACGACTGGCGATCTACAATCGTTCTCCGGCCCGCGCCGAAGCCCTGCTGGAACGCCTTGCAGCGCACTACCCCACGGTTGATCTGAGCACTAGTGACGGAAATGCGCAGGGCTTCGATGTGATCATCAACGCCACATCTCTGGGCCTCAAGGACGACGACGCCCTGCCGCTTGACCCCAGCACCCTACAGGCTGGCGCCCTGGTCTGCGAAGCCGTGATGCGCGCCGGCGATACACCACTATTGGCTGCGGCACGCCAGCGTGGCTGCCGCGTTCACCACGGACAACACATGATCTATGGCCAGATCGTGCAGATCTGTCGGTTTCTCGGCGTTGACCTGCAGCACGAACATCTGGCGCGCATTCTCGGCCCATGATCCCAGGCACTCTTACGGAGACCCCGACCATGTACGACTTCAACAATCGCGTCCTGCTGCTGTCAGGTGCCAACGGTGGTATTGGCCGCGAAGTGGCAAAATTGTTTTATCAATATGGCGCCTCGATGGTGCTCGCCGACCTGGACGGCGAAGGCCTGGCAGATTTTGCCCGAGAACTCGACCCCAGCGGCCAGCGCGTCTGTACCCTGCAGATGAATGCCGCAGACCCAGAAGACTCGGCCAAAGCAGTGCAACTGGCTATCGAGCGCTTCGGCGGTATCGACTTCCTGGTGCCGTCGGCCGGCCTGTACCAGTCGCAACCGATTCGCCAGATGACCGATGAGCAATGGCGCCAGACGCTGAGCATCAACCTCGACGGCGTGTTCTACCTGTGCAGTCGGGCAATCCCGGCACTGCGCGCCAACAGCGCGATCGTCAACCTGACCTCGGTGGCCGCACATCGGGGGGCGTACTCCAACGCGCACTATGGCACGTCCAAGGGTGGGCTTCTGAGCCTGACCCGCGCCCTGGCCCGTGAATTGGGGCCGCAGACCAGGGTGAATGCCGTGTCTCCCGGAGTCATCGAAACCCCGATGACCCAGAACCTGATCGCTACCCGCGGCAGCGACTCGGTGGAGCAGACCCCACTCAAACGCCTGGGTCAGCCGAGCGAAATCGCCTCGGTGATTGCCTTCCTGTGCAGCAACGGCTCAAGTTTCATGACCGGTGAAGTGCTACACGTTAACGGCGGGCTGTACATCGCAGGATGAACCATGCCCTTGAGGTCATCGTCGCCATCTGGCGATAGTGGCCTCAGGCTCGAAAACCCAACTACCACAGCAGCTCAAGCACCTGGCGTCACCCCTCAGACCATCCTGACCACTAACTTGCCCTTCGCGCGGCCACTTTCAACATACGCCAGCGCTGCGGCAGTTTCTTCGAAAGCAAATACCTGTTCGACCACAGGCGTGATCGCTCCTGACTCAATAAGGGTGGTTATCTCGTTTAGCTGCTGCCCATCTGCACGCATGAAAACAAAGGAGTAGCTGATGCCGCGTTGCCCGGCTTGTTTACGAATGCTGCGACTCAAAAGCCCCAGCACCTGCTTCAACGGCCAGGACAGGCCTTGATCTACGGCGAACTCGGGTGTAGGTGGCCCGGAAATCGAAATCAACTGCCCACCGGGCTTCAACACCGATAGCGACTTGCTCAACTCGCGCTTGCCCAAGCTATTGAGGACTACATCGTAATCGCGAAGCTCGTTAGCAAAGTCCTGCTGTTTGTAATCGATAACGACATCAGCGCCCAATGCTTTGACCCAGGCAACATTCGCCGTACTCGTGGTCGTTGCAACATAGGCACCAAGATGTTTGGCCAATTGAATGGCAACGCTGCCCACGCCGCCGGAGCCAGCATGGATCAGCACTTTTTGTCCGGGTTTGAGCTTGGCTGTCTCGACCAGCACTTGCCAGGCGGTCAAGGCCACAAGAGGAACTGAAGCAGCCTCCTCCATCGACAGATTCAACGGTTTTCGCGCCACGGAGGATTGCTTGATCGCGATGAATTCGGCGAATGTACCAATACGATTCTGGTCAGGACGCGCATAAACCTCATCACCCGGTTTGAAACGGCTAACCTGCGCGCCGACTTTGATTACTGTTCCCGCAACGTCATTACCCAGTACCAGTGGCAACTTATAAGGCAGGATCATTTTGAACTCGCCACTGCGAATCTTGACGTCCAGCGCATTGACGCCCGCCGCGTGCACTTGCACCAGGACATCGTCGTCTTGCACCGCCGGCTCAGGCATTTCGCCAATCCGCCCGGACACGTTTTTCCCATACCGATCAATGATGAATGCTTTCATCTGAATGACTTCTCTATTTGCAAATCAAGTCGAGTTTCAAAAAATCCTGTAACCCTAATGGACGGCTTGGGAGCCAGACCCATCCAGGAAGGCCAACACCTTTGACACGAATTCAGCGTGGTATTGAAAAATCCCCCCGTGGCCTGCGTCCTCGAAGATCACCAACTGCGCATTGGGTAGTCGAGCCGCGATGTCCTGACTCAATCGGGTTGGCACCATGATGTCGTTATCACCATTTACAATCAGCACAGGCACGCCAACCTGGCTCAAGTTCTGTGGGGCCTGCCTACCCCACGACTTGATCGCTTTCAGCTGTCGTAACAGAGCAATGGGGGTCGCTGGCTTGTCCCGGTCAGTCGTACGCTGTTTCAGCCGCAGCAGGTAAGCCTTGGCAGCCATTCGGCTTTGTCTCGAAGGGGTAAAAAACAGGTAATACTTGGGATCACGCAGCGTCAGCAGACCGCGGAGCATCAGTGGCCACGAGACGGCGCCCACTCGATCAATACCTTCCCCACCGGCGGGTCCGGTACCTGTGAGGATGAGTTTGCGTACCAGCTCGGGAGCTTGAAGCACGACTTGCTGCGCCACGAAACCACCGAGTGAAAACCCCAGCAAATCAATTTTTGAGTACCCAAGTGCCAGGACAAGCGCAACGACGTCGCTTGCCATCGCCTCAATGGTGTCGGGAGCACTCCCCGTGGACGCACCAATCCCCTGATAATCAATGGCAATAACCCGATGGCGGGAAGCCAGGCCATCCATGATGCGCGGGTCGAAGTTATCCAGGACCGCCGCCCAATGGTTGAGCAGTACTATCGGCACAGCAGTGTCCGGACCAAGTTCACGGTAAGCAAAAGAGACGTTGCCCACCTTGATCGACAAGTTAGGGGCATCGATAAATGCTATGGCTGAAACGCTTCGGGATACGAGCTGATCCATTGAAACCTCGACAACACTTGAACAAGTCAAACCAGCAGAACTGCCTTCAGCACGTGCTCTGAGTTTAATTAAAGCCCAAAGCGCGCCAGCATGGAGGACGTGTTGTCTGTGCTCACCGAGCGTTAGCTTCGGCCAGTGTCGGGTAGTCGATATAACCCTCAGCACCACCGCCATACAAAGTAGCCGGGTTTAACGCCGCCAGCGGTGCACCAATCTTCAAGCGTTCGATCAAGTCAGGGTTACTGATAAAGGGACGGCCAAAAGCGAACAAATCGGCGTCATCATTGACCAGCCGCGAGGTAGCCAGCTCAAGGTCGTAGCCGTTATTGGCCAGGTAGGTTTGCTTGAAACGGCTGCGTAGCTCGCCATAATCAAAGGCCGCCACGTTTCGCGGTCCTCCTGTAGCGCCTTCAACGACATGCAGATAAATCACACCCAAGGCATTGAGTTGCTCGGCAATGTAGTTGTACTGCGGTTGAGGATCCGTGCTGGTAATGCCATTTGCTGGCGATACTGGCGAGATACGCACACCTGTGCGCTTGGCGCCGATTTCATCGGCGACAGCAGCGGTGACTTCCAGCAATAGCCGTGCACGGTTCTCTATTGAACCGCCGTAGGCATCGGTACGCTTGTTAGCGCCATCCTTGATGAACTGCTCCAACAGGTAGCCATTGGCGCCATGAATCTCCACCCCGTCAAAACCGGCAGCCATTGCATTGGCGGCAGCCTGACGGAAGTCATTCACGATTCCCGGCAGCTCGTTCAGGGCCAACGCTCGAGGCTCGGAAACATCAGCAAAGCCATTGTTCACGAAGGTTTTGGTTTCAGCACGAAGGGCTGATGGGGCGACAGGGGCTGCACCGCCAGGCTGTAAGTCAACGTGGGAAATTCGCCCAACGTGCCACAACTGCACGAAAATCCGACCTCCATTTGCATGCACGGCTTCGGTAACTTTACGCCACCCATCAATCTGCGCCTGGGTGTAAATGCCGGGCGTATCTTGATAGCCCTGAGCCTGCTCAGAAACCTGGGTTGCCTCAGTGATGAGCAGCCCAGCCGAAGCGCGCTGGCTGTAATAAGTGGCAGTCAACTCGGTGGGTGTCAGACCAATACCCGCACGATTGCGAGTGAGGGGCGCCATAACAATGCGATTAGGCAGAGTGAGATCTCCCAAGCGGTAAGAGTCGAACAGAGTTTTATCGGACATATAGCACCTTTGACATCACTGATTAAGCAGGCCTGGTTTGGTGTAGCTGAGTTTTTTTGCTGAAGACAGGATTTATGATGATGACTGAAATCTAAACCGTCAAGCTTTTTGATTATGATCAACATCAATAAATGATCAACCGAACCTTAACGCCACTTAAGCGAGCGGTACCGCTGCGGGAGCGCGCAGGCTCGCTCCCACAGACAAGGTTTTCTGGCAGTCAGATCACTCGATTTCTCGGTGGAGACGTCGTTGTAGTCCGCTTAATATCACTCGGCCTGCACGGGTCTTATGCTTGACGGTGCGCGCCCATCGAAAATAGACAAGGAAGAACCCAATGCTCCAGTTAGTCTGGCTGCGCGACCATATGCAACACAGCGACACAATGGCGCAGTGGCTGCATCGACAGTTCGCTTACGAATTCAGTGGGCAGCCATTGGCTGACTGGCAACAAGAGTTCGCTCAGGGCCAGGCTAGCTGCGACTGGCAATGCCTGATAGCGCTAGAGAATGGGCAACTGCTGGGTGGCGCGGCACTCGCCGCAGACGACCTGCCAGAACGCCCGAAAACGGGCCCTTGGCTCGCATGCGTATTCATCGCCCCGCACGCAAGGAAACGAGGCCTGGCGGAGCAACTGATCGAAGGTATCTGCAGCGAAGCAAAAAACAGGGGTACTTCACTGCTGTACCTGCACACCCATGATCGCCAAGACTATTACGCAAAACGTGGGTGGCAGGTGCTGGAGTGTTTCCAGGCCTGGGGAAAGGAGCAGTGGCTGATGACGCGCAAGCTTTGATCCCGCCTGCAAGCAGACAGGGCTCAATAGGTCATCCGATCAGGGGGATCGGATGACCAGAAGCACATCTTGTTCAGGAAGGCGTTTATCGCTCAGCCATGACCCGCTCATTCGTCGTCAAAAAAACCTCCAGAATTGCCAGTAACCATTCCGGGCGGTCTTCATGGGCTGAGTGATCTGCGAAAGGGATGTTCAGGAGCCTCGCGTTTGGCACCCTATCAGCCAGCTCTGCTGCGTTGGTGCGCGAAACAAGCATGTCTTCGTCGCCCCTGACCACCAGCAAGTCGGCAGTAATGTTGCCCACAGATTCGTTCGGGTAGCCTTCTTCTCCGGAGTCGAGCCAGAGCGACTTCAGTGCTCCCGTCAGCCGCTCGAAATCTGGCGCAGGATTCAGGGCCTGGTAACGATCGTAACTATGCGCAAACATCTCGCGCCAGCTCTGGGCGGTGACCTCGGAATACATGCCACGAGCAGGATCGTCCGCGCTCAGCATCCAATGCGCGCCAATTGTTACCAGCTTCTCAATATGTACATTGTTGGCCACGGCAACCCGTAACGCAGCGATGCCGCCATCGCTATGGCCAATAATGCTGCAACGTTCAATCCCCAAAGACCCGAGCACCGCCTCAACATCCTGCTGCAGGCGCTTGTAGCTGAGTCGTGATGAGCCAAGGGTGGACTTCCCCTGGCCCCTGCTATCAATTGCGATCAACCTGTAGGTTTGGCTCAGACGTGGCGTGATGGCATTAAACGTCTCGATATCACCAAACCCTCCATGGAGAAATACAAGGGCTGGGCCCTCCATGTTCCCCTGCTGTTCGTAGTAGAGATTTGCCTGATCTATCTCTATGTACTCGCCGTCCTGATGATTGAACGCCTGCATGCACCGTTTCCTTTATGTAATGACCGTGTCGGCTCTCAGCCTAAAACTGTACGTGCCAGTGACGATATTAAACACGTGCAATAGAGCAGCTCGTATTAACGTCTCGAATTATTGACCAGGCCTTCTATAAAGAACTCTATATGCCCTCGAGGACTGCTGGAAATTGACCAGGCATCAATTTTTTTAGCAATGGCCCTAAATGCCGTTGTACTCTTGGAGCGAGGGAAGTTTCGGTAGACTGCTCGCTGCAAAGAGGCGGCCTTGCGTATATCCTGGTCGTATGGAATTGCCCCTACATACTGCAGCGTTACGCTTAGAAAATCGTCAGTTATCCTGATCAATTTGGCGAACAGCCTTTGGCCGTCAAGCGGATTGTGCTGCATGTTGGCCAGGATCCGGAAGCGACTTATTCCGTAGTCACGATTAAGCAACTTTATGAGTGCGTAGGCATCAGCAATTGAGGTTGGCTCGTCACACACAACCAGCAAAACCTCTCGGGCTGCTCGAACGAAGGTAACTACTGATGTTCCAATACCCGAGGCAGTATCAATCACCAATACATCGAGTGTGTCAGCGACATCGCTGAAAGCCTGGATCAAGCCTGCATACTGCGCAGGCGATAAATGCGCCAAGTTCTGACTGCCTGACACGGCGTGGGCAATGCGCACTCCCCCAGGCCCTGGCATCAATACATCGGATAACTCGCAGCGTTCCTCAATTAAATCGGCAAGTGTGTACGTCGGGGTAAGCCCCAACAGAACGGCGATATTCGACAATCCCAGATCGGCTTCCAGCAATACAACCCGTTTGCCAAGTTCTGCCAATGCCAAAGACAGGTTTACAGCAACAACGGTCTTGCCCACCCCTCCCTTCCCGCTTGTAACGGCGATAACTTGTACAAAATGTCCACGCTCCATACTTTCTATTCCCATCCCTGTGTGACACGTGAGCACTTACGCAACGCGAAGGACAACTTACCAAGTCAAGCCACCCCCCTTAATTACAAGGCTGATACCTGAAGCTGAATGTATCGCTCTCAACGGTGAAACCTGCGCCCACCTGGACCGGGTCTATTCTGAACTGACAAAAATTTCAGCATCGCACGCCAGGGGCCGAAGGGCCTCGCACTGAGGCATGATTACTGTTAGCCGACAAAATTTTTATTGTTATGGGTGGCCCTGAACCCAGAAGCGACTCAACCAGCCCTTCATTAACCGGGAGCCCAAGCAAGACGTGATCAATGCCAATTTATAAAAAAACCAAATAAAAGAAAAGTCATATACACCAAAATTCATTTTATAACGTCACCAAGCCAGTTGAGTGGCGCCAGCAATCCGTCAAAGCAAAAAACCAGAACAAACAATCGTCAGCGCTATATATAGAAGACATAAAATCAAGAAAATTTGCAGCCAGCCGAATGGCGCCAACAACCCGTCAAGCCATAATAAAAAGTGTAAAAATATTTTTTGAAATGGTTACAGACGAACGGTTTCAGCACTATCATTTGCTCCGGAATTTTTCCCTGGTTACGCCAATACGATCAGTGAATATCCCACACGCCCATTCATAAACTCGAAACAGGCAGCTGCAGACATTATATTAACCTGGCCAACGAAGGCATTTATAACAACGTGCCTGCATCGCTAAACCACTACCGAGCTGACACACCCAGCCACCTAACGCTCAGCAACCCTTTTATAACCACATCAAGAACACCAGAGAGCATACAGACATGAACGGACTAATGTCATCGGTGAACAGCCATCGCCCCCATAACCTACTGAATCATTTTTCAGCGCATTAAATGACACAACAGGCGAGCTTTACCAAATCAAGGCAGATATATGAGCAAACTATTTAAACGCGATTGGATGTGGGCTTATCGCAAGATGCGCAGCCTTCTGTGCTCCAGACTAACCTCTGCTTATAGAGCCACCCTGTATGCTATTCGAGGTGATACCGGGGCTTTTTACAACAGCCGTACCTGGCAGAAGATTCGTATCCGCCGATAACCCCTACTCTTTCGACTTATTCAAGACCGGGTCACTCAAGCCGTAATGTTGACGGGTAATCCTTGATAAAAGCGCTTTCGGCCGTAAAAAGGATATGGCAAACGAGTTGCACAAGACATTCGCAAGTTCGTTATTGTCCAACCCAACCTTTTTATCGCGCCGATCGCCAACCGGTTGCGGAATGCGTACGGCCAGCCGATGAGCGGCCAGGCCCCCATGTCGCTGGCGTTCGGAGGATCTAAAGTAAGTGCCGCGCCGTGACGGGGATTTAAATCTCTCAAAAAATACAAAACGTACTTGATAATTGAACTAGCGCAGAAGTGAGAGTCCAAGAAAACTCAGATAATTTTCCTGGATAGCTTAGAAACATGAAGATCAAAAAGCAGGAAGAAGGATGAACGCCAGCAAGACTCACGGCTGGGTATGGGCATATCGAAAAATTCGAGGACTGCAATGCACACCACTAACCTCCGCCTACAGGGCCACCCTGTATGTGATACGAGGCGATACGGGAGCATTTCACAACGATGTGAGCTGGCAAAAGATCCGTATCCGGCGCTAACCCATCATGAAAAGCAACGAAGTGATAAGCATGGTCTCTCCAAACGGTAGGCAACCCGTGCAGGCATCACTGTCGCGGCTTATCGGCTACTTTCGGCTGTTTCCATAGCAGCCGAACCTATCACCTGCATGTTGGGAGGCGTCCCGACCAACAACTCGCGAACTACCTCGATGGCACGGGGCTCAGGTAACCTGCGCCTGATTATCGGTGATCCAAACAGTCAATGGATGAAGTCATGAACAGGACGTTTTGTGTCGCGTTAAGCCTTTCGATTATTGCTTCGTCACTAACGGCGTGCGCCACACCTGCGACCAAGGCGCCCATCAGCGGGCCGCAGATTTATGGCTACACCTTGTATAAGCCGCTCTCCAGCGATGAACTCAACGCGCTCACCAATACCGGTTTCGAAACGCTCGCGGGGGCCAGGGTATTTCAACGGGATGATGGGCACAGCGGTGAAATCAACGTGTTCCTGGATAGCCGAAATCGCCCCAGCGTGATCAACAAGACTAGCCGCGTGTTCACCAGTGAGGGCGAATGCAAGTCCGAGCTCAAGACGCAGATGAGCGACCTGCAACAAAATATCGACAGCCACAACAACACAATCGCTCAGTCGGAGAGAGATACGCATACACCGAGAGGACGCTATGTCAGCCTCAGCCATGAAGCATGCCGCGTTCACCAAGGTGACCAGGCCGAACACTATCGTTATGCCCTGAGCGTGTCCAAGCGTCAGGAACCCGCGACCTCGACATCAGGATTGGGAAAGAAGGTCGACGACGCCTACACGGGAGTCTGGATGACCGTGTTTATGGTTGTGCTGTCGCCGTTCGTGCTGATTGGCGCAGCAGTTAGCAAGGCGATCGACTGACCACTGCATACACCGCCCCCATTGATGGTCATACCGTCATGAAGCTCATTGGCTCTGTACGGTGAATTGCGCATAAAAATGCAAGAAGACTCTTCGGTTGTGATTGCCACAAGGAAAGTCACTCGCGCAACTGTAGTGGTCTAATGAAACCGGACACCCATTTAGGCGAGAATGCTCGCCAGAACGAGGTGTCAGATGACCAAACAACGCCGTACCTTTTCCCCTGAATTCAAACGCGAGGCTGCCGACCTCGTTCTCAAGCAGGATTACAGCTTCATTGAGGCCAGCCGCTCGCTTGGTGTCGGCGAGTCGGCTTTGCGCCGACGGGTCGACCAGGTGCAGCAAGAACGCACGGGCGTCACCCCGCAGAGCAAAGCGCTGACCCCGGAGCAGCAGAAAATCCAAGAGCTGGAAGCCCGAATTACTCGCCTTGAGCGGGAAAAATCGATCTTAAAAAAGGCCACCGCGCTCTTGATGTCGGAAGATCTCGAGCGTTCGCGCTGATTGACCAGTTGAGCATCCACGAGCCGGTTGATTGGCTGTGCAAGGTGTTTGAAGTGACCCGCTCGTGCTACTACGCTCGGCGTCTCAGGCGCCGCACACCGGATGTAGAACGCCTTCGATTGCGCAGTCGGGTGAGCGAGTTGTTCACCCAAGGCCGCAGTGCTCCCGGTAGCCGTAGCATCATGGCCATGATGCAGGACGACTGCGAGCAGATCGGGCGATTCAAGGTACGCAGCCTGATGCGCGAGCTGGAGTTGGTCAGCAAACAACCGGGATCGCATGCTTACAAAAAGGCGACGGTCGAGCGGCCCGACATCCCTAATATTTTGAACCGAGAGTTTGATGTGCCCGCTCCTGACCACGTCTGGTGTGGCGATATCACTTACATCTGGGCTCAAGGGAAATGGCAGTATCTGGCGGTTGTGCTAGATCTTTTTGCCCGCCGTGTTGTGGGTTGGGCGTTGTCGGGAAAGCCGGATGCCGACTTGGTCATCAAGGCCTTGGACATGGCTTACGAGCAGCGAGGGAAGCCTCAGGGTTTGCTGTTCCACTCCGACCAGGGCTCGCAATATGGAAGCCGGAGTTTTCGCCAGCGCCTTTGGCGATATCGCATGCGTCAGAGCATGAGCCGGCGAGGAAATTGTTGGGATAACGCGCCGATGGAGCGGGTGTTCAGGAGCCTGAAAACCGAGTGGATACCGACCATGGGCTACGCGACGGTCCAACAAGCTCAGCGGGATATCAGCCATTTTTTGATGCACCGGTACAACTGGATTCGACCGCACCAATTTAATGGTGGGCTGCCACCGGCTCAGGCCGAGAAAAAACTTAACGTCGTGTCCGGGATTAGTTGACCACTACAAACCCTGTCTAAGCAGAACACAGCCCAGGGGTAGACTTGGCGTATGAAGCCCTTAACATGCCGTGCTTTAAACGCCCCATCAAGGAAGACGTTACTCATGAACAAAGCGCTTTACTGGCTTCGATTGGCGGCCTCGTTACCGATATACGCCGTAGCCATTTTGATATGGGTCCAAGTTTCGAAAACCGTTTTCAA
The DNA here is from genome assembly GCF_025426255.1 of Pseudomonas fragi. GTDB lineage: Bacteria > Pseudomonadota > Gammaproteobacteria > Pseudomonadales > Pseudomonadaceae > Aquipseudomonas > Aquipseudomonas kulmbachensis. Next base: position 1,892,201 of record NZ_CP104861.1, on the reverse strand, counting down.
GTCTGCCGTGCTGGTTTTTACGACGCATTTGACACCCTATCGATTCGGAGAAGTGCTGGGCGTCTGGCTATTTTGCGTGCTCTCGGCAAGTATTGCCTACGGCATGTGGCTGCTTGGAAGATACGTGCGGACTTCACGCTTCAGAGTGCAGCCCAAGCCGTCGTCGACCGATCTTCCTTAATCGCTTACATCTTGTCTTCGGCGTAGATCGCCCCACCGATGATCGCCCCCACAATAGTCTGTAGCAGGCCTGCTCGCTTGATACGCACTCTATCCGGCGCGTAATGCGCCTGAGGTGGGGGTTTTGCAAAAGTTTTGCAAATCGCAGACAACAAAAAAGGGCCCACCTTTCGGTGAGCCCTTCTAGACCGCCCAGCAGAGCGGATTTTGTTTGGTAGGCGCGATTGGACTCGAACCAACGACCCCCACCATGTCAAGGTCTGCTTGAGCAAGCTGCAAGCCTTGGTGCTCTTGGGTTTCACAGAACGCCCATTCACATTTTGAGGCGTCAAAAATGGCCAACATTCGCTTACTTCCATCAGGCAACTGGAACGCTCAGGTACGAGTTAAAGGCAAATCTCCCCAATCAAAAACCTTCAGCACCAAAGCTGCGGCAGAGTCATGGGCCAGCCAGATTGAAGCCGTGACAATGGATAACAAGCACCACACTATCTATACGTTGGGCATGACCTACTGCGAAACCATGCTCAAAGGCAAAGGCAGCTATCAACACGCTCTAAAGGTTGTTGAGCACCTTGGCAGGCATTTCACCCAACCAATCCAAGACATCACTCCGAAGATGATCAACGACTTCAAAATCATGCGATTGAAGACGGTGAAACCTTCAACGTGCAGGATACAGCTCGCTTTTATGTCTCGATTCTATCGATTCGCAAAGCGCGAATTGCTGATCAACATTCACAACCCGGTGAGCGACAGAGGCGACACCCCCTTTGGTGCAGCAAGCCCGCAGAATAGACGAGAGCTTGCCGTTGCCGCTGCTTTGACCTTGATCCAGTCCAAGGTTTTCAACTCAAGCGGCCCTGCCCAGCTTCAATGGGAGCTGGATAATCTGGGCAAATATGCCGATCAGATACAGGCCGCGCTTGAGGTTGAATGAGCGGGGGGACGAGAAATGCCAACGCGCAGCTACAAGCCGCGCGCAGGCACTGACTGACAGCTCAGCTCATGACATCAAGCGGCCGCCCCCACTCGTGGAAGCTGACGCATGCTCTCGATGACCTGGTTTGCCAATGGTGTAACCACAACAAGGGCATTCGGTACCCAGACACGCGGGCGGGCCGGCGCGCCGACGAACCAGATGCTCTCCTTGCCGCCAAAACTCTCATGCGCACCGGCCATGCTCGGCAAGATAGTGATCGCATGCCTGCCCCGCTCACCTGTCACGTCCAGCTCGACCCTGCCGTCATCGCTCATGACATATCTGGACTGGTAGTAGCCCGTGGCTGCAACAATGGTGTCAAAGCCATGCACCTCCCCACCCCAACTGACATTCCATGCATTGGGGCGCCTGTCTGAGTAATCCATCGCGCTGATTTCACCGCCCTCTACGCAGAGAACACCGTCTTCAATGTACTTCAACAGTTTGCGGGCGTTGGGCAGTGCGAGTGCCGTAATATACCTGTAAAGCAGACGCTCGAAGCGAGGGTGGAAAGAGCCGTCGAAATAGACGTCTTCCTTGTTGTGCACGCCGTTAATGGCATGCATGAAATCAACAACGTATTCCTGCCACTGGCTATCACCACTCTCTGCAATTTCGACTTCTTCCTTCAACCTGCCGAGAACAGTCGATGAATAGGAGAACTGCTGACTCCAGTCTTTGCCAATGTTCTGGCGCAATACCTTGGAGAAGTATTTGACGTACCTATAGTGCAGCGAAGGACTGTACGTCTTGCAGCCCTCCTCCCCTGGCGCCATGACGGATGCGATGTCTTCGCCAACGAATGCTGCCTTTGGGCTGCGCATGAAACGCGCACGTACGGCGGGGAACTCTCCCGACGGGGACAGCATGGTCACTTGATGCCCGTCGCGACAGAGAACGATCGCACTGTCGATGGCCGACAGTTTGCTACCCATCACAAGCACACGGGATTTTTCAGGAATCATCGCCAGCATGCTGGCTTCAGGGTACGGATTCTTGATGAAGCTCGAATGGTTGAAAAAAGGTTGCGCAACAAGCGGTAAACGAGGCGGCCCAAAGCCCGTACAGAACACCACATCAGTGACCATCAGAGATGAGGACGGCACCTGAGGGGAGTCAACAAACTCCAGTTCATAGCGGCGGTGGCCATGAATCTTCAGGGCCTTGAACGTACTCGATACATATTTGACGACCACCCCCTGCTCCCGCGCCATGGCGGAATACTGCACAAAGCGGTTCGCCAGGTATCGGCCCACCAAAAACCGCGGCACAAAGCTCTCGGCCGTAGAGGCGTAGCCTTCGCAACTCAAGTGTTCAAGAAAATCCAGGGGCACGTCGTGCAACACCGACATGGTATCAACCGAGGTATTACAGAGAATGTCGCGATCCGTATTCGAGAATGCTGTTCCCGGGCCGACGGGGTGCGGATCTACCATATAGATGGTTCGCGCAACACCCGCCCTGACCGCAGCGATGAAAGTCGCAACGCCGGCAGCTCCGGCACCGACTATGGCAAGTCTATTCATGGGATTGCCTCTGAAAAGAGTAAGAACGCAGTGGCTGATCACACAGGCAAAGCCGCATTGATCATTTGCCAATGCGGCTTTACGCACGATTCACTACACCGCGCATGCCTCGATAATTGATACGTAGCAGCCCGTATCAATAGTGCGGTTCAAGCGCATATCGGCGCTTGCCAACAACTGTTCGAACTCTTTTTTGGTCCGCTCCCTGCCGCCTTCGTAGATACCCATGCACAACAGGTCCATCAACTTCCCGGAGTGCGGCGTGTTTCCCTCCGGAATGAGGGGATCCATGATGAGGATGCGTGCGCCGGGGTTCATGGCTTTGCGGATGTTCTTCAGGATCAGCGATGCCTGCTCATCAGGCCAGTCATGCATGATGTACTTGAGAAGATAAATATCCGCCTTCGGTGCGGACTTGAAGAAATCACCCGAACTCAGCTCCCACCGGGAGTTGTCTGCCAGCTCACCCAAGCGGTTCCTTTCCAGAACGTGCGGCTGGTCGTACAAGATTCCGTGGAGACTGGGATTGGTCTGCAGCACACGCAGCAGCAAACCGCCAAAGCCTCCCGCAATATCCGCAACGGTGGCTCCGTCAGGGAACTCATAACTGCGCACCAGGAAAATGTTCTCCACTTCCGACATGGAGGACATGCCGACGTGAAAATCCTCTGCCTGGGCACCAGCCTGCGACCAGTACTCGAAAAAGGATTTGCCATACAGGTGCCTGAACGGGGGATTACCACGGGCACTCTCGATCAGTTCACCGATGGGCCGCCAGAACGTCTCATCGGTAAGCATCAGCACAGCAGAACGCAGTGAATGATCAGCATCGGTACGCAGATAATCTGCCGCCGGCGTGAGCTCAAAAACACCGGGCTCAACCTCGCGGAAAATATCCCGTGTTGCAGTAACTCGCAGCAATCGCTGCAACTTCTGAGGCTCCGCGCCCACGGCCTGCGCCAGATCCACCACTGACTTTGGCCCGTCGGCCAGATAATCGGCGACCCCAAGTTGTGCTACTGCCCGTAGGGCTGCCTGATAGGTATAACCCATCGTTTGATCCAGCAAGTGAAGTGCAGCATCTTCGTTCTTGAGTACCAACTGTGATTGTATTTGCTTCGTCATATATACCTCTATCCTTGAGTATTAATGAACTGCGTATCTTTGAATTAAAGATGCAATGCTTATTCGGCTTTTCCAAAGCCTGCTTACCTGCAGGGAGCCGGAGTGTAGTGCCACGAATAACAAACGCAAGTTTGTAATTACATCTATTCAGGAAGCACAGCACCCAACGGGCCCGCACTATGATTTCTTTCCGATAAATGGCTAAGCCCACCTGATTTATGACAGTTGTAATAAAAACAACGTACACAGATGGCGAGTTTCTCTTGCAACGCCCGTTGTAAACTGCCCACTTCGAAAACTCACGACTACACTGACGCTCACACCGCGCACGCGAACAAAGCATGGTGATAGCGAACGTGGTTTTCATGCGGGTAATCATTGTGTTGGCGGCTATCGGGGCTCTAGCGTAGACAATTCATTAAGCCCTCACCCCCAGTACAACGGCGTCAGTTCTTCAGGTGTTTATACATTCGGAAAACCCGAACCCCGGTCAACGTTTCTTTTATCCACACACAAGAGGGCCCAGCCATTGGCAAACAACACAGCTCTGTAAAAGCAGTATCAGCGTTACTACCCGCCTAGTTTAAACAGGCAGCTTGCACACGCCTGTAACTTAAAAACCTTCAATAAAAACAAGAAGCCCGGCCGCCGACGGACTTCACGTTCAATACAATAACCCCCTCTTCACAGAGACAGAAAGTGCAGAACACAAGTTACCTCAACCCTTCGTTCTTTTCGTAAGCCCGATAACCATAAAGACGCACCCAGGTATCCAGATTCCGGGTATTGAAGTGGCGAGACCTACAGCAGACAGCGAGACCCCGACTACGAATAATGGCTGTTTGAATGCATTTTCCATAACGCAAAATCTCCCCAAAAATTAACCTTATTTATTAACAGCGTGAGCACAGAACCAGCATAGAGCAACGGAGAAATCTCGTAGATGAGCCCGCGCAAGTCGGCTTGCGCCTTCTGCGAAACAATGCAGGCGTCATTCAAGCCCGGCGTTCCCCGGGCAAAGTGACCATACAGCGGGATGGCTACGCAGAGTAGCTGCACGCAAATAAATCTGCAGAAAACAGTGCAAGTTAGCGCGACCGAGCTTCACTTACCTATAAAGGTTCTTACTGAACAACCAGCGCCAACGACAGCCTGTCGCTAACTGCCCGATCCCTCACGGGAGGTCGCATCGGAGTGTGATCTGAGTAGCCAACGGCCGACATACGCCAGGCAGATCGTACTCCGATGCGTACACATCACTGCAAGCCAGTCCGCCATCATCCCGGGCCGCGCCGCGCCAGGTGCCTTCATCAGCTCATATATTCACGATCGACGCCCTGAAGGCGGTGGTCGCGCCTGACGCTGGAAACACTCCACCAGTCAGCAACGTCATGGGTCTGTTCGGGTATCTAAAAAACGAACTGAACAAGCTAAATCTGGCCTGGCCTGCATGCACTTCGTTGAGGGTGCTACGGCGACCAGTCGTGGAGCTCCCGGAGGCATCGATATAGATTACTTGAGCGGCTTATTCACAGAGCCCTGCATCGACAACAACAGCTATAGCGAGCATTTGGCGTTCTGAAGCGGGGGTTTTGCAAATCGCAGACAACAAAAAAGGGCCCACCTTTCGGTGAGCCCTTCTAGACCGCCCAGCAGAGCGGATTTTGTTTGGTAGGCGCGATTGGACTCGAACCAACGACCCCCACCATGTCAAGGTGGTGCTCTAACCAACTGAGCTACGTGCCTGCTGTGGGGTCGCATTCTATAGATTTGCGGAGGGGTGTCAACACCTTTTTTGCAGCTAACCCTATGAATAGTCGAATTATTTATTTTCACCGCAAAAAAGCTCATCCGCCGGTAGCTGGCGGGTGGATTTCAACTCAGGTAGCATCGGTCGCACTCGTAAAAAATATAAAACAGAGGCTGCAGAATGTCGAACACTCCCTATCCCCAGTCCTACTATGCGGCTTCAGCTAATCCGACTCCTGAACGCCCTGCCCTGCAGGGTGAGGTCGAGACGGATGTCTGTGTAATCGGCGCTGGCTATACCGGGCTGTCGAGTGCGCTGTTTTTGCTGGAGGCCGGTTTCAAGGTCACTGTGCTGGAAGCCGCAAAGGTGGGGTTCGGCGCTTCCGGACGCAATGGCGGGCAGATCGTTAATAGTTACAGTCGCGATATAGATGTGATCGAGCGCACTGTGGGGGCCAAGCAGGCGCAGTTGCTGGGGCAGATGGCCTTTGAAGGCGCCAAGATCATTCGTGAACGCGTGGCCAAGTATCAGATCCAGTGCGACTTGAAAGACGGCGGTGTGTTTGCAGCGATCACCGCCAAGCAGATGGGCCATCTGGAAGCACAAAAAAAGCTCTGGGAGCGTTATGGCAACACGCATCTGGAGTTGCTGGATCAGCGCCGGATTCGTGAGGTTGTGGACTGCGATCAGTATCAGGGGGGGCTGCTGGACATGAGCGGCGGGCATATTCACCCGCTGAATCTGGCGCTGGGCGAGGCCGCCGCCGTTGAGTCGCTGGGCGGTACGATTTACGAGCAGTCACCGGCGATTCGGATTGAGCGCGGTGCCAATCCTGTGGTGCATACACCACAAGGCAAGGTGCGCGCCAAGTTCATCATCGTCGCGGGCAATGCTTATCTGGGTAATCTGGTACCCGAACTGGCGTCCAAATCCATGCCGTGCGGTACTCAGGTAATCACCACCGAACCGTTGAGCGAAGAACTGGCCAAAACCCTGTTGCCGCAAGATTACTGCGTCGAAGACTGTAACTACCTGCTCGACTACTATCGCCTGTCCGGCGACAAGCGCCTGATCTTCGGCGGCGGCGTGGTGTATGGCGCGCGGGACCCGGCCAACATTGAAGCGATTATCCGGCCAAAAATGCTCAAGGCTTTCCCGCAGCTCAAGGACGTGAAAATTGACTACGCATGGACGGGTAACTTCCTGCTGACGCTGTCACGCCTGCCTCAGGTTGGCCGTATCGGTGACAACATTTATTACTCGCAGGGTTGCAGCGGTCACGGAGTGACTTACACCCATCTGGCAGGCAAAGTGCTGGCCGAGGCCTTGCGCGGCCAAGCAGAGCGCTTTGATGCGTTTGCCGACTTGCCGCACTATCCTTTCCCCGGCGGACAGCTGCTGCGTACACCACTGACCGCTTTGGGCGCGTGGTACTACAGCCTGCGGGACAAGTTCGGGTTTTAACCCATTGTGGGAACGGGCTTGCTCACGATAGGCGCGACGCGATCCTTCAGTGAAACCGCGTTGTTTACATCGCGAGCAAGCCCGCTCCCACAGAGTTTGTCTATTTATTGGATTCAAGGGTCTTGATGGCGGTGGCCCCGGCCTGCTCCTGTCCCGAGCGGGACAGGTCATTAGCCGCTTTCAACCAGCGCGCCTTGTCGACATTGGCCGGCAATTGTGTCGGCGACAGGATCAGTACCGCCCAGCCTCCGGCATCTTTCCAGGACGACTCGAACGTGTTGATGTTCATCAGTCGCCGCCGCTCCATGCCCGCACGCAGCATTACCGTACGCTTGGCGCGGTTATAACCTACAAGCATCGCGTAGCGCGGCTCGGACCAGAGCGTGCCGTCGCTGAAACGCAGCATGACCGGATAGCCTGCAGCGACTTGGGTCAAGAGCGCAGAAAGCGATGAGTCCAACGGATAGACCATCAACCCGTAGCCAGCAGCCAGTTGCTCCATATTGCCTTGCAATGCAGCTTCGGCGCCCGGCAGCTTCAGCGGTTTGATCAAAAGACCCGGGGTAATTCTGACCCGTTGCTCACCGAGCATCCCGGCCAATGTTTGCGGGCCGCCTTGATTGGCATTACCGCGAAAAAAGGGTACGCCATTGAGCTCGACCCGTTCAGGCAAGCGCTGAATTTGCGGCGACTCAACACTAGCGCATCCCGCCATCACCAATACCAGGAACCCTGTCAGCAACAGTCGCGCTGATCTCAACCCAGTCACTCCCTGCATATTCCCTCGCCTTGAATGAGTGTCGGACCATAAGGCCCGCCAAGGGTGACGATCATAGGGTGCCAACAGGACGAGGTATAGCCTTTAGCCACAGCACTATCGTTGAGATAGAGCAAAATGGTTAGTCCAGCACGACCTTCGGTCAATAGACTGCAACACTGCTGAGGCTAGACTGTCCATTGCTTGGCGTGTGTTTGAGCCCGTTGGGGGCAAAGGAGGCACTGATGAGCCCGATACTCACGATTGTCCTGCTGATCACCGGCTGGCTGACTGTCGCTGGCGCTATGCTCTGGGGCCTGATGCGCATTAGCCGCCATCACCACCCGCAGGTGCAGCCAAAACCGCAAGACACCCCTGAAAAACCGGTAGCTGGCGCAGCAAACGCCCATTAAACAAAAAGCCGCCCACCCCAAACAGGGTGGACGGCTTTTCAGCAGTAACTTGCGCTTACTTCACCAGGGCAGCCTGGCGTTTTTCCCGAATCTGGCGCGCCACAATGTTGAGTGTTTCAACAGTGGCCGAGAACGCCATCGCCGCATACACGTAGCCTTTAGGTACATGGGCACCGAAGCCTTCGGCGATCAGGGTCATACCGATCATGATCAGGAAGGCCAGCGCCAGCATCACCACGGTCGGGTTGTCATTGATGAATTTGGCCAGAGGCTCCGAAGCCAGCAACATCACCATTACCGCGACCACTACTGCAATCACCATGATTGGCAAGTGTTCGGTCATGCCGACTGCGGTAATGATGCTGTCGATGGAGAACACCAGGTCCAGCATCAAAATCTGCCCGATGGCCGCCGCAAAACCCAAGGTTACTTTCGACGACACGCTCTCGGTCTTTTCTTCCGGTTGCGGGGTCATGCTGTGGTGGATTTCACTGGTGGCTTTCCATACCAGGAACAGACCACCGGCAATCAGAATCATGTCCTTCCACGAAAAGGCCTTGCCCAGCACTTCAAACACTGGCGTGGTCAACTGAACAATGTAGGCGATAGTACCCAGCAGACCCAGGCGCAAAATCAGCGCCATGCCGATACCGATACGACGTGCCTTGGTGCGGTATTGCTCAGGCAGTTTGTTGGTCAAAATCGAGATAAAGATCAGGTTATCGATGCCCAGCACGATTTCCATCACGATCAACGTGGCCAAGGCAACCCAGGCTGCGGGGCTGGCAGCCAGTTGTAAAAGATATTCCATAGGTGTGTTCGGACTCTGCAGTAGGACGCGTTAAATGGCTTTGGATGAGTCTTTGTTTTCTTGTTCAGGCTGCTCTTTTTCAACCAGCCCGCCAGTGGCATCACTGAGCGCCTGTTCAGCCGCCTTGTGCGTGTCATCAATCGCCTGTTTGGCGGACTCAGCGGTTTTGCTCAACATTTGTTGGGCGGCTTTTTCTGCCTGATCGCAACCGCTCATCAGCACCAGGCCCGACACCAACAACACGGCAACAGCAGATTTTTTAATGTTCATGGTCTCTTTCCTCTCTAAATCGACGGCCACCGGGGTGGCTTGCGCATAACGCGGGATTCTAGAGAATCAAACACTTCAGGAAAATTCGTATTTTTAAGCGCTATACTTCGGTTTTTACGAACTGTTGATGCGCCGATGCTTAATTACCGCCAACTTCACTACTTTTGGGTCGTTGCCAAAACCGGCAGTATCGTTCGCGCCTGCGAACAACTCAATCTCACGCCGCAGACAATCAGCGGGCAAATCAGCCTGCTGGAAGATACCTATGGCCTGCCATTGTTTCGCCGGGTCGGCCGCCAGTTGGAGTTAACCGAAACCGGGCGTCAGGTGCTGCCCTATGCCGAGCAGATCTTTCAGCTCGGCAGCGAGCTGGAAAGCATGCTGCGCATGGCGCCCAAGGAGCAACAAATTCTGTTTCGGGTTGGCGTGGCCGATGTGGTGCCCAAGTCGATTGTGTATCGCTTGATCGCACCCACCATGGAGCTGAACGAGCCGATCCGTATTACCTGTCGTGAAGACAAACTCGATCGGCTACTGGCGGACCTTGCGATTCAGCGTCTGGATCTGGTGATTTCCGACAGCCCCATGCCCTCTCACCTCGACATCAAAGGCTTTAGCCAAAAACTGGGCGAGTGCGGCATCAGCTTTTTTGCCGCCCCGGCACTCGCCAAAGACTACACCGAGAACTTCCCGCACTGCCTGCAAGGCGCCCCGCTGCTGATCCCTGGCCCCGAGACCGTACTGCGCAGCCGCTTGCTGCGCTGGCTGGCCGAGCAGCAAATACAACCGCGGATCGTGGGCGAATTTGATGACAGCGCACTGATGCAGGCCTTCGGCCAATCCGGAATCGGTGTATTTATCGCCCCCAGCGTGATTGCTCAGGAGGTGATGCGCCAGTTTGACGTTGAGCTGATCGGTCACACCGAAGCGGTCACTGAATCGTTTTACGCCATCACCGTCGAACGCAAAATCCGCCACCCCGGCATCGTTGCGATTACCGAGGGAGCCAGGCGCGAGCTGTTTACCCCGCGTTAGCGCACACAGGGCGAGGCTTGGCGGACATCAACAACAGCGCCAGCAGAATCGCTATCAGAATAAACCCGGCGGCGACGAACCCCAGGCTGCCCAAACCATAGTTATCGATCACGCGCCCACCGACCATCGCGCCCAGGCCAATCCCGAGATTGCCCCCGGCAATGTTCAGCGACGCAGCAAATGCCGGGGCATGGGGCGCGGCTTTCATCAACCGCACGTGACTGACCAGAAACAGCGCTGCCTGCGTCACACCCCAAATGCCCATCGCCGCAGCAAGGCCCAGGGTCGAGTGAATACTCGGCACCAGCGCCACCAGGCCGCCAATCATAAAGGCACAAAACACCATCGAAGCAATCAGCGGATGACGGTCCACCATGCGTCCGCCCAACGAGTTGCCGATCAATCCGACCGCACCAAAACCCATCAGACACCAACCCACCAGGGTGCCGTCAAAACCCGCCAACCGCTCAAGGATGTCGGCCAGGTAGGTGTAAGCCGTGAACATGCCGCTAAACACCAGCACCGACAATACGATATGGCCAATCATCAGCGGGCTGCGCAACAAACCAAATTGTGAGCGCAGGGTGACGACTTCCTTGACCGTTCGGGTCGTGGGCAAGTAGATCCACAGCAGCAAGGCCTTGGCCAGTGCTACCACCGCCAGAATGCCGAAGGCACTGCGCCAGCCCCACGCATCGGAGATCAAGGTGCCTACAGGGATACCAAATACTGTCGCACAGACAATTCCGAAACCAATTTTGGCAATCGCCCGCCCGGCGTAATCCGGGCCTACGATGTCTACCGCTGTTTCGCTGGCCAGGGCCCAGAACACCGGCAAACCCAACGCGGGTAACAGTCGAGCAAATGCCATCACCCAAATATTCGGCGCCAACGCCGCCACGGTGTTGGCGAAGGCGAACATCAGCAAAATAGTGATAAACAGCCGCTTGCGTGGAAAACGCGCAAAGTACGCGGTCAAAAACGGCCCAAGGGCGGCTACGGTGAAGGCGAACAGGGTCACCAGCAAACCGGCCTGGGGCACGCTGACCTCAAGGTCACGGGCAATCGACGGCAGCAGGCCGACAATGATGAACTCGGTAGTGAGCACGGTAAAACCGGCCGCAGACAGCAGCAGGATGGGCAACAGCATGAATAACTCCAGAGACAACGAGGCCAGCGAAAGCCCAGGGGCCCGCTGATTTGAAGAAGAATGGGGATGAGTGATAGTAACAGAGTGCTTCTACGCGAAGCCACGTTACCCTCGATAGAAGCCCGCCATGAGATGTGGCAGATTGCCCCTGCTTAAGAATGCACCTACATCACTATGTTAAAGTTCGCCCCCCGCCGTGGTTTTAGTCACACAGACGTGTTCAGCACGCAAGACCAGCCCCGGCCGCTGACTCTGCTTTAATCAAAACGTTTAACCCCGCCGACTTGCGTCGATCAGCCTGCCCGCTTGCTGCTGATCGCCCCATAGTTTTTCAATGCACCACCCAGAACAACTAGAGAAAACCCTATGACTGACGCTCCACCTACCCTGCTGCAAAAGCTCAAGAGCACCAGCCTGGTGACCCAGATCGTGATCGGTCTGATCGCCGGTATTTTGCTGGCCTGGCTTGCACCTGCGGCTGCGCTTTCGGTGGCCTTTATCGGCAAGGTGTTCGTCAGCGCCTTGAAAGCCGTGGCACCGATTCTGGTATTTGTCCTGGTCATGGCATCGATTGCCAACCATAAACACGGACAAGAAACCCATATCCGCCCGATCCTGGTGCTCTACCTGTTCGGCACCTTTGCCGCTGCCGTAGTGGCCGTTATCGCCAGCATGTTGTTTCCATCGAGCCTGGTACTGGTCACCGAAGACATCGCCATTGCAGCGCCGGGTGGTATCAGCGAAGTGTTGCAAAGCCTGTTATTGAGTGTGGTGGATAACCCGGTCAACGCGCTGATCAACGCCAACTTTATCGGCATTCTGGCGTGGGCTATCGGGATGGGGATTGCCATTCGCCATGCTGGCGACGCCACTCGCACCGTGCTCAGCGACCTGTCCAACGGCGTCACCCTGATTGTGCGTGTGGTCATCCGTTTTGCACCGCTGGGTATTTTCGGCCTGGTGGCTTCAACCCTAGCCACTTCGGGCTTCGGCGCGTTGCTGGGCTACCTGCACCTGCTCACCGTGCTGATTGGCTGCATGCTCTTTGTGGCACTGGTGGTCAACCCGCTGATCGTGTTCTGGAAGCTGCGTCGCAACCCGTACCCGCTGGTGTTCCTGTGCCTGCGCGAGAGCGGGATTACCGCGTTCTTCACCCGCAGTTCGGCGGCCAATATTCCAGTGAACATGGCGTTGAGCGAGCGTTTGGGTCTGCATGAAGACACCTACTCGGTATCCATCCCGCTGGGTGCCACTATCAATATGGCAGGCGCGGCGATCACCATTACGGTATTGAGCCTGGCAGCCGTGCATACGCTGGGAATTGCGGTCGATATACCGACAGCCATTTTGCTGAGTGTCGTGGCAGCCATATGCGCGTGCGGCGCATCGGGCGTGGCGGGCGGGTCGCTGCTGTTGATCCCGTTGGCGTGCAGCCTGTTTGGCATCCCGAGCGAGATTGCGATGCAAGTGGTAGCTGTGGGCTTCATCATCGGCATCCTGCAAGATTCGGCCGAAACCGCGCTCAACTCATCCACTGATGTACTGTTTACGGCTGCTGCGTGCATGGCCCAGCAAGACAAGGCTGTGCAACAGAGCTAAGACAACCAACCAAATCTGTGGGAGCCGGACTTACCCGCTCCCACAGAGGGCTTGCTTAGAAAGCGCCCATGTAGTCACGCTTGCCGACTTCAACGCCGTTGTGGCGCAGGATCGCGTAAGCAGTGGTCACGTGGAAGAAGAACTGTGGCAAGCCGTAGGTCAGCAGGTAAGCTTGGCCGGTGAAGCGTTTCTCTTTCGGCGTGCCCTGACGGGTGATGATTTCGATACCTTCCTTGCCGTCGATTTGCTCAGGCTTGATCGAATCAACAAATGCCAGCACTTTGCTGATCAGCGCTTGCAGATCGGCGAAGGTCACTTCGCTGTCGTCATACTTCGGCAATTCGATTTCAGCCAGACGGGCCGACACACCCTTGGCAAAATCAACTGCGATTTGCACCTGACGTACCAGCGGGAACATGTCCGGTGCCAGACGCGCTTGCAAAAACACGCTCGGGTCGATGTTCTTGGCGGTTGCATGAGCTTCAGCCTTGGTCAGAACACCGCTCAGGGCGTTGAGCATTTGCTTGAACACAGGGATGGAAGCAGCGTACAGAGAGATAGTCATGAAAGTCTCGACAGTCTGTGGGCGGGAATTGAATGTGCGGCGATTATAGACACGCCTGTCCTCTTGTGGCGTATGAAGATCAACCTTAAGGTCACTGCCGGAATAACACGCATGCCTTCTGCAAGTTTTGGTACACCTCCAGTCATGGCAATGGAAGACCCGGTCCAGGTGCTCTATCGCAAGATCACCTGGAAACTCATCCCCTTCCTTTGCTTCTGTTATCTGGCCGCCTATCTGGACCGGATCAACATCGGCTTCGCCAAGCTGCAAATGCTCGGCGACCTGCAGTTCAGTGAAACCGCCTTCGGCTTGGGCGCAGGGTTGTTTTTCGTCGGCTATATCATTTTCGAGGTGCCGAGCAATCTGGTCCTGGAAAAGGTCGGCGCCAAGGTCTGGATTGCCCGGATCATGATCACCTGGGGCCTGCTCTCGGCCTGCACCATGCTGGTCACCACCCCGGCCCAGTTCTACATCGTGCGCTTCTTGCTGGGCGCGGCCGAAGCCGGGTTTCTGCCGGGCGTGCTGTATTACCTGACCACCTGGTTCCCGACGCAGCGACGGGGACGCATCATCGCCCTGTTCATGATCGGCATGCCGCTTTCCAGTGTGATCGGCGGGCCGCTGTCGGGCTGGATCATGGGTGCTTTCGACAACACGGCCGGGCTCAGGGGCTGGCAATGGCTGTTTATCATCGAGGCGATCCCCAGCGTATTGCTCGGGATTCTGACGTTCTGGGCCCTACCCAATAGCCATCACAGCGCCAAATGGCTGAATACCAAAGAAAAAGAGTTGCTTGAAAACGAGCTGCGCAAAGATGACGTCGAAGGCAAAAACAGCAAGCACAGCTTTCGCGACGGTTTTTTTAACCTGAAGGTGTGGATGCTCGGCGGGATCGACTTCTCCATCCTGCTCAGCGCCTATGCGATGGCCTTCTGGATGCCCACTTTCATTCGCAATGCGGGAGTCGCCGACAACTTCCATATTGGCGTATTGACGGCTCTGCCCAGCGCCGCAGCCCTGATCGGCATGCTGATGATTGGGGCCAGCTCCGACCGTCATCGCGAGCGGCGCTGGCATATCATCGTGCCTTTTCTGGTCGGCGCGGCCGCCATGGCTGGCAGCACCTTCTTCAGCCATAACGTTGTGGCAACCGTGGCGCTGTTTGCCATTGCATCGGCCGCGATCATTGGCGCTGTACCGGTGTTTTTCAGTTTACCGGCGACCTTTCTCAAGGGCCGTGCAGCCGCAACAGGGTTTGCCCTCGCCTGCTCGCTGGCCAATATCGCCGGACTGGTGAGCAACTCGCTGATGGGCATCGCCATCGACGTGACGGGCAGCGGCTCCGGTGCGCTGTGGTTTTTCGCCTGCTGCCTGCTACTGAGCAGCCTGCTGGTGATTGCCCTGCCTGCCAAGCTGGTCAATCGCTGACAGACAATAAGAAACAACCTGTGGGAGCAAGCAGGCTCGCTCCCACAGCGGGGGTTACATGGCTGTCGCTCTACCGCGCAAAAGACTCCACAATGGTTGCTGGCAACGGTTGCTCAAATTGGAGAAGAAAATGGAAGTCCCCGCGAGTCAGTTCCCACAAAGCACGCAGATCGAGTCTGATGCAGGGCCTCAGCTCAACAGCACCGAGATCCGCATCCTCGGCTCGTTGATCGAGAAACAGACCACCAACCCTGAAACCTATCCCTTGACGCTCAACGCACTGGTACTGGCCTGCAATCAGAAGACCAGTCGCGAACCGGTGATGAGCCTTACACAAGGGCAAGTCGGGCAAAGCCTGCGCGCACTGGAAGGCCGCGGCTTTACCCGACTGGTCATGGGCAGCCGTGCCGATCGCTGGGAACATAAAGTCGACAAGGCGCTGGAGCTGGTGCCTGCACAAGTAGTGCTGCTGGGATTGCTGTTTCTGCGCGGTCCGCAAACCCTGAACGAGCTATTGACCCGCAGCTCCCGCATGCACGACTTCGAAGACATCGAGCAAGTGCAGCACCAGCTCGAACGCTTGATTGCCCGGGACCTGGCGCTGTTATTGCCACGCCAGAGCGGCCAGCGCGAGGACCGCTATACCCATGCACTGGGCGATCCGGCAGATATCGAAGTGATTATGGCCGCGCGCCAGCAACCCGCAGAACGCAGCAGTGGTTCCGGGGTCTCGCTGGAGCGTTTTGAAGCTCTTGAGGCGCGCATTGCCGCTCTGGAAGCGCGTCTGGCAGAGCTGGAGTAAAGCCGATATCGGGCGAGGCAACTCGCCCGACACTGCAATCAACTACGGGCAAATGCCACCGCAGCCTGGAACTGCTCCGTTGTAGGCCGGACACCGGTGTACAGCACAAACTGCTCGAGCGCCTGAATCGCAATAACCTCAAGCCCCGTGATCACCTGTTTGCCCTGGGCACGACCACGAATGATCAATGGCGTTTCAACCGGGATCGCCACCACATCGAAGACGATATCGGCACGATCAATGGCATCCGCTTCAAAGGCCAGATCATCCGCCTCAGCGCCGCCCGCCATGCCCACCGGCGTCACGTTGATCAGCATCTGTGGCCGCTGTGCAGCCAGCTCCGGCTGCCACTCATAACCGCAGCTTGCCGCCAGTGCGGCCCCTGTCGCCTCGTTACGCGCCACGATCAGCCCATTGCGATAGCCGCCATCACGCAACGCCGAAGCCACCGCCTTGGCCATGCCGCCGCTGCCACGCAGGGCAAAGGTGGTGTCCTGGGCGACTTTATGGCTGGCCAGCAGTTGCGCAATAGCGATGTAGTCAGTGTTGTAGGCCTTGAGGTGGCCGTCCGTGTTGACGATGGTGTTGATCGACGCAATGGCTTGGGCCGATGCATCCAGCTCATCCACCAGCGCAATACACGCCTCCTTGAAAGGCATCGATACCCCGCAACCACGAATCCCCAGGGCCCGGATACCCGTTACGGCGCCCGTAAGGTCCTTGCTGCTGAAAGCCTTGTAGTAAAAGTTCAGGCCCAGCTGTTCGTATAGATGATTATGAAAACGCAGTCCGAAGTTACCCGGCCGACCCGACAGCGATATGCACAGCTGGGTGTCTTTATTCGGATTCATTTGCATGATCATCTCCTTGCTGAATGCTTTTAGATGGACGGCACACGCCGTACCGAGAAATTTGTTGGATCATATTGCGGTCGCTTGCGCTGAAACGTCTCAGCGCCTGCCAGACCTTACACAAAATTTACCAAAACGCTTCGCAGTTTTTTAAAAAAGCACTGTCTTAAGGTTATCCCCGCGATTATCTGTGGTCTGGTGCAGACCGAAACGTCGGGGCTGGAATTCGAGGAATCGTCATGATGCGTACCATCCCCAAAGTGGCTTTGCTTATCGGCGCACTGGCTGTAGCGGGTCAGGCATCCGCCCATGGCGGCTGGGGTGCCGGCCCTGTCCTTTTTGGCGCGGTAGTCGGCGCTGCGGTTGTGGGTTCAGTCATAGCAGGCCAGGAACCGCGTCCGGTTTACGTTCAACAACCGGTCTATGCCCAACCGCAACCGGTCTACGTACAGGCACCGCCGGTGTATTACCAACCGCAACCGGTGTATGTACAGCCACCTCAGCCCGTCTACTATCAGGGTTACTACGGCCGGCCACACCCGGTGTACTACGGCCCGCCACGTGGTTATTACGGCCCGCCACGCTGGTGATACCGGTGCGCGCAAACCGGCAGGCTTTTTCAGCTGCCGACGGGTCCTAATAGACAATGTGAATGTCGCGGATGAGACACCGTACTGGCCCCAAGTACGGCATTATGGAGCGTAATCTGCTCGATCATCGGCACAATCATAAAAACAAGGACGACCTTTATGCCTACACAAAACCCGCATCATATCGTCGGGCTATGCACCTCCAGCAAGGTTTACAACACCCTGACCGAGCTCAAGCAGCTCGAAGGCCATCGTACCGCCAAGCTGGTTTCTCTATTGACCCAGCACCTTGTCCGCGAAGGGTTGTTGAGCGATCAGGAAGTCATGCACATGCTCGATCTGGTGGTTGACTGACACCTCACCGCCATCAATGACGACTATCACGCGCAATGATTTCTTGCGCAGCGGCCCGGGCCGTAAGGTAGCGACATTGTTTGAAGGAGGTTTTTATGCCCACGATTCATGTCATGTCAGTCATCGGCAGTGCCGTACCGGCCCCACTTCGCGCCGACGGCCTGTTGGCGTGCTGGTATGTGGTCAGTGACGGCGTTGCCGTCAGCGGCCCCTTTACCTCGCGCGCTGCGGCACAACTCAAAGCCACCAGCGAAACAGATAAAACAACGCGACACTCAACGCGACACTGAGCAATACGTTGCGTCGCCAAAGCATCAGACCTATGGCGCACAACCCGGCCAACAGGTATGGGTTGCTCAGGCTCAAGTCGAGCCCGTGATCCTTGACGAAGATGATCGGCCCGCAGATCGCCGTCAGCATTCCCGGCACTGCAAAGCCCAGGAACTCCTTGACCCCGCGATTCAAGCGAATCGGCAACCGCGGCTCCAGAAACAGGTAGCGGTTGAAAAACAGAATCAGCGTCATCCCGCCAATAATCGTCCAGATCATGCCCAGTACCCTCCCAGACGCTTGCACAGATAGCCTGCAACCATGCCCGCCAACCCTGCCAGCACAATGGCCGACTCCCACTGCCAGTAACTGAACAGCACAACGGTCAACAACGAGACCGCCACGCAGACAATCGTCGGGACAGTGCGCACGATGGGCGTGATTAACGCGATAAAGGTCGCGGCAATCGAGAATTCCAGCCCCAGTTGATCCAGCCCCGGAATGCTCTTGCCCAGCACCACGCCCAGAAGGGTGAAAATATTCCAGCCCACGTACATGCACAGCCCTACGCCCAGCGCATACCAGCGATTGAATGTCTTCTGGTCAAACGGGCTGACCAGGGCAAAGAACTCATCGGTCAGCAAAAAGCCCAGCCCGAATCGCCACTTGGGTTGCAACGGCGATACCAGCGGTCGCAGATGCATCGCATAGAGCAAGTGCTGCGAGGTCAGCAGCAAGGTCGTTACCAGAATCGAGATCGCACTGGCGCCACCCTTGATCATGCCGATCGCGACCAGTTGCGCCGCACCGGCAAACACAAACAGCGACAGCCCCTGACTTTGTGCAGGCGTTAACTGCGCATCAATCGCCGTGGAGCCGGCCAACAACCCCCAGGGCGCGCACGCCAGCGTCAACGGAAGGCAGGCTATGGTGCCGCGAAAAAACGCGGTTCGAGCAAGGGAATCACGCATCAGAAACATTCCGGCAGTAAGCAGCGGCAAAGGGTCGCAACTTGCGTGAATAAAGTCTTGAACGATCTTGCTCTGCGCCCCTCAAAACTTTACGCGGCCTGCTTGAAAAGGCCCGGCGCGTTTGACGAGAGTCTGATCCTGGTCTTTAGTCAGGCGCATTCAAGTTGCGTTGTTGCCCATCCACCGCTGCCACGAGGAACCACCATGTCAGACCTGAAATCCGCCAAGGAAAGCAGAAAGGCCGATCTGCGGACACCTACGGCACTAAGCGAAAAAGCCTGTATCAACATTGCGGCAGAAGTAAATGCACTGCTGGCTGACACTTTCGCCATTTACATGAAAACCAAGAACTTCCACTGGCATATGTCCGGCCCGCATTTCCGTGACTTCCATCTGCTGCTGGACGAGCAAGCCGATCAAATCTACGCCACCACCGACGCTATTGCCGAACGCGTGCGCAAACTGGGGCGTACCACCCTTCGCTCCATCGGCCATATCAAGAAACTGCAGCGCCTGCTGGATAACGATGCCGACTTCGTAACCCCCGAAGACATGCTGGCAGAGCTGCGCGAAGACAATATCCAGCTGGCCGCCTACATGCGTGAGACCCACGACATGTGCTCCGAACTCGGAGACGTGGCCACCACCAGCCTGCTGGAAAATTGGATCGACGAAGCAGAACGCCGCGTGTGGTTCCTGTTTGAGTCGTCGCGCACCAAGTAACCCAAAATTCTGTAGCCGCTGAGGAGAGCTGCGAGGCTAAGACCGGTTTGCCAGGGCTCCGCCCTCGATCGCAGCCTCCGGCAGCGGCTACAGTGCGATTCCTGTTTGAGTCGATGAATTTTGTTTCATCTTCCATAAGCGCGGCGAAGGGTATATTCGCCGCGCTCATTGCTCATTCAATGAACCCTTGGCCCGCACCCTCCCCCGCGGGCTTTTTTTTGCCCGTCAAACGCCCTGCTTGAACACCAGCGCCTTGAGGCCACACTCGACGTCGGCATCCGGGAACTCCGGCGGGTTGTCCAGACGCTGAACAAAGTGCAGGCTCGGCGCATCCTGGGTCACGCCATCAATCAAAAAGCCCGAACCCAGTGCAGGATCGTTCATACAGGCCAGCACCGTGCCGTTTTCGCTGAGCAACTCCGGCAAACGCCGCACCACGCGCTGGTAATCCTTGGTCAACAGAAAACTGCCCTTCTGGAACGACGGCGGGTCGATGATCACCAGATCGTAAGGGCCGGTGCTTTTTACCTTGCCCCAGGATTTGAACAGGTCATGACCCAGAAACGTCACCTTGCTCATGTCATGCCCGTTCAAGCGATGGTTGTCACGCCCACGGCTCAACGCCGCACGGGACATATCGAGGTTGACCACATGCTGTGCCCCGCCCTCTATCGCTGCCACTGAAAAACCGCAGGTGTAGGCGAACAGATTCAATACCCGCTTGCCCTCGGCGTTGGCCCGTACCCAGTCACGACCATAGCGCATGTCCAGAAACAGGCCGTTGTTCTGCTTGCGACCCAGATCCACTCGATAACTCAATCCGCCTTCAGTCAGCGTGCACTCATCAATCGCCTCGCCCACCAGCCATTCGGTGTCGCTCTGCAGCGTGTAGCGATGTTGCAGCACCAGCGTATGCGCGCCGCTGGCTTGCCACTCCGGCGATTGGGCGATGCTCAGCAGCAATTGCTTCAAGGCATCCAGAGGTTCAGCCTCCGGCTCCTTGAACAGCGAGACCAGTACCACGCCTTGTAGCCAGTCCACCGTCAACTGCTCAAGCCCCGGCCAGCACCGTCCGCGCCCGTGGAACAAACGCCGGGTTTCGCTGGGTGCAGTCTGCAGAGCAGTCAATAAGTGCAGGTGCAAGGTGGTTAACGCTTCAGGAGTCATCGGGCCGGCCGGTCAATTTCAGGGGCCGGCATTTTACACAATTGCGCCGCCTGCAAGCATGTGAAGGCAAGCCCTCAGCGGCCGCAGGTCAGCCAGCAATCTTTAAGTCCTGTTCAGCTTGCGCACAGCATCCAACTGCTAATTTCGGCGCCGGGCGCTGCATGAACAGCAAAGCACCGGTAAAAAACCTGTTTATTGCGCAAACCCCAGCAAAATCAGGCATTTCTGCCGCTATTGATCCATACTCACAAAATGTAACGTCATGTGTGTAAAGGCCGTTACAACCCGGTATTTCCCAACCCTTTTTGAGTCATTCTGCGTGAAAATTCATCTTTCTATTTTAAGCCTGTGTTTCGTTCTGGCAGGCACCAGTGCTTCTTCAATCGCCGCAGCGGCTGAAAGCACTTCGGCCCCAAGGGATACCTCACAACTGCATATCGCCTCAGGCAGTGCGATGCTGATCGATCTGCAAACCAACAAGGTCATTTTTGCCAGCAACCCCGACGCCATCGTTCCTATCGCCTCAGTGACCAAACTGATGACCGCCATGGTGGTACTGGACGCCAAGCAGTCGATGGATGAGTACATTTCGGTGAACATCAGCGACACCCCGGAAATGAAAGGCGTGTTCTCCCGGGTCAAACTGGGCAGTGAGCTGTCGCGTCACGAAATGATGCTGATCACCTTGATGTCATCGGAAAACCGCGCCGCAGCAAGCCTGGCCCATCACTATCCGGGCGGTTATGTGGCATTTATCGCAGCGATGAATGCCAAGGCCAAGAGCCTGGGCATGATGAGTACCCATTACGTAGAGCCGACCGGTTTGTCGATTCACAACGTGTCTACCGCACGTGACCTGAGCAAGTTGCTGGCCGCCGCTCGGCATTACCCGATGCTCAGCCAGTTGAGCACCACCAAGGAAAAAACCGTGGCATTTCGCAAACCCAACTACACCCTGGGTTTCCATAACACCGACCATCTGGTGAACAAGGACAAGTGGAATATCAAGATCACCAAAACCGGCTTTACCAATCAGGCTGGTCATTGTTTGGTGCTGGTGACTGAAATGGGCGGTCGCCCGGTTTCGCTGGTTATTCTGGATGCCTTTGGCAAATACACCCACTTCGCCGACGCAGGGCGGATCCGTAACTGGCTGGAAACCGGCAAAAGCGGCAGCGTGCCCGATGTAGCCTTGCGCTACAAAGCTGACAAGAATCTGCAAAAACACCAACTGACAGCAGGTCAGCCTGCCAAGTGACGGATTGCGGATAAAATGCAGGCACTTGCCCCGGGGAGAGATCGGGGACAAATGCCTGCGTACTGCCCGCCACGAACACCCGGATAGCAAGAACCCCGCCACAAAGACGGGGTTCTTGGCTAGCGCGTGCTCAGATTAGTGTTGCAGAGCAGGCTGCGAATCCCCATTAATCGGGATGCGTTTGGCTTTTGCCTCTTCCGGCACCACCCGTTGCAAGTCAATGCTCAACAAGCCATTACTCAGGTTGGCGCCTTTGATCTCGATATGATCGTCGAGACGGAAGGACAATTTAAAGGCCCGCTGTGCAATGCCCTGATGCAAGAAGGTCACACCTTCATCGCTCATGCTTTCACGTTTGCTGCCGCTCACGGTCAGCACGCCCTTCTCTACTTGCAGGTCCAGATCATCTTGCTGGAAGCCTGCTGCTGCAACCACGATGCGATAGCTGTCTTCACCACGTTTTTCAACGTTGTAAGGTGGGTAGCCGCCGCTCGAGTCGTTGCGCAAAGCGGTTTCAAACAAATCACTAAAACGGTCAAAGCCGACAGAATTACGGAACAGTGGCGCCATGGAAAATGCGTTGCTCATAATTATATCCTCCTGATTTCAGCGAGATATTGTTACGCGACCCGGTTTCGGCATCGCGTACCCGAGTGTCCTGTCTCACAAAAAGGATCAGTACTTGCGAGACAGGACACTAGATAAGGACCGTAAAAACCATTTCAAGAGCTTTTTTTAATTTTTTTTCAGCTGTTTCAGGCAGCGTCTGCTGGCGGGTTATTGACCATATGCCTAACCTTTTCACAGTCGGTTTCCCGGCGCATGGCATTGAACAGTACGACGGCTTCAGGGTAGTTGCGGGTCAGCATCGCCAGCCACTGCTTGAGTCGTCCCGGAGCTGAACGCGGCGTCAGCTGAGCCTCGGCCTGGGCCCAGAAGTCGCGGATCATGGGCTGTAAATCGGCCCAGGTCATTTCAACCACTTCCTCACCGGCACGGGCTGCGGCGATTTGCCGGGCCAGATCGGGGCGCGACACCAGACCGCGACCGAGCATGATGTCTTCAGCCCCACTGATTTCGCGGCAACGGCGCCAGTCTTCAACCGACCAGATATCGCCATTGGCAAACACCGGCACCTTGACCGCTTCCTGCACCTGGGCGATGTATTCCCAATGCGCAGGCGGCTTGTAGCCATCCATCTTGGTCCGCGCATGCACCACAATCTGACTGGCGCCGCCTTCGGCCAAGGCAATCGCGCACTCATTGGCGCTGTCTGGCGTATCAAAGCCCAGACGCATCTTGGCGGTGACCGGGATATGCGCTGGCACGGTGCGGCGCACTTGCAGCAGGATCGCGTGCAGCAGCTCGGGCTCCTTGAGCAGCACCGCTCCGCCACGGGACTTGTTCACGGTTTTGGCCGGGCAGCCAAAGTTGAGGTCAATCACCCCGGAACCCAACTCACAGGCCAGCGCCGCGTTATCGGCCAGACAGGCAGGATCAGAACCCAGCAACTGCACACGCAGGGGCACGCCAGAGCGGGTTTTTGCTCCGTGCTGCAGTTCAGGGGCGAATTTATGGAAGTAGGCTTCAGGTAACAGCCGTTCGGTGACCCGAATAAATTCGGTCACACACCAATCAATACCGCCGGTGCGGGTCAGGACATCACGCAGGATGTTGTCGACCAACCCCTCCATCGGCGCCAAAGCAATTTGCATGGGTGACTCTCATCAAAAACGTGGGGCAGTTTACGTGGTTCTGCGGGCAATCGGTATGAGCAGGCTCTGCCTGTCAGGCTGTCACGACAGCCGGACCATAACCTTCAAGAAACTCGGGCGGCAGGCGCTTGGGCTTGCCGGTGGACAGCTCGATGCAGACAAAGGTGGTTTGCGCACGCAACAGGGTCACACCATCGCTGGGGCGGACCAGTTGAAAATGACGGGTCATGCGCAGGCGCTGGTCGCAATCGACAATCCAGGTCGCCAGTTGCAGCTCGTCGTCTTCATAGGCGCTGGCAAGGTAATCGATTTCATGCCGGGATACCGCCATGGCGCGATCAAGACGACGGTACTCGGTGAGGTCCAGCCCCAGGCGCTGCGAATGGCGCCAGGCACAACGTTCCAGCCAGACCACATAGGCCGCGTTATTGGCATGGCCAAACCCGTCGATGTCTTCAGCCTGCACGTGCAGGTCAATGATAAACGGCGCTGCCAAATCCCAACTCATGCCTTGTCTCCCGGTACACAAATAAGGAGAGCAGTGTAACGCAGAGGGGGCTGCTGCAAGCTTGCAGGCGAGGAATATAAAAACTGCAGACAAACAAAAGGGTCATTCAATAATCGAATGACCCTTATAAATCCCGCAAAGCGGGTAATCGTGGCGTCCCCTAGGGGACTCGAACCCCTGTTACCGCCGTGAAAGGGCGGTGTCCTAGGCCACTAGACGAAGGGGACACAAACCCTTCTAACAGTGATCAGCACTGAGTGCTGATCGATTCAATGCCGGTGTGGCCAAGCATTGAACTGTAAATTGGTGGAGCTAAACGGGATCGAACCGTTGACCTCTTGCATGCCATGCAAGCGCTCTCCCAGCTGAGCTATAGCCCCGATTTATCGCCTGGCGGCGGAGCATCACCGAAGTGCTGCTTCTGTAAAACTGGCGTCCCCTAGGGGACTCGAACCCCTGTTACCGCCGTGAAAGGGCGGTGTCCTAGGCCACTAGACGAAGGGGACACAAACCTTCTAACTGATCAAGACTGAGTGTTGATCGATTCAATGCCGGTGTGGCCAGGCATTGAACTGTAAATTGGTGGAGCTAAACGGGATCGAACCGTTGACCTCTTGCATGCCATGCAAGCGCTCTCCCAGCTGAGCTATAGCCCCAAACAGACACTGCAGCGTGTTTCTTGCTGCTTGTTTCGTGTTGCTGTGTGGACGGGGCGCATATTAAGACTGGATGGGTAGGCTGTCAAACTTATTTTCAAAGTTTTTTAAAAAAATTTGCCGTGAGAACAACCACTTACCCTCCCCGCCCTGTAAATACTGGGCCAAACCCACGAAATCTGTAGCCGCAGCCAAAGGCTGCGATAAGGGCCGAAGGACCTTCACCCCCTCAGGACTGCTGCGCAGTCCATCGCAGCCTGCGGCAGCGGCTACAAATAAAAGCAGTTAACCAATCGCGTTAAACAGCTTTTCCCACTCTTTATTTTCTTTCTTCGACACGCCGCCCAGCAGGTCCAGCGCCTGACGCAGACGGAAGCGGGTCAGGTCCGGCCCCAGAATCTCCATCGCGTCCAGCACCGACACCGAGCTGGCTTGCCCTGTGATCGAGGCGAACATCAGCGGCATGGCATCACGCAGCTTCAGCTCCAGGGACTCAACCACGGTCTGGATGCAACCCGTGATCGCGTCTTTTTCCCACTGACGCA
Source organism: Pseudomonas fragi (assembly GCF_025426255.1). Taxonomy (GTDB): domain Bacteria; phylum Pseudomonadota; class Gammaproteobacteria; order Pseudomonadales; family Pseudomonadaceae; genus Aquipseudomonas; species Aquipseudomonas kulmbachensis. Next base: position 1,866,736 of record NZ_CP104861.1, on the reverse strand, counting down.
GGCTCTCGAGCTTCCACAGGATCAGTTGCATCAACTGACGCACTTGCTCATTGGACAGCTTCTTGTGCTCAAACAGCTTGGCATCCAGCTGCAAGCCGCCGGAGAAGAAGAACCCGGCCAATGGCGCGATTTGGCTGAAGGTTTCAACCCGGCCCTGCACCAGCGGCGCGATCTTCATCATGTACTCAGGGTTCAGCGCCCATTGCTGCACGCGGCTGGCGAACTCTTCCAGCGGCAGATCGCGCAACCATTGGCCGTTAAGCCAGGACAGTTTCTCAACGTCAAAGATCGGCCCGCCCAGCGAGACGCGGGACAGGTCAAAGTTGTCGACCATTTCCTGCAGCGAGAACTTCTCGCGCTCGTCCGGCATCGACCAGCCCATACGGCCCAGGTAGTTGAGCATCGCTTCAGGCATAAAGCCCATGCGCTCGTAGAACGTCACCGAAGTCGGGTTCTTGCGCTTGGACAGTTTGCTCTTGTCCGGGTTACGCAACAGCGGCATGTAGCACAGCTGCGGTTGTTCCCAGCCAAAGTATTCGTACAGCAGGATCAGCTTGGGTGCCGATGGCAGCCATTCTTCGCCACGCAGTACGTGGGTGATGCCCATCAGGTGATCGTCGACCACGTTGGCCAGGAAGTACGTCGGCAGACCGTCGGTCTTCATCAGCACTTGCATGTCCATACGATCCCACGGGATCTCGACATCACCGCGCAGCAGGTCCGGCACCACGCATACGCCTTCGGTCGGCACTTTCATGCGGATCACATGCGGCTCGCCAGCGGCCAAGCGCTGCGCGACTTCTTCCTTGGACAACAGCAGCGCTCGACCGTCGTAGCGCGGGGTCTCGCCCTTGGCCATTTGCTCGGCGCGCATCTGGTCCAATTCTTCGCTGGTGCAGAAGCACGGGAAGGCATGGCCCATTTCGACCAGTTGCTGGGTGTACTTCTTGTAGATCTCGCTACGCTCGCTTTGACGGTACGGGCCGTGCGGGCCGCCAACGTCCGGGCCTTCGCTCCAGGTGATACCCAACCAGCGCAGGGCGTCGTAGATCTGCTGCTCGGACTCGCGGGTCGAGCGCAACTGGTCGGTATCTTCGATCCGCAGGATGAATTCGCCGCCATGCTGCTTGGCAAAGCAGTAGTTGAACAAAGCGATGTAAGCGGTGCCGACGTGGGGGTCGCCGGTAGGCGATGGCGCGATGCGCGTGCGAACGGTGGTCATGGGCGGTCTCGAAATGGAGATAAAACAAAGGGCGAATGGTAACAGGCCGACCCTGCTTGGCTCCAGCGTAGGACTCGGCCCAGCCGCCACACGGCTGAAAAAACCTGAAATAGAGCGTTTGTATCGAATTGATACAGGGAAAAGCACCCGGCAGTGGTGCTAATCTCGGACCATTCCCGACATTCTCTGGCTGGAGACACCTATGTCCCACGTTGTACTGGTGCTGGTTGAAACCGTTAACGATTACCTGCCACTGCTCGAACATGAGGGTTTCGAGCTGATCCTTGCACCGACCATGGCCAGCCGCGCGGCGGCAATTGCCGAACATGGCGCACGTATCGATGCCGTTTTAACCCGCGGCCCCTTGGGCCTGTTCGCCGAAGAAATGGCCGCCCTGCCCTTGCTCAAGATCATCTGCGTGATCGGTGCAGGCTATGAGCAAGTGGACTTGCAAGCCGCCAGCAATCGAGGGATTACCGTTACCAACGGCGCCGGAGCCAATGCCTCGTCCGTGGCCGACCATGCGATGGCGCTGCTGCTGTCACTGGTACGCGGCATTCCCCAGGCCGATGCCGGTATCCGCCGGGGTGAATGGAACAAACTGCGCCAGCCCTCTGTGGCCGCAAAACGCCTGGGTATCATCGGGCTGGGCGCCGTCGGGCTGGCCATTGCCAAGCGTGCAGCGAACGGTTTTGACATGAGCATCAGCTATCACAACCGCCAGCCGCGACCTGACACCCCCTATACCTACTGCGCCAGCGTGGCCGAACTGGCCGCTGCCGTGGACTTCCTGATCGTGGCCACACCGGGCGGCAGCGACACCCGGCATCTGGTCGATGCCCCGGTGCTCGATGCCCTGGGGCCGCATGGCTACCTGATCAATATTGCGCGCGGCAGCGTGATTGACACCGACGCGCTGATTGCTGCACTGGCCAGCGCCCGAATCGCCGGCGCCGGGCTCGACGTCTTCGATCACGAACCCCAGGTTCCCGATGCCCTCAAAACCCTCGGCAACGTGGTCATGACCCCGCACATGGGCGGTCAATCGCCAGAAGCCGCACAAGGCACCGTGCAATTGGTCGTCAACAACCTGCTGGCGTATTTCTCCGGGCAACCGGTCCTCACACCTGTGCGGTTGCCCACGCCTGTCTGACTGTCCTGTGGAGCCCGAGCTTGAAATTCAGCCTGCCTAAAACCGCCACCGCGCCCTTCTGCCCTTCCGAAGTCAGCGGTAGCGTTGCCGTCGATGCCAGCGCGCCGTTGTTTAAACGCGTACTGCGCTTTGCCGGGCCCGGCTTGCTGATCAGCATCGGCTACATGGACCCCGGCAACTGGGCCACCGCCATCGAAGCCGGTTCGCGGTACGGCTACAACCTGTTGTTTGTGGTACTGCTCGCCAGCCTCGCCGGGATGGCCGTGCAGTGCCTGTGTTCGCGACTCGGGATCGCCACTGGCCGCGATCTGGCGCAACTGTGCCGCGAACGCTACAGCAAGCGCTCGGCACGAGTGCAATGGCTATTGGCGGAAATATCGATCATCGCCACCGACCTCGCCGAAGTGCTCGGCTGCGCGCTGGCCTTCCACCTGCTACTGGGTTGTTCGATGACCGTCGGCATCGCCCTCACTGCCTTCGACACGCTGCTGGTGCTTGCCTTGCAAGGCAAGGGTTTCCGCCGCCTGGAAGCCATCATGCTGGCGCTGGTGTTGACTATCGTCGGCTGCTTTTTTGTCGAACTGGTGCTGATCAAGCCTTACTGGCCGGACGTGTTCCAAGGTTTCAAACCGTCACTGTCAGCCATCAGTGACGCAGCGCCGCTGTACATTGCCATCGGCATCATTGGCGCCACCGTCATGCCGCACAATCTGTACCTGCACAGCTCCATTGTACAAACACGCCTGACCGGCACCGACTACGCCAGCAAACTGGACGCGGTGCGCCTGTCACGCATCGACACCATCGGCTCGCTGGCCCTGGCGTTGCTGGTCAACGCGGCGATCCTGATCCTCGCGGCTGCCGCCTTTCACCAGACCGGTCACAGCGATGTGGTCGAAATCCAGGACGCCTACCGCATGCTCGACCCGCTGGTGGGCGGCGCCATGGCCAGTGTCCTGTTCGGCGTGGCGCTGCTGGCCTCCGGGCAAAGCTCGACCTTCACCGGCACCATCGCCGGACAGGTGATCATGGAAGGCTACCTGGACCTGCACATCCCCTGCTGGCAACGCCGCCTGATCACCCGCGGACTGGCGCTGATCCCGGCGTTTCTCGGGGTCTGGCTGATGGGCGACGGCGCAGTGGGCAAGTTGCTGATCCTCAGCCAGGTCGTGCTCAGCCTGCAATTGCCGTTTGCGCTGTACCCGCTGATCCGCATGACCAGCGACCAGAAACTCATGGGCCCCTTCGCCAACCGCCTACCAACCCGGTTGTTGGCCTGGTTTCTGTTTGCGCTGATCAGCTGCGCCAACGTCTGGCTGATTGCGCAGCTCGGGTTCGGGGACTAACACCCGAGCTGCCCATCCAGCCAGCTCGCCACCCGTCCATGAATCACCGGCACCTCCTCCAGCAACCCGCTCATGCGCATAAAGTCGTGGGTCATGCCGGGCTCTTCGCACAGCAGCACTTGATTGCCCGCCCGCTTGAGTTTTTCGGCATAGGCCAACCCTTCGTCGTGCAGCGGATCGTAACCGGCCAGGTACACCAGCGCCGGGGCCAGGCCACTGACATCCGGGGCCAGCAAGGGCGAAATACGCCAATCCTGCACGTCATCCGGAGTGCGACTGTAGAGCCGGTAAAACCAGTCCATGCACGCGGTTTCGAGCAGGTAGCCCTCGGCATACCGCACATGGGAATCACGCTTGCAGCTGCCATCCGTCACCGGGTAGAGCAGCACCTGCGCACGCGGCACGATGGCGACTTCCTGCGGTTCGCGCACCGCCAGAATCGCGAGTACCGTGCTCAACGTCCCCCCTGCGCTGTCTCCGGCAAACGCCACTCGCGTGGCATCCAGCCCGTGCCTGGCACCGTCGCGCAGCAGCCAGTTCACCGCATCGCAGGCGTCGTGCAGTGCCGTGGGGAATACCCACTCCGGCGCCAGCCGGTAATCCACCGCCAGCACTGCAAAGTGCCCCGCTGCCGCCAAGCGTCGGCACAGCGCGTCATGACTGTCGAGACTGCCGATCACATAGCCGCCACCGTGAAAATAAATCACCACCGGCAGCCGCGAACCATCCAGCTGCGCACCACGATACAACCGCGCAGGCAGACTGAAACCATCCCGCGCCGGGATGCGCAGGTCGTAGCTGTCGACCTCGGGCACTGGCACATCAAATACCCCTGAGCTGAGCTCAAATTCACTGCGGGCCTGGGCCGGGGTCAGCGTGTGCATGGGCTGGCTCTTGCCGGTCATGCGGCTGAATTCAGCCAGTTCCAAAAACGCTTCCAGTTCGGGTAATACAGGCATTTCGGTTTCCTTCTTGCTCAACAAAGATCAAGCCAGTTCAGGCTCCAACAATTCATCCAGTTGCTTGAGCAAGGTGGCGTGACGCAGCAGCTCATAATGGCCACCGCTCAACACCTCATGCCCCGCCCCGGGACCCATTTGCGCCGCATGTACCCGACGTTCGTCTTCACGCCCGACCACCCACCAGTGATGTGCCGCTACCCGAGTCCGAGGCAGTGAGCGCTGGTCCAGGGCCAATTGCTTGAGACGTGTACCCACGGCAAAGATGTGACTCAACTCCGCCGCGCCCAGTAATCCATGCTCACCCAGACTGCTGCGCGGCTCAGCCATGGCCGCCTCGATCACCTGCTCGGCACCGGCGCCAGTCGCCGTCAACAGCTGCGCCTCGGCTTGCGGCACGCCCAGCACAAAGCGCAAAAAGTCCTGCAAGTCTTCACGCCCGTCACTGGCTTCAGCAGTGCCCGCTACATAGCTGTCTACCAGCCCGGCAAATGCCACTTGCTGACCTTGAGCCTCGAGGGCCTGGGCCACCAGCACCGTCAACGCCCCGCCCAGTGACCAGCCCAGCAAGTGATAGGGGCCGTGCTCCTGCTGCTGGCGGATGCGCTCGGCATAGGCCTGCGCCATGCTCTGCAACGACCCATCCTGCCATTCGGGGTCCAGCAACATGCGGCATTGCACTCCATAGACACTGCGCCGCCCGTCCAATTTACGCGCCAGCGGTTCGTAGTCGAACACCGTGCCAAAACCGGCATGCAGGCAGAACAACGGCGGCACTGCTTCGACTCGACTGTTAAGTGCCAGCAACGGATCAGGTGCTTGACCTGTAACCACAGGTTCAAAGCCGCTGAGTTCGGCAATACACGGCTTTTGCATCAGGTCGCGCAGCTTGAGACTCAAACCCAGCTCTGGCTGATTGCGCACTCGCGAGATGACCTTAAGCACCTGTAGCGAATCACCACCCAGCTCAAAGAAGTTATCGTCGATGCCCACCTGCTCCAGCCCCAGCACCTCCTGCCAGATCCCGGCCAACGCCTGTTCCAGTGCATTACGCGGTGCACGATAGTGGCCCTGAAGCAATTGCGGCTCGGGTAATGCACGGCGATCCAATTTGCCATTGGCCGACAGCGCAAAACGCTCCAGTAGCACGATATGGCTGGGCACCATGTAGTCCGGCAGTTGTGCCTGTAATTGCGCTTTCAGTTGGCGTTCCGAAATCGTGCCGCGCGCCGCCACCACATAGCCCACCAACTGTTTGCCGCTCGCGCCCTCGATGACCTTGACCGCCGCATCCTGCACACCGTCGCACTGACGCAAACGCGCTTCGATTTCCCCCGGTTCGATACGGAAGCCACGAATTTTTACTTGTTGGTCCAGACGGCCCAGATAGTCGATCAGCCCGCATTCACGCTGGCGCACCAGGTCGCCGGTGCGGTACATGCGTCCGCCACTGGCGGCGAACGGATCTGGTACAAAGCGCTCGGCGCTCAACCCCGGCTGGCGATGGTAGCCACGGGCCAGACATTCGCCGCCCAAGTACAACTCACCACTGACCCCCACCGGCAACGGATTCATGTCCGCATCGAGTACATACACGCCCCGCCCCGCCACACTGCGGCCAATCGGGGCGTAAGCGGCGTAACAACACTCGCTCGCTTCGGCCCGCCACAGCAAAGGCGTAACCACGGTCTCGGTCGGGCCATAGCCATTGACCAGCCGCTGGGGTTGCAGGGCACGTTTGACCAGCTCGAAACTGGCGTGCGGTACTGCATCGCCACCAAAGCAATAAGTGTGCACCGCCGGTGGATTGCCCTGTGCCAGGGCCACTTCAGCCAGTTGTTGCAGATAGGCTGGCGGGAAGCACGCCACGGTCACCCGCTGCTGATGCAATACCTGCAGGGTCTGCTCCGGGGTCCACAGATTGTCGTCGCGAATCACCAGGCTACCGCCTGCCAGCAGCACGCCAAGCCAGCGCTCCTGGGCACCGTCAAAGGCGAACGACATAAAGTGCAGTTCGCGACTGGCCGGGCTCAACTCATAGAGGTCGATAATCCCTTGGCAATGCCGCGCAATCGGCTCGCGGGCCACCGCCACGCCCTTGGGCTGGCCAGTAGAACCCGAGGTGTAAATCAGATACGCCAGATGCCCAGGCAACGACCGCACCGCACGTGGCGTGCCATCCCGTACCGGCAACTGATCGAGCAACAGCCGTGGCGTGACGCCGTTAAACGCCACGCGTTGATCGACATCGCTGTGGCACAGCAACAGGCTCGCTCCCGAGTCTGCCAACATAAACCCGAGGCGCTCGGCCGGGTAATCCAGGTCCAGCGGCAAGTAGGCTGCCCCTGCCTTGAGCACCGCCAAAAACGCCACAATGGTTTGCTCCGAACGCGGCAGTGCGACGGCTACCAATTGCTCCGGACCAATCCCCCGCGCCTGCAAGTGCAGCGCCAGCGCATCGGCCTGACGGTCAAGTTCGGCATAGCTCAACTCGCGGCCATCGCAGATCAAGGCCAACGCCTGCGGCTGCACTGCAACCTGTGCCATAAAGCCCTGCACCAGATCCCGCACTGGCGCCGGGACCTGCGCCATTTCGATCCGTCCATGGGGCAGGCCGATCTCACCGATCAGGCAATTGCCATCCAGCGGCAAGCGCGCCAGCAAGCCTTCAAACTGGCTGCGAATGCGCTCTACCGTTACCGCATCGAAACGCTCGCGCAGGTACAGGTATTCCACCTCAAGCCCCTGGTCGGTGGCGCTGATCATCAAGTCCATCGGGAAGTTAGTCACCCCACCGCTGCCCACCTCGGCGAACTTCAGCTCGCCGTCCTGCTCGCCGCGCAAGGCACGGTCCACCGGGTGGTTTTCAAACACGATAATGCTGTCAAACAACCCTTGCCCGCCCTGCCCGGCCCAGCGCTGAATATCCGCCAGCGGCGTATGTTCAAAATCGCGGATCGCTAGGTTGTAGTCCTGTAACTGGCGCAGCCAGTCGCCCAGCGCCTGTTGCGGATCGAGGGTCTGAATTACCGGCAGGGTATTGATAAACAGCCCGAGCATGTCTTGCGCCCCGGCCAGTTGCGTCGGCCGCCCGGCAACCGTGGCACCAAAGGCCACGCTGCGTTGCCCGGTGTGACGTTGCAGCAGCAACATCCAGGCTGCTTGCACCACCGTGTTCAGCGTCACTCTCTGGCTGCTGGCAAATGCATGCAATCGACGGCTCGCAGCGCTATCCAGATAGCTGTAGAGCACACCATGCCCGCTGCCATCGGTATTGGCCGCATTGGCCAGGATTGTCGGCGCTTGCAATACGTCCAGACGCTCACGCCAGAAGCCTTCGGCTGCCGTCACGTCCTGGCGCGCCAGCCAACTGATGTAGTCGGCATAACGCCCGCTCATGCACGGCAGTGTTTGTTTGGCGTACAAGCGCAGCATTTCGCCGAGCAGGCGCGAAGCGCTCCAACCGTCCAGCAACAAATGATGGTAGGTCCAGATCATCTGGAACCGGTTGTCGTCCAGACGCACCAGGGTAAAGCGCATCAACGGCGGGCAGCTGAGGTCAAAACCCCGGGCCTGATCGTCAGCCGCCAACGCCAGCAATGCCGACTCAGGGGCCGCATGCTCACGCCAGTCCAGTTCGACAATCGGCAACTCGGCGTGCTGATACACCGCCTGCAACGGGTCGGCCAGGCCGTCGCGCCACATAAAGGCGGTGCGCAGCACTTCGTGACGTTCCAGCAGGGTTTGCCAGGCGCTGCAAAACCGCTGCACCTGCAACCCCTCTACCGCCACGCTGAGCTGGTTGACGTAAAGGTTCAGCTCTGGCGATTCAATACAGTGGAACAACATGCCCTGCTGCATCGGCGACAGCGGATACAGATCATCCAGCGCACTGCGGTCCACCGCCACGGCATGGGGCACCAGGGCAAAGGGCAAGGTCTCGATGCGCTGCAGCGCTTGCGGCCCGGTATTGATCGCAACCGCCGCCAAGGCACGGATGTTTTGCGCTTCGAACAGTTGCTTGGGAGTAAAGACCAACCCTTGCGCCCCGGCACGGCTCACCGCCTGCAACGAAATAATCGAATCGCCGCCCAGTTCAAAAAAGTTTTCCGTGACGCTGATCGCCTCCAACCCCAGCAAGTCTTGCCAGATATCGGCCAACAGTACTTCGGCCGCCGTTTCCGGCAGCACTCGGTCAAGCACCTGGCGACTGGCCTCAGGGGCAGGCAGGGCCTGACGATCAAGCTTGCCGTTGGGGGTCAACGGCAAGGCCGCCAGGCACATCAGGTGCGCGGGGAGCATATGCGCCGGCAAGCGGCTGCTCAGGTGAGTAATCAAATGTTCACGCAACCCGGCCTCGTCGGCCAGCGGATCACGGGCCACGATATAACCGACCAACTGACGACTCACCGGGCCATCGCGATCGACTACAAAGGCCTCGCGCACGCCATCGTGCTCCAACAGGCAGGCCTCGATTTCGCCCAGTTCGATGCGGAACCCGCGAATCTTCACCTGCTGATCGATACGCCCCAGATACTCGACCACACCGTCGTCACGCAACCGTGCCAGGTCGCCACTGCGATACAGCCTCGCGCCCGCCACGAATGGATCGGGCACAAAGCGTTCGGCGGTCAGGGCCGGGCGCTGATGGTAGCCACGGGCGACACCTTCGCCACCCAGATACAACTCACCGGCCACCCCTACCGGCAGCGGCTGCAAGCTGGCGTCCAGCACATAGGCACTGCGCTCGCCCACCGGGCGACCTATGGGCAAGAACGCCGACTCGAATCGGGTGTCCGGGTAGGCGCACCAAATCAGCGGCGTAATCACGGTTTCGGTCGGGCCGTAGCCGTTGATAATGCGCGGTGGTTGCAGCACTCGCTGCACCTCATCAAACGCGTGCTTGGGCATGCCTTCACCGCCCACGGTGTAAGAACGAATCGGCAGCTTGCGCCCGGCTTCGCCCATGTAATCGGCCATTTGCAGCAAGTAACTTGGGGTAAAACAGGCAATTGTGATGCCGTGGCGCTCGATTTCTTCGCAGGTGCGCTGGGCGCTCCATACTTCGTCATCGCGCGGCATCAACGCCGAGCCGAAGACCAGCGGGGTCAACCAGCGCTCGTGGGCACCGTCGAAACTGATGGAGGCAAATTGCAGCTCGCGGTCATCCGGAGTCATGCCATACAACTCGCCAATTGAAAGGCAATGCATGGCCAGCGGACCGTGGGCCACGCTCACGCCTTTGGGGCGGCCAGTGGAGCCCGAGGTGTAGATCAGATAGGCCAGGTTCTGTGGTTGCGTGAGGTTGGGCGGATTGCTCGCAGGCAACCAAGCGATGTCTTCGCGGTCCAGTTCCAGCACCGGTAAACCGTCGATATGCGGCAGCCCCTTGCGCAACCAGGACTGGCTGAGTAACAGCGCAATACCGCTGTCCTGCATCAAATAGCTCAGGCGCTCGGCCGGGTAAGCCGGGTCCAGCGGTACATAGGCGCCACCGGACTTAAGAATCGCCAGCAAGCCGATAATCATCTGTGGCGAGCGTTCCAACGCCAGCCCCACCCTCACTTCCGGGCCCACTCCCAACTCACGCAGGCGATGGGCCAAACGGTTGGCGCGCTGATTGAGGTCGGCGTAGGTGAACGTAGTCCGGTCAAAGATCAACGCCGTTGCCTCAGGGCGAATAGCCGCCTGCGCTTCGATCAACTGATGCACGCACAGCTCGCTCGCGGCTCCCGGCTGGCGGTTCCAGTCCTGCAATTGCTGGTGTTGTTCGGCAGCGCTCAACAACTGCAACTCGCCAAGACTGGCTTGCGGCGCGGCAATCATGCCCCGCAGCAGGCAGGCCAGGTGCTCACTCATGCGGGCAATCACTGACGGCGTAAAGTGACTGAGTAAAAAGCTCCAGGTCAGGCGCAACTGGCCTTCACTCACCGCGGCCAGGGTCAGCGGGTAGTTGGTGCGCTCATGGTTGTCCGGCAACGAAAAGCTCAACCCCTGTGGCGCCCCCTGCTGCAAGGCCTCGCCAATGGGGAAGTTTTCAAATACCAGCAAACTGTCGAACAGCGGCTCACCGGCGCGTCCCGCCCAGCGCTGCACATCACTGAGCGCGGTAAATTCATGCTCACGCAGTTCCAGGTTATGTGCCTGCAAGCGGCTCAACCAGTGCGCCACGCTCTCGGCCGCTTGCGGTTGAGTGATCACCGCCAACGTGTTGATAAACAGCCCGAGCTGGTGCTCCGCCCCCGGCAAATCCACCGGCCGCCCCGCCACAGTGGCGCCAAATGCCACGCTCTGCTGGCCGCTATAGCGCTGCAACAGCACGGCCCAGGCGCCTTGCACCAGCGTGTTGAGGGTGATGTTGTGCTGGCGGGCAAACGCCGCAAAGTCGGCGCTCAGTTGTGTATCGAACAGTTGGTGATGGTCGGCGTAGTCGACACCGTTTGAAGGCGTATGGGGCAGGCTCTGCGCCAACAGGGTCGGGCTCTGCAGTGGCGCCAGTTGCGCGCGCCAGAAGGCTTCGTCGGCCACCGGATCCTGGGCTTGCAGCCAGCCGATATAGTCACCGAAGCGGCCCTGCGCGGGAGCTACTTCTATCCCGGCGTAGCGCTGCAACACCTCGCCGAGCAGCAACGCATTGCTCCAGCCATCGAGCAACAAGTGGTGGTGGGTGTAGATCAACTGCTGGCGTTGTTCGTCAAGGCGCACCAGCGCCAGACGCAATAGCGGCGGCTGCGCCGGATCGAACTGCAAACGCTCGCTGCGGGCCAACAATTGCAATTCGCCAGCCTGATCGGCACGCCCGCGCCAGTCGAGCACGGTCAGCGGTAATTGCAGCGAACGCTGTACCAGTTGCACCGGGGCGGTTGCGCCCTGAGGCCAGTGAAACCCGCTGCGCAAAATCGGATGCGCATCCAGCGTCGCTTGCCAGGCTTGGGCCAGGCGCGCCGCGTCCAGACCTTTGGCCTCCACGCTGAGTTGATTGACGTAAGCCCCAGCCTGCGGCTCGTACAGGCTGTGAAACAGCAAACCGCTCTGCATCGGCGACAGCGGATACAGGTCTTCAATCTGCCGTGGCGTGACCGGCAGTTGGTCCAGTTGCGCCTGGGTCAAATTCGCCAGCGCAAAGTCCGCGGGGGTCACGCCGCTGTGCTGCGGGTTCAGGCAATGCTCTACCAGCGCCTGCAAATGCATCTGAATGCCCGCGGCCAGGCCCTCAATCTGATGTTTGTCGAAGCACTCCTGACTGAAGCTCAGGTCCAGTTTCAATTCGCCGCCAAACACCTGGCCGTCCACCGAGAGCCAGTTGGCCAGCGGCGAATCGGGGCTTTGCGCGGCGCCGCTGGCCTCTTGGGCTGGCACAAACAGCGCGTCCTCGCTGAAGCTCTGGTCGAACTGGCCCAGGTAGTTGAACGTCACCCGCGCTGCTGGCAAAGCCGCGAGGCTGGCTTGTGCCTGCGCATCCCCCTGATAGCGCAGCAATCCAAACCCCAGGCCCTTGCCCGGTACTTCACGCAGTTGCTGCTTGATTGCCTTGATGGACTCGCCAAGTCCGGCTGCCGGGGTCAACTTCACCGGGAACAGGCTGGTAAACCAGCCCAGGGTACGGGTCAGGTCAATGTTCTCGAACAAGTCCTCACGCCCGTGACCTTCGAGCTGGATCAACGCTGTCGGTTCGCCGGTCCAGTCGCACAATGCACGGGCCAGGGCGGTCAGCAGCAAATCATTGACCTGGGTGCGATAGGCCGCTGGCGCCTGTTGCAGCAATTGGCGGGTTTGTTCGCGATCCAGCCCCATGCTGACCACCTGCCGATGCCGCACTGCCTGACTGGCGTTGGCACGCGCATCCGGCAACTCGCCGCTGACACCCTGCAACTGTTGCTGCCACCACAGCAATTGCGCCGCCAGATCCTCGCTTTGCGCATAAGCATTCAACTGCAACGCCCAATCCTGCAGCGAGCTGGTTTTTTCCCCCAGCGCCTGAGAGGCATAAGCCGCTTGCAGGTCTTCAAGCAGCACCCGCCAGGACACGCCATCGACCACCAAGTGGTGGATCACCAGCAGCAAACGCTGGTTGCCGTCGTCATGATCAATCAGCACCGCGCGCAGCAATGGGCCATCGTGCAGCGACAGGCTGCGCTGAGCTTCGTCGCACAGACCTTGCAGGGCCTCGTCACTTTGCACTTGTGCGGTCCACAGCAAATCGGTGGCGGCCACACCGTCCAATGGCCGGTAGTGCGCGGCCCACTGCCCGTCCTGCTGACGGAACTGCAAACGCAGCGCGTCATGCTGGGCCAGCACCTGTTGCAGCGCGGTTTGCAGGCGCAGCAAGTCGAGCGGCTCACGCACGGCAAGCAAAACCGACTGGTTCCAGTGCTGGTTATGCACCGTCTGCTGGGCAAAGAACCACTGTTGCACCGGGGTCAACACTTGTGCGCCCAACACCGGGCCCTGGGCGATTGGCGCCGCGACTTGCTGGCTAACCACCGCGGCCAGCGCATGCAGGGTCGGTTGCTGAAACAGATCACGTGGCTGCAAACCCAGACCCGCGCGGCGAGCGCGGCTGACCACTTGAATGGAGATGATCGAGTCGCCACCCAGCTCAAAGAAATTGTCCTGACGCCCGACCTGCTCCAGGCCCAGCACGTCTTGCCAGATTGCCGCCAACTGCCGTTCATTGGCACTGCGCGGCGCTTCAAAAATACGCTGGCTGACATTGATCAGCGGCGACGGCAACAATTTGCGCTCCAGCTTGCCGTTGGGGCTCAGCGGCATGCAATCGATCAGCATCAGGTGCGTGGGCACCATGTAATCCGGCAAGCTCACCAGCAAATGCGCTTTCAGTTCTTCGCGCCAGCTGGCCGGATCTTGCGGGGCAACAACCGGCACCAGATACGCCACCAGTTGGTTGTCCAACGCCAACACCACGGCCTCTTGCACCTGGGGATGCTCTTGCAGGCGCGCTTCGATTTCGCCCAGTTCGATACGCAGCCCGCGAATTTTCACCTGGTGGTCGATACGACCGCAGTACTCAATAGCGCCGTCAACGCGATAGCGCGCCAGATCGCCCGTGCGATACAAGCGTTCGCCACTGCCCAACGGGTCCACCACAAAGCGCTCGGCAGTCAGAGCCGGGCGGGCATGATAACCCCGCGCCAGCCCGGCGCCCGCCAGGTACAACTCGCCAATCGCACCGTTCGGCAATGGCTGCAGCTCGGCACTCAGAATATAGGTGCGCAGGTTGGCGATTGGCCGTCCGATCGGCACGCTGTCGCGACCCTCCTCGACGCAAGTCCAGTGAGTTACGTCGATGGCGGCTTCGGTCGGCCCGTACAGGTTGTACAACTGCGCATGTGGCAGGCGCTCAAGAGTCTGGCGCTGCAACGCCATCGGCAACGCTTCACCGCTGCACACAATGCGCCGCAACGAGCGGCACTGCGCCGCTTCGTCAGCGCTGATAAAGGCTTGCAACATCGACGGAACAAAATGCAGGGTGGTGATCGCCTGCTCGACGATCAATGCCGCCAGTTGCTGCGGGTCGCGATGAGCGCCGGGAGCAGCCACCACCAGGGTTGCGCCGTGCATCAGCGGCCAGAAAAACTCCCATACCGACACGTCAAAGCTGAACGGGGTTTTCTGCAACACCCGATCCGCGGTGTTCAGTTCATAGGCCTGTTGCATCCAGGCCAGACGGTTATACAAGGCGCCATGGCTATTGCCAGCGCCTTTCGGGCGACCGGTGGAACCCGAGGTGTAAATCACATAGGCCAGGTTTTGTGCGCTGGCCACATTTGCCAGGTTCGCGGCGCTGTACTCGGCCAGCCAATGCGCCGTGCTTTCAAGGCACAGACTGGCCAGCCCCGCCGGTAGCGCCAGGTTGGCCAACACCGGTGTCTGGGTCAGCAACAGGCTGATGCCGCTGTCCTCGAACATATAGGCCAGTCGCTCGGCCGGGTATTGCGGGTCCAGCGGCACATAGGCACCACCCGCCTTGAGGATCGCCAGCAGGCCGATTACCAGCTCCAGTGAGCGCTCGCAGGCAACCCCGACCCGGACTTCCGGGCCGACGCCCAATTCACGCAAATGGTGCGCCAGACGATTGGCTCGCTGATTCAGTTCGCCATAACTCAGACGCTGCTGGCCAAACACCAGCGCGCAACCATCCGGGGTCGCGCCAGCCCGCGCCTCGATATGCTGGTGCACGCATTCGGGGCCGGGATAGACCTGCTGCGTGGCATTCAGGCCGAGCAAGGTGACCTCGACTTCAGCCGCCGACAGCATCGCCAGTTCGCCAATCGCGCATTCGGGATCGGCCACGATACTTGCCAGCAGGTTGCGCCAGTGCCCGGCCAGGCACTCGATGCGCTCGGCATCAAACAAATCGGTGGCATAAGTCAGGCTGGCCAGCAGCAGCTCGCCTTCTTCGTGAGTATCCAGTTGCAGGTCAAACTGCGCCGTGCGCCCCGGCCACGCCAGGCTTTGAACCTCAAGCCCGGCAAGCATCCCGCCGAGTGCGCCGGGGCGACTTTGCTGATGGTTGAACATGACCTGGAACAGCGGGCTGTGGCTCAGGCTGCGCTCACCTTGCAGCGCTTGCACCAGACGTTCGAACGGCAGGTCCTGATAGCCTTGGGCATCCAGCGCACGGTCACGGGTTTGCTCCAGCAGCCGGGCAAACGGCAAGCGCCCGTCAAGCTCGGCGCGCAGCACCTGGGTGTTGACGAAAAAGCCGATCAGACCACAGGTTTCTGCACGGCTGCGGTTGGCCACCGGCACGCCGATGCGCAGGTCTGTCTGACCGCTGTAGCGGTGCAGCAACACCTGAAAGCTGGCCAGCAACAGCATGAACGGGGTCACGCCACGCTGGCGGGCCAGGCTCATCAAGCCTTTGGCCAGCGCCGGTGGCAGTGCAAAGTCCAGCCGCGCCCCCTGCTGCGTGGGCTGCGCCGGGCGCGAACGGTCGCCGGGCAACTCCAGCACCGGCTGCTCGCTGCCCAATTGCCCGCGCCACCAGTCCAACTGGCGCTCCAGCTCACCGGCTTCCATCCAGCGGCGCTGCCACAACGCGTAATCACTGTACTGGATCGCCAGGGCGGGTAGCTCAAGGGGCTTGCCCTGGACATGGGCCGCGTACAGCTGCGAGAACTCGTCGACCAGTACCCCCATCGACCAGCCGTCAGCAACAATATGGTGCAAGGTCAGCACCAGCACATGATCGTCGGCGTCCAGTTGCAACAGGCTGACTCGCAACAACGGGCCGTGTTGCAGATCAAACGGCCGGGCTATATCCAGCTCCAGCAGTTGCATGGCCATGTTCAGGCGTTCGGCCTGGGGCTGATCACGCAGATCATGCTGGGTCAAAGTCAGTGAAAGGTCGGTAGGGGTTTGCAACTGCTGGAGAACCCGACCTTCGGTTTCAATAAACACGCTGCGCAGGCTGTGATGGCGTTCCAGCAACGCATCGAAGCTGTGCTGCAACGCTGGCACATTCAGCGCGCCGCGCAAACGCAGGGCCGCCGGGATGTGATAGGCCGCACCTTCGGGGTCAAGTTGCCACAGGAACCACTGGCGTTGCTGGGCATAAGACAGCTCGCACGGTTCAGCGGCAGGTGCGGTCAGCGGTATCGGCAACTGGCCGAAGCTGACACCCTGCTCCTGCATTTTTTGCAGAAAGTCGCGACGCTGCTGCGGCGCGAGGCTGGCGAAACGGTTGGCAATGCGCCAGGCGGTAGAGTTTTCCATCAGTTGATCTCCATCTCGTCGAGCAGCGACTCAAGTGCGCTCAGACGAACATCGTTATCCGCAGGCGTTTGCGCCTGTGCCAGAGCGGCATAGGCTTGAAGGTCAGCGGCTTCGAACAGCGCCCGTAGCGCCAACTCGATGCCCAGTTGCAGTTCGACCCTGGCGCTGGCCTGGGCCGCGAGCAGCGAATGCCCGCCCAATTCAAAGAAGTTGTCGTGACGCCCCACCCGCTCGACTTCCAGCACGCTGGCCCAGATTGCCGCCAATTGCGTTTCCAGTTCACCCACGGGGGCGGTGTAAGGCCGTTGCCAGTGTTCGGCGTCGGGCAGCGGCAAGGCGTTACGATCAAGCTTGCCGTTGCCGGTCAGTGGCAGCGCATCGAGCAGCAACCAATGTGTGGGCACCATGTAATCCGGCAGCTCGCCCTTGAGCACAGCACGCAATTGCTCGCGCCAGGCCAGCGGGTCAGCAGGGGGCTGGTCGGCCACCACATAGGCGCACAGTTGCTCTTGATACACGCTCAGCACCGCGTCGCTGACGCCGACTTGCTGCTTGAGGCAGGCTTCGATTTCCCCCAGTTCGATACGGAAACCGCGAATCTTCACTTGCTGGTCGGCCCGCCCCAGATAGTCGATATTGCCATCGGCCCGCTGGCGAGCCAGATCGCCACTGCGATACAGCCGCGTGCCCGGTTCAAACGGACTTGGCACAAAGCGTTCGGCCGTCAACCCGGCGCGGCCGTGATACCCACGCGCCAGCCCAGCCCCGGCGATATACAGCTCACCCGCGCAACCCGCAGCCACCGGTTGCAACTGGCTGTCGAGCAAGTACCAGCTGAGGTCACTGAGCGGACGACCAATCGGGCTTTGCACCCTGGCATCGAGATCAGTCGGGCTGATGGCGCGGTACGTCACATGCACCGTGGTTTCGGTGATGCCGTACATGTTCACCAACGTGGTTTGCCGATCACCGAAGCGTTCGTACCACGGACGCAGGCTCGACGCTTGCAGCGCCTCGCCACCGAAGATCACCCAACGCAACGCCAGCGGGTGCGGGCTGCTGCAGGCAATCGGCAGCAGTTGCCGGAAGGCTGTAGGTGTCTGGTTGAGCACCGTCACGTGTTCATCACACAGCAACCGGTGAAACACCTCAGGTTCACGGCTGATGTAATACGGCACGATCACCAGACGACCGCCGGTACACAGCGCACCAAACAGCTCCCAAACCGAAAAATCGAACGCATAAGAGTGGAACAGCGTCCACACATCACTCGGGCCAAACCCGAATTGATCTGCCGTGGCGCCCAGCAAACGAGTGACGTTGGCATGGCTAAGCAGTGCGCCTTTGGGCCGACCGGTTGAGCCCGAGGTGTAAATCACATAGGCCAGGTTATCGGGCTGCGTGAGGTTGCTCAGGTTTTCGGGGCTAAAGGCATCCAGCCCCAGATGCTCCATGCACAAGGCCTGTACCCCGACCCGTGGCGGCAGGTTTTCCAGCAGATGTTCCTGGGTCAGCAGCAGTTGAATGCCGCTGTCTTCAATCATGTAACTCAAGCGCTCCGCAGGGTATTGCGGGTCGAGCGGCACATAAGCACCTCCGGCCTTGAGAATCGCCAACACCCCGACCACCAGCGCCATGGATCGCTCGGTGGCAATCCCCACCCGTACTTCCGCACCCACTCCCAGTTCGCGCAACTTGTGCGCCAGGCGATTGGCCTGCGCGTTAAGCGCGCCATAGCTCAGCGAATCGCCGTCGCAGCGCAGCGCCACGGCCTGAGGTTGCAAGGCCACTTGCGCCTCAAACATTTGATGCAGATTCGGCGCCAGCGGCTGGCTCAGCACCTGCGGGTTCCACTGCGCGATCAGCGCCTGCTGCTCGACTTCATCAAGCATCGGCAACCCAGCGATACGTTGTTGCGGCTCACGCACCACGGCGCGCAACAGGTTCAACCAGTGCCCGGCCAGACGTTCGATAGTGGCAGGGTCATACACATCGCTGGCATAGGTCAGGCTGGCGTGCAGTTGCTCGCCCTGCTCTTCGGTGTCCAGTGCCAGATCGAACTGGGCGCTGTGCTGTTGCCAGTCCATGCGTTGCACGGTCAAGCCCGGCAGCGTGCGTTCAACACTGTCACCGACCTGGCGTTGATGGTTGAACAGCACGTCGAACAGCGGCGTGTGGCTGAGGCTGCGCTGCGGTTGCAGTGCCTCTACCAGTTGCTCGAACGGCAGTTCCTGATGCGCCTGCGCCCATAGCGCCGTTTGTTTGACCTGCTGCAACAGGCTGGCAAAGGTTTGCTGACCGTCGATCTCGGCGCGCAGCACCTGGGTATTGATAAAGAAGCCGATCAGGCCTTCGGTTTCGATCCGGCCCCGCCCGGCGTTCGGCACGCCAACACTGATTGCCGACTGACCACTGTAGCGATGCAAAAGCGTTTGCAGACTGGTCAGCAGCAACATGAACAGGGTCACATTTTGCTGCTGAGCCAACTGCCGCAATTGGCTGGCCAATTGCGGTTCAACCGTCAATTCGATACGTGCGCCGCGCTCGCTGCGAATCGCCGGGCGGGTCAGCTCACTGCCCAGTTCCAGCGGCGCGTGATGAGTGCCGAGCTTTTCGCGCCAGGCATTCAACTGGCGTTCGCCCTCGCCTCCCTGCAGCCAGTTGCGCTGCCATGCCGCGTAATCGGCGTAGCTCACAACCAGCGGCGCCAGGTTCGGTGCCTGCCCCTGAACATGGGCCACATACAGTGCACTGAACTCATCGACCATCACCTGCATCGACCAGCCATCAGCGGCGATATGGTGCACAGTCAGCACCAGCACATGCTCATCGGCCGCGACCTTGAGCAGCAACACGCGCAGCAGCGGACCGTGGCGCAGGTCGAACGGCTGGCGCATTTCTTCGCTGACCAGGGCTTCAATCTGCGCCTCACTGACGGTATCGAGGATCAACTCACGCAAGGCCAACGGCAAACTGGCGTGCAGCACGCCACGGGCCTGTTCGCCATCCTGGGAGAAGGTAGTACGCAGGGTTGCGTGGCGTGCCTGCAGGTCATTGAAACTGCGCAGCAGTGCATCACGATTGAGCGCACCTTTAAGCCGTAGCGCTGCGGGAATGTTGTACGCCGCACTGTCCGGGTCAAGCTGCCAGAGGATCCACTGGCGCTGTTGCGCATACGACAACACATCTGCTTGGCCGCCAACCAGCGGGCGCAATGGCGGCTGGCTGACAGTTGGCGGTTGCGCCGCACAACGGCTGGCAAAGTCGCTGAGGCTGGCGGTTTCAAACAGGCTGCTCAGGGGCAGTTCGATATTCAATTGCTGACGCACGCGGGACACCACTTGCGCGACCAGCAATGAATGCCCGCCCAGCTCGAAGAAATTGTCGTCGCGGCCCACTGCATCGAGTTTCAACACCTGCTGCCAGATGGCGGCAATCCGGGTTTCGATCCCGGCCAGCGGGGCAATCACCTCGCGTTGCCAGTCACCCGCCTGGGGCAACGCCCTGCGGTCGACCTTACCGTTGGCATTGAGCGGCAGGCTGTCCAGCACCTGCCATTGCAGCGGCACCATATAGTCGGGCAAGCGGGACTTGAGCCCGGCCTTGAGCTGCTCGCGCAACTGGCTCCAGTGCGGCGCCTCGTCGTCGGCCACCACAAAGGCGACCAACGCCTTGCCGGTCGGACCTTCCTGCACCACCACCGCGGCTTCGCGCACACCATCCAGCTCGCGCAGACGGGATTCGATTTCACCCAGCTCAATGCGAAAACCACGCACTTTTACCTGCTGGTCGATGCGGCCCACATATTCCAGCTGACCGTCGGCGCGGCGCCGCGCCAGGTCGCCGGTACGGTACAGGCGCTCGCCCGGTTGTTGCGCGTAAGGGTTGGGCATAAACACCGCCGCACTGCGCGCCGGATCGCTGAAATAGCCGCGCCCCACGCCAGTACCCGCCACATACAACTCGCCCACCACACCGGTTGGTACGGGCTGCAAACCGCCATCGAGCACATACAGACGGTTGTTGTCGGTGGCCAGGCCAATCGGCAGATATGCGCCATCGACCGAAGCAGCATCGACCCGAAACAGTGCCACATCGTCCGAGCATTCCGCCGGGCCGTAGGCGTTGACCAGACCGATCTGCGGATAGCGCTGCAACCAGCACCGCGCCAGTTGCGGCGGCATGGCTTCGCCGGTTGGCAGCATCCAGCGCAGTGCAGCGAGCGAACCCTGTGGTTCGTCGAGCAGGCTCTGGATCAGTGACGGCACGCTCTCGAGAACGCTGATGCCCCGCGCCGCCACATGGGCCAACAACGCTGCCGGATCGTGGGCGATGGCGTTGGGCACGATATCGACCTGGGCGCCAAACAGCGGCGCGGCAAGGAACTGCCATACCGAAATATCGAAACTCTGGGACGCGGTTTGGGCAATAACATCAGCGCCAGTCAGGTGCAGATACGGTTGCTTGCTCAATTGGTTATTGAGCATTCCGGCCTGCTCGACCATCACCCCTTTGGGGGTGCCGGTCGAGCCCGAGGTGAAGATCACATAGGCCAGATTATTCGGCGCGCTGTAGATCTGCGGTTGGGCGCAAGAGCCGCCCGCGGTTTGCACCTCATCCCAGATCAACAGCAGGGGCCGCTGTTCAGGCGCCAGCAGCGCAAGCAAAGCCTGCGCCTGTTCACCACAGGCAGCACTGGCCACCAGCGCCGGAACCCGCCCCAGTTGCAGCAGATCCAGCAGACGTTGCTGCGGCAACTGCGGGTCCAGCGGCAGGTAAGCCGCGCCAGCCTTGAAGCTGGAAAGCATCATGCCCAGCAGCTCCAGGCTGCGCTCGGCCAGCAGCGCAACCGGTTGGTCGACGCCGATACCGGCTGCGATCAACGCTTGAGCAAGACGATTGGCCCGGGTGTCCAGCTCGCGATAGGTCCAGCGTTGCTCAAGACAGGTGGCGACCACGCGGTCAGGGTGCGCCGCCAGTTGCGCCTCAAACAGGCGTACATACCCTTGATCCAGCGGGTAGTCGCGGGCGGTCTGGTTACCGGCCTGCAACAGTTGCCTACGTTCGGCGGCGTCGACCACCGGCAGGTCGGCGAACTGGCCATCGGCATGCTCGCCAATCGCCAACAGCAGGCGCTTGAAATCCGCCAGCAAGCACTCGACCGTAGCCTCATCGAAGAAGCGTTTGTCGTAAGACAAGTGCAAGCCCAGCGCATCGCCGGGGTACACCACCACCGTCATCGGGTAATTGGTGTGAGTGCGGGCGCTGTCGGACCTGGCGCTGATCTGCTGCGCACCGCTGACCACCGCGCTTTCTACCGGGGCGTTTTCGTAGACGAACAGGCTGTCGAAAATCGACTGGCCTTTTTCCAGCCCGCTGCATGCCTGAATCTTCAGCAGCGGCAAATGCTCGTGTTCGCGCAGCGCCAGGTTGTGCTCGAACAAGTCTTGCAACCAACTTTGCACGCTGACGCTTTGCCCGGCGCGAGGCAAGCGCACACGTAACGGGATGCTGTTGATAAACAGGCCCACGGTGTCCTGCATTTGCGCAAGATTGATCGGGCGACCAGCCACCGTCACGCCGAACAACACTTGATCCAGCCCGCTGTAACGCTGCAAAACCAGCGCCCAGGCAGCCTGAGTCAGGGTGTTGACGGTCAGCTGATAACGCTGCGCCAGTTCACGCAAGGCACGGCCCTGCGCCGGTTCAAGGTCGGCGTAGCAATCGCCGATCTCGGAGAACCCGCCCTGGCGGCGCACAGGGCGGTCGAACGGCAACGGCGTGGGTTGTTCAAAACCTTCCAGCTCAACCGTCCAGGCATTCAGCGCAGCGCTCTCACCCTGTTCTTGCAGCCACTGGATAAAGTCGCGATAACGCGCCGCGGGCGGCAGGCTGTGCTGGCCGCTGTAAAGGGTGAAGAAGTCTTGCAGCAACAGCGAGCGGCACCAGGCATCGATCAGGATGTGGTGGTTGCTGAGGATAAACCAGTAATGCCCTGCGCTGCGGCGGATCAGGCGCAAGCTGAACGGTGGGCTGTTAAGCAGATCGAAACCCTGCGCCCGGTCCTCGGCCAGCAGCGCTTGCAACGCCGCTTCGTGCTCAGCCTGCGGGCGTTCGGTCCAGTCGTGAAGTTGCACTTTAGGCGCAGCATCGCGGTGGATGATTTGCAGCATCTGGCCGTCTTCGTCGAGGCTGAACGAAGCGCGCAGTGCATCGTGACGCTGGACTACGGCGTGCCAGGCAGCCGTAAAGCGCGGCAGGTCGATTTCGCTGTCGATGATGTAACGGTCCTGCATGAAATAGATACCCGAGCCCGGTTCCAGCAGGGTGTGCACCAGCAAGCCCTGCTGCATCGGCGACAGTGGGTAAATATCCTCAATGGCGCTGGCAGGCACCTTGAGGTTGTCCAGTTGTGCCTGGGTCAACGATGCCAGAGGGAAGTCCGACGGGGTCATGCCGCCCGCCTCACAGCCCACGCAGTGTTCGATTAGAGCGCTGAGCTCGTGCCGGTAATCGTCAACCAGCGCCTGCACCGTCGCATCATCGAACATCTGCTGGCTGTAGCTCCATTGCAGGCTCAGTTCGCCGCCGTAGACCTGCCCCTCGATGCTCAGCCAGTTGGCCAGCAGCGCGTTTTCGTCCTGTGCCAACCCGGCACTTTCAGCGGCCGGGGCGAACAGCGCCTGCTCGTCAAACTGACGGTCGAACTGCCCCATGTAGTTGAAGGTGATGCGCGGCGTGGCCAAACCCGCCAACTGCGCGCCCACCTCATCACCTGCCAGGTAGCGCAACAGGCCGTAACCGACGCCCTTGTTCGGAACACTGCGCAGTTGCTCCTTGATCGATTTGATCGAGGTGCCGAAGTCACCTTGCGCAGTCAGTTGTACCGGGAACAGGCTGGTAAACCAGCCCAGGGTGCGCGACAGATCGAGGTCATCGAACAGCTGTTCTCGACCGTGGCCTTCGAGCTGAATCAAGCTGCTGGCCTGCCCACTCCAGCGGCCAATCACCCGTGCCAACGCCGTCAGCAACAAATCGTTGACCTGGGTGCGATAGGTTGCAGGGGCCACTTGCAACAACTGGCGGGTAAGTTCGGCATCGAGTTTGAGCTCCAGCTTGCGCCCGTGGCGGTTTTGCAAACCCGCGTCAGGACGGTCACAGGGCAAGTCGCTGCAGGCACCGGCCAACTGCGCCTGCCACCAGGCCAACTCATCGACCCGTGCCAAAGCCTCGCCTTGCAGGCGTGCAGTCCAGGCCTGATAGGCACTGGTCTTGGCCTGCGGCGGCTGGCTCGGAGCGCTATAAAACTGCTGCAGATCTTCCAGCAATACACGCCACGATACGCCGTCCACCACCAGGTGATGGACCACCAGCAACAGGCGCTGACTGTGATCGGGCATGTCCACCAACAGCGCGCGCAGCAGCGGGCCCTGTTGCAGGTCAAGGCTGCGCTGAGCCTGTTCGCATAGCGCATTGAGTTCTTGCACACCAGTCACCTGCCGGTGCCACAGCAGGCTGTCCGTCGGCAGTTCGGCATAGGCCTGCTGCCACTGACCGTCGCGCTGTTCGAAGCGCAAGCGCAGACCATCGTGATGCGTCAGCAACGAGCGCAGCGCCAGCTCCAGCACAGCGCCCTCAAGCGGCTGACGCGGGTGCAGCAGCAGCGACTGGTTCCAGTGGTGACGTTGAGGCATTGGCTGCGCAAAAAACCACTGCTGCACGGGTGCCAATGCCACAGCGCCACTGGCGAGCCCCTGATCGATGCTGGTTTGCTGGCTCAGCTCAGCGACCCGGGCCAGGCTGCGAATGGTCTGATGCTGGAACAGATCTCGCGGGCTGAACGCGATCCCGGCCTGACGAGCTCGGCTGACAACTTGAATCGAGATAATCGAGTCACCGCCCAGGGCGAAGAAGTTGTCATCCACGCCAATCTGCGCCACGCCCAGTACGTTTTGCCAGATATCGGCCAAGCGCTGCTCCAGCTCGCAGGCCGGTGCGGCATAGCCTTGTTGCAGCGCACTGAGGTCCGGGCGCGGTAGGGCTTTGCGCTCCAGCTTGCCGTTGGCCGACAGCGGCAAGCGCTCAAGGCTGAGCCAGAGGCCGGGTACCATGTATTCCGGCAACGCGAGTTGCAGGTGCGCGCTGAGTGCGGCCTGCCAGCCGGCCTGCAATGGATCTTGCAGTACCACATACGCCACCAGTTGCTTGCCATCGAGCACCAGCACCACGGCTTCGCGCACTGCTGCGTGCTCGACCAGACGCGCTTCGATTTCCCCCAGTTCAATGCGCAAGCCACGTAACTTGACCTGGTGGTCGAGGCGCCCCAGATACTCAATCACCCCGTCCACCCGCTGCCGAACCAGATCACCGGTGCGATACAGGCGCTCGCCCTGGTTGAACGGGCACGGCACAAAGCGCTCGGCGGTCAGGGCCGGCCGTCGATGGTAACTGCGGGCCAATCCAGCACCGCCCAGGTACAGTTCACCGGCAACCCCCAGCGCCACGGGCGACAGATTCGCGTCGAGGACACAGGTGCGCAGGTTGGCAATCGGCAAACCAATCGGCACGCTGGCTGCGCCTTCCTCCAGGCAGGTCCAGTGCGTCACGTCGATGGCGGCTTCGGTCGGCCCATACAGGTTGTACAACTCGGTAGCGGGCAGTTTGGCGAACACCTGTTGCTGGGCGTCCACCGGTAATGCTTCACCACTGCAGACAATCCGGCGCAGGCTGGTGCAGTGCTCGACTGCACTTTCGTGAATAAACGCCTGCAACATCGACGGCACAAAATGCAGCGTAGTGATGCGCTGCTGACGAATGGTCTCGATCAGGCGCAGCGGTTCGCGGTGTTCGCCGGGCTGGGCTACTACCAACCGGGCCCCGGTGAGCAGCGGCCAGAAAAACTCCCACACCGACACGTCAAAACTGAACGGGGTCTTTTGCAGCACGGCATCGTCTGCCCCCAGAGCGTAAGCCTGCTGCATCCAGCACAGGCGGTTGACCAGCGCCGCATGCGTGTTGCCCGCACCTTTGGGGCGCCCGGTAGAACCCGAGGTGTAGATCACGTAGGCGAGGTGTTGCGAATCCTGGGCCAGGTTGAGATTGCTGGCGCTGTAGTCGTCCAGCCAACCCGAAGGTTGATCGACAGTGATGACCTTCACATCGGCCACCGGTAGCGTCGCCAGCAAGCGGCTATGGGTCAGCAACAGCGCAATGGCGCTGTCGTCGATCATGTACGCCAGCCGCTCTTGCGGGTACTCCGGGTCCAGCGGCACGTAGGCGCCACCGGCCTTGAGGATCGCCAGCAAACCCACCACCATCTCCTGCGAGCGTTCCAGCGCGATACCCACCAGCACGTCCGGGCCCACGCCCTGCTCGCGCAACAGATTGGCAAGCTGGTTGGCGCGAGCATTGAGTTGCGCAAAGGTCATGGACTGCGTGCCAAACACCAGGGCTATGGCATTCGGCGTACGCTCGACCTGCGCTTCGATCAATTGCTGCAGGCAGGTATGGGTCGGGTAAGCGACCTGGGTGCGGTTCCAGTCATGGACCTGGGTCTGCCACTCGCTGGCATCGAGCATCGGCAACTCGCCAACCCGGCGTTCAGGGTTGTCTACCAGCGCTCGCAGCAGGTTGCTCCAATGCCCAGCCATGCGGGTGATGGTCGCACCGTCAAACAGGTCATTGGCGTAGGTCAGGGCAGCGTGCAGCTGGCCGGCTTTTTCGTAAGTATCCAGGCTCAAGTCAAATTGGGTGGTACGCCCTTCCCACTCCACCAGGCTCAACTTCAGGCCGGAGGCGGTATTCACCGTATCGATATCCGCGACCTGCGGCTGGTGGTTGTACATCACCTGGAACAGCGGGTTATGACTCAGGTTACGTTCAAGCTTGAGCGCCTCAACCAGTTGCTCGAAGGGTAATTCCTGATGTGCCTGGGCGCCGAGCGCGGTCTCTTTCACCGCGCCCAGCAACTCGGCCACCGAGGTCTGGGCATTGAGTTGTGTGTGCAGCACTTGGGTATTGACGAAAAACCCGATCAGCCCCTCGACCTCGCGCCGGTTACGATTGGCAATCGGCACCCCGACCCGCAGATCGTCCTGGCCGCTGTAGCGGTGCAGGAGGATATTGAACGCGCCCAACAGCAGCATAAACAGGGTGACATTGTGTTGTTGCGCCAAGGCGCGCAATTGCTCGACCAGTTGCGGGGCAACCGCAAATTCATACCGGGTGCCGCGATAACTCGGCATCGCCGGGCGCGGATAATCCGTGGGCAAGGCCATGACAGGATGCTCGTCACCGAGCCGTGACTGCCAGTATTCCAGTTGCCGGGCCTGCTCACCGGCCTGCAGCCAACGGCGTTGCCACAACGCGTAATCGCTGTATTGAATCGGCAACTGAGCCAGCGCGGGCAACTCGCCGCGCTCGAAAGCGTCATAGCTGCGGATAAATTCGTCGATCAACACATTCATCGACCAGCCATCAGACACGATGTGATGCAAGGTCAGCAGCAGTACATGCTCCTGTGGGGCGAGCTTGAGCAGCTTGATTCGCAACAGCGGGCCGTTGGCCAGATCAAAGGGTTGCAGCGATTGGCGCTGAGCCTCGGCCGCGACCGCCTGTTCACGCTCAATGACGGGCAGCAGGCTGAAATCCAGCTGCTCGACCTGGAGGGGAACCGTGAGCGGCGCCTGTTCGAGGCTGTCATCGGGATTTTGACGAAACACCGTGCGCAGGGTTTCGTGGCGCTGCACCAGGTGGGCAAAGGCCTGCTCCAGCGCGGCGCTATCCAGCGCGCCGGTCAGGCGTACCGCGCCCGGCAGGTTATATGCACCACTGTGGGGGTCGAGTTGCCATAAAAACCACATGCGCCGCTGCGCATACGACAACGACTGACGGTCGGTTGCGGGCACATCGGCGGGAATCGGAAACTGCGAAAAGTCGATCCCTTCAGCCCGCAGACCGTCGAGGAATAACCGGCGTTTTTCCAGCGGTAACTCGATGAATCGGCGGGCAAGTTTGAGGGACTTCTCAGCATTCATCTGACTTCTTCCGTACGTGTTGGCTATCGAGCGTTGGCTCGGCTATCCCTACGGAACGGATGAAGTCAGGGGAAAATTAACCTGCCGCTTTTGACAGAAACAGGCAAGGGACACCGCGAACACACCAACACCCGAAAGTTGTAGATACTCTGTTCTAGGTCAAGCCCCCAGTGGGAGCGAGCCTGCTCGCAAAGAACATTCGCGAGCAGGCTCGCTCCCACGCTTGAAGTATCTCTGTAGATACTCTGCTCCCGGTCAAGCACTAGCGAAGGGCTCTCGCTAAACCGCTTGGTTCACCTGCGCGCCTCAGCGGCTACAAGTCGCCGTTAAATTCAGGCTCCGACTAGTCGTTATATAAACGACTCCTGTTCACTAAGGTGCTGTTATGTCCGCCGTCACCTCTCTGGTACAAAACCTGCGTAATCGACTCAATAAACCCACCGCTTACCAGGTGTTCGATATCCAGCTCAAGCATCGAATTGCCTTGAGTCCGTCGCTGATGCGTTTTGTGTTCAGCGGCAGCGATGTGGCACTTATGCGCACCCTGGCACCGGACCAGCGGGTCAAACTTTTCTTCCCGAGCGTCGACGGTATCGCTCCCAACCTGCCCAAGCAGGGCGACTGGCGAGCACACATACGCGACCTTGGTTCCGAACAGACCCCACCCATGCGCACTTACACCATTCGCGACCTGCGCGTGGAATCGGCCGAGCTGGACATCGACTTTGTCCTGCACGGCGAAACCGGCCCCGCCTCGCGCTGGGCGCTGCAAGCCGAGATCGGCGATCAACTGCAAATCATCGCTCCCAACGGCGCCTGCCAAGAGGACCCCGGTGGTTATGAATGGCAACCACCTCAGGGCGTGCGCACAGTGCTGTTGATCGGCGACGAAACCGCCCTCCCGGCGATTGCCGGGATCCTTGAACAACTTGCACATCACCCCGACCCGCCCCAGGTACAAGCCTTTGTCGAAGTACCCGAAGAGTCTGACTGCCTGCCTTTGGTCTGCGGCCTTAACGCCAAAGTCCACTGGCTACCCCGCGCCAGTCTGGGCAAACAACACGGCGACGGCATGCTCCTCGCCGCCCGCGAACTGGCCAGCCTGCCGCCCCGGCGCAGACAAGCTCAAGGCTGCGCGGCGCTGCAAGAACTTGACCTGGACAACCAGCGCCTATGGGAACGGGCGAGCGCCAAACACAACGACTTTTATGCCTGGGTGGCCGGGGAATCGACGGCTGTGATGGCGATAAGAAGGTTTTTCGTCAATGAGTGCGGCATGGACCGCAAGGGGCTGACCTTTATGGGGTACTGGAAACTGGGGCAGTCGTTGGGGTGAACGCAGCCTCGTTCCTGCATCAACGGCTGCAGGCATACGGGGTGCGAAACATTTTTTTACAACTCTGGCTTCGGGTTTTGAACGTCTCATTCGTCCTACATGGATAAGCAATCGCTTCTCAATGGCGATTAGACACCCGCCCAGCCGCGAGTTTGCCGTTCCCCATGTCCAAAAAGTCCCGTTCTAAACTCTGGTTTCTGGTGCACAGCTGGTTGACGCTGCCTATCTGGTTCTTTGTGTTGATTGTCTGTGTGACCGGTACCTTGGCGGTGGTCAGCCAGGAGATTGTGTGGCTGGCCACCCCCGAGGCTCGTGCCACTCAGCCGTCGGATGACGCGCCACTGCTGACTTATGAGCAAGTGCTCAGTGCCATTCACAAGGCCGAACCGACACTGGCCGTGCAGTCGATCAGCCGTCCGGACGAGTCGCATTTTGCCCTGGTAGCCGATGTGGTGTACCCGGACGGCCGCTCGCCAGCGCTGTATATCAACCCTTACACCGGGGCAATTCAGGGTGAAAGCCCAAGCTTCGACTTCAAGGCCTTTACCCGCGCCCTGCACGGCTGGTGGCTGGTGCCCTTTACCAATGGCTACAGTTGGGGCTGGTATCTGGTGTCATTCCTCGGCTTGCCTTTGCTGGCATCGCTGGTTACCGGATTGGTGGTCTACAAGAAGTTCTGGAAAGGTTTTTTCAAACCCAACCTGCGCTTCAAGCACGGTGCGCGGATTTTCTGGGGCGATTTCCATCGTCTGTGCGGCATCTGGTCGATCTGGTTTATCGCGGTAATTTCTATCACCGGCCTGTGGTTCCTGATTCAGGCCTTTATGTTCGATAACCAGATTTCCATTTCAACCGCAGGTAACCCGCCCGTTGTGGCGCGCCAGGATGTGCCGATCATGCCGGACGGCAAACCCGCGCCGCAGATCAGCCTCGATCAGGCAGTCAAGATTGCAGCCGAAAACATCCCGGGGCTGGAAGCGAGCTTTGTCAGCCTGCCAAGCAATGCCTACGGCCATATCGAAGTCGGCGGTCCCGGCTGGTATCCGTTGTTGTTCCAGACCGCCGAGATCAACCCCTACAACGGCGCAATTGAAGGCTCGCGGATGATCGCCGACCGCTCCGGGCTGGAGTTGGTCACCGAGTCGATGCGCCCGCTGCACACCGGTGATTTTGGCGGATTGTGGGTCAAGCTGATCTGGTTCTTCTTCGGTTTGATCCTGAGCATGATGGTCTTGAGCGGCTTGCTGATCTGGACCAAGCGCACCGCCCTGGCCACCGCCAACGCCCTCAAACGCAGTGAAAAACCCAAGCGTGCGCCAAAAACCCAGACCGTTACGGCGCATAGCCCACAGCCCGAAGAGGTCAATGTATGAGCAAGGCAGTGGCTGCACAGCCAGCGTCCAGCCTGAGCAGGCTGTGGCACAAATGGCGCTTTCACATAAACATCCTGCTATTGCTGGTGCCGCTGGGCTTTATGCCCAAGTACTTTGCCGATGCTTCGCTGTTTCGTGGTGACAGCGGCTTGGGCGAGCGAGACATCGGCACCGTGCAGGTCGGCCCCTGGAGCCTGCAACTGGCCGAGTTGCGCAACGAGGCCCCACGCCCCGACGGCCCGGCCGGGTACATGAAGAGCTTTAACGCGGCCCTGTGCGACACCTGTATCGATCAGGTCAAGGCCGCCTATCTGCGTATCGGCAAGCCGCGCAGTCTGCGCGCCGCCGGGGTGATTTTTTTCGGCACGCCGTACCGCATGGGCGCCACCCTGCCAATTCCTGAGCGCACCAAGGCCGACGCAGAACTGTGGATCACCCTTGAAGGGTGGGACGGTTCCATGCATCAGGCATCCATTCCCCTGAGTCAGGCATCACCGACAACCGTGGCCTGGCTGACCAAACAAGGAGGCAAGCCATGAGTTCGCGCCTGTTTAAACAACCTGCCTTGGCGGCAGGACTGTTTGCATTGATCGGTTTTTGCGGTCAGGCACTAGCCCACAACCCGATGTGTGAGTGCAAGGCTGTCGAAGACGGGCAAATCCGTTGCACCGGCGGGTTTTCCGATGGCAGCGGCGCACCAGGGGTGACCCTGGACGTCATCGGCTACGACGAAACCATCCTGGTGCCCGGCAAGCTGGGAGCGGACTCGACCATGACCTTCAAACGCCCGGATTCTGAGTTTTATGTGCTGTTCGACGCAGGCCCCGGTCATATCGTAGAGATTGACCAAGCCGATATCGAGGCCCCATGAGTACTCAAGTCGTGCGCCCGGCCGGGGCCGGGCATGAAACCCTGTATGTGTTGCTGTTGTGCCTGCTGATTCTGACGGTGGCCGGTTCCGTGGTGGCCTGGCGTCATGAATCCCAGGAAGTGACCTCGGTGGCCACCCATCAACTGGATGCGCGACGCGACCTGACCGCGGCCGAGCAAGGCATCTACGCCGACTTGCGGGTCACCCTGGACGAGATCCAGTTGCTGCGCGAAGAGTCCAGCACCCTGC
Organism: Pseudomonas fragi; assembly: GCF_025426255.1. GTDB lineage: Bacteria > Pseudomonadota > Gammaproteobacteria > Pseudomonadales > Pseudomonadaceae > Aquipseudomonas > Aquipseudomonas kulmbachensis. The sequence goes on along the minus strand of NZ_CP104861.1, from coordinate 1,835,452 downwards.
CCCAACCAGCACAACTGGCCGAAGAAGGCTTCGCACCCTTCGCCAGCGATGCCAGCTCAGTCAGCCGTGGCAACCATGCCTGGCAGTTGCTGGGCCAGCAGGCGTATCTGGGAGTGAGCCCTAACCCCGAAGTGGCGGGCTCGTTTTTGATGCGTATCGCGGATCAACCGGACATCTGGCTCAACCGCCAACATGCCGTCAGCCCACCCGTTGATCTGAGCGATGCGGCCCTGAACCAGAGTGGCTGGCAGCAAGTGATCGCGCAATTCGATGCTGGAGTGACTCGTCAGCATCGGCACTGAACCCACCGCTTGACCTGAGAGAAGACTGCTCGCCATGTCGATTTCATCTGTTGTGCGTCGCCGCACCTTGTTGCTGGCCGCCCTGTTTGCCGCTTGCCTGTCACCACTGGTGCATGCCGACACCCCGACACCGCTGGCCAAGCCGTTGCGCATCGGTATCACCTTGCACCCTTACTACAGCTACGTGGCCAATATTGTCGGCGACAAGGCCGAAGTGGTGCCGCTGATTCCTGCAGGCTTCAACCCCCACGCCTATGAGCCACGCGCCGAGGACATCAAGCGCATCGGCACTCTGGATGTGATCGTGCTCAATGGCGTCGGCCATGATGACTTTGCCGACCGCATGATCGAGGCCAGCGAAAAGCCGGATATCCCGGTGATTGAGGCCAACCGCAATGTTCCGCTGCTGGCTGCCACCGGCAACGCGGCACGTGGCGCGGGCAAGGTGGTCAACCCGCACACCTTTCTGTCGATCAGCGCCTCGATTGCTCAGGTCAACAACATTGCCCGCGAACTGGGCAAGCTGGACCCGGCCAACGCCAAGACCTACACCGCCAATGCCCGCGCCTACGGCAAGCGCTTGCGCCAAATGCGCGCCGATGCCTTGGCCAAGTTGACCCAGGCACCCAACGCCGACCTGCGCGTAGCCACGGTACACGCAGCTTACGACTACCTGCTGCGTGAATTCGGCCTGGAAGTCACCGCAGTGGTTGAACCGGCCCACGGCATCGAACCGAGCCCCAGCCAGCTGAAAAAAACCATCGACCAACTGCGCGAACTGGACGTGAAGGTGATCTTCTCCGAGATGGACTTCCCTTCCACTTATGTCGAGACCATCCAGCGCGAGTCCGGGGTCAAGCTGTACCCGCTGTCACATATTTCCTATGGCGACTACAGCGCCGACAAGTACGAAAAAGAAATGACCGGCAACCTCAATACCGTGGTCAGGGCAATTCAGGAGGCCGGCGCATGACTGCTGCTGAACGATTGTCAGTAAAGGTCTGCGGCCCCGGCGTAGAGTTTGATCAGGTTTCGCTGACCCTGGGCCGCACGCCCATTCTGGATCACGTCAGCTTCAGCATCCGCCCCGGCAGCGTGCATGCGCTGGTCGGGCCTAATGGCGGCGGTAAAAGCTCGCTGATCAAGACGCTGCTGGGGCAAATGCCCCATCAGGGTCGACTGTGCCTGAACTGGCCCGGCGAACCTGGGCTGATCGGCTATGTGCCGCAAGCGCTGGAATTCGATCGCGGGCTGCCGATGACCGTGGATGATTTTATGGCCGCCATGTGTCAGCGCCGCCCTGCCTTTATGGGCCTGTCGCGCAAGGTGGCCCCGGCCATCGGCGAAGCGCTGGAGCGGGTTGGCATGCAGGACAAACGCAAGCGCCGCATGGGCGCACTGTCCGGTGGCGAACGCCAGCGTGTGCTGCTGGCTCAGGGTTTGATCCCGGCACCGCAATTGCTGGTGCTGGATGAGCCCATGTCGGCGCTGGACGAGGCCGGGGCGCGGGTATTCGAACGCTTGCTGACCGACTGGAGCCAGGCCGGGGTCACTGTGGTCTGGATCGAGCACGACCTGGCAGCCGTCAAGCGGTTGGCCGAACGCGTTACCGGGCTCAACCGTCAGGTACTGTTCGACGGCCCGCCTGAGCAGACCCTGAGTCCCGAGCGTTTGCTGACGCTGTTCTCAACCCATCCCAAGGCTCACGGGAGCGCCCTTTAATGAGTTACGAAGCGTTCCGTTTGATGGTTCAGGGCTGGGCTTCTGCGGGCTATTTGCCCGAAGTGCTGGCTTACGGTTTTGTGGTCAATGCCCTGCTCGCAGGGCTGCTGATTGGCCCGGTGCTGGGCGGGTTGGGCACGCTGGTGGTGGTCAAGCGTTTTGCGTTTTTCTCTGAAGCCGTGGGCCACGCCGCACTGACTGGCGTAGCTATCGGCATCCTGCTGGGTGAACCCTACACCGGGCCTTATGGCAGCCTCTTCGGCTATTGCTTGCTGTTCGGGATCTCGCTCAATTACCTGCGCAACCGTACCGGGCTGGCACCGGATACGTTAATCGGGGTTTTTCTGTCGGTGTCATTGGCCCTGGGTGCCAGCCTGCTGCTGATTCTGGCGGGCAAGATCAACGTGCATATCCTCGAAAACGTACTGTTCGGCTCGGTGTTGACGGTCAACGGCAACGACTTGCTGGTGCTGGCGGTGGTCGGTGCGCTGGTACTGGGCCTCAGTTTGCCGCTGTACAACCGCATCATGCTGGCCAGTTTCAATCCACAACTGGCCGCGGTCCGCGGGGTTGCGGTGAAGTCACTGGATTACCTGTTTGTAATTCTGGTTACGCTGATCACCGTGGCGGCAGTCAAGGTCATCGGTGCAATTCTGGTCGGCGCGCTGCTGGTGATTCCAGCAGCGGCGGCACGCTTGCTCAGCCAGTCACTGAAGGGCTTTTTCTGGATTTCGGTGTTGATCGCAACAGTCAGCACCTTGTGCGGCATCCTGCTGCCCATTGTGTTTGACCTGCCGATTCCGTCCGGCGCCGCAATCATTCTGATGGCCGGTATCGCCTTCGCTCTTGCCGCCATCGCCCGGGGCGTAGTCCCCAGCCTGAAAGGGAATATTGGATAAATGTTCACTCTGCGCAAACTCTCGCTAACCCTGGCCATCACCGGGCTGCTCGGCACTTCAGTACTGGCCGCCGATTCAGCAACGCAACCGGTACGCATCCTCGCCAGCCTGCCGATCACTTACGGGCTGGGCGAGTTACTGCTCAAGGACAGCAACGTGACTCTGGAGCGCGCAGCAGCCGCCAACCTGCCCGGCAGTCGGCAAAGCGCCTACTTCAGTGGCCGCGGCGCCCCGGCCCTGCATAAGCTGGCCACAAACGCAGACGCGGTGATTGGTCTGCGCTCGGTCTGGAGTGACGACCCGCTGTACCCGATGGCGCGGCGCAGCAATATCCGCATTGTTGAAGTGGACGCGGCGCGCCCCGTGGACGGCAGCCTGCCGGGGATTGCCGTGCAGCCAGGCGCGCACATCGATGGCCTGAACAGCCAGCCCTGGCTGACCAGTAACAATATGGGGCGCATGGCAGATGTAATCGCCGCCGATCTGGTACGCCTGGCGCCGCAAGCCAAGGGCACAATCGAAACCAATCTGGCGACCCTCAAACAGCGCCTGCTCAAACTCAGTGCTGACAGCGAAGCGCAGTTGGCCAAGGCTGACAACTTGAGTGTGGTCAGCTTGTCGGACCGGCTGGATTATCTGATTGGCGGGTTGAATCTGGAACGGGTCGAGGTGGATCACAAAGGTGATGAGCGCTGGACGCCCGAGTCACTGCAAGCACTGACCCAAACCCTCAAGGACAATGACGTGGCCCTGGTGCTGGACCATCGTGAACCGGCTGCGCCAGTGAAGGCAGCGATTGCCGAAGGTGGCAGTGAACTGGTGGTGATCGGTGCTGAAGGCGCCGATCCGGTGGCTGAATTGCAGGGCAATATCGACGCTATCGTCAAGGTTCTGAACAAGAGCCAAGGGTAATATCGGTCTTTATGAGAACCACAAAAAGCCAACCGAGTGTTGGCTTTTTTCTCTGTGATTGTCAGTGCGTCGTTACTGCATCCATTTTCTGACGCAGGCTCAAGGGCCGCATATCGGTCCAGACTTCTTCGATATAGGCCAGGCATTCAGGCTTGAGGCCACTTTTGCCCACGGCGCGCCAACCTTCGGGAATGGCCTTGTAATCGGGCCAGATCGAATATTGGTCTTCGTGGTTAACCACCACTTGGAAGAGGATGTCATCGCGGTCAAATACTGAACTCATGTCCGGGTCTCCGTGCAGTTAAGGAATACAAGAAACAAACGATTGGTCGCGGCCCGGAATTACAAACGGGTGATGGCTGCCGCCATGGCATTGCCGAAAATGGCCGCCACTTGATCGATTTCAGCGGCGGTGATGATCAACGGAGGCAAGAAGCGCACCACGGCGCCCTGACGTCCGCCCAGCTCCAGAATCAACCCGCGCTTTAGGCATTCGCGTTGCACCAATGGCGCCAGGCGCCCAAAGGCCGGTGGATGGCCCTGCGCATCAAGCTTGCCAGCCGGGTCAACCAGTTCCACACCCAGCATCAGCCCGCGCCCGCGAATATCGCCCAACTGCGCGAAGTCACGCTGCAGGATGTGCAGGTGTTCGCTCAGGCGCTCACCCATGGCCGTCGCGTGAGCAGCAACGTTGTGCTCCTGCAGGTAGCGCATCACCGCCGAGCCTGCGGCCATCGCCATCTGGTTGCCACGGAAGGTCCCGGCATGGGCACCCGGCAACCAGGTGTCGAGCCATTCGCGGTACACCACGACGGCCAGCGGCAAGCTGCCGCCGATGGCTTTGGACAACACCACGACATCGGGAACAATGCCAGCATGCTCAAAGGCAAACATCTTGCCGGTGCGGGCAAAGCCGCTCTGGATTTCATCGACGATCAGCGCCACACCAGCCTGTTCGGTGATGCGCCGCAAACCGCGCAACCAGTCAAGGTCGGCCGGAATCACGCCGCCCTCGCCCTGCACCACTTCAACAATCACCGCAGCCGGTAACTGCACCCCGGCTTCGGGGTCGGCGAAGAGGTTTTCCAGATAGTGCAAATTGGCCTGCACCCCCGCCTTGCCGCCCAACCCGAACGGGCAACGGTAATCGTAGGGGTACGGCATGAACTGCACGCCGTTGCCGAGCAAGGCAGCCAAGGGCTTTTTCGGCCCCAAGCTGCCCATCAGGCTCAGCGCGCCCTGGCTCATGCCGTGATAAGCGCCCGAAAACGAGATCACGGTATTGCGCCCAGTGGCGGTGCGCACCAGTTTCAAGGCGGCTTCTACCGCATCGGTGCCGGTGGGGCCGCAAAACTGGATTTTCGCTTCACAGGCCAAGGCTGGCGGCAGCAGACCGAACAGGTCCTGGACAAACTGGTCTTTGACCGGGGTGGTCAGGTCGAGGGTATGCAGCGGCAACTCATCGGCCAGCACCTGTTGAATGGCGGCAATGACCACCGGGTGGTTGTGCCCCAGCGCAAGGGTCCCGGCACCCGCCAGGCAGTCGATAAAACGGCGGCCTTCGACGTCTTCGACATACAGACCCCTGGCCCGCTTCAGGGCCAGTGGAATGCGTCGAGGGTAACTGCGGGCATTGGACTCCTGACGGCTCTGACGGGCCAGCAGCGCTGACTCTTCAAACTCGTAAAGCGCCTGGGGCTGTTGTTCGACAAGACTGATAGCAACTGACATTTCTGGGACCCTCAATACGCAGATGAGATTGACCAAAACTTCCTGCCTTGGAAACGCATCAGCGCAGTGAGGATTTACATCGAAAGCGGATTAATCTGCCTCACAGGCCAGGTTCGCCACCTCCAGTTTGTTGCGGCGCACCAAGCGATACCCCACGGCCAACAGCACAAACCAGACCGGCACCAGGTACAACGCCTGACGGGTATCGGTTTCCAGGGCCAGCAATACAAGGATAAACACGAAGAAGGTCAGGCAGACCCAGACCATGAACTTGCCACCAGGCATTTTGTATTTCGAGGCACGGTGCAGGTGATCGCGTTTCTTGCGATACGCCAGGTAGGACAGCAGGATCATGGTCCAGACAAACATGAACAAGGTCGCCGAGACCGTGGTGATCAGGGTGAATGCCTCCATCAGGTTCGGCACTACGTAAATCACCAGCGCCCCCGCCAGCAGACAGATACAGGAGAAGATCAGGCCATTGGAGGGCACTGCGCGCCGGGACAGGTTCTTGAACTTGCTCGGAGCGTCACCATCCATCGCCAATCCGAACAGCATGCGGCTGGTTGAGAACACGCCGCTGTTGGCCGAAGACGCCGCAGAGGTCAGCACCACAAAGTTGATGATGCCAGCGGCGGCGGGCAAGCCTGCGAGCATGAAGAGCTCAACGAAGGGGCTCTTGTCAGCCACCACATCGCGCCACGGGGTAACGGCCAGGATCGCAATCAGCGCGAACACGTAGAACATGATGATGCGCAACGGAATCGAGTTGATCGCCCGTGGCAGGTTACGTTCCGGGTTTTTGGTTTCTGCGGCGGTAGTGCCCACCAGCTCAATGCCGACAAAGGCAAAGACTGCAATCTGGAAACCAGCGAAGAAGCCCATCACCCCGTGGGGAAACATCCCGCCGTCATTCCACAGGTTGGTCAGCGATGCCGAGTTGCCGGTCGGGGACTGGAAAGCGGTGGTCACCATATAGAGCCCTGTACAGACCAGCGCGCAAATGGCCACGATCTTGATCATGGCAAACCAGAACTCCAGCTCGCCGAACATTTTCACCGTGATCAGGTTCAGCGACAGCAACAGCGCCACGCAACCGATTGCCGGGAGCCACAGCGGGATATCAGGGAACCAGAAGTGGGTATAACCGGAGATGGCAATCACATCGGCGATGCCGGTCACGATCCAGCAAAACCAGTAGGTCCACCCGGTAAAGTAACCGGCCATGGGACCCAGCAGGTCGGCCGCGAAATCGATAAAGGACTTGTACTTGAGGTTGGATAACAGCAGCTCGCCCATGGCGCGCATCACGAAAAACAGCATAAAACCAATGATCATGTAGACAAAAATGATCGAAGGGCCTGCCAGGCTGATGGTCTTGCCCGAGCCCATGAACAGCCCCGTACCGATGGCACCGCCAATGGCGATCAGCTGTATATGGCGATTGGAAAGGCTGCGCTTGAGTTCTGGTTCTTCTGTGACAGGTCGGTGATTTTGCATGAATCATCCTTTTATTGTTCTTGTACGGGGTCCTTAAACCAGACAAACATCATGCTCATCCGGTGCGGATCAAGGACAGCAGCACGTTCTGTGCCAGTCCCGTACAAGCGATCAAGTGGGCCGTTTATGCGCCGTGGAGTCTGTTTAACTGGAATGGAATCACTCCACAAAAAGCCTTCTGTGGGTGGTTCAATAGAGCGCGGTTACTGTAGACCATGGCCCAACTGAAGCTGTAACGAAATCAGTCCACTGGAGCGTATTCGCACCGGCTGCCGCATCGGGAACAGGTGGGAGCAGGCTTGCCCTGCTCCCACAGGGTCAGGCAACTGTGCCTTTCAACGGCATCCGCAACTCAACCCGCAAGCCATCGGGCTGGCTGTCGAAGATCAGTTCGCAGCCGCAGCGCTCGACTATCGCCTGCACAATTGCCAAGCCCAGACCACAGCCATTGCTGTTGCCATTGCGCCAGAAGCGCTGGGTCATATGCTGCAGGGTTTCAGGAGGAATGCCGGGGCCGTGGTCGCGCACCACGAAGCGTACCTGCGGACCTTCAACGGCAACCGTCAACTCGACCTGAGTGCCCGCCGGGGTATGGCGCAAGGCGTTGTCCAGCAGGTTGCGCAGAGCAGCAATGGCCAATACCGACGGGACCTCAAGCGCCGTGGCCGGCAAGTCTTCCGGCAGGTGCAAACGGATGCACTCATCAGCGTCACCGGCCGCATCATGGATCGCCAGGCGCGCCACTTGCTCGGCCGAGCAATTGACCCCGTCGTCAAACGACAGGCTGCCTTCAACCCGCGCCAGCAGCAGTAATTGTTCGAGGGTACGGTGCAAACGGTCGGCGCCGGCCTCGGCATGGGCCAGTGACTGTTCGCGGGCTTCGCCATCGGTCATGCGCGCTACTTGCAGGTGGGTTTTGATCGCGGTCAGGGGGCTGCGCAGTTCGTGTGCGGCATCACCGGTGAGCCGTCGCTCGCGCTCAATAGCCTTGGCGATGCGCGCAAACAGCTGGTTCTGCGAATCGAGCAATGGCTTCAGTTCGCTGGGCAGTGGCGCGATTTGCAGCGGTTGCAATGAGTCGGCATCACGGCGCATCAAGGCATCGCGCATCCGGTTGAGCGGCGCCAGGCCCTGGCCGATGCCCAGCCACAGCAGCAGCAAACAGACCATCAGCGCCATACCCACAGGCACCGATGCGGCTAACAATACCGAAAGGTTCAAGGCCTCGCGTTCGATCTGACGGTCAGCTGTGGTGATACGCAGATCACCACGATCCAGGGTAAAGGTGCGCCAGGCGGCGCCGTCGATGATCTGGTCGTGGAAACCCGCCGCTTGCGACTGCATCGGCTGGTCCGGATTATTGTGGCTGCGGGCCAGAATCTCACCGCGCAGCGAACTGACCTGGCAAGCCATGCCGCCGGGAATGGTCAGTTTTTCGGCACTGAAATGGGTACCCGCGCCTTTTACCGGCAATTGCGGCAATTGCTCCAGTAACCCTGCGACCATGCGCGCCGAAGCCACCAGGCGCTGATCGAGGGAAAACATCATTTGCTGACGCAAATCGCTGAGCATCCAGGCCGCAGCCAGAGCCCAGACCAGAACAAACGCCGAGCCAATGGTCAGGCTCAAGCGCAGGCGCAGGCTCATCATGCCTCGGACTCTGCGCCATCGGCATGGCCCAGGCGATACCCCAGGCCACGCACGGTTTCAACAATACCGTTGCCCAATTTACGCCGCAGGTGATGGATATGTACGTTCAGGGCATTACTCTCCAGTTCGTCGCCGAAGCCGTAGATGCTGTCCTTCAGTTGCTCACTGGACAGCACCCGCCCGCGGTTATGCAGCAAGGCTTGCAGCAGCGCCTGCTCGCGGCGGGACAAGTCGACCGGTTGGCCCGCGAGCAGAGTCACGCGACTGCTCGGGTCGTAGCTCAAGGGCCCATGTTCGATCAGGTTGACGCTGCGCCCTGCCACTCTGCGCAGCAACGTGTGCAGGCGGGCAGCGAGTTCGCGCAGGTCAAAAGGCTTGAGCAGGTAATCATCGGCACCGGCTTGCAGACCGTCGACACGGTCGGTCACCGAGTCGCGGGCAGTCAGAATCAGCACGGGCAACTCCAGCCCCTGCTGACGCAACTGTTGCAACAGTTTGAGGCCATCTTCATCGGGCAGACCCAGATCAAGCACCATCACATCGAACTCGGCGGCCTTGAGCATCGCCCGCGCCGCACTGGCCGTACCCACATGCTCGACCGTCAGGCCCTGGGCCGTCAGCCCGGCCTTGATGCCGCTGGCGATCAGTTCGTCGTCTTCGCAAACCAGTACATGCATGCTGATACCCGCGTAAATGAGCCAATTAAAAGGTCATGGGATTAAGGGCCGATTATGCCGTGTACACCGCGATATGCATCGGTTAATGATCGGTTAATCGCAGGAACACACTGTAGCGGTACTTGAACTTGCCCAAGGCTTTATCCATGCGTTTGCTGCTGTCCTTGCTATTGATGTGTTTGGTCGGTGTGGCCCAGGCCCAGACCGCGAACAATCCATTCGCACAGCCCGACTTTCTGCCGGTCAACAAGGCCTTTGTATTCAGTGCCGAGCCATTGCCCTCAGGCGAAACCCGCCTGCAGTGGAAAATAGCCGACACCTACTATCTGTATCAAAAACGTTTCAAGTTTGACGGGCTGGATCCAGCAAAAAACCCTGTATTGCCGCAAGGGCTGGAACACAGCGACGAGTTTTTTGGCGCCACCCAGGTCTACCGCGATAGCGTTGCGATAGTCATCCCGGCAGGCACCAGCGGTCAGGTCAAGGTCAGTTGGCAAGGCTGCGCCGATGCGGGGCTGTGCTACCCGCCGCAAAGCCAGACGGTTGACTTGGGCGGTGCACAGCCAATGGCCGCACAAGATCAGGCACAGGACCAGTCACTGGCCGCGAGTTTGCAGCAGCGCTCGCTGGGCTGGAGTTTGCTGCTGTTCTTCGGCCTCGGGCTGCTGCTGGCCTTTACCCCTTGCTCTCTGCCAATGTTGCCGATTCTGGCCGGGCTGGTCGTGGGCAGTGGTGCCACTGCCGGACGCGGTTTCGCCGTGGCCGGCAGTTATGTGATCAGCATGGCGCTGGTGTATGCCGGGCTGGGCGTATTGGCGGCCCTGCTGGGCGCCAACTTGCAGGCGTTGCTGCAACAACCCTGGCTGCTGGGCAGTTTTGCGGCATTGTTTGTGGTGCTGGCACTGCCGATGTTCGGTTTTTTTGAACTGCAATTGCCCGCTGGCTTGCGTGACCGCCTGGAAAGCGCCGGGCGTGGACGCAAGGGCGGCAGCCTGATCGGCGCGGGTATTCTTGGCGCCCTGTCCGGCTTGCTGGTTGGGCCCTGCATGACGGCGCCGCTGGCCGGTGCCTTGCTGTATATCGCGCAAAGCGGCAATGCGCTTGAAGGTGGCCTGGTGCTGTTTGTGATGGGCCTGGGGATCGGCGTGCCGCTGTTGCTGCTGGTTACCGTGGGCAGCCGCTTCCTGCCCAAGCCCGGCGCCTGGATGAACCTGATGAAAGGCCTGTTTGGCTTTCTGTTCCTGGGCACCGCGTTGTTGCTGGTCCGCCCGGTACTCGATGAGTCCTTGTGGATCGGTCTGTGGGGTGTCCTGCAGATCATTCTGGGATGCAGCCTGTGGCAGCAGGCGCAGACATTTCTGCGCGCCAAAGCGCTGTTCAATCCACTAAGCCTGCTGGCCGGTTTGTGGGGCTGTCTGTTACTGGTGGGTGCTGCCGGTGGCAGCACCGAGCTGTGGCAACCCTTGCAGGTGTATACCGCAAAAACAGTGGCGGGCAGCAGTTCCGCAAGCACTGCCCACGACGCCTTTATCACCATCAAGGACCCCACCAGTCTGGACCGTGAACTGGCCAGCGCCAAGGCTGACGGGCAGTGGGTCATGCTCGATTACTACGCCGACTGGTGCGTATCGTGCAAGGTTATGGAAAAGCAGGTATTCGCTAAACCCCAAGTGTTGGATGCCTTACAAGGCGTGCGCCTGTTGCGTCTTGACGTGACCGCCGATAATGTCGCCAGCCGCGAGCTGCTCAGCCGCTATCAGGTACCGGGCCCGCCCAGCTTTGTCTGGATCGGCCCCAATGGCGTTGAGCGTCGCGGGCAACGTATCACTGGCGAAGTCAACGCCCAGACCTTTTTGAATAACTGGAACGCCACCCGGGAACTCCTATAAATGCTTACCCTGACCATCGGTTCGTTTGCGCTGGCCATCAACCACTTGCTGCTGATCCTGGCCCTTGCCCTGGCGACACTGGTGGGTTGGCGCGTAGCCAAACGCGGTGGCGAAAACCCCGAGTCCGTATTGTTCACCTTGTTTTTGCTGGGTTTGCTTACCGCGCGCATCGGTTTTGTCCTCAGCTACTGGCGCTATTTCAAGGACGACCCGCTGCAGGTCCTCGATTTGCGCGACGGCGGGTTTTTGCTATGGCCGGGGCTGGCGGCGGTACTGGTCGGTGCGGTCATTTTCAGCTCGCGCCGCGTCGGGTTGCGCCGCCCATTGGGCTGGGGACTGGGTAGCGGGCTGGCGTTCTGGCTGCTGGCCAGTCTTTCGTCCAGCCTTTACGAACAGGGCACGCGCCTCCCGGAGTTGGTGTTGCGTAACGCCAACGGCGAATCAGTGCAGTTGAGCAGCTATCAGGGCGGCCCGCTGGTGATCAACCTGTGGGCCACCTGGTGCCCGCCTTGCCGACGCGAAATGCCGGTACTGCAAAACGCCCAGCATCAGCATCAGAACGTGACCTTCCTGTTCGTCAATCAGGGCGAAAGCATGCAGAGCGTCAGCACCTTTCTTGAAACCCAGGGCCTGAACCTGAGCAACGTGCTGTTCGACAGCGGCGGCCAACTGGCACAAAAAGTCGGCTCAATGGCACTGCCGACTACCCTGTTCTATAACGCTGAAGGCCGTCTGCTGGGCAGTCATCTGGGCGAGCTGTCGCAAGCCAGTCTGGCCCGGGCCATGGAGCCCTTCAATCTGAACAATTCAATGTCGGCCCAACAGGCCGACCCTGCAAGGAATCAGCAAAAATGTTTAACCGCAAACTGCTAACCCTGAGCATGACCGCCCTGCTGGGCGCGGCGCTCTTGCAATCCCCTGTGTTGCAGGCCGAAGAGTTACCACCGGCAATCAAGAAGATTGAAGCCAAGGGCGCAAAGATCATCGGCAGCTTTGACGCTCCCGGCGGTTTGCGTGGTTATGCCGCCCAGTACCAGAACCGTGGCATGGCGCTGTACCTGACCAAGGACGGCAACGTGCTGGTGGGCAATTTGTATGACGCCGACGGCAAGGACCTGAGCCTGGCCCCGTTGCAAAAGCTGGTGTACGAGCCGATGGCCAAGCAGGTCTGGACAGAGATGGAAAAGAGCAACTGGATTGCCGATGGCAAAAAGGATGCACCGCGCACCGTTTACCTGTTCAGTGACCCGAACTGCCCGTACTGCAACATGTTCTGGGAACAGGCTCGTCCTTGGGTCGACTCGGGCAAAGTGCAATTGCGCCACATCATGGTAGGGATCATCCGCGAAGACAGCCCGGCCAAATCTGCCGCCCTGCTGGGTGCCAAGAACCCGCAGCAAGCCCTGCACGAGCATGAGAAAGCCGGCAAGGCCAGCACCCTCAAGCCATTGAGCAAAATCCCGGCGGACATCCAGGCCAAACTGGATGCCAACGCGAAGTTGATGGAAGAACTGGATGTTGCCGCGACTCCGGCGATTTTCTATCTGGACGAACAAGGCAACTTGCAACAACAGCAAGGTGCTCCGTCGCCAGAAAAACTGGTGCAGATTCTGGGGCCAAAGTAGGTGACAGGCGCCAGGGGTTATTTGCGATGCTGAGACGCGGCAGCTCAGATTCACAGTGGCGCTAACAACGCGATCAAGCCCACTCCTGCATTGACTGCGGGAGCGGGCTTCACATCACCGCCTACAACCCCTCCAGCTCTGCCATCAGGTCACTCAGGCGATCGACTTTTTCTTCGTTGATTTCGCTGCTCTCCAGCCCTTCGATATACAGCGCCAGTTGTTCAACACAACTGCATTCGAACATCGCTCGCAGCGGCACGTTGCGCTGCAATACTTTTTGCACCCGTGAGGCGATTTGCGTCGCCAACAGTGAATGCCCGCCCAGTTCGAAGAAATTGTCACTCACCCCGACCTGCTCCAGGTTCAGCACCTGTGCCCAGATATCAGCCAGAGTCTGTTCCAGCTCAGTGCGCGGGGCGACGAAGTTTTCGCGCTGCAATTGACCAATTTCAATCGGCGGTAACGCCTTGCGGTCCAGTTTGCCGTTGGCGTTCAAGGGCAATCGCTCCATCCACAACCAGTGCAGCGGCACCATGTACTCGGGGAGTTCAGCGCGCAGGTGCTGTTTGATCTGCTCCAGTTGTTCGCTTTGAGCAAGGGCCGAAGGCGCCCCCACCAGGTAGCCCACCAGATACTTTCCGTTAACACCTTGCTGGACGCTGACCGCCGCGTCTCGGACATGTGCCTGTTCGTGCAGACGTGCCTCGATTTCACCCAGCTCGATACGGTAACCGCGAATTTTCACCTGATGGTCGATCCGACCCACGTACTCCAGCACGCCATCCTTGCGCCACCGTGCCAGGTCACCGGTGCGGTACAAACGCTCGCCCGGCGCGCCAAACGGGTTGGGCACAAAGACCGTCGCGGTACGCAACGGGTCACTGATATAACCGCGGCCCACTCCGGTGCCCGCCACGCACAACTCACCCACGGCGCCCAACGGAACCAGTTGCAAGGCGCCATCCAGCAGATACAGACGGTTGTTGTCGGTCGGGGTGCCAATCGGCAAATAACTGCCCTGGGTCGAAGCATGGTCGACACAAAAGAAGGCCACGTCATCCGAACATTCCGCCGGGCCATAGGCATTCACCAGGCCGATATCGGGGTAGCGCAGCAGCCATTGCAAAGCAAGCTCGGGGGGCATGGCCTCCCCGGTCGGTAGCAGCCAGCGCAGACCGTCGAGTTGCACCGGGGCCTCGGCCAGCATGCCCTGGATCAGTGACGGCACGCTTTCCAGCACCGTAATGCCCTGCGCATTGACCTGCGCCAGCAACGCCTGCGGATCATGGGCCACGGTATTGGGGACAATATCGACCCGAGCGCCAAACAGCGGCGCCGCAAGGAACTGCCACACAGAAATATCAAAGCTTTGCGAGGCGGTCTGAGCAATCACATCGTGCTCGGTCAGTTGCAGATACGGCACTTTGCTCAACTGGTTATTGAGCATGCCGCGCTGCTCCACCATCACGCCCTTGGGCAGTCCGGTAGAGCCCGAGGTGTAAATCACATAGGCCAGGTTATCCGGCTGGCTGTACACCTGCGGGTCATGTTCTGCCAACCCGGCCGCTTGCACCGACTCCCAAACCAGCAGGCGCGGACGCACTGCGCACCCGGCGGCGTCGAGCAACGCCTCGGCTTGCTCGCGGCAAGCTTCGGTACACACCAGCAACGGCGTGCGGCTCAGTTCGATAATGCGCAGCAGACGTGAGCCGGGCAGCTCCGGGTCCAGCGGCAGGTAACCTGCCCCAGCCTTGAAGCTGCCGATAATCATGCCCAGCAAGTCCAGCCCGCGCCCGGCCAGCAACGCCACCGGTTGATCTGGCCCCACACCTGCCGCGATCAGAGCATGCCCCAGGCGGTTGCTGCGCTGGTTGAGTTCACTGTAAGTCCAGCGCTGTTCGAGGCAACTGGCGGCGATGCGCTGCGGATGCGCTGCAACCTGCGCTTCAAACAGCTCGGCGTAGCTCTGTTGCAGCGGGTATTGGCGCTGGCTGCGGTTGCAGTTGTCGAGCAAAAATTGCTGTTCCAATTCGCCCAACAACGGTAACTCGCTCATGTCGCCATCGAGGCCGTCCATCAAGGCCAACAGCAGGCGCTTGAACTCCCCAAGCATCTGTTCAACGCTGCCATGCTCGAAAAAGCGCTGGTCATAGGACAGGTGCAAGCCCAGGTCATCACCTGGATAACACACCGCAGTCAGCGGAAAGTTGGTGTGAGTACGGCCCGAATCGGAGGTCGCATTAAGGTGCTGGGCGCGGGTCATGACCGACATATCCACTGGCGCGTTTTCGAACACGAACAGGCTGTCGAACAGTGGCTGGCCCTTGGGCAGTTCACTGCGCTCCTGGATCGTCACCAGCGGCAGGTATTCGTATTCGCGCAGTTCGATATTGTGTTCAAGCAAGGCTCTGAGCCATTGAGCAACCCCCAGCGGCTGGCCGTCCTGGGGCATTTGCACACGCAGCGCCACACTGTTGATAAACAGCCCGACGGTCTGTTGCATATGCGCCAGCTCCACCGGCCGCCCGGCCACAGTGACCCCAAATACCAGGTCGCGCTCACCGCTGAAGCGACGCAGCACCAGAGCCCACGCCGCCTGGGCGAAGGTGTTGATGGTCAGTTGGTGCTGCTGCGCCAGTTCACGCAAACGCACACCATCGCGTGCCTCAAGGCGAGTGTAACAGTCACCCACCAGCATGCCGCCGCTTTGGCCCGCATGCTCACGCAGGAACGGACGATCACTGGGGATATGGGTGGTCTGCTCAAAGCCTTGCAGGTTGCGTTGCCACCAGTTTTTGGCCTGTTCCAGATTTTGCTGTTGCAGCCAGCCGATATAGTCGCGATAACGGGGTGCCGCGCTCAGTAGCGGGGTTCGGGCCTCGCCCAGGGCGCTGTAGATTTCAAAAAAGTCGCTCATCAGCAGTGAGCGGCACCAGGCATCGATCAGAATGTGGTGGTTGCTCATCATGAACCAGTAACGGGCCTCGCCCAAGCGGATCAGGCGCAGGTGGAACGGTGCCCGATTGAGCAAATCAAAGCCGGTTTCGCGCTCGCGTTTGTGCAGTGCCTGCAAGCGCGCTTCATGGTCGTCTTCGGGCTCGGCGCTCCAGTCCAGATAGTCGATTGGCGCAGCACCGGGACGATGGATAATTTGCAGCATCTGCTCGCCGACGTTCCAGCAGAACGAGGCACGCAGTGCTTCGTGGCGAGCAATCACCGCCTGCCAGGCATCGGCAAAACGCTGCGGGTCAAGGGCACTGTTGATCCGATAACGGTCCTGCATGTAGTACAAGCCGGTGCCCGGTTCCAGCAGCGTATGCAGCAACATGCCCTCTTGCATCGGAGTCATCGGGTACAGATCTTCAATCAGCTCGGCAGCAACCGGCAAGGCATCAAGCTGGACCTGATCGAGCCTGGCCAGGGGGAAATCCGACGGCGTAAAACCGCCCGCGGGGGTACTCAGGCAATGGCCAATCAGGTCTTGCAGTTCGCTGACATAGGCATGCGCCAATTGCTCGATGATCTGCGGGGTATAACGCTCGGCGCTGAAGGTCCAGCGCAGCAATAATTCACCGCCATACACCTGGCTGTCGATACTCAGCTCGTTCGCCAACGGTGCCAGCGGGTCATGGGCCGCACCCGTCGGCTCGTCCAGAGGGTGGAACAGCGCATCATCGGCAAAGCTCTGGTCGAACTGACCGAGGTAGTTGAAGGTGACCGCAGCCTCAGGCAAGGCGGCCAATGCCTCACGGGTCGCGCTATCGGTCAGATAGCGCAGCACGCCATAGCCCAGCCCCTTGTGCGGCACGCTGCGCAGTTGCTCCTTGATCGCCTTGATCGAGGCGCCCGGCCCTGCGCTGGAGGGTGTCAGCCGAAGTGGATAGGCACTGGTGAACCAACCCACGGTGCGGCTCAGGTCGATCTCGTCAAACAGGGTTTCGCGACCGTGGCCTTCGAGCTGTACCAGGGCCGAGGGTTGCCCGGTCCATCGGCACAGTACGCGTGCCAGAGCGGTCAAGAGCAGGTCGTTGACCTGGGTCCGATAGGCACTCGGTGCCTGTTGCAGCAGTTGGCGGGTGTGCTCGCAACCGAGGCCCACGCTGACGGTATGGGCGTGCAGATTTTGCCGCCCGCCCTGCGGGTTGGCACACGGTAATTCGACCCGCGGGCCGTTCAGTTGCCGTTGCCACAGGCTCAGTTCTTCGCGCAGCGAATCGCTACCAGCATAGGCTTGCAGACGTGCCGCCCAGGCACTTGAGGCGCTGGTTTTGCCCGGCAATTGCAGCGCTTGTTGCGCAGCTGCTTGCCGATAGAGGGTTTGCAGGTCTTCGAGCAGAACGCGCCAGGACACGCCATCCACCGCCAGGTGATGGATCACCAGCAGCAAGCGTTGCTCGCCATCCGGACCATCTACCAGTACCGCACGCAGCAGCGGGCCCTGTTGCAGATCGAGACTGCGCTGGGCATCAGCGAACAGCCCAATGCATTGCTGCATATGCGCAACTGTCTCGTGCCACAGCAACGGCTGATCGAACTCGGTGCGGTATTCGGCCCGCCATTGCCCGGCCCTTTCACCAAAGCTCAAACGCAAGGCGTCATGCTGTTCCAACAATGCAGCCAGCGCGCGGGCCAGTGGCTGCGGCTCAAGACGAAGGGTTGGCGCCAGCAGCAGCGACTGGTTCCAGTGCTCGCGGTTGGGCATGTCGGTGTCGAAGAACCAGTGCTGGATCGGCGTCAACGCCGACTCGCCGCGAAGCAGTCCTTGCTCGGCGCGATTCTGTTCAGTACGCGAGGCGACATTGGCCAGCGCCTGCACGGTCTGATGCTGGAACAGGTCCCGGGGGCTGAAGTGAATCCCCAATTGCCGGGCGCGGCTGACCACTTGAATCGACAGAATCGAGTCGCCGCCCAGCTCAAAAAAGTTATCGTCCAGGCCCACCTGTTTCAGGTTCAGTACGTCGCACCAGACCGCCGCCAGGCTTTGTTGCAGCGGGTCGCTCGGGGCCACGTATTGCTGGCGCTCAAGCTCAGGGTCCGGGCTTGGCAAGGCACGGCGGTCGAGCTTGCCGTTGGCCGTCAGCGGCATGCTGGCCAGCAGGATAAAGTGGCTGGGCACCATGTAGTCCGGTAGTTGCGCCTTGAGTGCTGCGCGCAATTGCGCCCGATCCTGCTTCGCGGTATCTACTACCAGATACGCTGCCAGTTGCTTGCCAGCGGGCAGATCCAGCGCCAGAACCACGGCTTCACGCACGCCGGGCTGTTGCAGCAGGCGAGTTTCGATTTCCCCCAGTTCGATACGGAAACCGCGGATTTTCACTTGCTGGTCGATACGCCCCAGGTACTCGACCAGACCATCGACGCGCTGGCGCACCAGATCGCCGGTGCGGTACAGGCGCCCACCGTTGCATGCAAACGGATCGGCGACAAAGCGCTCGGCCGTCATGCCCGGACGCCGGTGATAACCCTGCGCCAGCCCCGCCCCGCCAATGTACAACTCGCCGGTGGCACCTTGCGGCACCAAGGCCAGTCCAGCGTCGAGGATATACCCCAGCCGTGCGCCAATTACCTGGCCAATGGGTACGCTGGCTGCGCCCTCTTCGAGATGTTGCGGAGCCAGACAGGCCAGCGGCATAACCACGGTTTCGGTCGGGCCATAGGCATTGAAAAACACATCCGGCTGGAATGCATCGCGAATGCGTTGCAGATGCTCGCCCGTCAGTGCCTCGCCACCGGTGATACACATGCGCACTGGCAGGGTCCGCTGTTGGGTCTCCAGCCATTGCGCCAATTGGCTGCCATAACTGGGGGTAAAGCCCAGAATACTGACCTGCTGCTGTGCTATCAGTTGGCAGATTTCCTGCGCATCCCACTGCCCTTGGGCGCGTAACACCACCCGCGCGCCGCACAGCAGGGGTGCCAGCAAGCGCTCGGTGGCGGCGTCGAAGTTGATCGAATAAAAATGCAACTCGCAGTCATCCGGACGCATGCCAAAACGCTCGATAACCGCGCGGCAATGCATGGCAATTTCACCGTGGGACACCACCACGCCCTTGGGCTGGCCGGTAGAGCCCGAGGTGTAGATCAGGTACGCCTGATGCTGCGCCATGGTGATGAACGGCAGTTCGCTGCACGGATAAGCCGCCAGTTGCGGGCTGTCGTCTTCCAGGCTCCAGCGAGCCACGCCCTCGGGCAACTCGCCCAGTTCGGCAAATAGGGTGCGGTGACTCAACAGCAAACCAATGCCACTGTCTTCAATCATGTAGTGCAGGCGCTCCAGCGGGTACTCCGGGTCCAGTGGCACGTAGGCGCCACCAGCCTTGAGAATCGCCAGCAGGCCGATCACCATCTCCAGTGAGCGCTCCAGCGCCAGCCCTACACGCACCTGCGGACCGACCCCAAGTTCGCGCAGCCGCCAGGCCAACCGGTTGGCGCGGCCATTGAGCTGGGCATAGCTCAAGTGCTCCCCGCCAAAAGTCAGGGCAATGGCATCGGGACGTACCAGCGCCTGTTCGGTGAACAGGCTGTGGAT
The DNA here is from genome assembly GCF_025426255.1 of Pseudomonas fragi. Classification (GTDB taxonomy): domain Bacteria; phylum Pseudomonadota; class Gammaproteobacteria; order Pseudomonadales; family Pseudomonadaceae; genus Aquipseudomonas; species Aquipseudomonas kulmbachensis. Next base: position 1,816,016 of record NZ_CP104861.1, on the reverse strand, counting down.
GCACGACTCAAGGTTGTACTCGGCCTCTGGCGGCGCCATGCCAGCCAGCAGCCGCTGTTGTTCCAGGGCGTGCAACAGCGGCAATTCGCTCAGACGCTGCTCGGGATCGCCCAACAGTGCCTCCAGCAGGTTGCGCCAGTGCCCGGCCATGCTCGCGATACGCGGTTCGTCGAACAGGTCCGTGCTGTAAGTCAGGCAGCAGCCCAGGCGGTGGTCCAGGTCAGTGACTTCCAGGTTGAGGTCGAACTTGGTCGCCCTGGCATCATTGGCCAGGTACTCGACCGTCATGCCCGCCAGCTCGCGGCTTTGCTGGAATTCCCAGCGCTGCACGTTGCACATCACCTGAAACAGCGGGTTGTAGGCTGCACTGCGTGGCGGTTGCAGCGCTTCGACCAGATGGTCGAACGGCAAGTCCTGGTGCGACTGGCCTTCGATCACGGTCTGGCGCACTTGTTCGATCAATTCTCCAACGCGCATCGCCCCGTCCAGTTGGCAGCGCAGCACCTGGGTATTGAGAAACGCACCAATCAGCCCTTCGCTTTCCGGGCGAATGCGGTTGGCCACCGGTGCGCCGATGCGCAGGTCGGTCTGGCTGCTGTAGCGATAGAGCAACACCGCCAGGGTTGCGGTCATGGTCATAAACAGGGTCAAACCGTGCTCTGCATTGAACGCCCGCACCCGTGCCGCCAGTTCGGCGCTGAGATCAAAACGGTACAGCTCGCCCCGATGGCTTTGCACCGAAGGCCGCACACGGTCGGCGGGGAGCTCCAGCAGCGGGTGTTCGTTGCCGAGCTTGGCGGTCCAGTAATCGAGCTGGCGCTGGCGCTCGCCTGACTCCAGCCACTGGCGCTGCCATACGCTGTAGTCGAGGTATTGCACGGCCAGCGGCGTCAGTGGCGACAAACGATCATCGACAAACGCTTCGTACAGCACGCCCAGTTCACGGGCAAAAATATCCATCGCCCAGCCTTCGGTAACGATGTGATGCAAGGTCAGTACAAAGTAGTGTTCGCGGTCAGCGGCCTTGACCATGCACGCGCGCAGCAGCGGGCCGCGTTCAAGATCAAACGGTCGATGCGCTTCACTGTCGGCCAGCGCTTGCAGACGCTGCTGGCGGGTGGCTTCGTCCAGCAGACTGAGGTCCAGCCAGGCCATGTTCAGCAGGGTTTCACGGTGGACTTGCTGACAGGCCACGCCATCCACACTGGGGAAGCGGGTGCGCAGGGTTTCGTGGCGCTGGATCAGGGCCTGCAAAGCGGCTTCGAAGCGCTCGACATCCAGCACGCCTTTAAGTCGCGCCATGCCACCGACGTTGTACGCCGGGCTGTCAGGCTCCATTTGCCAGAGGAACCACATGCGCTGTTGCGAATACGACAGTGCCACCGGCTGGTTACGGTCGACCAGGGCGATGGGCAATTGCGTGTTGCGCTGGCCTGCCGCCTGAATCGCCTGCACCTGGGCGACAAACTCACCCAGTTCACTGGCTTCAAACAGAGTGCGCAAGGCCAGTTCCACATCACAGGCCTGACGCACCCGCGAGACAATCTGCGTGGCCAGCAGCGAGTGCCCGCCCAGGGCGAAGAAATCATCGCGCAAACCAATGCGCTCCAGCCCCAGGACTGCACTCCAGATTGCCGCTATTTGCTGCTCAAGTTCGGTCTGCGGTGCGATGTGTTCACGGGCTTGCCACACGGGCTCGGGCAAGGCCCGGCGATCCAGTTTGCCGCTGGGGCTCAAGGGCATGGCGTCCAGCCGCAGCAGTTGCGCAGGTACCATGTACTCCGGTAATTGCTCAGCCAGTGCGGCCTTGAGCTGGTCTTCGCACGCCGCCCCCGGCAGCGCCGTGTAGTAGCCGATCAACTGCGGCCCGGCGGCCGTCTCGCGGATCATTACCGCCGCTTGCGCCACAGCGGGTTGGGCCAGCAAGCAGGCCTCGATTTCCTGCGGTTCGACGCGAAAGCCACGCAGCTTGACCTGCTGGTCGAAACGCCCGAGGTATTCCAGCACCCCGTGCGCGTTCCAGCGCACCTGATCACCGGTGCGATACAGACGGGCACCCGGCTCGCCCAGGGGGTCGGCAACAAAGCGTTCTGCGGTCAACCCAGGCCGGTCGAGATAACCCCGCGCCAGACCGCTACCGCCAATACACAGCTCGCCTGGCACTCCAGCCGGCAGCGGGTTGAGTTCGCTGTCGAGTACCCGGCACAGCACGTTGGCCAATGGCCGACCGATGGGCGAACGCTCGCCATCTGCCAGGTTGCATTGCCAATGGGTGACGTTGATCGCGGTTTCGGTCGGGCCATAGCGGTTGTGCAACTGCACCGCAGGCAACTGTTGCAACACATGATTGCGCAACTCGGCGGGCAAGGCCTCGCCGCCCGCAAACAGCCGGCGCAAACTGCTGCACTGCCGGGTTTGCGGCTCGTCGACAAACAGGCGCAACAGCGCGGGCACAAAGTGCAGGGTGGTGACGCCAAATTGCTCCACCAACTGTGCAATACGTTGCGGGTCGCGGTGCTCGCCGGGCCCTGCCAGGACCAGACGGCAACCGGTTATCAGCGGCCAGAAGCACTCCCACACCGACACATCGAAGCTGATCGGAGCTTTTTGCATCAGTACATCGTCGACCTGCAACGCGTAGGTGGCCTGCATCCACTGCAAACGCTCGGCGAGTGCCGCATGGGTATTGCCCACGCCCTTGGGCTGGCCGGTGGAGCCGGATGTGTAGATCACATAGGCGAGGTTATCACCGTGCAAATGCAAGCCCGGCGCATGGCTTGGCCAGTTGTCCAGCTTGAGGCTGTCCATGGCAATCACGCTGAGGGTTTTACCAGCGGGTAGCCTGCCCAGCAGATGGCTCTGGCTGAGCAGGATTGTCGCGCCGCAATCTTGCAGCATGTAGGCCAGACGCTCCGGCGGGTAGTCCGGATCCAGTGGCACATAGGCGCCACCGGCCTTGATAATCGCCAGCAAACCGATCAGCAACTGCGGCGAACGCTCGACAGCAATCGCCACCGGTACATCCGGGCCAACGCCTTTGTCGCGCAGGTAATGCGCCAGGCGATTGGCCTGGGCATGCAAGCTGGCCAGGTCGAGGCTACCACCGTCCCACATCAAGGCGATGGCGTCCGGCGCCTGCTGAACCTGCTGCTCCAGCAACTCGGGCAACCAGCGTTCGGCAGGGGCACAGGGGGCGGCGCTCCACTGCTGCTGCTCGCGCACCTGCTGTGCATTGAGCAGTTGCAGATCGCCGAGGGGCCGGGTGCTGCAGGCGGTGACCTGCTCCAGCAGGCTGACATAGTGCTCGGCCAACCGCGCAATGGTGCCAGCGTCAAACAGTTCATCAGCGTAGTCGAACGCCAGAGTCAGGCGCCCATGACGGTCCTCTTCACTGTGCAATTGCAGGTCGAACTTGGCTTCGCGGCTGTGCCATTGCAGCTCTTCGGCAAGCAAGCCCGGCAGACGGCGCAAGGCGCCAAGATCACGCTGCTGGTGGTTGAACATGATCTGAAACAGGCCCTGCTCACGGGCTTGCGGGAAGGCTTCGAGCAGTTGCTCGAACGGCAGGTCCTGATGCCCCTGGGCATCGAGGGTAGCTTGACGGGTCTGATGCAGCAGGTCAGCAAATGCCAGGCGCCCATCCAGCTCGGCGCGCAGCACCAGGGTGTTGATAAAGAAGCCGATCAGACCGTGGGTTTCCTGTCGCGGGCGATTGGCACTGGGGACGCCGATGCGAATATCACGCTGGCCGGTGTAACGATGAAGCAGAGTCTGCAAGCTCGCCAGCAACAGCATAAATGGCGTGCACTCGTGGGCCTGCGCCGTTTGCCGGATGGCGCTGCCAAGGGCCGCATCGAGCTTCAGACTGTAACGCGCAGCGCTGTGTTTACGCTGCGCCGAGCGCGGGTGATCGGTACTCAGGCTGAGGCTCGGGTGCTGATCGCCCAACTGCTGCTTCCAGTAGTTGAGCTGACGCTCGGCCTCGCCTTGCGCCAGCCATTGGCGCTGCCAACTGCCGTAGTCGGCGTATTGCAGTGTCAGCGGCGCCAGCTCCAGCGGCTGGCCCAGGCATGCTGCCGCGTAGAACCGGGAAAATTCGTCGATCAACAGGTTCAACGACCAGCCGTCCGCGATGATGTGGTGCAATGTCAGTAACAGCTGATGCTCTTGATCATCGAGCTTGACCAGCGTGACCTGAAATAGCGGGCCGTGCTCCAGGTCGAATCGGGTGCGGGCTTGCTCCTCACGAACTTGCTGTGCCCGGGCTTCACGCTCAGGGCTCGCCAAGGTGCTGAGGTCGACCACTTGCAGAGCAAAGTCGCTCGCGGCATCAACGCACTGCAAGGCCTGGCCATCGCGTTCATAAAAACGTGTACGCAAAGCTTCATGACGTTCGATCAAGCGCGCAAAGCTGCTGCGCAACGCCGCTTCGTCCAGTTCACCGCGCAAACGCAAGCCACCCGGGATGGTATAGGCGCTGCTCTGCGGGTCGAGCTGCCACATAAACCACAGACGGTTCTGCGCCAGCGACTGGGGCAATTCCTGATCGCGGGGCAAGGTTGCAATTGCGCCCTGGGCCAGCCCGCCATCCTGCTGCAAGGCGCCTACCCCGGCTGCGAAAGCGCTCAGGGTCGGGGACTCGAACAACAGGCGCAGATTCAGCTCAAGCTTGAGTTCCTGGCGCAGATGGGCGATGACTTGGGTGGCTAGAATCGAGTTGCCGCCCAACAGAAAAAAGTGATCGTCTGGCGCCACTTGCTCAACCTGCAAATGCTCACACCAGACCCAGGCGATCAGGGCCTCCAGCTCGCTCCCACGCTGCACCGCATCGGCCGAGGCTGGCGCGCCGTGCTCAGGGGGGAACTGCGCATAGCTATCGAGGCTGCCAGCGGCCAACCGGCTACGACAGGCCGAACGCTGCAGTTTGCCACTGGAGGTTTTCGGCAGTGCTCCAGGATTGAGCAGTACCACCAGGCTCGGGGCTTGCTGAGTAGCTTCAGCCACCGCCTGGCGAATCCTGTTGATCAACGTTTCCGGGGGCAGGACTTTTTGCACGCTGCGGCTGATTTCAGCGGCAACGCCTATCCCCTCCTCGCCTTTGGCGTTGACCGCGAATACCGCGACCCGGCCTTTGCGCACCACTTCGACCTCACGCTCGATGGTTTTTTCGATGTCCTGTGGGTAGAGGTTGTGGCCGCGGACGATCAGCAGGTCCTTCAGCCGACCTGTGATAAACAGCTCGCCGTCACGCATAAAGCCCAGGTCGCCGGTACGCAGCCAGATACCGCCTTGAAAATCGACAAAGGTGCTGGCGCTGGCCTCGGGGTTGCGCCAGTAACCGTGGGCGATGCTCGGGCCGCTGGCCCAGACTTCACCAACGCAATTGTCAGGCAGAACCTCAAGGCTTTTCGGGTCGACAATAAGCACTGCGTGTTCGGGTTGACTGAAGCCACAACTCATCACCGGACTACCGTCGCCCGCCACGATCCGGTTGTTGGCCAATGCCAGGTCATCCAGGCACAGAGCCGGGATGCCTTGACCGCGCTGACTGCCAGTGACAAACAGCGTGGCTTCGGCCAAACCGTAGGAAGCAAAGTAGCTGTCTGGGCTGAAGCCACAAGGCGCAAATTTATCCGCAAAGTGCTCAAGGGTGTCTTGCCGAATCGGCTCGGACCCCGAATAGGCGACGCGCCAGCGGCTCAGGTCCAGCGCAGCCAAGGCCGTGTCGCTGACCCGCTCACTGCATAGCCGATAGGCGAAGTCCGGCCCGCCGCTGATGGTGCCACCGTACTCACTGATGGCCTCCAGCCAACGCAACGGTCGGGTCAAAAAATAGGCCGGTGACATCAGCACACAGGGCACGCCGCTGAACACCGGTTGCAGCAAACCACCAATCAGGCCCATGTCGTGATACAGCGGCAACCAGCTGACAATCACGTCATCCGGGTTGAGGTCGATACCAAATCCGCGGCGGATCAACATCTCATTGGCAACCAGATTGCCGTGGGTCACCTGCACGCCTTTGGGCAACGCAGTGGAGCCTGAGGTGTACTGCAAAAAGGCAATATCGTCGGCCTGCAAGGCAACCGGCTGCCAAGCGCTGGCCTGGTGCGGGTCGAGACTGTCGACGCAGAGCAATTGCGGCGCATCAGCGCCAACCAGTTCGCTCATTTGCAGCAAGGGCTCGCGCAGAGCGCCGCTGGTCAATAGCAGGCGCGGCTCGGCATCGGCCAGAATCGACAACAAGCGTTCTTGATGATGACGGCGTGCCGACTCCGGTGGATAGGCCGGCACGGCAATCACCCCGGCATACAAACAGCCAAAAAATGCCGCGACGTAATCCGGGCCACTGGGGAACAGCAAGACCGCTCGCTCGCCCACGCCAGCATTGGCCTGCAAGGCGGCGGCAATGGTGCGCGCACGCAGATCCAGCTCACCATAACTGAGCACCACCGCGTCCAGCGGGTCGTCGGCGAGGAACCGTAGCGCCAGTCGATCCGGGGTCTTTGCTGCACGCAGTTGAAGGGCTTGGGCCAAGTTACCGGGGAGTTCGAACGCGTCCATCATGGGGTTTCCTGCCTGGGGTCGGCTTGAAAGAAAATCGGTGTGCTTGAAATACGAGGCAACAGCGCGCGGCTTTACCCGCCAGGCTGTCGGGCCTGCTGATTGCGCCAGCGTGTCAGATGCTCTTCGGCGTAACGGCGAACGCTGCGCAACAACTCAACTTCCTGCTGCACCAGAAAGAAGTGATGGCCCTCAAACATGTCGAGGGAAAACCTGTTGCAGGTATCGGTTTGCCAATCGAGCAGTTGTTCGGTGCGTACACTGTCCTGCTTGCCGCCGAACACGTGGATGGGAATGGGCAACGGCGAACGCTGGCCATAGCTGAAACTGCCACATAACAGGAAATCGGCGCGCAGGATCGGCAGCATCAACTGCATCAGTTCGGTATTGGCCAGCAGCTCTTCGCCGGTGCCTTTAAGCTCGCGCAAACGGGCAATCAACTGTTCATCGGTTTTCGCCACGGTGTATTCGCTGACATCGCGCCGGGCAGGCCCGGCCGTGGCCGAAGCAAATAACGCGAGCGGTGCAGGCAGGCCGCGCTCACGCAGGGCATGGGCCAGCTCGAAAGCCAGCAGCCCGCCCAGGCTGTGCCCAAACAAGGCATAAGGACGGTCGAGTTCGGCACTGATTTCATCGGCCAACTGGCAGGCCAGACGGCGTATATCGCTTTGCAGCGGTTCGTCCATCCGCATGCCGCGCCCCGGCAGTTCCAGTGGGCGCACTTGCAACCATTCGGGCATGGAACGGCGCCAGCGGCTATAGCTCATTGCACTGGCGCCCGAGTAAGGCAGGCAGAACAGACGCAACTTGATCACGTCGCTCATGCCAGGCTGCCATTGCGTAGAAATAACGACGGTTTACGCTCAAAAAACATCTCGCCCTCCTGCCTCAAACCATTCATTGCCGGCCTCTGTATCCGGCGTTCATGCATTGAAAACGGTTGAGCCAGGCAATTAATTAGCCATTGCAGTGATGGCCTTTTAAAGTCATTCGCGGGCGTTGTGAGACATGTCTCAGTCTGTCGTCTGAATCGGTATTAATTCTGTTTCTCAATTGACAATCATTATCATTAAGCCTAATTTGTGACCAGCTGTGTAGGTCGCCTCCCTTGCCGTGGCCCTCACTCATTCAATCGCATCAGGTGATCTCCATGACGGAACAAATGTCCACAAGCAAGTGCGACTCACCCTTACTTCAAGCTTTCGTCGATAACCGACTTATCCTGGTCAAGATCGCAGCACGCATCACCGGTTGTCGATCCAGGGCTGAAGATGTGGTGCAGGATGCCTACTTCCGCTTGCAGTCCGCGCCGCAGATCACCTCTTCATTCAAGGCGCAGCTGAGTTATCTGTTCCAGATCGTGCGCAACCTGGCAATCGATCACTACCGCAAGCAGGCGCTCGAGCAGAAGTACTCGGGCACGGAAGAGGAAGGCTTGAATGTGGTCATTCACGGCGCGTCTCCGGAAACCTCGCATATCAATTTCTCGACCCTGGAACACATCGCTACGGCGCTGACTGAGCTGCCGAGCCGTACCCGCTATGCGTTTGAGATGTATCGCCTGCACGGCGTGCAGCAAAAGGACATTGCCAAGGAGTTGGGCGTGTCGCCAACCCTGGTCAACTTCATGATTCGCGATGCGCTGGTGCATTGCCGCAAGGTATCGGGAACGCAAGCCGATACCTTTGCCCGACGCTGAGCTCGCACGACCTCTGGGGGCGGCGCTGATGCCATCGCGAGCGGGCTCGCTCCAACAAAGATTTGCTTAGCGTGCGTCAGACCAACTCCCGCCCTGCAAAAAACTGCTCCCGGCTCTGCATCATCAGGGCCGCTCGCTTGTGCGGAAAGTCGAACTCTTTCAAGCGGTGATAGCCCTGACTCTGCATGTAGCCGATCATTTTCGCGTTGTCGGCCCGGGGTTCAGCCACTACGCGCTGAGTGCGCGGATCATCCAGAAACAGGTAATGGGTCAGCGCTGCCAGCCAGCTGGCAACCTTGTGCGGCCCACGATGCGCCTGCTCTCCCACCAGCATGTGAATCCCACGATCGTAGTCATCCACGTCGTAGAACGGCGCAATTCGGTCTTCCCTGGCCCAGTAGGCCTCGAAATAGGCAAATGGCTGATCATCGAAGCAACCGATCAGGGTCAGGGTATGCGGGTCTGCCGCGAGTTTCTCCAGGTACTGGCGATGCTTTTCCAGGGTGCCGCCCTCTTCCCAGAAATCCATCACCCGCGGAGTGTTTTGCCAGCGGCTGAAACGCTCAAGGTCGATTTCGATGTCCAGCGCCCGCAATGAAATCCAGGCGCCAAGCTGCGCATCGAAACGTCGATAGACTTCACCTTGGGGTTTTGGCGCTCGCAGCGGATGGCGAGTGCCTGCGGTGATGGTCATCGCCGGTGGAGTCGGGGTAATTGCAGTCATGGTTCGGGCTCACGTTTATCGTCAACAGTTACGCAGAGAACGTGAACCGTGGCGAAAAATTTAGCCTAGGAAGGCTCGACCGCGACTACTGCAATTTTGTAAGGTGCAAAAATAGCCATCAACTGACCATTGTCACGAAGCTTTTGCATCATTTGGGCAAAATGCTGACTCTGGATCGGTGCTTGCGGGCGCAGCAGCGCGTAGTGACGATAGGTCTGATCGATACGCTGGGACACGATCAGCTCCGACTTGGCCTGCGGGGCGTAGCGCAGCATGTCGATAAGATTGGAGCGGGTCATCAATGCAATATCTGCCCGCCCGCGCAAGACCATCAACAGGTTGCTCTCGTGGGAGTAGGTCAGCATTGCGTTGTACGATTCGGTGAGAAATTTGGGCGTGGGGTTGAACCCGGCAAAGGCGTAGTGATAACCGCTGAATAGCGCCAGACGTTTACCCTTGAGGTCGTCGAAATAGTTTTGTTGGCGATCAGGGTACTGCTTGGCGACAAACACTTCAGCGTCTTCAAGGCCCATGTCGACAGCAATGTAAGAGAGCCCCTGCCAACCCCAGGCGGGGTTTTCAAACATCATCATGTCCACCCGCCCGCGCTCGAAATCGCGCACCCGGCGCGGTATGGAGCTAGGCACGAGGACAAAACGGTAGTCGCTCTGCAACTGGTTGAGGGCGTTGAGCAATTGTGACAACAGGCCAATATCGGCGCCGCGTTCCGGGCGCACGGTATACGGCGGAAAGTGTGCGGCACCGACCCTGATTTCCTGGACGGCCCAAACCGGTGTCAACCAGACCATGCCAAGGACCAGCAGCAGGCTGTGGACCACCTGCATTGGCAAACACTTCAAAACCATACACATCTGGCGGCGCCCATGGCTGGAACTTATTGATCGACACACGACCTGAGATCGAGCACGCACACAATTAAAGCGTATATAGACTAGCAAGCAAGCAGTTGACTGGCCCACTACAAATTTAGTCTCAGGGCCTGTGCTTTAGCTACGCTGCAACCTCAACGCCGATGCTGTTCAAGGAAGCTGCACATGCCTCACTGGCTGGTAATTGACCTGGAAGCCACGACCGATGATGGCGGCTGGCCTCTGGAAGAAATGGAAGTGATTGAAATCGGCGCCAGTGTGGTCACCCGCACGGGCCGCGAAGTGGGCCATTTTCAGCGTTTTATTCGCCCGCAACGGCGCCCGTTGTTGACGCCTTTTTGTCGGCAGCTAACCCGGATCACCCAGGCCAATATTGATGCCGGGGCGCCCATGGTGCAGGTCTGGGAACAGTTCGAACGCTGGTTGGGCCAGCATCTGCCCAGGCTTGAAGGCTGGGCCAGTTGGGGCGACTACGACCGCAAACAGCTGGAGCAGGAGTGGCGCCAAAACCAGCTGGACAGTGCCCTGCTGCAATTGCCGCACATGAACCTCAAGCAGCAATTCGCCCAGGCCCGCCAGCTAAAGCGTCCGCTGGGGCTTAACAGCGCGCTGCAACTGGCCGGGATGCAGTTCAACGGGCAACAACACCGGGCCCTGGAAGATGCGCGAAATACAGCCCGTTTATTGCCGCTGGTGTTGAAGGGTTAGCGCCCATAAAAGGGCGTGACGGGATAAAACCGCTTCTGCATACTGGCCAGCCATTTTTAGCCCACTCCGAGGAATCGCCATGTTTAAAGTCAACGAATACTTCGACGGCACCGTCAAGTCGATTGCCTTCACACAAACCGAAGGCAAGGCCACCATTGGCGTCATGGCTGCGGGTGAATACGAGTTCGGTACGGCCGAGCGTGAAATCATGCACGTGGTGTCGGGTGAGCTGAGCGTCAAACTGCCGGGCAGTAGCGAGTATGAAACCTTCAAGACCGGTAGCCAGTTCAATGTACCGGCCAACAGCAAGTTCCAGCTCAAGGTTGCAGTAGATACTGCTTACCTGTGTGAGTACCGCTAAATCCGGCACCCCTGCTCTGTAGCCGCGGAGGAGCGGAGCGAGGCTGCGAGGTGTTTGAGTCGCAGCCTTCGTTCCTCATCAGCGGCTACAGAACATCAGACCTCACCCCCCCACATTGAACTGCAACGCCGCCAACCGCGCATACAGCGGATTGCTGGCGATCAACTGGGCGTGGGTGCCGATGGCAACCAACTTGCCCTGATCCATCACCGCAATCCGATCGGCGTTTTGTACGGTGGCCAGGCGGTGGGCAATCACCAGCGTCGTGCGACCTTGCATCAGGCTGGGCAAGGCCTGCTGGATCAAATACTCGCTCTGGGCATCAAGCGCACTGGTGGCTTCATCCAGCAACAGGATCGGCGCATCGACCAGCAACGCCCGGGCAATCGCCAAACGCTGGCGCTGACCGCCCGATAACCCCAGACCGCCGTCCCCCAAATGGGTTTTATAGCCCTCGGGCATTTGCAGGATAAAGTCGTGGGCATGGGCAATGCGCGCCGCAGCTTCAACTTGCGCATCACTAGCCTGGGCATTGCCATAACGGATGTTGTCTTCGATGGTGCCGAAAAACAGTGCCGGGGTTTGCGACACCAGGGCAAAGCAACGGCGCAGGTCTTGCGGGTCAAGCTGAGTGATCGGCTGCCCCTCAAGCAGAATCTGCCCTTGCTGCGGATCGTAAAAGCGCAGTAACAAGTCAAACAATGTCGACTTGCCCGCCCCTGATGGCCCCACCAGGGCCAGGGTCTCGCCCGCCTTGACCGACAGGCTCAGGCCGTCAATTGCATAGCTTTCAGGCCGTGACGGGTAGGAAAAATGCAGGTTTTCAAGCTGCAAATTACCCTCAACCCGCGTAGGCAACACGCGCAACCCCGTGCTCGGCGCCAAAATCAGGCTTTTCGCCTGCAGCAGTTCGGCAATACGCTCTGCCGCACCCGCTGCCTGTTGCAACTCGCCAATCACTTCACTCAGGGTGCCAAACGCGCTGCCGACGACGAGGCTGTAAAACACAAACGCCGCCAACTCGCCGCCGGTGATACGCCCTGCGATCACGTCCATGCCGCCAACCCACAGCATCACCCCCACTGCCCCTAGAACCAGCAAGATAACCAAGGTAATCAGCCAGGCCCGTTGCAGGATGCGTTTGCGCGCGGTAGCAAAGGCCTGCTCCACAGTGCTGGCAAAGCGCTGCTGATCTTGCTGTTGATGGTTGTAGGCCTGAACCGTTTTGATCTGCCCCAAGGCTTCGGCGACATAACTGCCAACATCGGCGATTCGGTCCTGGCTCTGACGCGACAAACTGCGCACCCGGCGACCAAAGAACAGGATGGGCACCAGCACCAGTGGCAGGGCAACCACCACGATACTGGTGAGCTTGGGGTTGGTGACAAACAACAACACCACACCGCCAATCACCATCAGGCTGTTGCGCAAGAACAAGGACAGCGAAGAGCCGATGACCGATTGCAGCAAAGTGGTGTCGGTGGTCAGGCGTGACTGGATTTCCGAGCTGCGGTTGTTTTCATAAAACCCCGGATGCAAGCCGATCAGGTGATTGAACACCTGGCGCCGAATGTCGGCGACCACCCGCTCACCGATCCATGACACCAGGTAAAAACGCACAAAGGTGCCCACTGACAATCCCAGCACCAGCACCAGAAAAAAACCGATCGACTGGTTGAGCAAATGCGGTGACTGAGTCATGAAGCCCTTGTCGACCAACAGGCGAATGCCCTGCCCCATCGACAAGGTGATGCCCGCCGTAACAATCAGCGCCAGCAGTGCACCAAAGGCCTGCCAACGATATGGCGCAAGAAAATGGGTGGCCAAACGAATGGCCCGACGGTGCCGGGAAGAAAGCATGCGAGGGTATCCAGAAAGAGGACAAGGGTGAAAAGCCACCAGCCTACAACGAAGTTCGGTTTAAACCGGTAAACCTTTCTCAGTCGTTTTGAATATGACCAAGATCTACAAGGCCTAGGCTGTAAAGTTCTAAAGTGAGGCTGGAAGTTTCAGAATATTTCTGTTGGACTGGGATGGACACTGTGTTTGTAACAGCTCAGTCATTAAACGGATCTACAGTAGCGCTACCCCCTGATGAGGAGACAGGCCATGGATTTGCAACAGAACGCTCAAGCCGTACCCGTAATTCGCACCCAGACACACCAGTCTCTGGGGTGCGCAATCATCGATGAAAATGGTCAGGAAATTTCGATCACCGAAGAGATGATTCAGGACGCTTGCCACGAGCTGGAGCAACGTCTGGTCAAACCTTCACGCAAGGACTGATCCCTGCATACAAGACTTTCCCGATGATCAAACAGCTTTCGCTTCACTGACCGGCCTTACTGCGTAAGGCCGGTTTTTTTATCTGCGCAGGCTTATACCAGCACAGCGCCCAGGGCCTTTACCAGTTGCTTCAAAGCTACGGACTCGCCTTCGATGTGGACCGGCAAACCTTCGATTTCGCGGCGCAGCGGGTAATGCTTGCGCAAACCGTCGAATGCCAGCTTCTGCTCCTGGACACTGCCAATCAGGCTGCGGCGAAAGTCAGCATCGTCACGGCGCGGGTCGTACACACCACGACAAAGCATGCCCAGGGCCCAGGCGGGATCGGTGTCGGCACTCAATTCGACCTTCGCCAGCCAAGGCGCCGGCAGCAGGTCGGCGAGCTGCACCTGCGGGGTATGGCCAAGAAAATCACACAGCGCCTGATAAATCTGCGCGGTGCCCCGCTGTTTGCCATCCAGGCTGTAGCCAGCGATATGCGGGGTGGCCAGCACGCACAAGTCAGCCAGCTCAACGTCCACTTGCGGCTCGCCTTCCCACACATCCAGCACTGCTTGCAGGTCATCGCGACGGGTCAGCACGTCGCGCAGTGCGGCATTGTCGATCACCGGGCCACGGCTGGCGTTGATCAGCCAGGTGCCCGATTGCAGTTGCTCCAGGCGCTGCTGATCGAGCAGGTGCCAAGTCGGGAAGTCGCCGGTCTTGCTCAGCGGGGTGTGCAGGCTGAGTACATCGCACTGCTCGATGATCTGCTCGAGGCTGACGTAATCGCCACCTTCTGACGCTTCACGCACGGGGTCGCAAACCAGCACATTGAAGCCCAGCGAGCGCAGCACGTTAATCAGTCGCCCGCCCACTTCACCGGCGCCAATCACGCCATAGGTGCGCTGCGTCAGATCGGCACCTTCAATTTCGGCCAGGGTCAGCAGGCTGCCGAGCACGTAATCGACCACACCCCTGGCATTGCAGCCGGGGGCGCTGGACCACTGGATACCGGCTTGCTGAAAGTAGTCCAGCGCCAGGTGATCGGTGCCGATGGTGCATGTACCGACAAACCGCACCGCGCTGCCCTCGAGCAAGTCGCGGTCTACTTTAGTCACCGAGCGTACCAGCAGGATATCGGCGTCATGTACGTCTGCGCGGTTGATCTGGCGCCCCGGCAAGCGGCGTATTTCACCGAAGTCAGCAAAAAATTCTTCGATCAACGGAATATTTTCGTCAGCAACAATCAACATGGCAGGCTCCTTTCGCGGAGAGGCAGTGTAGGCGTTGTTGCGATGAATGGGCCAGCCGGGTGTGGAAGGTACTCACAGTCACGCTTACAAACATCCTACAACTCAGTGTTTTCTGACCATTTGGTCAGGCGTACAATCTCCGGCTTTGCGCGTTAAACACTGTGGATGCACGACTGTGAACTCTGTAACTCATGACTCTCCCCCTATCGCTGTCAGCCGCCCGGCCCGGGTTCGCACAGAAGTTCGCGCGCTGCTGACGCTGGCGTTTCCGATCATCATTTCGCAGATCGCCACCACGGCCATGGGTTTTGTCGATGCGGTGATGGCTGGGCGCGTCGGGCCGCGAGACCTGGCTGCCGTGGCGCTGGGCAACTCGATCTGGGTGCCGGTGTTTTTGCTGATGTCAGGCATTTTGTTGGCAACCACGCCCAAAGTCGCACAACGCTTTGGCGCAGATGCTCACGCCGAAATCGGCCCCATCGTTCGCCAGGCGCTGTGGCTGGCACTGATAACCGGCGTGTGTGCGGCCCTGATCCTGATCGCTGCCGAACCGCTGCTGTATTTGATGAAAGTCGATCCTGACCTGATCGAACCGAGCATGGGGTACTTGCACGGGATCGCCAGTGGCATGCCTGCTGTAGGGCTGTATTGCGTATTGCGCAATTTCAGCGATGGCCTGGGCAAAACCCGGCCAAGCATGGTGCTGGGGCTGTGCGCCCTGGCGCTCAATATCCCGATCAACTACATCTTCATTTACGGCCACTTTGGCGTTCCGGCCATGGGCGGCGTGGGCTGTGGCTGGGCCACGGCGATTGTGATGTGGTTTATGGCCCTCGGCATGGTGGTCTGGACCTATCGCGGGGCGATCTACCGGTCGAGCAAGGTCTACAGCCATTTTGAATGGCCACAATGGGCGATTCTCAAGCGTTTGCTCAGCGTGGGTTTGCCCATCGGGATCGCGGTATTTGCCGAGTCGAGCATTTTTGCGGTGATTGCCCTGTTGATTGGCAGCCTGGGCGCAACCGTGGTGGCGGGTCATCAAATTGCCCTGAACTTCAGCTCGCTGGTGTTCATGATCCCGTATTCGCTGGGTATGGCGATTACCGTACGCGTGGGGCAGGCACTGGGCCGTCAGCAACCAAGGGAAGCACGGTTTGTGGCGGGCGTTGGGATGGGCACCGCACTGATTTGGGCCGCGATTTCCGCCAGCCTGATCCTGCTGCTGCGCGAGCAGATCGCGACCGTCTACACCGCAGACCCAATGGTGATCGAGGTGGCGACCATGTTGCTGATGTTTGCCGCGCTGTATCAGTTTTCGGATGTGATCCAGGTGACTGCAGCCGGTGCACTGCGCGGCTATCAGGACACGCGGGTGACGATGATTCTGACCTTGTTTGCTTACTGGGGGATTGGTTTGCCGGTGGGTTATGCCTTGGGGCTGACCGACTGGTTCGGCGCAGCCAATGGCCCGAGCGGGCTATGGCAAGGTTTGATCGTGGGCTTGACCTGCGCCGCGCTGATGCTCGGCGTACGGCTGGCGCGTAGTGCGAAAAAGCATATTCGCCGCGCCGGGTAACCTGTAGCAGCTGCCGAAGGAACGAGGCTGCGTTCGGCGGCGCAGCCGTCGTAAAACCTGAGTCCGCAGTTTAACTGACAGACCGTGGACTCAGGTTTTACGATCGCTTCGCAATCGAACGCAGCCTCGCTCCTTCGGCAGCGGCTACACAAATTTCAATCCAGCTTTTTACGGATCCAGTACAGGTACTTGCCCGCCTCTTCCTGCTGCCCCACCAGTTCATGGTCCAGAAACACGCAGAACTTGGGAATGTCGCGGCGGGTCGAAGGGTCTGTGGCAATGACTTTCAGCAAGCCGCCCGGCGCCAGGTCGCGAATGTGCTGGTGCAACATCATCACCGGCTCAGGGCAGTTGAGGCCGGTGGCGTCCAGAGTGCCGTCAACCGGCAGGTCAGTAAAACTCATCAGTAACTCCCGAATCAGCGAGATTTAGGTTTTTTAACGTCCAGTCGACGCAGATGACAGGTCACTTCTTCACGGTCGTGGTACAGCTGCTTACAGCCGATTTCAACCTGGATGCCCCGCGCCTTGAAGCCGTCAGCGATGCGATCAAGCAAACGTCGCACTTCGGCATAGCGCTGTTTCATCGGCAATTTCAAGTTAACCACCGCTTCACGGCAATGGCCTTCGCCGATCCACTCTTCCAGCATCGCCGCATTGCGCGCCGGTTTCTCGACGATATCGCAGACCATCCAGTCCACTGGCTGCTTGGGCTTGAAGGTAAAGCCGTCGGCCATCAAGTGCTGCACCAGACCAGTATCCATCAGGCTTTCAGCCATCGGGCCGTTGTCGATGGCGGTCACGATCATGCCGCGATTGACCAACTGCCAGGTCCAGCCACCCGGGGCGGCGCCCAGGTCAACGCCGGTCATGTCACTGTGCAAGCGCTCATCCCATTGATCACGGGGGATAAAGTGATGCCAGGCTTCTTCGAGCTTGAGGGTCGAGCGGCTCGGCGCTTCGCGCGGGAACTTCAGGCGCGGGATGCCCATGGGCCACATGGCACAGTTATCGGACTCCGCCAGGCCGAGGAACACTTCGCGGCCGCTTTTAAAGGTCAGCAGCAGACGCGGCTTGTGCGCGTCGTCTTCAACCAGTTTGCCAGCCTTGATCAACGCCTTGCGCAAATGCGCTTCGAACTTCTTGCAGAAGTTGGACAGCTCTTTGCCATCGTTGGTGTCGACGATTTCCAGCCACAGACTGCCACACACCGGAAAATCGGCCATGTGCTCAAGGATGACGCTGATCCGGTCGGTTTCCGGCAGATCGACAAAGCTGCCCCGGGCCCATTGGCGCGGAAAGATCAGCTCGGCAAATCGCAAATTGTTCATAAGGCGTGCAGTGCCGCCTTCTTCGGTGCACACAAACTCGGCGCAGGCAGTGCTCGGCTTGGCCTTGGCATAGCCAGACACGTTAAGGCGAGCGGCATGCTCGGCGATTTCCGAGCAGACTTCGCCTTCAAAACCGGGGCGGCAGTGCATAAAAAGGGTGTTCATTGAATTACTCCTGGGCAACTGGCGGGAATTGGCCTGCTGCGCAACCTTGCTTTGGAGCAAGGCGTGTCACGAAAAGGCGGGCATGATAACTGACTTCGGAACCTTGAACCCGCATAGACAGTCCAGTTATTAGCCACAGCCCGGAATCAGAGCTAGGTTAGAAGCTCTGCTTTAACCCCGTGATCCGTCTAAAGGAGTCATTTCATGTCCTCCCTCGATAGCCTGAACACTCTGGCCACACTAAAAGTCGACGATAAGACTTATCACTATTTCAGCCTGCCGCTCGCCGCCAAGTCACTGGGCGATTTGAGCAAGTTGCCGATGTCGCTCAAAGTACTGCTGGAAAACCTGCTGCGCTGGGAGGACGGTAAAACGGTCACCGAGCCCGACCTAAAGGCCCTGGCCGCTTGGCTCAAGGAACGGAGCAGCGACCGGGAAATCCAGTACCGCCCGGCCCGGGTACTGATGCAGGATTTTACCGGAGTACCGGCCGTGGTCGACCTGGCGGCCATGCGCGCCGCGATGGCCAAGGCAGGCGGCGACCCGCAGCGGATTAACCCGCTGTCCCCCGTGGATCTGGTGATTGACCACTCGGTGATGGTCGACCGGTTCGGCAGCGCCAGCGCTTTTGAACAAAACGTCGATATCGAGATGGAACGCAACGGCGAACGCTATGCGTTCTTGCGTTGGGGGCAGAATGCCTTCGACAACTTCAGCGTCGTACCGCCCGGCACCGGGATTTGCCATCAGGTAAACCTGGAATACCTGGGCCGTACGGTCTGGACCAAGGATGAAGACGGCCGCACCTATGCCTTCCCCGACACTCTGGTAGGCACCGACTCCCACACCACCATGATCAATGGTCTTGGTGTATTGGGCTGGGGCGTGGGTGGGATTGAAGCCGAAGCCGCAATGCTCGGCCAGCCGGTGTCGATGCTGATCCCGGAAGTCGTGGGGTTCAAACTCAGCGGCAAGCTTAAAGAAGGCATTACCGCCACAGACCTGGTGCTGACGGTCACGCAAATGCTGCGCAGCAAGGGGGTAGTCGGCAAGTTCGTTGAGTTTTATGGCGATGGTCTCGCGGATTTGCCGCTGGCAGACCGTGCCACGATTGCCAACATGGCTCCGGAATATGGCGCGACCTGCGGCTTTTTCCCAGTTGATGACATCACCCTGGACTACCTGCGTTTGTCCGGGCGCCCTGACGCCACCGTGAAACTGGTCGAGGCCTATTGCAAAGCCCAGGGCCTGTGGCGCAACGCAGGCCAGGAGCCGATCTTTACCGAAACCCTGGCACTCGACATGGGCACGGTCGAAGCCAGTCTGGCCGGACCAAAACGTCCGCAGGACCGAGTTTCGCTACCCAACGTGGCGCAAGCCTTCGAAGACTTTCTCAGTTTGCAGTTCCAGCCGAGCAACAAGAAAGAAGTAGGCCGACTTGAGAGTGAAGGCGGTGGCGGCGTGGCCGTGGGCAATGCGGACTTGATCGGCGAAGCGGACTACAGTTTTGAAGGCCATACCTATCGCCTGAAAAACGGTGCGGTGGTCATTGCTGCCATCACCTCGTGCACCAACACTTCCAACCCCAGCGTGATGATGGCCGCCGGACTGGTGGCAAAAAAAGCCGTCGAGAAGGGCCTTACGCGCCAGCCTTGGGTCAAGACCTCACTGGCACCGGGCTCCAAGGTGGTGACTGATTATTACAAGGCCGCAGGTCTGACCCAGTACCTCGACCAATTGGGCTTTGCCCTGGTGGGCTACGGTTGCACCACGTGCATCGGCAACTCGGGGCCACTGCCTGAGCCGATTGAAAAGGCCATTACCCAATCCGACCTGACCGTGGCTTCAGTGCTGTCGGGCAACCGCAACTTTGAAGGTCGCGTACACCCCCTGGTGAAAACCAACTGGCTGGCCTCCCCGCCGCTGGTGGTGGCCTATGCCTTGGCTGGCACGGTACGCATTGATATCAGCCGAGATCCGCTGGGCACAGGTAAAGACGGACAGCCTGTATACCTGCGTGATATCTGGCCAAGCCAGAAAGAGATCGCCGACGCCGTGGCACAAGTCACCACCGGAATGTTCCACAAGGAATACGCCGAAGTGTTTGCCGGTGACGAACAGTGGCAAGCCATCGAGGTGCCGCAAGCTGCAACCTATGTCTGGCAGGAAGACTCGACCTACATCCAGCATCCGCCGTTCTTTGATCAAATCAGCGGGCCGCTGCCGGTGATTGCTGACGTTAAAGGCGCGAATATTCTGGCGCTGTTGGGCGACTCGGTGACCACAGACCACATCTCCCCGGCCGGCAACATCAAGGCCGACAGCCCTGCCGGGCGCTACCTGCGCGAAAAAGGCGTCGAACCACGGGATTTCAACTCTTACGGCTCACGTCGCGGCAACCATGAAGTAATGATGCGGGGCACCTTTGCCAATATCCGCATTCGCAACGAAATGCTCGGCGGCGAAGAAGGCGGCAATACGATCTACATCCCTAGTGGCGAAAAACTGCCGATTTACGATGCGGCCATGCGCTATCAGGCATCCGGTACGCCACTGGTGGTGATTGCCGGTCAGGAATACGGCACCGGTTCAAGCCGTGACTGGGCGGCCAAAGGCACCAATCTGCTGGGGGTCAAGGCAGTGATTGCCGAGAGCTTCGAGCGCATCCACCGTTCAAACCTGGTGGGCATGGGCGTTCTGCCATTGCAGTTCAAGCTGGATCAGAACCGCAAGAGCCTGAACCTTACAGGCAAGGAAACCCTGGGTATCCTCGGGTTAACGGATGCCGAGCTGCAACCACGGATGAATCTGACACTGGTGATCACTCGCGAGAATGGCAGCCAGGAGAAAGTCGAGGTGCTGTGCAGGATCGACACTCTCAACGAGGTGGAATACTTCAAGGCGGGGGGAATTTTGCACTATGTGTTGCGTCAGCTGATTGCTTCTTAGCCATAAGCTGTTTTTTGTAGCCGCTGCCGCAGGCTGCGATGGGGTGCGAAGCAGCCCCGAACCTTGACCGGGAGCGAAGGTCCTGCGGCCCTTATCGCAGCCTTCGGCAGCGGCTACAGGTTGCAGGATGAAGACAACCGTCGTTCCCACAAGAACCCGTGGATTCATTCGAATCGTTATACTTGCGCACCCTGGACTGAATCCGGGGTGCTTTTTAACGATTCAAAGGATTTTCATGATTGCTTTGCCATGGCCTTATTTGGCACTTCTGACCCTCGGCTACGGCCTTGCCCTGAGTTACGGGCAATTGGGCCTGCAAACCCTGATCGCGCTCGCCCTGCTGACTGTCAGCGGGCTCGCCGTACTCCAGCGTAAAACCCATTACCTGCGTTATGCCGGCCACGGATTGTTTGTACTGCTGGCCCTCGCACTTGCACTGCATTGGCTACCCGGTTTCCATAACGGTCGAGCCATCAGTCCTACCTGGCTGACACCGGATGCCGTGCCGTTCTCTATGTACTTCAACCTGGACAAGCCGCTGATTGGTTTTTGGCTGCTGCTGGTGTGCCCGTGGATCGCCCCCCGGTTTGCCTGGCGCGCATCGCTTGGTGCCACTGTAATGGGGCTGGGACTGGCCGCCATTGTGGCGCTGGGCGGGGCGATGCTGCTGGGCATGATTGCCTGGGCGCCGAAATGGCCGCACCAGAGCACAATCTGGTTGTTGAATAATCTGCTGCTGGTGACCCTGGTTGAAGAAGCACTGTTTCGCGGCTATATCCAGGGCGGCCTGAGTCGCAGGCTCAAGTTATTGCCCTATGGCCAGACCATTGCGCTGGTGACCGCCTCGCTGCTGTTCGGCCTGGCCCATGCCGCAGCGGGCTGGCAATGGATGTTGCTGGCCGGGTTGGCGGGGGTCGGCTATGGCCTGGCGTACCGCTTTGGCGGTCTAGGTGCGGCAATTGCCACACACTTTGGGCTCAACGTGCTGCACTTCGTGTTCTTCACCTATCCGATGCTCGCCCCCTAAAGCGCTACATCTCTTCGCCGGGCTGTGCAGTGCCAGCCCGGCATCTGAAATATAAATTAAACAATTCCTTACGTGTGCCGAAAGCCTGTCAAAGTCTTGCGGATTGAAACGACATGCGTAATAACCAGCCCATCACTCAACGCGAACGCACATTTCCTGCGCAACAACGGTTGATTTCCACAACCGATGCCAAAGGCGTTATTTCCTACTGCAACGATGCTTTTATCGAAATCAGCGGGTTCTCGGGTGAGGAGCTGATACGCGCACCGCACAACCTTGTGCGCCATCCTGATGTGCCGTCCGCAGTGTTTGAGCACATGTGGAGCACCCTGAAAAAGGGCGCGCCATGGATGGGTATCGTGAAAAACCGCTGCAAGAACGGCGACCATTATTGGGTCAATGCGTACGTAACCCCGATCTTCGAGAACGAGCGCGTGGTGGGGTATGAGTCGGTACGGGTCAAACCGACCGCTGAACAAATCCGTCGTGCCGAAGCCCTGTACTCACGCATCAATAGCGGCAAATCGCCAGTGCCTCAGCGGGACAAGTGGCTGCCGGTGATGCAGGATTGGCTGCCCTTTATTCTGGTCAGCCAGTTGAGCTTCACCATTGGCGCCCTGCTCAATTCCAGCTGGGGTTTTGCCCTCGCCGCCTTGCTGTCGGTTCCGCTGGGGCTGCTTGGCTTGAGCTGGCAACAACGCGGAATCAAGCGCCTGTTGCGCCTGGCCGAGCAAACCACCTCCGACCCGTTGATCGCACAGATGTACACCGACAGTCGTGGCCCGCAAGCGCGTCTGGAAATGTCCATCCTCAGTCAGGAAGCCCGCCTGAAAACCTGCCTGACACGCCTGCAGGACACCGCTGAGCACCTGAGCGAACAGGCTCGTCAATCGGACATCCTGGCGCACAAGAGTTCTACCGGGCTGGAACGCCAGCGCGTCGAAACCGAGCAGGTGGCAACTGCGGTCAACCAGATGGCCGCGACCACTCAAGAAGTTGCCAGCCATGTGCAACGCACTGCGGACGCCACCCAAGAGGCCAATCGCCTGACCAGCCGTGGTCGCGATATTGCCGGGGAAACCCGTGAAGCCATTGAACGCCTGTCGGTGGTGGTAGGAGAAACCGGGGCCACGGTTACGCAACTGGCCAAGGACAGTGATGAGATCGGCGGCGTGGTTGATGTGATCAAGGGCATTGCCGATCAGACCAACCTTCTGGCCCTGAACGCGGCGATCGAAGCGGCGCGGGCCGGTGAAATGGGCCGTGGCTTCGCCGTGGTGGCTGATGAAGTGCGCCAACTGGCACAACGCACCAGCACCTCGACCGGGCAGATTCACAGCCTGATTGCCAAGCTGCAACAGACTGCCGCCACTGCCGTGCAGACCATGAACGCCGGGCACCGTCAGGCCGAAGAAGGTGTGGCGCGCGTACTGGAAGCCGATCAGGCGCTGGTGGGCATCAGCGAAGCGGTGGCCAACATTACCGACATGACCACCCAGATCGCAGCGGCGACCGAAGAGCAAAGTGCGGTGGCAGAAGAAGTCAGCCGTAACATCAGCACCATCGCCGACCTGGCGGACCAAACCTCGGAACAGGCGCAGCACTCCGCGCAGTTGAGCGAAGAACTGACCCAGACCGTGAATATCCAGTACTCGTTGGTGGAGCGGTTTAACCGCTGATGTAAAAAAGCCAGCGAGCAACTCGCTGGCTTTTTAGTTTTATCCTTCAGTCAAACGCGTATCGAAGACCGACATTTGCGCCCCAAGGCTGTTCAATACTTTGACCATTCATGTATTCGAAGTCAGCGTGTAATTGCAAATTACTAGCAACTGACAGGGCCAGGCCAACACCCAACTCACCCCGAGTACCATGCAGGTCATTCTTGAAGCGGTTGCCATTGACCTTGATTTCATTGTCACGGGCAAATTCCTGGGCCAGCGCAACCTTGATGTAAGGGCTCGCCCATTCGTTACGATGCTCAAGGGTCATGCCCACTTTGCCGAGCAAAGAGCGGGTCATCGCATTCTCGGCCTGCAGTTCGGAGTCCAGACTGAAAGACTTGCCTTGCACCGCGACTACGGAAGCTTGAGCGAAAGGCTCGACGAACAGGTGTTCTGTCAGCTGAATAGTGCGACCCACCTCCAGCGAAGCACCTACACCATAATTGCGATAATTGCCTCTGGCCTTGCTGAAGTCGCTCATCACGACGTGCGCCCGGTTCTGGAATTGGTTAAGTTTGAGCACGCCATCGACGTAGTAGCCGTCGTCACGCATCCAGGTGCCGTAAGTCCCGACATAAAAGCTATCGACAGTGCCCGACGAACCTCGCGACTGCGACAAGTCAGATTTGCTGTAGCCCGCGAGCAGGCCGACCAAAAGCACGCCATCGGCACTCACCAGCGGCGCATCAACGCCCAGTGACAGACCTGTTTGATTTTGCCGATAGCCCAGCCCGTCGCTGCCCGAAACCTGATATTTGTTACCGTAACTGCGCATCCAGCTTCCGCCCTGCCCACTGCTACGTACCTCGCCCATTCGGCTGCGCAACGTGCTCATCTCGCCATACCATACGGTCGGCGCACTATTGAACAAAGCTTGAACGCTTCGGGTTGCCGGGCTTACTTCACGGTTTGAGCTGGTCAGGAACCAGTCGTCGCCCTCGCGTTCCATCGCATAAGAAAACGCACCAAGGTCAACACGCCCTCCCAACAGGGCAAAGTTCGCATTGCCACCTTCGGTATGGATAACCTGCAAAGGATCAAAACCCGGCGCTGGCTCAGCGCCTGTATTTTGAACACGAACAATATGGCTGCCACTGGCTTGACCATTTACATCCAGGAAGTCGATCTGGCGGTTGTTTATGTCGAGCTTCAAACCAAACGAACCATTGCCCGACAACTCGCCCATGGCTAGCCGATGAAAGTATTCGGAACCAGCGAAATCGACCGTGCCACCATTGAGCACCAGTGAGCCGGCACTGCTGTCGCCAGTGATGTTCCAGTTAACGTCCGAATCGAGCTGCAATTTCTCGATATCAGTCATCTGGCCAGTAAAGGAAGTGCCATTTTGCAAGCGGACATTCACCAGACCGCCCTCAGGAACAGTCAGGCTACCGTGCAGAAAACTGCCATCAATCACCAGATCCAGCACGCTGTCAGACTGCACATCAAGCAACTCGCCCTTACCGTCGCCAGCTGACAGGGTAGAGCCGTTGCTCACGGCAATGATTGCCTCGGCACCGGCATCTACCTTGATCGCGGGTCCATTGGTGCTCCCGATGTAAGCGCCGTCGATGTCGACTGTGTTGCCTGAGCCACTGATACTCAATGCCGCCGCATCGTGAGATTGTATTGAGCCGCCAGTGATAGCCAGGCTACCGCCGCTAAGCAGCGCCCCGACAGCACCCGCGCCATGGGCTTTTACGTGGGAATCCTTAAGCTCGATTTGGCCCTTGCCTCCTGCCTGTATCCCCGCCGCCCCTGCCCCGTAAGTGTTAATCGAGCTGGCGCGCAGATCAATCGCCGAGCCACTGACGGCCAAGATACCAATAGCGCCTGCGCCCTCGGTTCGAATCGCCAGATCATTGCCGTTGACAATGCCATTCCAACCTCGAATGCCATAGCTTTTATCTCCCGTGGTGGTGATTGATCCTCCACCCAGGTTGATCGTTACCAGGCTATCCGCGTCGACCCCATGGGCCGTTTGACCACTCGTGGCAATCTTGACTTTTTCCACACTGGCCTTGCCATCAATATGCACCTTGAGTCCGGCCGCGCCTTCGCCTGATGTCGTCACAGTTAGCTCATCGGTACCGTTGAACTGCGAACCGAAACCGTAGACCAACACCCCGTGGGCAAGTTTACCGGAGGTCGTTGCACTCACCCCCGAGGCCTCGATTTTACCGCCGGAATCAGCATTCATTGCCGCTACACCGTCACCGGTGGTTTCGATATGTCTGTCACTGATCGTGATATTTGCGCTCTGTGCGATCACGGCATCTGCGTCTGCCGCTTGTACTTGCACGCACGAGAAGAGCAACGCCTGACTGACAGCCAGCATAAGAGCTGACTGACGCGATAAAGGGAAATGTGGCATCAAGATGAGAACTCTGCTGTTGAATTCTGAAGCTGAACTCAACCCCATTGCTGAGCCCATCTACGGAAAATGGCACTCATCTTGAAAGTAACCATCACAGGAAAATATCGAAAAAGTCATCCGTATACGTAGGAATAAACTTACGTTGACGCCAGAAAAATTACCGGTGCTTTCTGGTGACGAACACTGCAGTTAAGCGAAGAACTGACCCAGGCTGTGAATTTCCAGTACTCACTGGTTGAGCGGTTTAACCGCTAAGCAGAACCAAATAATGGCCCCTGTAGCAGCTGCCGAAGGAACGAGGCTGCGTTCGGCGGCGAAGCCGTCGTAAATCCTGAGAGCCGGGTTTAACTGGCACACCGTAGTGGCTGACTTTGCGACGACTACGTCGCCGAACGCAGCCTCGTCCCTTCGGCAGCTGCGGAGCTTCTTAAGCACCAAGGGTCAGTGTTGTAACAACCACCCCGCAATCCTGTCCGCCGCCGCCTCCAGATGCTGCTCATGGGTAAACCCCGATACCTTGAGCGGCTTGAGGTCATGATCCCCTGATACCAGCCAGAACACCTCAATGCCCGGCGCCAGCGTGTAGGCTTCTACCGCTTCGCGGTTGCCCAGAGCATCGCGTTCGCCTTGCACGATCAAGGTCGGAGTTTGCAGTTCAGCCAAGTGCGCCACACGGGGCTTTTCCGGTTTACCGGACGCGTAGAACGGATAACCCAGGCACACCAGTGCATCAGCCCCCAGTTCATCAGCCAGCAAGCTGGCCATGCGCCCACCCATTGATTTGCCACCAATGGCCAATGGCCCAGCGACATAGCGTCGCACCTCAGTAAACACTTCACCCCAGCAATCGAGCAATTTGGCCTGTTGATTTGGCGGCCTTTTGCCACCATCCAATCGCCGTTGAGCCATGTATGGGAACTCGAAGCGCAACACGCTCACCCCGCGTGTCGCAAGGCGCTCAGCCATGCCTGTCATCCAGTGACTGTCCATGGGAGCACCGGCACCGTGGGCCAGTATCAGGGTGCACGCTTGATCGCCCTGGGCCCCGCTGGTGGCAGGATTCCACAGCCAGCCCCGTGCCTGCACGCACTGCGCCCATTGATCCCTGTCAATACCGACACTGCCTGTTACACCCATGCTTGCCTCGCTTTTAGTCTGCCTATAACTCCAGGCGTGCATGTGTATGCGCCTGAACCGTGGATGGGGAACCATGAACACTTCTACAAGTACCGCCTACAACTACAAGGTGGTCCGCCAATTTGCCATTATGACGGTGGTTTGGGGCATCGTCGGCATGGGGCTCGGCGTTTTTCTCGCCGCGCAGTTGGTCTGGCCAGAACTCAACTTCAATTTGCCTTGGACCAGTTTCGGGCGCCTGCGCCCATTGCACACCAACGCCGTGATTTTCGCCTTCGGCGGCTGCGCTCTGTTCGCCGCCTCGTTCTACTCGGTGCAACGCACCTGCCAGGCCACACTGTTTTCGCCGAAAATCGCGGCGTTTACCTTCTGGGGCTGGCAACTGGTGATTGTGCTGGCGGCCATCAGCCTGCCGCTGGGCTACACCAGCTCCAAGGAGTACGCCGAGCTGGAATGGCCGATCGACATTTTGATCACCATCGTCTGGGTCGCATACGCCATCGTGTTCTTCGGCACGATCATGAAGCGCAAGACCAAGCACATTTACGTGGGCAACTGGTTCTTCGGCGCATTTATCGTGACCGTGGCCATTTTGCACATCGTCAACAACCTGGAAATCCCGGTCAGCTTCACCAAGTCGTACTCACTCTACGGTGGCGCCACTGACGCCATGGTCCAGTGGTGGTACGGACATAACGCTGTGGGCTTTTTCCTGACGGCGGGCTTTTTGGGGATGATGTACTACTTCGTGCCGAAACAGGCCGAACGTCCGATCTACTCCTATCGCCTGTCCATCGTGCACTTCTGGGCGCTGATCACCCTGTACATCTGGGCCGGCCCTCACCACTTGCACTACACCGCACTGCCGGACTGGGCTCAGTCGCTGGGCATGGTGATGTCACTGATTCTGCTGGCGCCAAGCTGGGGCGGCATGATCAACGGCATGATGACGCTCTCGGGCGCCTGGCATAAGTTGCGCAGCGACCCGATTCTGCGCTTCCTCGTGGTGTCCCTGGCTTTCTACGGCATGTCGACCTTCGAAGGCCCGATGATGGCGATCAAGACCGTGAACGCCCTCTCCCACTACACCGACTGGACCATCGGCCACGTACACGCCGGGGCGCTGGGTTGGGTAGCGATGATTTCGATTGGTGCGCTGTACCACATGATCCCGAAAATTTTCGGCCGCCCGCAGATGTACAGCCTGGGCCTGATCAACGCGCACTTCTGGCTGGCCACCATTGGCACCGTGCTTTACATCGCCTCGATGTGGGTCAACGGCATCGCTCAAGGCCTGATGTGGCGCGCAGTCAACGAAGACGGCACGCTGACCTACTCCTTCGTCGAAACCTTGGTGGCTAGCCATCCAGGCTATGTCGTGCGACTGGTTGGTGGTGCGATCTTCTTCAGCGGCATGTTGCTGATGGCTTACAACACTTGGCGCACCGTGCGTAACGCCGAGCCCGCTGAAGTCGTAGCCGCCGCGCAGATGGCCTGAGGAGTTGGCAATGAAACACGAAGTCGTTGAAAAAAATATCGGCCTGATGCTGTTGCTGATGATTCTGTGCGTGAGTGTTGGCGGCCTGACGCAAATCGTCCCGCTGTTCTTTGAAGACGTGACCAACACTCCGGTAGAGGGCATGAAGCCTTACACCGCGCTGCAACTGGAAGGTCGCGACATCTACATTCGGGAAGGCTGCGTGCAGTGTCACTCGCAGATGATCCGCCCATTCCGCGCCGAGACCGAGCGTTATGGTCACTACTCGGTAGCCGGTGAAAGCGTGTGGGATCACCCGTTTCTGTGGGGTTCCAAGCGTACCGGGCCAGACCTGGCCCGCGTCGGTGGTCGCTACTCGGATGACTGGCACCGTGCGCACTTGTACAACCCGCGCAACGTAGTGCCCGAGTCAAAAATGCCAGCGTATCCATGGCTGGTTGCAACCCCGGTAGATGACAGCCACACCGTGAAAAAACTCGAGGTGATGCGCACCCTGGGCGTGCCGTACACCGACGAAGACATCGCCAACGCCAAGCAGTCGGTACAAGGCAAGACCGAAATGGACGCGCTGGTGGCCTACCTGCAAGTGCTGGGCACTGCCATCAAGAGCAAGAGGTGAGTCATGGTCTTCGAGATGAGTAGTGGAATGATTCGCGGCCTGGGCACCGTGGTGGTGGCCGTGGCGTTTATCGGTCTGGCGCTGTGGGTGTTCAGCCCACGGCGCAAGTCGGAATTTGAAGACGCGACCTTACTGCCATTCAAGGACGATCCAGAGGCGATTCAACACGTCGAGCAAGAACAAGCGTCTAGGAGTAACAAAGCATGACCACCTTCTGGAGTCTCTATATATGCGTGCTGACCATTGGCACGCTGATCGGCCTGACCTGGCTGCTGGTCGGTACGCGCAAGGGTGAAACCAAGAGCGACACCGTCGAGACCATGGGCCACAGCTTCGATGGCATCGAGGAGTACGACAACCCGCTGCCACAGTGGTGGTTCATGCTGTTCGTTGGCACGCTGGTGTTTTCGGTGGGGTACTTGATCCTTTACCCGGGTTTGGGCAACTGGAAAGGCCTGCTGCCCGGCTATGAAAATGGCTGGACCGGGGTTCATGAGTGGGAAAAGGAGATGGACAAGGCTGACGCCAAGTTCGGACCGATCTTCGCCAAATATGCCGCCATGCCTGTGGAACAAGTAGCGCAAGACCCGGCCGCACTGAAAATGGGCGGTCGCCTGTTTGCCTCCAACTGCTCGGTGTGCCACGGCTCGGATGCCAAGGGTGCTTTCGGCTTCCCGAACCTCGCCGACAACACCTGGCGTTGGGGCGGTGATGCCGACACCATCAAGACCACCATCATGGGCGGCCGCATCGCGGCAATGCCAGCCTGGGGTGAGGTGCTGGGCGAAGCCGGGGTCAAAAACGTCGCAGCTTATGTGCGTCATGGCCTAGCGGGACTGCCATTGCCACAGGACACCACGGTGGATCTGGCTGCTGGCAAGCAAGCCTTTGATACCACCTGCGTGGCGTGCCACGGCGCCGAAGGTAAAGGCATGCCCATGATGGGCGCGCCGGATCTGACGCAACCTGCCGGTTTTATCTACGGCACCAGCCTGGCCCAATTGCAGCAAACCATCCGCCATGGTCGCCAGGGCCATATGCCTGCGCAAAACGAGTTGCTGGGCAACGACAAGGTGCAACTGCTTGCGGCCTACGTGTTCAGCTTGTCGCACGGTAATCAAGAGGAAAACACAACCGAATAATTACCGGACATTTCCTGCCGCATCATTTTGGTGCGGCAGTTCCCGCCTCAAAGCGCGACCAAGTGTCGCACCTCTTTTTAGTCCCTCATTGCTCTCCCGCTATTCAGGGCTAAGCTCTTCTCTTGCGCGATCCGGATTTTCTCGGGCTCACGTCAAGTGAAATTAATCGGTAAGTTGAAGGGCACTGTTACGGGCCACACTAGTGGGTTTACACCGGCTATCGTCCATTGCGATCTTCGCCATGCTCTTGCCATGCCTTGCCCCCACCTGAATTTGCCCGCATCACCCCCTCCGGTTTTGCCCCCCATGCGGCATTTTTGTCGAGGTCACTTTGACCTTACTTCCCGCATGGAAAGGCCGCAGAATAAGCCTTGGAAAGCATTGACCGGGGTCATGCTTCGTTGCAATAGCCCTACGCTTTATACATACTTGCGACCGATTTTTATCCTAATAAAACACCTAAACCGTGGAACCTTAGAATGAGCACAGCAATCAGTCCGACTGCTTATAACTATAAGGTAGTCCGCCAGTTCGCCATCATGACGGTGGTCTGGGGGATCCTTGGCATGGGGCTCGGGGTTTTCATCGCGTCACAGCTTGTGTGGCCTGAATTGAACCTTGGCCTTGAATGGACGACCTTCGGCCGTCTGCGCCCCTTGCATACCAACCTTGTGATCTTTGCCTTTGGTGGCTGTGCATTGTTTGGCACCTCTTATTACGTCGTACAGCGCACCTGCCAAACGCGACTGATCTCCGACACGTTGGCCTCGTTTACCTTTTGGGGTTGGCAGGCCGTCATCGTCGGCGCGATCATCACGTTGCCGCTGGGCTACACCACGACCAAAGAATACGCAGAGCTGGAATGGCCTTTGGCTATTCTGCTGGCCATCGTCTGGGTGACCTACGGCATTGTGTTCTTCGGGACCATTACCAAGCGTAAAACCAAGCACATCTATGTAGGTAACTGGTTCTACGGTGCGTTCATTGTCGTGACGGCAATGCTGCACATCGTCAACCACGCGTCCCTGCCGGTGAGCTTCTTCAAGTCCTACTCGGCTTACGCCGGTGCGACAGATGCCATGATTCAGTGGTGGTACGGCCACAACGCGGTAGGTTTCTTCCTGACTACTGGCTTCCTGGGCATGATGTACTACTTCGTACCCAAGCAGGCCGAGCGTCCGATCTACTCGTATCGCCTGTCTATCGTGCACTTCTGGGCGCTGATCACCCTGTATATCTGGGCCGGTCCGCACCACTTGCACTACACCGCTCTGCCGGACTGGGCTCAGTCGCTGGGCATGGCAATGTCGATCATCCTGCTGGCTCCAAGCTGGGGCGGCATGATCAACGGCATGATGACCCTGTCGGGCGCCTGGCATAAATTGCGCACCGACCCGATCCTGCGCTTCCTCGTTGTGTCTCTGGCCTTCTACGGCATGTCGACCTTCGAAGGCCCGATGATGGCAATCAAGACCGTCAACTCGCTGTCGCACTACACCGACTGGACCATCGGCCACGTACACGCCGGTGCACTGGGTTGGGTTGCGATGATTTCGATCGGCGCCATGTACCACATGATCCCGAAAGTCTATGGCCAAAAGCAGATGTACAGCACCAGCCTGATCAACGTGCACTTCTGGCTGGCGACTATTGGTACTGTGCTTTATATCGCTTCGATGTGGGTCAACGGCATCACCCAGGGCCTGATGTGGCGTGCAATCAACGACGACGGCACTCTGACCTACTCGTTCGTGGAAGCTCTGCAAGCCAGCCACCCGGGCTTTATCGTTCGCGCCCTTGGCGGTGCAATTTTCGCCAGCGGCATGCTGTTCATGGCCTACAACGTGTTCCGCACCGTGCGTGCCTCGAACCCGGTAGAAGCTGAAGCGGCGACCAAGATCGCTGTAGTTGGAGCCCACTGATGATCAAGCACGAAACAATCGAGAAGAATATTGGCCTCATGGCCTTCTTCATGGTGATCGCCGTCAGTATTGGCGGCCTGACTCAAATCGTTCCGCTGTTCTTCCAGGACGTGACCAACACCCCGGTCGAAGGCATGAAGCCGCGTAACGCGCTGGAACTGGAAGGCCGTGACATCTACATCGCCAATGGCTGTGTGCAATGCCACTCGCAGATGATCCGTCCGTTCCGCGCCGAAACCGAACGCTATGGCCACTACTCGGTCGCCGGTGAAAGCGTGTGGGACCACCCGTTCCTGTGGGGTTCCAAGCGTACCGGCCCGGATCTGGCCCGTGTTGGCGGCCGTTACTCCGATGACTGGCACCGTGCGCACCTATACAACCCGCGCAACGTGGTTCCCGAGTCGATCATGCCAGCGTACCCGTTCCTCGTAGAGCGCAAGCTGGACGGCAAGGACACCGCGAAAAAAATGGAAGTCTTGCGCGTGCTCGGCGTCCCTTATACCGACGAAGACATCGCCGGTGCCAAGGATGCTGTGAAGGGCAAAACTGAAATGGACGCACTGGTGGCTTACCTCCAGGGCTTGGGCACCATCATCAAAAGCAAACGGTGATCTGGATGGATATCGGGATGATTCGTGGCCTGGGCACTGTCGTCGTGATGGTGGCTTTTATCGGTTTGGCATTGTGGGTATTCAGCCCGCGACGCAAGTCAGAATTTGACGACGCTACCTTGTTGCCATTCAAGGATGATCCCGAAGCCATCAAGCACGTCGAGCAAGAGCAAGCTTCTAGGAGTAACAAAGAATGACTACGTTCTGGAGTCTGTACGTTACAGTCCTCACTCTGGGTACCATCTTCGCCTTGACCTGGCTGTTGCTGGCCACCCGCAAGGGCCAGCGCAGCGAGCAGACCGACCAAACAGTCGGTCACGCTTTCGACGGGATCGAAGAGTACGACAACCCAATGCCGAAATGGTGGTTCATGCTGTTTGTGGGCACCGTCATTTTCGCCCTCGGCTACCTGGTTCTGTACCCGGGCCTGGGCAACTGGAAAGGCCTGCTGCCGGGCTACCAGTACCTGGACACCAAAGAGCAAACCCCGTTTGCCAATGGCCAGACAGGCTGGACCGGGGTTCACGAGTGGGAAAAGGAAATGGCCAAATCGGACGCCAAGTTTGGTCCGATCTTCGCCAAATTCGCAGCCATGCCGATTGAAGAAGTAGCCAAGGACCCGCAAGCACTGAAAATGGGTGGCCGTCTGTTCGCGTCCAACTGTTCGGTGTGCCACGGTTCCGACGCCAAGGGCGCTTACGGCTTCCCGAACCTGACCGACGCCGACTGGCGCTGGGGTGGTACGCCAGCAGACATCAAGACCACCATCATGGCCGGCCGTCACGCCGTCATGCCGGGCTGGTCTGAAGTGATCGGCGAGCAAGGTGTCAGCGACGTAGCTGCCTACGTACTGACCAGTCTCGATGGCCGTAAATTGCCGGAAGGCGCAAAGGCCGACCCTGCCAAGGGCAAGGAGCTTTTCGCTACCAACTGTGCGGTTTGCCACGGGCCTGAAGGTAAGGGTAACCCGCTGATGGGCGCACCGAACCTGACTCACCCGGGAGCGTTCATCTACGGATCGAGCTTCGCTCAACTGCAGCAGACCATCCGCTACGGCCGTCAGGGCCAGATGCCTGCACAGGCCGACCTGCAAGGGAACGACAAGGTTCACTTGCTGGCCGCCTACGTTTACAGCCTGTCCCATGGCGATGACGCCAAGGCAGACGAGTAACGCAGTCGTCTGAAAGCTACAAAAAATGGCCCCGCCAACGAAAGTTGGCGGGGCCATTTTGTTTCAGTCGGTGTTTTAAATTGCCGGGAGCCAGCCAAAAGTAGTAACGTTTCTACATTGAATATCGGGAGGATCATCCCTATGACCATCACCACTATTTCCAGCCGTGAATTCAACCAGGACACAAGCGGTGCCAAAAAAGCATCGCAACAAGGGCCTGTTTACATCACTGACCGTGGCCGCCCAGCCCATGTACTGCTATGCATGGAGGAGTACCAACGGCTGACCGGCCTGAACACCAGCATTGTCGACCTGCTCGTCATGCCCGAAACAACGCCGGTTGAATTCGAACCCGAACGCGCAGTCATCACGCCGCGCCCAGTGGATTTCTAATGTTCCTGCTCGATACCAACGTGGTTTCAGAACTGCGCAAAGCCCAGGCCGACCCTGCAGTGGTAGCCTGGGCTCGCAGCGTCCCCGCCTACAGGCTGTATATCTCGGCCATTACCCTGCTTGAAATCGAAACCGGGATCCTGCGCCTTGAGCGCCGCGACCCCGAGCAAGCCTCACCACTGCGCAACTGGCTCGAAGCCCATGTGATACCCGCCTTTGCCGGGCGCGTCCTGTCAATTGACGGCGCCGTTGCCAGGCGCTGTGCCCGCCTGCATGTGCCTGACCGCAGCAATGAATGCGACGCGCTGATCGCAGCCACCGCACTGGTGCATGACATGACCGTAGTTACCCGCAATACCCGGGATTTTGCCTTTAGCGGCGCCCCTGTGCTCAATCCCTGGGAGCTTTGACTCAGGCAGAACACAACTGACCTGAGCGCTTAAGTCAATTGATCCATGTCATGAGTTGTTACAACTCTTATACCAACTTCTTCTTTTCCGGAACGCGACCAAAGGTCGCACCCTTGAGCTAGAGTCACAGGCGTATCATTACGCCACTGCTACACCTTCTGACCGCGGTCGGCATGTACTGACCGAGGCATTTTCCACTGCCGTGGGACGCACTAATGAGCAATCAGATTCCTGTACACAACGTTACGCCACCTGCCAAAAAACCCACTGAAAGTACCGATTTGTACGCAGCCCGGGAAAAAATCTACACCCGTGCCTTTACCGGACTTTTCCGCAACCTGCGTATCGCAGGCGGCGCGGTGTTGTTCCTGCTGTATTTCGGTACGGTGTGGCTCAACTGGGGCGGGCACCAGGCCGTCTGGTGGAATCTTCCCGAGCGTAAATTCTTTATTTTTGGCGCCACCTTCTGGCCACAGGATTTCATCCTGCTGTCCGGGCTGCTGATCGTGGCCGCTTTTGGCCTGTTCTTTATTACGGTGTATGCCGGGCGCGTGTGGTGCGGCTACACCTGCCCGCAAAGCGTCTGGACCTGGGTGTTCATGTGGTGCGAAAAAGTCACCGAAGGTGATCGCAACCAGCGCATCAAGCTCGACAAGGCGCCAATGAGCGCCAACAAGTTCCTGCGCAAACTCAGTAAGCACTCCTTGTGGCTATTGATCGGCTTTGTCACCGGCATGACCTTTGTCGGCTACTTTTCACCGATTCGAGAACTGGTCATCGACTTCTTTACCGGCCAGGCTGATGGCTGGGCCTATTTCTGGGTCGGCTTCTTCACCCTCGCCACTTACGGTAACGCTGGCTGGCTGCGCGAACAGGTATGCATTTACATGTGTCCGTATGCGCGCTTCCAGAGCGTGATGTTTGATAAAGACACCCTGATCGTGTCGTACGACCCGCGCCGCGGCGAAGTCCGTGGCCCGCGTAAAAAAGATGCAGACTACAAGGCTCAAGGCCTGGGCGACTGCATTGACTGCACCATGTGCGTACAAGTGTGCCCGACCGGCATTGATATCCGCGACGGCCTGCAGATCGAGTGCATTGGCTGCGCCGCATGTATCGATGCCTGCGACAGCATCATGGACAAGATGAACTACCCTCGCGGCCTGATCAGCTACACCACCGAGCACAACCTCTCGGGCCAGGTCACCCACAAACTGCGCCCGCGCCTGATTGGCTATGCGCTGGTGTTGCTGACCATGATGGGACTGCTGGCAGCCGCATTCTTTACCCGCCCCCTGGTCGGTTTCGACGTCAGCAAAGACCGCGTGCTCTACCGCGAAAACGCTGAGGGCCGGATTGAAAACGTCTACAGCCTGAAGATCATGAACAAGGACCAGCAAGACCACACCTACGTGCTGGACGCCACTGGCCTGCCGGACCTCAAGCTGCAGGGCAAACGCGAAATCAAGGTTGCAGCAGGCGATAT
This sequence comes from Pseudomonas fragi, assembly GCF_025426255.1. Lineage (GTDB taxonomy): Bacteria > Pseudomonadota > Gammaproteobacteria > Pseudomonadales > Pseudomonadaceae > Aquipseudomonas > Aquipseudomonas kulmbachensis. The sequence continues at coordinate 1,780,015 of NZ_CP104861.1, read as the reverse complement.
CGTCAGCCTGCCGGTCGAGCTGTCGATTGCCCCCGAGAAGCTGCCGTCGAGCACCAACGAGGTGTTCTTTATCCTCAAGGATGCCGACAACAACGACATTAATGTTAAAGCCAAGAGCCGATTCATCGGCCCACAAATCAGATAAGAGAGCCAGCCATGCCCGCAGCAAACGCCTCCAGCCCTTGGTACAAGCATCTTTGGCCATGGATCATCATTGCTATCCTGGCCTGCTCGGTGACCTTGACCCTGTCCATGGTCACCATTGCCGTAAAGAACCCGGACAACCTGGTTAACGACAACTACTACGAGGCTGGCAAAGGTATCAACCGCGCGCTGGACCGTGAGCTGCTGGGCCAGACTCTGCAATTGAAAGCCAAGCTGCGTCTGGACGAGATGACCGGCGAAGTTGTGCTGCTGCTGGAGGGCAACAGCAAGCCGCAAGCTTTGGAGCTCAACCTGATCTCCCCGACCCAACCTGAAAAAGACCGTAAAGTCAGCCTGAGCCAAAGCGCATCGGAACCAGGGCGCTACATCGGCCAACTGGATGACAAGATCGAAGGCCGCCGCTTTGTCGAATTGCTGGGCGTTGAAGACGGCAAGACCTGGCGCCTTTTCGAAGAGGAACTGGTCGGCCACGACAAGGACCTGCTACTGGGCGACGAGCCGATTCAAGGCGCTGAAGACCACAACAAGAAGTAACCTTGTCGCGAGCAAGCCTGCTCCTCATTCGTGGGAGCGGGCTTGCTCGCGATGGCGTACTTCCATCGCGATAGATCTCCATGACCTCTCCCGTACCCTGCTATCACTGCGCCCTGCCCGTCCCGCCTGGCAGCCGGTTCACCGCCGTTGTTCTGGGCGAGGTTCGCGAGTTCTGCTGCCCAGGCTGCCAGGCGGTGGCCGAAGCCATCGTGGCCGGCGGCCTCGAAAGCTATTACCAGCATCGCAGTGAACCTTGTGCCAACCCTGAAGCACTGCCCGTGCAACTGGTTGAGGAGTTGGCGCTGTATGACCGCCCTGACGTACAAAAACCCTTTGTCCGACACGAAGGCGAACAAGCCGAAACCACCCTGTTGATCGAAGGCATCAGTTGCGCGGCCTGTGGCTGGCTGATTGAGAAAGACCTGCGCCGCCTGCCTGCCGTGAGCGAAGCACGGCTCAACCTGTCCAACCATCGCTTGCACGTGCGCTGGGACGACAGCCAGTTGCCGTTAAGCGAAATCCTCAGTGAGCTGCGCCACATCGGTTATGCCGCGCACCCCTACCAGGCCGATCGCGCCACCGAACAACTGGCCAGCGAAAACCGTCTGGCCTTGCGCCAGCTTGGAGTTGCCGGGCTGTTGTGGTTTCAGGCAATGATGGCAACCATGGCCACCTGGCCCGAATTCAATATCGACCTCAGCCCCGAGATGCACACCATCCTGCGCTGGGTCGCGCTGTTCCTGACCACCCCAATCGTGTTCTACAGTTGCGCACCCTTTTTCAAGGGCGCCATGCGCGACCTGCGCACCCGCCACCTGACCATGGACGTATCGGTGTCTCTGGCCATCGGCGGCGCTTATATTGCCGGGATCTGGACTGCCATCACTGGGATCGGCGAGCTGTACTTCGATGCTGTCGGCATGTTTGCCCTGTTTTTGCTGGCCGGGCGCTACCTCGAACGCCGCGCCCGCGAGCGCACGGCTGCAGCTACCGCGCAGTTGGTCAATCTGCTGCCTGCCTCCTGCCTGCGCCTGAGTGCCGACGGCCAAAGCGAACGTATCCTGCTGACCGAGCTTAAAGTCGGCGACCACGTGTTGGTCCACCCCGGTGCAATCCTTCCGGCGGACGGCAAGATACTTGATGGCCAGTCAAGCATCGATGAGTCCCTTTTGACCGGCGAGTATCTGCCACAACCACGCCGCATCGGCGACGCAGTAACGGCAGGCACCCTGAATGTCGAAGGCGCGCTGACCATTGAAGTCATGGCGCTGGGCCAGGATACCCGCCTGTCCGCCATCGTGCGCTTGCTCGACCGCGCGCAAACTGAAAAGCCACGCTTGGCGGAAATTGCCGACAAGGCCGCGCAATGGTTCTTGCTGTTCTCGCTGATCGCGGCCGCCGGGATCGGCTTGTTGTGGTGGCAACTTGACCCATCACGGGCGTTCTGGATTGTCCTGGCGATGTTGGTGGCCACCTGCCCTTGCGCACTGTCTCTGGCGACGCCTACCGCACTCACCGCCGCCACCGGCACCCTGCACAAGCTGGGCTTGCTTCTGACTCGCGGCCACGTGATCGAGGGCCTGAACCAGATCGACACGGTGATCTTCGACAAGACCGGCACCTTGACCGAAGGTCGTCTGGCCCTGCGCGCCATTCGCCCGTTGCGCGACCTGGACAGCGATCAGTGCCTGGCCCTCGCCGCGGCGCTCGAAAACCGCTCCGAGCACCCAATTGCCCGTGCATTTGGTCGCGCCCCACAAGCCGCAGAGGAAGTCCACAGTACTCCGGGGCTGGGCCTTGAAGGCCTGGTCGGCACGCAACGTGTGCGCATTGGTCAGCCGGGATTTGTCTGCGAGCTGAGCCAGTGTCAAATCCCCCACATGCCGGACGAACCCGGCCAATGGCTGCTATTGGGCGACACCACGGGCGTACTGGCCTGGTTTGTTCTGGATGACCGCCTTCGCGACGATGCTCCCGCGTTGCTCGCCGCCTGCAGGGCTCGCGGCTGGCGCACTCTGCTGCTCTCGGGCGACAGCTCGCCAATGGTCGCCAGCGTGGCCGCCGAACTGGGAATTGATGAAGCTCAGGGTGGCTTGCGCCCGGATGACAAACTGCGGGTCTTGCAACAATTGCACGCACAGGGGCGCAAGGTGCTGATGCTGGGTGACGGGGTCAACGATGTCCCGGTACTCGCCGCCGCCGATATCAGCGTGGCAATGGGCTCGGCCACTGACCTGGCGAAAACCAGTGCCGATGCCGTGCTGCTGTCCAATCGCCTGGATGCCCTGGTACAAGCCTTTGGCCTGGCACGCCGAACCCGGCGAGTGATCATCGAAAATCTGCTGTGGGCCGGTCTGTACAATGGCCTTATGCTGCCATTTGCCGCGCTGGGCTGGATCACGCCGATCTGGGCCGCCATCGGCATGTCGATCAGCTCATTGACCGTGGTGCTCAATGCCTTGCGCCTGACTCGCATGCCCCATCAGGCGCATACTCCAGTCATGCCACACACCCGCCCGCTGCCGGTCTGAACCGGTCGCCTGGAGCCCATATGCCAGCGCTATACGTCATGATTCCTGCGGCCCTGCTGATTGTCGCCATCTGCATTTTCATTTTCTTTTGGGCGGTCGACAGTGGCCAGTACGACGACCTGGACAGCCCTGCCCACAGCATCCTGTTCGACGATCAAGACCCACAGCACACCGCTGCCGTCGAAGAAGCCAAGAGCCAACACCCGGAGTCGATTACCGACACCGACACCAAAAACCCTCCCCATGCTTGAGCTAGCGCCACTGCTGGTTTCCGCCGTGATTTTAGGCCTGCTCGGAGGCGGGCATTGCCTGGGCATGTGTGGTGGCCTGATGGGCGCGCTGACTCTGGCCATCCCAAAAGAGCAACGCAGCCGACGCTTCAGGCTGCTGCTGGCTTACAACCTCGGCAGAATACTCAGCTATGCCACGGCGGGATTACTGCTGGGGCTGGCAGGCTGGGCCGTGGCCAACAGCCCCGGCGCCATGTACATGCGCATTCTGGCCGGGTTATTGCTAATTTGCATGGGCCTGTACCTGGCGGGCTGGTGGAGCGGTCTGACCCGTATTGAAAGCCTGGGCCGCGGGCTGTGGCGGCATATCCAGCCCGTAGCCAACCGCCTGCTGCCGGTGTCGAGCCTGCCCCGCGCCTTGCTGCTGGGCGCGCTCTGGGGCTGGCTGCCATGCGGGTTGGTGTACAGCACGCTGATCTGGTCCGCCAGCCAGGGCAGCGCCATCGACAGCGCATTGCTGATGCTGGCGTTTGGTCTTGGCACCTGGCCCGTATTGCTGGCTACCGGCCTCGCTGCCGAACGTGTCACTGCACTGCTGCGCAAACGTAGCGTGCGCATGGCCGGAGGACTGCTGGTGATCCTGTTCGGCATCTGGACCCTGCCCGGCCCGCATCAGCATTGGCTGATGGGGCATTAGACTTAATACTTAGTAGCAGCTGCCGAAGGAACGAGGCTGCTGCTACGAGGATTTGCGGACCCCGCTTGAGCGGGAACAGTGTATCTACCAAAAATGCTGCCAATCATAGCCGTTGATGCAAATCAAGATGCCACAACGCCCCACCCCCTAGACTCCTGCGCATTGCCAGCCATCCCAGGGGAATGCCCGCATGCTCGACGCCATTCGTTGGGACCCAGACTTGATCCGCCGCTACGACTTGGCCGGACCACGCTACACCTCGTATCCCACAGCGATGCAGTTCAACAGTCAGGTCAGCCCGTTCGACCTGTTGCACGCCCTGCGCGAAAGCCGCAAGGCGCAGCGTCCGTTGTCGCTATACGTCCACGTGCCGTTCTGCGCAAATATTTGCTACTACTGCGCCTGCAACAAAGTCATCACCAAAGACCGTGGCCGAGCACAGCCTTATTTGCAAAAGCTCGAGCAGGAAATCCAGATGATTGCCTGCCACCTCGATCCGAAGCAAAAGGTCGAGCAATTGCACTTCGGGGGCGGCACACCGACTTTTCTCAGTCACGATGAACTGCGCCAATTGATGGCCAAGCTGCGCCAGCACTTCAACCTGTTGGACGACGACTCAGGCGATTACGGGATCGAAATCGACCCGCGGGAAGCCGACTGGTCGACTATGGGCCTATTACGTGAACTGGGTTTCAACCGTGTCAGCATAGGCCTGCAGGACCTCGACCCAGACGTACAGCGGGCGGTCAATCGGATGCAAAGCCTGGAGGAAACTCGGGCGGTGATCGACGCGGCACGCACCCTGCAATTTCGCTCGATCAATATCGACCTGATCTACGGCTTGCCCAAGCAAACCCCGGAGGCCTTTGCGCGCACCATTGACGAAGTGATCAGCTTGCAGCCGGACCGGTTGTCAGTGTTCAACTACGCCCACTTGCCTGAACGCTTTATGCCTCAACGCCGGATCAACACCAACGAACTCCCCTCGCCTGCCGCCAAATTGCAGATGCTGGAGCGCACCATCGAACAACTGACCGGCGCGGGCTATCGCTATATCGGCATGGACCACTTCGCACTGCCGGACGACGAACTGGCGATCGCCCAGGAAGAATCCACCCTGCAACGCAATTTTCAGGGCTACACCACCCACGGCCATTGCGACCTGATCGGTCTTGGCGTCTCGGCCATCAGCCAGATTGGCGACCTGTACTGCCAGAACGACAGCGACCTGGCGAGCTACCAGCGCACCCTGGCCAGCGGCCAGCTCGCCACCGGCCGCGGCCTGTTGTGCAATCAGGACGATCGTATCCGCCGCGAGGTTATCCAGCAGATCATTTGCAATTTACATGTGCCGTTTGCATGCATAGAGCAGGCGTTCAATATCGACTTCTGCGGGTATTTTGCCCCGCAGTGGCCAATGCTCAAGACCATGGCCGCCGACGGCCTGATTGCCCTGGACGACCAGCAGTTGACCGTACTGCCTGCCGGACGGTTACTGGTGCGCTCTGTGTGCATGGTGTTCGATGCCTATCTGGAGCAACAAACCCGCCAGCGTTATTCGCGGGTAATTTAAGGCCTCAGACACGGCCTCTAGAGCATGAGATGCGTGCACTGGCGTGGTGCGGCTGGCCTAGCCCTCCGCGCTGGGTTACCCTTGCATCTTATGTGTGTTTTCTCACAAGGATTTAAGAAATGTCCGAGCCAGTAAAAGTGCGCGCTCACAATCAGGCGCAGTGCAAGGATTGCAGTCTGGCGCCTCTCTGTTTGCCACTTTCGTTGAACCTGGAAGACATGGATGCGCTGGAAGAAATCGTCAAGCGCGGTCGCCCACTGAAAAAAGGCGAGTTCCTGTTCCGTCAGGGCGACACCTTTGGCTCGGTTTACGCCGTACGCTCTGGCGCGCTGAAAACGTTCAGCCTAAGCGACAACGGTGAAGAGCAAATTACCGGTTTCCATCTGCCGAGCGAACTGGTCGGCCTCTCCGGGATGGACACAGAGACTTACCCGGTGTCAGCCCAAGCGCTGGAAACTACACCTGTGTGCGAAATTCCTTTCGAGCGTCTCGACGAACTCTCTGTGCAACTGCCACAGCTTCGCCGCCAGCTGATGCGCGTGATGAGCCGTGAAATTCGTGACGACCAACAAATGATGCTGCTGCTGTCGAAAAAAACGGCTGACGAGCGTATTGCAACTTTTCTGGTCAACCTGTCTGCACGCTTTCGCGCTCGCGGTTTTTCGGCCAATCAATACCGCCTGAGCATGTCGCGCAACGAGATCGGCAATTATCTGGGCCTGGCCGTTGAGACGGTGTCCAGGGTCTTTACCCGCCTGCAGGAAAACCAGTTGATCACAGCTGAAGGCAAGGAAGTGCATATCCTTGACCCCATCAAGTTGTGCGCCCTGGCCGGTGGTTCGCTGGAAGTCTAAGACGGCTTACCGGGTTATACTGGCGCGCTTAACGCACGCCAGGACAGCCCGATATGGTCTCCGACAATTTTTGCCTCAAATCCCTGATCCGCCCGGTCATTGACTTCCCCAAGCCGGGAGTCATCTTTCGCGATATCACCCCCCTGTATCAATCGCCCCGCGCCATGCGCGTGATCGCCGACAGCTTTATCGAGCGCTATGTCGAGGCCGACTTCAGCCACATCGGTGCCATGGATGCCCGGGGCTTTTTGATTGGCTCGGTACTGGCACATCAGCTAAACAAACCACTGATCCTGTTTCGCAAACAAGGCAAATTGCCCGCTGACGTTTTGGCCGAAGGCTATCAGACGGAATATGGCGAAGCGTTTCTGGAAGTTCACGCCGACAGCCTGTGTGAAGGTGATTCATTGCTGATCGTCGATGACTTGATCGCCACCGGCGGCACGCTGATCGCCGCGGCCAACCTGGTACGACGCATGGGCGCCCAGGTATTTGAAGCGGCTGCGATCATTGACCTGCCCGAGCTGGGTGGCTCAAAGCGCTTGCAAGACTTGGGGGTGCCTACCTTCTGCCTGACCGAGTTTTCGCTGACAGAGTAATCATCTCATTGTGTAGCCGCTGCCGCAGGCTGCGATGGACTGCGCAGCAGGCCCGCCACTTTGAAAGACCTGCGGCAGCGACTACAGACTGGGCTTACAAAATAATCGGCCGACGCCCAGAGAACGAATGAGCCAGAGTGCCACCATCGACCAGCTCCAGCTCACCCCCCAGCGGCACACCATGAGCGATCCGTGAAGCGATCAGGCCTTTATTGCTGAGCAGTTGAGCAATGTAATGCGCAGTGGCCTCACCCTCAACCGTAGGGTTGGTCGCCAAGATCACCTCTGTAAAAGTGCCCTGTTCGGCAATACGCGTCATCAATTGCGGAATGCCAATCGCCTCAGGCCCCAGACCATCAAGCGGCGACAAGTGCCCCTTGAGCACGAAATAACGCCCGCGATAGCCCGTCTGCTCGACGGCATACACATCCATCGGCCCCTCGACCACACAGAGCAAGGTGTCATCACGGCGCACGTCGGCACACTGCGGGCACAAGTCGTCTTCCGTCAGGGTTCTGCACAGACGGCAATGTCCCACGCCCTCCATCGCCTGAGTCAAGGCCAAAGCCAAGCGCGAACCGCCACTGCGATCACGTTCAAGCAGTTGCAGAGCCATGCGCTGCGCGGTCTTTTGACCCACACCCGGCAAGGTACGCAAGGCATCGATCAGTTGGCGAATCAGGGGGCTGAAGCTCATAGGGAAAGGTCCGACAAAACAACGAGACGCGGTTTATACCCGCGGTGTGGGGTGGCGTCAAATGCCCGTAAAACAGGCAAAAAAATGCCAGGCTCAAGGCCTGGCATTTTTGAGCGCCTTAGAACGGCAGCTTCATGCCCGGCGGCAGTTGCATGCCGGCAGTCACGCCCGACATTTTGTCCTGGCTGTTGGCTTCGATCTTGCGAACGGCGTCGTTGACAGCAGCGGCAAACAGATCTTCCAGCACTTCGCGGTCATCTTCACTGACGCCTTCAAGCAGAGCCGGATCAATGCTCACACGCTTGATGTCGTGACGGCCAGTCATGACCACGGTGACCATATCGCCACCCGCCTTGCCGGTGACTTCTGCATTGGCCAGTTCTTCCTGCATCTTGGCCATTTTTTCCTGCATCTGCTGCGCCTGCTTCATCAGGCCGGCCATGCCACCTTTCATCATGGGAATCACCTCAAACGTTATTTGGACAATGCTCCCGGGATCAAAACGGCCCCGGACTGTAAGTTTCTATCCTGGCGCTGCTAAGCCTGGGCTTCAACAACGTCTACAGGTTGAATCGAATCTTCGCGGACTGCCGCGCCGAACTGCTCGATCATGTGCTGGATCAGCGGATCAGCATGGATCGACTCCTCGGCCAGCCGCTGGCGCTCTGCACGAAAGCGCGAAGCAGCCTGGGCCGGGGTTTCCTGTTCCGGCTTGACCAGCTCAATGGTTACTTTGAGTGTGCGCTGAGTGTACTGGTTCAGTGCATCGTTGAGTCGGCGCTGCTGGGTCAGGTTAAACAGTGCGCTGTGCGCCGGGTCCAGGTGCAACAGCCAGTCATCACCGTCAACCGCAATCAAGGTGCAGTTGGCACCAATACTGGCGGTCATGCCCGATACCGGTAATTTGGGGAACATGTTCAGCCATTCAAGGGCTAACCCGGTCGCCGGCATTGCAGCAGGCAACGGCTCGGGTTCCGGAGCAGGCTCGGCCGCATGCTCACTGGCCAGCTCGTCGAGGTAGCTGTAGGCCGCCGAGTCCATGTCCGGTTCGATGTAGTCTTCATCCAGCGGCGGCTCGTCATCGCGATCCATGCCCGACAAAGCGGCATCCACCTGTTCAACGGTAGGCTCGGGGATTGGCGCCGCTGCCCACTGCGGTGCATCCGGCACAACGCTGTCTGGCGTCGGCAAAGGCATCGGCGGCAGCTCGGGCGGCTCGCCAACGGTATCCAGCACCGGCTCAGGTACAGCCTCGTCCTCGATTACCGGGACAGACGGCGCATTCCAGGGCAAGTCCTTTTCTGGCACTGCAGGCGCCTTGGGGGCCTCTACAGGCGCAGGGACAGCCTCGACTACCGGTTCTTCAACAACCGGAACCGGTACGGCAACAGGTGCAACTACTACTGGCGCTACAGAAGCAGCGTCAGCCACGGTTGGGGCGGAATCAACTGTGGCCTGGCTGATCCCCACTGGCTTTAGCGGCTGACTCGGTGCGTTAACGGTATCTGCCGGGCGGAAAGCCAGCATTCGCAGCATGACCATTTCAAAGCCACCACGCGGGTCTGGCGCTAGCGGCAAGTCGCGCCGGCCAATCAGGCCCATCTGGTAATAAAACTGTACGTCTTCGGCGGGCAACGCCTTGGCCAGGGCCAACACGCGGTCGCGGTCACCGTGACCGTTGTCGACACCATCCGGCAACGCCTGGGCAATGGCAACCCGGTGAAACACATTGAGGATCTCGGACAGCACGCCGCTCCAGTCCGGACCTTGCTCGGCCAGATGGCGCACCGCTTCAAGCAGCGCACGGGCATCGCCTTCGATCAAGGCGTGCAACAGGTCAAACACCTGGCCATGGTCGAGGGTGCCGAGCATCGCCCGCACGTCGCCAGCCAGCACCTTGCCTTCGCCGAAAGCGATCGCCTGATCGGTGAGGCTCATGGCATCACGCATCGAACCATCGGCCGCACGGCCCAACAGCCACAGTGCGTCGTCTTCAAACGGCACGTTCTCGACACTGAGCACATGGCTCAAATGCTCGACCACACGCTCAGGTGTCATGTTTTTCAGCGAAAACTGCAGGCAGCGCGACAGGATCGTGGCCGGCAATTTCTGCGGATCAGTGGTTGCCAGGATGAATTTGACGTAGGGCGGCGGCTCTTCGAGGGTCTTGAGCAGCGCATTGAACGAATGGCTGGAGAGCATGTGCACTTCGTCGATCAGGTAGACCTTGAAGCGCCCACGGCTCGGGGCGTACTGCACGTTGTCGAGCAGTTCACGGGTGTCCTCGACCTTGGTACGGCTGGCGGCGTCGATCTCGATCAGGTCGACAAAACGCCCTTCATCGATTTCGCGACACACCGAACACTCGCCGCACGGGGTCGAGGTGATACCTGTTTCACAGTTCAGGCATTTGGCGATGATCCGCGCGATGGTGGTCTTGCCGACGCCACGAGTACCGGTAAACAGGTAGGCGTGGTGCAGGCGCTGACTGTCCAGGGCATTGATCAGAGCCTTGAGCACATGGGTCTGGCCGACCATTTCGCGGAACGAGCGCGGACGCCATTTACGTGCAAGAACCTGATAACTCATTGATAACCGTCGCGTCTGAAAAGCGGAAGGGGCTAATGCTAGCGGAGCAAGGCCAAAATTGCATCCGATGCGCACTTTAAACTGCTCGGCACCGCTGCAATCCAGGTTTTATCCAGGCACGGCGATACGCCGACAGTTCAGTTGAACGTCGAAAAACGATTTGAACACTGGATTTTGATTTTGACTAAACCCGACAGAACTGCGGGTTTTAAAAATGGAGGCAACCCCACCAGCCACACCCCGGCACACAATGTTCCCGCTGTGGCTGCTTCCTTCCGGATCTGACCAGGTTAACGGGTAATCGTTGCGGAGGGACCGATAGGGTCACCATAACAACATCCGCCTAGCAGCGAACGGCGCCATTGTACCTGTCTGAGAAAAACTTACAACCGCTGTTGCAAGAATAAAAAAATGAATGGGCTCAAGCACTTGGATTGAGAAGAACAATAACGCCCGCTAGCCGCTACTGCGGGCTGCAGAGATACTTCAGCCGTGGGAGCGAGCCTGCTCGCGAAGATTATTCGCGAGTAGGCTCGCTCCCACCAGGGGCTGACCTGGAACAGAGTATCTACAGGGAACTAGATCAAAATGCCCTGCTCTTTCAAAAACACCACAAAGGCTTCTTCATCCAGCACCTTGAGCCCCAGCTCATTGGCCTTGACCAACTTGGAACCCGCTCCCGGCCCCGCCACCACGCAATGGGTCTTGCCGGAAACCGAGCCCGAGACCTTGGCTCCCAGGCTCTCCAGCTTGTCCTTGGCGACATCGCGGCTCATCAACTCCAGCGACCCGGTCAGCACCCAGGTCTGACCAGCCAGTGGCAAGCCTTCGACAGCCTTTTTCTCGCTCTGCCAGTGCATGCCGAAGTCGCGTAGCTGGGCTTCGATTTCCAGCGCTATACGGGCATTTTCAGAACTGTCGAAAAATTCGCGCACCGCCTTGGCCTGCTTCTCGGGCAAGGCCTGGCGCATATCGAGCCAGTCTGCATCGATCACGCCTGCAAGCGAGCCAAATTTCTCGGCCAGCTTCTGCGCCCCGCCCGGCCCTACCGACGGGATGTGCAACTTGTCGATCAGCCCGCCCAATGTGGTGCTGGCCGCAAACTCGGCACCCAGCTCGCCCTGATCCTGCAACTCCAGGCCACGCTCCAGCAGTTGTGCAATCACCTGCTGGTTGTGCGCATCACTAAAGAAGCTGTGAATCTCGTGCGCCACTTCCAGCCCGACGTCAGGCAAGTAGGTGAGCACTTGCGGCAAGGCACGCTGCACGCGCTCCAGCGAGGCCAGGGAACGCGCCAGCACCTTGGCAGTCTCTTCGCCTACATCAGGAATCCCCAATGCATAGATAAAACGGGCCAAGGTCGGACGCTTGCTGTCGGCAATAGCCTGCAGCAGGTTCTTGCTCGACAGTTCGGCAAAGCCTTCGAGGTCGACGATCTGCTCAAACGCCAGGGTATAAAGATCGGCTGGTGAACTCACCAGGCCCTCGTCCACCAGCTGTTCGACGCTTTTCTCGCCCAGGCCTTCAATGTCCATCGCTCGGCGCGACACAAAATGAATAATCGCCTGTTTAAGCTGGGCTCCGCAGGCCAAACGCCCGACACAGCGATACACCGCGCCTTCGGTGATGGTTTCGCGGCCCTTGCTGCGCTTGATCAGTTGCGTGCGCTCGACATGGGAGCCGCACACCGGACAGTTTTGCGGGATCTGCACCGGGCGCGCATCTGCAGGACGGCGCTCCAGCACTACTTGCACCACTTGCGGAATTACATCGCCAGCACGACGAATAATCACCGTATCGCCAATCATCAGGCCCAGACGCGCCACTTCGTCCATGTTGTGCAAGGTCGCGTTGGACACGGTCACACCGGCTACCTTGACCGGCTTAAGGCGCGCCACAGGGGTTACTGCACCGGTACGTCCGACCTGAAACTCGACATCCAGCAGCTCGGTCAGCTCTTCCATCGCCGGAAACTTGTGAGCGATGGCCCAGCGCGGCTCGCGAGCCCGAAAGCCCAACTCGCGCTGCGAAGCCAGGTTATTAACCTTGAACACTACGCCGTCGATTTCATACGGCAGCGAGGCTCGGCGCTCGCCAATATCACGGTAGTAGTCCAGGCATTCGGCAATCCCCTTGGCCAGTTTCAGCTCGTGACTGATCGGCATGCCCCATTGCTGCAGCTGCTTGAGATTGCCGATATGGGTATCCGAGAATTCCTCGGATACCTGCCCCAGGCCGTAGCAGCAAAACTCCAGCGGGCGGCTGGCGGTAATCTTCGAATCCAACTGGCGTAAGCTGCCCGCAGCCGCGTTTCGCGGATTTGCAAAGGTCTTGCCACCGGCGGCAAGCTGAGTCTCATTGAGACGCTCAAAACCGGCCTTGGACATAAACACCTCGCCGCGCACTTCCAGCACGGCGGGCCAGCCGCTGCCATGCAGCTTGAGCGGGATATTGCGCACGGTACGCACGTTGACGCTGATGTCTTCGCCCGTGGTGCCATCACCTCGGGTAGCGCCACGCACCAAATTACCGTCCTGATACAGCAAACTCACCGCCAGCCCATCGAGCTTGGGCTCGCAGCTGTATTCAACTTCGGCGCCGCCACCGAACAGATCACCTGCGGGCAAATCCAGACCCTCACTGACACGGCGATCAAACTCGCGCATATCGGTTTCGTCGAAAGCATTACCCAGGCTCAGCATGGGTACTTCGTGACGCACCTGGGTGAAGGCTGACAACGCCGCGCTACCAACGCGCTGGGTCGGTGAATCAGCAGTAACCAGCTCTGGATGTTCGGCTTCGAGCGCTTTCAACTCGTGAAACAGGCGGTCGTACTCGGCGTCCGGAATACTCGGCTCGTCGAGTACGTGGTAGCGATAGTTATGCTGATCCAGTTCAGCGCGCAGCTCTAGAATGCGGGTATTGGCGGCGGTCATGGGGTGTTCTCTCACAAAGCAAAAGAGCAGCCGTGGCTGCTCAATGTGTTAAATCGTTTTGCACTGCGCGGGAGCAAGCCTGCTCCCGGCATTTTTAACGTTTTTGGGTCAGGGCACGACGCTCGAACTCAACGATGCGCTGACGGTAGTGTTCGATGGTCTGGGCCGTCAAAACACTGCGCTGATCATCCTTGAGCTCGCCATTGAGTTCCTGGGACAGCTTGCGTGCAGCGGCAACCATCACATCGAAAGCCTGCTTGGGATAACGCGGGCCCGGCAAACCAAGGAAGAAGCTGACGGCAGGGGTGCTGAACAGGTCAATATCGTCCAGATCAAACACACCCGGCTTGACCGCGTTGGCCATGGAAAACAGGACTTCGCCATTGCCGGCCATGCTTTCGTGGCGATGGAAAATATCCATCTCGCCAAAACGCAAACCGCTTTCCAGGATGTTCTGCAACAGTGCCGGGCCTTTGAACCCGGCCGGGTCACGACAAATTACGCTGATCACCAGGACTTCTTCAGCGGCCGGTTGTGGTTGCTGCTCTTTCACCTCAACCGCAGCCACGCTCGCAGCTGAACGCCCACGCGGCTTGGCTTGCGCTACAAAATCATCATCACGGGCGCTGATGCTCGGGCCGTCATCCAGATCAAGATTGAGATTCAGGTCGCCCTGACTTGGCTCACCACCACGCTTGCCGCGCTTGGAGCCCTTGTCACGTGCCGGCATGCTCACGGATGGCAGGTCCTGCTCATCAAGCTGGGGCTCTTTATGGGTTGGCGTATCCAGTACCCGTGAAGGGCCCAGCAACTCAGGGCTGCTTTCGTCGTCAGGGGCGTTGGAAAAGCTGCGATCAAGACGAAACTTGAGCTTGCCTTTACCACCGCGCATGCGGCGCCAGCCATCAAAAAGAATACCGGCGATGACCACTATGCCGATGACGATCAGCCACTCGCGCAGACCGATTTCCATGTAATCCCGTGCCCCTAAAAAATGATTCTATGAAGAAGAGCCTAAAGCCCTTTAAAACGTGGCGCCAACTCTATGTTCTGAATGGCGTTTTACCCACGTACAAAAAAATTAGACGTTAAATTAACACGACCAAAGATAACTTTACACCGTCTGTCGCATTGAGTTATGCCCATGTAGCCTTCGACCTACGTGTGATATCGGTCAAATCCTAGATATTTTTCTTACAAGAAGAAAAAACTAGCCCTACATGCTTATAGCTCAAGCATCGACCATTGCCATTGCCTCCTCAACATCAACCGCCACCAGACGTGAACAACCGGGCTCATGCATCGTCACGCCCATCAACTGATCCGCCATCTCCATGGCGATTTTGTTGTGGGTGATGTAGATAAACTGCACAGTTTGCGACATCTCTTTAACCAAGCGCGCATAGCGGCCTACGTTGGCATCATCCAGCGGCGCATCGACTTCATCGAGCATGCAAAACGGCGCAGGATTGAGTTTGAAAATGGCAAAAACCAATGCCAGAGCCGTCAATGCTTTCTCGCCACCGGACAGCAAATGAATGGTGCTGTTCTTCTTGCCCGGCGGCCGCGCCATAATTGTTACTCCTGTATCGAGTAAATCTTCGCCCGTCAGTTCCAGGTAAGCGCTGCCTCCACCGAAAACTTTTGGGAAAAGTGCCTGTAATCCACCATTTATCTGATCAAAGGTGTCTTTAAAGCGGCTGCGGGTCTCTTTGTCGATCTTGCGAATAACGTTTTCCAGGGTATCGAGCGCTTCGACCAGATCAGCATCCTGAGCATCCAGATAACGCTTGCGCTCAGATTGCTGCTGATACTCATCGATAGCCGCGAGGTTGATCGCGCCCAGACGTTGAATCCGCGCCGCAATACGCTCCAGTTCCTCTTCGGCCTGCTGCTCATTGACCTCGGTGCTCAAGGTGGCAAGCACCCCGTGCAAGTCATAGCCGTCTGCCAGCAATTGATCCTGTAATGCCGTACGACGCACGGTCAGCGCTTGCCACTCCATGCGCTGCTGTTCCAGTTGACCGCGAATCAGCTGCGATTGTTGCTCAGCCTGATTACGCCGCTTTTCAGCCTCACGCAATTCGCGATCTGCATCTTCAAGTGCGGTCTGGGCAATCTTGAGCTCCTCGTCCACGCTCAGGCGCTTGTCGAGCAGCTCTTCGAGCTTCAGGCGCAGCTCTTCAAGAGGGGCTTCACCCTCCTCCAGATTGAGATTCAATTGCTCGCGTTTTTCAGCCAGCCGCTCGGCCTGCATTTCAAGACGCTCAAGCGCCTGACGAGTCGAGTCGTGCTGCGCTTTAAGCGAGCCCAGACGAACCGCCAACTGGTGTGCGTGATCCTTGTGCTGGCGAGCATCCTGGCGGACCCGGTCCAGTTGCTCACGCAAATTGTCGCGCCGAGCCAATAGCAACTCACGCTGCTCGGTGTCGGTGGCCATGGTGTCCAGCGCATCTTGCAAGAGCAGGCGTGCTTCGCCCACTTGCTCATGCTCAAGCGCACGCTGTTCGCCCAACTCGGCCAGCTCTTCATCCAGGCGCCGACGGCGCAGGGTCAATTGCTCGACCTTGGCCTTGCTGGCAGATAGTTTGGCCTTGATCTCGCCCTGCTGACGGGCTTCGTCTTGCAAGCGACGTCGAACCTGCTCACGCGAGTCTTCTTGGGTAAGCTGTTGCTCGCGCAGACGTTGCAGTTGTTCTTCCAGCGTCGCAAGGGTGGCCTCACGCTCTTCGCGCTCAAGCCCAAGGCGCTGGATTTCCTGACCACGGGCCAGAACGCCACTTTCAGCTTCACTGGCGCGGCGAACACGCAAGAAGTTGCGCCCGACCCAATAGCCATCACGGCTGATCAGGCTTTGGCCATCCACCAGTTGCCCGCGCAAGGCCAGCGCCTGCTCCAGAGTCTCTACCGGTTTGACCTGACCCAGCCAGGGCGCCAGGTCAAAGTCGGCCTCGACCTTGTCGAGCAGGCTGCCCGCCAAACGGGATCCCTGGGCTGCGCCACTGAACAGGCGCAAATCGCCCTGGGCAAAACCGGCCAGGTCCAGCTGTGAAAAATCGTCGACCAATACCGCCTGTAAATCGGCGCCCAGCACGGTCTCGACGGCCAACTCCCAGCCTGCTTCAACGCGCAGGCCTTCGGCCAGCCGCGGCTGCTCGGCAAGTTGCTGTTCGCGCAACCATTCGCCTGCACCGGTGCCAGGATCGAGCGCAGCCTGTTGCAAGGCCTCAAGCGAGGCCAGACGACCGTTAAGTCGCTGCAGTTCGCCCTGGGCCTGCTGCTGGTTCTGCGTCGCCTGTTGCAAGTCATGACGCACCTGCTCCAGGCGCTCGACCAGTAGTTCTTCGCTGGCCTGCAGTTCTTCCTGGGTCAACTCGCTGGTGGCCAACTGCTCACTCAGCTCGAGAATGGCCGCGTCTTCAGGGTCCGCCGCCAACAAGGCGCGTTCTTCAGCCAAACGCCGCTGACGCTCGGCCACGCGTTCCATGCTGGTTTCCAGCTGTTGGATACGGGCCTGCAAGACTTCGGACTGGCGCTGCGGCTCGGCCGAGCGCTGGTTGAAACTGTCCCACTGCTCTTGCCAGCCGTGCATGGTGTGCTCGGAAGTCTCAAGCGCGGCGCCCGCCTCTTCGGCGGAGGCGCTGGCCAGCTCCTGCTCTGGCTCAAGCATTTGCAGCTCTTCGCCCAAGGTCGCAAGCATGGTGCGGTCATGGCCCAGGTGCGACTCGGTTTCGAGACGCGAGCGCTCGGCCTCGCGCAGGTCATCCTGCAACTGCCGCAAACGCTGCTGGCCGTGCTGAATGCTCTGCTCGACGCGGGCAATATCACCGCCTACGGAGTAGAAACGACCTTGCTCCAAATTGAAGCGTTCTGACAGATCATGGTGCCCGTCACGCAAGCGTTCGATGCTGGCATCGGCGTTTCGCTGCTCGGCCACCAGGGCTTCGAAGCTGACTTCCTGGTTGCCAATGACCGCTTCGCGCTGGCCCACCTGTTCGTTCAGCGCCTGCCAGCGCAAGGCCGACAGCTGGGCCTTGAGCTGACGCTCCTCAGCCTTGTATTCCTGATACTTTTCAGCGGCCTGAGCCTGGCGGTGCAAGCGTTCAAGCTGGCGCCCCAACTCGTCTCGCAAGTCCGTCAGGCGGGCGAGGTTTTCGTGAGTCCGGCGAATTCGGTTTTCGGTCTCGCGGCGCCGCTCCTTGTACTTGGAGATGCCCGCCGCTTCCTCGATAAAGTTACGCAGGTCTTCAGGCTTGGATTCAATCAGCTTGGAGATCATGCCCTGCTCGATAATCGAGTAGCTGCGTGGTCCAAGGCCAGTGCCGAGGAAGATATCGGTAATGTCACGCCGACGGCACTTGGTGCCGTTGAGGTAATAGGTGGTCTGGCTGTCACGGGTGACTTTACGGCGGATGGAGATCTCGGCGTAGGCCGCGTACTCACCCAGCAGCGTGCCGTCAGAGTTGTCGAAAACCAGCTCGATGCTGGCCTGGCTCACTGGCTTGCGCGTGGTGGAGCCATTAAAGATGACGTCTGTCATCGATTCGCCGCGCAGGTTTTTCGCCGAACTTTCGCCCATTACCCAGCGCACGGCGTCGATGATATTGGACTTTCCGCAGCCGTTAGGGCCTACAACCGCCGCCATATTGCTCGGAAAGTTAACCGTGGTCGGATCGACGAAAGACTTGAAGCCAGCCAGCTTGATGCACGTCAGGCGCACGCTCAGGCAACCGTCAAGGCAGATAGCACCAGAGCACAACTGCGCTGGGCATAACTGCTCAGCACTACACGAATTTGCGCCAGGTCTCGCGCCAGCACGGCTTCGAGCAACTGCGCAAACAGGGCCAGAAATTCGCTCATCTCAGTCTTGCGCTGATCCAGCGCCAGGTAATAGGCACGGCTCATGGACGGATGCAGGTTCTCGACGGTTTCCTGCAAATACGGATTGTCGGCAAACGGGTACGCCGCACGCATCACATTGAAGCTGTCTTCAACGAAGGTGCTGATGTCCTGTCGCTCGAAGCTTGCGATCAGGCGCTGCTGGATTTGCAGGAACGGCCCCAGATCGGCCGGCACAGCCCAACGCTGCGCAACCGCATTGCCAAGCAGGATGTACATCTCGCTCATCAGCGTGCACAGGCTCTGCACCTTGTGCGGCGTGAGCTCGGTCACATGGGCGCCACGGCGCGGCAGGATGGCGATCAGATGTCGGCGCTCAAGGATCAACAACGCTTCGCGCACAGAGCCGCGACTGACATTTAGCGCCAGCGTCACTTTCTGTTCTTGAATGCGTTCCCCAGGCTTTAGCTCGCCGCGAATGATGCGTTCGGCGAGGTGGTGAGCGATTTGCTCGGCGAGGCTGTCCGGCGCCTTGAACGTCATGTTTTACCTTCAAAATCTTTGATCAGTACAAGCGGCGCAGTGTAACGCACTTGATGTGCGCTCGCGCAGAGCCCAGAGAGCTGAATATGGCACGAAATAAGCAAATAAATCCCTCGAAGATCAATCACAGGGATGGCTGATCTCTATTTCTTGACCCCAAGGTCAGCTTTAGCTAAATTCAGTACATCCCGCGTTACAACAATAATGATTATGCGAGGCCTTCCGTGATCCAGTTTCTACTCAATCAGACGCTACGCAGCGAGCACACGCTGGACCCGAATTTGACTGTGCTCAATTATTTGCGCGAACACCTGCACAAACCCGGCACCAAAGAAGGTTGCGCCAGTGGCGACTGTGGCGCCTGCACGGTGGTGGTCGGTGAACTGCACACGGACGATCAAGGCGTTGAACGCCTGCGCTATCGCAGCATCAACTCGTGCCTGACCTTTGTTTCTGCGCTGCACGGCAAACAGCTGATCAGTATCGAAGACTTGAAGCACCAGGGCCAATTGCACAGCGTGCAGCGCGCAATGGTCGATTGCCACGGCTCACAGTGCGGCTTCTGCACCCCGGGTTTTGTGATGTCGCTGTTTGCCTTGCAAAAAAACAGCACAGGGTCGCATAACGGCCATCAGGCCCATGAAGCGCTGGCGGGCAACCTGTGTCGTTGCACCGGTTACCGACCGATTCTGGCCGCCGCCGAACAAGCTTGCGGCGCCCCCCGGCAAGATCAGTTTGATGCGCTCCAGGGTGAGACCATCGCCCTGCTCAAAGCTATCGCTCCAACGCAGACCGGTGAACTCAACAGCGGCGACAAGCGTTGCTTGCTGCCCTTGACCATCAGCGATCTGGCCGAAATATATGAGTCCCATCCCCAGGCCCGCCTGCTGGCTGGCGGCACCGACCTGGCGCTGGAAGTCACCCAATTTCACCGCCCATTGCCGGTCATGATCTACGTCGGCAACGTGGCCGAAATGAAGCGTATAGAACACTTCGATGATCGACTTGAAATAGGCGCAGCGGTTTCACTGACAGACGCCTACGGCACACTCAAGGCTGAGTACCCGGACTTCGGCGAATTGCTGCAACGCTTCGCCTCGCTGCAAATCCGCAATCAGGGAACCCTGGGCGGCAATATTGGCAATGCATCGCCAATCGGTGACTCGCCGCCGCTGCTGATTGCCCTCGGTGCACAGCTGGTCCTGCGTAAGGGCGAAACCCGCCGTACGTTGGCGATTGAGGACTACTTCATCGATTACCGGGTGACGGCTCGCCAGGAAGGCGAATTTATCGAAAAGATCCTCATCCCCCGAGCGGACGCCAAGCATTTATTTCGCGCCTATAAAATCTCCAAGCGCCTGGATGACGACATCAGCGCCGTGTGTGCGGCGTTCAATCTGCGCATTGACAACGCCGTAGTGACCGAGGCACGCGTGGCATTCGGCGGCATGGCAGCTACCTCCAAACGCGCCAAGGCGTGCGAAACCGCCCTGCTCGGCTCCGACTGGAACAGCGCCAGCATTGAGCGTGCCTGTGCGGCATTGGCGGCAGACTTCACACCGCTCTCGGATTTTCGTGCCAGCAAGGAATACCGCCTGCTGAGTGCGCAAAACCTGCTGCGCAAATATTTCATTGAACTGCAAACGCCACACCTTGAGACGCGGGTAACTGCTTATGTCTAACCATCACAAGATTGAGCCGACCCAGGCCGAGCTGACCGCCCTCTTCCAGCAAGACCTGAAGACCGGAGTGGGTCGCAGCGTCAAGCATGACAGTGCCGAAAAGCACGTCTCGGGCGAAGCGCAGTACATCGATGACCGACTGGAATTCCCCAACCAGCTGCATCTTTATGCACGCCTGTCCGACCGCGCCCATGCCAAAATCATCCGGGTCGACACCGCGCCCTGCTACGCCTTTGAGGGCGTGCGTCTGGTCATCACCCACAAAGACATTCCTGGCCTCAAGGATATCGGCCCATTGCTGCCCGGCGACCCGCTGCTGGCCATCGACAAGGTCGAGTTTGTCGGCCAACCGGTGCTGGCCGTTGCCGCCCGTGACCTGGACACCGCGCGCAAGGCGGCGATGGCCGCTATTATCGAATACGAAGATCTGGAGCCGGTGCTGGACGTGGTTCAGGCACTGCGCCAAAAACACTTTGTGCTCGACACCCATACCCATCAACGCGGCGACTCGACCGGCGCGCTGGCCGGCGCCGAGCATCGCCTGCAAGGTAGCCTGCATATCGGCGGCCAAGAGCACTTCTATCTGGAAACCCAGATTTCATCGGTAATGCCCACCGAAGATGGCGGGATGATCGTTTACTGCTCCACGCAGAACCCCACCGAAGTGCAGAAACTGGTGGCTGAAGTGCTCGATGTGTCGATGAACAAAATCGTCGTCGATATGCGTCGCATGGGGGGTGGCTTTGGCGGCAAGGAGACCCAGGCCGCAAGCCCCGCGTGCATGTGTGCAGTGGTGGCGCGCCTGACCGGGCAACCGACCAAGATGCGCCTGCCACGGGTCGAAGACATGTTGATGACCGGCAAGCGCCACCCGTTTTACATCGAGTACGACGTCGGCTTCGATGCCAGTGGCCGACTGCAGGGCATCCAGTTGGACCTGGCGGGCAACTGCGGCTGCTCGCCGGACTTGTCCAACTCCATCGTCGACCGAGCCATGTTCCATGCCGACAACGCCTATTACCTGGGCGATGCAACGATCAATGGCTATCGCTGCAAAACCAACACCGCGTCGAATACCGCCTATCGCGGTTTCGGCGGCCCGCAAGGCATGGTCGCCATCGAAGAAGTCATGGACCATATCGCCCGCCACTTGGGCCTCGACCCGCTGGCTGTGCGCAAGGCCAACTACTACGGCAAAACCGAACGCAACGTGACCCACTATTACCAGACCGTGGAGCACAACCTACTGGAAGAAATGACTGCCGACCTGGAACTCAGCAGCCAGTACGCCGAGCGCCGCGAAGCGATCAAGGTATTCAACTCCACGAGCCCGATCCTGAAGAAAGGCCTGGCGCTGACCCCGGTCAAATTCGGTATTTCCTTTACCGCCAGCTTCCTCAATCAGGCCGGAGCACTGATTCACATCTACACCGATGGCAGCATCCACCTTAACCACGGCGGCACCGAGATGGGCCAGGGCTTGAACATCAAGGTCGCGCAAGTGGTGGCCGAAGTGTTTCAGGTTGAAATCAGCCGGGTACAGATCACTGCCACCAACACCGACAAGGTGCCCAACACCTCACCTACCGCGGCCTCCAGCGGAGCGGATCTGAATGGCAAGGCTGCACAAAACGCGGCTGAAACCATCAAGCAACGACTTGTGGAGTTCGCTGCCGACAAGTATCAGGTCGAACCACAGAGCGTGGTTTTCCATAACGGCCAAGTGCGGGTGGGCGAACAGATCATCAGTTTTGAAAGCCTGATCCAGCAGGCGTATTTCGGCCAGGTTTCACTGTCGAGTACCGGTTACTACAAAACCCCGAAAATCTTTTATGACCGCACTCAGGCACGCGGACGGCCGTTCTACTACTTTGCCTTTGGCGCTGCTTGCGCCGAGGTCATCGTCGACACCTTGACCGGTGAATACAAGATGCTGCGCACAGACATCCTCCATGACGTCGGCGCCTCATTGAACCCGGCCATTGATATCGGACAGGTCGAGGGCGGTTATATCCAAGGTGCCGGGTGGCTGACCATGGAAGAACTGGTGTGGAATGCCAAAGGCAAGCTGATGACCAACGGCCCGGCCAGCTACAAAATTCCGGCGGTGGCTGACATGCCACTGGATCTGCGCGTGACCTTGGTGGAAAACCGCAAAAACCCCGAAGACACCGTGTTCCACTCCAAGGCAGTCGGCGAGCCACCGTTTATGCTCGGCATTGCCGCCTGGTGCGCGATCAAGGACGCTGTGGCGAGTTTGGCCGACTACCGCGTGCAACCTGCCATCGACGCACCGGCCACTCCGGAACGAGTGCTGTGGGGCTGTGAGCAAATGCGCAAACTCTCTGTAGCCGTTGCCACAGACTGCGATGAATTGCGCAGCAACCCGTTATTTGAAGGCCTGGCCGCGGTTACAAAAAACCTGGGGCACAGCCATGAATAACTGGATCAGCGCCCTGGCCGAGTTGCAGCAACAAGGACAACCTTGCGTGCTGGTCACCATCATCGAAGAGCAAGGTTCAACTCCACGCAATGCTGGCTCAAAGATGGTGATCTGCGCCGACCAAATATTCGACACTATCGGCGGCGGTCACCTGGAATACAAAGCGATGGAGATTGCCCGACAGATGCTCAGCAGCGGCAAACACGACACTCATCTGCAACGCTTCAGCCTCGGCGCCAGCCTGGGCCAGTGCTGCGGCGGCGTGGCCGTGTTGCTGTTTGAACCCATGGGCCAGGTGCAGGCGCAAATCGCCGTATTTGGCGCCGGGCATGTGGCCCGGGCCCTGGTGCCGCTGCTCGCCAGCCTGCCGTGTCGCGTGCGCTGGATCGACTCACGGGAACAGGAGTTTCCCGCGCTCATGCCCCAAGGCGTGCAAAAAATCGTCACCGATGAACCCGTCGACGAGGTAGATGCACTGCCCGTGGGTTGCTACTGCATCGTCATGACGCATAATCACGCCCTGGACCTTGAACTCAGCGCTGCCCTGCTCAAACGCAACGACTTCACTTACTTCGGCTTGATTGGCTCAAAAACCAAACGCGTGAAGTTCGAACATCGTCTGCGTGAGCGGGGTATCAGTGCGTCACATTTACAGCGCATGCGCTGCCCGATGGGCTTGAGCGAAGTCAAAGGCAAACTGCCTGTCGAAATCGCGATTTCCATCGCAGGCGAAATTATCGCCACTTACAACACCCACTTCGGCCAGCACATCGCCGGTGCCGAAAGCGCCTCATCTGACACCATTAAACAATTGCTGCCGTCTTCACGACGCAGCCATGCCACACATTGAGAATTGCCATGACCTGTAAAGCCTATCGCGCCGCCATTTTGCACAGCATCGCCGACCCCGCCGAAGTCGGGATCGAGGCTTCCTATGAGTATTTCGAAGACGGCTTGCTGGTCGTCGACAACGGCCAGATCAAAGCCGTGGGGCCTGCCAGCGAACTGCTCGCAACACTGGCCACCGACATTGAAGTCACCGAGTACCAGAATGCGCTGATCACCCCCGGGTTTATCGATACGCACATCCACTTTCCGCAAACCGGGATGATTGGTGCCTACGGCGAGCAACTGCTCGACTGGCTCAACACCTACACCTTCCCGTGTGAAAACCAGTTCGCCGACAAGGCCCATGCGGACGAAGTCGCCGATATTTTCCTGAAAGAACTGCTACGCAATGGCACCACCACTGCCCTGGTGTTTGGCAGCGTGCACCCGCAATCGGTTGATGCCTTGTTCGAAGCCGCACAGCGCCTGGACCTGCGCCTGATCGCCGGCAAGGTAATGATGGACCGCAACGCACCCGATTATCTGACAGACACCGCCGAAACCGGCTACAGCGAGAGCAAGGCGCTGATTGAACGCTGGCACGGCAAAGGTCGCTTGCATTACGCCGTCACCCCGCGCTTCGCACCGACCAGCACCCCGGAACAATTGACTCTGGCGGGCAAGTTGCTGGGCGAATACCCGGATGTGTATCTGCATACCCATATCAGCGAGAACCTTCAGGAAATCGAGTGGGTCAAGTCGCTGTTCCCAGAGCGCAAAGGCTATCTGGATGTGTACGACCACTACCAGTTACTGGGCGAACGCTCAGTGTTTGCCCACGGTGTGCATCTGTGTGACGAGGAATGTGCGCGACTGGCTGAGACAGGCTCGGCAGTAGCATTCTGCCCGACTTCCAACCTGTTCCTGGGTAGCGGCCTGTTTAACCTGCCGATGGCCGAGAAACACAAACTCAATGTCGGCCTGGGAACGGACGTTGGCGCGGGGACCAGCTTCTCGCTGCTTAACACCCTGAACGAAGCCTACAAGGTCATGCAGTTGCAAGGCGCACGCCTTGATCCGTTCAAGTCGTTGTATCTGGCCACATTGGGCGGCGCGCGGGCACTGCGTCTGGAAGACAAAATCGGCAATCTGCAGCCGGGCAGCGACGCAGACTTCCTGGTGCTTGATTACAACGCCACACCGCTGATGAGCTATCGCCTCAAACAGTCAAAAAACATCGCCGAAACGTTGTTTGTCTTGATGACTCTGGGCGATGACCGAACCGTTCAGCAGACCTATGCGGCGGGCAATCTGGTGCACCAGCGCTGAGAAAATCTCGTAGCAGCTGCCGAAGGAACGAGGCTGCGTTCGACGATGCAATCGTCGTAAACCCGGTAAGCGTGTTGTATCTGAAACACCCAGGCTGAATGGTTTTACGACTGCTGCGCAGCCGGACGCAGCCTCGCGCTGCTCCTCAGCTGCTACAGGGATTTGGCTCGCCTTGCAGCCACATGACCACGCAAATGTTAAAGCTTGGCTGAAGGCCGAGTGCTTTTGCCTTTGGTTTGCAGCAAGTGCGAAAACACTGCGTGCAAATCATCTGAGGCGCTTTCTTCGTCGAGGTTGAGCTTGCTGTCGATGTGATCCATGTGATGCATCATCAAGTGCACCGCCTGGGTCGCATCACGCGCTTCAATGGCATCGATCAACTGCATGTGTTCGTCATAGGAGCAATGCGAACGGTTGCCGCTCTCGTACTGGGCAATGATCAACGAAGTTTGCGACACCAGACTGCGCTGAAAACTGATCAACGGCGCATTTTTTGCCGCCTCAGCCAGCTTCAGGTGGAACTCGCCTGATAGCCGGATCCCGGCACCACGATCACCGCGCGAAAAGCTGTCGCGCTCGTCCTGCACCATCTTGCGCAACTGCAGCAAGTCTTCAGCCGTGGCATGCACCACCGCCAACTCGGTAATGGCTTTTTCAACCAATCGCCGGGCCAGGAATACCTGGCGCGCTTCTTCTACGCTCGGACTCGCAACCACGGCACCACGATTGGGGCGCAACAGCACAACCCCTTCGTGGGCCAGGCGCGACAATGCACGACGAATGATGGTGCGACTCACACCGAAAATTTCGCCCAGAGCCTCTTCACTCAACTTTGTGCCCGGCGCCAGACGCTGTTCGAGGATCGCCTCAAAAATATGCGCGTAGACGATATCGTCCTGGGTCCCACTGCGGCCGGCCTTGCCTGCGCGGGTTTGTTTCTTGAGAGGCTGCAACTGTTCGTTCATGGGCACTCGTGTGGGAAGCGGCGGCGAATAAGGCGTTACGTAAATACGTAAACGGGCGTCGCTGACTGGTAATTAAAGCAAAAAAACAGGTCGCATTGTACACAAGCCAGAGTGCCAGTACGACTGTACGGTCATATACGAGCCCGTCTGTATCGCAATGAAATGTAACCTTTCCGTTTAGGCTTGCGCCTTGCTCGAACTCTTATCAAAACCAAGGAAGACCATTCCATGACCGACGCCACGCAGACGCGCTTGCACCCACTGGCAGACACCTCTCCCTCAGCTGTAGTCGCAGGCTTTATCGCCATGATGACCGGCTATACCAGCTCCCTGGTCCTGATGTTTCAGGCGGGCCAGGCTGCAGGGCTTACCAACGGGCAGATTTCTTCGTGGATTTGGGCGCTGTCGATCGGCATGGCTGTTTGCAGCATAGGCTTGTCTTTACGTTACCGCACACCGATTACCATCGCCTGGTCAACACCTGGCGCCGCGCTGCTGATTACAAGCCTGGGCGGTGTCAGCTACGGCGAGGCCATTGGTGCCTATATCACCTGTGCGGTACTGGTGATTATCTGCGGCGTGACCGGCAGTTTTGAACGTCTGGTCAAACGCATCCCCTCGTCACTGGCTGCCGCCTTGCTGGCGGGCATCCTGTTCAAGATCGGCAGCGAAATCTTCGTCGCCGCGCAGCATCGTACCGGCTTGGTCCTCGGGATGTTTTTCACCTACCTGATCGTCAAACGCCTGTTGCCACGCTATGCCGTACTGGCGGCGTTACTGATTGGCACTCTGCTTTCAGGCATGCTCGGGTTATTGGACTTCAGCGGTTTCGCCCTTGAACTGGCCGTCCCGGTGTGGACTACGCCTTCATTCTCACTGGCTGCGACCATCAGCATCGGCATCCCTCTGTTTGTGGTCGCCATGACCTCGCAGAACATGCCGGGAATCGCCGTACTGCGCGCCGATGGCTATAACGTCCCGGCTTCGCCACTGATCACCACCACCGGCGTGGCCTCATTGCTGCTGGCCCCTTTCGGATCCCACGGGATTAACCTTGCCGCGATCAGTGCCGCCATCTGCACCGGCCCGCATGCTCACGAAGATCCGAAGAAACGCTACACCGCAGCTATGTGGTGCGGGATTTTCTATGGTATTGCCGGGGTTTTTGGCGCCACCTTGGCCGCGTTGTTTGCAGCCTTGCCCAAAGAACTGGTGCTGTCGATTGCGGCACTGGCACTGTTCGGCTCGATCATGAACGGCTTGAGCATTGCCATGAGCGAAGCCAAGGAGCGTGAAGCAGCCTTGGTCACCTTTATGGTCACCGCATCGGGCATGACCCTGTTCTCGATTGGCTCGGCCTTTTGGGGAATTGTGGCCGGCGTGCTCACCTTGATGATCTTGAATTTCAAAGCACGCTAACCGATCAAATCGCCAGCGCCCCTCCATCCACAGCCAGCGCATGGCCGGTGGTAAACGCGGCGCCGTCCGAGCACAGGTACAGGACGGCGCTGGCTACTTCTTCGACCTTACCGATACGCCCCACAGGGTGCATCGCTGCGGCAAACTCGGCCTTGCGCGGATCGGCCTCATAGGCTCGGCGAAACATATCGGTATCGATCACCCCAGGGCATACGGCATTCACCCGAATATGCTTCTTGGCATATTCAATGGCAGCAGATTTAGTCAGTCCAATCACCGCATGCTTGGACGCCGAATAAATACTCATCTTCGGCGCGGCGCCCAGCCCCGCTACGGACGCCGTATTGACGATCGCCCCGCCACCCTGGGCCAGCATCAATGGCAACTGATACTTCATACATAACCAGACGCCTTTGACGTTTACCCCCATGATCGCGTCAAACTCGTCTTGCGTGCCGTCAGCCAGTCGACCTTGTTCGATTTCTATCCCAGCATTATTGAAGGCATAGTCCAGACGACCGTAGGTGCTGATCGTCATCTCCATCAGATGTTTTACCTGAGTTTCAATAGTGACATCGCAGCGTACGAAAACTGCGGATCCACCTGCTGCTTCAATTTGTTCAACGGTGCCTTCGCCGCTTGTCACATCCAGATCAGCCACCACCACTTTCAAGCCCTCGCCAGCAAACGCCAGAGCCGTGGCCCGGCCGATCCCTGCACCAGCACCCGTGACCACTGCCACTTGCCCAGCAAACGTGATGCCCATTGTTGTAATCCTCAGGTGAGTGCAACTGCGCCCGGAACAGTTCAGGCACGGCATTCTGCTTATTTATCGCAGTGATAAAAGACTGCCTACAACCATCACCAAAAATGATAAAAGCCTATTCGTGAAGGCTCATTCACTTGCTCTAAAACGCAAGAAGGACTATCAACAGTCATCCATTTGAAAAGAGTTACTGCAATGACTGACCAGACAAACCGCCAATTCCTGCTCGCTAAACGTCCAGTCGGCGCAGCAACCCGCGACGCCTTTACCTTTCAGCAAGTCCCGGTCGTACAACCGGAAGACGGCCAAATCCTGGTCAAGAACGAGTACCTGTCCCTCGACCCGGCTATGCGTGGCTGGATGAATGAAGGCAAATCCTACATCCCGCCAGTGGCGCTTGGCGAGGTGATGCGCGCCTTGGGTGTCGGCAAAGTCATAGCGTCTGCTCACCCAGGCTTTGCTGTCGGTGATTACGTGAACGGTGCACTGGGTGTACAGGATTACTTCGTCGGTGAACCACGCGGTTTCTACAAGGTAGATCCGAAACTGGTGCCTTTGCCTGTGTATTTATCCGCGCTGGGCATGACCGGCATGACCGCCTACTTCGCATTGCTGGAAGTAGGCGCACCGAAAGCCGGTGATACCGTAGTGATTTCGGGTGCAGCCGGAGCGGTGGGCAGCATTGCCGGTCAAATTGCCAAGCTTAAAGGTTGTCGTGTTGTCGGTATTGCAGGCGGGAAAGAGAAGTGCGCATTGCTCACCGAAGAGCTGGGCTTTGACGGCGCGATTGACTACAAAAGCGAGGATGTAATCGCGGGGCTTAAACGTGAATGCCCTAAAGGCGTGGATGTGTTTTTCGACAACGTTGGCGGCGATATTCTCGACGCAGTACTTAGCCGTCTAAATTTTAAAGCCCGGGTCATTATTTGCGGTGCAATTAGCCAGTACAACAACAAGGAAGCCGTGAAAGGCCCATCCAACTACTTGTCACTGCTGGTCAATCGCGCACGTATGGAAGGTTTTGTAGTGATGGACTATGCCGATCGCTATGCAGCGGCAGGTCAAGAAATGGCGGGATGGCTGGCCAAAGGCCAACTCAAAAGCAAAGAGCATATTGTCGAAGGGCTTGAAACTTTCCCGGAAAGCTTGATGAAACTGTTTAACGGGGAAAACCACGGCAAGCTGGTTTTGAAGGTCTAACACTTGAACATTCTGTGGGAGCTGACAGAGCAGCTCCCACAGATCGCTTTAAGCCAGCTCAGCGACCACAGCAGCCAGGGCTTTGGCCGGATCAGCCGCTTGGCTGATTGGACGACCGATCACCAGATAATCAGAACCCGCATCCAACGCCTGGCGCGGAGTCAAAATACGGCGCTGGTCATCCAGAGCGCTGCCGGCTGGACGAATACCCGGGGTTACCAATTTCAGAGTCGGGTGGGCCGCTTTCAGCGCTTGCGCCTCCAGAGCGGAACACACTAACCCATCCATCCCGGCCTTCTGCGCCAAGGCTGCCAGGCGCAACACCTGCTCCTGGGGCTCGATATCCAGGCCAATGGCGGCAAGGTCTTCGCGCTCCATGCTGGTCAACACAGTGACGCCAATCAGCAGCGGCTGCGGGCCACTACGCTTGTCGAGCACTTCGCGGCAGGCAGCCATCATGCGCAAACCGCCCGAACAGTGAACGTTAACCATCCACACGCCCATTTCAGCAGCAGCTTTAACCGCCATTGCTGTGGTATTGGGAATATCGTGGAACTTGAGATCCAGGAACACCTCGAAGCCTTTGTCACGCAGAGTGCCGACAATTTCCGAAGCACAGCTGGTGAACAGCTCTTTGCCCACTTTCACGCGGCACAACTTGGGGTCCAACTGATCAGCCAGTTTCAGTGCGGCGTCACGCGTTGGGAAATCCAGGGCGACGATAATAGGAGTCTGGCAGTCGGACATTAGCGGGTTCTCAGGCTGGTCGAAATCGGCGCGCATTGTAGCGGAACCAGCCGCTCACCGGCACCCGATGATCGTAAATTCACGTTTTTAGTCAATCCCAAGGGAATAACGCGCGCTACGGGATAACCGTCCTACAATGGAAGCAATGAAACAGACTCACTCAATATGATTCACGGCAACCCACTACGCAAATCCTGCCCCGTGAGTTTCCAAGTTCAGGAGAACACTATGCCCTGGTATGCCTGGTTAATTCTTATCGTCGCTATTGGCGCCATCGTGGGTGGGCTGATGACCCTGCGCGACACGGCTAACAAGGTTGAGCTGACCGACGAGCAACGTAAACGCGTAGCCGAGCGCAACGCAGAAATGGACGCCAAGGAATCCAAGGACAGGTAATCAGCTCAGCAGTTGGGGCCAGCGTTCCGAAAGGATGAGTTCCCAAGGGTAAATGCCTACACGTTTTTGAACAAATCACCCCATGCATATCCTTGGAACTCACCGTTATGATGGCCCATTACACATAGAGACACCTGCCATGCGCTACTCACAAGATCATAAAGCCAATACCCATCAGCGCATCGTTAAAGAAGCATCCGGGCTGTTTAGACGGGATGGCATTGGCGCAACGGGCCTACAGCCCCTGATGAAATCCCTGGGCCTGACACACGGTGGTTTCTACGCTCATTTCTCATCCAAGAACGACTTGGTAGAAAAGGCACTGCAACACGCCGCAGGCGAAGTTGACGGCCTCTGCGCAGAACTGTTCAGTCAGCCACAACCGCTGCATGCCTTTATTGACGCCTACTTATCTGACTGGCACCTCAATTCTCCCCATGAAGGCTGTCCCTTGCCGACCATGTCTAGCGAGATGGCGCAACAAGGGCAAGCCAGCGCGACCACTGACTACGTAATCGATGCCAGGCTCAAACAGATCCAGGCCACACTAGAAGGGCCAGACGCAGACGACCAAAGTGTTGTGATATTCGCAACCCTGGTTGGGGCACTGGTTCTTGCGCGTGCAGCAGAAAGCACAGAACTCAAAGAAAAAATACTCAACGCAACGCGTGACGTTTTAAAGCAAGCGGCAGTAGAGGCTTGAATATTCCCGCTGGATAAAAAACAAAAAAGCCAGTCAATGACTGGCTTTTTGCGCTCAACTGCTCGGCTTAGTTAACCGCTAACTTATTCCGATTTTTCTCAAAAATAACTTTCCCTATGCCTTTGACCTCAAGCAGTTCATCGGCCGAAGTGAAGCTACCATTGGCTTCACGGTACGCCACAATCGCCTTGGCTTTAGCCGCACCGACTCCAGAGAGTTCACGCTGAAGCGTCGCCTCATCTGCAGTATTGAGGTTGATTGTCATCACCGGCACATCTGGCGCAACCTGCGCAGCCACCACCGGTGCAGCTGGTGTGGTTGAGGGCGCAGCGTGAGCCACGCTGGAAACACCTGCCATCAAAGCCAAAAAAATCGAAGAAAGAAAGGCAATACGCATAAGTGACACTCCAATACATCGTTAAGTGGAAACAGCTTTCCTGAGCTGTATTCCAAACGTAGGCGATGGGTATCGAGTGTCAAAAATCAGTACATTGCAGCGTGTGTAGTCAAGATGGCTCAGCACGACGTTGTTGATAGATCCAGTCCACAATTTCGCCCTCGGGGGCATAGCCACTGACCGTCTCGCGTAGCAATTGGCGAACCCGGACGTAATCGTCCTTATCAACGGCATCAAGCAGTTGCGACAACCGCTGCTTAAGTTCATCCCAAGACAACATGTCTTCATTCGCACACATGATCATCGGGTGTTGCGTAGCCACTACGTTGTCACCAATCAGCAACTCTTCGTAAAGCTTTTCGCCGGGCCGCAAGCCCGTAAATTCGATCTCAATATCACCATGCAGGTTTTTTTCGGAGCGAACACTCAAGCCGGAGAGGTGGATCATCTTCTCTGCCAACTCGACAATGCGCACAGGCTCCCCCATATCGAGAACAAACACATCGCCGCCCTGCCCCATCGACCCGGCCTGAATCACTAGCTGAGCCGCCTCAGGAATAGTCATGAAGTAACGGGTGATCTTGGGATGAGTCACTGTCAGCGGCCCACCGGCCTTGATCTGTTTGTGAAACAACGGAATCACAGACCCGGAAGAACCCAGTACATTGCCAAAACGAACCATGGTGAATCGGGTTTTATTAACCCGCGACACATTGGCTGCATCATCAAACAGTACTGGCGCTACTTCGCGACTGAGAGCTTGAAGCGTCATCTCGGCCAGACGTTTAGTGCTGCCCATTACATTGGTCGGCCGCACAGCCTTGTCGGTGGAAATCAGAACGAAGTTTGCGACACCCGCCTGCAACGCGGCCTGAGCGGTATTGAGCGTGCCTATAACGTTGTTCAGCACACCTTCGGCAACATTGTGCTCAACCATGGGGACGTGCTTATAGGCTGCCGCGTGGTACACCGTGTTGACATGCCAGGTCTTCATCACATCCAGCAATTTGTGTGAATTACGCACCGAACCCAAAATCGGCAAGACCTTCACCGAAAGCGACTCGCGATTAACTCGCTGCTCCAGCTCACCAAGAATGTTGTAAAGATTAAATTCGCTATGTTCGAACAGCAGTAACGTAGTCGGTCTCAGAGCCAGGATCTGACGGCACAGTTCTGAACCAATAGACCCACCTGCCCCCGTCACCAGCACACACTGGCCTTTAATGCAGTGCTCCAGCAACTCACCTTGCGCAGGTACCGGATCACGGCCTAACAAATCGGCAATATCCACTTCCTGAATATCGTCAACCTTGACCCGGCCACTGGCCAAATCCATAAAGCCTGGAACACTGCGAACGTGGAGCGGATAACCTTCAAGCAAACCCAGGATTTCACGACGACGGCCACGGGACGAGGAAGGAATCGCCAACAGTACTTCCTGCGCGCCCGTACGACCAATCATCTGCTGAATGTGTTCGGGCTTGAATACCTGCAAGCCAGAGATGATGCGATCAGAAATATTTTCATCATCATCAATAAACGCCACAGGCCGCATGACGCGCCCCATGCGCAAGGCTGCGACCAACTGATTACCTGCGGCGCCGGCACCGTATATGGCAACGCGCGGCAAGCCATCGTCGCGACTGGTAAAGGGCACATGCTGAACGGCGGTAAACCAGTCGCCCAAAAAGTATTGACGCATGGCAAGCCGCAAACCACCGAGCATGACCAGGCTCAACCACCAGTAATTGAAAATGATCGAGCGCGGGACGACATTCGCAGGCGTGCTGTACCAGTACATCACCACGGCCAAAACCAACGAAGAAAGGCTAACGGCCTTGATAATTGCGATCAGCGCATCGTTGCCAAAATACCGCATCACCGCGCGGTACATGCCGAAACGGATGAAAAAGGGGATGGCTACTATTGGAGCTGCTACAAATAGCCAAAAGTGCTGTTTAACGAGGCCCAGCACATCGTCAATGCCCAGGCGCACCACGAACGCCAGCCACAGGGCAGCCCAGACCAGCACTACATCCGTTGCAACCTGTATCAGCCTTTTTTGCCGCCGAGGAAGTTGGAGTAACCATTGGCGAAGCATTTAAATATCCTTTTCAAATAAAGCGAGCAACGCGTTCAAAACTTAAGCGTTGCATACCAAAAACCTTAAAGAACGCATTTATCTCCATAGCAACATAAAAATGGAGTGAGAACGCGCTGATTAACTCTCGCGTTGACCGGCCTTGAAACGCAACGCCAAGAGAATCAGCGGTACATAGGCTACCAATAAACCGGTAAAGCCATCGATTTTCCCCAAAGCCACCACGACAGCAATCGGTAACAGCCAAACCACATTTATACCCGTCACTGCCCAACTGACAACTGAATGGCTACGGTATTGACGTGACGCAAACTGGTATGCATGGCTGCGATGAGCCTCGTAAACCCTGTCACCTTTGAACAATCGGACAAGCAAGGTACAGGTTGCGTCGACAATGAACACACCCAACAAAATCAACCAGCCCCAGAGCAATTCAGGGCTGACCCACGCGGCTTGTAACGACAGAAAACCCAGAGTGATGCCCAGAAAGCCACTGCCTGCGTCTCCCATAAAAATACGGGCTGGCGGGAAGTTCCAATACAGGAAACCAGCAACTGCGAAGGCCAGAGTGACAGGTCCCCATACAAAACTGGTGTACCCGCAAAGAGCGTAAAGAAGCGCACCACCAAGGCAAACAAAAATTGCCTGCATACTGGCAAGCCCGTCGATCCCGTCCATGAAATTATACAAGTTCAACAACCAGACCAGATACACGCTGCCCAGCAAGTAACCCGCCCAGCCGAAATCGACAGCCATACCGAAGAAATGAATCGCCGGTAACCCATTGAGGAGGCTCATGGCGATTATCGCAGCAGTAAAATGCCCTAATAACCGCCAGCGTGCGGGAATATGACCATGATCATCGAGAAAGCCAACTACTGCCACCAGTGCACCCGGAACAACAATACCCCAGGTTACGCGCCATTCAACAAACCCCATCAAGGCCAAGACGAGCACGCCAAACAGGTATGAAAAAACAATGGCAACGCCTCCCCCCCTTGGGGTGGGAAGTACATGGGAGCTTCGAGCATTGGGAATATCAATCAAACTATTGGACAGAGCATACCGTCGCAATCCCGCAGTGCCGATCAGAGCCCCCAGCAAAACTAATGGTAAAAACCAATACAAACTCAACATGAGTGACATCCCAGGAATTCTTCGGCGGTTCTATTCAAAGCATCGTCTACTGAGACTGGAGGAGACCAACCGAGAACTGACTGAGTCTTTTGAGGGTCAACTTGTAATGAACCACACAGCCTTTGTGACAATGAGCGACGCCCGGTAATAATCGCACAGGCAATCAATAATCGAGCAGGAACGGGGATCAAACGGCTTTTCACACCTAGCGCTGCAGCCGTTTTCCTTAGCAGTTCCGTGGTCGATAGATCAACACCGTCGCTGGCCAGAAAAACTTCACCGGCCGCTTTGGGGTGGCTCAAACAAACAGTGATCAAACTGACAAGATTATCGATGGCTACCAGACTGCGCTTGTTATGAATAGCTCCAAAAGGCAGGGGAACACCTTTCTTGATCCAGCCCATCATGCTTCGAAAATTTGCCTTCACACCGGGTCCGTATACCAACGTCGGGCGTATTATGACGACTTCCATCCCCGTTTCAGCTGAAACAACTCGCAGGGCTTCTTCTGCCTCTTGTTTGGAAACACCGTACGGGTCAGAGGGAGCAGGCAAATCTTCCGCGGTGAAAGGGCGGCCGCCGTCAGTGCTCTCACCATTCACTTTTACAGAGCTGATAAATACGAAACGCCGGACCCCGGCTTCAGCGGCCTGACGCGCAAGGCGAAGAGTGCCGGCAACATTAACCTTTCGGAATTCGGCCAACGCATCCGAAGCAACCTCGTTCATGACATGAACTCGTGCGGCAGTGTGGACGACCACAGCACAATCCTTTAAACCATCACGCCAGTCGGTTGTAGAGGATAAATCCGAAATATAAAAAGTCCCTGCACTGGACTCACAGCCCTGTGCTTTTGACCGCACCACTGAAAGCGGGACATAGCGCACATCATTATCCAGGGCCTTGACCAATGCAGAGCCTACAAAACCCGTAGCTCCGGTAATCAGGACACGCAGAGCCTCAGGACTTGTTTCGATAGTCAATTAAAAAACCTCTTGTATTCTTTGATCAGCAATTCAGAACAGATGTTCGATCCAAAATCGCGAATTGCACGATCTCGAGCAGCAGCACCCATTGCAGAAAGCCGTTGGGCGTCGCTCAACACTGCAAGAATTCCTGCTTTAAGCGCGGCAGAATCTTTCACGGGTACTAAAACCCCCGTTTCACCATTCACAATCGCATCGGACAACCCATAAATATCGGTACCTATCGCAGGGGTTCCCATTGCCGCGGCTTCAATA
This sequence comes from Pseudomonas fragi, assembly GCF_025426255.1. Classification (GTDB taxonomy): domain Bacteria; phylum Pseudomonadota; class Gammaproteobacteria; order Pseudomonadales; family Pseudomonadaceae; genus Aquipseudomonas; species Aquipseudomonas kulmbachensis. The sequence continues at coordinate 1,743,874 of NZ_CP104861.1, read as the reverse complement.
ACTACAGTGCCGAATCCTTCGCGATAGCTGGGCAGGCAAAGCAAGTCCGCAAGTGCCATATACTTCTCCGGCTCGCTGGAGAAACCCACTGTTTTTATCCTGTCACGCACTTGAGCATCATTGACCTGATTGACAATACTTTCCCCTACAGACTCAAAGGGACCGACCAGAACCAGAAAAACCTCATGATTCTCCTTGACGATGGCACTGAACGCCGAGATCAGTTCGTGGACACCTTTATCAGGTGTAATTCGCCCGACAAATAACAATATTTTTCCAGTCTCTGGAATATTCAAATCAGCCCGCAGTGTCTGTAACTCATCCGCGCTGTATCGCTGTGGATCGAATCGCTCAAGGTCAATCCCCGCCAATGAACCTGCACCGATAACGGATATCTTCTCAGCCTTGATAATCCCACTGGACACCAAAAACTCTCTCTGACTCGCACTGTCTGCATAACAATGCGTGTTCAAGCGGGCAATAACTTTGTCGCAGAACTTCAAGATGGAGCGTTTAACCCCGGTTGTTGTCACCCAGGGCTGGCCCGTAAATGTGTGTAGCCTGACAGGTGTCCTTGCAACACAACCGGCTATTGCACTAAGCAGTCCGGCCTTGGGCGTTGTTGAATGGACAATATCAAATTTGCATTTTTTAAAAACACGACTCAACGCCAGCAAGCTGAAAAAGTCTTTTGATAAGTTGATGGCGCGTTCAATATTAACAGGGCGGTACGTGAAACTTTTATCCAACGCTAATTTATCACTCATCTCATCAAGGCTGGTTATTACAGTCACAGCCATACCAGACGAACTCAGCGCTTCGATTTGCGCTTTCAACTGAGTCAAAACAAAAAACGGAACAGTTGAAACTCGAGCAATTTTAAGCTTATCGATCTGCACCCTCAATCTCCCTGAAGACATGTATTGGATTTTTGAGCGGAAGCATAAAAATAGAACACAAACCCAAAAATCGGCATCACTTGCAAACCTTTAAAATTAACCACTAGAAAAATACAGACGAGCGCCAAGGCAAAGGCTCTTATATTATAGCTACCGGGATAGCGATGAGAAATCATGAGCCCTACAAGCCCAAATATATTAAGAGCCATAAAAACAAAAACAGATCCCACACCAGAATAATACAGCAACCGCAAGTATCCTACATCGGTCCCCATATAATACCTTAATCCGGATACGCCAGAGTCAAAATACTGCCCCACACCCAGCACATAGACTTTCAGACTATCAGGAAGCACATACATACTTGCCAATGCGTCGACGCTGGCACTATGAAAACTGCCACGACTTAAAAAATTTCGAAAAATCTCAGTTGCTTCATAGAGTGGTCCACTGTTGACAAGCACACTCAACACACACATAACCAACATCGAAATAGCAAGATATATTTTTGACTTCACCCCTTGCTTTAACACACCCAACACCAAATACGGAATAATGGCGCTTCTGGCCACAGCCATTGATATGGGCAATATCAGCAAGAGCAGTAACATTCTAGAAAACGAATTCTGCACAATCAGTAAATAATAAAAAGTGGCAGTGACAAGCGTCAGCGCGCCACCAACATGAAACAGCCCAAACCCTATAGCTCTGAGTCCAAAAATATGCTGGAACACATCCGCTGATCGTGGCGAGATAAAGCCAAGTAAAAAACTGTAAATATCAGCACTCAGCATTGAAGCGCAGATAATTAAAAGCTGGACCAACAACCATAGAAGCAATGCAGCACTTTGCTCCCTTACGACCACATACACCACATAGCCAAAAAAAACATTAAGCAAAATTTTAGCAGAAACAATAAAATGGAAAGCAAGATCCTTTGTTGTCCCGTCCCCCATTAAAAATGCAACTACTCCACCTAGCAACCAACAACTGAACAGCGTTACAAAAACCAAGGAAAAAAATAAATTCTTCGCTTGAAATCGCAAGAACCCCATCAAGTAGAATGGTACAAGCAGTATCGCCATCGGTACTTCAGTCGCATAGATGCGCGGAAAACCTATTACGACGAGCAATACAAAAACTGCTACTAGAGTGGCGCTGCCTTTAGCACGTGTATCAGACGCCCCTAGGTCGACCTCGACACTAACACTTTTCAATATTATTACCTTATGCTTTCCTTGGGACCGACCTTTACTCTAACTTTAAAAGTCTCGATAAAGATTTTCGGCCTAAAGTATTTAACGTTTTTGAAAAGAAAACAGGCTACACTCCACGGTAAAGTGCGCACAGACTTACACATTGCAAGTGCTGTCACTAAAAAATTGGCATACAAGTCCTTTCGCAAGCTTTTATCATCATCAAAATACTCACAAACATCAGAAAAATATAAGTTATACGCTTTGATTTTCCCATTTCGGCTTGAAAGATATGATGCCCCATTAGCATTGCACCTGTATTTAACATATGCCTTGTTCAAAAATACGCCTCTACCACCTCCTATCAATGAGTCCATAGCAAAAAACCATTCCATGAACTCACGATCGATCATAGCTTTACGAGAGGATCGTCGATATGCATATGAGCCATGCACAGCAATAGTCCCCCATCGCGCCAATTCAGAAAGACCAAAGAAAAATAATTCATTAACAGGTTTATCTGGAAACTGTGTTTCCGAGTAGTATTGTCCATCATCGGAAAAATAAATAGCTTTATGCATTACTATATTGACGTCAGGATAGCCCACAAAAACATCAAACTGTTTCTGCAATTTACCAGGCAACATTACATCATCACCATCGAAGTGAAAAACGATATCTCCTTTGGCCATCTTATGGAGCCCATGATAATTTGCCGCAGCCCCTACGTTTTCAGTCCTCAATAAAAGATTGACTTTAGAGTCATTAATATAACGATAGTCTTGCAACGCTTTCTGCGTGCCGTCAGTGGAGCAATCATCAGATATAATTAACTCATAGAGAAAATCAACTTCTTGAGACAAAATACTATCCAAACATTCGACAATGTAATCTTTCTGATTATAACAAGAGACCACAACACTAACTAATTGCACTTCCCACTCCCTACACGATAATTTAAATACACAAAAAAGCCTACCATGGACATAACAAAATAAATCACATTCATTATGATGTGAGCCATGAAGACCCCTTTCAAAGACATGCCTTGACTCAAGAACAAGCTACTCAAGCTCATGAACAGCAATCCTTGAACCACCTCAGAAAACAGATATACCTTCAAGGAAGATCTTGCGATAACAACAAACCCTATTACATAAGAAGAAACCCTGAAAAAATCCCCTACCAATTGATATTTGATCAATTCCTCCAGCGCGGAAAAGTTACTCGATAGCAGTAAAGGAATAAATGTTACCCTACATAAATAAAGCGCTGACGCTCCAACCAAGAAGACCGTCATAACAATTGCTATAAATCTAATAACCGTAGAGGATATTTCTTTTTTTCCATCCAGCTTTACAATAAGCGGCATGAAGTAGACAGCTAAGAAAACAGTGAAAAAACCCATGTAAGCGCTGGATAACTTGATAGAACCCTGCCAAATACCCGCAGCGTCCAAACCAGCATTACTTATCAACTGCGCCCTAACTATAATTTCAACCAGCGGCACACTGACAGCCCCAACACAAGCCATTATTGTATATATAGACAGGCGACTTACATTCGCACGCAAGGAACTGAAGAGCAGTGTCCTGTTAAAAAATACGGACTTTCTATAAAAATAATAGGCTGGCAATGTGTACGAAAAATAAAACAATACAATTGACAGCGCCGCTCCCGCAAAATGTAACTTTGACACCAACACCCAGGCAATTGGAAGCACTAGCAAGTTTCCGCTTACTTGGATAAGTGCATAGCTTCTGGTGTCCATCAAACCATTTGCGACACCTGTCACCAGATTTGTAAATCCAAACCCCATCTGGGCCAAAGCCAAAACAATGATCAACCAATATTTTGAAGAATCACCGAATATATAGAACGCTATTTTTTCAGATAAAAGACAACCCGCCACCGCAATAAAAAAACTAAAAACAAAGGAATAAACCTTGACCGAAGATACAAATATCAGCAGCTTTTTTCTTTCATTTTTTAGTGCAGCTACATATTTTATCACACCATTTACAACGCCTCCTCCCGCAATCAAGGAAAGAATTGTAACCACACTCATAAAATTACCAATCTGACCCAGACCTTCTGGACCTAAATACACCGCAATCAACTTTAAAAGTAAAAAACCTCCCCCTATTTTTGATAACTGCGCAGCCGTTGTAAGTACGGCGCCATAAAAAATATTACGCCCGCTAAAACTGGCCACACATTCAATCCTTCTTACAGTAGGTTTCACGTATTGCAGTGCGAACACAGCCAACAACGCGCTGTACTTCTTCTATTGTCATGCCAAACCAGATAGGAAGTCTAATCAACCTTTCGCTATCCCTCGTCGTGAATGTGTCTACTCCATTAAAACGACCTAAGCTTTTACCCGCCGGCGAAGAGTGCAAGGGAATATAATGAAAGACCGCACCTATTTTTACAGAACTCAAGTATTCAAGCACGGCAGTACGTATTTTTATATCAGGCAACTTCAGATAAAACATATGAGCATTTCCGGTGCAGGACTCCGGAATAAATGGCAGTTCAATATACTCTGGAGCAAGATCCTTCAAACTTTCAAAATAGGTGTCCCAAATTTTGTTTCTAGCGACATTAATCTCGTCCACTCGCTCGAGTTGGCCGTATAAATATGCTGCTTGGAGTTCACTTGGCAGATAGCTGCTACCAATATCGACCCACGTATACTTATCAATCATGCCTCTGAAGAACTGACTTCTATTAGTCCCCTTCTCCCTTACTATTTCTGCGCGACTGACAAATTGCGAATCATTTATAATCAAAAGCCCGCCTTCACCCCCGCTGGTATAATTCTTGGTTTCATGAAAACTATAAGCTGCCATGTGCCCTATAGAACCCAGCGGCTTTCCTTTATAAAAAGACTGCATGCCTTGGGCAGCATCCTCAATCACAAAGATATTTTTCCGCTGCGCAACGTCCATTATTTTATCCATCTCGCAGGAAATACCCGCATAATGTACCACGACAATAGCTACAGTTTTATCCGTTATTGCAGCTTCAACAAGTTCCTCATTCATGTTCATCGTATCAGGGCGAACATCGACAAAAACAACTTTAGCTCCTCGCAACACAAAAGCATTGGCAGTACTTACAAATGTAAAACTAGGCATTATTACTTCATCGCCCTCTTTCACATCTAGAAGAATTGCTGCCATTTCTAAAGCCTGTGTACAGGAAGGGGTTAGAAGAGCTTTTGCACACGACAGTTTACTTTCGAACCATGCTTGACACTTAAGTGTAAACTCCCCATCTCCTGACATTTTATGGCTGCGCATGGCTGCCAGAACATATTGATCTTCATTACCTGTATAAGGTGGCTTATTAAAAGGAATCATGACATTTGCTCATTTAAAAATTCGGCCTCTAATACTAAAAGATCTTTTTTCCGGTCTTTGATACGCTTTGCCGGGACACCAACGTATATCCCCCACGGCTCAGTACTTACAGTAACCAATGCCATCGCACCAATCGAACATCCCTCGGCAACTGTCACACCAGGAAAGATAACGGAATTCGCACCCACAATCACATGACGTTCAAGATTGACTGCGGAGAAATATTCATTCTTGAACTTTTTGGGTACCAAAGAATTAGTCAACGTTTCGCCTGTATAGTCATCAGACTGCGCAAACACTTTTACACCATAAGCCAAGGTGCAAAAATCTCCGAAAACAATACCTGGAAGACCTCCTGCGACCAGACACATGGGGGTAATATGATTATATCTACCAATCACCACGCGGCCCGAAATAATGCAAAAGTCATCAATGCGTGAATAATCTCCTACCTCAATTTTCTCTGCATCATATATGCTAGCTTTATCGCTAATTTTCACTCCCCTACCAAGCTTTTTAAAGCCTACCCCCTGAAGCTCAGCATCTGTCAAATATGACATTTTTACTCCACAACAATAATAATGAACACTTCAAATACCTTGACAGGCTTGAGGGCACTTCCAGCACCTTGCAACCAACCCTTTAACAATAACCAAAATATTGCATACTTAACACAACACAACTATCTACTTTTTATATCCAAACAACACCAAAAGCCTACTCAACAAAACCCACTGACAACCGTGGCGCCTCCAGATCTTTAGTGCTGATATAATATTTATCTGAACTTGGCCACTCAACCCCAATTACTGGGTCATTCCAAAACAAACTACGCTCCGAATCTTTATTGTAGAAATCAGTAGTTTTATAACTAAAGTACGTTTTATCTTCCAACGCAAGAAATCCATGCGCAAACCCCGCAGGAATCCACAACATTTTTTTATTTGTAGCGTTTAACTCAATACCCAACCATTTGCCAAATGTAGGAGAGCCAGTTCTGAGATCCACCGCAACATCAAAAGCTGCACCCTGACTCACACTGACAAGCTTGCCTTGCGCGAAAGGCTCCAGTTGATAGTGCAACCCCCGGAGTACCCCTTTTTTTGAACACGACTGGTTATCTTGTACAAAGGGCTTCGGAATGGGCTGTCCAAGGCTCTGTAATCCCTCCTCAAATCGCTTTTGATTAAAGCTTTCCATGAACCAGCCACGTTCATCTTCATAAACGTCCGGCTCAATGATCACGACACCTGGAAGTTGAGCTTCAGTAAATTTCATGGTCCGACTCGCTCAGTCGACAACAGCTTGGCAAGGTATTGCCCATACCCTGTTTTCTTCAACTTTTCAGCCTGCTCTCCCAAGATCTCAGGTGAAATCCAGCCGCTGTTAAAAGCTATTTCTTCCAGGCAAGCCACTTTCAAGCCTTGGCGCTGCTCGATGGTATGCACAAAATGACTGGCTTCCAGCAAGGACTCATGGGTGCCTGTGTCCAGCCAGGCAAAACCGCGGCCCAACATTTCAACAGTTAGAGTCTTTTGCTCAAGATAGGCTCGATTGACATCGGTGATTTCAAGTTCTCCTCGATCGGATGGCTTGATATTTTTTGCAATTTCAACCACCTGATTGTCATAGAAATACAAACCGGTCACTGCATAGTTGGATTTTGGCTTTGCGGGTTTTTCTTCAATACTCAACGCGCGCCCACTGCCATCGAACTCAACCACACCAAAACGCTCAGGGTCTGAGACGTGATAACCAAAAACAGTGGCACCTTTCTCTTGAGACATGGCTGAGCGCAAGTTGTCCGAGAAGTGTTGACCATAAAAGATGTTGTCGCCAAGGATCAGGCAGACCGGGTCTTTGCCAATGAACTCTTCGCCAATGATAAAGGCTTGCGCCAGTCCATCGGGGCTAGGCTGTTCAGCGTAGCTCAACTCAATGCCGTACTGGCTGCCGTCACCCAGCAGTTTTTTGAAGCAAGGCAAGTCTTCTGGCGTTGAGATAATCAAAATTTCGCGCATCCCCGCCAGCATCAATACTGACAGCGGGTAGAAGATCATGGGCTTGTCGTAGATTGGCAGCATCTGCTTGGATACGCCCAGCGTGAGGGGATGCAAGCGTGTTCCCGAACCGCCAGCGAGGATGATGCCTTTACGTTTGAAGGGGGTCATGTTTCAAGCACTTCCTTAACTATTGGGGTGCATCACCCACAACGTCGGCCGGTGATGGCTGAATTCTATTTTAATCAGACACGCTACCGCCCCAGGATTCATCGTCAATTTCCTGAGAACGCGGTTTGCTTTTGTCGCTCTGGCCGTGACCAGAGTTTTACTTAACGATTGGTGATACTCGCCAAAGGCAAACTGATCTCTTGCTGGCGATTCATTAAATTGATAAGCAGAATGACTCTTTCTTCGCCGTCCATGGTCATGAAAATGGACTCAATACCTGCGAAGCCTTGATCAAGGATGGTGACTTTTTCGCCGGGCTTAAACGCAGTGACGATGTGGGTGTCAGCACGAGCCTGGAGTTGCGCTACCAGTTCATGACTGACTGCCAGTGGACGCCCCCCAAAGGCCACAACCCTTGCTACGCCACGAGTTGAGCGCAAAGGAGCCCAATTGGCACCTTGTGGCATGTGTATAAACAGATAGCCCGGAAACAGGGATTCCTGTACATGCTGCATCTGGCCGCGCAGCAGTCGCTCGCGTCGACACGCTGGCCGTGCGCACTCATAACCCTGGCGCAGGAGGTTTTCCTCTGCACGCTCGTCCTGTCTTGGCTTGCATTGCACCAAGTACCAGTCACCGGACTTCGATGCGCCTGGTTCCTGGGTGTCTGAGCCGCTTGTTATGTGCATGGGTAGTTCATTTATAGGTTCGTCCGTGTTTTGCCATCGCGCTACGCATGCGCCAATGGCAGCAATTGGGTTCGATCGTAGCTGCTATATAGAGTCGCAGCGGGGCTATTAGTCCGCAGGTATTAGTACCTCGACAGATCTATTGTGTGCTTGATACAGCCCCAGTAGCTTTTTCGCTAATACTCGTTTCGCCTCTATATCGCCATGCACCAAACATATTTGTTCAGGCCAGTGCGCCATACCCGAAACGAAGTTGAGCAAGTCCTGTTGATCAGCATGGGCCGAATAACCGCCCAAAGTGCTAACGCCAGCGCGAATGATACAGCGCTCCCCCTCCATTTCAACAAAACCGCCTTGCGGACCGTACTTTTGTATTGCCGCGCCCGGCGTTCCTCGGGCCTGATAACCGGTAAAAAGCACATTATGCCTTCGGTCACCCAGCAGGGCCTTGAGGTAGTTGACTATGCGACCACTGGCGCACATCCCACCGGCAGCAATTACAATCGCAGGACGGCCTGTACTGGCGAGATAACGTACCGTTTGCATGTGTTGCACATGACTGTCTATGGTGATCATCTGCTTGAAGTGCAGTGGCTTGCGCCCACCTTGAAGGCGACTTTGCGCTGGAGCATCCCAGTAGTCATCCAGTTCACGATAGACACCGGTGAGTCTGCCGGCCAAGGGAGAGTCCAGGATAATCGGCAACTGCGGCCAGTTAACCGGCAACACCTGATCCTTGACGGACAGACCAGGTGGAGGACCCGCAAGCGCCTTGCGATGAAGAATGTCTTCGATTTCGTAGAGCAATTCCTGGGTTCTACCAATGCTGAAGGCTGGAATCAGCAGCGTGCCGTGATCCGCCAGTGCTTTATCAATGGCGTGCTCAAGCCGTGCCTGACGGGTCGTGCGATCTTCATGCACACGATCACCATAGGTGCTTTCAAGGATCAGTACATCGGCACGCTCAGGAGAAACAGGGGCTGGCAACAAGGGCGTATGTGGAGCGCCCAGATCCCCCGAGAAAACGATTCGGCGGTTCAAGCCCTTTTGCGGGTAGTCAAGATCGCACTCCACATATGCGCTACCCAGTATGTGCCCTGCCCTTTGCAAGCGGACGCGTGCATGCAGCGTTTCGGTTTGCTCAATACGAAACCAATGATCAAACGGTAGCGCAATCAGCTGCCGCTTTAAACGCTGCAAGTAGAGTTCGATATGTTTCTTCTCGCGGCTTAACTCAAGCTTGAATGCATCCTCCAGCACCAACGGCAATAACTTTGCAGTCGGCTCACTGCATAAGATCGGCCCTTTAAAGCCAGCAGCAAGCAAATAGGGAATACGGCCAACATGATCCGCATGGGAATGAGTGACGAGCAGAGCTTTAATGCCGCCAAGCGAAAAGTTGATTTCAGGATGCAGGGCGCCAATGGTGCCTTTAGCCGTCAGCTCACTGCCCTGAAACAGTCCACAATCGATTAAAAGGCTGCTATGGGCATTCATCTGTAATTGATGGCATGAACCAGTGACGCCGCTCACGGCGCCATGGTGAATGATGCGGGGATAAGACACCGCCAACTCTCGCTACAGCTCCGTGAGGAAGCTATTAGCCCATAACTCTGGACAGGACAGCACCCCATCATTCGTCAAATTGGCGCCGATTACTTTGCAAGGTTTTTCCGCACTATCTCAGAGCTATCACCCTGTGCGACCCCAACCGCGACACATGGCCAAATACAATCAGAACTACAGCACCGTAATCGCAATATATTTCGGCGTGAACATGAGCGTTACTGCTTGGTAAGCGGGCATGTCTTATAAAGAAGCACAGAAATCTACTTACACAGGCACCTGTTGATTCCAGCCATTAGACGTTACATCAATACACACCCGAAAAAGCACTAAATAACGGGCAAAGCAAATTGCCAGCTTTATGCCATCACGGTAAAAAATCCAAGCTTTCAACTTGTGGGAATTATCCTGAATCACAAGTAAATTTTGATAGCGTACTTTGATTTATCTAGAACACGCATCGCAATCTGGCTGCGCTCTCGTATGGACAGAGGAGGCCTTTCAAATAAACCCAAGAAAGGCCGCCTATCTTAAGACTCGGCCAGCAACTTACGCTTGAGCCTGGCTGCTTTGCGCCTGTAGGCCACAAAACCCATGACAGGTCCAATCGCCATGCCAACCAATAAAGCAGCTATGAGAAACAACGATTCCGGCAGTTCGGGGGAGCGCCAGCCCAAAAATATCAATGCGGTGGGCTGCTGGTTTTCGAGGATAAAAATCACGATCCCGAAAATGACGATCAGAGCAAACACCACTAACACTGCACGTTTGATGCTATGCATCGGCAACTCCTGTTCCCTGAAGGATTAAATGTCGTCTTCCTCATCTTCATTCACTCGGTCCCGCAGCTCTTTGCCCGGTTTGAAATGAGGAACGAATTTTCCATCAAGACTGACCGACTGGCCTGTCTTGGGATTGCGACCTACCCGAGGGGCACGGTAATGCAGCGAGAAACTGCCAAAACCACGGATTTCGATTCGATCTCCGGTCGCCAGACATTGAGACATTTGTTCAAGCATAGTCTTGATGGCCAACTCTACATCCTTGGATGAAAGTAGCCCTTGATGGGTGACAATTCGTTCGATCAACTCCGACTTCGTCATATTTTTCCCTTCTTTTTCAAGCAGCTAGATCAGCGCTCCAAAGGTTTTAGCATGATCGAAAGAATTTGAACAGCCCAGGGATTGACTTATATTTACGAGTCTCCCTACCAGGCAATACACCGTAGAGACGTGATGATAATCACGACCAGCAGGCAGCAGGCATCCACGAGCTCGCTCAGAGATAATGAGCGCTCTGGCGCAGGCTTGGTATCTCGCAACATGAAGCACAAGCAAGCGCGCAACACAGGCGCTTTGCCGCCCCACTCAAATTGCAGGCACAAAAAAGGGCGACCGAAGTCGCCCTTTTTCTATGGTCAATCAGAACTTAGTTCTGTTTTTCCATTTGTGCACGCAGCAGGTCGCCCAAAGTGGTCGGACCAGCAGCGATCTCAGAGGTAGCTGGCTTGTCGCGCAGGCTCTGGATTGCTTCTTTCTCGTCTTCAACGTCTTTCGACTTGATGGACAATTGGATTACGCGGCTTTTACGATCAACGCTGATGATCTTGGCTTCTACTTCTTCGCCTTCTTTCAGAACGTTACGTGCATCTTCGATGCGGTCACGGCTGATTTCGGACGCTTTCAGAGTAGCTTCGATATCGTTGGCCAGAGTGATGATGGCGCCTTTAGCGTCAACTTCTTTCACGATGCCCTTAACGATTGCGCCTTTGTCGTTCTCTTGTACGTACTCGGAGAACGGATCGCTTTCCAGCTGCTTGATACCCAGGGAGATGCGCTCACGCTCTGGATCAACAGACAGGATAACGGTGTCAAGCTCGTCGCCCTTCTTGAAACGACGTACGGCTTCTTCGCCAACTTCGTTCCAGGAAATGTCGGACAGGTGAACCAGGCCGTCGATGCCGCCGTCCAGACCAATGAAGATACCGAAATCGGTGATCGACTTGATGGTGCCGGAGATTTTATCGCCCTTGTTGAACTGGCCAGAGAAATCTTCCCATGGGTTAGATTTGCACTGCTTGATGCCCAGGGAGATACGACGACGCTCTTCGTCGATGTCCAGAACCATAACTTCCACTTCGTCGCCGACTTGTACGACTTTCGAAGGGTGGATGTTTTTGTTGGTCCAGTCCATTTCGGAAACGTGTACCAAACCTTCAACGCCTTCTTCCAGCTCAGCGAAGCAGCCGTAGTCGGTCAGGTTGGTTACACGAGCGGTAACGCGAGTGCTTTCTGGGTAACGGGCTTTGATAGCAACCCATGGATCTTCGCCCAGTTGCTTGAGGCCCAGGGAAACACGATTGCGTTCGCGATCGTACTTCAGAACCTTGACATCGATCTCGTCGCCAACGTTGACGATTTCGGAAGGATGCTTGATACGCTTCCAAGCCATGTCGGTAATGTGCAGCAGGCCATCGACGCCACCCAGATCGACGAATGCGCCGTAATCGGTGAGGTTTTTGACGATACCTTTGACTTGCTGGCCTTCTTGCAGGGATTCCAGCAGAGCTTCACGCTCAGCCGAGTTCTCTGCTTCAAGAACGCTGCGACGCGAAACAACAACGTTGTTGCGCTTCTGGTCAAGTTTGATGACCTTGAATTCCAGCTCTTTGCCTTCCAGGTGCGTGGTGTCGCGCACTGGACGAACGTCAACCAGAGAACCTGGCAGGAACGCACGGATGCCGTTAACGTCGACAGTGAAGCCGCCTTTAACCTTACCGTTGATAACGCCCTTGACCACTTCTTCTGCTGCGAAGGCTGCTTCCAGAACGATCCAGCATTCAGCGCGCTTGGCTTTTTCACGGGACAGTTTGGTTTCGCCAAAGCCGTCTTCGACCGCGTCCAGCGCAACGTGAACTTCATCACCGATGTTGATGTTCAGTTCGCCAGCGTCGTTGTGGAACTGCTCCAGCGGGATGAGGCCTTCAGACTTCAAACCAGCGTGAACGGTAACCCAACCAGCTTGGTAATCGATATCAACGATGATCGCGGTGATGATCGAGCCAGCCTGAAGATTCAGGGTTTTTAGGCTTTCTTCAAAGAGTTCTGCAAAGCTTTCGCTCATTTTAATTCCTGTTAATCAAGGGCGAAGGAATACGCCCATCTGCCACATTCCAGACAATGTGGGTTACGTTCATATAAAAGAAGGCATGCAGGACTATTTCTGGTCTCCTGCACGCTTTCTTGGTCATCCAGCAATATCGCGAAGCGCGATTTCACTCATGATGCGTTCAAGCACCTGGTCGATGGACAACTCCGTAGAGTCCAGCTGTATGGCATCAGCCGCCGGTTTGAGCGGGGCTATTGCACGCTGCGTGTCACGTTCATCACGGGCACGAATCTCATCTAGCAGACCCGAGAGACTAACATCATCGCCCTTGGCCTTCAACTGCAAGTAACGGCGGCGGGCCCTTTCCTCGGCGCTAGCCGTCAGAAATACCTTCAACGGAGCCTCAGGAAATACCACCGTGCCCATATCACGACCGTCCGCAACCAGGCCCGGCGACTCCTGAAATGCACGCTGACGCTGCAGCAAAGCATCACGAACAGCTGGCAAAGCCGCGACTTTCGAGGCTCCAGCAGCCACACCCTCACTGCGGATGGCGTGAGTCACTTCGTCGCCTTCCAGAATAATGCGCGCAGACTTGCCATCCGTCGCCCCGATGAACTGCACATCAAGATGCGCAGCCAATTTTGCCAGCAAGGCTTCGTTATCCAGAGCAACACCATGGTTAACCGCCGCGAAAGCCAGCAAACGGTACAAAGCACCGGAGTCCAGCAAATTCCATCCCAGACTCTTGGCCAGGATGCCCGCAACGGTGCCTTTCCCGGAACCGCTAGGACCATCGATGGTAATAACCGGCGCTGAAATCATCACGAGTTAACCTCTTGAGCAACGCGCATGCCCACTTGCTTGCACAATGCCAGGAAGTTCGGAAACGATGTCGCTACGTTGGCGCAATCGTGAATACGGATCGGAGCAGTTGCCCGCAACGAAGCCACACTGAAAGCCATCGCAATACGGTGGTCGCCGTGCCCATGGACTTCACCACCGCCAATCGTGCCGCCATCAATGATGATGCCGTCCGGTGTCGGCTCGCACTTGACGCCAAGTGCCAACAAGCCGTCAGCCATCACCTGAATCCGGTCAGACTCCTTCACACGCAGCTCTTCTGCACCACGCAGGATCGTACGACCCTCAGCCACAGCTGCCGCCACGAACAGTACCGGGAACTCGTCAATTGCCAATGGCACCAGCTCTTCGGGAATCTCGATACCCTTGAGTTTGGCAGCCCGCACACGCAAGTCAGCCACCGGCTCGCCGCCCACTTCGCGCTGGTTCTCAAGGGTGATATCCGCCCCCATCAAACGCAAAATATCGATAACGCCAGTACGGGTCGGGTTGATACCCACATGCTCAAGCAGCAGATCCGAACCTTCAGCGATCGAAGCCGCGACCAGGAAGAACGCCGACGAAGAAATATCGCCCGGCACTTCAATATGAGTCGCAGTCAGCTTGTGACCCGACTCAACCGAAGCTGTAGGCCCCTCAACTGTAACCGGGTAGCCAAAGCCTTGCAGCATGCGCTCGGTGTGATCGCGGGTCGGTGCAGGCTCGGTGACCGAGGTCTTGCCTTGTGCATACAAGCCCGCCAGCAACAGACAGGACTTAACCTGAGCACTGGCCATCGGCAAGGTGTAGCTCATGCCTTTAAGCGTGTGACCACCGCGAATGGTCATCGGCGGGCGACCTTCAGCAGCGGTCTCAATCACAGCACCCATTTCGCGTAGCGGATTGGCCACACGATTCATCGGGCGCTTGGTCAGGGAAGCGTCGCCGGTCAACGTGGTATCGAAGCTCTGCGCGGCCAACAGGCCAGACAACAGACGCATCGAAGTCCCCGAGTTACCCAGGTAAATAGGACCCGGTGGCGCCTTCAAACCATGCAAACCAACACCATGAATGGTCACGCGACCATGATGCGGGCCTTCAATCACAACGCCCATATCACGGAATGCTTGCAAGGTTGCCAGAGCGTCTTCGCCCTCAAGGAAACCTTCCACCTCGGTCGTGCCTTCGGCCAATGACCCCAGCATGATCGAACGGTGAGAAATGGATTTGTCGCCTGGTACGCGAATTCGGCCAGTTACTTGACCACCAGGATTTGCCAAAAAAATCAGATCGTTGGAATTCATAGTGTCCACATATGCCCGGCGGGCCAGGATTTTACTGAAATGCTCGCGGGCAACCCGGGCGCGCGTAAAGACGCCCAGCAATTGATGCCCATCCCCTGCATCGACCGCGTCGCGCAAAGCGTCGAGATCGCTGCGAAATGTATCCAATGTGCGCAGCACCGCCTCACGATTCGCAAGAAAAATGTCATGCCACATTACCGGGTCGCTGCCAGCGATTCTTGTGAAATCACGGAAGCCACCCGCAGCGTAACGGAAGATATCCAGATTCTCGTTGCGCTTGGCAAGAGAGTCCACCAACCCGAAAGCCAGCAGATGAGGCAAATGGCTGGTTGCAGCCAACACCTCGTCATGGCGTTCGACCTGCATGTGCTCGACGTCTGCGCCCAGGGCGCGCCACATCGCATCAACCAGGGCCAACGCGTCGGCATCAGTTTCAGCCACCGGGGTCAAAATGACCTTGTGCCGTTCGAACAAACTGGCATTCGATGCCTCGACACCGCTTTGCTCAGATCCGGCAATGGGATGCCCCGGCACAAAGCGCGCGGGCATACCACCAAAGGCCTGCGCCGCAGCACGCACGACATTGCCTTTGGCGCTACCCACATCCGTCAACACTGCCGAGCCAAGAGCCATGCCCGCCAGAAGGCCGAGCATTTTCTCCATGGCCAGAATCGGCACTGCCAACTGAATCAAATCAGCGCCTTCACAGGCCACTGCCAGATCGGCTTCGCAGCGATCAACCACACCCAATTCCACAGCCAAAGCACAGGAATCGGGATCAAGGTCAACACCTACCACTTCCGCACACAGACCGCTTTGGCGCATCCCCTTGGCGAAAGAGCCGCCAATCAGGCCCAGCCCGACAACGACCAAACGACCGATAACCGGTTTTACAGAGTGCACAGACATCACATCAACCACGAGCAAGAACCTTGGTCAGCGCCTCAAGCAGGCGAGTATTTTCCGCCGGCAAACCAATAGTGATACGCAGATGGTTCGGCATCCCGTAGTTGGCCACCGGACGCACGATTACGCCTTCACGCAACAACCCCTGATAGACCGGAGCCGCCACTTGACCGAGGTCCAGCGCAATAAAGTTGCCCTTGGACGCAATCCAGCCCAGGCCCAACTCTCGAAAGCCGTCCTGCAACTGCTGCATCCCGACCTCATTAAGGCGCCGGCTTTGAGCCAGGTAATCCGTATCTTTCAGCGCCGCACAAGCAGCAGCCAAGGCCAGGCTGTTGACGTTGAATGGCTGGCGAACACGATTCAACACATCCGCAACCACTGCCGTCGACAGGCCGTAACCCACGCGCAAGGCCGCTAAGCCGTAGGCCTTGGAGAACGTGCGCGAAACCAGCAGATTAGGATAAGCCGACAGGAACTCCAGCCCATCGGGCAGCTCACCGCCCTCGGCATACTCGATATAGGCTTCATCCAGCACGACCAGCACGTGCTCCGGAACATCCTGCAAGAACTCGTTCAGCGCATCGACGCCAAACCAGGTCCCGGTAGGATTGTTTGGGTTAGCAATGAAAACCACACGAGTATTGCTGTCGATGGCCTCAAGCATGGCAGGCAGGTCATGCCCCCAGTCCTTGGCCGGCACTACCCGCGCCTGCGCGCCCACAGCCTGGGTGACAATCGGATAAACCGCAAACGCATGCTCACTGAACACGGCATTCAGGCCTGGCGCCAGATAGGCACGCGCCACCAGTTCCAGAATGTCGTTAGAACCGTTACCCAACGTCACCTGATCCAGCTGCACAGCGCACTGTTCAGCCAGCAGACTTTTAAGCGCGAAACCATTGCCGTCCGGATAGCGCGTCAGCTCAGCCAGCTCGGCACGAATGGCTTCCAGCGCCTTGGGGCTCGCACCCAAAGGGTTTTCGTTGCTGGCCAGCTTCACGATCATGGCCGGATCCAGATCCAGCTCGCGCGCCAGTTCGTCCACAGGCTTGCCCGGGACGTAAGGCGAAAGTTGTTGCACGCCCGGCTGCGCCAGGGCGAGAAAGTCACCGCTCATGTTTTATCGCCTCAGAGAACCGCTTTCGGGTATGAGCCCAATACTTTAAGTGCTACGGCTTCTTGACTGATTTGCTCCAGGACACTTTTGACCAACGGGTCGCGGTGATGGCCAGCAAAGTCGATGAAAAACACATAGGTCCATTTACCGCTACGCGAGGGACGCGTCTCGATGCGCGTCAGATCGATCCCGTTTTCATGGAACGGCACCAGCAACTCATGCAATGCACCAGGACGGTTGCTCATGGAAACAATGATCGAGGTCTTGTCATCACCGGTCGGCGGCACTTCCTGGCTGCCAATCATCAAGAACCGCGTGGAGTTGTCCGGACGGTCTTCAATTTTCTCGGCCAGTCGGGTCAAACCGTACAAGCCTGCAGCCATATCACCGGCAATGGCGGCAGAGTTCCACTCACCCTTGACCCGCTTGGCGGCCTCGGCATTGCTCGATACGGCAATACGCTCGACGTTCGGGTAATGCGCATCCAGCCACTTGCGGCACTGGGCCAGCGACTGCGCGTGGGAGTAGATACGGCTGATACTGTCAGTCTTGGTGTTTTCACCCACCAGCAGGTGATGGTGGATACGCAGCTCAACTTCGCCACAGATCACCATGTCATGCTCGAGGAAGCTGTCGAGCGTATGGTTGACCGCGCCTTCGGTGGAGTTCTCCACTGGCACCACACCAAAATTCACCGCACCCGCTGCAACTTCACGGAACACTTCGTCAATCGCAGCCATTGGCTTGCTGATGACGGCGTGACCGAAGTGCTTCATGGCAGCCGCTTGGGTGAAGGTGCCTTCCGGGCCGAGGTAAGCCACTTTCAGCGGCTGCTCCAGCGCCAGGCAGGAAGACATGATTTCGCGGAACAACCGCGCCATCTCTTCGTTCCCCAACGGGCCTTTATTGCGCTCCATAACGCGCTTGAGCACCTGAGCCTCACGCTCAGGCCGGTAAAATACCGGCACTTCGCCTTCAGCCAGCGAAGCCATTTTGACTCGCGCCACTTCCTGGGCGCAGCGCGCCCGCTCACTGATCAGCTCCAGGACCTTTTCGTCCAGACTGTCGATACGCAGACGCAGCGCCTTGAGCTCTTGTTCGGACATTAGCCGTGTTCCTTTTCGAACTCTGCCATGTAAGCCACCAGCGCGTTGACCGCATTGATGTCTACCGCGTTATAGATCGAAGCCCGCATGCCGCCCACCGAGCGATGCCCTTTGAGGTTCAGCAGCCCACGCGCTTCGGCTCCTGCCAGGAATGGCTTGTCGAGACGATCGTCCGCCAGACGGAACGGTACGTTCATCCAGGAGCGGTCAGAAATATTGATCGGGTTGCTGTACAAGCCGCTGGCGTCAATAAAGTCGTACAAGGTACGTTTCTTGACTTCATTGAGCTTGCCAATAGCCTCAACGCCGCCCTGCTCTTTCAGCCACTCGAACACCAGGCCAGACAAATACCAGGCCAGCGTCGGCGGCGTGTTGTACATCGAGCCATTATCGGCCGCGACTTTGTAATCCAGCATGGTCGGGCAAATCGAACGTGCCCGGCCCAGCAGGTCTTCACGAATGATGTTGACCACGATACCGCTCGGACCGATGTTTTTCTGGGCGCCGGCGTAGATCATGCCGAAGCGGGAAACATCAACCGGACGCGACAGAATGTCCGAGGACATGTCAGCGATCAGCGGCACATCGCCAGTTTGCGGAATCCAGTCGAACTCCAGGCCACCGATGGTTTCATTTGGCGCGTAATGAACGTAGGCCGCATCTTTCGACAGGTTCCACTCATTCTGACCAGGAATTGCAAAGTAATCGTAGGGCTTGGCGGTAGCTGCCACGTTGATGTGACCGAAACGCGAACCTTCTTCAATAGCCTTCTGCGACCAGATACCGGTATCGATGTAATCCGCCTTGCCATTTTCAGGCAGCAGATTCAGCGGGATCTGAGCAAATTGCTGGCTTGCGCCGCCTTGCAGAAACAGGACTTTGTAGTTCGAGGGAATAGACAGCAGGTCACGCAAATCCTGCTCAGCCTTGGTCGCTATGGACACGAACTCATCGCTGCGATGGCTCATCTCCATGACCGAGAGGCCCTTGCCATGCCAGTCGAGCAACTCGGACTGGGCACGCAACAGGACAGCTTCAGGTAGCGCAGCAGGACCTGCGCAGAAGTTATAGGCTCGTTTGCTCACTTCCACTCTCACTCTGATTTGGTGGTCACGCAATAAAACAACACTCGACACGTTCTTGGCTTGCATCGCAATGCGGGCAGCAAGGTCTATCTGATATACCGTGCTGACGCCATCGCGAGCAGGCTCGCTCCCACAGTGTCGCAAACTTTCATACCGGACATACAACAAGGGGGCGAATTCTCATCCGCCCCCTCTGTGTCCGCTTATTCCTGCGGTTCTTCTTCGTCAGCGCCAGCCTCTAGCGGTTGCTCGCCGTCGCCACCATCAATGATGGCCTCGTCGTTGAGCTCTGCACCGCCTTCGCCCTCACCTTCGAGTTCCTCGCCTTCAACTTCCGAAGGCTCCTGAACCCGCTCAAGTCCGACCAGCGTTTCATCGCTGGCAAGCTTGATCAAGGTAACGCCCTGGGTGTTACGGCCCAAGCTCGAGACTTCGTCGACACGGGTACGCACCAGAGTGCCCTGATCCGAAATCAACATGATCTCTTCGCCGTCCTGCACCTGGACTGCTCCGACCAGACGACCGTTACGCTCGTTGCTGACCATGGCGATAACGCCCTGACCGCCACGCTTGTACTCAGGGAACTCACTGATTGCCGTACGCTTGCCATATCCACGCGCCGAAGCGGTAAGGATCTCGCTGCCTTCTTCAGGGATCAGCATCGAAATCAGCTTCTGACCTTCTGGCAGACGCATGCCGCGCACGCCGCGAGCAGTACGACCCATGGCACGCACATCGGACTCTTTAAAGCGGGTTACTTTGCCGCCATCGGAGAACAACATCACTTCGCGTTCGCCATCGGTGATCGCGGCGCTGATCAATACGTCGCCTTCGTCCAGCTCCAGCGCGATCAAACCTACGCTGCGCTGACGACTGAAGGATTCCAGCGGGGTCTTCTTCACGGTGCCGTTGGCAGTTGCCATGAAGATGAAGTGACCTTCGGTGTATTCCTCGACCGGCAGCATGGTGGTGATGTATTCACCCTCACCCAGCGGCAACAGGTTCACCAGTGGGCGACCACGGGCAGCGCGGGACGCTTCAGGGATTTCATAAGTCTTGAGCCAGTACACCTTGCCCTTGCTGGAGAACAGCAGCAGCGTGGTGTGGCTGTTGGCAACCAGCAGGTGAGCAATGTAGTCCTCATCCTTGACGCCAGTAGCCGATTTACCTTTACCACCACGACGCTGGGCCTGGTACGCAGCCAAAGGCTGGGTCTTGGCATAGCCACCGTGGGAGATGGTCACAACGCGTTCTTCTTCCGGGATCATGTCACCCAGCGTCAGATCAAGGCGGTGATCCAGGATTTCAGTACGACGCACATCACCGTATTCGGCACGAATGACTTCCAGTTCCTCGCGGATCACTTCCATCAAGCGCTCAGCGCTGTTGAGGATGCGGATCAGCTCACCAATCTGGTTGAGGATTTCCTGGTACTCGGCCAGCAGCTTCTCGTGCTCAAGACCGGTCAAACGGTGCAAGCGCAATTCAAGAATGGCTTGCGCCTGTTCTGGCGACAGGAAGTACTTGCCCTCGCGCAGACCGTACTGCGGATCAAGGTTGTCCGGGCGGCACGAATCGGCACCGGCACGTTCAACCATCGCCACTACTGCACTGGACTCCCAAGGGGTGCTGATCAGCGCTTCCTTGGCTTCCGACGGCGTTGGCGAGGCCTTGATCAACGCGATAACCGGGTCGATGTTGGACAGGGCAACTGCCTGGCCTTCAAGGATGTGACCACGTTCACGGGCTTTACGCAGTTCGAAAACGGTGCGACGGGTAACCACTTCACGGCGGTGACGAACGAAGGCTTCCAGCAGATCCTTGAGGTTCAGGATACGTGGACGACCGTCGATCAACGCAACGATGTTGATACCGAAAACGCTTTGCAGCTGGGTCTGGGCGTACAGGTTATTAAGAATAACCTCCGGCACTTCACCACGGCGCAGTTCGATCACCACGCGCATACCGTCTTTATCAGACTCGTCGCGCAGTTCAGTGATGCCTTCGAGCTTCTTCTCTTTAACCAGCTCGGCGATCTTTTCGATCAGACGCGCCTTGTTCAACTGGTAAGGAAGCTCGGTGATGACGATCTGCTGACGACCACCGACCTTGTCGATGTCTTCGATCATGGAGCGGGCGCGCATGTAAATACGGCCACGACCGGTACGATAGGCTTCGATGATGCCTGCGCGACCGTTGATGATCGCAGCAGTAGGGAAGTCCGGGCCCGGGATGAACTGCATCAGTTCATCGATGCTCAGCTCCGGGTTTTCGATCAGCGCCAGGCAACCATCGATGACTTCACCCAGGTTGTGCGGCGGGATATTGGTGGCCATGCCCACAGCGATACCGCTGGAGCCGTTGACCAACAAGTTGGGAATTCGTGTCGGCATGACGGCCGGGATCATTTCCGTGCCGTCGTAGTTCGGCACCCAGTCCACGGTCTCTTTGTGCAAGTCGGCCAGCAGTTCGTGGGCCAGCTTGGTCATGCGAACTTCGGTGTATCGCATGGCAGCAGCGTTGTCGCCGTCGACCGAACCGAAGTTACCCTGACCGTCTACCAGCAGGTAGCGCAGAGAGAATGGCTGAGCCATTCGAACGATGGTGTCGTAAACAGCGGTATCACCATGCGGGTGATACTTACCGATTACGTCACCGACCACACGGGCAGATTTCTTGTACGGCTTGTTCCAGTCGTTGTTCAGTTCGCTCATCGCAAACAGCACACGCCGGTGCACGGGCTTCAAGCCATCGCGTGCATCAGGCAGTGCCCGCCCGACAATTACGCTCATCGCGTAGTCGAGGTAGGACTGTTTCAGCTCGTCTTCGATATTGACCGGGAGGATTTCTTTGGCCAGTTCGCCCATGAGAAGCCTGATTCCTTTTTCGGGTGAAACTTCGCCACATCCATTCGGGACGAACGAAGCTCGTCGCCGCTGGCCACGTGCCATGCAACGACTTACGACAAATCAACAAGTTATGTCACGGATTTGCGCAGTAAGGGCAACCTTTGCGGGCCACCCTGGAAACCGCCGAATGTTATCACAATCGCCGCCACGCACCTATCCCTCAGATGCGCAAGGCACATAGTAATTGGGTCAGTGATCGGCCTGAGCGTGTTCAGGAGGGCTCTGAGCGCAAATCGAGGACTGCAGGACAGACTGAATCCGGCATAAAACCTGCGCGATCCGAGTCAGCGCAGCACAACTTTTAATGCAATCGCTTGCGACACATCAATTGAGCCAGTTTTGCCGCATCCGGACGTTCAATCACACCCTTCTCGGTCACGATTACGTCAATCAGGTCGGCCGGGGTTACATCAAAGACCGGATTAAACACCTGCACATCGGCACCCACCCGCTTGCCGCCCACTTCCAGTAACTCGCGACCGTCGCGCTCTTCAATCGGAATGTCATCGCCCGTGGCCAAGTCCATATCAATGGTCGAACTCGGGGCCACCACCATAAAGCGCACGCCGTGGTGCATGGCGTTTACCGCCAACTGGTACGTCCCGATCTTGTTCGCCACATCGCCATTGGCGGTGATTCGGTCAGCCCCCACGATCACCCAGGTCACGCCCTTAGTTTTCATGATGTGTGCCGCTGCCGAGTCGACATTAAGCACCACCGGGATACCTTCATTGGCCAGCTCCCACGCAGTCAGGCGCGAGCCCTGCAGCCAAGGACGGGTTTCGTCGACATAGACTTGCTCGATCATGCCCTCCAGCCAGGCGGCACGAATAACGCCCAACGCCGTACCAAAGCCACCTGTGGCCAGCGCTCCAGTGTTGCAGTGGGTCAGTACGGCCTGAGCGTTGCCCTGGTGGCGGCGGATTACATCAACCCCCAATTGCGCCATCGTCATATTGGCCTCACGATCACTCTCATGAATAGCCACAGCCTCAGCTTCAAGCACCTGTAAAACATCAGCCCGAGTCTTGCTTCGGGCCAATCGATCTCGCATGCGATTCAAAGCCCAAAACAGATTCACCGCCGTTGGGCGCGAACCTGCCAGCAGGGTGAAGTCCTCCTCCAGCGCCGCTACCCAGTCGCCGCCAACAGCTTTGCGCGCACGTGCGGCCAGCACCACACCATAAGCCGCCGTGATACCGATCGCCGGAGCACCCCGCACGACCATATCGCGGATCGCTTGAGCCACATCTTCGGCGCGGGTGTAAGCCAGCCATGTTTCCTCAAGGGGCAAGCTGCGCTGATCCAGCAGGTATAGGGCGTCATCCCGCCAATCGATGGCCTTAACTTTTTCCGCAGCCAACAGTCGATCGCGCATGCCTTCCCCTATTACCCAGAAACAAAGCTGCCGATTATAGCGAGCCCACCCTTAAGACGCTCGGGTATACTTCGCCTCCTTTTAAAACGCACTGGAAACTGTTTTCGATGCCGATCCCGACCGTGCCCCTGGACTTATTGCTGCTACCCACCTGGCTGGTGCCTGTCGAACCGGCCGGTGTCGTACTCAAGGATCATGGGGTTGGCATTCGCGACGGTCGCATTGTATTCATTGGGTCTCGCCAGCAAGCCCTGAAGCTGGCTGCCAGCGAAACCCGCGAGTTGCCAGACATGCTGCTCAGCCCCGGGCTGATCAATGCCCACGGCCATGCTGCGATGACATTGTTCCGCGGCATGGCCGATGATCTGCCATTGATGACCTGGCTGGAGCAGCACATCTGGCCCGCTGAGGCCAAGTGGGTCGATGAAGACTTCGTGCGCGACGGCACCAATCTGGCGATCGCCGAACAGCTCAAGGGCGGCATCACCTGTTTCAGCGACATGTACTTCTTCCCCAAGGTCGCCAGTGAGTGCGTCCACAACAGCGGCATTCGCGCTCAGATCGCGATTCCCGTTCTCGACTTTCCGATTCCCGGCGCCAGCAGCGCAGATGAATCCCTGCGTCAGGCCATCGAGCTTTTCGCTGATCTGAAGTACCACCCGCGGATCAAAATCGCCTTTGGGCCCCATGCGCCTTACACTGTCGGCGACGATAACCTGGAAAAAATCCGGGTAATCGCCGATGAGTTAGATGCAGCTATTCATATGCACGTACACGAAACCGCTTTCGAGGTGCATCAGGCTGTCGAGCAACATGGCGAGCGGCCCGTCGCCCGTCTCGCGCGCCTGGGCCTGCTAGGCCCGCGTTTCCAGGCCGTGCACATGACCCAGATCAGCGATGACGACCTGACAATGCTGGTAGAAAGCAACTCCAGCGTGATTCATTGCCCGGAGTCCAACCTGAAACTGGCCAGCGGTTTCTGCCCGGTGGAGCGTTTGTGGCAAGCCGGAGTCAATGTAGCGGTCGGCACCGACGGTGCCGCCAGCAACAATGACCTCGACCTGCTAGGCGAAACCCGCACCGCAGCCTTGCTGGCCAAAGCCGTTGCTGGCTCTGCCACCGCGCTGGACGCCCACCGCGCGCTGCGCATGGCAACGCTCAATGGCGCCCGCGCCCTGGGCATTGAAAGTGACACCGGCTCGATTGAAATCGGTAAAGCCGCCGACATGGTTGCATTTGACCTCAGCGGACTGGCCCAGCAACCGGTCTACGACCCCGTCTCACAGCTGATCTACGCCACCGGCCGCGATTGCGTGAAGCACCTGTGGGTTGCAGGCAAGCAACTGCTCGATGATCGATGCCTGACCCGCATGGACGAGCAACAGCTCAGCGCCACAGCCAAGGCCTGGGGTGAACGCATAAGCGGCCATACTCATTGATTCAGCACCTTCGGGCCTGAGCCCGGAGTTTCACCAGATTATTAAGCTTTAGAGGATTTACCCATGAGCAACGTTGACCACGCCGAGATCGCTAAATTCGAAGCGCTAGCCCATCGCTGGTGGGACCGTGAAAGCGAATTCAAGCCGCTACACGACATCAACCCACTGCGCGTCAACTGGATTGACGAGCGCGTGCAACTGGCTGGCAAAAAAGTCCTCGACGTCGGATGCGGCGGCGGCATTCTCAGCGAGTCAATGGCTCAACGCGGCGCCACCGTCATGGGCATCGACATGGGCGAAGCACCGCTGGCCGTGGCACAACTGCATCAGCTTGAGTCCGGCGTGAGTGTTGAATACCGCCAGATCACCGCCGAAGACCTGGCAGACGAAATGCCCGAGCAATTCGATGTGGTGACCTGTCTTGAGATGCTGGAGCACGTACCTGATCCAGCTTCCGTGATTCGCGCCTGCTATCGCATGGTCAAACCCGGCGGCCAGGTGTTCTTCTCGACCATCAACCGCAACCCAAAATCCTATCTGTTCGCGATTATCGGCGCTGAATACATCATGAAGCTGATCCCGCGCGGGACCCATGACTTCAAGAAGTTCATCCGCCCTTCCGAACTCGGTGCCTGGAGCCGCCAGGCCGGTCTGAGCGTTAAAGACATCATCGGCCTGACTTACAACCCGCTGACCAAACACTACAAACTGGCCAGCGATGTAGACGTCAATTACATGATCCAGACCCTTCGCGAGGAGTAACGCATGCGTTTAAGAGCAGTTCTTTTTGACATGGACGGCACCCTGCTCGATACCGCGCCGGACTTTATTGCCATCTGCCAGGCCATGCGCGCCGATCGTGATCTGCCGCCCATTGGCGACAAACTGATCCGCGATGAAATTTCCGGCGGTGCCCGCGCCATGGTGGCCGCGACTTTCAGCATGGACCCGGACGCACCCGGCTTTGAAGAACTGCGCCAGGAGTTCCTGGAGCGCTACCAGCGTGATTGCGCAGTACACACCAAGCTGTTTGATGGCATGGAAGAGTTGCTGGCCGATATCGAAAAAGCCCATCTGGTATGGGGCGTCGTCACCAACAAGCCAGTGCGCTTCGCACAGCCGATCATGGAGCGCCTGGGCCTGGCCGAACGCTCGGCGCTGCTGATCTGCCCGGACCACGTAACCAACAGCAAGCCTGATCCCGAGCCGTTGATTCTGGCCTGCAAGATGCTTGACCTGGACCCGGCCAGCGTCCTGTTTGTAGGCGATGACCTGCGCGACATCGAGTCCGGCCGAGACGCCGGGACTAAAACCGCAGCCGTGCGTTTTGGCTACATACACCCCGACGACAACCCTGATCACTGGGGTGCCGACGTGGTGGTCGATCACCCGGGCGAACTGCGCAAAGTGCTGGATAACGCAATGTGCAGCTGCTGACAAACGTCCGCTAACGATCTTCGATTTTTGTTGAGGTTTTTTATGTTTGATTATTCCGCCCGCCCCAACCTGCTTCAGGACCGGGTCATTCTGGTCACCGGCGCCGGTCGCGGCATCGGCGCTGCGGCTGCCAAGACCTATGCCGCCCACGGCGCAACCGTACTGCTGCTGGGCAAGACCGAGGCCAACCTGAGCCAGGTTTACGACGAAATCGAAGCCGCCGGTCATCCGCAACCGGCCGTCATCCCGTTCAATCTCGAGACCGCCCTGCCGCATCAATACGATGAACTGGCTGCCATGATCGAAACCGAGTTCGGCCATCTTGACGGACTGCTGCACAACGCCTCGATCATTGGCCCGCGTACGCCTCTGGAGCAGTTGTCAGGCGAGAATTTCATGCGCGTGATGCAGATCAACGTCAATGCCACGTTCATGCTCACCAGCACCCTGCTGCCCCTGCTCAAACTGTCGCAGGACGCCTCGGTGATCTTCACCTCCAGCAGCGTCGGACGCAAAGGTCGCGCCTACTGGGGCGCTTATGGCGTATCGAAATTCGCAACCGAAGGCCTGATGCAAACCCTGGCCGATGAAGTCGACAGCGTCTCTGCAGTACGCTCCAACAGCATCAACCCAGGCGCGACTCGCACCAGCATGCGCGCCCTGGCATATCCGGGTGAAAACCCCGAGAGCAATCCAGAGCCGGACGCGATCATGCCGGTTTACCTGTACCTGATGGGCCCGGACAGCACCGGAATTAACGGCCAAGCCTTCGACGCCCAGTAACATAGCGACAAACAAAAACCGCAGCCTGCATGTGAATGCAGCCTGCGGTTTTTTATGCGCTCAAAAAACGGCTAGCGGCGCTTCAGCTCTCAACCAGCTCCCTGCGCTCACGCACAACGGGGGCCTTGTCGAGCTGCAAGCAGCTTTGTAAAAACAAGTACATGTAATCGTAGCTCTTGCAAATTGCCTTGCGCAGCTCGGCAATCAGCTCCTGGCTCGGGTTCATCCCCGCCAGGGTACACACGATTTCCAGCGCTTCCCAAGGATGCTCATCATCATACTGAGCATGCATCTTCAGCCACTTCATCGTGCGTTTACGCCCCTCCAGCGGGAACGACTCTTCGTAGACAGTTTTTGAACACACCGCAGCCGCCCACTCACCCACGGCACCTTCAATCGCGTAGTTGGTAGCTGCCATGGCCACAGCCAGTGAGTCCGTCGCACAGGTATGCCAGCACCAATCGTTCAATGCCTGAAATTCCGCAGGTATGTCCTGTGCGTTCAACTCTTCAAGGCTCACGCCATGTGCCCGGGCCCAATATACCCAGTAGTCGGCATGGTTAAGTTCAACCCGGATATTGCGAATCAGCCAGCGGCGCGCCATGTCTTCACCCGGATGTTGCCCATAACGGGTTTTGCCAAGGTTACGACCCATATACAGCGAAAACTGCTCAACCACCGGCCAGCCGCCAATCAGGTACGCTCGCATGGCTCTGGGGCTTAGCGTGTTATCCCGCATGCGCCTGTAAATTTCGTGCCCGACTGCCCGGCGCTTGCTCTCGCTGCAGTCGCGAATCAGTTGCTGAGCCCACTGCGGGTAACTCGTCTCCTCCATTAGAGGCCCAGTACGGTTAAATACATCAATCACAATCCAAGTCCTTTTCGAGAGATGACTTTAAAGAATATGTAACCTGTCAACGCAGATTACCCGGCGACCTCAACGTCAAGGCTCTGGACCGTTTGGGCCGGTGCAACAAACTATCAAAGGTAAACGGCTGTGGGCGTTGAACTATATAGCCTTGCGCATAATCAACCCCGATCTCGATCAATGCCTGTTCAATTTGTATCGTTTCCACAAACTCGGCAATTGTGCGTTTTCCCATCACATGGCCAATATGATTAATAACTTCAACCATAGCCCGATTGATCGGGTCGTCCAGCATATCCTTGACGAAGCTCCCATCAATCTTCAAAAAATCGACAGGAAGATGTTTTAAGTATGCAAACGAAGACATGCCGGCACAAAAGTCATCCAAAGAGAACATACAACCCAATGACTTGAGATCATTGATAAACCGAATAGCACTGCCCAGGTTAGCGATCGCGCTGGTTTCGGTAATTTCAAAGCAGATCAGTTTGGGCGAGACGCCATAACACTTGAACTGCTCATGCAAAAATTCCAGGAAATCATCATCACCAATGGTCGATCCTGACAAGTTGATGGCACACATGGCCATCGGCTGCGCCCCTACCTGGGCCGTACACTCAGAAATGATTTTGAACACGTTTTCGACCACCCAGCGGTCTATCGAACTCATCAACCCATACCGCTCAGCAGCCGGAATAAAGCTGTCTGGATAAACCATTCGCCCGCTCTCATCCTGCAACCGCAACAGAATTTCGATGTGCCCGCCCCCCTCCGGCTCAGCCCCCAAGGGGGTGATTTCCTGCGAGTAGAGACAAAAACGGTTTTCTTCCAGCGCTACATGCAGACGCTGCACCCAAGCCATTTCACCAAATCTCAATGACAGTTCCGTGTCATCCAGATGATAGACCTGCACCCGGTTGCGCCCCTTTTCCTTGGCCATATAGCAGGCCATGTCCGCTGCACGCATCAGCGACTCAAGGGTTACCGGGGTTTGATGGATATGTACAAGACCAATACTGATGGTGCTCATGAACGGCCGCCCTTTCCAGGCGAAATGCAGGTTTTGCACCGCCTGACGCAGGCCTCCGGCGATTCTCTCGGCCATATCCACCGGGCAGTTTTCCAGCAGGATTCCGAACTCATCGCCTCCCAGGCGAGCTAACGTATCGCCTTCGCGCAACCCGGTTCGCAGCAGCACACAAACATGGCGCAACAGCTCATCACCCGCCGCGTGACCGCAAGTGTCATTCACCAGTTTGAACTGATCCAGATCGAGGAACATCAATGCATGCCGACCCTGTTGTCGCCCCAGGTTCTTCAGCACTGTCTCCAGGCGATATTCAAATTCGCGACGATTGGCCAGGCCCGTCAGTGCATCATGGGTCGCCTGCCAGGACAGATTGGCAATGTACCGGCGCTCTTGGGTCATGTCATGCAGCACCAACACCGCCCCACTCACCTCTCCAGCATGGACAATCGGCGCGCCCACCAACGTGACAGCAACCGTACTGCCATCCATGCGCTGGATCTGTCGTGAGTGATCGCGGCTATTACCCAATTGGCCACTGAGAAGCCGATCAATCAGTTTGAAGCCATCATCCTGGTCATTGTCGTCGAGCAACTTGAACAACGCCGCCAGAGTAACGCCGTGGGCCTGCTCGGACTTCCATTGAGTCAGTTGCTCGGCCGCCGGGTTCATGTAAGCAATCGCGCCCTTCTCGTCGGTCGTTATAACGCCGTCGCCAATAGACGCAAGAGTGATTTGTGCCCGTTCTTTTTCCAACTGCAAGGCTTGGGCAAATGCACGACTCTGGGCCAGAACTTTATGAGTACGCTTGAGCACCAGAAGAATCAGCCCCAGCGCCGTGACCAGGTTGATAACAACCAGTAACCGCCAAACAAAGCGTGAGCCTTCTCCCAGGGCATCACTGAAGGCCTTGGCTGCAGGCGCAATACCTTCATTGATGGCAAAAATACCGTCCGCCCAGCGTTTTGAGTCCGCATCAGTGACGTGACCGCCAAGCAGTGTACGGTGCATCTCTTGAGCCAGATTATCGAGCTGAACCAGGTAAGCATCGCCCACGGACCACTTCTCAATGGCCGTTTCCATATAACTTACGTGACGAAAGTAGCGATAAAACCAAATAATGCTGTCGGCATCTTCCGGGCTGTTGCCGCCTTGCAAAATACCTTCGCGAGCAGCTACCTCATCAGAGGGGGACTGATCCATCGCCAGACGCAACTTGTGATCGCCCTGAGGGATGCTTCTAGCCTGCTGATATTTATCGAAATAAGCTGGATCATGCGTATCGGAATACACATAGAGGAAGTAGATAGCGTCTTTTTGGGCCTTGGACCACAAACTTTCGCCCCCGACATAACTTCTTACTGCCGAGAGCATATACAGACTCACGCACCCCAATAACGCCTGGAAAAGCACGACTGCAATAAAGGGCCAAACAATACCCAACAAGCGTGGTGTCCCGTGGGGGTGTTTTGATTTCATGAGTTTCCTTGCTTCATGGCGTCAGATGAAAACCAGAGAGAAAATCTCACTACAGCTCAGCCTAGGCCAATTTTCGACGGCTTGAGCAACCACACATGCTCAACATCGTCAAAAAGCCTTCGCCCGAGCAATTCACCTCACTTAATACAAACCCATCAAGTTTGCTGAAGGTGCCCGTAGAGTTTGGCGTAAAGCCCGCCGTCTGCAATCAACTGCTGGTGATCACCCTCTTCGGCAATACGCCCGCCATCAAACACCAACACTCTGTCTGCCTGTTTTACCGCAGACAAGCGGTGGGCAATGATTAAAGTTGTACGCCCGCTCAAAAATTTTCCCAAAGCGTGATGCAGGTTGTATTCGGTGGCTGCATCCAGGGCACTGGTGGCCTCGTCGAGGATCACTACCTTGGGTTCGGCCAGTACCATCCGCGCAATTGCCAGGCGCTGACGCTGGCCACCCGACAAACGCACACCTGAACGTCCGACAATACTGTCCAGGCCCTGCGCCAGCGCACGAATGGTGCCATCCAGCTGTGCGATTTCCAGAGCATGCCAGCACGCTTCATCGGTCCGCTCACGGCCCATGGTCAAGTTAGCGCGCACGGTATCGTTGAACAGCGCCGGGTGCTGCAGCACCACCGCAACATGCTCGCGTATGGTTTGCAGGCCAATCTCGGGCTGGCTCGCGCCGGCAAAGCGGATGCTTCCCGACTGGGGCGTATACAACCCCAGCAGAAGTTGCACCAGCGTGCTTTTACCGCCGCCACTGGTGCCCACAATGGCCACTTTTTCCCCCGGCGCAATGGTCAGGTTCAAATGATCCAGGACCTTTTCCTCACCATAACTGAAGCTCAGGTCACGCACTTCAATACCGACTGTCTGGTTCCCGACAAACGGATTGGCTCCACCGGGATATTGCGGCTCGTCGCTTCGCGCCAATAGTTGGTTGATCCGGGTCACGGCACCATCGGCGGCATAGAAGGCATATTGCAAATTAAGCAACTGCTCGACCGGTCCAATCATGAACCACAGGTAACTGAACACCGCGAGCATTTGGCCAATCGACAGGTCCGAAAACAGCACTGTCAGCATCGCCGCAGCGCGAAAAATATCGATACCGAACTGGAACAACAAACCGCTGGCACGATTTGATGCATCGGTCTTCCATTGCGAGGCCACAGCAAAGTCTCGAACTTCTCGCGCCCGCAGCCCCAAACGACCAAGGAAAAAACCCTGGCGATTACCTGCACGAACTTCCTGAATCGCGTCCAGGGTCTCGGTCAGGGCTTGGGTAAAACGCGCAGTGCTATCGTTTTCGAGTTTTTTAAGGTGTTTGACCCGCTTGCCCAGTTGCACCGTGGCGTAGATCACCAGCGGGTTAAACAGCAAGATCAACAGTGCCAACTGCCAGTGCATCCACAGCAAAATCGCCGAAGTCCCCACCAGTGTCAGCATCGCCACCAAAAACCGGCTCAGGGTTTCACCGACAAACTTGTCCAGCGTTTCGAGATCGGTGACCAGATGCGTGGTCACGGTGCCGCTGCCAAGGTTTTCATACTCGGCCAGCGAAATTCGCTTCAAGCGCTCAATCAAGCGCAAGCGGATGCGAAACACAATGTCCTTGGCCAACCGCGAGAACAGCCGAGCTTGCAGCACGTTAAACAACAGCGCCCCGCAACGCAGCATCAAGGTAATCACCAACATCAGGCCAATGTAGCCCGCTGCACTTTGCCAGGCAGCCGGTAGCCAGTGATTCATGATTTTCAGCGCGGCATCACCGTTGCCCAGCAACACTTCGTCCACCAGCAAGGGCAGGAGCAGGGGAATAGGGACACTGCACAGCGTAGCCAGCACGGCCACGCCGTTGGCAATCCACAGGGCTTTTTTATGACGCAGGGCCAGGCGACGTATCTCGGCCCACGTCAGACGGTCCGCCTTGGGGCCGGGCGGCACAGCAGCAGGATCAAACACGCGTGGCGCGTTCTAGCCAGCGAGCGAGCAGGTCAGATAACGGCTCAAGCGGCTGATAGCCATTAGTCAGCAACGCCAGTTGACCATTGCGCTCGGCGAGCAAGGTCGGAAACCCGGCAATCCCCAGGTCTTGCACCCAGGTAAAGTCGGCGGCGGTCGCTGCATGCTGCTGCGCCGTGTCAAACACGGCAGAAAACTCGATACGCGGTAACCCTGCTGTCTCAGCCAGTTCAACCAGCACACTGGCTTGGGTGACATCACGCCCCTGCTCATAGAAAGCCTGTTGAATCAGCTTCACCAGCTTCCAGGCGCAATCGGGGGCCAAGCTGCGAGCCGCCACCACGGCCCGACAGGCGGGCTCGGTGTCATAGACAAAACCGTCAGGCAAGGCGCCGTCGAACTTGAATGGCTGCCCGGTGGCTTCTGTAACTGCCTGCCAGTGTTCGAGGATATAGCGCCGGGTAGCAGGCTCAAGCGCCGAGCCACTGCCGGTGCGCAAACCGCCCACCACCAGATGCAACTCAACGCCTGCGGCCTGCGCCTGCTCAACCAGCGCCTCGGCGATGGGCGAGAAACCCCAGCACCATGAGCACATCGGATCCATCACATAGAGCAGACGTGCACTCATCTCAAACCTCGGCAGGTTTACGGTAGTTGTGGCCAATCGGGTGCGGCTGGTTACGCGCCTTGGCCAGATCGATCTGCTTTTGACGATCAATGGCGCTGCGACGGGTTTTTTCGCTCAAGGTGTCCCAGCAATGCGGACAGCTGATACCGGCCTGATAGTGTTCCGACTCGCGGTCCGCGATGCTGATCGGGGTGCGGCACGCATGGCACTGGTCGTACTCACCGGCAGTCAGATCGTGGCGTACGGTAACCCGGTTATCGAATACAAAGCAGTCGCCCTGCCACTTGGTTTCTTCCTGCGGCACCTCCTCGAGGTACTTCAGGATGCCGCCCTTGAGGTGGTAAACCTCGTCAAAACCCTGGCTGAGCATATAGCTCGAAGCCTTTTCACAGCGAATACCGCCGGTGCAGAACATTGCGACTTTCTTGTGCTTGGCCGGGTCGAAATTGGCTTTGATGTAGTCAGGAAATTCGCGGAAGCTGGTTGTTTTCGGGTCAATAGCGCCCTCAAACGTGCCGATCGATACTTCATAGTCGTTACGGGTGTCGATCAACAACACCTCCGGATCGCTGATCAGCGCATTCCAGTTCTCGGGGTCGACATAGGTTCCGACTTTCTTGTTCGGGTCTACGCCTTCTACGCCAAGGGTAACGATTTCTTTCTTGAGCTTGACCTTGGTCCGATAGAACGGCTGGTCATCGCAGTAGGATTCTTTATGGTCGATATCAACCATGCGTGGATCGGTCTTGAGCCAGGCCATCAGCCCGTCAATGCCTTCACGGCTACCGGAAACCGTGCCGTTAATCCCCTCTTCGGCAATCAGCAACGTGCCTTTGATGCCGTTATCGACCATTGCCGCGAGCAACGGCTCACGCAGGGCTACGTAATCTTCAAGGGTGACGAATTTGTACAGTGCAGCTACAACAACAGGCGCAGTCATCGTGTTTCTCCAGGTGGCTACCCTCGTAAAGGGTGAACCGGATGCAAAAAAAAACGCGCCGACTATGCGGCGCGCTGCGGATTCTAGCAAAAAGACGACTTAGTGCCCACCGCCGGCACAGGTCGGCGAAGCCGGGGCCGTGCCGATTTTTGCCCATTCATCAGGCGTATACGTGTGCAAAGCCAGCGCATGGAACTCGCCCATCAGATCACCCAAAGTGGCGTAAACCTTCTGGTGACGCTTGACGCTGTTGAGCCCGGCAAATTGCTCGCTGACCACCACTGCCTTGAAGTGGGTCTGTAACCCGCGACTGTGCATATGGCTTTCGTCCAACACGCTCAAGTGCTCGGGTTGCAATGCGCCAAGCGCCGATTCAATACGGTGTTGCATGCTCATTCAGGCTCCGCTTACTTCTTCTTGGCCGGGGCCGCTTTTGGCTCCAGCTCGGTAGTCATGTCTTCCAGCAGCTTGTTGACCACCGGCACTGCGCTTTCCAGCTTGGCCTGGGTCATTTGCGCCGATTGCTGAGTCAGCTGCGGCATTTTTTCCAGGACTTTCTTGCCCAGTGGCGACTGGTAAAACGCTACCAGATCCTTGAGTTCGGATTCGCTGAAGTTGGTGGTGTACAGCTTGACCATATCAGGCTTCAGCTTGTCCCAGCCAATGGCTTGGTCCAGAGCAGTGTTGGCCTTGGCCTGGTAGGTTTCCAGCAGGGCTTTCTTGGAGGCTGGCGCTTTGGTTTGCTCAAAACGCTGGGCAAACATCTGCTGTACTTGCATGTAAACCGGGGTACCCAGCTTGTCGGCATGAGCCAGTTTGAGGAACGTTTCAGCACTGGCAGCGTGACTGGCGGTATCGGCGAAAACCTGGCCGCTGGCGCAAACCAGAGCAACCGCTGTACAGATGGCGCGAAGACGGGTCATCGAGTTTCCTTTTCTAGCAAGCGAGGTTGAACCCCAAGGGCGGCCATTCTGCGCCTATTAAAGTCTGTCACTCAACCCCGAGTCTGATAGACGTTCTCATCATCTGACCAAAAGCATTAAAAACACCAGATTGAACCCCGGACGCAAACCAGCGCCTAAGCTGTCTGGTCAGACCTTTAGGAGAAAGAGCCGATGAGCCGTATCGAAACCGACAGCCTGGGTGAAGTCAGCGTGGCCGACGAGGCCTATTGGGGGGCGCAAACCCAACGATCGTTGATCAACTTCGCCATCGGCAATGAAAAGATGCCGTTGGCCGTGTTGCACGCTCTGGTACTGATCAAAAAAGCTGCTGCCCGGGTCAACAACCGCAATGGTGACCTGCCCGCTGATATTGCCCGCCTGATCGAGCAGGCCGCCGATGAGGTGCTTGATGGGCAGTACGACGATCAATTTCCGCTGGTGGTATGGCAGACCGGCAGTGGCACGCAAAGCAACATGAACGCTAACGAAGTTATCGCCGGGCGCGCCAACGAACTGGCAGGCAAAGGTCGTGGCGGCAAATCGCCCGTCCACCCAAACGACCACGTCAACCGTTCACAAAGCTCCAACGACTGTTTCCCGACCGCCATGCATATCGCCGCCGCCAAAGCGGTGCATGAACACTTGCTGCCAGCAATTAGTGAGTTGGCTGGCGGATTGGCAGAGCTGTCGGCCCAGCACATGAAACTGGTCAAGACCGGCCGCACCCACATGATGGACGCGACTCCGATCACATTTGGCCAGGAACTGTCGGCCTATATCGCGCAACTCGATTACGCCGAGCAAGCCATACGCTCGGCCATACCGGCGGTATGCGAACTGGCCCAGGGCGGCACGGCCGTAGGGACCGGGCTCAACGCGCCCCACGGTTTCGCAGAAGCGATAGCGGCTGAAATCGCGGCATTGTCGGGCTTGCCATTTGTCACGGCGCCGAACAAATTTGCTGCGCTGTCAGGTCACGAACCATTGACCACCCTCTCGGGTGCACTCAAAACCCTGGCCGTTACCTTGATGAAACTGGCCAATGACTTCCGCCTGCTGGGCTCTGGCCCACGTGCCGGGTTGGCCGAAATCAAACTGCCAGCCAATGAGCCGGGCAGCTCGATCATGCCAGGCAAGGTCAACCCGACCCAATGCGAAGCGCTGTCGATGCTGGCCTGCCAGGTAATGGGCAATGATGTCGCCATCGGCTTTGCCGCAAGCCAGGGCCACTTGCAACTGAACGTCTACAAACCGGTGATCATTCATAACCTGTTGCAGTCGATCAAGTTGCTGGGCGACGGTTGCAGCAACTTCCAAAAACACTGCGTGACCGGCCTTGAGGTTGACGCCGAAAAAATGGCCGAGCACCTGGAGCGCGGCCTGATGCTGGTGACTGCACTCAACCCGCACATTGGCTACGACAAGTCTGCCGAGATCGCCAAAAAGGCTTATGCAGAAGGTCTGACCCTGCGCGAAGCCGCATTGGAACTGGGTTATCTGACCGATGCAGAATTTGATCAGTGGGTACGCCCGGAGAACATGCTGGGGCCTGGCAAGCACTAAGAAAACTGTAGCAGTTGCCGAAGGAACGAGGCTGCGTTCGGCGGCGAAGCCGTCGTAAAACCTAAACTGGCGTTCTATCGGCTAAACCGCAGACTCAGGTTTTACGATTGCTTCGCAATCGGACGCAGCCTCGTTCCTTCGGCAGCTGCTACGCAAGATGAGAAGGTCTTTGTTTACTTCTTGTGCTTTTTGTCGCTCTTCTCGAAGGCGGCTTCCAGCGCTTCGTTGATGGTGCGCAACACCTTTACCCGCGCCCAGCGTTTGTCATTGGCTTCTACCAGCGTCCAGGGTGCAATCTCGGTGCTGGTACGGTCCACCATGTCGCACACCGCCTTGCGATACACATCCCACTTTTCGCGGTTACGCCAGTCTTCTTCGGTGATTTTGAAGCGTTTGAACGGAATCTCTTCGCGTTCATGAAAGCGTTCAAGCTGTACATCTTTATCAATCGCCAGCCAGAACTTGACGACAATCACCCCCGCATCGCGCAACTGTTCCTCGAAGTCATTGATTTCACCGTAGGCGCGCATCCAGTCAGCCGGAGTACAAAAGCCTTCAACCCGCTCAACCAGCACCCGCCCGTACCATGAACGGTCAAAAATGGTGAACTTGCCGCGCCCCGGAATCTGTCGCCAGAAGCGCCACAGATAAGGCTGTGCACGCTCATCTTCAGAAGGTGCAGCAATCGGCACGATACTGTACTGACGCGGGTCGAGTGCCGCCGCCACGCGCTTGATCGAACCGCCCTTGCCTGCCGCATCATTGCCTTCAAACACCGATACCAACGCATGGCGGCGCATCCGTTTGTCGCGCATCAACCCCGACAGGCGTGCCTGCTCGGTAATCAACTGCTCCTGGTAATCGTCTTTTTCCAGCTGCTGTGTCATATCCAGACAATCGAGCAGGCTCAAACCGTCCTGGACTTCAGCCAACGGCGCGACATGAGTGGCCCGGACTTTGGTCTTGGGCTCATTCAGCGCGGCTTGCAGACCTTCGAGCAAGATCTTGCCCACTGTCAGACTGCGGTAGTACGGATCGACACCCTCCACGATGCTCCAGGGAGCGTAGTCACGGCTGGTTCGACGAATCACACGCTCGCCAAATCGCACAAAGCGATCGTAAGTTTCTGACTGCTGCCAATCCAATGGACTGATACGCCAGCTATGCAACGGGTCATCCTTGAGTGCCTTTAGCCGGGCTTTCATCTGTTTCTTGGACAAGTGGAACCAGAACTTGAAAATTACCGCCCCTTCGTTGCACAGCATCTTCTCCAGACGCTCCGCACCATTGATCGCCTGATCGAGCACGGCATCCTTGAAGCGCCCATGAACCCGACCCTGAATCATCTGGCTGTACCAGTTGCCGAAGAGCACCCCCATGCGGCCCTTGGCCGGCAATTGCCGCCAGTACCGCCATGCAGGCGGGTGCGCCAGCTCCTCATCGGTCTGGCTATCGAAAGTACGCACTTCGATCAGCCGCGGGTCCATCCACTCATTCAGCAGTTTTACCGTCTCGCCTTTACCGGCGCCCTCAATGCCATTGATCAATACGATTACGGCAGAACGCTTCTGCTGATGGAGATCGTATTGCGCTTCAAGCAAAGCTTCGCGTAAGGCGGGAACTTCTCTGTCGTAGGTTTCTTTATCGATTACATGACCGATTTCAGCAGATTCGAACATGGAAAGCTCCCTGGCAAGATTTCACAAGCCTAGCGGATTGCACCCGAACGTGTAGGAACAACACTCACAAAACTGTCTTGGATCAATCGTGTCGTGACTGATCGGCTAGAATGGCCGCCTTGCCGATGCCGAGCCACACATGAATACTGAAATGCCCAATGCCCAGATTGACTGGGATGACCAAGGCCGCCCCCGTTCGCGGGTGTTTGATGACGTGTATTTTTCGGACAAGTCGGGTCTCGAAGAAACCCGTTATGTCTTTATCGAACAAAACGCCCTCGCAGAGCGCTTCGCCGCCCTCCCCGCTAACGGCCAGATGGTTATTGGCGAAACCGGCTTCGGCACCGGCCTGAATTTTCTTTGTGC
This sequence comes from Pseudomonas fragi, assembly GCF_025426255.1. GTDB lineage: Bacteria > Pseudomonadota > Gammaproteobacteria > Pseudomonadales > Pseudomonadaceae > Aquipseudomonas > Aquipseudomonas kulmbachensis. Next base: position 1,705,103 of record NZ_CP104861.1, on the reverse strand, counting down.
CTGGCAGTTATTCGAAGAAACGGCGCGACCCGATGCGCGCCTGCACTTCATCAGTGTCGAAAAATACCCGCTGACCCGCGAAGATCTGAAGCGCGCCTTGGCTCTCTGGCCCGAACTGACTACCTGGAGTGAACAACTACTGGCAGCCTGGTTTGCCATTCATCCGGGGTTTCAAACCCTGAGCCTGGCCGATGGCCGTGTGACGCTGACCCTGATGATCGGTGACGCGCTGGAGCAACTGCCGCAACTGGATGCACAGATTGACGCGTGGTTTCTCGACGGTTTTGCACCGGCGAAAAACCCGGACATGTGGACACCAGAGCTGTTCGCGCAATTGGCTCGATTGGCGGCCCCCGCCTCCACTATCAGTACCTTCACCAGCACCGGCTGGGTACGCCGGGCGCTGAATGAGGCTGGTTTCAAGATGCGGCGCACGCCGGGCATCGGCCACAAGTGGGAAATTCTACGCGGCGCCTTTATTGGCTTGCCTGAAAACACACCCGCCAGCACCGATACCAAACCCTGGTTTGCTCGCCCGCCTCGGCACACCGACGAGCGCAAGGCGATTGTGATTGGCGGCGGCCTGTCGGGTTGCGCCAGCGCTAACAGCCTGGCGCGACGTGGCTGGCAAGTCACGTTAATGGAGCGCCACGAGCGCCTGGCCAAAGAAGCCTCGGGCAACCCGCAAGGCATCTTGTACATGAAGCTTTCGGCTCACGGCACCACTCTGTCGCAATTGATTGTCAGTGGTTTCGGGTACACCCGTCGCTTGCTGGAGCAACTGCAACGCGGTCGTGACTGGGACGACTGCGGTGTCCTGCAGCTGGGCTTCAACGAAAAAGAGGCTGAACGCCAAGCGCAATTGGCATCCGCGTTCCCGGCAGCGCTGGTGCATTTGCTTGATCAGCCTGCGGCGCAGGCCTTGGCAGGGGTCGAACTGGCTCACGGCGGCCTGTTCTACCCCGAAGGTGGCTGGGTGCACCCGCCTGCGTTGTGCCATTACCAGGCGCTGCACGCCAACGTTCAGATCATGACTCACCATGACGTATTGCAATTGAACAAGGTTGGCGACCAATGGCACGCCTGCCAGGGCGATCAGTTGCTGGCCAGTGCGCCCGTGGTAATCCTGGCGGGTGCGGCCGAAGTCAAACGTTTCCCGGCCAGCAGCGGTCTGCCACTCAAGCGTATTCGCGGGCAAATCACTCAACTGGCCGAAACCCCAGCCAGCTCTGTGCTCAAAACCGTGGTCTGTGCCGAAGGTTATGTTGCGCCCGGTCGGCTCGGCGAACACACCTTGGGCGCCAGTTTTGACTTCCATAATGAAGACCTGTCCACCACCCCCGCCGGACATCAGAGCAACCTTGACCTGCTTGAGGAGATTTCACCGGACCTGAAGCAGCGTCTCGGCAATGAGCAGTTGGATCCTCTGACCCTGCAAGGCTGGGCCGCCTTCCGCTGCACCAGCCCGGACTACTTGCCGATTGTCGGGCCACTGTCCGACCCGGAGCAGTTTGCGAGCGCCTATGCGGTACTGCGCAAGGATGCGCGACAAACGCCCGACACGCCTTGCCCATGGTTGAGCGGTCTGTACGTCAACAGTGGCCACGGCTCACGCGGGCTGATTACCGCCCCGCTGTCGGGCGAAATACTGGCGGCGTGGATCAACAACGAAGCGCAGCCCGTTCCCCGAGCGGTTGCAGAGGCCTGTCATCCTAATCGCTTTGTGCTGCGCGCCCTCATACGCGGGCAGTGAACAAACCCGGATTCTGGCCAATGGTGGAGGGGTGCGGCGGCAATAATGCCGAAAACTCGACTTTGTTTTTTTAATCAGATAATCGCGCCAAAAGCACGACTACTGACAAAATCCGGTAATTGCACCGACCTTTCTGCCACTTCGACAAGCAGCCTGGCCGATGGCAGATCGACCTCACTGACCCCGCCCAACACATTGAAGTGCATGTTTTCCGGCTGGCTGGGCAGCCCTAGTACTCTCGCCGGCCGACCCGGCAGACCAGGTGCACATCCAATTCATCTGGCGCCGGGCCACCTTGCGCCGCAAGTGCCAGCAGGGGCCGGTCAGCAACCCCCGTGGCCACTCATCAAGCCCGGTGCGACGCAGCGATACCCGGCGCAGCTTGGGCAACCTACTTAGATCGAGCATTGGCCCCAGCAGGTTGCCATTGAGGTTCAGTACTTCGAGATTGCCCAGGTTCGCCAGTACGTTGATATTTCCGGGGTTCATATACAGCGGTTATAGCTAAGGGACAAACGCTGCAGAGCGGGCATCTGCAGCGCTGAGCGAGGTTTGCCGGGCGTTAAGGGGTTGGCGTTCTTCGGTACGCATCTGTGTGACCTTCAGGATCATGGGTAAGAAGGCCCCAAGCTAGCCGCGCAAGCGCACCGGTCTGCCGTAGATATCTATCGTCGCAAACGAAGAACGCTAAGCTGCAGCCCAACACATAGACGTTGATTACAGGGCTGTCGACCACTCTCCGGGGCTATCCTTGGCAATCAACGCCTGGGTTTTTTCCAGGTTCCAGGCATCGACAGCTGCATCCATCTCGTTGCGCACCTGCGCGACACTGCGTAAATAGCGCGCACTGTTCATCTCTGGCGATCGTCTCAATAACCCATGCAATGCCTCGAAGTAAGGCTCGGTCAAAACGGTGTACTCCGCCTTGTGGGTACTGGCCATGTAGGTTTTCCAGAACTCGAGCGTAGTGATGAATACCGCCATGGAACCCGACCTTTCAGCGTTCTGGACTTCCACCCTGGCCATGTCCAAATCCGCTTCAGTCACTCCGGCCAACCCTCGGAACGACATGCTCTTGGGCTGGCCGGGTAGTTCCAGTGTCTGAGACAAACCGATTCGGTACGCCAGGTTCACCTCAAGCTCATCTACTGTTGCCCTGCCTTGTGCCAAACGCTCCTCGCATGTCTCAGCCGCAATACTTGCCAACTTATCGAGCCGGAACAGTCCCTTGGCCAAATGCAACAACTGGGCTTGCTGAAATGAGGCGCCGCGTGAGATTTCTGCCAGCAACACCTGGATTTCCATCGCGCTGAAAGTCACCGCTACACTGTCACTGCAACTACGCGGGGAAGCGGCAATATTCAGCAAATCACTGCGCAATTGGCTGTTCTGACTGGCCGCTTCAATCATTTCCCAGACCCGCCGACTCAAATCCTGGCGAACCGTATGGGCATCCGCCGTGGTGGTCAAACGACTGATCACGATGAAAAAGTCTTCGGAAGCCGGATTGGCTCGCAAGTTATTCCATAACAACTCGCGTTGGCTGAGTTCGTTGCTGGTAATGCCCGATGTCCAAAACTCGAACGCCAGCATCTCACTGAGCAACTCCTCACTGCTGATCCCCATACTGCTGCCGCCCTGCATGACATACCGCCCTAACTGCAAACGGCTTGAGGGCGACAGCGGGTTATTGGATAACGTGATATTTCGAATGATCTTGGGCGAGGCCTGAAACACCTGTTCAGGAATTTCAAGAATCTGGTTCTCCCTGAGGTCGGCAGCTTCCAGAAATGGCCTGGAAAGCAGCCCTTCAGGCCAAACCTGGATCCAGGTGCGGCGTAAATACACGCGCCGCAAGTGCGCGTGATTATTGAAACTCAACAACGGCCCCAACAGGTTGTCATTGAGATTCAACACTTCCAGGCTGCTCAACGCGTTCAGCACCGATGCGTTGCTGGTGGTCATGTACAACAAGTTTCGCGCCAGCGATAAACGTCGCAGGTTGGGCATGCGCTCAAGTTGTACTGGCAGATGAGCCATTTCGTTGTTATCCATTTCAAGCGCAGTCAGACCGCTGAAATGCTCGAGGAAAAGGTTAGCTCGGTCCTTGCAATCCATATTGCTGAGTTTCAGCTCGCGCACATGGCTGAAGTCAGCCACTGCAGGCAACTGCGGAAGGTTGCCCACACGTAAACCCTCCAGGCTCAAGCTGTGTATGTCATCACTGCTGGCCCAAGGCACGTTGCTAGGGCTTTTACGCCATATGCGCTCGATCAGCCCGGCCGCGTGGTACCTGTTTTCGGCGTAATCGTGTATCGCGTCTTTAGTCCCCAGTTCAGGAGCGGCATCAATCCAGAACTGTAAGCTGTTGCGCAATGCCGTTCTTTCACGCTTGCGCTCGCGCAATGCTTGCAGCGGTGCCTCCCTGCGCTCGATAAAACCGTCCAGATAATCCAGGACCTGGTCTTGATCAAATTCGGGATACAGCTCACTCACACGACGCCGCAAGGCGCTGGAATGCCCGCCCGCCCGCATGCCGCACAACGGATAACCAACGCGTGCAACCGAGGCCATGACATAGATAAATATGCAGCCCTTGCGAGAGGACCATCGGTAACTTTTATTGAACGATCCGGCCCTCAGTCACTCGATAAAACACGGTCATTCATGACGGCTCGGGGGTTTTAAGACTCGCGCCGTACGGGCTGGCAAGGCCGCCAAGCGCAGCATTGCCCTTTAAAACCGGGCCCAAGCGCTACCCGGCGCCCCGCAAAGGCGCCGAGTCATACCGGTAGCAACACATGCAGAGATACCAAGGATTTACACACCATGTGCGGATTAGCTGGCGTATCCAATACGCGCCCCTGACGGGGGTTTAGCGCTATTGAAAGGCACTAAATACCCCCACTGGGAACATTGATTGGTACAGAAAGTGGTACAGGGTTCGCCCGTTGCTTAAAGCGAACGGGCGGCACCCCGGCCTCCTAGCACCCCATTCAAGCTGGGCTTACTAAGCGCCAGTAAATACGGGACTCCAGCAACAGGTGCTCGCTGCAACGACGCCCAACGCTGCTGGAAAACGAGTAACGATGTCACTCGGAAAGTCACTGGACTTTTCTCACCTATTTAGGCGTTCTGCCGGGATAACAGCCCCCAGAGCACTTAAAGCTATTCAAGGGACTTAAAATCCCCCGTTCGTAAGGACGTGCCGGTTCGGTTCCGGCTTCGACACCAAAAAAATCAGGCCGCTCCACAATTCTCGATTTTCGCCCCCTCCCCTGGCGTCCTGCCAAAGCACAAAACCCAAAGCTCATACCACTGCCAAACACCTCGTCCCCGACACTCGCAGCTGCATGCCGCACCTTGAGTTCACTCAGGGCCAAGAGTTGGTTCTCCTTCTAGTTAAGGCTCGTAGCTGCGCCTGCTAGGCTTCAAAACGAGGAGGCACTAGCTTATCGCCCTCTCGCCACTCTTCAGCCAGATTTACACCTTCAATCCCCCCCCAAACCTCACTACCGGCATGGTCGAGGACGATGATTTGCAGTCGACCTTTTGCACGGTTAACCCCCCTGGCGAGAACGCTGAATACCTTTCTAACGGCGCCACGATCCTCGTCATCCAAGACGGCTTCACTCTCTAGGCCGTCGTCTTCACCATAGGCCTTTTTGGTCGCACCTTTCACAGGGAAATAAACTTGGCTGGGCTGGTCGAAGATCAGCAGATGTGGAACCGCGTGGTCTGCTCTCTTCAAGAAGTAGAGCTGAAGCGCGAGCAACATCGCTATGTGGTACGCCAACCAGTTGGCTCCACTGCCGACCTCCCATAGGAAATCATCGCGCCCATCATGTTTCACCTTGATCGCCAGATCGGGTATGGAAAGCGTGATTCGGGCATCAGCCCATTCTGCGTCGAGATGTGGAGTGATCAGCGCACAAATCTTGCTGATTTCTTCCAAGATTTGGGATGTCTTCTGTTTGACCGTTGCATCTGAGACTTGGGGCTCCAAGATCTTGATACGGTCTTCGAGGTTTTTCACCCGTTCTGTGAGCGTCGAATCGGAGCGCGCCTCGGTGTAAGTTCTGATCGACTGATGCAGACTTCCTATAAAACGATCTATCTGTGACATTCGGAGCGCATGCTTTGCAGCGAGTTCGTCACGCGCCTCCAATCCTTTGATCTCTACCCTGATAGCAGCCAGTGTCTCGCTGTCTTGGCGGATGAGGTTTCGGATCCGAACTATCTCACTCTCAACCGATGCTGATACCTCTGGGGTTGAACTTGCTAGCTGTTCGATTTCGACGAGGGCATTGCATAGCTCTTCTAGTTGAGTTGAAGGGCTGAGTGTCGGAAACGCCAGCGGATTCGCGTCAGGGTTATTTTCGGCGAGTTCTCTGAGCCAGCTGGACAGCGAGAGACGCTCACCGATTTTTTCCAGAGAAGAGGAGTACTGGCTAGCCTCTGATTTGATCTCCCTAAGATCCTCCAGCTTCTGTTTGGCAATAAATATGTTTTCGCCCATCAGCGTTTCGCGGGCGCGCAGCGTTTGCAAAGCTGCAGCGGATGATTCAATGGCGGCAGGAGTGATGACAGCATCGGCGGACGATTTGTAGGCGATACCGCGAAGTTGCTCCAAGAGGATATGCCATTCAGCGTGGGGCTGCGCCTCTGGCGCAACCAGGCCATACTCTCGGGAGCGGTAGAACCAGACGTTTGCCTCGGATTGCCACCGCTTCGATACCGCTTCAATCGCCATTAGCTCGCCCTGGAGGGTCTTGAGCTGTTTCCTCAACTCCTTGAGCTCCCAGACGACTAGCAATGACTTAGAGTCAATCGCCCCAAGGATGAATGGGAAAATGCTCTTCAGCTTTTCGCGGTTGCCGTAGCTATCGGCTTTGTAAAACAAGACATCGGGGTTAGCCACAATATTCTGTGGCTGAAAAGTGAAAGCCATCAGGTCGCGGAAACTTGGTCGGTTTTTGAAACCAAATTCTTCTGGGGTATCGCCATAACCTATGTTTGGAAGCCCCGAAAGCCGGTTAAGGATTTCTTTCACGTTGTCGCGATTCGTATTTTTGCCGTAGATCGCTTCGGGAATTTCGATGGACTGCCCCTCGACGATGAACATGTCATTCGTGGACTTTTGATTGCCTGGCTCAGCCCTAGCGAGAAGTTTTTGGCCCTCATCGGTCTCGATCAGTATGCCGAACCATTCACAGGTTTTGCGTATGGTGCCTACAGGGATGGCGCAGCGCTCAGAGCCTAGACAATAGTCAATGATTGGAATTACGGCTGATTTACCCGCCTTTGAGGAGCCACTGATGATGTTGACCTTGCCTAGTTTGAACTCAAGCTCTCTGGGAACGCCGCCATTTTTCGGCCAAAGGATGAGTTTGCGAATCTGTAGTTTCATTAGAGCTTAATCCTTAGAATGGCTTGTACTTCCTGTATGGTCAGAGTTTTGCACCATTGGCCAAGCTTCTCAGCAGACCTAAGCATGTCTTTAATTTTTTCATCAAGTCCTGAGGGAGCTTTGCTACGTAAGCTTTCAACCTCGGCTGTGACGGTGTTGATTGATATTAAGCCGCACTGTATTGCAATGGAGGTGGACGCCAGGCTGATATTTCTTAGCTTGAGCATTCGACTCTGTATCCCATACAAGATTTCTTGTTGCGATTTAAATTTCCCGGCAAAAACTCTTAGCCCTGATGATTGATTAGTTGTTTTGGCCGCATCACGGAGTTGCGCGTGATACAAAATGGGTAGCACTATAAAAATCAGGGGCATACTTGGCAGCAGACCGTAGCCTTTAGGAGCATAACCTTCAGCAAACCTCCAAAGTAATGAGGCACCTAATGCAGGATTCTGCATTAGATAGATTTCGTCGAGATCCTGATTCGGGCGCATGCAAACTTCCGTAATATATTGTTAGCGAGGCAATGCGTATATTATGAGTTGCTTCTAAATCTATTCATCAATAGCGTCTTATATGAAGGATGCCAACCGATTATCTGCTTGTCCGCCAAGTCTTGGAAAGTGCCCCGAGAAATATAATCCGGAGTATCCTTTCCATTGATTTTCGTCTTTAGAGAATAGCATTTCAGAAATAAAGACTCACCCTGTTCGATGGGAGTCAAGTTCACAGCTGAGCCCTTAATATCTAGGCGATTGCTTTTCCAAAGTTTTTCTAAATCGTCCATGAAGTCCTCGAACTGAGATTCTACAATAAACCCTACTTCTCCCCAGCGCGTTTTACCCGTTTTCGAACGCATGAAATCTGCCATAGCTTTGAGCTTATCTCTCTCACCAATCTCAATTAGATCAAGCTGATGCATCATGACCGGATGGTTTGAAATATTGGCCTCTACTTCTGATGGAGACGGTTTGGGAACAGAGTAGGTAAGTAAATAGTCGTATGAGAGTTTAGAACAGTGAGTTGATAACCAGTCTGCAAATGCATTTTTTTCGATGCACGCAGGCATACGTGCTGCAATCAGTTCATCTGATCGTATCTTCACCCAGCCGATCAATGCGCAGCAGACATCATCAAGTGCTTTCTCGGAAACTGTGTTTCGAAGTATGTCCTTGATGGGTTTGACAGGGTCACTGTCCCCACATTCATACGTAAACCTGACAATTAATTCAGCAAGTTTTTCTTGATCATATTCGAGGAGTTTAGTGATGTACTGTCTGCAGCCTGATGGCTTTTCTCTTTTGTAAGCTTTGCGGATAATCTTGACGGCATCGAGTGCAAGTGTGTGGGTGTGCGCGTATTTTAGTGAGTCAACGAATTCACCATTCTTAGGCTGAACGACGTACAAGTGAAACTGAGTGTGAGTCAGGTTTATGTAGCCTGCTTCAATGGCGTCTATCCAATTAGAAAAAGTCTTCCATAAATCTACCGACCAATTGGAAATAGGGTTCGTGACTAGTCCGCTTTTCGCCTGCTCAACCTTGGTCTTATCGTCTGGCTGCACAACATCAGTGTCATCCAGAACCTCTAGAGCAACGACAGAGCCTGCAGGAGCCAGCAGTAGATGCAGGCATTGCCGTGTTGGTTGAATTGAAAACCCGTAATACTGACCAGGTGCCGATGTTGGATTCGATGGAGGGTTTTGCATACCTCTGTGCTCTTCCTTGGCAAGTCGCGCTGTGTCTAGGGAGCTTATTCAGCTCAATAAGTGGCATCGTGCGGGGGATGGTATCAGATGGCTACTGGCGCGGCTTGTTTACCCTAGCCCCTCAAGCCGCTGATGGGGCATGAGAAAATATCCATTGCCAAAGGCGCAGCGGGGCGGACTATAACCACTCCATGAAGTCTTCCAGGTTCAGTGCTTCTGCCCAGGAGCGAAGCATCTGGGGAAAAAGAACGTCGTAATAGTCGTTCAAACGGTTTTCTCGAATGTTCACATAGACAAATTCCTCATCTGGAGATTTGATGCGAATAATGTTCAGATGGTCTGATCCTTCTATCGTCACCGAAGAGCACATTTTTAATTGCATCAAGAAGGGCTTTGGTCCTGTTATCCAAGTCTTTTTGCGCGCCGGTAGCTTTGACAACAAAGACAACGAGCAGGCAGATTGAGATGTGCTCAGAAAACAGGGGGGTTTTCCAGCAAAGCGATACCTGATAGCCCTCTTGAACGCTGCTCGTCGCCCCTTTTTACGGGCAGCTGGCCTGCTTGGAAATAGGGGGTATCCGTATGGACATCACTTGTGTCGGAAGTCCGCCTTCATGAATGTTGCAGAGCGGACAATTATGGGGCGAATGCGGATAATGGGCCATAGGAACCGCTGCTTTTAACACTAGCACCCCATGCTTGCATAGCTCCTAAAAGCCCAATTAAATCAGGGCTTTGCATCTAGCGCTCGCTGCAACGACGCCCCACGATGCTCTACCATGATGAGCCATTCCCCGAATTTCCCCCGACGCATAATTCTCCCCTGCCCCGGCGTCCTGCCAAAGTTCACCTACCCCTTTTTGCGAAAAAAGAAACATCGTCGGGATCAATAGAATGATCCAGGAATAGTCCGACGCCGTCAGCCTCCTCCCACTCAACTAATCCCCAAAGCCTGGCTGCGTCAGCAAGCTCGAGCATTTCAGATAGCTCATCACTGCGCACTTGGTGCCGCTCATAAGCGAGCATCGCCAGATCCACAAGCTTGAGCCAATGGCCCTCAGGGTCGGTGACCAAGTCGAATTGCTGCTTGCTCGCGGCTTGCCAATCAGCAAGCGGGTTTTCCACGTAGTGCTTCATTTTAATATACTGTGTTTATGAACAGTATTTGTATCAGCTTGGCACGAATGGTTAAAGCACCGCTCAGCGGATTTCGGCGATATTCGTGAGTAGCAGATAAGGGTTTAATGATTTCAATCCGATAATTTAAACCCATATAAACAAACAAAATCCTGATCTTGGCTGTAACGTTAAGAACTATGGATTGGACGGGAACTCGCAATCATTGACCCCTAATAATGCCTCTTTGAGATGTTGTTCTACCCATACAATATCTCTCAACATAGATGTTGGTATCCACTCCAAATTAAAGGATTTAGATTTCGGATCAGACCCGTTCTCTCCCACCGCTAAAAAACAATATTTATCATCTGGCTGCGGATCAGACAAGAAGCCACAAATCCAATCCTTGCTTGATACAACTCTAACCGACTCAAACTTCTCATAAAAAGAAAGATAAATACCTATTACTGAATCCCTATGCTCTTTCAAGAGCGGGAAAACATACAGAGGCTCCGAATCTAGCTCAAGTTCTTTCTTTAAAGCGCTCCCCCACTCCGAGTAACTGTCAAGTAGACCCTGCCTTGAAAAACGGGGAGCAATCTCTAATTCATCACCGGGAATGATATTTACAGTAATGCTAACAGGTGGCATACCGCAATGCTGCGTATAATTTCGTAACTTGTATAGGAATCGATACGAAAACAGGTTGTCAAACTGATGAGCTGTCAATTCCTTAAAGTAAAGGAACTGCTCTGAACTTTTACCATATCGGCGAGAGATAGAAGTTCCAGCATGATCAAGAAACGTCCTAACCGAACCAAGAAAGCCAAGCATCAGGCTATTTGTTTTAAAAGTAAGAGCATGCAAGTGATTTTGATTTAATAAATTAGGTTCACCCGCCATAGCGTGACCAACATCCACTAAGCCAAGTTGGAACCGCTCATATTCCTCAAGAACAAACTTTAGCAGCTCGTGATTCTTACTAAACTGCGCGACAACATTACGATGAGATCTGTATAGCTCATACTGATCTTCGGCTACTAACCTAAAACCCGATAAATTCTCCCCCTCTACTTTTGCTAGCTCCCTCAACCTACACACTCCTAATCTAGTCCAATTTAACTCATGTCCTCTTTTTATCAAAACATTGCATTTACATGCAAATCTATAAATCAGTAATTTTCTTGACAAATACCTGACAAGCGGCAAGAGCAATTAGTCCTTGATCACCGTCACCAGTGATTCCGATAATTCGTTGAGCATGCGCTGGGTCAAGTCGGGCTCTATGGGCGCCATAAACCACGCCCCCGGCGCCGGTGGCGGTTTGCACTCCGTCACAACCAGTTGTGGCTGTGGTGTCGAGTTGGACTGACAACCGCAGATCAGCAGTAGCAAGGCGATCACGCAGGCGTGCCTGTTTCGTTTTCTCATCGGTCAGGGCTCGGTAATGGGATTGGTCGCTGGCTGCCAGCCACTGCTCCAGGGCGAAGCGCTTGCCCTGCTCTGCCAGGATTTGCGCGGAGTTGGCATTGGCCAGATTGGTGCGCTCGGTTTGGTAGGCAGCTTCCTTGGCGGCCAGCTGCTGGCTGTAGGCGTTGGCCTGCCACGCCCATGCGGCCCACGCGCTGCCCGCCATAAGGGCTAGGCCCACCAGCAGCACCCCGCCCCACTTCACCGCATCGATCTTCACGCCAATACCTTAAGCGCACGGGCATACAGCTCCTGCCGATCAGTCGCGCCGTTCTGGCCACCATTGATACGTTGGGTGATCTTGTCGAACTGGCCCGCATCAGCCAAGGTATTAAGGCCCTTGGTCGCCCAGAACCATGCCGCTGACATACAAGCATGCTGCGGTGCTTCTAGCAGTTCGGGCTGTTTGACCAGGTCAAGGTCCAGCGCTTCTCCGCATGCAATGTAATTGGACCGGCCGGTGATCTGGATCAGGCCACGACCACGATACCTTTGGCCGTCACCATCAGCTTCTGGCGTATTACCCAAGCGCTTGGCGAGTGAGCCGGTGTCGTACTTGCTCAGGTACTGTTCGCTTCCCTGTTCGCGCACATAACGGAACTGACCTGACTCATGTCCGACCTGAGCGATAAAAGCTGCCTGGCGCAATATACCTACGATCTGGTAACGCACCATTGCGGTGTTCAGCACAGCAATAAAAACGCCGGCTGATTGGCCGGCTTTAGGGAGAATTCGCAGCAGTTGCTGCTTTGAAATAGGCATAAGGCCTCCAATTTTTACGAAAAATTTAATGTTTAGGGCTATATCGCTCGCTAGTGGCTACTTGATATTGTTCCAGCTCATATAATTACTTCGCGGAAGCAACGTCATGAGTACAGTCTCTAAACGTGGATGGCTGTGGGCGTATAGCAAGATACGCGCCCTACACTGCTCTCGATCAACTGCCATCTACAGAGCGACTCTGTATGCAATTCGAGGCGATACGGGTACTTTTCCCAGTACGTTAACTCAGCGAAAAATCCATATTCGCCGCTGACGAGTGGGCTTATCACCACCTTGAAAGAGTCCAAGATGTGTAGGTCGTCGGGTTAGAGCTGAACGATTTTCAGAGTCTTCCCAGGCTTTTTGCCTTTGACCTTGGCCTTGCCCTTCTTGCCAGCGTTGCACTCGATCGTCGTCGACCAGCCCGACTGGGTGAATACCTGCTCCCGGGAGTCCACCAGATACTCACCATCGAGCCCGTCCTTGAAACCCTGTGCGTTGATCATCCGTTCTGCGAACAGATCCGAGCGCCCGGGCATCTCCAGCCGTACACCGGCCGTGGAGCGGTTGAACGCGGCCAAACGCGCTTTTGCGGCCTGCTCGGCGGCGGTCTTGTTCGGGTGGATATGCCGATCGGTATGCACCGGCGGCAGGCCGTCCGGGGCGTCGTCGTTGTTCAAATTCACCACCGCCAGTTTGCCGGTAGCCTTGTCCTGGTACTTGGTGCTCACAGCCTTGTGGGTCGAGCGATCGCCCAACCGAAAGCTGTAGCGGCTGACGTCCGTTTTGTTGATGGTCACGACGCCCAGCGTCTTGCCGCTGGCCGTGACACCGCCCTGACGCGGCATAACGATCAATTTGCCGTCAGCGACCTTGGCCGTGCAGTCATGCAGCCGGGCCAAGCGGGTAATAAAGTTAAAGTCTGATTCACCCAACTGGTCAGCCCGGGGTACGATCGTGGCCACCGTACAGGCCGGCTCCCAGCCGTTACGCCGGGCCACGGTGCTGACGATGGTGGCCAAGTGTCACCCTCCCAACTGCCGCTTCGGGTGGTCTTGCCGCTGCCGCGCATGTCGCTGGCCTTGCCGCGTATCACCAGCGTGTCCGGCGGGCCGGAGACTTCGACCTCATCGACCACATAGCGGCCCTCCCGGGACAAGGTCGACCCGGCATAGCCCAGATAGATTTCGATGCTGGCACCCGAGACGGCAACGTCACGGCGCTGTCGCGGTCGTCAATGCGCAACTCAAACTCGTCCGACTCCATCCCGGGTTTGTCCGAGGTGCGCAGCAACAACAGCCGGTCGTTGATCATGCGGGTGATGTCGCTGCCATCGGCGACGATGCGAAACATGGGTGTCATATCTAGCTCCAAAAAAGCCCCGCACACAGGCGGGGCTCAGGTTTTAAAGGCGCGTTACCCCAGGTGCCGATCTCGCCGTAGACATAGACTTCGATCGTGCGCGTCTCGGCCTCCCCGCTGGCCTTCAGGCTGTACCAGTGTTTGCTTTGCGGCGCCGGTGGGTCACCGGCCTTGTTGAAAATGCGTAGCGGTTGCTGCTTGATCATGGTGTCTCCTTGTCAGCAGCCGGTTCAGGCTGGTCGACGAGCGTTTTGTAGTTGAGGCCAGGTGGGCGCGAGCCTGATCGGCAGCATTTTCAGCGTCCACGGTTTCAGCGTCATAAGCCCGAACGCAGGACCATTTCGCTGCGGGAGTTAAAGCCCGCATTGACTTCCATCATCCGCGCCTGAATGTCCTGCACCGGCTGGATATAGGCCCAGCCTGCGGTACCCAGCGGGTGCGCAGGTATTCGCGGCGCGTTGCGCGTATCGTCCAGTTTGAGGCGACCGGCCAACACCGCCATGTCCATCCAGGCGCCCGCACCGGGCGGCACAACTGGTGCACGTACACCCGAATTGCAGTTGCTCCAGGCGACGGCGGAATTCGTTGAGCACAACCCGCAGCGCCCGGTCGTTGACCTCGCGCATATCACCGGTGAGGATTTCGTAAGGGTGTGCCGGTACCGGCGCAGCGGCCATCAATTGCTGCCGCATAAAGTCCGGGTAGTTGTTGCCGGCGTCCGGGGCTTGGAGAAATTCAACCTCTTCCCGGCCCCAGCTCCTGCATGGTTCCAGGCTCCAGCGCGACCATCGGGTGAAGCCGTCGCGGTCTTCACTCAACAACTGGCCGGTGACCGGATCACGGGTTGCTGTGAGGCTTCGGGGGGGTCTGCTGATAAACCCGGCAAACAGGTTGGCTACTCCTGACGGAACAGAACCGCATCGTCGTAGTTGTCCAGGCTGCGCAAGCGCTTGAGCACGGCGCCAATCGCGGCACACCCGCGTAACTGCCAGGCTCACTGGCTCGAAGATGTGAAGTACCTGCGCTGCGGGATGCGAACCAGTTGGTTGTAACCGGCATTCAGTGACGAGGCATCGCGGTGAACACGGTACATCCAGTAGCACGCGCTGGTGAGCCGGGTTGAACTCGATGCCGGCACGGATGTTGTTGCCATTTTTAGCCGGCTCAAACTTATCGTGCGGCACAAATTCGGGGCCAGTACCTGAGCTGAAGCGGTACCGCAAGATTTCGTCCAGGCTGCGTGGGCGCAGACGCACAAAGCATTCACCGGCGGTTTCGACCGTGCGGGCTATCAATGCTTGCTGCCCGTAGAAGTCGGTCAGGCCATCGGCATCCGACTCATCCACCCAGTCCTCCCACAACTCCTGCTGCACTTTGCGCAGGGCGTCGTCCTCAATCTTGGGTCGTGGGGTAGGGCCATTGCGAGCAGCAGCGTCGCCATACCCAGCAGGCCTGACGCGAGAAAACGTAGAGCAACACGCTGCAGAATCTGCCGAAGGCCAAGGTCAGAGCCTGAAGCTCTCAGCATTTCCCCGGACAAGCCCGCCATGCTCAGCAGTATCAGCAACCAAAGGGGCACATCGGTTAGTGCTTGATGCTCAGTGTTCATCTGTGGTCCTCAATAAATCCGGCCTCCATGACTCTGTCATCCGCTTGGAGCAAAGAGATAGGCATGGGGCCGAAAACGAAAAAGCCCCGGCAAATGCCGAGGCTCAGTGAACTGTAGAAAGCAAAAAGCCCCGCTCAGTGGCAGGGCTTTGGCGTGTCGATTCTCATAACGCGTAAAATCGACATGATGGGGCTAATTTACGGCCACTCTGACACTGCGTCAAGCAGCATCGATAAAGATTTCTTCGCGATCAAATAGCTCTGTTGCGTGTATCACGGCCGCCTCCTCCAAAGTTTCAAGGCGCTTATGGATACCTGATTTCCACCGGTGACGTGTGCGTTCGGGGGAGGCTTCTGGATCCCACGTATTCATATCGTAGAACTCCGCAGGCAAGACGATCATGTCCGTGGAGCGCTTACCCGTTTGGACACCCCTCAGCTTCGGAATAGCCCAGGCTGTGAGCGCTTTGTAGATAAATAGCTGCGGCGCCGGAGACGTCATGCGAGCGACTAAGCGGCCTATGGCTGCCACTTTATTGGCTTTATGAGTCGAGAACTTCGCGACGAGAACATCCCACTGAACCGGCGCCAACTCACGGTGCAGTAACGCGTACAGGCAGCAGTCATAGTCGAATTTATCTCGCACTGATATGCCAGCACCCTGCCCGCCCGAGCTCAACTCAGCATCAATCAGCTTTTGCCAGCTCTGCTTGGTTGAGTTGTCGATGTTGTCTGCCGCAAGCACACGAACCAATGTGCCCATCACGTCTTTGTAAATCGCCATGCCATCCCCTTAATCCACGGTATGTTTCGACTCGCCGGTAATACCTTTTTCGCGTTTTTAATCCTCGCCTATGGTTGATTTCTGAGTAGCGCTGCAAGCCACGCCGTTAGCGGCCTCCAGCGTATTACCGGATTCTCCAAATCTAACGCCTGTCTGCCCGTGAATCTGCTTAAAGCCTCGGCTGTCTAACAGGTGGTGCCACTTTTCCAGCGCATCACGCTTGCGACTCATCACGTCCGACTGGATGTATACCTTCACGTTGTGGCCCATCGCGTGATTGATCAGCAGCTCACCGATCAGATGGTCAATACCCAGATCTGCCCAGCCGGTACGGGCCACCTTGCGCAGGTCATGGCTGGTCCACTCGCCCTTACCCAGACGAGTAAACACAGCAAAGCCCTGGCCCTCGCTCAAAGCCTTGCCATTGCGGGCAGGGAACAGATACAGACCGTCATAGCCTCGGGCGGTCTGAGTGTCGCGATAGCGGATCAGCAGCGCCCGTACTTGGTCGGTCAGTGGCAGACGGTGCTCCACGCCGGTCTTGGCGTGTTCAGCAGGAATAAACCACTCACCCTCGGCCAGGCTGATATGTGACCAGCGTGCTTGTCGGGTCTCCCCGATGCGCGTCCCGTGGCACAGCATCATCAGAGCCAGCATGGCGTCAGACGGACTGCCCTCCATAGCCTGTATCAGCTCGCGCAGCAGATCCTGCAACTGAACACCACGCAGGCGCGACGGCTTGACCCTAACCTTGGCCTTGGAGAAGTCACTGAACTTGATGCCCGCCATTGGATTGGACGATATCTTGTCCAGCTTCAACGCCTGCCGAAATGCCAAAGCCAGCAACTGGAACGCCAGACGCACGTAGTCGATTGAGAGAGACCCTTGCAGAGGCCACATGAACAGACTATCGAGGTTCGCTTTGTTGACCTCTACCAGCGGCAACCCACCCAGGCGTGGCAGCAGGTGACGCCTCATGACGGATGCGCCAGTGTCCTTACGCTTGGCCGACAGACTTCGGTCGAGGCCCATGCGGGCGGCATACCAACTGAGCAGCTCGCCCGTGGTGACCCATTGCGAAATGCTTGATCCTGCATCAGCAGCCACCCGCAGGCGCACTGCCGGTAGCTCGGCCAATACTTGCTTGGCACTCAAGGCCGGGAAGGCACCGATGCGGTGCCAGCGGCGTTTGTTGACCAAGTACCAGGAGCCGCGGGTGCGGTTCTTGGAGAAGCGAAAGTGCAACGCTGGATGACCGGCATCCCGTAGGTCGCGCACATGCTCGAGCTTGGCATTGCGGCCAATCTCGGCGTCGGACAGCTTCACGGTCAGGGTTTTGATTTGGGTGTTCGATGCCCGTTTTTCGGTGGCTGAGTGACTCATTCGGTGGCCACCTTGCGCTCAAGCTCGATTAGGATTTCCAGAAAGTGTTTGGCCTTCTCCAGATCGGCCAGCCCGCCCTTGTCACGCCACCGCGTCACGTACTTGATAACGTTGCCCTCGGCAAACGGAATGCCGTTGGCGTGAATGAATTCAATGGGCTGAATTTTCAGTGATTTGTAGTGGTCGCCCGACACCTGCTTTCCCAAGGCGCTCACTATGCGAACTCCTTCAGGGCTTCCTGTAGTCGTTTGGCCTTTGTGATGGTCAATGCATTGCTTTCCCGCTCAGCCTCAACCGACAACGCCACCTCTTCAATGCGTCCGGCCAATACCTTCATGCGCTTACTGAACTCATCAGAAAGACTCACCACTTCGCCAGACAGTGCGGCCAAAACATCCAAGGCACCTTCGGGCTTCTTGATCGATACAACAGTTTGTTTGGCTGGCTGGATCATGGCTTTCTCAGTCTTGGGTTTTAGGGTCGCTGCGTCACGCTGAAACTTACCGCCGACAGGTTCGCGAATAAGGCCCGCGTCCTTGAGCTCGCCCAGGGCTCGGCGTATTGCATGGTCCGCAGCAGTCGTCGCACTGGCAGCCATCGCGGCCCCGCGAATCTCATGCGTGCTCCAGCTATCTTGAATAGGCACGAAGCCGAAGACCTTCTGGGCGATTGAAGACTGACCAGCGAGACGCTGTTGTTGGCGTAATTCATTCATGAGCAAATCCTCCTGCTCTCATAGCTCGCAGCGCTTCCAAAGCCTTGTTTCCGACTTCGGGGGCGCTGCGTTCGATGGTGCGTGGTGGCAAAGCTCGCGGCATTTTCTGCAGCGGCAGGCCCGCCAGAATGCGGCGCACTGTGATCGTGTAGTTGCGCTCAAACATCTTGATACTCAAGTCATGGCTCAGCCGGTTAAGGTTTTCGAAGCCGCATTCTTTGGCCGTGTGCCACACCGCGTCATGGGACCAAATGGCCTGGCCAGCCATCGATGGATGCGCGTTACGGCAAGCCTCACGGTGGGCGGCAGCAAGCCTAGGCAGGCCAAGCATTTCCGCCGTAGGCGTGCACCAACCTATGAACACGCCCACGTTTGGCACGAAGTCCTTCGCTGCCTGACGGGCACGCATCACACCGAAACGCAGTTGCTCGGCGCTGCAAATCCCTGCTTCGAGAAAACCCTGCAGCCACTGCTGCTTGGCCGCTTTGTAGGTCGCTATGTCCGGCCACGCCTGCTTCCACGCCGGGAAGATCGAGCGCAGTTCACGGAACAGACCGTTGATGACCTTAGCCGTGGCCTGGGACAGCTCGAGGGCGGGCTGGATGTTTTCACTTTCACCGGCCGCGATAAACTCGCCACTCTGAACCTTGGCCCAAAGGCCTGTGGCAATTACTGAAACTTGATTCATTGGGTCGCCTCCTGATACAGCCAGTCGGTATCTTCGTCGTCAAAGGATTCGTCAGTGCGGGGCTTACCTGGGAAGCGGCTGACGTTGGTTCCGGCAGCCTTGACCTGATCACGCTGCACCCACTTGACCAGCATGCTCACCCACTCAGCCTGCGTGTTGACCACGCCCTTTGGCTCGTAGTGGCAGGTGAACAAGGCAATCACGGCTGGAGTGAACAGTGCGCCAGGCAGGCCAACGTGAACGGCATAGGTTTTTAGGGTTTCTGGATCGGGCAACCAGTCCAGGGTCATGGCGACCATTTCGCGTGAGTCGAACGGCTCGTGCGCGTTGGGTGGGTTTTCTCCCTTACCTTCCCCTTCCCTTCCGGGGGTGAGGGCTCGTCTAGGCACTTGCGATTCCTCGGCGAGGGCTCGTCGAGCGTTCTCCGAGTCAGCGTCGATAGTCAGTCGATATGTAGGGTGTTTAATCGTCGGTCGGTCGATCTTCTGATGCTTCCAGCCGTTGACGTGTAGGTACTCTTTGCCCGACACCTCGTAGAGGTCGATCAGCCCATTCGTTGACAGCTCGGCGAGCAGTTCACCGACCTTCGCCGAGGTGATGTCATCGCCTGGGAAAACCAGTGCCTTTAGGGTTTTGGCCGACATGGGATGGTTGCCCGCGTCATCGCAGAAATTCCACACACCGATAAACAACAGGCGCGCCAAAGGGCTGCATTCCATAACTTGTTCACTGGTCCAGAACTCGGGTTTGATCGTGCGGATGCGGGCCATTACACGGCCTCCTGTGCGGTGGTCGTGACAAGTAATGGTGCAAGGGGAGGTATCACGTCAGCGGTGTTGCGTGATGAGCAAGTGGTGCACATAATGGCCCCCGAAATATGTTGTGAAGAAGCCGGTCTAGTCACCGGCTTTTTTTATCTGCGAATCAGGCGACCTTCACTGACGCCTCCATCACATTGAGGCTTGTCCGCACATGATTAATTTCCTGTCGGATAAAGGACTTCTCAAAACTGTTTACGTGGTTATCCTCCAGCGCTGCATGCACAGCGATAGTCAACTCTGCGACTTCTTTACCGACGCTGATCAATGACGAAGTAAGCGCTTGGGCTTTTGGTGGGCTATTGGGCTTCAAATCAAAACCGAACCCATTTGCCAGCGCCGCAAGCGGTCGCATGTCGCCGGTGTGAAGCAAAATCCCGAACAGATGCTCGATAGTCAGGTGATGAGCATCGTTGTCAGGGTTGGCGCGCTGAAGCAGGCTTACGTGTGGCACCCCCATCTTGGCTGCCAGTGCTTTCGCCTCGTTATCCAGAACAGCGCTCTGACAGGCCCGCAGAAAACCTTCCATCCGTAAAACCTCAAATCTGTTTCCGTGGCGCCCTGCAGTTGGGCGGGCGAGAATTTTCCCAGCGGGCCAACAAACTTGTTATGCGGCCCGGCTAGAGCTTCTTGACGTGCTTCGCAGGTAAGCCCAGTCGATGTCTGGGCGCAGCTGTTCGCAAACAACAGAACCTTTCGACTCTCGTTCAATGCAGATAGAAAGCCCGGCGCTCGGACGGCGGTAGCCATAAGCAACCTGCTTTAGCTGCCCCGCACTCGTTCCGCAGCGAGCGGCAAAGCTATCTAGATCGTCTTTCTCAAGCGGCTTGATGTATTCGTGCAGGTTCATATGTGCCTCCTAGAAGGCGCAAGATTAGCAACTGCTAATACAACAAACAATAGCAAACAGTAATTTACTGAATGCTAACGGAAAGCGATTATTGGCCAATGGATATCAATGAACTCAGAATCAAAGCTCTGCGCCGCGTCATGGGCCGGGCAAGCCAGAAAGATTTTGCGAATGAGTACGGCCTAGACGCCTCGTACCTTTCGCAACTTTTGAATGGGCATAGGAAACTAGGCGAAAAGGCCGCCGCCACGCTTGAAGGTAAAATCGGATTGGTCTCCGGAGCCCTTGTTTCTCCGTCTGCACATCTGGCGGACGAACAAACTATCGAAGCAGAGAAAAATGACGGCAGCGTGGTTGCTGTCGACTTCTCAAGGGCTAGACAGGGCGACATACACATCCCTCAGTATGACGTTCGAGCGTCTATGGGCCCTGGACAGGTAGTTCCGAAGGAATACGTTGAAACGGTGAGGAATATCACTGTTCGGAGTGAATACTTGCGCGAGCAAGGCATTATTTATACTCGCCCCGAAAACCTTGCTGTCATTACAGGATTCGGCGAAAGCATGGGGGCTACGTTTTCAAGCGGAGACCCGTTGATTGTCGACAAAGGCGTCACTGAGGTTGTGGTTGATGGGGTATATGCCTTCACGCTCGATGGAATGCTCTACATCAAGCGATTGCAGCGACTACCTAAAATGATTCGTATGATTTCAGATAACGAAGCCTTTCCGCCCTACGACATCAAGGGTGCGGAGCTAGAGTCCCTGGTCGTGCATGCGAGAGTCCTACTTGCTTGGAATGCCCGCAGGCTTTAAAGGGCCAAGCACCACGTCCTAAGTCGAGTCATCTGGCGCGGCGGGGATCTATAGACTTGACGGTGATAATCGAAATTAACTGAGCAGATATCAGAATGAACGAGACAATCAAGTAGATAACTGAAGCGCTCGATCAGCAAATGGAACTGAATTTTTTATGGCGGGGAAGCTGATAGAGCTCTCGCCTGCAGAGAACCGAAAGCAGCTTAAAAAAGACCTGCATGCAAAACTCAGCTTGCTCAGGGGGCGTACTCAAAAGGCGACAATTGCTCTGGAAGACTTAGTTGGTAAAGGCCCGCCTCAACGAAGCTCGCCAATATCCAGACTTTGCGCGTGGCTCAAGCGAAATACTTAGGAGGCCGTAATGCCCCTCACCCAGCCCAACCAAGAGCTGCGCCACGAACTCAAGGTCCTAGGGCTTGATATCGAGCAGGCAGCAGACGAAGTGCTCAGAATCACCAAGGATTGCCAGGATATCGAGGTGGCAGCCGTCCTGACGCTGATTGCGAAGATGTATGAGCGTGCAGATCGGATTGCAGCACTGGCGGATGAGGTCCGGGATGGCGCGGTGACGCGAGTCAAGATTGAGTAGGCTCAACACGGATTCGAGAAGAGGCCGCATGGCACTTACCAAGCCCAACCAGCAACTGCGCCGCGACCTGAAGGCTACAGCGTTCGCCTTGGAGACTGCCGCCTTGGAGATGTTCCACAAAGCCCAGGCCGGGGGCGAGGCTGAATTCCTGGAGGCGATGAAACTTGTCGGCGAACTGCATGAGCTCGCCGACAAGCTGGCGGGGTATGCGGAAGAGGTGAAGGCGGGGAGGATTGTGCGGGGAAAGGCTGAGTAGGTGAGACACGAATTGAAACTTTGAACGGGAAATGCATTTATGAGCGACTCCAGTGATAACTATAAGCGATCAACCGTAGAGCCAATTCTACTATACGACGAAGCTGTTCGTTTTTTGATTGTAAAAACACCTAATGGAAAGTGCTTTGCTTGTGGAACAGATATGTGGAATATTTCCACAAAAGAAGAGAGCACTGATCACTGCTTCTTAAGAAAAGCTGGCGGAACCATTAGTGGAGCTCCTGCGTATAATCTAGAGCTCGAGTGCAATAATTGCGGACTTATCAGAACTCATCGATCGGAAGTTATGCTGGCTTGGCTAGCCATGAATCCAAAGACGGAAGATGCTTCTCGGGCTCCCGAAAATGAGTAAGTTTGAGCCGAAAGTCCACCAAGGCGGTAATACCACTCCTTACCAGAAGCGTGACAATGGCGGGGGCCCGGGCAATACTGGCGGCGTAAACCCACCGGGAGGCGGTGAATTGGAAGCTCGCATAGCGGCACTCGAAAAAGCCATTCCTGATATCAAGGAGAAGCTTGTCGGCATATCGGGGAAAGTAGAATCAATTGAAAAGCACTCAGCCACTAAGGCTGACTTGGCCACCTTGGAACTGAACGTAATCAAGTGGTACGTGGCGACAGCCTTCGCCATGACCGGCCTAGCTAGTGCGATAACCTTTGGCCTGACAAAGTTGCTCGCTCACTAGCTAGAATGAGAGCCCGACCAAGCGTCGGGCTTTTTGTTCCTGGCGCAATACCCAGGCTCTCCACCCGCCATGCGACCGCCCTACCCTGGCCGCAAACCGACTTACAGCCAGGGCATCCGAGCATTACCCCCTACCCCTCGCAGGCATTGACCTGCACCACCTGCACATAACGCGTCGACCTGCTGGTTTGTGATCGACCTACGCAACGGAGCCCGCCACTGAGCGGGATTTTTTGTGGGCGCTGCAAATTATTTAGCATATGCTATTGCGTAAATATTTAGCAGTTGCTAATTTACATCCATCGCAGCCTCACACCGCAGCGACCCGCTCTTTACCACCGCCAAGATCCTCGCCATCAGCTACCCCGGGATTCATCTGGTAAGCGCGAGCAACAAATAGCCGATGCCATGCCAGCTCTGGAACTGGCCGGACTCCCATATGGAGTACGCAAAGCTGCACAGCCACCCGTAACAGCATCGAACACGAAATGTGCGACGACGGGCAGTGGTGGGGAGACCTGGCAGACGTGTAGCGAGATCGAACTACCGAGGAATCCTCGGGTGTTCAGCCAAGGAAACCGTGGCAGAACACGAAGCCCAGCAAGATCCACAGATTTACTGATGCCGCTTCACTGAGGCGGCATTGGAAATCAAACAAGGAGAAGGACCATGTTGATACTCACCCGCCGCGTAGGCGAAATCATCCGCATCAACGACGACATCAGCATCCAGGTGCTAAGCGTTAGTGGACAGCAGGTCAAGCTCGGAATCGTCGCACCGGATGATGTGGCTGTTCATAGGGAAGAGATTTATCTGCGAATTCAGGCGGGCCGCGAGAAAGATATCGCGGTTTAAGCAGTAACGAACAACCAGCGCCACGACAGCCTGTCGTTAACTGCCCGATCCCCTGGTACTCCCCAGCCCCAGGATGCATCGGTCTGATCTTCGGCATTTACAGGCCTGAGTACAGACCAATGCGGACGCCAACCCAGCAGACGCTGGACACCTGCATCAGCCCTTGCCTGCTGCAACCCAAAACGGAGGACTCGACCATGAAAACCTAAACAGTGATGGGCGCGCCCATACAGCCAGGCTCTTACATACGGTGGCGTTTTAAGAGTGCAACACAGCCCGGTTTCGACTGGGCTTTTTCATACCTGCGTTTATCCGTCAGCACTCCATTGCGCGCCCATCGGCAAACAGCGCGGACCTGAGTGCTGACGAATAACCGTAACCCTGTTGAGGATCGACCATGACTCCACCTATCTCAGAGCGCATATCCCGTCTTGAAGGGTTGCGCAGACTTACACGCAGGGCCACGGCCGAGCTTTACCAGAAACCCGGCATGACAGATCGCTTCAGGGTTAAAGCTTCTGGCTTCAACTGCTTTGAAGTAGTCGAGCGCACCACCGGTAAGGTCGTCACCCCAACCCCGTGTTTCGGCTATGGCAACGCGTATCGCCAACGGCAGGAACTGGAAGCTAAAGAGACGCGGTTCAGCATCAAAGAACTCGGGAAGGTCATGCGTAACTGGGCATTACGCGTCGGCGCAATACTGGCCGTATTTGCCTTCTTCGGCAGTCATCTGTGAGGCGTATCAATTCCTCAGTGCAACGCCGCCTTCGTCAGCCCCAACACCACCTGCCACCAAGCGGACTTGAAGAGATAGATCATGGCCAAATCTGCAACCGAACGGAAACGCGATCAGCGCGCCCGGGACAAGTTGAGTACACAGGAAAAAGAAGCTCTCCTGCTGTCCAGAAAGATTGTCACAGCTCTTTATCACAACGATGATGCCGCGCTGAAACGAACCATGGCGCGCACTGGGATCGATGAGGAGCAGGATCTGATATCGCGCTTCATTCGCGGCGCCGACCGCATGACCGATCCTCAATTGGCGGAGCTTGTCCGTCTCCCGTGATTGTCACGATTGCATGTCACTAACGATAAATAACCTCGCTGCATCCGGTCACGGAGGGCAGCGCCATCCCGAGGTAAGCCCATGCCTATCCGTCATAGCATCATCCACCAGATCGACAAAAAACCAGATGGCACACCTGCCGTGCTGTACGTCAGCGGCACCGAGCTGACCGAATCTCAGGCCACCGAAAATCTGCTGCGCGACCTGAACGTCGCCTACAACGCCAAGACCAGCAAGGCTTGGGGTTTCTTTCATGCCCAGTCCGGCGGCTTCCCTTTCAGCGGCTGGTTGCAGACCTACATCGAAGGCGGCGACTTTATCGAGTTCAGCCACACCGCTGTCGAGCACCTACAAAAGCTCATGGAAGAATCAAACCTGAGTGTTGGCGGGCATGTGCTGCTGGCCCACTACCAGCAAGGCCTGACCGACTACCTGATAGTTGCCCTGCTCCAGAACAGCGAAGGGGTCACCGTGAATGCTGACCTCAGTGTCACTCCTTCCAAGCACCTGGACTTTAGCAACATCAGCCTGGCAGCCAGGATCAATATCTCGGAATGGCGCAGCAAACCGAAGTCGCGGCAGTACATTTCATACCTCAAAGGTGCGAAGGGTCGTAAAGCAACCGACTACTTCCGTGACTTCATCGGTTGCCAGGAAGGTGTTGATGGTCCAGGTGAGACTCGCACGCTACTCAAGGCATTCAGCGACTTTGTCACGGCAGAGGACATGCACGAAGACAGCGCCCGCGAGAAGACTCAGACGCTGGTCAGCTACTCAATGGCCCAGGCCAAGATTGGCGAGCCGATCACCCTCGACGAACTGTCAGAGCTGATCGACGAAGACCGCCCGAAAGCCTTCTATGACTTCATCCGCAACAAGGACTACGGCCTGTCGCCGGAGATTCCAGCCGATAAGCGCACGCTGAACCAGTTCCGTCGCTTCACGGGGCGCGCGGAGGGTCTTTCGATTAGCTTCGAACAGCACCTGCTGGGCTCAAAGATTGAGTTCGATCAGGAAGCCGGAACACTGACGGTGCGCGGGCTGCCAACGCAGCTTACTAACCAGCTCAAGCGCGCTTCTAACTGATACTCCTATCGAGACATGCTGTCGATAATCCCTCTGGCCTTCGCGACACCTGCGTCAATAGCTTCATCGCGAGTTTTCCAAAGGTTGTCGCTGTCTTTATGTACGGGCAGCCCGCTGATTTGAAGCTCTGTCGTGAATCCGTTTTCGTGGGTTGAAATACGGATGATGAATTTGCGGCCTTTATGGGCATCTTCGAAGTTTGAATGTCTCATTGATCTCTCCTTGATCCGGCTCCATGCCGGTCACTCGTAGCACATGAATTTTTACTAAATTACAAACATGACATTACTGCGCTAATTTAAGTTCCGGCAGCATCACATCAACTAAATAGCTCTTTTCTAAAATAATCTTCAATAAACTCATTCATCCCATAAACAACCGCCTGTTTTGTCGAATCTCGCAGAACCATAAATACAATTTCCCTACAAATATCTTGCAATCCTTTGCTTATCAAAGGTGACGCATCAATATCTGACTGCTTTATATGAGAACCGTGAGTGACTTGAGAACGAATCCCATAGGCCTTCTTCATGAATTGGTATCGAGCCTCCATATCCTTTGCTGAACCACCTAAAAAGTGAGCTACTCGCTCAGAAAGTCTATGGGTTAACTCACCTGTGCTTGTTGAAAAGAGACTCTCTAGTGCACTACATATTTGTGCAATTTTCAGGGAAGGGTAAGGAGTTTTTCGCGATGATGTTATGAAGTTGAGGAAGCGGTCAAAACGCGTGCTTTTTTTCGACACGGGTGACTGGAACATGGTAAAGCCCCTGTCATGGAGATGAGTCCTAAGCTCAAGACTGACTTCCCGCCACTGATTAATTTCTAACGCGCTGAAAGTCGTATGCACCAAAGCGTGGCCATCGGCCTTTGACAGCGTTGAATATAATCCGTTACTGGTCCAAAAATCCTGACCATTATTGTGAAAGTGACAGTGTGCTAGCTCACATCCAATAGCATTGTCTTTCACCAACCATGAGTCCTCAATAATCATCGAAAGCCATATTAACCATGTAAGAAGCAAGGGTTCACTGTGATCATACCCTTCCCAAATACAAACTTCTTCTGGCCTACATACTACTAAGTGGTCAGTACGAGTTAAGTGATCATGCTCAATATGTCCGACAAAATACTTAAAAGGGGCGTCAAGGACATTTCTTATCAGCTCTCGATCATTAACAATAGAGACCCCAGGCATCATTTCGTACACACCCGGCTCAGCCTCTACATTAAGCCAACGCAATGTAGAAATTATATTTACGTGCATTTCTAAGCACCCGCAGTAACCGATTTTGTATTCAGCATATCACTCATATCAATGAATCACGCCAGCCGGCGAGGCAGGCGCACGCTTGGAGATAACCCATGAGCACATTTGCCGTATTTGGAATGACCCGCGACGTTGCGCTGGCCGAGGCCAAGAAGCGCACCAAAGGCACTCGCAAGAACGTAAAAGCCCCTGGTGGTGTCGAGCCTGTTCCGCTTGCTGAATGGCTGGAACTCGTCGAGAAGAAGACAGAGCAGATTATGGGGGGGGGTACGCTTCGCCAGCTATCACCGTTATTTGATGCCCCGCAGTACGCTGAGCAGTTCATTGAGCTGGCTCGCAAGACCATTCAATGCAGGGATCTGCGCATCAGGGCGAAGCGCATTATGACGGATACAGAAGGCCGACCAATCATCAACCCAAAGACGAAAGCGCAACGGGTTGGGTTCTGTGAGTGGCAGCCTGATGCCCGGACTAAAGCCGCTTAGCTCTCCTCCCTCCGCTTAAACCAGCCTTTCCATTACAAATCACGCCACCTGGCGAGGCCTACTTATGTTCGCAAACCAGAAGAAATACCCCTTCGATTTCAAAACCCAGTACTACCTTGGCTTCAACCAGCAGGACGACGAGATCGTCGTGGACTTCTTCTGCGGCGGTGGCGGCGCCGGTACCCGTAACCCCCTCCCACCCTTAAATGCCTGCCAGTAATCGGCGGGCAAGGTGCGCGCGCATGAGCAAGAAAGCCGTGAAAGATATTCTCGATGGGATGACAAAGGATGACCTAGTGGCCTGGATCAGGAACCAGCATTTCTACCAGCCCAAACTAAGCGATGTTCTGTACATCCGCTGGCAAAGGCAATCGGCTGAAGTACTCGAGGAAATGCAAAAAGAAAATCGGGCGCTCGATGGTGTTGATTTTAAAGAGCGTGATCGGCTAGCCGTTAGGTTCAACGAAACGAAAAACGCTGCTGAAAAACTGCGGCTTCTTGAGCTGATGCAGCCCTATAACAAGGCAATGCAAGATCACATCAAGCGATCCCAGGCTCTCGACAGGAAAAGCAAAAGGGTCGATGCCCTGTATGAGCAGATCGATGTGGCGCGCCAGAAAGAGCGCAGCTTCTGATCCGCATCGCGACACATCCCACAAGATAACTCACCTTCTGCCGCCAAACGCGGCATCCAGAGGTCCGCCATGGCAGCAGCACAACTTCTGTCCGATGACTCCGGGCACGACAAAATCACCGAAAAAAGACTGGCCGAACTCATTGGCACAACCGCAAAAGCCCTTCAGCGCAAGCGCGAGCGGAACATTATCCCGCTTGGGGTGTGGTCAAAGATCGATGGGCGAATTATGTACAGCAAGTGGAGATACGACGAATGGCTAGAAAGCCAATGGGACTCCCCGCTGGGGTTGAGTTCATCGGTAAGTCGATCCGAATCCGGTTCACTTGGAACAAGAAGCGGTGTTGCGAAACCCTCCCTTTCCCGCAGACCACCAAGGGAATCGCGGCAGCTGAGGGTCTACGTTCTCAAGTAAAGCAACTCGACCGACTGGGCGCCCTCACCACTGAAAAGTACATTGAGCTGTTTCCGACCACTCGCAGCGGGGCGGTCAGCCAGATGCCGATTTTCTTTGATTATGCTCAGGAGTGGCTAAACAGCCTCCAGATTGTGGAGAGCACCCGGAAAAACTACCGCAGCACCATGCAAAACTACTGGGTACCGCACCTGGCGCACTTGCCAATTGATGCGATCTCTCCGGTACTGATGCGCAAGATTGTGAACGGCATTGAGTGGACTTCCCCTGTCCGCCGAAAGAATGCTGTAAGGCTAGTGACCAGTCTTTTCAATCAGGCCGTCAGCGATGAGCTGATTCAGAGAAACCCGGCACGCTCAATCCCCGCAACGAGAGTCGTAAAGCGTGAGCTGGATCCTTTTTCGCGAGCCGAAGCCGATGCTGTCATTGCCAAGCTTTACGAAGTGACGAGCGGGCTTCAGGCCATTTATGCATGCTTTTTTGAGTTTTCTTTCTATACAGGAATGCGTCCAGGCGAGGCTATGGCCCTGCGCTGGAGCGAAGTGGACACGCGCAATCGAACTGCACGTGTTTGCCGTATCAGGCTTTACGGGAAGATCCAGGAAAGGACTAAAACCAAAACCTCTCGTGAAGTTTTATTGAACGATCAAGCTTTGCAGGCACTCGAAAAAGCCAGGTCACTTACAGCGGCGCGCTCTGACTATGTATTCGCGCCGGAAGGATCGGGAGACAGGTCAGAGCTTTATGTCCGATCCGAAACGGGGCCTAAGCGCTACTGGTTGTTAGCATTACGAAAGCTGGGGATGAGGCATCGCAGGATGTACGACACCAGGCACACCTATGCAACGATGTGCCTGATGTCCGGCATGAACCCTGCGTTTATTGCGGCTCAGCTCGGACACAGCATTCAGATACTGCTTTCGACCTATGCCCGGTGGATCAGCTCACCCAATGATTGGAGCGAGCTTGAGAAGCTGAATACGCTGCAAAACGGTACAAATTTGGTACTTGAAAAGCAGGCGTAGCGCGAAAGGCCCGGATTCAATAGGGTTTAAGCACCATGTGCGGATTAGCTGGCGAGTTACGTTTTGATCAACAACCTGCCGACCTGGCAGCCATCGAACGCATCACCCACCACCTCGCTCCACGTGGCCCCGATGCCTGGGGTTTTCACAGTCAGGGCCCCGTCGCCCTCGGCCATCGGCGCCTGAAAATCATGGACTTGTCCGATGGTTCCGCCCAGCCAATGGTCGACGGCCAACTTGGCCTGTCGCTGGCCTTCAATGGCGCGATCTATAACTTCCCCGAACTACGTACCGAACTTGAAGCCCTGGGCTACAGCTTTTATTCCGATGGCGACACCGAAGTGCTGCTCAAGGGTTATCACGCCTGGGGCGAAGCACTGCTGCCCAAGCTCAATGGCATGTTTGCCTTTGCCATCTGGGAGCGCGATACCCAGCGCCTGTTTATCGCCCGCGACCGTTTGGGGGTTAAACCGCTGTACCTGTCGCGTACCGATGCCCGCCTACGCTTTGCCTCGACCTTGCCAGCGTTGCTCAAGGGCGGTGATATCAACCCGATGCTCGACCCGGTGGCGCTCAACCATTA
Source organism: Pseudomonas fragi (assembly GCF_025426255.1). Classification (GTDB taxonomy): domain Bacteria; phylum Pseudomonadota; class Gammaproteobacteria; order Pseudomonadales; family Pseudomonadaceae; genus Aquipseudomonas; species Aquipseudomonas kulmbachensis. The sequence continues at coordinate 1,674,886 of NZ_CP104861.1, read as the reverse complement.
CCTCAACTTCCATGCCGTAGTGCCCGCGCCCCGCACGTTGATTGCCGGGATCGAAAAGCTGCCACCGGCGACATGGATGCGCATCGACGCCAACGGGCGTACCGAACAGAAAACCTGGTGGACTCTGCCCTACGGCCCCCATGCCGACGAGGTCAATTTGACCCTCGAAGACTGGCGCGACCGTGTACTCGACAGTACCCGCGAGGCTGTGGCCATTCGCCAACGGGCGGCGGTGGATGTCGGTGTACTGCTTTCGGGCGGCGTTGATTCAAGCTTGCTGGTGGGGTTGCTGCGGGATGTGGGCGTACAGGATCTGTCGACCTTTTCCATCGGTTTTGAGGACGCAGGTGGCGAGCGCGGTGATGAATTCCAGTACTCGGACTTGATCGCCAAGCACTACGGCACGCGCCATCACCAACTGCGCATTGGCGAACACGAAATCATCGAGCAATTGCCAGCGGCCATGCGCGCCATGAGCGAACCGATGGTCAGCCACGACTGTATTGCGTTTTACCTGCTGTCACGGGAAGTGGCCAAGCATTGCAAGGTGGTGCAAAGCGGCCAGGGCGCGGATGAACTGTTTGCCGGTTATCACTGGTACCCGCAGGTCGACGGCGCCAGCGACCCATATGCCGCTTACCGCGAAGCGTTCTTCGATCGCAGCTATGACGAATACAAGGCGACGGTGCAACCGCAGTGGCTGACGGCCAATGATGCGGCCGGAGATTATGTCCGTGAGCATTTTTCCCAGCCGGGCGCTAGCGCAGGGGTGGACAAGGCCTTGCGCCTGGACAGTACGGTGATGCTGGTGGATGACCCGGTAAAACGGGTCGACAACATGACCATGGCCTGGGGCCTTGAAGCGCGCACACCGTTCCTCGACTACCGGCTGGCCGAGCTCTCGGCGCGGATTCCGGCCCGTTTCAAACTGCCGGACGGCGGCAAGCAAGTGCTCAAGGAAGCCGCCCGACTGGTAATCCCCAGCGAAGTGATCGACCGCAAAAAAGGCTACTTCCCGGTCCCTGGCCTCAAGCACTTGCAGGGCAACACCCTCAATTGGGTGCGCGACCTGCTGCTGGACCCCAGCCAGGATCGCGGCCTGTTTCAACCGGCGATGCTGGATCGATTGCTGAGTAACCCGCAAGGCCAACTGACGCCCCTGAACGGTTCCAAGCTGTGGCAATTGGCAACCTTGAACATGTGGCTGAGCGAACAAGGAATCTGACCGATGAAACCCCTCGCTACGGCTTATAGCCAACGTTTGTTACGTGGCCAGACGCCTTCATATGAACGCCTGCAGGCACGCTTTGCCGAAGACGGCAGCGAACTCGACGCCCAGCCCGTCGCCGTGCATTGCGGCTGGGGCCGGTTGCTGATCGGGCATACGTTCCCCGACCCTGGCAGCCTGGCCGATGAGCTGCTCAACGAGCAGCCCGGCGAGCGCGATATTGCGCTGTACGTCGCCGCACCTCAGCGCGTACTGGCGCAATCTCCGCAACAACTGTTTCTCGATCCGTCGGACACCTTGCGCCTGTGGTTTACCGATTACCGCCAGGCCACCCGCGTATTTCGCGGCTTTCGCATCCGCCGAGCACAAAGCGAGGCAGACTGGACCGCGATCAACACGCTGTACCAGGCGCGCTCAATGCTGCCCATCGACCCGGCATTGCTCACCGCCCGTGATCAAGGCGGTCCGGTGTACTGGATGGCCGAAGATGAGGACAGCGGCGCGGTGATTGGCAGCGTCATGGGCTTGAATCATCACACCGCCTTTCACGACCCCGAAAACGGTAGCAGCCTCTGGTGCCTGGCGGTCGACCCGCAGTGTTCGCGTCCCGGCGTCGGTGAAGTGTTGGTAAGGCATTTGATCGAGCACTTTATGAGCCGAGGCCTGAGCTATCTCGATCTATCGGTGCTGCACGACAATGCCTCGGCCAAAAATCTCTACGCCAAGTTGGGTTTCCGTACCCTGTCGACTTTTGCCATCAAGCGTAAAAACGGCATCAACCAACCCCTGTTTCTGGGGCCAGGCCCTGAAGCCGGGCTCAACCCCTATGCCCGGATAGTGGTCGAAGAGGCTTACCGGCGCGGAATCGATGTGCAAATCGATGATGCGCCTGCCGGGCTGTTCACCCTCAGCCACGGCGGGCGGCGGATTCGCTGCCGCGAATCACTGAGCGACTTGACCAGCGCCATCAGCATGAGCCTGTGCCAGGACAAATGCCTGACCCACAAGGTCTTGAGCCAGGCAGGTTTGAACGTGCCCAGCCAGCAACTGGCCGGTAATGCCGATGACAATTTGGGTTTTCTTGAGCAGCACACCCGGGTGGTGGTCAAACCTGTGGATGGCGAGCAAGGCAATGGCGTGGCGGTGGACCTCGACAACATCGAACAGGTGCAACAGGCCATCGAGGCAGCACGGGCGTTCGATAGCCGGGTGCTGCTCGAAAGCTTCCACGAAGGGCTCGACCTGCGGGTGGTAGTAATCGGCTTTGAAGTGGTGGCTGCGGCCATCCGCCGACCCGCGCAGGTGATGGGCGATGGACTACACAATATCCAGCGCCTGATAGAAGCCCAAAGCCGCCGCCGTCAAGCCGCCACCGAAGGCGAAAGCCGTATCCCGCTGGATGCTGAAACCCTGCGCACCGTGCAGGCCGCAGGCTACGAGTACGACAGTATCTTGCCAGCAGGGCAGATACTTGCGGTGCGCCGCACCGCCAATCTGCATACCGGCGGTTGCCTCGAAGATGTAACCGACGTGCTGCACCCGGTGCTGGCCGACGCGGCCATTCGCGCAGCCCGGGCGCTGGATATTCCTGTGGTCGGGCTGGACCTGATGGTGCCTGCTGCCGACCAACCGGACTATGTGTTTATCGAAGCCAATGAACGCTGCGGCTTGGCCAATCATGAGCCACAGCCCACTGCCGAACGTTTTGTCGATTTGCTGTTTCCCCACAGTCAGCCTGCCCTGTAGCTGACTGCCCCTCAGGAGTTTTTATGAATCGTACCCTCCCTGAACCTGACCTCGACTACCTGCAACGGGTATTGCTGGAAATGCTCGCCATCCCCAGCCCCACCGGTTTTACCGACACCATCGTGCGCTATGTCGCCGAACGCCTGGACGAGTTGGGCATTCCCTTTGAGCTGACCCGGCGCGGCACCTTGCGCGCCACCCTCAAGGGCCAGCAAAGCAGCCCGGATCGCGCGGTCTCTGCACACCTGGACACCATTGGCGCCAGCGTGCGGGGGATCAAGGACAATGGCCGACTGATACTGGCCCCGGTCGGTTGCTGGTCCAGCCGCTTCGCCGAAGGCAGTCGCGTTAGCCTGTTTACCGACAATGGAGTGATTCGCGGCAGTGTGTTGCCGTTAATGGCCTCAGGTCATGCATTCAATACCGGGGTGGATGAACTGCCGATCAGCTGGGACCATATCGAGTTACGCCTGGACGCTTACTGCGCCACGCGGGCCGACTGCGACTCGCTGGGGATCAATATTGGCGATTTCGTGGCATTTGACCCGCTGCCCGAGTTCACCGAAAGCGGTCATATCAGTGCCCGGCATCTGGACGACAAAGCCGGGGTCGCGGCCCTGCTCGCAGCCTTGAAAGCCATCGTTGAAAGCGGCGAACAACCACAGATCGATTGTCATCCGCTGTTCACCATCACCGAGGAAACCGGCAATGGCGCGGCAGCCGCCTTGCCCTGGGATGTCAGTGAGTTTGTGGGCATTGATATTGCCCCGGTGGCACCGGGCCAACATTCCAACGAGCACGCGGTGAGTGTGGCGATGCAGGATTCGGGCGGGCCGTACGACTATCACTTGTCGCGGCATTTGCTGCGCCTGGCCAGCGAAAACGAACTGCCGGTACGACGTGACATGTTCCGTTATTACTTCAGCGATGCTCATTCTGCGGTAACGGCCGGGTACGATGTTCGGTGCGCCCTGCTGGCATTCGGCTGTGATGCGACCCACGGTTATGAGCGTACCCATATCGACAGCCTGGCGGCGTTGAGCCGTTTACTGGGCGCCTACATCCTCAGCCCGCCGGTCTTTGCCAGCGATGCGCAGCCCGCACAAGGGTCACTGGATCGCTTCAGTCATCAGATCGAGCACGATGCACAGATGGAGAGCGACACGCGGGTGCCGTCGGTGGAGAGTCTGGTGGGGGATAATCGGGGCTAAAAAGGACCCTGAGACAAATGTGGGAGCGGGCTTGCTCGCGATGCTGGCGACGCGGTCTGTCAGGCAAACCGCAGTGCTACCATCGCGAGCAAGCCCGCTCCCACAAAACCCTAGTCCTGCGACTGAGCGCCTTCGAACCACTTCAGCTTCTCACGCAGCAGCACTACCTCACCCACGATCACCAGTGTCGGCGCATGAACTTCATGCTCCGCCACCAACGTCGGCAAGTCCTTCAAAGTGCCAGTGAAGACACGCTGATTGGATGTAGTACCTTGCTGGATCAACGCCGCCGGGGTGTCTGCTGAACGACCGTGCTTGATCAGTTGCTCACAGATGATCGGCAAACCTACCAGGCCCATGTAAAACACCAGCGTCTGCGCCGGTGCCACCAGGTCATTCCAGGGCAGATTGCTGGTGCCGTCTTTCAAATGGCCCGTCACGAAACGCACAGACTGCGCGTAATCACGATGGGTCAGCGGAATCCCGGCATAGGCCGCGCAACCACTGGCAGCGGTAATCCCTGGCACCACCTGGAACGGAATCCCGTGGGCAGCCAGTTCTTCGATCTCTTCGCCGCCACGGCCAAAGATAAACGGATCGCCACCCTTGAGCCGCACCACGCGTTTGCCTTGCTTGGCCAGGTCGACCAGTTGCTGGTTGATCTGGTCTTGCGGCACCGCATGCTCGGCACGACGCTTGCCCACATACACCCGCTCGGCATCACGACGGCACAGTTCAAGAATCGCCGGGGCCACCAAGCGGTCGTAGAGCACCACGTCAGCTTGTTGCATCAGGCGCAGCGCGCGGAACGTCAGCAAATCCGGATCACCCGGCCCGGCACCTACCAGATAAACCTCACCGGTGGTTTCAGCCGCCTGACCATTGATCTTGGCCAACAGCAAACGCTCGGCTTCAGCGCCCTGCCCGGCCAGTTGACGGTCGGCAATCGGGCCCTGGAACACGTCTTCCCAGAACCCGCGACGCTGCTGCACATCAGGGAACAGGCCTTTGACCTGGCTACGAAAGCGCGCCGCGAGGCCCGCCAACTGACCGTAGGTCGAAGGGATCCAGGTTTCAATCTTGGCCCGGATCAACCGCGCCAGCACCGGCGCATCGCCGCCACTGGATACGGCAATGATCAACGGCGAACGGTCGACAATCGCGGGGAAAATCACGCTGCACAGCGCAGGCGCATCCACCACATTGACCGGCACACAGCGGCGACGGGCGTCGGCGGAGACCTGGGCGTTGAGTGGCTCATCGTCGGTGGCGGCGATGATCAGCACACAACCTTCAAGGTCAGCTTCAACATAGCCGCGCAGCACCTGTTCGCCACCGCTGCTGTTTATCAACTCGCACAACTGGGGCTCTATGGCGGGTGCGACCACCCGCAGCACCGCACCGGCATCGGCCAGCAGCCGGGATTTGCGCAAGGCAATCTCCCCACCACCGACCACCAGTACACGGCTGCCACGCAGGTTATGAAACAGCGGCAGAAACTCCATTTAGCCGATGACCTCAATGCCGCCCATGTAAGGCTTGAGCACTTCAGGCACACGGATCGAGCCGTCAGCCTGCTGGTAGTTTTCCAACACGGCTACCAGGGTGCGGCCTACAGCCAGACCGGAACCGTTAAGGGTGTGAACCAGCTCTGGTTTGCCGGTTTCCGGGTTACGGAAACGCGCTTGCATGCGGCGGGCCTGGAAGTCACCGCAGTTGGAGCACGACGAAATCTCGCGGTACTTGTCCTGGCTCGGAATCCACACTTCCAGATCGTAGGTTTTGACCGCGCTGAAACCCATGTCGCCGGTGCACAGCGCCAGGGTACGGTATGGCAGTTCAAGCAGCTGCAAAACCTTCTCGGCGTTGCCAACCAGGCCTTCCAATGCATCCATCGAGGTGGAAGGCTCAACGATCTGCACCATTTCAACCTTGTCGAACTGGTGCTGACGGATCATGCCGCGGGTATCACGGCCCGACGCACCGGCTTCACTGCGGAAGCACGGCGTGTGCGCCACAAACTTGATCGGCAGGGCTTTGTGCTCAACGATTTCGCCGGCGACGATGTTGGTCAGCGACACTTCGGCAGTCGGGATCAGGTACAGATCGGCTTCGCCTTCACGGCTGATCTTGAACAGGTCTTCCTCGAACTTCGGCAATTGGCCAGTGCCCTGCAGCGCTGGCGCCTGAACCAGATAAGGCGTGTAAGCCTCTTCGTAGCCGTGCTCGTTGATGTGCAGGTTGATCATGAACTGCGCCAGTGCACGGTGCAGGCGTGCGATTGGCCCACGCAGCAAGGCAAAGCGGGCACCGGACAATTTGGCGGCGGTTTCGAAATCCAGCCAGCCGTATTGTTCACCCAGCGCAACGTGGTCCTTGATTTCAAAATCGAAGGCAGTAGGCGTGCCCCAGCGACGGATCTCGACGTTGTCGTCTTCGTCAGCGCCAACCGGCACGGAAGCATCCGGCAGGTTCGGCAGGCTCAACAGGATCGAGTCCAGTTCAGTCTGGATGGTTTCCAGCTCAACCTTGCCATTGGCCAGATCGCTGCCCATGGTTTCGACACTGGCCATCAGTGGCGCGATGTCTTCACCGCGAGCCTTGGCCTGGCCAATGCTTTTGGAGATGGCATTGCGCTCGGCCTGCAGCTTCTCGGTCAGGGTCTGAACTTCTTTACGCTTGGCTTCCAGCGCGTCGATGCGTGCCACATCCAGCGTGTAGCCACGGGATGCCAGGCGATCCGCTACGTCCTGCAGGTTGCCACGTAACAGTTTGGAATCGAGCATGTCGGTTTCTCGTTTATCAAAGTTTGGTCAGGGACAGGCCAGCCCAGGTTGCGAGCAGCCCGCCGAATACGCTGAGGGCCGCATAGCCCAGTGCCAATGGCACTTGCCCGGTTTCAAGCAGGCGCACCGTATCCAGTGAAAAGGATGAAAAAGTAGTCAAACCACCCAGAAAACCGACCATTAGTCCGGCTCGGACTTCAATCGGTACTTCCGGGCGCATCAAAAAAAGTCCGTAAAGGAGGCCAATCAGCAGGCAGCCCACGATATTAACGGCCAATGTCGCGGTATAAAAGTGCCGCGGCCAATTGGCGTTGATCCAGTTTCCCGTGGCGAAGCGCAACAATGTGCCTGCAACACCGCCCACTGATACAGCAACGATCACTGGGATCACGGTTTTCTCCGCTGTTTGGGGCTGGCACGATCCAGTGCAGCAAGATGTTTGAGCTTCTCGCCGATCTTAAGCTCCAACCCCCGCGGAACTGGCTGATACAGCTGTAACGGCTCCAGCTCATCCGGATAGTAGTCTTCGCCAGCAGCATAGGCGTCAGGTTCGTCATGGGCGTAGCGGTATTCGTCGCCATAACCCAGTTGTTTCATCAGCTTGGTCGGCGCGTTGCGCAAATGCAGCGGCACTTCAAGCGAGCCGTATTCGGCGGCGCTGCGCAGTGCGGCCTTGAAGCCCATATACACCGCGTTGCTTTTTGGCGCACACGCCAGATAGGTGATGGCCTGGGCCACCGCCAACTCGCCCTCCGGGCTGCCGAGACGTTCTTGCACATCCCAGGCCGACAGGCACAGGCTCAGCGCGCGCGGGTCGGCGTTGCCGATGTCTTCGCTGGCCATGCGCACCACCCGCCGGGCGATATACAGCGGGTCGCAGCCACCGTCGATCATTCGCGCGAACCAGTACAGGGCACCGTCCGGGTTGGAGCCACGCACCGACTTGTGCAGAGCCGAGATCTGGTCGTAAAAGGCTTCGCCACCCTTGTCGAAGCGCCGCTGGGTATCGCCCAGCAGGTTATGCAGCAGGTCGGTGCCGATTTCGCTGTGATCTTCGGCCAGGTCAGAGGCGTTTTCCAGCAGGTTGAGCAGGCGCCGACCATCACCGTCAGCCGCCCGCAGCAAAATCTGGAAGCCTTCATCGCTCAGGCTCAGGCAGCGCTTGCCCAGCCCCTTGTCTTCCGTGAGGGCTCGTTGCACCAGCTTGTGCAGGGCCGCCTCATCGAGGCTTTTGAGCACATAGACACGCGCCCGCGACAGCAGTGCGTTGTTCAGCTCAAAGGAAGGGTTTTCAGTGGTGGCACCGATAAAAATCAGGGTGCCATCTTCGACATAGGGCAAAAATGCATCCTGCTGCGACTTGTTGAAGCGATGCACTTCGTCAACAAACAGGATGGTGCGGCGCCCGTACTGGCCCGCCTGCTGCTTGGCAATTTCGACCGCCTGACGGATCTCCTTGACCCCGGCCAGTACCGCCGAAACGGTTTCAAAGTGTGCATCCGAGACTTCTGCCAGCAACCGCGCCAGGGTGGTTTTACCCACGCCCGGCGGCCCCCAGAAAATCATCGAATGCAGCGCGCCCTGCTCCAGCGCTTCACGCAAGGGCTTGCCGCGAGCGAGCAGGTGTTCCTGACCGACGTACTCATCCAGATTGGCTGCACGTAAACGGGCAGCCAGGGGCTGGGCAATCGGGGCACTTCGAAACAGATCCATGGGCAGCGTTTGAAACCTCTTCCAGGGCTTATTCCTGGATGACATCAGCCCCTTTCGGGATATCGAACTTGAACTTGGAAGCAGGAATCGGCTCGTTGACCTTGACCCCGGTGAACAGGATGTTGGTGCGTTGGCCCACGCTGTCGATCAACTGCATATCGTTGATCTTGCCACCGCGAAACGACAGGCGCAGGGAGTCGAACAGCGTGTCCTTGGTCTTGGGCTTCAAGGTGAAGTCCATCACATCACCGGCCTGCTTGGAGGTGATATCGAAACTGTCGCTGATTTTCGACACATCACCCGACAGCAACAGGGCCGGGGTCTGGGTCAGGCGCTGATCAAGCTTTTTGATCGTGACCTGCTCCAGATCCGGGTCCCACAGCGAAACCTTCTGGCCATCGGAGACCATCAGTTGCTCTTGTGGCGCATCGGTGTGCCAGTAGAACAGGCCCGGACGTTTAACCGACATTTCACCGGCAGTTTCCTGCAATTGAGTGCCACTGCCATCGAGCGTCAGCTGTGAAAAGCGCGCCGTGATGGTGTCGGAGCCGAGCAATTGACCAAGACGTTTCACACTCTCGGCATCGGCATGGGCCGACAGCGAAGAAAAAGCCAGTACCGGTAGCAACAGCATGCTGACAAAACGCATGGACATCCTCATTGATTAGTTAGAACCCGCCCGATACAGCCCTGGGCAGATCAATCGCGCATCGGGGCCGGCGCCAGTACTTCGCGCGAGCCATTAGTGTTCATCGAGGTGACAACCCCGGCCATTTCCATGGATTCGATCATTCGGGCAGCGCGGTTGTAACCAATCTTCAATTTGCGTTGAACCGCAGAGATCGAGGCACGACGGCTCTCAAGTACAAACTGTACGGCCTCGTCGTAGAGCGCATCGGTTTCAGCGTCATCACCGCCATCGCTGCTGCCGCCGTCAAAGCCGCTGCCAGGTTCTTCAACCCCGGCAAGGATGTCTTCGTTGTAGTCCGGCGAGCCGCGCAGCTTCCAGGCTTCGACCACACGGTGAACTTCATCGTCTGAAACAAACGCACCGTGTACCCGGATTGGCAGGCTGGTGCCGGGCGGCATGTACAACATGTCACCGTGGCCCAGCAGTTGCTCGGCGCCACCCTGATCGATGATGGTGCGCGAATCGATCTTGCTCGACACCTGGAACGCCATACGGGTCGGGATGTTGGCCTTGATCAGACCCGTGATCACGTCCACCGACGGACGCTGGGTCGCGAGGATCAAGTGAATCCCTGCGGCCCGTGCTTTCTGGGCAATACGGGCAATCAGCTCTTCGACCTTCTTGCCGACGATCATCATCATGTCGGCGAATTCGTCGACCACCACCACGATGGTTGGCAACTTCACCAGCAGCGGCGCTTCGTCGTGAATGCTTTCACGCTTGTACAGCGGGTCGACCAGTGGCTCGCCAGCGTCCTGGGCGTCCTTGACCTTCTGGTTGAAGCCGGCGAGGTTACGCACGCCCATCTTGGCCATCAACTTGTAACGGCGCTCCATCTCGGCAACGCTCCAGCGCAGGGCGTTGGCAGCGTCTTTCATGTCCGTAACCACCGGGCACAGCAAATGCGGGATGCCTTCGTAGATCGACAGTTCAAGCATCTTCGGGTCGATCATGATCAATTTGGCGTCTTCGGGGCCAGACTTGAACAGAATCGACAGGATCATGGCGTTCACGCCCACGGACTTACCGGAACCGGTTGTACCGGCTACCAGCAAGTGCGGCATTTTCGCCAGATCGGTGATCACCGGTCGCCCACCGATGTCATGGCCCAAGGCCAGAGTCACGGGAGACTTGGCGTTGTCGTACTCAGGGGTCGACAGCACCTCGGAGAACCGCACGATCTGCCGGTCTTCGTTAGGAATTTCGATACCGACCGTGGTTTTGCCCGGGATAACTTCAACCACCCGCACACTGGTCACAGCCAGCGAACGCGCCAGGTCTTTGGCCAGGTTGGAAATACGGCTGACCTTGACCCCGGCTGCAGGCTGGATTTCGTAGCGGGTAATCACCGGTCCCGGATGAATCGAGTCCACCGACACTTCTACGCCGAACTCCTTGAGCTTGATTTCAAGCAGGTGACCAACGGCCGCCAGAGATTCAGGGGAGTAATTGAGCTGTTTTTTCTCGGCCGGATCCAGAATCGAGATCGGCGGCAGCGTGCCTTCAACCGCGCTGTCCACAAACAACGGGGCCTGCTTCTCTTTCTGCACTCGCTTGCTCGGCTCAGGCGCCTTGGGCGGTGCCGGAGCGATAACTGCCGGTACGTGCTTTTCACGCTCGGACATGTGTTTGGTCAACGCCTGCTCACGCTCGATCAGGCGCTCTTTGGCCTTGGCCTGCTCACGCTTGTCGGAAACGCTTGGCGCGACCACGTCATTGACCCGGTTATCAACCTCTCGCAGTTGGGCCAAAAGCTGCTTGCGCTCGTTGCGCTCTGACCACCAGCGATTGGCCGCCCCCTGGATCAGCTCAAACAGGTCAAGGGTGATTTTGCCCGTCACGTCCATGACCTTGAACCATGACAGGTCAGTGAATACGGTGAGGCCAAACAGGAACAACGCAATCAGCAACAGGGTACTGCCCTGGATATTCAGCGCATTCTTGGCCAGATCACCTAGGCTTTCGCCCAGAGCACCGCCCGCGCCTGCCGGCAGGCCCACGGCGGAGTGAAAGTGGATATGGGCCAGTGCCGCCCCCGAAATCACCAGAAACACCAGGCCTACCAGGCGCCATGAGAACAACCAGCCACTCCACTGCCAGGGCTGATGCCGTTCGCGGAAGATCTGGTACGCCTTGACCGCCAGCAGCAACGGGAAAATATAGGCAAAGTAACCGAGCACCATAAACAGGATGTCAGCACTGTAGGAGCCCGCAGGGCCGCCGAAGTTCTGCACATCCACGACACGGCTGTTATGGCTCCAGCCGGGATCGTCCTTGCCATAGGTCAACAGGGCCATGATCAGGAACAGGCATAGGGCGCCGATAGCGATCAATGCACCTTCCTTGAGCCGGTAGTGCAACTGTTGACGCCAGAGAGGAACTGCTTTGGGTGCTACTGTGGATTTCTTCAAAACGGGTCTTTTCCTGCGCCTGTGGCGCGCCCAACTATTAATTGACTAAGGTGACTGCAAAATACTGCTCATATCGAGCAGGCGACAAATTCAGACTTTAAATGAAACCAGCCTTGTATTATTCCCTGCAGCAACGTTGGTGCAGTCTAGATCAGCGTAAACAGGCAGGCCATTGTACGGGTTTAAGCCGTTGATGCCACGCTGGCTCAAGCGACGATCAGATTCCACTTGCGCCTGGCTGAGAAGCGCCAATTTGAGCATGTATTACCTTTTGTGACAAAGACTTATACCGCCGTTAAAACAGAGCTTACATTTCGCTGGCAGATCGACTGAGACCGCATTTGCGTGACAGAGTTGCAGCCGCCCTCCCCTTCTTCTGTAAGACCCAAAGCCATGCTGACCTGGTTAAAACGCGACACTCTGACATTCCCGCCCCTGGCAAAAGCCATGCGCGAGCCCAACGGGCTCCTGGCCGCAGGCGGCGACCTGTCGGCAGACCGGCTGATCCAGGCCTATCGCCACGGCTGCTTTCCGTGGTTCAGCGAAGGCCAGCCGATCCTCTGGTGGTCGCCCGACCCGCGCACAGTGCTGTTCCCCGAAGAGCTGCACGTGTCCCGCAGCCTGGGCAAACTGTTACGCCAGCAACGCTATCAGGTCAGTTTTGACCGCGACTTTGCAGCCGTGATTCAGGCATGCGCAGCACCGCGCGATTATGCGGACGGCACGTGGATTACCGACAACATGCAAAACGCCTACATCGAACTGCATGCTCGCGGCCATGCCCATTCGGTTGAAGTCTGGGATAACGGCGAACTGGTGGGTGGACTGTATGGCCTGGCAATGGGGCAGCTGTTTTTTGGCGAGTCGATGTTCAGCCGCGCCGACAACGCTTCAAAGTTCGGCTTTGTCACATTAGTCAGACAGCTGCAGGCTTGGGGTTTTGTACTGATTGACTGTCAAATGCCTACTGACCACCTCGAGAGCCTCGGCGCCCGCTCAATCCCGCGAACGCAATTTGCCGAGTATTTGCGCAATCATCTCGACCAGCCCACACCTGCACAGTGGGTTTTGTAGGCGCACTTTTGCACGCTGGCTTACACTTAATTTAAAGATTTGCGAGGGCCCATCATGACCGAGCTGGCGCGTTTGAAGTTTTATGCCACTCAACCTCACGCTTGCAGCTACTTGCCTGACGAACAGGCCACTACGCTGTTCCTCGACCCCAGTCAGCCGATGGATGTGCAGGTGTATGCCGATTTGTCCGAGATGGGTTTCCGGCGCAGTGGCGACCATCTCTATCGCCCGCATTGCCTGAAGTGCGATGCCTGCACCCCGGCGCGCATTCCTGTTGCGCGCTTTATGCCCAATCGTCAGCAAAAACGCATTTTCAAGCGCAACGCCGATTTACAGGTACAGCCTGTCAAACCAGGGTTCAGCGAAGAAAATTTTGACCTTTATCAACGTTATATCGAGCAACGCCATGCCGATGGCGACATGTATCCGCCCAGCCGCGATCAATTCTCGACGTTTCTGGTACGCGATCTGGCGTTCTCGAGATTCTACGAGTTCCGCCTCGATGGCCGCTTGCTGGCGGTCGCCGTCACTGACGTGCTGCCCAATGGTCTGTCTGCGGTGTACACCTTCTACGACCCTGACGAGGAACGCCGCAGTCTGGGGCGCTACGGGATTCTCTGGCAAATTGCCGAGGCCCGGCGCATGGGGCTGGATGCCCTGTACCTGGGATACTGGATCAAGAACTGCAAAAAGATGAATTACAAGACCGAATACCGGCCCATTGAGCTGCTGATTAATCAGAGATGGAGCTCTCTTGATTGAACCCTTGGCTTAAACCCCATTTTTCGGGCACAATGCACGCCGCTTTTGCCTGGCGCAGTTGCACCGGGCCATTCATTGGACACCGAGGGCTTTACTGCATGTCGAAAGAAGACAGCTTCGAAATGGAAGGCACTGTCGTCGACACCCTGCCCAACACCATGTTTCGTGTGGAGTTGGAAAATGGGCACGTCGTAACCGCGCATATTTCCGGCAAGATGCGCAAGAACTACATTCGTATTCTTACCGGTGACAAAGTGCGCGTCGAGCTGACGCCCTATGACTTGAGCAAAGGGCGTATCACTTACCGCGCTCGCTAATCAAGTCAATACAAAACGCCCGGCTCTGCCGGGCGTTTTTGTTTGCCCGGGATTTGCCTGACACCCACAACATCAGTGGGAGCGAGCCTGCTCGCGATACAGGCGACACCGTCTGCCAAACGAACCGCAGTAATGCCATCGTGAGCAGGCTCACTCCCACGGATTTAGCTGCACTACTAAACTTTGCTCGCCTGTAACTTTTTTGTCTTATTCATTACATATCAAACACTGCACTTTCATAACTTCCAAACTTCCTGAACCGTTGCTGTACCACCGTCACTTGCCAGGCGTTAACATTGACTTACCCCTGCAGTCTAAGTAGATTGCACAGGCCGGTCATTCAGGCCGCCTATAAACTTCACAAAAGAAGCCAATGGACACAGTATCTAGTCGCTGTCCGGTCACCGTAATTACGGAGATCCGGGCGCTAAACCCAGACATTGACGGGACTCGCCTGCACGGCGGGGTCAACTGCGCTAGAGCCTGATGCTCCAACGTAACGACCTCACCGGCGCCGTCCGGTCACGAGGTGTGTTATGACCTTTCAAACCCCTGTACTACCCGGCGTTCGCGCCTTTACCTCGAGCATGCGTGTGAAACTGTCCCGCGAGCCCACTTATGCTCGCTCGACCAAATCACCCTTCTCCACTCCGGCTCCCGGCATAAAACCTGCGCACCGCCAGGTGCATTGGCGCGTCAATCCTGCCACAGGCCAACTGGAGCAGCGCTGGAGCATGGCCGACTCTCAGGACCCGCAGAGTCGCGCTTGGCGCTGATTACCCATTAACTGAAAACAACTTTAATTCACTGGAGTTCCCCATGGAAGAAGCCAGTAGTTACCCGCTGCGTGGGCATTAACAACTTAATTGCAGCGGGACTTTAAAGCGCACTTAACACTTCATTAAAACCGATTGCGAAGTTTGCGACTCGGCATACATTGGCTCGCCTTTAAATAGGTAAGCCAACGTATGTTTGGTCAAGAGTTGGCGACAGGAGTTCTCATCATGAGCGCCGTAAAAAACACTAAAGTTCGAGACAAGAACAGCACCAGCGACAGCAACAAACTGTCCATGCGTGCCGCTCGGGAAGCACAAAACGGTCTCTCGGCCACTCTGGCCAATGTCCGCGCCACAACTGCCGGCCTGACCGAGCAAGACGCCGCCGAACGCCTTCAGACAGATGGCTACAACGAGGTGGCTCACGACAAACCGCCTCACGCCATCGTGCAGTTCATGCTGGCCCTGCATAACCCGTTCATCTATGTACTGCTGACCCTGGCCGTTATCAGCTTTTTCACCGACTACTGGCTGCCAGAGCGCGATGGCGAAGAAAGCGACCTGACCAAAGTCATCATCATTGGTTTGATGGTTGGCCTCAGCAGCTTGCTGCGGTTCTGGCAGGAACATCGCTCGGCCAAGTCCGCCGAAGCCCTCAAAGCCATGGTCCGCACCACCGCCACCGTTGTACGGCGGGATAAAACCGGCGGCAAGACTTCGGTGCATGAAGTGCCGATGCGCGAGCTGGTGGCCGGGGATATCGTTCAGCTGTCGGCTGGCGACATGATCCCGGCGGATATTCGCCTGATCGAATCCCGCGACTTGTTTATCAGCCAGGCAGTCCTCACCGGCGAAGCCTTGCCCGTGGAGAAATACGACACCTTGGGGGATGTCACACAAAAGTCCGCCTCCAGCACCGCTGCCGATCAGAGCAACCTGCTGGACTTGCCCAACATCTGCTTTATGGGCACCAACGTGGTCAGCGGCACCGCCCGCGCCGTAGTGGTCGCCACCGGCCCGCGCACCTACTTTGGCTCACTGGCCAAGGCAATCGTCGGCTCTCGCACGCAAACCGCGTTCGACCGTGGGGTCAACAGCGTCAGCTGGCTGCTGATCCGCTTCATGCTGGTCATGGTGCCGATCGTGTTTTTCCTCAACGGCTTTTCCAAGGGCGATTGGGGCGATGCCTTTATGTTTGCCCTGGCAGTGGCGGTCGGCCTGACCCCGGAAATGCTGCCAATGATTGTCAGCGCCAACCTGGCCAAGGGCGCAACCGCCATGGCCAAGCGCAAAGTGGTGGTCAAGCGCCTGAATGCGATCCAGAACCTGGGCTCCATGGATGTGCTGTGCACCGACAAGACCGGCACCCTGACCCAGGATCACATCATCCTTGAGCATCACGTCAACCCCAGCGGCAAGCGTGATGAATCGGTACTGGCTCTGGCCTGGCTCAACAGCCACTTCCAAAGCGGCATCCGCAACCTGATGGATCAGGCGGTGGTGCAATTTGCCCAACAGGACTCCAGGTTCAACGCTCCGCTCAACTACAGCAAGGTGGATGAGCTGCCCTTTGACTTCGTCCGTCGGCGCCTGTCGATCATCGTCAAGGACACCCAAGGCGACCACCTGTTGGTGTGCAAGGGCGCTGTTGAAGAAATGCTCGGCATTGCCACCCATGTGATGGAGGGTGATACCACCGTCGCCCTGGACCCTGCACGCCGCGAGCAACTGCTGGCACTGGCCACCGAATACAATGAGGACGGTTTCCGGGTATTGCTGGTCGCCACCCGCGACATCCCCAAGGCCCAGGCGCACAAGCAATACAACACCGCTGACGAGCGGGATCTGGTAATCCGCGGCATGCTCACCTTCCTTGATCCGCCAAAAGAAACCGCAGGCCCGGCGATTGCAGCCCTGCGGGACATCGGCGTAGCGGTCAAGGTGCTGACCGGCGACAACGCCGTGGTCACCAGCAAGATTTGCCGTCAGGTCGGCCTGGAACCAGGCGCGCCATTACTCGGCCCGGAAATCGAGGCGATGGACGACGCCGCGCTGCAACTGGAGGTCGAGCAACGCACCGTATTCGCCAAGCTCACCCCGCTGCAGAAGTCCCGTGTACTCAAAGCACTGCAAGCCAACGGCCACACCGTAGGCTTCCTTGGCGACGGCATTAACGATGCCCCAGCCCTACGTGATGCCGACGTGGGTATCTCGGTGGACAGCGGCACGGACATTGCCAAGGAATCGGCCGACATCATCCTGCTGGAAAAGAGCCTGATGGTTCTGGAAGAGGGTGTGCTCAAAGGTCGCGAGACATTCGGCAACATCATGAAGTACCTCAACATGACCGCCAGCTCCAACTTCGGCAACGTGTTCTCGGTACTGGTGGCCAGCGCCTTTATTCCTTTCCTGCCGATGCTGTCGATTCACCTGCTGCTGCAAAACCTGATGTACGACATCTCCCAGTTGGCATTGCCGTGGGACAAGATGGACAAGGAATACCTGCAAAAACCACGTAAGTGGGACGCGAAAAATATCGGGCGTTTCATGATCTGGATCGGGCCAACTTCGTCGATCTTCGACATCACCACATTTGCCCTGATGTGGTACGTGTTCTCGGCCAACAGCGTGGAAATGCAGACCCTGTTCCAGTCCGGCTGGTTTATCGAGGGGCTGCTCTCGCAAACCCTGGTCGTACACATGCTGCGAACCCGCAAGATCCCGTTCATCCAGAGCACCGCCGCATGGCCGGTGACCATGATGACCATCATTGTGATCGTGCTGGGGATCTACGTGCCGTTCTCGCCGCTGGGTACATTGGTTGGCCTGGAGCCGCTACCGCTGTCGTACTTCCCTTGGCTGGTAGCCACCCTGTTCAGCTACTGCTGCGTCGCGCAACTGATGAAGACCATCTACATCCGCCGTTTCAAGCAGTGGTACTGACTTGAATCGCCATGGGCTGGCGCCTTATCGCGCCAGCCCATGCCTTCGTATTACGACCTCGTAAGACATGAATGCTTGTTTTGTGGAGATTCCTTATGTCGGGAACCACTCTGTTACTCAACCTCGCGGGCGCCATCGCACTTTTGCTCTGGGGCACCCATATGATTTCCACAGCCCTGCTGCGCGGATTTGGCACCCAACTGCGCAACTGGATGGGGCGCAACCTGAATAACCGCTGGATGGCACTGATTTCCGGAATCGGTATTACCGGCGTATTGCAAAGCAGTACGGCGGTCAGCCTGATGGCAACCTCGTTTACCGCAGCTGGCACCCTGAGCCTGGCACCCGCCCTGGCGGTGATGCTGGGGGCCAATATCGGCTCGACTCTGGTGGTGCAACTGCTGAGCTTCGATACCTCGCTGGCGATGCCGATCATCCTGCTGGTGGGCTTTATTGTGTATCGCTTGCGCGATGATTCGCGCTACGAAAGCGTCGGCTGCGCACTGATCGGCCTGGGCCTGATGTTGCTGGCCCTGAGTTTGCTCAGTGCTACCTTGGCCCACATGGAGGCGACTTCGGTGTTTCGCGCCATCATGCAAAGCCTGGAAGGCGACTTGATCATAGCGGTGATCGCCGCAGTACTACTGACCTGGATCTGCCACTCCAGCGTCGCAGTGGTGCTGCTGATCGCCTCTTTGGCAGGCGCAGGCATGATGACACCCGTGACCGCCATTGCCCTGATGCTCGGTGCCAATATCGGCGGCGCCTTGCCATCGGTGTTCAGCGCCAGCTCGCCTGTTGCACGCCGCCTGCCTGTGGGCAACCTGCTGATCCGCCTGCTGGGCACCGTGGTGTTGCTGCCATGCCTGGCGCTGATTGCCAACTATCTGGCCCGAACTGATATCGGCCCGGCGCACATGGTGGTGTACCTGCACACCGCGTTCAATCTGGTGCTGGCAGTGGTGTTTATCGGTTTGACCGAGCCCTGCGCACGCCTGCTGACCCGCATGTTTCCTCAGCAAGATCCGCCAGCGGACCCTGGCATGCCACAGTATCTGGACGAAGCCGGGCTGGAAGTGGCCAATATAGGCCTGTCCAATACCGTGCGCGAAGCCTTGCGCCTGGCGGACATGACTTCACTGATGCTCAATCAGGTCCTGCAACTGTTTGAGAAGGTCGATCAGCAGACCATGAACGAGGTGCGGCAACTGGATCACTCCATCGACCTGCTAAGTGCAGCGATCCGCGCTTATCTTGCCGATATCGGCCACGACGGCCTGAGCGATGACGATGCCGATCGCGCCCAGGAAATCCTGATGTTCGTAATCAACCTGGAACATGCCGGGGACATTCTCAACAACCTGGCGCAACTGGCCGTACGCAGGACACGCCGAGGGGAGCGCTTTTCTTCTTTCGAGCTGATGCATATCCAGGCCATGCACCTGGCCCTGCTGGAGAGCCTGAACCTGGCCATTACCGCGTTTTTAAGCGAAAACGCAGCCGCAGCCGAGGCCTTGATCAACCACAAGGAAACCGTACGCAAGCTGGAGGCCAGGGCTAGCCGCGAGCACTTTCGCAAGTTGCAGAATGACAAGACGGCCTGGGCCGAGTCCGGGGATATTTTCCAGCGGGTGCTGCGCGACTACCGTCGTGTCCATCACCATATTGCCGCTTTGGGCTACCCGGTGCTGGAGCGCCACACCGAGCACAACCCAGCGGCGAGCCTGAGCCCGACCAGCTAGCTGCAGACAGCAAAAAGGCGCCCGAGGGCGCCTTTTTTACTGCCGTGTTACATCAAGCCATTTCGACTGCGGTTTCATACTCGAAGGTCAACTCGCCATTCTCCAGGTCGATGTGTACCACACCGCCATGGTCGGCCAGTTCGCCAAAGAGGATTTCCTCGGCCAGCGGACGCTTGATCTTGTCCTGAATCAAACGCGCCATCGGACGAGCCCCCATCAGTGCGTCATAGCCACCCGCGGCCAACCAGCCACGCGCCGCGTCCGACACCTCAAGCTGCACGTGCTTGTCTTCCAGCTGCGCCTGCAGTTCGGTAAGGAACTTGTCCACCACATGTTTGATGACCTCGTGACTGAGGCGACCAAACTGAATGATGGTGTCCAGGCGGTTGCGGAACTCGGGAGTGAAGCTCTTCTTGATCGCTTCCATCGCATCGGAAGCATGATCCTGATGAGTAAACCCGATCGAAGCCCGAGAAGCTGTTTCAGCACCCGCGTTGGTGGTCATGATGACGATCACGTTGCGGAAGTCAGCCTTGCGCCCGTTGTTATCGGTCAGCGTGCCGTGGTCCATGACCTGCAACAGCAGGTTAAAGACCTCGGGGTGCGCCTTTTCGATTTCATCGAGCAACAACACACAATGCGGCTGCTTGGTGATGGCTTCAGTCAGCAAACCACCCTGATCGAAACCGACATAGCCCGGAGGTGCACCGATCAGACGCGATACGGTGTGGCGCTCCATGTACTCGGACATGTCGAAACGGATCAGTTCGATGCCCAGGGCCTTGGCCAATTGGCGCGCAGCCTCGGTTTTACCGACACCGGTCGGCCCTGCGAACAGGAACGAACCCACAGGCTTGTCTGGCGACTTGAGCCCGGCACGGGACAACTTGATCGCGGTGGACAACGAATCAATCGCAGCATCCTGACCGAACACGGTCAAACGCAGGTCGCGCTCAAGGTTGCGCAACAGTTCCTTGTCCGAGACAGAGACGTGTTTTGGCGGAATACGGGCGATTTTCGCAACGATGTCTTCAACTTGAGCGACTTCGATGCGTTTGACCCGTTTCTCGACCGGCTGCAGACGCTGATAAGCACCCGCCTCGTCGATCACATCAATGGCCTTGTCCGGCATGTGCCGGTCGTTGATGTAGCGCGACGCCAGCTCAGCCGCCGCACGCAGGGCCTCATCGCTGTACTCGATGCCGTGATGCTGTTCAAAGCGACCTTTAAGCCCGCGCAGAATGCCAATGGTGTCTTCAACCGAAGGCTCGGACACATCGACTTTCTGAAAGCGGCGCGCCAAGGCGCGGTCCTTCTCGAAAATTCCGCGAAATTCCTGGAACGTAGTGGAGCCGATGCAGCGAATGTCGCCCGAAGACAACAAAGGCTTGAGCAGGTTGGAGGCATCCATCACGCCGCCAGACGCAGCGCCCGCACCAATAATGGTGTGGATTTCATCGATAAACAGAATCGCCTGCGGGCGTTTTTTCAGCTCACCGAGCAGCGCCTTGAAACGTTTCTCGAAATCGCCGCGGTACTTGGTACCCGCCAGCAAAGCGCCGAGATCAAGGGAGTAGACGATGCTGTTCGCCAGCAGGTCAGGCACCTGATTGTCGACGATGCGCTTGGCCAGGCCTTCGGCAATTGCGGTTTTACCCACACCGGCCTCACCGACCAGCAACGGGTTATTTTTACGCCGACGCGCCAGAATCTGAGCAACGCGCTCAACTTCCATTTCGCGCCCTACCAGCGGATCGATGCGACCCTGGCGGGCCAACTCGTTCAGGTTGCTGGCGTAGGCGTCCAGAGGATTGCTTGAAGATGACGATTCGCCGCCCTCTTCATCCTGCATTTCATGTTCGCCATCAGAGTGATCACCATGCCCCGGTACCTTGGAGATGCCGTGGGCAATAAAGTTGACCACATCAATACGGGCAACGCTCTGCTGCTTGAGCAGAAAGACGGCCTGGCTTTCCTGCTCGCTGAAAATCGCAACCAGCACATTGGCGCCAGTCACTTCACGCTTGCCGGAGCTTTGCACGTGGAATACAGCACGCTGCAAGACCCGCTGAAAACCCAGGGTTGGCTGAGTTTCGCGGTCTTCGTCGTGGACGGGAATCAGGGGAGTCGTGGAATCAATAAACTCTTGCAGGTCATGCTTGAGTTTGTCGAGGTTTGCGCCACAGGCGCGTAGAACGGTTGCGGCTGCCTCATTATCCAAAAGCGCTAAAAGGAGGTGCTCAACCGTCATGAACTCATGACGTTTGGAGCGCGCTTCCTTGAAGGCAAGATTGAGGGTGACTTCGAGCTCGCGATTTAACATGGCTTCACCTCATACCCAAGTGGTCGGCGTTAACCGTCCTTCTCGATTTCACAGAGTAGCGGATGCTGGCTTTCACGCGCGTACTGGTTTACCTGCATGGCCTTGGTCTCGGCGATATCGCGGGTAAAAATGCCGCACACGGCCCGTCCTTCTGTATGGACGGCCAGCATGACCTTGGTCGCCAATTCGCGATTCAAGTTAAAAAACACCTCAAGTATTTCGACAACGAAATCCATGGGTGTGTAGTCATCGTTAAACAAAACCACCTTGTACATCGGCGGCGCCTGAAGCGCAGGCTTAGCCTCTTGCACAGCCAAGCCAGCGGAGTCTTCGTGATCAAAATCGGACTGATCCTGATTGAATGTTAGTCGAGTCTGGCTGATTGCATGCATGGAAAAAAAGGTTCGTCGTAGGTTGTGCAAATACAGTGATGGAGGCGAAGGTGTCAAATTGCAACAGCGCCGCCGCGTGACCTTGACTATCGGTAAAACGGTGTTACAACCATTAATGCCCACAGTGGGAAAAATGGTCCGCACAGTCAACCATATTTACTGGTTTCTGTGCGAGTGAACTGGATGATACTCCAGTGATGGAGTTTTGCAGCAGAGGGATATGAGTATGCAAGGCAAGGTCAAGTGGTTCAACAACGCCAAGGGCTTCGGCTTCATTAATACGCAGGCCAAGGAAGGCATCGATGAACACGGAAACCCGATTGACTTTTTTGCGCATTTTTCGGCAATCCAGATGGACGGTTACAAGACGCTCAAGGCTGGCCAGCCCGTGAGCTTCGAAATAATCCAGGGCCCCAAAGGCCTGCATGCCGTTGAGATCACTAACGCCCAGGGCCCCGTCACCGCCCTTGCGAATGCGCCAGAGGTAACCAGCCTCTCAGTCTGACCCCCCGGACTCGCCGCAAAAAAAACCGGCCGATTCAAACACTCGAATCGGCCGGTTTTTTTATGCCTGCTCAGTTCACATATGAGCGATCAGCGCATCGCCGAAGCCCGACGACGAAACCAGCGTTGCACCTTCCATCAATCGTTCAAAATCGTAGGTCACGGTTTTGGCCGAAATCGCGCCATTAGTCCCCTTGATGATCAGGTCGGCAGCCTCGATCCAGCCCATATGCCGCAGCATCATTTCCGCAGACAGGATCAAGGAACCCGGGTTGACCTGATTCTTGCCCGCGTACTTGGGTGCCGTGCCGTGGGTGGCCTCGAACATGGCAATGGTGTCCGACAGGTTGGCGCCCGGCGCAATACCAATACCGCCCACTTCGGCGGCCAAAGCGTCGGACAGGTAATCACCGTTCAGGTTGAGCGTCGCAATCACGTCATATTCCGCAGGACGCAACAGGATTTGCTGGAGCATGGCATCAGCAATCGCATCCTTGACGATTACATTGCGTCCGGTTTTAGGGTTCTTGAACTGCATCCACGGCCCGCCATCGAGCAAGGTCGCGCCGAATTCTTCAGCCGCCACTTCATAGGCCCACTCCTTGAAGGCACCTTCGGTGAACTTCATGATGTTGCCTTTATGCACGATGGTCAGCGACTCACGGTCGTTATCAACCACGTATTGCAACGCCTTGCGCGCCAGGCGCCGGGTGCCTTCCCTGGATACCGGCTTGACCCCGATCCCGCAGTCCTGGTCAAAACGGATCTTGGTCACGCCCATTTCTTCTTTCAGAAACTTGATCACCTTGATTGCTTCAGGCGAGCCAGCCTTCCATTCGATTCCGGCATAAATGTCTTCGGAGTTTTCGCGAAAGATCGTCATGTCGACGTCGCCCGGCTTTTTAACCGGGCTAGGCACACCTTCAAACCAGCGCACCGGGCGCAAGCACACATACAGATCGAGCTGTTGGCGCAGGGCCACGTTCAGCGAGCGAATGCCTCCGCCCACAGGGGTTGTCAGCGGGCCTTTGATCGAGACCACGTAATCCTTTACCGCATCCAGGGTTTCCTGAGGCAGCCAGGTGTCCTGGTCGTAGACCTGGGTGGCTTTCTCCCCTGCATAGACTTCCATCCAGGAAATCTTGCGCTTGCCGGCGTAGGCCTTGTTCACTGCCGCATCGACCACCTTGATCATCACCGGACTGATGTCGACACCGATGCCATCCCCTTCGATATAGGGAATGATGGGGTTGTCGGGAACATTGAGCGAGTGATCGGCGTTGACGGTGATTTTTTCACCTGCGGCTGGAACCTTGATCTTGTTGTATCCCATGCTGAACTCCATTTGTGGGTGGAACATCATGCCGATCCCGAGCGTAACCCAGTTAAATCAGCACGCAAACCGAATGTTCAGAACGCATGATTGCAACCTCGACCGCCCCCCTTTGCAACCCCGTAAACATTGGGTAAAACGCCAAAAACAAGGGCATTTTGACGCAGGGTCTTAGACCAATGGATGATTCGTGATAGGCCGCACCCCTCGCAGGAACATTAGTGACCTATGTATACTGCGTCGGTGACCACGGAGTCACTGTGAAACACCTACTGGAATGAGTCTTTCAGGCCTAGAAAGGCTGAGCCGTTACCCCGGCTCGACCGCTTGACGCTCTACTGATGCATTCACATCACCGCGAAGAACCTCGACTTTCGGCTCATTGTTCACTGTGAACGAAAGCGCCTACCCTGCGCATCTCGAGAATCTGAGCACGCTCAGCAAAGAAGAGAGTTAATCCGAAATGCCCAACCGTTCGAAGATCATCTATACCTTCACCGACGAAGCTCCGGCGCTCGCCACCTATTCACTGCTGCCTATCATCGAAGCCTTCACTGCGCCCGCTGATATTGCTGTTGAGACGCGTGACATCTCTCTTGCAGGTCGCATCCTTGCCAGCTTCCCCGAGCAATTGGGTGCCAAGGCTGTAGCTGACCACCTCGCCGAACTGGGCGCTCTGGCCGTTACTCCTGAAGCCAACATCATCAAGCTGCCTAACATCAGCGCCTCGGTCCCGCAATTGCAGGCCGCGATCAAGGAACTGCAAGCGCAGGGCTTTGATATCCCGGACTACCCGGAAACCGTGACCACTGACGCTGACAAAGAAGTCAAAGCGCGTTACAGCAAAGTCATGGGCAGCGCCGTAAACCCGGTTCTGCGCGAAGGCAACTCTGACCGCCGCGCACCGCTGTCGGTCAAGAACTACGCTCGCAAGCACCCGCACAAAATGGGCGCCTGGGCTGCCGACTCCAAGTCGCACGTTGCTCACATGAGCGAAGGCGACTTCTACGGCAGCGAAAAAGCCGCCCTGATCGAAGCACCGGGCAGCGTTAAAATCGAACTGATCGCTCAAGACGGCACCACTACCGTCCTGAAAGAAAAAACCGCCGTTCAGGCCGGTGAGATCATCGATTGCTCGGTCATGAGCAAAAAAGCCCTGCGCGAGTTCGTAGCGGCCGAAATCGAAGACGCCAAAAAACAGGGCGTGCTGTTCTCGGTTCACTTGAAAGCCACCATGATGAAGGTCTCCGACCCGATCATGTTTGGCCAGATCGTGGCCGAGTTCTACAAGGATGCGCTGGAAAAACACGCAGACATCCTGAAAGAAATCGGTTTCAACCTGAACAACGGTATCGGCGATCTGTACGCTCGCATCAAGGCGCTGCCAGCCGAGAAGCAAGCTGAAATCGAAGCCGACATCGAAGCCGTATACGCCAACCGCCCTGCACTGGCGATGGTCAACTCGGACAAGGGCATCACCAACCTGCACGTGCCGAGCGACGTTATCGTCGACGCCTCGATGCCAGCCATGATCCGTGACTCCGGCAAAATGTGGAACACGCAAGGCCAGCTGCAAGACACCAAGGCCCTGATCCCGGATCGCTGCTACGCCACGATCTACCAGGCGACCATCGAACACTGCCAGAAGCACGGCGCGTTCGATCCGACCACCATGGGCAGCGTGCCAAACGTTGGCCTGATGGCGCAAAAAGCCGAAGAGTACGGTTCCCACGACAAGACCTTCCAGATCAAGGCCCCTGGCGTTGTTCGCGTAACAGACAGCAACGGCAACGTGCTGATGGAACAGAAGGTTGAAGAAGGCGATATCTGGCGCATGTGCCAGGCCAAAGACGCGCCGATCCGCGACTGGGTCAAACTGGCCGTCAACCGTGCTCGCGCCAGCAACACCCCGGCCATATTCTGGCTGGACCCACAGCGCAGCCACGACGCCGAAATGATCAAAAAGGTAGAAACCTACCTGAAGGACCACGACACCAGCGGTCTGGACATTCGCATCATGGCGCCAGTAGATGCCATGAACTTCACCCTGGAACGCACCCGTGCGGGCCTGGACACCATCTCGGTGACCGGCAACGTACTGCGCGACTACCTGACCGACCTGTTCCCGATCATGGAACTGGGCACTAGCGCCAAGATGCTGTCGATCGTTCCGCTGATGAATGGCGGCGGTCTGTTTGAAACCGGCGCAGGCGGTTCGGCTCCAAAGCACGTGCAACAACTGCTGGAAGAAAACTTCCTGCGTTGGGACTCGCTGGGTGAATTCCTGGCACTGGCTGCTTCCCTGGAGCACTTGGGCACGACCTACAACAACCCGAAAGCGTTGGTGTTGGCCAAGACTCTGGACCAGGCCACCGGCCAGTTCCTCGACAACAACAAATCGCCATCGCGCAAAGTCGGCAACATCGACAACCGCGGTAGCCACTTCTACCTGGCGCTGTACTGGGCTCAGGCCCTGGCTGCCCAGACTGAAGACAAAGAACTGCAAGCCCAATTTGCTCCTGTAGCAAAAGCCATGGCCGAGAACGAGGCAAAAATCGTTGCCGAACTCAACGCCGTGCAGGGCAAGCCGGTCGACATCGGTGGTTACTACCACGCCGACGCCGACAAGGTGAGCAAAGTAATGCGCCCTAGCGCCACGCTGAACGCGATCATCGCCTCACTGGTGTAAGAGCAACAGAGCAACACCACAGACCCCGGCCCACGATGCCGGGGTTTGTGTTTTTACGGCCCACACAAACCCTGTGGGAGCGAGCCTGCTCGCGAATGTCGTGAACGACCGAGTATTTAGTGGATAATCGCAGCGCTCTTGAAAATTTCGCGAGCAGGCTCGCTCCCACAGATTAATCACCCTCGAGACCCACCCCATGGAATGGAAACCCCACATCACCGTCGCCACAGTCGTTGAAGACAATGGCCGCTTTCTGATGGTTGAAGAGTTAAAACGCGAACAGGTCGTACTTAACCAACCGGCCGGGCATCTGGACCCGAACGAGAGCCTGATCGACGCCGCCATCCGCGAAACCCTCGAAGAAACCGGCTATGACGTGGAACTGACCGGCGTAATCGGCATTTATTTGTACACCGCCCCCAGCAACGGCGTGACCTACCAGCGCATCTGCTTTGCCGGCAAGGCCGTCAAGCACCACCCGGAATACCAACTGGACACCGGCATCATCGGCCCGCTCTGGCTAACCCGTGACGAGCTGCTGGAGCAGCGCGAACGCTGGCGCAGCGAGATGACCCTGCAGTGCATCGACGATTATCTGAGCGGTAAATTGTTCGACCTGTCGTTAATCCGCCCTTCGGTTTAGCCTTGAGCGCCTGGGCCTGCTAGAATCGCGTCCTTTTTCAAGACACTCATTGAAACCTTATGCGTGATCCAGCCTTAGTCGCCCCCGAAAAGCAGCGCGTCATTGTCGGTATGTCCGGCGGTGTCGATTCTTCCGTGTCCGCCGTTCTGCTCATGGAGCAGGGCTACCAGGTGGAAGGCCTGTTCATGAAGAACTGGGAGGAAGACGACGGAACGGATTACTGCACCGCCATGGATGATCTGGCAGACGCCCAGGCCGTGTGCGACAAAATTGGCATCAAGCTGCACACTGCCAATTTTGCCGCCGAGTACTGGGATAACGTGTTCGAGCACTTCCTGGCCGAATACAAGGCCGGTCGTACGCCGAACCCGGACATCCTGTGCAACCGTGAAATCAAGTTCAAGGCGTTCCTCGACTACGCCCTGATGCTCGGCGCCGATCTGATCGCCACCGGCCATTACGTGCGCCGTCGGGACATTGATGGCCGTACCGAGCTGCTCAAGGGCCTGGATCCGAACAAGGACCAAAGCTACTTCCTGCATGCCGTCGGCGGCGAGCAAATCGCCAAGACCCTGTTCCCGGTCGGCGAGCTGGAAAAACCCGAAGTGCGCAGGATCGCTGAAAAACACGATCTGGCCACGGCGAAGAAAAAAGACTCCACCGGAATCTGCTTTATCGGCGAGCGCCGCTTCAGCGACTTCCTCAAGCAATACCTGCCGGCACAGCCCGGTGAAATCAAAAACACCGAAGGCGAAGTCATCGGTCGCCACCACGGCCTGATGTACCACACCATCGGTCAGCGTCAGGGCCTGGGCATTGGCGGCTTGAAAGACGCCAGCGACGAGCCGTGGTACGTGCTGATCAAAGACCTGGAGCACAACGAGCTGATCGTCGGCCAAGGCAATGATCACCCGTGGCTGTTCTCCGGCGCCCTGCTCGCCTCCGAGATTTACTGGGTCAACCCGATTGATCTGAGCACCCCGCTGCGCCTGACAGCCAAGGTTCGCTATCGCCAAGGCGATCAGCCCTGCACCCTGGAAAAAACCGCCACCGGCTATCGCGCAACTTTCGATGACCCGCAGCGCGCAGTCACTCCTGGCCAGTCCGTGGTGTTTTACGATGGCGAAGTCTGCCTGGGTGGCGGCGTGATCGAAGTGGCCGAGCCCTGGTCCAGCAAGGGCAAGCGCCCATGAACCCGACTCAGGAGCAACTGGTAGCCCTGGGCGGCGTGTTTCTCGCAGCCGTACTGGTGGACAAGATTGCCAAGACCGGACAGGTCAGCGAAGCCGATCTGAGCTGCATGCTGGGCAGTCTGCTGGTGCGCGACCCTAAAGACACCCTGGAAGTGTTTGGCGGTGACGACATCAACCTGCGCGAAGGCTATCGTGCCCTGATCGGCGCCCTTGAGCGCGATCCCAACACCTTGCAGCGCGAGCCTTTACGCTATGCGCTGTCGATGCTCGGCCTTGAACGTCAACTGGCCAAGCGCAACGACATGCTGGAACTGATCGGCAAACGCTTGCCGCAGATCCAGTCCCAGGTCGAGCATTTCGGCCCGGCCCACGAAAACGTGGTCGCTGCCTGCGGCGCACTGTATCAGGACACCCTGAGCACCTTGCGCCAGCGGATCCAGGTGCATGGCGACATGCGCAACCTGCAGCAACCGAACAACGCCTCAAAAATTCGCGCTCTGCTGCTGGCCGGTATCCGCTCAGCACGGCTTTGGCGCCAATTGGGTGGCCACCGCTGGCAGCTGGTCATCAGCCGCCGCAAGCTGCTCAAAGAGCTTTACCCGATGCTGCGCGGCAACTGAAGCACGCAGCAGGCACAGGTTTAAATTCGATACGCGTATGACGCCGGTCACTTGGCAACGGACCGGCCGTTTTTTTCATGTATGATACGCGCCCCATTTCGTTGCCCGACTGTCCGAGAACACCCCATGAAGCTCTCTTCGCTCACTGCGGTTTCCCCTGTTGACGGCCGCTACGCCGGCAAAACCCAGGCCCTGCGCCCAATTTTCAGCGAATACGGCTTGATCCGTGCTCGCGTTCTGGTTGAAGTTCGCTGGCTCCAGCGCCTGGCTGCTCACGCTGCCATCCCTGAAGTCCCGGCCTTCTCCGCCGAAGCTAACGCCGTTCTCAACGAACTGGCAGAAAACTTCGCTCTGGAGCACGCCGAGCGCGTCAAAGAGATCGAGCGCACCACCAACCACGACGTAAAAGCCATTGAGTATCTGCTCAAGGAACAGGCCGCCAAGCTGCCTGAACTGGCCAACGTCAGCGAATTCATCCACTTTGCATGCACCAGCGAGGACATCAACAACCTGTCCCACGCCCTGATGCTGCGCGAAGGCCGTGATGACGTGATGCTGCCGCTGATGCGTCAAACCAGCAACGCCATCCGCGAGCTGGCAATCAAGTTCGCCGACGTGCCAATGCTGTCGCGCACCCACGGTCAGCCGGCTTCGCCGACCACTTTGGGCAAGGAACTGGCCAACGTGGTTTACCGTCTTGAGCGTCAAATCGCTCAAGTGGCTGCTGTACCACTGCTGGGCAAAATCAACGGCGCCGTGGGCAACTACAACGCCCACCTGTCGGCCTACCCCGATATCGACTGGGAAGAAAACGCCCGCGCCTTTATCGAAGACGAACTGGGCCTGGGTTTCAACCCGTACACCACCCAGATCGAGCCGCACGACTACATCGCCGAACTGTTCGACGCCATCGCCCGTTTCAACACCATCCTGATCGACTTCGATCGCGATATCTGGGGCTACATCTCCCTGGGCTATTTCAAGCAGCGCACCATCGCTGGCGAAATCGGTTCCTCGACCATGCCGCACAAGGTCAACCCGATCGACTTCGAAAACTCCGAAGGCAACCTGGGTATCGCCAACGCCCTGTTCCAGCATTTGGCCAGCAAGCTGCCAATCTCTCGCTGGCAGCGCGACCTGACCGACTCCACCGTACTGCGCAACCTCGGCGTGGGCTTTGCTCACAGCGTGATCGCGTACGAGGCAAGCCTCAAAGGCATCAGCAAACTTGAGCTGAACGCTCAGAAAATCGCTGCCGACCTGGATGCTTGCTGGGAAGTCCTGGCTGAGCCGATTCAGACCGTAATGCGCCGCTACAACATTGAAAACCCGTACGAAAAGCTCAAAGAGCTGACCCGCGGCAAGGGCATCAGCCCTCAAGCGCTGCAAACTTTCATCGACGGCCTTGAAATGCCGGAAGCGGCCAAAGCCGAGCTGAAACTGCTGACCCCTGCCAACTATATTGGCAACGCGGTCGAGCAAGCCAAGCGCATCTGATCGCTGCAACGACCTATTAACGCCCGGCCGTGCCGGGCGTTTTTATTCCCGATTACAAAGTGCATTTTTTCAATAGGTTACACATGAATCCTGATATTCCTCTTCAACTTCTGGGCGGCATCACTGCACGCGAGTTCATGCGCGACTACTGGCAGAAGAAGCCATTGCTGGTCCGTCAGGCCATTCCTGACTTCGAAAGCCCGATCGACGCCGACGAGCTGGCCGGTCTGGCACTGGAAGAAGAAGTCGAATCGCGCCTGATCATCGAACACGGCGAGCGCCCATGGGAATTGCGCCGCGGCCCGTTCGCCGAAGACGAGTTCGGCAAACTGCCAGAGCGCGAGTGGACCCTGCTGGTGCAAGCGGTTGACCAGTTCGTGCCGGAAGTCGGCGAGCTACTGGAAAACTTCCGCTTCCTGCCAAGCTGGCGCATCGACGACGTGATGATCAGCTACGCCGCCCCCGGTGGCAGCGTGGGTCCGCACTTCGACAACTACGATGTGTTCCTGCTGCAAGGCCACGGCCAGCGCCACTGGCAGATCGGCCAGATGTGCGACTCCGAAAGCAAGCTGCTGGAACACGCCGACCTGCGCATCCTGGCCGACTTCCAGGCCACCGACGAGTGGACCCTGGAGCCTGGCGACATGCTTTACCTGCCACCGCGCCTGGCTCACTGCGGCGTTGCCGTGGACGACTGCCTGACGTACTCGGTAGGTTTCCGCGCCCCGAGCGCCGCCGAAGTGCTGACCCACTTCACCGACTTCCTCAGCCAGTACCTGCCGGATGAAGATCGCTACACCGACGCCGATGCACAGCCGGTAAGCGACCCGCACCAAATCCAGCATGACGCCCTTGGCCGCCTCAAGAGCCTGCTGACCGAGCACATGAGCGACGAGCGCATGCTGCTGACCTGGTTCGGCCAGTTCATGACCGAGCCGCGCTACCCGGAACTCGTGGTCGGCCCTGAACTCGAAGAAGAAGACCTGCTGGGCAGCCTGGAACAGGGCGCCATCCTGATTCGCAACCCGAGCGCACGCCTGGCCTGGTCTGAAGTGGATGAAGACCTGCTGTTGTTCGCCAGCGGTCAAAGCCGCCTGCTGCCAGGCAAACTGCGCGAGCTGCTGAAAATGATCTGCGCCGCTGACGCGCTGCACACCGACAACCTCGGCGCATGGCTGGCCGATGAAGACGGACGCAACCTGCTCTGTGAGCTGGTCAAACAAGGAAGCCTGGGGTTCGCTGATGAATAGCATTCACGTACGTGTCGCCGACTGGCAAAAGGACAACGCCGAACTTCGACGCATTCGTGAGGCGGTGTTTATTGCCGAACAATCTGTACCTCCAGAACTGGAGTGGGATGCAGACGATGCCGATGCTGTGCATTTTCTGGCTTATGAAGGCGACTTTCCGATTGGTACTGCCCGGCTGTTGCCGGACGGCCATATCGGTCGTGTATCGGTCCTCAAGGACTGGCGCGGCCTGAAAGTCGGCGATGCGCTGATGCAAGCCACGATCGAAGAGGCTGAAAAGCGCGGCCTGAAGCAGCAAATGCTCAGTGCACAAGTGCATGCCACGCCGTTCTACGAGCGCTTGGGCTTCAAGATCGTCAGCGCAGAATTCCTCGAAGCAGGGATTCCCCATGTTGATATGGTGCGTGCGAGCTGATTTGCGCAAACCTGTGTAGCTGCTGCCGCAGGCTGCGATGGGTTGCGAAGCGACCCTGATGTTGAAGGGCCTTCAGCCTTTATCGCAGCCTTCGGCAGCGGCTACAAAAGCCTATTCCAAAACGCCCTGCCATCCCCGGATCGCAGGGCGTTTTGCTATCTGGCACACTCACGCTCAGTTCTTTCAAGCATTGCGGAGATAACGGACATGTCCCTACGCCCCTTCATCGCGGGCCTGCTGATGCTGGCAAGCCTTGGCGCCCTTGCCGACACTCAAGTGATTACCCTGCAAAACCGTACCAGCACCGATCTGCTACCCATCGCGCAGAACTTTATTGGCAAAAACGGCAAAGTCAGCGCCTACGGCAACCAACTGATCGTCGAGGCATCCACCTCAAAGATTCAAAACCTCGAAGACCTGCTCGCACAACTCGACAAACCTGCCAAACGCCTGCTGATCACTGTCGACACCCGCGACAGCAACCTGTCGAACACCGCCCCGAACACCCGCGTCATCAGCACCGCCAGCCGCGACGGCGGCGTTCAGCAAATCCAGACCACCGAAGGCACTCCGGCATTTATCCAGACCGGGCACAGCGTGCCGCTCACCAGCGCCCAGACAGACGCCTACGGCCGGGTCCTGACACAGACCGACTATCGCAACGTCACTCGGGGTTTTTATGTCACCGCCAGCGTCACAGGTGAAACGGTACACCTGGCGATAAGCACGACCCGTGACCGTATGAGCCAGGAGCAGCCGGATGTAGTGAACACACAGAGTACCGACACACAGGTCAGCGGCCCTCTCGGCCAGTGGATCACCCTGGCAGGCATCAACGGCCAAAACCAGACCGATAATCAGGCGCAAACCCGCAGCTACTCTACTCAAGGCCGGGATGACCTGACGCTGCGGGTTAAAGTCGACGCACTCGACCAAAAGGGCCAAAACTGACCGGCAAGTCGTTTTTACGCAATTATGTAGTGTTATAAAAAAAGCACTACAAAACATTTGACGCCTCAAAAATGCAAAGGCATGATGGCCCCGCTCCCGCTGATCAGAGACCCCGCAAAGGCTCTGGAGCCTGTACCGGCAGCGAGTAGCCATTCACGCCAAACAACATTGTTGTGTGCCTGGTGGAGCAAATATTTTTCAACCCAGACCTATGCGACGAGGTTTATCTCCATGGCACTGACACGCGAACAGCAAATTGCAGCCCTTGAAAAAGACTGGGCCGAAAACCCACGCTGGAAAGGCGTGACTCGCGATTATTCCGCTGCTGACGTGGTCCGCCTGCGCGGCTCGGTTCAACCCGAGCACACCTTTGCAAAAATGGGCGCTGACAAGCTGTGGAAACTGGTGACACAGGGCGCACACCCGTCCTTCCGTCCTGAGAAAGATTTCGTCAACTGCATGGGCGCCCTGACCGGGGGCCAGGCAGTACAACAGGTAAAAGCCGGTATCCAGGCTATCTACCTGTCGGGTTGGCAAGTGGCGGCAGACAATAACTCTGCCGAATCCATGTACCCGGATCAGTCGCTGTACCCGGTGGACTCCGTTCCAACCGTGGTCAAGCGCATCAACAACTCGTTCCGCCGTGCTGACCAGATCCAGTGGAAAGCCGGTAAAAACCCGGGCGACCAGGGTTACATCGACTACTTCGCCCCAATCGTGGCTGACGCTGAAGCCGGCTTCGGCGGCGTACTGAACGCTTACGAGCTGATGAAAAGCATGATCGAAGCAGGCGCCGCTGGCGTTCACTTCG
Source organism: Pseudomonas fragi (assembly GCF_025426255.1). GTDB lineage: Bacteria > Pseudomonadota > Gammaproteobacteria > Pseudomonadales > Pseudomonadaceae > Aquipseudomonas > Aquipseudomonas kulmbachensis. The sequence goes on along the minus strand of NZ_CP104861.1, from coordinate 1,640,865 downwards.
AAGACCAGCTGGCATCGGTTAAAAAATGCGGGCATATGGGCGGCAAAGTACTGGTCCCTACCCAGGAAGCCGTACAAAAGCTGACCGCTGCTCGTCTGGCAGCTGACGTTGCAGGCACACCGACCATCATCCTGGCCCGCACCGACGCCAACGCGGCTGATCTGCTGACCTCTGACTGCGACCCGTACGATCAGCCGTTCGTCACTGGCGAACGCACCAAGGAAGGGTTCTACAAAGTGCGCGCTGGCCTGGATCAAGCCATCGCTCGCGGCCTGGCCTACGCTCCATATGCCGACCTGATCTGGTGCGAAACTGCCAAGCCGGATCTGGACGAAGCCCGCCGATTTGCTGAAGCGATCAAAAAGGAATACCCGGACCAACTGCTGTCGTACAACTGCTCGCCTTCCTTCAACTGGAAGAAAAACCTGGACGACGCGACCATCGCCAAGTTCCAGCGCGAACTGTCGGCAATGGGCTACAAGCACCAGTTCATCACCCTGGCTGGCATCCACAATATGTGGCACAGCATGTTCAACCTGGCGCACGACTACGCCCGCAACGACATGACTGCCTACGTAAAACTGCAAGAGCAGGAATTTGCTGACGCCGCCAAAGGCTACACCTTTGTTGCGCACCAGCAGGAAGTGGGCACTGGCTACTTCGACGACATGACCACCGTAATCCAGGGTGGCTCGTCTTCGGTAACCGCCCTGACCGGCTCGACTGAAGAAGAACAGTTCCACTGATAGTGGAACCACGGCCATTGCCCAGCCCGTAAAGCAAAAACGCAATGCCTTTTACATGACGCCCCGACTGGTTCGGGGCGTTTTTTTGCCTGCGGCGTGACTTACATCCCTGCGTAGCAGCTGCCGTAGGAACGAGGCTGCGTTCGGTTGCGCAGCGACCGTAAATCCTTCGTCCCGGGTTTGTCTGACCCACTGCGGTATCAGGTTTTACGACGGCTCCGCCGCCGAACGCAGCCTCGTTCCTTCGCCAGCTGCTACAGAACCTCCTCACCTTCGACAAAAACTTGACCCAGATCCATGCCTCAAAATAAAAACCGCGCTACAAAGCCAAGTTCAAAACTTGCTAACTGCGCATATATAAGCCAACTTCAACCAACCCGACGCAAGGCAACACACTTAAACAGTATTGATTATCATTTAGAGTTGCTGTTGTTGATTACCAGCCCTGTAAAAGATATTCCCTGAAACACGCTGTAATGCCCGGACCACAAGGCCTACAGCACATTCAAGGAAGGCCATACCACTAAAGGACTGAATTAATTCATCTTAGAAAATTTACTTGCTGGGTGTTTAGCCATAAAATCCCGGCAATCAATAGCACTGCGACATAACGTCACTGCTTTATTACCTTTTCAAGCTCAGAGACCTTTGCTCTCTGTTAAGGATTTCCAGCATGCCCGAAGCGACAGGACTCATAGCCCACAACTGGGGCTTTGCCATTTTCCTTCTCGGTGTTGTCGGCCTTTGTGCCTTCATGCTCGGTGTTTCCAGCCTCCTCGGGTCAAAAGCCTGGGGGCGCAGTAAAAACGAACCGTTCGAGTCCGGCATGCTACCTACCGGTGGCGCCCGCTTGCGGCTCTCAGCCAAATTCTATCTGGTCGCGATGCTGTTCGTGATCTTCGATATCGAAGCCCTCTTTCTCTTTGCATGGTCTGTGTCTGTTCGCGAAAGCGGCTGGACCGGATTCGTCGAAGCTCTCGTTTTCATAGCAATTCTGTTGGCAGGCCTTGTCTACCTATTTCGGGTGGGTGCTCTTGATTGGGCACCGGAAGCTCGTCGTAAGCGGCAGGCCAAGCTGAAACAATGAGGCTTTGGCAATGCAATACGAACTCACCAGGATCGACCCGGATGCTCCTAACGAGCAATACCCGATCGGCACACGGGAAACCGTTGCCGATCCGTTAGAAGATCAAGTCCACAAAAACATTTTCATGGGCAAACTCGAAGACGTGCTGAACGGCACGGTCAACTGGGGGCGTAAAAACTCCCTGTGGCCGTACAACTTCGGCCTTTCGTGCTGCTACGTGGAAATGACCACCGCCTTCACGGCGCCCCACGACATCGCGCGCTTTGGCGCCGAAGTTATCCGGGCATCGCCGCGTCAGGCGGATTTCATGGTTATTGCCGGTACTTGCTTCATCAAGATGGCGCCGATCATTCAGCGTCTGTATGAGCAAATGCTTGAGCCTAAATGGGTTATCTCCATGGGTTCTTGCGCCAACTCCGGCGGCATGTACGACATCTACTCCGTGGTTCAAGGGGTCGACAAGTTCCTGCCCGTGGACGTTTACGTGCCAGGCTGCCCACCCCGCCCAGAGGCTTTTCTGCAAGGCTTAATGCTCTTGCAAGAGTCGATTGGCCAGGAGCGTCGCCCACTTTCCTGGGTTGTCGGTGACCAAGGCGTTTACCGCGCCGAGATGCCGTCCCAAAAGGAACAGCGCCGCGAACAGCGTATTCAGGTAACCAACCTGCGCAGCCCCGACGAAGTTTGATCCAGCGCCGTTTCTATCCATAGAACGAAACCCTGGCTTCATTCTTTACGTTGACCGAAAGCGATAAAAAACCATGACTACAGGCTCCGCTCTGTACATCCCGCCTTACAAGGCTGACGACCAAGATGTGGTTGTCGAACTGAACACCCGTTTTGGCCCTGAAGCGTTCACCGCCCAGGCCACACGCACCGGCATGCCGGTGCTTTGGGTTACCCGCGCAAAACTGGTTGAAGTCCTGACCTTCCTGCGTAACCTGCCAAAACCTTACGTCATGCTCTATGACTTGCACGGTGTAGACGAACGTCTGCGCACCAAGCGTCAGGGCCTGCCATCGGGTGCAGACTTCACCGTCTTCTATCACCTGATGTCGCTTGAGCGTAATAGTGACGTAATGATCAAGGTCGCCTTGTCCGAGAGCGACCTCAGCGTACCGACCGTGACCGGTATCTGGCCGAACGCCAACTGGTACGAGCGCGAAGTCTGGGACATGTTCGGCATCGACTTCAAAGGCCACCCGCACCTGTCGCGCATCATGATGCCGCCGACCTGGGAAGGTCACCCGCTGCGCAAGGACTTCCCGGCCCGTGCCACCGAGTTCGACCCATACAGCCTGACCCTGGCCAAAGTGCAACTGGAAGAGGAAGCTGCGCGCTTCCGTCCTGAAGACTGGGGCATGAAGCGTTCCGGCGAGAACGAGGACTACATGTTCCTCAACCTGGGTCCGAACCACCCTTCGGCTCACGGCGCCTTCCGTATCATCCTGCAGCTGGACGGTGAAGAAATCGTCGACTGCGTGCCAGACGTCGGCTACCACCACCGTGGCGCCGAGAAAATGGCCGAACGCCAGTCCTGGCACAGCTTCATCCCGTACACCGACCGTATCGACTACCTCGGCGGCGTGATGAACAACCTGCCGTACGTGCTCTCGGTTGAGAAACTCGCCGGGATCAAGGTGCCGGACCGGGTCGATACCATCCGCATCATGATGGCCGAGTTCTTCCGTATCACCAGCCACCTGCTGTTCCTGGGGACTTACATCCAGGACGTGGGCGCCATGACTCCGGTGTTCTTCACCTTCACCGACCGTCAGCGCGCTTACAAAGTGATCGAAGCCATCACCGGCTTCCGTCTGCACCCGGCCTGGTACCGCATCGGCGGCGTTGCACACGACCTGCCGAACGGCTGGGAACGCCTGGTCAAGGAATTCATCGACTGGATGCCAAAGCGTCTGGACGAGTACCAAAAAGCCGCTTTGGATAACAGCATCCTGCGTGGTCGTACCATCGGCGTTGCCGCCTACAACACCAAAGAGGCCCTGGAATGGGGCGTCACCGGTGCTGGCCTGCGTTCGACCGGTTGCGATTTCGACATCCGTAAAGCACGCCCGTACTCCGGCTACGAGAACTTCGAATTCGAAGTCCCGCTGGCGGCCAACGGCGATGCCTACGATCGCTGCATCGTGCGTGTCGAAGAAATGCGCCAGAGCCTGAAAATCATCGAGCAGTGCATGCGCAACATGCCAGCTGGCCCGTACAAGGCGGATCACCCGCTGACCACGCCGCCACCTAAAGAGCGCACGCTGCAGCACATCGAGACCTTGATCACGCACTTCCTGCAAGTTTCGTGGGGCCCGGTAATGCCGGCCAACGAATCCTTCCAGATGATTGAAGCGACCAAGGGTATCAACAGTTATTACCTGACGAGCGATGGCGGCACCATGAGCTACCGCACCCGGATTCGTACTCCAAGCTTCCCGCACCTGCAGCAGATCCCTTCGGTGATCAAAGGTGAAATGGTCGCGGACTTGATTGCGTACCTGGGTAGTATCGATTTCGTTATGGCCGACGTGGACCGCTAAGCATGAACAGCACGCTTATCCAGACAGACCGTTTCGCCCTGAGCGAAACCGAGCGCTCGGCCATCGAGCACGAGATGCATCACTACGAAGATCCACGCGCAGCGTCGATCGAAGCCCTGAAGATCGTTCAGAAGGAACGCGGCTGGGTGCCGGACGGTGCCATTTACGCCATCGGCGAACTGCTGGGCATCCCTGCCAGCGACGTTGAAGGCGTGGCCACGTTCTACAGCCAGATCTTCCGCCAGCCCGTTGGCCGCCACGTCATTCGTGTGTGCGACAGCATGGTCTGCTACATCGGCGGCCACGAATCAGTGGTCGGCGAAATCCAGAACAAGCTGGGCATCGGCCTGGGCCAGACCACTGCTGACGGCCGCTTCACGCTGCTGCCAGTGTGCTGCCTGGGCAACTGCGACAAGGCGCCGGCGTTGATGATCGACGACGACACATTCGGTGATGTGCAGCCTGCTGGCGTCGCCACGTTGCTGGAGGCCTACCCATGAGTCTGACTTCTTTCGGCCCTGCCAACCTGATCAAGCGTTCGGCAGAAACCCACCCCCTGACCTGGCGTCTGCGTGACGACGGCGAGGCCGTTTGGCTCGACGAGTACCAGGCCAAGGACGGTTACACAGCCGCTCGCAAAGCCTTCGCTGACATGTCTCAGGACGATATCGTCCAGACCGTGAAAGACGGGGGCCTAAAGGGTCGCGGCGGCGCGGGCTTCCCCACGGGCGTGAAGTGGGGGCTGATGCCTAAAGACGAATCCATCAACATCCGTTACCTGCTGTGTAACGCTGATGAAATGGAACCCAATACCTGGAAAGACCGCATGCTGATGGAGCAACTGCCCCATCTGCTGATCGAAGGCATGCTGATCAGTGCCCGTGCACTGAAAACCTACCGCGGCTATATCTTCCTGCGTGGCGAATACACCACCGCTGCCGTGCACCTGCGCCGTGCTGTCGAAGAAGCCAAGGCGGCAGGCCTGCTGGGCAAGAACATCCTCGGTTCGGGCTTTGACTTCGAACTGATCGTTCACACCGGCGCCGGGCGTTACATCTGCGGTGAAGAAACCGCACTGATCAACTCCCTCGAAGGCCGTCGCGCCAACCCGCGTTCCAAGCCGCCTTTCCCGGCCGCTGTGGGCGTATGGGGCAAGCCGACCTGCGTGAACAACGTTGAAACCCTGTGCAACGTACCGGCCATCATTGGCAACGGCGTTGACTGGTACAAATCCCTCGCCCGCGAAGGCAGCGAAGACCACGGCACCAAGCTGATGGGCTTCTCCGGCAAAGTGAAGAACCCTGGCCTGTGGGAACTGCCGTTCGGCGTCACCGCTCGCGAGCTGTTCGAAGACTACGCCGGTGGCATGCGTGACGGCTTCAAGCTCAAGTGCTGGCAGCCAGGCGGCGCCGGTACGGGCTTCCTGCTGCCGGAGCACCTGGACGCACAAATGTACGCCGGTGGCATCGCCAAGGTCGGCACCCGTATGGGTACTGGTCTGGCCATGGCCGTCGACGACAGCGTCAACATGGTGTCTTTGCTGCGCAACATGGAACAGTTCTTTGCTCGCGAATCGTGCGGTTTCTGCACCCCTTGCCGTGATGGTCTGCCATGGAGCGTCAAGCTCCTGATGGCGATCGAACACGGCGAAGGTCAGCCCGGCGATATCGAGACCCTGCTGGGTCTGGTCGGTTTCCTCGGCCCTGGCAAGACGTTCTGTGCTCACGCACCGGGTGCCGTGGAGCCATTGGGCAGCGCGATCAAGTATTTCCGTCCAGAGTTCGAAGCCGGTATTGCGCAAGCAAAACCTGGGGTTCCACCTCTGGCACGCCCGATTGTTATCGGCGCGTAACGTTCTGAAGGAGAGCGGTCCGTGCCGCTCTCTGATCGTTCGATAACGCCGTAAGGCTGAGTTGTTTCGAACACATAACAAGATTCCATTAGCCACGCCCGCTGACACCGGGCCAACGAAGACCTTTGAACCATGGCCACTATCCACGTAGACGGCAAAGATCTCGAAGTCGATGGGGCAGACAACCTGTTACAGGCGTGTCTGTCGCTAGGCCTCGATATCCCGTATTTCTGCTGGCACCCTGCCTTGGGCAGTGTTGGCGCTTGCCGCCAATGCGCCGTCAAGCAGTACACCGACGAGAACGACAAGCGTGGTCGGATCGTCATGTCGTGCATGACCCCGGCCACCGACGGTAGCTGGATCTCCATTGACGACGAAGAAGCGAAAGTGTTTCGCGCCAGCGTCGTTGAATGGCTGATGACCAACCACCCGCACGACTGCCCCGTGTGCGAAGAAGGCGGTCACTGCCACCTGCAAGACATGACCGTGATGACCGGCCACAACGAGCGCCGTTATCGCTTCACCAAGCGTACCCACCAGAACCAGCAACTGGGCCCGTTCATTTCCCACGAAATGAACCGCTGCATCGCCTGCTATCGCTGCGTACGCTTCTATAAAGACTACGCTGGCGGCACTGACCTCGGTGTATTTGGCGCCCATGACAACGTGTACTTCGGTCGCGTTGAAGACGGCGTGCTTGAAAGCGAGTTCTCGGGCAACCTCACCGAAGTCTGCCCGACTGGCGTGTTTACTGACAAAACCCACTCCGAGCGGTACAACCGCAAGTGGGACATGCAGTTCTCGCCAAGCATCTGCCACGGTTGCTCCAGCGGCTGCAACATCAGCCCGGGCGAGCGTTATGGCGAGCTGCGCCGTATCGAAAACCGCTTCAACGGTTCGGTTAACCAGTACTTCCTGTGTGACCGTGGCCGTTTCGGCTATGGCTATGTCAACCGCACAGATCGCCCACGTCAGCCATTGCTGGCAGACGGCACCAAGCTGAGCCTCGACGCTGCACTGGATAAAGCCGCTGACCTGCTGCGCGGTCGCAACATCGTCGGTATCGGTTCGCCACGCGCCAGCCTCGAAAGCAACTATGCGTTGCGCGAACTGGTCGGCGCCGAGCACTTCTACTCCGGCATCGAAGCCGGTGAGTTGGAGCGCATCCGTCTGGTGCTGCAAGTTCTCAAAGACAGCCCACTGCCAGTGCCGAACATGCGCGAGATCGAAGATCACGACGCTATTTTCGTCCTCGGTGAAGACCTGACCCAGACCGCTGCCCGTATGGCGCTGTCGCTGCGTCAATCGGTCAAGGGCAAGGCTGAAGACATGGCTGACGCCATGCGCGTTCAGCCTTGGCTAGACGCCGCGGTGAAAAACATCGGCCAGCACGCGCTGAACCCGCTGTTTATCGCCAGCCTGGCTGAAACCAAGCTCGACGACGTGGCTGAAGAATGCGTTCACGCCGCTCCAGACGACCTGGCCCGCATCGGTTTCGCCGTGGCCCACGCCATTGATGCCAGCGCACCTGCCGTTACCGGTCTGGATGCTGAAGCACTGGAACTGGCCAAGCGTATCGCTGACGCGTTGCTCGCGGCCAAGCGCCCACTGATCATTGCCGGTACTTCGCTGGGCTCCAAAGCCCTGATCGAAGCCGCAGGCAATATCGCCAAGGCCCTGCACCTGCGCGAGAAAGCCGGTTCCATCAGCCTGGTCGTGCCGGAAGCCAACAGCCTCGGCCTGGCCATGCTCGGCGGCGACTCGGTAGACGCCGCCCTGCAAGCGGTGATCGACGGTAAAGCCGACGCCATCGTGGTACTGGAAAACGACCTGTTCACTCGCGTTGACGCCGTCAAGGTCAATGCTGCTCTGGACGCTGCCAAAGTAGTCATCGTTGCTGACCACCAGAAGACTGCCACCACCGACCGTGCCGATCTGGTGCTGCCGGCTGCCAGCTTCGCTGAAGGCGACGGTACTCTGGTCAGCCAGGAAGGCCGCGCCCAGCGCTTCTTCCAGGTGTTCGACCCGACTTACCTGGACGCCAGCATCCTGGTTCACGAAGGCTGGCGCTGGTTGCATGCCCTGCGCAGCACCCTGCTGAACAAGCCGGTTGACTGGACTCTGCTCGACCACGTGACTCAAGCCACTGCTGCGAGCACACCTGCACTCGCCCGCATCGTTGATGCCGCGCCGTCTGCTGCGTTCCGTATCAAAGGCATGAAGCTGGCTCGCGAACCGCTGCGTTACAGTGGCCGTACCGCAATGCGCGCCAATATCAGCGTGCACGAGCCACGCACCCCACAAGATCCGGACACCGCGTTCGCCTACTCCATGGAAGGTTACTCAGGCTCCGTCGAACCGCGCCAACAAGTGCCGTTCGCCTGGTCGCCGGGCTGGAACTCGCCACAAGCGTGGAACAAGTTCCAGGACGAAGTCGGTGGTCATATCCGCGCTGGCGACCCAGGCACCCGCCTGATCGAAAGCAAAGGTGATTCGCTGAACTGGTCCGCCAACATTCCGGGCGCTTTCAACCCGGCACGCGGCACCTGGCAAGTCGTGCCGTTCTTCCACCTGCTGGGCAGCGAAGAGAACTCTTCCAAGGCCGCGCCGGTTCAGGAACGCATTCCAGCCGCTTACATCGCATTGGCCAAAGCCGAAGCCGACCGCCTGGGTGTGAATGATGGCGCCCTGCTCAGCCTCAACGTTGCCGGTGTGACCCTGCGTCTGCCGCTGCGCATCAATGAAGAGCTGGGTTCAGGCCTGGTGGCATTGCCTGCTGGCCTGGCAGGTATTCCGCCTGCGATCTTTGGCCTTACCGTTGACGGTTTGCAGGAGGCAGCCCAATGACCTGGTTTACGCCTGAAGTGATCGACGTGATTATCTCGGTGCTCAAAGCCGTGGTAATCCTGCTCGCCGTAGTGGTTTGCGGCGCGCTGCTGAGCTGGGTTGAACGTCGCCTGCTGGCCCTGTGGCAAGACCGTTACGGTCCGAACCGCGTGGGCCCGTTTGGCGCGTTCCAGATCGCAGCCGACATGATCAAGATGTTCTTCAAGGAAGACTGGACCCCGCCGTTTGCCGACAAGGTGATTTTCACCCTGGCACCGGTCGTGGCCATGAGCGCTTTGCTGATCGCCTTCGCGATTATCCCGATCACCCCGACCTGGGGCGTGGCGGATCTGAACATCGGCATCCTGTTCTTCTTCGCCATGGCCGGTCTGTCGGTCTATGCGGTGCTGTTCGCAGGCTGGTCGAGCAACAACAAGTTCGCGTTGCTGGGTGCCTTGCGTGCCTCGGCGCAAACCGTGTCCTACGAAGTGTTCATGGGCCTGGCGCTGATGGGCATCGTGGTGCAGGTTGGCTCGTTCAACATGCGCGACATCGTTGAATATCAAGCGCAGAACCTGTGGTTCATCATTCCGCAGATCTTCGGTTTCCTGACCTTCTTCATCGCTGGCGTCGCCGTGACTCACCGTCACCCGTTCGACCAGCCGGAAGCAGAACAGGAACTGGCCGATGGTTACCACATTGAATACGCCGGCATGAAATGGGGCATGTTCTTCGTCGGTGAATACATCGGGATCGTGTTGATCTCGGCGTTGCTGGTGACTTTGTTCTTCGGTGGCTGGCACGGGCCTTTCGGCATCCTGCCGCAGATCCCGTTTATCTGGTTCGCCCTGAAGACCGCGTTTTTCATCATGATCTTCATCCTGCTGCGCGCTTCTATTCCGCGCCCACGGTATGACCAAGTGATGGACTTCAGCTGGAAGTTCTGCCTGCCGCTGACCCTGATCAATTTGCTGGTGACCGCCGCAGTCGTGTTGTTAAACACGCCTGCCGGCGCGGTTCAGTGAGGATAGAGACCCATGTTCAAGTACCTGTTTGACATCGTGCATGGCACCTACACCCAGCTTCGCAGCTTGGTGATGGTGTTTGGCCATGCCTTCCGCAAGCGTGACACGCTGCAATACCCGGAAGAACCGGTCTATCTGCCACCGCGTTACCGTGGCCGAATTGTCCTGACCCGCGACCCGGACGGTGAAGAGCGTTGTGTAGCCTGTAACCTGTGCGCCGTAGCGTGCCCGGTTGGCTGCATCTCGCTGCAAAAAGCCGAAACCGAAGATGGCCGTTGGTACCCGGAGTTCTTCCGCATCAACTTCTCACGCTGCATTTTTTGCGGTTTGTGTGAGGAAGCCTGCCCGACCACCGCAATCCAGCTGACTCCGGATTTCGAGATGGCCGAGTTCAAACGTCAGGATCTGGTGTACGAGAAAGAAGATCTGCTGATCTCCGGTCCCGGTAAGAACCCTGATTACAACTTCTATCGTGTTGCTGGTATGGCCGTTGAAGGCAAGCCGAAAGGCGCTGCCCAGAACGAAGCCGAGCCGATCAACGTGAAGAGCTTGCTGCCTTAAGGAAGAACGATGGAATTCGCTTTCTATTTCGCATCGGGTGTCGCTGTCGTGTCCACGCTACGCGTGATCACCAACACCAACCCTGTGCACGCCCTGCTCTACCTGATTATTTCGCTGATTGCCGTGGCGATGACGTTCTTTAGCCTGGGCGCACCGTTTGCCGGTGTGCTCGAAGTGATCGCCTACGCCGGTGCCATCATGGTGCTGTTTGTGTTCGTGGTGATGATGCTCAACCAAGGCCCTGCCTCGGTGACGCAAGAACGCCATTGGCTCAAGCCGGGGATCTGGATCGGGCCAACCATTTTGTCCGCCCTGCTGCTGGCCGAACTGCTGTACGTGCTGTTCGCTCACCAGAGCGGTGCTGCAATCGGTCAAACCACCATCGATGCTAAAGCCGTGGGCATCAGCCTGTTCGGTCCGTATCTGCTGGTGGTCGAACTCGCCTCGATGCTGCTGCTTGCTGCAGCTGTGACGGCGTTCCACTTGGGCCGTACTGAGGCGAAGGAGCAATAAGATGCCAGGAATACCTCTCGAACATGGACTGGCAGTGGCCGGCATCCTGTTCTGCCTCGGTCTGGTTGGCCTGATGGTACGTCGCAACATTCTCTTCGTATTGATGAGTCTGGAAATCATGATGAACGCCGCTGCACTGGCCTTCATCGTTGCCGGTGCACGCTGGGCGCAGCCGGATGGGCAAGTCATGTTCATCCTGGTGATCACCCTGGCAGCCGCTGAGGCCAGTATTGGCCTGGCGATCCTGCTGCAGCTGTATCGCCGCTTCCATACGCTTGATATCGATGCTGCCAGTGAGATGCGCGGATGAACCTTCTCTTTCTGACTTTCGTATTCCCCCTGCTCGGCTTTTTGCTGCTGTCGTTCTCCCGTGGACGCTTCAGCGAAAACCTCTCGGCCGTGATCGGCGTCGGCTCCATTGGCCTGTCGGCCATCGTGGCCGCGTTTGTGATTTGGCAATTCAACGTGTCGCCGCCTGAAGGCGGTCAGTTCACGCAAGTGCTGTGGCAGTGGATGTCGGTGGGTGATTTCAAACCCAACTTCGCCCTGCACCTGGACGGCTTGTCGGTGACCATGCTGGGTGTGGTCGTCGGTGTGGGCTTTCTGATCCACGTATTTGCCTCCTGGTACATGCGCGGTGAAGACGGCTACTCGCGTTTCTTCGCCTACACCAACCTGTTTATCGCCAGCATGCTGTTCCTGATCCTGGCCGATAACCTGTTGTTCGTGTACTTCGGCTGGGAAGGCGTGGGCCTGTGCTCGTATCTGTTGATCGGTTTCTACTACAGCAACCGCAACAACGGTAACGCCGCACTTAAAGCCTTTATCGTGACCCGTGTCGGCGACGTGTTCCTGGCCATCGGCCTGTTTATCCTGTTCCAGCAACTGGGCACGCTGAATATTCAAGAGCTGCTGGTTCTGGCACCGCAGAAGTTCCAGGCCGGTGATTTCTGGATCGTGCTGGCCACCCTGATGCTGCTGGGCGGCGCTGTGGGTAAATCTGCGCAACTGCCGCTGCAAACCTGGCTGGCAGATGCAATGGCCGGTCCTACACCGGTTTCGGCACTGATCCACGCCGCGACCATGGTAACGGCCGGTGTTTACCTGATTGCACGTACCCACGGCCTGTTCACTCTGGCGCCTGACGTACTGCACCTGGTCGGCATCGTCGGCGGTGTGACCCTGGTACTGGCCGGTTTTGCCGCACTGGTACAAACCGACATCAAACGTATCCTTGCCTACTCGACCATGAGCCAGATTGGCTACATGTTCCTGGCATTGGGCGTGGGTGCCTGGGACGGCGCGATCTTCCACCTGATGACCCACGCCTTCTTCAAGGCCCTGCTGTTCCTTGCTTCCGGTGCGGTGATTGTTGCCTGCCATCACGAGCAGAACATCTTCAAGATGGGCGGCCTGTGGAAAAAACTGCCATTGGCCTACGCCAGCTTTATCGTCGGTGGCGCGGCACTGTCTGCCTTGCCATTGCTGACGGCCGGTTTCTACTCCAAGGACGAAATTCTTTGGGAAGCCTTCGCCAGCGGTAACAACGAACTGCTGTATGCCGGTCTGGTCGGTGCGTTCATGACCTCGCTGTACACCTTCCGCCTGATCTTCATCACGTTCCACGGTGAAGCCAAGACTGAAGCCCACGCGGGCCACGGCGTTACCTACTGGCTGCCACTGAGCGTGCTGATCGTACTGTCGACCTTTATCGGCGCCATGATCACTCCGCCACTGGCTGGTGTTCTGCCACAAAGCGTTGGCCATGCTGGCGGTGAAGCCAAGCACAGCCTGGAAATCGCCTCGGGTGCCATCGCCCTGGCCGGTATCCTGCTCGCCGCCCTGCTGTACCTGGGCAAGCGTCGCTTTGTAACCGCAGTCGCCAACAGCGGCATCGGTCGCTTCCTGTCGGCCTGGTGGTTCGCTGCCTGGGGCTTCGACTGGCTGTACGACAAACTGTTCGTCAAACCGTATCTGTTGATCTGCCGCTTGCTGGCCAAAGATCCTCTGGACCAGACCATTGGTTTGATCCCGAAGATGGCCAAGGCCGGGCATAACGCCCTGAGCCGCAGCGAAACCGGTCAACTGCGTTGGTACGCTGCATCCATGGCCGCCGGTGCTGTACTGGTCATGGGCGCCATCGTACTGGTAGCGGTCTGATATGAACCTTCGACTTTGCGAAAGGAATTGAGCCCGTCATGATTCTGCCTTGGCTAATCCTGATCCCCTTTATCGGCGGCCTCCTGTGCTGGCTGGGTGAGCGTTTCGGCTCCACCCTGCCCCGCTGGATTGCATTGCTGACCATGTCCCTTGAGCTTGCCCTCGGCCTTTGGCTGTGGTCTCAGGGGAACTACTCATTTGCGCCACAGCCTGGCGCCGATCCGACCTGGGCGCTTGAGTTCCAGCACACCTGGATTGCACGCTTCGGTATCAGCGTGCACCTGGCGCTGGACGGCCTGTCGCTGCTGATGATCCTGCTGACCGGCTTGCTCGGTGTGCTGTCGGTCCTGTGTTCCTGGAAAGAAATTCAGCGTCACGTGGGCTTCTTCCACTTGAACCTGATGTGGATCCTGGGCGGCGTGGTTGGCGTGTTCCTCGCCATCGACCTGTTCATGTTCTTCTTCTTCTGGGAAATGATGCTGGTGCCGATGTACTTCCTCATCGCGCTCTGGGGTCACAGTTCGTCTGACGGCAAGAAAACACGTATCTACGCCGCGACCAAGTTCTTCATCTTCACTCAGGCTTCCGGCCTGATCATGCTGGTGGCGATCCTGGGTCTGGTGCTAGTCAACTTCAACAGCACCGGCGTGATTACCTTCAGCTACGCCGAGTTGCTGAAAACCAAGATGTCACTCACCACCGAGTACATCCTGATGCTGGGCTTCTTCATTGCCTTTGCCGTGAAGCTGCCGGTTGTACCGTTCCACTCCTGGTTGCCGGATGCTCACGCACAGGCACCGACCGCAGGTTCGGTCGATTTGGCCGGTATCCTGTTGAAGACCGCTGCTTATGGTCTGCTGCGTTTCGCCCTGCCGCTGTTCCCGAATGCATCGGCCGAGTTTGCGCCGATTGCCATGACCCTGGGTCTGATCGGGATTTTCTACGGCGCGTTCCTGGCCTTCGCACAAACCGATATCAAGCGTCTGATCGCATTCTCCAGCGTTTCGCACATGGGCTTCGTGCTGATCGGTATCTACTCCGGCAGCCAGCTTGCACTGCAAGGTGCGGTGATGCAGATGCTGGCTCACGGTGTTTCGGCAGCGGCGCTGTTTATCCTTAGCGGCCAACTGTACGAACGCCTGCATACCCGTGACATGCGTGAAATGGGTGGCTTGTGGTCCAAGATTGCTTACCTGCCGGCCATCAGCCTGTTCTTTGCTGCCGCGTCGCTAGGCTTGCCGGGCACCGGTAACTTTGTCGGCGAATTCCTGATCCTGATGGGCTCGTTCGCCAGCTTCCCTTGGGTTACGGCGATTGCAACGACCGGTCTGGTGTTTGGTTCGGTCTACTCGCTGATCATGATTCACCGCGCCTATTTCGGCCCATCCAAGTCCGACGCTGTACTGGCCGGCATGGATGCACGTGAACTGATCATGGTGCTCGGTCTGGCGGTATTGCTGGTGTTTATCGGCGTGTACCCACAACCGTTCCTCGATACCTCCGCTGCGACCATGCATGGTGTGCAGCAATGGCTCGGCACCGCCTTCACTCAACTCGCTTCGGCCCGGTAAGAGCGCTATGGAATTCACGATCCAACACTTTATCGCGCTTGCTCCACTGCTGATTACCAGCCTCACCGTTGTTGTGGTGATGCTGGCAATCGCGTGGCGCCGCAACCACTCACAGACCTTCCTGCTTTCGGTGGCGGGTCTTAACCTGGCACTGCTGTCAATCTTCCCGGCGTTGAAAGTTGCTCCACTGGCTGTCACCCCGCTGTTGATGATGGACAACTTCGCCTATCTGTATATCGGGCTGATCCTGGCTTCCACCCTGGCTTGCGTCACCCTGGCTCACGCCTATCTGGGTGAAGGCGGCACGGGTTACCCCGGTAACCGTGAAGAGCTGTACCTGCTGATGCTACTGGCTGCGACCGGCGGTATCGTGCTGGTCAGCGCGCAACACCTGGCTGGCTTGTTTATCGGTCTGGAGCTGCTCTCTGTACCGGTTTACGGTCTGGTGGCATATGCCTTCTTCAACAAGCGTTCGCTGGAAGCCGGCATCAAGTACATGGTGCTGTCGGCCGCTGGCTCTGCGTTCCTGTTGTTCGGTATGGCGCTGCTGTACGCCGAAGCTGGCAGCCTGAGCTTCAGCGGTATCGGTCACGCCCTGGCAGCCACTGGCGTACCTGCGCCACTGGCACAGCTGGGTCTGGGCATGATGTTCGTCGGCCTGGCATTCAAACTGTCGCTGGTGCCTTTCCACCTCTGGACTCCAGACGTGTACGAAGGTGCTCCGGCGCCGGTTGCCGCGTTCCTGGCTACTGCGTCAAAAGTAGCGGTGTTTGCGGTGATGGTGCGTCTGTTCCAGATCACGCCTTCGGCGACTACCGGCGTGATGAGCGACGTACTGAGCGTGATCGCGATTGCCTCGATCCTGTTCGGTAACTTGCTGGCCCTGACCCAGAACAACCTCAAGCGTCTGCTGGGTTACTCGTCCATCGCCCACTTCGGCTACCTGCTGATCGCCCTGGTGGCGAGCAAAGGCATGGCCATGGAAGCGATTGGCGTGTACCTGATCACCTACGTGCTGACCAGCCTGGGTGCATTTGGTGTGATCACTCTGATGTCCTCGCCGTACAAAGGCCGTGACGCTGATGCGCTGTACGAGTACCGCGGCCTGTTCTGGCGTCGTCCGTACCTGACGGCGGTGATGACCGTGATGATGCTGTCGCTGGCGGGTATCCCGCTGACCGCTGGCTTTATCGGCAAGTTCTACATCATTGCGACCGGTGTTGAAGCTCATCAATGGTGGCTGGTTGGTTCCCTGATCCTGGGTAGCGCCATTGGCGTGTTCTACTACCTGCGTGTGATGGTGACCCTGTACCTGGTTGAGCCGAAACTGCATCGCCACGATGCTCCGCTGAACTGGGAACAAAAAGCCGGCGGCGTAATGTTGCTGGCGGTTTCGGTAATGGTGTTCTTCCTGGGTGTCTACCCGCAGCCAATGCTGGAACTGGTACAACGTGCAACGCTGGGCCTGGTTGGCTAAGCGCTAGTTGCTGTACCCAAAACCCCGTGAAGGCCTGGCCTTCACGGGGTTTTTTGTTGATCCTTCGCCCGGTGTTACAGACGTAAAACAACTGGCCCACCGCGTACATATCCGGCATTTGTGTCTAACTGAAATATTGGTTTCGGCCTTATGTGAGGGGCATTCGCGTTGTTTGGACAACCGTGTGGCTACAGCAAAAGCAAAAACCACAGAACCTTGCGCAAAACCCTGTAGCAGCTGCCGAAGGAACGAGGCTGCGTTCGGCGGCGCAGCCGTCGTCAAAGCCGGACACTGCGCTCATTCAGGTAAATCCCGGACTCAGGTTTTACGGTCGCTTCGCAACCGAACGCAGCCTCGTTCCTTCGGCAGCTGCTACAGGAGATTGCGCAGTACACGTGAACAAAACAGGGAGGCCGTACACCGGGGCAAGCCTTTTTGGGTACTTTTTCGGCGTCTGGAAAAAGTGCCTCGCCGTAAGGGCGAAACCGATATTCCAGTTAAACGCGAATGCCGGATATGTACTCAACACATCTGTTAAACAGACAAGATCAAGCAGGCCGCAAACGCCAACCCAGTACATCCAACAGGTCACACCCATCACGCAGCAATTGCGCCGCAACCGTGGCCAGATGCTTGAGGTCAATAGAGTCGGCCTGCTGCATTTCGCGGCTGGAGAACATTTCCATCAGTTGGGTCACAGCCAGAACACGGGCGGCTGCGTTGGCATGAAGTACATCGAGTGGGGCATTACGATCAATCAATAAGGCGGGGATGGTGCAGTCGATGGCTGTGAGCGGAATAAACGATGAACCAGTCATTAATCAAACTCCTAAATGTCGAATTTGAACCAACTGTTTTCGTCGCCAAACAAAAAAAGGTGGCCACTGTACGCGGGTTGGCGAACCGGTAACATTTAGGAAAACCCGGCAGACTCGAAGATCTCCCACGTACAGCTGCCATATAGCAACGAGAGCAAAATACACGCTCTGCCATATATAACAACCGCATGCTAACTAAATGCTATTCCAGGTCGCCAAACCCGGTCGCCTTATCGGCGAGCACCGACTATAGGCCCCGCACCAGGCCCCAGCAATTGCCAAACATGTGCGAAAAATCCCGAAAAAACGTGAGCTTGTAGCATCGCGAGCAGGCTCGCTCCCACAACTGGATTGCAGCCCGTGACAGTTGCGAGTGATTCCGGGCTTGTATAGGCTGGCGCGCCGCCCGCCCATCGATCTGGAAGTTCCATTAATGCGTCCTGCCCTTTCTTCACTTTTACCTTTGGCGCTGATCTGCACCGCCCCCGCCTACGGCAGTACCCTGGAGCTGGGCGAAGTGCAGGTGCGCAGCGAAGAAAGCAGCGAGCTGCAAGCCGCTCAAAACGCGCTCAATGAGATCCCAGGCGCCAGCAACCTGATCGACATGACCCGCGTCGAGAGCGGCCGCACTGCCAGCAATGCCGATGTCCTGGCTTACCAGCCGGGGATCTATGCGCAATCAGCAGGCAATGACGGGGCCAAGGTCTCGGTGCGCGGCTCGGGTATCAATCGTGCCCCCAGCGCCCACGGCTCCGGGCTGTATGTGATGTTCGACGGCCTGCCGCTCACCGGCCCCGGCGGCACCCCATACGAGCTGTTCGAACCCTTGTGGCTGAGCCGCGCCGAAGTACTGCGCGGTGCCAACGGTTTTGAAACCGGCTCGCTGGCCCTGGGCGGGTCAATCAACTACGTCACTCACACCGGCTACGACGCAGCACCGCTGCAAGTGCGCTACGAAGCAGGTAGTTACGGCTATCAAAAGCGTCAGATCAGTTCCGGGCAAGTGTTGGGCGACCTCGACTACTACGTGTCGTTGACGGACTCTGACACCGATGGCTATCAGGATCACACCCGAGGCAGCAGCAAAGGCATCGCCGCCAACGTCGGTTATCGCTTCAGCCCGCAATTGGAAACCCGCTTCTACCTGCGCTATCGCGAAACGGACAACGAACTGGCCGGGCGCGTGACCAAAGAACAGATCAAGCATCACCCACGCGCAGCCAACCCGGCCTATGTAAGCGGTGACTACACCCGCCCGCAACCCGGCAGTACATGGCTGGGCAACAAGACCACGATGTACCTGGATGACGACTCACAACTGGAAGTGGGCCTGGTCTATCACGACTACCCGATGGATCTGCGCGAAGGTCCGAATCGTCTCAAAGTGGCTTATACCGATGTCAGCGGCACGCTGAACTACAAGCGCCGCGACACCCTGTTCGGCCTCGAAAGCAAAACCACGGTGGGGCTGCGCAATACCAAACACCTGCCCAATAGCGGGGCATCAGAGTATGTGCGTATACCTCGGGGCAATACAGCCGCGTATGCCCCCGGCACCAAGATGCGCGACTTCAGCTACCAGGGTTCGGACACCGTGCTGCACGCCAGCAATGATCTGGAGCTGATCCCCGACTTGTGGCTGACTACGGGCATGGCGCTGATCTACACCCGCCGCGAAAGCGATGTGAGTTACCCCGAGAGCGGCGGCAAGGTCAGTCAGCATGATTGGGACTATGCGCCTCGGGTCGGTCTACGCTATGAGTTCAATCCGAACCTGCAGGTGTATGGCAACCTCAGTCGCTCGGTAGAGCCGCCGCACCCTTGGTCGATGATATGGAGTTCGCCTTTTGTGTTCCCGGTCGGCAGCGGTGCAGCAACCGGCCGCCAGAGCACGCCCATCTCTCTGCAAAATCAGACCGCCACAACCCTGGAGTTGGGCACCCGTGGCGATTCATGGATTGGGCAATGGGATCTGGCCTGGTATTACTCGGCCGTGCGCCATGAACTGCTGACCGTTGAACTGCAAGCGGCAACGCAAAACCTGGGACCGATCGTGGGCGAGTCCAACGCCAGCCCGACCGTGCACCAAGGTTTCGAAGCGGGCCTGAACAGCCTGCTGTGGGAGCGTGACGCAATCGGTAAAGTCTCGCTGCGCCAGGCCTATACCTTCAGCGATTTCCATTACCGCGATGACGCGCGCTTTGGTGATAACAAACTACCGGGCATCCCGCAGCACTACTACCAGGGGCAAATCCGTTACGACCATCCGCAAGGCTTCTATGCCGGGGTAAACACCCAGGTGGCTTCGCGCATGGCGGTGGATTACGCCAACTCGTACTACGCCTCGTCCTACATGCTGTTTGGCGCAACGTTGGGCTACAACTCCCCCAAGCAGGATTGGCAAACCTGGCTCGACCTGCGCAACCTGACTAATCAGCACTACGCAGCTACGGTGACACCGGGTTATGACGACGCTGGCAAAGATGCTGCACGCTCTACACCCGGCGAAGGCATGGGTGCCTACGTCGGGGTCTCGTACAGTTTCCGTTAATCGCCGGGCTGGATATCGGTAGGCAATCGCACCTTGCGGCGAGTGCCGCTGAACAATCCCCAACTGGACAGGAACAGGGCGGCAATCAATGGCCCGATCACAAAGCCATTGAGGCCGAAGATCGCCATGCCGCCCAAGGTCGAGATCAAAATCAGGAAATCCGGCATTTTGGTGTCTTTGCCAACCATGATCGGGCGCAGCACGTTATCCACCATCCCAATCACAAAGACTCCGTACAGCGCCAGCACCACCCCTTCCCAAACCATACCCGTGATCAGGAAGTAAACCGCCACCGGCGCCCAGACGATGCCTGCACCCACGGCTGGCAGCAAGGACAGGAACATCATCAGCACCGCCCAGAACAGCGCGCTATGGATGCCCAGCAGCCAGAAGATCAGCCCGCCCAACGCACCTTGTGTGACGGCTACTGCCAGGTTGCCTTTGACCGAAGCCCTGACCACGCGCCGCAATGTGACTTGCAACAAGCGCTTGTGCTGCTCGGCCATTGGTATGGCATTGCGGATCATGCGCACCATGGACTGACCGTCGCGGATAAAGAAGTACAGCAGGTAGAGCATGATGAAAAAACTGACCACCAGCTCAAAGGTACTCTGCCCAAAGTTGAATACCTGAGTAGCAAAGAACTGACTGCCCTCCAACGCGCCTTTGGCGATTTTCTCGCTGAGCCCGTCAATGCTGCTCAGGCCAAAGCGGTCAAGCCACTCCTGCAGATGAACCGGCAGAATATTTTCGAACTGCATGACATAGCTGGCGACGTTGATCTTGCCACTCTGAACATCGCTGTAGAGCATCGCCACCTCTTGCACCAGCAAGGCGGTGGTGACGATCACAGGCAAGATTGCAATCAGCGTACAGACACTCAAGGTGGTAAAGGTGGCCAGATTTCGCCGCCCCTTGAACTTGAGCAGTACCTTGCGTTGCATGGGGGCAAACAGAATTCCCAGCGCTACTGCCCAAAAAATCGCGCCGTAAAACGGCAGCAAAATCCAGATAAAGGCAATCGTGACCAAGGTCAGCAACAGCAGCAGGGTTTTGCGTTGAAGACTTGTTTCGTTCATGTGCCGTCCATGTCAGTAAGCCGCGAGTGCCTGGAATGGACGCAGTGTAGCTGTCTACGCCCGTGGCCACCAAAAACGCAGTGCCTGCAGCATTGACAACCCTGTGCACACTCTGTAAAAAATCCATGCAGTTGTATGACAACAGATAACAAAAATAATAATGTCCAAGGAGCTCCACGGATGATCACACCTACCTGCGCCCCCGACCTTCACGTTCGCCAAAAAAATCCTAGAAACACCCGATCGCTGGTTTTGCTCGGACTCGGCAGCATGGGCCTGGCCCTGCCGCTAAGCGGTATGGCCGAAGGTTTTGTGGATGACACCAAAGCCACGCTGACCCTGCGTAACGCCTACATCAATCGCAACTACACCAACCCGGACTATCCGCAAAGCAAAGCTGAAGAGTGGACACAAAACTTCATTCTCGACGTCAAGTCCGGGTTTACCCAGGGCACCGTCGGTTTCGGGGTGGATGTGCTGGGGCTCTACTCGCAGAAGCTGGACGGCGGTAAAGGCACTGTCGGTACACAGTTGTTGCCGACCCACAGCGATGGCGAACCGGCCGATAACTTTGGCCGCCTGGGCGTCGCGGCCAAAGCCAAAATCTCCAATACGGAGCTTAAAATCGGCGAATGGATGCCAGTACTGCCGATTCTGCGCTCGGACGATGGTCGTTCCTTGCCGCAAACCTTTCGTGGTGGTCAGATCACCTCCAAAGAGTTCGCCGGTCTGAACCTCTATGGCGGCCAGTTCCGCGCCAACAGCCCGCGTAACGACGCGAGCATGGAAGACATGTCGCTCAACGGCAAAGGCGCCTTTACCTCCGACCGCTTCAACTTTGCTGGCGGTGATTACAGCTTCAACGAAAAGCGCACACAAGTCGGTGTGTGGTACGCCCAGCTGGAAGATATCTACCAGCAGCAATTCCTCAACGTCCTGCACAGCCAGCCCATCGGCGATGTGACCCTGGGCGCGAACCTGGGTTATTTCTGGGGCAAGGAAGACGGCAACAAACTGGCCGGCGATCTGGACAACAAAACCGCCTACGCCCTGCTTTCGGCCAAATACAAAGGCAACACCCTGTATGTCGGCCTGCAGAAAATCAGCGGCGACGATGGCTGGTTCCGCGTCAACGGCACCAGCGGCGGCACCTTGGCCAACGATAGCTACAACTCCAGCTACGACCTGGCCAAGGAACGCTCCTGGCAAGTGCGCCACGATCTGGACTTTGCAGTGCTTGGGGTGCCTGGCCTGACCATGATGAACCGCTACATCAGCGGCAGTAACATCCACACCGGCACCATCACGGACGGCAAGGAATGGGGCCGCGAATCAGAACTGGCCTACACCGTGCAAAGCGGCACATTCAAAGACCTGAACATGCGCTGGCGTAACGCGAGCATCCGTCGCGACTACAGCGCTCACGAGTTTGACGAAAACCGCATTTTCATCAGCTATCCGTTGTCGTTGCTTTAAGCGGCCCTCTCGGACTGTGGGAGCGAGCCTGCTCGCGATGGCATCACTGATTGAAACCATCGCGAGCAGGCTTGCTCCCACAGCGGATTTTGCATTGACAAGCACCGCAATGGCTGTGAATAATCCAATCAAGTCATACGACAACAGATGACAATAACAAGAAAGACAGGGATATCTGATGCCAACTACTCGCACCGCCCAAATTCCCTTTAATCGCCTTCTTCTCACCGGTGCCGCTGGCGGTCTGGGGAAGGTACTACGCGAAAGCCTGAAGCCCTATGCCAAGGTTTTGCGCCTCTCTGATATCGCCCAAATGGCACCTGCTGTCGACAGCCATGAAGAAATACAGCTCTGCGACCTCTCAGACAAACACGCTGTTCACCAACTGGTTGAAGGCGTAGACGCAATTTTGCACTTCGGCGGGGTCTCGGTAGAACGTCCGTTCGAAGAAATCCTCGGCCCGAATATCAGCGGCATCTTCCATATCTACGAAGCGGCACGCCGGCATGGCGTCAAGCGCGTGATCTTCGCCAGTTCCAACCATGTGATCGGGTTCTATAAACAGGATCAAACCCTGGATGCCCACTCCCCGCGTCGCCCGGACGGCTATTACGGGCTGTCCAAGTCCTATGGCGAAGACATGGCCACCTTTTATTTCGATCGCTATGGCATCCAGACCGTCAGTATCCGCATCGGCTCCTCGTTCCCCGAGCCGCAGAACCGCCGAATGATGAGTACCTGGCTGAGCTTTGCCGACCTTACGCAATTGATCGAGCGCTCGCTGTACACGCCGAATGTTGGTCATACCGTGGTCTATGGCGCCTCAAACAACCTGAAGGTGTGGTGGGACAACCGTTTCGCCGCGCACCTGGGCTTTGCGCCCAACGACACCTCAGAAGTATTCCGCGAAAAGGTCGAGGCCCAGCCGATGCCTGCGGCCAATGATCCGAGCATGGTTTACCAGGGCGGAGCCTTCGTTGCGGCAGGTCCGTTCGGGGACGAGTAAACCGCGCCCCCGCTCATAACACTGAATACGGACAAGGATCGAGACGCCATGACTGCTGAACTGATTCTCGATGCACGCAACGCCACCGGCGAAAGCCCGGTCTGGAGCACTGCGCAGCAGGCACTTTACTGGGTGGATATCCCGGCAAAACGCTTGCATCGCTGGTGCCCCGCCGATGGCAAAAGCCAAAGCTGGCAAACCTCGCAAATGCTCGCGTGCATTGCTCAGGCAGGTAATGGCAGCTGGGTCGCCGCGATGGAGAACGGCCTGTTTGCTATCACGCCACACGCCGATGGCAGCCTCGACAGCCGCCTGTTGGCCAGCGTGACCCACGCCCTGCCAGAGATGCGTTTTAACGATGGCCGCTGCGACCGCCAAGGGCGTTTCTGGGCGGGCACCATGCTCATGAATATGGCCGCAGGGGCACCGGTGGGCGCTATGTACCGCTACAGCGCAGGCCAGGTCGAACCGCTCAAAGCGCAACTTGATGGTTTTATTGTGCCCAACGGCCTTGCCTTTAGCCCTGACGGCAAAACCATGTACCTCTCGGACTCACACCCCGATGTACAGAAAATCTGGGCCTTCGACTATGACACCGATACCGGTACCCCCCATGACCGCCGCCTGTTTGTCGACATGACCGAACACCCGGGTCGCCCCGACGGCGCTGCTGTCGACGCCGATGGCTGTTACTGGATTTGCGGCAACGATGCCGGGTTGATCCACCGCTTTACGCCGGACGGCAAACTTGATCGCTCACTGTCCGTCCCCGTGAAAAAACCTGCGATGTGTGCCTTTGGCGGCGCAGATCTGGACACCCTGTTTGTCACCTCGATTCGTCCTGTGGGCGATACCAGCGACCAACCGCTGGCTGGGGGCGTGTTCGCTCTCAGCCCGGGGGTCAAGGGGCTGCCGGAGCCCGAATTCAACAATTGACTGCCTTGCCGACACTGCTGATCCAACACCTTGATATAAAAAAAACAATATTTGGAGTGACCCATGGATTTCAAACGCACCCTGCTTATTGCTGCACTCCCGCTGGCCTTCTGCTTGTCAGGCGTAGCCCAGGCCGAAATCAAAATCAAATTTGCCGAAGTACACCCCACAGGCTACCCGCCTGTGGTGGCTGAGCAGGAAATGGGCAAGAAGCTTCAAGCCCAGAGTAACGGCGATATCTCCTTCAAGATGTTTGCCGGAGGGGTACTGGGTTCAGAGAAAGAAGTGGTCGAACAGCTCCAGTCCGGTGCCGTGCAGATGACCCGTGTCAGCCTCGGCATCCTCGGCCCCGTGGTGCCGGAAACCAACGCCTTCAACCTGCCGTTCGTGTTCCGCGATCAGGCCCATATGCGCAAAGTCATCGACGGTGAAATCGGCCAGGAGATGCTGGATAAAATCACCAACTCCGAATTCAACATGGTCGCACTCGCCTGGATGGATGGCGGCACCCGCAACCTGTACACCAAGAAACCAGTACGCGCGATCGGCGACCTCAAGGGCATGAAAATTCGCGTCCAAGGCAACCCGGTATTTATTCAAACCATTAACGACATGGGCGGTAATGGCATCGGCATGGCGACCGGCGAAATCTTCAGCGCCTTGCAGACAGGCGTCATCGATGGCGCAGAGAACAACCCGCCCACCTTTCTTGAACACAACCACTACCAGAACGCCAAATACTTCACCTGGACCGATCACCTGATCCTGCCCGAGCCCATCGTGATGGCCAAGTCCACCTGGGCAAAGCTGACCCCGGAGCAGCAAGCCCTGGTGCAGAAACTGGCCCGAGAAGCGCAGTTTGAAGAACGCGTGCTTTGGGACAAGAAAACCGCCGACAGCATCACCAAGCTCAAGGCCGGTGGAGTTGAGTTCATCACCCTCACCCCAGAACAGAAAAAAGCCTTCTACGACGCGACTCAGCCAGTGCGTGACAAATATGGTGCGGACTACAAAGACCTGATCTCGCGTATTGAAGCCGTTCAATAAGTCAGCCCGATAATGCCGCGGTGACGGGCTCCAGCCCGTTTTCCGCCGCGTGGTGAGCCCCATGAAAAATACCGTACTGCGCTTGAACGACATGTTGTACCGGGTTTGTATCGGGATTGCCGGCCTGTCGGTACTGACCATGACCCTGATCATTCCATGGGGCATTTTTGCCCGCTACGTGCTGGGTACTGGCTCCAGCTGGCCCGAGCCCACCGCCATTTTGTTGATGGTGGTATTTACCTTCTTTGGTGCCGCCGCCAGTTACCGTGCCGGGGCCCACATGGCCGTAGCGATGGCCGTGGAGCGCATGCCCAAACACCTGCGCTCCAAGGTTGCTGTGCTGGTGCAAATACTGATGGTGATCGTCTGCCTGTTCATGACCGTGAAGGGTTTTAAATTGTGTGCGACCACCTGGAATCAATTCATCGGTGAGATGCCGTCCGTGAGGGTAGGCATCTCCTATTTACCGATCCCTATAGGCGGTCTGGTGACTCTTTCCTTCGTCCTGGAAAAACTCTTCCTGGGTGACCAAAGCCACCGCCGTGCCGTGCGGTTCGACATCGTAGAAGCCAGCGAAGAGGCCGTATAAATGGACGCTTTCGTACTGTTGGGCAGCTTTATCGCCCTGATCCTTATTGGCATGCCGGTCGCCTATGCGCTGGGCCTGTCGGCATTGGTCGGGGCCTGGTGGATCGATATCCCGTTCGATGCCCTGATGATTCAGGTCGCGGGCGGCGTAAACAAATTCTCCCTGCTGGCGATACCGTTTTTCGTACTGGCGGGTGCGATCATGGCCGAGGGCGGCATGTCGCGCAGGCTGGTGGCATTCGCCGGGGTACTGGTGGGTTTTGTGCGCGGCGGCCTGTCGCTGGTCAACATTGTGGCCTCGACCTTCTTCGGCGCGATTTCCGGTTCATCGGTGGCCGACACCGCCTCTGTAGGTTCGGTACTGATTCCAGAAATGGAACGTGCAGGCTACCCCCGCGAGTTCTCTACGGCGGTGACGGTCAGCGGCTCGGTACAAGCGTTGCTCACCCCTCCGAGCCACAACTCGGTGCTGTACTCCCTGGCTGCTGGCGGCACGGTGTCGATTGCTTCGCTGTTCATGGCCGGGATCATGCCCGGGCTGCTACTCAGTGCGGTAATGATGGGCCTGTGCATGATCTTCGCGCGCAAGCGCAATTACCCCAAGGGCGAAGTGATCCCGCTGCGTCAGGCACTGAAAATCGCCGGTGACGCGATGTGGGGCCTGATGGCCATGGTCATCATCCTCGGCGGTATTCTGTCGGGCATTTTCACCGCCACCGAGTCGGCCGCCATCGCCGTGCTCTGGTCGTTCTTCGTCACCATGTTTATCTACCGCGACTACAAATGGCGCGACCTGCCCAAGCTGATGCACCGGGCGGTACGGACCATTTCCATCGTGATGATCCTGATCGGTTTCGCCGCCAGCTTCGGTTACATCCTGACGCTGATGGAAATCCCGATGAAGATCACCACAGCGTTCCTGACGCTGTCGGATAACCGTTACGTGATCCTGATGTGCATCAACGTCATGTTGCTGCTGCTGGGCACCGTGATGGACATGGCACCGCTGATTCTGATCCTGACCCCGATCCTGCTGCCCGTGATCATCGGCATCGGTGTCGACCCGGTGCACTTTGGCATGATCATGCTGGTCAACCTGGGGATCGGCCTGATTACACCGCCGGTGGGCGCAGTGCTGTTTGTGGGGGCTGCCGTGGGCAAGGTGTCCATCGAAAGCACCGTCAAGGCACTGCTGCCGTTCTACGTGGCGCTGTTTATGGTGCTGATGCTGGTGACCTACGTTCCGGCCATCTCTCTGTGGCTGCCAAGCATGGTGCTGTAAACCACACCCTGCCCGTGGGAGCGGGCTTGCTCGCGATGCAAACGACGCGGTGTCACTGAAACACCGCAGCGATTCCATCGCGAGCAAGCCCACTCCCACAAAGGTTATCCAAGAGGTTTTATTTCCAGCCAAGGAGGCTGGTTGCTTATGTCTGCTCCTGCTTTGTTCCCCCGTCATATCGCGGTATTGATCCTGGTACTGTTGGCCTGTGCATTTGCGGGCAACCATATCGCCGCCCGGATTGCCTTCGACCACGACACCGGCCTGTTATTGGCAATTCTGTGCCGCGCCGGCGTGACCTTGCTGGTATTGACCAGCCTGGTGTTGTGGCAGCGCGAACGTCCTCGCTTGACCCCCGCCAACTGGCGTTGGCAATTGCTGCTGGGGCTGCTGATCGCGGCGCAAAGCTTCTTTATCTATTCGGCGGTGGCGCGGATTCCCGTGGCACTGGCGCTGTTGATTGCCAACGTGGCGCCCATTCTGCTGGTGCTCCTGACTTGGGCTCTGGGCGGCGCCGCACCTACCCGGCGGGCTGCGCTGCTGATGGGGCTGATCATGTGCGGTCTGGTATTTGCCCTGGATGTGCCCGAACGCCTGTCCAGCCAGGGCACTACCGAAGCGCAATGGCTTGAAGGGATCCTCTTCGGCTTTGCCGCCGCCTCTGTATTCGCCTGTGCGCTCTGGATCACCGATCACAAACTCTCGAGCCTACGCGGCACGGTGCGCAGCATGCTGACCATGCTGATTGTGTTTTGTGCCGCAGCCCTGGCCGGGGTCAGTGGCGTGCTACCGGGCGGCGTGTCGCTACCCGCCTCGTCCACCGGCTGGACGGCTCTGGCCTGTCTGGTTGCGCTGTATGGTCTAGGGTTCTGCCTGCTGTTTATCTGCATGACGCGCCTGAACATGGCCCGCAACGCACCGGTAATGAACGTTGAGCCCGTGGCGAGCCTGCTGTTTGGCTGGCTGATCCTGGATCAACTGCTCAGCAGCGGCCAAATAATCGGCGGCCTGATCGTGGTCGCGGGTATTGTGATGCTCACCTGGCGCCGTACCGCCGATTGAACTGTCCTCCTTAACGGTAGAGTCCCATGCCCCAAGTGCTATTGACCCTTGAAGACGACCTGACCCGGCTGACCCTGGCTCCGCAAGTGGGTGGCAGCATCCTGGACTGGAGCATCATCGCCAGCGGCTTGCCACTGTTGCGCCCAAGTGCCAGCGACGCCCTCAGCACCCACTCGGCCAACGCATTGGCCTGTTATCCGCTGGTGCCCTGGTCGAACCGGATAGGGAGTGGAGGCTTCGATGGCGCCGGCCATTGGTTTGCCTTGGAGCCCAACAACCCTCCCGGCCCCCTGCCCATTCATGGCAGCGCCTGGCAGCAGTCCTGGAGCGTGATCGAGCACAGCCCGCGGCATGCCTGCTTGCAACTGGACAGTTCCAGCCCTTTTGCGTACCGCGCCCAGTTGCGCTACACCCTGAGTGACGGCCAGCTATGTATCGAACTGAGCGTTACCCATCAGGACGAGCGCGCCGCCTGGCATGGCCTGGGTCTGCACCCGTATCTGCCACGCACCGCCAACACCCGGTTGCAGGCAAAGACCGCACAAGTCTGGCTGTGCGATACCCAGGGCCTGCCCACGGAGCTTGCAGCGCTGCCAGCGCAATGGGATTTCAACCAGAGCAACCGCTTGCCGCAAACCCGACTCGATAACTGCTTTACCGAGTGGGATGGCAGTGCACTGATCAGTCAGCCGGATCTGGGTTACTCGCTGGAGTGTCAAGCAACAGATAGCCGTTACTGCCTGGTGTATTGCCCGCCGGGAGAGGACTTCTTCTGCTTCGAACCCGTCAGCCATCCGGTCAATGCCCACCACCTGCCGGGCCACCCAGGGCTTACGCTGCTGCATAAGGGACAGTCCACCCGCATGAGTGTCAGCTTCAAGCTCAACCTATAGACCCAGGTCAATAATCAGGCAGTCAGGCTCGACTACCATCGCGCCTTTTTGCGAACGACCTGACTATGCACCTTGCCCCGCCCGAACTTCTCGCCCCAGCCGGCACCCTGAAAAACATGCGTTATGCCTTCGCTTATGGTGCCGACGCGGTGTACGCAGGCCAACCACGCTATAGCCTGCGGGTGCGTAACAACGAATTCGACCACGCCAACCTGGCTATTGGGATCGCCGAGGCCCACGCCCAAGGCAAGCGCTTTTACGTAGTGGTCAATATTGCCCCGCACAACGCCAAGCTGCGCACCTTCCTCAAGGATCTGGAACCGGTAATTGCCATGGCCCCGGACGCGCTGATCATGTCTGACCCGGGCCTGATCATGCTGGTGCGCAAAAACTTCCCGCAGGTGCCGATTCATTTGTCGGTCCAGGCCAATACGGTGAACTGGGCCAGTGTCGAGTTCTGGCAGCAGCAGGGTTTGAGCCGGATCATCCTGTCGCGCGAACTGTCGCTGGAAGAGATCGAAGAGATTCGCCAGCAAGTACCGGACATGGAGCTGGAGATTTTCGTGCATGGCGCGCTGTGCATGGCCTACTCCGGGCGCTGCCTGTTGTCCGGCTACATGAACAAGCGCGACGCCAATCAGGGCAGTTGCACCAATGCCTGCCGCTGGAAGTACGACACCAAACCGGCCACGGAAAACGAGCTGGGCAATATCGTCAATGTGGTTGAGCCAACCCTGGGTGTAGGCGCACCCACCGATGAAGTGTTTGTGCTGCACGAATCCCAACGCCCGGATGAACCGATGACCGCGTTCGAAGACGAGCACGGCACCTACATCATGAACTCCAAGGATCTGCGTGCCGTGCAGCACGTGGCGCGGCTGACCGAGATGGGCGTGCACTCGCTGAAAATCGAAGGCCGGACCAAGTCCCACTTCTACTGCGCACGGGCCACTCAGGTGTATCGCAAGGCGATTGATGATGCAGTGGCGGGCCGTGAGTTTGACCGCAGCTTGATGACGGATCTGGAGTCACTGGCACAGCGTGGCTATACCGAGGGCTTTTTACGTCGGCATGTACACGATGAGTACCAGAACTACCTGCATGGCAGTTCGTTATCGCATCGCCAGCAGTTTGTCGGGGAGTTGACCGGCGAGCGGCGCAACGGTCTGGCCGAGGTCAAGGTGAAAAACCGTTTTGCCCTGGGCGACCATCTGGAGCTGATGACACCCAAAGGCAACTACCACTTTGATCTGGACCGACTGCACAACAGCGCAGGCTTGCCGACCCAGGTGGCACCGGGTGACGGTCACACGGTGTACCTGCCGATTCCCGAGCAGGTGGATTTGCAGTATGGGTTGCTGATGCGGGATTTGACCGTGAGCGAAACCATGACGCGATCCCTGTAGATACTCTGTTCCAGTTCAAGCCCCAGTGGGAGCGAGCAGGCTCGCTCCCACGCTTGAAGTATCTCTGTAGCCGCTGACGAGCAGCGCGAGGCTGCGCAGCAGTCGTCAAGGTTAACGACCTCGTGCCTCGACAGCGGCTACATGAACAGCCCTGATATCAATCGCGAAACACTTCATCCAGCAGGTTGTGCATGGCGGTAAACGCCCGGCTGGAGGTTTTGGCGTCGTACATCATCTTGCCCGGCACGTTGGCGTGCGGGTCGGTGAAGGAATGCACTGCGCCGCCGTAGCTGGTCAATTGCCAGTCCACACCCGCTGCATTCATCTCGGCCTCAAACACCGGTAGCTGTTCGCTTGGCACCAATGGATCAGATGCGCCGTGCAATACCAGCACCGAACCCTTGATGCTCTTCGCATCGACAGCGTTAGGCGTATCGAGCGAGCCGTGGAAAGACACAGTAGCCTGCAGCGGTGCACCGCTACGTGCCAGCTCCAGCGAGCAGCAGCCGCCAAAACAGAAGCCAAAGGTTGCCAGCTTGCTGCTGTCGACCTGGGCCAGTCCCTGATTTTTCAGCATGTCATAGGCGGCCCACATCCGTTTGCGCAGCAAGGCACGGTCATTCTTGAGCGGCATCATTGCAGCGCCCGCCTCGTCAGCGTTGGTTGGGCGGATGGCCTGGCCGTACAGGTCGGCGATCAACACCACATAGCCTTGCTCGGCTACCGACTTGGCGATCTCTTCGGCGCCCTCGCTGATGCCCATCCAGTTGGGCGCCATCAGCAAACCCGGCAGCGGATCTTCTCGGCTCGGGTCAAAAGCGAGGCGGCCTTCGTAAGGTTGGCCGTCGATTTGATAGGCCACTGAACTGACCGTAATTGATTTCATTAAAAACTCCTGAACTCAAAACAAAAAAAACCCGCCGAAGCGGGTTTTTATAGCGCGGTTAGACCGACAACTCTACTAACAATTTGTTAAGCCGACGGACATAAGCCGCAGGGTCTTTCAAGCTGTCACCGGCTGCCAGGGCTGCCTGATCAAAGAGGATGTGCGACAGGTCGCCAAAGCGCTCTTCACTCTGCTCTGCATCGAGTTTCTCGATCAGCGGGTGAGCCGGATTGAATTCGAAGATCGGCTTCGATTCAGGCACTTTCTGACCGCTGGCTTCGAGGATCTGGCGCATTTGCATGCCTAGGTCCTGCTCACCGATAGCCAGAATCGCTGGAGAGTCGGTCAGACGGTGCGATACACGCACTTCGCTGACGCTTTCGCCCAAGGCTGCCTTGATCCGCTCAACCAGACCTTCTTTGGCCTTGGCCACTTCTTCTGCGGCTTTCTTGTCCTCTTCGGAGTCCAGGTTGCCCAGATCGAGGTCGCCACGAGCCACGTCGACAAAGCTCTTGGCGTCGAAGTCGCTGAGGTAGCTCATCAGCCACTCGTCGATACGGTCGGTCAACAGCAGTACTTCGATGCCTTTCTTGCGGAAGACTTCGAGGTGCGGGCTGTTCTTGACCTGTGCGTAGGTTTCGCCGGTCAGGTAGTAAATCTTGTCCTGACCTTCCTTGGCGCGAGCCAGGTATTCGGTCAGTGAAACGTTTTGCTCACCGTCGTCACCGTGGGTCGAAGCGAAACGCAGCAGACCGGCGATTTTTTCCTTGTTGGCGAAATCTTCAGCCGGGCCTTCTTTCATCACCTGGCCGAAGTTTTTCCAGAAGCCCTGGTATTTCTCAGGGTCGTTCTTCGCCAGTTTTTCCAGCATGTCGAGCACACGCTTGGTCAGCGCCGTTTTCATCGAGTCGATGATCGGGTCTTTTTGCAGGATTTCCCGCGACACGTTCAACGACAAATCGTTGGAGTCGATCACGCCTTTGATAAAGCGCAGGTACAGCGGCAGGAACGACTCGGCCTGATCCATGACAAATACACGCTGTACATACAGCTTCAGGCCTTTAGGCGCTTCACGCTGGTACAGGTCGAACGGAGCGCGGGCCGGTACGTAGAGCAAGGAGCTGTACTCGAGCTTGCCTTCAACCTTGTTGTGGCTCCAGGCCAGCGGGTTCTCGTAGTCATGGGCAATGTGCTTGTAGAACTCCTGGTATTCCTCGTCCTTGACTTCAGTACGAGGACGGGTCCACAGAGCACTTGCACGGTTAACGGTTTCCCACTCCAGTGCCGGTGCTTCTTCGCCTTCGGCAGCGGCCTGCTCTTTAGGCAACTCGATCGGCAAGGCGATATGGTCGGAGTACTTTTTAATGATGTTGCGCAGGCGCCAGCCGTCAGCGAACTCGGATTCGCCGGACTTCAGATGCAGCACGATTTTGGTGCCGCGATCGGCTTTTTCAACGGTCGCGACTTCAAACTCGCCTTCGCCCTTGGAGGACCAGTGCACGCCTTCGCTTGCAGGGCTTCCGGCACGGCGGCTGTAGACGTCAACCTTGTCGGCGACGATAAAGGCCGAGTAGAAGCCCACGCCGAACTGACCGATCAGGTGCGAATCCTTTTTCTGGTCGCCAGAAAGGTTTTTCATAAAGTCAGCAGTACCGGACTTGGCAATCGTACCCAGGTGGGTGATCACGTCGTCACGGTTCATGCCGATACCGTTGTCTTCGAGGGTGACGGTGTTGGCGTCCTTGTCGAAGCTCACACGGATTTTCAGATCCGAGCCGCCTTCGAGCAGCTCAGGCTTGGACAGTGCTTCAAAACGTAATTTGTCGACAGCATCAGAGGCGTTCGAGATCAA
This sequence comes from Pseudomonas fragi, assembly GCF_025426255.1. GTDB lineage: Bacteria > Pseudomonadota > Gammaproteobacteria > Pseudomonadales > Pseudomonadaceae > Aquipseudomonas > Aquipseudomonas kulmbachensis. The sequence continues at coordinate 1,607,622 of NZ_CP104861.1, read as the reverse complement.
TTCGCGAAGGAAGATTTCCTTGTTGGAGTACAGCGAATGGATCATGAGGTGCAGCAGTTGCTTGACCTCGGTCTGGAAGCCCAGGGTTTCCTTTTGAGTTTCCACGCTCATTGTTATCAAACTCCGATTAGATGGCATGAGCCACGCCCTGATGGGTTGGTGGCGGGATGTGATGAAAGTTGGGGCCCTAGGTTAAGATTTCAAGGCCTGTTGAGGTTGCATCGGTTTTTTACCAATACTTTCAACGGACGATGCCTTACTTATATATGTGTACGAGCATGGAACTTAAGCTATCGGACAACGCTCAAACGCCCCGTAGATCTACTCATAAGGAGAAACACCCCATGCGTAATACTTTTGCTGTTGCCTTGATGCTGGCTGCTTCGCTTGGCCTCGCTGCCTGCGATAAAAAATCCGAAGACAAAGCTCAGGACGCTACTCAGCACGCTGAGCAAGCTCAAGAAAAAATGTCTGAAGCCCAGGACAAAGTGAACGACGCGGCGAAAGAAAATGCCGAAGCGGCCAAAGCTCAGGCCGAGTCCAACAAAGCTGCTGCTGAAGAAGCCGCTCCAGCTGTTCCTGCAGCTCCAGTGGCAACTCCAGAAAGCAAGTAACAGCGCTTTTTGTGATGCAAAACAAAGCCCGCGCTATGCGGGCTTTGTTGTGTTTGAACACACAGCCATAAAAAAAGCCCTGCATCCGTTAGATGCAGGGCTTTTTTATGTATCCGGTAACGCTTTTGGCGATCCGGATATTACGCGAGTGCTTCTTGACGCTTGCCCAGCAGACGGTCGCAGACAACTGCGCCCAGCAGGGTCACAAGGCACGGCACCAACCACGCCAGGCCCTGATCGCTGAATGGCATGTTAGCCAGTTGGGCCGGAATCCAACCGCCCAGGCCAGCGCCTTTAAGCGCATCGATCGAACCGAAAAGGAACGAAACCAGCATTACCGGGCCAACGATGCGCGCCTGCGCATGCCACAGGCCTTTGCAGAAGCTCAAGGCCACCAGCACGATGCACGGCGGGTAAATCGCCGTCAGCAGCGGGATGGAGAACGCGATCAACTGCGTCAAACCGAGGTTCGACACGGCCAGCGAGAACACGGCAAGGATAATCACCAGCGTCTTGTAAGACAGTGGCAATACCTTACTGAAGTATTCAGCGCAGGCACACGTCAGGCCAACAGCCGTTACCAGGCAGGCCAGAGCGATCAGCACCGCCAGGAAACCGCTGCCCAGCGAACCGAAGGTGTGCTGTACGTAGGCATGCAGTACTGCCGCGCCATTGGTTGCGCCCGCTGCCACTTCATGGCTGCCCGCGCCCAGGCGGAACAGGCTGATGTACACCAGCGCCAAACCAACCCCGGCGATCAGGCCGGCAATGATTGCGTAACGGGTAATCAGCTTCGGCGACTCAACCCCACGGGAACGAATGGCGTTCACGATCACAATGCCGAACACCAGTGCACCCAGTGTATCCATGGTCAGGTAACCATTGATAAAACCTTGGGAGAACGGTGCAGCGACGTATTCAGGGGTCGCAACGCCAACATCACCTGCAGGCAAGGCAACGGCAGCAATGCCGAGAATGGCCAGCGCGATGATTTTCAGCGGAGCAAGGAAGCGCCCTACCGTGTCCAGCAAACGACCCGGGTACAGCGAAACGAAGAACACAATCAGGAAGTACACCGAGCTGTACAAGAACAGCGCCAGCGGGCTCTCACCGGTCAACGGTGCCAGGCCGACTTCAAAGGATACAGTGGCGGTACGCGGGGTCGCGAACAGCGGGCCAACAGCCAGATAGGCCACAGCCGCCAGCAAGCCACCAGCCACTTTGCCGATCGGGCTGCTCAGTGCATCCATGCCGCCGCCAACTTTGGCCAGCGCAATAACAGTCACCACCGGCAGACCTACTGCGGTGATCAGGAAGCCCAATGCGGCCATCCAGACATTAGGCCCGGCTTGCAGGCCAACGATTGGCGGGAAAATGATGTTACCCGCCCCAACGAACAGGGCAAAAGTCATAAACCCAAGTGCCAGAATGTCCTGGCCTTTCAATACTTTCATTACGGAAATACCACACTACTGAATCGGAATTTAGAGGGGAATTTCCCGTACGGATGTGGGAAATGCTGTCGGTCTGTATAAGTCCAACCCGTCTAGCGCGCGGCTTCCTTTTGGGATGCTCACGCAGAACTGCGGAATGGCGGCAAGATTACCGATTTTTTTCCTACAACGCACTGTTAGAGGGCGGACTGTCCGATGAACGAACGCAGTTGTCGCATGAATGACATCGAAAAATGGTTTGGTGTGGTTTTTCTTCGCTGGGATAGGCATTACTTCGTAGCAGCTGCCGTAGGTGCATACCCCAGAACGCACAAAGGCCACCCGAAGGTGGCCTTTGCCTGGTGTAGCAGTCAGTTAAGCGCGAGGCTTATTTGACAGCCCAGCCAGTCAGCTCAGACAGAGCCTTGCCGATATCTGCCAGCGAACGCACGGTTTTAACGCCTGCGTCTTCCAGGGCAGCAAACTTCTCGTCTGCAGTACCCTTGCCGCCAGAGATGATTGCGCCAGCATGGCCCATGCGCTTGCCTGCAGGGGCAGTCACACCAGCGATGTAGGAAACAACTGGCTTGGTCACGTGTGCCTTGATGTAGGCAGCCGCTTCTTCTTCAGCCGAACCGCCGATCTCACCGATCATTACGATCGCTTCGGTCTTCGGGTCTTCCTGGAACAACTTCAGGATGTCGATGAAGTTGGAACCAGGGATCGGGTCACCGCCGATGCCTACGCAAGTCGACTGACCGAAACCGGCATCAGTAGTTTGCTTCACAGCTTCGTAAGTCAGGGTGCCGGAACGCGACACGATGCCTACTTTGCCTGGCAAGTGAATGTGACCTGGCATGATGCCGATCTTGCATTCGCCTGGGGTGATAACGCCTGGGCAGTTAGGGCCGATCAGGATTACACCCAGCTCGTCGCACTTAACTTTAGCGTCCAGCATGTCCAGGGTAGGAATGCCTTCAGTGATGCAAACGATCAGCTTGATGCCGCCGAAAGCTGCTTCAAGGATGGAATCCTTGCAGAAAGGAGCTGGTACGTAGATAACGCTGGCGGTTGCGCCAGTGGCAGCTACAGCTTCTTTCACGGTGTTGAAAACAGGCAGGTCCAGGTGAGTGGTACCGCCTTTGCCCGGAGTAACGCCACCAACCATCTTGGTGCCGTATTCAATGGCTTGCTGGGTGTGGAAGCTACCCTGCGAACCAGTGATGCCCTGGCAGATAACTTTGGTGTCTTTATTGATCAGGACGCTCATTACTTGCCCTCCGCAGCTTTAACAACTTGTTGAGCAGCGTCGGTCAAGCTGGTAGCAGCGATGATGTTCAAGCCGCTTTCTGCCAGTACTTTAGCGCCCAGTTCAGCGTTGTTGCCTTCAAGGCGAACAACCACCGGGATTTTCACGCCGACTTCTTTCACTGCACCGATGATGCCTTCGGCAATCATGTCGCAACGAACGATGCCGCCGAAGATGTTGACCAATACTGCAGCGACATTGCTGTCGGACAGGATGATCTTGAACGCTTCGGTTACGCGTTCTTTGGTAGCACCGCCGCCAACGTCGAGGAAGTTGGCTGGCTTGCCGCCATGCAGGTTAACGATGTCCATGGTGCCCATCGCCAGACCAGCGCCGTTTACCATGCAGCCGATGTTGCCTTCCAGTGCTACGTAGTTCAGTTCGAACTTGGCAGCGTGCGCTTCGCGCGGATCGTCTTGCGACGGATCGTGGAAAGTTTTCAGCTTGGCCTGACGGTACATGGCGTTTGCGTCGATGTTGATTTTCGCATCGAGGCAGTGCAGATCGCCGTCAGTCTTGATAACCAGCGGGTTCACTTCCAGCAGAGCCAGGTCGTGATCCTTGAACAGCTTGGCCAGACCTACGAAGATCTTGGCGAACTGAGTAACTTGCTTGCCTTCCAGACCCAACTGGAAAGCCAACTCGCGACCCTGGAATGGCTGAGCGCCAACCAGTGGATCGATAGTTGCTTTCAGAATTTTTTCTGGAGTGTCGTGAGCGATTTTCTCGATGTCCACGCCACCTTCGGTGGAAGCCATGAACACGATACGGCGGCTCGAACGGTCAACGACAGCGCCCAGGTACAGCTCTTTAGCGATATCAGTGCACGATTCAACCAGGATCTTGGTGACCGGCTGACCAGCGGCATCAGTCTGGTAAGTCACCAGACGCTTGCCCAACCACTGTTGTGCGAATGCTTTAGCGTCTTCTTTGCTGCGAACCAGCTTTACGCCGCCCGCTTTACCGCGACCACCTGCGTGAACCTGGGCTTTAACAACCCATTCAGTTCCGCCGATTTTGTCGCAAGCTTCTGCGGCTGCTTCCGGGGTATCTACTGCATAACCCTTGGATACTGGCAGGCCGTATTCAGCGAACAGCTGCTTACCCTGATACTCGTGAAGATTCATGCTTTTTACCGTCTTCGTTAGGTACTGCGCATTCGGCGCTGCACTTTTATTAGTGCCGCACCACCTGTGACTGCTGCTTGTGCTGCTTCAACAAACCCGACACACGCGTGAGCGGAGTCGGGCCTGGGTCAAACAAGACAAGACTGCGTCCGGCGGAAGTTCCGCGGTGAGGCTTGCTAGCAAGGCTCACGACGGGCAAACCGCCGTGGTTTCTTATTGTCTGGTATTAACGTTTCTTACGGTTGGCAATGTGGATGGCACCGCCATTCACAGCCAGCGCTGCTTCGTGCAACGCTTCGGACAGGGTTGGATGGGAGAAAACCATCATGCCCAGATCCTCAGCACTAGTGCCGAATTCCATACCGATAGCGCCCTGCTGAACCAGCTCTGCAGCGCTCGGGCCAATCACGTGGACGCCCAGTACGCGGTCAGTTTTGGCATCAGCAATGACTTTAACAAAGCCACCGGTGTCGTTTGCTGCCATGGCACGACCACTGGCTGCGAACGGGAAGGTGCCGACGTTAACTTCAACGCCTTCAGCTTTCAAGGCCTGTTCGGTTTTACCTACCCACGCGATCTCCGGGTGAGTGTAAATAACTGATGGAATCAGGTCGTAGTTCATCTCGGTCTTGTGACCTTTGATGCGCTCAACAACCATGATGCCTTCTTCCGAAGCCTTGTGAGCCAACATCATGCCGCGAACCACGTCACCGATGGCGAATACGCCCGGTACGCTGGTGGCGCAATGATCGTCAACAAACACGAAACCGCGCTCGTCGATGGTCACGCCGCTGTCAGCTGCCAGCAGTTCGGTAGTCACCGGACGGCGACCCACGGCTACGATCAGCTTGTCGAACGTGATGGTCTGTTCGCCGTTGGCGTCGGTGTAGGTCACAACGACTTCTTCGCCGTTAACCTTGGAACCGGTTACGCGAGCGCCCAGCTTGATGTCCAGACCTTGTTTGGTCAGGGTTTTGTAGGCTTCTTTCGAAACGGCAGCGTCAGCAGCCATCAGGAACGTGTCCAGAGCTTCCAGAACAGTTACCTGAGCGCCCAGACGGGACCATACCGAACCCAGTTCCAGACCGATAACGCCAGCGCCGATAACGCCCAGACGCTTAGGTACGGATTGGAATTCCAGTGCGCCGGTCGAATCAACGATCACGTTGTTATCAACTGGAGCCGGTGGAATGTCGATTGGGCGCGAACCCGATGCCAGAATCACGTTCTCGGCTTCGATGATTTCAACGCTGCCGTCTGGCTTGGTCAGTTCAACACGCTTGCCGGCCAGCAGTTTGCCGTGGCCTTGCAGGGAAGTAACACCGTTAGCCTTGAACAGGGTAGCAACGCCGGAAGTCAGACCTTTAACGATGTTGGCTTTACGGCCAACCATCGCAGCTACGTCCATCTTCACTTCACCGGTGGTGATGCCGTGGATAGCAAATGCATCCTTGGCTTCGTGATACTTCCAGGAGCTGTCCAGCAGCGCCTTGGATGGAATGCAACCAACGTTCAGGCAAGTACCGCCCAGAGCCAGTTTGCCTTCCTTGTCGGTGTATTTTTCGATGCAAGCAGTCGAAAGGCCCAATTGCGCGGCCTTGATGGCTGCAACGTAGCCGCCAGGGCCCGCACCAATCACTACAACGTCAAATTTCTGAGACATGAAAATAGATCCTCTATTAGCTACAAGCTGTCAGCTGCAAGCTGCAAGCCCAAGCCAAGCTGCTTTTTCTCGCAGCTTGTCACCTGAAGCTTGCAGCTGCTTCTATTAGATATCCAGCAGCAGACGAGCTGGGTCTTCCAGCAGGTTTTTGATTGCTACCAGGAAACTTACAGCTTCTTTGCCGTCGATCAAGCGGTGATCGTAAGACAGAGCCAAATACATCATCGGACGGATAACTACCTGACCGTTGATTGCCATTGGACGCTGAAGGATGTTGTGCATGCCCAGGATCGCGGCTTGCGGCGGGTTAACGATCGGGGTCGACATCATCGAACCGAAAGTACCACCGTTGGTGATCGTGAAGGTACCGCCGGTCATTTCGTCGATCGACAGCTTACCGTCACGGGCTTTCTTGCCGTAAGCAGCGATACCGCCTTCGATTTCAGCCAGGCTCATCAGTTCGGCGTTACGCAGAACCGGAACCACCAAACCACGGTCGCTGGATACAGCAACACCGATGTCGGCGAAGCCGTGGTAAACGATGTCGGAACCGTCGATCGAAGCGTTCACAGCCGGGAAGCGTTTCAGCGACTCGGTAGCAGCTTTGACGAAGAACGACATGAAGCCCAGGCGTACGCCGTTGTGGGCCTTCTCGAACTGGTCCTTGTACTTCGAACGCAGTGCCATGATTTCAGTCATGTCCACTTCGTTGAAAGTGGTCAGCATCGCCATGTTCGACTGAGCTTCAACCAGACGCTTGGCCACAGTGGCACGAACGCGGGTCATCGGAACGCGTTTTTCTACGCGGTCGCCAACAGCGAATACCGGAGCAGCAGCGGCAGGAGCAGCGGCCTTGGCCGGCGCAGCAGCAGGAGCGGCCTTTTTGGCAGCAACAGCAGCAACTACGTCTTCCTTGGTCACACGACCGCCTTTGCCAGTACCGGCAACGGAAGCGATGTTGATGCCGTTTTCTTCAGCGATCTTGCGAGCTGCAGGAGCAGCAACAGGATCGTCTTCGCCATCAGCAGCAGGAGCAGCAGCCTGAGCGGCCGGTGCAGCAGCGGCTGGGGCAGCAGCAACACCGCCTTCAACGATGGAGCCCAGAACTTCGTCGGACAGAACGGTGTCGCCTTCGTTCTTGACGATAGCGCCCAGAACGCCGTCAGCTGTAGCCAGTACTTCCAGCACAACCTTGTCGGTTTCGATGTCAACAATCAGGTCGTCGCGTTTTACAGCGTCGCCCGGTTGCTTGTGCCAGGTGGCAACGGTGCCATCGGCAACCGATTCCGGAAATGTTGGGGCTTTGATCTCGATAGCCATGTTCTTTGGTTCCTTAAATTCGGTTTCAGTGCGCGAAGGCGTTAAACAGTGAACGCGTCTTGCAACAGTTTTGCCTGTTGCTCAGCGTGCATCGATGCGTAACCACAAGCAGGTGCAGCAGAAGCGTCACGGCCCGCGTACTCAAGTACGAGAGACTTGTCGTGACCGCCAATGATGCGGCGCATGTGGTGTTGGCTGCAGTACCAGGCACCCTGGTTCATCGGCTCTTCCTGACACCAAACAATATGCTTGGCGTTTTTGTACGGAGCCAGGACTTCAATCAAGTCGTCCTCAGGGAACGGGTACAGCTGCTCAAGACGCACGATGGCGATGTCATCACGACCTTCGGCACGGCGTTTTTCCAACAGGTCGTAGTAGACCTTGCCGCTACACAGCACGATGCGACCGACTTTCGCCGGATCTTGCGCATCGATTTCCGGAATAACGGTCTGGAACGAACCTTCGGCCAGATCTTCCAGGGTCGAGATTGCCAATTTGTGACGCAGCAACGACTTCGGTGTCAGGACGATCAGCGGCTTGCGCAGCGGACGGATAACCTGGCGGCGCAGCAGATGGTAGATCTGTGCAGGAGTTGTTGGTACGCACACCTGAATGTTGTGCTCAGCGCACAATTGCAGGTAACGCTCAAGACGTGCAGAGGAGTGCTCCGGGCCCTGACCTTCATAACCGTGTGGCAGCAACATGGTCAGACCGCACAGACGGCCCCACTTGTGCTCACCGCTGGTGATGAACTGGTCGATTACAACCTGGGCGCCGTTGGCGAAGTCGCCGAACTGGGCTTCCCAGATCACCAGCGCCTCTGGCGTGGTGGTCGAGTAACCGTATTCGAACGCCAATACTGCTTCTTCCGACAGCAACGAGTCGTACAGGTCAAAACGTGGCTGACCCTCGAACAGGTGCTTCAGAGGAATGTAGGTGCCAGCATCTTTCTGGTTGTGCAACACGGCGTGACGGTGCGAGAACGTACCGCGACCAATGTCCTGACCCGTCATGCGGATCGGGTGACCTTCGAACTGCAGGGTTGCGTATGCCATTGTTTCGGCATAACCCCAGTTGATCGGCAGGCCGCCGGCTTGCATTTTTTGACGGTCTTCGTAGATCTTCGCAACCTGACGCTGAACCACGAAGCCATCTGGAATTTCCAGCAGCTTGGCCGACAGTTCTTGCAGGGTCTTGAGATCAAAACGCGTGTCGTGACGAGCAGTCCAGGCGTGACCCAGGTATGGGCGCCAGTCTACAAACAGCTCTTTGTTAGGCTCTTTGACCAGACTTTTCACAACATGCAGACCGTTGTCCAGCGCGTTGCGATATTCGTCGATCTTGGCCTGAACGCGCTCTGCGTCTACCACTTTCTCTTGCGTCAGACGCTCGGCATACAGCTCACGGGTAGTGCGCTGCTTGGCGATCTGCTGATACATCAGCGGCTGAGTGCCGTTTGGCTCATCGGCCTCGTTGTGACCGCGACGGCGGTAGCAGAACAGGTCGATCACGACGTCACGCTTGAACTGCATGCGGTAGTCGATAGCCAGCTGGGTCACGAACAATACGGCTTCCGGATCATCACCATTTACATGGAGGATCGGGGCCTGAATCATTTTCGCGACGTCAGTGCAGTACTCGGTAGAACGCGAGTCTTCCGGATTGCTGATGGTGAAGCCAACCTGGTTGTTGATGACCAGGTGAACCGTACCGCCAGTCTTGAAGCCGCGAGTCTGCGACATCTGGAAGGTTTCCATGACCACGCCCTGACCTGCGAATGCAGCGTCACCGTGGATGGAAATCGGCAGTACCTTTTCGCCGGTGCTGTCGTTACGACGGTCCTGGCGAGCACGTACAGACCCTTCAACCACTGGAGAAACGATTTCCAGGTGGGACGGGTTAAACGCCATTGCCAGGTGAACTTCGCCACCGGAGGTCATGACGTTGGAGGAGAAGCCCTGGTGATATTTAACGTCACCGGAACCCAGCTCGATTTTTTTCTTGCCTTCGAACTCGTCGAACAGCTCGCGCGGGTTTTTGCCGAAGGTGTTCACCAATACGTTCAGACGGCCACGGTGGGCCATGCCGATAACGATTTCCTTGGTGCCGTAGTTGCCCGAACGCTGGATCAGCTCGTCCAGCAAAGGAATCAGGCTTTCGCCGCCTTCCAGGCCGAAACGCTTGGTGCCCGGGTATTTAGTACCCAGGTACTTCTCCAGACCTTCAGCAGCAGTGACGCGCTCAAGCAGATGGCCTTTGACTTCAGCAGAATACGCTGGACGGCCGCGTACGCTTTCGAGGCGCTGTTCAAACCAGTGGCGCTGCTCGGAATCGACGATGTGCGTGAACTCTGCGCCGATGGTGCGGCAATATGTCTGCTGCAACGCTTCGAGAATTTCGCGTAGGCTCGCTTCCTCTTTGCCGATATACAGGTCGCCGGCACGGAAGGTCGTATCAAGATCGGCATTGGTCAAGCCGTAATGATTGATCGACAGGTCTGCAGGTGCAGGACGCTGCCACAGCCCCAGCGGATCAAGCTGGGCTGCCTGGTGGCCGCGCATCCGATAGGCCTGGATCAATCGCAGCACTTCAACCTGCTTCTTCTCGTGCTCACTGCTCACGCTCCCGGCGGAAACCGGTTGGGCGCGGCGCTGGTTCTTTGCCAGCAGCACGAAATGATCGCGGATTGTGGAGTGCGAAACATCGTTGGCAGAGTTGCCGTCAGCGGGCAACGTCTGAAATTTGGTGCGCCATTCTTCTGGCACAGCGTTAGGGTCGTGCAGGTAGAGCTCGTAGAGCTCTTCCACATAGGCAGCGTTACCACCTGAAAGATAGCCGCTGTTCCACATGCGCTGCATCACGCTTTCTTGCATGCTTGGTCACCCTCGGTTAGGGGACACCATCGACGAGAACACCAGAGCACGCTTGAGAAAGTCCGAATACAGCGACTAAAACAAGCCACTTAGGATCACGCTGATAGTCCGGGTACCAGCCCGGATGCCCCTGCTGGTCTCATTTCTTCAAAATAAGAGCCGCAGCTTTATGAGCTGTTGCTCAGGTTAAAACTACGGCGCCGGTTGAAGCCTGCGCCGTAGCATCTACGGTTACAGCGGTCCTGCGTTACAGCTTTGGATCACACGCCGCTTTGCAGCAGCATGCTACGCACGTGTCCAATGGCCTTAGTCGGGTTCAAGCCCTTCGGACACACGTTTACGCAGTTCATGATCCCGCGGCAGCGGAATACGCTGAACGGGTCATCCAGTGAAGCCAGACGCTCGCTGGTCTTGGTGTCACGGCTGTCAGCCAGGAAACGATAGGCTTGAAGCAGTGCAGCAGGGCCCAGGAACTTGTCCGGGTTCCACCAGAAGGATGGGCACGAGGTCGAGCAGCAAGCGCACAGGATGCACTCGTACAGACCGTCGAGCTTTTCACGCTCTTCTGGCGATTGCAGACGCTCAATGGCCGGAGCCGGAGTATCGTTCTGCAGGAACGGCTTAACTTTTTCGTATTGCTTGTAGAAGATGCTCATATCGACGACCAGGTCACGGATAACCGGCAAACCTGGCAATGGACGAACAATCAGCTTGTTGCCTTTAACGACAGCGGACAGCGGCGTTACACACGCCAGGCCGTTTTTGCCGTTGATGTTCATGCCGTCGGAGCCGCAAACGCCCTCACGGCAAGAGCGACGATAGGAGAAACCCTCGTCCTGCTCTTTAACCAGCGCCAGCACGTCCAGCACCATCAGGTCTTTACCATTGGTATTGACCTGAAACTCTTGCATGAACGGCGCAGCGTCCTGGTCCGGGTTGTAGCGATAAACACTGACTTTCAACATATCGGCCACCCTTAGTAAGTCCGAATCATGGGTTCAAAGGTCGGGACGGTTTTCGGCGAGAAGTTTACGGCTCGCTTGGCAACGCGCTTTTCACCCGGGAAGTACAGGGTGTGGCACAGCCAGTTAACGTCATCACGATCTTCGAAATCTTCACGGGCGTGAGCACCGCGCGATTCTTTACGAACTTCAGCAGCGATTGCAGTTGCTTCAGCCACTTCGAGCAGGTTTTGCAGCTCAAGGGCTTCGATACGGGCCGTGTTGAACGCCTGGCTCTTATCGTTGATTTTCACGTTGGCGATGCGCTTGCGCAGATCAGCCAGCTGGGCAATACCCTTCTGCATGTATTCGCCAGTACGGAATACACCGAAGTAGTTCTGCATGCAGCTTTGCAGCTCTTTACGCAGGGTAGCTACGTCTTCGCCGTCAGTACGCGAGTTCAGGCCGTCCAGACGTGCCAGGGCAGCGTCGATGTCGGACTGGCGAGGACGAGCGTAATCAACGCCTTCTTTCAGGGTCTGCTCAAGGAACAGGCCTGCAGCACGACCGAACACCACCAGGTCAAGCAGCGAGTTGCCGCCCAGACGGTTGGCACCGTGTACCGATACGCACGCCACTTCACCCACTGCGAACAGGCCAGGGATGATGGTATCAACGCCATCAGCGTCCTGAGTGATCGCTTGGCCATGAATGTTGGTGGCAACGCCGCCCATCATATAGTGGCAAGTTGGAACAACCGGGATCGGCGCTACGGCTGGATCGACGTGAGCGAAGGTCTTGGACAGTTCCATGATGCCTGGCAGACGGCTGTGCAGAACTTCTTCACCCAGGTGATCGAGTTTCAGCATTACGTGGTCGCCATCTGGACCGCAACCGTTGCCCGCGATGATTTCCTTAACCATCGAGCGAGCTACAACGTCACGACCAGCAAGGTCTTTAGCGTTCGGAGCGTAACGCTCCATGAAACGCTCACCGTGCTTGTTGATCAGGTATCCACCTTCACCACGGCAACCTTCTGTAACCAGTACACCGGCGCCGGCAATACCGGTTGGGTGGAACTGCCACATTTCGATGTCTTGTACCGGCACGCCAGCACGCAGCGCCATGCCAATACCGTCACCGGTGTTGATCAGAGCGTTGGTAGTGGACGAGTAGATACGGCCTGCACCGCCAGTCGCCAATACGGTGGCGTTAGCGCGAACGTAAGAGGTTTCGCCTGTTTCGATGCAGATAACGATCATGCCGACAAAGTCGCCAGCCTCGTTCTTCACCAGATCGACACCGTAGTATTCGTTAAGGAATACAGTGCCAGCCTTCAGGTTGGCCTGGTACAGGGTGTGCAGCAGCGCGTGACCGGTACGGTCGGCTGCAGCGCAGGTACGGGCAGCCTGACCGCCTTTACCGAAGTCCTTGGACTGACCACCGAAAGGACGCTGGTAGATGCGACCCTGTTCAGTACGGGAGAACGGCATGCCCATGTGTTCAAGTTCGTATACGGCTTCCGGGCCTACGGAACACATGTATTCGATAGCGTCCTGGTCACCGATATAGTCGGAACCCTTGACGGTATCGTACATGTGCCAGCGCCAGTCATCGTTTGGATCTGCAGACGCGATCGCGCAGGTAATGCCACCCTGAGCCGATACGGTGTGCGAACGAGTCGGGAAAACCTTGGTGATTACGGCAGTCTTGTGACCACCTTGTGCCAGCTGCAGAGCAGCGCGCATGCCAGCACCGCCGCCGCCAATAATGATGGCGTCGAACGAAAGTGTATTAACTGTGTTAGCCATGAATCAGATACCCCAAAGAATCTGCACACCCCAGACGAAGTAAGCGAACATTGCAACGCCGCAGACTGCCTGGAAGAGGAAACGTACTGCTGTCGCGGACTTGCCCAGCGCCATTGGCGTCAGGTAGTCGGTCGCGATGGTCCACATGCCTACCCAGGCGTGTGCGCCCAGAGCAACAAGGGCCAGCAGGCTGAAGATACGCATCCAGTTGCTTGCAAACAGTTCATGCCATTGGGCGTAGCCAATGCCAGGGTTCGCAACGAGGTATCCGATCAGGAAAATGAAATAAGCCGCTAGAACGACCGCAGACACACGTTGTGCCATCCAGTCATAGAGGCCCGAACGCGATAGGTTCGTAACGCTGGTTACCATATCCAAACTCCCGCCAGAACGATCATCACCACGGAAATGGCGATTACGATTTTCGAGCCCAGTCGGCCGCCTTCAAGCGTCTCACCGATGCCCATGTCCATGATCAAGTGGCGCACACCGGCAACCAAGTGATACAGCAAGGCAGAGAGCAGGCCCCACGCAACGAATTTGGCCAGCGGACTGGTCAAGCATGCCTTCACCTCGGCAAAACCTTCTTCGGAACCCAGGGATTTGCTCAATGCATAAAGCATGATGCCCAGGCCGAGAAAAAGAATAATGCCCGATACACGGTGCAGAAATGACGTAACGCCGGTGATGGGGAGTTTGATGGTCCTTAGGTCTAGGTTTACAGGTCGTTGGCTATTCACGGCTTTTTTCACACTGAAGAGCCCCTAACAATCAGGGCAAGTTTGTTGGGATGCGCACTGGTCAGGTACCCACCACCCGGGAGTGACGACCCCCATCTAAACAGGCCCAAAAGCCCCTGGCGGTCGGCTGCCGAGTATAGACAGTTAGGTCACTAATGACAACGCAAACACCTCCCCCTAATAGCGCATTGCGCTTAGGCTATAAAAGGCGTAAACGGCTGGGATATTCGCGAAAAAATGCTTCTCAAAGCCTTGTACAGCAAGACTTTAGGCAAATTGACATTCAAATTTATCTCACTATAGTGGTGCGGGCCCTGCGTGGGGGGTCTGTCTGATGATTTCAAGCATAAATAGGAGGCCACATGGCTGACAAAAAAGCGCAGTTGATCATCGAGGGCGCAGCCCCCGTCGAGCTGCCCATTTTAACTGGCACCGTGGGTCCCGATGTAATCGATGTGCGCGGCCTAACGGCTACGGGCCGATTCACATTTGACCCTGGCTTCATGTCGACTGCATCTTGCGAGTCGAAGATCACCTATATTGATGGTGACAACGGTATCCTGCTCCACCGCGGCTACCCGATTGAACAGCTGGCTGAACACTCTGACTACCTTGAGACCGCTTATCTGCTGCTGAACGGCGAACTGCCGACTGCAGAGCAGAAGGCTCAATTTGTCAGCACCGTGAAGAACCACACCATGGTTCACGAGCAGTTGAAGACTTTCTTCAACGGCTTCCGTCGTGACGCCCACCCGATGGCGGTCATGTGCGGTGTAGTCGGCGCCCTTTCGGCCTTCTACCACGACTCCCTGGACATCAATAACCCGCAGCATCGCGAAATTTCCGCGATCCGCCTGGTTGCCAAGATGCCAACCCTCGCAGCGATGGTTTACAAGTACTCCATGGGTCAACCCATGATGTACCCGCGTAACGACCTGACCTACGCCGAAAACTTCCTGCACATGATGTTCAACACGCCGTGCGAGATCAAACCGATCAGCCCGGTACTGGCCAAGGCAATGGATAAGATCTTTATCCTGCACGCTGACCACGAACAGAATGCTTCGACCTCCACCGTGCGTCTGGCGGGTTCTTCGGGTGCTAACCCGTTCGCCTGTATTGCCGCTGGCATCGCTGCACTGTGGGGCCCTGCCCACGGCGGCGCAAACGAAGCCGTGCTGACCATGCTCGACGAAATTGGCGATGTTTCGAACATCGACACCTTCATCGCCAAGGCCAAGGACAAGAACGATCCATTCAAACTGATGGGCTTCGGTCACCGCGTTTACAAAAACCGCGACCCACGCGCCACAGTCATGAAGAAGACGTGCGACGAAGTACTTAAAGAGCTGGGGATCAAAAATGATCCGCAACTTGAGTTGGCCATGCGTCTGGAAGAGATTGCACTGACCGACCCGTACTTCATCGAGCGCTCGCTGTACCCGAACGTCGACTTCTACTCGGGGATCATCCTCAAGGCGATCGGCATTCCAACCAGCATGTTCACCGTGATCTTCGCTCTGTCGCGTACAGTCGGCTGGATCTCGCACTGGAAAGAAATGCTCTCCAGCCCGTACAAGATTGGCCGCCCACGCCAGCTGTACACCGGCTACGAGCAGCGTGACCTGACCAAACTGGAAGACCGCAAGTAAGGCATATCCCACGATATAGTCTTAGCTGCAAACAAAACGGCCTCTATATATAGAGGCCGTTTTTGTTTTGCGCCGTTTTAACCCTGTGCAGAACTGACTGCTGTGGGAGCGGGCTTGCTCGCGATGGTATCGCCGTGGCTCACCTGACAGGCCGCAGTGATGCCATCGCGAGCAAGCCCGCCCCCACACAAACCTCAACACAAAAAAATCCCCCTGCCTCACGACAGGGGGATTGCTTTACACATAACGCCTACCGCTAATTAATGATCCACCGCCCCGCTCGCCCCAAGACCGGTCTGCGAACGCACAAACTGCGGGAAGAACAACGCACGCTCTTTCTCTGCTGACTTGGACTTGTCAGTAATAGAGAAGAACCAGATACCCGCGAACGCAATGATCATCGAGAACAGTGCTGGGTACTCGTAAGGGAAGATCGCTTTTTCATGATGCAGGATCTGCACCCAAATGGTCGGCCCCAGAATCATCAGGCCTACCGCACTCACCAGCCCCATCCAGCCGCCAATCATCGCACCGCGAGTGGTCAGGTTTTTCCAGTACATGGAAAGCAGCAGTACCGGGAAGTTGCAGCTAGCCGCGATGGAGAACGCCAGGCCCACCATGAACGCGATGTTCTGGCTTTCAAACAGGATACCCAGGCCGATCGCCAACACTGCCAATGCAATGGTGGTGATTTTCGAAACCCGAATCTCATCCTTGTCGTTGGTCTTGCCCTTCTTGATCACGCTGGCATACAGGTCGTGAGACACCGCCGAAGCACCAGCCAGGGTCAGACCCGCAACCACCGCCAGGATGGTGGCGAACGCCACTGCCGAGATAAAGCCCAGGAAGATACTGCCACCTACCGCATCAGCCAGATGCACGGCCGCCATGTTGTTACCACCCAGCAAGGCGCCAGCAGCGTCTTTGAATGCAGGGTTGGTGCTCACCAGGATGATCGCGCCAAAACCGATAATGAAGGTCAGGATGTAGAAGTAGCCAATAAAGCCGGTTGCGTACAACACGCTCTTGCGAGCTTCTTTCGCATCACTCACGGTGAAGAAGCGCATCAGGATATGTGGCAGGCCAGCAGTACCAAACATCAATGCCAGGCCCAGAGAGAACGCAGAAATTGGATCTTTCACCAGCCCGCCCGGGCTCATGATCGCCTCACCTTTAGGGTGAATCTTGACCGCTTCAGCAAACAGCGCATTGAAGTCGAAGTTGACGTGCTTCATTACCATCACGGCCATGAACGTCGCACCGGACAGCAACAGTACCGCCTTGATGATCTGCACCCATGTGGTTGCCAGCATGCCGCCGAACAACACGTACAGGCACATCAGGATGCCCACCATGATCACCGCTACGTGGTAATCCAGGCCGAACAGCAACTGGATCAGCTTACCGGCACCCACCATTTGCGCGATCAGGTAGAACGCAACCACCACCAGCGAACCGCACGCTGACAATGAACGAATCTGGGCTTGCCCCAGACGGTACGACGCCACGTCAGCAAAGGTGTACTTGCCCAGGTTGCGCAGACGCTCTGCTATCAGGAACAGGATGATGGGCCAGCCCACCAGGAAGCCGATCGAATAGATCAGGCCATCGTAGCCAGAGGTATAGACCAGCGCGGAAATACCCAGAAAGGAGGCGGCGGACATATAGTCGCCCGCAATCGCCAGACCATTCTGAAACCCTGTGATTTTGCCGCCAGCTGCATAATAGTCGGCTGCCGACTTGTTACGCTTCGATGCCCAGTAAGTAATGCACAGCGTGGCGCCAACAAATGCAACGAACATGATGATCGCGGCAATATTAAGCGGTTGTTTTTGCACTTCGCCAGTCAGGGCCTCCCCCGCCCAAACCGCTGGTGCAAGGGCAGCGATGCCCAGTGTTGCCAATAGACGCCTGATCATTGCCCCGCCTCCTTGAGAATTGCATTGTTCAGCGCGTCAAACTCACCATTGGCCCGGCGTACATAGATTGCCGTCAGAATAAAGGCTGAAACAATCAGCCCCACACCAATCGGAATACCCCAGGTAATAGACGAATCAGGGGTCAACTTGGCCCCCATGATGTGCGACCCATAAGCAATTAACAGGATAAAGGCGGCATATAACCCGAGCATGATTGCCGAGAGAATCCAGGCGAATCGTTCTCTTTTTTTAACCAGCTCCTTGAAGCGCGGGCTGTTTTGAATCGAGAGGTAAATGCTGTCGTTCATTATTTTTGTCCTCGCAGCACAGATGAAATGGAACGCTTTCACTATTAGGGCGCTGCTGATTCAATTCCAGACGACTTTAGTAGTAGAGCCTCAATTTGCTGTAGCCCCCGATTTCTCTAGCCTGCAAGGACGATGACCGCTAGCACAACCGCCCATAAATGCAAAAACCGCCTGGCGTAAACGCCAAACGGTCTTGTGTACTGCGACCCAGACACTTCGCGATTATTTAGCGGTCCACTGAGCAACGCGTTCCGGATGTTTAGCGACCCATTCCTTGGCCGCAGCTTCAGGTTTTGCACCCTCTTGAATAGCCAGCATTACCTCGCCAATCTCATCTTTTGAATCCCAGGAAAACTTCTGCAAAAACGCCGCTACTTCAGGGGCTTTTTTATCCAGTTCCTTGCTGCCGATACTATTAACGGTTTCTGCAGCGCCATACACGCCCTGCGGATCATCGAGAAAGCGCAGCTTCCACTTGGCAAACATCCAGTGTGGCACCCAGCCGGTCACTGCGATGGGTTCATTCTTGGCATAAGCGCGCCCCAACTCAGAAGTCATGGCAGCCCCTGAACTGGCTTGCAACTTGTAACCCTTCAGGTCGTAATCCTTGATTGCCTGATCGGTCTTGAGCATCACACCTGAGCCGGCATCAATGCCGACAATCTTGTTTTTAAACTCGCTGCTGCCCTTCAGGTCGGCAATGGACCGTGCCTTTACATACTCCGGAACGATCAGGCCAATTCTTGCGTCTTTAAAGTTCGGACCATAATCGACAACCTTGTCTTTATTCTTGGCCCAGTACTCGCCATGAGTCACCGGCAGCCAGGCGGACAGCATCGCGTCCAGCTTGCCCGTCGCCACGCCCTGCCACATGATCCCGGTCGCTACCGGCATCAGTTTCACGTCATAACCCAGCTTCTGCTTGATAACTTCGGCCGCTACATGGGTAGTCGCCACGCTATCGGACCAACCATCAACATAACCAATATTCAGGGTCGGCTTGCTCTGAGCGCTTGCCAAACCCGCACTCATCGCCAGCACCAAGGCTGCTCCCGCGCTCAAAAGGCGTCGCATCTTCATCTTTGATTCCCCACAGTGCCGGGCCCGACGAGTGCCGGGCCACATCAGGGTTGGTGCAGGGTTTGTACCCCCCGCTTAACCTGCACCGTGATAATCAACCTCGATTGCCGACAGTCATGCTCTGACGACGACTTCCAGGCAGCAACCAACGACATTGCGACCATACCCCGTTGGAACCCCGGCACTTTGCCCGCAAGACTGCCTGAACTTTGCATGTCAAAATTATACGCGGGCGCTGAACCGGCTCAATTGCAGGTAAGATGCGCGGCTTTGCTCCCATACGGCCTGACCATGTCTGCGACTGCCCGCTTCCCCGTGCTGCCTTATCTGTTTGCCTGCTTACTGGGCGTGTTTGCCATTGCCGGCTTCTGGTACGGCCTTGGCCAACCGGTAATTTTGCCCGATGCCGCGACACCGACCCACAAACTGCAATGTGCGTCCTACACGCCGTTCGACAAGGACCAGTCCCCCTTCGACCAGCCTTTCGTACCGCGTGCCGAACGCATGGACGCAGACCTGGCATTGCTCGCCACGCGCTTTCAATGTATTCGCACCTACTCCCAGGCAGGCCTTGAAGCCCTGCCGGAGCTGGCACGCAAGCACGGCCTGAAACTGATGATCGGGGCCTGGGTCAGCAGCGACCCTATCGCCACTGAACAGGAAGTCGACGCCCTGATCGCCTCGGCCAACGCCAATCCAGACGTGGTCAGCGCGGTTATCGTCGGCAACGAAGCCCTGCTGCGCAAAGAAATAACAGCCCCGCAACTGGTCAAGCTGATCGGCAAGGTTAAAAGCCAGGTCAAGCAACCCGTCACTTACGCAGATGTTTGGGAGTTCTGGCTGCAACACCCGGAAATCGCTCCGGCAGTGGACTTTCTGACCATCCACCTGCTGCCTTACTGGGAAGATGACCCAGCGGGCATTGATCAGGCAGTGAACCATGTGGCGCAGGTCCGTCAGGTGTTCGGCAACAAGTTTGCCCCTAAAGACATTCTGATCGGCGAAACCGGCTGGCCCAGCGAAGGTCGCCAGCGTGAAACCGCCCTGCCGAGCCGGGTCAACGAAGCGAAATTCATTCGTGGCTTTGTCACGCTAGCCGAACAGAACGGCTGGAAATACAACCTGATCGAAGCGTTCGACCAACCCTGGAAGCGTGGCAGCGAAGGTGCTGTTGGAGGTTACTGGGGTTTGTTTGATGCCGATCGTCAGGACAAGGGCATCCTCGCCGGGCCCGTGTCCAACCTGCCGCACTGGCCTGTGTGGCTAGGTCTTGGCGCCACCCTGTTTCTGGGCACGCTGCTGATTGGCGGGCGGGTTCGTTCAACTCGCGCCGCGCTATTGCTGCCAGCACTGGGGGCTGTGGCGGGATGCAGCATCGTGGCCTGGGCCGAGCTGGCGTCAGTCACCAGTCGCTTTGCTGGCGAGTGGCTATGGGCTGGCTTACTGGTTGGCCTGAACCTGATCGTACTGACCCATGGCGCATTGGCCCTTGGCCAGAAAGACGGCTGGCGCGAACGCCTGTTCAACTTGCTGGAGCGGCGTGCGGGTTGGTGGCTGGCTGCGGCCGGTTTTGCCGGTGCCGTGATGATGCTTGGGTTGGTATTTGAACCGCGCTACCGCAGCTTCCCGAGTGCAGCGCTGCTATTGCCTGCACTGGTTTACCTGCTACGCCCGGTAACCGGCCCACGCCGCGAATTCGGGCTGCTGGCATTGATCATAGGCGCGGGCATTCCGGTGCAGCTGTACCGCGAGGGCCTGATCAATGAGCAGGCGTGGACATGGGCATTGGTGAGCGTACTGATGGTGATGGCACTGTGGCGCAGCGTGCGCAAGCGCGCATAACACCCTTTTAGCATTACCCCTTGTGGGAGCGAGCCGGCTCGCTCCCACAACTGCTCGTACAAACTCTTATCTGGCTGCCCGCACCAATCGCAGCCCTGCAATCACCACCGCAAACACCGCCAGGCTGGCGTTATACAATGCCAGCGCCGGAAAGCCGAACAACAAGGCCAGTACCGCCAGCGCGCTGCCGACCCGTCCGCGCACAAAGAACGCGACAATCGACAGTACCAAAGCGATCCAGCCCATCACCCGGAAATGGATCAACAGCCCCAGGTTGGAGCGCAACTGGCATTCCCAGCGCGCAGCCTCAGCAACACACGTGCCCACCCACTGCGGGTCTTCCATCAAGCCGTATCGCAGCCCATAACTGGCCACGAGCCACACAGGCAGGGCGATAAGCAGCAAGATCAACGGCAAACGAGGTCGCATAAAAACTCCGATAGACAAAAGCGGCGCCCAGCTTAATCTCCATCCTCGTCTATGCAAGCCTTGCAATCAGATATCTGTTAACTAAAGTCATTCAACGTGTATCGTTGGGTAGCCTTTTGCCTGCCTGCGACTCTGTGGGGATTTATTTAGTGCCGCCATACGGCACTTCAGCACTAGCCCTGTGGTCATAGCCTGCGAATCATTTCCGCACCTTTTTAGGGATAGTCTTCATGCTTCGTTCTCTGCCCCTCGCTGCCTTACTGGGCGGCCTTATCTTGAGTGCGTCCGCACAGGCGGTCGATGTCGACCCCGCAACGTATGGCTACCCGATTACCAATCCGTTTGAAGCCACGATTGCCACCACTCCGCCGGACATGCGCCCCCTGCTGCCCGCCGAAGATGACATCAACCAGTCGGACTACACCCTCAGCCTGCGCCCCGAACGCGAATTCACTCTGCCCGCCAATTTTTGGGCCGTGAAAAAGCTGACCTACCGCATGGCCAAACAGGATCATCCGGCGCCACTGATGTTTCTGATTGCAGGCACCGGCGCGGCTTATGACAGTAGCCTCAATGAATACTTGAAAAAACTCTTCTACCAAGAGGGCTATCACGTCGTTCAGCTGTCATCACCCACCAGCTATGACTTTATGAGTGCAGCCTCACGCCTGGCTACACCAGGCATCAGCCAGTACGACGCCGAAGACCTGTATCACGTGATGCAAGCCGTACGCGCCCAACAGGCAAGCCTCCCCGTAACCGACTACTACCTGGCAGGCTATAGCCTGGGAGCGCTGGATGCAGCTTTCGTCAGCCACCTGGATGAAACCCGCAAAAGCTTCAACTTCAAAAAGGTGTTGATGCTCAACCCGCCGGTCAACCTGTTCACCTCCATCAGCAACCTCGACAGGCTGGTTCAAACAGAAGTCAAAGGCATCAACAACACGACCACTTTCTACGAACTGGTGCTGAACAAGCTGACCCGCTACTTCCAGGACAAAGGCCGTGTAGACCTGAATGCTGCCTTGGTCTATGACCTGCAAAACTCCAAGGAGCGCCTGAGCAACGAGCAGATGGCAATGCTGATCGGCACCGTGTTCCGCTTTTCGTCGGCCGACATCGTGTTCACCTCGGACCTGATCAACCGCCGAGGCCTGATCACTCCGCCGAACTACCCGATCACCGAAGGCACCAGCCTTACGCCGTTTCTCAAGCGTTCGTTGCAGTGTGATTTCGACTGCTACCTGACCGAGCAAGTGATTCCCATGTGGCGCGCCAAAACTGATGGCGGCAGCCTGTTGCAACTGATCGATCAAGTCAGCCTGTACGCGCTCCAGGACTACCTTAAAAACAGCCCGAAAATTGCCGTCATGCATAACGCTGACGACATCATCCTGGGCCCTGGCGACCTGGGGTTTCTGCGTAAGACCTTCGGCAATCGCCTGACGGTTTATCCGTATGGCGGCCACTGCGGCAACCTCAACTACCGAGTCAACGCTGACGCTATGCTGGAGTTTTTCCGTGGCTAAACAACTATTGCTTCTTGCCGCCCTGCTCAGCGCAGGCTTCGCCCAAGCGGATAACAGCAAGGCCCACACGGAGCTGACGCCGGATATCGACGGCTTTACCCAACCGTTGAAATTGCTCAAGTTTAATCCGGGCCTGGATCAGCGCGAGTTCGAACGCGCCACCATGAACGCGCTCAATGTGTATGACCCGCTGGAGTCACTCAACCGCCGTATCTACCACTTCAACTACCGCTTCGACCAGTGGGTGTTCCTGCCGGTGGTCGACGGTTATCGCTATGTTACGCCGAGCTTTCTGCGTACAGGCGTGAGTAACTTCTTCAACAATTTGGGTGATGTACCCAACCTGTTCAACAGCCTGTTGCAACTCAAGGGCCACCGTTCTCTGGAAACTACAGGGCGCCTGCTGCTCAACACGACTTTGGGTGTTGGCGGCCTGTGGGACCCGGCTACGGCAATGGGCCTGCCGCGCCAAAGCGAAGACTTCGGCCAGACATTGGGCTTTTATGGAGTACCGGGCGGCGCTTATCTGATGCTGCCTATCCTCGGGCCGTCGAACTTGCGTGACACCACCGGTCTGGCGGTCGACTTTGGCGTCAACCAGGAAATCAACTTCCTCAACGTACCTCACGAAAGCACCCGCCACCCCGAGATCTGGGTACTGGGCGCTGTCGACAAGCGTTACAACACCAGCTTCCGCTATGGCCAGTTCGACTCGCCGTTTGAGTACGACAAGTTGCGCTATATCTACACCGAAGCGCGTAAATTGCAGATCGCCGAGTAACCACACAGGCAAAATCTGTAGCCGCTGCCGCAGCCTGCTAAAGCTGCGCAGCGGCCCCCGTATTCTGATCGAATGCGAAGGTCCTGCGGACCTTATCGCAGCCTGTGGCAGCGGCTACACAAATCGCATGAACTACACCCGCAAAAACCGGCACAGCGCTTCGCGCTTGTCCATCGCGTCACGGCGCCCAAGCTCGATCAACTCGCGGCAATAGCCCGACTCAAACAACAAGTAACTCAGCACCCCTGCACCACTGGTCTTGGTCGCACCGGGGCCACGCAAAAATGTACGCAGCGCAACAGGCAATTCATGTCGATGACGGGCCGCGATCTCGTCGATGGGTTGGCTCGGCGCAATAACCAGCACTTCCACGGGCGCCAGCCCAAGATTATCGGTTTGCCGGGGCAGCAAGCGGCTGAAGTGATTCAAACGCTCCAGCAGTTCGATATCACTCTCCAGGCTGTCAATAAACGTGCTGTTGAGCATATGCCCGCCAATTTGCGCCAGGGTAGGTTGCGCTGCATTGTAGTAACGCGGCTCAGCGCCTTGTAGATCCGGCCCGCGCGGGTTACCGCTGACCCCCACCACCAGCACCCGGGTTGCCCCCAAATGCAGGGCAGGACTGATAGGCGCCGACTGACGCACCGCGCCATCGCCGAAGTACTCCTCACCAATCCTGACCGGAGCAAACAACAACGGAATCGCCGAGCTGGCCAGCAAGTGCTCTACTGTTAGCGCGGTGGGCATACCAATACGTCGGTGACGCAGCCAGCCATCGATAGTGCCCTTGCCCTGATAAAAGGTTATGGCCTGGCTCGAGGAATAACCGAACGCCGTCACCGCCACCGCGCGCAGGTGCTGCCCGGCAATCGCCTGATCAATACCCTGAAAATTGATCTTTTCGTGAAGCAGGTCCCGCAACGGAGAGCTATTGAGCAACGCCACCGGTACCTGCGAACCCAGCCCAAGCAGACTGTGGAACATAAACCGACTGGCCTGACGCAGAACTCCCGGCCAGTCGCTGCGCAATACGCGATGGCTTTCAAAGTTTTGCCAGAACGCGGTCAGGCTCTCGACTGCACGGGTGAAATCCATCGCTCCGCTGGCCAGGCTGACCGCATTGATCGCCCCCGCCGACGTGCCGACGATCACTGGAAACGGATTAGCCGCGCCTGCTGGCAACAATTCGGCAATCGCCGCCAGCACGCCAACCTGATAGGCCGCACGCGCCCCACCGCCTGACAGTATCAGGCCCGTAACGGGCGCGACGGCACTCATCACGAGTCGCCCTCGCAGGGGTATGCGTCAGCGGCGTTTGTCGTAGAGCTTGGGCTCGCCGGGCGGACGGGTCTTGAAGCGACGATGGGCCCACAGATACTGCTCGGGGCACTCACGTATCGCCCGTTCGACCCATTGATTGATTCGCAGGCAGTCCACCTCATCGCTTTCTCCGGGGAAATCCCTCAGGGGAGGATGAATGACCAACTTGTAACCACTGCCGTCGGCCAGTCGTTGTTGAGTAAAGGGCACAACCTGCGCTTTGCCCAGTCGGGCAAACTTGCTGGTGGCAGTCACGGTGGCTGCCTCGATACCGAACAACGGCACGAAGATACTTTGCTTGGCGCCGTAGTCCTGATCAGGCGCATACCAGATCGCCCGCCCGGAGCGCAGCAACTTGAGCATGCCGCGTACGTCATCACGCTCGACTGCCAGCGAGTCGACGTTATGCCGCTCACGCCCCCGACGCTGAATAAAGTCGAACAATGGATTTTTATGCTCGCGGTACATGCCATCGATGGTGTGCTGCTGACCGAGCAAGGCGGCGCCAATCTCCAGCGTGGTGAAGTGAAACGCCATCAGGATCACACCCCTGCCTTCCAGCTGGGCCTGTTTGAGATGCTCCAGCCCTTCGACATGGGCCAGCTTGGCCAATCGTGACCGGGACCACCACCAGCTCATGGCCATTTCAAAAAAAGCGATGCCGGTCGAGGCGAAATTGTCCTTGAGCAACTGCTTGCGCTCGGCGGCAGTTTTTTCAGGAAAACACAATTCAAGGTTGCGCGTCGCAATGCGCCGACGATCACCGGCCACCCGGTACATCAGCGCACCCAGCCCTCGGCCGATACACAGCTGGACTTTATAAGGCAGTTGAACAACCAGCCACAGCACGCCCAGCCCTAGCCAAAGCAGCCAAAAGCGCGGATGAAAAAAAGCAGCACGAAAACGCGGGCGATCCATTAATGATTCCGGACAGACACATGGCCGGGCATTCTACATCGTTCGACCCCGCTTGCGGCTCGCGGGCGTTCTCGTTATAAGTCTCAGCACTTTAAGTGACAAGCCGCGTTAACAGACCATGACCCAAACCGAATCGCTAGACCAAGCCCCTGTGTTCCAGCTTAAGGGCAGTATGCTCGCCATTACGGTGCTGGAACTGGCACACAACAACCTTGAGGCACTGGACCGCCAACTGGCCGCCAAAGTGGCTCAGGCACCAAATTTTTTCAGCAACACCCCTCTCGTACTGGCGTTGGACAAACTGCCCGCCGGCGAAGGTGCTATCGATCTGCCCGGGCTGATGCGCGTGTGCCGCCAGCATGGCTTGCGCACCCTGGCCATTCGGGCCAACCGCATTGAAGACATCGCAGCGGCCATCGCCATCGACCTGCCAGTGCTGCCGCCTTCAGGCGCACGCGAGCGACCGATTGATCCTGTCGAAGTGGTCCAGCCGAAAAAACCCGAAAAACCGCCAGAGCCTGTGATCAAGCCGACGAAAATCATCACCAGCCCGGTACGCGGCGGCCAGACGGTGTATGCCGAAGGTTGTGACCTGGTAGTTATTGCCTCAGTCAGCCCCGGTGCGGAACTTATGGCCGATGGCAACATCCATGTTTACGGGCCAATGCGTGGCCGAGCGCTTGCAGGTCATAAAGGCAACACCAAGGCCCGGATTTTTTGCCAGCAGTTGAGCGCCGAACTGGTGTCGATTGCAGGCAAGTACAAGGTATCTGAAGACTTGCGTCGAGATCCGTTGTGGGGAACAGGCGTTCAGATCAGTCTGTCAAGTGACATGTTGAACATCACCCGGCTTTAACGGATACTCTCGCCATTTTCCAACCATCTCAAAATCGTAGTGAAAACAGACTTTTCCTTGTAGGGACAAACAATCAGGCCGCATTTACACACCGTAAACGCAACCTGAACAATGCCCCGCCAAGGCTGTTCACCTGCAGTCGTTCATAGAGATGTTATTCAGGGGCTAAAAAGTCCTTTTTCCTTAGGGGTGAAACACCTTGGCCAAGATTCTAGTGGTTACATCCGGCAAGGGTGGTGTGGGTAAGACCACCACCAGCGCCGCTATCGGTACCGGCCTCGCTCTGCGCGGCCACAAAACAGTAATCGTCGACTTCGACGTCGGCTTGCGTAACCTCGACCTGATCATGGGTTGCGAGCGCCGCGTGGTGTATGACTTCGTCAACGTGGTAAACGGCGAAGCCAACCTGCAGCAGGCACTGATCAAAGACAAGCGTCTGGAAAACCTTTACGTGCTGGCCGCCAGCCAGACCCGTGACAAGGATGCACTGACCAAGGAAGGCGTCGAAAAAGTTCTGATGGAACTTAAAGAGACCTTCGAATTCGTGGTGTGTGATTCCCCGGCAGGCATCGAAACCGGTGCCCACCTGGCCATGTACTTCGCTGATGAAGCGATTGTCGTGACCAACCCGGAAGTGTCTTCGGTACGTGACTCGGACCGCATGCTGGGCCTGCTGGCCAGCAAATCGCGCCGCGCCGAGAAGGGCGAAGACCCGATCAAGGAACACTTGCTGCTGACCCGCTACAACCCGGACCGCGTCTCCAAGGGCGAAATGCTCGGCGTTGAAGACGTCAAAGAGATTTTGGCCGTGGCCCTGCTGGGCGTCATTCCAGAATCCCAGGCTGTACTGAAGGCTTCCAACCAGGGCGTACCTGTGATCCTTGACGATCAGAGCGACGCCGGCCAGGCCTACAGCGATGCTGTTGATCGCCTGCTGGGCAAAACCGTGGAGCACCGGTTCCTTGATGTACAGAAGAAGGGATTCTTCGAGCGCCTGTTTGGAGGCAACTAAACAATGAACATTTTTGACTTCTTTCGTACTCGCAAAACGCCAAGCACCGCGTCGGTTGCGAAAGAGCGTCTACAGATCATCGTGGCGCACGAGCGCGGCCAACGCAGCACCCCGGACTACCTGCCTGCCCTGCAAAAAGAGCTGGTCGAGGTGATCCGCAAGTACGTCAATATCGGGGATGATCAAGTACAGATCGCCCTCGAGAACGAGGGTAGCTGCTCGATTCTGGAACTCAACATCACACTGCCTGACCGTTAATCGATCCGGCTGACACCACGGCGACTTGGGCGCCTTCCTTGCGGGGGAGGTTCCCTCGTCGCCGTTGGCGTTTGTTAAGAGGCTGTTTTAATGCCGTTGTCCAATATTCACATCATCCATGAGGACGCTGGCGTCCTGGTGGTCAACAAGCCGACCCTGCTGCTTTCGGTGCCGGGCCGGGCCGAAGACAACAAGGACTGCTTGATCACCCGCCTGCAGGAAAACGGCTATCCCGAGGCGCGTATTGTCCATCGACTGGACTGGGAAACCTCCGGGATCATTCTGCTGGCACGGGACGCTGACACCCATCGCGAACTGTCGCGCCAGTTTCACGACCGTGAAACCGAAAAGGCCTATACCGCACTGGCCTGGGGGCAGCCCGAGCTGGACAGTGGCAGCATCGACCTGCCCTTGCGTTACGACCCACCGACCAAGCCCCGGCACGTGGTTGATCACGAATTTGGCAAAAACGCGCTGACCTTCTGGAAAGTTCTGGAACGCTGCGGCGATTACTGCCGGGTTGAGCTGACGCCGATCACCGGCCGCTCGCACCAGCTACGGGTACACATGCTGTCTATCGGTCACCCGCTGCTGGGCGATGGTCTTTATGCGCATCCACAAGCCCTGGCCGCCTGGCCGCGCCTGTGCCTGCACGCCAGCATGCTGAGTTTCACCCACCCGCAAACCGGCGAACGCCTGCGGTTTGAGTGCCCGGCTCCGTTTTGACTGCTGCGGCGCTTCCGTAGCAGCTGCCGTAGGAACGAGGCTGCGGTCGGCGGCGCAGCTGTCGTAAATTCAGGCATCGCGTTTTATCAGGTAAAACGCGCACTCAGATTTTACGATTGCTTCACAATCGAGCGCAGCCTCGTTCCTACGGCAGCTGCTACGGAAATTGCACCGCAACAATTCTTGCGATCAATGCGCTAAACTCGCGGCCTTGCTGTCTGGAGTAACTTATGCGCGAAGAGTTGAACCAAGGCCTGATCGACTTTCTGAAGGCCTCCCCTACCCCCTTTCATGCCACTGCAAGTCTTGTGCAACGCTTGGAGGCTGCAGGCTACCAACGCCTCGACGAGCGCGAGACATGGTTCACCGAAGCCAATGGTCGCTATTACGTCACCCGAAATGACTCTTCCATTGTTGCCTTCAAGCTGGGGCGTCACTCTGCGCTGCAAGGCGGCATTCGTATGGTCGGCGCTCACACAGACAGCCCGTGCCTGCGCGTCAAGCCTCAGCCTGAACTGCAACGCCAAGGTTTCTGGCAGTTGGGCGTCGAAGTCTACGGCGGCGCCTTGCTGGCCCCTTGGTTCGACCGCGACCTGTCGCTCGCTGGGCGAGTCACCTTCCGCCGCGATGGCCAGGTCGAAAGCCAACTGATCGATTTCAAGGCGCCGATTGCGACCATCCCCAACCTGGCGATTCACCTCAATCGTACCGCCAACGAAGGCTGGGCAATCAACCCCCAGACCGAACTGCCGCCGATCCTGGCTCAAGTGGCAGGCGATGAGCGTGTTGATTTCCGCGCCCTGCTCGCCGACCAACTGGCCCGTGAGCACGGCCTCAATGCCGATGTAGTGCTTGATTACGAGCTGAGTTTCTACGACACCCAAAGTGCTGCAGTCATCGGCCTTAATGGCGACTTTATCGCCGGTGCGCGCCTCGACAACCTGTTGTCGTGCTATGCCGGCCTGCAAGCCCTGCTCACTACCGAGACTGAAGAAACCTGCCTGTTCGTGGCCAACGACCACGAAGAAGTCGGCTCTTGCTCGGCCTGCGGTGCCGATGGCCCGATGCTGGAGCAGATCCTGCAACGTGTGCTGCCTGACGGCGACGAGTACGTACGTACAATCCAAAAATCGCTGCTGGTCTCGGCAGACAACGCCCATGGCGTTCATCCCAACTACGCCGATAAACACGACGCCAATCATGGCCCCAAGCTCAATGCCGGGCCGGTGATCAAGGTCAACAGCAATCAGCGTTACGCCACCAACAGCGAAACGGCCGGGTTCTTCCGTCACCTGTGCATGGCGGTGGAAGTTCCGGTGCAAAGCTTTGTGGTGCGCAGCGACATGGGTTGCGGCTCGACGATTGGCCCGATCACCGCCAGCCATTTGGGTGTGCGCACCGTGGATATCGGCCTGCCGACATTCGCCATGCACTCGATCCGCGAACTGGCCGGCAGCCATGACCTGGCGCATCTGGTCAAAGTGTTGAGCGCGTTTTACGCCAGCAACCAATTGCCATGAGGCAAATGCCTTGTAGCCACTACCGTAGGCTGCGATAAGGGCCGCCAAACCCATCGCAGCCTGCGGCAGCGGCTACAGGCTACGCATCTGGCCGATTCATTTTTGACACACATCACCACACATCTGCGTAATCCGACCTAGACTGGGATCATTCTTTTCCACAGGTCCATAACCATGTTCGAAACGTCTGCGTTCCACTCCATGATGATTCCCATTGTCTGCGGCATGCTGCTGCTGACCATTGGCTTCAACTTCCGCGAACGCAGTAGTGGCGTCGGCGTGCTGATGATTTGGGCTGGCATGCTGCTGATTTTCGGCACCATCATCTTTAAAATCCTCGCCAAACTGAACGAGTCATCGCTCTGATTTTTTGCTCCGCGTCCGCAATCGTTTATTTATCGGTTACAAGAAATGAATGATCGCGGGCCCTAGCGTACACTCGGCCAATTTGCCCCCTTCGAGGTTGATCGCCCAGTGTTTCTTCGTCTATTCGCCTTGCCCTATTGCCTGCTGGTTTGCCTGCTGACGCTGTTGCCCATGACGTCGGCGCAAGCCGTTGGCTTGCCGGGCATCCTGGGTAGTTCGGATAAAACCCAGGCACAACCGAGCGAGCCGCTGGGTCAATCGCTGGACGAGGTGATCAAAAACCTCGAAAACGATCAACAGCGCAGCAAGCTGTTGGCTGACCTGAAAAAGCTGCGCGATGCCACCAAAAAAGCCCAGCCCGAAGCCGAAATCGGCGTACTGGGTCTGATCGGTAGCACCCTGGCCGACCTCGAAAAACAGTTCTCCGGCACAGACAGCCCGAGCTATCGCTGGTCCAAGGAAATATCACAGGCCCAGGACGAGCTGGAAGCATTGATGCTGCCAGCCAGCGAATGGATACCGATCATCTTTGCCTTTGCATTGATCATCATGGTCTGGAGCCTGCTGGCCGCACTGCTGATTTGGGTCAGCCACCGTGTGCGTGTGCGTTTTGGCCTCAGTGAAGAATTGCCGCAACACCCCAAGGCCGTCGACATGCTGCGCTTTGCCTTGCGCAAGCTGGGCCCGTGGATGGTCGCGCTGATGATCACGGTGTACATGAGCTATGCCCTGCCGTCGTCGCTGGGCAAAGACCTGGCGATGGTGCTGGCCTATGCCCTGGTTATCGGCACGTGCTTCTCAGCCATTTGCGTCATCCTGTTCTCGCTGCTCGATGGACCGCACCGCCACCGAGCCCTGCATATTTTGCGGCACCAGGCTTTTCGCCCGCTGTGGTGGATCGGCAGCTTCGCAGCGTTTGGTGAGGCGCTGAGCGACCCGCGGCTGGTTGCGACCCTCGGCGTGCATCTGGCCCATACGGCAGCTACGTTTGCCAATGTGATGGCCGCGCTGTCCACCGGGTTGTTTATTATCCGGTTCCGCCGCCCCATCGCCCACCTGATCCGCAACCAGCCATTGTCGCGGCGCCTGACCCGCCGCGCCTTGAGCGACAGCATCGAGATCCTCGGTACCTACTGGTATATACCGGCACTGATTCTGGTTGGTGTTTCGCTGGTCGCGACGTTTGTCTCGGCAGGCGATACCAGCACTGCATTGCGCCAGTCACTGATCTGCACCGTGCTGGTGGTGTTGTGCATGGTGATCAACGGGCTGGTGCGACGTCATTCGCAAAAACCGCAACGCGGACACAAGCGTCACGCGCTGTATTCCGAACGTCTGACAAGCTTCCTCTATACCCTGGCGCATCTGGTTGTGTGGCTGGTGTTCATCGAACTGGGCCTGCGGGTCTGGGGCATGTCCCTGATCAGCTTCACCGAGGGTGAAGGGCACGAGATCAGCGTCAAGCTGTTCAGCCTCGGCGGCACTCTGCTGTTTGCCTGGCTGATCTGGATTCTTTCCGACACCGCAGTGCATCACGCCCTGACCCGCTCGCGCAAAGGTCTGGCCAATGCGCGCGCCCAAACCATGATGCCGCTGATTCGCAACGTGCTGTTCGTGGCGATCTTCATCATTGCGCTGATCGTTGCCCTGGCCAATATGGGCATGAACGTCACCCCCCTGCTGGCGGGTGCCGGTGTGATCGGTCTGGCCATCGGCTTTGGTGCACAGTCACTGGTAGCCGACCTGATCACCGGCCTGTTCATCATCATTGAAGACTCCCTGGCCATCGACGACTACGTCGATGTCGGTGGGCACCTGGGCACTGTTGAAGGGCTGACGATTCGTACGGTACGCCTGCGGGACATCGACGGCATCGTGCACACCATCCCGTTCAGCGAAATCAAAAGCATCAAGAACTATTCCCGCGAATTTGGCTACGCCATCTTTCGGGTTGCGATCCCCTACAACATGGACATCGACGACGCGATAAAACTGATGCGCGAAGTCGGTCAGAAGATGCGCACCGACCCCCTGCAGCGACGCAATATCTGGTCACCACTGGAGATCCAGGGGGTTGAGAGTTTCGAGTCCGGCAGCGCCATTTTGCGTGCTCGTTTCAAGACTGCTCCGATCAAGCAATGGGAAGTGTCGCGGGCATTCAACCTGTCGCTCAAACGGCATCTGGATGAAGCCGGGCTGGACCTGGCGACCCCGCGCCTGAGTGTGCAGGTGGTAACTGCGGGCAGCGGAATATTGCAGAAGGATTGATGCCTGGACATGTAGCAGCTGCCGAAGGAACGAGGCTGCGTTCGATTGCGAAGCGATCGTAAAACCTGAGGCCGCGATTTAACTGATAGACAGCGGGTTCAGGTTTTACGACGGCTACGCCGCCGAACGCAGCCTCGTTCCTTCGGCAGCTGCTACGGAGCACGCATTGGTTCAGCGCTCCAGCACATCCACCCCGACATGAATCGCATCATGTCGCCAATACTCCAGATCGCAATCGATCAGCCGTTCGTGCTGATCGTAATTGACCCGCGCAATTCGCAAGCCTGGGCTACCCGTTGAAACCTTGAGCGTGGCTGCAGCCTCCATCGGCAACGCCGTGGGCACGATTTCGAAACGCACCCGACCGTAATGTAAATCGTAGTGCCGGGCATACAGCTCGGTGATCGACTGTGTGAGATCACATTCCAGAATCCGTGGGAAATATTGCGGGTTCAGGTAGTGCTCGACATACAGCACCAGCCGCCCATCAATGCGCCGCGCACGGCAAATCTGGATCACGCTGGACAGCGCCGGCAATTGCAGGCGTTCGCACACCGCCGCCGTGGCGGGTTGCAGGCGCGCCGAAATCACTTCGGTGGTCGGCACTCGCCCTTGGGCCGTGACCATTGCATGGAAGTGGCTGCGCTGCATCAGGTTGTAAGCCAGACGTGGCGGTGAAATAAACCAGCCACGGCGCTCTTCGCGATAAACCATCCCTTGAGCCTCAAGCTGCAGCAGTGCCTCGCGCACCGTGACCCGGGTGGTGGCAAACAGCTCACTAAGTTTTCGCTCAGCGGGTAACTGACTGCCGCCCGCCAACAGGCCGTGCTCTATCTGCTCTTGCAGCGTGCGACTGATCGCTGTCACCGCTTTGGGTGCACCTTCTCGCATCAACGTTACCTATCTGGACTAGTCCAGCACCAAATGTGGGCAGGCCTGACCTGTTAACGGGTCAATCCTTGAGCCTGCCAGCCTAGGCAGAACATATGACTGTTACATGACAAGCGCCGCGCCGCATGCCACTTGAAAAGCCCCAAAGCCCTTGCCAGTCGGGGCCTTGTCGATGGTCTAAGCTTGTTCGTAACACACCCGCGGACCTGCAACACCTCCTGCACAAGTAATGCCGACATTAAAGTGTCATCTGCCGGGCTTAAATTGGCTCAGGTATTGCTGACCTAGACCAACCCACCGCAAAAGAGCAATAAAACCCAGCGTTGAAAACGCCCAAGGAGCTTCGGATGAAACAGTTTTTCCTGGCAACACTGTTAGGTTCAAGCATCGCCCTGTGCACGTCGGCCATGGCCGCCGATGTCGATTTAAAAGCCCTTGAAGCCGCAGCAAAGGCTGAAGGTGCGGTCAACAGTGTCGGCATGCCCGATGACTGGGCCAACTGGAAAGGCACCTGGGCCGACCTGAACAAGCTCTACGGCCTCAAGCACATCGACACTGACATGAGCTCGGCCCAGGAAGTCGCCAAATTTGCAGCAGAAAAAGACAACGCCAGCGCCGACATTGGTGACGTAGGCGCAGCCTTCGGCCCGATTGCAGTCGCCAAGGGCGTGACCCAGCCGTACAAGCCGACCACCTGGGACCAGATCCCTGCATGGGCCAAGGACAAGGACGGTAACTGGGCCCTGGCCTACACCGGCAGCATCGCGTTTATCGTCAATAAAAAGCTGCTGCACGGTTCCGAAATTCCAACCAAGTGGGCTGATCTGAAGTCCGGCAAATACAAGGTTTCAATCGGTGACGTGAGCACTGCAGCGCAAGCCACCAATGGCGTGCTGGCAGCTGCGCTGGCCAATGGCGGTGATGAAAAGAACGTGCAACCTGCCCTGCTGATGTTTGCTGACATCGCCAAGCAAGGTCGCTTGTCTCTGGCCAACCCGACCATCGCCACCATGGAGAAGGGCGAAGTGGAAGTCGGCGTAGTCTGGGATTTCAACGGTCTGAGCTACAAAGCCAAAATGGTCAACCCGGATGACTACGTGGTGCTGATCCCGTCCGATGGCTCGGTGATCTCGGGCTACACCACCATCATCAACAAATACGCCAAGCACCCGAACGCGGCCAAACTGACCCGCGAATACATCTTCAGCGATGCCGGTCAAACCAACCTGGCGCGAGGCAATGCTCGGCCGATTCGTGCTGAGCACCTGAAGCTGCCAGCAGACGTTCAAGCCAAGCTGCTTTCCAACGATCAGTACAAAAATGTAACGCCGATCAAGGACGCAGACGCCTGGGAAAAAACCTCCAAGGCCTTGCCGCAGCTGTGGCAGGAAGAAGTCATTATCAATATGCAGTAACTGACTGAACCGGCACCTGTAACCGCTGCCACTGGCTGCGATGGGTTGCGAAGCAGCCCTGCTTCTTGGGGGCCTTCGGGCCCTATCGCAGCCTTCGGCAGCGGCTACAGGGTTGGCATGCTACATCTGCTTGCGGAGTCGCCGTACATGAAACACAACGTTATTTTGGTAGTCCTCGACGGTTTGAATTACGAGGTCGCCCGCCAGGCAATGGGGCATTTGCAGGCTTATGTCGGAGCCGGGCGCTGCACGCTGTACAAGCTCACCTGCGAACTGCCCGCACTGTCGCGCCCCCTCTACGAATGTATCCTCACCGGTGTGCCGCCGATTGAAAGCGGCATCGTGCATAACAATGTGGCGCGCTTGTCCAATCAGCGCAGCGTGTTCCATTACGCCCGTGATGGCGGGCTGACCACTGCGGCCGCGGCCTATCACTGGGTCAGCGAACTGTATAACCGCTCCCCGTTCGTCGTTGCCCGGGACCGCCATACCGTTGCAGCCGATCTGCCGATTCAGAACGGGCATTTCTACTGGAGCGATCACTACCCCGACTCTCACTTGTTCGCCGACGCCGAAAGCCTGCGCCTGGCGCACCAGCCGAACTTTCTACTGGTTCACCCCATGAACATTGATGATGCCGGGCACAAGTACGGTCTCGACACCCCGCAATACCGCAACAGCGCACGTTCGGCCGACATCATTCTGGCCGATTATCTGCAAGGCTGGCTGGACGCTGGCTACCAAGTACTGGTGACTGCCGACCACGGCATGAACAACGATCGTTCGCACAACGGCTTGCTGCCCGAAGAACGTGAAGTACCACTGTTTGTGCTGGGGGATGCCTTTAGCCTCAATCCGGATGTCGCGCCTAAACAGACCGAGCTGTGTGGCACCGTCTGCGAACTGCTGGGCGTAGCCCACGACAAACCGTGGTGCCAGGACCTGTTGAGGCCCGCATCATGAGTCGTGGCAAATGGCTTGCGCTGCTGTGCCTGGTGCCCTTCGCAGTATTTTTTATCGTGTTTCAGATTGCCCCGCTGGTGTGGGTACTGATCCACAGTGTGCAATCTGAAGAAAGCGGCTGGGGCTTGGCCAACTTCATCAAGATCTTCAACTCGAAATTCTATTTGCAAGCGATTCAGCACAGCCTGGAGATCAGCTTCTGGTCCAGCCTGTTTGGCATCGTGATCGCCGTACTGGGCAGTTACTCCCTGCGCAAGGTGGATTCACGGCTGCGCAATTTTGTTAACGCGTTCGCCAACATGACCAGCAACTTCTCCGGTGTACCATTGGCCTTTGCGTTCATCATTCTGCTGGGCTTTAACGGCAGCATCACGATCATGCTCAAACAGGCGGGGATCATCCAGGATTTCAACCTCTACTCCAAAACCGGCCTGATCATCCTGTACACCTATTTCCAGATTCCGCTCGGAGTGCTTCTGCTTTACCCGGCCTTCGATGCCTTGCGCGAAGACTGGCGCGAATCAGCCTCCTTGCTGGGCGCGAACAGCTGGCAGTTCTGGCGCCACATCGGCCTGCCGGTACTCACCCCGGCATTGCTCGGTACTTTCGTGATTCTGCTGGCCAACGCCCTGGGCGCCTACGCCACGGTGTATGCGTTGACTACCGGTAACTTCAACGTACTGCCCATCCGTATTGCCGCGATGGTCTCCGGTGATATCAGCCTGGACCCGAATATGGCCAGCGCCTTGGCGGTGATTCTGGTGGGTTTGATGACCCTGGTAACCCTGGTCCATCAGTGGCTGTTAAAGAGGAGCTACCATGTCGCGCGTTGAATCCACGTCTGCCAGCGTTTACCACCGCAGCGTGGTCTGGCTGCTGTTTCTGA
This sequence comes from Pseudomonas fragi, assembly GCF_025426255.1. Taxonomy (GTDB): domain Bacteria; phylum Pseudomonadota; class Gammaproteobacteria; order Pseudomonadales; family Pseudomonadaceae; genus Aquipseudomonas; species Aquipseudomonas kulmbachensis. The sequence goes on along the minus strand of NZ_CP104861.1, from coordinate 1,570,852 downwards.
TTTTACTTCTGCCGCTGCTGGGCACCCTGGTTTATTCCATAGCCAGCAGTTGGTCGGCGACTATCCTGCCCAGTGGTTTCACCTTCAAGTGGTATAGCCAACTGTGGAGCGACCCGCGTTTTCTTGCCGCTTTCGGCCAGTCGCTGCTGGTGTGTGTCGCTGCGCTGGTACTGTCGGTGATTCTGATTTTGCCGCTGCTGTTTGTGGTGCATTACCACTTCCCCAAGCTGGATGCGCTGATGAACATCCTGATCCTGCTGCCTTTTGCCGTACCGCCCGTGGTGTCATCGGTAGGCCTGCTGCAGCTATATGGTTCCGGCCCGCTGCAAATGGTCGGCACTCCGTGGATTCTGATTGGCTGCTATTTCACCGTCGCGCTGCCCTTTATGTATCGAGCGATCACCAACAACCTGCAAGCAATCAACCTGCGCGACCTGATGGACTCCGCCCAACTGCTGGGTGCCAGCACCTGGCAGGCCGCGTTTCTGGTGGTACTGCCCAATTTGCGCAAAGGCCTGATGGTGGCCCTGCTGCTGTCGTTCTCGTTCCTGTTTGGCGAGTTTGTATTTGCCAATATTCTGGTGGGCACCCGCTACGAAACCCTGCAGGTGTTCCTGAACAACATGCGTAACAGCAGCGGCCACTTCACCAGCGCGCTCGTGATCTCCTATTTCCTCTTTGTACTGGTGTTGACCTGGGTTGCCACCTTCCTGAACAAGGACAAAAGCCAATGAGCTTCGTCAGCGTCGAACGCCTGCAAAAATCCTATTCCGGCACGCCGGTCTTCAGTGATATCAACTGCAACATCGCCAAAGGTGAATTCGTCACCCTTCTCGGTCCGTCCGGCTGCGGCAAGTCCACACTGTTGCGCTGCATCGCGGGGCTAACCCCGGTGGATGGCGGCAAAATCCTTCTGGATGGCCAGGACATAGTGCCGCTGAGCCCGCAAAAACGCGGGATCGGTATGGTATTTCAAAGCTATGCGCTGTTCCCCAACATGACTGTCGAGCAAAACGTGGCATTTGGTTTGCGCATGCAAAAGGTCAAAGCCGATGACAGCCACAAACGCGTGGCCGAAGTGTTGCAACTGGTGGAACTCAATGACTTTGCCAAGCGCTACCCCCACCAACTGTCTGGTGGCCAGTGCCAGCGGGTCGCGTTGGCGCGCTCGCTGGTAACGCGCCCACGCCTGCTGCTGTTGGATGAACCACTGTCGGCGCTGGATGCACGCATTCGCAAGCACTTGCGCGAGCAGATCCGCACGATTCAGCGCGAGCTGGGCCTGACCACAATATTCGTCACCCACGATCAGGAAGAAGCCCTGGTCATGAGCGACCGTATTTTCCTGATGAACAAAGGCCACATCGTCCAAAGCGGCAATGCGCAGACCCTCTATGCCGCACCGGCAGATGCGTTCGCCGCAGGGTTTATCGGTAACTACAACCTGCTGGACTCCGACACCGCCAGCCGCCTGTTGCAGCGCCCGATCAACAGCCGCATCGCCATCCGCCCGGAAACCCTCGGCTTGAGCCTGCAAGGCGAGCCCGACACGTTGATCCGCAACCACAGCCTGTTGGGCAATGTGATCCGCTATCGCGTCGAGACGCGCGGGGTCGAATTGATCGTTGATGTGCTCAACCGCTCCCCCGGCGATCTGTACCCGGACGGTCAGCGCGTAGCGCTGTCGATCGATTCGAGTACCCTTTGTGAGGTAGCCTGATGTACTTGAATTTACTGAAGGGAGAGTTGTGCTGATGGCTCTGGCAATCTTTGATCTGGACGAAACCCTGATTCACGGCGACTGCGCCACCCTGTGGAGCGAGCAGATGGGCCGCTTGGGCTGGGTCGACCCGAAGTCGTTCATGCAGCGCAACAACGAATTGATGGACGCCTACAGCCGGGGCGAGCTGGCCATGGAGGACTATATGGCCTTCAGCCTGGAACCCCTGATCGGTCGCACCCCCGAAGAAGTCGAGCATTTGGTCGGCCCCTGGGTTGAAGACTTTATCGAACCGATCATTTTCAGTGACGCGACGCGAACCATTGCCGCACACCGCAAGGCAGGTGACCGGATCCTGGTGATTTCGGCCTCGGGCACACACTTGGTCAAGCCCATTGCAGAGCGCCTGGGCATCGATGAAGTACTGGGGATTGAACTGGAAGTTGCCCACGGTTTCTACACCGGCAACACCGTGGGCACTTTGACTTACCGCGAAGGCAAGATCACGCGCCTGCTGGAATGGCTCGATGAGCAGGAAGAGAATCTCGAAGGCGCGAGCTTTTACTCCGACTCGCGTAACGATTTGCCGTTATTGCTCAAGGTTGACCATCCCCATGTCGTCAATCCGGATCCGGTATTGCTCGAACAGGCTGAAAAGGCCGGATGGCCGATCCATCACTGGAAGTAACACCTCACACCTGTAGCCTGCTCGCGAAGATCATTCGCGAGCAGGCTCGCTCCCACTGGGGCTTGACCTGGAACAGAGTATCTAAACGATGTGCGTACGCTTCAAATAGCTACACCAGACTCGCGTCAATCACCAGCACCAGCTTGCCCGACACCTGATTACTGGCCAGTTCGGCAAACGCCGCCTGGGCCTCTTCAATCGGGAAGGTTTTAGCCAGTTGCGGGCTCAAGCGGCCTTCGGTGAACAACGGCCATACCTGCTGCCCCAGATCACTGAGCAGGTCAGCCTTGAACTGGTCGCTGCGGCTGCGCAAGGTCGAGCCCAGTAACTGGATACGCTTGCCCAGTACCAACGCCAGATCCAGCTCGGCCTTGCGACCGCCCATCAAACCGATCAACACCCAACGCCCGTCCTGTACCAGCAACTTGAGGTTGGATTCGGCATAGTTGGCGCCCACCGGGTCGAGCACTACATCAAAAGGACCCAAGGCCTTTAGATCGTCCAGCCCATCGGTGCGCACCACTCCACCTTGAGCGCCCAGCGCCTGGCAGTAAGCCAGCCGGTCAGCCGAACCTACGGTCACCCAGCACGGGCTGCCAAAGGCTTTGCACAGCTGAATGGCCGCTGAACCAACACCACTTGCACCCGCGTGCAACAGCACTTTTTCACCTGGTTTGAGACCCGCCAGTTGAAACAGGTTGAGCCAAGCCGTGCTGTAAACCTCAGGCAAGGCCGCGGCTTCAATCAACGACAAGCCTTCCGGCACCGGCAAAGCGTGACGGCCATCGACCACCACCTCTTGCGCCATGCCACCGCCCGCCAACAGCGCGCAAACCCGGTCGCCAAGCTGCCAGGAGGAACCCGGACCCACTTCGCTGACCACTCCGGAGCACTCCAGCCCCAACATCTGACTGGCACCCGGCGGCGGCGGATACAAGCCAGCGCTCTGTAACAAGTCGGCCCGATTGAGACCCGCAGCCGCTACTCGAATCCGAATTTGTCCTACATCACAGGTAGGGCTTGGCTCCTCAACCCATGTCACTTGACCTTCAACGCCTTGCAATGCTTTCACAGTGCCTCCATAGTGAGTCTGGACTGAGCCCGGCGCTATAGCACCGGGCTTTTTGCATTATGCGACCGGTCCTTGATGGAACCGGCGACTTCAAAGACGGCCTAATATGCGTTATCAATTGCCCCCGCGTCGAATCAGCATGAAGCATTTATTCCCTAGCACCGCACTTGCCCTATTCATTGGCTTAGGCGTTTTGCCGTTTTCGGCCAATACGTTTGCCGCTAACAGTTGGGATAACCTTCAGCCCGATCGTGATGAGGTAATTGCCAGTCTTAACGTTGTTGAGCTGCTCAAGCGCCATCATTACAGCAAGCCGCCACTGGATGACGCCCGCTCGGCGATCATCTATGACAGCTACTTGAAGCTGCTGGACCCTTCGCGCAGTTACTTTCTGGCAAGCGACATTGCCGAATTTGACAAGTGGAAGTACAAGTTTGACGACTTCCTCAAAAGCGGCGACCTCAACCCCGGTTTCATCATCTACAAGCGCTATCTGGATCGCGTCAAGTCGCGTCTGGACTTCGCCCTTGCCGAGTTGAACAAAGGCGTTGATTCGTTGGACTTTAAAGCCAAGGAAAGCCTGGAGATCGACCGCAAGGAAGCTCCATGGCTCAAGTCCGAAGCCGAGCTCAATGATCTGTGGCGCAAACGCATCAAGGACGAAGTCCTGCGTCTGAAGATTGCCGGCAAGGAGCCTGCGAAAATTCAGGAACTGCTGACCAAGCGCTACAAGAATCAACTGGCGCGCCTCGATCAGACCCGCAGCGAAGATATCTTCCAGGCGTACATCAACACCTTCGCCATGTCTTACGATCCGCACACCAACTATCTGTCGCCAGATAACGCGGAAAACTTCGACATCAACATGAGCCTGTCGCTGGAAGGCATTGGCGCCGTGTTGCAGAGCGATAACGACCAGGTGAAAATTGTCCGTCTGGTGCCCGCAGGCCCGGCCGACAAGACCAAACAGGTCGCTCCGGCGGACAAGATCATCGGTGTCGCCCAAGGCGATAAAGAGATGGTCGACGTAATCGGCTGGCGTCTGGACGAAGTGGTCAAACTGATTCGTGGCCCTAAAGGCTCTGTGGTGCGCCTGGAAGTGATTCCAGCGAGCAACGCGCCTAACGACCAGACCAGCAAGATCGTGTCCATCACCCGCGAAGCGGTGAAGCTTGAAGAGCAGGCCGCGAAAAAGTCTATTCTCAACCTGAAACAGGATGGCAAGGACTACAAGCTCGGCGTGATTGAAATCCCGGCGTTCTACCTGGACTTCAAAGCGTTCCGTGCAGGCGACCCGAACTACAAGAGCACCACCCGCGACGTCAAAAAACTGCTGACCGAGTTGCAGAAAGAAAAAGTCGATGGCGTGATCATCGACCTGCGCAACAACGGCGGCGGTTCGTTGCAGGAAGCCACCGAACTGACCAGCCTGTTTATCGACAAGGGCCCAACCGTTCTGGTGCGTAACGCCGACGGTAAGGTCGACGTTCTTGAAGACGAAAACCCGGGCGCGTTCTACAAAGGCCCGATGGCGTTGCTGGTCAATCGCCTGTCGGCTTCAGCCTCGGAGATTTTTGCCGGTGCCATGCAGGATTACCATCGTGCGCTGATCATTGGCGGCCAGACCTTCGGCAAAGGGACGGTGCAAACCATCCAGCCGCTGAATCATGGCGAACTGAAACTGACCCTGGCCAAGTTCTACCGGGTATCCGGTCAGAGCACCCAGCATCAGGGCGTACTGCCCGATGTCGCTTTCCCGTCGATCATCGACACCAAGGAAATCGGCGAGAGCGCACTGCCTGAAGCCATGCCGTGGGACACCATCCGTCCTGCCATCAAGCCTGCTGTCGATCCGTTCAAGCCTTTCATCAATCAGCTGAAAGCCGAGCATGACGCACGAGTTGCCAAAGATGCCGAGTTCATCTTTATCCGCGACAAGTTGGCCCTCGCCGAAAAACTGATGACCGAGAAAACCGTCAGCCTCAACGAAGCGGAACGTCGCGCACAACACGCCGACATCGACGCCAAGCAGTTGGTGATGGAAAACGCCCGTCGTCAGGCCAAAGGCGAAGCACCGCTCAAGGAAATGAAGAAAGAAGACGAAGATGCATTGCCGGTCGAACCTGAAAAGACCAAACCGGAAGATGACGCCTACCTGAGTGAAACCGGGCGGATTCTGCTGGACTACCTCAAGCTCAGCTCGCAGGTTGCCAAGAAGTAATTCCAGCCGATGTAAAAAAGGGCGGGCCGCGTAATGCGCCCGCCCTTTTTATTGGCGATGGGTAATGCCAGGGCAGTTACGGGTCGGCCTGCTATCGCGAACCACCCTGCTCATTCAACATCTCCAGCTTATGTGCTGCCAACGGGTGCCCGGCTTTTACCGCCATCGTCCACCAGCGTGCAGCCTCGACTGCATCAGGCGCTTTGCCGAGCGAACCTGCCAGGCAGAAAACACCCACTTGGTATGCGGCCTTCGCATCGCCGCTCAACGCTGCCAGGCGCAACAAACGCACGCCCTCCTCCTTTGCCCCCAATCCTTGACCGCGAAAGGCCAGGATATGCCCATAGAAGCTTTGGGCGCGGGTATCCCCCAGGTTGGCCATGCGCGAGAACTGTCCTTCCATCCAGCGCCAGATACGCGGTTGGCGGACACACCAGGACCAGTGAAACAACTTGCGCGCCAGCCAGTAGCTCAAGCGCGCTTTAAATCGCCAGAGCACTCAAGCTTCCTCGTGCTCGTAAGCGTACTCAAACACCCGTACGACCTCAGAGGCATGCCACGACGCGGCAGCAATGCCATCCGGCGGGCCGGGAAAGCGTCCAAGTCGCTCTGCGCATTCAAAAAAACCGGTACGTGGCAGACGGCTTGCGCCCTGGCTGATCACCAGCGAACTGCGCAATGGTTGTTCGGCCTTGGCATCCATTGCCGCCAGATGCTCAAGTGCTGCGGTCAAGGTCAACATGGCCGGGCTCGGCAATTGCAACCGCTCCAACAACGCACGGTACGTCAGCAAATGGCGCTGTCGACGCGCCTGATCGAGCTCAGCCAACAACCCGTCCCAGTGTTGCCGACTGATGCGAACGCTCATGATGCTTCCCTCCAACCTGCGATACCCAGTTCCCAGGCCAAGCTGCGACGAATAGCGAGATCCGGAAGACGCTCCCCGGATTCGATCATTCCCAGATACGACGCACTGATGCCTACTGTGCGCGCCAGCGCCTCAAGGGCCAGGCCCTTGTTCTCGCGCAGAACGCGCAATTGATCGAGCCCGAGCAGAACCTGCTCGGGAACTGCCGGCTGCACATCCGGTGCTGGTGCTGGTGCCGGCTCCTTGATACCTGCAGCCTTGAGCAGAGCCTGATAGCTTTCCCATGAGAGAACTGCGTATTCGGGCTCGCCATTGCGCTTGATAATTTGAAGATCCATTACTAAACCCCGTCAGACTTTTATATAGCTCGAGTCGGAACTTTCCCTATAAGCCTAATCCTAACAGCTACCAAGGGCTCGGGAGTTTTTGATCTCAAATAGGCGATTAGTGGAAAACGCCCCAAAACAGCACGTTGATCGGCAAATGTTATCCACACAAATTGTGGATAACCTTGTGAACAGAGCTGTTTTTCATGGCTGAAAGGCCCGTCCCATAAGGCTTGTAGTCAGATCGGGCGTTTTTTACACACATAAAAAAACCCATAAATTCATTGACTTGGCAGTCAGCAACCACTAGCCAAGGGAACTTATGGGACATTTTGAGTTTTGTAGGACAGAACTTACAAAAATTCGACTCGGACTACAGATACGACAACGCCCCGTCGAGACGGGGCGTTGTGCGTACAAAAAACTGCTTATTGGGCAGCGTCTTGCTCTGCTTTGGCAGGATCTTTGATGCCCAGCAGTTCCAGGTCGAATACCAGTACCGAATTGGCCGGGATCGACGGGCTTGGGCTTTGTGCGCCGTAAGCCAGCTCGCTTGGGATGTACAGCTTGTACTTCTCGCCAACGTGCATCAGTTGCAGGCCTTCAACCCAACCCGGGATTACACCGCTAACCGGCAGATCAATCGGGCTACCACGCTCTACCGAGCTGTCGAACACCTTGCCATCAATCAGTTTGCCTTCGTAGTGAACAGTCACCACGTCGGTAGCTTTAGGCTGAGGACCATCGGCTTTCTTGATTACTTCGTACTGCAAGCCAGAAGCGGTAGTGACAACACCAGCTTTCTTGGCATTTTCTTCGAGGAATTTTTTGCCTGCAGTAGAGGCTTCTTCACTCATTTTGGTCAGACGCTCTTCCGCACGCTTTTGCAGTGCTGCGAACGCTTCGATCAGTTCATCGTCCTTGAGCTTTTGCTCTTTCTTGCCGACGGCATCTTCGATGCCCTGGGCTACAGCCTTGGAATCAAGGTCATCCATGCCTTCCTGAGCCAGGCTTTTGCCCATGTTCAGGCCGATGCCGTACGAGGCTTTTTGCGCAGGGGTTTTCAGCTCTACGCTGGTCTGCGAATCACAACCCGCCAGTACCAGACTTACCAGGGCCACAGCTGCCGCCAACCGATGCTGTTTCATGCTATTTCCTTGTTCATGCGCCAAATGGGCAATCGAATAAAGCCGCGAGCTTATCAGGCGGCCGCGACCAATGGCTACCGGGTTAAGAGAGACAAATCATGGATAAGTTCACCGCCGGAACGGTGTTCTCGGAAGAATTCATAATAGCCGCAACTTTTATTTACACATCTGAGAACCTGCCAAACCTGACAGTGCCACCCCATGATTGCTTGATGCCAGGCCACACCTGAGGCATAAGGCTGTAAATATTCTTACAAGGAGCGTTATTGTGCGTCTGTTTTACCGTGTTTTGCTGGGGTTGCTGGTGGCATTGGCCCTGGGAATTGGCCTGGTGATTTACTTCATTGCCAACCCGAAGCTGCCTGCCTACCAACCCCCGCAGCAACTGCACTATCTTGACCAGTGGAGCCCTGCTGACCGTCAAACTTATTACTACACCCCTCAGGGCACACAGGTTAAAGGCCTGCATTACGACTGGTTCAGCGCCCTGGAGCTGCCTTTTTCAAAGCAGCCTTTCGCAGCGCCCGAGTATTTGGCGCGCTTTGGCTTTCTGGTTGCCCCCCAGCAACAGGCCAGTGCCGCCAACCCGGCCAATTTGCCAGTGGGTTTTACTCGTCACCAGAACCCTGGCAGCACCGTGGAGTACCTGGATATCACCTGCGCAGCCTGTCACACCGGCGAGTTGCGGTTCAAAGGCCAGGCACTGCGCATTGACGGCGCCCCGGCACAGCACGTGCTGCCATCCAGCGTACCTACCTTGCGCGGCGGCAGTTTTGGCCAGGCGCTGGTAGCCAGCCTTGCAGCGACTTATTACAACCCGTGGAAATTCGAGCGTTTCGCCCGCACGGTGCTGGGCGATCAATACGATGCGCAACACCAGCAGCTGCGCAAGGACTTCAAGGCGTCGCTGGACAACTTCCTGAGTGTGGCCTGGAACGATACCCATCGCGGCCTCTATCCGACGCTAGAAGGCCCTGGCCGCACCGATGCATTTGGGCGTATTGCCAACGCCAGCTTCGGCGATGCAATTTCCCCCGCCAACTACCGTGTGGCCAACGCTCCGGTAGACTATCCACACCTGTGGGATATGTGGACGTTTGACTGGGTGCAGTGGACCGGCTCGGCCAAGCAGCCGATGGCACGCAACATTGGCGAAGCGCTTGGCGTTGGCGCCACCCTGAACTTTTTCGACCCCCATGGTCAGCCACTGCAAGGCGATGCTCGTTATCCGTCGAGTGTCCGGGTCAATGACCTGCACCTGATCGAAGAAACCCTGCAAAAACTCAAGCCCCCGGTCTGGCCCGAAGATCTGTTCGGCCCGGTCGATCGCCCTCTGGCCGCCAAAGGTCGCGCGCTATTCAGCGAAAATTGCGCCGGGTGTCACGTGCCGCCTGTGGTTGAAGAAAACGGGCGATGGGTCAAGCAACTCAAAATGCTGCCGGTCGAGGTGATTGGCACCGATCCCAATACCGCGAATAACATCGCCGACAACCGTTACGACCTGAGCGCATTGCAATGGGACCCCGCCGAACTGGCCGGAATGAATGTGGATTTGTTCCCCAAAACCGACGCGCCTCTGGACATGAGCAAACTGTCGGTAGCCAAGGGCTTGGCCTACGTAACCGCCTTTGTTGAAAAGCGTGCCTACCACGACGCCAACATCGGCCCTGAAGAGCAGGATCGCCTCAATGGCTTTGGCCTGCCGATTGGCGTCATGGAGTTGCGTGCCTACAAGGCTCGGCCGCTCGACGGGATCTGGGCCACGGCACCCTTCCTGCACAACGGTTCGGTACCTACGGTGTACCAACTGCTGTCACCACAGTCCGAGCGCGACGCTACCTTCTATCGCGGCAGCTTTGAGTACGACCCGCGCCATTTGGGCTACCGCACAGAGGCCTTTGACGGCGGTTTTGTACTCGACACCCGCATCAGCGGCAATCACAACAGCGGTCACGAGTTCCGCTCCGGTCCTCGTGGCAATGGGGTGATCGGCCGCCTGCTGCAACCCGAAGAACGCTGGGCGCTGCTGGAGTACTTGAAAGTGCTCGGCGGTCCCCTTGAGCAACAGTTGCCCAACCAATGAAGCGCCTTCAACACACCGAAGCTTTCGCTAAAAGGATGTTTGCATGCTGACCACTTTCTGGCTTCGACTCGGCAAATGGCTGGGCAAGTTGCTGTTGCTGCTGATTGCCCTGGGGTTACTCGGCTGGGCGCTTGCTACAGGCTGGTACGCCTGGCAGCATCGCGGGCCGGTCTCGGCTCAGGAGCAGATACCGGCGGGTGAAGCCGCCATGACCCAGGACACCCTCCAGACAGCGATCAGGATCGTCGACCAGCATCGCGAGAACACCCGCTATCTGCGCGATGCTCACGCCAAGGCTCATGGCTGCGTCAAGGCGCAAGTCCAGGTGCTGGATGACCTGGACCCGACTTTGCGCGAAGGCGTGTTTGCCACCCCAGGCAAAACCTGGCAAGCCGTGATGCGCCTGTCCAATGGCAACGCTTACCCGCAATTCGACAGCATCCGCGATGCCCGTGGCATGGCGATCAAGTTGCTCGACGTGCCGGGGGCTCAACTGTTGCCGAGCCAGCAAGGCCGTCACGAACAGGACTTTGTGATGTTCAACCACCCCAACTTCTTTGTCAGCGATGTTGCCGAATATCGTCAGAACATCGCGGCCCAGGCCGATGGCAAAAAGATCGCAGCGTTCTTCCCGTCATGGGACCCGCGCAGTTGGCAAGTCCGTCATTTGTTTATTGCCCTGGCCACATTGGCACCGGCTCCGGCCAGCCCAACTCAAACCACCTACTTTTCGGTATCGCCTTACAAGTTCGGCACGGCCAATGCCAAATACCGGGTAGCCCCTGACCCCGACAGTTGCCCGGCGTATAACTTGCCCAAGCAGAACGAGGCGCTGCCCAACTTTTTGCGCAACGCCTTGAACCAGCAACTGTCCACGGACCGAGTACCGGCCTGTTTTGTGCTGCAAATCCAGCGTCAGAACGCCAATCGCTTTATGCCGATCGAAGACACCAGTATCGAGTGGAAAGAGTCTGACGCGCCCTTCGAGACCGTGGCACGAGTCAAGATTGCCCCTCAAGACTTCGACACCCCAAGTCAGAATCTAACGTGTGACAACCTGTCGTTCAGCCCGTGGCACGGGATTGAAGAGCATCGGCCGATAGGCGGGATCAACCGTTTGCGCAAAGCGGTGTATGACGCGGTGAGCGCGTACCGGCATACGCGTAATGCCGAGCAGTAACCGCAAACACATATAGCCGCTGCCGCAGGCTGCGATGGGCAGCGCAGCGGCCCTGATTCTTAAAGGTCCTGCGGACCTTATCGCAGCCTGCGGTAGCGGCTACAGTCCAGAATGGCGCACTTAATGCACCGGCAGTTCAACGCCTTCGAACAGGTCTTCCAGTTCCTGTTTGTTGTGGCACGCAATGGCCTTGGCCATGACTTCACGGGTGAGGTGCGGAGCGAACTTTTCGATAAAGTCGCACATAAACCCGCGCAGGAAGGTGCCACGGCGGAAACCGATCTTGGTGATGCTCGACTCGAACAGTTCGCTCGCGTCCAGTACCACCAGGTCGTTGTCGAGTTTGGTGTCCACGGCCATTTTGGCGACGATGCCAACACCCAGGCCCAAACGCACATAGGTTTTGATCACGTCGGCGTCAGCAGCGGTAAACACCACTTTAGGGGTCAGGCCGCGGTGGCTGAAGGCTTCGTCGAGTTTGGAGCGACCGGTAAAGCCGAACACATAGGTCACGATCGGGTATTCAGCCAGCGCTTCAAGGGTCAGCTTCGGCAATTTGGTCAGTGGGTGACCTTGTGGCACCACCACACAGCGATTCCAGCGGTAGCACGGCATCATCACCAGATCACCGAACAGCTCCAGGGCCTCGGTGGCAATCGCAAAATCGACCGTACCATCGGCGGCCATTTCGGCAATTTGCATCGGCGAACCCTGGTGCATGTGCAACGCAACATCCGGGTATTGCTTGATGAAATTACTGATCACCGGCGGCAAGGCATAACGCGCCTGGGTGTGGGTGGTGGCAATCGACAGCGTGCCTTTTTTCTCGTTGGAAAATTCCTGGGCGATCTGCTTGATGCTTTCGACCTTGCGCAGGATCTCGCCAGCGGTGGTGATAATGCGCTCGCCTGCCGGTGTCACTCGGGTCAGGTGTTTACCACTACGGGCAAAGACCTCGACCCCCAGCTCATCTTCAAGCAGGCGGATCTGTTTGCTGATACCCGGCTGTGAGGTGTAAAGACTCTGCGCGGTGGCCGAAACGTTGAGGTCGTGGTGCGCCACTTCCCAGATGTAGCGCAATTGTTGAAGCTTCATATGCATCCCTCAAAGCTGATAGACGCCAAGGGTATCGGCGGCGGTATATAACTATATGGAAGGTTGGAATAAGAAATCTAGAACTTTTTATCGTTTTTATCGATTCATCAGCCTTACACATCAGTACTGCGCCGACGCTGCATCAGCGGCACCAGATACACCGGGATCTGTACCAGATCGATAATCCGGGCTGCCGTACGCCCCAAATGCGATTCGCCCCCCGTTGACTGGGCATGACTGCCCAGAACCAGCAGATCAACCAACAGTTTGCGCGACTGCTCCAGAATGACCTGCGAAGGCTCGCCCTGAATAACCTTGACCGATCGAATCAGGGCCAGTTCCCGCTCCCCCCCTGCCAACTCCTCGCGAATACTTGCAAAAACCCGCAGCTCTATATTTGAAAGCATGGTGTCCATGCCCTGCTGATGCAGCTCGCTCAACGCCTGCTCATCGAGGTAGCTTTCTAATACCGACTCGGCAAACAGCCCCATGGGCTCAACCACATGCACTACATACAGATCTGCGCCGAAACTGCTGGCCAACCCCAACGCATGCTGCATCACTACCGGCGAGTAAATACCGAGATCAGTGGCGTACAGAATTGAGCGAATCATACGACCCCCTCGACAGCTTTAATGGACGAGATTGATTCAGCTTAGCAGCGCACGGACAAGTACGATGATCCGCGCAATAACTTGCCCACGCGGCTACTCGGGCGTTGAGTCCGCGGATTCATTGCTGATGCCGTGGGGCACATGACCGGTAGCGACAACCTGACGCGCCCTTTCGCAATGACCGGCCTGATCGTCGAAAAACACGTCCGCTGCAAAGGCTTCCAGAAACGCCGATTTATCCAGCCCGCCGAGAAACAGCGACTCGTCCAGGCGAATATCCCAATCACGCAACGTGCGTATCACCCGCTCATGGGCTGGCGCCGAACGTGCGGTGACCAGCGCGGTGCGAATCGGGCATGCATCATCAGGAAACTCGCGTTGCAGCAGGTTAAGCGCCTCCAAAAAACCTTTGAACGGCCCGCCACGCAACGGGTTGCGCGCGGACTCGCGCTCAAGGGACTGAAACGCCTCAAGGCCACCGGTCTGAAACACGCGCTCTGACTCATCGGAAAACAGCACCGCATCACCGTCGAAGGCAATCCGTAATTCGTTGCTCTCGGCACGCAACGCGCCACCCGACAAAATGGTCGCCGCCGCAAACCCGGCATTCAATGCGCTGCGCACATCATCGGCATGGGTCGATAAAAACAGATCACAGCCAAATGCATTGAGATATGGATGCGGATTGCGCCCACCGGAAAACGCTGCCCGGGAAATATTCAGGCCGTAATGCTGGATCGAATTGAACACCCGCAACCCGGTATCGGCACTGTTGCGCGACACCAGCACCACCTCGACCCGCTCGCGCCCAAGGCTGGCGTTGAAACTAAGGAGCTTCTTGACCAGCGCGAAGGCATCCCCCGGGGCAAGTACTTCATCTTCATGTTCGATCTGGTACTGGCGGTATGCCTCGATCCCTTGGGTCAAGTACACCTGATGGCTATCACTCAAGTCGAACAGGGCCCGAGAAGAGATGGCCAGCACCAGCTTGCCTTTTAAGCCTTTGCTCATATCGCCTCCACAGGTTTTCAAGCGAGTACAAATATCGGATCAAGGTAACTCGTCAGGCTCAAGCATCAAGGCGAGTCGAATATGGTGCGCCAATTCGCCTTCACTCAAACGGGACTTGAGCTCACCGTAAAACGCCCCGTCGCGCACCACAAACAGGGTTGGCAAATGGAAAATTTCATAGCGCTCGACCAGGCCCCCGTTGTCACTGGCATCGATCCAGCACAGCCGGTCAATGGGCAACTGCATCTCTGGCAGCATGCGCCGAGCAGTGCGACAGGCCGAACAACCAGCGCTGGTAAAAATCACCAGCGAGGTCCCGGGCAGCGCCAGCAGCTGCTGATCGGCATCAAAGTCGGTCAGTTCCATTTCGCTCACTATACTCATAAGACAATATTAAATTGATGGCACTTGGAGTCAGTGTTCATGGGTCGTTTTTTACCTCACCCAGATGATGTTCCCGTTGAAATAACGCTGCGCAAACAACCTTCACTTTCGCGTCAGAAGCTGCACTCTATCAGCCTCGGCGGCGTGTCATGCAATAGCGATAGAGGCTGGCGACGCGGCACTGCGGTCGACCTGTACATGCCCACCCTGGGGGAAAACGCACATTACCCAGGCTATATCGCCTGGTGCGAGAAACACCTGCAGGGTTACCGCGTCGGGATTGCCCTGATCGACGAACAAACACTGTTTGGCGCGCGCATGGGCGAACAGATTTGCCAGATCGAGCACTACTCACGCCTCCAGCGCCAACAAAATCCATGCCCGCAAGACCTGGAGGCCCTGGCCCTGGAATGGGTCAGTCACCACGCTGCGGAGTTCTCCCAGGCGACCCTCGATCACGCAATGGCGCAGGCAGTGCTGGATTAAAGCTGTGCTTGCCCATTGTCGAATAACCGGTTAACGCGTTAAGGTTCGGCTCCCCGATGCGATCAACCAAGCAGTGCTCCGCCGCACGGGGATCGCTGGCGGCCGGCACCCGTGACCTGACGAGTAACACGATGGCTGATTTACCGATCGACGACCTAAACGTTGCCTCCAACGAAACCCTGATCACACCTGAACAGCTCAAGCGCGAAATGCCTTTGCGTGAAACGGCTCTGCAGACCGTGACCAAAGGCCGTGAGGTGATTCGCAACATCCTGGATGGCACCGACCATCGACTGTTCGTTGTTATCGGGCCTTGCTCGATCCACGATATCAAGGCTGCCCATGAGTATGCCGAGCGCCTTAAAGTGCTCGCCGCAGAAGTCAGCGACACGCTGTACCTGGTGATGCGCGTTTATTTCGAAAAGCCACGGACCACCGTGGGCTGGAAAGGCCTGATCAACGATCCGTACCTGGACGACTCCTTCAAGATCGAAGACGGTCTGCACATTGGCCGCAAACTGCTGCTGGATCTGGCTGAAATGGGCCTGCCAACGGCCACTGAAGCCCTTGATCCGATTTCCCCGCAGTACTTGCAGGACCTGATCAGCTGGTCGGCGATTGGCGCCCGTACCACCGAATCGCAGACCCACCGCGAAATGGCTTCCGGTCTGTCTTCCTCGGTAGGTTTCAAGAACGGCACCGATGGCGGCCTGACCGTGGCGATCAACGCCCTGCAGTCGGTTTCCAGCCCGCATCGCTTCCTGGGGATCAACCAGGAAGGCGGCGTGTCGATCGTCACCACCAAGGGCAACGCCTACGGCCACGTGGTATTGCGCGGCGGCAACGGCAAGCCCAACTATGATTCGGTCAGCGTCGCGCTCTGTGAGCAAGCGCTGAACAAGGCAAAAATCCGTCCGAATATCATGGTCGACTGCAGCCACGCCAACTCCAACAAAGACCCGGCGCTGCAACCGCTGGTCATGGAAAACGTGGCTAACCAGATCGTCGAGGGCAACCAGTCGATTATCGGCCTGATGGTCGAAAGTCACTTGAATTGGGGCTGCCAGGCAATCCCGAAAAACCTCGAAGACCTGCAATACGGCGTGTCGATTACCGATGCCTGCATCGATTGGGCGGCCACCGAAAGCACCTTGCGCAGCATGCATGCCAAGCTCAAGGATGTGCTGCCAAAACGTGATCGCGGCTAACACACCTGATCTGTAGTGCTGATACTCCTCAACTTGTAGCCGCTACCGCAGGCTGCGATGGGCAGCCTAGCTGTCCTGCCTTCAACGGCGAAGGTCCTTCGGACCTTCTCGCAGCCTGCGGCAGCGGCTACAGGTCAGTCTGAGCCCAGCAAACGCTGGCTTGCCACCATCTGCTCCCGCCCACGCGCCACCATCCAGCGATGAAAATCGCGGCAATGCGCGTTGTCAAAAGCGCCCTTGGCGCCCACCAGAAAATACGCTGAAGGCAAGGGCAAGCCGTAAGGGAACGGCATGACCAAGCGCCCCTGCGCCAGGGCATCAGCCACCATCGAGTATTGCGCCAACACCACACCCTGCCCCGCTTGAGCGGCATGGATTGCCATGGCCGACAATGAATAAACCCGATAACCGTCGCGCAACCCTTCGCAGTCAACCTGCTGGGCCTTGAACCAGTCGCGCCACGACGGTGGTGAAGCAAACTTGGGCAACCAGTCAATCGACAGCAAGGGATAGGCCAGCAAGTCCTGCGGGCTGTTGAGCGGCGCCTCGGTGCGCAACAGCTGCGGGCTCAGCACCGGCACCACGCAATCGCGGTATAGCTCAATGGCGTTCTCACTCGCCACATAATCGCCGTAGGTGAAGCGAAAGTCGATGTCATAGCCGTCAGGCGACGGCTCGGCATGGCTGCCATCAAGAAACACATTGAGCTGGGGGTGCTCGGCCTGCCAGGCATAAATATGCGGCGCCAACCACTCCGAAAGCAGCGACGGCAACGCGCTGATGCGCAGGTTGCTGGCATTTTTCGAGCGCTCGACTTCGGTCTGGGCAATGCGCAAACTTTCAAAAGCAGCGGCACAGCTCTCGTGATAACGCTGCCCGGCAACGGTCAGGCGGATGCGCTTGCCGACTTTGTGGGTCAGGCTCAAACCCAGGGTGTCCTCCAGCAGTTTCATCTGCTGACTGACAGCCCCGGCCGAAATCCCCAGGCGCCTGGCCGCCTCCACAATCCCGCCAAAGCGTCCAACGGCTTCAAAAACCTGCAAGGCACGCAGGGAAGGCAAGCTGTTCATCCACATCTCCAGAGGCAATTCAGCGGGTCGATACTTTAGCTGAGCTATAGAAAGCCACAGCTTTCACCCTCTTTTAGAAAAATGAAAGCCTCGTATTCTGAAGAGCCCCTGCGCCGCACAGCGAGGAAAATTCCCACACAGATGTAACTCTACGTAACGGCACACCCTACTGGCTGGCACAGCCCGCGCGTTAGTGGCCCGTACCAGGCCAGAGAACCGCTCTGGCACGCCATCCCACCGAATTGGCCTGTAATTTGCTCGTCATGTATATACAGGTACGGTCAATGCGCATCGTATATGTAGATCGGTCATAACGCTGAATCCGTCTGACAAAGGAAAATAACAATGAAAAAACTTGTCCTCGCAACCGTCTTGGCACTGGCATCTACCGGCATTCTGGCCAAGGATCTGAGCGAGATTCGCTTCGGTGTTGACCCCACTTTCGCGCCCTTCGAGTCCAAAAACGAAAAGGGTGAACTGGTGGGCTTTGATATTGATCTGGGCAACGCCATCTGCGCCGAACTCAAGGTCAAGTGCAAATGGGTAGAGACCCCGTTTGACAGCAGTATCCCGGCCTTGCGCGCGAAGAAGTTCGACGCGGTGTTATCAGCCATGACCGTTAACGAGCAGCGCAAAAAGAACGTCGCATTCTCGGATCGCCTCTACAACTCTCCCAACCGCTTGATCGCGAAGAAAGACAGCGGCCTGCTGCCGACCCCCGAGTCGCTCAAAGGCAAGCGTGTCGGCGTCGCCCAGGGCACCACTCAGGAAGCTTACGTCAAAGCCATTTGGGCGCCGCAGGGGGTGATCATGGTCACCTACCCCAACCAGGACCTGCTGTACCCCGACCTGATCAGTGGTCGTATCGATGCCAGCCTGACCGATGCTGCCGTGGCGGATATCGGCTTCTTGCAGACCAGCAAGAACACCGGTTTCTCGTTCGCCGGTGACGCGGTGACCAACACCGAGATCCTCGGCGAAGGCATCGCCATCGGCCTGCGCAAGGATGACCCGGTATTGCTCGAAGCCATCAACCGGGCACTGGCAGCCATGCACAAGGACGGCACCTACGACACCATCCAGAAAAAATACTTCACCTTCGATATCTATAACTGAAGCCCGCGTCTGAACGGTGCCGGATAGCCTGCATGCAGGTGGTCCGGCGCCTTGTATTGCACTTTCGCGCAACCGGCCTGCGGGCCGTCGTTGCCTCTGGAGCGACAGAACATGCTTTTACAGGGCTATGGCTCACTGATTGTCGAAGGGACGCTGGCAACCATCCAATTGGCACTGCTGTCGATGCTGCTGGCCGTAACACTGGGCCTGATCGGCGCGTCGGCCAAGCTGTCGAAACAACGGACCTTGCGCAATCTGGCAGCGGGCTACACCACGCTGATCCGTAGCGTGCCGGATCTGGTGATCATGCTGCTGCTGTTTTTCAGCCTGCAAATCTGGCTGAACAACTTCACCGAATGGCTGCAAGTCGATCAGATCGACATCAACCCGTTTGCCGCCGGGGTGCTGACTCTGGGTTTTATTTACGGGGCCTATTTCACCGAAACCTTTCGCGGAGCCTTTCAGGCCGTGCCTGCCGGCCAGCTCGAAGCAGCCGTGGCATACGGCATGAACCGGCGTCAGGTATTCATCCGCGTGCTGTTCCCGCAAATGATGCGTTTCGCGCTGCCGGGCATCGGCAATAACTGGCAAGTACTGATCAAAGCGACGGCGCTGGTGTCGATCATCGGTTTGATCGACATCGTCAAAGTCACCCAGGATGCCGGTAAAAACTCGATGGACCTGTTCTTTTTCAGCGTGATCGGCGGGCTGATTTACCTGGCCCTGACCACCGTGTCCAACGGCGTATTGATGTGGCTTGAGCGTCGCTATTCGGTCGGCGTCAGAGGTGCCCAACTGTGAACGAAATCATCCAGGAATATTGGAAGTCCTACCTGTGGTTCGATGGTTATCAGCTGTCGGGCGTGGCCATGACCTTGTGGCTACTGGTTGCTTCGATTGCCATCGGTGGCACTCTGGCCGTGCCATTGGCTGTCGCACGGGTGTCGCGCAACCCGCTGCTGCGCATCCCGGTGTGGTTCTACACTTACGTGTTTCGCGGCACGCCCTTGTACATCCAACTGCTGATTCTCTACACCGGGATCTACAGCTTGCAGATAGTGCGTGACCAGCCGGCGTTGGACGCGTTCTTTCGCGAAGGCATCAACTGCACCCTGCTGGCGTTTGCGCTCAACACTTGTGCCTACACCACGGAGATTTTTGCCGGAGCCATTCGAGCCACGCCCTATGGCGAAATTGAAGCCGGGCGTGCCTACGGCATGTCTGAATTCACTCTGTACCGACGCATCATTCTGCCCTCGGCGCTGCGCCGCTCGCTGCCGTTCTACAGCAACGAAGTGATCCTGATGCTGCACTCCACCACCCTGGCCTTTACCGCCACGGTGCCGGATCTGTTGAAGGTCGCTCGCGATGTGAACTCGGCCACCTACTCCTCGTTTGAAGCCTTTGGCCTGGCCGCCGTGTTGTACGCGGTGATGGTCTTTACCCTGGTCTGGGTGTTTCGCCGCTGCGAAAACCGCTGGCTAGCCTTCTTGCAACCGCAGGCCCATTAAACTGGCGTCATTTGGAGAACATCGAGCATGTACAAACTCAGTATCGAGGGCTTGCACAAGAAGTATGGCAATCACGAAGTCCTCAAGGGCGTGTCGCTCCAGGCCAAGGCCGGTGACGTGATCAGCATTATTGGCTCCAGTGGCTCGGGCAAAAGCACCTTCCTGCGTTGCATCAACTTTCTGGAACAGCCCTGCGCCGGCAGCATCACGGTCAACGATGAACCGATCCGCACCAAACAGGATCTGAACGGAGCCTTGTGTGTGGCTGATCCACGCCAGCTGCAAAAAATCCGCACCAAGCTGGCCATGGTGTTTCAGCATTTCAATCTGTGGCAACACATGACCGTACTGGAAAACATCATCGAAGCCCCGGTGCATGTGCTGGGCATCAAGCGCAAGGAAGCCATCGAGCGGGCGCGCCAGTATTTGCACAAAGTGGGCCTGGCACCGGAAGTCGAAAACAAGTACCCGTCCCATCTTTCCGGCGGACAACAGCAGCGGGTCGCGATTGCCCGGGCTCTGGCGATGGAACCGGAAGTGATGCTGTTCGATGAGCCCACCTCGGCCCTGGACCCGGAGCTGGTCGGTGAAGTACTCAAGGTGATGCAGGCCCTGGCTGAAGAGGGCCGCACCATGGTGGTCGTGACCCATGAAATGGGTTTTGCGCGCAATGTCTCCAACCATGTGATGTTTCTGCATCAAGGACTGGTGGAAGAACAAGGACCGCCGGGCGAAGTGCTGGTCAATCCCAAGAGTGAGCGTTTGACCCAGTTTCTTTCCGGGCGCTTGAAGTGAGCAGGCAGCTCAACAGGAGAAAGGCATGACCACAGGTTTCCCTTCACACCGCAGTTTTGCCCACCAGCGGGAACAATTTCTGGCGGCGGCCAACGAAGTTGGCGCGCAACTTCATGAGTATCCCCATCCACTACGCGGCCCATTTGGCGAGGCACTGAGCACCGACGTCGCGCTGATCGGCAACCCCCAGGCCAAACACCTGCTGGTAGCCCTGAGCGGCACCCACGGCGTGGAAGGCTATTACGGCTCGGACTGTCAGCGTCAATGGCTGGACGACTTGCGCGAGCGCAGCCTGCCCGAGGATGTCGCGGTGTTGATGATTCACTTGATCAACCCGTGGGGCACGGCCTGGATGCGCCGGGTTAACGAAGACAATATCGACCTCAATCGCAACTACCTGGACTTCAATCAGGCAGCGCCCGACAACCAGCCTTACGAAGCACTGCACGCGATCTATACCTGCGACCAACTGCGCGGCCCGCACCGCGAGCAGGCGGATGCCCTGCTCAATGAGCGGGTGCAACGTGAAGGCTGGTCGACGGTGATGTCGATTGTCGAAGCGGGCCAGTATCGCCATCCCGATGGGCTGTTTTACGGCGGTAACGCTGCCAGTTGGTCGAACCGGACGCTGCACCGCATTCTGCAGGAGCATCTGGGGCACGCCAGCAGCGTCATGTGCTTCGACCTGCACACCGGGGCCGGTGAGTACGGCCATCCGATGCTGATGACCATCGCCCAGGCCCCTTACCCGGCACTGAAAGATGCCCAGCGTCTGTTCGGTCCGTGGCTGTATACCTTGATGACCGGTGCTGGTAGCCACAGCGACACGGGGGTGGCCGCCACCGCCACCGGTTACACCTCGCAGGCAATCATTGATGCCCTGCCCCAAGTGCAACTGATGCCGTTTGTGATCGAGTGCGGCACCTACCCCGGCGAGCAGATTCATACGGTGTTGCGCGACGATCAGTGGCTGCATTTGCACGGCGACCTGTTCAGCCCCGAGGCGCGACAGATCAAACTCAAACTGCTGGAGCAATTCTTCCCGGCCGACCCTGACTGGCAAGAGCTGGTCTGGGTGCGTACGCGGCAGATCTGGGAGCGGGCGCTGGAAGAACTGACCAAGTCAGCTACACCATAAATCCTGTAGCCGCTGCCGCAGAGATACTTCAAGCGTGGGAGCGAGCCTGCTCGCGAAGATCATTCGCGAGCAGGCTCGCTCCCACTGGGGCTTGATCTGGAACAGAGTATCTACAGGGGTGTACTCGATCAACGTCATCAGTTAAGAAAATCTAAACAAAACAACAGATTTACCCATCTATTCTTACTCAAGCGCTCCCTCTTATTCTGGTCTCGTCCTCGCACAGGGCACATACCAGAATAATAAGGAGAGACCGCATGTTTATGCGCAACGCGTGGTACGTCGCAGCCAGTGAAACCGAGTTGGGTGAGGAGTTGCTTGCCGTCAAGTTGCTCAACGAGTCCGTGGTGCTGTATCGCAAGGGCGATGGCACCCCGGTTGCCCTGGAGGATGCCTGCCCGCACCGCAAGTTGCCGCTGTCGTTGGGCCGACGCAAGGGCGATGACATCGAATGCGGCTATCACGGCCTGACGTTCGACTGCTCCGGCAGTTGCGTCAAGGCCCCCGGCAGCAGCCATGTCCCCAAGGGCGCAAAAGTGCGCAGCTATCCGCTGCAAGTGCGCTACGGCCTGATCTGGATCTGGATGGGCGATGCCGAACTGGCCGATGCCGACAAGATTTGCCAGGTACCCGAATGGGACGATCCGGCCTGGGGACTCAACCGTGGCGACAGCATGCTTATCCCGTGCAACTACCTGTACATGACCGACAATCTGCTTGATCCGTCCCATGTAGCGTGGGTCCATCAGTCATCTTTTGGCAACGCCGCCTGCGCCCAGGAGCCGCTGCAAACCCGGGTCAGCGATGTCGGCGTAATCGTTTCGCGCTGGATGCGTGACGTTGAAGTTGCGCCCTTCTATGCCAAGTTCGTCAAATTCAGCGGCAACTGCGATCGCAAGCAACACTACGAAGTCCACTACCCCGCGCAGGCCATTATCAAGGCCATCTTCACCCCCGCGGGCACCGGTAGCGATGATGGCGAGCTGCATGAGCAGGTGTTCCTGATGAACTCCTATAACTTCATGACCCCCATCGACGAATCGAACACGCGCTATTACTGGTTTCAGGTGCGCAATTTCGATCAGGACAACCCGGATATTTCCCGTCAGTTTGATGAAGACGTACGCCACGCGTTTGCCGAAGACCGGATTGTGCTCAGCGCAGTCCATCAAGGCATGACCCACAAGCGCAGCCCCAATATTGACCTGGCTTCAGACGCGGGCCCACTGCGGTTTCGGCGTAACCTGGCGCGCTTGATTGCACTTGAGCAACCGGAACAGCTGATCCCGCTGATGCCTGCAGTGGAGGCCTGAGATGAGTACGCAAACACCGGGATTCAGTGCCTGGCGGGTAATCGACAAGCAACCGGAAAGCGCCATCATCACCTCCTTCGTGCTGGCACCTGCGGACGGTATCAGCCGTCTGGATTTTCGCCCAGGGCAGTTCCTCACCCTGCGCCTGACTCTGGCAAACAACAGCACGTTGCTGCGCAACTACAGCTTCAGCGCCTGCGCCGCCAAACCGGGCCAGGTACGGATTTCGGTCAAGCGCGAACCCGCACCCCTTGACCAGCCTCAACTGCCGCCGGGGCTGGGCTCCAACCACCTGCATGACTGCGTACAGACGGGCGACTTGCTGCAAGTCGCAGGCCCGTCCGGAACCTTTGTGCTGGATGAACTCAGTACCCGCCCCGTGCTGTTGTTCAGCGGCGGGGTTGGCCTGACGCCGATGGTCAGCATGCTCCACAGCCTGAGCCGCGACTCGAGCCGCACCGTGTATTTTGTGCATGCCTGCGAAAACGGCACGGTACATGCCCTGCGCGATGAAGTCCTGGCCCTGGCCGACCGGCGCCCGGGTATCAACGTGCATTTTTGCTATCGCACCCCCGGCGCAGACGACCGGAGTCGTTACCATAGCGAAGGCCTGATTACCCGCCAGACCCTGCAACAGTTGCTGCCGCTGGACGACTACGATGTCTACCTGTGCGGCCCACGCCCGTTCATGCAAGCGAACTGGCGCCTGTTGCGCAGCCTGGGGGTCGCCAGGGAACGTATCCACTATGAGTTCTTTGGCCCGGCTGCCGTGCTTGAAGAAGACGAGGTCAGCCCGCTGGCAGCACCTGTCAGTCCACCAACCGCACAGCGCCCGGAAGCCGACACGCTGAGCGTGTGCTTTATGCCGTCCGGTACTCGGGTGGTGTGGGATGAAAACTGTCACTCGCTACTGGAGTTGGCCGAGCAGGCAGGCCTTGAGCCCGCCTTCAACTGCCGGGCGGGGCTGTGCAACACCTGTCAGGTACGACTGCAGGAGGGAACCGTGGAGTATCTGGAGGAACCGCTGGAGGCACCGCAACATGGCGACATCCTGCTGTGTTGTACGCGCCCCACCAGCGCGATCACCGTGCAGTTATAGCCGCACACAAAAACGCCGGGGCGTGCCCGGCGTTTTTGTGAATCTGCTTTCAGGTGTTGGCTTGAGGGCGCTTGTGGCGCTCCATGTAGCGCTCAACATAAGAACATGAGGGGATCACCTCATAGCCCATCTTGTCGGCGTAATCGAGCGCCTGCTCTGTCAATGCTGCCGCAATACCCCGACCACGCAAGGCGTTGGGCACGAACGTGCGATAGATATCCAGAGTCTGCTTGCCCAGATCCATGTAGGTCAGGTAAGCACGATGACCGTCGACAGTGGTCTCAAACTGGTGACCTGCCTGGTCATGGTGGATAGACAACGCCTCGCTCATCATTGCTCCTTCGCGGGTCTCGAACCGTGACCCCTACCTTACTGATGTTTTTCCGCCGAGGGAACTACTACGCCATCGCCCACACTGCCAACACGCGACGGGTCGACAGGACTGAGCAAAGAGTAGCCACTCTCAAGGCAAATGTTCAATTCATGCGATCGGCAGTTGTCAGCAGAATAAGCCTGCCCAAACGTTTCGTCAGCCCGATAACCCGAAAGAAGCCCTGAACATTTTTCGGAAGGTTGAGGCTATGACGTAGACGCGCATTTAAAGTCACGTACTGGCAACACCGGCATGGCATTGCGTAACACTTGAAACTGACTGTTTTACAAACACAATCTGTTAAAGCTAGCCCATCAACAATGCTTTCCAATTATTTTTTTTGGTTCTTGCGCTAGGTCATTTTACTTACTACAACTAATGGGTACTATGTACGCCGGCTGTTTCCTCACTTTGAAGGAACAGCTTTAATTAGAAAGTCCTTGAAGGGGAACACGATGAACAACGTTCTGAAATTCTCTGCTCTGGCATTGGCCGCAGTTCTGGCTACCGGTTGCAGCAGCGTATCTAAAGAAACTGAAGCCCGTCTGACTGCAACTGAAGATGCAGCAGCTCGCTCCCAGGCTCGTGCTGACGAAGCCTACCGTAAAGCTGACGAAGCTCTGGCTGCTGCTCAAAAAGCACAACAGACTGCTGATGAAGCTAACGAGCGCGCTCTGCGCATGCTTGAAAAAGCAAGCCGCAAGTAATAGTCCTTCGGGATTGTTACCAAGCCGACCTATTTTTAGGTCGGCTTTTTTATTGCCTGCCAGCGACTAAACAGGCAATAAAAAGCCGCCGAGGTTAATAACCGCGGCGGCTTTTTTTAGTGCGTTTTTACTGCACGTAGTCCAGCGACTGGCCGACGGCCACTGAGTTGGATACACCGATTTCTGCCGGTATGCCCGTCTCGGCACCCACTACCGGGAACGCCTTGTCCTTGTCTATCTGGACTTTGTTTTCCAGGTCTTTGTGCTTGAGCAGAAAGTTGATGAAGCCTGCGTACTTGTTCTGCAAATCTTCAGGGGTCAAGTGGGACTTGTCGCTGACCGCCAACAAGGAGCCATCCTTGACGTTCAGGGGCTCATGGACCTCGAGGAAAACCTTGCCGCCACTGACGCCAATCTTGTACGGCTCGTTGATGATTCTTACCGGCGTACCGACAGGCACCATGCGCGACATTTCAAGAACGTTCTGGTTGAGCATGCGGAAACAACCATGGCTGGTCCCGGTGCCAATACCGAACTTCGCGTTCGAGCCATGGATCAGGTAGCCCGGCATGCCAAGGGTGAACTTGAACGGGCCCAACGGATTATCAGGGCCTGCAGGCACCACGTTCGGCAGCGGATCGCCATTTTTGGCGTGCTCTGCCTTGATCGAAGCCGGTGGGGTCCAGGTTGGATTAGGCGTCTTGGCGGTGACCTTGGTCTGACCTAAAGGCGAACCCCAGCCTTCACGGCCAATCCCCAGCGGAAAGGTGTAAACCTTGTTCTGGTCTTTGGGGAAGTAGTACAACCGGTACTCGGCCAGGTTGATCACGATCCCTTCACGCTTGCCCGGCGGCAGGATGAACTGGGTCGGCAACACGATATCGGTGTCGACTATGGTGCCATCGAGGTTCTTCTTGACCGGCAACCAGGCATCAATCCCAGGGTTGGCAGCGATCATTTCCGAGTAACCCAGTTCGTACTTGTTGCCCAGATCAGCGAAGGAGTCTTCGTACTTGCCCTTGATCACCTGCACCTCGCCGACGACATCTTCGCCAGGCGGTGGCAACGGGAATTCAAGCGCGACAGCGGGACCCGCAACACAAAGTGCGGCAACTGACAGGTAGCGGGTGACGGCAGGTAGGCGCGACAACATCCGGAACATCCTTCGCATAATCAACGGGGGACAAAAAAGGGAGTGTACACCGCGCCCGCAGGGATCGCGGGCCGGTTAAGACGTCAAACACGTAACATCATAGTTCAAAGCGCAACTCTACAGCTCGAAGCGCAACTCTGGCCAGATAGGCTCGGTGCCACGGCGCTGCGACTCGATAATTGCCCGGCACAGCGGGCACAGCCGATGGTCTTGAAAGACCTTGCGCGTGACATCCGACCAGCGCGGCTGTGCTGGCAGCAATGAGCCGCACAACGTACGGTCAATGGTGCCTCCCAGCTCCAGTTGACGCGTCACCAGATGCACCCGTACCTCCTGGCAGGCGAACAAATCGAGCTGCTCATCGGGCTCGATCAGTTGATAGGCATATAAAGACCAGGCAGGACGCGACATCAGGGGCTCCAAATCGGGGGGGCGCCACCTTAGCCGAAACACTGCCACTAGAAAAGCATCAAAGCAGGGGTTTTAGCGCCGGCCACACATTATCCAGCAAAAGCCCCTGCGCTCCGACCGCCGGGTGGATGCCATCGGCTTGCATCAACTCGGGTTTTCCCCCTACGCCCTCAAGGAAAAATGGCACCAGCACGACGTTTTTTTCCTTACCCAGTTCGGTATAAACCGCAGCAAATGCCTGGGTATATCGCGCACCATAATTGGGCGGCAACTGCATCCCCAGCAGTAGCACCTTGGCACCCGATTTTTGCGAGGCATCAATCATCCCCGCAAGATTTTGTTTCAATTGCGCTGGCAACTGGCCACGCAGACCGTCATTGCCACCCAGCTCCACAATAACCACCTCGGGCTTATGCTCTGCAAGCAGCGCGGGCAGCCGCGCCAGCCCTCCAGCGCTGGTGTCGCCACTGATCGAAGCATTGACTACCTTGTCGTCGTATCCTTGCTCCACAAGCCGCTGTTTGAGCAGCGACACCCATCCCAGACGGGTATCCAGGCCGAAAGCCGCGCTGATACTATCGCCAACGATCAAGATTGTTCCCGCCGTTGCCGTCTGCGCCATGCACATCAGGGCCAGAGCAGCACTTAAAAACCACACACGCATTGGATTCTCCATGGGCGAAAGTATTCTCACCGCGCAGAACCTTAGCAAAGTGGTTCCCAGCGCGGAAGGCGAGTTAACCATCCTCCACCCCCTGAGCCTAGAGCTGAACAAGGGCGACAGCCTGGCGATTGTCGGCGCATCCGGTTCCGGCAAGTCCACATTGCTGGGCTTGCTCGCAGGCCTGGACCTGCCCAGTCAGGGCGAAGTGATCCTGGCCGGACGCGCCCTGAGCACGCTGGATGAAGACCAGCGCGCACGGGTGCGAGCCGAACACGTGGGTTTTGTGTTCCAGTCGTTCCAACTGCTCGACAGCCTCAATGCCCTGGAAAACGTCATGCTGCCGCTGGAGCTGGATGGCCGCAAAGATGCCCGTGAGCATGCCCGGCATCTGCTTGAGCGGGTCGGCCTGGGCCAACGCCTGAGCCACTCACCGCGCCAGCTGTCCGGCGGCGAACAACAACGTGTCGCCATAGCCCGGGCGTTTGCAGCCAACCCGGATGTGCTGTTTGCCGATGAACCCACCGGTAACCTGGACAGCCACACCGGCGAGCGCATCACCGACCTGCTCTTTGAGCTGAACAAGGAAAGCGGCACCACCCTGGTGCTGGTGACCCACGACGAACGCCTGGCACATCGTTGCCGGCGCCTGATCCGCCTTGAAGCTGGCCATCTGGTCGGCCCTCTGGAGCCCTGATGGCACGTTTGCCGCTATTGCGCCTGCTAAGCCTCGCCGTACGCCAATTGCTGCGCGATGCCCGCGCGGGTGAGTTGCGCGTGCTGTTCTTTGCCCTGCTGGTCGCGGTCGCGGCCAGTACCGCCATCGGCTACTTCGGGGCCCGTCTCAATGGCGCGATGCTGTTGCGCGCTACCGAATTCCTCGGCGCCGACCTGGTGCTCGATGGCAGCTCCCCTGCCCGCGAAGAACAAATCAAGGTCGGCACCGATCTGCAGCTCCAGCATGCCCGGGTGGTCGAGTTTGCCAGCGTGATTGCCACCGACAACGGCATCCAGCTCTCCAGCATCAAGGCGGCAGATGCTGCATACCCGTTGCGCGGCGAACTGAAAAGCGCCCCCCAGCCCTACGCCGAAGAGCAACCCGGCGGCGGCCCCAGCCCCGGCGAAGCCTGGGCCGAAGCACGCCTGCTCACCGCGCTGAACCTCAAGGTCGGCGACGAAATCGATATCGGCTCCAAACCCGTGCGCATCACCCGCGTACTGACGTACGAGCCAGACCGTGCCGGTAACCTTTACAGCCTCACCCCGCGCGTACTGATCAATCTCGACGACCTTGCCGCTACTGGCATCGTGCAACCGGGCAGCAGGGTCACCTACCGCGAGCTGTGGCGCGGTGAAGCGCCAGCGCTTGAAGCCTATCGCCAGGTGATCAAACCCGGCCTGGAGGCCAACCAACGCCTGCTGGATGGCCGTGATGGCAACCAGCAGATCGGCGGCGCGCTGGGCAAGGCCGAGCGCTACTTGAACATGGCCAGCCTGGTGGCGGTGTTGCTTTCGGGCGTGGCCGTGGCCTTGTCTGCGACACGCTTTGCCAATCGACGCTTTGATGCCAGCGCCCTGTTGCGCTGCCTGGGCCTGTCGCGGCGCGAAACCCTGTGGCTGTTCACCCTGCAACTGACGGTACTCGGGCTGCTGGCCAGCCTTGCAGGCGCAGTGCTCGGGTGGCTGGCGCAGCTTGGGCTGTTCGCCCTGCTGCATGACTTGCTGCCTGCTGACGTGCCGCCCGGCGGTCTGATCCCGGCCATCGCCGGGATGGGCACCGGTCTGGTAGCACTCGCAGGTTTCGCCCTGCCGCCGCTGGCCGCGCTGGGTCGCGTACCGCCGCTGCGGGTATTGCGCCGCGACATGCTACCGATTCCCGCCAGCACCTGGACTGTCTACGGCGCGGCCCTGCTGGCCCTCGGGCTGATCATGTGGCGCATGAGCCTCGATCTGGTGTTGACCTTCGCCCTGCTCGGTGGCGGGGTGATTGCCGCACTGATGCTTGGCGGCATCCTGCTGTTGGGCCTGCAAAGCCTTCGCCGCCTGCTGGCACGGGCCTCACTGCCCTGGCGCCTCGGCTTGGGCCAGTTGCTGCGCCACCCGCTGGCAGCCGCAGGCCAGGCCTTGGCCTTCGGCTTGATCCTGCTGTCGATGGCACTGATCGCCCTGCTGCGTGGCGAGTTGCTCGACACTTGGCAAAACCAGTTGCCCAAGGATGCGCCCAACTACTTTGCGCTCAATATTTTACCGGCCGACAAGGACGCTTTCGGCGCCCACCTGATGACCCTTCAAGCCCAGGCCGCGCCCTTGTATCCAGTGATTCCTGGGCGTTTGATCAGTATCAACGGCGAACCGGTGCAAGACATCGTCAGCAAGGACTCCAGCGGCGACAAAGCCACTCAGCGCGACCTGAGCCTGACCTGGGCCGCTAACCTGCCAGCCGACAACGAACTGACCGCAGGCACCTGGTGGACCCAACAGCCTGCCGGGGATGTGCCTGGTGTGTCGGTCGAAGCCAAAGTCGCCGAAAGCCTGAAGCTGAAGCTGGGCGACCACTTGATGTTTACCGTTGCCGGAGTCAATCGCGAAGCTCAGGTCACCAGTTTGCGCAGCATCAACTGGGACAACTTCCAGCCCAACTTTTTCATGATCTTCCAACCGGGCACCTTGCAGGACCTGCCGGCCACTTACCTCACCAGCTTTTACCTGGCACCTGGGCACGACAAGGAAGTCATCGAACTGTCGCGCAGCTTCCCGGCCGTGACCATCCTGCCCATCGACGCCCTGCTCGAACAGCTGCGCAGCATCCTGGCGCAAGTAACCATTGCCGTGGAATACGTGCTGTTGTTTGTATTGGCGGCAGGCATGGCGGTGCTGTTTTCCGGCTTGCAATCCACCCTCGACGAACGTATTCGCCAGGGCGCCTTGCTGCGGGCATTGGGGGCCGAGCGCCAACTGCTGGTCAAGGCCCGGCGCATCGAGTTCGGCCTGCTGGGTGCTACCAGCGGCTTGCTCGCGGCACTGGGCGCCGAACTGGTCAGCCTGGTGCTGTACCGCTTCGCCTTCGACCTGCCGTGGCACCCGCATCCGTGGCTGCTGCTGTTGCCGGTACTGGGCGCCGTGATGGTCGGCGGCGCAGGTGTGTTCGGCACGCGCCGAGCACTCAATGCCAGCCCGCTAACCGTGTTGCGCGAGGGCTGATAGACTCGCGCCCTTCACTGACAACGGATTGCCCATGAGTCGCTATCGCCCTCCCCGCCCTGCCGGCACCGCGCTGATCACCCCTGAAGGTGAAGCGCGGATGCGTGCCGAATTGCACGAGTTGTGGCACGTACGCAGGCCGCAGGTCACGCAATCGGTCAGCGAGGCGGCGGCCCAGGGCGATCGCTCGGAAAACGCCGAATACACCTACGGCAAAAAAATGCTGCGCGAGATCGATAGCCGGGTGCGCTTCCTGACCAAGCGCCTTGAAAGCCTCAAGGTCGTCAGCGAAAAACCCAGCGATCCGAACAAGGTCTACTTCGGTGCCTGGGTCACCATTGAGGATGAAGACGGCAAACAGGCGCGCTATCGCATCGTCGGGCCCGATGAACTTGACCTCAAGCAAGGCCTGATCAGCATCGACTCACCTCTGGCCCGGGCGCTGATCGGCAAAGCGCTGGATGCCGAAGTACAGGTCCACACACCCACCGGGGAGCAGTGGGTGTATATCGTCGCGATTGATTACCCGTAACGCTCAGCGCGCCGTAGCCTCGCGATACTGACGCGGCGTAAAACCGGTCAATGCCTTGAACTGGCGGGTGAATGCACTGTGGTCGGTGTAGCCGCATTGCAAGGCGACTTCAGTGATGGGGATCTCGGTCAGCAGCAGCCTATGGGCATGCTCAAGGCGGACCTTCTGGATCATCTGCCGTGGCGTCAGGTGGAACACCCGTTTGCAGTACCTCTCCAGTTGCGCCACCGATATACCGGCAATCCGCGTCAGCTCGCCCAACGTGACGCGACGATTGAAGTGCGCGCGAATGTGCTCATCCACCGCCGCTAGCCGCTGATAGGCCGGATGGGTGTCGCTGGCCGATTGCAGGTCCACCGAAATCCCGACCAGGCCGATGATCTCTCCCATGCGGTTATACAACGGTCGCTTGTGGGTCAGGCACCAACCCGGCTCACGGCTCCCGTACAAATGCAGTTCCAACTGGTCTTCCAGCACCAGACCCTGCTCCAGCACCCGTCGATCCTGTTCGGTATAGCCAGGCCCCAATTGCTCGGGAAACACCTCGGCACTGGTTTTGCCCAGCAAGGGTTGTAGCTGTTTCAAACCGCAACGCTGCACCAGCGTGCGATTGGCCAATACATAGCGCGCCTGCATGTCCTTGATAAAAATCGCGGCGTTGGGAATCACATCCAGCATCGGCAGCAACAACGCCACGCCCGAGAGCAATTGTTCAAGGCTCTCGGGGCGGCTCAAGTCGCTGCCCACGCTCAGGATTGCAAAAGCATTGTGCGTTATCAATCTCACTCCCCCACTACTGGATCTGGCGATGCCCGCTGGCGTGCATTGTGCCGATTTCGTCATCGGCTTCAATGGAAAACATCAATCGCAAACCTCTTGAGACGTTCAATCTAGCGCCATTGCACACCCGCCAGTGGTTTTGGCGCAATGGCAAATGACATCACACCTGCCTAACCAATAACTCACAAAAAGGCGCCGCAATGTCAGGTAAAGGCAAATTCAAGAAACAGCTCTCACTGATGGACCTGACCTTTATCGGTCTGGGTGCCATCTTCGGTTCCGGCTGGTTGTTTGCAGCCAGTCACGTTTCGGCAATCGCAGGCCCTGCGGGGATTTTTTCCTGGCTGCTGGGCGGCTTTTCCGTACTGCTGCTGGGCATTGTTTACTGTGAGCTGGGCGCTGCCCTGCCACGCGCCGGTGGCGTAATCCGCTATCCGGTGTATTCCCATGGCCCGTTGCTCGGGTATTTGATGGGTTTTATTACCCTGATTGCATTCTCAAGCCTAGTGGCTATTGAAGTGGTCGCCGCCCGCCAATATGCCGCGGCATGGTTCCCCGAACTGACCAAGGCAGGCTCCAGCGATCCCTCAATCCTGGGCTGGCTCCTGCAGTTCGGCCTGCTGTGCCTGTTCTTCATGCTCAACTATCGCAGCGTGAAAACCTTTGCCATGGCCAATAACCTGGTCAGCGTGTTCAAGTTTATCGTGCCGCTGCTGGTCATCGGCGTGCTGTTCACCTTCTTCAAACCGCAAAACTTCTACTCCCAGGGCTTCGCCCCCTTCGGCCTGTCGGGCGTGCAAATGGCCGTTTCTGCAGGTGGCATTATCTTCGCCTACCTGGGGCTGACACCTATCATCTCGGTAGCCAGCGAAGTCAAAAACCCGCAACGCACCATCCCGATTGCCCTGATCCTGTCGGTTCTGCTGTCCACCGTGATCTATGTGCTGTTGCAAGTAGCTTTCCTCGGCGGCGTACCTACCGAAATGCTCGCCAATGGCTGGGCCGGTGTGACCAAGGAACTGGCCTTGCCGTATCGCGACATCGCCCTGGCATTGGGTGTGGGCTGGTTGGCTTATCTGGTGGTGGCCGACGCAGTGATCTCGCCCAGCGGTTGCGGCAATATCTACATGAACGCCACACCTCGCGTGATCTACGGCTGGGCGCAAACCGGGACATTCTTCAAGGTGTTCACCCGCATCGATGAAAAATCCGGCATCCCGCGCCCGGCGCTGTGGCTGACCTTTGGCCTGTCGGTATTCTGGACCCTGCCGTTCCCGTCCTGGGAAGCGTTGATCAACGTGGTCTCCGCAGCCCTGGTGTTGAGCTATGCCGTAGCCCCGGTGTCCGTTGCCGCGCTGCGCCGCAATGCCCCGGATATGCCGCGCCCGTTCCGGGTCAAGTGGATGAGCGTCATGGGTCCGCTGTCATTCATCATCGCCGCGCTGATCGTCTACTGGTCAGGCTGGAACACCGTGTCCTGGCTACTTGGCCTGCAAATCGTGATGTTCGTGGTGTACCTGCTGTGTGCCCGCTTTGTACCGACCAACCACCTGAGCCTGGCGCAACAAGTGCGTTCCTCCTTGTGGCTGATCGGCTTCTACGCCGTGACCATCGTACTGTCCAAACTCGGCTCCTTCGGCGGCATGGGCGTGCTCACTCACCCCTTCGACACCCTGGCCGTGGCGGTATGCGCAATGGGTATCTATTACTGGGGCGCGGCAACCGGCGTACCAGCTCACCTTGTGCGTCTGGAAGACGACGAGGAAAGCGAAGAGGCACCGCAACCTGCCCGCACCGCGCCAGCCCGACACGCCACCGGAGCATTTATCCAGACTTCGTCCTGAGACACCGTTAGCCATCGTCCTCCCAGCCGTTGTTCTCATCTAATGGATAGGTTTATGAAGCAAGTACATATCATTGATTCCCACACCGGCGGCGAACCCACTCGCCTGGTGATCAAAGGCTTCCCGCAGTTGAGCGGCCAGACCATGGTCCAGAAGCGCGATGCTTTGCGCGACCAGCATGACCAATGGCGCCGGGCCTGCCTGCTGGAGCCGCGTGGCAACGATGTACTGGTCGGCGCGCTGTACTGCGAACCGGTTTCGGCGGATGCCACCTGCGGCGTGATTTTCTTCAACAACGCCGGCTATCTCGGCATGTGCGGTCACGGCACCATCGGCTTGGTTGCCTCGTTGCACCATCTGGGCATGATCGAGGCCGGTGAGCACAAAATCGACACTCCGGTCGGCCCGGTCACTGCCACTCTGCATGCAGACGGCAGCGTCACCGTGGGCAATGTCCCGGCCTACCGCTACCGCCAGCAGGTTGCCGTTGAAGTCCCGGGGCATGGCCGTGTACACGGCGATATCGCCTGGGGCGGCAACTGGTTCTTCCTGGTATCCGATCACGGCCAAGCGCTGCAACTGGATAACGTCGAAGCCCTGACCGAGTACACCTGGGCGATGCTCAAGGCTCTGGAAGCTCAGGGTATCCACGGCGAAGACGGCGCTCTTATCGACCATATCGAACTGTTTGCCGACGACGACAAGGCCGATAGCCGCAACTTCGTCATGTGCCCGGGCAAAGCCTACGACCGCTCGCCGTGCGGCACGGGCACCAGCGCCAAGCTGGCGTGCCTGGCGGCTGATGGAAAACTGGCCCCAGGCGAGCCGTGGGTGCAAGCCAGCATCACCGCCAGCCAGTTTGTCGGCAGCTATCAATGGGAAGGCGAACGCATTCGCCCGTTCATTACCGGCCAGGCCTACATGACCGCCGACAGCACGCTGCTGATCGACGAACAAGACCCTTTCGCGTGGGGCATTTAAGCCTCCCGCTGCACACATCCGAATAAACGACTCCAGGAGTTACAACAATGAGCGATAACATTTTCACCGGTTGCATGCCTGCCCTGATGACCCCGTGCACCGCCCAGCGCAAGCCGGACTTCGACGCGCTGGTGGCCAAGGGGCGCGAGCTGATCGATATCGGCATGAGCGCCGTCGTGTAC
This sequence comes from Pseudomonas fragi, assembly GCF_025426255.1. Taxonomy (GTDB): domain Bacteria; phylum Pseudomonadota; class Gammaproteobacteria; order Pseudomonadales; family Pseudomonadaceae; genus Aquipseudomonas; species Aquipseudomonas kulmbachensis. The sequence continues at coordinate 1,535,881 of NZ_CP104861.1, read as the reverse complement.
TGCGGCTCCATGGGTGACTGGCCTTTGCTGACCGAAGCCGAGCGCCAGGAAGGCGTGGCACGCCTGGTGGCTGCAGGCATTCCGACCATCGTCGGCACCGGCGCCGTAAACAGCCGCGAAGCGGTGTCCCATGCGGCACACGCGGCCAAGGTCGGCGCCCAAGGCCTGATGGTGATTCCACGCCTGCTGTCCCGTGCGGCCTCGCCTGCTGCGCAAAAAGCCCACTTCGCCGCCATCCTCGAGGCTGCTCCTGAGCTGCCAGCGGTGATCTACAACAGCCCTTACTACGGCTTCGCCACCCGCGCCGACCTGTTCTTCGAACTGCGCCGCGAATACCCGAACCTGATCGGCTTCAAAGAGTTCGGCGGTGCGGCCGACATGCGTTACGCCGCCGAGCACATCACCTCCAAGGACGATGACGTGACCCTGATGGTCGGCGTTGACACCCAAGTGGTGCACGGTTTCGTCAATTGCAACGCCACCGGTGCCATTACCGGTATCGGTAACGCCCTGCCACGCGAAGTGCTGCAACTGGTAGCCCTGAGCAAGCAAGCAGCCACGGGCGATCCCAAGGCCCGTCGCCTGGCCCGCGAACTGGAAGCCGCCCTCGCAGTGCTGTCGTCGTTCGATGAAGGCACCGACCTGGTGCTCTATTACAAGCACCTGATGGTGCTCAATGGCGACACCGAATACAGCCTGCACTTCAATGAAACCGATGTTCTGAGTGATGCCCAGCGCAACTATGCAGAGAATCAGTACAACCTGTTCCGCCAGTGGTACAAAAACTGGTCTGCAGAACAGAACGTTGCCTGATCGCTCAACTCCGTTCAGTTAAACGAGCGGTGCTTCTGTGGGAGCGAGCCTGCTCGCGAAGGCCTTACCGGATAATCGCGATGTCCTTGAAACCTTCGCGAGCAGGCTCGCTCCCACACCCCCAGCCCAATTTTTTCAGGAACACGCCATGACTCTGACAGGCAACATGCTGATCGGTCAGCAAGCCATCACCGGTAGCCGCGAGGCAATTCGGGCGATCAACCCCGCCACCGGCACAGCGCTCGAACCGGCCTACCTCGGCGGCACCGGCGAACATGTCGAGCAGGCGTGCGCCTTGGCCTGGGAAGCTTTTGACAGCTTTCGCGAGACGCCACTGGCAACTCGCGCCACTTTTCTTGAAGCCATTGCCGAAGAAATCGAAGCCCTTGGCGATGAACTGATCGACCGCGCAGTCAGCGAATCAGGCCTGCCACGTCCGCGTATCCTCGGCGAACGTGGACGCACCTGCCAGCAACTGCGCACCTTTGCCCGTACCGTGCGCGCCGGCGAGTGGCTGGATGTGCGGGTCGACAACGCCTTGCCGGAGCGTCAGCCCCTGCCCCGCGCCGACCTGCGTCAACGCCAGGTACCTCTGGGGCCGGTGGCCGTATTCGGCGCCAGCAACTTCCCGTTGGCCTTCTCCGTGGCCGGCGGCGATACCGCATCAGCATTGGCTGCCGGCTGCCCGGTGGTGGTCAAGGCCCATAGCGCTCACCCCGGCACCAGCGAACTGGTTGGCCACGCGGTCGCCCGTGCGGTGACAAAATCGGGCCTGCATGCCGGTGTGTTTTCGCTGTTGTTTGGTTCCGGTCGCGAGGTGGGTGTTGCTCTGGTCAGCGACCCGCGCATCAAGGCTGTCGGCTTTACCGGTTCGCGCAGTGGTGGTCTGGCCCTGTGCAAGGCGGCCCAGGCGCGGCCCGAGCCGATCCCGGTGTATGCGGAAATGAGTTCGATCAATCCGGTACTGCTTTTCCCGGCGGCCCTGCAGGCTCGCGGCGAATCACTGGCCCAAGGCTTCGTGGCCTCCCTGACTCAAGGTGCCGGGCAGTTTTGTACTAACCCGGGCCTGGTCGTTGCACATCAAGGCCCGGCGCTGGATAAATTTATCAGCACCGCTGCCAGCCTCGTCCAGCAAAGCCCCGCACAAACCATGCTCACTCCGGGGATTTTCCAGGCCTATGAAGCTGGCGTCGGCTCGCTGCTCGAACTGAGCAGCGCACAAGAGGCCGCCGCAGGCCTTAGGGGCAACACACCAAACCAGTGCCAGACCCATTTATTTGTGACCCGGGCGCAGGACTTTCTCACCGACCCGGCGTTGCAGGCCGAGATCTTTGGGGCTGCGTCGCTGATTGTGCAATGCGCCAGTGATGACGAAATCCGCCAGGTCACCGAGCATCTGGAAGGCCAACTGACCATCACCCTGCAACTGGATGACGCGGACCTTGAAAGTGCCAGAGCCTTGCTCCCGACCTTGGAACGCAAGGCCGGGCGCCTGCTGGTCAACGGCTGGCCAACGGGGGTTGAGGTGTGCGATGCGATGGTCCACGGCGGCCCTTTCCCGGCCACCTCGGACACCCGTACAACTTCGGTAGGCACCGCAGCCATTCTGCGTTTCCTGCGCCCGGTCTGCTATCAGGATTTCCCGGACAGCCTGTTGCCCACCGCCCTCAAGCATGCCAACCCTCTGCAACTGCGCCGCCTGCTCGATGGCCACAGAGAAGCTCAAGAAAATGCCTGATAACTCCACGTCAAACAGCCCACACCAGAATGCCGACATTGCGGTGGTCGGCGCTGGCATTATCGGCGTCGCCTGTGCCCTGCAACTGGCGCGCCAGGGCCTGCGAGTGGTGGTCATAGACCAGCAGGAACCGGGCCAGGGCGCATCATTCGGCAATGCCGGGCACCTGGCGACCGAACAGGTGTTCCCGATTGCCGACCTGTCGATCCTCAAGCGCTTGCCCGCCATGCTGATGGACCCCATGGGGCCCTTGCGCCTGGATTGGAAATACATGCCTCGGGCCATGCCCTGGTTCACCCGCCTGCTGCTGAACCTGCGCCCGGCACCGTTTCAACGCACCGTTGCGGGTATTCGTGCCCTCAATGAAAGCAGCCTGGGTGCCTGGCACCGGCTGCTGGAGGGCATCGATTGCCCCGGCCTGATGAAGGAAGACGGCTCGTTGCTGGTATACGAACGACCTGAATCGCGTCAGGCACTCCAGGCACTGGAGGCGCGCATGCGCCAGCAACAGGTTCCGGTTGAGTTCTGGCAGGCAAAAGCCGTGCTCGAGACTGCTCCGCAACTCAGCGAAAATATCCAGGGCGGGTTGTTTTTTCCGAGTACGGGGCATTTTATCGACCCCTACCGCGTGGTATGCGAACTGGTAAAAGCCGCCAAAAACTGCGGTGTGCAGTTCATCAAACAACAGGTAACCGGCGGACAAATGAGCGAGGCCGGGGTTTCATTGGTGACCCCTCAGGGCCGGTTGACTGCCCGCCGGGTCGTGATCGCCTGCGGTGCCCACTCAGCGAAACTCACCAGCGCCCTGACTGGCAAGAAAGTCCCTCTGGATACCGAACGCGGCTATCACCTGATGCTGCCCACCGAACGTGACCGGTTACCGTTTGCGGTCACCTCGCTGGAGCGCAAGTTCATCATGACCCCGATGACCGATGGGTTAAGGCTGGCGGGTACAGTTGAATTTGCGGGGCTGCAAGCGCCTGCGAACATGGAACGCGCCTGGCAGTTGCATCGCCTGAGTAAAGGGTTATTTCGCCGCGACCTGAGCGCTGAAGGCGCCACACCCTGGATGGGCTTTCGGCCATCGTTGCCCGACTCACTGCCGGTCATTGATCGGGTGTGCGACGGCAAAGTGCTGCTTGCCTTCGGCCATCAGCATCTGGGCCTGACTCAGGCAGCGGTAACGGCTGAGATGATTGCACAACTGGCATCAGCGGGCAGTACCCATGCGTTACCGGCGCTGGCGCCCTATAGACTGGACCGTTTCTGAAACAGAACGTACGTAGCAGCTGACGAGCTCCGCGAGGCTGCGTTCGGCGGCGCAGCCGTCGTAAAACCATACAACCAGGTAATTCAGATCCACGGTGATTACCGGGTTTACGACGGCTGCGCCGCCGAACGCAGCCTCGTTCCTTCGGCAGCTGCTACGGATCTAATATCTCAACGCAGGGTAATCAGCCCCTGACGGCTCACGCGGGTCAGGTTGTGAATCACCTGTGCGGCATCTTCGGCGCTGGGGGACTGGACCACTGCCAGATCAAAGCTGTCAGCGGCAAATCGCGCCAACTGATCACCTGCTTCCACAAACTGGATCAAGAATGCCGTAGCCCGGCCTTTGCGTCGTGGCCAGCCGTCGAGGTAGCGCAACAGCGTTGGCTGGTGTTTACCGCCGAGAAGGATTTTTGGATTGCGCAGGGCCGGGCTGGCCGCAAGCGGTGCAAGACGTACCAGGGGACGTGGGTGACTCATGTGTCGGTTCTCCGCCTCAAGATTCTGCGTGGCAGGTGAGAGGCAACACCGAACCAGCGCTTTAGCGGTATTTCGAGGTTTGCTTCAAACCTCTTAGACGGTCTTGCGACCCTCTGGCGCCCCGCAAGTAGCTGTTTAAATCGGCGCAAGAAACATCCTAGATAAACCTGCTTACAACTGTCAACAGTCATCTAAAACGAAAAAGGCCCGCTCGGGCGGGCCTCTTCGAGAACACGGCACTTTAGTCGGCAATCGCACGATCAAGCGACAACTTGCCCGCGCCTTCGAACAATACCGCCACGGTGCCACCCAGCAGAGCCAGAGCAAACTCATAGCCGTTGTTGGCCATAAACAGACCGTTATGGATGTGCACTGAAAAGATCGCCACCAGCAACGTAAAAGACAAGCCCAATGCCGCAGGTCGGGCCAGTAGACCTACGATCAATGCCAGCCCCCCCAGAAACTCGGTCCCGCCCGCCATTGCCGCCATCAGCGTACCCGGCGCCAACCCAATGCTTTCCATCCATTGCGCCGTACCGGCCAGACCACCACCGCCAAACCATCCAAAAAGCTTTTGCGAACCGTGGGCAGCAAAGATGATGCCTACAAAAATGCGCAGAACCGTCAAGCCATAACCTGCGCGTGAGCCCAAAACGGTATGGATCAATTTGCTCATGGTGAAATCCTTTAGGTAATCAGTTGGGGAATGCACGCCATACTAATCAGTTTTTATAATGTTAATAGCCTAATAAGTCCGTAATAACGATCAATTTATTAGATTATTTGCGTGTTACCAGTTCAGCTTTTGTGGGTTCCAGCGAATCGCGCTCCCGGTCAAAGGCCAAATAGTATTTATTCACGCTATTAACATAGCTGACGGCACCCATTCCCACCTGTTCCATGGCAATACGTTCCACTTGAAAGAACCATTGATTGGGGTTCAGGCCACGCCGTTTGGCCTCCGCACGCATGCTCTGGACCCGCTCAGGGCCCATGTTGTAGGCCGCCAGCACAAAGGCCATGCGCTCACGCTCGTTGAGTTTGGGGCTGGCAAAGAACTTGCGACGGATCAACGCCAGGTACTTGGCCCCGGCCTGCACATTGTTATCCACGTTCTGAATATTGCTGACCCCCACCCGCTGTGCCGCCGAAGGCGTGATCTGCAACAACCCGGTCGCCCCACCAGAGCCCTTGGCGTCTGGGTCGAGGGTAGACTCCTTGAACGCCAGCGCTGCCAGATTGAGCCAGTCCATGCCCTGTTGCCGGGCATGTTTTTGCAACACAGGGCGCAATTTTTCAAGCTTTTGGCGGTCGGCACGGGCCAAGGGGTAATGCACCCGATACAAACGTCGGTATACCCGTTCAAAGGCCACATCCTGGTCGGCCGGTGCCTTATAACCGGCCAGAAAGCGATCAATACTGGCGCGCAGCATCGAGGCATCGCGGCGCACATACCAATGCATCGCATCGGGTGCACTGACCAGCACCTTGCGGTCAAAACGCAGCTTGGGCATCAACGTGGCCCAGCGCTCGGCAATCGGCTGTTCAACAATTGTCAGATGGAAAATCCCGGCCTGAACCATCTCCAGCACGTCTTCCACCGCCAGCGTCGGGTCCACCCATTCGATTTTGACTGGCGGCAATTTGCGCAGGGCCAGTTTTTGATTGATCAAGTTGACCGACGCACCGGCCGCACTGCCTGTGGTCAGTGCCACGGTACGCCCCGATAGCTGCTCAAAACGGGTAAAGCGGCGCTCGCCTTTAACCCCTACCAGCAGCAACGGGACATGGTCGATGATCGGGTCACTGGCGCTGATGGCATGGCTGGGCATGAAGTCGATCAACTCTCCCGGAGCAACCACATCGCCTTCACCCCGCGACAAGGCGCCAAGCAACTGGTCCTTGGCTTTGGGAATGATCTTGAGGGTGATTTCCTGACCATCGCGGGCGTGGCTGTTGAGGTAATGCTCAAATGCACGCAATCGATGGTACTCGACGCCAATGGACTGGCCCTGGACCTCGCCCGAACTGTTGCGGCTCTGGTTGACCAGTACTCGCAGTACCTGACTGCTGCGGATTTGCGCCAGATCGCGGACCTGACTCGGCTGCCCGACCTGTAACGGTCCAGCCAGGCGTGCCAGTGCCGGGAGTGGCAGTAGCATCAGGCACAGCGCAATCAATAGCGTCGGTCTTGTCATCCGTTCTCCGGAAAGAATACAGCCCAGCACCCTGTCGGATTACCCGACAACCGGTTGCCCCTTTTGGGGCTTTTAAGCGCTGGAATCAGCGCGCAAAACAGTCAATGCGTCCTGTGGAAAACCGGGCATTGCGTTGTTGCGGCATTCAAAGACAACCATAACTGTCTGTAGTTCTTGGTTTTTCTTATTAAATCTACAGCTCTGATATGCTTCGCGGCCTGTGGCCTGAGGTAGCACCATGCAACTCATCGATATCGGCGTCAACCTGACTAACCCAAGCTTCGACGGCAAACACCAGGCCGTGCTGGACCGTGCGTACGCGGCCGGGGTTTGCCAATTGGTCCTCACCGGCACCAGCGTTGACGGCAGTGAACTGGCCTTGCAACTGTGCCGCGAGCTGGATGAAAGCGGCCAGCGGCTGTTCTCCACCGCAGGTATTCACCCGCACTCGGCCAGTGACTGGAACGGCGACAGCGCCCGGCAGTTGCTCGCCTTGCTCAAGGAACCTGGTGTATGCGCCGTCGGTGAGTGCGGCCTGGATTTCAACCGCGACTTCTCGCCCCGGGCCCAGCAAGAGAAAGTACTGGAAGAACACCTGGCGATGGCGGTGGACCTGCAATTGCCGGTTTTTCTGCATGAGCGCGACGCCAGCCAGCGTCTGCTGGAAATCCTTCGTGACTTCCGCGACCGCTTGCCAGCGGCAGTTGTGCATTGCTTTACCGGCGAAAAAAAGGCGCTGTTCAGCTACCTCGATCAGGACCTGCACATCGGCATTACCGGCTGGATTTGCGACGAGCGTCGTGGCACCCACTTGCATCCGCTGGTGCGTGACATCCCACGCGGGCGCCTGATGCTCGAAAGCGACGCGCCCTACCTGCTGCCGCGTACCCTGCGGCCCAAACCGAAAAATGGTCGCAACGAGCCGGCCTACCTGACCGACGTACTGCGTGAAGTGGCGGTACATCGAAGCGAAAGCGAGCAGGACCTGGCCGCCCACACTACCGCCTGCGCGCGGGCGTTTTATGGGTTGCCGGTACTGGCCAATATTGCGTAGCAACCAAATATCACGTAGCAGCTGCCGCAGGAACGAGGCTGCGTTCGGCTGCGTAGCAGTCGTAAACCCAGAGAGCTGGGTGTGACTTGCACACCGCAGGGTCTGATTTCGCGAGCGCTGCGCGCTCGAACGCAGCCTCGTTCCTTCGGCAGCTGCTACGGAGATCTCAGCGTATTTTTTGCATCCTTGACCCACATCAACAAGATCGTCACTGAATAGCGGCACAATGATGGCACCTTGCCAATATTGTTTGCGCCAAATCAGAGAAGACCTCCCATGGGTACCTGGCTTAGCAACATCTCGCTTAAATACAAATTCTGGGCCGTCAACGCGGTGGCCTTTGTCACCACGTTGCTGCTGGTGCTGTACGCCGTGCAGCTCGAGCAGCAATCGCGCAGTCACGCCGCGCAGGTCAACGCCCAGGACCAGGCGCAACTGCTCAGAGCTTGGCCCGCCGGGCAGGCTTTGCCTGAGGCCAAGCACTTGTTGCGCCTTGAACCGGGACAAACCCCCAACATCAACCAGCAACCCCTGCCTCAGCTAAACAACGCCCACGGCTGGGTTTCGATCAACTCCATGCCGCTGCTGGGTCGCGACCTGTTGTTGGGCGCCGATGTGCTGACCCGCGACGACGGACAAAAAATCGCGGTTCTGGCGTATACGCCAAGCCTGGCGCAAGTGTTTGTCGAGCGGCTGCCCAACTATGCGGCTGCGGTGCTGATCCTGATGTTGGCCATGCTGTGCGCCTCGCAGTTGCTGATCCGCTTCCTCCTCAGCCAGCTCAATACGCTCAAGGACGTGATGCTGCATGTCGAGAAAACCGGCGACCTGTCAGCCAGGGTGCCTTTGGCCTGTACCGATGAAGTCGGACAAATGGCCAGTGCCTTTAACGCCATGCAGGCTGGCTATCAGCGGGTAGTCAACACCGTAGCCGAGACCGCCGCGCAACTGGACGCTGGTGCCGCGCGCCTGGCCAGCAGCATGGATGAGGTGCGCCACGGCATGCTCGGCCAGCAAAGCGAGACCGACCAGGCCGCCACCGCAATCAATGAGATGTCGGCCACGGTCTACCACATTGCGCAACACGCTGGCGCCACCCGCGACCTGTCACAAACCGCAGATGACCTGGCCGGCAGCGGGCAGAAAGTAGTCAGCCGGGTCCAGCAATCCATCGCCAGCCTGTCGACCGGGGTGCAAACTACCGCCGAGATGATTCAACAACTGGCGCAGGACAGCCAAAAGATCAACAGCGTGGTCAGTGTGATCCACAGCATCGCCGAACAGACCAACCTGCTGGCATTGAACGCAGCGATTGAGGCCGCTCGCGCAGGCGAGATGGGCCGTGGCTTTGCCGTAGTCGCCGATGAAGTGCGGAACCTGGCCAAGCGGGTGCAAACCTCCACCGACGAAATCACCACGATGGTCTCGGCCTTGCAGGCGGGCACCCGCGACGCCGTGGACTTTATGCAGGAAAGCTCATTCAAGGCCGACGACTGCGTACAGCAGGCCCAGGAAGCAGGTGCGGCACTGGCCGAGATCACCCACGCAGTGGCACAAATGCGCGAAAGCAACACCCAGATTGCCGTAGCTGCCGAACAGCAAAGCCAAGTCGCGGAAGAGATGAACCGGGCGGTGGTGAGCATCCGCGATGTCACCGAAAACACCGTGCAACAGACGGTTGATTCGGCCACTACCAGCAATCAACTGGCAACACTGGCCGGTGAATTGAACCGGGCCATTGGTCAATTAAAGCTATAGGCATTCAGCTATAAGGCCAATAGCCATTGTTGATTCGCCGCACGCGACTCGCAGCTCTATCCTTTGTTTATCCGGTTCAGCCAAGGCTGAGCCCTCGAACAAGGAGAGCAATCATGGGCAAACGTCATCCAAACATACCGGCCTGGCAATGGCGCTCCAACCCACAGAGCCATCAGAGCACCACGCATCAGGCGATCAATCTGATCGCCATGCCGATGCTGGTGATAGCCTTTCTACTGCTGGTTTCGGGGGTGTTCAGTGAGAACGCAACGAGCGCAGTGATCGGCCTGGTTGCCTTGTTTGCGGCGCTGGCTCTGCAACACCAGGGCCGCAAGCTCGAAGCCGCGCCGCGCAACAGCGAAAAGTTCTGATCAACCAAACACGGCCACTGTCTGGCGGCTGATCGCAATAAGCTCACCACTAGGAGCCCACAGATTGGCCGCCACGTGGCCGTAACCGTCACGGGCATGTTCGATGACGGCCAGGTATTTGCACCACTCCAGGGTGCTGGCCGTGGGCAGCGGCTGCACGAACTCGATGGTCCAGGTCAGCGTGCTGCCTGCAGTCGGCTTGTTCAGCAGCGGCAGCAGAGCAGGTGGCCAGGTATCGACCAGTGCCAGCAAATGGGTTTCAGTCAGGGGTTCGTCCGGGACCTCACCGGCTAGACGTACCCAACCGCCCATTTCTCGCGTTCCGCGACCGGTGAAAGGCAGAGCACCGACAGCCCAGGCCATGGACATATGCCGCATGAATTCAGGGGTAACGCCCTTGATGTAGGGCAACAACGGGCACTCTGCCGGGGCTTTCATCTCAGGGGCGGGTACGCTGTCGACGCTCACTGCTGACTCCCGTGCCGCGCCAAAACTGCCTTGTACCAAGGTCACCACTTGACCATCCTGTATAGCGCGGCCCAATACCTGGCTGACGGCCTTGCCCTCGCGTAGCACCTCGACTTCAAATCGGATCGGCACATCCGCTGCCACCGGACCGACAAAACTCACCGCCAGCGAACGTAGCGCACGCTCTACAGAGATTTGGGCGCGCATGGCCTCGTACTGCAAGGCCACCACCAAGCCACCGAAGCTGGCACGTCCCTGGCCCCAGTCTGCCGGGATTGTCACGTCCAGTGGCGTCTTACGTACCGCCGCAACCAATTCGGAAAACTGCATGAGCACCTCAAAACAGAAAAATATGACGGAATACTACCCATCCACCTGACTGTGAACAGTGCTGTATCAGCCAAACATCAGGAGTGAAAGCACGCTGCAGTCAATTTTATCAGCGCCTTGTCAGCCCGTTTTTCTCCGTGTTCCAGGGTGGCCTGCCATTTCGCCACACAGGGTTGTAAATCGGCCTGTTGCCCGGCCTGCAGCAGCCATTGCCAAGCATCGTGCCATTCACCCAGCGCCTTTTGTGCAACTTTAAGGCGGGCCAAAACCAGCGGCGGCAATTGGTCCAGCTCAGGATAGGCCTCAGCCGCGTAGCGCACACGCTTGATCAGCAGCCTGACGCGATGGCGGTCGTGACCCGGATCATTGAGGGCTTTTTCCAGGGTTTGCCACTGCTTTTTCAGCACCTTTTCGATCCGCTGGCGCAAACCGCGCAGCATGCCTTCACGTTGTGCGGCACGCAGAAAACGCGGGAACACGTCGAGGATCATCAGCAGTTGCGCCAACTGTTCACTGTCGGCCACCAGGGCATAACTGCCAGACAACTGATCCACACGCCTTTGTGCCTGCATCGGATAGCCTTGCTCCTGCAAATGCGCCGCCAGCACTTCAAGGTCGCGCAAGGGCGTAGTCAGGGCGCCCACTTGGGAAGCTGACATCTCCAGCTGCACCACGCCCGGCAAACCACGCAGTGGCCGCAACAGGCTGCGCAAACGGCGCACTGTGGTGCGCAGGTCATGCAGGGCCTCCGGGTCCGTGTCGGCCGCCAGACGCGCCTGGCAGGCCAGCAACCTGACCTCCAGACGCACAATGTTTACAACTATCCGGTCAACCAGCTCAGACATCCTTACCCTCCTTCATTGCCGATACGGCTCAACGCCCGGCGCGGGACTCACGAATATAGAAACGTGCTTTCTGGGATTTAATCGTACAGCCCTCAAACGCTTCAAATTGCTGCTGAGTTTTAGCTGCGGTCAGCAAGGACAAAGCCTTGGAGTAGCTGACAGTACCTGCAAAGCCTTCAGCCTTGGCCAGATCCAGCTCATGCCAGGCCGCGTCCAGATTCGTTGCGCACGTGTCGCGGTAAGCTTTAGTTCCCGCGCAACCTGCCAACGCCAGCGCAATCAACGGCACACAAATCCATGCTTTCATGGTGTTTCCCTCGGAAATTAAAGTTCAGTGCAGTCTCAGACGAGCAACCCGCATAAAAGTGCCACAACGCAAAGATCAAAAAAACCTTTCACCTTGTCTCATTGCTGTTCTATCGATCGAGTGGTGTGTGGGAGCGAGCCTGCTCGCGAAGGCATCAAGACACCGCAGTTAACCAATAAGCACGCGGTATCGCTGACGACCTTGGCGAGCAGGCTCGCTCCCACCAATTTAAAAGAACAACATTACGTACCTAGCCTAGCTTGAGGATACGAGTTCATCCTCAAAGCTGTCACTGAGCCTCACAAAAAGGCATTGTGGGCACTTGTCAGTGCGAAGGTTCGGTTCATGAAAAAACGTATTGCATTGGTATTGGGCTCCGGTGGCGCCCGGGGCTATGCCCATATTGGCGTGATTGAAGAGCTTGAAAGCCGCGGCTATGACATCGCCTGTATCGCCGGTTGCTCCATGGGCGCCGTGGTGGGCGGGATTTACGCTGCCGGCAAGCTTGATCTGTATCGCGACTGGATTCAAAGCCTGGACTATCTCGATGTACTGCGCCTGGTGGACGTCAGCTTTCGGCTGGGCGCGATTCGCGGCGAGAAAGTCTTCGGCCAAATCCGCAATATCGTCGGCGAAATCAATATCGAAGACCTGCGCATTCCGTACACCGCCGTGGCCACCGACCTTACCCATCAGCAGGAAATCTGGTTTCAGGAAGGCTGCCTGCACCAGGCCATGCGCGCCTCGGCGGCCATTCCCAGCCTCTTCACCCCAGTGATGCAAGGCAACCGCATGCTGGTCGATGGCGGCCTGCTGAACCCTTTGCCTATCGTGCCGGTGGTCTCCAGCCATTGCGACCTGATCGTTGCGGTCAACCTCAACTCAACCAACCAGAGCAACTACCAACTGCCCGTCATCCAGCGGCCTGCGGCCTTTAAAGGGCGCTTTGACAACCTGATGAGCTCGCTGGGCTCGCACATACCGTTTCGCAACAAACACGCCGAGCAACTGCTCAACCTGGAGCAGGAACTGCTCAATCCGTTGAGCGAGCCCCTGGAACAGGAGCCGACCAACCCCTGGCTTGAATCAACCCAACCGGCGCGAAAGCCCACTGGGGAAGGTTCGCCCAAGTCCGCGACCGGCTCATTTATCATCGACAACGTCGGCCCGGCCTCACTGCTGGACTTGATCAACCAGAGTTTCGAGGTGATGCAAACCTCATTGGCGCAATACAAGATTGCCGGTTACCCGCCCGACATCCTGATCAACGTACCCAAGCGCGTGTGCCGATTTTTCGAGTTTTATAAAGCCCCAGAGCTGATCGCTCTTGGGCGCCAGATTGCCAAAGACACCTTGGACCGCTACGAAAGCGAAGACGGCTCCAACAACCGATAACCGACCCCGGCTTCGGTGGCGATAAACCGGGGCCGGGTCGGGTCATCCGCCAGCTTCTGACGCAAATGCGCAACGACGATCCGCAAGTAATGGCTGTTCTCGATATGGGTCGGCCCCCAGATATCCTTGAGCAATTGCTGCTGCGTGACGACGCGCCCGGGATGGCGCGCCAATTGCGCCAGCACCGCATACTCCTTGCGAGTCAGTGCCACCTCGACGCCATCGAGCAACACCCGGCGAAAGGCCAGGTCCACGATCAACGGGCCAAGCTCCAGAGCCGACTCCTGTGCCTCCCCGGCAGGAGCCTGACGCAGCAACGCCCGAATCCGCGCCAGAAATTCCTGAATCCCGAAGGGTTTTGTCACGTAGTCGTTGGCCCCGCCGTCCAGCGCCTGGACTTTTTGCGCTTCGCTGGCGCGTACCGAGAGCACCAGCACCGGCACGCTGGACCATTCGCGAAATTCACGCAGCACCTGTTGCCCGTCCATGTCCGGCAAGCCCAGATCCAGCACCAGCACATCGGGGCGCTTAAGCGCCGCCTGGCTCAAGCCTTCGGCACCGGTCGCGGCTTCCAGCACGGTGTAACCCTGGGATACCAGGCTGATCCGCAAGAACTTACGGATCTGCGGCTCGTCGTCGATGACCAAAATGGTCGCGCTCTGGCTCATGGCATCTTTTCGCAGCAAAGTGATGGCCAAAGATTATCACTGTTCACCGTCCGGCCCTTCATTGTCCAGGTCGGGCTGATCGCGTAACGGCAGGTACAAGGTGATGCATGTGCCCTGCCCGCCAATGCCCTCGCCAACAGTGATCCGCCCACCATGGGCACCCACCATGCCCAGACAGATTGCCAGCCCCAATCCCGTGCCCTGTCCGCCTCTATCGCCTCGGGCAGCGGTGTAGAACATGTCGAAAATTCGCGCCCGATCTTCTTCGGGGATGCCCGGCCCTTGGTCACTGACGGCAAACCACAGTTCCCCCTCGTCCGCCCCGGCCGACAGTTGCAATTGGCCATGAGGTGGTGAAAAACGCGCGGCGTTTTCCAACACATTGACCAGCGCCTGCTCAATTAATGCGCCGTGCACGTGCAGCAGCGGCAATTGCGCAGGCACATCCACAGCCACCTGCAAGGGCGCCAGCACTGCCCGCAGACGGTTCAAGGCGCTGCCCGCAATGTCGGCCGGCGATACCCAGTCGCGGGCCAGCTTCAATGCGCCGTGGCCTAGCCGGGTCATGTCTAAAAGGTTCTGGATATAACGATCCAGACGCTCGGCCTCATCGCGGGTGCCTTCAAGCAAATCGCGCCGGTCAGCCAATGGGATCGCCTCGCCCAACGCCAGCAAGGTGTCGATACTGCCGCGCATGGTGGTCAACGGGGTCCGCAGGTCATGGGACACTGACGCCAGCAGCGCACTGCGCAACTGCTCGGTTTCGCCATGCAGGCGCGCAGCTTCAAGGTCCTGGACCAAACGCGCACGGGCCAATGCCTGAGCCAGGGGCTGGCTCAACGCCATAAGCAAGCGCCGACGCTGACCGACAAGCTGCTGCCCCTGTTTCGGGCATACGCCGAGCAAGGCCAGCGGCCCCTCCTCGGCGCTTATCGGCCACCACCACCAACGCCCCATCGGCAACGTGCCGGTGCCCTTGCCCGCAGGCTGGTCATGGGCCCAAGCCCAGTCCGCAGCAGCGCGCTCGGCTTCGGAAAACTGTAATGGGCCACCCGTTTCGACGTCCCAGCCACCCGCGTCATTACGATTGAGCAGGCACACATCAAGCTCTTTCCAGCCGCTCAAATGTTGCCCGGCAGCATTGACCACGGCTTTGCGGTCGGTGGCGGCAGTGAGCTTGCGCGACAGATCGAGCAGCTCGGTGGTTTCATGCTGGGTGTCGCGCAGAGCCTGCAACTGCCGACGCTGGCGAGCCGCCAGATTACCGGTCAGCGCCGCCATCAGCAGAAAGAACACCAACGTCAGCACATCTTCTTCGCGCTGAATGCTGAACGAGAAATTGGGCGGAATAAACAGGAAGTCATAGGCCAAAAACGACATCGCCGCACAGGCCAGCGATGGCCCCAGGCTGCTGCGAACCGCGACCAGCAGCACCGCCGCCAGAAACACCAGCGAGATATTGGGCAGCGCCAGCACGCTGGACACCCCCCACGCCAGGGCACTGGCCAGTACCGTGGCAATCAGCGCCAGGCCATAGTCAAACCACACCAGCCTGATTTCACTGCGACTGCTGGTTGGCGTGGGGGATTGCTCGTTGTCGAGCACGTTGATTTCCAGACCGTGGGCATCGCGCAACAAGCGCGCTGCCAGCCCGCCACCGAACACGCGGCGGCGCCAGGTCAACCGTGACTGGCCGACCAGCAGCAAGCTGGCACGACGTTCGCTGGCGTGCTGGATCAGGGTTTTGGCCACTTCACCGGCACGCAGCAACACCACTTCGCCGCCAAGGCGCTCAGCCAATTGCTGAGCACTCTGCAGGCGCAAGCGCGATTGCTCATCGCGCACCGTGCCGTTATCGACATGCACCAGGCTCCAGGGTAAATGCCGACGCTCCGCGACCCGGCTGGCGTGACGCACCAGGCGCTCGGCATGCACATCGCCATCGATCCCCACCAGCAAGCGGCCCCGCAGTGCAGGCGCCGATTGCCCCTGCTGGCGGTAGCCTTTGTCCAGTTCATCGTCGACATACACCGCCGCCGTCTGCATGGCCAATTCGCGCAGGGCGTTGAGGTTGGTCTGGCTGAAAAACGCATCGATCGCCGCCCGCGCCTGCTCCGGCACATACACCTTGCCCTCGCGCAGACGCTCCAGCAGTTCACGGGGCGGCAGGTCGATCAGCAACAGCTCGTAGGCTTCCTGCACGATCCAGTCCGGCAGGGTTTCACGCACTTGCACACCGGTAATACCGCGCACCTGATCGTTAAGGCTCTCCAGATGCTGAACGTTGACCGTGGTGTACACGTCGATTCCGGCGGCAAGCAGTTCCTGCACATCCTGCCAGCGCTTGGCATGCCGGCTACCGGGAGCGTTGCTGTGGGCCAGCTCATCGACCAGTACCAGCGTGGGTTTGGCCGCGAGCAAACCGTCGAGGTCCATTTCTTCGAGCTGCACGCCGCGATATTCCGAGCGCAACATTGGTTGCTGGGGCAAACCGTTGAGCAGCGCTTCGGTCTCCGCCCGGCCATGGGTTTCAACCACCCCCGCCAATACCTCCACACCCTGACGCAGTTGGGTGTGGGCGGCTTGCAGCATGGCGTAGGTTTTGCCCACACCGGGTGCCGCGCCAAGGAACACTTTAAGCCGACCACGGCCTGCGCGTGGCAAATCAGCTAACAGCGCATCGGCGCGCACGGAATGACTCATGTGATTTTCCTGTAAATCAGGGGGAGGCATGACCTGTGGGAGCGGGCTTGCTCGCGATGGTAGCTACGCGGTCACTCTGATTCACCGCGCGGCCTGCATCGCGAGCAAGCTCGCTCCCACAAGATCAAGGTCAAGCTTGAAGTCAGTTGTTAAGCTGCGCCAATGCCTGGTTCAACAGCAACACGTTAACCACCGGTGGCCCCACCAACGGCTGCTCGATATGTTTTTCCACCAGTTGTTCGACGGTCTGCACCGGCAAGTTACGGGCTGCGGCTACGCGCACCAGTTGATAGCGTATTGCCTCTGGTGGCAAGTGCGGGTCCAACCCGCTGCCCGAGGTGGTCAGCAGCGCCAGGGGCACTGGGCCCTGATCGGGCACCGCGAGCTGGGCGGCGCTATCCTTGACCCGTGCAGCCAGCGCCGGGTTGCTCGGCGCCAGGTTACTCGCCGAACTGGCTACCGTGGCAAACGCCCCCGCAGAGGGCCGTGGATGAAACCAGCTGTCGCCACTGAAGTCCTGCGCGATCAGCGCCGAACCCAGTACCTTGCCAGTGCTGTCGCGCACCAGGCTGCCGTTGGCCTGTTCAGGGAAGGCCAGTTGCGCAATCCCGGTCACGGTCAGCGGGTAGATCACGCCGGTAATGGCGGTCATCAATAGCATCAGGCTCAGGGCCGGACGTAGAAAAGTAGTCATGGTGTAACCCTCCAATGCTTAAACCAGATGCAACGCGGTGAGCAGCATGTCGATCAGTTTGATCCCCACAAACGGCACCACCAGCCCACCCACGCCAT
Organism: Pseudomonas fragi; assembly: GCF_025426255.1. GTDB lineage: Bacteria > Pseudomonadota > Gammaproteobacteria > Pseudomonadales > Pseudomonadaceae > Aquipseudomonas > Aquipseudomonas kulmbachensis. The sequence continues at coordinate 1,518,692 of NZ_CP104861.1, read as the reverse complement.
AGATCAGCAGATTGCGACGCAGCAGGTGCGCGGCACTCGCCGCCTGTACCCGTACCCCGCGCAGCGCCAACGGAATCAGCACCACGATAATCAGCGCGTTAAACACGATGGCCGACAAAATCGCACTCTGCGGGCTGCTCAGGCGCATCACGTTCAGCACGCCCAACTGCGGGTAGATCGAAGCAAACAGCGCTGGCAGAACAGCAAAGTACTTGGCCACGTCGTTGGCAATCGAGAAGGTGGTCAATGCACCCCGGGTCACCAGCAGCTCTTTGCCGATTTGCACCACGTCCAGCAGCTTGGTCGGATCGCTGTCGAGGTCGACCATATTCGCCGCTTCGCGTGCCGCTTGGGTGCCGTCGTTCATCGCCATGCCGACGTCAGCCTGGGCCAGTGCCGGGGCGTCGTTGGCGCCATCGCCGCACATGGCAACCAGTCGCCCGTCATTTTGCTCATGACGAATACGCGCCAGTTTTTTCTCCGGCGTGGCTTCGGCCAGCACGTCATCCACACCCGCTTCTGCAGCAATTGCGGCGGCGGTCAGCGGGTTGTCGCCAGTCACCATCACGGTGCGAATCCCCAGCTTGCGCAACTCGGCAAAGCGCTCGCGAATCCCCGGTTTAACAACGTCCTTGAGGTGGATCGCGCCTAACAATTTGCCCTGGGCACACACCAGCAACGGGGTGCCGCCGCTCTGGGCGATCTTGTCGATTTCTCGCGACAAGGCAGGCAGCAGTTCGCCACGTGTAAGGCCAACAAACGCCAACACCGAATCCACAGCGCCCTTGCGGTACACCCGGCCGTCGTAGTCGATACCCGACAGGCGCGTTTCAGCGGTAAACGGCACCGCTGTAAAGTCAGACACTGGCAACTCGGGCAGGCTGTGCTGGCCGCGAATAAACTCAACGATGGACTTGCCTTCAGCCGTCTCGTCCGCCAGCGAGGCGCGCAGTGCGCCTTCGGCCAGCTCTTTGGCAGTCACACCAGTGGTTGCATACAGCGCCGTGCAGCGACGGTTACCAAAAGTGATGGTGCCGGTCTTGTCGAGCATCAGCACATGTACATCACCGGCCGCCTCCACCGCACGTCCGGATTTGGCGATCACGTTGAGGCGCACCAGACGGTCCATCCCGGCAATACCGATGGCCGACAGCAAGCCGCCAATGGTGGTCGGGATCAACGTCACCAGCAGCGCCACCAAAAACACCAACGGCAAGCTGCCACCGGCGAAGTAGGCAAAAGGCTGCAAGGTCACGACCACGATCAAAAAGATCAGGGTCAAGCCAATCAACAGGATATCCAGCGCCACTTCGTTGGGTGTTTTCTGGCGTTTGGCGCCTTCGACCAAGGCGATCATGCGGTCCAGGGTCGACTCGCCGGGGTTGGCACTGATTTGCACCAGCAGCCAGTCACTCACCAGGCGCGTGTTGCCGGTCACCGCCGAGCGATCACCGCCCGACTCGCGGATCACCGGCGCGGATTCACCGGTAATCGCCGCTTCGTTGACCGCGGCAATCCCTTCAATCACCTCGCCGTCGCCGGGGATCATCTCCCCCGCCTCGACGCGCACCACATCACCCTTGCGCAAACGGGTGGCCGGTACGACTTCAAAGCCACCCGTAGCGGTGCGCCGACGCGCACTCAGGCCCACGCTGCCCGCCTTGAGGCTGTCGGCCCGAGCTTTGCCTCGGCCCTCGGCCAGGGCTTCAGCAAAGTTGGCGAATAACACGGTAAACCACAACCACAGGGCGATTTGCACCGCTACCCCAGTGGGTACCGCGGGCTCGGGAATAAAGCACAGCACAGTGGTAAAAATCGCGGTCAGCTCGACCACCAGCATCACCGGCGAACGCTTGAGCTGACGCGGGTCTAGCTTGACGAAAGCTTGCAGCAGCGCCGGGCGCCAAATATCGGCAAACGAGGTTTTCGGCGACTCGGGCGCCTTGGCTTCAGGCGTTGGCGTCAACTTTGAAACAGGAGCAGGCATAGTCATCATCGTCTCCTCAGAAGCCCAGTGTCAGTTGTTCGGCGATGGGGCCCAGGGCCAATGTCGGCAAGAAGGTCAGGCCGCCCACCAGCAAAATGGTTACGGTCAACAGCGCGACAAACAGCGGGCCGTGGGTCGGAAAACTGTCCTGGCCAATCGGTGCGGTTTTCTTCAGCGCCAGGCTGCCCGCCAGAGCCAGCACTGGCAGGATGTAGCCGAAACGCCCGATCAACATGCCCAGGCCCAACATCAGGTTGTAGAACGGCGTGTTGGCGTTGAGCCCGGCAAAGGCTGAGCCGTTGTTGGCACTGGCCGAGGTGAAGGCGTACAGCACCTGACTGAAACCGTGCGGGCCGGGGTTGCTCACCGAGGCCGCGGCACTGGGCAGCACGGCGGCAATCGAACCCAGCACCAGCACGCCCACTGGCATCACCAGCAGGGTCACCACCAGCAACTGGACTTCCTTGGCCTGGAGCTTTTTACCGAGGTATTCCGGGGTGCGGCCGATCATCAGACCGGCGAGGAACACCGCGACCAACACGTTCAGCAACATGCCGTAGAGCCCGGCACCAACGCCGCCGAAGATCACCTCACCGACCATCATGTTGACCAGCGCCACCATCCCGGTCAGTGGGTTGAGGCTGTCGTGCATCCCGTTCACCGAACCGTTGGAAGCCGAAGTCGTGGTTTCGGTCCAGAGCACTGTGCCGGTGGTGCCGAAGCGCACTTCCTTGCCTTCCAGCGGTGCAGTCTGTTCAACCAGCGGGCTGTTGAGCGCCGGGTTCGGTTGATATTCGGCGTACAGCGCGGTGCCGCCGCCAATCAGGAACAGCGCCAGCATGCAGGCAATGATCGCCCGGCTCTGACGCAGATCCTTGACGTAATGGCCGAAGGTGAACACCAGCGCCACCGGGATCAGAATGATCGAGGCCATTTCAAACAGGTTGCTCCAGGCGCTCGGGTTCTCGAACGGGTGCGCTGAGTTGACGCCGAAGAAGCCGCCACCGTTGGTGCCCAGTTGCTTGATCGCAATCTGGCTGGCAGCCGGGCCCAGCGGAATCACTTGATCCACGCCTTGCAAGGTCACGGCGTTGACGTAATGGGCGAAGGTTTGCGGAACGCCCTGCCAGACCAGAAACAGCGCCAGTACCAAACACAACGGCAGCAGGCCGTAGAGCGTGGCACGGGTCATATCGACCCAGAAGTTGCCCAAGGTGTGCGCCGAACGACGGCTGATACCGCGGCATAACGCAACCAGCACGGCCAGACCGGTGGCGGCGCTGACAAAGTTCTGCACGGTCAGGCCAGCCATTTGGCTGAAGTAGCTCAGGCTCGCTTCACCGCTGTAGCTTTGCCAGTTGGTATTGGTGACAAAACTCACTGCGGTGTTGAAGGCTTGCGTCCACTCCTGCCCCGGCAACTGCTGCGGGTTAAGCGGCAAGTACTGCTGAAACAGCACAATTGCAAACAACAGCACAAAACCCGTCAGGTTAAAGGCCAGCAGGGCCAGGGTGTATTTCTGCCAGCTTTGCTCGGTCGCCGGGTCTACCCCGGCAATTCGATAGCAAACTTTTTCGACCGGCCCGAACACCGGGCTCAGCCAGGTACGCTGGCCTTCCATCACTTTGTAGTAAAAGCGCCCCAGCCAGGGTGCCGGTAGCAGCACCAAGGCGAAAAAGGCGAGGATCAGCCCATAGTCATAACTGTGCATACCCGCTCCTAGTTCCGATCTGCGCGCAACAGCGCAACCAGCAGATAAACGAACAGCGCCACTGCCAGCAGCAGCGACACTCCATCCAGAACGCCCATGGCAACTCTCCCAAAGCGGCACTTGCCGCGTATGGAGAGAGTGTGGGTAATCAGGGCGTAAAGGATCGAGATCGAGAGGGATGCGGGGGCGTAAAGAAGGCGTAAAGAAGCAGGAGGGGGAATCCGCAGCTGCCTAAGGAACGAAGGCTGCGTCCGGCGACGCTGTTGTCGTAAACCCAGTAGGCACGGTTTGTCTGAAGCACCGCATTGGATGGTTTTACGACGACTGCGTCGCCGAACGCAGCCTTCGTTCCTCGGCAGCTGCTACAACATCAGCGCAGCAACGGCGTGTCCAGCACCTCGGAGGGGCCGCCGAGCACGCTTTCGCTCAGTTGGATAAAACTCTGGGTATTGACCTTGTCCATGCGCATCAGGGCCTGGCTGACGTCATCCAGCGAGCGCTTGTTGTGGGTCTGTAAACGAATTTCACGGTCCAGCGCCTGCAACAGCGTGACAGCCCTAGCCACCACAGCCGGGCCTGCCTGCTGGCCGCGCAGGTGGGTAACGCTTTTACCAGCAGCATTGAGCTTGTGTTGCAAGGTCTGGTAACGCTCGTCACTCATGCCCCCTGCGCGACGCATCAGTTCAATGCCGTAGTACTCGCTCAGGCCTTCGCCGATCCAGTCATGGCCCGGCTCGTCATTGATGCCACTGAACAACTGCACCACTTCGCGCAACAACGGGCTGGTGCCGCTCTCGCTGACCAGCGGCAAGCCGCTGTACAGGTAGATCGAGTTGCGCCCCGCCGCACTGCCTTTCCACATCGGTCTGCCCGCCCCGACAATCAGCAGCTTGGGCGGGTTGCGCGGGAACACGGCCTGCACTTGCGGCCAGACAAACGTCAACAGGGTCAGTACATCCATGCGGTGCATGCCCTGCCCTTTGGGTGCGCTCACCGTGACTTCGGTTTCGCCCATAGTGGTACGGCGGCTACCCAGGTTGCCCGCGAGCATCCACCCTGTGGGCCGGTCGAACAGCCGCGAGACATCATCGATACGGAAGCGATTTTTGCCAATACGCGGCCAGGCGGTTTCAACACTTTTCCAGCCTTTGGGCAATTCGAACTCAAGGCGTGACACCAGTTCGACGCCGTCCTGCTGATCAAGGTTGGCGGGCGGGATCAGCTCTTCGCCGCGAAACAATGCCCAATCGGGGGTAATGCGGGCGTCAAACGTGCCGTTTTTGCGCGGCTGGCTCAGACGCACTCGATAGCTCAGATTGGCCTTGCCCGGCGCGGGCCGCCACAAGCCACGACTATGGGCCGGGTCGGCGGTCAGTTGCCATTGCCCGTCCGCCTTGAAATCGCTGTAGCTGCCCGGCGCCCCGAGATCAAAATCCAGGCTGCGCACGGCCGAACCCTCAGCCAGGGTCAGCCGCACCTCAGCCTGATCGGTTTGCGGCAACAGGCGTACGTGGTAGTTCAGATCGACTTTTTGCGCAGCCCACAGCGGGCCACTGGCCAGCAATAGCAGCAGGCCCAGGGGCAATTTGTAACGCAGCGGCATATTCACTCCTTGGCAACCGCTCCGGCACTTAACCGGCGCGGAAAATCAGATGATCTTCCCAGTCGTCTTCCGGCACGCTGCCTTCGGCGAGCATGCGCCCGGACTGCGAAATGCGTTCATGGTGCACCGCGTCCGGGTCGCCGCAGACCAAATGGTGCCAGAGCGGCAAATCCTTGCGTTCGCTCACCAGCCGGTAACCGCAGGTCGGCGGCAACCACTTGAACTCTTCGGCCTTGCCCGGCGACAGCTGAATGCAGTCCGGCACTGAATCACGACGGTTAGGATAGTCAGTGCACTGACAGGTTTTCAGATCGAGCAGCTTGCAGGCGATACGCGTGTAGTAAACGCTGTTGTCGTCTTCATCTTCGAGCTTTTGCAAACAGCACAACCCGCAGCCGTCGCACAGCGACTCCCATTCCTCTTGATCAAGTTGATCGAGGGTCTTGCGGATCCAGAACGGTTCAACTATTGCGGCCATGGCTCAAACATCAACATCAGGGAGTGGAAAAGGCCGCCAGTCTAGTGCCCAAGGCCCCGCGGGCCAAGCGCTAGTGACTGACGGTGTAACTGGACTTGTCACATTAAGGGCTTAACAGTAGCTTTGTGCCTGAAAATTCAACTCAGGAAAATCGAATGCCAGCTTCTAACCGCATTGCCGAACACCAAATCCATGAGCAATTCACCCAGCGTTGGTCGCCCCGTGCCTTTACTGATGCGACCATCGACAAAGCCACTCTGATGAGCTTTTTTGAAGCTGCTCGCTGGGCTCCGTCGGCCTACAACGCACAACCCTGGCGCTTTCTGTTCGCCCTGCGCGGTACTCCGGACTTTGACCGCTACCTGAACCTGCTGGTGGAATTCAACCAGGGTTGGGCCAAGCATGCGGCCGCATTGGTGGTGATTGTTTCCAAAACCACCTTCGCCGCACCGGGTACCACCGAAGAAAAACCCGCGCCGACCCACGCCTTTGACGCAGGCGCAGCCTGGGGTCACCTGGCACTGCAAGCGCACCTGAGCGGCTGGCATACCCACGGTATGAGCGGCCTGGATTTCGAACGGGCGCGCAAGGAGCTGAAAATCCCCGAGGGTTACGCGGTACAAGCCATGGTCGCCATCGGCAAAATCGGCGACAAGTCGAGCCTGGTGGACTACCTGCAAGCCAAGGAAGTACCAAGCCAGCGCGAACCGTTGAGCAAGCTGGTGGCTGAAGGCGATTTCAGCCTGTAAATGCAAGTCTTGTAGCCGCTACCGCAGGTTGCGATAAGGTCCGCAGGACCTTCGCTTTTAAAAGCAGGATCGCAGCCTGCGGCAGCGGCTACACATAGCTAGCGGTTTCAATACCCGCGATCGAAGTCCACTTCGCCACGCAGCGCTTCGCCCGCCTGAAACGCACGCAAGTTGTCGACAAACAACTGCACCATCATTGGCGGTGAAGTCGGCGCCGAGCTGTGACCGGTCAGCAGCAGGCCCCAGGCCGTCCAGAACGGATGCTTGGCCGGCAACGGTTCCTGACGGCACACGTCGATCACCGCCCCCGCCAGATGCCCCACTCGCAAAGCCTCGACCAGATCGGCATCGACCACGGCTACGCCGCGCCCGGCATTGATAAACACCGCATTCGGATTGAATTGCGCAAACAACTCTGCATCGTACACATCATGGGTGTCCGGGGTATTTGGCAGCAGATTGATCACGTAATCCACCTGCGCCACCAGACGCGGCAAGTCGCTTAACACCCCGACTTCCTTGAAAGGCGCCAGTTCACGCGGGGTATTGGCGATGGCATACAGCTCGACACCAAAGGGCAGCAGAAACTGCGCCACCGTCTGACCGATATCCCCGGCCCCGACAATCAGTACCTTGCGCCCTATCAGGCTCTGGCCCATGCGGTTGTCCCACTTGCGTTCGACCTGGCTGACCAGCCGGGCCATGACTTCACGCTCGTGGCCGAGCATGTAAGTCAAAACGTATTCGGCCATTACCTGGCCAAAAATACCTACCGCACGGGTCAGCCGATAATCACGATTCAGGCCTTGGGCCAATAACGGAGTGATCCCCGCCCAGGTCGACTGCAACCATTGAGGCTTGTGCCCCTGTCGCATCAGTGTCGCCAACAAGTCCGGCTGGCCAAGCCATACCGGGCACTCGCCAGCCATGCGCGACAGTTGCTCGGAGTCGCCGCTGGACTGCACCTCGAGATCCGGTGCCATGCGTTGCAAAAGTTGGGTGTAGAGCGGGTAGTCGTTCTCGGCAATCAGGACGCGCATGTTGCTAACCTTTCTAAAACACTGCCAGCACCCGCCGCCGAGGTTTGCCCCGTCGCGTTCGGCCACCGCCAATCAAAATGAGTCCGTTTGAGACAGGCGCCCGGAGCCGGGCACCTGGCGCTTCATTTACATCGGGTCGTTGCGACGCAACAACTCTTCGGGCAAGTGCTCGATGTATTCGTCTTCGGCCGGTGGCATTTGCAGGTGATAGCCCTGAGTCTCAAGGTTTTCCAGCACCTTGTTGATGTCTTCGCGAGACAGTGTGCGCTCAGGGGTAAGCACCAGATCAAAAGCGTGATGCGGCTTGCCGAAGGCGGCCAGCAGGCTTTCGGGCACGCGTTCCAGGGCATCGGCCTTGAGCACGTAGAGGTACATTTCGTTGCGTTTGAGGCTGCGGTAGATAGAGCAAATACGTTTCAAGACGGTTCTCCAGCGGTGGCCAGGCAATCGAGCAAGGCCTGGCCCATCAGCTCACGGCGCCAGCCGCGCAGTGATTCCGGCAATTGATAAGGGCCATTGGGGAAGCCACTTTTAAGCAGGGCTTCCAGGGTTTTCTTGCGTAGCATCAGTTCCGGCGCAATGTTCAGGCGCTCGGCTTCAGCCTGACCGATGGCACGCAGGCGCTTGATCAACAACGCCGCTTCAACCGGCAACGGCTCAGGCACAGCGGGCGGCCATTGTTCTGGCGGTAGACTGCCAGCACGCTTGATCAGATCAAGTAAAAACTCGCCATCCTGACGCACGGTGCGCGGGTGCATATCTTCGATACGCGCCAGCGCGACCAGGTTGTCAGGCTGCGTTTTGGCCAAAGGCCATAACGCATGCTCACGTATAACCCGATTACGCGGCAGGTCACGGGCACGGGCCTGGTGCTCGCGCCATGCGCAAATTTCACGCAGCACAGCCAACTGGTCCCTTGAGAGCTTCCACGCCAACTTCGCGTCGCGGTACACCTCGTTCGGGTCTACTTCACGGCGCAGGTTGGCAACTAGCTCAGCACCATCGTCCAGCACCCAGCTGTACTTCTCTGCCGACAGGCGCGGATACAGCAACTTGTAGACTTCAGCCAGATGCAGGGCATCTTCGGCGGCGTAGCTGATCTGGGTTTCAGACAACGGACGCTGAAGCCAGTCGGAGCGGGTTTCGCCTTTGGGCAGGTCGATATCCAGCACTTCCTTGACCAGGCGCGAGTAGCCCATCGAGAAGCCCAGGTTCAGGTAGGCGGCGGCCAGTTGAGTATCGAACAACGGCACCGGCAAGCTGGCGGTCAGGCGCAGCAAAACCTCAAGATCTTCGCTGCATGCATGCAGCACTTTGACGACCGACGGGTTTTCCATCAGATCAGCCAATGGCTGCCAGTTGTCGATGGTCAACGGGTCGATCAGGTAAGCCCGTGTGCCGTCGCCAATCTGGATCAGGCCGGCAATCGGGTAAAAGGTGTCGACCCGCATAAATTCGGTGTCGAGGGCTACGAACGGCAAATGTTGCCATTCGGCGCAATGTTGGCCGAGGCTATCGTTGTCGCGAATCCAGTGAATATCGATGGCCACACGGCTCTCCCTTGAAGAATGGCGCGCAGTATATATCGTCGTCAGGGATTTCCGGACATTGACTCGTCATGTTGTGCGCGAAAAAACCTACGAGGTTTAGATCTAAAACCTGCATCCACATACCGTTTTTGTGTGTAGGTTGCCCGGAGCCTCGACACACAAATTTTGTTACAACACATAATGTGACAAGCCGGAGAGGTCACTGCGTGAGGACACGAGTAGATTTGCGCCCTATAAAAACCGAGGATGACCCAATGCACATGTCCCGCAAGTTGTCAGGTATTGCTCTCTCGCTGGTAGGCTTCTGTGCCTTTGGCAATGTGGCCCTGGCCCAAACTCCAGAATCCAAACTCGACACCGTGGTGCAAAACGGCGCCAAACAGGTGATGCAGCAACACGCGGTGCCCGGCTTGGCCATCGCCGTCAGCGTCAATGGCAAACAACGTTTCTACAATTTTGGCGTGGCATCACAAACGACCAAAGCGCCCGTAACCCCCGACACGCTGTTTGAAGTCGGCTCCATCAGCAAGGTGTTTACGGCCACCCTGGCCACCTATGCCCAAGCCAAGGGCCAGCTTTCACTGGCAGACACAGTCGCCAAGTACGAACCCGAACTTCAGGGCACGCCCTTTGGCAAGATTACGCTGACCCATCTGGCCACCCACACGGCTGGCGGCTTCCCTTTGCAGGTCCCGGACAGCGTACAGAACGAACGCCAACTGATGGACTACCTCAAAGCCTGGAAGCCTGTGTACCCGACGGGCACCCAACGCAGCTATGCCAACCCCAGTATCGGCATGCTCGGCATGATTGCCGCCAAGAGCATGAACCTGCCCTTTACCCAGGCCATGGAACAGCAATTGTTCCCACAACTTGGGCTTAAAAGCAGTTACTACACAGTACCCGCAAGCAAAATGGGGCTATATGCCCAAGGCTATAACAAACAGGGCGAACCGGTCAGGCTCAACCCTGGAGTGCTCGGCAACGAAGCCTACGGCGTGAAGACCACTACCCGCGACCTGATCCACTTTACCGAGTTGAACATGGGCCAGGGCGAGGCCAGTCCGCTTGTGCGTCGCGCATTGGCTGACACACACGCGGGTTACTTCCGAGTAGGCCCGATGATTCAGGACCTGATCTGGGAGCAGTATCCTTACCCCGTCGAACTCAAGTCGCTGCTGGTGGGCAACTCAAACAAAATGGCTTACGAGAATAATGATGCCATTGCCCTGAACCCTGTCCTGGCGCCACAGCAAGCGGTATGGATCAACAAGACCGGTTCGACCAATGGCTTTGGTGCCTACGCGGTCTTCGTGCCATCCGAACAAAAGGCGATCATCATCCTGGCCAACAAAAACTACCCCAACGACGCTCGGGTCGAATTGGCGTACGAGATCTTGAAAGCCCTGAATTAAGTGTCTTTGCGCAAGATATAGATGCTGCCCATGTCACAACCGGGCAGCACCTCGTTCTGCTTGAAAATGTTAAAACCCGCCAGCGCAAACTGACTTTCAATCTCGCTCTTGCTCACCACGATGGGTTGCGGCTCTTCGATCCGCGCTGCTGCACGACCAATCGGTACTGACAGGATCAAGCTGTCACGGCTGACCCGGTGAAGCTCACGCAAAATGGCCAGTCGATGGTCGCTGTCTCGCACATGGTGGAACAGCTGCATGCAAAAAATGCAGTCCACCGCGTTTGCGGACATGTCGATGGAGAACACTGAGCTTTGAAACAGCTTGATCCGCGCCAGCAGGCTCGCCGGGTGATGAGTCTGCGCATGATTGAGCATGGATTGCGAAGAGTCGCAGGCCAGAATGACCCGATTGCCGTGCTCGGCCAAAACCGGCCAGAACCGGCCTGCACCGCAAGCCAGATCCAGTACCAACCCAGGTTCACCCGCGACCTTCAGCGCACGGCGAACCAGACGTTTTTCGCGCCACAACGCCAACCTGCGAACAAACCCTTGGGGCTGTGCTTGCAGGCAAACCTTCGCATGCTCGCGGTCATAACGCTCGGCGAACTCAAGCTCAATATGGGTGGAAGGTGGCTGCGATGACATGGCCCGCGAACTCTTGTGTTTGATGATGATCGGCTCAGAGGTTAACGCGGCACCAGTGAAAAAATTGTCACAGAAGCATGAAAAACAAAGGGATCAGGAGCATCCCGTAGCAGCTGCCGAAGGAACGAGGCTGCGTTCGAGCGCGCAGCGCTCGCGAAATCAGACCCTGCGGTGTGCAAGTCACATCCAGCTCTCTGGGTTTACGACTGCTACGCAGCCGAACGCAGCCTCGTTCCTTCGGCAGCTGCTACGGGGGCTCCTGATCTGGATTTACGCCTGCTGCAAATACCAGCGCCAGTCCTGCTCACCGACCTCGCCCATAAATTGTCGGTACTCGGAGTTTTTCACCGCCAGGTACACCTTCAAAAACTCTGGCCCGAAGGCCTCTTTGGCCCATACCGAACCTTGCAGCGCGCGCAAGGTGGTTAGCCAGTCGGTCGGCAGCATTTCGCTGGCCTGGGCATAGCCATTGCCTTCAATCGGCGCCCCCGGATCGAGCTGCTCACGAATACCGCGATGAATCCCGGCCAGAATCGCGGCGGCAGCCAGGTAGGGGTTGGCGTCGGCGCCACAAATCCGGTGTTCGATATGCCGCGAGAACGCCGGGCCTCCCGGCACTCGTAAGCTCACCGTACGGTTGTCCACACCCCAGGTCGCGGCCAACGGCGCATAGCTGTTGCTCTGAAAACGGCGATAAGAGTTGGCATTGGGGCAAAACATCAGCAACGAGTCGAGCAAAGTACTGAGCATCCCGCCCACCGCCTGCCTGAGCAGCGGCGTGCCGTCCGGCGCTTCGCTGGCGAACAGGTTATTGCCGTCTTTATCGGCCAGGCTCACATGCATATGCATGCCGGTGCCAGCCAAGTCATCAAACGGTTTGGCCATAAAACAGGCGACCATCCCGTGCTTGTGCGCTACGCCCTTGACCAGACGCTTGTAGCGCACCGCTTCGTCCATCGCCTGCAAGGCATCGCTGCGATGTTCCAGGGTGATCTCCACCTGCCCCGGCGCGTATTCGGAAATCGCCGTGCGCGCCGGAATCCCCTGCAGCTTGCAGGCACTGTACAAATCGGCCAAAAACGGCTCGATCTGCTCCAGCTCCCGCAGCCCGTACACCTGGGTCGCCCGCGGGCGCTGACCATCGGCATCGCGCGCTGGCTGCGGCCGCCCGTTACTGTCGCGCTGCTGATCGAGCAGGTAAAACTCCAGCTCGGCAGCCATCACCGGGTAGTAACCGTCCGCCTTGAGCCCGTCGATCACCTTGGCCAACAAGTGCCGAGGGTCGGCCACGGTGGCGGGCATGCCCTGCTGCGGATGCATGCTGACTTGCACCGCCGCCGTTGGGATCAGGCGCCACGGCATGCGTTGCAAACTGCCACTGATCGGGTAGGCACGGCAGTCGATATCGCCCACGTCCCATACCAGTCCGGTGTTTTCCACATCATCGCCATTGATGCTCAAGCCCAGAATTGTGCTCGGCAGCGGCCGCCCACTCTCGTAGACCGCCAGCAGTTCATCACGATGCAACAACTTGCCGCGGGGCACGCCGTTGTTGTCGATGATAAACAGCTCGAACATCTCGACATCCGGGTTCAGTTCCAGAAAATTCAGGGCTTCTTGTAGCGGGGCAAACGCGGTCGTGGCACTCATGACAATACTCGTAGAATTCATATCAGGCAGGCGCACCCTTCCGGGCACAGACAATCAAGACTTAACAGGAAATACGAGCATCCGGCGGGCGGGCATGGCGGCAATGGAACAGGGCCCAAAAGGCCAGCTCAGAAGGCAGGCACGGCACACGCCGCACGGCTGGAGCGCGCGACGGCCATGGGTACTGAATTCTGATCAGACCAAGCCTCATACCTGCAACCGTTGCCAAAAAGGGAACCCAGCCTCACATGGCTGAGCAGGTTGTTTAAATGCAGGCTTTCATACCTTTGGTTACACCTGCGCTAAACATTAGAATCTCTTTACTTTGTTGCAAATTCTGTGGGAGCGCCGGTCGGCGCTCCCACTGGGGGCCAGGTCAGCTCAACGGGAGTGGAAACGCCGGTTCAGGGCGATCTTTTTGGCCTCAATGGCCCGTACACGCCTGCGTTTGCTGCGCACTACCAAGGCCCAAACGATCAAAACCAACAGCAGTAAGCCTCCGCCCCACATCACGTAAGGCATTGCCGTTACCAACAACGGTGCATCACCACCACGACGCCATTTGGCTACAGTTTGCTCATCCACACTGAGCAGCGGATTACCAAAGCGTTGCAGGCTGTAGTTGGCGATGGCGGCAATTTGCTGATCGTTCAGGTCATCACCCAAGGCGGGCATGTTGACCTCAAGGTCGGCACCTTTGCGGTCGATGCCTTCGATGATCGCCATCACCAGATTGTTGACATGCTGGCCGGTCAAGGCGCTGTTTTGGCTCAACGAAGGGTAGAACGCATCAACGGTGCCCTGCCCGTCTCGCCCGTGGCAACTGGCGCAGGCCGAGTTGTAAAGGCGTGCGCCGTCGGTTTCGCTGGCGTCTACCAACGAGGCCTGATCGCCCTGCCCCGTTTCGAGGGTGGTCATGTCAATCGGCGTGACCTCGCGCGGATGGCTGGCCACATGATTACCGGTGGCAATCGCCGGAACGGTTTTCAGGTAGCTCGCCATGGCGTGCAGATCATCGTCGGTCAAAAAGCGTAGGCTGTGCTCTACCGCTTCAGCCATGCCACCCGCCGCTTGCGCCTTGTTAGTGACGTGGCCGTTTTTCAGGAAGCCCACCAGTTCATCAGCGCTCCAACTGCCCACGCCCGTGGCTTTATCGGACGTGATATTCGGCGCAATCCAGCCACCCAGCTCCGCACCGGACAGATAACGGCTGTTGTCCTCGGCCATCAACGCATTGCGCGGGGTGTGGCAGGCGCCACAGTGCGCAAGGTTGTCGACCAGATACTGACCACGTACCTGCTGAGCATCGGCTCCGGCTTCAGGAACAAAGCCCTGGGTATCGAGAAACAGCAGGTTCCAGCCAAACATCAAGGGCCGAATATTGAACGGAAACGCCAGTTGCGTCGGTTCCACCGGGATGTCGACCGCTTTCACACCCTGCTGCAGGTATGCATACAGCGCATGAATGTCTGCATCGCTCATACCCTGATAAGAGGTATATGGCATAGCCGGGTAAAGATTCTGACCCTTGGCGTTAACCCCCTTGCGCACGGCGTCCGCCAGCTGTTGCTCGGTGTAATCGCCAATGCCATAGGCCTTGGAAGGCGTGATGTTGCTGGAGATGATCCGGCCCATCGGCGAGTCGATGGCATACCCGCCGGAAAGGGCTGCACCGCCCTTTTCCACGGTACGGTGACAAGCGGCGCAGTCGGCAGCTCGCGCCACGTACTCGCCTTGTTTGACTAACGCAGCGTTGTCTTCAACCGCCCAGACCGACAACGACGCAAACAGCCCGCACAGGGCAGCCAGACCACGCAAACGTGAGATTTGAACGTTCATGGCTCAGACCTCCCGCGCAATGATGTCGGCCAGGCGAATGCTCAACGCCACCCCGGTCAACGTCGGGTTAATAGTGCCTGAAGCCGGTATCACCCCGGTGGTGGCCAAAAACAGGTTGGGATGATCGAACGTGCGGCATTCATGATTGACCACCGAATCTTTGGCATCGCTGCCCATGATCACGGTGCCCATCAAATGGTCGCGGTTCTGCCAGCCGGTGTTGTCCTCCACCACCGTGCCGCCCATGATTTTCACGAAGTCGGCGTAGTCGGCGTCCACGCCAGGCTTGGCCGCTTTAACGTAGTCATCCACTTCGTAGTTGACCACCATCATCGGAATGCCCAGGGCATCGGTGCGGGTGGTGCTCGGGCGAATGGTATTGGTCGCCAGCGGTAATGTTTCGTACACCGTCGACACATCGACCCAGCGCGCCGCATCGTGGCGAATACGCTCGTCCAGCTCCTTGCCGAAAACGCCCTGCTCGATCAAACGCTGGGCCACCGCCATGTTCGGTACATTGTTGGCAAAAGCATGTTTAACCGACGCCCGTTCCTTGCGAAATTCACCGTCGCGACGGTTGAAAATCCCGCCTTGCTGCACTGCCCCTCGGCCCGGCCATACCGGTTCATCGGCCAAAAACTGCAGACCTTGCCCAGTGTGGTCCATCAGGTTGCGACCCACTTGGTCGGAGGAGTTGGCCACGTCCGAGATCAACAACAGCTTGGGGGTTTCCAGGCCATTGGCAGCCACCACAAAGTACTTGGCGGTCAGGCGTACATCGTCGCCTTTGGAACTGCGGTAATGCACGGCCACAATCTTGCCGCCTTCGCCCTTTTCCAACTTGTAGGCAGTGGCATC
The DNA here is from genome assembly GCF_025426255.1 of Pseudomonas fragi. Taxonomy (GTDB): domain Bacteria; phylum Pseudomonadota; class Gammaproteobacteria; order Pseudomonadales; family Pseudomonadaceae; genus Aquipseudomonas; species Aquipseudomonas kulmbachensis. The sequence continues at coordinate 1,503,165 of NZ_CP104861.1, read as the reverse complement.
GGTCAACAGCTTCGCGCCCGCCTGTTGCGCGTGTTTGGCATGCACATCGCCGCTGTACATCGCGCCAATCGGACACACCGGCATGCAGTTGTTATTGCCGCTGCACGCCGGGCGACCGTCATAAGGCGTGGTGGCGCGGCCATTGGGTTCATGCAAAAACACATAACCTGCAGGCGCCAGACGCGCACGCAGGCGCTGGAACAAATAGGTATCGCCTTCAGGCGGCATCGGATACGGCGTCGAGCGTGGCGGGAATGCCTCACCGTCGTGCCCGCTTTGATCCTGGGTATCGCTGCCACATACGCCCAGCGCCACTTCGGCCCGTGCGTAATAAGGTTCCAGTTCGCTGTACTCCATCGGCCAATCGCGGCCTACCCCGTACAGGGTTTTAAGCTTCATGTCGTTTGGCAGATAGCGCCAGCAGGCCGCCGCCCAATGCCAGGTAGTACCACCCACCAGCTTTAACATGCCCGGACGAAATTCAAACGAACCGGTGTTCTCAATGTACTGCTCATCGTAGGAATTACGCGCCCACGGCTCATTCGGATACGGCGAGTTGTAGTTACTTTTATTCGACGAATTGCGAAAGTTTTCGACGATCTTCCAACGGGGAATATGCTCACCCGCTTCCAGAATAATCACCGACTTGCCGTGCTTGGCGAGTTCAAACGCTGCGTTGCTGCCCAAGGCTCCGGACCCAACAACAATGACATCAGCATCAAAGACCTGATTCATGGGTACCCCTTGTATTAATCATTAGCGACGGTGGACGGCGGGTTAACCCAATAGTTGGTGTGCCCCCGCGAATACGTTGGAATAACCGTGGCATCCAGGGTCGGCGTATACGCCAACGCACCGGTGAAGGTGACCAACTTGGTATCGTCCACGGCGCGCATGCTGACCGGCGTGCCGGTGTAACCCAAGTACCAGGCGCGGACAATTTTTTGTACCGTGTCCTTGTGCGCCGGGGTCTGATAAACCGGGCTGGCACTCAGCTGGCCCACGCGGCTCAAACCTTGTTGCGCAATGCTGCCCCACAGCGCTTTCATCTTGTCGGGGAACAATGGATCAGCCTCGGTACAACGGGCCAGAACCCGCAGCGTCAGGCTCGGGTCCAGCGCCTCGCGCTCGGTGAGAAACAGCGACAGTTGGTGCAGTTGTTCGACATCGTTACTGGCGGCATTGTGGACTTGCTGCGCCAGTGCCGAGCCTACCCAAGTAGAGGAAAGAAGGCCGGCACCGGTAATAGCAGCGCCTGAAAACAGTAACTTTCTGCGAGATATCACATAGATCTCCTTGATTGCCAAAAATAAAGGCGTAGTGCCTAGACCTTCGGAAAATCAGGTTGTTACAAAGAATGTATGAAACATCCTACAGAGATTATCTATGTGCCTGCATGAATAACGGCCTGGAACAACTTTTTTAGAACTTTCCTGGCCGAAGTTACAAACAAGAAGTATTCACAACCCGTAAAGACGTCGATGCCTGAACAGCAATCAAGTCTCTACAGGGGCGCGAAATGACCTTTAAAAAACACTCCGATAAATCGCCTCCACGTCTTGTTCATTCATATCCCGCGGGTTGCTGTCGATCAGGCGACGAATGCCCACCACCACTTCGCTCGCCATCACCTGCAGTGAGTCTTCATCGACATTCAAATTGGACAGGCGCTGCTCCAGGCCGCTGTTCTTGACCAGACCTTCAATCGCCTGGACAAACGCTTCGGCGGCGCTCGCCTCATCTACAAAATGTTCACCCGGCAGCAGATACGCCGCCAGCTCCGCGTATTGGCGTTGAGCGTTGGCCAGATTGAAACGGATCACCGGGGCCATGACCAGAGCATTTGCATGGCCGTGAGGTATATGAAAGCGGGCGCCCAGTGGATAGGCCAGTGCATGGATCGCCGCCACCGATGCATTGACGAACGCCATACCGGCCATCAACGAGCCTTGCAGCATGGCGCTGCGGGCTGGCAGATCCTGGCCGTTGGCCAACACCTTGGGCAGGTTAGCCCCGAGTAACGCCAGGGCCGCCGTGGCCAGACCATCAGAAATCGGGTTTTTGCGCGTCCGGCTGGTATAGGCCTCGATGGCGTGAACCATGGCGTCCAGCCCGGTGGCCGCTGTGACTTTCGCGGGCAGGCCGAGGGTCAGTAGCGGGTCGAGCAGCGCCACGTCCGGCAGCAATTGAGGCGAATAAACCGCCTGCTTGCGCTGCTGCGCATCGGTAATCACCGAGACCCAGGTCACTTCCGAACCGGTGCCCGAGGTGGTGGGCATCAACACCAGCGGTGTGCGCTTACCCTGGGCTTTATCGGTGCCGTACAGTTGTTCCAGCGATTGCTCGCTGTTGATCAGCAATGCCACCAGTTTGGCTGCATCCAGTGAGCTGCCGCCGCCCAACCCCAGTACGCCATCAACCTTGAACTCTTGCGCCTGCTTGACCGCCAGTTCAACCACCGCCGAGGACGGGTCGGGCGCCACCTGATCAAACACAGACACTGCGCAACCCGCAGCTTCCAGCACCTCCTGCGCCCTACCGGCAAAGCCCAGGCTGACAATCCCCGGATCGCATACCAGCATCACGCGCTGTGCACCCAGGCCTCTAAATACGTAGCCAACTTCCTGTAGTGCACCAGCCTCACAGACAATGCGTGGCACACTTCTGAATTCATGGTTCATGACTAACTCCTGTAGTGAGGCTGGCTTACAGCACCGAGGCGTAGATGCCGTAGATGTCGTCGCGGTTTAGCGGGCGCGGGTTGTTGATCAACAGGCGCTCGACTTTCAGCGCGTCATCGGTCAACCGGTCGAGGTCCTCGGAGGTGACGCCCACTTCGTGCAGACGTTGGGCAAATGGCATGCGGGCCACCAGCCGGGTCATAAACTCGATAAAGCCGTCGCAGGCATCGCTGGCGCTGGCAAATCGCTGCCCCGGCAATACCGCCCCGGCCAGTTGTGCATACAGCGGTTCAGCCGCCGAGCGGTTGAAGTTGAGCACGGGCACCAGCACCAAGGCATTGCTCAAACCGTGGGGCACATGGAACTGCCCGCCCAGTGGATACGCCAGCGCATGCACCGCCGCCACCGGTGCATTGGCGAATGCCATGCCGGCCAGCATCGAGCCCAGCAGCATGTCCGAGCGCGCCTGCAAATCAGCCGGCTCGGCCAGCACGCGGTCCATGTTGGCAGCCAGCAACGTCAGGGCCTGCACCGCCAAACCATCGGACAACACGTTCTTTTTGTGCGCGCTGGTGTACGCCTCAATGGCATGCACCATGGCATCGACTCCAGTCATGGCACTGACCGCAGCCGGCAGGCCGACCGTCAGCCGCGCATCGAGCAAGGCAATGTCGGGGTACAGCAAGGGGCTGACCACGCCCTTTTTCTCATGGCTGGGAGTGGTGACAATCGCCACCGCCGTGACTTCCGAGCCAGTGCCCGCGGTCGTCGGCACCTGAATCAGCGGCAGGCGCGGCCCCTTGGCCAGGCCGATGCCGTAAATATCCTCCAACTGCTGCTCCTGACCGCAGAGCAGGGCCACCAGCTTGGCGGTGTCGAGTGAACTGCCGCCGCCCAGGCCGATCACCGCCTGGGCGCGACACTGACGCGCCACATCGACCGCATCCTGCACCGATGCGGCAGGCGGATCGGCCTGCACATCGCTGTACAGCGTGACCTGCAGGCCGCTGTCGCGCATGGCCTGCAGCGGTGCATCCAGCAGCCCCGCGCGCAGCAACCCTGGGTCGCTGATCAGCAATACACGCTCGGCCTTCAGCTCACGGCACAGGGCGCCAAGACGCAGCGCACCGTCGATTTCGCAGATCACCCGCGGTGTGGTTTCAAAGGTGAATTTTGACATTGTGGTCCCTACCCTACGGTCACACTGCCGCGCTCGATGCGAAACAACGCATCGACCAGATCGGCAGAATGAGTGTCATCAGATTCAGAAATCAGCACGCACAGACCTTCCTGGCCCAGCTTGGCGATCACCTCGCTCAAGCGCCGGGACAGCACCGGCGCCACGCCCTCGAAAGGCTCATCGAGCAGCAGCAACTTGTTGCCCGGCATCAATGCCCGCGCCAGAGCCACCAGCTTTTGTTGCCCGCCAGACAGTTGCATGGCCTTGCGGTCACGGAACTGGGCGATTTCCGGGATCAGGCTGTAGACCCATTCCAGGCGGCGCTTGCTGTCAGCCAACTTGTTGGCCCAGACCGGCAGCAGGATGTTTTCTTCCACGTTCAGCGACGGAATCAGCCGCCGGTCTTCGGGCAGGTAGCTGATACCGGCCCCGGCCCGGGTAAAGCCCGCCTGGCTGCGCAGGTCCTGACCGGCAAAGGTGATCGAACCGGAATCGGCGTCAAGCAGGCCCATGATGGCGCGGATCAGCGTGGTTTTACCGGCACCGTTGTGGCCGATCAGGCCCACCATCTGCCCGCTGCCTACGTGCAGGGAAACGTCATGCAGGATCGGTACGCCTTCGATCGAAACATGCAAATTGCGAATATCCAGACTCATTGCGCTGCCCTCTTGTGAGCGTGCGGGCCACCGGTCACGAATTCCTGCACCCGTGCATTGGCCAGGACCGCTTCGGGGGCACCGTCTGCCAGTACTTCACCGCTGTAGAAGGCCAGAATTCGCGATACATAACGACGCACCACGTCCATATCATGCTCAACGAACAGCACCGTGACCTGATGCTGGGCGACCACCCGCATCACCGTGTCCATCAGCGCAGTTTTCTCTTCTGCGCTGACCCCGCTGGTGGGTTCGTCGAGCAGCAACATTTGCGGATCACCGATCAGCGCCATGGCGATGTCGATCAGTTTACGTACGCCTTGCGGCACGGCCGTGACCTGGGTATCGCGCCAGCGGCTGATATCGAATTCAGCGAGGATCGCATCCGCCTGAGCGATGCGCGACGCGTTGCGCATCGGTGCCAGCAGCGAAGGAAACGGGCTTTGCGCAGCAGACACGGCTATTAACAGGTTCTCCAGCACACTCAACTGCGGGAACAGCTGCGCCACCTGGAACGAACGGGCCATGCCCGCGCGGGTGATTGCCCTAGGGGTGCGGCCGAGGATCGACTGGCCGTTGAACAGGATCTCGCCGCTGCTGGGTTTCAGGTAGCCGGTGACCATATTGATAAAGGTGGTTTTACCCGCGCCGTTTGAGCCGATTACGCCGACCACTTCGCCTTTATGGATGCGTACGTTCACATCCTTGGCGGCGGTGACCGCGCCAAACGATTTGCACAGGCCCTTGGTTTCCAGAATGCAATTCATGCTTTGGCCCTCCGTGCCTGACCAGTGAACAGACTCCACAGGCCTTTAGGCAGAAATACGATGATCGCCAACAAGGTGAAGCCCAGAATCATCTGCCAGCTGTGCGGCACCAGCTCGATGGCGTAGGTACGCACTACCGCAAACAGGATGGCGGCAATAAACGGCGCCGCCACATGGGCAGTACCACCCAACAGGGCGATAAACACGAATTCACCGGAGGTGATCCAGTAAGCCATTTCCGGGTCGATATGCCCGGCCGACAGGGCCATGAAACCACCGCCCAATGCCGACACGGCGGCGGCCGCGACATAGTTCATGTACAGCACCCAACGCGGTGACTGCCCCAGGTATTCGACGCGCACTTCGTTTTCACGAATGGCTTCGCACATCATCCCCGCGCTGCTGCGGCTGTAGCGATGCAGCAACACCGCCAGCAGTGCCGAGCAGGCCACGATGATGACAAACAGCGCCAACGGCGCCTGCCCTGAAGCCGGAGTCCAGCCGAACAGAGTCCAGGCCTTGACGTTGAATCCGTCGGTACTGCCCAGGGCCGAACTTTTGACCAGTACGCCGTAGAGGATCATCGAGAAGGCCAACGACAGCATGGCGAAGAAAATCTCGCGGTAGCGAGTCATCAACAGCCCCAGCAGCATCGCCAGCAGCACCGCAGCACCCACCCCGATCAGCAGCAATACAGCAAGATCGGTAATGTCCAGAAAGTGCCCGCTCATGCCGACCGCATAACCGCCCACGCAGAAGAACAGGCCCTGGCCAAAGGTCACCAGACCGGCGCGCATCTGCATCACCACGCCCTGTACCACCATGGCCTTGGCCAGGGCCATCGTCAGCAGGAACACCAGCCATTGCGGCGCAATAAAGCCACCGGCGGCCAGCAGCACGGCGACGCCGAGCAGAATCAATTCGGTTTTACTCAGGCGCATATCAAATTTTCCTCGCCAGCACGCGGCCGAACAGCCCTTGGGGACGCACTGCAAGTACCAGCGCCATCACCCCGTAAATCACAAACAGCTCGAACTCCGGTGCGTAATGCACCGCCGCCGCGCGGCTCAACCCCACCAGCAATGCGCCCACAGCAGCGCCTTCGATGCTGCCCATGCCACCGATCACCACCACGGCAAACGCCAGCACGATGATTTCCACGCCCATGCCCGGCACCACCGAAATGGCCGGGGCGGTCAAGGCGCCCGCCAGCGTGCCGAGCATGGTGCCCAGCACAAACACCAGGGTGAACATGCGCCGTACATTGACACCCATGGCCATGGCCACTTCGCGGTCATGAATCACGGCGCGCAGCACCTTGCCCTGGTGTGTGCGCTCCAGCCACAACCACAGGCCCAGGCCCAGCACGGCGGAAACGCCGACCAGCATCAGGTCGTAATTGGACACTTTGAGCCCCGCCAGGGCGCTGCGGCCCATCTCGGCGTAGGGCTGATAAGCGAAGTAAGGATTCACGCCCCAGATCATTTTCATGGTGTCTTCGAGCACCAGCAGCAGGGCGTAAGTGATGATTACCATCAGGACTTCGTCGCGCCCGTACATAAAGCGCAACAGGCCGCGCTCGATAATCAGACCGACAATCAGGCCGGCCACCAGCGCGCAGCCGAGCATCAGCAGATACCCGGCCCAGACGGGGCCAATCCCGTTATTGAAATACCAGCCCACCAGCGAGGCTGCGGTGTAGGCACCAATGGCATAGAAGCTGCCGTGGGCCATATTCAGGATGCGCATCACCCCGTAAATCACCGTCAACCCGGCTGCGACCAGAAACAGCCACGAGGCATAGATGGTGCCGTCAATCAGCACCGCGAAAAGACTCATCATAGAGGTCCTACCTTGGAATCAATCACGCAACCGTTGTTGTAGCTGCTGTCGAAGGCTGCGATCGAGCCCGCAGGGATCGCGCCTTTTCAAAAGCGAAGGTCCTTCGGCCCTTATCGCAGCCTGCGGCAGCAGCTACAGGTGTGTGGTAATCAGTTGCACTGAGCGCCAGGGAAACCGGCCTTGATCCACTCCAGCGCGGTGGTGCCGTCCGGTGGCGTTACGCACTCACCGGCAAAGGCGATGACGTTTTGCACGCTGCCTTTTTTGCTCGCCGGGTCGTAGTTGTACTCGCCGTAAGCGATGCCCTGCATGGCCTGATGCCCCTCGGCGCGGGCCATTTGCACGGTGCCGGACACCGACTCGAAGGTCGCGCCCTTGAACGCCTTGGCAATTTCCAACGGTGCCGGGATTTTGCCGGACTCGACCTTGGCGTTTTCAGCCGCGTGCTTGAGGCCGAGAATCGCCTGGGCCATTTTGCTCGCCGGGTAAGTCGGCGCGGTCTTGTAAGCCGCTACGTACTTGTCCTTGAACCAGCGGTTGAGTTCGTTATCCGGGGCAAAGGCGCCGAACGGACCACGGCCACCGATAATCATGCCGTTGGGGGCCTGGTCCTTGTAGCGGTCAATTGCCGACTCGCCGCACGTCAGGACTGCCGTGGCATCTTCCAACAGACCACGGGCGTTGGCTTGCAACACCAGCGCCTCCATGTCGCCACCCCAGAAGCTGGAGTGAATGATGTCCGGGCGCTTGACCGAAATCGCAGAGATCTCGGCACCGTACTGGCCCTGGAACACTTTGGGCATCTGCGATTCGACCACCTTGGCCTTGGGCATCAGTTGCTCCATGGAGTGGGTGAAGTCGTTCCAGCTGTCCTGGCCCCAGGCGTAGTTTTGCTGGATGCCCGCGACTTTCTGCGCATCCGGTCGCACCTTGGCCAGGTAACGCGCGGCGCCGATGTTGTCCACCGCCGCATCAAGGCTGGTGCGGAACACGTATTGCGGGGTTTTGTCTTCCTTGAACAGTTGCGAAGTGCCGCAGTCGTAGAACACGGTCATCGCGCCCAGCTCTTCAGCTACCGGCGCGATGGCCAGACAGTCGCCGGACGAGATGTAACCCACCACCGCATCGACCTTCTGGCGCTGTACCAGATTGCGGAATTCTTCGACCTGTTTCGCGGCTCCGCCCGCCTCGTCAATGATCACCACTTCGATCTCGGCGCCATTGATCCCCAACTTGTCGTAGGGCGCGGGCAACTGGCCCTTGTTCAAACCTTCGACCAGCACCTTGGCAGCATTGGCCGAAGGTTCGCCAAACGGCCCGGCGGCCGGGCCGGACAGAAAGGTCACGATGCCAATGCGGAACTTGCCGTTTTCAGCGGCCTGGACCCCAGCGCTCAAGGACAGGGCCAGCCCGGCTGCCGTGATGGCAAATGCCAAAGGGTGTTTCAACATGCTTTTCTTGGAATTGTTCATGCTTGTCTCTCAATGGATGAGTGAGCCGTCAGGGCTCGACAACGGTTTTTCGTGCGGCCAGTCGCCGCTTCAGCGTGGCGCTGTCGAGCTGTAGCTCTTGCGCCGAGTACACCGACCAGTCACCCAGCATCAGTTGGGCAGGCGGGTAAGCGGTATTGGGTAGCGGCGTGCCAATGGCCTGGCTCTGCTGGATTTGATGGGTCACCGGATCGATGCGCGACCAGGTGCCTGGCGGGTCTTCCGGCAAGGCAATTTCCAGGCCTTCCAGGGCGTGGATCAGCGCCTGGGTCTCGGTCACGCCGCCGGTCTTTTCATAGGCCTGGGCCAGCACCATGACACCGGTGTAGGCGCCCTGTGCGGCATAGGTCGGGTAGCGCCCGCTCAGCGCGTGAAAGCGCTCGACAAACGAGCGGTTGCGCTCGGTAGTCGGCCAGTTGTTGTGGTGCCGGGAAGAGAGGATCAACCCCGCGGGGGCCTTGTCCCCCAGGGCAACCAGAAAATCGAAATTGGCCCCGGTATCGAAGTTCGCCAGGCGCGAGGTTTCGAGCAGCCGGGAACCGGCAGCCTGTTTGACGAATGCGTGGAAATCGCCGCCCCAAATAGCCGACACGATGATGTCCGGTCTGGATTGTTCCAGCGCGGTGATATAGGGCGAGTAGTCTGGCTCATACAGGCGCGGCCATAGCTCGATCACGTCGTCGAATTTCACGCCCAGTTGGTTGAGGGCAGTGTGCAAATCATCACGGGACACATGACCGTATTCGTAATCAGGACCAATAAAGGCCAGGCGCTTCCAGCCGGTTTTTTTCTGCAACGCCTGCAGGTAGCGAGCACCCGCCGCCATGGAGGTCCAGGTGTCGTTGGTTACGCGAAAATAATAGGGATGGCCGTTTTCCAGGGTCATGCGCGAAGAGGCATGATCGGTGCCGATCATCAGTACTTTTTCCTGCAGGGCCAATTGGCTGACTGCCAGCGCGACCCCGGACGAGACCATGCCGCACAGCACCTGTACCCCGTCCTTGTGGATAAAGCTGCGGGCCAGACTAACGCCGTATGAGGCCTTGGACTGATCATCATCGATGATCACCCGCAAACGCGGTACGGGCTCACCGGCGAGTCGGCGGGCCTGCAATTCATTGAGGGCCACCTGGATTCCGATAATGCTGTCTTGCCCGTAGATGGCCGCACGCTCGGTCATCGGATACAGGCAACCCATGGTCAGATCGGCCTGGGCAGCAGGCACGCCCAACTCCAGTCGGCCGACCTCGGCACAAGCGAACGAACCAAGCAGCAGACCAGCCAAAGCCAGGGCGCAATGGCGCAATGAACGCATCGGGTGCATAAATTCCTTTGGGCGTTGAAAACGCCTCTTGTTGAGCAGCCAGAGGGATAGAGCAAAGGGTGTGCCAAGATATATCGCCACCCTGTAGCCGCTGCCGCAGGCTGCGATAAGGGCCGCAGGCCCTTCGCTGTCGATTAAATTCTGGGGTCGCTACGCAACCCATCGCAGCTTGCGGCAGCGGCTACAGGTTAAGGGTTTGCAGAAATGTTGAGCGCTAACCGCTCAACATGCGCGCAAGGCTGAGCGCTTAGCGCTCAATGCCCAGACGTTGCAGACGGCGTTTGAGCGCATGCCGGGAGATCCCCAGCAGTTGTGCGGCCAGGCCTTTGTGGCCCGCGGTGCGGGTCAAGGCGTCAGTGACCAGCTCACGCTCGGCGCGTTCGAGCTGATCGCCCAGCACCAGAGCTGGGTTGCCTGGCGATGCACTGTCCTGCAACTGCGCTGGCAGCATCGCGGCGCTGATGTCCTGACCTGGTAAAAGAATGGTCAAGCGCTCAACCAGATTCTTCAACTCACGCACATTGCCGGGCCAGCGATGCCGACGCAGCAGCGCAATGCTGTCGGGCAAGAACCGGATCGGACTCACGCCCTCTTCCAGCGCTTGGCGCTGGGCAAAATACTGGACCAGAAGCAGCAGATCATCTGCCCGGTCACGCAGGGCCGGTATATCTACGGTGATTACGTTCAACCGGTAAAACAAGTCTTCGCGAAACCGCCCCAGACGTACATCGTCGGCCAAATCCCGATTGGTTGCGGCCACCACCCTGACATCCGCGCTACTGGCCTGGCTGGCGCCGACGGCGCGGTAGCTGCCGTTTTCCAGAAAATGCAGCAGCTTGGCCTGCAGGCTCAGGGGCAATTCGCCAATTTCATCAAGGAACAACGTGCCGCCATTGGCCTGGCTGACCAACCCGGCACGCTTTTGATGAGCCCCGGTGTAAGCGCCCTTCTCGGAGCCAAACAGCTCAGCCTCAATCAACTGCTCGGGCAGGGCCGCGCAGTTGACCTCGATAAATGCACTGCCCGCCCGCGAGCTGTGACTATGCAGGGCTTGAGCCACGAGGGTTTTACCGGTGCCGGATTCGCCCAGCAGCAAGATTCGCGTTGCCGAACTGCGGGCAATTCGTTGTACGGCACCATGCAGGGCCGACATGACCGCGCTCTGCCCTTGCAGGCCCGCCGTCACTTCAGGCTCCACGGCATCCAGAGCCAGGGTGCTGCTGATAGTGGCCAGCAAGTCATCCAGTTCAAACGGCTTGGTCAGGTAATCGGTAGCCCCGCCCTTGACCGCCTGAACCGCCGCACGAGTGTCGCCATGAGCTGAAATCATGATCACCGGCAGCAGCGGACTGCGCTGGCGCAAGCCGTCCAGGGTGGCCATGCCATCAATGCCCGGCAGGCACAGATCCAGCAGGACAATATCGACATCGTCCAGGGCATGTTGCAGCGCCGCTTCGCCACTGCCGGCCGTGCTGATGCGCATGCCCTCCTCGCGCAACGCAAAACTGAGCGAGCGCACCAGCGCCTCTTCATCATCGACGATTAAAACGTGAACATCAGACATCTGCGACTCACTTCAATACGTTCTCTGGAGATTTCAGGCATATACAAAACCCGTAGCAGTTGCCGAAGGCTACGTTCGATTGCGAACCGATCGTAAAACCTGAACATGCGATTTACCTGACTCACCGCATAGCCTGACTTTACGACGGCTGCGCCGCCGCACGCAGCCTCGTTACTGCGGCAGCTGCTACGAATTACGCTCAACGCCTGTGTCATTGGCAGTAGCAGGGCAATCCAGTATTACCTGCGTGCCCTCCCCAAGGGTGCTGAGGATTTCCATCCGGGCACCATTGGCCTCCAGCAGTTGCTGACAAATACTCAGGCCCAACCCGGTGCCCCGGGCCTTGAGGGTAAAAAACGGCTGGCGGATATTCTGCAAGTCAGTGGCCGAAATACCACAGCCCTGGTCAGTTATAACGATACGCACCCGCCCCTGCCACTCCTCGGCATCAAGCCGGACGGTTTGCCCCTCGCTGCTGGCCTGCAAGGCGTTCAGGCACAGATTGAGCAATACCTGCTGCGCCTGATCCGGATCGATACAGATCTGTAAATCCACCGGTGCCCTGCACTGAAACTCAATATTGCGGGCCTGCATCTGCGGCGCGACCAAGTGCGCGGTCTGCTCAAACAGCTGCGCCACCGACACGTTTTGCGGCTGGGCCGGGCGCGGTCTGCCGTATTCCAGCAGGTCATTGGTGACCCGTGACAAGCGATCGATTTCCTTGACCAGATCACTCAGCAGCAAACGTCGTTGCGGTTCCTGTTCACGGCGCAACAAGGCCTGCACCGTGGTTTTCATGGTTGCCAGCGGGTTGCGCACTTCATGGGCCACCCCGGTGGCAAACGTACCAAGGACCGCGAGGTTCTCGGTGCGCACGGTTTTTTCCATCACCTGCGCCAGACGTTCGGCCATGACGTTGAACGCACGGGCAACGTGGCCGATTTCGTCGTCCCGCGGCTGTTGGGCCAGGCGATAGCTCAAGTCGCCCATCGACAGTTGATGAGCACCCTGCAACAACGTGCTGACCCGCGAGCGCAGTTGCCGCGAGAGGGTAAAAAACACCACCAGAATAAACCCGATAAATCCCGCAGCCACCCAGTACAGCCACCAGCGGGCATCGTTGAGCGGCTTGAGGATTGCACCCGGCTCAACGCTGAACACCAGTTGCCAGCCCGGCAAGATTACCGGCCCTTCGTGCCATTGGCCGGGCGCCTTGACCTGACGCCCGGTGGGGTCGACAAACGCGCCGCCGGGTACGCGCAGCAACGGCGCAACCACACCGCTCATGCCCGCACTGACCAGCAACTCGGTCAAGGACGCCAGACGCAAGTGCAGCGCGATGCGTACCCGTTGATTGGTTCGCCCGTTACGGATGCTCTTGCGGATCAAAAAGCTGCCGGAGCCTCCGGCGTGCGCCAGCAGCGGGCCAATCACTTCGACATCCCCTACCCATTGCACCGGCAGGCCCGCGATGGACCAGTGCTCGCTGCCCCAGTAAGGCTCCCCGGAAGCCGACTGGCCGGGCAGCACTTTGATCAGGCGATCCTGTTCATCGAAAAACAGCACGCCATAAATAAAGGGTAAATCGCCCTCGATCTTGAGCAGCGAATCCACATCACTGATCACGCGCGACGGATCGACAATGAAATCCGGCATGTTGGGATGATTGGACAGCGCCGAGAGCTGGTAAAAACGGTCATCCAGAAACGACGACAAGCGGTTTGCCGTCGACAGCGCCTGGGCGTCAAGGCGTTCGCCGGTCAGGCGATTGAGCAGGTCCTTGGCCAATTGCTCGTAAAGAACGGCCAGAGTGACCAGCGCAATGCTCATCACGAACACCGAGAGCAAGGTATACCGTGCCACCAGGCTTCGGTGCGGCCGGGCAAGCCAGTGGAGCAGCGCATGGAGGGAGGCATTAAGGGTCATGGTGTTCTGATTGTTTTTTTAATCGCACCAGCATAGGGATCGACCCGCAGGGCTGTCCATGACTAACAGACCTTTGAGTTGCGATCGTGCCACGCCCTCGATTAATATACGTTTCATATATACTTCATATTGAGCATTCAGATGGGCATCGTAAAAATATCGGACGCCACCCACGAAAACCTGCGGGTCGCCAGCAACGCACTCAACCGTTCAATCAACGCACAAGCAGAGCACTGGATGCGCATCGGCATGCTGACCGAGCTGCACCCCGATCTGGACCACAACCAGATCTGCCGCTTGCTGATCCGCGCCGAACAGCAAGGCGGCCTCGATTTGAAGCAACTGTGCGAGCTGGCTGATGCCACTGCGGGAGCGGCACAATGAGAACCAGCGTCGTGATCAACAGCCCGGCACAAATCGCCCAGTCCAAGGTCGCGGGCAAACTGGCAGCCGAAGTGCTGGCCATGATCGGTGAGCACGTCAAGGCTGGCGTCAGCACCGACCAGCTCGATCAGATCTGCCACGACTACATCGTCAATGTGCAGAAGGCCATACCCGGCAATGTCGGCTATCACGGCTTCCCGAAAACCGTGTGCGCCTCGGTCAATGAGGTGGTTTGCCACGGCATTCCGTCAAACCGGGTGCTGCAGGACGGCGATATCGTCAATATCGATATCGCGGTGGTCAAGGATGGCTGGTTCGGCGACACCAGCCGCATGTACTTCGTCGGCGAACCTAGCCCCGAGGCACGCCATCTGGTGAAAACCACCTACGATGCCATGTGCGCAGGCATCCGCATGGTGCGCCCTGGCGCGACCCTCGGTGATATCGGCCATGCCATCCAGACCCTTGCCGAGACAGAAGGCTACAGCGTGGTGCGTGAGTATTGCGGCCACGGGATCGGCAAGGTTTATCACGATGAGCCGCAGGTACTGCACTACGGTTATCCGGGCCAGGGCATGAAGCTCAAGACCGGCATGATTTTCACCATCGAGCCCATGCTCAACGCTGGCAAACGCCATGTGAAAACCCTCCCCGATAACTGGACCGTGGTCACCAAGGACAACTCGCTTTCAGCCCAGTGGGAACACATGGTCGCCGTGACCGACGATGGTTTCGAAGTGTTGAGCCCGTGGCCTGACACGATGGCCGATTACCCCGCCATCGTTTGACGAGCTACCGGGGGGAGCCTGACTCCCCCTACAGCCCGCCTTGCCCCTGATCCAGCCGCTCGCGCAAGAATTCGATCAATGCCTGCACCGGTAGCGAACGCTGGCGATGCTGCGGATACACCGCCGATAACGCCAACGGCGCGCAGCGGTAATCGTCCAGCACGCGTACCAGTTGCCCGCTCTCCAGAGCCGAGCCAACGATAAAGGTCGGCAGGTAGGTAATGCCCAGCCCTGCAATAGCTGCGTCCCTGAGCAACTCACCATTATTGACCCGCATGCGCCCGCTGACGTTGATGGTCAGGGGCTTGCCCTGCCCTTCGAAACGCCACTGCACCTGACGGCCGTGGCCGTAGGGCAGGCAATCATGCTCGTGCAGATCCTGGGGTTTGAGCGGTGTGCCGCGCTCGGCCAGGTAGGCCGGGCTGGCACAGTAAACACGCTCGATGCTGGCGATACGACGGGCAATTAGAGTCGAGTCCTCAAGCACGCCGATGCGCAAGGCCAGGTCATAGCCTTCGCTGAGCAAGTCCACCGGCCGGTCGCTGAGGTCCACTTCTACGGTCACGCCGCTGTAGCGCTGTAAAAACAACGGCAGCAGGCAGCCCAGATGCGCCATGGCAAAGGACAGCGGTGCGCTGACCCGCAAGGTGCCGCGTGGCTCGCTGGTCTGGCCAGCGATACCCTGCTCCATATGCTCGACATCGTTGAGCAAGCGCATGGCCGACTCGTAATAACTTTGCCCCAGGGGCGTGACGTCCAGTCGCCGAGTGGAGCGGTTGAGCAGACGCACGCCCAATCGCGCCTCCAGTTGTATCAATCGCCGACTCACGAATTGCTTGGACAGACCCAATTGGTCGGCCGCCGCAGTGAAGCTGCCGGAGTCCATGACCTGGCAAAATATACGCATATCTTCGAACGGGTTCATTGTCACGACCTGGTGGACAGTTAAACACTTTATAACGGCTTTTCCCCTTTTCAACACCCGTCTATGCTCTGTTCGCTGCAGGTGTATCCGTGGGAGCGAGCCTGCTCGCGAAGCGCTTCACTTTTAGAGCCTTCGCGAGCAGGCTCGCCCCCACGAATTCCCCTCTCTCATTTCGGAGTTTACCCATGCCCTTTCTCCTCGATCACCCCCTGTCCTGGGGTGCTGTACTGCTGGTGATCGACGCCGCGCTCTGGCATCTGGCGCCATTCAAGCAGCGTGTGACTCGGGTATGCGTGCGACTGGCACTGTTTGCGATGTTCAGCACAATCATCATCAACGCCGGAGTCAGCCCGTTGCAGGCGCCGCTGTTTACCGATGACCGCGTGGAGCAATTAGGGGCTACGGCGCTGGGAATTATGTGGTGGCTGTACGCGGCGCGGGTGCTTACGGAGGTGCTCGGCCTGGTGCTGATGCGCCGCATCGGTCACAGCGGCCGCCTGCTGCAGGATGTGATCGGCGCACTGGTGTTCCTGGCGGCTATCGTCGCCGCAGCCGGTTACGTTCTGGAGTTGCCGGTGAAAGGCTTGCTGGCGACGTCCGGGGTGGTAGCGATTGTGGTTGGCCTGGCATTGCAGAGCACCTTGAGCGACGTGTTTTCCGGCATCGTGCTCAACACCACCAAGCCGTATCAGGTGGATGACTGGGTGGTGATCGACGGTGTCGAAGGCAAGGTGCTGGATATCGACTGGCGCGCCACCCATTTGTTGACCAGCGCGGGCAGCACGGCGGTAGTGCCCAACTCCGTGGCGGCCAAGGCCAAGATCGTCAACCTGAGCCGGCCCACGAATCTGCACGGCGTGTCGATCAGCATTCAGGTGCCCAACCATGTTCGCCCGCGCCGGGTGCTCGATGCGTTGGAGCGCACGCTGCAGGGCAGCAGCAGTCTGCTGCTCAACCCTGCTCCCAAAGCGGTGCTCAAGGAGGCAGGTGAGATCATGTCCGAATACGTGGCCAGCGGGTTTATTGCCGAGCTGGCTAAAAAAAGCGAAGTCCGCAACCAACTGTTTGACCTGGCACATCGGCATCTTGAGGCGGCAGGTATTTCGCGCCAGCCTGACGCTGTGATCGAGCCCGCGGGTCGGGCACGGGCATTGCTCGACGAGGTGAAAATCTTCCGTTCGCTGAGTGCAGAAGAACGCGACCAGATCGCCCGTTCCATGGTTGCCCAGCAATACGCGGCAGGTCAGGTGGTGCTGGCTCTGGACGAGGTGCCGGACAGCCTGATGGTCATCGCCACCGGCGTGGTCAGCGTGACCGTGCCCAACGCCACGGGGCCTGTTGAAGCCGGGCGCATGGGGCCCGGAGAGATCATGGGCGAAGAAAGCATCCTCACGGACTCGCCGTCCCAGGCGACCTTTACTACCCTGACCTCAAGCATCATTTATCGGCTCGACAAGTCCGTGACCCGCGAATGCATGGGGCAACAGGCTGAGGTAGGACGGGCGTTGAATACGTTGCAGGCAGTACGTCAGCAGAGCAGCCGCATGGCGCTGATGGCCGCACCGGCACCGATCAGGAAAGGGGGGTTTTTGAGTTGGTTGCACAAGCGCTGAAAACATTACGGTGACATCTGTAGATACTCTGTTCCAGGTCAAGCCACTAGTGGGAGCGAGCCTGCTCGCGAATGATCTTCGCGAGCAGGCTCGCTCCCACACTTGAAGTATCTGCGCTGCCGCAGGCTGCGATGAGTTGCAAAGCGACCCCGGATTCCAAAAGAAAGCCAAGGTCCTGCGGCCCTTGTCGCAGCCTGCGGCAGCGGCTACAGAAGCAAATGTGCTGCGTTATTTTGCCGTCAATACCGAGTAGCTGTTCATCAGGTTGCGGTAGTTGGGAATGCGCGGCGACAGCAGGTTGGCCAGGCCTTCCATGTCATTGCGCCAGTCCCCCTGCAGCTCGCACGCCACCGAGAACCAGTTCATCAACTGTGCACCCGCTGCCGCCATCCGCGCCCAGGCGGCCTGTTGCACGGTTTCGTTAAAGGTGCCCGAGGCATCTGTCACCACAAACACGTCAAAACCCTCAGCCAGCGCCGACAGTGTCGGGAAGGTCACGCATACATCCGTCACCACGCCCGCAATGATCAACTGCTTGCGCCCGGTAGCCTTGACCGCCTTGACGAAATCTTCGTTGTCCCAAGCATTGATCTGACCGGGGCGCGGAATATACGGGGCGTCCGGGAACAGTTCCTTGAGCTCCGGCACCATCGGACCGTTGGGGCCGTTTTCAAAACTGGTGGTGAGGATGGTCGGCAGTTTGAAGAACTTCGCCACATCGCCCAGCGCCAGTACGTTGTTCTTGAATTCGTTCGGCGAGAAATCCTGGACCAACGAGATCAGACCGGTCTGGTGGTCAACCAGCAACACCACAGCATCATCTTTGTTCAGGCGCTTGTACGGAACATTGCTCATGTGAAACTCCTCGATGGATAGGTGTTACGGGATCAAAACGCGAAACACGAGCAGCCAAAGGCGCCCCAAAAGCCGGCAAAGTCGCTGACCGGCGCATTCGAAAGACGTGCTTTTTCATGGCCATGGGCATGCACCGCGCACGGCCCACTGCATTGGTGGGCCTGCGCCAGCAACGGCGCGCCAGGGCGCCAGTGGCCTGGGACGGTGACCACCGGTGACCAGTCGGGCAACACCGGTACACGGGCTGGCCCAAGCTTTTCAAAGTCGCCGGCGGCGTACACCACTTTGCCGCCCACCACGGTCAGCACGGACTCGATCCACTTGATGGTTTCTTCGTCGACGCTGAAGAAGTCCGCGCTCAGGGCCGCCACGTCTGCCAACTGGCCGACCTTGATCTGGCCCTTTTTGCCCTGCTCGGATGAAAACCAGGCGCTGCCGTGGGTGAACAGCTCCAGTGCGGTGAGCCGGGGCAAGCCTTCGGCGTGCAACTCAAGGCCGCCGACAGTGCGACCGCTGACCATCCAATACAACGAAGTCCACGGGTTATAGCTGGATACGCGGGTGGCATCGGTGCCCGCCCCCACCGGCACGCCTTCGGCCAGCATGCGCTTGATGGGGGGCGTAGCTTGGGCCGCTTTAGCACCGTAACGTTCGACGAAATACTCACCTTGGAATGCCATACGATCCTGAATCGCAATGCCCCCACCCAGTGCTCTCACACGCTCGATGTTATGCGGGGTGATGGTTTCGGCATGGTCGAAAAACCACGGCAAGCCATTGAACGGGATATCGCGATTGACCTTCTCGAACACGTCGAGCATGCGACTGATGGATTCGTTGTAGGTGGCGTGCAGGCGGAACGGCCAGCGTTGCTCCACCAAATGACGCACCACCGGCTCCAGTTCGTCTTCCATGGTTTGCGGCAAGTCCGGGCGCGGTTCAAGGAAGTCCTCGAAGTCCGCCGCCGAGAACACCAGCATTTCCCCGGCGCCGTTGTGCCGCAAGAAGTCATCGCCCTGGTGCAGTTTCACACTGCCGGTCCAGTTCTTGAAGTCGGTCAGTTCTTCCTTGGGCTTTTGCGTAAACAGGTTGTAGGCAATACGGATAGTCAACTGCTGGTCTTTGGCCAACTGTTCGATGACCTGGTAATCGTCGGGATAGTTTTGAAAACCACCGCCGGCATCAATCGCGCTGGTGAGGCCCAGGCGGTTGAGCTCGCGCATAAATTGGCGGGTGGAGTTCACCTGATACTCCAACGGCAACTTCGGCCCCTTGGCCAGGGTCGAGTAGAGAATCATCGCGTTGGGTCGCGCCACCAGCATGCCGGTCGGGTTGCCGTTGGCATCTCGCACAATCTCGCCACCCGGCGGGTTCGGGGTATCACGGGTATAGCCGGCAACCCGCAGCGCGGCCCGATTAAGCAAGGCCCGGTCATACAAGTGCAGGACAAATACCGGGGTATCCGGGGCCGCCTGATTGAGTTCTTCCAGGGTAGGCATGCGTTTTTCGGCGAACTGGAATTCGTTCCAGCCGCCCACCACCCGCACCCATTGCGGCGTCGGCGTGCGCTCGGCCTGTTCCTTGAGCATGCGCAACGCATCGGCCAGCGATGGCACACCTTCCCAGCGCAGTTCGAGGTTGTAATTCAGGCCGCCACGGATCAGATGCAGGTGTGAGTCATTAAGGCCAGGAATGACACAGCGGCCCTTGAGGTCGATAACTTGCGTACCCGCACCGCGCAGGGCCATCGCCTGAGCATCGGTGCCGACCGCCACAAAGCGGCCCTCGCGGATGGCCACGGCGCTGGCATGCGGGTTGTCGCGATCGACGGTATGAAATTGGCCATTGAATAAGATCAGATCGGCGTTCATCGCGTTTCCTTGGGCTCAGTGGGAGCCGTCAGCCAAGGCGCGAACACACGCGTCGCCATTGGCATAAACAGATAAACCACCGAGACAACGATGGTCAGCGTGATCACAAAGGTGGCAACCAGGTATTGGGAGAAAAAGGGGCTCAAGCCCAGCAAGGGCTTCCAGATCAGCGGCACCAGCAAGGTATGCGGAAAAATCACCATCAGCGTCAGCACTGCCTGTTTCCAGCGGGGTGGTGGCAGACGGGATTCGGTGAGGGGCGCGAACCAGAATTCGTTGGCCGGGTTGACCTCGGTCTGGTCGCCGTCCGCCAGCATCGGCGTGGCTTCGTTGACCAGTTCGCGACGTTGCGGCGAGTCCAGCCAGCGCTGCATGGCGTCAGTGGAGCAAAAGCGCAGTACGCAGGTATAGGTGTCCAGACCGGCACTCTTGCCGGGCACGACATCCACCCCCAGATGCCCTTCCCATTGCCCGGCAATGCGCACGATCTTGCGCAGCCAGTCGTTGTAGGGCACTTCAAAACCGGCCTTGACCCGATGCTTGACCACCAGGGTCACAACCTCATCGAAAACCCGGGTCGGCGGGTCGATCTCAGTGGATTCAGACATGCAAAAGGCTCCAAAGATATCCAGACGAATATCCCCTGTAGATACTTTAACCGTGGGCGCGCGCAGGCTCGCTCCCACAGGTGGCCTTGACCGGTAGAGTGTCTACAGGGTTTCCCGCGTATCAGCCCTTGAGAAACGCCAACAGATCGGCATTGAGCTGATCCTTGTGGGTATCAGTCAGCCCGTGGGGCGCGCCGGGGTAGATCTTCAGCGTAGAACCTTTGACCAATCCTGCCGCCGCGATGCCCGCGGCTTCAATCGGCACCACCTGGTCGGCATCGCCGTGGACCACCAGGGTCGGAATGTCGAATTTCTTCAGGTCTTCGGTAAAGTCGGTTTCAGAGAACGCCTTGATACAGTCGTAGGCGTTTTTATGGCCGCTGGTCATGCCCTGCATCCAGAACCAGTCGATCATCCCCTGGGAGGGTTTGGCCCCTGGTTTGTTGAAACCAAAGAAAGGACCGCTGGCGAGGTCGATATACAGCTGTGAACGGTCCGCCAGAGACGCCTTGCGAATCCCGTCAAAGACCTCAAGCGGCAGGCCGCCGGGGTTGGCTTCGGTCTTGAGCATCAAAGGCGGCACCGATGAAATCAACCCCGCCTTCGCCACCCGCGCCGTACCGTGGCGACCGATATAACGCGCCACTTCACCGCCGCCGGTAGAGAAACCGAACAACACGGCATCTTGCAGATCCAGCAGCTCGATCAACTGCGCCAGGTCATCGGCGTAGGTGTCCATGTCGTTACCTGCCCATGGCTGACTGGAACGACCATGGCCGCGCCGATCATGGGCAATGACCCGATAACCTTTAGAGGCCAGGAACAGCATCTGTGATTCCCAGCTATCGGCGTTCAACGGCCAACCGTGGCTGAAAACCACGGGCTGCCCCGTGCCCCAGTCCTTGTAGTAGATCTCGGTGCCATCACTGGTGGTGAAAGTACTCATGGGGCGGTCATCCTTGTGCAAGTGCAAAGAGTTCTCATCTATCTTGGCAGGCATGGATGACAGCGCAACTGCTCTGGTAGGAGCATTACGGCCATCTCGGTGCGCACAACGGACAATCGGGGCTAGCTGAACTGCTCTCGGTAGTGTGCGGGGGTCAAACCGAGCTTTTCATTGAACAGGAAACGCATGTGCCGGACGCTACCGAAGCCACTTTTGAAGGCCACTGTCTTGAGTGGCAACTCACTGGTCTCCAGCAGGCTTCTGGCGCGATCGATACGCGCGCCCTGGAGAAAGTCCATGGGTGTCATGTTGACCTCCCGGGCAAAAACCCTGGCAAAGTGCCTCGGGCTCATACTGGCCAACCTCGCCATGGATTCGATGCTGAAGGTCTGATCGAGGTGTTCGAGGATGTAGTTCTGAACTCGGGTTATCGGGGTTTCGAGCGTGCCTACGCTGGCCATCAACGGACTGAACTGCGCCTGCCCGCCCTGACGCTTCATCACCACCAGCAGCACTTTTGCCACGTCCAAGGCGACTTTTTTACCGTGGTCATTGGCTACCACCGACAGCGCAAGGTCGATACCGGCCGTGACGCCGCCAGACGTGATGAGGTTGCGGTCCTGCACGAAAATCTGGTCGATCTCAACGCTGGCTTTGGGGAAGGCCTTGATCAGCCGCTCGGTGTAATGCCAATGGGTAGTGACGCGGTAGCCGTCCAGCAAACCGGCGAAGCCCAGCACGAATGCCCCGGTACAGATCGAACCGTATTGCCCGGCCCGGGTGACGGCGCCCTTGAGCCACTCCAGCAAGGGCAGCGGTTTGTCGTTGTAGGCCCCTGGACCACCGGGTACCAGCAACAAGTCATAGTGCCCGCTGGCCTGATCAATATGTAGATCCGCCTGCAAACTCACACCGTTTGAGGCGCGCAGCAGGCCTGGCTCGGTAGCAACAGTGGTCAACTCATACTGCTGATCCGGATGTAAATAGCGGTTGGCAATAGAGAACACCTCCATAGGACCCGCCATGTCGAGCAGTAGGAAGTCTGGGAACAACACGATGGCCACGGTTTTCATAGGTCAGGTATCACTGTGAGCAGCTGCATGAACGAATTCCCCTGTGGGCTTACCGCTGTTGCACTGCCTACGGTCTACTGCTGAAGCGCAGATCATGAGCAAGCGTCGGGAAATAATACGTGAAAAATTCGCTAAAATTGTCAACCTCAAAGAGACAGTATTTCAATTTTAAGCTACTTAATTTACTCCACAGTAACCATTAACCTTCTCCTCACTCGGACGAATTAACGTCCACACAGGAGATGTCATCATGCTGACCCTTCGCAAAGCATCTGATCGCGGCGCCGCCAATCATGGCTGGTTGAAGTCGTTCCACACCTTCTCATTTGCTAACTATCGCAACCTCGATGAGCAAGGTTTCTCCGACCTGCTGGTGATCAACGACGACCGCGTGGCAGCGGGCAAAGGCTTCGGCCAACACCCCCACCGCGACATGGAAATTTTCTCCTACGTGCTCGACGGTGCGCTGGAGCACAAGGACACCCTGGGCACAGGTTCTGTGATCCGCCCGGGTGATGTGCAATTGATGAGTGCCGGCAGCGGCGTGGCGCACAGCGAGTACAACCACTCGCACAGCCAGCCTGTGCATTTTTTGCAAATCTGGATCGTGCCTGACATCGCCGGCGCCAAACCCCGCTACCAACAAGAGCACTTCAACACGCAAAAAAAACGCGGGCGTCTGCAACTGATCATCTCGCCCGATGGCGCCGATGGTTCGCTCCACGTACGCCAGGATGCCCGGGTGTATGCAGCCCTGATAGACGGTAAGGAAAACGCCACACTGGAACTCGCCGCCGACCGCTACGCCTATGTGCACGTAGCCCGAGGCAGCGTCGAACTCAACGGCATGGCCCTTCAGGAAGGCGACGGCGTGCGAGTGCGCAAGGAACAACTGCTGACCTTGAGCAATGGCAGAGACGCCGAGGTGCTGGTGTTCGATCTGCGGGCGCAGGAGTTGCCGCAGATGCCTTGAGGCCTAAGCCAAAACCCACTCGTCCAATCAGTAACGGGCGAGTGGGACACTTTGGGAAAGCTTCAGATATAGAGGTCGGTTGCGGGGGAGCATTGAACTCAAGCTCGATAAAACGGTTGGGGGAAAATCAGAAAATCACCGAAAATCGCCGAAAAACAGCTGAAAGCCTCACGCCTGGATCAATAGATGCAACTCCACCATTTAAAAAGCAGACATTGCGCCAGAATCTTCCACGACTTTTTGGCGCCCACGAAAAATCCCCTGAAATGTTTAACCATTTCAGGGGCTTAGTCTTGTTCAATAATGGCGGAGAGATAGGGATTCGAACCCTAGGTACTGTCGCCAGTACAACGGATTTCGAATCCGTCCCATTCGGCCACTCTGGCATCTCTCCAACGGCGCGAATAATAGCGCGGTTTTTGATTATGGCAAAGCCTTTTTTCAAAAAAACCGCGCTGTATCAGTTGCTTGCGCGCCTTTACAGCTTAAAGCGGGACGCCGAGACGGTTGGCAACTTCTTCGTAGGCTTCGATTACGTCACCCAGACCCTGACGGAAGCGGTCCTTGTCCATTTTCTTGCCAGTGGCCTTGTCCCACAGACGGCAGCCATCCGGGCTGAATTCGTCACCCAAAACGATGCTGCCGTCGTGGAAAACGCCGAATTCAAGCTTGAAGTCCACCAGCAGCAAGCCAGCGTCGTCGAACAGTTTGTTCAATACGTCGTTGACCTTGAGCGACAGTTCTTTCATGCGAACCAATTGCTCGGCAGTGCCCCAACCGAATGCCACTACGTGGGATTCGTTGATGAACGGGTCGCCCTTGGCGTCGTCCTTCAGGAACAGTTCGAAGGTGTACGGATTGAGCTTCATGCCCTCTTCCACACCCAGGCGCTTGACCAGGCTGCCTGCAGCGTAGTTACGCACAACGCACTCGACCGGGATCATGTCGAGTTTTTTGACCAGACATTCGTTGTCGCCCAGCAGTTTGTCGAATTGGGTCGGCACGCCGGCTTCTTCGAGTTTCTGCATGATGAAGGCGTTGAACTTGTTGTTCACCATGCCTTTGCGATCAAGCTGTTCAATACGCTTGCCGTCGAACGCCGAAGTGTCGTTGCGAAACAGCAGGATCAAGCGGTTTTCGTCATCGGTTTTGTAAACCGATTTCGCTTTACCGCGATAGAGTTCTTCACGTTTTTCCATGATGGGCTCCGCATGCTAAGTAAGTGGGCTAGGCGATTGTGCGCCAGTCGAGCCCTGAATCTTGATCGGCCAGTTGCAGCCAGTCCGGGTCGCACCCAAGGGTGTCGACGAAACATTGCCGGGCCAGCTGCGGCAGGTTGTTCTTGCTGCTGAGGTGGGCCAGTACCAGGTGTTGCAGGTCTTGCCAGCCCAACTCGGCCACCAGGCTTGCGGCCTGATGGTTATTCAAATGTCCTTCCTGGCCGCCTACCCGCCGCTTGAGAAAAGCCGGGTAGTGACCACGGGCAAGCAGGTCGCGGCAATGGTTGGCCTCGATCATCAATGCATCCAGGTTGCTATAGCTGTCCAGCACACCAGCGCAGTACGAGCCCAGATCGGTCAGCAGGCCAAAGCGCCGCTTGCCGTCACTGAACACGTACTGGGTGGGTTCCTGAGCATCATGGGCAACCAGGGTCACACTGATGGTCAACGCCCCTATCTGCAACGTCTCGCCACCTGCCACGTAACCGGCAGGCTCCAAGGGTTTGCGCATCCCGCGCTGAGTACCGCGACTCATGTACACCGGCAAATTGTAGCGCCGAGACAGCAAACCCACGCCATGCACGTGATCGGCATGTTCGTGGGTTACCAGTATCGCGCTCAATTGGTGCGCGCTAACGCCCAACCGGGCCAGGCGGCGCTCGGTTTCTCGTAACGAGAAACCGCAATCGACCAGTACATAAGTGTTGTCGCTGGTTATCAGCGTGCCATTCCCTTGGCTACCACTGCCGAGAACGGCAAAACGCATAGAATCAGCCCAGGTTGTCTTGAATCACGCCCAACACTTTGCGCGCCACTTCTGGCGAGGCAACGGTGTTGATGTTTTCTTCGACAGTGACCTGCACGCTGTCACCGACCTTGCTCAGGCGAACCTGATAGCGCTGGGCACGGGCTTCAACTTCTTCCTTGTCCGGCTTGCTGCCGAAGAGGCCAGAGAAGAAACCAGGTTTCTCGTCCTTCTTCTCGGCTTTTTCGGCGAGGTTGATGTAGTACAGGCCCAAGGTGCGGTTGATGTCTTCAACGCGCCATTCGCCCTGCTCAAGCGCACGCCCAACACCTGACCAGGCACGGTCGAGGTCTTCGGTCAGGGTCAGTACCGGGTTGCCGCTGCCGTCTTCGCTCAGGGTGACGCGGGCCGGGGTGTCGAAATCACGCGCTGCAAGCAACGAGACCGAACCGCCCTTCTCGGCGCTGCGGCTCATGCTGATCAGCATTTCATCAACCAGAGCAGCATCCAGACCGGTGTTGACCGAGCGGTTGCCGAAATCGACATTCGCGGTGCTGTCCGCTGGACGGTTGGCACTGACGACGTAGATTTCGCTGGTGTTGCGCTGCACACCCGGCTCGATGCGCACCCGCAGGCGGGTCTCGCTGTCGGAGGCCAGGCCGCTGCTGCCCACGTGACGGGCCATCGGAGCCGAAAGCTCGTCAGCACGCTGCCAGGTTGTGGTGAACTCGCCGGTTTGCGGGCGTTGCTCGTCGATACGGAAACCGTTGTCCTGGAAGAACTGCATCGCTACCGGCCAGACTTCGGATGGAGAGCGTTGCGCCATTACCCAGCGGCTGTCACCGCTTTTTTGCAGGCTGTAGTCGCTGGCGCTGGCAGCAACCGTCAATGGTTGTGGCCGCGGCACGTCAAACTCGCCCGTAACGGTGTCGTCGGGTACGTTGCTCGGGATCGGCAACAGCGGCACAAGGCGCTTGTCTGTCTGGACACCCGCTGGCAATTGCATCGGGGCGGTTTGACGCGCCTCCAGATAATCACTGCCACGGTCACGGAAGTACCCGTCTTGACCCCACAGCCAACCGCAGCCGCTGGTGCTCGAAATAATCACGGCTAGTGCGGAAAGTCCGGCCAATCGCTTCATGCGTAGTGCTTCCTCAATTAAACCAAAACACCGGACTGGCGCATTGCCTGACGCAGCGGTTCGTGGCAAGGCTCGCTGAGCCAGGTGAGTGGCAGACGGATACCGTCCGACATCAAGCCCATCTCGCTCAGAGCCCATTTCACGGGGATAGGGTTGGATTCGATAAACAGGGTTTTATTGAGCGGCATCAGCTTTTCGTGGATCGCGCGGGCAGTGACGGCATCGCCACGCATCGCAGCGGCACACATTTCGCTCATGTCACGCGGGGCAACGTTGGCAGTTACCGAGATATTGCCCTTGCCGCCGAGCAGGATCAGCTCGACTGCGGTGGCGTCGTCGCCGGAGTACACCAGGAAGTCATCGCTCACACCTGCGAGGATGACCGGTACGCGCGTCAGGTCGCCGGTGGCTTCCTTGATACCGATGATGTTCGGCACGGTGGAAAGACGAATGACGGTGGCCGGCAGCATGTCGCAGGCGGTACGGCCCGGGACGTTGTAAAGGATCTGCGGGATATCGACTGCTTCAGCGATGGCCTTGAAGTGCTGATACAGGCCTTCCTGGGTCGGCTTGTTGTAATACGGCGTTACCAGCAGACATGCATCGGCGCCAGCGGCCTTTGCATTAGTGGTGAGTTCGATCGCTTCACGCGTCGAGTTGGCGCCCGTACCGGCAATCACCGGAATACGCCCTGCAACCTGTTTGACAACGTGACGAATCACTTCGATGTGTTCGTTCACATCCAGAGTTGCCGATTCACCTGTAGTGCCAACGGCAACAATGGCGTTGGTGCCCTCTTGCAGGTGAAAGTCCACCAGTTTGCTCAGAGCGTCCCAATCAAGACGACCTTGTGCATCCATAGGTGTGACCAGTGCCACCATACTGCCCGCAATCATGCAACCGCTCCTGCCGGAAAAAGAGAGCCGTAATGGTACTGGCGCCATGACCCTTGCACAAGCAACAGCGCGCCCGATGAGCATTCCCCTTAGCGTTGCTTTTCGCTACCCTTCAGGCTTTGATTGGTACTGATGTGCGTGCGGGTCTGTTTCACGGCCCTTCACCAGACGCTCAAAGCCCCGCCCAAACGCCGCCGAGCGCGGTTTGCAGAGCCTGCAAACCGTCTGTAATGGCGTGTTCTCGGGGTTCAGGCGTTTGAGAGGCAACTGAATATTCGACTCGCAGCCCATCGACCGTACTGACCGCTCATCGTTTTAGGAAGGCTGCATGTCCACCCCCACAGTCCGCGAACAATTCCTTGTCATCAGTGCCCTTGGCGCCAACCCAATGGAGCTGACTAACGTCCTGTGTCGCGCCAGCCATGAAAATCGCTGCGCCGTCGTGACCTCGCGCCTGACTCGCCACGGCGAATGCAGTGCGCTGGTCCTGGAAATCACCGGTAGCTGGGACGCCCTGGCGCGCCTTGAAGCAGGCTTGCCAGCGCTGGCCAAAAAACATGCGTTCAGCGTCAATGTTGTGCGCAGTGCCGCCCTTGAAATCCGCCCTCAAGCGCTGCCGTATGTCGCTTACGTGAGTTCGGCCTACCGCTCGGACATCATCAACGAGCTGTGCCAGTTTTTCATGGACCACCAGGTTGAACTGGAAAACCTGACATGCGACACCTATCTGGCCCCACAGACCGGCGGCACCATGCTCAATGCCACGTTCACCGTAACCTTGCCAGCTGGCGTACAAATCAGCTGGTTGCGTGATCAGTTCCTGGACTTCGCCGACGCGTTGAACCTGGACGCACTGATCGAACCGTGGCGCCCACAGAACCCGATGTAAGGAAACCGACTTAATGGCCGTTGCAATTGACCAACCCGTAGACGACTTCCATATCCCGGCGACGAGTGAAAAAACCGTCAGCTTGTCGCAGCTCAAGGGCAAGCAGGTGGTGATTTACTTCTACCCCAAGGACAGCACACCGGGCTGTACCACCGAGGGCCAGGGCTTTCGCGACCATTACGCTGAGTTCCAGGCGGCCAATACTGAAGTGTTCGGCGTGTCCCGCGACAGCCTCAAGTCCCATGAAAACTTCAAGGCCAAGCAGGGCTTCCCGTTTGAGTTGCTGAGCGACAAGGACGAAGCCCTGTGCCAGCTGTTTGACGTGATCAAGCTGAAAAAGCTGTATGGCAAGGAATACATGGGCGTTGATCGCAGCACTTTCCTGATCGACAAGAATGGTGTGCTGCGCCATGAGTGGCGCGGGGTGAAAGTGCCAGGGCATGTCGAAGCCGTGCTGGAGCAGGCGAAGGCACTGAGCCGGATCTAAGAGCTCCGATCACTTTGTAGGCGCTGCCGAAGGGATACTTCAAGCGTGGGAGCGAGCCTGCTCGCGAAGAGCAATTCGCGAGCAGGCTCGCTCCCACGAGGGGATCGACCCGCAACAGAGTATCTACAGCATTTGCTGTTACTGACGCACCAACCGCACATTCTGGAACTCGACCGCTTCGGTGCTGCGGTACGGGTTGATATCCAGCCCGCCACGGCGCACATAGCGCGCATACACGGTCAACTTCTCGGGCTTGAGCAAGCGCTGCAAGTCGAGAAAGATCCGCTCCACACACTGCTCATGGAAGTCCGAGTGCTGGCGAAAGCTCACCAGATACGCCAGCAGGCTGGCGTGATCCAGCGCCGCGCCACGGTATTGCACCACAACAGTGCCCCAATCCGGCTGGCTGGTGACCGGGCAGTTGGATTTAAGCAAATGGCTGTAAACGCTTTCTTCAACGACCCGCGAATCATCGCACTTGAGCAGCTCAGGACGCGGCTGCGCATAATCGCTGACCGTGATGTCCAGGTCATCAATGCACACACCCGGCAAAACGGCCACGCCATCAGCCTGAAACTCATCCAGACTTCGTACGCGCACGCTGACAGGTTTACCAGATGCAGCTGACAGATCAGCCTGTAATGTGGCCACAAGGCTTGGCGTATCGGCAAACACACTCTGATTCAGCGAGTTCAGGTACAACTTGAACGACTTGGATTCGACAATATTTGGCGAATCAGCGGCAAAGCAGAACTCGCCAATGGCCACCACCGGCTTGCCCGATGGCAACAGCCATGACAGTTCGAAGCAGGTCCAGAAATCCACCCCGACGTAAGGCAGGGTTTCGGCGCTCAGGCCCAGCTCTGCCCATTTCGCCGCACGCGGGATCGGGAACAGCAAGGACGGGGTATAGGTGCTGATGTATTCACTGGACTTGCCCAGCGGGGAATGTTCGGCGGCGGGATGCATGACAAAAAACCTGGCTAGAAAAACCCGGTAATTCTATCGGGTTTAAGCCAGGCTTTCAGCGTTCACTGACGATCAGGGCGTTTTAAGGCGCCACTTTTACCTTGCCGACCATACCCGCCTGGTAGTGACCGGGCACATTACAGGCAAATTCCAGGTTGTCGGCCTTGCTGAAAGTCCAGGTCAGTTCAGCGGTTTTACCCGGCTCCACCAGCACACTGTTAGGGTCGTCGTGCTTCATGCCGGGCATCTCCATCGAACCGTGGCCCATTGCCGAGTGATCCATGGCCCCGCGCCCCATGCCGGTCGGCGTGAGCATGCCGCTTTGCTGCATTTCGAGCATTTCCTTCTGGTGCGCCGCGTGCATCGCCGCATTGCCCAGGTTGAATTCGTGCAGCAACTGCCCATTATTGACCAGTACAAAACGTACGGTCTCACCGGCTTTCACCTCCAGTGACTTTGGCGTGAAAGCCATGTCGGTCATGTCCACCTCCACCGTACGCGTGGCACTGGCGGCTGGCGCAGGCTGGCCGAAATCATAATGGCCGGCAGGCGAGGCCATCACCGGCAAACCCAAAGCCAATAAACAGGCCGCGAGCGACAAACGGATACGTACGGTCATACTTGCTCCCAGAAACCAAAAGTCATATCACCACTTTAAAATCCCGGTACTGGCATTCAACTGACCGTAAGATTACAACTTTGTCAGCTTGACCCTACATAACGAGCTGCAAGGTATAAGGCTGAGGTTAATTTTTACGATGAGTCGACCATGAAACTGCTGATTGTCGAAGACCAGGTTAAAACCGGCCAGTACTTGCGCCAGGGCTTGAGCGAGGCCGGGTTCACCGCCGAACTGGCTGCCGACGGTATTACCGGGCAACACTTGGCACTGACCGGCGACTACTCGCTGCTGATTCTCGACGTCATGTTGCCCGGTCGAGATGGTTGGCAAATCCTGCAAGCAGTACGCAGCGCAGGGCTGACCATGCCGGTGCTGTTCTTGACCGCGCGCGATGCCGTCGACGACCGCGTCCACGGGCTGGAACTGGGGGCCGACGACTATCTGGTCAAGCCGTTCGCGTTTTCCGAACTGCTGGCGCGGGTGCGCAGCCTGCTGCGTCGCGGCAGCAATACACCGCAGGAAACCAGCCTGCAACTGGCCGATCTGCGTCTGGACTTGATCCGCCGCCGCGCAGAACGCAACGGCCAGCGCATAGACCTCACCGCAAAGGAGTTCTCCCTGCTGGAACTGCTGCTGCGCCGCCAAGGCGAGGTGCTGCCCAAGTCCCTGATTGCCTCGCAGGTGTGGGACATGAACTTTGATAGTGACACCAACGTCATCGAAGTCGCGATCCGCCGCCTGCGCCTGAAAATCGACGACAGCCATGAGCAGAAGTTGATCCATACCGTCCGCGGCATGGGCTACGTACTCGAAGAGCGCAGCAGTTGATGCGCCGGCTGTCCCTGAGCAGCCGCCTGGCACTGTTGTTTGCAGGCTGCACTGCGGTGGTATCGCTGTTTGCCGGGGTGCTGTTCGGACGGGCCAGCGAAGTACATTTTGTCGAGCTCGATCAGCAACTGATGGAAAGCCGCCTCGCCGTCTTGCGCAGCACGCTGCAAGGGGCAGACACCCTGGAGCGCTTCACCCTGCGCCTGCCGGCACTGCAACAGGACCTGACCCACCAGCCGGATCTTGCAGTGCGGGTGCGCGGCCCGGACGGGCACCTGTGGTTTGACAGCTCACCGCGCCTGCCACTTGACCTTGAAACCCGACCGGGCCTGGGCAGCCTACAAATCAATGGCACCGATTACCGCGTGCTGGTGCCACAGAACGACAACCCAAACGCCCCGCATCTGACGCTGTTGCTGGACATCACCCACCACCAGCACTTTCTGCAGCGCATGCAACGCCTGATCTGGATGACTGTCGGCCTCTCAGCGCTGGCTACGGCAATTCTCGGCGCCTGGGCAGCACGTAGCGGCCTGCGCCCCTTGCGTCGCATGAGCGCGATTGCAGCCAGTGTTTCGGCTGACTCGCTCAACGCCCGCTTGCCCCAGGAACAAATGCCCAGCGAACTGGCGGACCTGGCCACTGCCTTCAATGCCATGCTTGAACGGCTGGACGAATCATTTCAGCGATTGTCGGCGTTCTCCGCCGATATCGCGCATGAGTTGCGCACTCCGCTATCCAACTTGCTGACCCACACTCAAGTCACCCTGACCCGCCCACGGGGCATTGAAGAGTATCGCGAGGCACTGCACAGCAACCTCGAGGAACTGCAATGGATGGCCCAGCTGGTCAACGATATGTTGTATCTGGCCAAGGCCGACCATGGCTTGCTTACGCCGCGCCGCGAGCCGCTGGACCTCAGTCATGAAGTGGAGGCGCTGCTGGAATTTTATGCGCTATTGGCCGAAGACTCGCAGATAGAGCTGAGCCGCAAAGGCAGCGCGCACCTGGCAGGTGATCGGAGCATGCTGCGCCGCGCCCTCTCCAACCTGCTGGATAACGCACTGCGCTATACGCCAAACGGGGGTGCGATCAAGGTCCTGATTGGCCAATCAACGACCGGGGTACGCATCAGCATCGAGAACACTGGCGACGGGATACCCGCCGAGTTGCTACCGCGCCTGTTTGACCGGTTCTATCGGGCAGACCCGGCGCGCCGTGAAGGCAGTAGCGAGCATGCGGGGTTGGGGCTGGCGATCACCCAGTCGATCATTCGTGCCCATGGTGGGCAGATTCGCTGTGAGTCGCAGGAAGGGATCACACGGTTTGTAATTGAGTTGCCTGCCTGACCTTCTCGCGTGGGAGCGGGCTTGCTCGCGATACAGGCGCTGCGGTCTGTCATGCTAACCGCAGTGATCCAATCGCGAGCAAGCCCGCTCCCACACATAACGGCGAATCCAATCAGGAATAGCGCAGCGCATGGGCCGGCTGGATTTTGGCTGCACGGTACGCGGGGTACAGCGTGGCCAAAAAGCTCAGCACAAAGCCCGCGCCACAGATCAACGCCACATCACCACCTTGCAACTCTGACGGCAGATTGCTGACGAAATACACGTCGGAACTGAAGATGTGCTGCCCGGAAACCCGCTCCATCCAACCCACCAGCTCACTGACATTCAACGCCGCAATCACCCCCAGCACGCCACCAATCAAGGTGCCGACGATGCCGATCACCGTACCCTGGACCATAAAAATCGCCATGATCTGGCGCGGTGTAGCGCCAATGGTGCGCAAAATTGCGATATCCGCGCCCTTGTCGTTCACCACCATGATCAGTGTGGCGATGATGTTAAACGCCGCCACGGCAACGATCATCAGCAGCAACAGACCAATCATGGTTTTTTCCATTTTCATGGCACTGAACAGACTGCCCTGGGTGTGGGTCCAGTCGTCCGCCTTGTAACCATCTCCCAGGCCCGCTGCCACCTGCTGCGAAACCTGCGGCGCCGCGTACAGGTCCTTGACCGCCAGGCGCACGCTTTGCACCTGATTCGGCTCCCAGTGTTGAATGGCAGCAGCATCGGCCATATGGATCAGGCCCATGGTGCCATCCAGCTCAGCCCCGACCTTGAAGATGCCCACCACGTTCAAACGCTGTAAACGCGGGGTGATCCCGCCCGGCGCAGTACTGGCCTCGGGCACGATCAAAGTGATCTTGTCACCGACCGCCAGGCGAAAACGCCGCGCTGTAATATCACCCAGCACCACACCGAACTCACCCGGTTTCAGGTCTTCGAGACTGCCCTGCGCAATATGCTGGGTCACGATCGACACCTTGCCTTCCTGAGCCGGGTCAATACCGCTGATCTGGATCGGCTGCATCAACCCCTTGAAGGACAGCATGCCGTCCAGCTCGGTGAAGGGCACAGCTGCCGTGACTTCAGGATTTTTCATCGCGGCATCGGCTACCGGGCGCCAGTCATCAATCGGTTTTACCCCAACGATGGTCGCGTGCGGCACCATACCGAGGATGCGGTTACTCATTTCACGTTGAAAACCATTCATCACCGACAACACCACGATCATCGCCAGCACGCCCAGGGCGAGGCCGATCATCGAGGTCATGGAGATAAACGAAACAAAACGATTGCGGCGCTTGGCGCGGGTATAGCGCGTGCCGATGAAAATCGATAACGGTCTGAACATTCGCGGGCACCGTATAAAAATTAAAGACCCGACACCTGCTGGCAGGCGCCGGGTTCTGGCCGATCAGATCGCGGTCAGGCAACCTTCCTGGAGGTGCAACACGCGGTCCATTTGGCGGGCCAGATTCATGTCATGCGTCACCACCAGGAACGCAGTGCGCATCGACGTGCTGAGCTCCAGCATCAGATCCTGAATGCCTTGGGCGGTGTGCGAATCGAGGTTGCCGGTGGGCTCGTCGAGCATCACCAGCCCCGGCTTGTTGACCAGTGCTCGGGCAATTGCCACACGCTGGCGCTCGCCGCCCGACAACTCCGACGGCTTGTGCTCCAGGCGATGGCCCAGACCCACCCGGGTCAACAATGCAGTGGCACGCTCACGCGCCTCTGGGATCGCCGTCTTGCCGATCAACAGCGGCATGCAGACGTTTTCCAGCGCAGTGAACTCGGGCAGCAAGTGGTGGAACTGATAAACGAAACCCAACGAACGATTACGCAACAGGCCACGGGCTTTTTCGCCCAGCGCTGACAGCTCTTCACCGGCCAGCCAGACGCTGCCGGTAGTCGGGGTATCAAGGCCGCCGAGCATATTGAGCAGGGTACTTTTGCCCGAACCCGAGGTACCGACAATCGCTACCCGCTCACCGGGATGCAGCTCAAGCTGCAGGCCCGACAGTACAACCACTGATTCCGGGCCTTCCTCATAGGACTTGCCCAGGTTGCGGCAACTCAACACTGCTTGTTCTTTCATGCCCAACTCACTCATAACGAAGCGCCTGCGCAGGCTGGGTGCGCGCAGCACGCCAGGCCGGGTACAAGGTCGCGAGGAAACTCAGAACCAATGCCGCACCGCACACCATCAACACGTCCTGCGCCTGCAATTGCGACGGGAGGTAGTCGATGAAATACACGTCGGCATTGAGAAACTTGTGCCCGATCAGACCTTCCAGGGCCGAGATCGCGGCGCTGACATTAAGTGCGGCAAACATCCCGACCACAGCCCCGATCGCGGTTCCGACCACACCGATCACCGTGCCCTGCACCATAAAGGTCGCCATGATTGTGCCCGGCGTTGCACCCAGGGTGCGCAGGATGGCGATGTCACCTTTCTTGTCATTGACCACCATCACCAGCGTGGAAATGATGTTGAACGCGGCCACGGCCACAATCAGCAACAGCAGCAGGCCGATCATGGCTTTTTCCATGCGAATGGCCTGGTACAGATTGCCGTGGGTACGGGTCCAGTCACGGGCGTAATACTGGTTTTCACCCAACTGCTGGGCGATTTCCCATGCGGTGCGCGGGGCCTCGAACAGATCATCGAACTTGAGCCGCAGGCCCTGCACCTGATCGGGTTTCCAGCGCTGCAAACGCGCCAGATCCTGCAGGTTGGTGATACCTAGATAACCGTCAATCTCACCGGCGCCGACATGGAAAATGCCCTGCACGGTGAAGCGCTTCATGCGCGGGAACATGCCTGCCGGGGTCACGGTGACTTCCGGCGCAACAAAGGTCAGCTTGTCACCAACGGCCACGCCGAGTTTTTTCGCCGCCTTGTCGCCAATGATGATGCCGAAGCTGCCCGGAGTCAGCGAATCGAGCTGCCCCTGCTGCATAAACTGATCGATGATCGACACGTTGCGCTCCTGCGCCGGGTCGATGGCATTGAGCAGTACCTTCTGCACATTGCCGTCATTGGTCAGCAAACCCTGCATCTGGGTGAACGGCGCAACCGCCTCCACCTTCGGGTTTTGCTTGACCTTGGCGGCCAGGCTTTGCCAGTCGCTGATCGGTTGATCGCCGACGATAGTCGCGTGGGGCACCATGCCCAGCACACGGGTGCGCATCTCATGATCGAAGCCGTTCATCACCGACAGCACCACAATCATCACGACCACGCCGAGGGCGAGTCCGATCATTGAAGTCAGAGAAATGAACGACACAAAATGATTGCGGCGCTTTGCACGGGTATAACGCGTGCCGATAAATAAAGAGAGAGGTCTGAACATGTCGGGGCTTGTTCGAGGGAAAAGAAGACGTCCTTGTGGCGGGGCCTGATAAGCAGCTTTACACTCAGACCACAGCCGCCATCACGGGTTCGCCATGTCGACATTAAATGACGCAGATCGCCGCGAATACTACCGTATCGAGGATCTGATCGCACTGGAAATAACCCCGCTGTCGGCCCCCGAAGCCGCGAGCAGCGAAGTGTTGCAGGATGCGTCGCCGTTGTTCAATTTGCTCAGTGAGTTGCACCTGAGCGAATTCGAGTCCCAACACCTGCTGCGCCAGATCAGCGAGCGTGATCGTGCACTTTCCAGCTACCTTAAAACTCTGAATAAACGCGTCGAACTGCTCAGCCAGATCGTCGCACAAACCGTGCTGGGCAAAATCGGCGAGCCGCAGCCAGTACAGCTGTCCGAAGCCGGTATCGCGTTTCATCACCCGCACGCATACCCGGCGGGCAGCCACCTGTCGATCAAGCTGGTATTGATGCCACAAGCCCTGGGCTTGCTACTGCGCGCCCGCGTCAGCGAATGCCTGGCGCAGGGTGCCGGTTACAAAATAGACACTGAGTTTGAATCCATCACCGATACGCAACGCCAGCTGTTGGCGCGCTATATTTTGCAAAAACAGGCACAGGCACGCCGCCTGGCCCGCGAACAACACGAATCTGCGGCCGAGCAAGCACCGGGCCGTGAGCACTAATTACAAGGAGCAATTGTGACCCTGATTTATGGCCACCGCGGCGCCAAAGGCGAAGCACCGGAAAACACCCTTGCCAGCTTTGAGCAATGCCTCAAGCATGGCGTTCGTCGCTGTGAGCTCGACCTGCATCTGTCCAAGGATGGCGAGCTGATGGTAATCCACGACCCGACACTCAAACGCACCACGGACCGGCGCGGTAAGGTGATCGAACAAACCGCTGCCGATCTGGTGACCTATGACGCACGCAAGGGCGGCCCGGGCTGGATGCATCCGTGCCCGATCCCGCGTCTTGAAGAACTGTTTGAGAAATGCAACTTCGAGCACTGGCAGCTGGAAGTCAAAAGCGCCTCACGCACCCGCGCAGCTACTACCGTGCTGGCGATTCGTGAAATGGCGGTACGTCACGGCATCCTGGACAAGGTCACCGTCACATCCAGTTCTCGCGAAGTGCTCAAGGCTGCGCTGGAGTTGACCCCGGATCTGTCACGCGGACTGGTAGCCGAATACGCCTGGCTCGACCCGATCAAGGTCGCCCAGAGCTATGGCTGCGAGATGTTGGCGCTGAACTGGACACTTTGCACACCTGAACGCCTTGAAAAGGCACAGCGCCAGGGCTTGCATGTGTCGGTATGGACAGTCAACGAGCCTGCGCTGATGCGCAGGCTCGCCGACTTCGGCGTAGATAGCCTGATTACAGACTTTCCCGGTTTGGCCACTGCCACCCTTGGGAATGGCTGAAATCGGTCTCCCCGGCCGGCTCAGGCCACCGGCCGGAGCCGCTTAAAAAAGCCGGTTTAGACCATCGTAAGCAGCTACCCGATAGGCTTCAGCCATGGTCGGGTAGTTGAACGTGGTGTTAACGAAGTACTTCAAGGTATTGAGCTCACCCGGCTGGTTCATGATCGCCTGACCGATGTGCACAATCTCCGACGCCTGATAACCGAAGCAGTGAACGCCCAGCACTTGCAGGGTTTCACGGTGGAACAGGATTTTCAGCATGCCCTGAGGCTCACCGGCAATCTGCGCCCGCGCCATGCTCTTGAAGAACGCCTTGCCCACTTCATACGGCACCTTGGCCTGGGTCAGCTCTTGCTCGTTCTTGCCGATCGAGCTGATCTCCGGAATGGTGTAGATCCCGGTTGGCACGTCATTGACGAAGCGCCAGCTGCCATTATCAACGATGCTGCCCGCCGCCGAACGCCCCTGGTCATGCGCGGCACTGGCCAGGCTTGGCCAGCCGATCACATCGCCTGCGGCATAGATGTTCGGCACTGTGGTGCGGTAATTCTCATCAACCGTAACCTGGCCACGGCCGTTGGCCTTGATGCCAATGTTTTCCAGGCCCAGCTGATCGGTATTGCCGGTACGGCCATTGCACCAGAGCAAGGCGTCGGCCTTGATCTTCTTGCCGGATTTGAGGTGCAGGATCACGCCGTTTTCAACGCCTTCAACCCGCTCGTACTCTTCGTTGTGGCGCACGGTGATGTTGTTGTTGCTGAAGTGGTAGCTCAGCGCTTGCGAGATCTCGGAGTCGAGGAAGCTCAGCAGTTGCTCGCGGTTATCCACCAGCTCAACCAAAACCCCCAGACCACTGAAGATCGACGCGTATTCACAACCGATCACGCCAGCACCGTAAACGATCAGCTTGCGCGGGGTGTGGCCCAGGCTGAGGATGGTGTCGCTATCGTAGATGCGCGAGTGGCTAAAATCGATATCGGCCGGGCGATATGGGCGCGAGCCGGTAGCAACGATGACTTGCTTGGCCATCAAGGTTTCAACCACGCCATTGGCGCAGACCACTTCGATAGTTTGCTCGTCGGTAAAGCTGCCGGTGCCGAAGAACAGGTCGATACGGTTACGTGCGTAGTAGCCCGTGCGGGAAGCGACCTGCTTGGAGATAACTTTTTCTGCGCTTTTCAGTACGTCCGGGAACGAGAACCAGCGCGGCTCACCAATGGCCCGAAACATCGGATTGGTGTTGAACTGCATGATCTGGCGGACCGAGTGACGCAGGGCTTTGGACGGGATAGTGCCCAAGTGCGTGCAGTTGCCACCGACCTGACGTCGGCTATCGACCATCGCTACCTTGCGCCCTGCTTTTGCGGCGTTCATTGCCGCACCTTCTCCTGCCGGGCCGGAACCCAGTACCACTACGTCGTAGTTGTAGACAGCCATGCGTACTCCTCAGAACAGGCCGTGGCACCCTGTGGGCACCTGCGGCTAAATCATGTCGCGGCCAGCGCCATGAAGGATCAAAACGTGGGGCACAGTCTATAGAAGCCTGAACGCCGCGAACATTAACCCTTGGTCTGGTCGTTGGCTATTTTTGTATTCACTACATAGGCGATTGAGCTTCACTCTTGTGTAGCCGCTGCCGCAGGCTACATTTCAATCGATCAGAGCCACCCATCATGCGCCAGATGTTGATCGTACTTTTGCTGATCTACAGCACCACCGGCGTGGCCGCCGAGCCTGCTCGATTAAAAGAAGCCAATTTTCCAGATCACTGGACAGACGGCTCGCAAGTCATGGAACGCAAAGGCCAGATCGTACTGACGTATTTGTGGGCCGACATCTACGCCGCCGCCCTGTTCACCCAACCTGGCATCACCCCGCAACAGGCCTTTAACGAACAGCTCGACTTGCGCATTGAGCTGTTTTATCTGCGCGACCTGGATCACGGTGATATCACCAAAGCATCCGCCACTATCCTCAAGCGCCAGCAATCAGCAGCCATCCTGGCCAGTCTCGACGGCCCATTAAAAAAACTGCAAGCCAGCTTCGGCGACATCAAACGTGGCGACCGCTATGCCCTGGACTACGTCCCGCAACGCGGATTGAACATCGAGCGCAATGGCGCGGTGATTTTCAACAGCCAGAATCAAGAACTGGCCAAGATCTACCTGGGGATCTGGCTCGCACCCGAAGGTCTGCCCGAAAACCTTCGCCTGAATTTATTAGCACAAAGCCCCTGACCCGCCCGTGTAGCAGCAACAAATGTTGCCTACAATTCTCGATACACATATTGTTACAAAACTGTTTTGCACCATGGCGCATGCCTTGAGCTTGCAGTGTGGACGAGTAAAAACATGGATTGCGCATAAAAACAGATAAGAGCAGGTGATTTCAGATGGCCTCCAGTACGGGCAAAGGCAAGGCGATTTTTCGCGTTGTCAGCGGTAACTTCCTAGAGATGTTCGACTTTATGGTCTTTGGCTTTTACGCCACGGCCATTGCCAAAACCTTCTTTCCAAGCGACAGCGCTTTCGCCTCATTAATGCTCGCCCTCGCGACCTTCGGTGCCGGTTTCCTGATGCGCCCACTGGGTGCGATCTTTCTCGGCGCCTACATCGACCGTCATGGTCGCCGCAAAGGCCTGATCATTACCCTCGCACTGATGGCCATGGGCACCGTGCTGATTGCCTGCGTACCGGGCTATGCCACCTTGGGCGTTGCAGCGCCGTTGCTGGTATTGGTCGGGCGCTTGTTGCAAGGCTTTTCGGCAGGCGTGGAACTGGGCGGCGTGTCGGTGTACCTGGCGGAAATCGCCACACCCGGACGCAAGGGTTTCTTTGTCAGCTGGCAGTCTGCTAGCCAACAAGCGGCCGTGGTGTTTGCCGGCTTGCTCGGGGTTGGCCTCAACCACTGGCTGAGCCCTGAAGAAATGGGTGAATGGGGCTGGCGCATTCCGTTTCTGCTGGGCTGCATGATCGTGCCGGTGATCTTTGTGATCCGTCGCTCAATGGAAGAAACCCCAGAGTTCGAGGCTCGCAAACATCACCCTACCCTGCGGGAAATCGTGCGTTCTATCGGTCAGAACTTTGGCTTGGTACTGGGAGGCATGGCCCTGGTAGTGATGACCACCGTGTCGTTCTACCTGATTACCGCCTACACCCCGACCTTCGGCAAGGCAGAACTGCACCTGTCAGATCTGGATGCCTTGCTGGTGACCGTGTGCATTGGCCTGTCGAACTTCTTCTGGTTGCCAGTCATGGGCGCACTGTCTGACAAGATCGGTCGCAAACCGTTACTGCTGGGCGCCACCATTCTGGCGATCCTGACCGCCTATCCAGCGCTGTCATGGCTGGTAGCCAACCCGAGCTTCAGTCACCTGCTGATCGTCGAACTGTGGTTGTCGTTCCTGTATGGCTCGTACAACGGCGCGATGGTCGTAGCCCTGACCGAAATCATGCCGATTGAAGTGCGCACCACAGGTTTCTCGCTGGCCTACAGCCTCGCGACTGCGACCTTCGGCGGCTTTACCCCGGCGGCTTGCACCTACCTGATCCACGTCCTGGACAACAAGGCCGCCCCCGGCCTGTGGCTGACCGGCGCGGCAATACTGGGGTTGATTGCAACCGTGGTGCTGTTCCGTGGCAATCAGCACCAGTTACGTACGGCGCAATCGGCGGTGCCAAGTAACGGCTAAAAGGCTTCACACAACCTGTGGGAGCGGGCTTGCTCGCGATGCAGGCGATGCGGCTTCACTAAAACGCTGCGGTGATCCAATCGCGAGCAAGCCCGCTCCCACACGTTTTTTCTGCACAAAAAAACGCCCCGACAAATCGGGGCGTTTTCAGTTGCGGCGAGCGCTTAGCGTGGGAACGCAGGCGGGTTAACCCCGGCCATGTCTTCCATCACGCGTACTACCTGGCAGCTGTAACCGAATTCGTTGTCGTACCACACGTACAGCACAACGCGGTTGTCATTGCAGATAGTGGCTTCAGCATCTACCACACCGGCGTGACGCGAACCTACGAAGTCAGTGGAAACCACTTCCTGCGAGCTCACGAAGTCGATTTGCTTGTGCAGATCGGAGTGCAGCGCCATGTGACGCAGGTACTCGTTCATTTCTTCACGGGTAGCCGGCTTCTCAAGGTTCAGGTTGAGGATGGCCATCGACACGTTTGGCGTCGGAACGCGGATCGCGTTACCGGTCAGCTTGCCGGCCAGTTCAGGCAATGCCTTGGCAGCAGCGGTGGCAGCACCGGTCTCGGTGATAACCATGTTCAGCGCGGCGCTACGGCCACGGCGATCGCCCTTGTGGAAGTTGTCGATCAGGTTCTGGTCGTTGGTGTACGAGTGAACCGTTTCAACGTGACCGTTTACGATGCCGAACTTGTCGTTGACAGCCTTGAGCACCGGCACGATGGCGTTGGTGGTGCAGGATGCCGCCGAAACGATCTTGTCGTC
This sequence comes from Pseudomonas fragi, assembly GCF_025426255.1. Taxonomy (GTDB): domain Bacteria; phylum Pseudomonadota; class Gammaproteobacteria; order Pseudomonadales; family Pseudomonadaceae; genus Aquipseudomonas; species Aquipseudomonas kulmbachensis. The sequence continues at coordinate 1,461,298 of NZ_CP104861.1, read as the reverse complement.
TGCGGTGATTTCGCCGTGGTTGATGCCGTGAACGATGTTCTTCAGCTTGCCTTTACCAGGTGCGGTCAACACCACGCGGTCGATACCAGGGCACTGCAAGTGCTGGCCCAGGCCGTCTGCGTCACGCCATACGCCGGTGTTGTCCACCAGCAGCGCGTTCTTGATACCGTACTGGGTGTAATCCACCTCGGTAGGGTTCTTCGCGTAGATCACCTGGATCAGGTTGCCGTTGGCGGTGATGGTGTTGTTGGCTTCATCGACAACGATGGTGCCATCGAACGGGCCATGTACCGAGTCACGACGCAGCAGGCTTGCACGCTTGACCAGATCGTTGTCGGCGCCTTTGCGCACAACGATGGCACGCAGGCGCAGGCCGTCGCCACCACCGGTTTTTTCGATCAGGATGCGCGCCAGCAGACGGCCGATACGACCGAAGCCGTACAGCACAACGTCGGTGCCTTTACGTGCAGAAGCGTTTTGCTGACCTACTACATCGGCCAGTTCATCGCGCACAAACTGCTCAGCCGTGCGGCCATTGCCTTCGGCCTTGAACTTCACGGCCAGCTTGCCCAGGTCTACCGAAGCAGCGCCGAGCTTAAGCTCGCTCATTGCCTTGAGCAGCGGGAAAGTTTCGTGCACGGACAATTCGATGTCATCGGACTGACGATGGCGAGCAAAGCGGTGAGCCTTGAGAATCGCAATGACTGAACGGTTGATCAGGCTGCGGCCATAGATCGAGCTAACCACATTGTTATTGCGGTAAAGCTGACCGATAAGCGGAATCATCGCTTCTGCGAGTGCTTCACGGTCGATCCATTCACCAAGACACTGGTCGGGCTTCTGAGTCACGGGAACCTTCCACATGTAGGGGCTGAAAAAAGGGGCTACATTATGCCGCTGCGCCCCTGCAGGGGCAATGCACGCCTGTCATACTCAGTTACTGAAACGATTAAGCACCAACAAATATTGGCGAAAATTTTTCTAACATTCACCCGTTAATTGACCTTCACCCCCTGAGTAGCCCCGCCGGCACCCCCATGCCCGCTATCTCGCGCTGATTTGCACCTGCTTGAACACTGCAACTGACAGCCAGCCCTTTGGCCCGCTACAATTGCCGACTTTGTCGCAACGCTTGGAGCTCAACCTTCCGTGCCCGTCCTGCGTCTACCGAAACTCCCTGCTACGGCAGGTAAACAGCACTGGAGCAACCTGCCCGGTGCTGCCCTGAGCCTCGCGATTGCCGAGGCTGCCAGCGCCGCCAAGCGCTTCACCCTGCTCCTGACCGCCGACAGCCAAAGCGCTGAACGCCTTGAGCAAGAGCTGAGATTTTTTGCGCCCGAGTTACCGGTGCTGCATTTCCCCGACTGGGAAACCCTGCCCTACGATCTGTTCTCGCCACACCAGGACATCATCTCCCAGCGCATCGCCAGTCTGTACCGGCTGCCGGAGCTGAGCCATGGCGTTTTGGTAGTGCCGATTACCACCGCCCTACATCGCCTGGCCCCGACCAAATTTCTGCTCGGCAGCAGCCTGGTGCTGGATATCGGCCAGAAGCTGGATGTGGAGCAGATGCGCACCCGGCTTGAAGCCAGTGGCTATCGTTGCGTGGACACGGTGTATGAGCATGGCGAGTTCGCGGTACGCGGCGCATTGATCGACCTGTTTCCGATGGGCAGCAAATTGCCGTACCGGATCGACCTGTTCGATGACGAAATCGAGACGCTGCGCACTTTCGACCCGGAAACCCAGCGCTCGATCGACAAGGTCGAGTCGGTCCGCCTGTTGCCCGCCCGCGAGTTTCCGCTGCAAAAAGACGCCGTAACCCGCTTCAAGGCCCGCTTCCGTGAGCGCTTTGATGTCGACTTCCGGCGCTGCCCGATTTTCCAGGACTTGACCAGCGGCATCACCCCCGCGGGCATCGAGTACTACCTGCCGCTGTTTTTCGATGACACCTCGACCCTGTTCGATTATTTACCGGCAGACACCCAAGTATTCTCGTTGCCAGGCATTGAGCAGGCGGCAGAGAACTTCTGGTCTGACGTGCGCAACCGCTATGAAGAGCGACGCATCGATCCTTCGCGGCCATTGCTGCCACCTGCCGAGCTGTTCCTGCCGGTCGAAGACTGCTTCGCCCGCCTGAAAAACTGGCCCCGCGTGGTCGCAAGCCAGGATGACGTCGACACCGGCAGCAGCCGTGAACGCTTCCCGGCGCAAACGCTGCCCAATCTGGCGATTGAAGCCAAGGCCAATCAGCCGCTGCATGCCCTGGCGAGCTTTCTTGAGCAGTTTGATGGCCGCGTGCTGTTTACCGCCGAATCGGCCGGTCGCCGTGAAGTGCTGCTCGAACTGCTTGAGCGCCTCAAACTGCGGCCAAAAACGGTCGATAGCTGGCCCGACTTCGTTGCCAGCAAGCACCGCTTGGCCATCACTATCGCCCCGCTGGATGATGGCCTGCTACTGGACGACCCGGCGCTGGCGCTGATCGCGGAGAGCCCGTTATTCGGCCAGCGCGTGATGCAGCGCAGGCGCCGCGAGAAACGCGCAGATGCCAACAACGATGCGGTGATCAAGAACCTCACCGAGCTGCGCGAAGGCGCGCCGGTGGTTCACATCGACCATGGTGTTGGCCGCTATCAAGGCTTGGCGACGCTGGAAGTTGACAATCAGGTAGCCGAGTTCCTGACCCTGGAATACGCCGAGGGCGCCAAGTTGTATGTGCCGGTGGCCAACCTGCACCTTATCGCCCGCTATACCGGCAGTGATGATGAACTGGCGCCATTGCACCGTCTGGGCTCGGAAACCTGGCAAAAAGCCAAACGCAAAGCCGCCGAGCAAGTACGTGACGTGGCTGCCGAACTGCTCGACATCTACGCCCGCCGTGCCGCTCGCGAGGGCTACGCGTTTGCCGACCCGAAAGCCGATTACGCCACTTTCAGCGCCGGCTTCGCGTTTGAAGAAACCCCGGACCAGCAAACCACCATCGAAGCCGTGCGCGCCGACATGCTGTCGCCCAAGCCGATGGACCGTCTGGTGTGCGGCGACGTGGGCTTCGGCAAAACCGAAGTGGCGATGCGCGCGGCCTTTATTGCCGTGCATGGCGGTCGTCAGGTGGCCATCCTGGTGCCCACCACCCTGCTCGCCCAGCAGCACTACAACAGCTTTCGCGACCGCTTTGCCGACTGGCCGGTAACGGTTGAGGTAATGAGCCGCTTCAAGTCAGCCAAAGAGATCAATGCCGCGGTGGCCGACCTGGCCGAAGGCAAGATCGACATCGTGATCGGCACCCACAAGCTGCTGCAAGACGACGTCAAAATCAAAAACCTCGGCCTGGTGATCATTGACGAAGAACACCGCTTCGGGGTTCGCCAGAAAGAACAGCTCAAGGCCCTGCGCAGTGAAGTCGATATCCTGACCCTCACCGCAACGCCGATCCCGCGCACGCTGAACATGGCGGTGTCGGGCATGCGCGACCTGTCGATCATCGCCACGCCACCGGCGCGCCGATTGTCGGTACGCACCTTTGTCATGGAGCAGAACAAAAGCACGGTCAAAGAGGCCCTGCTGCGTGAACTGCTGCGCGGCGGGCAGGTTTACTACCTGCACAACGATGTAAAAACCATCGAGAAATGCGCCGCCGAACTGGCCGAACTGGTGCCCGAGGCACGGATCGGCATCGGCCACGGGCAGATGCGCGAACGCGAACTCGAACAGGTGATGAGCGACTTCTATCACAAGCGCTTCAACGTGCTGATCGCCTCGACCATCATCGAGACCGGGATCGACGTGCCGAGCGCCAACACCATCATTATCGAGCGCGCCGACAAGTTCGGGCTGGCGCAATTGCACCAGTTGCGCGGCCGCGTCGGGCGCAGTCACCACCAGGCCTACGCCTACCTGCTGACACCACCACGCCAGCAAATTACCGGGGACGCGCAAAAGCGTCTGGAAGCCATCGCCAACACCCAGGACCTGGGGGCCGGTTTTGTCCTGGCCACCAACGACCTTGAAATCCGCGGCGCGGGCGAGCTGCTCGGTGACGGCCAAAGCGGCCAGATCCAGGCAGTCGGCTTTACCCTGTACATGGAAATGCTCGAACGTGCGGTCAAATCAATCCGCAAGGGCGAACAGCCCAACCTCGACCAGCCCCTGGGTGGCGGTCCGGAAATCAATCTGCGGGTGCCCGCACTGATCCCCGAGGCGTATCTGCCGGATGTACATACCCGGCTGATTCTCTACAAACGCATCGCCTCGGCCACCGACGAAGAAGGCCTGAAGGACTTGCAGGTCGAGATGATCGACCGCTTCGGCCTGCTCCCCGAGCCGACCAAGAACCTGGTGCGCATTACCTTGCTCAAGTTGCAGGCCGAGCAATTGGGCATCAAGAAAGTCGACGCCGGGCCACAGGGCGGGAGAATCGAGTTTGCGGCTGACACCCCGGTTGATCCGATGGTGCTGATCAAATTGATCCAGGGCCAACCCAACCGTTACAAATTCGAAGGCGCGACCCTGTTCAAGTTCATGGTGCCAATGGAGCGCCCAGAAGAACGCTTCAATAACATTGAGACGCTGTTTGAGCGCCTCACGCCGAAGTCGCCCTGAATGAAATACCCATGCCCCTGAGCCAGACACCCCGACTGACCAAGCCGCTCGCACCGACTTGGGTCAGTCGCTTCAAAGAACAAAGCCTTGAGCGTGGCCGCCGCTACGCCAAGGAAAACCGCGTCAGAATCGTCCAGATCGGCGACAGCATGATCAACGCCAGCTGTCAGGGCTCAGGCGAAAACACCTACCGTCAGACCATACATTTACGCGAATCCGCCAAAGGCACTCTGCTGTTGGTGGACGCAACCTGCACCTGCCCGGTACGCACCAATTGCAAGCACACCGCAGCCGTCTTATTGAAGATTGAAGAAACCTTGAACTACCCTGCCGCCGCTCAGGATGCCGAGCTTCTGGAGAAACTCCAGGCCGTACTCGACTCACGTCGCCCCAACAACCTGCCCGAGCAATTGGTCGACGATGTCCAGCCAGTGCCACGCCTGTGGCTGGCCAGCGCCGAGTTCAGCGCCTTCGAACCGCGCAACGGCAAGATGCAACGCTATATCCAGCACCGCGCCGCATTGTCGTTCAACTACTTGGACCAGTACGTCAGCGGGCAAAAAAACACCGACATTCTGCTGCGCCAGGAACAGCAGACCCTACGGATCAAACGCCAGCCAGACACCGAGAATGTCTACCGAGAGCAGTTGCGCAGCCTGGGCTTCAAAATTGCCACCCGCCAGAGCAAAGCGCTACCCGAAAGTGCCGGCGAGCTGTTTGAGCTGGTCAATGACAGTGCCTGGCTGAATTTCACCCTCAACCAGATGCAAGCCCTGCGCGAACAAGGCTGGGAGTTGCAGATCGATGAGGGCTTCGGCTTTGACCTGAGCCCGGTCGAAGACTGGTACGCCAATGTCGATGAAGCCCCGGAGCGTGACTGGTTCGACCTGGAACTGGGGATTATCGTCAACGGCCGCCACCTGAGCCTGCTGCCGATACTGCTGAACCTGATGCGCTCCCACAACGACATCCTCAACCCGGAGAAACTTGCCCGGCGCCGAGATGACGAACTGATTCTGGTAAACATTCCGGCCAACCCTGGCAGCGGCCACGGCGCGCTGCAAGTTGCCTTGCCGTTTGGGCGTTTAAAGCCGGTACTCGCAACCCTGGACGAGTTCTATCTGGGCGAGCCGGATGCCACCTCGCTGCGAATCAAAAGCGCCGACGCGCTGCGCCTCAACGCTCTGGATGCCCTGCCCTTGCGCTGGGAAGGTGGTGAGCAGATTCGCGGCTTTGCCCAGCGCCTGCGTGACATCAAGGACTTCAGCGTCGAAGTGCCCGAGGGCCTCAACGCCAACCTGCGCCCCTACCAACTCGAAGGGCTGAGCTGGATGCAGTCGCTGCGCCAGCTTGAGGTCGGTGGCGTGCTGGCTGACGACATGGGCCTGGGCAAAACCCTGCAGACCCTGGCGCATATTCTGTGCGAAAAAAACGCAGGTCGCCTGGATCGCCCGGCCATGGTGGTGATGCCCACCAGCCTGATCCCCAACTGGCTCGACGAGGCCGCGCACTTCACCCCGCAGCTCAAGGTGCTGGCGCTGTATGGCGCCACCCGCAAAAAACACTTTGCGCACCTCAATGACTACGACGTAATCCTGACCACCTACGCTTTGCTGCCCAAGGACATCGAGCACCTGGCCAAACTGCCCTTGCACTTGCTGGTGCTGGACGAAGCCCAATACATCAAGAACCCAGGCAGCAAGGCCACCCAGGCTGCCTGCGAGCTGGTTGCGCGGCAACGCCTGTGCCTGAGCGGCACACCACTGGAAAACCACCTGGGCGAGTTATGGTCACTGTTCCACTTCCTGCTCCCCGGCTGGCTGGGCGACGTTAAAGCCTTCAATCGCGACTACCGGGTGCCCATCGAACGCCAGGGCAGCGCCGAACGCCTGCAACACCTGAATGCACGGATCAAACCGTTTTTGCTACGCCGCACCAAGGAACAGGTGGCCACCGAACTGCCGCCCAAGACCGAGATCATCCATTGGGTTGACCTCAATGAAGCGCAGCGCGATGTATACGAAACCATGCGCCTGGCGATGGACAAAAAAGTGCGCGACGAAATCACCCGCAAAGGTGTCGGGCGCAGTCAGATCATCATCCTGGAAGCGCTGCTAAAACTGCGCCAGGTCTGCTGCGACTTGCGGTTGGTCAGCGACACTGCGCCGAAAAAAGGCAGCACCTCGGGCAAGCTCGATAGCTTGATGCTGATGCTCGAAGAACTGTTTGCCGAAGGGCGGCGCATTTTGCTGTTCTCGCAGTTCACCTCGATGCTTGCCCTGATCGAAATCGAACTGAAAAAACGCAACGTCCGTTACGCCATCCTTACCGGGCAAACCCGCGACCGGCGCGCGCCGGTCAAGGACTTCCAGAGTGGCACGCTGCAAATCTTCCTGATCAGCCTCAAGGCAGGTGGCGTTGGCTTGAACCTGACTGAAGCCGACACGGTGATTCACTACGACCCGTGGTGGAACCCGGCGGCAGAAAATCAGGCTACCGACCGCGCCTACCGCATTGGCCAGGAAAAACCGGTATTTGTGTACAAGATGATTGCCCGCGGCACCGTGGAAGAGAAAATCCAGCACTTGCAGCAGGAAAAATCGGATTTGGCAGCAGGCGTACTGGACGGTCGAATCGCCGGAGACTGGAAACTCCAGGACGACGACATCGACGCCCTGTTTGCACCGTTGCCGCCTAAAACCGAGAAGCGCTGAACTCCACTGTAAAACATAAACCAGTGGATGCTCTGTTCCAGGTCAAGCCCCAGTGGGAGCGAGCCTGCTCGCGAATGTTTTTCGCGAGCAGGCTCGCTCCCACGCTTGAAGTATCTCTGTAGCCGCTGACGAGTAGAACGAGGCTGCGTTCAGCTGCGCAGCAGTCGCAAATCCTGAGCACCGGATTTAATTGGCACACCGCAGCGTCTGATCTCACGACAACTACGTCGCCGATCGCAGCCTCGCTCCGCTCCTCAGCGGCTACAAAACGATGCAGGGCTGATGATCAGCCCTATACCGCCAATAATTGCTTAAGCCCTGGTTGAGGGATGCCGTCAATCTATTAGCTGAGCATCCTTCAGAGCGCCCATCGCCACCAACCAACGCGGGCTCTGGCGATAATCGGTGCTGGCCCAGGCCTGGCCGCGCATGCGCGCGATCCGGGGCGAAGGAGTGACCTTCAAGCGCTGCGCTGCGCTGAGGGCAAGCTCTGCGGCAGCACGGTCGTTGCACACCAGCCCCATGTCGCAACCAGCCGACAAGGCAGCCTCAATACGGCTGGCGGCATCACCCACCACGTGCGCGCCGGCCATCGACAGGTCGTCACTGAAGATCACGCCGTCAAACTGCAATTCGCCGCGCAGGATGTCCTGCAACCAGCGCCGGGAAAAACCGGCTGGCTGGCTGTCCACTTGCGGATAGATCACGTGAGCTGGCATGACAGCTGCCAGATGCTTGCTCAGACGCGCAAAAGGCACCAGGTCATGGGCGCGGATCTGCTCAAGGCTGCGCTCATCAGTCGGAATGGCGACGTGGGAATCAGCTTCTGCCCACCCGTGCCCCGGAAAATGCTTACCCGTAGCAGCCATACCCGCGTCGTTCATCCCGCGAATAAAAGCCCCGGCCAATGTAGCTGCGCGCTCCGGGTCGCCCTCGAACGAACGGCTGCCAACCACAGCGCTGCGCTGGTAATCCAGATCCAGCACCGGAGCAAAACTCAAGTCCAGCCCTACGGCCAGTACTTCAGTCGCCATGATCCAGCCACACTGCTCGGCCAGGTACTCGGCGTTAGGGTTATCGGCAATGGCACGCATCGCTGGCAGGCGCACAAAGCCCTGACGCAAGCGCTGCACCCGGCCGCCTTCCTGGTCAACCGCCAGCAGCAGGTCCGGGCGCAACGCACGAATCGACGCACTCAACTCACGCACCTGGCGCGGATGCTCGATATTGCGTGCAAAAATGATCAAACCGCCCACTTCAGGCTGGCGCAGCAATTGCCGGTCTTCGGCCGTCAGCCAAGTACCGGCGACGTCCACCATCAAGGAGCCTTGCAAGGCAGAACTCATGGGAAATCCTTAAGAAAGAGAGTGCTCATTACCCGATCCGGATACGCGGGCACAGGCTTGCGCACCGCACTCCAGAGAGGCAGCGGAAAAATGAGAGACGGGAATAAGTCAGGGCTGGGCATGGCAGCTAGCTTAGCGGAACAAAGCTGCCACGCCCACCCGCAGCAGGTCAGACCTTGACGGTAACCGGCACGGTTTTACTGCGCGGGCGAAGCTGGGCAGAAGCCATCGCAGGATCAACAACGCCACTTTCAGCACGCATGCCTGCCGCGAGGAACGGGACCATCAGGCGCATCACCTGCTCAATTGAGGTGTTGACGCCAAAATCGGTCTCGGCGATGGCACGCAATGCCTTGATCCCCGACATGCTGAACGCCGCCGCACCCAGCATAAAGTGCACGCGCCAGAACAATTCGATAGGCGGAATTTGCGGGGCAGCTTCGTTGACCAGCAACATATAGCGGCGGAACACCTTGCCGTACATGTCTTCAATATAACGTCGCAAGTGACCTTGGCTCTGGCTGAACGCCAGCCCCAGCAAACGCATGAAAATCGACAGATCATTGCCACTGCGCGGCTGGATCACCAGTGCCTGCTCGACCAGCATTTCCAGTAACTCTTCAAGGCTGGGCCGGCCCTGAGGCTTGGCCTGACGGCGTTCCAGTTCGCGATCCAGGTTGGCGCAAAAAGGCCCCAGAAAACGCGAAAAAACCGCCTGGATCAGCGCCTTTTTCGAACCAAAATGGTAATTGACCGCCGCCAGGTTGACCCCGGCCTTGCTGGTAATCAGCCGCAATGAGGTTTCAGCAAACCCTTTTTCCGCGAACAGCTGCTCGGCAGCATCAAGGATACGTTCAACGGTTTCCGACTGGGCCATGACTACTCCGCCTGACATACATTTAAACACTTGTTTGAAACATACGTTTCAGCTTGTAAAAAGTCAAGATGACGTATTCGTTTTGCGACCGGGCGGTTTCGTATTTAACCACAGCCTCGGCCAGCCAGGCCCCACCTGATAAAGTACGGGCCGCACCGCGTATCAACGACCGTCCAGCGGACTGCTGGAAATGGGTGATTGCCAATAAGCCTTCACTGTATATAATCCCAGTCACTGTATAAAAAGACAGAGCGATCAATATGCTAAAACTGACGCCACGCCAAGCTGAGATCCTGGCCTTCATCAAGCGATGCCTGGATGACAACGGATACCCGCCCACCCGTGCCGAGATCGCACAGGAGCTGGGCTTCAAGTCCCCCAACGCCGCCGAAGAGCACCTCAAGGCCCTTGCTCGCAAGGGTGCCATCGAGATGACCCCCGGTGCCTCGCGCGGGATTCGCATCCCTGGCTTCGAAGCCAAATCTGACGAGTCAACCTTGCCCATCATCGGCCGGGTGGCTGCAGGCGCCCCGATTCTGGCGCTGGAGCATGTCGAAGAGTCGTGCAACATCAACCCGACGTTCTTCCATCCGCGAGCCGATTACCTGCTGCGGGTGCAAGGCATGAGCATGAAGGATGTCGGCATCTTCGATGGCGATCTACTTGCTGTGCACACTTGCCGTGAAGCCCGTAACGGCCAGATCGTTGTGGCCCGCATCGACGACGAAGTCACGGTAAAACGCTTCAAGCGTGAAGGCAACAAGGTCTGGCTGATTGCCGAGAACCCTGAATTCGCCCCGATTGAAGTCAACCTCAAAGACCAGGAACTGGTCATTGAAGGCTTGAGCGTCGGCGTAATTCGCCGCTAAAGGAGGCTTCATGCAGTTCCCACACACACCGCTGCCAGCACAACTCACCCTGTTCGAAGCGTTCATGGCACAACCCATGGCCCCTGCGATCAAGGACGTGCTCGACTCACCCTGGAGCGCCGAACCTGAAGTATTCAGTGAACTGTCGCTACGCGGTGCCGCCGGAAACTGCCTGAACCTGCTTGCTCCCATGCTGCGCGAACTTAGCGAGCAACAAAATGCCCGCTGGCTGACACTGATCGCACCGCCTGCAAGCCTGACTCAAAGCTGGTTACGCGACGCCGGGCTGAACCGCGAGCGTATCTTGCTGCTGCAGCCCAACGGCAATAAAAGCGCCTTGCAACTCACCTGCGAAGCGCTGCGCCTGGGTCGCAGCCACACCGTGGTGAGCTGGATCAACCCACTGAACAGCGCAGCACGCCAACAGTTGATCAGCGCAGCACGCACAGGCCACGGGCAAAGCTTGAATATTCGCTTGGGCTAAAACCTGACGCCGCCACAGGGCCAGTGCAGAACGCAATGGCCTGGCTGTGGCACACGGTTCAGGGCCGCTTAATGAAGAATGCGCGGCCCATCGTCTTTTTCGAGGTCGCCTTCGGCCAGTCGACCCGCCATTTGCACACCAACGCTGAGCATGGCTTTGGCCACCTCTACGTGCTGACCCTGAAGAAATGCCTTGGCATCTTCAGAAAAATTCAGCGTTACCAAAGACCCTTCGTCTTCAGCACGGCGCAACTCGATGCGGCCGTCTGGCAACTCGACAATTTCTAGAAAGGACGTTGGCATATAAATTTGTTCTCCACGAAAGCGCGGGAGTATATCAGCCATCCCGTGGAAAATTCCCGGGATCTGTAGCGCTTTGCATTACAGACTGATGAATGACTGTACCGTTTCGGTTTAGACCTTTAACACTCATTGAGTCCGTCACGAAACCGGATAGCCAGACCTTTAAGGTTCTGACGCCACTCCTCCATTGTTTCGCGGCTCAACGCCTGGGGCGCCTCGTCTTCCAGGTTGACCGCAACGATCAAAGGCTGGAACACATCCGCCTTGACCTTTTTCGGCGCCTGCAGCGGCTGATACAGCGCGGCATGGGTGGCCACCAGCTGCGCCAGCCAGGTCTGCGGCGCTTGCGCCAACTCAACCAGTTCTGCGAGCTCAGGAATAGCCTTCTGATCAAGCACTTGCTGAGTGAGCAGCAACTCGACCCGAGGTGCATTGGCCTGGGGCAGGCGATAAAAGCCCGCTATCTCGTGACACAAACCCAGCAGCGCGCCATACAAATGAAACACCGCCGACTCGCGCTCAGCCTGAACCAGAGCCTGAGCATTCATGGCTCGCCCCTCCCCCGCCTTGTTCATCGCCTCAAGGGCCAGGCCTGCAAAATAGATCTTCTGATTAGTGCGGGTATAGAGTTCGTGAGCCATGCGGGCGCTCCACAGCGAAAGGGTAAAGGCAGGTTGTGCAGTCTCAGGGATCAGGCTGTGCTGGCGCAAGGACTAACAACCCTCTGTAGCAGCTGCCGAAGGAACGAGGCTGCGTTCGGCGGCGCAGCCGTCGTAAAACCAGAGGCCGCAATCTACCTGAGAGGCCGCATGTTCAGGTTTTACGACCGCTTCGCGCTCGAACGCAGCCTCGTTCCTTCGGCAGCTGCTACAAGGCCTTGCACCAACAAAAAACCGCGCAAGGCATGCAGCCCTTGCGCGGTTTTTTATTCAGCTACCAGCTCGGATCAAGCGTCTTTTTCTTTACGCTTGTCTTCTACCTTCCAGCTATTACCGTCGTAGAACGCACGCCAGCCAGTCGGCTTGCCGTCTACTTCCGTCTGCACGTACTGCTCTTTCGTCTTGCGACTGTAGCGAATCACTGCAGGGCGGCCATCCGGGTCTTTCTTCGGCGCTTCACACAAGAAGTGGTACTTGGGATCAATCTCGTCCTTGTGCGGAACAATCTCGATCACCAGCGGCGCACGGGTCTCGCGGTTTTTCGGGAACTGGCTCGCTGCCAGGAACAACCCCGAAGCACCGTCACGCAGGATATACGTGTCGTTGACCTTCTCGCACTTCAGCTCCGGCATTTTCACCGGGTCCATTTTCGGCGGCGCAGCTTCACCGCTTTTCAGCAGCTTGCGGGTGTTTTTGCATTCTGCATTGGTGCAGCCGAAGAACTTGCCGAAACGGCCGGTTTTTAGCTGCATCTCGCTGCCGCACTTGTCGCATTCAAGGCTCGGACCTTCGTAGCCCTTGATGCGATAGTTACCTTCTTCGATTTCGTAGCCCACGCAATCCGGGTTGTTACCGCAGATGTGCAGCTTGTGCTTCTCATCCAGCAGGTAAGCATCCATCGCCGTGCTGCAAATCGGGCAACGGTGTTTGCCCAACAGCACCAAGGATTCGGACTCGCCTTCGTCGTCCGCAGCGATTTCGTCGCCCGGCACCAGGTTGACGGTGGCCTTGCAACGCTCTTTAGGCGGCAGGCTGTAACCCGAGCAACCCAGGAATACACCGGTAGAAGCCGTGCGAATCTGCATCGGACGACCGCATTCCTTGCATGGAATATCAGTCATCACTGGCTGGTTGGCACGCATCCCGCCTTCCGGCGCCGCCGCTACTTCAAGCTTCTTCTTGAAGTCGCCGTAGAACTCGTCCAGCACGTTTTTCCAGTCGCGCTCGCCCTGAGCCACATCGTCGAGGTTCTCTTCCATACCGGCCGTGAAGCCGTAGTCCATCAGGTCGGAGAAGCTCTCGGACAAGCGTTCGGTAACGATGTCGCCCATTTTTTCGGAGTAGAAGCGGCGGTTATGCAACGCCACGTAACCACGATCCTGAATGGTCCCGATGATCGCGGCGTAGGTCGAAGGACGACCAATACCGCGCTTTTCCATCTCTTTTACCAAGCTGGCTTCAGAGTAACGCGCAGGCGGCTTGGTGAAATGCTGGCTCGGATCAAGTTCGATCAGTTTCAGCACGTCGCCCTGGACCATGTCCGGCAGTACGTCATCGTCGCCCGGTTTGGCAATTTGCGGCATCACACGGGTGTAACCGTCGAATTTCAGAATGCGGCCCTTGGCACGCAGCTCGAAATCACCGGCAGCCACACTGACAGTGGTCGACAGGTATTTGGCCGGTAGCATCTGGCAAGCCACGAATTGGCGCCAGATCAGCTCGTAAAGGCGCTCAGCGTCGCGCTCCATGCCCGACAGCTTGCTCGGGTGCATGTTTACGTCAGAAGGACGAATCGCTTCGTGAGCCTCCTGTGCGCCTTCCTTGCTGCTATAGACGTTCGGTGCTGGCGGCAGGTAGTCCGCGCCAAACTCGCCTTCGATGTAGGTACGCGCCATCTCGACTGCATCAACCGACAGGTTGGTGGAGTCAGTACGCATGTACGTGATGTAGCCCGCTTCGTACAAGCGCTGAGCCATCATCATGGTTTTCTTCACCCCGTAGCCCAGACGATTGCTCGCGGCCTGTTGCAGGGTGGAGGTGATGAACGGTGCCGACGGCTTGCTACTGGTCGGCTTGTCTTCACGCTTGACGATGCTGTAGTTCGAAGCCTTGAGCTTCTCCAGCGCCGCCATGGCCTGAGCTTCGTTCAGCGGCTTGAACGCCTCGCCTTTTTCACGGGCGACGTCGAAGCGCACTTTCGCACCCTTGGCAGTACCAAGGTCGGCGTGAATTTCCCAGTACTCTTCAGGGTTGAACGCACGAATCTCGCGCTCACGCTCAACCACCAGCTTCACGGCGACCGATTGCACACGGCCAGCCGACAGGCCACGGGCAACCTTGGCCCACAGCAGCGGTGAAACCATGTAACCCACTACGCGGTCGAGAAAGCGGCGTGCCTGTTGGGCGTTAACCCGGTTGATATCCAGCTCACCCGGCTTGGAGAAGGCTTCCTGAATCGCCTTCTTGGTGATTTCGTTGAACACCACGCGCTTGTAGCGGCTGTCATCACCACCAATGGCTTCGCGCAGGTGCCAGGCAATGGCTTCCCCCTCGCGATCCAAGTCGGTTGCGAGATAGATGGTGTCAGCATCCTTGGCGAGCCGGCGCAGCTCTTCGATGACCTTTTCCTTGCCGGGCAGGATCTCGTACTTGGCTTTCCAGCCATGTTCGGGATCGACGCCCATGCGCGAGATCAGCTGCTTTTGAGCCTTCTCTTTTGGCGACAGGGCCGACGCTTCGCCCGCCGCTGCCTTGCCACGCTTGGCAGCCGGTTCTTTGCTGGCGCTAGCCGAACCGCTGGTGGGCAGGTCTCGGATATGGCCGATACTCGACTTCACCACGTACTCGTTACCCAAGTACTTGTTGATGGTCTTGGCCTTAGCCGGGGATTCCACAATGACCAGCGATTTGCCCATGGATCAGAAAATTCCTGAATTCTAGAAGTGAAAGGCGGTTCGCGCCTGACGCGGCACCGCTATATATAGTGGCTACAAGGTGAGGTCAAGCACAGGGTTCTGCGCGACCTTGCCTTATGGCCGGGAAAAAAGGCTGGTTTCGGCCTGAATCAGGGCAAAGCGCGGGACTTGTTCACCCTCGACGATGACTGACTCCAGGAACATGCTCAGCGGGCGCACCCAAAAGCCGTAATCGCCATACAGGGCTTGGTAGAACACTACGTCCTCTTCGGTTTCAGAATGGCGAGCCACACTGAATACCCGATATTGCGGGCCTTTGTAGTGCTGATAGAGCCCAGGTTGTAGCGGCATGTTGCGGCCCCTCTGCAAATAAAAAAATAAACTCGCTTAAAAACAAAAACCGGGGCACAAGGCCCCGGCTTCCATCAACGCAACGCTTAGACGCGTTCGAAGACGGTGGCAATGCCCTGGCCAAGACCAATGCACATGGTGGACAACCCGAAGGTACCGCCATTTTGCTTCATTACATTGAGCAAAGTGCCGGAGATACGCGCACCTGAACAACCAAACGGGTGACCCAGAGCGATGGCACCGCCGTGCAGGTTAACCTTCTCATTCATCTTGTCGAGCACTTTCAAATCTTTCAGCACTGGCAGAGCCTGTGCAGCGAAAGCTTCGTTAAGCTCGATGAAGTCGATATCGGCCATATTCAAGCCCGCACGCTTCAATGCTTTTTGTGTAGCCGGTACTGGACCATAGCCCATGATCGCTGGATCCACACCGGCAACCGCCATCGAGCGGATGACTGCCAACGGCTCCAGACCCAAGTCTTTGGCACGCTGGGCAGACATCACAATCATGCACGAAGCACCATCGGTGATTTGCGACGAAGTGCCTGCAGTCACGGTGCCGCCTTTAGGGTTGAACGCAGGTTTCAACGCCGCCAGGCTTTCCAAGGTGGTATCTGGACGAATGGTTTCATCGTAGTCGAAAACTTTCAGGAAACCGTTTTCGTCATAACCCTGCATCGGGATGATTTCGTCCTTGAACTTGCCTTCTACCGTCGCCTTGTGGGCGAGTTGGTGAGAACGCACGGCAAAGGCATCCTGTTGCTCACGGGTAATACCGTGCATCTTGCCCAGCATTTCCGCGGTCAAACCCATCATGCCCGAGGCTTTTGCCGCGTACAGCGACATGTGCGGGTTAGGGTCAACGCCGTGCATCATGCTCACGTGGCCCATATGCTCGACGCCGCCAACCACGAACACGTCACCATTACCGGTCATGATCGCTTGCGCTGCAGTGTGCAGGGCGCTCATGGACGAGCCGCACAGGCGGCTCACGGTCTGCGCAGCAGAGGTGTGCGGGATCTGGGTCATCAGCGACGCCATGCGCGCGATGTTCCAGCCCTGCTCCAGGGTCTGGTTTACACAGCCCCAGATCACGTCTTCCACTTCGCCCGGGTCAACCTTGTTGTTGCGCTCCAGCACTTTGCTGATCAAGTGCGCAGACATGTCTTCAGCACGGGTGTTGCGGTGCATGCCACCCTTGGAGCGGCCCATCGGGGTGCGACCGAAGTCTACAATCACCACGTCTCTAGGATTCAAGCTCATAATTTCACTCTCACTCTAATGGGGCGCTTAACCGAAGAAGCTCTGGCCGTTTTTGGCCATCTCACGCAGCTTCGCCGTCGGGTGGTACAGCGCGCCCAGTTCAGCGTACTGATCAGCCAGTGCTACAAACTCTGCAACACCGATCGAGTCGATGTAGCGCAGAGCGCCGCCACGGAACAGCGGGAAGCCAATACCGTACACCAGGCCCATGTCGGCCTCGGCTGCAGTTTCAACGATACCGTCTTCCAGGCAACGCACGGTTTCCAGGCACAACGGGATCATCATCCAGTTGATGATGTCTTCGTCGCTCACGTCGCGCTGCTCGTAAACGATCGGCTTGAGTACTTCAAGCACGCTCGAATCAACCACTTTCTTCTGCTTGCCGCGTTTGTCTTCTTCGTAGGCGTAGAAGCCCTTGCCGTTCTTCTGACCCAGGCGCTTGGCCTCGTACAGAGCGTCAATCGCCGAACGACGGTCGTCTTTCATACGGTCCGGGAAGCCTTCAGCCATCACGTCACGACCGTGGTGGCCGGTGTCGATACCGACCACGTCCATCAGGTACGCCGGGCCCATTGGCCAGCCGAATTTTTCCATGACCTTGTCGATGCGCACGAAGTCGACACCGGCGCTGACCAGCTTGGCAAAACCGCCGAAGTACGGGAACAGCACACGGTTGACCAAGAAGCCCGGGCAGTCGTTAACTACGATCGGGTTTTTACCCATTTTCTTGGCGTAGGCAACGGTGGTTGCTACAGCCAGATCGCTGGACTTCTCACCGCGGATCACTTCCACCAGGGGCATCATGTGCACCGGGTTAAAGAAGTGCATGCCGACGAAGTTTTCCGGACGCTTGAGGGCTTTGGCCAACAGGCTGATGGAAATGGTCGAGGTGTTGGAAGCCAGAATGGCGTCTTCGCGAACGTGATTTTCCACTTCCGCCAGTACGGCTTGCTTGACCTTCGGGTTCTCGACTACCGCTTCGACCACCAGGTCGACGTTGCCGAAATCGCCATAAGACAGCGTAGGACGAATGCCATTCAGCACTTCGGCCATTTTCGCTGGGGTCATGCGACCCTTGTCAACGCGACCTACCAGCAGCTTGGCGGCTTCAGCCAGCCCTTGCTCGATGCCGTGCTCGTTGATGTCTTTCATCAGGATCGGCGTACCTTTGGAAGCCGACTGATAGGCAATACCGCCCCCCATGATGCCAGCGCCCAGAACGGCAGCCTGCTTCACGTCTTTGGCGATCTTGTCGTAGATTTTTGCTTTTTTCTTCAGTTCCTGATCGTTCAGGAACAAGCCGATCAAACATTGCGAAGCTGAGGTCTTGGCCAGTTTGGCAAAACCTGCGGCTTCCACTTCCAGCGCCTTGTCACGACCGAAGTTCGCGGCTTTCTGGATAGTCTTGATTGCTTCGACCGGTGCCGGGTAGTTTGGACCCGCCTGACCAGCTACAAAACCTTTGGCGGTTTCGAAAGCCATCATTTGTTCGATTGCGTTGAGCTTGAGCTTTTCCAGCTTCGGCTGGCGCTTGGCCTTGTAGTCCAGCTCGCCACTGATGGCACGCTTGATCAGGTCCAGCGCGGCAGCGCCCAGCTTGTCAGCAGTCACCACAGCATCGACGGCGCTGACTTTCAGAGCATCTTCGGCGCGGTTTTCTTTGCCCGAGGCAATCCACTCAACCGCGTTATCAACGCCGATCAGACGCGGCAGGCGCACGGTGCCGCCAAAGCCTGGGTAGATGCCCAGCTTGACTTCCGGCAGGCCGATTTTTGCGCTATCAGCCATGACCCGGAAGTCAGCAGCCAGACACATTTCCAGACCGCCGCCCAACGCGATGCCATTGATGGCCGCGACGGTAGGCACATTGAGGTCTTCGAAATCACTGAAGATCTTGTTGGCTTCCAGGTTGCCAGCGATCAGCTCGGCATCCGGCAATTTGAAGTTTTCGACGAATTCGGTGATGTCGGCGCCGACGATAAACACGTCTTTACCGCTGGAAACGATGACGCCCTTGACCGAAGCATCTGCCTTGATCGCATCTACCGCCTGACGCAATTCGTTCAGGGTTAGACGGTTGAACTTGTTGACGGACTCACCCTTGAGGTCGAACTTCAGTTCGACGATGCCACTTTCAAGAGCCGTAACCGTGATGGCTTTACCTTCGTAAATCATCAACTGATCTCCAGGATATGGAAGCTGAACAGTACACGTCGCACGCCTGCGTCTGGCTGTCATTGACCTTTGCGTCAAGGTTGATGCCAATACGCCAGACACACCCGCCAACGCGATAATCGGGGTTGAATGAGAGTCGTCTGACATGACAAACACTCAATTCATACGCCCGTTTGATTTGGGTGTCGACACCTTCACGGAAAAGCGATCGATTGTCAATTGTCCAAAACAATGATGACAAAACGACCCGGTAGTCAGTTCAAAAACACATTTCGCCTGTGGGATGCGAGCCTGCTCGCGATCGCATCACCTCGGTGTAACTGATAGACCGCACCGCCTGCATCGCGAGCAGACTAGCTCCCACACAGGGTGTGCAGGTGCTCATGCCAGCGCCTTAAGCACTTCATCAATCGCCTTCAGCACTTGCGCCTCGCCCTTCTCGCCCCATACCAGCACGATCATTTGCCCATCGGCCTCAACTTTATAGACGTTGGCCGGAAGCTTTTTGAACTGCTCCAGCAAGCGCTCATCCTCACATTCTTCTTGCCAGCGATTGAGCCATTTTCCCGGTGCCGATTGCCAATAGCACCAAACATCAGGCTTAGTACTGCGGCGCGGGCGGTGATACTGCGCGCAAGAACCGGGCGGCTGCGGCTCAAGCCAATGCGGCCACTCCTGAGGCGCCAGCTGCATGGACAAACCAATGCGCCGTGCCTCCATGCGCAAATCCATCCGCCCGCTTTGCCCCCGGGAAGGCCGCAACCAGGCCAAAGGGCTGAGAACCAGTGCCAGGATTGACACCACTATCCATACCGTCATATCTGTACTCTCATAACTTGATAAACGAGTGACCCGGACTTGAACCAAGGCTCTGGAAAAGGGCCATACTCATAACTGATCGCCATTTACAGGAGCACCCCACATGCCCTACGAACATATTTTGGTCGCTGTCGACCTGACCGACGAATGCGACCCCGTGATCAACCGCGCCAGCGAAAGCGCCAAGGCCAACGGCGCCAAACTGTCGCTGATACACATCGTAGAACCGATGGCGATGGCGTTTGGCGGCGACGTGCCAATGGATCTCTCGCAACTGCAACAACAACAGTTCGATCAGGCCAAGGAACGCCTTGAGCGGCTGATCGCCAAGTACCCGCAGTTGCACAAGGATTACTGCCACCTTAACTACGGCCAGCCGCGTCAGGAAATCCACGCCTTGGCCAAAGCGCAAAAATGCGACCTGATCGTGGTCGGCAGCCACGGCCGTCACGGCCTTGCCCTGCTGCTGGGCTCTACCGCCAACGACGTACTGCACGGTGCTCCGTGCGACGTGCTGGCTGTCAGCCTGAAAAAACCTGATTAAGTTTATCTGCATGTAACAACAAAAAAGCCCGGCACCTTGTTAAAGGGCCGGGCTTTTTCAATTCAGCACAGGGTCAATCAGGCATCCAGCTCAGCCCAGCGCTCAACCAGCTGCTCAAGCTCGCCTTGCAGCTTTTCAAGCTTGGCGATCACTTCAGCGGTTTTAGCAGCAGGCAGCTGATAGAAACCAGCGTCGGCCATTTCTGCTTCAACAGCAGCAATCGCCTGTTCTTTGGCGTCGATATCAGCCGGCAAAGCTTCCAGCTCACGCTGCAGCTTGTAGCTGAGTTTCTTTTTCGCCGCAGGAGCAGCCTGAGCCGCCACAGGAGCCGGTGCAGCCTCGACCACGGCCGAGTTCAGGTCGGCCTTGCCGGACTTGCTCTCGGTTACGCCCAGCAGGCGCGGTGAACCGCCCTGACGCAGCCAGTCCTGATAACCACCCACGTATTCACGAACCTTGCCTTCGCCCTGGAATACCAGAGTGCTGGTAACCACGTTGTCGAGGAATGCCCGGTCGTGACTGACCATCAGCACAGTGCCCTTGAAGGTCAGCAGGACCTCTTCGAGCAGCTCCAGGGTTTCAACGTCCAGGTCGTTGGTTGGCTCATCGAGCACCAGCAGGTTAGCTGGCTTGCTGAACAATTTGGCCAGCAACAGGCGGGCACGCTCACCACCCGACAGCGCCTTGACCGGCGTGCGGGCACGCTGAGGGCTGAACAGGAAGTCGCCCAGGTAGCTGAGCACGTGGCGGCTTTGGCCGTCGATATCGATAAAGTCGCGGCCTTCGGCCACGTTATCGATCACGGTTTTTTCCAGATCCAGTTGATGACGCAGCTGATCGAAGTAAGCCACGTCGATGCGCGTACCCTCTTCAACTGTACCTTCGGTTGGCACCAGGCCGCCCAGCATCAGCTTGAGCAGTGTGGTTTTGCCCGTACCGTTGGCACCCAGCAGACCAATACGGTCGCCGCGCTGAAGCACCATCGAGAAGTCCTTGAGCAGGAACGGACCACCCGGGTGAGCAAAGCTGACGTTTTCCAGCACCATTACTTGCTTGCCGGACTTGTCGGCCGTGTCCAGCTGGATGTTGGCTTTACCGGTACGCTCGCGACGCTCGCTGCGCTCTACACGCAGTTCCTTCAGGGCGCGTACGCGGCCTTCGTTACGGGTGCGACGAGCCTTGATGCCTTGGCGGATCCAGACTTCTTCCTGGGCCAGACGCTTGTCGAACAGCGCGTTTGCGGTTTCTTCCGCGGCCAGTGTGGCTTCCTTGTGGACCAGGAAGCTGGCGTAGTCGCCGTTCCAGTCGATCAGGCCGCCACGGTCCAGTTCCAGAATCCGGGTAGCCAGATTTTGCAGGAATGAACGGTCGTGGGTAATAAACAGAACCGCGCCCTGGAAGCCCATCAAGGCCTCTTCGAGCCAGGCGATTGCACCGATGTCCAGGTGGTTGGTCGGTTCGTCGAGCAGCAGCAGATCCGGTTCGGAAACCAGTGCTTGTGCCAACAGAACGCGACGACGCCAGCCGCCAGACAATTCGGCAAGGGTTTTATCAGCCGGCAACTGCAGACGGCTCAAGGTGCTGTCGACCAATTGCTGCAAGCGCCAGCCATCACGGGCTTCGAGGTCTTGCTGGACGTGCATCAGCTTGTCCAGGTCAGCATCGGTGACGATGTTCTGGCTGAGGTGATGGTACTGGGCCAGCAACTCGCCAACACCGTCCAGACCTTGGGCCACAACGTCGAACACGGTCCGCTCGTCGGCTACCGGCAACTCTTGCGGCAATTCGCCAATCTTGAGACCGGGCGCGCGCCAAACAGAGCCGTCATCGGGTTTTTGATCACCTTTAACCAGCTTCATCATGCTGGACTTGCCGGTACCGTTGCGGCCGATGATGCACACCCGCTCTCCACGGGCGATCTGCCAGGACACCTTGTCCAACAACGGCATAGAGCCGAAAGCAAGGGACACATCGCTGAATTTGAGCAGGGTCATGAGCTTCTCCAAAAACTGGGCGCGCATTCTACCTGATTTGTACCCTTGGGCGGCCGGGTATTTCTTGTACGGTGCCCTCTTCCCTTCATTTAGTGCCAAGTTGCACCCGTTGGCCTGCAAGGCTTTCACGCGCCGCTGGCAAAAGGCTAAGCTACGTAACAATCAGTGCTGGCCCGCCCCGCACTCGTCACGTTTTTTATCTGTACGGAAGCCTCATGCGCAGTCGTCTCTTCAACTTTTTATCCTGCCTGCTTCTCACTAGCTGTGCCGTGCAAGCCGCCCACGGCGCAGACCTGACTCAACAACGCCAACTCTACGACCAAGCCAAGCTCGCACTGGCCAAAGGCGATTCCGGCCCTTATTTTCAGAATGCTTCAGCCCTGCGCACTTACCCGCTGACACCCTACCTGGCCTATGACGAGCTGACCGCACGCCTGAAGTCAGCCAGCAACACCGAAATCGAGCAGTTTTTGGCTGAACACGGCGACCTGCCGCAAGCCAACTGGATGAAACTGCGCTGGTTACGCTGGCTGGCAGACCGTGGCGACTGGGCTACTTTCGAAAAGTATTACGACCCCAAGCTGAATTTCACCGAACTGGACTGCCTCAATGGCCAGTATGAGTTGCAACACAACCGCAAGGCCGAAGGGTATGCCAACGCCGAAAAACTGTGGCTGGTCGGTAAAGCGCAGCCCGCAGCCTGCGACGCGCTGTTCAGCCAGTGGGCCGCCGAAGGTCAGTTGACCGAGAAAAAACGCTGGCAGCGGGTCAAGCTCGCTGCCGAGGCGCGCAATTACGCCCTGGCGACATCATTGGCCAATGGCCTCAATACCCTGGGCCCACAGGCCAGACTGATGATTGATGTGGCGCAAAAGCCCGACATGCTGAGCCAGCCATCGCGCTTTGCCCCAGCCAGCGAGGCAATGTCTGACGCCGTAGGCCTGGGCCTGCGCCGCCTGGCCCGCCAGGATCCGGAAAAAGCCGCAGCCCTGCTCGACACCTACGCCACCAATATGCATTTCTCGCGCGACGAAAAAGTCGCCATCGCCCGGGAAATCGGCCTGACGTTCGCCCGCCGCTACGACAGTCGCGGGCTGGACATCATGACCAAGTATGACCCGGAGTTGCGTGACAACACCGTCACCGAATGGCGCCTGCGCCTGCTGCTGCGCCTGGGTCGCTGGGAAGACGCTTACCAGTTGACCCGCAAACTTCCGCAAGATCTGGCAACCACCAGCCGCTGGCGTTACTGGCAAGCGCGCAGCCTTGAACTGGCCGAACCGAAGAACCCACAAGCACTGGCGCTGTTTAAAAAAGTATCCAACGAGCGCGACTTCTATGGCTTCCTGGCCGCTGATCGGGCGCAAACGCCTTACCAGCTCAATAACAAGCCACTGATGCTCAGCCCGCAACTGATCAAAAAAGTACGCAACACTGCAGGTGTGCAGCGCGCACTGGAGTTTCATGATCGCGGGCAAATCGTCGATGGTCGCCGTGAGTGGTACTACGTCAGCCGCCTGTTCAACCGCGACGAGATGGTCGCCCAAGCCAAGCTTGCCTATGACCTGAAGTGGTATTTTCCGGCTATCCGAACCATCAGTCAGGCCCAGTACTGGGATGATCTGGACATTCGCTTCCCGATGGCCCACCGCGACACGCTGGTGCGTGAAGCCAAGCTCCGCGGCCTGCATTCCAGCTGGGTATTCGCCATTACCCGCCAGGAAAGCGCCTTTATGGATGACGCCCGCTCCGGCGTGGGTGCCAGTGGTCTGATGCAATTGATGCCAGCCACCGCCAAAGAGACTGCACGAAAATTCAATATCCCGCTGGCATCACCGCAGCAGGTGCTGAACCCGGACAAGAATATCCAGTTGGGCGCGGCTTATCTGAGCCAGGTACATGGCCAGTTCAATGGCAACCGGGTGCTGGCCTCAGCGGCCTACAACGCCGGGCCGGGACGCGTGCGTCAATGGCTCAAAGGTGCCAACCATCTGGGGTTCGACGTATGGATCGAAAGTATCCCGTTCGACGAAACACGCCAGTACGTGCAGAACGTGCTGTCTTATTCGGTGATCTACGGCCAAAAACTCAACGCACCACAGCCCGTGGTGGACTGGCATGAGCGGTATTTTGATGATCAGTAACTGATGCCCACCCGCACACCGGAAGGTGTGCGGGGAATCAAATCCTGTGGGAGCCGGGCTTGCCCGCGATGGCCTCAATGCAGACTGCATGAGAGACCGCGTCGCTTGAATCGCGAGCAAGCCCGCTCCCACAGGGGTAGGTAGCGTTATTCCAGAATCGTTACAGGCATCCCGACTTCCAGCACGCCATTGCTGTCGTTCACCAGGTTCTGACCGAACATGGTGCCCTCTTCCTGCTTGCGATAGGTCATCAGGGTCGCCAGCGGTTCACGCTGCTCATCACGGACACCGGTTTGCGGATCGACGGTGGTCAGGATGCAACGCGAGCAGGACTTGACCAGGCGAAACTCGACATCACCGATACGGATGCGCTTCCAGCCGTCTTCGGCAAAGGCCTCGCTGCCTTCAATCACCAGGTTGGGCCGAAAGCGCAGCATGTCCAAAGGTCGTCCGACCTTGTGTGAAATGTCATCCAGAGACGCCTGACCAATCAGCAACAGCGGGTAGCCATCGGCAAACGCGACCTTGTCATCATCACGGCCATAGCCCGCCTGAGTGGTGCGTGCCCGCTCCAGTGGCACGTGCACCAGCCGCACCGGTTTTTCCACAAAGCGGCTTAGCCAGTCGGCAGCGGCATCCCCCGCATCCGGCACACGCAAGGTGTCACGCCAGATGGTCACGCCCCGCAGATCGGTATCCACCTCAGGCACTGCCACATCCAGCGCCTCAAACCCCTGAGCATTCAAGGTCAAACCGCCTGCCGCATTCCAGAGCGCGGACAGCTGGCTCATTTTTGGATCGGCACGCTGGGTAAGAAAACGCCCGCTTGCTTCATCCACCAGCATCCAGCGTCGATCACCGACCAGCCCCAACTTGTCCAGCCGGGCCTGAGGCAGGCTTTCACCCTTGCCGGATTTCAGTGGAAAACGATAAAGCGCGCTTAGACGCAGCATGACGCATGCTCCCTGCAGGGTAAAAAAAGGCCACAATATACGAGCCAATCACCAATGCAAAGATACGCAGCTTCACGCAGGCACTTGGTCCAGCATCAGGCGCTGACGCACAACATCCACCAGTTTGTCCGGCTGGAATTTGGACAGGAAATTGTCGCAACCGACCTTTTTCACCATTGATTCGTTGAAGCTGCCAGACAGCGAGGTATGCAGCACCACATACAGGCTGCGCAAACGCGGATCGTTGCGAATTTCAGTGGTCAACCGATAGCCATCCATTTCCGGCATTTCGGCATCGGTAAATATCATCAGCAGCTTGTCGGTCATGACCTGACCGGTGTCGGCCCAGCCCTTGAGCATGTTCAATGCTTTAAGACCATCGCTGGCGATGTGCATTTTGATCCCCAGTTGCGAGAGCGTTTCGCGCAGTTGCGCCAAGGCCACGCTGGAGTCGTCGACCAGCAGCACTTCACGCCCCCGCACCTGCTCAAAGATCGGATCAGCAAGCTTCTCCCGCGACACCTTGGCGTTGTACGGCACGATTTCAGCCAGGACTTTCTCCACATCAATGATCTCGACCAATTGGTCATCAACATTGCTGATAGCGGTCAGGTAATGCTGGCGCCCGGCACTGGTGGGCGGTGGCAGGATGGCCTCCCAGTTCATATTGACAATGCGGTCGACCCCGCCCACCAGGAAGGCCTGCACCGAACGGTTGTACTCGGTCACGATGATGGTGCTGTCTGGGCCTGGCACCAGAGCACGCATGCCAATAGCCCGGGACAGGTCGATCACTGGCAGGGTTTTGCCGCGCAAATTGACCACGCCACAGACATGGGGATGGCGGTGTGGCATCAGGGTCAGTTTCGGCAGTTGCAGAACCTCCTGCACCTTGAATACGTTGATCGCGAATAGCTGCCGACCTGCCAGGCGGAACATGAGAAGTTCCAGTCGGTTTGCACCGACCAACTGAGTGCGCTGGTCTACCGTGTCGAGGATGCCGGCCATGAGTAACTCCTGAGCGTAGGAACTTGATGACCAACCTTATCGGCCGAATTCCCGCAACCTTGATATCGGATAGCCACCAACTATCCCGCAACGCTTCACTGGCCCAGCAATGGCGACCCCACCGGCAAATGAACCTTCAAGGCGCCCTTGCGCACCGTAAAGCGCATGGCGTCACCCTCAAGCGGCTCGCCATCGAGATTCATTGAAAGACCCTCGGCAGCCTTGATTTCAATCCAGGGCAGGCGCGCCCGAACAAACAGATTATCCAGCCCCCAACCCTCTGCCATCAGACTCTTCAGGGTGCCTACGATTTCCTGGGGCGCAGGCAAGATACTGATGTCCAGCAAGCCATCATCGACCAGGGCTTCAGGGCACAACGCTTGCCCGCCTCCCGCCTGGCGACCGTTGCCGATTCCCAGCGCCAGCAGCTCGCCTTTCCAGTGAAAATCGGGGCCCTGCAACTCGGCGTACGCCGCGTGCAGCTCACTGAAGCGCGACAGGCCGGTAAACAGATAGGCCGCGCCGCCCAGGACTTTTTTCAAGTCTTCGGACGTATTCGCCGTCACCTGGCTACCAAAGCCTCCGGTGGCCATGTTCAAAAACAACTGACCACCGACCTCCCCCAGGTCAATCGCCCGGGCAGGCGTATCGAGCAAGGCCAGGGCTTCGTGGGGCTCCAGCGATACACCTGCCGCTCGCGCAAAATCATTGGCAGTGCCCAGCGGCAACAGCCCCAGACTGGCTTCGGTATCGGCCAGCGCCATGGCCTCACAAATATCGCGCAAGGTGCCATCACCGCCGCCAGCGATCAGATGGGTGTAGCCAGCATCCAGCGCTTCGCGCACCAGACGCTGTGCATCCCCGGCCTCCCATGTCAGGCGTACTGCCAACTCCCAGCCTGCCGCACGCTGATGCTCAACGGCCGCCCGCACCTCTTCGTTAAGGGCTTGCTTGCCATGCAAAATCAAAAACGCCTTACCTGAACTCATGCTCCATCCCTCGTCATAAACGGCCTGAATGCTTGGACAACAGCCAGAGCAGAAAGACCCATACCGTCATGATTTAACAACCACAGGTCGATCAAAGCCGCAGAACCCGTCAGACTTCAACGTCTGACAGCAATTCAATGATTCTAGAGGCGTTCTGAATGAGCACACTGGTTCCCTGCATCATCGCCGGTGGCGCTGGCACCCGGCTGTGGCCAGTGTCGCGTGAAGCCATGCCCAAGCCCTTTATGTGCCTGCCAGACGGCCAGAGCCTGCTGCAAAAGACCTTCAGTCGTGCAATCGGCCTACCTGATGTCGGCCAATTATTGACTGTGACCAATCGCGACGTCTTTTTCCGCACGCTCGACGATTACCGCCCACTGAATGCCTGCGGCGTCGAGCTGGATTTTATCCTTGAGCCTTTCGGCCGCAACACTGCCCCGGCGATTGCCGCCGCCGCCCTGCAGGTGGCGCAACGCTACGGTGGCGATGCACAACTGCTGGTGCTGCCCGCCGACCATCTGATCACCGACATCGCGGCCTTCGGTCAGGCGGTCGACAGTGCCCGGCAATTGGCTGACCGGGGCTGGCTGGTAACATTCGGCATTTTGCCAACCCGAGCCGAAACCGGTTTCGGCTATCTCGAGAAAGGCCCGGCGCTGAGCAGTGGCGGCTTTGAAGTGGCGCAGTTTGTTGAAAAACCTGACACCCGGACGGCCCAGGACTACCTCGATGGCGGCCTGCATCTGTGGAACAGCGGCATGTTCTGCATGCGCGTCGACAGCGTGCTGCGCGAATTCAAGACCCACGCGCCTGAGGTACTGGCCGCAGTGATCCATTGCCTGGAACACAGCCAGGTGTTCCAGGGCCAACAGCAGCGCCACCTCGAACTGGATAGCCCGAGCTTCGCCCTGGTGCCCGATATCTCTATCGACTACGCACTGATGGAGCATTCACAAAAAGTGGCCGTGGTGCCCTGCCAACTGGGCTGGAGCGATATCGGCTCCTGGCAGGCGGTACGCGAACTGAGCCCGGCAGACGCCAATGGCAACCAGTGCAATGGCGAACACGTGCTGCACGACGTGCATAACTGCTACATCGATTCACCCAAGCGTCTGGTGGGCGGGGTGGGCCTGCATGACCTGATCATTGTCGACACACCGGATGCGCTGCTCGTCGCCGATGCCAAGCGCAGCCAGGACGTTAAATATATTGCCCAGGCGCTCAAGCTTCAGGGCCACGATGCTTATCGCCTGCACCGCACCGTGACCCGCCCGTGGGGGACTTACACCGTGCTGGAAGAAGGCCCGGGGTTCAAGATCAAGCGCATCGTGGTCAAACCTCTGGCCGCGCTGTCCTTGCAAACGCACCAGCACCGCAGCGAACACTGGATCGTGGTCAGCGGCAGGGCGCAGGTGACCAACGGCGACCTCGATTTTGTCCTCGATACCAACGAGTCCACCTTTATCAAACCCGGCAGCCCTCATCGCCTGAGCAACTGCGGGGCGGTTGATCTGGTGATGATCGAAGTGCAAAGCGGCGAGTACGTGGGCGAAGACGATATCGTGCGTTTGAGCGACAGGTATGGGCGCGCGCCGATTTCGTAGCAGCTGCCATAGGAACGAGGCTGCGTTCGGCGACGTAGTCGTCGTAAACTCTGAGAGCTGGGTTTTACTGGCACACCGCAGTGCCTGATTTCGCGACGACTACGTCGCCGAACGCAGCCTCGTTCCTACGGCAGCTGCTACAAGTTCTCCGCCCCACAAGGCGTCAACCCAGCACTTCACTCAACGGGATAAAGCCCACCCAGTCGCCTTCAACCAGGGTGCGCTCTTCGAGCACTTCCACCAGCCCGTCGGCCCAGGCCGCGCTGCGTAACACGCCCGAACTCTGGTTCTTGTAGATCAGCGCACGCCCTTGCTCCAAGCGACCGCGCAAGTACTCGCGGCGATTGCCCGGCTTGGGCCATACAAAACCGGCTGGCACCTGGAACTTCAGCGGTTCGACCGCTTGCACGCCCTGACGGCGCAGCAGGTAAGGTCGTGCAAGCATCGCGAAAGTAACCAGGGTCGAGGCCGGATTGCCCGGCAAACCAATCACCGGCACGCCGCGGAAATGCCCACAGGTCAGGGGTTTTCCCGGTTTGATTGCCAGTTTCCACAAGGCCAGCTCGCCTTCTTCGCGCAGAGCAACGCCCAAATAATCGGCCTCGCCCACCGACACCCCGCCGGTAGACAAAATCAGGTCAACCGCACTCAGCTCACCCAAGCGCTGACGGGTCGCAGGCAAGTCATCGGGCAAAATCCCCGCATCGACCACTTCACACCCCAATCGCGTCAGCCAACTGCAGAGCAATACGCGGTTGCTGTTGTAGATTTGCCCAGGGCCCAATGGCTGACCCGGCTCAACCAACTCATCACCCGTCGACAACACGGCAACTTTGACCCGACGAATCACTTGCAGCGTGGCGCAACCCAGGGAAGCGGCCAGCCCCTGTTCAACCGGCCCCAAACGGGTGCCTGCCGACAGGACTACTTCGCCAATGGTGGTTTCTTGCCCTTGTGGGCGAATGTTCTGACCGGCATGCAAGGCTTGAGTAAAGGCCACACGACCGTCAGCCTGCACCTGGGCGTTTTCCTGCATTTCGACGCAGTCCGCCCCCTCAGGCACAGGCGCGCCGGTAAAGATCCGCGCACACGTCCCGGGAGCCAAGGGCTCTGGCGCCGCGCCCGCAAAAATACGCTGGCTGACCGCTAGCGGCTCACCCGACCAATCGGCCACATTCAGCGCATAACCGTCCATCGCACTGTTAGGCCACGGTGGCAGATCAAGGCTTGAAATCAGGTCATGGGCCAACACCCGGCCAGCACTGGCTGCCAGCAGCACCGACTCGGTATCGCGGATCGGCGCAGCTTCGGCCAACGCCAGCAAGCGCGCCAAAGCCACTTCGACGGGCATCAGCTCGCCCGTACGGCCTGGCTTACCCACGGGTTTCACAGGCCGGTGCCTGCTTCAAGTGGGCGACGAAGTTACAAGGGCTATGGCGTGAGTCCAGTTGCTCGGCCAAAATTGCGTCCCAACCGGTGCGTACCGCGTTGGTCGAACCCGGCAGGCAGCACACCAGCGTACCGTTGGCCAAACCGGCCAAGGCCCTGGACTGCACGGTCGACGTACCAATGTCAGCCAGCGAAATTTGACGGAACAACTCGCCAAAGCCATCAACCTGTTTATCCAGCAGGCAACTCACGGCTTCAGGCGTGCTGTCGCGTGCAGTAAACCCTGTGCCGCCAGTGATCAGCACCACTTGCACCTCATCCTCGGCAATCCAGGTCGCGACCTGGGCACGGATTTTATACAGGTCATCCTTGAGCAGCACCCGAGCAGCCAGGTTGTGCCCGGCATCACTCAGGCGGTCGACAAAGACCTGGCCAGAAGTATCGGTTTCGAGAGTCCGGGTATCACTGACGGTCAGAACGGCGATATTTAAAGGTACGAAAGGTGCATCAACCTTGGCTTTCATAGACGAGGTCCAGTTGTAGGAGAAACAGCCCGGTGTTATATCACAGCCCTTCTTTTTGCTGGTTGCGCGGAGTCCTTTATGCACCAGTTTCAATGCTCCATTTTGCTGCTGGCAGGCGGACGCGGCCAGCGTATGGGCGGTCAGGACAAAGGCCTGGTGACGTGGCAGGGCAAACCATTGATCGAGTTCGTACAGCGCATTGCTCGCCCGCTGACCGATGATCTGATCATTTCGTGCAATCGCAACCACGACCGGTACGCAGAATATGCCGACCAGTTAGTCAGTGATGGCAATGAAGATTTTGACGGCCCTCTGGCGGGGATCCGAGTGGGTCTGGCCGCGGCCAAGCATTCACACTTGCTGGTGTTGCCGTGTGATGTACCCAACATGGACAGCGACTTGCTCGGCGCACTGCTTGGCGCGGCTGGCGAACACCCCGATCAACCGTTGATGGTGCGTCACGGCGAACAGTGGGAGCCGCTGCTGTGCGTGATCCCGACTGCACTGGCACCCGCCTTCGAAGCTGCATGGGCGAGGGGCGAACGCAGTCCACGCAAAATCATGCTGCAGCTCAATGCTCGGGCCTGGCAATGCGCGGACAATGACTCTCGACTGACTAATTTCAATACGGCGGACTTCCTGAAATAATCCGCGCAGGTGTCCGCGCGACACTAGCAATGGAACTTGCAGACGATGTATACGTCTCAGGGACAGTTAATCCATAACAGCACATTCACTTGTTGGAGATACACCATGACTAACCGGACTCTCGCCGCCCTTATGCTCGCTGCTGGCCTGGCTGCCCTTGCCGGCTGCTCTTCGCCTTCAGTGATCACGCTTAACGACGGCCGTGAAATCCAGACAGTCGACGCGCCAAAATACGATGACGCTTCGGGCTTCTACCAGTTCAAACAATTGGACGGCAAAGAAACCCGTATCAATAAAGACCAGATTCGTACCGTCAAAGAGCTGTAAACCTGCTGTGGGAGCGAGCTTGCTCGCTCCCACACATCCAGAGATCCGCTCACCAGTCCAGCTGAATCCGGCTTTCAAAAAAACGTTCTTCACCCATCCGCGGGTCGACAAAGCGCAAGCTCTGGGCCAGCAGCTTTAGCGGGTTGGCGTAGTCATCGACAGCATCCTTGAGTACCTCGGGGTAAAACGGGTCATTGCAGATTCCCGCCCCCAGTGCCGCCATATGCACCCGCAACTGGTGTTTTTTCCCGGTGACCGGGTACAGCGCATAACGCCACAAATCACCATTTTTCTCACAGAGATCGACCAAGGTTTCGGTATTGCTGACGCCCTGCCCTTCTTGCATCCGGAAAAACGGCTCACCTTCGACCAAGCGGCTTTTATGCACCAGCGGCAGTGCCAGATCAGGCAAGGCCCGAGCGATGGCTTCGTAGCGTTTTTCAATTTTTCGAGTGGGAAATAACGACTGATACGCCGAACGACTCTGCGGGTTAGCCGAGAACAGCACCAGGCCCGCTGTATGCCGGTCGATCCGGTGCAACGGCACCAGATGCGGGTTATCCAGCGTTCGGATCAAGCGTCGTAACAGCGTTTGCTCAACATACTCGCCCGCCGGGGTCACCGGCAGAAAGTGCGGCTTGTCGGCCACAACCAGATGCTCATCGGCATACAGGATGGTTTCTTGCACCGGGATCGGTGTTTCGTTGGGCACTTCGCGAAAATAGTGAATGCGCAGGCCTTCTTTATAGGCCAACTGTGGGCTGATCGGCGCGCCATTAGCGTCCAGGACCCGGCCACGGGCAATACGGTCGAGCCACTGGTCGCGGCTGATGGCGCGAAAATGCTCACACAGACAGTCGAGCACCGTCAGCCAGCTGCCTGGCGGCAGATACAAAGTGCTGGCTTGATGCTCGGCGGCGTTGAAAGGCTGGGGCGACATAGAGGAACTCGGACGATAAATGCAGCCGGCGATTATCGCGCAAAGACCCGGGGTTTATCCGAGAAAGTTCACCACTTGCTCAGCATCAAAAGGCCAGTCCAACTCCTGGCCCGTGTCTACCCGACGCAATACGGGTATACGCAGACCGTAACTTTCAAACAGCGCGTCGCTGTCAGCGATATCGACCAGTTCGACCATCAACCCATGCTCAACCAAAGGCATTAGAATCGCTTCGGCCAGCTCACACAGGTGGCAGCCCAAGGTGCCGAACAATTGACATTCGGGAGGCATAAATAACGACCTAAGTAATAAAGTGTTCATCTTAGGAGCCTTGCCGGGCGACGTCGACCCGTAGCAGATACCACCAGTCACTTCACTGATGTTGCAATACAATCGCTCTATTACGCTCCTTGCGACTACGCTTGACCCACATCAGCGACAGCCCTTCTCAATTGCCGGATGCTCGCGACCTTTTTACCCGACCTGACAGGGAAGTCTTCGTGTTTGCCAATCTACTCATCATTCTGGCCTCGTCGCTGGTGGTTATTGCCCTCTTTCGGCGCCTGAAGTTGCCGCCGGTGCTGGGTTATTTGTGTGTCGGCCTGTTAGTTGGCCCTACCGCACTGGACTGGATCAACGACAGCCCGGACTTGCCCGACCTGGCAGAACTTGGGGTGGTGTTTTTGCTGTTTTCCCTCGGGCTGGAGTTCTCTCTGCCCAAGATGCTCAAGCTGCGCCGGGTAGTGTTTGGGCTCGGCAGCCTGCAAGTGCTGTGCTGTGCAATTGCTCTGGGCGGTCTGTTGTATGGGTTTGGAATGAGCTTTAGCGGCGCGTTTTTGCTCGGTGCGGGGCTCGCGCTTTCGTCCACGGCAATCGTCAGCAAAGAACTCACCAGCCTGGGTGAAATTTTCAGTCGCCACGGCCAGAACGCAATTGGCGTGTTGCTGTTTCAAGACGTTGTCGCGGTGCTGTTGCTCACCCTGGTGCCCGTATTCGCAGGCAGTAGCGATCAGGCCTGGTATTGGGCCTTGCCAGTTACCTTGGGTAAAACGGTAATTTTATTTTTCGGGTTGCTGTTTGCCAGCCGCTTTCTGCTGCCGCGCCTGTTCCACGAAGTGGCCGCATCACGCTCCGCCGAGCTGTTCGTATTGTTGGCGCTGGTGATCGTACTGCTTACCGCATGGCTCACCCATCTGCTCGGGCTGTCACCCGCACTGGGCGCGTTTCTTGCCGGGATGCTACTGGGTGAAAGCCACTACCGGCACCAGATCGAAGCGGATATCAGGCCATTCCGGGACATCTTGCTGGGCCTGTTTTTTGTCAGCATCGGCATGCTGATTGACCTGCAACTTTTCGTCCACCACGGCCTCCTGATTTTGGGCCTGACTGTGGCCCTGATGCTGATCAAGGGCGCAGTAGTGGCAATACTGGTCAAACTGCGCGGCAGCGACGGTGAAACGGCCTGGCGCAGTGGTCTGGCGCTGGCCCAGGGCGGCGAATTCTGTTTTGCACTGATGGCGCAGATGCAACTCAACTCCCTGATCCCGCCCGATTTTGCCGCCTACCTGCTGGCTGCCACCTTCTGCTCAATGCTGCTGACGCCTTTGTTGCTAAGGGCCGCGCCAAAAATCGCAGCCCGTTTGCACCGCCAATCCTACGAAGAAGCCGAACTGGAGGAAATTACCGCACAAAGTGCCGAGCTGCACGACCACGTGGTGATGTGCGGTTATGGCCGAGTAGGCCAGTCCATCGGGCGTTTTCTAAGCCGCGAGCACAAGGACTTTGTCGCACTGGACTACGACCCTGATCGAATTCAGGAAGCAGCCAAAGCGCACAGCAGTGTGCATTACGGCGACGCCCGGCGGGGTGATTTACTGCGAGCCGTAGGCCTTGATCGCGCGCGACTGCTGGTGATTGCCGTAGACAATACCGAGGTGGCCATGAGCGTGCTCAAGGAGGCTCGACTGATAACCCTCGAGGTCCCGATCCTGGTCAGAACCCGCGACGATAGCCAACTCGCCGACCTCAAAGCCGCCGGGGCCACGGAAGTGGTGCCGGAACTCCTGGAGTCGAGCCTTATGCTCGCCTCCCACGCACTGGTCATGCTTGGCCTGCCAGAAAAAACCGTGCAACGCAGGGTGGATGAAGTGCGTCATAACCGCTATCACTTGCTGGAAGGCTGCTTTGAAAGCACTGACTCGCGTGATGCAGCAACCTCCCGCGAAAACGAATGATTTAAGGTAAGGTTTTACCCCTGTATCAAAATAAACCTCTCTGGCATGTGCATCCCGATAGCCCATGTAATGTCAGAGAAGCGAGTGAACCTTCACCGAAGGCCTACACTCGAACGATCATCAAGCCACTAACGGAGTTAATCATGGCCCGCAAAACAGCAAAGAATGCTCAAGAAATATTGATGGCCGATTTCCAGGCTCTGGTGCTCGACACTGAAAGGCTGCTGGAGCACTCCGCCTCCCTGGCCGGTGATCAGGCTGAAGAGCTGCGCGCACAGATCAAGGAAAGCCTGCTTAAAGCTCGTGAAACCATTGAAGAAACCAAAGGGTCTCTACAAGAACGTGGCCAGGCTGCCGTGGTGGCTGCTGAAGATTACGTTCAGACCAACCCTTGGCAGTCCGTGGGTATTGCAGCTGGCGTAGGTTTTTTGATTGGTCTGCTGGCAACTCGGCGCTGATATGACAGACGAATCCGGCTCCCCCCGTTCCTCACCGCGGCGCCTGGGTGCCGCGTTTCTAGGTCTGTTGCACAGCCATGTCGAACTGCTGGGCATCGAACTGCAAGAGCAAAAGGCGCGCACTGTCAGCCTGTTGTTATTTGCCGGGCTGGCACTGGTGTTCGGGTTACTGCTGCTGATCGGGCTGTCGGCGCTGGTGATGATTCTGCTCTGGGACAGTTACCGCATCAGCGGGATCCTCGGGCTTTGTCTGTTTTATACGCTGGCCGCGGTTTTCTGCGGGCTGCGTCTTAAAGCGGCGGTGTTCGACGAGTCCTCTCCTTTCAACGCCACGCTCGAAGAGCTGGCCAAAGACCGCGAGCGTTTGCTGCCATGAGCCTGCCTGAATTGCCGAAAAACGCCTCACGCCAGGAACTGCGCAAAACCTTGATTCGCCTGCGTATGGAAATGCACCGCCAAGAGATTCGTCATGAATCGCAACAGCTGCTGCAACCGTTGCAAAAAATGCGCGGGATGACCAGTAACTGGCAAGAAACCCTGGGGATCAAGCACGCTCCCTTGTGGGGGGTCGGGATTGTCACCCTGCTCGGTTTTCTGACCGGTAGAGGCGCCAAAAGCAAAAGCACTGACGGCACCTCTCGCTGGATTGGGCTGACTACCGGCCTGTTGCCACTGATCAAAATGGTCATACAGGCCACGCGCAAGCCTTGAGGCTGATGCTCTGTAGCCGCTGCCGCAGACTGCGGCAGGGGCCGTAGGACCTTCGTTGCAATGACAAGGACGGGGGTTGCTGCGTAGCCCAACGCAGCCTTCGCCAGCGACTACAGAATACTGCCCAGAAGCGATAAGCTGCGTGATCAGTCATTAACGGAGCACTGCGCCTTGGATTGGCAAACCCTGCTTAATCGCGAACGCCTCGGCAAACCGCACCACAGCCCGGAAGAACTCGGACGCAGCCCTTTTCACAAAGACCACGACCGGATTATCTTTTCGGGCGCATTTCGCCGCCTGGGACGCAAGACCCAGGTTCATCCGGTCAACAGTAACGATCACATCCATACCCGGCTCACCCACTCACTCGAAGTCAGCTGCGTCGGTCGCTCGCTGGGCATGCGCGTGGGCGAAACAATCCGCAGCGCCCTGCCTGAGTGGTGCGACCCCGCCGATCTGGGCATGGTGGTGCAATCGGCCTGCCTGGCACATGACATTGGCAACCCGCCCTTTGGTCACTCCGGGGAAGACGCCATTCGCAACTGGTTTGAACAAGCAGCCAAACGTGGCTGGCTGGATGACATGAGTGACGCTGAGCGCAATGATTTCTTGAGTTTTGAAGGCAACGCCCAGGGGTTTCGGGTGCTGACACAGCTTGAGTACCACCAGTTCGACGGCGGCACCCGCCTGACCCATGCAACCCTGGGCACCTTTCTCAAGTACCCCTGGACAGCACGCCACGCCGACTCGCTGGGCTATAAAAAGCACAAGTTCGGCTGCTATCAAAGTGAGCTGCACCTGCTCGAAGGTATTGCCCACAAGCTGGGGCTGCCACAAATAGAAGACCAGCGTTGGGCGCGCCATCCCTTGGTGTACTTGATGGAGGCAGCCGATGACATCTGTTACGGGTTGATCGATCTTGAAGATGGTCTGGAGATGGATCTGCTGCAATACGCGGAAGTCGAAGCCCTGCTCTTGGACCTGGTGGGCGATGACTTGCCACAAACCTATCGCCAGCTCGGCCCAAGGGACTCAGAGCGCCGCAAGCTGGCGATCCTGCGTGGCAAGGCCATTGAGCATCTGACCAACGCTGCGGCACAGGCCTTTGTCGAACAGCAGGATGCGCTGCTGGCAGGTACATTGCCGGGGGATCTGGTCGAGCATATGCACGGCCCGGCAAAGCGCTGCGTGCTGGATGCCAAAGACATGGCGCGCAAGAAAATCTTCCAGGACAAACGCAAGACCCTGCACGAAATCGGCGCCTATACCACCCTCGAAATCCTGCTCAATGCCTTCTGCGGCGCAGCGCTGGAACAGCATGGCGGACGCGCGCCTTCCTTCAAGAACCGCCGCATCCTCGATTTGTTGGGTAATAACGCCCCCGATCCACACTGGCCATTGCATCGTTCGTTTATGCGCATCATCGACTTTATCGCTGGCATGACCGATGGTTACGCCACTGAAATGGCCAGAGAAATGACCGGCCGCTCCAGCCCCACCTGACAACGGTTGCCCGCCCTTGTGAAAAGGGTGGGCACAACCAAATGCCATGCCCCACCAATTATCTGCAAACACTTATTGAAACGCACAAACAACACAAAAAAAACACCATATAGACAACAAGTAACACAGCGTAGGAAATAACCTAAAACAACACAATCATATAGCCTTACACATTAAACATCCGCCTAGCCCCGCAATTAAACTATTTATACACTTCAAACATTCCGTGAGCTCACGCCTTATTTGGCGTAGGAAAACTCCCATACTACGTTTGTAGGCGACTCGAATCGTGCCCCCATCCTTATAACTGAGCTAAGGTGCGCGCTTTCTATGAAGCATTTTATGGGGAATTAATATGAGCACAGTTTTTATTGTCGACGACCATCCGGTTATTCGGCTGGCCATTCGTATGTTGTTAGAGCATGAAGGTTATGAAATAGTCGGGGAAACCGACAATGGTGTAGATGCAATGCAAATGGTCCGCGAGTGCGTCCCCGACCTGATAATTCTTGATATCAGCATTCCAAAACTTGATGGCCTGGAAGTATTGGCGCGTTTCAGCTCCATGAACTCCACTCTGAAAACCCTGGTCCTGACCGCTCAATCACCGACGCTTTTCGCCATGCGCTGCATGCAGTCCGGTGCTGCTGGATTTGTGTGCAAACAAGAAGAACTGAGTGAACTTGTCAGTGCAATAAAAGCTGTATTCTCAGGCTACAATTACTTTCCCAGCCAGGCATTGACTCCTGAAAAAAACGAAGACGATAACCTCTCGGAAATCGACCTATTCAAACTAGTCAACGATCGAGAGCTCATGGTCCTGAAGCTGTTTGCACAAGGAAAAACAAACAAGGAAATAGCCACCGGAATGTTTCTCAGCAACAAAACCGTGAGCACTTACAAAAAGCGACTTATGCAAAAACTTAAAGCCAATTCACTGGTTGATCTTATTGAACTGGCCAAACGTAACGCCCTGGTGTGAGAAATAGGATGCCCACGCGGTTAAACAAATATCTATCACTGCTCGCAGGATTAATCCTGTGCATGCCCGTGTTTGCCGAGCCAACCCGCACTGAAACATTTTCATTGCTCAGCCGCTCGGGCACCTATCACATGGAAGTACCTCTGGATAAAACCCAACGTCACTGGCTGCGGGAAAAACGCGAACTCCAGGTTGGCACCTCCACTGCGGACTATCCTCCCTTCGACATGACCGACAGCGGTCATGACTATGAAGGCTTCACAGCCGATTACCTGGGCATTCTTGCTAGAGCCCTCAGCGTATCGGTCAAGGTTCAGCGCTTCCCTACCA
Organism: Pseudomonas fragi; assembly: GCF_025426255.1. Lineage (GTDB taxonomy): Bacteria > Pseudomonadota > Gammaproteobacteria > Pseudomonadales > Pseudomonadaceae > Aquipseudomonas > Aquipseudomonas kulmbachensis. The sequence continues at coordinate 1,422,644 of NZ_CP104861.1, read as the reverse complement.
GAGACGCGGCCATCAAGGCCCTTGAAGAGGGCAGGATTGACCTCCTGGGTACTTCAAATGGCTTTGAGGCCGCCAACCAGAACCTGTTGCTCTCCACACCGTATGCCATCGACCAACCTGTACTGGTGACCCGCGAGGGTGAAACACGCTCGCTCTCCCAAGGCCTGGCTGGCTTGCGCTTAAGCATGGTTTACCATTACCTGCCACTGGATGAGGTCAAGGCGCTTTACCCCAATGCGATCATTCAGTCCTACCCCTCTTATCAAAACGCTATTAATGCCGTGGCATTCGATCAGGCCGATGTGTTTCTGGGGGACACGGTGTCGACCCATTACATGATCAACAAGGGGTATCTGAAGAACATCAAAATGGCCAACTTCGGCAAACACGAAGCCCATGGTTTCAGCTTTGCCGTACGCCGTGACAACACGCAACTGCTCGACATCATCAACCAGGCACTCAAGGCCGTGCCCGACAGCGAGCAAGAAAGCATTGCCAAACGCTGGAGCGCAGGCAGTGACATTTTAATGTCCGATCAAAAATTGCAGCTTTCAGAACGCGAAGAGCGCTGGCTGGCCCTGCACCCGGTGGTAAAAGTGGTGGTCAACGAAACCCTGGCACCGCTGACATTCTTTGATGCCAACGGCAATTTCAGGGGCATTACCGCCGATCTGCTGGAGATGATTCGCCTGCGTACCGGACTGCGCTTCGAGATACAGCACGCGAACAGCATCAGCAGCATGATCCAGATGATCAATCAGCACGAAACCGACATCATCTCGGCCATCAGCCCGTCTGTTACCCGGGAAGACACCCTCAATTTCAGTCGCCCTTACCTCGTGAACTCGTTTGTCCTGCTCACGGCAAAAGAATATGAACACCCCAAAAATCTTGAGCAACTGGCGGGTAAAAAACTGGCCCTGCCCCAAGGCAACCCCCTGATCCCTTACCTGCGCCGTGAATACCCGCAGATAACACTGATCGAAACCGAGAACATCTATCGCGCCACAGAACTGCTGGCCGAGGGAAAAGTGCAAGGTGCGGTCAACACGCTGGTGATCGCCAATTACTTACTGGCCTCACAAGTGTTCCAGGACCGGTTGCAGATCAGCGCCACCATTGGCACTCAGCCTGCAACGTTTTCCCTCGCCACCGCACGCGGTGCCACCGAGTTGAGCTCGATCCTCAACAAGGCGCTACTGAGCATTGCACCTGACGAACTGGGTATCATCAACAGTCGCTGGCGCGGCTACGTCCCGGCAACTGACAGCTACTGGCGCAACTACCACCGCCTGATTTACCAGATCATTATTGGCACCAGCCTTTTACTGTTGCTGTCATTGATCTGGAATGCCTATATGCGGCGCCAGATTCGCCAGCGGAAAATCGCCGAACGGGCACTCAGTGATCAGTACGAATTTATGCGAGCGCTGGTCAATGGCACGCCTCATCCAATTTATGTGCGTGATCGCCAAGGCATTCTGAAAACCTGTAACGACAGCTACTTAAGCGCCTTTTCGGCCAAGCGCGAAGAGATCATAGGCAAAACGGTGATGCAAACCTGCAGCCTTCTGAACAATGAGTGCGAAGCCCACGATTATCAGGCCGATTACCTGCGTGTCATGCGTGAAGGCACACCGCTCATCCTTGATCGCCCGCTGAAGATTGGCGATAAAAACCTCACTATCTATCACTGGATCCTCCCCTACCGGGATTCGCTGGGCGAAGTACAGGGCATCATCGGCGGCTGGATTGATATCAGTGAGCGCCGCCAGCTTCTGGATGAACTGCGCACCGCCAAAGAGCTGGCAGATGATGCCAACCGAGCCAAAAGCACCTTCCTGGCAACCATGAGCCATGAAATCCGCACGCCGATGAATGCCGTTATCGGTTTGCTTGAGCTCACCTTGAAACGTGCCGATCAGGGACATCTCGACCGACCCTCCATTGAAGTTGCCTACAACTCGGCCAAAGACCTGCTGGAGTTGATTGGCGACATCCTTGATATCGCCCGCATCGAATCCGGGCGGCTGAACCTGTCACCGGAACGGGTCAACCTGCGCTATCTGGCCAATTCCGTGATCCGGGTGTTTGATGGTCTGGCCCGACAAAAAAACCTCACGCTCTGCCTGATATTCAACCCTGAAACCCATGCGCCCGATGTACTGATAGACCCGCTTCGATTCAAGCAAATTCTGACCAATCTGATCAGCAATGCGATCAAGTTCACCCTGCACGGCCAGGTGACGCTCGAACTCGATCTGCTGCCTGTCACTACCCCTGACCAGGTTGAACTTCAGTTAAGCGTTACAGACACCGGCATTGGCATCAGTGACCGCGATCAGGCACGACTGTTCGAACCCTTTGCCCAAGTTGAGAACAGCGGCCAACTGGCACTCAATGGCGCAGGTCTAGGCTTGGTAATCTGTCGCAGCCTGTGCGAAATGATGGGCGGCACCCTCGAACTGAACAGCCAGCCAAACGTCGGTACAACGGTGCAGATAAACCTCAAAATACCTGCTTTGGCGCCCGCCATGACCCTCTCCACGCAAGAGCCGACAATCACCCCGGCCGCTCGCCAACTGAATGTACTGGTGGTGGATGACCACCCCGCCAATCGTTTGTTGATGTGCCAACAATTGGGATTCCTGGGGCATCGATTTATTACCGAACACGATGGTGCAGCAGGCCTGAAAACCTGGAAAGCAGGTGCGTTCGACCTGGTCATTGCAGACTGCAACATGCCGATCATGAACGGTTATGACCTGACTCGCGCCATCCGCCAGCACGAGCAGGCTTCGCAGCAAAAGCCATGCACGGTGCTGGGGTTTACCGCAAATGCCCAACCTGAAGAGCGCCAGCGCTGCAAGCAGGCCGGGATGGACGACTGCCTGTTCAAGCCCATTAGTCTGACCCTCTTGAGTCAACGCTTGAGCACGCTTGAACCGCTCAATATCTGCCCTGAGGTGTTCAGCGTCGAATGCATCTACTCGCTTTCAGGACGCGACGAAACACGCACAACACGTTTGCTGCAAGAGCTGTTACTCAGCAACCGCGAGGATCTCGTGGCGCTGCTTGAACTACCTGACGACGGGGAGTTGCAAGCGTTTGTCGATATTGCTCACCGGATCAAAGGCGCTGCCAGGATCGTCGGAGCCCATGCCCTAATCAAGCACTGTGAAGCCCTGGAGCACGCCAACCTCTCGAACCTCGGGCAGATTCGTGATGAGGTGAAAGCCGCCATGCAAACGCTGGAGCAGGCACTAACCCTGCAACTTGAGAAACTGGCCAACAGCACCTGAGCCCCTCCTGGCGCCGCTGGGCCAATCAAAGAGCGCATTGGCCCGGAGTAACTATGCTTACAGGCACCAGCACGCAGATATCTGCGGAGAAACATCTCATGCGCAACCCTGCGCACGCCCACAAGCATCAGTTCCCGCTGCATGTCCACATTAGTGCGATGTTTACATTTCTGTTGCTCATGCTGGGCACCGTGCTGGGCGTGTTCAACTACCAGCAAACAACCCGCATTATTCTCGGCAGCAGCCAGGATCTGTTTCGCCATATCGAGCAGGTGGTGCAACTCGACTTACTGAACGCCTATCAACCGATACGTAATGTACTGAACCTGTTGGCCCTCAATCCAAATGTCACAACGGATCACGTCGAGTTTAGAACCAGGCTGCTTCAACCCTTTGGACAAATACTCGCAGACAACCCCACGCTGGCAGCGCTCTACATTGGAGATGACAACGGAAATTTTTTCCTCGTCAGAGCCTTGCGTGATCAGGCCACCAGACGCCAGGTTCAAGCCCCACCACAAGCCAGCTACCAGGCCTGGACCATAAACCGCTCTGCACAACAAGCCACGGTCGAGTCAAAAATCCAGTTTTTGGATGCCTCCATGGCACTGTTGGAACAGCGAAGCATCCCCAATGAAACCTATGACCCTCGCGCCCGGAGCTGGTTTATTCCGGCGCTAGCCGATAACAACCAAACCACCACTCGACCTTATTTGTTTTTCACCACTCACGAAGTCGGCACGACGTTAGCCAAACGCAGCGCTGCAAACACGGTGCTCGGGGCAGACGTAACCCTTTCAGAGTTATCAGGCATCCTCGCCAAGCATCAGGCTACGCCCGGTACGCAACTGGTTTTGTTCGGTGACGATGGCCGTGCAGTCGCTTATCCGGATATCAGCAAGTTGTTAACCGCCAAGGATCCCACGCAACTGCCCAAAGTCTCGGAGCTGAGTCCGGCCCTAAGCTATCTGATGAGTCATGGAGCCGACGCGCAGCAACGTCTAAACGACGGCCAACGCCAATGGATTGTTTCGACGCTCAAGGTGAACGACGGCAGCTCCAATGGCTTGAAACTGGCCATGATGATCCCGGAAGACGAACTGCTGGCCGATGCCTACAAGCTGCGATGGCAAGGTGCTCTAGTGACCCTGGCCATCCTGCTGCTGTGCCTGCCACTGGGCTGGCTGGCGTCCCGAATGCTGGTCAGGCCCTTGCAGGCACTGGTGCGCGAAGCCGATGCCATTCGGCGGTTCGATTTCAGCTATCCGCTCAAGCAGCAGTCGCCCGTGCTCGAAATCGATCTGCTGGAGGCGTCTATGGGGCGTATGAAGGAAACGCTCGCCAGCTTCTTTGAAATCACCTCCAGCCTATCGGCGCACACCCGGTTTGAACCTTTATTGCATTCAGTCCTGTTTGAAACCCTAAAGATCGCTCAGGCACAGGCCAGCCTGATCTACCTTACAAAAAACGACAGTACGCAACTGGAACTTAACGGATTGATCATCAATGGCCAGCCCCATGACCTGACAATCCTGCCACAGACTGCACTGAACCCTGACGACAGCCAGAGCCCGGAGTGGCTGCGGGCTCTGTGCCAAGGCAATGACAGTATTACCCGTGCGTTCAACTTTGAGCAGGCGGGCTATTTGCAACCGGTGATGCAAGCACTGGACAGTCACAGTATCCACGTGATCGGTATTCGCCTGCATAACCGCCACAGCGAAACCGTAGGCATTCTGGTACTGATGCTGAACGACAGTGGCTCCAGTGTCGAACAGGATAACGTGCAGGCTGACCGGGTGGCCTTTATCCAGGCTGTGGCGGGCACAGCCGCAGTCGCGATTGAAAGTCAGCGCCTGCAAGCCAACCAAAAGCAATTGCTGGATGCATTGATTCAACTGCTGGCGGGCGCTATCGACGCCAAAAGCCCATATACCGCCAGCCATTGCCAACGGGTTCCGACCCTCACTCTGATGCTGGCCCGAGCAGCCGCGGCGAACCAGCAGCCACCATTCGAGCAATACAACCCCACGGATGAACAATGGGAAGCCCTGCGCATCGCCGCCTGGCTACATGACTGCGGCAAAGTCACGACGCCCGAGTACGTAGTCGACAAAGCCACCAAGCTTGAAACTCTGTACGACCGTATTCACGAGATCCGTACCCGCTTTGAAGTGCTCAAACGCGATACGTGGATCAACTACTGGCAAGCGCACGCCTTGGGCGGTAACGAGCAACAGCTGGCAGAACTGCGCGATACCAGCTTGGCGGCGCTGGATGACGACTTCAGCTTCGTCGCCCGCTGCAATCTAGGTGGCGAGGCCATGCTGGAGGCTGATCTTGAGCGTTTGGACGTTATTTCCCTGCGTACCTGGAGCCGAACTCTGGATGATCGCCTGGGAGTCTCCTGGGAAGAAAACAAACGCCAGTCCACCCGCGAGGAGCAAGACCTGCCGGTTACGGAAAAGTTGCTGGCCGACAAACCCGAGCACCTGTTTCATCGCCCCGAAGCCGACGTGATTGCGCCAGAAAACCCCTGGGGCTTCAAACTCGACGTACCGCAATACAAGTTCAACCGGGGCGAGTTGCACAACTTGAGCATTAAACGCGGCACTTTGACCGGCGAAGAACGCTACATCATCAACAATCACATCGTTCAAACCATCCTTATGCTCAGCAGCCTGCCGTTGCCTGGTTACTTGAGCAACATTACTGAAATCGCGGGAGGCCATCACGAAAAAATGGACGGCAGCGGTTATCCAAAACGCTTGAAGCGTGAGGAGATGAGCCTGGAGTCACGGATGATGGCGATTGCCGATATTTTCGAAGCACTGACTGCTTCGGACCGCCCCTATAAACGCAGCAAGACGTTAAGTGAAGCGCTGAGCATCATGGCCACCATGTGCCGCGATGCTCATATTGACCCGCAGCTGTTCGCACTATTCATGCACGAACAGGTGTATATGCAGTACGCCCAGCAGTTTCTCGACCCCCAGCAAATCGATTCGATTGATATCGACGCGCTAATGCTAAAGGCCGGGCTGACGGGGTTTTAGCACTCGCTCAGGCGCAAAAAGATCGCAGCCAGCGCTTCAACCCCTTGCTGGTCTTGCTCGCTAAACCGGCCGATGCTTGGACTGTCCAGATCGAGAACGCCGATCAGACGGCCATCCTTGATCAGCGGAACAACCAACTCACTGTTTGAGGCGCTGTCGCAAGCAATATGCCCGGCAAACGCGTGCACATCCTCTACCCGCTGTGTTTGCCTGCTCGCTGCCGCAGCCCCGCAAACGCCACGCCCAAAGGGAATGCGCACGCAGGCAATCTGCCCCTGGAACGGGCCCAGCACCAGCTCTTCATTGCGATTGAGGTAAAACCCGGCCCAGTTCAGATCATCCAGCTGGTGATACAAAAACGCCGAAAACTGCGCTGCGTTGGCAATAAAGTCACGTTCATCTGCCAACAACGACTCCAACTGCGCCTGTAACAGGGTGTAGCCGTCCAGGCCTGCACCTGTGGCGTTCAAATCAATCATGCGCTTGCTCCAACAATTTCAAACCAACCCAATACCGCGCGAACTGATAAGCGCAACGACCGTTACGGTTGCCGCGCCCGGTAGCCCAGCGCACAGCCAGGATATCCAGCGCCTCGTCGCGCTGCCACTGCAAACCGGCCTTGCTGGCCAGCACGTCAATCCAGTGCTCGACCACACTCAGAAAGTGTTCCTGAGTAAATGGATAGAAAGACAGCCAAAGACCGAAACGGTCGGACAAGGCGATCTTGTCTTCCACTGCCTCGTTAGGGTGCAGCTCACCGTCGACGTTCTTCCAGTTTTCGTTGTCGCTTTCCTTTTCCGGCACCAGGTGGCGACGGTTTGACGTTGCGTAGAGCAAAACGTTATCCGGCGCTTGCTCCAACGAACCATCAAGCACACTTTTCAGTACCCGGTAATCACTCTCGCCAGCTTCGAAGGACAAATCATCGCAAAACAGCACAAAGCGCTGCGGTAAACCCTGCAGCTGCTCGACCACACGCGGCAGGTCGGCCAGGTGATCGCGCTCGATTTCAATCAGGCGCAAGCCAGCCCCGGCATATTCAGCGAGCAGAGCCCGGATGATCGAAGACTTGCCTGTACCCCGTGAGCCCCACAGCAGAGCATGGTTGGCCGGTAAACCATCAAGGAACTGTTTAGTGTTGCGGCTCAACTGATCACGCTGTTTATCGACGCCAATCAGGTCCGTAAGGCGCATCTCGAGACTGACCTGCAGCGGCATCAGATAACCTGAGCGACCCTCGCGCTGCCACCGGGCGGCCAGGCAGTCGTTCCACTCAATCGATTCGCGCTGCGCGGGCAGCAGGGGTTCCAGACGTGCAAGCACTGCCTCGGCCCGCTCCAGAAAGGCATCCAGTTTAGAATTCACAACATTTCCTCAGACTGATACACAATGATGGCATATAGCCATGAGTAGACATTTACCCCTCATCCACGTCATGACTCAATTGGTTAGCCATATTTACCGCAGTTTTGCCTGCCGGTTAACCCACTAATCGACTACTCTTGCACGCCGCAAGGAAATGGAAACAGGTGCAGCACCCCATGGATCTAAAACTCACCCAGCGCCTGTCTTTCAAACAAGCAAAGCTGACTGTGCTGGTCGGTTTGGTTCTAGGGGCCATGCTGAGCCTGCTGCAGATCGGCATTGATTATGCCAGTGAAAACGCAGCCATCGATCGCGAAATCCAGTCACTGCTAGAGATCAGTCATAACCCGGCTTCGCGCATTGCCTACAACCTGGATTCAGAGCTCGCCCAGGAGCTGTTGCTGGGTCTGTTGCGCTCACCGGCGATTATCAGCGCACAGATCACCGACAGTGACAACGTGATCCTCGCCTCGGTACAGGATCAACCTGAAAGAGGGCGCTATCGAGCGCTCAGCGATTTCCTGTTTGGTTCCAACCGCTCATTTGCGCAGCGACTGTACTTCAATACCCTGCCCGAACACAGCATGGGCGAATTGCGCCTTGAGGTGGATACCTACCCCTTTGGCAAGCGGTTCTTGCAGCGGGCGGAAGTCACGCTACTCAGCGGTTTTATTCGCGGTGTCATTCTGACTTTCATCCTCCTGGGCCTGTTTTACGTGATGCTGACCAAACCCCTGGTCCGCGTCATTCGTGAGATCAGCAACAGCAAGCCGGGGGACCCCGAGCAATCGAAGGTGCACTGCCCTCCCGGCCACGAGGACGATGAAATCGGGGTGCTGGTCAATACCGCCAATCAGCAGTTCGAGGCCATGACCCGCGAGATGGAATATCGACGTCGCGCCGAGAACCGCCTGACCGAGTACCTGGCTCAACTGGAAAACATCGTCTCGGTGCGTACCCAGGAGCTGGAAGCGATTAACGATCAACTGCGTCATTCCAACGAAGAGCTGGAAGCGGCACGCAGCAATGCACTGGAAATGGCCCAGGCCCGGTCGGCATTCCTGGCCAATATGAGCCACGAAATACGCACGCCGCTCAATGGCTTGCTGGGGATGCTGGCACTGTGTCTGGACAGCCCGCTGAATGCCGAGCAACACCAGCAGCTGTCGATTGCCCACGACTCGGGCAAGGTCCTGGTCGAACTGCTGAATGACATTCTCGACCTGTCAAAATTCGACGCAGGCCAACTGGAGCTGGAGCATATAGCCTTCGATCTGGGCACCCTGATCGAAGATACCGCCAACCTGTTATCGCAGAACGCAGCGCCCAGCGTAGAGCTGACGTGCTTGATCGACCCGGACTTCCCGGCCTTGGTCCTGGGCGACCCGACCCGGGTACGCCAGATTGTCAGCAATCTGTTATCCAATGCACTGAAGTTCACCCGGTTCGGGCGGGTCGATGTGCGCCTGAGCGCGAAAAATGATCAGGTATGTATCGAAGTGCGTGACACCGGAATCGGGATCGCACAGGAAGCCCAAGCCAGAATATTCAGGCCCTTCACCCAGGCCGGAGCCGGTATCACTCGCCAGTTTGGCGGCACCGGGCTGGGGCTGGCACTGACCAACAGCCTGTGTGAGGTCATGCAGGGGCGACTGACCATCAGTTCGGAAGTCGGCTTTGGCAGCCAGTTTTGTGCCGAGCTGCCCTTACCCTGTCATACCCCTGCCATCACGTTAAACCCGCTATGCGGGCGGGTGGTGGTTGTGAGTGCCGCGAGCAGCGGCCTGAGCGAACTGCTCGGCAGCTATCTGCCGCTTTGGGGGGTGGACTTTAAACGCTATTCCATGGACGACTCACTGGCCGGTACCGACCCGCACCTGTTGATCACCGACTGTCCGGAATGCTTGTTTGGCCTGCGACCCGCCATCACGGCACCGATCCTGCTGGTCACCGCCTACGGCAACTTCATGCCCAGCGACCAGGTCAATGCACTGGCGCCCCTGCAACAAAAAGCCAGGCCTCTTTCGCGCTATGCCCTGTACAAAACCTTGCAGCACTTGTTGCTAAGAGATGATCAGGAGAGCCCGGGCGCTCGAACCAGCAGCACACCTGTTGCGCACCGCGCACGGATACTGCTGGTCGAAGACAACCCGGTCAACCAACTGGTGGCCAAGGGCATGTTGAGCAAACTGGGATGTGAGGTGGTGGTTGCAGCCCACGGCGGCGAAGCTCTGAGCCAGTTGGAGCAGAACGGGTTTGATCTGGTACTGATGGACTGCAATATGCCGGTAATGGATGGCTACGAAGCCACTCGGCAAATTCGCCACCGCGGACGCTGGCCAAAATTGCCCATCGTCGCGCTGACGGCCAACGCCATGCCCGAAGAACGCGAGCGCTGCCGCTCGGCGGGGATGAACGACTACCTGGCCAAACCGTTTCGGCGCGAAGAACTCGCCGCCCTGATCGACACCTGGGTGCCGCCAAAGGCGTAAAAAACAACGCTAGACCTGTAGCAGCTGCCGAAGGAACGAGGCTGCGTTCGGCTGCGCAGCAGTCGTAAAACCATTCAGCCTTGGTGTTTCAGATACATAGAGTTCTCGGGTTTACGTCGACTGCGTCGCCGAACGCAGCCTCGTTCCTTCGCCAGCTGCTACGTAATCAGGTGTAACCGCTACCCAAGCAGCGCTTCAATATCCGTCTTGAGCGCCTCAGGCTTGGTGGTCGGGGCATAACGCTTGACGCTTTTGCCGTCGCCGCTGATCAGGAATTTGGTGAAATTCCACTTGACCCTCTGTGAACCCAACAGCCCCGGCGCGCGTTTCTTCAGCTGGACAAACAGCGGGTGCGCTTGGCTGCCATTGACGTCGATTTTTTTGAACAGTGGAAACGTCACGCCAAAGTTCAACTCGCAGAACTCGGAAATGGCCGCCTCGTCACCCGGTTCCTGCTGGCCGAACTGGTTACACGGAAAGCCCAGAATCACCAGCCCCTGATCCCTGTACTGCTGCCACAAGGCTTCAAGCCCCTTGTACTGCGGGGTAAAGCCACATTTGCTGGCCGTATTGACCACCAGCAACGCCTTGCCCGCGTAGTCCGCCAGGGTTTTCGGCTCGCCGCCAAGAGTGGTGCACGCAATATCGAGCAGGTTGTCGTTCATGACCGTGCCTCAAAAATTCAGTCGCGGGGAACCAGGTCCAGGCATACCGAGTTGATGCAGTAGCGCAGCCCGGTCGGTGGTGGGCCATCGGGAAACACATGGCCCAAATGCGCATCGCACTTGGCGCAGACCACTTCGGTACGCACCATGCCGTGGCTGACGTCACGGATTTCGACCATCGCACTGTCGCCAATCGGTTGATAAAAACTCGGCCAGCCGCAGCCGGAATCAAACTTTGCACTGGAGTCAAACAACGGCTCATTGCAGCAAATACAGTGATAAACGCCGTCAGTTTTAGTCGCGTTGTATTTACCCGAAAACGGCCGCTCGGTGCCTTTAAGACGGCACACGTTGTATTGCTCCGGATCGAGCATCGCCTTCCATTCGTCCAGGGTTTTGTTCAACTTTTCCATGGTTCTGCCTCTGCAACTGAAAAACCCCGACCAGTGGCTTTTCCAGGGGTCGGGTGGCACGTATGATTGCGCCTCGTTAAACGCCAGTCTGGCACCCGCCCTAGCTGCATTCAAACGGATTCTTGAAGCTAAGCGGTGTTTGCCACTGTGTGAAAACACAGAATTCCCCAGAGCCGTGGTTATCACATTGCCTGGATCGTTCATTTTCGGGATCACATCGCCATGCAGGTCAGCAAATCAAACAAGCTCGCCAACGTCTGTTATGACATTCGCGGCCCAGTGCTCAAGCACGCCAAGCGTCTGGAGGAGGAAGGCCAGCGCATCCTCAAGCTGAATATCGGCAACCCGGCACCCTTTGGTTTTGAAGCGCCGGACGAAATCCTTCAGGACGTGATCCGCAACCTGCCAACTTCCCAGGGCTACAGCGATTCCAAGGGTCTGTTCAGCGCACGCAAGGCGGTGATGCAGTACTACCAGCAAAAACAGGTAGAAGGTGTCGGCATTGAAGACATCTACCTGGGCAACGGCGTGTCCGAGCTGATCGTGATGTCGCTGCAAGCGTTGCTTAACAATGGCGACGAAGTGCTGGTGCCGGCCCCCGACTACCCGCTATGGACTGCCGCTGTAACGCTGGCCGGCGGTCATCCGGTGCACTACCTGTGCGACGAGCAGGCCAACTGGTGGCCTGACCTGGCCGATATAAAAGCCAGGATCACGCCCAACACCAAAGCCATGGTCATCATCAACCCGAACAACCCAACGGGCGCGGTGTATTCCAAGGAAGTATTGCTGGGCATGCTGGAGATTGCACGCCAGCACAATCTGGTCGTGTTCTCGGACGAGATCTACGACAAAATTCTTTACGACGACGCCGTACACATTTGTACCGCATCGCTGGCGCCGGACCTGCTGTGCCTGACCTTCAATGGCTTGTCCAAGTCTTACCGGATCGCAGGCTTCCGCTCGGGTTGGATCGCCATCTCCGGGCCAAAGCAAAACGCCCAAAGCTACATCGAAGGCATCGACATGCTGGCCAACATGCGCCTGTGTGCCAACGTACCCAGCCAGCACGCCATTCAGACTGCACTGGGCGGTTACCAGAGCATCAATGATCTGGTCCTGCCGAACGGCCGCTTGCTGGAGCAGCGCAACCGCACATGGGAGCTGCTCAACGACATCCCCGGCGTCAGCTGCGTGAAGCCAATGGGTGCGCTGTATGCGTTTCCGCGTATCGACCCGAAAGTGTGCCCGATCCTCAACGATGAAAAATTCGTGCTCGATCTCCTGCTCTCGGAAAAACTGCTGGTGGTTCAAGGCACGGCGTTCAACTGGCCGTGGCCCGACCACTTCCGCGTCGTTACCCTGCCCCGTGTCGACGAGCTGGAAATGGCCATCGGCCGGATCGGTAACTTCCTGAAGACTTACCGTCAGTAGTTTCTTTATATGCTGTGCGACCAATGAAAAGTCGCACAGCATGTGTCTACTGAAACATTTTTCACTTTTGCTCGCACACCTCCCTCCTCTACCGCCACACTCACCTCTAAACCGGGCAATCCCTTGTATTTACGGGGTTTAGATGAACCTTTCGGTTCGAAATAAAGTCGATCTGTATTAGGAAATAACCAGTAGGCGTCTAGAATCAGGCTGTAGGACACAGTTTGAAATAGTCACTCGGTTGAATAGCCTGAGGCAGCACCTTATATACCCGCATACGGCAACACCCCTAAGACGAGGAGATTCTTACAACCATGATGCGCATTCTGCTGTTTTTGGCCACTAACCTGGCGGTCGTGCTGATAGCCAGCATCACCCTGAGCCTGTTTGGCTTTGACGGGTTCATGGCGGCCAACGGGGTTGATCTGAACCTCAGTCAGCTGTTGGTGTTCTGTGCGGTCTTTGGTTTCGCAGGGTCTTTGTTCTCGCTATTCATCTCCAAATGGATGGCGAAGATGAGCACCAGCACCCAGGTGATCACTCAGCCTCGTACTCGTCATGAACAATGGTTGATGCAAACCGTTGAACAATTGTCCCGCGAAGCCGGGATCAAAATGCCTGAAGTGGGGATTTTCCCCGCATACGAAGCAAATGCCTTTGCCACTGGCTGGAATAAAAACGATGCATTGGTCGCCGTCAGCCAGGGTTTGCTGGAACGCTTTTCGCCCGATGAAGTGAAAGCGGTACTGGCTCACGAAATCGGCCACGTAGCCAACGGGGACATGGTCACCCTGGCACTGGTGCAGGGCGTGGTGAACACCTTCGTGATGTTCTTCGCCCGTATCATCGGCAACTTTGTCGACAAGGTGGTGTTCAAAAACGACGAAGGTCGCGGTATTGCCTACTACGTCGCAACCATCTTTGCCGAACTGGTTCTGGGCTTCCTGGCCAGCGCCATTGTGATGTGGTTCTCGCGCAAACGTGAGTTCCGGGCTGACGAAGCCGGTGCCCAGCTTGCAGGCACAGCGGCCATGATCAGCGCCCTGCAGCGCTTGCGCTCCGAGCAGGGCCTGCCGGTGCACATGCCGGACACCATGGCGGCTTTCGGCATCAACGGCGGCCTCAAGCAAGGCCTGGCGCGGATGTTCATGAGCCACCCGCCTCTGGAAGAACGTATCGATGCACTGCGTCGCCGCGGTTAACTCCACGGCAAACACAAAAAAGGGCGACTACGGTCGCCCTTTTTTGTGTCCGCATTGTGGGTCAGGCGGTTTTTTTCAGGCTATACACCCGCTCCACCAGACGCGTAACGCCGCCCTTGAGGAACTTCCACTCCTGATCCAGCACATCCGGCTGCTCGATGATGTCCAGTGCCCAGGCAGACGCCAGCAGGCTCTGCACCTCGGCGTCCGGCACCGAAAACGGCGGGCCTTTCATCTGTGACTGGTCGTAATCGAGAGTAATCAACAGTCCCTGGCAACCAGGTGCAAGGATTTGCGTCAGATGCCGAGCGTAGGCTGCACGCATCTCGGGCGGGAATGCGATCATCGCCGCCCGGTCGTACAGCCCCACACAGGAAGCGACATCGGTCGCGGTCAGGGCAAAGACATCACCGCACAAGATCGTCACCGGGCCCGCCTCGTACACCTTGAAGGCACCCTGCTGACGAATCTGTGGCTCGACCTGCTGTTCGCTGAAAAACTGCTCCACGGCCGTCTGTGTCAGCTCTATGCCCAACACTTCAAAGCCATTGGCCGCCAACCAACTCATATCCAGGCTTTTACCGCATAACGGCACCAGCACACGACCGCCCGGCGCCAGCTCAAGCTTGCCCCACAGACGCTGAAGGTAAGGATTGACCTGCTGCAGGTGAAAGCCGATCTGATTGCGGTCCCAGCGGTCGTGCCAAAATTCGGGCTGCATGATTCACCTTTAAATTCGATAGATAAGCACTAAAACTTATATTGGATTTAGATCAATGATCAGGATGAAGATGACACATCTTAACCTTGAGGACGTCTTTCATGCTTCCCAGCCTGTTTATCTCCCACGGTTCGCCAATGCTGGCACTGGAACCGGGCGCTAGTGGCCCGGCGCTCAAGCGCCTGGCAACCGAGCTGCCTCGTCCAAAAGCCATTGTGCTGGTTTCCGCGCACTGGGAAAGCACCGATCTGCGGGTCGCCAGCAACCCGGCCCCCGAGACCTGGCATGACTTTGGGGGCTTCCCGCCTGCGCTGTTTGCCGTGCAATACCCCGCCCCCGGCGAACCGGCGCTGGCGGCCCGGATTGTGCAACTGCTGGCAGACCACGGTTTACCGGCCCGACTGGACGCCAAACGGCCTTTCGACCACGGCGCCTGGGTGCCGTTGTCGCTAATGTACCCGGCAGCCGATATCCCTGTGGTACAGATTTCACTGCCAAGCCAGCTGGGCCCGATGGCCCAGACAGAGGTCGGGCGGGCACTGGCCGCATTGCGCAGCGAAGACATCCTGATCATCGGCTCGGGCAGCATCACCCACAACCTGCGCGAACTCGACTGGCATGCAGGCCCCGAGAGCATAGAACCTTGGGCCAAGGCCTTTCGTGACTGGATGATCGAAAAGCTCGCCGCTGATGATCAGACGGCGCTGCACGACTATCGAAAACAGGCGCCTTTTGCAGCCAAAAACCATCCCAGCGATGAACACCTGCTACCACTGTACTTCGCCCGCGGCGCAGGCGGCCCGTTCAGCATCGCGCACCAAGGCTGGACGTTGGGCGCGCTGGGGATGGATATCTATAAATTTGGTTAGTTTGGTGCAACGCAAAACCTACCGGACGAATCGATATTGCTATGCAAAACACTTGCGTAGCAGTTGCCGAAGGAACGAGGCTACGTCCGGCGGCGAAGCCGTCGAAAAATCTGACACCCCTACAGATCAGACAAATCCCGGACTCAGGATTTACGGTCGCTACGCAACCGAACGTAGCCTCGTTCCTTCGGCAACTGCTACGGGAGCCCCTCCTCAAAGGGCTGGTTTTTTCGTGGAATTGCAGACAAAAAAAATCCCCGAACCAGTCGGGGATTTTTTTAGCGATCAATCACAGCAAGCTGTAATTAATCTTCGCGGTAGCGACGCAGCTTCAGCTGCTTGCCAGCAACGCGGGTGTCTTTCAGTTTGGCCAGCAAACTTTCCAGACCTACTTCCGGCAGTTCTACCAGGCTGAAGCTGTCACGCACCTGGATGCGACCGATAGCTTCACGAGCCAGGCCACCCTCGTTGAGGATAGCGCCCAGCAGGTTCTTGGCAGCGATACCATCACGCGCACCCAGCGCGGTACGGCAACGAGCACGGCCTTCGGCCAATGGAACCGGAGCACGACGCTCACGATCGCCACGGTCCGGACGGTCGCCAGTACGCTCGGACGAACGCTCACGCGGTGCGCTGTTAGGCACCAGTGGACGGTCGCGTTCGATCGCAGCCAGAGTCAGAGCCTGACCATTGGTTGCTTTGCGCAGCAGAGCAGCGGCCAGAGCACGCGGGCTGCAACCGATATCGGCAATCAGGCGATCCAGCAGATCACCGTGAGTCGATTCAGCGTCACCTACCAGAGGTGTCAGGCTGTTGGTCAACTTCTTGATGCGAGCATCGAGAACAGCTTGGGCATCCGGCAGGCGGACTTCAGCAACTTTCTGACCGGTTACACGCTCGATCACTTGCAGCATGCGGCGCTCGCGAGGAGTTACCAGCAGCAGTGCGCGACCTTCGCGACCTGCACGGCCAGTACGGCCGATACGGTGAACGTAGGACTCTGGATCGTAAGGCATGTCAACGTTGAACACGTGAGTGATACGTGGAACATCAAGACCACGAGCAGCAACGTCGGTCGCCACAACGATGTCCAGACGGCCATCCTTGAGGGATTCGATTACGCGCTCACGCTGGTTCTGGGCAATGTCACCGTTCAGCGCAGCAGCTTTATAGCCTTTGGCTTCAAGGGCGCTGGCCAGATCCAGGGTCGCTTGCTTGGTGCGTACGAACATGATCAGGGCGTCGAAATCTTCAACTTCCAGCAGGCTCAATACAGCCGAGGTCTTCTGGTCAGCGTGAACCAACAGGTGAGCCTGTTCGATCGCGGTAACGGTCTGAGTCTTGGTCTGGATCTTCACGTGTTGCGGATCGCGCAGATGGCGTTCAGCAATGGCACGGATCGACTGCGGCAAGGTTGCCGAGAACAATACGGTCTGACGGGTTGGAGGCAGAGCCTTGAAGATAACTTCAAGATCGTCCATGAAACCCAGTTTCAACATTTCGTCAGCTTCGTCCAGAACCAGGTGGTTCACGGTCGACAGTACTTTTTCGTCACGACGCAGGTGGTCGCACAGACGGCCCGGAGTGGCGACAACGATCTGTGCGCCATTACGGATTGCTTTCAGTTGTGGACCCATAGGGGCGCCGCCGTAAACGGCCACAACGGTAACACCAGGCATTTGCTTGGCGTAGGTTTCGAAAGCGGTTGCTACTTGCAGCGCCAACTCACGGGTTGGCGCCAGGATCAGGGCTTGCGGCTCGCGCTTAGCAGGATCGATGCGGTGCAGGATCGGCAGTGCGAACGCGGCGGTTTTACCCGTACCGGTTTGCGCCTGACCAATCATGTCGTGACCGGCCATAATGATCGGGATCGATTGATGCTGAATAGCCGAAGGTTCTTCGTAGCCAGTCGCGATGACAGCTGCAAGAATGTTCGGATTAAGATTAAAAGCGGCGAAGCCGCCGGTTTCCTGGGTCATGGGTCTGCCTCTAAGTGCATCCGCAAAGACCCATGCTCCAAAGCTGCGCATGCCGTGTAAGACTCAAGAGTCGCCCTGGCTGCTTTGTCGGCGGGGATTTGCGAAAACGTTAAATGAATGGAGCGTTCAGGGGTTGTCCGCGAAACGGACGAGCAGCCGAAGCGTGCTTCGGGAAATGCGACACCTAAACGTGGCCCGGCTAAAGGCCGGCGCGCACTATACCGGATTTATCAAAAAAAAGAAGCGTTTTTTTGGGGCACAATCGTCTGTACCCCTCTATAGACCGGGCTTTAACGATATTTTCGTGCGCAAAAAAACGTTTAATGCCTGATGGCTCTGGGGCAGACGCTAAAACGTTTCATCCTTGGGCATCAGGTCGCAGGGCGAATCGCCTTGATCAGCGACTCCAGCGAATAGCCCAAACGCGGCGCCAGAGCCTGTGCCCGAGCGGTCAGCGCGTCGATATCCAGCGTCTGCTCAAGATCGGCCGGCACCATCAGAATGACATTACCCTCTTTAACTGGCAGCTCCCAATAATGGCGGTGATACAGGCCGCGCAGCAAGGCAGCGCCCAGCGGCTTGCCGTCATCGGTGGCCCATTGATTGATGATGAGCCAGCCGTTGGGGGAGAGCTTTTTCTGACAGCTTTCGAGGAATGTCCACGCCAGGTGACCAGTGGCGGGCCCCAAGTCGTTATAAAGGTCAACAAAGATCAGGTCCGCAGATTCGGCGCTGTCCAACAGTTCGAGCGCGTCGCCAATGCGGATATACAGCCGCGGATCATCGTCCAGGCCCAGATACTCAATGGCCAGGCGTGGCACATCCGGGCGCAGCTCAATGGCTTCGACGTCTTCAAGAGGCAAGAACTTGAGGCAAGCCTGTGTCAGGGTTCCGGCACCAAGGCCCAGGAACAACGCGCTCTCGGGAGCCTCATGGCACAGCGCACCGATCAACATGGCGCGGGTGTAGTCGTATTCCAGCCAGCTGGGATCAGCGGTGAATACGCAACTTTGCTCGATCGCATCGCCAAATTCGAGGAAACGGTAGTCAGCCACCTCCAGCACTCGAATCATGCCGAAGTCATCATGGACTTCAGCGAGCAGACGCTCTACGCGCTCCTCAGACATTTCCTCTCCTTGCCGCGCTCCGGTACTCCCCGCAACGCTGTAAAAAACAACCACTCGGTGTCGAGCGCAAAGGCGCGATTGTCGGCCATTGCAGCGCGACAGGTCACGCACTAATTGCTGCTAACATGGGCCACCCCCTACAAATACTAGAGTCTGCGATGAGCCCAATCTGGACCCCTGACAGCTGGCGCGCCCTGCCGATCCAGCAACAACCCCACTACCCTGACGCGGCCCACCTGCTGCGCGTCGAGCAAAGCCTGGCCAGTTACCCGCCACTGGTATTTGCCGGAGAAGCCCGCGAACTGCGCCGACAGTTTGCCGAAGTCACTCAAGGTCGGGCGTTTTTACTTCAGGGCGGCGATTGCGCCGAAAGCTTTGCGGAGTTTTCAGCGGCAAAAATTCGCGACACCTTCAAGGTCCTGCTGCAAATGGCCATTGTCATGACCTTCGCGGCAGGCTGCCCGGTGGTCAAGGTCGGCCGCATGGCCGGGCAATTCGCCAAGCCGCGCTCAGCCAATGACGAAACGATCAACGGCGTGACACTGCCGGCCTATCGCGGCGATATCGTCAACGGCATCGGCTTCGATGAAAAAAGCCGGGTACCCGACCCGGAGCGTTTGCTGCAGTCCTATCACCAGTCCACTGCCACGCTGAACCTACTGCGCGCCTTTGCCCAGGGCGGCTTTGCCGACCTGCATCAGGTACACAAGTGGAACCTGGACTTTATTGCCAACTCAGCCCTGGCTGAGAAATACAGCCAGCTGGCCAATCGCATCGACGAGACCCTGGCCTTTATGCGCGCCTGCGGCATGGACAGCTCGCCACAATTGCGCGAAACCAGCTTCTTCACTGCCCACGAAGCACTGCTGCTGAACTACGAAGAAGCCTTCGTGCGCCGCGACAGCTTGACCAACGATTACTACGATTGCTCGGCACACATGCTGTGGATCGGCGACCGCACGCGCCAACTCGACGGCGCCCACGTCGAGTTCCTGCGCGGGGTCAACAACCCGATCGGGGTCAAGGTTGGCCCGAGCATGAATAACGAGGACTTGATCCGTCTGATCGACATCCTCAACCCGGACAACGATCCGGGCCGCCTCAACCTGATCGTGCGCATGGGCGCCGACAAGGTGGGCGATCACTTGCCGCAATTGATCCGCGCCGTAGAGGGCGAAGGCAAGCAAGTGCTGTGGAGCTGCGACCCGATGCACGCTAATACCATCAAGGCCAGCAGCGGCTACAAGACCCGCGATTTCGCGCAGATCCTTGGCGAGGTGAAGCAGTTCTTCCAGGTCCACGAGGCTGAAGGCAGCTACGCAGGCGGGATTCACATCGAGATGACCGGGCAGAACGTCACCGAGTGCATCGGCGGCGCCAACCCGATTACCGAAGACGGCCTGTCGGACCGCTACCACACCCACTGCGACCCGCGCATGAACGCCGATCAGTCGCTGGAACTGGCGTTTTTGATTGCCGAGACGTTGAAACAGGTCAAACGCTGACCCCCTGCCAAATCCACAAACCCTGTAGGAGCTGGCAAGCCAGCTCCTACAGGCTATCAAGGCGAGCTTGCCTTACTTGTTAAACGGATCGTCCCAAGAAGCCCGATGGCTTTCTGCTTCGATCTCCGCCCTGCTCAACCCAAGATCTTTCAGTGCTGCATCGCTGATCCGCCTCAGGTACGCCCTTTCCCGCGACAGTTGATACCAGCGGGAAATACGGGCAATCCACCTCACTCCTGTTTGACCTTTCATCACTTGAGACCTCCTGGGGTATGGCTCAAGTCTCGACCCAGGCTTAAGATCAATCCAACGAATGTTTCTTATGCGATACATCTGCGAGATTGATCAATGGCCGAGTTCCCCAGTATCGACACCGACTTGCTGCGCACCTTTGCCGCGATCGCCGATCACGGTGGCTTTACCCGGGCCGCCGAAGTGGTCAATCGCACGCAGTCGGCGGTCAGCATGCAGATGAAACGGCTGGAAGAAGACGTGCTGCAATGTGCACTGTTCCAGCGCGAGGGGCGCAATGTCAGCCTGACCCCCGAGGGCCATGTGCTGCTCGGTTATGCGCGACGCATCCTCAAGCTGCACAGCGAAGTGTTCAACACTCTGCGCCAGCCGCATATGGTGGGCACGGTCAAAATCGGTTCGCCAGATGACTATGTGATGCGCTTTTTGCCCGGAGTGTTGTCGCGTTTTGCACAGGATTACCCACTGATCAACGTCGAAGTGCATTGCGAGCCGTCAGCCCTGCTGCTGCAACGCAACGATCTGGACCTGACCATCGTGACCCGCAAGCCCGGTAGCGAAATCGGCCAGATCCTGCGTCAGGAACGTTTTGTCTGGATGGTGGCCCAAGGCTTTGCGCCCCACGAACAAGCGATTTTGCCGCTGGCGATGTTCAATACCGACTGTTTTTGCCGGACCTGGGCCTGCAATGCGCTGGATGTTCAGCAGCGCGAATACCGGGTCGCGTATACCAGCGCCAGCCTCGCGGCGATTAACGCCGTGGTCAGTACCGGGCTGGCCGTGACCGCCCAGCTGGAAAGCCTGCTGACTCCCGACCTGCGGATTATTGGCGAGGCAGAGAACCTGCCGCAGCTACCCTCCGCCAGCATTGAACTGCTACGCAAACCCAACAGCGCGTCGTCGCCCATCATCGAGTGCTTTGCCGAGTACATCGTCGAAGGCTTCAAGCTTTGATCGCGAGCAACCCCGCACACACCAGCAAAAAGGCACAGTACCAGCCGCGCAACATGCGCTCGGGCATCGCATGAGCGAGCTTGACCCCCCAACTGATGCTCAACAGACCACCGATGGCCATTGGCACACCCATGACCCAGTTGACCTCGTCATGCACCGCGTACGTCAATAACGTGACGGCGGTGCTCGGCGCGGCCAAGGCCAGCGACAGGCCCTGAGCCACAATTTGCGAGGTGCCGAACACGCTCGTCAGCACTGGCGCAGCCACCACCGCCCCGCCGACACCAAACAGCCCGCCCGTGGTCCCCGCCAGAACGCCCAGCGCACCATACCAAGGCCAGCCGTAGCGTGAACCGGCCACCGGCTGTGCGGACGAGCTGTACAGCTTGATCAGGTTGTACAGGGTAATTGCCAGTAGAAAGCCGATAAAGCCCCAGCGAATACTGCGTGGATCCACACCCACCGCGAGCATTGCCCCGAGCCAGGCGAAACAGAAACTCATCAGCACCAGCGGCACGGCCTGACGCAGATCGATCTTGTTGCGTTGGTGATAGCGATACAGGGCGAGAAACACATTGGGCACCGACATGACCAGCGCAGTACCTTGCGCCAACTGCTGGTCCAGCCCGAACCACAACCCCAATACCGGGATCGCGATCAAGCCGCCGCCTATCCCGAACAACCCGCCCATCGCCCCCAGGGCAAGACCCAGGGCGGTATACATTGCAAAATCGATCAGCATTGCAGCCCCTCTTTGTGAGCGCCCATGCTAACCAGTCACTGACCCGGGGCAAAGCTCTAAACCGGGGCTTTTTCACGGGTAAAAAAAAGCCCGACCATAAGGCCGGGCTTTTTCAGCGTGCGGTTAACGCAAGGTTTAAACCTTGGCGCGGCCCTTGTAGGAACCACCGTCACGGGTATCGATTTCGATCCAGTCGCCGATTTCAACGAAATCTGCAACGCTCAGCTCGGTACCGTTTTTCAGTTTGGCAGGCTTCATCACCTTGCCCGAAGTGTCGCCGCGAGCGGAACCTTCGGTGTAGTCAACCTGACGCACGATAGTGGTCGGCAGCTCTACGGATACCAGACGGTCTTCGAAGAAGATCGCTTCGCAAACGTCGGTCATGCCTTCTTCAACGAATGGCAGAACAGCTTCGATGTCTTCAGCGTTCAGCTCGTACATGGTGTAGTCAGTGGTGTCCATGAACGTGTAGGTGTCGCCGCTGATGAAGGACAGGGTCGCTTCTTTGCGATCCAGGATCACGTCTTCCAGCTTGTCGTCAGCGCTGTATACGATTTCAGTCTTGTAGCCAGTCAGCAGGTTTTTCAGCTTGGTCTTCATGATTGCGCTGTTACGACCGGACTTGGTGAATTCAGCTTTCTGAACCAACCAAGGGTCGTTTTCGAGCTTGATGACTGTACCGGGTTTAAGCTCTTTACCAGTTTTCATTACGAATATCCGAATTTGGATTGAGATTTACAAAAATCTAGGCCGCGTATCATATCCAATTTCTATAAAACAGTACTAGCGCTTGCGCAAGATCGGCCTGCAATGACTGTTCCAGACACCAGCGCTCGGCATGCGCAGTGATCTCTGGCCAGTGTTCAAGCAGCAAATTCCAGCTTTGTGCCATATCGCCGCCGCTATTCCAGGCGTGCCACATGCCGGTAAATGCCTGGGCTGCGGCGGGTGAAAGGTCTTTGACATACAAAGCGAGGAACGCGTTGAGCTTGACCCAGTGCGCATCCTCTTCCTGCTCATAAATGTGCCAAAGCAGCGGGCGACCCGCCCATTGCGCCCGCACAAAAGAGTCTTCGCCGCGTACCGCGTTGAAATCACAGCTCCATAACAGGTGGTCGTAATCCTCCTGACGGACGAACGGCAAGGTCTGAACGGTCAAGGATCCACGCTGTTCGACAGACCCCAGGGCCAGTTGGTCGACGCCGAGCCAGCGCAGCAAATCACCCATGATCCGCCCCTGCGGCACCAGCAGATGGGTCGGCACGCTGCCAGCTGCCATCGCATCCAGCCAACTGGCCAACCCGGTGTTTTCATAGGCAAACAAGGACACCAGGCGCGCATTACTGGCCGGAAAAACACCCAGCCCCTGCAAAAATGCCTGCCTGACCTGCGGGTCCTGCTCAAAGGCGCGACGACGTTGCAACACATCGGCTTCGCGCAGCAGGCCGCCGGTCCCTGCGTCAAACCCTGGAAAGAAGAACATCCGCTTCAGTCCATCGGGCCGCATGGAAGGCAAGCCGTGACAACCGCTGACCCAGTCTTCGGCGCTCAAGTACTCGAGGTTGATCCACAATGCAGGCGTTGCACGGGCCTTCATCGCCTGCAAATAGCCTTCAGGCAGTTTGCAGGCGAAGGCCTCGACCACCACGTCAGCGACATCGGTCGGCTGCCACTGCTCTGGCCACTGGCACACCTCGACCCCCTGCTGCCATTGGCGCGCAGCATTGACATCCGCCTCGGGGCACAACGGCACGAACGCCCGCAGATCATCGACCCACAGCCGCACGCCCTGCTGATGTTCGGCCACCAATTGCCGGGCCAGGCGCCAGGTCACACCAATGTCGCCGTAGTTATCGACCACACTGCAAAAAACATCCCAGGAGGCTTTCATTCCGGGCTCCAACATTCAAAGGGCTGATTGTCCGCATAATTCAACGCGTACAGAAGGTTTAAGGCGGATTTATCTGTGCGGTACTCGTGCGACAATCGCCGCTCGTCTCAATTAAGCCACGACCCATGAACAAGACCGCTGTGCACCTGCTGATGCTGGAAAAACTCGAAATCGACCTCGATGTGCTCCAGCGCGCAGCGCAAACCGCCTACGAAGCTGCAACCCACGCGGAAAACATCGCCGAGAACAAGTACGACACTCTTGGGCTTGAAGCCTCGTATCTGGCAACAGGTCAGGCACGCCGGGTTGAAGAAATTCGTCAGGCGCTGAAAAACTGCCGGGCCATGCCGCTTGCTCCATACAACCCGGCGCAGGGTATTCAAATCGGGGCGCTGGTCCATCTGGAGGCCGAAAACGGCAGTGAGCAGTGGCTATTCCTGGCTCCGGATGCCGCCGGGCTCAAGCTCGACCACGACGGGCACACGGTCACCGTCATCACCCCACGTTCACCGCTGGGTGCAGCCTTGCTGGGCAAACAGCTGGATGACGAGGTGCAGATCAACGTTGGCGGGGCGGTGCAAATATCCAGCGTCTGCGAAATTCACTGACTGTAACCGCTGCCGCAGGCTGCGATAGGCAGCGCAGCCTGCGGTTTCGGTTTCGGTTTCGGTTTCGGTTTCAGCTTACTTGGCAGCCATCATGCGATTCACTTCGCTTCGCACCATGTTGGCGTATTCAGGCGGCGACATGGCGTCCAGCTCCGAGCGCACCCATTCAGCCCATTTGCCCTTGCGCTTGGCGCGCTCACCGAACAAACGCGCCGCATCCCCTTTGGCCTTGCCCAGGTTGCTCTGCCAAAGGTCATACAAACGGGACTTTTCATCTTCAAGCGCAGCACGCTCAGCGAGAGGCTTGTTGGCGAGGTTGAAGCTCATGAGAATTTCCTGCGGCGTAAATTAGGTGACATCTTACACCCTACAAAGAAGTGTCTCAGCCCGGTTTTTGACTACGCTGTCAGCTCAGAACACCATCCGACTCAAAACAGATGCAACTTTTTAGCATTGGGTTGACTCCATTAGTCATCACACTTTTAACCTGCAAGGAGTACCGCAATGGCTCGAAAAAATGCCGTACAAGCTGAAGATCAAATCAAGGATCAAGCGTTCAGCGAGCTGCAAGAATTGATTGCCGAATCTGAAAAACTGCTCAAGGACAGCGTGTCCCTGGTCGGCGAAGAGGGCGAGACACTGCGTGCACAAGTGAGCCTGAAGCTTAAGCAGGCGCTGGACTCAGTCACCAATGTGCGTGAACGCACCAAGCCGGTGGTCGATGCCACTGAAAACTATATTGGTGGCCATCCGTGGCAAACCGTGGCCATCTCGGCCGGTTTCGGCCTGGTAGTGGGCCTGCTGCTGGGCCGTCGCAACTAAGCCACTCGCGACCTTTATAAAGCAAAGCCCCTGGCGGTCATGGTCAGGGGCTTTGTCGTTTAAAAATTAAAACTCTCGACATATTCAGTGACATTAAGCGCAAGCATTCTGATACTTCGCGGCATTCCCCATGCCAACGAGACAGTCAATGTCCGCTTCTATAACTGCTACCAAACCCTTGAGTACAGCCCTGATTCTGCTGATGGCCACCGCCACCGGCCTGGCTGTCGCCAGCAACTATTACGCCCAACCCCTGCTGCACACCATCGCCCAGGAACTGGGCCTGAGTATGAGCAGCGCCGGTACGGTGGTCATCACTGCACAGCTGAGCTACGGCGCTGGCCTGTTGCTGCTGGTGCCGCTGGGCGATCTGTTCGAGCAACGCCGACTGATCGTCACCATGACCGTGCTCAGCGCCCTGGGCCTGCTCTTAAGCGCCTTTGCGCCGTCACTGACCTGGCTGTTGATCGGTACGGCGATAACCGGGCTTTTTTCAGTGTCGGCACAAGTGCTGGTGCCAATGGCCGCCAGCCTGACCGACCCGTTAAGTCGCGGCCGGGTGGTCGGCACTCTGATGAGCGGTCTGCTCCTGGGCATCCTGCTGGCCCGAACGGTGGCGGGCGCGCTGTCTTCGGCAGGCGACTGGCGAACCATTTATCTGGTGGCGGCGGCCTTGATGCTGGTCAGTGCCATCTCCCTGTTTTGCGCCCTGCCCAACCATCACCAGAGCGCGGGCCTGAGCTACCCGAAACTGCTGGGGTCGGTATTCAAACTGTTTGTCGAAGAACCGGTATTGCGCCTGCGGGCACTGCTGGGGCTGCTGACCTTCTCGCTATTTGCCCTGTTCTGGACACCGCTGGCCTTTCTGCTGGCTGTGCCGCCCTACAGCTACTCGGATGCCGTTATCGGGCTGTTCGGCCTGGCGGGCGCCGTTGGCGCAGTAGCCGCAAACTGGGCCGGGCGCATGGCCGATCGCGGCAAAGGCCAACTGGCCACTACCGTCGGTCTGCTGGCCCTGCTGGCGTGCTGGCTGCCCATGGCGTTTGCCGGCCATTCGTTGATCGCCTTGCTGATCGGCGTACTGGCGCTGGATTTTGCCGTGCAACTGGTCCACGTCAGCAACCAGAATGCGGTGTTCAAAGTGCGCCCAGCAGCCCGTAACCGCCTGAATGCCGGATATATCACCTGCTATTTCATTGGTGGCGCAATGGGTTCGCTGGTAGGCGCGCAGACCTATCCGGTGTATGGCTGGGACGGCATCGTGGTCGTCGGCGCAGTGGTCGCGACGCTGGCACTGGCGGTCTGGGGCTACAGCCTGCAACGCGAAAGCAAGCTGCAAGCCGTCGAATAAGCGCTCATATGGCGCTTTTCATCGTAATGCGAAATCGCTAGCATGCGAAAAACGCCCTGACGATCCGAGACGCCATATGATCCCTAAAGAATCCCGTAATGAACTGGCCCTGGATACTTTTATCAAGGCGCACCCTGAACTGATCGAAGAAATGAAAGAGCTGAGCGCAGAGGACCGCCAGCAGCAGATTTTGTGGGCTTTTGAAGATGAAGCCGAAAGTCGCGGCCTGGAGGCCTGGGAGCTGGCACTGGAACTGATCGCCCGTTCACCTGAGGAACTCAAGAGCATGCGCCTTGAAGTGCACCAGGAAGTTGCCGAAGCACTGGACATGAGCTGGGAAGAGTATTGCGGTTTCAACGAAATCGCCGTCTGAACCAACCTGCCCCACAAACAACGCCCGGTCGATCACTCGCCGGGCGTTTTTTTGTTCAAAGTTCAGGATTTGTGATGGGCATCCACCAGCTTTTTGGCCATCACCAGATGCATTTCAAGTTTGGGCAAATATTTTTCGGCCAGTGCCTGCAACTCGGGCGAGTCAGAGCTGCTGGCTTGCTGCTTGAACAGCTCAATGACCTCTTCATGGGTTTTCACCTGACTGGCCGCATAGGCCGCATCGAATGAATCCCCTTCTTGCACCTGCAGCATCAGCTTTTTGGCCTTGTCGAGGATCTGCTCGTCGCTGGCAACCTGCAGATCCTGCTTGCTGGCAATGTCCTTCAAATCCCGGTTGGCATTGGTGTAGTCCTTGATTACCTCCACGGCATAACTTTCTACGTCTGTTGAAGAGGTTTTACTGATCGCCATACGGCTGGTTTCTATCTGGGCAATCCCTGCTGCATGGGCCTCATCAACAAAGCCTGCCGGACTGGCTGCGACTGCTGTGGCCGCCACGATCAGGGAACAGACCAAGGCACAACCTGCCACGAAGCGTTTAGGGCCAATCAGGGTTTTCATAACATCCTCCAGAAAAAGGCAGGTTTATTCCCTGCACAGAATCTGAAGGCACGTAATGGCAAAGGTTTAGATGAAGTTATCTTTTCTGACGGGTGGTTGCTTCAGACAAGCTGCCGGGGGCCAGGAAAAATTGGACACTTACCAAGAGTCCCGTAACACATGGCCATGCAGTCATTTCAGCGAACCGTGAGCCATACTGTCCAGGAACACTTCCAGACACACAGGAGAAGCCTTATGGACATCTTCAGGGACATGCTCAACAACTGGGAATCCAGGTCTCAGGAATCCAGTGAGCGGGTTGAATACACCCTTGCGTTGCACAAGCATGATCTGGTCAAAATCAAGGCTTTCGCCCAGGCCTACGGGCTGGATGAGGCCACCATTACCCAAGGCCTGATCCATAGCGCGCTCCAACAAGCTGAACAGGCCATGCCATACGTGAAGGGTTCTGAGGTCATCAGGGTTGAAGAAGGCGAAGACATTTATGCAGACGCTGGCAGAACACCTGCATTCGTGGAAGCAGAGCAAGTTTTCTCCAGAACTCTGGCGGTGAAAAGCCAGTCATCCTGAATCAAGCCTCGCAAGAGACTTGCGAACGGTGCGTACAGGTTTTTATCACCGTTGAAACTGGCTCACCCGAATGAAGGCAGGCTGGCGATCAACGCACCGTCAACGGCAACCGATCCAGAGCACAGCCGTTGCCCTTGGAGGCTGGCGGCTCGACCATCCGCAGAGGCGCTCCGGTGTCCTCGTCAAAAATCTTCACCTGGCAAGAGTCATAGGTCTCGGGGTTTTCAATAATGCCGCCCTTGATCACATAGCGAGCCCCCGGGGCGAACTCACTGACGAATTCGATTCTGCAGGTACGGCCGGCGTTTGCCGCGCCATCCACCACTAAATGCAACGGCTTTGCCGCTTCGACAGAGATAGAGCCTGCTGGCCGGGAGGTTTTGTCGCGCACGGCGAACAATTGCCGGCCCGGCTTCACTGCCACTGTCCGGCCGTACTTGCAGCCCACAATCGGAGCCTCGGTCAGGGTCAGGTAGTTGCGATAATTGCTCAACGCGTCCATTTCACTGCGGATCTGCGCCTGGGGTGCGCCGGCTGGGGGCGTGTAGTGCTGGACCTGTGCGCAGCCTGCGGTCAGCAACAACAGCATGCCAAGTGGGAGCAGCTTCATAATCGTCTAAATCCATTTGAGTTCGAGTGGAAGCACTCAATGGGACGGCCGATGCATTCAGTCGTCCTTGATGATTGCCAGGGCCAGATAGTAACGCAGAGCACGCTACTGCGCTTCTTCAGCCAGACCGAGCCGCCTGAATCGCGAGCAAGCCCGCTCCCACAAGGTACTTGGAGCCCTCGGGCCAGCATCAATCCTGATAACCCGGCGCAATACGATCAAGCATTCGCAGTAACGCAGCCCAAGCCAGTTGCATGGCGTCCGGGTCGTCCAACACGCCCTCCTCCAGCGGCCTGCCGGGGTCGTTGAACTGGCGCTCGGTGTATTCGCAAATATCGGCGGCGGGTAAAACCAACTCACCGGCAGCCATCGCGGCCAACTGGATTTCGCAGGCTTTATCCAGGTAATACATGCGCAAAAAGGCCTGACTCACAGTTTCACCAACGGTCAGCAAACCGTGATTACGCAGGATCAGCACAGGCTTGTCGCCGATGTCCTGCACCAGCCGCTGCTGCTCGCTCAGGTCCAACGCCACACCTTCATAGTCGTGATACGCGACACGGCCATAGAACTCCATCGAAATCTGGTTGACCGGTAGCAGGCCACACTGCAATGCCGCCACGGCACACCCGGACCTGGTATGGGTATGCAGCACGCAATGGGCGTCTTCACGGGCGCCGTGTATGGCGCTGTGGATCACAAAACCTGCCGGGTTGACCGGGTACGGCGACGGTTCCACGGCATGGCCTTGCAGGTCTATCTTGACCAGGTTGGATGCCGTAATTTCCTCGAACATCAGCCCGTACGGGTTGATCAGAAAGTGATGTTCAGGCCCCGGCAATCGCACCGAGATGTGGGTAAAGATCAGATCGGTCATGCGAAAGTGCGCGATCAGTCGATAACACGCCGCCAGTTGCTCACGTAAATGCTGTTCTACCGGGTTCATGTCCGCTCATCCTCTGTGATTTTGCATGCCTGCAACCCACGCTCCAAAGCATCCCAGCCATCGAAGCCACGACGAGCAATAAACACCAACCGGCTTACGTTGACCATTGCTTCATCGGTGGCGGGCAAAAACTGACTGCGGCTGCCAACATGCTGCAACCAGTGCGCCGAGCTGCTCTGGGCCAATACCACCAGGCCCTTGACCCGGAAAACATCACTGGGCAACACCTGCAACCAGCCGCGCAAGCGCTCGATATTGAGGGTAGCGGTCTGCTGCCATGTCCAGCTGCTGAACATTTCACTGTGATCGTCGCTGGACACTGGAGTTAGCGGTTTGGCCCCTCGCGGTTCAGGCTCCGAATCCAGCCAGAGCGCATCAGGCTGCGCGAAACTACAACGTGAGGTACCGGGATATAAGAGAGTGACTAACCAGTCATTATTAATGTTTGGCTTGCTTACACCGAAAACAATTATTCATCAAAATAAAAAACACCCAATACAAGTATCCATCCTAAGTTGCTACCCCCCTACCGATGCTTTGCTAAAAATAAAACCTTATTAAGCTCAACATATAAGCTGCTTTGTCAGACAATACGACATTTTATATATCCACTCGTCAGATCAAACTCCCGAAAACATTTAAAACTTGCCCTAAATTTTATCTGTGCTTTGCTAGTGAAGCCAACCTGCCCCATCGTCTTCAAAGGATGAAGTGATGAATAACACACATACAATATCGACCAGTCCTCAATCAAAAACAGAGCAAGAGTCAATCAACGACATCACGCAAAAAATCACACAACACAGTAACGAACTGCGCAAACGGTACAGCCTGCTAGGTTATCAGAACGTCATAGGTGCCAGTGTGATGACACTGTCCGTGACGGGGATGGTGATCATGGGCGCGCTGTATATAAAAGGCATAATACCCGGCTGGCTGTGCATTCTGGTCAATGCCTTACTGACCTCGCTCATACACGAACTTGAACATGACTTGATCCACCGCCTGTATTTCAGAAAGCAACCCTTAGCACACAACCTGATGATGCTGCTTTGCTGGATAACTCGCCCAGGAATGCCCAGCCCTTGGTTAAGGCGTGAGCTGCACTTTCACCACCACAAAGAGTCGGGCACAGATACCGATGTTGAAGCATGGATTACTACCAGCGGCAGCACATGGGGTGCAAAGAGGTTTTTAAAACTTATTGACGGCTTTGTATTTGGTATTGTGAATGCCTTGTTCGCACCTACCTGGCGAGAAAAGATCAGATTGACAGTCAAGGTACTTCGCTTGAATGCGCCTATGGGGCTCCTGTACTGGGGCTGCTGGTATATATTCCTGGGGTATCACCTGTACATATGGGCAAGCTCCCTTATGGGCATTGCCTATCAGCCATCCCCAACCACTTCAATGCTGATGAACGTGATCAATAGCGCGGTGGTTATCATCGTAGCGCCAAATATCATACGTCAGTTCTGCCTGTTCTTTATTAGCTCCAATATTCATTATTATGGCGACGTGACACCACGCAATCCCTTGCAGCAAACCCAAGTCATGAACCATTGGTGGTTGTGGCCATTCCAGTTGTTTTGCTTCAATTTTGGCAGCACACACTGCATTCATCATTTCGTGGTAAGAGACCCGTTCTACCTTCGTCAAATGACAGCGCCCTTTGCCCATAAGGTACTCGCTGAGCACGGTGTGCGCTTTAATGACTTTGGCACCTATAAACGCGCTAACCGCTACAACTTTACTCAGCCGGAGTCTTGAATAAAAAACCTTCTCACTGTCTGTTTACTCAGTCATCGAGTATCACCACCGAAAACACCAAACACGGACCGTTATCACTCGTCAACTTTCAGACGACTGCCTTAACTGACGAGTTAAACAATAGCGCAACTTCAATCGCAGGGAGTCTTACGCATGGAAGCCAAGGGAATATGTACACCGGAGTTTGAAGGCGTCAAACAGGCTTTTGAATCCATCTTTAATGATCCGCAGGAACGAGGGGGAGGACTTTGCGTCAAGATCGGTGATGAGACCGTTATAGATGTATGGGCAGGCTCGTCGGATCTAGAAGGTAAAAAAGCCTGGAACAAAGATACATTGGTCAATACATTTTGCACGGTCAAACCGTTCGCTGCGGTGGCTGCATTGATGCTGGTTGAGAAAGGGAAATTAGAACTGGACATCCCGGTGGCTCATTATTGGCCTGAGTTCGCACAAGGCGGTAAAGGTGAAGTGACCCTGCGGCATGTGATGAGCCATACCTCCGGGATTCCCGCTTTGAGATTCCCGGACCACAATCCCAAGATGTATGACTGGGAACATATGGTTCAAGTACTGGCTGCTGAACCGTTATGGTGGCAGCCCGGGACCGAACTTGGCTATGGAACTACAACCTATGGCTGGATCCTCGGGGAGTTGATTCAGCGAACTGACGGGCGCACCCCTTGCACCTTTATCCGAGAGGAAATAACCCAGCCCCATGGACTGGAAGTTCATCTTGGCGTGGAAGAGAACAATTTTTACCGCATCGCCCACTTTAACGCCGCCAAAGGCCGAACAGGCGATCCTTACTCCAGGAACTTACGAGCAGTGGTTGCTGCTGATTCAGAAGATATCTCGACGCTTGCATTTACCAATCCAGGCATGACGCCCAAGCGATCATCTGATCCCAGGTGGTGGGCCTTTCAGCAGCCCGGCGCAAGCTCACACAGCACGGCAGGTGGACTGGCCGGTTTTTACAGCGCATTGCTGGCCGGGCGCTTGATCGGCAAAGAGATGCTGAATGAGTTCACCAAGGAGCACAGCAACGGCATAGACCGTATCTGGAAGCGGCCAATGCGTTATGGCTTGGGTTGCATGATGGAACAGAAGGCCGATCCGGATGCTACGCACTGCATGGGGCCCAACACCTTTGGTCATATAGGCCTTGGCGGTCCAATTGCCTTCGCCGACGCTGAACGAGACATCAGCTTCAGCTTTGTGACAACCACATCGGGTGGTCACACGATGATTGATCCACGTGCCCAGAACCTGGCAGCTCTGGCTTACGCCGCGTTCTAGGCGTTCACGGATTGAAGCCTCCACAGCCTGATAGAAATAACGCGCCTGCTTGCCCCAGGCGCGTGCTGCTTAGTGCATCGCCACACCATCCAGCGACTTGTCGACATACGCCTTGGCCAGCTCCACCATATGCGCTACCGACAACACCAGATCGCGCTGCATACCGCTCAAGCCATTCCCCGCCTCACTCGCCGAAGCACCCGCGCAGCGCAACAAGTCTGACGCTTGGGCCAAAGCCGCTTCTAAATTGACACTGTTCGGGATGGCAAACATCGCCGCGCCCATGGGGCGAGCAGGCATATGGCTTTGCAGGTAGAAATCGAGCGCACGATCAGCGGCGGCACGGTCCAGCGACTGTGTATCGCACTGAGCAGCATCTTGCAGGGTAAAAGAAGGTGGATCGGGGGTGATCTTTTTCATGGGTCAACTCCAGATGCGTCCAAAGGAGCTGCCACTTGTCGCGACTAAACGAAGGGGTGGCAGCCGTACGCAGGTTAGTCGACCGGTGCATCTGGAAACCGGCGCGCCCAAAGGCGCCCTGCGCACGGCCACCATAGAAGGTGGGCCAAAAAAAGCGCCTCTCTAGGGTGGCGCTGATGCGCCAGATGGCAAACCGGGCGACTAAACCCGACCGCTGATTTTGCAGCGACGGGCCGAGACTATTCCCCGATTTGGGCAGGCGCAAGCGAGCGGGATTCTCTCGGAAGCTTCACTGGATTGAAAGCGAAACGTCGTACGAAAGTCCTGATTTGCGCTAGCTAATCTCACATAACTGATCGCCTCACGGCGGGGTTTAATCCTTCGAGGCAATGTGAAAAACGACAACGCAATGACAAATATCATTACAAGAGTCAAGCTCATGGCCTCTATCAACATCCGCGTGGACGACGAACTCAAAGCCCGCGCCTATCAGGAACTTGAACGCCTGCGCAAGTTGCCCGACTGTTATCAGCTATGGATTCAACCGGTCGACCCTACACAACTACAACATTCTGAGTAAGCAGAAGGAGTGTTGCCGCATTGTGCGGTGCTCGGCGATTGCGCTGGCAACCGCAGCTGGTGAACGGTTCGCAGCTTGTACATCCATACTTCGTTCAACCCCGAAGTGTACGCCCACTTAGACTCCATACTGCGGCAACAGTATTCGAAGGAGCGGGCTAATGAGGCCGTCTTTTTTTGGTAACAAGGTAGTCGTTGCGACATTTGTGATGGCCGTATTCGGCTGGGGCATTGGTTTCTACGGCCCACCAATTTTCATGTACGCAGTCATGCAGAGTACCGGTTGGTCGCTGGCCATGTGCTCCGCTGCGGTTACAGTCCACTTTCTGTCTGGTACGTTGGTGGTGGTGAACCTACCTGGCTTTTATAGACATGCAGGCGTTCCTTTAGTCACGCTTGCTGGCGTGATCATTCTCTCGATCGGAGTGTACGGTTGGTCCATTGCCACTCAACCTTATCAGCTATTTATTGCCGCAACGCTTAGCGGCTTCGGTTGGGTAACGATGGGGGCCGCCGCAGTCAATGCAGTAATCTCTCCTTGGTTCGTGAAGAGGCGGCCAGATGCATTAGCCAAGGCTTACAATGGCGCGAGCCTCGGCGGTGTGATCTTCTCATCTGCCTGGGTCTACTTGATTAGCACATTTGGCTTCACTAATGCGGCGATAGGCACGGGGATCCTGTCCGTAGCGGTAATGGCTGGACTCTCATTCATGGTGTTCAACATCCGACCCGAACAACTCGGCCAATACCCCGATGGGGCGTCTCACGAGCTATGCGAACTTCAGCAGTCGTCTAGCCCCTCAGCGATAATGCTGAGAGTAAACAGGCAGTTCCTTACCCTGGCGGCGGCAATGTCCCTAGGCTTGTTCGCGCAAATTGGCCTGGTTAGCCAACTTTTTTTGATGTTGACCAACCATGTTGCAGCACAAACCGCAGGCCTGGCCATAGGCGTGGCGACTACAAGCGCTATAGCCGGTAGATATCTGGCCACTTGGCTGATGGGGAGAAGTATCAACCGCCGCACGGTTGCCTGTATCAATTACGGCTGCCAACTTGCCGGATGTGTGAGCTTGATCGGTTTGAGTGCATTTCCTGCGTTGCTATGGGTAGGCATGATCCTTTTCGGCATTGGTATTGGCAATGCAACATCGCTGCCGCCGCTAATCGCTCAGGCAGAGTTCCCGCGCTACCAAGTTCATCGTGTAGTTACGCTGATTGTGGCGATCGCACAGGGCTGCTATGCGTTTGCACCGGTGTTTTTTGGTGGGGTGAAATCTTTGATGGGCGGGGCGTACGGGGAATTGTCTCTGCTGGTTGTCGCAGGGTGCATTCAGGGACTGGCGTTGGTGGTGCTGCTTATGGGCAGAAAAACTGACAGATGCTGACATCCTGCATCAACACTGCCATTTTTCTGTAACGAACCACTCCCCTCATCTTCGTCACACCACTGCTGCTTCAATCGTTCTGGAACGCCAGGCATAAGCCAACACCATCAGCAGCCCCAGAGCAGCCATCGCAGCTCCGGCCAAGGAGATCGCCGGATAACCCAGCCCGGCATTGATCACCGCTCCGCCCAGCGCCGCACCAATCGCGTTGCCGAAGTTGAAGGCGCCGATATTTACCGCCGAGGCCAGATTGGGCGCGTCCTTGGCCGCTTCCATAACGCGCATCTGCAGCGGCGGCACAAGGGCGAAGCTGGCGATACCCCATATCAGGATGGCAACCGCGGCTGGCAGCGGCCAGCGCATCAGTACAGTGAACGCCAGCAAGACCAGAATCAGCATGCTCAACGAAACGATCAGGGTGCGATCTATCGAGCGGTCGGCGGCCTTGCCGCCCCACATGTTGCCCAGCGTCAAACCCACACCGAACAGCACCAGCATGGCGGTGATGTAAGCGGTGGATGCGTGAGTCTCACTGCTGAGGATCGGTGCGATGTAGGTGAAGACGGTAAACATGGCTCCCGAGCCGACAACGGTCAGGGCCAAGGCCCCCAGCACCGGGCCACGGCCCAGTACCTTGATTTCGGCCAGTACACCGACGCTTTTCGGCGCCGGCAGGTTGGGCAGAGCGAACCATAATGCGACCATGGCCACCACGCCGAGGCCGGTAATGCCCCAGAATGCCATGCGCCAGCCCAGCAGTTCGCCAAACCAGGCGGCCAGTGGAACACCACCGATGGTCGCCAGGGTCAAGCCCATGAACATGGCCGCAACCGCCCCCGCACGTTTCTGCGGTGCGACCACACTGGCGGCGACGATGGAGCCGACGCCAAAGAACGCACCGTGGTTCAGTGAGGTCACCACCCTGGCGACCATGAGACTGTAGTAATCGGTAGCCAGGGCTGACATCAGATTGCCCAAGGTGAAAATCGCCATGAGTCCAATCAGCAGATAGCGTCGTGGAATTCTGCCGGTGGTCAGGGTCATCAGCGGCGCGCCGAGGAGTACGCCCAGCGCGTAAGCACTGACCAACAGACCTACGGCGGGAATAGATACGCCGAGATCCGCAGCGATGCCCGGCAACATGCCCATGGGTGCGAACTCGGTAACGCCAATGGCAAAGGCGCCAATGGCGAGTGCTACAAGTGGTGGATTGATACGCATGGAAAACTCCTTATCTATGCCGCCAATGCTACGATCCACCCTTTCAAGGCGGTAGATAGCATTTTTGGCAATCACCTTTGCGTAGTGAGCACAAATGGACTTCAACGGCAGGTCGGGTGAAATGAGCGTGTTCGTTACGGTGGCGCAGGAAGGCAGCCTGTCGGCCGCCGCGCGTGCATTGGGGCTGACACCCTCTGCGGTCAGTCGGATCATTGCGCGTACCGAGCAGCGTCTGGGTACCCGCCTGCTGTTGCGCACCACCCGAGCGATCACCTTCACCGCCGAGGGTGAAGCTTTCCTGCGCGGCGCCCGGCGCATCCTGGCCGACATGGCCGAGGTCGAAGAAGCCATCGCCGACCAAGGCGTACCAAGGGGCCGATTGCGGGTCAGCGCCGCCCTGGGCCATGGGCGGCTGGCCATCGTTCCCTTGGTGGCAGCATTCAGCGCCCGTTATCCGAATATCGTCGTCGACCTCACACTGGGTGACGAAGTCGTCGACATTCTCGGCGGCCAGGCTGACGTGGCGGTACGCTTTGGCCATTTGCCGGACAGCCCGCTGACCGCGCGCAGGATCGGTGCCACCGGCCAGGTCGTGGTGGCATCCCCCGAGTACCTGCAGCGCCACGGCATCCCCCTCGAACCGGAGGACCTGCTACGGCACAACTGCCTGCGCTTCAACTTCCGGCGTGCCGAACCCAACTGGCCGTTCATCCGCGATGGAAAAGAGTTTTCCCTAAAGGTCAGCGGCAACATCGAATGCAGCAGTGGTGAAGCGCTGGCACAACTCGCGCGAGTAGGTGCCGGCATTGCACGTATCGGTGAGTTCAGCGTGAGCGAGGATCTGCAGCGCGGCGACCTGATTCCGCTGTTGGAAGCCTGGAACCCCGGGGACCAAGAACCGATTCATGCGGTGTTCGTCGGCGGGGCGGCAATGCCGGCGCGGGTGCGATTGTTCGTGGACTTCTTGCTGGAACATCACCGGATGTAAGCTGATATTTTCGGGTACTTGTGATGTTGAAGTGATCAAAACATTTTTGGGTGCACTATTAATAGATGGTTTGCCTTACTGGAACAATCGTGAGCTCTGGCATTGATGGGTCGTCCGCACGTCTTAAATGGCCGTCGTGAAAGACCGCTTTTGGCCGATTCCTGCCTGTCGTCACGGGCAAAAATCGGGCAGAAGCTGCCCTATCTATCGTGGTCATTTTCACGCTTTTTTATCTACCAGTGCGCTTGCAAAATCTGGGATTCACGCGCTTAAACCTTATGGATAGGGAAATCAAATGGATACCTTGACCCATGAGCAGATCAAAGAGTTTTGCCAAGTGGGTGATGGGCTCCTGGAAAGTGGTGACTACAAGGCCGCCATCGGCCAATACAACCTAGCGTGGGAGCTGATTCCAGAACCCAAAAATAACTGGGAGGCGGCGACATGGGAACTTACCGCTATCGGCGATGCCTGTTTTCTTGGGGGATTCTTCATCTCGGCAAAAGAATCTCTTGAGTATGCGATGACTTGCCCCGATGCAATCGGCAATCCATTTCTGCATTTGCGTCTGGGCCAAGCACTGTACGAAAGAGGGGAAACTGATCGAGCCGCCGATGTACTCATGTGAGCGTACATGGGGGCTGGAGATGATATTTTTGGCAGCGATGACCCTAGGTATTTCGTATTCCTAAAAATTGTGCCGCGCTTTAATAAGCTAGCTAACCGATGATAGTTCGACGACGGCAATAAGCGGACCTCGTTTTCTGCCTGGTAAGTTAGCCTTCCGCGCTTGGCAGGGTAGCCACACTCAGCGCAGCAATGAAGTCAGCGAACCCTCCTGTCACTAGGCCAAAAGCTGACTGATCGAACCTTGCCTAAGCTTACGTCCTTTTGAGGCTTCGATATCTCTAAGAGAACCGGGGCGATTCCGATGATTTTTTCAAGGTAATACAGAGGGCTAATATGGGCATCTTAGATCGGTTGTTTGGTGGACGCTTTACCATGCCCCCACCCGAGGAAACCAACCTCAGCGCTTCAGCAATCATGAAAGAACTGCGGCCGGAACGAAGCGATCCGTCCCAGAAAAAAGCTCTTGAGGCTTTTTCCAAAACGCTGGTAGCTGTAGTTCCAGAAAAAGAAGGCGCTAGGCTTGTTAGGCGCGTGATGCGCAGGTACGCAATGGGAGACGACGCATCCAGTGCCCTCTCGGAGGGATTTCTGAATGACTCAAAGGGACAAAAACTTGAAAACCTCGTTCTCCTTAGCATGGATTGGAAGGGCTTTGACGTGTTTGAGTACCAAGCCCCCTATTTGGTTAGAGCCAGTGGTTTGAAAGAGCCATACGTTTATGTGCAGGATGGTGTCTCATCGATGCCCGAAGTTCTCAATGACTTTGATCAATGGCTGGCTCGGTTTGGTAAACGTTATCTTCACCTGGATTTCGGAGATGATAATTACGAAGGTGTCATTGTTGACACTAATCGGCTGGAAGAGATTGCTGAGTTGGCGGGACGAGCTGGTATAAAAGTCAGTTTTGAGAACTTCTAGTCGTGAGGCTGTCCGAAACAGTCCCACGCCTTAAGTCTGTGCCGCTTACGGCTGCTATCGACCCGAAGCGGACGAATCTATGATCAGTTTGCGGTCCAAAGCATCGTCTGAACCGTAATGTCAGGATGGCTTTCTAACGGCTCCCATTCATTCATGAAAGCAAAACCTTGCTTGAGATAGAAGCTTGAGGCTCTTGCGTTCTCCGGAGACACGTCGAGGAATACGCGATTGAAGCCTTTCTCGGTAGCCCGGGATTTGACCACGTCGACTAGCTGAATTGCCACGCCAGACCCACGCGCAGCAGGTTCCACCCACATCCCGATCAGGTTAAAGCGATGTGCGCTATTGACCGCAGCACCGATCATTCCGATAAGTTGATCTCTCTCGAAAGCCAACCAGAATTCTGTTCCGGCTGAAGAGGCTCTTACTTTCCACTGTTCGTCAGTGTAAGCGGCGGCAGTTTGATAACTGACACCGAATGCCGTCGGCGTGTCCAAAAGCGCAGCGAGTCGGACTTGCTTTAATAGCATCCAGTCTTCCGTATTTGTCGGTCGAATCTCCATGACTTTCCTTAACAAATTAGCGTCACCTCAACTTCTCACATGCAATCTGAGGGGGCAACCACGTACGTGCTGCGAAACGTCCGGTTCTGGCCGATAGCTGCCTGTGGCTACCTGGAGCAATCGGTAAGTCTTTACCGAACAGGCAGAACCGGTATTCGTCATCGACGACCAATTCGAGCACAAGCAAGTGCCACGTTGATGTGAACTCACTCTATTGCCTAAAAAACCTACCTTTGCAGGGATCCACAGGGTTTTCGTCTCCCAAAACTCTCTACCCAGCCCACAGCCCAGCCAGCTGTCAGCTTGGTGCAGAAGTGCGGAAAAAATGTAGAGGAGCGGTCTGCGTAAAAACGTTCCCATGGCGTTCCCATGACTTTGTGCGACAACCTGTGAATCTACCGCCTGAGAAGGCATGTATATTTTTTGGGGAACGCCATCGAAAAAAGGCAATAACGGTAAGCGCTTGGGAAAAACGTCTGTAACACCCGAAATCAAAGGGCTACAGCCGATACGGTGCAGGTAATATCTGAGTAACCTATAAGTAATCTAATTACTCTTTTATTAACTAATCACCTATAAGCATCAACCCCTTACGAATTAATGAGTTACGATTAAATTACAGTCCACATCACTTAAAATAACTTGTCTGCGCAATACGCCAAAGCCAACAAATACCGTACTTCCAGCAGCCTCTCGATCCATTGAGAAATATAAGGCTGGAAATTTAATTACGAAAACCGCTTGCATAAACCGCCAACTCACGATAAAAACTTACTCCCGCACGGGAACATTAAGATGTACATGATCCAGCAGTGGCTTTTCACTGTTCTGGTGAAGTTCCGTTGAGCGCAGTATCGAAGTCCAACGCCTCATTGATTGAGAGTACATCCCTTTAAATGGATTAAGAGGGAACGATAATGACTGCCTTACAAACTTTCATCTTGCCCGAATGTATCACTGGCAGCTCTGCCGATAAAGCGCTAGGTCACGCGCTGATTAAAGCATGGCAAACCGATGGTATCTTCCAGATAACAAGCACCCCCGATCAAGAGCTCGCACTGCAAAGTGCTCTTCAGGCTAGCAAGCGCTTTTTCAAAATGCCTCACGCGGTAAAAGCAAGCTGTTTGAGTGATCTGAGTTATAGCGGGTATGTTTTTTCAGGAGAAGAAGTTACTGCTGGCGAACGGGACAACCCTGAGATATTCACAGTCTGCAAAGATTTACCGCACACTAGCGAGCAGGTACAACAGGGCTGGCCTTGTCACGGTCCCGCACCATGGCCCGACGCCGACTATAAGTCCAGCATGCAGAACTACATGGACGAGCTAGGCCTTGTGGGAGAAAAGCTGTTAGAGCTTGTTGCCCTAGGGCTTGAGTTGCCGGACAAGAACACACTAACATCACTGACTAAAAACGGATGGCACCACATGCGTGTGCTTCGTTTCCCTGCCGAATCCTCCAGCACATCCCGAGGGATTGGTGCCCATACAGATTATGGTTTGTTGGTCATCGCCAGCCAGGATGATGTGGGCGGTTTGTATATTCGCCCGCCGGTTCCAGGAGAAAAACGCAACAGAAACTGGTTGCAATCAGAGAGTTCTGCTGGCCAGTTCGAGCACCAGGAGCCTTGGACATTTGTCAAACCAGTCCCCCGCGTATTTACAGTCTTCCCCGGGGATATTCTGCAATTTCTGACTGATGGCCTTCTACTTTCTACGCCCCATAAAGTCAAGCTGAACACCCGCGAGCGCTTTGCCTTCGCCTACTTCCACGAGCCTCACTTCGAAGCTGTTGCCCGCCCGGTACTTGGGAGCGAAAGAGACACATCAATTCATTATGGTGAACACTTCACCAACATGTTCATGCGCTGCTACCCGGAACGGACTACTACAAAACGTATTCACCGCGAGAATCGCTTGGCCCATATCGAACGGCTAAAAGATGAAGTCTTTCGACCGCAACAACAATACCCAAACTAATCAGTCGAGGTATTACTTGGGCCCCGAAGATGTAATGTAAGCCCATTAAAATATTGGGCCTCTCAGTGGTTAAGGTGCCCGCAAAAGCCCTCTCACGAGATCCAGGTGAGAGGGCTTCTACAACTTCAATGTTTGCTGCATATATAAGCTTGGTGAAAATTGAATAGCCCAGCTTTGTGGCCACACGATTACCGATTCTGGCCGATAGCTGCTTGTGGCTACTTGGAGCAATCGGTAGGTCTCTACTGAACAGGTACAAAGAGCATTCGCCATCGGCGACCTACTCGAACACAAACATGTGCCCAGGTTGATGTGAACTCACTCCCTTGCCTCAAAACCCGGACCCTTGCAGGGATCTGCAGGCTTTTCGTCTCGTAAAACTCTCTACCCAGCCCACAGCCCAGCCAGCTGCCAGCAAGGCGCAGAACTGCAGAAAAAAAGACCTATATAGCCCGCAGGCGAGGTGGAGGGACGACGGCGCGCGCCTGGGCATGAAGCACGTCACTACCCCAAAGCCCGTCAACATTGCTATCCGATGGCCTTCACCTGAGAGCCTTGTAGCCTTTATGGGTGACGCCAAAGTGCGACCACCTTCCATCAGCACTTTGACGAGAAACGCTGTGCGCTCGTACTGGCAGTCTCAGAAGGTGCGTTTACAGGCCTATTTGTGACAGACCGAAAAAAACCGCCTCGATGGGCGGCTTGGTAACACGGTAACGCACAGGTCAAACAATGATTGTGTGAGGGTATGCGTGCATGGCGCTGTTGTGTGCCACCAGGCTGATACCCTCCGCAAGCGCTTGAGCCACCATGATGCGGTCAAACGGATCTCGGCTTAGAGGAGCCCCCTGGCTAGAGAAACAAGCCCGCATCCCCATATCACCCTTTTCCAGACGCCAGAAACCACAAACCCCCGACTTTCTCTAGGAAAATCAGGGGCTTGTGTTTACTTAATGTGGCGGTGAAGGAGAGATTCGAAACCGCCCGTTTGCAGTTTTCTCAGAGTACCCCCCGGTTTATAAGGGCTGTAGAGCATCTGTCCGTGCGCGAGCGGCCCCATGGCAGCCCCATGGGTTTGTGCGTCAACCTGTGAATCTGCTGCCTGATAGGGCATGTGTATTTTTTGGGGAACGCCATCGGAAAAAGGTAATAACGGTAAGCGCTTGGGGAAAACGTCTGTAACGCCCGGATTCAAAGGGCTACAGCTGATACGGTGTAGGTAATATCTGAGTAACTTATACGTAATCTAATTACTCTTTTATTAAGTAATTATCTATAAGACTCTACTCCATATAAATCAATGACTTACAATTAAATTACCTTGCACATCACTCAAAATAACTTCTCTGTGTAATACGCCAAAGCCAACAAACACGGGGCTTTCAGCAACCTCTAGACCTGTTGCGCTATTGAATTACCTTTTTCCGTCAGCGCTCCTGAGAATCCGAGCTGATGGAGTCGTTCCTCAACGGCGGCTCTCGGCCAACTGCAACCCTTCGCCACCTTCAGTAATCGACACATTGCAGACACCCGTATCAGTGCCGTCAGCCAGAAATAAATGTTGGCAATTTCTCCAGAAACTCTTTAACTCCAACGACCTGCGTGCGTGCGCCGACGATTGGATAAATCAGATTTCCGCGAGCTTTCAATTTTTCATCATCGGTAACGAAATAGTCCGCAATGCAAGCATGAGCAATATGCTCATTGTCACGATAACTACTAGCAATTTTTCTAAAGTTTGAGAACTTTACCGATTCAGTTTCGTAATTGCAAAAGTCCAAAACCTCAAGTAGCTCATTAATAACACTCCTGATCTCGTTAGACTCAAGCCCGTGCACCTTGCCTGATGTTATAAACTCGAAAGCATGTTCACGTAAATAAAATTTACTTCGTAACGATTGATAGCCAAGAGTGGCTTGACTCTCAGGATTATTAAAAAATGCAGCACCGTCTTTGGCCAAAGCATTACTCAGGCTTTTCCCCTTTCTAAGCTCGGGGTATTCATGAAAATGCTCGATTACCTTGATGAATTTATGCCTCTCAAATGCCATAGCAGCACCTTGTTGTTTTCCGGCCCTCGCCAAGGTACGACTGATATCCTCATTAACAAAGCGGGGCACGCTATCTATTACCCCAATCATTTTTCCTTGGGTCAGTTTCAAAAGATCGTCTATATAATCCTTAAGAAAAAACGGATTCATATTTACTACATCAGCGACCAAATATGAGCTATAAACAAATGAAACCAGACCTTCTTTCTGTGTCTCCAGGCACAGATTTTTGTTCTCCTTTTTCTTCAACAGATTTGTGACAGCGTTCGTATCTAAGTAGGCAACTAAGCCTTTAACTTCCGCCACCTGAAACTCCACATCTTCCTTATCGAAAACATGGCTCATTCCGAAAAAACTTTCCATCGCATCAGCGGAGCCGTACTGAAGCAACTCAATTCTAAAATCACGAATTATTAAGTTAGCCTTCTTTACTAACTCCAGACACTCCTTACGCTTGTTAGCGCCAAGCTTGCCGATGATGCGCACATCATGATTGACAAGACTTCCCAGCAGCATCAATGGTGCTGGGCATTTGACTTGAAATAGCCCTGAAATCTCTTGCAAAATTTCTTTATGAGAACAGTTTATATCTTTTGCAGCAGCATTAAATTTATTCCAGGCCCTGACTAATATCTCCCAGTCGCTACTAACCTTAGATAGATGAGGGCGAGATGTTTTCTGTAATAAATCATCCAGCTCGATGAGGATTTTAAATTCTTTTGTGCTCTGAAAGGTGCTGAGATTTTCAACATTATCAAAATCTTCCATCAAGCGATTATATAGAATATTACTCCCCGATGCCTGAAGCACCGAAATAAGGTTATGTCGATCATCAAGATTCCGTCGTGTCGCTTCTATTCTCTGAGCTTCTTCCGCCGTAGGAAGCATTCGACCTATAAAAAAATGGTTTTCTTTGTAGGGGCCGAAAGCCCAATGAAACTCATTAGCTGACTTCCACCTCAAACTCGCCGGAGCCCTAAGCTCAACAATATCAAATGGCGCACGATTATCTGGCATAAATAGCACTTTATTAGCCGAGATTGCATTTGGAGTAAGATCAAAAAGACCCCCATCATCATCCATCCATATCGCATGATGTTGGGCAGAAAAATAATCCATATCTTCCCAGAGCAACCAGCCAAAGATAACCTTTCCACCTTTCAATAAGGTCTGGTCAATACAGTTGTACCAGCAGTAGGAAATCTGGCTATTGGGCGGAGAATCCACAACCACAGCAATGACTTCATGATGCCTCTTGTATCCCTCGTGGGTAATACCCGCGGCTGGCTTTACTGGGGCTGCGCGCAAAAAATCGCAAAACTCCAAGAAATTCTCGC
Source organism: Pseudomonas fragi (assembly GCF_025426255.1). Taxonomy (GTDB): domain Bacteria; phylum Pseudomonadota; class Gammaproteobacteria; order Pseudomonadales; family Pseudomonadaceae; genus Aquipseudomonas; species Aquipseudomonas kulmbachensis. Next base: position 1,377,674 of record NZ_CP104861.1, on the reverse strand, counting down.
AATTTTGATTCGGGATCGTTGGTAATACGCTGTTCATGAAGTCATCCTTACATCATTGGAATGCAGGTAGTAGGGTCTGCTCGCAGACTACACCCTGCTCTTTTCAATGATACGCGAACTCCTTCTGATAGCTGCAAGCCTAAACCGCTGTTGCAGCAGCCACGTGAAATCTGAGTCCTGAATTTCTTCTCCGAACGCAAATTTCAATCTCACGCACATATATTCTGCAGTAAAAAACGGAGCCAGATTTTCAATATATTCGACCCAAAGCAGCCGGTGGGAGGCCAGAAGTCGGACTTTAGTATTTAGGACCGCTAGGAATAGTAAGCGTAAGCAGTGGAGTGTCTTCACTTGGCTGGATTCAACCGGTCGTTCTTTACTGAACAGGCACAACCGCATTCGTCATCGAATGGCTAGCTCGAACACAAACAAACTCCCAAGTTTAGTGTGAGTTCGCCCCTCTCCTCAAAACTCCTACCTTTGCAGGGATCCGCAGGGTTTTCACACCCCAACATCCTCAAGCCAGCCCACAGCCCAGCCCGCTGTCAGCCTGGTGCAGAAGTGCGGAAAAAAAGACCTATATAGCCCGCAGGCGAGGTGGGGGGACGACGGCGCGCGCCAAGGTTGAAACACGTAAAAGCCCTACGCGGATCCTACTAAGTATTGGAAAGGGAAAGACTGCGCACAGGACACCTCGATGTGAGAGGTTCAAGGCCCACACAAGACAGGTAGCAATTTAATGGATAATCTCGTGGTTGCCGTGCCTCAGGCCCATCTGGTAGGTATCTGATACAACATTAGAGTAGTGAACAAGATAAAATCAAAGCGTGCTAAAGAAATACGCCCTATGATGCCGAAAAAACATAGGACGTAGGTATTAGGTCAATTAAAGTTTAGCCACTAAAATATCAATAGCATCGCGAGCATTAACCAAATAATCACTTTTAACTTGAACACGATGCCCGTTAATACTTTGCTTGCCAACTTTAACTTTGGAAAAAGGCAAGCCTTTGGCAAATGCTACAACACCCGTAGTCTGAAAATCGCGAACTTCTACAAAACATTCCTTGACAGTACTAACTGAAAATATATCAGGATGAGTCTGCAGGAGCATTTCCACATCCTTCTCAATAGCGTGTAATACTGCCGCATAAGCAGATGCAGCCCCCATGTATTGGGTTAGTCGATTTTTAACAATAAGATGGATCTTTGGTAGTTCACGTCCAGCCGCTTTCAGTTTGGTAGCAAACGCATATGCAGCATAAATTTCAGAAGGCAGCTTCAATCCATAGACCAGCGAAAAAGCGTTCTGAATCGCACGCCGTGAGGAATCATCAGCCATCACAGGAAGAACAATTCGGTCACACGATGCCAGGGCTATCTGTGTGTACAGCGAAAAACTAGGGTTTAAATCTAAAAAGACAGTGTCGTACTGATCATCTACTTGATCCAAAAAATCTTTCAACCAATCTACAACCGCCACCCATGGATTTGTCCCTGGAATCTGGTTATTTGCAAGAGTATTTACAGCATTCGCTTGTAATTCCAGCAACGGATCACCACAAATCAAATCAATATTTCCAGATATTGAAGAGTTATAGTCTGCTGGTCGAGTTATAAAATCCTGAGCGCTAAAATTTGGTGGTGTATATGGAGAAGGTAAGCGAAGCTGGAAGTAACCACCAATGCTACATCTTGGGACAAGTCCCTGCCGAGCGAGAAGTTTTTCACTACCATTATTATTTAACCCCCCAAGCAAGAGCTCAGAAAGGTTCGCCTGTGGACAAACATCAATAGCTAAAATGCGCTTTTGTGGATGTTCTTCCGCGTACCTAATAATCGATTGGAAAGCTAAGCTTGTTTTACCTGTGCCACCTTTGTTGTTCCAGAAAGCATATTTGATGTCCATTACAATCTCCACTGATTAAATGGACAACAAGATGTCCAATACGGACACAGTATCAGCACAGAATGACTTTTGCACGTCCAAATAAGACATTTTTTGTCGCACTCCTAGAAAACTGCTATGCCACGATGCATATCAGATGCATAACCGGCCCGTAAGCCTAATCACAGCTCTACGTCCAGGAGAGTAAACGCTTGGAAAAAGAGAACGATTGAGCTCCTCGTGAGCTGATGCGGGTACAAACACATACCCGCCACCCCCTCAGATCAAAACAACATCCCCAACGCCTCCGGCGCCCAATTCATAATCACCAACTCCCCACTGACCTCAGCCTTTCCCTGCCGCTGATTCGCAGTGCTATAACGAATATCCACCGTCTCAAAGTGAAAGCCCTCAAACACCCGCCTGATATCCGGGTGATCGTTGATACTGACCATCACCTTGCCTTTACAGCGGCGCATGAACTCGGCCATCCGTTCGTAGTTTTCAAACCGGAAGTCCACCCCATACCCTGCGGTCTGCCAATAAGGCGGGTCCATATAGTGAAATGTGTGGGGCCGGTCATACCGTTCAGCACACTCAAGCCAGGGCAGGTTCTCCACATAAGTGCCAGACAGCCGCTGCCAAGCTGCTGACAGGTTTTCCTCAATCCGCAGCAGGTTGATGGCCGGCCCTGTGGTCGCCGTGCCAAATGACTGCCCAGTAACCTTGCCGGCAAAGGCATGGTGCTGCAGATAGAAAAACCGGGCCGCCCGCTGAATATCCGTCAGGGTTTCGGGCCGGGTCATTTTCTGCCATTCAAATATCTGTCGCGAGCTGAGCGCCCATTTGAATTGGCGCACGAACTCTTCTAGGTGGTTCTGCACAACGCGGTACAGCGTCACCAGATCACCGTTTATGTCATTGAGGACTTCAACCGGTGCAGCCTGGGGCCGCATAAAGTAAAGCGCGGCGCCGCCGGCAAAGACCTCGACATAACATTCGTGCGGGGGAAACAGTGGAATCAGGCGATCTGCCAGGCGGCGTTTGCCACCCATCCACGGGATTATTGGGGTGCTCATAAGTGATCCTTGTATAGACAATTGGATTCGCTTAGGCTTCGTCCCCCCTGCGCAGTGGGGCGAGGCCTTGGTTGGAGCACTCGGCTAGATCGAGTGTTTCGGCGTCGAACCCGGTGTTTCCGCACCGGATCGTCGCCTCGTTTACTGCGCGGGGGCTTTATTCGCCCCCGGCGATCTCATACGGTTTGAACCTCACGACCTCTTCCCCCAGCCACTCATTCAACTGCGTCATACGCGATTGAATCGGCTCCAGTTCGTTTGCCACAAATATCTGCGCCGCCTCCCGAATCGAGCCAAACCCACCCGCGTTCTGCGGCACGATCCCCATCAACTGCGGCGGTATGCGCAGGCTGGCCAACACGTCATCGCGGGTCTGATTTTTGATTGCGCTGAATTCGTCTTTGGCCGCGACCTCACTGACCGGGATCAACTGAATACCGTCCTTTTTGCCGTTGGGCGAGTAAACAAACAGGTTGCGAAAGTTACCCGGCCCCTTCGAATCCTTCAGGGCTTTGCGCAGGGCATCGACATCGGATTCGTTCTGCGCCGGGTCGGTCATGTAGAGGATGAATCCGGCATGGCTGCCGTTTTCGTAGTACTTGCGGCGAAATAGAGTCGCCGACTCGTTGAGAAGCGCCGACTGCAGGGCGCTGATCCATTCCGGCAAGCCGTACACCTCCTGGTGCAGATCGGCTTCGCGCAGATGGAAGATGCTGCCTGTGTCAAACTCATGCTCTTCCTTCCAGCCCTGAACCAGAAAATACCGACCGTCCTGCCCTGCCCTTCCCTGCCCTGCCCGCATGTACTTGGCCAGCGCCGGTTTCAGTTGAAAGGTCGACCCCAACATCGAGCGCCGTGCCTCGATATAGCCGTTGCCCAGGCTGAGAAAATCCAGCGCGAACTGTTCAAACGCGGCCCGCGACAACAACCGATGCGGGATAAAGGTCTTGCTCAACAAGTTGCGCTTAAAGGTCAGGCCAGAATGCAGATGCACACTGGAACCCACCGAGCGTGACAGCCCATCCAGCGACAACGGCGGCTCATACCAACGCCCGTTAAACCAGCACTCCAGATAATCAAATACCGCTCGGCCACCTAACACCGGGCTCGGGTCGCCAAAACTGAATGCCTGAATGGACTGGTTAACTCTGCCGTCTGCCACTTGAGGCGCAGTGTTTGTCTGTTGATCGCTCATCAAAAAATCTCCATCCGCCCGGTATTGGCAGAGGTCTGCCCCTCAAGCGGTTCGTTATGCAATGCGTGGAAGAGCGCCCAGGCCAGGTCGGCGTGGCCGGTGGTGTCGTTGCGCCCTGCGGTGTAGGTGTATTGGCGACCGCCTGCAGTGACGGTTTTACGGATGGCCATCAGCGACTGCGCCATGTCGGTCCACCCTGCGTCGAACTCCAGCCGACCGTTGTAGATCACGTCATAGGCTTTGAGTACCAGGCGGGTTTTGACTTCCGGCGAATAGCTGAAGGAAGTGACGCTGGGGAAGAACTGCCGCACCAGCTGCGCCACGCCGCAGCCCAAGCCGGTGACATCGATGCCGATATAAGTAACCCAGTAGCGGTCGCAGACGCTTTTGATAAAGGCTGCCTGCTCCGCGAAGTCCATGCCCCGGAATTGATGGCGCTCCAGCACGCGGAATTTGCCGCCCGGTTCAGGACACGCTGTCGAGCACGCTCAAAAACAAGACCATCCGCGACATCATCAGTAATGTGCGTCAGGTATTCAGGCTTTACCGCACCCGCATGAAGGTGGCGCACGACCCAACCGAGGGGCTGTTTGTTCGCCTGCCCGATCCTGAAGCCCCTGATCCGTTTACCAGGGCAGAGATCAAACAGATTCTTGAGACGCCGACCAACCGCACGCAAGAACTGCTAATGATTCAGTTCATATTATGGGCTGGGCCACGGGTGTCCGAGACCATTGCCCTGACCTGGGAGGATGTCGATTTAAAACAAAGAACGGTGACGTTCCGCCGATCCAAGGTGCGCGGTGCGTACCGGGTGACAAAGACACGGCGCTCGCTGCGTAAGGTTCGGTTGCTGGAGCCAGCTTGGGATGCGTTGCGCAAGATCGACGCCATCAATCAGAACAAAATGCCCGAGACTGTGGATATCGTTGAGCGGGACAACAAGACGGTACGTAAGCACAAGTTGCACTTCGTTTTTCTGAAGACTAAAAGCGGATTGCCACACACCAATGACTTTGTTGTCCAGGATCGGTTTTTAAAGGCGCACTTGCTGGCTGCCGGTGTCAGGTATCACGGGGCGGGGCAGTGTCGGCATACCTATGCCAGTCAGTTGCTGACGACGGGGGTTGTGTCGATTGACTGGATCGCCGAGCAGATGGGGCATACCAACGGGAATATGATCCGCCAGCACTATGGGACCTGGATTAATGAGGATGGGCCGGATGTTGTCGGCATCCTGCAACACGCTCTAAATCTGCAGCCAACCAGCCCTGTAATCAGGGTTAATCGACGATACAAAAACAGCCGCCAGCCCCAGACTGGCCTCATATGGGCCTTTTTCGGCCTCCAGAAACCACAAACCCCCGACTTTCTCTAGGAAAATCAGGGGTTTGTGTTTACTTAATGTGGCGGTGAAGGAGAGATTCGAACTCTCGATACAATTTCTTGTATACACACTTTCCAGGCGTGCTCCTTAAGCCACTCGGACACTTCACCGTATCTCTTCAAACAAGTTCTGTCTGTCGAGGCGCGCTAATGTAGTCGAAAGCTTTCGATATGACAAATGTTTTTTTCAGAATTTTCATGCGCTTACGAAAATAGTCGTTTTTTAGGCACGGCCCTCGCGGGTGATTGCGCCAAATCCCGGGCCAGGCTCCTTTGCCCGTTCAGCCGTAATCGCTGCTGCGCCGCCTTCTATATAGAGGACGAAGGTCAATTGCCTGACTCACCAGTCAGTCATAGCCCTTTACCTGCGCCGTAGGGCTGGGTAACGTCTGCCCCACTTCATAACAAGGAATTGCGCCATGAGTGACTTGATTGCCTACCACCTGGAAGACGGTATCGCCACGCTGACCTTGAGCAATGGCAAGGTCAATGCCATTTCCCCGGACGTGATCACCGCGTTTAATGCCGCGCTGGATCAGGCCGAGCTGGATCGCGCTGTGGTCATCATTACCGGGCAGCCGGGTATTCTTTCGGGCGGTTATGACTTGAAGGTAATGACGGCCAGCCCTGAGCAAGCCATTGAGCTGGTCAGGCAGGGATCGACCCTGGCTCGGCGCATGCTGGCGCATCCTTTCCCGGTGGTTATCGCATGTACCGGTCATGCGGTGGCCAAGGGCGCATTCCTGTTGTTGTCGGTGGATTACCGCATCGGCGTCGAAGGCCCGTTCAGTATTGGCCTGAACGAAGTGCAGATCGGCATGACCATGCACCACGCCGGGATTGAACTGGCCCGCGATCGCCTGCGTAAATCGGCATTTCATCGTTCGGTGATCAACGGCGAAATGTTTAACCCGCTCACCGCGGTAGACGCAGGCTTCCTCGACAAGGTGGTCAAGCCCGAAGAGTTGCAGGCCGCAGCCCTGGAAGTGGCCCGCCAGTTGAAGAAGATCAATATGAAGGCCCACAGGAACACCAAGCTCAAAGTGCGCAAAGCACTGCTGGAGACGCTGGACAAGGCTATAGAAGAAGACCAGCTCCACCCGCTCTGACCTTATCCCCCCAGCACCGATCCCGATTGCAGCCTGCGGTCGGGATTCAGCCCCCTCCTCGCCTCGCGACAAATCCCCTTAAACATCTCTAGCCTGCACCTCAACCAGCCCGTTGAAACAAATGCTAAAACTTCAGCTATCTCCTACTTGTATCGGGGTAATTGCTGAATACAGTGCACATCCGTACACTGCGCCATCTTTAGTTTCAGCGAGCCTGTAAATGCTACTTTCGATACGTATGTTGTTGATGTGTCTGCATTTTATGATCGCAGGCGTGCTCGGTGTGCTGTTGGGCATGTGTCGTCCTTTCAATCCGGACAACAGTCGCCTGTGCGCGCGACTTTATGCCTGGCCGTCCAGATGGATCCTCGGGTACACGCTCAAGACCGAAGTCGGGCCGTTGATGGACAAGCCTCACAGCTGCGTGGTCATCGCCAACCACCAGTCCAATTACGACTTGTTTGTGTTCGGCAATGTGGTGCCGCGCCGTACGGTCTGCATCGGCAAAAAAAGCCTGAAGTGGGTGCCTCTGTTTGGCCAGCTGTTCTGGCTGGCGGGCAATGTGCTGATTGATCGGGGCAACGCCCAGAAAGCCCGTAAATCGATGCTGACCACCACGCGCACCCTGCAAGAAAAAGACACGTCAATCTGGGTGTTCCCGGAGGGCACGCGCAATTTTGGTGAAACCCTGTTGCCGTTCAAGAAGGGCGCGTTTCAAATGGCAATTACTGCCGGCGTCCCGATTGTGCCGGTGTGTGCCAGCACTTACAGCCAGCATCTGAAGCTCAACCGCTGGCACAGTGCTGATATCCAGATTCGCTCCTTGCCCCCGATCCCTACGGCGGGCCTGACCCTAGACGACATTCCTCGGCTGATGGAGCAGTGCCACGAGCAAATGCGCGAGTGCATCGAAGCGATGGACCGCGAACTGCTGAGCCAACATAAACGTCTGGCGCCACCCGTGGCCAGAAGCACTGCTTCAACCTCTAATCCGAACCTCTGAACGTTTGTCGACTCAAAGTGCAAGATTGCGCGCTAAGCTGCATATTCGTGCCATAACCCTTTGAAGAAGAAGCGATTAGAACTATGGGGAGAGTTGTTGCTGCTGCGGTTTACAACGCAGGCAAGAAAGTCACCGCTATCACTCTGGACGAAGGCATAGAGTGGGCCAAAAAGCCCGGCCACTTCGTCTGGATTGGTCTGGAGCAACCCGACGCGCAAGAGCTGAGCAACCTGCAACGCCAGTTCAACCTGCATGAACTGGCCATCGAAGACGCCCTTGAGAAACACAGCCGGCCCAAGCTTGAAACCTTTGGCGATGCGCTGTTTATTGTTATCTACTCGCCGGTTCGCCATGAAGGCAAACTGGAGTTCGTCGAAACCCATATTTTTGCCGGCAACGGCTACATCATCACCAGTCGCAATGGCCACTCAGCCTCGTACAAGGCCGTACGCCAGCGCTGCGAGGCGCGCCCGCTGCTGCTCGAGCATGGTGAAGATTTCGTGCTGTACGCCCTGCTCGACTTCGTGACCGAGAGCTATCAGCCCGTCAGCGAAGCCATCCATGCCGAAATCGACCAGCTCGAACAAAACATTCTGGGCAATGCACTCAATGAAGCCGATATCGTGCACTTGCATGCCCTGCGTCGCGATGTGTTGCGATTACGGCGCTATGTGGCGCCCATGGTCGAAATCAGCGAAGAATTGCAGCGCCTGACATTCCCTTTTATCGACAAGAACATGCGCCCGTATTTTCGCGATGTGCAGATTCATGTCACCCGCCAGATGGAAGACCTCACCACCCTGCGCGATATCGCCACGCAAACGATTGAAATCGTCGTATTGCTGGAGTCATCACGCCAGAGCATTGTGCAGCGCAAATTCGCAGCCTGGGCAGCCATTCTGGCCTTCCCCACTGCAGTGGCGGGCATTTACGGGATGAACTTTCAGAACATGCCGGAGCTGAGCTGGCATTACGGCTACTTTGGCGTGTTGGGGTTTATTACGCTGGGGGTGACCGGGTTGTGGGTCAGTTTCAAGCGGTCTGGCTGGTTGTGAGTTTCACTATCTGTCACACACAAGACCTGTAGCCGCTGCCACAGGCTGCGATGAGGCACGCAGCGGCCTCCTTATCGCAGCCTGCGGCAGCGGCTACAAATCAATAAGCGTTACACGGTTTCGGTTTGCGGCTTGTGCGAAACGAACCGCATCATCCACTCGGCAACGGTGCGGCCATGATGGTCTTGCTCCAGGCTGGCGATGCCAGTGCTGTAGATCTGCGCGCCCAAATGCTCCTGGCGCAGGTCAAGCAAGGCGCGTGAGTAGTCGTGGATAAACTCGGGGTGGCCCTGGAAGCACAGCACCTGATCGTTGATGTGGTAGGCGGCAAATGGGCAGAAATCGCTGGATGCAATGACTGTGGCATTGTCCGGCAAGGCCGTTACCTGGTCCTGATGGCTGATCAGTAGCGTCAGTTCCTCGACCACAGGGCTCATCCAAGGCGCCTTGGCCGCCAGTTTGTACTGATGGGTGCCAACGCCCCAGCCCTGGGTGGCACGCTCGCTCTTGCCGCCCAACAGCAGCGCCAGCAATTGATGACCAAAGCACACGCCGATCAACTTGTCGCCACGTTCAAAGCGGGTCAGCAGGTAGGCCTTCAGGGTCTGAATCCAAGGGTCGGTGCCAAATGAGTCGGCTTTACTGCCGGTCACCAGATAGGCGTCGAAGGCCTGGTCGTCTGACGGGTACTCGCCATGCATCACGTTGAACACACTGAATTGCGCAGCGATCGGCTGCGTGGAGAACAGGCGCACGAACATTTGTCCGTAGCCCTGATATTGATCAACAAACTCTGGACGCAGAATGTCGGTTTCCAGAATGCAGATGCGTAGCGACATAAAAATACCTGGCACGATAAAAGCGAAAGTAATGATGACAACTGGTCAGAGCCTGCCCTGAAAGGGTATTTCAAGGCAAGTACTGAACGTAGTAATAGCCTGTCCCGCCCTGAGAAAAGTACGCCTTGGCGGGACGAAAATACCCCGCTCCACGCTCCCGGACGAACGGTAGGGCACTAAGGATATCGACTGTAAACCAGCCCATTGCGTCTAGCTGCGGGGTGACAGCGCAAGCCAAGAAACCCTAATAGCTTTTTAGAAACCTACTGCACTTGAATGATGTAAAAGGGTTCTAAGCCATATCTTATGAGGGCTCTAAGGTTAAACCTGTCGCGGGGGGCGAGCTTTTTCAAGGATTGGTGCCCTTGTCGCTGGCATTGTCGTCCAGGAATAACAAAAAAAGGCAGATAGCCATGTTCAAACATACGAAAGTACGCCAGGCCGGACTCATTCTCTTTGCTACCACCTTGCTGCTGATCTTGCCGAACTTGACCAAGGTCATCGGCTAAAGACTCGCCCGGATGCCGAAGGCGTGCAGCCCCTGTGCGTCTTCGACGGCCATGGGTTACTGCACGCTTGAATGACCTCGCTTAAAACCAAAACGGCCAGCCCAAAGGCTAGCCGTATATACACCGCACGCGTATCAATTCAACAGGCCACGCACCTCCTGCTTGACGCCCCAGCCTTCAATAATCCCGCCCAGCGGAACCACTACCGCTTCAAAGTCCTGCTCAAAATCTCCAATACCACCATAGGTGGCGTACATCACTTTGCTTAATTCCAGATACCAGGCGCCGTCATCACGCACATTGATCTGTGCATTCAAGGATTCACCACAAAATTTACCTGCAGCTCTGCGCGCCCGCTCCTCGTCCGGGAAGATTGCGTAAAACTCGATGGGATGGATGCGTGAAAAATCAAAACCGCCTTCTTTCATGCGGCGCAGCACATAGCTGCTGAGGTCTTCTTGATGGGCTGTGCTCATGAAACGTCCTCCTCGCAATGGATAGACATTCAGCGCTTCCCTTTCGGCTGCAGGCAGGCCGTGAAAAGGGAAGAAATAAGCATGTAGCAAACAAGATCAGAGCCAGTCGATTACTTCGCTGGTCTGGATGCAGAGTAGCCCCAGGGCGCAGCGTCTGCCAAGGGGGCAAGCCATGAATTTCAACAGGTTTTACCTTTGCCGGGAAAACCGGCGCCCGGTACCCGGACAGATGCGCTGCCCAGGACCAAGCGGCCCACACCAAGGGTTACGGCTTTTCAGCGCGCTCCTTGAGCCCTTTGAGGGTGTTGAACGGAGCATCGACCACAAACTTGTTGGCCAACCAGGACGGCACGCTGCCACCCGGCTCGGTGTGCACCTGATAAGTCACTTCTGTCAGGTTGTCGCCTTTGGGCACAAGCTTCCAGAAGCCATCGACCTGGGCAACCCGTACAAAGCCCTTTTCTTCCGGGATGTAGGTCGGCTGCCCTTTGAGGGTACGGGTCAAGCTGCCATCGGCCCCTTGAACAGTGGTCACCAGCAACACCGAGTCACGCGGGGTTACCGGCCACGGCGTCTTGAACTGGGTGTAGGTCCAGCTCTGGTCGCCTTCATGCTTGAGCAGCTTTTGCGATTGGCACTCATGAATCCAGGCACAGGCGCTCGCCACGTCTTCCTGCAATTTGCTGATCTTGGCCAGTGGCGCCTTGATGGTGGTCACCCCCTGATAAGCCTTGTACTGGGAGCCGGCAACTTCGCTCAACGACACCTTGATGCCGTCCTGATCCTTGGCGACCTTCCAGTTTTCAGCCTGAGCCACGCCCACCAGCAGAACGCTCAAACCACATACCAATGCCACTCGATGCAACGAACCCATTGTCTTATTCCTTATTGTTGAAGGTCTGTTCACTGGACACAAACACACTACGCCGCGGTCATCTGCTCCCACCAGCCGATCAGGTTGATGGCTTCTTCACGGTTACTGCCGCACACCTCGATGTCTGCCTTGAAGTCGCCACACACCGCGGGACGCTCAGGCTGACCGAACAAACCGCACAAGTAGTCGACAGAAAGATGCAGGCAGCGTTCCCCGGCAGGCTTGCCATTGGGCATACCTGGCAGCGGTGTACTGATGGAAGGGGCTATGCAGCAAGCGCCACAGCCTTCACGGCAATTCATGACGTTAGCACCTCATTCGGGGCAAAGTGTGTTGATGACAAAGGATAGTACTCGCTGGAACAGGTGTTTGAAATTGACCGTTCAGCAGAATGTGCCGATAAATGACAGTGACTGAATAGTCAGTTTAGAAGCCCGTTTTTCAGCGCTCGACACTTATTGTTTGAACTCGAAATCCAGCGCTGCGCCTTCGATTTCATTGTGCCGGGCTTCATTGCGCAATTGCAGGTTCATCTCATTACTGAGCAGGCGGCCGTTGAGCTGAAAAGGGCTTTCTTCGGCTGCTTTCTCACCAAACATGTTAGGCAGTAATGGTTTGTGCGCGGGCATCGGGACAGCGCCAAGAGGATGGAGCTGCTTGACCATTTCGGGGGGCAGTCGCAAATCGAGGTGTGCGGCGGGCAAAGGATTTTTGGCGATCTCATGGGCCGACCTGGATTTTGAGGCCACGGGCGCACGCTTCTTGACCGGAGCTTTTTTCTCGCTGGCCACCGGCTTTGCGGGTGAATGGACCGTTTTTTTCTCCGCGGAGGTCGTTACAGGTTGCACTTGGGCCGCTGTCGCAACAACAGCATTAAGCGCACTCAAAACGCCCACTAACAGCAGGCCCACACAATATGTCGCTTTCATAACTCCCACAGTTTTAACCGTTCAGGTGCGTATGCTCGCGCTTTACGCACAGGGTGACAAGGTGATTATGGTCAAAAGGCCATCCCTGCGGCTGCCGCGCTTCCTCCGTAGAGGCCCGAGGCTTCCTGGCAGAGCTGGTTGGCAAGCATGCCCAAGGTCATCAAGGCCCGATCGGCTTCGCGGTTCCAGGGTATGGCGCAGTTTAGTCGTATGCAGTGATTGAACTGCTCAGTGTTACTGAAGATCAGCCCCGGCGCGATACTGATGCCTTGTTGCAGCGCCCGCACATGCAGTTCCTGAGTATTGACCCGGCCCGGCAAGCTGACCCACAGGATAAAGCCTCCGCTAGGGCGTGACATCTGTGTGCCTTCCGGAAAGTGCTGCTGAACAGCCAGTTGGAACGCACTCAGGTTCTTCCTGTATTCCTGGCGGATGAAACGCAAATGGCGGTCGTAACCGCCATTTTCAAGGTAAGCCGCCACGCCCATCTGCGTCACGCTGCACGCCGAATGGGTGGTGAAGGTTTGCAAGCGCTGGATTTCCTGCTGAAACTTGCCCGCGATCATCCAGCCAATACGCACACCGGGGGACAAGGTCTTGGAAAAGCTCGAGCAGTAAATCACCCGATCCAGGCGATCGTAGGCTTTCAAGGCCTTGGTACGACCGACCTCGAACATCAACTCGCCATAGATGTCGTCTTCGACGATCTGGATATCAAAATCGGAAGCCAGACGCAGCAACTGCTTTTGCCGCTCTTCGGGCATCGTCCCGCCTAATGGGTTACTCAGCCGCGTGGTCAGCACCAGGGCCTTGATCGACCATTGATTGGCCGCCAGTTGCAGGGCTTCAAGGCTCATGCCGGTCGCCGGGTCGCTGGGGATTTCGATGACTTTCAAGCCCAGCAGGTCAGCCAGTTGCAGCAGCCCGTAGTAGGTGGGGGACTCCGCCGCAATCAGGTCGCCGGGGCGGGTCAGCACGCGCAATGACATTTGCAGGGCATCGACACAGCCGTGGGTGATGATGACCTCCGAAGGGTCAACCACCACGCCAGCATCGCGCATGCGAATTGCCACCTGGCGCCGCAACGGTTCAAAGCCCGGGCTGAACATATAGCTGAACGCCCGCGGGCTGTGAAAGCGCGTGACCTTGGCCAGTTGCTGATGCAGCGCCCGCACAGGCAAGTAATCGACACTGGGCACGGCCGCACCCAGCGGGAACACGCCTTCACGACGGGACTCGACCAATACCTGCTGGATGATACTGCTCCGAGTGACCAGGCCTGGACGCTCTACACGGGCGATATCCGGGGTGGGAGCGGTCAGGGCCGGGGTCTGGTGCACGTAATAACCGGACTGCGGCCGCGCCCGAATCAAACCCTGATCTTCCAGATTGGCGTATGCCTGCAACACCGTGGCATGGCTGACGTTGAGCTGAGAGCTCATCTTGCGTACCGAAGGCACGCGCTCGCCTGGCTGATAAACGCCACGCCGAATATCCTCAGCCAACTGCTGAGCGATACGTTGATAGAGCAAAAGGTTGGTCATGGCGCAGCACTCGATGTTCAGGCTTTATTTTTGTGGAGAACAATACCGGAACAGTTTAGAAGTGTACGGGCACAGTTGTCACTTAACTAAGCCGTACAGGGTGTGCGCGGGTGGGAACTGTATGGGTGCGGATTAGCCACCCACGTAGCAGCTGCCGAAGGAACGAGGCTGCGTTCGGCGACGTCGTCGTCGCAAATCAGGCACCTCGGTGTGTCAGCGATATTGAGTACTTAGGTTTACGACGGCTGCGCCGCCGAACGCAGCCTCGTTCCTTCGGCAGCTGCTACAGGGCTTCAATGAAGCCCTTCGCTGCGCGCTTTAGCGAGCAGCGCCCAACTGACCTTTGTCGTCAGAAAAAACGATTTCGACACGGCGATTCTGGGCCCGACCGCGTTCGGTAGCGTTTACGTCCACCGGGTACTGATCGCCATAGCCTTCAACCTGGATGCGCTTTTCGTCGATCCCCAGGTCAACCAACACATCCGCCACAGCCTGCGCACGATCACGCGACAGCGTGAGGTTGTCCTCCTTGCCGCCAGTGCTGTCGGTGTAACCCTCGATGCGCACGATGCGCTTGGGGTTCAGCTGCAGAAACTGCACCAGTTTGAGCACCGTACGGTTGGCCGAGTTTTTCAAATCGGCTTCGCCCGTGTCGAACAATACGTCGCCCAGGGTCATTACCAAACCACGATCAGTCTGGGTAGTGGCCAGGCTAATGATTTGTTCTTCCAGCCATTGGCCCTGTTGCTGAACGCTCAACAACTTGGCTTCGCGCAAGGCCAGTTGCAGGCGCTGACGCTCGAGCTCGAGCTTGGCCGCACGTTCTTCGTTGAGCACCTGCTGCGTATGCTCGCGGGCAATTTCACTGTAGCGCTGGCTCACATAGGCGTAATGCGCCACGTCTTCGCCACTGCCCCAGTAGCTGGACAATCGGTCGGCGCGAGCGAGGGATTCGCCTGCACGAATCACGTCCTTGGGCGCGATGCGCAACACATTGGTGTCTTCTTTTACGGCCTGAAAATCGGTACTGGCCTGTTGCAAGGCCTGAGCGCTGTTGTGATGCCCGGCACACCCGGCCAGGCTGACGCAACCCACCACCAGCACCCCCATGAAAGCTCTGGACTTGAGGCTCATTGGGCCTCCGCCAGCTGTTTGCGCAAGCGCGAAATACGGGTATTGAGCACGTTCAATTGTTCCTGGCTTTTTTGCGTCAGCACGCGGGCTTCGGCCAATCGGGCATCAAGCTCAGCCTGTTCAGCCTGCATGCGCGCGTCTTTGTAGGATTCATCTGCCATATCTGCCAGCGCTTGGGCCAGCTTGTCTTCGGCTTGCTTCAGCTCAGCCATATCATCGGCTTTCGCACCTACGGCCTTGGCTTGTTCCAGGGCTTGTTCGGTCAAACGCAATTGTTCATTCGGCGCAGGATCGGCTGCACAACCCGCCAGAGCCAAAACGGCCAGGGCAGCGAAAAGAGGTCGAATTGTCACTAGGAATTCCTACTGTTTTGGGGCGCTGAGCGGTTGTAGCAACTGGGCTTTCCACCGCTCTAGATTGCGTTGCACTGCCGCCTCGGTCAGGCCGGACGCGGGCAATTCTGTCATCTTTTTGGCGAGCTGTCCGCGCAACCAGGGCTCATTGCAGGCCGAGTCATGGGAAATCGCCAAAAACAGCCCCGGTTGATCAATGGGCTGCGGGTGCGCTACCAGGTCATCGGCGATGCCCAAGGTTTGCGCAGTAGCCATACCGGCATAGCGGCCTGCCAGTACGTACTCGGCATTGCCGAGCAACAACTGCTGAAACGCCTGGGTCAGGCCTGGCAGGCGCTCCAGGGTTAGTTGGTGCTGGGCAAACTCGTTGAAGGTGTCGCTTAAACGGGATTTTTCCGAAACGGCGCCTGCATGGCCATGCAGGTCAGCCGGGGTTTCGTAGGCCAGGGGCGAGTCCTTGCGGGTCCACACCAAATAATCGTTACGCACCAGCGGGGGGTGAATGTAGTCGAACGATGACAGCCCGCTGACCGTCAGCGGCGCATCCAGCAGCATGTCCATACGCCCGGTACGTACTTCGTCCTGGGCCTGGGCGCGTTTGCCGCCATAGAGCACTTCAACCTTGATCCCCAACTCCTGGCCTGCCAGTTGTATCAGATCGGCACTGGCGCCGATCAAGTGCGCCGGGTCGGCCGGGTCGCGCCACAGATAAGGCGGTGCATCAGGGCTGCCAGTGACGATCAGGCGCTCGCACTTGCCCGCCGCCTCAGACAGCAGTGGCAAAAATGCCAATCCCACTAGCAGCCTGCTCAACTGACGCATATCCATACCCCTTCGCTCCATCCACGCAATTGACACGCATAAAAAAACCCGGTCACCCAGGCCGTGAAGAACGGGGCAAAACACTGAGTGTTCTGCCCTGCCCCACAGCCCCGATAACCGGGCTCTTTATAAGTGAAGCAGCTGGATTAAACCAGCTTCTCCAGCTCAGGTACTGCTTCGAACAAGTCCGCTACCAGACCGTAATCGGCCACCTGGAAGATCGGTGCTTCTTCGTCCTTGTTGATCGCAACGATCACTTTGGAGTCTTTCATACCAGCCAGATGCTGGATCGCGCCGGAAATACCAACGGCGATGTACAGTTGAGGCGCAACGATTTTGCCGGTCTGTCCGACCTGCATGTCGTTGGGTACAAAGCCTGCGTCCACTGCAGCACGAGAAGCCCCGACACCTGCGCCCAGCTTGTCGGCCAGTGAATACAGGTACTTGAAGTTGTCACCATTCTGCATCCCGCGACCGCCGGAGACGACGATTTTGGCTGCGGTCAGCTCAGGACGGTCCGACTTGGCCAGCTCTTCGCTGACAAACGACGAAGTGCCTGCATCGTGAACCGCTGCAAGTGCTTCAACCGCTGCCGAACCACCTTGTGCGGCAACCGGATCGAAACCGGTGGCACGCACGGTAATCACTTTGACCGGTGCAGTGGACTGCACGGTGGCAATGGCGTTACCGGCGTAGATCGGACGGGTGAAGGTGTCAGCGCTGATGACCGAGATGATCTCGGAGATCTGGTCAACGTCCAACTGCGCAGCAACGCGCGGCAGGATGTTTTTGCCGTTGGAGGTGGCAGCAGCCAGGATATGGCTGTAGCCAGCAGCAAGCTCAGCTACCAGCGGGGCAACGTTCTCAGGCAACTGATGCGCGTAAGCCGCGTTGTCAGCCACCAGGATTTTAGCCACGCCAGCAATGTTAGCAGCAGCTTCAGCTACAGCACCAATGCCCTGGCCTGCGACCAGAACGTTGATATCGCCACCGATTTTAGCGGCAGCGGCTACGGTGTTCAGCGTGGCCGGAGCCAGCGTTTTGCCGTCGTGTTCTGCGATTACCAAGATAGTCATGATTAGATTACCTTCGCTTCGGTTTTCAGTTTCTCGACCAGTTCAGCCACCGACTTGACCTTGATGCCCGCGCTGCGTGCAGCAGGCGCTTCGACTTTCAAGGTTTTGTTGGTCGACGCAGTGGAAACGCCCAACGCTTCTGGCGTCAGCACTTCAAGCGGCTTCTTCTTGGCTTTCATGATGTTTGGCAGGGACGCATAACGCGGCTCGTTCAAACGCAGATCCGTGGTGATGATCGCTGGCAAGCTCAGCGAAACAGTTTGCGCGCCACCGTCAACTTCACGGGTCACGACAACCTTGTCGCCCGCCACTTCAACTTTGGAGGCGAAAGTGCCCTGACCGTAACCGGTCAGCGCAGCCAGCATCTGGCCGGTCTGGTTGTTGTCGCTGTCGATGGCCTGTTTGCCCAGGATCATCAGCTGAGGCTGCTCCTTGTCGACCACTGCCTTGAGCAGCTTGGCCACGGCGAGCGAGGTCAGGTCTTCGGCGGACTCGACGAGAATGGCGCGATCTGCACCCAGTGCCAGCGCGGTACGCAGCTGTTCCTGAGCAGTGGTCGGGCCGATGGAGACGACGACGATTTCAGTCGCAACACCCCCTTCTTTTATAGAAAGCTCTTTCAGGCGTACGGCTTCTTCCACAGCGATTTCGCAGAAGGGGTTCATCGACATCTTGACGTTGGCGAGGTCAACGCCGGAGTTGTCCGCTTTGACGCGTACTTTAACGTTGTAATCGACCACTCGTTTGACAGCTACAAGAACCTTCATGGATTCCTCGTTACTCTCCGGTGAAAAGAAAGTCGCCTAGGCGAACCTGGCGGTTGATGCTCATCAGCACAAGGGCACCTCCAAAGATCGTTGCAATGCCCTTCTTATATAAAGAATGACGAGTGCCAAGTCCTTCTCTTGCGACCGCCTATCAGGTGTGACTAACAAGTCATACACCAAAAGGACGTGTAAACTCCGCTCAAAAAATGGCAGGCTCCTACAGGCTTGTGCCTATGCCCTGTCTTTAGAGGTGCTCTTGAAACCAACAATCAGCCTACGGCGAGCGCAAAACCGCCCGTATCTTGACCGGAACGCCTTTTGCGGTCAATACAGCAAATGGGCCAGTTTTGAGCCGCGTGTCTTTGATTTATCTGGCTTGCAGCGGATTCAAACAAACGTTTGTATTGGACGCTGCTAGTGGTGTAGATATAATGCCCGCCCATCAGAGAGAGCGGTGCGTCATCCATTGCATCTTCAACCTCAGGGTCGAGGGAATAATGGATGAAGCGCCAAACCTCCAATTAGAAAAATACCGTTGAGCCTTGAGTAGGAGATAGCCTGTGGAACGCGAATACATGGAATTCGACGTGGTCATCGTCGGCGCCGGCCCTGCCGGTTTGTCCGCCGCCTGCCGCTTAAAGCAGAAGGCCGCCGAAGCCGGTAAAGAAATCAGCGTCTGCGTGGTTGAAAAAGGCTCCGAAGTCGGTGCTCACATTCTATCTGGTGCTGTTTTCGAACCTCGCGCCTTGAACGAATTGTTCCCGGACTGGAAAGAACTGGGCGCACCGCTCAACACTCCAGTGACCCGCGACGATATCTATGTACTGCGCAGCGACAGCACCGCGACCAAGGTGCCTGACCTGTTTGTGCCTAAAACCATGCACAACGAAGGCAACTACATCATCTCCTTGGGCAATCTGTGCCGCTGGTTGGCGCAACAGGCCGAAAACCTGGGCGTAGAAATCTACCCGGGGTTTGCCGCTCAAGAAGTCCTGTTCGACGAAAACAACGTGGTCCGCGGGATCATCACCGGTGATCTGGGCGTTGACCGCGAAGGCAACCCGAAAGAAGGCCTGTACACCCCCGGCATGGAACTGCGTGGCAAATACACCCTGTTCGCCGAAGGCTGCCGTGGCCACCTTGGCAAGCAACTGATCGAACGCTTCAAGCTCGACAGCGAAGCTGATGCCCAGCACTACGGCATCGGCCTGAAAGAGATTTGGGAAATCGATCCGGCCAAACATCAGCCAGGTCTGGTCGTTCACACGGCTGGTTGGCCGCTGGATATCATCAGCAGCGAAAACACCGGCGGCTCTTTCCTGTATCACCTGGAAAACAACCAGGTCGTTGTCGGCCTGATCGTTGATCTGTCCTACAGCAACACCTTCCTGTCGCCGTTCGACGAGTTCCAGCGCCTCAAGCATCACCCGGTGCTCAAGCAATACCTGGAAGGCGGCAAGCGCATCAGCTACGGCGCCCGCGCCATTTGCAAAGGCGGCCTCAATTCACTGCCGAAAATGGTCTTCAACGGTGGCGCACTGATCGGTTGCGATCTGGGCACCCTGAACTTCTCCAAGATCAAGGGCAGCCACACTGCAATGAAGTCCGGCATGCTTGCAGCAGAGGCCGTGGCCGACTCGCTGCTGGCGGACTCCGAAGGCGGCGATGCACTCAACACCTACGTTGAAGCCTTCAAAGCCAGCTGGCTGTTCGACGAATTGTTCGCCAGCCGTAACTTCGGCCCGGCGCTACACAAGTTCGGCCCCATTGTGGGCGGTGGTTTCAACTGGCTCGACCAGAACATCTTCGGCGGCAAACTGCCGTTCACTCTGCACGACACCAAGCCAGATTATGCGTGCATGAAGCTGGCCAAGGACTGCAAGAAGATCGACTACCCGAAACCCGACGGCAAGCTCAGCTTCGACAAGCTCAGCTCGGTGTTCATCTCCAGCACCAACCATGAAGAAGAGCAGCCGTGCCACCTCAAGCTGCGTGATGCGAGCATTCCAATCAGCGTCAACTTGCCGCTGTACGATGAGCCTGCACAGCGTTACTGCCCGGCTGGCGTGTACGAAGTGATCACCCAGGAAAGTGGCGAGAAGCGCTTCCAGATCAACTCGCAGAACTGTGTTCACTGCAAAACCTGCGACATCAAGGATCCATCGCAGAACATCACCTGGGTTACCCCGGAAGGTGGCGGCGGCCCGACTTACCCGAACATGTAACTCATAAAGGCTCCTTCGGGAGCCTTTTTATTACCACCCAATCCTGTAGCAGCTGCCGAAGGAACGAGGCTGCGTTCGATTGCGAAGCGATCGTAAAGCCTGAGTCTACGCCTTAACTGATACACCGCAGACTCTGATCTCACGACGGCTCCGCCGCCGAACGCAGCCTCGTTCCTTCGGGAGCTGCTACAAGTGATCGCCAGCCTGTTAGCACCCCACCCCTTCATGCCCAGGGCTGCGCTCAAAGTAGCGCTTGTACTCGCGACTGAACTGCGAAGTGCTTTGATAGCCCACGCGCTCCGCCACTTGCGCTACACCCAGCCCTTCACTCAACAGCAACTGCTGTGCCCGCAACAGGCGCAGGCGCTTGAGGTACTGCACCGGCGACAGCAAAGTGCTGCGCTTGAAATGCTCATGAAAGGTGGATGCGCTCATATTTGCGCAACGGGCCAGCGTCTCGACATTCAGCGGCTGCGCAAAATGCTCGTGCAAATAACTCAACGACGCCGCCACCCGCGCAAACTGCCCTTGCTGCTCGACCAACGCGCGTAACACACCTGCCTGCGGACCGCGCAATGCCGCGAACAGCACCTCACGCAACCGCGCCTGCCCCATGATCCGGCACTCCAGCGGATCATGCAGGCAGCGCAGCAGACGCTCGACCGCCTCGCGCATGGCGTCATCCAAAACCGCCGAGGTCATCGACTCCGGCGTCTGCGCCACTGCACTGCGGTCAGGAGCCAGGCCCATAGCCAGCACCAACTCCCCCAGTACGGCGCGATCGATACTGATCGCAACTCCCAGCAATGGCATCTCTTCGCTGGCAAAGGTTTCACACTCGAAAGGCACCGAAAGTGCCTGCACCAGATAATGCCCGGCGCCGTACTCCAGAGTGCGCTGCCCCAGATAGGCCAACTTACTGCCTTGGGCAATCACCATTAGGCTAGGCTCATAGATCTGCGGCATACGGGCCACCACCCGGCATGCAGAAACCACCCGAACTTCAGGCAGCAGAGTCGACACAAAACCGGTTTGTGTCGCCAATGGTTCGATCAAAGACACCAGCGCGGCATTCTCATCTCGGTGACGAGTCAAAAACATGGATAAAGTTTCACAAGAGGATTAGACAGCCGCATCTTCGCAGAATTGGTCAATAAAGCGACAGTTCGCACGCGACGCCGGAGTATTAGGCATGACTTGCGGAGGAATCGTCATAGTCCTGCAAAGCATCAAGGCGCAAAATCGCCTCCTCTTCACAGTTAACGTTTCGCGAGGTTCTCATGTCCACTGTCACTTATAACGCTATCGGTTATGCCGCTCAGAATGCCAAGGCCCCTCTGGCCCCGATGCAGTTCAACCGCCGCGCCCCGCGCCCGGATGACGTATCCATCGAAGTGCTGTACTGCGGCGTTTGTCACTCCGACATTCACCAGGCTCGCAATGACTGGGGCTTCGCGACTTACCCGCTGATGCCGGGCCATGAAATCGTCGGCAAAGTAACCGCGATCGGCAGCAACGTCACCAAGCACAAGGTCGGCGACCTGGTCGGTGTAGGCTGCATGGTCGATTCGTGCCGCACCTGCTCGGCTTGCAAGGAAGACCTGGAGCAATACTGCCTGGAAGGCATGACCCAGACCTACGCCAGCCCGGACCGCATTGACGGCACGCTGACCATGGGTGGCTACTCAAGCAACATGGTAGTCAGCGAGCACTTCGTACTGAGCATCCCGAAAAACCTCGACCCGGCCAGCGCCGCACCGCTGCTGTGTGCCGGTATCACCACCTTTTCGCCGCTGCAACACTACGGCGTAGAGCCGGGCGACAAGGTCGGGATTCTGGGCATGGGCGGCCTGGGCCACATGGGCATCAAGTTCGCCAAGGCCATGGGCGCTGAAGTGACCCTGTTCACCCGCTCCCAAGCCAAGGCCGAAGAAGCCTACCGTCAAGGTGCCGACCACGTGATCGTGTCCACCGACCCGGAGCAGATGAAAGCCGCGGCCGGTAGCTTCAACTTCCTGCTGGATACCATTCCGGTGCCGCACGACCTGAACCCGTACCTCGAAACCCTGGCGTTTGACGGCGTGCATATTCTGGTGGGTTTGATCGAGCCGGTTGAGCCAGCACTGAACGCCTTTAACCTGGTGTTCAAGCGCCGCGTACTGGCCGGTTCGCTGATCGGCGGCATCGCTGAAACCCAGGAAATGCTGGATTTCAGTGCTGAACACGGGATTACCTGTGACATCGAAATGCTCGACATCAAAAACATCAACGAAGCCTTTGAACGCGTAGTTAAAGGCGACGTGAAGTACCGCTTCGTGATCGACATGAAAACGCTGAAGGCCTAAGCGTATCAGCGTTTGTGGGAGCGAGCAGGCTCGCTCCCACCGTCGTGTGCAGTGCGCTTTACCCGCCCAACTCCGCCGATATCTGCTGCGCTGCATGGGTAATGACCGGGATCAACCCGGTCATCTTCTCCAGTGACATGTAAGGCACGGTGCTGGCGATACTGATCGCAGCCACGATGTTGCGGCTGGCATCACGGATCGGCGCCGCCACACAACGGATCGACGGTTCGTTGTCTTCCAGGTCAAACGCATAGCCGCCCGCTACATAGCTGCGCATGCGCTCCTCGAACTGCTCCCACGAAGGCTCCTGATGATCTGGCCACAGCGGATTTTTACCGCCTGCCAGTTGCCCGGCTTCATACAACCGTCGCCACTCGTCCAGAGGTGAATCCAGCAACATCGCCTTGCCGATCCCGGTTCGCGCCAACGGCATGCGATGCCCTACCCGCGAACGCATTTCCGGGCCATTGCGCCCCGGGTTCTTGTGCAGGTACAGCACTTCATCATCCTCACGCACCGCCAAATGAATGGTGTCGCCGGTCAACACCGACAACTCGTCCAGATATGGCCCCGCCAGCGTCACCAGCGGCAACTCTTCACGGGCCTGAAAACCCAGCTCGATCAGTTTGGGCCCCAGCAGATACCCCACTTTTGGCAACACCCGCAGGTAACGTTCATCCACCAGGCAACTGGCCAGACGATGCGTAGTGCTGCGCGTGGTCCCGATCACCCGAGCGATGTCCTTGAGGTCGCGCGCGCCATTGGCCACGGCCTGCACCACCGCCAGCCCGCGGAGCAAGGTTTGAGTACCGGTGGGTGCGATTTTTGTGGAGTCGTCCTGCATAGCCAGCCTTTCCATTGAGAGGGGGGAGAACCGGGCAGCATTATGGTCGCCCGGCGGGCTGACTTCTACAGTTCGATCCGTTCAACCTTGCCCACCAGCAAGATGTAAGACAGAGCCCCCAGCAACGCCAGCACCGAAATATAGGTAATTGCCGGAGCAAACGAGTCGCCGCTGGCCAGAAAGCCGATCACGATTGGCGTGGTGATCGCTGACAGGTTGCCGATAAAGTTGAACACCCCGCCGGTCAGCCCCAGCAGCCGTGCTGGAGCCAGGGTCGAGACCAGCGACCAAGTGATCGAGGCCAGCCCGTTACCGAAAAACGCCAAGGCCAGGAACGCAATAACCAGCGGCGTTGAATCGACAAAGTTGGCGCCAATGATCGAGGTCGAAATCAGTAGCCCGGAAATGATCGGCAGCTTGCGGGCAAAGCCCACCGAGTACCCGCGACGGATCAACCAGTCGGAGAAGAACCCCGAACATAGCACCCCCACAAACGCGGCCAAAAACGGCAGCGAAGCCAGCAAGCCGGACTTGATAAAGTCCATTCCACGGTATTTAACCAGGTAGGTCGGAAACCAGGTCAAGAAGAACCACAGCGTCGAGTTCAGGCAGAACTGCCCCAGATAGATACCCCACAGCTTGCGCTTGCTCAGCACAATGCCCAGGTCCAGCCAACTGAACGGTGCCTTGCGCTCGGCGGTTTGGCTCTGGATATCCACCAGCCCGCCGCCCTCGGCGATCAGGTCGATTTCAGCCTGGTTGACGCCCTTGAAGTCACGGGGCTCTCGGTACACCGCGTACCAGATCCCGGCCCAGAGAATCCCCACCACACCGGTGCTGACAAACACCATGTGCCAGCCCCACTGATGCTGCAGCCAGGCCAGGACCGGGGTCAGAAACGCCAGCCCGACAAACTGTCCGGAGGTGTAAAAGCCAATAGCGGTGGCGCGTTCGCGTTCAGGAAACCAGGTGGTCACCACGCGGCTGTTGATCGGGTACGCCGGGGCTTCCAGCGCGCCCACCGCCATACGCAACACGAACAGGGCGATAAAGCTCGCCGCAAAGCCGAGCATCACCGTGGCCACCGACCACAGCAGCAGGGCAACGCTGTAGAGAATGCGCGGCGGCACGCGGTCCACCAGCCAACCACCGGGTATCTGCATGGCGGCGTAGGTCCAGCCGAATGCCGAGAAAATCAGGCCGACATGAATCGGATCGATCCCCAGATCGCTGGTCAGTGCGGGGGCGGCAATCGACAGGTTGCTACGGTCCAGATAGTTGATCACCACGGTGATAAACAACAGCACCATGATGAAAAAACGCTTACGGCTAGGCGCCACTAAAATCGCAGGCGCGACAGTGCTTGAAGATGACATGGGCATGCCTCTTTTTTATGGTTATTGAGGTCGTTGACTGACACCTGTAGCCGCTGCCGAAGGCTGCGGTGGGTTGCGAAGCAACCCTGTTTTGAAGGGCCTTCGACCCTTTTCGCAGCTTGCGGCAGCGGCTACATGAGTGGCATTACCACTCGGCAAAGCTGCCATCGGCATGGCGCCAGATCGGGTTGCGCCAGCGGTGGCCTACCAGCGCTCGCTCGCGCACATATTCTTCGTTGATCTCAATGCCCAGGCCTGGGCCATTGGGGATTTTGACGAAACCCTTGTCGTAGTCGAATACAGCTGGATCCTTGACGTAATCGAGCAGGTCGTTGCTTTCGTTGTAATGGATACCCAGGCTTTGCTCCTGGATAAACGCGTTGTAGCAAACCGCATCCAGTTGCAGGCACGCCGCCAGCGCAATCGGCCCCAGCGGGCAGTGCAAGGCCAGCGCCACGTCATAGGCCTCGGCCATGTTGGCAATTTTGCGGGTTTCGGTGATGCCGCCCGCATGGGATGCATCCGGCTGGATGATGTCGACATAACCTTCGCTGAGCACACGCTTGAAGTCCCAGCGCGAAAACAGCCGCTCACCCAGGGCAATCGGGGTACTGGTCAACGGCGCCAGTTCCTTGAGTGCTTCATAGTTTTCGCTGAGCACCGGCTCTTCGATAAACATCAGCTTGTACGGGTCCAGCTCCTTCATCAGCACCTTGGCCATTGGCTTGTGCACGCGACCATGAAAGTCCACGCCGATCCCGACATTAGGCCCGACAGCATCACGCACGGCAGCAACGTTGGCCAGTGCCAGGTCGACTTTTTCGAAGCTGTCGACAAATTGCAGCTCTTCAGTGCCGTTCATTTTGACCGCGGTAAAGCCCCGACTGACAGCCTCCATGGCCGCTTTGGCGGTGTCGGCCGGGCGGTCGCCACCGATCCACGAATACACGCGGATCTTGTCGCGCACCTGTCCACCCAACAGGTCACTGACCGACACTCCCAGCGCCTTGCCCTTGATGTCCCACAGCGCCTGATCGATACCGGCCAGGGCGCTCATGTGCACCGCCCCACCACGGTAAAAACCGCCGCGATAGAGCACGGTCCAGATGTCTTCGATATTGCGCGGGTCTTTTCCGATCAGATAATCCGACAGCTCATCTACCGCAGTTGCCACGGTATGGGCACGGCCTTCGACCACGGGCTCGCCCCAGCCAGTCACGCCTTCATCGGTTTCGATCTTCAGGAACAACCAGCGCGGCGGAACCAGATAGGTTGTCAGTTTGGTGATTTTCATCGTGTTATCTCTCTTGTTCTATTGAGCGCCGCAGCGCCAGTCAGTTGGCCTGACGCCGGGTATTCCAGGCGTGTACATAGGCCTTGGCGCAAACCGCCACTTGGTCCGGGCTCATCCCTGGCTTGAACAGACCCGAGCCCAGGCCGAAACCGGAGACGCCGGCATCCACAAACACCTGCATGTTGTCCGGGGTAATCCCGCCGACCGGGATCAGCAACGTCCCGGCAGGCAATACCGCCAGCCAGGCCTTGACCACGGCCGGGCCCATTTGCTCGGCCGGAAACATCTTCAGCACGTCGGCACCTTCGGCCAGCGCAGCAAAGGCTTCGGTAGGCGTGGCGACACCCGGCGACAAGTACAGACCAGCCGCCTTGGCCGCACGCAGCACTTTCGGATCGCTGTGGGGCATGACAATCACCTGCCCGCCTGCGGCCTTGACTTGCGCGACCTGCTCCGGCGTCAGCACCGTCCCCGCGCCGACCAGGCAGTCGGCGGGCAAGGTGCTGCGCAAAATACGGATGCTCTCGTAGGGCTCGGGAGAATTGAGCGGCACTTCAAGGGTACGAAACCCCTCGTCATACAGCACTTTTCCGATAGCTTGCGCCTCTTGAGGACGCAGACCGCGAAGGATGGCAATCAATCCGTTTTGTGCCAGTGCTTGCTTGAGCATCTCAGGCCTCCAGATGAGTGTGTTGGAGCAATCCGGCCGCTTGGGCCAAATGCCATAAACCCTGTTCGGTGGCCTGTTCTGCCAGGCTCACATCGGCAAACCCGCAGGCGCCAAGCGCCCGTTGATAGCGTTCACACAATTGGGAATTGCCGATCAGAATGATGGTGGGTAACGGCTGCTCACCCAGGTGTTGACGCAGCACAGTGCTCAGCGCCGCCAGTTCATGGCCGATCAGCAGGCCGGAGACATAATCAGGCTGCTGCGTGGCGCTCAGTTGCCCGGTCAGGCCCAGAGTGCGTGCACTGAACAGAGTCGACAGCGGGCCGAGCTGGCCTGCGGGCGACAACGCCACCTGCACGCCGCGCTCGAACGCGGCCAGATCAAACTGCGCGCTGTGCTGCTGGGTGCGACCCAGGATCGTGTGGGCGCAGACGGCGGCATACAACTCGCCCGTCATGAAAGTATCGAAATGCACCAGGCAGCCGTCTTGTACTTGCACCCATTTGGAATGGCTACCCGGCAGGCCGATCAGGTAATCGTTGAGATGGGGCAGCGTTTGCAGGACGCCCAGTACCTGGGTTTCTTCGCCGCGCATCACGTTGGGCAGGACCGAGTGCTGGATCACCCCCGGCACGATATGCACCTCAACCCCGCGTACGCTGCGTACCGTCTGCAGGGCAGTGCTCAAGGCATTGAGGCTGGCCGGTGTTTCGCGGTACGCCACTTCACGCCAGCCCTGGGCGCTGCCAACCATGCCGCAGGCAATCACCGGGATACCGGGGTTGGCATCCAGCCAGTCACCGCATGCGTCATCGAATGCAAGCTCAAAGCCATCAGTGCACCAGTGACCTGCGACCAACCGTGCCGCGTTCGGCAACTGCATGATCCCGCTGGCCAGCGAGCGTGTTTTCAGCACTTGCCCGGCGCAGCCGAGCAAATAAGCACGAAGGGAGGTCGTCCCCCAATCGAGCGCGATCAATTGCGCCTGCATCGCTTCACCTGTTTTGTTTTTAGCAGTGAATGCCGTCAATCAGTGCAAGAGACTATAAACCGAGGCCGCTATAAATCTCAACATATAAAATGCAGTCTCATATATAGGGATTTAAGCTTTTGTCTGATCGCGATAGAATCACCGCGATCAGGCAAATGCACCGAGTAGCCCGCATTGGGAGCAAGCCGCCGCCCCCTGAGCTATCAGCGTTGTTTCAACCGGTCGATCACCACCGCCAGCAGCAGGATCGAACCGCGGATCACGTACTGGTAGAAGGTGTCGATGTTCTTGAGGTTCATCGCATTTTCGATAATGGCCAGGATCAACACCCCCGCAATCACGTGCCGGATCATCCCAACCCCGCCGCTCAGCGACACTCCGCCCAATACGCAGGCCGAGATCACGGTCAGTTCGAAGCCCTGCCCAATCATCGGCTGGCCCGAGGTCATGCGCGATGCAAGGATCACCCCCGCCAGCGCACCGATCAGCCCGTGTACGGCGAAGATGATGATTTTGGTTCGGTCGACATTGACTCCCGCCAGCAACGCCGCTTCCGGGTTGCCGCCAATGGCCATGGTGTTGCGACCATAGGTGGTGTAGTTCAGCAGCCAGCCAAAAAACAGGAAGCACACAATGGTGATCAGGATCGGCACCGGCACGCCAAACAACTGACCGTTGCCGAAGACGAAGAACGACTCCTGGGACACCCCGACCGCCTTGCCGTTGGCGAAGATATACGCCAGGCCACGCACGATTTGCATGGTCGCCAGCGTGGTGATCAATGCATTGACCCGCAATTTGGCGATCACGATGCCGTTGACCAGGCCGACAATCAGCCCCATGCCCAACGCTGCACTAACGCCCAGAAACACGCTGTCGGTGTCACGCATGACCACCGCCGCCACGACCCCGGAACAGGCGATTACCGAGCCTACTGACAAGTCGAAATGCCCCGACGCCAGACAATAGAGCATGGTGCAGGCGGCAATCCCGGTGGTGGAAATCGCCAGCCCCAGGCCGCGCATGTTCAACGGCGACAAGAAGTTGTCGATCAGCAAGGTGCACAGCAGGAAGATCGCCAGCGCCGCCAGCAACATTACCCAGTCATCGAGAAAGCGTCGCAGATCCAAGGGTTTGCGCGCAGCGGGCAGTGACGTATTTTGCATTGTCATAAAAACCTCTTAGTGGATCACGCCTTCAGCCGCGCCGGCCTGGCAAGGCCATTTGCAACAAGTTGGATTCATTAGCCTGGTCGCGAGGCAGTTCGCCGCATACCCGACCTTCACACAGCACCAGAATGCGGTCGCTGATGCCCATCACTTCCATCAGGTCGCTGGACACCACGATCACCGCAATACCGCTGGCTGCCAGGGCATGGATGATTTGGTAGATCTCGGCCTTGGCGCCGATATCGATGCCCCGCGTCGGCTCGTCGAGCAGCAGCACTTTCATGGGCATCGACAACCAGCGGCCGAGAATGGCCTTCTGTTGATTGCCGCCGGACAGGTACATGATTTTCTGCGCTGCGCTTGGGGTTTTGACTTTCAGCGCCTTGATCTGCTTGTCGGCATTGCTGCGCTCCCACCCTCCGCGCAGCAGGCAACCCAGACTCGAGTGTGCGCCCCTGGCGCTGATATTGATGTTCTCGGCGACGCTGGCGAGCGGGATGATGCCCTCCTTTTTGCGGTCTTCCGGGCACAACAGTACCCCCGCATCAATTGCATCGCGGGGTGAGCGCAGCCTCAGTTCGCGGCCTTGCAGTTCAAGACTTCCGGCGCGGCAAGGGGTCAGCCCGCTGAGCAGGCGCAACAACTCGGTACGCCCCGCCCCCACCAGCCCGAACAGGCCCAGAATCTCGCCCTTGCGCACCTCGAAACTCACTGGCTCGCGCAACCCAGGGCCGAGCAGCCCCTGCACCTTGAGCGCCACCTCGCCGTGCTCACGCGGCCGGTAGTCATAAATATCCTGAATATCGCGCCCCACCATGCAGGTCACCAACTGGTCGTGGCTCAAGTCACTCATTTGCTCGAAAGTGCGCACGTAACGACCGTCCTTGAACACCGTGACCGCATCGCAAATACGGAACACCTCTTCCATTCGATGGGACACGTAGAGCACCACTTTGCCCTCGTCGCGCAGACGGGTAATGATCGCCATCAGCCGATCGATCTCGCGCGCCGAGAGGCTGCTGGTCGGTTCATCGAAAGCAATTACATGGGCGCCACGGGACAGCGCCTTGGCGATTTCGATCAATTGGCGCTGGCCCAGCGACAAGCGCGCGACCTTTTCCTGCGGGTCGATTTCGTCGGCCAGGCCCTTGAGCAAGTCCAGCGCTTGCTGGCGCAGTACGCGGCGGTTGATCAGGCCAAAACGCGCAGGTAAATGCCCCAGGAACAGATTCTCGGCCACGGTCATTTCCGGCACCAGATGCAGCTCCTGGTGGATCACCGCCACCCCGCTGGCGATGCTTTCAGCCGTGGACTTGAAGGTCAGCGACTGTTCACCGATCTGCAAATGGCCGCTGCTAGGCTGATATGCCCCACCGAGTATCTTTAACAGCGTGGATTTACCCGCGCCGTTTTCGCCCATCAGCGCATGCACCTGCCCCGGATGGGCTATGAAGCTGATATCGGCCAGCGCCTGCACCCCGGGAAACTGCTTGCCGATCCCGCTGAACTGCAGGCTGGCGGTACTGCTCATTAACGAGTTCAATTCCACAGACCAATCTTGGTCAGCTCTTCCTGGAAGTTGTCTCGGGTGATCAGCGTCACCTCATCCATTGCGGTGTACAGCGGCGGCTCTTTGCCCTCGGTGATCCACTCAAACATCATGGTCGCGGTCTTGTAGCCTTCGATATGCGGGCTGGGCAGCATTGAGCCGAAGAAGCCGCTGTTGGCCTTTTTCAGTTCGCCAATGGCGTCAGTGCCATTAATGCCAATACCGATCACATTCGCTGGCGCAAAACCGGCACTTTCCGTGGCGCGCACGCCACCGAGCACGGTGCTGTCGTTCATCCCGCCGATAATCAGGTTCTTCGCCGCGCCGGGCAGTTTGACCAGCGCCGAGTTGGTGGCGTCCATGCTGCCAGGCACATCGAGGGTTTTAAGCGCGGAGTACAGAATGTGATCGTCTGGCAGGCCCGCGGCCTTCAAGGATTTGACCGAGCCATCGGTGCGCTTTTTGCCGGTATCCAGTTCGTTAAAGGTGTTGATGACGGCGTAAGTGTCTTTCCAGTCCCAGTTGCGCTTTTTCGCTTCAGCGACCATCGCACTGCCCTGTTTCTCGCCGACTTCGAACGCCGCCATGCCGAGGTACGGCACATCCTCCATAAACTTGCCGCTGGCATCGACAAAGCGGTCATCCACGGCAATCACTTTCAGGCCGTTAAGTTTGGCCTTGGCCATGATCGCAGGACCGAGCCCCACATCCGGCGGGCAGATCACAAAACCCTGCGCGCCGTTGGCGGCCAAGCTGTCGATGGCCGACAGGGTTTTCTCGCCATCCGGTACGGCAATTTTAATCAGGGTGAAGCCTTTGTCCTTGGCGGCTTTTTCAGCAAACGCCCATTCGGTCTGGAACCAAGGCTCTTCAGCCTGCTTGACCAAAAAGCCGATCTTGACTTGCTCGGCGGCCAGCAGCGCACTACTCAGGCCGATGGCACTGACAGCCAATGCTGCACAACACAGGGAACGGATAACGGGACGCAATTTCATGGCAAACCCCTTGTTATTGTTTTTGAAGTGTTTGAGAGCCTGCTTCGTCCAGGCACAGGTTCAATCGTGGTACAGCACTGAACGCCCACCATCGATGGTGATACACGAGGCGTTGATAAACGGCGCTTCATCGCTGGCCAGGAACACGGCGGTCATTGCCACTTCCAGCGGCTGGCCGATGCGGCGCGGTGGGTGCAGATCGAGGGCGCGCTGACGCTCGGCGTGCGGGTCGGCGAAACCGTTCCAATAGTCAACGTTGAGTTGAGTCTCGATATAGCCCGGCGCGATAGCGTTGACCCGGATGCCCTTGGGCGCGTACTCGATGCCCAAGGCACGGGTCAGGCCGAGCAGGCCGTGTTTGGCCACCGGATACGGAAAGCAGCCGGGAATGATGTTGCTGGAATGGGTGGAGGCGATGTTGATGATGCTGCCCACGCCCTGCTCGATCATCTGTGGCAGTACCGCCTTGCAGCCATACCAGGCACCGTCCAGGTCGATGGCGAAACAGCGACGCCAGTCTTCCTCAGTCATCTGCAACGGATCACGGAACACGTTGACCCCGGCGCAGTTGACCAGCACATCGACCCGGCCATGCAGTTCCAGCGCCAGCGCCACCATCGCATGCAGGTCTGCCTGACAGGACACGTCGGCGCGGATCGCCTGCACGTCCCCCCCTAGTTCACGCCAATGGGCAGCGACCTTTTCCACCTTCTCGGTCTGAATATCACTAATGACCAGTTTTGCCTGCTGCGACACAAAACTGGCGACTATGGCTTCGCCAATGCCCTGAGCGGCGCCAGTCAAGACGACCACTTTGTTCTTCAGGCGTTCGCCACGGGGCGGCTCGGCAACCGGCGGCAAGGATAGAGCTTCAGCCATTGATCAGGACTCCTGGGAACAGGCACGACGAAAACCGGGCATCTGTCGATGACCGGTTAAAAAACATGGGGGATCGGGTAGGACGTGCAGACGCGCCTGCGCGCAGGAGCACCCTGGGATAGTTCGGCATCACTTCACCTGTTTTGTTTTTTTAAGTGTGAGTGCGTAGAGCTGAGGCCGACTATAAACCCAGGGAGAATTAAATCTCAATATATAATTTTACATCCCATATTAAGGGATCTTACTGCAAGCCGGGTACAACCGACTGGTTCAGGGCTCAAGCCCGATGGTGAAAAACTCGCCTGCGCTCCAGACACCCAGCCAGTTTTGCCCGTCGACTTCGCGCACCACCGCCAGCTCGACCAGTTGGTAGAACACATTGCGATGGATCAGGGCTTCGAGATTGCGCCGCACGTGCAGGTAGGGCGCGGGTTCCTGAGTAACGGGGTCGATGACAATCCGCAGCGGGTGCTCGCTGCCGGCACTGATCGACTCGTCGACATTAGTGGTAAAGCGCAGGACTTGTTGCTCACCCTCACCGTCCACATCCAGGGCAACCGCGACAAAGGGTGCGTCATCAACTTTGATGCCGACCTTCTCTACCGGAGTGATCAGGAAATAATCATCGCCGTCGCGGCGAATGATGGTCGAGAACAGTTTGACCATGGGCTTGCGACCAATCGGCGTGCCCATGTAGTACCAGGTGCCATCGCGGGCGATGCGCATGTCGATGTCACCGCAAAACGCGGTATCCCACAAATGAACGGGTGGCAGGCCCTTGTCGGCCCTGGGGATTTGCGCCAACAAATTGCTGACGTCTACCGGCTCACTCATGGTGCTCTCCTCGACTTATTGATCGCTCAAGCCTATCAAGCTGCGGGCGTACTTGGCGAGCGGCGGGCCGATCAGGTCGGCGGGCTTGTTGTCATGGAACGTCAGCAAACCACCGCGACTGCGAATGGTGGCAGTGTCGATCAGATACTGGGTACTGGTCTCGATCAGCATCACCTGGATCACCCCACTGTCGATTCCCAGACGGCTGATTTCTTCCTGGTCGAGCCATTCATCGCTGTTGCCGATCCGGTCGTCCGCCCGGGCAAAGCGGGTGTACAGCAAATAGTGTGCGCCAAAGCTGCGGGCCTCGGTCATTGCTTGATCGAGCCCCAACGGCTGCTTGGCACGGCGCACCATCGGGAAGTATTCGACAAAGCCGTTATAGGCTTCTTCAGCCACCACATTGGGCCGCACATTGGGATCACCGACCGGAGCAAATGCCCCTTGGGCGATGTAGATAAAGGAATCCGGCTGGATGCGCAGCGAGTTACTGCGCCGAGTGTTGCTGTGATCAAGCAGGCCCGCGTCACTCATCTGATAGCGCGCACCTTCGCCCAGATCGCTGACCGTCATGCAGCCGCCCAGTGTCAAAAAAGCCAGCCAAATAATCAGACCACGCATCCCGCTCTCCCGATGGCCGGTGACAGAAAACCGGCGAATAGTCGCGTGATGCAGATTGCGCGCCAGTTTTAGCGGAACAGTAGATAGGTCAAGCCCCTGTGGGAGCGAGCCTGCTCGCGAATGATCTTCGCGAGCAGGCTCGCTCCCACATTTGATGTATCTCTGCCGCCGCGAGTACCTTAGCCGCCGATGATCTTCATCACGGTGGCGCCGCCAGAGAAAGCGACTTCCTGCTTGTCGCCCAGGGCTTTCATCAGCAAGCCTTGCAGCGCAGGCAGGGCCTGGTGGCGCGGCTTGTTCAGCAGGTCGCCAACATAGTGGCGATTGCTCGACGACAGGCAACCATGCAGCCATCCCGTGGAAGACAGGCGCAAACGCGAGCAGGTTCGGCAGAAGGGCACGCTTTCGTTGGCAATTACCCCAAAATAACCGTGACCTGGGATCTGGTAGCGCACCGCCGTGGCATCAATTGGCGCATCGGCCTGCAAGTACTCGTAGCGCTCGCCAATCAGCGCCAACAGCTGTTGCAGGCTGACAAACTGTTGCAGGAAGGCATTGCCATCACTGGCCAGATGCCCCATGCGCATCAGTTCGATAAAGCGCAGTTCATAGCCGCGCTCAAGGCAATACTCCAGCAGCGGCATGACCTGATCCAGGTTCTGTCCGCGCAAGGGAACCATATTGACCTTGATCTTGATCCCCGCGTCACCGGCCTGCTGCATGCCGTCGAGCACGGTTGGCAGGTCGCCACCCCGAGCAATACGGCGAAATGCGTCAGCATCAAGCGTATCGAGGGAGACGTTGATGCGACGAATACCCGCGTCCAGCAGCAGCGGCAATTTGCGCGCAAGTAATTGGCCATTGGTCGTCAGGCTGATATCGCTCAAACCCAACCGCCCGACTTCGCGCATAAAGGTTTCAAGCTTGGGGCTGACCAGCGGTTCACCCCCGGTGATACGCAAGCGTTCAATGCCTGCGGCCTCAATCAGATAGGCCACCCCGCGCACCATCGCTTCGGCCGACAGCTCATCCTGCGCTGCAACCAGCCGCTTGCCGTTGGGCACACAGTAGGTGCAGGCGTAGTTGCAGGCAGAGGTCAGACTAAGACGCAAATTGCGAAAACGTCTGCCTTGGCGATCAACGATCATGGATGACTCCGGCACGGGGGAAATGGGGCGCGCCAAAACCTGACTCATAAATCAAGTTTTAGCAAGACCCAAGCCTGAGTATAAGCTTCAAGGCCATAAGCCATGAAGGAAATGCTTACTGCCCTGACTCTACAGCCGGGGTCTCAGGGTCACGCTTGCGCTTGTTGCCCATGCGCACGCCGATATCCATCAGGAACTGGAAAAAGCCTTCCTGATCTTCCAGCACATTGCTCCAGAACGGCGAGTGATACAGCGCCACCGCGCCGTGCACCAGAGCCCAGGCCGCACAGTAATGGAAGTAAGGCGGCACGTCTTCAAGCTTGCCTTCGCTGATACGACCCTTGATCAGCAGGGTCAGGCGCTCAAAGTTGGATGCGCGAATCTTGTGCAGTTCTTCGACCAGTTCAGGCACCTGATTGCCCTTGACGACCTTTTCTTCAAGGCGATCAAACAACCGGTAGCGCTGCGGGTCACGCATGCGAAATTCAAAGTAGGCACGCGACAGCGCCTCTTTGTCTTTATCCACGTCAGCAGAATGCAGCAGCTCATTCAAATCACGCTCGTAGTCGAGCATCAGGCGCAGGTAAATCTCGGCCTTGGACTTGAAGTGCTTGTAGATCGTGCCTTTGCCAATACCTACGGCATCAGCAATCATCTCGACGGTGACACTGTCTTCACCCAGGTCGAGGAACAGCTTGAGCGCGGTATCGAGAATTTCCTGCTCGCGGCGACGAAACTCACGGACCTTACGGGGTTCTTTGTGCATAAGAAAAGGTCTGTTTGGGTCAAAATAGAAGCGGAGTATTATGCATTAGTCACGCTAAATTGCACGGATCATCCTGCATATCGATACGTTCAAACGATTTACCCAAGGGAAAGTGAGCACTCAAGCGAAGCTCGGGTATTCCAAATCTGTTTAAAAAACGATCAATCCTGACTGGACGTTCGACAAAGCTGACCAATACTTAACATGTCGGCGCAACATCCCCCCCAAAGTGTTTCGCCGATATTGGCACCAACGGAGTGCGTGCCACTGTTTTACTCCTAATGGTCTTAACCCGGATTCCCCAGAGCCCGGGTTTTTTTTGCTTTAAAAATATGCCGCATGCCTTAAATGTAGCCGCTGCCGCCGGCTGCGATCGGGCCCGCAGGGGGCCGCCATTCGCGAAGGTCCTGCGGCCCTTGTCGCAGCCTGCGGCAGCGGCTACAGAATTATCCGACTCGTGCCAGCGGAAACAGGCGCTTGAAGTTTTCTGTAGTCTGCTCGGCAAAACGTTCGTAGGACTCACCGCGCAACATAGCCAGAAACTCGGCCACTTCACGTACGTACTGCGGCAGGTTCGGTTTGCCACGATACGGAATCGGGGCCAGGTAAGGCGAATCGGTCTCGACCAGCAAGCGATCGGCGGGCACCTGACGGGCCACATCGCGCAGGGCGTCGGCGTTGCGGAAGGTTACGATCCCCGACAACGAGATGTAATAGCCCATGTCCAGCGCGGCCTTGGCCATGTCCCAGTCTTCAGTGAAGCAGTGCAGCACACCGGCCTGGGGCAATGCCGCCTCACGCAGCATGGTCAGTGTATCGGCGCGAGCACCACGGGTATGAATCACTACCGGCTTGCCGGTCTGTTGAGCCGCCTCCAGATGCACCCGAAACGACAATTGCTGCAACTCGCCAGCTTCGGGCTCGTAGTGGTAGTCCAGTCCCGTCTCACCAATCGCCACCACCCGTGGGTGATTCAACTCGCCCAGCAGCCAGTCCAGCGCTGGCGCCGCACCCGGCTGGACATCCAGCGGGTGGACGCCCACCGAACAATCTACATCGGCATACCGATCGGTCAGGGCTTTGACATCGGCCGCGTTGTCGGCGCTTACCCCGATACACAGGAAATGCCCGACACCACGCTGGCGCGCAGCTTCAAGGGCGGCGTCCAGCGAGCCGTCATGGGCGCTCAGATCAAGACGATCGAGATGGCAATGGGAGTCAACCAGCATACAAAAATTACCTGTTTATCAATTCAGTCAAATCAGCGCTGGCCGGGCAGGCCAGCCCACTGCACCAGTAACGCTTCGATCAACAGATCACGATTAAGGTTGGCCTTGCTCAGCACTTTTTGGCGCTGGGCAAGAATCCAGTCCTGAATGCTCAGAACCTTGTCCTGCGGGGTCTTCTGCGCCAGGTATTGCAGCACTTTGCGCATGTCCTCAAGCCCCAGACCGCTTTCGTCCTGAGTCAGTTGATAACGCAGGATCAGGTTCGACCAGTCGCAAAACCAGTCAAACAACAACAGCAGCGGGATAGCTTTCCAGCTTTCAGCCAATTGACTGGCCGACAGCTCGCGCTTGAGCAACTTTTTAACCCCGTCCACCACCGCTGCACGCTGCTCGCGAACACCCTGGGCCTGCAACTTGACCGCCGCCAGCGGCGAACCGGCGGCAAGGGTCAATAACTCAACCCGCTCGGCATCACTGCTGTCAGGCAGCGCCTTGGCCAGCCATTCGAGGCTCAACTCCCGGCTCGGCAGCGGGCAAGCCTGCTGCACGCAACGGCTGCGAATGGTCGGCAGCAATCGGCTGGACTGGTGGCTGACCAACAGCAAGATGGTGTTGCCCGACGGCTCTTCAAGGCTTTTGAGCAAGGCGTTGGCGGCGTTGATGTTCATCGACTCCACCGGTTCGACCAGCACCACCTTGCGCCCGCCCAATTGGGCGGTCTGCACCACAAAGCTGACCAGATCGCGCACCTGATCGACCTTGATCGCCTTGTCCGCCTCTTCCGGCTCAAGAATGTAGTTGTCGGGATGGCTCCCGGCCGCCAACAACGAACAGGACTTGCACGCGCCACAGGCTTCAAGCCCGACGGGCTGTTTACACAGCAGGCTGGCCATCAGCCGCTCGGCCAGCGCCCGCTTACCAATGCCCGCAGGCCCGTGCAGCAAATAGGCGTGAGCATGTTGCGCGCGCCCCGCCATGTGCTGCCACAGGCTGTCTTGCCACGGATAGGCCTCAGCCACGGTGCATGCCCAGCAGTTCTGGCAACAAGGCATCCAGCTGGCCCTGCACCTGCGCCAGGGTTTGCGCGGCATCAATCAGGCGATAGCGTGCAGGTTCTACAGCGGCACGGCCGAGATAGGTGCTGCGCACCGCATCGAAGAACGTGCGACCTTCCTGCTCAAAGCGATCCAGTCGTCCACGCGCACTGGCCCGGGCCATACCGACCTCAATCGGCAGATCAAACACCAGGGTCAGATCAGGGCGCAACGACCCTTGAACAAAGGTTTCAAGGGTCGCGATGCGTTCATGCGACAAGCCCCGACCGCCGCCCTGATAGGCGTACGTGGCATCGGTAAAGCGATCACACAGCACCACCGCCCCACGCTGCAAAGCCGGACGAATGACTTCGGCCAGATGCTGGGCACGGGCTGCGAATACCAGCAACAGCTCGGTATCGGCGCACATGGCGTCATCACTGGGCGTCAGCAGCAGTTCGCGGATACGCTCTGCCAACGGCGTGCCGCCAGGCTCACGGGTCAGCACCACGTCGATACCTTCGGCGCGCAAACGCTCTGCCAGGTATTCACGGTTGGTACTTTTGCCCGCGCCTTCGGGGCCTTCCAGGGTAATAAACAAGCCAGTCACAGGCAGCAATCCTTAATCAGTGTCTTTCGGGCCTTGCGGCTCGACCGGGGTGCTCGCCGGTTCGGGCGCAGGGGTCGGCGCAGGGCTCGAACGGTAATCGGCCCGACGCTTGATCTGGAATTCGCGCACCGCATTGTTGTGCGCATCCAGGTCATCGGAAAACGTATGGCTACCATCGCCCTTGGCCACAAAGTACAAGCTGGTGCCCCCGACCGGGTGCAAGGCGGCATGAATGGCTTCACGTCCGACCATCGCAATCGGTGTCGGCGGCAGGCCAGGAATGGTGTAGGTGTTGTACGGCGTCGGCTCGCGCAAATGAGCTCGGGTCAGCTTGCCGTTGTAACGTTCGCCCAGACCATAGATCACCGTAGGATCGGTTTGCAGCGGCATGCCGATTTTCATCCGGCGCACAAAAACCCCGGCAATTTGCCCACGCTCTTGCGGCACTCCAGTTTCCTTTTCTACCAGGGAAGCCATGATCAGCGCCTGATAAGGATTGGCATAGGGCACATCCGGGTCACGCTGCGCCCATTCCTGGGCCAGCACTTTATCCAGACGGTCGTAGGCTTTTTCCAGCAGTTGGGCATCGGTCATGCCGCGCACAAAGCGATAGGTGTCAGGAAAGAATCGACCTTCAGG
This sequence comes from Pseudomonas fragi, assembly GCF_025426255.1. GTDB lineage: Bacteria > Pseudomonadota > Gammaproteobacteria > Pseudomonadales > Pseudomonadaceae > Aquipseudomonas > Aquipseudomonas kulmbachensis. The sequence goes on along the minus strand of NZ_CP104861.1, from coordinate 1,338,418 downwards.
GAATTCGCCACCATGACCCAGTTTCGCCATGACTTCGCTATCGCTCAGGCCGTCGAGGGTCTGCTCGATTTTTTCATGCTTGGCCAAAGCGCTGCGCACCTGGCGAAAGTTCCAGCCTTCAACCAGAGTCAGGCTGTATTGCACCACTTCGCCACGCTGCCACAGGCCGATCAGGTCCTGGGCGGTCATGCCCGGGGTCATACGGTATTCGCCGCTGTGCAAGGGCTGGCCTTCGAGGTTGAAGCGCCAGTACAAGCGCAGCCAAAAGGCATCGCGCAGGGTGTCGTCAGCTTCCAGACGATTGAACGTGCCGGTCGGCGTGGCGCCTGCCGGTACGTCGAGTAATTGTTCCTGCGTCAGGTTGAGCGGTTGTTCCAGCGCCGAATTGAGCTTCCAGGCGCTAGCGCCCAGCAACAAGCCCGCCAGCACCAGACCTGTCTCCAGCAGCACCAAGAATTTACGTTTCACGAATCAAACATCCAATAGGGTGCGAGCAATGCCTTGCAGTTTACGGGTGAGTGGCCCCACCGGCCAGCTCAGGTCTGCATATGCACGTACGGGCCAAACGCCATACACGCTGTTACAGAGGAAGATTTCATCGGCCTGCTGCAGTTGCGCAAGGCTGATGTCAGTGACATGACAAGGGATGCCCAGACGCTCGGCCTCGGCCAGCAGTGCGGCCCGCATCACGCCTGCCACGCCACAGCGGTGCAGGTCGGCGGTCAGCAGAGCCCCGTCGCGCACCATAAACAAATTGCTGAATACACCTTCGATCACCCGCCCCGAGGTGTCGCGCATCAAGCCCTCGGCGTAGGCCGGGTCTTGCCATTCGGAGCGCGCTATTACCTGTTCGAGTCGATTGAGATGTTTGAGCCCCGCCAACAGCGGTTGCTCGGCCAAACGGGTGGCACAGTCAAATAGCGCAATACCTTGCAGCGCATAGGCCTCAGGGTAAGCAGCAGCCGGACTGGCTTGCAGGATTCTTCGAGGTAAAGCCTCGGGGGACGCGCCATAACCACGCAGGCTATCGCCACGGGTCAGGATGAGCTTGAGGACGCCCTCGCCCATCGCTTGCGCATAAGCCAGCAATTCGCTGCGGATCAAGGGTTGATCCGCAACAATTGCCAACCGGGAACAGCCCTGCGCCAGACGCTGCAAATGCAGCTCCAGCAACAACGGCGCGCCAGCCTTGACCGCGATGGTCTCGAATAGACCATCGCCGTAGGCCAGCCCACGGTCTTTAAGCGACGCCAGAGCGTTCGCCGGTTGACCGTCGACCCAGCTTTGCATCAGTCGGCGTACCGACGGAAAACCAACGAACCGTTAGTTCCGCCAAAGCCGAACGAGTTGGACAGCACCACGTCGATCGGCATTTCGCGCGCGGTATGCGGCACGAAGTCCAGATCGCAGCCTTCATCAGGCTCGTCGAGGTTGATGGTCGGCGGAGCGATCTGGCTGTTGATTGCCAGTACGCTGAATATCGCCTCAACCGCGCCCGCCGCACCCAACAGGTGACCAGTCATGGACTTGGTCGAACTCACGGCCAACTTGTAGGCGTGATCGCCAAACACCGACTTGATTGCCGCAACTTCTGCCAGGTCACCGGTAGGTGTCGAAGTACCGTGGGCGTTGATGTACTGCACCTGGTCAGCGTTCAGCTGAGCATCGCGCAATGCATTGGTGATGCAGCGAGCAGCGCCCGCACCATCAGCCGGTGGCGAGGTCATGTGGAAAGCGTCACCGCTCATCCCGAAACCAATCAACTCGGCGTAGATGGTCGCCCCACGCGCCTTGGCATGCTCAAGTTCTTCAAGCACCAGCGCACCGGCACCGTCAGACAACACAAAACCATCACGGCCCTTGTCCCACGGACGGCTGGCACGAGCCGGATCGTCGTTGCGGGTCGACAGCGCACGGGAGGCACCAAAGCCGCCCATGCCCAGACCACAGGCAGCCATTTCGGCGCCGCCGGCAATCATTACATCGGCTTCGCCGTAAGCAATGTTGCGTGCGGCCATACCGATGCAGTGCGTGCCCGTGGTACAGGCCGTCGAAATGGCGTAGTTAGGCCCCTGTGTACCCAGATGGATAGACAGAAAACCGGAAATCATATTGATGATCGAGCCGGGCACGAAAAACGGAGAAATCCGTCGCGGGCCTTGCTCGTGCAGGGTACGGCTGGTTTCTTCGATATTGGTCAAACCGCCAATACCCGAACCCATTGCCACACCGATGCGCTCACGATTGGCGTCGGTTACTTCAAGGCCGGAATTACGCACAGCCTGAAACCCAGCTGCCAAACCGTACTGAATAAACAGGTCAAGTTTTCGGGATTCTTTGACGGAGAGGTAATCCTCAACGTTAAAGCCCTGTACCGAGCCGCCAAAACGGGTGGAATAGGCAGAAAGATCCGTGTGTTCGATCAGACCAATGCCACTTCGGCCTGCCAGAATGCCTTGCCAGGTGGTTTGTACATCCGCACCCAGTGGCGACAACATCCCCATACCGGTGACTACGACGCGTCTACGCGACACAGCACTCTCCTTTATTCTATTGACGACACTTTGCATCACACCTAAAGAAAAAACCGCACGCCAGAGCGGCAGTGCGGTTTTTCCATGACAGCGAGCAACGATTACAAACTATTACGCCTGGTGGCTAGTAACGTAATCGATAGCTGCTTGTACAGTAGTGATCTTTTCAGCTTCTTCGTCAGGAATCTCAGTCTCGAATTCCTCTTCCAGAGCCATCACAAGCTCAACGGTGTCAAGGGAGTCGGCACCCAGGTCTTCAACGAAGGAAGCGGCATTGGTCACTTCTTCTTCTTTAACGCCCAGTTGCTCGGCAACGATTTTCTTGACGCGCTCTTCGATGGTGCTCATACCTTGTTTTCACTCCTAATGGACAAATTCAGGCAGCTGGCCAGTGGGCAAGTGTATCGAAAGCCTTTTCAGTTTTTCAACTGAAAGCTTTGCACTCACACCGCAACAACCGGCTGCCTATAAATAGATTGCAGCTTTATAACGGATTTTAGACAGCTCGTATGACATTTTTTTGAAGCAATCCGTCACATTTAACTCATGTACATCCCGCCGTTGACTGGGATTGTAGCCCCAGTCACGTAGGCTGCACCGTCAGATGCCAGGAAAGAGACCACGTTTGCGATCTCTTGAGCCTGGCCCAAACGGCCCAGCGGAATCTGTGTCTGCAAGGCGTCACGCTGTGCTTGTGGCAACTCACGGGTCATATCGGTATCGATAAAACCTGGAGCCACCGAGTTGACAGTGATTGAGCGCGAGCCCACTTCACGTGCCAGCGCACGGCTGAAACCTTCAAGACCTGCCTTGGCGGCGGCGTAGTTTACTTGGCCTGCGTTGCCCATGGCACCCACAACAGAGCCAATATTGATAATTCGTCCCCAACGGGCCTTGGTCATGCCGCGCAAAACCCCCTTGGACAGGCGATACAGACTGTTCAGGTTGGTATCGATAACGTCATGCCATTCGTCATCTTTCATGCGCATCATCAGGTTATCGCGGGTGATACCGGCATTATTGACCAGGATTGCCGGCGCGCCGAACTGTTCCTGAATGCTCGCCAACACCGCAGCAACCGATTCGTTGCTGGTGACATTGAGTTCCATGCCAGTGCCCTGAACACCGTTTTCTTTCAGGGTGGCAGCAATGCGCTCGGCACCGGCAGCCGAAGTCGCAGTACCAATGACAATGGCGCCCTGACGACCCAACTCCAATGCGATAGCCTGGCCAATGCCACGGCTAGCGCCCGTTACCAGTGCAACTTTACCTTGCAAGCTCATGCAGGCTTCTCCTGATTCAGGCCAGAGCCAATCGCGCAGCGGCGAAGGCATCCGGGGTGTTCAAATTGTGAGTGGTTACGCCTTCAGCGCAACGCTTGCTGATGCCCACCAGGACTTTACCCGGGCCGCATTCAACCAGATCAACGGGACCTGCGGCTGCCAATGCTTGCACCGACTCAACCCAGCGTACAGGCTTGTACAGCTGCTCAAGCAAATCGCGCTTGAGGGTTGGCAAGTCAGCCGCCACAGCAGCGCTGACGTTCTGCACCAGCGCAATGCTCGGCATTTTCCAGTCAATCGCTTCGATGGACTCGGCGAAACGCTCGGCAGCAGGACGCATCAGCTCGCAGTGCGAAGGCACGCTCACCGGCAACGGCAGCGCACGCTTGGCGCCTTTGGCCTTGCACAGCTCCATGGCGCGCTCAACAGCGGCTTTGGAGCCAGCAATTACGACCTGACCCGGCGAGTTGAAGTTAACCGCACTGACCACTTCACCTTGCGCCGCTTCGGCACAGGCTGCCAGCACGTCAGCATCTTCCAGGCCCAGGATTGCCGCCATGGCACCCTGCCCGGCCGGCACCGCTTCTTGCATCAGTTGGCCGCGACGCTCAACCAGCTTGACCGCCTCAGCCAATGTCAGGCATTCGGCAGCGACCAGCGCGCTGTACTCGCCCAGGCTGTGACCCGCGACGAAGTCGGGGCGCTTGCCGCCTTCAGCCAACCACAGACGCCACAGGGCAATCGAGGCAGCGAGAATGGCAGGCTGGGTAATATCAGTTTGATTCAGCTTCTCTACAGGACCTTCCTGGATCAGCGCCCACAGGTCGTAACCCAGAGCATCGGAAGCTTCTTTAAATGTTTCCAGGACCAGCGGATGCTCCGCGCCCAGCTCGGCCAACATGCCGAGGGACTGCGAACCCTGCCCTGGAAAGACGAATGCGAGGGATGTAGACATGTAACAAGCCCCTAATAATCTTGTCGTCGGAGAATTGACGTCCTACCGAGGTGGACGCAAGAAACTGACAGTTGGATGGCTGATTAGACCAAGCGGTCACATTTAAGCACCCGCCCGGTAAAACGCCTACGGTAACAACCCTTCCAGGCGTCCATACAAACGCTTTGGCAGGTCTTCATGGATTTCAATCAGTGCGCGCTCTATCGCACTCTGAAAGCCCTGAGCACCTGCCGAACCGTGACTCTTGACCACAATTCCCTGCAACCCGAGAAAGCTCGCACCATTATGCCGCGCCGGTGCAAGGTCGGCCTGCAAACGCCGCATCAACGGCAACGCCAGCATCCCTACGCAGCGACTGAACAGGTTACGCCTGAACACTGCCTCAAGCCGACTGGAAATCATCGTCGCCAGGCCTTCGCTGGATTTGAGCATGATGTTGCCGACAAAACCGTCGCACACCACCACATCTGCTTCGCCACGGTACACCCCGTCGCCCTCGACAAAACCGATGTAATGCAGCCCCGGCGCCGCCTGCAATAACGCCGCGGCCTCCTTGACCTGCTGGTTACCCTTGACGTCTTCGGTGCCGATATTGAGCAAGGCAACCCGCGGACGCAGAACACCCAGCGCCTGCGCCGCCACAGACCCCATCACCGCAAACTGGAATAACTGCGCGGCCGTGCAATCGACATTCGCGCCCAAGTCCAATAACTGACAGTAGCCAGTCTGGGTCGGAACCGCCGCCACCATCGCCGGACGATCAATTCCCGGCAAGGTCTTGAGCACATACCGGGACAACGCCATCAGCGCACCGGTGTTACCGGAGCTCACACAAGCTTGCACCTTGCCATCACGCAACAGCTCCAACGCAACACGCATGGACGAGTCCGGCTTGCTACGCAAGGCATGCGAAGGCCGCTCATTCATGGCAATCACTTCTGAAGCTGGGGTAATTGTCAGGCGCGAGCGATCCACAGCCGAATGGCCGGCGATCAGAGCTTCAAGTACGGAGGGTTGACCGACGAGGGTCAGGTGTAACGAGGGAGTTGCAGACAGGCAGGCAATACAGGCCTGAACAATGCTGCGGGGACCGAAGTCCCCGCCCATTGCGTCGATCGCGATGACCTGAGCGGACAAGTGATTACTCGTCAGCGCCCTTGTCGATCACTTTACGACCACGGTATACGCCTTCTGGCGATACGTGGTGACGCAGGTGAATTTCACCGGTGGTTTTTTCTACAGACAGAGTGCTAGCCGAAAGAGCATCGTGCGAACGACGCATGTCACGGGCAGAGCGGGATTTTTTGTTCTGCTGAACAGCCATAATTAATTAACTCCTAAACGTTTGGGTCACGCTTTAACTGCGCCAATACACTGAACGGGTTGGACCGCGTTACCTCGTCCTCGCTCGGTTCGGGCTCATCGAGACCCGCCGGCTGCTGGCATTCTTCCGGATGATGAGCAGGCACAATGGGCAAGGCAAGCAAAAGCTCTTCCTCGATCAGTGCCAGCAGATCCAAAGGATCTTCGCCCAGTTCCAGCACGTCATAACCTTGCGGTAACGACTGGGTATTTGCACCCTCTTTCACCACAGCATAACTGCACTCGCTGTGGATCGGCAGGGTGACCAGCTCAAGACAGCGCTGGCAAACCATTTTGACCTCGGTGTCGATAGAGCTGTGGATGACCACAGATCTACGTTCATCTCGTTCAAAAATAAACTTCGCCTGGACCGTTCCGAGAGTATCGGAAAGCGGGTCGCAGAGTCTCTCCAAATCAGCCAGCAGCACTTCACCTTGAAGGGTAGTGCCACGATCAGCTAATTTGCGCGGGTCAACGTGAGGTGGAATCGGGTCATTCAACATAGGCGCAGCATTTTAGGGACGACCCCCTCACCTGTCAAAGGAAATTGTGCCTGTGCGACATCCCGTGCGCCCGTTAGAATCTTCGGCCCACCACAGGAGTCGCGCATGCTGCCTTTATTACTTGCTTCAAGCTCGGTTTATCGCCGCGATTTACTGGCTCGCCTGCGCCTGCCTTTCAGTTGCAGCTCGCCTGATATCGACGAAAGCCACCGCCCTGGCGAGAGCGCCATTGAGCTGGTCAAGCGCCTGTCTCTGGAGAAGGCCCGAGCACTTTCTGCCAGCCATCCGAATCATCTGATTATTGGTTCGGACCAGGTCGCCGTTTTCGACGGACAGATCATAGGCAAACCCCACACCCACGACAAGGCGCGCCAGCAACTGATGAACGCCAGTGGCAACAGCGTCAGCTTCCTTACCGGCCTGTGCCTGCTCAACAGCCATACCGGCCTCCACCAGACCGACTGCATATCCTTCACCGTACACATGCGCACGCTAAGCACAGAACAGATCGAGCGCTACCTGCTCGCCGAACAACCCTACGACTGCGCAGGCAGCTTCAAAGCCGAAGGTTTGGGCGTGAGCCTGTTTCAGCGCACCGAAGGCGATGACGCCACCAGCCTGGTCGGCCTGCCGCTGATTCGCCTGGTAAGCATGCTGCTCGCCGAAGGCGTCGATATTCCCTAAATGAACAAGGATATCCGTAGCAGCTGCCGAACGCAGCCTCGTTCCTTCGGCAGCTGCTACGCGACCAACTTTTTGCCACACATAAAAAAACCGGCCCTCTCACAGGCCGGTTTTTTTTGAAGCACTCAACAATCAGCGCAGGGTCGGCCCCTGAAAGCCCATCCACATTGCCAATTGCTGAGCCACGCTGGCACCGAGCTTTTTCGAGAAGCGGTCGAAAGTGGATTCCTGAACCGTGAAGTCCACCAGCTCCTTGGCGCCGATTACATCGCGAGCGACCGAACTGGCATTACCCAGCCCATCGATCAGACCCAATGGCAGCGCTTGCTGACCGGTCCAGACCAGCCCCGAGAACAACTCCGGGTGCTCCTTGTCTTTCAAACGATCACCACGCCCCTGCTTGACGCTGGCAATAAACTGCTCGTGCGTCACATTCAGAACGCCCTGCCAAAACTTGGTTTCGTCCGGCTTTTCAGGCTCAAACGGATCCAGAAACGCCTTATGTTCACCCGAAGTGTAAGCGCGACGCTGAATACCCAGTTTGTCCATCGCACCGACAAAACCAAAGCCTGCCGCCGTCACACCAATCGACCCCACCAGACTGGCCTTGTCGGCGTAAATCTCGTCGGCCGCACTGGCAATGTAATAAGCGCCGGAAGCACCCAGATCGGAGATCACCGCATACACCTTGGTGTCCGGATGCAGGCCGCGCAAACGACGAATTTCATCGTAAACATAACCCGACTGCACTGGACTGCCGCCAGGGCTGTTGATGCGCAGCACCACGCCCTTGACCTTGGGATCCTCAAAAGCCGCCTGCAGACTGGTGACCAGATTGTCGGCACTGGCCTCCTCTTTGTCAGCAATCACCCCACGCACATCAATCAGCGCCGTATAGCCGGAGCCGCTGACGGCTGTACGCTCCATATCCAGCAGCGGCGTAAAAAGCACTAATACCGTGATCAGATAGCAGAACGTCAACACTTTGAAGAAGATGCCCCAGCGACGCGCACGACGCTGCTCTTGAACACCTGCCAACAAGGTTTTTTCCAGCAACTTCCAACTCTTGTCGTCACCGACAGCCGGCTCAGCCGCAGAGGGCGCCTTCCATTGATCAACCATGCACTACCCCAGCAAAAATCTTAATTAGCCTGGCGACCCAGCCAGGCGCGCAACTCGGGAAAACTATCAATCGCCAACTTCGGCTCGAACGTCAGCAAGCGCTCCATTGACTGAGCACCATAACCTACCGCAACGGAATCGATGCCCGCATTGCGCGCCATCAGTAAATCAAAGGAAGCGTCGCCCACCATCAGCGCCTGCTCCGGGCGCACATCGCAATGAGCCAGAATTCGGTTCAGCATCAAAGGATCAGGCTTGCTTGCCGTCTCATCTGCCGCACAGGTGATATCGAAAAACTCCTCCCAACCGTGAGCCTTGAGCACACGATCAAGACCGCGACGCGCCTTGCCAGTAGCAACTGCCAGGCGATAGCCCTGGGCACGGAATACTTCAAGCGACTCCCTGACCCCAGCAAACAGCGGCGAGGGCTCGGCATCCATGGCCATGTAGACATCCGCATAATGCTGGCGAAAGGCAATTACCTGCTCATGCGTCATATCCGGATAAAGCGTCAGAATCGCTTCAGGCAAGCCAAGACCAATAATCCCCTTTACCGAGTCCGCATCGCGCTCCGGGCGATCAGCACGCCGAGCCGCAACTTGCATCGCGGTGACAATACGACCGATGGAATCGGCCAGCGTGCCATCCCAGTCAAAGATCAGCAGCTTGTACTCAGTAGGGGACACTCAGTCGCTCCACGGTCTTGGCCCACATCTCATCTACCGGGGCCTGGAATTTCATTTCACCGCCATCTGGCATAGGCACGGTCAGCATATAGGCATGCAGAAACAGCCGCTTGCCGCCCAGATCACGGATCTCCTTGGAGAAGCCTTCATCGCCGTACTTGGTATCACCGGCAATGCAATGCCCGGCGTGCAGGGTATGCACGCGGATCTGGTGAGTACGACCGGTGATCGGCCGCGCCTCAACCATGGTTGCGAAATCACCGAAGCGGCGCAGCACCTTGAACACGGTCACCGACTCTTTGCCTTCTTCGTTGACTTCGACCATGCGCTCACCTGAACGCAGGTTGCTTTTCATCAGCGGCGCACGCACCTGCTTGATCGAAGCAGCCCAATTGCCACGTACCAGCGCCATGTAACGCTTGTCGATACCGTCGCCACGCAGCGCTTCGTGCAAGTGACGCAGCATGCTGCGTTTTTTGGCAATCATCAGCAGGCCGGAAGTGTCGCGATCCAGACGGTGCACCAACTCCAATTCCTTGGCGTCGGGGCGCATCTGACGAAATGCTTCAATTACGCCAAACGTCAGGCCGCTGCCACCATGCACGGCGATACCTGCAGGCTTGTTCAGCACAATCAGCGCCTTGTCTTCGTAGACAATGGCCGCCTCCAGGCGCAACAGCAAACCTTGCGCCACAGGCACCGGCTCGTCGCGCTCAGGCACGCGAACCGGCGGCACGCGCACGATATCGCCTGCCTGCAGCTTGTACTCGGGCTTGATCCGCCCCTTGTTCACACGCACTTCGCCTTTACGCAAAATGCGGTAAATCAAGGTCTTGGGAACACCCTTGAGCCGGGCAAGTAAAAAATTGTCAATGCGTTGGCCGGCATATTCCGGCGAGACCTCAAGCAGCTGGACGCTGGGGGTCGGGGGGGTAGTCGTCGTCATGCCGCGGATGATAACAATTTTTTATGGAATTGAAGCACTTAATCATTGCTGCTATAGTCGCGAACGCCGCCAAAAGCGGCCTGGACAGAGGATTAACGGTGAATAACCGGCCCTGACCAACGCTCTTAACAAGGACGCGAGGCCGTCCCACGGGGCTTTTGCTACACACGCAAGACCCGGAGTTGTAACAAGCGCAGGTGACATGAGGCCTGAAGCGAGCCTGGAAAGCGGAGTGAAAACTCGCCTTTTGCGCCGACATTCACGGCCAGTTCACAAAGTGCAGTCAGCTTCGGGAATTTCGAGCGAAAGCTTCGGAAACATCGCCTTTATTAGCCATGATGCGTGAACTCCCCTTTTGGAGAACACGGTAAATGCCAACCCGCTGCGGATTCTGCGCGCGGCAGCACCCGAATTATCAGGGATACGTGTAGGGTGGAGATGCACAACCGCCGGACTGTGTAGCAATAGGCTTTATCAAGACGCTTCATCTCGTCCACAGCCGCCGGTTGATTCCTCCTCCTGACCAGACTTTTGCTTAAGAGGTGCTTTAGCACCACAGCAAGCAGGAAGCGTAAGTCACGACTTCGTCCCCAAGGGCCGAACCTCGTTGTACACAGGAGTGGCCAACAACTCCTGACGCACCTGACACCGACCATGAGAAGTCGTGTGTGCCGAACGCCGTTTCCGGTAGCCCGGAAACCGACGGTACAACATGAAAAGAATGCTGATTAATGCAACTCAACCTGAAGAGTTGCGCGTAGCACTGGTAGATGGCCAACGCCTCTACGACCTGGACATCGAGTCGGGTGCACGCGAGCAGAAGAAAGCCAACATCTACAAAGGCCGTATTACTCGCATCGAACCAAGCCTTGAGGCTGCCTTTGTCGACTTCGGCTCTGAGCGCCACGGCTTTCTGCCACTCAAGGAAATCTCCCGCGAGTACTTCAAGAAAGCCCCTGAAGGCCGCGTAAACATCAAGGACGTCCTGAGCGAAGGCCAGGAAGTTATCGTGCAGGTCGAGAAAGAAGAACGTGGCAACAAGGGCGCAGCCCTGACCACCTTCATCAGCCTCGCTGGCCGTTATCTGGTTCTGATGCCTAACAACCCACGTGCTGGCGGTATCTCCCGTCGCATCGAAGGTGAAGAGCGTAACGAACTGCGTGAAGCGCTGAACGGCCTGATCGCCCCTGCCGACATGGGCTTGATCGTACGTACTGCAGGCCTGGGCCGCAGCAGCGAAGAAATGCAGTGGGACCTCGACTACCTGCTGCAATTGTGGACCGCCATTAAAGAAGCCTCGCTGGATCGCTCCGCGCCATTCCTGATCTACCAGGAAAGCAACGTGATCATCCGCGCCATCCGTGATTACCTGCGCCAGGACATCGGCGAAGTACTGATCGACAGCGTTGAAGCCCAGGACGAAGCCCTGACCTTCATCCGCCAGGTGATGCCGCAGTACGCCAGCAAAATCAAACTCTACGAAGACAGCGTTCCGCTGTTCAATCGTTTCCAGATCGAAAGCCAGATCGAGACCGCCTTCCAGCGCGTCGTTGAACTGCCTTCCGGCGGCTCCATCGTTATCGACCCGACCGAAGCCCTGGTGTCTATCGACATCAACTCGGCCCGCGCCACCAAAGGCAGCGATATCGAAGAAACCGCACTGCAGACCAACCTTGAAGCGGCTGAAGAAATCGCCCGTCAATTGCGCCTGCGCGACATCGGCGGCTTGATCGTCATCGACTTCATTGACATGACCCCTGCCAAAAACCAGCGCGCCGTGGAAGAGAAAGTCCGCGAATGCCTGGAAGCAGACCGTGCCCGCGTACAAGTGGGTCGTATCTCGCGCTTCGGCCTGCTGGAAATGTCCCGTCAGCGCCTGCGTCCATCCCTGGGTGAAAGCAGCGGCATCGTTTGCCCACGCTGCAACGGCACTGGCATCATCCGTGATGTTGAGTCGCTGTCGCTGGCCATCCTGCGCCTGATCGAAGAAGAAGCCCTGAAGGACCGTACTGCCGAAGTACGTGCCCAGGTGCCAATCCCGGTTGCCGCATTCCTGCTCAACGAAAAACGCAACTCGATCACCAAGATCGAACTGCGCACCCGCGCTCGCATCGTCATTCTGCCGAACGACCACCTCGAAACGCCGCACTTCGAAGTTCAGCGCCTGCGTGATGACAGCCCGGAAGCCCACACCAACCAGTCCAGCTATGAAATAGCTGCCGCTGCTGCTGAAGTGGAAGAAGTCCAGCCGGCTGCTGCCACCAGGACTCTGGTTCGCCAGGAAGCCGCGGTCAAAACAGCACCGCCGCGCACCTCGGCCCCGGTACCTACCGAAGCCGCCGCTGCACCTGCTCCGGCAGCACCTGCACCCGTTGCAACCATCTCCGAGCCAAGCCTGTTCAAAGGTCTGGTCAAGTCGCTGGTAAGCCTGTTCGCCTCCAAGGAAGAGCCTGTTGCTCCGACCGTAGTCGAGAAGCCTGCAACCCCTGAGCGCCCTGCTCGCAACGAAGAGCGTCGCAACGGCCGCCAGCAAAGCCGCAACCGCAACGGTCGCCGTGATGAAGAACGCAAACCGCGCGAAGAGCGTGCACCACGTGAAGAACGTGCTGCTCGTGAACCACGTGAAGAGCGCACACCTCGCGAAGAAACCCCGGTTGTTGCTCAAGCACCTCGCGAAGAACGCGCTCCGCGTCCACCGCGTGAAGAGCGTGCTCCACGTGCACCGCGCGAAGACCGCAAACCTCGTGGCGAAGGCCGTGAAGAACGCGTCCGCGAACTGCGCGAACCTCTGGATGCCGCGCCTGCCGTAGCTGCTGCCACTGCAGTAGTCGCTGAAGAGCGCGCACCGCGCCCACCGCGTGAAGAACGTCAGCCGCGCGCACCTCGCGAAGAGCGTGCTCCACGCGAAGAGCAGGTTGTAGCCGCTGTTGAAGACGAAGAAGTGCTGTCCAGCGAAGAGCAATCCCAGGACGAGAACCAGGACAACGCCGAAGGCGATCGTCCACGTCGCCGCTCCCGTGGTCAGCGTCGTCGCAGCAACCGTCGTGAACGTCAGCGTGATGCCAACGGCAACGTGATTGAAGGCTCGGAAGAGAACAGCGAAGAAGGCAACGCCCAAGACGCTCCTGCAACCACCCTTGAAATCGCCGCCGGTCTGGCCGTGACTGAAGCTGTTGCCAGCTCGGTAATCAGCGCTCCTGCTGAAGCCCAGGCTCATCAGCAAGCAGAGCGCGCTACTGAAGCAACCCAGGAATCGGCCCCGGCTGAAACCGCAGTTGCCGTAGAAGCTGCACAGGAAGTCATCGCTGTCGAAGCGCCTGCTGCTCAAGCGCCAGTTGCTGAAGCCACCGCTGTTGAAGCACCGGTTGTAGAAGCTGTCACTCCGATCGACGTGATCAAGGCTCCTGAAGTTGAAGTGGCTCCGGTTCAAGAAGCACAGCCTGAAGTCCAGGTCGTTGCCGAGCCGGTTGTTGCTGCTCCAGAGCCTGCCATCGAAGCCGTGGTGCAAACCCCGGTAGTTGAAGCACCGGCTATCGAAGCGCCAGTCGCCGAAAAGGCACCGGAACCTGTCAAGGAAGCCCGCTTTGTACGCGAGCCAATTGCAGAACCCGCCGTTGTTGAAGCCGCACCTGAACCCGTTGTTGCAGTTGAACCTGCAGTGGTAGCGGTTGAAGCTGTAGTCGAAACTGCAGTCACCGCACAGCCAGCTCCGGTTGAAGCTGTTGTGGCAACAGAAGTGGTTGAGGTTGTAGTGGCAGCCGCTCCGGTTGTCAGCGCCCCAAGCAATGGCCGCGCACCTAACGACCCGCGTGAAGTACGTCGCCGCAAGCGTGAAGAGGCTGCCGCAGCCGCTGCCGCTGCTCAGGCACCTGCAAGCGAAGCCGTAGCCCAGGAAGAACACGAGTCCAAACCCCTCGCGTAATTCCGTAGGCCACTAAAAAGCCCCGCCAGTTCTGAACTGGCGGGGCTTTTTTTATGCTTTCAATTTCAACTGCGAACCTCAGTACACGTTGGGTTCCATCTCCAGCTGTACTGAAAAACGCTGCAGAATGTCGGCCTGAATCCGCTGCGCCAGCGCCAGCAACTGCAAACCCGTAGCTGAGCCATGGTTGACCAGTACCAGCGACTGTAAACGATGCACGCCTGCATCCGCCTCGCGAAAGCCTTTCCAGCCCGCCGCCTCGATCAACCAGCCCGCCGCCAACTTCACCTGCCCATCGGCTTGCGGATAACCAATCAGGCCGGGGTGCGCCACTTTCAACTCAGCCGCCAACACCGCCGACACCAGCGGGTTTTTGAAGAAGCTGCCAGCATTGCCCAACACTGCCGGATCCGGCAGTTTTTCGCTGCGAATACTGCAGATCGCCCGACTGACATCACTGGCTGTCGGCTGTTCAATGCCCTGCTCGGCCAGGCGCTGACGCACAGGGCCGTATTCCAGATGCAGGTGCGTGGCGCGACTGAGGGCAAATCGTACGCGTAGAATCAACCAGCGCCCGGCCTGCTGCTTGAAGAGGCTATCGCGGTAAGCAAAGTTGCACTCAGCCAGGCTGAATTCGCGCAGCTCGCCAGTTTGCCGGTCAAGCGCCGTAAGCCCGGCGAACACATCCTTGATCTCGACGCCGTAGGCACCAATGTTTTGCATCGGCGCGGCACCCACGGTGCCAGGGATCAGACTTAGGTTTTCGAGCCCCGACAAACCCTGCGCCAGGGTCCACTGCACAAAGGCATGCCAGACCTCGCCCGCCTCGGCCTCAACCACAACCCGATCACCGTCTTCTTCCAGCACGCGAATGCCGCGACTGGCCATGCGCAAAACCAGCGCCGCAACATCACCGGTCAGCAGCAAATTGCTGCCGCCGCCAATGACCAGCAACGGCAACTTGTGATCGGCCGCACACAGCAACGCCTCACGCACATCGGCATCGCTGTGGGCTTGCGCAAACTGGCTCGCCTTCACATCAACGCCAAAGCTGTTGAAAGGCTTAAGCGACGCATTGACCTGCAGATCCAAACTCATGACTCCAGTAAGCGCCGAACGCGCTCGAGGTCTTCTACGGTATCCACTCCGGCAGGCGGGGCCTCAAGCACATCAGCCACGTGAATGCGCACGCCATGCCACAGCGCTCGCAGTTGCTCCAGACGCTCGGTATTTTCAAGCCAGCAAGGCCCCCAGCTCACGAAGTCATGCAGGAAGCCTGCGCGATAGGCGTAGATGCCGATATGCCGACGATAGGGCACGCCCGCTGGCAGTTTGTCCGGGTGTTGAGCGAAATCATCCCGTGCCCACGGCAACGTGGCCCGGCTGAATGTCAGCGCCAGCCCATTGATGTCACTGACCACCTTGACCACATTGGGATTGAACAGGGTCTCGACATCGTCGATCGGCTCGGCCAGAGTCGCCATGCTCGCTTCGCTGTGGGCGGCCAGGTTGACGGCAACCTGATCGATCACCTGCGGCGGAATCATCGGCTCGTCGCCCTGGACATTGACCACGATGGCATCGTCAGCCAAGCCCAACTGCGTGGCCACTTCGGCCAGGCGGTCAGTACCGGACTCGTGATCGGCACGGGTCAGCAGCACCTCGGCGCCAAACGCCTTGCAGGCCTCGACGATGCGCGCATCGTCAGTGGCAACCACCACCCGCTGCGCGCTGCTTTTACAGGCTTGCTCCCAGACGTGCTGGACCATCGGCTTGCCGGCGATCATTTGCAGCGGCTTGCCTGGCAAACGGGTCGATGCATAGCGCGACGGGATAACAACTGTGAAAACCGGAATCATTTATCCAGACGCTCATCAGCTGAAAGGGTGCGGGCTTCGGTTTCGAGCATGACCGGAATGCCGTCACGGATCGGATAGGCCAGACCTGCGCCCTTGCTGATCAGCTCGGTCTTGTCGGCGCTGAGTTTGAGCGGGCCTTTGCAAACAGGGCAAGCAAGGATATCGAGCAATTTGGTGTCCATAAGGGTTCCCCTGGATAAAGATGAGTCAGATCAAACGTGATCGGGCAAAAGACCCTGCAGCCGTTGATCAAACCATAGAACGAAAGCTGCCGACGGCACTGCGTCAACGGCCAGATACCACCAGTCGGGTGACGCAAAGCCGCGGCACTTCACCGCGTCCTTTTCGGTCATGACCACGGGCAGCTGCGGCGTAAAACTCAGCGCTTCGGCGCTGTAGAGCGCGTGATCGGCAAAAGCATGGGTAATTGGCCGCCAGTGTAGCGTTTCAAGAGTCGTGAAGAAACGCTGCGGATTGCCGATCCCGGCCACCGCATGCAGCGCTTGTTCAGCAGGAAAATAGTCCAGCGGCTGACGTTCACCAGTGAGCAGGTTAATCAGCGCAGTGGGCTTCAGCTCAAAGGCAAAACCGCCCTGCGGGTCGCTGCAAGCGCCGTTATACAACACCGCATCGACACTTTGCAGGCGCTCGACCGGTTCGCGCAATGGCCCAGCAGGCAGGCAGCGGCCGTTACCCAGACCTCTGGCATTATCGATCAGCACCAGCTCCAGATCCCGGGCCAGGCGGTAATGCTGCATGCCATCGTCAGACAGAATCAGGTCCAGCGATTCGCTGGCCAACAACGCTTTGACCGCACGACTGCGGTCCGGATCGATCATCAATGGCACGCCGGTACGCTGCACGATCAACAAGGGTTCATCCCCCGCCTGCGCGGCACTTTGCTCAGCGCTCACACGCCAGGGAAACTGAGGAGGCGTGGCGCCATAACCGCGACTGACCACACCGACCCGCAGCCCCTTGCGCTGGCAATGCTCGATCAGCCACAGAATCAGCGGTGTTTTGCCGGTGCCACCGACCGTGATGTTCCCCACCACGACCAACGGCACCGGGGCGCGGTAAATCTGGCCCTCACCGGCGACAAAACGTGCCCGTTTGCGCTCCACCACTCGACGGTAAAGACATTCAAGCGGGCGTAACAGGGTCAGCAGCGGGTGCCCGGTGTACCAAGCGCGCAACAAACGATCGGACATGGCCATCAGGGAGTCGCCTGCGCCTCAACAGTGGTCATGCGCAAATGGCTGAAGCCGAGCTTGCCGGCCGCGTCCATCGCAGTAATGACCGCCTGATGCCGGGTTTTACCGTCGGCGCTGATCGACAACGGCAGACTGGTATCACCGCCGGATTCTTTCTGCAGAGCCTCCATCAGGCTCGTCAGATCGCTCTTCGGCAACAACTGGTTGTTAACCGAAAACACACCGTCCGCGCTAATGGCGATATCCAGTTGCTTGGCGTTCTGGTCGTCGGCGGGCGAGCCGCTTACGGCCTCTGGCAGATCGACGCGCAGCTGGGTTTCGCGGGTAAAGGTGGTAGTCACGACAAAAAACAGCAGCAGGATAAACACCACGTCAATCAATGACGCGAGGTTGATATCGACCGTTTCCCGTGGCTTGCGGCGAAATTTCACGCTTTGCTCCCGACCACATCGACTTCGCGGTCGCCCTGTACCACTTCGACCAGCTTAATCGCTTCTTGCTCCATGCCGACCACCAGCTCGTCAACCCGACGTTGCAGGAAGCGATGGAAGAAGACTGCGGGGATGCCCACCATCAGACCAGCGGCAGTAGTAATCAGCGCCTTGGAAATACCCCCCGCCAGCACGGCGGCGTTGGTGGTCATGCCCGAGCCCATGAAGGAGCTGAAAATATCGATCATGCCCAACACGGTGCCCAGCAGGCCCAGCAACGGCGCCATTGCAGCAATCGTACCCAGCGCATTGAGGTAGCGCTCAAGCTCGTGAATCACCCGGGCGGCAGCCTCTTCGATGCACTCTTTCATGATCTCGCGACCATGCCTTGAGTTGGCCAGGCCCGCGGCCAGAATCTCACCCAAAGGCGAGTCGGCGCGCAGTAATTTGAGTTTTTCCTTGTCCATCTGTTTGTCTTTGATCCAGACCCAGACCTGGCCGAGCAGATGCTCCGGGGTCACGCGACTGGCACGCAGGGTCCACAGGCGCTCGACAATAATGCCCAGCGCGGCAACAGAGCTCAGAATGATCGGCAGCATCATCCAGCCGCCGGATTTGACCAGTTCCCACACAGTGACAATCCCCTCGAAAAAGTGCGCCACTCTACCACAGGGACACTATCAATCGCGCCAGAACCGGCGCTGGTCGCGCATGCTCTCGGCCTTGCCGTTCGCTCCCAAACGAAACCACACCGCACCTTGCTCGGCGCTGTCCCACACCTGCAACCCCAGCGCCTGGTAACGGGCCATCACGTGCGGATGGGGGTGACCAAAGTTATTAGCATGCCCCCGGGAAATCAGCACTGCTTGCGGCGCCAGCGCCTTGAGAAAAGCCATCGACGACGAGGTCTTGCTGCCGTGGTGTGGCGATTGCAACCAGCGGGTAGGAACAGCCAGCGAGCTTTTCAGCAGGGCGTGCTCGGCGCGGGCGTCGATATCGCCCGTCAGCAGCAGCCGCTCAGTACCTGCCAGCACCTGCAGCACACAGGATTTCTGGTTGCTGTCAGTCGCATCAGCCCACTGCCAGAGCGAAAACTTGACGCCATCCCACTCCCAGCCTTCCCCACTGACGCACGGCTGCGCCTGCAATTGCTCTGGCAGCCCTGGCACATCACCCCCGAGCACCCGGCCCACACTGAATGCTCGCTGCACCGCCAACGCACCGCCCGCATGATCCGCGTCGGCGTGGCTGAGCAGCATCACATCCAATGCCCCAACCCCCAATGAACGCAACGCAGGGACCACGACCCGCTCGCCCTGATCGAAATTCCGGACCTTCGGGCCTGCGTCATATAACAGCGTGTGATTACGGGTGCGCAAGACCAGCGCCAGCCCCTGCCCGACATCCAGTTGCAGTACCTCGACCTGGCCATGGGGGATCTGCTCACGGGGCGCAAATACCGCCAACAGGACCAACGGCCAACCCAACGGCCGGAGTGCTACCCCGGCAGGCAGCAGCAGGAGCAGGACTCCAAGGGCTGTCAGCAGCCAAATGTAAATCGGCGCGACTGCAGGCGACCAGGGATTAAAAACACCGCCCAGCAGGTGCAGCCCTTGAATCAATACGTCGAGCAAGCCGCCCGACAGCCACAGCAGATTTTCACCCAGCACGGGCACAGGTAGTAGCAACGTACCCAGCAGCGCTGTCGGTAGCACCACCAGACTGATCCAGGGTACGGCCATTAAATTAGCCAGCGGCCCGGTCAGGCTGATGGGCAAACCGAGGATCCACAGCAGCGGAAACAAGCCCAGAGCAATCAGCCCCTGCGGTCGCAACCATGCAGCCCGCCAGCTCCATGCCCCCAAACGCGCACTGAAGGTAAAAATCAGCACTGCAACGGCTGCAAACGACAACCACAAGCCCGGCCTCAAACTTGCCAGCGGCTCCACGAGCAACACCGCATTGAGGGCCAACAGAAAAGGCAGCCACACGCCCAGATGACGAAACCGCAAACGCCATATCAGCACCAGCCCCAGCATCACGCAGGCGCGCTGCACCGGCACTTCAAAGCCCGCCAGTGCGCCATACCCAGTAGCCCCCGCAAACGCCAGACCGCAGGCCCAGGGCAGCCACGGCAAAACCCGTGGCCACACACCATAACGCGCCATCAGGGCTATCAACCCATAGATCAACCCGGCAAACAGCCCGATATGCTGCCCCGAGATCACCAGTAAATGCACCGTGCCGGTCGCTTGCAGCAGCGCCCAGTCGTCACGGCTCAGCCCCGAACTGTCGCCCATGACCAGTGCCGCCAGCCAAGGCGTTCGACCATTGGCATCGATCTGCAACAGGCGCTGGCGCAAACCGTCACGCCAGGCATGACTGGCGGCCATCAGTAACCGGCCATCCTTGACCACACCTGTCGCACCAATCCGTTGCGCCAGCAACCAGGCCTGATAATCAAAACCCTGGGGGTTAATCAAACCCCTGGGCTTCTTGAGCTTGACCGCCAGCCGCCAACGTTCGCCACTGTTGACGGGCGGCCCGCCATACCAGCTCAACCTGATGGTCGTGGGCAATGTACCGTGGCGCGACATGGCGCCCTGCAATTCAAAACGTACTGAGCCGCCAGTGTGTTGCGGCAACCCGACCACTCGCCCTTCAATCCAGAGGGTGCGACCATCGAGTGAATCCGCCAGGCGGTCATCCAGCGCCCGTTGCCCCTGAACACAGGCCCAGCTCAACCCAAGCACAAAAAGCCCCACCTGCCAGGCGCGCGAGACCAAGAGCAATAGCCCCGCCAACAGCATCAGCAGCAACCAGCCCGCTGAGGGCAACGCGGGTAAAAACCGCAGCGCAATCAGGCCCGATGCGAGCGCAAACATCCCTGTGTACATGCCTATACTCAACTTATCCCTTTGACTCGGATTAGTTGGAATCGGGGACGCGCGCTTAAGAAATTGTCACAAAGTCTGAATAGGCATCCTGTCGAATTTGGGCATACTGCCCCCTTGACCTAGGGAGAGGCCCATGCCACGGCGTTTAATCAAACGTTTCATGCCAGATCCGGCCCTGATCAGGGAACACAAGTCCTTACGATTTTTGGGCACCTTGCTGCATGACCCCAACCTCTGGCACCTCAATCGTCACTCCGTGGCCCGAGCGATGGCAGTAGGGATCTTTGCCGCTTTTATCCCTATGCCGTTTCAAATGCTGCTGGCCGCCTTCCTGGCGATAAACGTGCGCAGCAATATGCCGATATCTGTAGGGCTGGTATGGCTGACCAATCCGATCACCATGCCGCCGGTGTTTTATTGCACCTATAAGATGGGCGCCTGGCTGATGAATGTGCCTGCACGCGCCCTGCCTGATGAATTGACCTGGGAGTGGATCAGCGGCCAACTTTCAACCGTATGGCAGCCATTTTTACTGGGCTCTGTAGTTTGCGGCGTGGTGCTCGGGACTCTGGCCTACTGCCTGACCATGCTCTATTGGCGCTGGTGGGTCAGCCGAAAGTGGAAAAGCCGCAAAAACCAGCGCCAATAGAAAAGGCCCCGAAAAGGGGCCTTTCTTATGGTCTGACCTGCAGCCGCTGAGGAGCGCAGCGAGGCAGCGATTGGCTGCGCAGCGCGCCCTGACATTCTGGCCCTTTTCGCAGCCTCATACCTCGTCAGCGGCTACAAGAGCTACTGACGCATCCCGCGGCCGCTGACCAGCAGCTTGGCGCAGCCCAAGTACAGCACGATCGTTGCGACCACCATAAAGGTCAGCGCTACGCTGATCTTGATGTCCGAAACGCCCAGAATGCCGTAACGGAATGCGTTGACCATATGCAGCACCGGGTTGGCCAGTGACACGCTCTGCCAGAATGGCGGCAGCAACGTGATCGAATAAAACACCCCACCCAGGTACGTCAGCGGTGTCAGCACGAAGGTCGGGATAATTGAAATATCGTCGAAGTTACGTGCAAATACGGCGTTGATAAACCCCAGCAACGAGAAGATCGTCGCCGTCAGCACCACGACCACAATGGTCAGGCCCAGGTGATGCACTTGCAGGTGAGTGAAGAACAGCGACAGCAGGGTCACGATCAAACCCACGATCAACCCGCGCAAAATGCCGCCGACAGTGAAGCCGATCAGAATGGTGTGGGGCGAAACCGGCGAAACCATCAGCTCTTCAATCGAACGCTGGAACTTGGCGCCAAAGAAGCTCGACACCACGTTGCCGTAGGAGTTAGTGATCACCGACATCATGATCAGGCCCGGTACGATGTACTCCATATAGGTGAAACCACCCATATCACCGATTTGCCGACCGATCAGATTACCGAAGATCACAAAGTACAGAACCATGGTAATCGCTGGCGGCAGCAGGGTTTGTGGCCAGATCCGCATAAAGCGTCGAACTTCGCGGTAAACAATGGTGTTCAACGCAATCAGGTTGGGGCGCAGCTCCGAGCTCATATCGCCACCTTTGCCAGGTTTTTTTCGACCAACGACACGAACAACTCCTCAAGGCGATTGGTTTTATTGCGCAGGCTCACCACTTCGATGCTTTGCGCTGCCAGCTGAGTGAACAGGCCGGTAATACCCACGGCTTTGTCGACTTGCACTTCCAGCGTAGTGGCGTCGAGCAATTGACTCGGATAGCCGATCAACTGCGGAGTCGCATGCTGGGGGTATTTCAAGTCGAGCAAAAAGGTCTCGACATGCAACTGGCCCAGCAGTTGGCGCATGCTGGTGTTTTCAACAATGATGCCGTGATCGATGATCCCGATATTGCGGCACAACTGCTCAGCCTCTTCCAGGTAATGCGTGGTGAGGATGATGGTGGTGCCCTGCTCGTTCAGCTCCGTGAGGAAGCTCCACATCGAGCGACGCAGCTCAATGTCCACGCCAGCAGTGGGCTCATCGAGAATCAACAGACGTGGCTCGTGCACCAGCGCCCGTGCAATCATCAAACGGCGCTTCATGCCGCCGGACAATGAGCGTGAAGGCGTATCACGCTTATCCCAAAGCCCCAATTGCGTCAGGTACTTTTCGGCACGTTCCTTGGCGACTTTCGCCGGGATGCCGTAGTAACCCGCCTGGGTCACAACGATATCAAACGTCTTTTCAAACTGGTTGAAGTTGAACTCTTGCGGCACCACGCCAATCGAGCGTTTAAGCGCGGCCGGATTACGATCAAGGTCATGGCCAAAGATATTCACCGTACCGCCGGTTTTGTTTACCAGGGTCGAGAGAATGCCGATGGTGGTGGATTTGCCGGCACCGTTAGGCCCGAGCAAGGCAAAAAAGTCACCTTCGGCAACATCCAGATCGATACCACTCAGGGCCTGGAAACCGTTGCCGTAGGTTTTGGTTAGCTGCCGTATGGACAGAGCGGAACTCATATCGGATTACGCACCAAGATGGGGAAAGGGGGAGGTATAAATAAGGGCGAACAGCCTGTAGGGCAAGTCCGACAAGGCCGTATGGTGCTTGGCCTCGCCGCACAAGTACAGTCGCCCGTATTAATAGTGGCTATTAAGTCAACGCGGTCATCACTGCATTTCTGTAGGCCGGACGCAGCTTCAGGCGCTCATACCAGGCAGCCAAATGCGGCAGGGCCGGGCGTTCGATGGGCATTTCAAACCAGGCATAAATGAAAGAGCCCAGCGGGATATCGCCCATGCCGATTTCATCACCGGACAAGTAGGGTTTTTCCGCCAGAGCCCGATCCGCAATAGCCAGCAACTCAGCGCAGGCATTAATCGCAGCGTTAATGGCCACCCAGTCCTGCTGCTCGGCAGGCGTGCGCAAGACACCCCAGAACACCGTGCGAAAAACCCCGGCAAACGAGGTGCTGGTCCAGTCCATCCACTTGTCAGCCTGAGCCCGGACACGGGCATCGGTCGGGTACCAGGACGTGTCCGCCCCGTATCGGGCCGCGAGATAACGCACAATGGTGTTCGATTCCCACAGCACAAAACCGTCGTCTTCCTCGATCACCGGCACCTGGCCATTAGGGTTCAACGCCCGATACTCAGGGCTGTTGACGACGCCAAATGCACCGCCCGCCTCTACCCGGCTATACGGCAACGCCAACTCTTCGACACACCACAATGCTTTTCGAACGTTCGACGAATTCTTGCGACCCCACACTTTCAGCATGATCTGGCTCCTGATTGATAGACGCCGAAGGAGTCTACGCCGGGATGACGAACTCCGTCTCCAACGCATGGTCACTATCCTTACGACCCTGATCGAAAGTTGCGACTAAGCTCACAAGGGTGCACGCCCCTGGTTTCATGGAGGATTGAATATGCTGTTGTTGTGGATATTGGTTTTGATTGTTGGCATCGCCTATATGGCGCATCGCCGCATCGCCCCCCTGACGACCATTGCCGTGGTCGCAGTGTATTTGCTAGCGATGGGTGTTATCGGCCATGTGCCGGGGTGGTTGCTGGCGATCCTTTGGCTGTTGCTGGCAGCGCCCACCGCTCTGCTGCTGTTACCAGACTTGCGGCGCAAACTGTTTACCGCCCCGTTATTCAACTGGTTTCAAAAAACCCTGCCGCCGATGTCGCAAACCGAGCGCGATGCGATAGACGCCGGCACAGTCTGGTGGGATGGCCAGCTGTTTAGCGGCCGCCCCGACTGGAACCAGCTGTTGGCCTACCCCAAGGCCCAGCTCACCGAAGAAGAACAAGCCTTTATCGATGGCCCCACTGAAGAGCTGTGTGCGATGGTCAGCGACTGGGAAATCGGTCAGGCCATGGATTTACCACCGCACGCCTGGGCGCATATCAAGGAACATGGCTTCTTTGCCTTGATTATCCCAAAAGCCTACGGCGGCAAGGGCTTCTCGGCCTACGCCCACTCCCAGGTCGCGATGAAGCTGGCCACTCGTAGCGGCGACCTTGCTTCCACCGTGATGGTGCCCAACTCCCTGGGCCCGGCCGAACTGTTGCTGCATTACGGCACCGACGAGCAACGCAACCATTACCTGCCGCGCCTGGCCCGTGGCGATGACATCCCTTGCTTTGCCCTGACCGGCCCGCTGGCAGGCTCCGATGCCGGGGCAATGCCCGACACCGGGATTATTTGCAAAGGCCAGTGGCAAGGCGAAGAAGTCATCGGCCTGCGCCTGAACTGGGAAAAACGCTACATCACCCTCGGCCCGGTCGCGACCCTGCTTGGGCTGGCGTTCAAGGCCCACGACCCGGAGCACCTGCTGGGCGACAAGGAAGACTTGGGCATCAGCCTGGCCTTGATCCCCATCGATACCCCCGGGGTTGAGATTGGCCGTCGCCATTTGCCTTTGGGCGCAGCGTTCATGAATGGCCCGAACTCGGGCAAAGATGTGTTTATCCCGCTGGACTACTTGATCGGCGGCCAGGAAATGCTCGGCAAAGGCTGGATGATGCTGATGAATTGCCTGTCGGTCGGGCGCTCTATTTCACTGCCTGCGGTGGGCACCGGCGCCGCCAAGTTCACCAGTCTGGTAACCGGGCAATACGCTCAGGTGCGCGAGCAATTCAATGTGCCACTGGCCGCTTTCGAAGGTATCCAGGAAGCCTTGGCGCGCATTGGCGGCAACGCTTGGCTGATGGATAGCGCACGCATGCTCACCGCCAACGCGGTGGATCTTGGCGAAAAACCTTCGGTACTGTCGGCGATTCTCAAGTACCACCTCACCGAGCGCGGCCGCGAATGCATCAGCCACGCAATGGATGTTCACGGTGGCAAGGGCATCATCATGGGGCCCAACAACTACCTGGGCCGCAACTGGCAGGGCGCGCCGATCTTTATCACCGTGGAAGGCGCGAACATTCTGTCGCGCAACCTGATGATTTTTGGTCAGGGCGCCATCCGTTGTCACCCCTTTGTGTTGAAAGAAATGGCCCTGGCGGCGCGCGAAGACAAAGATCAGGCCTTGCTGGAATTTGACGCCCTGCTGCTCAAGCACATCGGTTTTGCGATCAGCAACAAAGCCAGCACCTTTGTCTTGAACCTGGGCCTTGGTCGTTTTGAGCATGTACCGGGCAACGCCTTGAGCCAGGGTTATTTCCGCGCACTGAACCGTCAGGCTGCCGCTTTTGCACTGCTCGCCGACTTGAGCATGATGCTGCTGGGCGGCGAGTTGAAACGCCGCGAGCGTTTGTCGGCGCGGCTGGGTGATGTGCTGAGCCATATGTACTTGGCCAGCGCTGCGCTCAAGCGTTATCACGACCTCGACTCACCTGCACACCTCGACCCGCTGTTCAAATGGGCCATGGAGGAAAGCCTGGGGCATGCCGAGCGCGCACTGGATGAACTGCTGAAAAACTTCCCAAGCCGCGCTCTGGGCTTTTTACTGCGCGGTGTGGTGTTTCCGTTTGGCCGACGCCATACCGGGCCTTCAGACGCACTGGATGCTGAAGTCGCTGCGGTACTGGGGCGTGCCAAAGGTGATCCAACCCTTGAGGCGGTGCTCGCGGGTTGCTATCGCCCGCAATCGCCGGATGACGCCGTGGGTGCTCTGCAGCATGCCTGCGACCTGCTCAACGAGGCGCGCCCGCTGCACAAAAAACTCCACGATGCGCTGAAAAGCGGTCAGGTCAAACCGGCGGCAGGAGAACCGTCCATCGATGCGGCGCTGCAAGCCGGGGTGTTGCAACCGGCTGAAGCCCAGACGTTGCGCACCGCAGAAGCCGCGCGTCGCAAGGTGATTGATGTGGATGACTTCTCCAAGGAGGAACTGAGCCACAGCGAAGGAAAGATTCGCTAACAGGACAACCGGCGCCGGGGGCTTTATACTCCGGCGCCCGTTTTGCTCTAGAGGACACCCGCAATGGCCACCAACGATCTGAACCACAACCTCGTCTTGCTCGACATTCTGCGCAGCATTCTGGTTGCTGTCGGTGACGCTGAGCAGATCCCTGAGGAAAGCCACGCGTTGTTTCTGGAACGCTTTGACGATATGCGCAGTTCGCTGCCGGTTGACCCGATCAACAGCCAGTATCTGGGCCAGGACATCATGTGCCAGGTTATCGAACGCTACCCACAGATCGCCCACCTCGTCCCGCGTGACCTGCTGTGGTACTTCGGCGGCGCCTGCTTCAACTTCCTGTCGGATGAGGAGCTGGACATGTATGAGGCGCTGGAAGAGCGTCGTCACGAAGCTGAACAGAACGATGAACCGTTCGACTGGAATCAGGAAAAACAGCTGATGGCGATGCCTGTGTCTGAAGACAGCCCGAAGCACTGATTGCCCTACTGAATATTCAAAGCCCGCCCGGTTTACCTGGCGGGCTTTTTTTTGCTACTGCCAAAAATCGAAAGCCCTGTAGCCGCTGCCGAGGCACGAAGGCTGCGCTCCTCAGCGGCTACACCCGCGAACGCCAAATTTCCAGGGTTGGTTCCTGCGCCAGTCGCTCCACCAGAAAATCGATAAACACCCGCATTTTTGGCGGCAGGTAACGCGAAGGGGCATGCAGCAACCATGCTCCGCCGTGGTAGGAAGCAATAAAGCTCCACTCGGGCAACACTTGCACGACCTGCCCTTGTTCCAGCGCCTGGCGCGCCGTGAAATACGGCAAGCTTCCAATCCCTATGTGTTGCAATACCGCATCCAGTCGCACCCCGGTGTGGTTGGCCGCATAACGCCCGCGCACTC
Source organism: Pseudomonas fragi (assembly GCF_025426255.1). Taxonomy (GTDB): domain Bacteria; phylum Pseudomonadota; class Gammaproteobacteria; order Pseudomonadales; family Pseudomonadaceae; genus Aquipseudomonas; species Aquipseudomonas kulmbachensis. Next base: position 1,311,275 of record NZ_CP104861.1, on the reverse strand, counting down.
CAACGGTAACCGTTCTGGCGCCCTGTTTGAATTTCCATCGCGCATCGGCTGGTGTTTCCCCCAGATAAATACAGCTGTGCCCGCGCAAGTCTTCAGGCTGCGTCGGCACCCCGTGTTCTGCCAGGTAAGAGGGCGTGGCACACAACACATGCTCGATCGGGAACAACTGACGCCCCACCAGCCCTGGCGGCGGCTGGTCGGTAATACGAATACTCAAGTCAACGTTGTCATCAATCAGGTCGACATAGCGGTCTTCCAGAATCAATTGCACATCGACTTTTGGGTAGCACCGCAAAAACTCGGGCATATGCGGGTGAATCACATACCGCCCCACCGCCTTGGGCACGCTGACCCTAATCAGGCCTTCGGCACTCTGGGTAAAACGCCCACTGAGGTCCATCACTGACTGCGCAGCCCCCGCCACCTCACAGCAGCGTTTGAAGACCTCTTCACCCTCATCGCTCAGGCGTAATTTACGCGTGGTGCGTTGTAGCAAACGGATCGCCAGGGCTTTCTCCAGACGGGAAACACTACGACTGACCGCCGAGGGCGAAGTCCCTAGCTGACGCGCCACTTCGGAGAAGCTACCGGCCTCGACCACCTTCACAAACATCACCATTTCGGCCAGTAACGACACAGGTAGATTTATGCTCACAGCGCACAGGTCCATTGAAATTTAGGCGGATTATCACAATTGAGGCGCAACTCTATACTAAAAAAAGAAACCGACCAGGAAACCGCAATGACCCAACGCCTGTTTTTTACCGACGATGCACTGATTGCCGATATCAACGTGATCAGTTGCACCCCCCACGAAGACGGATTTGCCGTCACCGTGCAAGCCACCCCTTTTCATCCTCAAGGCGGCGGGCAGCCATGCGACCTGGGCCATATCGGTTACAGTGAAGTGGTCAAAGTGCTGCAAGAGCAAGACGCCATCGTGCATTACGTCAAACAGGTCGTAGCACTTGGCCCGGCCCGTGCGCAGGTGGACGCCCCCCGCCGCCACCTCAACGCTCGGCTGCACAGCGCCGGGCACTTGATTGGTGTGGTGGGGGAACAGGCCGGTTGGCTGCCGACCAAGGCACATCACTGGCCAGGCGAATGCCGTGTCAGCTTCACCCCCGGCGATGACGCTCAACCGTTGGAAGCGCTAGCCATCGAGCAACAACTTGAACGCTGGATCAGTGCAGACTTGCCGCGTCAGCTGAACCTCGACTCCCAGCAAAGAGCCATCAGCTTTGGCGACTTGCCGGGGTATCCGTGCGGCGGTACCCATGTGCGCTCGCTGGGTGAATTACAGGCTGTCAGTGTGCTGTCCGTGACCCTAAAAAAAGGCGTGCTCTCGGTTCGCTACCATCTCGATTAAGGGCTTTCCGTTGGCTGAACGTCCTTGAGTACGGCAAAGAAAACCCGATTAACCAAATCGCGGTCCATGTTCGCTCGATATACCGCGATGTAGTCGTCAGGGTTCCTGGCCTTGGCATACAGGGCCTTCTCACTCAAAAAACGCTGATCGGCAAATTTCAGATGCGCCACCTCAAAATCATTCACCGCAGAGCCCTGAGCCTTGTAGTGAACATGAGCAAACCATAATGGGCTGCCATCACGATCCTTGATGCTGAACTCTTGCAGGTAGTCCTTGCGTGGTCCCTTGAACAGATGCTGACGTGGCCCTTCAGCCGCGATACTCACCTCCCCCTGAGCCTTGAGGTATTCAACACCGGTACCGGTGGGCGGCAGTTTTTTAATCAGACTGATCCGCAATGCTCGTCCTTCCGCCCGTAAACGGAGGGCGCTGGCCTTGAGTTCGTGGCTCAACGTCGGCGTTGCGGTCTTGTCCTCCTGCTCCAACGCGGTAAATTCCGCACTGTCGGTGGCCACCACTTGATCAATTTTCTGAGCAATGTCTTCCAGCGAACGCGCCTTGAACTCCATGATTTCTTCAAGTTCGATCGGTATTTTTGAGGCCACTGCCCGCGCCCTGTTCTCCAGGATCGCGCCATCCACTCGCGCCAGCAAAGCCCTACCGTCGATCATCAACCTCGACAGATTTTTACTTTGAGAGATCAATACCGGGATCGGTTGAGGTGTTTTGGTGGCGCTGATCGTCACCCACTCTCCCCTTTCAAGACGGCGATAGGAGGTCAAGGGCTGACGTCTACCACCCTCCGCCTCTTCACCCACATCGACTATTTCGTCAGTGGCACCTGCAGCAGGCTCTCGTATAGTTCCGACCAAGGTTGTGTTATCGGTGGTCTTGAAGAACTTTTGCCGCGACTTGCCAGCCGCGACCTTACTGCGCACCGGCTTCATCAGCCGGCTGGGCCCCGGCCTCGGTTCATCCAGTTCTGAGGATGAGCTTTCAGAGTCGCGAATCACCATGGCCAATTGGACTTCAGCAAATTTGCGCAAATACGTGGACAACTGCGCGTCCGGGCGAAGCATGCGCTGCAGCATTCGCCAACCAGCCTCGGTAAATCCGCACTCGCCCTTGATCTTTTTCTCCAGTGCGAGCATGGGCAATTGAATGCTCATCTGGGTTTTATACAGGGCCAATCGGCCGGTTGACTCGGTGGTGTCCTCGATCAGCTTTTGTTTGAGCAGTTCGATGTAACGAGTGCCAATATCCAGTTCATCCACCAGGTTTTTGACGTAATCCACGCTCAACCAGCCCGGCAAAACCTCACTCTCCCGATCCGCAACATTCATCAGCGCTGAAGGTTTGCCACCGATATACGCCAGTGCAAACTCGGTCAAAGGCATGGCTGTTTGGGCAACCTGCCCCAATGCAAGGTTTTCAATGATCACTTCCTGGACAGTGATCTGCGCTACATCCACTGCAGATTGTGGGTATTGCGCCTTGATACGGGCCGCAAGCAACTGCTCAGCAAAAACAGGCAACGCAACAATGCCCTCCAGAAACGTTTGCCCTTTGGTCTGCGAGTGCCAAATGACTTGCTTGATCATCAGCTTGCTGTAAGCCAACAGGTCCAGCGCGCTGGCTTGCTTCAACCACAAGGGCAACCGGGACATGATGTGGTCGTAGTAAAGCCGCTGCGCCGGGCTGAAAAAAGGGAATACAGAACAGGCATCATCGAGAGTCAGTACCAAGCGCTCCACGCTCCAGCGTTCAGCCTGGGCTCTTGGGCCTGTGGCGCCAATGTCTTGAAGCTTTTTATCCAATAGGCTCAGAGCCAGGGCGGTAAAAAAATGACCTTCCGGCTCGTACAAGCTCCAGTCAAACACGCCCCCTGCACTCACACCTTGCACATACTGGCTCAAGGAAGCCCCGAACGACTGCAAGGTGTCGTACAGCTCAACCCCTTTGTCTTGCGAATAACTCAAGATCAGCAATCGATCTGTCATTTGTCGCGTCACCAGCATCATGCCTGGCAGTTGAACAAAGCCGGAAAGGTTGTTTGGAGTGCTTTCAACAGCGACCAGATAAGCATGCAAAGGGGTTTCAGCGCTGACTTGTAGACGCTCGGCCTTGTCGGGAAAGCTAACCACCACGGCCAGGGCAGCAGCCTGTTCATTCGAGAGTGCCGATCCCCAGGCTGAATTGGGCACGAAGCTGCTCACACCCGCCTGCAAGGCCCGCTTCAACCACTCAACCGGGCTGATGTTGCCTGCACTGTTCTCGCTCCAATACCGGGCCAGTGCGTGTTGATACGCTGTAATCAACAACGCAGCACAGTCGTTGATCATTACCTGCACTTGCGCCATGTCCACGCTCAGCAGGTACAGGTCTTCGACATCATCATCGGCGACCAGATAGTGGACGCCCTGTATCAGGCGAAGCGGCTGTGCGTCGATATAGCCCTGAATCATCACATCCACGACGGGCATATATCGAAAACGGGGGGAAAGGCTGGCAGATTCGGTCTCGAAAAGATCCGGATAAGGGATGGGTTCAACCAGCTTGAGCTGGCCGACGTGCACATCCCTGGAAGGGTATTTCTCTAGCCACTGCTCTTTGAACAGTTGAGCGATTACGCCTTGAAAGCTGGGGTGCGGCGCAAATGTCCGGGCGGCAAAACTGCTTATGCCAAGATCGCGCGGCATCAGGTCGGGCGTTGACGAGTGTGTGTTCATGGGCTGTCCATTGCGTTAGTCATCACAGAGCGGTCGGGCCCGAACTTGAACGCCCAGGCCAAACCTTTGCCGGTGATTAAATCCAATGAACATTTTTCAAAGGTGGTAACAGGATATTTGGCTTAAGACAAAAACAACCGTAGGGCCAGGGCCTTGTCCAGCTTCGCGCGGTACACCTGGATGTATTCATGCGCGGTCCTGGCTTTGGCGTAGAGCCCTTGCTCACTCCAGGTACGCTGCTCGGCCGTTTTCAGATGCGCCACTTCAAAGTTTTCGGCAGGGGTTTGCGACTCTGCGTAATGGAAGTGGGCAAACCATAACGCCTTGCCGTCCTTGTCGTTGATGGCGTACTCCTGGAGATAATCCTTGCGCTGGCCTTTGGCTAAATGCCGCCTCGGCCCAGCCCGGGAGACCGTGACATCCCCTTGAGTGTGCAAATATTCGACGTTCGGCCCCGTCGGTGGCAGTCGCTTGATGATCTGAATACGCAGGCTTCTGCCTTCATTACGCAACTGTACAGCGCTGGACTTAAGCTCGGCACTCAGCGCCAGTACCACAGTTCTGCGCTCATCGGTCAACGACTCGCTCTCGACTGGAGTGGCCATGACTATTTGCTCGATCTGATTGGCCACGTCCTCCATGGACTCAGCCTTGTAGACCAGGATTTCCTCGATTTCCACCGGGATTCTCGAGGTGGCGGCGCTCTCCCGGTTATCCAGAATCGCGCGGGTGAAACGCCCCAGCAACATCCGCGCATCGGCTTCAAGTTTAACCAGGTTTTTGCTGTGAGAGACCTGCAGGATCGGCGGCCGGGTACTGCCAAACTCCTCCCATTCGCCGCTTTCGACCTGGCGATAAGAGCGGAAATTCAGACCATCAATACCTTCGCTGACATCGACAATTTCGCTGTCAGCATCAGAGACCGGTTCGCGCTTGATACCGACCAACGTCTGTTTTCGCGTGGTTTTTATGATCTTCTGCCGCGGGTTCGGCAACCTGGCAGTGCTGCTCGGTGCGCCAGCCAACCGACTTGGTCCTGGCCGAGGCTCATCCTGCTCCGAGGACGAGCTTTCAGACTCGCGAATCAGTGATTCCATTTGGAACTCTGCAAAATCTCGCAGATGCCGAATCACGCTCATGGTATCGATCAAATACTCATTGCGAAAATGCTCTGAACCCAGCTCCATCAAGTTGCGGCAAACCCCCTCGGCCGAGTTGTATTGCTGGATGGCATTGTCAAAAAAATCCAGATGCTCATTGCTGTACAGGACGTCATAAAAGCGCATGTGTATCTGAGACCAGGCAGTTTCTGCCAGCGTTCCTTGCCCAAACATATCGAAGGCAAACTGCTCTTCAGGCATCAGATCAGTCGCATCACGCCGTATCAACAGCTCACTCAGAGTTGCCAGATACACCGCTCCCCAGTGACGATCAAAGTACTGGCGCCGGTAGACATCGCTAATACTCTTCAGCGCACTGTCTTTTGGTAAAGGCCGTTTCAGGATTTCGGTAATCGCCGCACTTTCGTAGACCGAATTTTTAAACAACCGTGCTTCAATCTGCTGTGCATCTTTTAATTTCGTCACCCATTGCTCATAAGCGACGCTCGATCCCGATTTTATATCCTCCACCAGCTCAATCAGTTCCGGGATATAGGTGCGCCGGTCATTGGTAACAGGTAATGCCCGCAGTGCTTCCTCCAGAAAATTCTGCAACATGAACAGTTTCATCACCAACTGTATCCACGTTTCCTGGACTCGCTGTTCATAGGCGGCAACAGGAAATATTTTATTGCATTTGGTGTTGATCCTTATAAGTTCCAGCATCCCTTTTCGCCACAAGCCGATTTCGGTTTCAAGACGCTCAAGCAGTGGCCCTTGCCGGTCAGGATTGTTTTTGAGCAGTTCTTCGGTGAGCACCAGCACCGAGTCGCGCTTTTTAAGGTCAGCCAGTAAACGCGACTCCTCCTCGAAGAGTGCCGCCAGCTTCAGGTTTTTATCATCACGCAACGCTTGAATACGCTTTTTCGGCCCGCCACCACGCAACCCCAATCGCAGATCAAGGACCCACTGTCCCGAGGCGTCCTGCCTAAGAGGCGGCCCGAGCCTTTGCGGCTGTAAATTATCCTGCAGCACCAGACTGTCTGCCTGGCGAGTGACGCGGTAGGCCTTGCCGTCCAGTCGTATAAAGGACTTGCCCTGATGCTGGATCACGCCTCTCAAGGGCCCCGTTTGCATGGGTGTTTCGCGGCTCAGATCAACGTCCGCCACAAACGTCTCCAGATGGATGCGCTGGCTATCGGTCAGCTGTAGCGAAGGCCCGAACCAGGAGAAGTCCAACGTTGAAAAACGGTCGAGGTCCTCAAACTCGGATACCTTTCTCTGCCTCAGAGGAGCGGCTTCCGGGGCCGCTACTGTCGCGGGCTTTTCATCCTCGCTCAAGGTGAACATCGGCTCATCAATGGGAGCTTTGCGGCGCAACCCATCATTGGCCTGGGCTTTAAATCGCAGCCCCTCATGCAGTAACGTCAGACTGATATTGAGCAACAGATCAATGATTGTTTGCCTCGCGGCTTCTTTATCACCGTCTATGCGGGCCTGTAAGCCACTGTGAAGACTGATCAGGGTTTGAAAGAGCCAGGCAGCTTTTTGCAGGGGGCCGCTGACAAAAAACGTCAAACCGTTAAACACATCCCATGCATAACGCTTGAGCAAAACCCAGCGACGCTCTGAGCGTGACACGGTCTGCCTGTCTGACAGGGTGATCAGGGCTTCGGCATTTGCCTGGAACAGTGCTTCGAAAATATCGCCTACTACGTATTGAGTACTTAGGGTGGCCGCACTGCGCGGTAAGAACGCCAAAGCCCCTTCCAGAATTACGCTTTCCAGGTGTGGCCGTTCAAAACCACCATCGGCGTAAAAACCGCGCGCTTCATCATCAAGCCAGGCCAGCACCAGTTCTTGCAATTCACCGGGCTGCTTGATGGCCGCCATCAATGCAGCCCACGTCGGGAACTCCAGCAACGCATCAGCGGCAAAGGGTCGATAAAGCACAAAGGGGCCAAACTGGATGTCGCGCGATCCGAATACAAACATGTTCGCGACATAATCCACCCCGGCCCCCTCGTAGGCGTGAAAACCCAATGGCCTGACGCATAGCGATGCCGGATCAAAATTGAGCAGGTGATCAAGCATCTGCCAGCCGTTATCCGTGAAACCAGCCTGCCCTCTGATCTTTTTTTCCAGCGCAAGCATGGGTAATTGAGTACTCAACTGGCGCTTGTACAACACCTGACGCCGCGCCGATTCAACCCGATCATCAATCAGCAGGCGTTTGAGCAATGCGATGTACTGGCTGCCAATATCAAGCTCTTCCAGCAGGCCTTTTACGTAACGCGAGGTCAACCAGACAGGTACGGGCTGCCCCCCTTGAATACTCACGGTCATCAGCCCCGCCGGTTTGCCGCCGATGTATTTCAGCGCAAACTCAGTCAGTGGGATGACCTCTTCCGTCAGTAACCCCAATTGCAGGTTTTCGATCGACACGTCATGGATCTCGACTTTCGATACATCCAGCGTTGAATGCGGCTGGTCCCGCTGAATCCGCGTGGCAAGCGTCTGAACGGCGTATTGCGGCAATAATGCAATGTCGTCCAGAAAAGTTTGGCCCCGGCTCTGCATTTGCCCGTTCGCTTGAGCGGCCATCAGCTTGCTGTAAGCCAATTGCTCCTGGCCCGTAGCCTGCTGGAGCCACAGCGGTAGTTTGGACATCACCCGTTCGAACTCGGAGCGCTCTTGCTGGCTGAAAAACCCAAACATTCCTCCCGCAGCATCCAGCGCTTGTTCCAGTCGCCCTACACTCCAGAGCTGCTCCTGAGCGGTTTGCCCTAACTGGGCCAAGTGCCGCAATTGTTCATCCAGCAGCGTCAGTGCCAGGCCGGTAAAGAGATTTCCGTCCGGCTCTTGCAACGACCAGGTAAATGACGGCCCCATGAGTGTCCCTTGCAAGCGTCGGCTCAAGACGCCAGCAAACTGCTGCATTGAGTCAAACACCTCGACTCCGCGGCTCAGCGAGTAACTGAGGATCAACAGGCGATCTGACATTTGCCGCGTAATCAAAACCGTTCCGGGCAACTGGAAATTCAGTGTCTCCGTTGCCTGGACACACTGAATATTGACCAGCCAGGTATGCAACGGGGTTTCTTCGGCCATTTTCGAGCGGGCCGTTTTATAGGGGAAATGTGCTGCGACGGCTAATGCTGCCGACTGTTCATTAGGCAAGTCCAACAATGGGATGGTTACGTGCAGCCCCACCTGCAGGACCTCCTGCAACCATTGAAACGGGCTGATGGACAGGGGATTGGCTTCGCTCCAGAACTGTGCCAACGCCTGCTGATAGACATCAACCACCAACGGCGCGCAGTCATTGACCAGTTTTTGCACCTGCTCCAGATCAACCGGCAAGGGCTGCGGGGCCAGCACTGTCAAGTCAGTGGTCAAGCGATGAAAGCCCTTTATCAGGCTTACGGGTGTGGCATCGATATAGCTTTGCATCAGCACGTCAGCCAGTGCCATAAACCGAAAACCACGGGGTTGGTTCGCAAGCGGCTCGGCTATCCAGAGCACCGCACTGCCAGTATCAAGGTTCGGATACTGATCTTGCAGCAGGCTCTTGAAGAGCTGGGCAATCACGCCTTGAAAGGTGGGGCGTAGAGCAAAGTCATGCTCGGCAAAACTGCCCAGCAGCGAGTAGCGGGCAATCAAGTCAGGCGTTGAAGAGAGTGTTTTCATGGCCAATCCATTGTTTGAATCACAAGAGGCGGCCTGGCTTTTAACGAATGTGTCTGCCAAACCTGATCTCGCGATTCAACGCAATGCAGCGACCTGCAAGGTAGTAGCCGGATATATGGCGCTAAGCGCTGACGCGACGACGCTGAACAAAACGATCGACATAGTCATCGGCAGGCGTCAGCAGAATGTCCTGTGCGGTGCCCACCTGAACCAGTTGCCCGTCCTTTAGGATGGCGATGCGATTGCCGATGCGCAGCGCCTCGTCCAGATCATGGGTGATAAAAACGATGGTCTTTTGCAGCGTGCGTTGCAGCGCCAGCAATTGATCCTGCATCTCGGCCCGAATCAATGGGTCAAGAGCACTGAAGGCTTCATCCATCAGGATGATATCGGTGTCAGTCGCTAGTGCCCGCGCCAGCCCGACGCGCTGGCGCATACCACCCGACAGCTGGTGAATAAAGGCCTGTTCATAGCCTTGTAGCCCTACAACTGACACCCAGTGTCGCGCCCGCTCATCGCACCGGGCCTGGGTTTCGCCCCGCACCTTGAGGCCATAAGCGACGTTTTCCAAGACGTTGCGATGGGGTAGCAGGCCGAAATTTTGAAACACCATGCTGATTTTGTGTCGCCGAAAATGGCGCAAGGCAGGCATGTCGTACTCAAGAATATTCTCTCCATCCACCAGAATCTGGCCGCTGGTAGGGTCGATCAAACGGTTCAAATGCCTGACCAGCGTGGATTTCCCCGAACCGGACAGGCCCATGATGACAAACACTTCACCGGCGCGAATCGACAGCGACAGATCGTTGATACCAATCACACATCCGGTTCTGGCCAACACCTCATCCTTGCTCTTGCCATCCCGGATCAGTGCCAGCACCTCCTTCTCGCGGTTGCCGAACACCTTGAACACGTTACGTACTTCGATCTTGTTGATCGCCACTTCACTCATTGTTGGCCTCCATGCCGAGGTCGGCCATACGCTTGGGTTATACGGTCAATGACCACTGCCAGAATGACGATAGCCAATCCGGCTTCCAGCCCTTTGCCAACGTTGAGGGTTTGAATGCCCACCAGCACATCCTCGCCCAGGCCTCGGGCACCGATCATCGAAGCGATCACTACCATCGACAATGCCATCATGGTGGTCTGGTTGATACCGGCCATGATGCTGGGCATGGCCAATGGCAATTGCACGCCAAACAACTGCTGCCAAGGGTTGGCCCCAAAGGCGTTGATCGCCTCCATCACTTCACGGTCAACCTGACGCAAGCCCAGATCGGTCAGACGGATCAGCGGCGGTACGGCATAAATCACCGTGGCGAAGATTGCCGGAACCTTGCCCAGACCAAACAGCATCAGCACCGGAATCAGGTATACGAAGCTGGGCATGGTCTGCATGATATCCAGCAGCGGTATCAATACAGAACGCAGGCGGTTGCTACGTGCAGCCAGGATTCCCAGAGGGATCCCCAGCAATACCGAAATAACCGTGGCCACCATCATCAGCGCCAGGGTTTGCATCAACTTGTCCCACAGACCAACCGCGCCCACCAGAAACAGCAGACCGACAATCAACAGCGTGCCGAGAATTTTACGCGTGGCATGCCAGGTAATCGCGCCAACGATGGCCAGCATCAGCCACCAGGGCGTTATGCGTAGCAGATGCTCGAGATTGATGATGGCCCACAGCAGCGTTTCGGAGATGTGCCGGAACACATCGCCGTAGTTGCTGACCAGCGCATCGACCCCGTCATTGACCCATCCAGCGATGGAAAACGTCAGATTGTCAGGAAACATGCCGTGCTCGTGTTCAATGGGTTAGTTGGACTTGAGCGCTGCATCGACTTTTTCAGCCGCTTGCGGGGTCACCCAGGCATGCCAGATTTGCGGTTGTTCGCGCAAAAAGGCTTCGGCAGCCTTACGCGGCTCGGTGCGTTTCTCGCTCATCTGGGCCAGGGTCGTGTTGAGCAACTCAATAGGGAAATCGACCTTTTGATAAAACTCGACCAATTGCGGGTATTGGGCTTTGAAAGGTGCTGATACGCCAATCGCCAGCTTTGCCGGTAATGAGCGCGTGCCCTTGGGGTTGGGGTTGTTGACGTCAGCCAGGGTCTTCCAGGCTTCGGCGTCAAAGGCTGGTTCTTCGAGCTTGATCAATTTGTAGCGCCCGATCAGCGGGGTCGGTGACCAGTAGTAGAACAACACCGGCTTGCCACGACGAATCGAGGAGCTGACTTCGGCATCCAGCGCCGCGCCTGATCCGGTGCGGAAGTTGACGAAATCCTTGTCTAGCCCGTAAGCCTTGAGCTTCTGGCTGTTCACAGTTTCGGAGGTCCAACCGGTAGGGCTATTGAGGAAGCGACCACGGGTCGGGTCTTCCTGATCGCGAAACACGTCTTTGTAGCGGGCCAAATCATTTACCGACTTCAAGTCCGGGGCCAACGCCTTGATGCCTTTTTCCGGGTCGCCCTTGATCACATATTCGGGCACCCACCAGCCTTCACTGGCGTTCTTGACGATGTCTCCCAAACCGAAAACCTTGCCCTCGGCTTCAGCCTTGATCCACACGGGGCTGCGCCCGGCCCACTCTTCGCCAATGACTTGAATGTCATTTTTGGCCAGGGCGGCCTCCAGGCTCACGGTGCTGCCGGGCAAGGTGTCGGTTGCAACGCCGTAGCCTTTTTCGGTGATCAGGCGCAGCACTTCAGTAATCAGGCTGCCGCTCTCCCAGGTAATGTCACCGAAGTGAACCGGCGCTGCCGAGTTGTCGGCCAGCACCGGCTGCGTGAGAAGCAAAAACGCCAATAGCGGCCCGCCGAGCCACTTCTTCACATTGTTCATACAGATTCTCTTGTTGATCCGCCCAAGAGGCGTGATTAAGCAAGTAGCATTTCCTTGCGCGCACTCAACAGTCGGGCAAATGAATCCCCGCCACACCTGTAGCGTAGCCGCTGAAATTCAGATAGCGATTCAGAGCACACCGAACGGATGCTCGCTGGAAAATAGAAACGCAGAAACGCAAAAAGCAGCCATAAGGCTGCTTTCTGTGTGTTTTTTGAAACTGCGTAGCTCCAAAAAACAAAATTTGGAGCGGGAAACGAGACTCGAACTCGCGACCCCGACCTTGGCAAGGTCGTGCTCTACCAACTGAGCTATTCCCGCAATAATGGCGTCCCCTAGGGGACTCGAACCCCTGTTACCGCCGTGAAAGGGCGGTGTCCTAGGCCACTAGACGAAGGGGACGTTGCCCGAAACATACAAGTACGTTTCAGTGCCAGATCACCAACAAAAGCTGATGTCTTGGCTTTCACTCAACTTCGCCCGAGAGCAAAGCTGCTTAAAAATGGAGCGGGAAACGAGACTCGAACTCGCGACCCCGACCTTGGCAAGGTCGTGCTCTACCAACTGAGCTATTCCCGCAATAATGGCGTCCCCTAGGGGACTCGAACCCCTGTTACCGCCGTGAAAGGGCGGTGTCCTAGGCCACTAGACGAAGGGGACGTTGCCCGAAACATACAAGTACGTTTCAGTGCCAGATCATCAACAAAAGCTGATGTCTTGGCTTTCACTCAACTTCGCCCGAGAGCAAAGCTGCTTAAAAATGGAGCGGGAAACGAGACTCGAACTCGCGACCCCGACCTTGGCAAGGTCGTGCTCTACCAACTGAGCTATTCCCGCAATGGCGTCCCCTAGGGGACTCGAACCCCTGTTACCGCCGTGAAAGGGCGGTGTCCTAGGCCACTAGACGAAGGGGACACGCTACAACTTCACTGGTTACATGCGTTTGGCTGTTCGCTTTACGCTGCAATTGGCGCGCATTCTAGGGATGGATTGGAAGGTCGTCAACCCCAATATGAAAATATATTGAAATCAATGACTTCCCGACTATTAAGGCATTTTCGTACATAGGCGCAAGCCAAGCTCCTGGCGCCTATATTCCGACACCCTACAAGGCGCTATGATTGCCGGGCCTCAGTGATGGCAGTTTGCTGCACATCGATCCTAAGCCTCTATATAGTCAGGCCGGCAGATCTCACCGAGACAGCGCATCCACACCCAGAAGAGGTTTTAACGTTGACGCCTTCCATGATCGCCCTGCTTGTCGTCGTCGGGATCGCACTATTGATCGCTATCGTCTACATGAACCATGTTGTGGAAAACAACAAACTGGAAAAAGCTCGCCTCAAGGTCGAGTTCAACGACCGTATACGTCGCTGCAGCGAGGTCAACGAGACCTTTCCCGGGCAACTGATGTCACCTGGCCTCAAGCTGCTGCTGACACGCCTTGAGCTCAATGCGACACAGCGCCTGCTGCTCCTGCAAAAATCCAGCGCGGCGCTAAAAGCCCAGGTAACCGAACTCAATGGGCTGATTGCCAAAGGCGAGTCGATACCTGTCAACAACCCGCCGAATCCTATCCTGACTGAAGCCAAAGCCAAGGACGTGCGCTTTTTGCTTGAGACCCTGCACGGTCAGATTACCCGGGCGGCCAAGGATGGGTATTTACCGACCAACGAAGCCAAACAGTGGATCAAGGAGATCCGCCACCTGCTGGTCGTTGTGCATATCGAATTTTTTAACAATCTGGGCAAAATCGCCCTGCAGAAGGACCAGCCAGCACAAGCACGCTTGGCCTTTGAGCGCGCCGTGCAGTACTTGCGCAAACAGCCGGTACCCGCCATGTACAACGCTCAGATAAAGGATTTCGAAGCGCAACTGGCACGCGCCAACGCACAGGTGCTGAGCACTCTTGAGCCGACTACGGAAGAAGTCAACGAATTGACCGAAGGCCTGAAAACAGACGACACCGATGCTGACTGGAAGAAAAAGTCCATCTACGACTGAGGCATATGTGCAGCTGCTACGAAACACTGGCCCACGCGAAATCACGCAGATCATTGCGTGCAGTAGGGCCAAGGAATTCGATGCTCGACCCAGGACAGGTCAGAGGGGCAAACATATAAAGGCAGCCCTTGGGCTGCCTTTATATTTGACGTCAGGCTACCGGATTGATCGGCTTTTCCGGGTACCACACGTCCAACAGCGGGCTAACTTCAACGCTGCTCAGCTCTGGGCGCGCTTTCAACCAGGATTCAACAGCTGCACGCTGTTCTTCGCTGACCGAGCCACGCTTTTGCAGGCAAACCAGACCGTAGTCGTCGCCGCCAACATAACCCAGGCCGTTAGCTTCCATGGCTTCAGCCAGGAAAGCTGCCAGGAATGCATCGATAGCCTCTTCCGACAGGTCTTCTTTGAAATCCAGGTTCAGCTCAAAACCCAACTCCTGAAATTCATCAACGCACAGTTTTTTGCGCAGACGCTGGGAACGATTAGTAGCCATTGAACAATCCTCTTAAGTAATAACGGGCGGCACTTTAGCAGTTTAAGAGAACCCTTGCCCGGTTCCGTGCGAACGGTTCATCGTTTTCTATACTTAAACCGCCAAACCCGGCAACAGGTGGATGCACAAGCCCGACAAGCTTGGGGCATAATGCCGACACTTTTAAGACCATTGAGGGAACTTATTATCATGCCCTCTTATTTTTTTCCCTCGCCTGCAGGGTTTTACTTCATATGATCAAATCTTTACGGCCACTGTTTCTTGCCAGCCTGTTTTTGCCACTGGCCTTCGGCGCCAACGCCGCCCCTGTCAACACCACTCTTTCGCCCAAAGTTCAGCAAGCGCTCAAGACCAACAAACTGCAGGACGATGCACTGTCTCTTGTCCTGTTGCCACTCAACGGCCCCGGCATCCCAACCGTTTACAACGCCGATGTATCCATGAACCCGGCCTCCACCATGAAGCTGGTGACCACCTACGCCGCTCTGGAAATGCTTGGCCCGACCCATCAATGGAAAACCGAGTTCTACACAGATGGCACCCTGAACAACGGGATCCTGCAAGGCAACCTGTACCTCAAGGGCGGCGGCGATCCCAAGCTCAACATGGAAAAGCTCTGGCTGCTGATGCGCGATCTGCGTGCCAATGGCGTGCAGCAGGTGACCGGCGATCTGGTGCTTGATCGCAACTTCTTCGAACAACCGCAACTCCCGGCATTCAACGACGACGGCAATGACAAGAACAAACCGTTCCTGGTCAAACCCGACTCACTGATGGTCAACCTTAAAGCCCTGCGCTTCGTGGCACGCAACGACTCAGGCAAGGTCCTGATCTCGGTTGAGCCACCGATTGCCAGCATCAAGATCGACAACCAGGTAAAAGCCCTCAACTCCAAGCAATGCACCGGTGACGTACGCTACAACCCGGTAACGCAAGCTGACGGCTCGGTACTGGTCACCGTCAGCGGGCAACTGGCCGATGGCTGCAACTCGCAGACCTATCTGTCACTGCTTGATCATGCGACCTACACCGCTGGAGCGGTACGCGCCATCTGGAAAGAGCTGGGCGGCAGCATTCAGGGCCAGGACCGTCAGGCCAGCGTGCCAAAAAATGCCAAATTGCTGGCGCGGGCCTTCTCGCCAGACCTGGCCGAGATCATTCGCGACATCAACAAGTACAGCAACAACACCATGGCCCAGCAGTTGTTCCTGAGCCTCGGAGCACAGTTCCGCAACGATGCCGACGGTGACGACGCCAAAGCGGCCCAGCGTGTCGTGCGCCAATGGCTAGCGAAGAAAGGCATTACCGCCCCGCACCTGGTCATGGAGAACGGCTCCGGCCTGTCGCGGGCCGAGCGCGTCAGTGCCCGTGAAATGGCACAAATGCTCCAGGCAGCCTGGAAAAGCCCCTACGCTGCCGAGTTCATCAGCTCCATGCCGATTGCCGGCAAAGACGGCACCATGCGCAAACGCCTGAAAACCACAGCCATGAACGGCCAGGCACATATCAAGACCGGCACGCTCAATACCGTGCGCGCAATTTCCGGCTTTAGCCGCGACAGCAACGGCAACACCTGGGCAGTGGTCGCTATCCTCAACGACCCCCGCCCATGGGGCGCTTCGGCGATTCTCGACCAAGTGCTGCTCGACCTGTATCGCCAGCCGCAAGTAGCCAACAGTGCGGTGTCCATCGCGCAATAAGGCGTTTGCCAGGCAATAAAAAAACGCCCCTGATCGCAAGATCAGGGGCGTTTTTTATTGTGGGAGCGAGCCTGCTCGCGATGCAGGCGACTCGGTTAGACGCAAAGCCGAGGTGACGCCATCGCGAGCAGGCTCGCTCCCACTACAGGCCCACCTCTACAAGAAGCAGGCAGACCAGCACTCACACACCCTTAGCGGGCCATGATTTTCCAGGCACGGTGGATTTTGCCGTTGCGAGCAAAGTCCGGATCGATAGTGCTGGCAGTAATTTCTTCGACCGCATAACGCGCTTCCAGGTTTTCATCGAGGATGAATTTGCGGAAGTTGTTCGAGAAATACAGCACCCCACCCGGCGCCAAACGCGCCATGGCCAGATCCAGCAATTGCACGTGATCGCGCTGCACATCGAAGATGCCTTCCATGCGCTTGGAGTTGGAGAAGGTCGGCGGATCGATAAAGATCAGGTCGTACTCTTCACGGCAGGCATCCAGCCATACCATCACATCGCCTTGCTCCAGGCGGTTCTTGTCCGAGAAGCCGTTCAGGGACAGGTTGCGACGCGCCCAATCCAGATAGGTTTTCGACAAGTCGACGCTGGTAGTGCTACGCGCACCGCCATTTGCCGCATGCACACTGGCCGTTGCGGTGTAGCAGTACAGGTTGAGGAAGCGCTTGCCTTCAGCTTCTTTCTGAATACGCATGCGCATTGGGCGGTGATCCAGGAACAGACCGGTGTCCAGGTAGTCCGTGAGGTTCACCAGCAGCTTAACGCCGCCTTCATTGACCTCGGTGAACTTGCCCTGAGCACTTTGACGCTCGTACTGCTTGGTGCCGCTCTGACGCTCGCGACGCTTGACGATCACGCGGTTCTTGTCGATGTTCAGCGCCTGCGGAATGGCCGCCAGGGCATCAAACATGCGTTCAGAGGCTTTTACCGGGTCAATTGATTTCGGTGCCACGTATTCCTGGACGTGAACCCAGTCGTGATACAGGTCGATAGCCATCGAGTATTCAGGCATATCGGCATCATATACACGGTAGCAATCGATGCCTTCGCGCTTGACCCACTTGCCCAGTGCCTTGAGATTCTTTTGCAGGCGATTGGCAAACATCTGCCCGCCTTCACTCAAGCGCGGCTGCTCGATCACCACCGGAACCGGCTTGATCGGGTTGCCGTTCTTGTTGAACTTCTCGTACTTGCCTGGCGCTTCGATGTTCGACGGCAGATCCGACTCAGCCTGCTCGCGATCGATCTGACGCTGCTCAGGGGTACGTCGCTCACCCGTCACGAACTGATCCGGCACAACCTTGATCAACAGCAGCTTGCACGGCAACGCGCCGTTCCAGAACGAATACTGTTTGTGGCTACGGATGCCCATGCGCTTGCCCAGATCCGGGGCACCGGTAAACACCGCAGCCTCCCAGTTCAAACAGGCCTGACGCAGACGCTCACCAAGGTTCTGGTAGAGGTAGAGCAAGCTCGCCTCGTCACCCAGACGTTCGCCGTACGGAGGGTTGCAGATGACCAGGCCTTTCTGGTTCTGGTCCGGGCGCGGCTCAAATGTCGCCACTTCACCCTGGTAGATTTTGATCCAGTGGCTCAGGCCCGCACGCTCGATGTTGTTGCGCGCTGGCTGAATCAGGCGCGGGTCGGCTTCATAACCACGAATCCACAACGGCGGCTTGGCCATACCGGCTTCTGCACGCTCAGTCGCTTCCTGGTGAAGCTTTTTCCAGATGGCCGGCACGTGACCGAGCCAGGCATCAAAACCCCAGTGAATGCGGTTGAGGTTGGGTGCCATGTCGGCTGCAATCATCGAGCCTTCAACCAGGAACGTACCCACACCACACATCGGGTCAGCCAGGGCTGCGCCTTCGGCAGCCAGACGTGGCCAGCCTGCACGAATCAGGATGGCCGCCGCGAGGTTTTCCTTCAGCGGTGCAGCACCTTGCTGAAGACGATACCCACGCTGGTGCAAGCTGTGACCCGACAGATCCAGGGACAAAATCGCCTCACCGCGATCCAGACGCAAATGGATGCGCATGTCGGGGCTGATCTTATCGATGGACGGACGCTCGCCAGACGGCGTACGCAATTTGTCGACGATGGCGTCTTTTACTTTCAGGGCGCCAAAGTGGGTGTTGTCGATGCCCGAGCCGTGGCCACTGAATTCAACGGCCAGCGTGCCATCCGGGACCATGTGGTCATGCCACTCAATGTCCAGAACGCCGTGGTACAGGTCTTCCGCATCTTTCATCGGGAAGCGCTTGAGCACCAGCAACACACGGTTTGCAAGGCGCGACCACAGACACAAGCGGTAGGCAGTTTCCATATCCGCCATGCCACGAATGGCCGAGGTATGCTCGCGAGCTTCCTCAAGGCCAAGGCCGGTGGCCTCTTCGAGGAGCAGGCCTTCAAGGCCTTTGGGGCAGGTAAGGAAGAGTTCGTAACGATCCGACATGGGATTCCTGGGCTTTTAGCTATCAGTGAGAAGGCAACGCATTGCCTGCTCCGTTTTCAATCAAGCGCTTTTCTTGAAGAGCGCTCGTGTGGCACGAAACTGTGCCATTCCACCGAGGCGTCATTCATGCCCTGAGGCACGAAGAGTTTAGACGCAGAGGCAGGTCATTCATGGAGAAACGATGAGTGATATTCAGACCCTTCGTCGAATAGTGCCCCAGCAAAACAGGCGGATATTCGCAGCAGAGAATGAAACGCATCATCTTTGTAAACACTCGCCCTATCAGGCTTTGGCCGTTTTCGGCGGCGAAAAAACGACCTTACTTATGGCCATAACACCAATATCGTTACGTCCTTATGACAAAACGATCATTCACACGCCTTGGCGCATTGGTTAGAACTCAACACAGGTTATCGCCGCACAGGCCATAACAAAATGCTCGCCACGCCGGCAGCGAGCACACCAACGGCAGAACACTCTGCCCCGACCTCAGTCAGGTCGACGCTAAACAAAACAGTCAACAAGTGAGGGCAATACCCTATGAGAAGACTTAAGCGTGATCCGTTGGAAAAAGCTTTCTTACGCGGATATCAATACGGTGTTAACGGAAAATCCCGTGAGCTTTGCCCTTTTACTCTACCGTCGGTACGCCAAGCCTGGATTAACGGCTGGCGCGAAGGACGCGGCGACAACTGGGACGGTATGACTGGCACTGCGGGCATCCACAAACTCAACGAACTTCACGCCGTCGGCTAACTCTGGGCAAATCCGACATCACCTCTAAGCTGTAACGACTCAACCTTGCCGCCCTATCCAGGCGGCGGGCTTCGGCCCAGGGGCTCCTTAGGGGAGCCCTTTTTATTGCCTGTCTGTTACGTCGCTACTTATTTTCGAGGCAAGGCAGAAATGGCATCGACTGCTTCGCGAATCAAGGCCGGGCCTTTGTAGATAAAGCCCGAGTAGATCTGCACCAGGCTCGCACCCGCAGCGATTTTCTCTGCTGCGTGCTTGCCTTCAGTGATCCCGCCTGCAGCAATGATCGGCATCCGGCCTGCCAGTTCACCTGCCAGCACCTGGACCGTGTGAGTGCTTTTTTCCCGTACTGGCGCACCCGACAAGCCACCCGCCTCGTCACCATGTTCCATACCCTCAACACCCACACGACTCAAGGTGGTGTTGGTGGCAATAACTGCGTCCATACCCGTCTCAAGCAGCGCCTGAGCCACGAGCACGGTTTCTTCGTCAGTCATGTCAGGGGCAATCTTGATCGCCAGCGGTACGCGCTTTCCGTGGCGCTGCGTCAGTTCGTTCTGACGCAACTGCAGGGCTTCGAGCAACTGCTTGAGCGAATCGCCAAATTGCAGGCTGCGCAGACCAGGCGTGTTCGGCGAGCTGACGTTCACCGTCACATAGCTGGCGTGGGCATACACCTTGTCCAGGCAGATCAAGTAGTCATCGACTGCACGCTCCACCGGGGTATCGAAGTTCTTGCCGATATTGATCCCCAGAATGCCCTTGTACTTGGCTGCCTGAACCCGCGTCAGCAAGTGATCAACCCCGAGGTTGTTAAAACCCATGCGATTGATGATTGCCTGCGCTTCAGGCAAGCGGAAAATTCGTGGCTTTGGATTGCCCGGCTGAGGGCGCGGCGTGACCGTGCCAACCTCAACGAAACCAAAGCCCAGCTGTGCAAAACCATCGATGGCTGCACCGTTTTTATCCAGCCCCGCGGCCAGCCCGACCGGGTTCGGAAAATCGAGCCCCATCACCGTCACTGGCAACCTTGCCGGCGCCTTGCACAACAAACCGTTAAGCCCAAGACGGCCGCCCGCACCGATCAAGTCCAAAGACAGATCGTGAGAGGTTTCAGGGGAGAGTTTGAAGAGCAACTGGCGGGCCAGGTTATACATGGGCTGATTGGACTCAAAGGGTAGTTTGAAAAGAACGCAATTATAGCTGTGCGGCCCGCTAAATCACAGGCAAAGAAAAACCCGGCCTAAGCCGGGTTTTTCTGAACAGCCGAGCTAAAAAATTACTTAGCTTCTGCTTGAACGGTAGCTTCTACGCGACGGTTCAGAGCACGGCCTTCTTCAGTTGCGTTGCTTGCAACTGGGTTGGCTTTACCGTGGCCGACTGCGTCTACACGGTTAGCTGCAACACCTTGGTTAACCAGAGCTGCACGAACAGCGTCAGCACGACGCTGCGACAGTTTCTGGTTGTAGGCGTCTGGACCTACGCTGTCAGTGTAACCAGCAACAGTGGTGTTGGTCGCAGGGTACTGCTTCATGAAATCAGCAACGTTGTTGATGTCAGGCATGTACTGCGATTTAACAACCGACTTGTCGAAGTCGAATTTCACGTCAAGTTCAACGCGAACAACTTCAGCGATCGGAGCTTCTGGCTCTGGCTCAGCGATTGGTGCTGGAGCTGGAACTGGAGCAGGAGCTACTTTACCGCCGTTGCCGCCGAAGTTCACACCCAGGCCAACAGTAGGAGCGTAGTCCCACTTGCCGTTGTCCAGTTTGTAGTCAGCTTCAACGCCTGCACGGGCGAACAGGTTGTCAGTGATGTACCACTTAACACCGGCGCCTGCAGTCAGGAAAGTAGAGTGATCGCGACCGCTGTGGCCATCAGCCTCAACGTTGGTCATGCTCTTGTGAGCAACACCACCGGAAACGTATGGACGCAGAGCGTCGCCTACGGTGCCGAAGTGGTACTGAGCGTTCAGACCAAAGTTGTCGCCTTTGATTTTCTGGTTGCCAGTGCCGTCATTCGAACGGGTGTGGTTGGTTTTGTCGTAGGTCAGGTTCAACGAAACGTCGTCGGTCAGGAAGTAACCGATCGATGCGCCTGGGTTGAAGCCGTCTTCTACGTGATTGACGCTGTCGTTGTACTGTTTTTTGTAGAACAGTTCACCCTCGACCGCGCCTTGGCCTTGTGCCAGGGCACCGAACGAAGTTGCGGCTACAAAGGAACCAATGGCAATGCCCAAGGTGTTTTTCAGTTTCATCCGTTAAATCCCCATCTGGTGATTGTAAAGCAGTCCCACATACCGGGGGACAACTCGGCGGCAAGTCTATCAGACCTTGCCTACACGTAGAGCCATTTGCGCTGAACTAAGTTTCAGCAATACCCGCAAATTTCTCACGCAATTTATCTAGAGCGCGCTTGTAACGCATTTTTGTCGCACTCAAACCCATATGCATTATGTCTGCGATTTCCTGAAATTCCAGTTCTGCGACAAAACGCAGCACTAAAATTTCCCGATCAATCGGGTTCACATGCACCAGCCAGCGATCAAGTCCGCCCTTTTCCTCAGGTTTCGGCGCCTTTTCTTCGGACGCTTCCTCGAGGGGGTCAATACTTAATGCGTCCATCAAGCGACGCTTTCGCCGTTCCTTGCGATACTGCGTAATGCATTCGTTGTAAGTGATGCTATATAGCCATGTCTTGAATTTCGATTTGCCTTCGAAATTTTTCAAACCGTACAGCACTTTAAGCATTACTTCCTGACAGACATCATCAGCGTCCCTATCGTTCCCTAAATACCTTGAACAAACGTTGAACAAAGTTCGTTGGTAACGCCGCATCAGCTCTTCATAGGCGCGCGTCACGTGAAACAACTCATCATGCGAGCGCGCCACCAGCTCCTCATCAGAGAGCTCGCGGGGGTCATAGCGCATGGATAGCGATTGGGCTTTATTCAAAACGAGTTGTGCCAACAGTCAGGTCAATGTCCGCCGCAGCCTGTAAATCAAGGCTTTTTCGCGGCGGCGTACATTAGCAGGGTTTGCCGCATCAGCGACTGGTTACGTGCTGTTCCAGCAAGATCCGATTCGAGAGGGAGACTAGCTCACCCTCATCGGTCAGCAACGTGGTTTTAACCGTGCCGATCTCTTCGATCTGCCCTTCGACCCCGCCTACTCGTACTTCCTGCCCAACTTGATACAACTCACGCACATAGATCCCGGCAAGTATCTGCCCCGCAATTTCCCGGCTACCCAGCCCCATTGCCAGAGCAATGGCCAGACCAACGGTAATCAGCACGATCACGATGACATGGTTCAGCAGGTCGGTTTTGACCTCTAGCTGGCTAATAGCCACCGATATACTGATGATAATGACCAGGCCTTGAGTAACCCGACCCAAACCACCGGCGTAATCAAAACCTACACTTTCGGCAGCCCCGCGTACCAGGCCATTGAGCACCTGTGCCAGCAGCACACCGGCCAGCAAGACCAGCAGCGCACCAAAGACCTTGGGCAGATATACCGTCAGCAAGTCCAACGCAGACGACACTCGATCGAGGCCCAGTGACTGCGCCGCCGAAACCAGAAATACCAACAGCACAAACCAGTACACGATTTTGCCGATCAACGTCGAAATCGGCACTTGAATACCGACCCGCGCCAGTATTTTGGTAAGACCCGTCCCGCCCATCAGGCGATCAAGGCCCAGTTTGGCGAGCAACTTCGACAGCAGGGCGTCAAGCAGTTTTGCAACCACGAAGCCCAGCAGTACCACGACCAACGCCCCGAAAAGGTTGGGAATAAAGTTGGCAATCTTGGTCCACAAGGCAGTCATTGCCGCGACCAGGCTTTGGGTCCAGACATTCAATTCCATGTTCAATCAGCCTTATCAACAGGACGAGCAGCAGGTTTGCGCCGCGAAACGGGCGCAATATGAGCCGAACCGCTGTTCAAAGCAATCATCAGTGCTTGTACCCAACGCCCCAGCAGACTGAAAAGGTCTCCCGCGCCAACCTGACGGTTAGCGGTTTTCAGTACGCGGCCCAGGCAAGCGTCGTCGTCACGATTTGACGTAGGCGCTTTGAGCATTTCACGTAAAGACTGTTCAAACGGATCGTGCATAAGCACCTCTCGGTAAGTCAGTAAAAGACGCAGGGACTTTTACCGGGGTCACATTCGCCCCACTCAAAGCCATTGCAAGCGGCGATAAAACCACCACTGCCCCGCTCCGATAATCAGCATCACACTGCAGGTCACCGCAAAACCATAAGGGTCATTGGAGAACGGTACGCCCCCCACATTGATCCCCAGCAAACCGGTAATAAAGGTGATCGGCAGGAAGATCCCCGTGAGTACGCCGAAGCGATACATGATGCGGCTCATGCGCACGTTCAAACGCCGATCTTCAGACTCCAGCACCAGCCCCACACGCTCGCGGGTCAGCTCAAGCTCTTCCAGATAGCGGGTCAGGCTGTTGTTCAATTCGTTCCAGTAGTCGGAATCATCTGCGCTAAACCACGGCAATTTGATACGGGTTAGCTGTCCGAAAATATCCCGCTGCGGGGCCAGAAAACGACGCAAGGCGGCAGCCCTTCGACGAACCTGCAAAATGGAGTTGTGGTCGGGGGTATACCGTTCGTCGGCATCTATCTTATCTTCTTCGTCGTCGACGATTTCTGATAGATCTCCGATCAAATCCTGCACCTTCAACGTCAGGTGCTGGGCCAGATACAGGATCAACTCAGAAGGGGTTTTCGGGCCTTCACCTTGGGCAAACTCACCGAGCAGCTCATCGGTAGCCCGCAACGGACGCATGCGCAGCGAGATAACCCGCTGCGCACTGCCGAAAATACGCAGTGAAACCATGTCTTCCGGCTCTGCACCAGGGTTCAGGTTGACCCCACGCATAAACAGCAGCAGCTCATTGTTGGGCAACGACACCAAGCGCGGACGGGTATTTTCTTCAAGCAGCAAATCACAGCTGAAATCACTTAAACCGCTCGAATCACGGAGCCAGCTCTGGGTCTGCGGGTGACTGCGATCCCAGTGCAACCAGACACTTTCGTGAGGCTGCAACTGCAGATCGTTCAGTTCGGTACGTGCAATCGCACGCGCACCGCCTTCCCCATCCAACACCAGCGCATGCACCAGCCCCCATTGAGCGTTTTCGTCCTCGAACATCCGTGATCCTTAGTAGTAATACGTTTAGCCCGGCATTTTCAGAGCAGTTGGTGAAATGATAACGCCATTGTTGTCGGCATAAATGAATTCTCCGGGGCGGAACGTGACGCCGGCAAACGTCACCGGCACATTCACATCACCCACACCGCGCCTGACGCTCTTGAGCGGATGACTGGCCAAGGCCTGCACTCCGAGATCAGTTTGAGCGAGCACATCGACATCGCGGATACAGCCGTAAATCACTATGCCTTCCCAGCCATTTTTCGCGGCCCTCTCGGCAATCATGTCGCCCAGCAAGGCGTGGCGCAGAGAGCCTCCACCATCCACTACCAGCACTTTGCCCTGACCCTCGAGCTCTGCCTGTTCCTTGACCCGGGAGTTGTCCTCGAAACACTTGATGGTCACGATCTCTCCACCAAAGGAGTCGCGCCCGCCAAAGTTGCTGAACATCGGTTCAAGCACCTGTACCAACTCAGGGTAGGCATCGCACAGATCGGGAGTGATGTAGTGATTCACGGGAAATCTCCTGTTCAGGGTGGGCACAACAGTGAAAACAACGGTAGCACTATGGTTATAGACGCTTTGGTGAAGGCTGGCTTTATAGATTCACAGCACCCCACCATGAGAGCCAGTTTGGATTAAAGCAACAAAGTATGACCAAGCTCGCCAATCGCGTCACAAATCAACCACTCTTGTGGGAGCTATCCTGCTCGCGAAAGTCGTTCGCGAGCAGGATAGCTCCCACGGTTGAAATTTTCTGTTACTCCTGCCTGCGAAGCAGCAGCGGCTACAGCTCGCTCAACCAATTACGCACCAACGGCCACACTTCTTGCTGAGCGGGCTGGCTGACCAGCATTTCGACATGACTGAAGTCAGAGCTGAAACCGTGCTCACGCCCTAGGCACACGAACTTGCGCTGCTCTGAACCCAATTGATCGAACAACTTTCGGCATGCCCACTCCGGTGTTTGCCGATCACCCACAGCGGCCACCACCAGAGCGGGTACCTGAACCTCGGCCAACCCTGCCCACCAGTCTTGCTCGGCGTCCTTGAAACGCCCCATAAAGCCATTCCAGCGCAAGGCTTCCAGAGCGATGCTGATCGGCTCATCTTCCGGCCCACGCTTAAGCCGCGTACCTGATAGCTGCTTGAAGCGCTTCAACAACAAATAAGCGCCCCACTGCACCGGCGGAATTTTCAGCGACCAATAGCGGCGATTGATCTGGCAGCCGAAGAACGCTGCCGACGCCACGTCCTTATCGTTCAGGTATTGCCCCCCGAGAGCCGCGGCCAAACTGATGGCGCCCTGGGAATGACCAATCCAGTGCGGAACCTGACCGCTCAACTCGCGCACAAATGCCACGATGGCAGGCAAATCGTAGCGAGCGTAATCCGCCACGCGGTTTTTGCCCCAGGCAATATTGCGCGACGAAAGACCGTGACCGCGCATTTCAGGCAGCCACACATCAAACCCGGCACGAGCCAAAAACGCCCCGAGCCCCACGCCTTTAGGCGAGTACCAGAAACGTCGATTGGAAAAGCTGCCATGTAACAGGATGACCGGCACGCCCCGCACTTGGCTATCGTCGGCCATGCCCAGTCGAGTCACCACCAGCTCAACGGAAATATCCGGGCTGTTGGCGGGTTTCAAGCGATAAACGTCTTCGCTCAAATCGCCCCGACGCTCAGCGCTAATCAGGGCAACGGGAAAAAGGAGACTGCTGCTTTGCATAATGCTCTTGCACAAAAAAGGGCGACTTCACTCAGGAACTCGCCCTACCACTGCTTATAAAGAGCAGAGCAGCCGTGTGGCTGCCCTGCCCCTCTCTCAACGACTTATGCCTGAGCCTGAGCCTGACCTTCTGCCAGGAAGAACCAGGTTTCCAGCACGCTGTCCGGGTTCAGGGAAACACTTTCAATGCCCTGCTCCATCAACCACAGCGCCAGATCCGGGTGATCGGACGGGCCCTGGCCGCAAATACCGATGTATTTGCCAGCCTTGTTGCACGCCTGAATGGCGTTGGACAGAAGCTTTTTGACCGCAGGATTGCGCTCGTCAAACAGATGCGCGATCACACCGGAGTCACGATCCAGCCCCAAGGTCAGCTGAGTCAGGTCGTTGGATCCGATGGAGAAGCCGTCGAAGAACTCAAGGAACTCTTCAGCCAGAATCGCGTTGGACGGCAATTCACACATCATGATGATGCGCAGACCGTTTTCGCCGCGTTTCAGACCGTTTTCAGCCAGCAGATCGATCACCTGGCTCGCTTCACCCAAGGTGCGTACGAACGGCACCATGATTTCAACGTTGGTAAAGCCCATCTCGTTGCGTACGCGCTTGAGCGCACGGCACTCCAGCTCGAAGCAATCGCGGAAGTTTTCGCTGATGTAACGCGAAGCACCACGGAAGCCCAGCATCGGGTTTTCTTCTTCCGGCTCGTAGAGCTTGCCGCCGATCAAGTTGGCGTATTCGTTGGACTTGAAGTCCGACAGACGCACAATCACTTTCTTCGGGGTAAACGCGCCAGCCAAGGTGCTGATGCCTTCAACCAGTTTTTCAACGTAGAAGCCAACAGGATCGTTGTAGCCCGCGATGCGCTTGTCGACGCTGTCCTTGATTTCCTGCGGCAGACCGTCGTAGTTCAGCAGCGCCTTGGGGTGCACACCGATCATGCGGTTGATGATGAACTCAAGGCGGGCCAGGCCCACACCGGCGTTCGGCAGTTGCGCGAAGTCAAACGCACGATCCGGGTTGCCGACGTTCATCATGATCTTGAACGGCAGATCAGGCATGGCATCCACGGAGTTTTTCTTGATATCGAAGCCCAACTCGCCTTCGAAAATAAAGCCCGTATCGCCTTCAGCACACGAAACAGTAACGCCCTGGCCGTCTTTCAACAGCTGGGTCGCGTTGCCGCAGCCCACCACAGCCGGGATACCCAGCTCGCGAGCGATAATTGCCGCATGGCAGGTACGACCACCACGGTTGGTCACGATGGCGCTGGCACGCTTCATTACCGGTTCCCAGTCTGGGTCGGTCATGTCCGACACCAACACATCGCCCGGCTGGACCTTGTCCATTTCCGACACGTCTTTAATGATGCGAACCTTGCCCGCACCAATACGCTGGCCAATGGCGCGACCTTCAGCGAGCACGGTGCCGGTTTCCTTGAGCAGGTAACGCTCCATGACGTTACCGGTGCTGCGGCTTTTCACGGTTTCAGGACGTGCCTGAACGATGTACAGCTTGCCGTCATCACCGTCTTTGGCCCACTCGATGTCCATCGGGCACTTGTAGTGCTTTTCGATGATCATCGCTTGTTTGGCCAGTTCGCTGACTTCAGCGTCGGTCAGACAGAAACGTGCACGATCGGCTTTGTCTACGTCGATCACCTTGACCGATTTACCGGCCGTGGCTTCGGCGCCGTAAATCATCTTGATGGCTTTGCTGCCCAGGTTGCGACGCAAAATCGCCGGGCGGCCCGCTTCCAGAGTTTGTTTGTGGACGTAGAACTCGTCCGGGTTTACCGCGCCTTGTACGACGGTTTCACCTAGGCCGTAGGCGCCGGTGATAAACACTACATCACGGAAGCCCGACTCAGTGTCCAGGGTGAACATCACGCCAGCGGTGCCGGTTTCAGAGCGCACCATGCGCTGCACGCCTGCCGACAGGGCGACCAGTTTGTGGTCGAAGCCCTGGTGCACGCGGTAAGAAATCGCACGGTCGTTGAACAAGGAGGCAAATACCTCCTTGGCCGCACGAATCACGTTTTCAACGCCACGAATGTTCAGGAAAGTTTCTTGCTGACCGGCAAAGGACGCATCCGGCAAGTCTTCGGCGGTAGCCGAGGAACGCACGGCAACAGCCATGTCCGGGTTGCCTTGGGACAGGGTGGCAAAGGCGGTACGAATTTCGGCGTTAAGCTTCTCCGGGAACTCGGCTTCCATGATCCATTTACGGATCTGGGCACCTGTTTTTGCCAAAGCATTAACGTCATCAACATCCAGCGCATCCAGCGCAGCATGGATCTGGTCGTTCAAACCACTCAGCTCAAGAAAATCACGATATGCCTGAGAAGTAGTGGCGAAGCCACCGGGAACTGAAACACCAGCGCCTGCAAGATTACTGATCATCTCGCCGAGGGATGCGTTCTTGCCCCCCACGTGCTCTACATCATGGACGCCGAGCTTATCGAGGGAAACTACGTACTCTACCAAGGTGATCTCTCCACTAACTGTGTTGGAAAAGCTCAGGGCGCTGGACCCTCATCATGAGGCATCGCAGCGATTGTGGCCTGGACCCGGAAAATAAGTGACACTGCCTGCCATGTAGCGCGACAAAATCGCGCCTATCATATCCAAGAATCGTCACCAGCTTAAGGGCCTAGGCGCAAATGAAACGATCTGCTTTCTTTATCTCCGATGGCACCGGCATTACGGCCGAAAACCTCGGTCAAAGTTTGTTGGCACAATTCGAAAATGTGACCTTCAGCAAGTTCACACGCCCCTATATAGACAGCGTGGAAAAAGCCCGGGCGATGGTACAACAAATCGATAACGCCGCCGAAAAAGACGGCTTTAGCCCGATAATTTTCGACACTATCGTCAATCAGGACATTCGCGAGATCCTCGCCACGTCCAATGGTTTCATGATCGACATCTTCTCCAGCTTCCTGGCGCCACTGGAACAGGCACTGGGTGAGCACTCCTCCTACTCGGTGGGTAAATCCCACTCTATCGGGCATAACTCCAACTATATGGAGCGTATCGAGGCGGTGAACTTTGCCCTCGACAACGACGACGGCGCCCGCACTCACAAATATGACAAGGCCGACCTGATTCTGGTGGGCGTATCGCGTTGCGGCAAAACCCCAACCTGCCTGTATATGGCCATGCAATTCGGCATCCGTGCAGCCAACTACCCGCTGACCGATGACGATATGGAAAACCTCAAGCTGCCTGCGGCCCTGCGCGAGCACAAACACAAGCTGTTTGGCCTGACCATCGACCCGGACCGCTTGACGGCCATTCGTAACGAGCGCAAGCCCAACAGCCGCTATTCCAGTTTTGCCCAGTGCGAATTTGAAGTCCGCGAAGTAGAGCGCCTGTTCCAGCGCGAAAACATCCCGCACATCAACTCCACACACTTCTCGGTAGAAGAAATCTCGGCCAAGATTCTGGTCGAAAAAGGCGTGGAGCGGCGCTTCAAGTAATCGCAGCACTGCCTGCGTGTAGCCGCTGCCGCAGGCTGCGATGGGGTGCGCAGGCCCTGAAGTTCCTTCGGCCCTTATC
Organism: Pseudomonas fragi; assembly: GCF_025426255.1. Lineage (GTDB taxonomy): Bacteria > Pseudomonadota > Gammaproteobacteria > Pseudomonadales > Pseudomonadaceae > Aquipseudomonas > Aquipseudomonas kulmbachensis. The sequence continues at coordinate 1,281,659 of NZ_CP104861.1, read as the reverse complement.
GCAGCCTTCGGCAGCGGCTACAAAATTCAAATCACCAGCAGGTCCACAAACCGGTTAACCGGCATCGCCTCCAACGCAGCCTGGTCCTTGCACAGCGCGAAAATTTCAGCACAACGCTGACCCACGAAACGGGTCGCCAAATTGGCCTTGAACTTGTCTTCCAGCAATGGAATCCCTTCTGCCCGACGCCGGCGATGGCCAATTGGATACTCCACCACCACTTGCTCTGTGCAGGTGCCATCGGAGAAAAACACCTGAATAGCATTGGCGATCGAGCGCTTATCGGCCTCCAGATACTCGCGGGTGTAGCGCGGATCTTCGACCACTACCATCTTCTCGCGCAACTCATCGATGATCGGATGCGCCGCGTGAAAGTCATCTTCATATTGCTCGGCTACCAGATTGCCAAAGGCCAGCGGCACGGCCGTCATGTATTGAATGCAATGATCCCGGTCCGCTGCGTTGGCCAATTTGCCTTGCTTGGAAATGATCCGAATCGCCGATTCATGGGTTGTAATCACGATTTTTTCGATTTCATGCAGACGATTCCTGACCTGCGGATGCAGCGTCACCGCCGCTTCGCACGCCGTCTGCGCATGGAACTCGGCCGGAAAGCTGATCTTGAACAGCACGTTTTCCATTACATACGTGCCATAGGGCTGGCTCAGGCTGAACTGGCGCTGACCTTCGGACTTGAGCGCCAGATCCTTATTGGTATGACTGAACAGCACATCGTAAAAACCCCACTGTGGTGCCGTAAGCACCCCGGGAACCCCCATCTCGCCTCGCAGCGCGATATCGGCTAAGCGCACGCCGCGACTTGACGCATCCCCGGCTGCCCAGGATTTGCGCGACCCCGCGTTCGGCGCATGACGATAGGTACGCAGTGCCTGCCCATCCACAAAAGCGTGGGACAAGGCCGACAGCAACTGCTCGCGATTGGCCCCCATCAGCTTGGCGCAGACCGCCGTTGAGGCGACCTTGACCAGCAACACATGGTCCAGACCGACACGGTTGAAGGAGTTTTCCAGGGCAATCACGCCCTGAATCTCATGGGCCATGATCATGGCTTCGAGCACTGCCCGTACCGTAAGCGGCGCTTCTCCATTGGCTACACGCTTTTGCGACAGGTGATCGGCCACCGCCAGAATACCGCCCAGGTTGTCCGAAGGATGCCCCCACTCCGCCGCCAGCCAGGTGTCGTTGTAATCCAGCCAACGCACGATGCAGCCAATGTCCCATGCAGCCTTGACCGGGTCGAGACGATGCGAAGTACCCGGCACCCGTGCACCAAACGGCACCACCGTACCCTCGACAATCGGCCCCAGGTGTTTGGTGCACTCCGGGAAACGCAACGCCAGCAGGCCGCAGCCCAAGGTGTCCATCAGGCAGTTGCGCGCGGTGTTAAGGGCTTCGGGAGAGGTAATTTTGTAGGTCAGGACATAATCGGCTATGTCCTGCAAAACCTGGTCATAGTCCGGGCGGTTGTTGAGGTCGACGTTGGCGCTCATGGGGTTTCTCCAAAGAGTGGGTAAGTGTCGAGTTCCATCCTCAGGGTCATCGTGCTTTTGCGGGTCTGGAGTGCCCGCTTGATGTATCCAAATCAAAAGCCCTCACCCCAATCCTTTCCCAAAGGGAGAGGATTGGGGTGAGGGCAAAGGATTCACGCATTCAAAACGAATCGCCCGGCACTCGCACCCAGCCTTCCATCAAGACTCGCGCGCTGCGGCTCATGATGGCTTTGGTCACGACCCATTCGCCATTGACCTGCCGTGCTTCAGCGCCCACGCGCAAGGTGCCCGACGGATGTCCGAAGCGCACGGCACTGCGTAACTCGCCGCCCGCAGCCAGATTGACCAGCGAGCCTGGAATCGCCGCCGCCGTACCGATTGCCACCGCAGCAGTGCCCATCATCGCGTGGTGCAACTTGCCCATCGACAAGGCCCGCACCAGCAAGTCCACGTCCTGTGCCGCCACCGGCTTGCCGCTGGATGACACATAAGCCACTGGCGGTGCCACAAACGCGACCTTGGGCGTGTGCTGGCGCTTGGCGGCATCTTCAAGCTTGTCGATCAGACCCATGCGCAACGCGCCGTGAGCGCGAATGGTTTCGAACATGGCCAAGGCTTTCGGATCGCTGTTGATGTCGTTTTGCAGTTCAGCACCGGTGTAACCGATGTCCCGCGCATTAACGAAAATCGTCGGAATCCCGGCATTGATCATGGTTACGTTCAAGGTGCCCACACCCGGCACTTCAAGGTCATCTACCAGATTGCCAGTCGGGAACATCGAACCACCTGCGCCCTCTTCATCCGCCGCAGGGTTAAGGAACTCCAGCTGAACTTCGGCTGCCGGAAAGGTCACGCCATCGAGTTCAAAACCACCGGTTTCCTGCACCGCACCGTCAGTGATCGGTACATGGGCAATGATGGTTTTGCTGATATTGGCCTGCCAGATACGCACCACAGCCGTACCGTTAAGCGGAATTCGGCTGGCATCCACCAGACCGCTGCTGACGGCAAACGAGCCCACGGCCGCCGACAGGTTGCCGCAGTTGCCGCTCCAGTCCACGAAAGGCTTGTCGATAGCTACCTGACCGAACAGGTAGTCCACGTCATGATCGGCGTGCAGGCTTTTGCTTACGATCACGGTTTTGCTGGTGCTGGAAGTCGCCGCGCCCATGCCGTCAATTTGCTTTTCATAGGGATCGGGGCTGCCGATTACCCGCAACAGCAAGGCATCACGGGCCGCACCCGGCACTTGGGCCACGGCCGGCAAGTCGAGCAGACTGAAAAACACGCCTTTACTGGTGCCTCCGCGCATGTAAGTCGCGGGGATTTTGATTTGCGCTGCATAGGCCATAAAACACAGTCCTGTTAAGGCCGGGGCACAGGGCCCCGGCGCAGTGATCACGCGGTGGCTGATTCCAGGAAGTCCTGGGCAAAGCGCTGCAACACGCCGCCCGCTTCATAGATCGAAACTTCTTCAGCCGTGTCCAGACGGCAAGTCACGGGCACTTCGACGCGCTCGCCATTTTTGCGGGTAATCACCAGGGTCAGCGTGGCACGCGGAGTGCGCTCGCCGATCACGTCGTAGGTTTCGCTGCCGTCGATCTGCAGGGTTTTACGGTTGGTACCCGGCATAAATTCCAGCGGCAATACACCCATACCTACAAGATTGGTGCGGTGAATACGCTCAAAGCCTTCAGCAGCAATGGCTTCGACACCCGCCAGGCGCACACCTTTGGCCGCCCAGTCACGGGAAGAGCCCTGGCCGTAGTCGGCGCCCGCAATGATGATCAGCGGTTGCTTGCGTTCCATGTAGGTTTCAATGGCCTCCCACATGCGCATCACCTGGCCTTCGGGCTCAAGTCGGGTCAGCGAGCCCTGCTTGACCTTGCCGTCCTCGATCACCATTTCATTGAACAGTTTCGGGTTGGCAAAGGTTGCGCGCTGGGCGGTCAAATGGTCGCCACGGTGAGTTGCGTAAGAGTTGAAGTCGACTTCCGGCAGGCCCATTTTCGCCAGGTACTCGCCTGCAGCGCTGTCGAGCATGATGGCGTTGGACGGCGACAAGTGGTCGGTGGTGATGTTGTCCGGCAGCACTGCCAGTGGGCGCATGCCTTTGAGTGGACGCGCACCGGCCAGCGCACCTTCCCAATACGGAGGACGGCGGATGTAAGTGCTCTGCGGGCGCCAGTCATACAGCGGCTCGACTTTCGGACCGGTGTCTTCGTGAATGGCGAACATCGGGATGTACACCTTGCGGAACTGCTCCGGCTTGACCGCAGCCTTGACCACGGCGTCGATTTCTTCGTCGCTCGGCCAGATGTCTTTCAGGCGGATTTCCTTGCCGTCGGCATCCAGGCCCAGCACGTCTTTTTCGATATCGAAACGGATGGTCCCGGCAATCGCATAGGCCACCACCAGCGGTGGTGAGGCGAGAAACGCCTGCTTGGCGTACGGGTGAATTCGCCCGTCAAAGTTGCGATTACCCGACAGTACGGCGGTGGCATACAGGTCGCGATCGATGATTTCCTGCTGAATAACCGGGTCCAGTGCGCCGGACATACCGTTGCATGTAGTGCAGGCAAACGCCACTACACCAAAGCCCAACTTCTCCAGTTCGTGGGTCAAGCCGGCTTCGTCGAGGTACAGGGCAACGGTTTTTGAGCCTGGCGCCAGCGAAGTTTTGACCCACGGCTTGCGAGCCAGACCGAGCTTGTTGGCGTTGCGTGCCATCAGCCCCGCAGCAATCACGTTGCGCGGGTTGCTGGTGTTGGTGCAACTGGTGATGGCCGCGATGATCACCGCGCCGTCGGGCATTTGCCCCGGCACGTCGTCCCATTGACCGGCGATGCCCTTGGCGGCCAGATCGGAGGTTGCGACGCGAGCGTGCGGGTTGCTCGGGCCAGCCATGTTGCGCACCACGGATGACAGATCAAAGCTCAGGTTACGCTCGTATTGCGCGCCCTTGAGGCTGTCGCCCCACAGGCCGCTGACCTTGGCATAGTTTTCTACAAGCTGCACTTGCTGGTCTTCGCGACCGGTCAGTTTGAGGTAGTCGATGGTTTGCTGGTCGATGTAGAACATCGCTGCCGTGGCGCCGTATTCCGGGGCCATGTTGGAGATGGTTGCACGGTCGCCTAGGGTCAGCGCGGCGGCGCCTTCACCGAAGAACTCCAGCCAGGCACCGACCACTTTTTGCTGGCGCAGGAACTCGGTCAGTGCCAGCACCATATCGGTGGCGGTAATGCCCGGTTGCAGCTTGCCGGTCAGCTCAACACCGACGATTTCCGGCAGGCGCATCCACGAAGCACGGCCAAGCATCACGCTTTCAGCTTCAAGGCCGCCGACCCCAATGGCGATCACGCCCAGGGAGTCGACGTGCGGGGTGTGACTGTCAGTGCCCACGCAGGTGTCCGGGAAGGCCACGCCGTCGCGCACCTGGATCACCGGAGACATTTTCTCCAGGTTGATCTGGTGCATGATGCCGTTGCCTGGCGGGATCACGTCGACGTTTTTAAAGGCCTTTTTGGTCCACTCGATAAAGTGGAAACGGTCTTCGTTACGACGGTCTTCGATGGCGCGGTTCTTTTCAAACGCCTCGGGGTCGTAACCGCCGCATTCCACCGCCAGCGAGTGGTCGACGATCAGTTGGGTCGGCACCACCGGGTTGACCTGGGCCGGGTCACCGCCTTGCTGGGCGATGGCGTCACGCAAACCGGCGAGGTCGACCAGCGCGGTCTGGCCCAGAATGTCGTGGCACACCACGCGTGCCGGGAACCATGGAAAGTCGAGATCGCGCTTGCGATCAATCAACTGGCTCAGCGAGGCATTCAGGGTTGCCGGATCACAGCGGCGCACCAGGTTTTCGGCCAGTACGCGGGAGGTGTAAGGCAGGGTGTCGTAAGCGCCGGGCTTGATCGCATCGACTGCCGCGCGGGTGTCGAAGTAATCCAGCCGGGTGCCCGGTAGTGTTTTGCGAAATTCAGTATTCATTGGCGCAGGACTCGATCACGGTAGTTACAAAAGGGGGAACTGGCTTGCGCAATCAGCGCAAGCCAGCTTCCTCACTCAGCGACGCTCGATTGGCACGAACTTGCGCTGTTCTACGCCGATGTACTCGGCGCTCGGACGGATGATGCGGTTGTTGGCGCGCTGTTCGAACACATGCGCAGCCCAGCCGGTGAGGCGTGAGCAGACAAAGATCGGAGTGAACAGCTTGGTCGGGATGCCCATGAAGTGGTACGCCGAGGCATGGTAGAAGTCGGCGTTGGGGAACAGCTTCTTTTGCTCCCACATGGTCTTGTCGATTGCTTCGGAAACCTTGAACAACACGGTGTCGCCCACTTCGTCTGCCAGTTTTTTCGACCAGCCCTTGATCACCTCGTTACGCGGATCGCTGTCTTTGTAGATCGCGTGGCCAAAGCCCATGATCTTGTCCTTGCGCGCCAGCATGCCGAGGGTGCCTTCCACCGCCTCTTGCGCAGAACCGAAGCGCTCGATCATTTCCATCGCCGCTTCGTTGGCGCCACCGTGCAACGGGCCGCGCAGCGAGCCGATGGCTGCCGTGATGCACGAGTACAGGTCGGACAGGGTCGATGCACACACCCGCGCGGTGAAGGTCGAGGCGTTGAATTCGTGCTCGGCGTAGAGGATCAGCGACACGTTCATCACTTTAACGTGCAACTCGCTCGGCTTCTTGTCGTGCAGCAAGTGCAGGAAGTGGCCACCGATGGACTCTTCGTCGGTCACGCAGTTGATACGTTTGCCATCGTGGCTGAAGCGATACCAGTAGCACATGATCGCCGGGAAAGCGGCCAGCAGTCGGTCGGTCTTGTCATGCTGCTCGGAGAAGTCTTTCTCCGGCTCGATGTTGCCCAGGAACGAACATCCGGTGCGCATCACGTCCATCGGGTGAGCGTCAGCGGGAATGCGCTCCAGCACTTCTTTCAGTGCTTGTGGCAGATCTCGCAGCTTTTGCAGTTTGGTCGTGTATGCAGCCAATTCGGCTTTGGTAGGCAGTTCGCCGTACAGCAGCAGGTAAGCCACTTCCTCGAAGCGGGCATCGGCTGCCAGTTCGCGTACGTCATATCCACGATAAGTGAGGCCCGCGCCTTCCTGACCTACGGTGGACAGGGCTGTTTGCCCGGCGACCTGGCCGCGTAACCCGGCACCACTCAATACTTTTGCTTCGGCCATTGCGCTTCTCCAATCTTGAATTTGTTAGGGATTCGGCAACTACTTGATTCAATACATACCACTGTGGGAGCGAGCCTGCTCGCGAACGTCGTCAATACCAGCGTTAACTTCGCGAGCAGGCTCGCTCCCACAGGATCACCGTGTTCTGTTACTTCTTCGCGGCAAACACCGCATCGAGCTTCTGCTCAAACGAGTGGTAGTTGATCGCGTCATACAGCTCCATGCGGGTTTGCATGGTGTCGATCACGTTTTGCTGGGTGCCGTCGCGGCGGATGGCGGAGTACACATTTTCGGCCGCCTTGTTCATCGCACGGAATGCCGACAGCGGGTACAGCACCAGCGATACGTCAGCGCCAGCCAGTTGTTCAGTGGTGTACAGCGGCGTGGCACCGAACTCGGTGATATTGGCCAGGATCGGTGCCTTCACCCGGTTGGCGAACAGCTTGTACATCTCGAGTTCGGTAATGGCTTCCGGGAAGACCATGTCCGCGCCCGCTTCAACGCAGGCTGCTGCACGTTCCAGCGCAGACTCCAGGCCTTCCACCGCCAGCGCATCGGTACGTGCCATGATCACGAAGCTGTCATCGGTGCGCGCATCGACCGCAGCTTTAATACGGTCGACCATCTCTTGCAGCGAGACGATTTCCTTGTTCGGGCGATGGCCGCAACGCTTGGCACCCACCTGATCTTCGATATGAATCGCTGCAGCGCCAAACTTGATCATCGATTTGACGGTACGCGACACGTTGAAGAACGAGGAGCCAAAGCCGGTATCCACGTCTACCAGCAGCGGCAGATCACATACATCGGTAATGCGCCGTACATCAGTCAGTACATCGTCCAGGCCAGTAATACCCAGGTCCGGCACGCCCAAAGACCCTGCCGCGACGCCACCACCCGACAGGTAGATCGCCTTGAAACCGGCACGCTGGGCCAGCAACGCGTGATTGGCGTTGATCGCGCCCACCACCTGCAAAGGATGTTCACTGGCGACTGCATCACGGAAACGCTGGCCTGGACTGTTCTTATTGCTCATGACTCACCTCGTGGAGTGGCTGTCTGCTGGGCGTCTTGATAGTGACGCGCAATATTGCGTTTCGAGGCGCCGATATGTCGGCGCATCAACAACTCGGCCAATTCGCCGTCGCGATCGGCAATGGCATCGAGAATACGGTGATGCTCGGCAAACGCCTGATGCGGGCGATTGGGCGTAGTAGAGAACTGGATGCGGTACATGCGCACCAATTGATACAACTCGCCGCAGAGCATTTGCGTCAGGGTGCGGTTGCCGCTGCCCTGAATAATCTTGTAATGAAAATCGAAGTCGCCTTCCTGCTGGTAGTAGCCGACACCGGCCTGAAACGCCTCGTCGCGCTCATGGGTTTCAAGTACCTGGCGCAACTCGGCGATGTCTTCATCGCTCATGCGTTCAGCGGCCAAGCGACAGGCCATGCCTTCAAGGGATTCGCGAATTTCGTAGAGTTCAATCAGCTCTGCGTGGCTCAGCGACACGACCCGAGCACCGACATGGGGCACCCGCACCAGCAAGCGCTGGCCTTCAAGGCGGTGAATGGCTTCGCGCAAAGGCCCTCGGCTGATGCCGTAGGTACGCGCCAGTTCAGGTTCGGAGATTTTGCTGCCGGGGGCGATTTCGCCTTTGACAATAGCCGCCTGAATACGCCGAAAGACATTCTCGGAAAGGGTTTCCGAATCGTCCTGAGGGATCATGGCTGGCTCTAGTGCTTGCAGCATATTGTCGACACCTTGCAAATCAATAGCGCCAAAACTAGCCATTTCGACCTGGCTAGTCAAAGAATAAATAGATATTGTCGACAATCGTCTAATAAGACCTTGATCGGACCCGCAGGACTTCCCCCTGTACAAAGCACCCCGGCGCTGGCGTCATAAAACCATCATGTTAGAATGCCGACCGCATCCGCCCTGCTCTCATCCATAGAGCAGCCGCACGAGGAAACTTGCTCTGTACTGCCAGTGCCTTGAACTGAAGATTGCAAGAGACGTGCACCGATTTATGAAATTTGCCCCCTTCTACATCCTCGCTTGCCTGCTGTGTGTACCGGGCTTGAGCCTGGCTGGCGAAAAAACCGTGTATGGCCTCAATGAATACGCCGAACTGGCAGGCATAGATCTGCAAGTGGCTGCCAAACTCGACACCGGAGCCAAAACCGCCTCACTCAGTGCCCGTGACATCAAGCGCTTCAAACGTGATGGCGAGAGCTGGGTACGTTTCTACCTGGCCATCGATGATGCCCACTCGCACCCTATCGAACGGCCGCTGGCACGCGTCAGCAAGATCAAGCGCCGCTCGGGTGACTACGACCCGCAGGCGGACAAGAACTACACCTCACGCCCGGTTATTGCCCTGGAAATTTGCATGGGCAAGGCTTTGCGCACCATCGAAGTGAACTTGACCGATAGAAGTGCGTTCCAATACCCGCTGTTGATCGGCTCCGAAGCGCTAAAACGCTTTGATGCGCTGGTTGACCCAAGTCTTAAATACGCTGCTGGCAAACCTGCCTGCGTCGCTAACGCTCAAACCGCAGAGTAATTGAAATGCGCGCGCTTACCCTTCACCTGAAAATCTTGATCACCATCCTTGTGGTGCTGGGCATATCGATTACGGCCTACCAGATTTTCGCCCTCGGCATTCCAGTGACCGAAGACGCCACGGACGACTTGTGGAATATCGACGCCAAAGTCGAATTCGTCGCCAGCTCCAAAGACCCGGTCAAGATCCAGATGTTCGTACCGCCGCTGAACCGCGACTACGTCAGTCTGAACGAGAGCTTTATTTCCAATAACTACGGAGTGAGCGTCAACCGGGTTGATGGCAACCGCAAAGTCACCTGGTCGGCCCGCCGAGTCAGTGGCAAGCAGACGCTCTACTACCGACTGGTGCTGACCAAGCGCTATTCGGGCGACAAGACCAAGGTCAAAGGCCCGGTTTTCCGTGACAGTATTGCCGTCGAAGGCCCGGAAAAAATCGCCGCCGAAGCCTTGCTGGCACCTATTCGCCAGCACTCGGCCGATGTCGAAACCTTTATCAGCGAGACCATCAAGCGCGTCAGCAACCCCAACGACGACAACGTGAAGCTGCTGCTGGCGGGCGATCCATCGACCGCACACAAGGCTCAGGTTATTGAACTGCTGTTGTCGATTGCCCACGTGCCCATGGAAAAAGTCCACACCATCCGCCTGGTGGCCGATCAGCCGCAAAATCCGGAGTTGTGGCTGCGCAGCTTTAACGGCAATGACTGGCTCTACTTCAACCCAGAGACCGGCGAGCAAGGCCTGCCCAATGACCGCCTGTTGTGGTGGATCGGCGATGAGCCAATGGTCACGGTCGATGGCGGTAAAAAACCCAACGTCACGTTCAGCCTGAACAACAGCGAAATGAACGCCATTCGCTTGGCCAAGCTGACGGACGAAAATACCGACGCCAACTTCCTTGAATACTCGCTGTACGGCTTGCCACTGCAGACCCAGCAAACCTTCATGATCATGGTGATGATCCCGATTGGCGTGCTGGTGATCCTGATCCTGCGCAACCTGATCGGCCTGCAGACCCTGGGTACCTTTACCCCAGTACTGATCGCCCTTGCCTTCCGCGAAACCCAGCTGGGCTTCGGCATCATCCTGTTTACGGTGATTACCGCGCTCGGACTGACGCTGCGTTCCTACCTTGAGCACTTGAAGCTGCAAATGCTGCCGCGTCTGTCAGTCGTGTTGACGTTTGTGGTGATATTAATTGCAGCCATCAGCCTGTTCAGTCACAAGCTGGGCCTGGAGCGCGGACTCTCGGTGGCACTGTTCCCGATGGTGATTCTGACCATGACCATCGAGCGCCTGTCGATCACCTGGGAAGAGCGTGGCGGCGGGCATGCCATGAAAGTCGCGATCGGCACACTGTTCGCAGCTACTTTGGCGTACCTGGTCATGAGCATCCCGGAACTGGTGTACTTCGTGTTTACCTTCCCGGCGATCCTGCTGATCATGGTCGGCTTTATGCTGGCAATGGGTCGCTATCGCGGCTACCGCCTGACCGAGCTGGTGCGTTTCAAAGCGTTCTTGAAGGCTGACTCCTGATGTTTGGCTTCTGGAAGACCTGGAAGGCCCTCGAAGCCAGGGGCATCATGGGCATCAATCGGCGGAATGCAGACTACGTACTCAAGTACAACAAACGCAGCCTTTACCCGATTGTGGATGACAAAATCATCACCAAGGAACGCGCCATCAAGGCCGGTATTCACGTACCGGAAATGTATGGGGTGATTTCCACCGAGAAGGAAATCGACAAGCTCGATGAAATCATCGGCGGTCGCAGCGACTTCGTGATCAAGCCCGCACAAGGTGCTGGCGGTGATGGCATTCTAGTGATCGCGGATCGCTTCGAAGACCGTTTTCGCACGGTCTCGGGCAAGATCATCAGCCATGAAGAAATCGAACATCAGATCTCCAGCATCCTGACTGGCCTGTACTCCCTGGGTGGTCACCGTGATCGGGCGCTGATCGAATACCGGGTCACACCGGACCAGATCTTCAAAAGCATCAGCTACGAAGGTGTGCCGGATATCCGCATCATCGTATTGATGGGTTACCCGGTGATGGCCATGCTGCGCTTGCCGACCCGTCAGTCGGGCGGCAAGGCCAACCTGCACCAAGGCGCAATCGGAGTGGGTGTCGATCTGGCTACCGGCCTGACTCTGCGTGGCACCTGGCTGAACAACATCATCAGCAAACACCCGGACACCACCAACGCAGTAGACGGCGTGCAACTGCCCAACTGGGACGGTTTCATGAAGCTGGCGGCCGGTTGTTATGAGTTGTGCGGCCTGGGTTATATCGGTGTCGACATGGTGCTCGATCAGGATAAAGGCCCGCTGATTCTGGAGCTCAACGCCCGCCCCGGGCTGAATATCCAGATTGCCAACGACTGCGGCCTGACCCTGCGCACCCATGCGGTAGAAGCCCACATCGAAGAACTGGCGGCCAAAGGCATCAAGGAATCCCCTGAAGAGCGCGTGCGCTTTGCCCAGGAGTTGTTCGGGCATATTCACCAATCCGAATAATCGCGAAAACCGTAGCAGCTGCCGAACGCAGCCTCGTTCCTTCGGCAGCTGCTACAACGGTTTGTGGCGCTCTCTAGCTGCGATCCACATAGATTTGCAGTCCTGCACAGGACTACAATCAGCCCCCCCGCTCCGATGGCTGATTTGCTTCGCATGTTGACCTGCTCCGTACACCCCCTGCCTTACCACGCCAACCCTGGCGCGTACTTTTCGGCGATTCGTCATGCGCCCGGTGCCGTGCTGCTCGACAGCGGCCGCCCCACTGCCGAGCGTGGCCGTTATGACCTGATGAGCGCATGGCCACTTCAGGAACTGCGGGTTCAGGCCGGAGAAACCGGTCGGGGGTTTCTACAGCGCCTGCGCGACAACCTGAAGCAACTGGGCCATGCCGTACTGCCCGCGCCGTATGAACTGCCTTTCGCTGGCGGCCTGATCGGCTATCTCAGTTACGACTTCGGCCGCCTGCTTGAGCACCTGCCAGCGCAGGCCAACAACGACCTGCAACTGCCCGAAGCGCAATTGGGCCTGCATGCCTGGGCGCTGATCAGTGACCATCATGCAGCTACCAGCCAGCTTGTATTTCACCCACGCCTCGAGACACAAGAGCGTGAGCGCCTGATCCAGTTGTTCAGCCACGCCTCACACGCGTGCAATGCGCCTTTTAGGCTCAAGCAGCCCATGCAACCGGATATCAGCGCCAGCCAGTACGAGCAGGCACTTGAGCAGATCCATCGTTATATCCAGGCGGGCGACTGTTATCAGGTCAATTACACCCAGCGTTTCAGCGCCCAGTGCCAGGGCGATGCATGGACTGCCTATTGCGCCTTGCGGGCAGCCTGCCCGACACCGTTTTCAGGCTTTATGAGCCTGACGGGCGACAACGCTATCCTCAGCCTGTCACCGGAGCGCTTTGTGCGAGTCAGCCAGAATCAAGTCGAAACCCGGCCGATCAAAGGTACTCGCCCACGGGGCAAAGACAGCAGCGAAGATGCGGCCAACGCCGCCGAACTGCTGGCCAGCCCCAAGGACCGCGCGGAAAACCTGATGATCGTCGACTTGCTGCGCAATGATCTGGGGCGCACTTGCCGCACCGGCTCGGTGAGCGTGCCTGAACTGTTCAACCTCGAAAGCTACCCAAACGTGCATCATTTGGTGAGCAGCGTTATCGGCGAGCTGGCCGACGGCAAAGACGCACTGGATCTGATCGGCGACAGCTTCCCCGGCGGTTCGATCACCGGCGCTCCGAAAATCCGCGCCATGCAGATCATCGACGAGCTGGAGCCAACCCGGCGCAGTATTTACTGCGGCTCGCTGCTGTACCTGGACGTGCGTGGCGAAATGGACAGCTCCATCGCCATCCGCAGCCTGCTGGTCAAGGACGGACAGGTCAGTTGCTGGGGCGGCGGCGGCATTGTGGCCGACTCCGACTGGCAGGACGAGTACCAGGAATCGATCACCAAGGTGAAGGTGCTGCTCGATACGCTGCAAACCCTGTAGCCCGCGCTTTTTGCTAAGATCGCGTCACTAGAGAGCGCCAAGCGCCATTCACTGTAGGAAGCCGCCTGATGAGCCATCCGTTTGACGTCGCCGAACTCGCAGCGACATACGCCAGCAAGTCCCCGCAAGACATACTCAAACTCGCCTTTGAACACTTTGGCGACGAACTCTGGATCTCCTTCAGCGGCGCCGAAGACGTGGTGCTGGTGGACATGGCCTGGAAGCTCAACAAGAACGTCAAGGTGTTCAGCCTCGACACCGGCCGCCTGCACCCCGAGACCTACCGGTTTATCGAGCAAGTGCGCGAGCACTACAAGATCCAGATCGAACTGATCTCGCCTGATCAAAGCAAGCTTGAACCCTTCGTCAAGGAAAAGGGCCTGTTCAGCTTCTACAAGGATGGGCACGGCGAATGCTGTGGCGTGCGCAAGATCGAGCCGCTGCGCCGCAAATTGTCGACAGTCAAAGCCTGGGCCACCGGCCAGCGCCGCGATCAGAGCCCTGGCACCCGCAGCCAGGTGGCCGCGCTGGAAATCGACGGCGCGTTCTCGACACCCGAGCGCACGCTGTACAAATTCAACCCGTTGGCACAGATGACCAGCGAAGAGGTCTGGGGCTATATCCGCATGCTGGAGCTGCCCTACAACAGCCTGCATGAGCGCGGCTTTATCAGCATCGGCTGCGAGCCATGCACCCGCCCGGTACTGCCCAACCAGCACGAACGCGAAGGCCGCTGGTGGTGGGAAGAAGCCACGCAAAAAGAATGCGGGCTGCATGCCGGCAACTTGATCGCGAAAAACTAGACAACCCTGTAGGCACGCAGATCCTCGTAGCAGCTGCCGAAGGAACGAGGCTGCGTTCGGCGGCGCAGCCGTCGTGAAATCAGGCTCTGCGGTGTGTCATTTAGAACCAGCACCCAAGTATTACGACGGCTGCGCCGCCGAACGCAGCCTCGTTCCTTCGGCAGCTGCTACTGAGTTCTTTGTTCCTGCCCATCGCTCAACTTGCGTTTACCCACGACTTTCGTTAAGAATTGGTAATTATTCTCAATAACGTTTAGGCAATGTCCTATGTCTTCGGGTGAACCGCCCTACCAGGCCGCCATTACAGAACTGTACTGCGAGCATCATGGCTGGCTGTTTGGCTGGCTGCGCAGAAAGCTCGGTTGCGCTCAGAATGCCGCCGATCTGGCACAGGACACCTTCACCCGAATCCTCAATGCCCGCGAGTCTGTGGCGACACTGCGTGAACCCCGAGCCTTTCTGAGCACTACAGCACGCCGACTGATCATTGATCAGGTGCGCCGTAAACAAATAGAAAACGCCTACCTGCAAGAGCTTGCCCTAACCGCTGAAGCACTCGAGGGTTTTCAATCACCCGAGCAGATTCTCACGACACTGGAAGCTCTGGAACAGATCGCATTTATTCTGGAGGGCATGCAGGACAAAGCGCGCCAGGCTTTTGTGCTGTATTACCTGGACGGCCTGACCCAAAGCGAGATTGCCCGACAACTGGAATTGTCTGACCGCACGGTGCGCAAGTATTTGATCCAGGCCTTGCTGCATTGCAGCCATAGCCTGGACACCTGATCCAGCCATGTCCGAGCAGCGCCAAAGTATTGATGAACAAGCCGCCGAATGGATTCTTCGTCTGCACGAAGAAGACTTCAGCGATGCGTTGCGCGCGCAATTCGAGTGCTGGAAACAACAAAACCCACAGCACGCAGCGGCGGCCCTGCGCATGCAGGAAGTGATCAACCGCCTGCAGTCATTGCGTGAGCAATCGGCCCCGGCCAAAGCGGCTCTGAACGCAGCATTCAACGGGCGAAAACCAGCAACCCAACGCAAACAGATCCTGCGCGCGCTGTTGATTGCCGGTTGCCTGGCAGTGCCGATCACGCTGGTCATGAAAAGCCATTATCCAGAGCAGTGGATGGCCGATATCAGTACCGGCCCCACTGACTGGAAGACCCAGCGCCTGGCTGACAATTCAACCATTACCCTGAGCGGCACCACCGCGCTCAACGTCCATTTTGACGGTCAGGAGCGGCGTATCGAATTGCTCCAGGGTGAAGTACTGGTCGACGTCGCCCATGACAATTCCCGCCCCTTTTTCGTACAGACCGCCCAAGGCAGCATGCGCGCCCTGGGCACCCGCTTCGTGGTCAAACGCCAGGGCGATACCACGGTGCTAAGCATGTTGCAGTCTCGGGTCGCGGCGCAAAGTGCAAACGAGCAACAAACCCTGGAAGTGGGAGCCGGTTCACAGGCCCTGATTCGCAGCGACTCGGTCGAACTCGGTGGGGCTATCTCCCCGGCCAGCATCAATCAAGCCTGGGAGCGCCATCAATTGGTGGTTGAAAATCAGCCCCTGCCCCAGGTTCTCGATGAAATCTCCCGTCATCGACGCGGCCATCTGCAGTTTGATCGCAAATCCCTGGCCGACCTGCGCATCTCGGCCGTACTGCCCCTGGACGATACCGACCGGGCGCTGCAACTGATCGCCGAAACCCTGCCCCTGCAGATCAAAACCTATACCCCGTGGCTGATTGTGATCAGCCAACTGCAACCGCCTAAAAAATAATAATTCCCATTCGTTCCGCTTTTCTCGAGTCAGCCGTCAAGTTAGATACATCGACTCATAAAGGACTGCGCCTTTCATGCTGACTTCCTACACATCTCGAGGACGCTTCAGGCCTCGTACCTGCACGCCGCTAGCCCTGGCCATTCACTTGGTTGTTGCTTCGACAACTGGACTGGTATGCGCTTCGACTGCTCAGGCGCAATCGGCGTCTGTGCAACGCTACGACATTCCCGCAGGCCCGTTGAGCAGCGCCCTTAATCGCTTTGCGCAACAGGCCGGTGTGGCGATTATTTTTCAGTCGAGCGACCTGGAAGGCCAGTCGACACCCGGTTTGCAGGGCGCCTATAACGAACAGAGCGGATTCGAGGCATTGCTGCGCGGTAGCGGTTATACCGCAGTCAAAAGTGCAAATGGCTACATGCTCAACGCCCTGCCCGCAGTCGGCGGTGCCCTGGAATTGGGCGCCACACAAGTCAGCGCCAACCAACTCGGGACTATTACCGAAGGCAGCGGCTCCTACACCCCCGGCTCCATCGCAACCGCAACCCGCATGGTGCTGACGCCCAGAGAAACACCGCAGTCGATTTCCGTAGTGACGCGCCAGGCGATGGACGATTTCGGCCTCAACTCAATTGATGACGTGATGCGTCACACCCCTGGCATCACTGTGGCCACCTACGACAGTGATCGCACCAGCTATTATTCCCGTGGTTTTGCGATCAAGAACTTTCAGTACGACGGCATCCCGATCCTGCAAGACCCACAATATTCTGCCGGGCACACCCTGACCGACACCGCGATCTATGACCGGGTCGAGATTCTCAAGGGTGCAACCGGCCTGCTCACCGGTGCGGGCGGTCCGGGTGGCACGATCAATATGGTGCGTAAAAAACCCACTCGCGAATTCAAGGCCCATATCGATGTGGGCGCAGGTTCATGGGACAACTACCGTTCCGAGATCGATGTCAGCGGGCCATTAACCGAAAGCGGCAATGTGCGGGGCCGGGCCGTAGCGGCCTATCAGGACAAGCACTCGTTCATGGACCACTACAAGCGCGACAGCGAGGTCTACTACGGCATTCTTGAAGTGGACTTGACTCCTGACACCCTGCTGACCCTTGGCGCCGACTATCAGGACAATAACCCTACAGGCTCAAGCTGGTCGGGCAGCGCTTCGCTGTTCAACTCCAAAGGTGACCGAATCAGCACTCCACGCTCGTTTAACAACGGCGCGAAATGGAGCAGTTGGAAGCAGTACACCCGCACGGTGTTCTCGACCCTGGAACACAACTTTGACAATGGCTGGGTAGTCAAAGGCCAATACAACCACCAGATCAACGGCTATAACGCCCCTCTCGGCGCGCTGCTCGACCCGGATGCGACCACCGGCCTGGCAAAAATGCTGGCCCGCAAGTACACCGGCGAATATGTCAGCGACAGCGGTGACCTGTTTGCCACCGGCCCGTTCAGCCTGCTAGGGCGCGAGCATGAGTTGGTCATTGGCGGTTCGGTCTCCAAGTCACACTGGACCGGCAAGGACTACACCAACGCCAATATGGTCAACAACGCCTATGACTACTACAACTGGAAAGGCGACAGCCTTGAGCCCGACTGGGGCAATGTCACTTCGTACAATGATGAGACGACTCGTCAGACCGGTACATACGTGACCGGCCGCTTCAGCCTGACCGACGACCTGAAGCTGATGCTCGGCACCCGAGTGGCCAACTACACCCTGACCGGCACCAGCCACGCCAAAGACACGGGCAAAGTGCTGCCTTATGCCGCCCTGATCTACGACATCAACGACAATATTTCTGCCTACACCAGCTATACCGAGATTTTCCTGCCGCAGTCGTACTATCGCGACCGCGACAACAAGATGCTTGAGCCCGATGAAGGCACCAACTATGAGCTGGGCCTAAAAGGCGAGTTCTTTGACGGACGTCTGAATTCAAGCCTGGCGTACTTCGAAGTGCATCAAGACAACCGCCCTGAAGCAGACACAGCCTACAACGGCAACCCGACCAATCCGGACATTGACTACGCCTACAAAGGCATCAAGGCCACGACCAAAGGTTACGAAGCAGAAATTTCTGGCGAGCTGATGCCCGGCTGGCAATTGCAGGCGGGCTATACACACAAGATCAGCCGTGATCAGGGCGGTAAAAAGGTCTCGACCTGGGAACCTGAAGACCAGATCAACCTGTACACCCGCTACAAGCTGACCGGTGATCTCGACAAACTGACCCTGGGCGGCGGCGTTC
Source organism: Pseudomonas fragi (assembly GCF_025426255.1). Taxonomy (GTDB): domain Bacteria; phylum Pseudomonadota; class Gammaproteobacteria; order Pseudomonadales; family Pseudomonadaceae; genus Aquipseudomonas; species Aquipseudomonas kulmbachensis. The sequence goes on along the minus strand of NZ_CP104861.1, from coordinate 1,263,518 downwards.
GCTGGCAGGGCACGGGCTGGCAGATGCTGAGCAACTGGAACAAAGGCGGCACCGAGGAGAAGTTCTCCCAGGACCCGTACTGGCTGGTTGATCTGATGGCGCGTTATCAGATCTCGAAAAACCTGTCGGCCACCGTCAACCTGAACAATGTGTTCGACAAGGCGTATTACACCAACATCGGTTTCTACAACTCGTCGTACTACGGTGATCCGCGCAACGTAATGGTCAGCACGCGCTGGGATTTCTAAGAAAACCTCTGCAGCAGCAGCTTGAGATACCTAAATAGTGGGAGCGAGCCTGCTCGCGAAGTTCAGTTCGCGAGCAGGCTCGCTCCCACAGGAGGCTTGATCTGAAACAGAGTATCTACAGGTTTTTGGATAACCGACAAAACACACGCGCACAAAAAAGCCTGCACTAGGCAGGCTTCTTTGCGTATCACAAGCGTTCAAGGGGCTTGTGACTCTAATATGGCGCAGCGGACGGGACTCGAACCCGCGACCCCCGGCGTGACAGGCCGGTATTCTAACCGACTGAACTACCGCTGCGCGTAACACTGAAAGTAAGTGGTGGGTGATGACGGGATCGAACCGCCGACCCTCTGCTTGTAAGGCAGATGCTCTCCCAGCTGAGCTAATCACCCTTTACTTCACTCTCGTTGCGGGGCGCATTCTCTCACACTTTTCGTGTAAGTGGTTGTTTTTATTTAAGTTTTTTTCAAAACCCTTAAAAACAACCGTTTCCAACGCCCTGCATCTTTGATTTCGTAGCGAACTACAAAATCGAAGCCTTTCAGGAAAAACCTGCATTCAGCTGGTTTAACCTAACCACAAGCGTTCAAGGGGCTTGTGGTACAAAAAATGGCGCAGCGGACGGGACTCGAACCCGCGACCCCCGGCGTGACAGGCCGGTATTCTAACCGACTGAACTACCGCTGCGCGTAACACTGTGAGCGAATGGTGGGTGATGACGGGATCGAACCGCCGACCCTCTGCTTGTAAGGCAGATGCTCTCCCAGCTGAGCTAATCACCCTTTCACTCTCGGTGTGGCGCGCATTCTACGTAGCGACCTATAGTCTGGCAAGCACTTTTTAAAATAATTTTTCTAACGGTGACAAAGGCTTAGCGCAGGGTTGGCCTATTAAGCTGATCAAGCGAATAATGCGTCTTTGTATATAGGAGTGATTCACCCCATGTGGTTCAAAAACCTGCTTATCTATCGCCTGACCCAAGATCTGCCTTTTGATACACAGGTGCTGGAAACTGCACTGGCCACCAAACTGGCACGCCCGTGTTCAAGCCAGGAAGTAGCCACCTACGGTTTCGTTGCCCCGTTCGGCAAAGGCGAAGACGCGCCGCTGGTTCACGTCAGCCAGGACTTCCTGCTGATCGCCGCCCGCAAAGAAGAACGCATCCTGCCAAGCAGCGTTGTGCGTGATGCATTAAAGGAAAAGGTCGAAGAGATCGAAGCCGAACAGATGCGCAAGGTCTATAAGAAGGAGCGCGATCAGCTCAAGGATGAAATCATCCAGGCCTTCCTGCCACGCGCCTTCATTCGTCGCTCGGCGACCTTTGCCGCCATCGCGCCTAAACAGGGCTTGATTCTGGTCAATGCTTCCAGCCCGAAACGTGCCGAAGACTTGCTCTCCACCCTGCGTGAAGTGATCGGCTCGCTGCCGGTTCGCCCGCTCGCGGTCAAAATCGCGCCAAGCGCCGTCATGACCGAGTGGGTCAAAACCCAAAAAGCGGCAGACAACTTCTTCGTTCTCGACGAATGCGAGCTGCGCGACACCCACGAAGACGGCGGCATCATCCGTTGCAAGCGTCAGGACCTGACCAGTGACGAAATCCAGCTGCACTTGAGCACTGGCAAAGTGGTTACTCAACTGTCGTTGGCCTGGCAGGACAAACTGTCGTTCGTTCTGGACGACAAACTGGTGGTCAAACGCCTGAAGTTCGAAGACTTGCTGCAAGACCAGGCAGAACAGGACGGCGGTGACGACGACCTGGGCCAGCAGGACGCCAGCTTTACTCTGATGATGCTGACCTTCGGCGAATTCTTGCCACAGCTGTTTGAGGCACTGGGCGGCGAAGAGATTCCGCAGGGGATCTAAAAGCCCCATCCATGTAGCCGCTGCCGCAGGCTGCGGCAAGGGCCGCAGGACCTTCGCCTCCTATATAGAGAGCAGAGGATGCTGCGCAACCCGGCGCAGCCTGCGGCAGCGGCTACAGGTTCCATGCCAGGACTTACCATAATCATAAAAAGGAACACCATGCGCGCACTCGCTGCTTTAAGCCGCTTTGTCGGTAATACCTTTGCTTACTGGGTGCTGATCTTCGCCGTACTGGCGTTTCTTGAACCCGGCTGGTTCGTCGGCCTTAAAGGCTTCATCGTGCCGCTGCTGGGCTTGGTGATGTTCGGCATGGGACTGACCCTAAAACTCGAAGACTTCGCCGAAGTCGCTCGCCATCCCTGGCGCGTGGCATTGGGCGTGGTTGCTCATTTCGTGATCATGCCCGGCGTGGCCTGGTTACTCTGCCAAGTATTCCACCTGCCACCCGAAATCGCCGTTGGCGTGATTCTGGTCGGCTGCTGCCCAAGCGGCACCTCATCCAATGTCATGACCTGGCTGGCACGGGGCGACCTTGCGCTGTCTGTGGCGATTGCCGCCGTGACCACCCTCCTCGCCCCCTTGTTGACCCCGGCGCTGATCTGGCTGCTGGCTTCAGCCTGGCTGCCGGTTTCGTTCATGGAGCTGTTCTGGTCGATCCTGCAAGTAGTGCTGCTGCCGATTGTGCTCGGCGTACTGGCCCAGCGCCTGCTTGGTGCACGCGTGCGCTTTGCCGTCGACGTGCTGCCGTTGGTATCGGTGGTCAGCATCGTGATCATCGTCGCCGCAGTGGTCGCGGCCAGCCAGGCACAAATTGCCAAGTCCGGCTTGCTGATCATGGCCGTGGTGATGTTGCACAACAGCTTCGGCTATTTGCTCGGCTACTTTACAGGTCGCCTGTTCAAGCTGCCGCTGGCCCAACGCAAATCCTTGGCACTGGAAGTCGGCATGCAGAATTCAGGGCTGGGCGCGGCATTGGCCAGCGCACACTTCTCGCCTCTGGCAGCCGTACCCAGTGCGCTGTTCAGCGTGTGGCACAACATCTCGGGGGCGCTGCTGTCGACGTATTTCCGCCGTATGAGCGAGAAAGAAGATCGCATGGCGGCAGCAAAATCCGAACTAGAGTGAACACACAGGGTTGCCCTTTTAACGAATAATGTGCACTATACTGCGCATCACGAGGACGACCTCGTGACTCAGTTGAGCGATTATTCGGGGACGACCCCATCAATTGATGGATATATTTATGCCCTGGATCATCCTGTTTTTCGCTGGCCTGTTTGAAGTTGGCTGGGCCGTCGGCCTGAAATACACCGAAGGCTTCACCCGTCCGCTGCCAACAACTCTGACCATCGGCGCGATGGTTATTAGCCTGGGCTTACTGGGTCTGGCCATGAAAGATCTGCCGCTGGGCACTGCCTACGCAATCTGGACTGGTGTCGGCGCGGTGGGTACGGTAATCGCCGGGATCATCCTGTTTGGTGAATCGATGGCGCTGTTCCGACTGGCCAGCGTTGCACTGATCATTGCCGGCTTGGTTGGCCTTAAAATCAGCGCATAACACCAACAACTGTGGGAGCGAGCCTGCTCGCGATTGGATCGACGTAGTTAACAACTGATCCCATCGCGAGCTGGCTCGCTCCCACATTGCGTTTTATTTACCGATTAGAGCCGCGCAACGCCATCACCCGCTCACGCAATACCTTTTGCGTAGCATCCCCGGCCGCTATCGGCACACCCGCAACCAGCGTTACCCGCGACCATAGTCGATGAAAAAAGCCCTTGTTCGGGTCACGACTAAAGAAGCTGCCCCACAACCCTTGCAATGCCATCGGAATCACCGGCACCGGCGTGCGCTCCAGAATGCGCGTCACACCCGCCTTGAACTCATCGATCTGCCCATCCGTGGTGAGCTTGCCTTCAGGGAAGATGCACACCAACTCACCATCGTTCAGATACTTGGCAATCTGGTCGAACGCCCGTTCGTAGATCACCTCGTCTTCGCCGCGCCCGGCAATCGGAATAGTACCCGCCGTGCGGAAGATAAAATTGAGCACCGGCAGGTTGTAGATTTTGTAATACATCACAAAACGAATCGGACGACGCACCGCGCCGCCTATCAATAGCGCGTCAACAAACGATACGTGGTTACACACCAATAACGCCGCGCCTTCATCCGGGATCAGTTCCAGGTTCTTGTGCTGCACGCGGTACATGGAATGACTGAGCAGCCAGATCATAAAACGCATGCTGAACTCAGGGACGATTTTGAAGATGTAAGTGTTGACCGCGATATTCATCAACGACACCACGAGAAACAACTCGGGAATCGTCAGCTTGGCCACACTTAGCAGCAGGATGGTGATAAGCGCCGACACCACCATAAACAGCGCATTAAGAATGTTGTTGGCTGCAATGACCCGCGCCCGCTCGCTTGGCGCTGTGCGCGACTGAATCAGTGCGTACAGCGGCACAATATAGAAGCCGCCAAATACGCCAAGCCCGAGAATATCGAACAACACCCACCAGGCCTGACTGAATCCCAACACGCTCAGCCAGTCGTTGGGCTGGATGTTTTGCGGCATCGACCCCGAATGCCACCACAGCAGCAGGCCAAATACGGTCAGGCCAAACGAGCCAAATGGCACCAGGCCAATCTCGACCTTGCGCCCCGAGAGTTTCTCGCACAGCAGTGAGCCCAGCGCGATACCCACCGAGAACACGGTGAGAATCAGCGTCACCACGGTTTCGTCGCCATACAACCACTCTTTGGCGTACGCCGGGATCTGCGTCAGATAAATCGCACCGACAAACCAGAACCACGAGTTGCCCACCACAGAGCGCGACACGGCAGGCGTCTGATTCAACCCCATACGTAAAGTTGCCCAGGACTCGCTGAAAATATTCCAGTTCAGCCGCAGCTGCGGCGTGTCAGCCGGTGCGCCGGGAATGGCGCGGCTGGCCAGATAACCCAGTACTGCCACTGAGATGATCACTACCGAGACAATTACTGTGTAATTGCCGGACGAGAGCATGATTCCCGCACCAATGGTGCCCGCCAGAATCGAGAGAAAGGTGCCCATTTCTACAAGACCATTGCCCCCGACCAGTTCGTCCTGATGCAAAGTTTGCGGCAGGATCGAGTACTTCACCGGCCCGAACAGGGCGGAATGAGTACCCATGGCAAACAGCGCAACCAGCATCAACGCCAGGTGATCAAAGGCAAACCCTATGGCTGCGACGATCATGATTGCGATTTCGCCGAGCTTGATCAGACGAATCAGGCGGTCCTTGGGGTATTTTTCACCAAACTGCCCCGCCAGCGCCGAGAACAAAAAGAACGGCACAATAAACAGCAGCGCACAGAGGTTGACCCAAATCCCACGGTCACCCTCGATGTTCAACTTAAAAAGGATGGCCAGAATCAGCGACTGTTTGAACAGGTTGTCATTGAGAGCACCCAGGGACTGGGTCACGAAGAAAGGAAGGAAGCGGCGCTTGCTTAGCAAACTGAATTGCGAGGGGTGACTCATCATCCATGTACTCACGTTGCGCTGATGGGCTTTCTCTTTGGAGGGCCGTTGTAACACTCAGGACACAACCTTGCTCGGGTTCTGTGTGCGATCACGGCCTATTAGCCGATTTCACACAGACCCCGAGCACACGTCTTACTTCTTCAAACCTGCAATACACGGCGATACAAACAGCTCACCGCGATAAGCGCCTTGCACGGTACGGGTGCCAACCAGCAGCCACATCAGCACCAGCGCCGCCACCAGCACACAACCGGCCACATCAAAGAAGCTCAGGTGCAGCATGCTGCCCAGACGCAAGGTGGCCAATGAGTACACCCCCAGCGGAAAGGTAAAGCCCCACCAGCCGAGATTGAATGGAATGCCTGCGCGGAAGTAGCGAACCGTGATTAACACCGCCATCACAATCCACCACAGGCCAACCCCCCACAAAATGATCCCGGAGATCAGCCCCAGACCTTCGGCAATTTCACCGATCCGCGCCAGGCCATTGGCAGCGAAGATCGCCGGAGCATCGGCCCCCAGCAACAGCAGGCCCAAGGCACCGGTGCCGATAGGTCCAAGCGCCAGCCAGCTGGACGCGGCCATGCTCTCGTGGGGCAATTTATGCAGCGCCATGCGCAGGATTAAAATGGTCAGGATACTGAACGCCACCGGCACCGAAAACGCCCACATCACGTAGCTGGTAATCAACACATGGAACTGCGCGACGGTATCGCTCAGGTAGGGCGCCAATAGCCCGCCACTGGCCGCCGCGACTTCTGCTGCTACCACCGGCAACAGCCAGACTGCAGTCATCTGATCGATACTGTGATCCTGACGCGTGAACATCAGATAGGGAATAAGCACCCCGCAGCCCAACGCCATGGCCACATCAATCCACCACAGCACCTCGGCCACCTGCACCATGTCGCCCCCCCAACGCGGCACACCGAATACCAGAAAACCATTAATGATGGTCGCCAGGCCCATGGGGATGGTGCCAAAGAACATCGACACCGTGGAGTGCCCGAAAATCCGCCGTGCCTCATGGAAATACAGGACCCAGCGTGCGCCATACAACACGCTGAACAGAATGAACAAACCGATATTAAACAGCCACAACCCCTCGGCAAAGGTATGCAAGCCGGGGATATGCACCGGTAATTGAGCCAGCGCCAACGCCAAAACCCCCGTGCCCATGGTCGCGGCAAACCAGTTCGGGGTGAACTGGCGAATCACTTCACGCGGGTGCTGCAAATGGCTGAATGGCCGAAATCCGGCTTGGGTTTTGTTTGGGCAAGTCATGGGTTACTCCTGATCCTCATTTGAGGTGGGCTTAGAGTAGAACCAAATCGAATATCTATATAACGGGTAATATCTCTAACTGTTATCTATTACGCCTATATATGATCATTGCGCACCACTTCAAATCCTGCGACACCTGGCCACGCATCGACCATGGTCGACACTGACGCGCCCCGAACATCATGCGAGACTAGCCTGCTGCTGCGGGCTTGCAGCCGCCTTATACCTTCAGGAGTGTCCATGTCGTTGTCCAGCGGGCTGATCGCCGCCGTCGCCCTGGCCTATATGGCCATCATGTTCGCCATTGCCTTTTATGGTGACCGGCGCAGCAAACCGCTGCCGCCGCGGGTTCGCGCGTGGGTGTACAGCCTGTCCCTGGCGGTGTACTGCACCAGCTGGACGTTCTTCGGCGCCGTCGGTCAGGCTGCCGAACAATTATGGGCGTTTTTGCCGATTTACCTGGGGCCGGTACTGCTACTGGTATGCGCGCCGTGGGTGCTGCAAAAGATGGTGATGATCAGCAAGCAGGAAAACATCACTTCGATTGCCGACTTTATCGCCGCCCGCTACGGTAAATCGCAGTCACTGGCCATTGTGGTGGCGCTGATCTGCCTGGTTGGCGTGTTGCCTTATATTGCCCTGCAGCTCAAGGGCATTGTGCTCGGGGTTAACCTGCTGATCGGGGCAGGCGCAGACGCCACCGGTTCCCGGGTCGAGGACACGGCACTGATTGTGACGTTGATCCTGGCGCTGTTTACCATCCTGTTTGGTACACGCAACCTCGATGCCACCGAGCACCACCGGGGTATGGTACTGGCGATTGCCTTTGAATCCTTGGTCAAACTGTTCGCCTTTCTCGCTGTCGGCGCATTTGTGACCTATGGCCTGTACGACGGGTTCGACGATCTGTTCAGTCAGGCCATGCTCGCACCGCGACTTGAAGAGTATTGGAAAGAGACCGTCAATTGGCCTTCGATGGTGGTCCAGACCGGCGTCGCGATGATGGCCATTATCTGCCTGCCCCGTCAGTTCCACGTCACGGTGGTTGAAAACATCGAGCCGCAAGACCTGCAACTGGCCAAATGGGTGTTCCCGGCCTACCTGATCCTGGCGGGAATGTTCGTGGTGCCGATTGCACTGGCCGGGCAAATGCTGCTGCCCAGCTCGGTATTGCCCGACTCGTTTGTGATCAGCCTGCCGCTGGCGCAAGCTCACCCGGCATTGGCACTACTGGCGTTTATTGGCGGCGCGTCGGCGGCCACCGGCATGGTGATCGTGGCCAGTGTTGCGTTGTCGACCATGGTTTCCAACGACATGCTGCTGCCGTGGCTGCTGCGGCACAAAAACGCCGAGCGCCCGTTTGAAGTGTTTCGCCACTGGATGCTCTCGGTACGTCGCGTATCGATTGTGGTGATTCTGCTTCTGGCCTATGTCAGCTACCGCCTGCTGGGCTCCACCGCCAGCCTCGCCACCATCGGCCAGATCGCCTTCGCTGCCGTCACTCAACTGGCCCCGGCCATGCTCGGCGCCCTGTACTGGAAGCAGGCCAACCGCCGCGGGGTGTTTGCCGGGCTGGCGACAGGCACCTTTATCTGGTTTTACACCCTGGTACTGCCGATCATCGCTCACAGCTTTGGTTGGCACCTGAGCCACTTCCCGGGGTTGGCGTGGCTGCACAGCAATCCACTGGGGCTGTCGATCACCCCACTGACTCAAGGCGTGGTGCTGTCGCTAACTGGTAACTTCACCCTGTTTGCCTGGGTCTCGGTGCTGTCGCGCACCCGCGTGTCGGAGCATTGGCAGGCCGGGCGCTTCATCGGCCAGGAACTGAGCAGCCACCCCAGCGGTCGTTCCATGCTCTCGGTACAAGTCAACGATCTGCTGGCCCTCGCGGCACGTTTTGTCGGTGAAGAACGCGCTCACCAGAGCTTTATTCGCTTCGCCTACCGCCAGGGCAAAGGCTTTAACCCTAATCAGAACGCCAATGGCGAGTGGATTGCTCACACTGAACGGCTACTGGCCGGGGTACTCGGTGCTTCTTCTACCCGGGCAGTGGTAAAAGCGGCCATTGAAGGCCGGGAAATGCAATTAGAGGACGTAGTACGCATTGCGGATGAAGCCTCGGAAGTATTGCAGTTCAACCGCGCATTACTTCAGGGCGCGATTGAAAACATCACCCAAGGGATTAGCGTGGTCGACCAGTCACTCAAACTGGTGGCCTGGAATCGCCGCTATCTGGAACTGTTCAACTATCCCGACGGGCTGATCAGCGTAGGACGCCCGATTGCCGACATCATTCGTCACAATGCAGAACGCGGCCTGTGCGGCCCCGGCGAAGCCGAAGTGCATGTGGCCCGCCGACTGCACTGGATGCGCCAGGGCCGGGCGCACACCTCCGAACGCCTGTTCCCCAATGGTCGCGTGATCGAGCTGATTGGCAATCCCATGCCGGGCGGTGGTTTCGTCATGAGTTTCACCGACATTACTGCGTTCCGTGAGGCCGAACAGGCCCTGACGGAAGCCAACGAAGGGCTGGAGCAAAGAGTCGCCGAGCGTACGTTCGAACTGTCGCAGCTGAACCAGGCATTGACCGAAGCCAAAGGTGTGGCTGAAACAGCCAGCCAGTCGAAAACCCGTTTTTTGGCCGCGGTCAGTCACGACCTGATGCAGCCGATGAACGCGGCACGACTGTTCTCGGCCGCCCTCTCCCACCAGGAAGAAGGCTTGAGTGCGGAAGCCCAGAAACTGGTGCGGCATCTGGACAGTTCCTTGCGCTCCGCTGAAGACCTGATCAGCGACCTGCTGGATATTTCACGCCTGGAAAACGGCAAGATAACTCCCGACATCAAACCTTTCGCCATTAACGATCTGTTCGACACCTTGGGCAATGAATTCACCGCACAAGCACAGGAACAGGGACTGAACTTCAGGGTTCGCGGTAGCCGTGTGCGGGTTAACAGTGATATCAAATTACTGCGCCGAATCTTGCAGAACTTCCTGACCAATGCCTTTCGCTACGCCAAGGGCCCGGTTTTGCTGGGTGTACGTCGACGCGGCGGCGAATTGTGCCTTGAGGTCTGGGACCGCGGCCCAGGCATTCCGGAAGACAAACTGCAGGTCATTTTCGAAGAGTTCAAACGTCTCGATAGCCACCAGACCCGTGCCGAAAAAGGCCTGGGCCTGGGCCTGGCGATTGCCGACGGCTTGTGTCACGTACTCGGACATACCCTGCGGGTGCGTTCATGGCCCGGTTTTGGCAGCGTGTTCAGCGTCAGCGTGCCGATGGCCAAGAGCCAGGCCGCACCGCAACCAGTCGTTGCCGAACAGAACGGTCAACCCCTGACTGGCGCTCAGGTGCTGTGTGTCGATAACGAAGACAGCATCCTGATCGGCATGCAGAGCCTGCTGACACGCTGGGGCTGCCGTGTATGGACCGCCCGCAACCGTGAGGAGTGCGGGGTATTGCTCAATGAAGGCGTGCGCCCGCAACTGGTACTGGTTGACTACCACCTGGATGACGGCGAAGTCGGGACCGAATTGATGGGTTGGTTGCGTACACAGCTGGGCGAACCGGTGCCTGGCGTGGTGATCAGCGCCGATGGCCGACCGGAAATGATTGCCGAGGTGCACGCGGCCGGGCTGGAGTATCTGCCCAAGCCGGTCAAGCCTGCGGTTCTACGAGCGCTGCTGAGCAGGCATGTGCCGCTCTGAATTGAACGGGTGTAGCCGCTGCCGCAGGCTGCGACAAGGACCGCAGAGCCTTCGAAATTCCAGGGCTGCTACGTAACCCTTCGCAGCCTGCGGCAGCGGCTACAGAAGTTCGGTGTTATTCCGCTGGATGCGCCACACCATCAGCGTCGGTCATGGCCCGCTCCAGCAGATCAGCCGGCAAGCTTTTGCTGGCTCGGGCCCCCAGGAGCTTGAGCTGCTCGCTGCGACTGACCAGATTCCCCCGGCCTTCGGTGAGCTTGTTACGGGCTGAACTGTAGGCCTTATCCAACTGCTGCAGGCGGTTGCCGACTTCATCCAGATCCTGAATAAACAATACAAACTTGTCATACAGCCAACCCGCGCGCTCGGCAATTTCACGGGCATTCTGCCCCTGGCGCTCTTGCTTCCAAAGGCTGTCGATCACCCGCAACGTTGCAAGCAACGTGGTCGGGCTGACGATCACGATATGGCGATCAAACGCCTCTTGAAACAGATTCGGTTCAGCCTGCAACGCCGCCGAAAATGCCGCTTCAATCGGTACAAACAACAACACAAAGTCCAGACTGTGAAGCCCTTCCAGACGTTTGTAATCTTTGCCGGCAAGACCCTTTACATGATTGCGCAGCGACAACACATGTTGTTTGAGCGCAGCCTGCCCAATCACGTCGTCATCGGCACCTACATACTGTTGATACGCCGTCAGGCTGACCTTGGAATCGACTACTACCTGTTTGTCACCCGGCAACATGATCAGCACGTCCGGCTGAAAACGCTCGCCGTCTGGCCCCTTGAGGCTGACTTGGGTCTGGTATTCGCGGCCTTTCTCAAGCCCTGCGTGCTCCAGAACCCGCTCCAGAATCAACTCCCCCCAGTTGCCTTGGGTTTTCTGGCCTTTCAGGGCGCGGGTCAAGTTGGTCGCCTCATCACTCAGGCGCAGGTTCAGTTGCTGCAAACGCTCCAACTCTTTACCCAGCGAAAAACGCTCGCGCGATTCCTGCTGATAGCTCTCTTCGACACGCTTTTCAAATGACTGAATGCGCTCCTTGAGGGGGTCGAGCAACTGCCCAAGGCGTTCGTTACTGGTTTCGGCGAAACGCTGTTCACGCTCATCGAAAATCTTGCCCGCCAGTTCGGCAAATTGCGCCCGCAGTTCGTCACGCGAACCTTGCAGGTCATTGAGCCGCTGCTGATGACTGTCCTGCTGCTCGCGCAACTCGGCAGCCAATCCAGAGGCGTGGGCATCCAGGCGGCGTAGCTCAATTTCTTTCTGATTGCGCTCCAGGTTCCACGCATGGGCAGCATCGCGCCCATTGTCGCGCTCAACCTGCAACAACTCGACCTCACGGCGCAGCGCAGCCAGCTCTGCTTGCTTGACCGCATTGGCCTGCCCCAGATCACTGACTTCGTCGCGACAGGCATCCAGCTGGGCACTCAGGCCTTCCTGGGATAGCTGGGCTGTAGCAAGACGCTCACCGAGCAACGCAAGCTCAGCGTGATGACCACTGGCACGGCGCTGCAACTGCCAGATAAACGCCAACAACGGCACGCCTGCTACTGCCAGGCCAAGCAACAGACTGCTCAGATCCAGGGCCATAACCCCTCCACACGAGGTAAAAGAGCAAGGTTAACCAACAGTCAGCGCCGAAGACAGTTCAGTCTTCGGTCTTGTTCAATTCCTGCTGGGCAACACGGTCGCCGGCACGGGCTGCCAGGCGCAGCAATTCATGGCCGATACGTTGATCGCGGGCGCTGCCGCACTCACGGCACATCAACTGACCCAAACGGCTCTGCGCCAGCACCACACCTTGGCGCGCAGGTTGTTTGAGCAAATGACCTGCCACGTGCTTGACGCTAGGGTTAGCGCTCAGACGAGGGTTATCCAGCAGCCAGATAGCAACCCGCAAAGAAAAGCGCTTGGGAGCTTCAGTAGGTGTATTGGGGCGAGTAACAGAGGAAGTAGCTGTGCGGAACTTCATACGACACTGTAGGGCAGAACAGAAGGCGCGCCACTCTACTCCTTTTTTCGTTTGGGTAAAGTCGAAAAAAGTCTACACCCTTGATCTAGAGCAAGCGCTTGGGACAATCCACAGAACCTGTGGATAAGTCAGTGGACAACCCCGCTTTAAGCTCCGCAAACGCCCACCCTACGGGGGCTACGGTCAAACTGTCGATTTTTTCACCAATTAAAAAAAACGATGTTTTTCATTGACTTAAATTTACAGGACAGGCTAGGAAGACTTCAATACGGGTATCTGCGCTGATTTTGTCAGCAGCACTGCAAATGTGCACAAGTTCACATTCAGAGCAACAAAGCGGACCGTAACCGAGCATGAAACGCAGGTCTACGCACCGCTACGGCGCGTCATCAAGGGCGTTTGTCAGCGATCCCCCCCTGCTCGAGGTGCGCTGGCAAATTATCAAAAGTGGGCTAATACCGTAGATAAATACCCGCCGGACTTGGCGAGACCAGCAGGTTTTGCCAGCCTGAATAGAGGCTACAGAATGTATTTTTCGCTAGCACACTTGCGTTTAAAAATTCAACCAGTTAGTATCCGCAGCGTTAGTACCAAGCTGAAAGTCAATTCGGGCCGAACAAATCCCTGCAGCCACCTTGCGTAAAGCAAAGAAGAAGCGCTGAAAAACGGGATCGACCCCCTAGATGGTTTCCAGGTAAACCTTGCGACGATACGGCCTTTGCACAAACGCACAGGGTATCGCGAAGTTCTTTTACTCTGACCGAACCAACCTGCAAATTGATCAGGATCTTCACCCGGAGCACGGAACCTTAGCTCCTGTTGTGACTGCCTGCCCTCCTAAGTACCTACCTGCCAGCCCAAGCGCCACATACTTAATGCGCTACAACTGGCGGCTTTGTTCCAGTCAGGTTCTTCGTCCAGCCAAAGAATGGCTCGACGTCACTGGAACGTTTTAACGCAGCACGGTTCTAAACCGTGTCATTTGTAGGAACACCTAATAACTATGTCTACTCAAATCCATACTCAGGATGCCATTCGCACCCTAACCAACGCCTTTGCTCCAATGAACTGCCTGATTATGGCCGCTCGCAAAGGATGCTTCAGTTTTACTCTGGTCAACGAACACGGCATCGCTCGTCACAGCGAACGCCTGTACCCCGATCAATACTCCAGCGCAGCACCTCTGCAAGCTGTGATCGAGCGTACTCGCCAGGCCCTGATAGCCTGAAAGCCTGAGCGCTACACAACAAGCCCTGCCTGATCAGCAGGGCTTTTTGTTGCCTGCAATTTAAGAAACATTCGGCATTGCTTAAGTCCTTGCGGATATATAACCAACAGCTCGAAGCCTGAAATGATTTAAAAACAGACCGTTACAGCAAAGATATGACACTACACTTCAACTCGAGCGGCACAACCCGCTTCCGGCGAACCCTCTCGATTCATGCTGCCAAGCTCTGGGTATCGCTGGTCATTTTCAGGCCCCGAGGACTTTATGGGTATCGCAGCCAGGGAGTTGAGCCTTTACGTAATTCGGCCAACGCTTTTGTATCTGGGCCAAAACAACCCGGATGCAGAAGCTCTGTTGTTGGGTATTGCGGCCAGCCAATCAAGCTTGGGCTCGGCCCTGCATGACCGACGAGGTCACGGCCTCTATTGCATACGCGAACCTCGGCATGCCGCCTTGTGGGAGGAATACCTTGCCCATGACCCAGACCTGGCGAGCCTGGTTCGCGGCCTAGCCAGCCAGCACGCATTCTTGCGCAGCCCTCACTTGGAACTCACGGTTAATTTACGTTATGCCACCGCCATTGCCTGGCTTCTTATCGAACAACAGAAAATAGCTATTCCTGCCGCTGACGACCTGCTCGGGATGGCAAGAATCTGGCGTCAAGCCTTTGAACCACATGGGCGTTTACGCGATTTCGCACAGGCTTGGCGCACCTGTGTTTCTCCTTTCAACCTTGTGACTTGAGATTTCTATAATCCTGAAATTCTGCAAATAACCTCAAACCGGTCGGATTGTCCTACAAAACATCGCTATCGTCTGCGATTTAGCCTATAGCGCTTCTACAAAAATGTTGGTAGTTTTCCTCCGGTGATCATAAGGAGTTCTAATAATGAAAAAAGTAATGCTCAAGACCACACTTGGCCTCGCTGTCACTTTGGCTTCCAGCCAGATTTTCGCCAGCGGCTTCGCACTTAACGAACAAAGCGTAAGCGGTATGGGGACCGGTTTCGCAGGTCGCTCATCTTCTGCCGATGATGCCAGCACCGTTTTTGGTAACCCTGCCGGTATGTCCCGCCTGAGCGGCCAACAAGTGACTGGCGGTATCGCCGTCATCGACGCTTCGACCGATATCAAGGATGGCCAAGGCAAATACCCTGGCACCAATAAAGGTGACATGGTGCCGTTCACCGGCGTTCCTATGGGCTTCTATACCAACAAGTTGAATGACCAGTGGGCTGTAGGCTTTGGTGTTTACGCACCTTTCGGCCTGGTTACCGACTATGAAGGCGGCTTCCAGGGTCGTGCCTTCGGCAAGAAAAGCGAAGTAAAGGTTGTCACCCTGCAACCTACCGTCAGCTATGCATTCAACGACAGGGTATCGGTGGGCTTCGGTCCGACCATCAACCGTATCAGCGGTACGCTGGAGTCCGACCTGACCGTGCTTAACCCCGCGTTCGGCGACACCAATGTAAAAGTCAAAGGCACCGATACTGCCCTGGGCTTCAACATCGGCGTTCTGGTGCAAGCAACAGACACCACCCGCATTGGTCTTACCTATCACTCCAAGGTCAGCTACAAGCTTGAAGGCCATACCAATGTGACGGCTGGGGCCAATACCCCTGCGGCATTGATGAAAAGCAATCGTTATGACGCGTCGCTATCTATCGATACTCCCGAGTCCTACGACCTGTCCGTCACTCAAGACCTGTCCGATGCCTGGAAACTCTATGCTGGCTCCACCTGGACCCGCTGGAGTCGCCTGAAAGACATCACCATTAACAACGACGGTGTTAGCCCCGGTGCTTCGGGTGCAGTCGGTTCGCAACTGTTCGGCTCCATTAAGGAAGAACAGAACTGGCATGATACCTGGGCATACGCCATTGGTACTTCCTACCAGTTGAACAAGCAGTGGGTAGTTCGTACCGGTCTGACCTGGGATCAGTCGCCAACCAACAACACCAACCGTTCGCCACGTATTCCTACCGGTGACCGTACAATCTTCAGCCTAGGTGCCGGTTATGCCGTCAACGAAAACCTGACTATTGATGCGGCTTACTCCTACCTGAAGGAAGAGTCGGTCAAGGTTCACGACCAGAACGCGCTTAACGAATACAGCGCCAAATATGAAAACAGCGCTAACGGTTTTGCTGTAGGTGCAACCTACAAGTTCTGATTCGCCGCGAGGCTAACCCCTCGCCCACCGAATCAAAAAAATCCCCGCTCTCGTTACCGAGGCGGGGATTTTTAATGGCTGCGACTCAAGGTTTTGAAGCAATGGCCTTGTCGATAGCCTCGATCAATTCCGGACTATCAGGCTTGGTCAGACTGGAGAAGCTGGCAATCACATTGCCCTGGCGATCAACCACGTATTTATAGAAGTTCCACTTCGGAGCGCTGCTCTGCTCAGCCAGCACCTTGAACATGTGCGCCGCGTCAGGCCCGCGTACATGCTGCGGATCGATCATGGTGAAGGTAACGCCATAGTTGACGTAACAAACCTTGGCCGTCTCCTCGCCGTCCTTGGCCTCTTGCTTGAAGTCATCCGACGGCACACCAATCAGCTCCAGCCCTTGCCCCTTGTAGCGCTGATTAAGCGCTTCAAGCCCCTTGAACTGCGGGGCAAAGCCGCAAAAACTCGCCGTATTGACGATCAACAGCGGCTTACCAGCAAAACGCTGGCACAGATCGATCGATTCCTTGGCCCGCAATTTGGGCAATGAGCCCTCCAGCAAAGGCGGGCATTCTGCCGCCCACACCGAACCGGCGCAGGCCAACAGCAGTACAGGCATCGCAATCCAGCGCTTGAGCATCATCGGTGTCCTTAAAAAAGTGGCAGGCTCAGAACTTACTCACCCGCTGCTGCACTAGCAAGCACCCATACCCAACTGCATCAAGGCTAACCCACCCTGATGCCAGCCCCACCAGATCAGAGCCAGCAGCAACGCACCGGTACTGACTGCACCTAACCAGATCAAGGTTGATGAATTCACCCCATACTCCCCTGCGCCTGCAAGCGGGCTACCGGACGCTCACGCACCGGCCAGTTCAGCGCGGCCGCCAACAGGCTCAACAAAATCGACACTTGCCAGATTAGAGCGTAACTACCGGTCTGATCATAGACCACGCCACCCAGCCAGCCGCCCAGGAATGCTCCCAGCTGATGGAAGAGGAATACGATGCCGCCCAGCATCGACAGGTTACGCACGCCAAACATGGTGGCCACCGTGCCATTGGTCAGCGGCACCGTCGACAGCCACAAAAAGCCCATGACCATGCCAAACAGGTACGCACTGAATTGCGTCACAGGTGCCCACAAAAACAATACGATCACTACGGCCCGCGCCAGATACAACGCCGTCAACAAGCGCGGCTTGGACATGCGCCCACCTAGCCAACCGGCGGTGTAAGTCCCAAAAATATTGAACAGGCCAATCAGTGCCAGCACGGTGGTGCCCACCGTTGCGGGCAAGTGCTGGTCCACCAGATAAGCCGGCAGGTGGATACCGATAAAGACCACCTGAAAGCCGCAAACAAAAAAGCCAAAGGCCAATAGCCAGAAGCCTGAGTGCGAACACGCCTCACGCAGTGCCTCTTTAAGGGTTTGCTCGCCGCCAAGATTGGGTAACGGACGATCCTTGAGCATGCTGACCAGCGGCACAATCAGCGCCACCAGCACACCCAACACCAGCAGCGCCGTCGACCAACCGAGCCAGCCAATCAAACCAAGAGTGCCGGGCAGCATGGCAAATTGACCAAATGAGCCCGCAGCGCTGGCGATCCCCATGCCCATGCTGCGTTTTTCAGCAGGTAATGCGCGACCGACCACGCCCAGGATCACCGAAAACGAGGTGCCGGACAGACCGATCCCGATCAACAGCCCCGCGCTCAAGGACAGCGACAACGGTGAATCCGACAACCCCATAAACAGCAGACCCACGGCATACAGCACACCGCCGACGATCACTACCTTGGCGGCACCAAAGCGGTCTGCCAGTGCCCCAGTGAAAGGCTGAGCCAGTCCCCAGATCAAGTTCTGCAAGGCGATAGCAAATGCAAAAACCTCACGCCCCCAGCCAAACTGCGCACTCATGGGCGGTAGAAACAGCCCGAATCCATGCCTTACACCTAACGACAACGCCAAAATAAGTGCGCTGCCAAGAAGGACCCAACCGCTGTTACGCCACACCGATGTCATTGTTGTTCTCCGGGAGCGGGTATATACCCATTTATAATCGAGCTACTGGCTTTTAGTCAGTACCTGCCAACTCATCCAATAGCTGTAACAGTTGTGCACGCTTGGTTTCACCCAAACGGTCCATCAAGCGCTGTTGTGCCGCTTCCCAGGCAGGCAAGGCGGCCTTCAAGCACTGATCGCCCGCCTCAGTCAGGCATACCAGCCGGTTACGCTGGTCAGCGCCCTCAGTCATCTTCAGCAGGCCTGCACCCTCAAGCACTCGCACGTTACGCCCCAACGTACTGCGATCCAGCCCCATGGCTTCTGCCAGGCTGGAGATGCTCGGTTGATCAAGACGCTTGAGATTACACAGCAAAGAATACTGGGCAACGTTGATCCCGAAGCCATCGAGAGCGCCGTCGTAATGCCTGCTCACGCCACGTGCCGCACGCCGCAGATTGGTACATAAACACTGGGTTGGTAACATTTTGTATGTATATACCCGCAATAAAATAGAATCAAGATTTAATACAGAACTTACTTCTTTGTGGGAGCGAGCCTGCTCGCGAAGCAAGCGTCAGGTCATTGCTGCATCAGCGCCAATCCCACCAGCACCAGCACTTCAAGCAACTCCAGCAACGCCCCAGCGGTATCGCCTGTGGTGCCGCCCAAACGGCGCATCATCACCCGGCGCAGCCATACAAACCCTACGGCTGCCAGCGCCAATGCCCACAGCCCGGCAGACCCGGCCAACACCACACAGGCCACGGCACCCAGCCCCAATACCCACCAGCCCGCCTTGCGTGGCAGATGGTCGGCCAGCGCCTGGCCCAAACCACCGGCACGCACGTATGGCGTGGTCAGGAACACCGCCAGCAAGGCACTGCGCCCGATCAAGGGCACGATCAGCAAAGCTGCGCCGTTGCGCTGCTCAAGTAACGCCAGCAACGCACAGAACTTGAGTAACAACACCAACACCAGCGTCACCACCGCAATCGGCCCGCTGCGCGGATCTTTCATGATGGTCAGCGTGCGCTCGCGGTCACCAAAGCCGCCCAGCCAGGCATCTGCACTGTCGGCCAGACCGTCCAGATGCAGCCCGCCACTGAGCAGCACCCAAACCGTCAGCAGCAAAGCCGCATGCAGCATCAATGGCGCATCGGCCAGCAATCCATTGAGGCCCCACAGCAGCAGACCAAACAGCAGCCCCACCAGCGGATAAAACAGTAGTGAACGCCCCAGTTCCTGGGGCTGCGGCATACCCGGCAAGCGAATCGGCAAGCTGCTTAAAAACTGCAAGGCAATCCAGAACGGCAACATTAGCCGACGACCTCGGTCAACTGACCCTTCGCGCCAACCTGCAACCCGAACAGCGCGCCATGGATCACCGGCACCTGCAGCAATTGCTCGCGGGGCAAGCCGCGGGCCTGAGCCAGCAGCAGCTTCATCACTCCGCCATGACACACCACCAGTACCCGTTCACCGGAAAATTCCTGCTGCATACGGCTGACGGCAGACAACACCCGCGCCGAAAACTCAAGTACCGGCTCGCCGTCGGGCGGGGTAAAAGCGTAGGGATCCGCCCAGAACAGACCTAGAGCTTCTGAATCGACTTCCATCAACGCCGCGGCGCTCTGCCCTTCCCAGGCACCAAAATGCAGTTCTTGCAGGTTCTTGTCGAACGACACAGGCAAATCGAGCTGTGCGCTCAACTCCCGGGCAAACAATGCGCAACGCTGCAACGGCGAACTGACAATCCGATCCCACGGCCCCTGGCCTTTAACGGCCTCACGCATTTGCGTCCAGCCCAACGGCGTCAAGGCGTCATCCAGGCTGCCGCGCAAACCACCGCCCAACTCGGTCTCGCCATGACGCAGCAAATCCAGTTGCACTGTCATGCCGGACGATCTGCAACGGCAGCTTCGGCAAATGTTGCCATCTGCCCGTGCAGGTCACACGCCAGGCGCATCAACGGCACCGCCAACGCCGCGCCGCTGCCCTCACCCAGGCGCAGGCCCAAATCGAGCAACGGCTCGGCTTGCAAGCTTTGCAGTACATGACGATGACCCAGCTCAGCCCCACGATGACTGAAAACCAACCATTCTCGACATTCAGGATTCAAACGTACGGCGACCATCGCCGCGACGGTGCAGATAAAACCGTCGACCACCGCCACGATGCCTTCCTGGGCACAGGCCACATAGGCCCCGACCAGAGCTGCAATTTCAAAACCACCCAGGCGAAACAGGGTCTGCAGCGGATCATCGAGATGGCCTGCATGCAACGCCAGCGCCCCTTCGATCACCCGCGCCTTATGGCTCACACCGGCGGCATCCAGACCTGTACCCGGCCCGGTCAACTGCGAAGCCGGGCAATCGAGCAGCGCACTGGCCACGGCACTGGCAGACGCCGTGTTGCCGATGCCCATTTCGCCGCCAATAAACAGCTCACTGCCCACTGCCTGCGCCCGCAATACGCTGTCACGTCCCGCCTGCAAGGCTTTTAATCCTTGGCTGTCGGACATCGCCGGGCCCAGCGCAAAATTGGCCGTACCTGCGCCCAACTGCAAATGACGCACACCCTCCAGCTCCAGCATCGGCGTGACCGTGCCCAGATCCACCACATCCAACTGCGCGCCCAACTGCCGGGCCAACACGCTGATCGCCGCACCGCCGCTGACAAAGTTGTGCAGCATTTGCCCGGTGACTGCTTGTGGGTAGGCCGAAACGCCTTCGTCGACTATGCCGTGATCACCTGCAAAAATCGCAATCCACAACTGATCGACACGGGGTTTGAGCCGCCCCTGCAGCCCGGCCAATTGCACCGCCAATGCCTCAAGCTGGCCCAGCGAACCCGCCGGTTTGGTCAATTGCTGCTGACGTGCGGCTGCAGCCAATTGCATGTCACGGTTAACGGGCTTGCAGGGGGTCAGCCACCACGGGGTGTTCATAGTGCAGTTCCTTTCAACGTCAGGGGCAGGCCCGCCACCGTCAGCACTACTCGCTGACAGCGCTCGGCCAGGGCTTGATGCAACCAACCGGCTTCATCGACATAGCGGCGAGTCAATTCGCCCAGCGGCACGACACCCATTCCGGTTTCGTTGCTGACAAACACAATTTCGCCCGGCAGATCAGCCAGGCATTCCAGCAGTGCATTACGTTCGGCAATCAACCGCTGAGGGTCTTCAAGCATCAACAGATTGGTCATCCACAGCGTCAGGCAGTCCACCAACAGGCAAGCATCGGCGCGAGCGTTATCGCGCAGTACCCGGGCCAGTTCGACAGGCTCTTCAATCAGCGCCCACTCGACTGGACGACGTTCGCGATGATGGCGCACGCGCTCGCTCATCTCGCCGTCCAGCGGCTGGCTGGTGGCGATATAGGTGACGGCGCAGCCAGACTCGGCCGCCAGCTTTTCAGCCAGGCGACTTTTGCCCGAGCGGGCGCCGCCCAAAATCAGTTGCAGCATGTCGATAAACCTCTGGATCTGCTGTGGGAGCGAGCCTGCTCGCGAAGTAATGTTTTTCGCGAGCAGGCTCGCTCCCACAGCTTTATATTTCGCAAAGCTCACGCAGGTAGGCCGTATCCAGGTGGTTTTCCACCAGGTCCGCCAGCCGCTCGATATCCCGCTCGCGCAGGGCGTGGTAGTCCACTTCCTGCACATCCTGCAAACCGGCCCAGCGCAGCAATGCGCTGCAAGCCGCAGGCGACTCGAACACGCCATGCAGGTAGGTGCCGAGAATTTGCCCGTCCGCACTTTGTGCGCCATCACAGCGCCCATCATCCAGCCGCACCACAGGCTGTTCCAGAGCAACACCGGTGGTCACCCCCGCGTGGATTTCATAGCCACTGACTTCGGCGTTTTCGAGAACCAGGTGCCCGCGTACATTGCGCAGCTGCTTTTCGGCTGCAAGCTCGGTGCTGAACGCCAGCAAACCCAAGCCGGCACTGGAACCCGGCGCGCCCTCAAGGCCCAGCGGATCATGAATCTGCTCGCCGAGCATCTGCAGGCCGCCGCAAATCCCCAGCAGCTTTCCGCCGTAACGCAGATGACGACTGATGGCCGCATCCCAGCCATTGGCGCGCAAATACGCCAGATCACTGCGTACGCTTTTGGAACCGGGCAGGATGATCAAATCAGCGGGCGGAATCGGCTGGCCCGGCCCCACAAACTGCAAGTCCACTTGCGGATGCAGGCGCAGCGGGTCGAAATCCGTGTGATTGCTGATGCGCGGCAGTACCGGCACCACCACCTTGAGCACCTGCTCGACCTTGTCGGTCTGGCGCTGATCGATGCCATCCTCGGCCTCGAGGTGCAAGTCCATCACATAGGGCAACACACCGATTACCGGCTTGCCGGTGCGCTGTTCCAGCCAGTCAAGACCGGGCTGGAGCAAGGCGATATCGCCGCGAAACCGGTTGATGATAAAACCTTTGACCCGCGCCTGTTCCGACTCGGACAACAGCTCCAGGGTGCCAACCAGATGCGCAAACACCCCACCGCGATTGATGTCAGCGATCAACACCACCGGGCAGTCCACCGCTTCGGCAAAGCCCATGTTGGCAATATCACCGGCCCGTAGATTAATCTCGGCCGGAGAACCCGCGCCCTCGACCATCACCACCGGATACGCCGCACTCAAACGCTGGTGCGAGGCCAGTACCGCCTGCATGGCGATGGCCTTGTAGTCGTGATACGCCACCGCGTTCATGCTGGTAACGGCACGACCATGAATAATCACCTGGGCACCGGTATCGCTGTTGGGCTTGAGCAACACCGGGTTCATGTCCGTGTGCGGCGCCAGCCCTGCAGCCTGAGCTTGTACCGCCTGGGCGCGACCAATCTCGCCACCTTCGGCGGTTACCGCGCTGTTGAGTGCCATATTCTGCGGCTTGAACGGCACCACTGCCACACCCTGGCGAGTCAGCCAACGGCACAGGGCCGTCACCAACGTGCTTTTACCGGCATCAGATGTGGTGCCTTGCACCATCAACGTACTCATAGGGTTTCCTTGGTGTACGCCGCTAATGCCAGCTCCAGGCGCAACCAGTCAGCCTCGGCAGCAGGCAGGCCAAAACGCACGCTGCTGTTGTGGGTAAACAGGCGCAGCAAAATGCCGCGATGCGCCATAAATTCGTAAAGACGGTCAGCATGGGGCGTGATCAGCCACTTGAACAATGCACAGCCCCCTTGCGGCGGTAAATCATGCAAGCCCAGCAACCGTTCCAGCCGCCCGCTAGCCAACTCGCTGCGTTCGCGCTGGCGAGCATGGCCGGCGGTGTCGAGCAGGCAGGCCTGACCGACAATGCGCGTCGGCCCACTCACGGCCCAGGGCCCAGCTTGCTCGGCCAGTAACTTGAGTAACTTTTGCTCGGCCAGTACAAAACCCAGCCGTACTCCGGCCAGACCAAAAAACTTGCCAAACGAGCGCAGCACAATCAGCCCAGTACGCTGGCTCTGTGCCGCTAGGCTCAGCTCTGGCGTGTTGTCCATAAAGGCTTCGTCCACCACCAGCCAGCCACCGCGCTGCACCAGCCGCGCATGCCATTCCAGCAAACGCTCAGGGGTCAGGCTCAGCCCCGTAGGATTGTTGGGATTGACCACGACTAATACGTCCAGCTTGTCGAGGTAGAAATCGACTTCCTGCTCCATGATTTCACGCACGATATGCCCACTGTGCCGCCAGGCATGCGCATGCTCGGCGTAACACGGCGACAGCACGCCAACCTTGCCACTGCGGCGCAGGCGCGGCAGTAACTGAATGGCTGATTGCGAACCCGCCACCGGCAGCACATTCAGTGCGCCGTAATAGGCGCAGGCTGCCTGCTCAAGACCGTCGTCGGTTTCAGGCAAGCGCGCCCAAGCACGTTCAGGTATCGGCGGAATGGCAAATGGCCAAGGCGCCAGCCCAGTGGACAAATCCAGCCAGTCGGCTTCGGCAATGCCGTAATGCAACGCTGCCCTGCGCAAACGCCCGCCGTGCTCAAGCATAGAATTCACTCCACACACACAGAATCAACAACCACAGCCACACGCCACGCTGCACCAGTTGCCAGCCACGACCAATCGAGTCGGCATCTGCCGGTACACCTTCACCCAACTGCGGACGCTCATGCAGTTCGCCGTGATAAATCGCCGGGCCACCTAGCTCAACACCCAACGCACCGGCACCTGCGGCCATGACCGGGCCAGCATTGGGGCTGTCCCACAGCGGGGCCTGTTTGCGCCAGCACTTCAAGGCCAGTCGGGTTTTACCCAGTACGGCGTAAGTCAGAGCAACCAGCCTTGCAGGAATATAGTTAAGAACATCGTCGATCCGGGCAGCGGCCCAACCAAATCGCTCAAAGCGTTCGTTGCGATAGCCCCACATCGCGTCCAGCGTATTACTCAAACGATAGAGCACCACGCCCGGCGCACCGGCCACGGCAAACCAGAAAATCGCCGCAAACACCGCATCGCTGCCGTTCTCGAGTACCGATTCGGTGGCGGCGCGGGCCACTTCAGTCGAGTCCAGCTCGCTGGTCTGGCGGCTGACCAGATACCCGACCCGGGAGCGCGCCTCATCCAGATCATTGGCGCGCAATGCCTGGGCAACCGGTTGCACATGCTCCCCGAGGCTGCGCATGCCCAGCGCGCAATACAGCGCCAGAATGTCCACCAACCAACCGATATAAGGCAGCCACGACAGTGCCGTGGCCAGAACCGTCAGCGGCAATACCGCCAGCACCCACGCCGTCACACCATGACTGCGCCAGCCACGACCACCGGAATTGAAACGCTGCTCGATACGCTCGGCCATCCGGCCAAACGCCACCAGCGGATGCCAACGCTTGGGCTCACCCAACAGTGCATCCAGCGCCACCCCGGCGACGCACAGCAACGCCACACTCATGGACTCACTCCCCAATAATTCTCATACACCAATTCACTCAGTGGGCGCGCTTGCGCCCACCCTTCCAGCACTAGCATCGGCGCCGGATAAAAAGCCTCGACCGGGCCCAGGCACAACACAGCCAGCGGCTTGGCGCCTGCGGGCAACCCCAACAGATCAGCCAACGCCTGAGGCTCGAACAACGATACCCAGCCCATGCCCAAGCCCTCGACACGTGCCGCCAACCACAGGTTTTGAATGGCACAGGACAACGATGCCATATCCATTTCCGGAAGTGTTCGTCGGCCAAAAATGTGCTTTTCGCGGTCGTCCATCAACGCCGCCACCAGCACCTCGGCGCAATCGTTGATGCCTTCGACCTTGAGCGTCATGAACTCATCGGAGCGCTGGCCCAGCGCCTCGGCGGTGCGCACCCGCTCGTCTTCGACCAAGCCCTGGATCTTGCCACGCAGCTCTCGGTCGGTGATGCGGATAAATCGCCACGGCTGCATCAACCCCACACTCGGGGCCTGATGCGCCGCTTCCAGCAAACGCGACAACAACTCGGGCGCCACACTGCCACCGCTGAAATGCCGCATATCGCGGCGTTCGGCAATGGCGCGGTACACGGCTGCGCGTTCTTCAGGGCTAAATGCGTTGTCGGTCATGGCGCCTTCACGGCGCATGGCGCAAACAACGCGGCAATGGCCTGAGGATTGGACGGGAAGTAAAAGTGCACATAAGAGGCGGTCATCCGCCCTTCGCGATATACCGCTTCAGCGCCACGCCCGCCGTTAGGGCTCAGGCCGCGGGCAATGGGCTCAAGCTCGGTACTGGTCAGTGAGTGATGATAGGTATGGCCGCGCAGCAACCCTTCGGGCATGTCCACGGCTTGCAACGCCAGCGCAGCCAGACGCTTTTGCATCGTCGCCTCCCCAGCCAGCAAACCCACCAGTTCAGCACGCTGCCCCTCAACATCGGTCAAGGCATCGAGCAGGTAAAGCATGCCGCCGCATTCGGCGAGCAGCGGCTTGCCCGCAGCGTGATGGGCACGAATCGCCTCCAGCATCGGCGTATTGCGCGACAGCTCAAGGTGATGCAACTCGGGATAACCGCCCGGCAAATACAGGCTGTCAGCCTCGGGCAAGCGGACATCGCGAATTGGCGAGAAAAACACCAGCTCAGCGCCCATCGCCCGCAACAGATCCAGGCTCGCACCATAGGTGAAGGCAAACGCTTCGTCACGGGCCACGGCAATCCGCACCCCGGCCAGCAACGGCTCGACCACAACCGGTTCAGGCGCCGCAAACTCGACCGCGGGCGGCAGCGCTACCTCACAGGTACTGGCCAAGGCATTCGCCGCCGCGTCGAGGCGTACATCCAGATCGTTCAGTTCACTGGCCTGGACCAACCCCAGGTGACGGCTCGGCAGCTCGATCCCGGTCTCGCGGGACAACGCGCCGTACCAACGCAAGCCTTCGGTCAGACTGCCTTCGAGCAACTGCGCGTGGCGCACCGTGCCGACCCGATTGGCCAGCACACCGGCAAACGGCAGATCCGGCTGATAGCGCGCCAGGCCCAAGGCCAGTGCACCAAAGGTCTGGGCCATCGCGGTACCATCGATCACCGCCAAGACTGGCACACCAAAATGCCGTGCCAGATCGGCGCTGGACGGTGTGCCGTCGAACAGACCCATAACACCTTCGATAAGGATCAGGTCCGCATCTGCAGCAGCCTCCCACAGCAGACGGCGACTTTCATCGGCGCCCACCATCCACAAATCCACCTGATACACCGGCGCACCGCTGGCGCGCTCAAGAATCATCGGGTCGAGAAAGTCCGGGCCACATTTGAACACCCGCACCTTGCGCCCCTGATTGTGATGCAACCGGGCCAGGGCGGCTGTAACGGTGGTCTTGCCCTGACCGGAAGCCGGTGCGGCGATCAACACCGCCGGGCAATGACGTGACGCTCTCATACTTCAACACTCACAATTCGATGCCTTTCTGGGCTTTGATCCCGGCCTGGAAGGCGTGTTTCACCACACCCATTTCGGTCACGGTATCGGCCAGATCAATCAGTTCAGGTTTGGCGCCGCGCCCGGTGACCAGCACATGCTGCATCGGCGGACGGGCTTGCAGGTCGGCGAGTACCTGCTCAAGGTCGAGGTAGCCGTGCTTGAGCGCGATATTCAGCTCATCCAGCACCACCAGCCCGATGGACGGGTCACGCAGCATCTCGCGGGACACTTCCCACGCGGCTTCAGCGGCGGCGATATCACGCTGACGATCCTGGGTTTCCCAGGTAAAGCCTTCGCCCATGACGTGATAACGCACCTGCTCGGGGAAGCGGCGGAAGAAGATCTCTTCGCCGGTGCTGTTGCGACCCTTGATGAACTGCACCACACCGCACTGCATGCCGTGGCCCATGGCCCGGGCCAACATGCCAAAAGCGGAACTGCTTTTACCTTTGCCGTTGCCGGTCAATACCAGCAGCAGCCCGCACTCATTGGGCGAGCTGGCAATGCGCTCGTCCATAACGGCTTTTTTGCGCAGCATGCGCGCCTGATGACGTTCGTCGCGTTCGGGGGATTCGTTCATGGCAGCTCTCCGTTGGGGCTCAATGATGCAAACGGGAGGCGGGGGACAATAAACAACGCACCATCGCCCGCCGCGAGGATGCTGGATGGATCAGGCCGGTCTCCGGGCTCACAAGCGGTTCCATCCCGAAGGACAACCCCTGACCACGCGCCTTCCCGTGCGTAAACACAGTGGCACTCAGCGTGGTTTTGACTCATTTACCGTTGCGGGGGCAGCGCCGGGATCATGGCGGTTGTGTGGGTCAAACACGCCCTCACCGGCTTCCCTGTTTCACTCTATCGATCCGGGACCATAGAGCACCTGAAACAAGCCGCGAAGGTTAGAGGGTTGGGGGTGGAGCGTCAATTAAAGGTGGCACCAAAACGCTTTATACAAGGCTCTGACCTGAACCTTTAAGCGGCTACGCTTCTCTATGACTTACAAGACCAAAACCTCATGGAGATACACATGTTCAAGCGCCAGCACGCTATTGTCATCGTACTTGCGACGGGGTTGGCTGCCTGCGGCGAGAATTCGACCCTGCAAGTGAGTGATGGCACGGGACCTACGCCGAAACTGCCCGAACCGAACAAGACACTCATCCCGACCGTCAATATCGCCCCGGCGATCGGCTGGCCTGACGGTGCCACGCCAATTGCCGCCCAAGGCCTGCAAGTAACAGCCTTTGCCGAAAACCTTGACCACCCGCGCTGGCTCTACGTATTACCCAACGGCGACGTACTGGTGGCAGAAACCAATTCACCGCCCAAACCGGATGACAGCAAGGGCATCAAGGGCTGGATCGCGGACAAGGTGATGGCCCGCGCCGGGGCCGGAGTGCCAAGCGCGAATCGGATTACCTTGTTGCGCGATGCTGACCACGATGGCGTAGCCGAAACCCGTACGGTTTTTATCGAGAATCTGAACTCGCCCTTTGGCATGACGCTGGTGGGCAATGATCTGTATGTCGCCGACGCCGACAAGCTGTTGCGCTTCCCTTATCAGGCAGGCGAAAACAGCATCAGCGCCCCACCCACCAAAGTCGTCGACCTGCCGGGCGGGCCGTTGAATCACCACTGGACCAAAAACGTCATCGCCAGCCCCGACGGCTCCAAGCTGTATGTCAGTGTCGGCTCCAACAGCAACGTCGGCGAGAACGGCATGGATAAGGAGCAAGGTCGCGCCGCAATCTGGGAAGTTGATCGCGCCACCGGCAATCACCGGATTTTCGCTTCAGGCCTGCGCAACCCCAACGGGATGGACTGGGAGCCCAAAACCGGAAAACTCTGGACTGCCGTCAACGAACGCGACGAAATCGGCAGCGACCTGGTGCCCGACTACATCACCTCAGTCAAGGACGGCGGCTTCTATGGCTGGCCCTACAGCTATTACGGCCAGCATGCGGATGTACGGGTCAACCCGCAAAACCCGGAACTGGTGGCCAAGGCCATTGCCCCGGACTACGCAGTGGGCCCGCACACCGCGTCTCTGGGCCTGAGCTTTGCCGCAGGAAGCAAACTCCCCGACTTTACTGAAGGCGCTTTTATAGGCCAGCACGGCTCCTGGAACCGCAAGCCGCACAGTGGCTACAAGGTGATTTTTGTGCCCTTCGCGGACGGCAAGCCCACAGGCATGCCGATCGATGTGTTGACCGGTTTTCTCAACGCAGACGAAAAGGCCATGGGCCGGCCGGTGGGCGTGGTCATCGACAAGCAAGGGGATTTGTTGGTGGCCGATGATGTCGGCAACAAGATCTGGCGGGTGTCAGGCAAGTAAAAGCCTGGCTGTAGCCGCTGACGAGGAACGAGGCTGTGATGGGCTGCCTAGCAGCCCCATATCCTGAAGGCCCTTCGGACCTTATCAGCGGCTACAGCAGGTTTGCGGTTACGGCAAACGCGCCAGATGCTGCTCGTTCGGCAAGACCCGCTTGGCGTTCAGATAGGCTTTTTGCCAGTAGGCTTTGTTGAGGCTGTCCAGCTTGACCGTACCGCCCGTGGCCGGCGCGTGTACAAAGCGGCCTTCGCCGACGTAGATCCCGGCGTGGCTGACCTGGGAGCCACCATTGGTGGCAAAGAACAGCAGGTCGCCGGTTTGCAGCTTGTCCTGACCAATATTCTGCGCCTGCATCACGATCATCTCGCGGGTGGTGCGCGGCAGCGAAATACCCGCTGCGTCGTTGTACACGTACTTGATCAGGCCGCTGCAATCAAAACCCGAATCCGGGGTATTGCCGCCCCAGCGATAAGGCGTGCCAACCAGCCCCAAAGCGCGAAACAGCACGTCTGCGGCAATCGGTGAGGTTTCTTCAGGGTGGCTGATAAATACAAGCGGCTTTTGCGCAACGGGAGGCGGTGCCGTGCGGTTCGCGCAGGCACTGAGCAGTGCTGCTAGAGTCAAAAGTGCAACGCGGGCCATGATCGACATAAACAGAATGTTCCTGATTCTGGATACGGCAACTCTGGCCGCGAAACCCGAAGCCGCGACAGGGGGCACCTTCGCGGCTTCAGGAATTTAACAATGCGACTGAATTCTAGCGCTTAGCAACAGAACTTCAAGTAAGACATTAACTTTACTTGCGAGCTACTACGCTCGAAGGTGCCATCGCGAGTGCGCGCTTGGCCTCAATAAAGGTCTTGCTCCAGTAGCTGTCACCCAGGTTATCAATCCGTACACCACCGCTGCGGCGGCTGCTGGAGTGGATAAACTGGTCATCGCCCAGGTAAATCCCGGCATGGCTTACACGACCACGACCATTGGTGCTGAAGAACAGCAAATCACCTGGTTTCAGATTGTTTCGTGCGACCAACGGTGCATTTACGTTGATCATTTCACGCGTTGAGCGCGGCAATTGCATGCCCGCCTCTTCTTTGAACAGATAACCGATGAAGCCGCTGCAATCGAAGCCTGCCTCAGAGGTGCCGCCAAAACGGTAACGCGTACCGATCAAGGCCATGCCACGCTCAAGGATGCTGTCAGCCAAAGCTGGCAGTTCGTAAGGCTTGCTGTTGGCGGAGAAGTCAGCCAGTTCTTTTTCGGTTGCCAGCTCTTCCTGATAAATAGCGGAAGATTGCGATACCGAGGATGACTTATGAGCCTGACGTTCGACGACTTGTTGCGACACAGGAGTGTGAGCAGCACAGCCAAACAACAGGGTAACGAGTGCGAGGGGCACGAGGGGTGCGAAGCGCTTTAGCATGGGCACGACCGTGGCTTGTAGGAAAAGTAGCCGCGACTATGCCTTCTATGATCCTCATTTGCAAATTCAATCGATCTAAATGTGACTCAAGGGTTTTCTCGATGCATCTAAGGCTTTACACCTCTGACAATCGACTTTGCGCGCGCAACCATTCTGCGACGCAGGCTTTGTGCCGCCTAAAAATTGCCGGAAAGGTCTGCAGGCTACGGTTTTAAAGGCGCGAGCTACCAGCCCAGGGTTTCTTTCAAGAACGGTATGGTCAGCTTGCGCTGCGCTTGCAAAGACGCCTGATCGAGACGTTCGAGCAAATCGAACAGCGCACTCATGCTGCGGGTGCCGCGCGTGAGAATAAAGTGCCCAACCTCGTCGGTCAGGTGCAAGCCACGACGCGATGCGCGCAACTGCAAGGCACGCAGCTTGTCTTCATCGGACAAGGGGCGCATCTGAAAGACCAGTGCAAGGGTCAGGCGGGACTTGAGGTCCGCCAGCTTGATTGGCAATTCACGGGGCGAGGTGGAGGCAGCAATCAGCAGGCGCCGCCCGCTGTCACGCAAACGGTTGAACAGGTGAAACAGCGCTTCTTCCCAGTCAGCACGACCGGCCACTGCCTGAAGATCATCCAGACAGACCAGTTCGTATTGCTCAAGGTTATCGAGGATCTCAATGCCGCGATCCAGCAACTCGGCCAGTGGCAGGTACACCGCCGGCTCACCCATCTGTTCAAAGCGCAGGCAGGCGGCCTGTAGCAAGTGCGTACGCCCGACGCCATGCTTGCCCCACAGATAGATCAGGCTTTCTGTCCAGC
Organism: Pseudomonas fragi; assembly: GCF_025426255.1. Taxonomy (GTDB): domain Bacteria; phylum Pseudomonadota; class Gammaproteobacteria; order Pseudomonadales; family Pseudomonadaceae; genus Aquipseudomonas; species Aquipseudomonas kulmbachensis. The sequence goes on along the minus strand of NZ_CP104861.1, from coordinate 1,232,050 downwards.
CGGCGTCGGCTTCGCACAGACGCTCGACATAGCCGAGTGCAGCGGCATTGGCGCCTGGATAGTAATTTATGAAGGTTGCGTCATCACGCAGACGCACACCTAGGGGCAGCTGAATCGGTTTCATGCTGACTGAACAGTTCAAACGAACCGTTAGTGGCCTCTGTGTAAGGTTTGAAAAGTTTATACCCGTCTCGCCGGGCACACAATGTAACAGACCACGAGCAAAATCAAAGGTTTGCATTATCTCTTTGAGCCACAACGAGTTTATTGATTGCGAGCTGGCACTGATACCCCCCAGCTTCGAAAACCTTCCCCACCCCTCCTCCTCGCCCGGCTTGACGCCCGAAACGAGCGCTTTCGCCTACGCATCGCTGCAGGACCTATCAATTCTGGCAGTAACCGACCGAGAAAAATCACAGATAAAGTTAAAACCACACACTGCCGAAAAAACCAATCACGCACTCCGTACCAGCCGAGGCCCCCATGAATAATGAACTGGAAATGTGGATCGAGATGAATGGCGCATCCATCATTTCAGATCGGGACACACTAAAAGGTGAGTCGCTCTATGCCTGCGCCATAAATAATCATAACGGTCAGGTGTTAAGCCTGGTCCACTACCAGCCTTCGGATGCGCAAATGGGTCACTATAGGTGGCCAAAATTTTTCTCGGACACGATTAACCAAGCCTCAGACTCAATCCGTGCAGGCAAAAAAATCGGCGAGACATTCAAAACTCATGACAGCGGCTATCCCAATAAGCTCTGGCATTCGAATCTGTGTGACATACGCGTATTTACGACGGCTTGTCATTTGGATAACTGGATAACCGCCGGATCGATTGAATCAGCAGCCAACTTGCTGCCAGACTCCTCCATCATCATCAAAGTGAAAGACAGTTCGACCGGGCACATACTTGAGACGTTGACCTTTCATCCAACGAAGAGTGAATCCACCCAATATAACTGGCCATTCTTTCTCAGTCATTTCATCAATACCAACAGTGTCTTCCTGCGCGCAGGAGAAAAAAACCTGGAAACAAGGCTCATAACCCCCCTGTTTAGCAGTTATGAAAATACGCTCTGGCTGCCTGCTCACAGTGCATTGACTGTCACTCTTGAGCATGCCCTCGCAGAGCAAGTTAAAACCAGCGCAAATACGGTTCATGGCGACCTGATTTACAAACTGCGATCCACCCCACCCGGCCAATCAGAAATTGACCACTGGATTTCCATGTTTAACAGCGGCCGTTTCTCGGATATCAAATACCCCTCGGGGAAAAAAATTAACCCTGCACCTCTTTACACTCACTTACAAAGGGCGCAAAGCATTGCCAACTATATTGCCCGAAATCAAGCTTCTGCCCCCGAGCGGTATATTGAATGCGCCGTCGATGCCTTGAATTTTTACAGCCAGCAAAATTATGACCCTGCCAACTGGTGGGATCTCAATATCGGACTGGGAAAAAGAGCTTCGATTGCAGCTCTCCTATTGTCCACCGTCGTTCGCAACAACAAGCTGAACATGTTCTTCGACTACATCAGGCAGGTGACGAACGCCGAGGCACCCGAAACCGGCGCCAACCTTGCCGACTATTGCTTTATCCAACTGATATGGAGCTTGGCCGCATGGAAAACATCTGCGGACAACGCAGAGCTTGGAAATACTTATGCGGCCTACCAGGTGCTCTCCTCACTTTGTTTTCCGGTCCATCGTCACGGCAAAGAAGAAGGAGAGGGAATCAGTGTCGACTACTCCTACAGTCAGCACAATCCAGAGTCTGGTAAGTACTCGCAACTGTATGGCGCTTCTTACGGACAGGAATTGCTTTCCAGAATATTTCAAAGTATCTCAGTCTCAAATGGGATCTTCTCCTTTACCCGGGAAGCCGTGACGTCGATCGAAGAGTTCCTTGTTCAGGGAATGGCCTGGATGGGGTATGCCAAAGTGTATGACTTTCATGCCTGCGGCCGGGCCCTGAGCCGAAACACACTGACAAACTCATCGCTGGCAGGTTGGGCCCAGCAACTTATCAACCAAGGGGCAAAGCACCCTGAAGTTTTGCTGGAACTCATCAGCCGTGCCAATGGAAACGAGGCAGACAATCAGTACTTCATCGGCAACAGGGTATTTTGGGTCAACGATTACATGTCCCACATAACCCCGAATTTTTGTCTGTTCGCTAAAATGATCTCGGACAGAAGCGTAGGCTCTGAAAGTGGAAACGGGGAAAACCTGAAGGGATATTACCTGGGAACGGGATCCTGTTTCGTTGTCAAGCACGGAGATGAGTATCGCAACATACAACCCGTCTGGGACTGGCAAAAAATCCCCGGCACCACGGTGGAGCAAGTTCCAGATTTCAAATTCCCACTAATTAACTGGGGAAACAGGGCATGGGGGAGCCATCCTTTTGCCGGCGGCGCCAGCAATGGGCATTGCGGAATCAACAGCATGAAACTGGCAAAAAATCAGATCGCCAACTCCCATAAAAGTGTCATTGCACTGAGCGAGGGCGCTGTTTTTCTGGGCTCTGCCATTAACACGATAACGACGACTCATCCGGTCACCACCACGGTCAACCAATGCCGCCTGAAAGGGGAAGTTACTGTAACGTTACATGATGGATCCCGCTCTAACCCATCCATTCCCTTTAAGATATCCTCCACTGATATCGCGCAAATCGAGCATGACGGGCTCTACTATCGATTCAGAAAAGAAGATGCTCAGGAAGTAACACTGCAACTGGCTGAGCAATCAGGTAGCTGGCGCTCGATCAATACATCAGGAAGTCTGAACATCCTGAAAGAGCCAGTATTTACCGTATGGATCAATCACTCCAAAGGTACACACGGAACGTACGCCTACGAATTAGGCAATATCGAGGTGCCCAGCAATGAGTGCCAGCGGATCTACAGTAATACTGTCCATATGGCATTGTTTTACTCACCCGCAAAAGCCATAGGTACTCTGTTCGACGCCAGCGTCAAACTCGACATCCCGCTCGGCAACGCACTGTCAGTCACACCGTTGGATGCTGTGTCCTTCATAATTGAGGAACGCGAGGGCTATCTGCATTTCACTTGTGCTGACCCGAGCCAACAACTTGAAGAGGCTCGATTTATCATTTCATTTCCTGCGCAAGGCACACTGGCTGATACCAGAGCGGAGCAGATCATCACTATTCCCTTGCCCTCTGATGACCTAGCTGGAAAAAGCGTTACGCATGCGTATCTCATCCCTTGAAAAACACACGAGTAACGCTCTTCCAAGACAACATGCAACCAGAGCACTTAATGGTCTACTACACGTTGGTCATCCAGTGCCCTGGGCTTTTATTGGCCAAGTTATAACTGAGGGTCTTCACTGCCTTTATAGACTTGGGAGTCTTTGTACAAATCCTGCACATGGCGCACCAGCACCATAATCACCGCCGCTAACGGCAATGCCAGCAGCACCCCGGTAAAACCGAACAGTTCACCCCCCGCCAGGATCGCAAAGATCACCGCCACCGGGTGCAGGCCAATTCGGTCGCCCACCAGCAGCGGCGTCAGCACCATACCCTCCAGCGCCTGGCCAACCATAAACACCACGACAATGCCGATCATGGGATACAAGTCGCCACCAAACTGGAACAACCCGGCTACCAGGGCAGCACCGATACCGATAATAAACCCCATGTAGGGCACGATGGCCGCCAGACCGGCCATCAAGCCGATCAACAACCCTAACTCAAGCCCTACCAGCATCAAACCGGCGGAATAGATCACGCCCAACGCCAGCATCACCAGCAACTGGCCACGCACGAATGCGCCGAGCACGTCGTGACATTCCTTGGCCAGCGACACAATCTGGTCGGCCCGTGAACGCGGCAACAGGTCGCGAATCCTGGCCATCATGATGTTCCAGTCGCGCAGCAGGTAAAACGCCACCACCGGAATCAACACCAGATTTGCCAAAAGGCCGATCAACACCAAGCTGGAAGCCGTTGCCTGCGACAGGACGATACCGACGATGTCAGTGGCCTGCCCCATGTTCTCGGTGATTGCCGCCTTGATCTTGTCGAACTTCCAGAAACTGTCGCTCAGGCCGAGCTTGGCTTGCACCCACGGCATTGCCGTGTGCTGCAACCAGTCGAGAACCTGCGGCGCCAATTGGTAGAGCTTCAACAGTTGCTTGGCCAGCAGCGGCACCAACACCAGCAGCAATGTCATCAAAATGACAGTGAACAACGTGAAAACCGTGATCGTGCCCCAGGTTCTTGAAAGCCCGAGCCTTTCCAGCCGATCAACCACAGGGTCGAACATATAGGCCAGAACGATCGCGACCAGAAAAGGCGTAAGTATCGGGTGCAGGAAATACACAAACAGGACGAACCCCAGCGCCACACCCCACCACACCCACCGTCGCGAATCTGCCATGAGCTACCCCATCCTTATATAAAGAAGATCAAAACCTACCAGCGAAACCGCAGTTGCGCCGCAGGCGCTGGCGTCACACCGGGCGCTTGCCCTGCGTCAGCCCCGGAAGACACCTGACCGGCAGGCACTTCCTGCAACTGCGCCAACCCCAGCTGCGAACGCAATTGCTCAGTACTGCCGTTTACCAGATACACAATACGATCACCGTCGACACTCTTTAGTTGCGCGCCGAAGGGTTCCAGCAAATGCCCAAGCTGCGCATAGCGTTGCAGCGTCATGCCCTGAACTTCGAGCAACTGCTCGGAGGAAACCCCGGGCTTCACCGCATAACGCGGGGCCAGACGCTGACTCACTGCAAGCATCACGGCATCGGCCAGCGCAGCTTGATCGGAAGCCTGAGCGCTGCCTTGCTCCTGCTGATCACCGACCCACAGACGCCACTTGGCGCTCCACTGTCCGGCGTCATCATGCGCATGCACCGCCAGCAGCGCATCCGCGCCATAGCGCTCGGATGCGTCCTTTAAAGGTGCAGGATTGCTGCCCTCAAGGTTTTCTGCTGTACCCACCAGCTGTTCACTCAAATCTGCCAACGGCAGGCGCAACGGCAATCCGCGATGCTGCGCCGCTCGGCGCAATGGCTCTGCCGCTGATTGACCGTCACCGACCAGGCTCGAACCATCGACCGAGTCGTTCAACCACCAGCCGAGCAATGCTGGACGGTTACTGCCCCACAACGACAGACCGGCCTGGCGCAACGCACGATCAGTACTCACCGGATCGAAGTCCACCTGCAGGCTTTCCGGCGGCCCCGCGTCATAGCCGTAGCGGCTGATGATTTGCTGCGGATCCTTGCGAATCGCCTCAAGACCCGGGCTTTGAATCGCCTTGGCGTCCCCGGTAAGACGAAGCACCAGGGTTTCCAAGGCCTTTTGCGTGGCCTGGGTACGCTCATCCGGCGATTGACTGGTGACCGGCTCATGCACCTGATAAAGACCCGTCAGAATTTCGGCATGACTCGCCAGGCTGAAAAATGACAAACAGCCCACGGCTAAAAATTGACTAAAACGCATGAAAAATTCCCGATGACAAAAAGCAGCCTGGAAAGGACGCCATAAAAACACTCGAACACACTTCAGACACGGCCACAGCCGAATCATTCACGCTCATCTCGCAGTTTTCATGCGGTCATAAAAACTCAAAACCAATTAGCTATACCTTATACAGGCCCGCGCGCAGACCCAAGTACGACTAAAAAAGGTTTTTTTCGACAGATATAACCCTGCCTGTCGGCCCGAGGATGGCCGCTGCCCCTCAAGCCTGATAAAATCGCGCGCCTTCGCAGACCGCCAACAGCCGGACACCCTGCAATTGCTCTGTTGCAATCATTGAGCACTTGCAAGCCTGCCCGCTGAACTCGGTCGATACCCCCGAATCCCCCCTAAAGGCCTGGATTATGAGCAAGCAACCATCCCTGAGCTACAAAGACGCCGGTGTAGACATCGACGCCGGTGAAGCATTGGTCGAACGCATCAAGAGCGTGGCCAAGCGCACTGCACGCCCGGAAGTGATGGGCGGCCTCGGCGGTTTTGGCGCCCTCTGCGAAATCCCGGCTGGCTACAAGCAGCCTGTACTGGTTTCCGGCACTGACGGCGTTGGCACCAAGCTGCGCCTGGCACTGAACCTGAACAAACACGACAGCATCGGTATCGATCTGGTTGCCATGTGCGTTAACGACCTGATCGTATGCGGCGCAGAGCCTCTGTTCTTCCTCGACTACTACGCCACCGGCAAGCTCAACGTAGAAACCGCGACCCAAGTGGTTACCGGTATCGGCGCTGGCTGCGAACTGTCCGGTTGCTCGCTGGTAGGCGGCGAAACCGCTGAAATGCCAGGCATGTACGAAGGCGAAGACTACGACCTGGCCGGTTTCTGCGTCGGTGTTGTAGAAAAATCCGAAATCATCGACGGTTCCAAGGTTGCTGCCGGTGATGCTCTGCTCGCCCTGCCATCTTCGGGCCCGCACTCCAACGGTTACTCGCTGATCCGCAAAATCATCGAAGTGTCCGGTGCCGACATCGAAAACATCCAGCTCGACGGCAAGCCGCTGACCGACCTGCTGATGGCGCCGACCCGTATCTACGTCAAGCCGCTGCTCAAGCTGATCAAGGAAACCGGCGTTGTTAAGGCCATGGCCCACATCACCGGTGGTGGCCTGCTCGACAACATCCCGCGCGTGCTGCCAAAAGGCGCTCAAGCAGTCGTTGACGTTGCCAGCTGGCAGCGCCCTGCAGTCTTTGACTGGCTGCAAGAGAAAGGCAACGTGGACGAAAACGAAATGCACCGCGTGCTGAACTGCGGCGTTGGCATGGTGATCTGCGTGGCTCAGGCTGACGTTGAAACCGCGCTGAACGTACTGCGCGAAGCAGGCGAGCAACCTTGGGTCATTGGCCAGATTGCAACGGCCGCCGAAGGCGCTCCACAAGTTGAGCTGCAAAACCTCAAGGCGCACTAATGCCTGATACCTGTGATGTAGTGGTGCTGCTTTCCGGCACCGGCAGCAACTTGCAGGCCTTGATCGACAGCGATGACGTCAAGGCCAGCCCGGCAACAATCCGCGCGGTAATCTCCAACCGCGCAGATGCCTACGGCCTGCAACGCGCCAAAGACGCGGGTATCGATACCCGCGTACTGGATCACAAAGCATTCGAGGGCCGCGAGGCCTTCGATGCTGCACTGATCAAGGTCATCGACGAATTCAATCCGAAACTGGTGGTTCTGGCCGGATTCATGCGCATTCTCAGCGCAGACTTCGTACGTCACTATCAGGGTCGCCTGCTCAACATCCACCCCTCGCTGCTGCCCAAATACAAAGGCTTGCACACGCATCAGCGGGCGCTGGAAGCGGGAGATCGCGAACACGGCTGCAGCGTGCACTTTGTGACCGAGGAACTCGATGGCGGACCTCTGGTCGTACAGGCAGTGATACCGGTAGAGTCCGATGACTCGCCGCACAGTCTGGCGCAACGGGTTCACACCCAGGAACACCGGATTTATCCGCTTGCAGTGCGCTGGTTTGCCGAAGGTCGCTTGTCACTTGACGAGCAAGGCGCATTATTGGACGGTCAATTACTCGCGGCCAGCGGCCACTTGATACGAACCTAGGAGAACTTATGCGTCGTGCCCTGTTTCTCGCCCTTGGCCTGCTGGCGTTCCCAGCAGTCCAGGCGGCCGATCTTCAGCCTTTCAAGGCCAGCTATACCGCCGACTGGAAACAGTTGCCAATGAGCGGCTCCGCCGAGCGTAGCCTGACCAAAAGCGACAACGGTGTCTGGACCTTGAACTTCAAGGCTTCGATGCTGGTGGCCAGTCTGAACGAAGAAAGCACCCTCAAGATCGAGAAAAACACGCTGATCCCGCTGACCTACCACTTTGAACGTGGCGGTCTGGGTAAAGCGAAAAAGATCGACCTGGATTTCGACTGGGCGACCAAAATGGTCACCGGCACCGATCAGGGCGACGCAGTCAAAGTGCCGCTACTGACTGGCATGCTCGACAAATCCACCTACCAGCTGGCGCTGCAGCGTGATGTAGAGGCCGGCAAAAAGTCCATGAGCTACCAGGTGGTTGATGGTAACGACGTAGACACCTATGACTTTCGCGTGATCGGCCCTGAAGTGGTCGAAACCAAGGCGGGCAAGGTAGACGCTATCAAGGTTGAGCGCGTACGCGATCCGACGCAGAACAAGCGCATCACTGAAATGTGGTTCGCCAAGAACTGGGATTCGCTGCTGGTCAAACTGCGCCAAGTCGAAAAAGACGGCAAGGAATACAACATCATGCTGCTGGACGGCACGGTGAATGGCAAAACGGTCAAGGGCAACTAAGCGACAAGCCTTTAGCTGCAAGCCGTAAGACAAAACCTCGCTTCGGCGGGGTTTTTTTGGGCCTTAAAATAGCCCTAAAACATGAAACTTTTGTCATAAAACTATCGGCAAAATCCGTAAACACCCCGTCTTTCAAGGGCTGCAGAGTTTTGCGGTTTTTAACGACATGACAGCCCGACAATTAGCTATTTACTTAGGAAGCTAACAGATTCTATAAAGAAGTCCTGCGACGCCTTGCCGCAGGCCCTTATCAGAATTTGGAGCAAGCAGATGACTATCAAAGTAACTGAGCGCGACGATTCACGTATGTTTCACCAGCTGGTAGCCCACGGTGTACACCTGTGGGATGTACATCAAGAAGACGTACTGGTTGGTATGTTCCACCGCGAAAGCGACGCTCACAGCTACAAGGCTGAGCTGGAAAAGCTGGAAGCGCAGAAACACCAAGCCTGAACTACAGCAACTACAGTCTTGAAAAACACAAACCCCGCCGAAGCGGGGTTTGTTTTGTTATGCGCTAACGCAAAACTCTGTGGGAGCGAGCCTGCTCGCGAAAGCGTTCGCGAGCAGGCTCGCTCCCACGGGTTGTGAGTGTTACCACATCAAATCGTCAGGGATCTGATAAGCCGCGTACGGATCGTCTTCTTCCGGGGTTTTCGGCTCGACCAGGATGTTCAACTGCACGATCCGACGCGGATCGCGTTCCTGGATCTTCAGCGCCGCCTCACGCGGAATGACTTCGTAACCGCCCTGGTGCTGCACGATCGCCAGCGAGCCATTGGCCAGCTTGTTACGCATCAACGTGTTGACCGACAGGCGCTTGACCTTCTTGTCATCAACGAAGTTGTAGTAATCCTCGGTAGTCAGCTTGGGCAGGCGCGAGACTTCGATCAATTGCTTGATCTGGGCGGCGCGGGCCTTTTGCTCGACCTTTTCCTGTTGCTGACGGTTCAGCTCCTGGTCGCGCTTGACCTTCTCGGCCTTGGCTTCGGCAGCCAGACGCTGCTGAGTGTCGTCCAGTTCGATCTGGCCTTTATGGGCCAGACGCTGCTGCTTCTGCTTTTCTTTACCGGCCTGCTTGGCCTGCTTCTCGTTAACCAGTCCGGCTTTGAGCAACTGGTCGCGTAGGGAAATGCTCATCTACTTACTCACTTAGGCAAACTCAGCCGCAGCTGGGCAAATTCTTTTCCTGGCGCTTGGCTTCGCCCCACAGGGCGTCCAGGTCTTCAAGGGTGCAACTTTCAATGGGACGCAGGGTATCGCGCAATGCCTGCTCGATAAACCGGAAACGTCGATCAAATTTTGCATTGGCGCCACGCAAGGCGGTTTCAGGGTCCACTTTGAGGTGCCGGGCCAGGTTGACCACGGAAAACAGCAGGTCGCCAATTTCGTCATGGATGGCCGCCGAATCGTTATCGGCCATCGCTTCCAGCACTTCGTCCAGCTCCTCGCGGACCTTGTCCAGTACCGGCAACGCGGCTGGCCAGTCAAAGCCGACCTGGGCAGCACGTTTTTGCAACTTGGCCGCGCGGGACAAGGCAGGCAGCGCCGCCGGTACATCATCGAGCAACGACAACTGTTCGGGGGCGGCGGACTTTTCTGCGCGCTCCTCGGCCTTGATTTCATCCCAGCGCTGCTTTACCTGCTCTTCGCTCAGGCGTGGCACATCCAGCGGCGCATACAGATCGCCGGTGGGGAACACATGGGGATGACGGCGGATCAGCTTGCGGGTGATGCTATCGATGACCCCGGCGAATTCAAAACGGCCTTCTTCGCGGGCCAGTTGGCTGTAATACACCACCTGGAACAATAAATCGCCCAACTCACCCTGCAAATGCTCGAAATCGCCGCGCTCAATGGCGTCAGCGACCTCGTAGGCTTCTTCAAGGGTGTAAGGCACGATAGTGGCATACGTTTGTTTGATATCCCACGGGCAGCCGTACTGCGGGTCACGCAGGCGGGCCATGAGGTGCAGCAGGTCGTCGAGGTTGTACATCAGTAATCCCTTTGGATAAAACCTGTAGGCCGCTGCCGCAGGCTGCGATGGGTTGCGTAGCGACCCCCTCCATCGAATTGACAGAGAAGGTCCTTCGGCCCTTATCGCATCCTGCGGCAGCGGCTACAGATCAGCGTGCTTCGCTGCGCCCGATCCGGCGGGTTTCGATGATGTTTGGCAATTGCGAGATACGCCCCAGCAAACGCCCCAGCGCGTCCAGCCCCGGAATCTCGATGGTCAAGGTCATCAACGCGGTGTTGTTTTCCTTGTTCGAGCGGGTATTGACCGCCAGCACGTTGATCCGCTCGTTGAGCAGTACCTGCGACACATCTCGCAGCAAGCCGGAACGGTCGTAGGCACGGATTTCAATATCGACCGGATACGTCGAGACCGGTATTGGCCCCCAGCTGACCTGAATCATCCGCTCCGGCTCGCGGCCGCCCAGTTGCAGTACCGAGGCGCAATCCTGACGGTGAATACTCACGCCACGGCCCTGGGTGATGTAACCGACAATTGCATCCCCCGGCAACGGTTGGCAGCAGCCAGCCATCTGGGTCAGCAGGTTGCCGACGCCTTCAATCTGGATGTCCCCGCGCTTGCCCGGCTTGTAGCCCGTGGCCTTGCGCGGGATCAGCTCCATCTGCTCGCTGCCGCGCTCCGGCTCGACCTGTTGCTGCGCCAGATTGATCAGTTGCGCCAGACGCAAATCACCGGCACCGAGCGCCGCATACATGTCCTCGGCGGTTCTCATGTTGGCTTTGTCGGCGAGCTTCTCGTAGTCCACCGCAGGCAGGCCCAAACGGCCCAGTTCGCGCTCGAGCATGGTTTTGCCGGCGGCGACGTTTTGGTCGCGAGCCTGCAACTTGAACCAGTGAACGATCTTCGCCCGTGCCCGCGAGGTGGTGATGTAGCCCAGGTTCGGGTTCAGCCAGTCGCGGCTAGGCGTGCCGTGCTTGCTGGTGATGATCTCGACCTGTTCACCGGTTTGCAGGCTGTAGTTGAGCGGCACAATGCGCCCGTTGATCTTGGCACCACGGCAGTTATGGCCAATTTCGGTGTGCACCCGGTACGCGAAGTCCAGCGGCGTCGCGCCCTTGGGCAGGTCAATGGCATGACCGTCCGGGGTAAAGATGTACACCCGATCAGGCTCGATATCGACCCGCAATTGATCGGCCAGGCCGCCGATATCACCCAGCTCTTCGTGCCATTCAAGCACTTGGCGCAACCAGGAGATTTTCTCTTCGTACTGGTTGGAACCGGCTTTGACGTCGGTGCCCTTGTAGCGCCAGTGCGCACAAACCCCCAGCTCGGCCTCTTCGTGCATGGCGTGGGTGCGAATCTGCACCTCCAGTACCTTGCCTTCAGGCCCGATCACAGCGGTGTGCAGCGAGCGGTAGCCGTTCTCCTTGGGGTTGGCGATGTAGTCGTCAAACTCCTTGGGGATGTGGCGCCACAAAGTATGGACAATGCCGAGCGCGGTGTAGCAGTCGCGCATTTCCGGCACCAGCACCCGTACCGCACGCACGTCATAGATCTGGCTGAAGGCCAGACCCTTGCGCTGCATTTTGCGCCAGATGGAATAGATGTGCTTGGCCCGGCCGCTGATATCCGCATCAACCCCGGTGGCCACCAGTTCGGTACGCAGCTGGTTCATCACTTCACTGATAAAGCGCTCGCGGTCAAGGCGGCGCTCATGGAGCAAGGTGGCAATCTGTTTGTACTGCTCGGGCTCGAGGTAGCGGAAGGACAAGTCCTCCAGCTCCCACTTGATATGACCAATGCCCAAGCGGTGCGCCAATGGCGCATAAATATCGAACACCTCACGGGCGACGCGGTTGCGCTTCTCGTCCGGGGCATTTTTGACGGCGCGAATCGCACAGGTACGCTCGGCCAGCTTGATCAGTGCAACCCGCACGTCATCAACCATCGCGACCAGCATCTTGCGCAGGTTTTCGACCTGCCCCTGAGTCCCCAGCACCATGGATTGTCGAGGGCTGAGGCTGGCGCTGATGGCGGCCATGCGCAATACGCCATCAATCAGTTTGGCCACCACGGGGCCGAAGCGCTGGCTGACGGCAGGCAACAGCACCTGCCCTTCGCGCACGCAACGATAGAGAATCGCGGCAACCAGAGAGTCCTGATCCAGTTTCAGATCGGCCAGGATCTCGGCGATTTCCAACCCGGTGCGAAAGCTTGATGTGCCCTCGGCCCACAGGTTTTTCGCGGCATTGGCTTGCTGCTCGGCCTCGCGTGCAAACTCGCACGCTTCTTTCAAGGCTTCACGGTCCAGCGCCACATCGACACTCACCGCATGATCGAGCCATGCCTCGAGGTTGAGACTGCCATCGGTGTTGATCGGCTGGTGTGCTCTGACCTGTACCATCTTGCTTACCTTCCCTACAGCGCACATCTAGTGCGCCGAAATCACAGGCCCTAATCCCAACCGCACGCTACAGGGCATAACTGCGCGGGTTGCGGGCCCGTCGAAATAGACAGACCGTCCTAGTCTGCTTCAAATAACGCCATCGCCTCGACATGCGCGGTTTGCGGAAACATATCGAGAATTCCGGCACGTTTTAACCGGTAACCCTGTTTCATCAACTCAACCGTGTCGCGCGCCAGCGTGGCCGGGTTGCACGACACATACACCAAACGTTTGGCCCCCAGGCCAGACAGCTTGCGCACCACTTCATAGGCGCCGTCGCGGGGCGGGTCGAGAAGCACGGCACAAAAACCCTCTTTGGCCCAGGCTGCATCTACCAGCGGCTGCGACAAGTCAGCCTGAAAAAACGCTGCATTATGCAGGTTGTTACTGACCGCGTTTTGCGCTGCGCGTTCGACCATGGTCGCAATACCTTCCACGGCCACCACTTCACGCACCTGTTGCGCCAGTGGTAATGCGAAGTTACCCAGCCCACAGAACAAGTCAAGAATCCGTTCGTCAGCTTGTGGTGCAAGCCACTTAATTGCTTGAGCCACCATGGCTTCATTGACGCCAGCATTGACCTGAACAAAATCACCGGGACGATACGCCAGCCCCAGATTCCACTGCTCCAATCGGTAACCCAGGGTCTGAGTCAAATCGACCGGCTGTGGCTCGCCTTCGCCATGCAGCCACAGTTGGGCATCATGGGTACGGCAAAAATCCTGCAAGACCTTCATGTCGGCATCGGTGAGCGGTGCCATGTGCCGCAGCAAAACCGCAATCGCTGAACCGCTGAACAACTCCACATGGCCCAGGGCCTTGGGGTTGCCCAGTTGCCGCAACATGGCGGGCAGCCCCGTCATGATAGGTTGCAAGGCCTGTACCAGGACCAAACAGTGATCAATCGCCACGATATCCTGGCTACCGGCGGCTCGGAAACCCACTTCAAGATGCTTGGCCCGCGCATCCCAACGCACGGCAATACGCGCCCGGCGGCGGTAGCCAAACTCGGGGCCGGTCAGGGGCGGCGCCCACTCCTGAGGTTCGACACCCGCCACACGAGACAGCTGCTCGGCCAACATGCGCTGTTTCAGTGCAAGCTGCTCCTCATGGGGCAAATGCTGCACGCTGCAACCGCCACACTTGCCCGCATGGGCACAGGGAGCCACGCGCCGCATGTCGCTGGCCTTGAACACTCGCTCGGTTCGGGCTTCTACGATTTTGCCGTGAGCGCCCAATACCCGCGCTTCAACTTCTTCACCGGCCAGTGCCCCCGACACAAACCAGGTACGCCCTTCAATAAAGGCAATACCCCGGCCGTCGTTGGCCAAACGCTCGATGTTCAAACGCTGTTTTTTGCCCGCAGGCACTTGCGCAGCCTTGGTGCCGCCAGCAGGCTGGAAGCGCAGGCCTCTCTCTTGCTTGGCCATCAGTTGGGCGCATCGTAAATGCCGGTCGACAGATAACGGTCGCCACGGTCACAAATGATCGCGACCATCACCGCGTTTTCGACTTCCTGGTTAAGGCGCAGCATTGCTGCCACCGCCCCGCCCGAGGACACACCACAGAAGATGCCTTCTTCACGAGCCAGGCGCCGGGTGACGTCTTCGGCTTCGCGCTGGGCCATATCAACGATGCGGTCAACGCGGTCGGCTTGATAGATTTTCGGCAGGTACTCGGTCGGCCAGCGGCGGATACCCGGAATGGCAGCACCTTCCATCGGCTGCAAACCGACGATCTGCACGCCCGGGTTCTGCTCCTTGAGGTAGCGCGACACGCCCATGATGGTACCGGTGGTGCCCATCGAGCTGATGAAGTGGGTGATCGTACCGTTGGTCTGACGCCAGATTTCCGGACCGGTGCCGGTGTAGTGCGCCTCAGGGTTATCACCGTTGGCGAACTGATCGAGCACGATGCCCAGGCCTTCGGCCTGCATCTTGTCGGCCAGGTCGCGAGCGCCTTCCATGCCCTCTTCCTGACTGACCAGAATCAACTCGGCGCCATAGGCAGTCATGGCTGCCTTGCGTTCGGCACTGGAATTGTCAGGCATGATCAAGATCATCTTGTAGCCCTTGATCGCTGCAGCCATGGCCAGTGCAATCCCGGTATTGCCCGAGGTGGCTTCGATCAGGGTATCGCCGGCCTGGATCTGACCGCGCCCTTCAGCGCGAGCAATCATCGACAGAGCCGGGCGGTCCTTGACCGAGCCTGCAGGGTTATTCCCTTCGAGCTTGAGCAACAAGGTATTGGTGGTGTTTCCTGCCAGGCGCTGCAAGCGCACCAGAGGCGTGTTGCCGACGCAATCGGCGATAGTTGGGTACTGCAATGTCATGGCGTATTCGCAATCCAGACCGCGGGGCCGCACATCATACCGACAAACGCCGACAGCCCATATCACGCAAAGTACGAAGCTTATGGCTAAAAGCTATAAGGACACCCTTACGCTCCCTTGCAGCCGCTGAAGCAGAAAGTCCTGCGGACCTTATCGCAGCCTGCGGCAGCGGCAGAGATACTTCAAGCGTGGGAGCGAGCCTGCTCGCGATCATTCGCGAGCAGGCTCGCTCCCACTGGGGCTTGACCTGGAACAGAGTATCTACAGAGGCAACTTTACCGGCAGCCGGATATGCACCCGCAACCCTGCCCCGTGGTTCTCGGCCCACAAACTTCCGCCTTGCAACCGCAACGCATTGCGCGCAATGCTCAAACCCAGGCCAAAGCCACCATCGCCAGGGCGTGAACCATCGAGGCGGGTAAAAGGCGCAAAAATCCGCTCCAGCTCTTCAGGCGCCACGCCACCGCCCTGATCATCGAGCCATAGGTGCCACATGTCGCCTTCGCGCTGCCCGCCAAGACTGACAATACCCTCGGGCGGCGAATGCCGGATGGCATTGCGCAGGATGTTCTCCAGGGCCTGGGCCAGGCTATTAAGGTGCCCACGCACCCAGCATTGCTCATCGACAAGGCAGGGCAACCGCGATTGCGGCCAGCCACTTTCGAAACGGGCATTTTCAGTCAGCATCTCCCACAGCGCCTGTACCTGAATGTCTTCGACCGGCAACGGCCCGCGCTCGGCATCCAGCCAGGCCAATTGCAGGGTGTCTTCAACCAGCCGCTGCATGCCGTCAACTTCACGGCTCAAGCGCTCACGCAGGGCCTCGAGGTCTTGCTCGCTGTCACATGCCACCCGCAGTCGGCTCAAGGGCGTGCGCAGTTCATGGGACAGATCGCGGAGCAATTGCTGTTGCTGGCTCACGGTGCTTTGCAAGCGCTCGGACATTTGATCGAAGGCACGGGCCAGTTCGCCTAGCTCATCCTGACGGCTGGTGGTCTGGCTCGACAGCCGGGCCCCCAACTGATCGGCCCGCCAAGCGTTGGCCTGCTCGCGCAAATGGTTCAGCGGCACGATCAGTACGCGGTACAGGCCCACGCACAGCAGTAACGTCAGCAAGCCGGGAATCACGCCGTTTGTAACGATCCGCCAGAGTACTTGTGAACGCCCCGGCATAAAGCGCTGCGGCAATTCGATCACCAGGCTGCCCGCCGATGGATCCTTGGGAAATGGAACCTTGATCCACGGGCGGGCCGTCTTGATATGGCTGATGGGCCAGTCCAGACCGCGCAAAAATGTCAAACGCTCACTTTCACGATCATTCAGCGGGTAGCTGCTAAGCGATTGCAAATCCTGGCCAATCACTCCGACCCAGCCGGGTTCCTTGTGCCCCATCGCCTGTAGCCACTGATCGACCCCCGTTTGCTGGCCGGTCTCCCAGGCGCGTTCAGCCTCACCGGCATAGCGCACCAGCGTGCCGTGGGCCTGCTCGGATAAAAACCCGGTGCGTTTGTCCATGTAGCGGCCCCAGGACCAACTGAGCCAAATCATCAACAGACAGAAGACCACCAGCAAACATGCCAGCTTCCAGAACACCGATTTTTTGCCGGGCACCTTACAGGGCATCGCTGGCGCTCAAGACATAACCCTTGCCCCACACGGTGCGCACTTCACGCTGGTGGTAGCCGATGGTTTTGAGTTTTCGCCGGATCTGGCTGATATGCATGTCCAGGCTACGATCATGGGCTGCATAGCCGCGTTGCAGCACCTGCTGATAGAGAAACGCCTTGCTCAACACTTCGTCGGCATTACGTTGCAGGGTATCGAACAGGCGGTATTCGCTGCGGGTAAACCCGGCCCATTGCTCGCCACAGCGCACATCGCACGCATCTTCGTCGAACAGCAGCCCGCTGTCGGCCGGAGGTTGATCCTCCGGAACCCGGGCACCAGGCATGCGGTCCAGGGCCACGCGACGCAGGATGGCCTGGATGCGCACCCGCAGCTCAGCCATGCTGAACGGCTTGGGCAGGTAGTCATCGGCCCCCAGCTGGAAGCCGCTGATGCGGTCGGCCTCGGCGCCCAGCGCGGACATCAGGATCACCGGCAAGGCGTGGGTCTGGCGCAATTGCGTCAGCACCTGCAAGCCATTCATGCCGGGCAGCAGGATATCCATCAGCACCACATCAAAGTGCTCTTGGCGGGCACGGGTCAACCCCTCCTGGCCGTTCTGGCACCAGATTACGTCAAACCCGCTGCGCACCAACTGCTCTTGCAGATAGGCGCCCAAAATGGGGTCGTCTTCAATAGCCAGAAGGCGCGAGGGGCTAACAGCTACGGGATTCATTAGCGTCTGCAAGTAATTCTCAATCATTGATTATTCAAGATTGAGCCACTGCGGGCAACCGGCACGGACTTTAGCGGGACCGATAATCGAAAATTGATGGCAAATTTTCAAAGATTTGCCAGGCACCAAGTGGCTACACTGCCACCTGGCCTGAACGGAATGCCCGGGTCACTCTTAAAAAATGCAGGGCTGGAGAGTTGCGTGCTTAAAAACCTCGGTATCAAAGGCCGCGTATTGCTGCTTACGTTATTGCCCGTCAGCTTGATGGCAAGCGTACTCGGTGGCTACTTCACCTGGCTGCAACAGTCCGAACTGCAATCCCAGTTGCTGCAGCGCGGCGAAATGATTGCCGAGCAACTCGCCCCGCTGGTGGCTCCGGCCATGGGTCGCCATGACACCGCATTGCTGGCCCGTATCGCCACCGAATCCCTCGAGCAGCAGGACGTTCGGGCCGTAGCGTTCCTCAATGCCAACCACGAGCCGCTCGCCCATGCCGGGCCGATCATGCTCAATCAGGCACCGCTGGGCAGCAGCACGCATCTGCAACAGCGTACCGACTACGATGCCACGCGCTATCTACTGCCGGTATTTGGCCGCCATCGCAACCTGGCCGGCGATGTGATCCCCAACGAAGCGCACCGCCTGCTGGGCTGGGTCGAGCTGGAGCTGTCCCACAACGGCATGTTGCTGCGCAGCTATCGCAACCTGTTCGCCAGCTTGCTGCTGATTGTTACCGGACTGGTGCTGACCACCCTGCTGGCACTGCGCATGAGCCGCACCATCAATGCACCTCTGGGCCAAATCAAACAGGCCGTGGCGCAGCTCAAGGACGGCCACCTTGAAACCCGTTTGCCACCACTGGGTAGTCACGAGCTGGACGAGTTGGCGTCGGGGATCAACCGCATGGCCGAAACCCTGCACAATGCCCAGGAAGAACTGCAACACAGCGTCGATCAGGCCACCGAAGATGTACGGCAAAACCTTGAGACCATTGAAATCCAAAACCTGGAGCTCGACCTGGCGCGCAAGGAGGCCCTTGAAGCCAGCCGTATAAAGTCCGAGTTTCTGGCTAATATGAGCCACGAAATCCGCACCCCGCTCAATGGCATCCTTGGCTTTACCCATTTATTGCAAAAAAGCGAACTGACCCCGCGCCAGTTCGACTACTTGAACACCATTGAAAAATCGGCCGATAACCTGCTCGGAATCATCAACGAGATTCTCGATTTTTCGAAAATCGAGGCCGGCAAGCTGGTGCTCGACACGATCCCGTTCAACCTGCGTGACCTGTTGCAAGACACCCTGACCATCCTCGCACCCTCGGCCCACGACAAAGGGCTGGAACTGGTCAGCCTGGTCTATCGCGACACGCCGCTGTCGCTGATCGGCGACCCGTTGCGGCTCAGGCAAATCCTCACCAACCTGGTCAACAACGCCATCAAGTTCACCCGCGAAGGCACCATCGCTGTGCGCGCCATGCTTGAAGACCAGGACGAAAACGAAACCGATGGCAGCGTGCAACTGCGCATCAGCGTGCAGGACACCGGCATCGGCCTCACCGCCCAGGACATCCGGGCACTGTTCCAGGCTTTCAGCCAAGCTGACAATTCACTGTCGCGCCAACCCGGCGGGACCGGGCTGGGGCTGGTGATTTCCAAGCGGCTGGTGGAACAGATGGGCGGTGAAATCGGCGTAGAAAGCACGCCCGGTGAAGGTTCGGTGTTCTGGATCAGCGTGCGACTGCCCAAAGCCCGCGATGATGTCGAAGACCTGCCCTGCGCGCCATTGCTGGGCCGCCGTGTAGCAATTCTGGAAAAACACGATCTGGCCCGCCAGGCCCTGCACCACCAACTGGAAGACTGCGGGCTGGAAGTCACGCCCTGCACCACCCTCGAAAACCTCACCAACTGCGTGACCGGCGCCCATCAGACCTCCCTGGCGATAGACCTGGCGGTGATCGGAGTCACGGCCAATGACACGCCGCCCGAGCGTCTCAACCAGCACATCTGGGACCTTGAACACATGGGCTGCAAGGTACTGGTGCTGTGCCCAACCACCGAGCAGGGGTTGTTTAACACCGTAGTCACCGCCCCCCACGGCCAGCTTCAGGCCAAGCCCGCCTGCACGCGCAAATTGCGCCGGGCCCTGGCCGATCTGGTCAGCCCCCGACAAGCCCGGGCCGAACCCGGTGAACCACTGGCCAGCCGCGCCCCGCGAATCTTGTGTGTCGATGACAACCCGGCCAACCTGCTGCTGGTACAAACCCTGCTTGAAGGCATGGGCGCCAAAGTAACCGCCGCAGACAGTGGCTACTGCGCAATTGAAGCGGTCAAGACGCAAGACTTCGACCTGGTACTGATGGACGTACAAATGCCCGGCATGGACGGGCGCGAAACCACCGAAGTCCTGCGCCAGTGGGAAAGCGAGCGCCAGTGCACACCGCTGCCGGTGGTCGCGCTGACGGCCCACGCCATGGCCAACGAAAAACGTGCCCTGCTGCAAAGCGGCATGGACGATTACCTGACCAAGCCGATCAGCGAACGTCAACTGGCCCAAGTGGTGTTGAAGTGGACCGGGTTGGCCTTGCGCAATCAAGTCAGCGAAAACCACCACGAACCGGTCCGCAACAACGCGCAATTGCCTGTGCTCGATCACGAAGAAGGCTTGCGCCTGGCCGCTGGCAAGCCGGATTTGGCCATCGATATGCTCGCCATGCTGCTGGCCTCGCTGGAAGCTGACCGCGACGCCATCCAGCAGGCGCGCAACGCAAAAGATAACAACGCGCTGATTGAGCGCGTGCACCGGTTGCACGGCGCCACGCGCTACTGCGGCGTCCCGCAATTGCGGGCGGCCTGCCAGCGCAGTGAAACCCTGCTCAAACAGGCAAGCCCTAACGCCAGCGCGGCCCTTGAAGAACTGGACGTGGCCATCATCCGCCTGGCCAAGGAAGCGCGCAGTAGCGCATAAAACAAACACATGCCCGCTCTCACAGACGGTCTGTGTACACCCACCAAGGAAGACCCCATGCGCACAATCCTTTTCAGCAGCCAGACCTACGACCGCGACAGCTTCGCCGCCGCCGAACAACCTGACGGTAACGAGCTGCACTTCCAGCCGGCGCGCCTGACCTTAGACACCGCGGCGCTGGCCCATGATTACGAAGTGGTCTGCCCGTTTATCAATGACGACCTGAGCGCTCCAGTACTGGAGCAACTGGCCGCAGGCCGCACACGACTGATTGCCCTGCGCTCGGCCGGCTACAACCATGTTGATCTGCCAGCGGCCAAACGCCTGGGTTTGAGCGTGGTGCGCGTGCCTGCATACTCCCCGCACGCCGTCGCAGAACATGCCGTGGCTTTGATTCTTGCGCTTAACCGACGCCTGCACCGTGCCTACAACCGCACTCGCGAAGGCGATTTCACCCTCCACGGGCTGACCGGCTTTGATCTGGTGGGCAAAACCGTGGGCGTGGTCGGCACCGGTCAGATCGGCGCCACTTTTGGCAAAATCATGGCCGGTTTCGGCTGCAAGCTGCTGTGCTTTGATCCATACCCAAACGCCGAACTGCTGGCTCTGGGCGCTCGATACGTGAGCTTGCCCGAGTTGCTGGCCGAGTCGCACATCATCTCCCTGCACTGCCCGTTGACCGCAGACAACAAGCACCTGATCAACGCCACCAGCCTCGCCACCCTCAAACACGGCGCCATGCTGATCAACACCGGACGTGGCGCACTGGTCGACACTCCAGCGCTGATCGAAGCGCTGAAAAGCGGCCAATTGGGCTATTTGGGGCTGGATGTATACGAGGAAGAAGCGCAGCTGTTCTTCGAAGACCGCTCCGATCTGCCCTTGCAAGATGATGTGCTGGCGCGGCTGCTGACCTTCCCCAATGTGATCATCACCGCCCATCAGGCATTTCTGACCCGTGAAGCGCTGAGTGCGATTGCCACTACTACTCTGAGCAATATCGCGGCCTGGAAAAACGGTACGGCGCAAAACCTGATCGAAGGTTGATCCTGGACTTTGATATCTGCGTGCTAGCATAGCGGCTTACTTGGAGGACCCATGGTCGAACACGATTTTCGCTACAGCCTGCTTAACCCGCAGCACACCCTGATTGAATGCCGCGCTCTGGCGCCAGGCCTGTATCAAGTCACCGGCAACGGTGGTTCGATTCAAGCCGGTGACGTGCTGATTGTCACCCTCAAAGGCAGCAAGACCCTGTCCATGCGCCTGAGCGTCGACAAGGTCCGCCACCTGATCAACCCGCGTGGCCAGTGGGTTGCCGTGACCAAAGGTCCGGTTTTCGGCGAGTTGGCGATTCACGAGTGGCAGGTCAACTGTGACACGTGCGCCAAAGAGTTGAAGTTCGAGTTTGCGGTCGACGCAAAACTGGGTACCAAGGCGCAAAAACCGGCAGCCTCGGCGCGTATTGCCGAATTGGGCTGGAGCACTGAAGGCAGCAAGCACGTGTGCCCGCAATGCCAAAAGGCCGCGCCATGAAACGCCTGATCCTGCTGGCTGTGCTAGGCGCAAGCCTGGCGGGCTGTGCGGGTGATCCGGTGAAGTTGCAGCAGAACCAAACCTACGTCCTGGAGTGGATTGGCGAACGTCCGTTGATCGACAGCAGCCACCTGACCGTGACCCTGGACAATGCTGGCCGGGCCTATGGCAGTGGTGGTTGCAATCACTGGTTCGCGCCTTACACCCTGGACGGCGACAAGCTGACCTTTGGTGGCGTGGGCAGCACCCGCAAAGCCTGCGCCCCGGCGCTGATGGAGCAGGAGCATCGGTTCTTCGAAGCACTGCAGACCGTACAACGCTGGGACATCTCGCCGGTTGAGCAGGTGCGTTTCTGGCCAACTGAAGGCAAGCCGCTACGGCTGTGGCCAGAAGAAGGCTGATACACCGCGGCGCCTGAATCGCGGGCAAGCCCGCTCCCACATGATTAGCGCAGAACGCTGTGGGAGCGGGCTTGCCCGCGATGGCATCACTCAAACCCCCTTCAATTCCTTGATCTTGGCCAACACCCCGGCCGCCGTCTGTTCACCCATCAAGGTCGCACGTACCTTGCCCTTGTCATCAATGATGTAAGTCACCGGCAATGCTTCGCTGCGCGGCAGATCGAACACTTCAGCCGGATCCTGCGCCAGCACGGTAAAGGTGATACCCAGCGCACTGCTCGCGTCACTCAGCTCCTTGCCCTGCAAACCATCGAAATTAACCCCGAACACCCCAACCGACTGCCCTTGCAGCTGTTTTTCCAACGCGTTGAGCTCAGGGATTTCTATGCGGCACGGCCCGCACCACTCCGCCCAGTAGTTGATGACCTTCCATTGCTTATCCAGACGCTCGGAGGCGATCTTCTGTCCGTGTTGATCGACCCCATAATCATTTCCGCAGCCAGCCAACAATAACGTGGCAGTGACGGCAGCTACTGCCATGAGTCGCTTTAACATGTGTTGATCCTTCTCGATGAATACATACAAAAAGCCATCAGCGAGCGGCCATTTACCGCATACGGTTCAGGCGCGCCCGTCAGGCGGGTAGAATAGCCGCCACCTTACGCAAGATGCGACCCGCACATGACCGATCTGACGCTTTATCACAACCCGCGCTGCTCGAAATCGCGCGGTGCGCTTGAACTGCTCGAAGCCCGAGGCCTGACCCCCACGGTGGTGCGCTACCTCGAAACGCCCCTGGACGCCGCGCAACTGCGCGAGCTGCTGGCCAAGCTAACTATCAGCGCACGGCAATTGCTGCGCACGGGTGAAGACGAGTACAAAGCCCTCAACCTGGCGGACACCAGCCTTAGCGAAGCACAGCTGATCGACGCAATGGCTGCGCACCCCAAGCTGATCGAGCGGCCGATCCTGGTCATAGGCGACAAGGCCGTGATTGGCCGCCCACCAGAAAAAGTCCTGGAGATCCTGCCGTGAGCGCGCCTTACATTCTGGTTCTGTATTACAGCCGCAACGGCTCGACCAGTGAGATGGCCCGGCAAATTGCCCGTGGCATCGAGCAAGGCGGCCTTGAGGCGCGCCTGCGTACCGTGCCCGCCATCTCCACCGAATGCGAAGCCGTGGCCCCCGCCATTCCGGATCAAGGCGCCATGTACGCCAGCCTCGACGACTTGAAAAACTGTTCGGGACTGGCCTTGGGCAGCCCGACACGCTTCGGCAATATGGCCGCGCCACTTAAATACTTTCTGGATGGCACCAGCACGCTCTGGCTAACGGGCTCGCTGGTCGGCAAACCGGCTGGCGTGTTCACCTCCACCGCCAGCCTGCACGGCGGCCAGGAAAGTACCCTGCTGTCGATGCTCCTGCCGTTGATGCACCACGGCATGCTGGTCACCGGCCTGCCCTACAGCGAGACGTCCTTGCTGCACACCACGGCGGGCGGTACGCCTTATGGACCGAGCCATCATGCGGGCGCCGATGGCAAACGCGGGCTGGACGAACACGAAGTGACCCTGTGCCGGGCTTTGGGTCAGCGTTTGGCCACTATCGCCCTGAAACTGGAGAACAACCGTGGCTAAAAAGCCAAAAGTGCTGCCGTCCATCGAGTGGCTGGAGCCACGGGTACGGCTGATGCGGGTGTTGAGCCTGGTGTGCTTCTTTGGTCTGATCGGCCTGTTATGCGCTTACTACCTGGTGTTTGCCGACCTGCATGGCGCACGCCCGTGGGTCATTCTGCTGATTGAACTGGTGCCGCTGATGCTGCTGGTGCCGGGCATGCTCAAAGGCAGTGCACGCGGGCACTCGTTCACCTGCTACGTGGTCAACCTGTACCTGATCAAGGGGGCGCTGGCCGCGTTCGACCCGAACCGCCAAGTGTTCGGCATCCTGGAAATCGCCGCCAGCGTGGCAGTGTTTGTCAGTGCGATGCTGTTTGTGCGCTGGCGTTACCAGCTGGATCGGCGCCTGAAAGGCGAAGGCGCGTAACCTCCCTTGTAGCCGCTGCCGCAGGCTGCGATGGCGGCCCTTATCGCAGCCTGCGGCAGCGGCTGCAGGGATTTGCGGTGTTAGTGATTCACCGTAAGCGCCAGCATCTGTGACAACTGGCACATCGGCCGGCCACTTTCTGCGTGCCACTGGTTGAACGCGTTCTGCACGATCGCCAGGTCCCGCAGGCTGGTAGGTGCCTTGTCCACCAGCTTCTGCGCGCTCAACGCGGCCACCACGTCATAGCTGGGCACAAAGGTGTCCTTGCCGACCATGCGCAAAAAGCGCGGCGCCGATAAACCGCCCAACTGATGTCCATGTTTGGCCAGGTACTTCCACAACCCCACGATATCGGTCACCGGCCAATCCGCGATAAACGCACCAAAGCTGCCGTGCTCATGGGTAATGTCGAGCACCATCTGCGCATTGCGAGGCACGCTCTTGAGCTTGCCCAGGTGGCGAATGATCCGCGCATCCTGCATCAACCGCTCCAGATGCTCGGCACCCATCAGCACCACTTTTTCAGGATCAAAGCCAAAGAACACCTCCTCAAACACTGGCCACTTGGCATCGACCACACTGTGCTTGAGCCCGGCTCGAAAAACGCGCAGGGCCAAGGTCGACAGGTAGCGATCATCGCTGATATGGCGCAATTGCTCCGCAGTTTTCGGGACGGGTAACTGGGCTTCCAATGCGGCTGACGAACCAAAGCGATTCAAACAGTATTCGTGCAGCCATTTGTAGTCGCGCATGCCCTCTCCTCTCGGCAATTTACAGGTTGAGCAGATTGACGAATCGCGACGCGGCGGTTTCGTCGATCTTCAGGCTCGCGAAATCAAACAGGTTACGGTCCGCCAACTGCGACGGCATCACATTTTGCAAGCTGCGAAAGATACTCTCGGTGCGGCCCGGCGTCTTGCGGTCCCACTCTTTGAGCATGTCCTTGACCACCTGGCGCTGCAGGTTTTCCTGCGAACCGCACAAGTTACAAGGAATGATCGGGAACTGCTGCCAGTCGGAGTAGGCCTGAATGTCCATCTCGTTGCAGTACGCCAGCGGACGGATCACCACATTGCGCCCGTCATCGGAACGCAGCTTGGGCGGCATTGCCTTGAGGGTGCCGTTAAAGAACATGTTAAGGAAAAAGGTTTCAATGATGTCATCGCGGTGATGACCCAAGGCCATCTTGGTCGCGCCGATTTTATCGGCAAAGGTGTACAAGGTGCCACGACGCAAGCGCGAGCACAGCGAGCAGGTGGTCTTGCCCTCGGGGATCAGTTCCTTGACCACCGAGTAGGTGTCCTTTTCAACAATGTGATATTCCACGCCCAGCGACTTGAGGTAGGCCGGCAGCACATCCTCGGGGAAGCCCGGCTGCTTTTGGTCCATGTTCACGGCAATGATCTCGAACTGGATCGGCGCGACCTTTTGCAGGTGCAGCAGCACATCGAGCAGCGTGTAGCTGTCCTTGCCGCCCGACAGGCACACCATCACCCTGTCACCGTGCTCAATCATCTTGAAGTCGGCCACAGCCTCACCGGTCAATCGACGCAGGCGTTTCTGGAGTTTGTTTTGAGAGACCGAAAGAGTGCCCATAGCGCTTCAATTCCGCGAGTTAAGACCAAAAGCCGCAGATTTTACCGAAAAAAACGCAACCAACGAACCCTTTGCCGCCTAAAGACGCCAATGCGATAAGCCCGTATCTGACAGCACAATATGCTCTAAAGGGCCGGTTCTATTGTCTGACAGGTTTCCTATACTTGCGTTTAAGGCCGCATGCCTGCCTGGTTGTTCATACGTTCTGGCTGCGCGACCGGCACGCGTCCCACTGGGGGCGATGCGTCTCATACAGGAGCGACAGCCATGATCCATCACGTAGTGGGCCTTTTCACCCACCCCGATCAAGAGTGGCGCGAGATCCGTTCTGATGCAGAAGAAAGCATCGGCCATATGTACTTCACTCACACGCTGATCCTGGCTGCGATTCCGGCCATTTCTGCGTTTATTGGCACGACCCAGGTGGGCTGGGTCATCGGTAATCGCGCACCGGTGATGCTGACCCTCGACAGCGCTTTGTGGATGACCCTGATGTCATACATCGCAATGCTTGCGGGCGTCGCGGTAATGGGCACGTTTGTCCACTGGATGGCCCGTACTTACGATGCCCAACCCAGCCTTCAGCGTTGCGTGGCCTTTGCCACCTATACCGCTACACCGCTGTTTATTGGCGGGCTGGCGGCGCTGTATCCGCATATGTGGCTGGGTATGGTGGTAGGCACCGCAGCCATTTGCTACACGGTGTATTTACTGTATGTCGGCTTGCCGACCTTTATGAGCATCGATCCGGATGAAGGCTTTCTGTTTTCAAGTTCGGTGCTGGCAGTAGGCCTGGTGGTTCTGGTGGCGATCATGGCGTTTACCGTGATTGTCTGGGGCCTGGGCGTAGGGCCGGTGTATACCAATTAGCAGGCACTACCTGTAGCCGCTGCCGCAGGCTGCGATGGGTCGCGCAGCGGACCTGATTTTTGAAGGTCCTTCGACCCTTATCGCAGCCTGCGGCAGCGGCTACAGGTTTTGCGTCATGACCATTCGGCACCTCAATACTTCGGAACCACCACGGCTTGCGGCATAATCGCCTGCTCTGGAGAACCGAATCGAATGCCCGAGTCACTCAATACCCGCGTCGAAGACTGTTTCCAACAGGCTGAAGTGTTTTTCAAACGCCCCTTCAAACGCCCCGTCGTCAGCTTCAAGCTGCGCGGGCAAAAAGCCGGTGTCGCCCATCTGCACGAAAACCTGCTGCGCTTCAATCCGCAGCTGTACCGCGAAAACAGTGAAGATTTCCTCAAGCAAACCGTCCCCCACGAAGTGGCGCACCTGATTGCCCATCAACTGTTTGGCGAGCGCATCGCACCCCACGGCGAAGAATGGCAATTGATCATGCGCGGGGTGTACGAACTGCCCCCCAATCGCTGTCATACCTACGCAATCAAACGGCGCAGCGCCACGCGCTATATCTACCGTTGCCCCTGCCCGGACAGCGACTTCGCGTTTTCGGCCCAGCGTCACGCACTGGTCAGGCAAGGCCGCGGCTATCTGTGCCGACGCTGCCGCCAGACCTTGGTGTTCAGCGGCCAAACCCGAGTCGAATAAGCAGGCATAAAAAAACCCGTCCGAAGACGGGTTTTTTATGCGCTCAAACTTACTTCAACAACACCGGGGCCGGGCCTTCGGCCACACCCAGGTCATCTTGCGGGCGAGTATCTTCCAGCGGGCGACCGCCGGAGTTCAGCTCTGTTTGCAGCGTGTCGGAGTCCAGCTCATTAACCCACTTGGCCACAACCAGAGTTGCCACAGCGTTACCGATCAGGTTGGTCAGCGCGCGGGCTTCAGACATGAAGCGGTCGATACCCAGAATCAGCGCCAGGCCTGCCACCGGCAAGTGGCCTACAGCCGACAGGGTTGCAGCCAGCACGATAAAGCCGCTACCGGTCACGCCTGCAGCGCCTTTGGACGACAGCAACAACACCAGCAGCAGAGTGATCTGGTGCGTGATGTCCATGTGGGTGTCAGTCGCTTGAGCGATAAACACGGCCGCCATGGTCAGGTAGATCGAAGTACCGTCGAGGTTGAACGAATAGCCGGTCGGGATCACCAGACCTACTACCGACTTCTTCGCGCCCAGGCGCTCCATTTTCACCAGCATGCGTGGCAGGGCTGATTCCGACGAGGACGTGCCCAGTACGATCAACAGCTCTTCACGGATGTAGCGGATCAGCTTCAGAACGCTGAAACCGTGAGCGCGGGCAATACCGCCCAGCACGATCAGCACGAACAGCACGCAAGTGATGTAGAAGCAGATCATCAACTGGCCCAGCTGCACCAGCGAACCTACGCCGTAAGCGCCGATGGTGAAAGCCATGGCACCCAGCGCACCGAGTGGCGCCAGCTTCATGATCATGTTGATGATGTTGAACATCACATGGGCGAAGCGGTCGATGAAGTCCAGTACCGGTTTGCCGTAAGCACCCAGGCGATGCAGGGCGAAACCGAAGATTACCGAGAACATCAGCACTTGCAGGATGTCACCGTTGGCAAAGGCGCCAACAATGGTCGACGGGATCACGTTGAGGATAAAGCCAACGATGCTCTGGTCCGCACCAGCTGTCACGTAGCCAGCAATTTTGCTTGCGTCCAGCGTGGACACATCAATGTGCATGCCAGCGCCCGGCTGAACCACGTTAACTACAATCAACCCGATCAACAGGGCAATGGTCGACACGACTTCGAAGTAAAGCAACGCATAACCGCCGGTCTTGCCGACCGATTTCATGCTCTGCATACCGGCAATACCGCTTACCACCGTACAGAAAATAATGGGCGCGATGACCATCTTGATCAGTTTGATGAAACCATCACCCAGCGGTTTAAGTGCAACACCGGTTTGCGGGTAGAAATGGCCCAGCAAGATGCCGATCGCAATAGCTACGATTACTTGAAAATACAGTGATTTGTACAGTGGCTGACGAGTCGTCATTGCTAAGTTCCTCAAGTGCGTCACTCAATCATCATTCCGTCTGAGACTGGTGATACCTAAAGCGCGAACCCTCCTGTACTTGGAGGGATTTGTTTTTGGAGCTGCTCTTACGGCAGACCTCTCGCACTTATTGCAAGCCGTGGGCCACATTGGGCAAAAACCCCTCAATGGCCTATAGCGCCTGATCTTGTAGGAAATTACAGACTGATTTTGTAGGACAGCATTTGGCGGGATTCCGCCCATTCAGGTCGTGGGGGCGGGTTAGATGGCGGATATCCGCCTCGCGAGCAGGCTTGAAGTATCTCTGTAGCCGCTGAGGAGCGCAGCGAGGCTGCGTTCGGCGGCGAAGCCGTCGTAAAACCAGAGATCACGGTCTTTCAGTTAAACCGCGGACACAGATTTTACGATTGCTTCGCAATCGAACGCAGCCTCGTTCCTTCGGCAGCTGCTACAGGACCACCGCCGGAAAATGAATCCGGAACGCCGCCCCGCCCAACGACGAATCATTCAGGGTCAAGGTGGCGTCATAGCTTTCAATGATGTCCTTGACCACTGCCAGACCAATGCCCTGCCCCGGATGCTGACGATCCAGGCGTTCGCCGCGTTGCAGGATCCGCGCGCGCTGATCCGGCGGCACACCCGGGCCATCGTCTTCCACGCACACCTCAATCCCGTGAATATTACGGTGAAAGCTGATGCGTACCTGGCTCAGACACAGCCTGTAGGCGTTCTCCAGCAGGTTACCCAACAGTTCCAGCAAGGCAT
The DNA here is from genome assembly GCF_025426255.1 of Pseudomonas fragi. Taxonomy (GTDB): domain Bacteria; phylum Pseudomonadota; class Gammaproteobacteria; order Pseudomonadales; family Pseudomonadaceae; genus Aquipseudomonas; species Aquipseudomonas kulmbachensis. The sequence continues at coordinate 1,202,402 of NZ_CP104861.1, read as the reverse complement.
TCTGTTCGATTGGTACATGGCTCAGCTCCGGAATGTCAAAACTGATCTTGACCCGCTTGTCGCGGTACACCTTGTCCAGCGTGTTGCACAGGCTTTGCACCACCGGCAGCAGCTCGACCTGATGACGTACCAGACCGCTTTTACGCAAGCTGGCCCGTTGCAACTGATAGCCAATTTGCTGATTCATGCGCTCGATCTGGCTTTGCAGTACCCAGGCCTGATCACGCTCTGCCGGGCGCTGAGCCATACTTTCACTCACCCCCTGCAATACAGCCAAGGGCGTTTTCAGGCTATGGGCCAGGTCGTCGAGCGAATCGCGATAACGCGTACGCTGCTCGCGTTCGCTTTGCAGCAAACGGTTCAGCGAGCCGGTCAGACGCAACAACTCCCGAGGGTGCTGCTCGCTGAGACTCTCGCGCTTGCCGGTCTCGATTTCATCCAGTTCCTGACTCAAACGTCGCAAGGCACGTAACCCCCACGTCAGACCAATCCATAGCAATGCCAGCAGCACAACCAAAGCGGCGCCGAAGCCCAGGTAAAGATTTTCGCGCAAGCCTGCCAGTGTCAGGTTGTATTCGCGCATCGGTTGCAAGGCAACAAAGCTGAAGGCGGCACTCTTGCCGCCTAGCAACTTGACCTCTACATCGTAGACAAAAAACTCTTCGCCATTGTCTTCGCGAATACTCGCAAACTCGTTGCCGCGCCCGTCATAGCGCGGCCTGTAGTTGATGGTTTCTTCTTGCGTCGCCCGCGACCGCCACACCAGGTGCCCCTCGCGGTCATAGATGTAGCCAAGCACGCGGCTGTCCGGCAGGTCGAATTGCTCATCCGGCAACAGCTCCGGCATTTTCAGGCGATTTTTCTCCATCTTTGCCGCTGAAATCAGCGTGGTTACATCCGACGCCAAACGTTGCTCAATAGCGTCCTTGAGCGCCAAACTGAACGCTCCCTGCATCGCTGGCAGCAACGCCAGCATAAACAACACGGCCAACAAGGTTGCCGCCAGCATCAATCGAACGCGAAGCGAACGAATCATCGGCAGCGCTCAGTAAACAGATACCCCAGACCGCGAACCGTATCGATTGGCTTAAAGCCGTTTGCCCCCTCAAGCTTGCGTCGCAGGCGCCCGACCAGCACCTCGATCACATTCGGATCACGTTCCTCGTCATCCGGGTACAGCTGTTCCATCAGTCGGTCCTTGGCCACCACTTGCTGGTGATGGCGCATCAGGTATTCAAGAATCCGGTATTCATAAGCAGTCAACGCCAGCGGCTCACCATCGAGCACTGCTTGCTTGCGGTTGATGTCCAGCACCAGTGCACCCGCCACGATGGTTGACTGGGTAAAGCCACTGGAGCGGCGCAGCAACGCATTGAGACGCGCTTCAAGCTCTTCAAACTGAAACGGTTTGACCACGTAATCGTCAGCCCCCGCAGCCAGCCCTTCGACCTTGTCCTGCCAGTTGCCCCGTGCCGTGAGAATCAGGATCGGAAACGTCTTGCCCCGGGCGCGCAGCTGTCGAATCAGTTCCAGGCCACCGAGCCCCGGCAAGCCCAAATCAATCATCGCCAAGTCATGATTGAACTGCTCGGTCTGGTACAACGCCTCTTCGGCATTGGCTACCGACTCGACCACATGGCCGCTTTCTGTCAGACGGGTTTGCAAGTGATGGCGCAGCAACGCCTCATCTTCAACCACCAGCAATTTCATCGCGCTCTCCCAAGCCAATCCGCGTCACGAAGGACGTGTGTCCTCTATAGCCTAGCTACACAGTAAGTCGTACGCCCTGAACATACTCTGAACAATTGCACAGCCGGACCAAGCCCCGGCACAATGCTCGGCATGAACCGACTTCCCGCCCTGCCTGCCTGCTGCACGCCTCTGCGCGCTGACTGGCCATTGCCTCAGGCACTGCCCGCCAGCGTATGGCTGAGCACCGACTTCAATCCTTCACAACTCGCAACTGGCGACTTTGCCCGTAGCGCCATTGAAATGCCTGCGAGTATTCAACGCTCGGTGGCCAAACGCCAAGCCGAATTTCTGGCCGGGCGACTCTGCGCCCGCGCAGCCCTGCTGCAATTGGACGACACCCGCGCCACTCCGAGCATTGGCGAAGACCGGGCCCCCGTCTGGCCAACACATATCACTGGCGCCATTACCCACAGTAACGGCCGCGCGGCGGCTATCGTCGCGCTTAAACGTGACTGGCAAGGCTTGGGCATAGATCTGGAAAAACTGCTCAGTACCGAGCGTGCCCAGCGTCTGGCCAAGGAAATCCTCACCCCGGACGAACTTGTGCGGATGGCCGCCGGGCCTGCCGAGCAGATCGCCCTACTGGTCACACTGACGTTTTCGGTCAAGGAAAGCCTGTTCAAGGCACTGTTCCCGCTGGTGCAAAAACGCTTCTACTTTGAACACGCTGAAGTACTGAGTTGGTCACCCGAAGGCCAGGTACGCCTGCGCTTGCTCACCGACCTGTCGCCTGAGTGGCAACACGGGCGCGAGCTGGACGCGCAATTTTGTCTGTTTGAAGGGCAGTTGCTGAGTGTGGTGGCGATCAGGGGGAACACCCACCCTGTCGCCTGATTTCGGGACCAGCCACAGCTTCAATTATTCGCTGGCCTGATAAGCCCGCCGAGTCAGCTCTTCGATCAGCAGATTGAGCTTCTGATCCCGAACAGATGCGAGTTCTGAACCTCTTTGCAACTCTGCTTCGTCCGACAGTCCGGGCTCCTCGGAGAGTTGTTGGTAATCGCGCTGGAAGTCGGCTTCGATGGCAGCGAAGCGGTCGGCATAAGTACTTTCCAGGAAACGCCGCCAAAAAACCTCGTACATGATCGAGTGCATGAACGCCGGGCTACCATCCAGAGCCAGCACACTGTCTCGGGCCTCGGCAAGCTGCTGGGCAGAAACCCCCACCGTGGATTCGTACAGCATTGACCTCGCCCGGGTCGGTAAATCAAGCGTCTCAGCCAGTTTTACCCGAAAAAAAAGTATGACTTCGGCCGCATCGGGGTTGCCACCCGCCGCTACGCGCTTCCTGACCTCGGCGTCGGAAAACTGGTCGACTTGCCTTAGACGGAACAACCGCTTGGCCAGTTTGAAAAGCTCAGCTTCACGTCCTACCTCGCCTGCATTATTCAGCGCCTCATGAATCAGCACTTGGACTTCCATGTTTTCCAACAGCACCATGGCGCCATCACCGCAGCTTCGCTCCTCACGAAATACTCTGCTCAGCAGCGAGTCACGCAGCTGGGTATTCGCCAGCATTTGCTCGACGAGTGTCCATACCCGGCCTGTCAGTTGCTCCCACGCAGGCGGCGTAATCAAGAACTGACTGGTGGTAAATAAAGCGATAGTTTCAAAAAAATCCTTAACTGCGCCTCCCGCCGCCTGCAGCAACGTCCACTGCTGCGTCCTTGCCTGCTTTTGGGCATCGGTCAGGCTCTGGGGCAGCCACGGGGCAATATTGTTTATCGACGATTGGGCCTGAGCCAAATCCATGGCATGGGCAATCGATGGGCCGTAGCCAAAATCGCTGCCGCCTCTAACCCAGTAAGCGATGATCTGATCACGGCTTTGTACAGAAATCGGGTTACCCGCGATGCTGGTAACAGCATTGGCGGTGGCCGCTTGGGGCGCATTAAAAACTGCCTCGGGGATGCTGCTGATCAGATTATTTCGAAGGTTCGCCCACAGCACATGAGTCAGCGCCCACAGCCCGTTGGGCCACTGGGTAATGTTGGTGTTTTGCAGGCTCAGATTGCGTAAAGCCGACAGTCGACTCACATCCGGTGTAGCGCCCAATGGGTTGTCATTGAGATGCAGTACCTCAAGCAATGAACCCGTGGCAAGCTGCTGAGCAGTCTGGGCGGTGAGCACAATCCGGTTGCTCGACAAATCCAGCGACCTCAACTGCGTCATGCCAGCGATAGCAGAAGGTATGCTGATCAGTCGATTGCCGGACATGTTAAGCGTGTGCAGTTGCGTAAAACCGCCCAAAAACTCGTTCGAGCCGTTACGCAAACTCATGCTGTCCATTCTCAGCACCCGGACATGGCTCAAGTCACCGCTCAGTGCGGGCAGGTCGCCTACATCAAGGCCATAAAAGTCGAGTATCGGCCCAATAGTACTGCCGTCAGTATCCCGGGCAATTTGCAACTCCCTGCGCCATGCCCGCCTGATTCGCTCGCAGACCTGGCGCCTGTGGCCAGGCGCCGCCATGCCCATATGCGAAGTACCCGTAGGGTAAAGCTGGATTTGCTCCCAGGCATCCAGCTCGGCCTGCATCGCCTTGAATTGTGCTGTGCTTGATGCCACCAGTGCCCGCCGGGAAACCTCAGTGCCCCCCAGCGCATCCAGATAACTGACAATTTTTGCGTAGCTCCATGCCGGGTAAAGGTTCTGTACTTCGCGCATCAAGTACAAGGAGTGATCCGAGTGGCCAATACTGAGCGTCAATGGATACGCGACAAACGACATATCCACATTCATCGGTGGTTTACGCGGTGATGCAGGTGGCTCCAGCCCCAGCAGCGTTCGAACATTTGCCCGGTCACTGATCGCCCGGTCACTGATTTTCTTTGCCAGGCCTGGGGTGTCGCCAACATCCTTGACCCCAATGACCGCACGCTCTTGCGGTGCAAGCACATGCAGAATCGAAGACAGCAAATTGTTGTCGTTCGCCGACTGCGCATTGAGCGCCTGACCCTCTGGCGAGCAAGCCAGATACTGCCCACCGTGCTTGACCAACACTCGCACGCTGGCAGCCTCAGCCCCCCCGATACTGTCGAGCAGCTCACCGCTGATTGCATTGCGCCGAACTTCGACCCTCACGCTTGCCGGCCAGCCCGGCAATGACTGCAGCATATGCAGGGAAAGCATTTCACTGTCAGGCGTGGCTGTGGCCCCCAGGAACAAGCCTTCATAAGCGCGGGTCAAGCGTATCTCCCTTGCCGTCCAACCGACCTGTTCCGAGAAACGCGGCGCAATCATGTCTTTATCGAAGTAGTTGGCTCGCTCTGGCCTCGTGGTATGCGTGAGCAAGTGCTCGATCACGCTCTTGGGCAGTTGCGGATAGCTTTTTTGAACCAGAGTCACGTGGGGATCCGCGCTGCGCTCCTGCCGTCCATAGAGCGAATTGAACACGTTGGTCTGGCGCTCGAGCACACGAGCGGCAACTTTTTTAGCCAGCGCCAGCATCCGCACCTCGATAACCGGGCTGTACTCGCCCAGCAGGCTCAACGTATCGGGCTGGCTCATGCGCGAGAGCAACGCGCGCAACAGCAGGCTGGCGTTATCGGTTTCATTGATCGTCAGCCTGATCCGAGACGCGCTGCTGTTCAGGACAGCGCCATACTCCTGCAGGGTATTGCCTTGCTGGTCGACAATGTGCAGCACCTTGTCAGTTGGCCAGCCGGGTAAGTCGGGTATCAGCAACAGGGGAAGATCGCTGCGAGCTTCGGCCAGGGAGTGATGCGCCTGCATTTGGTGGACGAAGCGCTGAATGTCGTTTTCGATCTGAAAACGCTTCCAGGTATCAATCAACAAAGGCGGTGGCGTGAGGTTGTTGATGTGCACCTGACGCAAAACGCCCTCGTCGATATTGCTCACAGCCATGATTTTATGGCCCATCTCATCACTGATCGACTCGGGCCGGGCGCGTAGCCTTCGCAACAGTTTGAGCCCCGCCCACTGCAACGGATTCTCAATAGTTTGGCGCCATGCGCCGTCGTAATTGTGCTCCAGCGTCGGCTCGTTAACCCCCACTTTATTCGGGTGTTTCATGCGCCATTTGTTGATCGTAGTGTCGAACTCGACCTGATAAACCGCGCCATATAAAGGCAAATAGTAGTTGCCGCCGATATCGTAAAGGCCTGCCTCGCCGGGCCGCTGATCACGCGGCACCACTACATTGCGCTCATATTGAAAAGTAGTGTTGTCCCACAAATCAACCTTGCCATCAGCCTGACGCCGGGCAAGCATGGCATCGCCCAGAATCTGGCGCAGGCCCGGTACGCTGGGGGCATTTACACCCAAGTCGATGCGTTCCTGATGGCGCAGCACCTGATTGATCGCCAGATAGAAACTGTCAGGGGTCAAACCAAAAGTGGCCGCTTCCCCGCGACGAAAGTCAGCCACTTCATAGAGACCATTGCCGTGATGGCGCAGTACGATTGTGGGGTCATCTGGCCCGGTGGATATGTAGTCCTTGGAAGTCGGGGCAGGCAGATCAATCACCACCAATCTGCGATTGAGCTTGTCGCGCAAAACACCTGCGGCAAATTCACGGGCCCACAAATCCATATCGGGGTTGTAGGCCCGTCGGTGATAAATCCCGTCCAGCGCCGCATCCACCCGTAACCTGGTCTGCAATTGCCCGGCTGCGCGGGTAAATGCCCACGGCTGTGCGCTGTGCTCCAGAGCCTGCGTAATCTGGGCCTGACTGAACGGGTGCGCAGCCAGTAAGGGTTCAAGACTTTCGATCGACAGTCCGTCATTAAGCTGATGAAGCTTGGCCAGCAATGGGGTTGTGGTGTCATGGAGTGGCGGGCAGCTCAGCGGCAAATACTTTCTGCTGGGGTCTGCGCTGGCAATCGGGTCGCTGCGTTTATGCCCGTCCAGCACTGTGAGCGCCTTGAACAGCAGGGTTTTGTCCTCTCGGGCCAACTGCGCAATTTGCTCGCGTACCGAGGCAATGCGCCCAGCCCGGCTCAGATGCGGATTGTTGTCGCGGCCAAGTGCTGAAGCCTCTGGCAATTGGTCGAGGATCAACGTGAACAGTTGCTCCACCTGGGCACTGCCTTGGGTGACATCGTTTTTGGCCACATACGAGCCGTGGTCCAGACGCTTGATCTCGATATGTCTCAACGAAGTGCCGGGCCGGTAATCCTTGCCATAGGACTCAAGCAGTTGCCCTTGCTGGCTGAACACATCGAGCACCGTGTCGCCTGGCCAGTGTTGCAGTTGGGTCAACAGGCAAAAGACCGTGTTGTCAGCGTTGACCGGCATTTCGCCGCGACGCGGCAAATCACTGACGATTTGCTCAAGCAGCCGGTCAGCCTGCAATCGACGAACGCCATCGGCCAACGGGCCGGGAATCAACTGGCCTTGCCAGGCATTTTGCAATTGCTCACGGGTGGTGCCGGTAATATTCAGCATCCGTTCAATGTCTACCAGCGCCGAATCAGGCACGTCCGACGGCAACATGCGCTGCAGCAACTGTTTATCGTCCAGGCTCTGCACATCATCCAGTGCCAGACGCCAGAGCTGCTGGCCGGAATCAAAGGCCACCGGCGGCCTGAATGCCCTGGGGTTATCGGTCTTGAGAAGGTAATGCCGAGCCTGGGGCTCATGGATGACTTCAACTGCGAGGATAGTGTCGCCCTGCTGGACCTTGGCATACAGCTTTCCATTGATCTCGTGTACACCCTGGGCATTGGCTACCCGGCCTTCGAGAAACGCAGCCGAAAAATGCGGGTAAGCACTCGGGTCCGGCCGCCACAGTTCGACGTTACCGGCCCGGTCGACAACCTTTCGCGGCTGGCCAAGAGTGCTCCACACTTTTTGCCTGCGCAGGCGCTGCGCCTTGGTGGCAACCCCCATCAAACGGGCGCTGATCAGCAAGTCTGCGCTGTCGGCCAATGAACTGGCGAAGGTATTGGCCTGCCCGCCACTGGCGTCCTTCACCCCTTGCACAAGGCTGTAGGTCAGGGAGCCGAATATGGCGGCCAGCATGATTTTATTGAGCCCCAGGACGCCACCCGGCATGGGGGTGATGAGCATTGTCAGCACCTCACTGCCAAGGTCGGACAATGCCTCCTTGAACGCTTGCCAATCCAATGCCGACTTGCTGGTGGCCAGCAGTTCCAGATTGGAACGCAAGCGCTGCGTCTGCTGCTCTCCAACCCTCTTGGCCAAAGGCTGAGAGCCGCTTGAGCGCATATCGACATACAGTTGCAGACTGTTCAAGTCGGGCTCGGGGAAGGTACTGCGAAAACTGTCATGCAAAACCCCTGCAAGCCACGTCATACCTGTAGGTCTGGGCTCGTCACTCAGCAGCGTGTTAAAAAACCCCAGGTCTTTCAGCGCCAGATGCCTGATGAACCAACCAAGCTGGCCTTTGCTGTGGTCGTGCCTGAGTTGCTGCACAAACTGCTTGAACCCGTGATCGACATCCTTGTGCCATAACAACGCGCCGCCCAGGCGCTGCGGGAAATAGCTGAAAACGCCTGACACCTCCGGAACTTTTACAAGAAACAAAGGCAGGGAAACTTCGCCCGTACCCACCAGCCCCAGGCTACTGTCGTTGCCAAACAACAGATTGGCGTCATCACGCGTGCCTGTCGCCTCGTGGGGGTAAAGCTTCGGTATCAGGGGTTTAAGCCCCATTGAAACCGGCCATATATGAGGCGTTGAGTCGCCTTTCAACATGCTGAGCAATCGTTCGTAATCCGTACGATTGACCTTTGACGCAAAGCTGTTGCGGTAAGCCTCCAGTAGATCGAACTCAAGACTGGCTTTAGCCGCTGCGACTACCAGCAGCATCAAAGAGCCATCAGCCCCTGAAGCCTGATCAAGTGCATGCTTGAGCTTCGTGCCCAAATCCAGTGTTCGCACAATCTTGATAAACGGGGCCGCAGGCCTGCCTGTAAAACCCTCGGCATAGTCGATGTAACTGGCTTGTTCAAAACTGTAGGGCCGGAGTAACACCGAGTCGGTCCGGTAGCTGAAGTTCTCACAAGCGGCCTCCCACAACGAGGCGGAGCGAAGGTGTTCAATGAATCTGGACTGGTCCAGTGCACGTGGTTCACGCGAAGGGCTGAAGGTGAACTTGGGCTCGCGGGCAACAGGCGGCCCACCGCTGATACGCGCCATGTACTCAAACAGATCCTCCTCGGTATTTTCGCGATAGCGGGTGTAGATCCGGGCGTGCTCGGGGTCGACATCCACGCCCAGCAGTGTTTTAAGCTCGGACTTGAGCACCGCAAGATGCGCCGACTTGAAATCGGCCTTGACCCGCGTGAGTTCCTCATCGACCGCCTTGTGGGCTGCCTGCGCCTGTCGATAAAGCACGGGGTAACTGAATTTTTGCGCTTCGCTCAACCCGGCAAAATTGGCCTGCGCGAGCGAAGATATATAAGAAAGCGCTTCTCTCTGAGCCCACTGCAGATTGGACAGCAGCAACGGCGCTCGACCGCGCACGGGGGGTAAATTCGTGATCATGTGTTTGATTCCGTTGGGGTGGAATCCAAGATACCCCTGAGAAAATCTGCGCCGCGGTAGATAGATATCCCTGCGCGGCCAAGGCGCTGGCGTCATGCTATGGTTCGCGCCCCCCTTTCGAGCGGTTTGCCACTATGCCTGTGACGTCTCGCGCCCTGCGTTTGGCGCTGTATTGCGTGTTGATTCTGGCCGGTGCGGCTGTGGCTGGCGGCTGGGCGATGCGTCAGGCCCAGGAACATGCGCTGGAAGAAAGCGCCAGGCGTGGGCCCGAGCAACTGAGCCTGTATGCCAACTCGCTGCACACCCTGATCGAACGCTATCGCGCCCTGCCCGCCGTACTGGCGCTGGACCCGGAGCTGGTGGCGGCCCTGAGCAAGCCCATGACCGCGCAAGTCCAGGCGGCGCTCAATCAAAAACTCGAACGCATCAATGGTGCGGCGCAGTCCTCAACCCTGGAATTGCTCGACAGCACCGGCCTGGCAGTCGCCGCCAGCAACTGGAATACCTCCAACAGCTATGTGGGCCATAACTATGGTTTCAGGCCTTACTTCAGCCAGACCCGCAGCAAGGGCGCCGGAAGCTTTTATGCCGTAGGCGTGACCAGCGGGATTCCGGGCTATTTCCTGTCCAGTGCAGTACTCGATGCCAACGGCCAGTTTTTGGGGGCGATGGTGGTCAAGCTGGAATTTCCGCAGCTTGAGCGCGAATGGAGCCAGGGCAACGACACGCTGCTGGTCAGCGACGCACGGGGCATTGTGTTTATTGCCAACCAACCCGGCTGGCGCTATCGCCTGTTGCGCCCATTGAGTGACAGCGATCGCAGCGAAATTGCCACCACCCGCCAGTACCATAATCAGCCGCTAACGTTGATGAAGACCCACACCCTGCGCAGCTTTGGTGAAAACAGCTACTTGACCCGCGTCGAAGGCCCCAACGGCCCGGCAGACTATTTATGGGACTCGCTGCCGCTCAGTGCTGAAGGCTGGACGCTGCACCTGTTGCGCCGCCCGATGGCAGCCGCTGAAGACAGCCGCAATGCTGCACTGGCTGCAATTGGCCTATGGCTGACAGGGGTGTTCCTGGGGCTATTTTTACTCCAGCGCTGGCGACTGGCGCGCCTGCGTCAGCGCAATCGCGAAGAACTCGAACAACTCGTCGAAGCCCGCACCCGGGATTTACGCACTGCCCAAGATGGGCTGGTGCAATCAGCCAAACTCGCGGCGCTGGGGCAAATGTCAGCGGCACTGGCCCATGAGATCAACCAGCCACTGACTGCCCAGCGCATGCAATTGGCGACCATGCGCCTGTTGCTTGATCACGGCCGGATCGACGATGCCTATAAAGCTCTGGTTCCGCTGGAACAGATGCTGACACGCATGGCAGCACTTACCGGTCATCTGAAAACCTACGCCCGACAAAGCCCCGGCGGCTTGCGCGAACGGCTGGATCTGGCGAGCGTGGTCGATCAGGCCCTGCAACTGCTGGAGCCGCGCCTGCAAGGTGAAGCCATCGAGCTGAGTACCAAGCTGGTACGCCCGGCCTGGGTTCGCGGCGACGCGATCCGTCTGGAGCAAGTGTTGATCAACCTGCTGCGCAACGCCCTGGACGCCATGCAAGACAAATCACGCAAGCGTCTGGAGATCCGCATCGAGGCCAATCAACAACTGTGGCACTTGACCGTTAGCGACAGCGGCGGCGGAATTGGCGAGGAGCATTTGGGTAAAATCTTCGACCCGTTCTTCACCACCAAACCCGTGGGTGACGGATTAGGCTTGGGCCTGGCGGTGTCTTACGCCATTGTTCACGAAATCGGCGGTCGCCTGACCGCCTGCAACCAGGCTGATGGCGCGCAATTCACGCTGACGCTGCCCGTCGCACAGGAATTTTGACACATGCTCAACTCGGTGATCGTGGTCGATGATGAGGCCAGTATTCGTAATGCCGTGGAACAATGGCTGAGCTTAAGCGGCTTTGACGTGCAGTTGTTCAGCTGCGCCGAGGATTGCCTGAACCAGTTGCCCGCGCATTTTGCCGGGGTGATTGTCAGCGATGTGCGTATGCCAGGGATGGGCGGCCTGGCCCTGCTGACCCGCTTGCAGCAACTGGACGCGGACTTGCCGGTGATCCTGCTGACCGGGCACGGCGATGTGCCAATGGCCGTCGAGGCCATGCGTGATGGTGCATACGACTTTCTGGAAAAACCCTTCAGCCCCGAGGCGCTGCTCAGCAGTCTGCGACGAGCCCTGGAAAAGCGCCAACTGGTGCTGGAAAACCGCCGTTTGCACGAACAGGCAGACCTGCGCGAGCAGATCGACGGATGCCTGCTCGGTGTATCGCGCAGCTTGCAAACCTTACGCCGCCAAGTGCTGGAGCTGGCACCGTTGCCAGTCAACGTGTTGATCCGTGGCGAGACCGGCAGCGGCAAAGAGCTGGTCGCCCGCTGCCTGCATGACTTTGGCCCGCGTGCCGACAAACCTTTTGTCGCCCTCAACTGCTCGGCGATCCCCGAGCAGTTGTTTGAAGCCGAGCTGTTCGGCCACGAAAGCGGCGCGTTTACCGGAGCCCAGGGCAAGCGCATCGGCAAGCTGGAGTATGCCGACGGCGGGACTTTGTTTCTGGATGAAATCGAAAGCATGCCGCTGGCCCAGCAAGCCAAACTGCTGCGGGTGTTGCAGGAGCAAAAGCTGGAGCGTTTGGGCTCCAACCAAAGCATCAGCGTGAACCTGCGGGTAATTGCTGCCACCAAACCCGACTTGCTCGAAGAGGCCCGCGCAGGGCGTTTTCGCGAAGACCTGGCCTATCGTTTGACCGTGGCCGAGCTGCGCCTGGCGCCACTGCGCGAGCGCCGCGAAGATATTGCGTTGTTGTACGACGCTTTTTCGCGCAGCGCCGCCGAACGCCTTGGCCGCAGCGCACAAGTGTTGAGCGGGCCGCAACTGTCGCGCTTGCTGAGCCACGACTGGCCGGGCAACGTGCGCGAACTGGCCAACGTGGCCGAACGGGATATTCTGGGCTTGAGCGAACCGCAATTTGAAGACGTCGGCGCAGGGCAATCACTGGTGGCACAACAGGAAGCCTTCGAGGCGCAATGCTTGCGTGCAGCGCTAACCCGGCATAAAGGCGACATCAAAGCTGTGCTCAACGAACTGCAACTGCCGCGCCGGACCCTGAATGAAAAAATGCAGCGTCACGGGTTGGTGCGTGAAGCGTTTACGCAAACCACGTAGTCGGCGGTTTTCCGCTTATCGCCACACCGAGCATCAGCGGATTCCCGCTCATTAATACCCCTCCCCCCTTGTAAACCGGGCCCTCCAGCCTTGGCACAACTCCTGCTATAGCTCAGTAAGCTCGCGTTTTGACGCGCTATAAAAAAACAATGAAAGAAGGATCCATTTAATGGATAACTCCAGCACCCTGCCTGCCGGGTCCGTGTCTGCGGCCCCTAAAGAAAAGACCACCTCCAGCCGTATCAAATCGATTTTCAGTGGTTCCGTCGGCAATATGGTCGAGTGGTACGACTGGTACGTTTACGCCGCATTCTCGCTGTACTTCGCCAAGGCTTTTTTCCCCAAGGGCGACACCACCGCACAACTGCTCAACACGGCTGCGATCTTCGCCGTAGGCTTTCTGATGCGCCCGATCGGTGGCTGGCTGATGGGCCTGTACGCTGACCGTAAAGGCCGTAAAGCAGCACTGATGGCCTCGGTGCTGCTGATGTGCTTCGGCTCGCTGGTTATCGCCCTGTCGCCAGGTTACGAAACCATTGGCGTGTGGGCCCCGGTCCTGCTGGTCTTCGCCCGTTTGCTGCAAGGTTTGTCGGTGGGTGGCGAATACGGCACCTCGGCTACCTACCTGAGCGAGATGGCAACCAAGGAACGTCGCGGCTTCTTCTCCAGCTTCCAGTACGTGACCCTGATCTCGGGTCAGCTCATCGCGCTGGGCGTGTTGATCGTGCTGCAACAAACCCTCACCGAAGAGCAGCTGTACAGCTGGGGCTGGCGCGTACCGTTCGTGATCGGCGCCCTGTGTGCCGTCGTCGCGCTGTACCTGCGTCGTGGCATGGAAGAAACCGAGTCGTTCAAAAAGACCAGGGTCAAGCCCAAGGAAAGCGCCATGCGCACCTTGATGCGTCACCCTAAAGAGCTGATGACCGTAGTCGGCCTGACTATGGGCGGCACGCTGGCGTTCTACACCTACACCACGTACATGCAGAAATACCTGGTGAACACGGTGGGCATGAGTATCTCGGACTCCACCACCATTTCGGCTGCGACACTGTTCCTGTTCATGTGTATTCAGCCGCTGGTGGGCGCGCTTTCGGACAAGATCGGTCGTCGTCCGATCCTGATCGCTTTCGGCGTGCTCGGGACCTTGTTCACCGTGCCGATCCTCACCACGTTGCACACCATCACCACCTGGTGGGGTGCGTTTTTCCTGATCATGGCCGCGCTGATCATTGTCAGCGGTTACACCTCGATCAACGCCGTGGTGAAAGCTGAACTGTTCCCAACGGAAATTCGCGCACTGGGCGTAGGCTTGCCTTACGCACTAACCGTGTCGATTTTCGGCGGTACAGCTGAATACATTGCGCTGTGGTTCAAGAGTGCAGGCATGGAAACCGGTTACTACTGGTATGTGACTGCCTGTATCGCCTGCTCGCTGGCGGTATACGCAACCATGAAAGACACCCGCAAGCACTCGCGAATCGAAACCGACTAACCGCGTAGCGGCCTCTGTGGGAGCGAGCAGGCTCACTCCCACGTTTGGTAACGGCTAAAGGTCAGGACAAGCCATCCCAGGTTGAGCTTGTCTGTTTTTGGCGTATGCCGCCCCGGCGATCATTGCCACCAATATCCCCGCCAACACCAGCGATGAACCGATAGTACCGAAGTCCAGCCCGCCCTTTTCAAGGGGTTTGGTCAGGAAATCGCCCAAGGTTGCGCCAAATGGGCGCGTCAGTACGAACGCTATCCAGAACAACACCACCGACGATATTTTGGTGAAGTAGCGCGCCAGCACCACGACTGCAATGGTCGCCCCGATAAACAGCGCGCCCCCCGCAAAACCCAGCCCTGAATCATCCGCAAGGTAATCGCCTAAAGCCGTGCCCAGCGTGTTGGAAAACAGAATCGCCATCCAATAGAACATCTCGCCACGCGGGCTCTGCACCTGGCTGACGTTTAATGATTCGCCGCTCCATTTCCAGAGCGCAAAAATCGCGACCAGAATCGACACCAAAATCAACGAGCCAGTGGCATAGCCCAGCCCCAGCGTGCGGTCCATAAAGTCGGACATGGTGGTCCCGGCTGTACTGGTCGACAGAATCACCAGCCAATACAGCACTGGGTTGTAGGTTTTGGAGAACAACTGAGTCAGCAGAGTCAGGACAAACACACTGATAAGGATCATTGAGCTGACGGCATAGCCCACATTGAGGGTCATCGACAGCAAGTCGCCCGCTGTCTCGCCCAAGGTAGTGGCGCAAATTTTCATCACCCAAAATGCAAGGGTGATCTGAGGAAGTTTGTTCATTCGGTCAAGGCTCCAGGACTCAAAGGGAAAAGCCGTTCTGGGTGCCGGCTTTTTGCAGGCTGAAGACTGGTACTTACAGGGTGAAAAATAGGTAGCGGACAGATGAAAAGCCTGTCTGTACGTATGATTTTTCCGAATTAATTGTCAGTTAATACTGTTAGTCCACTATCAATCTCAGCAAGACCTCTCGGGTCGACTGACTTGAGCAGCCGCCAACGGGAAGCAGGACAACGTGTGAAGCCTGTTTTTACGCGGGCGTATACATCGAATAAATAGATTATTTAACGCTATTTTTTGCGCTTTTTAATCAAATTAATCAGCGTAGTCTTAAACCCATAGCCACTGAACATCCCAAACACGAAACAAGGAGCTTCATCATGAAAACCAAAATTATCCTCGCCGCCGCTTTCTCCGCCCTGGCTTTCAACGCTTTTGCCGCCGATGGTTTCGACCACACCCACTCGTCGAGCTTTGCTGAAGACGGCTACAGCCGCACAGGTTCTGCTGCAGTTGCCGCCGATGGCTACGACCGCACAGGTTCTGCCACTTTTGCAGAGGACGGCTATGACAAAACCGGTTCAGCCACCTTCGCCGAAGACGGTTTCAGCCGCACCAAATCGGACACCTTCGCTTCTGATGGCTACGATCGCACCCACGGCGCCCACTTCAGCTAACACCTGAAGCAGGCACTCCAGCCCGGCCTCGGCCGGGCTTAGTCGTTTTTGGGGGAAAGCAAACTGCACAAATCTGTAGCAACTGCCAAAGAAACGAGGCTGCGTTGGCGTGGTGCGGCACTCCGACGAGGCCGTCGTGAAATCATGCTCCTGGGTGTATCAGGCAGATCGAGAACTCAGAATTTACGATTGCTTCGCAACCGAACGCAGCCTCGTTCCTTCGGCAGCTGCTACGGAGGGCTAGATCAAGCACAGATGTTTTGTCATTCACCCAAATGCCTTGCACTATATGGGCCCTCTATCTCAGCCGTTTGCGGACCAATCCCATGCATGACGACATTCACTTTTATGAACCTTCAAAGGGCCACGGCCTGCCCCATGATCCGTTCAATGCCATTGTTGGCCCACGTCCGATTGGCTGGATTTCTTCGCAAGATGCCCAAGGTCGGCTGAACCTTGCGCCCTACAGCTTTTTCAACGCGTTCAACTACATTCCGCCGATCATCGGTTTTTGCAGTGTGGGTCGCAAAGACAGCCTCAATAATATCGAGCAAACCGGCGAATTCGTCTGGAACCTGGCCACGCGCCCCCTGGCCGAGGCGATGAACCAAAGCTGCGCGATGGTCGGGCCTGAGGTAAACGAGTTTGAACTGGCAGGGCTGACAACCGTACCTTCACGGGTGATCAGCGTGCCGCGGGTGGCCGAAACGCCGGTGTCGTTTGAGTGCAAGGTCACGCAGATCATTCAACTGCAGCGAGCCGATAAAGAACGGGTGCCAAGCTGGCTGATTCTGGGGGAAGTGGTGGCGGTGCATATCGCCAGGTCGCTGCTCAAGGACGGGATTTACGACACCGCTGGCGCCGAACCGATTTTGCGCGGCGGCGGCCCGGCGGATTACTTTCAGCTAGGCCCCGAAGCCCTGTTCAAAATGCACCGCCCACGATAGAGGGTACTCTCGGTTACCAGACCAGCTCGGCGTCTTCAGTGACGCCCTGCAGGGCTTCGAGTTGCTCCGCCGCGGCAGCATCGGCGGCGGTTGCTGTTTTGAACGTTTGCTCGATCAGTATTTTGTGAAAGCGCGGCGTGCCACCTTCGTACAAGGCTTTGACCGCAATCGCCGCGTGATAGACCCCGGGTTCAACCGGAACCACGGCTGATACGGCTTCAAACTGTGCAAACTCTTTACGTGCCATGCTTCAACTCCCGGCCTATGGAAAAACCGGCATTCTACCTGTTCAACCCGCCCACATCGCTGAAGGTCTGAAAATCGAGGCTATCCACCACTTGCTGGTGTAACAGCACGCCGTAAACATCCATCAGCGATGAGTTGAAGTACGCCTGCATCGAGGGTTCATCCTGCCAATAACCCGCGACCTGCCACAGCAACGGGTCGCTCTGACAATGCTGCAAGGCAAAGTGCAGGCAACCGGGCCTCTGAAGTGTCGGTTCGATCAGTTGGCTCAGACAAGCCTCAACCTGGGCCGAACACCCTACGCGGGCGCGAACCAAGGTCATATGACTGACGGCATTGGACTGGGGCATGCTGGCCTCCACAAAGGAAAGTGGCGTTGGGGGAAGATTGAAATTTTAAAGCCCGACCTCTGACACCGTTAGTCGATTCCTGCCCCAGGCTTGCACGATTCTGCAAAACCTCACCTGCGCACCCTCTCCTTTGACCATTTGGCCTGGCGCCCACTGATCCTGATATCGAGCAAGGCTCTGCGTCTGCAACGGGTTTGGCAGGCACTTGATCTCCGGCAATGACAGGATCAGGCAATACAACAGCAGAAATCAGCTACCCCTTGGCCTTGCACAAACTTAAGCTGTGCCTGCCCCGCTGCTTTTATTAAGGATGCGCCCCATGACACTGTCGCAACCATTGCGGCCCGCGCTCGACCCCGCGCTAGAAAAACAGCGTGTGGAACTGGCCGACCTGATTTATCGCCACGCCCCTGAAGACGGCACCTTCAATACAGGGGTCGAAGCGCTGTTTGTGTCGCGCTACAGCCAGCCCAGCGATTTCGCTCCAAGCCTGCCAAAACCCGCGTTGTGCATCATGGCCCAAGGCCGTAAAGAGGTGCGTTTGGCAGATGAGCACTTCGCCTACGACCCGCTTAATTATCTGGTGGTTTCGGTGTCGATGCCGATCAGTGGCCGAGTACTGGAAATATCCCCCGAGCGGCCGGTGCTGGCCTTGCGCCTGGATATTGACCCGGTGGAAATCAACACCCTGATCAGCGATGCAGGGCCTATGGGCGTGCCGTCGCGACCTACCGGGCGCGGGCTGTACGTTGAGCCCATTGACCAGCCGATGCTCGACGCGTTACTGCGCCTGACACGCCTGCTCGATACACCCAAAGATATCGCGATGCTTGCACCCTTGATTCGCCGCGAGATTTTGTATCGCCTGTTACGCAGTCCGCAGGGCCATCGGCTGTATGAAATTGCCAGTGAGAACAGTCAAAACCACCGCGTCAGCCGGGCGATTTCCTGGCTTAACGGTAACTTCGAACAGCCGCTGCGTATCGACAGCCTGGCGCGAGAGGCCAATCTCAGCGTGTCGACGTTGCACCACCGATTCAAGGCCATGACCGCCATGAGCCCGCTGCAATACCAAAAGCAGCTGCGCCTCAACGAAGCCCGGCGACTGATGCTTAGCGAGGGCCTCGACGCATCGGCCGCGGGTTATCGCGTTGGCTATGAAAGCCCTTCTCAATTCAGCCGCGAGTACAGCCGGCAATTTGGCGCGCCACCGGTACGGGACCTGGCGCGCCTGCGCATGAGCCTATAGGCCGAGCGATTGCTGCCAGTTCAGCTCATCGATTTCGATCACGCTCGGCCCCTGGCGGTCGGCGGCATTGGCCAGGGCTATGCGCAATTGCGCCTCGCCCTCCACCGCCTGTGCGGCACAGCCCAAAGCCTTGGCCACTCCGATGAAGTCCGGGGTGTAGATATCGACCCCCACAGGCTCGATGGCCCGATTGAGCATGTACTTTTTGATTTCACCGTAACCCTGGTTGTTCCACAACAACACGATGATCGGCGTTTGCGCTTCCACCGCACTGGCCAATTCGGCCAAGGTAAATTGCAGGCCGCCATCGCCGATCAGGCACAACACCGGACCACCCGTCTTGCCTTCTGCGCAACGCCCCAGCCAGGCACCCACCGCTGCAGGCAGGGCGTAACCGAGGGTGCCGTAACCGGTTGAGGAGTTGAACCAGCGCCGTGGCTGCTCCGGGTTAAAGGTGAAGTTACCGGTGTACACCGGTTGGGTCGAATCGCCCACGCACACGGCATCCGGCAGCACATCGAACACGGCCTGCAAGAAGCGAGTTTGCGCCCGGGTCGGGGCATCCCATTCACTTTCCACCAGCGCCAGCAAACGACTGACCCTCGCTACGCCCCACTGCGTATCCCGTGGTGGTAATTGCCCAAGGCTCGCCAGCAAGGCCTGGGTCGCCAGATCTGCATCGGCCACCAGGGCCAGAGTCGGCGGGTAATTACGCACGGTCTGGTCGGGGTCAATATCGATACGCAGCAAGGCGCCGGGAATCTCGAAGCCGCCAGCAAAGGTGGCGTCGTAATCGGTTTCGGCCAGTTCGGTGCCAATAGCCAATACTACGTCCGCTTCGGCCACCAGCGCCCGGGTGGCAACCAGGGTCTGGGTCGAACCGATCAGCAGCGGATGCTTCGAGGGCAGCATGCCCTTGGCGTTAATGGTCAGGGCCACCGGCGCGCCGAGTCGTTCGGCCAGTTGCAACAGCGCGGGCGCCGCATCAATCGAGCCGCCACCGGCCAGAATCAACGGGCGTTTGGCTTGGGCCAAAAGTTGGCTCATCTGTGCGATGGCAGCAGGCGCGGCGCCGGGGCGGGCAATCCGGACGGGGTGACTGGCGAGCAGTGCATCGGCGTTTTCCACCAGCACGTCCAACGGGATCTCGATATGAACCGGCCGTGGCCGCCCGGCCTGAAACAGCGCAAACGCCCGCGCCAGCACGCCCGGCAACTCCGCCGCTGACATCAGCGTGTGGGAAAACGCCGCCACACCAGCTACCAGCGCGGCCTGATTCGGTAATTCGTGCAACTTGCCGCGCCCGCCGCCCAACTGGCTGCGCGACTGCACACTGGAGATCACCAGCATCGGAATCGAGTCCGCATAGGCCTGGCCCATCGCCGTGGTGATATTGGTCATGCCCGGCCCGGTGATGATGAAACACACGCCCGGCTTGCCGCTGGTACGGGCATAACCGTCGGCCATAAAGCCTGCACCCTGCTCATGACGCGGGGTTACGTGGTTGATGGCCGAACCCGCCAACCCACGATACAGCTCGACGGTGTGCACCCCCGGGATGCCGAACACCTGCTCAACCCCGTAGGCCTCCAGTAACTTGACCAATACTTCGCCGCACGTCGCCATGTGTCCTGCTCCTCTTCTTGTTCTGGAATGAACCATTGAAGCGGTCGGATGTGGTACGCACAACGTAAACGTGCTCATACTAGCCATGTCCTGGATTCATGGCTGACGACTGATGAAACGCCTACCGCCACTTCCCGCGCTGCATACTTTTTTGATCACGGCCCAATGTTGCAACTTCACCCGTGCCGGTGAGCAGTTGCACATCACCCAAGGGGCGGTAAGCCGGCAAATAGCCGGGCTTGAGGAGCATCTGGGCTATGCGTTGTTCCATCGCCAGGCACGCGGCCTGAGCCTGACCGAACAAGGCCAGGCGCTGTATCCGCGTATCGAACAGGCATTTGACCTAATTGGCGAGGCCATCGAGCACGCCAGCATTCGCCGTACCCCGCTGCAAATCAAGGCCCCAACCTGCATGTTGCGCTGGCTGTTGCCCAAGTTGCTGCACTGGCAAACGCTGCGCCCGGACGTGCCCGTGGAACTCACCAGCAGCATGCAGCACGGCGTGGATTTTCGTCGTGAAGCTTTCGATGCTGCCGTGGTCTACAGCCCGCTACCTGGGCCAAAACGCGTAGGGCGCCACCTGTTCGACGAACAACTGACCCCGGTCTGCGCACCTCATCTGCTGGATGGCCACGACGCCATCAACCAGCTGAGTGACCTGGCGCAACACACCCTGCTGCACCCCAGCCGTGATCAACAGGACTGGACCAATTGGCTGAATGCGGCTGGGGGAGATGTATCGGCTATCCGCAAGAGCCAGTACTTCGACACCCTGGACCTGGCCATGACCGTGGCCGCCCAAGGCAACGGCGTGGCCATAGGCGACTGGTCACTGATTGGCGATGACCTGAAAGCTGGCCGACTGGCCATGCCTTTTGATTTCAAAGTGCGGACCGGCGCCGCCTACTTGCTGGTGTGCTCACCGCGCAGCGAGCCATCGGCACCGCTGCGAGAACTGCTGGACTGGCTGGTGCAGCAGACAGAGCCTTAACTGCCGAAGTAAAACTCAATACCCCACAGTAAACCGCTGGCGGGAATGCTTGGGTTGTTCGACTTCATCGAGCATGGCGATGGCGAAGTCGGCGAAGGTGATCCAGCTTTTACCTTCAGTACCGATCAGCAGGTGATCGGTGCCCAAACGGAATTTACCCGTGCGCTCGCCTTCAACAAACTCGGCAGACGGTGACAGGAAGCTCCAGTCCAGGTCTTTCTCGGTACGCAGGGTGTCGAGGTAGACGCAGCCAGCCGAGGCTTCCGCCCGGTATTCGTCAGGGAAACCCGGACTGTCGATTACCCTGCTGTCGCCTGGCAACAGCAGAGAACCCGCCCCGCCCACAAACAGCAGGCGTTTAACCCCGGCTTTTTTCACCGGTTCGATAATTGCCGAAGCGGGCTGAGTCGAGAAATGCACCGCACTGAGCACCACGTCATGCCCCGCCACTGCGTCTTTTAGGGCCTGGGCATTGTTGATGTCGACGTCTTTGGTAACGACACCGGCACGCTCCCCCAATTTGGAGGCGTTGCGGGCAATGGCGGTAACGCTGTGGCCGCGACGTAGGGCTTCTTCCAGCAATTGGCTGCCGGCACGACCGGTCGCCCCGATAATTGCAATTTTGCTCATGATGCTCTCCAGTGAGTAGGTTTTACCGTTGGACACGTAAGCTGTTTCACCACTTCATTTCGCCCTTGGCCACTTTGGCACTCAGCTCAAGCGAAGACTCTTCGCCCAGGTCCGGGTAGCGTTTTTTCATTGCTGCAATCAGTTCGTCCGAGTTCCGGGCTTTGAGGGTTTCTTCGTCAAACGCCTTGATGTAGTCGCGGGTGAAGTGCACAGCATTCAACGAACGATCGCTCTCGCCCAGGTAATGGCCCGGCACCACGATTTTAGGTTGCAGGCTGTTGATGCGTTTGAGGGTCGCCAGCCATTGCTTATGCGATTGCGGCGTTTGGGTGTCGGCCATCCATACATGCAGGTTATCGGCCACTACCACGCCACCGACCACGGCTCTAAGCGATGGAATCCAGACAAAAGTGCGCCCCGGCTGGCGCCCGGTCAGGCCGACGATGTCCAGCTCACGCCCTTCAAGGTTCAGGGTATTGCCCTGCAGGGCCTGCGGCACAATCACCTTACTCGGTACATCGGCGCCCATTTTCGGGCCCCAGAACGCCAACTTGGCATCCTTGGTCTGGTTGATGTGTTCTACCGTCGGCGCCGAAGCCACGACCTTGGCGTCCGGGAACGCCTGGGTCAGAGTTTCAAGGCCAAAGTAGTAATCCGGGTCGCCGTGACTGATGTAGATGGTGGTCAGGTGCTTGCCGCTGGCGCGAATTTTGTCGACTACTTGCTCGGCCTGGCTCTTGCCGAATTGGGCGTCAACCAGGATGGCGTCCTTGTCGCCACTGACCAGCACCGAAGACACCGGGAAAATCGCCGCTGCTCCAGGGTTGTAAACGTCCAGGGTCAATGGCCCCGGCGCGGCGGCGGCATGCGCTGCAAAGCCCAGTACAACAGCGCTAAGGACGAAACGGCGAAGGGTCGAAAATCCGGTCATGGGTAATTCCTGAGTCAGCGGCCAAGGTCGGCAATGGACAAAGCTTAGTTGCACGATCGAGAACTAAAAATGCGATGCTTGAACATAGTTTGTTTCAGATATCGGGCAGATCATGGATCGTCTTATTGCAATGCGGGTATTTGTCACCGTCGTCGACCTCGGCAGCCAGTCAGCGGCAGCCGACCACCTGGACCTGTCGCGCCCTGTGGTGTCGCGTTATCTGGCCGAGTTTGAAGAGTGGGTGGGCGCACGCTTGATGCACCGCACCACGCGCAAGCTGAGCCTGACCGCGGCAGGTTACGAAACCCTGCCCCGCTGCCGGCAATTGCTGGAGTTGGCAGATGACATGCAAGCGGCCGTGGATGTACCCAGTGATGCGCCGCGCGGGTTGCTGCGCATCAGCGTCAGTACTTCGTTCGGCCAGGCGCAACTGGCTGCGGCGGTCACCGACTACGTTCGGCTTTACCCGCAGGTCAGCATCGACCTGCAAATGCTCGACCGCACGGTGAACCTGGTGGACGAGCGCATCGACCTGGCGATTCGTACCAGTAACGATCTGGACCCGAGTTTGATCGCCCGCAAGCTGACCGTTTGTCGCTCGGTGCTCTGCGCATCCCCGGTGTATCTGCGCGAACACCCGGCCCCGCAACAGGTCGACGACCTCAGCCAGCACAACTGCCTGACCCACTCTTATTACGGCAAGAGCCTGTGGCACTTCACCCAACACGGTGAGGAAACGTCCGTCCCGGTGCAGGGCAATATCAGCGCCAACGAAGCCAGTACGCTATTGAGCGCCACTCTGGCTGGCGCAGGGGTTTCACTGCTGCCCAGCTATCAGGCCGGGGAGTATGTGCGAGGCGGTGAACTGGTGCGCCTGCTGCCCGACGCCGAACCGCGTCTGATGAACATTTACGCGGTCTACGCCTCACGCAAACACATGCCCGCCACGTTGCGCAGCATGCTCGACTTTCTGGCCGCACGCTTTACCGACGAGCCCGGGTGGGACAAGGGCTTGTAACCGAATGCACCAATCTGCGTAGCAGCTGCCGAAGGAACGAGGCTGCGTTCGGTTGCGAAGCAATCGTAAATTCTGAGTGCACTTTTTGTCTGACACACCCCACCGCCTGAATTTACGACGACTTCGTCGGAGTGCCGCACCACGCCAACGCAGCCTCGTTCCTTCGGCAGCGGCTACAGAGGTTTCGTGTTCGAACGGCAACAGAGTTTACTCAACTAGTCCATTTGAGGGATGAAGCCGAGCATGACCACTCGTACAACTGGCATGGCAACTACCAAGGTCTGAACTAGCCTCAAGGGTGTGAAGTCAAGGGAGTGAATGCCATGACCACTAAAACAAAAACCAGATGCATGACCGTGTTTATCGTTTTTGCTGCCGCTGTTTTGTTTGCAAGCGCTTGCTATCGCGCCGAGCAAACCCGACAAGCAGTCGCTGTTACCGCCAGTTGCTCTGGCGCGCATTGCAATGCCATGTTCAGCGCTCTGAGGTAAGGAAGCCCCGGAGCATCAGGGCGGATTGATGCTGTCAGTCCGTCCTGTTCGAAATGCACTGGGTGAAGTCCCGGTCAGGCGCCGAAAAAACCGCGCAAAGTACGCCGGGTCAGCAAACCCCAAGCTGTCAGCCACTTCGCTGATGGTCATCGGCGTGTATATCAAATGCCGCTTGGCCTCCAATAACAGCCGCTGATGGATGATCTGCAACGCCGACTGCCCCGCCAGCTCGCGACAGATGCTGTTCAGGTGCGCCACTGAAATACCCACCTGATGCGCCAGTTGCTCAACATTCGGCTGTTCACGAAACAATGCCTCGACCCGTTGATTGAACAGGCTCAGGTACTCGCGCCCGCGTGCCGGTAACTGCCGTGCTTCGCGACGCTGTATCACTTGGCGCGCGACCCACACCAACAGCACGCTGATCAGCGACTGCAAGAGCATTTCGCGGGCGGGCTGTGTGCCGACATATTCGCTTTGCAGCTCACTGAACAGGTTATTGAGGTAATCGCGATCCTTGCCTGCCGGATAACTGGCGACCCGTTGCAGCAAGCTGATCGACCCGCCCAGCTGTGCTTGCAACTGAGCCACCAGCGGCGCGGCCAGGGTCAGTACAAATCCTTCAACGTTCGGTGAAAACTGAAACCCGTGCACAGACAAAGGCGGAATCACCTGAATCGCCGACTGCTCCAGCACATGGCGCTGACCTTCAACTTCAACCTGCGCCCGACCTTTGTGCACATAGAGCAACTGGCATAAGTCGGCATGCCGGTGGGGGCGAATTTCCCAGTCGTGGACGCGGCTGCGCAGCGAAATGGTTTCGCAGTGCAGCAAATCGGGGCTGAGCCAGTCTTGCTGCTCGCCATAAAGTTTGAACACCGGGATTGAAGGATTCATTGCCGCTGAGCCTGGAGATTACAGAAAACCGATAATCGCACTGATTATCGAAAAGTACCGGTAATGACGTCGTTATCACCTTCTATTGCCTATCTCGCAAGCGAAAAATACAGGCACAACTTTATAAGAACCATCTCGCCCCACAGGGTCGAGGCTGCGCGAGAGAACAATAATGAAAACTCAAGTCGCTATTATCGGCGCCGGCCCTTCGGGTCTGCTGCTGGGCCAACTGCTACATAACGCCGGGATCGATAACGTCATCATCGAACGCCAATCCGGCGACTACGTACTCGGCCGAATTCGCGCCGGGGTGCTGGAACAAGGCATGGTCGACCTGTTGCGACAGGCCGGCGTCAGCCAGCGGATGGACGCTGAAGGGTTGGTCCATGATGGCTTTGAGCTGGCGCTGGATGACCGCCAGGTGCATATCGACCTCAAGGGCCTGACCGGCGGCAAAACCGTGATGGTTTACGGCCAGACCGAAGTGACCCGCGACCTGATGGCTGCACGCGAGCAAGTCGGGGCACAAACCCTGTACAGCGCCAGCAATGTCCAGCCCCACGGAATGAAAACCGACGCGCCTTACGTCACGTTCGATAAAGACGGCGAAAGCTGGCGTCTGGACTGCGACTACATAGCAGGCTGCGATGGTTTTCACGGCGTAGCGCGTCAGTCTATTCCGAGCGATGTGCTGAAGGTTTTCGAGCGGGTATACCCCTTTGGCTGGCTTGGCGTCCTGGCCGACACTCCGCCGGTCAACGACGAACTGGTGTATGCCAAACACGACCGGGGCTTTGCTCTGTGCAGCCAGCGCTCGGCCACGCGCAGTCGCTACTACCTGCAAGTTGCGTCCGAAGAAAAGGTCGAGGACTGGTCCGATCAGCGCTTTTGGGACGAGTTGAAGACCCGCCTGCCCAAGGCGCTGGCCGAGCGGCTTGTAACCGGGCCGTCCATCGAGAAAAGCATCGCGCCGTTACGCAGCTTTGTGGTGGAGCCGATGCAGTACGGCCGTATGTTTCTGGTCGGCGACGCCGCGCACATTGTACCGCCCACCGGCGCCAAGGGCTTGAACCTGGCAGCCAGCGATGTCAGCACGCTGTTCAACATTTTGCTCAAGGTCTACGCCGAGGGGCGCACCGACCTGCTGGAACGCTACTCCGAGGTGTGCCTGCGACGCATCTGGAAAGCCGAGCGATTCTCATGGTGGATGACCTCAATGCTGCATCGCTTTCCCGACAGCGACAGCTTCAGCCAACGCATTACAGACAGTGAACTGGCGTATTTCGTCGACTCCGAAGCAGGTCGCACGACCATTGCAGAAAATTACGTAGGGCTCCCTTACGAGGCTATCGAATAGCAGGCTATCGAGTAGACTAGCGGCATTCCACCACAGGTTTGCCGCCCACAGGTGTTTCGTGACCAGTCTGAATCAGCCACCCCAGACCAAGCCCGCCATACGCAGCATTCTGATCGCCCTGATGCTGGCGATTTTCCTGGGGGCGCTGGATCAAACCATCGTCGCTGTTTCCATGCCCGCCATTTCCGCCCAGTTCAAGGATGTCAGCCAACTGGCCTGGGTGATCTCGGGCTATATGGTGGCCATGACCGTGGCTGTGCCGATCTACGGCAAACTCGGCGACTTGTACGGGCGCAGACGCCTGATGCTGTTTGGCATGGGCCTGTTTACCGTGGCCTCGCTGTTTTGCGGGCTGGCGCAGAACATGGAGCAGCTTGTTCTGGCCAGGATCATTCAGGGGATAGGCGCGGGTGGGATGATTTCGGTCAGCCAAGCGATCATCGGCGACATCGTGCCGCCCCGCGAACGCGGGCGCTATCAGGGCTACTTCAGCGGCATGTATGCGCTGGCCAGTGTCGCCGGACCGGTACTGGGCGGCTATATGACCGAGTACCTGTCATGGCGCTGGGTGTTCTTGATCAATTTGCCGCTGGGCCTGGCTGCCTGGTGGATTTCCTATCGCACTCTGGTCGGGCTGCCTGTTCCGCAACGCAAGCCGATTATTGACTACCTGGGCACGATGCTGATGATCCTGGGCCTGACCTCATTGCTGCTGAGCATTACCTTTATCGGTCAGGGTCAGAGCTGGCGCGACGATCAGGTCGCCGGGCTTCTGGCGGTTGCGTTGATCGCGCTGGGGCTGTTTGTCTGGCATGAACGACGCACGCTAGAGCCGCTGTTGCCGATGCACCTGTTTGCCAACCGCAATGCGGTGCTGTGCTGGTGCACGGTATTTTTCACCAGCTTTCAGGCCATTTCGCTGATTGTGCTGATGCCGCTGCGCTATCAGAGCATCACCGGCGCGGGTGCCGACAGCGCGGCCCTGCACCTGTTGCCCCTGGCCATAGGCCTGCCGATGGGGGCCTATTTTGCCGGGCGCATGACCTCGGTAACCGGGCGCTACAAACCAATGATTGTAAGCGGGGCGGTGCTGATGCCCCTGTCCATTCTCGGCATGGCCTTCAGCCCGCCGAGCGCGGAGCTGTTGAGTGGCGTGTTTATGCTGTTCAGCGGGATCGCTTCGGGCATGCAGTTCCCGACATCGCTGGTGGGGGCGCAGAACTCGGTGCGCCAGCACGACATTGGTGTGGCGACCAGCACCACCAACCTGTTTCGAGCATTGGGCGGTGCGATGGGGGTGGCCTTGATGTCGGCCCTGTTGCTGGCATTGCTGCACGACTCGCTACTGGCGCCTGTTGGCGGTCAGCCACTGCTGGGGGAAGGCAGTTCGGGCAATGTGTTGCTGGACGGGCTGAATGCCGTACAAGGCCCGGCGCTGGACAGCCTGCGGGCTGAACTGCTGCTGACCTTCCGCCATCTGCTGAGCATCAGCGCGGTGATTTCACTGCTGGGGCTGGCTGCGGCGATCGCCATGCCCAATCAAGAACTGCGCGGGCGTGAATACAAGGCGCGGGAGTAAATCCTCAACTGTGGGAGCGAGCAGGCTTGCGAAGGTCTCCAGAGCCTCGCGGTTACTTCGACCTTCGCGAGCGGGCTTGCTCCCACATATGTTGCGCACGCTTAAATCGAGAGGCAAAACTGTCAACGCAGACTCAAGGCCTGGCGCTGATCTGCTTCTGCAAGTTCTGAATCTGGCTTTGCAGGGTATTGATGTTGCGTGTCATCTGCGCGCGGAACACATCGAACTCGGCGGCATTGGCGCCTTGGGCCGATGCCGGACGGTTTTCCAGTTCGCTTTTGAGCACGATCATGTCTTGCTCCAGACGCTCGACAGCAGCGCTCGGATTACCTTGTTTTTTCAAGGCCGCCACGTCGACCGCCTGTTGCCCAACACTGGCCTTGAGCGTCGACAGCTCGCTGCCAAGGCCTTTGATCTCGGCCTCGAGGCGGGTCTGGGTTTCTTTCTGGGCCGTCACCTGCAACAACATCGCGGCATTGATTTGCTCAAAACGCTGATCCAGATCGCCCTGCTGCCCGACCACCAGGCCTTGCTGACGCTTGCTCTGCTCAAGCAACTGCTCTTCGAGCTGCTTGATCTGCAACTTCAAGGCTTCGCTGCCGTTGTTGATCGTCGATTCGCTGGCCACCACTTTGCCGGAAATAGCCTGCAAACGCCCCGCAGCTTCTTCGCTGATACGGGCGAAGCTCTCCTGGGTCGCCACCAACTGCTGCTCCATCAGTGAAATTTGCTGAAAACTCCACCAAGCCAGCCCACCAACAGCCAGCAGCAAGGCACAGATCAACGTCCACAATGGCCCGGTAGCAGGGCCCTTGACCTTGATCACCGGCGTGTTGCGCGAGTACACCGTGGTGCGCTCCCGTGCTCCGGCTGTTGACCCCAATTCATCGTGGTCATGGGCATCAGCACGCAGGGTTGGCACGTTGTCAAAATCGTCACGGGCATCGTTACGCATGGAAAACCTTTAAAAATAGCGGCAAGTGGTTAGCGGTACGGAGACTCCTGAGCCTTCCACCAGCCGCAGAATTCATCAAGCGCGGCCCACAGACTGACTTTTGGGTCATAGTCGAGGTAGTGCCGGGCGCGGCTAATGTCGAGGGTAAAGTCTTTGTCCATGATCTGCACCCCCAAACGCGAGAGCGTCGGTTCGGGTTGACCGGGCCACAGCTTACAGGCGGCCTCGCTCAGCGCGCCCATAGCGTAGGCACGGCCGTAGCCGCGATAACGGGTTACTTGCGGTACGTTCATCTGGCGCATCACATAATTGACCACATCCCACAACGGAATAGGCGTGCCATTGGTGATGTTGTAGGCCCTGCCCAAGGCCGAGCCACTGCACAGCAAGCTGCTCATCAGCACCTCGTTGAGATTTTGCACGCTGGTGAAGTCGACCTTGTTCAGACCGTTGCCAACGATGGCCAAACGCCCTTTGCGCTGCAGCTTCAACAACCGCGGGAAGATACTCATGTCCCCTGCCCCCGTGACAGAGCGTGGACGCAGGGCAATCACCTCAAGACCGAATTCCTGGGCACCGAAGACTTTTTGCTCGGCCAGGTTTTTGGTCGCGGCATACGGGTGACTGAAGCGCTTGGGCAACTGTTCTTCAGTCAATTGCGTGTGCGAACGACCATCGAAGTACAACGAGGCCGAGGACAAGTACACCAGACGCCGCACCCGCTGCTTCAAGCAGGCCTCAACCACGTTTTCGGTCACCAGCACGTTGTCGCGGTGGAAGTCCTGATAACGCCCCCAGGCGCCCACGTGGCCCGCACAATGCACCACAGCGTCGACATCGACACACAAGTCACGCACCAGTAAACCATCGGTCAAATCACCCGGGATAAATTCAGCCCCGCGCCGCACCAGGTGTTCAACACCCTCAGCCCGTCGCCCGCTGACCCGTACGTCAAAGCCCTGCTCCAAGGCAAAACGCGCAAAGCGTCCGCCAATAAAGCCGCTTGCGCCGGTGACCAGAATCTTCATCAATCACTCCAAATGCTGTAATTCTTGCTGCTTGCTCTTTAAACGCTGGCTATCAGGCCAAAGGCACTAGCCGAACGAGACAAATGTTCGGTCAATTGCCTCAGCAGTTCTCCGCCATTGCGCCAATGATGCCAGTACAGTGGCACGTCGATGGGTTTATCTGGCAAAAGCTCTACCAGCGTTCCGCTTTCAAGCTGCTCGCGCACCTGCAACTCAGGGACCAGCCCCCAACCCAGACCAGCCTCGGTCAAGCGGATAAAACCTTCGGAAGACGGGCACAGGTGGTGCTCGAACCCGCCATCAACGCCCAAGGCAGCCAAATAACGATGTTGCAGGAAATCATCCGGGCCGAACACCAGCGCAGGTGTTTTCGACAGCTGCGCGGCGCTCACGCCCTGAGGAAAATGCCGCGCAATAAAAGCAGGGCTCGCCAGTGCCCGGTAGCGCATGGCCCCCAGCAACACGCTGCGGGCTCCGGCAACCGGTCGCTCACTGGCACACAGGCAAGCTGCCACTTCACCGGCACGCATGCGTTTGAGGCCAACGGTCTGGTCCTCAACCACGAGGTCCAGCAACAGGTGCTGCTCGGCGCAGAAATCACCCACTGCCTGCGCCCACCAGGTGGCCAGGCTGTCGGCGTTCAAGGCGATCCGCAGCCGTTCGGGCAAGCCCTCATCGTCCAGCGCCGGTACTGCACTTTGCAGGTCACGCTCCAGCAAGCGCACTTGCTGCACGTGGTTGAGCAAGCGCCGGCCAATCTCGGTCGGGCTAGGTGGCGTGGCCCGCACAAGCACCGGCAGACCGATACGCGCCTCAAGCAATTTTATGCGCTGGGAGACGGCCGATTGCGACAGGCCAAGCACCTGCGCAGCCCGTTCAAAGCCAGCCTGTTCTACTACCGCGGCCAGGGCCGAAAGCAATTTATAGTCGAACATCAGTTTTCCTAATGAGCGATCAGCAATATTGGTTTTTCTTATACAGCCAAGCACCTGACAATAGCCAGCAGCAACCCCGCCTGCTGTACGACGAGTAACTCTTATGTGGCAAAGCTACCTTAATGGCCTGTTGGTCGCGTTCGGCCTGATTATGGCTATCGGCACCCAAAATGCCTTTGTGCTGGCGCAAAGCCTGCGCCGTGAGCACCATCTCCCCGTGGCGGCGTTTTGCGTGGTGTGCGATGCCTTGCTGGTGGCGGCCGGGGTGTTTGGCCTGGCGACCATTCTGGCGCAAAACCCGTTGTTGCTCAGCGTTGCTCGCTGGGGGGGCGCGGTGTTTTTGCTGTGGTACGGCACTCAGGCGCTGCGCCGCGCGTTTTCAAAGTCGAGCCTTGAGCATACCGCTGGCCAGACTGCCCGCTCGCTAAAGGCCGTGATGCTCAGTGCGCTGGCCGTCACCCTGCTCAACCCTCACGTGTATCTCGACACGGTATTGCTGATTGGCTCTCTCGGCGCGCAACAGAGCGTGCCAGGGGCCTATGTGGTGGGCGCGGCCAGTGCTTCGCTGCTGTGGTTTTTCACCCTCGCATTGGGCGCCGCTTGGCTTGCGCCATGGCTGGCACGACCAAACACCTGGCGCATACTGGACTTGCTGGTGGCGGTGATGATGTACGCGGTGGCAGTGCAATTGATTGTTTCGGGCTGAGATTAACCCCGTTGGAAATACTTGGCAGGCTCAAATTCAGCACTGAACATACAGGCCAAAACTGATCGGCTTTTTCTATCAATCGAGCTGAAACGTCTATCCCACACAGTTGTCTCGTGGTTATGCCGTCACCCCGGTGCTATGATCCTGACCCTGCGCCGCAAAGAGTAAAAACTCATCGGCGCGTGTTTGGCCGCCCGTGATCGGCCTTGCGCTCATCGCAACTGACCTGATTAGGAGAATCATCATGGCTTTCGAATTGCCGCCGCTGCCGTACGCACACGATGCCCTGCAGCCGCACATCTCCAAAGAAACCCTGGAGTTTCACCACGACAAGCACCACAACACCTATGTCGTGAACCTGAACAACCTGGTGCCAGGCACCGAGTTCGAAGGCAAAACCCTGGAAGAGATCGTTAAAACCTCTTCGGGCGGTATCTTCAACAACGCCGCTCAGGTCTGGAACCACACCTTTTACTGGAACTGCCTGGCGCCAAACGCCGGCGGCGAACCAACTGGCGCGCTGGCTGATGCCATCAACGCAGCCTTCGGCTCGTTCGACAAGTTCAAAGAAGAATTCAGCAAAACCTCCATCGGCACTTTCGGCTCCGGCTGGGGCTGGCTGGTGAAGAAAGCTGACGGTTCCCTGGCTTTGGCCAGCACCATCGGCGCCGGTAACCCGCTGACCAGCGGCGACACCCCGCTGCTGACCTGCGACGTTTGGGAACACGCTTACTACATCGACTACCGCAACGTGCGTCCGAAGTATGTTGAAGCATTCTGGAACCTCGTTAACTGGAAGTTCGTTGCTGAGCAGTTCGAAGGTAAAGCCTTCACTGCCTAAGCCTGACTCCAGGGAAAAACCCGGCATTGCCGGGTTTTTTTTGGCTCGATTAAAAGTGCCAATTGACCCGCCCGACTAATCCGGGCCAGCTAATATGAGAACGTCGGTTTTTTTATTCCGCGCCTCAAGTTCGAGATACCTATACCGACACAGTAGCGATCGTGAACGTTGCACGATTGCTGCTTGTATACCTGCAATAAAAATTGCCACATAAAAGAAAGGCCATAGGCATTATCGGCAAGGAACAAGGAATAGCGTTTTGAAGCGGCAATTCAAGAACAGCTTGTCACTGAAGTTACTCCGGATCGTATTGCTGTCAGCAGTCGTCGTCGGGGCGGTGCTGAGTTGCGCTCAAATTGTGTTTGACGCTTACAAAGTCCGACAAGCCGTCGCGATTGATGCTGAGCGCATCCTGGGCATGTTTCGCGATCCTTCAACTCAGGCGCTATATAGCCTGGACCGTGAAATGGCGATGCAGGTCATCGAAGGCCTGTTCCAGGATGATGCCGTGCGCCAGGCAACTATCGGCCACCCCAGTGAAACGAACCTCGCGCAAAAGACACGCGAGCTGAAAGCTTCGTCAAGCCGCTGGCTGACCGACCCAATTTTAGGCAAGGAGCACACTTTCAGCACTCCATTGGTGGGTCAGGGGCCTTACAGCGAGTACTACGGCGACCTGAGCATTACCCTCGACACCGCCACTTACGGCGAAGGCTTCCTGGCCGATGCCGCGATCATGTTGTTATCCGGTATGTTGCGCGCCCTGCTGATGGGGCTGGTGTTGTACCTGGTCTACCATTGGCTGCTGACCAAGCCGCTGTCACAAATCATCGGCCACCTGACCAGCATCAACCCGGATCGCCCCAGCGAGCATGTGATCCCTCTGTTTAAAGGCCACGAACACAACGAGCTGGGGGTTTGGGTCAATACCTCCAATCAGTTGCTGGCCTCGATTGAACGCAACACCCGATTACGCCACGAAGCCGAAAGCTCCCTGCTGCGCATGGCTCAGTACGACTTTTTGACCGGCCTGCCCAATCGCCAGCAACTTCAAGGTCAACTGGGCAAGATCCTCACCGATGCTGGCCGCTTGCAACGCCGGGTCGCGGTGTTATGTGTTGGCCTCGACGACTTCAAAGGGATCAACGAGCAGTTTGGTTATCAAACCGGCGACCAGCTGTTGCAGGCCCTGACCGATCGTTTGCGTGCCCACAGCGGCAGCCTGGGTGCGCTGGCGCGCCTGGGTGGTGATCAGTTCGCTCTGGTTCAGGCCCATATTGAGCAGCCCTACGAGGCTGCCGAGCTGGCCCAAAGCATTCTGGATGATCTGGAGATACCGTTTACCCTTGATCAGCAAAACATCCGCTTGCGCGCCACCATCGGCATAACGCTGTTTCCCGAAGACGGCGACACCACCGAACAGCTGCTGCAAAAGGCCGAGCAGACCATGACCTTGGCTAAAAGCTACTCGCGCAGCCGCTACCAGTTTTATATCGCCAGCGTAGACCGCGAAATGCGGCGTATGCGCGAGCTGGAAAAAGACCTGCGCGAAGCCCTGATCTGCAACCAGCTCTACCTCGTCTACCAACCACAGATCCGCTACAGCGACCACTGCGTGGTCGGGGTCGAAGCCCTGTTGCGCTGGCAGCACCCGGAGCACGGCATGGTCCCGCCCGATCTGTTTATTCCGCTGGCCGAGAAAAACGGCAGCATTATCGCCATCGGCGAATGGGCTCTGGACCAGGCTTGCCGCCAACTGCGCGAATGGCACGATCAGGGCTTCAGTGAACTGCGCATGGCGGTCAATCTGTCCGCCGTGCAGTTACACCACGTTGAACTGCCGCGAGTGGTCAATAACCTGTTGCAGCGCTACCGTTTGCCAGCGCGCAGCCTGGAACTGGAAGTCACCGAGACCAGCCTGATGCAAGACATCAGCACCGCCGCCCAACACCTGCTGAGCCTGCGCCGCTCCGGAGCGTTGATCGCGATTGATGATTTCGGCACCGGTTACTCGTCATTGAGCTACCTCAAAAGCCTGCCACTGGACAAAATCAAGATCGATAAGAGTTTTGTTCAGGACCTGATTGATGATGGCGACGATGCAACCATCGTGCGTGCCATCATCCAGCTCGGTAAAAGCCTCGGCATGCAGGTCATTGCCGAAGGCGTCGAAACCACCGAGCAAGAAGCCTATGTCATCGGTGAGGGCTGCCATGAAGGCCAAGGCTATCTGTACAGCAAACCCCTTGGCGCGCGGGAATTGCTCGCTTATCTGAAGCAGGCCAAGCGGCGCAAGACCGTCATTATGTAATTCCATGTTTCATCTTTCGCGAAAGATCCGCTGCAGAGCTGGGTAAATAAGAAATATTTCCAACAGTAACCCTTTACACAAAATGCATATCTTTCGCATTATGTGGCAGTTTTGCGTGCAGCCGCACGCTTGTCCCACCTCTCGAAGCAGGATTTTCGCCATGATTCGTATGCCTCTGGCAACCGCCAGTCTGCTGGCCATTGCTATCTCACTCGCCGGTTGTGGCGACAAGGACAAGGAAAAAACCGCCGCAGCTCCTGCGCCAGCAGCTGCAACCAGCACCGCGACCCCTGCCGCTGACATCAGCGCGGCAAAAGTTGACGAAGCTGCAGCCAAGGCCGTCGTCGCACATTACGCGGACATTGTTCACGCCGTGTTCAGCGATGCTGAAACCACCGCCAAAAAGCTGCAAAGCGCTATCGATGCGTTCCTGGCCAAACCCAACGACGACACACTGAAGGCCGCCCGTGCCGCTTGGGTTGAAGCCCGAGTGCCTTACCTGCAGAGCGAAGTTTTCCGTTTCGGCAACACCATCATTGATGACTGGGAAGGCCAAGTTAACGCCTGGCCGCTGGACGAAGGCCTGATCGACTACGTTGACGCCAACTACGCTGGCGCACTGGGTAACCCTGGCGCTAACGCCAACATCATCGCCAACACCCAGATCCAGGTCGGCGAAGACAAAGTCGACGTGACCGAAATCACCCCTGAAACCCTGGCCAGCCTGAACGAGCTGGGCGGTTCCGAGGCCAACGTGGCTACCGGCTACCACGCCATCGAATTCCTGCTGTGGGGCCAGGACCTCAACGGTACAGGCCCGGGTGCAGGCAACCGCCCTGCTTCTGACTACCTTGAAGGTGAAGGCGCAACCGGCGGCCATAACGATCGCCGTCGCGCTTACTTGAAAGCCGTAACCCAACTGCTGGTGAACGACCTCAACGAAATGGTCGGCAACTGGGCACCGAACTCTGCCGACAACTACCGCGCTACGCTGGAAGCCGAGCCGGCACAAAACGGACTGCGCAAAATGCTGTTCGGCATGGGCAGCCTGTCGCTGGGCGAACTGGCTGGCGAGCGCATGAAAGTGTCTCTGGAAGCCAACTCGCCGGAAGACGAGCAGGATTGCTTCAGCGACAACACCCACAACTCGCACTTCTACGATGCCAAGGGCATCCGTAATGTGTACCTGGGCGAATACCTGCGTGCTGACGGCACTAAAATGACCGGTCCAAGCCTGTCATCGTTGGTAGTGGTCATTGACCCGGCCACAGACGCTACGCTGAAGTCCGATCTGGCCGACACAGAAGCCAAGATCCAGGTCATGGTTGACCGTGCCAACAAGGGCGAACACTACGACCAACTGATCGCAGCCGACAATACTGCGGGCAACCAGGTGGTACGTGATGCCATCGCCGCTCTGGTCAAGCAGACCGGTGCTATCGAGCAAGCCGCTGGCAAGCTGGGCATCAGCGATCTGAACCCGGACAACGCCGATCACGAGTTTTGATCTGCCGCGTTTGAGTCAGTGAAAAATGAGGCGACCTTCGGGTCGCCTTTTTTGTGCGCTCTATCATGTAGGCGTAGTCACTATCGATGGCTGCAGTCTCGCACGAAGCATCAGCGTTTTTAGTTTTTGCATATTATGCGCAACGCGCTTTCTATGGGCTTAAGCCTTACGCAAAGGCACTTTCGTCACACAGACACAACTTTGATGCACTTGGAATCAAGCGCCAATATTGCTATAGACAATACATATGCATAGCCATCACTGCATTTAAACCTGATTCAATTAAAGCCCAACAACTTACTGAACGAGTAACGCATGGCTATTAACTACACCCCTTTCCAAACTAGCGGCACCCCCTTACTTCCACCAAATCAAATGATGTCGCCAGGGCAATATCTTATGTCCGAAAACGGACATTTTAGACTGGTACTACAAGCCGATGGAAACCTGGTAATTAAAGAGGGTGAAACGATCGTCTGGATGGCCGATAGCAATCAGGCTTACAGCAAAACTTTGCAGCGCAAAAAAATGCGCGAACACCTTCATTTCGTCATCAGCAATAGTGGTTTTCTCTATGATCCGTCCAGAAGGCGCTTGTGGATTGCTGAAAGCACTCACAGCGTTGATAAATCGCTCTGGTACAACGCGTGCATGGTCATACAAAACGATGGGAATTTGGTCATATATGATCAACGCACAGGAAATCTATGTTGGGCTCGGTTTGGGTTTACTCCAGGTCGCATGCCAAAAAGAACATTCACCGTGGTCAACATACTACCGAACGGAGTACCGTTTACCTTATGGGAGTTTTAACTCACCAACCCCGCCTCGACCAACCATTTGCGGCACCATTAATTTTTAAATAGCGCTGGAGGGTGCAGACAATAAAAACCGTACGGGTCAGTCTGGCACTTATAAGCAAGTTCAGGGCTATATCCTTTAGGAAATAGCCGACCGTTTGCACAGCCAGAAATCGCGACCAATATAAACACTGTCAAAAGCGTTTTCATACTTACTCCGTTTTTTTGGAAAGCATAGTATTCCAAGGAAAAACTGCATATCGTTTATCTCTGATTACTCTGTGGGAAATACCTTTTGTATTACGAAGTCATGTAGGATTTAACTCATGCGAGTTAATGGCAAGCCTAATGCCAGTCAGTCAAGCTGATTGGCATTTTCAATCATGATCGATTTAACCTCTAGACCGTACTGGCCGCCATCGCAGGCAAGCTCGTTCTCGTGAATTTGGCTGCCACAAGCCAAACCAAACGCTAATCCCTCTTATTTCAATTCACCTTCCCTGATAAACTTTGCGCCCTCGATTTTGCTCACTGATCTGGACGCTTGATGCCTTTGCTGCCTCTTCGCCTGTCCCTGCTGCTGCTGGCCCTAAGCCTTGGCGGTTGTGATGATGCCCCGCGCTTTACCAAACCCGAGCCCGGCGAAGCCCGCTCCGGCGGGGCTACTACGGTGCGCAAAACCGATCAGAATGCGTTTTCCATGCCCTCCGCCAACCTTTCGCCCACCCGGCGTCTGGATTTCAGCGTCGGCAACAGTTTCTTTCGCAGCCCCTGGGTCATAGCCCCGTCCACCACCACCGCACGTGACGGCCTTGGTCCGCTGTTTAATACCAATGGCTGCCAGAACTGCCATATCAAGGATGGCCGTGGCCACCCTCCCGCTCCCGGCGCCAAAAACTCGGTGTCGATGCTGGTACGCCTGTCGATCCCCAACGACCCCACTTATGCCACGTTGATCGAGCAAGCCGGCATCGTGCCCGAGCCGGTATATGGTGGTCAGTTGCAGGACATGGCCGTGCCTGGAGTAGCCCCTGAGGGCAAGGTGCGGGTCGATTACGACCCCGTCACTGTGAGCTTCAAGGACGGTACTGAAGTCGAGTTGCGCAAGCCAATGTTGCAAATCACCCAATTGGGTTATGGCCCGATGCACCCCGACACCCGTTTCTCGGCGCGCATCGCGCCGCCGATGATTGGCCTGGGGCTGCTCGAAGCCATCCCGAACGAAGCGATTCTGGCCAATGCCGACCCTCAGGACAAAAACCGCGACGGCATCACCGGACGCCCGAATTGGGTATGGGATGACGCTCAACAAAAGACAGTTTTAGGCCGTTTTGGCTGGAAAGCCGGGCAACCCAACCTCAACCAACAAAATGTTCACGCCTTTTCTGGTGATATGGGCCTCACGACCTCCCTGAGACCCTTCGATGATTGCACCAAGGCTCAAACGGCCTGCCTCGAAGCACCCAACGGCAATGGCCCGGATGGCGAACCCGAGGTCAGCGACAACATTCTGCGCCTGGTGGAGTTCTATACCCGCAACCTGGCCGTGCCCGCCCGACGTGATGTCGGTGCGCCGCAAGTACTGGCCGGTAAAAACCTGTTCTACCAGGCTGGTTGCACATCGTGCCATACGCCGACGTTCACCACTTCAGCCAACGCGGCCGAGCCTGAACTGGCCAACCAGGTCATTCATCCTTACAGCGACCTCTTGCTCCACGACATGGGCCCGGGCCTTGCCGACAATCGCACCGAGTTCGCCGCCACCGGCCGCGACTGGCGCACCCCTCCGCTATGGGGCATTGGCTTGACCCAGGCGGTGAGCGGTCACACTCAGTTTTTGCACGATGGCCGTGCACGCAACCTGCTGGAAGCCGTACTGTGGCATGGCGGCGAGGCTGAGCCTTCGAGGCAACAGGTTTTACGTTTTAATGCCGAGCAGCGCGCTGCGCTGCTGGCGTTCCTGAACTCTCTTTAACGCCTTACAAGATCGGGGACCCCGACATGTTTCGACCCAAGCTTTTGTTCACCAGCCTTGCCGCTATCGCCTTGGCTGCATGCTCGCCACAAGACCCGCAGGCCGTCACCTCGGCAGCCATTGCCAAGCAAGTAATCTTGCCAACCTACAGCCGCTGGGTTGAAGCCGATCGCCAATTGGCGGTCAGCGCTCTGGCTTACTGCCAGGGCAAGGAAAACCTTGAGACTGCCAAAGCCGACTTCTTGCACGCGCAAAAAGCCTGGGCAGAGCTGCAGCCTTTGCTGATCGGGCCTCTGGCCGAAGGCAATCGTTCGTGGCAGGTGCAGTTCTGGCCGGACAAAAAGAACTTGGTCGGCCGTCAGGTTGAGCAGTTGGTGGTTGCCCAGCCGCAGATCGATGCCACCGCACTGGCCAAGTCCAGTGTTGTGGTGCAGGGCCTGTCGGCTTATGAATACATTCTGTTCGACAGCAATATCAACCTTGCTGACGATGCGCAAAAAGCCCGCTACTGCCCACTGCTGATCGCCATCGGCGAACGTCAAAAGCAACTGGCCGAAGAAATCCTGGCCAGCTGGAACAGCACTGACGGCATGCTCGCTCAAATGAGCAAGTTCCCGAACCAGCGCTATGCCGACTCCCACGAAGCCATCGCTGACGTGCTGCGCGTGCAGGTAACCGCGCTCGATACCCTGAAGAAAAAACTCGGCACGCCAATGGGTCGCCAAAGCAAGGGCATTCCACAGCCATTCCAGGCTGATGCCTGGCGTAGCGAGTCGTCACTCAAAAGCCTGGCAGCCAGCCTGGCGGGTGCTCAAACCGTATGGGTGGGTGTCGACAACAAGGGTTTGCGCGGTCTGTTGCCTGCCGAACAAAAACCATTGGCTGACAAGATCGATGCTGCGTATGCCGCCTCGCTCAAGCTGCTCAATGACAATCAGCACACTCTGAACGAACTGCTGGCAGATGACGCTGGGCGCGCTCAACTGAATGCTATCTACGACAGCCTGAATGTGGTTCACCGCCTGCACGAAGGCGAGCTGGCCAAGGCCCTGGGCATCCAGCTGGGCTTTAACGCCAACGACGGCGATTGATGAAGGAAGGTTCGATGATGCGCAGGCAAGCTCTCAAGCTCGGTGGTTTATTGCTCAGTGCCGTCACGCTGGGCGGCTGGTCACTGTTCAAGCACAAAGACCAAAGCCCGATGTTGTTGAGTGCCCGTGACGATGTGGACGGTAATCACTTTGCTGTCGGTTATCGCCTGGATGGCACTCAAGTGTTCAGCACCCGGGTTGGCCAGCGTTGCCATGACATCATCAACCACCCGACACTGCCCATTGCACTGTTTGTAGCTCGGCGCCCCGGCACCGAAAGCTATCTGATCAACCTGGCTGATGGGCAGTTGCTGCAAACCCTGACTTCCCTGCCCGATCGGCATTTTTATGGTCACGCGGTGATCCATAAAGACGGCGAGTGGCTGTACACCACCGAAAACGACACCACCGATCCGGGGCGCGGCCTGCTGGGGGTTTATCGCTTTGAAGGCGAACGCCTGATCCACAGTGGAGAAATCCCCACCCACGGCGTGGGCCCGCATCAGGTGTCGTGGATGCCGGACGGCGAGACACTGGTGGTGGCCAACGGCGGGATTCGTACCGAGGCCGAAAGCCGGGTCGAAATGAACCTGAATGCGATGGAGCCCAGCCTGGTACTGATGCAGCGCGACGGGACCTTGCTCAGCAAGGAAACCCTGAGCCAGCAGATGAACAGCGTTCGGCACTTGGGTATCGCCAGTGACGGCACTATCGTGGCCTGCCAGCAATTTATGGGCGATGCCCATGAGTTGTCCGAGTTATTGGCCATCAAGCGTCCCGGCCAGCCATTTGAACCCTTCCCGGTGGCCGAGCAACAACTGCGTGCCATGGGCCATTACACGGCCAGTGTCGCGGTACACAGCGACTTGCGGCTGGTCGCGCTGACCGCACCGCGGGGCAATCGGTTCTTTGTCTGGGATCTGGACAGCGGTGCCTTGCGTCTGGATGCGCCGTTGCCCGATTGTGCCGGGGTGGGTGCGGTGAAGGATGGGTTTGTGGTTACGTCCGGCCAAGGTCGTTGCCGGTTCTACGATTGCCGCCAAAGCGACCTGATGACCAAGCCTTTGGAATTACCCTCCGGGCTGTGGGACAACCATCTACATGTTATGTAGAGCTGCAAAATTCTGTAGCAGTTGACGAGTAGTGCGAGGCTACGTTCGGCTGCACAGCAGTCGTAAAACCATTCAGCTTTGGTGTTTCTGAGACACCGTGTTTACCGGGTTTACGACTGCTGCGCAGCCGGACGCTGCCTCGTTCCTTCGGCAGCTGCTACAGGGCCCCTTACTTCTTCAGCCCCTGACTCATTCCAAACATAAACAGCAACAGGTCGTGATCGGGTTTTGCCGCTACCGCCACCTTGACTACGCGCGGCAGCGGGCAATGAACCCCCTCTTGCGTCCCACCCAACACTTGGGTCACAGGCTGCTCCCATGCAGCAAATGCCACGCCAGCAATGGTCAGAGCACCCAGAAAAAACAAACTTCGTGCTAATTCTCGCTTCATCACCGTAAACCTTTGATAGCGCTGCCAAACACCGTCTTATAAAAGTAGATCAGTCTGTCCCAGTCCGTGGAGTTCCACGACGAATGGCGGCGCAGTTGTTTAAGATCGTGGGAGGCTGCCTTATGAGCTGTCAGGCGTTGCCGGCTTTTTTCGAGATCCAGCAGAGCCACGCTTATCTGTGCGCTATCGCCCTGGCCGATGACTCGTACAAACACATGTTTGGCGTAGAGGCAGCCATGTTGCCAGCGCCCCAGATGCATACGCGCCAGGGTTTGACCAATCGCTTGAAGTACACGCTCATGCACCGCTTCACCCAGGCGTTCGCGTTCACCGGCGGCATACCAGTTGTCGATCTCGACAAAACCGTCCAGAGCGACAGTCACCAACAGTGCCCGCCATTGTTTGTCTGCCGCTTGTTGAGCCCCGCAGTACACCAGTTCAGGTACACCGACCGATAAATGGTTCAAGGCGAGCAACGCATCACGCTCGCGCAATACTGTTGGGCGACCCAGCGGGTAACGCCAACTACGGTAGGTGTGCCCGACCTGACGCTTGACATAGAGCAGGCGTCCGCTGGCATCGTGAACCCGTTGTACACCACTCTCCCCGCCACGACGCTGATTGGGCTCTTCAACCCATTCGCCTTTTTGATTCCAGTAAAACTCAAATTGGTCTTCAGACGCAGAGGGGGATTGCTGTACAAAATCAACGGTCATGACTTATCTCTTTCGTAATACGTAAACCCGCCACATCGCATAGAGCGGAATAAAATCCAGATGATCCTGAATGGTGAAGCCGGCCTTTTTAAACTCCGACTCCACTGTAACAGCAGGTAACACGAAACGGTTTTGGTAACCGTCCTGTTCTGTTTCTGTAGTCCGTTTGTGCTCAAGACGCTTGCGTTTCCAGGCCTTGAAATTGCCATCGACCCACAATGAAATAATCAGACTGTCCCGGCTGACGCGATGAAGCTCGCGTAATAGAGCCATCCGATGGCTTGCATCACCAATATGGTGCAGCAGGCGCATGCAAAAAATGCTGTCCACGGAGTTGTCTGGCATATCTATTTCAAATGCAGAGGTCTGCAATCGCCGTACCCGTTTCACCACATCGGCCGGTTGCGCCAGCGAAGCCACCTCCAGCATCGATGCAGAGTTATCCGCACCAATGATTTCACGGTTCGGCATTTGCGCAAGCAACGGCCAAAAACGGCCTGCACCGCACGGCAAATCCAGGACGACCGCAGGCTCACCCGCCAAGTGCAGAGCGCGGCGTGCCAACTGCTCGTCGCGTTTGTGCGAGAGACGGCGGGCCAGTCCATCCTGGTGCTTGATCAGGTAATCGGCAGCGTGTTGCTG
This sequence comes from Pseudomonas fragi, assembly GCF_025426255.1. Taxonomy (GTDB): domain Bacteria; phylum Pseudomonadota; class Gammaproteobacteria; order Pseudomonadales; family Pseudomonadaceae; genus Aquipseudomonas; species Aquipseudomonas kulmbachensis. The sequence goes on along the minus strand of NZ_CP104861.1, from coordinate 1,159,646 downwards.
GTCGTACTTTTCAGAAAACTTGAGTTTGATGATCGGATTCATGGAAGTGCTCCTGAAGCATATAAGCACTACCTTAATCAGGAAAACGTATGCATCAGGTCATCAGCAAGTGAAAATTCCGTGTATGCGTCCTACACAAACGTTGCAAGGTTTTACAGGCCGCGAATGCTGGCGCGGGGCCAGTTATGCATAAAACATCGGCTGACACGGCCTGCAGGGCGCAGGCCGCTTGAGGGGTTTCAGGCGTCAGCCGGGTCAAGCTCGACGTGAAAGCGGCAACCATTGGGCTCCATCGTGGTGAGGGTAACCCGCCAGCCCTGGCTATCGCAGATGCGCTGAACCAGTGACAGGCCCAACCCGAGCCCTTCGCCACGTTTTTCACTGCCACGAACAAAGGGTTGGAACATTGCCTGACGCTTCTCTTCCGGGATGCCGACTCCACTGTCTTCCACCACAAAGCCGCCGGGTTCAAGGGTCAATCGGATAAAACCGGTGTCGGTGTAGTGCAGTGCATTGCGCAGCAGGTTACCCATGACTGCATGCAGGAAGGTGGCGTTATAGCAAGTGTCCAGCGTATTGCCGGGGTCATAAATCAGTTCAAGGCCTTTAGCCTCGATGGGCTCACGCCACAGGCTGATCAGGCCTTCGGCCACGACTGGCAGTGTCACCTTGGGCGACATACTGGCATCTTGATGCTGAGCTCGGGCCAACATCAGGAAGGTCTGCACCAGTTCCCGCATCTCTTCGCATGCTCGCGATATTCGTTCGACCTGTGAACGACTGCGCTGATCCAGCGCCGGGTTTTCCAGCAACAGTTCGCAGGAGCTGGCCAACACCATCAACGGAGTGCGCAGCTCGTGGCTCACGTCGCTGGTGAACAGCCTTTCGCGCGTCAGGGTGTCCCGCAAACGACCCAGCGTGGCATCGAACGCCACCGCCAACTCGCCCACTTCATCGGCAGCGTAATCCGGCGCCAGAGGCGGTGCCAGGCCCAGCAATTGATCGCGATGACGAACCTGGCGGGCCAGGCGGACTACTGGCGCCATCACCCGACGGGCCAAGGTCCAGCCTAAAAAGACCGCCAGCGCCAGCGCCAGCACGAAACCGACCACGACCACGGCAAACAGCACGCGCTCACGCTCTTCGAAATCACTCTGATCCTGCAGCAGCACGTAACGCCGGCCATCGACCACTTCAACCATCGCGTGGTACGACAATTGATCCCGAAACACTTCATGAAAACCCGGATCCAGGTGGCGTAGATCCTTGGGCAAAGCAAAATCACCACGCCCGCCACTGAAGTAAAACAGTTGGCTTGGCTTGGGCCGATGGTTCCAGTCTGCACCATTGTCCATCAGCAACAAACGCTGCAAATCGCCGCCCAGACCGGCTGATATGAGCTTTTCTTCGACCAGGTGTACGGTGGCAATAATGCCTACGGCGAATGTTCCCGCGACCAATGCGCTCATCAATGCAAAGGCAATGATGATCCGCTGGGCGAGACTTTGCTTAAACTCCATCGCGAATCTCGGCGAGGCGGTAGCCCACACCATGCACGGTTTGCAACAGAGGCTTGTCGAACGGTTTGTCGATCACCTGCCGCAATTGGTGCACGTGGCTACGCAGGCTGTCGCTATCGGGACAATCATCACCCCACAAGGCTTCTTCGAGGACTTCGCGGCGCAGCACGTGGGGGCTTTTTTGCATCAAAACCGCCAGCAATTTCAGGCCTACCGGGTTGAGCTTGAGCAGGCGGCCTTCACGGGTAACCTCAAGGGTATCCAAGTCATAACGCAACTCACTGACCTGCAACTCGCGCCGCCCCCCGCCTTGAGCGCGGCGTAATACAGCCTCGATCCGAGCAGCCAGTTCCGACAGGGCAAACGGCTTGAGCAGATAGTCATCAGCGCCGGACTTGAAGCCTTGCAGGCGGTCATCCAACTGGTCCCGGGCGGTCAACATGATCACCGGGGTATCGCGTCGGGCGTCTTCACGCAGGCGCTTGCACAGGGTGTAGCCGTCGATCCCGGGCAACATGATGTCGAGCACAATCAGGTCGTAATGCTCGGTAGCCGCCAGATGCAGGCCGGACAAACCGTCTTGCGCACAGTCAACGGTATAGCCCTTGAGACCCAGGTAGTCGGCCAGATTGGCGAGGATATCGCGGTTGTCTTCTACCAATAAAATTCGCATGGGCATTCTCTCCGTTCACAGTTACGGCCGTCTTGGCCCGCGCAGCTTAAGGCCAAGCACCGCGCAGAGCCAGCACCGCAGGGCGCTGAAGCCATTTAGTTAGGTTATGCGCAAAAATGACATTTTTTTTACTAACGGTTCACAAACTCAATACAGTGGCGCCAGCACACTCTCGCACCCCCGCGTTTAAGGAAAAACAACTAATGCGTCTGCTGCACACCGCGCCAATGCGCTACCTCCTTCTGTTGACTGGCTGTTGGCTGGCGACCTTTCTAATTACCCGAGGCGTTCTGCTGGTCACCCATCTAGGAGAGGCAGGTAACAACTGGCTGCCGGTGTTTGGCATTGGCATGCTTTACGACCTCGGCTTTCTGACTTATGCCGCTCTGCCGCTGGGCCTGTACCTGTTGTTGTGCCCGCCAGCGCTGTGGCGTCGTCGTGGTCATCAGTGGTTCTTGCAAGGTCTGCTCACTGTAAGCCTGTTTGCCATGTTGTTCACGGCCGTGGCCGAGTGGTTGTTCTGGGATGAGTTCGGCGTACGCTTCAATTTTATCGCTGTGGACTATCTGGTCTACTCCGATGAAGTGCTGAACAACGTACTGGAGTCCTACCCGATCGGTATCCTGCTCAGTGCCATTGCCCTGGCAGCCATCGTATTGAGCCTTGCCTTGCGCAAGCCGTTCAACGCAGCCATGAACGCACCGCTACCAGCCTTTGGCGCTCGCCTTGCTACCTTTGCCGGTTTGTTGCTGGTCGCGGGCTTGAGCATGCAATTGCTCGATCAGGACGGTCCTCGCGGCCAAGGCGGCAACGCCTATCAGCATGAACTGGCGAGCAATGGCCCATATCAGTTCTTCGCAGCGTTCCGCAATAACGAACTGGATTACCAGCAGTTTTACGCCAGCCTGCCAACCGACGTTGTCGCAAAGCAATTACGCACCGAGCTGGCCGAGCCCAACGCAACTTTTGTTGGCCAGGACCCGCTGGATATCCGTCGCAACATCGACAACCCGGGCACGGCACGTCAGCCCAACATCGTTCTGGTGACCATCGAAAGCCTCAGCGCCAAGTACCTGGGCAGCAACGGCGATGGCCGCAATCTGACGCCAAACCTCGATCAACTGCGCAAAGAGAGCCTGTACTTCAATAATTTCTATGCCACCGGTACTCGTACCGACCGCGGCCTGGAAGCGATTACCCTGGCCATCCCACCGACGCCTGGACGCTCCATCGTCAAGCGCATCGGCCGTGAAAGCGGTTTCGCCAGCCTGGGCCAACAGCTTAAGGGCGTAGGCTATGACAGCGTGTTCGTGTATGGCGGCCGTGGTTATTTCGACAACATGAATGCGTTCTTCAGCGGCAATGGTTACCGCGTCGTCGACCAAAGCAGCGTCAATGAAGCCGATATCCACTTCAAAAATGCGTGGGGCATGGCTGACGAAGACCTGTACCGCGAAACCCTGAAGCTGGCCGATGCCAACTATGCGCAACAAAAGCCGTTCCTGTTGCAGTTGATGACCACCTCGAACCACCGCCCGTACACTTACCCTGAAGGCCGGATTGACATCAAATCAGGTAACGGTCGTGACGGTGCGGTGAAGTACACCGACTACGCCATTGGCCAATTCCTCAAGGATGCGCGTCAAAAGCCCTGGTTCGATAACACGATCTTCATTTTCGTGGCCGACCACACGGCAGGCAGTGCCGGCAAGGAAGACTTGCCGATCACCAACTATCAGATCCCGCTGTTTATCTATGCGCCCAAGTTGATCGAAGCTCGTGAAGACTCACAACTGGCCAGCCAGATCGATTTGGCACCGACATTGCTCGGGTTGCTGAACCTGGATTACCAGTCGACTTTCTTTGGCCGTAACCTGCTGCAGGAAAATCCGCTACCGCCGCGTGTGGTGGTGGGCAACTATCAGCACCTGGGTTTGTTTGACGGTAAAGATCTGGCCATTCTCAGCCCACGCCAGGGCCTGCGTCGCCACGATGAAGCGCTGACCACCAGCATTGAGTCCCGCGTACCGGCGACCGATCCGTTGATTGAACGGGCGATCACCTATTACCAGGCCGCCAGTCATGACTACAAGCAGCAACTGTTAGGCTGGAAGCCGGTGCAGGTGGCGCCGGTGCAGACTGCAGCGAAGTAATTTGAATCCATGGGAGTCAGCCTGCTGGCGATGCAGGCGGCTGGGTCTGCCTGACTCACCGCACTGATGTTATCGCTGGCTAGCCAGCTCCCACAAAGCAAAAAAGCCCCGCCTGATTACTCAGGCGGGGCTTTTGCGTATCGGGGTAAGGCTGGCTTACATCATGCCGCCCATACCACCCATGCCGCCCATGTCTGGCATACCGCCGCCAGCTGCCTTGTCGTCCTGGATCTCAGCGATCATCGCCTCAGTGGTGATCATCAGGCTGGCAATCGACGAAGCCGCTTGCAGAGCCGAACGAGTCACTTTAGCTGGGTCAAGGATACCCATTTCGATCATGTCGCCGTATTCGCCAGTGGCTGCGTTGTAACCGTAGTTACCCGAACCCTGCTTAACCTTGTCGACAACTACGCTTGGCTCGTCACCGGAGTTGGCAACGATCTGGCGCAGAGGTGCTTCAACAGCACGACGCAGCAATGCGATACCAACGTTCTGATCAGCGTTGTCGCCTTTCAGATCAGCAATGGCCTGCAGAGCGCGAACCAGTGCCACGCCACCGCCAGGTACCACGCCTTCTTCAACGGCTGCACGAGTTGCGTGCAGGGCGTCTTCAACGCGGGCTTTCTTCTCTTTCATTTCTACTTCGGAACCAGCGCCAACCTTGATCACTGCAACGCCGCCAGACAGCTTGGCCAGACGCTCTTGCAGTTTTTCACGGTCGTAGTCCGAAGTGGTGTCAGCTACCTGGGCACGGATCTGAGTCACACGAGCCTGGATGTCAGCTTCAACACCGGCACCGTCGATAACGGTGGTGTTTTCTTTGGTTACGGTGACGCGTTTGGCATTACCCAGGTGTTCCAGGGTAGCGCTTTCCAGGCTCAGACCGATCTCTTCGGAGATAACGGTACCGCCAGTCAGAACAGCGATGTCCTGCAGCATTGCCTTGCGACGATCGCCGAAGCCAGGTGCTTTAACAGCAACCACTTTCACGATACCGCGCATGTTGTTCACAACCAGAGTCGCCAAGGCTTCGCCTTCAACGTCTTCGGATACGATCAGCAGTGGGCGACCAGCTTTGGCAACAGCTTCCAGAACTGGCAGCAGTTCACGGATGTTGGAGATCTTTTTGTCGACCAGCAGGATCAGAGGACCGTCGAGTTCGGCAGTCATGGTTTCTGGTTTGTTGACGAAGTACGGGGACAGGTAGCCACGGTCAAACTGCATGCCTTCAACAACAGACAGTTCGTTTTCCAGGCCCGAGCCTTCTTCAACAGTGATCACGCCTTCTTTACCGACTTTTTCCATGGCTTCGGCAATGATGTCGCCGATGGAGCTGTCGGAGTTGGCAGAGATAGTACCTACCTGAGCGATTGCCTTGCTGTCAGCACATGGCTTGGCCAGGGATTTCAGCTCTTTGACAATGGCGATGGTCGCTTTGTCGATACCGCGCTTCAGGTCCATCGGGTTCATGCCGGCAGCGACGGCTTTCAGGCCTTCGTTGACGATCGATTGAGCCAGAACGGTTGCAGTGGTAGTACCGTCACCAGCGTCATCGTTGGCACGGGAGGCAACGTCTTTAACCAGCTGCGCGCCCATGTTTTCGAAGCGATCTTTCAGCTCGATTTCTTTGGCAACGGAAACGCCGTCCTTGGTGATGGTCGGAGCGCCGAAGCTCTTCTCGATAATCACGTTACGGCCTTTAGGGCCCAGGGTCGCTTTTACTGCGTCAGCCAGGACGTTAACACCGGCCAGCATTTTTTTACGGGCGGAGTCGCCGAATTTAACTTCTTTAGCAGCCATGTTCGTTCTTCCTTAAATACTTTGTAGTAACGGGAAAAGGAGCGGGAGATCAGCCTTCGATTACAGCGAGAATCTCGTTCTCAGCCATAACCAACAGGTCTTCGCCGTCAACTTTCACAGTGTTGCTGCCGGAGTAAGGGCCGAACACAACCTTGTCACCCACTTTCACGGCCAGCGCACGTACTTCACCGTTGTCCAGCACGCGGCCGGTACCGACAGCGAGAATTTCGCCGCTGTTGGCTTTTTCGGCAGCAGAACCCGGCAGAACGATACCGCCAGCGGTTTTCTTTTCTTCTTCGCTGCGACGGATTACGACGCGGTCATGCAGAGGACGAAGCTTCATTGTCGATCTCTCCTAATTGTGGTGTTCATCGGCCGGTGTCAATACCGGCTGGGTTTGCAAATCCGGAAATGCCGGGTGCGATTCGCTGAAGGGGTAGTGCTGTTGCCAGTAAAACCCTGCGGTGTCCGTTACATAAGGGCGCATCCACTTATTACAAGGGCGCACCCATGAAATTTTTAACCTTGCGTGTCGCAGAAAACAAACACGGCACCCAAGGTGCCGTGTTGATCACGCTCTATGCCTTATTTATCGCGGTGCTCAAACTCGCCTTCGATTACATTGGGCTCACGCCCCAGAGGCTGTTGGGACCGTGGACGAGCGGCTTCAAAATCTTCAGCAAATGCACGCTGGCGAATAGCTTGTTCTTCTGCACGCTTGCGCAGACGGTTGACCAAAAATCGACGAACCGGCGGGAACAGCAACAGCAAGCCAGCTGCATCGCTGATAAAACCTGGCAGCACCAGCAAGCCGCCACCCAACGCCAGCATCAGGCCTTCAAGCATTTGTTGAGCAGGCAGTTCGCCGCGATTGAGGCTTTCGCGCGCTCTGAGCGCCGTGGCCAAACCTGCGACGCGAACGACCAGAACACCCAGCATGGAACCGGCAATGATCAGCAGCAACGCAGGGAAAAACCCGATAGCGGTGCTGACCTTGAAAAAGACGTACAGCTCTAGCACTGGAAACAACAGAAAGAGCAATAGAAAAGCGCGCATCAAATGATTCCTCTCCGGAAGAATATCTTCCAACCCAACCTAAATGACGGCGCGCCTGTACAAATTCAAGGCTATACCGTCTGTTTTTTCGGCCACTCGCTTGCACGAGCCAATAAAACCAAGGCTTCGCGCACCTGTGTCGAAGTGTTGCAAGGTTCTGGGAAGCCCAACCAGTACAAACTTTCACCCACCCGCAAATGCATGCCTTCGCTGTCGATACCCACCAGTTTAGCTGGCCCCGTTTGCGGCAACCCGGTTAATTTCACGTAGTGCTCGAGCGCATTGGCGTGGTCGCTATTCATGTGCTCGACCATGCGCGCTTCAACTTGCCCGGCAAAAGGGTTGGGAAGCGTGACCTGGTCCAGCCAGTGAATGGCTCCGAATCCGCCTATATAACGGTGGCGAACAGGGTTTAGTACCCAAAAGTCGAAATCATGCGCGGTGTCGTAGCCCCGCGCTTCAGGGAAGTAGCGGTAATAACGTTCGCCAGCAGCTGCAATCGCTGCGGCATCGGTCAGTTGCTCGGCTTCGGCCAGGTAAGTCAGGCGCCCAACGGCCTGGACATCTTCAGCCCCGCGCTCACCGACCATCAAGGAGCACTTGGGGTCCTTGCGCAGGTTATGGGTGTGCTGGGCAATGCGGCTGATCAGAATCAGCGGCCGCCCCTGCTCATCCAGGCAGTAAGGCACCACGGAGCCAAACGGAAACCCCGGCATGGCCTTGGACAAAGTGGACAAGGCCCCCCGGTATTCCTTGAGCAGTAATTCTCGGGCATGCTTGGCAGCTTCAACGCTCAACTTATGACTCCTTAATAAAAAATCCGTCGATAACGGTCGAGATCAGGGCACTCATGCAACTAAAAGACAAAGTAATCATTATTACTGGCGGCTGCCAGGGGCTGGGTCGCGCCATGGCCGAGTATCTGGCTGCCAAAGGTGCCAGGCTGGCACTGGTCGACCTTAACCCGGAAAAGCTCGAGCTGGCGGTTGCGGCTTGCCAGGCGCAAGGTGTCGAAGCCCGCGCCTACCTGTGCAACGTCGCCGACGAAGAACAGGTTACGCAAACCGTAGCCCGGATTGCGGAAGATTTTGGCGCGATCAATGGTCTTGTCAACAATGCCGGGATTTTGCGTGATGGGCTGCTGCTCAAGGTCAAGGACGGGGTCATGACCAAAATGAGCCTGGCGCAATGGCAGGCCGTGATCGACGTCAACCTGACCGGGGTTTTCCTGTGCACCCGTGAGGTGGCGGCGAAAATGATCGAGTTGAACAGTCAGGGCGCGATTATCAATATCTCGTCGATTTCGCGTGCAGGCAACGTCGGCCAGACCAACTACTCGGCGGCCAAGGCCGGAGTAGCCGCTGCAACCGTAACCTGGGCCAAGGAGCTGTCTCGTTACGGTATTCGTGTGGCCGGGATTGCGCCGGGCTTTATCGAAACCGAAATGACCTTGGGCATGAAGCCCGAAGCACTCGAAAAGATGACGTCGGGCATCCCGCTCAAACGCATGGGCAAGGTTGAAGAAATCGCCCACTCGGCGGCATATATTTTTGAGAACGATTACTACACCGGGCGGATTCTGGAGCTCGATGGCGGCTTACGGATCTAAGCCCCGACACAAATCGACCTGTAGCAGCTGCCGAAGGAACGAGGCTGCGTTCGGCGGCGAAGCCGTCGTAAACCCTGAGAACGAGATTTTTCTGGTACACCGCAGTGCCTGATTCTGCGACGGCTGCGCCGCCGAACGCAGCCTCGTTCCTTCGGCAGCTGCTACGGATATTTGTTGATGGCCCTTACCAGAGCACCCCAAACCCAACGGTATAGCGGGTTTTGTTAAGGGCATTATCAGACCCGCTGGAGCTGCCTATCAGGTCTTTCTCGGCTTTAAGGTTGAGCGATGCCCATTCGGTCACTTTGTAGCGCAAGCCGATTTCAGAATCGAGACTGTAGTCCGAGGCCCCTTCCAGTGACTTGCCCAACTCACCATTGGTGAAGATCGAGACCGTTTTGCCCAGCAAATAACGGTTGTAATCCCACTTCATGGCCAGCGAGTAGAAGTTGTCTTTCTTGCCGTCAGAATATTCATAGTCGGTGCGGTTCAGTAGTGAACCCAGCGAAAACGCGCCCAGCTCGTCATCCCAAAACTGATAGCCCGGGCCTGTACCTACGGTGCGTTGGCGGGAAATGTCTTCAACCCGGTCGCGGTTATAGGTCAGCCGACCTTGCCAGTACCACTTGTCATCAATGAAGTGATCAAGCGCGTATTCGGCAGTCCAGTTGTCAGCCGTTACGACGTCGTTCTGAAACTCGCGGTTGTATTCGCCTTCAGCGTGATGACGCCAGGCGCCGTGGCGAGCCGTGGTTTTGAAGTCGATATCGTAGTCGTCGGTGTCTTTGTCCGCCCGCTTGTAGTCCAGCGCCACATCAATATTGCCTTTCCAGACCATGTCTTCAATCAGCGGTTTGGGCTTGATGATTTGCTGGATGCTGGCCAACGCAACTGTCTTTGGCGCTTCGCCATTAGCCAGGGTCACGCTGCCATCTTCGGCAGCCAACAACGATTTGGCTTTTTCACCGGTATAAGCATCTTGTTTGACCAGTAGTTCCTGATCACTCTCAAGCGTTTTGACCTGCTTCCAGTCAATCGGGACGGCACCCGCATACTCGGTCTGAATCAGCAATTTGCCGCCATCAAACACCTTGATCTTGCCGGTCAGGCGATCGCCATTTTTCAACCATACCGTATCGGCAAGCAACGGCGTAGACACACTCAAGACAGCAAGGCATAACAGGGTTCTGGACAACATAAGCAGATGCGAAACTCAGGAGTGCGAAAGAATGGCGGCATTATCCCGATGGATACGCCCTTAAGGAACAAAGACCGACTCATTGAGTTGGAGTTCCTTCTATAGTTCAGCCAACAGTACCGATCCAGGCCCCTCTGATCAGAAGTCCGCCGTGAGCATACCAACCGACACCCCGCTAACCCCTGCCGAGATTCGCCGCACGGCACTGTACTCAACCTTGATGCTGGTGCCGGCCGGGCATGTCGTGACCTATGGGCAACTGGCCGAAATGGCAGGCTTGGGCCGGGCGGCGCGCTGGGTGGGACGAACGCTCAGCCAACTCCCCGAAGGCTCGCGCCTGCCGTGGCATCGGGTGCTTGGCGCCGGGGGTCGTATCAGTTTGCCAGCAGGTACGCCGTCGGGTGACGAGCAGCGTGCGCGTTTACGTGCCGAAGGCTTGAGCATTATGAATAATCGCGTGGATATGCGACGTCATGGCTGGCGCCAGATAGAGCACTACGGTTAGAGTGCGCCCTTTGTTTCCGCAACCAGAGGCAGACTCCAGTCCATGCCCCGTAAAACCTGGCGCGAAGCGCTAGCTGCCTATTCCAGCCCCTCAACCCTTGTGCTGTTACTGCTCGGTTTTGCCGCCGGTTTACCGTACATGCTGGTATTTTCAACGCTTTCCGTATGGCTGCGCGAAGCCGGTGTGGCCCGTGAAACCATTGGGTATGCAAGCCTGATCGGACTCGCCTACGCCTTTAAATGGGTGTGGTCTCCGCTGTTGGACCAGTGGCGTTTACCGCTGCTCGGAAAACTTGGCAGGCGTCGCTCGTGGCTGGTGCTGTCACAGACGCTGGTGATCCTGGGCCTGATTGGCATGGGTTTTTGTGATCCACAAAAACATCTTTCCTGGCTGATCGCCATTGCGGTTGTCGTGTCCTTCGCATCAGCGACCCAAGATATTGCCGTAGACGCCTATCGCCTGGAAATCGCCGAAGACAACCGACAGGCCGCGCTCGCCGCCAGTTACATGTCCGGTTATCGCGTGGCCGCCCTGCTGGCCACGGCAGGCGCCCTGTTCTTTGCCGAAGGCTTCGGTTCTACGGGTTTCAACTACAAGCACTCAGCCTGGACCGGCACTTACGTGCTGTTCGGCTTGCTGATGGTACCGGCGCTGCTCACCACCTTGTTCATGCGCGAACCGCCGGTGCCGCTGCGCACCCAACTGTCAGCCGGGCGCTACAGTTTTGGTCACCAACTGGCATCTGTTTTCGTCCTGATCGTGTTGCTGGTTTCAGTTCCGGCCATGTTCACTCAGCTCTACAACACCGATTTTGCAGGCGTGCTGTTTGAAGGCGTCAGCCCGATGAATCTGGTACTCGAAGATCGGGCCTTTTTGCGCGCCATTCTGTACACCCTGCTGACGGTGCTGTGCCTTTCATCGATGGGACGACGCGGGTTGGCCCCGGTTCTTACGCCGGTAAATGACTTCATCCTGCGCTATCGCTGGCAAGCTCTGCTGCTACTCGGCCTGATTGCCACCTATCGGATGTCTGACACGGTCATGGGCGTAATGGCCAACGTGTTTTATATCGACCAAGGCTTCACCAAGGATCAGATTGCCGGTGTCAGCAAGATATTCGGTTTGATCATGACCCTCGTCGGCGCTGGCATGGGCGGCTTGCTGATCGTGCGCTTCGGCATTTTGCCGATCCTGCTGATTGGTGGCGCGACCTCGGCAGGCACCAACCTGCTCTTTATGCTGCTGGCCGACATGGGCCCTAACCTGGAAATGCTGGTTGTCACGATTTCACTCGACAACTTCAGCTCCGGCCTCGCCACCTCTGCGTTCGTGGCCTACCTGTCCAGCCTGACCAACCTCAAATTTTCCGCGACCCAATACGCCCTGCTCAGCTCAATCATGCTGCTGTTGCCACGTTTGATGGGCGGCTACTCGGGCGTCATGGTCGAGAAATTTGGCTATCACAAGTTCTTTATCATCACCGCGTTGATGGGCATCCCGACGTTGCTTCTGATCAGCCTGCACTGGTATCAGGAAAGTCGCCGGGCCCGCCAAAAACCCGTGGTCGACCTCGAAAAACACCCGTAAATACTAGGGGGAGCCCCACTCCCCCGCCTGCCCTGTACGCAAGCACATCTCGCCCGTACAATGGCCCGTTATTACTCGTCTTCAGCAACGGCAACGGCTAACCATGCGCACCAGTCAATATTTGCTCGCCACACAGAAAGAAACGCCTTCCGATGCGGTCGTTATCAGCCATCAGCTGATGCTGCGCGCCGGCATGATTCGCAAACTCGCTTCCGGCCTGTACACCTGGCTGCCCATGGGCCTGCGTATCATGCGCAAGGCTGAAGCCATTGTTCGCGAAGAAATGAACGCTGCAGGCGCTCTGGAAGTGCTGATGCCGAGCATCCAGCCGGCTGAGCTGTGGCAAGAGTCCGGTCGCTGGGAAGAATACGGCGCCGAACTGCTGCGTCTGAAAGATCGTCACGGTCGCGAGTTCTGCGTGGGTCCGACCCACGAAGAAGTCATCACCGACCTGTGCCGCAACGAGCTGAACAGCTACAAGCAGTTGCCGATCAATCTGTACCAGATCCAGACCAAATTCCGTGACGAAACACGCCCGCGCTTCGGTTTGATGCGCGGCCGCGAATTCATCATGAAGGACGCCTACTCGTTCCACGTTGACAACGCTTCGCTGCAGGTCACGTATGACCGCATGCACGAGGCCTACTGCAAGGTGTTCACCCGTCTGGGCCTGAACTTCCGTCCGGTTGAAGCGGACAACGGCTCCATCGGCGGCGCGGGCTCCCACGAGTTCCACGTTCTAGCAGAGTCCGGCGAAGACGACATCGTATTCAGCAATGGCTCCGACTACGCGGCCAACATCGAAAAAGCCGAAGCAGTTCCAGTCGAAACCTCGCGCCCTGCTGCTACCCAAGAGCTGCGCCTGGTCGACACGCCTGACGCCAAGACCATTGCTCAATTGGTAGAAGGCTACGACCTGCCAATCGAAAAAACCGTCAAGACCCTGATCGTTCACGCTGCCGAAGAAGGCAAGCTGATCGCGCTGGTAATCCGCGGCGATCACGAACTGAACGAAATCAAGGCTGGCAACCATCCGCTGGTAGCAAGCCCGCTGACCATGGCTTCTGACGCAGAACTGCGTGACGCCATCGGCGCTGGCGCTGGTTCCTTGGGCCCGCTGAACCTGCCATTGCCGTGCATCATCGATCGTTCGGTCGAGCTGATGAGCGACTTTGGCGTGGGCGCCAACATCGATGACAAGCACTACTTCGGTGTGAACTGGGAACGTGACTTGCCAGTACCAACCGTTGCCGACCTGCGTAACGTGGTCGCCGGCGACCCGAGCCCGGACGGCAAGGGCACGCTGGAAATCAAACGCGGCATCGAAGTCGGTCACATCTTCCAGCTGGGCACAAAGTACAGCGAAGCGATGAAGTGCCAGGTACTGGGCGAAAACGGCAAGCCGGTAACGCTGGCAATGGGTTGCTACGGTATCGGGGTTTCTCGCGTTGTTGCCGCAGCCATCGAGCAGAACAACGACGAGCGCGGCATTATCTGGAGCGATGCTCTGGCTCCGTTCCAGGTGGCACTGGTGCCACTGCGTTACGAAACCGAAGCTGTTCGCGAAGCCACTGACAACCTGTACGCCCAACTGACGGCCGCAGGCTTTGAAGTACTGCTGGACGATCGCGACAAGAAAACCAGCCCGGGCATCAAGTTCGCTGACATGGAACTGATCGGCATCCCGCATCGGATCGTCGTCAGTGATCGCGGTCTCGCCGAAGGCAACCTGGAATACAAGAGCCGCACCGAAGCAGAGCCACAAGCCCTGCCAGTTGCTGATGTACTTGCATTCCTTCAGGCGCGTATCCGTCGCTGAATCCAGATAGAGACGCCATGTTCAATCGAAACACCTTAACCCTCGGGGGCGCCGCCATGTGCGGCGCCCTGCTGTTGAGCGGCTGTGCCAATCACATGTCGCAACGCAGCGAACACGAGGAGCGCATCGAGCGCAAACTGCTCGCCCACAGCCTCCAGATAGATGTCGGCTCACCTTCGGTGCTTGAGCTGCCGCAACGCCGTGTGCGGATCAACGAACAAAAGACCTTTGAGGTCACAGAGTTCGATGTCACCCGGCATTACGACCGCTATACGCCTTACCAGCCGTGGCGCGAGATCTATGAAGTGCCGCTGGGCGCAGTGGCAATTGTCGCGGGGGTGGGTGCCAATGTGCTCAACGTCTTCATGTTCGGCCAACTGCCCGACAGCGTGACCAAAGACTGGATCAACTACGGCTTCGCAGGCATAAACCCGGCCATGAACGTGCAGTCCCATGGCCGCGCCGAGCAGAATCTGGCTGGCATTGACGATATTCAGCGCGATAAGCGTCTGGAGTATTCAAGCTTGCCGTGGGCCGAACGACCGGTTGTGGTCAAGGCCGGCAAACAGAGTCATGAGCTGACCACGGATCGCAACGGTGTGCTGCGCCTCAACCTGCTGGACAGCCCTTTTGCCGAGCAGGACCTCAATCACATCGGCAAACTGACGATCATGGTTGAAGACGCCCAGGACGAAACCCATTCGGATTCGACCCTGTCGATCAGCAGCAGTTTGCGTGGCAAGTTGCTCGAAGCGCACAACCTGATCTACGACGACCTGGAGGGTGACGACGTCAACCAATGGGTACATCGGGTCAAGCGCTTGTCGGAACTGGGGCTGGAAGAGGAAGCCAGTGAACTGGAACAGAGCCTGATCGAACTCACGCGTAACGACCCTGAGCTACAACGTGAATTCCTTCAGTCCCTGACCAAAAATGCCGGGCGACTGGTGGCGGATCCGGGCGTCAGTTGAAGAGCACCGAGGCAGCTGCCGCAGGAACAAGGCTGCTGCTACGAAATTCAGTGTTTACACTCATCTACTAGCGCTTGAACAACTCCAGTTGCTCATGCCCGCTGTTCAAATCCTGCAAGCGCACGCCAAGCCCGAGCAATCGAACGGGCTTGGCGCCGCGTGCAAATGCCTGACTCAACAGCCCCTGATAACTTTCAAGATCACGCCCGGCACCAGACTGCTCCAGGGTGGTTTGGGTGAAGTCGTGGAATTTCACTTTGACGAACGGTTTGCCTGGCCGGTAACTGCTGTCGATACGCGCAATGCGTCGGCTCAGTGTTTCAAGCAACTCCGGGAGCTTTTCCAGGCAGCTCGCCAAGTCTGGCAAGTCGGTATCGTAGGTGTTTTCCACGCTAACCGACTGACGCCGACTATCACTCTGCACCAGACGCTCATCTATTCCTCGGGCCAAACTCCACAACCGCTCACCAAAACTGCCGAATTCACGCACCAAGGCCAGTTTGTTCCAGTCACGCAGCTGTAAGCAGGTCTCGATTCCCAATCGCCCAAGCTTGTCAGCGGTCACCTTGCCCACACCGTGCAGTTTATTAACCGCCAATGCAGATACGAAATCTTCAACTTGATCCGGCGTAATGACGAATAGCCCGTTGGGCTTTCTCCAGTCACTGGCGATCTTGGCCAGAAACTTGTTTGGCGCCACACCGGCCGACACAGTTATATGCAACTGATTGGAGACCCGCCGCCGGATATCCTGAGCAATACGCGTGGCACTGCCGGCAAAGTGCGGGCTGTCAGATACATCAAGGTAGGCCTCGTCCAAGGACAGCGGCTCAATCAACTCGGTGTAATCGCGCAAGATGCCGTGAATTTCTTTGGACGCTTCTTTATAGGCGTCCATTCTGCCGTTGACGATGATCAGGTCCGGACACAGCTTGAGCGCATGCCGCGATGCCATCGCCGAGCGCACACCATAGGCCCGCGCCTCATAGTTACAGGTTGAGATCACACCGCGCCGATCAGCCGAGCCCCCGACGGCCATGGGCTTGTTCGCCAGGCTCGGGTCATCACGCATCTCAATAGCGGCATAGAAACAGTCACAGTCGACGTGGATGATTTTGCGCTGCGTCATGTAAGGCGGTGTTCTTCAAGGGAGTAGGCAATGCTCAGCGCAAGTATGTCACTGCGAACTGTATATAGCACCAGTAGTCTCGATTCTGAGCGACAGACGTGGGAATTTTCGATGATGAATTTGTTTTTTCAATCGAATTGGAAGCATCAATAGAGCTACAGCCCATACAGAACATGGCCTGCAGCCATTTTAATAGCTTAACTTTATAGCTAAGCAGTTGAAGCAGAACGACTTTTTCTAAATTAACGTTTGACAGCCCAGCGTATCGCTGTAGAATCCACCACACAGACGCGGGATGGAGCAGTCTGGTAGCTCGTCGGGCTCATAACCCGAAGGTCGTCGGTTCAAATCCGGCTCCCGCAACCAAACATCGAAAAAGGCTACTCGAAAGAGTGGCCTTTTTTGTGCGCATGTGTTTTGTAGCCCAGTCCTACTTGTTGTAGCAGCTGCCGAAGGAACGAGGCTGCGTTCGGCGGCGTAGTCGTCGTGAATCAGGCGCCCTGGGGTGTCAGGCTTATTGAGTGCTCAGGTTTTACGACGGCTTCGCCGCCGAACGCAGCCTCGTTCCTTCGGCAGCTGCTACAGGCCCGACTAAGGCCTTGTCAGGGCTCCGCCCACAAAAGATTCTGCCCATATCCAAAATTCATGCCTATTTTGATCTTATTTACGGTATTTGTAGATTAAAGGTTGACTCCCCCACCCAGCACTGTAGAGTGCGCTCCACAGACGCGGGATGGAGCAGTCTGGTAGCTCGTCGGGCTCATAACCCGAAGGTCGTCGGTTCAAATCCGGCTCCCGCAACCAAACATAAAAAGGCTGCTCGAAAGAGTGGCCTTTTTTGTGCCTGAGTGTTTTTGCCCTCTGCTGCACATTCAGGGGAAAAGGATTAAAGCCGGGTATTTCAACCGCTTACGACATTTAAGGTTGACACCCCGGCGATCCTCTGTAGAATGCGCCCACACAGACGCGGGATGGAGCAGTCTGGTAGCTCGTCGGGCTCATAACCCGAAGGTCGTCGGTTCAAATCCGGCTCCCGCAACCAAACATCGAAAAAGGCTACTCGAAAGAGTGGCCTTTTTTGTGCGTGCTCGAAAAGTACCCCCAAGTCATGCCTTGTCATGCACGGGACATCTCCACCCGCTAAGCTGAACGACCACAATTACCTTTTTTTCACACCCCGAACCTGAACATCAGGCAAACAGCTGAAAATATTTAGAAATATTTTGACCAAAAGGATTGGTAACTTGAGCCTATGCCTCCATCCTATCGCGCACGATCCACGAGGTGATTGATGCCCGATAACTCGCCAGAACTTAAAGAAGCCGTTACAGCAGCCCACCCGATTGCCGCGACCCGTTTGCGCTGGCTGGATTTGCTGAGCAAGTATCGCCAACCCATTGGCCTCGCACTCACTCTTCTGCTGTTTGCGATAGCGCTGATTGCTTGTCGCCACCTGCTCAGCGAACTTGACCTGTACGCTCTGCACGACTCGATTCTGGAAGTCCCCAAGCCCGCCCTCCTCGGCGCCGTGGCTGCAACTGCAGTGGGCTTCCTGATTCTGCTCGGCTATGAGTGGTCCGCCAGCCGTTATGCAGGGGTCAAGCTGCCACCTAAAACCTTGGCCCTGGGTGGTTTCACGGCCTTTGCCATTGGCAATGCCATCGGTTTGTCGCTGCTCTCCGGCGGCTCGGTGCGCTATCGCCTGTATGCACGTCATGGCGTCGGCGCATCCGAAGTCGCCCATATGTCGCTGTTCGCCAGCCTGTCGCTGGGCTGTGCCCTACCGCCCCTGGCCGCACTGGCGACG
Organism: Pseudomonas fragi; assembly: GCF_025426255.1. GTDB lineage: Bacteria > Pseudomonadota > Gammaproteobacteria > Pseudomonadales > Pseudomonadaceae > Aquipseudomonas > Aquipseudomonas kulmbachensis. Next base: position 1,141,819 of record NZ_CP104861.1, on the reverse strand, counting down.
CTGAGCAATTTGCCCGCCGCTTCTGCCGCCCTGCATATCCCTGCCTATATATTGGGGGCGATAGCTTTTGCGGTTCTGGCACTGTTTGCCTTGTTGGCGCTGGGTATTTATCGCCGACGCCTGCCCGAGCAACCTATCCCGGACAACCTGCTGGTCAAGGCCGGACGTCGTACATTGCGCCTGCCAAGCCCGCGCCTGACGTTCCTGCAACTGGTAATTACTGCGCTGGACGTTGCCGCCGCGGCCACGGTGCTGTACTTACTATTGCCCGAAGCACCGCCTTTCGGCGCATTTATGCTGGTGTACCTGCTGGCACTGGCTGCCGGCGTGCTCAGCCATGTGCCTGGCGGGGTCGGGGTTTTTGAAGCGATCTTGCTGGCAGCCTTTGCCGACAAGCTCGGCGCGGCCCCCCTGGCTGCCGCGCTGCTGCTGTATCGCATGATCTATGTGATCCTGCCGCTCCTGATCGCCTGCCTGATGCTGCTGATGAACGAAGCTCAGCGCCTGATTCACACCCGGCAAAGCCTGCGGGTTGCCTCAGGCCTCGCGGCTCCGGTGCTGGCGATTCTGGTGTTTATGTCCGGCGTGGTGTTGCTGTTTTCCGGCGCCACACCCGAGATCGACACACGCCTTGAACACATCGGCTTTCTGATCCCTCATCGCCTGATTGATGCCTCGCACTTTGGCGCCAGCCTGGTCGGCGTGCTTTGCTTGCTATTGGCACAAGGCCTGCGTCGACGCCTGTCAGCCGCCTGGATGCTGACCACGATCTTGCTACTGGTCGGCGCCGTGCTTTCCCTGCTGAAAGGCTTTGACTGGGAGGAAGCCACGGTCCTGGTGCTGACCGCCAGCCTGCTGGGCTTGTTCCGCCGCTCGTTCTACCGCCCGAGCCGCCTGACCGAGCTGCCGTTTTCGCCGCTGTATCTGGTGGCCAGCGTTTGCGTACTAGGCGCCTCGATCTGGCTGCTGCTGTTCGCTTATCAGGACGTTCCTTACAGCCATCAACTGTGGTGGCAGTTTACCCTCGACTCTGATGCCCCACGGGGTCTGCGCTCGTTGCTGGGTGCAGCAGTGCTGCTGGTAGTCGTCTCGCTGACCTGGCTGTTGCGCACCGCACGTCCGGTGATCCACCTGCCCGATGCCGCCGAGCTGGAAAAAGCCGGAAAAATCATCCTCGCCTCCGACCAACCCGATGGCGGCCTGGCGCTGACCGGCGACAAGGCCCTGCTGTTCCACCCGGATGACAACGCCTTCCTGATGTACGCCCGTAGAGGGCGCAGCCTGGTGGCGCTATACGATCCGATCGGGCCGGCGCAACAGCGTGCCGAGTTGATCTGGCAGTTTCGCGACCTGTGCGACACCGTCCATGCCCGCCCCGTGTTCTATCAGGTACGCGCCGAGAACCTGCCGTTCTATATGGACATCGGCCTGACCGCAATCAAGCTCGGCGAAGAAGCCAGGGTCGACTTGCACCGCTTTGATCTCGAAGCCAAAGGCAAAGAGATGAAAGACCTGCGTTACACCTGGAACCGTGGCACCCGTGACGGCCTGTCACTGGAGATCCACGAGCCAGGTGAAGCTCCGATGGATGAGCTGAAGGTCATTTCGGATGCCTGGCTTACCGGCAAGAATGTGCGTGAAAAAGGCTTCTCGCTGGGACGCTTCAGCGAGGAATACATCAAGCACTTTCGCGTGGCGATTATTCGCTTTGAAGGCAAACCGGTGGCCTTCGCCAACCTGCTTGAGACTCACAGCCACGAGCTGTCGAGCCTCGACCTGATGCGCGCCCACCCCGATGCCCCAAAGCTGACCATGGAGTTCATGATGGTCGGCCTGATTCAGCATTATAAAAAGCATGGATACGCACGTTTCAGCCTGGGGATGGTACCTCTGTCCGGCTTGCAACCGCGTCGTGGCGCACCCTTGACCCAGCGTTTGGGGTCGATGTTGTTCCAGCGCGGCGAGCACCTGTACAACTTCCAGGGTTTGCGTCGCTTTAAAGACAAATTCCAGCCCGACTGGGAACCTCGTTATATGGCCGTGCCCGCCGGACTTGATCCGCTGGTCGCGCTGGCTGATACCGCCGCCCTGATTGCAGGCGGCTTGACTGGATTGGTGAAACGTTAATGAAACATCGTTCCTGGCGGTTTTTGTTGCTTGCCTTGATAGTTCTGGTCGCGCTTGCAGCAGGCGGCTATTGGTTCTGGAATCGCCCTGCGCCAGAACCTGTGATCGAACACCTGAACCAGGCTGATGGTTCGACACTGACCAAAGTCACTCCCGGTCAAAAGGCCCAGGCTCAGGTAGTGATCGCCACTCCCGCCGAAGAAGCGCTAAACGACAAGCAATTATTGGCCTTGAGCCGTGGTGGCAAAGCGCAATTGGTGCAAGTGATCCTGCCCAAGGACGATTGCACGCTGCAGCAGCAAGCGCTGCAAACCGCGCTGCAACAACTCAAGGGCCCGGCGACATTGGTCAGCGGTATCGGCCCTGGAGCTACCTTGGCCTGGCGCTGGCTGGCTGAGCAAACCAACGACAAGGCCAAGGCTGTGTCGGTAGGTTTCAAGCTTGAAGAGCCCGGCTGCGCCCTGCCCGTCCCAAAAGCGGCTGCCCACGGTAGCTGGCTGGTCGCTTGGAACGATAACCCTGACGATCCTAGTGCTGCTTTCGTACGTGATCAGCCTAACGCTCAGACCAGCATCAGCGACTACGACATTCACTACCCGCAGGTACTGAGCAACGAGTTGCGCAAAATCCTGGTGGGCGATGAAAACGGCGGCCTGAGCATGCCGGTGGTTGAAGTCCCTGCTGGCCAGCAGAACAGCACCGTGACCCTGTTCCTGTCCGGTGACGGCGGCTGGCGTGACCTGGATCGCGACGTGGCCGGTGAAATGGCCAAGATCGGTTATCCGGTCGTCGGCATCGACATGCTGCGTTACTACTGGCAGCACAAGACCCCCGAACAAAGCGCCACCGACCTGACCGAGCTGATGCAGCACTACCGTCAGAAATGGGGCACCCAGCGTTTTGTACTGGTCGGCTACTCGTTTGGCGCAGACGTACTGCCTGCCACCTACAACCGCTTGCCGGAAGCCGAGCAAAAGCGGGTCGACGCGATCATGTTGCTGGCTTTTGCCCGCAGTGGCAGCTTTGAGATCCACGTCGATGGCTGGCTCGGCAAAGCTGGCGCAGAGGCTGATACCGGTGAAGAAATGTCCAAGCTGCCCGCCAGCAAAGTGGTGTGCATCTATGGCGCAGAAGAGGTCGATGAAAGTGGCTGTACCGCCAAGACAGCCGTCGGCGAAAGCCTGAAGCTGCCCGGCGGGCACCACTTCGATGAAAACTATCCGGCCCTGGCCCAGCGCCTGGTGGACCTGATCAAGAAGCATCAGGCCACTGCCGAGTAAGCAGTACCCTCACCCCACCCCTCTCCCGGAAGGCGAGGGGTGGGGGGATATTTCAGAATCCCTGCAGCCTGATGGTACTGAGTTGAATCCTGCATCAGCTCGGTCAGTCCCCTCTCCTTCCGGGAGAGGGTTAGGGGCCTTTGCCAGCGACCCTACATCTCGACCTGAGTACCCAGCTCAATCACCCGATTGACCGGCAGCTTGAAGAACCGCAGGTTGCCGTTGGCGTTCTTGAGCATGAAGGCGAACAACCCTTCGCGCCAGCGCGCCATACCTACCAGCTTGGAGGCGATCACCGTTTCCCGACTGAGGAAATAAGTGGTGCGCATCGGACTGAAATCCAGATCATCCAGATGGCACAACTTCAACGCCTCAGGAACATCCGGCTCATCCATAAAGCCGAAGTGCAGGATCACCCGGAAGAACCCGTCACCATAGGCATCCACCTCAAAACGCCGCGAGGTGGGCACCCGGGGTGAGTCTTCGTTGACCACAGTGAGCAACACCACCTGCTCGTGCAATACCTGGTTATGCAGCAGGTTGTGCAACAGGGCATGGGGCACGGCGTCCGGACGAGCTGTCAGGAACACCGCAGTACCCTGTACGCGATGCGGCGGCTGTACTCGAATGCTGCTGATAAACAGCGGCAGCGGCAACGCGTTTTCATCAAGTCGGTCCACCAGCAGCTGCTTGCCGCGCCGCCAGGTGGTCATCAGGATAAACAGCACGATCCCCGCCAATACCGGGAATGCCCCGCCCTGAAAGATTTTCGGGACGTTGGCAATAAAGAACAGCCCGTCTACCAGCAGAAAGCCGATCAATACCGGCACAGCCAGAACAGGCGGCCATTTCCACAGCAGTAACATGACCGCCGACACCAGAATGCTGGTAATCAGCATGGTCCCGGTTACTGCTACCCCGTAGGCAGAAGCCAGGGCACCCGAGGACTCAAAGCCCAGCACCAGCAAAATAACCCCGACCATCAGCGACCAGTTCACCGCACCAATGTAAATCTGCCCCTGCTCGGCGCTGGAGGTGTGCTGGATATGCATACGCGGGATGTAACCGAGCTGGATCGCCTGATGGGTCAGGGAGAAAGCCCCTGAAATCACCGCTTGGGAAGCAATCACCGTCGCCAGCGTGGCCAGTCCCACCAAAGGAATCAGCGCCCAGGCGGGGGCCAGCAGGTAGAACGGGTTACGGGCCGCGTCCGGGTTTTCCAACAGCAAGGCGCCCTGACCGAAGTAGTTAAGCACCAGCGCTGGCAAGACCAAGATGAACCAGGCCCGGGCAATCGGCTTGCGCCCAAAGTGCCCCATGTCGGCATACAGCGCCTCAGCACCCGTCAACGCCAGCACTACGGCGCCCAAAATGGCCACGCCCATACCCGGATGAGAAACAAAGAAACGCACGCCCCACACCGGGTTCAACGCATTGAGCACTTCCGGGTGCTGCATGATGCCGTTGACTCCCAGCCCCCCCAGCACCACAAACCACACCACCATGACCGGCCCGAACAGCTTGCCGATACTGGCCGTACCATGGCGTTGAATCAAAAACAGCAGGACCAGCACAATCAAGGCCAACGGCACGACCCAACGTTCCAGCCCATCAAATGCCAGTTCAAGCCCTTCCACGGCCGACAGCACCGAGATCGCCGGGGTGATCATGCTGTCGCCATAAAACAGCGCAGCCCCGATCAATCCCAGAATCACCAGCACCGAACGCAGCCTGGGATAGGGCGAAGCGGCCCGGCGCGCCAACGCAGTCAGGGCCATGATTCCGCCCTCGCCTTCGTTGTCGGCGCGCAGAATAAACAGCACGTACTTGATCGAGACCACCCAGATCAACGACCACAGGATCAGTGCCAAAATACCGAACACACCATCATGGTTGACTTGCACCCCATACCCACCGGAAAACACCTCTTTAAGGGTGTACAGGGGGCTAGTACCGATATCGCCATACACCACACCGACCGCTGCAACCAGCATCCCTATCGGCTTGGCCTTTGAGTGACCGTCTTCTGCCGCCTGACTACTTGCCTGCCCCATCAACCACCCCTACGACCATGGACCGCGTTTCTTAATGGTTTGCGCTACATTTGATCAGCAGCATGCGCTGATTTTCTGACTCTGGCCCTCGAAATATGGGTGATTAAAAACCCTATTTTCGCGACGGCGCGCAGCATAGCGCAGCACTCGTCGTAAATCCCCGTATAACGCTGGTCAAGTGCGTTGACCATAGCTAAAATTGCGCACTTTTTTTGATCAGAGGCGCACAAGAGTCTGTTACCGCTTGGTTGATAACCTCAACAAAGCGCCAACAGGCCCAAAGCGCCCGCTCGTCGTGCAGCCTTTACGGGCATGTAACGTCACTACATACCGAGGTTCGCCATGTCCACCGTTACCACGCCAGCCGCCCCAAAGGTCGGCTTCGTCTCCCTGGGTTGCCCAAAAGCTCTGGTCGACTCCGAGCGCATCCTTACGCAGCTGCGTATGGAAGGCTACGACGTCGTCTCCACCTACCAGGACGCTGACGTCGTGGTAGTCAACACCTGCGGCTTCATCGACAGCGCCAAAGCGGAATCGCTGGAAGTGATTGGTGAAGCTATCAAGGAAAACGGCAAGGTCATCGTGACTGGCTGCATGGGCGTGGAAGAAAGCGCCATCCGCAAGGTTCACCCGAGCGTGCTCGCCGTCACCGGCCCGCAGCAGTATGAGCAAGTGGTCAACGCCGTTCACGATGCCGTACCGCCTAACTTGAACCACAACCCGCTGATCGATCTGGTGCCACCACAAGGCGTCAAGCTGACACCGCGTCACTATGCGTACCTGAAGATATCCGAAGGCTGTAACCATAGCTGCAGCTTCTGCATCATCCCGTCGATGCGCGGCAAGCTGGTCAGCCGTCCGGTTGGCGACGTCCTCGACGAGGCTCAGCGCCTGGTCAAGGCTGGCGTGAAAGAGCTGCTGGTTATCTCTCAGGACACCAGCGCCTACGGCGTTGACGTGAAGTACCGCACCGGCTTCTGGAACGGCGCGCCGGTCAAGACCCGCATGACTGAACTGTGCGAAGCCCTGAGTTCGCTGGGCGTATGGGTGCGTCTGCATTACGTCTACCCGTACCCACACGTTGACGAGCTGATCCCGTTGATGGCGGCCGGCAAGATCCTGCCGTACCTGGACATCCCGTTCCAGCACGCCAGCCCGAAAGTGCTCAAGGCCATGAAACGCCCGGCGTTTGAAGACAAGACCCTGGCCCGAATCAAGAACTGGCGCGTTATCTGCCCGGACCTGATCATCCGTTCGACCTTTATCGTCGGCTTCCCGGGCGAAACTGAAGAAGACTTCCAGTACCTGCTCGACTGGCTGACCGAAGCACAGCTCGATCGTGTGGGTTGCTTCCAGTACTCACCAGTTGAAGGCGCACCCGCCAACCTGCTGGACGCGGCCATCGTGCCGGACGACGTCAAGCAGGATCGCTGGGACCGCTTCATGGCCCATCAACAGGCCATCAGCGCCGCACGCCTGCAGATGAAAATCGGCAAGGAAATCGAAGTCCTGATCGACGAAGTCGACGAGCAAGGCGCTGTTGGCCGCTGCTTCTTCGACGCTCCGGAAATCGACGGCAACGTGTTTATCGCCACCGAGCAAGACATCAAGCCGGGCGACAAGATCATGTGCCGCGTCACCGACGCCGACGAGTATGACTTGTGGGCTGAAGTGATCTAAACCGCGACAGCCTCGCAAAAAGCCCTGCCGCCTTCGCGTCAGGGCTTTTTTTACGACTATTGTTAGCCCATCGCTTCCATCATCAGTGTCAGGAGACACACACGATGCAACAACACTGGGTCGTCCATACGCCACGCCTTGCGGACTTCGAAGAACTCACCAACGTTTGGGAAGCATCGGTACGCGCCACCCATGATTTTTTGCCCGACAGCTATATTCATCTGCTGCGCGCCCTGGTCAAAGACCAATACCTGGACGCCGTGATGCTGATTTGCTGCAAGGACCCGACCAGCAAACGCATCTGTGGCTTTGCCGGCATAGCGGCAGGCAAGGTTGAAATGCTGTTTATCCACCCTGATTACCGAGGACAAGGCATTGGCAAGGTCCTGCTCAGGTTCGCCATCGACGAACTGAACGCCGAACGGCTCGACGTCAATGAGCAAAACCCGCAAGCCATTGGTTTTTACCTCAAACAGGGTTTTGAGGTGATTGGACGCGGCGAAAAAGACGGCCTGGGGCAGCCTTATCCACTGCTGCACCTGCGGTATAAACGCCCAGCACGCGCATAAGGCAAATGTTGCCGGGCTTAACCGGCGCCAGGCGGGTACAATAGCCGCCCAATTCCTTTACGGCCCCTGTCATGTCTGAACCGATACGTCTCTCCAAACGCCTCATCGAACTCGTCGGCTGCTCCCGCCGTGAGGCCGAACTGTTCATTGAAGGTGGCTGGGTCACGGTAGATGGCGAAGTCATCGACGAGCCGCAATTCAAGGTCGACAACCAAAAAGTCGAGCTGGACCCTGAAGCCAAGGCCACCGCGCCCGAACCTGTGACCATTTTGCTGAACGCCCCGGCGGGCCTTGATGCCGATAGCGCCATGGCGTTGATCGGCCCGGATTCTCTGAGCGATGAGCACCGTTTCGGCAAACGCCCGCTCAAGGGGCACTTCCTGCGCCTGAGCATGGGCAACGAACTGCAGGCCAACGCCAGCGGTCTGCTGGTGTTCACCCAGGACTGGAAAATCGTGCGCAAGCTGACTGCCGATGCTAACAAGATCGAGCAGGAATACGTGGTTGAAGTCTCTGGCGAGATGGCACCCCACGGCTTGAACCGTCTCAATCACGGTATGACCTACAAGGGTCGCGAGCTGCCTGCGGTCAAAGCCAGCTGGCAGAGTGAAAACCGCCTACGCTTTGCGATGAAGAATCCGCAGCCGGGCGTTATTGCACTGTTCTGTCAGGCCGTCGGCCTTACCGTTATCTCGATCCGCCGTATTCGTATTGGCGGTGTGTCGATGGGCAAGCTGCCCGTTGGCCAATGGCGCTATATGAGCGCCAAAGAAAAGTTCTAAAAACAGAACTACCCCGCACATTTAGACACCGCAGCAATGCCTGCGGTGCTCACTGCTGAATATCAGGATTGCCCACATGATTCATAACGACGTACTGCGCAGCGTGCGCTACATGCTCGACATCAGCGACAACAAGGTTGTCGAAATCATCAAGCTTGGTGGCCTGGACGTGACCAAGGAAGACGTTCTGACCTACCTGAAAAAAGATGAAGAAGAAGGTTTTGTCCGTTGCCCGGACGAAGTGATGGCGCACTTCCTTGATGGCCTGGTGGTCTTCAAGCGTGGCAAGGACGAAAGCCGTGCGCCGATGCCTGTTGAACTGCCGGTGACCAACAACATCATCCTGAAAAAACTGCGTGTAGCCTTCGAACTCAAGGAAGACGACATGCACGCCATCCTCAAGGCAGCCGGTTTTCCGGTGTCCAAGCCTGAGCTAAGCGCCTTGTTCCGCAAATTCGGCCACACCAACTACCGCACCTGTGGCGACCAGTTGCTGCGCAACTTCCTGAAGGGTCTGACCCTGCGCGTTCGCGACTGAGTTACCGTTGCACTGACAAAGCCTTTGTAGCCGCTGCCGCAGGCTGCGACAAGATCTGAAAGATCTTCAAGGCCTTATAGACAGGGGCCGCTGCGCTGCCCATCGCAGCTTGCGGCAGCGGCTACAAGGTTTCCGTAAATGTCCTACACCGTCTCTCCCATCGGCTTTGTGCGCTCCTGTTTCAAGGAGAAATTCGCCATCCCGCGCCAGCCACAACTGGCCCCGGCTGCCCGTGGCGTGCTGGAATTGGTCGCGCCATTCGATCAGGGCGATGCGGTGCAAGGTCTGGAGCAGGTTAGCCATGTCTGGTTGCTGTTTGTGTTCCACCAGGCGCTGGAAGACAAACCCCGCCTCAAGGTGCGTCCACCGCGCCTGGGTGGCAACAAGTCCATGGGGGTGTTTGCCACCCGTGCGACCCATCGCCCGAATGGCATCGGCCAGTCCGTGGTCAAGCTGGACAAGGTTGAAGCCAATCGCCTGTGGATTTCCGGAATCGACCTACTCGACGGCACACCGATTCTCGATATCAAGCCGTATGTGCCTTACGCAGACATCATCACCGAAGCCAGCAATGGCATGGCCAGTGCTGCACCGGTATTGATTCCTGTGCACTGGGCTGACACCGCCCTACAACAGGCACATACACAAGCCATGCGCCTCCAGGAGCCGCTGGTGGAGCTGATCGAGCAGTGCCTGGCGCAAGACCCGCGCCCAGCCTACCAAACGCCTACAGCCGAACGAGAGTACGGCGCACAGTTCTGGGATCTGGACGTGCGCTGGCATTACCCCGAGCCTGGCGTGATCCGTGTGCTGGAAGTGATTCCCAAGAAGTAACCTGAAACGCAATGTGGGAGCGAGCCTGCTCGCGATTGTGAAATGCCAGTCACTGTAAAGGTGACTGACAGACCGTAATCGCGAGCAGGCTCGCTCCCACATTTTTTGATCCGCGTTTGTTACTTCTCGACGAAGGCACGCTCGATCAGGTAATCACCCGGCTCACGCATCCGCGGCGAAACTTTCAGACCGAAGCTGTTAAGCACTTCGCTGGTTTCGTCGAGCATGCTCGGGCTGCCGCACAACATGGCGCGGTCGTCCTGCGGGTTGATCGGTGGCAGACCGATGTCGCTGAACAGCTTGCCGCTGCGCATCAGGTCGGTCAGACGGCCTTCGTTTTCGAATGGCTCGCGGGTAACAGTTGGGTAGTAGATCAGCTTGTCACGCAGCGCTTCGCCGAAAAACTCGTTCTGCGGCAGGTGTTCGGTAATGAATTCACGGTAAGCGACTTCATTGACGTAACGCACGCCGTGGCACAGGATCACTTTTTCGAAACGCTCGTAGGTTTCCGGATCCTGGATCACGCTCATAAATGGCGCCAAGCCAGTACCGGTGCTGAGCAGGTACAGATGTTTGCCCGGCTTCAAGTCGTCCAGCACCAGCGTACCCGTAGGCTTTTTGCTGATGATGATCTCGTCGCCTTCTTTCAAGTGCTGCAACTGGGAGGTCAGCGGGCCGTCCGGCACCTTGATGCTGAAGAACTCCAGATGCTCTTCCCAGTTAGGGCTGGCGATCGAGTAGGCACGCATAAGCGGACGGCCATTGGGCTGTTGCAGGCCGATCATCACGAACTGACCGTTCTCGAAGCGCAAGCCCGGGTCACGGGTGCACTTGAAGCTGAACAGGGTGTCGTTCCAGTGATGAACACTGAGGACACGTTCGTGGTTCATGTTGCTCATGTACGGGGCTCCTAAATTCGCCTGCGCTGACTATGGGCGCGATTGCACAGCATTCTAATGGCGGCGACAATATCTGTTAACTGAATTATCAAGATAAGGGTTATCGGTTATATAGATATGCGATTTACTCTCAGACAACTCCAGGTGTTCGTTGCCGTCGCCCAACAAGAGAGCGTGTCTCGCGCTGCTGGCTTGTTGGCCCTTTCACAATCTGCTGCCAGTACTTCGATTACCGAACTGGAGCGCCAAACCAGCTGCCAACTGTTCGACCGTGCGGGCAAGCGTTTGAGCCTCAATGCACTGGGTCGCCAACTGCTGCCACAGGCCGTCGCCCTGCTCGATCAGGCCAAGGAAATCGAAGACCTGCTCAACGGCAAGTCCGGCTTTGGCTCATTGACCGTGGGCGCGACTCTGACCATCGGCAATTATCTGGCGACCCTTCTGATCGGCAGTTTTATGCAGGCGCACCCTGAAAGCCAGGTCAAGCTGGTGGTGCAAAATACAGCGCATATCGTGCAACAAGTCGCCCACTACGAAATTGATCTAGGTCTAATCGAAGGCGATTGCGCTCACCCGGACATCGAAGTGCAGAGCTGGGTCGAGGATGAACTGGTAGTGTTTTGCGCCCCGCAGCATCCGTTGGCCGCTCGGGGCCACGCGACACTGGAGGAGTTGACCCGCGAAGCGTGGATCTTGCGCGAGCAAGGCTCGGGCACCCGCCTGACGTTCGACCAGGCCATGCGCCATCACCAAACGGCACTCAATATTCGTCTGGAGCTGGAACACACCGAAGCGATCAAACGCGCCGTGGAGTCGGGCCTTGGTATTGGCTGCATCTCACGCCTGGCGTTGCGCGACGCCTTTCGACGCGGCAGCTTGGTAGCCGTGGAAACCCCCGAGCTGGATCTGGCCCGGCAGTTTTACTTTATCTGGCATAAAAAGAAGTATCAGACATCCGCCATGCGCGAATTTCTGGAACTGTGCCGCGCCTTCACCGCAGGGGTTCAGCGCAGCGACGAGATCGTATTGCCGACGATCGCTTAAAGCAGAATGACCGCCCACACCACGGCAATCATGGTCAGCACCACAAACTGGGCGGCGCTGCCCATGTCCTTGGCGTTTTTCGACAATGGGTGCAGGTCGAGGGAGATGCGGTCAACCACCGCCTCAATCGCCGAGTTCAACAATTCGACAATCAATGCCAACAGGCATACTGCAATCAGTAATGCGCGCTCTACTCGGCTGACATTCAGAAAAAAGCTCAGCGGGATCAAGATCACGTTTAGCAGCACCAACTGCCGAAAAGCTGCCTCGCCAGTAAAGGCTGCACGCAAACCGTCCAGCGAGTAACCGCCAGCATTCAAAATCCGTTTAAATCCGGTTTTACCCTTGAAAGGCGACATAGATAGGCAACTGCATAAAAAAAGAGAGGGGAACGCTAGTTCACGCTTCGTCAAAAAAGCGTGAAGACTGGCATGTTAATGGCTCGAAATTGATTCAAGTTGCTGCAAGAGTAACGCGGCCTGGGTTCGTGTGCGAACCCCCAGTTTGCGGAAGATGGCCGTAACGTGAGCCTTGATGGTCGCCTCGGAAACACTCAGTTCGTACGCGATCTGCTTGTTCAACAGACCTTCGCAGACCATGGTCAACACTCGGAACTGCTGAGGCGTGAGGCTGGCCAGGCCTTCGCTTGCCGCCTTGGCCTCAGCCGAAACCTGAACCTCTTCAAAGGCCTGAGGCGGCCAGCTAACATCCCCATCGAGCACCGCACGAACGGCCTTTTGAATCTCGTCCAGCGAGCTGGATTTAGGGATAAACCCACTGGCGCCGAACTCGCGCGAACGCACCATGATCGACGCTTCTTCCTGGGCCGACACCATCACCACCGGAATTTGCGGGTACTGACCACGCAGCAACACCAGCCCGGAAAAACCGTAAGCACCCGGCATGTTCAAGTCGAGCAGTACCAGATCCCAATCAGCCTTGATCGCCAGCTGTTTTTCAAGCTCGGCGATACTGGCGACCTCAACCAGGCGAACATCAGAACCCAGCCCAAGGCTGACAGCCTGGTGCAGCGCACTGCGAAACAGCGGATGGTCGTCGGCAATCAGGATTTCGTATGTGGCCATTTTTTAAATGATCCTGTTTTTCAGGCGAGCCCTGATGAATTCCAGCACTCGCTAAGGCAACTCGAGCAATAGCTCAAAGACTGTGGGTCAAAGGGCGCGATTTACGCTAAACGTCGGCAAATATAAGTGTTTTAACAGCAGCAGCTGCCGAATCGGCGCCAAGCATGCCCAGCGAAACGGGGAGGGTCAAGTTGAAAACCTGACACCTGGGTCCACGCAGAAGCCATCACAACGCCATCGTCCAAAAACGAACAATGACGCTCGCTTACATCTGTCCGAAAATTGTAGCGCTACTTCTTTAGTCTATTGAGCCCGATTCCGGGGAAGGTCTTTTACAAAAACACCCAGTTCCTGATGTGCCACGCTGGCTTCATTCATCGGCAACTGATTTTTCGCGTCCAAATAATGCTGACTGAACACGTCGAAATAGGCATCCAGCGCACTTGAGGCCTCGGTATCGCCCGCAAGTTCGAGGCATAAACTCGCCACTTCCGCGGTACACAGGTGCTCACTGCGTGTGGAACGGCGCAAGCGGTAGCGCGAAAGTCTCTCCGGCAGCAGGCTCAAAATCGGCAAGGCATCGAAGTACGGACTTTTACGGAAGATCTTGCGCGCTTCAGTCCAGGTTGCGTCGAGCAGAATAAACAGCGGCCGCTTGCTGCTGTCGATCTCCACGGTGTGGGTTACCCGTTTAGGCTCAACGTACTCGCCGGGAAATACCAGGTATGGCTGCCACTGCGGGTCGGACAACAACGCCAGCAGAGCATCGTCGGTTTCAGTTCTCGACCAGATAAAGGCAAAGTTGTCGCTTATTACGTCAGCAATCAACCAGCCTGTATTGCTGGGCTTGAATACTTCCTTTTTAGTCATGACCAAGCATACACCCGAGCGCGCACTGACCTTGGGTCGCCAGTTGCACAGGCAGTGGCTTTCAATCACACGGCAGGTATGACAACGCCGAGCTCGTGAGCCGCGCGCCAAATAGGGCTTGGTGCTCTCCTCTTCACGCTCGTCTCGCAAACGGGCTACAGCATTCGGGGAAAAGGTCGTCAGGGTCATGGATTTTTACTTAAAGGCGCCAACCGTCTATTCGCCAAGGTTGGCGCACGCACGGATTCACAAGAGAAAGGCGCCAAGTTTAACAGAGGTGCGAATCCATGACCTTTGGCATTTCCTGCCAGGTCATGCTGACCTATACTCCCGCGCCACTGAACGCACAGATATGTGGTCGGTCTAAACCTGCGTCACTGAACGCATAGATACGTGGCCGGTCCAACCTGCGTCACTGAAATCAGGAGAGTTTCATGCTGCGCCATATCATTCCGACCGTCGCTCTTATGCTTGCACTGCCTCTGGCCGCACAAGCCGCTTCTCTCAAGGATTTTGAGCTGAACAAAAACCTGCTCAAGGTTGCCGAGAAAAGCAACGAAGGCAAACCGCGGGCAATCAATGCGGACCTTTTGGATAAAGGCTTTACGGTAGACGGCACTGTTCTGATCAACAACCTGGAAGCCAGCCCGACATTGGCCGCCCAGATGCGCTCCAACCCCGAAGAAACTGTGCCGCAACTTGGTCGCAGCGTGTGCAGCAACGCAGGTTTCCGCACCCTGATGGCTCAAGGGGCGACGTTGCGCTACAGCTTCAAGGAATACAAGACCAACAATCCGGTCCTGATCCAGGATTTCCGAGCCGAGAACTGCCAGCGCAAAAAGTAACATCCCTTGCCACGCCGTACCCCGTACGGCGTATAAGCCCCACCATCGGGCTCAGCCCGCACGCCTCCCTACCCTGCTCCCTTTCGTTAAACTTCATGTGTGTCAGGCAATTAGCTATTGCCAGCCAAGACATCGCAGGACCATCATCGAACCATCATGGTTGACACTCTGTGTCTCAGCGCCCGTCTGTAGTGCGGCGCTTTCAAGGATGTTGTGCAGAAGGAGAAGTACATGCCTGATCAATCCAATGACACCCTGACGCTGCACTTTCAGGAACAGGGCCTGGATCTTGCTCATGAAGTCGACGAGCAGTTGCAACGAGTCGCACCCAATAGCCCGAACCGGGCGCTTTACCGCGAGATGTTACTGACCGTATTGCGCATGGCCCACGACGACTTTGATCGCTGGAATGCCAAAATCACCCTGCAAGCCATCCGTGAACTCGAGAAAACCTTTCGGACACTGGAGCAGTTCAAGGGGCGACGCAAAGTTACGGTATTCGGCTCGGCAAGAACCCCGGTCGAACACCCACTGTATGCACTGGCCCGCGAAATGGGTGCCGTCCTGGCAAAATCAGACATGATGGTTATCACCGGCGGCGGCGCTGGCATCATGGCCGCAGCCCACGAGGGTGCAGGCCTGGATCACAGCCTGGGGTTCAACATCACCCTGCCGTTTGAACAACGGGCCAACCCGACCATCAACGGCACTGCCAATGTGCTGGCATTCCATTTCTTCTTTACCCGCAAACTGTTTTTTACCAAAGAAGCAGATGCCCTGGTGATGTGCCCGGGAGGCTTTGGCACGCTGGATGAAGTGCTGGAAGTGCTGACCCTAATGCAAACAGGCAAAACGCCGTTGGTACCGGTGGTTTTACTGGACGTGCCTGGCGGGTCATTTTGGCAGGGTGCGCTGGACTTCATACATAACCAGCTGGAAGCCAACCAGTACATTCTTCCCAACGATTTGAAGCTGATGCGCCTGGTGTACAGCGCCGAAGAGGCCCTTGCTGAAATCAATCAGTTCTACAACAACTTCCACTCAAGCCGCTGGCTGAACAAAACCTTCGTGATCCGCATGAAACGGCCTGTCAGTGTTTTAGCCCTTAAGGAGATACAGCAGAATTTTGCCGATATCTGCCTCAGCAATGGTTTCCAGCAACAGGGATACTGCGGTTTTGAGCATGATGACCCCAAGCTTAACCACCTTACCTGCCTGAGTTTTGCATTCAGCGGCCGCAACCAGGGACGGTTACGTGAGTTGGTCAACTTTATCAACCAGCCACAGAACTGGGCTGCAATAGATAACGTGACTACGCCAGAACAGCGTATATCGGTTGAATGAGAACCAATGTAGTCGCTGCCGCAGGCTGCGATAAGGCCCGCTGGGCCTTTAAAGGCAGGGGCCGCTACGCAGTCCATCGCAGCCTCGTACCTCGACAGCGGCTACAGAAGGTTGCGTAAGAGCCGCCAGTTTGCGCTTTCAGTCATCAAACTCTCGGCCGCTCAACAAGCGGCCGATCATTTCAAGCGGATACCCCCGATAACTCAAGAAGCGCCCTTGGCGAGCACGTTCCTTTGCATCTGCAGGTAACTGACCGGAAAACTTGCGACGCCAGGTGTCTTCCAACTGCTCTTGCCAGTTGAAACCACATTCGCGCAATGCTTCTTCTATATCCCCACGCGCCAAGCCACGCTGGCCAAGCTCTTCGCGAATACGCAAAGGGCCATAACCGGAACCGGCACGGTAGTTGATATAGCTTTCGAGATAGCGCGACTCCGACAACAATCCCTCTTCCGTTAGACGGTCAAGGGCTGCGTCGATCATGTCGGGGCAAGCCCCACGCTGACGCAATTTGCGCGTCAGCTCGACTCGACCGTGCTCGCGTCGCGCGAGCAGGTCCATTGCAGTCCGTCGCACCGCGACGGGGGTATCCAGGACGGCGATCATGATGTCTATCAGTTATCGCTGTCGGTAGCGTTTTCCATTTCTTCGGCTTCAGCCAGTGCAGCAGCTTCCTTGGCAGCCTTGCTCAGTTTTGGCATAACTTTGATTTCTGCCATCTCAGCGTCGGTCTTTGGCCCCAGCAACTTCTCACGCAGCTGCTTTTCCAGCGCGTCCTTGATGTCCGGATTGTCGTCCAGGAACTTGGCGGAGTTGGCCTTGCCCTGACCGATTTTGCTGCCGTTGTAGCTATACCAGGCGCCGGCTTTTTCGACGAAGCCATGCAACACGCCCAAGTCGATCATCTCACCATTCAGGTAGATACCCTTGCCGTACAAGATCTGGAACTCAGCCTGACGGAACGGCGGTGCCACCTTGTTCTTGACCACTTTAACGCGGGTTTCGCTACCCACTACCACGTCGCCTTCTTTCACCGCGCCTGTGCGGCGGATATCCAGACGTACCGAGGCGTAGAACTTCAGTGCGTTACCACCGGTTGTAGTTTCCGGGCTACCAAACATCACGCCGATCTTCATACGGATCTGGTTGATAAAGATAACCAGGCAGTTGGCGTTCTTGATGTTACCGGTGATTTTACGCAGCGCTTGCGACATCAAACGGGCTTGCAAGCCAACGTGGGTGTCACCCATGTCGCCTTCGATTTCAGCTTTTGGGGTCAGTGCAGCTACGGAGTCGATGATGATCACGTCAACCGCGTTGGAACGCACCAGCATGTCGGTGATTTCCAGTGCCTGCTCGCCGGTGTCCGGCTGGGAAACCAGCAGGTCGTCGACGTTTACACCCAGTTTGGCTGCATATTCAGGGTCCAGGGCGTGCTCGGCATCGACGAAGGCGCAGGTTGCACCGACCTTTTGCGCTTGTGCAATCACGGACAGGGTAAGTGTGGTTTTACCCGAAGACTCTGGACCGTAGATTTCAACAATACGGCCTTTTGGCAGACCGCCAATGCCCAGTGCGATATCCAGACCCAGCGAACCGGTAGAGATCGCCGGAACAGCCTGACGCTCCTGGTCGCCCATCAGCATCACGGCACCCTTGCCGAATTGACGTTCGATCTGACCCAGGGCCGCAGCCAAGGCTTTCTTCTTGTTGTCGTCCATTAAAGTCCTCTCGTAATCAATAAGGCCCGACGGCCGATAACTGTATAAGTAGCCAGTATTATTCCACAGGGTTAGAGGATCGCCTACCCCTGATTTTTTATTTCTCGTACCGTTCGGCGTATTAAGCCTTCCAGGGCAGCAATCACCGTTTGCTGGCGGACCTCATCGCGGTTGCCCGGAAAGTGTCTGCGCTCGGTCGATACTTCGTCACCAGCCCCCCACGCCAGCCAGACGGTGCCAACCGGCTTCTCTGGTGAACCGCCGCCCGGCCCGGCCACGCCACTCACCGCAACGGCAAATCGCGCCCCACTCTGCGCTTGAGCACCGTGCACCATGGCTTCAACCACCTCGCGGCTGACGGCCCCCACTTGAGTGAACAAAGACTCAGGAACATCCAGCTGCCTGATTTTTTGCTGGTTGGAGTAGGTCACAAAGCCCGCCTCAAACCAGGCGGAGCTGCCGGCAATGCGGGTGATGGCCTCTGCAATGCCGCCTCCGGTGCAAGACTCGGCGGTCGTCACCTGGGCATTAAGAGCCTGTAACAGCAGCCCAAGTTCAGCCGCAAGTTGAGATATTTGATCCACGATCCTCTCCTGATGGGCGGTTCTGCGCCATAACCTACACCAAAAAAGCGCCTGCTACGGCTCGATCCGCGAGTCGCCAGGCGAACCGTCGACTCCAAGCCGCTTCGCAGCCCAACGCTGATACAGGCTGATGGCCGCATCTGCACCGGCCAACGCGGTCAGGCAACCCAATGCACCGGCCGACAGGATGGACATCCCGGCTGAGTAAAGCAGCATGAAGGTCGATACGCCGCACACCATGCAGGCTCCCGAACGCAGTGCAAGGCGCCGCATCAGTGGCCATCCGCTAGCGCCATCTTTGTCCGCCCGCCACATCTCACCAAAAATGCCGCCCACCAGGGCAAGAAGGATGACCAGTAAAACCGGCATTTCCAGCAAAGCCTGCGGTTCATTCATCATGTCATCACTCCTATGTCCTTATTGATAAGCGCCAATTTCCGGCCCGACTGTAACGTCACACCCCTGCCCGAGATCCATCGTTGGTCGTCATGCAACAAAGACTATGCATGTATGGATATACAGTCAATGCACCAGTGCATATATTTATTCAGGCGATTGCAGCAAGTCGGCCAAGGCCAACAAATACAGTGAGAATTGTCTTCTTAATGGCTAAAAAAACTGCCATGGGAACGAGCCTGCTCGCGAAGACTTGTTCGCTCCCACAGTATTTTCAGAAACTAACGGCTAGCGGGCGTACATGCCCCACCAGAACACATGACCAAGGATGACCAACTGTTCATCCTCAAGATCGTTGTAGGCGTAGTCCTCATCCGGGAACTCATCACGATTGAAGCTGCGCAAGCGAATGCCGCCTGCCAGGCGATACAACTGCTTCACCCGCAACTGGCCATTGTGATTGACCGCATACAGGTCACCATCGATGACCTCGTCAAGCGTGCGCTTGCCGGCATTGACCCCAACCGTTGCACCATCGCGCAACACCGGCAGCATGCTGTCACCACGAACCGTCACGCACTTGGCCTGATCGAACTCCACGCCGTTGTGGCGCAAGCTGCGCTTGCCGAAACGCAGCTTGGCGCGCTCGCTCTCTTCAATGGCAAAGCGCCCGGAACCGGCCGCCAGTTCAACCTGACGCAAGAATGGAATGGATACTTCATCATCCGCCACCGGGGTGTCGTCATCCCACAGGCAAATGTCACGCAGCTCAGGGTGACGCAGCTCGGGTTCAGACACTGCAGGCGTGTGGATATCGCCCCGGCCACGCAAGCGATCCGTACTGATGTTGAAATACTCGGCGATCCTGGAGATTTGTCTGTCGGAAGGGTCGACAATTTTACCGCTCAAAATGCGCGAGAGTGTGGACTGCGGCACCCCTGTGCTCCGGTGCAGCGCCATGGCGCTGATCTGGTGGTGGGCAAGCAGTTCCTTGAGGACGGTTGAAACAGTTCGTTTGGACATGAGAGCAATAGTGCTGAGCGTGTTTATCGAAGGCAAATCCTATTTCTTCTATTTATAGCTGCGTGTCAGCGCACCCCGAGCACACCTGTAGGTGCAGGGGGCTGACATGTTAACCTTGCGTCCATTGCGAAAACCTCAGGCTACGGCCTGTCTTTCCCCACTTCTGAACGAATCCGCCTAAGTCCTGATGAGTAAAAATACCTCCGACCTGTCCAGCCACACGCCGATGATGCAGCAGTACTGGCGCTTGAAGAACCAGCACCCTGATCAGCTGATGTTTTATCGCATGGGCGATTTCTACGAAATCTTCTACGAAGACGCGAAGAAAGCCGCCAAGTTGCTGGATATCACACTCACGGCCCGTGGGCAGTCTGCAGGCCAGGCGATCCCGATGTGCGGGATTCCTTACCATGCCGCCGAGGGCTATCTGGCCAAGCTGGTAAAGCTCGGTGAGTCGGTGGTGATTTGCGAACAGGTCGGAGACCCGGCCACCAGCAAAGGCCCGGTGGATCGTCAGGTAGTACGCATTATCACTCCGGGCACGGTCAGTGACGAGGCGCTGATGGATGAGCGCCGCGACAACCTGATTGCTGCCGTGCTCGGCGATGAGCGCCTGTTTGGCCTCGCCGTGCTGGACATTACCAGCGGTAACTTCTCGGTACTGGAGATCAAGGGCTGGGAAAACCTGCTGGCTGAACTGGAGCGCATTAACCCGGTTGAATTGATGATCCCGGACGACTGGCCACAAGGTCTGCCCGCCGAAAAACGCCGTGGCGTACGTCGCCGCGCACCGTGGGATTTTGAGCGCGACTCGGCCCTGAAAAGCCTGTGCCAACAGTTCTCAACCCAAGACCTTAAAGGTTTTGGCTGCGAAAACCTGACCCTGGCCATTGGCGCCGCCGGTTGCCTGCTCAGTTACGCCAAGGAAACCCAGCGTACCGCCTTGCCCCATTTGCGCAGCCTGCGCCATGAGCGTCTGGATGACACCGTGGTCCTGGACGGCGCCAGCCGTCGCAACCTGGAGCTGGACACCAACCTGGCCGGTGGGCGCGACAACACGCTGCAGTCCGTGGTCGATCGTTGCCAGACTTCGATGGGCAGCCGCCTGCTGACCCGCTGGCTGAACCGCCCGTTGCGCGACTTGAGCGTACTGCTGGCACGCCAGTCGTCGATCACCTGCCTGCTGGACGGCTATCGCTTTGAAAAGCTGCAGCCACAGCTCAAGGAAATCGGCGATCTGGAGCGCATTCTGGCCCGTATCGGCCTGCGCAATGCCCGCCCCCGCGACCTGGCACGGCTGCGCGATGCCTTGAACGCATTACCGCAACTGCAAGACGCGATGATCGGCCTCGAAGCGCCGCACCTGCAGCAGTTGGCTACAACCACCAGCACTTATCCCGAGCTGGGAGCCCTGCTGGAAAAAGCGATCAACGATAATCCGCCTGCCGTGATCCGCGACGGTGGCGTGTTAAAGACCGGGTATGACGCCGAACTGGACGAGTTGCAGTCGCTGAGCGAAAACGCCGGTCAGTTCCTGATTGACCTGGAAGCCCGCGAAAAAGCCCGTACCGGCCTGGCCAACCTGAAGGTCGGTTACAACCGGGTACACGGCTACTTTATCGAGCTGCCAAGCAAGCAGGCCGAGCAGGCACCGGCCGATTACATCCGCCGCCAAACGCTCAAAGGCGCCGAGCGCTTTATCACCCCGGAGCTCAAAGCCTTCGAAGACAAGGCCCTGTCGGCCAAAAGCCGCGCCCTGGCCCGCGAGAAGATGCTCTACGAAGCATTGCTCGAAGAAATGATCAGCCATCTGGCGCCGCTGCAAGACACTGCCGCCGCACTGGCCGAGCTGGATGTACTGAGCAACCTGGCAGAGCGCGCACTGAACCTGGACCTGAACTGCCCGCGCTTTGTCGACGAGCCGTGCATGCGTATCAGCCAAGGCCGCCACCCGGTGGTCGAGCAAGTACTGACCACGCCATTTGTGGCCAACGATCTGGCGCTGGATGACGATACCCGCATGCTGGTGATTACCGGTCCTAACATGGGCGGTAAATCGACCTACATGCGCCAGACCGCATTGATCGTGCTACTGGCCCATATCGGCAGTTTTGTTCCGGCAGCGAGCTGTGAGCTGTCGCTGGTTGACCGCATCTTCACCCGGATCGGCTCCAGCGATGACCTGGCGGGCGGCCGTTCGACCTTTATGGTCGAGATGAGTGAAACCGCGAACATTTTGCACAACGCCACCGAACGCAGCCTGGTCCTGATGGATGAAGTGGGCCGCGGCACCAGCACGTTCGACGGTTTGTCGCTGGCCTGGGCTGCGGCAGAACGTCTCGCCCAATTACGCGCCTATACTTTGTTTGCCACCCACTACTTCGAACTGACGGTACTGCCCGAAAACGAACCGCTGGTGGCCAACGTGCACTTGAGTGCGACCGAGCACAACGAACGCATCGTGTTCCTGCACCATGTATTACCGGGCCCGGCCAGTCAGAGTTATGGCTTGGCCGTGGCGCAATTGGCGGGCGTGCCGACCGAAGTCATCACCCGTGCCCGCGAGCACTTGAGCCGCCTGGAGACCACCAGCCTGCCCCATGAAGTGCCGCGTCCGACCACCGGTAAAAAGTCGGTACCACAGCAAAGTGACATGTTTGCCAGCCTGCCTCACCCGGTGCTGGATGATATTTCCAAGCTGGATCTGGACAACATGACGCCACGTAAAGCGCTTGATTTGCTCTACACATTAAAGACACGCCTTTAAAAGCTGCTAGAATCGCGCGCGGTTCGGGATGCTAGTGACCTTTTAGCCTGGTCATTAGATATCACTCCCGAACCCGGTGAACCCGACCTGGAAGGGTTTCGCTGCCGCCGCCTGAGGAGAGAATTAGAAATGACCTTCGTCGTCACCGACAACTGCATCAAGTGCAAGTACACCGACTGCGTAGAAGTCTGTCCGGTGGACTGCTTTTACGAAGGCCCGAACTTCCTGGTGATTCACCCGGATGAGTGCATTGACTGCGCGCTTTGTGAGCCTGAATGCCCTGCACAGGCGATCTTCTCTGAAGATGAAGTGCCTGCGGACATGCAAGAGTTTATTCAGTTGAATGTTGAGCTGGCTGAAATCTGGCCAAACATCACTGAGAAGAAAGACGCTCTGCCGGACGCGGAAGAGTTTGATGGTGTGAAAGGCAAGATCAAAGATCTGGAACGCTGATTCACGCTGCAGCAAAAAGCCCCTTTTGGGGCTTTTTGTGTTTCTGAGCCTGACAAAAAACCTGTAGCCGCTGTCGTGCTACGCGAGGCTGCGATCGGGGGCGCAGCGCCCGCAAATCCTGAGCCCCAAATATATCCGCCAAATCGAGGCTTCTGGTTTGCGACTGCTACGCACCCTATCGCAGCCTTCGTACCTCGGTAGCGGCTACAGGCGTGTATTCAGCCGTTAATTGAGCAGCCGGTTGCTTCTTGCAGTTGCTCGAGGCTAACCCCCGCGGCCAGCTCAACCAGTTGGAGCCCTTGCTCCGTCACATCGAGCACCGCCAGGTCGGTAATAATCCGGTCAACCACGCCCACGCCGGTCAGCGGCAGGTCACACTGTTTGAGCAGTTTATGGGTGCCACCCTTGGCCGTGTGCTCCATCAGCACTACCACGCGCTTGACCCCGGCCACCAGGTCCATCGCCCCGCCCATGCCCTTGACCATCTTGCCCGGAATCATCCAGTTGGCCAGATCGCCCTTCTCGGAGACTTGCATCGCGCCAAGAATCGACAGGTTGATATGCCCACCGCGAATCATCGCAAACGAGTCGGCGCTGTTGAAAAAACTGCTGCCCGGCAGGGTCGTAATAGTTTGTTTACCCGCGTTGATCAGATCGGCATCGACCTCATCTTCGGTCGGAAACGGGCCAATCCCGAGCAGGCCATTTTCACTTTGCAGCCACACATCCATGCCCTTGGGAATGTAGTTGGCCACCAGGGTCGGCAAACCGATGCCCAAATTGACGTAAAAACCGTCCTGCAGTTCTTGGGAGGCGCGCTGCGCCATTTCTTCACGAGTCCAGGCCATGGTCAGGCGCTCCGTACAGTGCGATGTTCGATACGTTTTTCCGGGCAGGCATTGAGCACCAGCCGCTGCACGTAAATCCCGGGCAAATGAACCTGATCGGGCTCGATCTCGCCAATCTCGACAATTTCTTCCACTTCCACCACGCACACCTTGGCCGCCATTGCGGCCAATGGATTGAAATTGCGTGCGGTTTTGTTGAACAGCAGGTTGCCGGACTTGTCGGCTTTCCAGGCCTTGACCAAGGCCACATCGGCCCGCAGTGAACGCTCCATGACGTACCACTCGCCATCAAACTCACGAGTTTCCTTGCCTTCAGCCACCAAAGTGCCGTAACCGGTCTTGGTGAAAAATGCCGGTATACCCGCCCCGCCCGCCCGCAGTTTTTCCGCGAGGGTGCCTTGAGGGGTGAACTCCAGTTCAAGTTCGCCAGCCAGGTACTGACGTTCGAACTCTTTGTTCTCGCCCACGTAGGAAGAAATCATTTTGCGGATCTGACGCGTCGTCAGCAGTTGCCCCAGGCCGAAACCATCAACCCCGGCGTTGTTACTGATGACCGTCAGCTCGCGCTTGCCAGTGTCACGCAGGGCAGCAATCAGCGCTTCCGGAATCCCGCACAATCCAAAGCCGCCGACAGCCAGGGTCATGCCGTCTTCGACCAGCCCCTGCAAAGCGGATTCAGCACTCGAGTAAATCTTGTTCACTTGTTATTCCTCGAATTGCCCACGACACACAACACCATCGTGGTCTGTTTGCTTTAGTCGAGAGAGGGCCAACACTTTGGCCGTCGCCCGCTCCCCGATTTTGGCTGCTCTGGCCTGCGGCCAAAGCGTTGCTCAAGTGTAGGGGAAGCCGACGTGAGAAGGGTTAAATGGGAGAAATAACCAAGAAAGATGCCGAAGTCATGTAGTACTTAAAACCCGTTGCCTATAGCTTGTTTATCGATGACTGTGGGGCATTTCACTGAGTCATCACAATTTAGCTACAAAATACTTAGCTCGCTAACTTTAAACCTGCAGGCTAGACGTATATAAATGCCGTTAGCCAGCAAATGCTCCAGAGGGCAAATCTTCACTCGCCTTATTGCCCGAGCCTACTAGACTCCCTCTCGGATATTGGCGCTAATTCGTAATGTTGGGCTTAAACGCAGCATATCCAGACCCGTATCGACCCAGGACTCAGCGTTCTTGAAAAGCTCGAAGCTGTCAGGAACCAGCAGCCATTGCCCGAGAATTCCGTCGATATAGGCATGCAAGCAAATAGCAGCACGGCGAACATCCAGCGTTACAGGGAGTTGTTGACGGTGAATGGCATTGGTAAGGGCCAGTTCGATTCTGCTGTTGCAATCAACCATCGCAACCTGGCGCTGAGCCCGAAAATCACACATTTCGTCTGTGAATTCGCACTTATGAAACAAAATTTCATTGATACGCCGGGTTTTTGGATCAATGGCAACTTGGCGAAACAAATGAATCAGCAATTGGCGCATGCAGCCGAGCGGATCAATTTCGTTCTGGTTTTCACTGGCCTTGGCCATTTCATCCAGCGGTTCATGCAGGCTATCGAGCATGGCCTGCACCAGATCGGCCTTGTTGCTGAAGTGCCAGTAAATTGCACCGCGGGTGACACCCGCCAACGCGGCAATATCAGCCAACGTCGTGCGTGCGACACCCCGCTCGTAAAAGGCCTGCTCGGCCGCCTCGAGGATTTTGCTCCGGGTTTCAAGCGCTTCTTCTTTGGTACGACGCACCATGGCAATAAAAACCTCAATCAGGAGGGTCCGGGCAGTTGCGATCACTCGCCAGGACCAACATCGGGTGGCGCTTGTTATGCCTTATCCCGGTCTACTTCATACTTTAAAAATGGCTCTGCAGGACGTAGCGAGACACGTTCCCGCTATTTACAAACAGACACGAATGTAAGTATATTCCTTAGCAAGCTACTTATCCACCCGGAACAGCTTTCTTTACCCTTCCACTATTCTTGTGCGCTTTCGCGTGCCTGACCCGAGGATTTTCATGCAATTCAAGCCAGCTGTTACCGCTCTGGTTGCTGCCATCGCCCTAGCTTCGCTGCTCAGCGGATGCAAAAAGGAAGAGGCAGCACCTGCCCCGCAAATCCCTCAGGTCGGCGTCGTGACGCTAAAAACCCAGCCCTTTACCTTGACCACCGACCTGCCGGGTCGTACTGCGTCCTATCGTTCGGCTGAAGTTCGTCCTCAGGTAAACGGCATCATCCTCAAGCGCCTCTTTAAAGAAGGCAGCGACGTAAAAATCGGCCAGCAGCTGTATCAAATCGATCCAGCGATCTATGAAAGCGCAGTGCTCAGCGCTCGTGCCACTCTGCAATCGGCAAAATCCCTTGCTGATCGCTACAAGCAATTGGTTGCAGAGCAAGCCGTAAGCCGTCAGGAATACGACAACGCCGAAGCCGCACGCCTCGAAGCCGAAGCTGCCCTGAACACTGCCCAGGTCAACCTGCGCTACACCAAGGTGCTGGCGCCGCTGACCGGTCGTATCGGTCGCTCGCTGTTCACCGAAGGTGCACTGGTCACCAGTGGTCAGGCGAACGCATTGGCCGTGATCACCCAACTGGACCCGATCTACGTTGATGTGACCCAATCCTCGGTGGAAATGCTCGAACTGCGCCGCGATCTGGCCAGTGGCCGCTTGAAGAAGGCCGGTGATAACTCCGCCAAGGTCAAGTTGACCCTGCCGGACGGCAGTGAATACCCGCAAGAAGGTCGTCTTGAGTTCTCCGAAGTCTCAGTGGATGAAGCCACCGGCTCCGTCACCCTGCGCGCCGTGTTCCCGAACCCTGACGAAGTACTGCTCCCAGGCATGTTTGTCCACGCACAACTGGAAGCAGGTATCGACAGCAATGCGATCCTGGCACCTCAGATTGGCGTGACCCACAACCTCAAGGGCCAACCCACTGCCTTGATCGTTGGGCCGGACAACAAGGTTGAAATGCGTGTGCTGCAAGCTTCGCGCACAGTCGGCAGCGACTGGCTGGTCGAGAAAGGCCTGAACCCTGGCGACCGCCTGATTACTGACGGCCTGCAGTTCATCAAGCCTGGCATTGAAGTCAAGATCATGGACAAGCCACAAGGCGAAACCCCGGCACCTGCCCCGGCAACTGAAAAAGCTGCAGGCAGTAAAGGGGAGTAAACCATGTCGAAATTTTTTATCGACCGTCCGATTTTCGCCTGGGTAATTGCCCTTGTGATCATGCTGGTCGGGGCTCTATCGATCCTCAAATTGCCGATCAACCAGTACCCGAGCATCGCGCCACCGGCAATCTCGATCTCCGTGACCTACCCGGGCGCTTCGGCGCAAACCGTGCAGGACACCGTGGTCCAGGTAATCGAGCAACAGCTCAACGGTATTGACCACCTGCGTTATGTGTCATCTGAAAGCAACTCTGACGGCAGCATGGCCATCACCGCTACGTTCGAGCAAGGTACTGACCCCGACACCGCTCAGGTGCAGGTACAGAACAAGCTAAACCTGGCGACCCCACTGCTGCCTCAAGAAGTTCAGCAGCAAGGTATCCGTGTTACCAAGGCAGTGAAAAACTTCCTGATGGTAATCGGTGTGGTGTCTGAAGACGGCAGCATGAACAAGGACGACTTGTCGAACTACATCGTCTCCAACATGCAGGACCCGATCTCCCGTACCGAAGGTGTGGGCGACTTCCAGGTGTTCGGTGCCCAGTACGCTATGCGTATCTGGCTCGATCCGGCCAAGCTGAACAAATACAACCTGACCCCGGTGGACGTGAAAGCGGCCATCAGCGCACAGAACGTACAGGTGTCCTCCGGACAACTGGGTGGTCTGCCTGCGGTCAAAGGTCAGGAGCTGAACGCTACCATTATCGGTAAAACCCGCCTGCAAACCGCCGAGCAGTTCAAAAAGATCCTGCTCAAGGTCAACAGCGACGGTTCTCAGGTTCGCCTGAGCGATGTGTCCGAGGTTGCTCTGGGTGGTGAGAACTACAGCATCAGCGCCCAGTTCAACGGCAAGCCGTCTTCGGGTCTGGCGATCAAGCTGGCTCCGGGCTCCAACGCCCTGGACACCGCAAAAGCACTGCACAAGACTATCGGTGACCTGGAACCTTTCTTCCCGCAAGGCATGAAAGTCGTTTACCCGTACGACACCACTCCTGTGGTCTCGGCCTCGATCAAGGGCGTAGTTGAAACCCTGGTTGAAGCCGTTGTACTGGTGTTCCTGGTGATGTTCCTGTTCCTGCAGAACTTCCGCGCCACCATCATCACCACGATGACTGTGCCGGTAGTATTGCTCGGCACATTCGGCATCCTGGCCGCGGCCGGTTTCAGCATTAACACCCTGACCATGTTCGGTATGGTATTGGCCATCGGCTTGCTGGTGGACGATGCGATTGTGGTGGTTGAAAACGTCGAGCGGGTGATGTCCGAAGAAGGCCTGCCGCCCAAGGAGGCGACCAAGAAATCCATGGAGCAGATCCAGGGTGCTCTGGTCGGTATCGCCTTGGTGCTGTCGGCGGTACTGCTGCCAATGGCCTTCTTCAGCGGCTCCACCGGTGTGATTTACAAACAGTTCTCGATCACCATTGTTTCGGCCATGGCGCTCTCGGTACTGGTTGCTCTGATTTTCACCCCGGCCTTGTGCGCCACCATGCTCAAGCCAATCCAGAAGGGTGATCACGGCGAGAACAAGCGCGGCTTCTTCGGCTGGTTCAACCGCACGTTCGACAGTGGCGTCAAGCGCTACGAGAAAGGTGTGGGCAGCATCCTGCGTCACAAGGCGCCGTACCTGCTGGCCTACGTACTGATCGTGGTCGGCATGGTGTTCCTGTTTACCCGTATCCCTACCTCCTTCCTTCCCGAAGAAGACCAGGGCGTACTGTTTGCACAGGTTCAGACCCCAGCAGGCACCACTGCAGAACGCACCCAGGATGTGATCGACAGGATGCGTGAGTACCTGTTGAAAGAAGAGTCGGGCGCGGTGTCTTCGGTGTTTACCGTAAACGGCTTTAACTTCGCCGGTCGCGGTCAAAGCTCCGGCCTTGCGTTCATCATGCTCAAGCCTTGGGGTGAGCGAGATGCGGACAACAGCGTGTTTGCACTGGCTGCCCGCGCTCAGGCGCACTTCTCCACCTTCCGCGATGCAATGGTGTTCGCCTTTGCCCCGCCGGCAGTAATGGAATTGGGTAACGCCACCGGTTTTGACGTTTACCTGCAAGACCGTTCCGGTATTGGTCACGAGAAGCTGATGGCGGCCCGTAACCAGTTCCTGGGCATGGCTGCGCAAAGCAAGATCCTGGCAGGCGTACGTCCAAACGGCTTGAACGATGAGCCGCAGTACCAGCTGGAAATTGACGACGAAGCAGCTCGCGCCCTGGGCGTTGACCTGAGCGACATCAACAACACGCTGTCGATCGGCCTGGGCGCCAGCTACGTCAACGACTTCATCGACCATGGCCGAGTGAAGAAGGTGTTCCTGCAAGGTACAGCCGACTCCCGGATGAACCCGGAAGATCTGAAGAAGTGGTTCGTGCGTAACAGTGAAGGAACCATGGTGCCGTTCTCGGCATTCGCCAAAGGCAAGTGGATCTACGGTCCGCCCAAGTTGTCACGCTATAACGGCGTAGAGGCCATGGAAATCCTGGGTGCTCCAGCTCCGGGTTACAGCAGTGGTCAGGCCATGGCTGAAGTAGAAGCCTTGGCCAAGAAGCTGCCAGCGGGCGTGGGTATTTCCTGGACCGGGCTGTCATTCGAAGAGCGTCTGTCTGGTTCGCAAGCACCTGCCCTGTACGCTATATCCTTGCTGATGGTATTCCTGTGCCTTGCAGCACTGTACGAAAGCTGGTCAATCCCGATTGCAGTCATGCTCGTGGTGCCGCTGGGGATTATCGGTGCACTGATGGCGACCAGCCTGCGAGGGTTGTCCAACGACGTGTACTTCCAGGTGGGCTTGCTCACGACCATCGGTCTGGCATCGAAAAACGCCATTCTGATCGTCGAGTTTGCCAAAGAGTTGCATGAACAAGGACGAACACTGAGCGAGGCCGCAATCGAGGCGTGCCGCATGCGTCTGCGTCCAATCATCATGACCTCGCTGGCGTTTGTACTGGGTGTGATCCCGCTGGCCATCTCCTCGGGCGCAGGCTCGGGCAGCCAGCACGCTATTGGTACGGGTGTTATCGGTGGCATGATCACCGCCACCGTACTGGCCGTGTTCTGGGTACCGCTGTTCTTTGTGGCCGTATCGTCCTTCGGCAGCAAAAAAGATTCCGAAAAGAAAGTGGACCTGACTAAAACTCCAAACCAAGAGGCTGGCCAATGAGCAAGTCGCTTCTCGCAGTAGCCATCGCAGCGTTTACGCTGGGCGGCTGCTCGCTGATCCCCGACTACCAGCGCCCTGAAGCGCCGGTAGCGGCGCAGTACCCGCAAGGCCCGGCCTACTCCCCTACCGAGGCGGCCAATCAGGCCGCTGCAGAACAAGGCTGGCGTCAGTTTTTCCATGACCCGGCGCTGCAGCAGCTGATTCAGACCGCTCTGGTCAACAACCGCGACCTGCGTGTCGCGGCGCTGAACATCGACGCCTATGCCGCGCAGTACCGCATCCAGCGGGCCGATCTGTTCCCGGCGGTCTCGGCCACTGGCAGCGGCAGCCGTCAACGCACCCCGGCAAGCATGTCGCAAACCGGCGAGTCGGGCATTACCAGTTCTTATTCGGCGACCCTTGGGGTCAGCGCGTACGAATTGGACCTGTTCGGCCGGGTTCGCAGCCTGAGCGATCAAGCGTTGCAGAACTACTTTGCAACCGAAGAAGCCCGACGCACGACTCAGATCAGTCTGGTGGCCAGCGTCGCCAATGCTTACCTGACCTGGCAGGCTGACAAAGAGCTGCTGAAACTGACTGAAGACACCCTCAAAGCGTTCGACGAGAGCTACAAGCTCACCTTGCGCAGCAATGAAGTGGGTGTCGCCTCGGCACTGGACGTAAGCCAGTCGCGTACCTCGGTGGAAAACGCCAAGGTACAACTGGCCAGGTACACCCGTCAGGTAGCTCAGGACCAGAACAGTTTGGCGCTGCTGCTTGGTACCACCATCCCGGACAACCTGCCTGCAGCCAAACCACTGGCAGCTGACCTGTTGAACGAAGTACCGGCTGGCTTGCCATCAGACTTGCTGCAACGTCGTCCGGACATTCTCGAAGCCGAACACAAGTTGCTGGCCGCTAACGCCAACATCGGCGCGGCGCGGGCAGCGTTCTTCCCAAGCATCAGCCTTACGGCCAATGCCGGGACCTTGAGCCCTGACCTGTCGGGGCTGTTCAAGGGCGGTTCGGGCACCTGGCTGTTCTCGCCGCAAATCAACCTGCCGATCTTTAACGCAGGTGCCCTGCGCGCCAGCCTGGACTACTCGAAAATCCAGAAGGAAATCACCGTTTCTCAGTACGAGAAAACGATCCAGACCGCCTTCCAGGAAGTCTCTGATGGCCTGGCGGCGCGTCAGACCTACAACCAGCAGTTGCAGGCACAAACCGACTTCGTTAACGCCAACCAGGATTACTACCGGTTAGCCGAGCGTCGTTATCGGATTGGCATCGACAGCAACCTGACCTTCCTCGATGCCCAGCGCTCGTTGTTCAGCGCGCAGCAATCGTTGATCACCGATCGTCTTTCGCAGCTGACCAGCGAAGTCACGCTGTACAAGGCGTTGGGTGGCGGTTGGTACGAACAGACCGGGCAGAACCGCCCGGTTTCGGATCAGCCACCAAAGGCGTGATACGTACCGCATAAACAACAAACCCGCCTTTTGGCGGGTTTGTTGTTTGTGTGATGCCCGTTTTGTAGCCGCCGAGGAGCGCAGCGAGGCTGCGATGGGGTGCGTAGCAGCCCCGGCAACTGAAGGCCCTTCGGTCCTTATCGCAGCCTCGTTCCTCGGCAGCGGCTACAAGGAAGAGCGGTTACACCCGCGACTCAGCCCCCAACTCATCCCACACCGACTCAGCCAAGTGGAAGGTCGCGTTAGCCGCCGGGATGCCGCAGTAGATGGCGCTCTGCATGATCACTTCTTTGATCTCGGCACGGGTCACGCCGTTGTTGGCCGCCGCACGCAGATGCAGTTTCAGCTCCTCATTGCGATTCATGCCGATCAACATCGCAATAGTAATCAGGCTACGGGTATGCCGCGCCAGTCCAGGGCGGGTCCAGATATCACCCCAGGCGTGGCGGGTAATCATTTCCTGAAATTCGCTATTGAACTCGGTCAAGGCATTGAGGCTGCGATCGACATGGGCGTCGCCGAGCACCGCACGGCGTACTTGCATACCTTCGTCGTAACGTTGTTTCTCGTCCACAAACAGCTCCTTAAACCGCTTTACCGGCTAACAAAAAGTCCAACACGCGCTGGCTGAAGGCATCCCCGGCCTGCACGTTGGACAGGTGCGCGGCATAAAACTCGGCGTACTGCGCACCGCGTACATGTTCCTGGATGAAATGGCTGCCCGCAGGCGGAGTTACAGCGTCTTCCGTGCCTGCGATCACCAGCAGGGGCACGTCAATTGCGCCCAGTTGATCGCGAAAATCCGCATCGCGCACTGCCGCGCAGTTGGCGGCGTAGCCTTGGGGGGAAGTGGCGGCGAGCATGTCGGTAATACGTTTGGCCTGCTCAGGGTTAGCCTGGGCGAAATCTGCGGTAAACCAGCGCGCAATCGATGCGTCACGCAGCCCGGCCATCGCCGCCGCGCCGTCACGCAACACCATTTCGATTCGCGGGTTCCACATCAAAGGCTCGCCAATTTTGGCGGAGGTGTTGCACACAATCAGCTTGTGCAAACGCGAACCGGCATTGATGCCCAACCACTGGCCAATCAGCCCGCCCATCGACAGCCCGCAAAAATGTGCCTGTTCGATATGCAATGCATCCAGCAGCGCCAGCACATCGCCGCCCAGTTGCTCAATGCTGTACGGCCCTTCGGTTACCAGCGACTGGCCGTGGCCACGAGTGTCGTAGCGCAACACCTGGAAATGCTCGGCGAACGCCGGAATCTGTGTGTCCCACATCCCCAGGTCAGTGCCCAACGAATTGGACAGCACCAGCACCGGCGCGCCTTGCGGGCCGTCCAGGCGGTAATTGAGTTCACCTTCAGCGAGTTGTACACGTCCCACGAGCTTCTCCTTTAGAGGACCAACGCAAAATGTTCAGCCCGCGCACGCTCGACCCACGTCGTCGCTTGGCCAAGGTAATAAGCCGGATCGAGCAAGCGATCCAGTTCGTCTGCACTCAGGTGCGCGGTGATTTGCAGTTCATCGCCCAGCACCGCACGTAAATGGCGCTGCTCGGCCACCGCACGTTTGCAACATTGCTCCAGCAGATGGTGCGCGGTTTCGCGCCCTACCCTCTGGGCCAGCACAATGCTCACGGCTTCGGCCAGTACTAGCCCGTGCGTCAGGTCGAGATTGCGCGCCATACGCTCGGGGTCCACTTCCAGCCCTTGGGCAATATTCAGCGCCTGCACCAGCGCCCCGGAGACCACACAGCAAATCTCGGGCAGGGTCTCCCATTCGGCGTGCCACAGGCCCAGGCTGCGTTCATGCTCCTGGGGCATGGCGCTGAACAGAATGCTCAGCAAACCCGGAACCCGCGTCGCAGCGCTGATCAATACCGCCGAACCCACAGGGTTGCGCTTGTGCGGCATGGTCGACGAACCGCCCTTGCCCGGCGCCGACGGCTCAAATACTTCAGCGGCCTCGGTCTGCATCAGCAGGCTTATGTCCCGGCCAACCTTGCCCAGCCCACCGGCGATCAAGCCCAACACCGCGCCGAACTCCACCAGTCGGTCACGCTGGGTGTGCCACGGTTGCTCAGGCAGGTTCAGGCCCAGTTCGTCGGCCAGCGCCTGCGCCACCGGCATCGCCTGTTCACCCAGTGCCGCCAGGGTGCCCGAGGCTCCGCCGAATTGCAGGCACAGCAGACGCGGTTTCAGCTCATTGAGACGCTGGCGGCTACGGGTCACGGCGCCCAGCCAACTGGCGATTTTCATCCCCAACGTGACCGGGGTCGCCTGTTGCAGCCAGGTCCGTCCGGCCAAAGGGGTAGTGGCATAACGCTGAGCCTGGGCGGCGAGCACATCGGCCAACTGCGTCAGATCACGCTCGATCAATCCGAGGGCTGCGCGTAATTGCAGCACCAGCCCGCTGTCCATTACGTCCTGACTGGTAGCCCCCAAATGTACATAACGCTCGGCCTCGGGCGCGCTGCTGGCAATCTGTTTACCCAAGGCTTTCACCAGAGGAATTGCCGAATTGCCGGCACTGGCTATCGCCTGGCCCAAGGCTGAAAAATCGTAGAATTCAGCTCGACATGCCGCTGTAATCGGCCCGAGTGCCGAGTGAGGAATCACCCCAACCCCAGCTTGCGCCCGGGCCAGAGCCGCTTCGACGTCGAGCATGGCCTGCACCCGGCCATGATCGCTGAACACCTCACCCATAGCCTTGGCCGTAAAGTACGCATCGAACAGCTGATTACTCATAAACCTTCCTTAGAAGGCGCGCGCCATAAAGGGGCGCGCGCAGGTACATCACAAATCGTGGTGCAGGTACTTGGGTTGTTTGGGCAACCGGAAGCTGAACAGGAAGGCGACTGCCATCATGGCAGTCACGTACCAGTAGAAGGTGTTTTCCATGCCCATCGACTTCAGGCCCAGTGCCACGTATTCCGCCGAACCACCAAAGATCGCGTTGGCTACCGCATACGCCAGGCCGACGCCCAACGCCCGAACCTGGGGCGGGAACATCTCGGCTTTAACCAACCCGCTGATCGAGGTGTAAAAGCTGACAATCGCCAGCGCCAGGGTAATCAGCACAAAGGCCAGAAACGGGCTGGTGATGGTTTTCAGGCTCAGCAGGATCGGCACGGTACACAGCGTACCCAGCGCGCCAAACCAGAGCATGTTGTTACGTCGACCGATCTTGTCCGCCAGCATGCCGAACAACGGCTGCATGCACATATAAAGAAACAGGGCGCCGGTCATGATGTAACTGGCGGTTTTGGCATGCATCCCGGCGGTGTTCACCAGATACTTCTGCATGTAGGTGGTAAAGGTGTAGAAAATCAGCGAGCCGCCGGCGGTGTAACCCAGCACGGTAATAAACGCCGCTTTATGGTCACGGAACAACGCCGCCACGCTACCTGCATCCTTGTCCTGGCGGGTTTCGGCGCTGGTGGTTTCTTTCAGGGTACGACGCAGCAGCAACGAGATCAGCGCCGCAATGGCACCGATCACAAACGGCACGCGCCAGCCCCAAGCCCGCAGTTCATCTTCTGACAGGAACTGCTGAAGAATCACCACTACCAATACCGCCAGCAGTTGCCCGCCGATCAGCGTCACATACTGGAACGAGGCAAAAAAACCGCGCTGCCCCTTGAGCGCAACTTCGCTCATGTAGGTTGCCGTGGTGCCGTACTCGCCCCCCACCGACAGGCCCTGAAACAGCCGCGCCATCAACAGCAAGGCCGGAGCCCAGGCGCCAATCGAGGCGTAGGTCGGCAGAAAGGCGATGACCAGCGAGCCGGCGCACATCATCAGCACCGAAATCATCATTGAATTCTTGCGCCCGTGTTTATCAGCGACTCGGCCAAACAACCAGCCACCAATGGGGCGCATCAAAAAACCAGCCGCAAACACGCCGGCAGTGTTGAGCAACTGCACCGTGGGGTCATCGGAGGGGAAGAAAGCAGGCGCGAAATAGATCGCGCAGAAGGCGTAAACGTAAAAGTCGAACCATTCGACGAGGTTGCCGGAGGACGCACCGACAATCGCAAAGATCCTTTTTTTACGCTCCTCTCCTGTGTAGTGAGTTTCTGTTGTCATGTTTATTTACTCATCAGGTTTTTAGTTGCAATCGGACACACCTTGCAACACATAGCGCCGTAACCGCAATAAGCCGAACGACTGAGGTCACAGTCGCTCGGCTTTAACTGTAGCGCTATCAGACCCGTTCGATAGCCAATGCCAAACCTTGGCCGACACCGACACACATAGTTGCCAAGCCTTTCTTGCCGCCGGTTTTCTCCAACTGGTGCAAGGCGGTCATCACGATACGTGCACCACTCATGCCCAGCGGATGGCCCAGGGCAATCGCTCCGCCATTGGGGTTAACCTGCGGTGCGTCGTCAGCCAGGCCCAACTCGCGCAATACAGCCAAGCCTTGGCTGGCGAAAGCCTCGTTGAGTTCAATCACATCAAAATCGCTGACCGCCAAACCCAGGCGCTCCACCAGCTTGCGTACCGCAGGTACCGGGCCGATGCCCATCACCCGCGGCGCAACACCGGCGCTGGCCATTCCCAGCACCCGAGCTCGGGCGGTCAGACCATGGCGTTTAACCGCCTCGGCCGATGCCAAAATCAAGGCTGCCGCACCATCGTTCACCCCCGAGGCATTGCCCGCGGTCACAGTCTTGTCCGGGCCGTTGACCGGTTTGAGTTTGCCCAGGGTTTCCAGGCTGGTGTCGGCACGCGGGTGCTCATCGTGTTCAACGATGGTCTCGCCTTTTTTGTGGGCAATACGTACCGGTACGATTTCTTCGGCAAAGTAACCAGCAGCCTGAGCGGCGGCGGTACGTTGCTGGCTACGCAGGGCGAAAGCGTCCTGATCGGCGCGGGAAATTTGGTAATCGTCGGCCACGTTATCCGCGGTTTGCGGCATCGGATCGATCCCGTACTGGGCCTTCATCAGCGGGTTGATGAAGCGCCAGCCGATGGTGGTGTCTTCCAGCTTCATGTTGCGCGAAAACGCCGCATCGGCCTTGCCCATCACAAACGGCGCTCGCGACATGGACTCGACGCCACCGGCAATCGCCAGCTCCATCTCGCCGCTGGCAATTGCCCGGAAGGCGGTGCCGATTGCATCCATACCCGAGGCACACAGGCGGTTGAGGGTTACCCCAGGAATGGTTTCCGGCAGACCGGCCAACAACGCCGCCATGCGGGCCACGTTGCGGTTGTCTTCACCGGCCTGGTTGGCGCAGCCGAAGAACACTTCGTCGACTTCGCTCCAGTTCACGTTTGGGTTGCGCTCGATCAGCGCCTTGATCGGCGCAGCAGCCAGATCGTCAGCACGAACGCTGGCCAGGCCACCGCCAAAACGGCCAATGGGTGTACGAATCGCGTCACAGATAAAGACCTCACGCATCACGCTTCTCCCGGTGCCTGGCCGTGAGCCAGTGCAGTTCGAGCCTCAAGGTCACGCAAGGCGGTGAGCTCAACCTCGGTCGGTGCGGCCGTCTGTTGCACGTTATCGGCAAAGCGAATCGCCCAGCCGGTAGCGGCGACCACTTGCTCGCGAGTCACACCAGGGTGCAAGGCCGTTACCACGAATTCGTTGGTTTGCTCCTCGGGTTCCATGGTGCACAGATCAGTGATGATCCCGACCGGACCGGCACCTGGCAGGCCCAGGCGTTTACGCGAGTCGCCGCCTTCGCCGTGGCCGACAGAGGTGATGAAGTCCAGTTTGTCGACAAATGAACGGGCCGACTGCTTGAGAATGATCAGCACGCTTTTCGCCGACCCGGCGATCTCCGGTGCCCCACCGGCACCCGGCAGGCGCACTTTTGGCTGATGGTAGTCACCGACCACGGTGGTGTTGATATTGCCGAAGCGGTCAACCTGGGCCGCACCTAAAAAGCCCACATCGACCCGGCCGCCTTGCAGCCAGTAACGGAAAATTTCGCTGGTGGACACTACTGTGTCGGCAGTTTCGGCCAGCTCGCCGTCGCCAATCGACAGCGGCAAGACGTAAGGCTTGGCACCAATCGGACCGGATTCGTAAATCAGTACCACATCGGGTGAAGAGGTCAGACGCGCCAAATTGGCCGCTTTGGAAGGCAGGCCGATGCCGACAAAACACACCGAGCCGTTTTTCAAACGGCGAGCGGCGGCGACAGTCATCATTTCATTGGTGGAGTAAGCCATTATTTTGCCTCCGAAGCGCGGGCCAGCTTGGCCTGGAACTCGCTGAAATTCGCAGTGCCGTGGATGTATTCATTGATCCAGGCAGTAAAGGTCTCACGGTCGCGGGCAATTGGGTCCCACGCCTGATAGAAACGGTTATCACGCTCGGTGTATCCATGAGCGTAGGACGGATGCGCACCGCCCGGCACATGGCACACCGCGCTCAGGGCCCAGGTCGGCAGCACACAGGCGTTCATCGGCGCTTGCAGGTCATCGACGATTTCTTCAACCGTGACGATGCAACGCTTGGCCGCCAGTGCCGCCTCCTTCTGCACCCCCAGAATGCCCCACAGCAGCACATTGCCTTTGCGGTCAGCCTTTTGTGCATGAATCACCGTCACGTCCGGGCGCACTGCTGGCACGGCGGCCAATACTTCGCCGGTGAATGGGCAAGTCACGGTCTTGATCAGCGGATTGACCTTGGGCAGGTCTGAACCGGCGTAGGCACGCAGTACCGCAAACGGCAGGCCCGAAGCGCCTGCGACGTAGGCATTGGCCAGGTCGGCGTGGCTGTGCTCTTCGATTTCCAGCGGCTGCGGCCACTGTTTCTCGACGGCATCGCGTAAACGGTGCAAGGAACCGACACCCGGATTACCGCCCCAGGAAAAGATCAACTTTCGCGCACAACCGGCACCGATCAACTGGTCATAGACCAAGTCAGGCGTCATCCGCACCAGGGTCAGGTCTTTCTTGCCCTGGCGGATGATTTCATGACCCGCAGCAGTCGGAATCAAGTGAGTGAAACCTTCGAGAGCAACGGTGTCACCGTCGCTCACAAATTGTTTCACCGCGTCGTGTAACGAAATGATGTCTGCCATCTGGGTAGCTCCCGTTTTTTTTGTAGGCCGCTGCAGTTGAAGAAGGTGCGCTAGCACCGGATGTTCAGCAGATTAAGCCGCGGCTTTCGGCCAAACAATCCGATAATCGACTATGTGTTCGTTAATCGAACACATAGTTAGCGTGATAACGATCAGGTTGCATCCGCATGGCTGACCATGCCCTTGATCAATACCGCAGCGGTTGCCAGGGCAGCCGGGATCACCAACGCGGTCAGTACTTGCTCGAAGTTCCAGCCCAGCCCCAGCAGAGTTGCCCCCATCCAGGCGCCTAGAATGGCGCCGAAGCGGCCAATCCCGAGCATCCACGACACACCTGTGGCCCGACCCTGGGTCGGATAAAAACGCGCAGCCAGGGACGGCATCGCCGATTGCGCACCGTTGACACACATACCGGCCACCAGCACCAGCGTGGCGAGAAGGGTGATATTGCCCAGGCTCTGCCCTACCGCGTAGGCAAATACCCCAGCTAGCAGGTAGAAAATGCCGATAACTTTATGAGGGTTGAACCGGTCCATCGCCCAGCCCACCCCTACCGCACTCAGTACCCCACCGAACTGGAACAGCGCGCCAATAAACGCTGCCTGCTCCATGCTCGCACCACTGTCGCGCATCAGCGTCGGCAGCCAGCTGGTCAACAGGTAAACAATCACCAGGCCCATAAAGTAGGTGAGCCAGAGCAACAGGGTGCCGGTGCTGTAAGTGCCGGAGAAAATCACCGCGAATACGTTGCGGGCCTTGACGGTCTTTTGCTCCGGTACGCTGAAGCTTGCAGCTTGAGCCACAATTGCCGGGTTTATTGGGGCCAGTGCTTTTCGAATAAGCTCAATGCTGCGATTGCGCACCACTAGAAAACGCGCAGACTCAGGCAACCACGCCACCAAGACCAGGGTCAGAATCAGCGGCAAAATCCCGCCAATCAGCAGCAGGCTATGCCAGCCATACATCGGGATCAGCTTGGCCGAGATAAACCCGCCGCCTGCCATGCCGAGGTTGAAGCCGCAGAACATACTGGTCACCAGCAAGGACTTGTGCCGCTCAGGGGTGTACTCCGATAGCAAGGTGGTGGCATTGGGCATCCCGGCGCCCAGCCCCAGGCCGGTCAAAAATCGCAGAATCAGCAACTGGTCAACGTTACTGCTGTAGGCCGACGCCAGGCTGAACCCGCCAAACACCAACACCGCCACCACCAGCACCACTTTGCGACCAAAGCGGTCCGCCAAGGGCCCCGAACCCAGGGCACCAAACACCATGCCGATCAGCGCGGCGCTCATGACCGGGCCCAGGCTGGCGCGTTCAATACCCCAGTCCTGCGACAGAGCTGGGGCAATAAAGCCCATTGCCGCAGTGTCCAGGCCATCGAGAAAAACGATCAGAAAACACAGGATCACCACGCGCCATTGGTAACGCGACAGCGGTTGAGCGTTGATGAAGGACTGCACATCGAGGCAGCTGCCGACAGAAGACTGAGGTGAATTCATTATTTTTATACCGAGTAAAAACCAGGGCGAACGAAAACCGGCTAACGGCCAGGGTCACACTAAAAGCTATCGGGGATCAGCGGATCTTCGGGCGACTGCGCAGTGACTGGGTCAGTGACGGGCAGTTGGGGATGTTCATGGCGTATAGCCTCTTCATTATTATTTTGGCCAAGTCCTGAGCAACGCTTGAGCGGGCTTCGAACGGGGGCGCTGAAGCGACATTAATCAGCGCACTGCCAGCGCGCAATTCGATAAACGCTTAACTGTGCGTTTATCGAACGCTTAGTTCCCTCTGATTCAGCTAAACAACTGGGTGCTCAGCTCACGGCTGGCGTTGAGCATGATCGGTAAAAAGCGCTGTTCCAGCTCCGTACGTGTCACCCGCCCGGCGTGGGTGCTGACGTTCAGGGCCGCCAGCACTTGGCCCGACGCGTCATACACCGGTACGGCAATCGAGCGCAGCCCTTGCTCCAGTTCTTGATCAACGACACACCAGCCTTGTGCGCGTACCTGCTGCAAACACTCAAGCAACGCCTCTGGGGTATGCAAGGTGCGACTGGTTTTGGCCTGGAACTCGCCATGGGCCAGGTACTCGTTCAGCGTCACATCGTCCAGCGCCGCCAGCAGGATGCGGCCCATTGACGTGCAGTACGCAGGCAAGCGGCCACCTACCGACAAGTCCACCGAGATCAGGCGCTGGGTGGTGGCCGAGCGGGCGATATAGAGGATATCGTCGCCTTCGAGGGTGGCCATGTTGCACGCTTCGTGCAATTGCTCACTCATACGGTCCAGATACGGCTGGGCCGACACCGCCAGCGGCGACGAAGACAGATAGGCGTGGCCCAGGGTCAGCACTTTGGGCAACAAGGAGTAGGTCCGACCATCAGTGGTCGCGTAGCCAAGCTTGATCAGGGTGTACAAACACCGGCGCACCGCTGCCCGTGGAATTTCAGTGCGATGGCTGATCTGAGCGATGGTCAGATGCCGCTTGCGCTCCTGAAACGCCTGCACCACTGCCAAACCTCGGGCCAGTGACGACATAAAGTCAGGGTCACCGGTAAACGCCTGAATCCGCTTGGCCGGCGACGCCACAATCGGCGGTGCGATACTGGCAACGGCATTACGCAGTTGATCACTCATTCCCAACCCCCAGCTTCAGCTGCTTATAGTTATTACATGCCGGGCGATTATCGAACCGTCAGCCGATAATCGCAATCCACCCATCAACCTGGACGCAAGCTAAAGATTCACAGGCTGCCCCTTGGCGTGAGGTTTATTAAAATCAAGCGCCCCACACAATCAATCCGTTCAGTGATAGAAAACGTCTGCTTTATATGTAATCCGGTTAAGTCCAGCCCGGCGGTTAAATAACTTGATTCGGCAATTAGCCGGCGACCGTATTAATAGAGTGCGCCGAGCATCCTGCGCTGTAATTCATGACTATTCATAACTCGTCACGCACTTGGAAGTTGACGCGCCCGAAGTTATTCGGCGATAGTAGTGATTCTCCTCCGCCTTGGAGGAGTGCAAGTGATCGAGAGCACAAGGTCAAGCCTGTGCGACAGATTGGATCCAGCCAATTCGTTGAGTTCAATCGGCCCTCGCGGCTTAACCCAAGTGCATTGTGTGTTGTGGCCCAGTGGGGGTGAACACTTACAAACGGCGACGTTCATGTGTTAGTTGATGACGTGGCGGTGTGCATCGCGTGGCGTATTTAAATGTGACGTTGTAAATAGGCAATTGCCTTATCGCCTATCATTCGTCAAATGAATCAACCGCCCCTGCACGGTGATTCACCAGATTTAAACTTAACTCAATTAGGTAACACAGTGACGAAAGACGAACTGCGCGCAGAACTTGAGCGTCAGGAACAACGATTCAAGGATGTTTACGGCGGTGAAGTGACGACCTACGCCGCTCGGCCAGAGCCAGAGCGTAAACCTTGGCGCAAACGTGCCAGCCTGCTCGATCAGGCTTTCTCTCAAGAAATTCAGAAAATTGAAAAAGAGCTCAATGCCGAAGAGCCCTGACCTGAGAGCCTGAAAATAGCCTGCTGCCACCCTTGCTTGCTTGCCATTTGCACGAGCGGGTATGGCTATTTGCTGTGTCAGAGCTGAAACCAGTCCGGCTCAACCTCCGATTCGAGATATTTCATGTGCTCGAATCAGGGCCTCGACAAGGGGTAAAGTTTGCCCCCTGAAAGCCCTCATAGCCTTTGCTATCAGTGGCTTGAGGGAATGTGCCTACGCGTTCTTTCAGAATACTCTGACGAGTTTTTTCATTTATAGATGTTACCAACGGGCAGCTAGTGCATTGATTAGCAGGGTTTTCTGGCATAATCCGCCCCCCTTTATGACCGTGTCAGAAAACCTTCATGATCGATCTATTAAGCGGATTGGACGCCTGGGTTCTTATCAGCCTCTTCTTCGCCCTAGCCTTTGTTCTCGCGTTTGAGTTCATCAACGGCTTTCATGACACCGCAAACGCGGTAGCGACTGTCATCTACACCAAAGCCATGCCGCCTCACCTGGCGGTGTTCTTTTCCGGTGTGTTCAACTTCCTCGGCGTTCTGCTGGGCGGGGTCGGCGTGGCTTATGCCATCGTCCACCTGCTGCCGGTAGAGCTTCTGGTGAATGTAAACACCGGACATGGCCTGGCCATGGTGTTTTCACTGCTTGCAGCAGCCATCACCTGGAACCTGGGAACCTGGTATTTCGGGATTCCGGCCTCAAGCTCGCACACTTTGATCGGTTCGATCCTGGGTGTCGGCCTGGCCAATGCCCTGATCAGCGGAATCCCGGTGAGCGAAGGGGTTAACTGGCAGAAGGCAATCGACATTGGTGCCTCGCTGGTGTTCTCGCCAATTGCGGGCTTCCTGATTGCCGGCCTGGTGTTGATCGCCCTGAAGTGGTGGCGTCCGGCGTCCAAGATGCACAAGACGCCAGAGCAGCGCCGCAAGCTGGACGACAAGAAGCATCCGCCGTTCTGGAACCGCCTGGTTCTGGTGATCTCGGCCATGGCAGTGAGCTTTGTTCACGGCTCCAACGATGGCCAGAAAGGCATCGGCCTGATCATGCTGGTCCTGATCGGCATCGTGCCAAGTGCCTTCGTACTGGATCTGAACAGCACCACGTATCAGATCGAGCGTACTCGTGACGCCACCCTGCACCTGAACCAGTTCTACCAGCGCAACAACGCTTCGCTGAGCGAGTTTCTGGCCTTGGGCAAAAGCATCAAAGGCGACTTGCCTGATCAGTTCAGCTGCAACCCGCAGCAAACCGAACCGACCATTGAAGCGCTGCTTGGCTCATTGAAAGGCGTGGCAGACTACCATTCGATCCCGGCTGAAAAGCGTATCGAGATCCGTCGCTACCTGCTCTGCCTGGATGACACTGCAAAGAAAGTCAGCAAACTGCCAGTACTTGATTCGCGCGAAAAAGCCGACCTCGACAAACTGCGCAAAGACCTGACCGCAACCACAGAGTACGCCCCGTTCTGGGTGATTCTGGCAGTAGCACTGGCCCTGGGCCTGGGCACCATGGTTGGCTGGAAGCGGGTGGTTAAAACCATCGGTGAGAAGATCGGCAAGCAAGGCATGACCTATGCCCAGGGCATGGCGGCACAGATCACCACTGCCTTCGCAATCGGTATGGCCAACATCTTCTCCCTGCCGGTATCGACTACGCACATCCTGTCGTCAGGCGTTGCTGGCACCATGGTCGCCAACAAGAGCGGCCTGCAAGGTGGCACGATCAAGACCATCCTGATGGCGTGGGTGCTGACCTTACCGGCCACCATCGCGCTGTCTGCGACGCTGTTCTGGCTGGCGTCCAAAGCGCTGGCCTGATTCTGCGCCGAACAAAAAAGGTACGTCCCTCACGGGCCGTACCTTTTTTTTTGTGCAGTAATAAGTTGTGGGAGCTAGCCTGCTCGCGAAGCCCCCAAGAACATCGCGATTTTCCAGTCAATACACGCTGATACTTACACCCTTCGCGAGCAGGCTCGCTCCCACAGACGGGTTCAAGCTGTAGACAAAACACACAGGCAAAAAAATAGGCGACCGAAGTCGCCCAAAATGCCTTGCGTGCTCATTCCCTGAAAAGACTCGGCGCTATTTGCGCTTCTGGGAGTCTTTCCAGATAAAAATGCCCAGACCGGCGAAGAACAAAACCATGAGGCCGACAGTAAGTACTCCGGCGATAACCACATTATCGAGAAACATGACGGCCTCCTGCGTTTGTCTGATTGTGTCTGTTGAAGCTAGATTAACCAGACGCGCAGGCGCACAACTTGACCGGGATCAATAGAGATCCACGGCCAGCTCGAAGTTGATGGGAATAATTGACTCAGGTCAGCGGAATCGCAGCAGCTCAGCGCTTTTTCGGTTTTTTCTTTGGTTTCTTCGCTGCTTTTACCAAAGGCATTGCCTGCTCGAATGCCAGGCGAACTTCGTTCAAGCGCTTTTCATTGAGGTCG
The DNA here is from genome assembly GCF_025426255.1 of Pseudomonas fragi. GTDB lineage: Bacteria > Pseudomonadota > Gammaproteobacteria > Pseudomonadales > Pseudomonadaceae > Aquipseudomonas > Aquipseudomonas kulmbachensis. The sequence continues at coordinate 1,097,280 of NZ_CP104861.1, read as the reverse complement.
TGTACCCGTTTGGCGCGCTCGGCGCCCAGATCAACCAGCTTGGTGTCTTGGCTCATAAAAAATCAGACCACTGTCAGTGTGTTTCAGTGCGCCAATAATGCGACGCGTATTCAGCGCTGACCAGAAAAAACCATCTAGACTTTTATATCGACCCACAACCCCTGACGCTGCATGCCATCAATCAGGGGCGCATCCGGCGCACCGTCATCAGTGCCCGCCTCTGCCACTGGGTTCTGCTCCAGGGATTCGCGACGGCGCTTGTCGTGTTGGCGCTGCTGTTCTTCGCGTAACAGCAGCGTGGCCTGATCGTCATCGCTGTGTTTCAGATCGATCGCACATTCACTGGAGCTGGCTTGCGTTGGCACCACGGGCGGGATCTCGGGTCGAGGACGGACAGGGCCGCAGGTAACGGTTACTGCGCCAAGCGGCAAAATTGACGGCAACATGGTTAATGTTCTCCTGTCGTCAGTCTGTCAGCGGCAGCCCGTCGAGGTCAGCCGTTCGTCGATTACTGCCCCGGCTGATTTTAAGCCCGGCAGCTTTTTATGAGAGTCCTTTGGACTGAGGCCTTTGATCCGTTAATATACTCGGCTTTTTCAAAGCGGGAGTCAGGCAGCATGGCGCAGCAGTATCAACCGGGGCAACGCTGGATTAGTGACAGCGAAGCAGAGCTAGGTTTGGGCACCGTTCTGGCACAGGACGGTCGCTTGTTGACCGTGCTCTATCCGGCCACTGGCGAAACCCGCCAATATTCGCTGCGCAACGCACCGCTTACGCGTGTACGGTTCTCGCCGGGTGACACCATCATCCACTTCGAAGGCTGGAAGATGACCGTGCGCGAAGTCGATGACGCCGATGGCCTGCTGGTCTATCACGGCCTCAACGAACAAAACGAAACCGTCACCCTGCCAGAAACCCAGCTGTCGAACTTCATCCAGTTCCGTCTGGCCAGTGACCGTCTGTTCGCCGGGCAAATCGACCCGCTGTCCTGGTTCTCGCTGCGCTACCACACCCTGGAACACACCAGCCGCCAGCTGCAATCGCCGCTGTGGGGCCTGGGCGGCGTGCGTGCGCAACCGATTGCACACCAACTGCACATTGCCCGCGAAGTGGCAGACCGAATCGCACCGCGGGTTTTGCTGGCCGACGAAGTAGGCCTGGGTAAAACCATTGAAGCGGGTCTGGTGATTCATCGCCAACTGCTCAGCGGCCGCGCCAACCGTGTACTGATCGTAGTCCCGGAAAACCTGCAGCACCAATGGCTGGTCGAAATGCGTCGGCGCTTCAACCTCGAAGTGGCGCTGTTCGATGAAGAGCGCTTTATCGAGAGCGATGCCAGCAACCCCTTCGAAGACAGCCAACTGGCCCTGGTTGCCCTGGAATGGCTGGTTGACGACCCCAAGGCCCAGGCCGCGCTGTTCGACGCCGACTGGGACTTGCTGGTCGTCGACGAAGCACACCACCTGGTGTGGCATGAAGACAACGTCAGCCCTGAATACGGCCTGGTCGAGCAACTCGCTGGCGTGATCCCGGCCGTGTTGCTGCTCACCGCGACCCCGGAACAACTGGGTCAAGACAGCCACTTTGCACGCTTGCGCCTGCTCGACCCGAACCGCTTCCACGACCTGGCCGCTTTCCGCGCCGAGAGCGAAAACTATCGCCCGGTCGCTCAAGCCGTACAGGAGCTGCTGGATAAAGGCAGCCTGTCACCTGAAGCGCATAAAACCATCCACGGTTTCCTCGGTGCCGAAGGCGATGCCCTACTGGCTGCCGTCAATGATGGCGATGCCGAAGCCAGCGCCCGCTTGGTGCGCGAGTTGCTTGACCGCCACGGCACCGGCCGCGTGCTGTTCCGTAACACCCGTGCCGCAATCCAGGGCTTCCCGGAACGCAAACTGCACGCCTACCCGCTGCCGTGCCCGGCCGAATACCTTGAGTTACCGCTAGGTGAACATGCCGAGCTGTATCCAGAAGTCAGCTTCCAGTCACAGCCAGACGCCAGTGATGAAGAACGCTGGTGGCGCTTCGACCCTCGGGTTGAATGGCTGACCGACACTCTGAAAATGCTCAAGCGCACCAAGGTGCTGGTGATCTGTGCCCACGCCGAAACCGCGATGGATCTGGAAGACGCCCTGCGCGTGCGTTCCGGCATTCCTGCAACGGTCTTCCACGAAGGCATGAACATTCTTGAGCGCGACCGTGCTGCGGCCTACTTCGCAGATGAAGAATTCGGCGCCCAAGTGCTGATCTGTTCCGAAATCGGCAGTGAAGGCCGCAACTTCCAGTTTGCTCACCACCTGGTGCTGTTCGACCTGCCAGCCCACCCGGACTTGCTGGAACAGCGTATTGGCCGTCTGGACCGGATCGGCCAGAAGCACATCATCGAAGTTCACGTGCCATACCTTGAGACCAGCCCGCAACAGCGCCTGTTCCAGTGGTATCACGAAGCGCTGAATGCCTTCCTCAACACCTGCCCGACCGGCAACGCCCTGCAACACCAGTTCGGCCCGCGCCTGCTGCCGTTACTGGAAGCCGCAGACGATGAAGAATGGCAAGCGCTGATCGACGAAGCACGGGTTGAGCGCGAGCGTCTCGAACAGGAATTGCACACTGGCCGCGACCGCTTGCTGGAGCTTAACTCAGGTGGTTCGGGCGAAGGCGAAGCACTGGTTGAGGCGATCCTTGAACAGGACGACCAGTTCACCCTGCCGATTTACATGGAAACCCTGTTCAACGCCTTTGGCATCGACAGCGAAGACCATTCCGAAAACGCGCTGATCCTCAAGCCCAGCGAAAAAATGCTCGACGCCAGTTTCCCGCTGGGCGACGACGAAGGTGTCACCATCACCTACGATCGCAACCAGGCCCTGTCACGCGAAGACATGCAGTTCATCACCTGGGAACACCCGATGGTGCAAGGCGGCATGGACCTCGTGTTGTCTGGCTCGATGGGCAACACCGCCGTCGCACTGATCAAGAACAAGGCCCTGAAGCCCGGCACTGTGCTGCTCGAGCTGATTTACGTCAGTGAAGTGGTTGCCCCGCGTTCACTGCAACTGGGTCGCTACCTGCCCCCGGCGGCCCTGCGCTGCCTGCTCGATGCAAACGGTAACGACCTGTCGTCCCGCGTGGCCTTCGACACATTGAACGAACAACTGGAAAGCGTACCCCGCGCCAGCGCCAACAAGTTCGTTCAGGCCCAGCGCGACCAGCTGACGCCGAAGATCAACGCCGGTGAAGCCAAGATCGCGCCACGTCACGCAGAACGCGTGGCCGAAGCGCAACGCCGCCTGGCTGCCGATACCGAAGAAGAGCTGGCACGCCTGACCGCCTTGCAGGCAGTCAACCCGAGCGTACGCGACAGCGAACTGGTGGCCTTGCGCAAACAACGCGAACAAAGCCTGGCCATGCTTGAAAAAGCCGCCCTGCGCCTTGAAGCCATTCGCGTGCTGGTCGCCGGTTAAAACAACACTTGTAGCCGCTGGCTCAGGCTGCGATAGCTGGCCCAATGCCTGGAAGGCTGGTGAAGATCCTGCAGATCTTTGCGCAGCCTTTACCAGCGGCAGAGATACTTCAAGCGTGGGAGCGAGCCTGCTCGCGAAGATCATTCGCGAGCAGGCTCGCTCCCACTGGGCTTGACCTGGAACAGAGTATCTACAAGCCCCCTTCAATACCCGCAACTATCAACTCCCTTCCTTGACTCCCTATTGCGCCACTTTTGCACTCAGAGTGCCCATAGCGGGGCATCTGTATTGCAGGCACAAAAAAACGCCACCGTACCAACTGTGGCGTTTCTCCACGGCAAATTGCCACTACTCAGAGCCGGGTTACTGAGCTACACACTCCCGGCACTTCAATTCAGTGCAAAAAAATGCTCCCGTTTGGTGCGCGAGGTTATTTTTGCGCCCTTTCCTGGACCATAACCCAAGGCGAAACCACCACCGCCCATAGCTGCGGGTCACGTTCAAGAACGTCTAGCGCCTGCTCCTCAGTCATCTTGCCAAGCACCCCGGACGCCATCCAGGCCGAGACTTTCTCTGCATCATCCTGAGTCACTGCCTGCGCCGCTTCGATCAAGTCCAGCTCGGGTTTAACCCACAACAAATCACCTTTGGCGAAGAAGGGTTGCAGGGCTTTCCATTCAATAGTTGAGGTCTCGCCAAGCAGCTTGGCATAGAGGGTGCTAGGTTCTTGATTCATGGGATTCACCGGGAAAAATATCGGCGCAATGATAACGCCGCACACCCGGTAGAAAAACCCGGCTTTTCAGGTAAAAAAGCGAGAAAAGAGTAGAAGGCCAAGGACTGGTGCGTTGATTTAGCAACATTCTGATAACTATCAACAGCCTAATCCGCCGCCATTCTGTCTTTTTCTTACGTTTAAGCGACATTTCCTGTTTTTTCCCCCGCCAGTACGCTATTCAAGCGCTGAACCGGCGCTCTACACTGTACCGGTACAGTTGCAGGGGGGATTGACCGGGAATTTCGTTACAAGAAAACCCGGTCCGGCTGCCTTGGCTTCCAGGACTATAAAAATTACAACATAAGAGTGGAGCACCAATAAAGATGGCTACAAAGCAGATTACTAAACTGTTTGCCGCTATGGTTTTGGCCGGGTTCGCCAGCCATTCATTTGCCGCAGACACCATCAAGATCGGTATCGCGGGTCCGAAAACCGGGCCTCTGACTCAGTACGGCGACATGCAGTTTGCTGGCGCAAAAATGGCTATCGAACAAATCAACGCCAAGGGCGGCGTTGATGGCAAAAAGCTTGAAGCGGTTGACTACGATGACGCCTGCGACCCGAAACAAGCGGTTGCCGTTGCCAACAAAGTGGTCAATGACGGTATTAAATTTGTAGTCGGTCACCTGTGCTCCAGCTCCACTCAGCCTGCTTCGGACATTTACGAAGACGAAGGCATCATCATGATTACCCCGGCCGCTACCGGCCCGGAAATCACCGCTCGCGGTTACAAGATGATTTTCCGTACTATCGGTCTGGACAGCGCCCAAGGCCCTGCAGCCGGTAACTACATCGCGGATCACGTGAAGCCGAAAATCGTTGCGGTATTGCACGACAAACAGCAATACGGTGAAGGCATCGCTACCGCCGTTAAAAAGACCCTGGAAGACAAAGGCGTGAAAGTCGCAGTCTTTGAAGGCGTCAACGCTGGCGAAAAAGACTACTCCTCTGTTATTGCCAAGCTCAAGCAAGCCAACGTCGACTTCGTCTACTACGGCGGCTACCACCCAGAGCTGGGTCTGATCCTGCGCCAAGCCAAAGAAAAAGGCCTGAACGCCAAGTTCATGGGCCCTGAAGGCGTGGGCAACGAGTCCATCTCGCAAATCGCTCAAGGTGCTTCCGAAGGCCTGCTGGTGACTCTGCCAAAAGCATTTGATGCAGACCCGGCCAACAAGGCGCTGGTTGAGTCCTTTGCTGCCAAGAAACAAGACCCTACCGGTCCATTCGTGTTCCCGGCATACGCAGCAGTTGAAGTAATTGCTGGCGGTATCGAGCAAGCGAAAAGCGAAGACCCGGCCAAAGTTGCTGAAGCCATCCATAAAGGTACTTTCAAGACGCCTACCGGCAACCTGAAGTTTGACGCCAAAGGCGACGTGGAAGATTTCAAATTCGTAGTTTACGAATGGCACTTCGGTAAGCCTAAAACTGAAGTAAGCCCTCAGTAAGGGTTGGTCCTGGCCTAACAACGAAGCCCACTGCGCCCGCGGTGGGTTTTGTTTTAAAGGCCGGCGGTTCATGGAAATGGGGCCGCGCTTTCGTGATCCGAAAGCCTGCCCACCTGAAAATCTTTAAAACCGTCACCAGCGGTTCGCTGGCAGAAGACCTGTGTTCAAAGTGGGTGAAAACCCATACAGCCCAGGCCGGAAAATGACTCCACCAGTGAAATGCGTCTCAGGTTTTTAGGAGCTTTGTAATGCCTGACATCTATCACTTCTTCCAAATGCTGGTTAACGGCCTCAACGTTGGCAGCACTTATGCCCTGATCGCCATCGGCTATACGATGGTTTACGGCATTATTGGAATGATCAACTTCGCCCACGGCGAGGTGTACATGATTGGTTCCTATATTGCGTTTATCGCCATCGCCGGCTTGACCATGATGGGTCTGGACAGCGTGCCACTTCTGCTGACTGCCGCGTTTCTCGCCAGCATTGTGGTTACCAGCGCCTACGGCTACAGCATCGAACGGGTTGCCTACCGTCCCTTGCGTGGCAGTAATCGGCTTATTCCGCTGATTTCTGCCATCGGCATGTCGATCTTCCTGCAAAACACCGTACTACTGGCACAAGACTCAAAAGACAAATCAATCCCCAACCTGATCCCTGGCGGCTTCACCTTTGGCCCTGGAGGCGCTAGCGAAGTTATCGTCTCCTACATGCAAATTGTGGTCTTCGTCGTCACCTTCCTCGCAATGCTCGGCCTGACCATCTTCATTTCTCGTTCACGTATGGGCCGCGCCTGCCGCGCCTGTGCCGAAGACATGAAAATGGCCAACTTGCTGGGTATCAACACCAACAACGTGATTGCGCTGACCTTCGTGATCGGTGCTGCCCTGGCAGCCGTTGCTGCGGTGCTGATCAGCGTGCAGTACGGCGTGATCAACCCCAACGCAGGTTTCCTGGTAGGCCTTAAAGCCTTTACCGCTGCGGTATTGGGTGGGATCGGCAGTATTCCTGGCGCGATGCTCGGTGGCCTGGTACTCGGTGTGGCTGAAGCCTTTGGTGCCGATATCTTCGGCGACCAATACAAAGACGTTGTGGCTTTTGGCTTGCTGGTGCTGGTGCTTCTGTTCCGTCCGACCGGCATTCTGGGGCGTCCGGAGATTGAAAAAGTATGACTAGGAATCTTAAGTCGGCGCTCTTCAGCGCCCTGTTGGTCTGGGCCGTCGCCTACCCGGTACTCGGTCTGAAACTGACTATCGTCGGGATCAACATTGAAGTTCACAACACCAGTACCTTCACCCTGAGCGTGATTGCGATCTGCTCCTTACTGATGTTTGTGCGCGTGTTGTTCAACCAGCAACTGACCACAGCCTGGAAGAACTCACCCAGCCTGCCGAAAGTGCCTACCAAGGCCAGTTACTTCCTGACCCTGCCCAGCACTCAACGCTGGATCATACTGGGCCTGGTGGTCATTGCATTGATCTGGCCGTTCTACGGTTCGCGCGGTGCAGTGGACATTGCCACGCTGATCCTGATCTACGTCATGCTCGGCCTGGGCCTGAACATCGTGGTCGGCCTGGCGGGTCTGCTCGACCTGGGTTATGTCGGGTTCTATGCCGTGGGTGCCTATACCTACGCGCTGCTCGCGCATTACTTCGGGCTGAGCTTCTGGATCTGCCTGCCATTGGCTGGATTGATGGCGGCAACCTTTGGCTTCCTGCTTGGCTTCCCGGTGCTGCGTTTACGCGGTGACTATCTGGCTATCGTGACCCTGGGGTTCGGTGAAATCATCCGTTTGTTCCTGCGTAACCTGACGGATATCACCGGTGGGCCAAACGGTATCAGCAACATCCCGAAACCAACGCTGTTCGGTCTGAGTTTCGACAGAACCGCCGCCGAAGGCATGCAAACGTTTCACGAGTACTTTGGCATCGCCTACAACTCGATCAACAAGGTCATTTTCCTGTACCTGATCGCGCTGGTGCTGGTGCTGTTGGTGTTGTTCGTGATCAACCGCCTGCTGCGCATGCCAATCGGTCGCGCCTGGGAAGCACTGCGTGAAGACGAAATCGCCTGTCGCGCCTTGGGTTTGAATCCGACAGTTATCAAGCTTTCAGCCTTCACCTTGGGTGCTACTTTTGCAGGTTTTGCTGGCAGCTTCTTTGCCGCACGCCAAGGCCTGGTAACACCGGAATCGTTCACCTTCCTTGAGTCGGCGATCATTCTGGCCATCGTGGTACTCGGCGGTATGGGCTCGCAACTGGGTGTCATCCTGGCAGCTGTGGTGATGATCCTGTTGCCGGAAATGATGCGTGAATTCAGCGAATACCGGATGCTGCTGTTCGGAGCCCTGATGGTGCTGATGATGATCTGGCGTCCGCAAGGTCTGCTGCCAATGCAACGTCCTCACCTGGAGCTGCGAAAATGAGCCGCGAGATACTGAAAGTCAGCGGCCTGAGCATGCGCTTTGGCGGCTTGTTGGCGGTGAACGGCGTGGCCCTGACCGTCAAGGAAAAACAGGTAGTGTCGATGATCGGCCCTAACGGCGCCGGCAAGACCACCGTGTTCAACTGCCTGACCGGTTTTTACAAACCGTCGGCGGGCACGATCCTGCTCGATGGCCAACCTATTCAAGGGTTGGCTGGCCATGAAATTGCGCGCAAAGGGGTCGTTCGTACCTTCCAGAACGTGCGATTGTTCAAGGACATGACGGCCGTTGAGAACCTGCTGATTGCCCAGCATCGTCACCTCAACACCAACTTCCTGTCGGGCCTGTTCAAAACCCCGTCGTTCCGTAAAAGCGAACGCGATGCCATGGATTACGCTGCGTATTGGCTGGACAAGGTCAACCTGACCGAGTTCGCCAACCGCCCGGCGGGCACCTTGGCCTATGGCCAACAACGACGCCTGGAAATCGCCCGTTGCATGATGACGCGTCCGCGCATCCTCATGCTCGACGAACCGGCAGCGGGCCTGAACCCCAAGGAAACCGAAGACCTCAAAGCGCTGATCAGCATTTTGCGCAATGAGCATAACGCCACCGTGCTGTTGATTGAGCACGACATGAAACTGGTCATGAGCATTTCCGACCATATCGTGGTGATCAACCAGGGCACACCTTTGGCTGACGGGACGCCGGAACAGATCCGTGACAACCCTGAAGTGATCAAAGCCTATTTGGGGGAAGCGTAAATGCTGCAATTTGAAAACGTTTCGACCTTTTACGGCAAGATCCAGGCCCTGCACAGCGTCAATGTCGAGGTACGCCAGGGCGAAATCGTCACCCTGATCGGCGCCAACGGCGCTGGCAAATCAACCCTGATGATGACGTTGTGCGGTTCGCCGCAAGCTCACAGCGGCAGCATTCGTTATATGGGCGAAGAGCTGGTGGGGTTGACCTCGGCGCAGATCATGCGCAAAAGCATCGCCGTTGTACCTGAAGGGCGTAGGGTATTTGCTCGCTTGACCGTGGAAGAGAATCTCGCCATGGGCGGTTTTTTTACCGAGAAGCATGAGTACGAAGAGCAAATGGACAAGGTTCTGCACTTGTTCCCACGCTTGAAGGAACGCTTCATTCAACGCGGCGGCACCATGTCCGGGGGCGAACAGCAAATGCTCGCGATTGGCCGGGCGCTGATGAGCAAACCCAAGCTGCTGTTGCTTGATGAACCGTCACTGGGGTTGGCGCCAATCATTATCCAGCAGATTTTCGACATCATCGAACAACTGCGAGATGAAGGCGTAACCGTGTTTCTGGTGGAGCAAAACGCCAACCAGGCACTGAAAATTGCTGACCGAGCCTACGTGCTGGAAAACGGCCGTGTGGTCATGCAAGGCACTGGCGAGCAATTGCTCAACGATCCGAAAGTGCGTGACGCGTATCTGGGCGGCTAAACCTGCCTGCGATACAGAACGGCCCTTCGGGGCCGTTTTTTTTTGCCCTGAAGGCAGCGTTTTGGTTAAAGCTGGTTAATGGCCTCACCACTGCGCTGAAACCAACCCACGAGGTAATCCGCCAATACCTGGGTGCGTTTGGGTAAGCCGCCCTGATAAGGGTGAACCAGATACATGGGATTACTACGCGTTTGATAGTCACGCAACAACCCGCATAAACGCCCATCCGCCAATTCGGTACTGAGCATGTACGAGGGTAGCCGGGCGATGCCAGCACCGATCACGGCGGCCTTTTTCAGCAAGCTGTAGTGATTGCTGGCAAACGGTCCCGAAACCCGCACCCGATGCAGTTCATGCTGACGGTGGTACTGCCATTCTTCGCGACCGCTGTAGTGACTGTTAAGCAGGCAACGGTGCTCGGCCAGTTGTTGAGGCGTGGTCGGTTCGCCGTATTGCTCAAGATACGCGGGGCTGGCGCAGGTAATTTCGTGCCAGTTAAGTACCAGCTTGGCCACCAGTCGCTCGTTGCTGGCAACCTGCGAGCGGATCGCCAGATCAAACCCCTCCCGCGCCATGTCGCGGTAACTGTTATTGAGTTCAAGCTCAATTTGCACCTGTGGGTACTCGCGGGAGAACTCCAGCAGCAGCGAATCAAAAAAGGTTTCGCCCAAAGACACAGGCACGGTCATACGCACCGGGCCAGCCATATCGTCCTTGAGTCGGGCCAATGCCTGACGCGCACGTTCCACTTGTACGACCAGTGCCTGGGCCTGAGGCAATAACGCTGCACCCGCAGCCGTCAGGCTCAAACGCCTTGTGGTGCGGTGCAGCAACACCACTGAAAACTGTGCCTCCAACTGACTGATGCGCTTGGACAGTTGTCCCTTGCTGCAACCCAATTGCTGAGCGGCCAAAGTAAAACTGCCAGCGTCGATCAATACCGCAAACGCCGCCAAGTCATCCATTTCGCTCATGGATTGTTTCCATATGAAAACCAAAGGTTGCCTATTAGTGCGCTTATCGCGCTAAAAAACCACCCCTAGACTGAGCGCTCACCTCATCCATAAAGGTACACACCATGAAAATCCTGTTGATTGGCGCTCACGGTACGATTGGTTCAGCTATTGATCGCGAACTGTCACCGCGCCACGAGATCGTGCGCATCGGCCGCAAAAGCGGCGATTTTCAGGTTGATATCAGCGACAGCGCATCGATTCGCCAACTGTTCGAACAAACCGGACGCTTCGATGCACTGATCTGCGCGGCTGGCAATGTCAGCTTTGTGCCACTCATGGAGATGAGCGAGAAAGATTTCGCCCTGGGCTTGCAGGACAAACTGATGGGCCAGGTCAACTTGCTGTTGATCGGTCGCGAGTTTGCCAACGATGGTGCATCGTTCACTTTCACCAGTGGCGTCATCAGCCGTGAGCCGATTCGCACCGGCAGTTCGGCGGCACTGGTCAACGCGGCACTCGACGGTTTCGTAAAAGCTGCCGCCATTGAGTTGCCACGCGGGCTGCGGGTTAACTCCGTAAGCCCTACAGTGCTGGAAGAAGCAATGGAACACTACGCGCCGTACTTTCGCGGCTTCAAGCCCGTAGCGGGCGCCGATGTGGCCCTGGCCTACGCCAAAAGCGTAGAAGGCCTGCACACCGGGCAAACCTATCCAGTCGGCTGACCCAAAACCCAACGTTTGGGCCCCATGAACCCGTGTGGGAGTCGTCGCACCGCCGCTCCCACATGGTCGAGAAACCCTCCCCATCCACCCTCCCCCCTTGTGATGCACGGCGAGCCTGAGTAACGTGGCGGCTCCAGTCAGGAGTCCCAATGATGCGTGCTGTTCGTCCCTTGGTTTTGTTTGCCCTGCTGCCCGTGTTTGCGGGCTGCCAACTGCTTAACAGCAAACCTGCTGACACCAACGCTGGTCTGACCCGCTTGCAAGGTGAGCTGGTTTCTTCCAATGACCAGCTCGTGTTTCAACCGTGCGTCGGCCAACAGCGCTACGTCGTACGCGACAGCGCCAATACCACCCTGGTGCAAGACGCGTCTTACATGCCCAATTCTCCGGGCAAGTTGTTCGCCGATATTCGCGGCCGCTTTGTCGCCAGCCAGACACCCGGCACTGACGGTGAGGTCGAGCTGCAGCAGCTCTATCGCCTGGAGCGCAGCAACAGCGCCTGCCAGGACCCGAACTTCAAGCAACTGACCGTTCACGCCAACGGCAATGGCCCAGCGTGGGAAATACAGGCCGGGGGCAAGGGTATGGTGCTTAAACGCGAAGGCCAGCCAGACTTGGCTCTGCCGTACGTTGAAGAACAGGTCGGTGATGGCCGTTTCTCCCTGTCCACTGAAGCCAACAACCAGCACATCGAGCTGTGGGTTGCCCCACAACGTTGCACCGACAGTAGCAACGGCAGCGTGCAGCATCTGGGTGCCGAGCTGCGGATCAACGGTCAGATCCAGCGCGGTTGCGGTTATTTCGGTGGCGCGCGTAACGACTAGCCGACAACTGTTGCCGCATATTGCCTCGAAGCAGCTTACAATTGGCGGTTCTGCCAGGGTTTACCTGGCCCCCCGATACTGGACACTGTCATGTTACGAATTACCGAACTCAAGCTGCCGATCGACCATCCCGAAGAAGACCTGCGCCCTGCCATCCTGCAGCGCCTGGGTATTGAAAGTGATGACCTGCTCGATTTCACCTTGTTCAAGCGCAGCTACGATGCGCGTAAAAAATCGTCCGAATTGTGCTTTATCTACACCATCGATCTGAGCGTGCGCGATGAAGCACCGCTGCTGATCAAGTTCGCGGACGACCGTAACGTCAATCCAGCGCCAGACGTCAGCTACAAAGTTGTCGGCCAGGCCCCCCAGGATTTGAGCGAACGCCCGATTGTGGTGGGCTTTGGCCCCTGCGGTATTTTCGCCGGGCTGCTGCTGGCACAAATGGGCTTCAAGCCGATCATTCTTGAACGCGGCACCGAAGTTCGCCAACGTACCAAGGACACTTGGGGCCTGTGGCGCAAAAACGTGCTCAACCCCGAGTCCAACGTGCAGTTTGGCGAAGGCGGCGCAGGCACGTTCTCGGACGGCAAGCTCTATAGCCAGATCAAAGACCCGAAACACCACGGCCGCAAAGTGCTGCACGAGTTTGTCAAAGCCGGCGCACCGGACGAGATTCTCTACGTCAGCAAACCGCATATCGGTACATTCCGTCTGACCGGTGTGGTCGAGAACATGCGCCAGCAAATCATTGCGCTGGGCGGCGAAGTACGCTTTCAACAGCGTGTGACTGACGTACTGATCGACGACGGTCAACTGACCGGTGTCGTCTTGGCTGACGGTGAGCAACTGAACTCGCGTCATGTCGTCCTGGCCCTGGGCCACAGCGCCCGTGACACATTCCGCATGCTCCACGGTCGTGGCGTGTACATGGAAGCCAAACCGTTCTCGGTGGGTTTCCGCATTGAACACCCGCAGTCGCTGATCGACAGCGCCCGTCTGGGCAAGTACGCCGGTCACCCGAAGCTGGGTGCTGCCGATTACAAACTGGTACACCACGCCAAAAACGGCCGCTCGGTTTACAGCTTCTGCATGTGCCCTGGTGGCACCGTGGTTGCCGCCACCAGCGAACCGGGTCGCGTTGTGACCAACGGCATGAGCCAGTACTCGCGTAACGAACGCAATGCCAACTCGGGCATCGTGGTCGGCATCACGCCAGAAGACTACCCGGGCGGGCCATTAGCCGGGATCGAACTGCAGGAACGCCTGGAGGCCCACGCCTACGTCCTGGGCGGCAGCAACTACGAGGCTCCGGCGCAACTGGTCGGCGACTTTATTGCCGGCAAGCCGTCCACGGCCCTGGGCACTGTCGAGCCGTCCTACAAGCCGGGTGTATCCCTGGGTGATTTGGCTCTGGCTCTGCCGGACTTCGCCATTGAAGCCATCCGCGAAGCCTTGCCGGCGTTCGAGAAGCAGATCAAAGGCTTCTCGATGCATGACGCGATCCTGACCGGGATCGAAACCCGCACCTCGTCGCCGCTGCGCATGACCCGTGACGCGTCAATGCAAAGCCTTAACGTCAAGGGCTTATTCCCGGCAGGCGAAGGCGCAGGCTACGCAGGCGGGATTCTGTCGGCAGGTGTCGACGGGATCCGGATTGCCGAAGCTGTGGCTCGCGACATTCTGGGCATCGAAGCGTAAGGCCCAGTCGAGGCTTGCTCAATACTTGTAGCAGTTGCCTAAGGCTGCGTTCGATTGCGAAGCAATCGTAAAACCTGAACCCGGCGTATAACTGATAAGTCGGGGTCGCTGATTTTACGACGGCTTCGCCGCAGAACGCAGCCTGCGGCAGCTGCTACAAGAGCATCTTCAAATCCCCGCCCGCAACACTCCAGCAGGCAATGCCGCGCCCTGCTCCACACAGGCTTTGACCGCGCCGATCAAGCCATCCAGCTCATAACCCTGGGCCTTGAGCCACTGCGCATCGTAGTAGGTGGTGGCATAACGTTCGCCGCCATCACACAAAATCGCCACGATTGATCCGCTCTCGCCGCTCGCAACCATATGTTGCGCCGCGATCAGTGCGCCGATCAGATTGGTTCCGCTCGACCCTCCGACCCGCCGCCCCATGCGCTGCGCCAAATAATGCATGGCCGCCAGCGACAAGGCATCTGGCACCTTGACCATCGCATCGATCACTTTCGGCAAAAAAGAAGCCTCAACCCTGGGCCGACCAATACCTTCGATACGTGAACCGCAGTCCAGACGCAAATTGGCATCACCACTCAGGTAGTAGTCGAAGAACACCGAACGCTCGGCATCTGCGCACAGTACGCGAGTGTGGTGCTGGCGATAGCGCACATAGCGCCCCAACGTCGCGGTAGTACCGCCCGTGCCCGGACTGGAGATCAACCAGCTCGGCTCTGGGTGACGCTCAAAGCGCAGTTGCTGAAAGATTGACTCGGCGATGTTGTTATTCGCCCGCCAGTCCGTGGCCCGTTCGGCATAGGTGAACTGGTCCATAAAATGGCCGCCGGTCTCCAGTGCGAGACGCTCGGACTCGGCGTGAATTTGCGTCGGATCTTCTACCAGATGGCTTTGGCCGCCATAAAAGGCAATTTGCTCAATCTTCGCGGGCGAGGTACTGGCAGGCATCACGGCAATAAAGGGCAAACCCAGCAGCCTGGCAAAATAGGCTTCAGACACTGCCGTTGAACCGCTGGAAGCTTCAATGACCGGGGAGCCGGCTTTTAGCCAACCATTACACAGCGCATACAAAAACAGCGAGCGCGCCAGACGATGCTTGAGGCTGCCCGTGGGGTGACTCGATTCGTCCTTGAAGTACAACTCGATACCCGGCAACCCCGGCAGCGACACAGGAATCAGATGGGTGTCAGCGCAACGCTGAAAATCCGCTTCAATCGTACGAATGGCTTCGCGGGCCCACTGGCGATCTTGGTTCATTGAGGGTGGCTCGGTGGTAACAAGAAGGAAAAGCACAGCAGCGCGTGCAGTAAAGAACAACTAATCCTAAGGCATTTCCTACGGCCGCTACAGACACAAAACAGACTCAATTTGACACACAACTGCTAGGCTCTTTAGCGATGTGAGATCACGCTCCCGCTTATAACAAAAAAGAATATAGTTTTTGTTTTAACAACTATCCCCACAGGTTAGGGTGTCGCACCCTTTACTTAATCGATGGAGAGCGACCTTGCCTCTGCGTAGCACTTTCACTCGTTTCTTTCAGTTGGAAGCTGCCAGCGGTCTGCTGTTGATTGCCGCGGCCGCTCTGGCTCTGATCATCAATAACTCACCGCTTTCCCACTACTACACGGCCTTTCTGGACGTACCGGTAGCGGTACAGATCGGCGCCCTGCAAATCGCCAAGCCTTCGCTGCTGTGGATCAACGATGGCCTGATGGCCTTGTTCTTTCTGCTGATCGGCCTGGAGGTCAAACGCGAGCTGCTCGATGGCCAGCTGTCCAAGCCCTCGCAAGTCGTGCTGCCCGGTGCAGCCGCGATTGGCGGGATGGTCGTACCGGCACTGATCTACTGGTACATCAACAAGGACTACCCGGACGCACTCGGTGGCTGGGCGATCCCCATGGCCACCGACATCGCCTTCGCCCTCGGCGTGCTGGCCTTGCTCGGCAAACGTGTGCCGGTATCGCTCAAGCTGTTTCTGATGACCCTGGCGATCATCGATGACCTGGGCGCAATCATCGTGATTGCGGTGTTCTATTCCAGCGAACTGTCCGGTGTGTCGTTGATGCTGGCAGCCGCGTGCCTGGTGGCTCTGATTGCGATGAATCGCATGGGGGTGATCAAGGTCGCGCCTTATATGATCATCGGTCTGATCCTCTGGGTTTGCGTACTCAAAAGCGGTGTGCATGCCACGCTGGCGGGTGTGACCCTGGCGTTCTGTATCCCGCTGCGGACCAAAAATTCCGAACCCTCTCCGTTACTGACCATCGAGCATGCGCTGCACCCGTGGGTGGCTTATGCGATCCTGCCGTTGTTTGCATTCGCCAATGCCGGGGTATCCTTGACGGGCGTCAGCATGCACAGCTTCGTCAGCCATGTGCCGATGGGCATTGCTGCGGGCTTGCTGATCGGTAAGACCGTAGGTGTCTTCGGCTTGACCTGGATCGCCATCAAGATCGGCATGGCAACACTGCCAGCAGGGGCCAACTGGGGCCAGGTACTTGGCGTGGCCATTCTGTGCGGCATCGGCTTTACCATGAGCCTGTTCGTTGGCTCGCTGGCGTTCGTAGCGGGCAGCAGCGACTATGTGGGCATGGACCGCATGGGTATCCTGACCGGCTCGATCCTGGCAGCGTTGATCGGCTATTCCGTGACGCTGTTCTTCAGCCGTAAACAACCGGTAGCGTGACCCTGCTTTAATGTGGGAGCGGGCTGGACCGCAACAAGGGCAACGCACATTACCTGCGTTGCCCTTGTTGCTTGTAAACCGCCAAAAGAGAATATCGTGGCCGAAAAATTTCAGATAGTGCAATACGCGGGCATTACCGTGATGTTTCCGGCAGCGTTGGTCATTGCTGCCTGGCTATGGTCTGCCGCGTCGAAAAAAATCGCTCTTTTGTGGTTGGGCGTGCTGGTGTCTGCGTACCTGATCGTGGGCGTGAGCAAGATCCTGTTCAAGGGCTGGGGCATTGGCCTGCATGATCTGGGCATTGCGGTCTTCAGCGGCCACGCGATGAACGCCTGCCTGGTCTTCACCGTGATGCTCAACCTGTTGTGCCAACAGCTCGATCAACGCTTGCGCTGGCCTGTGCTCGGTGCGGGGTTGCTGGCGACCTGGTGGTTCGCCATCAATTACGTGGCCCATACCATCCACCCACTGCCGGAAGCCATAGCAGGTGCCCTGATCGGCTCGGTTGCCGCGTGTGTATTTTTGTTCAGCCTGAAAAAACACGACATCAGTAACATCCCGCGGCCCGCTTTGGTGATGGGGCTGGCAGTGGTGCTGGCGTTCAACTGCCTGCCTAAATACACGGCTGAACGTTTGCTGGACCGCATAGCCATATCGCTATCCGGGGCAGATCAGGCGTTCAAACATTCGTCCTGAGCCGTTTTAGAGACGTAAAAAAACCCCGGCCAGTTAGCACTGGCCGGGGTTTTGTTTTAGCGCTGTAACCCGATTTACTGGGTAACGCGGCTAGTACCGTCAACGGTCATGATGCGCACGCGCTCGCCGGTACGGAATACCTGGTTCGGCTCAACCTGTTGTACATAAGCGCGGGTGCTGCCGTCGTCTTCACGTACGGTGATTTCTACACCCTGGGTCTTGGTCAGACCCGATTCGGCTGCCGAACCCAACAGGCCACCGGCTACTGCGCCGATAACAGCTGTCACGATGCTGCCACGACCGCCGCCGATGGCGCTGCCGCCAACACCACCCACGATGGCACCAGTCGCGGCGCCGATTGGGGTTTTGGTGCCTTCGATTTGTACAGGACGCAAGGCAACGATAGTACCCATACGAACGGTCTGTACACGTCGAGCTTCGTCACGCGAGTAGGTGTCGCCGGTCAAGCTGGAGGTGCAGCCGCCCAACAAGACAGTCATGGTTGAGAAGGCTGCAACTAACAGAACGGATTTACGCATAGGATCAACTCCAAAAGATCAGGGATTCATTAAACTCCGCAGCCAGTGACCTGTCACGTTTCAGCGCGGATAAAAAAGCTCTATTCAGGCCCTGTACAGTAAAAACAGAGCCTTCTTCCATTTCAAAACTTGCGCAAAGCGTAGCTTGTAACAGCCATTTTGCACTGCGCGCGTGCGGCGCAGCTTACGCTTTCAGGGCGCCAGCCGCTCACGCGTCCAGATACTGCCGTCACTTCGATAGTTAAGACGGTCGTGCAAACGGCTTGGACGGCCCTGCCAAAACTCGATCCGTTGCGGCAGTAGCCGGTAGCCACCCCAGTGTTCCGGGCAATGCGGTTGGGTGTCGCTGAAGCGCGCTTGCGTGGCCTCAAGCAACTCGACCAGCTCGTCCCGATCCGCAATCACCTGGCTTTGCGGCGAGGCCCAGGCCCCGATCCGGCTACCCAAGGGGCGCACTTGATAATAAGCATCGGACTCTTGCGGCGTCACCTTGACCACTTGCCCCTCGATACGCACCTGGCGCTCCAGGGTTGGCCAGAAAAAGGTCATTGCCGCGAACGGACGCTCAGCCAACTGCTGGCCTTTGGCGCTGGTGTAATTGGTGAAAAAGGTAAAACCCTGTTCATCCAGACCTTTGAGCAAGAGCACCCGGCAATGCGGGCGCCCCTCACCATCTACTGTTGCCAGGGTCATGGCATTCGCTTCGACCGGCGGCTGCTCGGTGTTGACCGCGTCGTTGAACCACTGATGAAACAGCGCAAAAGGCTCTTCCGGGGCCTGAGCCTCGGTCAGCCCGTCGCGAGAGTAATCACGCCGCATATCGGCCAGTGCTTGAGTCATGACGCAATCCTTTCCTGAATCAATCAGTTCTTGGCCTGATCGTTGGCTGCCACTTTCTTGTCTGCAGCGGGTTTGGCCTTAGCGACTACTGACTTTTTGGCTGGAGCCGGCTTTGCCGCCTTTTTCGCCGGTGCAGATTTTTTCGCTACGACGCCTTTTTTAGCCGGTGCCGCTGCCTTCTTCTTGGCAACCGAAGGTGCCACTGCAGGCTGTACCGCGACCAGATCGGCTGGCGACAGGGCTGGCTGGCTGTACTTGCTGACCAGCGCGACCATGGTGGCTTGCGGGGTCATAAGGATTTCAACCCGGCGATTCAACGCACGGCCTTCATTGCTGTCGTTGGCTGCACGCGGCATCACGGAACCCATACCGCGCAAGGTCAGACGGTTACTTTGCAAACCGCTCATGCGGAAGATCGCCGCGACCGACTTGGCACGATCCAGGCTCAGACGGGTATTGGAAGCCATGGCGCCTGCGGAGTCCGCATGGCCAAGTACCAGTACGGCAGTCTTGGGATCGCCTTCAACTACTTTAGCCACACGGGTGAACGGGCCAAGCATCGACGGCATCAGCAAATCCGGACGGGTAGCCTTGAACGAGCTGTCAGCCGCGGCCACGATCACCAGCAGGTTCTCGCGACGTTCCAATTGCAGGTTGGTGTCTTTGATGGCGATACGCAGGCGTGGCTCGTATTCATCCAACCAGGCTTGGGTGATTTTCGGATCCGGCATCGGGATCACGCCAACCGTTGCGCCTTTGGAGTCCTTGGCATCGCTACCAAACGGCCACCACCAGTTCTTGGTAGAGGTTGCAGCAACTGGGGCGACGTCCGCTACTTTGGCCTTTTCAACCGGGGCGTCTTTTTTCGAGGAGTCAGAACCAAAAGGCCACCAGCTAGAACCGCTGTCTTTGGCAACGGTTGCCGGTGCAGCCGCATTTTTTGCAACTGGCACTGGGGCAGCAGCGGTTTTGGCGACTGGCGCTGGAGCCGCGGCAGTCTTGGCAACTGGCGGGGTCACTTTGGTGTCTGCTGGCTTGGCTGCAGCACTGACGCCTTTATCTGCTGGAGTCGACGCCTGGTCGGACGAACCCAACTGCCACCATTTGTGGCCGCCTTCGGCGTCATTCTGTGGAGTTTGTGCGCAACCGGTAATAGCCAGGCAAAGAGCCAGAGCGAGGGTCTTATTAGATGACATTGAATATCCACACAATGAATTAGGAATAAAGAGGCGCTAAGCCCACATAAAAAACGTATTGAAAACAGAAAAGCTACAGAGTTCCGACCTACGGCCTACAAATCTCCTGTTATAGGCACTGAGCCAAGACACTCACCAGCTTTTGCGCCCGTGGGTCCATCAAGACATAAGGCCCCAGAGTATTAGTCACAAAACCAAAGGCTACCTCTCGGTCCGGGTCGGCAAAGCCGATCGACCCACCCGCACCAGGATGGCCAAAAGCCTTTGGACCAAGGCCGAAGGTCGCGTTAGGCACGGTCGGCTGATCCAGCATGCAACCCAGTCCAAGACGGGTCTGGGTGCGCAGGGTTTTATCCTCGCCGAGGCTATGCTCGCGGGTCAGTTGCTCAAGCATCTCGGCTTCGAGCAGGCTGCCATCGAGCAAACCACTATAGAAACCAGCCAGGCTACGGGCATTGCCATGCCCATTGGCGGCAGGCTGTTCCATCCGGCGCCACTCCGGCTTATTGGTGCTGGTCATGATCGAGGGCGGATTAGTGAACGCCCGAGTGCTCATGGATGTCGGCTCGTTCATCATCGCCTTCAACAGACGCTGCGCTGCCGCATCCCCCATAGTGCCCTTGCTCCGAGCAATATGGGCCACCCGGTAAAACTCCTCGTCCGCCAGCCCGACATGAAAGTCCAGCCCCAGCGGCCGGGCTGTGCGCGCCATGATCGACTGACCGGCACTGCGACCGTCGGCACGACGAATCAACTCGCCCACCAGCCAGCCATAAGTGATCGCGGCATAACCGTGACCTTCGCCAGGCGTCCACCAAGGAGCTTCAGCGGCCAGCGCATCAACCATGGTCTGCCATTCATATAACGCCGCAGGCGGCATTAACTCACGCAACGCCGGCAAGCCGGCCCGATGGCTCAGCAACTGGCGCAGCGTGATGGATTCTTTGCCCGCAGCCGCAAACTCAGGCCAGTAGCGAGCCACGGGAACATCGAGTTCCAGCTTGCCCTCTTCCACCAATTGCAGCGCGGTGACAGCGGTAAAGGTTTTGGTACAGGAAAACAGATTCGCAATAGTGTCTGTATGCCACGGTTGCTCACCGTCCTTGTCAGCCGTACCGGCCCACAAGTCGAGTACTGTTTCGCCACCGATCTGGATGCACAGTGCTGCGCCGCGCTCTTGCGGATCATTAAAAAGATCGGCAAACGCTTCGCGTACTGTTTCGAACTTAAGGTCGTGAAAACCCTGAATCTGCACCCGCACCTCCTGGATCAAGCATGGCTCTACAAGGCGTGCATTGTTCCAGCACCAGTAAGATTTTGAAACAGAGCAAACAGCTCAGAGCGCACAATTTTTGTGCGCTGATGAGTCGGCGCGCAAAGTATCAGCACCGGAGTGGTTTTTTTGTGAAAAAGGTAAACCCTGCCGGGCACAAATCCCGCTTAAAGCGAGGCGTAGACCCCGCGCTGCAGATTTTTTGGTGCCCAAGCCATAACGCATGGTTGCAGGCTTAGTGACCTTTACCCGAGTGCCCCCCAGCATGTCCCGCGCCAGAGCTCCCGCCACTGCCATCATCAGAGGCATGCACCGGGGCTTTTACTGTTTTTTCAGCTTGGGTCTGAGCTTTTGCTGCTTCCTGGCTCAACTGGTCAAGAGCTTGCAGGTTAGCCTTGCGCACGCTGTCAACAAAGCCGGTAAACGGCAAGTCGGTAATGCCGATCATGCCGAAGTGGCCGTTCTCGCCATCCAGCAAGCGGCCGGTTACAGGCTGGTCCAGATACTGGAACCAGTGCACGCCGACAATCGATGGCTCAGCCACGGCCTGTTTGAGAAATTTACTGTAAGCCGGGCCACGGGCATCTTCGTTGGCCACCTCGGTCACACCCCCCCAGAACGGGCCACGGTCGCGGGAACCGAAGTTGAACTCGGTAATCATCACCGGTTTGTCCAGTTCGCGCAGTTTGGCGAAGTCGTAGCCGTCCTGCGGTTGCAGGGTATAGAAGTTGAAACTCAGGACATCACAGTACTTGGCACAGGATTCTACGGCTTCTGGGGTGCTGACGGCGAAGCGCCCGCCCAGCAGCAAGTGATTCGGGGCATGCCATTTCAGCGAATCGGAAATGGTCTTGAAGTAGGTGTCGGCGAAAACTTTTTGGAAGTACTTATAGTCAGCTTCGATTTCCGGGTGCTCGGCATTAGGCAAAGGCGCCTCGAAGCCCGGATCTTCCATCAGTTCCCACGCCGGAATATCGACACCCCAGGCCTTGGACAGACCTT
This sequence comes from Pseudomonas fragi, assembly GCF_025426255.1. GTDB lineage: Bacteria > Pseudomonadota > Gammaproteobacteria > Pseudomonadales > Pseudomonadaceae > Aquipseudomonas > Aquipseudomonas kulmbachensis. The sequence continues at coordinate 1,075,258 of NZ_CP104861.1, read as the reverse complement.
GCTGGTTGCGGTACTTGTCGCGTAACTGCTTGAGAAATGCACGCTTGGCCGGTGCGTCGGTGGTCATGCGCAGAGTGCCAAAGGCCAGCGCATAACGCGACTTAGGGTCATCTCCCGGGCCAGCCCAGGCCAGTTCGTTGTCGGCAAAGTAGCCAATCAACCAGGGATCATCCCGATGGTCACGCGCGGCAATGGCCACGGCACGCTCGGTGGCCATGGCAAAGCGCGGGTCAAACGGATCAGGCATGCCGCCCCACCAGTCAGTACCGGTACTGATGCTGGTGTAGTCGCCAACAATCGACAACGGCAAGGTGTAAGGCACACGATCATTGAGGCCCAGTTGCGGGTCGCTCCAGTTACCAATCGTGTTGAACCCCCAGGCTTGCAGGCGATCCAGGGTATGGGTTTGCCAGCGTTTGGCATCAAAGACTTGCGGCGCACACGGAATGGCAGGGTCACTGCCAGGTTCTGTCTTGGCTGTTACGCAAGGCTCGCCATAGATCCGTTGCAGGTTGGCGCCATAGAAGTTGTACCAGCGCCCAGCGTTAAAACCACGTCCCTGCGAGGCACCATTACCGTTGTTATTGTTCCCGGCACCGTAATAGCCGGCCAGTGCAGTACCGTCCTTTGGCAAGTCGGTGAACATCCATTCACGCCCTGCAACGTAGGTCTGGCTATCGCTGGCCGTTACTGAGTTCAGGCCCAACGAGTAAAACGGGTGGCCTTCAGGAGTGATCAGGTTCCAGCGGCCATTGCGTTTTTCGGTACGAAAGAAACCGGTCGCGTCAAATGCCGGGCCCTTGAGCCAGCCGCCAAACTTGTCCTGGTCAGCACGGCTGGCCAGCCAACCCTTGATTTGCTGCTGTTCCTTGGCTGCCGCGGCCTTGAGCTGGTCGTCATTGGCAATTCGCTCAGGCCATTTGGCCCGGGTCGACTGGCCATAGCCGTCGACAATCGAGCCATACACGGCCTTGATCACGCCATCGCCGTCCTGCACCCCAAAGCGCTCCAGCAGAATACTTTGCGCGGCGGTCGGTTGCGGTATCGACAAGCTCACAGAGACCACTTGGCTCAGATCAATTTCACCCTGGCTGCTGGCCAGCAAAATGCGCTGACCATCAACTGTCATCGGCATCGGCGGACCAGCGCGCATGCCCTGGCTATGCGGCGTATTGGCCTTCAATGGCAACAGCAGCGTCTGCGCCGGGCCTGCAGGCAGGTCGACGCGGCTGATCAGGGTTTTGCCGTTACTGCTTTGTACGGTCACGTCCAGAGTGAGCGCCCAGTTCATGGCGTTCTGGATGCGCAGGGTCATCATCCCCGACTGCGACCAGTCCCACACCCCGGTTTGCGGCGTTAAACGCAGGCTTGGCGCTGCAGCCGGGTTAAAGATCACACGACGCAGCACTTCGCCTTCGGCCGTTTGCTCCGCATTGTATTGCGGCAAACTCGCATCCACGGTTGCCACTTGCACTACATCGGCCGGGCGAACGAAATTGAACAGGGTTTGTTGACCAGCAGGCGCCGCCAGTAACGGGGTCGTAACCAGCAACGCAAAAACAGCAGACAGCGAACGGCGAATCATATGGATCTGGTTCTCCCAAACGGCCGAAAACGGACCTGTGAGGTGGTGAAAGTCAAAGCATAGACAGCAAAGTCGACGATAACGCCGACTCGCGCTTAAGAAATTTCGCGCCTGAATGGCGGCAGTGCATTAAGAATCGCTTTGCCGTAGCGCTGAGTGACCAGTCGCCGATCCAGCAAAGTGATGGTGCCGCGGTCCTGTTCGGTTCGCAGCAGACGCCCGCAAGCCTGTACCAGCTTGAGCGAAGCGTCGGGCACCGAAATCTCCATGAAGGGATTGCCGCCCCGCGCTTCGATCCACTCGGCCAAGGCCGCTTCGACCGGATCATCCGGCACCGAAAACGGAATTTTGGCAATCACTACGTGTTCGCAGTAGGCGCCGGGCAAGTCCACACCCTCGGCGAAACTGGCCAGCCCGAACAGCACGCTGGAGTCTCCGCCATCGACCCGCGCCTTGTGTTTGTTGAGGGTCTCCTGCTTGGACAGGTTGCCCTGGATAAACACCTGTTTACGCCAGTCACGCTCCAGGCCGTCGAATACGTCCTGCATTTGCTTGCGCGATGAAAACAGCACCAGCGTGCCCCGCGAGCCTTCGACCAGACCAGGCAGCTCGCGAATGATCGCCGCCGTGTGGGCTGTGGCGTCGCGCGGGTCAGCCTTGAGGTCCGGCACTCGCAACACCCCTGCATCGGCGTGATGGAAAGGGCTTGGCACCACCGCCGTTACAGCGGTTTTTGGCAGACCCGCACGCATGCGGAATCGATCGAAAGTGCCCAGCGCAGTCAGGGTTGCCGATGTAACGAGCACCCCATAGGCCACGTTCCACAGGTTACGGCGCAACATTTCAGCAGCCAGGATCGGGCTCGCGTTGACTTCGATATCAAACAGCGAACCGCTTTCAGCCAAGGTCAGCCACCGAGCCATTGGCGGGTTGTCTTCAGGGTCTTCGACGGTAAACGCGGTCCATAACTCCCAGTTGCCCTGGGCACGGGACAGCAGGCTGCCAAACAGCGGATACCACTCTTCGGCCTGGTTGCTGGTGATGCCGATGTTGACCTCACCGTCCATGCCGTCCTTGAGAATCTCGGTCAGCCGGGTGAACAGATCGGTCAGGCGCGAAAAGCCCTTTTTCAGTTCGATGCCCATTTCACGCATGTGATCGGGAATCAAGCCGCCGATAAAGCGATGGCGCGGGCGCTCACGGCCCTCAGGCTCTTCGCCTACTTTAAAGTCGGCAATTTGCTCACAGGCTGTGAACATGAACTGTTGCTGGGCCTTGATCTCTTTGGCCAGCTCCGGCACTTGCTCCAACAAACGCCCCAGATCGCCCGGCAACGGATGCTGGGCAAGCAGTTTGGTGAGGTTTTTGGCGGTTTGCTCAAGCCAGTCGGCCGTAGAGCGCAAACGGGTGTAATGGGCGAAATGGCCAATGGCCTTGTCAGGCAGGTGATGGCCTTCGTCGAACACGTAGACCGTGTCACGCGGGTCAGGCAACACCGCGCCGCCGCCCAGGGCGAGGTCCGCCAGCACCATGTCGTGGTTGGTGACGATCACGTCCACCTTACTCATGCCTTCACGGGCCTTGTAGAAGGCACACTGGCCGAAGTTGGGGCAGTGACGGTTGGTGCATTGACTGTGATCGGTGGTCAGACGCGCCCAGTCCTGATCTTCAAGTGCCTGGGGCCAGCTGTCGCGGTCGCCGTCCCATTTGTTGCCGGCCAGCTTCTCGATCATGCTGGTAAACAGCTTCTGGCTGGCCTCATCGACTTCAATCTTGAAGCCTTCCTCTTCAAACAGCTGCGCCGTCGCGGTTTGCGCGTGGCCCTCTTGCAGCAGCATGTCGAGTTTGGACAGGCACATATAGCGCCCACGACCTTTGGCCAGCGCAAAGCTGAAATTCAGCCCGCTGTTACGCATCAGGTCGGGAAGGTCCTTGTAGACGATCTGTTCTTGCAGCGCGACGGTCGCCGTGGCAACTACCAGCCGCTTGCCTGCAGCCTTGGCCACAGGAATCGCTGCCAGGCAGTAAGCCACGGTTTTACCGGTACCGGTGCCCGCCTCAACGGCGACCACAGCCGGGTCGCCACTGCGGTGGTTTTCTTCGTCGGTGTCGATATCGCCCAGCACTTTCGCCACTTCAGCGATCATCAACCGCTGACCGTAACGTGGCTTGAGGCTCTTGGATTCGAGAAAACGCGAGTAAGCGCCCTGGATCTGGGTTTTGAGTTCGGTACTAATCATGATTCTTCGGGCGCAAGAAACGCTGGATAAATTTTCAGTGGTTCGAATGGCCGCTATCATACCCCGCTAATTCATCCCGCGCCGAACGGAGTACCCCCATGACTGCCTTTGCTCTCACCTACAGCCTGCATGTATTGGCCGCCTTGATCTGGGTGGGCGGCATGTTTTTCGCCTGGATGATCCTGCGCCCAGCGGCTATCACGGCCCTTGAAGGCCCTGCGCGGTTAAAGCTGTGGGTTGAAGTGTTTCAACGTTTTTTTGTCTGGGTATGGATCGCGGTGGTGATTTTGCCGATAAGCGGTGTGGGCCTGTTACAGATGCGCTTTAACGGTTTTGAAACGGCCCCGCGCTATGTGCAAATCATGATGGGGTTGTACATAGTGATGGTGGCCTTGTTTATCCGCATTCAGTCACTGCAACTGCCTGAATTGCGCAAAGCCGTCGAAGCTCAGGCGTGGGCTGAAGGAGCTGTGGTGATGGGCCGGATTCGGCGCCTGGTGGGGTGCAACCTGATTGTGGGGCTGGTGTTGGTGACGATTGCCGCGGCACGGCCGGGGTTTTAAGAATAACAACTTGTAGCAGCTGCCAAAGGAACGAGGCTGCGTCCGGCTGCGAAGCAGTCGCAAAATCAGAAATTGCGCTATATCAGTTAAACCCGACTCTCAGGGTTTACGACCGCTTCGCGCTCGAACGCAGCCTCGTTCCTTCGGCAGCTGCTACACATTTTTTGCGTACGGCACGGGTTACAACCGCTGAATAGTCACCGCGCCGGCTGTACCGACGTCACCCGGTTGCCCGACCAGGCCTGCGCGACCCGATTTACCGCCATCGGTGCTGTAGACAATACAGCCTTTGGATTTTCCGCCTGCGCCCGGGCGCCCTGCCTCACCGGGTTTACCGCCCGCACCACCGTCTACCCGCACGCTAACCTGCTCGGCCGGGTAGTCGCGAGGCAGTTCGACTCGCACCTGTCCCCCAGCCGCACCCGGATGACCATTGCCACCGTTGTCGCCATCGGCTCCGGAACCCGCCGAACCCCAGGTGCAACCAGGCTCATCACCGTTACCACCATCAAGTCCGACAAAACCCGGCGCCCCCGTACCGCCACGGGCATCGATGGACAGTTGCGGTGCTTGCAGCGACTCAATGCGCAAGCTCAGATCACGCGCTGGCCGAGCAGGTTTTTCGAAGGTCCCGGGAGCGCCACGGGCATTGATTTGGCTGCCTTCGCCCAATTGCGCGTGAGCCACGCGCAACTCGATTGCGCGCTCGGACGGCACCAGGGTGATACGTGCTTCACGGCCCAACTGCAGCTGGTCGATATTGACCTGGGTAACTCCGGCCGGAATCAGCAACGTGCCGTAGTCAGCTACATCCAGTTTTTCCAGGTGCAACACACTGGCATTAGCGGGCAGGCGCATCAGCGAGTTGGCTGCAACCAGTACTACATCAGCGTGGGCAAAAGGGCTGCACAAGGCGGCCAACAAACACAACTTACGCATGGCTGGCGTCTCGTTCGCAGGAGGTTGGAAGGATATGAGCATGGAAAAAACCAAACACAAGCATCAGCAGGCGATCACGCCAGGGATGCGGGCGACCCTGCAGGCGGCTTTTGAACAGCAGTACCTCAAGCACATGAACCAGCAGCAACAGGCTACCGACGAGGTTAATCAATAAATCGAACGGGTTGATCAAGGGCTTGAACAGATTGATCAGTACCAGCCCCCAAAACATCAGCGTCAATGCCTTCCCCAGCCCCCAAAGCACCTTCATATATCCGCCTTCGCATTTTTCTTTGGACGCACATTAACGGCTTGCAGGAGCACGACGCCAGATACCTTTACAAAAAGATTCGCCGCGGGTTTGACCTTACCGATCAAGCTTGCGGCGAACCTTGTCACCCAGTGCCTTTTTAACGAATGATCTGAATCTCGGTCCGTCTATTTTGGGCACGACCCTCCGGGGTGTGGTTGCTGGCAACCGGGTTCGACTCGCCCGCACCGGCCACGGAGACAAACTGGCTGCGCGGGATGCCACTGTCGATCAAGTACTCGACCACCGAGTGGGCGCGCTCTTTGGACAGTTTCAGGTTATAGCTGTCGCTACCGACGCTGTCGGTATAACCCGTGACTTTAAGCTGAGCATTGGCAGCGTCTTTTTTCAGACGTGCGGCAATGACATTCAGTTTGTCCTTGTCGGCAGCGGTCAGTTTGGCGGAGTTAAATTCGAAATGAACGTCACGCACCACGATGGTTTCCTCCTTAACCACCACGGTTTCAACCACAACCACTGCCACTATCGGGCAGCCCGCGGCATCGACTGTCACCCCTTTAGGCGTGTCAGGGCACTTGTCGCGGCTGTCAGGGACGCCATCACCGTCCGCATCGCCGTCGCCGTGTACCCAGCAATACGCTGCGGCCATACCCGCACCAAACACGGCGCCACCCCCGGCCCAGGCGGAGCTTTTTATTGCACCCAACGCCGCTCCTCCTACACCACCGACTGCGGCACAGGTAGGCCAGTCGGTTTTTTGTAAACCGGCACAGCCCGTCAACACACTGGTGAGAACAATCAAAGGTACTGCTGTCCTGATGATGCTCATATTAGGGTCTCTCCTGAGGGGTCGGCGTTTGGCCGATGCTCCGAAAGTAAAGACCCGGGTTGAAGGAAGCGCCAGCATCGTGACAGTACGGGTCTAGGCCGCGAGGCCCGCACAGGCTAGTCTTGAGCACTCTGATTGAGGATTTTCAATGACGCTCGATATTTCCACGCGTACGCCCCAACAAGCGCTGGCAGCACTGCTTGATCGCTATGCGCCACAGCGCCTGCTGGTCGTCGGCGCCAGCAACTTCCCGGCACTGGCCGCCTTTCAGGCCGCGCACCCCGAGGCACTGGTCGCCCAAGCAGCCCCCGGCGCCTTGCCACAGGACCTGGCGGCACAACGCTTTGACCTGGCACTGGTGATCGATTGCCTGGAACACCTGCCAAAGCGCACAGGGCTGGAACTGCTGGGCGGAATTCGCAACCTGAATGCCAGTCGCATCGCCGTACTGGCAGACCTGGCAGCCTGCGATTGGAAAGAAACCGACTTTTTCTCTCTTGCCCTACAAAGCAATGAGCGTTTTCAGCGTGACGAACAAGTACTGACCCTATTTACTTACGACCTACGCGAGTACAAACAAGTACCAGACTGGCTCAATGCCAGGTTTTGGGCCAACCCGGAAAACTTCGGCAAGTATTGGTGGTAACCCAATGAGTACATCCATTTGCCCCTGTGGCAGCGGCAATTTGCTGGACGCCTGCTGTGGGCATTATCACGACGGGCACCCGGCCCCAAGCGCAGAAACGCTGATGCGCTCGCGTTACAGCGCCTATGTGTTGGGGCTGATTGATTATCTGGTCAGCACCACATTGCCTGTGCAGCAAGCCGGGCTGGATCTCCAGGCTATTGCCGACTGGAGCGCGCAGAGCACCTGGTTGGGGTTGACCGTTGAAAACAGCGAAGTGTTCGGCGGCCAGCCTGAACATGGGTTTGTGACCTTCACTGCGCGCTGGCACGACGCCAACGGCGAACACAGCCACCGCGAACGCTCGTCATTTGTGCAAAGTTCAGGGCGCTGGTTCTTCATCGACCCCACCGTACCGCTCAAAGTCGGGCGCAACGATGCCTGCCCATGCTCCAGTGGTCTTAAATTCAAAAAATGCTGTGCCGGCTTTTTCGGTCAATAGACTGATCAGGGGCACGCTCTCTCAGGAGTAAGGAATGGAATCTCGGGCTCGAATAACAAAAACAATTGCCCTGGCTATGATCCTGATGCTGTCGGGATGCAGTTCCTGGTTCGATTCAGGCAACAAAGACCCTGACGTGCACCTGGTGAAGGTTGAACTGGTTCAGGCCAAGCTGCTGGAGCAACGCTTCAAGCTGCATTTCCGGGTAGACAACCCGAATGACTCGACCCTTACGGTGCGCGGCTTGAGCTACACCGTGTACTTGGGCACGATAAAACTGACTGAAGGCGAGCATGAAAAGTGGTTCAGCGTGGAGCCCAACAGCCACGCAGATTTCGTGATCCCTGTGCGTACCAATCTTTGGCCACATGTGCGCCCGCTGGTCAAATTGCTGGAATCACCTGACCGGCCCATCCCGTATCGATTCGAGGGCACGCTGGAAACCGGCCTGTTCTACGGTTACGACGTGCACCTGACGCGTAAAGGCGAGATAATCCCCGGCGATTTTATTCCAGAGTGATTGAGCAATGACCCAACAACCCCACGTTCATGGCCCCGACTGCAACCACGATCATGATCATGGTCACACCCATGACCACGACAACGGTCATGTACATGGCCCGCATTGCGGCCATGCACCTCAAGAGCCTGTGCGCAACGAGCTGAAAGACGTTGGCCGCAACGATCCATGCCCATGCGGCAGCAGCAAAAAATTCAAGAAGTGCCACGGCGCCTGATCCTTCCGGAAGCCCTGCACACGCCGCACCTGCCTTGAGCACGTGCGGCGTTTGTGTTTTTGCTTTATGAAAAATCCGCTTCAGAAGCCAGCACTTGCTTTCATCCGACGCGCTTTTGGGAGTAAAACTGACAGCCCATGTAGCTGCGTGAAAATCCCCTTCTGGAGCCCTTCATGATCGATCTTTATTACTGGACCACGCCCAACGGCCACAAAGTCTCATTGTTTCTTGAAGAAGCTGGCCTGCCCTACAAGGTTCACCCGATCAATATCGGCAAAAACGAACAGTTTGCTGCGGATTTTCTCAAGATTGCCCCGAACAATCGTATTCCTGCCATTGTCGATCAGGCACCGGCAGATGGCGGCGAACCGCTGTCGCTGTTTGAATCCGGCGCCATCCTGTTATACCTCGCGGAAAAAACCGGGCAGTTTTTGCCCCAGGATCTGCGCGGTCGGCAAATGGCACTGCAGTGGCTGTTCTGGCAGATGGGCGGCCTGGGGCCAATGGCCGGGCAAAATCATCACTTCAATCGCTTCGCGCCTGAAAAAATCCCTTATGCGATCAAACGCTACACCGATGAAACCGCCCGCCTGTATCGCGTTTTGAACAAACAGCTGGAAGGCCGGGAATTTGTCGCTGGAGCCGAGTACAGCATCGCCGATATGGCGATTTACCCGTGGATCGTGCCCCATGAATTCCAGGGCCAGAACCTGGATGACTTCCCGGCATTGAAGGTGTGGTTCCACCGCGTCAAGGCGCGCCCAGCAACAGAACGTGCCTACGCGCTGGTAGATAAAATCAACCCGCCCAAGTAACCAAATCAGGCTGTGTGTAGCCGCTGCCGCAGGCTGCGATGGGCCGCGGAGCGGCTCTGTGATGTGAAGGCCCTTAGGACCTTATCGCAGCATTGGGCAGCGGCTACAGTTTTCGCGCACGGCAAGGCACTTCAACACCCCAAGATAGCGCTTGCACGGTGTCATCGGCCTCACTAACGTAGCGGCTTTCGATGACACCACCCCCGCAGGAGCTTTGCCATGGCCTCGCCAGCCCTTACTCATTTTCTACCCCGGTTCGGCGTTGCCGCGGCAGTGGCCAGCCTGTTGGGCTTGACCGGTTGCCAGATAAACACTCATTCCGTTGAAAGCCTGGTGCCAACCTCTGGCATGCAACCGCTCAAAGGGCTGGCGCAAAATGTCTCGGTGCGCCGCAACAGCCAGGGTATGCCGCTGATCGAAAGCAGCAGTTTTCATGACGCCCTGTTCACCTTGGGTTACGTACACGCCGGCGACCGTATCAGCCAGATGGTGCGCTTGCGCTTGCTGGCACAAGGCAGGCTGGCCGAGTTGAACGGTGCCGATGCATTGGAAAGCGACCGGTTGATGCGCAGCATCAATCTGAAAAAGAACGCTGACGAACTGTATAAAAGTTCGTCCCCGCGCCTTAAAAAGTTTTTCGAGGTCTACGCCCGTGGGGTCAACGCCTACCTGTTCCGCTACCGCGACAAGCTCCCGGCTGATCTCGCGCAAGCCAGCTATACAGTCGAATACTGGAAACCTGAAGACTCGGCGCTGATTTTCAGCCTGCTGAACTTCGGGATGTCGGTCAATCTGCAAGAAGAACTCAACTCGCTGGTACTGGCACAAAAAGCCGGTACTGAAAAACTGGCGTGGCTGACACCGACCTATCCCAACGAAGCCCTGCCCACCGGCGAAGCCGACAAGCTCAAAGGCCTGGCCCTGGGTAGCCAGCTGCAAGGTTTGAATGCAGTGGCCCAAGCCCTTGAACAGGTGACACAACTGAGCCTGCCCGGGGTCACAGCATCGAGTGACTGGGCAATTGGCCCGCAGCGCAGCCGCAGTGGCAAAAGCCTGCTGGCCAACGATATCCACCAGCCCATCGGCGTACCTTCGGCATGGACTTACGTACAAATTCGCGCGCCTAAATACCAGGCTGCGGGGGCAACCATCGCAGGCTTGCCGACCCTGTTTGCCGGTTTCAACGGCAAGGTGGCATGGGGCATGAGCATGGCCATGGGCGACAACCAGGACGTGTTCCTGGAAAAACTCAAACGCCAAGGCAACAGTCTGTACTACTTGGCTGACGGAAAATGGCTACCGGCAACGGTGCGCAACGAAACCTTCTTCGTCAAAGGCCAGCGCCCGATTCGCGAGGCCATTTACGAAACCCGCCACGGGCCGCTGCTCAATAGCGCCGTAGGCAGCCCCAATGCGCTGAACAGCAGCCTTGGCCTTGCCCTGCAAACACCGGACTTGAAGGGCGACAAGTCGCTTGATGCATTTTTCGACCTGTCCCGCGCCCAGGACAGCGAAAAAGCCTCGGACGCCAGTCGCGAAATCCGCGCTGTAGCGCTGAATTTAATGTACGCCGACGCCAATCACATTGGCTGGCAAGTAACCGGGCTCTACCCCAATCGCCGCGAAGGCCTTGGCCTGTTCCCGTCCCCGGGCTGGGACAGCCGCTACGACTGGGAGGGTTACGCCGACCCGATGCTGCACCCCTACGATCAGGACCCGGCCCAAGGCTGGCTGGGCACGGCCAACCAGCGCACGGCCGCCTATGGCTACGGCATGCAACTGTCCAACTCGTGGCTAGCGCCTGAACGCGGCGAGCGCCTTGCGCAGTTGGCAGGCAGCGGCAAGCAGGATGCACGCAGCATGATCGCGATGCAGTACGACCAAACCACCCTGTTTGCGGCCAAGCTGAAAACCATGCTGGCCGCACCCGGCATGGCGCAACCACTCAAACAGGCGATCGCGGCAATGCCCGCAGCCGAGCAGGCGAAAGCCCGCGAAGCTCTTGGCCGATTGATGGCTTTCGACGGAAAACTCAGCCCTACCTCGGCCGATGCAGCTTTGTACGAACTGTTTTTGCAGGAAAGTACCCGGCAAATCTTCCTTGATGAACTGGGCCCCGAGAGCAGCGCCAGCTGGAAGGCATTTGTCGCCAACAGCAATCTGTCGTACTCGGCTCTGGCAGACCACTTGCTCGGCCGCGAGGACAGCCCCTTCTGGGACGACATCCGCACCCCGCAAAAAGAAGACAAACCAGCCATTCTGGCCCGCAGCCTGGCTGGCGCCATCAGCACCGGCGACACGTTGCTGGGCAGCGACCACAGGGCGTGGCAGTGGGGCAAGTTACATCGCTACGTGTGGAGTAATGCCAATGGCCAGACGGTTTACGGCCCGGTCATGGCAGGCGGCGATCACACCACGCTGAACACCGCGGCTTACAACATCGCGGGCTCAAGCTTCGACGCTACGCTGATTCCGGCAATGCGCATGATCGTCGACTTCGGGCAAATCGAACCGATGATGGGGCAAAACAGCACCGGGCAATCCAGCAACCCGGCCAGCCCGCACTACACCGACGGCATAGACCCGTGGCTCAAAGGGCAGTACATCAGCTTCCCGATGCAGCCGCAGAACTTCGACAAAGCCTACGGCAAGACCCGCCTGACCCTGGTGCCCGGAAAGTAACTGACCTTTACTGCACAAATGGCTGGCAAGCGCTGTCCCACCCGGCTCACAAGGACGTCACCATGCAGCGACATCAAATTCACCCCTTGCTGGCGCCTGTGCCGGGTACTGAACGTCATATTCACAGCTTTCACTACGGACCTTCCCTGCCGCAGGGCAAGGTCTATATTCAGGCCTCGCTGCATGCTGATGAGCTGCCGGGCATGCTGGTGGCCTGGCACCTCAAGCAGCGCCTGGCCGAACTGGAAGCGGCGGGGCGACTGCGGAGTGAAATAGTGCTGGTACCGGTGGCCAATCCGGCGGGCCTGGACCAGGTGCTGATGGATATCCCGCTGGGCCGTTATGAGCTGCAAAGCGGGCAAAATTTCAATCGAAACTTCCTGGATCTCAGTGAGCAAATCGGTGATGAGCTTGAAGGAAAGTTAAACAACGATCCCGCGCACAATCTGCAGTTGATTCGTCGCCACTTGCGCGAGATGTTGGCCGCGCAAGTGCCAACAACACAGCTGCATTCGCAACGCCTGATATTGCAAACGCTGGCCTGCGACGCTGATGTGGTGCTCGATCTGCATTGCGACTATGAGGCTGTGGCTCATCTGTACACCACCCCTGAGGCCTGGCAGCAGGTCGAACCGCTGGCGCGCTACCTCGGAGCCCAAGCCAGCCTGCTGGCGACGGACTCCGGCGGTCTGTCGTTCGATGAATGTTTCACCCTGCTGTGGTGGAAATTACAACAACGTTTCGAGCATTGTTTCGCCATTCCGCAAGGTGGTTTTTCCGTCACGTTGGAATTGCGTGGTCTGGGCGACGTCAGCCACAAGCATGCCGAGCACGACTGTCAGGCGCTGATTGACTACCTGATCGATTTTGGCGCGATTGACGGTGAGTCCAGCCCTTTGCCTGCCCTGCTCTACCCCGCGACGCCCCTGGCTGGCGTAGAGCCAGTAGCGACCCCTGTTGGCGGGTTACTGGTGTTCAGTGCCAAACCTGGGGACTATCTCAACGCTGGCCAACTGATTGCAGAGGTCATTGACCCGATCAGCGACCGACTCACCCCGGTGTACTGCACCAACGCTGGATTGCTCTACGCCCGCACGCTTCAGCGAATGGCCACCGCAGGCATGGTGATTGCCCACGTGGCGGGCCAAGAAGCTTATCGCAGTGGTTATCTGCTCTCTCCTTGAGGCAATACAGGTTCAGGCAATCGGGGCAGGTGGTGGCTCGTCAGGCAGTGTGGGCACGCCTGGCTCCGGTTCGATCGGTTGCGGGGTATCAGGGTCAGGCTGGCCGGGGATGCCACCTGCATGTAACTCGGGAAAGGCGAGCAGAGACCACGCCAGTAACCCTACCTGATTAGGCTCAAGGCTTGCCATTTGGGCGCGGATACTCGGATCAATCTTCATGAGGCACTCCTGAGCGATGATCCGGCTCGCTGGATGCGTAACCGGAAATACACTCAATAGAGTGCTTTATCGCTCAAGAATTCCTTCTGTTCGTCAGGTGCGTGGCAAAGTCACGCCGCGCTGGCCCTGATACTTGCCGCCACGGTCCTTGTACGACACTTCACACTCTTCATCCGATTCGAAGAACAGCATCTGCGCCACGCCTTCGTTGGCGTAAATCTTGGCTGGCAATGTCGTGGTGTTGGAGAACTCCAGCGTTACATGGCCTTCCCACTCGGGCTCAAGCGGCGTCACGTTAACGATGATGCCGCAACGTGCGTAGGTGCTTTTACCCAGGCAGATGGTCAGCACGTTACGTGGAATACGGAAGTACTCAACGGTGCGCGCCAGCGCGAAGGAGTTGGGCGGAATGATGCACACGTCGCTGATGACATCAACAAAGCTGCCCGCGTCGAAGTTCTTCGGATCAACGGTCGCCGAATTGATATTGGTGAACACTTTGAATTCATTTGCGCAACGAACGTCGTAGCCGTAACTCGATACGCCGTAGGAAATCAGGCGGTTTTCGCCTTCTTCACGCACCTGACGCTCGACGAAAGGTTCGATCATGCCGTGCTCTTGCGCCATGCGGCGAATCCACTTGTCCGGTTTGATGCTCATGGCGGGTGTCCTGAATAGCGAGGTAGAAAATTCTGTCGGGCATCTTACCGCCCCCTAGGGTCCGGTTCAAAAGTATGGGACAAAAATATCAAAAATAGCTGTAGATGCCGTGAATACAGGGCGCAGAGGCAACCGTCAGTCACGTTTTTAAACAATCCTTCGCAAAGACCCTTTGCACGTTCGTAAAAAAGCGTTAAGGTGGCGCCACTGTGTTGCTTGTGTCACTGAGAATCTCTACACGATATGTTGAATTTCGATCCAACCATCTCCAAGAATTTTTCCTGCTCTTTGCACTCAGTCTCGGCCAGGGCTTTTCCTGCGTCGCAGTTATCTTTGTTCAAGGAGTTACACCATGTCTAATCGCCAAACTGGTACCGTTAAGTGGTTCAACGATGAAAAAGGCTTCGGCTTCATCACTCCACAATCCGGTGACGACCTGTTTGTTCACTTCAAAGCAATCCAATCCGACGGCTTCAAAAGCCTGAAAGAAGGCCAACAGGTTTCTTTCATCGCTACCCGCGGTCAGAAAGGCATGCAAGCTGAGGAAGTTCAAGTTATCTAACTTGTTCTGATCCAGTAAAAAACCCCGCCCTTAAAAGCGGGGTTTTTTTATCCCCGCAATAACCCGCCCCCACCAATACCCGCTGTCATGGGTATGGCAACTCCAGTGGGAGCCGGGCTTGCCCGCGATAGCATCACCTCGATGCATCAGGCAAACCCGTATCAAGCAAGAATCAGTCGTCGCTGGTGGTAATGGTCGGCATGGCCTGCGAAGCAGCTTCATGCAAAACAATACGTGCGCCCACCTGACGGGCCAATTCCTGATAGATCAGTGCAATCGGGCTATCTGGGTCGGCAATCGCCGTTGGCTTGCCGTTATCGGCCTGCTCGCGGATTTCCATCGACAACGGCAGCGAGGCCAGTACCTCAACGCCATATTGAGTCGCCAGCTTCTCGCCACCGCCCTCGCCAAACAGATGCTCTGCATGACCACAGTTCGAGCAAATGTGTACCGCCATATTCTCCACTACGCCCAGCACCGGAATGTTCACCTTGCGGAACATCTCGACACCCTTGCGCGCGTCCAGCAAGGCCAAATCCTGCGGAGTGGTCACAATCACCGATCCCGTTACCGGGACTTTCTGTGCCAGGGTCAACTGGATATCACCGGTACCCGGTGGCATATCAATAACCAGGTAATCAAGGTCGTTCCAGGCCGTTTGCGTCACTAGCTGCAGCAGCGCACCCGACACCATCGGACCGCGCCAGACCATCGGCGTATTGTCGTCGGTCAGAAACGCCATCGACATGACTTCAACGCCATGGGCTTCAATGGGCACAAACCACTTTTGATCGCGAATCTTCGGCCGGGTGCCTTCAGCGATGCCAAACATCACGCCCTGGCTCGGACCATAGATATCTGCATCCAGAATCCCGACCCGCGCACCTTCACGAGCCAGCGCCAGTGCCAGGTTGGCTGCAGTAGTGGATTTACCCACCCCACCCTTGCCAGAAGCTACGGCAACGATGTTCTTCACATTGGCCAGACCCGGGATTTGCGCCTGGGCCTTGTGCGCAGCAATCACGCAATTGACTTCAACCTTGGCCGAGGTCACGCCATCCATATTCTCGATGGCCATTTGCAGAATTTGCGCCCACCCGCTTTTGAACAAGCCGGCGGCATAGCCCAACTCGAGCTGAACACTGACGCGTTCGCCCTGAATTTCAATATTGCGGATGCATCCGGCACTCACCGGATCCTGATTCAAATAAGGGTCGGTGTACTGGCGGAGGACGGCCTCCACCGCTGCGCGATTGACTGCGCTCATGGGCAACTCCCGTAAAGACTGAGTAAAACAGGCCGCTATCCTACCTGTAATAAACCGCAGGCAGCAGGCTTTTGAAATGATCAAAAACAGCACAAACGATCAGATACGCGACCACAGGGTGAAATATATTGCTCGGCGCTTTATAGTGGCCGACCACCGTCTCATCAAGTAGCCGAGCCCCATGTCCGAGCCACGCAAGATCCTCGTCACCAGCGCCCTGCCCTATGCCAATGGTTCAATTCACCTTGGCCATATGCTTGAGTACATCCAGACCGATATGTGGGTGCGCTTCCAGAAGCTGCGCGGCAATCAATGCACCTATGTCTGCGCAGACGACGCCCACGGCTCGGCCATCATGTTGCGCGCCGAGAAAGAAGGCATCACCCCCGAGCAACTGATCGCCAATGTCCAGGCTGAACACAGCGCCGACTTTGCCGAGTTCCTCGTCGATTTTGATAACTTTCATTCGACCCACGCCGAAGAAAACCGTGAGCTGTCGAGTGCGATTTACATAAAGCTGCGCGAAGCTGGGCATATCGCCACCCGTTCGATCACCCAGTACTTCGACCCGGAAAAGAAAATGTTCCTGGCCGATCGCTTCATCAAGGGCACCTGCCCTAAATGCGGCACTGAAGATCAGTACGGCGACAACTGCGAAAAATGCGGTGCCACCTACGCACCTACTGACCTGAAGAACCCGAAGTCGGCAATCTCAGGCGCCACTCCGGTGCTCAAGGATTCCGAACATTTCTTCTTCAAGTTGCCCGACTTCGACGCCATGCTCAAAAGCTGGACCCGCAGCGGCGCCCTGCAAGATGCAGTAGCCAACAAGATCGCCGAATGGCTGGATGCCGGCCTGCAACAGTGGGATATCTCCCGTGATGCGCCGTACTTCGGCTTCGAGATCCCGGACGCACCAGGCAAGTACTTCTACGTATGGCTGGATGCACCTATCGGCTACATGGCCAGCTTCAAGAACCTCTGCGCACGCCGTCCTGAACTGGACTTCGACGCGTACTGGGCCAAGGACTCCACCGCCGAGCTGTACCACTTTATCGGCAAGGACATCGTCAACTTCCACGCCCTGTTCTGGCCAGCCATGCTCGAAGGTGCAGGCTATCGCAAGCCTACCGCCATCAACGTTCACGGCTACCTGACCGTCAACGGCCAGAAAATGTCCAAATCGCGCGGCACCTTTATCAAGGCCCGCACATATCTGGATCACCTGGCACCGGAATACCTGCGCTACTACTACGCCTCCAAGCTCGGTCGCGGCGTGGATGACCTGGACCTGAACCTGGAAGACTTCGTACAGAAGGTCAACTCGGATCTGGTCGGTAAAGTGGTCAACATCGCCAGCCGTTGCGCGGGCTTTATCCACAAGGGTAACGCCGGAGTAATGGTCGAGGGCAATGCCGCTCCCGAGCTGACCGAGGCATTCCTGGCCGCCGCGCCAAGCATTGCCGAGGCCTATGAGGCCCGCGACTTTGCGCGTGCCATGCGTGAAATCATGGGGCTGGCCGACCGCGCCAACGCCTGGATCGCTGACAAGGCGCCTTGGGCAATGGCCAAGGTCGAAGGCAAGCAAGCTGAAGTTCAGGCCGTCTGCGCTTTGGGCATCAACCTGTTCCGCCAACTGGTGATCTTCCTCAAACCGGTGCTGCCAGTACTCGCAACCGACGCTGAGGCATTCCTGAATGTCGAACCCTTGACCTGGAACGATCACAACGTGTTGTTGGTCAATCATCAGCTGAACGCCTTCAAGCCACTGATGACCCGTATCGACCCGGTCAAGGTTCAAGCCATGACCGACGCCTCGAAAGAAGACCTGGCTGCCAGCCAGACCGACACCGGCAGCGCCGCACCGCAAGGTAACGGCGAGCTGGTCAAGGAACCGCTGGCTGCAGAGATCGAGTTCGACACCTTCGCCGCAGTCGACTTGCGTGTTGCGCTGATCCTCAAGGCAGAAGCTGTTGAAGGTGCCGATAAGCTGCTGCGCTTGACGCTGGATATCGGCGACGAGCAACGCAACGTGTTTTCCGGGATCAAAAGCGCTTACCCGAACCCGGCTGAACTTGAAGGCCGCCTGACCATGATGATTGCCAACCTGAAGCCACGTAAAATGCGCTTCGGCATGTCTGAAGGCATGGTGATGGCTGCTGGCCCTGGTGGTGAAGAAATTTACCTGCTGAGCCCGGACAGCGGCGCCAAGCCAGGTCAACGCATCAAGTAACACCGTCCCTTTGCAACGTCTGGTGGCCAGCAGGTCGCCAGACGCTGGCCGCCCTTCCCGACATGCCGGATAATCAGCAGCATTTGCTGGACCCGACCGATCTTGCATGTGCGCTTGACCGCCACGCCTTTATTTATCTTTGCGCATGTTGAGCGTCGCCCCAGATGCGACCCGCCGTACCTGGACTGATCACACCATGAGCCTGATTCAACGAATTGACGCTTTATTACCGCAAACTCAATGCGGAAAATGCGGCCATCCAGGCTGCAAACCCTATGCGCAAGGCATCGCCCAAGGCGAAGCAATCAACAAGTGCCCGCCCGGTGGCGCTGAAACCATTGCAGCACTTGCCACCTTACTCAATATTCCCGTACTGGCACTGGATACCGAGCGCGGAACGGCCCCGCCACAAGTGGCCTATATCCGTGAAGCCGAATGCATCGGCTGCACCAAATGCATACAGGCTTGCCCGGTCGATGCCATTCTCGGCGCAGCCAAGCTCATGCACACTGTCATCGTCGATGAGTGCACCGGCTGCGACCTCTGCGTCGCCCCCTGCCCTGTCGACTGCATTGAGATGCGACCTCTACCTGCCAATGTAATCCCGATTCTCGGTGGGCTCGCTCACGAAGCAGAGCAGTACAACGCGCGCAACCACAAGCGTGACCATGCCCGGCGTCGCTACGAGCTGCGTGACGAGCGGCTGCGACGAGAAGAGCAGCATCGACTGGCTGAACGCCTCGCGCGCGCCCAACGAGCTCCGGCAGCCACTGACAGCGGCACTCGTCTTGAGAGCCAGACAGCAGAACAGCCCAACCTCAACGACGCTGCGCTTAAAAAGGCCAAAGTCACACTCGCCATGGCGCGTGCGCAATTAAACAAATCGCTCAAAGCGTTTGGCCATCCTCCAACCGCACAGCAGCAATCTCAACTGGTGATCCTGCAAAAGCAGTTTGAATCAGCAGAGCAGGTTTTGGCTCAACTGGAATCTGGCCCTGAGGTTTCTATCGCTGCACCCGCGCCAAACAACGCAGAACTCAAACGCGCAAAAATCCAACTTGCCATGCGTCGCGCCGAGCTTAAAAAAGCCATTAACCAAGAGCAGCCCAACGCTCAATTAACGCTTTTGACTGAGGCTGTCACACAGGCAGAATTGGTACTTAACGCGCTGGACCCCGCCAATATTTGAAGGGTCTTTGATCATCAGGCAAGCCAACCTTCGTTTAACGGACAGCTACTCAGGAAACGTTTTTACCCATGAATGCCGCAAAGCGCCTTGAAATATTTCGCCGGTTTCACGAAGACAACCCTGAGCCCAAAACAGAGCTGGCCTACTCATCTCCGTTTGAGCTGTTGATTGCGGTAATTTTGTCCGCTCAAGCCACTGACGTAAGCGTCAACAAGGCAATGGCCAAATTGTTTCCAGTCGCCAATACACCAGAAGCCATCTACGCTCTGGGAGTAGATGGGCTGTCGCAGTACATCAAGACTATTGGCTTGTATAACAGCAAGGCCAAAAACGTGATTGAAACCTGCCGTTTATTGATTGAACGTCATGGCAGTCAGGTTCCGCAGACGCGAGAAGAGCTTGAGGCGCTTCCTGGTGTAGGCCGCAAAACTGCAAATGTCGTTCTCAACACAGCCTTCAGACAGCTGACAATGGCTGTAGACACCCATATTTTCAGGGTCAGCAACCGAACCGCAATTGCGCCAGGCAAGAATGTGGTGGAAGTAGAAAAGAACCTGATGAAGCACGTACCCAAACCGTATCTGCTGGACGCCCATCACTGGCTCATCCTGCATGGGCGCTACGTCTGCCAGGCGCGCAAGCCTCGTTGTGGAAGCTGTCGCATAGAAGACCTGTGCGAATTCAAGGAAAAAACCTCTGATGATTGACCGATAGAGATTTTATGGACTGATCGATTGAGAAAATCTTTTTTACCCGCGCAGTGATTATCGCTATAAGGGGCGCCATTGACTGTCTTAGCCTGGAGTGAACTGAATGAGCACTGGCAAAGAAGAACTGGAAGTAGAAGAAGATTTTGCAATCGCCGATCAGGAAGAGATCGTGGAGCCTGTTGTCGAGGTGGCTAAAACCAATTTGGCTAAACGTCGTACTATTGACGCGCTTCTAGAAGAAAAACGGCTCAGAAAAGAGCTCGAAGATTATGGGTACGATCTCTAATCCCTTGCACAAAACCCTCAAAAGCCTCCTTTAGCGGAGGCTTTTATTCAGAGGCTGGTGGGGGGATCACACCCTCACCCCCCCTCCCTCATACCAGACCATTGCGCTGTGCAAGCTCGATCAAATCAACGAGTGAGCGAGCATTGAGCTTCAATAAAAGGCGCGTTTTGTAGGTACTTACCGTTTTATTACTCAGAAACATCCCATCTGCGATTTCCTTGTTACTTTTCCCCCTTGCTAACTGCTGTAGAACCATCATCTCGCGCCCTGAAAGCCGATTGACCATATCAGCCTCACTGGCATTCCCCAGACTTGATCGCACAGAGTGCAGCGCCTGATTAGGGAAGTAGCTATAGCCTGACAGCACAGCCTTGATTGCACTCAACAGTTCGGTTAAATCCTGCTGTTTGCACACATAACCTGCTGCACCGGCCTGCATGCAGCGCATGGAGAAGTGACCTGGCGCTTGTGAGGTTAGCACCAACACCTTAATAGGCACTGCAGGCGTAGACAACCGAGCTATAACTTCAAGCCCGTCAAGTTTAGGTATTCCTATATCCAAAATCACAATGTCAGGCGCGTACTCACGCGCAAGCTGTAAAGCATCCACTCCATTGTCCGTCTCTGCGATGACTTCATAGCCATGTCGTTCCATGAGCATACGCACAGCCAGACGAATTACAGGATGATCATCCACGATCAGCACTTTATTCATGGGTAATTCCAATTTATCGCTGTTCGAATTTTTAGAACCAGCACAATAGCCTAGTCATAACAACCTGGGCATAGTGTCCCCCCCCAAGCATCAACAACCAAAGACACTTCCTACAGATATTAAAGAATTACCCTACAGAAATAGCCCATTAAAACTAAGCCTATATTTCACGCTAACGCAAATAGCCTCACATGCAAAAATCACTACTGCAAGACCACTTTAATATTTAAAACACAAGCCCCATGATCACTGGCGCACCTTCTCACAATTAGCAGAAAACCCTTAAAACAAACAAAAACCCAAAATAAATACTGACTCCCTACAAAACCCTCCTTGATATATAAATACCTCAGCACAACAATAACTTAATTACAGAGCATCCCCTCTGTTCGGAAATCACCACACAGGCCAATCAAAAATCAACAAAACCTCAGCCCCAAACCTCTCAACATCCAGCGAGACTTAAATCTACTATTTTTCCAGAGAAAAATATTACAATTTTGTACTTACAGAATAGGACTACAGATCAATCAGAAAACACCCCAAATTAAAACATATCAAAAAAAAGACTCACACTCAGTCAATTCAAAAAACAAGCGACCGAACAAGAACACAAAAAAATGATAAAAAAACCCACCAACAAACAACTTAAAACACCGCACCTCCAGCCACACTCGAGCCACTCATAAAAAACTTACAGCGCCCTACTCCCCAGCCTTAACCACTCCTATAGAACTCACCACAGATAACACCAAAACGCCTACACAATATTCAAGCAACCAACAAAACCAAAAGCCCCACCCATTAACATGACGAGTAACACTTACATCCCATTTGCGATTTCAAAAAAATGCGTCTAACTTCAAAGCAACCCTGCCATAAAAATCAAGATTCTTCGCCCTTCAGTCCACCGCGCAATCGCGCACTAGCTATCCTTCACTAGCCCAACACTTTTAAACTACATAACTATGGCCTTCCTCATGATTAAAAATAATTTAAAAATCAACAACCCACTCACAGTGATCGCCATTTTCTCGATGTTGACCGAGGCTTCCGCTGCCGTTTCATTGCCCTATATAGATATTGAGCATCAGAATATATACATCTGGTTCCTTGTTGTATTCCCAACGCTTCTAGTTACGCTATTTTTCCTGACCTTGAACTTCAACAACAAAACACTTTACACGCCTTCCGACTTATCCAAGGCTGACAGCCACCCCAAAACGACATCGTATACCCCTGCCGCCTATGCAGGACAAACGCTAACATTCAAGAGCACGAAAGTTCCGGCACTGGCCTGTTCACGGCATCATCACCCCGGCACGAGCTTTCACTCTTTCAGCCCACCTGCTTTTACTTTTCTTCCACAAGGCCACAGAACCTACGATTCCACACCAACAGCGTCCAACTGGACAAACAACACATCTGCAAATCGACCGCTACCTAAGTACGTGCTCATAGAGAGCTCCGCATTTAAAAATATTCATTTGTTAAACCTTAGCCATCCCCCCCTGCAACGACTAAACAACACATCGAACATCCTGGAGGCACTCCATACGCATTGCAAAATGCCACACAAGCACAAAAACAACACGTCTAAAAATGACCTGCTTTTTTTATTAACAAACAGGCAGTCCGACATTCCGCCAGAGACGCTAAAGCGCTCTATTGCCCTCTCTAAAAACCTACTATTTACGTCTCAATCTACCGTCATCACCTACAACACTGACACGCATATACTCAACATCGTAAACCCGCCCTCTCTTTCGATAAACTACTGAATTCCAAGCAAAAAAAAGCCCCGACCAAATGGCCGGGGCTTTTTTAATCCGGGTCGTATCAGAACAACTTACGGCCTTTGTTTGCCGCAATTCGCATGCGCAAGGCATTCAACTTGATGAAGCCGGCTGCGTCGGCCTGATTGTAGGCTCCGCCATCTTCTTCAAACGTTGCAATGTTTGCATCAAACAACGACTCGTCAGACTTTCGACCTGTCACGATCACATTGCCTTTGTACAGTTTTAGGCGAACGACACCGTTAACGTGGGCCTGAGAAGCATCAATCATTTGCTGCAGCATGATGCGCTCTGGGCTCCACCAGTACCCGGTGTAGATCAGGCTGGCGTACTTAGGCATCAACTCATCTTTGAGGTGAGCCACTTCACGATCCAGAGTAATCGACTCAATGGCACGGTGAGCACGCAACATAATGGTGCCACCCGGGGTTTCGTAGCAACCACGGGACTTCATGCCGACGTAACGGTTCTCAACGATGTCGAGACGACCGATACCATTCTCTCCGCCGATACGGTTAAGCGTTGCCAATACGGTGGCGGGTGTCATTTCAACACCGTCAAGAGCAACGATATCGCCGTTGCGGTAAGTCAGTTCCAGATAAGTCGGCGTGTTAGGCGCGTCTTCTGGCGACTTGGTCCAACGCCACATGTCTTCTTCATGCTCGGTCCAGGTATCTTCCAGCACGCCGCCCTCGTAAGAGATATGCAGCAAGTTGGCGTCCATCGAGTAAGGAGACTTCTTCTTGCCATGACGCTCGATCGGGATATTGTGCTTTTCAGCGTAATCCATCAGCTTTTCACGGGAGAGCAAATCCCATTCACGCCAAGGAGCAATAACCTTCACCCCTGGCTTCAAGGCATAGGCGCCCAGTTCAAAACGAACCTGGTCATTCCCTTTACCCGTTGCGCCGTGCGAAATGGCATCTGCACCAGTTTCGTTGGCGATTTCAATCAGGCGTTTAGCAATCAGCGGACGAGCGATTGAGGTACCCAGCAGGTACTCGCCTTCGTAAACGGTGTTGGCACGGAACATCGGGAAAACGAAGTCTCGAACAAACTCTTCACGCAGGTCATCAATGTAGATTTCCTTAACGCCCATGGCTTGCGCCTTGGCACGTGCAGGTTCGACCTCTTCGCCCTGACCCAGGTCAGCGGTAAAGGTTACGACTTCACAGTTATAAGTATCCTGCAGCCACTTCAGGATCACCGAAGTGTCCAGGCCGCCCGAATAAGCCAAAACGACCTTGTTTACGTCCGCCATGCCATCACTCCACGGGTTGTTCGAAAAGCCGAACAGTCTACCGCCCATATCCATTAATTTACAGAGGCGCGACAGCTTAAGACGACAAAGCGACAGTTTATGTCAAAGGGGCGACGAGACCGCTACCTCAGGAAATCGCTGCAGGGTTGGTAACACCCTGTGCCGGAGCAGCTTTTTCTGGCATGGGAAGTCGCTCCAGACGGACACTGACCCGGCGGTTTTTGGCACGATTTGCTCGGTTGCTATTAGGGACCAGCGGGTATTGCTCGCCATGGAAGCGAACCGTGATCTGCGACTCCTGCAGACCATGTTCCTTGAAGTAATCCATAACAGCCAGTGCCCGGCGTCGTGACAGCTCACGATTGGTCAGGCGATTACCCAAATTGTCCGAATAGCCGTCCAATGAGACGTGATTGACCGTTGGGTCTGCTCTCAAGTATTCCACCATGACTTGCAAGCTGATCCGGGCAGTGGCGTCCAACTCGGTACCGCCACCAGGAAACCCAATCCGGCTTTGCCTGACCTGTTCGAAATTTTTGGGTAAAAGCTTTGCGGTACAGGCCTCGTAATCCCCGTAAGCCTGGCGAAACCTTGCCGGCAACAGGCGCACTTCCGAGACGCCACCCTCTCGGGAGTAGTGCCTGAGCAACGGGCTACGCCCTTCAAGCAGCCCGCGAAACAAACTTGCAGCCTGGGCTTGGGAACTGTTGAACAGTATCTGCCCACGCCCTATGCGCACCGACCCCAGGTCAATATCCCCTCTGCCCGGTTGCCACGGTGCAGCGGCGGCCAACAGTTTTGCAGAACCCTCGCCGAGCATCGAGTTAGAGGCATTGAGGCGGAAAACGGCCTGTTCTCCTGCGCGACGTACAAACGCTCCTGAGCCGAAATCGGTAATGGGCTGGATCAGGCGGCATTCGAATTTGTCACCTTCCACTTTCCACTCGATATTCTCCAGCCGCGTCTGGAAAGTCAGAGCCATGGCCGGCAGGCTGGCAAACATACTGAGCAGGATGAAATAACGCTGGCGCACGGGTGGCTCCAAAGGCTTGCACTGCAAAAAAACCGAGAACCGATATACGGCTTACGCATGAGATATCGGTTAGCAATCACAAAACTTGATAGCGAGTGCCTGATAGAGTCTTTTCCGGTAGCATTCACATCAGTTTGACCCGCCTGGAATCCCCAATGTCTGACCGCCTGACCCTGCTGCGTCCCGACGACTGGCATATACATCTTCGCGATGGTGCTGTGTTGCCTCACACTGTCGCGGATGTTGCGCGCACTTTTGGCCGCGCCATCATCATGCCCAACCTGGTACCTCCGGTGCGTAACGCTGCCGAAGCCGATGCCTACCGCCAGCGCATTTTGGCTGCTCGCCCGGCCGGTAGCCGTTTCGAGCCGCTGATGGTGCTGTACCTCACCGATCGAACACAGCCGGAAGATATTCGTACGGCCAAGGCCAGTGGATTCGTCCATGCCGCCAAGCTGTATCCGGCTGGGGCAACGACCAACTCCGACTCTGGCGTGACCAGCATCGACGCGATCTTCCCGGTTCTTGAAGTCATGGCTGAAGTTGGCATGCCTTTACTGATCCACGGTGAAGTCACGCGCGCTGGCGTGGACGTCTTTGACCGCGAAAAAATCTTCATCGACGAGCATATGCGCCGCGTTGTAGATCGCTTCCCGACGCTTAAAGTCGTGTTTGAGCACATCACCACTGCAGAAGCAGTGCAGTTCGTCAACGAGGCTTCAGCCAACGTTGGCGCAACCATTACTGCTCATCACCTGCTCTACAACCGCAATCACATGCTGGTTGGCGGTATTCGCCCGCACTTCTATTGCTTGCCGATCCTCAAGCGCAACACCCACCAGGAAGCCCTGCTGGATGCGGCCACCAGCGGCAGCGAGAAGTTCTTCCTGGGCACCGACTCGGCGCCACATGCCCAGCACGCCAAAGAAGCTGCGTGCGGTTGCGCAGGTTGCTACACCGCCTATGCGGCCATTGAGATGTACGCAGAAGCCTTTGAACAGCGTAATGCGCTGGACAAACTGGAAGCCTTTGCCAGCCTGAATGGCCCGCGCTTCTACGGATTGCCTGCCAGCACCGAACAAATCACCCTGGTTCGCCAGGAGTGGACCGCCCCTACCAGCCTGCCTTTCGGCGCGCTGACCGTAATCCCGCTGCGCGCCGGTGAAAAACTGCGCTGGCGCCTGCTGGAGGAACAGCTGTGAGTGACGACCATTATGATGACGAACACGAAGGCGGCCATGGCGGCGGATCACGCCACCCGATGGCCGAGCGTTTTCGCGGCTATCTACCGGTCGTAATCGATGTTGAAACCGGTGGTTTCAACAGCGCCACCGATGCCTTGCTGGAAATCGCCGCTGTAACGATCGGCATGGACGAAAGAGGCTTTGTGTTCCCGGAACACACCTATTTCCACCGTGTAGAGCCGTTTGAAGGCGCCAACATCGAAGCCGCTGCTCTGGAATTTACCGGGATCAAGCTCGATCATCCGCTGCGCATGGCCGTTAGTGAAGAAACAGCCCTGACCGATATCTTCCGTGGCGTACGCAAGGCTCTGAAAGCCAATGGCTGCAAACGCGCCATCCTGGTGGGCCATAACAGCAGCTTCGACCTGGGCTTCCTCAACGCCGCTGTCGCGCGTCTGGACATGAAACGCAATCCGTTTCACCCATTCTCGAGTTTTGACACCGCGACCCTCGCGGGTCTGGCCTATGGCCAAACGGTACTGGCCAAAGCCTGTCAGACCGCCGACATCGATTTTGATGGACGCGAAGCGCACTCGGCTCGTTATGACACCGAGAAAACCGCTGAACTGTTCTGTGGCATCGTCAACCGCTGGAAACAAATGGGCGGCTGGAAAGACTTCAACGACTGATCCTGTCGCTGAGGCTTACCACGCCCCATAAAAAAACCGGACACTGGGTCCGGTTTTTTTATGCCTCAAACTGACCCTTACAACTGGTCAGCATTCTCGGTCAGGTACGCTGCAACACCAGCAGTCGATGCGGTCATGCCTTTGTCGCCTTTCTTCCAGTTGGCAGGGCAAACTTCGCCGTGCTCTTCGTGGAATTGCAGAGCGTCAACCAGACGCAGCAGCTCGTCCATGTTACGACCCAGTGGCAGGTCGTTAACGATCTGGGAGCGTACAACGCCCTTGTCGTCGATCAGGAACGCGCCGCGCAGTGCAACGCCGCCTTCGGTTTCAACGTCATAGGCCTTGCAGATAGCGTGATTGATGTCGGCAGCCATGGTGTATTTCACCTGGCCGATGCCGCCATTGTTCACTGGGGTGTTGCGCCATGCGTTGTGAGTGAAATGGGAGTCGATGGACACAGCAACCACTTCAACGTTACGCGCCTGGAACTCAGGAATGCGGTGATCCAGAGCAATCAGCTCGGACGGGCAAACGAAAGTGAAGTCCAGCGGGTAGAAGAACACCAGGCCATATTTGCCTTTGATGGCAGTGGACAGCGAGAAGCTGTCAACGATTTCGCCATTGCCAAGTACGGCGGCGACGGTGAAGTCAGGGGCTTGTTTGCCTACGAGTACGCTCATTGGATATCTCCTGGTGTGCTGCGTGAAGAACAGAATCTGGTCATGACGGCCCTGTAACAGCAGTCTTTTGACCCGTTCCTGCGTAAAAATGACCGTCCATCATACACCGCCGCGTCTGGACGGGCCTCAACCCTTTTTCAACATCGAGCAGCAGCCCCTTCAAGACCGTTCGTCAGCACGACGCTGGCGGGCATCAATTGAGGCCCAAGGTACTTTGACAATCATTCTCGTTAACATTAAGATCCTGTCATTGAATCCCAACCAGTGATGGTTCTTATTTATGTACGTTTGCCTTTGCACTGGCGTGACCGATGGAAAAATTCGCGACGCAATCTACGACGGTTGCTGCAGCTACCGTGAAGTGCGCGAAGCAACAGGTGTCGCCAGCCAATGCGGCAAATGTGCCTGCCTGGCCAAGCAAGTGGTTCGAGAAACCCTGGCTTCGCTGCAAACCAGCCAGGCCGTAATGAGTTTCCCGGCAGAATTTTCAGCCGCTTAATTAATAGATTCCAAAGAACCGGACTTAGCGTTCGGTTTTTTTATGCCCGAAATTCAAGTGGTTAGCCTCAAGACGCGGAACACAAACATTCTTATTCCGATTAATTTTCATTTATTATTCAAATACTTAGGTTTGACAGTCAGCAACCTGCGGATCAAACTCTGCCTTATATACAGTTAAATAAGGCAGGCCCCAGCCATGAAAGGCGACATTTCAGTTATTCAGCACCTCAATAAAATTCTCGGCAACGAACTGGTCGCAATCAATCAATACTTCCTGCATGCACGCATGTATCAGGATTGGGGCCTGGAGAAGTTGGGTGCGCACGAGTACCACGAATCCATCGACGAGATGAAACATGCGGACAAGCTGATCAAGCGCATTCTGTTCCTTGAAGGCCTGCCAAACGTTCAGGACCTGGGCAAGCTGCACATCGGCGAGCACACCAAGGAAATGCTGGAGTGCGACCTGCGCATTGAGAAGACCGGCCACGCCGACCTCAAAGCAGCTATCGCCCATTGCGAAGTTGTCGGAGACTTTGGCAGCCGCGAAATGCTCGAAGATATTCTCGAGTCTGAAGAAGAACATATCGACTGGCTGGAAACTCAGTTGGGCCTGATCGATAAAGTTGGCATTGAGAATTACCTGCAATCGCAAATGGGTGAGTAACTAACACCCACTAAAAAGCCCCGCCCTGTTTATCACAGACGCGGGGCTTTTTTATGCGCGCTACATAACAACTGTAACGACGCGACTGAGATCAGGCTTCAGTCTTGTTTGCAGCCGCTTTCTCTACAGCTTCTTTAATCAAAGCTTGCAAGGAACCATCGGCGGCCATTTCAGCCATGATGTCGCTACCGCCTACCAACTCACCACCGACCCACAGCTGTGGGAAGGTTGGCCAGTTTGCGTATTTCGGCAGATTGGCGCGAATTTCCGGGTTCTGGAGAATGTCCACGTAAGCGAACTTCTCGCCACAGCCCATGACTGCTTGAGCAGCTTTAGCCGAAAAGCCGCACTGCGGGGCATTCGGGGAGCCTTTCATGTAGAGCAGAATGGTGTTGTTGGCAATCTGGTCTTTAATAGTTTCGATGATATCCATGGAGCACCTCGGCTGAACTTTCCGACTCAGTTGTCGGCACGGTGGCGCATTGTAACGGAAAGCCGAGCATCACGCTCGGCCTCCCCGACAGACAATCGTCGGCCCTGCCTATGCAAAAATCTGTAGTCGCTGCCGATAACGTAACGGTAACAAAACCCGCACAATTGCCAAGCAACGTCAGGGCAGTGTACAAATGAGCAGCTGAGGTGAGGCAAACCACTTGATCGTGGTTCCGGCCGCGTGCTCATGCAGCGCAAGACTCGCTCAAACCTCTCTACACGTGACCCTTATTGGCAAGACGCGACATTTCCTTATAAGATCGCGCCTTCCCCTATTTCGTCGCCCCGTGCGGCTTTCGCCGCAGGTCTCGCCCGTTTTTCCGAAAACCCCGGCTTTGAGCATCTGCGGTCGTTGCAAAAAAGGTAGTTAATGATGAGCGCAAGGCACTTTCTCTCCCTGATGGATTGCACGCCCGAAGAGCTAGTCAGCGTGATTCGTCGCGGTATCGAGCTGAAGGACCTGCGTCAACGCGGCGTTCTCTTCGAACCCCTGAAAGGTCGCGTACTGGGCATGATTTTCGAGAAATCATCGACCCGCACCCGCCTGTCATTCGAAGCCGGCATGATCCAGCTGGGTGGCCAGGCAATTTTTCTGTCGCCACGCGACACCCAACTTGGCCGTGGCGAGCCGATTGGCGACTGCGCCATCGTAATGTCGCGCATGCTCGACGCCGTCATGATCCGTACCTTTGCCCACAGCACCCTGACCGAATTCGCGGCCAATTCCCGCGTACCGGTAATCAACGGTCTGTCAGACGACTTGCACCCGTGCCAGTTGCTGGCCGACATGCAGACGTTCCAGGAACATCGTGGATCGATCACGGGTAAAACCGTGGCCTGGATCGGCGACGGCAACAACATGTGCAACAGCTATATAGAAGCGGCCATCCAGTTCGACTTCCAGTTGCGGGTTGCCTGCCCGGAAGGCTATGAGCCCAACCCCGAATTCGTAGCGCAAGCCGGTGATCGCGTGACCATCGTACGCGACCCGCGTGATGCAGTAATGGGTGCCCACCTGGTAAGCACCGATGTGTGGACCTCAATGGGCCAGGAGGAAGAAACCGCCAAACGTCTGGAGCTGTTCGCCCCGTATCAGGTCAACTGCGCCCTGCTCGACCTTGCTGCCGACGACGTGCTTTTCATGCACTGCCTGCCGGCTCACCGCGGCGAAGAAATCAGCCTCGATCTGCTGGACGACCCGCGCTCCGTGGCATGGGATCAAGCCGAAAACCGTCTGCACGCGCAAAAAGCGCTGCTCGAATTCCTTGTCCAACCGGCGTACCAACCCGCATGAGTCAACCGTTATTGCTCAACCTAAGCGATCTGGCCTGTGGTTATCAGGGCCAGAGCGTTGTACAAAATCTCAACCTGCACCTCAACGCCGGAGATATTGGCTGCTTGCTGGGCTCTTCGGGCTGCGGAAAAACCACCACTCTGCGGGCGATCGCCGGTTTTGAGCCGGTGCATCAGGGTGAGATCCGTTTGGCAGGTGAAGTTATCTCCAGTGCCGGCTTTACCCTGGCACCCGAGAAACGTCGTATCGGCATGGTGTTTCAGGACTACGCCCTCTTTCCGCACCTGAGCGTGGCCGACAACATTGCGTTCGGGATTCGCAAACACCCGAACAAAGACCGAGTGACCGAAGAGCTGCTTGAACTGGTCAATCTCAAAAACCTCGGTAAACGTTTCCCCCACGAACTTTCCGGTGGTCAGCAACAGCGTGTTGCCCTTGCCCGCGCATTGGCACCCGAGCCGCAATTACTGTTGCTGGATGAACCCTTTTCCAACCTTGATGGCGAGTTGCGACGCAAACTGAGCCATGAAGTGCGCGACATCCTGAAAGCTCGCGGTACCAGTGCGATTTTGGTGACACACGACCAAGAAGAAGCCTTCGCTGTCAGCGACCACGTAGGCGTCTTCAAGGAAGGTCGTCTTGAGCAGTGGGATACGCCCTACAACCTCTACCACGAGCCGCAGACACCGTTTGTAGCGAGCTTTATCGGTCAGGGATACTTCATTCGAGGGCAGTTGCTGAGCCCTGAGTCGGTACAGACCGAGCTGGGGGTTTTACGCGGTAATCGGGCTTATACCTGGCCAACCGGTGCCGCGGTTGATGTATTGCTGCGCCCGGACGATATCGTTTACGCGCCCGAAAGCGATTTAAAAGCCCGGATTATCGGCAAGACATTCCTGGGTGCTTCCACCTTGTATCGCCTGCAACTGCCGACAGGCTGCCAGCTCGAGTCGATCTTTCCGAGCCACGCCGACCATTTACCCGGCGCCGAAGTAGGGATTCGCGTTGCGGCTGAACATCTGGTGATGTTTCAAACCAGCGGCAGCATTGCAGCACAAATCCCTCATTCTGAAACCGGCGTCAGGCGCTTCAGTACAGCTCACTAAAAACGCTCACAGAACCTGTGGGAATGCTTAAGCCCGCCCTACCCCTGCAAATTTCGCCTGCGTGTGCTCTGCCAGCACCGCAGGCGCCAGTTCAACTTCCAGCCCGCGTCGTCCGGCGCTGACAAAAATAGTCGAAAACCCTTCAGCGCTTTTATCAATAAAGGTACGCAGGCGTTTCTTCTGCCCCAACGGACTGATCCCGCCCAACAAATACCCTGTGGAACGCTGAGCCGCCGCCGGGTCCGCCATCTCGACTTTCTTTACTCCAGCAGCATGTGCCAGTGCTTTTAAATCAAGACTTCCGACGACCGGTACAACGGCGACCAACAACTCACCCTTTTCACTGCTGGCCAACAACGTCTTGAACACTTGGGCAGGCTCCAGGCCAAGCTTCTCTGCGGCTTCCAACCCATAGGACGCAGCCTTTGGGTCGTGCTCGTAGCTGTGTACCCGATGTTCGGCGCGAACTTTTTTCAGCAGATCCAATGCAGGCGTCATAGCAGCTCCAGTCTTGAATAAGGAAGAGATAACCGATCGCCAATTTTAGGCTATTGGCCTGCAAAAAGGCGCTAGGCCGAGGGTTAGCGCTGTGTTTTTAGCTGAAACGCTACATCAAGGCCTACCAATTTGTAGTGTTTGATTACACAAAAACCAATACCAAAGAACTGGTCCCGAGTCAGAATGTGAATACCCGTTCACTTTCGACCTTTGACAGCAGCGTTTCTTGTCTATATTTTTTCGAATCTGAATATACTCGAACGACTTTGCCTGGCCGTGAAAATCAGACATGCGCAACTCCCGGCCCGGACCAAGACGCACTACCACCCTGATTGACGACGTCAAAAAACAACAATAACGAGGTTTCACATGTCGACTGCATCGCAGCACCCTACGCTTTCAGGCCAATGCATGGCCGAGTTTCTCGGTACCGCACTTTTAATTTTCTTTGGCACCGGTTGTGTCGCAGCCCTCAAGGTCGCGGGCGCCAGTTTTGGCTTATGGGAAATCAGCATCATCTGGGGCATTGGCGTCAGCATGGCGATTTACCTGACAGCAGGCGTTTCCGGCGCACACCTGAACCCGGCGGTCAGCATTGCGCTGTGCCTGTTCACCGACTTTGAAAAGCGCAAACTACCCTTCTACATCCTTGCGCAAGTCGCGGGGGCCTTCTGCGCCGCTGCGTTGGTTTACACGCTCTATAGCAACCTTTTCTTCGATTACGAACAAACCCATCAAATGGTCCGCGGTAGCCAGGCAAGCCTGGAACTGGCCTCGGTATTCTCGACCTACCCGCATCCCGCGCTTACCACCCTGCAAGCCTTCCTCGTCGAAATGGTGATCACCGCTATCCTTATGGGCGTGATCATGGCCCTGACCGACGACAAGAACGGCTTGCCGCGTGGCGCATTGGCACCGCTGCTGATCGGCTTGCTGATTGCCGTCATTGGCAGTTCGATGGGACCGCTAACCGGCTTTGCGATGAACCCTGCTCGTGATTTCGGGCCTAAGCTGATGACTTTCTTTGCCGGCTGGGGTGAAATTTCGTTCACTGGCGGACGCGATATTCCTTATTTCCTGATTCCAATCTTTGCGCCGATTGTGGGTGCTTGCCTGGGTGCAGCCATTTATCGCGGGCTGATAGCCCGCCATTTGCCTGAGGCAACACCGGTGGCCGCAGACACCCAAGCCGCAACTCAAGTGAAAACCCAGGCTTCCTGATACCGACTTATGAAACGGGGCGCACGAGACCTACTGCCCATTACCTGTCTCGCGCCCGCAACCTCCCTCATTCTGCAAGGCAACTTCACATGACCGACATTCAGAATAAGAACTACATCATCGCGCTTGACCAAGGCACCACCAGTTCGCGAGCGATCATCTTTGATCGTGACGCCAACGTGGTGTGTACGGCGCAACGCGAGTTTCAACAGCACTACCCGCAACCGGGCTGGGTTGAACACGACCCGATGGAAATTTTCGCAACCCAAAGCGCCGTGATGGTCGAAGCCTTGGCTCAAGCCGGTCTGCACCATGACCAGGTTGCCGCTATCGGCATCACCAACCAGCGCGAAACCACCGTGGTATGGGACAAGGTCAGCGGTCGCCCGATCTACAACGCCATCGTCTGGCAGTGCCGCCGCAGCACCGAAATTTGCGAACAACTCAAACGCGACGGGCACGAGCAGTACATCAGCGACACCACAGGCCTGGTCACCGACCCGTACTTCTCCGGCACCAAGCTCAAGTGGATCCTCGACAACGTCGAAGGCAGCCGCGAACGTGCGCGCAATGGCGAGTTGCTGTTCGGCACCGTCGACAGCTGGCTGATCTGGAAATTTACCGGCGGCAAAACCCACGTTACCGATTACACCAACGCATCGCGCACCATGCTCTTCAACATCCACACCCTGGAGTGGGATACCAAGATGCTGGAGGTGCTGGATATCCCCCGCGAAATGTTGCCTGAAGTGAAGTCGTCTTCAGAGATCTACGGCCGCACCAAAAGCGGTATCGCTATTGCCGGTATTGCAGGCGACCAGCAAGCTGCGTTGTTTGGCCAAATGTGTGTCGAGCCGGGCCAGGCCAAAAACACCTACGGCACCGGCTGCTTCCTGCTGATGAACACCGGTTCCAAAGCCGTCAAATCGAGCCACGGCATGCTGACCACCATCGCCTGCGGCCCACGCGGCGAAGTTGCCTACGCCCTGGAAGGCGCCGTATTCAACGGTGGTTCCACCGTGCAATGGCTGCGCGACGAACTGAAGATCATCAACGACGCTCACGACACCGAATATTTCGCGGGCAAGGTCAAAGACAGTAACGGCGTGTATCTGGTACCCGCATTTACCGGCCTCGGCGCCCCTTACTGGGACCCGTATGCCCGTGGCGCACTGTTCGGCCTGACTCGAGGCGTACGCGTAGATCACATCATTCGTGCAGCACTGGAGTCGATTGCCTACCAGACACGCGACGTACTGGACGCCATGCAGCAGGATTCGGGCGAACGCCTCAAAGCCCTGCGCGTAGACGGTGGAGCCGTAGCCAACAACTTCCTGATGCAATTTCAGGCCGATATTCTCGGCACCCGGGTTGAGCGCCCGCAAATGCGCGAAACCACGGCGCTGGGTGCTGCGTACCTGGCCGGTTTGGCCTGCGGTTTCTGGGGCAGTTTGGACGAATTGCGCGGCAAGGCCGTGATCGAGCGCGAATTCGAACCCGCACTGGACGAAGCCAGCAAAGAGAAGCTTTATGCAGGCTGGAAAAAAGCCGTGAGCCGCACCCGCGACTGGGAACCCCACGAAGAAAGCAACTAAGGCCCAGGGTAATGACAGCTGCGGGCGCCACTGGCGCGCGCAGCTGCTTATGGGCTTGATGGCACCTGCAAGTAGCAGACGGCGCTTTCCTGCGGCATCATGGGCGAATTTTGCTTCGCCGCCCAAAGGAAACTCCATGAATCTGCCTCCACGCCAGCAGCAGATCCTCGAACTCGTTCGCGAGCGCGGCTATGTCAGCATCGAGGAAATGGCTCAGTTGTTCGTCGTTACACCGCAGACCATTCGCCGTGACATCAATCAGTTGGCGGAAGCCGATCTGTTGCGCCGCTACCACGGTGGGGCTGCCTATGATTCCAGTGTCGAAAACACGGCCTACGCCATGCGCGCCGACCAAATGCGCGATGAAAAACGCCGTATTGGCGAGGCCATCGCCGCCCAAATCCCTGATCACGCCTCGATTTTCATCAACATCGGTACCACCACCGAGTCGATTGCCCGGGCGCTGCTCAACCACAACCATCTGAAAATCATCACCAACAACCTGCACGTGGCCTCGATCCTGAGTGCCAAGGATGACTTTGAAGTGCTGATTGCCGGCGGCAACGTACGCCGCGATGGCGGTATCGTGGGTCAGGCCAGCGTCGACTTTATCAACCAGTTCAAGTTCGACTTCGCACTGGTGGGTATCAGCGGTATCGACTCAGACGGCAGCCTGCTGGACTTCGACTATCAGGAAGTCCGCGTATCCCAGGCTATTATCGCCAATGCTCGACAAGTGATTCTCGCAGCCGACTCCAGCAAATTCGGCCGCAATGCGATGGTGCGCCTCGGCCCGATCACCCTGATTGATTGCCTGGTCACTGACCAGCCGCCGGTGCCCGAGCTTGCGCAGTTGTTGGCCCAGAACAAGATTCGCCTGGAAGTGGTTTAAACCAGGGCTGGTCAGGTTTTTTGTGGGAGCGGACTTGCTCGCGATACAGGCAACGCGGTGCGCCTGTCACTACGAGGTGACTCCATCGCGAGCAAGCCCGCTCCCATAGAATCAACACTTCCACTCCGAAATGTTCGAAATTATTCCTTTTAGCCCCACCCGATGAGTTTTTTCAATCGAATGGTGCTGGATGTGCTCGCCCTTATCCGCTAATATTTTCGCAAATGAACATTAATGTTCGAATTCAAATATGCGTAAAGAACGCGAGGCCAACACATGCCCCTGACCACCTTGCCTGCCACTCCCCTCGCTGAGGTTTACGACGTTGCCGTTATTGGCGGCGGAATCAATGGCGTCGGGATTGCGGCAGACGCAGCCGGTCGCGGCCTGTCGGTGTTCCTTTGCGAAAAGGACGATCTGGCCAGCCATACCTCGTCCGCCAGCAGCAAGCTGATCCACGGCGGCCTGCGCTACCTTGAACACTATGAGTTCCGCTTGGTGCGCGAAGCCCTGGCTGAACGTGAAGTGCTGCTGGCGAAAGCCCCGCACATCGTCAAACCCATGCGTTTTGTATTGCCGCATCGCCCGCACCTGCGCCCGGCGTGGATGATCCGCGCCGGGCTGTTCCTGTATGACCACCTGGGCAAACGCGAAAAACTCGCTGGCTCAACCAGTCTCAAGTTCGGTGCTGACAGCCCATTAAAGGCAGAAATCACCAAGGGCTTTGAATATTCTGACTGCTGGGTAGATGACGCACGCTTGGTAGTACTCAACGCCATGGCCGCACGGGAAAAAGGCGCCCATGTTCACACCCAGACTCGTTGTGTAGGTGCGCGCCGTAACAAAGGGCTGTGGGAACTAAACCTGGAGCGCGCAGACGGCAGCCTGTTTTCGATTCGCAGCAAAGCACTGGTCAATGCCGCCGGCCCTTGGGTAGCCAAATTCATCAAGGACGACCTCAAGCTGGATTCGCCTTACGGCATCCGCCTGATTCAAGGCAGTCACCTGATCGTGCCGAAGCTGTATGACGCCCCTAACGCGTTCATTCTGCAAAACGAAGATCAGCGAATTGTGTTCACCATTCCGTACATGGACCAGTTCACCATCATCGGCACAACCGACCGTGAATACACCGGTGATCCGGCCAAGGTCAGCATCACCGAAGAAGAGACCGATTACTTGCTCAATGTGGTCAACGCCCACTTCAAGCAGCAAGTAAGCCGCGCCGATATCCTGCGCACGTACTCCGGTGTGCGTCCGTTGTGTAATGACGAGTCCGACAACCCTTCCGCCGTGACACGCGATTACACTCTTGCCCTGTCTGGCGCGCCAGGCGAGGCACCGCTGCTGTCGGTGTTTGGTGGCAAACTCACCACATACCGCAAGCTGGCCGAATCGGCCATGGCCCAGTTGACCCCGTACTTCCCCCTGATCAAGCCAAGCTGGACAGCCAGCGCGACGCTGCCCGGCGGCGAAGACATGACTACGCCAAAAGCCTTGAGCGCAGCCCTGGTCAGCCAGCACAGCTGGCTGGATGCCGCGATTGCCAAACGCTGGGCAATCACCTACGGCAGCCGCTCATGGCGCTTGCTGGAAGGCGTGCAAGGCCTGAGTGACATGGGCGAGCACATTGGCAGCGGCCTCTATAGCCGTGAAGTTGACTACCTGTGCAGTCAGGAATGGGCACTGGAAACACAGGATATTCTGTGGCGCCGGACCAAACTGGGGCTGTTCACCACCGCTGAAGAGCAGGCCCATCTGACGCAATACATGACCAACCTGGGCCTCAGGCACCGCAAAATAGAAGCAGCTTAAGCACCTTACCCGCCCCACAGGTTTCACATCACTTGTGGGGGCGGCAGTGCGAAGACTCGACTTGCTCGCGCCTACAACCTCGACTGTAAAAAACTTGAGCGCCCGAATCGCCAGCAGCTCGCCCCGCCTTTCATTCGGTTTTCCGAACACCCTAAGCCTGCCGGATTCGGCTTTCCGGGCATCGCTGTGTTTATGCTCCGCCGAAAACAAACTAAAAACCCTTACAAATCAGCACGTTAGACATAAATACAATGTCTGGCACGACTCATGCTCTACACTCTAGACCGAATGCTGAAACAGTGCGTCTCGCCTGTTAAGACATTTGAAGTACAAAAGAGCCCACGAACGGGTTTAATAAAAAAAACAATGTCGAGGAAAACAACGATGCGCATCGTTCCGCAACTTTTGGGCGCAGCAATTGCTGCAGCTCTGATTAGCACTCCAGTTTTTGCAGCCGAATTGACCGGCACACTGAAGAAAATCAAAGAATCCGGCACTATCACCCTCGGGCATCGTGACTCCTCCATTCCGTTTTCCTACATCGCGGACGCTACCGGCAAGCCGGTTGGCTACTCCCACGATGTTCAACTGGCCATTGTCGAAGGGCTGAAAAAGCAGCTCGACATGCCCGACCTCAAGGTCAAGTACAACCTGGTCACTTCCCAGACCCGTATCCCGCTGGTGCAAAACGGCACCGTTGACGTTGAGTGTGGTTCCACCACCAACAACGTTGAACGTCAGCAACAGGTCGACTTCTCGGTTGGCATCTTCGAAATCGGTACACGTCTGCTGTCCAAAAAGGACTCGCCTTACAAGGACTTTGCTGACCTGAAAGGCAAAAACGTCGTAACTACCGCGGGCACTACCTCCGAGCGCATCCTCAAGGCGATGAACGCCGACAAGCAGATGGGCATGAACGTGATCTCGGCAAAAGACCACGGCGAAGCTTTCAACATGCTTGAGTCGGGCCGCGCCGTAGCCTTCATGATGGACGACGCCCTGCTGGCCGGTGAAATGGCCAAGGCCAAGAAGCCAACTGACTGGGCCGTTACAGGTACGCCTCAGTCCTACGAAATCTACGGTTGCATGGTGCGCAAAGGCGACCCGGATTTCAAAAAGGCCGTGGATGACGCAATCGTTGCCTACTACAAGTCTGGCAAGATCAACGACACCTACACCAAATGGTTCCAGTCGCCTATTCCACCTAAAGGCCTGAACCTGATGTTCCCTATGAGCAACGAGCTCAAGGCGCTGATTGCCAACCCGACCGACAAGGCTGCAGACGACAAGCCGGCAGAAGAAAAGAAATCCTGATTTCTGGCTGCTGACACTTCCGGGCGTGAGCCATCACGCCCGGAGTTGTCGACCACCTTTGTACTGAGCTTCTTATTGCATTAGAGAACACTCGGACCGCTGGTTATCGAGCGGGTTCTGCGTGCCCGACGACCCTGTCGGACAGGAACGGATTCCCTGAAGCAAGTGCTTGTTTATAGACCCATCTGAGGGGAGACCCTGCATGAATTACAACTGGGACTGGAGCGTGTTCTTCAAGTCCACCGGCGTAGGCAGCGAGACGTATCTCGACTGGTTTATTTCTGGTTTGGGCTGGACCATCGCTATCGCTGTTGTCGCCTGGATAGTCGCGTTGATCCTGGGTTCGCTGCTGGGCGTCATGCGCACGCTGCCCAACCGTTTTATCGCGGGTATCGCCACGGTTTACGTGGAAATCTTCCGTAACGTTCCGCTGCTGGTGCAGCTGTTTATCTGGTACTTCCTGGTACCCGATTTGCTGCCTCCGGATTTGCAGGAGTGGTACAAGCAAGACCTCAACCCGACCACCTCGGCTTACCTGAGCGTTGTCGTGTGTCTGGGCCTGTTTACCGCAGCACGGGTTTGCGAACAGGTACGCACCGGTATTGAAGCACTGCCGCGAGGCCAGGAAGCTGCCGCCCGCGCTATGGGTTTCAGCATGATGCAAATCTACTGGAACGTACTGCTGCCACAAGCCTATCGCATCATCATTCCACCGCTCACCTCCGAATTCCTCAACGTGTTCAAGAACTCGTCCGTGGCTTCGTTGATCGGTTTGATGGAGCTGCTGGCACAAACCAAACAGACCGCCGAGTTTTCCGCCAACCTGTTTGAAGCCTTCACCCTGGCCACTCTGATCTACTTCACCCTGAACATGAGCCTGATGTTGCTGATGCGTCTGATCGAGAAGAAAGTAGCGGTGCCCGGTCTGATGTCTTTGGGGGGTAAATAATGGACTTCTTCGATTTCAGCGGGATTGTTCCCGCCCTGCCAGGCCTGTGGAACGGCATGGTCATGACCTTGAAACTCATGATCCTGGGTGTTATCGGTGGTGTCGCGCTGGGCACTGTGCTGGCATTGATGCGTTTGTCGTCAAGCAAGTGGATGGCCAACCTGGCAGGCGCTTACGTCAACTACTTCCGTTCGATCCCGTTGCTGCTGGTGATTACCTGGTTCTACCTGGCCGTACCCTTCGTATTGCGCTGGATCACCGGTAAAGACACTCCGATCGGCGCTTTCGAGTCGTGCATGGTGGCCTTCGTCATGTTCGAAGCCGCCTATTTTTGCGAGATCGTCCGAGCGGGCGTACAGGCCATTCCGAAAGGCCAGATGGGAGCAGCCAAAGCGCTGGGTATGAGTTATGGCCAGGCCATGCGCCTGATCATCCTGCCCCAGGCATTTCGTAAAATGACCCCATTGCTGCTGCAACAGAGCATCATCCTGTTCCAGGACACCTCATTGGTGTACACAGTTGGCCTGGTGGATTTCCTCAATGCCTCGCGTTCCAGTGGCGACATCATCGGCCGCTCCAATGAGTTCCTGATCTTCGCCGGTCTGGTGTATTTCATCATCAGCTTTTCCGCCTCGCTGCTGGTCAAGCGTCTGCAAAAAAGGTTTGCCGTATGATCTCGATCAAGAACATCAACAAGTGGTACGGGGACTTCCAGGTACTGACCGATTGCAGTACTGAAGTCAAAAAGGGTGAAGTGGTCGTAGTCTGTGGCCCGTCCGGCTCGGGCAAGTCGACCCTGATCAAGTGCGTCAACGCCCTTGAACCGTTCCAGAAAGGCGACATCGTGGTTGATGGCACGTCCATTGCCGACCCAAAGACCAACCTGCCGAAACTGCGTTCGCGCGTTGGCATGGTGTTCCAGCATTTCGAACTGTTCCCGCACATGACCATCACCGAAAACCTGACCATTGCACAGGTCAAGGTACTGGGTCGCAGCAAGGCCGAGGCCACCAAAAAAGGCCTTGAACTGCTGGAACGCGTCGGCCTGTCGGCACACGCCCACAAGCACCCCGGCCAACTTTCTGGTGGTCAGCAACAGCGAGTGGCAATTGCCCGCGCATTGGCCATGGACCCGATCGTCATGCTGTTTGACGAACCGACCTCGGCGCTTGACCCGGAAATGGTCAACGAAGTACTCGACGTCATGGTGCAACTGGCCAACGAAGGCATGACCATGATGTGCGTAACCCACGAAATGGGTTTTGCGCGCAAGGTGGCCAACCGAGTGATCTTTATGGACCAGGGCAAAATCGTCGAAGACTGTGAAAAAGAAGAGTTCTTCGGCGACGTTAGTGCCCGCTCCGAGCGTGCACAGCACTTCCTCGCCAAGATCCTGCAGCACTAAGTCCGGCGTAAGTAAAATACCTGTAGCCGCTGCCGCAGGCTGCGACAAGCTCCGAAGGGGCTTCGCTTTTAAACAAAGCAGGGCTGCATCGCAGCCCATCGCAGCCTGCGGCAGCGGCTACAGTTTTCGCGTGCCTCTTATCGCGACAAGGCATCTGTGATGAAATGCGACCCCATTCTTTATCGCGGTGCTCCGCCCTCACTTGCCGTGAAACCTCGTCTGCTCCGTCACTTTCTGTTGCCGCTGCTGATCATCCTGCTGACGATTGGCCTGGGTTACGCCGGCTATCGCATCAGCGAACATTTCGGCATCCGCACCCTCAGCGAAACCGGCGAACGCCAGCTTGAACTCCACGCCCGCACCGTCGAAAGTGAGCTGGGCAAATACACTTACCTGCCCAGCCTGCTGGAACTGGAGTCCAGCGTTTCTCAATTGCTGGCCGACCCGAGCGCGCAAAACCGGGTCACCGTCAATCAGTACCTCGAAGGCCTGAACCGCCGCAGCCGCAGCCGGGCTATCTATGTACTCGATACCACCGGCCGTGTGATGGCCACCAGCAACTGGCGTGATACCGACAGCTACCTTGGGGAAGACCTGTCTTTTCGTGCTTACTTCCAGGACGCCGTGCGCGGTCAGCCGGGGCGCTTTTATGGCATCGGCAGCACCTCTGGCGAGCCGGGTTACTACCTGGCTCACGGCCTTGAAGAGCAAGGCAAAATCATTGGCGTAGCCGTGATCAAGGTCCGTCTCGAAGCCCTTGAAGAGCGCTGGCAACGCGCCCGCCTCGAAGCCTATGTAAGCGACGAGAATGGCATCATCATTCTGTCCAGCGATCCGAGCAGACGGCTCAAGTCAATTCGCCCACTCAGCGCCGACACCAAGGAGCGGCTGGCGCGCAGCCTTCAATACTACTGGTGGCCGCTCAACGAGCTGCAACCACTGGAGCGCGAGAGCCTGGCCGAAGGGGTCGAGAAAGTCACCTTTGCCAACAACAGCGAAGTCGTCACCGATCATCAGGAAGTCAGCTACCTGGCGCAAACCCGCAGGCTCAACGACACGCCTTGGGACATTACTCTGCTTACACCACTGCAAGACCTGCGCCGTGAAGCGGCGAATCAGGGAATGCTGGTAGCAGTGGCGTTTGCCCTGCTGGCCTTTTTGCTGATTGCCTGGAATGAGCGGCGCAAAGTAATCGCCACCCGCCTGGCCGCACGTGAAGCCCTGCAAGAAGCCAACAACCAGCTGGAACGCAAGATCACTGAACGCACCACCCACCTGCGGGCCAGCAACGAACGGCTCAAAGGTCAGATTCGCGAGCGCCGTCAGGCCGAAGACACCTTGCGCCGAGCCCAGGATGAACTGGTACAGGCAGGTAAATTGGCGGCCATCGGACAGATGTCGACCAGCATTGCCCACGAGCTGAATCAGCCGTTAGCGGCCCTGCGCACACTGTCGGGCAACACCGTGCGCTTTCTTGAGCGCGGAGATCTCAAGGTCGCCGCAGACAACCTCGGCACTATCAACAATCTGGTCGACCGCATGGGGCGCATTACCGCCAACCTGCGCTCGTTCGCCCGCCGTGGCGATGATCATGGCCAGGCCAGCCTGGGCAAGGCCGTCGACGCAGCTCTGCAATTGCTCGCCAACCGTATGGAAGAGTCGGGGGTGCAACTGCATCGTGACCTCAATGATGAACTGCTGAAGATCGATCAAACCCGACTGGAACAAATTCTGGTTAACCTGATCGGCAACGCGCTGGACGCCATGCAGGGGCAGCCAACGCCGCCCCAGCTGTGGCTGACGGGCGAATTCAGTGACGACAAATACCGTTTGCGCGTACGTGATAACGGTCCCGGGATTGACCCCGAAGCCCGCAAACATC
This sequence comes from Pseudomonas fragi, assembly GCF_025426255.1. Taxonomy (GTDB): domain Bacteria; phylum Pseudomonadota; class Gammaproteobacteria; order Pseudomonadales; family Pseudomonadaceae; genus Aquipseudomonas; species Aquipseudomonas kulmbachensis. Next base: position 1,032,171 of record NZ_CP104861.1, on the reverse strand, counting down.
TCTTCGAACCGTTCTTCACCACCAAACCCGGCGAGCAGGGCCTGGGCCTGGGCCTGACCCTGTCAGCCAGTCTGGCCGCAGCCGCTGGCGGCAACCTCAGCGTTGAGTTCCCGGCCATTGGTGGTGTCGCATTTGTCCTTCTTTTACCGCTGGTGCAACCCGCTAAGGCCGAGCCGATATGAATAACGACCTGACCGTCCTGATTGTTGAAGACGACCCCCATGTCCTGCTCGGATGCCAACAGGCGCTGGCACTCGAAGACATTCGCAGCGAAGGCGTGAGTACTGCCGAACAGGCGCTGGCTCTGGTGGGCGATAACTTCCCCGGCATAGTCATCAGCGACATTCGTCTGCCTGGGATTGATGGTCTCGAGCTGCTCAAGCGCCTCAAGGCCCGCGACCGCAGCCTGCCGGTGGTACTGATTACCGGTCATGGTGATATTTCCATGGCGGTGGGTGCCATGCGTGACGGCGCCTATGACTTTATGGAGAAACCCTTTTCCCCCGAACGCTTGGTGGACGTGGCCCGCCGCGCACTGGAGCAACGCAGCCTGGCGCGAGAAGTGTGGTCGCTGCGGCGCCAATTGGCCGAACGCGACTCGCTCGAGGGCCGCATCATCGGGCGCTCACCAGCCATGCAGCAATTACGCGAACTGATCGCCAACGTCGCCGATACATCTGCCAACGTGTTGATTGAAGGCGAAACCGGTACTGGCAAGGAACTGGTCGCCCGCTGCCTGCACGACTTCAGCCGACGCCAGCCCCAACAGTTTGTCGCCCTCAACTGCGGCGGCTTGCCGGAAAACCTGTTTGAAAGCGAGATTTTCGGCCACGAAGCCAACGCCTTCACCGGCGCAGGCAAACGCCGCATCGGCAAAATCGAACACGCTCATGGCGGCACACTGTTTCTCGATGAAGTTGAAAGCATGCCGCTTAACCTGCAGATAAAACTGCTGCGGGTGTTGCAGGAGCGCACGCTGGAGCGCCTGGGTTCCAACCAGAGCATTGATGTCGATTGCCGAGTGATCGCGGCCACCAAATCCGACCTCGACCAACTGAGCAAAGCCAGCCAGTTTCGCAGTGACCTGTATTACCGGCTGAACGTAGTGACCCTCGAACTGCCGCCATTGCGCGAACGTCGCGAAGATATCCTGCAATTGTTCGAATACTTCCTGCAGCAATCGTCCCTGCGTTTCGACCGCACGGCCCCCGAGCTGGACAACCAGACCCTGTCGAGCCTGATGAGCCATGACTGGCCGGGCAACGTACGTGAGCTGCGCAACGTGGCCGAGCGTTTCGCCCTGGGCCTGCCTGCGTTTAAAAAGCCGGGGAGCAACGCGGCACAGGGGCTGGGGTTCTCCGAGGCGGTGGAAGCGTTCGAACGCAACCTGCTCAATGACGCTTTGCAACGCAGTGGCGGTAACCTGACCCAGGCCAGCCTGGAACTGGGGATGGCCAAGACCACCCTGTTCGACAAAGTCAAAAAATACGGGCTCGCGCACTGATGGATCTGATTCTGAAAGCAGCTTTGGGCGCCGCCGTAGTAATCGTTCTGGCGATGCTGGCCAAGACCAAAAACTACTACATCGCGGGTTTGGTTCCCTTGTTCCCGACCTTTGCCCTGATTGCGCATTACATCGTCGGCAAAGGCCGTTCAGTGGACGACCTGAAAACCACCATTGTCTTCGGCATGTGGTCGATCATTCCCTACTTCGTCTACCTTGCAACGCTGTATGTGTTGGTCGACCGCATGCGCCTTGAAGCGTCACTGGCGCTGGCAGCCGTGGCCTGGCTGATGGCCGCGACCGTACTGGTCAGCGTGTGGGTGCGCTTGCACTAACGCGCTTTTATATGTGTGGGGACGAGCCTGCTCGAGGAGTTCTTGAGATCTTCGCGAGCAGGCTCGCTCCCACAGGTCACGTGATTAAACGCCACATTGGCCCGCCCCTTGCATTTACCCCCTGAAGCCCGCCCTGCCTCAATCGGCGGCGATTTAATGGGGTAAATGACACGTTGAATATTCTCGATCTTGATCACAGCCTGACCGCCCAAGAGCCCATTGTGCAGCGCCTGGCCGATGGTCGCGCGACACGTTTGGACTTGCTGGAACTGGGCCCGCAATTGCGTCTGTGGTCCACCGAACGCAATTACCAACGCTTCACCCAGCGCCTGCAGCAGCGCCCAAAGCGCTCTACACAGCGGCCTGAAGTGTTCTTCGTCGGCTCCGGTGACTATCACCACCTGACACCAGCCTTGCTCAGCAACTTGCCCGAACCCATAACCCTGATCCACTTCGACAACCACCCCGACTGGGTACGCTTTGCCCCCCGCCGTCACTGCGGTTCGTGGATCAATCGCGCGCTGAAAATGCCGAACATCAAGCGCATCGTCACCCTCGGCCCATGCAGTGACGACCTGCAAAACCCGCAATTGAAGGGCGGCAACCTGGGAGCTCTGCGCCGTGGCGATTTGCAGTTATTTCCCTGGCAACACGCCCCCACCAAAGTCTGGGGCAGGATCGGCGATGGCGCCGGACACGAACAGCGCGAGAACCACCTGCACTGGCGCAATCTCGCCGATCAGGACTGGCCGAGCTTCCTCGACAATCTGATCCAGAGCCTGCCCACGGAAGCAATCTGGATCACCGTGGACAAAGACGTGCTTGCCAGTGAAGACGCCGCCACCAACTGGGACCAGGGCGGGATGCGCCTGACCCACTTGCTCCAGGCCATCCGCGCCCTCGCCACCAGCAAACGCGTGCTGGGCATCGACATCTGCGGCGAATTCGCCAAGGCGCCCCACCACAATTTGCTTAAACGTTGGGAGGCCAAGTCCGACCAGCCTGCACCTGAGCGATGGAGCGAGAGTGATTTGCTGCGTAACTCGATCACCAATGCAGCGCTGCTCGAATTGTTTGAGGAGCTGTTTCCGTGACCTTGATCGTGATTGCCTTGGTGGCGTTCTCCATCGTGCTCGATGTGATTGGCCAACTGTGTTTCAAAATCGGCCTGGACCGGTTGCCTGAACTGGAGGGTGGCTTTCGCCTCAATGCGTTCTGGGGCCAGGTATTCAATGCACCGCTGCTGTGGGCCGGGATCGGCGCCTACGTGATCGAGTTTTTCGTCTGGCTCCAGGCCCTCTCGCGGGCACCGCTAAGCCTGCTGTTCCCGGCCGCGGCGCTGGCGTATTGCGGAGCGGTGTTCGCCGGTAAGGTGTTCCTTGGCGAACACGTCAGCCGTCGGCGCTGGATGGGCACCTTGGTGATTACCCTTGGCGTGATGCTCGTCTGCATCGCCGGGGCTTGAGGAGTTGAGCAATGGAAAATACTGACACGCTGAAACTGGCAGACCACGGCTGGCTGCATGGCCGCCTGGGTACGATTGTGCTGTGGGCATTGTTGATCGCCCTCGAAAGCTCAGGGCAAATAGCCACCAAAGTCGGTGGTGATCAATTGGGACAGATGGACTTCACTCTGCAATGGCTCCACGCAGTGATGCTCAACCCCGGGGTATGGATCGCGATTGCCTGTTATATCGGCGCGTTTTTCGTCTGGATGCTGATCCTGCGCCGCAGCAGCCTGTCGCTGGCATTCCCCTTGAGTTCACTGGTGTTTGTCGGCGTTTTACTAGGCTCATGGCTAGGCTTGGGCGAACACATCAGTACGTTGCACTGGATCGGCGTCGCGGTGATTATTGCCGGGATTGCCGTGCTGGCGGACGGCGAGCCGGAACACTGACAGTTGCATCGATACATTACAGGGGTTGGGAGACGTCAGAACTTATAGCTGATCGCCGTCTGCACCGACCCCTGATTCACATCGCCCTGTTCCCTGACGATGCTGCTGTGTGCCGCCGAGCCCAGCAGATGAGTCCAGCTGGCGCTGGCCACCAGCGACCAGTGCTCAGCCAGCGGGAAGTCAAAATTCTGGGTCAGGGTCACGCTCTGAAATCCACCACTGGCCTTGTAGGACGAAATACCGGAGGCCTGAGCCTCGCTGTCACTCACACCAAAGAACGTCGACATCTGTCGAGCATCCGCAAAGTGCGCCGCCAACTGGCTGCTGCCAATAATTCCCAGCCCCAGCGGATACCCCAGCTCACCGCCGACCTGCCCCAACACGCCGCCCTGACCGCCCCCGCCACCCACTGCCTGCCCCAACTGCGCATACACTCGCCAGAACTCGGCCGGGCTGTACTGCACAAAGCCGCCAAGCTCAGCCATATCAGACACATCGCGTAAACCGCGCAACGAACCATCGGCATCACGTCCCGAAAGATAGTTGATAAACGGACCCGCGCTCCAGCCATCGACATTGAATGCGCTCCAGGTCAGGCCGTCATCGGTATTGAGGCTGACATCCCCCCAGTCCAGATCAAAGTACGGCAAGGGCACCGTCTCATAGCGACTGGCACTCGGATCGTACGGCTGATAGCCAACCCCCACGCCCACCTCTCCACTCGGGCCGTCTGCGGCGTACGCGTCAGCAGTACCCCCTAGCAAAGTGAGGAGCAAAAAAATACAACCGGAGGTTTTCATGACAAAAGTTCCATTAAAGTTCATACGCGCATCAATCTCTTTTTCAAGCAGCAGAGGCAAGCACTGATGTTGTTTGTAGCAAGCTACAAAAATTGTAGCTGCAAAGCCTGAACACACCGCCATATCTGCGAAGGGCACCGGCCCGCTGGGCTTACGCGGGTTGGCACAATCAATGCAATGTCCTGTAGCAAGCGCAAAAAGCGCACCTACTCAACAGGACAATGCAGATGATGCAATGGCATATTGTGTGTGATTTCGACGGGACCATTACCCGCACCGACGTCATCGACAACATTCTTCAACGCTTCGCCGACCCCAGCTGGGAAGCGATCGAAGATCAATGGTTGCAAGGTGAGATTGGTTCGCGTGAATGCCTGAGCCGCCAGCTGTCGCTGGTCAAAGCCTCGCCAGCCGAACTGCTGGCCTATTTCGACACGGTTGAGATTGACCCGGACTTTCCCGATTTCGTGGACCACGTCATCGGCCTCGGCGCCACTCTTGAAGTGGTCAGCGACGGCATCGAACAAGGCATCGCCCGTATCCTGGCCCGCAACTACGTGAGCCTGTTGCCGATTCTTGCCAACCGCCTGCGCCAGGTCGACCAGAACAGCTGGCGCATCGACTTCCCGTACTCCAGCGACGCCTGCCGTGCGGCCGCGGGCAACTGCAAATGTAAATCCACTCCCAGCGGCAAGCGCGTGCTGGTGATCGGTGATGGCCGCTCCGACATGTGCGTGGCCTCCAGCGCCGATTTTGTGTTCGCCAAAGACAGCCTGGCCGAACATTGCGAACGCAACGGCATCCCCTACGCCCGCTTCGACTCTTTCGCCGAACTGCCGGCCCTGCTCGCCAAATTGCCGAGCAACGCCGCTAACGCCCCCCATTACTCTCGTGAACAGCAGGAACTCTTCAATCATGTCTGATATCCGAATCGCTACGCCTGAAGACCAGATTCTTCTGGATAAAGAAGCCAAGTACTGCTCGTACGGCGACACCGTTCACTACATCGAACCACCGCGTATTTTCAGCCGTTGTGAGGGCTCCTACGTCTGGGACACTGAAGACCAGGCCTATCTCGACCTGCAAATGTGGTACTCGGCCGTCAACTTCGGTTACTCCAACCCACGCCTGAACAACGCGCTCAAGCAACAGATCGACACCCTGCCGCAGATCGCCAGCCAATACCTGCACAAAGGCAAGATCGAACTGTCGGAACGCATCGCGGTGGATGCCAAAAACAAGTTCGGCCTCGACGGTCGCGTGCACTTCAACGTCGGCGGTTCACAGTCCATCGAAGACTCGTTGAAAGTGGTGCGTAACGCCAGCAACGGCAAAAGCCTGATGTTTGCGTTCGAAGGTGGCTACCACGGCCGCACCCTTGGCGCCTCGTCGATCACCTCCAGCTTCCGCTACCGCCGTCGCTATGGTCACTTTGGCGAGCGCGCCAACTTCATCCCGTTTCCGTATCACTTCCGCGGCCCTAAAGGTATGACCAAGGAAGAGTACGGCAGCCACTGCGTGCAGCAATTTGCTCGTTTGTTCGAGACCGAATACAACGGCGTTTGGGACCCAAAAACCAATCAGTGCGAATACGCAGCGTTTTACGTCGAGCCGATCCAGGGCACCGGTGGTTATGTAATTCCACCGATGAACTTCTACAGTGAGCTCAAGCAAGTACTGGATCAACACGGCATCCTGATGGTGGTCGACGAAATCCAGATGGGCTTCTGGCGCACCGGCAAGCTGTGGTCGATTGAACACTTCGACGTCAAACCCGATGTAATCGTGTTCGGCAAGGCTCTGACCAACGGCCTCAACCCGCTGGGTGGCATCTGGGCCCGTGAAGAGCTGATCAACCCGAAAGTCTTCCCTCCGGGCTCGACTCACTCCACCTTCGCCTCCAACCCGCTGGGCACGGCGGTAGGTCTGGAGATGTTCAAGATGACCAGCGAAGTCGACTATGGCGCGATGGTCATGGCCAAGGGCAAGTACTTCCTGGACGGCCTGCAGGACCTGCAAAAACGTTACCCGATCATCGGCGACGTCGACGGCCTGGGCCTGGCACTGCGCTGCGAAATCTGCGGCCCGGACGGTTTCACTCCGGACAAGGCAACCCTGGACTTCATAGTTGAAGAAGGCATGAAGGGCGACATCGAAATCGACGGCAAGCGTCTGGGGCTGATTCTGGACGTGGGCGGCTACTACAAAAACGTGATCACCCTGGCCCCGTCGCTGGAAATCAGCTACGCCGAAATCGACCTGGGTATCGCCCTGCTCGACCGCCTGCTGGCCCGAGCCATGAAACGGTGAACGCGCCAGAGATCGATCTGGGCGAAGGCGACGCCGGTTTCGTTCTCGGCACAGGTGAGGTCGCGGTGTTGTTGATCCACGGCCTCACCGGCACCCCGACGGAGTTGCGTCGGGTGGCCCAGGGCCTGGCCAAGGATGGGACGTGCACGGTGTACGTGCCCACCCTGGCCGGGCACTGCGGTGACAACAGCGACCTGCAAGCCACTGGCTGGCTGGACTGGTACGAAGGTGTACGCAAAACCTTCGTCGGCATCCGCCAGCGCCACCAACAGATTTTCGTCGGCGGTTTATCGATGGGGGCGGTGATGTCGATGTACCTCGCCTCCGAACACCCGGACCAAATCGCCGGTTTGTTGATGTACTCCACCACCCTGCGTTACGACGGCTGGAGTATTAACAAGCTGGCCTTTTTGACCCCATTGCTGATGAAAATCCCCTTTGGCGTACGCCTGTGCAGCTTTGAAGAAAAACCGCCTTACGGGATCAAAAACGAGCGTTTGCGCGCCATCGTCGAGCGTCAGATGAAAGCCGGCGAAAGCAGTAATGCCGGACTGTTGACGATGGAAGGCGTCACCGTGCGCGAATTGCACCGGATGAATGCCGTGGTGAAACAACGCATGCCGTCGATCACCACCAAGGCGCTGGTAGTGCATTCCATCGAAGACGACATCACCAGCCGCTGGAACGCCGATTATGTCGAGCGCCATCTGGGCGGGCAGGTGACCAAAGTGCTGCTCGACAACTGCTATCACATGATCACTGTCGACCTGCAATACCGCCGGGTGATCGAACTGAGTGACGCGTTCATCAAGAAAAACAGCATCGCTGCGCTGGCTCCTGTAGAGCATTTACAGCGGGCCTGAGCCAAAGGATGTCTCATGATTACTGCCCAAGCCTTTTCATCCATCCAGGCGATCGACCGCGCGGCCTGGAATGACTGTTTTCCGGGTGCCCTTGAGGATTGGGACTACATTGTGGCGGTTGAAGAGGCCAGCATCGAGGGCTTCGAATGGCGTTACCTGACGCTATTCCAAGACCAGACCCTGATCGCCGTGGCGACTGCATTTACGACCTGCTATCGCCTCGACACCACGGTTCAAGGGCTCAGTAAACGTTTCACCGAAACACTCAACCGGGTGCTGCCGGGGCTGGTGCAACTGCAGCTGTACGCCATCGGCTCGCCGGTGACCGAACAGTGCAGCGCGGGTATGGCCAGCCATATTCCGGGGGCGCTGCGCCCTGCCTTGCTCGCCCGACTGCTGGCACTGGCCCAGAAGGACGCCGCTCGGCTGGGCATCGGTCTGATCGCCGTCAAGGACGTACCTCGCCATGACGAAGACTGGGCACACAGTTGCAAGACTGCAGGTTTTCAGTCGATGCCCGGCCTGCCCAGCGCGATGCTGGCGGTGCCCTTTGGCTCGGTAGAGGGTTATCTGGGCTCACTGGGCAAGTCCACCCGTAAAGACATGCGCCGCAAGCTGCGCGCTCCAGGGCCACGGGTGGAATGGCGCAGCGCCATCGATGACGTTTTGCCCGAAGTCATGCGTTTGTACGAGGCCAGCCTGGAACGCAGTGATCTGCAACTGGAGCGCTTACCACCGACATATTTCACGGGTATTCTCCAACAGCTCGGCGATCGGGCATTGTGCGTACTGTATTGGGTCGACGAGCAACTGGTGGCGTTCAATCTGGTACTGATTGACGAAAACAGGCTGATCGACAAGTTTTTCGGCCACGACCTTGAGCTGACCCGCGACTACAATCTGTACTTCAGAAGCTGGCTGGTAAACGTCGATTACTGCATTCGACACAAGATCGCACTGTACGAATGCGGCCAGGCTGGCTACGCCAGCAAGATTCGTCTGGGCTGTACCTTTCAAAGTAATATGCTGTTTTTCCGCCACCGTAACTGGCTGCTGAACAACGTACTCAAAATGGTCAAACTGTTCATCCGCCCTGACCGCCATGACCCTGCCCTGGCGGCTGCGATAAGCGAGTATTAATGCCCAGCACGCCTGCCAAATCGAACCAGCCTCAACCCTTCAAAGTGTCGCGCTGGACGGTGCAGCGCAAGCTGGTGCTGGCCTTTTGGCTGGTCAGCGTGATTCCGACCATGATTGCCGCCGAACTGGCCGCGACTACCCTGTCGCAAATTTTCGATAGCAACGTGCGGGTCTGGTTGCAGGAGTCGACCAAGATCGTCAAGGACGAGATCAGCGAAATCCTTGCGGACAATGCCAGGGTCGCCAAGCTGTTTTTGCAATACACCCATCCGCCAACGTCCAATAAAGCAATCCGCCATGACCGACTGACTGCCGACATCGCCGATGCGATGGGCATCGATGTGGTGGCGTTGATTCGCGACAGCGACCATAAAGTGGTGTTCAGCACCGCCAGCGATAGCATCGTCAGCCAGATCAGTCTGGAGCCGAATGCGGTTTTGCAAACCATCAACGTAGGCCAAGTACCCACCGGCACCGTAGTTTCGACTTTTCCTACCAGCCAGGACGGCGTCGACTACCAATTGCTGGTGGCCACCTACTTGGACAGCAGCTTTCTGACCAGCGTCGCCGAGGTGCATTCCCTTGATCTGCGCCTGTACCTGCACAACACCGTCGGGTTCGCCGAAATCTTCTCCAGCCAACGCTTTGAAGACCGCCAGCCCACCGTCTCGCGTGCCATTGAACAGACCTTGCGCGAAACAAAATTACCCAGCGAGCAATTCACCAGCCGTTACAGCGGCTTGTACTGGCCGATTCTCAACGACACCGGTGAGCTGCAAGGCGTGATCTACAGCGGTCTGCTGCGTCATACCAGCCTAGTGGGGCTGTTCAACCAGACCAACCTGTTCGCGCTGATTTTTCTGCTGGGTTCGCTGCTATCGCTGACCGTAGGCTGGCTGGTGTCCGAGCGCCTTACCCGCCCGCTGCGCGGCCTGTCGGCGGGTGTACGGGCCGTGACTGCCGGGGATTACAACCAGCGCGTGGCCGTATCGGGTAACGATGAACTGGCCGAGCTGAGCAGCACCTTCAACCACATGGCGGCCCGCCTGGGCCAACTGCACCATCTCGAAGCCCAACTGCGCCGTCGCGACCGCCTGCATGCCCTGGGCGAAGTGGCCATGGGCCTGGCGCACGAAATTCGCAATCCGCTGGGCATTATCAAGACCGCGACCCAACTGCTGCACCGCCGCGCCGACCTGGGCGAGACCGACAAGCGCCATCTGGAATACGTGGTCAGCGAAGTCACCCGGATCAATGACCTGATCACCGAATTTCTCGACTTCGCCAAACCCAGCGCCCCCGTCCGCGCACAACAGGCTGCGCGGCCTTTGGTTGAAGAGATTCTGGGTTTCTGCAAGCCGGAACTGGAAAGCCACAACATTGATACCCGCATCGACGATCAGGCGCCAGACGCAACCCTGTATGCCGATGCCGGGCAATTGAAACAGGCGTGCTTGAACCTGATCATCAACGCCATAGATGCCATGCCCACAGGGGGCTGCCTGACCGTGCGCATTGCCCGCGAAAACGAGTACACCGTGATTGGTATTGCCGACACTGGCGAAGGGATAGCATCCGACATGCTCGAACGTATTTTCACGCCCTTTGTGACGACCAAAGCCTCAGGCACCGGTTTGGGTCTGGCCAAGGTCTTTTCGATCATGGACAGCCACGATGGACGCATCGAATGCATCAGCGAAAAAGACGCCGGTGCCACTTTCAATCTGTACATTCCGGCCCACGGAGGGGATGAGACATGAGTCATAACGTGCTGGTGGTCGATGACGAACCCAAACTCTGCGACCTGCTCAGCTCGGCACTGAGTCAAAACCAAATACAGGTCTTCACTGCAGGCAACGGCCTGCAGGCGCTGGCGATTCTGGAACAGGAAGACATCGACCTGGTGATCAGCGACTGGCGCATGCCCGGTATGGACGGGCCGCAGTTACTGGCCGAGGTCAAACTGCACTACCCGCATCTGCCAGTAATCGTAATGACCGCCTACAGCACGGTGAAAAACGCCGTACAGTCCATGCGTAACGGCGCCTACGACTACATCGCCAAACCCTTTGATATCGACGAACTGGATATTACGGTCAGTAAGGCCCTGCAATTTCGCGACATCCTGCGCGACAACGCCCGCATGCGCGCCGAACTGGACGAGCACCAGCACATCGACAGCCTGATTGGCGACAGCCCCAGTTTTCGTCGGGTGCTGCAGGCCATCGACTCGGTTCGGGACAGCAACGCCACCATCCTGCTGACCGGCGAAAGCGGCACTGGCAAAGAGATGGTCGCCCGCGCCATTCATAAACACGGTAGCCGCGCAGACAAACCTTTTGTCGCGGTCAACTGTGCGGCCATTCCTGAAGGGCTGCTTGAAAGCGAGATGTTCGGCCACCGCAAAGGTGCGTTTACCGGTGCCGTGGCGGATCGCGTCGGACGCTTTATGCAGGCAGACAAAGGCACGTTGTTTCTCGATGAAGTGGGCGATATGCCCTTGGCGTTGCAAGCCAAGATCTTGCGGGCCTTGCAAGAGCGGGTGATTGAACCGGTAGGTGATCCGCGAGAGCGCAAGGTCGATGTGCGGGTGATTGCGGCCACCAACAAGAACTTGCTGGAGGCCGTGGCCAACAAAGAGTTTCGCGAAGACTTGTACTACCGCCTGAATGTGTTTCCGATCCCGCTGCCCGCCTTGCGCGAACGCGTGGAAGACATCACCCCGCTGGCACGGCACTTTGCCCATATTCTGGGTGCCACGGCAGGTAAACGGATAACCGGCTTCAGCCCCAGCGCCTTGCAGGCAATGGCCGAGTACGGCTGGCCGGGCAACATTCGCGAGCTGCAGAACTGCGTCGAACGCGCCACCATCGTGGCCAGCAGCAACACCATCCAGGACAGCGACCTGCCGCCCTACCTGTTCAGTGCCCAACCCGGCCAAAGCAACGCGCTGCTCACGCCAGGGCCGAGCGTACCGCCCGATCTGGAAGCAGCCCTCGCTGAAGTCGAGAAAACCTACATCCTTGCCGCACTACAGCAAGCCCAAGGCGTGCAGGCTGCTGCTGCGCAGTTGATCGGTATTTCAGAGCGCAGCTTCTGGTATCGCCTGAAAAAACTCGATATCCATGTCGATAAAATCGTCAGGTAACGTCCAAAAAAGTAGCCGCTGGCACCGACTGCGCCAGCGGCTACAGATTTGTATCTTCACTGCTATGCGATTACCGGATCGTGTAACCGACATGCAAAATGATGTCGTTCAAACTCAGCAACATCGCCTGCTGGCCGCGTTGAGCATTTGGAAACACCAATGAGAATGAGCCTGTCTCGACCGATAAGCCTTCAAACGGCAGGTACTTGCCATCATTGAAGTCCAGCTGAAACTGCCCGCTGTCATCCAGCCCATGGGACAACGCCACGGCCTTGCAGCCATTGGCCAACGGCTGGCTACTGTCATAGCGCAACAAGGCCTGCACGTTCTCATACGGGCCCAACAAAGCCGGTAGCGTCACGCTAAAGGTCTTGATCAGGCGACTGCTGCCCAGGTTAAGGCTTGATGGGTAATCACCCAAAATGTTCAAGTCATCAAGCTTGAAGCTCAGGCTCAGGTTACTGTTGCTGTCGAGCGCCACCTGTACTTTCGATTGGGTAGTGTCGAGGTCCACGTTGACCAGACTGTCAGGCGCAAGCAGTTGCTTGATCCGGTTGATCAGCGTGGCGTCCAGAGTGCGCAGCGAAGCGGTTTTACGTACCTGCAGCGTACGCTGGTCCCAGCTCAGGTAAGCCGCTTCCATCTGTTGCAGGCTCAGCAACTGGCTCTCGCCGGCCAGCAGGCCCTGATACAGATCGCTCCAGTTACCGGGGCGCAGGTAATTGCGCTTGTCGCGGGTTTCCCAGTGCAGGCTGGCTTGGGTCTGCGCGCACAGCGAAGACACTGAGTCGTATAGTTGGTAATACAGCGTCGATAGTCGAGCAGCCTGCCAGTTGAACAGGGCCTTGCCGGTAAAACGGGTGCCCAGCATTTCCAGCACCACGTCGTTATTGGCCTGCTCCATTTCGGTCTGCTGGCGTTGTTTTTCGGCCATCGTGATCTGTTCCTTGAGGGCATCGATCTGGCTCGTGATCACTTCACCCTCACGCCGCGCCTGGTCACGCTGCAAGTCCCAGTCTTGACGCCGACGACGGTATTGCTCGGAAACATCCACCTTGGCGGCTTCGCCCTGCATGATCCCGGACGCCAGGCGCAGTACATCACTGCTGGCGTCAACAACGCTGCCCAGTTTGCCCCAGCCGGCGCCCCCCATCCCAAAGGCAAAAGCGACTCCGGCTCCCGCACCCGCCATTGCCATGGTCGGCAGGGCATTAAGGCCCCCGGCAACCAAGCGTAAGGCTCCTGCCGTGTAATCCAGGTAGTTAGCGTCGCTGCGCAAGTCCATCGCATGCTGCTCACGTTCGGAAATATTTTCCTCGAACAGCGCATCATAATGTTGCTGACGCGCCAGGATCGCTGCCTGACTACCTTCCAGCCCGCTCAAGGTATGTTGCAACGAAGCCTGATTGGCCATATGGGCTTCGCGCATCAGGGCCAGCAAGCCGCCCTGCTGGGTTTGTTGCAAGACGCTCAAGGCATCGGCGTCCCGCCGTTCCAGTACACCTTGCAGGTTGGCGCCAAACTGAACCACCTGCTGCACAGCATTGCGCGCCCGATCCAGCAGCACCATAAAGCGTTGCGGCCACAGTGCCGGGGCCGATCCGGCCTGGAGGCCACCGGCACCGTCACCGGCCTGACGAGCAAGCTGTAGCGAACGCGGGTCCGCCGCAGGTTCGAACAATGCCAACGACAGCGGCTGACCATCGATGGACAGGTGCCGACGCAGGTTATACAGACGCCCCTCGAAGCGATCCCAGTAAGCCAGCACCGCGGTATCGACCGGTGGCCGAAACGGCCCATTGGCTACCACGACCTGTCGCAGCGAAGCAGGTGCCAGCAGCGCCTGTCGCTCCTCGACCAGGGTTTCCAGCTCCAGCAGGCGCAGATTGTTGCTACTGCTGGCGGCCTCCAGCGTCGGCGCATCCCAGGCCAGGGCCAGCGGCAATACCGGGCGTGTACCGAGCAATTGCAAGGCCTGCATGTACCACATCTTGGCCTCGCTCAAGCTATCGCGAGTTTGCTGGCGATACAGCTGGTCACCCCGGGCAGCCAACAGCTCCAGCCCACGCAAAAAAACCGCCAGTTTGTAGTTCATCGGATCGGCCGTGGCGATCACGTCCGGATCGTCGGTATCGATCGGCGCCGCAGAGCCCCAAGTGACATCCTCTTGCAGCGGTCGTACATTCCAGTAGCGCGGCTTGGAGTTCTCTGTTTGCAATACACCTTTTGAGTCTCGATAACCCGCCGGATCAAAAATGCGCTTGAACCAGAGATCGGCCTCATCAAAACGCTGCTCGGCCAGCAGACGATTGGCAATCAGAAATGGGGCATGAAAGAACAACTCCCACGTATAGAGCCCAACTCCCCCTTCGAAACTGGTAATTCGAGAAATATTGCTACCGTTATATCCACTGGGATCGACCTTGGTCTGTTGCACATCCCACGACAGCAGTGCCTGCACGTCCTCCAGCATTTTTTGTTCCAGCAGCGGCCCAGCCAACGTGGTGAGCACGTACTCGCTGGCATTGCCAGGTTTGGTGTACAGCATTTGTGTACGGCCTGCGCTGTCGCGGGCGGTAGGTATCCACAGAGAGGAAGAAGAGCTGAAATTTTTTAATGTTAAGGGTTCTCCTGGACTACTCCTTTGCAGGGGGATTGGTCTCGTCACCGCCCCCTTTATAAAATCTACACGTGTTGAAGCGTCTTTTACAAAGTCATCAAATGAAAAAGGTGTATTAATCACATATGTCTTTTTCGTCGTCCCAGACATATTAAAGCCAAATCGCTCCAATATCACTCCAGCCTGATACAACATAATGGATATAGCTCCACCGTGTCCGAATTTATCTTCTGCCTCGATGGAAATACTTAGTGAACTGCCATTCTTGATAAACCTTACATTTGTAAATCTGCAATATAAGTTACCGTCCACCTGTTCATAACTAAAAGTACTCGTCATCGAGTAGTCGAAAGGAGACGTTGGCGCTTGTGAAAGTAGCGGTTGTCGCACAGGTATATCGTGATAGTCGGGAAAAGTCTTATCCGCGTAAATAAACAAACAGCTCACCGCCGTTCCTGGTGCATCAATCAACTGTAGAATTTTACTGAAGCGATATAGACTAAGCCCCTCAGAAGTATAAAAAAACACCCCCAATACCGGCTCAATTTCTCCCTCGGCATCACGCAGTTCAGCCGCAAAAACGTCTCTAGGACTATTACTGAGAGGCCAACTACGCAAGCTCCACTGCCCACTGGGCCTTAGTGTGGCAATCTGCAATTCCTGCAGCATATTCAATTCGGTGTCGCCTTGGGTACCGACTGCAGTAACACCACCGTTATATTGATGCACACACAACACATGCAAGCGATTGGCAAAGAACACAATCGACGGTGTGGTGCCTGGTATCGGCTGCAACGGCGCATCAATCTTCAGCCATTCACTCCAGGAGGCTGCATTGCGTACTTTAGCGTTTGTGCCAAAGTCGGTGTAATCCGTTCGGCGCCAGTAATACTCACCCGTTGTTCCGGGTATGCTGCCGCAGAAATACGCCGCCCCCTTCTCGCTGGCTGGTTCTACCTGATAACCACTGTCATAACGGATATCGAGCACAGTGCGCAGGCCGCTCACGTACTGGGTAAAGGCCTGTTCGACGCGCTCTTCGGTAATACGGCCCTGATTGATGGCTGACTCCAGTTCCTTGAATAACTGAGTCTTGCTGTAACGCAGTTCGGGATCAATATAACTGGCCGGGTAGTACAACAGCCGCTGCAGACCGGCCCAGGTAGCATAGCGTTTGTTGTAAGCGTTCCAGCGACTGAAATAGCCGTTGTCGCGCGAAGCGTCTTGCATCGCGACCATGTTGGTATTTGGCTCCAACTGTTCACGACAGCGGTGCAGATACAGCTGGGTACTGGCCACGGCTTCGGCAATACGGCTGGTCTTGATCTGCCCGGACACCTTCGGATCAAGCAGCAGGTATTCGTACAGATCTTCCGCGGTGGTGATCTTCTCAGCCAACGTGCCAAGATTACGCGCGGGGATCACATACTTGAGGTAATACGGCACCATTGCATCACGCCGGGATTCGTTCAGACCGGCCATTAATTTCTCGTTCATCACATTTTCTCCCGGGTTAGCCGCGTGCGGCTGCGATAACTTTGGCGGCTATCAAAGTGAGCGTGGCCTGATCAACTGTGGCGGTTTCAGTCAGTTTGCCGACCCACTGCAAATCCGTAGGCGACAACCCAAGCCGTTGGCAGAACTGCGTTTTTTGCAGTAGCGGCAGCAATGCCACAAAGTTGCGTGGCACGGCGTCATTCATCAACACCAGGGTTTGCGTCAGGTCCCAGCCATGCAGGTCGCTGAGCTGTTTCGCGGCGACCTGCAGCGTCAGTGCCGGATCCTGCGCAGCAGCACGCAGGATAAAACCACGGGCCTCGGCCACTGTGCCGGTCAGCCGCCGCTGCCAACTGCGATAACGTGACAACAGCAGCAGCACATCCAATGTCAATTGAGGGGCCGTCAGTGCGCCGGTCAGCGCTGAAGGCTGGCCCGCCCCCGCAGGCATCAACACCTGCAAATCCTGCTCGCCAAGCTGGGCCCAATGGCAGACCTGGACGAACTGGCGTAACAAGTAGGCGTACTGCACGGCACGGGATACGTCGTCCAACGTGGTAATGCCCTGACAGACGCGTTCGATATCGGCCCAGAAGTTCAGCAGGCCATAACCCTCCAGTGTGGAAGCCATGTCCTTGGCCGCAGCGTCGGCCCAAGCCATTACGGCAGTGGCGATATTGGGTTTCAGGTTGAATTCGGCGCCGATATGGCGCGCCAATTGCGCCCGTAATACCTCGCCATCTGCCGCCTCTGCAGCGGTACGACCAGCCAGTGTGCTGTAGATGTTTTCAATAAAGGTTTGCAGTTCGGGTGTGCTCTGGGCCGGATAGCGGCGACTGGTCAGCGCGATAAGCTGCTCCGGATCCAGCTGTGCGGCGTGCATCCAGTCGACCAGATAACCAGTGCGTATCAGCACCCCCTGCGCGACCTGGTTGGGTTTGGGTTGAGCCAGGGCGCGGACAACTGCCTCGGGCGCGGCCAGCAAGTCCCATAAATGCAAGGCCTGGGCCACGCTCAGGCCAAACAGCCGAGGTATCGCTACGAGCCGGTACAACGCAGAAATCTGCTCCAGCCCCAACTCCGGTAACACACCATTGGCGCTTAGGCCTGGCAGGTACTGCGCCAGCAAAGTGAGGGTTGCATCGTCTACCTTCAGGCCCTGACACAGGCTGGCCCTGGCACGCAGTGAAGTTTGACTGAGGGTTGTTTGCTGGAAGTCGATATTGCTTGAACCGATCAGTTCAGCCTCGCCAAACAAGGCGCTGTAGAACGAGGGCTTGCCACCAGCATGGAAGGTATTGAGCAGGTGCAGACAGGCGCCAAAACTGTCGACCGTCATGCCATAGCGCTGGCGTAACGGCATATAGACCGCCAGCGCCTGCAAGGCCTGGGTCAGGGGGTGAGCGCTGAGATCATCGCTGGCCTGGCAGATCAGCCAGTCCAGTTCCTCGAAAGACAGTTGTTTCACATGCTGTTGCAAGCGAAAGATGCGGTTCAGGCGCTCGAAGGCGCGGCCATTACGGTTATACAGACCACTGTTGGACGGACTGTTGGCTGGCTGAGGCACGGGCTGACCGAGGGCGGCACCGACATACCAATAGAGTGGTTTGGCCGGGTTTTGCGTACCGTCTGACCAGCCATTGAGATAGCGGGCGCCGTAGGTCTGGGTCGGAACGATATCCCGCGACGACAGGTTGTAAAAAGGCCCGCCTCCCAGCGCCAGGACGATGGTTTCCTCTGGCAATTGGAGTGCAGTTTGCAGGCTCGATGAATACTGCATTTGACCGAACGAGCTGTAACCAAAATATCGGGCGACCGAGGCATCGGTGGTGTTTCTGGCCTCAGTCATGATGCCTGCCAACTCCGGAGACATACCCAACGCATCGCGCGCATAGGCCGCTGGCATCTTGTTCGCCCAACTGCGCAGATCGGTTTCGCGCGTCAGTGCCTGACCTTCGTAATCCTTCAACACCGACCAGAGTTCGGCCGGGCTGCTTTTGCTGGCTGCCATACCTTGCAGTATCTGTTCGCTGGCATGGTTGTAAGGCAGGTTCATCGGGTACAGGGCAGTACGTAGTACCTCGTCCACATCGCCTGTAATACCCGCCTCCAACACTTCCAGGGTCAGCGCCAGGGTGCTGACTTCTTCATTGAGGTTGGCATCGCTAAGCGTCAACTGGCCCAGGTCAGGCCGCCGCTGGTTCAGTTGCAGGCCGTTGCTGACCGGATGGAGCGGCTTGGCAGCCCGATACAGGTCAGTCAGATAGCTGGCCGGGGAAAACAATGAGCCTGCCGAGTCAGGATGGGAGAACCCACCGCTATTGGTTTGCACAAACCAACTGGCGTAATTGCCGCCACTACTGAGCGATCGCAACATCCAGGAGCGATCTTCGGGCGCCTCAAGCTTGAGTACCGCATGCAAGGCCGGCTCACCGCGTGCACAGAGCTGTGCATAACGCCGGGTCAGGCTGGCGGCACGGGCTTGGGCTTGTTCATAAAACGCCTCAGTCGGGCCGTTATCTACAAGCTTCGATAACTGTTTTACTTTCGTCAGGACCTCTGTACGGCCATCACGTACCACGTCGAACACGGAGCTAAAACCAAGACTCGTGAGCTGCTCGTGCAACACCACCAAGGATTCGCGGGCCGCGATATCGCTTTCAGACTCGAGGTCTGGCGCAGGCTCGTCGCCTTGCGCGGGCTTATCATCCAGCGGTGGTTCATCCCCAATGACAATGACCTCTGGTGCAGGCTCTTCATCCTGCGGTGGGTCGGTAAACGATTGCCTGGTGATGGCGACCTGTTCTTTATTGGCTGCCTTGCCGACGCCTTTCCCGGTTTCAGATTTCCCTGAAGATTTTTTGCTCGCCATGACCATAACCTCAAGCGGATTGCGTATCCGCACTGGCAGGAACCATCCCCGGCTGTCGGCCAACGCATGGCCGGAAAACCGGTGTTTATGAGCCTGATAACTGACTCTATTGGGATTAATTACGCGCTTTGAGACGTGGCCTGCCTACTGTCAGAAGTAACAGAGCAAGCAGCCATTCATCAGAATGGTTGGCACGTGGTATTTGGTTTTCTGACGCCAGGCTATGGGGATCCTGGAGGGGGGAAGTGTTGCCATTGAAGCGGTTAACGAAAGCGAAACCGGGGGCCGGACATCATTGCGATGCTCCGCCCCCCATGCTTTAAACGGGCTTAAGCCACCTCGGCGCGCAACTGCCGTGCGGCCGCAACCATGTTGATCAATGCGGCTTCAGTCTCGGCCCAGGCGCGGGTTTTAAGACCGCAGTCGGGGTTGACCCACAAACGCTCGGCAGGAATACGTTTGGCGGCCTTACTCAGCAACTTGACCATCTCGGCCGTGTCCGGCACCCGTGGCGAGTGGATGTCATACACACCTGGACCGATGTCGTTCGGATAGTCGAACGCTTCAAATGCATCCAGCAGCTCCATGTCGGAGCGCGAGGTTTCGATGGTGATCACGTCGGCGTCCATCTCGGCAATCGACTTGATCACATCGTTGAACTCGCTGTAGCACATGTGGGTGTGGATCTGGGTTTCATCACCCACGCCAGATGCACACAGACGGAACGCTTCTACTGCCCAGTCCAGATACTCCTGCCACTGTGCACGACGCAACGGCAAGCCTTCGCGGAAAGCCGCTTCGTCGATCTGCACGATCTTGATCCCGGCTTGTTCCAGGTCCACCACTTCATCGCGGATCGCCAGTGCCAATTGCTGCGCCTGAACCTTGCGCGATACATCTTCGCGCGGGAACGACCACATCAGCATCGTCACCGGGCCGGTCAGCATGCCCTTCATCACCTTGTCGGTCAGGCCCTGAGCGTATTTTATCCACTCCACGGTCATGGCTTGCGGACGGCTCAGGTCGCCGAAAATGATCGCCGGTTTCACACAACGCGAACCGTAACTCTGTACCCAGCCATATTGGGTGAATACATAGCCATCCAACTGCTCGGCGAAGTATTCCACCATGTCATTGCGCTCGGCTTCGCCGTGTACCAGTACGTCCAGGCCCAAACGCTCCTGGACTTGTACGGCATTACGGATCTCGCTGTGCATGGCGTCTGTGTATTCGCTGGCCGACAGTTTTCCTTGTTTGTACGACTGGCGTGCCAGGCGAATTGAAGTTGTCTGTGGGAACGAGCCAATAGTAGTTGTCGGAAACGCTGGCAGATTCAGTCGGGCGCGCTGCAACTCAATACGGGTGGCAAACGGTGACTGGCGCTGGCTGTCAGCCTCGGTAATCGCTTCGATACGAGCCTGCACTGCTGGCTTGTGAATTCGCGGCGAATTGGCCCGACTTTGTTGTACGGCGCGGCTTTGAGCCAGTGCTGCTTGTATCTTGGGGTCTTGCGCAATATTCAGCGCATCACGCAGCACGGCAATTTCGCCACACTTTTGCTTGGCAAAGGCCAGCCAGCTTTTGAGTTCGGCATCCAATTTGGTTTCGCGGTCCAGATCCACCGGGCTATGCAGCAGCGAGCAAGAACCGGCAACCCACAGGTTGTCGCCAAAGCGTTCTTCGGCTTCCTGCAATTGCGCCAGGGCGTTTTCCAGATCACAGCGCCATACGTTGCGCCCATTGACCAGGCCCAGCGACAGCACTTTGTAGGTCGGCAGACGATCCAGAATGGCATGCAACTGGTCGGGAGCACGCACCAGGTCGACGTGCAAACCATCTACCGGCAGCCCGACAGCCAGGCCGAGGTTGTCTTCCAGGCCGCTGAAGTAGGTGGCAACCAGCTTCTTCAGTGGCGAGTACTGAAGAATGTGATAAGCGCGCTCAAAGGCGTTTTTCCACTCCTGCGGCAAGTCGAGCGACAGGATCGGCTCGTCGATTTGAACCCATTCCACTCCCTGCTCAGCCAAGCGGGAAAGAATTTCAGCGTAAACCGGCAACAGGTTTTCCAGCAGCTCGAGCTTGTTGAATTCGTCGCCCTTGGCCTTGCCCAGCCACAGGTAGGTTAGCGGGCCGATGATGACAGGCTTGACCTTATGGCCCAGCGCCAGTGCTTCACCAGTTTCTTCAAATAACTGGTTCCAGCTCAGTTCAAAGCGCTGGTCCAGGCTGAATTCCGGCACCAGATAGTGATAGTTGGTATCGAACCATTTGGTCAGCTCCTGAGCGTACTGACCTTTACTGTGTTCGCCGCCGCAGCAGCTCTGGCTGGCGCCGCGCGCCATGCCGAACAAAGTGTCCAGGGTTGGACGGCGCTGCTCGTCCAGGGTGCTGGCAAAACGCTCAGGGATGACGCCGAAAGTCAGCGAGTGGGTCAGGACCTGGTCGTACCAGGCGAAGTCACCGACGGGCAGCAAATCGATGCCTGCATCTTTTTGCAGCTGCCAGTGTTTGGCTCGCAATTGGCGGCCAACGTTTTCCAGCGCGGCCTGATCGATATCGCCCTTCCAGTAGGCTTCAAGGGCTTTTTTCAGCTCGCGGTCTGCACCGATGCGGGGGAAACCAAGATTGTGGGCCAAGGCCATGAC
The DNA here is from genome assembly GCF_025426255.1 of Pseudomonas fragi. Taxonomy (GTDB): domain Bacteria; phylum Pseudomonadota; class Gammaproteobacteria; order Pseudomonadales; family Pseudomonadaceae; genus Aquipseudomonas; species Aquipseudomonas kulmbachensis. The sequence goes on along the minus strand of NZ_CP104861.1, from coordinate 1,010,541 downwards.
GACATTCCTTCGTGTAAGTAATGGCACAATTATCGACACTCACTGCAACATGAGACAAACTCAACGTTTTCGTGTTGATCATCAAATTTACTCATGGAGCCACTGTGCTGGAAATTCGTCACCTCAAAACCCTGCACGCGTTGCGCGAGTCAGACAGCCTGGTCGAAGCGGCTGAACGCCTGCACCTGACGCAGTCCGCTTTATCCCACCAGTTCAAAGAGCTCGAAGAGCGCATGGGCATGCCGCTGTTTGTGCGTAAAACCAAACCGGTACGTTTCACCAGCGGCGGCTTGCGCCTGCTGCAACTGGCCGACGCTATGCTGCCGCTGCTGCGCGGTGCTGAGCGTGATATCGCCCGTTTGGTCGGCGGTACGGCCGGGCGTTTGCACATGGCTATCGAGTGCCACAGCTGCTTCCAGTGGTTGATGCCGACCATCGATCAGTTCCGTGATGCCTGGCCCGAAGTCGAGTTGGACCTGGCGTCCGGTTTTGCCTTCGCACCGTTACCGGCACTGGCCCGGGGTGATCTGGATTTGGTGGTAACGTCCGATCCGCAAGAAATTGCCGGCCTGACCTATGTGCCGCTATTTACCTACGAAGCCATGTTGGCTGTGGCCAATCAGCATCCATTGGCCAGCAAGCCGTTTATCGTGCCTGAGGATCTGAGTACCGAGATTCTGATCACCTACCCGGTGGAACGCGATCGACTCGATATCTTCACCCGTTTCCTGGAACCTGCCGACGTCGAACCGGCGCAGGTACGCACGTCAGAACTGACAGTAATGATGATGCAGCTCGTAGCCAGTGGCCGCGGTGTATGCGGGATGCCGCACTGGGCGTTGCATGAATACAGCTCACGCGGATATGTAAAAGCCAAGCGTCTGGGCGAGAAAGGATTGTTTGCGACGCTCTACGCCGCGATCCGGGCTGACATGCTGGATGCGCCGTATATGCGCGACTTTTTGCTGACCGCCAAAGACACATCGTTTTCGACGCTGGATGGGGTGAGTGCGGTTCGGTAGTAGAACCGTGCATATCTGCAAGAAAATCGTGTAGCAGTTGCCGAAGGCTACGTCCGATTGCAAAGCGATCGTAAACCCTGAATATGCGGTTTTTCTGTAAAAACGCATGACCTGATTTTACGACTGCTGCGCAGCCGAACGCAGCCTCGTTCCTTCGACAGCTGCTACGGGCCGTTCACCCTCTACTTCAGCTGTCCTCAATATTTACCAACCGGCGCATATGCACCCGGTCGTAATATTCCTCCCCCACCCGGATCGCGCAGTCTTCCAACCCCGATTGCTCAAACCCGCAGCGCTGGTACAACGCCAGCGCGGCCGGGCTGTTGGCACTGACGGTGAGTTGGATCAGTTTGATTTCAGGCTCTTGCCCGGCCAGTGACAGCACCGCTTGCACCAGGTGTTCGCCCAACCCTTGCCCGCGAAAGGCTTGGGTGACGTACAAGCCAAACAGCGTGGCCTTGTGCCGGGCATCTTCCCAGGGTTCAAAAGCCAGGCCGACGATCCCCACCAGTCGGCAATCGACAAAGGCGCCGAACAGAGCACTGAGTTCATCATCCAGCTGCGCCTCCCACCAGCTCAACGGCAATTTCTCACGCTGAGCTATGGTGGACACAAATGCCTCCGGGTGCAGCGCATAAGCCTCAAGCATCAACTGGCGATAGGCCTTGGCATGTGAGGGGTCAAGCAGTTCTATAGCCATTACAGGTCCAGGTCATACGGTTTTACGTTGCTCCAGCATCAACCTCACTGCCAGTGCAGCCAACACACAGCCCATCACATAACGCTGCACGGCCAACCACAACGGGTTGCGTACAAACCAGACGGCGATGCCGGAAGCAAACAGCGCGATCAGCAGGTTAACAGTGAAGCTGACGCTGATTTGGGTCAGGCCCAGCACAATACTCTGGGTAAACATCGAACCGTGTTCAGGGCTGATAAATTGCGGGAAAACCGACAGGTAGAACACTGCCACCTTGGGGTTCAGCACGCTGGTCATAAACCCCATCATTACCAGTTTTGACGATGAGTCGGGGGCCAGTTCCTGAGCTTCAAACGGTGACCGGGCACCCGGCCTGACCGCTTGCCAGGCCATCCATAACAAGTACAGGGCACCGGCCCACTTCAGCGCCTCATAGGCCATCGGCACCGCCAAAAACACCGCAGTCAGGCCCACGGCAGCGGCAAACATATGAACAAAAAACCCCGCCACCACCCCGAGCAAAGACGTGACCCCGGCTTTACGGCCCTGACAGATCGAACGGGAAATCAAATAAATCATGTTAGGTCCCGGCGTCAAGACCATCAGCAAGCAGGCAGCAGCGAAAATCAGCAAATCATGCGTTGGTATCATGGGGCATTCCTTGTCAGAAAAGCATTGCGATAAAACGGCAAAATCTGGTCCCGGGTCAAAGGCGCCAGCACCAGGCCGCCATCACCGTTGGGATCGATCCACTGTATTTCTTCAATTTCGGCTGCCGCTGATACGGTCTCGCTGATATGCAGCAGAAACAACTCGGCCTGCACTTCAAACCCCGGCTCGTTGGCCGCCACAGCTGAAAAGTTGCCCAGATAGGTCGCACTTGCCGGATCGATCACCAGCGCCAGTTCTTCTTCGAGCTCACGGGCCAATGCACTGATCGGCGGCTCCCCGGCTTCGATCTTGCCGCCGGGCTGCATAAAAGCCTGGGTGTCACGCTTGCGCACCAGCAGGGTGCGGCCATCGGGGCCAATCAGTACTGCGGCAGCAATACGAATGGTTTTAGGTGTTACGTCAGAGAAGTGTTCTGCAGAAGTCACTAAATTCAGCCAACCGGAAAGAAAGTTCGCACAGGATCACATGGCCCAACATGCCTGCAAATACACAGATGGCGCTTTTGCTCGCGCCGTCTGTATGAAGTGCCCGACTTTGGTCGGGATGGCACAACATTCAAAATCCCGTTCAATGAATAATCTGACGGGAAGATGGCATTTGCGTGATACATGACCAACACTCCCCCTGCAAACCTCCGACTCAAAGAGAGGGTTCTATTGTCCTTTTTCTGTTCTCGACCTCTTCAGGCACAACCGCCTGACGGAACAGACCAGCCTGAAACAGGAAACCGTATGAGCCTGTCACTGTTAAGCCGTTATGCGTTTTTTGCATTTTGCGTCATCTTCACCCTCGCAAGCCTGCCGTTTATGCACCATGAGTGGTTATGGCCCTTTACTGCAGTGACCCTGGGCTTGAGCCTGCTGGGGATTTTCGATCTGCTGCAAAGCCCCCACGCCGTACGCCGCAACTACCCGATCCTGGGCAATATTCGCTATCTGGTGGAAGCTATCCGCCCGGAAATTCGCCAATACCTGCTGGAGTCTGACAGCGACGCGCTGCCCTTCTCACGCGCTCAACGTTCGCTTGTGTACTCTCGAGCCAAGAATGAAAGCGCCGACAAACCCTTCGGCACCCTGGTTGACGTGTACCAGCCCGGCTTTGAATTTATCGGCCACTCCATGCGCCCTGCCCCACTGACTGACCCCAGCAGTTTTCGGGTCGTGGTGGGCGGCCCGCAATGCAGTCAGCCGTACTCGGCGTCGCTCTTCAATATATCAGCCATGAGTTTTGGCTCACTAAGCGCCAACGCGATTCGCGCCCTGAACCAGGGGGCCAAACTCGGTAACTTTGCCCACGATACGGGCGAAGGCAGTATCAGCAGCTATCACCGTGAGAACGGTGGTGACTTGACGTGGGAACTGGGTAGCGGCTACTTCGGCTGCCGCACCACAGACGGGCGTTTCGACCCACAGCGTTTTGCTGCCCAAGCCCAAACGCCGCAAGTGCGAATGATCGAAATCAAGATGAGCCAGGGTGCCAAACCGGGCCATGGCGGTATCTTGCCCAAGCACAAGGTGACCGCGGAAATTGCCGAAACCCGTGGTGTACCAATGGGTGAGGACTGCATTTCCCCGTCGCGTCACAGCGCGTTTTCGACCCCGATAGAGCTGATGCAATTTATTGCGCAATTGCGTGAGTTGTCCGGCGGCAAGCCCGTAGGCTTCAAGTTTTGCCTGGGCCATCCGTGGGAGTTCATGGGGATCGCCAAGGCCATGCTCGAAACTGGCATCCTGCCGGACTTTATCGTCATCGACGGCAAGGAAGGCGGTACAGGTGCCGCCCCCGTGGAGTTCACCGACCACATTGGCGCTCCGTTGCGCGAAGGCTTGCTGTTTGTGCACAACACGTTGGTGGGTCTGAACCTGCGGGACAAGATCAAGCTGGGCGCCAGCGGCAAAATTGTCAGCGCCTTCGACATCGCCAGCGTGCTGGCCATTGGCGCCGATTGGGCAAACTCAGCCCGGGGCTTTATGTTCGCCATTGGCTGCATTCAGTCGCAGTCCTGCCATACCAATAAATGCCCTACCGGCGTGGCCACCCAGGACACTCTGCGCCAACGTGCTCTGGTGGTGCCGGACAAGGCTCAGCGGGTATTTCAGTTCCACCGTAATACCCTTAAAGCCCTGGCCGAGATGCTGGCGGCGGCAGGCCTGGAACACCCGGCGCAACTCAAGGCCAAGCACCTGGTGCGACGCATGTCCGCCACCGAAATCAAACTGTTCTCGCAGCTGCATGTGTTCCTCAAACCCGGTGAACTGCTGACTGGCGAAGTCAACGGCGAGTTCTATTCGCGCATGTGGCAAATGGCTCGGGCGGACAGTTTTGAAGCCAACGAAATAGCTGCGGCCTAAACTGCCTGCTGCACGCACGCCGGATGGGAGAACACCGTCCGGCTACTGTTTTATTAAACTAAAGGTATTACATGGTTATTTATCAGTATTGAATACTTGATTGTCCGACCCACCAGAACAACCACTATTTAGACTTTTTAGCGACCTTCTTACTTCATAGACTCAGAGGACACTTAACGATACGGATATTGACCCATGCCTGACGCAAACCCGCCGCTTGACGACGCTGACCTGCGCAAAGTCGGCATCCACCATGACCTTATAAAAACATCCGTTAAATACTTACCCCCTTACTTGATAGAACACTTAAACAACTCCCCCTTCAGCCTTCCTCAATGGTTTACCCACGCGACACCCCAGCAACGTCATGATTTAAAGCACACACAACAACTCAATGATCAGTCATTCAGCGCGGTCAGCACCTATCTGGAGCAGATCAGTACGGTCGAATCTTTTGCCGCGCCCTTACTGGAACACGCCTTAAAGGCTACTTTCGGGATTACCTGCGACGTCAAAAAAAATGTGATCACCATCACCACACTCAACCGGTTTACCCAAGAGGTTGAAAGCTCGACGACCCAGACCCTCCTGCAAGCAGCACTGCATAATTTTAACGCCGCACAGACCGAGCCCGGAGGTATCCCACGCAGGTCAAACCTTTGGGACTACCAATCGCTGCGCCCCAGGGATCCTCCGGCCAAACGGCTAGAGATAGAACCGGTTGCCTTTGCCCGCCTGTGCCGGGACCTGGATATCGGCGGCCAATATCAGACCCACCTGAATACGCTTTTTAACCCGTCAGATGTGGCTATAAAAACAACCCTGGACCAGGCCTTTGTCCAGCATGAGCGTCATGTATTGATGCTGCAGGCACAGAGTGCCCTGATGAAAGGGGATATTACTGAACGTACCCATGCAACGCTGATAAGTTACTGTCGCGGCCCACATAATCCGTTATTTAACGACCTGCCAATGACGTGTAACTCATTGGCCCTTGACGATATCCCGTTCACCTCAATGATTCTGGCGCATGGCTCGCCACTTGAGCAGGGGCAGCGCTGCATCGTGTATATACCTGGCGACCCTGTAAGTTGCCTCAAGGAATACCCTAGTGTCCGCGATGCGGCTGCCGATCTGGAAGAAAAACTGCAAGACAAAAACTACCGGAGCTTCTTTATTCATCTGGCGCCTCAATATCAAAAACTGAAACTGGCAAAACGCTTGAACAGACGCTTTGTCGATGCCAGCCGGGACCCTCTGGAAATGCAGTTCAACCCCGTCGCGAGCAACCTCTTTGAGTATTTATACGCGCAGAAAAAACAACAACTCCTGCGCGACGCTTACTTCCTTGCGGTACCCACCGCCGCTATCAACCGCGTGTCGCTGATTGACCGCATCGAGCACTACTTTGATACCGCACTGAATGTTCTGAATGTAGCGGCCCTGTTTGTGCCCGGTGTGGGGGAGCTGATGGCGGTGGTCTTTGCGGCTCAGGTCATGACCGATATTTATCACGGCATTGAAGCCTGGGAACAGGATGAAAAAGCCCTTGCCTGGGCCTATACCCGAAGCGTGTTGATCAACGCAGCCCTGGTAGCAGCGGCGGGCAAGCTGGCCAGCGAAGTGGTCAAACCGGTGCCCATTGAGATATCGCCCTTTGTTGAAGAGCTGGATGTCATCACCTTGGCCCAGGGCAAGACTCAACTGTGGAAGCCCGACCTCAAACCCTATGAGCACGAAATCAGTTTTGATTCATCGATAAAAGCCGACAAGCACGGATTGTATCGCCACGAGGAAAAGAACTACCTGAAACTCGAGGGCAAGCACTATCAAGTCGAAACCGCAGCCGATGGCAGCTACCACTTGCAACACCCTACAACCCCGCAGGCCTATACACCGGTAATTCGTACTAACGGCCAAGGCGCCTGGGTGCATGAAGTTGAAGAGCTTGAACAGTGGAACGACCCCACATTTGTGCGCCGTCTTGATCCTTCAGTCCACGACTTGAGCGACCAGCAGGCACTCGACATGTTCCATGCCTCGAACACGGATGCAGGCCAACTGCGCCAGAGCTTTATCGACCAGCAGCCGCCTCCTGCGTTGCTGGAAGATTGCATCAAGCGCTTTGATGCCAATCAAACCCTGGACCATTTTATCGCGCAGATGCGCACTGGCAATGTAGCGGCCGATCCACTTCTGCAACTACAAGTACTGGTTGAGGCAGACACCTGGCCCCGTACCAAGGCGTTGCGCTGTATCGACAACCTGGGCAACACCATCGTGGAGTACGGCAACACAACCTCTCTCAAATTACCCGTCATTCAAATACTCGACAGTCAGGTGCGCCAAGGGCATTTGCTAAAAACCGTACTGCAATCACTGGACACCGCCGAAACAAGATTTCTGATCGGACCCGACCCCGTAACAGGCTCCGTGGTGTACGACCTTGACGCGCAAGTTCAGCAACTGAGCACCAGGATTGCCGAGCATGCCGAGCGCCTGCGCGAAGGTTTGTTTACGTCCCTGTATGAGCTGACACAACGGTCCCGTAACCCTCTGGTAAAACAGCTTGTCGATGTATTTCCAGAGCTGCCGGTTGCCGCCGCCAATGAAATGATCAGCGCTGCAACCTCGACTGAAATCCGGCAACTGCAGGACGGCGTCCGCGTACCTCTGCGCCTGCAGGAAGAAGCCCGGACATTTGCCCAGGAAGCTCGGCTGATGCGAGCATACGACAGTTATTTTTTTGGTTACCAGTCCACGCCGGATACGCAAAAACTGATTTTGCACAGCCTTGAGCAAATGCCCGGCTGGCCAGCCGACCTGCGCCTGGAAGTACGCGAGCGCACGCTTGCCGGGCGCCTGCTTGATCATGTTGGCCCCACAGATGCGCCGATCCGCAAAGTTCTGGTCAATGAGGGCAATCGCTACACCACCTACAACGGCCACGAACAAATGCTCCACGGCCTGGATGACATCTACGCCTCAGTGCTCCATGCACTGCCAGACGAGCAACGGGCAGCACTGGGTTTCCCTCATACAGGTCAAGGCCAGGCCCTAAAGGAGGCGCTGGCCGAACGTGCGCCGATGGCGCGACAAACCCTGAGAAAGGTTCTTGGCCTGCAACCGACTACCCTGAAAGCCGAGTCCCCGCTGCAACTGGCCAAAGGCCGTGCTGGTTATCCAGCGTTGGATATACAACCCGCACGCTGTGGCCGGGCGCCTTTTGCGTGCATGCCAGCCAATCCGAGAAGGATCCGGCATCTGAAGTCCAAGCTCTTTCCCATGCATACCTATGAGGTCGTTGAGGACTTTCTGGAACTTCAAAGCCTCTACAGTCGAGCAGGACTGGCCCGGCTTGAGGCGCTGAATAAAGAATACAAGGTACTCAAGGACACCCTGGTCGACTGGATCAACGGGCCTCTGGAAATGGTCCAGATCAGCGAGTCGCACATACGCCCCGTGCATATCCGCGACAAGACCCGTGCCGCCAACAAAATCATCAGATGCTGGCAACGCAGCTCCGGGCTCGGTGGAGAGCATCCTGGAACCATACTCAATATCAGCGATATGGATCTGGCCAGATTACCTCCCATCAATGCCGGCTTCAGTCACGTCACCTCGTTGCAAATGAACGATATGTACCTGCACCACAGCATTGACCCGTTCCTGGCCCAGTTCCCCAATCTGCAAGAGCTGAAATTCGAATCGGCCCACCTGAAAGAGCTCCCGCCGTCATTGTTCAACTTGCAGGCCTTGAAACAGCTTCACCTGTCGAATAACCGCATAACCCTCACTGCTGAAGCCGCAGACAAATTGGCAACCTTGAAAGACCTCAGGGTGCTCAACTTGAGCAACAACCCGCTCGGGGTCATACCGGGCTTCACGCAAATGAGCGAGTTGGCGCGCCTGAACCTGAAAAACACCGGGCTCACACAGTGGCCAGCAGGCATTGAACAGCTGGAGCGGCTGATGCATCTCGATCTGCGCGATAACAACCTGACAACCGTGCCAGAGGGTTACTTCCAGATACCGGCGCAAAGGTTGAGAAATACCTTTTTGCACGACAATCCTTTGGATAACTCGACCTTTGCCGCGGTCAATGCATACCGAACTCGCCTGGGGCTTGCCCTGGAAAATCGCGTCCATGTGCCCGAGCCGGTCAACCGCGCCAATCTGTGGCTCGATCTCAACCTGGACGAGCCAGAGCGTGCTCTGAGAAGCGAGCTGTGGGCGGCTCTGGAGGCAGAGCCACACGCTGAGAACTTCTTCAGGATCATTCGCGATCTCGTAGCTTCAGCGGACTTCGAACGCGCTCGCCCACTGTTGACCGAGAGAGTCTGGAAAGTACTTGAGACCACTGCCGAAGACGCAGGGTATCGAGAAGAGGTCTTTGCCAACTCCCAGGAAAACGAAACCTGCGTCGATCGCACCTCGACCATTTTCAGCCGCTTCGGGTTCAAGCTGTTGCTGCGCGAAGCGTTGCTGGCTGAAGGCAGTGTCAAGGAAAGCAAGCTGCTCACGCTTATGAAAGGTCGAGTGCGTTTGCTTGAGCTGGATGACATTGCCCAAACCCAAATTGCCTTGCAGACCCATGCATACGAATCGGCCGTGAGCGAAGGCGTGTTATCACCCCCCGAAATACAAAGACTTAAACCTGACGAGCTTGAGGTAAAGCTGGTCTATCAGGTGGACTTGGCGCAACGCCTTGATCTGCCCTGGCAGCCGTCGCATATGCTGTTTCGGGACATGGCAAAAATATCCCCGGCGCAAATCGAGGAGGCCTATCAGATCGTGCTCAACCAAGAAGCCGTACCCGGTTACATGGCCAAAAAGTTGCTCGAAGAAAGCATCTGGCGTGACTTCATCGAAACTGCCTACAGCGACGATATACGAACCAGTAACGCACTTGTAGAACAGCGCAATCACGACCTGGAAGCCCTTCAGGAAAAACAGCAGCAGTGGGTGGATACCACAGGCAGTAATGACACCGCCGCCCGCAGGCTATTGCAAAGCGACTTGAAGCAACTGGCGCAAAGACTGGTTATCGATGAGGCCCGGGTTTTCGGCGGTGCCCCCATGCCTGATACCGACTATTACGCCGAGCTTGAAAAAATGGACCAGCAGAAGAAGAAAACCCTGGAGCGCATTACCCAGCGAATTCTCGATAAAAAACCGCTGGAGACTATTATCGAAGAGTGATCCCTACCCCTTGATCACAAAGCAATGCTTCTGTGGGAGCGAGCCTGTTCGCGAAGGTCGTTAACAATACCGCGTGGTTGCTGAATAACCGTGATGTTGTTGAAACCGTCGCGAGCAGGCTCACTCCCACAGCCGGGTTCACTCGAAACTTAAGTGAACAGCACGACCTTTGCATTTAAGTTCTATTAACGTCACCCTGCGCGCCGCCATCAGGTGGCGCGCAATCACCACAGCGCCATTTTTTTTCTTCAATCTTGACCTGAGTACTTGCAGTGATACTTAACGGACGCGACCACCGCATCGACTTTTTTCGCGGGCTGGCGCTGATTTTTATCTTCTGGGATCACATCCCGCACAACCCGCTGGCCGAACTGACCGTACGCAATTTCGGGTTTAGTGACGCGGCGGAGATCTTTGTGTTTCTGGCCGGTTATGCCGCCGTACTGGCCTACGGCAAAATTGCTCAACGCGATGGATTTCTGGTCGCCAGCGTGAAAATCCTGCGCCGCGCCTGGGTGCTGTACGTGGTGCATATCTTTCTGCTGGCGGTGCTCATGGGCATCGTCTTTTATGCCAACAACCACGTCGAAACCCGTGATCTGGTGCAGGAAATGGGCTTGCAGTACTTCCTGAGCAACCCACAACAGGCGCTGACCGACGAGTTGCTGCTGCGCTTCAAGCCCAACCTGATGGACCCGCTGCCGCTGTATATCGTGCTGCTGCTCGGTTTGCCGCTGGTGCTGCCGATGCTGCTGCGCAAGGCCGTGTACGTGGTTGGCGCATCACTGGCCCTGTACCTGCTGGCGCCGGTATGGAACTTCTCGGCACAGGAAGGTGGCGTGTGGTTTTTCAATCCCATGGCCTGGCAGTTCCTGTTTATTCTGGGCGGTGCGGCGGCGATCCAAGGGCAACGGGCCAAGGCTCCTGAAACCCGGCCATTATCGCGCCAGCCTTTGTTTCTGGCGGCAGCGGTGTACTTGTTGCTCACTGGTTTGCTGGCTTTGTCATGGAAATGGCCGCAGCTTCACGATGCTCTTATGCCGCTGTGGCTGGGCGAGCATTTGTATCCGATCAGCAAGACCAACCTGTCACCAGTCCGCCTGCTGCACTTTTTGGCCCTGGCTTACGTGGTAGCCAAAGTGGTGCCCCACAGTGACTGGCTTAACAACTGGTTTGCTCGCCAAACCTGTCGTATGGGTCGCTATTCACTGGAGGTGTTCTGCTTGGGCGTGATCCTGGCGCCGCTGGCTGACATGCTCAATGCGCTGGGCGGTGACACAATGGTGATGCAGCTATTCAGCGCGTTGATGGGCGTAGGCATCATGGCAGTCCTGGCAGCATGGCTGGACTGGAACAAGCGTCTGGGCAAAGCCTGACGCAAGAATGGAGGGTAGTTTTTAGCTTTTGTGGGAGCTGGTTTGCCTGCGATGCAGGCGCTGCGGTCTGTGAGGTAGACCGCAGTGATGCGATCGCGAGCAGGCTCGCTCCCACAAAGGCTGTGGGAGCGAGTATCCGTTAACGCGCTTCGGAAGCTGTCGCTTGAGTCGGCTGCAACTTGAACACATAAAACAGCACGGTCAGCAGGATCAGGAATGCCGGGCCTACAAACAAAGCGATTCGCGTCTCTTCGAAGTAGGCCATTAGCCCTACCACCATCAACAAGAATGCCAATGCCGCGTACGAGCTATACGGGAACAGCCACATGCGGTACTTCAGGGCGGCGGCTTCTTGCGGGCTCAGATTTTTGCGGAAGCGCAATTGCGCCAGCAAGATCATCAGCCAGGTCCAGATCGCGCCAAAGGTCGCAATGGCCGTCACCCAGACAAACACCTTTTCAGGTGCCATGTAGTTAAGCACGACACCCAACAGCAACACGGCAATCGACAGCAGCAACGCTTGACGCGGAACACCGTTCTTTGAGGTGGTGCCGAAGTTGGCCGGAGCCTGGCCGTTTTGCGCCAGGCTATAAAGCATGCGACCGGTGCTGAAAATCCCGCCATTGCACGACGACAAAGCTGCGGTAATCACCACGAAGTTGATGATCCCGGCCGCCGTCTTGATCCCCAAACGCTCGAAGGTCATTACAAACGGACTGCCCGAAGTACCTATTTCGTTCCACGGGTAGATCGACAGGATGACAAACAGGGCGCCTACGTAGAACAACAGAATGCGCCAGAACACCGAGCCAATCGCGCTAGGGATAGTCTTTTGCGGGTTCTTGGCTTCACCGGCGGTCAGGCCGATCATCTCGACACCGAGGTAGGCGAACATCACCATTTGCAGCGACATCAGCACGCCCTGGATGCCGTTGGGCATAAAGCCGCCGTGGGTCCAGAGGTTGGAAATACCCAGCGCAACACCATCATTGCCGAAGCCAAACGCGATGATGCCAATGCCACCGAGTACCATCGCAATGATGGTGACGATCTTGATCAACGCAAACCAGAACTCGAACTCACCAAACGCCTTGACCGCGATCAGGTTGATCGAACCCATGCTGATCAGCGCCGCCAGGGCCCAGATCCAGCGCGGTACATCGGGGAACCAGACACCCATGTACACCGCCACGGCGGTGATTTCGGCGACACAGGTCACCAGCCACAGGAACCAATAGTTCCAGCCGGTCAAAAAACCGGCCAACGGGCCAAGGTAGTCTTGGGCATAGCGGCTGAACGAGCCGGCAACCGGGTTGTGCACGGCCATTTCGCCGAGTGCGCGCATGATCACCAGAATGGCCAGGCCACCGATGATGTAGGACAGCATGATGGCCGGACCGGCCATTTCGATTGCTTTGGCCGAACCCAGAAACAGGCCGACACCAATGCAGGCGCCAAGCGCCATCAGACGAATATGGCGTTCGCCAAGTTCGCGTTTGAGTGGACCGCCTTGCACGGTTTCACCGTGGGGCTGGTGGTTGCCGACTGGCATAAAAGTACAACCTCGTATTGTTATTGGATATACATCAGCAGAGCGCTCGAGAAAGACGGGAGGATCACCTGTCTTGCCTCTTGATCAGCCACGACCTTGTAGGCCGACAGATCAAAAAGGAGATGCCCTACTAAGATCGGCGGCGAGTATTGCACAGCATTGGTGCACAGTCATGCCCCTACCCAAGACGTATTTACCTAGTTTGAAGGCTCTATTCCCACACTCAGGATTCAGGGGGATCTGTTGCTGTCGCCGGATGCGGCGTAGATCAAAGTCCTTCAATAATCCTTGCCCACAATATTGTCAGATATGACTCACAAATTTTTCGCCTGTATCTGTCAGCGTCTACGCTTCAATCAAGCGCAACCAATATGCGTACATGGACCTGTCGACTATGGGCGTACTGAGGCATCCAAACTCCAGTAACACGACGGCGCCATCAGGGGTAATGGACGATATTGCGCCCCCGCCGCCACCTCGGCGCAAGCGCTATGGATGGCTTCTGTTCGGGCTATTAGTACTGATCGGACTGGTCGTATTGGGGTTTGCAATTGCCCAAGAGGTGCGCAGCTCCAGGCTGCAGGCCCGCGAGTTCAGCCGCTTTGCCGCGTCGCTGAGCTATTCGATGCACCCGGGGCCTACCGACTCGATGCTGTATCCCGGCGAAGGGCCTTTCGACAAGCGTTTAGGCTATAGCTCACTGGGTTACTTTCTGCCGCGCCTGCAAAAACGTGACTACGTGATAACCCAGCAAACTCGCTTTTCGCCAGCGTTACTGAGTTATAGCGAGAAAGGATTTTTCGTACCCTACCCAGAGAAGATTCAGGCAGGACTCTCGATCACCGATTGCGCGGGCAGCGCGTTGTATCAGTACAACTACCCGCAGCAGCTGTATTCGAGCTTTGCCAGTATTCCGCCGCTGGTGGTACACAGCTTGCTGTTTATCGAGAACCGCGACCTGCTTGACCCTAAAGAACCGCTGGCGAACCCCGCTGTGGACTGGCCGCGTTTTGGCATGGCGGTTTACTCCCAGGCAGCCAAGTTACTGCATCTGCCGGGGCAATCCGCGGGTGGCAGTACTCTGGCCACTCAGCTGGAAAAGTATCGGCACTCACCGGATGGGCTGACGTTGTCGGGCAGCGAAAAATTGCGCCAGATGATCTCGGCCAGCGTGCGCGCCTACCAGGACGGCCCCCAAACACTCCCCGCACGACAACAGGTGGTGCGTGATTACCTCAACAGCGTACCGCTGTCGGCCGTGCCCGGTCACGGTGAAGTCCACGGCATGGCTGAAGGGTTACGGGTGTGGTACGGCGCAGACTTCAATCAGGTCAACCAGCAATTGAGCAGTACCGCCACTGACCCCAAAAGCCTGGCGCAACGCGGGCTGGCCTTGCGCGAAGTACTGTCGTTGATGATTGCTCAGCGCAGGCCCTCGCACTATCTGGCCAGAGGCCGCGACGAACTGGCGCAACTGACCGACAGCCATATTCGCCTGCTGGCACTAAACAACGTGATCACCCCCGCGCTGACTGACGCCGCACTGGCCAGTCACGTTACCTACCGCGATTGGACGCTGGCGCCAACAATGCAACCCAACGAAACCAACAAGGGCATCAGCGTTGCCCGCAGTCGGCTTTCAGTCCTGCTCAAGCGCCCGCTGTATGACCTTGATCGCCTTGACCTGTCGGCCACCAGTACCTTGCAGGGCGATTTGCAGCGCCAGGTCAGTGACTACCTGCGCCAACTGGCTGACCCTGCTTTCGCTGGAAAAATGGGCCTGCTGGGCCCCTACCTGTTGACCGCCACCAGTACCGCCCAAGTACGTTACAGCTTCACCTTGTTCGAGCTCACCCCGGACGGTGCACGCGCACGCGTACAAACCGACAGCACCGACCAGCCCTTCGACATCAATGAGGGCAGCAAGCTGGAACTGGGCTCCACCGCAAAACTGCGGGTACTGACCACCTATCTGCAAATCATTTCAGAGTTGCACGAGCGCTACGCCAGCCAGCCCAGTGTCACGTTGAAAAAAATCCAGATCACTGACCAGGATCCCCTGACCCGCTGGGCACTGAGTTACATGATCCAGAATCCTGGCTCAAACCTGGCGCCAATGCTCGATGCCGCGCTTGATCGCCAATACTCAGCCAACCCCGGCGAGGGTTTCTTCACCGGTGGCGGCATGCATCACTTCCATAACTTCCGCAATCAGGACAACAACCGCAGCCCGACGCTGCGCGACGCGATACGCGAATCGATCAACCTGCCATTTGTACGTCTGATGCGTGATGTGGTGCGTTACACCAGCTATCAATCGCCGACCAACAACGCCGAGCTGCTCAGGGACGATCTCAACCCGCTTCGCCAGGAATATCTGAGCCGGTTCGCCGATCGCGAAGGCACGACCTTCATGCTCAAGTTCTGGAAAAAATACAAAGGCAAAGAATCCAAGGCTCGCCTCGACACCTTTTTGGACAGCATGCACCCCACCGCCATCCGCATGTCTGCGGTACACCGCTACCTGTTCCCCAATGCTGACCAGGCCACGTTTGACCGCTTTGTGCGCTCACACCTGAGCAGCGACAAAATCCCTGACGAGCGCCTGGCCAAGCTGTATCAAAGTTACGGCCCTGGAGCCTATAACCTGCCCGACCAAGGCTATATCGCCAAAGTCCATCCGCTGGATCTGTGGTTACTGGGATATTTGCTCAATAACCCGCAGGCCACCTTCCAGCAAGCCGTGGCCGCGAGCGAACATGAACGGCAGGAAGTTTACAGCTGGCTGTTTAAAAGCCGACACAAGAGCGCTCGCGACAGTCGTATCCGCACCATGCTGGAAATTGAAGCGTTCCTCGATATCCATCAGCGCTGGCAAAAAGTCGGCTACCCGTTTGACCATCTGGTGCCCTCCCTTGCCACCGCGTTGGGCAGCTCCGGGGATCGTCCGGCGGCACTCTCCGAGCTGATGGGAATCATACTGAACGATGGCGTACGTTTGCCGGTATTACGTATTGACACCCTGCATTTCGCCGCAAATACGCCCTACGAAACCCGCCTGACCAACGACCCTGACAAAGGTGAACGGGTAATGCCCAGCGAAGTCGCCACAGCCGTACGTGACGCCCTCTCGCAGGTGGTGGATGCCGGTACTGCACGCAGGGTCTCAGGCAGTTTCAAACTTGACGATGGTTCGCCGCTGGCCATGGGCGGCAAAACCGGCACCGGCGACAACCGCATAGAGAGCATGGGCGCTGGCGGACGAATCCTCAGTTCCAAGTCAATCAATCGCACAGCCACCTTCGTGTTTTATATTGGCGAGCATCACTTCGGCACCTTGACCGCCTTTGTCCCTGGGCGCTCGGCCGAGGCCTTCAAATTCACCTCAGCGTTACCGGTACAAGTGCTCAAGGGCATGGCCCCGATCCTTACGCCTTATCTGCAACCTGGCACCAATACCTTGTGTCATGCACCTGTGGCGGTACAAACCGCAAGCAATTAAAACCCTACCTGTAGCCGCTGCCGAAGGCTGCGATAAGGGCCGCAGGACCTTCGCTTCAGATTCAAAAGCAGAGGTCGCTGCGCAACCTTTCGCAGCCTGCGGCAGCGGCTACAGGGTTTCGCAACACAGTTGAGAATAATTACCGTTCGTCGTCCGAGTTTTTACATTTCTTAAGATATATCTTAAGTTGTATCTAACTTAAAAAGAGGACGAAGAGAAATGAGCGAACATCATCCCCATCATCGCGAACATGGCACGGGCCAGGACGGTTTTGAGAAGCGTACCGGTCGCGAACGTGGCGGCCGCGGCCCCCGAGTATTTGCCCCTGGTGATTTGAAATTATTGCTGCTGGCACTGATCGCCGAGCAGCCTTGCCACGGCTACGACCTGATCCGCCAGATCGAAGGTTTATTCGACGGCGCCTACAGCCCGAGCCCCGGCGTGATTTACCCCACACTGACCTTTCTTGAAGAAAGCGAAATGATTCAAGGCGACGCGCAAGGCGGGAAAAAACGCTATTGCGTGACCGACCTTGGCCGCCAGTCCCTGGCCGACCAAGCTATTGCCCTGGACGGCGTGCGCATGCGCATCGATGTCAGCAAACGCTCCTTGCGCGGCCATGATCGCCCCGCAGAAATCCACGAGGCGGTGCACAACCTGCGCCATGCCCTGCAAATGCACCACGGTCGCTGGAGCCCCGAAGAGATCCTGCGGGTGCGCGATCTGCTCAACAACACCGCCAAAGCCATCGTCGATGGCCCTGTTACTGCCCAGCCTACGCAGGAGAACGCTGAATGAATGCCGCAAACCCACAGACCATTCACCGGGTCATGCATGAAATCAAACGTCGCAAACTTGAAGTGCTGCGAGTCGTCGACCTGACCCCGCGCATGCGCCGCATTACCCTGGGCGGGCCTGAGTTGGCAGGTTTTATCAGCTTGGGCAGCGATGACCACGTAAAACTGTTTTTCCCGCAAAACGCTGAAGAACAGACAGCCCTGGAAAATCTGCAATTGAGCGCAGGTCAAAAAGGCAACGCCATGCCGCCGATGCGCGACTACACCCCGCGTCGTTATGACTTGAACAGCTTTGAGCTGGATATCGACTTTGTACTGCACGGGGACGGCCCAGCCGCTACCTGGGCCGCTCAGGCCGCACCCGGTCAACTCCTGCATATCGGCGGACCACGCGGTTCGATGGTGGTGCCGGACATCTTCGACAGTTACCTGCTGATCGGTGACGAAACCGCATTGCCAGCCATCGCCCGACGCCTGGAAGAACTGCCAGCCAATCGCCGTGCTTTAGTGGTGGTCGAGGTGGAGAACGCCCTTGAGGAACAACCACTGAACAGCGCTGCTTCGGTTGAGGTGATCTGGGTACATCGCGACGCCCCTGAGCAGGACCTGCTCAACACGGTTGAGGGCCTGAGCATCCCGACTGGCGAGTTGTACGCTTGGGTCGCCACGGAAAGCGGCCTGTCGCGCAAAGTGCGCAGAGTCCTACTGGACACCCACGGTTTGAACGAAGAGTTCGTCAAAGCTGTTGGCTACTGGCGGTTGGATGGCAGTACAGAAGAGTAATTGCTCTCGACATCTTGTAGCCGCAGCCTCGTTCCTTCAGCAGCGGCTACGCGCGTGTTCCAGACCGACGATCCACCGCCATCACTACCAGCGCCACCGCAACAAACCCCGCCAAGATCCCGCTGGCATTGATAAACGTCTGCGCATAGCCAATCTTTTCGACATCTACAAACGGATATGGGTACACACCCAGCAGGTGCCCTCGCAGCAGGATGTAGGCGAAATACATCAGCGGATACACAACCCAAAGCCCGATATGACAGGCCCGCAATGAACCCTTGGGCACACAAAACCACCAGTACAACGCAAACAGCAGCGGCATCACATCGTGCAGTATTTCGTTGGCCAGCCACTGCAAACCTTCAGGCTGCCAGAGCTGGCGCAGCAGTAAGCTATACGCCGCACCCACCACAATAATGCTGACGGCAATACCGCTACCGACCCACGGCTGCAAGAAAAACGTCCTGCCCCTGGAGACCCTGGTGTCTGCCGCATAAGTCAGTACGGTGGCCGCCAAGGTGTTAGTCAGGATGGTAAAAAAACTGAAGTAACTCACCAGCCCGCCCACCACACTTGCGCCGCTCGCCCAGCGAGCGAACAGCACCAGTTCAAGCTGAATCGCCAAACCGCTCCAGCCCAGGATCGCCATCGCGACGCAAAGCCTGTGCTTTGTCACTGCACTCATACGCAGATCAAAGCTCGCGTTTGGTGCGAGCGTATTTCACATACAGTTTTTCAACTTTTTCCCGCGCCCACGGCGTTTTACGCAGGAACGTCAGGCTCGACTTGATGCTCGGGTCGCTCTTGAAGCAGCGAATATCAATACGCTCGGCCAGACCTTCCCACTCGTAATGCGCCACCAGCGCAGTGAGGATCTGTTCCAGCGTCACGCCGTGCAATGGGTTGTTGTTGGGTTCAGTCATGCCGGGCCTTTAAAGCAAAAGAGAGAAAGCCGCGCACCTTAGCCGAGCACCTGCTCAGGGGGAAGTGCATTCGGTACGGAGCAAGTCTAGCCCTGACTCGAGGCACGAATGAAAGTTCCGCTAGGAGAGCATGAAAGTAATGTTATATTGTAACTATAGCTTTCGATTCAAAGAGCGCTCAGCGCCGCTTTCTTCTCCACACTTGCCAAGGAACTTGCAATGTCCTCCCCTGCCTTCCCGCGTCACCTGCGACGTCTTCGTCTAACACCACTCGCCACTGCACTGCTCCTCGCCTCCCCGGCCTACGCCCTTGAACTGCAACCGCAAGTGATTACCGGCAACCCACTGGGCAACAGCCAACTGGCCTCGCCAACCACCGTGCTGGAAGGCGACGACCTTACCCTGCTGCAGCAAGGCAGCTTGGGCGAAACCCTCAACAAGCAGCCGGGCGTGTCTTCTTCCTACTTCGGCCCAGGCGCCAGCCGACCGATCATTCGCGGACTGGATGGCGACCGTATCCGCATCCTGCGCAACGGTGTCGGAGCACTGGATGCCTCGTCGCTGTCGTATGATCACGCCGTACCGCTGGACCCGGTCAACGTTGAACGCATCGAAATAGTGCGCGGCCCGGCAGCCCTGCTGTACGGCGGCAATGCCATTGGTGGCGTGGTCAACACCTTCGACAACCGTATCCCCACCGCCGCTATCGATGGCATTCACGGCGCGGGCGAACTGCGCTACGGCGGCGCTGACACAACCCGCAGCAGTGCCGGCAAACTGGAAGCCGGTGATGGCACCTTCGCCCTGCATCTGGATGCCAACGCCCGCGAGTTCAATGACCTGAAAATCCCTGGCTATGCCCGCAGCCGTCATGCCCCTGAAAGCGACGATGGCGACGAAAAGAAAGGGCGTTTGGGCAACAGTAATGGCCGTCAGGACGGGGGTGCCGTGGGCGGCTCCTACACTTGGGAGGATGGTTACGCAGGTCTGTCCTACAGCACTTACGACGCCAACTACGGATCACCGGCCGAGCAGGACGTACGCATCCGCATGAAGCAGGATCACTACGCCTTCGCCTCGGAAATCCGCAATCTGCAAGGCCCCTTCAGCTCACTGAAAATGGACGCCGGTTACACCGATTACGAACACCGTGAAATCGAGGGCGGCGAAGTCGGTACTACCTTCAAAAACAAAGGCTACGAAGCCCGCGTTGAAGCGCGCCATGTACCCATTGGCCCGCTCGAAGGCATCGTCGGAGCACAGGTCAATCGCAATGAGTTTTCGGCCCTGGGCGAAGAGGCTTTCGTGCCGCAGACCGACACCAACAGCGGCGCGCTGTTTATTCTCGAAGAACTGCAAGCCACCGACCGACTCAAGCTCAGCCTCGGCGGGCGCCTGGAACACACCGTGGTCGACCCCGATGCCAAGGGCAACGAGCGCTTTGCGGCGGCCGACAGTTCCAAAAGCTTCACCTCGGGCAGCCTGTCTTCAGGCGCCGTGTTCACCCTCACCCCGATCTGGTCGCTGGCCGCTACCTTGGGCTACACCGAACGCGCACCAACGTTCTACGAGCTGTACGCCAATGGCGCCCACGTCGCCACCGGCACCTATGAAGTGGGCAACGCCAATCTGGCGAAAGAAAAAGCCGTCTCCAGCGATCTGGCACTGCGCTTTGACAATGGCACCCACAAAGGCAGTGTCGGCGTGTTCTACAGCCACTTCTCCAATTACATCGGCTTGCTGGGCACAGGTCGCACCCTGAATGACGAAGGTGAACCTGACGCAGATGGCATTCCCGAATACACCTATTCCGGGGTACGGGCACGCTTCACTGGCTTTGAAGCCAAGGATCACTGGAAGTTGGGTGAAAGCGCTTACGGTAAGTTCGCCCTTGAGCTGTCGGGGGACTACACCCGCGCCACCAACCTCGATACCGGCGAAGCATTGCCACGTATTGCCCCCTTGCGCCTGAGCAGTGGCCTGCTGTGGGAGCTGGACCGCTGGCAGGCAAGGGTCGATGTCGAACACGCCAGCAATCAGGGCCGCGTGCCGGCCAATGAATCCGGCACCGACGGCTACACCACCCTGGGCGCCAGCGCCGGTTATCACTTTGATGTCGGTAGCAGCCAATGGCTGGCATTCGTCAAAGGCGACAATTTGACCAACCAGACTGTGCGTTATGCCAGTTCTATTTTGCGTGACATAGCACCCGCGCCAGGACGCGGTATCGAAGTCGGCCTACGCACCACATTTTAAGCTGCACATCAGTAAATACGCGGCCTCCAATCAAGGGAGGCCGCGACAAAAACGCCCTGGGGCGAACGGTCGCAGCACACTGTTACCGAATCCGAAATGATGCATGTCACTTAAAGTGCTGTTTCTAAACGATTCATCCCTTTATCATTTCATCACCAAGGGCTAAAACGATTCACCCGGCCCTTGAATCTCTATGTGTGAGCCCTGCCTCCAAAGACAGCGCTACCCACAGCCACAGCCATACCTATAAAGACTCACTATTTCGACCTATGTCCACATTCCTGAACTTGCGCAAGCACAGCGCGCTATTGCCTATGGCCGGGCAAAAAGCCCTGACTCTGATCGGCGGCATTACCGCTTTTGGCCTGGCCACCTGCGTACAGGCAGCTCCTGCCTTCGACAGCGACTCCAAGTGGATGCTCGGTGATTGGGGCGGCACCCGTAGTGAACTGGAAAAAAAGGGTTACTCCTTTTCCCTCGACTACGTAGGCGAAGTAGGTTCGAACCTGCACGGCGGCTACGACCATGACCGTACAGCGCGCTATAGCGACCAGTTCGGTTTGGGCACGCACCTGGACTTGCAGAAGATCCTGGGCTGGGATGACGCCGAGTTTCAACTGACGATTACCCAGCGCAGCGGCAACAACATCAGTAATGACCGCATCAACGACCCACGCGTCGGCGGCTTCACCTCGGCCCAGGAAGTCTGGGGGCGCGGTCAAACCACGCGCCTGACCCAGATGTGGTACCAGCAGAAGTTCCTCGATCAGAAGCTCGACATCAAGGTCGGTCGTTTCGGCCAGGGCGAAGACTTCAACAGCTTCCCGTGTGACTTCCAGAACCTGGCATTCTGCGGCTCGCAGGTCGGCAACTGGGCCGGCAGCATTTGGTACAACTGGCCTGTCAGCCAATGGGCCCTGCGGGTCAAATATCATCTGACGCCCGAGTTGTACGCACAGGTCGGCGCCTATGAGCAGAACCCGTCGAACCTGGATCGCGGCAACGGTTTCAAACTCAGCGGTAGCGGCACCCAAGGCGCGGTGCTGCCGATTGAACTGGTGTGGACGCCAAAAATTAATGGCCTGCCAGGGGAATATCGTGCGGGGTACTACTACAGTAATGCCAAGGCAACAGATGTTTACAAAGATGCCAACGGCCAGCCCGCGGCCTTGACCGGCGAGGCGTATCGCAGCAGTTCGAGCAAACATGGGATGTGGCTGGGCGTGCAACAACAGCTCACTACCCGCGCCAGCGATCAGTCGAGGGGCTTGAGTGTGTTCGCCAATGCCACTATGCACGACAAGAAGACCAACGCCGTGGACAACTATGTTCAGGCGGGCGTCGTCTACAAAGGCGTGTTCGATGCCCGTCCCAAGGACGATATCGGCTTTGCCATGGCGCGGGTTCATGTCAACCCGGCTTATCGCAAGAACGCCCAGGCCAGCAACCAGGCCCGCACCCTCTACGACTTCGACAACCCTGACTACCTGCCACCCCAGGACACGGAATACAGCGCCGAACTGTACTACGGCGTGCACGTGACCAATTGGCTGACCGTTCGACCGAACTTGCAATACATCCGCCACCCCGGTGGCGTCAGCCAACTGGATGACGCGTTGATTGGCGGTCTGAAAATTCAAAGTTCGTTCTGACCAACGGGCTGCAACAGCAACCTTTAAGGTTGCGACCAAACACTTATTTAACTGATCCACTCCCGCGATGGTTCGTCCCTCAAGACCCACCCCCGCGGGAATACCTCAAACGCAACGGAGAACCACACTATGAGCACTGAAGGTGCTTTCAGTCGAAGCCGCCTGCTACCGAGCCTTCTCGGTATCCTGCTGCTGCTAATGGGCCTGGCCATGTTGGCCGGGGGTATCAAACTGGTCACGCTTGGCGGGTCGTGGTACTACCTGCTGGCCGGTATCGGTTTTGGCTTGTCGGGTGCACTGCTGATTGCAGGGCGCCGTGCGGCACTGGCTCTGTACGCTCTGGTGCTGTTCGCCAGCACCGTATGGGCACTGATGGAAGTGGGTCTGGACTGGTGGCAATTGGTGCCACGTCTGGCCGTATGGTTCGCTATCGGTATCGTTCTGCTGCTGCCATGGTTCCGTCGCCCGGTTCTGCGCGGTCAGTCGGCACCTATGGCTACCGGCGCGCTGAGCATTGCCGTGGTATTGGCCGGCCTAGCTGCTCTGGCCAGCCAGTTCACCAGCCCTGGAGAAATCAAGGGGCAACTGGACCGTGATGCCGTACCTGGCATGACCAATGCCGCACCGGCCATGCCGGATGGCGACTGGCAGTCCTACGGTCGTACCGCCTTTGGTGACCGCTACTCACCGCTCAAGGAAATCACTCCGCAAAATGCCCACAAGCTGGTTCCAGCCTGGACATTCCGCACCGGTGACATTCCTGGCGAAGGCGATCCCGGCGAAACAACGGCCGAGAACACCCCGCTGAAAGTCAACGGCATGCTGTACGTGTGTACTCCACACAGCCAGGTGATTGCTCTTGACCCCGACACCGGCAAGGAAATCTGGCGCTACGACCCGAAGATCAGCACTCAGAACGCTGCCAACTTCAAAGGCTGGGCGCACATGACCTGCCGTGGTGTGACTTACCACGACGAAAACGCCTACGCCAAAGTCAGCACCGAACAAAGCGTTGCCGAGCCTGCTGCTGCCACATCCAGCAACTCGTGCCCGCGTCGCCTGTTCCTGCCGACTGCTGACACCCGTCTGATCGCCCTGAACGCCGACACCGGTAAAGTGTGTGAAGAGTTTGGTGACAATGGCGCAGTTGACCTGCGTCACAACATCGGCACCTTCGCACCAGGTGGCTACTACTCCACCTCGCCACCTGCCGTGACCAAAGATCTGGTGGTGATTGGCGGCCACGTGACCGACAACATCTCCACTGACGAGCCATCGGGCGTGATCCGTGCGTACGACGTACGTACCGGCAAGCTGGTTTGGAACTGGGATAGCGGCAACCCGGAAAAAACCACACCGATTGCTGAAGGCGAAACCTACACCCGTAACTCGCCAAACATGTGGTCGATGTTCGCCGTCGACGAAAACCTCGGCATGCTGTATCTGCCGATGGGCAACCAAACGCCTGACCAATATGGTGGCGACCGTACCGAAGACTCCGAGCGTTATGCCGCTGGCATCACTGCCCTGGACATCAACACCGGTAAAGTCCGCTGGTATCGTCCGCTGACTCACCATGACCTGTGGGACATGGACGTAGGTGGTCAACCAACACTGATGGACCTGAAAACCGCTGATGGCGTGAAACCGGCTCTGCTGGCTTCCACCAAGCAAGGCAGCATCTACGTGATGGACCGTCGCACCGGCGAAGCCATCGTGCCGATCAACGAGATCCCGGCTCCTGGCGGCGCAGTAGAAGGCGACCACACGGCGCCGACCCAGCCTCGTTCGGACCTGAACATGATCCCGCCGGTTCTGACCGAACGTGACATGTGGGGTGTGACCCCGTTTGACCAGATGCTGTGCCGGATCCACTTCAAATCCCTGCGTTACGATGGCATGTACACCCCGCCTTCGCTGCAAGGTTCGATCGTGTATCCAGGCAACTTCGGCGTATTTGACTGGGGCGGCATCTCGGTTGACCCGGTTCGCCAGATCGCATTCCTGAACCCGAGCTACATGGCTTTCACCTCCAAAATGGTTCCCCAGGCGGACGTAGCTGCCATGGGCCCACGCAAAGGCGAAACCTCCGGCGTTCAACCGAACAAAGGCGCACCTTACGGTGTGATTCTGGAGCCTCTGCTGTCACCCCTGGGCCTGCCGTGCCAAGCACCGGCGTGGGGTTATGTTGCAGCAGTCGACCTGACCAACAACCAGGTGATCTGGAAACACAAAAACGGCACCGTGCGTGACAGCTCGCCGGTTCCGATTCCATTGTCGATGGGCGTTCCAAGCCTGGGCGGGACCTTCACCACCGCAGGTGGCGTTGCCTTCCTCAGCGGTACCCTTGACCAGTACCTGCGTGCTTACGATGTAAACAACGGCAAAGTACTGTGGGAAGGTCGTCTGCCAGCTGGCGGCCAGACCACCCCAATGACCTACACCGGCAAGGACGGCACCCAATATGTGCTGGTCATGGCGGGTGGTCATGGCGGTTTGGGCACCAAAAAAGGTGACTATGTAATGGCGTTTAAACTGGCTGAGTAAGTTTTACAGCGAGTTATGAAAAAGGCGGCTATCGAGAGATAGCCGCCTTTTTTGTGGGTGTTGTCACGATTAAACAAGCTCACCAAAACGAGCATCATTCAATGGGCGCATAAAATGCATTACTAGAACGGACATAAAAACAGCACCCCCAAGAAAAACCTCACTTAGCGCCTCTACTTATAGTAGTGCTGCACAATATAACCAGCAAATTCTTACAAAAAAAACTCTACCCTCCCACATACACATCGAACACTGAAAGCTAAGAATACGCCCTTGGAAAAGCCTTCGAACTCTTCAAGGAGCAAAACAAAGATGGCCGACAGCAAGGATCAAAAAAACAAATTCAGCAACTACAAAAAAATGATATCCACGGCAGATACCCACTGGAAAAATGCCGATCTAAATAAAATATCCAACCTTAACGTCATAATCGAGGGCACCAACCATTTCAGAGATCAGCACAACCGAACATTTCATCATTTCTGTACTACTTCTTACCTTGGACTCGATTACCATCCTGCACTGCTGAATGGTGCTATTGAAGCGCTAAAAAACACCGGATCATTACGCATCCCAAACTCTAAAAATCGCTGCAAACTTAATATCCTTGAACTCTACGAACAAGAACTATCAACTCTTTTTTCCGCTCACTGCCTCACAACACTTTCATGCAGCGCAGCAAGTGCAAGCATCCTCCCCTTGCTGGCCTCCGGGACGTTCACCCACAACTCAGCTCCTCTTATGTGTTTTGACAAAAACGCTCACTACTCAATGAATCATTTAAAAGCTGCTTGCGCCGATGAAACCGAGGTTATAACTTGCCCGCATAACGACATGAATTACCTAGAGGACCTGTGCAAAAAACACCAACGTGTCGCCTATATTGCCGATGGTGTATACAGCATGGGAGGCGTCGCAAACATTGAGGCCATTCAGTATTTGAAAGACCGATACAACATGTTTATTTACATAGATGACTCACACTCACTATCTGCAACAGGCAAGCAGGGCACCGGACACATCAGATCAAACCTTAAAGAGCTGGACAACAACTCAATAATTGTTGCATCTCTCGCAAAATCGTTTGGTGCTAGTGGAGGCG
Organism: Pseudomonas fragi; assembly: GCF_025426255.1. Taxonomy (GTDB): domain Bacteria; phylum Pseudomonadota; class Gammaproteobacteria; order Pseudomonadales; family Pseudomonadaceae; genus Aquipseudomonas; species Aquipseudomonas kulmbachensis. Next base: position 984,104 of record NZ_CP104861.1, on the reverse strand, counting down.
TCGTCATGTTCGGAAACTCCGAACACAAACAAAAAACGTTGCGCTACGGTGGTCCCAACAACTGGTCACAAAGTCTTAACAGTGCAGCCATTGGTGCTGGTCGAGCGTCTATTTTGCTACATTACACTGATGAGTTAGACCAACTACAACATAAATTAAGAGCGAACACTGCACTCTTCGACAGCCTAGTAAAAACAAAGCAGCAGGGAAATTTTACAGCCATTCGACTTATCCATTGCGGACAGCCTGAAACAGCAACTCATGCAGTCTCCTACCTTGCTAATAATGGTTTTTTTACGGCCTCTGTATTTTTTCCAGTCGTGGCCAAAGACCAAGCTGCAATAAGAGTAACTCTACGCGCGGACATGACCCAAGAGCTGATAAAAAATTTTTGTCATCTCGTCCATAGGTACTGGCAGGACAATAACTTACCAACACTCACTTAACGACCTCCCTCTGCCCACTCACACTGTACAAATATTGCCCCCTCCCCCTTTCAAGAGTGATATGGATGCTGTGCTTACAGACGTCATTGTTAATCAGCTTATCTTCCCTGACCGTCTTCCTGGCGCAACTGGGCATGATGATGTACTTGCCAGCGCTGCCGTCTATAGCCCTCTCACTGAACACTACGCAAAACCTGGCTTCTTTATCACTGCCGACTTATCTGGTGGGCATGGCTATGCCTATGTTGCTATGGGGTAAATGGGGAGCTGCATGGGGGATAAAACCGGTCTTGATAGCGTCGTTATTAATATTCAGTTTGACTAACGCGCTGCTGGCCGCTTGTGTACAGATTGAGACCTTTCTCTCCCTTCGATTTTTGCAGGGACTTGCTGCAAGCGGCATGTCAGTTATGGCCAGATCGCTTGTGGCACAACACTTTAAGGGTAATCAAGTCGCCAAAGCACTTTCGTGGCTATCCATCGCGTTTGTTATCTCATTAGGGGTTGGGCAATACGCGGGGGCAATTTTAATGAGCACTTTTGGCTGGCCCGCTACCTTCTGGTGCTTGGCCATTGGTGCCACCCTTCAGGCCGGATGTGTTTATCGCTGGCTTTCAGGTGCTCGCCAGGCAAGTAGCACACCCGTTTGCTGGAGGCATTACCTGACAATATTTCGTCATGCGCCGTTCCTGCGCCCTACGCTGATTGGTGGACTGGGTTACGGAATCATTATTGGCTTCAACACGGCCGCCCCTTCGGTTTTCCAGACAACTTATGAGTGGTCGGTCAGTGAGTATGGCGCATTGGGATGGGCAATGAGTCTGGCTTATGTGTTGGGATCGCTTATCGTCAATCGCTACGTTTTGATCCGTGGGCAATCGCAACTGAGCGCCATCGCCACAAGTATCATGGTAGCTGGCAGTGTCGTGATGGTGCTTGGTGTCATTGCTAATACCACATTTGCCGCGCTGCTATGGGTGCCTTACTGTTTAATTGTGCTCGGCCAAGCCATCAGTTACCCCATCAGTTTGTCCACCGCCAGTGCTCACTCTCCAGTCAAGGGGCCTTATTCAATGGCGTTGTGCGGATTAATTCATCAACTGGTAGCTGCTTTCGTTGGAGTTACCGTCAGCCTGCTCAGTGTTCAAAATCCACTTTATCTGGCCACTCTCTGCCTACTAATGACGGTTTTGGTGCGCGTGTTGAACATCACCCAACCAAACTCATGAGCGCAATGCTGTTCAGTTAAGTCGGCGGTGCATCTGTGGACCTTCGCGAGCAGGCTCTCTCCCACAGTTGTGGGCACACGGATTTGAGTGAACGGGCTTTATCGTCGGGTAGCACTGAGCTTGCCCAACAGCTCAAACTATCGCACTTGAGTTCGATAACCAGACCTCAAACGCCGCTGCATCCAGCGGGCGGCTGATCAGGTAGCCCTGCGCCGTGTCGCAGTGCCAGCGCTGCAGCAGGTCAAGGGTATGTTGATACTCAACGCCCTCAGCCACTACCTTAAGCCCCAGGTTGTGGCTCATTTCGATGGTTGAACGTACGATCACCGCGTCTTCGCTGGTTTCGTCGAGGTCACGGATAAACGATTGATCGATCTTCAGCTCTTGCACTGGCAGTCGCTTGAGGTGAGCCAGCGACGAATAACCCGTGCCAAAGTCATCCACCGACAAACTGATACCGGCATCGCGCAGTTTCTCAAGCACGCTGAGCGAATGTTCCGGGTCGTGCATGGCCGTACTTTCGGTGATTTCGAAAATCAGCTGTTCGGCAGACAGCGCATAGCGCTTGAGCAGACCTTCAACGGCTACCAACAGATCTTCGCCCTGCAAATCCGCCGCAGAGATGTTCAATGACAGTTGCAGATGCAAGCCCCTGTGATTCCACTCAGCCAACTGACGAATACCTTCCTCAATCACCCACCCTGTAAGTAACAACATGCTGCCCGTACGCTCGGCCAGCGGGATAAATTCAGCCGGTGAGACCAGACCCAGTTCCGGGTGCTGCCAGCGCAGCAGCGCTTCAGCCTGGCGTACAAGGCCACTGCGAATATCCAGTTTGGGCTGGTAATGCAAAAACAACTGGCCTTCATCAGCGGCATTGCGCAAGTCCCTGATCAGCTGGATTTGCCGCTGATAAACCAGGTCGCGATCCTGCTGATATACCTGCAAGTAACCCGGCAAGGCTGCGGCATCGCGGCACGCAATTGCAGCACGACTGGTCAGCTCATCAACGCTTTGCCCGTTAAGCGGGTATGCGGCAATACCCATGCAGATTTCCAGCACCACCTCATGCCCATCAATACTCAGCGGACAGCTCAATAACGCATATAGACGGTCTGCCATCGCAACACCTGCATCAACCTGGGTGCTTTCGAGCAATAGCAAAAACTCGTTGCCCGTGATGCATGCCGCCGTATCGTGTTCGCGCAGCGTTTCGCGCATCACGCGAGCGGATTCACGCATGATCAGCTCTACCCCCTCCGGGCCAGTGCTGTCCTTGATCACACGATAGTTTTCGATACTCAAATGGATCAACACCACACTGCGTCGTGCACTGATGGCGCTGCCCAGACGTTCCATGACCAAGGTACGATTGGGTAAGCCTGTGACTGAGTCGTGCAGGGTGTTATGCACCAGTTGCTGTTCCCGTGCAGCAATCCCGCTTTGCATGGCATTGATTGCGCTGGCCAGAAACCCAAGCTCATCCTTGCGTTTGAGCTCCACCGGAGTTTCGTAATGACCCCGCCCAATGCGCTGCGCAGCCTCGGCCAGCAGGCTGACTGGCCGTGAAACTGCACGCGCCAGCCATAATGCGCCGAGCAATGAAGCCAGCAGCGCCGCCCCCAGGATCAAGAGAAACTTGCGATCCAGCGAATTGAACGCCTGTATGGACTCATCCAGAGGGCTTTGTAAAACCGCCAACACCTGCCCATTGCCCGGGTCTGCGGTATTGGCCAGTTGCAACAGTTGCCCAAGAAAGCGTTTACCGTGAATCTCGCTGAAATGGATCATTGAACTCGGCGTATGCTCGTCTACAAATTTGATGATACTGGCACTCATAAAGTCCGGCTGAGTCCCCTTCAGTATTCCGCTCTCGCCTTGTTTAACCGTCAGGAACGACACCTGCAGGTTGCTGAGTGAGCTCAACTCATGGGCGAACGCTTCACCCATCGGCATTCCCGACACCACTCGCACTACGGGCAACGGCGCCAGCACCGCACTTTGCACCATCATGTATGGCCTGCCAGCAAGTATGCCGATCACCATGGTTTGAGAAGTACGACGCGCCCGCTTCAAGGCCTCGGCATAAGGAAACACTTGCCCTGCCGGCAGGGCTTTGAGCGTGCTGGTGATAAGCCTGCCGTCGAGATCCAGCACAAACAGCTCGCTGCCCTTCAGGCTCGATTCGAACTCCGCCAAGACACGCTCTATCAACGAAGGGCTGCCATTGATGGTCGCTTCACGAAACCCCGAGTCGTTGGTCAACCAATCAAGGCCGTACTGAATGCGGTTCCAGCGCAAATCCATAAACCGTTCAAACACCCGCGTGCCGGTTTTAAGCTGTTCTTGCGCCTGATCGCGGGACACCGAAATGGTCACGGCTTTAACGGCGAAGTACACCGCACCGATGACCAATAACAGGAGCAGCGCAAGAAACACGCTGATACGCGCCTGAAAACTGTTACGCAACTTCATGCTGCGCCCTCAATCCATTGAGTGAATGCCAATTCCCACATAAGCGTTCCCTCGACTTCCTTGAAAAAGCCAGACCAGTGACCTTTCAGTCCATCTTTATTGTTATGGATCCAACTGCCGCACAAAGAAGATCACCCAATAAATACAGGCCGTCTACTGTCAAGTTGTTGGCGACAAAGGCCTAGCGCAGGGGGGTTGCTTATTTATTTCTTCAATCGGGAAATATGCAAAACCTTGTAGTCGCTGACGAGCCCCGCGAGGCTGCGTCCGGCTGCGCAGCAGTCATCAACCATTCAATCCGTTAATTCAGAAACACTGCGTTTACCGGGTGTACGAGGACTGCGCCTCGGAAGCAGCCTCGCTACGCTCCTCAGCGACTACAGAATTTCTTCACCCAGCTACCGCTTATGCCGCCAATTGATCATGAAACTCTGTTCACCATTGAAACCACTGGCACCGCGCCCCATCTAATACCCATACCCAATTGCGCAGGTGCCCTATGAGCGACCAGCAAGAATTTCCGGACGACACCGCTGAATACACCGAGGTAGAACACTCCGAACACCAACCGCACGCTGGAGGCACTGAACTGGCGTTGCCTGAGCAGAACCTGCCGGACAAGGTGTACATCATCCCGATCCACAATCGGCCATTCTTCCCGGCACAAGTCCTGCCGGTCATCGTCAATGAAGAGCCCTGGGCCGAAACCCTGGAATTGGTCAGCAAGTCGCCTCATCACTCGTTGGCGCTGTTTTTTGTCGACACACCTCCCGATGATCCTCGCCATTTCGACACCAAAAGCCTGCCGGAATACGGCACGTTGGTGAAGGTTCATCACGCCAGCCGCGAAAACGGCAAATTGCAATTCGTGGCCCAGGGCCTGACCCGCGTGCGCATCAGCACCTGGCTCAAACATCACCGCCCACCCTATCTGGTAGAGGTCGAATACCCGCAGCAACACAAGGATCCTTCCGACGAGGTGAAGGCGTACGGCATGGCGCTGATCAATGCGATCAAAGAGCTGCTGCCGCTCAATCCGCTGTACAGCGAAGAACTGAAAAACTACCTCAATCGCTTTAGCCCCAACGATCCATCGCCCCTGACTGACTTCGCGGCTGCGCTGACGTCAGCCACCGGCAACGAGCTGCAACAGGTGCTCGATTGCGTCCCGATCCTCAAGCGCATGGAAAAAGTGCTGCCCATGTTGCGCAAGGAAGTCGAAGTTGCGCGGCTGCAAAAAGAGATTTCGGCCGAGGTTAACCTCAAGATCGGCGAACATCAGCGCGAGTTTTTCCTCAAGGAACAACTCAAGGTGATCCAGCAGGAACTGGGCCTGACCAAGGACGATCGCAGCGCCGATATCGAGCAGTTCAAGCAACGCCTTGAAGGCAAGACGCTGCCGCCCCAGGCGCAAAAGCGTATCGATGACGAGATCAACAAGTTGTCGATCCTGGAAACCGGATCGCCAGAGTACGCCGTCACCCGCAACTACCTGGACTGGGCGTCGTCAGTACCATGGGGCGTATTCGGTCAGGACAAGCTCGACCTCAAGCACGCGCGCAAAGTGCTTGATGCTCACCATGCCGGGCTGGACGACATCAAAAACCGAATCCTCGAATTCCTCGCCGTGGGCGCTTACAAAGGTTCGGTGAGCGGTTCGATTGTGCTGCTGGTAGGCCCGCCAGGTGTGGGTAAAACCAGTGTCGGCAAGTCGATTGCCGAGTCCCTGGGCCGTCCGTTTTACCGCTTCAGCGTCGGTGGCATGCGCGATGAGGCCGAGATCAAAGGCCATCGCCGTACCTACATTGGCGCTCAGCCGGGCAAGCTGGTGCAGGCGCTCAAGGATGTCGAAGTGATGAACCCGGTGATCATGCTCGACGAGATCGACAAGATGGGCCAAAGCTTCCAGGGTGATCCGGCATCTGCCTTGCTCGAGACCCTGGACCCGGAACAGAACGTCGACTTCCTCGATCACTACCTGGACCTGCGCCTGGACCTGTCCAAGGTGCTGTTTGTCTGTACTGCCAACACTCTGGACTCGATCCCGGGTCCCTTGCTCGACCGCATGGAGGTGATTCGCCTCTCGGGGTACATCACGGAAGAAAAGGTCGCGATCGCCAAGCGTCACCTGTGGCCAAAACAGCTGGAAAAAGCCGGGGTATCCAAAAATAGCCTGAGCATCAGCGACAGCGCCCTACGTGCGGTGATCGACGGTTATGCCCGCGAGGCCGGGGTGCGCCAGCTTGAGAAGCAGTTGGGCAAACTGGTGCGCAAGGCGGTGGTCAAGTTGCTCGACGATCCGCAAGCGGTGATCAAGATCGCGCCCAAGGATCTCGAAGCATCACTGGGCATGCCGGTGTTCCGTAACGAGCAGGTGATCAGCGGCACCGGGGTGATTACCGGCCTGGCCTGGACCAGCATGGGCGGCGCGACGTTGCCGATTGAGGCAACGCGCATTCATACCCTTAATCGCGGCTTCAAGCTGACCGGGCAACTGGGCGAGGTCATGAAAGAGTCTGCCGAAATCGCCTATAGCTATATCAGCTCCAACCTCAAGCAGTTTGGCGGGGATCCCAAGTTCTTCGATGAGGCCTTCGTACACTTGCACGTGCCTGAAGGCGCAACCCCCAAGGACGGCCCGAGCGCAGGCGTGACCATGGCCAGTGCGCTGCTGTCACTGGCACGTAATCAACCGCCGAAGAAAGGCATTGCCATGACTGGCGAGCTGACTCTGACCGGGCATGTTTTGCCGATTGGTGGCGTGCGTGAAAAAGTAATTGCGGCGCGCAGGCAGAAAATTCACGAACTGATCCTGCCCGAGCCTAACCGGGGCCACTTCGAAGAACTGCCCGATTACTTGAAAGAAGGCATCACCGTGCACTTCGCCAAACGCTTTACCGATGTAGCCAAAGTGTTGTTTTAAAACAACCCTGTAGCCGCTGCCGCAGGCTGCGACAGGACCAAAGGGCCTTCGCCGTTGCGCGACCCATCACAGCCAATGGCAGCGGCTACAGCCTTTATGTGTCATACCTGTTGTGCTTTAAACGGCTCTACTGTCATTTCTGACAGTAGACGCCTGAGTGTTTCCCGCCGCTAATAGAGTCTAATCCCACAAAAATAACGCAGGAGCCGACGACCATGCCACTTCATCATCCTGCGTTTGAAAACCCGGATGTCCTCAGACAAAAAGAGTCAGGCCAGAAGGTGTTCAACCCCAGAACCCGGGGAGAACTCAAAGCCGAGCTGCTCGACCGCCCTGCGTTTGCCGCTCAGGAAATGACCTTTGCCAGCAGCCAGAAAAAAATTGTCATTACCGGCGAGTTCGATGACTTCGGTTCAACCGTTTATCGTGCTGTTTCCCTGACCCTGGACATCAACATCCAGTCCGGCACTTACCTGTTCAAAAAAGGCGAACACGGCCCCGTTCACTCGATGTCGTACATCGAATGCGTTGAAGTGGCCGGGCGTGAGCTCTATCACTTGAACCAGGCCGACATTGGCACCCTGCACCTGAGTGTGGTCGAGAGCTGCTACAGCGCCCGACTGTTCACAATGGAATGCCTGGACCACAACGGCAATAGCCTGGAGATGTGTGGCGATTTCACGATCAGCCCGCCGCATGCCTCTTTCTGATCCGCAGCCGACAAATGGCGCCGCGCCCATCATGGGTTATGCTGCGTCATTGTGTTTGTCTGACCGGAGCCTTCAATGCCCCTTGCACGTTTTATCCCTCTGCTCGGCCTCAGCCTGCTGATGGCCTGTGCGCAACAGCCTGCACACAACGTTACCGTCGAAGAACAAAGCGACTGCCCCAAGCTACTGCACGTTGGCCAGCACCTGATTGTGTCGCTGCCAAGCAACCCCACCACCGGTTACCGTTGGGCCATTCAGGACTCCGCTGGCGGCGTGCTGCGCAGCCTCGGCCCGGAGGTTTACAGCAGCAGCGACGATGGTCAGTTGCTGGGCAGCGGCGGGCTCTCGACCTGGCGTTTCCAGGTGTTTGCCGCTGGCAGCGGGCGCCTGCGCTTGACCTCTCAACAACCCTGGGAACCCGAGGCAGAACCGGCCCAGGTATTCGACTGCCCAATCACGGTGAACTGATATGGCTTGGCTGATCCTCGCGGTAATGGGCGCTGGCACTTACCTGTACGGGCTCAGCCTGCATGCCACGTTGCTGTGTTTGCTGAGCAAACCGGTGCCGGTACTGGCATTGCTCGGCTGGCTGCAAGATGCTCGCCCCAGCCCCTATCGACGCTGGATCAGCCTCGGCCTGTTGTTTTCCCTGCTGGGCGACATTCTGCTGGCCTGGCCACAGGACCTGTTTGTTTGGGGGCTTGGCGCATTTTTGTTCGCCCACCTGGCTTACCTCAAGGCCTACCTCGTGGACTGCCGTCGCCCGGCCTTGCTTGCCTTGGCATTGGCGCTGCTGGCAGGTGTTAGCCTGTTCAGTGTGATGGCGGCCAAGGGCCTGGGCGATTTACTGATTCCGGTGGCGGTCTACGCTCTGGCCATCAGTGCCATGCTGTGGCGCGCCCTCGCCCGCCTGGGCACCCGCATCTCCAAGGGTTCAGCCTGGCTGGCAGCCGCCGGCGCGCTGGCATTCGTGGTCTCGGACAGCCTGATTGGCATTGATCGTTTTGTTCTGCCCTTCGGCGCTGCACCCTACCTGATCATTCTCAGTTACTGGCTTGGCCAATGGGGCATTACTGCCTCGGTGTTTTCTCAGGGCAAGCGCTGAACGGTTTATCAGACAGACCGCGCATCCCGGCGCTAACTTGGCTAAAATGCCGCCCCTTTAAAATTTCCATCGCCGGAACCGCCGTGAGCAAAGAACCCGACCGTATTTTCGCCCAGCCCCTGGCCCAGGTGCCGGACTTCGCCTTCAACGAAGACGTGGTGCGGGTGTTCCCGGACATGATCAAGCGCTCGGTGCCCGGCTACCCCACCATTGTCGAAAACCTTGGTGTGCTCGCAGCCCAGTTTGCCCAGCCCGACAGCGTTCTGTACGACCTGGGCAGCTCGTTGGGTGCAGTCACCCAGGCACTGCGTAGACATGTGCGTACCGACGGCTGCAAGGTGATCGCGGTAGACAACTCGGCGGCGATGGTCGAGCGCTGCCGCGAATACCTCAATGGGCAAAACTCGATGTTCCAGGAGTTGTTGCCGGTTGAAGTGATCGAAGGCGATATCCTGGCACTGGCGTTTGAGCCCGCGTCGGTGGTGGCGTTGAACTTTACCCTGCAGTTTATTGCTCCAGAGGAGCGTCTGGCACTGCTGAGTCGTATCCGCCAATCGCTGCTGCCGGGCGGTGCTCTGATTCTCTCGGAGAAACTGCGCTTCAGTGATCCCGAAGAACACGCGCTGCTGACCGATCTGCACGTTGCCTTCAAGCGCGCCAACGGCTACAGCGATCTGGAAATCGCGCAAAAGCGCAGCGCCATCGAAAACGTCATGAAGCCCGACAGCCTCGAAGAACACCGCGAACGCCTGCTGGCGGCCGGGTTCTCGAAAGTCGTGCCGTGGTTCCAGTGTCTTAACTTTGCCTCGTTGATTGCCTTGCCATGATTGATTTGTCCCCTCTTGCCCGGCGTCTGGCCGGCACTCCACTGGCTGAATGGGCCAACACCCTGCAAGCCCAGCTCGACGTCAAAATGGACAAAGGCCACGGCGATCTGGAGCGCTGGCAAAGTGCGCTGGATGCGCTGCCTGACGTTATGCCGACCGAGATCGATCTGCTCAACGGCCTGACTCTGGACACCGACTGCGACGACGAAACCCGTGCGCAGATGCGTCAGGCGCTGATGGGCCTGTCACCCTGGCGCAAGGGCCCGTTCGACCTGTTTGGTGTACACGTCGATACCGAATGGCACTCGGACTGGAAATGGTCGCGGGTTGCGCCGCACATCAACCTCAAGCACAAGCGCATCCTCGATGTGGGTTGCGGCAATGGCTACTACATGTGGCGCATGCTCGGTGCCGGTGCCCACAGCGTGATCGGGGTTGACCCCAACTGGCTGTTCTTCTGTCAGTTCCAGGCGGTGCAGCGCTTTTTGCAGCAAGAGGCCGCGTGGCACCTGCCCTTCCCGTTTGAAGACCTGCCGCCAAACCTTGAAGGCTTTGACACGGTGTTTTCCATGGGCGTGTTCTACCATCGCCGTTCGCCCATCGAGCATTTGCTGGCATTGAAAGACTGCCTGGTCAAAGGCGGTGAACTGGTGCTGGAAACGCTGGTGATTGAAGGCGACGTGAATCAAGTGCTGGTGCCTGAAGACCGCTACGCGCAGATGCGCAACGTGTGGTTCCTGCCCTCGATCCCGGCGCTTGAGCGCTGGTTGCGCCGCGCTGGTTTCAGCGATGTGCGCTGTGTTGACGTGAGCGTCACGACGGTCGAAGAACAGCGCGCCACCGAATGGATGAAATTCCAGTCACTGAGCGACTACCTCGACCCCAATGATCACAGCAAAACCATTGAAGGCCTGCCCGCGCCGATGCGCGCAGTGATCATCGCCAGGAAATAACCACGACCTGTGGGAGCGGGCTTGCTCGCGATAGCATCACCGCGCGAATCCAGATTGACCGCGCCGTCTGCATCGCGAGCAAGCCCGCTCCCACAGGTTGGGTGGTTGATGTACCTAGGATTTGGCTCTTCGGGCCTTGAAAAACTCGCTGAGGATCGCCCCGCATTCTTCGGCCAGCACCCCACCTTCGAACAACACCCGGTGGTTGAGAAAACCCTGGGTGAAGAACTGCCCCTGGCTTTGCACTATCCCGGCCTTGGGCTCCAGCGCGCCGTAGACCACCCGCGCCACACGCGAGTGCACGATCAGCCCCGCACACATGCTGCACGGCTCCAGCGTCACGTACAACGTGCTGCCGGGCAGCCGATAGTTGCTGGCCGCTGCGGCTGCCGCGCGGATGGCAACCATCTCGGCATGGGCGCTGGGGTCGCTGCCGCTGATCGGGCAATTGAAGCCACGACCGATAATTTCACCGCCCTGCACCAGCACCGCGCCCACCGGCACTTCACCCAGTGCCGCACCTTGAGCGGCCAGGGTCAGTGCTTCGCGCATAAAGTCTTGATCGCGGCTGCGGTCGATGATCTGGGGTTGACGCCCTTGTCGCATCAGGAAACCTCAATAGCGGCCATCAGGCCGGTTTCCATGTGGTCAATCACATGGCAGTGGAACATCCACACGCCGGGATTATCCGCCACCAGCGCCACGCGGGCACGCTCGTTTTTGCCCAACAGATAAGTGTCGGTGAAGTACGGAATGATCTTTTTGCGATTGGACGCCAACACCTTGAAGCTCATGCCGTGCAAGTGGATCGGGTGCTGGTACTGGGTCATGTTCTTCAACTCGAAGATATAACTCTGGCCCAGTTTGAGTTTGGCAATGGGCCGGTCGGCGCAGGTCTTGTCCTTGATGTCCCAGGCCACACCGTTGATCTGCCACAAGCTCGGCGGCTGGTCAGGGCCCAGGTCCTCGGAGACCGAGCCGACCCATTCAAAATTGAAGTTGAGCTTCTCGGCATTCGCCACGTCGGGCTCGGCAACCGGGTTGGCGGGCAACGCCGGCGGCCATTCGCCCGGTGCGTCGGTACTGGCAACCGAAAGTAAGGTGCCCAAACGTACCGGGCCGTCGCGCAACGACAACTCTTCGCCCGCAGCCGGAGCCTTGATTGCCAGGCAAATGCGCATGCCCGGGCCCAGCCAGTAATCCTTGCCCAAAGGCCTTGGCTCAATGGGGTTGCCGTCCAGCGCGTAGATTTTGGCCTCCACGCCAGGAATATTCAGGCGATAGGTCAGGGTGTTATCGAGGTTGAGAATGCGCACTCGGGTGATCTGCCCAGCAGGCAGCTCTATGGTCGGCACATGAGCCCCATTGATCGTCGACAGGCGCCCGGCCGTACCGCCACGGGCGGCTTCGCGAGTGATGCTGAACGGCACAAAACCGCCCTCTTCGTCCACGTGCCAGTTTTTGATACTCAGGGTGCGTTCGTGCTTGAACCCGGTGGGATCGCGCTCTTCGACAATCAACGGCCCGACCAGACCACGGCCCAGCTCTTCGCTGCTGTTGACGTGCGGGTGATACCAATAGCTGCCAGCATCCGGCACGCGGAATTTGTAGTCAAAATACTCACCGGGCAGCACCGGCAGTTGCGAGACGTAGGGCACACCGTCCATTTCCAGCGGCAGACGAATACCGTGCCAATGAATGGTGGTCGCGACCGGCAGATGGTTGATAAAACGCACCCGCAGCCACTCGCCCTGACGCACACGCAGTTCGGTGCCGGGCGCCGAAGGGCCAAAGGCCCAGGCTTCGGTTGTGTGACCGGGCACCAGCTCGACGTCCAAAGGCGCTGCAATCAGCTCGTAATCGTGGCCAGCGTTCTCGGCGGCCACCTTGCCCAGCCAGTAACGCGAAGCGCCTCCTGCGCCAACACCCACCACTACCAGGCCGGCCAGACCACCGAGTATTTGTCGACGGGTAAAGGACATGGGTTCAACTACCTCTCGTATCCGGCGCGGGCGTTGAACCCGCAAAAGGCGAATACGATACACCTGCAATTGGGAAACAGTAAGGGCAATAGCTGCACGGTAGCCGCTACGGAGCCTGGGGGTTACAAGCCCACCACCAAATGCACCAACCCGCCCGGCAGGCTTAATACCCCCGGCACCCCTGCCAAGCGCAGGGCGTGCGGGTCCAGGCGAGTGATATCGTCAAGCTCTACACGAATACGGGTCAGGGCCACCCGCTGTTCGGATTTGACATTGCTGGCACCGCCCAGAGCCGCCACTATCGCTTCATCCAGGGTCGAAGCAGGCTTGGCGGGCGCATCCGCCACCAGATCCGGAGTCAGGGCTTTCCAAAACGCCTTGCGCACTTTATCGAACATATTCAGTACTCCAACACGGTCATGGGTTGCTGCAATGGCAACAAGGCGGCTCGCACCTGCTCAGCACTTTCCAGCCCCAGCACTTGCTGCGCCAGGGTCTGGCACGCTGCAAAATCCAGCTCCCGCACCCGGGCCTTGATCGCAGGAATCAGCGGCACGCTCACCGACAACTCATCGACACCCAGCCCCAGCAACAGTGGCACCGCCAGCGTCTCGGAGGCCAGCGCACCACATACGCCGACCCATTTGCCGTGAGCATGGGCGGCCTTGACCGTGGTAGCGATCAAGCGCAGCACCGCCGGGTGAAAGCTGTCGGCCTGACTGGCCAAACGCGGATGGTCACGGTCCATCGCCAGGGTGTACTGGGTCAGGTCGTTGGTACCAATCGAGAAAAAATCGACTTCGGGGGCAAACAGATCCGCCATCAACGCTGCTGCCGGAACTTCGATCATGATCCCCAGTTTTGGCAGGGCCTTGATCCCCAGCGCCAGCGCCTGCTCTTCGAGCAACTGGCGGGCCATGCGCAACTCGGACAGCTGGGTGACCATCGGCAACATGATGTGCAGGCGGGTCAGGTCGGCGCTGGCGAGTATCGCACTGAATTGTTCGCGCAGCAGTTGCGGGCGCTCCAGACACAGGCGAATCCCGCGCATGCCCAAAAATGGGTTGGCCTCGTGATCCATCGGCACGTAGGCCAGCGGTTTGTCGCCGCCCACATCCAGGGTGCGCACCACCAGATTGTGCTCAGTACCCACGGCACGGGCGATGGCGCTGTAAGTGGCCACCTGCTCGTCGTGGCTCGGAGCGCTGCTGCGGTCCAGATACAAGAACTCCGAACGCAACAAGCCCACCCCTTCTGCCCCTAGGGTCACGGCTTGCTCAGCCTCGGCCAGGGACGCGATATTGGCGCTGACTTCAATACGCTGGCCGTCACGGGTGCAGGCCGCCAGAGCCGCCTGCTGCAAGTCTTGCTGCTTACGCTGGTGCTGGCGCTCGCGCAGATTATCCAGCTGTTTGATGCGCTCGGGGGCCGGTTGCAGGTGTAACGTGCCCAGATCAGCATCGAGCACGACCGGCGTGCCATTGGCCAGCGCCAGTACCTGCGCGGATATCCCGCAAATCGCCGGCAAGCCCAACGCCCGGGCCAGAATCGCGACATGGCTGGTGGCGCCACCGCCAACGGTGGCAAAGCCCGCAACCTTACGGGTATCCAGCCCGGCGGTCTGTGACGGGGTCAATTGCTCGGCAATCAGGATCGCCTGGTCAGGCAACACCAGCGCACTGTCCTGCACGCCAAGCATCAATTTGAGCACCCGCTGGCCGACGTCCTCCAGATCCAGTGCGCGCTCGGCCAGCAAGCGATTGCCCAGGCTTTTAAACAGCGCCGAGGTCGCTTGCGTTGCACTTTGCCAGGCAAAGGCTGCGCTCTTGCCCTGCTCGATCAGCGCAAAGGCGTGCTCCAGCAAGTCCGGGTCTTGCAGCAGTTCCTGATGCGCCTTGAAAATTTCAGCCTGGGCCTTGCCAGGGGCGTTATCGCACAGAACTTGCAGCGCCCCGGTGGCCTCTGCCAGGCCCTGATTTAAACGCTCGCACTCGCTGTGTGAGTCCGCCGCAAACTCGGCGAGTTGCAGCGCGCTTTCGCTCAGCTGAACCACATGACCGAAGGCCGAGCCTGGCGATGCACACACCCCGCGCAGCACGTCGGTTGCTGCCTGCTCAGGGGCTGCAATCGCCTGCGGCTCGACCGCCACGGCCGTGACCGTTTCGCCGCAGCCCGACGCCAACAGTTCGGACAGCACCGTAAGCGCCTGCTCGGCATCAACCCCCGCCGCGCTGAGATGAACACTGTCACCGTGTACCGTCTGCAAGGCCATGATCGCGACCAGCGACTTGGCATTGGCGCTGCCTTGCTGCTTGTGCAGGCGAATGGTCGCAGCAAAGCCTTTCGCTGCCTGGGCGAACACCGCCGCCGGGCGGGCGTGCAGGCCGTTGGCGTTGGGCAGGATTTGAGGCTCCGAGAACTGCGCGGCGCCAGTTTGATCCTCAGCTACAGCCTCAGTGGCGGTCAGTTGCAAACGCAGCAACGGCTGGCCACATTCAACCAGACCGCTACCCGGCTCCAGCGGCACAAGCGGTTCGCCGCTGACCACCAGCATCAACGTCAACAGGCTGCGGGCATGCAGGGCGATGTAGTCCGCGTCGAACTCGATCAGCGCCTGCCCGGCAGCCACCTGTTGGCCCTCCATGACCAGCGGCGTGAAACCTTTACCGCCCAGGTTCACCGTATCCAGGCCGATGTGCAGCAACACCTGCACGCCATTCTCGCCAGTGATGCTGATGGCGTGACCAGTGTGCTGCAGGTTGCTGATCACCCCGGCCAGCGGCGCGCACAGCACTTGCGAGGTCGGGTCGATGCACAGACCGTCGCCAATCAGGCGGCTGGCAAACACCGGGTCCGGTACGTTATCCAGCGCCATCAGCACACCGGACAGCGGCGCCAGCAATTGCAGTTGTTGGGATGTGACCATGACTTCACCTGCGGTTGATTCGGTTAAATGCCGATGGAGCGCGAGCCCCGACAGCTCGCTTACTTCCACCAGTACTCGACTTGCAAACCTGCGTTTGAACCATGCCGGGCCGAACCAAATGCGCCGCTATCGGATAGCGCAGACCCTGCATCGAATTCATTGGCCGCACGCTGTGCCGCAGCGTTCCAACTGGCATAGGTGTAATACAGACGCACTTCGGGGCGCGTCCAGAAACCCGGCCCCTTGGGTGACCAGGTGGGCGCAAAGGTAAACTTGCTCAGCTTGCGCGTACCGTCCGCAGCCTTGACCTGATCGTGCCCCAGTTCGGTGACCAACTTGAACTGCTCGCTGATCGCATAGGTCGGGCGCACGCCCAGGGACAGCCATTCCTGATTGCCGCCGTCAGGGCGAAAATCCTTCTGGTACACCGCCTCGATCTGCCCGCCGAAACGCGGCGTCATCTGCCAGTCAAAGAACTCGACGATCCGATAGCGCTTGCTGCTGTTATCCAGTCGGGTATCGCCGGTGTAGCCCAAACCAGTGCCCGAGCCTTCGCCATACTGCACGGCAAACTTGTTTTTACCGCCCAAAAATTCGCTTTGCACGTGCTGCGCAGTGATCGCCCAGCCGCTGTGGGCATCGGTGCGTTCAGGCTTGTCGAGGTAACTCAGACCAAACTCCAGCTGACCACCGGGGTTGGTATCGAAACCGGCTACGTTGAAGTCATGACGGGTTACGTAATCTTCCTGATAGAGGCTGTCTTTGCGCGACAGGGCGTAGCTGTATTTCAACCCGCCGATCAGTACGTCTTCGATACCGGCACCGGTGGCGCTCTGGTTCCAGTAGTAGAAGTCGGAAATATGGATGTCGTTACGCTTGTAATAGCGCCGCCCGGCCCACAGCGAGCCGCCGTTGAGGCTGGGCAGGTTGGACCACTGCGCATACAACTGCGGCAGGCGGGCCGAGCCGTTATCGCCCTGAAAGGTCAGCTCGCGATCATATTGGTTGTACAACGAGGCCATGCCGTCAACGCTCAGCACCGAGCCATCGTCGAAGCTGTAAACGTCCTGGCGCAGCTCCAGCTCGGCGTATTGCTCGCACTCGTTGCCCAGCCGGTATTTGGACTCGGCGCCGGGCAGTTTGAAACAGGATTGCTTGCCGCCATTGAGCGAGTTGCCCACGCCACTGCGCAAGTAACCGGCGAACTCCAGAGCGCTGGCTGAAAGCGGTGCCAGCAGGCACAGGCTGGCGATGCAGATGCTGTGGTTGAGTGAAGATTTCATTGAGCGACCTTTTTTATTTTTATGGGTAGAACCGGTGGTTGCTTCTGCGGGAGCGAGCAGGCTCGCTCCCGCAGAGGGTTATTTAAGGTGCAGGACAAAAGACTCATACGGACGCAGCGAAATACGGTTGCGGCGCACCGGGCAATCGTCGTAGTTACTGATCAGCAACCGTTGCTCCATGCCTTCGCCAATCACACCTTCGGGCAATTCGATGTCGCACGCCGAGCCATAGAAGTTGCTGAGCACCAGCAACGCTTCGCCCTCGCCCTGACGCAGATAGGCCCACACCTGCGAATGTTCAGGCAGCAATTGGCGATACTCGCCGTGTTGCAGCAGCGGCTCTTCGCGGCGCAAGGCAATCAGGTGACGGTAGTGATGCAGCACCGAGGCCGGGTCATTGCGTTGGTCTTCAACGTTGATAAAGGCCGCGTTCTCAGGGATCCCGATCCACGGCTCGGCGCTGCTGAAACCGGCATTTGCCTGGTGATCCCATTGCATCGGCGTACGGCTGTTGTCCCGCGATTTTTGCTTGATCGCAGCCATGCACTCGTCGTGCGACATGCCCGCTTCACGCTTGAGACGATAGATATTCAGGGTTTCGACATCGCGGTACTGCTCGATGTTTTCGAACCCCGGATTGGTCATGCCGATCTCTTCGCCCTGATACACATACGGCGTGCCTTGCAGAAAGTGCAAGGCAGTGGCGAGCATCTTGGCCGAGACCACACGATGCTCGCCGTCATCACCAAAGCGCGAGACCACCCGCGGCTGGTCGTGGTTACACCAGAACAAAGCGTTCCAGCCCCCGCCCGCCTGCATACCGACTTGCCAATCCGACAAAATTCGCTTGAGCTGCAGAAAGTCGAAATCAGCCCGCACCCACTTCTGCATGTTCGGATAATCGACTTTCAGGTGATGGAAGTTGAAGGTCATCGACAGCTCTTCACTGGCAGGTCGCGAGTAGCGAATGCAGTGTTCAAGACTGGTGGACGACATCTCACCAACACTGACCAGATCATGGCCAGCGAACACTTCGCGATGCATCTCTTGCAGGTACTCATGCACGTTGGGGCCATCGGTGTAAAAACGGCGCCCGTCGCTGCTGTCTTCCGGGAAATTGGCCGGCTTGGAGATCAGGTTGATCACATCCAGGCGAAAACCGCCCACGCCCTTGTCGCGCCAGAAGCACATCAGTTTGTAGACTTCGGCCCGCACCTTGGGGTTATCCCAGTTGAGGTCGGCCTGGGTGTGGTCAAACAGGTGCAAAAAGTACTGGCCGGTTTGCGCCTCGTATTCCCACGCCGAGCCACCGAACTTGGACTCCCAGTTATTCGGTTGATCGCGCCAGATGTAAAAGTCGCGGTACGGGTTGTCGAGACTGCTGCGCGCCTGCTGGAACCACTCGTGTTCAACGGACGTGTGGTTGACCACGATATCGAGCATCAGCTTGATGCCGCGAGCGTTGGCTTCGCGGATCAGCAATTCGCAGTCGGCCATGCTGCCGTAGCTTGGATCGATGGCGTAGTAGTCGCTGATGTCATAGCCGTTGTCGCGCTGGGGCGAGCGCAAAAACGGTGTCAGCCACAGGTAGTCGACACCCAGCCATTGCAGGTAATCAAGTTTGTCGACCACCCCCAGCAAGTCACCGGTCGCGTTGCCCGCGTGGCTGTAAAAGCTTTTTGGGTAGATCTGATAGATCACCGAGCGCTGCCAGTCTTGCATGTGGGGGTTCCTTAAAACGGAGGATCGTCGATCAGGCGACGCGATAACCGGGGCGAATGATTTTCAGGCTCAGGGCGCAGGTCAGGACAAACGGCACGACAATGGCCACCAGCATCCCGATCACAAACATCGGGATGTATTGCGGAATGATCGAGATAAAGCCCGGCAAGCCACCGACCCCGATAGCCGAGGCCTGAACCTTGTTCAACGACAGGAAGATGCTGCCCAGCGCCGAGCCGATCAGCGCCGCATAGAACGGGAATTTGTAGCGCAGGTTGATCCCGAACATGGCTGGTTCAGTGATGCCGAAATACGCGGAGACGGCAGAGGTCGAAGCCATGCTGCGTTCGCGTACATTGCGGCTCATGTAGAACACGCCGAGGGCAGCACTGCCCTGGGCCAGGTTGGACATGACGATCATCGGCCAGATAAACGTGCCGCCATGGTTGGCGATCAGTTGCAGGTCAACGGCCAGGAACATGTGGTGCATCCCGGTGATCACCAGCGGTGCATACAGCAGGCCGAAAATCATCCCGCCGAGCACGGGCGCCAGGTCGAACAGCATGACGACGCCTTCAGTGATCAAAATCCCCAGGTGGCGGGTCACTGGACCAATGATTGCCAGCGCCAGCACGCCGGTGATGACGATGGTGGTAATCGGCACTACCAACAGTTGAATCGCATTAGGCACCCGTGCGCGCAGCCATTTTTCGATCACGCTCATGACATAGGCCGCCATCAGAATCGGCAGGATTTGCCCTTGGTAGCCCACCTTCTCGATCTGGAACAGGCCCAGAATATCGAAGTACGGCAGGCTCTGACCGTCCAGACCAGCCACGGCCTTGCCGTAGTTCCAGGCATTGAGCAAGTCGGGGTGAACCAGCATCAGGCCCAACACAATGCCGAGAATTTCACTGCCGCCAAAACGCTTGGCCGCCGACCAGCCCACCAGTGCGGGCAGGAATACGAAGGAGGTGTTGGCCATCAAGTTGATCAGGCTCCATATCCCGTCCAGTTGCGGATAGGCATCGAGCAAGGTTTTGTCGGCAATGAACATGCCTTTGGCGCCGAGCAGGTTGTTAACCCCCATCAGCAGGCCGGCAATGATCAGCGCGGGCAGGATGGGCATAAACACATCCGAGAACACCCGCACCAGACGCTGCATAGGGTTGGCCTTATCGGCGCCCTGTTGCTTGACGTCGGCGATGGTGGCAGCAGCCAGACCGGTCTGCTCGCGCAAGGCAGCGTAGACCTTTTCGACTTCGCCGGGGCCAATCACCACTTGATACAGGCCGCCGGTGAAGAAGGAGCCTTTGACCAGATCGATCTGGTTAAGGGTGGCACTGTCGACCCGGCTTGGGTCCTTGAGCGCCAGACGCAAACGCGTGACGCAATGGGCGGCCTGCTCAACGTTATCGGCGCCACCGAGGCTGTGCAGCAACTCGCTGGCGATCTTGGAATAGTCGTGGCTCATGCGTTGTCTTCCGCTTGGATTTTTATTATGGAGCGTCGTTTTGGCAGCACGCCGAAACGAAAAATACTCGTCTGTACCAGTTAAAGCAACAACTGGTACAGACGAGTTTATATATTTTTCCTTGCCGCCTTGGTCCCGGGGCTTGCGCTGCCTACCCCCTGCCCTTAAGGTTCGGGCCCTGAGCCCCAACGGCATAGAGCCCTCGCCATGACTAAATACAATCAGATCTATACCGATCTGCTTGCCAGCATCACCACCGAACGCCTGGCACGCGGCGCGCGCTTGCCCTCCGAAGCCGAGTTAATGGCCAGTTATCAGGCCAGCCGCGGCACCGTACGCAAGGCGATTGAACAATTGCAGGAACGCGGTTTTGCGCAAAAAATTCATGGCAAAGGCACCTTTGTCCTGTCATCGAGCCCGATCGAGTTTCAGTTGGGCGGTATCGTCAGCTTTCAGGAAACTTACCCACGTCTGGGCGATAACGTCAGCACTGACGTGGTCGAATTCAGCCAATTCCCGCTTGAAGGTGCGCTGTGCGAAAAGTTCGACGTCGAAGCAGGCAGCCTGATCACCCGGATCAAACGGGTGCGCCGCATTGATGGCAAACGAGTGATTCTGGACATTAACCATTTCGTCAGCGATCTGATCCCAGGGCTGGATCAGGACATTGCCCAGCACTCGATTTATGCCTACATCGAGAAAACCCTGAACCTGCAGATCAGCTACGCCCAACGCACCATCGAAGCGGTGCCGCGCAGCAAGGACGACCAACAGCACCTGGACCTCGACGGCCAGAGCCATGTGATCGTGGTGAGTAACCAGACGTTTTTGCAGGATGGGCGCCAGTTTGAATACACCGAGTCGCGGCATACATTGGACAAGTTTTACTTTTCGGATGTGGCGCGGCGCTGATATCAAAAACCCCCTGAGTCCAACACTCTGCCGAAGAGCGGGTGCAAGGGGTTTAACATGGCCGCGCGTTACTTCGTGGTGCACTTCGTGTCGGGCGGAAAGTCCAGATGTGCCACATGAATATCCCACTCGCGTTTAATGATCGTGTAAGGGATAAATATGCTGACCCTCAACGCCCCCTTCAAGCCCGGCTGAGTGATCTTTTCATTCATTGAAGTCGAGTAGAAACCGGTATTGATACCGATAACCTTACCGTAACTGCCAATGACCGGCCCACCCGACATGCCCACGACCAGCGGGGCATCATGAATGGCATAATGATCACCGCTCTCCTCTGCAGTATCCAGGAAGGGAGTTTCATAGACTTTGCCAACCCCGGTAGTGGTCACCAGGTAAGGGCTGGTTCCCACAGCCGTTATATTTTCTCCCGTACGTCGTGGGCGCCATGATGGGCAACGACCCTTGGCCTTTTTATGAATAAAGACGAGATCGCAGTTTGTGCTGCAAACGTGTTTCACGTCGGTAATGAAAGGGGTGTGGCGGACAGTGACGGCGTAGTCATCATTCCATTGCACGGCCGATGCCATATATAGAAGCGGCGCAGGGAAGCCCGAAAAAACTGTAAAGTATGAATCACTATGGGGGCCCGCCAAGTCGGGCTGTACGATTCCGTTGCATCCTGCAATGACAACTCCTATAAAAAAGTAGACCATGATCTTGATCATGATTTTTCACCAATTTAATAGGGCGAGCATGACTGTTTTGTTGTTGTCAGCTTTTTGTATTTGTCAAAGTGCAGTGCTCCAAAACAATTACGCTGATTGACCGTTAAATAACTTATGGCTCAGTTTTTAATCACCCGTATGAATCAATCGAACTAGGTTCAATTGCCTTTTTAGCAATTTGTATACATCAAATAATTGGCGCCGTAAAAACACCGAAATTAATTAAAGACGTGGGCATTTCCACGACTGCTGTGCAGCCTGACTGCGCGCTTCAGCGATAATACTTCAAGCGTGGGAGCGAGCCTGCTCGCGAAGAACATTCACGAGCAGGCTCGCTCCCACAAGGGGCTTGACCGGGAACAGAGTATCTACGGGATTTTCGGGCGACTTAAACAAAAAAGGCGGTCAACACAGGGTGTTGACCGCCTTTTTAAATCAAGCCGGTTGCCCGGCCAGACTTATTCCCACTCAATCGTTGCCGGCGGCTTGCTCGACACGTCATACGTTACGCGGGAGATGCCTTCGATTTCGTTGATGATCCGGCCGCTCACGGTTTCAAGCAGCTCGTAAGGCAGGTGCGCCCAACGTGCGGTCATGAAGTCGATGGTTTCTACGGCACGCAGGGCAACAACCCAAGCGTAACGACGGCCATCGCCTACAACGCCAACCGATTTGACCGGCTGGAACACCACGAATGCCTGGCTGACTTTGTGATACCAGTCGGCCTTACGCAGCTCTTCAATGAAGATGTGGTCAGCACGACGCAGGATGTCGGCGTATTCCTTCTTCACTTCACCCAGGATGCGCACACCCAGGCCCGGGCCCGGGAACGGGTGACGGTAGACCATGTCGTACGGCAGGCCCAGTTCCAGACCCAGACGACGGACTTCGTCCTTGAACAGCTCACGCAGTGGCTCAACCAGCTTGAGGTTCATCTCGTCCGGCAGGCCGCCCACGTTGTGGTGCGACTTGATGACGTGAGCCTTGCCGCTTTTGGCGCCAGCCGACTCGATAACGTCCGGGTAGATGGTGCCCTGGGCCAGGTACTTGATGTTGTCCAGCTTGCAGGATTCGGCATCGAACACGTCGATGAAGGTGCGACCGATAATCTTGCGCTTCTTCTCCGGATCGCTTTCGCCAGCCAGGTTGCCCAGGAACTGTTCGGCAGCGTTGGCGCGGATCACTTTGACACCCATGTTCTCGGCGAACATGGCCATCACTTGCTCACCTTCGTGCAGGCGCAGCAGGCCGTTGTCCACGAATACGCAGGTCAACTGATCGCCGATAGCCTTGTGCAGCAAAGCCGCAACTACCGAGGAGTCAACGCCGCCGGACAGACCCAGCAATACGTTGTCGGTGCCGACCTGAGCGCGGATGTTGGCAATTGCGTCTTCAGCGATTTTCGACGGCGTCCACAAGGCTTCACAGCCGCAGATATCGAGGATAAAGCGCGACAGAATGCGACCGCCCTGCTTGGTATGGGTCACTTCCGGGTGGAACTGCACGCCGTAGTAGCCGCGCTCGTCGCTGAACATGCCAGCGATCGGGCAGCTTGGAGTGCTGGCCAGAACGTGGAAGTCGGATGGCATTTTGGTGACTTTGTCACCGTGGCTCATCCACACGTCGAGACCAAACAGGCCGTCCGCGTCGATATGGTCTTCGATGCCGTCCAGCAGGCGGCTTTTGCCGACTACGTCTACACGGGCGTAACCGAACTCACGCAGCTCGGAACCTTCAACCTTGCCACCCAGCTGTTCAGCCATGGTCTGCATGCCGTAGCAGATACCGAAAACCGGTACGCCCAGGTCAAATACAGCTTGTGGCGCGCGCGGGCTGCCAGCTTCGTGCACGGATTCCGGGCCACCGGCGAGGATGATGCCTTTAGGGGCGAATTCGCGGATCGCTGCGTCATCCATATCGAACGGGTGCAGTTCGCAGTAAACGCCGATTTCGCGCACGCGGCGGGCGATCAGTTGGGTGTACTGGGAACCGAAGTCCAGAATCAGGATGCGGTGAGCGTGAATGTCGAGGGCCATGACAAAATCTCGATTAATTTCAGAAACGACACGGGGCTGAATCAAACAGCCCCGGTGATTAAATTCGTATCGCACCCGGGTTTTGGCCTGGGTGCGATCACTATCAACTTACGCGATAGTTTGGAGCTTCCTTGGTGATCTGCACGTCGTGGACGTGGGATTCAGCCATACCGGCGCCAGTGATACGCACGAACTCAGGCTTGGTACGCATTTGCTCGATGTCGGCACAGCCGGTGTAACCCATCGAAGAGCGCAGACCGCCCATCAGTTGGTGCACGATGGCGGTCAACGAGCCTTTGTACGCCACGCGACCTTCGATGCCTTCCGGCACCAGCTTCTCGGCACCCGCGGAGGAGTCCTGGAAGTAACGGTCGGAGGAACCCTGGGATTGCGACATCGCACCCAGCGAACCCATGCCGCGGTAGGCCTTGTACGAACGGCCCTGGTACAGCTCGATCTCGCCCGGTGCTTCTTCAGTACCGGCGAACATCGAACCCATCATCACGCAGGATGCACCGGCAACGATGGCCTTGGACAGGTCACCCGAAAAACGGATGCCGCCATCAGCGATCAACGGTACGCCAGTGCCTTCGAGGGCAGCGGCAACATTGGCAATCGCGCTGATTTGCGGAACGCCAACACCGGCAACGATACGGGTGGTGCAGATCGAGCCTGGGCCGATACCGACCTTGACTGCGTCAGCGCCGGCTTCAGCCAGGGCCAGGGCAGCAGCGCCAGTGGCGATGTTGCCGCCGATCACCTGAACTTCAGGGAAGTTCTGCTTGACCCAACGAACGCGGTCGATCACACCTTTGGAGTGACCGTGAGCGGTGTCGACAACCACCACGTCAACGCCTGCGGCCACGAGGGCAGCAACGCGATCAGCAGTATCTTTGCCAGTACCGACCGCAGCGCCTACGCGCAGACGACCCTGGTCGTCCTTGCTGGCCAGCGGGTAAGCCTTGGCTTTTTCGATGTCGTTGACGGTCATCATGCCTTTGAGGACAAATTTGTCGTCGACGATCAGCACGCGCTCGATGCGGTGCTTGTGCAACAACTCGCGGGCTTCGTCCTTGTCGGCGCCTTCCTTGACCGTGACCAGACGCTCTTTAGGCGTCATCACATCACGGACGGTAGCTTCCAGACGGTTTTCAAAGCGCACGTCACGGGACGTCACGATGCCGACCAGGTCGCCATTGTGCAGTACAGGAACGCCGGAGATGTTGTGCTGGCGGGTCAGTTCAAGCAGTTCACGTACCGTGGCATCAGCCTCGATGGTGATCGGCTCTTTAACCACGCCTGCTTCGAAACGCTTGACCTTGCGAACTTCATGAGCTTGCTGCTCGATGGTCATGTTCTTGTGGATGATGCCGATACCGCCTTCCTGAGCCATGGCAATTGCCAGACGGGCTTCAGTTACGGTGTCCATTGCGGCGGAAACCAGAGGAATATTCAGTTCAATGCCACGGGTCAAACGAGTCTTTAGACTGACTTCGTTCGGGAGAACCTCGGAATAACCGGGGACGAGAAGGATGTCATCGAATGTGAGTGCTTCTTGGCTGATACGCAGCATCGCTGGGGCTCCCGAGCGGGAAAATGGAAGCGCGCCATTGTACTCAAAACACCTGCGTCTCTCAACGTAAACCTTTAGAGAGTTTTGCGCTAAGGGCCATGATTTATTGACCCGCAGGGCAGGAACCGCCCAGATACTTCAACCGTGGGAGCGAGCCTGCTCGCGAAGATCATTCGCGAGCAGGCTCGCTCCCACAGGAACAGAGCATCTACAGGTTTACAGCTCCACCTTCACCCACGCCACCGGCTGATCGAGCCAATCGGCGAACTCGTCAAGGAAGCTTTGCTTGAAACCCGCCTCGGCCCAGTTATTGAAAATAAAGCCCAGATTGGAAAACGCACAAGGCTGCAAAAACAGGAAACCATTGATGTCGTCTTCATGAGCGCACAGCGGGCAGATGAAGTTGTCGGTGCGGCCCGGCATCCAGTCTTCAAGGCTGTCGAACAGCGCCTCGCCCACTTCCTTGCGGCACTCGGCACAGCCAGCCTCTTCAAGAAAGCCCTTGGACGGGGTGTAGATACAGCGTTTGGTGATGATCTCGAGACCATTGACCGGCTGACCAAATGGCAACGCCTCGGGGTGCAATACCACCTCTCGGGCGCCCGCTGCGATGGCGTAAGCCATGCCGTTGCCAGTGCGCCCGCAAGTAGTCAGTTCTTGTTCAATGATGTTCTTGCGTACCAGCCAGCGCACGATGGCTCGGGCACGCGGCTCATGAACCGGCAAGGTGGAAATTTTAGGGACGATGATGCTCTGCGAATTCATGGGTACGGCACATGTTGGGAGATGAAAACCTGCTGTCTGTGGGAGCTTAAAGCCTCAACTTCTGAGGTCAAGCGCTCAGGTATCGCGCAATCAGCGCAATTCCACTGGCCAGTACCAACCACGTTACCAGCCGCACAAAAGCCTCACGGGACAATTTGCGGGTCAACCGTCGGCCAATCCACAACCCCAAAGCCATCGCCGGCAACAGACAGGCCGCGAGTAACAGCAACGCGCCATCGGCATACACCCCGGCAATCACAAACAAGCTCAAGCGCACCACAGTGCTGCAACTGATCAGCGCACTTTGCGTGGCGCGAGCCGCATCCTTCGGTAAGCGTGCATTCAAATACAGCGCATACAGAAACCCACCACTGCCGAACAGGGCGCCAAACAACCCGCCCGTGATGCCGGTGGGAATGGCCCAGCCGGCAGCGACCTGCGTCGGCTTGACCTTCACCGCCAGGCTGTACAAGGCATAAGCGGTGATAAAAATCCCCATCAACAGCAACAACAGGTCGGACTTGAGGTTAAGTAAAAACACCACACCGATGACACAACCTATGGCCATGCACGGTAATAAACGCAGCAACTCAGGCCGTGCAACATCGCGGCGCGAAGGCAACCAGTTGCCAAATGCTGCGACAAAATCCAGCAGCACCAGCAAAGGGATGATTTTCGACAAGGGCAGACACAGGATCAGCAGCGGACCTGCGACCAGTGCCGTACCAAACCCGGCCACGCCAAACACGATATACGCCAGCGCAATGGCCAGCTCCAGCAACACCCATTCACTACCGCTAAAAGGCAAATCCATTGCTCAGCTTCCCTGTTTTTAGTGCGCAGACTTCTATCAGACAGGTGCAGTGATAACAATCCGCCCTTATGATGAGGCCCATGATTAAAGACCCCTTTGCAAGACTCAACCTCGACCGAGAAGTCCTGACCGTCAGCCAGCTCAATGGCCGGGCGCGGGTGTTGCTCGAAGACGTGTTCAGCAACATCTGGGTTGAAGGCGAAATATCCAACCTCGCCCGCCCGGCCTCTGGCCATGTGTATTTCACCCTCAAGGACAGTGGCGCCCAGGTGCGTTGCGCACTGTTCCGCAATAACGCTGCGCGGGTGCGCCAGGCCTTGAAAGACGGCCTGGCGGTCAAGGTTCGCGGCAAGGTGTCGTTGTTTGAAGGGCGTGGCGACTACCAACTGATCCTCGACACTGTAGAGCCCGCAGGCGATGGTGCGCTGCGCCTGGCGTTCGATGCGCTGAAAGAAAAACTCAGCGCCGAAGGCCTGTTCAGCCCCGAACGCAAAGTCGCCCTGCCCGCTCACCCGCAACGCATCGGAATTATCAGTTCGCCAACGGGCGCGGTGATTCGCGACATCATCAGCGTGTTTCGCCGCAGGGCCCCGCAAGTCGAACTGACCCTGATCCCCACCGCCGTACAAGGCCGCGAAGCGACGGCGCAGATTGTCCGCGCCTTGAAGCTGGCCGATGCACGCGGCTTCGACGCACTGATTCTGGCCCGCGGTGGCGGCTCGCTGGAAGACCTGTGGTGCTTTAACGAAGAAGCCGTGGCCCGCGCCATTGATGCCTGTGTGACGCCAATCGTCAGTGCTGTAGGTCACGAAACCGATGTCTCCATTGCCGACTTCGTGGCTGACGTACGGGCGCCAACGCCGTCTGCGGCCGCAGAGTTGCTGGCACCGGACTCCAGCGATCTGCAACGGCGTATCGACAGCCTGCACCGACGTCTGGTGATGCGCATTCGCGACCGCTTGATGCGCGACCGCCTGCGCCTCGACGGCCTGGCCCGTCGCTTGCGTCACCCCGGCGAACGCCTGCGCCAGCAAGCCCAGCGCCTGGATGATCTGGACATGCGCATGCGCCGCGCTTTCGAACGCAGCCTCAATACCCGCCGCGAACGCCTGATCCGCCTCGAAACCCGCCTCGCGGCGCAGCATCCGGGCCGCCAGCTGAGCATGCTGCGCCAACGCCTGGACAGCCTCGCCGAGCGCTTGCCCCGGGCCATGCGCGAAGGGCTGAAAGCACGGCGCCTACAACTGCAAAGTCAGATGCAAACCCTGCATGTGGTCAGCCCGCTGGCGACTCTTGGCCGCGGTTACAGCATCTTGTTGGATGAACGCGGCAACGCCATTCGCAGCGCCGGGCAGACCCATAACGGTCAGCGTTTGAAGGCCAAACTGGGCGAAGGCGAGCTGCAAGTCCGCGTTGAGGACAATCACCTCACGCCCGTCACCCTCTCTTTACTGGATTAACTGATGCCGCGTTTTCTCTCTGCCGTCTTGTTACTGTGCCTGACCCTCAATGCGCACGCTGCTGACAGCTACATCACTCGTTTATTGAACAAACCGGTGCCTGGCGGCGTAGCCGTAATTGAGCTGGGCACCGGCGCGCAAGCGCCCAAGGCCACGTACGACGGCAAGCCTGTGCTGGTGATCAAAGAACAGGATACTTGGCGGGCGATTGTCGGCATTCCACTGACAGTCAAACCCGGGGCCCAGCAGATCAGCAGCGGCGGCCGTGAACTAGGCTTTACGGTGGGCAACAAGAAATACCCCGAACAGCGCATCACGCTAAAAAACCAGCGCCAGGTCAATCCCAACCCGGCGGATATCAAACGCATCGACAACGAGCTGGCGATTCAGATCAAGGCTTACCGCACCTTCAGCCCCAACAACCCGAGCAACCTGCTGCTGGACAAACCGGTCAACGGACCGCTGTCGAGCAAATTCGGCGTACGCCGCTTCTTTAACGGCGAAGAGCGCAACCCCCATGCGGGCCTCGACTTTGCGGTGCCAGCGGGCACGCCGATCAAAACCCCGGCGGCGGGCAAAGTGATTCTGATCGGCAACTATTTTTTCAACGGCAACACCGTGTTTGTCGACCACGGCCAGGGCTTTATCAGCATGTTCTGCCATATGTCGAAAATCGACACCAAGGTCGGCCAGCAACTGGCCCGTGGTGATGTGGTGGGCAAGGTCGGTTCCACTGGCCGCGCCACCGGCCCGCACATGCACTGGAACGTCAGCCTGAACGACGCACGGGTTGATCCGGCGATCTTTATCGGTGCCTTCCAGCCTTAACGCAAACGCGGCATCAGCCACCCTTGTCTGCCCTGGCAGATTTGGCGTGGCATGCCGAGGCGGCCAAACGAATAAGTGCTGGGGCCCAGTTTCAACACTTGAACATAGACGTCCTCACCTGGCGGGCTCATAAATGCCAGATGCTGATCATCATCAAGCGTGTCACCCTGCTTGCGCGTTACTTTAGTGACCTTGTTTTTCAAATAAGGACCCGCTTGCACATACTTGAAATCAATAAAACGATTAAAGTTGTGCACTCGGGTTTGACCGTTTTTCAAGGTGCGTACTTTACGGCCACTGATCCTTGAAAAACCCAGGTTATTACCATAAAAAAACTGACTGTATGACCCCAGGGTTCGCTCCGCGGTTTGATCGGATGAGCTCACCAGCATTTCAAAGTCCAGATGGCACTCCCATACCACTCGCCCCGCAGAGTAGAACCACGTAGAGACCAGCCAAGGCAAAGCGATGAGTGCGATAAACATCATCCCCGGCACACTCGACTTTACGATGGCCATTATTCGGCCCCCTCCACAATAAAATAGGAAATACACCCTGAAACACTGACTTCTATCGGATCCCGGCATAGAAAGTACCCATAAACGTCATCCCTAAGCGCTCCATTCAAATACACATACCCATAACTCGCCAAGGTCGTGAATGCAGGCGGTTTTTCCTTCAACTTGAGCATATGGGCATTGATTCGTTCAGGGCTTACGTTTAAACCCGGTGCCGAAAACAAATGCAGGTTGTACGCCCCCGGCACCGGTAAGTAGGTTAATTCGATTGCCGGAGACAGCGGCGAACTCAACGTCAACGTATGCCAGCCAAACGCCACAAACGCGTTACACAACAGCAACCCGGCAAGAGACAGATACTTGCGTCTGCTGCTGAAATTTTTCTGTGCCGGCACACCAGGCTGATCACCCGGCATCACCGACAATGGCGTGATATTGCGCCCGCAGCCATGGGCATCACTCGACAGAGGTTGCGTACCGTCACCCAGTTTCTCAATCGATAAAGCATCGCTGACTTTGTAACCAATGCGCGGCACCGTGACCACGTAATCGCAATGCCCCACGGTGGATAAACAGCGGCGGATCTGGGCAATGGATTGGTTGACGCTGTTGGCAGACACCTGCTGCCCGTAACGCTCCCACCCCGCATGCAGCAACTCCTTTTTAGTAACTATGGCGCCCTGGGCCTCAAGTAATGTCGAGAAACAACGACTGGCTGCGGCTCCCAGCACCACGGCCTGAACAACGCCACCGACACCGGATACTTCATACAACTCATCATCAAATAACATTACGCCAGCTATCAAATAACGGGCCATAGTATTACAGCCTTATAAAATGAGTAGACGGACTGCCTGCGTCCGCCCGTTCAACTCCCGAGTTAAACAACACTCTACATCAATCATTTAGCGCTGCGATATCTCACTCACCCGTCTGATCCTTGATTAAGCATCAACTCCCGCTTGATCCCTACACACAATAAACCAACGCTGCGACACCTCCGTCAATCGAGTGATTGGAATCAGGGTATAAGTAGGAAATTTCAATGATTCGACATTAAAACAAACAGGCCGCACCCTCAACAAACTGACCTGCTGTGCACAGGGTGTCGACCTGATTGTTATCCAGACACGTCACATAGGGGAAATGTGCGCAGAGTGAAGCGGCACGCTGACCGGGTCAAGTCGGGCAACAACCCGACACCGGTACTGTATTAACATAATTATTATGTGAAGGGTTCGCGGGGACCCGCGCACATGCTGCCGTCATCAGTAGTTTTATTAAATACAACGCTCAAGCACTGACTATCACTGTAATCAAACAATCACAATGTTTCTATCGTATGTCAGGTATTGACATCAAATATGATCGTCACCACCCCCGTGTAAGTACTGCCGGGGTTATCGACCATGAGCTCCGTCACCTCAGGCTTTATTTCATAATTCATGGTGGCTCCACGCGACACTTGGACCCCCTCAATGTCGAAGCTCACCGCATGGTGTATACCCTGTGCCAGGGGCACTTTAATAGCCGTACGCTTACCGGGCGCTAATGTAATACCGGCTGGAAAACTCACCATAGTATCTACCACCGCCACCTGAGCATTTTTCGTGGCCGACTCTGCGTAAATAGCGCAGTCGGTGCCGACCGAGTATTGACAGTCCAGGTACATTTTAAAATTGCTGGAGGTGGACAGTTTAAAGTTCTGAAACGCACTCAACCCTGGTGCTTTGCGCCCCGAATTAAGCCAGCCCTGCCAGCCTTCCCTGGGTTGCAACACGGCCCGCTGAGAACCGGGCGGGAAGTCCACGCTTAATGCACTGTTCACGACAAATTTGAAATCAAGCACCAGTTGGCTATCGGAGGGCAGCATCAGTTCACCGAGGTCATAATCCTGACCCGGCCCCACGCTATAGAGTGTGCTGGCAGCATAATCACCCGGCTCCATATCCAGCGGGTTAGGCATTACAAATTCAAACGCGGTTTGAACCCGCTCATAAATAAAAGGGCCGGGGATGTCGTACAGCGCTTTCTTGGTGCACGTGTCCTTGCTGCGATACTCCCAAAAAAACTCATGGATGGTACTGACCAAATACCACAGCCTCGACGAATAACACGGCGACACCTCATGCCACGTGCCTCCTTGCCAGAGCAACCCGTGTCCCAGGTAGGGCGCCGTCGGGCCTCCCGGGGACAGTTCTGCCGCAGGCCTGGTTAAAACGTAGCGCCCGCCTATCGCAGTTGCCCGAACTTTCAGCTCTGCCTGCGAGCCTGTTTTAGTGTTGACCAACATCACGCTGCGCCAACTCAAGGGGATCTTCATATAGGCCCCTTGCCGTTGATCGTTCGCGTTCGCTGCAGGATCAATACCCGTCGGCGATTCAAATATAACCGGCCAGAGCATGCCCCATGCCCCGCTACACGTTGAAGGCATCCCGCAATGACCTTCGGCGGGCGTTTGCAGGACGAATGTATTCTTCATTGGGTTGTTCGGATCCGGTGTATAGACCGCCTCAATGGTTTTTTCATAGGCTGACGTCGGTAACACGCAGCACATCAATATCAGTGCCACCCCGTAACGGGTGAAGACTTGAGCATTAACAAGTAACGAGATCCGCATAATAATTACTCAGTTCAAAATGATAAATCACACGCTCCTTGTGCACCCTGTAGCACCTGCATGGCCGCGACATGGCCTCTCACGGCCCTTTCGCAACGCCCACCGAAGAGGGATGGCAGACAATATCGGCCACCAGCAGCACATTGTTTTCGCGCTTATGTTTGCCCGGCTCCAGGAGGACACTGCATGCTGGCTGCCCCCGATGATTAATTTGCAGGCTGGGAGACGATTCGCTCATTTCCAGTACAAAGAACCCGTCGGCCTCAGTCACACCGCTGCTGGCATGATTAACAATATGTGCGCCCGCCATGGGACGGCCCTGTGGATCAACAAGGCGCCCAAGCACGGACAAGGTTTTGAGTACGCGCACTTTCTGATACATCACCCCGCCCTTATTGAGGTGGTAGCGCGCCTGCGCAGGTTGTATCGACGCGGCGTGAGCATCATTGCCGGTGAAGTCGAAGTGCACCGTGCCACTTTTATAAGCGCCCACCGGCACTACATTTCTGCCGGGTTTAAGCGCAGCGCCAAAACTG
Source organism: Pseudomonas fragi (assembly GCF_025426255.1). Taxonomy (GTDB): domain Bacteria; phylum Pseudomonadota; class Gammaproteobacteria; order Pseudomonadales; family Pseudomonadaceae; genus Aquipseudomonas; species Aquipseudomonas kulmbachensis. The sequence continues at coordinate 951,262 of NZ_CP104861.1, read as the reverse complement.
CCGCCCAAGTCATCAGCGCTTAATACAAGGTTGTCGATGTCCGAATCCAGGTCGACGATCATTGCCCCGTCGCCCCCATAAAAACTACCGCTGGCAGCCACTGTTCCGCCACCCACCGCTACGGTACTGCTGAGGTTCAAACCACCGCTGACCTCGCCGTTATAGGATGAACGCTGAGCATAGGCGTCGCCGTTGAGCATCAGGGTTTCAAATTGCGTGGCGCCGTTCAAACCTGCGCCGTAACTGTCGGCCGTGAGGCTGGTGGAGTAGCTTTTGAAAAAAGCACCGTCGAGAGTCTTGTTGTAACCCACTGAGCCATTGAGTTCGCGCTCGCCATCACGGGAGGTTCGGCTGCCGATACTGGCCGTGAGATTGCCACCCGGTTTGCCCAGCGCCAGGTTGATGCTCAGGTCGATCCCGCGATTACGCTGGCTCCCGGTGCTGATGCTCGAAGGGCGGTCAAACAGCGACAGTTGCCAATTCACATCACTGCCAAACAGCGTGCTGCTGCGCAACCAGCTCAGATCCACCCCTGTGCCGTTGGTATTGCCGCTGCTGTGGCTAACCCTACCCGTCAGGCTGCTGGTCAGGCTCAGGCGCTGGGAAAGCGCGAGCGAGGTGCTTTGAGTTCGGCCGTTGTAGCGGTTTTTCGGGCGAATCGCGACGGTGTCCAGATAATCGAGGTCGTTTCGGGTATCAAGCCAGGAGCGCGAGTGAGAAAACATCACGCTGCCACCGTGGTATTGATAACGGGCCTGAATGTCCATTCCGGTACCGTAGCCCGCCGTTTGATACACATTGCTGTTGAGACTGATTCTGTCCGACAGGCTCCAATCGATGGAACTGCCGAATTGCATTTTTTGCGCCACACGCTGGGCGTCCACCCCAAGAATGACTCGCGGGTGCAGCAAGTAATTGACTAGGACGCCGTAGGTCAAGCCTTGATCATATTGAATGTCATCGCCCCAGTTGTTGAACAACTGGCGTCGTTTGCCACCGAACACGCTATAGCGCCAGGGTTGATCGGCATTGCGCCAATTGTTGGGTTTGTAGATCACCTCTTCGGTTGTAGAGGTCACTTGACCGTCCTCGATCAAGCGCACCTGGACCGGGTAAATACCGCCGGGCAAGCGCCGGGTGTCGAGTGTTTGCAAGCCACTGGCAACGGCCTGGCTGTAAATCAGAACACCGTCGCGATAGACCTCAACCAGGCCCTGGCGGCTGGGCGTGACATAGACGGGATAAGTGCTGGGGCTTGAGTCGTTGACGGCCAGGCTGTCGCTGGTGCCGTACATGAAACCGAGGGTGGTATCGGGGCTGGCGCCAAAATTGCGCGGGCGTCGATAAACCCCTAACGCATCCGGGGTGAAATACCCCAGACGGAAAAAATTGCCGGCAAATTCACGCTGGCCGTAGAGCTGGTTAAGTGAGTGATAGGTGGGAGAGTCGGGTTCACCGGTACGCGCCAGCTCAGCCGAAGCCACCTGTGTCCAGTTACCGATGCTGCTGCTGGCCTGAACGTTGTAACGCGCTGCCGTGCTGGCTGCGGAGCCACCACCTCGGGCAATGTTCAACTGATTGTGCAGAATCAGGCCAGCACTGCCGTCTTCAGGGAGGCTGTGATATTGCGCAGAAACACCTTCACGTTCGGCGTTATCGGTCAAAATCGAAAATAGAGAGTCTTGCAGGTTGTAATGCAAGGCCACCAGGCCATTTGCACAGTTGCTGGTACAGCTACCCAGCGCAGTCGGCATGGACAACTGAGCCAGCCATTCGGCACGCTCTGCCTCAGGTAATGCGCTTTCTTGTGTATCGGTAAAGCTCAACAGTCGAATTTTCTCATCACGACCGAGGATCACCAGGGCATCGCCAAGCAACTTGGCATTCACATCGATGCGCACGGCCAGAGGCACATCGAAGAAGTGCTCCTGAAAACCATCAGGCAAAGACTCTGCCTGACTTAACACACCTAATTTTGACGGTGAATTAACCTCAGCGTTAAGGCCAGTCGATAATATAATCGAACAGCAAACAGTCAGGGCACGACCCATTACAGAGTTCAATAGTTGGTATCCAGACAAACTGACATCGTTTATGTAAAACCCTCACAACTACACTTTCCAGGCAGCCGAAAACATCGATCGCTGTTCGACCACCCGGAAAGCAAGTTTTAGAACTCAGGTCATACTAAAGACGGTTTAAGGTGTGACCGGGGCAACGGCATCGAAGGTCATATTGACGATGGCACTGTATTCACCCGGAGCATAATCCCGGCCTATATCGGCTGCGGCAATGGTCAGGTCAACACGTTTACCGGCAGCGGCTTCAGTGGCGTTGATAAATTCCTGGCTTGTAGCAGTAAGCTCCTTGTTATTGATATGAACGTAGAGCGGAACCACATCAGTGCCACTCGACAGATAAGGTCCGCCGGCATCGGTCAGACGCGCGGCAATCGCACCTGAACTGTTTTTGACATCAAAAGCCTTGCGCAGAGTGCTCAACTGGCCATATCCCGTGCCCATATTGGGCGTCCACTCCATACGTTGCGGCACACTAATCCAGCCGGTTTCTGCGGGCACGACATAGAAGTTGTCCGATGGAATACTGGCGATCAATTGAATTTGTACATCGACTGGATCAGCAGCCGATACGTGAGTGGCGCCCAGAGTGGCAAGCAAAGCGAGGGCCAACGGACTAACAGTAGCCATAAAAGTACGGTGCATGTTTTACATCCTTTTTCAGGTTTATCGTCAGGGGTGATACATCATTTATGTGCAATTCAAATTCAAACGCGAGTAAATGAAACCGTGCGCTTGGCCGTCCCCTCTTGAAGGACAAAGCTATGGACCTTATTGTGCTCTTTGGTGAAGGTATAAGTTGTACCGGGCAATACGTAGTGCTGAATAATATTCGAGCATTCGTTGGCTTTATCGGCATGGCAACTTTTAACGAAGTCCAGCGCTACAACACTATTGCCTGCGTTATGAACGCTGTACGTATCCTTGTCATCTTTAAGCCGGGTATCGAACGTGACCTTGTCCGGTCTGACAAACAGCAGCGTGCCGAACCCGGTCAACAGGGTTACTTGCGCTGCCAAGTCTTTCTTGTAGGCCTGCTGATCATCCGGACTCTGGTCAAAACTGTCGGCACTGGACGGCAACACGGGAATAAAGCGAACCCGGTAATACCGCTCGTGGTCCCGACGGCCCATAAACAACAGACGCGTCGACTGCATGCCATCAGCAGGAATAATCATCCGTGCCGGGCTGGCCAGCAATGTGTCCTGCTCAGCCAACGGCGCAGTTGAGAGCGCTTTTGGCGGCTGCTCGACAGGCTGGCCCTGAGCGTCATAGATGATTTCCTGCACCACTACCTTGACGAATGCAGTGCTGGTCCCGGAGTTATAAATACGTTTCAGGACGGCGCTTTTACCATCCTCCAAAAAGCCGAACATCGGCCCCGGATTGATGGCTGGCGAAGCGATTGCCGAGGCACTCAAGCCCCAAACACAACCCATCAACAGAAAGAGATAGCTGTAAATACGCATCGTAATACCTGGCGGCTGATAACAGGTCCCTACAGAGCGTGTGACACTGCTGTGGAAGCGGAATCAAGTATTACGAGGATTGGACTGATGAAGTGAAAACCCTCATCAGTGATCATGCCTTAGCACCGTAAAACAAGGCTTTTCACAGGTTTTCACGATTGATGACGGAGCCTGTCACAGCTTTGAGGCACCAAAATTCCTGACCGTCAGCACGCACCCTCCCAGGGTTCAACCGGCACCGACTGATATTGCCTGCGGCAAACAGCACCCGATGTATGCCCGACACTTTTGCTGCGCAATAAATTATGCAACCTGAAGAAAATATCGCGATAAAAATCCAAATATTCGCCATATTCGAGCAGTTATCTCAATGTTATTTGCCTACTTGCCATCCTTCTCACCAATGGTTAGGGTTGAGGTCATGAACACATCTCATACCCTCATTCTGCTTCGCCAACATCGCAGCCTTTGCTTGGTCAGTGCACGACTGCAAAGCTAATTGCGGTGCCTCGCCTTCTGCTTTGTATTTTTCCGGCTGGCCGCATCTGATTAGTCGGCCCGCACATAAAGGATTGCCTGATGACCATGCTCAAAAACCCATCTTCCAAATACCGCGCCTTCCCGGTCATTGATTTGCCTGACCGTACCTGGCCTTCGAAAACCATCACCAGCGCGCCAATCTGGTGCAGCTCCGATTTGCGCGACGGCAACCAGTCGCTGATCGAGCCGATGGATGCGGTGAAGAAACTGCGTTTCTGGAAGACACTGGTCAGCGTTGGCGTTAAAGAAATCGAGGCGTCGTTCCCGGCTGCGTCCCAGACCGACTTCGACTTCGTGCGCACTCTGATCGAAGACGGCCATATCCCTGATGACACCACCATCCAGGTGCTGACCCAGGGCCGTGAAGACTTGATCGCGCGCACCTTCGAGTCGTTGCGCGGGGCGAAAAAAGCCATCGTTCACTTGTACAACGCCACCTGCCCTGCCTTCCGCCGCATCGTGTTCAATCAGGACAAGGACGGCATCAAGGAAATCGCGGTCAGCGCCGCCAAGCTGTTCGTCAAATACGCCGCTCAGCAGCCTGAAACCCACTGGACCTTTGAGTACTCGCCAGAGACGTTCAGCGCCACCGAACTGGAGTTCGCCAAGGAAGTGTGTGACGCGGTGATCGAGGTGTGGAACCCGACGCCAGAGCACAAGATGATCCTCAACTTGCCTGCAACCGTTGAGTGCGCGACCCCGAACATCTACGCCGACCAGATCGAGTGGTTCGGTCGCCATATCAATCGCCGTGACAGCGTATTGATCAGCCTGCACACCCACAACGACCGTGGTACTGGTGTTGCTGCTACCGAACTGGGCCTGATGGCCGGTGCCGATCGCGTTGAAGGCTGCCTGTTCGGCAACGGTGAGCGCACCGGTAACGTCGATCTGGTGACTGTGGCCTTGAACATGTACACCCAGGGCCTGGACCCGCAACTGGACTTCTCGGACATCGACGGCGTGCGCAAAGTCGTCGAAGAGTGCAACCAGATCCCGGTTCACCCACGTCACCCGTATGTCGGCGACCTGGTCCACACCGCGTTCTCCGGCTCGCACCAGGACGCTATCCGCAAGGGCTTCACCCAGCAAAAACCGGATGCCTTGTGGGAAGTGCCGTACTTGCCAATCGACCCGGCTGATATTGGCCGCAGCTACGAAGCCGTGATTCGGGTTAATAGCCAATCGGGCAAAGGCGGGATTGCTTACCTCCTGGAGCAGGAATACGGCATCAACTTGCCGCGCCGGATGCAGATCGAGTTCAGCCAGGTGGTGCAGCGTGAAACCGACCGTCTGGGTCTGGAAATGACCGCTCAGCAGATTCACAACTTGCTGCGCACTGAGTATTTGCAGGCCAACACGCCGTACGCGCTGGTCAGCCACCGCTTGCAGGAAGAGAACGGCCACAGTGCTGTCGAGGTTGAAGTGTCGGCCAAGGGCGATGGCGAAACCAACCTGCGCTGGAGCGGCAAGGGCAACGGCGCGCTGGAAGCGCTGGTAGCCGGCCTGCCGGTTAATGCCGAAATAATGGACTACAACGAGCACGCGATTGGCGCTGGCACCAACGCCAAGGCCGCGGCCTACATTGAACTGCGAGTCGATGGCGGACGTGCAGTACATGGCGTGGGCATTGATGAAAACATCACCACAGCAAGCTTCAAAGCCCTGTTCAGCGCCCTGAACCGTTCGCTGAGTGAAGTTGAAGCGAAAGCTGCGTAAGCATCGCCAGAAACACAAAAGCCCCCAAGGCGAGAGCCTTGGGGGCTTTTTATTGGCCTGAATACACAACGCCTTTTAGCAGCTGCCGAAGGAGCGAGGCTGCGTTCGGGCGCGAAGCGCGCCGTAAATCCTGAGCTCCCTGTTTACCTGGCACACCGCAGTGTCCGATCTTACGACGGCTTCGCCGCCGAACGCAGCCTCGTTCCTTCGGCAGCTGCTACGGAGCGTTCAACAGTCAGCGCAGCTCGAAATCATCTGCATCCAGGTACGCGGGGAAGCGCTCGCGATAAGCCCCCAACTCGGCTGCATTCAGGCTCATGGTGAAAACACCATCCGCCTCCCCTGCACTGAGCAACGACTCGCCCTGGAAGTCGAAGATGTGACTGTCCCCCGTGTAAACCATCCCTTTACCGTCGGTGCCCACCCGATTCACTGCCGCGACATAACACAGGTTTTCAATGGCCCGTGCAGGCAATAAACGGTTCCAGTGCAATCGACGCGCACCTGGCCAACTGGCGGTGTACAGCAACACGTCGGTGTCATGCGGGTCGCAGCTCCACGCCGGAAAACGCAGGTCATAGCAAATCAGCGGGCGAATCCGCCAGCCTTTGACTTCGAACTGAACCTGACGCTCACCCGGGGTGAAGTGCTCATGCTCACCCGCCATTCGAAACAGGTGCCGTTTGTCGTAGTGCAGCACTTCGCCATCGGGGCGCGCCCACAGCAACCGATTGCGATGACTGCCATCCGCAGCCTGCACAATCACGCTGCCCGTCACCACGGCATTCAACCTTTTAGCCTGCTTGCGCAGCCAGTCAGTGCTCGGGCCGTTTTCAGGTTCAGCCAGAGTCTTGGACTCCATGCTAAACCCGGTGGTAAACATTTCCGGCAGCACCACCAGATCGGCGCCCCGAGCCTGCTCAAGCAGCTCGTCGAAATGCTCGAAGTTAGCCTGGCGGTCATGCCATGCCAGCGTGGTTTGCACCAGCGCCACAGCTAGATCGGGTAAACCACTTAGATCACGCATAGTTTTTCTGCTGCTTCACGCAGCGTCTCCTCGCGTTTTGCAAAACATAGACGAACCAGCCGCTGCCCTGCGGGCGGGGTCTGGTAGAACACCGACACCGGAATAGTCGCCACGCCGTGTTCGCGGGTCAGCCATACAGCCATGTCGACATCGTTCAGGTCCGGACGAATTCGGGAGTAATCCACCAACTGGAAATAAGTCCCTGCCACCGGTTTGAAGGTAAAACGCGATGGGCTTAACAAATCACAAAACAGGTCTCGCTTGGCCTGGTAAAACCCGGGCAACTCTTCAACGTGTTCAGGGTGAGCGGCCATAAAGTCCGCCAACGCATACTGCAAAGGTGTCACACCACAGAAACTGACGTACTGGTGAACCTTGCGCAACTCGGCGGTCAGGGCAGGCGGTGCGACGACGTAACCGGTTTTCCAGCCTGTCACGTGGTAGGTCTTGCCGAATGAGCTGACAACGAAAGCTCGATGGTACAACTCAGGATGGGACAAAACACTGACGTGGGGCACGCCATCGAACACCAGATGCTCATACACCTCGTCGCTGACGAGGTAGATGTCGCGGTCGGCAATCAGCTTGGCCAACTGATCCAGCTCGGCACGATTGATCAGGGCTCCACTTGGATTGTGCGGACTATTGAGAATGATCATGCGCGTGCGCGGGCTCAGCGCATCTTCCAGTTTCTGCCAGTCAATCGAGAAGTCATCCAACCCCAGTTGCACATGCACGCAACGACCGCCAGCCAGTTCAACCGAGGGCTCGTAGCTGTCGTAGCACGGATCAAAGACGATCACTTCATCGCCGGCATTAATCACGGCCTGGATCGCGCAGAAAATAGCCTGGGTTGCGCCGGGGGTGATCGTCACCTCGGTGTCGGCATCCACCTGAACCCCGTAACTGCGGGCGATTTTTGCCGCCACCTGTTGACGCAATGCAGGCAGGCCGGTCATGGGCGAGTATTGATTGTGGCCATTGGCAATATGCTGGCCGACTGCATCACGCAATGCCTGCGGGCCGTCAAAATCGGGGAACCCCTGAGACAGGTTGAGTGCACCGGTTTCTGTGGCGAGCTGCGACATGCGTGTGAAAATAGTTGTGCCGACGTTTGGCAACTTGCTGGTGATCATGGCCGTTCCCTGTTGAGTTCCCGGCACTGACTGCGGCACAGGACCCACCGAGAATAGCCCAAACATCAGACACGAAAAAGGGCCCTTTCGGACCCTTTCTCATTACGCTTTAAGCTTGCGCTATTAGCGTTTGTCTTTGCGGTTTTTCTCGGCTTTCTTGTGGTGCGACATCATGCGGCGCTTCTTGTTGACCTGACGGTCGGTAAGCGAGTTCTTGTTGCCTTCGTACGGGTTCTCGCCACCTTTGAACTCGATGCGGATCGGCGTACCGACCAGCTTCAAGACACGACGGTAGGTGTTTTCGAGATAACGGACATAAGACTTCGGAACCTTCTCAACCTGGTTACCGTGGATCACGATAATCGGCGGGTTAGCACCACCCAAGTGGGCATAACGCAGCTTGATTCGACGGCTATTGACCATCGGCGGCGCGTGCTCGCCAACCGCGTCTTCCAGAATCTGGGTCAAACGGTTGGTCGGCCAGCGGGTAACCGCGGACTTGAAGGAATTCTGCACCGATTGGTACAGGTTACCCACGCCAGTGCCATGCAGGGCCGAGATAAAGTGAATGTCAGCGAAGTCGACGAAGAACAGGCGACGAGTCAGCTCGACCTTGACGAAATCACGTTCGCTCGGGGTCATGCCGTCCCACTTGTTGATCGCGATGACCAGAGCACGACCGGCCTCCAGTGCAAAGCCCAACAGGTTGAGGTCGTGGTCGACCACGCCTTCACGGGCGTCCATCACAAAGATCACCACGTTGGCGTCTTTGATCGCTTGCAGGGTTTTGACCACGGAGAATTTTTCAACTTCTTCGTGGATCTTGCCGCGCTTGCGCACACCGGCGGTGTCGATCAGCGTGTACTTCTCGTCGTTACGCTCGAACGGGATGTAGATGCTGTCGCGCGTGGTGCCTGGCTCGTCATAAACAATAACCCGATCTTCACCGAGCATGCGGTTGACCAGGGTCGACTTGCCGACGTTAGGACGACCGATGATGGCGATCTTGATGCCGTCTTTTTCGCTGGGACCGGGAATGCGCTTGGCTTCCTGACCTTCAAGAACGACTTCGGCTTCGCCTTCTTCTTCCTCTTCCGGATCTTTAGGGAAGTCGCTCAGGGCGATTTCCAGCATCTGGGTGATACCACGGCCATGAGCACCCGCGATCGGGATCGCATGGCCCATGCCCAACGGTGCAAATTCTGCACGCGCCAATTCCGGGTCGATGTTGTCGACCTTGTTGGCAACCACGTAGGAACGCTTGTTACGCTTGCGAAGGTGTTCGCCGATCATCTGGTCAGCGGCGGTGAAGCCTGCTTTTGCATCTACCAGGAACAGAACGACGTCAGCTTCTTCGATAGCCAGCAGCGACTGCTCGGCCATCTTTTCGTCCATACCATGCTCGTCACCGGAGATACCGCCGGTGTCGACCAGAATGTAGGAACGCCCTTGCCACTTGGCCTCACCGTATTGGCGATCACGGGTCAGACCGGACAAGTCGCCAACGATGGCGTCACGAGTCCTGGTCAGGCGGTTGAACAAGGTGGACTTGCCGACGTTTGGTCGGCCCACCAGGGCGATTACGGGAACCATGCGGCTCTCCACTTCGTTATTTCAGAAAATACAAAAGCCGCTGCAAGGCAGCGGCCAGAGTTCGGAACAGCACAAATGTGCCGCAAACCTTGCCAGAGCAAGGCTGCCTGAGACTGAAGCCTCAAGCATAGACGCCTTAGCGAATGGTCAGGGCTTCCAGTTTGCCGCTGTTACCAAACACGTAAATCATGTCACCGACCACCAGCGGACGTGCCCGAAGGCCGTCACTGTCAACGCGGGTACGGCCCACGAAACGACCATCGACCTGGCTTAACAGGTGCAGATAGCCTTCCATGTCACCGACCGCCACGTAGCTGGAGAAGACTTCCGGTGCCGACAATTGACGGCGAGCCAGAGCATCATTGCTCCACAGTGAGGTGGTCGAACGCTCGTCAACGCCTTCTACGGTGCCCGACGCCAGGCTGATGTAGACGCTGCCAAAACCTTGGGCGACACCGGCATAGCTGGAAGCATCGCGTTGCCAAAGCACACGACCCGATTCCATTTCCAGTGCCGCCATGCGGCCCTGGTAGCTGGCGACGTACAGTGTACCGCCAGACATCAGCAGGCCACCGTCAATATCGACAATGCGTTCAAGCTCGGAGCGACCTTGCGGGATAGCAACACGTTGCTCCCACACAGGCACACCGTTGCGCGTATCAAGGGCAACCACTTTACCAGTCGACAGACCGGCAATTGCCAGGTGATTGGTCACCAGTGGTGCGCCAGTACCGCGCAAGGTCAGCACACCTGGCGTGCTGTCATACGTCCAGCGTTGATTACCGGTGTCAGCATCCAGACCGATCAGGCGATCGTCCTGAGTCTGTACCACAACGATATCGCCGTTGGTCGCAGGCGGTGCAAGCACCTCGCTGTTAACGCGAGAGCGCCATTTTTCTTCGCCAGTGCTGGCGTCCAGGGCAATCACGTCACCTTGCAAGGTGCCGAGCATGACCAGACCATAGCCCAGGCCTACAGCGCCGGAAACAGGCAGCTCGAGGTCTTTTTTCCACTCGACGTCGCCGTTCATACGGTCCAGGGACATCACTACACCCGTTACGTCAGCGGCGTAGATGTTGTTACCTTCAACAGCCGGAACCAGCATGTTGTAGGTTTTGCCCTGGCCGTCACCGATCGAACGACTCCATTGCTTTTGCAGCACGACTTCTTCTTTGAAGTCGGTCAGCTCAGCCGGTGGCAGTTCTTTTTTGCTGTTGCTGCTGCAACCCGCGGCCAAAATGACCAGAGCCAGCAGTGCCGCATGTTTCCAACGCATCACGTCACGCATCCCCTTTGACCAGGTCATCGAGCTTGATTTGCAAACCGCCTACTGCAGCCTCATCCGACAATCCAGCCTTGGCTTTTTCGTAGGCTGCGCGTGCGTCGTCGGTGCGACCCTGCTGTACCAGCAAGTCGCCCTTGAGCTCTTCACGGCTGGCCAGGAATGCCTTGTCCGAATCACCTTCAAGCAACTTAAGGGCATCATCAACCTTGCCCTGCGCCGCCAGAACCTGAGCCAGACGCTGACGCGCCACTTCACCCAGGGTGGCATTGGCAGGTTTGTCGACAATGGCTTTCAGCTCAGTTGCCGCGTCATCCAGCTTGCCGTTGTCCACTGCGACCTTGGCCACAAACAGACCGCCAAATTGCGCGTAGGCCGAACCGGCGTACTCGTTTTTCAGCTTGTTGGCCAAGTCAGCCACACGGGCCACATCGGGCTGACCGTCAGGCGTGAGCGTGGTTTCAAGCAATTGTTGGTAGAGAATCGACGCACCCTGCGACTGATTACTCTGATATTTGTGCCAAGCCTGCCAGCCGAACACCACCACCAGCGCCAGCAAGCCGCCAGTGACCAGGGGTTTGCCGTTGCGCTGCCACCAGTCTTTCAACTCGCCCAGCTGATCATCTTCGTTACTCGACACCCCAACACTCCTTTTTCGCTAAATCGGCTGTTTTACAGCTTCAACCCTGCACGATGCAGGTGGCCAAGTGCTCAGCAAGAGCATCCCAGGCAATCGTTTGTTGTTCGCCCTGGCCACGCAGGGGTTTGACACCTACCACTTGCTGGGCCAATTCGTCGTCACCCAGGATCAGCGCGTACAGCGCGCCGCTCTTGTCAGCCTTTTTGAACTGGCTTTTGAAGCTGCCTGCACCGGCATTGATCTGCAAGCGCAGGTTCGGGAGCTGATCGCGAACACGTTCGCTCAAAGCCAAGGCTGCCAGTTCGGCGGCCTCACCGAAAGCGCACAGGTAAACATCAACCTGACGCGCGATTTCTTCCGGGATTTGCTCAAGGGTTTCAAGCATCAGGATCAAACGCTCGATGCCCATGGCAAAGCCAACGCCCGAAGTGGGCTTGCCGCCCATTTGCTCGACCAGACCGTCATAACGACCGCCAGCACACACGGTGCCCTGAGCGCCCAGTTTGTCGGTGACCCATTCAAATACGGTTTTGCTGTAGTAATCCAGGCCACGAACCAGTTTTGGATTGATCGTGTATGGAATGCCAGCGGTATCGAGGCGCGCCTTTAGGCCCTCGAAGTGCACGCGGGACTCTTCGTCGAGGTAATCCACCATCTTCGGTGCATCGACCAAAACCGCCTGGGTATCGGCATTTTTGGTGTCGAGGACGCGCAAGGGGTTGGATTTCAAGCGACGCTGGCTGTCTTCGTCAAGCTCGCCCAGACGCGAGGACAAGTATTCGACCAGTGCCGCACGGTAGCGTGCACGCGCTTCGCTGGTGCCAAGGCTGTTGAGTTCGAGCTTGACCGCATCACGGATGCCCAGCTCGCCCCACAGGCGCCAGGTCAGCACGATCAGCTCGGCATCGATGTCCGGACCATCAAGGTTGAACACCTCGACCCCGATCTGGTGGAACTGGCGATAACGGCCTTTTTGCGGACGCTCGTGGCGGAACATCGGGCCGATGTACCACAATTTTTGCACCTGACCGCCGCCCGTGAGGCCGTGTTCAAGTACAGCACGCACGCACGCCGCAGTCCCTTCAGGGCGCAAGGTCAGCGAATCGCCGTTGCGGTCTTCGAAGGTGTACATCTCTTTTTCGACGATGTCGGTCACTTCACCGATCGAGCGTTTGAACAGCTCGGTGAATTCGACGATCGGCATACGGATTTGCTTGTAACCGTAGTTATCCAGCAAACGCGAAACCTTGCTTTCAAGATAGCGCCACAGAGGCGTCTGCTCCGGCAGGGTGTCGTTCATGCCACGAATGGCTTGCAAAGACTTGCTCACAATAAATCCTTTATTCGTCTGGTTAGCCGCGCGCGATAACTGCTGCGTCAGCTTCGACCTTTTCGGCCGCCTTCTGCCGGATCAGCTTTTCGAGATGATCCACCAGGTTTTCATTCGTCAGTTTGTGCGACGGCTTGCCGTCGATGTAAATCAGGTTAGGTGTACCACCGGTCAGCCCCACATGGGCTTCCTTGGCTTCGCCTGGGCCGTTGACCACACAACCGATCACCGCGACATCCAACGGCACCAGCAGGTCTTCAAGCCGCACTTCGAGTTCATTCATGGTTTTCACCACGTCGAAGTTCTGCCGCGAGCAACTTGGGCACGCGATAAAGTTGATGCCGCGCGAGCGCAGGTGCAGGGACTTGAGGATGTCGTAACCGACTTTTACTTCCTCTACCGGGTCTGCAGCCAAGGAAATGCGAATGGTATCGCCAATCCCGTCGGCGAGCAGCATACCTAGGCCCACGGCAGATTTCACTGTGCCTGAGCGCAAACCACCTGCTTCGGTAATTCCCAAGTGCAGTGGCTGGACGATTTCCTTGGCCAGCAAACGGTAGGCTTCAACGGCCATAAACACGTCGGAAGCCTTTACGCTGACCTTGAAGTCCTTGAAGTTAAGGCGCTCAAGGTGTTCAACGTGACGCAGCGCCGACTCGACCAGAGCGGCAGGCGTAGGTTCGCCATATTTCTTTTGCAGGTCTTTTTCGAGCGAACCGGCGTTGACGCCAATGCGGATCGGGATCCCACGATCGCGGGCCGCATCAACCACCGCACGCACACGGTCTTCACGACCGATGTTGCCCGGATTGATTCGCAGGCAATCCACACCCAATTCCGCTACGCGCAGAGCGATCCGGTAATCGAAGTGGATGTCGGCAACCAATGGCACCTTGACCAGTTGCTTGATTCGGCCAAAAGCTTCAGCCGCGTCCATATCCGGTACGGAAATCCGCACGATATCGACACCTGCTGCTTCCAGACGATTGATTTGAGCAACGGTTGCAGCGACATCATTGGTGTCACTGTTGGTCATGCTCTGTACAGCGATAGGGGCGTCGCCACCTACGGGTACATTGCCGACCCAGATTTTGCGCGATTCGCGACGTTTGATTGGAGATTCGCCGTGCATGACTTATTGACCCAATTTCAGACGAGCAGTCTCGCCACTGGTGAAAGGAGCTATATCCACAGACTGACCGTTGTAGCTTACCTGCGCACCGCGGGCGTAACCCAGACGCAGAGTCAGTGGAGACTTGCCGCTCACTTCTAGATTTTCGCCTTTGCGTTTCAGGCCACCGAACAGCACTTTGCCCGTGGCGTCGGTAACCTGGGTCCAGCAGTCAGCGGTGTATTGCACACTGACCTTGCCTGCACCGGCGGCCGGCGCTGCAGCAGGCGTTGCCGGGGCAACAGCAGGTGCTACCGGTGCCGCAACAGCTGGCGCTGGCGCAGGTTGAATCAGCGGGGTGGCGGCTGGCGTCAGAGGCGCCGCTGCCGGAGCGGATGGCAGTGCCAGCGCAGTTGTTGCAGATTGCTCAGGAGCACCTTCAGTTGCAACAGGCGCTTGCCCTTCAACTGCGGCCTCGGCCACAGCCTGATCTTCAGGCTCATCAATCGGGTGGATCCGGGTTGTACCGTCAGCCCCTTCAACTTCAACGTGTTCCGGGGCCAGGCCAACCAGGTCCTTGGCGCGCATGGACGTTTGATCCTGCCACCAGATAAAACCGCCACCGATCACGGCGATCAGCAACAACAGGCTGACGATGCGCAAAATGGTATGGGATACCCGCACCGGCTCTTCTATACGGCCCAGGCTGTGCACATTGCTGCCATTGGCATCTGTGCCGGTGTAAAGGTCAAATTCACGTACCAGGCTGGCCTGGTCCATGCCCAGCAATTTTGCATAAGCACGGATGTAGCCGCGAGCAAAGGTATGCCCCGGCAGCTTGTCGAACGCTCCGGTCTCAAGGTTGCTCAAGGAGCTGGCCGTGAGATTGAGTTTCAAGGCGACTTCAGCCAACGTCCATCCATTGTTTTCACGGGCCTGACGCAGAGTCTCACCGGGATTGACACGAGTCGCTGCTAGAACTTCGGGGTGCGCCGCTTTCATCATTGCTCCGACAGGTATTGCTGATATTCCGGCGTGCCGGGATAGAGTCGTTTTAGTTGCTGGCCAAAGTTGGCAGTTGGGGTGCGGTCGTCGAAAACACTCGCCAGTCGCGCACCGAGCAATAGACTACGTGCATTTTGCCCGCTAAGCAGGCTAAAACGATCGTAAAAGTCACGTGCAGATACATATTGTCTGTCTTGATATGACATCTCAGCCATTTCGAGCAGCGCGCGCGGTTGCCTCGGGTTCAGGCGCAGAGCTTTTTCGAGCTGCTGACGACCTGTCTCACGTTGCCCCAATTGAAGCGACGTCATACCCAGGTTCTCGTAGATTCGGGAACGCTCCGGGTAAAGGTTGTCTGCCGCCGCTTTTTGAAACTGGACCCGGGCGTCCTGATAGCGCTGCTGCGCAAACAGAAAGCTGCCGTAATTATTGAGGATGCGAGCATCGCCAGGGCGACCGTTCAACGCAGTACGGAATGCCTGCTCGGCCAGCTCAAACTCCATTTCGGACTGAAACACCAAGGCCAGCGCAGCGTTGGTGTCCGGGTCAGCCTTGTCGAGTTCAAGGGCTTTGCGCAATGGGATTTTGGCCTGTTCGGTCATCCCTTGCTGCAGATAACCCAACCCCAGCTGAACATAAGCCTCACGCGCTTCGCTACGTCCCTTGTCGCCGGTCATCGAGCTTGAATCGCCCGATGACACGCAGCCAGCCAACAAGCTGACCAAAACGACGGGGAGCGCGGCGCGCAAGATCATGGATGTCCTCTCTCAGGGTGCAGAGGCAGCGCTTTGCGCTGATTCGGCATCGGCGCTGAGCTCACGCGCCGCAATAAGGCGCGAACTGCGACGGGTGCGGTCATTGACCTGGCCGACCAGTTGCCCGCACGCCGCGTCGATATCTTCACCACGGGTGGTGCGAACGGTCACGTTATACCCGGCTTGCTGCAACAGCTCCTGGAAACGGCGAATGGCGTTGTTGCTTGGACGCTCATAGCCAGAATGCGGGAACGGGTTAAACGGGATCAGGTTGATCTTGCACGGAGTGTCCTTGAGCAACTCGATCATTTCGCGAGCGTGATCGACATGGTCGTTCACGTCCTTGAGCATGGTGTACTCAACGGTCAAAACACGCTTTTCGCCAAGGGTCGACATATAGCGACGGCAAGACTCGAGCAGCATCTGGAGCGGGTACTTCTTGTTGATCGGCACCAACTGACTGCGCAATTCGTCATTGGGTGCATGCAGCGACAACGCCAAAGAGACGTCGATGTGCTTGGCCAGCTCATCGATCATCGGCACCACGCCCGAGGTAGACAGGGTCACCCGGCGCTTGGAGATGCCATAGCCCAGGTCATCCATCATCAGATGCATGGCGGCAATAACGTTGTCGAAGTTCAGCAGCGGCTCACCCATACCCATCATCACCACGTTGGTGATGGCACGGTCGATGGTTGCCGGGACGCTACCAAAGGATTTGTTGGCAATCCACACCTGGCCAATAACTTCGGCGGCGGTGAGGTTGCTATTGAAGCCTTGCTTGCCGGTGGAGCAGAAACTGCAGTCCAGGGCACAGCCAGCCTGGGACGAAACGCACAAAGTGCCACGCTTGCCCGAGGGAATATAAACGGTCTCGACGCAGCTGCCGGACTCTACGCGGACCACCCACTTACGGGTGCCATCGGTAGAAATATCCTCGCTGACGACTTCAGGTCCACGAACCTCAGCAATAGCCTTGAGCTTGTCGCGCAAGGCCTTGCTGACGTTAGTCATGGCGTCGAAATCATCGACGCCAAAGTGGTGAATCCACTTCATGACCTGACCGGCACGGAAACGCTTCTCCCCGATTGAGTCGAAGAATTTCTCCATTTCCGGTTGAGTCAAACCCAACAGGTTGGTTTTGCCAGTCGTTGCAATCATGTCTTCACCCTCACTCACAAGCTAATACTTAGCGAGTGGTTACTTCAGTAGCTGCGAAAAAGTACGAGATTTCACGAGCAGCAGCTGCTTCAGAATCGGAACCGTGAACAGCGTTAGCGTCGATGGATTCAGCGAAGTCAGCACGGATAGTGCCAGCAGCTGCTTCTTTAGGGTTGGTAGCGCCCATCAGCTCACGGTTCAGAGCGATAGCGTTTTCGCCTTCCAGAACCTGAACAACAACTGGACCGGAGATCATGAAAGCAACCAGGTCGCCGAAGAAGCCACGAGCGCTGTGCTCAGCGTAGAAGCCTTCAGCTTCTGCTTTGGACAGTTGCTTCAGTTTGGAAGCTACAACCTTCAGGCCGGCTTTTTCAAAACGAGTGGTGATCTCGCCGATAACGTTTTTTGCAACAGCGTCAGGCTTGATGATGGAGAAAGTGCGTTGAACAGCCATGGTGTAACTCCAGAAACAGTGATTTAAGCGAAAAATTAAACCCGCGAATTATACGCGGGTTCTTGGGTATTTCATAATTACGTCGATTACAAGCTTAGTCGGCTTCTTCGATCCACAAACCCTGAATGGCTTCGAGAACCTTCTCTCCGCCGCGATCAGGGATATCGTCGAACTCAGGCAGTGCCATGACCAGATTGCGTAGCGTGACGAAATTCACCGAGAGCGGATCGACATCCGGGTGAGCTTCAGCCAGTTGTATGGCGATTTCCTGCACATCAACCCATTTAAGGCTCATGACAATTCCTTATAAGCAAATTCTGAGGCCACTCAAAACCTAGTAGCCGTTCAGCGTTATCAGTGCGGCGCTTCGGCAGCATGGTTGAGCGAGTACTTTGGAATCTCGACGGTAATGTCTTCAGTCCCGACGCGAGCCTGACAGCTCAGGCGCGAAGTCGCTTCCAGACCCCATGCCCGATCAAGATAGTCCTCTTCCAGCTCGTCAGCTTCGTTCAGCGAGTCAAAACCCTCGCGAATCACGCAGTGACACGTGGTGCAGGCGCAAACGCCACCGCAGGCACTTTCGATTTCGATGTGATTGTCGTGGGCCACTTCGAGAATGGTCTTGCCGGTCTCAGCCTCTACAACCATACCGTCCGGGCAATGCTCGGCGTGTGGCAGAAAAATGATCTGCGGCATCAGTTATTCCTCGATTTCATTCAGGTTGCGACCCGCAAGGGCGGCCTTGACGGTCAAGTCCATGCGACGGGCAGCAAAGGCATCAGTCACTTGCGACAGACGCTTGGTCTGCTGCTCGATGGCATAACCATCGGTGCCTTTCAACAATTCGGACAATTCCTGCATTTGCAGCTCAATGACCATGCGCTCTTCAGCGTCCAGCAAGCGTTCACCATCGACCTCAAGAGCCGCTTGCACGGCCTCGATAAGCCGCTGGGCATCCACCTGCTGCTCACGCAATACGCGGGCGACCTTGTCGTCACTGGCGTACTGGAACGAATCCTTGAGCATTTTGGCAATTTCGCCGTCGGTCAGACCGTAGGACGGCTTGACCTGGATATTGGCTTCAACGCCTGAACCCAGCTCGCGAGCCGACACACTCAGCAGGCCATCGGCATCCACCTGGAAGGTCACGCGAATTTTCGCGGCACCGGCCACCATCGGCGGGATACCGCGTAATTCAAAGCGTGCAAGGGAACGGCAATCACTGATCAGTTCGCGCTCACCTTGCAACACATGAATCATCATGGCCGTCTGGCCGTCTTTATAGGTGGTGAAGTCCTGAGCGCGAGCCACCGGAATCGTGGTGTTGCGCGGAATGACCTTTTCCATCAGCCCGCCCATGGTCTCAAGACCCAGCGACAACGGAATAACGTCAAGCAGCAGCAGTTCGCCACCATCACGCTTGTTGCCCGCCAAGGTATCGGCCTGGATCGCCGCGCCAATGGCGACCACTTGATCCGGGTCGATATCGGTCAGCGGCTGACGGCCGAACATCTGGGCTACAGCTTCGCGCACCCGAGGTACTCGGGTAGACCCACCAACCATCACCACTGCCTGGACTTCTTCCAACTCAACGTTGGAATCGCGCACAGCACGACGGCAAGCCTTGAGGCTGCGCGCAATCATTGGCTCGATAAGGGCATCAAAGGCTTCACGGGTCAGCTCTGCATGCCAGTCGCCAAAGGCAACCGATACAGAAGACGAGTTCGTCAGAGCTTCTTTGGCCGCACAGGCAATTTGCAGCAGCTCGCGCTGAGTGCCCGGATCAAGATCAGCGGACAAGCCCGCCTGCTCGACAATCCAGCTGGCAATCGCATGGTCAAAGTCATCGCCACCCAACGCGGTATCGCCGCCGGTCGCCAGGACTTCAAACACACCACCGGTCAAACGCAGGATTGAGATATCGAACGTACCACCACCCAGGTCATAGATAGCGACCACGCCTTCGGCGTGCTGATCCAGACCATAGGCCACGGCAGCAGCCGTTGGCTCATTAAGCAGACGCAACACATTGAGCCCGGCAAGCCGAGCAGCATCCTTGGTAGCCTGACGCTGGGCATCATCGAAATAAGCCGGAACGGTAATCACCGCACCCACCAATTCGCCGCCCAAGGTCTTCTCGGCACGCTCGCGCAACACCTTCAGAATATCGGCCGACACCTCTACCGGGCTTTTAGGACCCTGCACGGTGTCAATAAACGGCATATGCGACTCACCGCCAACAAAGCGGTAAGGCAACTGCTCGCCCAATTGCTTGACGTCGGACAGACCACGACCCATCAAACGCTTGACCGACAACACGGTATTGAAAGGATCACTGGAAGCCGCCAGACGAGCAGACTCACCCACCTCGATGCGATCGGCGTGATAACGCACCGCAGACGGCAAAATGACCTTGCCTTCAGCATCAGCCAGAGGCTCGGAAAGACCGCTGCGCAATGCAGCAACCAGCGAATTGGTAGTGCCCAAGTCGATCCCCACAGCCAGACGTCGCTGGTGCGGTTGAGGACTTTGGCCGGGTTCGGCGATCTGCAGTAGGGCCATCGTAATCAGGGCTTATCTGTAATCAGGCGTGCAACCAGGGCAGCACGGGGTTAATCGTCGAGGCGCTCTTCTAACTGGCGCACTTCGTAAGTGAGCTTGTCGAGGAACTGCATGCGCCGCATCAGGCGTTCGGCCTGTTCACGTTGCGCAGCATCATCCCAGCAAGCAGCGAAGCTGTCGTTCAATTGATCCTGAGCGACTTTAAGCCGACGCTTGAAGGCTGCAATACCTGCCATATCGGCGCTGTCCTGCAAATCTTCAAGTTCTTCGCGCCATTGCATCTGCTGCATCAGAAACTCGGGATCATGCACCGTCACTTCCAGCGGCATCTCACGCCCATTCATCGCAAGCAGGTAACGCGCGCGCTTGGGTGGGCTCTTGAGCGTCTGGTAGGCCTCATTGAGGTTGGCGGATTGCTCTAGCGCCAGCCGCTGCTCACGCTCGGAAGCATCAGCAAACCGGTCTGGATGAACACCACGCGCCAACTCACGGTAGCGCGTAGCCAACTGCTCGAGATCGAGCGAAAAGCCCGGCTGCAGTTCAAATAATGCGAAATGACAAGGAGTACCCACGAGTAGCCTCAGATATTGAAGCTTTCGCCGCAGCCACATTCACCGCGCACGTTGGGGTTGTTGAACTTGAAACCTTCGTTCAACCCTTCCTTGGCGAAATCGAGCTCGGTCCCGTCCAGATAGGTCAGGCTTTTAGGATCGATGATCACTTTTTCGCCATGACTTTCAAAGACTTGATCGTCGCTGCCAACCTCGTCAACAAACTCAAGCACATAGGCAAGACCGGAACAGCCCGTGGTGCGAACACCCAGACGAATCCCCTCACCTTTGCCGCGCCCATCAAGGGAACGACGAATATGCCGAGCCGCCGCTTCTGTCATGCTGATAGCCATCAGGACTCCTTACATATCGCCAGTATCTTCACCACGCTCATGCCGTTACCGGCACGGGGTCGAAGATCAGATCAAACCTTTCTTCTGCTTGTAATCGCGAACAGCCGCCTTGATGGCGTCTTCAGCGAGTACCGAGCAGTGAATTTTTACCGGTGGCAGAGCCAGTTCTTCGGCCAGCTGAGTGTTCTTGATGGTCTCTGCTTCATCCAGAGTCTTGCCTTTCATCCACTCGGTAGCCAGGGAGCTGGAAGCAATTGCCGAACCGCAACCATAGGTCTTGAACTTGGCATCTTCAATGATGCCCTGATCGTTGACCTTGATCTGCAAACGCATCACGTCGCCGCACGCCGGAGCGCCGACCATGCCGGTACCGACATCCGGGTCTTCCGCGTCCATCTTGCCGACGTTGCGCGGGTTCTCGTAGTGGTCAATGACCTTTTCGCTGTAAGCCATGGTACTAATCCTCACTCATCAGAGAGTCGCTCTCGAGACGCTGTAAAAGCTGCTGTTCGCTACGCTACAGCGTCTACTTACGGCGACTTAAATTGTTAGTGCGCCGCCCATTCGATTTTCGAGATGTCGATGCCGTCTTTGTACATGTCCCACAGCGGCGACAGAGCGCGCAACTTGGTGACAGCCTCGCAAACCTTCTGCGCGGCGTAATCGATTTCTTCTTCGGTAGTGAAGCGGCCGAACGTGAAACGAATCGAGCTGTGAGCCAATTCGTCATTGCGGCCCAGGGCACGCAACACGTAGGACGGTTCCAGAGAGGCCGAGGTGCAAGCCGAACCGGACGACACTGCCAAATCCTTGAGCGCCATGATCAGCGACTCGCCTTCAACGTAGTTGAAGCTCAGGTTCAGGTTGTGCGGAACGCGGGCAGTCATGCTGCCGTTAACGTACAGCTCTTCAAGATGTTCAACCTGCTTGAAGAAACGATCGCTCAACGCTTTGATACGGATATTTTCCGCCGCCATCTCTTCTTTGGCAATCTGGAACGCTTCGCCCATACCCACGATCTGGTGGGTGGCCAAGGTGCCCGAACGCATGCCGCGCTCGTGACCGCCGCCGTGCATGGTGGCTTCGATACGCACGCGAGGCTTGCGGCTTACGTACAACGCGCCGATGCCTTTAGGGCCGTAGGTCTTGTGAGCCGAGAACGACATCATGTCGACCTTCAGCTTGGCCAGGTCGATCTCAACCTTGCCAGTGGACTGTGCCGCATCAACATGGAACAACACGCCGCGCGAGCGAGTCAGCTCACCAATGGCAGCGATGTCGTTGATGGTGCCGATTTCGTTGTTCACATGCATGATCGAAACCAGAATGGTGTCGTCGCGCATGGCGGCCTCAACCATGGCTGGCGTTACCAGACCGTCGGTGCCCGGCTCGATGTAAGTCACTTCAAAGCCTTCGCGCTCCAGCTGACGCATGGTGTCGAGGACGGCCTTGTGTTCAATCTTGTCGGTGATCAGGTGCTTGCCCTTGGTGGCATAGAAATGCGCAGCACCCTTGATTGCCAGGTTGTTGGCCTCGGTAGCACCGGAGGTCCAGACAATTTCACGCGGGTCGGCATTAACCAGATCTGCAACCTGACGGCGACCATTCTCAACCGCTTCTTCAGCCTTCCAGCCAAACACGTGGGAACGCGAAGCCGGGTTACCGAAGTTCCCGTCAACCAACAGGCAATCGCTCATTTTTTGAGCAACACGCGGATCAACCGGGGTAGTGGCTGAGTAATCGAGGTAAATTGGCAATTTCATGGACTATCTCCTAAATCAGGCTGGCTGGCGCACCGTCGTTTTTATGCAATCAATCGACGGCGGACGCTTCGATCTTATCCAGGTGCGGCGCCTTGCCATTACAGCGGCGCAGATCCTGACGCTGGGCTACCTCTTGTACCTCACGGCGAGTGACAAGGTCAGCCAAGCTGATACCGCTGAGAAAATCGTGTATTTGCGAGCTGAGGTCGCACCACAAGTGGTGGGTCAGGCAAGTGTCGCCGGCATGGCAGTCGCCAAGGCCCTGGCAACGCGTTGCGTCGACCGACTCGTTCACGGCATCAATAACCTGAGCCACCTGGATGCCCTGCATGTCGCGCGACAGCTGATAGCCGCCACCCGGGCCACGCACACTGGAAACCAGGCTGCTGCGGCGCAATTTGGCAAACAGTTGCTCAAGGTAGGAAAGAGAGATGCCTTGGCGCTCGGAAATATCGGCCAGGGACACCGGCCCGTGCTGTGCGTGCAACGCCAAATCGAGCATTGCAGTTACGGCGTAACGGCCTTTTGTAGTCAGTCTCATGGACAGGTACCACGGAATTCGGAATGGAGACGAGTATGCTATTCCCGACTATTTAAGTCAACTATTAGACCTAGTACTTTAGTCGGGATTACCCGCAAAAGAGCGCGCGTATTGTAGCAGGGTCTGCGGCGTAATGGCACATGGAGCCACGCCAAACACTCGTCAAACCCTGTAGCCACTGCCGGAGGCTGCGACAAAGGCCACAGGACTTTCCTTCGACCTCAAAAGCACGACCGCTTCGCGCTCGATCGCAGCCTGCGGCAGCGGCTACAGCAGCTTCACACCGCCTTGCTTTCGTCCTTGTCCTTGACGCAGGCGAAGTCTTCTTCGCGCAGCTCAGGCAGATCTTTCGCACAGTAAGGGCTACCCAGATCCTTGAGCGCACCGCACATCCCATCAAGCTTGCCGTCGACCGCCTGCAAGTGATCCAGCAACTGACCAATGGCACGCGCCACCGGATCCGGCATGTCCTCACCGACGCCATAGGCATCAAAACCGATTTTCTCGGCCATCGCCTTGCGCTTGGCCTCGACCTCATCATCGCTTTTGACAATGATCCGCCCCGGAATGCCCACCACAGTCGCACCCGCCGGAACCGCCTTGGTCACCACCGCATTGGAACCAACCTTGGCCCCGGCACCCACCGTGAACGGCCCCAAGACCTTGGCGCCCGCCCCGACCACAACGCCATCTCCCAGCGTCGGGTGGCGCTTGCCCTTGTTCCAGCTTGTGCCGCCCAGCGTCACACCCTGATAGAGGGTTACGTCATCACCGATCTCGGCGGTCTCGCCGATCACAATACCCATACCGTGATCGATAAAGAATCGACGCCCCACCTTGGCCCCCGGATGAATTTCGATCCCGGTCAGCCAGCGTCCGAAGTTCGACACCAGACGTGCCAGCCACTTCCAGCCGGCCTGCCACAGCAGCCTCGACAAGCGGTGAATCCAGATCGCATGCATCCCCGGATAGCACGTCAACACCTCGAAAGCGTTGCGCGCTGCAGGATCACGATGAAACACACTTTGGATATCTTCACGCAGACGCTCGAACATCTTTAATCCTTGCGCTTGAGCAGCTCGCCACGGGCTGCTTTTTGGGTTTCGGTGAGAATGCCACGCAAAATGTTCATTTCTGCCCGACTAACGGAGCTACGCCCGTACAGTCGACGCAAGCGCGCCATCAGGTGACGCGGCTTTTCCGGATCAAGGAACTCAATAGCTACCAGCGTTTGCTCCAGATGCTCGTAAAAGCGCTCCAGCTCATCCATGGTTGCCAACTCGCCACTTTTAGTGGACGCCACCTCATCCTTCTCGACCTTGCTCGGCTGCCCCTGAGCCGCCAGCCAAGACATGCGGATTTCGTAGCTCAAGACTTGCACGGCCGCACCCAGATTCAGCGAGCTGAACTCAGGATCCGACGGGATATGCACATGAAAGTGACAGCGCTGCAACTCGTCATTGGTCAGGCCGGAGTCTTCACGACCAAACACCAACGC
Organism: Pseudomonas fragi; assembly: GCF_025426255.1. Classification (GTDB taxonomy): domain Bacteria; phylum Pseudomonadota; class Gammaproteobacteria; order Pseudomonadales; family Pseudomonadaceae; genus Aquipseudomonas; species Aquipseudomonas kulmbachensis. Next base: position 926,694 of record NZ_CP104861.1, on the reverse strand, counting down.
AATTTCAGCACCTTGCGCCGCCTCCTCAACCACTTTTTGCCCGCACTCGCGAGGATCCAGCAGTGGCCAAGGGATACGACGATCTCGAGCACTGGTGCCCAGCACCAGATTACAACCAACCAGGGCATCTTCGAGGGTCGCAACGACTTGTGCATTCTCAAGAATGTCACCCGCCCCCGACGCCCGCGCATCAGCCTCATGGTGCGGAAACACTCTTGGCTCCACCAGCACCAGCCGCGTCAATCCCATGTTTTTCATGGCACGCGCAGCACCGCCGATGTTCCCGGGATGGCTGGTATTGACCAGAACGACACGAATATTAGGCAGCAAAGGAAGCGCTCACAGACCAGCAAAAGGGTGCAAATCTTACCTAAGCAAAACGCCATAAGCTACGAAAGCTAACGCAAACCTTCATCTACCAAAGTTTTCTGATAGAATATTCGGCTTTCTTTAACAACCTTAGGTGAAACGTCCATGCAGCCCATGCTGAATATCGCGCTGCGCGCCGCCCGCAGCGCCAGTGAATTGATTTTCCGCTCCATCGAGCGCCTGGATACCATCAAGGTTGACGAAAAAGACGCCAAGGATTACGTCTCTGAAGTCGATCGTGCTGCTGAACAGAAAATCATCGACGCCCTGCGCAAGGCCTACCCGACGCACGGCATCCTCGGTGAAGAAACCGGCATGCACCCAGGCAGCGGTGAAGGTGAAGACTACCTGTGGATCATCGACCCACTGGATGGCACCACCAACTTCCTGCGCGGCGTTCCACACTTCGCCGTCAGCATCGCTTGTAAATACCGTGGCCGCCTTGAGCACGCAGTGGTTCTCGACCCGGTTCGCCAGGAAGAGTTCACCGCCAGCCGTGGCCGTGGCGCCCAACTGAACGGTCGTCGTCTGCGCGTAAGCGGCCGCACCAGCCTCGAAGGCGCCCTGCTGGGCACTGGCTTCCCGTTCCGCGACAACCAGATGGACAACCTGGATAACTACCTGGGCATGTTCCGCAGCCTGGTTGGCCAGACTGCCGGTATCCGCCGCGCAGGCGCTGCCAGCCTGGACCTGGCTTACGTTGCTGCCGGGCGTTTTGATGCATTCTGGGAGTCGGGCCTGTCCGAGTGGGACATGGCTGCAGGCGCACTGCTGATCCAAGAAGCCGGCGGCCTGGTCAGTGACTTCACCGGTAGCCACGACTTCCTTGAAAAAGGTCACATCGTTGCCGGCAACACCAAGTGCTTCAAAGCTGTTCTGACCGCAATCCAGCCACACCTGCCGGCCTCGCTGAAACGCTAAGCGAAATTCGGACATAAAAAAAGCACCCTTCGGGGTGCTTTTTTTTGGCCAGTATTTACTCTCAACGTCACCAGCAAGCCCGCCCCACAAAAAAGGCAGGCTGCGGCTTAATTCAGAATCAGCTGACCCTGCTTGTCCACGGCAATTTCCTTGCCTGGCTCGTGATCCATCCGCACCTTGCCTTCCTTGCCATTAAGCGAATAACGCACGTCGTAGCCGACGACCTTGCTGCTGATGTCGTTGACCGTATTACAGCGCGTCTGGGTCGTAGTGTAGGTATCACGCTCCTGCATGCCTTCCTGCACCTTGTTCCCCGCATAACCACCGCCGACCGCACCGGCTACCGTGGCAATTTTCTTGCCGGTACCGCCACCAATCTGATTACCCAGCAAACCGCCCGCCACCGCACCGATCACGCTACCAACGATCTGATGCTGATCCTTGACCGGCGCCTGACGTGTCACAGCCACATCCTTGCACACCTCACGCGGTGTCTTGATCTGCTGGTTGACCGGCACCACAGCCAGAACCTGCGCAGCATCAGGAGCTTTTACCAAGCTGTAGGTCGCGAAAGCACCTCCGGCAGTCACACCGACAGCACCCAATACAGCACCCACCAGCAAAGACTTGTTCACGTGAACCTCCAGACCATCACAAGTGGGAACAGTCCCACGCTACTCCCAGCCTTGGAGCACAAAAAAAGGCGCGAGTTCAATACTCGCGCCTTTTTGGTACAACCTTGTCGATAACTACCCGTTATGGACGGTCATCAATCTCTTTTTCACTCGCCACAGGCGGGATCAGATCCTCGGCACTGAGGTTCAACCAGATCAGCACCACGTTGGCGATGTAGATCGACGAGTAAGTACCCGCCAATACACCCACAAACAGTGCAATCGAGAAGCCCCACAAGTTATCGCCACCGAAGATCAGCAGCGCAGCAATTGCCAGCAAGGTGGAGATCGAAGTCGCCATGGTGCGCAGCAGGGTTTGCGTAGTCGAGATATTGATGTTCTCGACCAGAGTGGCCTTGCGCAGCACGCGGAAGTTCTCCCGTACCCGGTCAAACACCACAATGGTGTCGTTGAGCGAGTAACCGATGATTGCCAGCACCGCCGCCAACACCGTCAGGTCGAAGGTAATCTGGAACCAGGACAGGATGCCCATGGTCACGATCACGTCGTGAACCAGAGACACGATCGCGCCGACCGCGAACTTCCACTGAAAGCGGAAGGCCAGGTACAGCATGATGCCGCCCAGCGCCATCAGCATGCCAAGGCCGCCCTGGTCGCGCAGCTCTTCACCTACCTGCGGACCAACGAACTCGACGCGCTTGATGACTGCCGGGTTGGCCGTGTCTGCCTGACCCAGCGCAGCCGCTACCTTGTTACCCAGCAACGGGTCGTCACCAGGCATACGCACCAGCAAGTCAGTTGTCGCACCAAAGCTCTGCACCACAGCATCGTGGAAACCGGCCGAAGCCAGCTCGGTACGCACCTTGGTCAAATCAGCCGGCTTCTCGTAGGTCAGCTCGATGAGCGTACCGCCGGTGAAGTCCAGGCCGTAGTTCATGCCCTTGTGGAACATGCTGAACAAGGCCAGCACGGTAAGCAGTACAGTGGCGCCGAACGCAATGTTGCGAACGCCCATGAAGTTGATTGTACGTAACATGGCAGCCCCTTAAATCCACAACTTCTTGAAGTCCCGACCGCCATACACCAGGTTAACCAGTGCGCGGGTGACCATAATGGCCGTGAACATCGAGGTAAAGATCCCCAGAGACATGGTCACTGCAAAGCCTTTAACCGGCCCAGTACCCATGGCGAAGAGGATCCCGCCGACCAGCAGAGTTGTCAGGTTGGAGTCGACAATCGCTGTAAAGGCACGACTGAAGCCTTCGTTGATAGCCCGCTGCACTGTCATACCATTGGCAATTTCTTCACGTATCCGCGAGAAGATCAGTACGTTGGCATCGACCGCCATACCCATCGTCAACACGATACCGGCAATACCCGGAAGCGTCAGGGTTGCACCCAGCACCGACATCAGAGCCAGCAGCAAGACCATGTTTCCCGCCAGCGCCACCGTCGCGATCACACCGAAGAAGCGGTAGATGGCGATGATGAAGATCGACACAAACAACATGCCCCACAGCGATGCATCAATACCCTTGGTAATGTTGTCAGCACCCAGGCTCGGACCAATAGTGCGCTCTTCAGCGAAGTACATTGGCGCCGCCAGACCACCGGCACGCAACAGCAGAGCCAGCTCCGAAGCTTCACCCTGGCCATTCAGACCGGTAATCCGGAACTGACTGCCCAGCGGCGACTGAATGGTCGCCAGGCTGATGATTTTTTTCTCTTCCTTGAACGACTGAACCGGTACGTCCTTCTCAACACCATCAACCACTTTCTTGACGTAAGTCGTCACCGGCTTCTGCTCGATGAAGATTACCGCCATGCTGCGGCCAACGTTGCTGCGAGTGGAACGGCTCATCAGCTCGCCACCATGACCATCAAGCTTGATGTTCACCTGTGGCCGGCCGTGCTCGTCAAAACCTGCCTGGGCGTCGGTTACCTGGTCACCCGTGATGATCAGGCCACGCTCGATCTGAGCCGTAGGACGGTTGCCTTCACGGAACTCGAAGGTTTCGGAAGTGGCTTTGGAAGCGCCCGGCTCAGCAGCCAGACGGAACTCAAGGTTGGCCGTCTTGCCCAGGATACGCTTGGCTTCGGCGGTGTCTTGTACGCCTGGCAGCTCAACCACGATGCGGTTGGCACCCTGACGCTGAACCAAAGGCTCGGCAACACCCAACTCGTTGACCCGGTTACGGACGGTTGTCAGGTTTTGCTTGATGGAATATTCACGGATTTCCGCCAGCTTGGCCGGGGTCATCGCCAGACGTAGAACCGGCTGACCGTTCAGGTCGGCAGCGGTAATGTCGAAGTCATTGAAGCTCTTGCGGATCAGGCCACGCGCTTGCTCACGAGTTGCTTCATCAGTAAAGCCCAACTGAATGGCACCGTTGAGTTGCGGCAGGCTGCGATAACGCACTTTCTCTTTACGCAGCAGGCTTTTGACATCGCCTTCGTACACTTTCATACGTGCATCGACAGCTTTGTCCATGTCCACTTCCAGCAGGAAGTGCACACCACCCGACAAGTCCAGACCCAGTTTCATTGGGTGAGCACCCAGACTACGCAACCATTGAGGCGTGGTCTGTGCCAGGTTGAGCGCTACGACATAGTCGTCGCCCAAGGCCTTGCGTACGACATCCTTTGCCGGCAGCTGGTCGTCTTTCTTGACCAGACGCAGCAAACCACCTTTGCCATTCTGGGCCAGGGAAGCACCCTTCACAGCAATGCCTGCATCCGTCAGCGCCTTGCTTGCGCGATCCAGATCAGCTTGAGTGACCTGCAGGGCCGTGCTCGCACCCGACACTTGGATAGCCGGATCATCAGGGTACAGATTGGGAGCGGAATAAATAAAACCGATCGCCAGCACTGCCAGGATCAGTATGTATTTCCACAGAGGGTATTTGTTCAGCATCAATCACGCCGCCCGCTTAAAACGCGGGGCGCCTTGCGCGCCCCGTCGATTGTTAAAAGTTGAAACTTAGATCGCTTTCAGCGTGCCTTTTGGCAACGTGGCTGCAACAGAGCCTTTCTGAATTTTCAACTCGACAGTGTCAGACACTTCGATAACAACAAAAGCATCGGAAACCTTGACGATTTTGCCGGCGATACCGCCAGTGGTCACGATCTCGTCGCCTTTTTGCAGGTTACCCAGCAGGGCTTTCTGCTCTTTAGCGCGCTTGGCCTGTGGACGCCAGATCATCAGATAGAAGATGACCAGGAAGCCGACCAGGAAAATCCATTCAAAACCACCACCCATAGGGCCAGCAGCGGCAGGTGCAGCAGCGTCCGCGAAAGCGGAAGAGATGAAAAAGCTCATGAAGCACTCCAGTTGCAATGTTGTTTCTTAAAGGTCCGAAACTCAGTCCAAAGGCGGCACAGGCAGCCCGCGCTTGGCATAGAAGGCGTCGACAAAGGTGGCCAATGTACCCTGTTGAATAGCCTCGCGCAAACCAGCCATGAGCACCTGATAGTGCCGCAAATTGTGGATGGTATTGAGCATGCTCCCCAGCATTTCGCCGCACTTGTCCAGATGATGCAGATAAGCGCGGGAGAAGTTCTGGCAGGTGTAGCAGTCGCAAGTCGGATCCAGCGACGAATCATCATGGCGATGGAACGCATTGCGGATCTTGATTACACCGGTGTCGATAAACAGATGCCCGTTGCGGGCATTGCGGGTTGGCATCACGCAATCGAACATGTCCACACCGCGGCGCACACCCTCAACGAGATCTTCTGGCTTGCCAACCCCCATAAGGTAACGAGGTTTGTCAGCCGGCATCATCGCAGGCAGATAGTCCAGCACCTTGATCATTTCATGCTTGGGCTCGCCTACCGACAAACCGCCGATGGCCAGGCCGTCAAAGCCGATCTTGTCCAGACCGTCCAGTGAACGCTTGCGCAATTCCTGGTGCATGCCGCCCTGAACGATACCGAACAACGCCGCGGTGTTGTCGCCATGGGCATTTTTCGAACGCTGAGCCCAGCGCAACGACAGCTCCATGGAGATACGCGCCACGTCTTCGTCAGCCGGGTACGGGGTGCATTCGTCAAAAATCATCACCACGTCCGAGCCCAGGTCACGCTGGACCTGCATCGACTCTTCCGGGCCCATGAACACCTTGGCGCCATCGACCGGCGAGGCGAAAGTCACGCCCTCTTCCTTGATCTTGCGCATGGCGCCCAGGCTGAACACCTGGAAACCGCCCGAATCCGTCAGGATCGGACCTTGCCACTTCATGAAGTCGTGCAGGTCGCCGTGCTTCTTGATGACTTCAGTGCCAGGGCGCAGCCACAGGTGAAAGGTGTTACCCAAAATCATCTGCGCGCCGGTATCGACGATATCGCGCGGCAGCATGCCCTTGACCGTGCCGTAGGTACCGACCGGCATGAACGCCGGGGTTTCAACCACGCCACGGGGAAAGGTCAGACGACCGCGACGAGCCTTGCCATCAGTGGCAAGTAGCTCGAAAGACATACGACAGTTGCTCATGCTTGATCCTCTGGGGCCGGGGCAGGAGCCGTCGGCGCAGGATTGCGGGTGATGAACATTGCATCACCGTAACTAAAGAAGCGGTACCCATGCTCAACCGCAGCCTTGTAGGCCGCCATGGTTTCGGGATAACCGGCGAACGCCGAAACCAGCATCAGCAGCGTGGATTCCGGCAAATGGAAATTGGTCACCAAAGCATCGACCACATGAAACGGTCGACCCGGGAAAATAAAGATATCGGTATCGCCACTGAACGGCTTGAGCACGCCATCACGGGCAGCACTTTCCAGCGAACGCACGCTGGTGGTACCCACGGCAATCACCCGCCCGCCACGCGCCCGGCACGCAGCCACGGCGTCGACCACATCCTGGCCAACTTCAAGCCATTCGGTGTGCATATGGTGATCTTCAAGGCGCTCGACCCGCACCGGCTGGAACGTACCCGCCCCCACGTGCAAAGTCACAAATGCCGTATCGACGCCTTTGGCAGCGATGGCCTGCATCAGCGGCTCATCAAAATGCAGCCCCGCCGTCGGTGCCGCTACGGCACCCAGGCGTTGTGCGTAGACCGTCTGATAACGCTCGCGGTCTGAACCTTCGTCCGGGCGATCGATATAAGGCGGCAACGGCATATGCCCGACACGGTCCAGCAACGGCAGAACCTCTTCGGCAAAGCCCAGCTCGAACAACGCATCGTGGCGCGCCAACATCTCGGCTTCGCCACCACCGTCAATCAGGATCTTCGAGCCTGGTTTTGGCGACTTGCTGGAGCGCACATGCGCCAGCACCCGGTGACTGTCGAGCACCCGCTCAACCAGAATTTCCAGCTTGCCGCCCGAGGCTTTTTGGCCAAACAAGCGAGCCGGAATCACCCGGGTATTGTTAAACACCATCAAGTCGCCCGGGCGTAAATGCTCAAGCAAATCAGTGAATTGACGATGTGCCAGTACGCCGCTCTCCCCGTCCAGGGTCAGCAGGCGACTGTTGCGGCGCTCCGCCAAAGGATGGCGTGCGATGAGCGAATCAGGGAGTTCGAAAGTAAAGTCAGCAACGCGCATGATAGGTTTCGTCTAGCAGGGCCGGGGAGTTTAACGGACTTAGTAAAAATAGACCAATAAGTTGTTGACCGACCTAAATCTCATCTCTATACTTCGCCGCCATTGAGCCCTGATGGCGGAATTGGTAGACGCGGCGGATTCAAAATCCGTTTTCGAAAGAAGTGGGAGTTCGAGTCTCCCTCGGGGCACCATATAGCAGTACCTGCAAGTCTCTACCAGGACTTGCAGCACAGAGAAACCGGCCCCCGCGCCGGTTTTTTTGTGCCTGTCGATCTACCCCTGTCTCTCCCTATCCGCTGTGTCCCTGCATCCCTATATCCCCAATTGTATCCCGAGAAAAATACCGAGCTCTGGGATACAAGGATGAAGCGCGCCGACCCTCTGGAACAGAAACGTTCTGCCAAAGCTGCCATCGACATTGCCAAAGCCCGCTCCTTTCGCGCAACTGCTGACGCATGACTCAAGGCCGGGGACGCTGACACGCCGTCGGCGGCTCGAGCGGGTTTGGCATTGCAGAGGCCGTGATCTGGTGGCGATTCAGCAATGGGTGCAGGAGTGGAACGACCTGATGAACATGGAAGACCAGGCGGCGCTGATTAATGACCAGATCGCGCCCTACCAGTAAGCATTGGCGGCAAGTAATCGTCATTGGGGCGGCGGATGCTACTCGCCTCCTCCTGCAGTCCTTCGACCGAAGGCGATCATTGTCGAGGCTATGAATGGAAAGGTTTCTCATTTATATTTACAGCCGCTCTGCATCGCCTCAGGTCCATCATGTCGTTCGACCCAGCCAAGCCATCGCTGATCAGCACCCTGGTGCGTCACTACGACGACTTGGTCGACCATGTTCGTCGACGTTTCGGGGATCGGGGATTTGCCCGCGAAGTGGTGCATGACGTCTGCGTGCAATTGCTGGAAAAACGCGAACGAGAGGATGTGCGCACGCCATTGGCCTTGTTGCGCAAGATTTCCCACGACCAGGCGGTCAGCCGTTATCGCAGCGAACGCCGGCGCCAGGCCTTGATCGTCGCCCTGCCCGACCTGAGCGAGCCAGTGTGCGAAGCCCCCCTGCCACCGCGTCAATATGAGGCCGCCCGGGAATTCGAGCGCCTGGCCCAGGCCATCGCACAATTGCCGCCGCGCTGTCAGATGGTCTTCGTCATGCACAAGATTCATGAACTGTCGCAGGCCGAAGTGGCGGCGCAGATGGGCGTCTCCTTGAAGACCGTTGAAAAGCATCTGCGCCTAGGCCTGGCCGCCTGCCGCGCCTACCTTGATGACACTGATCTGCATGCCATGGAGCTTGCCCAGTGAGCCCCACGCGCCCCCCAAAACCGCCACTGTCCCGTGAAGATGAAGCACTCGCGCGCCATCGCGAAGAGTTGCGCAATCGCTTCCCGTTGCCGACACCTACGCCGCGCAAACCGCGCAAAACTCTAGGTGCCGCGATGTTGCTGGTGATGCTCGGCGCGGGGCTGGCCTGGATCGATCCGGCCTATCACAGCGAGCAGTTCCATACGGCGGTCGGCGAGCGCCGGGTATTGAATCTCGCCGATGGCAGTCACATGACTCTGGACAGCGACTCCCGGGCCTCGGTCACCTGGCACCTGCGTTCCCGGCATGTGCAACTGCAGTCCGGTCAGGCGCTGTTCGATGTGTCGAAGACCAGAATCCGACCGTTCCGCGTGGACGCGGGCACCACCCAAATCAACGTCCTCGGCACACTGTTCAGCGTCAGCCACCTCACGGATGCCGTGCGCGTGACGCTGGTGCGTGGCGCTGTCAGCGTGGGCACCACCGCCGATGCCGGGCACACCGTGCAACTGGTGCCGGGGCAGCAAGTCGATGTGCGGCAAAACCAGCTACAACCACCGCTCGCCGTCGACACCGAGGCCGCCATTGCCTGGAAGGACAATCGGCTGATTTTCTACCGCACGCCACTGGCCGAGGCGCTGGGGCAAATCCAGCGCTACCGCAAACCGTCTATTGTGCTCGATGACCCGAGCTTGGCCAGCCTGCCGATCAGCGGCGTGTTCGATAATCGTAACGTCGAAGACTTGTTGAACCTGCTGCCGAGCATCCTGCCCTTGAGCCTCAACACCGAGGCCGATGGCACTACGCATGTGCGGCGCAAGGCGGCGAAAAAATAATTTCCGACAGAGGTAGGGTTTTTCCGCACCCGTGGCGGCTAGTAAGGCAGACCCCACTTTCCAAGGAACACCGTCCATGAAGTACCGCCGGCATTTGCCTTTGTCCGTCCTCGCCACCAGCCTGTTGTTCGCCCTGTCGGCGCAGGCCCAGGACAAGGTCGAACTCGACCTGCCGAGCACCAGCCTGGACAAGGCACTCAATGCCCTGGCGCGGCAATCGTCGGTGCAGATCATCTTTGCCAGCGACATTACTGCGGGCAAAACTACCAACGCGGTCAAGGGCAGCTATACACCACAACAAGCCTTGTCGCGACTGCTCGACCACAGCGGCCTGCAATCCCGAGTGCGCGATGAGCACACGTTCATCATCGTCCCGGCACAGGAACCGGTGGCCGCCAAACCGCCCGAAGTCCAGTACATCGCGCCAATGGTGATCAAGGGCGACGTGCTCGGTGGCGCAACGGACCCGGAAGTCCTCACCTACCCCGGCAGCCGTTCGATGGTCAAAGAAGAAGACCTGAAAAAAGCCAGCGTGCGCGGCGTCGACGATGCGTTGCAACGGGTGCCTGGAGTGAAAATCTTCGACGAAACCGGCACCGGTGCCCTGCCGCAGATTTCCGTCAGAGGCCTGTATGAAAGCCGTAGCGGCCGGGTCCAGGCCTTGTCAGACGGCATTCCCCTGGCCCTCGCGCCTTACGGCCAGACCGGTTTGTCGCTGTTCCCGGTGACTCTCGCGACCGTCGACCGGATCGACATCGTGCGCGGTGGCGCCGCAGTGCAATACGGCCCGAACAACGTCGGCGGGGTGATCAACTTCATCAGCAAACCGATTCCCAAGGAATGGGAAACCACCTTGCAGGAACGCACCACGTTCAACGCCGGAGGCCGCCAATTGTGGGACACCTACATCGGCACCGGCGGCTACCTGACCGACAACTTCGGCCTGCAACTGGACCTCAATACCATCAATGGTGAAACCGCCCGCGAGCATTCCGACACCGATATCCAGAACTATCGCCTGCGTGGCCAATGGAACATCGACGATGATCGCGACCTGAGCTTCGGCGTGCAGCATTACAAGGCCGACATGGACCTGGCCGGCGCCCTCAGCGTCAAGGATTACAAGGACGACCCACGCCAATCGACCCGCCCATTGGACCGCTTCGAAGGCGATACCGACCGCGTCTGGGGCACCTACACCCAGCAATTGGGCGCGATGGGCCCGTTCGATTCAGTGGCATTCAGCTGGACCAACTTCGCTCACAACAGCTACCGCAACTTCGTGGTCGGCCTGCCCTTCACCCCGGACGGCGCGGCGGTGACCAAGCAGGACGGCCCGCGCGACTTTAAGGTCTGGGGCACTGAACCGCGCCTGAGCATGAGCATCGATGGTGACAGCTTCAGCCAGACCTGGTTGCTGGGCGCGCGTTACGTCAAGGAAGACATCGACTACAAGGTCAATCGCCAAAGCCTCGCCACAGGCACCACCACGCCGTTCCGCGACTGGACGTTCGAAGACGATGCCAAGGCCTTTTACCTCAGCAACGCCATCGGCCTGCTCGACAACCGGCTGACCATTACGCCGGGCGTGCGTTACGAAAACGCGCGCATGAACTACGACGACGGCATCACCGGGTTCCAGCATGAAAACAAATCAGAAGAATGGCTGCCCGGCCTGACCGTGGGCTTCCAGGCCAGCGATGACTGGTTCATCTACGCCAACGCGCAGAAATCCCTGCGTCCGCCGCAGGTCACGCAGATCGTCAAGGAAGGTGACGTCGGCGCCGAGTTGGCCTGGAACTACGAGACCGGCGTGCGTTATACGCCATGGCAAGGTCTGCGGGTGGACGCCGGTCTGTACCGTATCGATTTTAGCGACCAGATCGTCTATAACGCGACCACCGACCGCTTCGACAACCTTGGCAGCACCCGTCACCAGGGCATTGAGACCGAAGTGTTCTGGACCCCGGCCGCGCTGCCCGACCTCGACCTGCACGCCAGCTACGCCTACCTCGATGCCAAACAGCGCAACGGCGCCTTCAAGGACAACGAAGTCCCGTTCGCCTCAAAAAACCAGTTCAATGTCGACGGCCGTTATCGCTTCGCCGAGCACTGGACCTACAGTCTTGACGGCCTGTTCGTCAGCAGCGCCTACACCGACGCCGCCAATTCCGGTGACGAAGGCGCGACGGCTTCGGTGGGCAAACTCCCGGCCTATTGGGTATGGAATACCGCGATCGAGCGTGAGTTCAAACTCCAGGATAACAGCCTGCTGACCGCTTCAGCAGGCGTCAGCAACCTGTTCAACCGCGAGTATTACTTCCGCGGCATCGACACCAGCCCCTGGGGCCGTCAACCGGCACCTGAGCGGTCGTTGACGCTTGGGCTCAATTACCGGTTCTAATCCCATTAAGTTCAGAACCAAAAGATCGCCCCCCCCGTTTCACTCGACAGTTCCTGCAGGGGATACGCACTCCAAATGAACTGCCCCCAAAAGTTGGACACCAATCCTGACTTTTGGGGGCACAAACTCTGACTTAGTTCCTTCCCTGCTATTCAAGATCAACGAAAATCAGCTCGCCCTAGAGGCCCCAATCATGGAATGTCCGAAGTGGCAGAGATGCGCGGATCGGCGGACGCAGCCGACAATGTTCGGGGCGTCCTGATCTCAAGGTGCTGCTCAATGCACCTTGAATACAAAAAAACCGTGCTGCCTGCGGGATACAACTGCACTCGCAGCAGACTGCATCAAGGGATCTCTGGCTCAACCAGTTGGGCCAGCAGTACCAGCGACTCCTGCCACCCCAGGTAGCACGCCTCTGGCGGAATGATCTCGGGGATCCCCTCTTGCACCACAGTCAACTCCACGCCACAGAACACCTCACGCAAAGACACGGTTGTCTGCATGACGCCCGGCAGGGCGGGATCGTCGAATTTGTCCGTATAGCGAATCAGCTCATGGGGTACCAGCTCAAGGTATTCCCCGCCGAACGAGTGAACCTGGCCGCTACCAAAATTGCTGAACGACATTTTGAAAGTCCCACCTACCTTTGCGTCCAGATGGTGAACCTTGCCCGTAAACCCGTTCGGGGGCAGCCATTTGGTCAGGGCATCGGCATCCAGAAACGCACGATATATGCGCTCCGGCGTTGCTTTGATTATGCGGTGAAGCCGAATGGTATTAGAGGTCATGACTGCTCCAGAAATTATCGGAAACTGCGACCTTACAGCTTAGAAGACCCTGCGCACGCCGTGCCCGGCGGTGACGAGTGACCTGATGGCGACAGCTTTAGGCGGATAGCAATCCCTGACTGTACAATCGCGCGGCATAGCACCCATTGCATGAAGTACAGAATTTAATAGAGGACCCGGACCATGGAATTGACGCTGGAGGCAGTCGCCCTTTTCTCTCTCAAGCTGGTGCATGAGACGGACGGCAGCAGCCCGATTTTGCGCGACGATCCGGTGATGGACGACTATCAGCGCGACGTGTTTGCCTTTGAAGTGCGCAATGCCGATATCGATACCATCCAGCATAAAGTCGACCAGTGTCTGGATCTGGCGCTGAACGCTTTAGGCGGCGAACAGACACCCATGGGCCGCGAGCTGCAAAAGCTGTCCTGCGATGTCAGAAACGCGCAGACCCTGGAACAGATGCACCCTGCACTGCTGACGCTCAAGGATTACTTGAAGGCCGTTCAGTGATCACTGCCCCTGAAACGTCTCAATGTAAGCCAGCAGGTTGTCGATTTTCTCGGGATCACTGATCCCCCAGAAGATCATCCGCGTGCCACTCACCACTTTTTTCGGAGCCTCGATATAGGCCGCCAGTTTTTCCCGGGTCCACACCACGCCAGAGTTTTTCATGGCGTCGGAGTACTGGTAGCCAGCGCTCGCCCCGGCCAGCCGCCCGATCACGCCGTTGAGTTGCGGGCCAAAGCCATTGCGGGCGTTCTCCCCGATGCTGTGGCAGCCACCACAGGTTTTAGTGAACAGTGTGCCGCCCGCTTGCGCATCACCTGCCGCAGCCGCACCGGTGCTGAACAGTCCACCCGTGAGGATCAGGGCCAAGGTCAGCAGGGCGAGGGGCTTCATGGGTGACTCCGAATCAGGTGAGGGGGTTCAGGCGCCGATTATGCCTGCTTGCAGAGCCTTTCCCCAGCCGCAGCACCTGATGCCCACTCAACCCGCAAATCCACCCTCATTCAAAAACATGCGCTCCTGTTCGGTGGTCTCGCGTCCTAGAACATCGTTGCGATGTGGAAAGCGTCCGAATCTCTGGATGATTTCAGCGTGGTCTTCTGCCCATTTTGAGTCCTTCGGATCGAGGGCGTGATGCAGTTGCAGCGACAGCTGCTGGTCGTCACTGTTTTCCGAATGCTCAAACGGCAAATAACAAAACAGGCGCAAGGCCGCATCGACTTGCTTGTCCATACCACCAGCAATCATCTGGCGGGCGTAGAAGCGCGCCAGCGGGTCCGTAGCGAACATATGCGCGGTGCCGCGAAATGAATTTCGCGGGTACTGATCCAGCAGCAACAGCAACGCCAGTGCGCCCTCGGGCTGCTCCATCCAGTGCTCAAGTTCGCGTCTGGCGGCCTGGAAGTGAGCTGTGTAGAAGGTCTCGCGAAATAGATCGTCGAACGTCTCATCCTTGGCGAACCAGTGCCTGGGCCCCGCCTGCTTCCAGAAATCAATCACCGCCCGCGGCGTTGTGTGCAGATCGCTTTCAGTGGTTGCCACAGCTTCATCCTCGGTAGTCTGGGGGAGCCTCAACTGTAGGCCTGCTCCGCCAGCAACACCACCGCGATCAGGACCATCACCGCGCCAGACACCCGACTGACGTTTTTCGCCGCACTTGGCCGGGTCTGTAATACGGCCTGGGCACTAAAGCCGACCATCAGATATACCGCAGCACAACTGACCGCATGCAACGCACCCAGGGCAATGATTTGCGTCGGTATCGGCCAGGTCGACAGCGGGTCGGTAAATTGCGGTAAAAGGGCCAGAAACAGCAACAAAACCTTGGGGTTCAAGCCACTGACACACAACCCCTTCCACGCCCAGCGCGACCATGAATCAGATACCTGCCCCTGCCCGGACTGAGGCGTCGCGGGATCCCTGAGCATGCACACACCCAACCAGAGCAAATACACCGCTCCGGCAACCGTCAGCCCGGTAAGGATCATCGGATTGCGTGCCACCAGCCCGCCCACACCGGCGGCCACAATCAACGTGGCCAGCAAATGTCCGGAGAGCATGCCCGCCACCGCAGGCGTAACCAAGCGCCCGCGCATGCCCGCAGAGATCGCGTAAGCCCAATCTGCACCGGGTGTGATGATGAACAAAAACGACACCGCCCAAAAAGCGGCCAACACGCTGAGAGTCACAAGAATTTACCTTCTACGCTGGAACCTCGATGGCTTTTGAAGGGCACGACCCTTCACCTCTGTCACCGATAAAAGCGCCAGCAGGCAAAAGAAGAATAAGGAAATGCTGGTAGGATTATCTTTCGTTTATCCCAACCAGAAGCAATCACAAGGGAAGGTTCTTCCACGTGGATCGAATTGACAGAAAGATTCTTGCGCAGCTTCAAGCCGATGGCCGACTTTCGCTCACTGAACTGGCCGAACGCGTTGGCCTGAGCCTCTCGCCCTGTCATCGTCGCGTGCGTGCGCTGGAAGACTCTGGCGTGATCCTGGGCTACCGCGCCCTGCTGGCGCCGAGCGAGCTGGGGCTGAATTTTTCCGCGATGGTGTTCGTCACCTTGCGTGAAGTCACCCGCCAGGCGATTGCAGATTTTGAAGCAGCGGTGATCGAAACCTCGCAAATCGTCGACGCGCAAAGGCTGTTCGGTGACCCGGACTATCTGCTGCATGTTGTTGCAGCCGACCTTCCGGCCTTTCAGCAGCTTTACGATGAGCGCCTGACCTCACTGCCCAACGTTCAACGCCTCACCTCGACCCTCGTGATGAAGCGGGTTATTCAAGACAGAATGCTGCCGTTGTAAGGGCACATGGAAGTGGATAGCTGATTACCGCGGCTAAACGTGTAGGCGCTGACGAGTAGAACGAGGCTGCATTCGACTGCGTAGCCGTCGTAAATCCTGAGTACCGGATTTACGACGGCACACCGCCGTGTCTGAATTTAACGACGACTACGTCGCCGATCGCCGCCTCGCCGGAGCTCGACCGCGACTACAAAATCCAGCATGTTGCTGCGCTCACGCCAACTGCTGGCGCATTGCCAATTCAACCCCGCGGATCTCGGCCAGGCCCTTGAGGCGACCGATCAGCGAGTAACCAGGGTTGCTCTTGCGGTGCTGGTCATCCAACAACTGATGGCCGTGATCAGGACGCAACGGCAAACGTGGGCCGCCCTCGCGCTCACGTCGCAGGTCCTCGGCAACCAGCGCACCGATCACCCCGACCATATCCACATCGCCGCCCAGGTGGTGCGCCTCATGGAAGCTGCGCGGGTCTGCCTCGCGGCGGGTTGAGCGCAGGTGGGTGAAGTAAATGAATGGCGCAAATTGCTTGGCCATCGCCACCAGATCGTTGTCTTCACGCACGCCGTAGGAACCGGTGCAGAAGGTCAGACCGTTGGCCGGGCTGGGGGCTGCGTCCAGTAACCATTGCGCGTCGGCGGCGGTCGACAGAATACGCGGCAGGCCCAGCAGCGCCCGCGGTGGATCGTCCGGATGGATCGCCATGCGCACCCCTACTTCTTCTGCGACCGGGATGACCTCACGCAAAAAGTGCCCCAGATGCTCGCGTAACCTGGCTTCGTCGATATCGGCGTAGGTGCGCAACAAGGCGCGGAAATCGTCCAGACTGTAATGTTCTTCGGCACCAGGCAGACCGGCAATCAGGGTGTTGACCAGTTGCTCACTCTGCTCAGGTGTCAGGCTCTCAAAGTAAACCCTCGCCTGCTGGATATCGTCGGCGCTGTACTCGGCCTCAGCCCCCGGACGCTGCAGGATAAACAGATCGAAAGCGGCAAAAGCGGTCTGGTCAAAACGCAGCGCCCAACCACCGTCGTCCATTTCCCAGGCCAGGTCGGTACGGGTCCAGTCGAGCACTGGCATAAAGTTGTAGCAGACGATATCGATGCCGCAGCTCGCCAGGTTACGCACGCTTTGCTGGTAGTTGGCGATGTACTCGTCACGGCGGCCGCAACCACGCTTGATGTCTTCATGCACCGGGATGCTTTCCACAACCGACCAGGTCAGACCGGCGTTTTCAATCATCTGCTTGCGTGCCGCAATCGCTTCCACCGGCCAAACCTGGCCATTGGGGATTTCGTGCAACGCGGTGACAATTCCGGTCGCTCCGGTCTGGCGCACATCCGCCAGCGAAATCGGGTCCTGGGGGCCAAACCAACGCCAAGTCTGTTCCATGTCTATCTCCCTTTTTGTTAGTTGTGTGCCGCTAGAGTTTTTAAATGACTGGCCATACCGTTGCGCTCCAGTGCGCGATAAGCGCCCTGAACCGCATCGCGAAAATCTGCGCGCGCCGACAGTACGACCGGGAATACCTGCTCCAGATCGAGGAACGCATCTACCCGCTGGGCACCGTCAAAACGCCCGGCCAGGTCAGCGAAAGTTGCGCTCAGCGGATCGTCGACCACATGGGCATCTCTGCCGGGCAAGGGCTGTGTGCAGTAGCGAATCCAGGCCGCAATACCCAACGCAATGCAGTCCATGCCGTGCCCCGCATCGAGCAGTTCCTGCGCGCCTTGCAACCAGCGCTGCGGCAGTTTTTGCGAGCCATCCATGGCGATCTGACGCAGTCGATGTTGCAGGCTGTCGTTGGCAAAGCGCGCGCACAGGTCGCGGCCATAACCGGACACGTCGATCTGCGGCGGCATATCCAGAGTCGGCGCGGCCTCCTGGGCCATATAGCGCTGGATAAACCGCAGCAGATGAGGATCGCTGATTGCCTCGAATACCGTCTCGTGCCCCGCAAGCAAGCCAATATAGGCCAGCAGTGAATGGCTGCCGTTAAGCATGCGCAGCTTCATGGTTTCAAAGGGCCGCACGTCAGTCACCATCTGCACGCCCTCCACCTCCCAGTCGGGACGGCCCTGGGGGAAGTGATCCTCGATCACCCACTGGCTGAAGCTTTCACACACCACTGCCGCGGGGTCCTGGCAACCAAGTTGCTCCAGACCGCTGAATGCCTGCGCGTCCATGGCCGGAACGATGCGGTCGACCATGCAACCGGGAAAAGCCACGTGCTGCTCGATCCACTGCGCCAGCTCGCTGCCTTTAACCGTCAGCCCCATGACTGCCTGGCGGGTGCGCTGGCCGTTGTCCGGCATGTTGTCGCAGCACAACACGGTAAATGCCGGGATACCTGCCACATGACGCCGACGCAACGCCTCCAGCACAATCCCCGGAGCGGTGCGCGGCGTCTGGGGGTGGGCAAGGTCGTGGATAATCGCTGAATCCTGCAGGCGTAACTGGCCCGTGGCCGGGCTCAGGCAATAGCCCTTTTCGGTCACAGTCAGGGTGACGATCCGCGTGCGCGGGTCGGCCATGCGCTGCAACAACAGCTCCAGCTCATCACCGCCATCACCGGCATACAGCGCTTCACGCACCACTGTGATCTCACGCAACGTCACCTGTTCACGGTCACGATACTCGGCCACGGCATAGCGGCATTGTTGCGCGCGCAACTGCTCGACCAAAGCGCGATTGGAACGCAGGTTGGCACTGCACACCCCCCACTGGCTTTCACCGTGACGATTGAGGTTGCGCTGCAAATAGACCGCCTGGTGGGCGCGATGAAACGCCCCCAACCCCAGATGCACGATGCCGATTTCAGCCGCGGTTGGGGCTGAAGGAACGCGTTGAACGACAGACATCAACCTTCTCCTCAAGGGTGGCTCAGGGCCGAACGTGGCACGGTTGCTGGCGGCACGGACTCATCGATCACCGGCAGCGGTTTGACATAGCGCGCCACACACACGGCTCCGATGATGGTCAGCAGCCCCGCCAACAGGAAGGCACTGGTGAACGAGCCGCTGAACTGCACCAGAAAGCCGGTCAGGGTCGGGCCGATAATGCCCGAGGTATTGGCCAGCAAGTGCATGAAGCCACTGACACCACCGACGCGAGCAGCAGGCACCGTGTCCTGGATGATTGCCCAGTAGATCGCACCGGTGAGGTACAGAAAGAACACCGCCAGAGCCACCAGCGCGACCGCCGGATACAGGGTTTTGACGATCCCGGCAAAGCCGATGCACACCGCACACGCCAACAGACAGGTGACCAGCACCACTTTGCGCGAAAACATCATTCGCCCGGTTTTCTTGAACACAAAGTCGGAAATAAAGCCGCCCAGCGCCAGGCCAAGGAAGCCCAACACCCAGGGAATAACCGTGGCGATACTCATTTCTTTGACGTTCAGGCCGTGGGCCATGGTCAGGTAGCTGGGGAACCAGGTCAGGAAGAAGAACAGCGTGTAGTTGTACGAGAAGAACGCCAGCGAGGTGAACAACACTGTCGGTTGCTTGAGGTAGTAACGCAACGGATGAACCGGCTGAGCCGCCATCGCGCTCTGGCCTTCGCCCTGGGCAATTTCTTCGGCGACCTTACCGGTAGGCTTGTCCTTGACGAACTTGTACCAGACCGCAGCCCACACCAGGCCCACCAACATGATGATGACGAACGAGATTTTCCAACCGTAGCTGATAGCGATAAAGCCCACTACCGGCCCGGAAATTGCGCCACCCAATGGGGTGCCGGACATCGAGGTGCCCAGTGCCCGCGCCCTTTGTTTGGGGGTGTACCAGTTGTTGACCATCTTGCTCGTGGTCACGCTCAGTGGGCCTTCGCCCATGCCGAACAGGATGCGGATAAACACCAGCGACATGAAGCCGACGGTCAATACCGTCAGACCACTGAACAGCGACCACAGCACCATGGCCAACAGCAGCGTGGTTTTCGCGCCGTAGCGGTCGGCCGCCCAGCCGCCGATAAAGTTGAATGCCGCATAACCGACGAAGAAACTACTGAAAATCATGCCCATTTCACCCGTGGTCAGACCGTAGTCTTTCTGGATGAAGGGGGCTGCCACGGACAATGCCGAGCGATCCAGGTAGTTAATAACGCCTGCCAGGAACAGCATGATGATGACTAACGTACGACCTTGACCAAACATTGGAACCTCCCGCTTGTTGTTTTATTCGGTGAGGGTGCCCGCTGGGGCACGTGTATCTGTGTGCGGTACGCAAAACTCGTAGCAGCTGCCGAAGGCTGCGTCCGGCAGCGAAGCT
Organism: Pseudomonas fragi; assembly: GCF_025426255.1. Taxonomy (GTDB): domain Bacteria; phylum Pseudomonadota; class Gammaproteobacteria; order Pseudomonadales; family Pseudomonadaceae; genus Aquipseudomonas; species Aquipseudomonas kulmbachensis. The sequence goes on along the minus strand of NZ_CP104861.1, from coordinate 906,788 downwards.
GTCGTAAGGTCAGGCTCCTGGGTGTATCAGGCAAACCTGGAACTCTGGATTTACGATTGCTGCGCAACCGAACGTAGCCTGCGGCAACTGCTACGAAATCTCCTTGGCGCTCAGTTGCACCAGCACCTTGCGAGTCTGCTCGGGGTGGTTTTCGATCAACGCGATCGCCTCCGGCATTTCATCGAACTGGATGCGGTGGCTGATCATTTCCTGGACCTGCAACTTGCCACTGGCGATCAGCTCGATCACCCGCGCGAACTTGCGGTTGTTAAGGCGCGAACCGACCAACGTCAGTTCTTTCTTGATCATTTCCAGCTGCACCAGATCGGTTGGTGTGGTGCTGAAACCCAGTAAACCGATACGCCCGGCCGATGAGGCTATGCGCACCATTTGTGGCATCAGCGCCGGAATGCAGGCCGCATCGACAATCAGCGGCACGCCTTCGCCACCGGTCAGTTCGCGCATCGTCGCCTCAACGTCCACGTCCTTGCCGTTAAGGGTGCGGCTGGCGCCAAAGGCGCGGGCGGTTGCCAGGCGTTCGTCAATCACGTCGGTCACAGTAATGTCGGTCAGCCCCAACGCACGGGCCATTTGCACCAGGGTCAGGCCGATCACGCCAGCGCCGTAAATCAGCAGGCTGTCGCCGGGGTGCGGCTGCATGCGGTCAAGCACGTTCAGGGCGATGGAGTACGGTTCCACCAATGCGGCATGGCTGAGGGACATGCTCTGCGGCAGGCGATGGACATTGCTTGCTGGCACGCAGACCTGCTCACTGAAACCACCGTCGCGGTGTACGCCAATCACTTGCAGCTGGGTACAGACGTTGGGCCGATTGATGCGGCACGGGTAGCAGGTGCCGCAGCTGATCACCGGATCGATGCACACGCGGTCGCCGACCTTGATCTGCTCCACGTCCGCGCCGACGTCGCTGACCACGCCAGAGAACTCATGACCGGTTACCCGGGGGAAGCGCACAAAGGCGTTCTGCCCGTGAATGATATGCAGGTCCGAGCCGCAGATACCGGCATAGGCCACGTCAACCTTGACCTCATTGCGCGCCAGTTGCGGGGTATCAACCTGGGCCAGGCCGAACTCAAAGGGAGCTCTTACTTGAAACGCTTTCATCGGGTAACTCCTGCCAAGGCATGACGCCCAGTTTTTTATAGTTATTTAACAGTCGTGCTAAACGCTTTTAAGCCGTGCTTACCAGTGCCACAGCGTGCCGTCTTCGAGTCGATTGACCGGCAGGCTGGCGCGCTTGTAGGGGTATTTGGCGGCGAGTTCTTCATCGATATCCACGCCATGCCCCGGAGTTTCACCGGGAGTGAAATGACCGTCTTCAAAGCGATAGGCGTGAGGAAAAACCTCATCGGTCAGCGGGTCGTGAGGCATATGTTCCTGAATGCCAAAGTTGGGCACCCAGGTATCGAAATGCAGCGCCGCACCCATGGTGACCGGCGACAGATCGGTGGCGCCATGGAACCCGGTGCGAACCTGATAAAGCGCAGCAAAGTCGGCGATCCGGCGCACATGGGTAATGCCCCCGGCGTGGACCAGCGTGGCGCGGATATAGTCGATCAACTGTTCCTGAATCAGCTCGCGGCAGTCATGAATCGAGTTGAATATTTCACCCACGGCCAATGGCGTGGTGGTGTGCTGGCGAATCAGGCGGAAGGCTTCCTGGTTCTCGGCCGGGGTGCAGTCTTCGAGCCAGAACAGATTGAACGGTTCAACGGCCTTGCCCAAACGCCCGGCTTCAATTGGCGTCAGCCGATGGTGGACGTCATGCAGGATGTGCAAGTCATCGCCAAAGCGTTCGCGTACGGCGGCAAACAGCTTGGGCACATAGTTGAGGTATTTGGCGGTGTCCCACACATGCTCGGCGGGCAGATCGCTGTCGGCCGGTTCATAACGTTCGCCACTGCGCTTGGCGACGCCATAGGTGGTGGCGATGCCCGGAATCCCGCATTGCACGCGAACCGCCTTGTAACCCAGTTCAACATGGCGGGCGACTTCGGCCAGGCAACCTTCGATGTCCTTGCCCGTGGCATGCCCGTACACCATCACCCGCTCGCGGCTCTTGCCGCCGAGCAACTGGTACAAGGGCATATTGGCGGCCTTGGCCTTGATGTCCCACAACGCGACGTCAACGGCAGCAATCGCGGTCATTGTCACCGGGCCACGACGCCAGTAGGCACCGCGGTACAGGTATTGCCAGATGTCCTCGATACGCTGGGCATCACGCCCGATCAGCGCTGGTAGCACGTGCTCTTCGAGGTAGGCAACGACCGCCATTTCCCGGCCATTCAAAGTGGCATCGCCGATACCGTAGACACCGGAGTCAGTGACAATTTTAAGGGTAATCAGGTTGCGACCCGGGCAGGTGACGATCACGCGCGCTTCAACGATTTTCATGGGTTCAGGCCTCGGCGACAGAAGAAAATACAGGCATGTACAGGCTCGGCATGGCGGCTGCGGGGATCAGCGCACCGGGATGCTGCACCACCTCGGCGGCCAGCGTATGACCCCAGCGTGCAGCGTGCTGCGGCTCGCCGCCTTGCAAGCGACAAGCAAGGTAAGCCGCACTAAAGGAGTCGCCTGCCGCCGTGGTATCGACGATCTGACGCACCCGTTCTGCAGGCACCTCGAAACGACCTGCGGCACACTGGATCAAGCACGAATCCGGGCCACGCTTGAGGGCCACTTCACCTACTCCGAATTGTTCATAGGCGCTGAATAACGCCTCGTGATCGGCATAACCGAACAACGCGGCATCATCGTCCCAGGTGATCAGGGCCAGGTCGGTCAGGCGCAGCATGTCGCTGTAGGCCTGGCGCGCGGAAGCCGCATCGGGCCACAAATGGGGACGGTAGTTGTTGTCGAAGACAATGCGCGTGCCGCCCTCACGGGCCAGGCGCAGGGCCAACATCAGGCGTTCGCGGCCGCCGGGGGTGAGGATCGCCAGGCTGATGCCGCTCAGATACACATAGTCATAATCAGCCAGGGCGCGCAGTACTGCGTCCGCTTCAGGCCCGTCGAAAACCCGCCGGGCGGCGGCTTCGCCACGCCAGTAGGCAAAGCGACGCTCACCCTGGTCATCGGTCTGGATGAAATACAGCCCGGGCAGCGCATCCTTGATCACCCGCACATGCTGATCACCGACCCCTTCGTCGCGCCACAACTGGCGCATGGCGTCACTGAACGTGTCTGCGCCGATGGCGGTTACATAGTCGGCAACAATCCCGTTGCCTGCCCCCAGACGGGACAGATAGACCGCGGCGTTGAGCGTGTCGCCGCCGAACGTCTGGCTGAAAACCGCACCCGGCTGGCCGCGCATCTCAATCATGCACTCGCCCACCAGTGCCACCCGCAGGGGCTGGGTCAAATTGGCCTGTGGGCAATGCCCGAGGGTTACCGTCATCACTGCGCGCCTTGTTTTTATGGGTCGCTTTGCGTCAACGCAGGCACTGGATGGTGACCTTGCGTCGAGCTGTTTATTGTTTTCGGAACGGCGTTTCATTTTTTGCTTGAGGCCGAGTTTAATCAAATTCCTTACACCGTCAAGAAAAATGAAACAGCGTTTCGTTCTCCTACGGTATATCCTTGTTTTTTTTAAAATTGCGTTGGAGCCTTCATGGACAACAGCACCACTCAGAACAACGAACTGGTCTCCGCGGTCGGCCGGACCATGGCTGTACTTGAAGCCCTGGCCGAGCATCCCGAAGAAAGTGGCGTGTCAGAAATCGCGCAAAAACTGGACATGTCAAAAAGCACGGTTTACCGCTTTTTGCAGTCACTGAAAGCCCGTGGCTATGTGGTTCAGGATGCCGAAGATCGCTACCGGCTCAGCGTGCGACTGTTCGAACTGGGCGCCCAGGCCTTGCCTCATCTGGATATCGTGCGTGAAGCAGAACCGGGCATGCGCCGCATCAATGAACTGACAGGCGAAACCGTGCACCTGGGCATCCTCGACGAAGGCAGCATCGTCTACGTGCACAAGATCGACTCCAAATACAATCTGCGCATGTACTCGCGCATCGGCCGCCGCGCCCCGCTGTACTGCACCGGGATCGGCAAGGTGCTGATGGCCTGGCTGGAAGAAGATGAGTTGCTCGCGCACTTGCGCGAAGAAAGCTTCGAACGCCGCACCGCCAATACCCTCATCACGGTCGAGTCGTACCTGCAAGAACTGGCGGTGGTTCGTGAGCAAGGCTATGGCGAAGACCATGAAGAGTTCGAAGACAACATGCGTTGCCTGGCAGCTCCCATCCGCGACCGTTTCGGTCACGTCATTGGCGGCATGAGCGTGTCCTTCCCATGCTTTCGCTTTCGCGAAGAGCTGAAACAGGACTACGTCAAACAGCTGATGGAGGCTTCGCAGCAGGTGTCGAGCCAGCTGGGGTGGCATCCGGAGTAATCGCAGCCATCGTGATCGTGTAGTGGTGTTCACGATGGCCGCCCAAGCAAATACGAATAAAACGCATATGCGGTAACCACCTTGAATACGATAGACTTTCCGCTGCCAAAACATCGGCAACGGACCAGCCTCTCGTACAAGGATCGTCATGCTCAAACACACACTCCCCCTCGCTCTTGCCGCCTTGCTGCTCACAGGTTGCCAGTTCAACGCCAGTGCCCCCGACAAATCGCCCATACCCACTCCCGCCCAACAGAAGGAGCAGGCATTGCAACGTGGGGTGTATGAAAAGCTGGTCAGTAGGGTTCTTGCCCGAGAGGGCGACCTGGCCAATAGCCAAGGACGGGATGGCAGGTTCAACCTGATGATCACCCTCGATGACAAGAACCGCATCATCGGGTGCGACACTCAACCCAACAAGAAACTGGATGAGAGGTTCTACCCTTACAACCGCAAACTGGCCAGGAACCTGGTATCGATTTGCTGGACGGCTGTGTTCCCCGAACTGCCCTCGTCGCTGATCGACCCTAAAAGAAAGACTGCCAAGGTCGTAGCGCCAGTAGCGGTTTACCCACTGACCGGGCTGTCCGCCGAGGCACGCACACAGCGCGCAGCGGTGTTGCAGGACAAGGCGCAAAACGACTATCTGTTCAAGCAACTGCTCGCTCCGCTAGCCATCGACAGCATTGGCGTGGCCACGCTGATGATCATGGGCGACAGCACCGGCCGTGTGCAGGAATGCGCTGCCAGCCTGGATCCGCATGCTCTGCGACTCCAAGCGTTCAAACAGGATGACGCCTTGCTCGCCAGCCTGGTCCAACGCTGCAAACAACTGGACCTGAGCGCCATGCCGGGCTACGCGCCCAATGCCAAGGGCATGACCAGTTTATTCCATCGAATCGAATACACGCCCTGGAAAGCCGGTCTCAAAACCACTGCCAGAACTGCCGCTGAGTGATTTTAGCCGGGATAACAAAGGCGCGAGGCATCAGTCAGACTCAGGTGTGCCATCGCGGGCAAGCCCGGCTCCCACAGGCTCTATAGCGCTCACAAAAACTGATGAGAACCGTTTACTGAGCGTCGGCTTTTACACTGACAAATCCAGAGTCCAGCCCGAACACCTCAACCCCTTTGGCTGTCGACTGGCCAATCGTGACTTCACGCCGTACCACTGGCGCGTCAAAGCGCTCGCGGTGATGTACAAACATGCCGTCCTCAGCCTGCTCAACTGCAGCGTGAGGAATGATGAAGCTATTTTCATTGCGGTACGTCACGATCGTCATATGCACACTCATGCCCAGCCTGACGTCCTTGAAGTCACCGTTCTCGGGAGCATTCACGGTGATCGTGATCGGGAATCTTGCAGCACTGCCGGGGTTCTCATCCTGAACAGCCATCTGACTGATAGCGCTCACATAGCCGCTTAACTGCCGCCCCGAAAATCCGTCCCCGGATATTGCTACTTTCTGGTTCAGGGCGAATTTGTTCACATCCGACTCCGACACCTGAGTGACAATCTTGAGCCCTTTCATGTTGGCCAGCTTGATCAATTGTTGACCTTTGGCCAAAAGAGCGCCGGCATGAATCGCCTCGACTTCCCCCCTGTCGACTGTGGCACCCCAAGGGACAGCACAACACCCGAAAACGGCGCATGGAGCACCTTGAGTTCCAACAATGCGTTTAACTGTTCATGAGCGATGGATGCATTCTGGTACTCCATATCGGCAATGGCTTTGGCCTCACCCTTGCCGGCAGCCAACACACTCTTGAGCTGCACTTTGGCGGCCGTCAGCTCAAGCGATTGCAGGTAACGCTGCTGCTTCAAGGCATCGAGTTCATTGCGCGGAACAATACCTTTTTGATACAGCGCCTCGACTTGAGAAAACTCCAGGTCAAGCGTCTGCTTGGACAGTTCGGCCACTCTGAGCATCTGCTCCGCTTGCAGCACTTGCGGGTCGGTTGCCCAGGTACGGTAGATCTCAACGGTCTGCTGCATTTTCAACTGGTTGGCCAGGGCATCCCGCAGCTTGATTTCAAGCAACGCCGTATCAAGAGACAACAAGGCTTGCCCCTGTTCGACCTGCATGCCTGGGCTCAACTCATTGGCCAGGACTAAACCTTCAAAAGGTGCAGTGATAATCGAGGTTTCAATCGGTTCTATTTTGCCGACCAGGCCGATTTCATGCTCCAGTTTATGGCTACTGACAGCGACCCAGGAAACATCGTTGCCTGGGGCCGCAGGCAGGTACAACATCAGCCCCAAGGCCAACACCAGCCCGCCCACCGCAAGATACTTCCAGCGTCCTGTCATGGCTTTGATCCGGTCAAAAACCTTCAAGTGAAATCTCCCAGCTCTCCAGCATTACACCCAGCAGCAGATCCAGTTGAGCCCTGGCATCCAGGTATGAAATTTTCGCATTCAAGTTCGCATCTTCGGCCGCACGCAGGTCGGCTTCATAACTGATGATTTGAAAGTTGCTGGATCGGCCAGCGTTCAATTTGTCGTTCTCGATGGACAGCTTGCGCCTGGACAGTTCGATAATCCGCTGTGAGATTTCAAGCTGACGCCACAGGGTGTTCAAGCCTCTGACCGCATCGGTGATCTGCCGCTTCAAATCAATCCGAGCCTCTTCCTGAAGCAACTTCTGCTGTTCCACCATAGTCTGGGCATTGACCTTGCCTTGGCGGATGCCGAGATCACCAATGGGGATCTCCAGCTTCAGACCGGTGTAACTGTCCCACGCCCGATTGGCGCCGTTGATGCTGTGTTGGTCCCGCTGTTGGGTGACACCCGCCACCAATGACAAGTCCCAACGGGCCCTGTCTTGCGCGAGCAACAAGTTGATTGCTGTCTGTTCGCTCTGCAGCATTGTCGCCAAATATTGCGGCTGCTTGGCCTGCGCCACCTTCAATGCCGTCGCCTGATCAATATCAAGCCGGGTCACTTGCAGGGCGTCACTGGCGCGTACAGGCGTCGCCAGGTCGAGTGCCAGCAACTTGAGCATCATTAGGCGGCTCGCCTCCAACTGATTTTTCGCCTCTTCTACCGCTAACTCCTGTGTCGCGATATCCGCCTCGATCTGCACAACGTCAAACTCCGCCACTCGCCCTGCAGTAATCAGCAACTTATTGACCTTGAGCAACGAAACAGTCCGTTCAAGCGCATCCGTGGCAAGCGCCATTTGATTCTGGGATTTCATCAGCGTGCGATAGGCCGCGATGATTTCATACAGGGTTTGGGACACACTGGTTTTCAAATTCAACTGATTGACTTGCTCGGTCAATTTAGCAAGGCGCAAGGGAGCCGTCGTGACGTCTTGGCCTGCCCCCCTGAGTAACGGTTGAGTCACCGTCAGCCCCAGACCGTTACTGCTCAGGTCACCTGAATTTTTTGTGGCATTGAGCTGCTGGTTCCAGCTCAGATCAATGTTGGTGCCATACTCACCCAGCAGGCTCACCGAGGGCGCAATGCCGGTCGTGCGACTGCTGTCGGCGTTACCCTTGGATAGCCTGTGAGTACCACTGAGCTTCAATTTGGGATTGAACAGGTCATCGGCCACGAGCAGATCGAACTTCTCCCGCAAGCGTTGAAGCTTGAGGCTGCGAATGTTGTAGTTGCGGCGCAAGCCCAGCGACACGGCTTCGGCCAACGATAGATCGATCACGTGCTGGCTCAACAAGTCACTGCGCAACTCGCTGTGGTGCAGCACGCTGGCTTCGACTCGGGCCGGGGCTGCGGCCAGCTGTTTCGACAGGATCAAAACACAGCACGCTGCGCTTGTGGCAACGACTAGTTTAGTAATCACGCAGAGCCTCTACAGGGGTAAGCCGCGAAGCCGCGATTGCCGGTTTCAAGCCAAAGAAAACACCGACCAGTAAGGTGCTCGAAACGCCCAAAGGGATAGACAGCATCGCCAACTCAAATGCCCACCCCGATATCACGGCATACAGCCAGGCCAGCGCAATACCAACGCCCGCTCCCAACACGGCACCCAGCGTACTGAGCGCAAGCGCTTCGACCAGAAACAAATTGCGTATATCCTGGCGACGGGCGCCGATAGCCATCCGCAGACCAATTTCAATACGACGTTCAGAAACATTCATGTACATGACATTCATTACGGCAACGCCACCCCCCACCAACGTAATAATCCCCAGCGCTATCAAAAGATAATGGAAGGTTTTGTTCTGACGGCTCATGGCGTCAATCATTTGTTGCGCCACTACTATTTCGACAGTGCGTGTTTTAAACGCAGCACTCAAACGTTCCATTACTTGTGGAACGACAAGCTCGATTTTTTGTGCAGGGCCAACTCGCATAATGACATCAGTAATAGCCGCACCACTGTCTACCCGAGCCAAACCTTGAAGCGGCATAAATAGTGAATGATTCGTCAAGACTGGACTGAGCATTGATTCCATAGCGGGTTGCAAAATGCCGACAACCTTGAACAAATAGTTATTGATCTTGAGCCACTCACCCACTTGAATACCGAGGCCGTTGCTACTCAAAGAAGTCGCAACGGTGTGACCGAGCACAACGACGTTATCGTCACGATCAAACTCATGTAGAAAACGCCCACGACTGATTGACAGCTTTAGTACTTCAATCAAAGCCGGCTCCGTCCCGACAATTCTCACATCAATATAAAGACGATTGAAACCGGCCTTGCCCGACACCTCCGAAACGGGAGCAACCATCAAATGCTGCAAATCCAACCCGCGGATATTCGCGGCATCCATCCCGAGAAATGAATCTTTAAATCTCTGTTCATCATTCAGCTTGGCAAACAGCGTATCAACCCCCATACCCTGGAATATTTTCGCAGCCTCCTGGCTTGTGTTATGGCCAACATTAATAACCGCCACAATAGAACCACTGCCGATTACAATGCCTAACAACGCCAATACCGAGCGCTTGCCCATCGTACGAAAACTGTCGATGGCATCTTCAACTACCTGAGTCACCGCAGGGGTTATCAACCGGGTTAAAAAACTCATGCATTGAGTTCCACAACGACACCACCGCGCACTACCACCTGGCGCTGCATTAGCCGCGCAATACCCTGGTCGTGGGTCACAATCAATAACGTCACGTTCTTTTCTTTTTGTATCGACAGCAGCAGCTCCAGAATCTCACTGGCTGTCTGGTTATCCAGACTTCCTGTCGGTTCATCGGCCAATATCAAGGACGGCTCGCCTACCAGAGCACGCGCGATGGCCACTCTCTGCTTTTGCCCACCTGACAGGTCGGCGGGTTTATAACCGGCGCGCTGCGCCATACCCACCCTCTGCAACATGCACATTGCATGTTCAAGGGAGTGCGCTCGATCCATCCCGCGGTACCGAAGCGGCAATGCCACATTCTCGATAACTGTCAAACGGGGGATCAGATTGAAATTCTGAAAGACAAAGCCGATTTGCATTTTTCTAATGGCTGCCAACTCATCATTTTGAGCGTTTGCAACCGAGCGTCCCATAAACAGGTACTCACCCGCATCTGCAACATCCAGCAGACCTACAATATTCAACAGCGTACTTTTACCGGCCCCCGAAGGGCCGATAATGGCACAGGTTTCCCCCACCCCAACCTGAAAATCGACCTGACTGATAACCGGGTTCAACTTTCCAGCATGACGGTAACTTTTACTTACGCCTCTCATTGAAATGAAGTTTAAATCGTGCATAACAACCACATACCTTTGCGCAATAGAGACAGGGCATTAACTGCTGAAATACAACATTTAAACATCGTGACAAGCCATGCACTTAAACCGTACCCAGCACACTATACTGTGCACTCTTCCTTCCCGATGATGCACTGACAAGAAAGAGCACACAGCCCAACACTATAAACATCAGTGCAGGCAGGCACTACTTACTTAGAAGTAGACCGAGCTAGTGTGGCAACGTGGATCAGTCCCTGACTTATCGAATATAAACTCGACGACTAGCTCGCCTTTTTTGCTGGCAACCACGAAGTTACTGCGTGTCAAAGCCACACTATGCCACTTGCCGTCCTGAATCATACTGTCCCTAGAGGGGGCCCTGTGCTCATTGCGAATAAAGTTCGGCGCTGGGCTAGCGTAAAGATTCACATTAGCCTTGTTGCCGCCCTTCTGACCGTTAAGACGGGTGATTTTGTAGCTTGTAAGATGCACCCACCTACCCGCCTGAAAATGATTCCCCACCTTTCCTTGAGCAACACCGACAAAGTTGCCTGACTTGCAAGTCAGCGAGAAGGTTTTTTCCTGGCCTACGCCCACAGAAAGGGTTGTTGCAAAGCTGGCGGTTGCCGGCAAACATACGAGAGACATTACTACAGCGAGTTTCTTTAACGACAACTTGGACATGACGCGCTCCTGGTTAAATGTAGACAAAATTTCCTGGTGGAATTCAGCCTGAGCATTTGACCATTCGCACGCAGTTAGTAATGTAGGATTTTCCTTAACGCACTGAAGGGCAAGGGCCACATAAAAAACTCCAATAGAGAATATTATCCGCACATGTGAAATCTTCTTTCCAAGCCAGCGCTATCCAAATCCAGACTTGAATCGCAGCCATAAAAAAACCCCGCGCTTCTCTCGAAGGCGGGGTTTTTCAGTCTGGCTTTCTTAGTGTGCGTAAGTCAGCAGCAACTCGGCAGGCGCTTTGAAATCCAGAGACATCATGACGCTCAGGGCGGTGATGGTGAAGATCGAGAACACGAACAGCTTGCGTGCCCAGACCTTGTCGTCGACGGCCTTGTAGCCGGTCCACGCCATGTACAGCCAGTACATGCCCATCGCTGCTGCCACGGCCATGTAGCTCATGCCGGCGTAACCGCCGAGGGTGAGCATCAGGGTCGCGATCAGGAACGCGAGGATGTAGAGCAGGATGTGCTTCTTGGCAACCTTGATCCCGCGCTTCACTGGCAACACCGGAATCGATGCAGCCAGGTAATCGTTGAAGCGGAAGATCGCGATGGCGTAGGAATGCGGCATCTGCCACAGGCTGAACATCACCAGCAGGGTCAGTGCGGCCATGTCGAAGCTGTTGCTGACTGCGACGTAGCCGATAACCGGAGGCATCGCACCCGACAGACTGCCAATCAGCGTGCCGTGAACCGACTTGCGCTTGAAGTACAGGCTGTACAGACCAACGTAGATCACGAAGCCGATCGCAGCGAACAGAGCCGCCAGCGGGTTGGCCACGCGATACAGCAAGTAAAGGCCGGCGCCCCCCAGCAAGGTGGCGTAAATCAGCGCCACCTTGAGGGAGATCAGGCCTTGAACCAGTACGCGGTTCTTGGTGCGGTCCATCTTGATGTCGATATCGCGGTCAATGCAGTTGTTGAACACACAACCGGACGCGACTACCAAGGAGGTGCCGATTACCGCGGCCAGGAACAGGGCAAGATCGAAATGCCCCTTCGAGGCCAGGAAAAACCCACCTGCCACAGAAAGCACGTTACCGAAAATGATCCCCGGTTTGGTGATTTGGATAAAGTGCTTAAAGGACATCGGGTCTTACCTCACTTCGCCATCATTTCAGTGTGGATGCTGAACATGATCCACAGGGACAAGCCCACCAACAGCACAATAACCAGGGCTGCGAATATCAGCGCCGTGACGTTGTTGCGTTGTGCAGGCGAGCGGTCCAGGTGCAGGAAGTACACCAGGTGAACAACCACTTGCACCACGGCGAACAACAACACGATCGCCAGGGTGGTGAATTTGGGCAGCGATGGGTACATCACCAGCCCGAACGGAATAACGGTCAGGATCACCGACAGGATGAAGCCGATCGCGTAGGACTTCACGCTGCCGTGGTTGGCGCCGTCGGAATGTGCGTTAGCCATTACAAAGTCCCCATCAGGTAAACAACGGTGAATACGCAGATCCACACCACGTCCAGGAAGTGCCAGAACAGGCTCAGGCAGCTCAGACGGGTCTTGTTGGTCGAAGTCAGGCCGTTTTTCTGCACCTGATACATCATGATCGCCATCCAGATCAGACCGCTGGTCACGTGCAGACCGTGGGTACCGACCAAGGTGAAGAACCCGGACAGGAAGCCCGAACGGCTAGGGCCGTAGCCTTCGGAGATCAACAGGTGGAACTCGTTGATTTCCATGGCGATGAAGCCTGCACCGAGCAGGAACGTCATGCCCAGCCAGAACAGCACCTGCTGCTTTTTACCCTTGAACAACGCCAGCATGGCGAAGCCGTAGGTGATCGAACTGAACAGCAACAGGGCAGTTTCACCCAGTACGTATGGCAGTTCGAAGATGTCGTGGCCCGACGGGCCACCCGCTACGTTGTTAACCAGAACTGCATATACCGCGAAGATCGACGCGAACAAAATGCAGTCGGTCATCAGGTAGAGCCAGAAACCAAAAATGGTTGTCTCGCCCGCGTCGTGGTGTTCCTCGTGCTCATGGTCGTGACCATGAGCGTGTCCAGCAGTGGTCGCTAAGTTCGACATGGTTTAAGCCTGTTCCAACTTGGTTTCAACACGGGAAGCCGGGATTGCTTTTGCGGCTACCAGACGCTTGTGCTGCTCAGCCTCGATACGCTCGATGGTCTCAACCGGCACCATGTAGCCTTGGTCATCACGGGCAGCGTGGGCAACGAAGACCACGACAGTGCCAACCAGACCAACGATGGCCAGCCACCAGATATGCCAGATCATTGCGAAACCGAACACGGTCAGCAAAGCACCCATGTACACACCGGTAGCGGTGTTGTTAGGCATGTGAATCGGCGAGTACTTGGCCGGGGCCTGGTACGCAGTACCGTTTTCCTTGGCTTCGGTGAACGCGTCGATGGTGTCGACTTTTGGCACTACAGCGAAGTTGTAGAACGGAGGTGGCGACGAAGTCGACCATTCCAGGGTGTGGCCATTCCACGGATCGCCATGCTCGCAGGCGTTCTCTGGCAGCTTGCGGTCACGAATACTGACGTACAGCTGGATCAGTTGGCAGGCGATACCGATAGCGATCAGTGCCGCGCCGAACAGAGCAACGTACAGGTAAGGCACCCACTCAGGGTTGGTGCTGGCGTTCAGACGACGGGTCATGCCCATGAAGCCCAGCGCGTAGAGCGGCATGAAGGCAACGAAGAAGCCGACGCACCAGAACCAGAACGCTGCCTTGCCCCACTTCTCGTTCAGTTTGAAGCCGAACGCTTTAGGGAAGTAGAAGCTGAAGCCTGCGATGTAACCGAATACCGCGCCGCCGATGATCACGTTATGGAAGTGAGCAATTACGAACAGGCTGTTGTGCAGTACGAAGTCAGCACCCGGGATGGCCAGCAGTACGCCGGTCATGCCGCCAATGGCGAAAGTCACCATAAAGCCCAGGGTCCACAGAACCTGGCTGGTGAAGCGCAGACGGCCCTGGTAGATGGTGAACAGCCAGTTGAATAGCTTGACCCCCGTCGGGATCGAAATCAGCATCGTCGCCAGACCGAAGAAGGCGTTGACGCTTGCACCCGAACCCATGGTGAAGAAGTGGTGCAGCCAAACCATGAAGCCCAGCACCGAGATCGCGCCGGAGGCGTAGACCATCGAGTGGTGACCGAACAGACGCTTGCCGGTGAACGTGGAGATAACTTCGGAGAAGATACCGAACGCCGGCAGAATGAGGATGTATACCTCAGGGTGACCCCACGCCCAGAACAGGTTGACGTACATCATTGGATTGCCACCAAGTTCATTGGTGAAAATGTGGAAATCCATGTAACGGTCAAGTGTCAGCAGTGCCAGGGTAGCGGTCAGGATCGGGAACGAAGCCACGATCAGAACGTTTGCCCAGGTGCAGGTCCAGGTGAAGATCGGCATGTCCATCAGTTTCATGCCAGGAGCACGCATCTTCAGGACCGTCGCCAGGAAGTTAACCCCGGTTAACGTCGTACCTAGCCCCGATAGCTGGAGCGCCCAGATGTAGTAATCCATCCCCACGCCCGGGCTGTACTGCAGGCCCGACAGCGGCGGATAGGCAACCCAGCCGGTCTTGGCGAACTCGCCGACGCCCAGCGACAGGTTAACCAGCACAACGCCGGATACCAGCAGCCAGAAGCTCAGGGAGTTCAGGAACGGGTAAGCCACGTCACGGGCGCCGATCTGCAGCGGCACTGCAAGGTTCATCAGGCCGGTGAAGAATGGCATCGCCATGAAGATGATCATGATCACACCGTGAGCGGTGAAGATCTGGTCATAGTGTTCAGGTGGCAGGTAGCCAGGCGAACCCTCGGTGGCCATGGCCAACTGGGTACGCATCATGACGGCGTCGGCAAAGCCGCGCAGCAGCATGACCATGGCGACGATGATGTACATCACGCCGATTTTCTTGTGGTCGACTGACGTTAGCCATTCGGTCCACAGGTAAGTCCACTTCTTGAAGTAGGTGATTGCCGCAAACAGCGCCAGACCACCGAGCGCGATCATGGCAATGGTGACCATGACAATCGGCTCGTGGAACGGGACCGCTTCCCAACTTAATTTACCAAACATCGTTTACTCCTCTGCCCCGGCAGCTGAATGCGAACTCATGTCCACCACATCGGTCCCGGCAACTTCTTTCTTCTCGTGCTTCACCGGCTTGCCTGGCTTCATACCTTCGTACTTGTCGACGATTTTCTGAAACAGGTTCGGTGTGTACGCGGAGAACAGTTCAACGGGGTTGTTCTGGCTTGCTTTGGACAAAGCAGCGTATTCAGCTTCATCAAGCTGTTTAGGTGACGCTTTGACTTCACTTACCCAGGCATCAAAGTCAGCCTGAGATGTCGAGATCGCTTTGAATTTCATGCCAGTGAAACCAGCACCGCTGTAGTTGGCAGAGATGCCTTCCATTTCAGCGTTGCGGTTGGCAATCAGGTGCAGCTTGGTCTGCATACCGGCCATGGCGTAGATCTGACCGCCCAGGCCCGGAATGAAGAACGAGTTCATGACCGTGTCAGAGGTGATACGGAAATTGACCGGGGTGTTAGCCGGGAACACGATCTTGTTGACGGTGGCGATACCCTGTTCCGGGTAGATGAACAGCCACTTCCAATCCATTGCCACCACTTCGATGGTAATCGGCTTGACGTCAGATTCGAGCGGACGATACGGGTCCAGCGCGTGGGTCGACTTGTAGGTGATCACGCCCAGGGCGATGATGATCAGAATTGGCACAGTCCAGATCACAACTTCGATCTTGGTGGAGTGAGACCACTTTGGTGTATAGGTAGCGCTGGTGTTCGACGCGCGATATTTCCACGCGAAGACGAGGGTCATAATGATGACCGGCACCACGACCAGAAGCATCAGCAGTGTTGCAGTGATGATCAGATTCCGCTCTTCGATCCCGACCTGCCCCACCGGATCGAGCAATGTCATATTGCAACCTCCCAGCAGCAACGTGCCGAAAAGTGGCAATAAGCCAAGGAGTCTGGGGTACCTTTTTTTAGTCATCTCACGACCTCTAAAACAGCTTGCACAATGCAGTTGGTTTTTTTCGCCAACACTTCGCCCTGCCAAGGGTTGGCTCTTTTCCGGAATTGAATAAAAGCCTGCTCTATCACCATCAGGCGAACGGGCAAATTCCGGGTTAGCAGTGATTTCTTATTCGATACGTGGTCAATGGCCTTGTTACAGACCAATTCCATTTGGTGCGGAACTTAGAAGGGTTGCCAGTACCTGGGAGTCGCATGGGACGCCTGTCATGAACCGCCCAGTCGCCCTTCAACTTCCCGCTTGGGCTCAGGGATGAGCAGGCTGGACGTTCAGTGCGGGCGATTGTAGATAGGTAGCTCTCTATAAACCATGTCTCATCCAGAAATAATTCTTCTCGGCTGTGGTAACAATCCCTACCTATTATTACCCGCTGCGCTTGGACACACCTCTAATCCCGTGCTGTAGCACACCATTAGCCCTGCATTTCAATGCCCCTTTTTAGCGCATCAATGGCCACCCCCTACCCCGCTTGAACGCCCAAATAAAAAGGGCTACAGCCGATTTTCATTGAGTCTCGAATCGCGCTTTTCAAGCCCTGCATCCGTTTTAAAATGCCTTGCCGGAGTTACATAAAGTCATACGTTTGAAAGACCGCTTGTCAGACCAAAACAGGCCCTGCGGCATTTTCTCCGTGACAATATGTCGCAGTGCCGCACACCCTTTTTCGGCGTCGAATGACATGCCCTTTACATTTGCGCGCAGACAAAAAAACGCCCCGCTTCTCCAGAGGAGGAACGAGGCTGTTCATGCAGGATTTAACCCTTGGCTCAGCTTGATTTGCTGCGGTTGCGGTAAATACCCAGCGGCACCAGCACGGCAGTCATCACAAACGCCGCCAGCGCCCACTGCGCCAGCGAAAGGCCCAGTACGGGCGGGTACGGGGTTGAACAAAACCCGTCGACCTGAAACCCCAAAGGGAAGATGGCAGCCAGCGGCAAGCCGTCGACAATCGGCTGCAACGCATCAAGACCGCAGCTCACCGCAGGGTTAGCCAGAATGTAGACATGGCGCCCGGCAGCGACGATTCCACCAATGGCGCTCAGTACCACCAGCACTTCAAGCACCGTAAGACTGCGCCTGGTGGGCATCGCCGCACCAATAAAGGCGAAAATCGCGATCAGCAGCAGGGCATAGCGTTGCAGAATACACAACGGGCAAGGCGCCTCGCCGAGCACGATCTGCATATAGAGCGCACCGCCAATCAGTGCCAGGCAGATCAGCCCAAGCAGGACCAGGAAACGCTTCTCCCGGCCCAATTGCATCATGTCTTCCGTCATCCCGCGTCCCTTTGCCTGATTGTCTGTAAACGCGCAGTTTACACCCAGACCCTCGGCTTGGATGTATCTGAACATTACAGGGAAAGTGTCGCAGGGGGATTAATGGGGGATTAAGGCCCAGCTTTTGTAGCCGCTGCCGCAGGCTGCGATGGGTTGCGCAGCGATCCAGCTTTGCAAGATCCTGCGGCCCTTATCGCAGCCTGCGGCAGCGGCTACAGCTTTTAACCTGTATTGGCGGTTATTTCAGCTCGGCAGCCGGGCCGAAGAACTCATAGCGGCTTTGCTTTTCAGGCACGCCCAGCGCTTTCAGATGACGCTTGACCGCTCCCATAAAGCCTTTTGGACCCAGGAAGTAAGCATCCAGATCACGCTCCTGTGGCAACCACTGGGCCAGCACTTCTTCAGTCAGCAGTCCTACATGATCTACAGACTCGTCCTGCTCGTCGTAGCAGTAAAAACGCTGCAATTGCGGATGCTGTTCGGCCAAATCATCGACCCAAGTGCGGAACGCGTGTACATCGGCATTGCGCGCGCAGTGGATAAAGTGAATCGGACGCTGGGTGGCCAGTGCGGCTTCGAGCATGGTCAGGGTTGGTGTAATGCCTACACCACCACTGATCAGCACCAGCGGCTTTTGGCTGTCAGTCAGGGTGAACTCGCCCGCTGGCGGGAACAGCTCCAGCGTGTCACCCACGCTCAGGCGGTCATGCAGGAAGTTCGAGACCACCCCGCCGCTTTCGCGCTTGACGCTGATGCGGTAGCGACCGACCTGGGCCAGCGCCGACAATGAATAGTTACGACGCACCTCTTCGCCATCGATGATCAGCTTCAGGCCAATGTATTGGCCGGGGGTAAAATCGAGGATCGGCTGCTGGTCAGTCGGGCTGAAGTAAAACGAGGTGATCTCTGCGCTTTCCTGGATTTTGGCCGCCAGTTTGAACTCGCGCCCGCCACGCCAGCCGCCGGGTGCAGCAGCTTTTTCATCGTAGATGGCAGCTTCGGCACCGATCAGGATATCGGCCAGCTGGTTGTAGGCCGCGCCCCAGGCGCTCAGCACTTGCGGGGTGGCAATGTCGCTGCCCAGAACTTCCTCAATTGCCCGCAATAAGCAGCTGCCGACAATAGGGTAATGCTCCGGAAGGATTTGCAGTGCAACATGTTTGTTGATGATTTTGGCCACCAGATCGCCCAACTGATCGAGCTGGTCGATGTGCCGCGCATACATCAGTACACCGTTGGCCAGCGCCCGCGGCTGGTCGCCACTGGCCTGGTTGGCCTGATTGAACAGCGAGCGCACCTGCGGGTACTCCGACAGCATCATGCGATAGAAATGAGTGATCAGCCCCTCTCCGCCGCTCTCCAGCAGTGGCACGGTGGATTTAACGATGGCACGATCTTGAGCAGTAAGCATAAGGGTGACTCCTGAGCACGTAGGCTTTAGCAATTACCCTTTACTTATCAGTTTTCGTGCCAACAATTAAATCCTTTAAAATCAATACCTTAATACATATATAGTCATTTTGACTCACACTGCTTTATAGTCATACAGACTACACGAGGTCAAAATGACTGCAAAACTGCTGCTTACCACTCTATTGCCGCTTGTGGCTGACCTGTCCCGCGACCTGCCCGAAAGCGAACGCTATCGACGCTTGCTGCAAGCCCTGCGTGCCCTGCTCCCATGCGACGCCGCGGCTCTGTTGCGGCTGGACGGCGAATGGCTGGTGCCACTGGCGGTCGATGGTTTAAGCCTCGATACATTGGGGCGGCGCTTCAAGGTCAGTGAGCACCCGCGCTTCGAAGCGCTGCTCGCCAGCCCCGGTCCAACACGCTTCCCCAGCAATTGCGAACTGCCCGACCCGTATGACGGGCTGGTCGACGGGCTGGCTGAGCACCTCGAAGTACACGACTGCATGGGCTGCCCGCTGTTTGTCGAGGAGCGCCCCTGGGGGCTGCTGACCCTCGACGCACTGGACCCAAAACGTTTTGAGCCGATCGAACTGGACGACCTGCAAGCCTTTGCCAGCTTGGCCGCTGCCACGGTCAATGTTGCCCAGCGCATCGAGCGCCTGGCGTTGCGGGTAGAGGATGAGCAGCGCAAAGCCGAACTCTATCGACAGGCCAATGGTTCACCCAACAAGGAGCTGATCGGCCAGAGCAAGGTCCACAAACACCTGCTTGAAGAAATTGCCCTAGTGGGCGGCAGTGATCTGACGGTCCTGATCACCGGCGAAACCGGTGTCGGCAAGGAGTTGGTAGCCCAGGCCATTCACGCGGCCTCGCCACGGGCGGATAAACCACTGATTAGCCTTAACTGCGCCGCCTTGCCCGACACGCTGGTTGAAAGCGAGCTGTTCGGCCATGTGCGCGGCGCCTTTACCGGGGCAATGAATGACCGGCGCGGAAAGTTTGAACTGGCCAATGGCGGCACCCTGTTTTTGGATGAAGTGGGGGAGCTGTCGCTAACCGTACAGGCCAAATTGCTGCGGGTACTGCAAAGCGGGCAGTTGCAGCGTTTGGGCTCGGATCAGGAGCATCAGGTCGACGTGCGGCTGATCGCGGCAACCAACCGCGACCTGGCCGAGGAAGTTCGCAGCGGTCGCTATCGCGCCGACTTTTATCATCGCTTGAGCGTTTACCCGCTCAAGGTGCCCGCCTTACGTGAACGCGGGCGCGATGTGCTGCTGTTGAGCGGTTTTTTTCTGGAACAAAACCGTTCGCGTATGGGCCTAGGCAGCCTGCGCTTGAGCCCTGATGCGCAAGCCGCGCTGGTGCAGTATTCATGGCCTGGCAATGTGCGCGAACTGGAGCACTTGATTGGTCGCAGCGCCCTGAAAGCCCTGGGTAATTGCAGCACACGGCCGCGTATTTTGACCCTTACGGCAGCGGATCTGGATTTGCCGACGACCAGCGCAAGCGCCGCGCTGATTGAACCCGAAAGCGTGCCGGATGCCGTCGGCGACTTGCGCCTGGCTACCGAGAACTACCAGCGCCAGCTGATTAGCGCCTGCCTTGAACGTCATCAGCACAACTGGGCCAGCGCGGCGCGAGAGCTGGGGCTGGACCGGGCAAACCTGGGCAGGATGGCCAAGCGCCTGGGCTTGAAATAACCAGACTCCTGTAGCCGCTGGCGAGGTACGAGGCTGCGATGTGGGTCGCAGGCCCACCGCTTGGGGCCAATGCGCTGCCCATCGCAGCCTCGTACCTCGTCAGCGGCTACAGGAAAATGTATTCATGTCGATAACCCTGTATCGCTCCCACAACAGAAGGTTTTTATGTCATCGAACAATGCCCGCGCAGATTCACTTTCGCTTCTGCTGTTCACTCTGCGCAGCGGCAAGTTGTTGGCGATCAACCTGCTCAAGGTCAGTGAGATCATTCCCTGCCCACCCCTGACCAAAATGCCCGAGTCGCACCCCAATGTGAAAGGCATCGCGGTGTTACGCGGCACAGCGCTGTCGGTGATTGACCTGAGCCGCGCCATCGGTGAGCAACCGCTGCTCGACCCTGACGGCGGCTGCCTGATCGTGACTGATGTCAGCCGCTCAAAGCAGGGGTTGCATGTGCAGGCGGTGAGCAAAATCGTGCACTGCCTGAGCACCGACATTCGCCCGCCACCCTACGGCTCCGGTAAACGCTCGTACATAACCGGCGTCACTCAGGTCGACGGCGTGCTGGTGCAGGTATTGGACATCGAAAAAGTGATCCACGGTATCGCCCCGACAAGAGTGGAAAAAGCCAGCGAGAGCCTCAGCAAGGAAGAGTCAAAACTGCTGGCCAACGCGCGAATACTGGTGGTTGATGACAGTCAGGTGGCACTGCAACAGTCGGTAATTACCCTGCGCAACCTGGGCCTGCATTGCCACACAGCGCGCAGTGCCAAGGAGGCCATCGAACGCCTGCTGGAACTGCAAGGCACACCGGATCAAATCAACGTGCTGGTATCGGACATCGAAATGTCCGAGATGGACGGCTACGCCTTTACCCGTACCGTGCGCGAAACTCCGGACTTTGCCCACCTGTACGTGCTCCTGCACACCTCGTTGAACAGCTCGATGAACAGCGAAAAGGCACGCTTGGCAGGGGCCAATGCGGTGCTGACCAAGTTCTCTTCACCCGAGCTGACACAGTGCCTGATCCTGGCTGCGCGCACGGTTGCCGAGCAAGGTTATTGAGCGACATGAGCGAGTACTGCCTGCTGCTGCGCAAAGACCTGACAGGCCCGCCGGCAACAGCTCACTGGCCTGCAGATGTAAGCCTGGTGGCCCTCGACGAGAATCTGATGCAACCGGTGCATGCCTTGCTCAGCCAGGGCTACAGCGATGGCAGTGGCAATATTGATTCGTTCGAGAAGTGGCACCACAGCCTGCTGCACGACGCCGAATATGACCCGCAGTTATGCTTGATCGCAATGCGTTCAGGGGTAGTGGTGGGGGTTGCGCAAGGCTGGACCAGCGCTTATCTAAAAGATTTGGTGGTGCATGCCGGACATCAAGGGCAAGGCATTGGCCAGGCGCTGCTGGCGCGGATGTTTGCGGTCTACGCACAACGCGGTGAGCCCTGCGTTGACCTGAAGGTCATGGAGGACAACACCAAGGCCCGCCGTTTATACGAACGGGCCGGGATGGTTCAGGTGAAGCGCATCGAGCTCTGAATCAGCGCTTGCCCATGGTTTTACGTGTGCCGTGTGGCGGTGCGCCAGGGGTTGTGTCGTGGCCGCCGAGACCGCTTTTCTGGTAGTACGCCTTGCCTTGGGACTTGGCCTTGGCAAACTCGGAAGGTTTGAAAGGGAACGTGAACGCAGGAATTACCGGTTTTTTCGGGGCCTCCAGCTCGGTTGTATTTTCAACCAGGTCAGTGCCCACGGCATCAGGAGCCGTCGATTGGGTAGGGGTAGTCATGAAAGCTCCGAAATACGGTAAAAATTCAGGCCAAGTGGCGCAATGCCGCGCAGTATACCTGCGCGCCCCCTGTGCGTTGCACTCACTGGTCGTAAAAATCATCAAGATCTCGATGTTGCGCTGTCAATCAATGGCGTAGCAGCTGACGAAGGAACGAGGCTGCGTTCGATTGCGAAGCGATCGTGGAACCTGAGCCCACGGTTTGGCTGATATACCGCGAGTTCAGGTTTTACGACGACTTCGTCGCCGAACGCAGCCTCGTTCCTTCGGCAGCTGCTACGAATTTCCAAACTGTCAGTAATGTCAGTTAGCCGTCACTGTACTGACCGGGTCCACGCGCTATAACTCTTTAATAAGCCCCCAATCCACGTATACGGCGTCTATCCAGCATGCCCACCCCAACCAGAAAAATCTTGCTGGGCACGTTAGTGATTGCCCTGATCGGTGGCGGCATCTGGTGGCTCAATCGCCCCGCAGCCAATAAGTCCACAGGTAGCGCAGCGGTGCCGGTGCGAGTTGTCCAAGTGCTGCAGCAAGATGTGCCGAGCTATACCCACGGAATTGGCGCGGTGTTGTCGTTGCACAGTGTGATGATCCGCCCGCAAATCGACGGCATCCTCACCGAGATACGGGTCAACGAAGGCCAGACGGTCAAGACTGGCGATCTACTGGCGACCCTGGATGACCGCTCGATCAAGGCCAGCCTCGATCTGGCCAAGGCCCAACTGGGACAGAATCAGGCGCAACTGCAAGTCGCATTGATCGACCTCAAACGCTACCAGTTATTAAGCGTGGACAACGGCGTGTCCAGGCAAACACTCGATCAGCAACAAGCCTTGGTCAATCAACTCAAGGCCTCGGCACAGGGCAATCAGGCGACGATTGCAGCGGCGCAGGTGCAGTTGTCGTATACGCAGATCCACTCGCCGGTCACCGGGCGCGTGGGCATTCGCACTGTAGATGCGGGTAATTTCCTGCGAGTCAGCGATACCCAGGGACTGTTTTCCGTTACCCAGATCGACCCCATCGCGGTGGAGTTCTCCCTCCCCCAACAACAATTGCCTATGCTGCACGACTTGCTCGCAGCCAAGGATCCGGCCCGGGTCAAAGCCTTTATCGGCAACGCTGACAGCAGCGGCACGCAACTGGGCGAAGGTCGTTTGAGCCTGATTGATAATCAGGTCTCGGCAACCACCGGCACGATCAAGGTCAAGGCCCAGTTCGACAACCCCAAACAAACGCTGTGGCCCGGCCAACTGGTCAATGTCGAGATCCAGACCGGACTGGTACAGAACGCGCTAGTGGTGCCGCCGCAGGTGGTGCAACGCGGGCTGGACAACTATTTCGTGTACCGGGTCAGCGGTGACACAGTAGAAACAGTCCCCGTGCAGCTTGTTTTCCAGGACACCGAGCTGAGCATCATCACTGGCGTCAGCCCCGGCGACACGCTGGTCAGCGATGGTCAATCGCGACTCAAACCGGGCTCTCGGGTTGAAGTGCTAAGTGAGCCGACCGCCGTTCAGGTGCAGCCATGACCCAAAGCCGCTCGCTGTCGGCCTGGTGTGTCGATCACCCGGTCGCCACCGTATTGCTGACCTTCGCCCTGGTACTGGTGGGGCTGATTGCTTTTCCGCGACTGCCCATCGCGCCCTTGCCCGAGGCTGAATTCCCGACCATTCAGGTATCAGCCCAACTGCCCGGCGCCAGCCCGGACACCATGGCGTCATCGGTAGCCACGCCGCTGGAGGTGCAATTCAGCGCCATCCCCGGCATGACCCAAATGACCTCCAGCAGCGCACTGGGCTCGACCAGTCTGACCCTGCAATTCACCCTGAACAAAAGCATCGACACCGCCGCCCAGGAAGTGCAGGCCGCGATCAACACCGCGTCCGGCAAATTACCCAAGGACATGCCGACCCTGCCGACCTGGAAGAAGGTCAACCCGGCCGACAGCCCGGTGTTGATCCTGAGCATCAGTTCCTTGCAGATGCCCGGCACCGAACTCAGCGATTACGTCGAAACCCTGCTGGCCCGGCAGATCAGCCAGATCGACGGTGTAGGCCTGATCAACATCACCGGCCAGCAGCGCCCGGCAATCCGGGTCCAGGCCTCGGCCGACAAGCTGGCCGCCATCGGACTGACCCTGGCCGACATTCGCCTGGCAATCCAGCAAACCAGTCTCAACCTTGCCAAGGGCGCGCTGTACGGCCCATCGAGCATTTCCACACTGTCAACCAACGACCAGCTGTTTGACGCGGATGAATACGGCCAATTGATCGTCTCTTACAAGGACGGCGCCCCCGTGCAATTGCGCGATGTGGCGCGAGTGGTCAACGGGGCCGAGAATGATTATGTACAAGCCTGGTCCGGGCATCAGCCAGGACTGAACCTGGTGATTTCGCGTCAGCCGGGGGCCAATATCGTTGAGACCGTGGACCGCATTCAGGCCGCCCTGCCCGGCTTGCAAGCCATGCTCCCGGCGTCAGTTGAAGTGACCGTACTCAGTGACCGGACCAAAACCATCCGCGCCTCCCTGCATGAAGTGGAAATCACCCTGCTGATTGCCGTACTGCTGGTGGTTGCAGTGATGGCGCTGTTTTTGCGTCAGTGGTCAGCCACCCTGATTGTGTCAGCGGTGCTCGGCGTGTCACTGATCGCCAGCTTTGCCTTGATGTATGTACTGGGGTTCAGCCTCAACAACCTGACACTGGTGGCGATTGTGGTGGCCGTGGGGTTTGTGGTCGACGATGCGATTGTGGTGGTGGAGAACATTCACCGTCACCTCGAAGCGGGCGAGAGCATGCGCGACGCAGCGATCAAAGGCTCCAGCGAGATCGGCTTTACCGTGGTATCCATCAGTTTCTCGCTGGTGGCGGCATTTATTCCGTTGCTGTTTATGGGGGGCGTGGTCGGACGACTGTTCAAGGAATTCGCCCTGACCGCGACCTCAACCATCATGATTTCAGTGGTCGTGTCGCTGACCCTCGCCCCGACGCTGGCCGCGCTTTTTATGCGTTCCCCGGTGCACAAGCCCGACGCCAAACCGGGCTTTGGCGAGCGCTTGCTGGCCTGGTACGAAAAGGGCTTGAAACGGGCCCTGGCGCACCAGCGGTTAATGCTGGGGATTTTCGGCGTGACGCTGGCCATGGCCATCGCCGGCTATGTACTGATCCCCAAAGGTTTCTTCCCGGTTCAAGACACCGGCTTTGTACTCGGAACCAGTGAAGCGGCGTCCGACATTTCATTTCCGGACATGATGCAAAAACATCTAGCCTTGGCCAACATCATCGGTAACGACCCGGCCGTGCAGGCGTTTTCACACTCAGTGGGCGTGACCGGCAGCAACCAGACCATCGCCAACGGCCGCTTCTGGATTGCCCTCAAGGACCGCGGGGAGCGCAATGTATCGGCCAGCGAGTTTATCGACCGCATTCGCCCGCAACTGGCCAAGGTGCCGGGGATTGTGCTGTATCTGCGCGCAGGTCAGGACATCAACCTCAGCTCGGGGCCAAGCCGCAGCCAATATCAATATGTACTCAAGAGCAACGATGGGCCGACGCTCACCACCTGGACCCAACGCCTGACTGAAAAACTGCGCGCCAACCCGGCCTTTCGCGACTTGTCCAACGACCTGCAACTGGGCGGCAGCATCACCCATATCAGCATCGATCGGAACGCCGCAGCTCGCTTCGGCCTCACCGCCACCGATGTCGATGAGGCGCTGTACGACGCTTTTGGTCAGCGTCAGGTCAATGAGTTCCAGACCGAGACCAACCAGTACAACGTGATCCTGGAAGTTGACGCGCAGCAGCGCGGCAAGGCCGAGAGCCTGAATTACTTCTACCTGCGCTCCCCGCTGACCGGGGAAATGGTGCCGCTGTCGGCCGTGGCCAAGGTCGATGCCCCCACCAGCGGGCCGCTTTCAATCAGCCATGACGGCATGTTCCCGGCCGCCAATCTGTCGTTCAACCTCGCCCCCGGCGTGGCCTTGGGCGATGCGGTGCTAATGCTCAACCAGGCGAAAAACCAAATCGGCATGCCGAGCACCATCAGCGGCAACTTCCAGGGTGCCGCCCAGGCATTCCAGAGTTCGCTGGCTAGCCAGCCTTGGTTGATTCTTGCGGCGCTGGTGGCGGTGTACATCATTTTGGGGGTGCTGTACGAAAGCTTCGTGCATCCGTTGACGATCATTTCGACCCTGCCTTCGGCCGGGCTCGGGGCGCTGCTGATGTTGTGGATCTGCGGCCAGGACTTTTCAATCATGGCGCTGATCGGGCTGGTATTGCTGATCGGTATCGTCAAGAAAAACGGCATCCTGATGATCGACTTTGCCCTGGATGCCCAGCGCAATCGCGGCCTGAGCCCCGAAGATGCGATCTATCAAGCCTGCATCACGCGGTTCCGGCCGATCATCATGACCACCCTCGCCGCCTTGCTCGGCGCCCTGCCGCTGATGCTCGGCTACGGCACCGGCGCCGAACTGCGCCAGCCGCTGGGGATTGCCGTGGTTGGCGGGTTGCTGGTGAGCCAAGCGCTGACGCTGTTTACCACGCCAGTCATATACTTGTGGCTTGAACGGTTATTCCATCGTTCCAAACCCGTCAGTGTGCTGACGACGAATCACTGAGGCGGGTTATGCGCGTTCTGATTATTGAAGATGAAGAAAAAACCGCCGATTACTTGCACCGCGGTTTGACCGAGCAAGGTTACACAGTGGATGTGGCCCGAGACGGCATCGAAGGCCTGCACCTGGCCATGGAGAGCGATTACGCAGTGATCGTGCTCGATGTGATGCTGCCGGGTCTCGACGGCTTTGGCGTGTTGCGTGCATTACGGGCGCGCAAGCAAACCCCGGTGATCATGCTTACCGCCCGCGAGCGGGTCGAAGATCGGGTCCGCGGTTTGCGCGAAGGCGCAGACGATTACCTGGGCAAGCCATTTTCGTTTCTGGAGCTGGTTGCCCGCCTGCAAGCCTTGACCCGCCGCAGTGGTGGTGGTCACGAGCCGGTGCAGGTGACTGTCGATGACCTGTGGATAGATTTGATCAGCCGCAAGGCTACACGCGCGGGTACCCGTCTTGACCTGACCGCCAAGGAATTCTCGCTGCTCAGCGTGCTGGCGCGACGTCAGGGCCAGATCCTGTCCAAGACATCGATTGCCGAGATGGTCTGGGACATTAACTTTGACAGTGACGCCAACGTGGTCGAAGTCGCGATCAAGCGCTTGCGGGCCAAGCTCGACGGGCCGTTCGAACACAAGTTGCTGCATACCATCCGCGGCATGGGTTACGTGCTGGAGCGGCGCAGTGTTTAAGCCGCCCACTGCTATGAACTCCATCGCCATGCGCTTGAGTGCGATGTTTGCCCTGGTGGCCCTGCTGGTCTTTGTATTGATCGGCGGAGCGCTCTACCAGCAGGTCGAAAAAAGTATCGGGCGCCTGCCCGAAGCAGAGCTGGATGCGCGTTACAGCGTGCTCGAATCATCAATCAATCGTTACGGCAATCTCGATCACTGGGCCAAGATGAGCGCCAAGCTCAAGCTGCTCAGCGAAGAGGACAAACGCATCCGCTTCTGGACTATCAGTTCTGACCCAACCTATGAATACGGCAACCCCGACGCGGCGGTGCGCGAATTTGCCCAAGGCCCGACCGGGGTAAGAGACTTGCGGCTGCCCGGCCAGGCCTACCCCTTCAAGGTGCTGATCAGCCAGATCCCGGCCAAGGAACAGCGCCCGGCGCTGCGCTTTTTGATTGGCATCGATACTCAGACCTTTCGCCAGACCCAGCACCACTTGCTGATCGCACTGATCAGCCTGGCAACGATTGGCGTACTGCTGGCCTCGCTGCTTGGCTATTGGGTGGCGCGGATCGGCCTAAAACCGTTGGACAAGCTGTCTGAAGAAGCGCAAAAGCTGGCACCGCCGCGCCTGTCCGGGCGCTTGCACCTTGCGCCGCTGGCACCGGAACTGGATCAACTGGTCAGTGCCTTCAACGCCACCCTGGACCGGGTCGAGCAAGCCTATACCCGGCTGGAATCATTCAATGCCGACGTGGCCCATGAACTGCGTTCGCCCCTGACCAACCTGATTGGCCAGACCCAGGTTGCACTGACCCGGGGGCGGTCGGCCGAGCATTACTTTGAAGTATTGCAATCCAACCTCGAAGAACTGGAACGGCTGCGCAGCATCATCAATGACATGCTGTTCCTGGCCAGCGCCGATCAAGGCAGCAAGGCCAGCAAACTGACCCGCGCTTTCCTTGCGGACGAAGTGGCAACGACCCTGGATTATCTGGAATTCATCCTTGAAGATGCGCGGGTTGACGTTCGGGTCAGCGGCGATGCCCAGGTCAACATCGAAAAAGCCCACCTGCGCCGCGCGCTGATCAACTTGCTGAGCAACGCCGTGCAGCACACCGAGGCCGGACAGGTGATCGAGGTGTTGATCGAGCAAACCGCGGGCCGGGTCACGATCAGCATCAGCAACCCTGGCCAGCCGATTGCCGCAGAGCACTTGGCGCGGTTATTCGAGCGTTTCTACCGGGTGGACGCCGCCCGTCACAACAGCGGCGGCAACCACGGGCTGGGGCTGGCCATCGTCAAGGCGATAGCGCAGATGCATGGCGGCGAAGTATTTGTGCGCAGCGGTGGAGGGCGCAATACATTCGGGTTGTATCTACCTATCTGATGCGAAGCTCTGTAGCCGCTGCCGAGGAACGAAGGCTGCGATCGACTGCAGGCAGCCGTAAACCCCAGAACCCCATAGATTTGCGACTGCTGCGCAGCCGATCGCAGCCTCGCTGGCGCTCCTCAGCGGTACATCACAACTCAAGATTATCGTGATCGCTCTAGCTCGCACCTCCAAGCATTTGTTACCTAAAACGCAAAGGTCCTTGTACTCACCTGCTCTTTTTCGCCCCGCCCAATAGCTATATTTTGATCGTACCAAACAGAACTTGCACCGCAAGAAGGTCTTTGAAATGTCCAGCAGTATGGGTATGGCTAGCGTTTTCGTTTTGTCGTCTTTGTTGTTGTCGCCCCTGGCCATGGCGGAAGAATCGCCTGCATTCGTCGCACAAAATGCGGCACGCGCAGCTACTTTTGAACAGCACCAGGCAGAGCTGACAGCACACCAGCAAGACGCCGCCAAGCCTCAACAAACACAGGCTGAAACCAGTATTTCAGATGAAGCAAAAGACAGCTGATTAGACGCCTGCAGACTTCCCGACCCAGTCAGTCGCACGCCACATATGTGACTGACTGTTTCAAAAGCCGCTATCATAGCGGCTTTTTTTTGTTCTAAAAAATGTGCACCGCTGCGCTAACTGTTTTCAAACAGGAACAGATTTTTTAAACAGAATAAAAACTGCCGCCACTTTCAAGGAGCAACATTCTGGTGAAGTACTCACTTAAACTCAGTCCGTTATTCATTGCCCTGGCCGCAACGATTCCCACTTTCGCTCACGCTGAGGACGCAACATCCAAAGACGGTTTTGTTGAAGGTTCCAGCCTCAAAATCAACACCCGCAATTACTACATGAACCACGATATCCGCAGCCCCCGCGCCGATGACAGCAAAGAATGGGGCCAGGGGTTTATCGGCAAGTTTCAGTCCGGGTTCACACAGGGTACGGTCGGCTTCGGTCTGGATGCCTACGCCATGCTCGGGCTCAAGCTCGACGGCGGTGGCGGCACCGATGGCAGCAGTATCTTGCCGGTCAGTGATGGTAACGGTAAAGCGCCAACCAGCTTCTCGTCCGCTGGTGCGGCGCTAAAAATGCGGGCGTTCGACACCGAGCTCAAGGCCGGCGATCTGTTCCTGACCAACCCGGTGATTGCCGGTGGCGAAAGCCGCATGCTGCCGCAGACCTTTCGCGGCGTCAGCCTGACCAATCACAGCTTCGAGGGCTGGATGCTCGAAGGTGGCCAGGTCAGCTTTGACAAACCGTACAACCAGAGCGGCATGCGCCGCCTGACCACTACCTACGGCGACCTCGCCGATCAGAGCAGCAAGCACATCACCTGGGCCGGAGCCTCCTGGAGCGGCGTGCCAGAGATCACCAGCAACCTGTACGCAGCCCAGTTGCAGGACATCTGGAACCAGTACTACTACGACCTGGATTACACCTATGCGCTGACAGAGAGCATCAGCCTCAATCCCGGTCTGCATTTCTACCACACCCAGGACACCGGCAAGGCGCTGCTGGGCGATATCGATAACAACACCTTCAGCCTGCATTTTGCGGTAGCCGTGGACGGGCACAAGGTGACGGCCGTTTACCAGCGGGTCAACGGCAACACGCCCTTTGACTATATCTATCAGGGCGACAGTGTTTACCTCGACAACTCGCAGCAGTATTCGGATTTCAACGGTCCGAACGAGCGCTCCTGGAAACTGCAATACGAGTATGACTTTGCCGGGCTCGGCATCGCCGGCCTGACGGCCAGTGCTTCGTACTCGCGCGGTGAACTGGATCTGACCAAGGCCGACCCCAACAGCATCGGCTACAGCAACTGGTACAACCCCGAAGGCAAGAATGCCCATCACTGGGAACGTGACCTGGGGCTGAAATACGTGATCCAGGAAGGCAAGGCCAAGGATCTGTCGGTGGGCCTGCGCTGGGCGACCAACCGCGGCAACAGCGCTTACCAGAGCGTGGACAACGATGTTGATGAGTACCGGGTGATCGTCGACTATCCTATTGATGTGTTCTAATCTGTGACCATAAGGCCAGCTTGAAAGCTGGCCTTATCTCTACAGGCCGACACCTTATGGCTGGGCACGATTTGTATCTGTGAGGGTAAGGCCATTCAATTTTCCCAGCGTTCACACGTCATCACTCGGCGCATGCTGATCGGGGCCAGCGCCCTCTCGGTGCTTGCAATCCTCAGTATTGTTGGCTATTTGCTGGTCAGGGAGTACCGCAACACCGAAGAAGACGCCGCACGCTCAGCGCTGAATATCGTGCAGCTGATCAGCCGGGATATTCAAAATACGCTGTCGATTTATGACTCCTCCCTCAGCAACCTGATCGACTTGCTGCAAAGCCAGGCACTCTCCTCGCTCGCACCGCAGATTCAACAGTCGCTGCTTTTCGACAAAGCCACCGAGGCACCGTCCAATGCCGGCTTTTTTGTCCTGGATGCTGAAGGAAAACTGATAGCCAGCTCCAAGCCGGCCGGGCCCTTGTTAAACAATGCCAGTCAACAGCTCTGGTTCAAGACCCATATCAAGGAGCAGAAGGACGGGCTTTTCATTAGCACCCCCATGCTCGTCAGTGAAAGCCCCAACGAGTGGAACCTGATCCTGAGCCGTCGAATTACCGCCCCGGACGGCAAGTTTGGTGGAGTTGCCGTGGCTCAGATGAAAATCAGCTACTTCCAGGGCCTGTTTCGCGGCCTAGACCTTGGACCTACCGGCAACATCAGCTTGATCAGCACCGACGGCATCCTGCTCATCCGGTATCCGGAGACAGACAAGTTCTATACCGGTCAGGACGTGGGCCAGGCTCCAATTTTTTTGCGCTTCATCAATGAGCGCTATGGCAGCTTTACCGCCATGTCAAAGGTCTTCCAGCTGGAACGCCTTTACAACTTCGCTCAAGTTGGCGATCTACCGTTGGTGGTTGTGGTTGCATTGTCGACCGAACATATCTTCAGCAATTGGCGACACACCGCCTCCCTGATCGGCAGCGCAACCCTGCTGCTGTGCCTGGGCTTGTTATGGCTCACCTGGCTGCTGACTCGCGAACTGCGCCTGCGCCAGCACGCCGAACACGAACTCGCCGCACTGGCTTCTACCGATCCGCTGACCGGGTTGGCCAATCGGCGCATGCTGGATAAAACCCTGGATCTGGAATGGCGCCGCGCCCAGCGCGCGGGCACGCCACTGTCACTGATCATGATTGATATCGACCATTTCAAGGCTTTCAATGACAGTTACGGCCATCAGGCCGGGGATGAAGCCCTGCGCCAGGTAGCGCAAGCCATAAAGGTTAATGTACGCCGCCCCGCCGATCTGGCAGCGCGCTATGGAGGGGAAGAGTTCGCGGTGGTGCTGGTAGATACCGACGCGGCAGGCACTCGCCTGCTGGCCGAAAAGATTCGTTTGGCGGTCGAGCAGATGGAACCCGCCCACCAGGCGAACACGCTCACTGTCAGCCTGGGCGCGTGCACCCGCTACGCCAAGCCCGGTGATGATCAGCAGGAGCTGCTCAACACTGCCGACAAAGCCCTCTATCAAGCCAAGAAGCGTGGGCGAAATCGCGTGATGGATATCAACGAAACCGGGCTCAACGCACCGAAACCAACAAATCCTCTATAAAAAAAGGCCACCCGAGGGTGGCCTTCAAAAACTAGAGAAGGAAGTTTTACTTAAACTGCCGCGACCGGACGCATGTACGAGATCGGTGCTGTGCTGGCATCTTCAAAGGTCACGACTTCCCACGCATCGGTCTGCTCAAGCAGCTTACGAATCAGCTGGTTGTTCAGTGCATGGCCAGACTTGAAGCCCTTGAACTCACCAATCAGGCTATTGCCCAACAGGTAGAGGTCGCCAATAGCGTCGAGGATCTTGTGCTTCACGAATTCGTCTTCATAGCGAAGGCCGTCTTCGTTCAGTACACCATCCGCGTCGACCACGATGGCGTTTTCAACGCTACCGCCGAGTGCGAGGTTGTGCTTGCGCAGGTACTCGATATCACTCATGAAACCAAAGGTACGCGCGCGGCTGACTTCTTTTACAAACGAAGTGCTCGAGAAATCCACGGTTGCGCTTTGGGTGCGATTACGGAAAACCGGGTGATCGAAATCGATCTCGAAGCTCACCTTGAACCCTTCGAAAGGGACGAAAGTGGCGCGCTTGTCGCCATCTTCCACTGTCACTTCACGCAGGATACGGATGAACTTCTTCGGCGCGTCCTGTTCTTCCAGGCCGGCAGATTGAATCAGAAACACGAAAGGTCCAGCGCTACCGTCCATAATCGGGACTTCAGACGCGGAGAGTTCGACGTAGGCGTTATCGATCCCCAGGCCAGCCATGGCCGAGAGCAGGTGCTCTACCGTGTCTACTTTTACATCGCCGTTGACCAACGTGGTCGACATCGTTGTCTCGCCGACGTTTTCCGCGCGCGCAGGGATCTGCACAACAGGGTCAAGGTCTGCACGACAAAACACGATGCCGGTATCCACAGGCGCTGGCTTGAGGGTCAGGTAGACCTTCTCACCAGAGTGCAGGCCGACACCTGTGGCACGGATAATATTTTTCAGGGTGCGTTGTTTAATCATGGCATTGGCCGCTTCAGCGCAAATTGCGAACTGGTATCAACAAAGGCTGGCGATAATAGCAGACCGAGCCTTTGCTGAACACCAATCACCTTAATCGCCCTGATTGATTTCATTAATCAGCCTGTCGACGCAGGAAAGCCGGGATATCCAGGTAATCCAGATCGTCTTGAGGATTGAGCTTGGCAGCGGTTGTCGCGCCTTGCTGGGCCTGGTTACGCATCACAGTCGGGCGGTCCAGGTCACGGTAGTTGACCATCGGTTGCTCCTGACGCTCGGTACGGGCTTCCTGGCGAACCGGGGCGCTGTGTGCCGAAGAAGCTGCGTACGAAGTTTGAACACCGTTGTCGACAACCTTGACCGGCTTCTCGATTTTTGCGCCCAGACCGGTGGCAACCACGGTTACATGCAGTTCGTCGCGCATGTCCGGATCGATAACCGTACCGACTTTGACCATCGCGTGCTCGGAAGCAAAGGCCTCGATGATGCTACCCACGTCGGAGTACTCACCCAGAGACAGGTCAGGACCGGCAGTGATGTTCACCAGGATGCCGCGAGCGCCTTCCAGGTTCACGTCTTCAAGCAACGGGTTGCGGATAGCCGCTTCGGTCGCTTCACGCGCACGGTTCGGACCAGTGGCGCAGCCAGTGCCCATCATCGCCATGCCCATTTCGCTCATCACGGTACGCACGTCAGCAAAGTCGACGTTGATCATGCCCGGACGCTTGATGATATCGGAAATACCGCGAACGGCACCGGCCAGAACGTCATCGGCCTTGGCGAAAGCCGACAGCAGGCTTGCGTCTTTACCCAGGATGGTCAGCAGTTTTTCGTTTGGAATCGTGATCAACGAATCGACGCTTTCGGACAGCAGACGAATACCTTCGTCAGCGATCTGCATGCGCTTGCGACCTTCGAACGGGAACGGACGAGTCACCACCGCAACGGTGAGAATCCCCATTTCCTTGGCCACTTCGGCAATGATCGGCGCAGCACCAGTACCGGTACCACCGCCCATGCCCGTGGTGATGAACACCATGTTGGTGCCCTGCAACACCTCGGCAATGCGCTCACGGTCTTCCAGAGCGGCCTGACGACCAACCTCAGGATTTGCGCCGGCACCCAGGCCCTTGGTCACGCTGGTGCCCAATTGCAGGATGGTACGTGCGCCAATGCTTTTCAGCGCTTGCGCGTCGGTGTTGGCGCAGATGAATTCCACGCCTTCAATGTTGCTCTTAACCATATGGTTAACAGCATTGCCACCGCCACCACCAACACCGATAACCTTAATTACCGGGCTCTGCGGGATGTTATCTACGAGTTCAAACATGGTCCCTCTCCTTTCAGTTCTCTAGTTTTTTTCGCCTACTTCTACTGCTTTGAATCTTTTGGAGCCCAAGCTTTAAAAGTTGCCCTGAACCCAGCGCTTAAGGCGCTCAAACACAGGGGCTTTTTGTTCGTCACTGCTGTAGTTGTCGCGGTTGCTGATACCCGATATGGAGATACCGTCTGACTGCTTTTGCAGTCCGTACAGCAACAAGCCCACAGCGGTGGAGTAAATCGGATTGCGCACAACGTCGGTCAAGCCTCTGAAGCTGTGCGGCACGCCCAGACGGACCGGCATGTGGAAGATCTCTTCGGCAAGTTCCACCGCGCCTTCCATCTTTGAAGTACCACCGGTCAACACAATGCCCGCCGGGATCAAGTCTTCGTAGCCGCTGCGACGCAGCTCAGCCTGAATCAGGGTGAACAGTTCGTCATAACGCGGCTCGACCACTTCGGCCAAGGCCTGACGGGACAACTCACGCGGTGGGCGATCGCCCACGCTTGGCACCTTGATCGTTTCGCCCGCGCCAGCCAGTTTGGCCAGTGCACAGGCGTAACGAATCTTGATTTCTTCGGCGTACTGGGTCGGTGTACGCAACGCCATTGCGATGTCGTTGGTCACCTGGTCACCGGCTATCGGGATCACTGCCGTGTGGCGGATAGCGCCTTCGGTGAAGATCGCGATATCGGTAGTACCGCCGCCGATGTCGACCAGGCAAACGCCCAGCTCTTTTTCGTCGTCGGTCAGTACCGAGTAAGCCGATGCCAGTTGCTCAAGGATGATGTCATCTACCTCAAGACCACAGCGGCGTACGCATTTCTCGATGTTCTGGGCCGCATTCACCGCACACGTCACTACGTGTACCTTGGCTTCCAGACGTACGCCCGACATGCCCAGTGGCTCACGAACGCCTTCCTGGTTATCGATTACGTAGTCCTGCGCCAGGGTATGCAGCACGCGCTGGTCAGCCGGGATCGCAACGGCCTGGGCGGCGTCGAGGACGCGTTCAAGGTCGGCGGTGCTGACTTCACGGTCGCGGATCGCAACGATGCCGTGGGAGTTCAGGCTGCGTATGTGATTACCGGCAACGCCGACAAACGCCGAGTGAATCCGGCAACCGGCCATCAGCTGCGCTTCTTCGATAGCGCGCTGGATCGATTGCACGGTGGACTCGATGTTCACCACCACGCCCTTCTTCAGGCCACGGGACGGATGCGTGCCAATACCGACGATTTCGATCGTGCCGTCATCTGCGACCTCGCCCACCAGCGCCACCACCTTGGAGGTGCCGATATCGAGACCGACGATCATTTTTCCGCTTTGCACGTTTGCCATGGGTCCTGCCTCTTCTTAATTCTTCGCGACAGCGGGTTGGGCTATCGTCGGTGCCACAGGTTCCCGCCAGCCGACGGCCAATCCGTTGGCATAACGCAAATCGATGCGCGCTATGTTTGTAATCTGTTCTTTCAGCGTTTTTTCATAGATGGCTATGAAGCGACGCATTTTTTCTACCAGATGATCGCGCCCCAACAGCAACTCGATTCCGGGCCCTGCACTGCCAGCTCCGGTGGTCAGGAACCAGCTACCGCGCTCACGCAACTCCAGCCGGACTATGGAAAAGCCCATCGGACGCAGCATCTGGCTCAGCACCTGATACTGCTGCATTACTTGCTGCTGGGCCCGTTGAGGGCCAAACAGCTGCGGCAAATGTTCGTAATTGGCCAGCTCACGCGGAGTGAACGCTTGCCCCTGGTTGTTGAGCAGTGCTTCATCACCCCAGCGGGCGACCGGCAGTTGCTCTTCAAGGCGAATCACCACCTGGTCCGGCCATACTCGGCGTACCTCGGCGTGGGCGATCCAGGGCATTTGCTCAAGCTCGGTGCGCATGCCTGCCAGGTCGACCGTGAAGAAGCTCGCCGCCACATACGGGGCGATGCGCTGCTGCACGGCTTGCTGGCTGATGTAAGTCAAATCACCCTGCACGTTGATATTGGTGATCGGGCGGTCCGCATACGGCATCAGGCGCTGTGCACCTTCGTAAGTGCCATAACCCAACGCCACCAGCAGCACCGGCCAGAACAAGGCTTTCAAAAAGCCGAAATTGGCTTTTGGCAAACGCACCGACATCGGCTCTTTCGCCACCATCCGGCTGGCGCCACGCGGCACCGGCTTGCGGCCGGGAGCGGGTGGTTGATGACGAAGCGATGCACCTTGCATGGACTTAACCCCGCGCCTCTAAGCTTGCTGCCAGAATCGACAACACCAACTGTTGGAAATCCAGACCCGCAGCCTTGGCCGCCATCGGCACCAGGCTGTGATCGGTCATGCCCGGAGCGGTGTTGACTTCCAGCAGCCAGAAT
Organism: Pseudomonas fragi; assembly: GCF_025426255.1. Taxonomy (GTDB): domain Bacteria; phylum Pseudomonadota; class Gammaproteobacteria; order Pseudomonadales; family Pseudomonadaceae; genus Aquipseudomonas; species Aquipseudomonas kulmbachensis. The sequence continues at coordinate 869,751 of NZ_CP104861.1, read as the reverse complement.
TGGCCCGCTGTGTCCTGCATCACGTCCAGACGGCCCCAACCGGCAATACCGATCGCCTCACAGGCTTTCGCCGTGAGGTCCATGAGCTCTTGTTCCTTGGCACTGTCGAGGCCGCACGGGATCCGATACTGGGTATCGTTGGCCACGTACTTGGCGTCGTAGTCATAAAAGGTATGCGGAGTGCCCAGGGCAATTGGAGGCAACACCTGGTCACGCAGGGTGGCGATGGTGAACTCGGGACCGGTGATCCATTGCTCAACCAACACTTGCGAGTCGTACTTGCTGGCATCGGCCCACGCGACGATCAACTCGTCAACGTTACTCACTTTGGCCATACCGATACTTGAACCTTCATGTGCCGGTTTGACGATCAAAGGGAAGCTCAGTTCCTTCGCTGCACAAATACAGTCCGCTTCACTGCTCAACACTGCGTGACGCGGGGTCGGAATGCCCAGGCTGTGCCACACCTGTTTGGTGCGCAGCTTGTCCATGGCCAAGGCCGACGCGAGGATTCCGCTACCGGTGTAAGGAATGCCCAGGCATTCCAGCAGGCCTTGCATGCTGCCGTCTTCACCGCCACGGCCGTGAAGAATGATGAACGCGCGGTCGATTTTTTCGCTGGTGATGCGGGTGATGAAGTCATCCCCCACATCGATCCCGAAAGCATCCACACCGGCGCTTTGCAGTGCACCGAGTACGGCATTGCCGGACTTCAGCGAGACTTCACGCTCAGCGCTTTTGCCGCCGAACAGCACAGCCACGCGACCGAAGTCGGCAGGGGCAATGGTCGAGAACAGATTGGCGTAAGCAGCAGTCATTTCAACTTTCCTTTACTGGTAGCGGCAACAACAGCACCGCTGAACAGCGGGCTCTTTATAAGTTGCGGTGCCAGACGGCCGATATCGCCCGCCCCTTGGCACAACAGAATGTCGCCAGCACGCAGCAACGGCTTGACGATCGGCGCCAGCTCAACGCCGCGCTCGATGTAGATCGGGTCCAACTGACCGCGCTGGCGGATGCTGTGGCACAGCTGGCGGCTGTCAGCGCCCGGAATCGGCTCTTCACCAGCCGGGTAGACTTCCATCAGCAACAGCACATTGGCGTCGGCCAGCACCTGGACGAAATCGTCGTAAAGGTCACGGGTACGACTGAAGCGGTGCGGCTGGTAAACCATCACCAGACGGCGCTCCGGCCAACCACCGCGTACGGCCTTGATCACCGCCGCAACTTCGGTCGGGTGGTGACCGTAGTCATCGACCAGCATCACGCTGCCGCCTTCAACTGGCAGCTCGCCATAAACCTGGAAGCGTCGACCCACACCCTCAAAGCCCGACAGGCCCTGAACGATGGCCTCATCGCTGATGCCCTCATCCGAAGCAATGCAGATGGTGGCCAAGGCATTGAGCACGTTGTGGTTGCCCGGCATGTTTACCGACACATCCAGTGGCTCGCGATCAGGGCGCAACACGGTGAAGAAGGTTTGCATGCCTTGCTGGCGAACATTGATTGCGCGCACGTCAGCGTTTTCGCTAAAGCCGTAAGTTACGGTCGGACGCTTGACCAGCGGCAGGATTTCGCGCACGACCGGATCGTCCAGGCACAGCACAGCCAAGCCGTAGAACGGCAGGTTGTGCAGAAACTCGACGAAGGTTTTCTTCAGCTTGTTGAAGTCGCCTTCGTACGTCGCCATATGGTCGGCGTCGATATTGGTGACCACTGCAACCATTGGCTGCAGGTGCAGGAAGCTGGCATCGCTTTCGTCAGCTTCGGCAATCAGGTAACGGCTAGTGCCCAGCTGTGCATTAGTACCTGCTGCATTCAGGCGACCACCGATCACGAACGTCGGGTCCAGGCCACCGGCCGCAAACACCGAGGCCAACAAGCTGGTGGTGGTGGTTTTGCCATGGGTGCCTGCTACGGCGATACCGTGGCGATAGCGCATCAGCTCAGCCAGCATCTCGGCCCGTGGCACCACTGGAATACGACGCTCCAGCGCATGTGCTACTTCGGGGTTGGAGGTATTAACAGCGCTCGACACCACCAGTACATCAGCATTGGCAGCGTTTTCGGCACGGTGGCCGATAAAGATGTGCGCGCCGAATGATTCGAGACGTTCGGTCACAGACGATGCGTTCAAGTCCGAACCCGACACTTCATAGCCCAGGTTCAGCAACACTTCGGCGATACCGCACATGCCCACGCCGCCGATACCGACGAAGTGGATGCGACGGATACGGCGCATCTCGGGTTGTGGCATAGCTTTTTGATTCTCAACCATTGGCCACCTCCAGGCAGATATCTACAACGTTGCGGGTCGCATCAGGTTTGGCCAGGCGGCGAGCATTGGCCGCCATGCTGTTGAGTCGTTCCGGTTGCATCAAAACCTCTGTCAGGCGTGCAGCCAGCTCGGCTGCGCCAGTTGTCGCTTGCGGCATCAGGAAAGCAGCGCCTTCGCGAGCCAAAAAGTCGGCATTGCGGCTCTGATGGTCGTCAATCGCGTGGGGCAATGGCACCAGCAGCGAAGGCAGACCGGCCGCAGCCAGTTCACTGACGGTCAGCGCGCCTGCGCGACAAACCACCAGGTCGGCCCAGCCATAGGCTTGGGCCATGTCTTTGATAAAAGGCTGTACTTGAGCCTCGACACCGACCGCCGTATAGCGCTCGGCAGTAATCTGGTCGTGCTGTTTGCCTGCCTGATGAAACACGTCAGGGCGTACGTCGGCCGGTACTTTGGCCAACGCTTCAGGCAGCAATTTGTTCAACGGCTCGGCCCCCAGGCTGCCCCCCAACACCAGCAAGCGCGCCTTGCGCCCTTCGAGTGCGGCGCGCGGCGCCAGGGTGAACAGTTCAGGCCGCACCGGGTTGCCGGTACTGAGCAATTTGTCCGAGGCGGCGAAGGTTCCAGGGAATGCTTCACAGACACGAGTGGTCATTGGCACCAGCAAACGGTTAGCCGTACCGGCTACCGCGTTTTGCTCGTGAATGATCACCGGCACACCACAGGTTTTCGCCGCCAGACCGCCAGGCCCGGTCACGTAACCACCGAAACCAAGCACGCAGACCGGCTTGAGTTGGCGAATGATTTTGCGCGCCTGGAACAATGCCTTGAGCAACACAAACGGTGCCTTGAGCAGCGACAGCTTGCTCTTGCCACGCAGACCGGCAACGTTGATCAGGTGCAGCTTGAAGCCCGCAGGTTCGACCAGTTCGTTCTCGATGCCACGCGGCGTGCCGAGCCAGTGAACCGTGTAGCCACGGGCCTGGAACTCGCGCGCACAGGCCAGTGCCGGGAACACATGGCCACCGGTGCCGCCCGCCATGATCAGCACATTAGCGCCCATGGGTCGGCTCCTCTGCGAAGTCGCTTTCTTTGAAATCGGTCTCTTCGCTGCCCAGGTGGGTTCGACTCTCCCACTCGATGCGCAGCAACAGGCCCATACACACACAGCAAATCACCAGCGAGCTGCCACCGTAGCTAAGGAACGGCAGGGTCAGCCCTTTGGTTGGCAGCAGGCCGACGTTTACCCCGATATTGATCAGGAACTGGCCGATCCACAGGAACGACAGGCCGTACGCCATATAAGCCGAGAAATACTGTTTGGCGCGCTCGGCCCACATGCCGATGTACATGCCGCGCACACACACGAACACGAACAGGGCCACGGTCAGTAGCGAGCCGACAACGCCCAGCTCTTCAGCCAGTACCGAGAACACGAAGTCGGTGTGGGCTTCAGGCAGGTAGAACTGCTTCTGTACGCTGTTGCCAAGGCCTACGCCGAACCACTCGCCGCGCCCGAATGCGATCAGGGCCTGGGTCAGCTGGTAGCCGGAACCGAACTGGTCGGACCATGGGTCGGTAAAGGTGATCAGACGCGCCATCCGGTAAGGCTGTGCCTGTACCAGAACAAACACCGCCCCCACCGCCAGCGCCACCATCAGGGCGAAGCGAAACAGCCCCACACCACCGAGGAACAACATGGCCGCCGCAGCGCCCATCATTACCACGGTGGCACCGAAGTCCGGTTCCATCAGCAGCAGACCTGCCATTGGCAGCAGCACGATAAATGGCTTGAAGAAGCCCATCCAGCTTTCGCGTACTTCCTTCTGCTGGCGCACCAGATAGCCCGCCAGGTAGATCACCACAAAAACCTTGGCGATCTCCGAGGGCTGCACGTTGAAGAAACTGAAACCGATCCAGCGCATCGAGCCGTTTACCTCACGACCAATGCCTGGGATCAATACTGCCACCAGCAAACCGAATGCACCGATCAGCAACATGAAGCCCATACGCTGCCAGGTCGCAATCGGCACCATCATCGTCATGATGCACGCGCCCAGACCGAGCACGATGTAAAACAGGTGGCGGATCATGTGGTACAGGGTATTGCCCGACTGCAAGGCGGCGACTTCGGACGATGCCGACGTAATCATCACCAACCCCAGACCCAGCAAGGCAAGGCAACCGGCCAGCAACGGGAAGTCGAGGTCGATGCCACGGCCGGTGACCAGCGGCGAAGGATAAGGCTTGAGGATGCCGAAGATCATGCCAGCACCTCCACAGCACGGGCGAATAACTGGCCGCGCTCTTCATAGTTCTTGAACATGTCAAAACTGGCGCAAGCGGGCGACAGCAATACCGCATCACCCGGCAAGGCCAACGAGCGGCTTTGTGCAATGGCTTCGTCCAACGAACCGACACGCACTTGCGGCACGGCATCGCCCAAGGCATCGGCGATCAAGCCTGCGTCACGACCCATCAGCACCACGGCGCGGCAATACTTGGCCACAGAATCACGCAGGCCGCTGAAGTCGGCGCCTTTGCCGTCACCACCAGCGATCAGGATCAGTTTGCCGTCCATGTCCATGCCCAAGCCATTGATGGCAGCCAGTGCTGCACCGACGTTGGTAGCCTTGGAGTCGTTGTAGTAACTCACGCCATCCAGCTCGCGTACCCACTGGCAGCGGTGCTCAAGGCCGGTGAAGTTACGCAGGCTGGCCAGCATGGCGTCGAACGGCAAGCCAACGGCATGCCCCAGCGCCAGTGCCGCAAGGGCATTGGCCTGATTGTGGGCACCGCGAACTTTGAGCTCGCGTACCGGCATCAGGTTTTGAAATTCGAAGGCGAGGTATTTTTCGCCGTTTTCTTCGCGCAGGCCAAAGGCCTTGAAGTCCGGAGCGCTCAAGCCGAAGGTCCAGCACGGCTGGCCCTCGCTCATCAGCGGACGGGTCAAGGCATCCTGACGATTGACCACCACTTGCCTGGCACCACGGAAAATCCGGTGTTTGGCCAGATGGTACGCCGGCAGGCCGCTATAGCGGTCCATGTGGTCTTCGCTGACGTTGAGTACGGTGGCGACTTCGGCACCCAGGTGATTGGTGGTTTCCAGCTGGAAGCTCGACAGTTCCATCACGTACAGTTCAACGTCATCGCTGAGCAGGTCCAGCGCTGGCGTACCGAGGTTGCCACCGACCGCCACACGCTTGCCCGCAGCCACAGCCATTTCACCGACCAGCGTGGTAACGGTGCTTTTGGCGTTGGAACCACTGATTGCAACGATCGGTGCCTTCGCGTTACGCGCGAACAGATCGATATCACCCGACAACTTCACGCCGCGTGCCGCTGCTGCTTGCAGGGCCGGCGTCGCCAGGGCCAGGCCGGGGCTCACGTAAAGTTCGTCGGCACGGCACAGGAATTCGACATCCAGCTCGCCACAACGCACTTCCACTTGCGGGTAGTCACGGCGCAGCGTGGCCAGCTCCGGTGGATTTTCCCGCGTGTCCGCCACGGCGAACGACACGCCCCGCTGCGCGAGAAAGCGCACCAGGGACATGCCGCTCTTGCCGAGGCCGACAACGATGCGGAAGTGGTCAGAAGCGATCAGAGACACAGGTTCTACCTCAGCTTCAGCGTGGCAAGGCCGACCAATACGAGGATCACGGTGATAATCCAGAAACGGACGATCACTCGTGGCTCGGGCCAACCTTTAAGTTCAAAGTGGTGATGAATCGGCGCCATGCGGAACACCCGCTTGCCGGTCAACTTGAAAGACGCTACCTGGATCACCACGGACAGGGTTTCCATCACGAACACACCGCCCATGATGAACAGCACGATTTCCTGACGCACGATCACCGCGATAGTGCCCAGGGCAGCGCCCAGCGCCAGTGCGCCGACATCACCCATGAAGACTTGTGCCGGGTAAGTGTTGAACCACAAGAACCCGAGACCGGCGCCTATCAATGCGCCACAGAACACAATCAACTCACCTGCGCCCGGCACATACGGGATCAGCAGGTAGTCGGCGAATTTCACGTTACCCGACAGGTAGCAGAAGATCCCCAGCGCGCCGCCGACCATTACGGTAGGCATGATCGCCAGGCCATCGAGGCCGTCAGTCAGGTTGACCGCGTTGCTCGAACCGACGATCACGAAGTAGGTCAGTACCACAAAGCCGATACCCAACGGGATGCTGGCATCTTTGAGGATTGGCAGGATCAGCGTGGTTTCAACCGCGCTTGGCGCCGTCATGTACAAGAAGATCGCTGCACCCAGACCGAACACCGACTGCCAGAAGTACTTCCAGCGACTCGGAAGGCCACGGGAGTTTTTCTCGATTACCTTGCGGTAGTCGTCAACCCAGCCGATGGCGCCGAACAGCAGGGTCACGATCATCACGACCCACACATAACGGTTGCTCAAGTCAGCCCACAACAGCGTGCTGATAGTGATCGCCGACAGAATCAGTGCACCACCCATGGTCGGGGTGCCGGATTTGGACAAATGCGATTGCGGGCCGTCATTACGTACCGATTGGCCGATCTGACGGTTTTGCAGGGTGCGGATCATCCACGGCCCCAGGCACAGCGACAAGGTTAACGCGGTCAGTACCCCGAGAATCCCGCGCAGGGACAGGTACTGGAAGACCCCGAAGCCTTTGTAGAACTGTTGCAGATACTCCGCTAGCAGCAGCAGCATTAATGTTTCTCCCCGCTGGAACCGCACAAAGCCGCAACGACGTTTTCCATCGCTGCGCTGCGCGAGCCCTTGATCAAAATAGTGGTGTTTGTTTCGTGCTCAGCGCGAAGCGCCTTGATCAGGTCAGCCTGATTGGCGAAGTGACGAGCCTGGTGTCCAAATGCTGTGACGGCATGAGCCATCATGGGTCCCACCGCATAGAGCGCTGAAACTTTGTCGGCGGCATAAGCGCCTACTTCACGATGTCCTTGCTCCGCCCACTCACCCAGTTCGCCAATATCTCCGAGCACCAGGACGGTGCGGCCGGAAAAGGCGGCGAGTATATCAACGGCAGCACACATTGAGGTGGGGTTTGCGTTGTAAGTGTCATCAATAATTCGCAGACCTGTGCCAGTCATTTGCGCGACCGCACGGCCCTTGACCGGCAACACAGCTTCAAGACCGGTTTTGATGCCAAACAACGAGACACCCAAGGCATGTGCGGCTGCCGCCGCAGCCAATGCATTAGCCACATTATGGTTGCCCAGCAGGTTCAGTTGAACCGGTTCGGCACCCAGCGGGCTGTGCAATGTGAAACCTGGGCAACCCCGTGCATCGCGGGTCAGATCGCTGGCATAAAAGTCAGCCTGAGGGTTGGCGAGTGCGAAGCTGAGCACCTTGCGCCCGGCAGCCCGGTTGTTCCAGATGGCGAATGCCTTGTCATCCAGATTCAGAACCGCGATGCCATCAGCATCCAGCCCTTCAATAATCTCGCCCTTGGCCTCGACGATTTTTTCCGGCCCGCCGAACTCGCCCACATGAGCGGTGCCAGCATTATTGAGCACGGCAACATGCGGCTTGGTCATGGCGACGGTATAAGCGATCTCGCCAACACGCGAAGCACCCAACTCGATTACCGCAGCCGTGTGCTCCGATGTCAGTTCGAGCAGCGTCAGCGGCACGCCCAGATCATTGTTCAAATTGCCTTTGGTCGCCAGCACCGGGCCACGGGTACGCAGAATGCAGGCAAGCATTTCCTTGACGGTGGTCTTGCCACTGGAACCGGTAATGGCCGCAACCGGCTTGTCATAACCGGCACGATTGAGCGCACCCAATCGGCCCAGGGCTTCGCGGGTATCCTTGACCACCAGTTGTGGCAACGTCGACTCGGGCACTTCGCGCTCGACCAAGGCCGCAACAGCGCCCTTGGCTGCAACTTCATTCAGGTAATCGTGGCCATCAAAGCGCGGACCGGTCAGTGCAATAAACAACTGCCCCTTGGTGATCGCCCGGCTGTCGATACTGACGCCATTGAAGCGGCAGTCCGCCTCAACCACACGCCCCTGCAGGGCAACGGCAACTTCACTCAACAACAGAGGCTTAAGCATGAGCCGCCTCCCAGCTATTGAGCGCTTTTTCGGCTTCGACCAGATCAGAGAAGTCGTGGCGTTCGCCGTTGATTTCCTGATAGTCCTCGTGACCTTTACCTGCCAGCACGATCACGTCTTCGACGCTGGCACCGGCAATGATTTGAGCGATGGCATCACCGCGACCTGCCAAAAACGTGACGTTCTGCGGCGCAACAAAGCCAACACGGATGTCATCAAAAATTTGCGCAGGGGCTTCTGAACGTGGGTTGTCGTCAGTGACCAGAACCCCGTCAGCCAAACGCTCAACCACTTGCGCCATCAACGGACGCTTGCCGCGATCACGGTCGCCGCCACAGCCGAACAGGCACAGCAGCTTGCCTTTGGCATGAGGGCGCAGCGCCAGCAATACTTTTTCCAGCGCGTCCGGGGTGTGGGCATAGTCGACCACCACCAGCGGTTTGCTGCCGCCGCCCAGACGCTGCATGCGGCCGACCGGACCTTCCAGCCTTGGCAGCACGGCGAGAATTTCGTCCAGTGCGTAATCCAACCCCAACAAGGCGCCAACAGCGGCCAGCACGTTGCTCAGGTTGAAGCGTCCGAGCAAGGCGCTACGCAGAAGGTGCTCACCTTGGGCAGTCACCACCGTGGCGCGCACGCCGTCGTCATCGAAAGTCGCATCGCGGCAATACAACGTAGCGCTGCTGTCTTCAAGGCTGTAGCTGATCAAGCGCGAGTCGTGCTTTTCAGAGGCCAGTTGGCGACCGAACTGGTCGTCCAGATTCAGCACCCGGCAACGCAAATCCGGCCAGGCAAACAGCTTGGCTTTGGCGGCGGCGTAAGCCTCCATCGTGCCGTGGTAATCCAGGTGGTCGCGGGACAGGTTGGTCAGCACCGCGACGTCGAACGCCAATGCACTGACCCGGCCCTGATCCAGACCATGGGAGGAAACCTCCATGGCAACCGCCTTGGCCCCGGCCTTTTTCAGGTCGGCCAACATGGCCTGAACAGCAATTGGGTCCGGCGTGGTATGGCGACCGCTTTGCAGCGCACCATAAAAGCCAGTGCCCAATGTGCCGACGATGCCGCAGTGCTGACCCAGCAGGTCAAGCGCTTGCGCCACCAGCTGAGTGACGCTGGTCTTGCCGTTGGTGCCGGTCACGCCAACCAGATTGAGGTGACGGCTTGGCTCGCCATAAAAACGCCCGGCAATATCCGACAACTGGGCCGCCAGGCCTTTTACCGGAATCAGCGGAACTGCCGAGATAGGCAGTACATCAGCACCGTCCACTTCATAGGCCACCGCAGCAGCGCCGCGCTTCAAAGCATCAGCTATATGTTCACGGCCATCGAGCTTGCCGCCGGGCACCGCAAGGAACAAATCACCTGCGCGCACGTTGCGACTGTCGAGGGTCAACTCACGAATAAGCAGATCGTGACCGGCGTGAGGGAAAATCTTGTTCAGACTCAGGGACATTAGCCGCGCCCTCCTTTGGCTGCTGCAGCGGTTGCCGCTGCTTGTTGCTCCGCTGCCGTTGGCAGGTTATCCGGGGACACGTTCATCAGACGCAGAGTGCCGGACATGACTTTACTGAATACCGGAGCGGAGACCAGACCACCGAAGTAGCCCGCCTTGCTCGGCTCATCGATAACCACAACGATTGCGTAACGCGGGTCGCTCATCGGGCCGAAGCCAGCGAACAGCGAACGGTAAGAGTTCACCGCGTAGCCTTTGACGCCACCGGACGATGTTTTACGCGCCGTACCTGACTTGCCGCCGACGTGATACGCCGGAACCTTGGCACGCCATACACCACGCGGGTTTTCGATAACTTCCTGGAGCATGCCCTGAACTGTCTTCGCTACTTTTTCAGGCATGACCTGTACGGACTGTGGCGGCTTGTCGGTTTTAAGCAGCGTTAACGGGGCAAGCTTGCCGTTGTTGGCCAATGCCGAGAAAGCGTGAACCAACTGGATCGCGGTGACGGACACGCCGTAGCCGTAAGACAGGGTCGCGGTTTCTGCCTTGCGCCACTCGCGGTAGTTGGGCAGGTTGCCGACACGTTCACCCGGGAAGCCCAGGCCGGTGTCTTGTCCCAGGCCCATCTTGGCCATTTGGCGGAAGATCGCTTCGCCACCAATATCGAAGGCTACCTTGCTCATGCCCACGTTACTGGAGTTGATCAGAATACCGGTCAGGTCGAGGACCGGACCTTCGGTACGGGATACGTCACGAATGGTGTATTTGCCCAACTGCAACGTGCCCGGATAAACCTCAACCTTGTCGGTCGGCTTCCAGCGCCCGGTTTCCAGTGCAGCACTCATCGAAATCGGTTTTACCGTGGAGCCCGGCTCAAACACGTCGATCATGGCGCGGTTACGCATCATCGCCGGTTGCAGGTTGCGACGGTTGTTGGGGTTGTAGGTGGGCTGGTTGACCATGGCCAGAATTTCGCCGGTCTTCACGTCCATGATCACCAGGCTGCCAGCCTTGGCACCGTTCTCGACCAGCGCGTTGCGCAGTTCGCGGTTGGCCAGGTATTGCAGGCGCAGGTCAATCGATAACGCCAAGGTCTTCCCTGCCTTGGCGTTTTTGGTCACTTGCACGTCTTTGATCAGACGCCCGCGTCGGTCCTTGATCACTTGCCGCTTGCCTGGAACCCCGGCCAGCCACTCGTCATAGGCCAGTTCGACACCTTCACGACCTTTGTCATCGATGTCGGTAAAGCCGACCATGTGCGCCGTCACTTCACCCGCAGGGTAAAAGCGGCGGAACTCTTCAATGCCATAAACGCCCGGCACTTTGAGGTCGAGCACGACTTGGCCCTGTTCAGGAGTCAGGCCCCGGACCAGGTAGATAAATTCTTTGTTGGCTTGCTGCTCCAGCCGCGCTGTCAGCACTTTAGGGTCTTGCCCAAGCGCGTGCGCCAAGGCTGGCCAACGGTCCTTGGCTACCTGCATTTCCTTGGCATTGGCCCACAGGGTGGTCACCGGCGTACTCACGGCCAGCGGTTCGCCATTGCGGTCAGTAATCAGGCCACGGTGCGCAGGAATCGGGATATGACGCAAGCTGCGTGCATCGCCCTGGCCCTTGAGGAAGTCGTGGTCGATCACTTGCAGATAAACGATTTGGCACGCGATAGCGCTTACCAGCAGTGCCAGCAATCCCAGCACCACACGAAAACGCCACGGATAGAGTGCGCCCTCGAGTTTGATCATGGCGCCACCATTCGAACTTCTGCTGCGCCCGGAATGCGCATTTTCAGTTGTTCGCTGGCCAGTGTTTCGATACGGCTATGGGCCGTCCAGGTGCTCTGCTCGAGAATCAAACGGCCCCACTCTGCTTGCGCCTTGTCACGCACGCTCAACTCCCCGTACAGGGTGTTGAGCAGTTGGCGGTTCCAGTGGGCGCTGTAAGAAACGCCCACAGCCGAAACCAGCACGCCAATAAATAGCAGCAGCATGAAAAAACTTCCGCCGGGAAGTGGTTTGGCGAAGAGCTTGTTCAACGAAGCTTCTCCGCGACGCGCATTACAGCGCTGCGCGAGCGCGGGTTGGCTTTGAGTTCTGCGTCAGAGGCAGTCTGGGCCTTGCCATGAATTTTGATTTTCGGCACAAACGCGACGTGCTGAACCGGCAAGCCACGCGGCAGGTTGTCAGGTTCGCCCTTGACCAACTTGCGCATGAACAATTTGACGATGCGATCTTCAAGGGAGTGGAAGCTGATCACGACCAGACGGCCGCCGATTGCCAGAGACTCCAATGCAGCCTCAAGGCCTGCTTCAAGGTCGCCCAGCTCGTTGTTTACGTGAATGCGCAAACCCTGGAAGGTGCGGGTTGCCGGGTGCTTGCCTTTTTCCCAGGCCGGATTGGCCACTTTCAGGACTTCAGCAAGGTCACCAGTGCGCTCAAAGGGCTTGATAACGCGACGCTCTACAACAGCACGCGCCATGCGCCCGGAAAAGCGCTCTTCGCCATATTCCTTGAATACGCGGGCAATTTCTTCCTGGGATGCACTGTTGACGAACTCGGCAGCGCTGATCCCGCGATCCGGGTCCATGCGCATATCCAGCGGGCCGTCATTCATAAAACTGAAGCCGCGTTCAGGATCGTCAAGCTGCGGCGAAGACACGCCCAGATCGAGCAGGATACCGTCTACTTTGCCGGCCAGACCGCGATCGGCAATTTCGGATCCCATTTCAGCAAAGCTGCGCTGCACAATAACAAAGCGGCCGTCTTCGGCCGCTAGCGCTTGCCCGGTGGCAATTGCCTGTGGATCTTTATCAAACCCGAGCAGTTGCCCCTCGGGACCAAGCTTCTGGAGAATCAGGCGGCTATGTCCGCCGCGACCGAAGGTGCCATCCAGATAGCATCCATCAGGACGTACGGCGAGAGCCTCTACGGCTTCGTCGAGCAGTACGGTGATGTGGTTGAAGCCGCTATCTATAGTCACAGAATTAAATCACGCAGTTCGTCAGGCATGGCGCCCGGTTGTTGAATGGCTGCAAGGTCAGCGGCAGAAACAGCTTCCCAGGCATCCTCGTCCCACAGTTGAAACTTGTTTAACTGCCCCACCAACATCGCGCGCTTATCCAACTTGGCATATTCACGCAAACGCGGCGGCACCAGAAAACGACCACTGCCATCGAGCTCAAGATCGACGGCATTACCAATCAACAGACGTTGCAAACGGCGGTTTTCTTCACGCAACGAAGGCAACGCCCGCAGCTTGGTTTCAATCAGTTCCCACTCATCAAGTGGATACACACATAAGCAGGGATCGACCGCATCTATGGTCACGATCAGTTGTCCGGAACTACGCGAAATCAACTCGTCGCGGTACCGGCTCGGCATTGCGAGACGGCCCTTGGCATCGAGACTGATTGCGTTGGCTCCGCGAAACATTGATCGCTTCTCCAAATATTAGCGTTTTACGTCTAAAAAACCCACTTTATGCCACTTTCCACCACTTATGCACACTATAGGAATGCGCCCACCACACCGTCAAGGAGCGGCCCACAGGAAAACCCTTACATTACTGAGATTTAGGAGGGGAAATAGACGTGGAGCAGTAAGCGGGAGGGTTTTTTGACGAGCTACGCGCAACAAATTCAATGCTCTAGTCTTCAAACTTAAAGTAGTTTGTTAAGAGTAAGAACTTTTTGGCATTACGTCGGGAATGTTCTTGTAAAAGATTGCGAGGGGATTAAGCGATTGCGGGTGTAGCAATCTGCCTGCATGGCAAGCAGAAGAGAAAAAGGTGGAGAGTCGATCTGTAAGCCGGGTTCTGTCGTGAACAGTCATTCGTCTACGATGGCCATCACTGGACATCTTTAGCAACCTACCCGGTTCCAGCGCGGGCCACGCCTTGGAACCCTATTTGGTCTTGCTCCAAGTGGGGTTTACCTAGCCACGAACTGTTGCCAGTCGTGCGGTGCGCTCTTACCGCACCTTTTCACCCTTACCGGTGCCGAAGCACTTAGGCGGTTATTTTCTGTGGCACTTTCCGTAGGCTCACGCCTCCCAGGCATTACCTGGCACTTCGCCCTATGGAGCCCGGACTTTCCTCCCCCCTCTAATTTTCATAGAAGGCAGCGACTGTCCAATCGACTCTCCGGCGCGAAGGTTAACTGTACAGAGCGTATAGAACAAGCGTTAAAAGCCGCAAGACTGCTTCATTTACCCGACTCGCAGCCTTTAACAGCAGGTTCAAACACACAAAGACATCAAAATGCCATCACTTACTACTAGTCATTACTCAACTTTTTGCTTTTCCAACGCAACTTGATACAGCACATTTTTGCGCTCACCCGTTATTTCAGCCGCAAGTGCCGCCGCACGCTTGAGTGGCATCTCTTTAAGCAACAGATCGAGAATACGCATGGCTTCACTGCTGACCACTTCGTCCGTTTCAGGTGCAGTCCAGCCTGCAACCAGCACAACACACTCACCGCGCTGCTGATTACTGTCGCCTTCAACAAATGCGCGCAACTCGGACAGCGGCAACCCCTTGAGTGTTTCGAAGGTTTTGGTCAGCTCACGCGCCAGCAACGCCGGACGGTCAGGGCCAAATACCAGCTCAAGATCTTGCAGACATTCAAGAATACGGTGCGGCGCCTCATAAAAAATCAGCGTGCGCGGTTCTTCTTTCAGTAATTCCAGGCGCGAGCGACGCCCAACAGCCTTGGCAGGCAAGAACCCTTCAAAGATAAAGCGATCAGAAGGCAATCCCGCCGCAGACAGGGCGGCAATCAAGGCGCAGGCACCCGGCACAGGCACAACCCTGACCCCGGCAGCGCGCGCCTGACGCACGAGGTGATAACCCGGATCGGAGATCAACGGCGTACCGGCATCGGAGATCAGTGCAACATCTTCACCCGCCAGCAAACGCTGAATGAAGCGGCTACCCTCATCACGCTCGTTGTGCTCGTGACAGGCACCCAGCGGCGTGGAAATGCCGAAATGTTGCAGCAAGCGCAAGGAGTGGCGCGTGTCTTCGGCCGCAATCAGCGACACGTCACGCAGCACCTTGAGGGCACGCGCACTGATGTCGTCCAGGTTACCGATGGGCGTGGCCACCACATAAAGTGAGCCAAGAACGGAATTCAAATCACCTGGAGCAGTCAAAACGCACACCTCATAAGAGTTAAAGGCGCCATTGTAGCGCGTAGAGCCCTCATGAACGCACCCACCCTGCAGGCTACAAAGCGCCAACCGGGTAAACTTTCACCGTTACAACGTACAGAACTCATCTAAATTCAGGCTTTATTGCCGGTAACATCGCGCCCCGGCCAACGCTTGGGTACACTTCTCCACTCATTTGATCGAGTATCAGGAACACTACATGATCGCTTGCCTGCGGCTGTTCACTGCCCTCTGCCTTGCTGCCCTGTTGGCGGCTTGCGCCAGCTCGCCCTCGTCCAGCCTTGGCGAACTTCCACGGACCCCGGACGCCAGCCTTGAGCAACTGCTCCAGCAGGCATCCGAGAGCACAAATCCGGAGAAGGCCGCGCTGCTGCGCTTGTCAGCTGCCGACCTTGCTCTGCGCCAGCAGAACAATACCCGCGCCACACAGATTTTGGCCCTGGTTCCGCTGGATCAGCTCAAACCCGCCCAGCAAGTATTTGCCAGCACGCTGACAGCTGAGCTGGCAATGAGCCGCAACGACCCCAAGGCCGCGCTGACTGCACTGAGCCACCCGAGCATGTCGGTTCTCGGCGAGCTGCCAGCCGACTTGCAAGTACGCACGCACACCGTTCACGCCCGCGCCCTTGAGGCCGACGGCCAGACGCTGGCGGCCGCACGCGAACGCGCAGCGATGAGCTCAAGCCTGACCGGCGATGCCGCCAACAGTAACAATGAAGCCATTTGGGCACTGGTTGCCGCCTTGCCGGTCGATCAACTGCGCACGCAGAGCAACGATGTACTGGGTGGATGGATGTCCCTGGCATTGGCCGTCAAGAGCGCTGGCACCTTGCAGGATCAGCAAAACGCCATCGATCAATGGCGCGCACAGAACCCCGCTCATCCGGCTGCCATCCAACTGCCAACACCGCTGATCAAACTCAAGGAGCTGGCCAGCCAGCCGCTGACCAAAATTGCCTTGCTGCTGCCACAAGAGGGCCAACTGGCCTCAGTCAGCAAAGCACTGCGTGATGGTTTTATGGCTGCCCACTACCAGGCTCAACAGGCCGGACAAAACCCGCCGAGCATTCAGTTCTATGACAGCTCGCGCCTGACATCGCTGGATGAGTTCTATCGCAAGGCGCAAGCCGATGGCGTGCAACTGGTGGTGGGACCGCTGGAAAAACCACTGGTCAAACAGCTCAGCACCCGCCAACAGCTGCCAATCACCACCCTGGCTCTGAACTACAGCGAGGGCGCACAAGCCCCCGCACAACTGTTCCAGTTCGGTCTGGCGGCTGAAGATGAAGCCCGCGAAGTGGCTCGCCGCGCCCGGGCCGACGGCCTGACCCGTGCTGGCGCCATGGTGCCCGTCGGCGAGTGGGGCAATCGCGTACTCAAGGCGTTCCGCCAGGAATGGGAAGCCCATGGCGGCACCATCGTCGGCGTTGAGCATATCGACAAGCCCGTAGCACTGGCCCAGCAGGTCGCTGACCTGGTGCAACTGCGTAAAACCGGTGGCAGTGCTGCCGAACCTTCGCGTCGCCACGACATGGAATTTATCTTCCTGGCCGCTACCCCTCAGCAGGCCCAGCAGATCAAACCGACCCTGAACTACCAGTACGCAGGCGACATCCCGGTTTACGCGACCTCCCATGTATTCAGTGCCAGCGGCGACCAAAATCAGTACAACGACATGAACGGTATCCGTTTTTGTGAAACACCTTGGCTGCTCGACCCTGCAAACCCGTTGCGCCAGCAAGTAACAGCGCAATGGCCACAAGCCGGCGGCAGCCTGGGGCGCCTGTATGCAATGGGCATCGACGCCTATCGCCTGACATCGAGCCTGGGCCAGTTGAAAGCCCTGCCCGATAGCCGGATTGACGGCTTGTCAGGCAGCCTGAGCATGAGCCCGGCGCAACGTGTAGAGCGTCAACTGCCGTGGGCCGAGTTCACCAATGGCCAGCCTCAACGCCTGCCTGATACTCCTAACTGATGCCCGAGCGCTCAAGCCAGCAAACTGGCAAGGATGCCGAACGCCTGGCGTTGCGGCATCTTGAGCAACAGGGTTTGCGCCTGTTGGCGCAGAACTGGTCATGCAAGCGTGGCGAGCTGGATCTGGTCATGCTTGACGGCGATACAGTAGTATTCGTCGAAGTTCGTTACCGACAACACGCGCAATGGGGTGGCGCACTGGCCAGCATTGACGCTCGCAAGCGACAAAAGCTGATACTTGCCGCTCAGTATTTTTTACAGCGCCAGACGCGCTGGGCCAATCACCCATGCCGATTTGACGTGGTGACCATGGACAGCGCAACACCCCAATTGAACTGGCTACGGAATGCCTTTGACAGCCAATAACGCTGCCAGGCCGATTCCAGCACCCTTTTTTAAACGATTTTGCTTTGCTTTGCTGGCTGCACATTTTTGTGCCGGGAAGTCACTCAGGAACACCTGGATCACGCCCGACCAGCCGCCCTACTTAAGGTCACATAGATGGACATGCAATCCCGGATTCGCCAGCTTTTTCAGGCCAGCATCGACACCAAGCAGCAGGCCATGGAAGTGCTCGCCCCCCATATCGAGCAAGCCAGCCAGGTGATGGTTAACGCCCTGCTCAATGAGGGCAAAATGCTTTCGTGCGGCAATGGCGGATCAGCAGGTGACGCCCAGCACTTTTCATCCGAACTGCTCAACCGCTTTGAACGCGAGCGCCCAAGCCTGCCCGCCATTGCGCTGACCACAGATACTTCGACGATCACATCGATCGCCAACGATTACAGCTTCAACGAGATCTTCTCCAAACAGATTCGCGCACTAGGCCAACCCGGCGACGTGCTGCTGGCTATTTCCACCAGCGGCAACTCGGCAAACATCATCCAGGCCATTCAAGCCGCGCATGATCGTGAAATGATCGTCGTTGCCATGACTGGCCGCGATGGCGGCGGCATGGCCTCACTGCTGCTGCCCGAGGACGTCGAAATTCGCGTCCCGTCCAATGTCACTGCACGTATTCAAGAAGTCCACCTGCTGGCGATCCACTGCTTGTGCGATCTGATCGACAGCCAACTGTTCGGGAGTGAAGAATGACTTTTAATCGCCTTAGCCTTGTCGCGCTGACGTTATGCCTCGGCCTGACTGCCGGCTGCAGCTCGGTACTGACAGCCACCCGCGACAAGCCCATTGAAGATGACCGCGGCACGCGCACTTTCGGCAGCAAGATCGACGACTCCCTGATCGAAACCAAGGTCGCCGTGAACGTGGCCAAGGCCAGCCCGGATCTGGACACCGGTTCGCATATCGTTGTCACCAGCTACAACGGCATCGTACTGCTCGCAGGCCAAACCCCGCGCGCCGACCTCAAGGCCCAGGCAGAGCAGGCTGCTGCCGCCGTTCAGCGGGTCAAAAAGGTCAATAACGAGCTGCAAGTCATGGCCCCGTCGTCGATCCTTGCGCGTAACAACGACGCCTGGCTGACCACCAAGATCAAGACTCAGATGCTGACCGACAACGCAATTCCCGGCTCACGGATCAAGATCGTCACCGAAAACGGTATCGTCTACATGCTTGGCCTGGTAACCAAGCAAGAAGCTGCCCGCGCCACCAGTCTGGTGCAGGGTGTTTCCGGGGTGCAGAAAATCGTCAAACTGTTCGAGTACATCGACTGACAGCACCCAACTGCCAGACACAAAAAAGGCGACCTTCTCAGGTCGCCTTTTTTATTACTTGACCACTTTCAAGCTTGGCCGGCCCGTAGGGCGCGGCGGCTCGGGTTGCGGCCCATCGTCATCCGGCTCAACCTCGTCATCACCCCCTAGAGGCTCTTCCAGGTCAAACACCATGCCTTGGCCGTTCTCTCGAGCGTAAACGCCCAAGATCGCAGGGATAGGCACGTACAACGTGTGTGGCACACCACCAAAACGCCCTTCAAAGCTCACTGCTTCGTTGTCCATGTGCAGTTGACGCACGGCGGTTGGCGAAACATTCAGGACAATCTGCCCGTCACTGGCAAAACCCGCAGGCACTTGTACCTTCGGGTAGTCAGAGTTAACCAGCATGTGCGGAGTGCAGTCGTTATCAACGATCCACTCATACAGCGCACGCACCAGATAAGGTCGACTTGAATTCATCGAGGGCTCCTAAAGCCTTAGCGCATGTCGCGTTCGACTTCAGACAAACTCGCCTGGAAAGTCTCACGCGCAAACTGGCGCTCCATATAATCGAGCAACGGCTTGGCTGGCCGCGGCAATTCAATGCCCAGAATGGGCAAACGCCAGAGTATCGGCAATAGGCAGCAGTCGACCAGACTTAGCTCGGTACTGAGGAAAAAAGGTTTATCTGAAAATAACGCAGACACACCTGTCAGGCTCTCACGCAGCTCTTTGCGCGCTTGAACACGGGCAGGCTCTTTGGTGCGCGAATCCAGAATCAAATCCACCAGCCCACACCAGTCGCGCTGAATGCGATGGATCAGCAGACGGCTATTGGCCCTCGCCACCGGATAAACCGGTAATAACGGCGGATGCGGGTAACGCTCATCCAGATATTCCATCACCACAGTCGACTCCCACAACGCCAGGTCACGATCGACCAGGGTTGGCAGGCTGCCGTAAGGGTTCACTTCGATCAGCTTCGGCGGCTGACGGCCCGCCTCCACACTGATGATCTCGGCGCTGACACCTTTCTCTGCGAGCACAATGCGTACTCGGTGGGAATAGTGGTCGGCGGGGTCGGAGTAACAGGCCAACCGATTGGTCACGCCCATGGCGGTCCTCCTCGCTTGTTGAAATTATCGGGAGCGGAAAAACGAACGCGCCCAAGGGAAGCCTCCGATAACCGCAGAACCTGGGCAAACGAGGTCGTTGGACCCCGCTTGCCACTTGTCCTGCACTGTTACCTTTTCAGAGACACCCTCGGGCGCGCACGATTAACAGCAATGCGTGTAACTATATCAGTGCACATCTTTCCAGTATTCGCGCTTGAGCAGATAAGCGAATACAAAGAAGAAGGCCAGGTAGAGCAGCACGTAAGTACCGATGCGCTGATGCTCCAGCTTCACCGGGTTGGCCGAGTAGGCCAGGAAGGTCACAAGGTTCTTGATCTTCTCATCGAACTGCTCTTCAGTCAGCGCGCCGGTTTTTGGCAGCACTGTCAGCTGGTCGCACGCTTCATGTGTCAAAGGTGTGCCGGTGAGCGGATCATACTGCTTCTTGCCGTCTTCGACGATCTGTACTTGCTTGCAGCCTACAACCTGACGACCTTGCAGCGGCGCCAGAACGTTCGGCATACCTACGTTCGGGAAGACCTTGTTGTTCACACCCCAAGGGCGGGACGGGTCTTCATAGAAGGAACGCAGGTAGCTGTACAGCCAGTCAGTACCACGTACACGAGCTACCAGCGTCAGGTCTGGCGGTGCAGCACCGAACCAGGCCTTGGCGTCAGCAGGCTGCATACCGATGTTCATGTGGTCGCCAATCTTGGCACCGGTGAACACCAGGTTATCGAGCATGACTTCATGGGGAATACCCAGGTCGTCTGCTACACGCTCGTAGCGCTGGAACTTGGCGCTGTGACAGCCCATGCAGTAGTTGGCGAACGTACGCGCGCCGTCCTGCATGGCAGCCTTGTCAGAAACATCGATGTCGACCTTGTCGAGGTGCACACCCTGTTCAGCCGCGAAGGAGAACACAGGCATCACCGCAAGCATCAATACAGCAAATAGCTTTTTCATCAGCCAGTCACCCTTTCCGGAACCGGTTTGGTCTTCTCAAGCCTGGTGTAGAACGGCATCAGAATGAAGTAAGCGAAGTACAGGAACGTACACACTTGCGACAGCAGCGTACGGCCCGGGGTTGGCGCCAGTACACCCAGCACGCCCAGAATCACGAACGAGATGCAGAACACCCACAGCCACACCTTGCTCATCCAGCCTTTGTAGCGCATGGATTTAACAGGGCTGCGGTCAAGCCAAGGCAGCACGAACAGAACGGCAATCGCGGCGCCCATGGCAATGACGCCAAGCAGCTTGTCCGGGATGGCTCGCAAGATCGCGTAGAACGGTGTGAAGTACCAGACAGGCGCAATGTGTTCCGGCGTTTTAAAGGCGTTAGCCTGTTCAAAGTTCGGTTTTTCCAGGAAGTAACCACCCATTTCCGGGAAGAAGAACACAATCGAGCAGAAGATAAACAGGAACACCACCACGCCGACGATATCTTTCACGGTGTAGTACGGGTGGAAGGGAATGCCATCCAGCGGTACGCCGTTTTCGTCTTTATGCTTTTTAATGTCCACGCCGTCCGGGTTGTTGGACCCGACTTCGTGCAAGGCCAGAACGTGCAGCACTACCAGACCCAGAATCACGATAGGCAAGGCCACCACGTGCAAGGCAAAGAAGCGGTTCAGGGTAATACCGGAAATCAGGTAGTCACCACGAATCCACTGGGTCAGGTCGTTACCGATAACCGGAATCGCACCGAACAGCGAGATGATCACCTGGGCGCCCCAGTAGGACATTTGACCCCAAGGCAGCAGGTAGCCCATGAAGGCTTCAGCCATGAGCGCCAGATAAATCATCATGCCGAACAGCCAGACCAGCTCACGCGGCTTCTGGTACGAGCCGTAGAGCAAGCCACGGAACATGTGCAGATACACGACAATAAAGAACGCCGACGCACCCGTTGAGTGCAGATAGCGCAAAATGGAGCCGTATTCAACGTCACGCATGATGTATTCGACAGAAGCAAAAGCTTCTTCTGCCGACGGCGTGTAGCTCATGGTCAGCCACACACCGGTAACGATCTGGTTAACCAGAACGAGCAATGCGAGGGAGCCAAAAAAGTAGAAGAAGTTGAAGTTCTTCGGCGCGTAATACTTGCTGAGATGGTCTTCCCACATCTTGGTAGCGGGGAAGCGGGCATCTACCCAATCCATGAACTTGCTCATTACGCGCTCTCCCCTTCAAGGCCAACGACAATGATGCTGTCACTGCCATCTACATAGTAGTAAGGAGGCACTGGCAGGTTCAGCGGCGCAGGTTGCGACTTGTAGACGCGGCCGGCCAGGTCATAGTGCGAACCATGACAAGGGCAGAAATAACCCCCGACCCAATCCTTGCCCAGGTCGACAGGTGCGACCTCCGGACGGAAAGTAGGCGAGCAACCCAGGTGAGTACAAATACCGATCAACACCAAAACTTCTGGCTTGATAGACCGCCACTCGTTTTTTGAGTTTTCAGGTTGATCAGAACTCAAGGACTCAGGATCAGCTAGCTGCCCTTCAATCTTTTTCAGATTCGCCAGGATTTCCTCGGTGCGGCGGACAATGAATACAGGCTGACCACGCCACTCAGCAATCATCTGCTGCCCTGGCTCGATCTTTGCAATATTCACTTTTACCGGTGCGCCCGCGGCTTTTGCCTTGGCACTGGGAAACCACGACCCCACGAACGGGACCGCCGCCCCCACCGCTCCTGCAGCACCCACCACGGATGTGGCTGCTACGAGGAAGCGACGCCGGCCGACATTTACGCCGTCATTGCTCATTCAGTCCTCTCCCATCAGCTTTGTGGCCTGTTAAATCAGGCATCTACTAAATTTGCATCTGAACTTATAAAAATTTTGCAGAATGGTAATGAAAAGCCCCTAGTCTTACAAGGTAATTACCGCTCTGGGGCGGCTACAAGCCTTGTAGTATAGGCGTTTGCTGGATGTGGCAAGTTGTCACACCAAGAAATCATCACCCATAAAAAAAGCCCAGCTCCGAAGGAGACTGGGCTTTTTTGAACGAAGCTGCGAATTAACGCTTCGAGTACTGCGGACGCTTACGCGCTTTACGCAGACCGACTTTCTTACGTTCAACTTCACGAGCATCGCGAGTAACGAAGCCAGCTTTGCGCAGAGCGCCACGCAGGGTTTCGTCATACTGCATCAGTGCACGAGTGATACCGTGGCGGATTGCGCCAGCTTGACCACTTACACCACCACCGATCACGGTGACGTAGATGTCGAATTTCTCGACAGTCTCAGTCAGTTCCAACGGCTGACGAACTACCATGCGGGCAGTTTCGCGACCGAAGAAATTCTCCAGAGTGCGGTTGTTGATCGAGATGTTACCGGTACCTGGACGCAGGAAAACGCGTGCAGTTGCGGTTTTACGACGGCCAGTGCCGTAGTTTTGAGTCGCCGACATAATGAACTATTCCGTTAAAACTTCAGTTCTTGGGGCTGCTGAGCAGTATGAGGGTGTACAGCGCCCGCATAGACTTTCAGCTTACGGTACATGTCGCGACCCAGCGGGTTTTTAGGCAGCATGCCTTTAACCGCGGTCTCGATCACGCGTTCAGGAGCTTTGGCGATCAGCTTTTCGAAGTTGATCGACTTAATCCCGCCCGGGAAACCGGAGTGAGAGTAGTACATTTTGTCAGTGGTTTTAGCACCAGTGACACGAATCTGCTCGGCATTGATAACAACGATGTAGTCACCGGTGTCAACGTGCGGAGTGTATTCAGGCTTGTGCTTGCCACGCAGACGGCTCGCGATTTCGGTGGCCAGACGACCCAGTGTCTGGCCAGCAGCGTCGACGACAAACCAGTCGCGCGTAACTGTTTCCGGTTTAGCAGTAAAAGTTTTCATTCTTTATAGCCTCAGGGGCCGCCCTGTAAATTAGACGGCGGATCTTACTGAATAGTGCGTACTTTGACAAGTCAAAGGCAGCCGGATACAGACGCTATCGGGGGCTCGGGTCAGCGCGTCCGTTCAACGGCAAGATTCTTCGGCGGGCGGCGCATCACTTCCACCGCAGAAAGAGGACGGCAATTATCCAGATTGCGCAAAAAATTACAACCTGCTTTTATGTTTGTTTACCCGAAGGAGCACCCGATGGACTATCGCAAGCTGGGCCGAACCGATCTGGACGTAAGCGCAATCGCCCTCGGGACCATGACCTGGGGCGAGCAGAACACCCAGGCTGAAGCCTTCGAGCAGATCGAATACGCAAAAAACGCCAACATCAATTTTATCGATACCGCCGAGATGTACCCGGTCCCGCCCAAGGCCGAAACCTATGCCACTACCGAGCGCTATATCGGTAACTGGTTCAAGGAACGCGGCGATCGTGCCGATTGGGTACTGGCCAGCAAGATCGCTGGTCCCGGCAATGGTATCGACTACATCCGTGACGGCAGCCTCAAGCATAACCGCACCCATATCGTGCAAGCCCTGGACGCCAGCCTCAAACGCCTGCAAACCGACTGGATCGACCTTTACCAGCTGCATTGGCCCGAGCGCAGCACCAACTTTTTCGGCCAGCTTGGCTACAAGCACAACGCCGACGAAGACTTCACCCCTCTGGAAGACACCCTCGAAGCGCTGGACGAACAGGTCAAGGCCGGCAAAATCCGCCACATAGGCCTGTCAAATGAAACGCCGTGGGCCACCATGAAGTTTTTGCAGCTGGCCGAAAGCCGTGGCTGGCCACGCGCCGTTTCGATCCAGAACCCCTATAACCTGCTCAACCGCAGCTTTGAAGTCGGCCTGGCGGAAATTGCCATTCGCGAACAATGCGGCCTGCTCGCCTATTCGCCCCTGGCGTTCGGCATGCTCTCAGGCAAATACAGTGGCGGCGCACAACCGCCAAAGGGCCGCCTGAGCCTCTACAGCCGCTTCTCGCGCTATTCAAACCCGCAAGCCGTGGCTGCCAGCGAGCGTTATGTCGCATTAGCCCGCGAACATGGCCTGGACCCGGCGCAAATGGCCTTGGCCTATGTCACGCAACAACCGTTCGTCACCAGCAACATTATTGGCGCGACGACGATGGCGCAGCTCAAAAGCAATATCGACAGTTTCAGCCTGAAATTGTCCGATGAAGTGCTCGCCGGCATCGAAGCGATCCACAAGGAACAGCCAAACCCGGCGCCTTAAACAAACCGCCTTACTCCCTGCTGGGGCGGGCCTGAGTCGCGAGCCAGCCCGCTCCCACAGAAGCAAAAGCACAAGCAACCGCCCTTACCCCTAGACACACAGGAAAAAAAATAAGACGATCCAGCCGTAAGTTGACCAATTTAACCTATAAGAATAATCAAAAATGTCTATGTCTACTCAACTCTCCACGCCCCTGCGGCGTGTCAGCATTTTGGCCATCGATCGGGTATTCGCCTCGACCCTGATGCATGCCAAGGACTTCTTTCATCTCGCCAGCCTGCGTCACGGCAAGCAACTGGGCCGAGGGCTCACCCCCACCTTCGAAACACGCCTGGTCAGCCCTGACGGCAAACCCGCGATCAGCTTCAGCGACGTTGTACTCCCCGTCGATGGCGGCCTGGAGGACACCGATATCATCATCCTCCCGGCCTTCGGGGAGGATTTCGGCACTATCTGCCAGCGTTATCCGCAAGTTCTGCCGTGGCTGCGCGAACAGCATGCTCGTGGCGCCGTCTTGTGCGCAGAGGCCACCGGCGTATTCTGGCTCGCCGAAGCCGGGTTGCTCGACGGCAAAGAGGCCACCACCTACTGGCGCTTTTTCGACACGTTCGCCAAGCGCTATCCGCTGGTGCAACTCAACCAGGACAAACACATTACCGACGCAGACAATCTCTACTGCGCCGGCGGTCCGACCTCAGCCTGCGACCTCTACATTTATCTGATCGAGCGTTTCTGCGGCGCCAACATCGCCCAGGCCGTGGCCCGCGACATTCTTTACGAAGTGCAGCGCAACTACACCCCTGGACGCATTGGCTTTGGCGGCCAAAAGCTGCACCAGGACGTGATCATTCTGCAAATCCAGCATTGGCTCGAAGACCACTTCGCCGACAAATTCCGCTTCGAAGACGTCGCTCGCGAACACGGCATGAGCATCCGTAATTTCATGCGCCGCTTTCAGATGGCCACGGGTGACAAACCCTTGCACTACCTGCAACGCCTGCGCATAGAAACCGCCAAGGGCCTGCTCTCGGCCTCGCGCAAAAGCATCAAGACCATCAGTTACGATGTGGGCTATGACGACGCAAGCTTCTTTGCACGGCTGTTTCGCCAACACACCGAGCTGTCACCGAACCAATATCGTCAACAGTTCCTGCAAGCGGCGTAAATCAGGTCTGTTTAATTTACAGCGTTGACCTACACGCCAAACGGAACAATCTGATTCCTCCGCCCTACCGAAAAGCCTCTGATGAAAACGCCCTCCACAGAGGGCAATAACAAAAAGAGGTTTGACCGGCTCCCGGCGGAGGTATCCATCATGCCGCAGAAACTCAACCACACCACCCTGCCTATTCTCGCCATCGGCGCCCTGGGTGGCACCGTGAGCATGCGCGCCACACAACCTGGAACCAAGGCCGGCGAAGCCCTGTTCAGCGGTATGGCGCAGCTGCACGAGGGGCTGGATGTACGCATCGAAACTCTGTGCCTGGTGCCGAGTGCATCTCTGTGTTTCAACTTGCTGCTTGAGGTGCTGATCTGGGCCCAGGACCAAGTGAAGCTGGGCGCGCAAGGTATCGTGATAACCCAAGGCACTGACACACTGGAAGAAAGCGCATTTTTCCTGGATCTGCTCTGGAACGCCGATGTGCCGCTGGTGTTGACCGGTGCCATGCGCTCCAGCGATCAGCCGAGCCCGGACGGCCCTGCCAACCTGCTGGACGCCTCCAGGGTTGCGCTCGACACTCACAGTCGCAAGCGTGGGGTGTTAGTGGTGATGAACGCCCAGATTCATCAGGCGCAACATGTACGCAAATGTTCATCAATGGCACTGGAGGCTTTTAGTTCGCCGCTTTTCGGGCCCGCAGGGGTGATGATCGAACACCGTGCCTGCTATCTGCGCAAAGCGTGTGCACGAACAGTGCTGCCCATACCCCGCTCAATTCATCACAAGGTCGCACTGCTGCAGGCATCGCTGTCAGCCGATACGGTGCTACTGGAACACGTGCTTGCCCTGGGGTATGACGCGCTGGTCGTTAGCGCTTTCGGGGCCGGAAACGTAAGTGTCGAATGGGCAGACCTGATTGACCAGATCACCACGGAGATTCCGGTTCTGGTGGGCACCCGAACCGGTTCAGGCTCGACTGCCGAGGCGTCTTGCGGGTTTATCGGCAGCGAGTTGGACCTGACCGACCGCGGAGCGGTGATGTGCGGGCTTTTGTGCCCATACAAGGCGCGCATCCTGATCTGGCTACTGATAGGTTCAGGGCTTGGCCGAGAAGTCGGCAAACACCTGCAGCGACTGGGGTTCAAGGCAGCCGAAACCTGAAAGCAAGCGGGAGCGAGCCTGCTCGCGAAGATCACAAGAACTTCGCAAGCAGGCTCACTCCCACGGGCTATTAAGGTTTATGCGCCCGGGTCAGGTATTCGTGGGACTGCATTTCCAGCAAACGGCTGAGGGTGCGCTGGAACTCGAAGTTCAGGCGCCCGCCGGTATATAGATCCTTGAGCTCGACTTGTGCCGAGATGATCAGCTTGACGTTACGGTCATAGAACTCGTCGACCATATTGATAAAGCGTCGGGCGATGTCGTCGGTTTTGACGTCCATCTGTTCAACACCGCTGAGGATCACGGCGTTGAAGATTTTGCCAAGCTCGATGTAGTCATTCTGGCTGCGCGGGCCATCGCACAGCTCACGGAAGTCGAACCAGGCCACGTCATCGCAGGTGCGAAGAGCGCGAATGGTGCGATTTTCGATGATCAGATCGTCGTTTTCAATTGCCCGGGTCGAATTGTGCGTCAGCGCCTTGAAGCTTTCGCGCAGGCTCTTCTCGGAGGCTTCATCCAACGGGAAGTGGAACAACTCTGCCTGCTCGAGGTGACGCAGACGGTAGTCAACACCGCTGTCGACGTTAACGATTTCGGTGTTCTGCTTGATCAGTGCAATGGCCGGCAAGAAGCGCGCACGCTGCAAGCCGTCTTTGTACAGACCGTCTGGCACGATGTTGGACGTCGCAACCAGCGTTACGCCGTTTTTGAACAGCTCTTCCATCAAGGTGCCGAGAATCATGGCATCGGTAATATCCGACACAAAGAATTCGTCAAAGCAAATCACTCGCGCTTCATCGGAGAAACGCTTGGCGATGATGGTCAGCGGGTTCTTTTCGCCATTGAGGGTGCGCATTTCTTCGTGCACGCGCTTCATGAAGCGGTGGAAGTGAGTGCGCACTTTGTCCTTGAACGGCAAGGCATCAAAGAACGTATCAACCAGATAGGTTTTACCCCGGCCCACACCGCCCCAGAAATAAATGCCTTTAACCGGCGCTCGGTCTTTTTTGCCGAACAGCTTGCCGAAGACGCCAGGCTTGCTCTGGGAGGCAGCGACGAGATCGTCGTACAGACGCTGCAGATGGCGCACAGCGTTTTCCTGGGCGGCATCGTGGAAGAAGTCCGGGCGTTTCAGATCAACTTGATATCGTTCTAGAGGCGTCATAATTCGTTAGCAAGGCAACAAAAACGGGCCGACACTGTAGCGACGGCCCTTAAGAATGGCAATCAAACCTGAGACGAAACGTCGCACTTTCTCAGTCTTGCGCGGGCACCAGGGCCAGTCGCAGTGCTTCGATTGCCGCATCGCGTGCCGCCACATCGGCAAATGCCGGGCTGTCGGCCACACCGGTGTCGCCCAGCCAGACGCTGAAGCTCAGCTCATCACTGCGCACATCCAGAGGCTCACCGGCTTGCAACTGCTTGGTCACCTGACCGGCTGCCTTGCCATCGGCAAAACTGCGCGACAGCAGCAGTTGTTCGCCATCAGCGGCCAGCAGGCGGAAGCGGAAACTGCCGTCTTCGTCGCGGAAGCTGACAAAACGCGGGCCCTTGGTAGCTTTCTTTTTGCTGGCGGTGGTGGTTTGAGCCACGCTGACAAACGAACGCAGGCCAACCGCCTCACGCAGTTGCGCCAAGAACGGAATGGCGGTTTTACGTGCCTTTTGCGCGCCAGCCAAAAGAATGTCTTCCATGTCGGCAGGTCGCGACATCAAGTCGTGGTAACGCTCGCGGGATTCGCCCAGTTCGGCATCCAGCAACTTGAACAGGCGCTCTTTGGCCTCGCCCCAGCCCAGTCCCTGCAACAGCTCGCTGCGCAACTCTGCCGACTGCTCAGGCGTCGAGAACGCCTGGTACAAGGTGAACAGGTGCGAGTTGTCCGGATCTTTCGGCTCGCCGGGCGCACGGGAGTCGGTGACGATGCGCGAAATCGCGCTTTTCATGTCCTTGGCGCTACTGAACAACGGAATGGTGTTGTCGTAGCTTTTGGACATTTTGCGGCCATCAAGGCCTGGCAATGTGGCCACGCTCTCTTCGATCAGCGCTTCAGGCATGGCGAAAAACTCTTTGCCATTGCCGAACAGGTGGTTAAAGCGCTGGCCAATGTCACGGGCCATTTCAACGTGCTGGATCTGGTCACGACCGACCGGCACCTTGTTTGCGTTGAACATCAAAATGTCGGCTGCCATCAGTACCGGGTAGCTGTACAGCCCCATGGTGATGCCCGCATCCGGGTCTTCGCCGTTCTCCAGGTTCTTGTCGACCGACGCCTTGTAGGCGTGCGCACGGTTGAGCAAGCCCTTGGCCGCCACGCAGGTCAGCAACCAGGTCAGCTCCGGGATTTCCGGGATATCCGACTGGCGATAGAACGTCACACGCTCAACATCGAGACCGGCTGCCAGCCAGGTCGCTGCGATTTCCTGACGCGAGCGCTGAATGCGCAGCGGGTCATCGCATTTGATCAAGGCGTGATAGTCGGCCAGAAAGTAGAACGAGTCAGCATTGGGGTCGCGGCTGGCTACGATTGCCGGGCGAATGGCCCCGGCGTAGTTGCCCAGGTGCGGCGTACCGGTGGTGGTGATACCGGTGAGGATACGAGTACGAGTGGTCATGGGTAATCGCTTATCAGGCTGCAATCAATTCGAAAGGCGCGGCGCTACCAACTCTTTGAGCTCGGGCAGCTTGCCGTGAAAAAAGTGTCCGCATTCTGCCACTTTCAGCAGCTCATGGGGGCGCGTCAGGTCTTTTGACCAGTTATAGACCAGTTGCGGGTCGATCACTTCGTCAGTTTCGGGCTGGATCACGGTCAACGGGCAGTCGTGGGGCAATGCGTCTTCGTCTCGCAAACGCATTACCGCAGGCGCCACCATAATCAAGCGCGACAGGTTCTCACCCGCGGCTTCCAGTCGGCCACCGAGGCTGGCGGCGACAAAACCGCCAAACGAAAAACCGAGCAGGGTGATCGGCAATTCAGGGTGTTTGGCCCGCAGCCATTGCGCCGCAGCCAGTGCGTCGTCGACTTCGCCAGTGCCCATATCGTGAGTGCCCGCGCTGGTGCCGACTCCACGGTAATTAAATCGCAAGGTAATCAGGCCAGCATCGCGAGCAGTGCGCTGCAGGGTCGAAACCACTTTATTCATCATCGTTCCGCCCTGCACCGGATTAGGGTGGCACAGCAGCGCAAGGCCCTGTGGCTCAGCAGAATCAAGGTACAAGGCTTCCAGTTGGCCGACCGGGCCATCAATTACTACGGGGGTTTCGCGGGTAAGCAAGAAGGAACTCCGTGACCTCAAATTGGGTCGACTCGTCTAGCTGATAGATCCTGTCTGACATATTTGCGAGTGCATCGCGGTATACAGCGCAGGTCCGAGCCGTTAACGTAAAGCAAAGCCGTTTATAGAGGAAGGACTCGTGGAACACTCGCTCTTGATTTGGTTGTTGCCGACTCTAGCCCTGGTTGCCGGTGTCGCCATTGGTTTTCTGGTCGCTCGTCTGCTGCCAAATGCCGTGCCTAACCGCACGCAGCGTCAGCTGGACGACATCCAGGAACGTTTTGACAGTTATCAAAGTGAAGTGGTTACCCACTTCAATACCACCGCAAATCTGGTGAAAAAGCTCACTCAGAGCTATCAGGACGTGCAAGAGCATCTCGCCGAGGGCGCCAACCGTTTGGCCCTGGACGAGCAGACTCGCCAACGCCTGCTGGCGGCGCTGCACTCCGATGTGCCACAACCGCATCGCGAGCGCATCACCCCGCCGCACAGCAACGAGCCGCCATTGGACTACGCACCAAAAAGCCCGAACGGCCCCGGCATGCTCGATGAGCATTACGGTCTGAAGAAGTAATTCTTCCGCTCAGCCGCTCAATAAAAAGCCCCGCGATCTGCAAGGATCGCGGGGCTTTTTATTGAGCGGCCGCTACGCGCTCGATCGCAGCCTTCGGCAGCGGCTACAGGGTTACAGAATCTGCCGCTGACGAGGAACGAAGGCTGCGATCAATCGCAGAATGAACCTTACGGGTACTGCTGAACCTGACCCGGCTGTTGCTGGTACTGCATGCCAGGGATCGGCGCCAGGGTGACTTGAACGCGACGGTTCTGTGCACGGCCGTCAGGCGTTGCGTTGCTGGCAATCGGGTCAGCAGGGCCGGCACCACGTACCGACAGGTACTGACCACTAACACCCTGAGACGTCAGATAAGTCGCCACGCTTTGCGCACGCTGTTGCGAAAGCTGCATGTTGTAGTTGTAGTTGCCGGTGCTGTCGGTGTAGCCGACGATCTGAATCTGGTTCTGGTTGTTGAACTGCTTCAACGAGTTCGCCAGGTTGTTCAGCGGCTGGAAGAAACTTGGGGCGATATTGGCCGAGTTGGTGGCGAACGTAATGTTGCCCGGCATCACCAGGGTGATGTTGTCCCCTTGACGCTGAACCTCTACCCCGGTGTTGGCCATGCTTGCACGCAGTGCCGCTTCTTGCTTGTCAGCGTAATAGCCATAACCGGCAGCACCCAGGCCCGCGACAGCAGCGCCGATCAACGCGCCCTTGCCACGGTTGTTGTGGTCGATGGCGGCACCGGCTACAGCACCGGCCAATGCCCCCAGACCGCCGTATTTGGCGGTATTGCTCATGCCCGAAGAAGCCTGACCCTGGTTATTGTCATACGGGTTAGGCGTAGCGCAGCCGGCCAGCAAGGCCACCGCACTTGCAGCAACAATCAAACGACGCGAGATGAACATGGTGACGCTCCTGATCAAACTATCTGGGGGCAAAAGTCATAGGCATTAGACCTTTGTTCGCGTTGGATCACGACCAACGGTAAAAATTCCTTTGGCCGTTTACATTCGCACTAAATAAACCATAGCCGCCCGATCGCTCCCCCACAAACGCGTACACCCAGACACCACCAAGATTGGTCATGCACCTGGCTACTTTTTGGAAGCCTTGCTGCTGACGGGAACATGCAGATAGGACATAACGCTCTCAGTCAGTTCGGTTGCCAGTTTGACCGCCTCTTTGTTTCGCGCCATCACTCCCGCAACCAGCCCTTCAATCAAGGCGAGCACCGCGATGCTGGAACTGGTCATCACCGGATGGTCGGCAGGCGCAAACAGGACGTGCTCGGCGATATTGGCCAGCGGCGAAGCCGGTGAGTCGGTGATCGCCAGCACACAGGCGCCCCGCTCCCTGGCAAAACGTGAAAGCTGCATGGTATCGATGGAGTAGCGCGGCAGGGAGATGGCCAGCAGTACGTCCTGATCGGTAATCGCCGCCAGACGGTACGCGGCGTTTTCATTACCGCCTTCCATGCTGATGGCCGTGGCATCGGCACAGAACGGCATCAGGGTCGAGGCCGCAAGGCCTGCAAAATAGACGCTATTGCCAAAGCCCAGGATGTAGATCTTGCGCGCCTTGATCAGGCGCGTGACAAAAGCTTCAAACGTGTCCGGATGATTGTTCGCCGCCGCTGTGGCGAGATTGCTGCTGGCGCTTTGGATTTGCTCATGCAGGCCAAACGCGCCGTCGGGGCGATGGGCCAGTTCGTTGCGCAGTTTGTCGACCGGCGACACCACTTGCTGCAACGTTGCCACCAACTCGGCCTTCATGCCGGTGTAGCCGCCAAGATCCATAGCCTTGGCCAACCGGTTAACCGCCGCTGGAGAGGTAGCCGTTTCGTGGGCCAGTTCCTCAATCGTCAGCGTCGCGGCCCGCAGCGGATGGCGCAGAATAAAATCCGCGACCTTGCGCAATGACGGCTGCAAATCAAGCACGATCTCGGCCAGCTTGCGCATGACTGGCGCGGCATAAATGGTGGTGTTTTTGGATGGGCTTGGCATATCCGGCTCAACATTACCTGTGGATAAAAGACGGGGCTGAGCCCAATCAATTGTGAGAGCGGGCTTGCGTGGACTGACGCGAGTGTATCCCAAGCCTGCCCCGGGCCGCAGAGCACAATCCGGGGCTGGAAGTTTTGTCCATGCTGCTCACTCAGCGGCCTCAGTCGCTGAGCAAGCGACCTTGGCGAAGAAGGGTGCTGCCAGCAACTTTGGCCAGCCACAAGCCGGGCTGGGCAAAGCGCAGGCGCTCGCGGGCATAGAGAATGCCATCCGTGTTGGCGCGCACCAGGCTGTGGCGGTCGGTGACCGGGTCGATCACTTCAAACAACGGGTCGCCTACCTTGACCCGAGCCCCCAACGGCTGGATAAAACTCACCACCCCAGGATGCGGCGCATAGGCGTACTGCGCTCCCGCAAACGGGGTCGCCTCGCAACAATTGGCCGGTGCGGGCGCCCAATCGCCATTGATCAGTCCCTGATCCGCGAGATAACCCAAAATGGCCTCGGCGCTCGCGGCACAGGGCTCGGCCTCGGTATCTGCCATGCCCCGCAGTTCAATAGTGGTCGCCACGCAGGCCAACGGAATATCGGCCTGGGGAAAGCGCTGCGCCAGACGCAACCAGGGGATCGCACAGGCTTCATCAAACGCGCTGCCACCCGCATCTTCAGCCAGCAATGCGACACGGGCGTGCAGGCGCGCAGCCAGCGACTGCAAGCGCGGCCAGTTATGCGGCATGGCGTACAGCAGCATGATCGACTCGAAGTCACAATGCAGGTCGAGCACCACATCGGCGTCACACGCATGACACATTAACAGGCAGCGCAAGGCGTCCAGCTCCGATATCGGTGCAGGCAACTCATCCAGCACAGCGAGCATGGTGCTACGGATCAGCGCGATGTTTGCATCGGCATCGGAGCCTAAATGCCCCTCCAGACGCGCAACCACGGCGTCGGCCAACACCGGAAAGTCACGATTGAAATTCTTGCCACTGGAAAACTCGAAACGCCCCTGATGGGTGGCCTGGAACATCTGGCCAATACCGATGGGGTTGGCCATCGGCACCAGCTCGATCACCCCGTTCAGACGGCCCTGTTCTTCCAGTTCAAGCAGGCGGCGCTTGAGCTCCACGGCAACCCGCATTCCGGGCAATTCGTCTGCATGCAAAGCAGCCTGGATATAGGCCTTGCGCGGCCCTTGGCCAAAGCGAAACAACGACAAATGACGTTCTGTGCCCGAAGCTGTCCACGGCAAAAGGTACTTGATATGTTCCATAAATATTCCTTAGTGCTTGCGCGGTGCCAGATACGCCAACCAGCGGCGCTCGGCCAGCTTGAACAGACGGACCAGAATGAAAGTCAGGACCAGATAAAAAATCGCCGCCGTGATAAATGCCTCAAACGGCAGGTAGTACCGTGCACTGACCGTACGTGCCGCCCCGGTGATGTCGACCAGAGTGACAATCGACGCCAGGCTGGTGGTTTGCAGCATCATCAGCACTTCGTTGCTGTACTGCGGCAACACCCGGCGCAGGGCCGACGGCAAGAGAATCCGACGGAACAAAGTCGCGCGCGACATGCCCATGGCTTTACCGGCTTCGATCTCGCCATGGGGAGTGGATTTCAGGCTGCCCGCCAACAGCTCCGCGCTGTAGGCACTGGTATTGATCGCAAAGGCCAGGCACGCGCAAAAGGTGGCGCTGGAAAGGTATGGCCAGAGCACGCTTTGGCGTACCACCTCAAACTGCGCCAGGCCGAAATAGATCAAAAACAACTGCACCAGCATCGGCGTACCGCGAATCACGTAGGTGTAAAGCCAGGCCGGGAAGTTGATCAGGGGCGAGCGCGAAACCCGCATCAAGGCCAACGGAATCGCCAGCATCAGCCCGAAAAACAAGGAAATAAGCAGCACTTTCAGAGTCACCAGCGCACCACTGAAATACAGCGGCAGGTTTTCCCAGATCAGGTTGTAGTCAAGAATCATGAGGTGCTCCCAATCACAATTCGGCGGCTTTTATGCCAACCGAAAAGTGTTTTTCCAGATAGCGCAGTACCAGCAAAGACACGCTGGTCAGCATCAGATAAAGCACCGCCACCGCGAGAAAAAACGTAAACGGCTCATGGGTCGCGTCAGCTGCGTTCTTGGCCTTGAACATCATGTCCTGCAGGCCGATGACCGAAATCAGCGCAGTGGATTTGGTCAGCACCAGCCAGTTATTGGTAAACCCCGGCAGGGCGAGACGGATCATCTGCGGCACCAAAATTCGCCAGAACACCTGGGAGCGGCTCATGCCATACGCCATGCCCGCCTCGGCCTGACCCGCAGGGATGGCCATAAAGGCACCACGGAAGGTTTCCGACAGATAGGCACCAAAAATGAAGCCCATGGTGCAGACACCGGCAATGAAGGGATTGATATCGATATAGCCGGTGTAATCCAGTGCCAGGGCGATGCGGTTTATCAGGTCCTGGCCGCCGTAAAAGATCAGCAGGATCAGTACCAGATCGGGAATCCCGCGAATCACCGTGGTATAGCCCTCTCCCAGCCGCGCCAGCCATTTGACCGGTGACAGGCGAAAGGCCGCGCCAACCAGACCTAGGGCAACCGCCAGGGCCATGGATGTAAGGGCAAGGTTCACGGTCAGCCAGGCACCATCGAGAATGCTCGATCCGTAGCCGTGGAGCATGATGAAGTTCCTCAAGCGTGCGCCAAATCGAGCGCGAGACAAACCCGAACCGCCCCCGGAGCGGAGGCGGTGTAAGGGTTGCGGGTTTACTTAGCGTTGGCCGTAGATGTCGTACGTGAAGTACTTGGCCATGACTTGGTCGTACTTGCCATTGGCGCGGATCGCGTCAATCGCCGCACTCAAACGTGCGGCGTTGGCGGTATCGCCTTTGCGCACTGCAATACCGGCGCCGCGCCCGAAGTATTTGGGGTCGTTGATGTCCGGCCCCACCAGCGCGTAATCCTTGCCTGCCGGGGTTTTGATAAAGCTCTCATCGGTGTAGACGATGTCCGCGAGAGTGGCATCCAGACGGCCCGAGGCCAGATCAAGGAAGGCTTCATTCTGCGTGGAGTAACGCACTACCACGACGCCTGCCGGTTCCAGTTGCTCAGTGGCAAAACGGTCGTAAGTCGAAGAGCGCTGCACGCCAAGGCGTTTACCCTTGAGATCAACCTTGGGATCGGTGAGCACATTGCCCGCCTTCATCGCGAACTTGCCTGGGGTGTGATAGTACTTTTTGCTGAAGTCCACAGACTTGAGGCGATCTTCGGTAATCGACATCGAAGACAGCACCGCATCGACCTTGCGCACTTTCAACGAAGGGATCATGCCGTCGAATTCCTGGACGACCCAGGTGCACTTGGCCTTCATCTCTTCGCACAAGGCATTGCCTATGTCGTAGTCAAAACCGCTGATCTCGCCCGCTGGCGTTCTAAAGGAGAACGGCGGGTAGGCCGCCTCGATCCCGATACGCAGAGGAGCTTCTTCGGCGTGGGCCAAAAAGCTCACAGCGCAAAGTGCCAGTGCACCTAGAAGTTCTGTCTTGTTCAAATTATTGACTCCTGAAGGGGCGCCATCCGGGCTGGCTCGGTGGTTAAGACCGATGATTGTGTACGCCTATGATTGACACGTATTATTTCAGAAATCAACACAGTGAAAATAAATATATCAAAGACAGCCCGCACTCTTCCAACCTGTAGCCGCTGACGAGGTACGAGGCTTCGACAAGGTCCGCAGGACCTTCAAGCTGTCGGAGCCGCTTCGCAGCCTCGTACCTCGGCAGCGGCTAAAATTCTGCGCGCAGTTTGCAGGCTAAAATTTCACCCCCACCGTCAGTGCCACAAAATCGCGGTCACTGAGGGTGTTGTAGCGCCCGCCAAAGAAGTTGGTGTACGACAGGCTGCTGGTGTAGGTGCTCTGGTATTCGCCGTCCAGGCCCAGGGTGATGGCTTTGCGGCCTTCTTCGAAATTGGCATTGGGGCCCGGGGAATAACCACTGATGTCATGGGACCAACCCAGGTTGGGCTTGAGGTTCACGCCGGGCAACACGCTGTTGTACTCCCACACGGCCCGACCCCGGTAACCCCAGGAAGTAGCCGTAGTGAAGCCGTCGTTGCCGTCGGAGCCGAATACCGGGTCGCGGCCATAACGCAGATCTGAAGGGCTATCCAGTCCGCCCAC
Source organism: Pseudomonas fragi (assembly GCF_025426255.1). Lineage (GTDB taxonomy): Bacteria > Pseudomonadota > Gammaproteobacteria > Pseudomonadales > Pseudomonadaceae > Aquipseudomonas > Aquipseudomonas kulmbachensis. Next base: position 832,547 of record NZ_CP104861.1, on the reverse strand, counting down.
GTAAGTCACGCCCACTTCGCCGGTCACGGTCAGACGATCGGCCCCCATCGCGTTGTCAAAAACATGGGTGAGCGAGGTCTGGAACTGGGTAACTTCCTTGCGTCGATAGCCCTGAATGTCCGCGCCGGGAGTCACCGTCAGGGGCGATGCCTGGGCAAGACCGGGCAACAGCGTGACATTGGCGTACAGCAAGTCGTTGCTGTTGAGCTGCACCGGAGCATTAGGACGGTAGCTCAGCTCGCCTTTCCAGGCCGTACCTGTGGATAAGGTCGTGGCAAAACTCAAGCCGTACAGGCGGATGTCTTCGGGGTACTCGACGTAGTAGCTGGAGTTGCCGGCGACGATCATCGGCGCCAACCCGCCCGAGCCTGCCGCCGCGCTATAGGCCGACTGCGGCGCAGCACCCGCACTGAGAATCGGGTCACGGCTGTGGTAATTCATGAAGTAGGCACCAAACTCGGTGTCCAGCGGCTCAAACACATAGTGCATGGCCACGCCAAACTGGCCGCTGTTGCGCGCATTGCGATCAGCGCCACGACGCACCAGCACGCCCTCCTCATTCACCTCGACACCCGCGCCGGTGAGCGCAGCGAGGTCCGCCACATCGAGTGCCGAGCGCTTGCTCATCACCCGGTAATTGCCGCTGCAACCGTCAGCCATCACGTCGGACCGGGAGAAAAACGTCCCGCAGTTGTCCGCCTCCGACTGCTCCCAATCCAGTTGATAAAAAGCGTCGGCCGACAGGTTTTCGGTCAAGTTTTGCGAGATATAGAACAGGTTGACCGGCACCAGGCCGTCTTTGTACTCAGTGCCCGGCCGCCGATAGGCAGATGCATCGGTGGGGTTGATCGCATTGATCCCGCCACCGATAAACGCACTTTCGCCCCAACTGACTACTTGTTTGCCCAAGCGCACCGCACCGGGCTGATCGGCAATCGCGTAGTTGTGATAGACGAACGCATCCAGCAGTTGTGAGCCGGAAGATTGGGCGCTGGCTTTGCGCCCACTATCGCTGATGGCCTTGAAGGGGCGACTGTCGTCTTGCAGCTCGAAGTCGTACCAGTATTTGCCGCGCACATACAGGCCGCTATCGCCGTACTTCAGCTCCAACGCGTGCATGCCGGTAAAAATTTTCGAGAAGGTTTCGCCGCGTTTGAAGTTGAGGCGACCATCGTCCGAGATTTCGGATTGCCCCTTGCCCCCGTTGTTCGCGCCAATCAGCTTGCTGTCGGCCTTGGCCGTGGACCAACTGGCACCGATGGACAACTCGGAATCGATCTGGCCCTCGACCGGGCCGACATTGAAACTCACGCCCCAGGTGGGCGTCGAAGCGAGGCTGACTGCCAGCGCCAGTTTGGCTCGGCGCCAGAACCGGTTGACTGAGGACATCGATACTTCTCCGTGGGCACACTGCGATAAGCCCGCAAGGATGAAGCAAATCCAGATTTTGACAAGAACACCGCATCGCACAAACCTGTAGCCGCTGCCGAAGGCTGCGACAAGGGCCGCAGGAGCTTCATATGGCGAGCGCTTCGCGCTCGATCGCAGCCTGCGGCAGCGGCTACAGGAGTCCGCTTCTTAGTGCATCTCGGTAAATGCCAACTTCACACCCAGCGCCACCAGAACCGCGCCCATGGTGCGATCAAACCAATGGCCCATGCGGGCAAAGCCTGTGCGTACGCGCTGATGGCTGAACAGCATGGCAACCATGCAAAACCACAGCCCGGTGGCGACCGCCAGGTACACACCGTAACCAGCCTGAATCGACAGCGGTGTATGCGGGTTGATGACCACGGTAAACAGCGACAGGAAAAACAGCGTCGCCTTGGGGTTCAAGCCATTGGTCACAAAACCCGAAGTGAACGCCCCGCGAGCCGTGCGCTCGCCCACCGGCAACGCGGCGGCCACTGCTGCCGGATCAGCCGGTTTGGCCCGCAGCGCCTTGAAGCCGATGTACAGCAGGTAAGCCGCTGCCAGCCATTTCAAAGCGTTAAACAGCACAATCGACTGCGACACAATGATCCCGATACCCAACAGCGAATAACCGACATGCACGAAAATCGCCGTGCCTACACCAAACGCGGTAAAGATCCCGGCGCGACGACCGTGGGTTACGCTCTCGCGCACCACCACGGCAAAATCGGGCCCGGGGCTGGCCACAGCCAGAAGGTGAATCAGGGCAACGGTCAAAAATTCTGTCCAGTACATGCACGGCTCCATTACAAATTGTTTCTTCTGTTAGGCTCGCCACATTACGCCTTCATTTCACAGCACAAAAGGTACAGTTGATGACTAACACTCAGCGCGCCGTATTCCTTGATTACACATCACTGGATCTGGGCGATCTCGACCTGGACCCGCTGCGTCGAAACTTCGGCGACTTGCAGTTGTGGTCGGATACCACGCCCGCGAATGTGATCGAACGCCTGCAAGGTGCCAGTGTAGCCATCAGCAATAAAATTCTGCTCAACGCCCATACCCTCGCCGCCTGCCCGGATCTGAAACTGATTCTGGTGGCGGCTACCGGCACCAACAACGTAGATCTGGAAGCCGCTCGCGCCCAAGGGATCACCGTCGCCAACTGCCAGGGTTACGGCACGCCATCCGTGGCGCAACACACCCTGGGCCTGTTGCTGGCGCTGGCCACACGCCTGATCGACTATCAAAAAGCCGTCACTGAAGGTCAGTGGCAGCAAGCAAAACAGTTCTGTCTGCTGGACTTCCCGATTGTCGAGCTGGAGGGCAAAACCCTGGGCCTGTTCGGGCATGGCGAACTGGGCAGTGCAGTGGCGAAGCTAGCCGAAGCCTTCGGCATGCGCGTGCTGATCGGCCATATTCCAGGGCGTCCGGCTCGGGCTGACCGCATGCCATTGGACGAACTGCTGCCCCAGGTCGATGCCCTGACCTTTCACTGCCCGCTCAACGAACACACACGCAATTTCATCGGTGCTCGCGAGCTCGCGCTACTCAAGCCCGGAGCCTTTGTGGTCAACACTGCGCGCGGTGGCATGATCGACGAGCAGGCTCTGGCCGACGCCTTGCGCAGCGGTCACCTGGGCGGCGCGGCGACCGACGTGCTGAGCGTCGAACCGCCCCGTGACGGCAATCCGCTGCTGGCAGCCGACATCCCGCGCCTGATCATTACCCCGCACAGCGCCTGGGGTAGCCGCGAGGCTCGCCAGCGGATCGTCGGCCAACTGGCGCAAAACGCCGAAGCGTTCTTCAACGGTACAGCGCTGCGAGTCGTCAGTTGATAGACTGCGCCCCTTTTTGAGGAGCAGATTATGGATCCGCGCAGTGAAGTACTGCTTCGTCAGCCTGAATACTTTCAAGGTTCGGTGCTGTTGGTCGGCTTGCCGGCTGACGAACTACTGAGTGAATTGCCCGATGCCCACGGCTGGTGCTGGCACGCCGGTGATCAGGCCGTGCTCGACGCCCGTTTTGAAGGACGCGTGCAGTTCGGTGTCGAAATTCCGCAACGGGCGTTTGACACCGCTGTGGTGTTTCTGCCCAAGTCCAAGGAGCTGAGTGACTACGTGCTCAAGGCGGTGGCCTCACGCCTGCCCGGCGCCGATGTATTTTTGGTCGGGGAAAAAAAGGGCGGCATTGAAGGCGCGTCCAAGCAACTGGTTCCGTTCGGCAAACCACGCAAGCTCGACAGCGCGCGCCATTGCCAACTGTGGCAAGTGACGGTGGATAACGCCCCGCAAGTGCCGGTACTGGAAGACCTCGCGCAACATTACGAACTGCCGCTGGCCGAAGGCCCGCTTAAAATCGTGAGCCTGCCAGGTGTATTCAGCCACGGTCGCCTGGATCGCGGCAGCGCCTTGCTGCTTGAACATCTGGACAAACTGCCCAGCGGCCACGTGCTGGACTTCGGCTGCGGCGCGGGCGTACTCGGTGCTGCGGTCAAGCGGCGTTACCCGCACAACACTGTGACCTTGCTCGATGTGGATGCCTTCGCCACTGCCAGTAGCCGTCTGACCCTTGCGGCCAACGGTCTGGAAGGCGAAGTGATTACCGGCAACGGTATCGACGCAGCACCTATGGGCCTGAACTCGATCCTGAGTAACCCGCCGTTCCATGTCGGGGTGCATACCGATTACAAGGCAACCGAGAACTTGCTGCAAAAAGCAGTGAAACATCTGAAATCTGGTGGCGAACTACGAATTGTGGCCAACAGCTTCTTGCGCTATCAACCGTTGATCGAAGAGCATTTTGGTGCCTGTGCGGTCAAGGCTGAAGGTCAGGGTTTTCGGATTTACAGTGCCAAGCGTCGCTGAGGTGATTGGCAAATAAGAGCTTGCCGGATCGGATTTGCCTAGGCAGAATCCGCTCCGTCCTAGGGGAGTAGTCTCCCTTGAGCTCCACGCTCATTCGGCATACGTCAACATACTTGGTCAACAGACCATGGCGTATGCGACCCAGGTGTCCGCACAGACGGACCGGGGTTTGACAAGACCTATGACACGAACACCTTACCCGGGGCGGGAAGGCTGTACGTGTCATAGCCGTGTCGACCCGCCCCTGGAAACCACCTGATGATGCTCGACTCCTTACTCGTTCCTACCGCAATCGTTGCCTTGGCCGAAATCGGCGACAAGACGCAGCTGCTCGCTCTCATTCTCGCCGCACGCTTTCGCAAACCCTGGCCGATTATCGCCGGTATCGTGGTCGCAACCCTGGCCAACCATGCCGCAGCCGGTGCAGTGGGCGCCTGGTTCAGTACCTTCTTCAGCGATGCAATGCTGCACTGGATCCTCGCCGCGAGCTTTACCGCTACCGCGTTGTGGACCCTGGTGCCCGACAAGATGGACGACGACGAAGCCAGCACTGCCCGCAAGTACGGGCCGTTCGTCACCACTCTGATCACGTTTTTCATTGCCGAAATCGGCGACAAGACCCAGGTTGCGACCGTGATGCTCGCCGCGCAATACCCGGACCTGTGGCTCGTCATTATCGGCACCACCCTGGGCATGCTGATTGCCAACGTGCCGGTGGTATTGGCGGGTAACTTTGCGGCCGACAAATTGCCGCTGACCTTGATCCGCCGTCTTGCAGCCACCGCATTCGTGGTACTGGCCGTCGTGGCGGTGTACAAGGCGATGGCGATCAGCGGCTGGGTTTAAAAGCGCCCTCACCCTAACCCTCCGGGAGAGGGTTGGGGTGAGGCCCTGGCCGTTACTGGGTTTTCGGCGCCTGCTGATACAGCGGCATCACCTTCGGGATTGCCGCTTGCAGGGCTGCAATCCGGCTGCTGGAAGCCGGGTGAGTGCTCATGAATTCAGGCGGAGCGTTCTGTGATTGCTGGGCCATTTTCTGCCACAGGGTGATCGCCGCATTCGGGTTGTAACCCGCACGGGCAGCAAGCTCCAGGCCGATCAGGTCCGCTTCGTTTTCATTGCTGCGGCTGTTGGGCAAGGTCAGGCTGTAGTTCACCACGGTATCGGCCAGCCCCATGCTGTCCTGCCCCAAACCCAGCAAGGCACCAGCTCCCTGCTTGGCGATCTCGATGCCATAGGCCTTGGACATGGACTCACGCCCGTGCTCACGCAAGGCGTGGGCGATTTCATGGCCCATGATCGCGGCGATTTCGTCGTCGCTGAGCTTCAGCTGATCAATGATCCCGCTGTAAAAGATGATCTTGCCGCCTGGGCCGCAGTTGGCGTTGAGCTCGTCACTCTTGATCAGATTGACTTCCCAATTCCATTGCGCGGCATCCGGGCGAAAGGCCGGGGCCTGGGCAATCAGTCGGTTGGCGATCGCCTGCAAGCGCTTGGCGTTAGCACTGGTCTTGTCCAGCGCGCCCTTGGTGCTCGCTTCGCTGACAGTCTGCTGATACGACTGCGCATACATTTGGTCAACCTGCTGGCTCGACAGCATGCTGAACATGTACTGCTTGCGCTCAACACCGACCGCGCCGCCATTGGTGGTATTCACCGCCTGGCAACCACCCAGCAACAACCCGGCGCCCACTGCGCACACTACCGCTAACTTACCCATCAAAGATCTCCATAAAGATGGTGCGCATCGTATCTCAACCCGGCGTCAGGCACTCGGGCGCATTGAGCTTGGGATCGTTGACCAGATTGGCCAACGGCCGTTCGCGCAATGGCGTCTGCGGGCTGGCAAGCAGCGCCTGCAAAACATGCAAGGGGGTTTCGGGGTCAAGCCAGGCCTGCTGGCCCGCTTCGTCCAGAATCAATGGCCGGCGCTGACTGGCGGCGGCCTGGGTGATCACCGCAGTACTCAGCCACACATGCCCTTCGACGGGATAAGCCTCCCAGATACCGGCAAAAAACAGCGAAGAACCCTCGCCCGGCGTCAGCCAATAGGGACGTTTGCGGGTAGTGCCGCGCCATTCGTAAAAACCGTTGGCCGGGATCAGGCAACGCCGTTGGCGCAAGGCATCGCGAAACATCGGTTGTTCGGCCACGGTTTCGGCCCGGGCATGGGCGGGGGTTCGCGACAGGTCGGTCAGCCAGGCCGGGGTCAAGCCCCAGCGCGCCCGTGCCAGCTCACGTTGGCCAGGTTCTGCACCGGCACGCAGGATCAATACCGAGTCATTGGGCGAGATATTCCACTGGGCCTGCTGATCTGCCGGAAAACCGGGCAAGGCTGCAAACGCAGGATTCCAACGAAACAGGGCAAAACGTCCACACATGGGGCTGCACAACTCTTATCTATATAGCAGTGAAAAAACCGTCTACGGCTTCAGCAGACCAGTACATCAGGGAAGCTCTCAGGCTCATCGCCCGCCACCGGTGACGCGGCATTGTACGCATCGATCAACTCGCGCGCGTATTGCGCCTGATCATCAGCCACGGCCAGCCCCAACAAACCCAACGCTGGCAGCTCACCGGTGCCGCCAATCAAATCTCGCCCCTGAAGACATGCGCCAATACCTTCACTGGCGAGCATGCCCAGCAACAGCTCGGCTTCCATCAGGTTTTGCGGTTCATAGATGCGCTGCATGGCAATCACCTGCTACTCGTTCTCGCTGTGTACATCGAGCATCCACTCCTGACCATCGGTCTGAAGATGGAAAACAATCGGTCGGCAACACACAGGACAATCCTCTATGTAGCTTTGATCACCACCCGAGAGGTCGAGCACAGCTTCTGCCGGCTCGCCGCAATAGGGGCACTCATAGCGTTCAGTTTCAAGCATCGCGGTCTCCATAGTGACTTGTGCGTATAATCGCCTGTCTATTAGCAGGGCCATTTTTTGCCCTGCCCTGCGTACCAACCCTAGCCGTTTCCAACAAGAGAGCATGATGGGCCAATTCGATACCATCCGACCTTACGACGACGCCGAAGTCCCAGCAGTGCTGGCCCGGCTGCTCAGCGACAAGGCGTTTCTAGATATCCTGACCCACTTTCGCTTTCCGCGCCTGGCAGGCGCGTTTGGCTGGCTGTTAAAACCTCTTATAGCTCATCGCCTGCGTAAAGAGTTCGCGAGTGTAAATTCGGTCGCATCCCTGCAGGATAAGGTCGAGGTTTACGTCGACCGCACCATTGAGCATGCCACTGACGGCGTGACCTACACCGGCGTTGAACAGTTGAAATCCGGCAGCGCCTATCTGTTTTTGGCCAACCACCGCGATATCGTGATGGACCCGGCTTTCGTCAACTATGCGGTGTATCACGCGGGCCTGCCGACGCCACGCATCGCCATTGGCGACAACCTGCTGCAAAAACCCTTTGTCAGCGATCTGATGCGCCTGAACAAGAGCTTTATCGTGCACCGCTCGATTACCGGACGGCGTGAGAAGCTCGCGGCCTATCAACTGCTGTCGGCGTATATCAATCACTCGATCCGCAACGACTGCCAATCGATCTGGATCGCCCAGGCCGAAGGTCGGGCCAAGGACGGTGATGACCGCACCGATTCGGCGATCCTGAAAATGTTTCACATGAGCCGTAAAGACGAGCCGTTCGCCGAAGTCATTCAGTCATTGAACCTGACCCCGGTATCGATCAGCTACGAATACGACCCCTGCGACCAGGCCAAGGCTCGCGAGCTGTACATCCGCGCCACCACGGGCACCTACAGCAAGATACCGGGCGAAGACGACACCAGCATCGCCAACGGCATCACCGGCTACAAAGGCCGCGTACACGTGAACTTTGCTGCACCCATCACCACACCTTTCGAGGACAGCAAGTTGCTGGCCGCCGAAATGGATCGCCATATCCTCAGCGGCTACCGCCTGTTCCCGGCGCACTACCTCGCGTATGCACAGTGGAGCGATGCCGATCCCGAGCTGCAAGTGCCCAAGGCCACCGAGGTATTCGGTGCCGAAGAACTGGCCAAGGCCAAGCAGGAATGGCAACGCCGCCTGGACGCCTGCCCGGTCGAGCACCGCCCGTACCTGGTGCTGCAATATGCGATGCCGGTGCGTAACCAGTATCGGATCAAGGCCGGGTTGGCGCTGTAACCTCACGCGTAGCAGCTGCCGCAGGCTGCGTCCGGCGGCGCAGCCGTCGCAGAATCAGAAACCGCTATCTTTCAGACAACTCGCGGTTTCAGGTTTACGATCGCTTCGCAATCGGACGTAGCCTTCGGCAACTGCTACAAGAGCATCACCTCTGTTAATTTTTGCTGTAACCGTATCGTCATGTAGAGAGGTCACTCTGTGGCCCCTCGACACCGACACGGAGCTTGTCATGCTGCACGCAGAGAACCAGGATCGCCTTTACCTGATCGCCCCCAGCGACGAACAGCAGGCACTGATCGAAGGCCTGGCCTTTAACGTTCAGGACCACCACTGGCTGGTTTACTGCGCTTTGAGCGGCCACACCCATGCCGACTTGCCCGAGCTGGACTTGCTCACCGGCGTCAGCCGCCTGGAGCTGTATGCCGAAGCGGCCTGAAGCGTCCAAACAAAAAAAAGCCCGAACTCAGTAAGTTCGGGCTTTTTTGTTTGTCCGCGATTACTCGCCGAGCAAACGACCCACCGATGGGTCCTGGAACACACGGGTCAGCGCATCACTCAGTACATCGCTCACCAACTTGGTGTTGGTTTCCTGATTCGGCGCCATGCCGAAGCGTTGATCCAGCGACGCTCCATAACGACCGCTGTAAGTACGGCCACCGTTCTTCACGTCAGAACGAAAGGTCGCACCGATAGTGGCTTCGGTCACGTACATGGTGTCTTTGGGCGATTGATATTTCAGCTCGGCCAGAGTCACGGTCAGGGTTGGCGCGTTCATCGCATTGGATGTCGGCGTGTAGCCCAGCAACCGCACAGCCGCTTCAGCCTGGGCTTGCAGTTTAGGGATCACATCAGCACTGCTGACGCTGATCGCGCTGGTCTCGGGGTACATGCCACCACGGGTGCCCAGGGTTGGCGAAGGACGACCGTCCACGACCCGCACCACGACCGGCTGGCCACGACCCACTGGCGCAAGCTGGGTGGTCAGTTTGGGTTGCGGGCTAAGTTGTTGCGGGCTGTGGGCGCAGCCGACCAGAGTCAAACTGGTCACAGTAATCAAACCGAACAACAGGCGTTGCAACATGCTCATCTCTCCAGGACTGGGTAAAACAGACCGTCAGTATAGGGTGCTGTGCGCCTGCGAACTAGCCGCTTGCTGTCACCACTCTGTCATCGCCGATACATCGTGATGTCACTTCGACAAGGCATAGTCTGAGCACTGACCAAAGAGGTGCTGCCATGAACATGCTCTTATCGTTGTTCGGCTTGAATCGTCCTCATCGCTGCTTCGTGCGCCTTGACTACACGGGGCGCTGCCAGGCTTTCAAACAATGCAAACAACCGCCGGTCGGCGACAGCTGGGTCGAGATCGAAGAAATCCGCCTCAACTGGTTGCACCAGGTACTACCCGCCAAAGCCCGTATTGCCTCGTCCGCAACCCGCTCAGCGGCACTGCCCTTGCTGGGACTTTGATCGGCGCACCAAGAAAAGTCATTTAACAGGATCAATTGCCCGCGTTTCTTCGCTACAATCTCCCCCCGATTATAAGGACGTCTCCTGATCGGGCCTCGCAGCATCGCTAATGCGCTTGTATTAGCTCCCCCGCACCGCCCACAGAGAGCCGCCCACACAGATCATGTGAAGCTGGCGCGCTTGAATTTCACTGCGTAACCCCACTTTCAACATGGTCTGCCAGAGCTGCCATAACGCTCGGTCACTGGTTCGGTACCAGGCTTGCGGCAGCCCTTTTTTGAGGTTCACGTCTTCAAGAGAGCGTGAAAAAAAACGGGTTTCACAACTTCACAAGAGTGTGGCGAGCAAATGAAAAGTTTTGCGTCTGAACATGCACCATTAGCGTCTGATATTGCCCCACCAAGCAGGATCGAAGTCGGCTCCACAGCACGAGACTGAAAGCCTGTCCGCTTACGGATTTGGTTGCACAAACGGACGCTCTAGACCTTAAGTCGAATTGCCTCCAAGGTACTGAAATGCGTTCATATGTACCTCGAAGGCCCGGTCTGGGCGTGCGCTAAAGTTGCAAGAAATTGCGAAGAATCGGACATGGCGATCCTGGCCATGCGTGATCCGAGGCTAATCAGAACCACGCCTCGGAACACCTGGCAGCTATGCCGTCAATTTGGTGCCGTAGATTTTGGAGACGCGTTAATGGCGCATAACGAAGCAGTCGACGTAGTACTGGTTGGAGCGGGCATCATGAGTGCCACCCTCGCCGTACTGCTCAAAGAGCTCGACCCCGGCATTACGCTGGAAGTTGTTGAGCAGATGGACTCAGGTGCTGCGGAGAGTTCCAACCCGTGGAACAACGCGGGCACCGGTCATGCTGGCCTTTGCGAATTGAACTACACGCCGCAGGCGGCTGATGGTTCGATCGACATCAAAAAGGCTGTGCATATCAATGCCCAGTTCGAAGTGTCGAAGCAGTTTTGGGCCTACCTGGCGCAAAAGGGCACCTTCGGTTCGTGCAAGTCCTTCATCAGCCCAGTGCCTCACCTGAGCTACGTTGAAGGCGAAAAAGGTGTGTCCTTCCTGAAAAAACGTTTTGAAGTGCTGAGCAAGCACCATGCGTTTACAGATATGGAATACACCGAAGACAAAGCCAAAATGACCGAGTGGATGCCTTTGATGATGCCGGGCCGCCCTGCGGACCAGCACATCTCGGCCACCCGTGTGCTGAACGGTACTGACGTCAACTTCGGCGCCCTGACCCAGCAGTTGCTCAAGCATCTGGCCAGCGCACCGGACACCCAGATCAAGTACAGCAAAAAGGTCACCGGCCTCAAGCGCAATGGCAGCGGCTGGACGGTGAGCATCAAGGACACCAACAGCGGCAACACTCGCCAGGTTGATGCCAAATTCGTATTCCTGGGCGCAGGTGGTGCGGCATTGCCGCTGCTGCAAGCGTCGGGCATCGAAGAAAGCAAAGGCTATGGGGGCTTCCCAGTCAGCGGCCAATGGCTGCGTTGCGATAACCCGGAAGTGGTCAAGCTGCACCAGGCCAAGGTTTACAGCCAGGCCGCTGTAGGTTCGCCACCGATGTCGGTACCGCACCTGGACACCCGTGTGGTTGATGGCAAAAAGTCGTTGCTGTTCGGACCTTATGCCGGTTTCACCACAAAGTTCCTCAAGCACGGCTCGTTCCTTGACCTGCCGATGTCGATCCGTCTGGGCAACATCGGGCCAATGCTCGCAGTGGCTCGCGACAACATGGATCTGACCAAGTACCTGGTCAGCGAAGTGCGCCAATCGATGGAACAGCGCCTGGACTCCCTGCGTCGCTTCTACCCGCAGGCCAAGGCCGAAGACTGGCGTCTTGAGATTGCCGGGCAACGGGTTCAGATCATCAAGAAAGATCCGAAGAAAGGCGGCGTGTTGCAGTTCGGTACCGAACTGGTTGCTGCCAAGGACGGTTCGCTGGCCGCTCTACTGGGTGCCTCGCCGGGCGCTTCGGTAACCGTTTCGATCATGCTGGATCTGATCGAGCGTTGCTTCGCAGACAAAGCACGTGGCGAATGGGCGACCAAGCTCAAGGAAATCTTCCCGGCACGGGAAAAAGTCCTCGAGACCGACGCCGAGCTGTACCACACAATCAGCACCCGCAACTCCGAGTTGCTGGAACTGGTTGAGCCGCAGAACGCCAATACCAGCATCGCGTAACAGCGTCACCTCAAAATGACGCACAACAAAAAGCCCCTGCGCTGTTAAGCGCAGGGGCTTTTTTGTAACCGACACGCAAGCGTTTCAGCCCATCGTGAACAGCACTCGCGAGCCGCCATTGCGCGAAAACTCATCATCGTCCGATACCGCTATCAGTTCTGCGGCACAGCCGACGGTGACTGCCCCGACCGACTTGGCCTGAGCCCAGCGATTGAGATTGCTGGCGCCCGGTGTGAGATGACCAAAGCCGAAGTAACAGACCTGTTCGCCCTGACGATAAGTGAAGGTTTCAGACCCTCTGGACGCTGGCAAGTAATACAACAGCTCCTGACTGGTGGACGGCTCGACAACAAAATCGTGCCCAGCATTTTCAGGGCTCTCCAGCCATGAAAAGTCGTTGCCCGGCGAAATGGCCCTGGCTGTCGCGTTAAATATCTCGACCTCCAGCACCTCATCGGCGGCCAGAGCGGCAGAGCCCACAGCCATCAATCCAAGTCCAAAAATAAAACTGCACAGACGCTTCATTGCTTGATTCCATTCCAATTGAAGTTTTGCCCATCGTCCTGATGAGCACCTGACATGCCTGTTTGAGTATTGATCGCCCACACAAGAACACCCCGTAGCAAATAGCTCAGGGTTGGTCGGAGTTTTCTGGAATAGAAGCACGAAGCCTGTAGCCGCTGCCGAACTCCACGAGGCTGCGTTCGGCTGCACAGCAGCCGTAAAACCATGCAATCGGGTAATTCAGATACATCGCGATTAGCGGGTTTACGAGGACTGCGTCCTCGAACGCAGCCTCGTTCCTTCGCCAGCGGCTACAGGAGTAGGGATCTTAGCCGCGGGCTTTTTCGATGAGTTCGATGTACTCATCCGAGTTGCGCTGATCCTTGATGAGGTCCACAAACGTCTGGCCGTGCTCGTCTTTGCCATCCAGGTCGTAACCGGCTTCGTTGAAGAAGGTCAGGAAACGCCCAAAGTCATCGATACGCAGGCCACGATAGGCTTTGATCAATTTGTGCAGCGACGGCGAGATGGCGTCCACAGGCTCGAAGTCCAGGAACAACTTGATCTGCTCGTCGCCGATCTCATCACCAATCAACTGCTTCTTGTCTTTACGCATGTCCGGCTCCAGCCTGCTGATACTTCACGGGGCCAGCAGTTTACCCAAGGCTCAACGTGCGCGCACGCTACCGGTGTGCAAGTCGGCCCAAATATGCCCATTGGCATAGGTCAAAAACTGGCAATAGACCGTGTCGTTGCGCAGTAAATCAATTACCACACGGTATTGGGACAGCGGATAGGAAAGGCTCAGGGTTCGCGTCTTGCTGTCAAAAACAGGCTTTTTCAGGCTCTTGCTTTCACCATCAAACGAAATCAGCACCTGGCGCACCGTAGCGCCCTGACTCATCGGTTTGCCCTTCAGGCGCAGCAACAAAGGCGAAGTCACCGGAATCGGCTGCTGATTGGATTGACGCTGGCTACCCACCACCACCGAATACGAAGTCACCATCATCAATTGCTGTTGCTCGGGGACCTCGCTGCGCAATTGCAAATCATCGGAGGGCAAAAACTGCCCATGCAACAACGGTGTAACAGCAGGTGCCGCCGCCAGAGGCAGGCTGGCCAGCAACAGACTTAACGCAGCGCTGCGAAATAGAAAGCTCATGACAGGTTCCAAAAAGCGGGAAGCAGCACTCTAGCATGCTGCTTGCACGCCTCCCCTACTGCGCCACCAACTGCCCCTCAACAATCCGCACATGCCTTGGATGAAAGCGCGCAAGACTGCTGCGATGCCCCACGCTGACAATGCTCAAGTTCGGCAACTGCTCTACCAGAGCCTGGTACAACATGGCCTCATCCTCCTCGTCCATGGCCGATGTCGATTCATCCATATAAAGCCACTGTGGGCGATACAGCAGCGCACGGGCAAAAGCCAAGCGTTGTTGCTCGCCTCCGGACAACAGACGCTGCCAGTGATTGACCTCGTCGAGCTGGGGAACCAGATGCTCCAGACGGCAAGTGCGTAGCACTTCTTGATACCGCTCGGTCGGATAGGTGTCGCCGGTCTGTGGATAACTCAACGCGTCACGCAAGGTGCCGATGGGCAAGTAAGGTTTTTGCGGCAAAAACAGCGCGCGCTCCCGAGGTAATCGAATCGCTCCGCCCCCTCGTGGCCAAAGCCCGCCCATTGCTCTGAGCAATGTACTTTTGCCGCTGCCGGAGCGACCGCTAAGCATCAGCCGCTCACCTTCCTCGACCTGCAAATTGGCGTTATGCAGCAGAGGGCGACCATCTGCCAGGTCCAGGCTCAGGTCTTCGATCTTCAACTCCTGGCCCTGGCTCTGCACATCAATCGCTGGCAAGCGCTGCTCGTTATCGGTCATCGCCTGACGAAAGCTCAGCAACCGATCACTGGTCGCGCGCCACGCCGCCAGGGTGACGTAGGCATCGATAAACCAGCTGAAGTTCTCTTGTACATTGCTGAAAGCCGAGTTGATTTGCATCAGTTCGCCCAGCTCGATCTTGCCCGCAAAGTAGCGCGGCGCGGCAACGACAAACGGAAAAATAATAGCGATTTGCGAGTAACCGGCGGTGAAGAAAGTCAGGCGCTTTTGCACCTTCATTTGCGTCCAGAAGTTCCTCCAGACTTTATCGAAGCGTGAACTCAGCCGCTCATGTTCATTCGGCTCGCCGTTATACAACGCAATGCTCTCGGCATTTTCACGGACCCGGACCATCGAGAAACGCAGGTCGGCTTCGAAACGTTGTTGTTGGTTGCTCAGGCCAATCAAGCGCCGGCCGATCAAATGCGCCAGCCAGCTGCCGACTGCGGCATACAGCAACGCGCACCAGAACATATAGCCGGGAATGGTGATGCCAAAGACCTCGATACTGCCCGAGACGCCCCACAAAATAACCGAAAACGACACCAGACTGACCAGCGTACGGATCAGGCCCAGGCCCAGAGTCAGGGTATTGTCGGTGAACGAGTTAAGGTCTTCACTGATGCGCTGGTCAGGGTTGTCGGTGTAACCGCCCTGCTCCAGCTGGTAATAGTTTTTGTGCGCGAGCCAGCGCGCAAAGTGCTGCTCGGTCAGCCATCGACGCCAGCGAATGGTCAACATCTGAGTCAAATAAAGCCGGTACACCGCGCCAACAATGCCTGCCGCAGCAATGATCCCGAAGTAGCCGATCAAGCTCCAGAATGCGGCTCCGTCCTTCTTTTCCAGGGCGTTGTAGAAGTCCTTGTACCAGTGGTTGATCCACACCGATATGCCGACGCTGACCAGCGACAAGGCAATTACTGCAATCAGCAGCAACCACGCCTTGACCCGCTCCTCACTGCGCCAGTAGGGAGTAATGAGGCCCCAGACCCTAGGTATGAAATCCCCACGCACAGCATCATTCACAACAGAAGGCTCAGCGTTCTGATTCATCGTTCAGGCTCGTTCGGAGTAAAGAGCAACCTGCAAGCCGGTCAGGACAACCGGCTCACGACGCTAAGACACGTCTTGATACAGATTAGGGGCTGTAGCCGTTTGCATGCAAGACGCAATGAAAAGGCTACAGCTCCCGTTCAGCGTCGAACCGGGCGCTTCTGCAGCTTGCGCTGCAAAGTGCGGCGGTGCATGCCCAGCGCGCGGGCAGTGGCCGAAATATTGCCTTCATGCTCACCCAGCACGCGCTGGATATGCTCCCATTGCAAGCGGTCAACCGACATCGGGTTATCCGGCACCAGGGTTTCGAGATCGGCATGCTGCGACAGCAAGGCCGCGAGCACGTCATCCGCATCCGCAGGCTTGCACAGGTAGTTGCAGGCCCCGCGCTTGATCGCCTCAACGGCGGTGGCGATGCTCGAGTAACCGGTGAGGATCACTACCCGCATCTCGGGATCAAGCTCAAGCAGCTTGGGCAAAAGGACCAGGCCTGAATCGCCGTCCATTTTAAGATCCAGCGCCGCATAATCGGGCAGGTCCTGCTGGGCCAGAATCAGCCCTTCTTCGGCGGAGCCCGCCGTGCTGACGCGAAAACCGCGACGGCTCATGGCGCGGGCCATTACGCGGGTAAACGTGGCGTCGTCATCTACCAACAACAAATGCGGCAGCTCTTCGCCTTCGACCTGAATTTCTTCACTCATTTTCATTTCCTCGGGCGACACGTGGCAGGCGCAGCTCAGTGAGCGTTCCGCCATCCTCATGACTGTAGAGTTTTACCGAGCCGCCAGCGCGGGTCACGCTGGCCTTGCTCAAGAATAGGCCCAGACCGAAGCCTTTGCCCTTGGTGGTAAAAAAGGGTTTGCCGATTTGCTCGGCGATGGCCAACGGTACACCTGGGCCGTGGTCACGAATACTGATGGTCAGATCAACTGCATCCCAATCGAGGCAGACTTCCAGCCCTTCAGGGCAGGCATCGGCTGCATTGTTGAGCAGGTTGAGCAGCGCCTGGGTCAAATCCGGTGGTGGCGCCAGACGCGGGACCGGGTCGTGGCCCAGGCACTGAAGGCGGTATGTGGCTTCGGGGCGCATCAAGTGCCAGCGGTTCAGGGCCTCGTCCAGCCACTGCGTAACATCCTGGACTTCAATCGCCAAACGGCGGTTGGCCTCAGCGGCGCGCACCAGTTGCTGCAAGGTCTCCTTGCACAACTTGACCTGATCCTGAAGCACGCTCAGATCTTCCTGCAACTCGGGGTCCGGGTGATCGCGGCGCATTTCCTTGAGCAGCACGCTCATGGTCGACAGCGGCGTGCCCAACTCGTGGGCCGCACCGGCGGCCTGGGTGGCCACCGCCAGCAATTGCTGGTCACGCAGCCCCTCTTCACGACGCAGGGCGCGCAGCTCTTCCTGGCGGCGCAGCTCTTCGCCCATCTTGGCGGCGAAAAACGTGATGACCGCAGCAGACAGGGCAAAACTCAGCCACATTCCATAAATTTGCAGCTTTTCGCGGAAGAACGGCACCGTGTCTATCGGGAAAGACTGCGACAACAACAGGGTGTAGAGCGCCAGCGCAATACCGGTTAACACCAAGGAATAGCGCCATGGCAGTGTCACGGCGGCGATGGTCAGCGGCACCAGGTAATACGAGACGAATGGGTTGGCCGAGCCACCGGAGAAATACAACAAGGCGCTGTGGATAAACAGGTCACAGGCCAGTTGCAGGGCGTATTCCAGCTCTGTTACCGGCCAGGTGGTACGCAACCTGATCGCGGTAAACGCGCACAGCAGCATGGAAAACCCGAGGGTAATACTCAGCTGAAACCAGGGCAGCGGCAGCAAATTGAACAGGTAGGCAAAGCCTACTGAACCCGCTTGCGCGGCCAGTACCAACATGCGGATAAACGTAAGACGCCAGAGGTTCTGACGAGTCGCGGACAATAACTGAACGGGGGCGAGCATGAGCTCTCCTGATGAGCGCTCCAGGCGGATCACCGGGAGTATAACCAAGCGAGCGACCCGACAGGCAAACGTGCGGCAAAGAGCCACAGTGTTTTTTATCAAAACCTGCACTACCTGTAGATACTCTGTTCCAGGTCAAGCCCCAGTGGGAGCGAGCCTGCTCGCGAATGATCTTCGCGAGCAGGCTCGCTCCCACGCTTGAAGTATCTCAAGCCGCTGAGGAGCGTCGCGAAGCTGCGAAGCAGTCGGCAGGTCAAATGTAGTGAAAATGTAACTGGGCGAACTGATGGCCACTTACTACAGTCTTATGGGTCTTGCTGTCCTCTTTCAAGGAGCCTCCATGTCCAACTTTCAACGCACCGCTGCCCTGCTGACCCTGAGTATCGGCGCGCTTGCCAGCTTGCCGGCCCTGGCCGACGACATTCATTACAACCAGATCTCATTGCGTGCCGAGGCCAGCCAGGAAGTCCCCCGCGACCTGATGATCGTGACGCTGTACACCGAGGCGCAAAACACCGATGCGGCCAAGCTGGCGGCTGAAATCACCACGTCGATGAACAAGGCCATTGGCCAGGCCAAGTCCGTCAAGGAAGTGACCTTGCGCCAGGGCAATCGCAACAGCTATCCGATTTACGACAACAAGACCCAGAAGATCACTGGCTGGCGTGAACGCGCCGAACTGCGCCTGGAAAGTACCGACTTTGCAGCGCTGTCCAAGCTCACCGGCGATCTGATGCAAACCCTGAAAATGGGCAGCATGCAATTCACCGTAGCCAATGCCACCCGCAAAACCAGCGAAGACGCATTGCTCAAGGATGCGGTCAACGCGTTCAAGGCCCGCGCGCAACTGGCAACCGATGCGCTGGGCGGCAAGGGTTACAAAATCATCAACCTGAACCTCAACACCAACGGTTACCCGCAGCCCTACATGCGCAGCGCAATGATGATGAAAGCCGCAGCCCCTGCGATGGACTCGGCGCCGACCCCGGAAGTCGAAGCCGGTACCAGCGAAGTCAGCATGAGCGCCGATGGTGCGATTGAAGTCCAGATGCAATAAACACCGATCCATCCTGAAAACCCCTGAAACAGACATGTTTCAGGGGTTTTTTTATGCCGCACGGAAAACTCCTACAGACCGTCCTAGTATTAAAAGGCGATGGACTACATGCGCTGCTGGCGTTGACCTACATATTTCCAGCGCAAGAGTCTAGATAAGTAACAGCGTTGTTCCAAAACAGTGCACTTCGGTGTCCTGATGCTCAAGAACGTGTAAGAAAATGAGTCTAAAACCCGTGCGCAAACGATCAAATGCGTCATAAATTATACAAACGCGACATTCTTGTACGATCGTTCCACATTTTCAGGCTTCACCGGCTTTCGCATATTGCAATGGGTATGGGCTGTGCATAAGTATCGCCGGGTCGACTCACAAGGTCGCCCTCAAACCAAAAATGACAAAAATCATGAGGCCACCATGTTCAAATACGCGGTCATTCCGTTTTTAGTAGGTGCCAGCCTGTTGGCAAGTGCACCTTTCGCCCACGCTGCGACCAATCTGGTGTTTTGCTCTGAAGGCAGCCCGGCTGGTTTTGACCCGGGTCAGTACACCACCGGTACTGACTTTGATGCATCGGCCGAAACCATCTACAACCGATTGAGCCAATTCCAGCGCGGCGGCACCGCGGTTGAACCAGGCCTGGCAACCAGCTGGGATGTCTCCCCGGACAACCTGACATGGACCTTCCACCTGCGTGATGGCGTCAAGTTCCATACCACCCCGTACTTCAAGCCAACCCGCGATTTTAACGCCGACGACGTGCTCTTCACGTTCAACCGCATGCTCGACAAAGACATGCCGTTCCGTAAGGCCTACCCCACCGAATTCCCTTATTTCACCGACATGGGCATGGATAAAAACATCGCCAAGGTGGAAAAAGTCGACGACAAGACCGTCAAATTCACGCTGAACACCGTGGATGCCGCGTTTATCCAGAACCTGGCCATGAGTTTTGCCTCCATCCAGTCCGCCGAGTACGCCGACAAGCTGCTCAAGGAAGGCAAGCCTGCCGATATCAACCAGAAGCCGATCGGCACTGGCCCGTTTGTGTTCAAGAGCTACCAGAAAGACTCGAACATCCGTTACACCGGCAACAAGGACTACTGGAAGCCTGAAGACGTCAAAATCGACAATCTGATTTTCGCCATCACTACCGACCCTTCGGTACGGATCCAGAAGCTTAAAAAGAATGAGTGCCAGGTCACCCTGTTCCCGCGTCCGGCAGACCTCAAGGCCCTTGGTGAAGACAAGAACCTGAAGATGCCTCACCAGGCAGGTTTCAACCTCGGTTACATCGCCTACAACGTGATGGACAAGATCAAGGGCAGCAACGAGCCAAACCCGATGGCTCAGCTCAAGGTTCGCCAGGCCTTGGACATGTCAGTAAACAAGCAGCAGATCATCGACTCGGTGTATCAGGGTGCAGGCCAACTGGCCGTTGGCTCCATGCCACCTACCCAGTGGTCGTATGACACCAGCATCAAGGACGCACCTTTCGACCCGGAAAAAGCCAAGGCTCTGCTCAAGGAAGCCGGCATCAAGGACGGCACCGAAATCGTCCTGTGGGCCATGCCGGTTCAACGTCCGTACAACCCGAATGCCAAGCTGATGGCCGAAATGCTGCAGTCGGACTGGAGCAAAATCGGCATCAAAGCCAAGATCATGAGCTATGAATGGGGCGAGTACATCAAACGCTCCAAAGGCGGCGAAAACGGCGCGATGCTGATTGGCTGGAGCGGCGACAACGGTGACCCGGACAACTGGCTCGGTACCCTGTTCGGCTGCGACTCGCTGCAAGGCAACAACTTCTCCAAGTGGTGTGACCCCGAGTTCGACAAGCTGGTGAAAGCCGCCAAGGCCACCACCGATGTTGCCGAGCGCACAAAACTGTACCAACAGGCGCAGCAACGACTCAAAAGCCAGGTCCCGATGACACCTATCGCACACTCGACGGTGTATCAACCGATGCGCACGAACGTACAGGACTTCAAGATCAGCCCATTCGGCTTGAACTCCTTCTACGGGGTCAGCGTCAGCAAATAACAGGACCGGTGAATGCGGCTACAACGCCGCATTCACTTCTCTACCAGGACGGTGGAATTCACCTACAGCCTTTAGCCACTTCTGACTACATCAGAGGCTATAGGACGCCAAGACAATTCCTACAAGTTTGTCAGGCCTGACGCATTTACTGCTGAGTTTTGACGCCCTAACGTCGACACACAGCCAGTCTATTGCGCGGGGTGCGGCACAGTAGCTGATGATATCGACGCCCTGAACCGCAGGCCTTTGATCAAGGCTCGCGCTCAGGACTCAAAAACAAGAAAAAGGATAGGGAACGCCATGCGCAACCCTCTGGTTTTATCTGTGTTACTCAGCGCCGGCGTACTTGCCGGCAGCCCGCTCGCAAACGCCGCCAATAGCCTGGTGTTTTGCTCGGAAGGCAGCCCCGCCGGTTTTGATACCGCGCAGTACACCACCGCCACCGATAACGACGCGGCCGAACCGATTTACAACCGCCTCGCCGAATTTGAAAAAGGCGGCACCGCAGCCGGCCCCGCTCTGGCTACTCGTTGGGACATTTCCGAAGATGGCCTGACTTACACCTTTCACCTGCGCGACGGGGTCAAGTTTCACACCACCAAATGGTTCACCCCGACCCGTGACTTCAACGCCGATGACGTGCTCTTCACGTTCAACCGTATGCTCAACGCCGACCATCCATTTCGTAAGGCTTACCCGACCGAGTTCCCGTACTTCACCGGGATGAGCCTGGACAAAAACATCGCCAGCGTCGAAAAAACCGACCCCATGACCGTGGTCATGAAACTCAACTCGGTAGACGCCGCTTTTATCCAAAACCTGGCCATGAGCTTTGCTGCGATTTTGTCAGCCGAATATGCCGATCAACTGCTCAAGAGCGGCAAACCCAGCGACATCAACCAGAAGCCGGTCGGCACCGGCCCGTACGTGTTTCAGCGGTATCAGAAAGACTCCAACATCCGCTACGCCGCCAACAAGGAATACTGGGATCCAAGCCAGGTCAAACTCGACAACCTGATTTTCTCGATCAGCGTCGACGCCTCGGCACGCATGCAAAAACTGCGTAAAAACGAGTGCCAGGTCTCGCTGAACCCGCGCCCGGCAGACGTCGCCAGTCTCAAGGCCGACCCCAAGCTCCAAGTCATCGAAAAGCCCGGCTTCAACCTCGGCTACATCGCCTACAACGTGCAGCACAAGCCGCTCGACCAACTGCAAGTACGTCAGGCGCTGGACATGGCCGTCAACAAGGACCAGATCCTCAAGGCGGTCTACCAGGGCGCGGGCCAGAAAGCGGTCAACGCCATGCCGCCAACACAATGGTCCTACGACGAGACCATCACGGATGCGGCCTACAATCCCGAAAAAGCCAAAGAGCTGCTCAAGGCGGCTGGTGTCAAGGAAGGCACTGAAATCACCCTGTGGGCCATGCCCGTGCAGCGCCCTTACAACCCGAACGCCAAGCTCATGGCCGAAATGCTGCAATCGGACTGGGCCAAGGTCGGGCTCAAGGTCAAGATCGTCAGCTATGAATGGGGCGAATACATCAAGCGCACCAAAAATGGCGAGCATGACATCAGCCTGATCGGCTGGACCGGCGACAACGGTGACCCGGACAACTGGCTCGGCACCCTCTACAGCTGTGACGCGATTGGCGGCAATAACTACTCCATGTGGTGTGACAAGGAGTACGACACGCTGGTCAAGAACGCCAAGATCGTCACCGACCGCGACCAACGCACGGTGCTCTACAAACAGGCCCAGCAGTTGCTCAAGCAACAGGTGCCTATCACCCCCATTGCGCACTCCACGGTCAACCAGCCGCTAAGTGCCAAGGTCGAAGGTTTCAAGGTCAGCCCCTTTGGGCGTAACGCCTTCTCTGGCGTCAGCCTCAAGGACTAAAGCACAAGCCAGTGCCGGTGTGGGAGCGAGCCTGCTCGCGAAGGACGTTAGCGATAACCCGATCGAGACGGTGTTGGGATATTCGCGAGCAGGCTCGCTCCCACAGTTGACGACACACAACACCCAGCCTGCATCAGCAGGCCACCTTTCCAGGTGGCCCGCTAAAACTTCGCCAATCGCACGTGACGCAAACGTTTGTAATGCTTTAAATCGTTTCACAACAGCTGAGTCAACACAAAAAGACCGGCAATAAAAAAAGAAACCAGAGGAGCCTCAACCATGAAAATCACCAGCAGTGCGTTGTTAGCCCTATCCATCAGCAGCCTCACCGCGATGGCCTACGCCGATGAATTTGTACCTACCGAATTGAAAGGCACCAGTGCCCAAAGCGAAACCAAGGGTTTCCTTGAAGACCAGACCCTGAGCGGCACTACCCGTAACTGGTACGCCAACGAACTCAAGCGCCGTGATGATCGCTTCAGCTACAACAACCACGGTACCCGCGAGTCAACCCCGCGCCGGATCAACTGGGTACAGGGCACCATCCTCGATTACAAATCGGGCTTCACTGAGGGCACCGTCGGCTTCAGTACCCAGGTAGCGGCCTACAACGCCATTGCCCTGGACCGCGACGCCAAGGATATTGCCGGTCCGAACAACCGTACCCTGACCCACAGCGATGGCGATGCCGTCGGCCAGTGGAGCAAGTTGGGCCTGGCCAACCTCAGCGCCCGCATCTCCAACACCACGCTGACCGTAGGCCGACAGAACTTCAGCAGCCCGACCATCGACGTGATCGGTAACCGCGCATTGCCTTCAAGCTTTCAAGGGGTGGGCTTGCACAGCGAAGAGTTCAACAACCTGTCCTTCGACGCGGGCTCCTTTGATCGCGTGTCCCCGCGTACTGAACAAAGCCTGAGCAAGTTTCGCAGTGAATACGGCGCAGCCGGGGTCGAGACTGATCGCGCCAGCGTTGCTGGCCTTAACTACCAGCCGCTGAAAAACCTGAAAACCACGCTGTACGCAACAAACGTGGAAGACTTCTGGAACCAGTACTACTTCGGCGCGGTACACGATATCGGCGACAACGCCGTGCTGGGTCTGAACACCAACTTCAACTACTACAAGACCCTCGATACCGGCAAGAAAGAGCTGGGCAATATCAACAACGACGCCTACAGCCTGGCATTCGCCTTGACCCACCAGGCCCACACCGTGAGCCTGGCATTCCAGCAAATCGTCGGCGACGAGTACTTCGACTACCTGCACGAAACCAACGGTATCTACCTGGCCAACTCCCTGCTCTCGGACTTCAACGGCCCGAACGAGAAGTCGCTGCAACTGGCCTACAGCATCAACATGGCGCAGTACGGTATTCCGGGCCTGAAGTTCAACGCCTACCACGCGCGCGGCTGGGATATCGACGGTACCAAGTACAAGGGCACCGCCTACGACGTCAGGAACATGGACGGTGAAACCCACAACGAGTACAGCGTTGGCACATCTTATGCTGTGCAAAGTGGCCCGCTGAAAGCCACCGCCATTCGCGCCACCTACACCACGCACCGCGCCAGCAAAAACCAGGCTGACGGCAACATCAATGAGTTCCGCCTGGTGACCACCATTCCATTCAGCATTCTGTAAACACACCTTTACATGCCCAGCGCCTGCGGCCGATTAGCCCCATCGGCCGCAGGCACATGCTGGTTCAACTGATTGGAGAGGATTGCCATGAGAAGACTTCCACTACGCACCGCCCTCGCCGTGGCACTGCTGGGTACAGCGTTCTGTGCTAACGCGAAAAACCTGGTGGTCTGCACCGAAGCCAGCCCTGAAGGATTCGATATCGTCCAATTCACCACCGCCGTGACAGCCGATGCCTCGGCTGAAACCATACTCAACCGCCTGGTCGACTTCGCACCCGGTACGACCGACGTCGAACCAGCACTGGCCGAACGCTGGGACATCAGCCCGGATGGGCTTGAGTACACTTTCCACCTGCGCCCCGGCGTGAAATTTCACACTACCGATTATTTCAAACCGACCCGAACCGTGAACGCCGACGATGTGGTCTGGAGTTTTCAGCGCCAGCTGGACCCGAATCACCCGTGGCACAAACTGTCGTTGGTCGGTTACCCCTACTTTGAAAGTATGGGTTTCAAAAACCTGCTCAAAAGCGTCGAAAAAGTTGACGACCTGACCGTAAAAATCACCCTCAACCACGCCGAATCACCATTCTTGCGTGATATCGCGATGCCGTTTAACTCCATCTACTCCGCCGAATATGCCGACCAGTTGCTCAAGTCCGGCAAAACCGCTGACTTGAACAACAAGCCTATCGGCACCGGCCCGTTTATCTTCGTGCGCTACAACAAGGATGCCCAGGTACGCTTCAAGGCCAATCCGGATTACTTCCGTGGCAAGCCCCCCAGCGACAACCTGATTTTTGCCGTGACCACCGACAGCAACGTGCGCCTGCAAAAACTCAAGGCCAACGAATGCCAGATCGCGCTGTACCCCAAGCCCGATGACGTCAAAAACATCCGCAAAGACCCCAACCTCAAGGTCGATGAACTGGCAGCCCTGATGACCAGCTACATCGCCATGAACACCAGTCACAAATACCTGAGCGATGTGCGGGTGCGCAAAGCCATCGACATGGCCTTCGACAAACAAACCTACCTCAACACCGTGCACGGTGAAGGCAACGCGCTGATTGCGATCAACCCGTACCCGCCCACCATGCTTGGCTATAACACCAATATCCAAAGCCCGCCCCGAGACCTGGACAAGGCCCGGGCGCTGCTCAAGGAAGCCGGTGTACCAGAAGGCACGGTACTGACCTTCTTCACCCGTAACGGCGGCGGCCCGACCAACCCCAACCCGATGCTGGGTGCCCAGCTGCTTCAGTCCGATCTGCAGAAAATCGGACTCAAAGTGGATATTCGCGTCATGGAATGGGGCGAAATGCTCAAACGCGCCAAAAGTGGCGAGCACGATATGGTCTCGACCGGATGGGGCGGCGATAACGGCGACCCGGATAACTTCCTGACCCCACTGCTCAGCTGTGAGGCAGCCAAGAACGGCGAAAACTATTCACGCTGGTGCAATAAGGATTTCGAAGCCCTGATTACCAAGGCCCGCGGCATCACTGAACCCTCTGAACGGGCTGCACTCTATCAACAAGCACAAGTAATTTTTAATCAGGACCAACCATGGATCAACGTAACCCATCCTATGCTGTTTACTGCGATGCGCAGAAATGTTGAGGGCTATACCCTTAGCCCCCTGACCAACAATAACTTCGCCACAACCCAGGTGAAGTAGAACAATAAAAAACCCGCCAGGGTTTACCTGAACCCTGGCGGACCTGCCTAACCGGCTGATAAGGAACACCATAAGATGTTTAGTTTTATTGCCCGCCGAGTGGGGTTGTTGATACCCACCTTCTTCGGCATCACCCTTCTGACCTTTGCCTTGATTCGCATGATCCCGGGTGACCCGGTCGAAGTCATGATGGGCGAACGACGGGTCGACCCTGAAATGCACGCCCAGGCAATGGAGCGCCTGGGTCTGAACAAACCGCTGCATGAGCAGTACATTGACTACGTCACCAAGCTCGCTCACGGCGATTTGGGCGAGTCATTGCGCACCCGTGAAAGCGTATGGACCGAATTTTCCGCACTGTTCCCCGCCACTCTCGAACTGGCCACTGCTGCGCTGTTGTTAGCCGGTGTGCTCGGGCTACTGGCAGGGGTCATTGCAGCACTCAAGCGAGGCTCATTGTTTGACCACGGGGTGATGGGTATCTCCCTGGCGGGTTACTCGATGCCGATCTTCTGGTGGGGCCTGATCCTGATCATGTTCTTCTCCGTGGGTCTGGGCTGGACCCCGGTTTCCGGGCGTATCGACCTCTTGTACGACATCGAACCAAGAACCGGTTTCATGCTCATCGACACCCTGCTCAGCGACCAGCCCGAGGCCTTCTGGGATGCACTGCACCACTTGATTCTGCCTGCCATCGTGCTGGGCACCATTCCACTGGCCGTGATTGCACGGATGACCCGCTCATCGATGCTCGAAGTACTGCGCGAGGACTACATCCGTACCGCCCGCGCCAAAGGCCTGTCGCCTGCCCGCGTAGTTTTCGTGCACGGCCTGCGCAACGCCCTGATCCCGGTACTGACCGTGGTCGGCCTGCAAGTCGGCACCCTGCTGGCCGGTGCCGTACTGACCGAGACCATCTTCTCGTGGCCCGGTATCGGCAAATGGCTGATCGAAGCCATCGGCGCCCGGGACTATCCCGTGGTGCAAAACGGCATCCTGTTAATTGCCTGCCTGGTGATTCTGGTCAACTTCGTAGTGGACATCCTCTACGGCTTTGCCAATCCACGCATCCGTCACCAGCGCTGAGATCCTGACCATGAGCACCTCTCCAAGCACCACCGAAGTGGATCAAAGCCTGCTTTATCCATCGCCTTACAAAGAGTTCTGGCAGGCTTTCTCCCAAAACAAAGGCGCCGTCGCGGGCCTGATTTTCATGACCCTGATCGTGTTCTGCGCGATTTTTGCCCCGTGGGTTGCCCCCCACAGCCCGAGCGAGCAATACCGCGACTTTCTGCTGACCCCGCCGGTCTGGCTGGAAGGCGGCCAGTGGCAGTTTTTGCTCGGCACCGACGAACTGGGCCGTGACCTGCTGTCACGCCTGATTGAAGGGTCACGGCTGTCGCTGCTGATCGGTTTGTCATCCGTGGTGATTTCCCTGATCCCGGGCGTCATCCTCGGCCTGTTTGCCGGGTTTTTTCCGCGCCTGCTCGGCCCTGGCATCATGCGTTTGATGGACATCATGCTGGCCCTGCCGTCCCTGCTGCTGGCCGTGGCGATTGTCGCCATCCTCGGCCCTGGCCTGATCAACACCGTGATCGCCATTGCCGTGGTTTCGTTGCCGTCTTATGTGCGCCTGACCCGCGCCGCCGTAATGGGCGAACTGAACCGCGACTACGTGACGGCTGCCCGTCTGGCGGGCGCCAGCTTGCCGCGCCTGATGTTCATCACCGTGCTGCCCAACTGCATGGCACCGTTGATCGTTCAGGCCACCTTGAGCTTCTCCTCGGCGATTCTCGACGCTGCTGCCCTGGGCTTCCTGGGCCTTGGCGTACAACCGCCAACCCCGGAGTGGGGCACCATGCTGGCCTCGGCCCGCGACTACATCGAACGTGCCTGGTGGGTCGTGAGCCTGCCCGGCTTGACCATTTTGCTCAGCGTGCTGGCAATCAACCTGATGGGCGACGGTCTGCGCGATGCGCTGGACCCGAAACTCAAGAACGCCGCCTGAGGAGATTCCCATGTCACTGTTAGAAATCAAGAATCTCAACGTCCGTTTTGGCGACGCCAAGGCAGTCCCAGTGGTCGACGGTCTGAGCCTGTCTGTGGATAAAGGCGAAGTTCTGGCCATTGTTGGCGAGTCGGGTTCCGGCAAATCGGTAACCATGATGGCCCTGATGGGTCTGATCGAGCACCCTGGCATCGTCACCGCCGACGCGCTGAACTTCGACGGCAAGAACATGCTGACCCTCAGCGCGCGTCAACGTCGCCAGATCGTTGGCAAAGACATGGCCATGGTCTTCCAGGACCCGATGACCGCACTGAACCCCAGCTACACCGTGGGCTTCCAGATCGAAGAAGTGCTGCGTCTGCACCTGAAAATGTCCGGCAAAGCGGCGCGCAAACGGGCCATTGAGCTGCTGGAAAAAGTCGAAATCCCGGGCGCTGCCAGCCGCATGCAAGCCTACCCGCACCAGTTGTCGGGTGGCATGAGCCAGCGTGTGGCGATTGCCATGGCGATTGCCGGCGAACCGAAGTTGCTGATCGCCGACGAACCGACCACCGCGCTGGACGTGACCATTCAGGCGCAGATCATGGACCTGCTGCTCAGCTTGCAACGCGAGCAAAACATGGGCCTGGTGCTGATCACCCACGACCTTGCCGTGGTGGCTGAAACCGCCCAGCGGGTGTGCGTGATGTATGCAGGCCAGGCGGTCGAAGTCGGCAACGTGCCGGGGTTGTTTGATGTGCCAGGGCACCCGTACAGCGAAGCCCTGCTGGCCGCGATCCCGGAACACAGCATGGGCGCCGCCCGCCTGTCCACATTGCCTGGCATCGTGCCGGGGCGTTACGACCGGCCTCAAGGCTGCCTGTTATCGCCGCGCTGCCCATATGTCCAGGAACAATGCCGCCAACAACGTCCTGCGCTGGAGCAAAAAGCTCACAGCCAGGTGCGCTGCTTCTTCCCCTTGAATCAGGAGGTGGCGTAATGACTGTTGTTCTTACTGCCCGCGACCTTACCCGTCACTACGAAGTATCCCGCGGCATGTTCAAAGGCCATGCACTGGTACGCGCACTCAATGGTGTGTCGTTTGAACTTGAAGCCGGCAAAACCCTGGCCGTGGTGGGCGAATCCGGCTGTGGCAAATCCACCCTGGCCCGCGCCCTGACCCTGATCGAAGAGCCGTCCTCAGGCTCGTTGAAAATCGCTGGGCAAGAAGTCACAGGCGCCAACAAGGCTGAGCGCAAACAACTGCGCAAAGACGTGCAGATGGTGTTCCAGAGCCCCTATGCCTCGCTCAACCCACGGCAGAAAATCGGTGATCAGCTTGCAGAGCCTTTATTGATCAACACCAAGCTGAACGCCAGCGAACGTCGCGAAAAAGTTCAGGCCATGATGAAACAGGTAGGCCTGCGCCCCGAGCATTACCAGCGCTACCCACACATGTTTTCGGGCGGTCAGCGTCAGCGAATCGCCCTGGCCCGGGCCATGATGCTGCAACCCAAAGTGCTGGTGGCTGACGAGCCGACTTCCGCGCTCGACGTGTCGATTCAGGCGCAGGTGCTCAACCTGTTTATGGATTTGCAGCAAGAGTTCAAAACCGCCTACGTCTTTATCTCGCACAACCTGGCGGTGGTGCGGCATGTGGCCGATACGGTACTGGTGATGTACCTGGGCCGTCCGGTAGAAATGGGGCCAAAGGAAGAGATCTACACCCGGCCGCTGCACCCATATACCCAAGCATTGCTTTCAGCCACCCCGACCATCCACCCGGACCCGAACAAGCCGAAAATCAAGATCGTTGGCGAGTTGCCCAACCCGCTTAACCCGCCATCAGGTTGCGCCTTCCACAAGCGCTGCCCGTATGCGACCGAGCTGTGCAGCACTGATGAACCGGCCTTGCGCGTGCTCGACAACCGCCAGGTGGCTTGCCATCACGCGGAACAGTTTTTACAGGTTTAAACACTGACACCAGGAGGAGGCACACTCCCCCGTAGCAGCTGTCGAAGGAACGAGGCTGCGTCCGACTGCGCAGCAGTCGTAAAACCATTCAACGTGATGCTCCAGAAGCACCGCGTCTACCGGGTTTACGAGGGCTGCGCCTCGGACGCAGCCTCGCGGAGCTCGACAGCTGCTACGGGACTTATTGTCCCGCTAACTACTCACTACGTCTGGCCATCGCCCTCGTCGCCATCATCGCCGTTGTCACCGCTGCCACCGCCATCGGCGCCACCGTCACCATCGGTCTGGTCATCATCCCCCGAACTGCCGCCCTGCCCCTGATCACCCGGCTCCGAGTCCGACTTGTAAATCGCATGAATCGTCGGCCCCGGCACACCTGTGGCTGAAAATCCTGCCCCGGAACTGCTCAGCGGGTTACTCGCCCAAGCCGCTGAAGCACTCACCGTCAACAACACCAGCACCTTGAGCAACAACACAATGCGTTGAAAAAGCTTCATGGGATTTCCATCCTGTGTATGGGAAATACCCTTTAAACCTAGTTCGCCACCTTCAGTTTTTCCAGAAACACGCCGGTTGCGATATACCCATTCGGACTAACTCAGTTGCTCTGGTTGATACTTTGTTGCGGATCAAGCGGGTATACGCAAATCCTTGTAACCGTTGACGAGCCGCGCGAGGCTACGTTCGACTGCGTAGCAGTCGTAAAACCATTCGGCCTTGGTGTTTCAGGGACATCGTGCTTATCGGATTTACGACGATTGCATCGTCGGACGTAGCCTCGCGCAGCTCGTCAACGGCTACAGGCGTTTGGCTCACACTGTAGCAACAAATAACTCAGCCACTGTGAGCGCAGCGGCTGAGTTAAATAGCATTTGATTAGCCTGCTTTAAAACCAGGTTTGCCGTTGGCGGCTCGCCACTCACTAACTCTTTTAGTGATTGCTTCGGGCGTGCATTCCACATCCGAGGAAGCATAATAGATGAGGTCTGTTCCCTCAGGATGCTCTGTCACATCTTCAAAATGTTTTAACAGAACATCAAGACGCTCATCTGTGCCAGCGATATTCTCTCTAAATACCTCCTTCATAAATTCCAAAAATTCTGCTTCCGTATATTCTGAAAAACCACTTTTAAATCCCATTATTCTTCCCCTTATGAATATCCATATGACGTTTAGGAGTCAGAACCATCATATTTTCAATATTATAAACGTCCCCGCTTTTGGCGATTTCTTGGACATGATGAATTTCAAATGTAGATCTTTTACCCACTGCATCATCTCGCCTAGCCTTAGGCGCCTTACCCATGTTCATTCGGGCCCGGTTCGAGACTATGAATTGCTCTGACAACTCCGAGTCTTTTGCTATTTCTACCCAAAACGCCTCCCGAAATGCCCTGAAATTTCTAAACTCCTTGCCCCGCAACTGGTCTGCAATCTGCGACGGAACAGCAGCCCCCTCACCTTGCGCCGCAGCCCCCAGCCAGATACCCGTCACCGGCTGCCCCATCCCCGTTGCTACCCCTGCATCCTCGCGGGGATCCCGGAACATTACATAAATTGGAGGCAGGCCAGAACCCGCCGGAAACACTGTAATGAAGTCATCAAAGCCAGCTTCAGCAAGCCCCGGGAAAGTATCAATCCTTCCCACAACAGGCGTAACTGTCGCCCCAGTGTAGACCGGAGTCTCAGGCTGTTCAGCAGGCGAAGTAGTCGAGCTATTCCCTGGATCAACGATGGGTGTCCAGATCAAAGTCCTTGGTGGTACATCCTCTGTCGTAACGCTGTAGACATTCTGCTGAGCGTTAAAAGTTGCGGCTATTACCCTGACTTGTGACGGCACAATGACGCCATCGGCTTTGGCGACAAACACTTCTGACTGGCCATCGGCTGCTGCTTTCGAACTGATACGCACCGGCAGATCAACAGTTCCATTGGCGGCAGCAATAGCTGATAGATCGTCCTTGAGCTCAGGCGCCAGATCCGAGAGCGGCGTACTAAATGCATAGCGCTCAGGCAACTCGCCATTTGCCAGTTTGGGCGAATATACCAAGGCAGACACTCCAACCAAAAGCCCCGAAGCTGTGCCTGCCGCCAGACTGCTCAACGCTGCAATTGCCGAGCGGATAGCCGCTTGCAGAGTCACTGTCGCCGCATCAATAACCGCGGCGGTGCCCGCTGAAGTTATAAACAATGGGCCAGCTGATGCAGACCCCGGCGCACGGAACGTGTTGGCTATCCGGATAGCTGCTTGCGCTGCACCCGCCCGCTCGGCAAGACCACCAAAGGCATTGGCGGTCGCTGTCAGATACCTGGCCGATTCAGTCTTTAGCAAGGCATCGTGATAACTCAGCCATTTGCGCCCTAACTGAGTATGGGTTTGCAAGTAAACCAGCTCGTTAAGCGCTGCCAATTCAGGCTTGCTCAAGGGTGCTTTGATGTTCGGGTTGTTCGCAGGGTAGGTGATGGTAATTCCGCCCCTTTCAAGTGGCGGAGGCGCGTAAATGGGCTGAGTTTCTGCGGTTTTTGACGCGGCCAGACGCTCAAGCGTCGTCTTGTAATGGGCCAATGCTTCAGAGGCAGTATTGCCTTCCATCACCCCCGCTGCAGTGATGAGTTCTGTATAGAGGAACTCCGGTAGTTGTTGAGCGTGAATATCTCGCTCCTGGATGATGATGGCTAACCGTTGATCCTGCGCAGTGTCATTATCAGCAACCTGTACCTGTTCAATTTGCATGGCCAGTTCTGCAAGCTTACCCGCAAGAACACCAATGGAGAGCGAAAGCGCCTTAAGTTCTAACGCAGATTTATAAACAGTGTCATACAGCCGATACAAATTTATCAACGTATCAGGAGAGAGAGCATTGGAATTCAAAAGTTCGCGCATTTTCTGACGCGGCAGTACTTCCATCAAAAAATAAGGACTCTGACCATAAAGACCATAAATATCAGGCACTATAGTGTTGTATTGAGTTATTTTTGATTCAATAAGATCCAGCGTCACGTGTTGTTCTATTGCAGCAGATTCTGCGGATGTCATGGCCTGTGAACCTTTGGCGGCCTGTTTTCTTTCCTCCAGCTCACGCTCGGTATCGGGGACGAGCGAGTTGAATCGCGTATTGAATTCTTGATCAAGATATCCTTGGCTATGAATTTGCTCATTCATAAACTCAGCCATAATGTTTGGTTTTGCAAGATCATGAATATTGCTCGGCCCGCCTTCTCCTCTGCGCGGACCTTCATTCAAACCCCACGAATTAAATCCGCCGCCAAATTCGATTTTGGGCTGCCATTTCCCCACAACAGAGGTTGCCCCCAACTCGTATGAGCCGGGGCCTAGTTTTTTGTGAGGGCCCAAGTATTTATCGATATCATTTGACATATAACCTCTCCTTTAGTCTTTAACGCTTACACCACCCTCAACAACCAACATAGATAATATTAGTACCCACTTTGACAGACGATAGAGCCAACATAGCAATTTCAGAAACATACTACACAAGCAAAAATAACCATCTTCAAATACGGAAAGAAACATCTCTTATTAATGTAAAACACCTCCTACGCACTGTTAACTGCCCCGCAGGGGGCGGAAGGCCCTGCGGTCCTTATCACAGCCTTCAGCAGCGCCTACAAAATCGCGCCCATAAAAAAAGCGAAGCCCAAAGGCTTCGCTTTTTTCTACCCAGCGTCTGAGCGCTTAGTGGTGCTCACGCGTAGCGCGGAATTTCACATCCGGCCAGCGCTCTTCCATCAACGCCAGGTTGACGCGAGTCGGAGCCAGGTAGGTCAAGTGACCACCGCCATCAATGGCCAGGTTTTCCACAGCCTTGACCTTGAACTCCTCGAGCTTTTTCTTATCGTCGCAATCAATCCAGCGCGCCGAGTACACGGTGATCGGCTCGTAGGAGCATTCCACTTTGTATTCGCCTTTCAAACGGCTCGCGACCACATCGAACTGCAGCACACCGACGGCGCCCAGGATGATGTCGTTGCTGCGCTCCGGGAAGAACACCTGGGTGGCGCCCTCTTCCGCCAGTTGCTGCAAGCCCTGACGCAGTTGCTTGGATTTCAGCGGGTCACGCAGTCGTACGCGGCGGAACAGTTCCGGGGCGAAGTGCGGGATACCGGTGAAGCTCAGGCTCTCGCCTTCGGTGAAGGTGTCACCGATCTGGATGGTGCCGTGGTTGTGCAAACCGATGATGTCACCCGCGAAGGCCTCTTCGAGCTGTTCACGCTCGGAGGAGAAGAACGTCAGCGCATCGCCGATACGTACGTCTTTGCCGGTACGCGCATGGCGCATTTTCATGCCCTTCTCGTATTTGCCCGAGCAAATACGCATAAAGGCGATACGGTCGCGGTGTTTAGGATCCATGTTCGCCTGGATTTTGAACACGAAACCGCTGAATTTCTCTTCGGTCGGCTCGACCGTGCGCTCGTTGGCAACACGAGGCAACGGCTCCGGTGCCCAGTTCACGACAGCGTCGAGCACGTGATCGACACCAAAGTTGCCCAATGCAGTACCGAAGAACACCGGCGTCAGTTGGCCATCGAGGAATTCCTGCTGGTTGAATTCATGGCAAGCGCCCTGAACCAGTTCCAACTGATCGACGAAACGCTGGTACTCGTCACCCAAATGGGCGCGGGCTTCATCAGAGTCGAGCTTTTCGATGATTTTGGTTTCGGTACGTTCATGACCATGACCGGCGGTGTAGACGATGATGTAGTCGTCTGCCAGGTGGTAAACACCCTTGAAGTCACGGTAGCAACCAATCGGCCAGGTGATCGGTGCAGCCTTGATTTTCAGGACTGCTTCGATCTCGTCCAACAACTCGATCGGGTCGCGAATATCGCGGTCGAGTTTGTTGATAAAGCTGACGATAGGCGTGTCACGCAGACGGCAAACGTCCATCAGGGCGATGGTACGTGGCTCAACACCTTTACCGCCGTCGAGCACCATCAGCGCCGAGTCGACCGCAGTCAATGTGCGGTAGGTGTCTTCCGAGAAGTCTTCGTGGCCCGGGGTGTCGAGCAGGTTGATCATGTGGTCGCGATACGGGAACTGCATGACCGACGTGGTAATCGAAATACCCCGTTGTTTCTCCATTTCCATCCAGTCGGAGGTGGCATGGCGGTCGGACTTTCGCGATTTCACCGTACCGGCGATAGCAATCGCCTTACCCATCAGCAGGAGCTTTTCGGTGATGGTGGTCTTACCCGCATCGGGGTGGGAAATAATGGCGAAAGTGCGGCGTTTCGCGACTTCGGCGGCCTGGTTGGTCATGGGAAATCGCCTGACGATTGATTCAAAAAAGGGCGCGGATTATAGCCCAAATCAGGTGCCCACGGCCACCGTTGCCACCCTTGCTCGTCGGACAAGGGTGGCAATGTGCCGTAAAAAATGTGAACCTTTTAGACAGTGGAGGCGTCCACTCTCCTGATACGACAAACCGTCAGGAGCTGAAATATCAGCAAGTTAGCCTGACGAGGCTGCGCTAATGACAGGTGATGAGAGCGATTTTCGCCACCACCCGTTGCTCTTCGCGAACTCATTGTCGGCAGCCAGGAATGGCCTTGCCACACGACGATGTGTACGCCGACTGAAAAAAAGGAGTCCGTCTGTGGCTAATCGCTATGGAAAAGGGCTTATAGGATGTGCGGTAGTTATCGCGCTTCTGGCCCTGTTGGTCCACTGGATCGGCATCAGCACTATCGAACACTATCAAGATGATTTGTTGTTCTATCTGCAAGCCCACCTGTACCTGGTACTCGCTTCAATGCTCGCGGCCCTCCTTGTAGGGATACCAGCCGGCATTTTCCTCAGCCGACCTAATATGGCCGGACGTGCGGAACGCTTCATGCAAGTCTTCAACATCGGTAACACCGTACCCCCGCTGGCGGTACTGGCCATTGCCCTGGGTTTCCTGGGAATCGGTAGCGGCCCTGCCATCTTCGCCCTGTTTCTCGCCTCGTTGCTGCCTATCGTGCGCAACACTTATGAAGGCCTGAAAAACGTCCAGGGTTCACTCAAGGAAGCCGCCGTCGGCATCGGCATGACCCCGCGCCAGGTGCTGTGGCGAGTCGAGTTGCCCAACGCCGTGCCCATCATCATGGGCGGTGTGCGAGTGGCACTGGCGATCAACGTCGGGACGGCACCGCTGGCGTTCCTGATCGGCGCCAACAGCCTGGGCAGCCTGATTTTCCCCGGCATCGCCCTTAACAATCAGCCGCAATTGATCCTCGGCGCTGCGTGTACCGCGCTGCTGGCATTGCTGCTCGACGGCCTGGTGATTCTCATCAGCCGCCGATGGTTGGAACGCGGTCTGCGACCTGTTTAAGGTCTGGCTGAGCAAAGGAATACCCATGAAAAAAATTAGCTTTTTACTAGGCTGCATCCTGCTGTGCGCAGGAATTGTCCAAGCCGCAGAAAAACCCCTGATTCGCATTGGGGCGCGGGTGTTCACCGAGCAAACACTGCTCGCGGAAATCACCTCGCAATACCTTAACAGCAAGGGCTACAACGCCAAGGTGACCGGCGGGCTCGGCAGCAGCCTGGCACGTTCGGCCCATCAATCCGGGCAACTGGACATGGTGTGGGAATACACCGGCGTATCGTTGGTGGCCTACAACCACATCACCGACAAGCTCGACAGTCAGCAATCCTACGACCGGGTCAAAGAGGTCGATGCAAAAAAAGGACTGATCTGGCTGCACCCGTCAAAGTTCAGCAATACCTACGCGCTGGCCTTGCCACAGAAAGTGGCCGAGGCGTTTCCCGACATCAACAGCATCAGCGATCTGAACAAGGCACTGCGTGACCCGCAAAACAAAAGAGCGCTGGTAGCCCTGGACACTGAATTTGCCAACCGTTCCGATGGTTTGCTGGGCATGGTCGAGCTCTACGACATGGACCTGACCCGCCGCAATATCCGACAGATGGACGCAGGTCTGGTTTACACCGCGCTGAAAAACGGTCAGGTGTTTGCCGGGCTGGTCTACACCACGGACGGTCGCTTGAGCGCCTTCAACCTCAAGCTGCTCAACGACGACTTGCATTACTTCCCGGACTACACCGCCGCACCGGTAGTGAGCAAAACCTACCTGGACGCCCACCCCGACCTCGAAGGCCTGCTCAAGCCGCTGGCGGATCTGTTTGACGACGAAACCATGCGTCAGCTCAACGCCCGGGTCGACGTTGACCACGAAAGCCCGTCCAAAGTCGCCGCAGACTTCCTGCGCCAGCATCCACTGAACTGAATTGAGGAGAAGACATGGAATTTTTAAACGCCTTTTCCCATATGGACTGGTCGCTAGTCTTACATCTGACCTTGCAACACATCAGCCTGGTAGGCATTGCCGTGGTTCTCGCGATCCTTATCGGTGTACCGCTGGGTGTGCTGATGACGCGTTTCCCGACACTGGCCGGCCCCCTGCAAGCCAGTGCCACCGTGCTGCTGACCATTCCGTCAATCGCCCTGTTCGGTCTGCTGCTGCCGTTTTACTCCAAATTCGGTCAGGGCCTGGGCCCGATGCCAGCCATCACGGCGGTGTTCCTTTATTCACTGCTGCCCATCATGCGTAACACCTTTCTCGCCCTTACCGGCGTTGAGCCGGGTATTCGCGAAGCCGCACGCGGCATCGGCATGACCTTCGGCCAGCGCCTGCGCATGGTTGAACTGCCGATCGCGGTGCCCGTGATTCTGGCCGGTGTGCGCACCGCCGTGGTGATGAACATCGGTGTAATGACCATCGCCGCCACCATCGGTGCTGGCGGTCTGGGTGTACTTATTCTTGCTGCAATCAGCCGTAGCGACATGTCGATGCTGATCGTCGGCGCCGTGTTGGTCAGTGTTCTGGCCATCATCGCTGACCTGCTTTTGCAATGGCTGCAACGCTCGCTGACTCCAAAAGGACTGCTCAAATGATCGAACTTCAAAACCTCAGCAAAACTTTCCAAAGCAACGGCAAAGACGTAAAGGCCGTGGACTCGGTAAGCCTGACCGTCAACGAAGGCGAAATCTGCGTATTCCTCGGGCCTTCGGGCTGCGGCAAAAGCACCACGCTGAAAATGATTAACCGCCTGATCAAGCCCACCTCCGGAAAAATCCTGATCAATGGCGAAGACACTACCGACCTCGACCCGGTAACCCTGCGGCGCAATATCGGTTATGTAATCCAGCAAATTGGTCTGTTCCCCAACATGACCATCGAGGAGAACATCACCGTCGTCCCGCGCCTGCTTGGCTGGGACAAGCAAAAGTGCCATGACCGTGCTCGTGAACTGATGAGCATGATCAAGCTCGAACCCAAGCAGTACCTCAATCGCTACCCGCGTGAACTGTCGGGCGGCCAGCAACAGCGGATCGGGGTGATTCGCGCCCTCGCCGCCGATGCACCGTTGCTATTAATGGACGAACCGTTTGGCGCGGTCGACCCGATCAACCGCGAGATGATCCAGAACGAATTTTTCGAGATGCAGCGGGCGCTGAACAAGACCGTAATCATGGTCAGTCACGACATCGACGAAGCAATCAAGTTGGGTGACAAGATTGCGATCTTCCGTGGCGGCAAGCTGCTGCAGATGGATCACCCCGACACCCTGCTCGCCCACCCAGCCGACGACTTTGTCAGCAACTTCGTGGGCCAGGACAGCACGCTCAAGCGCCTGCTGCTGGTCAAAGCTGAAGACGCAGCGGACAACGCGCCGTCAGTCAGCCCTGAAACCCCGGTGGGTGAAGCGCTGGAACTGATGGACGAACTCGACCGTCGTTACGTTGTGGTCACCTGCGCCGACAACAAGGCCCTGGGCTATGTGCGTCGTCGCGACCTGCACCGCCAGACCGGTACGTGCGGCCAGTACCTGCGCGAATTCACCGCCACAGCCGCCTCCGAAGAGCATTTGCGCATCCTGCTGTCGCGCATGTATGAGTTCAACCGTTCGTGGTTGCCGGTGATGGACGCCGAGCGTGTGTTCCAGGGTGAAGTGACCCAGGAATCGATTGCCGCCTACCTGAGCTCGGGCCGCTCGCGCGGGGCCAAGACCAGTATCGTGTCGCCAGCAGATATCGCGCTGGCGTAACGGCCAACAAGCCTGGGGCAAGCCCCAATGCTGTTCACTTAAGCAAGTGGTATGACTGTGGGAGCGAGCCCGCTCGCGAAGGTCGTTAACGATAGCGCGTACGCTATTGAAACCTTCGCGAGCAGGCTCGTTCCCACAGTCGTGTTCACCTTCCACGCCCCCGCAAAAGCCCTCCGTTCGAACTCCTCAGTGTCATGACTGTCGGTTACTTATATAGCTGTCAGTGCCCCCACGACGAACGCGTACAAAAACGCGACATTTTTTGTTGATCTCAGCGCACTCACGCCCTAAAGTTCGCGCCGAACATTCATGCTGGAAACGATCCATCCGGCTCAAGTACTGACGACGAGACAGCAAGGTCCATTTACCTTATTTGCTTTCGGCGGACATGCCTTGGGAAGTAGGCGAACCAAAGTGGGGATACGGAGGATGTTCAGCTGCACCCATTTATTTTTTACGTTTGCCACAGGAGTCCCCACGCATGTCGATTCAGATCGAAGACTATTACGCGCGCGATACCTTCAACAAAATGAAGGCTTTCGCTGACACCCAGGAAACTCCGTTCGTGGTGATCGACACCGCCATGATCAGCAAGGCTTACGATGACCTGCGTGCAGGCTTCGAATTCGCCAAGGTGTACTACGCCGTCAAAGCCAACCCGGCCGTCGAAATCATCGACTTGCTGCGCGACAAGGGTTCGAACTTCGACATCGCGTCGATCTACGAACTGGACAAAGTGATGGCCCAAGGCGTTGGCCCGGATCGCATCAGCTACGGCAACACCATCAAGAAATCCAAAGACATCCGTTATTTCTACGAGAAAGGCGTGCGCCTGTTCTCCACCGACTCCGAAGCCGACCTGCGCAACATTGCCAAGGCTGCACCGGGTTCGAAAATCTACGTGCGTATTCTGACCGAAGGCTCGACCACTGCTGACTGGCCTTTGTCGCGCAAATTCGGCTGCCAGACCGACATGGCCATGGACCTGCTGATCCTGGCTCGCGACCTGGGCCTGGTGCCTTACGGCATTTCGTTCCACGTGGGCTCCCAGCAACGCGACATCAGCGTTTGGGATGCCGCGATCGCCAAGGTCAAAGTGATCTTTGAACGTTTGAAAGAAGAAGACGGCATCGTCCTCAAGCTGATCAACATGGGCGGCGGCTTCCCGGCCAACTACATTACCCGTACCAACAGCCTGGAAACTTACGCCGAAGAAATCATCCGTTTCCTCAAGGAAGACTTCGGCGACGACCTGCCAGAAATCATCCTGGAGCCAGGCCGCTCGCTGATCGCCAACGCCGGTATTTTGGTCAGCGAAGTAGTACTGGTTGCGCGTAAGTCGCGCACCGCCGTTGAGCGTTGGGTATACACCGACGTGGGCAAATTCTCTGGCCTGATCGAAACCATGGACGAAGCCATCAAGTTCCCGATCTGGACTGAAAAGAAAGGTGAAATGGAAGAAGTCGTAATCGCCGGTCCAACCTGCGACAGCGCCGACATCATGTACGAAAACTACAAGTACGGCCTGCCACTGAACCTGGCCATCGGTGACCGCCTGTACTGGTTGTCGACCGGTGCCTACACCACCAGTTACAGCGCTGTTGAGTTCAATGGCTTCCCGCCGTTGAAGTCGTTCTACCTGTAAAACTGCAACGCCCTCCGGACAAGTGTTCGGGGGGCGTTATTCGTTGCTAGCGACTGATGCGCCGCAAGAAGCGCTGAAACCCGGACAGCTCTGCCGATGCTTGCAGCATCGAATGTTCATTCACTTCAGTCGTCGCACGAACCCTGGCCAAAAACACACTCAGCCCTTGGGCAACCAACCTCAGGTTTTCAACCCAGTAGGCCCGCGCCTCAACCAGTTCTGTGTGGCGGCGAATTTTTTCTGCCCGTTCCTTGAATGACCGCGCATCCGTCCTGTTCTTGTTTTGCAACACTCTCAGGTCATATAACTTTTCAGTTATTTTATTGCGTGCCACAGTCAGCGAAAACAACCGATAACCACCGTCAAAAAAGCCCAGATACTGCACCACACGTGCAATGGCCGCTGTGACAACATCCGCCTCCACTTTGCCCACCTGGGTTGTGGTGACAAGCGTCTGTATTTGCTCGGCCGTGGGCAGCAAGTCCCGTACATGCTCCAACCATGTACGGGACTGCAACACGGCGACAGCAGCATCTAAAACCTGTTTATCTGCCCGCAACCGATCTTCTTCCACTTGCAACGTTAAAGCCTGTTGTTCCAGTTCTTCGAGCCTGACCGCGTCATAAGCCAACAAAGGATCGGAGTAGTGTTCCAGGTTTAGCCCACCCCCCTCCTCGACACGCAATACTATTTGCTCCTTGGCCGCGGTGACTGCACTTGCGATACGGCCTACCCGCTGCGCAAAAGCATCATTCAGAACTTTAAGCGCAGCGCTTTGCACTTCCACAGTCAATTCGGTGTGTGCCTGAATCGCAACCCACTGTTCGAGCAGTTCATCGAGCCCCGCATTTTCCACTTTCACATCAAGACTGCGTACGTGTTCGACAATTACACGTGCACTGTGACTCAAGCATCTGGCCGCCAGACTCAAGCGTTCCTGCAATGAGGGGATAAAATCATATTCGCGATTAACCGCCACCGCATTGAACTTTTTAAGCCCTGCAAAAACACCCGACATATCAGGATTTTCGTAAACCATTAGTCCAATTTCCCTATTCATGATTTCAGTCCCTTTATTCAAAAGCGCTCATTGATAATTTCATTAAACGCATTGGATATCTGCACGCTGTAGTCTTTAACACGCGTCCAGGGATTTAACAGTTGGGCGAAATCAAGTTTGAATTTATGGAGTCGGGCGAGGTTATCCACACCCTCCAGCTGCTCGGCGGCTTCATCCAGATAAATGGCAATATAGCCCCACACTTGCGCCAACTGCTTGGCTCCCTGCTCGGCCACGAGCATACGACTGCGCAAATCAACAAAACGCTGCTGAGTGGCATCCAGCATAATGGCCAGTCGCTCTTGTTCCTGACTGCCTTTCCTTGCGATATCCCGCGCAGCAATCAGTTTGTTTTTTCGGGCACGAGTAGCTTCGGCTTTTACGCCAAATATCCCGCCCGTGATCGCCAAAACGATAGGCCCCATAAGTATCCCTGAATGCCCATACAACACCTGAGATTTGTAGTCCTTGATGACCTGCTCAATTTCACTGTCCAGTTCCTTGATACGCGCGATCAACGCTACCCGCTCTTGGGAGAGCCCGGCCTGCGCATAGGCCTTAAGCTTGGTGTTAACCTCGTGAATCAACTCGTCCGACAGCACTCGCTCAAACTCGGCCGCCAATGCGCCTACGGCGTAGGCCTTTTTAATATACGAGTCGGTATCTTTTTTAATCTGCAGTACGTAATCCCTGACAATCCCGACTGCCCTAAGCTCTGTTGTACTTAGAATGATTTCTTTCAACTCGGCCTCTTCCTCCTCGGTCAACTCATTCAACGTACCGGTGAGAAATCGCTCGAACTCGACTCTATTGATGATCTCAATAATGCCGTTACCCGTTGTAATAAAACTGTCAGAGAACCGGTTAAGTTGCCGACTCAGCTCTTTTGTATCACGCTCCAGTGGCGACCATGTAGCAGCGTGCTGTACAACTTGTTGATGAAACGCCTGAATGCTTGCAGGTTCCAGGCCCGGCACACTTTCCGTGTTACCCCCAACCCACTCCACGATCTTGTTGTAGTCAACCGGCAATGCCCGTGACTCGCGAACATAAGCACGAAC
Source organism: Pseudomonas fragi (assembly GCF_025426255.1). Lineage (GTDB taxonomy): Bacteria > Pseudomonadota > Gammaproteobacteria > Pseudomonadales > Pseudomonadaceae > Aquipseudomonas > Aquipseudomonas kulmbachensis. The sequence goes on along the minus strand of NZ_CP104861.1, from coordinate 789,913 downwards.
ACTGTGTATATCACTGCGCCGAATGATAAAGCCCAATTCATCTTTTGAAACAGCAGCATCACTCTTGCCGGCCAGCACCTGAATATACTGTGACGGTAAAAGTACAGCGACCTCCAACGAAGTCATTTTTTCCAGCGATCTGGCTTCGCCAATATTCTCACTGAATGCGAAATCACTACCTTGCATATTAATTCCCTTTAAATAATTATCCTGCCCAAACAGAATTAATCTTTAAAGGACTTCAATCAACTGCAACATTGCTCTGCAACATGTAAGACAATGACAAAAGCAAAAATGAATAGTTACCGAAGTAAATACTCACTCGCTCGGACTCACTTGAAAGCCGCGTACGAGTACTACTCGCACGGCGTAATCAGTATCAGAAGTTGTTGCTCTGCAACGCATTAATCCGCGCTTGCCAAGCATCGCTGAGGACTTGGACACGAGGCTCGCGAGCCTCGAGCAGGGCTGCCCGGCTCACCCGTAAAAAATTCAGATTGCCGCCTGCAAGTGCACGCTCAAACCAGATTAACGCCTCATCGATATTGCCGGACTCGGCCAACACCGAGGCATGGCTGAACTGGCCACGAAAATCACCGCCAAGGGCTGAGCGCTCGTACCAAAAACACGCCGCAGGCTTATCGCCCGGGCAATGCACGCCCGCTTCGAGGTAACGCCCCACCAGGTTCATCGACTTGGCATGGCCCGCCTGCGCCGCCACCCAGTACAACTTGAACGCCGCGTCCTGGTCTTGTGCCACACCGCGACCAGTGGCCAGCAGATTGGCGTAATTGTAGAGCGCCCAATCCAGCCCGCCCTCTGCTGCCTGCCGATACTCCAGGCTCGCCAGAGTGCAGTCCACCGGCCCGCCCCAGCCATGCTCCCAGCAGCGGCCGAGCATGTTGCGGGCCATCAAGTGCCCACCATTGGCCGCAATCTGAAACCAGCGTTTGGCCAGTACGGGATCACGTGCAATACCCTGGCCGTCGAGCAGAATTTGCCCGAGCAAGGCCTGGCCATCGACGATGCCTTGCTTGGCCGCCAGTAAAATGGCCTGGGCCGCTTTCGCCGGGTTCTCAACCAGCATGGCGCTCAGTTGGTCGCCATCCAGAACTTCTTCGCGGCGCAATTGAAAGCTCATGGCTACACCTCAGCCCAGCGACGCAATAGATTGTGATACGTGCCGGTGAGCTGGATCAGCGATGGATGATCGGGTACATCGCGGGTCAGTTGCTGAATCGCGCCATCCATCTCAAACAGCAAGGTGCGCTGGCTATCTTCGCGCACCAGGCTTTGGGTCCAGAAAAACGATGCGAAGCGTGCCCCACGGGTGACGGCATTAACCTTGTGCAAACTGGTGCCGGGGTACAGCACCATATCGCCAGCAGGCAACTTGACCTGCTGCACACCGTAGGTGTCCTGAATCACCAGCTCGCCGCCGTCATAGTCCTCGGGATCGCTGAAAAACAGGGTTGCCGAAAGATCGGTACGTACCCGTTCGGGGCTGCCTTTGGGTTGGCGCACGGCGTTATCAATATGAAAGTCGAAACTGCCGCCACCGGTGTAGCAGTTCACCAACGGCGGGAACACTTTGTGCGGTAACGCTGCTGACATGAACTGCGGGTTTTTCCACAGCCTGTCGATCATCGCTACGCCAATTTCCTTGGCTAACGGGTGGTCTTCGGGCAATTGCAGATTGTGCTTGGCCTTGGCCGATTGAAAACCTGCGGTGATCTTGCCGTCAGCCCACTCTGTCTGCTCCAGCGCCTCACGAATACGCTGCACCTCATCACGGGAAAACAAGCCGGGGATATGCAGCAACATGACGCCATACCTGATAGCAAAGGGATGGCAATGGTATTGATTCTTATTGAATGTGTAAAACCCTGTTAAGGGTCCATAGACGAACGAGTGTGAAAAAACCGTAAAGGGAATTTGTAAAGATTGTAAATTTAGCGCAAATAGTAATATCTCTCAATTGATAGCTAGAATTGTTTGCACTATATTTCGCGGCTCAAATTCTGGGGGAAGGGATCTTAAAATGTCGCGCCAACAATTAAAAATACCCGTCAGCTCACCGCGTTTGCTGGCTTCAGCCATCGGTGTCGCTATCACCGCGACGTCTGCAGCCCATATGGCTCAGGCTGCTGAAAGCACTGACAGCAAGGTACAGGGCAACAGTATTTCCCTTGGCGCGACCACTGTTACCGGTGAGGCTCAAGATCAAAAGTCGTATCAGGTCGAGAAAGCCAGCTCCCAGAAGTACACCGCACCTCTGGTCGACACCCCGCGCTCCGTCACCGTGATCCCTCAGCAGGTGCTGCAAGACACCGCAGCCACCTCGTTACAAGACGCATTGCGCACTGTTCCGGGTATCACCTTCGGCGCAGGCGAAGGCGGTAACCCACAGGGCGACCGTCCGTTTATTCGTGGTTTTGACGCTCAGGCCGATATGTACCTGGACGGCGTGCGTGACGCTGGCGGCCAGACCCGTGAAATTTTTGACATCGAGTCGATCGAAGTCAGCAAAGGCCCGAACTCCTCCTTTGGTGGTCGTGGCTCGGCAGGCGGCAGCCTGAACATGGTGAGCAAGGCCCCTAAGCTGGGTGACTTCACCAACGGTGGTTTCACCTACGGCTCCGACCAGACCCGTCGCTACACCGTGGATGTAAACCGTCAGTTCCTGGACACCGCTGCGTTCCGCCTGAACCTGATGAGCCACGAGCAGAATGTCTCGGGCCGTGATGCGGTCAACTACGACCGCTGGGGCGTTGCGCCATCGCTGACCTTCGGCCTGGGCACTGAAAACCGCCTGAACGTCAGCTACTACCACCTGGAAAGCAACGATCTGCCGGACTCGGGCATTCCGTATGGCTACAGCAACAGCTCAAAAACAGCTGTTCATGGTCACGACAAGCCAACCGATGGCGGTGACAGCAGCAACTTTTACGGTTTGAAAGACCGTGACTTCCGCAAAACCCGCGTCGACATCAGCACCATCTCGTTCGAGCATGACTTCAGCGACGCGATGACCCTGAAGAACACTTTCCGTCACGGCAACACCGGCCAGGACTACATCCTGACCCAGCCAGACGATAGCCAGCACAACGTTAACCAGTACGGCACCGTGTGGCGTCGAGCCAACACCCGTGTTTCGACTACCGAAACCACCACCAACCAGACCGATCTGTTTGGTAACTTCCAGGTCATGGGCTTCAAGAACACCTATTCCACAGGTGTCGAGTTCACCCGTGAAGAAACCCGGGCCAGCGGCTATACCGTCTCCCCGAACAGCAACCCTAACTGCACACCGGACAAAGTCGGCAACAGCGGTGGCCAGTGCACCTCGCTGTCCAACCCTAATCCGAATGACGTTTGGACCGGTACTGAAGCGCGCAACTACTACGGCACCAACACCGTTGGCGTGACCAAGGCGGCTTACGTGTTCGACACGATCGAACTTGATCCAAAATGGCTGTTGAACGCCGGTCTGCGTTATGACGCGTTCAGCACCACAGCCAACACCAACGCTGCAACCGGCCGCACCAAAGCCTCCAACGACAGCAACTTCTTCAACTGGCAGACCGGTCTGGTCTGGAAGCCGCTGGATAACGGTAGCGTTTACGTTTCCTACGCGACATCAGCTTCCCCACCAGGTGGCATTGTGGGTGAAGGCGCTGAAGGCAACGGTCTGATTGCCCAGGGCAGCAACATTACCAGCGACCTGAAGCCGGAAGAAACCGTTAACTACGAGCTGGGCACCAAGTGGGATGTGTTCCACGATCGCCTGTCGCTGACGGCTGCGATATTCCGTACCGAGAAGAAAAACACCCGCGTCCTGACTGACTCGTTCACCTACCAAAACGCCGGTGAGTCCCGCGTTGACGGTCTGGAATTGTCGGCCAGCGGCAAGATCACCGAAAAATGGCAAGTGTTTGCAGGCTACAGCTACCTGAAGAGCGAGCTGGTTGATCCAGGCCAAAAAGGCAACCGTAACGGCAGTATCAATACCACTGCCGTGTCGGACAAAGGCAACGAAATGCCAAACACCCCGAAAAACAGCTTCAGCCTGTGGACAACTTATGAAGTGATGCCAAAGCTGACCATCGGCGGCGGTGCGTTCTATGTTGACGAAGTGTACGGCGACACCGCCAACACCGTTTACGTCCCGGCCTATACCCGCTACGACGCAATGGCCAGCTACAAGCTGACCAAAAACATCGATCTACAACTGAACGTACAGAACCTGACCGACAAGACCTACTACGACAAAGCCTATGCTGCGCACTTCGCCAGCCAGGCAGCAGGCCGTACAGCCTTGTTGACCACCAGCTTCCACTTCTAATTCGAAGTTGAGCTGAACAGAGCCCCGTCCATTCAATGGCCGGGGCTTTTGTGTGTAGCCGCTGACGAGGTACGAGGCTGCGATGCGGGCCGCAGGACCGCCGACGGGGGCCGCTGCGCAGCCCATCGCAGCCTCGTACCTCGTCAGCGGCTACATGTTCCGGGCGCTACACAAATGTATAAATGACGTACACGGCAAACTGCGCCGTGAAGCATTCAATTGAGCAAGCAAGGCGGTCGTTGTGTTTAAGAAAACACTTTTTCAGCTGCACTGGTTTTTCGGGATTACCGCAGGGCTGGTTCTGGCCCTGATGGGGATAACCGGTGCCACGGTGTCGTTTCAGGACGAGTTGCTGAACTTGCTCAACCCTTCGGTGCTCAAGGTCGAGAAACTCGACAGCGGCGTGCTGCCTCCCGCCGAACTGGTGCGCAGGGTCGAAGCCACCGAGGGCAAACAGGTTTCCATGCTGTGGGTGGGTGTGGACAGCGGCACTGCCGCGCGCATCTTCTTCACCCCACCACCGGGTGAGCGCCGTGGCCAACTGCGTTATGTCGACCCGTATACCGGCGCCTACCAAGGCGATGCCAGCGGCCAGGGCTTCTTCGACCTGATGCTGCAACTGCACCGCTTTCTGGCCATGGGCCAAACCGGTCGCCAGATCACTGGCGCCTGTACCTTGATGCTGATTTTCTTCTGCCTCTCGGGCCTGTACTTGCGCTGGCCGCGCAAAGCGTTGAACTGGCGCACCTGGCTGACCCTGGACTGGGCGAAAAAAGGCCGCAGCTTCAATTGGGACCTGCACGCCGTAGCCGGAACCTGGTGCATGATCTTTTACCTGCTGGCTGCCCTGACCGGTCTATCGTGGTCCTACGAGTGGTACAACAAGGGCCTGCAAAAGCTGTTTTCGGACACCCCCAACAGCGAGCAACGCAAAGGTGGCCGCGGCCAGCCAGGGCCTGCAGGGCCAGCTCCGGTTGCTGACTATGACGCGATCTGGGCCAGTATCCAGAAAGCTGCCGGGCCAGAGCTGAGTCTGTACAACGTACGTATGCCGCCTGTGGCCGGGCAACCGGCCACGGTGTTTTACCTGCTCAACAGTTCACCCCACGAACGTGCGTTCAACATGATCAGCCTTGACCCGGCCACAGGTCGGGTGAAAAAACATGATCGCTACGAAGACAAAAGTTACAAGGCGCAACTACTCGGTAGCATTTACGCGCTCCACGTGGGCAGCTATTGGGGGCTGACCGGTCGCATTCTGGTGACCATCGCCAGCCTGACCATGCCGTTGTTCTTTATTACCGGCTGGTTACTGTACCTGGACCGGCGCCGTAAAAAGCGTCAGATCAAACAGGCACGCCAGGGTTTTGCCGCCGCAAGCAACGATGCGCCGTCATGGCTGATCGGCTTTGCCAGCCAGAGCGGGTTTGCCGAACAACTGGCCTGGCAGACTGCCGGGCAATTGCAGGCAGCCGGGTTGCCGGTGCGGGTTCAGCCTTTGGCCACACTCAGTGAAGACGACTTGCAACAGGCCAGTAACGCACTGTTTGTGGTCAGCACTTTTGGCGATGGCGAAGCACCCGACAGCGCACGCGGCTTTGAACGCAAAGTCCTCGGCCAGCCCTTGGCGTTGAACGCACTCAACTATTCGGTGCTGGCACTGGGCGATCGCCAATACCCGAACTTTTGTGGTTTTGCGACACGGGTTCAGCAATGGCTGAGCGAACGCGGTGCGCAGTCATTGTTTAGCCCGGTGCAAGTGGACAGTGGCGATCCTCAGGCGCTGCATCACTGGCAGCAACAGCTCAGCCAACTCACTGGCGCAGCGCCACCAGCCAACTGGCAGGCGCCGAGCTACAACAACTGGCCCCTTGCTCAGCGCCTCCTGCTCAACCCCGACAGCTGCGGCTCGGGGGTTTACCTGCTGGGGCTCAGCGCGCCCGACGCAAGCTACTCGTGGCAGCCGGGTGATCTAGTGGAAGTCATGCCCCGGCACTCGAGCTGGGCGGTTGAGCATTTCCTTGAAGGCCTGGGCCTATCGGCTGACACCCAAGTGCAACTCGATGGCCTGCAGGAAACCCTGGCCCAGGCGCTGGCAGGCCGCCAACTGCCGGAAAATCGCGGCCATCTGGTGGGCATGCACGCCCAGGCCCTGGTAGATGCGCTTATCCCGCTGAACATGCGCGAATATTCGATTGCCTCGATCCCGCAAGATGGCTTGCTGCAATTGATCGTGCGGCAGGAACGCCATGATGATGGCAGTCTGGGGATCGGTTCGGGCTGGCTCACTGAACATGCTGCCGTCGGTTCGGCTATCAGCCTGCGCGTGCGGCGCAATAGCGGCTTCCATCTACCGGCCGAACCCTGCCCACTGATTCTGCTGGGTAATGGCACAGGGCTGGCGGGGCTGCGCAGCTTGCTCAAGGGCCGAATTGCTCAGGGTCAGCAGCGCAACTGGTTGTTCTTTGGCGAGCGTAACGCCGAGCACGACTTCTATTGCCGCGATGAGTTGCAAGGCTGGTTGGCCAGTGGTGATCTGGCACGGCTGGATCTGGCATTTTCGCGGGACCAGGCGCAGAAGATTTATGTACAGGATCGCTTGCTGGAAGCCGCTGATGAAGTGCGCCAGTGGCTGGCTGATGGCGCCGCTATCTATATTTGCGGCAGTTTGCAGGGGATGGCGGCGGGCGTGGATCAGGCGCTGATCGATATGCTGGGGGCTGAAGCGGTGGAGTTACTGATCGAGCAAGGGCGCTATCGGCGGGATGTGTATTAACGATACCGATCCATTGTGGGACAACACTGCGGTGTATGTGTTACATCGCAGTGATGCCATCCCGAGCAAGCCCGACTCCCACAAGTTTGCGTCGATATAAAACTAATGAGGGAGCGGGCTTGCCCGCGAAGCAGACGGCGCGGTCTTAAGCCTTCACCGCCTCCAGCGCCATCTCAACCGGCTCTGGCCGTTTGATCACCGCATAGACCACTGCCGTCAACAAACTACCCGCCACAATTGCCAGCAAGTACAGCAGCGCATGGTTGATCGCATTCGGGATCAGCAATACAAACAAACCACCGTGCGGGGCCATCAGTTTGCAGCCGAAGTACATCGACAGTGCGCCCGTCAACGCACCGCCCAAAATACTCGCTGGGATCACCCGCAGCGGGTCTTTTGCGGCAAACGGGATCGCACCTTCAGAGATAAAGCACAGCCCCAGCACCAACGCCGCTTTACCGGCCTCGCGTTCGGTCTGAGCAAATTTGCGCCGGGCCAGGAAGGTCGCAATACCCAAGCCGATCGGCGGCACCATGCCCGCAGCCATCGTAGCGGCCATCGGTGCATAACTTTGCGATGCCAGCAGCCCAACCGAGAACGCATAAGCGGCTTTGTTGATCGGCCCGCCAAGGTCGACACACATCATGCCGCCCAGCAACACACCCAGCAGGATGGCGTTGGTGGTGCCCATACTGTCGAGGAAATGAGTCAGGCCTTCAAGCATCCCGGCGACCGGCTTGCCCACCACGTAAATCATCACCAGACCGGTAAACAGGCTGGCAAACAAAGGGATGATCAAAATCGGTTTCAACGCTTCCAGGCTTTGCGGCAGACGCGCATAGCGATTGATCGCCTTGGCGCAGTAGCCCGCAAGAAACCCGGCAATGATCCCGCCGATAAACCCGGCCCCCAAAGTACTCGCCAACAGACCACCGATCATCCCTGGCGCCAGGCCCGGACGGTCGGCAATCGAGTAGGCGATGTAACCCGCAAGCAACGGCACCATCAGCTTGAACGCCGCATCACCACCGATCTGCATCAGGGCTGCTGCCAACGTACCGGGCTCTTTATATGCAGAGATGCCAAACACGAAGGACAACGCGATCAGCAGGCCGCCCGCCACCACCATCGGCAACATGAACGACACACCGGTCAGCAAATGTTTGTAGACCCCGGTCTTTTCCTGCTTGGCGGGTGCCCCGCCGGCCGACGCAGCAGTTTCCTGCCGCCCTTCGCTCAGCGCCTTGTTCAGTGTGGCTTCGGCTTGCTTGAGGGCGATGCCGGTACCGCAGCGGTAAATTTTCTTGCCGGCAAAGCGCTCGGTGGGCACTTCAATATCCGCTGCCAGCAGCACCACATCGGCGTCGCTGATGGCCTGGGCACTCAACGGGTTGCGTGCACCGACCGAACCCTGGGTTTCGACTTGCAGCTCGTAGCCCAAACGCTTGGCCGCTTGTTGCAAGGCTTCGGCCGCCATAAAGGTGTGCGCCACGCCGGTCGGGCAGGCAGTCACGGCAACGATTTTAGGCGCCTGCTTTATGCTCTCGACCTGAGCCGAAGGTGCAGGGGCAACATAGACTTCAGCTTCTTTGACCCCACGCTGCAATACCGCTTCTACATCTTGCAGGGCTTGGGCCGGGGTGCTCTGAAACACCCGCTTGCCAATAAAACGCTGCATATCCAGCGGCGTGCTGCTGACCAGCAGCACCCACTCGGCTTCGTCGATGATGGCCGCCGACAACTGGCGCTCCGGGTGCTTGGGGTCGTACACCTCAACGCTGGTGCTCCAGCCCTGACGCTGCGCAGCAGCATCGAGCAAACGGGCGCACAGCACGCTGGTTACCATGCCGTTGGGGCAGCCCGTCACAATGGCTAATTTCATGTGTATCCCTCTTATTCTTCTGTCAGGGGGCGAACGCTAACGCCGCTTTCGAGCGTCGCCAGGTGCGCCGCATCGCTGATACCAAAACCGATTTGAGTGACCGCCATGGCCGCAATGGCGGTGGCGGTGCGCAAGGTCTGTTCGGGGCTGTGGCCACTGAGCAAGCCGTGAACCATCCCCGCCAGCAGCGAGTCACCGGCACCCACGGTACTGGCGACGCTGACCCTGGGCGGCAACGCCTGCAAGGCCGGTGCGCGGCTGAACCAGTTCACGCCATCGGCCCCATGGGAAATCACCACATGCTCAACGCCTTGCGCCTGCAGGCGGCCAGCCGCGGCGATCTGGGCTTCCAGGCTGCTGATATCGCAACCCAAAGCATCGCTGAGTTCTTCGGCATTGGGTTTGATCAACCACGGGCCGGCCGCCAGACCGTGTTTCAAGGCCTGGCCACTGGTGTCCAGAATCACTTTTAAACCGAGCGCCTTCAAACGTAGCAGCAGGTCGTGCAGCCACTCTGGGCTGACCCCTTGCGGCAAGCTGCCAGCCACGATCACCGCGTCATGGCCGGGGGCAATTCGCTCAAGGGTCTCGAGTAATTCTTGTTGTGCCTGCGGGCTGACCAGCGGCCCAAGCCCGTTAAGGTCGGTGACGCGGCCATCGTCTTCGGCGACTTTTATATTGCTGCGGGTTTCACCGGGCACGCGGATAAATGCATCGACAAAGCCACGGCGCTTGAACAATGCGTCAAATGCATGCTGATTGTCTTCGCCCAGAAAACCGCTCACGGTCAGCGTGTGGCCCAGGTCAGCCAGCACTTGCGCGACATTCAGCCCCTTGCCTGCGGCATGGGTCAGCATCATCGGGCTGCGATTGACTTCGCCCGGCTGCAGGTGCCCAAGGCGCACAGTCAAATCCAGTGCAGGGTTGAGGGTGATGGTCAGAACGCGGGCCATTAGAGCGCCTCCACCAATGCACGGACTTCATCCGGGCTGCCAACACTCAAGGCTTGCGCGGCCAGGGTTTTGAGGCGATCCATATTCAACTCGCGAACCCGCGCCTTGACTTCAGGAATGCTGCGCGCCGACACGCTCAGCTCATCCACACCCAAGCCGACCAGTATTGGCACTGCCAGTGGGTCGGCCGCCAATTCGCCGCACACGCCAACCCATTTGCCATGGGCATGCGCCGCGCGCACGGTGATGTCGATCAGTTGCAGCACCGCCGGGTGCAAACCGTCGGCCTGGGCCGACAAGGTCGGGTGACCACGGTCGATGGCCAGAGTGTATTGAGTCAGGTCGTTGGTGCCGACGCTGAAAAAGTCCACTTCTTTGGCCAGAACCGGCGCCAGCAAAGCGGCGGACGGAACTTCGATCATGATCCCCAGTTGCAAATCGGCCACCGGGATTTCCAGGCGCAGACGCTCGGTCATGTCACGCGCGGCACGCCATTCGGCCACGCTGCCGACCATCGGGAACATGATGCGCAGCGGGCGGTTGTCTGCCGAGCGCAACAAAGCGCGCAATTGGCTTTCCATGATTTGCGGACGTTGCAACGTAAGACGGATGCCACGAACGCCCAGAAACGGGTTTTCTTCTTTCTCGATTGGCCAGTACGGCAGCGGCTTGTCGCCGCCCACGTCCAGGGTGCGAACCACCAGAGGCCGCCCGTCCAAACCGTCGAGTACGCGACGGTATTCGGCTTCCTGCGTGGCTTCGTCCGGGACCTGGGAGTGGGCCATGAAAATCAGCTCGGTGCGCAGCAGACCAATGCCTTCGGCGCCCTGCTCGACTGCACTGGCGACGCCTTTGCTTTCGCCGATATTGGCGAAGACTTCAACCGCGTGGCCATCCTGGGTCACCGCCAGTTCATGACGCTGAGCGGACGCGGCCAGCAAACGCTGTTCGCGGCTGTCGCGCTCCTGCGTGGCGCGCTGTAGCGCTTCGGCATCCGGTGAAACGTGCAAACGGCCGCGCTGGCCATCAATCAAAAGTTCAGTGCCCGGCGCCAGCAGCAGCACCGCTTCGCCCGCACCAACCAAGGCCGGAATACCCAGCGCACGAGCAACGATGGCACTGTGGGCGGTAGCACCGCCACGGGCGGTCAAGATCCCCGCAACCCGAGCCGGGTCGAGGCGCGCCACGTCCGACGGGCCGACTTCATCCATCACCAGCACATAAGGCTGGTCAGGTTCGGCTGGGGTTTCAACGCCACACAGTTGGGCCAATACACGGCGACCAATATCACGCAGATCGGCTGCACGCTCGGCCAGCAGCGCATCCTGCAAGGACTCTTGCTGGCGTGCGGCGGCTTCGATTACCGACATCCAGGCAGCTTCGGCGCTTTCGCCCTGCTTGAGACGCGACTCGACTTCATCGGTCAGTTCCGGGTCGTCGAGCATTTCCTGGTGAGTGATAAAAATTTCGCGAATGGCCTTGGACTGGCTGCGCGAAATCAGGCCTTCGATGTCCTGACGCACTTCGCCCAAGGCTTTTTGCAGACGCTCGCGCTCAACCAGGGACGACTCGCCACGCAGGGGGTAATCGAAGGTTTGCAGCACTTGAATATGGGCCGGACCAATCGCAATACCGGGCGAGGCGGCAATGGCCTGAACCACGCTCCCGGCAGCCGGGGCGGTGATCAGCGTGGCAATTTCGGCCACGCACGGCGCCGCTTCGACCAGGGTCGGCAGCGGCTCGACTTCTTCCCCCAAACCCGCCTCAACCGCAGCCAGCAACGCGGGCAATGCATCGTTGGCGATACTCGGTTCAGCAACAAACTCCAGCACCTGACCACGACGGGCACCAAGGCTCAGCAACTTGCTCAGGCTCTTGGCCGAGACGGCCGAGTCCTGGCCATCGACGATTCTGACGCGGATATCACCCTCAAAACTCTTCGCCAGTTGCGCGAGGACTTTTGCCGGGCGCGCATGCAAACCGTGGGCGTTGGCCAGGGTAATGCGCGCACTCGGCCAGTCAGCCGGCAACTCACCGCCCAGCACTTCGAGCACCGCGCGGCGGCTGGTGGCCCGGCCCAATTCATGACCGCGACCGGCAATCAGCAGCGCACACAAGCGCTCAAGCAAGGCCTGATGCGCTTCGCCCAGGCTGGCCAGGCAGAACAGGCCGCTCAGCGGCTGTCCCAGGTAGCGCATCGGTTTGTCCGGGGTTACAAACGCCAGCCCCGGACGCTTGACCGTTTGTTCGCTGTGCAGCCACCACAGGCCATCGCCCAGCGGCAGCGCATCAACTTGTTGCAGCACGGCGGCAAAGCCATTGCTCACGCAATCAGCCTGGCGCAATAGACGAGCGCCACGCCATACCAGCTCTTCGAAATCATCGGCGGACACGCCCAGGCCAATCATCTGCGCATCCAGCGCCAGCTCTTGCGGTGCGCCCTGGAGCAATGTGAGCAAGGCTTCGGCAGAACTGGCACGGCGCAGAGCTTCGCCCAGATCGGTTTCGCCCAAGGCACGGGTCAGCAGTTGCAGCAAACGCAGGTGCTCGTCGGACTTGGCCGCAATGCCAATCGCCAGATACACCATCTGGCCATCACCCCAATCCACACCCTCAGGGAACTGCAGCAGACGCACGCCCGTGGTGAATACCAGCTCGCGGGTTTCAGGTGTGCCATGGGGGATGGCGATACCCTGGCCCAAAAAGGTCGACCCCTGAGCCTCACGCGCTTGCAAGCCACTCAGATAACCTTCGGCCACCAAGCCATCGGCAACCAGTTTATCGGCCAGCAATTGCAGCGCCGCAGACTTGTCCACAGCCGTTTGGCCCATGGAAATCTGCTCTATGGTGAGCTCGAGCATGCGTTCTCCTTTTCCGGTACTCAATGGCACTCGGTATTGTTTTGAATTAAGTCAGCTTGGGTCGCTCATTCCGGGCAGCGTCTGCGGATGTGTGGCAAGTACATCACTACCGAAATAAGTGCCTTTAAATACGCCTGCTGAAACGTTTAATCAAGAATGTCCGGCACGTTACTGCATAATTGCTCGCGCTTGAAGTCCAACTTGTCGCATTGATTGGCGTCAGCCAGCGAATATTGCAAAAAAATACAGTACACCGATGGCAGACGATGGTCGGCTGCCTTTATGGGTTAGGATTGGCCAGAATGTCGACATGTACTACAAAAAATAAGGAATTATCGGCGTGAAGCTCAGTGATATCGCTCAATTGGCAGGTGTTTCCGTAACGACTGCCAGCTATGTCATCAATGGAAAAGCCGAGCAGCAGCGCATCAGCAGCAGCACGGTGGAGCGCGTGCGTGCGGTGGTCGAGGAGCACGGTTTCACCCCCAACCCGCAAGCAGCCGGGCTGCGCAGCCGGCACACGCGCACGCTGGGGTTTATCCTCCCGGACCTCGAAAACCCGAGTTATGCGCGCCTGGCCAAGCAACTCGAACAAGGCGCTCGCGCTCGTGGCTATCAGCTACTGATCGCCAGCTCCGACGATGCGCCGGACAGTGAGCGCCAGTTGCTCAAGTTGTTTCGTGCCCGTCGTTGCGATGCCCTGTTCGTCGCCAGTTGCCTGCCCGATGACGATGACAGCTACCGCCAGTTGCAGGATCTGGGCATGCCGATCATTGCCATTGACCGGACCATGGAGCCAGAACGCTTTTGCTCGGTGATCAGCGATGACTGCGAAGCCAGCCTGCAGTTGACCCGCAGCCTGTTGCATCCTTTGCCACGCCAAATTGTATTGATCGGCGCGCGCCCTGAGCTGAGCGTCAGCCAGGCCCGTGAGGCAGGCTTCAGGCAAGCCGTGGAAGGATTCAAGGGTGAAGTCCTGATCGAGCACGGCACGGCGTTCAGCCGCGAATGCGGGCGCCGGATCATCGATGATCTGCTGGCACGCCAAGGGCACTTTCCCGAAGCGCTGATCACGACTTCATACGTGCTTTTGCAAGGTATGTTCGACGCACTGCTGGAGCACCCAAGCCAACGTCCGCCCTTGCGTCTGGCCACTTTTGGCGACACCCAACTGCTGGACTTCCTGCCGCTGCCGGTCAATGCCATGGGCCAGCAACATAAGCTGATTGCCGAAAAAGCCCTGAACCTGGCACTTGCAGCCATTGAAGAGCAAAGCTACGTGCCTGGTATCCATGCGATTGCCCGAACCTTCAAACAACGGATTCATCAGGCCTGAGCATGGGACTGATCGACAGCCATACCCACCTCGACTTCCCGGACTTTGACGCTGACCGCACGCAGTTACTGGCGCGCAGTCGGGCGTCGGGGGTTGAGCAGATGGTGGTGTTGGGGGTCTATCAGCACAATTGGCAGCGTTTGTGGGATTTGGTGCAAACCGACAGTCAGCTATATGCCGCCTTTGGCTTGCACCCGGTGTACCTCAACGAACATCGCCCTGAGCATGTACTTGAACTGGGGCAGTGGCTGAGCCGCCTGGCGGGGCACCCGCAGCTATGTGCCGTGGGCGAAATCGGCCTCGACTACTTCCTGCCCGAACTCGACCGCGAGGGTCAGCAACAGCTGTTCGAAGCCCAATTGCAGCTGGCCGCCGACTTTCAGCTGCCCGCCCTACTCCACGTCCGACGTAGCCATGCGCAAGTGATTGCAACGTTAAAACGCTTCAGGCTACAGCGCGGCGGGATTATTCATGCATTTGCAGGAAGCCGCGAAGAAGCCCGCGAATACCTGAAGCTGGGATTCAAGCTGGGTCTGGGTGGCGCGGCTACCTGGCCGCAAGCCTTGCGCCTGCGTAAAGTGATCGTCGATTTGCCGCTGGACGCCATCGTGCTGGAAACCGACTCGCCCGACATGGCCCCTGCCATGTACCCCAACCAGCGCAATAGCCCGGAGCACCTGCCCGATATCTGCCAGGCGCTGGCCGAAGTGATGGGCATCAGCCCCGAGCGTTTGGCCGAAACCAGTACGGCCAATGCGCGGGAGTTGTTTGGCTGGTAACCGGCCCTGCTTTTGTAGCCGCTGAGGAGCGTAGCGAGGCTGCGTTGGTGTGGTACGGCACTCCGGTGAGAACGCGTTATCTGAATTTACGATCGCTTCGCAATCGAACGCAGCCTCGTTCCTTCGGCAGCGGCTACGAGGATTTGCGCACACCAACGCTCACACAGGCGTTACAACAACAACGCCCACACCGCAAAGCACGCATACCACAGCACTGCCGCGCGCAGCAGCAAAGCCCACAGGGTGTCGAGGCTGCTGATACCTTCAGGGCCAGCTTGCGGTGCCGGGATTTCAGCGGCTGCACAACCGGCTTTGTTAATCAGTTGCGCAGCACTGATGTCCCAGCTCAGCAACTCATGCAGCATCACCCGGCTGACCGCCGCGAAGTTGCCCACCAGCGCAAAACTCGCCGCCAACAACCGCACCGGCAACCAGTCAAAAGCATGGCGCACTTGCTCGGCACGCTCTACCAGCGCCGGGTTCTGGCTGTGCTCTGCTGCCAGGGCCAGCAATCGGTAGCTCAAGACCACCACCGGGCCCAGCAGGAAATACCAGAAAATCACTGCAAAAAAACTCTGGTAGGCCTGCCACAACAGATGCCCTTGCACCTTTTCCAGCAACTGCTCACCGCTGTCCGCACTGACGCGAAGGTCACGCTCGGCAACATGGGCCGCCGCCTGTAAATCACCGCGCCGCCAGGCATCGCGAAAGGGCCCAAGTCCCCCCAACAAATCGCCGCGACCCAGGCTGTAAATCACCACCAGCAGGTGTATCGGCAGCGCCAGCAGGCCATAAGCCACCGGTTGCAGCACCACTAACAGCAAGCCCAATACCAATGCGGGCAACACAATCAGAATGAACAGCACCCACCACGGTTGCTTGCCAAACCTGGGGCTGGCTTCAAGCTTGTGCAGTTCGCGCAGCCAGCCACCATCACACTGCAGACGCTGTCGCAAAGCCGAGAACTTCTCGACCAGAATCGCCAGCAGTAACACCACAAAACTCATTGTTTCTCTCCTGTGTGCTGCAACGCGCCGCGAAAGCGCATCCAGTCAAAAGCCGGCCCGGGGTCTGTCTTGCGCCCCGGTGCCACGTCGCTATGACCACATATCCTGTTCGATGTGATGGCGGGGTAAGCCACCTGCAGTTGCCGGGTCAACGCTGTCAGCGCCTGATACTGCGCGTCCGTGAACGGCTGTTCATCGGTGCCCTCAAGCTCAATACCCAGCGAAAAGTCATTACAGGTCTCACGCCCCTCGAAGCTCGAAATGCCCGCATGCCATGCACGATCGAGACATGAGACAAACTGGGTAACCCTACCGTCACGCTCTATCAGAAAATGTGCACTTACCCTGAGGTCGATGATGCCTTCAAAGTAAGGATGCTCTGTGACGTCCAGTTGGTTTTGGAAGAACTCCTGAACCTTGCCGGTGCCAAATTGCCCCGGCGGCAAGCTGATGTTGTGGATAACCAGCAGGGAAATTTCGTCGCTCGGGCGCGTATTGAAGTTGGGTGACGGGCAATGGCACACGCCTTGGCACCAGCCACTTGCGGGGTCCAGCTGCATACAGGCTCCTTCAACAGGCAAAACCAAAGGCCCAGTATGCCGCGATGAGCACGCCGATGGGGAGCAATCTGTGTTGTCTGCGATTAGTCCGCGCCAGACTGCCGCAAACTGTCTATCACCGACTCCAGGGCCCTATCGAACAACAACCGGTCGTCGAGCAGCAGAATAGCCCCGCTACGCAGCTGGACGATTAAATCAGTGCGGTTTTTTTCCAGCACCTTGGCCCCCATGCGATTGACAAAAACATGAATGCCGCCCGGTTCCAGAATCGTGATCAGTTTGCAACGCAGCCGCGTAGTTTCATCGGCCTGCAGTTCGATCCACGTTCCGATGCGCAATTGGCTGACCAGCAGCAAGCCCAGATGGCCCTGCTCATCGAGAGCAGGTAAAGGCCATGACTGCACCGGGCTGGCCTGGAACGGAGGTCGACGACGCGCATGTTCGGCGTCACGGGTGCGTTGCTCCAGCAGCTCAATGCGCCCACGCTCGCCGCGGGTAAACATCGAAAAATCATGCAGCATGGACTCAAGCAGCGCCGGGTTATTACCTGCATATCGGGCCAATTGCAGCACCACGTGCTCAACCTTGCGATACAGCATGTCGCTGCAGTCCTCAGCGTTGGCGCCCCACCCAATGGCCGCGCTGGCAATCACATTGAGTAATCGGCGAGCCGGGTGGCTGTCGCAGCTGAAAAAATTCTGATCGCGCCGCGCAATCTGGAGCATCGGTTCGCGTAACAACGCCAGCAGCTTTTTCAGCGGTTGCGAGAGATTGCGGTCATCACTGATGTAGTCGAACAACAACCCGACCAATTTGCCTGCATCCTCGCCGGTATTGGTTGATTGCTGTTCAAGGGCGCTGACTTTGGTGGCGCAGCACGTTGCTTCCTCGGCAAGGTCAGGCAGCACCCCCGTGGCAATCAAAAGTTGGTTAGCGTCGGCATACAGCTGTCCGGTCTGGCTGAGCAGGTACTTCTCGAACAGTCGGAGCATGATCAGCTTGACCTTCAAGTCCATACCCTGATCACGTTCCGATTGCAGAAAGTACTCGCACAGCATCGCGGGCCCCAACGGGTTGTTTTGGTCATCGAGCGGCTCGCAGCTCAGGGTATTGAGGCGAGCACTCAACTGGCACAACGCCAATTGGTTGCGGGCCAAAACCCGCGCCACCATCGCATTCGTCACCTGAGCCCGTTCAAGATCATTGGCCATCAGTGAGAACGCGCTCTGTGCCGGAGCTACAGCCTGCAAGGCAGGCTCTGCGACTTCAGGCTGGGCCAGTCGGATAAACGCTTCAAACAGCCGCTCAAGAAAACCGCGCTCAATGTTTTTACGTTTGAGCCTGACATCGCGCATGGCTTCAAAAAACAGGCTCTGCTCAGTGTCGTTTTGAGCCTTGTCAGCCATTTCAAACAGGGTTTCATCGGCATTTTCGAACAGCACTTGCAGCTCGTTCCTGAGCTGCTGTGCAGCCTTGTCATGCACCTGCAACAGGATCACAGGCAGGCGGGCAAGCGGCGAGTGCATCGCCCGCTCCGTAGTGGTCCTGTGCGCAGGTGCCACTTTCCCGTCATTTTGCATCCTGTCCTCCCTGAGTGGTTTATTCGCTTGCAGGTGAGCGTGCGTGGCCAGAGCCATTTTTGACGCACACAAGCAGAACCGGCGGATGCCTTGCGCACTCGTCGGCGTATCGAAATTAAGGGCAACAGCTACACGTCAAAGCTATGGCGCCAATCGCAAGGCGGATTATCTTGTAAAAGACGACGCTTGTGCCAGCACACTCTTCACTTCATTGAGCGAGGGTGCCAAATAGTTCTCAAAGTGCCGCACCAGCCTGTTGCAGGCATTTGCCCACGGCGCGGTGGCACACCTTGGGTTCAACCGTGGCATGGCCCTATAATCGGCGCACTTTGTTTGTGGAGCTCGTTATGCCGAATTTACGCCTGGCCGACCTCACTGCCGAAATCGAAGCCAACGTGCGCCGCGCGTTAGCTGAAGACATTGGCAGCGGCGATATCACTGCACGGCTGATCCCGGCCGAACGTCTGGCCAAAGCCACGATTATTACCCGTGAAGCAGCTGTCATCAGCGGTACAGCGTGGGTCGACACTGTGTTTCGCCAGCTTGATCCACGAGTGGCCGTACACTGGCAGGTCGCCGATGGCGAGCGCGTGAGCCCCAACCAAGTGTTGTTTCACCTTGAAGGTCCGGCTCGCTCTCTGCTCAGCGGCGAACGTAGCGCGCTGAACTTTCTGCAGCTGTTGTCAGGCGTTGCCACACACGCCCAGTACCTGGCCGATCAAGTGGCCGATACCCAGGTCAAGTTGCTGGATACCCGCAAAACCTTGCCGGGCCTGCGTCTGGCACAGAAATACGCCGTGACCTGCGGCGGTTGCCACAATCACCGGATCGGTCTGTACGACGCATTTTTGATCAAGGAAAACCACATCGCAGCGTGTGGCGGTATTGCCGAGGCCATCAGCGCCGCACACAAGATTGCTCCGGGCAAGCCGGTAGAAATCGAAGTCGAAAGCCTGGCTGAACTCAAGCAAGCACTGGACGCAGGCGCCGACATCATCATGCTCGACGAACTGAGCATGGATGACATGCGCGAAGCGGTGCGCCTGAACGCGGGTAAAGCCAAGCTGGAGGCTAGCGGCGGCATCAACGAGACCACCTTGCGCCCGATCGCCGAAACCGGCGTGGACTACATCTCGATTGGGGCCATGACCAAAGATGTCAAAGCAGTGGACTTGTCGATGCGCTTGAGCATCTAAACAGCCCTACTCCTTGTGCAGCGGGCTTGCTCGCGACGGTATCGATGCGGTTTGACAGTTACACCGCAGCAATCCAATCGCGAGCAAGCCCGCTCCCACAGGTTTAGTGCAACGTGCTCAAGACAGCGTAAAGCCTTGGCACTTCATTTCATGCTCAAGCAACCATTGCTTGGCCGCCAGGCCGCCGCCGAAACCGGTCAGCGTACCGTTGCTGCCAATCACCCGATGGCACGGGATGATGATCGGGATCGGGTTACGCCCATTCGCCGCCCCCACCGCCCGCGATGCCTTGGGCCGCAGAATTTGCTGTGAAATCTGCCCGTAGCTGGTGGTCACCGCGTAGGGGATGGTTGTCAGCGCTTGCCATACCGACTGCTGAAACTCTGTGCCCAGTGGCTTGAGCGGCAAGTCGAAGGTCAGACGCTTACCGGCAAAGTACTCCTCCAGTTGACGACGCACTTCTGCGAGTTTTTGCGCCGAATGCACCCAGCCGTCCAGCGGCGTATGCGGCCTACGATCCAACTCGAATCGCACTTCGCGTAGCCCTTCATCATCGGCGACCAAAAACAGCGGCCCAATCGGCGATGGCATTTGTTCGTAATAAATCTGCGTCATGTTCATACCTTACGCGCAGCCGCCGCATCGGTGGCTGCACGCCATAAATACATCACTGAATAGGCCCGCCATGGGCGCCAGCTTTCGGCCAGTGCTTGCAGCGCTTTGGTGCTGAGCGGTGCACCGTGGGGGTTGGCTTCGCGGCGCAGGATCAAGTCAGCTGCGGGGAATGCATCGGGGTGCTTGAGTACGCGCATGGCAATGTAATGCGCGGTCCATTCGCCAATGCCGGGCAGCTGCACCCAACGGCTGATAAAGCGCTCTAAAGGTTGTTCAACAGCGAAATCTACGCGACCTTCAATAAGTGCGCGGGCAATCCCCTGGATCGTATTGATCCGTGCCTGGGTAATGCCCATTTGCCCAAGATCGGCCTCTGCCAGTTGCTCGGGGCCTGGGAACAAGCGATCCAGCGCCGAACCTGCACCCGCTTCAATGGCAATCCCATAGCGCTGCACAATACGACTGGCCAAGGTGCGTGCCGCAGCCACGCTGACTTGCTGCCCCAACACAGCTCGTACCGCCACCTCAAACCCGTCCCAACCACCGGGCAAGCGCAGGCCCGGATAGCGTTCGATGGCCGGTGCCAGCAACGGGCTGGCACTTAAGGTGTGGGCAATTGCGAGCGGGTCGGCATCAAGGTCAAACATCCGCCGAATCCGCGTGACCACGCCCAACATCTGGCTGGGTGGTACGTTCAACAGTTCCAGCTGCAACGCATGCTGCCCGCCCGGCCAGGCACTCACCCGCAGCCAGCAGGGCGCATCACGATGTCCGAAAACCCGCTGATAACTGCCTGCGTCGACCTGTTCGATACCGGGCAATGCCCGGGTCTGTAAAAAACCCAGCAAGGCATTGAAATCAAATGGCGGGCGATAGCCCAGGCGCAACACCAATGCTTTATTCACACGCGCCTTTGAGCTGCGTCTGAATGCCCGAGGCTCGGCATGATTGGCTTCGGAAAATGCCGCATTGAACCGGCGCAAACTGCCAAAGCCAGACGCCATGGCCACTTCGGTGATCGACAGGTCGGTTTCGGTCAGCAGTTGCTTGGCAAACAGCAGGCGCTGAGTGGCGTGCACCGCCATCGGCGGCGCCCCCAGATGCTGAACGAACAAGCGCCGCAATTGCCGGGTACCGATATTCATGCGCTCGGCCAGCCCTTCCAGCGAGTGATCCGCCAAATAGCCTTCATTAATAAGTTTCAGCGCCCGCGATACCAGATGTTCGCCCTGCAACCAGAGTTGATTGCCCGGCGCCAGCTCCGGGCGGCAGCGCAAACACGGGCGAAAGCCTTGAGCCTGAGCTGCCGCCGCACTGGGGTAATACACCACGTTTTCGGCTTTGGGCGCTCGCGCCGGGCACACGGGCCGGCAGTAAATGCGAGTACTGAGCACAGCGGTAAAAAACACCCCGTCAAAACGCGCATCGCGGCTCAGACGAGCGATTTCGCAGGCGGCGGTACTGGGCGTGGTGAGGCTGTTATCTGTACTCATGGGCCGCAGAATAGCACCGCGCTTTTACCGATTCTCGCCATTTTCGGACGTCAATGTGCCTGCTTTCGCGTCAATACAAAAAAGCCACCCGAGCTATACCGGATGGCTTTTACAGTGGTGCCGGAGACAGGAATCGAACCTGCGACCTTCGCGTTACGAGTGCGCTGCTCTACCGACTGAGCTACACCGGCGGTGCCGATAAAACTAGCACCGCTGGAAAAGCCCGACAATCGATGGCTATTTACAGGCACCACTGGCCAGACATGTACCGTTTTGAGTCCAGTTCAGTGTGCTGCCTGAACTACTCAACGTCGGCACCAGCACACTGACCCAACCGCCTGCAGCCTGGGTACCGGCCATGGTAATCACGCCATCTATCACGGTCATGCCTGCTGCCAGATTGTCAGTGGCTTCAGCCGGGGCCGGGATACCGTGGGTGCCTGCATCGCAGACCATCAAGTCATTAGTCTCGCTGAAGCACAGGGCAACGGCCGTCTTGTAGGTGTTGCTGATTGAGTTCACCTCGGCAAAACGGGTCTTCATGACGTGGTCGTTGTAAGCCGGAAATGCGAACGAAGCGATCAGGCCGATGATCGCCACCACAATCATCAGTTCGATCAGGGTGAAGCCTTTTTGTTGTTTCACATGGAGTCTCCGAATAGGGGGCACGTCGAGGTGCCCGAGCAGTGCTGTGCAGCCAAAAAAGTGCGCACAGGCTATCAAGGTTAGTGGGCCGATGCTCCACAACTGCATCACTGACACCTTTGGACACTCACGAGCGGGCGGGTCAGGGCTGGGAACCTCTAGTCTTTAAGACTTGAAGCACAGCCGGGCGCGCAGCGTTCCAGGGATCGAAGCATGGCAACACAGGCCGTTAAAACCAGGCTTTATCGATGGCAGGGCACTGATCTCAAGGGGGCTCGAATTAGTGGTCAAATCACCGCAGACAGTCACGTAATGATCCGGGTCCAACTGCGCCGCCAAGGTATTACCGTTAGTAAAATCCGCTGCCATGCAAACCATCAGTGTCCAGGCGCGAAATCCATCAGTGCTGTGGATATCACCCTGTTCACCCGTCAGTTGGCCACCCTGATCAACGCCGGTATCCCGCTACTGCAAGCCCTGGAGGTTATCGCCAACGGTTTCGAGCAGCGCGCAATGCGCCAACTGGTGACCGAACTCAAACAGGACATCGGTGCAGGCACCAGCCTGGCGGCTGCGCTGCGCAAAAAACCGGCACATTTTGACCTGCTGTTTTGCAGTCTCGTTGAAGCAGGGGAGCTGGCTGGGGCTCTGGATGTGTTGCTGCTGCGGGTGGCCACCTACAAGGAAAAAACCGAAGCCCTGAAAAAGAAAATCAGAAAGGCCATGACCTACCCCATCGCCGTATTGCTGGTGGCATTAGCGGTGAGCAGCATTCTGTTGATCGAAGTGGTGCCGCAATTTCAGGGCATGTTTTCCTCATTCGACGCACAACTCCCCGTGTTCACGTTGTGGGTAATCGGCCTGTCAGAGGTACTGCAAACACACGGCCTGTGGCTGCTGGGATTTTTTTGCGTCACGCTTGCCTGCCTGCGCCATCGCTATAAACACTCCGTCCTTCTGCGCCAGCGCGCTGATCGATGGCTTCTGAGGTTGCCCGTCATCGGCAACCTGTTGCACTTGTCTGCAATAGCCCGCTTCGCCCGCACGCTGTCGACCACCATTGCGGCTGGAGTGCCGCTGCTTGAGGCGTTGAACTCTGTGGCCAGTGCTACTGGCAATAGCCTGTACAAAGAAGCGGTGCTACGGCTCAAACAGCAGGTGGCGACGGGCAGCCAGATCCATGTGGCCATGGGTGCTACCGGGGTGTTCCCTGGCATGGCGATTCAAATGACAGCAATTGGCGAAGAATCCGGCACACTGGACGATATGCTTGACCACGTAGCCACCTATTATGAAAGCGAGGTCGACACTCTGGTGGATAGCCTCACAACCTTGATGGAGCCGGCAATCATGGTGGTACTTGGGATCATGGTGGGCGGACTGGTAATCGCCATGTATTTACCGATTTTCAAACTGGGCCAAGTGATCTGAGCATGATTGATTTCTTCAATTTTCATCCTGATGCATTCATTGCCTGTGCCCTGCTATTGGGCTTGTTGGCGGGCAGCTTTATCAATGTCCTGGCGTGGCGTTTGCCGAAAATGCTCGAACAGGACTGGCAGTCCCAGGCCCGCGAGTTGCTGGACCTACCCGAGCCCGCCAAGCGCCCTGTGTATAACTTGAGACACCCTCGCTCCCACTGCCCCGCGTGCACGCATCCATTGCGCCTGCGGGACAACATTCCAGTGCTGAGCTATCTGTTTTTACGGGGCAAGTGCGCGCACTGCCAAACCGCTATCAGCCTGCGCTACCCCTTCACCGAACTGGCCTGCGCCGTATTGTCGGCCGTTGTAGCCTGGCATTTCGGCTTTGGTGCGCAAGCGGGCTGGATGCTCCTGCTGACCTGGGGGCTTCTGGCCATTTGCCTGATTGATGCCAAACATCAAATCGTGCCCGACATGCTGGTGTTTCCCCTGCTCTGGCTGGGGTTGTTGCTCAACAGTTTCGATCTTTTCACCAGCCTGCCCCAAGCCGTATGGGGCGCGGCATTAGGCTATGCAAGCCTGTGGTCGGTGTTCTGGCTATTCAAACTGATCACCGGCAAGGAAGGCATGGGCTATGGCGACTTCAAGTTACTGGCCATGCTCGGAGCTTGGGGCGGGGTTGCAGTTCTGCCATTGACCATCCTGTTTTCTTCGCTGCTGGGTGCGCTGGTGGGGTTGGGCCTTTTGGCTTTGCGCCGCGCCAAAACGTCCACCGCCATTCCCTTTGCGCCGTATCTGGCAATTGCCGGCTGGATTGCATTGCTCTGGGGTGGTCAAATAACCGGCTTCTATTGGCCGATTTCGGTTTGACATGATGACTCCACCTTCAAAACCCTGGATTCTCGGGCTGACCGGCGGTATCGGCAGTGGCAAAAGTGCCGCAGCCGAGCACTTTGCCGCGCTGGGCGTACACGTGGTGGACGCCGATCATGCTGCACGCTGGGTCGTCGAACCTGGACGCCCGGCGCTGGCCACAATTGCCGAGCACTTTGGCGATGAGGTACTGCAAGCCGACGGGCAGCTCAATCGCGGCGTATTGCGTAACCTGATCTTTGCCGATCCCGAGCAACGCCGATGGCTCGAAGCGCTGCTGCACCCACTGATTCGTGAAGAAATTGCGAACAACCTGGCGCAGGCACAATCGCCTTACGCCATTTTGGTCTCGCCGCTGTTGATCGAATCTGGCCAATACACGACAACCCAGCGTGTATTGGTGATCGATGCCCCGCAAGCCCTGCAAATTCAACGCACGTTGCTGCGCGACAACACCAGCGAGCAGCAGGTACAGGCCATTCTCAAGGCACAGGCCAGCCGCGAAGATCGCCTTCGCCACGCTGACGATGTGCTGGTCAATGACAACGATCTAAAGGCGCTGCAGACTGAAGTCGAGCGCTTGCATCACTTTTATTTAACTTTGTGTGGAGGCCGACCATGACCAAACCGATGACCGTAGACTGCCCGACTTGTGGCACCGCCGTGCAATGGGATACCACCAACGCTTTCCGGCCGTTTTGCTCGGACCGCTGCAAGCTGATTGACCTGGGTGCCTGGGCATCCGAAGAGCACAAGATTCCGGTAAGCCCTGATGCTGAAGATGATTTGTTTTCCGAGGATTTGACCGAGCGCTTCCATTAACAACCAAATCCTGTAGCCGCTGCCGCAGGCTGCGACAAGGCCCGCAGGGCCTTCAAAAAACGGCTTGCTTCGCAACCCTTTGCAGCCTGCGGCAGTGGCTACCGGTTTTCTCCATCATCGTTCCACGGCGCTGCCAGGTAGCGGGTGCGGTTGAAGGTTTCAAGCCATTCAGGGCAGAACACCACCAGTGCCGTGACCAGCATCCCGTTGATAAACGCCTCAGGAAAGATGATCAGCCACAGGTAGCCAATAAAGTCCTCCAGCCACTCCGGCATCGCAAACAACCCATCCAGCCACAACACACCAAGCACTGCCAATACGCACAGCAATGCCGCCAGAGCCGCAGCAAAAAAGCCCGAGCAAAAGATATACACAAAGGGATTACGCGGCTGTGCTCGCTCGACCATGCGCGCACACCCTTCGGTCACCGCAACCGGCAACAGAATCAGCAATACGCCATTGACGCCCATCGCGACCAGGTCTTGACGCCCCAGTAACACCAACCCGATTTGCGCCAGCAGCGCACCGACAATCGCCAGCGGCCAGTCGAGCAGCAGCGTGACCACCGTCAGACCAATAAAGTGATACGACACGCCGCCCTCAAAGTCGCGGCGTACCAGCCATAGCAAAAATAGCGAAAACACCGTGCCAAATAGCAGGTGCTGGCGCCGCGTATCGGCAAACAGCTCAACCCACGGCGCTCGCCAGATCGCCCACAACACTACGGGGGCATACAGCAACCAGCCGATTGCCAATGTCTGTGTGGATAACACCTCTGCAGCAATCATGTGTTCAGCCCAATCTTGTTAAACCACACCGCTCAACCCTCCATGTTTGATGCGCCTGAGTCTACACCCGGACTTTCAGTAACACCTGTTTCAAGGCTAAGCTGCATCCATGGACGACTCTGATTATTTACGCCTGCTCACCATCCAGGCCGAGCAAGCCAACGCCTTTCTATCCAATGCCCGCAAATGGGAGCGTGAGCGTTGGGTCTGCCAGCGCCTGCTGCAAGGCTTGAACATTCCCTATCACAACGAAGACTTTCTGCAGGCAAGCCAGGAGCCGCCCGACGTATTGTTCGGCGAGGCGCGCTTTGAAGTGTTCTTTGTGCTCGATGAGGGGCGGCGCCTGAACGATGAATGGCGTGAAGAGCTCCAGCGCCGCCGCAGCGCCTATTCCCTGAGCCAGCTGGTGCGGCGCGAGGCCCGACCCAAGCGGATCCCGGCGAGCAAACTGTTGCAGCGCCTGGGTCCCACCCTGCACAAAAAAGCCAGGAACTACCAAGAGCGGGATATCGACTTGGGGCAATTGGACATCATTGCGTTTTCCAGTCTCAAGCGCGAAGTGCTGGACCTTAACAGCCACTTCCCGCCCCCGACCGAGTACTTGCGCCAAGGCTGGCGTTCGCTGTCACTGGTAGGACCCACCTTTGCCCGCGTGCTGTTCGCACAACCCGATG
Source organism: Pseudomonas fragi (assembly GCF_025426255.1). GTDB lineage: Bacteria > Pseudomonadota > Gammaproteobacteria > Pseudomonadales > Pseudomonadaceae > Aquipseudomonas > Aquipseudomonas kulmbachensis. The sequence goes on along the minus strand of NZ_CP104861.1, from coordinate 763,304 downwards.
CGCCGGACTTTCTGCGCAACAACCTGGGGCGCAGCATTATTTTTGATGTAGGCATCAGCCTGTAAGTTCGTGTTCAGCCCCAACGGGCTATGCTTGTTTCCATCTCGCTGTAGCTTTTACACATCCCGCAACGTCTATTTGACGAGGCCAAAAATATGCCCAGCCGCCTGAACCCGGATGATCTGAAGCATGTCGAAGAGTACCTGCAACTGCCACAAAATCAGGTTGAGCGCCGACCATTCCGGCCCTGGCTGCTCCTTGCGGTGGTAGTGATCGTGGTAATCGGCATGGGCCTTTTGAGCCGCCTCCTGAGTTACCTGGCGCTATGAGCTGCGTTGCGCTCGCCCGGGTACGCTCTGGCACAGAATTTTTTTAAGCCTTGTGAGTGATACCCATGACCCATCGTATTGTTATCGTCGGCGGCGGTGCCGGCGGCCTGGAGTTGGCGACCCGCCTGGGCAAGACTCTAGGCAAGCGCGGCAAAGCCAGCGTCACGCTGGTCGATGCCAACCTGACCCACATCTGGAAACCGCTGTTGCATGAAGTGGCCGCAGGTTCCCTGAACTCATCGGAAGACGAACTCAACTACGTCGCCCAGGCCAAGTGGAATCACTTTCAATTCCAGCTGGGGCGCATGAGCGGACTGGATCGTGAACTGAAAAAGATCTCATTGTCGGCAACCCTCGATGAAAATGGCCTGGAGCTGGTGCCTGCTCGTGAGCTGAGTTACGACACACTGGTGATTGCCGTGGGCAGTACCACCAATGACTTCGGCACCAAGGGCGCAGCCGAGCATTGCCTGTTTCTGGATACCCGCAAGCAGGCCGAACGTTTCCATCAGCAATTGCTTAATCACTACCTGCGCGCTCATGCCGGGCAAAGCGATGAGGTCGAGCAGATCAGCGTCGCCATTGTCGGTGCGGGCGCGACCGGGGTTGAGCTGGCGGCCGAACTGCACAATGCCGCGCACGAACTGGCGGCTTACGGACTGGACCGCATCAAACCGGAAAACATGCATATCACCCTGATCGAGGCTGGCCCACGGGTGTTACCCGCGCTGCCGGATCGTATCGGCGGGCCTGTGCATAAAACCCTGGAAAAACTCGGCGTCACGGTGCTGACCAATTCTGCCGTCAGCGAAGTAACAGCTGATAGCTTGATTACCAAAGATGGTCAGGTAATTGCTGCAAGCCTGAAAGTTTGGGCGGCAGGGATTCGGGCGCCGGGCTTTCTTCAGGAAATCGCCGAGCTGGAAACCAACCGCATCAACCAACTGGTGGTCCGCCCTACCCTGCAAACCACGCGCGATGAGAATATTTTTGCCTTTGGCGATTGCGCAGCCTGCCCACAACCGAGCACCGACAAGCTGGTTCCGCCTCGCGCCCAGGCCGCCCACCAGCAAGCTTCGCTGCTGGCCAAGTCGCTGAAACTGCGGATTGAGGGGCAAGTGCAACTTCCAGACTACAAGTACCGCGATTATGGCTCGCTGATTTCACTGTCGAGTTTTTCGGCTGTGGGTAACTTGATGGGCAGCCTGATGGGCACCGTGATGTTGGAAGGCTGGTTGGCGCGGATGTTTTACATTTCGCTGTATCGCATGCACCAAATGGCGCTGTACGGCACCTTCCGCACATTGATGCTAATGCTGGGCAGCAGAATCGGACGCGGCACCGAGCCGCGCCTGAAACTGCACTAAGGAGCACCAAAACCTGTGGGAACGGGCTTGCTCGCGATAGCAGCAACGCAATTTGACATCAGATTTGCGTTGCCTGCATCGCGAGCAAGCTCGCCCCAACAGGAGGCAGGCGTCAACGCCCGGCGTGATTACCCGACTCGGCTTCACGGCCTTTAAAGCCGTGGGGCTGATGTTCGTCAAAGAATTTGATCGCCCGTACAAAGTCTTCCAACAACAACTTGGCCATGTCGATCGACAGGCCCTGCTTCACCAGAATCCGCTGTACCACCACTTTTTCTACATTCGCTGGCAAGCTGTACGCTGGCACCAGCCAACCACGTGTGCGCAGCCGATCTGCCAGATCATAGAGCGAGTAACCGGTTTTTACGCCGGGCTTCAGACGCCAGGTCAGCGCTGGAATCCCCAACTGCGGGTCACCGTTATAGAGCATCTCGAACGGCCCGACCTTGACCAGTTCAGCCGCCAAAAACTGTGCTGTTTCGTAGCACGCCGAATGGATCCGCTCATACCCCTCACGGCCCAGGCGCAAGAAGTTGTAGTACTGCGCGATGATTTGTCCGGCCGGACGTGAAAAGTTCAGGGCGAAAGTCGGCATGTCGCCCCCCAGATAATTCACATGGAAAACCAACCCTTCAGGCAACTCATTCTCGTCGCGCCAAACCACCCAGCCCGCGCCCAGCGGGGCAAGGCCGAACTTATGCCCGGAGGTGCTGATGGACTTGACCCGCGGCACTCGAAAATCCCACAGAATATCGGGGGCACAAAACGGTGCCAGCATCGCACCACTTGCGCCGTCGACATGCAGATCAACGTTCAGGCCGGTGCTTTTTTGCAGATCATCCAGGGCATCAGACAACGGTTTTACGGTTTCATACAGACCGGTAAAAGTCTGGCCAAAGGTCGGCACCACCACGATGGTATTTTCATCGACCCGTTCCAGCATGTCCTCGGGGGTCATGAACCAATGACCTTCAGACATCGGCACTTCACGAATTTCCACGTCCCAGTAACGGGCAAATTTGTGCCAGCACACCTGTACCGGGCCGCACACCATATTCGGCGTAGTCGTCGGTTTGCCAGCCGCCTTGCGCACGGCGCGCCAGCGCCACAAAGCTGCCAAACCACCGAGCATGCAGGCTTCACTGGAACCAACGGTCGATGTACCGATGGTGGTGGCCGCCGCCGGGGAATGCCATAAGTCCGCCAGCATATGGATACAGCGGTTTTCCAGCTCCGCTGACTGCGGGTACTCGTCCTTGTCGATCATGTTCTTGTCGATCGACAGGTCCATCAGCTTGTGAACTTCGTCCTCTTCCCACGTCTGGCAGAAGGTCGCGAGGTTCTGCCGGGAGTTGCCATCCAGATACAACTCATCGTGAACCAGTTGATAAACCTCACCCGGCGCTTGCTCAGCCTCCGGAAACAGTTTGATCGCAGCGGCATGAGCCAGCGCAGAAGAACCAAACACGGGATCAACGTCCTTGTTGCGCTTGATACGGTGCAGTGCCATGTGAACTCTCCTTGAGTATTGGTCAACCTTTGAGCCTGCCCTTGCAACTCTGGCTCAGCTTTGACCCTGCCAGCATAGACAAGCATTTCGAGTCTGCTGTCCGATTTCCGGGCATTGTGAGTTTTCCGATCTATAGTCTCGATTATTGAAAGTACTCATGGAGCGAGCACGATGAAGCACAAACCTTCAACCGTCGACAGCGCGGTGAAAAAGGCGTTGGACGAAGCACTGCTGCGGTTTTCCAGCAATCAGCACGGCAAAAATGCCAGCTATATCCCCTACTTGGCCTCCGTGCCATCCCACCTTTTCGGCATCAGCATCATGTTCTGTGATGGCACCCATGCCGAGGTAGGGGACACCGATTACGCCTTCGCCATAGAGTCTATTTCCAAGGTATTTACCCTCGCCCGAGTGCTCGATGAGGTCGGGCCACAGGTCTTGCGCAGCAAGATCGGCTGCGACCCAACCGGTGAACCGTTCAACTCGGTGATCGCCCTGGAGCTGCACAAGGGCCGACCGCTCAACCCCTTCGTAAACGCAGGCGCGATGGCCACGGTCAGCCTGCTTGAGGCCGACTCTGCGCAGGCTCGCTGGGACCAGATACAAGCGACTTACAACGCTTTTGCCGGGCGTGAACTGATGCTCAACGACGAGGTTTACCAATCCGAAGCCAGCAGCAATCAACACAATCGCGGGATTGCCTGGCTACTGCAAAGTTACGGCTACATGCATGCCGACCCCATGCAAGTGTGCGATGTCTACACCCGCCAATGCTCGATGTCGATTACCTGTCATGACCTGGTCACCATGGGCGCAACCCTGGCCAACGGCGGCGTCAACCCGGTCACTGACAAGCAAGTTGTGGCAGCCAAAAACGTGGCACCAATCCTTTCCGAGATGACCTTGAATGGTCTCTATGACACCACTGGCGACTGGTATTACAAAGTCGGCCTGCCGGGTAAAAGCGGGGTCGGTGGCGGGATTCTGGCTGTGGTTCCTGGCGTCTGCGCCATCGCCGCTTTCGCCCCGCCGCTGGATGTGGCAGGCAATAGCGTTCGCGGTCAGTTGGCCGCCGAATATCTCAGCCGCACGCTCAACCTGAGCCTGCTGCACTAATCACGCGAAATGCAGGGAGGCATTTATGACTACCGCCAACAAAACTAAAACTTACATGTCGTGGCTTACCATCTGCTTCATGATGGTTGCAGCCGTTGCCAGTATTCGTTCACTGCCGAGCATGGCCGTGTATGGCCTGGGTTCGGTATTTCTGTATGTCATTCCGGCACTGCTGTTTTTTATCCCGGTCTCGCTGGTGGCCTCTGAGCTGGGGACCGGCTGGAACGGCGGGATTTATGGCTGGGTCAGACAAGCCTATGGTGATCGACCGGGTTTTTTCATCATGTGGTTCATGTGGGTGCAAGTGGTGGTCTGGTACCCGATTGTGCTCGGGTTTGGTGCCAGTACCATGGCGTATCTGATCAACCCGGAACTGGCCAAAAGTGGTGTGTTCACGGCTGCTGTCATTATCGTTCTGTATTGGTTATCGACGTTTGTCGCCCTCAATGGCCTGACAACGCTGTCGAAACTCACGTCATGGTTCATGCTGCTGGGCACCGCATTGCCTGCCGCGCTGCTGGTACTGCTCGGCGTGGCGTGGCTAGTGCTGGGGCATAAATCCGCAACACCGTTAACCTGGAGCGCGCTGATTCCGACCATTTTCGATACACACTCCACGGTCAGAACCGGTTCGCACAACCTGCACCCGGACTTATGGCGGGAATTTACCGGCGCCATCACCGGCCTGGTACTGATTGTGAGTAACTTCCTGGCGTTTGCAGGTATCGAAATGAACGCCATTCATGCCCGTGAATTGCGCAACCCGCAAAAAGAAATGCCGAGGGCGATTCTTTTGGCCTTCTTTATGATCCTGCTGGTGTTTATCCCGCCGACCGTGGCGATTTCGCTGGTGGTTCCCGCTGACTCAACCAGCCTCACCGCTGGCGTTATTCAGGCTTATGCCGCCTTCTTTGCAGGCTTCAATATGCCGTGGGCAACGCCGATCATGGCCATTCTGCTGATTATCGGCGCCTTGGGCGGGGTTTTGGCCTGGACTGCCGGGCCATCTACAGGCCTGCTGTTTGTCGGCAAGGCCGGGATGCTTCCACCCGTGATGCAAGAAGTGAACAGCAAAGGGGTGCAAAAAAATATTCTGTACTTGCAGGCCGTGATCGTCACGCTGCTGTCGACGATCTATATCTTTCTCGACAACGTATCGGATGCCTTCTGGATGATCAGTGCGATGGCGGCGCTGATGTACCTGATCATTTACGTATTTATGTTTATGGCTGCCATGAAGCTGCGCAAGACACAGCCCAATGTAAAACGTGGCTATGTGCTCAAGGGGCTGCATGGCTGGTGCTATCTGGGCCTGATGTCGACGTGCGTGGCGCTGATTTTCGGCTTTATTCCGCCAAATAATTTCAGCAGCATGCCGTTTTTTGAGTATGCCGGGATTTTGTTGCTGGGATTGGTCGTCGCAGGGACGCCGCCGTTTATCTTCTATGCGCTGCGCAAGCCTTCGTGGCAGATGGTGCCCAAGGCCGAGTCAGATCAATATTCTGCAGCATTGCAGGATCTGCAAGATGCGGATACCAAGGCCGCAAGTACCAGCCCAAGCCTGGTTACAGCTCCGCCAGCGGCCCCAAGCGTAAGCTGAGGCCCTTTGTAGTCGCGGCTGCGAGGCCTCACTGCGGTTCGTCAGATGAACCGCGTTATGCACATCGCAGCCTGCTTACCTTGCCAGCGACTACAGGCCTGGTTTTCTGCAGGCATAAAAAAAGCGTCCCGAAGGACGCTTTTTTTATGGTGTCTGATGCGGTTGGCATCAGTACCTTATTTTCTACACCCATTACTGCTGGGCAGAAAATGGTCGGGGTAAGGGGATTCGAACTCCTGACATCCTGCTCCCAAAGCAGGCGCGCTACCGGACTGCGCTATACCCCGGTAAAAAAAAGGCACCTTCAAGAGGCGCCTTCTGCGATCAGTGCTTTTGGCCTCTGATCTTAAGATCTAACTCCAGGGTTAACTGGAGCCAAAAATGGTGGGTCGTGTGGGATTCGAACCTACGACCAATTGGTTAAAAGCCAACTGCTCTACCAACTGAGCTAACGACCCAAAAATGGTCGGGGTAAGGGGATTCGAACTCCTGACATCCTGCTCCCAAAGCAGGCGCGCTACCGGACTGCGCTATACCCCGGCTTGAAAATGGCTCCACGACCTGGACTCGAACCAGGGACCCAATGATTAACAGTCATTTGCTCTACCAACTGAGCTATCGCGGAACTACATATTTCAATCTACAACGTTGTTGCTTTACTGCTTTGCAACACTCTTCGAGTTCTTCGCATCGCTGCGTTGGCGTCTCTGAGGTCGGCTATTCTACAAGCTTTAAAACCCTTGTCAACCCTTATTTTTCGTTAGAAGACAATTACTTAGCTCTTCTAGCGGGCTTCTCGGTTTGGGCCAAGTTGCCGTTGCGGGTGACTTACTGCGGGGCGCACTTTACTCGCGTTTTCCTTATAGATCAACACCCTAAATAAAAAAAAGGCCTCGCAATGCGAGGCCTTCCTTAAAGCACCACTTTCAAGCCTTATGCAAAGACGATTTCGTCGTCCTTCACGGTGGCTACCACGGTAGTGCCTGGCAAGAACTGACCGGACAGAATCAGCTGTGCCAACGGGTTTTCGATCCAGCGCTGGATCGCACGTTTCAGAGGGCGTGCGCCATAAACCGGGTCGTAACCTACCGCTATCAGTTTATCCAGAGCCTCCTGACTCAGCTCAAGGCTCAGGTCACGCTCAGTCAGACGGCTGCGCAGACGACCCAACTGGATCTCGGCGATGCCGGCAATCTGATCACGGGCCAGAGGCTCGAAGATCACCACTTCGTCGATCCGGTTCACAAACTCCGGACGGAAGTGGGTGCTTACCGCATCCATCACCGCTGCACGCTGTGCTTCACGATCACCAACCAGCTCCTGGATCTGTGCAGAGCCCAGGTTGGACGTCATCACGATCACCGTATTGCGGAAGTCCACCGTGCGACCATGACTGTCAGTCAGGCGACCGTCTTCAAGCACTTGCAGCAACACGTTGAACACGTCCGGGTGAGCCTTCTCGACTTCGTCCAGCAGGATCACCGAGTAAGGCTTGCGCCGTACTGCTTCGGTCAAGTAACCGCCTTCTTCGTAACCTACATAGCCCGGTGGCGCACCAATCAATCGAGCCACGGAATGTTTCTCCATGAACTCGGACATATCGATCCGCACCATCGCCTCTTCAGTATCAAAGAGGAACTCGGCCAGCGCCTTGCACAGCTCGGTTTTACCCACACCGGTCGGGCCAAGGAACATGAACGAGCCGCTTGGGCGGTTCGGGTCACTCAGGCCTGCACGCGAACGGCGTACCGCGTTGGACACAGCCACAACCGCCTCGTCCTGACCAATCACGCGCTGATGCAGCAAGCTTTCCATCTTCATCAGCTTGTCGCGCTCGCCTTCGAGCATCTTGGAGACCGGGATACCCGTCCACTTCGATACCACTTCAGCGATTTCCTCTTCGGTCACCTTGCTGCGCAGCAACTGGTTTTCAGTTTTGCTGCTGTGCTCATCGACCATTTGCAGGCTGCGCTCCAGGTCGGGAATGATCCCGTACTGCAACTCGGCCATGCGGTTGAGGTTACCGCTGCGGCGTGCCACTTCAAGCTCCTGGCGCGCTTGCTCGATCTTCTGCTGGATCTGCGCAGAACCCTGCACTTCGGCTTTTTCCGAGGTCCAGATTTCTTCCAGGTCAGAATACTCGCGCTCAAGACGCTGGATTTCTTCCTGCAGTTTCTCAAGGCGCTTTTTCGCTGCCTCGTCTTCTTCTTTCTTGAGTGCCTGCGCTTCAACCTTGAGTTGAATCAAGCGGCGCTCCAGACGGTCCAGTACCTCAGGCTTGGAGTCGATCTCCATGCGGATACGGCTGGCCGCCTCGTCGATCAGGTCAATCGCCTTGTCGGGCAACTGACGATCAGTGATATAGCGATGGCTGAGCTTGGCCGCGGCAATGATTGCACCGTCGGTAATAGCCACCTTGTGGTGAACCTCATAACGCTCTTTGAGGCCACGCAGGATCGCGATGGTGTCTTCTTCGCTCGGCTCTTCTACCAGTACTTTCTGGAAACGACGCTCAAGCGCTGCGTCCTTCTCGATGTATTGGCGGTACTCGTTGAGCGTTGTGGCACCTACACAGTGCAACTCACCTCGCGCCAGCGCAGGCTTGAGCATGTTGCCCGCGTCCATTGCGCCCTCGCCCTTGCCGGCACCGACCATTACGTGCAGTTCGTCGATAAACAGGATGATTTGCCCTTCCTGTTTCGACAGCTCGTTGAGCAATGCTTTAAGACGCTCTTCGAACTCACCACGGAACTTGGCACCAGCAATCAACGCACCAATGTCCAACGACAGCAGGCGTTTGCCTTTGAGGCCGTCAGGCACTTCGCCGTTGATGATCCGTTGGGCCAGACCTTCGGCAATCGCGGTTTTACCCACGCCAGGTTCACCGATCAGTACCGGGTTGTTTTTGGTACGACGCTGCAAGACCTGAATGGTGCGGCGAATTTCATCGTCACGACCAATGACCGGGTCGAGCTTGCCTTCTTCGGCGCGCTTGGTCAGGTCGATGGTGTATTTATCCAGCGCCTGACGCGACTCTTCGACGTTCGGGTCGTTGACCGCTTCGCCACCGCGCAAGTTGTTGATGGCGTTTTCCAGGGCTTTCTTGGTGACGCCTTGGCCCAGCAACAGTTTGCCCAGCTTGCTGTTGTCGTCCATGGCCGCCAGCAACACCATTTCGCTGGTGATGTACTGATCGCCTTTTTGCTGCGCCAGCCGGTCTGCCTGGTTCAACAGACGCGCCAGATCCTGCGACATATTCACGTCGCCAGTAGGATTCTGGATTTTTGGCAGCTGATCGAGCTCTTTAGCCAGTTCTTTGCGCAGGCTGTTTACATCAAAACCGACTTGCATCAGCAGCGGCTTGATCGAACCGCCCTGCTGTTCCAGCAATGCTTGCATCAAGTGAGCAGGCTCAATGGCCGGATGGTCAAGGCCTACGGCCAAAGACTGAGCATCGGACAACGCCAATTGCAGCTTGCTGGTTAATCTATCTATACGCATTCGTCACCTTCCTTATGAGCAGGCCGGAGGGATGGAAACTCCTGAATGAAGAAACCTGCCAGATACCTTAGTAGATGCGGGCAATTACGGGAGTTTCAAGCGCTTGAAAAATGACGCAAGTCAGCTGGACGGTCTTTCGATCCAAACCAGTGATGCAAAACGGCCAGTACGAGGACTGCGCCGGTAGGAATAAAAGCGAGGGTCGGTCACGGTGCAAAAACCGCCACCGTATACGGCGTTGATGCCGAAACGGGCCAAGCGCAAACGCGCCAGCTCATAGATGTCGGCCATGTAGCGCCCGGCATTGGCGCTGGGCACAAAGGCTCCAGCCGCTTCAGGCATGTCCGTGACAAAGACTTCCCGAACCTCGGTGCCAACCTCGAACGCTTTGGGGCCGATGGCCGGTCCCAGCCACACAAGAATCTCTTGCGGTTCAACATTGAGGCTTTGCGCTGCGGCTTCAAGCACCCCCGCTGCAAGCCCGCGCCAACCGGCATGGGCTGCTGCAACGCGAGTGCCTGCACGATCGCAAAACAGCGCAGGCAAGCAGTCTGCCGTCATTGCCGTGCAGGCAATACCGGGAGTGGCCGTCCAGCTGGCGTCGGCTTCAACAATCAGTTCAGGGTTGGCAGGTGCGACTACAACCCCGTGAACCTGGCTGAGCCAAGCGGGCTGTACGTCAAAAATATGGGTAAGGCGCTGGCGGTTATGCGCAACAGCGACAGGGTCGTCGCCCACATGGTCGCCCAGATTGAAGCTGTCGAACGGCGCCAGACTGACGCCGCCCGCACGAGTGGTCACACAGGCCCTGATGCCTGCCGGCGCAGGCCAGTCAGGAATCAGGAAGGTGTTCACCCGATGAATGCCTCGCGGTCTTGCTTGAGCAACGTCAGCAACCAGACAAAATCGTCCGGCAGTGGCGATTCCCAGCTCATGCGCTTACCGGTCGTCGGATGATCCAGCTCCAGGAAACGAGCATGGAGCGCCTGACGCGGGAAAGTTTTCAGCGATTCGACCATCGTCACACTGGCAGACGGCGGAATGCGGAAGCGACCACCGTAGGCGGGGTCTCCGACCAACGGGAAGTTGATATGAGACATATGCACACGAATCTGGTGCGTACGACCGGTTTCCAGCTTGACCCGTACATGGGTGTGGGAACGGAAACGCTCAAGCACACGGTAATGACTTACCGCCTGCTTGCCGCCTTCCATTACCGCCATGCGTTGGCGCTGCTGGCCGTGACGACCGATGGGCGCGTCGATCTTGCCCCCAGCGGTGACAACACCGATAACAATGCACTCATAGATCCGGCTGACACTGCGGCTCTGCAACTGTGTAACCAGTTGCGTCTGCGCCTGGATGGTCTTGGCGACCACCATCAGACCAGTGGTGTCCTTGTCCAGGCGATGCACGATCCCAGCACGCGGCACATTGATAATGTCCGGTATGTGGTGCAGCAAGGCGTTGAGCAAAGTGCCACTGGCATGCCCCGCAGCCGGGTGCACCACCAGGCCCGCGGGCTTGTTGATGACCAGGATGTCATCGTCTTCATAGACGATATCCAGGGGGATGTCTTCAGCGATCCACTCACCCTGGGCTTCCTGCTCTGCAGTCAGCTCCAGGATGCAACCACCGTGCACAATGTCACGGGGGCGTATGACGGCTCCGTCCACAGTAAGGCGGCCATCTTTGATCCAGGCGGAAAGGCGCGAGCGCGAGTGCTCAGCGAATAATTGTGCGGCGACTTGATCGAGGCGTTGGCCACCCAGTTCGGACGGCACCTCTTCGCGAAGTTGAATTTTCTCGGACATGCTCATCAGGACCGCGCCAAGCCTTTGGTTTCGGCTGCGCGCTTGTGGTTAAATACGGCGTCTTTTGCCCCGAGGCTTTTCACGGGGCGCTCATCATAACAGGACGGACCCGCCCAAGACAGCGGCCGTCATAGGGACGCAAGCCGCCATGCAAGTGAGACACCTGCTGCTGATCGCCATCCTCGCACTGACTGCCGCTTGCTCGTCAACAAAAGAAGTAGTTGACGAAAACCTCAGCGAAGTCGAGCTGTACCAGCAGGCACAGGCCGACCTGGACAACCACAGCTATACCAGTGCTACCGCCAAACTCAAGGCTCTGGAGTCACGCTACCCGTTCGGTCGCTACGCCGACCAAGCCCAGCTTGAACTGATTTACGCCTACTACAAAAACTCCGAACCCGAAGCGGCCAAGTCGGCTGCAGAACGGTTTATCCGCCTGCATCCACAGCATCCCAACGTTGATTACGCCTATTACCTTAAAGGCCTGACCTCGTTTGACCAGGACGTGGGCCTGCTGGCGCGCTTCCTGCCGCTGGACATGACCAAGCGCGATCCTGGCGCTGCACGTGACTCTTACAACGAGTTCGCCCAGCTCACCAGCCGCTACCCCAACAGCCGTTACGCACCAGACGCCAAGCAGCGCATGATTTACCTGCGCAACCTGCTGGCAGCGTATGAAATCCACGTAGCCGATTACTACCTGACTCGTCAGGCCTATGTAGCTGCTGCCAACCGTGGTCGCTATGTGGTCGAAAACTTCCAGGAAACCCCTTCGGTCGGTGACGGCCTGGCGGTAATGGTTGAGTCTTACCAGCGCATGCACCTCGACCAGTTGGCCAACACCAGCCTTGAAGTGCTCAAAACCAACTATCCGGACCACCCAAGCCTGGTTGACGGTCAGTTTGTTCCGCAGACTTCCGAATCGGACAACCGCTCGTGGCTGAGCAAGGCCACCTTGGGCCTGATCGAGTCCACTACGCCGCTGCCACCGGGTGAAACCCGTGCCAACATGGACATCCAGAAGCAGTATCAGGACGCCAAGGATGCAATCCCGGCTGAACTGAAGCCAAAGGATGCTGACGGCAATGTGATACCAGAACCTGAAGCGGAAGGTAAAAGCCGCTCATGGTTCAGCTACATGACCCTTGGCCTGTTCGACTGATTGTTCAGCGCCAAAAAAAAGAGCCCTTCGGGGCTCTTTTTTTATGTTTGATTTGGCGCTGTGCGCCTGCCAAGTCCTTGGCTAAACTGGCGCATCTTTTCTCGAATAGCGAATAACCATGCTTCGTTTACTGATCTGGGCTGCTTTGATTGCTGCGGGCGTGTGGCTCTGGCGCAAATACAAAGCCGTTGCGGCCGATACCAAAAAACCGGTCGAACCGGGCGTCCTACCGATGGTGCGCTGCGCCCACTGCGGCGTGCACCTGCCCCGCGACCGGGCACTGAGCCAGCAACAAGAGTGGTATTGCACCCAGCAGCATCTGGAGCAAGGGCCAAAGCCACGGGGCTAGTTCCCCTGTAGCCGCTGCCGCAGGCTGCGATAAAGGCCGCAGGACCTTCAAGACTTCAGAGTCGCTGCGCAATTCATCGCAGCCTGCGGCAGCGGCTACAGCGCAAGCCTTAAATTCGCCCCTCTGGCGCATAAGGCGCCGGATCGATGATCGGCTCACGGCCCAGTAGCAAATCAGCAAACAACTGGCAGGATGCCGGCGCCAGCACCAGCCCGTTGCGATAATGCCCACAGTTGAGCCACAACCCGCCAAAGCCCGGCACCCGACCAATATACGGAATGCCTTCCGGCGACCCCGGGCGCAAGCCAGCCCAATGCCCCACCACTTCTGCATCAGCCAATGCTGGGATCAACTCGACCGCGGAGGCCTTCAGGCTCTCAAGGGCTGTTTGAGTCGGGGTTTTGTCAAAACCTTCGTGCTCCAGCGTGCTGCCGATCAGGATATGACCGTCGCGACGTGGGATGGCGTAACGCCCTTTGGCCAGCACCATGCACGACAAGAAGTCGGACGCGCACTTGTACAAAATCATCTGGCCTTTGACCGGTTCCACGGGTAGTTCAATACCCAAGCCACTCAACAGCTCACCGCTCCATGCACCCGCCGACAGCACTACTTCGTCGCCGCGAATCTCACCTTGAGTGGTATTCACACCGGCAATTTTTTCGCCTTCATGAATAAACCCCAGGACCTCGCACTGCTCATGAATCGTGACATTGGGCATGGCCTGCAGCGCAGCCTTGAGCGACTTAACCAGCCGCGGATTGCGCACATTGGCTACATCGGCCATATAAATGGCGCGCGAATAACCGCCACCCAACACCGGCACAGCATCGCCAACCGCCGAGATATCGGCCGTTGCAAGTGGCCTGCCCTCACGCTGGGCCCACTCCAGTGCCTGCGCCTCATCGTCCAGATCCAGCCAATACAGGCCGGTGGTATGCACTTCTGGATCGACCCCCGTAGAGGCGAACAAACGCTCGGCCAATAGTGGGTAAAAATCCTGTGACCAGTGGGCCAGTGCCGTAACCGCACAGTTATAGCGCCACGGATAAAGCGGCGAAACAATCCCTCCGCCCGCCCATGAAGACTCCTGCCCTACACCACTACGGTCCAGCAGAACCACCTGCTCAACATCAGCGGCCAGATTAAACGCAGTCAGCAGGCCGATAACCCCACCCCCGACAATCACTACCCGTTGCTGCCTAGCCATCTATTAATCCAGCCCATGATTCAAAATTAATCGTTAGCGCCCCCAGCACTGATGCAGTGTCAGGCCCGGGGCGGCCTGGGTAATCGTTGCCAAACCGGTATGAGCCAGCATAAAGCTCCCGCATGGATCACCCGCCATTGCCGAACCCGCTTTAGGCGTCGCCGTCAGCAAGAAGGCGTGATCTGCGAGATCGATCGTAATGTCGTAGTACTGATTACCTGAACTGAGGTCTTGCACGCCGCTATATATCGCGTTTTTTGTATAAAAGCGCTCAAGACTTTGGGCTTGCGTCGTTAACAGGACAACGATTTGAGAGCGATACGCCCGCTTCACATAATCGCCATACAGCGGATAAACGAATGCACCAAGGATACCGATGATCACCACGGCGATCATCAGTTCGATCAAGGTAAAACCTGCTCCACGTCTATACATTGCGTATTCCCTATTGCAGCTGCCGCCACATAACCCGGCGAAAACGCTGGGGGGCATCCTCTTCAGGACCGTCATACACGTCCTGATAACGTGCATAAACACTCTCCAGCACCGTACGCGACTGCCCGCACAAGCCAATGCCGGTAACTCGATACAAACGGGTCGTGGTGGTCACCGGGAAATGCCCTGGAGTAACACTCGGCCCAAGGTTCTGCATGCCATACAACCCATCCGTAACGCCCACCCAAAGCACCCCGGATACCGGATCAAGCGCTGGCACTACCTGAGAGCGGGCCTCTGCAGGCGGGTTACAGCCGGCTGGCGAAGTGCACGGCACTAATCCGGCCCATCCGTCCAGAAGCCAGGATTCACCACTGTTTAGCGCCGCTTCCGCAGCCTGGAATGAGTGATGGACACGCTGAATGGCTGCAGCCATTTTTTCCTGCTGTGTTGCGCTGACCATGGAAGCCAGGCCCGTCAGACTGAGCAGCAACATAAATACCAGACTGACCAGCAGCACCATCCCACGCTGAGTACTTAACGAAAAAAACATGGGCGGCCCTAAACCCGTCGATTACGCAAAGCGACAACCAACTGATATGCCTGATCCTTGACCCGCCCCCCAGGGTCTCGCAAGGTCAGGCCGATACGTACGCTACGGATACTGGAAACATTGGCCGGACGGTCCTCATAGCGCATCACCGACTGCGCACCTGCTACGCCAAAACTCACATCAAACGCAGCCACATTATCGAGCAGCACTGTTTTATTGGGCCCGGTTTTCAACTGCCCACTCTCGAAGCGGTAAAACAACTCACGCAGGGGGAAAGCCATTTCACCAAGGGCCAAAGATAATCGCGCGCCAGGGTAGGCTTTTGCGAATGTTGTGCAGTCAGACACCACCGTCCAGTCAGGCCTACCCGCCTGACGCCCCATGTCCGCAGTGATCATGCGAAACGATTTGCCATGCCCGGAAACAGGCGTTTTAAACACCTCCGGTGCATCAATGATGCGATCAATCGGAAGGCAGCCGAACATGCCCACCATGCGAATTTCACGCGCCATTTTGCTCAGCACATAGCGCGCATCCTCTTGCAGCATTGCCGATGAGCGCTGGCTCAAGTAGGTGGCGCGACTGCTTAAAAAAACTTGTGCCAGCCCCAACACCACCAGCGAACCCAACGTCAATGCCACCATCAGCTCGATCAGGCCAAACCCCGAATTCGGCCTGTTCATGATGCTTTTGCCGTTGCATGGCGGTTCAGAGTCGGATTCACGGCGGCCCGCACCTGATCCCGCGTGCTGTAGGCAATAAAACTGGCCTGGGTACTTGTTAGCGCGCTGGTGGTGTATTTCAGGGCATTGAGCTGCATACCGGCAGAACCCAACAGGCTGATAAACAGAATCAACAGCGCAATCAGCACTTCGATCAGGGTCATTCCAACTTGTCGGCTTTTATTTAATCGAGGCATGTGAACCCTCCATGTCTATGACGACAACGACACATCCTGTGTCGCCCAGCCAAAAGCCTAGCGCCAGTTACAGCCCCCACTGGTAGGACGATTCCAAGCAAGACAACACGATTATTCACCTGACTTCGTGAGCCGTAGCCGGTCAATAACGCCACAAACATGATGAAACTATTACCGGGGATCCGCAGATTCCGCTTCAGCTATACCGATAACACATGCCAGAAAATATCCAGGGAGGACACTGTGCACCAACGTGGCATGAGCCTGATCCAGTTACTGCTGGCACTGACGATCGTGGCGATCGCTGCCCGATTTTCCAGCCCGGTCTATAGCGCGCTCACTGAAAATCAACGGCACCAGGTCGCTGCCGAACAACTGGCCAGCAGCCTGCGCAGCGCACGTACCGAAGCACTGCTACGTCATCAATATGTAGTGGTTTATGCGCTAGAGGGGGACTGGAGCCGAGGTTGGCGGACTATTTTGGACCTCAATGGCCAGAGCCATCTGGACAAGAGCAACCCGGTACTGAGCGAAACCCAAGTCAGTGGACGCATACCCATTGCGGGCAATACGCCAGTTAAAAACCATGTGCGTTTCAACCCGTTGGGCGAGCCTCTGCTAAGTGGGGGCGCCTTCCAGGCAGGGACGCTGCACGTTTGTCAGGCCAGGACTGCACAGAGCCACTTTCAGGTGGTACTGGCAAAAAGCGGGCGTATCAGCCTGCGCAGCAATCAGGCTGCACAGGCGTTATGTGCAAAAGCTTAGGTGATTGCGCGAACACGCAGTTCCTTGGGCATGGAGAACGTAATGTTCTCTTCGCGGCCGGCCAGCTCATCGGCACCGGTTGCGCCCCAGGCATGCAACTGTTGGATCACGCCACGTACCAGAACTTCAGGGGCCGAAGCACCTGCCGTAATACCAATGTTCTGCACACCGTCGAACCAGCTTTTTTGCAGATCTTCGGCTCCATCGATCAGATAGGCCGGCGTCTTCATACGTTCAGCCAGCTCACGCAGGCGATTGGAGTTGGAGCTGTTCGGGCTGCCCACCACCAACACGACATCGCACTCATCGGCCAACTGCTTGACCGCATCCTGACGGTTTTGCGTCGCGTAGCAGATGTCGTCCTTGCGCGGCCCGCCAATGGCTGGAAAGCGCGCGCGCAGGGCGTCGATGACACGACTGGTATCGTCCATCGACAAGGTGGTCTGGGTAACAAACGCCAGTTTTTCCGGGTTGGCGACCTGCAGGTTGGCGACGTCTTTTTCGTCTTCAACCAGGTAAATCGCACCGCCATTACCGGCGTCGTACTGACCCATGGTGCCTTCAACTTCAGGGTGACCGGCATGGCCGATCAGGATGCACTCGCGACCGTCACGGCTATAGCGCGCAACTTCGATATGCACTTTGGTCACCAGCGGGCAGGTAGCGTCAAATACTTTAAGACCACGCCCTGCAGCTTCTGTACGTACGGCTTGGGAAACGCCGTGAGCACTGAAAATCACAATGACATCGTCCGGAACCTGATCCAGCTCTTCAACGAAGATCGCGCCACGGGAGCGCAGGTCTTCGACGACAAATTTGTTGTGCACCACTTCGTGGCGAACATAGATAGGCGGACCGAAGACTTCCAGAGCACGATTGACGATTTCAATCGCACGGTCCACCCCAGCGCAGAAGCCACGGGGGTTGGCGAGTTTGATATGCATACTAGGCCTCGTGGGGCGCGCAGAAAAATAATGCCTATCAGGCCCGGCCGCAGCCGGGCACTGAGTTACAGCGCTTTAACGTCTTTGATTTCAACCTCGAAGGTCAGGGTTTTGCCTGCCAACGGATGATTGAAATCGATAGTTACTTGTTCATCGTCAAAGACTTTGACCACACCCGGAAGCTCAGTATTGGCCGCGTCGTTGAAGATCACCAGCAAACCCTGCGACAACTCCATGTCCTTGAACTGCGAACGCGCAATTATCTGCACATTTTGCGGGTTAGGCTGGCCAAAGGCGTTCTCTGGAGGAACTTCCAGCGTGCGCTTGTCACCCGCCTTGAAACCGAACAATGCAGCTTCAAAACCTGGAAGCAGGCTGCCATCACCAACCTTGAAGGTGGCCGGGGATTTGTCGAAGGTGCTGTCGACGGTGTCGCCATTCTCCAGGCGCAAAGCGAAATGCAGAGTGACTTGTGTGTTTTGGCCAATGCGTTGCTCAGTCATGAGCGGGCTCTCCGGACTTTTTACTTTTGAACATATCCAACGCCAGCATCACGGCACCTACACAAATCGCACTGTCGGCGAAGTTGAAAGCAGGGAAGTACCAGCGATTTTGCCAATGCACCAGAATGAAATCGACTACATGGCCGTAGGCAATGCGGTCATACAGATTACCCAACGCGCCACCCAGAATCAGTGCCAGCGCGATGGCCAACCAAGTGTCATTGCGCCCAAGGCGCTTGAGCCAAACCACCAGCACAGTACTGACCACTACAGCAATCAATGCAAACAACCAGCGCTGCCAGCCAGCACTGTCAGCCAGAAAGCTGAAGGCCGCGCCAGTGTTGTAGGCCAGGGTCCAGCTGAAGAGATCAGGGATCACCACAATTTGCTGGTACATCTGCAGCGAGTTGTCGAAATAGACCTTGGTGGTCAGGTCAATGACCAGGACCAGCAAGGTCAACCAGAGCCAGCCCAGGCGCCCGAAGCGCCCGGTAGTGCTGGTATTAGGCATAGTGACGTACCTCGCCGGCGCCGCTGATGTTGTCGACGCAACGGCCGCAGATTTCCGGATGCTCCGGGTTCACGCCGACATCTTCGCGGCAATGCCAGCAGCGCGCGCACTTGGCGTGAGCCGACTTGACCACTTTGAGCTTGAGGCCCGCTACTTCGGTAACAACCGCATCCACAGGCGCCAGCGAGAACGGTGCAACGCTGGCAGTGGAGGTGATCAGCACGAAACGCAGTTCGTTGCTCAGCTTGGACAGGTCCGCGGCCAGTTGATCTTCGGCGAACAAGGTGACTTCAGCCTGCAAGTTGCCGCCAATGGCTTTGGCTGCGCGCAGGTTTTCCATCTCTTTGTTGACCGCAACCTTGACCGCCATGATCCGCTCCCAATAGGCGCGATCCATTTCGGTGCCTTCCGGCATTTCAGTCAGGCCTTCATACCAGGTGTTGAGCATGACCGATTCGTTGCGCTCGCCTGGCAGGTATTGCCACAACTCGTCAGCGGTGAACGACAGGATCGGAGCGATCCAGCGCACCAGCGCTTCGGAGATGTGGAACAGTGCGGTCTGGCACGAACGACGGGCCTTGCTGTCAGCGCCGGTGGTGTACTGACGGTCCTTGATGATATCCAGGTAGAAACCACCCAGCTCCTGCACGCAGAAGTTATGCACCTTGGAGTACACGTTCCAGAAACGGTATTCGCCGTAATGCAGCTCAAGCTCGCGTTGCAGCAACAGAGCGCGATCCACAGCCCAACGGTCCAGGGCCAGCATTTCTTCGGCTGGCAGGATGTCGGTAGCCGGGTTGAAGCCGGTCAGGTTCGACAGCAGGAAGCGCGCGGTGTTACGGATACGCCGGTAGGCGTCCGCACTGCGTTGCAGGATCTGGTCGGAAACCGCGATTTCACCCGAATAGTCGGTCGAAGCAACCCACAGACGCATGATGTCAGCGCCCAAGGTGTCGTTGACCTTCTGCGGTGCAATCACGTTGCCCAAAGATTTGGACATTTTGCGGCCCGCCTCGTCCACGGTGAAACCGTGGGTCAGCAGTTCACGGTACGGCGCGTGGTTGTCGATGGCACAACCGGTCAGCAACGACGAGTGGAACCAGCCACGGTGCTGGTCGGAACCTTCGAGGTACAGATCGGCACGCGGGCCGGTCTCGTGACCCATCGGGTGCGAACCGCGCAGAACGTGCCAATGCGTAGTGCCCGAATCAAACCAGACGTCCAGGGTGTCAGTGATCTTGTCGTACAACGGCGCTTCGTCGCCCAGCAGCTCGGCGGCGTCCATTTTGAACCAGGCTTCAATGCCTTCGACTTCAACGCGCTTGGCCACTTCTTCCATCATTTCGACGGTGCGTGGGTGCAGCTCGCCGCTTTCCTTGTTCAGGAAGAACGGAATCGGTACGCCCCAGTTGCGTTGACGCGAGATGCACCAGTCAGGGCGATTGGCGATCATTGAGTGCAGGCGGGCCTGACCCCATGCCGGAACAAACTGAGTGTCTTCGATAGCCTTGATCGCACGGGTGCGCAGGGTATCGCCGGCAGTCGGCTCTTTGTCCATGCCGATAAACCACTGCGCGGTAGCGCGGTAGATCAGCGGAGTCTTGTGGCGCCAGCAGTGCATATAGCTGTGGCTGATGGTTTCGGTAAACATCAGCGAGCCGACTTCGATCAGCTTGTCGATGATGTTCTGGTTGGCCTTCCAGATGAACTGGCCACCGAAGTACTCCAGCGACGGCACATACACGCCATTGCTTTGCACCGGGTTGATAATGTCGTCGTTGACCATGCCATAGGCTTTACAGGTCACGAAGTCGTCTACGCCGTAAGCCGGGGCGGAGTGAACCACGCCAGTGCCAGCGCCCAGCTCAACGTACTCGGCCAGATAAACTGGCGACAGACGATCGTAGAACGGGTGACGGAAGTTGATCAGCTCCAGCGCAGCACCGGTTGTGGTGGCGATGACCGAACCTTGCAGGTTGTAGCGGGCAAGGCTGGATTCAACCAGTTCTTCAGCCAATACCAGCAGTTTGTCGCCTACGTCGACCAGCGCGTAGGTGAACTCCGGATGCACGTTAAGCGCCTGGTTGGCCGGAATGGTCCACGGGGTGGTGGTCCAGATCACGATCGAGGTTGGCTTGCTCAGAGCTGCCAGGCCAAAGGCCTCAGCCAGCTTGGCTTCATCCGCAATCGGGAACGCGACGTCGATGGCGGCCGATTTTTTGTCCTGATATTCAACTTCTGCTTCAGCCAGGGCCGAACCGCAGTCGAAACACCAGTTCACAGGCTTCAAGCCTTTAAATACGAAACCGCCTTTGACGATTTCGGCCAAAGCACGGATTTCACCGGCTTCGTTTTTGAAGTCCATGGTTTTGTACGGATTGGCGAAGTCACCCAGCACACCCAGGCGGATGAACTCGGACTTCTGGCCTTCGATCTGCTCAGTTGCATAGGCACGGCACAGCTCGCGGGTTTTATCCGCGCTCAGGTTTTTACCGTGGGTCACTTCGACCTTATGCTCAATTGGCAGACCGTGGCAGTCCCAGCCCGGCACGTACGGCGCGTCAAAACCCGAAAGGGTCTTGGAGCGGATGATCATGTCCTTGAGAATCTTGTTCAGCGCATGACCGATGTGAATCGTGCCGTTGGCGTACGGAGGACCGTCGTGAAGTACGAACTTCGGACGATCCTTGCCAATCTCGCGCAACTTCCCGTACAGGCCAATGCTGTCCCAGCGCTGCAAAATTTGCGGTTCGCGCTGTGGCAGGCCGGCCTTCATTGGGAAGGCGGTGTCCGGGAGGTTTAGCGTGGCTTTGTAGTCGGTCATTTCAGGCTCTTTTTAAGCGGTTGACCCAGCCAATAGGCTCGGGCGGCGGCGACGTCCGCATTGATCGCCGTCTTGAGCGCCTCCAGGGAGGCGAAACGCTGCTCATCACGCAGCTTGTGGTGGAATGCCACAGTCAAACGCCGGCCATACAGATCACCGGCGAAATCCAATAGATGTACTTCAAGATGGGCGCTGCCATCCCCTGCTACGGTTGGCCTGACGCCAATGTTGGCGACGCCGGGCCAGGTTTTACCATCGATCTCGACGCTGGCCAGGTAAACCCCGGTCAACGGAACACGACGACGCTTGAGCTGGATATTGGCTGTCGGCGTACCTAATTGGCGCGCCAGTTTTTGCCCGTGCAATACCCTGCCAGCAATTTGAAAAGGACGCCCCAGCAAACGTTCTGCGAGGGGGAAATCTGCGACGGCCAAGGCATCGCGCACCTTGGTGCTGCTGATGCGTACGCCATCAAGTTCGACCGTTTGCGCGGCCTCGACGGTAAAGCCCTGCATCAGGCCTGCTTGCTGCAAAAAATCGAAGTCGCCCACGCGGTCGCAGCCAAAACGAAAGTCGTCACCGACTTCCAGATGTTGCACACCCAGGCCGTCCACCAGAATGGTGTCGACAAACTCGGCAGCGCTGAGCTTGCACAAGCGTTGATTGAACGCCAGGCACAGCACCCGATCAACCCCGGCGTCCGCCAGCAGCTGCAGCTTGTCGCGCAGCCGGGCCAGACGCGCCGGGGCTGTTTCGGGGGCAAAGAACTCGCGCGGCTGCGGTTCGAAAATCACCACGCAGCTGGGCACGCCCAACTCCAGTGCACGCTCACGCAGCCGGCCCAGGATAGCCTGGTGACCACGGTGTACACCGTCAAAGTTGCCAATAGTGGCGACGCAGCCCCGATGCTGGGGCCGCAGATTGTGAAGGCCTAGAACCAGCTGCATAACGCGCTTCTTGCTCATAAAGTGGTCGATTATAACCACACCCAGCCCGGTACGACAGGCAACAGCGCAAGGCAAATCAGGTCAATTCGACAAAATCGACGTCTGACCTTCAATTACCTTACATAAGTGACTTGCGGGCGAAATCCTTCAAACGCAAGCCCAACAGCAACAACATGCCGAAATACGCCAGCACGCCTGCAACAACCAACCCGCCCAGACGAGTAAAGCGCTCCAGCATATTGCCATGATCCCAGGCAGGCATCAGATGCATCAAACCCAGCAACACAGCGGACATCACGGCCACCGCCAACACCAGCTTGAACAGGTACTTGGTCCAGCCTGGCTGCGCGACAAACAGCTTTTGCTTGCGCATCTGCCAAAACAGCAGCCCGGCATTGATGCAGGCACCCACGCTGATTGCCAGTGCCAGACCGGCATGCTGCAACGGCACAATAAATACCAGGTTGAGTAACTGCGTAACGATCAGCGTGAACACGGCAATTTTCACCGGGGTCCGTATGTTCTGCTGCGCGTAAAACCCGGGCGCCAGTACTTTAATCAAAATAATACCGAGCAGGCCAACCGAATATGCGATTAACGCGCGCTGGGTCATGGCCGCATCCAACGCCGAAAACTGACCATACTGAAACAACGACACAGTCAGCGGCTCAGCCAGAATCGCCAGCGCCAACGAGCATGGCAGCACCAGTACAAAGCACAGACGCAAGCCCCAATCGAGGATCCGCGAATACTCCTGGCGGTCTTTATTGGCGTAGGTTTTTGACAGTGTCGGCAACAGAATCGTGCCCAACGCCACACCCAACACACCTGAAGGCAACTCCATCAGACGGTCTGCGTAGTACATCCAGGACACCGACCCGGCAACCAGGAATGAGGCAAAAATAGTGTTGATAATCAGAGAAATTTGACTGACTGAAACGCCCAGAATAGCTGGCAGCATTTGCTTCATGACCCGCCATACCCCGGTGTCACGCAGATTCAGCCGTGGCAGGACCAACATGCCGATTTTCTTTAGATGCGGCAGCTGAAACAGCAATTGGGCCAAACCGCCGGCCAACACCGCCCACCCGAGCGCCATCACCGGCGGATCAAAGTACGGGGTCAGGAACAATGCGAAAATAATCATGCTGACGTTAAGCAGCGTCGGAACAAAGGCCGGCACCGCAAAGCGGTTCCAGGTATTGAGGATTGCCCCTGCCAACGATGACAGCGAGATCAGCAATATATAAGGGAACGTTACCCGCAACATGTCAGAAGTCAGCTCGAACTTCTCTGGCGTGGTGGCAAACCCCGGCGCCGTCGCCCAGATCACCCAAGGCGCGGCAATCATTCCCAAAATGGTCACGATTGCCAGTACCAACGTCAGCAGACCGGCGACGTAAGCCACAAATGTTCGCGTTGCTTCCTCACCTTGCTGGTTTTTGTATTCCGCCAGAATCGGCACAAAGGCCTGTGAAAAAGCCCCCTCGGCGAAAATCCTGCGCAACAGATTAGGCAGTTTAAAGGCAATAAAGAACGCATCCGTGGCCATCCCGGCACCAAAAGTGCGCGCAATAATGGTGTCTCGGATAAAGCCCAGAACCCTTGAAATCATTGTGATAGAGCTGACGGCTGCTAACGATTTGAGCAAATTCATTGAAAGAGTTTTTGCCTATAGAGAAAGAGCAGGCGTACAAAGCGCCCACTTATGCGATACTGCGCGCCGCAACAGCACAGAGCCAAGCTCGCGAGTTTACAGGTCAAGCGCCGGAAATAAATATCCCGTCTGCCTCGATCCACCACTCAGCGGATCGCATCAAACGCCCTTGACAAGAGTTCTCGTCATCGGCATGATTCGCGGCCTATTTTGTTTGTTATTTCCCAAAAGTCTTTCGAGGAGCTCGACGGTGGCCAACACACCTTCCGCCAAAAAACGTGCAAAACAGGCTGAGAAGCGTCGCAGCCACAACGCCAGCCTGCGTTCCATGGTTCGTACCTACATCAAGAATGTAGTTAAAGCCATTGACGCAAAAGACGCTGCTAAAGCGCAAGCTGCTTATGTTCTGGCTGTACCTGTTATCGACCGTATGGCCGATAAAGGCATCATCCACAAGAACAAAGCTGCTCGCCATAAGAGCCGCCTGAATGGCCACGTCAAGGCGTTGAACCTTGCGACTGCCGCTTAAGCGATAAGCTTTTTAAAAAACCGACCTCAGGGTCGGTTTTTTATTGCCTGCGATTTGACACCCTTCCCGAACACAATGCACATCCTGTAGCCGCTGAGGAGCGGAGCGAGGCTGCGCTCAAGCGTGAACTATTCGCAAACCCGATAGCCCTCGCAACACCCGCTCCCCATGGTTTTGCGACGGCTTCGCCGCCGAACGCAGCCTCGCCCCACTCCTCAGCGGCTACAAAAGCGACAACGCAGCAAAATATCGGCAAAAAAAAGCTGCGATAACCGCAGCTTTTTTATTAAGACCCGTTACTCGTGCGGCCACGGCAAAATCGGGATCGCCGTTACCGCATTCTGCGGGCTACCTTCGATCAGACGGTCGCTATACACCAGATACACCAACGTATTGCGCTTCTTGTCGAGGAATCGCACGACCTGCATAGTCTTGAATACCAAGGACGTGCGCTCCTTGAACACCTCGTCGCCATCCTTCAGGTCACCCTTGAAGCTGATCGGACCGGTCTGACGGCACGCAATCGACGCCTCAGCACGATCCTCAGCCAAGCCCAGACCACCTTTCATGCCGCCCGTTTTGGCACGAGACAGGTAGCAAGTCACGCCATCTACCTTGGGATCATCAAACGCTTCGACCACAATGCGATCATTCGGCCCGACAAACTTGAATACCGTCGACACCGAGCCAATCTCTTCAGCCGATGCCAGCAACGGCACCGCCAATATCAACCCCAACAAACCGCCAATCAAGCGCATAGAACACCTCAAAATCAAACCAGAATCAGGTTATCGCGGTGAACCAGCTCAGGCTCCGCCATATATCCCAACAAACCGACAATCGCATCCGACGACTGCCCAATAATTTTTTGCGCTTCGCCAGCGCTGTAGTTAGCCAGGCCACGGGCAATTTCTCGACCGTCCGATGCCACGCACACCACCATCTCGCCGCGCCGGAAACCACCCTGAACCGCCTTGACCCCCACTGGCAGCAGGCTTTTGTTGCCCTGGGACAACGCAGCGACAGCACCATCATCCAGTACCAGCGTGCCTCGGGTTTGCAGATGCCCGGCCAGCCACTGCTTGCGCGCCGCCAGCAGGCCACGCTCAGGCGACAGCAATGTTCCCAGACGCTCGCCAGCCTTAAGACGATCCAGCACACGCTCCAGACGCCCGCCCACGATAATCGTGTGCGCCCCGGAGCGAGCCGCCAGACGCGCTGCACGCAGTTTTGTCTGCATGCCACCACGCCCCAGAGCCCCACCGGTACCACCCGCCACCGCATCCAGCGCAGGATCATCGGCACGCGCTTCGTAGATCATTTTTGCATCAGGGTTAGTGCGCGGATCGGCATCAAACATGCCGTCGCGATCGGTCAAAATCACCAACAGGTCCGCCTCAACCAGATTGGCCACCAGCGCCGCCAGCGTATCGTTATCACCGAAGCGGATTTCGTCCGTAACCACCGTGTCATTTTCATTAATGACCGGGATCACACCCAATTCCACCAGCGCACGCAGAGTGCTGCGAGCATTGAGATAACGCTTGCGATCAGACAGATCGTCATGGGTCAGCAGGATTTGCGCCGTGTGCCGGGAGTGCTCGGCAAAACTCGACTCCCAGGCCTGTACCAAGCCCATCTGGCCAATGGCCGCAGCCGCTTGCAGCTCGTGCATGGCACTCGGTCGCACCGTCCAGCCCAGGCGACTCATCCCGGCCGCAACCGCACCCGAAGACACCAGCACCAGCTCAACGCCCGCCTCGTGCAAGGCCACCATCTGCTCGACCCAAACGCCCATCGCGGCGCGATCCAGACCCTTGCCATCCGCTGTCAGCAACGCGCTGCCGATCTTAACAACCCAGCGCTGTGCACCCGTCACCTTGCTCCGCATCATCATCCAACCTATGCCTGAGAGCAGCGCGACCGAGCGCCACCCATGGAATTATTTTTGATTACCAAATCGTAGATGCTAAAACGCCGCTCATGGAGCGGCGCTGTAGTTTACTGCAACGAATCAGTCGCGGACGTAAATGATTTCCGGACCATCTTCATCATCAACATCTTCCTCATCCCAGTCATCGTCACCGATGTCGTGGACGCTCTTCACGCCGCTGCGACGCAGGGCACGCTTGTCATCCAGTGCTTGCAGCTGCGCACGCGCTTCATCTTCGATGCGCTGATCCAGCTCAGCCAATTCTTCCTTGTAAGCAGGATCATTGGCCAGACGGTCTGCACGATCTTCCAGATAACGCATGATGTCGTGGCACAGTTTTTCGGTACCGATCTTGGCAATAGCCGAGATCACGTAAACCGGGCCAGTCCACTCAAGACGCTCAACAACTTCTTTAACTCGCGCGTCATGCTCGTCTTGCGGCAACGAATCGCACTTGTTCAAGACCAACCAGCGATCACGCTCAGCCAGCGACGGGCTGAACTTGGTCAGCTCATTAACGATGACTTCAGCGGTGTCAGCAGCACTTTCACTGCCTTCAACCGGCGCCATGTCGACGAGGTGCAGCAACAGACGGGTACGCGCCAAATGCTTGAGGAAACGAATCCCCAGGCCCGCGCCATCGGAAGCACCTTCGATCAAGCCAGGAATATCGGCAATCACAAAGCTCTTCCAGCGATCCACGCTGACTACACCCAGGTTTGGCACCAGAGTAGTGAACGGATAATCCGCCACTTTTGGCTTGGCTGCAGACACCGAGCGGATAAAGGTACTTTTACCGGCATTCGGCAAGCCCAACAGACCCACGTCAGCCAACACTTTCAATTCCAGTTTCAGGTCGCGCTGCTCACCCGGTTTGCCCGGAGTAGTCTGGCGCGGAGCCCGGTTGGTACTGGATTTGAAACGGGTGTTACCCAGACCGTGCCAACCGCCATGCACCACCAGCAAACGCTGGCCGGCCTTGGTCAGGTCGCCGATAATTTCCTGAGTGCCCGCATCGATCACCGTAGTGCCGACCGGAACACGCAGCTCCAGATCTTCACCTTTGCGACCCGTGCAATCCGCACTGCCGCCGTTCGAGCCGCGCTGGGCATCAAAGTGGCGGGTATAACGGTAGTCAACCAGAGTGTTGAGGTTTTCGTCGGCGATCATGTAGATCGAGCCGCCGTCACCACCATCACCACCGTTTGGCCCACCATTTTCGATGAACTTCTCACGACGGAAACTCATGCAACCGTTACCACCGTCGCCTGCTTTTACTTTGATCGATACTTCATCAACAAACTTCATAACAAAACACGCCTCTCGTCATCAGGACGAGCCGATAAAAACCAAGACATAAGACTCTTGCAAAAATGAGCGCAGCGACCTCAATCAACGACCGTAAAATCCAGCGCCAGCAGCCCATACAAACAGTTTTGCAAGAGACTCACCCCACAAACGAAAAAGCCCCGTCGCAAGACAGGGCTCTTCCAGCTACCAAGCTATTACGCCGCGACGACTGCAGTCTTCGGAACGATGCTTACATAGCGACGACCGAAGGCGCCTTTAACCTGGAACTTGATCACGCCTTCCACTTTCGCGAACAGGGTGTGATCTTTGCCCATACCAACGCCGTAGCCAGCGTGGAATTGGGTGCCGCGCTGACGCACGATGATGTTGCCCGGAATGATAGCCTGGCCGCCATACATCTTCACGCCAAGGCGTTTGGCTTCTGAGTCGCGACCGTTACGGGTACTACCACCAGCTTTTTTGTGTGCCATGAGTCAATTCTCCTAGTGAGGAATTAGGCTGAAATTAAGCCTGAATACCGGTGATTTTGATCTCGGTGTACCACTGGCGGTGGCCCATACGCTTCATGTGGTGCTTACGACGACGGAACTTGATGATGCGGATTTTATCGTGACGACCTTGGGAGATCACTTCAGCAACAACAGTGGCGCCAGGAACAACTGGAGCGCCGATGTTTACGTCGTCGCCATTGGCGACCAACAGAACGCGATCAAAAGTTACGGATTCGCCGGTAGCGATTTCCAGTTTTTCGATCTTCAGGTATTCACCTGGAGCTACTTTGTATTGCTTGCCACCAGTAACGATTACTGCGTACGACATGGTATTTCTCCGATAATCCTGCTCACCCAGCTCTTTATAGGTAAAGGTATTGGCTGGCATGGCTGCATGGGGCTGGAACGGCCCAAGTGCAATTGCGTAAGGCAGGTGCTGCCCAGGAAGTTCAGGGTGCGCGATTGTACGCAAGCCATGCCAGGGTTGCAAGGGGCCGTCCATCGCGCCTTGACAGGCCCAGCCCCCCGACCTAGCATGCCGCGCAACCCTTCTGGAGCACCTGTCGCTGATGCAACCCCAAGCTTTCTACCGCGCGGTGGCGGACGATTTTAGCGCCGTCGATGGCATCATCAAGAAGCAGCTGACTTCACGCGTGCCGCTGGTCTCAAAAATCGGCGACTACATTACTTCGGCTGGAGGCAAACGCCTTCGTCCTTTATTAGTGCTGTTGTGTGGCAAGGCCCTTGGCCGCGAAGGCGACGATATGCGTCTGCTGGCAGCGACCATCGAGTTCCTGCACACCGCGACCCTGCTGCACGACGACGTGGTCGACATGTCGGGCATGCGCCGTGGCCGCAAAACGGCCAATGCTACGTGGGGCAACGCACCCAGCGTGCTGGTCGGCGACTTCCTGTACTCGCGCTCCTTCGAAATGATGGTTGAGCTGGGCTCGATGCCAGTGATGAAAATCCTGTCGCAAGCTACCCGCATCATTGCCGAAGGCGAAGTATTGCAGCTGTCTAAAGTGCGCGACGCCAGCACCACCGAAGAAACCTATATGGAAGTCATTCGCGGTAAAACCGCGATGCTTTTCGAGGCTTCGACCCACAGCGCTGCGGCACTGGCCGGTGCCACACCAGAACAAAGCGAAGCGCTGCGTACCTTTGGTGATCACCTGGGCGTGGCTTTCCAGTTGGTGGACGACCTGCTCGACTACCGCGGTGACGCCGAAACCCTGGGCAAGAACGTCGGTGACGACCTGGCTGAAGGCAAGCCGACCCTGCCGCTGATCTACACCATGCGTGAAGGCACACCCGAGCAGGCTGCCCTGGTACGCAAAGCCATCCAGAAAGGTGGCATTGAGGACCTTGAAAGCATTCGTGCTGCCGTTGAGGCCTCTGGTTCGCTGGAGTACACCGCACAATTGGCTCGCGACTACGTTGCCCGTGCCATTGTTTGCCTTGAAGCCCTGCCGCCAAGCGAATACCGCGACGCGCTGGTGGAACTGAGTGAATTTGCGGTAGCGCGTACGCACTGATCCCGTGACGCTGTAGCCGCTGCCGCAGGCTGCGACAAGGGCCGCAGGACCTTCGCTTGAGCATTCAAGAAGGGTCGCTGCGCAGCCCGTCGCAGCCTGCGGCAGCGGCTACGCGTTCGGTAAAGCTCCACGTTTACCCGCCCGCCAACAAAACCCTATATAATGCGTGCCTTTTAGCCATCCTGACTCTTAAGGAGCTTTAGTGAGCACGTTGCCACCCTGCCCAAAATGCAATTCCGAATACACCTACGAAGACGGCGCTCAGCTGATCTGCCCGGAATGCGCCCATGAGTGGTCCGCCAACGGCGAGGCTGAAGAAGCCAGCGATGAAAAAGTCTACAAAGACTCCGCGGGCACTATTCTGGTCGACGGTGACACTATTACCGTAATCAAGGACCTGAAAATCAAGGGCACGTCCCTGGTGGTCAAAGTCGGCACCAAGGTCAAAAATATTCGTCTGTGCGATGGCGACCACGATATCGACTGCAAGATCGACGGTATTGGTCCAATGAAACTCAAGTCCGAGTTCGTACGCAAAGTCTGATTCTGTTGCTTACCTTCCTGCGTTTCGCGCAGGAAGGTGCGACCTCCCCCGCCCCACCCCTTCGCAATATCAAAAAGCCAGCCGCTTTGATCGGCAGCAGTTTTTATCCAGAAAAAATACAAATCCGCCAATAGGCACTTGCTATTAATTGAATAAGAATTATTCTCATTGGTATTCATCAAGGAGATGACACACATGACTTATTTGATTGATGCCTGGCTGGACCGTCCACATCCCTACCTGCGAATCCTGCATCGGGAAACCGGGGAAGTCTGTGCCGTACTGGAAGAAGAAGCGCTAAACGAACTACAGGATCAGGGCGACCTGGATTTCAACGGTCTCAACTCAAGCGAGCCGGTGGTGCTCAAGGAGTTGGTGCGTAACTTGTTTCTGTTCTGCTATGCCCGGGCATTGCGCCCAATCGGCACGACCGACACTCACGAGCATCACGCCAAAATAGAAATATGACGTGCGCCAAAAGCAAACGGGCTTGCTCGCGATACAGACGACACACAGTCATCCCGATCGCCAGCAAGCCCGCTCTACAACGTTAAAGCGCCGAGTTCTTACAGAACGTCCAGCAGTTCCACGTCGAATACCAGCACGCTGTGCGGAGCAATGCTGCCAACGCCTTGCGCGCCGTAAGCCAGTTCGCTCGGCACGTAGATGCGCCATTTGCTGCCGGCGTTCATCAGTTGCAGGGCTTCAGTCCAGCCTGCGATCACGCCGCCAACCGGAAACTCAGCTGGCTGACCACGATCGTAGGAGCTGTCAAACACAGTGCCGTCGATCAGGGTGCCGTGGTAGTGAACACGCACGGTGTCTTCACGGGATGGCTTAGCACCTTCGCCCGCAGTCACAACTTCAAATTGCAAGCCGGAAGCCAGAGTGGTGATGCCGTCTTTCTTGGCGTTTTCAGCCAGGAAAGCCTTGCCTTCGCCTGCAGCAGCTTCTGCCTTGGCAGCGGCTTCAGCTTGCATGATCTCGCGGATCACCTTGAAGCTGGCCGACATTTCTTCCTGACCTACACGGCTTTCCTTGCCCGCGTAAGCGTCAGTCAGGCCAGCCAGGATTGCATCCAGGCTGATGCCCGGTGGCGGGTTGTCGCGCAGTTGGTCACCCAGCTGACGGCCAATACCGTAGCTAACGCGGGTTTCGTCGGTCGACAGATTTACTTCGGACATAACACTGCTCCGCTGTGGGGGTGCCCAGAAAAAGCCGTATTAACCGCTGCTCCCGGACACCCTGAACCAAAAAAGGGCCAGCAGACTACCACAGCCCCCAAAGCCTTCGCAGCCCGGGTTTGTGCACGCCTGCACGGCCGACCTCAGTGTTTGGTCAATTTATCCAGATAGCCCATCGCAAACGCCGATATCACAAAGGTCATATGAATAATCACGTACCACATCAGGTACTGAGGCTCGATATTGCGTGCATCCATAAACACCCGCAGCAGGTGGATCGAGGAAATCGCCACAATCGAAGCCGCTACTTTCATCTTCAGCGACGTGGAGTCCATCGTCCCCAACCAGCTAAGCTTCTCTTTGTGTTCGTCGATATCCAGTTGCGAGACGAAGTTTTCGTAACCGGAGATCATCACCATCACCAGCAAACCGCCCACCAGCGCCATGTCGATCAGCGACAGGATGACCAGGATCAAATCCGACTCACTTAGCGCGAACACGTTAGGGATTACGTGAAACACTTCCTGAAAGAACTTCAACGCCAAAGCCAGCAAGCCCAGCGAGAGCCCAAAATAGATCGGCGCCAGGATCCAGCGCGAGGCGTACATTGCGTTTTCGATAAAGCGTTCCATTGAATCTCACAGGAAATAAAAAAATGGGCGCGAGTATATCAGTGGGAAAACGGCATAGTTAAAGGCTTCGAAACAGCCTGTAAAAACAATTTCTGCTAGTGTCCACCTTCTCAGCTTTGTTTACGGACAGGAAAACCGAACCATGGATCTGCGATTCCCCTTGGCTTGTTTTGGGCTTTCGATGGCATTGCTCGCCACCGGCGGCTGCTCCCCTGACGATAAACATCAGCAGGCCAGCCTGGAAGAGCGCAGCGCGGCATTTGAAAAAAGCCTCGATGCCATCAAGGACCAACAGCTCAAAGACGCTGTAGCAGACCTGGGCGGCTCCCTGCTATTGCTGGAACGTGCACGCCTCAAGCTGCAAGACAAACCTGTTGAGACCGAGTACGCCACAGACGACCTCGCGCTGCTCAAGCATTACCCAAGCAGCCAGGCGCTTAGCGATACCTATATCAACGGCCTGTTTGTACTGCGCAAAAACTCCAGCTCCGATTACCTGACGGATCTGGAGCCAGTCTTCCCGTTCCCGCTCAACAGCGCCTCCGAGTTCCCGTTCCCCCACGCACTTGAATGGCAGTCCGTGACCCTGAGCAACAAGCAGGAGATACCCTTTCAACCAGAATGGTCCGAAACCGATCCAGGCATCCAGCTAAGCCCCTCCAGCGCCAACCTGAGCAACCCGGACGACCTGACTGTCACCTACCCCTACATAGACGGGATTGAAGTCGATAACACGCAGCAGCCTCAACCCCTGATGCTGCACGGCAAAGTCGAAGTCATTGCGCCAGGCAAAGTGGTCAACTTCAACCTGAGCAGCAAGGACGTGGGTAAAACCCGCACCGACGGTACGATCAGCGTGACCCTGCTGGCACTGGGCAAAAACTTTGCCGAGGTGGACATCGTCAACAGCGCCGCGCTGGCCGAGCAAGTACGCGACACCCCGCTCAACCCGCTGATCATCCAGGCCCGCGACCACTCCGGGCAGTTCCTGTCGCGCGCAGGCTCGATCAACGAGAACGCCGAACAACTGGCCTTTTATCAGCAGCAATTGGCCGAAATGCTCAAGCAAACAGCTTGGAGTGACGCATTCGAGCAGCAACTGGATACCGAACAAAAGGCCTTTGACCAAAAACACCCCCACCATTACAGCAAGGTGTACTTCAACGGTGTGGTCGAAAATGTCGACATCAACGTGCTCGACTTCTCCACCGCCAATGTCACCCGCAAAGCTCTCGACCTGCCAGTGCGCAAGCTCGACAAAACCGTCGTGGGCAAAGCTATCCAGCCGCTCCCGCTCAACGTTGTGGTCTATGACGATCAGGCCGCCAGCTACCTGAAAGACGCCAACCTTGACCCCGAGCAATTGGAAAAAAGCGTCGTGATCAGCCAGTCAGTGGACGACGCCAGCGCCGCGACCATTGAGTTCAGCCACCCGGCCACCTTCAATGATGAAATGCTCGGCGCGCTCCCCGACACGTCTGACGCACCTGTAACGTTCTTCGCCGAGGACGACAATGGCAACCGTGGCGAGCCACTTGAGCTGCCTGCCGAAGCCTTTGATGTTGACCCGCACACCGGTGTCATCACCTACGACCTGAACCTGTTTCCCGAAACACCGGCGTACGCGATTGGCTCTATCCCCCTGTTTGTCGCCGACATAGACAAACAAGCCCTGGACATCGCTCACCTGCCCAAAGGCCTTGAGCTCAAAGACAACGCACTGATCGTTGATCAAAAATTATTCCCGGCCGAAGCCTGGCGCTTTTACGCCAAGGACGACACGGGTAACTATCTGAAGGAAGTGGTCGCTGTAAGCCATTTGACCGAGCCCAACGGCTCGCCAATCTTCGACGTGCATTACTTTTATGGCCAGCCGACCCAACTGGAAAGCTATGCCCGCATTGCGCTGAACCCTGTCGAGTACGGATTCGAGGTCAAGCTCGATAAAGCCCCGGAAGCCAGCACCCCACAATAGAACCGCTGGTTAGCGGGATGCGTGACAACGCCCGCCATTGATCTGACGCAGCTGGGCCTGTACATGCAGGCACCAGATCTGCGGATCGTCCGCGAGCCGATAGCCATGCAACGTCAGGCTTTCAACAATTGACTCAAGAATAGTTTCGGCCACGAACGGGCCGGGGAATGGGCCTTGCGCCTTGATGGTGGAAGGTTGCTCACCTGCCAGTCCGGCAGCAAAGAGCAGCGTCCACATCCCGTTATTGCCTGCCAGCGGTCGAACGCTGCATTCAATACGGGTCACCAAGCCCAAGCATTGGCGAGTGAGGCAAAGGTTGCGCGACATGGCGGCGACCCTCGGTAGATCCTGTCTTCAGCCGCACACTACGGGCTGCATCGTTCCAGTGACGACAGTGGAGTCCTTGACCTCAGAATAGAAGAAATACCGCATAAGAAAAGTCGCCAATGACCAACGGCCTCGTCGGTTGGCGACTTTGTTTTTTGTGGGAGCAACTGCCTTGATGCTCACGCCGTTTTGTAGCCGCTGCCGCAGGCTGCGACGGGCTACAGAGACAATTCAATCGTGGGAGCGAGCTGACTCGCTCCCACTGGGGGCTTGACCTGGAACAAAGCATCTACAGAGTGACGGGTTAAGCCGGTTTCTTCGCCGCCAATGCTTCAGCCAGCAACTCCTTTTCGGCTTCCTTGAGGTCGTCGTCGTTGATCATTTCCGCAATTACCCGCAACCGCTCTACCACGCGAGCGTTGACGCTGCCTTCAGGGAACTGGCCCTCTTCATCCGGCTCACCGGCAGGCTCACCCACCAACAGGCTCAAGGCCTCATCGGCCTGGCGCACCGCGTACACGTGGAACTTGCCATCACGTACCGCCTGCAGCACCTTTTCATCGAGCATCAAGGTCGCTACGTTGGCCTGCGGAATAATCGCCCCCTGCTCGCCTGTCAGCCCCCGCGCTTCGCAGAGTCGGAAGAAGCCTTCGATCTTCTCGTTGACCCCGCCCACCGCTTGCACTTCACCAAACTGGTTGATGGAGCCGGTAATTGCAAAACACTGCTTAAGCGGCGTTTTCGACAACGCTGAAATCAACGTACAGGCCTCGCCCAGCGACGCACTGTCGCCATCGACGTAACCGTAGGACTGCTCCAGCGCGATACTGGCCGAAATTGCCAGCGGGAATTCCTGTGCATAACG
Organism: Pseudomonas fragi; assembly: GCF_025426255.1. Lineage (GTDB taxonomy): Bacteria > Pseudomonadota > Gammaproteobacteria > Pseudomonadales > Pseudomonadaceae > Aquipseudomonas > Aquipseudomonas kulmbachensis. The sequence continues at coordinate 727,959 of NZ_CP104861.1, read as the reverse complement.
GCTGCCCAAATACCCGGTCAGAATCATCACGCCCTTGGAGTGAATCGGCTGCCCGAGGTTAACCTCGCGCTCGATATCGACAATGCCACTGCCACCCGGATACACCGTGGCGGAAATCCGCGCCGGCACACCAAAGGCCGAGTCACCGACTTCCAGTACGGTCAGGCCGTTGCACTTGCCGACGGCAGCGCCATCGGTATCGATCAGAATAATCCCGGCCAGCATGTCATCCAGGATCCGTGCCGAGACACGCCCCGTGCGGGTGGCCTTGGCCTTGAGCGCACGCTCGATGTGCCCGGCGTCGGTCATTTCATCGCCCGCCAGGTGACGAATGAAATCCGCCTCGCTGACCAGCTGGAACAAATCGCCAATACGCGCCGACAATCGCTCCTGATGCTCGGCCAAACGCGCGCTATACGTCGCCAGACGCGCCACTGCATCGGCGGTCAGCGGTGCCATGCCTTCTTCCGAAGTGCGGGTGGTCAGCAACTGAGCGAACTGCTCAAGGCTCTCATCGACCATGGGGATATCTTCGTCGAAGTCCACCAGCACCCGGAACATCTCCTGGAAGTCCGGGTCGAGGTCCTGCAGCGTGTAATACAGCTGGCGGGCACCAATGATAATGACCTTGACCTGCAAGGGAATGACTTGCGGGTTGAGAGTGACGGTCGCCAGGCGGCCCATCTCGCCCAGCGGCGATTCCATTTTCAACTTGCGCGATTGCAGGGCGCGTTTGAGGGCATCCCAGACAAAGGGTTCGCTGAGCATTTTCTCGGCTTCGAGAATCAAAAAACCACCGTTGGCACGGTGCAAAGCACCGGGGCGCAGCTGCCGGTAGGTGGTGTACAACGCACCCTGGTCGGTGCTGTATTCGATACGGCCAAACAGGTTGTCGTAAGTCGGGTGCGGCTCAAATACCACCGGCGCACCGCCGCTCAGCGGCTGGCCCACCACCAGGCTCGGCAGGTACTGCTCTTCGAGCAGCTTGCGGGCCTGGGCGTCGGTCTTGCTGTCGTCGACCAATTGCTCGACCACGGTTTTCAGCAGGTAAACCTGCATCGCCTGCAAATAGCCGCAGACCGCGCCATTTTCGGCGTACTTCTGCGACAGCGGCGACAGTAATGGTTGCAGGGCCAGGGTGATGGTTTCTTCGTTCAACTGGCGCAGTTGATTGTTCGACTCACGCTTCCACTGCGGCAGGCTGGCCAGCTCTTCGTTCAGCCGCTCTTCCAGCCCGGAAATATCCTCGTGAAAGCGTTCGCGCTCGGCCTCGGGCAATTGCGAAAACTCAGCCTCATCCAGCGCCTTGCCATCACTCATCGGGGTGAATGCCACGTTGCTGCTGTCACGATACAGCGCTACGCCTTTTTCCAGCGCCAGACGCTCAATCACATCCAGCGCACGGTCGTAGCGCTGATTGAAGCCACGGTCGATCGCGCTTTTGCGCTGCTGATACGTCGGGTGCTCAAACACTGCCGGGAAAGTTGCCAGCAGGTTGTCGATCAAGTGATTGATATCGGCAATAAAGGCGCCAGCGGTACTCGACGGCAATTCCAGGGCACGCGGCTCACGCGGCTCATCAAAATTATTGACGTACACCCAGTCGCTCGGCGACTTCAGGCGCTTGCCTTCCGCCTTGAGGTAGCGTTTGACGAACGAAAAGCGACCCGTTCCCGGTTCGCCCATCACAAATACGTTGTAACCCGGGCGCGGCATGGCCACGCCAAACTGCAAGGCTTCGACCGCTCGCTCCTGGCCGAGAATTCCGCGAAAGGGTTCTAAATCATTGGTGTTAGAGAAGCTGAACTGTTCAGCAGAGAAAGGACGGGTTAGCGCGTCAGGCGCTAGACGCAAGCTGGTGGCAACAGAATCAGGCATCGGGCTTCCTTACATCGGGGCGGGGCAGATGGCAGCATTCTGGCGCTGGCTGTGCACCACTGGCAAGGAACACAACACGGGAAATCTCACCTCCCAGTGTTTACGGGCCGAAAATGTGCTCCAGAACAGATTGTTTTACAAAAAAACACGGAACCTGCTGATCGTGCCTAGACTCCAAGCTGTTACGCGGCTGGAAGGCATAACCGGCTCGTACTGGCGCTTCAGGGCCAGAAACCCTTGTCCATTGGTTGCACGCACATAGAGAACAAAGCTATGAAACGGATTCTTCTCGGTACTCTCTTTACTGTTGTTTCCCTCAATGCCATGGCCCAGGCACCGGGCGGCCCGAACTGCGGTTGGGGCAACATGCTGTTTGAAGGTCAGCGCGGTACTCCCGCTCACTTCCTGGCATCAACCACCAACGGCACGTCCGGTAACGCCACCTTCGGCATGACCTCCGGCACCAACGGCTGCACCACCAAGGACGCCCTGACTTACGGCGGCAAATCGTGGATTGCCATGAATGGCATGATGAACGAACTGTCCGAAGACATGGCTAAAGGCAATGGCGAAGCACTGACCACCTACGCGGTGGTACTGGGTGTCGCCCCTGAAGACCGCGAGCATTTCGCCGCTGTCACCCATGAGCACTTCCAGCAAATCTTCAGCAAGGCCGACGTAACGGCTGAAGACGTGCACAGCAACACCTTGGCTATTCTCAAAGGCGATGCTCGCCTGGCTAAATACGCCACTGCTGCGTAGTAAATGAGACCTGCCCGCTCCTCTCGGAGCGGGTATTCTCCTGCTTCACTTCTATTCGTCTGACAACAGTTGCCGACCATGCTCAAACGCCTTGCCTATCTGGCGCTCTGTGCCTGCGCCCCGCTGTATGCCGCACCCCCTATCGACGATCAACGTGTGCAACAGTTGGCCAACGACCCGTTCTGGATTTCGCTGGGGCACTACGAAGCCGGCAAGCTCAGCGGCTGGCGTAGCTATGTCAGCGACGATAAATTCTTTCTCGCCCCCGACGGCGCTCATCACCCGTACGCCGAACTGCGTGCCACCGTCGAGGCGTTGTATGCACCCGTAAGCCTGGGCGACAAGCACCCGCAGTGCGTGTACCCGGCCCGTACTCGCTGGCTCAAGGCTCAACTGAACCTGACCGACCTGCCCAAGGCCGAGTGCGCAGAGTTCACGCAATGGTTCAAGGACGTGGCGCCGCACAGCACGGTGATGATCTTTCCGGCGGCCTACCTCAACAGCCCGTCCTCGATGTTCGGCCATACCCTGTTGCGTATCGACCAAGCCGATGTGCAGAACAACAAGACCGCCCTGCTGAGCTACGCGATCAACTTCGGTGCCTATATCGAAGGTTCCGACAACAGCATTCTGTATGCCTGGAAGGGCTTGGCAGGTGGTTATCCCGGCCTGTTTGCGCTGGTGCCCTACCAGGAAAAACTCTCGGAATACCGTAGCCTCGAAAACCGCGACCTGTGGGAATACCGACTTAATCTCACACCTGAAGAAACCCAGCGCATGGTCGAACATGTGTGGGAGCTCAAACAGATCCAGTTCGATTACTTCTTCTTCGACGAAAACTGCTCGTACCGTTTGCTCGAACTGCTGCAAGTGGCGCGCCCCGGCTTGCAGCTGACCAGCCAATTCCCGCTGACCGCGATCCCCACCGATACGGTGAAAGCAGTCAAGGAAGCCGGGTTGGTCGAAAGCATCGAATACCGCCCGTCCCGTGAACGTGAGTTGCTCGACCGAGCCAAAGCCCTCGATCCAGAAGAACAGCAATGGGTCTTGCAGGTCAGTGCCGATCAGGCTCAATTGCAGAACCCGGCCTTCAAGGCGTTGCCCAAAGAGCGCCAGGCGCTGATCATCGACGCGGCTTATCGTATTGAGCGCTACAGGGCCAATGGCCTTGAGCGCGACACCGCTCGCTCACAACGCAGCTTTGAACTACTACGGGCAATCAACCAGAACCCTGCGTCTGAACTGCAGGTCGAAAAACCCGAGTTACCTGAAAACGGCCACGAATCGCGAACCTGGCAACTGGGCGCCGGTAGCCGTGACGACAAGGCCTTTGCCGAATACGGCCTGCGCATGGCCTACCACGACCTGAACGACAACGCCCCAGGCTTTCCGCTGGGTGCACAGATTGAAATCCTGCAACTCAAACTGCGCCAGTACGAAGGCAATAACTGGCAAGTTCAGCAATTGGACTTAGCCAACATCCGCTCCCTGACCCCACGCAACGAATTGCTGCAACCCTGGTCCTGGCAAGTGGGCGGGGGGCTGGAACGGGTACTCGGCAAACATGGCGACGAAAATCTGGTCAGCCACATCAACGGTGGCGCGGGCGGCACCTGGCAATTGGGTGAAAACATGCTGGGCTTTGCCCTCGGCACTCTGCGCGTGGAGCACAACAACGACTTTGCCGCTTTCGTGTCTCCGGCTGCGGGTTTTAACACCGGGCTTCTTTGGCGTAATCCGGTGGGCAACCTGAGCCTGGAAGCGAAAGGCGACTACTTCACTAATGGTGAAATCCGTCGTAGCCTGAGCCTGAATCAACAATGGGAAGTTTCGCGCAACCTCGGCCTGCGACTCACTGCACAACGAGAGTTCAGCAAGCTGACCTCCCCCATCAACGAGGTGATGCTGGAGTTGAAGTGGTATCACTACTAAAGGAGTTTTCAAGACATGGCAGTTAACTGTGATTCCCTTGAGCAAGTGCGCGAGAAAATCGACGGGCTGGATCGACAGATTGTCGGCTTGATCGCCGAACGCGGCGCCTACGTGTTACAGGCGGCTCGTTTCAAGAAAGACAGCGATGCTGTCAGGGCCCCGCAGCGGGTTGAACAGGTGATTGCCAAGGTTCGGGCATTGGCCTCAGAACTGGGCGCCAACCCGAACGTCACCGAAGACGTTTACCGCGCCATGATCGCGGCCTTTATCGAGCAGGAACTGGCGGAGCATAAGGCGCTTTCATAACAAAACCTGTAGCCGCTGTCGCAGGCTGCGATAAGGCCCGAAGGGCCTTTAAAGAAGGGCCGCTACGCAGCCCATCGCAGCCTGCGGCAGCGGCTACAGGATTAACGGATTAAACCACGCCCTGCGCCAGCATCGCATCGGCGACTTTAACGAAGCCCGCAATGTTCGCGCCTTTTACATAGTTGATCCGGCCGTTTTCTTCGCCGTAATGCACGCACGCGTGGTGGATCGACTGCATGATGTTGTGCAACTTGCTGTCCACCTCACCCGCCGTCCACAGCAGACGCATGGCGTTTTGCGACATTTCCAGACCGCTCACCGCCACGCCTCCGGCGTTGGATGCCTTGCCCGGTGCAAACAGGATACCGGCCTCGATAAACAGGTCGACGGCCTCAAGGGTGGTCGGCATGTTCGCGCCTTCAGCCACGCACACGCAGCCGTTGCTCAGCAACGTACGCGCCGCTGCAGCGTCCAGCTCGTTCTGGGTAGCACACGGCAGTGCAATATCACACGCCAGGTTCCACGGATGCTGGTCAGCCAGAAACTCCAGGCCAAACTCCCCGGCCATTTCGCTGATACGGCCGCGCTTGACGTTTTTCAGCTCCATCAGCGCTTCCCACTGCTCCTCGCTCAAACCGGCCTCGCAGTACAGCGTGCCTTCAGAGTCCGACAGCGAGATCACTTTGCCGCCCAGGTCCATGACCTTACGCGCCGCATATTGCGCCACGTTGCCCGAGCCAGAAATGGCCACGCGCTTGCCATCAATGCGCTGACCGCTGCGCTTGAGCATTTCCTGGGCGAAATACACGCAACCAAAACCGGTAGCTTCAGGGCGGATCAGGCTGCCGCCGTAGCTCATGCCCTTGCCGGTCAGCACGGAAGTGAACTGGTTGCTCAGGCGCTTGTACTGACCAAACATAAAGCCGATTTCACGGGCACCAACACCGATGTCGCCTGCTGGCACATCAACGTCCGAACCAATGTGGCGATACAGCTCACTCATGAAGGCCTGGCAGAAACGCATGACTTCGGCGTCGCTCTTGCCCTTGGGGTTGAAGTCCGAACCGCCTTTACCGCCGCCCATAGGCAACGAGGTCAGGGAGTTCTTGAAGGTTTGCTCGAAGGCCAGGAACTTCAGAACACCCAGATTCACCGACGGATGGAAACGCAGACCACCCTTGTACGGGCCAATGGCGCTGTTCATCTGGATACGGAAGCCACGGTTAACTCGTACTTTTCCTTCGTCATCGACCCACGACACGCGGAACACGATCGCACGCTCGGGTTCGCAAATGCGCTCAAGAATGCCTGAAGTCAGATAATGCGGATTGGCTTCAAGAAACGGCCACAGACTGCGCAGGACTTCTTCCACTGCCTGGTGGAATTCAGGTTGGTCCGGGTCACGTTTTTTCAGGCGGGCAAGGAACTGGTCGACGGATTCGATCATGGTTAATTCTCGGCAAATTTATTGTCGTTAAACGGAGATTGACCAGAACTTTATCAATTCATGTGGCACCGCGACAGCGCAAAATGTCGCAGTTCTGAATTTAAATGGTGCATTTATATAAATTACGCCGATTTCAACGGCTTTTGCGCACCAAAAAATAGCTTCTTGTACCCAGTTTCGCACCAACTATTACCCGAGAATTTACCGTAGCAGCTGCCGAGGAACGAAGGCTGCTACGAAATCGGGGGCATCCGAAAATCCACAAAAAACGGCGCCCGAAGGCGCCGTTCTGTACTGCAAAAAAACAGCCTTATTGGGCCAGTTTCTTGTGACGCACACGGTGCGGCTGGGTGGCCGCTTCGCCGAGGCGCTTTTTACGATCGGCTTCGTACTCGGTGTAGTTACCTTCAAAGAAGATCGCTTGCGAGTCGTCTTCGTACGCCAGGATGTGAGTCGCGACGCGGTCAAGGAACCACCGATCGTGAGAGATCACAATGGCAGCACCTGGGAAGTCCAGCAGTGCTTCTTCGAGCGAACGCAGGGTCTCAACGTCAAGGTCGTTGGACGGTTCGTCGAGCAGCAGCACGTTGGCGCCCTCTTTCAAGGTCAAGGCCAGGTGCAAGCGACCACGCTCACCACCGGACAAGTCCTTGACGAACTTCTGTTGATCGCCACCTTTGAAGTTGAAACGACCTACATAGGTACGCGACGGGATTTCGTAGTTGCCGATGCGGATCACATCGGAACCGTCAGAAATCGCCTGGAACACAGTCTTGCTGCCATCCAGGTCGTCACGGCTCTGGTCCACACACGCCAGTTGTACCGTTTCACCGACTTCAATGCTGCCCGAATCCGGTTGTTCCTTGCCCATCAACATGCGGAACAGGGTCGACTTACCGGCACCGTTACCGCCGATCACGCCAACAATGGCGCCTTTAGGCATGGCGAACGACAGGTTGTCGATCAACACGCGATCGCCGTAACCCTTGGATACGTTCTTGAACTCGATAACCTTGTCACCCAGGCGCGGACCGGCCGGGATGTAGATTTCGTTGGTTTCGCTGCGCTTCTGGAATTCCTGCGATTGCAGTTCTTCGAAGCGTTGCAGACGCGCCTTGGACTTGGACTGACGCGCCTTGGCGCCTTTACGGACCCATTCCAGCTCGTCTTTCATAGCCTTTTCATGGGCCGACTGCTGCTTGGATTCGGCAGCCAAACGATCGGACTTGGCTTCAAGCCAACCCGAATAGTTGCCCTCGTAAGGAATACCGGCACCACGGTCAAGCTCAAGAATCCAGCCCGCCACGTTATCCAGGAAGTAACGGTCGTGCGTAATCGCAACCACGGTACCCGGGAAGTCGTGCAGGAAGTGCTCCAGCCAGGCTACCGAGTCGGCATCCAAGTGGTTGGTTGGTTCGTCGAGCAGCAGCATGTCCGGGGCCGACAGCAGCAGGCGGCACAAGGCCACACGGCGCTTCTCGCCACCCGACAGGTGCTCGACCTTGGCATCCCATGCCGGCAGGCGCAGCGCATCGGCAGCGACTTCCAGTTGGCGCTCAAGGTTGTGGCCGTCGCTCGCTTGCAGGATCGACTCAAGCTTGGCCTGTTCAGCGGCCAGCTTGTCAAAGTCAGCATCCGGGTCTGCGTATTCGGCGTAAACCTGATCCAGACGTGCTTGAGCGTCCTTGATCACGCTAACGGCTTCTTCAACCACTTCGCGTACGGTTTTGCTCGGATCCAGCTGCGGCTCTTGCGGCAGGTAGCCGATGTTCAGGTCTGGCATCGGACGGGCTTCGCCGTCGAACTCGGTGTCGACACCCGCCATGATTTTCAACAGGGTGGATTTACCCGAACCGTTCAGGCCGAGTACGCCGATTTTGGCGCCAGGGAAAAACGACAGGGAGATGTTTTTCAGGATTTCCCGCTTCGGCGGAACAACTTTGCTCAGCCGATGCATGGTGAAAACGTATTGAGCCATGGAGAACCTAGGGTCAGTGACGGGTGAATAAGGTGCGAGCAGTGCCCGGATCAGGCCATAGCAGTCAGTCAGGGACTGATCGAGATCAATGCCTGCTCGCAGAAAAAGCATAAATGTAGACCCCCGAATCTACCTGAATGCGCTGAGCAGGGCAAACCAGCACAGACCAGAGGACTGGCACTTTGCCACAACCCAAGGCATGCTAGGCGCCCTCTGGGCGTCTTTAAGGGGGCCTCGCGCCATAGCCGCCAAATCGCAGGATCACAACTTGCCCAATGTCACCGAGCCAATTCTCGCCAAAGCGTCCAGCCAATTGTTTGGTACACCTGTGCGCGGGACGTTAAAAAGCGCGTTGGCGGCTCTGGTTCTATTGCTGCTGGCGATGCTGCTCTGGTTAGTGATCGAGCAGTTCCGCGAAACAATCCAGCAAGAGCGCCAAACCAGCATCAATTACAGCGCCGACCTGGCCGATAGCATCAGCCTGAACATGGCCCTGCGAGCCGAGACCGCCCTCAACCTGCTTGCGACAGAGCAACCACCGAAAAACCTGCGCCAGCAACAAGCGCTGGTCCAACAACTGAGCCAATCCCTGCCAGCCCTTCAAAGCCTGGCCTTGCTGAGCCCTGCCGGCGAAGTGCTGCTAGATAGTACCGGCACCAGCCCGGACGCCGCGTTCCTGGCTGATTGGGTCAAACACAACCCCTCATGCAGCCGTACCGATGGCTATTACTTCAGCAACAACGCTGACGCCAGCCTGATCTATTTGTTACTGCACCAGCCCAACGCCGCCATGGATGGCTACTGGCTGCTGCGCATAAGCCCGAACCTGCTGCAAAACCTGGTGCATCAGAGCGCCAGCAGCATTCGCCCGCAATGGCTGCTCGAAAACAGCCAGACCCACAAAGTGCTCAGCCGTGCGCAAAAGCCGGTTACGCCAGCCACGGCCCTGAGCCAGCGCGATGAAAGCGACACCATACTTCTGACCCCCATAAGTCACAGCGACTGGCAATTGCGAGGGCTGTTCAATGAGCGCGCTGCAGTTGAACAGTTGCTGCCCGGGTTGATCGGCAAATGCCTTCTGGGTCTGCTGCTGTCGTTACTGCCAATAGCAGCACTGCTGAGTTTGCGCCGACGCCAGCGCCGGTTGCATGAGGGCCGTCGTCGGTATCAGGATATTTTTGAAGGCACCGGCGTGGCCCTGTGCGTTCTCGACCTGTCGAGCCTGCGCGGATTTCTTGAACGAGAAAAACTGCATGACAGCGACAACCTCAAGCGGTGGCTGGACAACAACCCGCAACATAGACGCCAACTTTTTGAGCAGTTGCGCATTACTGAAGTCAATCAGATGTCCATGCAGCTGCTGGAGGTCGACTCAGGCAACGGCGCCTGGCTAAAGCTGATCAGCAGCTCGACCATCGGTTACACAATTGTCGAGGCGGTGCTCAATCAACAGCAGCAACTTGAGCTGGAAATCAAGCTGACCCATGCCAATGCCCAGGATCAGCATTTATGGCTGGTGTTACGCCTGCCGGTGGACCGCGAGGATTATCACTCGGTCATCCTGAGCATCAGCGACATCACCAGCCGTAAGCTGATCGAATTGTCCCTGCAAGAACGCGAGAGCTTTTGGTCCGATGTCGTACGCACCGTGCCCGACCATCTCTATGTGCAGAATGTGATCAGCCAGCGAATCATTTTCAGCAACCATCACCTTGGGCAAACCCTGGGTTATAGCGCCATCGAACTGCAAGAAATGGGCGCTTATTTCTGGGAGCTACTGCTGCACCCCGAAGACGCCGAGCGTTATCACCAGTTACGCCAAGAACAACGGGACAACGGCTACAAAAACCTGATGCAGTGCCAACTGAGATTTCGCCATCACCAGGGCACTTGGCGGCGCTTCGACATCCGCGAGCAAGCCTTCGCCCGGGACACGGGAGATCAAGTCACACGTGTTGTGGGGGTGGCCAAAGACATCACTGACCAGATTGAAGCCAGCGAGTCATTGCGCGACAGCGAACAACGTTATCGGATGCTGGCCGAAAGCATCAGCGACGTTATTTTCTCTACCGACAGCACGTTACGCATGAACTACCTCAGCCCCTCGATACAGACCGTACTGGGGTACGAGGCACAATGGGTGTTCGACAATGGCTGGCAATCGATTATCGCCACCCCACAACAGCTGGAGGGTATTTTCAGCCTGATCAAGCGCGTCAGTAACGCGCTCGACAAGCCCCAGCAACTATCGGCCCTGCGATCCCAGATGCAAACCCAGGTATTCCTGCTCGATTGCTTGCGTGCCGACGGGCATACCGTCCCGATCGAACTGCGCCTAGTACTGGTGTGGGATGAAAACGATACCTTCGAAGGCATCCTGGGTGTTGGCCGTGATATCAGTCAGCAGCGGCGTGCAGAAAAAGACCTGCGCATGGCTGCCACGGTATTCGAACACTCCACCTCGGCCATCCTGATTACGGATCCCGCGGGCTATATCGTGCAAGCCAACGAAGCATTCAGCCGGGTCAGCGGTTATGCCGTATCACAGGTGCTCGACCAATTGCCGAGCATGCTGACCGTTGATGCCCAGCAGCGCGCGCACCTCACCTATGTGCTCAAACAACTGAATCAGCACGGCACCTGGGAAGGTGAAGTCTGGCTCAAGCGCCTCAACGGCGAACACTACCCGGCCTGGGTCGGCATTACGGCCGTGTTCGACGACGAGGGTGATCTGGCCAGCTATGTATGCTTTTTCAGTGACATCAGTGAACGCAAGGCCAGCGAGCAGCGTATCCACCGCCTGGCCTATTACGATGCCCTGACCCACCTGCCCAACCGCACCCTGTTTCAGGATCGTCTGCACACCGCACTGCAACAGGCCGAACGTAACAAGTCGTGGGTTGTGCTGATGTTCCTCGATCTTGACCGTTTCAAGCCGATCAACGATTCCTTGGGCCACGCGGCAGGCGACCGCATGCTCAAGGACATGGCCATTCGCTTGCTGGCCTGCGTCGGCGACGACGATACCGTGGCCCGCATGGGTGGCGATGAGTTCACCTTGCTGTTGCAGTCACGCGTCACTCGCGAACTGGCCTTGAACCGCGCAATCAGCGTGGCCGAGCACATCCTTGCCAGCCTGGTAAAACCCTTCGTACTCGAAAGCCGCGAGTTCTTCGTCACGGCCAGTATTGGCATCGCCCTGAGCCCGCAAGACGGCAACGAACTCAGCCAACTGATGAAAAACGCCGACACCGCGATGTACCACGCCAAGGAACGCGGCAAAAACAACTTCCAGTTCTATCAGGCGGACATGAACGCCAGCGCCCTGGAGCGTCTTGAACTTGAAAGCGACTTGCGCCACGCGCTGGAACAGCAGGAGTTCATCCTTTATTACCAGCCGCAATTCAGCGGCGACGGCAAACGCCTGACCGGGGTCGAGGCGCTGCTGCGCTGGAACCACTCAAGGCGCGGCCTGGTACCACCCGGCGACTTTATCCCGGTTCTCGAAGAACTGGGGCTGGTGGTCGAGGTGGGCGACTGGGTACTGGCCGAAGCCTGTCGCCAGCTCAAGCTCTGGCACCAGGCCAAAGTGCGTGTGCCCAAAGTCTCGGTCAATATCTCGGCGCGCCAGTTCTCCGATGGCCAACTGGGCACACGCATTGCCAATATCCTCAAGGAAACCGGCCTGTCGCCTGCCTGCCTGGAGCTTGAACTGACCGAAAGCATCCTGATGCGTGAAGTCAGCGAGGCCCTGCATATTCTCGCCAGCCTGAAAAACCTCGGCCTGAGCATTGCTGTGGACGACTTTGGCACCGGTTACTCGTCGCTCAACTACCTCAAACAGTTCCCCATCGACGTGTTGAAAATCGACCGTACCTTTGTCGATGGCCTGCCCGCAGGCGAGCAAGACGCACAGATAGCCCGTGCAATCATTGCGATGGCCCACAGCCTCAACCTTGCGGTAATCGCTGAAGGCGTGGAGACCCACGAACAGCTGGACTTCCTGCGCGAGCACGGCTGCGATGAGGTCCAGGGCTACCTGTTTGGCCGACCGATGCCGGCACACCTGCTGGTCAAGCAGCTGCGAGCGGCAAGTGATGAACTTCAAGCTTGAAGCTTGCAGCTTGCAACTGACGACCATGAATCGCATTCATATGCCAGATAAAACCCTTTGAGTTAGAATGCCTTCCTTTTCTGCCCCGATCCTTGAGGACCGCCATGTTCAGCCGTGATTTGACACTTGCCAAGTTCGACGCCGACCTTTTTGCCGCCATGGAGCAAGAAGCTCAGCGCCAGGAAGAACATATTGAGCTGATCGCTTCGGAAAACTACACCAGCCCAGCGGTGATGGAAGCTCAAGGCTCGGTATTGACCAACAAATACGCCGAAGGCTACCCGGGTAAGCGCTACTACGGCGGCTGCGAATACGTCGACGTAGTTGAGCAACTGGCTATCGACCGTGCAAAAGAACTGTTCGGCGCCGATTACGCCAACGTTCAGCCGCACGCTGGTTCCCAGGCCAACAGCGCTGTTTACCTGGCCCTGTTGTCGGCTGGCGACACCATCCTGGGCATGAGCCTGGCCCACGGCGGTCACTTGACCCACGGCGCCAGCGTTTCGTCCTCGGGCAAGCTGTACAACGCCATCCAGTACGGTATCGATGCCAACGGTCTGATCGACTACGACGAAGTTGAGCGCCTGGCCGTTGAACACAAGCCAAAAATGATCGTGGCTGGTTTCTCTGCTTACTCGCAGATCCTCGACTTCCCACGTTTCCGTGCAATCGCTGACAAGGTTGGCGCCTACCTGTTCGTGGACATGGCTCACGTAGCCGGTCTGGTTGCAGCGGGTGTTTACCCGAACCCGGTTCCATTTGCGGACGTAGTGACCACCACTACCCACAAAACCCTGCGCGGTCCACGTGGCGGCCTGATCCTGGCCAAAGCCAACGCCGACATCGAGAAGAAGCTGAACTCTGCTGTTTTCCCAGGTTCGCAAGGCGGCCCGCTGGAGCACGTTATCGCCGCCAAGGCCGTGTGCTTCAAAGAAGCTCTGCAACCAGAGTTCAAGGCTTACCAGCAACAAGTCGTGAAAAACGCTCAGGCCATGGCTTCGGTATTTATCGAACGTGGTTTTGACGTGGTATCGGGCGGTACTGAAAACCACCTGTTCCTGCTGTCGCTGATCAAGCAGGACATCTCCGGTAAAGACGCTGACGCCGCACTGGGCAAAGCCTTCATCACCGTAAACAAAAACTCCGTACCGAACGATCCGCGCTCCCCGTTCGTGACCTCGGGTCTGCGTTTCGGTACTCCAGCAGTTACCACTCGCGGCTTCAAAGTAGAAGAATGCCGTGAACTGGCTACCTGGATCTGCGACATCCTGGCTGATATCAACAACGAAGCCGTTATCGACGCCGTTCGCGAGAAAGTCAAAGCCATTTGCGCCAAGCTGCCGGTCTACGGCAACTGAGTGTAAATAGCTAAACAAGAAGCCCGGCTTATTAGCCGGGCTTTTTATGGCGTCGGTTATTTTGAAACATATAGCGCAGCGCACCTGCACAATAACAACCTAGTCTGAACTTTATGCTTTTCATCCATTGCAGAGTTCAGACCATGACTAACGACACTCAAAAATCCTTTATCGCCACCTTACAAGTACCGAACTACAACCTTGATCTACTGGGCACACTTTACGGCCAGCCGGTAATGGTCACAGACTTGCTGGGCAGTGGCGGCGTCTTCTCCGGCCGACCGCAGACCCGCGATGACTCGGGCGCCATCGGCATACAGCCGCACGCCAACGGCGGGGTCAAGGCGCCACTCAAGCTTTACTTCCGCCATACTGCCAAGGGCTATGAAATACATATTAAACACACTGGGAAATATGATCGCCACCGGCTGGCTAAAAATCATTTAGACACCATCTATGCGAGAAGTCCGACATTAAAAGACCCTCTTGCCTTCACGCTACTTAGTCAACAAAACGCCAACGTTACGGGGGACACTTTGCTTGAGCGTCATACACTCATTACGTTAAAGACCCACAACAACAGGTCTCTCGGCATAAAGAAAGTTAAAGGTTCCCCTTACCACTATTTGGCCGAGACAGACGAAAGAAACAAAATGGTATTTCTGTTAACTATCCTCGAAAGAAACGTGCCTTATTAATTATCAACTTATTCTTCTGTGGGAGCTGGCCTGCCAGCGATGGTTTCGACCTGGTTTATCTGAAAGACCGCATTGCCTGAATCGCGAGCAGGCTCGCTCCCACAAAATGTAGTCCGTGACATGTTTACTTAGGCTGCAAACGCCAGCCCAATACATTCAACAGGTCACAGCCGTCACGAAGCAATAGTGCCGCAGTGATGGCCAGATGCTTGATATCAACGGAGTCTGCCTGCAACAGATCGCGGCTGGAAAAGGTTTCCATCATCTGGGTCACAGCCAGTACGCGGGCGACGGCGTTAGCGTGCAACACATCCACAGGTGCGTTGCGGTCGATCAACAAGGCGGGGATGGTGCAGTCGATGGCGGTTAGCGGTATGTATGAATTTTGTGTCATGGAAAAGACTCTTGTGCTTACGGATTTAAGCCACCCGCTTTTCTCGCCAAAGGAAATAGGTGGCCGCTGTACGCGGGTTGGCGAACCGGTAAGAGTCAAGAAAACCCGGCAGACCCGAAGATCTCCCACGTACAGCTGCCATAAAGCACAGCGAGCAAAATACACGCTCGGCCATAGATAGCAATTCTTGACGGATCCAGGTCGCCAAACCCGGTCGCCTTTAGGGCGATCGCTGACTATAGGCATCGAGCTCGTGGCGCAGCAATTGGCAAAGCTGTGCGAAAAATCTGCTATTTCCGTGAGGCGAGAAAATCAAAAGCCCCTAGCTGCGCAAACCCCTCGCGAATCTTTGCCTCAGGCAAGTCATCGGCAATAAACACCATCACGCTTTCACGCGTTTCACCTTCGGCCCACTCGGTGTCCCAATCAAAGCCATACAACTTGAGCACACCCTGAAACACCAACCGGCGATCTTCGCCGGCAATGCTCAGCACGCCCTTGTAGCGCAGCAACTGCGTGCCGTGATCTTCCAGCAGTTCGTTCATAAATGCGCTAAGGCTGTCGATATCCAGCGGTTTATCGGTGCGCAACACCACACTGGAGATACGGTCGATGGACGTCGCAGGCTGCACCGGGCGCAAGCTCAGGCCACCGCCCAGGTCTGCGTTCAGGTTAAACCCGCGCACACCCAGCAACTCGGCCAGATCAATCTTGCCGTGCTCGACCACGCGAATCGGCGCTCGACGGTTGATGCGGGTCAGGCGCTCACTCAGGGCAGCAAAGGTGGCGTCATCCACCAGGTCGCGCTTGCTTACCAGCAGGCGGTCAGCAAAACCTATTTGCGCTTGGGCAATGGTCTGGCTCAGGTGTACATCGGCGTGGGCGGCGTCCACCAGGGTGATGATGCCGTCCAGCAGGTAACGCTCGCGCAGTTCTTCGTCAATAAAGAAGGTTTGCGCCACTGGCGCCGGATCGGCCAGGCCGGTGCATTCGATCACCAGTCGGTCGAAGGCGATTTCACCGCTGTCCAGGCGTTCAAGCAGCAGATACAGCGCTTTGGTCAGGTCGGTGTGGATGGTGCAGCACACGCAGCCATTGGCCAAGGTCATCACTTGCACCGGCTCGTCGCCCAGCAACTGGGTATCGATCCCGGCATCGCTGAATTCGTTCTCGATCACGGCGATTTTCAGGCCGTGCTCGGCCTTGAGCAGGTAGCGCAACAACGTGGTTTTACCGGCCCCCAAAAAACCGCTGAGGATGGTGACGGGGATGGGAGAGGACATGCAGAGTCTCCTGAAAAATACAGCCAAAAACAAATATGGGAGCGAGCCTGCACGCGATTCAAGCAACGCGGTGTAACTAATACACCGCAGCGCCCTTATCGCGAGCAGGCTCGCTCCCACATTAATTAAATACAGCTCACCCTTGGCGGGTTAACAGCACTTGGGCCCGCCCTTGCCGCCGTAACGAGCCTCCTGGCGTTCGCGAAAGAACGCTTCGTAGGTCATGACCGGCTTGTCCGGGTGTTTGGTTTGCATATGCTCGACGTAGTTGTCGTAGTCGGGCATGCCGACCATCAGGCGTGCGGCCTGACCGAGGTATTTACCGAGGCGACTCAGGTCATTGAACATGGTTGCAACCCTCTGTTAAGCATCCGGCATGGCTTGGTACGGCGACTCTTTATCCGTACGTTCTTTGCTGCCCCATGCAGCTATACCCACTTTGATCGCAAAGAACAGAATACTGAACACCACGAACAGAAACAGCACGGTCAAACCGGCGTTGGTGTAGGCGTTGATGATCACGTGTTGCATCTGGTCGATGTTTTTCGCCGGGGCAATCACTTGGCCTGCGTCCAGTGCAGTGCTGTATTTCTTGGCCAAGGCCAGGAAACCGACCGCCGGGTTGGCGTCGAACAATTTGATAAAGCCCGCGACGGTGGTGCAGATCAGCAGCCAGATCGCTGGCAGCATGGTTACCCAAATGTAGCGCTGGCGCTTCATTTTGATCAGCACAACGGTTGCCAGCATCAGCGCGATACCCGCCAGCATCTGGTTAGAGATACCGAACAGCGGCCACAGGGTGTTGATGCCGCCCAATGGATCGATCACGCCCTGATACAGCAGGTAGCCCCACATCGCCACACACAGGCCAGTTGCCAGCAGGTTGGCGCCCCAGGACTCGGTGCGCTTGAGTGCCGGGACAAAGCTGCCGAGCAGGTCTTGCAGCATAAAGCGACCGGCACGTGTACCGGCGTCAACCGCAGTCAGAATGAACAGTGCTTCAAACAAAATAGCGAAGTGATACCAGAACGCCATAGTGTTTTCGCCCGGCAACACGTTGTGCAGGATCTGAGCGATACCTACAGCCAGTGTCGGTGCACCGCCAGCACGGGCCAACACAGTGGTTTCACCGATGTCCTTGGCCAGCGCGGTCAGCGCATCCGGAGTAATTGCAAAACCCCAGCTGCTAACGGTCTGGGCCACAGTCACCACGTCACCGCCGACGATAGCCGCCGGGCTGTTCATGGCGAAGTACACACCCGGCTCGATCACCGAAGCAGCAACCATCGCCATAATGGCCACGAAAGATTCCATCAGCATCGCGCCATAACCGATGTAACGAGCGTTGCTTTCGTTATCCAACAGCTTGGGTGTCGTACCCGACGCAATCAGCGCGTGGAAACCCGATACCGCGCCGCAGGCAATGGTGATGAACAGGAACGGGAACAGGCCGCCTTTCCAGACTGGGCCAGTGCCATCGGTGAACTGGGTCAGCGCGGGCATTTTCAGCTCGGGCATGGTAACCAGAATGCCGATTGCCAAGGCCACGATGGTGCCGATTTTAAGGAACGTCGACAGGTAGTCACGCGGAGCCAGAACCAGCCACACCGGCAATACCGCCGCGACAAAACCATAACCGATCAGCATCCAGGTGATTTGCGTACCGGTGAAGGTAAACACCGGAGCCCACTCCGGGCTGGCCGCAATTTGGCCCCCCAGCCAGATCGAACCGAGCAACAGCAGTACACCGACAACCGAGATTTCACCGATGCGCCCCGGGCGGATGTAGCGCATGTAAATGCCCATGAACATCGCGATCGGGATGGTCGCCATCACCGTGAACATGCCCCACGGGCTCTCGGCCAAGGCCTTGACCACGATCAGCGCCAGCACCGCGAGGATGATGATCATGATCAGGAAGCAGCCAAACAGCGCGATGGTGCCAGGCACCTTGCCCATTTCCTCGCGCACCATGTCGCCCAAGGAGCGACCGTTGCGGCGAGTGGACATGAACAGGACCATAAAGTCCTGCACCGCGCCTGCCAGTACGACACCGGCGATCAGCCAAAGCGTGCCCGGCAGGTAGCCCATTTGTGCGGCCAATACGGGACCGACCAAGGGGCCAGCGCCAGCGATGGCAGCAAAGTGGTGACCAAAAAGAATGTGTTTGTTGGTCGGCACATAGTCCAGACCATCATTGTTGAGCACCGCAGGCGTCGCGCGACCAGAGTCGAGCTGCATTACCTTGGTAGCGATAAACAAACTGTAATAGCGATAAGCAACCAGATAGATGGCAACCGCTGCCACTACGATCCACAAGGCGTTGATCGCCTCCCCTCGACGCAATGCCACTACGCCAAGGGCGCAGGCTCCTACTATTGCCAGCACCAGCCACGGAATGTGGCGTAGCAGGCTATTTTTATTATTCATTTTTAAATTCCGGCCAGTTGGACAAGAAAGACTGCTTCCGGAGTTTAGCGCTCTTGGCCCTAAAGACCAGCCCCTGACATTGATCTAGAGCCTTCTTTTGCGGATTTGTGCTGGGCGGCGCTGCACATTTTGTCCATGCAACGCCGCTGTCTGCCCCGGCCAGTTGAGCAGACACTGCGATCACCCCTTGCAGGTTTTTTTACCAATTTGAACCCTACTCGAACAACGCATCCAGCGCCTGTTCCAGACGGGTCACGCCAATCACTTTCAGGCCCGGCGGGGACTCTTTGGGGGCGTTGCCCTTGGGCACGATGGCGCGTTTGAAGCCGTGCTTGGCCGCTTCCTTAAGCCGCTCCTGACCGCTGGGCACCGGCCGCACTTCGCCCGACAGACCGACTTCACCAAACACCAGCAGGTCGTGAGGCAGTGGACGATTGCGCAGGCTGGACATCACGGCGGCCATCAGTGCCAGGTCGGAGGCGGTTTCCAGCACCTTGACCCCGCCCACCACGTTAAGGAATACATCCTGATCATGGGTGGGAATACCGCCGTGGCGATGCAAGACCGCAAGCAACATAGCCAGACGGTTCTGATCCAGGCCCAGGGTCACCCGGCGCGGGTTGGACATGTGGCTGTCGTCAACCAGCGCCTGCACTTCAACCAGCATCGGGCGGGTGCCTTCCCAGGTAGCCATAACCACACTGCCCGGGACTTCTTCCTGCGCGCGGGTAAGGAAAATCGCCGATGGGTTGGAGACTTCTTTCAGGCCCTTGTCGGTCATGCCGAACACACCCAACTCATTGACCGCGCCAAAACGGTTTTTCACTGCCCGCAGCAAACGCAAGCGACCGTCAGACTCACCCTCGAAATACAACACGGTATCGACCATGTGCTCCAGCACTCGCGGCCCGGCCAACGCGCCTTCTTTGGTCACGTGGCCCACCAGGAAAATCGCCGTACCGCTGGACTTGGCATAGCGCACCAGCAACGCCGCACTCTCGCGCACTTGCGACACGCCACCCGGTGCTGATTGCAGCTGTTCGGTGAAGATGGTCTGGATCGAGTCGATTACCATGACCTTGGGCTTCTCGACCTTGGCGGTGGCGATGATGTTTTCGATACAGGTTTCAGTCATCACTTTGAGCTGGTCCTGCGGCAACCCTAAACGCCGGGCGCGCATGGCCACTTGCTGCTGGGACTCTTCGCCGGTGACATACAACGCGGGCATGCGCGTCGCCATCTGACACAAGGTTTGCAGGAGAATGGTGGATTTGCCGATACCGGGATCACCGCCGATCAATACCACCGAGCCATCTACCAGACCGCCACCGAGCACTCGATCCAGTTCGCCGGAGGCGGTGGAAAAGCGCGGAATTTCGGCAATGCTGACTTCGGCCAGGGTTTTGATCTGGGCTTGTTGCCCGGTCCAGCCGGTGCGGCCGCTGGGTGGTGCGGCAGCCCCGCTTTCAACAATGGTTTCCACCAGGGTGTTCCAGACGCCGCACTCGCCGCACTGCCCGGCCCACTTGGGAAAGGTTGCGCCGCACTCGGTGCAGCCGTAAATGCGCTTGGGCTTGGCCATCTGAACTCCACGGAAAAACCGCGATGATAGCCCACTGAGCCTTGATCAGCGCGCAACCGGCATGCGGATTTCGCCATTGGCCAGCCGAGCGGCACTGTTGCCCAGTGCATCTTCGGCATTCAGGTCGGCGCCTTTACGTGACAAGTCGTTGAGCAGCTCGACCCGTTTAAACAGGCCCGCGTACATCGCGGCAGTCTGCCCCGCGCCATTGCGCTGATCGGGATTGCAGGCGGTCGCCATCAAGCGATGGGCGATCTTGAGTTCGCCTTTGAAAATAGCGCCCATCAGGGCGGTGTTGCCACGCTTGTCTTGCACACAGCCATTGGCACCTGCCTTGAGCAAATGTTCAACCGCCTCTGACTGGCCGTTATAGGCCGCGAGAATCAGCGCGGTGTAGCCTTTGCTGTCTTGAGTATCGAGGGCGTAACCGGACTCGATAAAGGTATCGAGTATCGCCACATCCCCGCGCCGTGCGGCGTCGAAATAGTAGCCCTGAAGCTGGGCCCCAACATCGGACTCATCGGCCAGCGCCATTGCACTCATCAGCAGCAAGGCAACAGATATAAAAATACGCATGATTACAGTTCCACTGAATGCCACTGCACCCTGTGGGAGCGGCGGTGCGACGACTCGACGTGCTCGCGATGCAGGCGCTGCGGTCTGGCGGGCAGACTGCAGTGATGTCATCGCGAGCAAGCCCGCTCCCACAAAAGCACGGTTTTCGGTTAATCCACCAATTTGGCAGCCAGTGCCTTGACCCGACTCAGATCGCCCTTGGCGACCTTGGTCACGCCGGTGCCGTACTCGGGATCAGCCTTGTAAAGGAACGACAGGATGATGTGTTTGCTTTCGTCATCGGTTGTTGCCAACGAACCACCAAAGTTCTCAATCAGGTCCTGACGCTCTTTCTTGCTGAAGGAGCGGTAAAGATCGCCCGCCTGTTTGAAGTTTTGCTCACGCTGAATTTTCGCCTGCTGGGTGGTGCCCGACAGCGGCATTTCGCTATAGCGCGCAGCTTGCGGCTCTTCACGCGGCATCAAGCGGCTCGGCTGGTAGTTCACACCCGAAGTGCTGTGACCCAGGTTCATTGCACCGTCCTGATTGCCATTATTCACCGCTACACGTGGAGCGTTGATCGGCAACTGCATGGCGTTGGCGCCCAAACGGTACATCTGGGTGTCGGCATACGAGAACACCCGACCTTGCAGCAAACGGTCTTCAGATGGCTCGATACCAGGCACCAGGTTGGCCGGGGCCATGGCGACCTGCTCGGTTTCCTGGAACACATTGGTCGGGTTGCGGTTCAGGACCATTTGCCCGACTTTGCGCTCAGGCACGTTCGGCCAGATCTTGGTCGCATCCAACGGGTCAAAGTCGAATGACTTCAAGTCTTCAGGCTTGAGCACCTGCACGTACAAATCCCACTTGGGGAAATCACCCTTGTTGATATGAGTGACCAGGTCGTTGGTCATGTGGCTGTAGTCCTGGCCCTGAACCTGTGTGACTTGTTTCGGGTCAAGGTTGTTCAGCCCCTGCAGGCTCTTCCAGTGGAACTTCACATAACGCACGTCGCCTTTGGCGTTGATCAGTTTGTAGGCGTGAACACCGTTACCGTCCATTTCGCGGTAGCTGGCCGGTGTACCCGCGTTGGAGTACAGCTCGGTCAAGGTACGGGTGGCTTCCGGGACGTGGGAGAAGAAGTCGAAACGGCGCGAGTCGTCGTCAAGGTTGGTACGCGGGTCTGGCTTGAAGGCGTGAACCATGTCCGGGAACTTGATCGCGTCACGGATAAAGAAGGTGGGGAAGTTGTTGCCAACCAGGTCCCAGTTGCCGTCAGCGGTATAGAACTTGGTGGCAAAGCCGCGCGGATCGCGCAGGGTTTCTGGCGAGTGGTTGCCATGCACCACGGCCGAGAAGCGCACAAATACCGGCGTGGTTTCGCCAGCGGCAAACACCCGGGCCTTGGTCAGGTCACTCAGGTCATTGGTGACAGTAAACGTACCGTGTGCGCCTGTACCGCGCGCATGCACTACACGCTCCGGGATACGTTCACGGTCAAAACGCTGAAGTTTCTGTAGTAGCTGCACGTCTTGCAGTAGTACCGGGCCATTGGCCCCTGCGGTTTGAGAGTTCTGGTTATCACCGACAGCTGCACCGTTATCACGGGTCAGGGTTGCCGCGTGAACCGAAACCGAAAGCAAACTGGCGCTTAAAACACATAACAGGCGGCGCTGTGAAAGCGTCCCGAAGCCAAAGTGGATGGTCATGCGTAAGTCCTCTGGTTATTGGATGTGCATAGCACTGACCAAAGGCTAGAGACCTACGGGGCAAATTCTAAATAGAAAGGTCGCAAGCCGGCGATTGAGAAAAAGGTCTGGCTTTAACCCAATCAATGGCGTATTCGCGCCAGTTGCGAGCCTGTTGAAAACTTATGGCGTTGGCGCTGGTCGATTACAGCGCCTGCGAGTATTCAACTGCGCGGGCATGATCCTGCAGGCTGATTTACACTGCACCTACCAACCTCATCTGTAACAAGGAATAACCTATGGGCGTGATAAGTGAGTTCAAGGCCTTCGCGGTCAAAGGGAACGTGGTCGATATGGCCGTCGGTATCATCATCGGCGCGGCATTTGGCAAAATCGTTTCATCCTTTGTGGGTGACGTAGTCATGCCACCGCTGGGGTTGTTGATTGGCGGTGTGGACTTCAGTGACCTTGCCATTACGCTGAAAGCCGCAGTTGGCGATGCGCCAGCAGTGGTCGTGGCATATGGCAAGTTCATCCAGAGCGTGATCGATTTTATCATCGTCGCATTCGCCATCTTTATGGGTGTGAAGGCAATCAACCGCCTGAAGCGCGAAGAAGCGGTCGCTCCTAGCGCCCCGCCATTGCCTTCCAAAGAAGAAGAACTGCTGGGCGAAATTCGCGACTTGCTCAAAGTGCAAAACAACCGGCCATAAGGGCTCACAACAAACAATGGCGCCCATAAGGCGCCATTGTTTATTTATGCCACACGCAATATAAAGCCCACTACCAGTAGTTCTCGACCGCTACTTGCCCAGGTCTGCGACTCAGGCTCAGTTGCATATTTCTCTCTTTCAGCAACTTTCGGGTGTCATCAATCATTTGCGGGTTGCCACATAGCATCACCCGTGAATGTTCGCTGCTCAGTTCAATGCCCGCCGCCCGTTCAAGCTCAGCATTTTCAATCAACGTGGTAATGCGCCCATTCAACGTACCGGGTACGTGCTCACGGGTGACAATCGGAATATAGACAAATTTGTGCCCGTATTCGGCAAGGTACTCACGCGAGCATAGCCCCGCGATCAAATCCTGGTAAGCCAGTTCGCGAGCTTCCCGGGCGCTGTAAACCAACACAATGCGCTCGAATTTCTCCCACACTTCAAAATCCTGCAGGATCGACAAAAACGGCGCAATGCCAGTCCCTGTCGCCAGTAGCCACAGATCACGGCCGTCGACAAAACGATCCAGGGTCAGAAAACCAAACGCCTGGCGCTCCACCAGCAATGTGTCACCGACGCCCAAACGACTGAGTTCGCTGGTGAACTCACCGCCCGGAACCACAATAGAGAAAAACTCCAGGAACTCGTCATGCGGCGAAGAAACCATGGAATAGGCGCGCCATACCGTGCTGCCATCGGCCTTGGTCACACCAAGCCTGGCGAATTGACCTGCGTGAAAGCGAAAGCCGGGATCGCGAGTAGTACGTAATGTAAACAGGCTGGGGGTCAGCGGGGTGACATCGAGAAGCGTCTGCTGGGTGAATTTCTCTGCGCTGGCAGTCATGGGGCACTCCATTGGCGAATGGCCCTAGTGTCGCGCAAAGGAGCCCGGAGAAACACCGGTGGTTTGTGATGGCTTTGCGACAGGCAGTCGCGCCACAAACATTATATTCAGTGCTATATGCATGACAGCAAATGAGAAGTTTTTCTTAAAATAACTCATTTAAACCAAACTCGGGCGATAGATATACATTCGAAATAGCATAATTAAACAGCGTGATTAAATTATCCTCCACATGTATAAACACCAAGCCTCCTAACCAAAAAACTTTACGCACTTATTACATAGCATTATCTGAAGTAGCACCTAAAATCATTTGATAGGACATTTCCTACAATCTTTACTAGCTTGCAGGCCGCCGGAGCGCCTTATGACTGCCCATCAGATAATAAATAAAACACAGTCCCTGGCTTACAGAAGCGAAGCAGAGCTGCGTACCTATGCACTCAAACAGATAGAAGAGTACGGCTTCGATTATTTTTTCTTTCGCATGATTCCTCGGCTTGGCAATATCACGGCGAACAGCAAAGTAATAACAAACTATCCAAATGATTATGTTGAGCGTTATGAAACTGGCCATCTTTCACAACGAAACCCACTCGTGGTGCATTGCCAGCTATCGATCGCGCCGATTATTTGGAGCTCCGAGGTTTTTCGTGAAAACCCTGACCTATGGAAGGCCACACAAACCTGCGGGCTGGCGTACGGATGGTCGCAATCGGTGCACGACCCCAATGGCGTGGTGAGCATATTGAGCCTTGGCCGAAGAAATCCGCCGCTGTCGGAGGGCGAGTTTATGGACAAGGCCGCCAATGTATTGTGGCTGTGCAACCAGTTGCACAGTGCCATGCTCGAACGCTGCCACCTTCACCATCAGTTGGAGATCCACGTCATCCGCTTGACCGACCGGGAGATTGAAATCATGAGGTGGACAGCCAATGGCAAAATCGCCTCCGACATTGGCACCATTCTGAGCCTGAGCACGCGCACGGTGAACTTCCATATCGCCAGTTCCATTAAAAAGCTGGGGGCCAACAATAAAACCTCAGCAGTCGCCATCGCTGCCAAGTCAGGCTTGTTGTAAGAGAACCCAGCCCGGTAACCGATAAACGCATCAGGCAATCTGCGGCAAAAAAAAGTAAAATCGCGTCTACCTGTAAAACCCACGGACTCCACTGCCAGCCAAGCCCCTCTCAGGGGCAGGCCGCAGCTGTCGATTCCTCAGAGTTTGTATAAATGCCTGTGCTAGAAAGCCCCTTCGCCCAACTTCGCCTGATCCGCCAACCTGAACAGCAAAGCGAGCCTTTACAGGCCTTTGATGCAGCGGATGAGTATTTGCTTAATCACTTGGCCGAACAGGCGCTGCCCGCGAACAGTCGGGTTCTGGTGCTTAACGACAGCTTTGGGGCCTTGGCGGTCAGCCTGGTCGGCTCGATGCATGTGACCAGCAGCAGCGACTCGTTTCTCGCCATGCAAGCATTGGAAAAGAACCTGGTGCGCAACGGTCATGCTTACGATGCGGTCGCGATCATTCCTGCCAGCGAGCCTTTGGTCGGCCCTTTCGATTGCGTGCTGGTGCGTGTTCCCAAAACCCTGGCGCTGCTCGAAGAGCAACTGATCCGCCTGCAAGGCCAATTGGCGCCCGGAGCACAGGTGATCGCTGCCGCAATGATCAAGCACTTGCCGCGAGCTGCAGGCGATCTGCTGGAGCGTTACATCGGCCCGGTACAAGCCTCACTGGCAGTAAAAAAAGCCCGACTGCTGATTGCCACACCTCAGGCTCTGGGCCCCTTTACTTCACCGTACCCTTCGCGTTACCAGTTGGATAAGCCAGCCATCGAGCTGCTCAATCACGCCAACGTGTTTTGCCGTGAAGACCTGGACATCGGCACCCGAGCATTCCTGCCGCACCTGCCGAAAAACCTGGGCACGGCACGGGTTGCTGATCTGGGATGTGGTAATGGCGTACTGGCCATTGCCAGCGCCCTGAATAACCCGCAGGCGCAGTACACACTGGTTGATGAATCCTTTATGGCGGTGCAGTCCGCCCGTGAGAACTGGCAGGCGGCGCTGGGCGATCGCGAGGTAATTGTGCGCGCAGATGACGGTTTGGCGAGCCAAGCACCGGACTCACTGGACGTGGTGCTGTGCAATCCGCCGTTTCACCAGCAACAAGTGGTGGGCGACTTTTTAGCCTGGCGCATGTTTCAGCAGGCGCGCGAAGCGCTGGTGGTGGGAGGCGCGCTGTATATCGTCGGCAACCGCCACTTGGGCTACCACAGCAAACTGGCCAAATTGTTTCGCGGTGTCGAGCAAGTCGCCGCCACGCCCAAGTTTGTGATCCTCAAGGCGCGCAAGTAAGCATGATTTTGTGGCCACTCCTATAACTGTGGGAGCTGGCTTGCCTGCGATGCATACAACTCGGTTTAGCTGCAATACCGAGGCGATACCATCGCTGGCAAGCCAGCTCCCACAGGTGAAATCATCAAGCGTTCAAAATCAGTGGCTCTTCATGCCCGCCGCGGTCATGAACAGACGGATCAACCAGGCAAATACTGCCAGGGTCGCCACACTGCCGGTCCAGATCACCAGCAGCCAGCCAACGCGTTGCCACAGAGGCTTTTTCTCGCACTCTTGGACGTCGTGTAGATAATCCTTGCCAGCCATGTTCAGGCCTCCTCTTGGGAAAAGGCTGTGGCCCTCAGGCCACAGCGGCGGTGCTAGTGATAACCGTCTTCGTGGGTCACCTTGCCGCGGAACACGTAGTAGCTCCAGAAGGTGTAACCGAGAATGAACGGGATGATGAACAAGGTGCCCACCAGCATAAAGCCCTGACTTTGCGGCGGTGCGGCCGCGTCCCAGATCGAGATCGAAGGCGGGATGATGTTCGGCCACAGGCTGATACCCAAGCCGCTGTAACCCAGGAAGATCAACACCAGGGTCAGCAGGAACGGCGTGTAGTGTGCTTTGCGCGCTATCGCCTTGATCAGGCCATACATCGTTACCAACACCAGGATCGGCACCGGCAAGAACCAGAACAGGTTCGGCAGGGTAAACCAGCGCGCTGCAATCTCCGAGTGTGCCAGCGGGGTCCACAGGCTCACGATGCCCATCAGCACCAATACTGCCAGCGCCAATGGGCGCCCCAGTTTGTGCATGCGCTCCTGCAATTGGCCTTCGGTTTTCATGATCAGCCAGGTGCAGCCGAGCAATGCATAGGCCACGATCAGCGCGATCCCGCAGAACACGGTGAACGGCGACAGCCAGTCCAGCCCGCCCCCGGCATACTGGCGGTTGACCACCGGGATGCCATCAATAAAGGCCCCCAGCGCCACGCCCTGAAAGAAAGTGGCCACGAGCGAGCCGCCAATAAATGACTTGTCCCAGATATGGCGTTTTTCCGGGCGGGCCTTGAAGCGGAACTCAAAAGCCACGCCGCGGAAGATCAAGCCCATCAGCATCAGCATCAACGGCAGGTACAGCGCCGACAACACCACCGAATAGGCCAGCGGGAAGGCACCAAACAATGCCGCACCGCCCAGTACCAGCCAGGTTTCGTTACCGTCCCAGACAGGGGCGACCGTGTTCATCATCACATCGCGGTCACTCTCGCCCTTGATAAAGGGGAAGAGGATGCCGATCCCGAGATCGAAGCCATCCATGACCACATACATCATGATCCCGAAGATGATGATGATTGCCCAGATAAGTGGCAGATCAATACCCATGACTCAATTCCCCTTAGTCAGGCTGTCGCTGTGGCCTTCATCTGTACCCTCATGGGCCGCAGACAGAGGACGGGCAGGCGTGCGTTGCTGGCCTGGGCCACCGTGGGTGTCGTCATCGCCTTCGTGAGTGATCGGGCCCTTGCGCACCAGACGCATCATGTAGCCCAGACCCACACCGAACAGCGAGAAGTACACCACTACAAACATCACCAGCGTGATGCTCATTTGCGTGACACTGTGATTGGACGAGGCATCAGCAGTGCGCATCAACCCGTAAACCACCCACGGCTGACGGCCAATCTCGGTTGTAAACCAACCTGCCAGAATCGCGATCAGACCCGATGGCCCCATCCACAGCACCAGGCGCAGGAACCAGCGGTTCTCGTACAGGGTGCCGCGTTTGCGCAACCACACGCTCCACAGGCCGATAAAGATCATCAGCATGCCCAGCGCAACCATGATGCGGAAGGTAAAGAACACAATGGTCGAGTTAGGACGGTCCGCTGCCGGGTAGTCCTTCATCGCCGGGATTTGCTTGTCCAGACTGTGGGTCAGGATCAGGCTGCCCAGGTACGGCACCTCGATCTTGTAGTCCGTGGTCTCGGTTTTCATGTTGGGGATGCCGAACAAAATCAGCGGCGTCGGCTCACCGGGTTTGTTTTCCCAGTGCCCTTCAATTGCGGCGATTTTGACCGGCTGATACTCAAGCGTGTTCAAGCCGTGGGCGTCACCGATCAGTGCCTGCACCGGCGCAACCACCAGGGCCATCCACATTGCCATCGAAAACATACGGCGAATGGCCGGCGTGTTGCGACCGCGCAACAGATGCCAGGCAGCAGAAGCCCCGACAAAAAACGCCGTAGCTACAAACGCAGCCGTGGCCATGTGCGCCAGACGGTAAGGGAACGAGGGGTTGAAGATGACTGCCAGCCAGTCCACCGGGATCACCCGCCCATCAATGATCTCGAAGCCTTGCGGGGTTTGCATCCAGCTGTTGGAGGCCAGGATCCAGAAGGTCGAAACCAGAGTTCCCAGCGCTACCATCGCGGTCGAGAAGAAGTGCATCCCGCGACCCACGCGATTCCAGCCAAACAGCATGACCCCCAGAAAACCTGCTTCAAGGAAGAATGCGGTGAGTACTTCATAGGTCAGCAGTGGCCCGGTAACAGCACCGGCGAAGTCCGAGAACCGCGACCAGTTGGTACCGAACTGATAGGCCATGACCAGACCCGACACCACGCCCATCCCAAAGTTGACGGCGAAAATCTTCGACCAAAAGTGGTACAGATCGCGGTAGGTGTCGTCACGGGTTTTCAGCCACATGCCTTCGAGCACCATGAGATAACTGGCGAGACCGATGGTAATGGCGGGAAAAAGAATGTGGAACGACACGGTAAACGCGAACTGAATTCGGGCGAGATCGAGAGCCTCCAAACCGAACATAAGTCTTCCTCTATCAGGTATCAGGTCGTTGAGGACACAGGCATCGCGCCTGAGTCCAACTACCCCGCAGCCATGGCCACCGCGAATCGCCGCTCGCTCTTTAAACCACAACGCAAAGGTTTTTGGCCGGCTGGCCACTCAGATAAAACCCGAAGGGCTTTGATCTGGATCAAGCATGGATGAAAGAGTAGTCCATTCCTGACACACGGCTAATGTGGTTTGTTGTCGCGTGACACGATGCCTCAGGGCTTGATATAGACCGTTGCAAGAACCATAAGGAATCGCGAAAAGCAGATTTTCGCGAACCCTGGCCTAGTCGGGACTTTGTGATATTTCGAGTCATTAATTGTTACAAAACAATGATAATCTCGACCTCCCCTGCTCTCGGCCACGATCCTTCAAATGACCAGCCAGCCCCTCCAGCTACGCCATCACCGGCCATTTGTGGCCTTCTGGTTTGCCCGCATCTTTACCGCCAGCGCATTTCAAATGCTCACCGTGGCCATTGGCTGGAATCTCTACCAGCTCACCGGCAATGTGATGGATCTGGGCTGGGTGGGCTTGATCGAGTTCGCCCCGCGCTTGCTGTTTATGCTGCACACCGGGCATGTGGCCGATCGCTATGACCGGCGCAAGGTGGCCGCGCTGTGCCAGTCGCTACAGGCGATGATCGCCCTGACACTGGCCATCAGCAGTGCGAACGATCACATCACCCGGGAGATGATCTTTATCCTGGCGTTTTTGCTGGGTGCTGCTCGCTCCTTTGAAATGCCTGCCACCCAGGCCCTGCTGCCCTCAATCGTACCGGTTGAACTGTTCCCGCGCGCAGTGGCTGCGGCGCAGGCAGCACAGCAGTCCGCCACCATTGTCGCGCCGGCGTTTGGCGGTTTGCTGTATGCATTTGGCAGTGTCTGGGTGTATGGCCCGAGCGTGGCGCTGTATCTGATTGCCGCAGTACTGATGAGCAACCTGCCTGCGCGCCAACTGCCACTGAACAAAGCCAAGGCCACGCTGGATTCGTTGCTGGCGGGTATTCGCTTTATTCGCAGCCGCCCGGATGTGCTCGGTGCCATCTCCCTGGATCTGTTTGCAGTCCTGCTGGGCGGAGCCACGGCGTTGCTGCCGGTGTTTGCCAAGGACATTCTACTGACTGGCCCGTGGGGGCTGGGCATGTTGCGCTCGGCACCGGCGGTCGGGGCCTTGATGATGTCGCTGTGGCTGGCCAGGTTCCCGGTTGAACGCAAGGTCGGGCGGGTGATGTTTACGGCCGTGGGGGTATTCGGGGTCGCGACCATTGCATTCGGCCTATCGACCTCGTTCTGGTTTTCGCTGGCGGTGCTGGTGGTACTCGGCGCGGCAGACATGATCAGCATGGTGATCCGCGCCTCGTTTGTGCAGCTGGAAACACCGGATGAGATGCGTGGCCGGGTCAGTGCGGTCAACGGCCTGTTTATCGGCGCGTCCAATCAACTGGGGGAGTTCGAATCCGGGGCCACTGCCCACTGGCTGGGCACCGTTCCCGCCGTGGTACTGGGCGGGATCGGTACGCTGGTCGTCACCGGGCTGTGGATAAAACTGTTCCCTGGCTTGGCCAATCGGGACCGGATGGTGGAAGAAAAGCCATGATTCCCTTACCAATACTCGTAGCAGCTGCCGAGGAACGAAGGCTGCGTTCGACGACGTAGTCGTCGCAAATCAAGGGTCTCGGTGTGTCAGGGTTATTGAGTGCACAGGTTTACGACGGCTTCGCCGCCGAACGCAGCCTTCGTTCCTCGGCAGCTGCTACAGGTATCTGCAGCCTTACTTTATATAAAGCCGCACACCCAACCGGTTGTGCGGCGGCACCAGCGAGGCGTTACTGAATTCAAACCAACCGCCGTCCTTGTTACCCAGGTCGAAGGTATACAAGTGCCCCACCGTGGTGCCCGCCCCGTTACAGGCCACCAATCCCTCGCCCTGGTTGCAGACCGGGGCACGAACACCGTCCACTTCCTCGCCATCCAACGTCACATTGGGCTGACCACCGTAACCGCGCTCCAGCACATAGACCTTGATAGCAGGACCGTTATGGTTACAACGGGTCTGCTCGCGGCCATCCGACACATCCTCTACAGCGCAGGAAACAGACGCCACCTTGAGAATCTCGACGGTGCTCAAGGGCATTGCCGGCGCAGCGCTGACGGCGGCACTTATAAAGAAGCCGAAACACGCGAAAACAGGTTGGATGGTGCGCTTCATAAATCCCTCCGAAAGCTGGCACGCAGTATGCCTGCCACATCAAGGTTATAAAACATGGCCCCGCAGGGTAACCAAAGCAGCCATATCTACGAGCTGCTGGTATGATGCGCGGCTTTTTCCGACAGACAGAAAAACCTCAGACGGTCCGCGTCTGTGCTTTGCTGTTGAAAACGATTTAATCACGGCGCATTTGGCGCCACGGGGACTGGCATGCTGGAAAGGCTGTTTCAACTAAAAGCACACAACACCAACGTGCGTACCGAGATTCTTGCGGGTATCACCACCTTCCTGGCGATGGCCTACATCCTGTTTGTGAACCCGAGCATCCTCGGTGAGACGGGCATGGACAAAGGTGCCGTATTTGTTGCCACCTGTCTGGCCGCGGCCATTGGCTCGGCGACCATGGGCATCATCGCCAACTACCCGATTGCCCTGGCACCGGGTATGGGCCTGAACGCCTTCTTCACCTACACCGTGGTCCTGCATATGGGCCATACCTGGCAGGTCGCGCTGGGCGCGGTGTTTATCTCCGCGGTGCTGTTCTTCCTGCTGTCGATCTTTCGCATCCGCGAATGGATCATCAACAGCATCCCGCTGCCTCTACGTTCGGCCATTGCCGCCGGTATCGGCCTGTTCCTGGCGTTGATCGCCCTGGGCAACGCCGGCATCGTGGTTGCCAACAAGGCAACGCTGGTAGGCATGGGTGATCTGGCGCAGCCAAAAGTGATCCTGGCATCCCTGGGCTTTGCCCTGATCGTCGCCCTTGAGGCGATGAAAGTCCGTGGCGCAGTGCTGATCGGCATCCTGGCCGTGACCATTGCTTCGATTGCATTGGGCGTGACCGAGTTCGGTGGCGTGATGTCGATGCCGCCATCCCTGGCCCCGACCTTCCTGCAGCTGGACATCAGAGGTGCCCTGGACATCGGCCTGATCAGCGTGATCTTCGCCTTCCTGTTCGTTGACCTGTTCGACAACTCCGGCACCCTGATCGGCGTCGCCAAGCGCGCTGGCCTGATGGGCAAAGACGGCCACATGCCAAAAATGGGCCGCGCCCTGATCGCTGACAGCACCGCGGCCATGGCTGGTTCGCTGCTGGGCACCTCGACCACCACCAGCTACATCGAGTCGGCAGCTGGCGTGAGCGCCGGTGGCCGTACCGGCCTGACCGCCATCGTAGTCGGCATCATGTTCCTGCTGGCGTTGTTCTTCTCGCCATTGGCCGCCAGCATTCCAGCCTTCGCCACCGCGCCCGCGCTGATGTTCGTAGCCGTACTGATGATGAGCGGCCTGGCAGAAATCGAATGGGACGACGTCACCGTTGCCGCACCAGTGGTGATCACCGCACTGGCGATGCCGTTCACCTACTCCATCGCCAACGGCATCGCCTTCGGCTTTATTTCCTGGACCGTGATCAAACTGCTGTCGGGCCGTGCCCGCGAGCTGAATGCACCGCTGATCATTCTGTCGGTTCTGTTTGTGGTCAAGCTAGGTTGGTATCCAGCATGAGTGCTTTGCCGTTTGATTCTGCTACCTACGCCGTTGAGCTAGAGGCCAAGGCCAATCGTCTGCGCGAGCTGCTGGCGCCGTTCGATGCACCTGAGCCGCAGGTATTCGATTCGCCTCTGAAGCACTTTCGCCTGCGGGCCGAGTTCCGCCTGTGGCGCGAAGGGGGCGAGCGTCACTACGCCATGTTCGCCCAGGATGAAAAGCGCACGCCGATCCTGATCGAAGATTTCCCGATTGCCAGCCTGCGCATCAATCAACTGATGCCTCAGCTCAAAGCCGCTTGGCAAGCCAGCTCAGCCTTGAGCCACAAGCTGTTCCAGGTCGAGTTCCAGACCACTCTGGCAGGCGATGCGATGGTCACTTTGTGCTATCACCGCCCACTGGACGAGCATTGGCAAAACGCTGCCGAGCAGTTGGCCAAAGACCTGGATATCAGCGTAATAGGCCGCTCCAAGGGCAAGCGCGTAGTGATTGGCCGCGATCATGTGGTCGAAAAGCTCGAAGTCGCGGGGCGCACCTTCACGTATCAACAGCCTGAAGGCGCGTTCACTCAGCCAAACGGCACGGTCAACCAGAAGATGCTCAATTGGGCATATGACGCGTTGGGCGAGCGATCGGATGACTTGCTGGAGCTGTATTGCGGCAACGGCAACTTCACCCTGCCGCTGGCTACTCGCGTGCGTAAAGTACTGGCCACCGAAATCAGCAAGACCTCGGTGTATGCGGCACTGAACAACCTGCGCGACAACGCTGTGGATAACGTCACGCTGGTGCGCCTGTCCGCCGAGGAACTGACCGAAGCCCTGAACGAAGTGCGTCCGTTTCGTCGCTTGCAAGGCATTGACCTGAAAAGCTACGAGTTCGGCAGCGTCTTCGTCGACCCGCCGCGTGCGGGGATGGACCCGGACACCTGCGAGCTGACCCGTCGCTTCGACAATATCCTGTATATTTCGTGTAACCCCACGACATTGGCCGAGAACATCGCCCAACTGCACGATACGCACCGGATTGAGCGTTGCGCGGTATTTGACCAGTTCCCGTGGACTCACCATATGGAATCGGGTGTTTTGCTGGTTCGTCGGTAAGCCGCTCGCATCATTTTTGTAGCCACTGCCGCAGCGCTGCGATAAGGGCCGAAGGACCTTCAAGGTTCCAGAGCCCGGGACTGCTTCGCAGTCCATCGCAGCCTGCGGCAGCGGCTACAGAAGTTCCTGAAAATACCCCGCCACCTGCCGTAAATCCCCTTCGCTCAACAAGCCCGCGTAATACTTGAGTTGCACCCGCGCCAGCAAATACGCATAGCGCGCCTCAGCCAAATCCCGCTTGGCACTGAACAACTGCTGTTCGGCGTCCAGCACATCCAAATTGACCCGCTCACCTGCGCTCACGCTTTTCTGCGTCGCCTGCACCAGGGCACTGGCGGACTCCACCGCCATTTCATAAGCCCGCACCTTGGCCGCCGCGCTGCTGTTGAGGTTGTACTGTTTGCGCAGGTCTACCAGCGTGGTTGCCGTTTGTGCGTCCAGCTCAAACTGGGCCTGGGACAGTTGCCGTGCCGCCTGCCGGGTCGATGCCGACACCGAGCCCCCCGCAAACAACGGCACCGTGAGCTGAATACCGACGCTGTTGGTGTCGTACTTCTGGTTGTAGGTACTCTCCGAATCGGAACTGGTCTGACGGCTGCTCGCATACAAACTGAGCTTGGGCAAATGCCCGGCGCGCTTGCGTTCCACTTCGTACTCGGCCGAGGTCAACGCATGGTGCTGCGAGGCCAGCTCCGGGTTATTGGCCAACGCCAGTTCGCGCCAGCTTTCAAAACGCTGCGGTTCCAGGGGCAGGATTACAAAACGCGGCGACAAGGGATCAAGCTGTTCTATTTGCAAGGGTTCGCCAAGCATTGCCTCCAACTCACGCAAGGCGGCGTCCTGATTGTCTTGCGCCTCGATCTCCTCAGCCACCGCCATGCTCAGGCGCGCCTGGGTTTCCAGCACATCGGTGCGGGTGCCCTCGCCGCCTTTCAACAACCGCTGGTTAAGCTGCAAACGCTCGGCAAAGGCACGCTTTTGCGCACGGCTAAGCTCGATCCGCTCCTGTGCCAGCAATGCCTGGCTGTAGGCACTGAGCAGACGCACCGCCAGATACTGGCTTTTGCTACGAAAACGCTCATCGGAGAACAACGCCTGCGCTGCACCTTGTCGGAAACGAGCATAGGCTTCGTAGTCCAACAGTGGCTGCTGCAAGGTCAAAGTTGCTGCATAGCTGCGGTAATCGCGGTCGGTACGGGTACTGGCCTGGGTGACTTCGGACTCGTTGCGCGAGTTGTTATAGTTCCACGACAAAGTCGGCAATAACGCCGAGCGGCCCAGTGCACGGTTCTCCTCCCCGGCCGCCCGCTCTTCAATCGCCGCCTGAAAGGTCGGGTCGTTGCGGATCGCCAAGTCGTAGGCTTCAAGCAAGCCCAATGCCTGCGCCGGCCCCGTACACAGCATGAACAGCCCGCATAAAATCTGGCGCACGATCATTCTTCCACCAACGCCATATGGGTACGGTCAAGCAGTGGCTTGAACAGGTAATTGAGCATCGAGCGTTCGCCTGTGCGCACGAACGCCTCCACCGGCATGCCGGGGCGGATCTGCAACCCGGCCAGTTGCGCCATACCGGCTTCGCTGACTTGCGCACGCAACGTGTAATAAGGCTCGTCGGTGCGTTCATCGACCTGACGGTCCGCCGACACCAGCGTCACCTCACCCGCCACCCGAGGCGTGGTGCTCTGGCTAAAGGCCGAGAACATCAGCTCGACCGGCAA
Organism: Pseudomonas fragi; assembly: GCF_025426255.1. Lineage (GTDB taxonomy): Bacteria > Pseudomonadota > Gammaproteobacteria > Pseudomonadales > Pseudomonadaceae > Aquipseudomonas > Aquipseudomonas kulmbachensis. The sequence continues at coordinate 692,273 of NZ_CP104861.1, read as the reverse complement.
GCCGGGGTGAACCTTGTCGGCCAGCTCAACCGGTACCCGCGCCTCGACCAGCAGTGGCTCGCCCTGGGGCACGATCTCCATCAGCGCCTGACCGGGCTTGATCACCCCGCCTTCGGTAAATACATCCAGCCCCACCACAATCCCCGCCACCGGGGCACGCAACTGGCTGTTGGCCAATTCAAACTCGGCCGAGGCCAGTCGATTGCGCAAATCCTCGGTACGTACGCGGGTGTCGGCCAGTTGGGTGCGGACTTCCTTTTGATACTCCTCGGCCAGTTGCCGAATCTTCAAACGCATCTCCAACACTTGTCGCTGTAACTGACCGATGCGGCCGTAGTCCTCGCTGATCGAACCCAGCACCTGGGCGTACACCCGCTCGCTGTCCAGCAGCCGGTTACGCGGGATGTAGCCTTCGCGGGCCAGCTCACGCAGGCCTTGCAACTGTTCGGTCAGGGCCGTGCGTTGCAGCACCTTGCTGGCCTGAGAGTCACGCACCCCGCGCAACTGCGCCTCGGCGCCTGCAATGCTTTCGTCGATACCCTGCTGGTCCAGCAGCAAGGCCCTACGCCGACTATCGAACAGTTGCTGTTGCAAGGCGAGGTTGGAAGCCACTTCCGGGTCGGCCGCCAATGCCGTCAGTTCGGCAGGGAAGTTAACGCGGCTGACGCCATCTCCCTCGGCATCAAGCCGCGCCTCACTGGCGAGTGATCCATAGAACTGGCTGCGCAACGACTGGGCTTGCCCCAACAACGGGGTTTCCTTCAGTCGAATCAGCACCTGGCCTGCGACGACTTTGTCGCCGTCACGCACATCAATACGTTCAACAATCCCGCCGCTGGGGTGCTGCACTACCTTGCGATGGCCCGAAACCATCACCTTGCCCGACACCGCGACACCCTTGTCCAACGGCGCCAATGCGGCCCAGCCAAGAAACCCGAGAAAGCCGCCGAGCATCAGCAGCCAACCCAAGCGCGAATAGCGAGTGTCATCCAGTTGCAGCACATTGCTGTCGCCAAGGGCCTTGGCGTTTGACTGCTTCATACCTTGCTCGCCTCTGCCGTTCCGAGCCGATAGCTCACATTCATTGCCGGTTTCGGCACTGCAGGCTTGGACGCCGTGGGAGCACCGAGCACCTTGGCGGTCGGGCCAAAGGCTTGCAGCTGGCCATCGCGCAGGATCAAAAGCTGGTCGGTCAGGGTCAGCACATTGGGTTTGTGGGTAATCAAAATCAGGGTTCGCTTGTGCTGTTTGAGCTGGGCAATCGCCTGCAACAAGGCCTGCTCACCGGCTTCATCGAGGTTGGAGTTGGGTTCGTCGAGCACGATCACCGCCGGCAAGCCGTACAGCGCACGGGCCAGGCCGATGCGCTGCTTCTGCCCGCCGGACAACCCCGCTCCGCCTTCACCGAGGCGAGTGTCGTAGCCCTCGGGCAATTGCAGGATCAACTGATGCACGCCCGCCAGTTGCGCGGCGGCCAGCACCTTGTCGGCATCCACCTCGGCAAAGCGTGCGATGTTTTGTGCGATGGTCCCGGCGAACAGCTGAATGTCCTGGGGCAAATAGCCCAGATGCGGGCCGAGCTGGTGTTTGTCCCACTGCGACAGCTGCGCACCGTCCAAACGCACCTTGCCCGCCAACGGCTGCCACACGCCGATCAGCAAACGGGCCAGGGTTGATTTACCGCAACCGGACGGTCCAATCACGCCCAGCACTTGCCCCGCAGGCAAGGTGAAACTCAGATTGGCCAAGGTAGCGCGACGGGTGCCGGGTGCGCTGGCGCTCAGTTGCTCAACCGACAACTCGCCCTTCGGTGCGGGCAATACCATACGCTGCGGGCGCGGCGGATAGGCGTGCAACATGGCTTCGAGGCGTTGGTAAGCCAGCCGTGCCGAAGTCCATTGCTTCCATACACCGATCAGTTGGTCGATTGGGCCCAGCACCCGGCCCATCAGGATGGAGCCGGCAATCATCATCCCGGCCGTAATTTGCCCTTGCACCGCCAGCAAGGCGCCGAGCCCAAGCACCAACGATTGCAAAGCCAGGCGCACGCCTTTTGACCAGGCGCTGACGGTGGCGGTTTTTTCACTGGCAAGATTTTGCTGCGCCAAAAATGCTGTGTGCTGCGCCAACCAGCGCCCGCGCAACGTGTCGAGCATGCCCATGGCTTCGATGGCCTCGGCATTGCGCAAATGCGCACTGGCTTGCTGGGTGGCCTCCACCGACAACTCGCTGGCGGCTTTAAGCGGCGCTTGCGAAACGCGCTGATTGACCCACGCCAGAATCATCAACAGCACCGCCCCACCCAGAGCCAGCAGCCCTAGCCAGGGGCTGAACATAAAAATCACAAACAGATACACCGGAAACCATGGCGCATCGAAAAACGCGAACAGCGCATTGCCGGTGGCGAACTGGCGCAGGCTGGTCAGGTCATTCAACGCCTGCCCCGCCGCAGGGCTTCCGGTACGTAATTGCGCCTCGAAGGCAGCGTCGTAGACACGCTGGTTCAAGCGCATATCCATCTGCGTGCCGAGGCGGATCACCACCTGGCTACGCACCCATTCCAACGCGCCCATCAGGCCAAAGAGGCCGAGGATCATCAGCGTCAGCATCAACAGGGTCATTTGATTGCCCGAGGCCAACACCCGGTCGTACACCTGCAGCATGTACAACGCCGGGGCCAGCATCAGTAAATTGATCACGGCCGAGAACAAGCCAATATTGAAAAAAGCACGTTTGTAGGCCGTCAAGGCAGCCAGCATCTCGTTGGCTTTGGGCCGGGTCATGGACAGATTCCGAAGAAATGAACCGAGTACCCTGTGGGAGCTGGCTTGCCTGCGATGCAAACGACGCGGTGCTTCTGTCAGACCGTGTCGATGCAATCGCGGGCAAGCCCGGCTCCCACAGGATTGGTGGTGTTCACTGAAGCAGGCGAGTATTACGCCGCCAGTGCCCAGTCTTGAACCAGCTCCTGCACGCCTACCAGGCTGATATCAGCAGCCAGCGGTGCATCGGAGTGAGCCAGGCCGGCAGCCGCCAACTGGTCGAAGGTCGAATCGGTGCTCAGGCCGAAGCCGCTCAGCAGGTTGTTGAGCACACCTTCCAGACCCGACACGTCGCCTTTCATCAGGCCGTAGATCACGTCCTGAACAGCGTTGCCAGCACGGCCAGCATCGCTGGCGGCAGACAGGTCGAGGCCGTTGAAGCTGACGGTGTAGTCGTCCAGTGTAAAGTCGCTGCCCTTACCACCGCCAAGTACTTCACCCAACTGCACGTTATCCAGGCTGCCCCACAGGAAGTGGTTCATGTTGTCGCCCGCAGACAGTTTCGGATTAAACACGTAGTTCAAACCATTATCCGTATTGCTCTCAGCCACAAAGGCGTAGTTCGAACCATTGGCCCCCTGAGTTGCATACTGCTCGCCTGTCATTGCACGGCCGCCGGTGTTGAAACCACCGGTATTCGCGGTGCCATGATCAGCAGTGCGGAAACCGGTCGACCATTCGCTCAACACATCTTTAACCGAAATATCGCCGTACAGAGAATTATAAGTTACTGAGATAGTCATGTTTACTTTCTTCCATTGATAGATTTAGTGACAACCTGCACACGACTGCGTGCTTTTGCTCAATACGAGCAAAATCCGTTAACAACGAAAACTCGCTGTTGTTTAAAATTTGTATTCGAGCATCCCGCTTAAGGTGCGACCCCGAGCCAAACTCAAGTTATTGGCATCGCCCATGGCAACGAAATATGCCTCATCAGTGGCGTTCTCCAGCACTAATGTAAGGTTCACATCATTAGTGGGCCAATAACTGGCATACAGATCATACACACTGTACTTAGGCCAGGTAGCTTGTTCAATATCGTAGTAATTATGCGCATTCATATCGGCGCCGTTTCCGCGGCTATAGCGTAAACGAATACCTGTATCCAACCGTCGTTCCAGGAAACGCGCACCAACCGTTAAAGATCCCCGGTCTGCAGGCATATGCGCCGCGCTGCCCATGATGCCGCCGCATGCGACGTAGTTGTTCATTTCATTATTATCCAGATACTCACTCTCTCTCACCTTTCTAAAACCCATTGTCCCATCAGGTCTTACATAGCGCTCCAAATAATCTTTAAACCTCTTACCACTTTTTTTGGCGCCTCCAAGATAGTGATCATTTGCGCAAAAATCGTTAGTACCAATCATATGGGTGTAACTCAAGTTAGTATACACACGCCCCATATCATAGTTGAGCTGGTACTCAACCCCCCTGAAGCGTGTGTCATTCAAATTATTAACGTATGCCAGATCACCAAAATTATTTTGTGCTTCAGGAAGCGCGATACCGTACTGCATAAACGTGAAGTTTTTGATTCGGTTATCAAAGTAGGAGATCTTCATGCCCAGCCGATCATTGTTAAAAAACAACGATTCTTTAAATATATTAAAGCCCACTTCCCACTCTCTGGATTCCTCTGCCTTGAGGAAGGGGTTTGGGAATACCCGTTCAGGGGCATTGCCGCCATGGGGCCGCCCCGTCATCAATACTTCGGTCACCGCCGGTGGCCGCCAACCTTTGCCCCAACGTGCATACAACTGAAGCCAGTCAACGCCGGGTTTGATCGCAATACCGAACGTGGGTGAAAACTTGCCGCTTTCTTCATCCAGGTCATACGTATCTTCGACGCGCTTTGCAGGGTCCGCATTCACCACTGGCACACCATTCTCATAACGAATGATTTGTCTACGGAAGAGCGTCATGCCTGTCTTGCCTTCAAGACGATAACGGTCATACCGCAAGCCGCCATTAAGGGTCAGCCAGCCGTTGTAATCGTATTCCAGATTGCTGAACAGGCTGGCCATGGTACGTTTGCCAGAAGGGTCGGCCCCCTCAACATAAGGCTTGACCACTTCACTCAAGGCCGCAACTTTATTGCTCTTGGGCTTGAAGGTGTCCTGGTACATCTCCAGGCCATAATTCCAGGTCAACAAACCGTAGGCATCGAAGTTGAAGCGCGAGGTGTTCTCGCCTTGAATGCCCCAGGTATCAGTGCGGAAAAAATCTTTGTAGGGATCGTAGTTATTCCGCACTTCGCTCGTTAGATGCCCAGCATTGGAACGCACCAGTTCCGTACTGACGAAATACACTTTGCTCTTGAAGTCGATCAGTTCGCTGTCCGGGTTGTAGCTGTAATCGAGCCCATAGTTGGCGGTGCCAAGGTTATTTTTACTGTGCCGTCTGTACTCATAGTCCGTCTCGTTGTTGATCGCGTAAGTCCATGAGTCGTTGCTGTCGCTGTCGGTGTTCAGGTAGTTCAGTTGCACACGCTGATCATTGGGCAAGTTGAGGCCGAACTTGACCATCTGCGAGCGCGTCACACTGCCCGCATCACCCACCTCATTGTTCAGCCAGTTGTTCCAGGCTTCGCGGCGGGTTTGTTTGACGCGGATCTCATCCCCAAGGTTGTCGGCGTTTTGCCGACCGCTGCGGTAGTTGCCGAAATGTCGTTCGCTGTACGCAAACAAGGCATCGCCAATCTCATTACCGAAGGCGAACACCCCGCCACCGTTGAAGTATGTGCCGTTACCCAGTTCACCGATGCCGCTGCCGGCGCGGACACGCCCGCCGAACTCTTTGCCATCCTTCAAAAATTCACTGGCTTCAAGTGTTTTAAAAGTGGCAATACCACCCAGCACTGCCGCGCCGCCCATACCGGATTGGGTGCCTTTATCGATTTCGATGCTCGAGATCATTTCCGGATCGATCAGCATCACACCGTTGCGATGCTGGTGACCATTGACGTTGAAGTTCTGGCGCATGCCGTCAACGTTCATGTTGACCCGACCATAGTCCTGAAGGCCGCGGATGTTGACGGACAAGCCGGGGTCACGCTGGTCTACTGCCGTGTAAACGCCTGGGGTTTCTTCCAGCATGTCGGCTGTGTGACGAGGGGCGCGCTTGTTGATTTGCTCGCGGGTGATAACGGACACCGCTTCGGGGGTCTGGTACACCCAATCCCCACTGTTGCCTTCGCTGGCAGTCACGGAGGTAGTGCCCAGCGCCAGCGCGCCTGCGTGTTCTCCGCTGACGCGGGTCAGGGTGACCTGGCGTTCGCCGGTGAAGCGGTATTCCACCGGGTTGTTGCCCAGCAAGCGGGCCAGGCCTTCCTGGACGCCGAAGTCTCCGTTCAGTGCCTGTGCCTGCAGGCCGCGTAGCACCTGGCTGTCGAACAGCACTTGCAGGCCTGCCTGTTCGGCGAAGATCAGTACCGCCTTGTCCAGCGGCTGCGCCGCAATATGGAAGGCGATAAATTCCTGTTGCACCGCACTGCTGGCTTTTGGCGCAGCATGCACCGGCGTTTGCGCCGCCAACACGGCAACAATCCCGACATGAACAGCAAAGGCTAACCGACTTGCGGACCGCACCCCTTTGCGCTGACTACCGATCATTTTTATTATCCCCAGGTTGCACGAGCTGCTTTGCGAATGAATCTCAATAGCAAGACGTGTTACCGGGAGAAAGTCAGTAAAGGTTTTTGCGATTAGTTTTCAAAAAGTATTTATTCAATACGAAAGGAGGCCCCATCTTGCGTTTGTAGCCGCTGCCGCAAGCTGCGATAAGGGCCAAAACAGCAGGGTCGCTGCGCAGCCATCGCAGCCTTCGGCAGCGGCTACAGGGTCAGCGCAAAGTCAGTAAATCAGGCTGACGCCCGCCAGTTCGACGCGTTTTACGTGCAGCTCCTGGGTCAGGGTTTGCAGTGCGCTGTCGAGCATCTCCAGGCGGAATACGCCGCTGACCTGTCGACTGGCCAAGGCCCGGTTGGCCAATACGATCTGGCCGGGACGATAACGGTTGAGCTGCTCAATCACCTGCGCCAACGGCTGGCGGTCAAAGATCAGCACGCCCCGGCGCCAGCTCGTCGCCGCGCTCAGGTCAAATCCAGGCAGTTTCTGTACTCCACCTTTTGCGCTGTAGCGGGCGCTTTGGCCTTCTTCCAGGATTTGCTGCGCCGAGCCTTGCGCCGGCTGGCTTTGCAGGCTGACCGCAACGCTATGCTGCAATACACCGACCCAGGCCTGGTCTCGGTCTTCCCGGCCCACCACGAATTGAGTACCCAGTGCCTTGGTCCGTCCACCCGCGCTTTGCACCACAAATGGCCGGGTTTCGGCGTCATCCATAGGGGCTACATCAAACACCGCTGAACCCGCCAACAGGCTGATCCGCCGTTCGTTGCTGTCGTAGTCGATACTGATTGCACTGGCCGCGTCCAGTTCTACCGAACTGCCATCATCCAGCTGAACCGTGCGAAGTTCTCCTGCGCCAGTGCGGTAGTCGGCCTGCATCTGTAACAGCGCCGTCGGGCCACTGACCCAGCCCACGGCCAGCACCAGCGACAGCACCGCCGCACGCCCGACCCAACGCAGTGGGCGCCGACGGCGAGTCATCGGCACTGTCCCAGCCTCTGCCATGCGCTGGCGGTGGGGGGTGGGCCTGCTCTCCAGCGCCAGCTCCCCCAGTGCCGCCCATGTCTGTTCGGCAAAGCGCAGCGCAGGCGCATGGCGCTCGTCGGCAGCCAGCCACTGCTCCAGTTGCGCTTGCGCCTCTTCACTCAATGCACCCGCGTGCAGACGCACCGCCCACTCGGCGGCCGCTTCAGTAATCATCTGCTGTTGGGGGCCTTGGCTATTCACGTGTGAATCTCTATTTCTCGTTATATATAAGCAGTGACGTCTTGTTGGCTGAAACTCAGTAAGCCATTCATCGACAAATGTGGAGGTTATTTCTCAGGCTCTTGTAGGCGCTGCATGACGTAGGCCAAAGCTTTCGACAGATGTTTTTGCACTGAACTGTCGGAAATTTCAAGGTGACGCGCGACTTGAGCATGGGTCATGCCCTCGATGCGGTTGAGGCGGAAGATTTCCTGGGTGCGTTCCGGCAATTCGGACAATGCCTGTTTTAGCGCCATGCGCTGTTGTTCTGCCATTGCCTGGGCCTCCAGGCCTGCCATTTCGTCTTCGATTTCGGCCAGCGCTTCGTGGGTTACCGTGTCGGTCTTGCGCCGGGTTTCCTGGCGAATGTGATCGACCAGCAAGTTGCCAGCAATGCGATAGAGATAACCGGGGGAGTTGTCGATTCGCTCCTTGCGCCCACGCTCTGCCATGCGCAGAAAACTTTCCTGCACCAGATCCGCTGCCAGTTGAGGGTCCCGTACCTTGCGCGCCAGATACCCACGCAGGGTACTGGCATGCTTGAGGAACAAGCCTTTGAGGTCCATATCCGACAAACCGACTCCCTGAGCATGAAGGAAAGGGGTCGCTATCTTACTTTTTGTCGAGAATGATTTTCAATTGATATTAATTCCCAAGGCATAACCTTAGGATCAAGCCTGCAGATAACGCAGTACTGAGTCGCAAATCATCTCACGTTGGCGCTGCTTGATTTGCGCATCAGACAAGTCGATCTGGAAAATCTCGCCGAGCGTGTACCGATTCGACACGCGATAAAAACAGAACGAACTGACGAGCAAGTGAACATCCAGCGGGTTCAGCCCAACACGGAATACCTTCTGTTCAACGCCACGCTGCAGGATGCTTTCAAGCGCCTGCACAATGGTGTCGTTCATGTCCTTGATCCCTTCCGAGCGCTTGATGTATTCACCTTTGTGGATATTTTCGATGCTGACGATGCGCACAAAATCCGCGTTCATATCGTGGTGATCGAAGGTGAACTCCACCAGCCGCCGAATCGCTTCTACCGGTTCAAGCTGATCCAGATTCAAGCGACCTTCGATGCTGCGAATTTCACCGTACAGTTTCTCCAGCACCTCGACGTAGAGCTGTTCCTTACTGGTGAAGTAGTAATAAATCATGCGCTTTGAGGTCTTGGTACGCTCTGCAATAGCGTCCACGCGCGCACCCGCCAGGCCTTGTTCGACAAACTCGACGATTGCTTCTTGCAGGATGTTTTCGCGCGTCTTCTCAGGGTTGTTCTTACGGCTTTTACGCGGTTCGACTACCGGTGCCGTGGCGCCGGTGTCGACTTCTTGGGTCTTGGTCATAAAGGCTCACGGCCATCTTGGGATGGCCGCGATTATGGGCCGCCCTGCTCTGTGAAGGAAGCCGCCTTACAGCTTTGCCTGCCGTGCCGCGCCGCTGCGTGACTTGGCCATCGCAGCCAGACGCACCGCAACGTTCGCCGCGCCATACCCGGCGTAGCCATTTTTGCGTTGCAAAAGCTCGAAGAAAAAACGCCCTTCAAACGGCTCGGTGTACACATGGAACAACTCGCCGCCCTGTGCATCACGGTCATACAACACGTTGAAATAGGCGAGCTTGCTCAAGAACTCGTCATCGAAATCAAAACGCGCCGCCAGGTCGTCGTAGTAGTTGAGCGGAATATCCAGCAGCGGTACACCGGCTGCTTTGGCGCGACTGACCTCGGCGAACAGGTCGTCACATTCAAAGGCGATGTGATGCACTCCGGAGCCGCGATAACTCGACAAGGCATGTGAGATGGCGGTGTTTCTGTTCTCGGAAATATTCAGCGGCAAACGAATCGAACTGCAACGGCTACGCAGCGCTCGGCTTTTTACCAAGCCATAAGGATCTGGCAGGACTACTTCGTCATCGGCTTCAAAATCCAGCAGGCTTTTATAGAACAACACCCAGCTGTCGAGGCTATCGGCGGGCAATGCCATGGCCATATGGTCAATACGCTTGAGGCCACCCTGGGTTGAGGGGGTTGGCGCGATATTGAAGTCCGACTCGTACAGCGGCTTACCGGAGGCGTCCTTGTCCACCAGGTAAATCAAGCTGCCATCGGGGGCACGCACCGCCGCCAACTCCAGCTCATTGGGGCCGACCAGTCCGCGATAGGGCTGACCTTTGTAAGCCACCGCACGCGCCAGAGCGCTGGCGCTGTCCTGCACCCGAATGGCGGTGGCGCATAACGATGGGCCGTGGGCCTCAAAAAAGTTGTGCGCGAACGAGTACGGCTCAGCGTTAAGAATCAGGTTGATATCGCCCTGACGCAGCAAGCTCACATTCTTTGAGCGGTGTTGGCCCGCCTTGCTGAACCCCAGGCGCTCGAGCCAGTGAGTCAATTGCGCGCCCTGATTTTCATCCACGGCAAATTCGAGAAATTCAATGCCGTCGTACTGGCTCGCAGCAGGCGGCGCGAACAAGGGTTCCAGGGTCGCACCCGGTGCCGCTTGCTGCGCCAGACGCTCGCGGGTTTTCTCTTCGAGGTAGAGCAACGAGCGTAAACCGTCGGCAGCATTGGCCCGGGGCGGGGCTGCACGAAAACCGTCGTTGAAGATTTCCAGCGACAAGGGACCGGTGTAGCCACTTTGTATGATTGGAGCCAGAAAGCCCGGCAGATCAAACTCACCCTGACCGGGGAAACAGCGGAAATGACGACTCCATTCCAGCACATCCATCGCCAGAATCGGCGCGTCGGCCATCTGCACAAAGAAGATCTTGTCGCCGGGGATTTGCGCAATCGCACTCGGATCGCCCTTGAGCGACAAGGTATGGAAGCTGTCGAGCAATACGCCAAGATTGGGATGGTCGATCTCACGCACCAGATCCCAGACCTGTTGCCAGGTATTGACGTGGCGGCCCCAGGCCAGCGCTTCGTATCCGATGCGCAGGTCCCGGGCCCCTGCACGTTCGGCGAGCAGGCTCAGGTCATCGAGCAAAATCTGCCGATCCCCCACCGAGTCCGCTGCAGCGTTACTGCAGACCAACACCAGATCGGTGCCAAGCTCTTGCATCAAGTCAAACTTGCGTTCGGCGCGGTCCAGGTTGCGAGCAAGACGTTCGCGGCGGCAGCCTTCAAAATCACGGAACGGTTGAAACAGGCTAATAGCCAGCCCCAGATCGGCACACATCTGGCGCACTTCACGCGGGCTGCCGTCGTAATACAGCAGGTCGTTTTCAAAAATCTCGACCCCGTCAAAACCTGCCGCGGCAATGGCGTCCAGCTTTTCTGGCAAGGTGCCGCTCAAGGAAACAGTGGCGATCGAACGCTTCATTAATAACTCCCAGGATTGGCGCAGCCTGCAGGCAACGGCATTTCTTAATGGTTTGATTATTAAGGGCGCCCTATTATTGAGCAACCAATCTGTACCAACTGGTTAGTTTTGCGTGCGATTATCGAACATTATGGCCTATCTTGAATTGACGATTTTTCGTCCACTCGCCACCATCAAGTCCGAACTACTTGCGTCAAAAGCTGAGCAACACCACATAACAATTCCAAGAAACGGGTAAACAACCATGGTCCCCTCTCCGACTGCACGCACTACCTCTGCCCACGCTTCAAGCGCAGGGATCGGCGACAAGATCCGCGGCACCCTGGCAATTGGCAAAACCCGTTGGGGCATGCTTGCATTGGTGTTTTTCGCCACCACGCTGAACTTTATCGACCGTGCCGCCCTGGGCGTCATGCAACCGATCCTGGCCAAAGAGATGAGCTGGACGGCGATGGACTACGCCAATATCAACTTCTGGTTTCAGGTGGGCTACGCCATTGGCTTCGTCCTGCAGGGACGTTTGATCGACCGAGTCGGGGTCAAGCGCGTGTTCTTCTGCGCCGTGTTGCTGTGGAGCCTGGCTACCGGTGCTCATGGCCTGGCTACTTCAGCGGCGGGCTTTATGATTTGCCGCTTTATCCTGGGCCTGACCGAAGCCGCCAACTACCCTGCCTGCGTGAAAACCACGCGCCTGTGGTTCCCGGCCAGCGAGCGGGCTGTGGCCAGCGGGATCTTCAACGCCGGGACCAACGTCGGCGCCATGTTCACCCCAATGCTGTTGCCACTGGTGTTGCATGTGTGGGGCTGGCAAGCGGCCTTTTTGTGCATGGCGGCATTGGGCGGTATCTGGCTGATTTTCTGGGGCCTGAAGTACTACAACCCAGAAGAACATCCAACCGTTAGCCAGGCAGAACTGGACTACATCCAGCAAGAAAAAGAGCCTGAGCAAACCACCGTTTCTTTCGGCACCATCCTCAAGATGCGTGGCACATGGGCCTTCGCCCTGTCCTACGCCATGACAGCTCCGGTGTTCTGGTTCTACCTGTACTGGTTGCCTCCGTTCCTCAACCAGCAATACAACCTGGGCATCAGCGTTACCCAGATGGGCATCCCGCTGATCATCATCTACATCACTGCAGATTTCGGCAGCGTCGGCGGCGGAATTCTGTCTTCGGTACTGATCAAGCGCGGTATGGCGGCGGTCAAGGCACGGCTGGTATCGATGCTGTTGTGCGCAATCAGCATCATCGGCGTGGTGATGGCTGCAGGCTCCAGCGACCTGTGGGTCGCGGTGGGCGCAATCGCTCTGGCACTGGGTGCGCACCAGGCCTGGACTGCCAACGTGTGGAGCATGGTGATGGACTACACACCCAAGCACATGATGGGCACCGTGTTCGGCTTTGGCGGCATGTGCGCCGCTATCGGCGGGATGTTTATGACTCAGTTCGTGGGCTATGTACTGACCGTCACGAACAATAATTACACCTTGTTGTTCACTATGATTCCAGCGATGTACTTCATTGCGTTAGTGTGGATGTACTTCATGGCACCGCGCAAAATCCCACAGGTTTGACGCATAGACACAACGAGGTCATCGATGACATTGCCCACGCCCCTTTCGGGGGTGAACCATCCTTTGAAGGGCATCTTGCTGATAGTGACAGCCACTGCGCTGTTCTCCAGTCACGATGCGCTGTCCAAGTACCTCAGTGGTTTTTACCCGGTAGTGATGGTGGTGTGGGCACGTTATCTGGTGCACACCGTGTTGATGGCGGGGATCTTTCTGCCGCAGTCAGGGTTGCGGGTACTGCGCAGCAAACGGCCTTTGCTTCAGGTGTTGCGGGCCATTTGCCTGTTGGGTTCAGGCCTGTTTTTCACCTATGGGTTGTTGTTCATCCCACTGGCTGAAAATACGGCGGTCAACTTTCTGGCACCGCTACTGGTAGCGGCTTTGTCAGGGCCCTTACTGGGCGAGACGGTTACACGTGGGCAGTGGCTGGCCGTGGTATGCGGATTTATCGGGGTGGTGATCATCATTCACCCCGGGGGCGAGTTGTTTACCCCAGCGGTGTTATTGCCGATGGCCGCAGCGCTCTGCTTTAGCTGTTATCAGATCCTCACGCGCAAACTCAGCGCATATGACAGCCCCACCACCAGTAACTTCTTTGCCGGGCTGTTCAATGTGCTGGTGATGAGTGCGCTGGTGCCGTTTTTCTGGCAAACCCCGACCCTGGCCCACGGCCTGCAAATGCTGGCGCTGGGCTCCCTGGGCATGACTGCTCACTTGCTGTTGACCCAGTCGTTTCGCGTGGCGGCACCGGCATTGCTGGCACCATTCAGCTATTGCCAGATCGTGTTTTCCGGGGTTTTGGGCTGGTTACTTTTCGACCACACGCCTGACCTGGCCAGCCGGGTCGGTATTGCGATTATCTGCGTCAGCGGGTTGGCGGCGGCGTGGCAGCAAAGGCGCGGCCGCGCTTGAGTTTCGTAGCAGCTGCAGAGGAACGAAGGCTGCGTTCCTCGGCAGCTGCTACAGGTGTTGTGGCGTATTAAAAGTCGAAAAACACCGTCTCCCCTTCGCCCTGAATACGGATATCAAACCGATAGGCCGTTTTGCCATTCACTTCACAGCGATGAGCGATCAAGGTTTCGCGGCGTTGTGGCTGCTCGATCAGATTGAGCACCGGGCACTTGGCATTCGCCTCCGACTCGTCGCTGAAATAGAGGCGCGTCTGCAGGTGAATGTTGATGCCACGGGCAAACAGCGACACGTTGATATGCGGCGCCATCGGCACACCGCTCGCATTGTTCACCACACCAGGTTTGATGGTGTTGAGCGTCCACTCACCTGCATCGAAGGTGGTCGCCGTACGGCCAAAGCTGTTGAAGGCTTTTTCCGAATCAAAGTCTTCGTCATAAACCCCTTCATGGTTGGCTTGCCACAGCTCCAGAAAAGAGTCGCGCACCAGGTGGCCATTACCGTCATAGACGTTGCCAAACAGCACGACGTGCTCGCCCGCAGCGTCCGGCTTGGCCATCTCGCTCCAGATTTCTTCAGGGCGCGACGGGTTGCCGGCCGCAGCCAGCGCCAGGCCGATATGTACATAGGGGCCAGCAGTTTGCGATGGGGTTTCCGGTAGCAATTGGATAGGCATGACGGGGCTCCTCAGCAGTTTTCGAAGTGAGTCTGGCGCTGACCGCGCAGCACGATGTCAAAGCGATACGCCAGGCAATCCATCGGATTGGCCGCGCCCATGTCCAGCCGAGCAATCAGGCTTTGCACTGCCTCGGGGTTGGTAATCGATTTGACGATCGGGCACATCGGGATCATCGGGTCGCCTTCGAAGTACAACTGGGTAATCAGCCGCGTGGCTATCGAGGGGCCACTGATGGAGACGTGAATATGCGCCGGGCGCCAGTCGTTTGGCCCGTTACGCCACGGATAAGGCCCCGGTTTGACGGTGCGGAAGCTGTAATACCCTTCACTGTTGGTCAAGGTGCGGCCTACGCCACCAAAGTTGGGATCCAGCGGTGCCAGGTAACGGTCGTTCTTATGGCGATAACGACCGCCAGCGTTGGCTTGCCAAACTTCAACCAGGGTGTGAGGAATCGGTTTGCCGTACTGATCGCACACGCGACCCGCGAGGATGATCCGCTCGCCAATAGGCAAACCGCCATTGTTGAAATTGAGCAGCAGGTCGTTGTCGAACTTGCCAAATTTCAGATGGGAAAAATCAGGGCCGCTGGTTTCGCTAACCGACTGCGGGATGCTCACCAGCGCCTGGCGCGGGGAACGGGCAATCGAGGTTTTGTAGTCGGGCGTCAGGGCTTTGGGGTGCCAGTTGCGATCACGGATGATAAAACGCCGGCTGTCTGCATCGGACATGTCGATCTCCTGTTGTTTTTATAAAGGCTAGAAGCCAGTTTCAAACAACAGACGCCCAAGGACTACTGAAAAGGTCAGCCCAATACATAACCATATGGTTATGGATAAATCCCTTCCCCATAGGCCCGGCCCAATTCACGTAAAACCTCGACACAGCCCTGCGCCGCCACCGACATCGGTACGTGGGCGTTGCTGCAAATACCGATCGAGCCGCCCGGCTCGCGCTGGCCCAGGTCGATTTCCTGCAGCTCGCCACTGGCCAGGTCGAGGCGTACGGCATCCAGAGGCGCGATCCAGACCGCATCGTTGCGCAGCACGTAGCGCCGACTGAGGGTAATCGACAGAGTTTCCAGCCGTTGCCGGGACTGGCTGATGCCGCATTGCACAAACAGGCTGTCGGCAAAGGCACGAATAGTGGTGTTGGCCAGCGGCAATACCAGTGGGTAGTTTTCGAGCAAACTGCGGTCAAGCGGGCCTTGTGTCAGGGGATGACCTGCACGCGCCACCAGGGTCATGGATTCGCTGTAAAGATGTTCAAAATTCATGCCCTGAATTTCCGGGCTGTCGGTCATGCGCCCCACCACAAGGTCAACATCACCTACACGCAATTGCGATAACAGATACGCACTCGGTCCAGTTACAACACTCACCACCAGCGACGAATGCCGGGCATGCAGACGCTGCACCAGTTCGGGTATCAGCAGGCTCTCCACCGTCGACAACACCCCCAGACGCACCGTACCTCCTACATATTCACCGCCACGCAAGGCATTGACCCCTTCGCGCAACGCCTGCACCGAAGGCGTCGCATAACGCAGAAACGCCACCCCGGCCTCGGTCAGAGTGACGCCGCTTTTACTGCGCACAAACAGGCTGACCGTCAGCAGTTCCTCAAGCTCCTTGAGGGTTTTTGACATGGCCGGCTGGCTTACCGCCAACACATCCGCCGCCCGCGCCAGACTGCCCTGGCGCGCCATCTCCAGAAAGCACACGAGGTGGCGGTACTTGATGCGGGTATCAATGTTCACAAGGCTTACAACTCCGGAGCGGGGATCAGGTGGGGTCACGTGTCATCTACAGGGACGTTTTGCAGATAAAACTCATGCAGCTTGGCTTGCAGAATCTTCTTGTCCGGCAGCCTGGTTTGATATTCGGCGATCAAAGCGGGCGACAGCGAGCGGTTCAGCGCGTATTCAACCACTTCATCTTCCTTGCTGGCGCACAGTAATACTCCGATTGCCGGATTTTCGTGAGCTTTGCGGTGGTGGCGGTCGAGCGCTTCGAGGTAGAAGTTGAGCTTGCCCAAGTGTTCAGGTTCGAAGCGTCCTACCTTTAATTCAATCGCGACCAGACAATTCAAGCCACGATGGAACAGAAGCAGGTCCACTGCAAAATCCCTGGTTCCTACCTGTAATGGATACTCTGAGCCCACAAAGCAAAAATCATGGCCCAACTCAGTCAGAAACTCCTTTAAACGCCCCAGCAAACCTCGATGTAACCCCGACTCGTTGTGCCCGCTGGGTAGCTGAAGAAACTCAACAAAATAAGCGTCTTTGAATACATCCGTTACACCTGCAACACGTTCCTGTAATGCAGGGGAAAGCTTGGCTGGGCGAATCACCATTCGCTCAAACAACGCGCTCCCCAACTGACGATCCAGTTCACGACTCGACCATTTTTGGACAACGGCGCTGCGCATATAAAATTCGCGTTCCTGAGCGGATTTACACTGACTCAGGAGCATCAGATGGTGAGTCCAGGGCAATTGTGTCAGCAGTGCTGACACTAAGTTTTCATCCTCTCTATATGCCTCATAAAATTGACGCATGCGGAACAGGTTGCGACGGGTAAACCCTCGAAGCCCAGGCTGGGTAGCAGCGATGTGAACTGCCAACTGCTCGACTACAGAGTCCCCCCACTCAGCTCGTTCCAGCTTTTGACTGATAAAAGCACCCACCTGCCAGTACAAACCGATTAGCTGCGTATTCACGGCAACAACGGCATTTTGTTGGGCATTTTTGATTAGTTTCACTACATGGGTGAAACCAATGGTCGAAGTCTGATGTGGCGTATTTAAAAAGTGGGAGCTCACTGAAACCTCGGGAATGCAGGACGAATAGAGCAACACACCCTACGACCCACTCCCACCCTCGTCAGTCAGCCCTTACCCACAAAAGGCCGATACACTCTGTAGCCTTCACCTGCAAACCCATCAACCCAAATGCCATACTCCTTCGCCAATTAACAAGCGTCTGACAGCCGGGCTGGCATTGTCCCAACTCAGCTACAACACTTGAATACACGATTTATCAGAGGACTACCCCCATGCTTTGGAAAAAAGGCCGACGTAGCGACAACGTTGAAGACGTGCGCGATCAAGGCACCGGGGGCGGCGGGATGCGGATCGGCGGCGGTAAAGGCTTGAGCCTGGTGGCTGTGGTGGTGATTGTGGGTATCGGTCTGTTAACCGGACAGGACCCAATGCAGATTCTCGGGCAGTTAAGCGGCCAGCTTACCGAGCAATCTTCGCCCCAGATTACCCAGCAAGCCGGGCATGCACCTCCCGCTAATGATCAACAAGCTGATTTTGTGCGGGCGATTCTGGGCGATACCGAAGACACCTGGCGGCAAATTTTTCAGCAAGCTGGTCGCACTTATAAAGACCCGACCCTGGTGCTGTTTCGCGGCCAAGTGAACTCGGCCTGCGGCTTTGCTTCGGCCGCAACCGGGCCGTTCTACTGCCCGGCCGATCAGAAGGTCTATCTGGATATGAGTTTCTTCCAGGAGATGACCCAGCGCTTCAAGGCCGGAGGCGATTTCGCCCAAGCCTATGTGATCGCGCATGAAGTGGGCCATCACGTGCAGACCCTGCTGGGTGTCTCGTCAAAAATGCAAATGGCCCGCCAACAAGGTCAGCGCATGGAGGGGGCCGGGGGCTTGCTGGTGCGCCAGGAACTACAAGCCGACTGCCTGGCAGGTGTGTGGGCCAACCATGCGCAAAAACGCCTTAACTGGCTGGAACCCGGGGATATCGATGAGGCCTTGAATGCCGCCAATGCCATTGGTGATGATCGTTTGCAGCAACAAAGCCAAGGCCGCGTGGTGCCCGACTCCTTTACCCACGGCACTTCGGCGCAACGGGTGAAGTGGTTCAAGACCGGTTTTGCACAAGGCAATATCAATCAGTGCGATACCTTCTCGGCAGCGAAGCTTTAGATGCTAGTGCGCTCAATCGCGCCAATAATAGGCCTGTTGCTGGCCTTCTCGATGGCTCAGGCGGCCGAGCACGGGGTTAAAGAACTGAGCCCCGAGCGTCTGAATATTGGCCCCGGCGAGTTGAGCGTGGGGCTGAGCCAGGACTGGAAGCGGCCACTGCCACAGGTGCAGCGCGCATTGATTGTGATTCATGGGCGCCTGCGCAATGCCCAGACCTATTTACGCAGCGCCGAACAGGCTGCGACGCAAGCCGGGCAGTTATCCACAACCCTGATCATTGCACCGCAATTTCTCAATCAGCGTGATCGCACTCGCCATGCCCTGCCCGACGCGGTCTTGCGCTGGCATGCCAATGACTGGATGGCCGGTGCCCCCGCGCTGAGCCCGGCGCCGCTCAGTTCTTACGCGGCGCTGGATCAGATCCTTGAGCGCCTCAATGACCGCAAACGCTTCCCGGCCTTGCGTGAGGTAGTGATTGCCGGACACTCAGGGGGCGCGCAAGTGGTGCAGCGTTATGCCCTGACGACACAAGCCGACAAGGCTTTGCAGACAGACGGGATCAAGGTGCGCTATGTAATTGCCAACCCTTCGTCATATGCGTACTTCAATGCGCAGCGGCCGATTCCGACCTTTGATTCGGCGAACTGCCCGGGCTTCAATACCTGGAAATACGGGCTTAAGGATCTGCCCGCCTACGCCATGGGGCAAAAAAAACGACAGCTGGAGCAGGCCTATGTTGAACGCGACATTACCTATTTATTAGGCGCCAAGGACACTGACCCCAACCACCCGGCACTGGATAAAAGCTGCGAAGCCGAAGCCCAGGGTGCCTTCAGGCTGGAGCGCGCAAAGAACTACTTTGAGTATTTGCGCCAGCAGCATCCGCAGGGGCTGAATCAGCGGCTGATCGAAGTGCCTGGTGTTGGGCACAACGGCGACCAAATGTTCACCTCGCCAGAGGGGCAGAAGGCGTTGTTTGGCGGGTAAATACACCCTGTGTAGCAGCTGCCGAAGGAACGAGGCTGCGTTCGATTGCGAAGCGATCGTAAAATCTGAGTGCACGTTTTAACTGACGCACCGCGCTGCCTGGATTTACGACGGCTGCGCCACCGAACGCAGCCTCGCTCTTACGGAAGCTGCAGGTGTTAAGTCAGGTAAGTAACTGGCGCAGCTCGAAACAGTCCTTGGCATGCCAGTCGGTCAGTTCCGGCCATGGGTTTTCAGGCACATTGACCAATATGGTTTTGCTGCCTGCAGCGCGGCCACAGGCCAGGTCAAAGTGATAATCCCCCACCATCACCATCTTCGCCGGGGCCACATCCCACGCCCGCGCCAACTGAAGAAGGCCATCCGGGTCTGGCTTGTGTACGGCGTTGTCGCGACCCAGTACATCCTGGGGCGCGAAGCACTGGTCCAGGCCGATGGCCTTGAGCGTGATATGCGCCAATTCCTGAGCATTGCGGGTCAGGATGCCGAGGCGACATCCCTGAGCGGCCAAGTCGCGCACCAGTTCGACCGCACCCGGAGCAGCTGTTGAAGCCAGCGCCAGCTCGCGCTCGTGCTCCAGCAGCCAGGCGTGCTTGGCTGCCGCGACTTGCGCGGGCAAGCCGTTGAGGTGAGTCAGGATATCTTCATCGGCAGGGATCTCCAGCTCACGACGAATCGCGGCAAAGTCATGCACGGCAATAGTCAGGGTGCCGTCCATGTCGAAAACCCAGTGTTTTACGTCCTTGAGTGTCATGCCCAGTCCTTGCGGTGGCGGATCAAACCTTCCTGTGTGACCGAGGCTACCAATTGGCCAGCGCGGTTGTACACGCTGCCACGGGAGAACCCGCGCGAGTTGCCCGCCCACGGGCTGTCCATTGCATAGAGCAGCCAGTCATCGGCACGCAGATCGGCGTGAAACCACAACGCATGATCGAGGCTGGCAACCTGCATATCCTTTTGCCACACGCCTTTGCCGTGGGGCAGCAACGAGGTAGTCAGCAAGCCAAAGTCCGATGCGTAGGCCAGCAGGTATTTATGCAGGGCGGGCGAATCAGGCAGTGTGCCGTCAGCACGAAACCACACGTACTTGATCGGGTCGCTGACCTGGGGGTTGAAGGGGTCTTCACCCACCACCGGACGAAACTCGATGGGCTTGGCGCACAACAGCTTTTCACGCATCGACTCAGGAATCAGGTGCGCGCGCTGACGAATCATGTCGAGTTCCGACGGCAGATTCTCCGGTCCGACTACATCGGGCATCGGGATCTGATGCTCAAAACCGCTCTCGTCGTACTGAAACGAAGCGCTGCTGGTAAAAATCGGCTGGCCCTTCTGGATCGCAGTCACCCGGCGTGTGCTGAAACTGCCGCCATCGCGCACCCGGTCAACCTGGTACACCACAGGCAGGCTCGCATCGCCGGGGCGTAAAAAATAGCCATGCATCGAGTGCACATGGCGGGCGTCTTCAACCGTCTGGCTCATGGCCGACAGCGATTGACCGAGCACCTGACCGCCGAACAACTGGCGAAAGCCCAAGTCCTGACTGCTTCCGCGAAAGAGGTTCTCTTCGATCGGTTCCAGGGTCAGCAAATTGACCAGATCATCCAACACTTGGCTCATTCAGATTCTCCTCACACAGAGCATTACCCTCGTAATCTTCGTTACGCAGGTCAAAAATTCCGGCTTTCGCCGCGTTACTGCACCCGCTTAGCCGTGCAGGGTTTCCAACCACTGTGCCCGCGTAATGCGGTACAGCACATGGGGCCTTAGCGGGTCGCTTTCAGGCAACCGAGGGTGTTCAAAGCCACCGTGCGGATCGTGTTGCATACCAATGGCCTGCATGACTTTTTGCGATGGCAAGTTCACCTGGCTGGTAAACGACACCACCTGATCCAGGGCCAATCGATCAAAGGCACAACGCAATGCCGCCCAGGCCGCCTCACTGGCGTAGCCCAAACCCCAGTGTTCGGGTGCCAGCCGCCAGCCGATTTCAACGGCCGGAGTAAAGGGCGCCTCAAACGAGACATTCATTAGCCCGGTGAAACCGATAAAAGCGCCCGTATCCTTACGCTCTAGTGCCCATAGACCGTAGCCGTACTCGGCAAAGTGACCGCGAATCCTGCCAATCAGCGCCGCACTTTCGAGGCGACTCAACGGGGCCGGAAAATAACGCATCACCTGAGGATCGGCACACATCGCAGCGAACTCGTACAAGTCTGTGTCACGCCAGGGGCGTAAGTGCAAACGGGCACTTTCGAGTTCTTTGATCTGCTCCATCGACTCTCTCCGATTTGTTACCGGGCTTTACCGAGCAGTGTACAGCGCTGTTAATATCCAGCGCTCGTTACGACGCGAAATTCCCTATGCCTGTGCCGCTGATTTACCACGATGACTACAGCCCGCAGTTCCCAGCAGATCATCGTTTTCCGATGGACAAATTCCGCCTGCTCCGCGATCACCTGGTCGAGTCCGGACTGACCCGCGATGCAGACCTGCTGCGCCCGGAACTTTGCCCTGTGGATATCCTTGCGCTGGCCCATGACCGCACCTATATCGAGCGCTATATGGCGGGCGAACTGGCCCGCGAAGATCAGCGCCGCCTGGGCCTGCCCTGGAGCGAAGCGCTGGCGCAACGCACCATTCGTGCGGTGGGCGGCTCATTACTGGCCGCCGAACAAGCGCTGGAGCACGGGCTGGCCTGTCACCTGGCGGGGGGCACCCATCACGCGCATTACGATCACCCGGCAGGCTTTTGCATCTTCAATGATCTGGCGATTATCAGCCGTTACATGCTGGAAAGCGGTCGGGTGAACCGGGTACTGATTTTTGACTGCGATGTGCATCAGGGCGATGGGACTGCACGAATTCTTGAACATACGCCGGACGCCATTACCGTTTCCCTGCACTGTGAAAAGAACTTTCCGGCACGCAAAGCGCAAAGTGACTGGGATATAGGCCTGCCTATGGGTATGGGCGATGCCGAATACCTGCAAGTGGTCGATGAGGCACTCAATTACCTGTTGCCGCTGTATCAACCGGATCTGGTGCTCTACGACGCCGGAGTCGATGTGCATAAAGATGATGCCTTGGGCTATTTGAAGCTCACCGACGAAGGCATTGGCGCCCGTGACGAGAGCGTGATGCGCCACTGTCTGGGCCGCGATATTCCGGTGGTCGGGGTGATTGGCGGCGGTTACAGCAAAGACCGCAAGGCACTGGCACGCCGCCACGGGATTTTGCACCACAGTGCGCAAAAGGTCTGGTTGTCATTGGGTTGTCACTAAGCTGTGATTTTTTACCCACAATGCCTGTGGAACTGCCTGTGGATAACCTGAGTGAAAGCACCTGCAGGCCACGGTGAGTAAGGCCTGCAGATAGCTGTATGTTTTTCGTACAGCTATTGCACTCCTGGTAGCAGCTGCCAAGGAACGAAGGCTGCGTTCGAGCGCGAAGCGGTCGTAATACCTGAACCCGCGGTGTATCTGACACTGCGCGTCCACTGACTTTACGACGGCTTCGCCGCCGAACGCAGCCTTCGTCCCTCGACAGCTGCTACAGGGGATCTGCTCCGCGCAGTCAGGTAGAATGCGCAGCTTATTTCGCCGATTTGCAGCCCTGTCATGACTGATCCCACCCCTCTCCACTCCCATCACGTCGCTATTATCGGCGGTGGCCCAGCCGGTTTGATGGCCGCCGAAGTGTTGAGCCAGGCAGGCGTGCGGGTTGATCTATACGACGGTATGCCGTCGGTGGGCCGCAAGTTTTTGCTGGCCGGGGTCGGCGGCATGAATATCACCCACTCCGAAGCCTACCCGACCTTCCTGTCACGCTATGCCGAGCGCGCACCCCAGATCGCCCCATTGCTGCGGGCCTTCGATGCCGATGCCTTGTGCCAGTGGATCCATGACCTGGGCATCGAAACTTTTGTCGGCAGTTCCGGCCGGGTGTTCCCCACCGATATGAAAGCCGCGCCGTTATTGCGCGCCTGGCTCAAGCGTCTGCGCGAAGCCGGGGTAGTTATCCACACCCGTCATCGCTGGCAGGGCTGGCAAGCCGATGGCCAGTTGCGTATCGACAGTCCTGAAGGCGAAGTACAGCTCAAGCCTGATGCGGTGTTATTGGCGTTGGGCGGCGGCAGTTGGGCGCGACTGGGGTCGGATGGCGCATGGATGCCATTGCTGGCCGAGCGCGGCGTCGAGCTCGCGCCGTTGCAGCCGAGTAATTGCGGGTTTGATGTGGCCAGCTGGAGTGAGGTACTGAGCAGCAAGTTCGCCGGTGCGCCGCTAAAGAACATCGCCATTGCCCTGGAGCACAGCCCCCCTCGCTTGGGCGAGTGTGTGATTACCGCCAGCGGCATTGAAGGCAGTTTGATTTACGCCTGGTCGGCACCGATTCGTGAAGCGATCAATCAACAGGGCGAAGCGACCATCCTGATCGACCTGTTGCCGGGCAAGCCTGTGGATAAAGTCCAGGCAGCACTGGCTAAGCCTCGCGGCTCGCGCTCGATGAGCAAACATCTGCACAGCCAGTTGGGCCTCGATGGCGTAAAAGCGGCGTTGTTGCGCGAGTTAGCACCCGCCGAATCCTTCAACGACCCGGCGCAACTGGCCAAGGCCATCAAGGCGCTGCCCCTGAAACTGATCAAGGCGCGCCCATTGGACGAAGCGATCAGCAGCGCCGGCGGTGTGCGGTTTGAGGCTGTGGATGAAAACCTGATGCTCAAGGCAGTGCCCGGCGTGTTCTGCGCAGGCGAGATGCTTGATTGGGAAGCCCCCACCGGCGGCTACTTGCTCACAGGCTGTTTTGCCAGTGGCCGTGCTGCCGGGTTGGGGGTTTTGAGCTGGCTTAAAGCGCAACACTAATCCTGGTCAGGGCCCCTGTGGGAGCGAGCCTGCTCGCGAAGGCTGTTCGCGAGCAGGCTCGCTCCCACAGTTGAAGTTTCCCCAGGGTCGGCGTCGACCTTACGGCTTGCGCTTGCGCGGGCCGGTGTTGAACACAGGGACTTTACGCACAGGCTTGACCGACGGTTCTGCCGGGGTTGCTTCGCCGCTGTCTACCCACTTGCCCAAGTTGCGCTTGCCGCCACCACCCGAGGTTTTCGGTTTTTTCGGCTTCTTCGGTTTTTTGATCACTTGACCGCTGGCATCCGTGTCGGGCACGCGGTGCTCCGGCTCGAAATCTTGCTCTTGGTGACGAGTCAAAGTCTGACGGGTCAGCATCTCGATTGCCGACAGCATGTTCACTTCGTCAGCACAGACCAGCGAAATGGCTTCGCCCTTCTGACCGGCGCGACCCGTACGGCCGATGCGGTGAATGTAGTCTTCGGCCACGATTGGCAGGTCGAAATTGACCACCAGCGGCAGGTCTTCGATATCCAGACCACGGGCTGCAACGTCGGTTGCTACCAGGATCTGCACTTCACTGGCCTTGAAACGATCCAGCGCCCGTTGGCGCGTGGCTTGCGGCTTGTCGCCGTGGATACCATCAGCGTTGATCCCCAGACCTTGCAGCTTGCCCACCAATTCGTCCACGCCGTTGCGGGTTTTGGCAAACACCAGCACTTGCTTCCAGTGCTGGGTGCGCAGCAGGTGCAAAAACAGCTCTGCCTTGCGCTTTTTGTCGACCGGGATCACCCACTGCTTGACGCTGCTGGCGGCCACGTTGCGCGGGCTGACTTCGATGCTCAGCGGGTTGTCGAGCATCTGCTCGGCCAACAGGCGAATCGCGTCAGAAAAGGTCGCCGAGAACAACAGGGTCTGACGCTTTTTCGGCAAAGCACGGTAGATATCGCGTAGCTCTTCGGAGAAACCGAGGTCGAGCATGCGATCCGCTTCGTCGAGGATCAGGGTTTGCAGCTGGTTGAACTTGATCGCTTTCTGACGATACAGATCGAGCAGACGCCCAGGCGTTGCGACCAGAACATCAACACCTTTGCGCATTTTCATCATTTGCGGGTTGATGCTGACGCCGCCGTACACCGCATAGGTGCTCAACGGCAGGTGTTCGGCGTACTGGCGGATGCTCTCGTGAACCTGTTCGGCCAGCTCGCGGGTGGGCACCAGTACCAGTGCACGCACCGAGTTGCTGGCGACTTTCGGGCCTTCCATGGTCAGCGACTGCAACAATGGCAGGGCGAAACCGGCGGTTTTGCCGGTGCCGGTCTGAGCTGCGGCCATCAGATCGCGACCAGCCAGTACGGCGGGGATCGCTTGGGCCTGAACCGGGGTTGGGGTCTTGTAGCCGAGCGTCTCAAGGGCGCGCAGCAAGGGTTCGATCAGGCCAAGGGTGGCGAATGTCATGGGGATACCGTCGAAAAAGGTCAGCGCGTGGGTGCATAAGTTGCAATGGCGCGCAGTTTACCCTAATTCACGCGGGTTTCTGCTTGCGCCACTGCGGCAAACCGATCAACACCACGGCGCTGATAATGACCGCCATCGCCAGGCACTCTTCAAAACCGATGCTCTCACCCGCGAAGGCGATCCCCAGCATCACGGCCACGGCCGGGTTGACGTAGGCGTAGCTGGTGGCGGCTGCCGGGCGCACGTTTTTCAGCAGGTACATATAGGCGCTGAAGGCGATGATCGAGCCGAAGAACACCAGGTACAGCAACGCGCCCCAGCCTGCGGCAGTGGGCATTTCGGTCATGCGCTCGCCACTGAGCAGGCTGGCCGCCAGCAGCATGGCGCCTGCGGCAAGCATTTCGGCAGCACTGGCCATTGCCCCAACGGGCAGTGGCAAATGGCGGCTCCACACCGAGCCAAAAGCCCAGGCGGCGGCAGCAAAAATAACCATCGCCGCGCCCATCGGACTGGCTTGCAAGTTAGAGCCCAGGTTGAGCATGCCGATACCGACCAGCCCGAGGGCAATCCCGGCCCATTCCAGACGGGTGTTGCGTGCGCCCCAGAAGTAGCCGAACAGCAAAGTAAACAACGGCACAGTAGCCACGGCCAGCGCGGCGACGCCGGAGGCCACACCCGAGTGTTCGGCCAGTGTCACACCACCATTGCCGCAGGCCAGCAACAGAAAACCGATCATGGCCGCCGAACGCCACTGCACGGCAGTGGGTGCAGGCGCACCACGCCAGCGCATAAAGCCGTACATCAAACTGCCCGCAATCAAAAATCGCACCCCGGCCATCATCAATGGCGGCCAGGATTCAATGCCAATACGAATGGCCAGATAGGTCGAGCCCCAAATCACGTACAAGGCAAAGAAAGCACCGATCAGTTGTAGCGGAAAACGACGTGCGGCAGGCATGAAGGCAGCTCAAGGGCAGAGGCAGGGGACTGGGGAGTCTAGACAAGAGATGGAGAAATAATAAGTAACAAAACGCACCAAAAGTGACCGTACACTTTAATCGGAACCAGAAACACGGACGAGCATTGCAGCCGGGTACGAGATTTTGGTAGCAACTGCCGAAGGAACGAGGCTGCGTCCGAGTGCGAAGCGCTCGTAAACCCGTAACTCCGGGTTTGTCTGATACACGGATGAGCCTGATTTTACGACGGCTTCGCCGCCGGACGCAGCCTCGTTCCTCCACAGCGGCGACACGAGGCACGTCGCCCAAAGTTCGGGGGTTAAAACCCGCGATAACGCTTCAGATGCTCGTTGATCTTCGCCGCAGGGACTTTTTGCAGGCCGCACAGCAGGTCGTGATTGAGTTCTTTCAAACCGTGCTTCTGGCGCAGTTGCTGGGCCAGGTGTGCAGTCAGGTTGGCCGCCATTTCAGCATCGGCCATGGCCCGGTGAGCCTGGCCGGTGTGGGGCAAATCGGCAAAGGTGGTCAGGGTGCCGAGCTTATGATTCGGCGCCGCAGGCATCAGGCGGCGCGCCAGCAACAAGGAGCAGGCGAAGTTCTGTAAACGGGTGCGCTTGATGCGGCCCATTTCGAAATCCCAGAATTTTTGGTCAAAGGCCGCGTTGTGGGCCAGCAGCGGTGTGATGCCAACGAACTCGTTGACTTCGTTCATCACCTGCTCGGCCGACGGCGCGGTGCGCAGCATGGCGTTGCTGATACCGGTCAACTGTTCAATAAACCCCGGCACGCGCACGCCTGCGTTCATCAGGCTTTGGTAACGCTCGACAATGCGCCCACGCTCAAGAATCACCACGGCAATTTCGGTGGCCCGGCAACTGCTGCTCGGGGAGATACCGGTGGTTTCAAAGTCAATTACCGCAATGCGTTCCAAACCTGGTCAATCCTGTAAAAAATGAGAGTTACTTAAGCAGCAGACTGCCTTCAATCGGCACGTAACGGCTGGCAGCACGAATCAATGAGTTGGCAGTCAGGCCAGGCACGCCATAGGCAACGGTTTCAACCCCGTGCTTGCTGGCAATGCGTTCGAGCAGAAGGTCGAAATCGCCATCACCCGAGGCCAGCACCACCTCGTCCACGTTGGCGGCAACGTCCATTATGTCGATGGTGATACCTACGTCCCAGTCGCCCTTGGCCGAGCCGTCGCTGCGCTGGATGTAGGGTTTGAGTTTTACGATAAAACCGAGGTTGCGCAGGATCTGCTGAAACTGCTGCTGCTTGCTGTCACCCCGATCAATCGCATAGGCGTAGGCCTCGACGATTTCACCGCGTTTGCTGATATCAGCCCACAAGGCGGCGTAATTGAAATGGCAGCCATAGGCCTGGCGAACCGTGTAGTAGAGGTTCTGCACATCCGCGAAGACAGCGATTTTTTTCACCGGCAAACCTCAAGGCACCCATGCAAGCGGGCACGCGACTTAAAAACAAGACCGCAGTATGCCAGCCTGTCGAGTGTTTGCGCGGATAAACCGCCCGGCGTGCAGTCACATGCCGGGGGCTAAGATCAAACGTAGGAGTCGTCAGAAAACAAGTCGTCGTCATCCAGACCAACGTCCTCGATACCAGAGCCGCTATTGGCAAACTGCTGATTGCCGCTGCCCCAGCCACTGTCGCTGGCGGACGTCGGTTGTTCGATGATTTCTTCGATAACTTGCGGTTGCTGATGGTGACTGAACAGGCTGCTGATGCCCTCCGCCAGCATCACCCCTCCCGCCACGCCCGCAGCCGTTTTGAGGGCGCCACCAAGAAAGCCGCTACCTGACGCCGCAGGCGCAGGGGCCGGTTGAGGGGCCGCTGCAGGCGCTGCCGCCGGGCCGTCACGCCAACCGCCAGTGCTCGACGGGGCACTGGGCGCAGCAGCAGGGGCACGATCACCACCACCGAAAAGTCCGGACAAAAAGCTGCCGCCCGATGGCGCGGGTGCCGGCGTTGCCTTTGCCTGAGCCAGTTCCGCCTGCAGTTGCCTGTTCTGTTGGTCGAGCTGCTTGAGTGCTGCTTCTTGCACCAGAATTGCCTGAGTCATGTAGTACGTCGCCGCTGGCTGACGCGCCAGATATTCATTGATACGCGCCTGGGCCTGGGCATCTCGCGGGGCAGAGCCTGCCTCAGCTTGCTGCAACCGTGAAAACAACCCGTCAATAAGGGTTTGCTCTTCGCTGTTCATGACAACCTCGTTCGATTGCAGAAAAAACCTGCCCCATGCATTACGCAGAAGCTCAATAAAAGTTATGGGGGGGATGACAGGAAGTTTCAACGGTATTGGGTCTTCATTAACTTTTGTTCATCTTGGCGTTTCATCGGTTAAAGTGGCGCACCGCTTTTGACTGCCGACAACTGCCAATGAACCCGCTGACTGTTATTCGTGACTCCCTGTATTTCTTCCAGCGCAATCTGAGCCAGATCGTGATGCTGTGCTTGCCGCTGGTCATCCTCGAGGCCGTGCTGCAGCACATTGTTGATAACGCAGTGGGCCCTGATGCGTCGCCCGGTTATGGTCTGATTGTCGGGTTGCTGCTGTACCCGCTGTACACCAGCGCCCTGATCCTGTTTCTCGATGCCCGCAGCCGGGGCGAAAGCCCGCGCAACCGCGACCTGCTGGCACTGGCCATCAATCTGTGGCCCAAGTTTGCTCTGCTCTCGGCAATCAGCACGCTGCTGATCGTGCTTGGGTTGTCGATGTTTTTTATTCCCGGCATTTTCCTGACTGTCGTACTGGCCTTTTCCGAGTACCGACTGGTGCTACGTGGCGATGCACCACTAGCCGCCATGAAGTCGAGCTTCAACCTGTCCCGTGGCCATTTCTGGCGGATTTTTGTTTGCATACTGGCTGTATTGGGGCCGCTGATGCTGCTCAAGGAGTTCAGTTACTCGCTGTTCTCAAAAGATGACAACACGCTGCTTTCGTTGGTACTCGACAGTGCCAACAGCTTTTTGCAGTTGTTTGTCTCTGTGGTCCTATTTCGTTTGTTCATGTTAATAAGCGACGCGTCTGACAAATAAAAAGAACAATACCTACATGCAGAGCCTTGGGATGCTGGGCTGCCGTCGGGTATGTTCATTCATTCCTTGTAACGTCATAAGCCGAGCCCATGCCACGTTTCTTGCGCCGCACCGTATTTGGTTTGCTGCTGATCACAACGCTACTGGCAAGCCTGATTTATAGCGTTACATGGCGACCCGATGCCAAAGAGGTACTGACACTCACGTGCCCGATCACGGCGCCTGTGCTGATACCCGGCCAGGCGCTCAAGGTCATGACGTGGAACATTCAGTACCTGGCCGGCAAGCGCTATGTGTTCTGGTACAACCTGGCCGACGGCAGCGGCCCCGATACACGCCCCACCCGAGAAGACATGGCCTTCAGCCTCGATGAAGTGTCGCGGGTCATTCGTGATGAGCGCCCTGATCTGGTACTGCTGCAGGAGGTCGATGACAACGCCAAAGCCAGCGACTACCAAAATCAATTGGCGCTGCTGCAAGAACGCCTGATCGACATCTACCCGTGCAGCACCCAGGTCTTTACCTGGAAAGCCGACTTTGTACCCGACTGGCACATTTTCGGCAGCGTCGGGCGCACGCTCGTCACCCTCAGCCGCTACCAGATCGAACACGCCGAACGCCTGCAATTGCCAGTCGCCGACGCCAACCTCATCAGTCGCCAGTTCCAGCCCAAGCCTGCACTACTGGTCAACTACCTGCCGCTCAGCGACGGCGGGCAACTGGCGGCTATCAATACGCAACTGGATGCCCCCACGCAGAACAACAGTAACCTGCGCCGACAAATGCAGGCCGTCACAGCACTGGCCGACCGGCTCGAAAGCCAGGGCACGCCGTGGCTGATCGGGGGGGATTTCAACTTGCTGCCCATTGGCCAGTTCTTGCGCTTGCCCGCCCCTCTACGGCTGGGCTACTCACCGGACAGCGAACTGCATCTGCTCTGGGAAAAGTACCCGATGATCCCCAGCAACCCTGAAGCCACCGGCATCGACCGCGAGCTGTGGCTGACCCACTTCCCCAACGATCCACGTATCGAAGCGCCCGACCGCACCCTCGACTACCTCTTCCACAGTCCAAAACTGCAGCGCATTACAGGTTATGTGCGTCAGGAAGACACGCAGACCATCTCGGATCATCTACCGGTTGTGGGGCGTTTTTTGTTGCCTGCGGACTGAGTTCCAGCCCTGCACATCCCTGAACCGACGCGGTGTTTCCAGGCTCGCTCCCACACGTTCAGTGAGCAGCATTGCGCTGGGCATTTTTAATGGGATATCGCAATATACAAAACTATACAGCGCAGACCGCGCCTTCTCGTAAAAGGAATGACAGATGACCCCGACCTTGGGCGGCAAAGAAGCAGTAGGCGAGCATTTCGCGCTGGAATCGATGCGCTATGCGCAGCAAATGACCTGGAAAGCGGTCGAGCAGATTGCCCGTGGTATTTGCCCCGGCATGCGTGAGTCCGAGGCCCTGTTGATGGGCAAACAAGTACTGGCCGAACTGGGTATGGATCGAATCTGGCACCCGCTGCTGATCCGCTTTGGCGCCAATACACTCAAGATGTTCAAAGAGCGCTCCGATGGCGACCCGGTGTTGGGTGATGACGATATCTTCTTCGTCGACATGGGCGTGGTATGGCAGGGGCACGAAGGGGATGCCGGGGCGACGTTTACCACCGGCAGCGACCCGCAAATGGCGGCCTGTGCCGCGGCTGCCAAGGAGCTTTTTGATCGGGTTGAGCGCCTGTGGCGCAGCGAGGGTGTTACCGGCGTGGCGCTTTACGACTATGCCGCGGCTCAGGCGCAGGCCATGGGCTGGAAGCTCAACCTGGACATCAAGGGCCACCGTGTCAGCGATTTCCCCCATGCGATTTATCGTGGCGGAGACCTCGGTGATTTCGAAGCGTCTGCAAACCCCGGCCTGTGGATTCTGGAAATCCAGCTAACTCACCCAGAGCTTGCTTACGGCGCGTTCTACGAAGACTTGCTCATTTGAGCGCACAAGGCTGGCTGACCATTGGGTAAAAACGCACGCAACGATACTTCGTTGCGTGCGTGGGTTTTACTGGGCCTGGAAGTCAAATGCCCAGAGGCCATCGGTACGGCTGACGGTCACATTGACATCGGTGGCCGTGATCGGCGCGATGTACTGGGTCATGTCAGAGAAGTTCTGCACGATGTAGGTCTGACCGATCATCGGTGGCGTCGCCACCATAAAGTAGAAGTTCGGCTCGTACTCGAAACTCACGGTCATGCACGAGTCCACCTTGGGCATGGTGACCACCGGTAAACCGTTGACATACCAATTGCTGTCGAGCTGAACGTACGGGCTGGTCATGTTGACGACCCCACACTGTTGCAGCGTGAGCTTTTCCTTGGCCTTGGAGGCCGATACCGGTGTCAGGGAAGGCGACAACCCACCTGGGCAAATAGCCTGAAGCAAGTTGCCGGGGAGGATGGTCTGGCGCCCCGAGATAATCGTGTTACTGGTCTGCACCCCTACCGACGTGACATCGGTTTCGATCACGGCTTCATAGACAAACGACTCGGTAGAGTGCGCTGAGCCCGTCAGCACCTGCCAGGCATGAATCAGATAGTTACGCTGGGCCTGTTGCGGCTTGAGAAACACCAGTACGGTTTTGCCTTCCATATCGTCGACAGCGAAGTTGACATTGAAAGTTGTCATCGTCCTTCTCCTTGTTCCCTGAAAGCCGCAGCAAAACGCCATGGCTTGTTACTCCAGACGGGATTCGAAACACCTTGTGAACGGCTTTTTTCAGCCCGTGCGAAGAACGACAAACGGCCAAACCTTCTGAGCTGTCACAACACTTCACAACATCTCGCCAGGTCGCGTCCTAGGCTTGGGGCATCTCGCCCCAATGTCAGAAGGAGTCTCATCATGCACACCCTTCCCACAATCGCCGCTGGCCTGGCGACTTCACTGCTGAGCTTGTCCGCTGCCGCGCAGATCGATTGTTCCGCTCTCTCGGCCGCAGTCATGCCATTGCCCGTACAAGTCAATAACGTGGCTCTCGCTAACAGCCGGGTAAACCCGCAGATCAACCAGCGGCATATCTTCTGTGGCGA
This sequence comes from Pseudomonas fragi, assembly GCF_025426255.1. GTDB lineage: Bacteria > Pseudomonadota > Gammaproteobacteria > Pseudomonadales > Pseudomonadaceae > Aquipseudomonas > Aquipseudomonas kulmbachensis. The sequence goes on along the minus strand of NZ_CP104861.1, from coordinate 659,761 downwards.
GATCAATGCGGGGGGGAATGCCGTCGGGTTTCACTCCCAGCCCGCCGGGCACGTTCCTACCCAGGTCAACCCTCCGGGTGCTCCAGCGGCGCCGGCGGCCATTACCATCGGTGCACCGGTGTACATCGTGCCCTATGGTTTGTCTGCTCGCTGATCGCCAGCTTACTGGCCATGTTCTGGTATTCGGCGCCCTCGATACAGCGCAACTCAAGCGCCTCGCAGAGCAGCACCGGTAGCTGATCCATAGCGAGGCTGAGCGCCTCAAGGCTTTGATGCAGGGATGCCGTGTGCTCGGGGCTGTAACACAAGGGTTGCCAGGTCACGCTGTCATACAAGTCCTGATCCAGCCAATCGAGACTGCAGGTAACGGGGGATTGGCGTATGCGGTCAATGCAGAGGTTGGTGGCCACTCGTTTTAGCCAGGCTTGCACATTATCAATAGTGATCAGCCGTTCAGGCTCCTTGTCGAACAGGCTGAACAGACGTAATCGCAGCTCACTGAAAGCATCTTCCGCATCCTGCGAGCATCGGGTCAGTTGCCGACATCGCCTGCGCATGATTGCTTCGTTATCGATCAGAAAAATCCATATTGCTCCCTGCGCAGCACTCAACCTGACATCGCACGGAATTACATCCATATGCCTCGCCATAATCGTTCCTTGACTGACCGCAACGCCAGAACTGGAGGGCTCTGTACCTGGAGCAATCCGTAATCCGGCTGGAACATGCAAGACGAAGCAGAACGAAGATTTGTGACAGACGGCGATGCAATTACAAATGCGAAATTTGGAGCGCTAACACGCGATTGAACAGCCTGCGCCCAAGGTTACACAACGTTGAATTTCGGGCCTTGGCGCTGCCTGCACAGCAACTGGGCACACCAGCTTTTGCTCCGAAAACATGCCACTTCCAGGACTTTTTTCAGCGTGTCTGCTCAATTGCGCAGGCTTTTTTTTTAAGTCATACTACGTCATACAACTACAACGAAACGCTCAGTGATTCTCAGCGAACCTCCAAAGAAGGCGGGTATTTTCATGAGTTTCGAAAGTCAACGCGTCAAACAAATCTCCTCCTCCCCCAGCATGGCCATCTCCATGCGCGCCAAGGAATTGGCCAGCCAGGGCCGCGACATTGTCGACATGAGCCTGGGCGAACCCGACTTTGACACTCCGCCGCATATCATCGATGCGGCCTGCCAGGCCATGCGCGATGGCCATACCCGTTACACCGCACCGCAAGGCACCCTGGCCCTGCGCCAGGCGATCATCGGCAAATTCCAGCGCGAAAACGGTCTGACCTACAGCGTTGATGAAATCACCGTAGGCAACGGTGCCAAACAGGTGATCTTCAACACCTTCATGGCCACCCTGGAAGCAGGTGACGAGGTCATCATCCCCGCGCCGTACTGGGTTTCGTATTCCGATATCGTCACGCTCAATGGCGGCAGCCCGAAGGTCATCCCATGCGCGATTGATGTCGGCTTCAAGCTGACCGCCGAGGTCCTGCAAGGCGCACTGAGCGAAAAAACCCGTTGGCTGGTTCTCAACTCGCCCTCCAACCCCAGCGGTGCCATCTATTCCAAGGCAGAGCTGCAGGCGTTGGGCCAGGTGCTGGAGGACTTCCCCAACGTGCTGGTGATGTCCGATGAGATCTATGAGCATGTGTTGCTGGCTGACCAGCCATTTGTTTCGTTCGCCAATGCTTGCCCACAGCTGCGCGAGCGTACGCTGCTGATCAACGGGGTCGCCAAGGCCTACGCCATGACAGGCTGGCGCATCGGTTACGGCGCAGGCCCCAAGGCACTGATCACCGCCATCAGCAAAATCCAGTCGCAGAGCACATCAGGTGCCAGCGCCATTTCCCAGGAGGCGTCCCGCGCCGCCCTTGAAGGCCCGCAAGACTTCGTCAGCCGCAGTGCCACCGAGTACGCCGAGCGCGGTCGCTTGCTGGTGGAGGGTTTGAGTCAATGCGAGGGGTTGCGCCTGAGTGCTCCGGCCGGGGCCTTTTATGCCTTCCCCGAGTGCAGCCAGTTGCTGGGCCGCGCAACCCCACAAGGTCAGGTCATTAATGATGATGTTGAACTGTCCGCCTACCTGCTCGATCAGGCTGGTGTGGCTGTAGTACCGGGCCTCGCGTTCGGCTTGCCGGGGTATTTCCGGTTGTCGTTCGCTACATCTCGCGACCAAATAAAAAAAGCTGTCGTACGTATCAATGAAGCCTTGAGCGCCCTGCGCTAAAGCCTTCGCCCTTCTGCTGTGCCAAAGCTGCCATAACAATAGTCGGAGATGTTCATGTTCGATCACAAAAAAAAGCTGCTTGCCCTCGTCATCGCTGCAGGTCTGTGCGCCACCGTGCAGGCTGATGACCTCACCGGAACGCTGAAAAAAATCAAGGAGTCGGGCACTGTCACCCTCGGCTATCGCGATGCGTCGCTGCCCTTCTCCTACCTCAACGATGCCCAGCAGCCAATCGGCTACAGCATCGAGCTGTGCCAGAAGATCGTGGATCAGATCAAGGTCAAGGTCGGTGAACCCAACCTCAAGACTGAGTACGTCTCGGTGGTCGCGGCCACCCGTACCCCGTTGCTGATCAACGGCACCATCGACCTGGAATGCGGCGTCACCACCAACACCGTCGAGCGCCAGAAGCAGATCGGTTTCCTGCTCACCAGCTATGTGGCCAGTGCCAAATACGCAGTGAAGAAGGCCGCAGGAATCAATAACGTTGACGATCTAAAAGGCAAGGCGGTGGTGGTAATTACAGGCGGCAGCGGTGAGTGGATCACCAAAAACCTGAACCGCGAAAAACAGCTGGGCCTGAAGATCCTCAATGCCAAGGACGGTGGTGAAGCCTTCCTGATGCTGGAGACCGGCCGCGCCGTGGCCTACATCAACGACGATGTGCAGTTGATGGCGACCATTGCCCAAAGCCGCAACCCGGATGCCTACACCTTGCTGTCCGAACCGATGTCCGCTGAACCCTATGCCATCGGTATCCGCAAGAACGATCCGCAATTCAAAACCTTTGCCGACGACGTTTTGCGCAACCTGTACAGCACTGGCGTTATCGAGACCCAATACCCGAAATGGTTCCAGCAGCCGATCCCACCGAAGAACGCCGTGATCAACCTGCCAATGAGTGATGCATTGAAAGAAGCCATCGCCCACCCGAACGATACCGGCGTCTGATTCCAACCTGTCAGGCGCGCCCTGACTCCGGTCATTCAAGCCCGAGCTTGAGTGGCCAGGGCCAAGGTGTGCTGCGATTTGTATTCCCTTTCAAAGGTTGATGCTTTCATGGATTACAACTGGAATTGGAGTGTTTTCTGGGAGTCCGCTCCTGGAGAGTCTTCGTCGTATCTGCACTGGCTGATTAACGGAACCAGCTGGACCTTGGCGACCACTGTTGTCGCGTTCGTTCTGGCGTTTCTGATCGGTGGCCTGGTCGGGACTCTGCGCACCACGACACTGCGCCCGGTGGTGTGGCTGTGCAACCTGTACACGGAAGTGTTTCGCAACATCCCTTTGCTGGTGCAGATGTTTATCTGCTTCTTCGTGCTGCCTGAGCTGGTGCCCGTATCGGTCGGTGACTACCTCAAGCAGGACTTGCCCTACCCCTCGTTCTTCAGTGCGGTCGTGGCCCTGACCCTGTTCACCTCGGCCAAGCTGTCCGAGTTGTTCAAGGCTGGGATTGAGTCGGTTGCTGTCGGGCAGCGTGGCGCCGCACTGGCGCTGGGGCTGCGGCCAACCCAGATGTACCTGCAAGTGCTGTTGCCGCAAGCGATCCGCGTGGTATTTCCGCCCCTGACCTCCGAAGCGCTTAACACCCTGAAGAACTCATCGGTGGCGCTGACAATCGGTCTGATGGAGTTGACCGCGCAAGCGCGCAACATCAGCGAGTACTCGTTCAACACCTTCGAAGCATTCACCGCCGCGACCGTGATTTACGTGGTCATTTCGCTGCTGGTGACTTTCGTCATGGGCCATATAGAACGTTCCCTGACCATTCGCGGCGCGACGAGGTAGTCATGTTCGATTTAGATCCAAGCGTTATTGTCCGGGCCATGCCCGCGCTGTGGAACGGCCTCAAATTCACCCTGCTGCTGACCTTCGTCGCCATGTCGGTGGGTATTGTCGCGGGCACCTTGCTGGCAATCATGCGTCTGTCGCACAACCGCGTGATGCGTGGTTTTGCCTTGGGCTATGTCACGGTCATGCGCAGCATCCCTCTGGTGCTGGTGATTTTCTGGTTCTACTTCCTGATGCCCCTGTTGCTGCAAATGGCATTCGGCACTGAACGGCCAGTGCAGATCGGGCCGGTGGTCACTGCATTCGTGACGTTCTGTATGTTCGAGGCCGCGTATTACAGCGAGATTATTCGCGGTGGTATCCAGAGCATCAGCGGTGGCCAGAAACAGGCGGCCGCAGCCCTTGGCCTGCGCCCGACGCAATCGATGATTTACGTCATCCTGCCGCAGGCATTACGCCGCATGGCACCGTTGCTGCTGACCCAGACCATCATCCTGTTTCAAGACACCTCATTGGTATACGTGCTGTCCATCGCCGATTTCACGGGTGCCGCGAGCAAGTTCGCGCAACGTGACGGCCGCCTGGTGGAACTCTATCTGTTCGTAGCCTTGGTCTATCTGGTGATCTGTTACCTGCTGTCCAGCCTGAGCAAACGCTTGAAAACAAACGTAGGGAAAACCGCATGATCCAGATGAACAACCTGAGCAAATGGTACGGGAACTTCCAGGTCCTGAAGAACTGCACCACAGCGCTTTCCCGCGGCGAAGTCGTGGTGGTGTGCGGCCCCTCCGGCTCGGGCAAGAGCACCCTGATCAAATGCGTCAACGGTCTGGAGCCGGTGCAAGAGGGTGAGATTTTTATCGAGAACCAGCCTGTCACCGGCAAGGGCGTCGACTTGCCGAAACTGCGTGCCCGGGTGGGCATGGTGTTCCAGCATTTCGAGCTGTTCCCGCACCTGACTATCATCGACAACCTCAACCTGGCGCAGATCAAGGTACTGGGCCGCGATCGCCACGCGGCAACAAAAAAGGGCATGGCCCTGCTGGAACGGGTCGGCCTCAAGAGCCATGCCCACAAGTACCCGATTCAGTTGTCCGGCGGCCAGCAGCAACGGGTAGCGATTGCCCGCGCCCTGGCCATGGACCCCATCGCAATGCTGTTCGATGAGCCGACCTCGGCACTGGACCCGGAGATGGTCAACGAGGTACTGGATGTGATGGTCGAACTGGCTGGCGAGGGCATGACCATGATGTGCGTCACCCACGAAATGGGCTTCGCCCGCAAAGTGGCGGATCGCATCGTGTTTATGGACGGCGGCGAAATTATTGAAGACGTGAAGTCGGAAGAGTTCTTCAGCGCTCCGCGCTCTGATCGGGCACGCAGCTTTCTGTCCAAAATATTGCAGCACTGATTGTTTTTTGCCTATAGTTGTATGACGACGTATAACTATAGGCAAACAGCACCTGTACCACGGCACATCGGATACCCTGTTCCAGGCCAAGCCCCCTGCTCGCGAATGATCTTCGCGAGCAGGCTTGCTCCCACGCTTGAAGTATCTCAAGCCGCTGCCCCCGAAAATTACAAAAAAGTAATGCTTCAATCATCTACGCGTAAGGTTGAGGTATCTATAATTGTTGGGAGCCAACAGGGATGTAGCCAGCGCATCTGGCGAGCCCTCCAAGGATAAGTAACACGTCTGCAATCATCTGGGCTCACGGCGGTAAAGTTTAAATAACCGGCATCTTTGGAAGCGCTATTACTTCTTGATGATGTTGGGCATTATGACGTCCTTCGGGGCGTCTTTTTTTGAAAATACCTTCTTCATCGTAATCGCTCGACACGCCTGCATCCGAATGACTAACCGTCGTTATTAATTAACCTGATAAAAACGCAGTGGCGGGCAACCTTATTTCTTACAGTGACCTGCCACGGTATATTTAAGCGTATTCAGTTGCCCCTGTGTATCTTCATAAGTCATTGCCGCTGGCACCACTGCGCAGACGTTAGCAGGCTGCACGACACTGATTATCTTTACGACATCCAACTTCATTCCGTATGTGTAATGCTTCGCTACAGGGGCACTCTTTCCCTGGCTGACAGCATACGCCTCCATGGCTTTGGCATTCGCAATCATTTTTTTCTCAAAAGCCTTGTCCACTCCAACGCCTGCAAGTGCGCTGAAAGAGATCGCCAGTGTGCTTGCGAAAGCGAGGGTGATGATGAATTTCATATTTTTGCACCTGATACAATCATTGCCTTAACACGGCCAAGTTCAAGAGTACGGCGTTCGATTTACGAATATGTAATGAACCTTTTTATAAGTAACCCGCCTCACAAAAATGGGACGGGTTGTTTACACTCAACGCTATACGCGTTATTTATCCGCCTCAACGCGACTATCGCTTGATACTAGCGTGGGATTCCTTACTTCATTGGCAACATACTTTTCCATGACCTGATCAGTCGCTTGCGTGGCTTTAGCAAACGTCCGGTCTCCGCCACCTTCCGCCAAGGCAGCAGAAGAAAATAACAACACGCCTGCAAGCGCGCAAATCCGAGTAATGTTCATAGTGACGCCTCATATTTATTCAGCCACTAGCGTATCAATCCGAACCTAACGTCACGGTGGCACCCAGATTACATACTGGTCATCTTTGCCAACTTTAAAGCCCGCTGCCGGATAACTTCAGCGGGCCAGTTGAAGGCATCTAAACGTTGGCTTTTTTGTTCTCTTGCACTGCATCCTCGTCCCGACGGTGCGCCCAGTGATACAACGCAGGCAATATCAACAGGGTTAACGCAGTTGAAGACAGGATGCCGCCAATCACCACTGTCGCCAGCGGTCGTTGGACTTCAGCCCCGGCTCCGGTGGCCAAAGCCATAGGAATAAAACCCAGAGAGGCCACCAGTGCAGTCATCAACACCGGGCGTAGACGTGTCAGGGCTCCCTCATTGATAGCAGAGCTCAACGAATACCCCTCCTCACGCAGATTGCGGATGAAAGCGATCATCACCAGGCCGTTCAGCACCGCCACACCTGACAACGCAATAAAACCAACACCGGCCGAAATTGACAGTGGAATATCGCGCAGCCACAAAGCCATGACTCCACCCGTCAGCGCAAAGGGAATCCCGGTGAACACCAACAATCCATCCTTCAAATTGTTGAACATCATGAACAGCAGGGCGAAGACCAGGAGCAAGGCCACCGGCACAACGACTTGCAGGCGTTTGGCAGCGGATTGAAGTTGCTCGAATTGCCCCCCCCAACTGGTCCAGTAACCCGCAGGGATCGGCACCTCCTGATCAATCGCCTTTGTGGCTTCCTTTACGAATGAACCAATATCTCGTCCACGCACGTTGGCGCTGACAATAACCAGACGTTTACCGTTTTCACGACTGACCTGATTTGGCCCCAACACCAGATCAAGGCTCGCCACCTCTGAAAGAGCAATAAACCCAATCTGGCCTGCATTGCTGCCAAGCAGCGCCGGGACCGGGATCAAGAGTGTGGACAACCCATCCATATCCTTGCGCATCGCGTCAGACAAACGCACGACCATGTCGAAGCGCCGATCGCCTTCATACATCGTACCGGCCTGGCGGCCACCGACTGCAACCGCAATGGTGTCTTGCACATCCCCAACGTTCAGGCCGTAACGCGCAGCTTTGTCACGATCGATGTTGATGGTCAGCACCGGCAGCCCTGTCGTCTGCTCGACTTTGACCTCAGAGGCGCCATCAACCCTCTGCATGGACGCGGCAATTTTCGCAGCGGTGCTGTTAAGCACCTCCATGTCATCGCCAAAAACCTTGACCGCCACATCACTGCGCACGCCTGAGATCAATTCGTTAAACCGTAATTGAATCGGCTGGGAAACCTCATAGTTGCTACCGGGCATAATGGCCGCAGCTTTCTGGATCTCGTCTATCAACACCTCCCGGGATTTCCCCGGATCTGGCCATTGATCCTTCGGCTTGAGCATCACATAACTGTCAGAGATGTTAGGTGGCATTGGATCTGAGGCAATTTCTGCGGTACCGGTACGAGCAAACATCCGCTCGACTTCCGGCACCTTTTCCAGCACCAGCTTTTCCAGGCGCTGCTGCATTTCCACCGATTGCGTCAAGCTGGTGCCGGGAACCCGCAAGGCTTGCAGGGCAAAATCACCTTCGCTCAAGCTCGGCACAAACTCGCTGCCCATTCGACTGGCGACGCCAGCACACGCAGCGATGACGACCAAAGCCATGGCAAATGCCAGTGATCGATGGCGCATGACCCAATCCAGAGCGGGTGCATACACCCGACGCGCCCCACGCATGATCACGTTCTCTTCTTCCTTGACCTTGCCCGTCACGAACATGGCAATTGCAGCAGGAACAAAGGTGACGGACAGCAGCATGGCGCCAAGCAAGGCGATCACGACGGTAAACGCCATAGGGTGGAACATTTTCCCTTCAACGCCGGTCAGGGCGAAAATTGGCAGGTAAACAACCATGATGATCAACTGACCAAAAATCAGCGGTCGACGGGCCTCCCTGGCGGCAGCAAACACTTCGTGAAAGCGTTCGGAGCGCGTGAGGATGCGTCCGTGACGCTGCTGAGCATGAGCAAGACGCCTGATGGCATTCTCGACAATCACCACCGCTCCGTCGACGATGATGCCGAAGTCCAGAGCACCAAGACTCATCAGGTTGGCACTGACTTTGTTGGCGAACATACCCGTGAAGGTAAACAACATCGCCAACGGGATGACCATCGCCGTGATGAGTGCAGCGCGAATGTTGCCCAGGAACAGGAATAGAACCGCGATTACCAGGATCGCACCTTCAATCAGGTTCTTCTTGACCGTGGCAATAGCCTTGTCCACCAGGTTGGTGCGGTCGTATACGGGAACTGCTGCCACCCCTTTGGGCAGTGAACGATTGATTTGCTCCAACTTGGCGGCAACCGCCTGAGACACGGTACGGCTGTTCTCGCCGATCAGCATGAAGACCGTACCGAGTACAACTTCACGGCCGTTTTCGGTCGCCGCTCCGGTGCGCATTTCACGACCAATATCCACGGTCGCCACATTCTTTATACGGATGGGCGTGCCATCGACGTTGGCCATTACGATATTGGCGATGTCTTCAGTGGTCGCCACCTGGCCGGGAGCACGGATCAGCAGTTGCTCACCGCTGCGCTCAATGAAACCGGCGCCAACATTGGCATTATTGCGCTCCAGCGCTGTCACTAGGTCAGTCAGAGTCAGCTTGTAAGCCGCCAGGCGTTTTGGATCGGGGGCAATCTGGTACTCCTTGGCAAACCCGCCAATGGTATTGATTTCAGCGACGCCCGGAACGTTACGCATCTGAGGTTTGATGATCCAGTCCTGGATCACCCTCAAGTCCGTCGGTGTATAGGGATTCCCGTCCTCCTTGACGGCTCCTTCCTGGGCCTCGACCGTCCATAGGAAAATCTCCCCCAGGCCAGTAGATATCGGCCCCAAAACAGCTTTCACACCTTCGGGCAGTTGTTCCTTGGCCACCTGTAATCGCTCATTGACCAATTGCCGGGCGAAGAATAAATCGGTGCCTTCCTTGAAAATTACAGTGACTTGCGACAAACCCGAGCGTGATAGCGAGCGGGTCTGCTCTAGAGCTGGCAGGCCGGCCATAGCGGTTTCAATGGGGAACGTGATGCGCTGCTCGGTCTCCAGTGGCGAGAAACCTGCCGCCCCCGTGTTGATTTGCACCTGGACGTTGGTGATATCTGGAACGGCGTCGATTGGCAGCTTCTGGTAGCTTGAAATACCAAGGCCGGCCATAAGGAGAACCGCGAGCAGCACGATGATGCGCTGCTCGATGGCAAATTGGATCAGGCGTTCGAACATGAGAACCTTCTCGTGGAAGTGGCAGATCAGTGAGCGTGTTCAGCGGAGGCTTTACCCAGCTCTGACTTCAAAATGAAGCTGGCCCCAGCGGCAACTTGAACACCGGGTTCCAGCCCTTGTGTGATCTCGACCAACCCCTGCGAACGGCCGCCGGTCTGCACTGGCTGAGCCTTGAACCCATCATTGGTGCGGACGAAAACCGTTTGTTTGTCCTCAACCGTCTGGACAGCGGCTTGCGGTACCGTGACCTTTGCTTGCCGGGTATCCGTGGCAACTCGTACGTTCACGAATAACCCAGGACGCCAGGCGCCTTGTGGGTTGGCCAAGGTCACCCGGACCGTTGCAGTTCGGGTTTGCTCGCCCAACAGGCTGCCAACATAGGCCACGGTTCCAGAGACTTCGGCGTTCAGTTCCGCAGCCATGACCGTGACCGTGTTTCCCACCAGTACCCTGTTCAAATCCTTGGGCGAGACCCCAAAGGTCACCCACACCCGTGACAGATCCGAGAGGATGAAGGCGTTGGTTGTTTCGCTGACAACCTCGCCAATGCCCAAGTGTTTCTCAACCACAACGCCATCGAACGGCGAGCGCAACTCATATTGGTTACCGCCGCTGGCCACCGAGCTGCCACTGAGTGCACTGATTTTCTGACGAGCATTAGTGAGGGCTATTTCGGCTTCTTGCAAAGCCTGCCGGGCTTGCAGGAAATCCTGTTCGGCAGAGATCTTGTCCTGCCATAGCTGTCGCTCGCGCTCGTAAGTGGTGCGCGCCAACTCCAGGCGACGTTGTGCGGAGGCTTGCTCACTGCGCTGATCCGAAATTTGTTGGCTGGCGATAACGGCAAGGAGCTGCCCTTTTTTCACCTGTTGCCCGAGATTGACATGGACCGATTCGACGACCCCGGCCACTCGGGGCACCACATGCACCGTTCGGTCTTCATCGAATCGAACTTCTCCGGGAAAGGACAATGAGAGGCTAATGTTCCGAGCCTTGGCTTCGACTAACTGGATGCCAGCTGCAGTGATCTGCTCTTCACTTAGAGTCAGGTTTCCCTCTGACGCCTCACCTTCGGCATGTTTGCCCTCAGCCGATTTATTACCCTCGGCTTCATCGCCGTGATCGTCATGGCCCTTGTCTTCCAAGGCTTGAACTTCCGTCGACGGAGCCAAAGGGCTGCCTATCCACAATGAGCCGATAGCGATACCCACCGTCAAAGTCAGTGCAGTGACGATGCTTAGTTTTTTGTCCATGGTGACTCCTTCCACCGCCCAGTCGACAGTCACGGATTGACCGTGACGAACGATGTAGAGCCGCGGTAAAAAAACGTTTTATGAAATTCAAGGGGTACGAGTGATCGGAGCGATATCACCGAAAATTCGCTCGATGCGCACCCAGGCGTTGGTCGCCTCGGTAATGGCCTGGATGTATTGGGTGCGGGCACTGATTAAGGTGCGCTGTGCATCAAGAACGTCCAGAAAGTTAAACTTGCCCATTTCGAAGCCGCGCGTAGCGGTATCGACGGCACTTTGCGCGGCAGGCAGGATGGTTTGATTAAACGAAGCAACTTCCGTATTGGCAGTCCGCCATTGATCCAGCGTGGTCTGGATTTCTGTGCGCAGACGTAGCTCGCTGGCGTTGCGAAGATCACGGGCTTGGTCGGTACGGCGGGCGGCGGCCAAAACATTGCCCTGGTTACGGTTAAACAATGGGATGGGCATAGACAGCCCCACGACATTCACCCGCTCGCGCTCGAGCGCATCGTATTGGCTGCCTACACTTACCGTCAGATCCGGAATACGTTGCGCCCTCTCCAACTCAAGAGAGGCTTCCCGTTGATCAATTTGCAGCGCTGCCAATCGCAGCTCTGCGGTCCTGTCGATGCGATCAAGCAGCAATAACGGGTCCGGTACCGCTGGCATGGACCGGCTTGAATCACCCACGACCAGAAATACTGGCAAAGGCGCCCCCATGACTAGAGCGAGCTGCTGGAGCGCACTAGCCTCATCCCGCTCAGCTCGCCGCAGCTCCAGGCGCACTTCTGAAAGCTGAACCTCTGCGCGCGTACCTTCAACAGGGGAGGTTTTGCCACTCTTGATGCGACCTTGGGCAACCCGTAAACCGCGCTCCGCCAGTTCAAGTGATTGACGTGCCAAGAGCACTCTTTGCTGAGCCGTTGAGGCGCTGGAAAATGCCTGGATAACATCGGCACGCAGTACATTGCGCTTTCGCTCCAATTCAATCCCGACCGCATCCTGATTTCGACTGGCCACGTCGACCCTGGCTCCGCGCTTGCCCCCAAGCTCGATCTGCTGATTGATCAGCACCGTCGTAGTCCGCGAATTTCTCCGCGTATCTTCAGCCTCCCAGGAGACCTGCGGGTTTGGCATCAACCCCGCCTGCTGCAAATCTCCTTGAGCGATGCCAATGTCCCACTGTGCAGCCGCCAATTCAGGATTGTTTGAAAACGCGGCCTCAAGTGCTTGATCCATGGTCAGGCTTTGCAAAGGTGAAACTGCAACCGCAGGGGGGCCTACCAGTAAAAGTGCACAACCAATACTGACTACCAGGAAGGTCTTTATTGATGCAGCTATTTCTTTATGCCGATGCAATTCAATAGTTCCTATAACGCGAAGTTTCAGTGTTCAACACTTTAAAGCCAGCACTTATCAACAACGTGACTGAAGAATTACAAATACGTTATCTTGAGATTCGGCTGTGTTTTTACTCTAAAATCAAAGGCATTAGAAAACAGATCAACAGGTCGCCAGTTTTACGAGCCCCCCCTCAGCCCGCATATCCCAAATAACATTTACCTCCGTCACTCAAGTACTTTTGCCCTTGTCACTCGCGGCTGGAGCCAGGATTCACCGCCGCGACAAATTGTCGCAACACACTGATTTTTATAGCTCAATCACGCAGCCATGACTTGACCCTATAGTCGCTACAGGCTTTAGGCTGATCCGTATTCGCTAACATCTGGACCGTACGCCCACACATAACCGAGTTATTTAAACGCCGTTTTTATTTCGATCAGAAAACCATAAGAAAAATAATATTTTCTCTGAATCAACTCATTATTTTTATTAACAGTGGTGACCTATCATGCGAATCCTTGTCATTGAGGACGAGCCTAAAACTGCCGAGTACTTGCACCAAGGCCTGACTGAAAGTGGGTATGTTGTGGACCACGCAGCAACGGGGACAGATGGACTTCATCTGGCGCGCCAACATAGCTATGACGTGGTGATACTTGACGTTAATCTTCCAGAACTTGATGGCTGGGGAGTACTTGAACGTCTGCGTCAGAGCAGTAATGCGCGGGTCATGATGTTGACGGCACGCGGGCGCCTGGCGGACAAAATTCGCGGGCTGGATTTGGGTGCCGATGACTACCTGGTGAAACCGTTCGAGTTTCCTGAGCTACTGGCCCGCGTACGAACCCTGATGCGGCGCAGTGAGCACACTCCGGTTCCACAGGTGCTCAAGGTCGCCGATCTGGAGCTTGATCAAGGACGCCACCGGGCTTTTCGTGGTGACCACCGTATAGACCTTACGACCAAGGAGTTTGCGCTTCTGCACCTGCTGATGCGTCAAACCGGCGAAGTGCTCTCGCGCACCCAAATCATTTCATTGGTTTGGGACATGAACTTTGACTGCGACACTAACGTTGTCGAAGTCTCAATTCGTAGATTGAGAGCCAAAATTGACGACCCGTACGATAACAAACTGATCCATACACTCCGCGGTGTTGGCTACGTACTGGAAGCGCGCGAATGAAGCCGGTCAGTCTGTCAATGCGACTAGGTTTGACCGTAAGTATTTTGGGGGCGTTGCTGGTTGTATCGTTGGCTATCCTGGCTTTTTTCGCGTTGACACATGAGCTGGATACGCTAGCCAGAAGCAGCCTGGACAAGAAATTGCAGCAGGTTGAACAGCACCTCTCAATGTACGACGACACGGCCGATGTAAGCTCTAAACCTCACTCGTTGCTGGACCAGGTCATGGGGCATGACAATCTGAACCTGACCATTTATGACCTGACAAACCTCAGAAAACCCTTACTGAAGTTCGGCTCTGGCTTGTCGGATTTTCGGGTTGAGTTGAAAGAAGCGAGCGCGACCGGCGACAAGATTACCTATTCCACTTATACCGATGACGAGGGTCGACACTTTCTTACTGCGTCCAAACTTATCCGGTTAAAGAACGGAGTGAGCGTTCCCGTATTGCTGTCGATGGACTGTGCAAACGATGAAGCGCTACTAAACGCCTATCTTCGCTCGACGATTATTGCTCTGCCGCTTTTACTGATATTCATCGGGATTAGTGCTTGGGCGGTGGTGCAACGAGGACTTTCGCCACTGAGAGAGTTCCGCAAAGTCGCCGCCATGATCTCGGCTCAAGACCTCAGCCACCGACTCTCCGTCGTCAAAATGCCTCAGGAACTCAGTGAACTGGCACATGCAATCAACTTCATGCTGCACAGACTCGACAGCGGCGTTCAGCAACTGTCGCAGTTCTCCGATGACTTGGCCCACGAACTGCGATCTCCTATCTCCAATTTGATGGGCAAGGCCCAAGTGACCCTGACTCGGGAGAGATCGGCACAAGAGTACAAAACGGTGCTGGAATCCTGTACCGAAGAACTGGGGCGCGTCACCCGAATCGTTGCGGACATGCTCTTCCTCGCTCAGGTCAGTCACCCGGCAGCGCTTGTCCCGTTCGAGACAATTACCCTGGAGGATGAAGCGCTGAAGGTCATCGATCTGTTTTCGCTGTCTGCGCAAGAAAAACAGATAAGCCTGAACGTCACCGGAAACGGCAAAACCATTGGCGACAGATTGATGATTCAGCGAGCTATATCAAACCTGGTATCCAACGCGATACGGCACTGCCCCGCAGAACATTCCATCTCGGTTGTTATCGAAAAACATGCCAAACACATCTCGCTACTTGTAGCCAACCCAGGCCCAGGGATCGAGTCTCAGCATCTGTTGCACTTGTTCGACCGTTTTTATCGAGTCGACACTAGCCGATCGCGAGGGGAAGGCGGTACCGGTCTTGGCCTGGCAATTGTCCGGTCGATCATGAGCCTTCATCAGGGTACGGCGCAGGTCCAAAGTGTGACTGGCGAAATCACCGTTTTCAGCCTGCACTTTCCTGATATTGCTGGGCAGACCACCTGGCAACAAGCAAGAAAGGCTCAAGCTTGAATTGAACCGCCCGCATGACGGCTCAACGACAGGGGCAGAAACCTGACTATGTCCCTTTCGGCTTTACCCGTGCAGTAGCTTGCGCGACCAAAGGGTCGTCAGGCCAAAAATGCTTGGGGTATCGGCCTTTGAGGTCTTTCTTGACCTCGTCGTATGTCGACTTCCAGAAGTTGGCCAAGTCCTGGGTCACTTGCACCGGACGCCTGGCAGGCGATAACAGGTGCAACTTGACCACTTGCCGACCACCGGCGATACGCGGGGTATCCGCCAGCCCAAACAGCTCTTGCAGGCGTACCGCCAGAATAGGTGGGTGCTCGCTGTAATCCAGCCGCACCGAAGAGCCCGACGGCACTTTGATGTGATGCGGAGCAAGCTCCTCCAGGCGCTGGGGCAGCGGCCATTTGAGCAAGTTATGCACAATGCTGGACAGGTCGAGGCTGGCAAAGTGGCTCAACCGCGAGACACGCCCCAGGTACGGCGCCAGCCAATCCTCAAGCCCTGCCAGTAATGCAGCATCGCTGACATCCGGCCATTCACTCTGGCCTTGAGCCTGCATATCAAGCTGACGCAGCAACGCCACCCGAGCCTGCCATTGGCGCAACTCCGGCGTCCACGGCAACAGCTCCAGCCCCTTGCGCCTTACCAGATTGATCAGTGCTTGCGTGCGCGCTGCTTCGTCCAGCCCGGTTAGCGGTTCGCGGCTGAGTACCAGCTCACCGACCTTGCGCTGACGCTCAGCGCGCAACACGCCTTCGCGCTCGTCCCAGTCAAGCTGATCGACAACGCTGACCTGCTCGCTCAATACGCCATCCAGCAACCCGGCGTCGAACTCGGCAGCCAGGTAGATGCGCTCTTCACGTTGGCCTTGGCGGCTACCCAAATCAGCGATCACCAGCCAGGGATGTTTCATCAGCACATCGCTTTCGGTAAATACAGCAGCACGCCCGTTGGCCAGCCGGTACTCGGCACCGCCGGGTTTGCGTTGCAGGGCGATGCGGTCGGGGTAGGCCAGCGCCAGCAAGGCGCCCAGCCAGCGCGGGTGATCGGGGTCAGTGACCGGTTGTGTGGCTTTGCCGCGCAAGTAGCCGCGATATTGCCGGGCCAGTTGCTTGGCGCGCTGCACCCCACCCTGCCCGCCTCGCGCCGCGCGGCTTTCGCCCGAGAGCAGGGCCAGACGGCTGTGCACGTCCGCCCCGGCGCCGCGCAAAATATCTCGCTCACCCAATAGCGCCGCCACGTCACAGGCCATGTCGGCCAGCCCCAAATCCTGCCCGCGAATCAGCAAATGTGCGATACGCGGATGCGCCGGGAGCTCGGCCATCGCTTGACCGTGAGACGTCAGCTTTTGCTCGCGCAAGGCGCCCAGGCGTTCCAGCAATTGCTGAGCCTGTGCATAACTTGCACCGGGAGGCACGTCGAGCCAGATCAGTTGCTCCGGCGTCACGCCCCAGCGCGCCAGTTGCAGCGCCAGCCCGGCCAGATCGGCCTGGAGGATCTCCGCGCTGCCATAGGCGGCCAGTTGCGCGTGTTGATCTTCGGACCACAACCGGTAACAGACACCAGGCTCCAGCCGCCCGGCGCGACCGGCACGCTGAGTGGCACTGGCGCGGGAAATACGCTGAGTGTCGAGACGGGTCATGCCGCTACCCGGATCGAAACGTGGCACCCGCGCCAGCCCGGCGTCGATCACCACCCGCACGCCGTCAATGGTCAGGCTGGTCTCGGCGATATTGGTGGCCAACACCACTTTGCGCAGGCCCTTGGGCGCGGGCTCGATGGCCGCACGCTGGGCCGCGAGGTCCAGCTCGCCATGCAACGGGCAAAGCAAAACATCGCTGCGCGACCCCAGCGCGTCGGCCAATTGCTGATTAACCCGGCGAATTTCTGCCTGCCCGGGCAAGAACACCAGCAGGCTGCCACTCTCATCATTGATGGCATCGAGAACGGTTTGTACCACCCGGGGCTCGATAAATTCACCGGGCACAAATGGTCGCCCCCAGCGCATGGTCACCGGGTACATGCGGCCTTCGCTGCGCAGGATCGGCGCATCGTCGAGAATGTTGGCCAGCCGCTCGCCTTCAAGGGTCGCAGACATCAGAAGGATTTTCAGCGGCTGCTCGTCACGAAACAGCTCACGACCATTGAGGCTCAGGGCTAACGCCAGATCGGCATCCAGACTACGCTCATGGAACTCGTCGAAAATCAGCAGGCCCACCCCCTCCAGTGCCGGGTCGTGCTGCAAGCGACGGGTGAGGATGCCTTCGGTGACGACTTCAATGCGGGTATTGGGACCGACTTTGCTTTCGAGCCGAATCCGATATCCTACGGTTTCGCCGACTTTTTCACCCAGTTCGCTGGCCAGACGCTCGGCCGCTGCACGGGCAGCGAGACGCCGGGGCTCGAGCATCAGGATCTTCTGACCCGCGAGCCACGGCTCGTTGAGCAGGGCCAGCGGAACACGGGTGGTCTTACCTGCGCCTGGCGGGGCTTCAAGCACGGCTTCGTGGCGCTCGGCCAAGGCCAGACGCAGCGCAGGTAAAACTTCATCAATCGGCAAAGAAATCATGGTGGCTCCAGAACAGAGCGACGAGTATAACGGCGAACAGTTGGGCATTAAGCGCGGTCTTAATGATCCACTCCTTTAAGTGTCCTTGAGGTTTTTGTATGCGAATGTCTTCCCGTGTGATCGGCGGGGTCGTGGTTGCGGCCCTGTTCACCCAATTGACTGCCTGCGGCAGTATTTTCTTCCCCGATCGTCGCGGTCAAATCGACGGCAAGATCGATCCGATGATTGCGGTGCTCGATGCCGTAGGCCTGCTGTTTTATGTGATCCCGGGCTTGATCGCATTCGGTGTCGACTTCGCTACTGGCGCGATTTATTTCCCACCGGGCAAAACCGCACAAATCGCCCCGGAAAAACTGCGCGAAGCCATCGGTGCAGACGGCAAAGTGGATAACGCCAAGCTTCAGGCCATTCTCGAAAGCGAGCTGGGCCGCAGCTTCCCGTTGAATGACCCGCGCCTGATCCAACACAAGGGCAGCGCACAGCAGTTGGCCATGTACGGTTTGCAGCCGGCCGCCTGAAGCCGTTGCCAGCAAAAAAAGGAAGCTCTATGACCAGCAGCCCGGAACACGCTCGCCTGTTACGTCTGGCCACCCGCGCGTCGGTGGCGGTGGCGGGTCTGTTAATCGTGACCAAGGCCGTCGCCTGGTGGCTCAGCGGTTCGATCAGCATGCTCGCCGGCCTGACCGACTCGCTGCTTGATGGCGTGACCTCGTTTCTCAACTTGCTGGCCGTGCATTACGCGCTGCGCCCCGCCGATGAAGATCACCGCTACGGCCACGGCAAGGCCGAATCGCTGGCGGGCATGGCGCAAGCGCTGTTTATCGGTGTGAGTGCGGTGTTGATTGCCTTTCAGGCCTTCGAACGACTGAAAAACCCAGAGCCTGTGGGCGCGCCCTGGATCGGGATCGGCGTCATCGTATTTTCGCTGGTGATGACCGTGGCATTGCTGGTGCTGCAACATCGGGTGATCAAGGCCACGGGCTCAAACGCAGTGCGCGCAGACTCGCTGCATTACCGCTCGGACTTGATGCTCAATGGCAGTATTTTGGTGGCACTGGTATTGGCCAGTGTGGGTTTCCCGCAACTCGATGCATGGTTTGGTCTGGGAATCGCGGTGTATATCCTCTGGAGCGCCATCCAGATTGCCCGTGAGAGTTTTGCGGTATTGATGGACGAAGAGTTACCGAGCAACGTCAGCGATGACATGCTGAAGCTGGCCTGTGGGGTGCCCGGCGTGCTCGGCGCTCACGACCTGCGCACACGTATCTCGGGCAACATCTGGTTTGTGCAGTTGCACCTTGAACTGCCAGGTGAGCTGACGTTGTCGGCGGCCCACACCATTTGTGACCGTGCCGCCGAAGCCATTGCAAAGGTCTACCCTCGGGCCGAGGTGCTGGTGCACGCCGACCCGCAGGAAGTGGTCAAACCCCAACCCGCCCCTCAATAATTGACCTGATACCCGCGGCTGCTCAGGCAGTTGCCTTGCGCCTGCCGGTAGGTTTGCACCACTGTCGGTGAAGGTGCATAGGTCACTTTGGCCGGGTCAAAGCCGCTTTGAGTCACAGCCCAGCGATAACATTCGTAGCCATCCTGACTGACTTGCGCAGGGCTTTGGCCGTTCGCCGGGTAGGCCACGACGTCATAGCCGTTGCTCACAGGTTGCGGGGCTGCAGCCGGGGGCTGGACCACAATGTAATCCTGAGTCGCGGGCTGATACTCGTAATAGGCGCCAGCGGCCAGAAACATCAGGGTGCTGCCGATCCACAGTTCTTGTGCATAGTCGGGCAAATACCCTACGCGAATCCCGTACGGTGGCTGAACCACGATGTAACGAGGCCCTTGTGGGCGATACCAGTAGCCGCCTGAAAAGAAGTAATTCTGACCACGATAAGGCACTTGCCAGTGCCGATCGGGGAACCGGTCGACCATATAGCCCGGGCGATATTTCGGCCCTGAACCCCAGCCATTGCCATGTCCGGACGGACGACCGGCCCAGCGCTGGTCATTGGGATGGCTGTTATTGGCTCCCTGGTTGTAACCCGGTCTTGGGCCTGGCGTTGGGCTAGGAGTTGAACCACCGCCATGCCAATTCTGATTGCCGCCGCGGTTCGGGGCTTCGGTTTGCTGCACGGCACTGGGACGAGGCTGGATCGGCAGGTTATTGACCGGTGGGGCCGGATGGCCCTGGCCATTTACCTCCTGATGCGCACGCCCCTGCCATTGCCCAGCTGGCGGTTCGCTACGCACAGGGTTGGGCTGAATGTGCTCTACACGCGGTTGATTATGCTCCACAGCAGGCTGAACATGTTCTCTGCCAGGCTGGTTGCCGGGGTTGCCTTGAGGGCGGCCCTGTTCACGCTCCGGGCGCGGCTGGTTATTACCACCCTGCCCTTGCGGCCCGTGTTGCTGCCCGTTATTAGGGTGAGCGTGAACCGGGTTCTGCTCACCTCGCGGCTCTTCGGCCAGCACCTGGCCACTGACACTCACAAAGAGCAAGCCGACTGTAGCCAAACGCCAGATACGCGATTTCATGCTGATTCTCACTGCGAGATAGGGCCTAAATATAAGACTGGAAATTCGAGAACCGGTTCTACGCCAAGCACGCTGCAACGCAACTTATTTTTGGCAGACGAAAAAAAGGGCGACCCGTCGGTCGCCCTTTGCTTCTTCAAAAAATTTCGTCCTGGCTCAACACTTGTGATGTTGGCTCACCTCGCGCCGTCTTCTGGACAGTGCGTAGCCCGGGGGCCGGGGCAACCCTATGGGGTTGGCGGCCGCGGCTGGCCTGATTCGGCGGGCCGCTGTGGACTCTATGTCCGGGCAGTGATTCTGGTAATAAGAATAGGCCTGAGGCCGCAGCAGGCGATTGCGAAGATTGCTGGATAAAACATCACTTGCGCAATTTTTGACTTAAGGTGGATACTTTCACGCAATAGTTATGACAAAGGGTAACTTCGTGAGCAAACTCGACCGGTACGACCTGAGCATTTTGGCGGAATTGCAGCGTGACGCACGCATCTCTAACCAGGAACTGGCCGAGCGTATTGGCCTGTCGCCTTCCCCCTGCTCACGCCGTGTCAAACAGCTTGAGGATGACGGCTACATCACCCGTCAGGTGGCGCTACTCGACCGCAAGCTGCTGGGCTTAAGCCTGACGGCCTACGTATTGATCGGCATGGACCGACACACGCCAGAGCGTTTCGAGAATTTTGAAGCCTGTATCCGCAACCTGCCGCAAGTGCTGGAGTGCAGCCTGGTGACCGGCATGGACGCGGACTATCAGTTGAAAGTGGTGGTAGCCGACATGGACCACTACCAAAAACTGCTGCTGGGCGAACTGACCCGCATTGAAGGCGTGACCAGCGTGCGCTCGAGCTTTGTGCTCAATCAGGTACTCAACAGCACCGAGCTGCCGTTGACTCATCTGCGAACCTGACAAACCGGTAGCAGCTGCCGAAGGAACGAGGCTGCATTCGATGGCGAAGCCATCGTAAGATCAGAGTGCGCGGTATAACTGAAAAATCGCGTGTGCTGATTTTACGACTGCTTCGCCATCGAACGCAGCCTTCGTTCCTCGGCAGCTGCTACAAGTTATGCGAACCCCTATCACCCTCCAGATCAATATCCGCCCGCACTCACTGGCGTATACTCCCCCGGCCTTTACCCCCGATGACGCTGGAGAACACTGATGGATCCTGCCGTACTTGAAGAATGGATGATGACGATTCTGGTCAGCGTGCTGATCATTTTCATGGCCTTTATCGTCTGGGATCTGGCGAAAAAGTCCAAAGCCGGGCGCTTCGGCTCATTTATTCTGTTTTTCGTACTGGGCCTGGGCGTAGCTGCGTTCATCATCAAAAGCGTGGTCATCGCACTGATCGAGTCCGGCGCGCTATAGCCGCGCAGGCACTTCCTTGTATTGCCCCTGCTCAAGCCCTTCAATCGACCAGTCACCAATGCGTACTCGCACCAGACGCAGGGTCGGCAGCCCTACAGCTGCGGTCATGCGCCGCACCTGACGATTACGCCCTTCGCGAATCACCAGTTCCAGCCACGACGTCGGAATGCTTTTGCGAAAGCGCACGGGCGGATTGCGCGGCCAGAGCTGCGGTTCTTCAAGAGCACGGGCTTGTGCGGGCAGGGTCTTGCCATCATTGAGCTCTACACCGTCGCGCAACTGCTGCAGCTGTTCTGGCGTGGGCTCGCCTTCCACTTGTACCCAGTAGGTCTTGGGCAGCTTGTGCTTGGGATCGGCAATCCGCGCTTGCAACTGGCCATCGTTGGTCAGCAGCAGCAAGCCTTCACTGTCCCTGTCCAGACGCCCGGCCGGGTAAATTCCCGGAATCGGGATAAAGTCCTTGAGCGTCGCCCGCCCACCTTCGTCGCTGAACTGGGTCAGTACATCAAAGGGCTTATTGAATAGATACAGCTTGGGATCAGACGGTGGCGCCTTGGCCACACGGCGACTGGCAGCTTGAGGTGTCGGACTTTTCGATGCCGGACGGCGTGGGGCGGGACGAACAGGACGGGACATGGCAAAAAGGACATCTAACGATCAGGGCCTGTAATGCTAGTGCCCTGATCGCTAAATGACCATGTCTATCAACGGAACGGTGGTTCGTCGAAGCTGCGCAATTTGCGCGAGTGCAGAGAGTTGAGCTGACTGCGCATCAAATCCACGGCGGCAATACCGATTTTCAAGTGCTGGCTCACGGCCCGCTCATAGAAGGCATTGGCCGAACCCGGCAGTTTGATTTCGCTGTGCAGCGGTTTGTCCGATACGCACAGCAACGTGCCATACGGCACACGCAACCGATAACCCTGAGCGGCAATGGTGCCGCTTTCCATATCCACGGCTACGGCACGGGACAGATTGATCAGCGGACGTTCCTGAGCCCAGCGCAGCTCCCAGTTACGATCGTCATAGGTCAGTACGGTGCCGGTGCGCAGGCGCTTTTTCAGCTCATCGCCACGTTCGCCAGTGACCTGTGCGGCAGCTTCCTGCAACGCCAGTTGCACTTCAGCCAAGGCCGGGATCGGAATATTCGGCGGTACAACCCGGTCGAGAATCCCGTCACGACGCATGTATGCGTGGGCCAACACGTAATCGCCGATGGTTTGCGACTGGCGCAGGCCGCCGCAGTGACCAATCATCAGCCAGCAATGCGGACGCAGCACGGCCAGGTGATCGGTGATGTTTTTCGCGTTGGACGGGCCGACACCGATGTTCACCAGAGTCACGCCATGACCATCGTTGGCCTGCAAGTGATACGCCGGCATCTGGTAGCGGTGCCACACCACACCGGCCGCAATGGCCTGGGCCTCGCCGTAGTCCATCGACTTTTCGATGATCACGTTACCCGGCATCACCATGCGCACAAAGCGCGGGTCATCACGCAGTTGCTCAAGGCCATGGAGGATGAACTGGTCAACATAGCGGTGGTAGTTGGTCAGCAGAATCCACGGCTGCACATGGCGCCAGTCACTGCCGGTGTAGTGCACCAGACGGCGCAGCGAAAAGTCGACCCGTGCCGCGTCGAACAGCGCCAGCGGCAACGGATCGGTGTTTTCCCAGTCGTACAGGCCATCGGCAATGCCGTCGGTGGCGGCGGACAAGTCGGTACTCGGGAACACACGCGCCAAGGCCGCAGCGGTCACACCGGAGCCGGCAAGTTCATCGCCTTGTTCAACCACATAGGGGTACGGGATATTTTGCTGGCTGACACCGACCTCCACCTCAACGGTGAAGTCGCGCATCAACGGCACCAACTGCTCCAACAAATAGTTACGGAAGGAGGCGGGATGAGTGACGGTGACGCTGTAGGTTCCCGGCAGTTGGACCTTGGCATAAGCGCGAGTGATAGTCGGCACGTCGCCATGACTACGGTAGGTCAAACGCAGTTCCGGGTAGCGAAACAGTGCGCGTTCCTGTGCAGAGGGTTCAGCTCGATCCTTGAGATAACGCTTGAGCGCCTGACTCAAGGCCGTAGTTGCACGCTCGTGCAAGGCAGCAAGGCGGTCGACGGCCTCTTCAGCGGTGGAAACGACAATAAAAGCTTCAGTCACGGTAAGCATCCTGTCTTCTGAACGGGCAGGCCTTTATCTTGCCTGCATCGCAAAGCAAAGCACAGCGGCTACAACAACTAGAAACTGCGTAGCAGCTGCCGAGGAACGACGACTGCGTCCGGCGGCGAAGCCGTCGTAAAACCTGAACACTCAATAATTCTGATACACCGAGGCGCTTGATTTGCGACGACTGCGTCGTCGAACGCAGCCGTCGTTCCTCGGCAGCTGCTACGAAACTCTGCAGTTATTTCAAATAACCTGAGGGGTTGAGCGAGCAACGATCACCGCCACATTCACCCCCCGTGGCAAGGTGCCATAGACCCGGCCGCTGCCTTGCAGGCGACTGGCGATAAAGGCGTCGCTCACATCGCTATTACCTGCCTCCAGCAGCAGCTTTGCCTGTAGGCCCAAGGCGATGTGTTCAGTCAGTTGCCGCGCACGGTATTGAATGTCATCCGTGTCTTTAAACGCAGCGTGAAGCTGCGCAATGTGCTGCGCCAAATGCCTGTCGCCATGCCCGTCGCCCAATTCGGCAAACAAGGCATCGAGTACGCCCGGTTCCTTGGACAAGGCGCGCAGCACGTCCAGGCACTGCACATTGCCCGAACCCTCCCACGTCGAGTTCACGGGGGCCTCGCGATACAGGCGCGGCAGGATGCTGTCTTCCACATACCCGGCACCGCCCATGCATTCGGCCGCTTCGTTGATCATTGCCGGGGCCCGCTTGCAGATCCAGTACTTGCCCACTGCCGTCACCAGCCTTGAAAACCGGACTTCTTGCGGGTCATCCAAATGGTCCAGCGCGCGGCCCATACGCAGGCTCAGGGCCAGTGCGGCCTCACTTTCCAAAGCGAGGTCGGCCAATACGTTTTGCATCAACGGCTGGTCTGCCAACACCCGCCCACCTACAAGACGATGAGCACAGTGATGGCTGGCTTGGGTCAATGCCTGACGCATCAAAGCGCTGGAGCCGACCATGCAATCGAAGCGGGTCATGGCAACCATTTCAATAATCGTCGGTATGCCGCGCCCTTCTTCACCAATCATCCAGGCCAGCGCCCCACGAAACTCGACCTCACTGGAAGCGTTGGAACTGTTGCCCAGTTTGTTTTTCAGGCGCTGGATATAGAGCTCGTTGCGGCTACCGTCCGGGCGATGGCGCGGCAGCAAAAAACAGCTCAGGCCCTTGTCGGTTTGCGCCAAGGTCAAAAAGCCATCGCTCATCGGTGCCGAGCAAAACCATTTGTGCCCCAGCAGTTCATAAGCTTGCCCCGGTCCCTTTGCCCCCACCGGGTAGGCCCGCGTGGTATTGGCCCGCACGTCGGTGCCGCCCTGTTTTTCGGTCATGGCCATGCCGAGGGTGACTCCGGCTTTTTGGCTGATGTCGACATTACGCGGGTCGTATTGGGTGGCAAGAACCTTGGGCAGCCATACCTCGGCAATTTCCGGTTGCAGGCGCAAGGCGGGAACACTGGCGAAGGTCATGGTCAAGGGGCAACCGCTGCCCGCTTCGGCCTGGCTGTGCAGATAGGTCATTGCCGCACGAGCAACATGGGCGCCGGGTTGCGGGTCGGTCCAGGGCAAGGACGGCAAGCCGTGTTCAATCGCGGTGCGCATCAGCTCGTGATAAGCCGGGTGAAACTCCACCAGATCGATCCGATGACCGTAACGGTCATGACTGACAAACTGCGGTTTGTTTTCATTGGCCAAAAAACCCGCAGCCATCAACGGGCCGCCCGCCAGTGCCCCGTAGTGATCAATCCGCGGCTGCGCCCAACCGGCTCCAAAATGCTGGCTCCAGTACTGCAACGGCAAGTCGATGCGGAACAGGTTCGCGCCGTCCAGCGACGGCGGCTGATTGGTCACCTGGTGGGTTTCAGCGTATTGATGCAGGTTCATTGCGCGGGCTCCAGTGGATCATGCCAATAAGCCAGTGAAGCACGCATCTACGTCTAAACAAGTGGCATAACCGCCTAAAATTCGGCGCCTTTGTCACTTTCCTGCAGCAACAGTCGCTGTGACAAGGTGTGTTGCAGCTCTTCAAAACGCAGCGGTTTGAGCAAGTAATCGGTGATGCCATCAACTTGCTCACGGGCTTGGCGAGCCTGGGCTTCAGAGTCGAACAGCGCCAGCACCGGCAACTGCGCGCACGCAGCCAGAGTCAGCAACTGATTGCCCATCGAGGTGCCCGATACCTGAGCCAGCGGGCACGCCAACAACACCGCATCCACCCGCTCGCGGCGCAGGGTTTCGATCGCCGCCTGCCCAGAGTCAACACTGAGCACGCGGTAACCCAACTTGAGCAACATGCCGCGCACCATTACAGGATTATCGGGATCCTCGACCAGCAGAACGACATACTCACCCGGCGCTCGGCTGAGCACCGAAGCGGTAACCAACTCCGGCAGGGGCATCGGGGTTTGAGTCACTGAATCAAGCTCCAGCAACAGCTGGAACTGGGAGCCCTGCCCCGGCTGCGAATGATGGGTCAAGCGCCCGCCAAGCAGCTCCACCAGGCGTCGGCAAATCGCCAGACCGATGCCCAAGCCACCGTACTCGCGGGTCATGGAGCCATCGACCTGAAAGAAGTGCTGATACAGCTCGGCTTCCTCCTGGTGAACAAAACCGATGCCGCTGTCGATTACATTGAAGGCCAGCGCCCAACGTCCCGATTCTGCGAGCTTGCCGGTGACACGCAAAATCACGCCCCCTTCACAGGTGAACTTGACGGCGTTATCCAGCAAGCACTCAAGGCACTGACGAATTTTCTCGGCATCGCCTACCAATTTATCTGGCAAGTTGCGCGTTATTTCATACGAGAATTCCAGCCCTTTGCCACGTGCAGCTGGCCCGAACTGATCGTCCAGGCCCTGCAGCAGCTCATTCAGACTAAACGGGCGAGGACGCGCAGTCAGGCGACCCGCTTGCAGTTCTGTCAGGGCCAGAATGCCATTGACCATGTGCATCATTTCTCGCGCAGAGCCTTCAGCAGTCTGGGTGTACTGCTCAAGCTCTGGCCCCATGTCCAGGGTTTTGATCAACTCCAGGGAGCCAATCACACCGTTCATCGGGGTGCGCAGCTCATGGGTAACGGTCGCCAGAAATTCGTCTTTAAGCTGGTTGGTCCGAGCCAGTTGCTGGTTCATGGCCGCCAGCTTTTGCCCGGACTCTTGCAGCGTGCGCGCCTGCAGGTCGCGCATGGCATTGATACGGTCGGCAAGCGCCAGCGACAGCAGTCCCACTTCAATCGCCGAGCCGATCTGGCTGGCATACATGGTCAGGAACACGTTTGGCAGGTAGCCCAGCACCATCAGCGTATTGACCAGACCACCGAGCAAAAACGCCGACCAGGCAATCACGAAATAGCGCGCAACGCGCAGGCCCCGAACCCAGGCCACCACCCCGGCAGTGAAAATGGTAACGATAAACGCCAGCGCCAGGCCTGTGGCCAGACGCAACGACACGGCATAGCTGGTGGTCAGTGCAAGCACCATGACCAGCGCGCCCACTACCATCAGCAGTATCAGGGCACGGTCAAGCCAGCGACTGTGGGAAGCGGTGTGCAAAAAGGTACGGGCGAACTGGCAGCCGAAGAACGCCGATGCACCAATTAAAAATGGCGTGGACGCATTGGCCCACCACGGGTTGTTCGGCCAGAAGTACTGCACCGCCGCGCCATTGACCGACAGCTGATACAAACCGAATGAGGCGATATAGAAGATGTAGTAGAGGTAACTGGTGTCACGCACGCTGAGGTAAATAAACAGGTTGTAAACCAGCATCCCCAGCAACACGCCATAGATCAGGCCCAGGATGTAAATCCGCACGGGCTGCTGTTCGAGGTATGACTGAGCAGACCACAGCGTTAATGGCGCCTGAACCGAGCCCTGGCTGGCCAATCGCAGATACACCGTCTGGCGTTGTCCGGGACTGAAGTCGAGTTCAAACAGGTAGTTATTTTCTTTGATCGAGCGACGGTCAAAAGGCAGCGCATCGCCCGTGTGCTCGGCCAGCCGATAGCTACCTGCGGCATCCGCCAGGTACAACTCGATGGAATCCAGCGGCGGGTAGGCCAGTTCCAGCAGCCAGGTGCGTTGCACTTTCGGGTCTTGCGGCTGGTAGCGCAAATCCACTTTGACCCAGAAGGCCGAGTGCGAATAGCCCTCGTTCAGCGTGTCTTTAGTGTGTGGTTTGAACAGCTCGTCGCGGGCCGTGACATCGGCCAGAGTAGCCTTGCCACCTACGTCTTCGAACACCTGCATCACGCGGCCCAAGGGCAGGCTTTGTGTGGTTTCGTCAAAAGCGACTGCGCTGGCCAGCATCGGTAGCCAGCCCAACAACATCATCAGCAAATAGCGCATACAGCCCCAACGTGGTTCAGTCGATCACGTGTGCAGCCTCATATTCCCTCTGAGACCACGGCGACCGAATGACCTGTTATTAATTTGCAGTCACTTTAACATAGCCATTAATGGCACATACACAGTACGTACAATATCAACTAAAAGGCTCTAGATAGGGCGTTACAGCGAAGAACACGAGATTGACCGGATAACAATTTCGGGGCAATCAAGCACTTATAAACAACATATAGAGCAATACGGACCAAGCGCCCCAAAAAACCGTTTGGTGGTAAGCTCGCGCACCATGAATATCTACAGTTCTCGCCCCGTTGTCCTCTGTCTCTCCGGCCATGACCCCAGTGGTGGTGCCGGCTTGCAGGCAGATATCGAAGCCCTGCTGGCTCAAGGTTGTCACGCCGCCCCGGTAGTGACCGCCCTGACTGTGCAGAACACTGTCAATGTCAGCGATTTCCGCGTGCTGGATCGTGAGTGGGTACTGGCGCAAGCCGATGCCGTGCTCAGCGACTCCACCGTTGCGGCGGTCAAGCTGGGCATGCTCGGCTCACTGGAGATGGTCGACACCGTGGTCGAACTGCTTCAGGCCCACCCGCACCTGCCAATGGTCTGCGACCCCGTGTTGCGCGCGGGCGGTGGCGGACGGCTAGGCAAGGACGAAGTGGGCTACGCCATGCGCGAACGCCTGCTGCCGCTGGCAACCATTGCCACCCCCAACCTTCCCGAAGCCCGCATCCTGGCCGAGCTGCCCGATGGCAGCGCCGATGAGTGCGCAGAAAAACTCCTGCCTTTTTGCCAGCACCTGCTGATCACCGGCGGTCACGGCGATGAACACGAAGTGCATAACCGCTTGTACAGCCGCGACGGTAGCCGCCATACCTTTACCTGCCATCGCTTGCCTGGCAGCTACCACGGCTCGGGCTGTACCCTGGCCAGCGCTTTGGCCGGACGATTGGCCATTGGTGAAGAACTGGTCAGCGCCGTGCAAACCGCGCTTAATTACACGTGGCGTACCCTGCGCGATGCCGAGCAACTAGGGCAAGGCCAATTTGTGCCGCGCCGATTGCCGCTGGACTTCTGCTCGTAACGAATGAGGCATGACCCATGACACTGCGCGGCCTGTACGCAATCACTGATAGCCAATTGCTCGCGGGCAAACTGCTGCCCTTTGTTGAGGCGGCCCTCGATGGTGGCCTGACGCTGTTGCAATATCGCGACAAAAGCAGCGATGACGCCCGCCGCCTGCGCGAAGCCGAAGCCTTGCGCGGTTTGTGCGAGCGCTACAAGGCGCACTTGATCATCAACGACGATGCCGAACTGGCCGCGCGCCTGGGTGTTGGCGTCCACCTTGGGCAAACCGATGGCCCGTTGACCCCGGCCCGGGCACTGCTTGGGCGCCATGCCATTATTGGTTCGACCTGCCACAGCCAGATTGAGCTGGCCGAGCAGGCCGCCAAGGAAGGCGCCAGTTATGTCGCCTTTGGCCGGTTCTTCAACTCCAGCACCAAACCCGGCGCCCCTACCGCGACCCTGGATGTGCTGGACCAGGCACGGGCCCGTCTCAGCCTGCCAATTTGCGTGATTGGCGGCATAACCCTGGATAACGCCGCGCCACTGGTTGCCCACGGTGCAGATCTGCTGGCCGTGGTACATGGCCTGTTTGGCGCCGAAAGTGCCCAGGAAGTTACTCGACGCGCCAAGGCATTCAACACCTTGCTGTCTATTTAAATACCGAATCCTGATTCAGAGAGAGCCCAGCATGTCTCGTTCCGAAACCCTGTTTGCCAATGCCCAGAAACACATCCCCGGCGGCGTGAACTCGCCTGTGCGTGCTTTCAAGAGCGTGGGCGGCACCCCGCTGTTCTTCAAACATGCCGAAGGCGCCTACGTAACCGACGAAGACAACAAGCGCTATGTGGATTACGTAGGCTCGTGGGGCCCGATGATTTTGGGTCACAGCCATCCAGAGGTACTGGACGCCGTGCGAGCGCAACTGGAGCACGGCTTGTCGTACGGCGCCCCGACCGCCATGGAAACCGAGATGGCCGACCTGGTATGCGCCATTGTGCCGTCGATGGAAATGGTGCGCATGGTCAGCTCCGGCACTGAAGCCACCATGAGCGCTATCCGTCTGGCCCGTGGTTTCACCGGTCGCGACAACATCCTCAAGTTTGAAGGTTGCTACCACGGCCACTCCGACAGCCTGCTGGTCAAGGCCGGTTCCGGCCTGCTGACTCAAGGCGTGCCAAGCTCAGCCGGGGTTCCAGCTGATTTCGCCAAACACACCCTGACCTCTGCGTTCAACGATATCGACGCGGTTGAAAAACTGCTGGGCGAAGTCGGCGACACCGTGGCCTGCATCATCGTCGAGCCGGTGGCCGGCAACATGAACTGTGTACCACCGGCGCCGGGCTTCCTTGAGGGCCTGCGCAGCCTGTGCGACAAGCACGGCGTGGTGCTGATTTTTGACGAAGTGATGACCGGTTTCCGTGTTGCCCTCGGCGGTGCTCAAGCCCACTACGGCGTAACCCCGGACCTGAGCACTTTCGGCAAGATCATTGGCGGTGGCATGCCGGTCGGCTGCTTTGGCGGCAAGCGCGAAATCATGCAGCACATTGCGCCACTGGGCCCGGTCTACCAGGCAGGCACGCTCTCCGGCAACCCGTTGGCAATGGCGGCAGGCTTGACCACCTTGCGCCTGATCAGCCGCCCGGGCTTCCACGCCGAGCTGAGCGACTACACCACACGCTTGCTGGATGGCTTGCAACAACGCGCCGATGCTGCCGGCATTCCATTCGTCACCACCCAGGCTGGCGGCATGTTCGGCCTGTACTTCAGCGGCGCGGATGACATCGTCACCTTCGATGACGTGATGGCCAGCGATGCCAACCTGTTCAAGCGCTTCTTCCATCTGATGCTTGAAGGTGGCGTGTACCTGGCACCAAGTGCCTTTGAAGCCGGTTTCACCTCGATCGCCCACGGCGAAACCGAGCTGCAACTGACCTTGGACGCTGCAGAGCGCGCATTTGCCGCACTGAAGTGACCAACAAAAACGGCAAGGGTTAATGCCCTTGCCGGTTTTTATGCCCGTAATGACCTGATCTTTTACCCCGCCCGTCCAAAATCGTCTTAAATCAATGGATATCGCGGTCACGCAGCAGAAAAACGAGTAAAGACTTTGTAAGGTTGCCTCTGCTTATTTCATAATGCGCGCCTATATATCCCACGGTCGGGTTAACCCGTCTTTCAGAGGTACGTCGATTCCCATGAACCGCACCGGCCGCGCCCTTGCACTGGGCTGCCTGTTGCTCCTACAACCGCTGCTTGTCCAGGCAGGCGGTAACTCGTTGTTGATCCCAGCGATGGGTCGCTGCACCCTCAATACTCAGCCTGAAGACCTCGCCGAGGCGCTTGCGGCATGCGTAGAGGCAGCGAAAACCGGGGATGCAGAAGCCGAATACGAGTTAGGCGAGTTCTATTACGACGGTAAAAACACACCTCGCGACCTGAATCAGGCCCTAAGTTACTTCGAGCAGGCATCGCTGCAAGGCCACGCCATGGCCCAGTTCCAGCTCGGCACCATGTTCTTCAAGGGCGAAGGCGTACCGGCCAATAACATTCAGGCGTATATCGTGCTGAAAATGGCCGCAGTAAACGGCGCCGAAGACGCATTGGACACCGCCGACCTGGTGGCAGAGCAAATGCCTCGTGACCAGTTGGAAACCGCCACCCAGATCCTGGGGCAGATTTTCCGCAAGTACCTGCAAGAACTGCAATCGACCGACGCCCGCTCGCCGTTTTCGCCGTTGCCTTGACTTCAAACCGTGGCTGGTTTGACCGTTTTGACGTGCATATGCCAGATACGCAGTTGCAGTAAAATAAAACCCGTGAACAGGCCTGCACTTTGCAATCTGAGGTAAAAATGGATATCGGCTGCCTCGGAACTGACGAAGTAAATAATTGGCACCAAGACGCTTAACATAACCAGGTTCATCATCAATTGAGGCGCAAGGGTATCGCGCAGACCGCGCAAATGGGAGGTACTCAGGGATAAAACCGAACCACTCACCAACAGATAGCCGACTGATATAAAAGCATCACGATTGAACGCAACTATTTTCTCGCCCAACCAAAAGAAAAGAGAATGGCCTACCACTAACAGTGCACAGAGCAGCAGCACAATCAACATCAACAACCCCAACTGACCTTTCCCATAAGAAGTTAAACGTTGCTCGACGTGCCTGCTGATATAAAGACTATGAGCCTGGCAGTACGCAACAACAGGAATCATAAACAGCCCCACCACCGACATATAAACCGATAATTGAGCTACCCGCGCAGACGCTTCTGCCGCCAACCTTTCATTCAATAAATAAAAATACAGCTTCTGCCCTGCCAATCCAAAAGCGATTGGAAAACCCAACCTGATAACATTTCGCACTGTCCGTTTACAATACATCGGACAAAAGTCGAAGTTGCGCTTCCATGAAAGCCATAGCAGACAGAGCAGCAATAAGGCTTCACCGAATAAAAAATACCCCATTGCCCAATAAATAAAATTTTCGACACCTGCAGCAAAAGAAGCCAATCCTACATACAAACCCGAACACATCGTGACACCCAATCTTATTATCGAACACACTCGAGCATGTCCATTCGCCTCATGAAAAAAATGGAGAAACGTATTAATGACCAATAACGGTATCGCACCGAGATAAATAACCGCCAACGAATGAACCTTATCAATATTCATTTGGGCTCCCGGCAAATCGGCAATCAACTCGAGTATTACGAAGCCAATCAATAGTGATACCACAGCCATTACTAGTGAAACGCTGAAGCCACCGCGAAACAAATGCGTTTTTTCCTGGTCGTCATCCGAATGCTCCGCGATTAAATTACCCGTCGCCCCCAATGACATTGACAGCATCACGGCCACTACAGAAAAAATCGCCAGTACGTAAGAAATCAACGCCAAGTCACTCGCGTGCTTGTGAGCCACCAAGGCCAGCAAGAGTGTTATCCCGCAATATGGCATGATTCGACTGGTGATGAGAGGTACTAAAGAGCGACGCATGAATCTTTCATAGCGCATCACTTACTCCCCACACAGAAATCATTTTCTTACCAAACTCAACTTCATGCAGCGCCTGCATGACCTCAAACGCTACGTGCAGGTTAACTTCATCCTCTGCACTTCGCACTCCGAAGTATGGATAGTGATGAAAAAAGTAACCAAATATTTTTTCACAGTCATACTTATACTGCCGAGTGTCCATTATATGATGATGCCACACCTCATCCACCTCAAGTAAAGGAGGGAGAACAGGATACAAGTGAGCATATTTTTTGTTCAAAAAAAGAAAATTCTTGTAATACTGTATCGCAATCTCAACCTCTAAAGGCACCCACTTCCGACACAACAGCCTATCACCCGACATAAGTTTGTTTTTTATCAGATTGAAATCCATACCGTTAATATGCGCCACGGCTTCTTCCAAGGTTGGCAGCACCCTATCGCCAACAACAACCTCCATTGAATGAGGAAGTGTTTTAACAATATCACCGTATTTGTTGGCCATAAAAGCCCCTCCATTAAGCTGCCGATATTTAAGCCGGCAGCAACACCTTATTACCAGTTACCATCACCTCCGCCCTGACAATGACCGCCACTTCCATTATTGTTCGCAGTGGCAAGCACCTTCATGGCCTCGACAGATAGTTTCTGAGCGGGCTTAACTTGATCTACGGTCGATACTTTACTAGAAGCTTTCATTTCAATATCTCCACATAAATATCAATGGCCAGCCGAATAGCTGACAACAAAAAAATACACCCAAACAAAAAGACAACTCAACAAAAATCCTAGACAGACGAAGACCAATTTCTCGCAAGCAATTTCCTACATACACACTCGAAATTTCAAATACAAAACGCACCCAAGCTAAAGAGCTGATTGAACAGCAACTTTGTTAGTAACGGATAGCTCAAACTTATTTATAGACGTGCACGTTGAGCGGATAGAAGCACCCAACGCTATACAAGAGGAGAGGACGCGCTAAAAAGTAGAGTCCTTACTTTTCCGGCATCGGAAACGGGAATGGCATTACGTTGCTGACGCCACGGGCTTCGCTGATTTTCGGCGTACCCAAGCGTTCAACCTCGTCGATACGCACAATCGAGTGCATCGGCACAAAGCTGCGCACCACGCCTTCGAATTGAGCTTTGAGTTTTTCTTCGCTCGGGTCGACGACCATTTGCGTACGCTCACCGAAGACGAATTCCTCTACTTCCAGGAAGCCCCACAGATCACTTTGGTAGATCTGCTTGGCGTACATTTCGAACACCTGGCCCTGGTTAAGGAAAATCACCTTGTAGATTGGAGCTTCACGTTTGGTCATGGTGGGCGGGTAAGCATCTGGAGGTATAAAAGAGGGCGCGAACTATAGCATAGCCGTCGGACGCACAATGCTAGGAAGCAACGGCTATGACCCCTATAATGCGCGGTTCTTTGAATCACTTGATGAACACCCATGGCCAAGAAGCTTTACATCGAAACCCACGGTTGCCAGATGAATGAGTACGACAGCTCGCGCATGGTCGACCTGCTGGGTGAACATCAGGCCCTGGAAGTCACGGCGCGCGCCGAAGACGCTGATGTCATCCTGCTTAATACCTGCTCGATCCGTGAGCGAGCCCAGGACCGCGTGTATTCGCAACTGGGCCGCTGGCGTGAGCTGAAATTGGCCAACCCCGACATGGTGATTGCCGTGGGCGGCTGTGTTGCCAGCCAGGAAGGTGCGGCGATCCGTGATCGCGCCCCTTACGTGGACGTGGTTTTCGGCCCGCAGACCCTGCACCGCTTACCGGAAATGATCAACGCTGCTCGCCTCACCAAGCTGCCGCAGGTCGATGTGTCGTTCCCTGAAATCGAAAAGTTCGACCATCTGCCAGAACCGCGTATCGATGGCCCAAGTGCCTATGTCTCGGTGATGGAAGGTTGCAGCAAGTACTGCACGTTCTGCGTGGTGCCTTACACCCGCGGCGAAGAAGTCAGCCGCCCGTTTGATGACGTATTGGCCGAGGTGATTCACCTGGCTGAAAACGGCGTGCGCGAAGTCACCCTGCTGGGCCAGAACGTAAACGGCTATCGCGGTCTGACCGAAGGCGGCCGTCTGGCGGATCTGGCCGAGCTGATTCGGGTAGTGGCCGCAATCGACGGCATCGAGCGCATCCGTTACACCACCTCTCACCCGCTGGAGTTCTCCGACAGCCTGATCCAGGCTCACGCTGAGGTTCCGGAGCTGGTCAAGCACCTGCACTTGCCGGTGCAATCGGGCTCGGACCGCATCCTGTCGGCGATGAAGCGCAACCACACGGCTCTGGAATACAAATCCAAGCTACGTAAACTGCGCGCGGCCGTACCGGGCATCTGCATCAGTTCCGACTTCATTGTCGGTTTCCCTGGCGAGACCGAAAAAGACTTCGAACAGACCATGAAGCTGATCGAAGACGTGGGCTTCGACTTTTCCTACTCGTTTGTCTACAGCCAGCGCCCGGGCACCCCAGCAGCAGATTTGGCTGACGACACGCCAGAAGAGCGCAAAAAAGAGCGTTTGAACGCGCTGCAACATCGCCTCAACCAGCAGGGTTTTGAGATCAGTCGCCAAATGGTCGGCTCCATCCAGCGGATTCTGGTGACGGACTACTCGAAGAAAGACCCTGGCGAACTGCAGGGCCGCACCGAGAACAACCGCATCGTTAACTTCCGCTGCGACAACCCGCAGCTGATCGGGCAATTCGCCGACGTACACATTGATGCAGCCCAACCGCACTCGTTACGTGGATCGTTGCTGAACTGACAGACAACCTGTAGCCGCTGCCGAAGGCTGCGATGGGATAGCCTTCAAGGCCTTGGCCCACTTCGTGGGCTATCGCAACCTACGGCAGCGGCTACAGGTTTTATGTCGCATCAGTAAGTCCTTTCACCCATGACCTGCTAGCGTTATCCTTGATTTCATCTCAATTGCCTAAGGGCGGCTAAATACGACCTTGAACGCACCCATCGAACCACATCGTTTTCTTCTCGAGCCATTTGAGGCTCGCCGTTTCGCCAATCTGTGCGGACAATTCGACGAGCATTTGCGCTTGATCGAACAACGCCTGACGATCGAAATCCGCAATCGCGGTAACCAGTTCGAACTGATCGGCGACCCAAAAACCACCTCTTCAGCAGAACACCTGCTGCGCCGCCTGTACCGCGAAGCCAAGGCTTCCGAGCTTTCGCCGGACATGGTGCATCTATTCCTGCAGGAATCTGCCGTAGAAGATCTCGCCAGTAACCCGGTGGCTGAAGCCAGCGTTTCGCTGCGTACCAAAAAGGGCATGATTCGCCCTCGCGGTATCAACCAGCAACGCTACGTCAAAGAGATTTTGGGCAACGACATCAATTTCGGGATTGGCCCAGCGGGTACGGGTAAAACCTATCTGGCCGTGGCCTGCGCCGTTGATGCACTGGAACGCGAGCAAATCCGCCGCATCCTGCTGGTACGCCCGGCGGTAGAAGCTGGCGAAAAGCTCGGTTTCCTGCCCGGCGATCTGTCGCAAAAAATCGACCCATACCTGCGCCCGCTCTACGACGCGCTGTATGAAATGCTGGGCTTCGAGTACGTGGCCAAGCTGATCGAGCGCCAAGTGATCGAAGTTGCGCCGCTGGCTTATATGCGCGGTCGCACGCTGAACAACAGCTTTATTATTCTCGACGAAAGCCAGAACACCACCGTCGAGCAAATGAAGATGTTCCTGACCCGTATCGGCTTTGGCTCCACCGCCGTGATCACCGGTGACATCACCCAGATTGACCTGCCAAAAGGCACCAAGTCCGGCCTGAACCATGTCATCGAAGTGCTCAAGGATGTACCGGGCATCAGCTTTACCCACTTCCAGTCCAAAGACGTCGTGCGCCACCCGCTGGTGCAGCGCATCGTAGAAGCCTATGGCCGCTACGAACAGGAAGCCGCAGACAAGCTGGCCGCACTGCCCGCTGCAAAGGATTACCGTCACGATGCTTGAGCTTGACCTGCAACTGGCCACCGAGGCCAAAGCCCCCAGCGAAGACCAGTTCCGCCAATGGTGCGAACTGGCTCTGCGCCAGCGCACCGCCGATTCGGAAATGACCATTCGTCTGGTAGACGAGGCCGAAGGTCGTGAGTTGAATCACACCTGGCGCCAGAAAGACTACGCCACCAACGTGCTGTCCTTCCCGGCTGATGTGCCCGACGAATTTCTGGATATCCCGTTGCTGGGCGATCTGGTTATTTGCGTAGCAGTGGTTGAACGCGAAGCCGCTGAACAAGGCAAAAGCCTTGAGGCCCACTGGGCCCATCTGGTGATTCACGGCTGCTTGCATCTTCTGGGTTACGACCATATAGAAGATGAAGAAGCCGAAGAAATGGAAGCACTGGAACGAACGTTGCTTGCAGAACTGGGTCATCCTGATCCGTATGCAGACGACGAAACTTGATACACCCACTGAAACTACCAAGGGATACGAGTAAATCGCTATGAGCGAAGACCGATCGAGCAACGGGCAAAAGTCATGGTTAGGTAAGCTGACCCAGGCCTTTGCCCATGAGCCGAAAAACCGCCAGGAGCTACTTGAGCTGCTGCGCGAAGCACACCAGAACAAACTATTGGACAGTGAAGCGCTGGCCATCGTCGAAGGCGCCATTCAAGTGGCTGACCTGCAAGTACGGGACATCATGGTTCCGCGCTCGCAGATGATCAGCATCAAGGCGACCCAGACCCCCCGTGAATTTCTCCCGGCGATCATTGATGCCGCGCACTCGCGCTACCCGGTGATCGGCGAAAGCCACGACGACGTCCTGGGCGTCCTGCTGGCCAAAGACCTGCTGCCGCTGATCCTTCAAGAGAACGGCGACAAGTACAACATCAAGGATTTGCTGCGTCCGGCGACTTTTGTCCCTGAGTCCAAGCGCCTTAACGTGTTGTTGCGTGAGTTCCGCGCCAACCACAACCACATGGCCATCGTGATTGACGAATACGGCGGCGTGGCAGGTCTGGTGACGATTGAAGACGTTCTGGAACAGATCGTCGGCGATATCGAAGACGAGCACGATGTCGAAGAAGACAGCTACATCAAGCCGCTGCCCAGCGGTGATTTCCTGATCAAGGCTCTGACCCCGATCGAAAATTTCAACGAGTTCTTCGATACTGAATTCTCCGACGATGAATTCGACACCGTTGGCGGCTTGGTCATGAGCGCGTTCGGGCACTTGCCAAAACGCAACGAAATCACTGAAATCGGCCCATACCGCTTCCGCATTCTGAATGCTGACAGTCGCCGGATTCACTTGATCCGCCTGACGCCTATTGCCCGCTAAACCTCAACACCAAGGATTGAAATGCGCTGGATAACCTCCCCCGGCTGGCCCGGTAACTTGCTGGCTGTGGTGGCCGGCGCACTGACAACCCTGGCGTTGGCACCTTTCGACATCTGGCCAATAGCACTCGTTGCCTTGGCCGTGTTCTACCTCGGCTTGCGCGACCTGACTCCCAAACAGGCATTGGGTCGTGGCTGGTGTTTCGGCTTCGGCCTGTTTGGCGCTGGCACCAGCTGGATCTACTACAGCATTCACCATTTCGGCGGCGCGTCCGTGATGCTGGCCGGACTGCTGATGCTCGTGTTCACGGCAGCGATTGCCTGGTTCTTTGCCCTGCCCGCCTGGTTGTGGGCGCGCTGGATCCGCCGTAACGAAGCCCCGCTGGCCGACGCACTGGCGTTTGCTGCCCTATGGGTCGCCCAGGAAGCCTTCCGCGGCTGGTTCCTCACCGGTTTCCCGTGGCTGTACTCCGGCTACAGCCAGCTCGACGGCCCACTGGCCGGGCTCGCACCATTGGGTGGCATGTGGCTGATCTCGTTTACTCTGGCCCTGACCGTAGCCCTTCTGTGCAACCTGCCACGCTTGATCAAGACCCGACGTAAAGCCTTTGTCGTGGCTGGCGTAGTGTTGCTGCTCGGTCCTTGGTGCATTGGCTTGGCGCTCAAGCACCATGCCTGGACCAGCCCTTCGGGTGACCCACTAAGCGTGGCTGCGATCCAAGGCAATATCGAACAAAGCATGAAATGGGATCCGGCGCAGCTCAATGCGCAGTTGGCCCTGTACCGCGACATGACCTTCAGTTCCAAACGTGCCGATCTGATCGTTTGGCCCGAAACGGCTATCCCGGTGCTCAAAGAAAATGCCGAAGGGTTTTTGACCATGATGGGCCGGTTTGCCGCTGATCGAAATTCAGCGTTGATTACCGGTGTACCGATCCGCCAGGAAGTGCGTCACGAGTCGCGATTCTTCAACGGTATTACAGCCGTCGGTGAAGGCGATGGCATTTACCTGAAGCAGAAACTGGTGCCATTTGGCGAATACGTACCGCTTCAGGATGTTCTGCGCGGCGTGATCGCATTCTTTGATCTGCCGATGTCCGACTTTGCCCGCGGCCCGGCCGAGCAAGCCATGCTGCAAGCCAAGGGTTATCAGATCGCACCACTTATTTGCTATGAAGTGGTGTACCCGGACTTTGTGGCCAGCCTTGCTGCCCAGAGCGACATTTTGCTGACCATTAGCAACGACACCTGGTTCGGCACCTCGATTGGCCCGTTGCAGCACTTGCAGATGGCGCAAATGCGCGCCCTGGAAGCCGGGCGCTGGATGATCCGGGCGACCAACAACGGCGTGACTGCACTGATCAACCCGTTCGGGCAAATCACCACGCAAATCCCGCAGTTCGAGCAAGGCATCATGTATGGCGAAGTAGTGCCCATGCACAACCTCACGCCTTACCTGCAATGGCGCTCGTGGCCGCTGATCATCCTGTGCAGCCTGCTCATTGGCTGGGCACTGATCACCAGCCGGATTGCCAAGACGGTTTAGTGCTCACATAACCCGCTGCTCACAAGCCATTGTGGGGGGGCGGGCCTGCTCGCGAACGCATCACTGACCGCAGCGTTTGCATCGCGAGCAGGCCCACTCCCACAGCAGGCAGGTTACTCCCCTCAATTACCGATAAAACAACGGGTAGGAAATCTGCCCCACTGCCTCGTTGATCAGTAACCCGGACTGCCAGAACGACTTGTATTCGGGCATCCAGCCCCCCAGCGGGCGCGCATTGTCGGCACTCAAGAACCCGACAGGTGCGGGCACCACCTCAAAACCGGCCTTTTCGAAGCACCAAACTGAACGCGACATATGCCAGCCGTGAGTTACCACGACCACGCGCTTGATACCCAACGGCAACAGAATGTCGGCTGTCATTTTGGCGTTTTCCCACGTGGTCCTGCTTTTCTCTTCTTTCCAGCGCACTTGCACATCAAAGTCATCACGCAGCGAATCCGCCATCAACTGCGCTTCGCTAGGTGGCGTACCGTAATGCAACCCACCTGTGGTCAATACCGGCAGGCCTGATGCCTTGGCCAGGCGGGCTGCATAGCGCTGGCGCTCCAGGCCGATGCCTGTCGGCTGATCACTGCCCCAAGCCGGATCACCCCGCTCACGCCCTGAGCCCAGCACCACGATCGCGTCAGCGCGCCCGGCCAGCGTCGACCACTCGCTCTGAGCCAGCGCGGGCTCTCGCTCGAGCAAGCGGGCGCTCCACTCCACCATGATCGGCAAACTCATCAACCAAAGCCCGCCCACCCCTAGGGCAAACAGTACGCCCGCCAAACGCGGGCGTGAACGCCGCAGCCACCAGGCGAGTACCAGGAGCAGCAAAAGAATTCCGGGAGGTAAAAGAAGTTGTTTCAAAAAATATCGAATAGGCATCGGGCATCTCCAAAGATGCCCGAAGCCTAAGTGGGTTGAGTGACCGCATCAACAGCGCTGGTTAGAAACTCAAACACAATCGCCTTATGCATCAACCCGGGGTGTACCTCTGATTAATACGATTTTCACTGAAGGGCCGGTTTGAATCACCGGGTGACCCTTCCCCCCTGCACCCTGTCCTTGAGCCAGATGACCTTGGCTTTATAAGGGGCATCCTGTTGGTTCATGCTGCCTTGCGAGCGTTCTACAGCCTCACGCCCGATCCGGTTCAAATAGATGTTGATCAACTCCAGTTCGGCACGACTCAAGCCTCGCAACTCCAACTCGACAGGACGTTCATCACGTAATTGGACAGCCGTCTTTGCTGAATCAAGAGCCACACTCAAACGATCGATCAGCCGCTCATACACTTGCGATGTTGCTACGCTGCGTTGCAACTCTGCCATCCGTTCACCTCATTTAAGGAAATCAATCTCCCCCAGACAGAGCTTAGCCGCGCTTGTAAAACCAGAGTGCTGCCGCGACCAACGGAGTGATGTGGCAATCAGGGTTTCCCTCGATAGAGCGGGGTCATGTATGCTACGGGACTTCCTGTAACCCCTGCTCCAACCTGATCGGCAACACTGTCGCCGGTCTATGTTGAAGAGGATTAGGCCACCCTTTATTAGTACAAGTAGCCATGCACGAACAATATCAGCCCCGTGAAATAGAAGCCGCCGCCCAATCATTCTGGGACAACCAAAAGTCCTTCGAAGTCAGCGAAGATCTAGGCAAAGAGACGTTCTACTGCCTATCGATGTTCCCGTACCCAAGCGGCAAGCTACACATGGGGCACGTGCGCAACTACACCATCGGTGACGTGATCTCCCGCTACCAGCGCATGCTTGGCAAGAATGTCCTGCAACCTATGGGCTGGGACGCCTTCGGCATGCCGGCTGAAAACGCCGCGATGAAAAACAAGGTCGCGCCGGCCAAGTGGACCTACGAAAACATCGCCTACATGAAAACCCAGCTGCGTAGCCTGGGTCTGGCTGTTGACTGGTCCCGCGAAATCACTACCTGCCAGCCGGATTACTACCGCTGGGAACAATGGCTGTTCACTCGCCTGTTCGAAAAAGGTGTGATCTACCGTAAAAACGGCACCGTGAACTGGGACCCGGTGGACCAGACCGTTCTGGCCAACGAACAAGTGATCGACGGCCGCGGCTG
Source organism: Pseudomonas fragi (assembly GCF_025426255.1). Classification (GTDB taxonomy): domain Bacteria; phylum Pseudomonadota; class Gammaproteobacteria; order Pseudomonadales; family Pseudomonadaceae; genus Aquipseudomonas; species Aquipseudomonas kulmbachensis. The sequence goes on along the minus strand of NZ_CP104861.1, from coordinate 617,612 downwards.
GCGTTCGGGCGCGGTGATCGAAAAACGCGAAATCCCGATGTATTACTTCAAGATCACCGCCTACGCGGATGAACTGCTCGAAGGCCTCGACGATATGCCAGGCTGGCCTGAGCAGGTCAAAACCATGCAGCGCAACTGGATTGGCAAATCCCGCGGCATGGAAGTGCAGTTCCCTTACAACGTCGAGTCCATCGGCGAAGCGGGCGCACTCAAAGTCTTCACCACCCGTCCGGATACCCTGATGGGCGCAACCTACGTGGCCGTAGCTGCCGAGCACCCGCTCGCCACCCTGGCTGCGCAAAACAGCCCTGAGCTGCAAGCGTTTATCGCTGAATGCAAAGGCGGCAGCGTTGCCGAAGCCGACATGGCGACCCAAGAGAAAAAGGGCCTGCCAACGTCGTTGTTCGTCGAACACCCGCTGACCGGCGAAAAGCTCCCGGTATGGGTCGCCAACTATGTATTGATGCATTACGGCGACGGCGCAGTCATGGCCGTGCCTGCACACGACGAGCGTGATTTCGAATTCGCCACCAAGTACCACCTGCCGATCACCGCGGTAGTGCGCACCAGTGCTGGCGACGAATCCCCTGCTCCATGGCAGGACGCCTATAACGAGCACGGCATTCTGATCAACTCAGGCGAGTTTGACGGCCTGAACTTTGATGAGGCATTCGCAGCCATCGAAGCCGCCTTGACCGCCAAAGGCCTGGGCCAGTCACGCACCCAGTTCCGCCTGCGTGACTGGGGCATCAGCCGTCAGCGCTACTGGGGCTGCCCGATCCCGATCGTGCATTGCGACACCTGTGGCGACGTTCCGGTACCTGAAGACCAGTTGCCTGTGATCCTGCCAGAAGACGTCGTACCCGATGGCGCAGGTTCGCCACTGGCGCGTATGCCCGAATTCTATGAGTGCAGCTGCCCTAAATGCGGCGCACCGGCCAAGCGCGAAACCGACACGATGGACACTTTCGTCGAGTCGTCGTGGTACTACGCCCGCTACGCCTCGCCGCACTATGAAGGCGGTCTGGTCGAGAAGTCGGCAGCAGACCACTGGTTGCCGGTTGATCAGTATATCGGCGGCATCGAACACGCAATCTTGCACCTGCTGTATGCGCGCTTCTTCCACAAGCTGATGCGTGACGAAGGCCTGGTCAGCTCCAACGAGCCGTTCAAGAACCTGCTGACTCAGGGCATGGTGATCGCCGAGACTTACTTCCGTACGCTGGACAACGGCGGCAAGGACTACTTCAACCCGGACGACGTGGAAATCGAACGTGATGCCAAGGCCAAGATCATCGGCGCCAAGCTGAAGACTGATGGCCTGCCAGTAGAAATCGGCGGCACGCAGAAAATGTCCAAGTCGCTGAACAACGGCGTCGATCCGCAATACATGATCGAGCAATACGGCGCAGACACCTGCCGCCTGTTCATGATGTTTGCTTCGCCGCCTGACGCAAGTCTGGAATGGTCCGACTCGGGTGTTGAAGGCTCGCACCGCTTCCTCAAGCGTGTATGGCGCCTGGCCCATGCCCACGTAGGCCAAGGCCTGCCGGGCGCGTTGGATATCGCCAGCCTGAACGATGAGCAAAAAGTCGTTCGCCGCGCCATCCACCATGCTATCAAGCAAGCAAGCCAGGACGTTGGCCAGCATCATAAATTCAACACTGCCGTCGCCCAGGTGATGACCGTGATGAACGTGCTCGAAAAAGCACCGCAAGTGACCGAGCAAGACCGCTCCCTGTTGCAGGAAGGTCTTGAGACTGTTGCACTGGTACTGGCACCCATCACTCCGCACATCAGCCATGAGTTGTGGAACCAGCTAGGCCACGCCGGCGCCATCATCGACGCAGCATGGCCCACCCTGGACGAAAGCGCGCTGGTACAAGACACCCTGCAACTGGTTATCCAGGTCAACGGCAAGCTGCGCGGGCATATCGAAATGCCAGCCAGCGCCAGCCGTGAAGATGTTGAAGCCGCTGCCCGTACCAACGAAAACGTACTGCGGTTTACCGAAGGCCTGACGATTCGTAAAGTCATCGTGGTGCCCGGCAAACTGGTCAATATCGTCGCCAGCTAACTGGAACAGGCGCCCATGCCATGCACGGGCGCCCAACAAGACCTTCAGGGCCGCTTAGTCGGCCTATCTGGTTTCAAGGGGAGCAACACATGATCAAACGCAACTTGCTGGTGATGGGTCTCGCAATTTTGTTGAGCGCCTGCGGCTTCCAGCTGCGCGGCACCGGCACCAACCAGCTGACGATCACCGAACTCAACGTCAGCGCTCGCAACGCCTATGGCGATACCGTGCGCCAGCTGCGTCAGGTACTGGAAAACAGCGGTGTAAAACTCACCGCCAATGCGCCATACAAACTGATCTTGACCAACGAGAAAGAAACTCAGCGCGCTGCCACCTACTCCGGCAACGGTGGCACCGTCGAGTATCAACTGACCAACGTAGTGAGCTATGAAGTACGTGGCCAGAACAACTTGCCGCTACTGAACGACCGAGTTGAGGCGCAAAAAGTTGTCATGGAGGACGGCAGCAACATTGCTGGCGCCAACCAGGAAAGCCTGCTGATCCGCAAAGAGATGCGTCGCGACCTCATTCAGCAACTGGTCATGCGCCTGGAGCAACTGACCCCGGCCAAGCTGGAAAAACTGCAAGAGCTCGCAGATGCGAAGGCCAAGGCTGAAGCCGATGCCATTGAAGCTGCACGCAAGGCTCAAGAGGAAACTCCTCAACAGTCGCCACTTGAACTGCAAAACCAGTAAGGCATACGGGGCGCTCAAGCGCCCCGCTATCGTTATAGCCCTATGAAACTCGCCCCCGCTCAACTCGCCAAGCATCTGCAAGGCAATCTTTCGCCTGTCTACATCATCAGCGGCGATGACCCGTTGCTGTGCCAGGAAGCTGCCGACGCCATTCGCAGTACTGCACGCCAGCAAGGTTTCGACGAACGCCAGGTCTTCAGCGCCGATGCCAGTTTTGACTGGGGCACGTTGCTGCAAGCGGGCGCCAGCATGTCGCTGTTTGCCGAAAAGCGCCTGCTGGAACTGCGCTTGCCATCGGGCAAGCCCGGCGACAAGGGCGCGGCAGCACTGATCGAATACTGCTCACGCCCGGCCGAAGACACCTTGCTGCTGATCAGCCTGCCCAAGCTTGATGGCAGCGCGCAGAAGACCAAATGGGGCAAGGCGCTTATCGAAGGGCCACAGACCCAGTTCGTGCAGATCTGGCCAGTGGACGCCAACCAGTTGCCACAATGGATTCGCCAGCGCTTGTCTCAAGCTGGCTTGTCAGCCAGCCAAGACGCCGTTGAACTGATTGCCGCAAGGGTCGAAGGCAACCTGCTGGCCGCTGCGCAAGAAATCGAAAAGCTCAAGTTAATGGCCGAAGAGGGCCAAATCACGGTTGAAACAGTGCAAGCGGCGGTAGCCGATAGTGCGCGTTTTGACGTGTTTGGCCTGGTGGATGCCGTGCTCAACGGCGAAGCTGCCCACGCCTTGCGCATACTTGAAGGCCTGCGCGGCGAAGGCGTTGAGCCTCCGGTAATCTTGTGGGCACTGGCACGCGAGCTGCGGGTGCTGGCCAATATTGCATTGCAATACAGCCAAGGCATTCCGCTGGACAAGGCTTTCAGCCAGGCACGCCCACCGGTGTGGGACAAGCGCAAGCCACTGATGAGCAAAGCCTTGCAGCGTTACTCGGCACAACGCTGGGCACAATTGCTTCTGGATGCGCAACATGTCGATGCGCAAATCAAGGGTCAGGCAGCGGGTTCGGCCTGGAGCAGCCTGGGCCGTCTCGCCCTGTTGATGTGTGGGCAACGGCTGAATTTGCCTGCGCAATAAAGGCAAAACCTTGTAGATACTCTGTTCCAGGTCAAGCCCCAGTGGGAGCGAGCCTGCTTATTGATGGGCCAGCGGCCCATATCGCAGCCTTCGGCAGCGGCAACAGAGGGTTATGCCGTCGGGCTGGACAATGCAAAAAATCTGGCCGATGATTTGTGCTTGTTTAAACCCAGTGAGAGCAAATGCCATGAGCAAGCGCCCCAACAAGGCCAAATCCATTGTTGCCCAACCCCTGTTCCGCAGCCGCCAGGAACGCCCCGCCAAAGGCAAAGGCAGCTACCGCCGCGAAGCCTTCCAGTCGAGAGACCGGGAGGCTTTTTACTTTCTGGCTGCCTGACAGCGGGGATGATAAGGTCTGCATCTGATTTGCATTACCTGGACCTGCGCATGCCCTTAAGTCATAAACGTGGTTGGCCGATGCGCCAACTGATCGCTGCTTCCAGCGTCATCCTTCTAGTCGCCTGCGCAGAGAAACCTACCGCAGCCGATGCTCAGCCCCTGCCTGTGACGCCTCCCGCCCCTGCGGTGACCACTATCGCGCCAGGTACCGATATCCCCTTTGTTCAGCCCGCACAGAGTTTCAGCGAGTGGCAGGCCAACTTCCGCGCGCAGGCACTTGCCGCCGGAATCAGCCCGCTGGTATTCGATAACGCCTTTGCTGACATCACGCCCGATATGAGTGTGATCAAGGCAGATCGCAGCCAACCTGAATTCAGCCGCCCTGTCTGGGAGTATCTCGACGGCGCGCTGTCGCCTTTGCGTGTGCGTAACGGTCAGCGTTTGCTGGAGCAAAATGCCGAGCTGCTAAGCCGCATCGAGCAGCGTTACGGCGTCGATCGCCAGGCCCTGGTTTCGGTATGGGGCATGGAGAGCAACTTCGGTACGTTCCAGGGCAACAAGTCCGTCATTCGTTCGCTGGCCACCCTGGCCTACGAAGGGCGGCGCCCTGAGTTTGCCCAGAGCCAATTGATCGCAGCGCTGAAGATCATTCAGCAAGGCGATATAAGCCCCGAGAAAATGCTCGGTTCCTGGGCGGGCGCAATGGGCCAGACCCAGTTCATCCCCACCACCTATGAAACCCACGCCGTGGATTTCGATGGCGATGGTCGTCGGGATATCTGGAACAGCTCGGCCGACGCCTTGGCCTCGACTGCGCATTACTTGCAAAGCTCGGGCTGGAAACAAGGTCAGCCGTGGGGCTTCGAAGTCACACTGCCTGCCGGTTTTGACTACGCGCTGGCCGATGGTGCGGTGAAAAAAAGCGTAAGTGAATGGCAAAAACTGGGGGTCACCCTACCTGCCAGCTCAGCCGGCTCGGATCAATTGAGCGCTACCCTGCTCCTGCCTGCGGGTTATCGTGGCCCGGCGTTCCTGGTACTGGATAACTTCCGCGCCATCCTTCGCTACAACAACTCATCGTCCTACGCTCTGGCCGTAGGTTTGCTGTCGCAACGCTTCAACGGTGGCGGAACCATTCTGGCCGACTGGCCAAAAGATGACCGACCATTGAGCCGCTCCGAACGCGTTGAACTGCAAACACTGCTCAGCCAACGCAATTACGATGCGGGCAATGCTGACGGCATCATCGGCGCCAACACCCGCAAAGCGATCCGCAGCGCGCAGCAAGCCATGGGTTGGCCTGCAGATGGCTACCCGAGTCATAAGTTGCTGGAAAGTTTGCGTAGCAACTAGCTAGCAGATGTGGGAGCGAGCCTGCTCGCGAACGGATTACGACGGCTGTTCGCGAGCAGGCTCGCTCCCACAGGATTAGCCCACAGCTGTTAATACCGCCTGCTCAAGCACCAACTGCTGCTTGTCCGCATCGAGGCGCACCTGAGCGCCCATCGGCAATGTCAGGTTCGGGTCGCAATGCCCGCTGCGCCATCCCGCCAACACAGGAATGCCAAGCGTGCCCAGCTCCCGTGCAAGCAACCGCTCAAGCGCCTGAACATCAACGCCTGCCACATCCCCCACCAAAACCCCGCGCAACCTGTTGAGCTTGCCTGCCAACCGCAAATGCGTGAGCAGGCGGTCAACCCGGTACAGCGGCTCGTTGACGTCTTCGATAAAGAGAACGATGTCCTCGCCATCCAGCTCGAACGCGGTCCCCATAGCGGCGCAGATCATCGACAGGTTACCGCCCAGCAAACGCCCGCTGGCGCAGCCCGGGGCAATGGTCGTTAACGGGTAGGCAGCTGGATGCTCCAGGACGGGCGATTGCTGCCCACTGAGCATACGTAGCAGTGAAGACTCGGTCGGCGGCTGTTTATTGCCCAACAGATCAGCGTTAAGCATCGGCCCGTGAAAGGTCACAAAGCCCGCGTAACGGGTGATCGCCAGATGCAACGCGGTGATATCGCTGTAACCCACAAATGGCTTGGGATGACGGCGCAGAAGCTCAAAATCGATACCATCCAGCAGACGCGGGGAGCCATAGCCGCCGCGCAAACAGAAAATCGCATCAATATTGTCATCAGCAAAGGCAGCGTGCAGGTCGCGTAAACGCACCGCATCGGAGCCTGCGAGATAGCCATCTTTTTCCCACACGCCTGGAAAAACCCGTAGCTGATAGCCACGAGCCTGCACCCATTGGGTAGCGAGGTTCAGATCAAGTTCGGCGGGACCTGCCGGGGCGATCAGTGCGATCACCCCGCCAGCGGGCAACGCGGGCACCGCGCTGTGAGCCTTGAAAGACACGTGCGCGGTGAGCCGGCTGTTCATGGAATCAAGCACTCACCAGCATGGATTTGACCAGCTTGGCTTGCTCATCGGCGTGGTACGAAGAACGTACCAGCGGGCCCGATGCCACGTTTTTGAAGCCCATTTTGTAGCCTTCCTCGGCGAACCAGGCAAACACGTCCGGGTGTACGAAACGCTGTACCGGCAAGTGGCTACGCGACGGCTGCAAGTACTGGCCCAGGGTCAGCATATCGATGTCGTGCTCACGCATGCGCTTCATTACTTCGATCACTTCTTCGTCCGTCTCGCCCAGACCCAGCATCAGGCCGGATTTGGTCGGGATGTGCGGCATCATCTGCTTGAAGCGCTGCAGCAAGGTCAGCGACCACTGATAGTCGGAACCAGGACGCGCAGCCTTGTACAGGCGCGGCACGGTTTCGAGGTTATGGTTGAACACGTCCGGTGGCTCGGCTGCGGTGATTTCCAGCGCAACGTCCATGCGACCACGGTAGTCCGGAACCAGGGTTTCGAGGAGCACGCCCGGCGACAGCTTGCGGATCTCGCGGATGCAGTCGGCAAAGTGCTGAGCGCCGCCATCACGCAGGTCGTCGCGGTCAACCGAGGTGATCACTACGTACTTCAAGCGCAGGTCAGCAATGGCAACTGCCAGGCTTTGTGGCTCGTTGACGTCCAGAGGCTTCGGTCGGCCGTGACCCACGTCGCAGAACGGGCAGCGACGGGTGCAGATATCGCCCATGATCATGAACGTCGCAGTGCCGCCCGAGAAGCACTCGCCCAGGTTCGGGCAGGAAGCTTCTTCGCACACGCTGTGCAGCTTGTGCTTGCGCAGCAATGACTTGATGCGGTCGACCTCAGGCGAAACCGGGATGCGCACACGAATCCAGTCAGGCTTCTTCGGCAGCTCGGTGGTCGGAATGATCTTGACCGGGATACGCGCAACCTTTTCGGCACCGCGCAATTTGACGCCGGTCTCAACTTTGGAACGGGCCTCGCTTGCGCGGGCTGCACGTTCTGAGATGTCCAGCGTCGGGATCAGGGTTTGAACAGCGTCTTGCGCAGTAGTCATATCAGTCGATTCCGCCCGTCAGGGTCGTCTGCTCAGCATAGTCGAGGTGTTTGACGAGCTGCGCACGCAGCCGGGCACCTACCTCGGCAAATTCAATCGGCCCTGCATGGTCACGCAGCTGGGTCATCGCCAGCCCCGCGTAACCACAGGGGTTAATCCGTCGAAACGGTTCCAGGTCCATGTCCACATTCAGGGCCAGACCGTGGAAGGAGCAGCCATTACGTATCCGCAGCCCCAGAGAGGCTATTTTCGCGCCATCAACATACACCCCAGGCGCATCGGCCTTGGCTGCAGCGCTCACGCCATAACTGGCGAGCAGGTCGATCAGGCACTGTTCCATCCGCGTTACCAGCTCACGTACACCATAGCCCAGCCGGCGTACGTCGAGCATCAGGTAAGCGACCAACTGGCCAGGACCGTGATAGGTCACCTGACCACCGCGATCCGACTTGATTACCGGGATATCACCCGGTAGCAACAGATGCTCGGCCTTGCCTGCCTGGCCTTGGGTAAACACCGGTGGGTGCTGCACCAGCCAGACTTCGTCTGGCGTGTCCGGGTCAAGTTTGCGCTCATCGGTAAACCGCTGCATCGCCAGCCAGCTGCGCTCGTAGTCAAGCAAACCCAGCTCGCGAATACCCAAGGCCTGCAACATCACAACACCATATGCACGAAGCCGGTGGCTCGCAGATCGCTGTTGATGTTGTAAAGCTGGTCCTGATCAGTTGCCACGATGTGCAACTGGATCGTCGTGTATTTGCCGTTACTGCTTTGGCGCTCGTCAACACGGTCATGATTGATCGTCGCGTGTTTCTTGACGATGTCGATGATCTTGTCCTTGTTACCCACGCCTGTATCGCTGATCACCTTAACCGGGTAGTCAACGTTAGGAAATTCGATCTTTGGCGCCTTTACTTCGGTATCGGTCATGGCGTAACGGCCTCGTAAGCCCTGAGCTACAAACGTGCCCCGCGCAGGGTGGGCGCGGGGTCACACTGGTGGATGAAATCAGTTGAACAGCCCGTAAAAGAATAGACGGATGCTGTCCCAAACGCGTCGGAAAATACCACCTTCCTCAACGGGTTCAAGTGCGATCAGGTCAGCGCTGTGCACAACCTTGTCATCGAGCTTGACCTCAACCTTGCCAATCACATCGCCTTTGGCGATAGGGGCCATCAGTTGCGGGTTCATGGTCATGCTTGCAGCCAGCTTTTTCAATTGGCCTTTAGGCAGGGTCATGGTCAAGTCTTCGGCCAGACCGGCTTTAACCTGGTTGGTCGTGCCTTTCCAGACTGGCGCCTGAGCCAGTTCTACGCCCTTCTGGTAGAAGGTCTGGGTTTCGAAGAAGCGGAAACCGTAGGTCAGCAGCTTCTGGGTCTCGGCAGCACGGGCCACTTCGCTGTTGGTGCCGAACACCACGGCGATCAGGCGCATGCCATCACGTACAGCCGAAGACACCATGCAGTAACCAGCTTCGTCGGTGTGACCGGTTTTCAGACCGTCAACGGTCTTGTCACGCCACAGCAACAGGTTGCGGTTAGGCTGCTTGATGCCGTTCCAGAAGAACTCTTTCTGCGAGTAGATCGCGTAGTGAGTCGGGTCTTCATGAATGATGGCGCGAGCCAGCAACGACATGTCGTGAGCCGACGAGTAGTGATCCGGGTTCGGCAGACCAGTCGGGTTCATGAAGTGGCTGTTGGACATGCCCAACTCGCCCGCCGTTTTGTTCATGATGTCGGCAAATGCGTCTTCGCTGCCGGCAATGTGCTCGGACAAGGCAACGCTGGCGTCGTTACCCGACTGAATGATGATCCCGTGCAGCAGGTCGCTGACCGACACTTGAGTGCCGACCTTGATGAACATCCGCGAACCACCGGTACGCCATGCGTTTTCGCTGACAGTTACCGGATCGTTTTCGCCGATCTGTCCACGACGGATTTCCAGGGTCGCGATGTAAGCAGTCATCAGCTTGGTCAGGCTGGCTGGCGGCAGACGCTGGTCACCGTTGTTCTCAACCAGCACGTTACCGCTGCTGGCATCCATCAGAACATAGGACTTGGCTGCAAGTTGTGGTGGCGACGGCATCATTTCGACTGCCCAGGCGGCAGGCGTTACGATCAGCGGTACAAGCAGGCACAGGCGTTTGGCAAAGGTGGTGATGTTCATCCGTCTCTCGAAGTTGTTAATGGAAACTTACCCTCACGGGCAAAACTGTACAGGCAGTCCTTTGACTGGCTGCCGCGTATTCAGTTGCAAGCCTGGCCCCTCGAAGGGCTTTTATTCTTGACCTCTACAACTGCGTTTGGGCCTGGAACACTCCTGGCCCAACGCTTTGATCGGTGTTACTGATCCGACGTCACAACGCTTGGCTGGCCCAAATTGGCCAGACGCACGCTGTTTTGCATTTGTGTCACCTCGCCTGCCGAGGCGATAGGCCCCAGACGCACGCGGTGCAAGGTCTGCTGATTGCGCACAATCGAGCTGATAAATACAGGAGCGCTGACCATGCCACTGAGCTTGGAACGAAGCAACTCGGCAGCGTCAGGATTGGCAAAGGCGCCTACCTGCAAATACGTACCCTGGCCCTTGACCATCGGGGTAACAGGCACGACATCGGCGGCATGCTGCTGGGCTGGCGGCGTCCATTGTTCCACCTTGCCGGTCGACACGGTCGGAGCGGTGTTCTGGGCCATTTTCGGCTCATTGAGCATCAAGGGTGCCGGGCGACCACGCTGGGCCCACCAGGCTTGAGGATCAATGCCTTCAACCTTGACCCGCGCCGTGCCAGTTTCGGCATAACCGAGTTTTTTGGCGGCAGCGTAGGACAGATCGATAATACGGTCCGAATAAAACGGGCCACGATCGTTAACCCGCAAAACCACAGCCTTGCCGTTGTCGAGATTGGTCACCTTGACGTAGCTGGGCAGCGGCAGGGTCTTGTGTGCCGCGCTCATGCCATACAGGTCATAGACCTCGCCATTGGCGGTGTTCTGCCCGTGGAACTTGGTGCCGTACCAGGACGCAGTGCCAGAGGCGACATAGGTCTTGGACTCTTGCATCGGGAAGTAGGTCTTGCCCAGCACCGAGTACGGCGCAGCCTTGTAGGGACCGCTGTGCAGGGTCGGCGTGGCATCGGGGATACGCGATACGTCGACATCCCACCACGGCGCGCCGTCCTTGTGCGCGCGGTTGATGTCCAGGCCCGGCTTGGAACTGACGCCACTTGATGTCTGCGGGTTGCTCGAGCGACTGCTGGAGCAGCTCACCACCAGCAGCGCGATAGCGGCGCAGGCAGCGAGTTTCAAAGGTGTGCGAATCGCTAAAAACGGCATTACTTGTTGCCCCGTGCTTGAACCAGCAGGTCGGACAGTTGATGCACTGCCATGGCGTACATCACGCTTCTGTTATAGCGCGTGATCGCATAAAAGTTCTTCAGGCCCATCCAGTATTCAGGGCCATTGGCGCCTTCAAGACGGAATGCCGTAACCGGCATGTCGTCGCGCAGCGCATCATGACTCGACCAGCCCAGCGCTCGCAACTCCCCGACTGTTTTGACCGGCTCGATGCCCTGGGTCAAGCCTTCATCGGCCCGATCGCCCGTCACATCAGCCCGTATTACTACCGGCTCACCGGCTACCCAGCCATGACGCTTGAAGTAGCTGGCAACGCTGCCAATGGCATCGTCTGGGTTGCTCCAGATATTGATGTGGCCGTCACCGTCGAAATCCACGGCATAGGCACGGAAGCTGCTCGGCATGAACTGCGGCAAACCCATCGCACCGGCATAGGAGCCTTTGAGCGTCAGCGGGTCAACCTGCTCTTCGCGGGTCAGCAGCAGAAACTCTCGCAACTCCTTGCGGAAAAACTCGGCACGCGGCGGGTAATCAAAACCCAGGGTCGACAGTGCATCGATCACCCGGTAGTTACCGGTATTGCGCCCATAAAAGGTTTCGACGCCGATGATCGACACAATCACCTGGGCCGGGACTCCGTATTCCTGCTCGGCACGAGCCAGCACGGCTTCGTGTTCACGCCAAAAGTCGACACCGCGGGCAACCCGGGCGTCGGTGAGGAACATCGGACCGTACTCTTTCCACTGTTTGACACGCTCAGCCGGGCGCGAGATCGCATCGAGGATGCTCTGCTTGCGTTCCGCCTCACGGAAAACGCCCATCAACTGCTCACCGGCAAACCCATAATCGCGGGTCATTTCACCTACGAACTCAGCCACCTGGGGCGAGCCTTCGTAGTCGCCGGCCACCGCACTCTGCGCTGCCCCGAACAGACCCAGCAGGCCCACCCATGACGCGTATCGAGCGGCCCAGCCACGCATTGCTTGCATTGAATTGTTCACCTTAATCAAACTTGTGCGATCCACTTGCGATGTGTGTGAATCGACATCAAAACCCCAAACGCTGACAACAGCGTCACGAGCGAAGTGCCGCCGTAACTGATAAATGGCAATGGCACGCCCACCACCGGTAACAAGCCACTGACCATACCGATGTTGACGAAAACATAAACAAAAAACGTCATGGTCAGGCTGCCAGCCAGCAATTTTCCGAACAGGGTCTGCGCCTGGGCGGTAATCACCAGGCCACGACCAATCAACAGCAGGTAAATCAGCAGCAGTGCGCAAATACCTACCAACCCGAACTCTTCGCCCATTACCGCAATAATGAAGTCGGTGTGGCTTTCAGGCAGAAAGTCCAGGTGCGACTGGGTGCCCAGCAACCAGCCTTTACCAAATACCCCGCCCGAGCCGATGGCGGCCTTGGACTGGATGATGTTCCAACCGGTGCCCAGCGGATCGCTTTCAGGGTCGAGGAAGGTCAGTACGCGCTGCTTCTGGTAGTCGTGCATCACGAACATCCACATGGCAATCGCCACCGGCACTGTCGCTGCCAGCACGCTGAGGATCCAGCGCCAGCGCAACCCGCCCATAAACAGTACAAACGCGCCACCCGCCAGTACCAGCAAGGCCGTACCCAGGTCGGGCTGGCGCACGATCAGGGCAAAGGGTACCCCGATCAGCATCAGGCTAACCGCCACATGCTTGAGTTGCGGCGGCAAGGTGCGCTTGGACAGATACCAGGCAATCGTCGCCGGCATGAGGATTTTCATGAATTCCGAGGGTTGGAAGCGAATAACCCCCGGAATGTTGATCCAGCGCGTTGCCCCCATGGCGTTGTGGCCCATGACGTCCACCACCACCAGCAACATGACCCCGATCAAGTAGCCAATCGGCACCCAGCGTGCCATAAAGCGCGGCTCCAGCTGGGCGATGATAAACATCGACACCAGCCCGATGCCGAATGAAGTCGCCTGTTTGCTCAGCAAATCCCAGCTTTTGCCGCTGGCCGAATACAGCACAAACAAACTGCCAGCCGCCAGGGTCAGGAGCAAAATCAGCAGCGGGCCATCGATATGCAAGCGCTGAAGTAGCGTGGCACGGCGACGCATCACGTCCTCACTGGAGAGGATGCGGTCAAAATTACTGATCATTGGCCGTAACCTCTGCCTTTACGGGACCGCCGTACTCGGGTTTGAGTTTGCCGTCTGCACCCAGCAACCAGGCGTCCATGACCGAACGCACCACCGGCGACGCCACTCGACTGCCGGCTTCGCCGTTTTCAATCATGACCGAGACAGCAATTTGCGGGTTATTGGCCGGAGCAAAGCCAACGAACAGGGCATGGTCACGATGACGTTCCTGAACCTTGGAACGGTCGTATTTTTCGCCCTGTTTGATCGCCACCACCTGCGCCGTACCACTCTTGCCAGCAATCAGGTATTGCGCGCCAACGCCCGCAACCCGCGCCGTACCGCGTGCGCCATGCACCACTTGCTGCATGCCGTGAGTGACCTTGGCCCAATTGGACGGGTCACGCAGGACGATATCGGGCATCGGGTTCGGATCGACCGGCGGCACGCCCTCGATGGTCTTGGCCAGATGCGGACGGATCCACTTGCCCTTGCTGGCAATCAGCGCCGTGGCTTGGGCCAGCTGCAAAGGCGTGGACTGCATATAGCCCTGACCGATCCCCAGAATCAGCGTCTCACCCGGGAACCAGGCCTGGCGCCGGGTTGCACGCTTCCACTCACGGGACGGCATAAGCCCGGCAGACTCTTCGAACATGTCGAGGGAGACTTTCTGGCCAATTCCAAACTGGTTCATGTAGGAAGACAGGCGATCAATACCCAGCTTGTGGGCCAGATCGTAAAAATAAGTGTCGTTGGAGCGCATGATTGCGGTATCCAGATCGACGTAGCCATCACCCGTGCGGTTCCAGTTACGGTATTTGTGATCGTAATTGGGCAACTGGTAATAGCCGGGGTCATAAACCCGCGTTGCGCCGCTGATCACGCCGCTGTCCAGGCCTGCAATCGCCACTGCGGGCTTGATGGTCGAGCCCGGAGGATACAGACCGCGCAAGATGCGGTTGAACAACGGTCGATCAATCGAATCGCGCAGCTCTGCATAAGCCTTGAAGCTGATACCGGTCACAAACAGGTTAGGGTCGAAGCTCGGCTGGCTGACCATGGCCAGCACTTCGCCCGTCAGCGGGTTGAGTGCGACCACCGCGCCACGACGCCCGGCAAGGGCTTCTTCGGCAGCCTCCTGCAGCTTGATATCGAGGCTGAGCACGATGTCTTTGCCGGGGATCGGGTCTGTGCGCTTAAGTACTCGCAACACGCGACCGCGGGCATTGGTTTCGACTTCTTCGTAACCCACCTGACCGTGCAGCTCGGCTTCGTAGAAACGCTCGATGCCGGTTTTGCCAATATGGTGGGTGCCGCTGTAACTGACCGGATCGAGGGTTTTAAGCTCTTTCTCGTTGATCCGCCCCATATAGCCCACCGAGTGCGCAAAATGCGCGCCCTGCGGGTAATGACGCACTAACTGCGCGTCCACCTCAACCCCGGGCAGGCGGAACTGGTTCACGGCAATCCGGGCGATCTGTTCTTCGTTGAGCTCAAACAGGATGGGCACGGCCTCAAATGGCCGCCGCCCCTGCTTCATGCGCTTTTCAAACAGGGCGCGATCTTCAGGCGTGAGCTCCAGTATCTCGACAACAACGTCGAGTTCCTGCTGCCAGCCCTTTGAACGCTCACGGGTCATGGTCAGGCTAAAGCTGGGCCGGTTGTCCGCGATAACCACACCATTGCGGTCAAAAATCAGGCCGCGGGGAGGAGGAAGCGGCCGCACATGCACCCGGTTGTTTTCTGACAAGGTGGAGTGGTATTCGTACTGCACCACCTGCAGATAGTACAGCCGCACAATCAACGCGCAAATGAGCGCTACAACGACAATTGCGCCGACCACGACTCGGCTACGCACAAGGCGTGCGTCTTTCTCGTGGTCTTTAAGGCGAATCGGCTGAGACATTCAGGACGCTGACTATTTGTGGTAAGGGTGCCCGGACAACACTGTCCAGGCGCGGTACAACTGCTCACCGATCAGAATCCTTACCAACGGGTGCGGCAACGTCAACGGCGACAGCGACCAGCGCTGATCAGCGCGGGCGCAGACTTCCGGCGCCAGCCCTTCCGGGCCGCCGACCATAAAGTTCACCGTTCGCGAATCCAGGCGCCAGCGGTCGAGTTCAACCGCCAGTTGCTCGGTACTCCACGGCTTGCCGTGCACTTCGAGGGTGACGATCCGCTCACCCGGGCCGACCTTGGCCAGCATGGCCTCGCCTTCCTGACGGATGAAGCGAGCCACGTCGGCATTCTTGCCACGGGTATTGAGCGGTATTTCCACCAGTTCGAGAGCCAGTTCGGATGGCAGACGCTTGGCATACTCATGCCAGCCTTCTTCCACCCATTTAGGCATGCGCGAACCGACAGCGATCAAACGCAGGCGCACAGCGAACCCTTACTCTTGGTCTTTGTTGAGCTTCAGAAAATGCTCATGGGTGTTTTCCGGGCTGTGGTGAGCAGCGCTGCCTGCACGGCTTTGCTCAGCACCGGCCCACAGACGCTCCAGGTCGTAGAACTGACGAGCGCTGGCGGTCATCATGTGAACGATCACGTCGTCCATGTCCAACAGAACCCAGTCGCTGTCGCCCTTGCCTTCTTCGCCCAAAGGCTTGACGCCCAGAGCCTTGACCGCTTCGCGGATCTTGTCGAGCATCGCGCCGATCTGACGGTTGGACGTACCGGTAGCGATGATCATGAAGTCAGTGATGCTGTGCTTGTCACGAACGTCGATAACCTGAATGTCCTGGGCCTTGACGTCTTCCAGAGCAGCTACAGCGATCTTGACCAGCTCTTCGCCCTTGAGAGGCTCGCCGTTGAAGGTTTTTTCTGGCAGCGGGGCGCTTTTGAATGTGCCTTTGCGCTTTACTTTGCTTACATCTTTGTCAGTCATATAAAACTCGTTTTGCTCGTATGTTCGGGTGTTTCAATACACGTCAATTCGCGCCTTGAAACACACCCTTTTTAGTTCGACGCACGGTAAAGCCCGTGCGCATCGATGTAGGCCAGGACCGCGTCGGGCACCAGGAAACGTACCGACTTACCGCTGGCCAGCAGTTGACGGATCTGGGTGGCTGATACCGCGAGCGGCGTCTGCCAAACGAATGCAATCTGTCCGCTTGCCCCCTTCAGGGCCAGCGGGTCGCTTACCGAGCGCGCTGCCAGCAGGTTGCGCAAGGCATCCGGCGGTTCGCTGTCGGCATCCGGGCGCTGTAGCACCAGGATATGGCAATGCTGGAGCAACTCTTCCCAGCGATGCCACGTGGGCAGGCCGCAAAAAGCGTCCCAACCCAACAGTAAAAACAACTGGTCATCCGCGGCCATCTCGGCCCGCATCAGTTCCAGCGTATCGATCGTGTAAGACGGCTTGTCCCGTTGCAGCTCCCGGGCGTCCACCACCAGCGTAGCCACTCCTGCGACAGCGCACTCAACCATCGCCAAACGGTCGTGGGCTGACACCTGGGGCGTGTCGCGGTGGGGCGGCCTGGCGTTGGGTGTCAGACGCAGCTCGTCGAGCCCCATCATTTCAGCCACTTCAAGCCCGCCACGCAAATGCCCGATATGCACCGGATCGAAGGTTCCGCCCAGTACGCCAATGCGCCGGGGTAACGCTTCGATTATCGGTGCCAGCACTGACGCTTTAAGGTTGACCAAGTCAAACCGGCTCCTGACCGCGCAACTGGCCATCACCGACCACAATGTACTTCTCGCAGGTCAGACCTTCGAGACCCACCGGGCCGCGGGCGTGCAGCTTATCAGTAGAAATGCCAATCTCCGCACCCAATCCGTATTCAAATCCATCGGCAAAGCAGGTTGGTGTGTTGAGCATCACGGAACTGGAGTCCACTTCGGCCATAAAACGCCGGGCATCCCCCTGATGTTCGGTCACGATCGAGTCAGTATGGTGGGAGCCATAATGATTGATGTGTTCAATCGCCTGGTCCAGCCCATCGACAATGCGAATCGACAAAATAGCGTCCAGGTACTCGGTGTTCCAGTCTTCTTCAGTCGCTGCAACTACGTCAATCAGCGCCTGAGTGCGCTCACAACCGCGCAATTCGACGCCCTTGGCGCGAAATTGTTCAGCCATCGCCGGCAAAAACCGGGCTGCAACTGCCTGATCCACCAGTAGGGTTTCCATCGCCCCGCAGATCCCGTAGCGGTAGGTCTTGGCATTGAACGCAATACGCTGAGCCTTGGCCAGATCGGCCTGGGCACTGACGTACACATGGCAAATACCGTCCAGATGCTTGATCACCGGCACCTTGGCGTCACGGCTGACGCGCTCGATCAGGCCTTTGCCGCCCCGAGGCACGATCACATCAACGTACTCGGGCATGGTGATCAGCGCGCCAACAGCGGCGCGATCGGTCACTTCAACCACTTGCACCACGGCTGGTGGCAGCCCGGCCTCGGCCAGGCCGCGTTGAATGCAGACCGCAATGGCTCGGTTGGAGTGAATCGCCTCGGAGCCACCACGCAGGATGGTCGCATTACCTGACTTCAAGCACAGACTGGCCGCATCGATGGTCACGTTCGGACGCGACTCATAAATGATTCCGACTACACCCAACGGCACGCGCATCTTGCCTACCTGAATACCCGAAGGACGGTAGCTCATGTCGCGGATTGCGCCGACGGGGTCTGGCAAGCTTGCCACCTGACGCAAACCGACAATCATACTGTCGATGCGTGCAGGGGTCAGCGCCAGACGCTCCAGCATCGCAGGCTCAAGGCCGCTGGCTCGGCCAGCGGCCAAGTCCAGTTCGTTGGCAGCAACCAACTCCAGACGAGCGGCATCCAATGCCGCAGCAGCACTGTGCAGGGCACGGTTCTTCTGCGCCGTACTAGCACGGCCAATCACGCGGGAGGCTTCGCGAGCAGCGCGACCCAAGCGGGTCATGTAGTCAAGAACGGACTCAGTCATGGTCTCAAAGGTCTTGGCAGGGAGGAAAGCGGCCGATTATAGCGGTCCCGCCGCCTCACGCACAGCGGTGGCAGGCGGATGGTCGAAATGGGCAGTAAATACACTGCGTTCAGCCCCGATTAAGCATGACTTGCTATGATCTGCCACTTTTCAGCTATCCACTGACCGCCCTGAAAATGCCAATGATGCTGCCTGATGCCTTTTTCGACCGCGATGCCCAACTTCTTGCCCGCGATCTGCTGGGCAAGGTCATTCGGCATCGGGTCAACGGTCTGTGGCTCAGCGCACGAATAATCGAAACCGAAGCCTATTACATCGCCGACAAGGGCAGCCATGCCTCGCTGGGCTTCACGCAGAAGCGCAAAGCGCTGTTTCTCGATGGCGGGCACATCTATATGTATTACGCCCGTGGCGGCGACTCGCTGAATTTCAGTGCTCACGGGCCCGGCAATGCTGTACTGATCAAGTCGGCTTACCCGTGGCTCGATGATCTGTCGGGCCCCGACAGCCTGGCGCAGATGCAACGCAACAACCCCGATGCCCAAGGCCAGCCGCGAACCGAGCAAAAGCTCTGTGCTGGGCAAACCTTGCTGTGCAAGGCGCTGGGCCTGAAAGTGCGCGATTGGGATGCCAAATGTTTCGACCCCGAACGTTTATGGGTCGACGACGTCAGAGAACAACCTTCGCGGATCATCCAGACCACTCGTTTGGGCATCCCCCACGGGCGAGATGAACACTTGATGTACCGCTTTGTCGACGCTGACTACGCTGCTTTTTGCACCCGCAACCCGCTGCGTCGTGGGCAGATTGAGGGGCAGGACTATTTGATTCTGGAAACCCCATGATCTCTATTGTGAGAGCGGGCTTGCTCGCGATGCAGGCGACGCGGTCTGCCTGGTAAACCGCAGTGATGCCATCGCGAGCACGCCCGCTCCCACAAAAAAAGCGATCCACTTCAAGACACTAACCCCAACAAAAAACTTAAAAGCGAACAAGGAAATTGAAACATGGGCCCATGGCTCGATAGCTTGACTGGCTGGCTGACAGCCAACCCGCAGTGGCTGGGCCTTGCGGTACTTATTGTGGCGTTTATGGAGTGCCTGGCCATTGTCGGGACTATCGTCCCCGGCACCGTGCTGCTCTTTGCAATTACCGTCATGGCCGGCAGCGGAGCGCTATCACTGGGCGAAACCCTGGTGCTGGGCTTTCTCGGCGGGCTGCTGGGTGATGTGGTGTCTTACTTCCTGGGCAGACGTTTCCACCAGAACATCCGGCGCTTGCCACTTTTGCGCACTCACCCTGAGTGGATGAGCGGGGCCGAGAGCTATTTTCATCGTTACGGCATTGTCAGCTTGCTGATCGGGCGCTTTATCGGCCCGCTGCGCCCTATGCTGCCGATGGTTGCCGGGATGTGCGATATGCCACTCCCGCGTTTTATCGCCGTCAGTCTGCTGGCCGGAGCAGGCTGGTCGGTGGCGTATCTGCTGCCGGGGTGGGCAACCGGAGCGGCAATTCGCCTGCCGCTGCCCGAAGGCTTCTGGCCTCAGGCAGCCATCGTTGCCGCAGGCCTCGCCGCCCTGCTGGGTCTGAGCATCAATGCCAGTATTCGCCGCCAACCCAGGACCACCTTGCTGATCGGCGCATTAAGCCTGACCCTGCTGCTCGCGGTGTTTATCGGCTACCCGCACATGACAGCCTTCGACGAGGGCATCACCGCGCTGGTCCAGGAACATCGCAGTAGCGTCATGGATACCGCCGCTGTAATGGTCACGCAAGTCGGCAACTTCGGTACCCAACTTTTAGCCGCGGCGCTGGTGTGCGTCATTCTGTTCTGTACACGCCAATGGCGGGCGATGTGGTTCTTTGGCGGGGTCACCCTATTTACCGCCGTGGCCAATACGCTGACCAAGCACTTCTTTGCGCGGGTACGCCCCGAAGTGCTGGTCGACCCGCTGACCAGCTACAGCATGCCTAGCGGTCACAGCTCCGGCGCGTTTGCGTTTTTTGTCGCCCTGGCGATTCTGGCCGGGCGCAATCAGCCGCAGCGCATGCGCGTCACTTGGGTGCTACTGGGATGTTTGCTGGCGATCACCGTGGCGATGTCGCGGGTTTACCTGGGTGCTCATTGGCCAACCGATATCACTGCTGGTGCCCTGCTCGCCATCACCGTCAACGCATTCGCCATGGCGCTGAGCCAGCGATTCATGCCACTGGAACCGATACCGCAGAAAATCTGGTGGCTGCTCTTGCCTTCAGTAACCGCCTTATACGGTTTCTTCATGCTGGGGCACTTGCCCAAAGAGCTGCTGCGCTACGCCTATTAACGGATAGCGCAATCAGTTAAGCGCCTCACCCTGGATCTCATCGAGCAATACCTGGATCCCATCCAGACGCTGCTGCGGGTCATCAACCTGCAGCAGCTCGATCTTGTCCGCCTCGGCAAAAGGCAGCAGGTATGCCAGTTGATTGGCCAATGACTGCTGCCCCGCCACCTCGGTACTCATATTCAAGGCCGCAACCATCGGGTGCTCGGCCAGAGCCTTGAGCAAGGCCAACAGGTCCTGGTCTTCTTCCTGCAGCGGCTGCTCGGGAACCTCTTCCAGCCACTCGACCTCGGCCAACAGTAACTGGTCGCGCTGCAACTCGGTGCTCAGCACTTCAAAGCGCCGCCCGCCTTCGACCCTGATCCCCAGCAGGCCATTGTCCTGCTGCTGAAAGTCACGAATCAGCGCTTCGCAGCCGATTCTGGCAATGTCCTGCGGAGCATCCCCGACTTCACGGCCATCCAGGATGCACACCACGCCAAAGCCTGTGCCTTGCTTCATGCAGCGGGCAATCATGTCCAGATAGCGCGCTTCAAATATCTGCAAATCCAGCACACAACCCGGAAACAGCACCGTACTCAAAGGAAACAGCGGCAATCTCATACACTCACCCTTACACCACGAGAGTCACGGCCAGGGGCAAGAACACCGCCGTGGCAACGCCCATTAGACTCATCGCCAACGCCGCAAAGGCGCCGCACTCTTCACTCTCCTGCAGGGCTGCCGATGTGCCGACCGCATGCGCCGTCATGCCCAGCGCCATACCCCGTGCTTCAGGGCTGTGAACCCCCAAGATGCGCAGCAGGCCCGGCCCGAAAATCGCACCGATCACCCCGGTAATCAGCACAAACACCGCTGCCAGAGCAGCCACACCGCCAATTTGCTCCGCCACCAGCATGGCAATCGGCGAAGTCACGGACTTGGGCGCCAGGGTCATCAGCATCATGTGCTCGGCCCCGAACAACCAGGCCAGCCCCACCACCAGCCCGGTGGCAAATACGCCGCCAACCACCAGCGTAGTAAAGATAGGCCAGAACAATTGACGAATTCGGCGCAGGTTCAGATACAGCGGTACCGCCAGCGCCACGGTCGCGGGCCCCAGCAAAATACTTAAAATATCCGTGCTTTTACGGTACTCGGCGTAGCTCAAGCCGCAACTGAGCAACACGCCGATCACCAGCAGCATCGAGGCCAACACCGGTTGCAGGAAGATCCAGCGGGTTTTTTCGTAGGCTGCGAGCACCAGTTGATAAGCCCCGAGGGTGATCCCGATACCAAACAGCGGATGGTGGATGACTGACTCCCAGGCCCCTTGCCACTCAAGACTCATGGCCGCTCCTCGGGATGGCTGTGCCCCTTGAGCAAGCGCTGCATCAGCACCCCGATGAATGCCATGGAGATCAATAGCGACAGCACCAGCGCCCCGGCAATGGCCCAAAAGTCAGCTGCAATGTCGGCGGCATACACCATCACGCCCACCGCGGGGGGCACCAGCAGCAAAGGCAAGTAACGCAACAACCCGCTGGCAGCCTGGCTCAACGGCTCACTGACCTGACCGCGCACCATCAAAAAACCCAACAGCAGCAACAACCCGATAATGGGTCCGGGCAGTACGGGGACGAACAAGTGATTGAGGGCCGTGCCGAGCAATTGAAACAGCACCAGCCAAGTCAAGCCGCGTAACAACATCTCACCTCTCCAGCGAATATTCTTGTGCCGCATTATAAGCACGTCCCACCGGCCATCGGCATTGCTGCACCTTGCAGGCTTGGGTACATGCCCCCGGCATTGAATATCTCTCGATGTTTCATCTGGGCCTATAGACAGCTTCTACTGCTGCGGCATACTCGCAGGCTTAATTATCCGGATCCCGCTATGCGCCCATTTGCCCCCCTTGCTTTGACCCTGCTGCTGACGGCCTGCGGTGACGGTGAATCACTGTTACCGCCAGACGCACGCCTGCCCGATGGCGGGCGTTATCGGGGCGAAGTGGTCAATGGGTTGCTGCAAGGCCAGGGCCGTATCGACTACCCGAACGGCAGTTGGTACACAGGCGACTTCAAAAATGGTCTGTGGCACGGTCAGGGTGAATGGCATGCCAGCAATGGCGATGTTTATCGCGGCGGGTTCGAGCAGGGGCAGTACAGCGGCCAAGGCAGTCTGACCACCCACGACAGCACTTATGTCGGCGGTTTCAAGCAAGGCCGGCGCGAGGGTGAAGGCACGCTAAAAGAAGGCGCCATGAGCTATCGCGGCCAATTCAAGGATGACCAGTTCTCGGGCGACGGTCATCTTGAGCTGGAAGACGGCAGCCAGTATCAAGGCCAATTTGCCCACGGCAAACCCCACGGCGAAGGCAAGCGCAGCGATGGCAGCGGCAACGAATTCAGCGGCCAGTTCGTCAATGGCGAGTTGGAAGGCAACGGTGTCTTTAACAGCGCTGACGGCGACCAGTACGAGGGAGCGTTCAAGAACAACCAGCTGAATGGCAAAGGGCGCTATGAAAATGCCGACGGTGATGTCTGGATCGGCAACTTCAAAGACGGCGCATTGACGGGTAAAGGCGAGCTGATCGGTATCGACGGTAGCCACTATCGCGGCATGTTCAACGAATGGCGCTTCAACGGCACCGGCCACTTGAACATGGCCGACGCAAGCAGCTATGTCGGTGAGTTCGCGGCAGACACCTATCAAGGCCACGGCAGCCTGACCCTGAGCGACGGCACCGTGCAAAGCGGTTTTTGGCTTAACGGGCAACGGGTCCGCGATGCCAATGGCGCTTTATTGCCTGATCCGCTGGAGCTGGGGCTGCTCAACCAGGGCACCTTGCTCAACGAGGCACTGGCGGGCGTTGCGCCATCGACTCCGGCTATTGAACTGTACAGCCTGGTGTTGGCAGGCGACGGCAAACAAAGCGTCTTCAAGCGCGAAGCCGATTATGTCAACGACATGCTCGCCAGCCGTTTTGGCAGCCGCGGCCAGATCACGCTGGTGAACCATCGCGACAATCTGCTGGATCGGCCCATGGCAACTCGCGAGAACCTGCACCGTGCAGCCAAAACCCTGGCCGAACGCACCGGCCCCGAAGACCTTGTGTTCATTTACCTGACCAGCCACGGTACACAGGAGCACGAACTGGTACTCGACCAGCCCCGCCTTGAACTGGCGGACCTGCCTGCCGATGAACTGGCAGCGGCGCTGGCTCCGCTGAAAAACCGCGACAAAATCATCGTGATTTCGTCCTGTTACTCAGGCGGCTTCATCCCGGCACTCAAGGATGAAAAGACCTTGATCATGACCGCATCGCGCGCAGACAAGGTATCGTTTGGCTGCTCGGAAGAAGCCGACTTCACCTACTTCGGCAATGCCTTGTTCGCTCAAGCCCTGAACCAGACCGACGACCTGCAAAAAGCCTTCAAGCTGGCCAAACAGTACGTCGCCGAGCGCGAACAGGCTGACGGCTACGAACCTTCCGAACCGCAAATCTGGGCGCCAAAAGGCGTTCTGAATCACTGGCAACGCTTACGTCAGCACCAAGCAAAACAGGCTTTGCAGTAAGCAAATAAACCTGGAATGACTACGCTGAATGTATCAAGGGGGGAAACACTATGCACTTGACGCCTTCACACATCCTGCTCGCTGGAGCCACTGGCCTTACAGGTGAGCTGCTGCTCGACCGTTTGCTCAATGAGCCCACCATCGCCCGTGTCCTTGCACCCTCTCGCAAGCCTTTGGCGGCGCATCCACACCTGGAAAACCCGGTAGGCGATCCGGTTGTGTTCTTGCCCCTGCTCAGTGGCAGGGTTGATGTTGCCTTCTGCTGCTTGGGTACCACAATCAAGCAGGCAGGCTCTGAAGCGGCCTTCCGTGCGGTTGACCATGACATGGTGGTGGCTTTCGCCAAGCGTGCCCGGGACATGGGCGCCCGGCATCTGATTGTTCTCAGTGCGATTGGTGCCGACCCTAAATCCTCGGTGTTCTACAACCGGGTCAAAGGTGAAATGGAGCACTCGGTGCGCGCCCAGGACTGGCCGCAACTGACTATCGCACGCCCTTCGCTACTGCTCGGCGATCGCGTTGAACCGCGACTGGCCGAACAAATAGCGGGGCCACTGTCAAAACTGCTTCCAGGCAAATACCACGGCATCGAAGCCTGCCAACTGGCCCGCGCCCTGTGGCGCTTGGCGCTGGAAGAACAGGACGGAGTGCGGGTGGTTGAGTCCGATGAGTTGCGCAAACTAGGCAAGTAAGCCCAACAGGCCAGCTACAACCCGCCGCTGGCCTGAAACCCGACACCCAGCACCGTTAGCACTGACAACGGCAACAGCACCGTGTCGAGCAGCGCGCTGGCAGGCAGATCAAGACCTGGATAGCGCGGTGCGTCCGCGCCAAAGCGATCTTTGGCGCAACACCCGCCCCCCAGCGCATACAAATCCAGTCTCGTCCCTGAATAGACAATCGGCGCACCCGGCATGGCGGCGTCCAGCGTGCGTACACTTGCGCACCCACAGACCAGAGCAGCCACCAACAAAGCCAGCAGCGCTTTACTCATCGCCGCCTACGTGGTGTTCACCCCAACGCGGGAGCATGTCCTGGGGGATGTTGAGCAGGTTGAGAATGCGTGCCACCACAAAGTCCACCAGGTCATCAATGGTCTGCGGCTGATGATAGAAGCCAGGCGAAGCCGGCATGATCACCGCGCCCATATTGGACAGCTTGAGCATGTTTTCAAGATGAATACTGGAGTACGGCGCCTCACGGGGTACCAGAATCAACTGGCGACGCTCCTTCAGAGTGACATCGGCCGCCCGCTCCACCAGGTTGTTGCAAGCGCCCGTGGCAATCGCCGACAACGTACCGGTCGAGCAAGGCACAACGACCATCGCTGCCGGAGCACCAGACCCCGAAGCCACGGGGGACATCCAGTCTTCCTTGCCGTACACCCGAATCTGCCCGGCAGCAGCCCCGGTGTATTCAGTCAGGAACGTCTGCATTGCCTGCGGCTTGGCCGGTAGGCTGACGTCGGTTTCGGTAGCCATCACCAGTTGCGCCGCCTTGGAGATCAGGAAGTGCACCTCACGATCTTCGCGCACCAGACAGTCGAGCAAGCGCAATGCGTACTGCATGCCTGATGCACCGGTGACGGCCAGGGTTATACGTTCAGGGCCACTCATTGCAGCGAGTCCGCCAACTTGCCATGCAACCCGCCGAAACCACCGTTACTCATGATGACTACATGAGCGCCCGGCTTAACCTGAGCCTTGACCTCGGCGATGATGGCTTCCAGCGAATCGCACACCTTGGTCGGCACCGGGCTCGAAGCTACGGTAGCGGCCAAATCCCAGCCCAGATTGGCCGGCGCATACCAGACCACGTAGTCTGCCTGGACCACGCTTTGCGGCAAACCATCACGGTGGGCACCGAGCTTCATGGAGTTGGAGCGCGGCTCAATCACCGCAATCAGCGGTGCGTCACCAATGCGCTTGCGCAGACCATCGAGCGTGGTCGCAATAGCGGTCGGGTGGTGGGCAAAGTCATCGTAAATAGTAATACCGTGAACTTCGGCGACTTTTTCCATGCGGCGTTTAACGCTTTTAAAGGCGCTCAAACCATCAATTGCCATGCTCGGCACCACGCCCACATGACGTGCAGCGGCCAAGGTCGCCAGGGCATTGGCCACGTTGTGCTGGCCGGTCATATCCCAATCGACGGTGCCTTGCATCACACCCTCAAACAGCACTTCAAAGCGTGAGCCATCCTCGCTGAGCAGCCTGGCTTGCCATTGGCCATCAACGCCGGTGGTTTGTACCGGAGTCCAGCAGCCCATCTCGATCACGCGCTGCAACGCAGGTTCGGTGGTCGGGTGAATGACCAGCCCTTCACTCGGGATAGTACGTACCAAGTGGTGGAACTGGCGCTCGATTGCTGGCAAATCCGGGAAGATATCGGCGTGATCGAACTCAAGATTGTTGAGGATCGCCGTGCGCGGGCGGTAGTGAACGAACTTCGAGCGTTTGTCGAAGAAGGCACTGTCATATTCATCGGCTTCAACCACAAAGAACGGCGTGTCACCCAAGCGGGCCGACACGGCAAAGTTCTGCGGTACACCACCGATCAGGAACCCCGGAGCCATGCCCGCGTGCTCCAGCACCCAGGCCAGCATGCTGCTGGTAGTGGTTTTGCCATGCGTACCGGCCACGGCCAGCACCCAACGGCCTTGCAGCACATGGTCCGCCAGCCACTGCGGGCCGGAGACGTAAGGCAGGCCTTTGTTCAAAACGTATTCCACCGCCGGGTTGCCCCGCGACAGTGCGTTGCCGATCACCACCACATCCGGCGCAGGATCGAGCTGAGACGGGTCGTAGCCCTGAGTCAATTCAATACCTTGAGCCTGCAGCTGGGTGCTCATTGGCGGATAAACGTTGGCGTCAGAGCCAGTAACGTGATGGCCCAGTTCTTTGGCCAGAACCGCCAGCGAACCCATGAAAGTGCCGCAAATACCAAGAATATGAATGTGCATAGTCGACCTCGTAAATCATCGGCGAAGGGTAGCCCAGAGGGCTTTTTTTCGCACCTGATGATTCACTGCTCTGGCCACACTGCTTTGCAGTGGGAGCGAGCCTGCTCGCGAAGAATTCAAAAGCACTGCGATTCACCCGCAAGCACGCGCTATCGTTAACGACCTTCGCGAGCAGGCTCGCTCCCACCGTGGCTTTTCTCTATCCCATGCTTGCGCAGCTTTCTATAAAGGGTATTGCGGCTGACCCCAAGTTGCAGCGCGGTATGGGTCATGTGCCAGCGATGCAGTTCCAGCGCCAGGAGCAGCGCCTGCTTTTCTGCGTCTTCGAGTGGATGCTCACAGGGTTCAGGGACTTTGGACGGCGCCAGGCGAATATTGGCTGGCAGGTCGTCGAACTGGATCACCTCGTCTTCACAGAGGGCGGCCAAGGTGCGCAGCACGTTGCGCAGTTGGCGTACGTTGCCCGGCCACGGAAAACCCAGCAGCGCTTCGCGCGCCGCATGGCTAATTACCAGCCGTTGCTCACAAGCTTCTTCGGCCAGCAAGAAGTCCAGTAACTGCGACTTGTCAGTGCGATCACGCAATGCTGGCAATCCAACCTCAAGCCCGTTGAGACGGTAATACAAGTCTTCGCGAAAACTGCCAGCGGCCACGCGTTCCTGCAGGTTGCGGTGGGTGGCGCTGATGATGCGCACGTTAACCGCCAACGGTTCACCGCCAATCGGCACTACCAGACGGTCTTCCAGAACTCTTAACAAACGGGTTTGCAGCGCCAGCGGCATGTCACCGATCTCGTCCAGAAACAAGGTGCCGCCATCGGCCTGCTGCAGCTTGCCCTGCATGCCTTCCTTACGCGCCCCGGTAAAACTGCCCCCGCGATAACCGAACAGCTCGCTTTCGATCAGGCTTTCCGGGATCGACGCGCAATTGAGCGCCACAAAAGGTTTGCTGCTGCGCACGCTGGCCTGATGTACCGCTTTGGCAAAGGCTTCTTTGCCAGAGCCGGTTTCACCATTGATCAACAGCGGTACATCACGTTCAAACACCCGTAGCGCACGGCGAAAATCGACCTGCAGGGCTTCATCCCCCAGACAAATCCCGCTCAGGCGCGGACGCTGCGGTTCAACGTGCACGGCGACCGGCACTGGCGCATGCCGCGGTTGACCGCGCAGCGCTGCAAACAGTCGGCGGCCATCGCGGGTACGCAGCGGCCAACTGGTACTGGCCTGTGAGGTGGCCCGAGCGAACAGATCATCCCGCGAGCAATCGAAAACACTCTCGACCAACTGCCCAATCAACCCGCCGCGCACGTGGCCCAGCAGGTTCAGGGCACTCTGGTTAACCGCGCAAATAACCCCGTCACCATCAAACGCCAGCATGCCCTCACTGAACAGCCCGACCGATTCTGCCTGGAGATGAAAACGCAGCAGCCACTGGTTATCGAAATGACCCAAAAAGTAGCTGTTTTCGATGATTTTTGCCGAGAGATTGACCAACGCCATGGTGTGAAACTGGCTCTGACGCGAAACGTCATGGCGTGCCGACGACACGTCGAGCACCGCCAGCAACTCACCCTGTGGATCAAATACCGGGCTGGCCGAGCAGGTCAGCCCGGTGTGGCGACCACGAAAGTGCTCGTCCTGATGGATAGTCAGCGCCTGACGCTCTACCAGGCAAGTGCCAATGCCGTTGGTGCCCTCACACGCCTCGCTCCAGTCGGCGCCCAGCCACAGCCCGGCCTGCTCAAACACCTTGCGTTCGGAGGGAGCAGTGACACAGTTGAGAATGACCCCGCGAGCATCGGTCAGCAGCACCGCATGCCCGGCACCGGAGAGTTGCTGATGCAGGCTGTTCATTTCGTGACCGGCGATTTTCAGCACCTGCTGCAAACGCTCACGGCCTTCGAGAATGCGGCCCTGCTCAAGCACGGTCGGGGCGATGGTTTGCGCAGGATCGAGATGGTAATCCTCCAGGCAGCGCTGCCAGGAGCGGACGATAGACGGGTCACACCCTTGAGGACGGCCCTGGGTTACATCAATGACTTGCCGTGCGTGACGGCTCAAATCGGTGCTGTGCATTTCTTATTGTTCTCCGCTCTGCTTCGGTGGTCTCAGGCTCAACAGAGGCAACCCACCCTCAGCGGCAACAGAGATCCAGTCCAAACCGAACGCCCAGCATCCTCTCGCGTGCGAGCCATTGCAATCACGAACTGACTCACCGGTCGTCGACTGTGTCACCGATGGGACAATTTGTCACAGCTACTGTGTCACACCTGTTACAGCCACCCTGTCACATCCCCCAGCTGAAACCCGCAAAGCCACGGTTTACAAGGCTTTCATAAATATGGCCCAGCCCTTGCTCCTGCTTATGTCAGCGCCACAGCGCGTCCTCCCATAAGCACAATAAAGCCAGGAGACACCCCCATGCGTTACGCACAACCCGGTACTGAAGGCTCGATCGTCTCGTTCAAGAGCCGCTACGGTAACTACATCGGCGGCGAATTCGTGGCGCCCGTCAAAGGCCAGTACTTCACCAATACCTCGCCTGTGAACGGCAAAGCCATCGCCGAATTCCCGCGTTCAACCGCAGAAGATATCGATAAAGCCCTCGACGCTGCCCACGCCGCTGCCGATGCCTGGGGTGCAACTTCAGTGCAAGCGCGCTCGCTGGTACTGTTGAAAATCGCTGATCGCATCGAACAAAACCTCGAACTGCTGGCTGTGACCGAAACCTGGGACAACGGCAAGGCCGTGCGCGAAACCCTGAACGCCGACGTACCGCTGGCCGCCGATCACTTCCGGTACTACGCCGGTTGCATCCGCGCACAAGAAGGCAGCGCGGCCGAGATTGATGGCAATACTGTGGCCTATCACATCCATGAGCCGCTGGGCGTGGTCGGGCAGATCATCCCGTGGAACTTCCCGCTGCTGATGGCGGCCTGGAAACTCGCGCCAGCACTGGCTGCCGGTAACTGCGTGGTGCTCAAACCTGCTGAGCAAACCCCATTGAGCATCACAGTGCTGATGGAGCTGATCGGCGACCTGCTGCCACCGGGCGTGCTCAACGTGGTGCAGGGTTTCGGCAAGGAAGCGGGCGAAGCCCTGGCGACCAGCAAACGCATCGCCAAGATTGCCTTCACTGGTTCTACGCCAGTGGGCTCGCACATCATGAAATGTGCTGCCGAAAACATCATCCCGTCGACGGTTGAGCTGGGCGGCAAGTCGCCGAACATCTTCTTCGAAGACATCATGCAGGCCGAGCCGACCTTTATTGAAAAAGCGGCAGAGGGCCTGGTGCTGGCATTCTTCAACCAAGGCGAAGTCTGCACCTGCCCATCGCGGGCACTGATTCAGGAATCGATCTACGACGACTTCATGAAAGTGGTGATGAAGAAGGTTGAATCGATCAAGCGTGGTGACCCGCTGGATACCGACACCATGGTCGGCGCCCAGGCCTCCGAGCAGCAATTCGACAAGATCCTGTCCTACCTCGAAATCGCCAAGGCTGAAGGCGCCGAACTGCTGACCGGCGGCCAGGTGGCCAAGCTCGAAGGCGACCTGGCAACCGGCTATTACATCCAGCCGACCCTGCTCAAGGGCACCAACAAAATGCGCGTGTTCCAGGAAGAAATCTTTGGCCCGGTGGTCAGCATCACCACCTTCAAGGACGAAGCCGAAGCGCTGGCAATCGCCAACGACACCGAGTTCGGTCTGGGCGCAGGCCTATGGACTCGCGACATCAACCGCGCCTACCGCATGGGCCGGGCGATCAAGGCCGGACGCGTATGGACCAACTGCTATCACCTGTACCCGGCCCACGCCGCGTTCGGTGGCTACAAAAAATCCGGCGTTGGCCGTGAAACTCACAAGATGATGCTCGATCACTATCAGCAGACCAAAAACCTGCTGGTGAGCTACGACATCAACCCACTGGGTTTCTTCTAACCACCCCAACCCTACCCCTGTGTGGGAGCGGGCTTGCTCGCGATTGGATCGCTGCGGTGTTACTGAACCACCGCAGCGCCTGCATCACGAGCAAGCCCGCTCCCACAAGGGCACCTGGCGCTCTAACCCGTGCCTTTGGCCCAGCTCTTGCTTTGCTCCCTGTCATATCTTCTCAAACTATAAAAGAACAGGTGAATTCACATGCCTAGCGAACCTACTGCCGCTTCGGCGGCGTCTTCGGTCGACTTTGAAAAAGTCGGCTCCGAATATTTCCAGCAAAGAGAACTGAAAAAAGGCGCTGCCGGCTGGGTCCTGCTGGTGGGCCTAGGCGTTGCCTACGTGATATCCGGCGACTACGCCGGCTGGAACTTTGGCCTGGCCCAGGGCGGCTGGGGCGGGATGTTTATCGCCACATTGCTGATGGCCACCATGTACTTGTGCATGTGTTTCTCGTTAGCCGAACTGTCCTCGATGATCCCCACCGCGGGCGGCGGCTACGGCTTTGCGCGCAGCGCATTCGGGCCTTGGGGCGGGTTTCTGACCGGCACCGCGATCCTCATCGAGTACGCCATCGCTCCCGCTGCCATTGCGGTTTTTATCGGCGCTTATTGCGAGTCGTTATTCGGAATTGGCGGCTGGATGATCTATCTGGCGTTCTACATCATCTTTATCGGCATCCATATTTTCGGCGTCGGTGAAGCGCTCAAACTGATGTTTATCATCACCGCAGTAGCCGCCATTGCCTTGGGCGTGTTTCTGGTGGCGATGGTGCCGCACTTCAGCGTCGCCAACCTGTTGGACATCCCAGTCACCCAGGCCAAAGGGGCCAGCGCCTTCCTGCCCTTCGGCTATGTCGGCGTCTGGGCTGCGATTCCTTACGCGATCTGGTTTTTCCTCGCGGTCGAAGGCGTGCCGCTGGCCGCCGAAGAAACCAAAAACCCCAAGCGCGACCTGCCTCGCGGCCTGATCGGCGCCATGCTGGTGCTGGTCACCTTCGCCCTGCTGATTCTGGTAATCGGCCCGGGCGGCGCAGGCGCACACAACTTGATGGCATCGGGTAACCCGCTGGTTGAAGCGCTGAGCAAGGCCTATGGCGGCTCGACCTGGATGGGCGGCTTTGTGAACCTGGTCGGCCTGGCCGGTTTGATTGCCAGCTTCTTCTCGATCATTTACGCCTACTCGCGTCAGATCTTTGCCCTGTCCCGCGCAGGTTACTTGCCGCGCAAACTGTCCGAAACCAACAAGAGCAAGGCACCCGTACTGGCCTTGATCATTCCCGGCATCATCGGTTTTGGCCTGTCGCTGACCGGTCAGGGCGACTTGCTGATTCTGGTGGCGGTGTTTGGCGCGACAATTTCCTACGTGCTGATGATGGCCGCGCATATCACCCTGCGTATTCGTCGCCCCAAAATGGAGCGTCCGTATCGCACGCCGGGCGGTATTTTCACTTCAGGCATCGCTTTGGTGCTTGCTTGCGTGGCCGTAGTCGCCGGTTTCCTGGTGGACCCGCGCGTGGTGATTGGCGCCGCGGTGATCTATGGAGTATTAATTGCCTACTTCGCTTTTTACAGTCGGCACCACTTGGTAGCCGGTACGCCGGAAGAGGAATTCGCGGCTATCCAACAGGCCGAAAAAGCCTTGCACTAACCGCTGAGAATCCCGCCAGACGCGCTGCGTCTGGCGTTATGGAGAACCCTGAATGGCAACTTTCTCTCATGCGGTTGGTGCCCAGACCTACCGTTTCGACAGCCTCAAAGACGTAATGGCCAAGGCCAGCCCGGCGCGTTCCGGGGACTTTTTGGCAGGCGTGGCCGCGCTGAACGACGGTGAACGGGTCGCCGCGCAAATGGCGCTGGCTGACATCCCGCTCGCGTATTTCCTGCAAGAAGTGCTGATCCCTTACGAGTCCGATGAAGTCACTCGGCTGATAATCGACAGCCATGACCCGCTGGCCTTCACTGCGGTCAGCCACCTCACTGTCGGTGGCTTTCGCGACTGGCTGCTCAGCGACGCAGCCGATGAACACAGCCTGCGTGCACTCGCACCGGGACTGACCCCCGAGATGGCCGCTGCCGTATCGAAGATCATGCGCGTACAAGACCTGATCCTGGTGGCGCAAAAAATCCGCGTGGTCACCCAATTTCGCGGCACCATGGGCCTGCGTGGCAGGCTTTCAACCCGCCTGCAACCCAATCACCCCACCGACGACCCCGCCGGGATCGCGGCGAGCATTCTCGACGGGCTGCTGTATGGCAACGGCGACGCCATGATCGGCATCAACCCGGCCACCGACAGCATCGCCTCAATCTGCGACTTGCTGAATATGCTCGACGCCATCATCCAGCGCTATGAAATCCCCACCCAGTCCTGCGTGCTGACCCACGTCACCACCTCAATCGAAGCGATCAATCGCGGAGTTCCGCTGGATCTGGTGTTTCAGTCCATTGCCGGTACCGAAGCGGCCAACGCCAGTTTCGGCATCAATCTGAATGTGCTGCAGGAGGGTTATGACGCGGGCTTGAGCCTTAATCGCGGCACGCTGGGCAATAACCTGATGTATTTCGAAACTGGCCAGGGCAGCGCGTTGTCAGCCAATGCACATTTCGGGGTCGATCAACAAACCTGCGAGACTCGGGCCTACGCCGTGGCGCGGCATTTCAAACCGTTTCTGGTCAACACCGTGGTCGGTTTTATCGGCCCCGAGTACCTGTACAACGGCAAGCAGATCATCCGCGCCGGCCTTGAAGATCACTTCTGCGGCAAGCTGCTGGGCGTGCCGATGGGTTGCGACATCTGCTACACCAACCATGCCGAAGCGGATCAGGACGACATGGACAACCTGCTGACGTTGCTGGGCGTAGCCGGGATCAACTTCATCATGGGTATTCCGGGCTCGGACGACATCATGCTCAACTACCAGACCACCTCGTTCCATGACGCGCTGTATGCACGCAAAACCCTGGGCCTCAAACCGGCGCCCGAGTTTGAGCAATGGCTGAGCAAGGTCGGGATTTTCACCCAGACCGATGGCCGGATTGAGTTCGGTCATCAGTTGCCGCCAGCGTTTCGCCAGGCGCTGGCTCACTTGGGAGGACGCTAAGCATGGCCAATACCCCCACCGACAGCCTCAACCCGTGGCTGGAACTGCGCCGCCTGACCCCAGCGCGTATTGCGTTGGGCCGCACTGGCACCAGCATGCCGACCCAGGCCCAGCTTGATTTTCAGTTTGCCCACGCGCAAGCCCGTGATGCGGTGCATCTACCGTTTGACCACCCGGGTTTGAGCGCACAACTGACCGAGCGTGGCCGTGAGAGCCTGTTACTGCACAGTGCAGCGCCAGACCGTCACAGCTACCTGCAACGCCCGGACCTTGGGCGCAAGCTCAACGACGACTCCGCTCAGCAATTGCGCGACTATGCCCTGGCCAACCCCGGCGGCATTGATGTAGCGGTGGTGGTCGCCGATGGCTTGTCGGCGCTGGCCGTTCATCGCCACACCCTGCCCTTTTTGGCGCGTATGGAGGAGCACACGGCAACAGAAGGCTGGTCGCTGTCGCCGGTCATTCTGGTGGAGCAAGGACGAGTCGCCGTGGCCGACGAGATCGGTGAATTGCTTGGCGCACGGATGGTGGTGATGCTGATTGGCGAACGCCCCGGTCTCAGTTCCCCCGACAGCCTGGGGCTGTACTTCACCTTCGCGCCCAAGGTCGGTTTGACCGATGCGTACCGCAACTGCATCTCCAATGTGCGGCTCGAGGGGCTGAGCTACGGCATGGCCGCTCACCGGCTGGCGTACCTGATGCGCGAAGCCTGCCGTCGGCAATTATCGGGGGTTAACCTGAAAGACGAAGCGCAAGTGCAAACCCTGGACGTGGACGCCCCGAGCGAGAACTTCTTGCTCAAGAACGATTGAAACCCGCGCCGCCCGGCTGCGTAGCCGCTGCCGAGGAACGATGGCTGCGAGCTGTTGAGGGCACAGGCACTCAAGCTCGCAGCCATCGTTCCTCGGCAGCGGCTACAGCTTTTTGACGCTGAATACACGCTTCGCTACAAACTCAATAAGCAGAACTTGCATCAATACGTATAATCCGATTTCTTTAACGAAAGTACGAAAAATCTACATTCTTTGTAGTTAACTACTTCCCCCTCCCCGCACAGACCTGCAGAGCCGGGTCATCAACACAGGTGCTTTACATGGATTTCAACCCGATCGACATTATCCTGCACCTCGATGTGTACCTCGACATGCTGGTGAACAATTACGGGCCATGGATCTACGCCATCCTGTTTCTGGTGATCTTTTGCGAGACCGGCCTGGTGGTCATGCCATTTTTGCCGGGTGATTCGTTGCTATTTATCGCAGGCGCTGTAGCCGCAGGCGGCGGCATGGACCCGGTACTGCTCGCAGGCTTGCTGATGCTGGCGGCGATCATGGGTGACAGCACCAACTACGTCATTGGACGAACGGTCGGCGAGCGTTTGTTCAGCAACCCCAACTCGAAGATTTTCCGCCGCGATTACCTGGAAAAAACCCACGACTTCTATGAACGTCATGGCGGTAAAACCGTGACCATGGCGCGCTTCCTGCCGATTTTCCGTACCTTCGCGCCGTTTGTAGCCGGTGTGGCACGCATGTTTTACCCGCGCTTTTTCATGTTCAGCGTGTTTGGCACGATTCTATGGGTCGGCGGCCTGGTGACCCTGGGTTACTTCTTCGGCAACGTACCTTTCATCAAGTCCAACCTGTCCTTGCTGGTAGTGGGCATCATCTTGCTGTCGCTGGTACCGATGATCATTGGCGTGATTCGCAGCCGTATGGGCCGCAGCCCTTCTAAAGCCAAAGCCTGATCGGGACCTCGCCCACTATGTGGTCTCTAAGTGAATGGCGGCGCCAGCGGATTCTGGCGCAACACCCGGTGGCGCCCGACCTGTGGCATGACGTGCGCCAGCGGTTGAGTATTCTCGACGGGCTGGATGACGAGCAGGACAAGTGGCTGCGCGACAGCAGCGTGTTGTTCCTGCAAGACAAGCACCTGACGCCCATGCCCGGGGTTGAGCTAACCGAAGAGGGCCGGCTGTTGCTGGCCGCTCAGGCACAACTGCCGTTGCTCAATCTGGGCGACCTGGACTGGTATCAGGGTTTTCACGAAATCGTGCTCTACCCCGACGACTTCATCAGCCCTCAGCGCCATCGCGACTCAAGCGGTGTCGAACATGAATGGGAAGGCCATCACAGCGGCGAAGCATGGCAGCATGGCCCCGTGGTGCTGGCCTGGCCGGGGGTGCTAAGCAGCGGCGGCTGGGAAGGCTATAACTTGGTGATTCACGAACTGGCGCATAAGCTGGACATGCTCAACGGTGCCGCCAATGGCATGCCGCCACTACACAGCAGCATGCAGGTGAGTGACTGGACCCAGGCCATGCAACAGGCCTACGACCATCTCAATCACTACCTTGACCATCACAACCCCGATCACGCACCAATCGATCCGTATGCGGCCGAAAACCCGGCGGAGTTCTTTGCGGTCACCAGCGAGTACTTTTTCAGCGCGCCAGACCTGTTGAGCCATGCTTACCCGCTGGTCTATCAACAACTGAGCCTGTTTTATCGTCAGGACCCGCTCGCACGCCTGAAACGACTGCAAAGCGAGCACCCCGAATACCGCGCACAGCACTGAGCGGCCAAGGGTGACGTGGTAACAGGAATACGCCTATAATCGCCGCCACTTTTTGGCCAAATCGGCCAAGTAAACTGGCCTACACACGGGGGCACCGCCCAATGAGCTACAGCAAGATTCCGGCTGGCAAAGACCTGCCGAATGACATCTACGTCGCTATCGAGATTCCGGCTAACCACGCGCCGATCAAATATGAAATCGACAAAGACAGCGATTGCCTGTTCGTTGACCGCTTCATGGCTACCCCGATGTTCTACCCGGCCAACTACGGCTTTATCCCTAACACCCTGGCTGACGACGGTGATCCGCTGGACGTGCTGGTTGTTACCCCTTACCCGGTAGCGCCAGGTTCGGTTATCCGCGCTCGCCCGGTTGGCATCCTGCACATGACTGACGACGGCGGCGGCGATGCCAAAGTAGTTGCAGTGCCTCACGACAAGCTGTCCCAGCTGTACGTTGACGTGAAAGAGTACACCGACCTGCCTCCTCTGCTGATTCAGCAAATCCAGCACTTCTTCGAGAACTACAAAGATCTCGAAAAAGGCAAATGGGTGAAGATCGAAGGTTGGGGCGATGCTCAAGCTGCCCGCGACGAAATCACCAAATCGGTAGCTGCCTACAAAGGCTAAGTAACCGGTTAAAAAACCTCGGCTCGCCGAGGTTTTTTTATGCCTGCATAAACGCAATAAAACAGCCTGTTCAATCCGGCTAACAGTCGTAGGAAGCAGCCCTGAAAGCCATAGGAATACCCGCACTTAGCCATGTTTTTTTGAACGCTTGGTTTATTTAAACGGGCTTGCCTTGCCCGTAGACTCTGTATTCATGAATACATCCGGTGATCGCCTCAAAACCCTCCTGAGGGAGTGTCATTTAACTGCTTCTGACTTCGCAGCCAATCGCCGCGTTACGCCGCAGCACGTCAACAACTGGTTCAAACGAGGCATCCCCATGGCTCGGCTGGACGAAATCGCCGAGCTGCTGTGCGTCAACAGCCGCTGGCTGCGCACTGGCGAAGGTCTCAAACACCCGGGCCTTGCACCTGCACAAATGGCAGAGCGCCTAAAACCTGCGGTCTGTGCTGCGGACATTGTTGCGCCCTTCTACAACGAAGCCCTGCACCCCGATGGCTCAGGTAGAACCCGGGTCGTGCAAATTCCTGACTGCACGGTGCGGCTGGCTGGCTCAATTCTGCAGGCCATGGACGTCAGCCCCGACCAAGTGATGTGCGTGCCCATGATCGGCAACAACATGGCACACAAAATCCCGGACGGTTCCACCGTCGCCATCGACCGCAGCCTGACTCAAATCGTCGACGGCGAAATCTACGCCCTCGAACAAGACGGCATGCTGCGCATCAAATACCTCTACCGCCTGCCGGGCAATGGCCTGCGTTTGCGCAGCGAAAACCGGTTGGAATACCCCGACGAACTACTCGACGACGCGCAAGTACAAGCGCAGCAGATACGCGTACTGGGTTGGATATTTTGGTGGTCCACGCTTAACCATCGGCGCCCACCTGTGCCGTACAAACTGGACGAATAGTGTTGGAGGCAGGCTTTTTCTGGGAAAAACGCTCTAACCCCAGTATGATTCGCCGCACTTGCGCATCCCCCTCGCGGCAAGCGAGCCGGAATGCAGGGCCAGGCAGCAAAAAGCCGCCACGCCCCACACCCAGCCACCACGCGCTGGATGTCCCGATTGAAGGCGAGTAAGGCTTATCAAAAATAAGCCAAACCCGCCCCCGAGAAGCCGGCCACAAGCCGGCTTTTTAATGCCTGAAATAAAGCTGACCTGCCGTCCTTAAGCTGGGCTTAATGCAGACTCTGCGTCACATACTAGTCCGACCCATACTTGGGTGAACGTGGGCCGTAGAGGATCCCCACGGGCCGAGCTGGTGACAGCATGCGCGCACTCGCGATACCGGCCATTGGGTGTGCTGCATCGGTCGAGGAGTTGAACACTTGCTTGACCGCTGCGCTGATCAACATGCCGATAAGCCCCCCACCGCTATTGCTTTTGCCTTCTTCGCTGGAGGCCCGCGCCGCGCCTGCCCACAAGGTAGTGCCCGTTTTCAGGTCTACCAGTTTGGCCGTCGCTGTCACTGACGTGTCACTGGAAAGCACCCTGTAACGAGTACCGTACTCGGTAACGGTGATATACAGCGCCGCGTCCGCGCCAAAAATCTCATGCAGTTTGTCCGTATCAACGGCCTGGATGTCGTGCGCAGTCGTCAAACCGTTCTGTCGGAAGGTCTCGTCTACCAGTGCAATGGGCAGAACGTAGTAGCCCGCTTCAGCCAGCGGAATAGTAACTTGCGATAACAGGCTATAGGGGGCCTGAACTTCGGGTGACTCGTTGATCGGCGCTAGCACCAGAATACTTTTAGGACGGCTTTGTTTAAACGCCGAGTAATCATAAGCAATGGTCTTGGGCCCGGCACAGCCTGCGAGCAATACCGCGACCACCAACACAGCCGAATACTTTAGAAAACGCGGCATCATTTAGCGCCTCCGGTCTTGGCGTTCTTGAGTAAAAAGTCCATGTAGGGAGCCGACTCGGGAAACAGCGCCTTCTCGGTACTGAACTGCTGCACCATCTGATCATCCTTGCCTGAAGCGAGATACAACATGCCCAAATGCGCGTGATAACCCGGTGGCACCATACGACCACTGGCGCTGATCTTTTGCAGATCCCGCTCCAACGCCTCGATTTGAGCTTCCTTGGGCTCACCTTTTAAATATTCATACACTTGCGGCTGGTAACTTTCCCACTGATAGAGCGTTTTAGGTGCACTTTGGCACCCGACAACACTCATTATCGCGGTTAGCATTAGCGCCAACTTCACCGAATGATTCATTAGTGCTCTACTCCTTGAGTTGCAGTTGATCAGTTACCCGGTTTCCATGCGCCAGCATTGATGCCATCAACCAGTCGATTGATTGCTTCACGCATAGCCAAATCCAGCACTTTTCCATTCAGTGTCGAGTCGTAGCTGGCGGTGCCACCAAAACCAATGATTTCTCGATTGGAAAGTGCGTACTCCCCCGCCCCCTGGGTTGAATACACAACTTCCGAGGTATTGATATTGACGATGTTTAAATTGACTTTGGCGTAGGCCACCTGAGTTTTGCCGCGACCCAAAATGCCGAATAACTGACGATCACCGGTTTCTTTGCGCCCAAACTCGGTCACATCGTCGGTTACCACAAAATCTGCACCTTTCAATTTTTGCGCTTGCCCCTTGATCGCTGCTTCCTGGGCGATTTCACCCATATTGTCTCGATCCAGAACAGTGAAACGGTTGGTCTGCTGCAAGTGGGTGATCAAAATGGTCTTGGCTTGTCCGCCCAGGCGATCTACACCACTTGAGAATATTCCGCGCATATAACTGGAGCGGTTATCGAACTTGCCCACGGCAATGGGTACGCGTACGCCGTTATAGATAACTGCAACACTGGCGACTTTTTCCACTGGCAGGGCTCGCGAGTTCTCTGTGGCGCAACCCACAAGTGCCAGTAACACTGCAGCAGCGGTGCCAGACAGCAAAACTTTAAACAGTTTTTTCACGTAATAGCCCTTTTGATATAACGGACAGTCTTAAACTACAGGCCCGCCAATAGAGTAAATAAAAATAAAAAACTTATTTGTAACAAACAAACCGAATAAGCAGCACTTATTTTTAAATCAAGACACGCTCACAGGCACGAACGAAGCGCGTTATTACAGGGTTTGTTGATTATTTTTTCGCGCCCTCTGACAGGGTGTCAAAGGGCGTAATTATTAGTTATTTATGAAAATAATCATCTAGGACTTTTCCGAAGCTTAACTACGAATCATCTTGTTAGTCTTAAGAAGCGTCTGCTGCGCCCTCTAACAAATCGTCTTGCGCAGACACTTCTTCGCCTGCCAACTCACGCTCAATCTGTTCAATACTGGGCAGGCTGGTTTGCAACTCTTCCGGCAGGGACTCTACCAGCTGGTATTCGGCCACCCCGATGGGGCGGGTGTTATCACGCAAGGCGTACTCGGCCACTACCTTGTTCTTGCTGGTGCACAGCAGCAAGCCGATGGTGGGGCTGTCTTGTGGATGCTTGACCTGCCCATCCACGGCGGCCAGGTAAAACCCCAGTTGCCCTAGGTGCTCCGGTTTAAATTTACCGCCCTTGAGTTCGACCACTACATAGCAGCGCAGCTTGAGGTGATAGAACAGCAGATCAATGAAAAACTCGTCCCCCCCCACATTCAGCAGCACTTGTTTGCCGACGAAGGCAAAGCCTGCGCCCAGTTCCAGCAGAAACTCGGTGACATGCTTGACCAAGGCTCTTTCGATCTCGCGCTCATGCGCATCAGCGCTCAGGCCAAGGAAGTCGAAACGGTAGGGATCTTTCAACGATTCACGCGCCAGATCAGACTGCGGCTTGGGCAAGAAGCTTTCAAAATTGCTCACCGCCTTGCCACTGCGCTCCAGCAAACGCCCCTTGATCTGCAGAGCCAGAACATTCCGCGACCAGTTGTGCTCGATTGCCTTGGCGGCATACCAGCGGCGGGTTTCGGGGCCGGGGAGTTTGTCCAGCAGCACTAGGTTGTGCCCCCAAGGCAATTGTGCAACAGCCTGCTGCACAATTGCCGTGTCCGGCCAAGCCTCGGCAAAGGCACGCATGTATTTGAGGTTGCGTGGAGAAAAGCCTCTCATGCTGGGGAAGGCTGCACGCAAATCCTGCGCCAGACGCTCAATCACTTTCGTACCCCAGCCCTGCTGAGATTGACGGGTCAAAATATCGTGGCCGATCTGCCAATACAGCAGCACCAGCTCACGATTGACTGCCAGCGTGGCTCGCTGCTGGGCACCGTGAATACGGCCTTTAAGGTCAGTCAACCAGTCACCGTAGCCCTCGGGCGGTGTGCTCAAACGGGCGGGAGTTTCACTCATGTATTGTTCTCGCGTGGCCAATTCCGGAGGAGGGATTTACCTGCTCGACAGCGGGCAGGCCACACAACATAAGCCTTTAAATTCAGCCGTTTCGTACGACGATTCGCTTTCATTCCAGTGAAACTTCCGAGAAAATCTCGTTCGCTTGCGCCTGCCAAAATCGGGGAATAGTCTCGGCCCATCGCTGCAAAATCAGCGGTCGGGTTTAGTAGCCCGATCTGTAATCCGGCGCAAGGCGCCACCTCCGCGAGGCGCTTTTTTACGGCCTGCGTTTTATGGTGGCCGTGCGCAGGGCGCCCTTGTGGCGCGCCGGGTTCCGGATGCACCGGTCTACTAACCTGCGTACGGCTGCCACCCAATTCGTTTAGTAGCGACAAGTGGTAGCTCCTTTGAATGCATCTGGAGTTACGTCATGAAAAAGATCACCCCCGATCCCCCCTCTTTTACCCTGCAAGATGCTGCTCAGTGCGATTCACAGTCGCTGGACCGTGCCGCCGCTGATCGTGCGCTCGATTTCTACCTGCAAGACCATAAGCCAGCTCGCCCCATGAGCATGGCCATGTTTGCCATCCCCAGCAGTGTCAATTCAGAAGCAGCTTTGGCCCAGGCGTCAGACTTGTTGCGCTGCGCGGGCGCCTCGGCGAGTGAGGCGGGGAATGGTTTGAGCGGGGTGCAGCGTGATCTGGTGTTGTCGGTAGCGCATTTGGTGGAGCTGGCCAAAGCGTATGTCGACAAGTCGCTGGATGGTCTGGCGATGCACTAAGCAGCACGCGCCTGGGGACAGCAGGCGCGTCTTTTCTGTTAACGGTCTGGCTTAACGGAACACCAACCCCCCATCAATCAGCGGCGCCTGACCGGTCATGTAGTCCGCATCCGGGCTGGCCAAATAGGCCACAAATGCCGCGACGTCATCCGGTGTTTCAGCCCGGCCCAAGGCAATACCGCTGACAAACTTTTCATAGGTTGCACCTATCGGCGCGCCGGTGAGTTCTGCCATGCGTTTGTCGATGTCGACCCACATATCAGTGCCCACTACGCCTGGGCAGTAAGCGTTGACGGTGATGCCGTGTACGGCCAGTTCCTTGGCCGCCGCTTGGGTCAGGGCGCGAACGGCAAATTTGGTGGAGGAGTAAACCCCCAGTAACGCATAGCCTTCATGTCCGGCAATGGAGCTGGCGTTGATGATTTTTCCCTTGCGCTTGAGCGCCTGGAATTTCTCGGCAGCGGCCTGAATGCCCCACAGGGTGCCTTGAACGTTGATGCGGTAAATGCGCTCGACTTCTTCCTGGGTGACATCAGCCAGTGGTTTAACCTGAGAAATGCCCGCGTTGTTGACCATGATGTCCAGCCCGCCAAGCTGGTTATGGGCGTAGTCAACCGCCGAGAACACTTGCTCGCGGTCGCCCACGTCAGCCACAAAAGTGACGGCCTTGCGCCCCAGGGCCTGAACTTCCCTGGCCACGTGTTCCAGCTTTTCCAGGTTCAGGTCAATCAGTGCGATATCAGCGCCATCCTTGGCCAGCCGCAGTGCAATACCGCGACCAATACCCTGCGCCGCCCCCGTTACCAATGCGATTTTGCCTGTGAGTCTCATTCGTTGGTTTCCTTTCAACAGTGGGTCCACATCCAGCCAGCCTTCACCATAAGCCAACCAATACGCGGCTTATTGATGCAGGGCACGGTCCCGTGCCG
The DNA here is from genome assembly GCF_025426255.1 of Pseudomonas fragi. GTDB lineage: Bacteria > Pseudomonadota > Gammaproteobacteria > Pseudomonadales > Pseudomonadaceae > Aquipseudomonas > Aquipseudomonas kulmbachensis. The sequence continues at coordinate 574,499 of NZ_CP104861.1, read as the reverse complement.
CCAGCACCGCTTCGTGCATGGCTTCGCTGAGCGTGGGGTGGGCAAAGATGACCTGGCTCAATTCCACGTCGGTGGCTTCGAGGGTTTGCGCAATGCCGAAGCCCTGGATCTGTTCGGTCACGTGCGGGCCGACCATATGGGCGCCGAGCAATTCGCCGCTGTGCGCGTCAAAGATGGTTTTCACAAAACCTATGCCTTCGCCCATGGCCAGCGCCTTGCCGTTGGCCTGATAGTCGAAGCGCCCGACTGCGATGTCATGGCCGTTGGCCCTGGCTGCCGCTTCGGTCAGCCCGAGGCTGGCAACCTCTGGCCGGGCATAGGTGCAGCCGGGGATACGGCTTTTATCCAGTGGATGTACGCCTTCTACTCCCGCCAGTTTTTCTACGCAGAGCACGCCTTCATGGCTGGCCTTGTGCGCCAGGCACGGTGCCCCGGCCACGTCGCCGATGGCATACAGCCCGGCAACACTGGTGCGGCACCACGGGTCGGTCTTGATAAAGCCTTTTTCAAACTCCACGCCCAGTGCTTCGAGGCCCATGTCCTGGGTATTGGGCTCGATCCCGGCCGCGAGTAATACCTGCGCTACGTGCAAGGTCTGCTCACGGCCATCACTGAGCACTACCTGACATTGCAGTGCACCGACGTCCCCATGCACGCTGTTGACTCGCGCTTGAGTCAGCACACGAATCCCCCGTTGTTCGAACTCACGCTGTACCAGGCTGGCCACGTCCTGATCCTCGACCGGCATGATTTGTTTGGCCACTTCGACCAGCGTGACCTGGCTGCCCAGATCGCTGTACAGGCTGGCGAACTCTACGCCAATGGCCCCGGAGCCGATCACCAGCAGTGACGGCGGTACGCTTTTGGGCACCAGCGCCTCAAAGTAGCTCCAGATTTTGTGCCCATCGGCGGCCAGACCGGGCAACGGTCTGGGGCGGGCACCAGTGGCCAGGATGATATGCCGCGCCTGCAGCACCTGATCGCCCTGCTCGGCGCTCACCGTCACCACGCCTTTGGCGGTGACGCGACCACGACCATCGATCACAGTGACGGCGTTTTTTTTCAACAGGTAAGCAATCCCCGTCGTGAGGCGTTGCGACACCCCACGGCTGTGGGCCACCAGTTGGGCGATATCGAACTGGACGTTTTCTGCGCTAAAACCAAAGGTGCCCAGGTGCTTCAAGGTATGCCCGACTTCGGCCCCCTTGAGCATTGCCTTGGTGGGAATGCAGCCCCAGTTCAGGCAGATGCCGCCCAGGTGCTGCTGCTCGACCAGCGCGGTGCTGAGCCCCAGCTGTGCGGCGCGAATAGCCGCGACATAGCCTCCGGGGCCGCCGCCGATGACGACCACATCAAATTTATCGGTCATGGTCGCTCCTAGAGCATCATCAGGCTTGGGGTTTGCACCAGACGCTTGAGTTCCTTAAGGAACGCAGCACCTAGCGCGCCATCAATCACCCGGTGATCGCAGGACAGGGTCACGGTCATTTGCGTGCGCACCGCGACTTGCCCGTTGTGGGCCACGACTCGCTGCTCGCCCGCACCAATGGCCAGAATCGCCCCCTGGGGCGGGTTGATGATTGCGTCGAACTGGCTGACACCCAACATGCCCAGATTGGAAATACTGAAGCTGCCGCCCTGAAACTCTTCCGGCTTGAGGGTGCCCGCTTTGGCCCTGGTCACCAGGCTGAGCATTTCACCAGAGATTTGCGCCAGGCTTTTACGGTTGGCCTGACGCACGATAGGGGTGATCAAGCCACCGGGCAGGGCCACGGCCACAGAGATGTCGGCATCGCTAAAACGCAGCACCGCCTGGCGCGCTTCATCAAATTGCACATTCACGTCGGGTACTTTGATCAGCGCCAGCGCGCACGCCTTGATCAGCAAGTCATTGACCGACAGTTTAATCGCCGGGGCCGAAGCATTGAGTTCGCTGCGCAGGGTCAGCAGCGCTTCCAGATCCAGGTCCGCGTGCAGGCGGAAATGCGGCGCGGTGCGCTTGGACTCCTGCAAGCGCGCGGCAATTGCCTTGCGCATGCCTGTCATCGGCAGCACTTCGGCTTGTGCCTGCTCGGGGGCCACTTGAGTCGGCGCAGCCAGCACCGGGTTCTGCACCGCGCTGACTTGCAACACGTCCGCCTTGCTGACTCGCCCACGACTGCCGGTTACGCGGCAATCATTCAGATTGATGCCCAGCTCGGCGGCCAAACGACGCGCCAGCGGTGTCGCCAGCACTTGGCTGTCATCGCCACGGGAGCGTGCAGGCCCGGACGCTTTGAGCGCGGGCTCGAGCACTGCGACCTTACCGCCGCTATCGCGCACCGCCTGTTCAATGTCCGCCACACTGATCCGACCTTCGGGGCCCGATCCGCTGATACGGCTCAGGTCGATACCAAGTTCCTTGGCCAGACGCGTGGCATGCGGCGTAGCAAATACCGGGGCAACACTTGCGCCCAGCAACGCTTGAGGCACCTGCCAACCACCCGCTGATTTCATGCTCGGCACCGGTGCGGGCTCAGCTGCCTTCACGGTCACAGCAACTGCTGGCTCTGGGCTTGCGGCACCGGCGGGCGCGGCGCGTTGCGCCAAAAACGCATCAATATCGGCATCACTGACCGACGCATCCGCAACCACGCCCAGCACACCGCCCACCGGCAGGGTTTGCCCGGCAGTAGCAACCTTGCGCCGCAGCACACCATCGAATGGGGCCTCGAGCACGTTGGCAATTTTGCTGGTCTCGATTTCGCACACTTCCTGGTGCTGCTTGAAGCTGTCGCCCTCTTCGATCAACCAGCTGTTGAGCGTGCCTTCTTCCATCGACAGGCCCCATTTGGGCACTTCGATAATCTTGATCGCGCTCATGCTCAGGCCTCCATCACTTTGCGCACGGCCGCTTCAATGCGGTCAACGCTGGGTATCCAGGCCTGCTCCAGCACCGGCGAGAACGGCACCGGGGTATGCGGCGGCGTGACCATGATGATCGGCGCTTTGAGTTGGTAGAACGCTTTGGTGGCAATCAGCGCCGCCAGATCATGCGCAAAGCCAAGGCGCGCGGCGGACTCGTCAACAATCACTACGCGGCCGGTGGAGGTCACCGATTCCAGAATGCCGTCTTCATCCAATGGCGATACAGTGCGCGGGTCGACCACTTCGACAGAGATACCCTCGCCAGCCAGTTTGTCTGCCACCTGATTGGCTTTGTGCACCATCGCCGCCAGCGCGATGATGGTCACATCGGTGCCTTCGCGGGTGTAATTGGCCACGCCGAACGGGATGGTGTAAGGCTCTTCGGGCACTTCGCCCTTGATGTCGTAAAGCGCCTTGTGTTCACAGAACACCACCGGGTCGTCGTCACGAATTGCCTGAATCAACAGGCCCTTGACGTCGTATGGGCACGATGGCACCACGACTTTGAGGCCGGGTGTCGTCGCAAAAATATGGTAGGGCGACTGCGAGTGTTGCGCCGCTGCCGAAAAGCCGGCGCCGATCATGCCTCGCACCACCATCGGGGCCTTGGCCTTGCCTCCGAACATGTAGCGAAACTTGGCCGCCTGGTTGTAGAGCATGTCGTGGCAGACGCCGAAAAAATCCATAAACATCAGTTCGGCAACCGGGCGCAGGCCGGTCATGGCCGCGCCTGCCGCCATGCCGATAATCGCCGACTCGGTGATGGGCGTATCGATCACCCGCGCCGAACCGAACTCGGTCCACAGGCCCTTGGTCACGCCCAGTACGCCACCGAACGCTTCGCCCTTGCTGCCGACTTCGGCAGTGCCTGCCTGGCCGCCGCATACGTCTTCACCTATCAGCACCACTCGGTCGTCGAGGGCCATTTCCTGAGCCAGGGCTTCTTTGACCGCTTCACGATAAGTACGAATTGCCATGGTTCAAATCCTCAGTAAGACACGTAGACGTCGGTCAGCAAGCTCTCTAGCGCGGGGAAGTCTGCCGCCCGGGCCTTGGCCACGGCGTCATCGACCAAGGCATTGACCTCGGCGTCGATGGTTTGCAGTTCCTCGGGGGAGATTTGACCGGCAACGTGTTGACTGAAAATTTGCAGCGGATCGCTGTCCTTGCGCAGGCGCTCGACTTCGCCATCAGCGCGATAGAGCATCGGGTCGCCTTCAAAGTGGCCGTACCAACGATGGGCAACCGCCTCAATAGCGGTCGGGCCTTCACCGGCTCGGGCCCGTTCTACGGCAACCGCGACGGCCTCATATACGGAGAAAAAATCCGTACCGTCGACCTTGACCGCTGGCATCCCGAAGCCCGCGGCACGCTGCGCGATATTGCGCCCGCCGACGGCATAGTCATGCCCGGTAGCCTCGCCAAAACCATTGTTCTCAAACATGAAAATGACCGGTAATTGCAGCACCACGGCCATGTTCATAGCCTCGAATACCAGCCCTTGGTTCGAGCCGCCGTCACCGGTAAACGACACCGCCACACCACGATTGCCCAGGGTTTTGGCGGTCAGTGCCGCACCAATCGCCAGCGGTGGCGCCCCCCCGACAATGGCGTTGGCGCCGAGCATCCCCTTGCTCAAGTCAGCGATATGCATCGAGCCGCCCTTGCCGCGGCACAGCCCGGAATCCTTGCCAAAAATTTCCGCCATCATCCCGTGGATATCGCAGCCCTTGGCGATGCAGTGCCCATGCCCTCGATGAGTCGAGCCGATATAGTCGGTGTCTTCAAGGTTTTCGCAGACCCCCACGGCGATGGCCTCTTCACCGCAGTAAAGGTGAATGAACCCGGGGATGTCCCCGGTGGTGTTTTCCTGGTGCAGGCGTTCTTCGAACACGCGGATTTCGCGCATTTTGCGATAGGCCCTGAGCAGTTCTGACTTGCCAAGCGACATGGTTTCGCCCTCTTGTCCTGGTTTTTTTATTGGTTGTATCGAACACCCGAAGGCGAACGACGATGGCGTTCGCTTACGGTAAGAGCCTAAAGTCACAGCCATAACTACCCGGATGGGTGGGCGCTTAAATGCGATGGGGGGGCTACCCTTCAATCCTCAGGAACGGCGCCAGACAAACGCTAGAGGGATACATAACAACAATGACCCAGGCCAAGTTTCCCCAGCTGATCGATCACCAGGACCGCATTGACCTCAACCACGGTTTGCCGCTCATAGCCACCAAACTGGTACCTCCCCGCTCCACTGGCACGGTGTTGGTACGCGCGCGGCTGTTGGACAAACTGCGCCTGCTTGAGGAACGGCGCCTGGCGCTGGTGTGCGGCCCCGCCGGGTTTGGCAAAACCACGTTGCTGGGGCAGTGGCGCCAGCGCTTGCTTGAGCAAGGCCATAGCGTGGCCTGGCTCAGCCTCGACGAGCAGGACGATACGCCCCTGACCTTTCGCCGTTATCTGCTGAGCGCGCTGAACCAGGCCAGCGGGCAACCTCTGGAAAACACCCAGCCTCTGTTTGAGTGCATCGCGTTGACCGGTTGTCGCTTTACTCGCGAGTTGATCAACCTGATGCAAGGGCGCAAACATTCCCTGTACCTGGTGCTCGATGACCTGCACCTGATCCAGCACCCGAGCATCGCGGGTGACATCGAGCAGTTGCTGCAACATGCACCGGACTGTTTTCACCTGCTGGTGGGCAGCCGCAGCGTTCCGGGTTTGCCCTTGAGCCGGTTGCAGGCGCGCAAGCAACTGCTGGAAGTCGACACCAACGATCTGCGTTTCAATCTCGAAGAAACCCAAGACTATCTGAGCCACGCAACCGCCCAGCGTTTTGTGCCCGCCGAGCTGCAACAAGTGCTGAACCTGACCGAAGGCTGGATCACCGGCATCCAGATGGCGGCACTGGCACCCAGTGATCCACTGCGCACCCTGGATCGCTTGCAACTGGGCAACCGTCAGGCAGGCCGCTATCTCTACGACGTGGTATTGGCGCCGCTGTCGTTGCCGTTACAGACGTTTTTACTGAAGACCTCAATTCTGGGGCGCCTGACGCCTTCACTGTGCAATGCCGTCACCGGGCGCGACGACGCGCAGCAGATGCTGGCCGAGATCGAACGGCACAATCTGTTTATCTTCTCGCTGGATGCGCAAGGTCAGTGGTTTCGCTATCACACGCTGTTTGTCGAAACTCTCAATGAGCGTCTGTTGCGCACCGACATTGATGTCGCGGATCTGCATGAGCGCGCCAGCAACTGGCTGGCCAACCATCAATACTGGGCCGAAGCGATTCGTCATGCACTGGCGGCGGGCCAACACGGAGGGCGCCACGACTGCGCCAATCAGGGCGCACAGTCGCTGGCCGAAGAAGGCGATGTCGACACGCTGGTGCGCTGGCTGCAAAAAATGCCCGAAGCCAGCGCAGAATCACTGGATGAGCAGCGCATCGATTTGCAGCTCAACCTGGCCTGGGCTTTGGGCCATCACTTCCATTTCAGCGCCTCAAGGGGGTTGCTGGAGAGCCTGTATCCGGTGTTCCAGACGCAGCATCCCAGCGCCCGGCTGAGCATCAAATATCAGGTGATCGGCGCTATCACGGAGGCGTTCGCAGAAAATATCAGCCACAGCATCGAGCGTGTCGAGCCCTTGCTGGCGCGGGTTCCGTGCGGCGACACATGGGTCGACGGGCTGATCTGCAACATTCTCAGCTATGGCTACATGACTCAAGGGCATTACCAGCAGGCGCAGGCAATTCAACGCCATATGCCCTGCCCCACAACCCCGTCGCACAACTTGTTTGTGAGTGTTTACCGAGCTTTTGTGCTGGGGTTGAGTCATTTGCGCCAGGCTGATTTGTACAGCGCCGAGCAGTATTACCTACAAGCCTTGGGCCCGGCCGAACACCTCACAGGCCCCCAATCAAGCGGCAGTGCGACGCTGGCTGCACTGTTGGGCGAGTTGCTTTATGAGCGTGGCGAATGGCAACAGCTGCAGGCGCTGTTGACGCCGCGCCTGAGCCAGATCGACACCGTCGCGCCGCCGGATGCCCTGTTGTGCGCCTACGCCAGCCTGTCGCGCAGGGCACTGCTGATGGGCGAGCCGAGCCAGGCGCGCTATCTGCTGGAACATGCCCAGCAACTGGCGACAGTGCGACGCTGGCCACGCTTGCAAGCGTGGTTGCTGGTCGAGGAAATACGTATTCACCTGGCCAGTGAACAACTGCCGCAGGCGCTCGGGTTACAACGACAGTTGCAGGCGCTTGACCCCGCCCACGAGCACCCGGAAATCAGGCGCGCTCAGATCCAGGCGCACTGCCATATCGCGGCGGCGCAAAAACAATGGCGCCTGGCTGCAACGCTGTTGCACGGTTTGCTGCAAGAGGACGAACGCCAAGGCCAGTTGCTCCGTGCTGCGGGTAGCCGCGCCGCACTGGCCTGTGCCTTGTGGCCGGACGACCAGGCCGGGGCGCTGAAAACCCTGCAGCCGCTGCTTAATCTGGCTTGCCGGCAGAACTTGCGGCGTACCTTGCTGGATGCGGGCGCAGCCATGCCGGCCCTGCTTCAGGCCACACTGAAAAATGCCCGGCCGCAGATCGCCGACTACCTGCGCAGCCTGCTCGACAGCCTGGACCCGCGCACGGCCAACGAGGACCCGAGTGCAGACGAACCGAACCTGAGTGAGCGCGAACAGCAGATCCTGCTGCTGATTGCCCAAGGGCAAGCCAACAAGGAAATCGCCCGCAGCCTGGATATTTCGGCCGAAACCGTGAAGTGGCACCTCAAGAATCTGTTCTGCAAACTGCACGTCACCAGCCGCACCCAGGCAATCACCCGGGCGCAAAAATTCAATCTACTGGGATGAGGCATGCTTGCAGCAACGCGTGCCTGGCCCATCAAACCGGCCAGAGTGAACACGGGGCATGCCACCCCCGATTTGCCCCAAAACCCGCTGTCTGCTAGTGTCAGCCGGTTTTAACGCCTACCGAGAATGCCGCCATGGCCCGCAAAAAAGCTTCCCTGGATTTCGAACAGTCACTCGCAGACCTGCAAACACTGGTCGAACGCCTGGAAAATGGCGAGCTGTCGCTGGAAGACTCCCTGACTGCCTTCGAACAAGGCATCCGTCTGACCCGTGACTGCCAGGGCGCACTGGCCCAGGCAGAACAGAAAGTTCAAATCCTGCTGGAGCGCGATGGTGAGCTGGCACAAGAACCCTTTGATGCGGAACAGTCCGAATGATTGATGCGTACCAGATCAGCAGCCAGGCCCGGGTCAATGCGGCGCTTGAACGCTTGTTTGTCGCTCCGGCCCCGGAGCTGGAACGCCTGTTTGAGGCCATGCGCTACAGCGTCATGAATGGTGGCAAACGGGTTCGTCCGCTGCTGGCCTATGCCGCTTGCCAAGCGCTGGGCGGCGCGCCCGAGCAAGCCAATGGCGCGGCCTGTGCAGTTGAGCTGATCCACGCCTATTCGCTGGTGCATGATGATTTGCCCGCAATGGATGATGACGATCTGCGCCGCGGCCAGCCGACCACCCATAAAGCTTTTGACGAAGCCTGCGCCATTCTGGCCGGTGACGGCCTGCAAAGCCTGGCGTTCAGCGCCCTGCTCGACCCGCAACTGAACACCCTGGACGCTGACACGCGCTTGCGCATGGTCACCGCCCTCGCCCAGGCCGCAGGCCCGGCGGGCATGGTCGGCGGCCAAGCCATTGACCTCGGTTCGGTCGGCATCAAGCTCAATCAGGCGGCGCTGGAAAACATGCACCGCCACAAGACCGGAGCCCTGATCGAGGCCAGCGTAGAACTAGGTGCCCTGGCCAGCGGCAACGCGACGGCCGAAAGCCTGCACGCCTTGAACACCTACTCACGTGCCATTGGCCTGGCATTTCAAGTTCAGGACGACATTCTGGATGTTGAAAGCGATACCGCCACGCTGGGCAAACGCCAGGGCGCCGATATCGCACGGGACAAACCAACCTATCCGGCGCTAATGGGCCTGGAACAGGCCAAAGGCTATGCACTGGAACTGCGCGATCAGGCACTCAATGCCCTGCGGCATTTTGATGCAGGCGCTGAGCCGCTGCGTGAACTGGCGCGATATATCGTGGAACGCCGCCACTGAAAACGCTTTTCAGTAACGATTTCTGACAGCTCTAATGCCAAGGTCTTACTAACGAGTACCAGACTGCGTGGGCAGCTTACGTTCCATAAGGTAAACTGCCGCCTCTTCTTATACCTATAACGATTCGCCTGATGCCAACGACGTTTCAAGAGATTCCCCGCAACCGTCCGACTACGCCCCTGCTTGACCGGGCAGGCACGCCTGCGGGCCTTCGCCGCCTGGCCGAAGCCGAGCTGGAAACCCTGGCTGATGAGTTGCGCCTGGAATTGCTCTATACCGTCGGCCAGACGGGTGGGCATTTTGGCGCCGGCTTGGGTGTCATTGAGCTGACCATTGCGTTGCACTACGTATTCGACACCCCGGACGACCGGCTGGTGTGGGATGTCGGCCATCAGGCGTATCCGCACAAAATCCTCACGGGCCGTCGCGAGCAAATGGCGACCTTGCGCCAGAAGGACGGCGTTGCCGCTTTCCCGCGTCGCTCCGAGAGCGAGTACGACACCTTTGGCGTCGGCCACTCCAGCACCTCGATCAGTGCAGCGCTGGGCATGGCCATTGCCGCCCGCCTGCAAAACAGCGACCGCAAGGCCATCGCCGTGATCGGTGACGGCGCGCTGACCGCGGGCATGGCCTTCGAAGCGCTGAACCACGCGCCTGAAGTGAATGCCAACATGTTGGTGATCCTCAACGACAACGACATGTCGATCTCGCGCAATGTCGGCGGTTTGTCCAACTACCTGGCCAAAATCCTCTCCAGCCGTACCTACGCCAGCATGCGCGAAGGCAGCAAAAAAGTGCTGTCACGTTTGCCAGGCGCCTGGGAAATTGCCCGCCGTACCGAAGAGTATGCCAAGGGCATGCTGGTCCCCGGCACGCTGTTTGAAGAGCTGGGCTGGAACTACATCGGTCCTATCGATGGTCACGACCTGCCGACCCTGATTGCGACGCTGCGCAACATGCGCGATCTCAAAGGCCCGCAGTTCCTGCATATCGTCACTAAAAAGGGCAAGGGCTTTGCCCCGGCCGAAGCCGACCCGATCGGCTATCACGCCATCACCAAGCTTGAACCGCTGGACGCACCGAAAGCCGCGCCCAAAGTGGCGAGCGGGCCAAAGTACTCGGCAGTGTTTGGCGAGTGGCTGTGCGACATGGCGGCTGCCGATGAGCGCCTGATGGGCATCACCCCGGCCATGAAAGAAGGCTCGGACCTGATCGCCTTCAGCGAGCGCTTCCCCAAGCGTTATTTCGACGTGGCGATTGCCGAGCAGCACGCGGTGACCTTTGCGGCCGGTATGGCCTGCGAAGGCGCCAAGCCGGTGGTGGCTATTTACTCTACGTTCCTGCAACGCGGTTACGACCAGCTGGTGCATGACGTTGCGGTACAAAACCTGGACGTGCTGTTCGCCATCGACCGTGCCGGTCTGGTAGGCGAAGACGGTCCGACCCACGCCGGTAGTTTCGACCTGTCGTTCCTGCGCTGCATTCCGGGCATGGTCATCATGACCCCGAGCGATGAGAACGAACTGCGCAAAATGCTTACCACTGGCCACCTGTACAACGGCCCAGCGGCAGTGCGCTACCCACGTGGCACCGGTCCGAACGCGCCGATCGAAAAAACCCTTGAGCCGCTGGAAATCGGCAAAGGCGTGATTCGTCGCCAGGGTTCAAAAGTCGCCATGCTGGTGTTTGGTGTGCAATTGACCGAAGCCCTGCTCGTCGCAGAAAAAATCGACGCCACGGTGGTCGACATGCGTTTCGTCAAACCGATGGATGAAGCACTGGTTCGCGAAATGGCTGATAGCCATGAGCTGCTGGTGACCCTTGAAGAGAACGCCATCATGGGCGGTGCCGGAGCTGGCGTCAGCGAGTTCCTGGCCCGTGAAAACGTGCTCAAGTCGGTGCTGCACCTGGGCTTGCCGGATGTGTACGTCGAACACGCCAAACCGAGCCAGATGTTGGCCGAGTGCGGCCTGGATACGGCAGGCATCGAAGCTTCGGTGCGCCAGCGCATGCAGCTGCTGGGGCTCTGACCCACCCCGTACGCTGCCGCTGGCTGCGATCGCGCCCGAAGCACTTTGCATGAGCAAGGTCCTGCGGACCTTATCGCAGCCTGCGGCAGCGGCTACAGGTTTAATACCGAGAAACCATGAAACGCCTTCGCTTGGCTTTAATCCTCGCCAGCCCCCTGCTGGCCAATGCTGCTGAGCGTGAAGACGCGCTCAAACTCCCGCAAACCCTGATCACCGGCAACCGACAGGTTGAGGCGCGCTCGGACAGCAGCAGCGCCAACAGCGTGTTCACCCGTGAAGACATCGACCGCCTGCAACCCACCAGCCTGACCGACCTCCTGGGCCGGGTCCCGGGCGTGCAAGTGGCCCGCAGCGGCGGGCGCGGTGGCTTGCCGGGGATTTACATTCGCGGCACCAAGTCGGCGCAAAGCCTGGTACTGGTCGACGGCCAGCGCATGGCCAATGCCACCTCGGCCGACAGCAACCTGCAGTACCTCAATATTGATCAGATCGAGCGCGTTGAAGTCTTGCGTGGCTCGCGCTCGGTGATCTACGGCAGCGATGCGATTGGCGGGGTGATTCAGATTTTCACCCGCCGTGGCGCCGACCATGCCCCGCAACTTCGGGTTCACAGTGCCGTGGGCAGTTATGGCAGCTCAGAGAACAGCGTCGGCGTCTCCGGTGGCGATGCGCAGACCCGCTACAACTTGAGTGGCAGCCTGGAGGAGACGGCGGGCATCAACCGCACCCACGAGTCCTTCCCCAGCGACAACGATCACGATGCCTATCGCAACAAGTCGCTGAGCCTGAACCTGAGCCACTACCTGAACGAAGACCTTGAAGTCGGGCTGACAGCGATGAAAAACGTTGGCAAAACCGAACTCGATAACCCGTTCGGGCGCTGGGACCCGAGCACCATGACAGTCAGTGGCCAGCAGCTTTACAGCGATTTTGATATCAGCAGCGTCGGCAGCTTTATCGATGCGCAATTGAGTGAGCGCTGGAATTCGCGCCTGGAACTGGGCCACAGTGAAAACCGCGAAAAAACCCGGGACCAGCTCAGCGCTGATATCTACAGTTTCAATACCTACCGCGACTCGCTGAACTGGCAAAACAACCTGACGCTGGACGACAAAAACAGCCTGATCCTCGGCGCCGACACCTATCAAGACCGCGTGCGCAGCAGCACGGCTTTTGACCAAGACAGCCGCTGGAACCGCGCAGCGTTTGTTCAGCACCGGTTTCATGGCGATTATTTTTCAACCGAATTGGGTGTGCGTCATGACCAGAACCAGCAGTTCGGTAGCCACAACACCTGGAGCGCCAGCCTGAGCGTGCCGTTGAATGCCAACAACGATGTGCTCTTGTCTTACAGCGAAGGCTTCCGCGCGCCCACCTTCAATGACTTGTACTACCCGCAGTTCGGCAACCCGAACCTCAAACCCGAGTATTCGAAAAGCTACGAAGTCCAATGGCGCAGCCAGTTGAGCGAGACCAGCAGGCTGGAAACATCGCTGTACCGCACCGATATTCGTGACGCGATTGTGGCCGATGCTGACTTTATCCAGCAGAACATCGGCGCGGCGCAAATCACCGGTTTCGAAAGCGCCCTGCAACAAGAATGGTTCGGCTGGCAGAGCAGCCTGGGCATCGCAATTATCGACCCGCGTGATCGCGATACCGGCCATACCCTGGGCCGCCGGGCACGCAGAACGTTGAGCCTGGATCTGGATCGGCAATTTGACCGGCTAGGCGTCGGCGCCAGTTGGCAAGCGGTGAGCAGCAGCTTCAATGATGAAGACAACAAGCAGCCCATTGGCGGCTACGGACTGTTGGGATTGCGTGGCAACTGGCAGGCCAGCTCGCAAGTCCGGTTCGACTTGAAAGTCGATAACCTGCTGGACAAGAGCTTCACCCGCGCGCTCTACAGCTATGAGGGCAACTACTATGGCTACCGCGAAGAGCGCCGCAGCTTGCAGTTGGCCGTGACCTGGACCCCAACTCTCTAGAAGGCGCAGCCCCCCTTGTGGGAGCGAGCCTGCTCGCGAAGGCTCAAGAGGGTTAGTGTGCCGCTAGCTGTTCACACAACTTGGCCGTGGCTTCAAGCATCTGCCCGCTCGGGCGCTCCAGGCCTTTGTCGGTCAGTAACAACAAGCGCCCGTGTTTGACGGCATCAATCTGCGGCCAAATTTTCCAAGCATCAAGTTGCGCCTGGGTACTGGCAATGATCACCTCGGGATTGCGCTGCAACACGGACTCAATACTGACCTGCGGAGCAGGCAACTTGAGGTCGTCAAACACATTGCTCGCCCCGCACACGGCCAACGCATCACTGATGATTTGCCCGCCACCGATGGTGTACAGCGGCTGGTCCCACACTTGGTAAAACACCCGCAACGGTGTGTCGCGCCAATACTGGGCTCGCAGCCCGGCCAAACGCTGACGCAGTTCACCCGCCAGCTCATGCCCACGCTGCGGGCGATCCAGAGCAACAGCCAGCCCTTCGACCTGATCAGCCAGCTGATCAAGGCTGCGCGGCTCACCAATGTAGGTCGGGATCTTCAGGCGATTCAGCTGTTCGCGCTGTGCAACGCCCACACTGCCCGGCCAGAGCAAAAGCAGATCGGGTTGCAGGCTGAGCAAGCGCTCCATGTCCAACTGCCCGTAGCGGCCCACTGAGGGCACGCTGACAAGCTCCGGCAACGGCTCACCCGCATCCAGACGCCCCACCAGCAAATCGGCGGCGCCCAGTTCGACAACCATTTCGGATAAGGATGGAGACAGGCTGACCACACGCGTGGCGGCCAGCGAAGGAATGCTCGAGGTCAGCAGCAGAGCCGCCAGCCAAGCGCGCATCAGCCGACCTGGCGAGGAATGCGGTAGAGGTAAAACAGCACCAGCGTCGACAGGGTCAGCAGCAATAAAGGTACGCCTTCGAGCCCGACGAACACCGCCAGGGTAGCAACCCAGGTAGGCAATCCCGCCGCCAGCAAGGCACGGTGCCGCACATGCGCCAGCGCATCCCAGGCCGCAGGTTCCTGCGGGGTGTCGAGGGCTTTTTGCAGGTTGATCAGGCCATGTTTGTATGGCCCGAACGTGCGCAGGGTGACAAACATCGAAGCCACGCCCGCGATGAAGAACGGCATCGCCAGTTCAGGCAGCAGCGGTTCGGCGTTGCCGAAAAACCAGTTAACCAACACCAGCGGCAGCAGAGTCAGTACCAACTGTTGCCACCAGCTGAAGCTCAGGCGCCGACGACGCTGGCCACGGGTCACGCCGGGTCGGCCTCGTTTTGATGCTGGTTGCCCATCATGTGACCGAGCTTGTTGGCTTTGGTCGCCAGGTACAATTTGTTGTGCGGGTTGTGCCCGGTGTGCAAAGGCACACGCTCGGCCACGGTGATGCCCATTTCGGTCAAGGCTTTGACCTTGCGCGGATTGTTGGTCATCAGGCGCAGCGACTGCACACCCACGTGCTCCAGCATCGGCAGGCAGATGGCGTAATCACGCTGATCGGCAGCAAAGCCCAGACGCTCGTTGGCTTCAACGGTATCGGCGCCGCCATCTTGCAGTTCGTAAGCGCGAATTTTGTTCAGCAAACCGATGCCACGACCTTCCTGGCGCAGATACAGCAGAACGCCACGGCCTTCGCGGGCGATGGCCTGCAAGGCGGCTTCGAGCTGCGAACCACAATCGCATCGCTGGCTGAACAAGGCATCGCCAGTCAGGCATTCGGAATGCACCCGACCCAGAACCGGAGCACCATCAGTCACGTCGCCCAGACTGAGCACAACGTGTTCACGGCCCGAGGTTTTCTCAAGGAAGCCATGCATGGTGAATTCGGCAAAAGGAGTAGGTAATTTGCAAGCGGCAACGAAAACGACGGGCACCGTGTGCTCCTGATCAGTTTGAGGACTGGAGATTCGCAAAGGCGACATTGTAACAGGAGGTTCCTACAGACGCTTAGGCTGAATTACCGTGGATAAAGATCTAAAAGTTTGATAACTCGACCCGTCCCAATCCCGTAGCAGTTGCCGAAGGCTACGTTCGATTGCGAAGCGATCGTAAAATAAGAGTACGCGGTTTAACTAAAAAACCGCGCGTGATAATTTTGCGACGGCTGCGCCGCCGGACGCAGCCTCGTTCCTACGGCAGCTGCTACGAACAGTTTTATAGGCGAAAATGTTGATAGCCACGGATTGCCGGGGTGATGTCCTGGCCGTGCTCATCGAACAAGCCAACACCCTGCCCTTCAACCACACGACCCACCACATGGATCGGCCAACCATCAGCCAACAGCGTCGGCAGTTCAAACGCAGGCAAGGTAAACGCCAACACGTAATCATCACCGCCGCTCAATGCTGCCTGCTGTGCATCGCCGGCGCCCAAAAACTCTTCCAGCGCCAGCGAGATGGGTACCCGGTCCAGCTCAATCTCCAGCCCCACCTTGGACGCCAGCGCAATATGGCCACAGTCGGCAAGCAGGCCATCAGAGATATCCAGCGCCGAGGTGGCTTTGCCGCGCAGGGCCTGGCCCAGCGCCAACTGCGGTTGCGGTGACCAGTAATGCGCCAGCAACGGCTCGCTGATAACCGGTGGCGCGCTGCGCTGCCCCAGTACCAGCGGCAACGCTCCCGCCGCGTTGCCCAGTTCGCCGCCCACACATAACAGGTCACCAGGGCGGGCGCCGCTACGAGTCAGGGCCTTGCCCTTGGGGATACGACCAAACACCGTGAGCGTCAGGCACAACGGCCCGCGAGTGGTGTCACCGCCGATCAGGCGCAGGTCGCAGGTTTGAGCCATCAGGTTCAAACCACGGGCGAACGCTTGCAACCAATCGGCTTCCACCGTCGGCAAGGTCAAGGCAAGGGTAAAGGCGAGAGGTGTTGCGCCCATGGCCGCCAAATCACTGGCCGCCACCGCCAGCGAACGCTGACCGAGCAAGAAAGGGTCGCAAGGATCTGCGAAGTGCACCCCGGCTACCAGGGTGTCAGTGGAAATTGCCAGCTGTTCCCCGAAGGGAACATCCAGCAGGGCGCAGTCGTCGCCAATGCCCAGAGCAACACCTTCGCCGCCTTGCGCACAGGGCGCGGCAGCGAAGAAGTTGCGGATCAGCTCAAACTCGCCCATGGTCGACAGCGCCGTTTAGCGCTTGTAAGCCTTTACTTCAGCTTCACGCAGGCGTGGCGCCAGTTTGTCGAGCACACCGTTGACGAACTTGTGGCCGTCGGTGGAGCCGAACACTTTGGCCAGCTCGATACCTTCGTTGATCACAACGCGGTAAGGCACGTCGACACGTTTGATCAGCTCCCAGGTAGACAGGCGCAGAACAGACAGCTCAACCGGGTCGAGTTCTTCGATGGTGATATCCAGGCACGGGATCAAGGCAGCATCGATCTCGCCTTTGTGTGCAGGTACGCCGTGCAGGATTTCACGGAAGTACGCAGCATCAACGTCGGTGAAGTCGTTATCAACGCGGAACTGCGCTTCAATTTCGTTCAACGATTGCTTGGCCATATGCCACTGGTACAGGGCCTGAGTCGCGAGTTGACGCGCTTCACGGCGCTTGGCGCTCTTGGAAGGTTTGCCAGCGTCCGCAGGTTTTGGATCGCGCGGGTTGAAACGATCGCTTTCGTCGGAAATCACTTGGCCTCCAACTGTGCCAACAGGCTGACCATTTCAAGGGCGGACAAGGCAGCTTCAGCGCCTTTGTTACCGGCTTTGGTGCCGGAACGCTCGATGGCTTGCTCGATCGAATCAACAGTCAGCACGCCGAATGCAACCGGTACGCCGAACTGCATGGACACTTGGGACAAGCCCTTGGTGCATTCGCCAGCAACGTATTCGAAGTGCGGAGTACCGCCACGAATCACGGCGCCCAAGGCGATGATGGCGGCGAATTCGTTGCGCTGGGCAACCTTCTGCGCAACCAGCGGGATTTCGAACGCACCCGGCGCTCGAATGATGGTGATGTCGCTTTCGTTCACACCGTGGCGAACCAGGGCATCAACGGCACCACTCACCAGGCTTTCGACAACAAAGCTGTTGAAACGGCCAACTACCAGAGCGTAGCGCCCCTTGGGGGCGATGAAGGTACCTTCGATGGTCTTCAGGGTCATTCGGTATGTCTCGTATTAAAGAGCCAGAACGCACTCGCGTGCGTTCTTTAAGGATATTGGGCCACGAATTCGGACAGGACACGACCGGTCTTTATTCGGAGGGCACGTATTCTACAACTTCCAGATCGAAACCGGATATGGCATTGAACTTCATTGGTGAACTCATCAAGCGCATTTTACGCACGCCAAGGTCACGAAGGATCTGCGAACCGGCACCGACGATGCTGTAGGTGGTCGGTTTTTTTACCGGAATCTGGTCTGCGGTTTCGCGGATATGCGCCAGCAATACATCACCATCCAGCGGATGCCCCAGCAGCAGCACAACACCGCTGCCCGCCTCTGCCACCGCAGTCATGGCGGCGCGTAGGCTCCAGCGGCCCGGTTGCTTGACCATCAGCAGGTCGCGCAACGGGTCGGCATTGTGCACTCGCACCAGCGTCGGCTCTTCGGCGCAGATCTTGCCCAGGGTCAGTGCCATGTGCACATCGCCTTCGACTGAATCACGATAGGTCACCAAATTGAATTGGCCCAGTTCGCTGTCCAGTGGCTGCTCGGCAATCCGCTGAACGGTACGTTCGTGGATCATGCGGTAGTGAATCAGGTCGGCGATGGTGCCGATCTTGATCCCGTGTTCGGCCGCAAACGTTTCCAGCTCAGGGCGGCGAGCCATGGTGCCGTCGTCGTTCATCACTTCACAGATCACGCCGCTTGGCTCGAAACCGGCCATGCGGGCCAGGTCGCAGGCCGCTTCGGTGTGACCAGCGCGGGCCAGGGTGCCGCCCGCTTGCGCCATCAGCGGGAAGATGTGACCAGGGCTGACAATGTCTTCGGCCTTGGCGTCCCTGGCGGCCGCTGCTTGCACAGTGCGTGCACGGTCAGCGGCGGAAATTCCGGTGGTCACGCCGGTCGCAGCTTCAATCGACACGGTGAACTTGGTGCCAAAGCCGGAACCGTTGCGCGGTGCCATCAATGGCAGTTTGAGCAGTTCGCAGCGCTCGCGGCTCATCGGCATGCAGATCAGGCCACGGGCAAAACGCGCCATGAAGTTGATGTGCTCGGCCTTGCAGCACTCGGCGGCCATGATCAGGTCACCTTCGTTCTCACGGTCTTCGTCATCCATAAGAATGACCATCTTGCCTTGGCGGATGTCTTCAACCAGTTCTTCGATGCTGTTGAGCGCCACGCGGCACCCCCTTAAGTCAGGATTTGAGGTAGCCGTTGGCGGCCAGAAAACTTTCGCTGATGCCACCCGAGGTCGGCTCGGCGGCTTTATCGCCCAGCAGCAGACGCTCAAGGTAACGCGCCAGCAAGTCGACTTCGAGGTTGACCCGGCGACCCGGACGGTAATCGCCCATGATGGTTTCGCTCAGGGTGTGCGGAATGATCGTCAGCGAAAACTCGGCGCCATTGACCGAGTTCACGGTCAGGCTGGTGCCATCGACGGTGATCGAGCCTTTGTGCGCGATGTACTTGGCCAGTTCTTTGGGGGCGCGGATCACGAATTCGATAGCGCGAGCGTTCTCGTCACGCGAGATCACTTCACCCACACCATCGACGTGACCGCTCACCAGGTGCCCACCCAGACGCGTGGTCGGGGTCAGGGCTTTTTCCAGGTTGACCCGGCTGCCGCTTTTCAAGTCGTTGAATGCGGTGCAATCGAGGGTCTCGCGACTTACGTCAGCCGCAAAGCCGTTGCCCGGCAGTTCAACCGCGGTCAGGCACACGCCATTGATCGCGATGCTGTCGCCAAGTTTGACGTCGCTCAGGTCGAGCTTGCCGGTGTCGATTGAAACTCGTATATCACCGCCTTTAGGGGTCAGTGCACGGATGCTGCCGATGGATTCAATGATGCCTGTAAACATGGCGTTCCCCTTGAGAACAAAGCCTGCGTAAAGCGAAGGCCGAGAATTATACGCTCGCTGGCGGCACGGGTATGGCGGTGACTCGCCAGTCATCGCCCACCGCGCGCATTTCAATGATTTTGAGCAAAGGCGCTTCGCGCATGTGGGTCAACGGCAGTTCCAGCAATGGCCGGGCGGTAGACCCCAAAAACTTGGCGGCGATGAAAATCTGGTATTCATCGACCAGACCTTGCTCGGCAAAGGCTCCGGCCAGATTCGGCCCCGCTTCGACCAGCACCTCGTTGACGCCGCGTGCAGCCAGCGCAACCAACAGTTTGCGCAGATCCACATGGCCGTTGGCACCGTGGATCACCAGGCACTCAGGCCCTGTGCGGTACTGCTCGGCTGGCGGCACGCAGGTCGCGACCAGCGCTGGCCCCGCCTTGAAAAATGGCGCATCCAGCGGCACCCGCAAACGCCCGTCGACCAGCACCCGCAGCGGCGGACGGCTCAGCGCCAGCGCGGTCAACTCAGGGCTCAGCCCCAACTCAGGACCGCGAACGGTCAACCGTGCGCCATCAGCCAACACCGTGTCGGCGCCGGTCAATACCACGCTGGCCTGCGCCCGCAGGCGCTGCACTGCAGAACGTGCGTCAGGGCCGGTGATCCACTGGCTTTCGCCGTTGGCCATCGCGGTGCGGCCATCAAGGCTCATCGCCAGCTTGACCCGCACAAACGGCAGGCCGTGTTCCATGCGCTTGAGGAAGCCAGGGTTCAATGCCCGGGCCTGAGCTTCAAGTACGCCGCTGACGACCTCTATTCCGGCATCGGCCAGACGTTTGAGGCCACGCCCGGCAACTTCCGGGTTAGGGTCCTGCATGGCCGCAACCACCCGCGCTACCCTGGCGTTGATCAGCCCTTCGGCACACGGCGGGGTATGCCCATGATGGCTGCACGGCTCCAGGGTGACATAGGCCGTGGCCCCACGGGCCAGCTCGCCCGCCGCCCGCAAGGCGTGGACTTCGGCATGCGGTTCGCCGGTGCGCACGTGCCAGCCTTCGCCGACAACCTGCCCGTCACGCACGATCACGCAACCGACACGCGGGTTGGGATGGGTGGTGTACAGACCGTTGCGCGCAAGCTCGATGGCTCGGGCCATGTAATGGGTGTCTAAAACAGCTTGTTCTGTGGACTGAGTCATTCTTTTGAGGGCTCACGGGCAAGTCGGTCGATCTCTTCCCGGAACTCGTTCAAGTCCTGGAAGCGTCGATAAACCGATGCAAAGCGGATATAGGCCACTTCGTCGAGCTTTTGCAGCTCGCCCATGACCAGTTCACCCACCACCAGCGATTTGACTTCACGTTCGCCGGTGGCGCGCAATTTGTGCTTGATTCGGGCCAGCGCAGCTTCAAGACGCTCGACACTTACCGGGCGTTTTTCCAGCGCACGCTGCATTCCGGCGCGCAATTTTTCTTCGTCAAAGGGCTGACGACTACCGTCTTGTTTGATTAGACGGGGTAAGACCAACTCGGCTGTTTCAAAGGTGGTGAAACGCTCACCACAGGCCAGGCATTCACGCCGGCGACGCACCTGGTCGCCCTCGGCAACCAGACGCGAGTCGATGACTTTAGTGTCGTTGGCACCGCAGAAGGGACAGTGCATGGTGGCAGCCAACAAAAATGGGGAGCGCCATGTTAGCGCATCCCACTGGCAAGACAAGCCATAGGCTTTACGGTATACAGACGGGCTACTATGTTTTACACAATCTGATACACCGACTGACCTGCCGCTGGAGCCGTGTATGCCGCTACGAACGCTTGTTTTGCTGTGCCTCGCCAGTTTGCTGGTCGCTTGTAGCAGTGAGCCGCCAAAATCGGCACAGACTCAAGTGCTGACGCAGCCAAAAACCGACGCCCCCGCTGACCTGGGCCCACTACCGGCTTATCAGCGTGAGCTGAGCGGCGTACTGACGGGCGTTCCGGCAGGCGCCGAAGTCGAGCTGGCGATGTTGATCATCGACGAGCGCGGACGTCCTCAGGGGCTGATGGCCAGCAGCAAGATTGCCGGTAATGATCAGGCGCTGCCGTTCAAGCTGCGCTTCAATCCCGAGGCATTCCCACAGGGTATGCGGGTCGAACTGCGCGGCCGAGCCAGTCAGTCCGGGCAATTGATCCTGCACCTGCCTTCGCGAATTATCAGCCAGCCCACTACGCAGGCGATGGGTACTCTGGCTTTCGTCAAAGCGCCATGAATACACCGCTAGACCTGCAGCAGTCGTTAAGCGAGTTGTTGGGCGATGCGCAACTGGTCGTCACCGACCTGCCTGATACAACGCTCAAGCTTTGGTTGATCGATGCGCACAATATGGATCGCGCCTTCACCCCCGACGAAACCCGCCGCATTCTCTACGAGCCCCCCTACTGGGCTTTTTGCTGGGCCAGCGGTCTGGCGTTGGCGCGGTTTCTGGCCGAGCAGCCACACTGGGTCAAAGGTAAGCGCGTGCTGGACTTCGGTGCCGGCTCCGGTGTGGCGGCGATTGCCGCTGCCAAGGCCGGGGCACTGGAAGTACTGGCCTGCGATCTTGATCCGCTGGCGTTGGCGGCGTGCCGGGCGAATGCGCAACTCAATGATGTGCAGCTCGGCTATTCCAGCGACTTCTTTGCCGAGGCAGACCGCTTCGATCTGATCCTGGTGGCAGACGTACTTTACGACCGCGAAAACTTGCCGCTGCTGGATCAATTTCTCAGCCGTGGCCAACAGGCGCTAGTCGCAGACTCCCGTGTGCGCGACTTCAAACATCCGCTGTATCAGCAACTGGCAATGCTCAAGGCCCTGACTTTGCCCGACCTGGCCGAACCCCACGAGTTTCGCAACGTCAGCCTGTATCACGCACAGCGCGAGCCAAGCGCTTTCAGCCGCCAGGCCCAGCCTTTATAGTTGCCCTCATTTACCTGCTTCGAGACACATAATGAATCAGCCTACGCCTTCTTACAGCTTCGACGTGACCTCCGCTGACTTCGACAGACTGGTGGTCCAGGCCTCTTTCGATCAGCCCGTGCTGGTGGATTTCTGGGCCGAGTGGTGCGCACCGTGCAAGGTGATGCTGCCGATCCTGGAACAACTCGCCGAGGACTATCAGGGCGAGTTGCTGCTGGCCAAAGTCAATTGCGATGTCGAGCAGGACATTGTTGGCCGCATCGGGATTCAAACCTTGCCCACCGTAGTGCTGTTCAAGGACGGCAAGGTTGTTGACGGCTTCCAGGAAGCACAGCCTGAATCGGCGATTCGCGCCATGCTCGCGCCCCATGTCGTCATGCCCGAGGCCGTGGTTGAAGACCCGCTGGTGCAAGCGCAGGCACTATTTGCCGAAAGCCGGTTTGCCGATGCCGAAGCGCTGCTCAAAAGCATCCTGACCGAAGACAACAGCAACGCCAAGGCACTGATTCTGTATGGGCGCTGCTTGGCCGAGCGCGGTGAGTTGACCGAAGCACAAGCGGTGCTGGATGCGGTCAAAAGCGACGAGTACAAAGCCGAGCTGGCTGGCGCCAAGGCGCAACTGACATTTTTACGTCAGGCGGCGGACTTGCCGGATGTAGCCGATTTGAAAACCCGCGTGGCGCAAAACCCGCAGGACGACGAAGCGGCCTATCAACTGGCCATTCAGCAGTTGGCGCGCCAGCAATATGAAGGGGCTCTGGATGGGTTGCTGAAGCTGTTTACCCGCAACCGCAGCTATAACGAAGGCATCACCCACAAAACATTGCTGCAAGTGTTCGACCTGTTGGGCAACGACCACCCGCTGGTCACGACCTACCGCCGCAAGCTGTTTGCGGCGCTGTACTAAACCCGGATACATATCCGTAGCAGCTGCCGAAGGAACGAGGCTGCGTCCGGCGGCGAAGCCGTCGCAAACCCGGCAAACGCGATGTACATGAAACACCTGGGCTGAATGGCTTTACGACTGCTGCGCAGCCGGACGTAGCTTCGCGTTGCTCGTCAACTGCTACAGGAAAGTTGCTACGACCCTTCAACCCAGCTGTAAACCGGTGAGTCGGCCCCGCTGACCACCTTGACCTCAGCACAATGACGCAGGCGCACCAACAGGCGCTTGCCTGCGCCCGTGCTGCCGGTCAACGCTTCAAGCTGCCCCAACAGTTCAGGCCCGGTCATCTGCCCGGCCTTGCGCAGCATGTTTTTGGTCGTTTCCCACACGGCATCGTCCTGACTCACCGATTTAACAGGCGGCTGGCTGATTGGCGCGGCGCCGACAGGCAACTGCGCGCCCAGCTTCGCCCAATCACTCTCATCCAGTTCTACCGTCAAATCCACCGGCCAGTCGCCGATCATTCCGCGAATACGCACCATCACCCTGCTCCTCACTTTTTCTTCGCCGCATGCTCCCACGCGTCTTGCGTAACGCCAAGCACACGCGCAAACTCTCCCACCACTTGTTATAAGATTACATAACAAAACATTCATATCTTTTGCTGGAGTCATGCCATGCGCCGTTTGCTTCTTGCTCTGCCGTTTGCCTTGTTGCCGCTGGCGATGGCCCATGCCGCCGACGATCACGACCATGAACACGACAGCCTGCCACCCCATGAGCATGGCGTGGGCAGCTTGAATGTCGCGCTGGACGGCCAGACGCTGGAGCTGGACCTCGACGGTCCGTCGATGAACCTGGTGGGTTTCGAACACCTGGCCACTACTGACGCCGACAAGGCCAAGGTCGACTCGGCGCGCAAGCAACTGGAAGACCCGCTGGTGCTGTTCAGCATTCCCAAGGCAGCCGGTTGCACCGCCGATGAACAAGAGCTCAAGAGCCCACTGTTCGAACCTGCACCGGAAGAAAGCGCGGCCAAAGGCGAACATCACCATAGTGATATCGAAGCCCATTACGCGTTTACCTGCAGCACACCACACGCGTTGAAAACGCTGGATCTGACTCAGTTCTTCAAAACTTTCCCGGGCACTCATAAATTCAAGGTACAACTGATTGGCCCAAGTGGTCAGCAAGCCGTGGAAGTGACAGCGAAAGCACCCACGCTGAAGTTTTAACCGAAAATATCCATTTGTTGCCGCTGCCGTAGCCCTTCACTTAGGGGCTGCGATGCAGACCATCGCAGCCTGCGGCAGCGGCTACATAAGCAATAACCTCATTTCAGGCGACCCATGACCCAAGCACTTATTGAACTGAGCGACCTGAGCTTCAGCTGGCCGGGCCATCCCGTACTGCTGGATATTCCGGCGTTTCGCCTGGAGCCCGGTGAAACCCTGTTCCTGAAAGGCCCCAGTGGCAGTGGCAAAACTACCTTGCTGGGCCTGTTGGGCGGGGTGCAAAAAGCCAACCGGGGCACCATCCGCCTGCTGGGCCAGGAACTGGGCGAGCTCGGCTCCGGTGCCCGCGACCGCTTTCGGGTGGATCACACGGGGTATATCTTCCAGCAATTTAATTTGCTGCCGTTTTTATCGGTGCGCGAGAACGTGGAGCTGCCTTGTCACTTCTCCAAACTGCGCGCCAGCCGCGCCGTGCAACGGCACGGCAGTGTGGATAACGCAGCCCAGACCCTGCTGGCGCATTTGGGCCTCAAAGACCCTGCACTACTGGAGCGTCGCGCTGACTCGTTATCCATCGGCCAACAGCAGCGTGTGGCCGCAGCTCGCGCTCTGATTGGCCAGCCGGAATTGGTGATTGCCGACGAGCCGACCTCCGCCCTGGATGCCGACGCCCGCGAAGCCTTTATTCAATTACTGTTCGCCGAGTGCCGTGAGGCAGGCGCCAGCTTGCTGTTTGTCAGCCACGATCAAAGCCTGGCCCCCCTGTTCGACCGCAACCTGTCGTTGTCTGAACTCAATCGCGCCGCCGCATCGGCAGAGGTCTGAGATGTATCTGTTTCGTCTAGCTCTGGCCAGTCTGGCCAACCGGCGCTTTACCGCACTGCTGACCGCCTTCGCCATCGCCCTGTCCGTGTGCCTGCTGCTGGCGGTCGAACGGGTGCGCACCGAGGCCCGCGCCAGCTTTGCCAGCACCATCAGCGGCACCGACTTGATCGTCGGCGCACGTTCGGGCTCGGTCAACCTGCTGCTGTATTCGGTGTTTCGCATCGGTAATGCCACCAACAATATTCGCTGGGACAGCTTTGAGCACTTCGCCAACAATCCAAAGGTGAAGTGGGCAATCCCCATGTCCCTGGGCGACTCACACCGTGGTTATCGGGTAATGGGCACCAGCGAGGCGTACTTTGAGCACTATCAGTACGGCCACAAGCAAAACCTGCAACTGGCCAGCGGCCGTCCGTTTGCAACCGACCCATTTGAAGTTGTGCTCGGGGCCGAAGTGGCTCAAGCACTGCATTACAAACTGGGCGACAAGCTGGTGCTGGCCCACGGCGTGGCAGCAATCAGCCTGGTCAAACATGACGACAAGCCGTTTACCGTAGTCGGCATTCTCAAGCGTACCGGCACCCCGGTGGACCGCACGCTGCATATCAGCCTGGGCGGCATGGAAGCCATTCACATCGACTGGCATAACGGCGTGCCCGCCCATGGCGCCGGGCGTATCAGCGCTGATCAGGCGCGCAATATGGACCTCACGCCACAAGCCATCACTGCGTTCATGCTGGGCCTGAACAGCAAGATTTCGACCTTTGCCATGCAACGAGAGATCAATGAATTTCGCGGTGAGCCGATGATGGCGATTTTGCCGGGTGTGGCCCTGCAAGAACTTTGGAGCTTGATGAGCACCGCTGAAAAAGCGCTGTTTGTCGTTTCTCTATTTGTTGTGCTGACCGGTTTGATCGGCATGCTCACTGCGATTTTGACCAGTTTGAATGAACGTCGACGTGAGATGGCGATCCTGCGTTCAGTGGGTGCCCGGCCCTGGCATATCGCGACCCTGTTGATTTTCGAAGCACTGGCGCTGGCATTGGCCGGGGTGATCGCGGGGGTTGGCTTGCTCTATGTGTGTATCGCCGTGGCCCAAGGTTATGTGCAATCCAACTACGGGCTGTATTTACCGCTGGCATGGCCAAGTGAATATGAATGGACGCTGCTCGGCGGTATTCTGGCAGCCGCCCTGTTGATGGGCTGCGTGCCCGCATGGCGCGCCTACCGACAATCGCTGGCCGATGGTCTGTCCATTCGTCTATGAGCTTATGTTTATGAAAAGGTCTGCAATGTCCCGCGTGCTGCTGGCACTGTTACTGCTGGTTGCTACACCGTTGTGGGCGGCCGAGCCGAAAGAGCTGACCTGGTCGGAAATGATCCCGCCGGATGCACCGCCCGAAGCCCCGGACATGACGCCGCTGCACGACCTGTCCCAGATGGGCAGCATGGAGGCCGCCCCGGCGGCGAAACAGGACTTGCCCAATGCACCGGTGGTCCCGGCACTCGACGGCCAACTGATTCGCCTGCCTGGGTATATCGTGCCCCTTGAAGTCAGCGAAGACGGCCGCACCACGGACTTTTTGCTGGTGCCGTACTTCGGCGCGTGCATCCACGTGCCACCACCCCCTTCAAACCAGATCGTGCATGTGACCAGCAAGGAAGGGGTCAAACTCGACGAGCTGTACCAGCCGTACTGGATCGTTGGCGCGCTGCAGGTCAAAGCCAGCACCAGCGAGCTGGCGGATGCGGGTTATCAGATGGATGCACAAAAGATCGTGGTGTACGAATTGCCGGAGTAAAACGCCAATTTTCTGTAGCCGCTGTCGAGGCACGAGGCTGCGCAGCAGTCGAATATTCATTCAACCCGGTGGCTCAGTCAGATCGCAATTGCCGGGTTTGCGAGCGCTTCGCACTCGAACGCAGCCTCGTGCCTCGGCAGCGGCTACAAGGGTTGCCCCCCGCTAGACCCGCAACACATAGCTCCAGGATTCATTTAATCCTCATGCAATTAACGAATTTTTCACAACTTCACGCTTTCATTGAGCTGGGTCAACTGAACAGGCATACGCGCTCATTACCATTGGTTATATAAATTTTAAATATCCCAATGGAGCTCCCATGCACAAGTCTTTGCTCAGCGCAGCCGCCCTTGCGCTCGCCGTCGTCGCCCCCCTTGCCCAGGCACACACTGAAGGCGACATCATCCTGCGTGCCGGTGCCATCACGGTAAACCCGAAAGCCGACAGCTCCAGTGTCAAGGTTGATCAGGGCCCATTGGCGGGCACTGATTTGGGTGGCAAGGCGACCATGAGCAGCGACACGCAACTGGGTCTCAACTTTGCTTACATGATCACCGACCATGTGGGTATTGAACTGTTGGCCGCCACACCGTTTGAGCATGACGTCAAACTCAAGGGCACTGGGCTGGCTGCGGCCAACGGCAAACTGGGTAGCCTCAAGCACTTGCCGCCAACCCTGAGCGTTGTTTACTACCCGCTGGATTCCAAGTCAGTGTTCCAGCCTTACGTCGGTGCCGGTATCAACTACACCTGGATCTATGACGAGCACGTTGGCAGCAGCGCCAGCGCTGAAGGCTTCGACAACTTCAAGGCGAAAAACTCGTGGGGCATGGCGTGGCAACTGGGTGCTGACTACATGTTGACCGACAACATCATGATCAACGCCCAAGCGCGCTATATCGACATCGATACCCGCGCCACAGTGGAAAACAACGCCGTAGCTCCTGGCACTCGCGCCAAGGTCAACGTTGACGTGGACCCATGGGTTTACATGGTTGGCTTGGGCTATAAGTTTTAAGTAGCGGTAAGTAAAAAGGCGCCTTTGAAAGGCGCCTTTTTTGTGGGCGAGTGCTGCCTAACGGCCGAGCAAACGCGCCAGCCCGACGCTCATTGATGTGGTTTCACCCAATGTGAAACGTTGCAACAGACGGCTATTGTCGGCACGCGAGTGACGGATATCACCCGAACGCGCCGGGGCATAGCTGATCGGCGGCAGATCACCGACAACTTCACTCAGGGCTTCAAGCATTTGCTTGAGGGTGGTGGCCTTGTTCAAGCCCACGTTGACCGCGCCCTCTTCAACCTGCTGGGCCTCAATGGCCTGCACCAGAATCTTGACCACATCGCCCACATAGACGAAATCACGGGTTTGTTCGCCATCGCCGAATATGGTGATGGGCAGACCTTGCTCTACGCGCTCACTGAAAATACTGATTACGCCCGAGTAAGGCGAGGACGGGTCCTGGCGTGGGCCGAAGATATTGAAAAAGCGGAAGATCACCGGTTCCAGACCGTGCTGACGGCGATAGAAATCCAGGTAGTACTCGCTGGACAACTTGTCGACCGCATAAGGCGTCAACGGCGCTTTGGGCGTGTCTTCGACAATCGACTCACCTTCACCATTGTTGCCGTAGACCGCAGCACTGGACGCGAAGACAACCCGCTTGATACCCGTTTCACGCATGGCTTCACACACGTTCAGGGTGCCGACAAAGTTGCTCTGATGAGTTCGCACCGGGTCGTCCACCGAGGCTTGTACCGAAGCGACCGCAGCCAGATGAACCACCGCGCTGCAACCGGCCATTAGCCTGGAAACCAGCGCAGCATCCGCTACATCACCTTCGATCAACTCGACCTTGGGATTGTCCAATGGCAGATTACTGCGCTTGCCAGCCGACAAATCATCGAGGATTCGTACGGCATATCCTTTGGCCAGCAGGGCCTCTACCAGATTGGAACCAATGAAACCGGCGCCACCGGTGATAAAAACGGGCGCATTAACCATGACGATAAAACCTGTCCAGTAAAGCCGGGAGTGCCGCACGCCAAGCGCGGGGCTTAATCCCGAAAGTGTGAAGAATTTTTTTGCACGCCAGTACCGCATGCTGGGGCTCTTCTGCCGCATCCGGCCGCGCTGCGTGCGCTTGTGGCGTAGGGGCTTCGATTGCCAGCGTGTGCAGGTTGCGCGCTTCGGCCAGAATCGCCTGCCCCAGCGCCAGCGGCGTTGTCGCTTCATGCCCGGCGTAGTGGTAAGTGCCCCAGAGCGGCGCGGCACAATCAAGCTGCTTGAGCACCGAAATAATGACCCGTGCGGCGTCGTCTACCGGTGTCGGGTTACCCCGTCGGTCATCGGCCATCAACAACTCGCCGGGCTTTTCGGCCTCGGCCAAAAATCGCCCAAGGGTGCCATCGGGGCTGTCATCGAGCAACCAGCCAAAACGCAGCAGCACGTGCTGAGGGCAGATGGCCCGCACACTTTGCTCGATACGCCACAGCGCCTGGCCACGCAACCCAAGTGGGACAGGCTCGTCCTTTTCGCTGTAGGCAGTTGCTCGCGAGCCATCGAAAACTCGGTAGCTGGAAGGTTGCAGCAACGTGATGTTGTGATGTTGGCACAACTCGGCCAAACGCTCGACAGCGCGCTCTTGGCCAGCAAGACGGACCTCGCTTACCGACTGCGCCTGAAACCAGTCGAAGTAGTACGCAAGGTTGATGACAGCATCCGGGCGAGTGTCATCGAGCAGTTGCGTGAGGCTCGCGGCGTCCCAACCGTCTTGCGGTGGACGTGGGGCAAGGAAATTAATGTCTTCCTCGGCACCCAGACGAATCAGCGCCTGCCCGAGGGCATTTCCGCCGCCCAATAACATAAGGCGCATTCGCATAAAGTATGCAGGCTCAGTCTATTCAGAACGGTGATGTATACCAGAAAACCAACCGTGAAAGCTGCTGGCCATGATCAAGATACCCGTATTTTGCGGGTTTATGCCCCTCTCGTCACTGACAAACTGCCCATGTTCAAAGGCTTTCACTGCGAAGTCGGCGGGATGTCTGTCAATAACACAGTAGACCGTTGCGCCGAAGAGTCCGCTTGCGACGGCTGTTCGGGCTCGCGCACGGGCATCAGAAACCCCTGTGGATAATGTTGCGCAAAATGGACTTCCGGTGACTTATCCACAAGCTTTTTAAGCCGGTCGTTGAACGCTCGGCTAATGCTATTTTGTGCCCCGGACAGGGTTCGGAACTGCGCAGTGATCGTTACCCCGTCGAGGTTCATGCTGTCGACACCAAAAATTGTCAGCGTGCCCTGCAGGCTAAGGCTCAACATAGGGTCATCACTGATCTGAGCCCCCGCCTCGCGGATCAGATCAGTAGCCTTATCCATGTCAGTGTCGTAGGTGAACTGCACTGAAAAAAACGCGTAGGCAAACTGCCGTGAATGGTTGATCACCGCCTTGATCTGACCAAAAGGCACCGAGTGAACAAAGCCGCGCGAGTCCCGCAAACGCAAAGTGCGGATAGTCAGCCCCTCTACCGTACCCGCATGGGCCGAGTCGATTACCACCCAGTCGCCGACCGAGATCGTGTCTTCAATAATGATAAACAGCCCGGTAATCACGTCTTGTACCAACTGCTGAGAACCAAAGCCGATGGCCAGACCGATAACCCCGGCACCGGCCAGGAAAGGCGCGACGTTGACCCCCAGATTGGCCATGGTGGTAATGGTACAGATCACTACCAGCATCACCTTGATCGCATTGCGCGCCAGCGGCAGGATGGTTTTGATCCGCGTACTGGGTTCGTGAGTGCCACGTCGGTTGACCGTGGGTTCCAACGCTTGTTGAATGGCCGTGTCGAGTACCACCCAAGCCAGCCAGGTCACCAGAAAAATCAGCAGGATATGCCCCAGCGAATCACTGATGACCTTGCCAGTGCTGCTGTCTGAGGCAAAGGCCAACAACGAAAAACCCCAGATATTCGCCAACAGTTCGATAAAGGTCACGGCGAGGGCAATACGCAGCAGTGCGTAAACCACGGTTATAAAACGCTCTTTATAGGCTCCGGTGCTTTGAAATTTCGTAAGAAATGAATGATGCAGAACCGTGCTCAGAAAGACCGTTCCTATCAGCAATCCGGACGTCAGCAACGCATTACGCAATGCGCGCTCACTACCCTCGCCCACGCCCAACAAGTTGAGCGCCGTAGCCAGCAACATCAGCAGCATGGGCCAATACCAAAGCACCGAAAAAATGCGCAACGACTCTTGCAAGGCAGGCTGCCCAAGCCGTTGTGCCAAGGCACGATTGCGGATCAGGTGAGCTACCGGACGGCGTAGCCGGACTGCCAAAAATGCAAAGATCGCACACGCCACCAAGCCTGAAAAAACCGAGAGACAACTGGCGATGTTGCCACCGATTTGCAGAGTGATCTGCGGGCTATTCATGGCATCACTCAAGGCTGCCAAAAAGCCGATCAGGAACAGTGGGCGCCTGGCGTAACCGCGAATAATCTGCACGGCATGCCGTTTGTGGCCCACATCAAACATCGAACTCAGCGACAGCACCAGCGCCGCGCAGAACACCCCGCCGCTGCTGGCATACGACAGGCTCAGCGCCAATGAGCGACCCAGGGTGTCGTGAAGATAACGACTGACATACAGCGTCAATAACAACGTCACTAACGCCGGCAATAGATAAGGCACCCCATAACCGATGAGCGCCTGCACCCGAGGCCGGGTGTTTATCTGACGGCTTTGGCTCAGGTAACGCACCAGCAAGCGGCCTGCCAGCATTAAACCGACGAACGCTCCCAGCCAAACCAGCGACAACAGGAGGAAATCACTCACTCCGGTCCAGGAGGGATGAGTCGAGGCCTGCACGACAAGTTCCCCGACCTCATCGACAGCCCGCTTGGCGCGCAGGCCCCAGGTACCCAACTGCTGCACGCTCGAATCAAGCTGACTCTGTACCTCATCCATACCGGTGCCCAAGGCACCGAGCAAACCGCCATCGACCAAAACCGGCGGCTTACCGTTGGGCTCTTCGGCCTTCATGATGGAGGCCAGCGTGGGGGCGGCCTGGAGGATGCCATTCCCTGATAACAACAGGATGAGAAACAACAGCGGTGTTTTAAATTTGAACAAACCCAAGAATCCTTCTGGACATGTCATGCGAGCTGATCGAAACGAACCGCGCCATTCGATTGGCCACTCAATGCGCATATTCCCGGTAGAGCGTAGTCAATCCACGGATCAACCCTGTCGTGCGTGCAAAAAAAAACAATAAAAAAAAACCCCTGACTTGCTTTACACAAGTCAGGGGTTCTTGGGGTGCTAACCGCTTTTTACGGCTTAGAACGGAATATCGTCATCGAAGCTGTCGAAATCCGGAGCAGGTTGTGGTGCCTGCTGTTGTGGCGCTGGACGCGACTGCTGCTGTTGAGGCTGCTGCGGCGCTGGGCGTTGAGCCTGCTGACGCGGAGCGGACTGCTGTTGCTGGTAGTTGTTACCACCCTGGTTTTGCTGATCGCCCTGAGGACGGCCGCCCAGCAGCTGCATGGTGCCTTGCATGTCGACCACGATTTCGGTGGTGTAACGCTTGATACCGTCTTTTTCCCACTCACGGGTTTGCAGCTTGCCTTCGATGTAAACCTGGGAACCCTTGCGCAGGTATTCGCCAGCGATTTCGGCAACTTTGCCGAACATCGATACACGGTGCCATTCAGTCTTTTCGACTTTTTGGCCGGTTTGCTTGTCAGTCCATTGTTCGCTGGTTGCCAGACTCAGGTTGGTCACGGCATTACCGTTAGGCAAGTAGCGAACTTCGGGATCCTGGCCGCATGTGCCGACCAATATAACTTTGTTAACCCCACGGGCCATAACGTTCTCCTAGGCTTCGCACGTCGGCGCTGGGTTAACCAACTGCTCGAGTGTCGCGCGATCCAATAGTTCGGTGTCCAATTTGATATAAATCGCAGACTCTTCAGCCACGATCACTGCATCTGTAACGCCATTAACTGCCTTTAAACGCTCAGCCAGACCTGCTTCGCGCAGCGCCTCGGGCGATAACGGCAGACGCAGGCTTGTTACATATGGTGGTTCACGCATGGTAACAGCAAAGGCTAGCCAGAGTGCAGCCAGACCTGCGCATCCAAGGAACACAACCGACAGACCGCCATGCTGGAACAACCAGCCGCCCAGTATGCCGCCCAGTGCCGAACCGAGGAATTGGCTGGTGGAGTAAACCCCCATCGCCGTACCTTTGCCGCCTGCGGGTGAGACTTTGCTGATCAACGAAGGTAATGATGCTTCCAACAGGTTGAACGCGGTAAAAAACACTACGGTGCCAATCACCAATGCCCGCAAGCTATCGCCGAACTTCCAGAAGAATAGCTCAGTGAGCATCAACGTAACGACGGCGCCGAGTAAAACTCGTTTCATTTTGCGTTTCTTTTCACCGTAGATAATGAACGGGATCATCGCGAAAAATGAAATCAGCAACGCTGTCAGGTATACCCACCAATGCTGTTCCTTGGGCAGGCCGGCTTTTTCGACCAGCGCCAGCGGCAAGGCGATAAAGCTCGACATCAACATGGCGTGTAACACAAAAATGCCAAGATCCAGACGCAACAGGTCGGGGTGACGCAAGGTTGGTAGCAAGGCCTGCTTCGCCACACCGGACTCACGATGCTGCAAGGTACCGGTAGAACGCGGCACCATGAACATCACGATCACAATCCCGCACAGCGCCATTGCCCCCGTCGCCAGAAACAGCCCGGACAAACCGAAGGCACGGGTCAGCAACGGCCCCACGACCATGGCTACGGCAAATGACAAACCGATGGTCATGCCGATCATGGCCATTGCCTTGGTGCGATGTTGTTCACGGGTCAGGTCTGATAGCAATGCCATAACGGCTGCAGAAATAGCACCTGCGCCTTGCAGGACGCGTCCGGCAATTACGCCCCAGATCGAATCGGAATTGGCTGCCAGCACACTGCCCAGGGCGAAGACGATCAACCCCAGATAAATGACCGGGCGCCGTCCAATACGATCAGAAATCATACCAAACGGGATCTGAAAAATGGCTTGGGTCAGGCCATAAGCGCCAATTGCCAAACCGATCAGGGCAGGCGTCGCACCGGCGAGGTCCATCCCATAGGTTGCCAGGACCGGCAACACCATAAACATGCCCAGCATACGGAAGGCGAACACAAGGGCCAGACCGCTTGCTGCTCGGGTCTCGCCGCTGCTCATGCGTTCGCTGTGGGGATCGTGCATGGAAAAACCTCATGTGAACCGGCGGCGATTCTATCAGTCCCATCGAGTAACAGCACATACACGAGAGTGCCGCGACGCTTTGTCACGCAAAAGTTATAAAGGCTGCTTGAATGACATCGTGCCATCAAGGCCTGCACACCTTTCGCACAGATCCGTATACTCATTCGTTTACGTTATGCCCGCCAAGCGAGGCCGCAGTGGACAAGATCCTGATACGTGGGGCACGAACCCACAACCTGAAGAACATCGACCTGACCCTGCCAAGGGACAAACTGATCGTCATCACCGGACTGTCTGGCTCCGGCAAATCATCCCTGGCGTTTGACACTTTGTATGCCGAAGGCCAGCGGCGCTATGTCGAATCGCTGTCAGCGTATGCCCGGCAGTTTTTGTCGATGATGGAAAAGCCTGACGTCGATACCATCGAAGGTCTGTCGCCAGCGATTTCTATCGAACAGAAATCGACTTCGCACAACCCGCGCTCCACTGTCGGCACCATCACCGAAATTTACGATTACCTGCGCCTGTTGTATGCCCGCGTGGGTATCCCTCGTTGCCCGGATCACGACATCCCTCTGGAAGCCCAGACGGTCAGCCAAATGGTCGATCTGGTGCTGGCGCAGCCTGAGGGCAGCAAGCTGATGTTGCTGGCGCCGGTAATTCGCGAGCGCAAGGGGGAACACCTTTCCGTATTTGAAGAGCTGCGCGCTCAGGGCTTTGTTCGAGCCCGCGTAAACGGCAAGCTCTGTGAACTTGATGAGCTACCTAAACTCGACAAACAAAAGAAGCACACCATTGATGTGGTGGTCGACCGCTTTAAAGTGCGCGCGGACTTGCAGCAGCGTTTGGCTGAGTCGTTCGAGACTGCACTGAAGCTGGCTGACGGCATTGCCCTGGTCGCGCCAATGGACGACGAGCCGGGCGAAGAGCTGATCTTCTCCGCGCGCTTCGCCTGCCCGATCTGCGGCCACGCGATCAGTGAGCTGGAACCCAAGCTGTTTTCCTTCAACAACCCGGCAGGCGCATGTCCGACCTGTGACGGCCTTGGGGTCAAGCAGTTCTTCGATATCAAACGTCTGGTCAATGGCGAACTGACGCTGGCCGAAGGCGCCATACGTGGCTGGGACCGGCGCAACGTCTATTACTTCCAGATGCTCGGAGCGCTGGCCAAGCATTACGACTTCAGCCTTGAAGTCCCGTTCAACGAGCTGGCGGCCGAGAAGCAAAAAGTCATTCTGTATGGCAGCGGCACGCAAAATGTTGATTTCCGTTATCTGAATGATCGCGGCGACATTGTTAAACGCGCGCATCCGTTTGAAGGCATCGTGCCGAACCTTGAGCGCCGCTATCGCGAAACCGAATCGGCTACCGTGCGCGAAGAACTGGCCAAGTTCCTGAGTACTCAGTCTTGCCCCGATTGCCGTGGTACACGCCTGCGCCGTGAGGCACGTCATGTTTGGGTTGGCGAAAAAACCCTGCCGGCCGTAACCAATATGCCTATTGGCGATGCGACTGAGTACTTCAGCACGCTGAGCCTAACCGGGCGTCGTGGTGAAATCGCCGACAAGATCCTCAAGGAAATTCGCGAGCGCCTGCAGTTCCTGGTGAATGTGGGGCTGGACTATCTGTCGCTGGATCGGAGTGCCGATACGCTGTCGGGCGGCGAAGCTCAGCGTATTCGTTTGGCCAGCCAGATCGGCGCGGGCCTGGTCGGGGTGCTATATATCCTCGACGAGCCCTCTATCGGCTTGCATCAACGTGATAACGATCGTTTGCTGGGCACCCTCAAGCATCTGCGCGATATCGGTAACACGGTGATTGTGGTGGAGCATGACGAGGACGCGATTCGGCTGGCCGACTATGTGGTTGATATTGGCCCGGGCGCGGGTGTGCATGGCGGTCATATCGTTGCACAAGGCACCCCGGCTGAAGTCATGGCTCACCCCGACTCATTGACCGGTAAATACCTGTCGGGCCGGGTGAAGATCGCCGTGCCCGCCAAGCGCACGCCCCGCAACAAAAAGCTGACGCTGTCGCTCAAGGGCGCCCGCGGCAACAACTTGCGCAATGTGGACCTGGAAATTCCGATTGGCCTGTTGACCTGCGTGACCGGGGTTTCGGGTTCGGGCAAGTCGACCCTGATCAACAACACCCTCTACCCGCTCAGCGCCACGGCACTCAATGGCGCAACCACACTGGAAGCGGCTGCTCACGACAGCATCAAGGGGCTTGAGCATCTGGACAAGGTCGTCGATATCGACCAAAGCCCGATTGGCCGTACGCCGCGCTCCAACCCTGCAACTTACACCGGGCTGTTTACACCGATCCGCGAGTTGTTCTCGGGCGTACCGGAATCACGCTCGCGGGGCTACGGTCCTGGCCGTTTCTCCTTCAACGTGAAGGGCGGACGCTGCGAGGCCTGTCAGGGCGATGGCTTGATCAAGGTAGAAATGCACTTTCTGCCAGACATCTACGTGCCTTGCGATGTGTGTAAGAGCAAGCGCTATAACCGCGAAACCCTTGAGATCAAATACAAGGGCAAGAACATCCACGAAGTGCTGGAAATGACCATCGAAGAAGCGCGAGTGTTCTTCGATGCCGTCCCTGCACTGGCGCGTAAGCTGCAAACGTTGATGGATGTAGGTCTGTCGTACATCAAGCTGGGTCAGTCCGCCACGACGCTGTCAGGCGGTGAGGCGCAACGGGTGAAATTGTCCCGCGAGCTGTCCAAGCGCGATACCGGCAAGACACTGTATATCCTCGACGAGCCGACAACGGGTTTGCACTTTGCCGATATTCAGCAATTGCTGGATGTGCTGCATCGACTGCGTGATCACGGCAATACCGTCGTAGTGATCGAACACAACCTGGACGTTATCAAGACTGCCGACTGGTTAGTGGATCTCGGTCCGGAAGGCGGCTCCAAGGGTGGGCAGATTATTGCTACCGGCACACCTGAGGATGTAGCCGAAATGAAGCAATCACATACCGGCTTCTATCTGAAACCGCTATTGATTCGCGACAGGGATTAAATCGAGGTATGAAAAAGCCCCTGTCATCGTGAGATGGCAGGGGCTTTTTACTCAGCGCAAATCAAGCTCTTGTGGGAACTGGCTTGCCTGCGATGGCAGCGGCGCGGTAAATCAGATAGACCGCGTTGCCTCTATCGCGGGCAAGCGCGCCCACAAAACACTTGAGCGCACCTGCCTGAAATCAGAACTGCGATTGCAGGTAGTTCTGCAGGCCAATCGATTTGATCAGGCCCAGCTGCTTTTCCAGCCAGTAGGTATGATCTTCTTCGGTATCTGCCAACTGAATACGCAGCATGTCGCGGCTCACGTAGTCCTGGTGCAGCTCGCACAGCGCAATGCCCTTGCACAGTGCGGCACGCACCTTGTACTCAAGGCGCAAGTCCGCAGCGAACATTTCAGGCACTGTTGTGCCTACATCCAGGTCGTCCGGGCGCATGCGCGGCGTGCCTTCGAGCATCAGAATCCGGCGCATCAACGCATCAGCGTGTTGTGCCTCTTCTTCCATTTCGTGATTGATACGCTCGTACAGCTTGGTAAAGCCCCAGTCCTCGTACATACGGGAATGGACAAAGTATTGGTCACGTGCAGCCAGCTCGCCGGTCAGCAACGTATTGAGGTAATCGATTACTTGCGGGTGCCCTAGCATCGGCCCACATCTCCCTGCTTCAAAGAATGTAGTTTGAACCAAGCAGACCGAGAGGTCACGGCCAAATCGCAATAAAAACCCTGTTTGGCAGAGAAAATGGCGTTAAAAAACGCAAAAACCGCCCATTTGAGGGCGGTTCTGCTTCTCACTTAGAGTTAGTTACTCTGTACACCCAACGCTTTTGCAACACCCTCACCATAAGCCTGATCGGCATTATAGAAATGCTGTAGCTGACGCTGCACAACATCGTCCGATACCCCGGCCATGGCACCTGCAATGTTGTTGATCAACAGGGCTTTCTGATCTTCATTCATCAGACGGAACAGCGCACCGGCATGGCTGTAGTAATCGCTGTCTACACGATGATCGTAACGCTCAGCTGCGCCACTCAGGGCCAAAGGCGGCTCAGCGTACTGAGGTGCTTGTTTTGGCGCATCACCATAGCTGTTTGGCTCGTAGTTTGGTGCAGCTCCACCATTGTTGCCAAAGGCCATCGAGCCATCGCGCTGATAGTTGTGCACAGGCACTCGTGGCGCGTTGATCGGCAAGTGCTGGTGGTTGGTGCCTACACGGTAGCGATGGGCATCCGCATACGCGAACACACGGCCTTGCAGCATGCGGTCGGGCGACAGCCCCACACCCGGGATCATGTTGCTGGGGCCAAACGCGGCTTGCTCGACTTCAGCAAAGTAGTTGAGCGGATTGCGGTTCAACTCCAGCTCACCGATTTCAATCAGCGGAAACTCTTTCTGCGACCAGGTTTTGGTGACGTCGAACGGGTTTTCGTAGTGCGCGGCAGCTTGTGCTTCGGTCATGACCTGCATGCAGACGCGCCATTTCGGGAAGTCACCGCGCTCAATGGCACCAAACAAGTCGCGCTGAGCATAGTCCGGGTCAGTGCCTGCTAGTCGTGCAGCCTCTGCAGGCGCCAGGTTCTTGATGCCTTGCTTGGTTTTGTAGTGCCATTTGACCCAATGACGCTCACCCGCAGCATTGATCAGGCTGTAGGTGTGGCTGCCAAAGCCATGCATGTGACGGTAGCCATCTGGAATACCACGATCAGAAAACAGGATGGTGACCTGGTGCAGCGACTCAGGCGAGTGCGACCAGAAGTCCCACATCATCTGCGCACTTTTCAGGTTGCTCTGTGGCAGGCGTTTTTGGGTGTGGATAAAGTCGGGAAACTTCAGAGGGTCCCGTATGAAGAACACGGGCGTATTGTTGCCCACGATGTCCCAGTTACCTTCTTCGGTATAAAACTTGAGGGCAAAGCCACGCGGATCACGCTCGGTATCTGCCGAACCGCGCTCACCGCCTACCGTAGAAAAGCGCAGAAACGTAGGGGTTTGCTTGCCGATGGTGTCGAACAGCTTGGCGCTGCTGTACTGAGCCATGTCGCGGGTAACGGTGAAGGTGCCATGTGCGCCTGAACCCTTGGCGTGTACACGACGTTCCGGAATGTTCTCACGGTTGAAATGCGCGAGCTTTTCGATCAGATGAAAATCGTCAAGCAGCAAAGGGCCACGAGGGCCAGCAGAACGAGAATTCTGGTTATCAGCAACTGGAGCGCCGCTGGCGGTTGTAAGCGTTTTGGTCTGGCTCATGTGTTTGCTTCCTCAGTCAGTCTTTGTACTGCCGGCTAATCGGCTGAGGAGGAGTATTGACCATGATCTACGCACGGGCAAATGCATTAAATGATCACAATCAATAGAAAAGCATAATCAGACAGACACAAAAAACCGGGCACTAGGCCCGGTTCTTTGTAGAGACTGACGTCTTACTCAGCGGATACAGCTTCACCGCCAACTGGACGATCAACCAACTCGACGTACGCCATAGGCGCGTTGTCGCCAGCGCGGAAACCGCACTTGAGGATGCGCAGGTAGCCACCCTCACGAGTTGCATAACGCTTGCCCAGATCGTTGAACAGCTTACCAACGATGGCTTTCGAACGCGTACGGTCGAAGGCCAGACGGCGGTTAGCCAGACAATCATTCTTGGCCAGAGTAATCAGCGGCTCAGCAACGCGACGCAATTCTTTGGCTTTCGGCAGAGTCGTTTTGATCAGCTCGTGCTCAAACAACGACACTGCCATGTTTTGAAACATAGCCTTGCGGTGGGAGCTAGTGCGGCTCAGGTGACGACCACTTTTACGATGACGCATGGTTCATTCCTTACCAAACACAACGTTCGGTGATTACGACGATCAGGCAGTCGCCTTGTCGTCCTTCTTAAGACTTGCAGGCGGCCAGTTGTCGAGGCGCATGCCGAGGGACAGACCACGGGAGGCCAGAACGTCCTTGATTTCAGTCAAGGATTTCTTGCCCAGGTTCGGAGTCTTCAACAGTTCTACTTCGGTGCGCTGAATCAGGTCACCGATGTAGTAAATGTTCTCCGCCTTAAGGCAGTTGGCCGAACGCACGGTCAGTTCCAGATCGTCAACAGGACGAAGCAGGATCGGATCGATCTCGTCTTCCTGCTCGATTACCACTGGCTCGCTGTCACCTTTGAGGTCGACGAATGCAGCCAACTGCTGTTGCAGAATGGTTGCAGCACGACGAATGGCCTCTTCAGGATCCAGTGTACCGTTGGTTTCCAGATCAATAACCAGCTTGTCCAGGTTGGTACGCTGCTCGACACGGGCGTTTTCCACCACGTATGCGATACGGCGAACCGGGCTGAACGAAGAATCAAGCTGCAAGCGACCAATGCTGCGGCTTTCGTCTTCATCGCTCTGACGCGAGTCTGCTGGTTCATAACCACGACCACGAGCTACGGTGAGCTTCATGTTCAAGGCGCCGTTAGACGCCAGGTTGGCGATTACGTGATCGGGATTAAC
This sequence comes from Pseudomonas fragi, assembly GCF_025426255.1. GTDB lineage: Bacteria > Pseudomonadota > Gammaproteobacteria > Pseudomonadales > Pseudomonadaceae > Aquipseudomonas > Aquipseudomonas kulmbachensis. The sequence goes on along the minus strand of NZ_CP104861.1, from coordinate 534,025 downwards.
GATCTCGACATCATGATCCAGCTGAATATCGGCAGCGGTAACCACCCCCGAACCCTTCTTCGACAAGGTCAGCGTAACTTCGTCACGGCCGTGCAGCTTGATAGCCAGACCTTTAAGGTTCAACAGGATTTCAATTACGTCTTCCTGTACACCTTCGATGGCGCTGTACTCGTGGAGCACACCGTCAATCTCGGCCTCGACTACTGCACAGCCTGGCATTGAGGACAACAGGATGCGGCGCAGCGCGTTGCCCAGGGTGTGGCCAAAACCACGCTCGAGAGGCTCGAGTGTGATTTTAGCGCGGGTTGGACTGACAACTTGCACATCAATATGGCGAGGTGTCAGGAACTCATTTACCGAAATCTGCATGGATGCACCTATTTTCTAGCCCTTACTTGGAGTAGAGCTCGACAATCAGGCTTTCGTTGATGTCGGCGGACAGATCACTGCGAGCAGGAACGTTCTTGAAAACGCCCGACTTCTTCTCAGTGTCTACTTCTACCCATTCTACGCGGCCACGTTGGGCACACAGATCGAGAGCTTGGACAATGCGAAGCTGGTTCTTTGCTTTCTCGCGGATAGCGACCACGTCACCAGCACGAACCTGGTAGGACGGAACGTTTACGGTCTGACCGTTAACGCTGATCGACTTGTGCGATACCAACTGACGAGATTCGGCACGAGTAGAACCGAAACCCATACGGTATACGACGTTATCCAGGCGGCATTCGAGCAGTTGCAACAGGTTTTCGCCAGTTGCACCTTTCTTGCCAGCAGCTTGTTTGTAGTAGCCGCTGAACTGACGCTCGAGAACGCCGTAGATACGACGGACCTTCTGCTTTTCACGCAGTTGGGTACCGTAGTCGGATTGGCGACCGCGGCGTTGGCCGTGGATGCCTGGAGCAGCTTCAATATTGCACTTCGATTCGATAGCGCGCACACCACTCTTCAGGAAGAGATCGGTGCCTTCACGACGTGCCAGTTTGCATTTTGGACCAATGTAACGAGCCATTCTTTACAGTCTCCTGGATTACACGCGGCGCTTCTTCGGCGGACGGCACCCGTTGTGCGGGATTGGCGTCACGTCGGTGATGCTGGCGATCTTATAGCCACAGCCGTTCAAAGCACGGACAGCGGACTCACGACCTGGACCTGGGCCCTTAACGTTAACGTCAAGGTTTTTCAGGCCATATTCCAGCGCAGCTTGACCAGCACGTTCAGCAGCTACTTGAGCAGCGAACGGGGTGGACTTGCGAGAACCGCGGAAACCCGAACCACCGGAGGTAGCCCAAGAAAGCGCGTTACCCTGACGGTCGGTGATGGTCACGATTGTGTTGTTGAAAGACGCGTGGATGTGGGCGATGCCATCAACCACTGTCTTTTTTACTTTTTTACGAGGACGAGCAGCAGGTTTTGCCATGACTAAATTCCTGTCGATTCGCTGGTGCGATTACTTGCGGATCGGCTTACGCGGACCTTTGCGAGTACGCGCGTTGGTCTTGGTACGCTGACCGCGCACTGGAAGACCACGACGATGGCGCAGACCGCGGTAGCAGCCCAAGTCCATCAAGCGTTTGATTTTCATGTTGACTTCACGACGCAGGTCACCTTCAGTGGTGAACTTTGCCACTTCGCCACGCAGCAACTCAATCTGCTCGTCGCTCAGATCCTTGATCTTAGCGGCTGGGTTTACACCAGCATCCGCACAGATTTTCTGTGAGGTAGTGCGACCAACACCATAGATGTAGGTCAGCGAGATAACAGTGTGCTTGTTATCTGGAATGTTAACGCCTGCAATACGGGCCATTCAGTGGGACTCCAATTGACAGCTACCTACGCCCCGGAAGCCAAGAAATAGGGCGCGAGATAATATCGCTGTAATAACAAATAATCAACCCAGCAGCGCACTAGCTGCTGGGCTTCAAACAGATCACACTCAGCCTTGGCGCTGTTTGTGACGTGGTTCCGCGCTGCAAATTACTCGAACAACACCTTCGCGGCGAATAATCTTGCAGTTACGGCACAGCTTTTTCACCGATGCACGAACTTTCATCACCAACTCCTCTCACCTTACGGGGTAGTACTTCAGCGGAGCATGCCGCTGCCGTAGCCCTTCAGGTTGGCTTTCTTCATCAGGGATTCGTACTGGTGCGAAACGAGGTGCGATTGTACTTGGGACATGAAGTCCATAACAACCACGACCACGATCAGCAACGAGGTCCCGCCAAGGTAGAACGGAACGTTTGCCGCAACCACCAGGAACTGGGGCAACAGGCACACGGCCGTCATATAAAGAGCACCGAACAGAGTCAAACGAGTCAAAACGCCATCAATATAGCGTGCCGACTGCTCACCTGGACGGATACCCGGAATAAAGGCACCGGACTTCTTCAGGTTTTCCGCTACGTCTTTCGGATTGAACATCAACGCCGTATAGAAGAAGCAGAAGAAAATAATCCCTGCACTAAACAGCAGAATATTCAACGGCTGACCAGGAGCGATCGACTGCGAGATGTCCTGCAACCAGCCCATACCTTCAGACTGACCGAACCAGGCACCCAGCGAAGCCGGGAACAGCAAAATGCTGCTCGCAAAAATAGCCGGGATAACGCCGGCCATATTCACTTTCAGCGGTAGGTGGCTAGTCTGCGCAGCAAAGACCTTGCGGCCCTGCTGACGCTTGGCGTAGTGAACAGCAATACGACGCTGGCCACGCTCAATGAACACCACAAAACCGATAATCGCTACTGCCAGCAAACCGATAGCAACCAGAGCGAAGATATTGATATCGCCCTGACGCGCAGACTCGAAAGACTGCCCAATTGCTCTCGGAAGACCGGCGACGATACCCGAAAAAATCAACATCGAGATACCGTTGCCAACACCACGCTCAGTAATCTGCTCACCCAGCCACATCATGAACATTGCACCCGCCACAAAAGTGGTTACTGCAACGAAATGGAAGCCTAGGTCACCAGTGAACGCTACGCCTTGCCCTGCCAGACCAATGGACATGCCAATAGCCTGAACAAGAGCAAGAGCGACAGTGAGGTAGCGGGTGTACTGGCTTATCTTGCGACGTCCAGCTTCACCTTCCTTCTTCAACTGCTCCAGCTGCGGGCTGACAGCGGACATAAGCTGCATGATGATCGATGCCGAAATGTACGGCATGATCCCCAGCGCAAAAATACTCATCCGCTCCAGCGCGCCGCCGGAAAACATGTTGAACAAGCTAAGTATGGTCCCCTCATTCTGTCGAAACAGGTCCGCCAACCGGTCCGGGTTAATACCAGGAACTGGGATGTGTGCGCCTATTCGGTAGACGATAATCGCCAGGAATAGAAAACGCAGTCGAGCCCAGAGCTCGGATAACCCGCCTTTGCTGAGCGCTGAGAGAGCACCTTGCTTAGCCATTTATTCCTCGAACTTGCCGCCAGCTGCTTCGATAGCCGAACGCGCACCTTTGGTGGCGCCGATTCCCTTGCCGATTGTGACAGCGCGAGTAACTTCACCGGACAGCATGATTTTCACACGCAGTACGTTGACGTTGATCACGTTGGCATCTTTCAGGGTCTGCACAGTAACGATGTCGCCTTCCACTTTAGCCAGCTCGGACAAACGCACTTCTGCGCGATCCATGGCTTTCAGGGAAACGAAACCGAACTTAGGCAGACGGCGATGCAGCGGCTGTTGACCGCCTTCAAAGCCTGGAGCAATAGTGCCACCGGAGCGGGAGGACTGACCTTTGTGACCACGGCCACCAGTCTTACCCAAACCACTACCGATACCACGGCCCGGACGATGCTTTTCGCGACGGGAACCCGGCGCTGGACTCAGATCATTGAGTTTCATCGATTAACCCTCTACACGCAGCATGTAGTAAGCCTTGTTGATCATCCCGCGATTCTCGGGAGTATCAAGTACTTCTACAGTGTGACCGATGCGACGCAGACCCAGACCCTTAATGCACAGTTTGTGATTAGGGATGCGGCCGGTCATGCTTTTGATCAGCGTTACTTTAACGGTAGCCATGATCAGAAGATCTCCTTGACGCTTTTGCCACGCTTAGCGGCAATAGATTCAGGAGATTGCATAGCTTTCAAACCTTTAAAAGTGGCGTGAACCACGTTTACCGGGTTAGTCGAGCCGTAGCACTTAGCCAGTACGTTCTGAACGCCAGCAACTTCGAGGACAGCACGCATAGCGCCGCCAGCGATGATACCGGTACCTTCAGAAGCAGGCTGCATGTAAACCTTGGAAGCGCCGTGGGCGGATTTCATGGCGTACTGCAGAGTGGTGCCGTTAAGGTCCACTTGAATCATGTTGCGGCGAGCAGCTTCCATTGCCTTCTGGATCGCAGCAGGCACTTCACGTGACTTGCCACGGCCGAAGCCAACGCGCCCTTTACCATCACCAACCACGGTCAACGCGGTGAAAGTGAAGATACGGCCGCCTTTAACGGTTTTGGCTACGCGGTTAACTTGAACCAGCTTCTCAATGTAGCCTTCGTCGCGCTTTTGGTCGTTATTTGACATAACTTAGAACTCCAGCCCAGCTTCACGAGCAGCCTCAGCCAGCGCTTTCACGCGGCCGTGGTACTTGAAGCCAGAGCGGTCGAAAGCCACCTGCGAGACGCCAGCGGCTTTTGCACGCGTAGCGACCAGCTGGCCAACCTTTGTGGCCGCGTCGATGTTGCCAGTGGCACCATCACGCAGTTCTTTGTCCAAAGTCGAGGCGCTTGCCAAGACTTTGCTGCCGTCGGCCGAGATGACCTGGGCGTATATATGCTGAGCCGAGCGGAACACGCAGAGACGCACGACTTCTAGTTCGTGCATTTTCAGACGTGCTTTGCGAGCGCGACGCAGTCGAGTAACTTTTTTGTCGGTCATTTGCTATGCCCTACTTCTTCTTGGCTTCTTTACGACGGACGACTTCGTCCGCGTAACGTACACCCTTACCTTTATAAGGCTCTGGTGGACGGAAACCGCGGATCTCAGCGGCCACCTGACCTACCAGCTGCTTATCAATACCCTTGATCAGGATATCGGTTTGGCTAGGAGTCTCAGCGGTGATGCCTTCCGGCAACTCGTAATCCACTGGGTGCGAGAAGCCAAGAGCCAGGTTCAGCACTGTGCCTTTTGCTTGCGCTTTGTAACCAACACCGACCAGCTGGAGCTTGCGCTCGAAGCCTTGGCTTACGCCTTGGACCATGTTGTTTACCAACGCACGAGTGGTACCAGCCATTGCGCGAGTTTGTTGATCGCCATTGCGAGCAGCGAAACGCAGCTCACCAGCTTCTTCAACAATCTCAACGGACGAATGGATGTTCAGTTCTAGAGTACCCTTGGTACCCTTCACCGAAAGCTGTTGGCCGGCGAATTTTACTTCGACACCAGCTGGCAGCTTAACGGGGTTCTTAGCGACGCGTGACATGCTTATCCCCCCTTAGAACACAGTGCAAAGAACTTCGCCGCCGACACCGGCAGCGCGCGCAGCACGATCCGTCATCACACCTTTGCTGGTGGAGACGATAGACACACCTAGACCGCCACGAACTTTCGGCAGATCTTCGGAGGACTTGTACTGACGCAGGCCTGGACGGCTAACGCGCTTAACTTCTTCGATAACCGAACGGCCTTCGAAGTATTTCAGCTCGATAGACAGCAGTGGCTTGATTTCGCTGCTGATCTGATAATCCGCGATGTAACCTTCGTCTTTAAGAACTTTGGCTACAGCTACCTTCAACGTGGAAGATGGCATGCTTACGACGGACTTTTCAGCCATCTGGGCATTACGGATTCGAGTTAGCATGTCCGCTAACGGGTCCTGCATACTCATGGGCTAGACGCTCCTGATACAAAAAGAATTAGCCTTGCGGCTACAACTGTCGCCGAGTGACTCGATGCTTAAAAAGCACGGGCTCAGGCGAGCCGGTCATTCTAGACATACGCCAGAAATGAATCAAGCCCCAATAGGGGCTTGATTCATATTCAAGGTCACCGGCTGTCAGGATCTTGCAACCCTGACAGGGATAACTTTGCCTGTACGCCTTACCAGCTGGCTTTAACCAGACCTGGTACGTCACCGCGCATTGCTGCTTCACGCAATTTGTTACGGCCAAGGCCGAACTTGCGGTAAACACCATGCGGACGACCAGTGAGGCGGCAGCGGTTACGCATGCGCGCAGCGCTTGCGTCACGTGGCTGCTTCTGCAGAGCAACTTGAGCTTCCCAACGTGCTTCTGGACTTGCGTTCAGATCAACGATGATAGCTTTCAGCTCAGCACGCTTCTTGGCGAACTTGGCAACCGTGAGCTGACGTTTCAGCTCGCGGTTTTTCATGCTCATCTTAGCCATGGTCCTACTCCAATCAGTTGCGGAACGGGAATTTGAAAGCACGCAGCAAGGCGCGACCCTCATCATCCGTTCGAGCAGTGGTGGTCAGGGTAATGTCCAGACCGCGGAGGGCATCGATTTTGTCGTAGTCGATTTCCGGGAAAATGATCTGCTCTTTAACGCCCATGCTGTAGTTACCACGACCATCGAAGGACTTGGCATTCAGGCCGCGGAAGTCGCGAACCCGAGGCAGGGAGATCGACAGCAGACGATCCAGGAATTCGTACATACGCTCACGGCGCAGAGTAACCTTAACGCCGATCGGCCAGCCTTCGCGAACTTTAAAGCCTGCGATGGACTTGCGAGCGTAGGTCACTACACATTTTTGACCCGTGATTTTTTCCAAATCAGCTACAGCGTGCTCGATGATTTTCTTATCACCGATCGCTTCGCCCAAACCCATGTTCAGGGTGATTTTGGTAACGCGCGGAACTTCCATCACGTTCGAAAGCTTAAGTTCTTCCTTAAGTTTCGGAGCGATTTCCTTCCGGTAAATCTCTTTTAGTCGTGCCATGGTCTTATCTACCTAGCAGTGTTCAAGCATCAACCGCTTTTTGGGTCGACTTGAAGACACGAATTTTCTTGCCTTCTTCTACTTTGAAACCAACGCGGTCAGCCTTGTTGGTTTCGCCGTTGAAGATGGCGACGTTAGAAGCGTCCAGTGGAGCTTCTTTTTCGACGATACCGCCTTGTACGCCCGACATCGGGTTAGGCTTGGTATGACGCTTAACCAGGTTCAGACCGCCAATAACCAGACGGTTGTTAGCGAGAACCTTAAGCACCTTACCGCGCTTACCTTTGTCTTTGCCGGCGATCACGATGATCTCGTCGTCACGACGAATCTTTTGCATGTCGGATCTCCTTACAGCACTTCTGGGGCGAGCGAGACGATCTTCATGAACTTCTCAGTACGAAGTTCACGGGTCACTGGCCCAAAGATACGGGTGCCGATCGGCTCTTGCTTGTTGTTCAGAAGAACAGCAGCGTTGCCATCAAAGCGGATAATGGAGCCATCAGCACGACGTACGCCGTGACGAGTGCGGACTACAACAGCAGTCATCACTTGGCCTTTTTTCACTTTACCGCGAGGAATTGCTTCCTTGACGGTAACTTTGATGATGTCACCGATACCAGCGTAACGACGATGGGAGCCACCCAGCACCTTGATGCACATAACGCGGCGTGCGCCGCTGTTATCGGCCACATCGAGCATGGATTGAGTCTGAATCATATAATTTCTCCGACCCCTAGTCCTTAGACTTCCACAGCGCGTTCGAGAACATCAACCAGTGCCCAAGACTTGGTCTTGGCCATCGGACGAGTTTCACGAATAGTGACTTTGTCGCCGATGTGGCACTGATTGGTTTCGTCGTGCGCGTGCAGCTTAGTCGAACGCTTAACGTATTTACCGTAGATCGGGTGCTTAACGCGACGCTCGATCAAAACGGTGATGGTTTTGTCCATCTTGTCGCTGACAACACGGCCAGTCAGCGTACGGACAGTCTTTTCGGCTTCAGCCATGATTACTTACCTGCCTGCTGTTTGAGCACAGTCTTCACGCGAGCGATGTCACGCTTAACTTGCGAGAGCAGATGCGACTGCCCCAACTGGCCAGTTGCTTTCTGCATACGCAGATTGAACTGGTCGCGCAGCAAGCCGAGCAGTTGCTCGTTCAGCTGCTGTGCGGATTTTTCACGAAGTTCATTCGCTTTCATCACATCACCGTCCGTTTAACAAAGGCGGTGGCGAGCGGCAGCTTTGCAGCAGCCAGGGCAAAAGCCTCACGCGCCAGCTCTTCAGTTACACCCTCGATTTCATACAGGACTTTGCCTGGCTGAATCTGGGCAACCCAGTATTCCACGTTACCCTTACCTTTACCCATACGAACTTCGAGGGGCTTTTTGGAAATAGGCTTGTCCGGGAATACACGGATCCAGATCTTGCCGCCACGTTTAACGTGACGGGTCAGTGCACGACGCGCTGACTCGATCTGACGAGCGGTGAGACGACCACGAGCTACAGACTTCAGCGCATATTCGCCGAAGCTGACTTTGCTACCGCGCAATGCCAAGCCACGGTTGTGGCCTGTCATCTGCTTGCGGAACTTCGTACGCTTTGGTTGCAACATTTGGCGTACCCCTTACTTAGCAGCTTTTTTACGAGGCGCTGGTGCTTGTGGCTTCAGCTCTTCTTGGCGACCACCAATTACTTCGCCTTTGAAGATCCAAACCTTTACACCGATCACACCGTAAGTGGTGTGAGCTTCGTAGTTGGCATAGTCGATGTCGGCACGCAGGGTGTGCAGTGGCACACGACCTTCGCGATACCATTCAGTACGTGCGATTTCAGCACCGCCGAGACGACCGCTCACTTGGATTTTGATGCCTTTGGCACCAATGCGCATAGCGTTCTGTACAGCGCGTTTCATCGCGCGACGGAACATTACACGACGCTCCAGCTGCTGAGCTACGCTCTGCGCAACCAGCATACCGTCGAGTTCCGGCTTGCGGATCTCTTCGATATTGATGTGCACAGGCACACCCATTTGCTTGGTCAGGTCCTGACGCAGTTTCTCAACATCTTCACCTTTCTTCCCGATAACGATACCTGGACGAGCGGTGTGGATGGTGATACGTGCAGTTTGGGCCGGACGATGGATATCGATACGGCTTACGGACGCGCTTTTTAGTTTGTCTTGGAGGTATTCACGCACCTTCAGATCAGCGAACAAATAGTCCGCATAAGTCCGGCCGTCTGCGTACCAGACGGAGGTGTGCTCCTTGACGATTCCCAGGCGAATGCCAATGGGATGTACTTTCTGACCCATCTCTTCGACTCCGTTACTTGTCAGCAACCTTGACAGTGATATGGCAAGACCGCTTGACGATGCGATCAGCGCGGCCTTTGGCACGCGGCATGATTCGCTTCAGCGAACGCCCTTCGTTGACGAAAACAGTGATGACTTTAAGGTCATCAACGTCTGCGCCTTCGTTATGCTCGGCGTTGGCTACGGCCGACTCCAGCACTTTCTTGATGATCTCGGCGGCTTTCTTGTTGCTGAAAGCCAACAGGTTGAGCGCTTCGCCCACCTTCTTCCCGCGGATCTGGTCGGCGACCAAGCGGGCTTTCTGGGCGGAGATTCGAGCGCCCGACAACTTAGCGGCTACTTCCATCATTCCTTACCCCTTAACGCTTGGCTTTCTTGTCTGCCACGTGCCCACGATAAGTGCGGGTACCGGCAAACTCGCCTAGTTTATGGCCAACCATGTCTTCGTTCACAAGAACTGGGACATGAAGACGACCGTTATGCACAGCGATGGTCAAACCGACCATTTGTGGCAGGATCATCGAACGACGCGACCAGGTTTTCACCGGTTTGCGATCGTTCTTTTCCGCCGCCACTTCGATCTTCTTCAGTAGGTGAAGATCAATAAAAGGACCTTTTTTCAGAGAACGTGGCACTGTCGTATCCCTCTATTTACTTGCGACGACGGACGATCATTTTGTCGGTACGCTTATTACCACGAGTCTTCGCGCCCTTAGTCGGGAAGCCCCATGGCGATACCGGATGACGACCACCAGAGGTACGACCTTCACCACCACCATGTGGGTGGTCAACCGGGTTCATGGCAACACCACGAACGGTTGGGCGAACGCCACGCCAGCGTTTGGCACCAGCTTTACCCAGCGAACGCAGGCTGTGCTCGGAGTTCGAGACTTCGCCCAAGGTCGCACGGCATTCAGCCAGTACTTTACGCATTTCACCAGAGCGCAGACGCAGGGTCACGTAGACACCATCACGAGCGACCAGCTGAGCCGAAGCACCAGCGGAACGTGCGATTTGCGCGCCTTTACCCGGCTTCAATTCGATGCCGTGTACGGTGCTACCAACTGGAATGCTGCGCAGTTGCAACTGGTTGCCTGGCTTGATCGGGGCCAAAGCACCCGAGATCAGCTGGTCGCCAGCGCTCACGCCTTTAGGGGCGATGATGTAACGGCGTTCGCCGTCTGCGTACAGCATAAGAGCAATGTGAGCAGTACGGTTTGGATCGTATTCGATACGCTCAACAGTGGCTGGAATGCCATCTTTGTCGTTGCGACGGAAATCGACCAAACGATAATGCTGCTTATGACCACCACCGATGTGACGAGTGGTAATACGGCCATTGTTGTTACGACCACCAGTCTTCGATTTCTTCTCGAGCAGCGGTGCGTGAGGAGCGCCTTTATGCAGCTCCTGGTTGACCACCTTGACCACATGACGGCGGCCAGGGGAAGTCGGTTTGCATTTAACGATTGCCATGATGCACCCCTTCCTTACTCAGCACTGCTGCTGAAATCGAGATCTTGGCCTGGCTGAAGGGAGATTACCGCCTTCTTCCAGTCATTACGCTTGCCCACGCCGCGAGCGGTGCGCTTGCTCTTACCCAGAACGTTCAGGGTAGTAACACGCTCAACTTTCACGCTGAACAGGCTTTCGACGGCCTTCTTGATTTCCAGCTTGGTTGCATCAGTAGCAACCTTGAAAACGAACTGGCCTTTCTTGTCTGCCAGAACCGTAGCCTTCTCGGAAACGTGCGGGCCAAGCAGAACTTTAAATACGCGTTCCTGGTTCATCCCAGCAGCTCCTCGAATTTCTTCACGGCCGACACGGTGATCAACACCTTGTCGTATGCGATCAGACTAACTGGGTCGGAACCTTGCACGTCACGTACATCAACGTGTGGCAGGTTGCGAGCAGCCAGGTACAGGTTCTGATCAACAACTTCAGACACGATCAGGACGTCTGTCAGACCCATGCCATTCAGTTTGTTCAGCAGATCTTTGGTTTTCGGCGCTTCAACTGCGAAGTCCTGAACCACGATCAGACGATCAGTACGAACCAGTTCAGCAAGGATGGAACGCATTGCTGCGCGATACATCTTCTTGTTGAGCTTCTGAGAGTGATCTTGTGGACGAGCTGCGAAAGTAGTACCACCGCCACGCCAGATTGGGCTACGGATAGTACCAGCACGAGCACGGCCAGTACCTTTCTGACGCCAAGGGCGCTTACCGCCACCACGAACGTCGGAACGGGTCTTTTGCTGCTTGCTACCTTGACGGCCGCCGGCCATGTAGGCCACGACTGCTTGGTGAACCAGCGTCTCGTTGAACTCGCCGCCGAACGTCAGTTCGGAAACTTCGATCGCTTGAGCATCATTTACATTTAATTGCATGTCAGCTTCCCCTTAACCGCGAGCCTTGGCCGCCGGACGTACAACCAGGTTGCCGCCAGTAGCGCCAGGAACAGCACCCTTGACCAACAACAGATTGCGTTCAGCGTCGACGCGCACTACTTCGAGGGACTGCACGGTCACGCGCTCAGCGCCCATATGACCGGACATTTTTTTGCCCTTGAATACACGACCAGGAGTCTGGCACTGGCCAATAGAGCCCGGGACGCGGTGGGAAACGGAGTTACCGTGAGTGTTATCTTGGCCACGGAAATTCCAACGCTTGATCGTACCCTGGAAGCCTTTACCTTTGGACTGACCGGTCACATCGACCATCTGACCTGCGGTGAAGATTTCAGCGTTGATCAGATCGCCTGCCTGGTACTCGCCTTCTTCAAGGCGGAATTCCATTACGGTACGACCAGCTGCAACGTTTGCTTTAGCGAAGTGACCCGCTTGAGCAGCAGTTACACGCGAAGCGCGACGCTCGCCGACAGTGACTTGCACTGCACGATAGCCATCGGTTTCTTCAGTTTTGAACTGGGTGACGCGATTCGGCTCGATCTCAATGACCGTAACCGGAATGGAGACACCTTCTTCGGTGAAAATACGGGTCATACCGCATTTACGACCGACTACACCAATAGTCATGTTGTAAACCTCATGAGTGTACGGGGCTTTCACCCGCTATGGCCGCCCATTTCAGAGCGTTACACGACTAAGACCCAAGTCTTAGCCGAGGCTGATCTGCACTTCCACACCGGCCGCAAGATCAAGCTTCATAAGAGCATCAACGGTTTTATCCGTTGGCTGGACGATGTCCAGTACGCGCTTATGAGTACGGATCTCGTACTGGTCACGCGCGTCTTTGTTGACGTGCGGGGAGACCAGAACGGTGAACCGCTCTTTACGGGTAGGCAGTGGAATTGGACCACGCACTTGAGCACCAGTACGTTTCGCGGTTTCCACGATTTCCTGGGTTGATTGGTCGATCAGGCGATGGTCAAAAGCCTTCAACCTGATACGGATTTGCTGATTTTGCATTGGATTTCAGACTCCGATTGCTATTCCCACCGAGCGCAATACGCCCGTTTAAAGGAGGCGCAATTCTATAGATGGCCCAACTGGGTGTCAACTCAATAAAAAAAGCCCCCGCTGAGCGGGGGCTTTTTCAGGCAATCAAAGCTTAAGCAATGATCTTGGCTACTACGCCAGCGCCGACGGTACGACCGCCTTCACGGATTGCGAAACGCAGACCGTCTTCCATTGCGATGGTTTTGATCAGGGTGACAACCATTTTGATGTTGTCGCCTGGCATTACCATTTCAACGCCTTCCGGCAGTTCGCAGTTACCGGTCACGTCAGTGGTCCGGAAGTAGAACTGTGGACGGTAGCCTTTGAAGAACGGAGTGTGACGACCGCCTTCTTCTTTGCTCAACACGTACACTTCAGCTTCGAAGGTAGTGTGCGGCTTAACCGAACCCGGCTTAACCAGAACCTGGCCACGCTCTACGTCGTCACGCTTGGTGCCGCGCAGCAGCACGCCGCAGTTCTCGCCAGCACGACCTTCGTCGAGCAGTTTGCGGAACATTTCAACGCCGGTGCAGGTGGTAACAGTAGTGTCACGCAGACCAACGATTTCCAGCGGATCTTGAACGCGAACGATACCGCGCTCGATACGACCAGTCACAACAGTACCGCGACCGGAGATCGAGAATACGTCTTCGATTGGCATCAGGAACGGCTTGTCGATAACACGAACTGGATCCGGAATGTAAGTATCCAGAGTTTCAACCAGTTTACGAACGGCAGTGGTGCCCATTTCGTTGTCGTCTTTGCCTTCCAGAGCCATACGAGCAGAACCGATGATGATCGGAGTGTCGTCGCCTGGGAAGTCGTAAGTGCTCAGCAGATCGCGCACTTCCATCTCAACCAGTTCCAGCAGCTCAGCGTCGTCTACCAGGTCAGCCTTGTTCAGGAAAACCACGATGTACGGAACGCCAACCTGACGGGACAGCAGGATGTGCTCACGAGTTTGTGGCATCGGACCATCAGCGGCCGAACAAACCAGGATCGCGCCATCCATCTGGGCAGCACCGGTGATCATGTTCTTCACATAGTCAGCGTGACCTGGGCAGTCAACGTGAGCGTAGTGACGGATCAGCGAGTTGTATTCAACGTGTGCAGTGTTGATGGTGATACCACGAGCTTTTTCTTCTGGCGCGCTGTCGATTTTATCGAAGTCAACGATGGCCGAACCGAAAATCTCGGAGCAAACACGAGTCAGAGCTGCAGTCAGCGTGGTTTTACCATGGTCAACGTGACCGATAGTGCCAACGTTGACGTGCGGTAGGGAACGATCAAATTTTTCTTTAGCCACGACAATTAACTCCTTGCCTAAAGGACTGAACTAAATCAGCCTTGTTTTTTAGTAACAGTTTCGACGATGTGCGCCGGAGCTGTATCGTATTTTTTGAATTCCATAGAGTAGCTTGCGCGACCCTGGGACATGGAACGAACGTCGGTCGCATAACCGAACATTTCACCCAACGGAACTTCAGCACGAATTACTTTGCCGGAGACCGTATCTTCCATACCCTGGATCATGCCGCGACGACGATTCAAGTCGCCCATCACGTCACCCATATAGTCTTCAGGTGTAACAACCTCTACCGCCATGATTGGCTCAAGCAGCTCACCACCACCTTTGGAGGCCAGTTGCTTGGTAGCCATGGAAGCAGCCACCTTAAACGCCATCTCGTTGGAGTCGACGTCGTGGTAAGAACCATCAAACACGGTAGCCTTCAGGCCGATCAGCGGATAGCCGGCAACAACACCGTTCTTCATCTGCTCTTCGATACCCTTCTGGATAGCCGGGATGTATTCCTTAGGAACCACACCACCTACCACTTCGTTCACGAACTGCAGACCTTCCTGACCTTCGTCAGCAGGTGCAAAACGGATCCAGCAGTGACCAAACTGGCCACGACCGCCGGATTGACGAACGAACTTGCCTTCGATTTCACACTTCTTCGTGATGCGCTCACGATACGAAACCTGAGGCTTACCGATGTTGGCTTCGACGTTGAACTCACGGCGCATCCGGTCAACCAGGATGTCCAGGTGCAACTCGCCCATGCCAGAGATGATCGTTTGACCAGTCTCTTCATCAGTTTTAACGCGGAAAGATGGATCTTCCTGAGCAAGTTTGCCCAGTGCAACACCCATTTTTTCCTGGTCATCCTTGGTCTTAGGCTCAACGGCAACCGAAATAACCGGCTCCGGGAAGTCCATACGAACCAGAATGATTGGCTTGTCAGCGTTGCACAAAGTCTCACCAGTGGTGACGTCCTTCATGCCGATCAAGGCCGCGATGTCACCAGCGCGTACTTCCTTGATTTCTTCACGGGCGTTTGCGTGCATTTGCACCATACGACCCACGCGCTCTTTCTTGCCTTTAACCGAGTTGATTACGCCGTCGCCGGAGTTCAACACGCCCGAGTAAACTCGAACGAAGGTCAAGGTACCCACGAATGGGTCGGTAGCGATCTTGAACGCCAGAGCCGAGAACGGCTCGCTGTCGTCAGCATGACGCTCCAGTTCGATGCTCTCGTCATCCGGGTCAGTACCCTTGATGGCAGGAATATCAGTCGGAGCTGGCAGGAAGTCGATAACGGCGTCGAGAACCAGGGGAACACCCTTGTTCTTGAAGGAAGAACCGCAAACAGCCAAGACGATCTCACCAGCGATAGTACGCTGACGCAGAGCGGCCTTGATTTCCGCGATGGTGAATTCTTCACCCTCGAGGTACTTGTTCATCAGCTCTTCATTGGCTTCGGCCGCAGCCTGCACCATGTTGTCGCGCCACTCGTCAGCAAGATCTTTCAGCTCAGCTGGAATTTCTTTGCGAACAGGAACCATACCCTTGTCAGCATCGTTCCAGTACACAGCTTCCATGTTGATCAGATCAATCTGACCCTGGAAGTTGTCTTCAGAACCGATAGCCAGCTGGATTGGAACCGGAGTGTGACCCAGACGCTTCTTGATCTGCTCAATAACGCGCAGGAAGTTCGCACCAGCACGGTCCATCTTGTTGACGTAAACAAGACGTGGAACGCCGTATTTGTTGGCTTGACGCCATACGGTTTCCGACTGAGGCTCAACACCCGAGGTACCACAGAACACAACGACAGCGCCGTCGAGTACACGCAGGGAACGTTCAACTTCAATAGTGAAGTCAACGTGGCCCGGGGTATCGATTACGTTGAAGCGATGCTCATCTTTGTACTGCTTGGCAGAACCTTTCCAGAAGGCGGTAATAGCAGCAGAAGTAATGGTAATACCACGCTCCTGCTCCTGCACCATCCAGTCTGTGGTCGCGGCGCCGTCATGCACCTCGCCCATCTTGTGACTTTTGCCAGTGTAAAAAAGGACGCGCTCGGTGGTGGTGGTTTTACCAGCATCCACGTGAGCGACGATACCGATGTTACGGTAGCGACTAATCGGAGTAGTACGAGCCATAAAGCCCTCGCAAAATTAGTGAAGCTGAAATTAGAAGCGGTAGTGCGAGAAAGCTTTGTTAGCTTCGGCCATACGGTGCACGTCTTCACGCTTCTTAACAGCAGCACCTTTACCTTCGGCAGCGTCCAACAGTTCGCCAGCCAAACGCAGAGCCATAGACTTCTCGCCGCGCTTGCGGGCGAAGTCTACCAACCAGCGCATTGCCAGGGCGTTACGACGGGACGGGCGAACTTCGACCGGAACCTGGTAAGTAGCACCGCCTACACGGCGCGACTTCACTTCGACCAGCGGAGCGATGGCGTCGAGAGCTTTCTCGAAGATTTCCAGGGGATCGCTGTTCTTGCGTTCTTTAACCTTTTCCAGCGCGCCATAAACGATACGCTCGGCAACGGCTTTTTTGCCGCTTTCCATCACGTGGTTCATGAACTTGGCCAGGATTTGGCTTCCGTATTTTGGATCGTCAAGCACATCGCGCTTGGCTGCTACGCGTCTTCTTGGCATGGATAAGCCCTCAAACGGTCTTCAGGTTAGCTCGGAACCATTACACCCAGTGGATGCACGTCCGACCTTACTCTTATCGACTCAGAAAAAAAGAAATCTGCATTGTTTACCAGCAACCGAATACTACTTCGGCTTTTTGGTACCGTACTTCGAACGACCTTGGTTACGACCTTTAACGCCGGAAGTATCCAAAGAGCCGCGAACGGTGTGATAACGAACACCTGGCAAGTCTTTTACACGACCGCCACGAATCAGTACCACGCTGTGTTCTTGCAGGTTGTGACCTTCACCACCGATGTACGAGGAAACCTCGAAACCGTTGGTCAGGCGCACACGACATACTTTACGCAGTGCCGAGTTAGGTTTTTTCGGCGTAGTTGTATACACACGGGTGCATACGCCACGACGTTGCGGGCAGTTTTGCAGCGCAGGTACGTCGGATTTCTCGACGATACGCTTACGCGGCTGACGTACCAGCTGGTTGATAGTTGCCATCTACTAGCTCCACTGTTGTCTTGCGACGCTATTGTCTTGCAAGAAAAGCAAAATGGCAGGAACGAATTCCCGCCAAATTTAGGGGTACAAGAGTCTAAAGAGGATCTTGCCCCCAGTCAAGGCAAGGCCCCGACACTTCCACTCATCAAACCCAGACAAAATGTCTCAATTCGATGAATGGAACTGCCGGGGCCCACCCTTCATTTACCGCAGAACTCAGTTACCGCTCGAGTTCAGCGCTTCGGTCAGTGCAGCTTCCACTTCACTGGCGCTTACGCGCAACGGCTTGTCAGCCTCACGGCGGCGCTTACGCTCGCTGTGGTATGCCAAACCGGTACCTGCCGGGATCAAACGACCCACGACAACGTTTTCTTTCAGGCCGCGCAGGTAATCGCGCTTGCCGGTTACCGCAGCTTCGGTCAGTACGCGGGTGGTCTCTTGGAAAGAGGCCGCGGAGATGAACGATTCAGTCGACAACGACGCCTTGGTGATACCCAGCAGAACGCGAGTGAACTTGGATACGAATTTATCTTCGCCACCCAAACGTTCGTTCTCGGTCAACACATGGGTCAACTCCATCTGGTCGCCCTTGATGAAGGTGGAATCGCCAGACTCGGCAATCTCAACTTTACGCAGCATCTGACGCAGAATGGTCTCGATGTGCTTATCGTTGATTTTTACGCCTTGCAGACGGTAAACATCCTGGATCTCGTTAACGATGTACTTGGCCAGCGCGCTGACACCCAGCAGACGCAGGATATCGTGCGGATCGCTTGGACCGTCGGAGATAACTTCGCCGCGGTTCACTTGCTCGCCTTCGAAGACGTTCAGGTGACGCCACTTTGGAATCAGCTCTTCGTACGGATCAGTACCGTCGTTCGGGGTAATAACCAGACGGCGCTTGCCTTTGGTTTCTTTACCGAACGCGATGGTGCCGCTGACTTCAGCCAAAATCGAGGCTTCTTTCGGACGACGTGCTTCGAACAAGTCAGCAACCCGTGGCAAACCACCGGTGATGTCTCGAGTTTTCGAAGTTTCTTGTGGAATACGAGCGATAACATCACCGATCGCGATTTCCGCACCATCCGCTACACCAACCAAGGCGTTAGCAGGCAGGAAGTACTGAGCTGGTACGTCGGTACCTGGCAGCAGCAGATCCTTGCCATCTACACCCACCATCTTCACGGCTGGACGGATGTCCTTGCCGGCAGCTGGACGGTCTTTGGCATCAAGCACTTCAATGTTGGTCATACCGGTCAATTCGTCAGTCTGACGCTTGATCGTGATGCCTTCTTCCATGCCCACGTAGGTCACGGTACCTTTCATTTCGGTAACGATTGGGTGAGTGTGCGGATCCCACTTGGCTACGATCGAGCCAGCGTCAACCTTGTCACCTTCTTTAACCGAAATCACGGCGCCGTACGGCAGCTTGTAACGCTCACGCTCACGACCGAAGTCATCAGCGATGGCCAGCTCACCGGAACGCGATACAGCTACCAGGCAACCATCCACTCGTTCAACGTGCTTCAGGTTGTGCAGACGGACAGTACCGCCATTCTTCACCTGAACGCTGTCAGCAGCAGAGGTCCGGCTTGCCGCACCACCGATGTGGAACGTACGCATTGTCAGCTGTGTACCCGGCTCACCGATCGACTGAGCAGCGATTACGCCGACAGCTTCACCGATGTTCACCTGGTGACCACGAGCCAAGTCACGACCGTAGCACTTGGCGCAGATACCGAAGCGTGTTTCGCAGCTGATAGGCGAGCGCACGATAACTTCGTCGATGCTGTTCAGCTCGATGAATTCAACCCACTTCTCGTCTACCAGGGTGCCAGCAGGAACGATGATGTCATCGGTACCCGGCTTGAACACATCACGGGCGATTACTCGACCCAGTACGCGCTCACCCAACGGCTCAACAACGTCGCCGCCTTCAATGTGCGGAGTCATCAGCAGACCGTGTTCGGTCCCGCAGTCGACTTCGGTCACAACCAGATCCTGCGCAACGTCTACCAGACGACGCGTCAAGTAACCGGAGTTAGCAGTTTTCAAGGCGGTATCCGCCAGACCCTTACGAGCACCGTGAGTAGAGATGAAGTACTGAAGTACGCTCAAACCTTCACGGAAGTTCGCAGTAATCGGCGTTTCGATGATGGAGCCATCTGGCTTGGCCATCAGACCACGCATACCGGCCAGCTGACGGATCTGCGCAGCAGAACCCCGCGCGCCGGAGTCGGCCATCATGTACATCGAGTTGAACGACTCTTGCTCAACCTCAACGCCGTGACGGTCAATAACCTTCTCTTTCGAGAGGTTCGACATCATTGCCTTGGATACTTCGTCGTTAGCTTTCGACCAAAGGTCGATTACTTTGTTGTACTTCTCGCCCTGGGTTACCAGGCCGGAGGCGTACTGGCTTTCGATCTCTTTCACTTCATCGGTAGCAGCCGCGATGATGCTGGCTTTTTCATCAGGGATAACGAAGTCGTTAACACCGATGGAAACGCCGGAAATGGTCGAATAAGCAAAACCGGTGTACATCAACTGGTCAGCGAAGATCACGGTCTCTTTCAAACCAACCACGCGGTAGCACTGGTTGATCAGCTTGGAGATCGCTTTTTTCTTCATCGGCAGGTTGACGACGTCGTACGACAGACCTTTTGGCACAACCTGGAACAACAGCGCACGACCGACAGTGGTGTCGACGATACGGGTGTTGCTCACGCTGCCGCCATCACGGTCATTGACGGTTTCGCTGATGCGAACTTTAACCTTGGCATGCAGTGCGGCTTCGCCAGCACGGAATACACGGTCAACTTCTTGCAAGTCAGCGAATACACGACCTTCGCCCTTGGCGTTGATCGCTTCACGGGTCATGTAGTACAGACCCAATACAACGTCCTGCGACGGAACGATGATTGGCTCACCGTTGGCTGGCGACAGAATGTTGTTGGTCGACATCATCAACGCACGCGCTTCCAACTGGGCTTCCAGTGTCAACGGTACGTGCACGGCCATTTGGTCGCCGTCGAAGTCGGCGTTGTACGCAGCACAGACCAGAGGGTGCAGCTGGATAGCCTTACCTTCGATCAGTACCGGTTCAAACGCCTGGATACCCAGACGGTGAAGGGTCGGTGCACGGTTGAGGAGGACCGGGTGTTCGCGGATAACTTCAGCGAGAACGTCCCAAACTTCCGGCAGCTCGCGCTCAACCATCTTCTTGGCCGCTTTGATGGTGGTAGCGAGACCACGCATTTCCAGCTTGCCAAAAATGAACGGCTTGAACAGCTCGAGAGCCATTTTCTTCGGCAGACCGCACTGGTGCAGACGCAGGGTCGGACCTACGGTAATTACCGAACGACCCGAGTAGTCAACACGCTTACCGAGCAAGTTCTGACGGAAACGACCTTGCTTACCCTTGATCATGTCAGCCAAGGATTTCAGAGGGCGCTTGTTCGAACCGGTAATAGCGCGACCACGACGGCCGTTGTCGAGCAGTGCGTCGACCGCTTCTTGCAACATACGCTTTTCGTTGCGCACGATGATGTCCGGAGCGGACAGATCAAGCAGGCGCTTCAAGCGGTTGTTACGGTTGATCACTCGACGATACAGATCGTTGAGGTCGGAAGTCGCGAAACGACCACCATCCAACGGAACCAAAGGACGCAGATCCGGCGGCAGAACCGGCAGAACGGTCAGAACCATCCACTCAGGAAGGTTGCCGGAACCCAGGAAGGCTTCCATCAACTTCAAGCGCTTGGACAGTTTCTTGATTTTGGTTTCGGAGTTGGTTTGCGGAATCTCTTCGCGCAGACGGCCAATCTCGTGTTCCAGGTCGATAGCGTGCAGCAGTTCACGGACAGCTTCGGCACCCATACGGGCATCGAAATCGTCGCCGAACTCTTCCAGCGCTTCGAAATACTGCTCATCGTTCAGCAGCTGACCTTTTTCCAGAGTGGTCATGCCTGGATCGATAACGACATAGCTCTCGAAGTAGAGAACGCGTTCGATATCACGCAGGGTCATGTCCATCAGCAAACCGATACGGGACGGCAGCGATTTCAGGAACCAGATGTGTGCAACTGGCGAAGCCAGCTCGATGTGAGCCATGCGCTCGCGACGGACCTTGGCCAGTGCGACTTCAACGCCACACTTCTCACAGATCACACCACGGTGCTTCAAGCGCTTGTACTTACCGCACAGGCACTCGTAATCCTTTACCGGGCCAAAGATCTTGGCGCAGAACAGGCCGTCACGCTCAGGTTTGAACGTACGGTAGTTGATGGTTTCCGGCTTTTTAACTTCACCGAACGACCACGAACGGATCATCTCAGGCGATGCCAATCCAATACGGATGGCGTCGAACTCTTCGACTTGACCCTGGTTTTTCAGCAAATTCAGTAGGTCTTTCAAGGCCTTTCCTCCTGGCGGAGCAGAGAGCGGGCTAAACAGCCCCGCTCTCGATTCGCGTCACGTGTTATTCGGTTTCCAGATCGATATCGATGCCGAGGGAACGAATTTCTTTGATCAACACGTTGAAGGACTCGGGCATGCCCGGCTCCATACGGTGATCGCCGTCCACGATGTTTTTGTACATCTTGGTACGACCGTTCACATCGTCCGACTTCACTGTGAGCATTTCTTGCAGAGTGTATGCCGCGCCGTAGGCTTCCAGCGCCCAGACCTCCATCTCCCCGAAACGCTGACCACCGAACTGTGCCTTACCACCCAGCGGCTGCTGGGTAACCAGGCTGTAAGAACCGGTAGAACGAGCGTGCATCTTGTCGTCTACCAAGTGGTTCAGCTTCAGCATGTACATGTAGCCAACGGTAACCGGACGCTCGAACTTGTTGCCGGTACGGCCGTCAGTCAGTTCCATCTGGCCGCTGTCCGGCAGATCTGCCAAGCGCAGCATTGCCTTGATTTCGCTTTCTTTGGCGCCGTCGAACACCGGAGTAGCCATCGGCACACCGCCGCGAAGGTTCTTCGCCAGATCAAGAATTTCCTGATCGGAGAAGTCGTCCAGGCTTTCTTGACGACCGCCAATTTCGTTGTAGATCTCATGCAGGAACTTACGCAGGTCAGCGACCTTACGTTGCTCTTCAATCATGAGGTTGATCTTCTCGCCCAAACCTTTGGCTGCGAGGCCCAGGTGAGTTTCGAGAATCTGACCAACGTTCATACGCGAAGGTACGCCCAACGGGTTGAGGACCACATCAACCGGGGTGCCATTGGCATCGTACGGCATGTCTTCAACCGGCATGATCACGGAGACCACACCTTTGTTACCGTGACGACCAGCCATCTTGTCACCCGGCTGGATGCGACGACGGATTGCCAGGTAAACCTTGACGATTTTCAGCACGCCTGGAGCCAGGTCATCGCCCTGCTGCAGTTTGCGCTTCTTGTCTTCGAACTTGTCGTCCAGCAGACGACGGCGATCGATGATGTAAGCCTGAGCCTTTTCAAGCTGCTCGTTCAGAGCATCTTCAGCCATGCGCAGTTTGAACCACTGACCATGCTCAAGACCGTCCAGGATTTCATTAGTGATTTCCTGACCTTTCTTCAGACCAGCTCCACCTTCGGCGATACGGCCAACCAGTGCAGAGCGCAGACGTTCGAAAGTGGCGCCTTCAACGATACGGAACTCTTCGTTCAGATCCTTGCGGATCTCGTCCAGCTGGGTCTTCTCGATCGACAGGGCACGAGCATCACGCTCTACGCCGTCACGAGTGAAGACCTGCACGTCGATAACAGTACCTTTGGTACCGGTAGGTACACGCAGGGAAGTGTCTTTAACGTCGCTGGCTTTTTCACCGAAGATTGCACGCAACAGCTTCTCTTCTGGCGTCAGTTGAGTCTCGCCTTTCGGAGTGACCTTACCAACCAGAATGTCGCCAGCGCCAACTTCAGCACCTACATAAACGATACCGGCTTCGTCCAGTTTGTTCAGTGCAGCTTCACCCACGTTAGGGATGTCTGCAGTGATCTCTTCAGGCCCAAGCTTGGTGTCACGTGCCACACAGGTCAGTTCCTGAATGTGGATCGTGGTAAAGCGATCTTCTTGAACAACTCGTTCCGACAAGCAGATGGAGTCTTCGAAGTTGTAACCGTTCCAGGCCATGAACGCGATGCGCATGTTCTGACCCAAAGCCAGTTCACCCATATCGGTGGACGGGCCATCAGCCATGATGTCGCTGCGCTGAACACGATCACCCTTGCGAACCAGCGGACGCTGGTTAATGCAGGTGTTCTGGTTGGAGCGGGTGTACTTGGTCAGGTTGTAGATGTCGACACCGGCTTCGCCAGTTTCAACTTCGTCATCAGCAACACGAACCACAATACGGCTGGCATCAACAGAGTCGATCACGCCGCCACGACGAGCTACGACGCAAACGCCGGAGTCACGAGCTACGTTACGCTCCATGCCAGTACCAACCAGCGGCTTGTCAGCACGCAGAGTAGGTACAGCTTGACGCTGCATGTTGGAACCCATCAACGCACGGTTGGCGTCATCGTGTTCCAGGAACGGGATCAGCGACGCTGCAACCGAAACAACCTGCTTCGGCGAAACGTCCATCAAGGTGACGTCTTCCGGCGCCTTGACGGTGAATTCGTTCAAGTGACGAACAGCTACCAATTCGTCGATCAGCACTTTCTTGTCGTTCATCGTGGCCGAAGCCTGAGCGATCACGTGATCAGCTTCTTCGATGGCAGACAGGAAAACGATCTCGTCGGTAACCAGTGCGTCTTTCACTACACGGTACGGGCTCTCGAGGAAGCCGTACTGGTTGGTGCGCGCATAGGCTGCCAAGGAGTTGATCAGACCAATGTTCGGACCTTCCGGCGTCTCAATCGGGCAAACACGGCCGTAGTGAGTCGGGTGTACGTCACGAACTTCGAAGCCTGCACGCTCACGCGTCAGACCGCCCGGGCCCAGTGCAGAAACACGGCGCTTGTGGGTGATCTCGGACAACGGGTTGTTCTGGTCCATGAACTGAGACAGCTGGCTCGAACCGAAGAACTCTTTCACCGCTGCAGCCACTGGCTTGGCGTTGATCAAGTCTTGCGGCATCAGGCCTTCGCTTTCAGCCATCGACAGACGCTCTTTGACCGCACGCTCAACACGTACCAGGCCAACGCGGAACTGGTTCTCGGCCATTTCGCCTACACAGCGAACACGACGGTTACCCAAGTGGTCGATGTCATCGACGATGCCTTTACCGTTACGGATGTCGACCAGAGTCTTCAGTACGGCAACGATGTCTTCTTTGCACAACACGCCCGAACCTTCGATCTCGGTACGACCGATACGACGGTTGAACTTCATCCGGCCGACCGCAGACAGGTCATAGCGCTCAGGGCTGAAGAACAGGTTGTTGAACAGAGTCTCGGCAGCGTCTTTGGTTGGCGGCTCGCCTGGACGCATCATGCGATAGATTTCGACCAGCGCTTCCAATTGGTTGCTGGTGGAGTCGATCTTCAGAGTGTCGGAAACGAACGGACCGCAGTCGATATCGTTGGTGTACAACGTTTCGATGCGAACAACCTGACCCTTGGCAATTTTTGCCAGGATTTCAGTGGTCAGCTCGGTGTTGCACTCAGCAATGATTTCGCCGGTAGCCGGATGCACGATAGCCTTGGCCGTTGTGCGACCCAGGACATAGTCCAGAGGCATAACGAGCTCTTTGATACCGGCTTTTTCCAGCTGGTTGATGTGGCGAGCAGTAATACGACGACCCTGCTCAACAATCACCTTGCCTTTGTCATCGACGATATCGATGGCCGCGATTTCACCGCGCAGACGATGCGGAACCAGCTCCAGGCTGATGCTCTCACCCTGAACGTGGAACACGTTGGTGGTGTAGAACGCGTCCAGCACTTGCTCAGTGGTATAACCCAGCGCACGCAGCAGTACCGATGCAGGCAGCTTGCGACGACGGTCAATACGCACGAACACGCAGTCTTTCGGATCGAACTCGAAGTCCAACCACGAACCGCGGTAAGGAATGATACGCGCAGAATAAAGCAGCTTACCGGAGCTGTGCGTCTTGCCGCGGTCGTGGTCAAAGAACACGCCCGGGGAACGGTGCAGCTGGGAAACAATTACACGCTCGGTACCGTTGATTACGAAGGTACCGTTTTCAGTCATCAGGGGGATTTCACCCATGTAGACTTCTTGCTCTTTGATGTCCTTGATCGCTTTGTTCGACGATTCTTTGTCGAAAATGATCAGACGAACTTTTACCCGCAAAGGTACGGCGTACGTTACGCCACGCAACACGCATTCTTTGACATCAAACGCCGGCTCGCCCAAGCGATAACCGACGTACTCCAGCGCAGCATTGCCGGAGTAGCTGATGATCGGGAAAACGGATTTGAAGGCCGCATGCAGGCCCACGTCGCGGAACTGATCTTTAGTCGCTCCCGCCTGCAAGAATTCACGATACGAATCCAGCTGGATTGCCAAGAGATACGGCACATCCATGACGTCCGGCAACTTGCTAAAGTCCTTGCGGATACGTTTTTTCTCAGTATATGAGTAAGCCATCAGCGTTCCCCAGCTTGGTCACCTGCTTGTTTGGCCCCTCCCGACGGGAGCAGCCAGAAAATCGTGCAAACCCCTTGGTTTGCTCCACCGCACAGGGTGGTTACAGCACGTTAGAGGCGCCGACCTAGTCGGCTGCCAATAACGGAAAAAGGCCGGTGGCAAGAGCCACCAGCCATCAGCCTCGGCTTAACGCCCGGGCTGGAGACGCAAGGTCGATGCTTACTTCAGCTCGACTTTAGCGCCTGCTTCTTCCAAGGTAGCCTTGGCTTTGTCAGCTGCGTCTTTCGCAACAGCTTCCAGAACAACGCTAGGAGCGCTGTCTACAACTGCCTTGGCTTCTTTCAAGCCCAGACCAGTCAGCTCGCGAACTGCCTTGATCACGTTAACTTTCTTCTCGCCAGCTTCCAGCAGCATGACGTTGAATTCAGTTTGCTCTTCAACAACAGCAGCGGCAGCAGCAGGACCAGCAGAAGCAGCAGCAGCGGAAACGCCGAATGCTTCTTCCATTGCCTTGATCAGCTCAACGATTTCCAGAACGGATTTCGAACCGATTGCGTCGATGATTTCTTGAGTAGTCAGAGACATGACTATAAATTCCTGTATTGGGGTGACAGCCTAGGCGGCTATCGAAATAAACAATAAACGCTGAAAGGAGTCGCTCAGCCTTAGGCTGCAGCAGCTTCTTTCTGGTCGCGAAGGGCCGCCAGAGTACGAGCCAATTTGCTGGTTGCGCCTTGAATCACGCTCATCAGCTGAGAAATTGCTTCGTCACGGGTCGGCAGACTTGCCAGTACGTCGATCTGATTAGCTGCGAGGAACTTGCCCTCGAACGCAGCTGCCTTGATCTCGAACTTATCCTGACCTTTAGCGAACTCTTTGAACAAACGGGCAGCAGCGCCTGGATGTTCGTTGGAGAATGCGATCAAGGTCGGGCCTGTGAACACGTCGTTGAGAACACTGTATTCAGTGTCAGCAACAGCGCGCTTGAGCAGGGTGTTACGTACAACACGTACGTAAACGCCAGCTTCACGAGCCTCTTTACGGAGTCCGGTCATAGCGCCTACTGTCACACCGCGGGCATCAGCCACAACAGCGGACAGGGCAACTTTGGCAGCCTCGTTGACTTCAGCGACGATGGCCTTCTTGTCTTCGAGTTTAATTGCCACGGGTTTAACTCCTGCTTGTTACCGTTTCATCTGGCCGAAGCCGGATGTCGTTTTGGTGTCTGATTCGGTAAGGAACCGGGAGCACCATCTGCGTAGGCTTAAGGTTTAAGGCTTGCGCCGCCTACGGTCTTGGATAGCCCCCGCCAGGCAGGGACCCCAATCTTTCATTGACGCGTTAAAACGCGCCAATTTGTCTTACGCGTCCAAAGAACCTTGGTCGATGACCAAGCCTGGGCCCATAGTGGTGCTCAGGGTAACGCGCTTAACATAAATACCTTTCGAAGAAGCTGGCTTGATACGCTTCAAATCAGCGATCAGGGCTTCAACGTTTTCCTTCAGCTTGACGGCGTCGAAACCGACCTTGCCAACGGAAGTGTGGATGATACCGTTTTTGTCAGTGCGATAACGAACCTGACCAGCCTTCGCGTTCTTAACAGCGGTGGCTACGTCTGGAGTTACAGTACCAACCTTAGGGTTAGGCATCAGACCACGTGGGCCGAGGATCTGACCCAACTGACCTACAACACGCATTGCGTCCGGGGAGGCAATAACTACGTCATAGTTCAGGTCGCCGCCTTTCATTTCGGCAGCCAGGTCGTCCATACCAACGCGATCAGCACCGGCAGCCAAAGCAGCTTCAGCAGCTGGACCCTGAGTGAACACAGCAACACGTACAGTCTTGCCAGTGCCGTGTGGCAGCACAGTAGCGCTACGAACAACCTGGTCAGATTTACGTGGGTCTACGCCCAGGTTAACGGCGATGTCAAAAGACTCGCTGAATTTTACAGTCGACAGCTCAGCCAGCAAAGCAGCAGCGTCTACAAAGTTGTAAGACTTGCCAGCTTCAATTTTACCGGCGATTGCCTTTTGACGCTTAGTCAGCTTAGCCATTACACACCCTCCACGTTAAGGCCCATGCTACGAGCAGAACCGGCGATAGTACGCACGGCTGCTTCCATATCAGCTGCAGTCAGATCCGCGTTTTTGGTTTTCGCGATTTCTTCCAGCTGAGCACGAGTTACTGTGCCAACCTTAACGGTGTTTGGACGAGCGGAACCGCTAGTCAGACCAGCAGCCTTCTTCAGCAGAACCGAAGCAGGGGTCGACTTGGTTTCGAACGTGAAGCTACGGTCGCTGTATACAGTGATGATCACTGGAGTCGGCAGGCCTGGCTCAATACCCTGAGTACGGGCGTTGAAAGCTTTGCAGAATTCCATGATGTTCACGCCGTGCTGACCCAGAGCCGGGCCTACGGGTGGACTTGGGTTGGCCTGAGCGGCCTTCACTTGCAGCTTGATGTAAGCGGTAATCTTCTTAGCCATGAGGCACTCCAATTACGGGTTCAAGCGCCTAAAGAGGCTCCCCGGTTACTTGCGCGTTTATCCCAGTGACGACAAAACCCCACAGCCTAGGCCATGGGGTTGGGATGCGTGTTTAACTAGACCTTCTCGACCTGGCTAAACTCTAGCTCTACCGGAGTAGAGCGACCGAAAATGAGCACCGCCACTTGAATGCGGCTCTTTTCGTAGTTAACTTCTTCGACTGTACCGTTAAAATCAGCAAACGGACCGTCGGTAACACGGACAACTTCGCCCGGTTCGAATAGTGTTTTTGGCTTGGGCTTGTCGCTACCATCAGCAACACGACGCAGAATTGCTTCTGCCTCTTTATCAGTGATCGGAGCCGGTTTGTCGGCAGTCCCACCAATGAAGCCCATTACGCGCGGAGTGTCCTTGACCAAGTGCCAAGTACCTTCGCTCATATCCATCTGAACCAGCACATAACCAGGGAAGAACTTGCGCTCGCTTTTGCGTTTCTGGCCATTACGCATTTCAACCACTTCTTCAGTGGGAACCAGAATTTCGCCGAAGCCTTCTTCCATGCCTGCCAGCTTAATACGCTCAATCAAAGAGCGCATAACATGCTTTTCGTAACCCGAATAAGCATGCACTACGTACCAACGCTTAGCCACGGGACACCCTTAGCCAACAATCAAGGAAACGAGCCAACCGAGCAGGGAATCTAAACCCCACAACAGCAACGCCATAACAAGAACAACAGCCACCACGATCAACGTGGTCTGCGTAGTTTCTTGGCGAGTTGGCCATACGACTTTACGAATCTCAGTACGAGCTTCCTTTACCAGGACAGCGAACGACTTGCCTTTTGCCGTCTGCAAGCCTACATAGGCAGCAACAGCAGCAATCACAAGAAGTGCAATGACACGATACAGGATCGGCGAACCAGAATAATACTGATTCCCAACAACGCCAACCACCACAAGAGCAACCACTACAAGCCACTTGAGGAGATCGAAGCGAGAGCCTTGAACTTCAGCCTTGGGAGTCATCTAAGAGGATCCTGTGAAAAGAAAGCCAGACGCAATGAGCGAATCTGGCAGGTCAGGAGGGAATCGAACCCCCAACCTACGGTTTTGGAGACCGTCGCTCTGCCAATTGAGCTACTGACCTAAAACATTATCGAGCCGCCGATTATGCCGACACGAGAGAGACTTTTCAACAACCTATGCAATTACTTTTGCAATCAACCCTATCAAAGCAGAAAATTGCAGCGAGTAGCAGAATGCGAGCTACCTGCACCGTAACAACCAACCAGGGCAGCAACACCCAAAACAGGTATCACCAGCAAACACCCAGACAGGTTATGCACCTGTTAAAACAAAGGCAGATATTTTCATATCTGCCTTGTTATATGGAGCTCTTGAGCGGATTTGAACCGCTGACCTCACCCTTACCAAGGGTGTGCTCTACCAACTGAGCTACAAGAGCAAAACACATCGCACAAACAGCGAGACTGGAGCGGGTGGCGGGAATCGAACCCGCATCATTAGCTTGGAAGGCTAAGGTTCTACCACTAAACTACACCCGCAAATCTTGCTGTTCTTGCTTAAATATGGTGGAGGGAGAAGGATTCGAACCTTCGAAGTCGTAGACGTCAGATTTACAGTCTGATCCCTTTGGCCGCTCGGGAACCCCTCCAGAGCTAGGCAGAATTCTATATCATTCTAGCCTTATGTCAACCACTTTCTTCAATTAAATCAGGAAGTTAGCAACTTGACTCGCTTCACACCTAGTAGCCTGTTTGGCGTTCACTGTGGAGCGGGCGCCATTCTATGCAAACTATCGGGTACCTGCAAGCCCTCACAGCGCATTTTTTTGTAATTTAACCCATTGAATTCATTGGCAAGGTTACGCAGAGCCGTTTCAGTCACCGCCGCGCTGCTTTGCGACGTGATTTTGAGTACATATCCCACCAAATCATTACGCTCAGCTTCAGCCGGCAGGGACTGCATACCCATATCAGAAAGCCTGCGCTGCACTCTTCGCAAGAGATCCTCACCGGATATACCACTCAGATAGAAGCACTCCACACCGTCCACATGCGCTCCCTGCACATCACTGCCAGCCACCTGAGGCCGAGCCTCACTGAGCAGCCGTATACCTTGCTGACTCCCCTTATACAAAGACAAGGAAACAACCTCCTTGGCCCTAAGCGGCGCCTCTTGCTGATGCCATACGTAATAAAAAATATTCAGAACAACCAGCAGCAGAAACAGCCAACGCATAGGAACCTCAAGGAAGGGGACAAACTACCGCCAAACCGACAAATACAAGGTCTTGAACCAAACGCGCATCAGGCACCATATCCCTCACCAGGCTTGCATCACCACCCGTGAGAAAAACCTCAAAATCCTGCCCCCAATACTCACGCGCCAACTCCAGTTGAGTCAAAACAAATCCCCTCATCATGAGCAAGCAACCACGCTCTACAGCCTCAACCGTCGTACGGCCCGGGGTGCGCTGGAGCAATGCCTGTTCCGCCGACAAGTTGTCATATCTGATTCGCCGGGTGTGCGTGCGCAACTGGTCGCGCATCAATGGCATTCCTGGGCATATAAAACCACCTAGATGCTGTCCGTCGGATGTAACAAAATCTGCCGTTACCGCCGTACCGAAATCCAGAACCAGACACGCACTTTTCGCCAACTCAAAAGCACCAACCACAGCCAGCCAGCGATCCAGGCCCAGCAGGGCAAACTCCTCATATCCGTTGCGAACCCCGGCAACAGCCTTGGCTGGCTTTGCGCACTCCACCGCAACACCAAACGTTGCGGCAATCGATGCGACTAGACTTGATGTTTCATCATCACTACGCACACTAACCAGCCGGCAATGCGTCAAACACAGTGCAGGAGCAGCCAATATTGCGGCTACCAGCCCCGCATCAGAATCAACAACCCCGCCACTCACGACAACTGCGCCATCGAGAGCACGCCACTTAATAAAGCTATTACCGCAGTCCATCTCAAGAATCATGGCGCAACCTCAGACTAAGCTCGCCGCCACTGAACACTTTCTCCTCACCCTCAACTCTCATACGTAGCGCACCCTGCTGATCAATACCCAAGACTGTACCGTCCACTCGGTGCACTCCAGCAATCAAGGATACTTCACGACCTTGCCACAAATGATTTTGCTCCCACTCCGCCTGTATAGCCGAAAAACCCGAGACTTCATGGCGCTTGAGATACATGAGCAGACTATCGTTTAGCCGCGAAACCAATACATTCCGGTTTACCGCAGCCCCGGACTCCAGAAAAACAGAAGTCCACGCCTGATCAACCTCACTGGCCACTCTCATGTTGACGTTGATGCCTATACCAAGAACCACATGACATACGTCGGCCGGATCTCCGACGAGCTCAAGCAAGATGCCGGCAATTTTCTTATTGCCCACCAGGACATCATTTGGCCACTTGAGACCTACGCCTGAAACACCAACATCCCTGAGCGCATTCAGCACTGCCAGGCCAACCACTAGACTGAGCCCCTCGAGCTGACGCATCCCCCCGTCCATCCGAAGAACCAGGCTGTAGTAAATATTCTCTGCGAAAGGGCTCACCCACTTACGGCCCCGACGACCTCTCCCCGCAGTTTGCCGCTCAGCCAGAACCACAAAGGGCGCAGTTACACCACGGTCAACCGCGCGCAGAGCCTCAGCATTAGTGGAATCTAACGAGTGATGAATTGAGACAGGCCAAGGACTGGCGGCCAATTGATCCTGCTCAAGGAGCTCAAGCGGTGCAGCCAGCTGATAGCCACGACCACGAACCTTATGAATTGATAAATTCAAGTCGGACTCCAGGTGCTGGAGCTGCTTCCATATAGCACTGCGACTAACGCCAAGCGCAGCCCCAAGTGCTTGCCCTGAATGGAATCGACCGTCTCTTAAGAGTTTCAACAACGTCAGCATGCAAGTATCGCCTCACAATGAGGCACGCATAATAGCCATGAGCAGTGCGATTGCATAGAAACCCTGTGGCTCCTTGCAAACCAGAACACGACTAAAGCGAAACCTTGATAATCAGAGCGCAGCGCTAGCCGCAACTTTTCTCGGCCCAAAAACAAACCCCCTGTCTGCGTGAGCAGACAGGGGGTTTGGAATTTAATCTTGACGATGACCTACTCTCACATGGGGAAACCCCACACTACCATCGGCGATGCATCGTTTCACTACTGAGTTCGGGATGGGATCAGGTGGTTCCAATGCTCTATGGTCGTCAAGAAATTCGGTAGCCAGGTCGTTTGCCTTTCGGCTTACGCTCCAGCGAATGGGTATGTAATAGAGTGGTGTTTTGTGAGTCGCAAACTTTCGGTTTGTATCGTCTTCACACACCGCAACTTGCAGGCTCTTGTATTCAAGGGCGCAAATTGCTTGGGTGTTATATGGTCAAGCCTCACGGGCAATTAGTATTGGTTAGCTCAACGCCTCACAGCGCTTACACACCCAACCTATCAACGTCGTAGTCTTCGACGGCCCTTTAGGGAACTCAAGGTTCCAGTGAGATCTCATCTTGAGGCAAGTTTCCCGCTTAGATGCTTTCAGCGGTTATCTTTCCCGAACATAGCTACCCGGCAATGCCACTGGCGTGACAACCGGAACACCAGAGGTTCGTCCACTCCGGTCCTCTCGTACTAGGAGCAGCCCCTCTCAAATCTCAAACGTCCACGGCAGATAGGGACCGAACTGTCTCACGACGTTCTAAACCCAGCTCGCGTACCACTTTAAATGGCGAACAGCCATACCCTTGGGACCGGCTTCAGCCCCAGGATGTGATGAGCCGACATCGAGGTGCCAAACACCGCCGTCGATATGAACTCTTGGGCGGTATCAGCCTGTTATCCCCGGAGTACCTTTTATCCGTTGAGCGATGGCCCTTCCATACAGAACCACCGGATCACTAAGACCTACTTTCGTACCTGCTCGACGTGTCTGTCTCGCAGTCAAGCGCGCTTTTGCCTTTATACTCTACGACCGATTTCCGACCGGTCTGAGCGCACCTTCGTACTCCTCCGTTACTCTTTAGGAGGAGACCGCCCCAGTCAAACTACCCACCATACACTGTCCTCGATCCGGATAACGGACCTGAGTTAGAACCTCAAAGTTGCCAGGGTGGTATTTCAAGGTTGGCTCCATGCAGACTGGCGTCCACACTTCAAAGCCTCCCACCTATCCTACACAAGCAAATTCAAAGTCCAGTGCAAAGCTATAGTAAAGGTTCACGGGGTCTTTCCGTCTAGCCGCGGATACACTGCATCTTCACAGCGATTTCAATTTCACTGAGTCTCGGGTGGAGACAGCGCCGCCATCGTTACGCCATTCGTGCAGGTCGGAACTTACCCGACAAGGAATTTCGCTACCTTAGGACCGTTATAGTTACGGCCGCCGTTTACCGGGGCTTCGATCAAGAGCTTCGCGTTAGCTAACCCCATCAATTAACCTTCCGGCACCGGGCAGGCGTCACACCCTATACGTCCACTTTCGTGTTTGCAGAGTGCTGTGTTTTTAATAAACAGTCGCAGCGGCCTGGTATCTTCGACCGGCGTGGGCTTACGCAGTAAATGCTTCACCCTCACCGGCGCACCTTCTCCCGAAGTTACGGTGCCATTTTGCCTAGTTCCTTCACCCGAGTTCTCTCAAGCGCCTTGGTATTCTCTACCCAACCACCTGTGTCGGTTTGGGGTACGGTTCCTGGTTACCTGAAGCTTAGAAGCTTTTCTTGGAAGCATGGCATCAACCACTTCGTTAACTAAAAGTTAACTCGTCATCAGCTCTCGGCCTTAGAATCCCGGATTTACCTAAGATTCCAGCCTACCACCTTAAACTTGGACAACCAACGCCAAGCTGGCCTAGCCTTCTCCGTCCCTCCATCGCAATAACCAGAAGTACAGGAATATTAACCTGTTTTCCATCGACTACGCTTTTCAGCCTCGCCTTAGGGACCGACTAACCCTGCGTCGATTAACGTTGCGCAGGAAACCTTGGTCTTTCGGCGTGGGTGTTTTTCACACCCATTATCGTTACTCATGTCAGCATTCGCACTTCTGATACCTCCAGCAAGCTTCTCAACTCACCTTCACAGGCTTACAGAACGCTCCTCTACCGCATCACCTAAGTGATACCCGTAGCTTCGGTGTATGGTTTGAGCCCCGTTAAATCTTCCGCGCAGGCCGACTCGACTAGTGAGCTATTACGCTTTCTTTAAAGGGTGGCTGCTTCTAAGCCAACCTCCTAGCTGTCTAAGCCTTCCCACATCGTTTCCCACTTAACCATAACTTTGGGACCTTAGCTGACGGTCTGGGTTGTTTCCCTTTTCACGACGGACGTTAGCACCCGCCGTGTGTCTCCCATGCTCGGCACTTGTAGGTATTCGGAGTTTGCATCGGTTTGGTAAGTCGGGATGACCCCCTAGCCGAAACAGTGCTCTACCCCCTACAGTGATACATGAGGCGCTACCTAAATAGCTTTCGAGGAGAACCAGCTATCTCCGAGCTTGATTAGCCTTTCACTCCGATCCACAGGTCATCCGCTAACTTTTCAACGGTAGTCGGTTCGGTCCTCCAGTTAGTGTTACCCAACCTTCAACCTGCCCATGGATAGATCGCCCGGTTTCGGGTCTATTCCCAGCGACTAGACGCCCTATTAAGACTCGCTTTCGCTACGCCTCCCCTATTCGGTTAAGCTTGCCACTGAAAATAAGTCGCTGACCCATTATACAAAAGGTACGCAGTCACCCAACAAAGTAGGCTCCCACTGCTTGTACGCATACGGTTTCAGGATCTATTTCACTCCCCTCTCCGGGGTTCTTTTCGCCTTTCCCTCACGGTACTAGTTCACTATCGGTCAGTCAGTAGTATTTAGCCTTGGAGGATGGTCCCCCCATATTCAGACAAAGTTTCTCGTGCTCCGTCCTACTCGATTTCACTGCAAAGATGTTTTCGCGTACAGGGCTATCACCCACTATGGCCGCACTTTCCAGAGCGTTCCGCTAACATCAATACAGCTTAAGGGCTGGTCCCCGTTCGCTCGCCACTACTAAGGGAATCTCGGTTGATTTCTTTTCCTCAGGGTACTTAGATGTTTCAGTTCCCCTGGTTCGCTTCTTAAGCCTATGTATTCAGCTTAAGATACCTAACTTATGTTAGGTGGGTTCCCCCATTCAGACATCTCCGGATCAAAGTCTGTTTGCCGACTCCCCGAAGCTTTTCGCAGGCTACCACGTCTTTCATCGCCTCTGACTGCCAAGGCATCCACCGTATGCGCTTCTTCACTTGACCATATAACCCCAAGCAATCTGGTTATACTATGAAGACGACATTCGCCGAAAATTCGCATGTTCAATTAAGAACTTATTCACAAATTTTACCTTAGCCTGAATAAACACCAGTGAAAGTGTTATCCAGTCTAACTTTCTATTACATACCCAAATTTTTAAAGAACGATCTAATCAAAAGATCAGAAATCAACATTCACTCTCTTTCGAGAAAATGTTCATTTCTAAGCTTTACGATAGAGAAGCCGTACAACTTAAGTGGCTTCTACCGTCTTTTACAGTGAATCAAGCAATTCGTGTGGGAACTTATGGAGCAGCTGATGTCGTCGATTAAGGAGGTGATCCAGCCGCAGGTTCCCCTACGGCTACCTTGTTACGACTTCACCCCAGTCATGAATCACACCGTGGTAACCGTCCTCCCGAGGGTTAGACTAGCTACTTCTGGTGCAACCCACTCCCATGGTGTGACGGGCGGTGTGTACAAGGCCCGGGAACGTATTCACCGTGACATTCTGATTCACGATTACTAGCGATTCCGACTTCACGCAGTCGAGTTGCAGACTGCGATCCGGACTACGATCGGTTTTATGGGATTAGCTCCACCTCGCGGCTTGGCAACCCTTTGTACCGACCATTGTAGCACGTGTGTAGCCCAGGCCGTAAGGGCCATGATGACTTGACGTCATCCCCACCTTCCTCCGGTTTGTCACCGGCAGTCTCCTTAGAGTGCCCACCATTACGTGCTGGTAACTAAGGACAAGGGTTGCGCTCGTTACGGGACTTAACCCAACATCTCACGACACGAGCTGACGACAGCCATGCAGCACCTGTCTCAATGTTCCCGAAGGCACCAATCTATCTCTAGAAAGTTCATTGGATGTCAAGGCCTGGTAAGGTTCTTCGCGTTGCTTCGAATTAAACCACATGCTCCACCGCTTGTGCGGGCCCCCGTCAATTCATTTGAGTTTTAACCTTGCGGCCGTACTCCCCAGGCGGTCAACTTAATGCGTTAGCTGCGCCACTAAGAGTTCAAGACTCCCAACGGCTAGTTGACATCGTTTACGGCGTGGACTACCAGGGTATCTAATCCTGTTTGCTCCCCACGCTTTCGCACCTCAGTGTCAGTATCAGTCCAGGTAGTCGCCTTCGCCACTGGTGTTCCTTCCTATATCTACGCATTTCACCGCTACACAGGAAATTCCACTACCCTCTACCATACTCTAGCTTGCCAGTTTTGGATGCAGTTCCCAGGTTGAGCCCGGGGATTTCACATTCAACTTAACAAACCACCTACGCGCGCTTTACGCCCAGTAATTCCGATTAACGCTTGCACCCTCTGTATTACCGCGGCTGCTGGCACAGAGTTAGCCGGTGCTTATTCTGTCGGTAACGTCAAGACAGTCACGTATTAGGTAACTGCCCTTCCTCCCAACTTAAAGTGCTTTACAATCCGAAGACCTTCTTCACACACGCGGCATGGCTGGATCAGGCTTTCGCCCATTGTCCAATATTCCCCACTGCTGCCTCCCGTAGGAGTCTGGACCGTGTCTCAGTTCCAGTGTGACTGATCATCCTCTCAGACCAGTTACGGATCGTAGCCTTGGTGAGCCATTACCTCACCAACTAGCTAATCCGACCTAGGCTCATCTGATAGCGCAAGGCCCGAAGGTCCCCTGCTTTCTCCCGTAGGACGTATGCGGTATTAGCGTCCGTTTCCGAACGTTATCCCCCACTATCAGGCAGATTCCTAGGTATTACTCACCCGTCCGCCGCTCTCAAGAGAAGCAAGCTTCTCTCTACCGCTCGACTTGCATGTGTTAGGCCTGCCGCCAGCGTTCAATCTGAGCCATGATCAAACTCTTCAGTTCAAACATCTTTGGGTTTTTAAGAAACCCTAAACTTGGCTCAGCAATCGTTGGTTACATCTTTGATTTCTCGCGGAGTAACTTGTGATGCTGATAATCTTGTTGACTATCAGTCTGACTCCACAAGCACCCACACGAATTGCTTGATTCAGTTGTTAAAGAGCGGTTGGTTAGCTTTCGCTGAACCGAGGCGCGCATTCTACAGCAGCCTCTGTTGCTGTCAAGCGGTTATTTTAAGATGTTTTCAAAGTTTCCTTTGTAACATCAACCACTTGCGCTTTCGATCTCTCGTTAGCGGGAGGCGAATTCTACAGCGTTACACGCTGCTGTCAACACCTCATTTCCTGCTTCGATGACTTGAAGCTGACACTGCCGAAAACCAATCCAACTCATTGAAACCCAAGGAGTTTTCCGTTTCGACTGCGCCGGAAGTGGGCGCATTATAGGCTAATAAAATGCGCCGTCCAGCACTAACATCCGGTTTATTCAGCTTTTAGCGTGATTCGTGCAAAAGCCTTCTTCCCGGCCTGGCAAACGTGAGTGGAACCCAGTGCATATATATAGGTGCGATCAACCACCTCACCATCTATACGCACACCACCCGAACCAAGCAGATCTCGCGCCACCGCAGAGTTCTTCACCAAGCCCGCCTTATTAAGGACAGCTGCAATAGGCATGTCTTCAGCAGCCGTCAGTTCGATCTCTGGCAGATCTTCTGGCAGCTCGCCATCTTTCATCCGGTTACCGGCACCACGATGAGCATTAGCTGCTGCCTCTTCACCATGGAAACGAGCAACAATTTCTTCAGCCAGCTTGATCTTGATATCGCGCGGATTAGCCCCCGCCTCGACCTCAGCCTTGAAAGCAATGATTTCGTCCATCGAGCGAAAGCTCAACAGCTCGAAGTAACGCCACATCAATACATCAGGAATAGACACCAGCTTGCTGTACATCACCCCCGGCGCTTCCTGGATACCCACATAGTTACCCAGGGACTTGGACATCTTCTTGACACCATCCAACCCTTCAAGCAGAGGCATCGTCACAATGCACTGCGCTTCCTGACCGTAGCCACGCTGCAGCTCACGCCCCATCAGCAAGTTGAACTTCTGATCAGTACCACCCAACTCAACGTCGGCCTTCAATGCGACCGAGTCATACCCTTGCACCAACGGATAAAGAAACTCATGGATAGCGATAGGCTGATTAGTGGTGTAGCGCTTATCAAAGTCATCGCGCTCAAGCATGCGAGCAACGGTGTATTGGGACGTCAGACGAATGAAATCGGCAGGACCCATTTGATCCATCCAGGTGGAGTTGAATGCCACCTCGGTTTTCGCCGGATCAAGGATCTTGAACACCTGAGTCTTATAAGTCTCCGCGTTCGCAAGGACCTGCTCGCGCGTCAACGGTGGACGCGTTGCACTCTTGCCGCTCGGATCACCGATCATCCCGGTGAAGTCACCTATAAGGAAGATCACGTGATGGCCCAGTTCCTGGAACTGGCGCAGCTTATTGATGAGCACGGTATGACCCAAGTGCAGATCGGGCGCCGTCGGGTCGAATCCGGCCTTGATACGCAACGGCTGGCCGCGCTTGAGTTTCTCGACCAATTCAGACTCGACCAGTACCTCTTCGGCACCCCGCTTTATTAGCGCTAGCTGCTCTTCAACCGACTTCATATCAGACCCGTAAGGCTCAAATTCAAAGGGAACCAACGATACAAGATCAGGGACTAATTACAAGTTCTGGCCGGCATACGGCTGATATACGCGCGCGAATAGCTCGCGGACTTGCTTCAAGGGCGATTTGGTTATATTTTATACAGTTATTTCATATTCATTGTGCCAGTCATCTTTTCCAATTCATCCTTTATCTCAAAGTCAAAATCATCTATGACCAGTCAACCGCCTAAAGCGCCACCGCTTTATCCGAAGACCCACCTGCTTGCAGCAAGTGGTATCGCCGCTCTCTTAAGCTTGGCCTTGCTGGTATTTCCTTCCAGCGAAGTAGAAGCCAAAAGAACGACTCTGAATCTGGAGTTGGAAACCCCTGCTGAACAACTGACACAAGATCAAGACGCTTCAGAGCTCGTCCAAGCCACAAATGAAGCGAGCCCACCACCATTTGCCCAGATTGAACAGCAGGACAGCGCCCCTGTAGAAACGGCCAAAATCGAGCCACCAAAGGCTCCCAGCCACCGCGAAGTCATCGTCAGCAAGGGTGATACGCTCTCGACCTTGTTCCAGAAGGTTGGCCTGCCTGCGACCTCCGTACATGAAGTACTGGCCAGCGACAAACAAGCCAAGCAGTTCAGCCAGCTCAAGCACGGCCAGAAGCTCGAATTTGAAATGAGCCCCGACGGCCAGCAGTTGAACAAATTGCACAGCCAGGTCAGCGATCTTGAGACGATCACCCTCAACAGAAGCGCCAAAGGCTATACCTTTCGCCGGGTCACCACCCAACCAACCATGCGTTCGGCGTATGTACACGGCGTTATCAGCAGCTCGCTTTCTGTCTCCGGCCAGCGTGCAGGCCTGCCACACAGCATGACGATGGACATGGCCAAAGTGTTTGGTTACGACATCGACTTCGCTCAGGATATTCGCCCAGGCGACCAATTCGAAGTGGTCTACGAGCAGAAAGTGGTCAACGGCAAAGCTGTTGGCACGGGCAATATCCTCTCGGCTCGCTTCACTAACCGCGGTAAAACCTTTACCGCCGTGCGTTACACCAGCAAGCAGGGCATTACCAATTACTACACCGCTGATGGCAACAGCATGCGCAAGGCATTTATCCGTACACCGGTAGACTTCGCCCGCATCAGCTCGCGCTTCTCCTCGGGCCGCAAGCACCCGATCCTGAACAAGATCCGCGCCCACAAAGGCGTGGATTACGCAGCACCGCGCGGCACACCAATCAAGGCAACCGGTGACGGCAAAGTACTCTTGGCTGGCCGTCGCGGCGGCTATGGCAACACCGTCATCATTCAACACGGCAATACCTATCGCACGCTTTACGGGCACATGCAGGGCTTCGCCAAAGGCGTTAAAACTGGCGGTTCGGTCAAGCAAGGCCAAGTGATTGGCTACATCGGTACAACCGGCCTTTCGACCGGCCCGCACCTGCACTACGAGTTCCAGGTCAATGGCGTACACGTTGATCCATTGGGCCAGAAGCTGCCGATGGCCGACCCGATTGCCAAAGCCGAGCGCACTCGCTTCCTGCAACAAAGCCAGCCATTGATGGCCCGCATGAACCAGGAAAAGGCCACCCTCCTGGCCTCGAGCAAGCGCTAAGTCATGGCCCTCTATATAGGTGTGATGTCCGGAACCAGCCTCGACGGTATGGACATCGCCCTTGTTGAGCTGGGGCCGAGCATCACCTTGCTCGCCACCCATTACACCCCCATGCCAGAAGCCTTGCGAAGTGAGCTGCTTGGCTTGTGCGCGAGCGGCCCGGACGAAGTGGCACGCTGTGCAATCGCAGAGAACCATTGGGTCGAGCTGGCTGCACAGGGGGTTAACGCACTCCTCGCGCAGCAACAACTCTCCCCGACAGATATCCGCGCTATCGGCAGTCATGGCCAGACCATACGCCACGAACCCGCCCGGGGCTTTACCGTACAGATCGGCAATCCGGCTCTGCTGGCCGAACTAACCAGCATCTGTGTCGTAGGTGACTTTCGTCGTCGCGATGTGGCTGCCGGAGGCCAGGGTGCACCCTTGGTTCCCGCTTTCCACGAAGCCTTGTTCACGAATGAAATCGGAAACAGGGCAGTGCTGAACGTAGGCGGATTCAGCAATCTAAGCCTGATAACACCTACTGCTCCTGTTGCAGGATTCGATTGTGGCCCAGGAAATGTCCTGCTGGATGCCTGGATACAAGAGCAGCGCGGCGAACTGTACGACCGCAGCGGTCAGTGGGCCGCCAGCGGCAAGATTGAGCCACTGCTGCTCAACGCCCTGCTCAGCGATCCTTTCTTCCAGACCAAGGGCCCAAAAAGCACAGGGCGTGAGGTTTTCAATCTGGCGTGGCTGAAACAGCACCTGTTCCGCCTGCCAACCTTCCCAGCAGAAGATGTTCAGGCAACCCTGCTGGAGCTCACCGCGCAGACCATCGTGCAGTCACTGCGCGCTGCTCAGCCACATACTGATGAACTGCTGGTATGTGGTGGCGGCGCCCACAATGCGGCGCTGATGGCCCGCCTGGCAGACTTGCTGGCGCCAGCCAAGGTAAGCAGCACCCAAGCCAAGGGCGTTGATCCCGACTGGGTTGAAGCAATGGCCTTTGCATGGCTTGCGCACTGTTGCCTGGAAAGCATCCCCACCAACCGCCCCAGCGTCACGGGCGCACGCGGTTTGCGCGTATTGGGCGCCATCTACCCTGCCTGACAAAGTGCAGACAGCAAAACGCCGCGAATCTACGCGGCGTTGAGTTTGAAGCTTTTACAACACAATCAGATCGAGAACGATGATCCGCAACCACAGGTTGTGGTGGCATTCGGGTTCTTGATCACAAAGCGCGAGCCTTCCAGACCTTCCTGATAATCCACCTCGGCGCCCGCCAGGTACTGGAAGCTCATTGGATCGACCACCAGGCTAACGCCTTCGCGCTCAACAAGGGTGTCGTCATCGGCCACTTCTTCATCGAAGGTGAAACCATACTGAAAACCGGAACAACCGCCGCCCGTAACGAATACGCGCAACTTCAAACGATCATTACCCTCTTCATCGACCAGGCTCTTCACCTTGTGCGCAGCACCTTCGGTGAATTGCAAAGCCATGGGGGTGAAGGATTCGACGCTCATGCTGACTATCTCCCGGCGTTATGCCGCCATAATGCGTGATAACGCGCATTATCCGCTTCTCCTAGAAAAGCGGTCAACTATTTGAGGGTAGCGGCAAGCGATCAGCTACAAGCCGCAAGTGAAAAGCTCGCTACTTGCAGCTTATAGCTTGAAACCTGCAGCTGCTTTTAAGGCAGCATCCCTGCGTGCGACAAGCCCAGGCGCTCGTCCAGACCGAACATGATGTTCATGTTCTGCACTGCTTGGCCAGAAGCGCCCTTGACCAGGTTGTCGATGACCGACAACACCACAACCAGGTCGCCGTCCTGCGGCCGATGCACGGCAATACGGCACACGTTGGCGCCGCGTACGCTACGGGTTTCCGGATGGCTGCCCGCTGGCATCACATCCACGAAAGGCTCGTTGGCGTAACGCTTCTCGAACAGTGCCTGCAAATCGACAGAACGATCGACCACGGCCGCATACAACGTGGAGTGAATGCCGCGAATCATCGGTGTCAGATGCGGCACGAAGGTCAGACCCACGTCTTTGCCGGCAGCACGACGCAAACCTTGGCGAATCTCTGGCAGATGACGATGACCTTTAACTGCATACGCCTTCATGCTTTCTGACGTTTCGGCATACAACGAGCCCACGCTTGCA
Organism: Pseudomonas fragi; assembly: GCF_025426255.1. Lineage (GTDB taxonomy): Bacteria > Pseudomonadota > Gammaproteobacteria > Pseudomonadales > Pseudomonadaceae > Aquipseudomonas > Aquipseudomonas kulmbachensis. The sequence continues at coordinate 491,228 of NZ_CP104861.1, read as the reverse complement.
CCACGACCGGCGCCGCTCACACCCGACTTGCAGTCCGCGATCAATTGCGCGGTATCAGCCAGGCCCGCTTCCAGCAAAGGAATAAAGCCCAGTTGTGTTGCCGTTGGATAGCAACCCGGCACAGCAATCAGCCGCGCCTGTTTGATTTGCTCACGATTGACTTCCGGCAAGCCGTAAACGGCCTCCCCCAGCAATTCTGGCGCACCATGGGGCTGGCCGTACCACTTGGCCCACTCATCAGCATCCTGCAGCCGGAAATCAGCCGAGAGGTCGATAACCTTGGTACCTGCAGCCAGCAACTCGCCAGCCAACGCATGGGCTACACCGTGTGGTGTTGCGAAAAACACTACATCGCACGCGGCCAGCGTTTGTGTGTCCGGCACGCTGAAGGCCAGACCATCGTAGTGACCGCGCAGGTTGGGATACATATCGGCAACTGGCAGGCCAGCCTCGGATCGAGAAGTGATGACAACCACTTCAGCCTGCGGATGCTGTGCCAGCAAACGCAGCAATTCGACCCCGGTGTAACCCGTGCCGCCGACAATACCGACCTTGACCATAACCTGCCCTCAACGAAACCACTGGAAAGCCTTCGATAATAGGGACACCACGCCCCTGCGACAACCGCCAAGGTGACTCCCGGACGCTCTACTACTACTATTTGATCTACCGTGAACCTGGGAATAACTAAAAATGCTTTATCTATGGCTCAAAGCCTTCCACATCATCAGCATCGTCTGCTGGTTTGCTGGCCTTTTTTACCTTCCGCGCCTCTTTGTTTACCACGCACAAAGCGAAGATTCCGTTAGCAAAGAACGATTCATCATCATGGAGCGCAAGCTGTATCGCGGCATCATGGGCCCGGCAATGATCGCATCCCTGATTTTCGGGGGCTGGTTGCTCATGCTCAACCCTGGCTTTCTCAGCCAAGGATGGATGCACGTCAAACTGACGCTGGTCTTTCTGCTCATCGGTTATCACCACATGTGTGGCGCGCAGCTAAAACGCTTCGCTCGTGGTGAAAACAAGCGCACTCACGTGTTCTATCGCTGGTTCAACGAAGTGCCCGTGGTGTTCTTGCTGGCTATCGTAATTCTGGTGGTGGTCAAACCGTTTTAAACTCACTTCCTGAAGATCCGAGGTTATCCAATGTCACTGCCCGCCCTGCTTGAACAACGCTTGCGCCTGCCGGTAGTTGCCGCCCCCATGTTTCTGATTTCCAACCCTCAACTTGTCCTGGCCTGCTGTCGTAACGGGGTTGTTGGCAGTTTTCCTGCGCTCAACCAACGCGAGAGCAGCGGATTCAAGGCATGGCTTGAAGAAATAGAAGCAGGGCTCGCCACATTGGATAACCCTGCGCCCTACGCCGTAAACCTGATTGTGCACAACAGCAATCCACGGTTGCAGGCAGATCTGGCGATCTGCATTGAACACAAGGTGCCAATCGTCATCACCAGCCTTGGGGCAGTCAAAGAGCTGGTGGATGCCGTCCACAGCTATGGCGGCCTGGTGTTCCACGATGTCACCACCCGGCGTCATGCAGAAAAAGCCGCAGAAGCCGGAGTCGATGGTCTGATTGCCGTCGCCGCTGGTGCTGGCGGCCATGCCGGCACCTGGAGCCCTTTTGCCCTGCTGGCCGAAATTCGTCAGTTCTTCGACAAAACCGTGCTGCTGTCTGGCTGCCTGAACCACGGCCACGAGATTCTGGCGGCACAAGTTCTGGGGGCAGACCTTGCCTACCTCGGCACACGCTTTATCGCTACCCAAGAGAGCCATGCTCCTGACGCCTACAAAGATATGCTGCTGACATCCCGCGCCGCCGATATCATCCACACCCCAGCGGTATCAGGTGTACCCGCCAGTTTTATGCGCCAAAGCCTTGAAAACGCAGGTTTCGACCTCGCCGCACTCCAGGGTAAAAGCGAAACGGGGGCAGGCAATAAACTCAAGCCGCTTACCGATGAAGCCAAAGCATGGAAAACGGTATGGTCTGCCGGGCAAGGTGTCGGGGATATTCACGATCTGCCAACTATCGATCAATTGATCGCGCGCCTGGATGAGGAATACCGCAAGGCGCAAGACCTCACCTCAAGGCTCTCGCAACATTGGCCGCACCACTGACATTGCCAAGCCCGCCATTTTCGGCGGGCTTTTGTTAAACATATCCGGACAAGGATGCCACCATGCCCGAGCTTAGCCTGGACAAAATCCCTCAAGAACCCTATGCGGCACTGGACCCTGTAGGGTTCAGCGGCCGCATCGGGCGTTTAAGGCTGCTGGCCTGGAGCATGGTACTCACCGTCATCGCCATGGTGACGTCGCTTCTGGTTCTGCTCGCAGTCAAGGTGTCGCCCACCCTTGGCATTACCTGCGGGGCTACACTCTCGATGGTCTATTTCATCCTTGGCCTGAGAATGGGTGCCCAGCGTTTGCACGACCTCAATTGGTCCGCCTGGATGCTGTTGCTGCATCTGGTGCCCGTGGCCAACCTGGTTCTGTCCCTGATGATGCTATTGATGCCTGGCACTCCCGGCCCCAATAAATATGGTCCCCCGCCGCCACCGAACAGCCGGGCGGTCAACGTCATCGCCTCGATCACCATCTTTTTGATTGGTCTGAGCATCTGCGCAATGATCGCCCTCTTTGCTTTGGGCCTGTTGACTGCGTTGATCAACGCAGTCAACAGCAACAGCCTGTAGACTGCCCGCCTTAATGAACGCGTTAACGCCAGGGACATCATTGTCACCGGACTGTACCGTTGCAATGGAGAACAGCATGACCCGTTACGCTTTAATCACTGGCGCCTCCAGCGGCATTGGCCTGGCCCTGGCTGAAGCCCTTGCCCGACGCGGGCGCAGTTTGATTTTGGTGGCCCGCCAGCGGGATGCTCTGGAAACCATTGCACTTGAACTGACCCAGCGTTTTGGGGTTGAGGTTTTGTTCCGCGCCTGCGATTTGGGCGAACCCCTGCGTTTGTCAGGTTTCTTGCTGGAGCTAGAAGAAGGTGACCGCCAGATCGACTTGCTGGTCAATTGCGCAGGCATCGGCACCTGCGGCCCTTTTCTGGCTCACGACTGGAGCGCCGAGCAAGACCTGATTGAACTCAACGTTCTGGCACTCACCCGCTTGTGCCATGCCATCGGCAACATGATGGCAGTTCAGGGCGGCGGGCAAATCCTCAATGTGTCCTCGATCGCAGCTTTCCAGCCCGGGCCGTGGCTCAGCACCTACTTTGCCAGCAAGGCGTATGTGCTGCACTTTTCCGAAGGTTTGCGCGAAGAAGTGAAAAAAACCGGCATCAAGGTCTCGGTCCTTTGCCCTGGCATTACCCGAACCGGCTTTTTCGATGCGGCTAAAATGAACACCGACGCCATCAAGCAAAACGCCAGAGCCCTGAGCCCCGAAGAAGTTGCGCTCTACACCGTGCGCGCCCTCGACAAAAACAAGGCGATCATCATTCCGGGTCGACGCAACCGCTGGCTAACGCGTCTCCCACGAGTCTTCTCGCGCTGGATGACGCGGAAAATTGCCGCCTCAGTCAACAAATCCTACTGCCCTCGTTAACGAGACTGGGCGTAACTCACCACCCTGAGTACACTCAGACCGGACTTCACTCACGGAGACACAGCTTTGGATACTCTGTTCACCAAGATCATCAACCGTGAAATACCCGCAAAGATCATTTACGAAGATGATCAAGTGCTCGCCTTTCACGATATAGCCCCACAAGCTCCGATCCATTTTCTGGTCATTCCGAAAAAACCGATACGCACGCTTAACGACTTGACCGAAGAAGACAAACCTCTGGCAGGCCATATCCTGTTCACAGCGCAACGTCTGGCCAAAGAACTGGGTTGCGAAGACGGTTTCCGCGTAGTGATGAACTGCAATGAAAAGGGTGGCCAAACGGTCTACCACATTCACATGCACGTTTTAGGTCAACGCCAGATGAACTGGCCACCGGGCTGATTGGCCAACGATTCTGCCGTGGGAGCTGCAGAGCTCCCACATTCACCCATGATCCAACGCAAACTCCGCCCGCCTGATTGGGGTAAACTGACCACCGTGATTTTTTCCGGAGGTAAGCATGACTACCCAACGTCACTACTCGCCGATTGACCGTCTTCTGTTACAAGCCGATACCGCCTTGCGCACACTGCTGCCTTTCAGCGGTATGCCTCATCGGCCGTCGCCTGCCATCGTCAAACCTGAAAACCCGTTAGACGCCCAGGCCACTCGCCATGTAGCCGGGCTGATGCGTATCAACCATACCGGCGAAGTCTGTGCCCAAGCCTTGTATCAGGGCCAGGCCCTGACTGCCAAGCTGCCCCATGTGCGCGAAGCGATGGAACATGCCGCTGAAGAAGAAATCGACCACCTGGCCTGGTGCGAGCAGCGCATCCGTCAGTTGGGTAGCCACCCAAGCGTACTGAACCCGTTGTTTTACGGGATGTCGTTTGGCATCGGCGCGGCAGCAGGGCTGATCAGCGACAAAGTCAGTCTGGGGTTCGTGGCGGCGACCGAAGATCAAGTGTGCAAACACCTGAACGAACATCTTGAGCAACTGCCGGCTGAAGACGAGAAGTCTCGGGCAATTCTCGAGCAAATGCGTATCGACGAAGAACAACACGCAGAGTCGGCGCTCAATGCAGGCGGCTACCGCTTCCCTGCCCCGGTCAAATTTGGCATGAGCCTGATGGCCAAAGTCATGACCAAAAGCACGTACCGCATCTGATCGCAGCCTCTAACTTTGGGCAGCTACAGTTTGTAGCGGTACTTTGCGCATAAAAAGGGCTGAACTCAGGCCCTTTTTTATGCTGCAACCGTAATGGCGACTCGCTCAGCCCAACTCGATGATTTCGTAGTCGTGGCTAATCGCAACACCTGCAGCGCCCAGCATGATGGATGCCGAGCAATACTTCTCGGCCGACAGCTCGATGGCGCGCTTGACCTGAGCTTCTTTCAAACCTCGGCCCTTGACCACAAAGTGCAGATGGATCTTGGTGAACACCTTTGGATCTTCGGTGGCGCGCTCTGCTTCCAGGAACGCCTCGCAGCTCTCAACCGCCTGACGCGATTTTTTGAGTATGCTGACAACGTCAAAGTTGCTGCACCCACCGAGCCCCAACAACAGCATTTCCATCGGGCGTACGCCCAGATTGCGACCACCACTTTCAGGCGGACCATCCATCACAACGACGTGGCCGCTGCCTGATTCGCCCAGAAACATGGCTTCGCCAGCCCATTGAATGCGTGCCTTCATCGCCCAGACTCCACTGTTTTAAAAGGGGCGCCAGCTTAGCACAGGGCCAGAAACTGATAACTCGCCACACTGAAGCGTTTCTCTGGCATCCGGCGGGGAAAATTCTGCAAACCCAGCAGAACCTGTCTGGTAAGCTGGCGCCAAATCGCTGGCGCCAGCCAGCAAGCGCTCTATATAAAAATAGATCTAACCCTTACTGTGCAAGCTTTTCGGGATACAACCATGGTTGCTCTTTCTCCCATACCCAAAATCAAGAACCTCGACAAGTTTTTGACTTTTTGCCAGCGCAAACGTTATCCGGCCAAGAGCAATATCATCTGCGCAGGCGAGTCCTCACACACACTGTTCTTCATTATCAAAGGTTCGGTAACGGTTTTGATTGAAGACGAGGACGGTCGTGAAATGATCATTGCCTACCTCAATAGCGGAGACTTTATTGGCGAGCTGGGTCTGTTTGAACAACCGGGACAGGAACAGACACGCAGCGCATGGGTTCGGGCCAAGACCGAGTGCGAATTAGCAGAGATCAGCTATTCAAAATTCAGAGAATACACACAGCAAGAGCCAGAAATTCTTTACGCGCTAAGTGGCCAAATCGCTCAACGCCTGCGCAACACCACGCGCAAGGTCGGCGACCTGGCGTTCTTTGATGTCACGGGAAGAGTTGCTCGCTGCCTGCTTGAGCTGTGCAAACAACCTGACGCCATGACCCACCCTGACGGCATGCAAATCAAGATTACCCGTCAGGAAATCGGCAGGATTGTCGGCTGTTCGCGAGAGATGGTTGGCCGCGTACTAAAAGGTCTGGAAGAACAGAACCTGGTGAACGTCAAAGGCAAGACCATGGTGGTGTTCGGTACACGTTAAGGCTTGAGCAAGGGCGCCAGGATCTGTTGATAGCTGGCACTCAGGCGCTCAAAGAAGTCGGGGGCAACAAACGCTTCGTGCAAGGCAATGTGGCTGTCAGCCAAGCAGCGTTGCTCAAGATCGCACAGTTGATTGAAACGATTGACCGCAGCCACCATCGACTCACGCTCGTTATCGACCAGCAATGCACCGTGCACCAGGCCGACAGGTCGCTGCCCACCTTGGCTCTGTCGCCAGCGCTGAGCAGTTCCGACCAGCTTGCGAGCATTGAGATTGACGTTGAAACGACCATCACAAAACGCGCCCTCAACCTCACCCAAAGACGCAGCACCACCCAAGTGAGTCAACAAATCGCAAATGGGCTCGCACAAGCGTCGATACGCGGTTTCGATACGCCCATGGTCACCTTCACTGCGCAAAGGCGCGTAGACCAGAGCGATATTGATCGTCGACGCAGACTGAGGAACCGGCTCGCCACCCGTTTCACGTAACAGAATAGGCCAGCCGCTGGCTGCCAACTCGACACTGGCCTGCTCAAAACCCGGCAAGCGACTCAAGCGGCGCGGCATGACCAACGCCCGATCCGTGGGTTGCCAGAACAGCACTCCAGCCTCCAACTCCCCGGCACAAACCGAGGCCAGCAAATCCTGCTCGGCCTTGAGGCCTGCTTCGACAGTGAGTTGTTTGACCAGCGGCATAAGATTCCTTCCAAACGCAGAACAACAATGACGGTGGGAGCGAGCTTGCTCGCGATGGCATCACCGCATTTACCTGACAGATCGCGTTGCCTGCATCGCGAGCAAGCTCGCTCCCACAGGAAGTTTTGCAGGTCAGTCCAGTGTCGAACCCGTCACCGGTACAACCCGCTCAGGGAAGAACAAGCGCTGCAGTTCGGTACCTGGATTCTCGGCGCGCATAAAAGCTTCGCCAACCAGGAACGAATACACCTCGCTGATTTCCATCAGTTCGACATCCGCACGATTAAGAATCCCGCTTTCGGTAATCACCAAACGGTCACGAGGAACACGTGGCAACAGATCCAGCGTGGTCTCCAGGCTGACTTCAAACGTGTGCAGGTTACGGTTGTTGATCCCCACCAAAGGCGTATCGAGGGTTTTAAGTGCGCGTTCAAGCTCATCGCCATCATGCACTTCAACCAACACATCAAGCCCTACGCTTTTGGCAACGGCAGCCAGTTCGGCCATTTTCACGTCGTCCAGAGCGGACACGATCAACAGCACGCAGTCGGCACCCAACGCACGGGCTTCGACGATTTGATACGGATCGATCATGAAGTCCTTGCGAATTACCGGCAAGGTACAGGCCGCGCGTGCCTGTTGCAGGTACGCATCGGCGCCTTGAAAGTAGTCGATATCGGTCAGCACGGACAAACAGGTCGCGCCGCCCGTTTGATAGCTCTTGGCAATTTCGGCAGGCACGAAGTGCTCGCGAATCACACCCTTGCTGGGTGAAGCCTTTTTAATTTCGGCAATTACCGCGGGCTGTTTCTTCTTGGCTTGTGCCAACAAGGCATTGGCAAAGCCGCGAACCGGATCAGCCTGAGCAGCCAGACGTTCGAGTTCTGCCAGGCTCACGCGAGCACTGCGCTCGGCAACCTCCTGAACTTTACGCGCCAGAATATTCTCCAGAACGGTTGGCACACTCATGCTTCATTCTCCTGCTTGAAAATCGCGGTAAATGCGCCCAGCTCTTCGAGCTTCTCTCGGGCCAACCCGGTGTGCAGCGCGTCATGGGCCAATTCCACACCTTCTTTAAGAGTGTAGGCAAGGTCAGCGGCATACAGTGCAGCACCCGCATTGAGAACAATCATTTCAGCGGCTTTCTGGCCCGCTTCAGTTTTGCGACGACCCAAGGCATCGCGGATCAACTCCAGCGATTGCTCCGGACTGTCGACCACCAGGCCAAACAGGCTTTGGCTCTTGATGCCCAGGTCTTCAGGCTGGACCCAATATTCCTTGATTTCACCTTTATGCAACTCCGCCACATAGGTCGGCGCTGCCAGGCTGAACTCATCCAGGCCGTCTTGCGAATGCACCACCAGCACATGCTTGCTGCCCAGACGCTGCAACACTTCAGCCAAAGGCCGGCACAGTGCCTGATTGAAAACACCCACTACTTGATGCAACACACCAGCCGGATTCGTAAGCGGGCCAAGCATATTGAACAGGGTTCGCAGGCCAAGGTCGCGACGCGGAATGGCTGCGTGTTTCATGGCGCCATGATGACACTGGGCGAACATGAAACCGATACCTACGCTGTCGATGCAACGGCCTACTTGTGCAGGGGTCAGGTTCAGATATACACCCGCTGCTTCGAGCAAGTCCGCACTGCCGCTCTTGCCAGATACCGCACGGTTACCGTGCTTGGCCACGGTGCAGCCTGCAGCCGCAATCACCAGAGCCGAAGCTGTGGATACGTTGAAGATATTCGCGCCGTCACCACCGGTGCCGACAATATCGACCACGCCATCGAGGGTTTTGAGCTCTACCTTGTCTGCCAATTCGCGCATTACGGTCACGGCACCGACGATTTCGTCGATGCTTTCGCTCTTCATGCGCATGCCCATCATGAACGCGCCAATCTGCGCCTCGGTGCATTGACCGGTCATGATGTCGCGCATTACATCGCGCATTTCATCGGTGCTCAGATCGAGATGACCGACGATACGGTTCAGGGCTGTCTTGATATCCATTTGAAGTCCTTAGCGCGTGCCGCCGGTTTGTTTAAGAAAGTTGGCAAACAGTTCATGACCTTGTTCGGTCAGGATCGATTCAGGGTGAAATTGCACCCCTTCAATGTTCAGCGTCTTGTGGCGTAAGCCCATGATCTCGTCGACCGTGCCATCTTCAAGCCGAGTCCAGGCGGTCAGCTCAAGACAGTCAGGCAGGGTTTCGCGCTTGACCACCAGCGAGTGATAACGGGTCACGGTCAACGGGTTGTTCAAGCCCTGGAACACCCCAGTATCGAGGTGATACACCGGGCTGGTCTTACCGTGCATCACTTGTCGGGCGCGAACCACATCACCGCCAAAAGCCTGGCCGATGGACTGATGGCCCAGGCACACGCCCAGAATTGGCAGCTTGCCTGCAAAGTGTTTGATCGCTTCGAGGGAGATACCCGCCTCGTTCGGTGTACACGGGCCGGGCGAGACCACAATACGCTCAGGCTTGAGCGCTTCGATCTGGGCCACGGTCAGTTCGTCATTGCGCACCACCTTGACCTCGGCACCCAATTCGCCGAGGTACTGCACAACGTTGTAAGTAAAAGAGTCGTAATTATCGATCATCAGCAACATGTTGCTAAACCTCTGAATTCACTGACATTCAAAACTGTTTTCAGAACTCTATGCCCGCAGTTTCAGTTGCTGGTTTGAACACACCAACCGAGGGGGAGCCATTCAGGAAAACGCAGGGGGCAGGTCCGGCGGGGCCGGCAGAGAAATATTAGGCGCGCCAACGCCAACGGCCTTGGGCCTTAACAACTCGCATAAAGAGTTTGCTGATGATCAACACAGGAAGGGTCTCATTTCTACGTCATGGCACAGTAACGTAGCCTCGCGACAGGTGCAACATGGGGTAGCGAATACAGGGGAAAACAACCATTAAGTACTTTGTGACTTTGTTTTACACGAAACAATTAATACAGATCGTTTTGTTAATGTCCGCGCTCTTAACAATAAAAAGGGTCGTCCCATGCGCAGGCTTTCACTACTTATCCCTCTGGCGGGATGCATTTTGTCCATCGTCAGCGAACGCGCCATAGCGGCCCCAACTCCCTACTCCACCATGATCGTGTTCGGCGACAGCCTGAGCGATTCGGGGCAATTTCCAGGTGTAGGCAGTGGCATGCGTTTCACCAATCACACCGGGCCCACGTACAAGGAATACAGCGGCGAGGAGTATGTTGCCGTAGCGCCCATGCGGCTGGGCGCAAAACTGGGTATTGCACCCGGTGATCTGGGCCCGTCCACATCGATGACAAATTCCGTCACAGGCTCGCCCGATGGCAATAACTGGGCGGTCGGTGGTTACCGCACGGACCAGATACTCAATTCCGTCACAACTGTTTCAAAAGTCACCGTCCCTGATGACTGGTTTTTAATTGGCGGTTCCGTACTGCGCAGCAAGCCTGGTTACCTTGTGGAGAACAACTTCAAGGCTGACCCCAAGGCGCTGTACTTCATTTCCGGTGGCGGTAATGACTTCATTCAAGGAAAGGTCACCAGTCCCGCTGAAGCAGGCAAAACCGCACAAAGGCTGGCTGCAAGCACCTACGCCCTGCAACAGGCCGGGGCACGCTACATCATGGTCTGGCTGCTGCCCGACCTGGGCCTGACCCCGGCCATTTACGGCACATCTGCCCAAGCGGGTACCAGCTACCTCAGCACCATGTTCAACCATGAGTTGGTACAGCAACTCGAACAGATAGACGCCGAAATCATCCCTCTCAATATCCCGCTGTTGCTGCGTGAAGCCGTTGCCGATCCTGCCCGTTATGGCTTGGCACTTGGACAGGACCTTATCGGTACTTGCTTCAACGGTGATGAATGTGCGGAAAACCCGAAGTACGGCCTCAACAGCTCAACTCCCAACCCGGGCAAACTGCTGTTCAACGACAAGGTGCACCCCACCGAGGTGGGTCAGCAGTTAATTGCCGACTACGCCTATTCATTGCTTGCCGTCCCTTGGGAACTGACTTTGTTACCCGTCATGGCTCAAGGCACGCTAAACGCCCATCAAGACCAACTGCGCAATCAATGGGCTGGCGACAACGGTCAATGGCAAGCCATTGGCCAATGGAGATCCATGGTTGCTGGTGGTGGGCAGCGCCTGGAAATCGACGGACAGGACACCTCCGTGAGTGCAGATGGCAGAGGCTATAACGTCAATATCGGCACCAGCTACAGGGCAGATGAAAACTGGCGTTTTGGAGTAGCAGGCGGGTTTTATCGGCAACACCTGGAAGCAGGCGCCAATGAATCGGATTACAAACTCAATAGCTATCTGGGCAGTGTGTTTGCGCAATACCAACACAATCATTGGTGGGGTGATGCCGCGCTGACGTTGGGAAGGCTGGATTACGACAGCCTAAAGCGAAAATTCGCGTTTGGCATAGGTGAAGGCATGGAGCAAGGGCAAGCTAACGGGCACCTTCGGGCGCTAAGTACTCGCTTGGGTTATGACATCGCACCGGCCTCAGACCTGTGGCACCTGTCGCCTTTTATCAGCGCCGAATATTCGCGGGTGGAGGTTAATCGCTATGAAGAAAAGGGGCGACGTTCGACTGCATTGAACTACGAAGAGCAGACGCTTGTTTCAAATCGCCTTGGTGCGGGTTTGCTCGCCAGTTACCAGGCCACCCCTCAGACGCTGTTGTTTGGCGAAGCCGCCCATGAACATGAGTTCCAGGACCAGACCCAACGCCTGAACATCGCGCTTAACAGCCTGCCCAATAATCGTTTCAAGCTCGAAGGCTATACACCGCCAAGTAACCTTGCCCGTTTGAGCCTGGGGGTCAGCCACAAACTGACCTCCGACCTTATGCTGCGGGCGGCTTATAACGCGAGAAAGAGTGACGGGGTTATGCAGCAGGGGGTGAATGTCGGGGTTAGCCTGAACTTCTAAAATCTCGAGGGCGGGCGTGTGGGAGCGAGCTTGCTCGCTCCCACAAGGGGACGCAATCAATCCCGTGGGGTTTGTTCGGCCAGGGCAACAGCACGGAACATTGCGCGGCGTTTGTTGAGGGTTTCTTCCCACTCAAGGGCCGGGACCGAGTCAGCGACAATGCCGCCACCAGCCTGCACATGCAATTCACCGTCCTTGATCACTGCGGTACGGATCGCAATGGCCGTGTCCATATTGCCGTTCCAGGCAAAATAACCGACCGCGCCGCCATACACACCACGCTTGACCGGCTCCAGTTCATCGATGATCTCCATCGCGCGGATTTTCGGTGCACCGGACAACGTACCCGCTGGCAAAATCGCCCGCAGTGCGTCCATCGCTGTCAGTCCGCTTTTGAGCTGGCCGGTGACGTTGGACACAATGTGCATCACGTTGGAGTAACGCTCGATCACCATCTTCTCGGTGAGCTTGACCGAGCCGATTTCTGACACGCGGCCCGTGTCGTTACGCCCCAGGTCAATCAGCATCAGGTGCTCGGCGATTTCCTTGTCATCACTGAGCAGGTCCTCTTCGAGCGCCAGATCGGCCTCTTCAGTCGCACCCCGAGGGCGCGTCCCGGCAATCGGGCGTACGGTGATCAGGTTGTCTTCAACCCGTACCAGCACTTCAGGCGAACTGCCCACCACGTGGAAGTCACCAAAATTGAAGAAGTACATATACGGCGTTGGGTTGAAGCAGCGCAGCGCACGATACAAATCGATCGGCGCGGCCTTGAAGTCGATAGACATGCGCTGCGACGGCACCACTTGCATGCAATCGCCTGCGAGGATGTAGTCTTTGATCGTGTCGACGGCTTTTTCGTAGTCGTCCTGGGTGAAGCTGGAACGGAACACTGGATCAGCCGCTTGCTGCGCAGTGAAGTCCAGACCTCGGCGCGGCGTAATCGGTTGACGCAGTTGCTCTAGCAGCGCCTCAAGCCGGGCCTGACCCTCTTCATAAGCGTCAGGCCGCGCCGGATCGACCAGCACGATGGCGTGCATCTTGCCAGCCAGGTTATCGAATACCACAACAGCGTCGGACACCATCAGCAGAATGTCCGGCACGCCCAGCGGATCAGGGTTCGGGCACTTGCCCAGACGCTTTTCCACGTAACGCACGCAGTCATAACCGAAATACCCTACCAGGCCACCGTTGAAACGCGGCAAACCGGCAATGGTCGGCACGTTGTAACGAGCCTTGAACTCCTCAACGAAGGTCAACGGATCTTCAGCTTCGAGGGACTCGATCTCGACACCATCGTGGGTCACGCTGACCTGATGATCATGCACACGCAGCACCGTGCGGCATGGCAAGCCGATGATCGAGTAACGGCCCCACTTCTCGCCGCCCTGCACCGATTCCAGCAAATAGGAATTGGGCTGATCGGCCAGCTTCAGATAGATCGACAGCGGTGTGTCGAAGTCGGCCAGGGTTTCGCGTGCAAGGGGGATACGGTTGTAGCCAGCAGCGGCCAAACGCAGGAATTCTTCGCGGATCATGAGGTGCCTCGTGGTCTGAGGGTAAAACGGTCAGGTATGCAAACGTGCCGGCTATGCGGCCAGATTCAAGTCAGGCGCGCCAACGCCAGCGGGCCAGGGCCTTGATAACTTTCATCCAGAGTTTGCGAGTGACCACCACGATGGAATCTCTTCGAGAGGGGGAAACAGAATTGCCCAACGTTATCTCAGGCGCAGAATCTAAGCAACCGGCTATCAGCTCTTGCAGGTTGCCAATCACCATATCCGGTGATTCTTCTTCAATCGGTCGGCCGTGGTTGTAGCCATAACTCAGGGCTACGCAGCGCACACCTGCGGCCTTCGCCGCCAGCACGTCATTCCGCGAATCGCCGATAAACATTGATTGCGCAGGAGTGGTGCCAGCCATCTTCATCACAAACAGCAACGCGGCAGGGTCGGGTTTTTTCTGTGGCATGGTGTCGCCACCGACAATCCAGCGAAAAAACCGCCCCAGCTTCAGCTCATCCAACAAGGGCGCTACGAAGCGCTCCGGCTTGTTGGTGATCAGGGCCATTTCAACGCCCTGTTTTTGCAGCCACTTGAGGCTTTCGCGTACACCGGGATAAACCTTGGTATGTTCATGGCCACCATCGTAGGCCTCCATGAAAATCTCCAGCGCCAGTTCGGCCTCAGTGTCGTCAACACCGCTGCCTTCCATGTTGCCGGCCAAGGCACGGCGCACCAGCATGGGCGCACCGTTGCCGATCCACAGCCGCACGTTCTCAATCCCGGCGGGCGGGCGACCCAACTTGAGCAGCATGGCCTCCACGGCGACGGCCAAATCCGGTACTGAGTCAATCAGGGTGCCATCCAGATCGAACATCACCAGCTTTGGCAGCCGCCCCTGAAGTAGCTGCTCAAAACGGCTCATGGACGGGCCAACGCTAGCTCGGCACGCATTTTTTGAATGACTTCTTCATAGTTTGGCGTGTTGAAAATCGCAGAACCGGCGACAAAGGTGTCAGCACCGGCTTCGGCGATTTCACGGATATTGCCAACGTTCACGCCACCGTCGATTTCCAGGCGAATCTCGCGCCCGGATGCATCGATCAGTGCACGGGCTTCACGCAGTTTATCCAGCGTGCCGGGGATGAATTTTTGCCCGCCGAAGCCTGGGTTTACGCTCATCAGCAAGATCATGTCGACCTTGTCCATCACGTACTTGAGCACATCCAGCGGGGTCGCCGGATTAAACACCAGACCTGCCTTGCAGCCGCCTTCGCGGATCAGTTGCAGGGAGCGGTCGATGTGCTGCGTCGCTTCGGGGTGGAAGGTGATGTAGGTCGCGCCAGCTTCGATAAAGTCGCCGATGATCCGGTCGACCGGGCTAACCATCAGGTGCGCATCGATGGGAGCGGTGATGCCGTACTTGCGCAAGGCAGCGCAGACCATCGGGCCGATGGTCAGGTTGGGTACGTAATGATTGTCCATGACATCGAAGTGAACGATATCAGCACCCGCGGCGAGTACGTTGTCCACTTCTTCGCCAAGACGGGCGAAATCGGCGGAAAGAATCGATGGGGCAATAGCGAAGGGCTGCATGACGCACCTTTTAGTGGGCTAAACACGGTGGCGCGCATTGTATACCGCCCACCGTGACGCGCGCACCGCCTTGCCACGATGATTGGCCATATGCCATGCGTAGCAGCTGCCGAAGGAACGAGGCTGCGTTCGGTTGCGCAGCGACCGCAAATTCTCAATCCCCGTTTACCTGACCCACCGCAATTTCAGGTTTTGCGACGGCTACGCCGTCGAACGCAGCCTCGTTCCTTCGGCAGCTGCTACGCCGGGTGCAATATCCGGTTAAAGGTTGGCTTTGTTACTTGCCGATGGCTGATCTAGCGTTAGTAATCATCAAACCGGAGGGCAAAGGATTGCCAGTTTTAAACAACGCATGCCGCCTGCGTATAGGCCGCTACTCAGAACCGGGTGGTATCTATCTGCTCACCACTGTCACCGACCAACGGCGGCCAGTATTCAATGACTTTCACCTAGGCCGCCTCGTAGTCAACCAGCTCCGGCACGCTCACGACGAAGGCGTCGTCAACTCAATTGCCTGGGTAGTCATGCCCGACCATTGCCATTGGCTGGTCGAGCTACGTCATAAATCGCTGAGCGAGCTGATGTGCCGCATAAAATCACGCAGTAGCGTGGCAGTTAACCACGCAAGCCAATCCAATGGCCGACTGTGGCAAAAAGGCTATTACGACAGGGCACTACGCCATGAAGAGGACCTTAAGGCCGCAGCCCGCTACATCATCAGAAACCCGATCCGTGCACAGCTGGCCACACGGATCGGCGATTACCCCTTGTGGGATGCCTGCTGGTTCTAGGCCTGCGCCGTACGCAGCTTTTCACTGCGCCCACGCAACCACTCAAGGGTCAGCAACAACACCACCGAAAAAGCGATCAGCAAGGTTGCCGCAGCAGCAATGGTCGGGCTGAGGTTTTCGCGGATGCCGCTGAACATCTGCCGTGGCAGGGTCGCCTGCTCGGGCCCGGCCAAAAACAGCGTGACCACCACTTCATCAAACGAGGTGGCGAAGGCAAACAGCGCACCCGAAATAACCCCCGGTGCAATCAACGGCAAGGTCACCCGGCGAAAGGCAGTCAACGGCGATGCACCCAAACTGGCCGCCGCCCGTACCAGATTGTGATTAAAACCCTGCAAGGTTGCTGACACGGTAATGATCACAAACGGCACGCCCAACACCGCGTGCACCACAATCAACGAGATGTAGCTGTTACCCAACCCCAGCGGGGCAAAAAACAGGTAACTGGCCACACCGATAATCACCACCGGCACCACCATCGGCGAGATCACCAACGCCATCACCAATGCTTTGCCGGGGAAGTCACCACGGGTCAGACCAATTGCCGCCAGCGTGCCGAACACCATCGCCAGCACCGTGGCCGCCGGGGCCACGATCACACTGTTTCTCAGGGCACGCATCCATTCGGCCGAAGCAAAGAAGTCCTGATACCAGTGCAGCGAAAACCCCTGCAGCGGATACACCAGGAAACTGCCCGAGTTGAATGACAACGGAATAATCACCAGTACCGGCAAAATCAAAAACAACAGGATCAGCCCGCAAAGAATGCGCAAGCTGTAGAACCAGACCCGCTCAACGGGTGACATGTATGGGCTCAGCATGGCGTTCTCCTTAACTCAAGCGCAGGCGGCTGGCGCCTACCAACCAGTTGTACATCAGGTACAGCACCACGGTAGCCAGCAACAACAAACCACCCAATGCTGTCGCCATACCCCAGTTGATGCTGGTGTTGGTGTAAAACGCCACGAAGTAGCTGACCATCTGGTCGTTCGGGCTACCGAGCAAGGCAGGGGTGATGTAGTAGCCAATGGCGATAATGAACACCAGCAAACAACCCGCCCCTACACCGGCGTAAGTCTGCGGGAAATACACCCGCCAGAAGCTGGCAAACGGATGGCAGCCAAGTGAGATCGCTGCACGCATATAGGTAGGCGATATACCTTTCATCACGCTGTAAATCGGCAGAATCATGAACGGCAACAGAATGTGCACCATTGAGATGTAAACCCCGGTGCGGTTGAACACCAACTCCAGCGGCTTGTCGATCAGCCCCATGCTAATCAGCGCGCTATTGATCAGCCCGCCCGATTGCAGCAACACAATCCAGGACGCAACCCGCACCAGCACCGACGTCCAGAACGGCAACAGCACCAAAATCATCAGCAGGTTGCTTTGCCGGGTCGGCAGGTTGGCCAGCAAGTACGCCAACGGGTAGGCCAGCACCAGACAAATGCAGGTAATCACAAAGCCCATCCAGAAAGTACGGGCGAAGATGTCCAGATAGATCGACTGATCCGGCGTGGCCTGGGCAATTTCACCCAGGTCGTCGATACGGTGATCCACAGCCGCCAGCAGATAAAACGGGGTCACGCTGGAAGTATTGCGCTTGATCGCCTGCCAGTAAGCCGGGTCGCCCCAACGCTCATCAATGACTTCCATCGCATCTTTGTAGGACTCAGGGGCCGCTTTGAATGGCAGCGCCTTGGCGGTTTTCATCAGCAGGCTGCGATAGCCGGCCAATTCCATATTCAGACGCTTGGACAAATCGCCCAAGACTTGATTCTTGCGCGCTTGGGCCAGGTCTTCACTCAGTGCCTGATAAACCGGTTCCGCTGGTAAACCCTTGCCATCCCACCCGGCAACAGCCACGACGGTGCGGGGCAAGCCTTCGACCACTTCCGGGTTACCCACGCTTTTGTAGAGCAGGGCCGCAATCGGCACCAGAAACACCAGCAGCAGAAATATCACCAGGGGCGCAATCAGCGCCTGCGCCTTCCAGCGGTTAATCCGCTCGGCATGTGCCAGGCGTTTCTTCAAGGTGGGGCTGGAGACCTCGTTCAGGGGAACGGCGACGGCCATGGCGAACTCCGAAAATCTTTAAACGATGGCGGCGCGACCCAGTGGGTCGCACCGCATGTCAACGCTGCTTACTTGGCAGCCCAGGCGTTGAAGCGTTGTTCCAGTTGCTCACCGTTATCAGCCCAGAAGCTGACGTCGATCTGCACCTGGTTAGCGATGTTTTGCGGGGCTGTAGGCATATCGGCCTGCACCTCTTTAGGCAGCAGTGGCATCGCTTCCTTGTTGGCCGGACCGTAAGCGATGTTCTGCGAGTACACACTCTGCTGTTGTGGCATCAGCGTGAACGCCATGAACTTCTTGGCGGCGTCCGCCTTGGCTTTGCCCAACCCTTTAGGAATGGCCCATGCATCGAAATCGTAAATGCCGCCATTCCAGACGATCTTCAGATTGCTTTCTTTCTGCACGGCAGCGATGCGACCGTTGTAGGCCGAGCTCATTACCACATCGCCAGAGGCCAGGTACTGGGGTGGCTGTGCGCCCGCTTCCCACCACTGAATGTTCGGCTTGAGTTCATCGAGTTTTTTGAAGGCACGGTTCTGACCGTCTTTGCTCGCCAGCACGGTGTATACATCCTTGGGCGCGACACCGTCGGCCATCAAGGCGAATTCCAGGGTGTACTTGGCGCCTTTACGCAGCCCGCGTTTACCCGGGAAGGTTTTGGTGTCCCAGAAATCGGCCCAACTGGTCGGCGCGGTTTTCAGCTTGTCGGCGTTGTAGGCCAGCACGGTAGACCACACGAAGAAGCCAGCTCCGCAGGATTGAATCGCGCCTTTGACGTATTGCTCGGGATTGCCGAACAGTGCCGGGTCCAGAGGCTCGAACATGTCCTCGTCGCAACCGCGGGACAGTTCCGGGGATTCCACTTCTACCAGATCCCAGGAGATGCTTTTGGTGTCGACCATGGCCTTGATCTTGGCCATTTCACCGTTGTATTCCCCGGCGATGATCTTGCCTTCGCCCTTGGCTTCCCAAGGGGCATAAAACGCTTTGACTTGAGCCGCCTTGTTCGCGCCGCCAAACGACACCACGGTCAGATCGGTTGCGGCCAGAGCATTGGCCGCGAACATCAGGCCCAGACTTAAGGCCGTGAATTTGAAGGATGTATGCATTGTTGTTCTCCGCTGTGCAGGGTTGGTGAAGCCGGGGCGATCAATTCGCCTCTAAGAGAGGGTCCAGCGCACGTACATGTTCGACCTGCCAGCCCAATGGCACGACGTCACCGACGGCCAGGGTGGGGTCCAGCTCGGCAATCGGCTGTTTCACAAAAAAATCGTTCATGCCGCAGACTTCCATACGCACCCGAACGTGATCGCCCAGGTAGATAAATTCTTCAACCCGGCCCGAGAAGCGGTTGGCGCATGACTCACTGGAACCATTGAGGCTAATGCGTTCCGGACGGATCGACAGGGTCACCGGATCACCTGTACGACCGACATTCACCGCCAGCGCCTGGACCTTCTCGCCCCTGCTCAGCTCGACCACACAGCGATCACCGTTCTGACTGTGCAGACGGCCATTGAGGCGGTTGTTTTCGCCGATGAAGTTGGCAACAAAGGTATTTTTCGGCTCTTCATAGAGCATGCGCGGCGGGGCAATTTGCTGGATTTCACCTTGATGAAATACCGCAACGCGGTCAGACATGGTCAGGGCTTCACCCTGGTCGTGTGTCACGTAGACCACGGTCACGCCGAGACGCTGATGCAGGTGTTTGATTTCCATCTGCATGTGTTCACGCAATTGCTTGTCCAATGCGCCCAACGGTTCGTCCATCAGCACCAGCTGTGGCTCGAATACCAGTGCGCGAGCCAGTGCCACGCGCTGTTGCTGGCCGCCAGAGAGCTGGGCCGGATAACGCTGGGCAAAAGCATCGAGTTGCACCATGCTCAATACGCGCTTGACCCGTTCACTGATGTCGGTGCGGTTCAGCCCGCGTACTGACAGCGGAAAGCCGAGGTTTTCGGCCACGGTCATGTGCGGGAACAGCGCATAGTTCTGGAACACCATGCCGATATCGCGCTTGTGCGGAGGCACATTATTGATCGAGCGCCCCGCCAGCAGAATCTCACCCGCGGTTGGGGTCTCGAAGCCGGCCAGCATCATCAGGCTGGTGGTTTTGCCCGAACCGGACGGCCCGAGCAAGGTCAGGAACTCGCCTTTGCGAATCTCCAGATTGAGATCTTTAACGATCAGGTTTTCGCCGTCGTAGCTCTTTTGCACGCCACGAAAGCTGACCAGAATCTCATCCGCCCCAGCGCTTGCACCGACCTCACTCATAACCACACCTTTTTGTTTTGGACTGCCGTAGCCCAAGACTAAAGAAGCGACCACCGCACAGTAATCGGGGGGCAAGAGAGATTCACATCAGGAGGCTGGAAGGGCTTGGGTAGGGATTGCCCTACAGGGATGTCGCGATTGGGATGGTTGCACCGATTAAGCCCTGCATCACGCTGCAGGGTTATGTCATAAGGGTCGTAAACAGATATGTGGGGCATGCCACAATCCCGCAGCTGCCCCCCCGCTTCGAATACGGTTACAACAACTTGTGTTCCATCGCGTACTTCACCAAATCAGCCAGCGAAGTGATATTGAGCTTTTGCATCAGCCGCGCCTTGTGGGTGCTGATGGTCTTGCTGCTCAGCGCCAGCTGTTGGGCAATATCGTTGACGTTAACCCCCTGGGCCAGTCTCTTGAACACCGAAAATTCGCGCTCGGACAGCAAGGCATGCAAAGGGCGTGAATCGGTCAGGCCAACCTCGAACACCATGCGGTCCGCCAGGTCCGGGTCGATATAACGCCCACCTGCCGCCACCTTGCGAATAGCCATCAGCAATAGCGCCGGGTCACTGTCTTTGGTGGCATAGCCCGCCGCACCAAACTTCAGCGCGCGCGCCGCCATTTGTGCTTCGTCGTGCATCGACAACACCAGAATCGCCGGTGGATTGTTCAAGGCGCGAATCCGCGGTATCGCCTCCAGGCCATTGACCCCGGGCATGGAGATATCCAGCAGCACCACCTCACACGGAACATGGCGCAAGGTTTCCAGCAACTGCTCGCCATTACTGGCCTCGCCCACCACCAGCAGGTCTTTGGCCAGGCCGATCAATTGCTTGATCCCTTCACGCACGATGGTGTGGTCTTCTGCTACCAGTACACGAATCACGAGCATTTCCTCATC
Source organism: Pseudomonas fragi (assembly GCF_025426255.1). Taxonomy (GTDB): domain Bacteria; phylum Pseudomonadota; class Gammaproteobacteria; order Pseudomonadales; family Pseudomonadaceae; genus Aquipseudomonas; species Aquipseudomonas kulmbachensis. The sequence goes on along the minus strand of NZ_CP104861.1, from coordinate 470,310 downwards.
AACGTTTATCAACCAAAGGCACGCGGACCGTCAGGGTCGTTCCCTCTCCCGGAATGCTGTGCAAAGACAGCGTTCCGCCCAGCATCAAAACCCGCTCGCGCATTCCTACCACGCCGAACGAAGTCGGCCGGCCAGTAGACGGCACAAAGCCCTGCCCATCATCACTGATGCTCAGGCACAGCTCCTTGCCTTCCACGCTCAGGGTCAGCTCAACCGTATGCGCATGGGCATGGCGCATCACATTGGTCAGAGCTTCCTGCAGGATACGAAATAACCCCACTTCCTTGGCCGCGCCAAGCGGCGGCAAGTGTTCCGGCACCTGCACCAGACACGGAATGTGGGTACGCGCTTCAAAGCGTCTGGCCTGCCATTCGATGGCTGAGCTGATACCCGCATCCAGAATCGGCGGGCGCAGTGAAGTGGCCACATCACGCACTAGCTGGAAGAGCTGTGCAATCAGTTTTTTCATGCTGTTGAGCCGTTCATTCAACCCCGGATCGAGCTGCGCATAGGCCAGCTCGCACATCGAGGTTTCCAGCTTGAGCACCGTCAGCATTTGACCTAACTCATCATGAACTTCACGGGCGATGCGCGCCTTCTCTTCTTCACGCACGCTTTCAAGGTGCGCCGACAATTCGCGCAGTTGCCCACGGGAGCTGTCGAGTTCGAGTTCAATGCGTTTGCTTTCGCTGATATCCCAGACAATGCCGTCCCACACTACGGTGCCATCATCCAGACGGCGAGTGATCGCCTTGATTTCAGCCCAACGCTGCTGGCCTTGGCGGGTCAGAATCCGACCTTGCCATGACCAGTCACTGTCGCTGTCCAGCGCCAGATCCTGCACCCGGTGGTAGTCGGCCCGGTCATCAGGATGCACCAGGCTGCGCAAGCCCACCTCGCGCAAGCGCAACGTCGCCGGGGAGAAACCCGCCAGGCTTTCGCTGCCTTCACTGATATAGGGAAAGTCCAGTTCGCCAGTCAGCAATGAGCGCTCCAGACGAAAGACCAACCCTGGCACATTGGCGGCAATGCCCTGCAAACGTGCATCGCTCTCTTGCAGTGCGGCCTGCACCCGGTGCCGTTCGGTGATGTCATTGAGGTACACGACCAGGTATTCCGCCGTCTGAAAGCGCAGAAAACTCAAGGTCACATCCGCCGGAAACTCACTGCCATCGGCCCGCACACAGAGGCTTTCACTGCGGTGCACGCCCTCTTTGCGATTGCGTGCACGCCGCCACATATTCAACCAGCGGTCCATGTTCAGGCCTGGTTCAAAATCGCTCAACGGCCGGTCCAGCACAGCCCCCGGCTGATAGCCGAGCATGTCTTCGGCAGCCCGATTGGCGTAGCGCACATGGCTGTCCCAATTGACCCACAGGATGCCCACCGGGCTTTGGTCGATTGAAAATTGGCTCAAGCGCAAAGCCTCGGCACTGGCAGTATGCAAGACCAAGTCTTCACGTGCGCCGAGCAAGGCGCGCTCCAGAGCCGTCTGCTGACGACGTTGCCACACCACAATGGCCATGCTGGCCAACAGCAACGTACCGATCAATAAACACAGGTTCTGCCAAAAGCCGGGCGATGGCCCAAGGTGCGGATACTTGGGTTGCAGCCAGCGGCTGTGCAGTTGCTCCATGTCCCGCGCCGGAATTGCATGCAACCCACGCTCTACGATACCAGCCAACTGCGGCCAGTCACGGCGCGTCGCAACCCGCAACAATTGCGGCAAGCCAACATCACCCACCACCGCCAGCCCCGCAAACTCTGGCTCGGCAGACAGCCGGCTGAGCTGGGCTTCGTCGATTACTGCGTAAGTGGCTTGCTGGCTGAGCAACAACTGTAGGGCCTGACGCTCCAGCGGCACGCCTTGCAGGTTGAGGCCGGGGTAACTGCTGCGCAAAAAATCGGCCGTGGCGCTGGGCATGCGCACTGCGACACGGGTCTTGCTATCCACTCTCTCCAGGTCGACCGAGCCGGTGCCATTGCGTACGCCAACCAGTAACTGCGGAACCCGCATGTAAGGATCGGAAAACAGCCACAAGCGCAAACCGGCAGGGGTTTGCGTCAACCCCGGCACGAGATCGATCTCTCCCGCTCGGGCGGCCTGCTCAAGCTGTGCAAGGTCCGGGTAGTTACGCCACACCAGTTCAACATCGAGCGCCTGCGCCAGCCACTTCATCAGTTCGACATTGGCGCCCGAGAGCTGCTGAAGCCGTTGATCAAACCTGGCATAGGGTGCCTGCAAGACCAACCCCACCCGCAGCTCTTTATGCTGGGCCAGCCATTGGCGCTGCTCCTGCGACAATTGAGCCGCAGGCACAGGTGCCGCATGGCCCATCAAGGGCAGCCACAACCAGCCGATAACCCACAGATAGCAAAAACGTCTCATCTAAACGCTCACACCCTGACAAATACTGATCAACCCATTACGCTGCCGGGACTACTTCTGGCTTGGAATATCCGATGTTTTCTTATCGTCTGGCGCTACCGGCCTTGTGCCTGTCGCTGATGTTGCCACTCGCCCTGCCAGTATTTGCAGCCGAGACCGAATCCGAGACCAAGCCGCCCGTGCGCGAACCGTTGCCCGAACGCAGCCAGGAAGATGCGGCGGCTCTGCAGCGACAAATTCCGCAACAAGAGCAGCAACAACTGCAGGCCCCGAACGATAGCTTTCTCGCCCTGTGGAAACCTGCCAACAGTAGTGCCGCCAGCGGTGCGGTGATTATCATCCCCGGTGCTGGTGAAACTGCCGACTGGCCATTGGTCGTGGGCCCGTTGCGCAACAAGCTGCCGGACGCCAACTGGGCCAGTCTGAGCCTGAGCTTGCCGGACATGCAAAGCGAGGCCAGCCAGCCGCGGGAGGTCGAACCAGAGAAACCTCCTACGACATTAGCGACAGACAGTAGCAGCAAAGCGGCCAGCACCACAGCCAAACCCATCGAGCAGGCGGCCAGTGCTGGTACAGAAAGCCCGGACTCCGAGACCACGCAAAACCCTGACGAATTGAGCAAGCTCGATGCCGAACGCATCTTCGCGCGCATCGAAGCGGGCATTGCCTTTGCCCAGCAACAGAACATGCGCAGCATTGTTTTGCTCGGGCATGGCTCGGGAGCTTACTGGGCATCACGCTATATCAGTGCTAAGCACCCGGCCCAGATTCAAAAACTGATCATGGTTGAAGCCCACAAGCCCGTTCAGGCCCAGCCTGATTTGAGCCAACTGACGCCCGCCTTGAATATCGCGCTGCTGGATATTTTCTATAAAGACCAACCATTGGCTCGCGAAGCCGCCTTGCAACGGTTACAGGCCAGCAAGCGGGCTAACGGGGCGAATTTCAAACAAGTGGGATTGGTTGCCACCCCGGGAAACCGGGATGGCGAACAGGAGCAGTTGTTCCGTCGAGTGCGTGGCTGGCTCAGCCCGCAGCCTGTGGACAAATGAACGGTGCTAAAAGCCGCGCCGCTCACGAATCAAGGCGTAGGCATGATGCAATTCGCGGGTTTTTTCCGTGGCTTCACGCACCTGAGTCGGGCTGGCTCCGGTGCCAGCTACCTTGTCCGGGTGATGACGGCTGAGCAAACGTCGATAGGCACGTTTGATGTGTGCCGGTTCACAGGTGGCCGTGACCCCCAGCAAGGTCAGCGATTGCTGATAAGTACCGCCACGGGTGGCCAGGGGTTTTCTTTGGGTATCATGTTCACCCCCCAGCAACAGAACCTGTTGCCGGGTCCAACCCAGCCAACTACCCCAAAGCACAATCAGCTCGCGCTCTTGGGGAGCGACTCGGCCGTCCGCCAGAATCATCCGCCAACAGGCACGCAACACCCCTTCTGCCGCATGGGGTTGAACCTTGAGACGACGCAGATAGCCGCGTAATGAATCACTCCCGGACTTGCCACGATTGAACGCGGCAATCGCACGATTCTGCGCAGAGGGTTGCATATCGAGTTGACGCATTTCCAGCCGCGCCTGCTCGATATGTTTATCCACTACACGACCACCGCTTTTCGCCAATCGGCCAAGCAGGAGAAACAGCAGTTCATCGTTGCGCAGCACCGGCCGGGCACCAAGACGTTCAAGCAGATGCGCCCAACTGTGCAGTTGCAAACGCCGATCCAGCGCTTGCCCCAATAAAGCACCGAGCATGGCCCCCGGAATGCTGGCAATGAAAAAGCCCGCTCCGGCTCCAATCAGAGTCCCTGGCCACAACATTTTAGCTGGCGCCCTTGATCAACGACTCGACCTCGGCCAAGCGTTCATGCGTGCCCACATCCACCCAATGCCCCTGCAAACGTTCCCCTGTCACTTGCCCTGCGGCGATCGCCTTGCGTAATAGCGGCGCCAGCTTGAACGCACCCGCAGCGCAACCTTTGAACAGCTCAGGGTCGAGTACTGCGATCCCGCTGTAGGTCAGCATATCGGCACCCGGCAGGCCGTCTTGAACGTATTCGCCGTTAAGGCTGAAATCCCCGCTCGTGTGGTGCGCCGGATTGGCTACCAGCACCAGATGCGCCAGCCCTGTGAGTGGCTGGCGCAAGGCGCCAAAGTCGTAGTCAGTCCAGATGTCACCGTTGACCACAGCAAAAGGTCCATCGCCCAGCAATGGCAGGGCTTTAAAAATCCCGCCACCGGTTTCAAGCGGCTCACCTTCCGGGGAGTACTGGATGCTGACGCCAAACCGCGAGCCGTCGCCAAGGTGGTCTTCAATTTGCTGACCCAGCCAGGCGTGGTTGATCACGATGTTGGTAAAGCCCGCCGCTGCCAGTGCCCGCAAGTGGTACTCGATCAGCGGCACGCCACCCGCGCGAATCAATGGTTTTGGCGTGTGCAGGGTCAGCGGTCGCAAACGCTCGCCCTTGCCTGCTGCCAGAATCATCGCTTTCATGCATCGGCCTCGCTGGCCAGGCCAAGGCTGGCGAACAATTCACTCAGTTCAGCCAACTCGGGACGCCGCGCCAGCACTGTTTCTATATAAGAGAAGAAACGCGGCACATCGGCCAAATAGCGTGGTTTGCCATCGCGATGGCAAATTCGGGCAAAAATACCGATCACTTTCAAATGCCGCTGCACACCCATCAGGTCGCTGGCACGCAGGAACTCTTCAAAGTCGCGTTGCACCGGGATACCCAACGGCAGCGCCAGCTTCCAGTAGTCCTGCAACCACACACGCACACGCTCTTCGGGCCAGCTCAAGAAGGCGTCCTTGAACAGGCACGTGATGTCGTAGGTCACCGGGCCATACACCGCGTCCTGAAAATCCAGCACCCCGGGGTTGGGGATGCTGAGCATCAGGTTGCGCGGCATAAAGTCGCGGTGAACCAGCACCTGAGGCTGTGCCAGGGCACTGTCGATCAGCAGCCCGCTGACCCGTTGCCAGGCGCCCAGTTGCTGTTCATTGAATTCCACGCCCAGGTGAGCGCGCACGTACCACTCGGGGAACAGTTCAAGCTCACGGCGCAGCAAGGCCACGTCATAGCTGGGCAAAGGAGCGGTCATCGGCAACTGCTGAAAGGCCAGCAAGGCTTCGATGGCATCCTTGAACAATTCATCGGCGTTGGTGCTGTTAATCACATCGAGAAAGGTTTTATTACCCAGATCGTTGAGCAAAAGAAAGCCGCGCTCGAGGTCCTGGGCATAAATTTTCGGTACGTTTATCTGGCAGGTTCGCAAGAAATCAGCGATATCGACGAAAGGTTTGCAGTTTTCCTGGGGCGGCGGCGCGTCCATGACGACAAAACTGCGCCCCTCGCCTTCCCAGCGAAAATAGCGTCTGAAACTCGCATCGCTACTGGCAGCAGTCAACGTGGCTGGGGGTACAGGACCCCAACCCTCATTCGAGAACAAGGTTGCCAACTGTTCATCCAGCCAAACTTTCAGGTGTTGCAAGCGTACATCTTGGTCAGGCATTACAAGGGTCTCCGACGGCGCTAGCCGTCAAGCGGGTCATGCTTTATTATCCAGAATCTTTTCCAGACCATCGATAGGCGTGCGGTCCCCCACCGCGGGCTGATGGCACGCAGGAAGCCCGGACTAATAAGATGGCATTGAAATCCCCCGCGTTTCGTAAAAAATTTCCGTTGCTGGTAACCGGCAGTTTGCTGGCCATGCAACCTCTAGCTACGCCGTTCGCTTTTGCCGAGGAACAGTATGACTGTTCCGTGTCGGCTACGGGTGGCTGGGATTGCGCGCCAAAAACCAACGTTGCGCAGTTGCCGCCACGTCCGTCACACAGTGACGGGTCTTTAGGCGCCAACGGTGAAACCGCCGAGCAAGCCGCACAGGCTCCGCTGGTGACTGAAGCCAAAGGCCGCGGGCTCAAGGCTCGCAGTGCTGACTACAGTCACCTCGACTGGGTTCCACGTGAGCAGCTGACAGCCGCGCAACTGGCCGAAACCGGTCCGTACTGCTCCGGGTCTTACGTCGAGCCCAACCGTCCGGGCATGCATGACACCACCAGCAAAAGCGATGCGCCTACGTTTGTGGGCGCCAAAGCCTCCCGCTATCAGCAGGAAGAGCAGGTCGCGACCCTGGCCGGTGACGTCGTCATGCGCCAGGGCAGCATGCAGGTCGAAGCCGACGAAGCCAGCCTGTATCAGGCTGAAAGCCGTGGCGAACTCAATGGCAACGTCCGCCTGCGTGACAACGGTGCATTGATTGTTGGTGATCACGCCGACGTTCAACTGGACACCGGCGCCGCCAAGGTCGACAACGCCGAATACGTGCTGCACAAGTCGCGTATTCGCGGCAGTGCGCTGTACGCCAAACGGGCTGAAGACTCGATCATCCGTCTCAAGGACGGTACGTACACCACGTGCGAGCCGAGCAGCAACGCCTGGCAACTCAAGGGCAACAACATCACGTTGAACCCGGCTACCGGTTTCGGTACGGCGACCAACGTGACGCTACGGGTCAAAGACATCCCGATCTTCTACACCCCGTACATCTATTTCCCGATCGACGATCGCCGTCAGTCCGGTTTCCTGCCGCCGTCTTTCAGCAGCAGTTCCGACACCGGCTTTATGCTCGTGACTCCGTACTACTTCAACCTGGCACCTAACTACGATGCCACGTTGTACCCGCGCTACATGACCAAGCGCGGCTTGTTGATGGAAGGTGAGTTCCGCTACCTGACCGAATCCAGCGAAGGTCAGTTTGGTGCCGCGTACCTCAACGACGACAATGACGACCGCAAACGTCAGACCGACTACACAGACAAGCGCTACATGCTTAACTGGCAGCACAAGGGCGGCCTGGATTCGCGCGTCCTGACCGAAGTTGACTACACCAAGATCAGCGACCCGTATTACTTCCAGGACCTGGAAAGCGACCAGATCGGCGTTGAAAGCCGTGACTACCTGAACCAGCAGGGTGCCGTCAGCTACCGTGGCGATGACTACACCGCCAAGCTGAACGTACAGGCTTATCAGCTGGCCACCGTTACTCAGATCACGCCTTACGACATGCTGCCGCAGCTCACCCTCAATGGTGTCCTGCCGACGCAACCGGGTGGTCTGAATATCGGCTACAACACCGAGCTGGTTCGCTTCGATCGCAACCTCGAAAACGGCAGCTACACCAACGAAGATGGCACGGTAGATCCTCGCCTCGACAACAACGTGGCTGGCCTGGCCCGGGCCAACGGTACGCGTCTGAACCTTGCGCCGAACGTCAGCATGCCGCTGAACTGGAGCTACGGTTACCTGACGCCATCGTTGAAGTACATGTACACCCAGTACGATCTGGATCTGGATGGCATCGGCAAGACAGAAATGGTCAAAGACGGCCAGAAATTCAACAGTTCGGTCAACCGCAGCGTGCCAATCGCCAGCGTCGACAGCGGCCTGTATTTCGACCGTAACACCAACTGGTTCGGCACCGACTACCGCCAAACCCTGGAACCGCGTGCGTTCTATCTGTATGTACCGGAGAAAAATCAGGATGACATCCCGATTTTCGATACCAGCCAGAGCACCTTCAGCTATTCCTCGCTGTGGCGTGACAACCGTTTCACCGGCACCGACCGTGTGGGCGACGAGAACAAGCTGTCGCTGGGCCTGACCAGTCGCCTGATCGAAGACGACGGCTTTGAGCGTCAGCGCATCAGCCTGGGCCAGGCTTACTACTTCCAGGACCGCAAGGTTCAGTTGCCTGGGATTGACGCAAACCGTAAGGACGCAACTTCCAGCGTGTCTCCGTATGCACTGGAATACGCCTACCGCTTCAACCGCGACTGGCGCGCAACAGCCGACTACAACTGGGATCCGGAAACCCACAGCCCGCGCTCGGGCAGTGCGATGCTGCACTACCAGCCTGAAGACAACCCGAACAAGGTTATCAACGTCGGCTACCGCTATCGCGACGACCAGGTCCGCTACGACCAGTACACCGGCAAATGGACTGTGGGCGGCGGCGACTACCTGTCTCCAGGACAACCGGGCTACATCAAGGATTACTACAAAATCCAGCAGCACGATTTCTCGGTTATCTGGCCGATCGTGCCGCAATGGAACGCCATCAGCCGCTGGCAGTACGACTACAACCGCAACCGTACCCTGGAAGCCTTCGGTGGTTTCGAGTACGACAACTGCTGCTGGAAGCTTCGTCTGATCAGCCGTTATTGGGTATCCAACGACGAGTACACCCAAGCAGCCCCTCTTAATGAGAAGGGCGACCATGGTCTCTTCCTCCAAGTTGTGCTGAAAGGTCTCGGTGGCGTTGTTGGCACCAAAGTAGAGAGCTTCCTCGACAAAGGCATCCAAGGTTATCGTGAACGTGAAGATCAAGCTTTCTGAGTGTCTGCGCCCGCTAATGCTGGGCGCGTTGTTCCTAGGTACCGCAGCTAGCGCTGCGGTACAGCCCCTGGATAAGGTGGTGGCCATTGTCGACAACGACGTGATCATGCAGAGCCAATTGGACCAGCGTGTCCACGAAGTTCAGCAAACCATTGCCAAGCGTGGCCAAGGCGTACCGCCTGCCAGCGTTCTGGATCAGCAAGTGCTTGAGCGCCTGATCGTCGAAAACCTGCAACTGCAGATCGGCGAACGCTCAGGTATCCGTATCGCGGATGAAGAGCTGAACCAGGCCATTGGCAGCATTGCCCAGCGCAACGGCATGTCCATCGAACAGTTCCGTCAGGCTCTGGCCCGCGACGGCCTGTCTTATGAAGATGCCCGCGAGCAGGTTCGTCGCGAAATGATCATCAGCCGTGTGCGTCAACGCCGCGTGGCTGAGCGCATTCAGGTAACGGATCAGGAAGTGAAGAACTTCCTGGCCTCTGACCTTGGCAAAATGCAGCTGTCCGAAGAGTACCAACTGGCCAATATCCTGATTCCAACGCCTGAAAGCGCGAATTCGGAAGCCATCCAGAACGCTGCCAAGCAGGCTGAGGACGTCTACAACAAGCTCAAGCAGGGCGCGGACTTTGGCCAAATGGCTATCGCTCGCTCCGGCAGCGATACGGCACTGGAAGGCGGCGACATGGGCTGGCGTAAAGCTGCCCAACTGCCACCTCCTTTCGACCGTATGCTCAGCGAAATGCCTGTGGGTGACGTGACGCCTCCAGTGCGTACGCCTGGCGGCTTCATCATCCTCAAGCTGAATGCAAAACGTGGCGGCGGATCGGTTGTAGTGGACGAAGTTCATGTTCGCCACATCCTGATCAAGCCAAGTGAAATCCGCAGCGAAGCGCAAACCAAAGAGCTGGCAGCCAAAATCTACGACCGCATCACATCGGGCGAAGACTTTGCCACTCTGGCCAAGACGTATTCGGAAGACCCGGGTTCTGCCCTTAACGGCGGCGACCTGAACTGGGTTGACCCCAATTCGCTGGTACCCGAGTTCCGCGAAGCCATGGCCGATACTCCGCAAGGCGTACTGTCCAAGCCGTTCAAGACTCGATATGGCTGGCATGTCCTGGAAGTCCTTGGCCGCCGCGCCACTGACAGCACCACCCAGGCCCGTGAACAGCAGGCAATGAACGCACTGCGTAACCGCAAGTACGACGAAGAGCTGCAAACCTGGCTGCGTCAGATCCGCGACGAAGCCTATGTAGAAATCAAACTTCCTGGCGCTAGCGCAACAGATGGCGCAGGTCAGGCCGCGCAGTGAAAACACAGCGTTTTGCACTGACACCCGGCGAACCGGCAGGTATAGGTCCAGACCTGTGCCTGCTACTCGCCTCGCAACCCCAGCCGCACCCCCTGATAGCAATCACCAGCCGCGACCTGCTCCTTGAGCGGGCCGCGCAGCTCGGTGTGGCTGTCAGCCTGTTACCGGTCGAGCCTGGCAACTGGCCCGAAAAACCTGCCCCAGCAGGCAGCCTGTACGTCTGGGATACCCCACTGAATGCCAAAGTCACTGCCGGCACACTGGACAAGGCCAATGCAGCGTTTGTGCTGCAAACCCTGACCCGCGCCGCGCAAGGCTGTCTGAATGGCGACTTCGCGGGCATGATCACCGCCCCGGTGCATAAAGGCGTGATCAACGAAGCGGGCATCCCGTTCTCCGGGCATACCGAATTCCTTGCTGACTTGACCCAGACCGAGCAGGTCGTGATGATGCTTGCCACCCACGGACTGCGCGTGGCACTGGTAACCACTCACTTGCCACTGCGCCTGGTCAGCGATGCAATCACACCCGAGCGTCTGATGCGGGTTACCCGTATTTTGCACGCCGACCTGCAACAAAAATTCGGCATTGCCCAACCGCGTATCCTGGTCTGCGGGCTCAACCCCCATGCCGGTGAAGGCGGACATTTGGGCCATGAAGAAATAGACATCATCGAACCAACCCTGGAGCGCCTGCGCAGCGAGGGCATGGACCTGCGTGGCCCGCTGCCTGCCGACACTCTGTTTACCCCCAAATATCTGGAACACTGCGACGCAGTGCTGGCGATGTACCACGACCAAGGCCTGCCCGTACTCAAGTACAAGGGGTTCGGTGCCGCAGTCAACATCACCCTGGGCTTACCGATTATCCGCACCTCTGTCGACCACGGCACCGCCCTGGATCTGGCGGGTAGCGGCAAGATCGATACCGGCAGCCTGCAAGTCGCCCTGGAAACCGCCTACCAGATGGCCGAGACCCGTATATGAACGAGCAATACCAACACAAGGCGCGCAAGCGCTTTGGTCAGAACTTCCTGCACGATGCGGGCGTTATTGACCGCATCCTGCGTGCCATCCACGCCAAGGCTGACGATCGCCTGCTGGAAATCGGGCCGGGCCAGGGTGCCCTGACCGAAGGCATTTTGAACAGCGGTGGCCAGCTCGACGTCGTGGAACTCGACAAAGACCTGATCCCGATCCTCAATCGCCAGTTTGCAGGCATGAGCAACTTCACCCTGCACCAGGGTGACGCGCTGAAGTTCGACTTCAAGAGCCTTAATGCAGCACCGCGCACCCTGCGCGTGGTCGGAAACCTGCCGTACAACATTTCCACCCCGCTGATTTTTCACCTGTTGAAAAACGCCGACCTGATCCGCGACATGCACTTCATGCTGCAAAAAGAAGTGGTTCAACGCATGGCCGCTGGTCCTGGCGGTGGCGACTGGGGTCGTCTGTCGATCATGGTTCAGTACCACTGCCGCGTCGAACACCTGTTCAACGTAGGCCCCGGCGCGTTTAATCCACCGCCAAAAGTTGATTCGGCAATTGTCCGCCTGGTGCCGCACGAAGTGCTGCCGCATCCGGCCAAGGACCATCGCATGCTTGAGCGCGTGGTTCGCGAAGCCTTCAACCAGCGCCGCAAAACCCTGCGCAACACCCTCAAAGCCTTGCTCAGCAACGCTGAAATCGAAGCCGCCGGCGTCGATGGCAGCAAGCGCCCAGAGCAACTCGACCTGGCCGCCTTTGTGCGTCTGGCCGACAAGCTCAGCGAACAACCTGTCGAAGCGCCCGCTGCCGACTGACCGCTGAGAAAAAACGGGTACCCGGTCAGACACCACGTCTGGCCTAGTACCCGTTGTTTGGCCTAGACTCAGGCATCAGTTTTATCCCGAACTGTGTCTCCGCTTTCAAGTAAGGCCTTTCGCATGCCCGATCCCCGCTATCTGGTCGACGTCAGCGTCGTCACGCGTTACCTGCCAGAACAATCACAGCCCGAACATCAGCGTTTTGCCTTTGCTTACACCATCACGGTGCGCAACAACGGCTCAGTACCCGCGAAGCTGTTGTCCCGGCACTGGGTGATAACCGACGGCGATGGCCATGTCGAAGAAGTCCGCGGCGCTGGCGTTGTCGGACAACAACCGAAAATCGACCCCGGTAGCGAACACACCTACAGCAGTGGCTCGGTGATCATGACCAAGGTCGGCACCATGCAAGGCAGCTACCTGATGCATGCCGACGACGGTCATGAATTCAAAGCCATCATTGCGCCCTTCCGCCTTGCGGTGCCCGGAGCCCTGCACTGATGACGGTATATGCCGTTGGCGACCTGCAGGGCTGCCTGCAGCCACTCAAGCGCCTGCTGGAGCGCGTAGCGTTCGACCCGGGTAAAGACAAGCTCTGGCTGGTAGGTGATCTGGTCAACCGTGGCCCGCAATCGCTGGAAACCCTGCGGTTTCTATACCGCATGCGTGAATCACTGGTATGCGTACTGGGCAACCATGACCTGCACCTGCTGGCTGTGGGCTATAACATCGAGCGCCTGAAAAAAGGCGACACACTGCGCGAAATCCTCGAAGCACCCGATCGCGATGAGTTGCTGGACTGGCTACGCCAGCAACCGCTGCTGCACCACGACAGTGAGCGCAACATCGCACTGGTGCATGCCGGGATTCCGCCGCAATGGACGCTGAAAAAAGCCCTCAAGTGCGCCAGCGAAGTCGAGCAGGCCCTGCGCAATGACGATCTCATCAGGCCGTATCTCGATGGCATGTACGGTAATGACCCGGCCAAGTGGGACAGCGACCTCACCGGCGTCACCCGTCTGCGGGTTATTACCAACTACTTCACCCGGATGCGTTTTTGTACCCGCGAAGGCAAGCTCGACCTCAAAAGCAAAGAAGGCCTCGGCAGCGCCCCGCCCGGCTATGCACCGTGGTTCAGCTATAAAGAACGCAAAACCCAAGGCCTCAAGATCATCTTCGGGCATTGGGCGGCGCTGGAAGGCAACTGCAAGGAGCCCGGCATTTTCGCACTCGACACAGGCTGTGTTTGGGGTGGAGCCATGACTCTGCTCAATGTCGACACCGGCCAACGCCTGAGTTGCGACTGCGACGGCCCTGGCATTGCCGCACCCTCCATCGTCCCGCAATCAGCCCAACCTTCCCAACCCTTGGGCGCCGGCTAACCGCGCCCGCTGTCAGGCCACAGGAACTTCCCATGACCGAATTCAAACGTATCCCGCCAGAGCAGGCCCAGGCCTTGCGCGAGCAAGGCGCCGTAGTGGTTGATGTACGCGACCCGCAAGCCTTCGCAGCCAGCCATATCAGCGGCGCGAAGCACCTGGACAACCACTCGCTGCACGACTTCATCACCAACGCCGACCTCGACGCACCACTGATCGTCGCCTGCTACCACGGCAACTCCAGTCAAAGCGCCGCAGCGTATTTGGTAAGCCAGGGTTTTAGCGAGGTCTACAGCCTGGATGGCGGCTTCGAGTTGTGGCGTACAACCTATCCAGCCGAAACCGCTCAAAGCACAAACGAATAATATTTTTATTTACGCCAGCCCCCGTGATCAGTGGGCTGGCGCCCTTCCTGACCAACGGTCAAACGCAACAATTCATGCATCGCGCCTTGACCTTGCGGATTACCAACTATCCTTTACCTCAGGCCATCCAAATCTGGGGAGAGCCGGTACACCGGCGAATGGATCATCGGTAGTAACTTCAAGGGCTTAGCCACCTTGATGGTGTCCTGGGGGGTACACAGCAGCTGAAATGCTGCTGCATGCCAGCACTCGAACTGACCGGTCTATCGCCGACTCCACGTATCGAGCGAGGTGACGTCATGAGTATTTTTAGCCACTTCCAACAACGCTTTGAATCCACACGCCAGGAAGAGCTCACGCTCCAGGAGTATCTTGAGCTGTGCAAGCAAGACAAAAGCACTTATGCCTCTGCCGCTGAAAGGCTACTGCTGGCCATTGGTGAACCGGAACTGCTGGACACCTCCAACAACTCTCGCTTGTCGCGAATCTTCTCCAACAAAGTGATTCGCCGCTATCCGGCCTTTGAAGACTTCCACGGAATGGAAGAATGCATCGACCAGATCGTTTCCTACTTCCGCCATGCCGCGCAGGGTCTGGAAGAAAAGAAACAAATCCTCTACCTGCTGGGCCCGGTCGGGGGCGGCAAGTCATCGCTTGCCGAAAAGCTGAAACAACTGATTGAAAAAGTCCCTTTCTACGCAATCAAGGGCTCACCGGTCTTTGAGTCGCCTTTGGGCCTGTTCAACGCCACCGAAGATGGCGCAATCCTCGAAGAAGACTTCGGCATTCCGAAACGCTACCTGAGCACCATCATGTCGCCGTGGGCCACCAAGCGTCTGGCCGAGTTCGGTGGCGATATCAGTCAGTTCCGCGTGGTCAAGCTCTACCCTTCGATCCTCAACCAGATCGCAGTGGCCAAGACTGAACCAGGCGATGAGAACAACCAGGATATTTCGGCACTGGTGGGCAAGGTCGATATCCGCAAGCTCGAAGAATTCCCGCAAAACGACGCAGACGCCTACAGCTATTCCGGCGCACTGTGCCGATCCAACCAGGGCCTGATGGAGTTCGTGGAGATGTTCAAGGCACCGATCAAGGTGCTGCACCCACTGCTGACCGCCACCCAGGAGGGCAACTACAACAGTACCGAAGGCCTGGGCGCGATTCCGTTTACGGGCATCCTGCTGGCCCACTCCAACGAGTCGGAGTGGCACACCTTCCGCAACAACAAAAACAACGAAGCGTTTATCGACCGGATCTACATCGTCAAAGTGCCGTACTGCCTGCGTGTCAGTGACGAAGTAAAAATCTACGACAAACTGCTGTTCAACAGCTCACTGGCCAAAGCCCATTGCGCACCTGACACCCTGAAAATGCTGGCCCAGTTCACCGTACTCTCACGCCTCAAAGAGCCGGAAAACTCCAACATCTACTCCAAAATGCGGGTCTATGACGGCGAGAACCTCAAGGACACCGATCCCAAAGCCAAGTCCATCCAGGAGTACCGCGACAACGCAGGCGTCGACGAAGGCATGAACGGCCTTTCGACCCGCTTCGCGTTCAAGATCCTGTCCAAGGTATTCAACTTCGACCCGCACGAAATTGCCGCCAACCCGGTTCACCTGCTCTACGTGCTCGAACAACAGATCGAACAGGAGCAGTTCCAGCCCGAAACCCGCGAGCGTTACCTGCGTTTCCTCAAAGAATACCTGGCGCCGCGCTACATCGAGTTTATCGGCAAGGAAATCCAGACCGCTTACCTGGAGTCCTACAGCGAGTACGGGCAAAACATCTTCGATCGTTATGTGCTTTACGCTGACTTCTGGATTCAGGACCAGGAATACCGTGACCCGGAAACCGGCGAAATCCTCAACCGCGTGGCGCTCAACGAAGAACTGGAGAAAATCGAAAAACCGGCAGGCATCAGCAATCCGAAGGATTTCCGCAACGAAATCGTCAACTTCGTACTGCGTGCCCGTGCCAACAATAACGGCAAAAATCCGACCTGGCTCAGCTACGAAAAGCTGCGCGTAGTCATCGAGAAAAAAATGTTCTCCAACACCGAGGACCTGCTGCCGGTTATCAGCTTCAACGCCAAAGCGAGCAAGGAAGACCAACAGAAACACAACGACTTTGTCACTCGAATGGTCGAACGCGGCTACACCGACAAACAAGTACGACTGCTCTCCGAGTGGTACCTGCGAGTCCGTAAGTCGCAGTAAGGCAGCTGTAAGCCACCAGCGGCAGCTGCAAGAAGAGCCCGTGTGCGTGCTTTTTCTTGCAGCTTGCAGCTCACAACTTGAAGCTGCCCGGAGGGCTCCATGAGCTATGTGATCGACCGACGCCTCAATGGCAAAAACAAGAGCACGGTAAACCGTCAGCGTTTTCTGCGGCGCTACCGTGACCACATCAAGAAGGCCGTAGAAGAGGCCGTGGGCCGCCGTTCCATTACTGACATGGAGCATGGCGAGCAAATCAGCATCCCTGGCCGCGATATCGACGAGCCGGTGTTGCACCATGGGCGCGGTGGCAAACAGACAGTGGTTCACCCTGGCAACAAGGAATTCACCAGCGGTGAGCACATCCCCCGACCTCAAGGCGGAGCGGGAGGTGGTGGTGGTCCTGGCAAGGCGGGCAATTCCGGCGAAGGCATGGACGAGTTCGTATTCCAGATCACCCAGGAAGAGTTCCTCGAATTCATGTTCGAAGACCTCGAGTTGCCCAACCTGGTCAAACGCAACCTGACCGGTACCGACACTTACAAAACTGTACGCGCCGGTATCAGCAACGAAGGCAACCCGTCTCGCATCAATATCATCCGCACCTTGCGCTCAGCTCACGCGCGGCGCATTGCCTTGTCCGGCAGCAGCCGGGCAAAACTCAGGGAAGCCAAAGCCGAACTGGAACGGCTAAAACGCGATGAGCCAGACAATTTCGGCGATATTAAAGAAATCGAAGCAGAAATCGAGAAGCTCAGCGCGCGTATTCACCGCATACCATTTCTCGATACTTTTGACCTGAAGTACAACTTGCTGGTCAAGCAGCCCAATCCCAGCTCAAAAGCCGTCATGTTCTGCCTGATGGACGTTTCAGGCTCCATGACCCAAGCCACAAAAGACATCGCCAAACGCTTTTTCATCTTGCTGTACCTGTTCCTGAAACGGAACTACGACAAGATTGAAGTTGTGTTTATTCGCCATCACACCAGTGCGCGCGAGGTCGATGAGGAGGAGTTTTTCTACTCCAGAGAAACTGGCGGCACCATCGTCTCAAGCGCACTCAAGCTGATGCAGGAGATCATGGCCGAACGCTACCCTACCAACGAGTGGAATATTTACGCAGCGCAAGCTTCTGACGGGGATAACTGGAACGACGACTCACCCATTTGCCGCGACATACTGATCAACCAGATCATGCCATTCGTGCAGTACTACACTTATGTAGAGATAACCCCGCGCGAACATCAGGCCCTCTGGTACGAGTACGAACGTATCAGCGAGGTGTTTTCCGACACCTTCGCCCAACAGCAACTGGTCTCGGCCGGCGATATTTACCCGGTCTTCCGTGAACTCTTCCAGCGCAGGTTAGTGACATGACCGCCAAAGAGAATAAACGCCATCCCATCTCCACGGGCTCAGAGTGGACCTTTGAACTGATCCAGGCTTACGACCGTGAAATCGGCCGCCTGGCGGAACGCTATGCACTGGACACCTACCCCAACCAGATCGAAGTCATTACCGCCGAACAGATGATGGATGCCTACGCCTCTGTGGGCATGCCGCTGGGCTATCACCATTGGTCCTACGGCAAACACTTCTTGAGCACCGAGAAGTCCTACAGTCGCGGCCAGATGGGGCTGGCCTACGAAATCGTCATCAACTCTGACCCGTGCATTGCGTATCTGATGGAAGAAAACACCATTTGCATGCAAGCACTGGTGGTGGCCCATGCCTGCTATGGCCATAACAGCTTCTTCAAGGGCAATTACCTGTTCCGCACCTGGACCGACGCCAGCTCGATCATCGATTACCTGGTGTTTGCCAAGCAGTACATCATGCAATGCGAAGAGCGCCACGGCATCGACGCGGTCGAAGACTTGCTCGACTCTTGCCATGCCCTGATGAACTACGGCGTAGATCGTTACAAACGGCCCGATCCGATTTCAGCCGAAGAAGAACGCCGTCGGCAAAAGGAACGGGAAGAGCATCTGCAAAAACAGATTAATGATCTGTGGCGCACCATCCCTAAAAGCGCGGACAAATTCAGCGAAAAGGACAACGCGCGCTTCCCCGACGAGCCTCAGGAGAACATCCTCTACTTCATCGAAAAACACGCACCACTGCTGGAGCCCTGGCAGCGCGAAGTCGTGCGTATCGTGCGCAAGATAGCCCAGTACTTTTACCCACAACGGCAAACACAAGTGATGAACGAGGGGTGGGCAACTTTCTGGCACTACACCTTGATGAACGACCTCTACGACGAAGGCCTGGTGACCGAGGGCTTTATCATGGAATTCCTCATTTCACACACCAGTGTGGTGTTCCAGCCCGGCTTTGACAGCCCTTACTACAGCGGCATCAACCCCTACGCGCTGGGTTTTGCGATGTATTGCGATATCCGGCGCATGTGCGAGCACCCTACCGACGAGGATCGTTACTGGTTCCCGGACCTGGCTGGCAGCGACTGGCTATCGAGTATCAAATTCGCCATGAGCAGCTTCAAGGACGAGAGTTTTATCCTGCAATACCTGTCACCCAAAGTGATCCGCGACCTGAAGCTGTTCAGCATCATGGACGACGATCAAAAAGACGACTTGCTGGTGCCTGCCATTCACGACGAAAACGGCTACCGCATCATTCGTGAAACCCTGGCCGCGCAGTACAACCTGGGTAATCGTGAACCCAACATACAAATCTGGAGCATCGACCGGCGTGGCGACCGCTCACTGACCCTGCGCCATCAGCAACATGACCGTAAACCGCTAGGCGACTCAACCGACGAAGTCCTCAAGCACCTGCACCGTTTGTGGGGGTTCGACATCCATCTCGAGACACTGCAAGGCGACCAGATAATGAAAGTCCACCATGTGCCGCCAAAAGGCGATCACGGTGATTCTGACCGCGGGCGCCTGGATATGGGCGCCATCCACCTGTAACACACCCAAGCCTCCGTTCACGCGACACAAGGGTTATCCTGTCGCGCTAACGGAGGCTTTTTTATGCAGATCTATAAAGTTGGCGGCGCCGTACGTGATCGCCTGCTGGGCAAGCCCGTCACCGATATTGACTGGGTGGTGGTCGGCGCAACTGCCGAACAGATGCAGGCCTTGGGGTATCGCCCTGTAGGCTCGGATTTCCCGGTATTTCTACACCCCAAAACCGGCGACGAATATGCGCTGGCACGCACCGAGCGCAAAAGCGGTCATGGCTATGGCGGTTTTATCTTTCATGCCAGCCCCGATGTCACCCTCGAGGACGACCTGATTCGCCGCGACCTGACCATCAATGCGATGGCGGAGGACGATGCAGGCAATGTGACGGACCCGTACCACGGCCAACGCGATCTTGAAGCCCGAATTCTGCGCCACGTTTCCCCCGCATTCGCCGAAGATCCTCTCAGAGTTCTGCGGGTTGCCCGCTTTGCAGCGCGCTACGCCAGCCTCGGTTTCACAATCGCGCCCGAAACCCTGGAGTTGATGCGCCAACTATCCAGGTCTGGCGAACTGCAAGCCCTGACTGCGGAGCGCTGCTGGAAGGAAATATCCCGCGCCTTGATGGAGGATCAGCCACAGGTTTTTATTGAAGTGCTGCGCAGTTGCGACGCGCTTGAAGTGCTGCTGCCCGAGGTGAACGCTCTGTTTGGAGTGCCACAACCGCCGCTCCATCACCCGGAAATCGACAGCGGCGTACACACTCTGAGCGTGCTGGAACAGTCCGCGCTGCACAAGCAGCCGCTAACTGTTCGCTGGGCCTGCCTTCTGCACGATCTGGGCAAGGGGCTTACTCCGGAAAAAGACTGGCCAAGACACATTGCCCACGAGCACAAAGGGCTGCGTCTGATCAAAGTCGTCAATGATCGCTACAAGGTTCCGCGAGATTGCCAGGAGCTGGCATTGCTGGTGAGCGAATATCACACCCACGGTCATCGCGCCCTTGAACTCAAGGCTTCGACGCTACTGGAGTTACTGCAGCGCTTTGACGTGTACCGTAGACCACAGCGGTTCGAGGAATTTATCGTCGCGTGCGAGATGGACGCCAAAGGCCGCCTTGGACTGGAAAGCCGCCCATATCCGCAAGCCGACTACTTGCGCGGCGCGGCGAAGGCCGCCCAGGCAGTGGCGGTGCAACCATTGCTGGAGCAAGGCTACAAAGGTCCGGAACTGGGCGAAGCGCTGAAGCGCGAACGGCTCAAGGCACTGCAAGCCTACAAGGATGCGGAAAAGCCTGATACCGAGCTTGTGTAGCCTCTGCCGCAGGCTGCGATGCGCCGCAGGACCTTCAAGAAAGGGCCGCTGTGCTGCCCATCGCAGCCTGCGGCAGCGGCTACAGAGATACTTCAAACGTGGGAGCTTGACCTGGAACAGAGTATCTACAAAGGTAAAAGCAGCTCTACCGGCGTCAACTGCTCACCCCGCCACTCAAACGCGGCAGGCGCGAGCACTTGATCAATCTGCGCCTCTGCCCACATTTGAGAAAGGGTCTTACCCACACCTGGATGCACTTTGTCGGGCGCTATCAACGACAGCGGCCACAACACAAAAGCGTTCTTGAGAATCTCGGCACGGGGCAAGGTCAACCCGTCAAAATTTCCCACCAGATCGCCGTAGAACAACACGTCGATATCCAGAGGCAAGCCCTTGCGATCCTGAGCATAACGCCCGTTATCCGCCTCGATCAGCTTCAATCGTCGGCTTAAATCAATCAGCGACAAATCGGTTTTCGCCGACACGACCAGATTGAAAAAAGGCCCGCTTTTGATCCCCACCGGCTGACTTTCAAACA
This sequence comes from Pseudomonas fragi, assembly GCF_025426255.1. Taxonomy (GTDB): domain Bacteria; phylum Pseudomonadota; class Gammaproteobacteria; order Pseudomonadales; family Pseudomonadaceae; genus Aquipseudomonas; species Aquipseudomonas kulmbachensis. The sequence goes on along the minus strand of NZ_CP104861.1, from coordinate 449,654 downwards.
CTGCCGAGCAACGCATATCCCGCAAAAAACCGGTCAATGCGTCCAGCCCCGCCAGCAAATGCTTTTCGCGCTCGACATTGCTGCCCAGCCCGAGATAAACCTGAGTTAGCGACATCCGCGCTCAATCTCCACGCCCACCCCAGTGGCCGCTGCAACGGCTCCGGGCTTGGTCAGTTTGAGGTGCAGCCAGGGAATATTGAACTCACTCATCAGCACTTGCGCCAGACGCTCTGCGAAAGTTTCGACCAGCTGGAATTGAGCCTGCTCGGCAAACGCCTGAATTCGCGACGAAACACTCGCATAATCCAGTGCCAGCGTCAGATCATCACCAGCCGCAGCCGGCCGGTTATCCCACGCGAAACTCAGATCCAGGCGCAGGCACTGACGGATGCCACGCTCCCAGTCATAGGCACCAATCACGGTGTCAACTTCCAGGCCTTCGATAAACACTCTGTCCAAGCACTCTTCTCCGCAGCACGACAAGGGCGCAATGCGCCGTTAGAATCAGGGCGTCCTCGCCCGGAATAGTTAGCATGTTTTGGTTACTGGCGATCCTCGCCTACCTGCTCGGCTCTCTGTCCTTTGCCATTTTGCTCAGCCGCCTGACGGGAAACCCCGATCCGCGAATGAGTGGCTCGGGCAATGCGGGTGCAACCAACATGTTGCGCCTGACCGGCAAAAAACTTGCCGCCCTGACCTTGCTCGGCGACCTGTGCAAGGGGTTTTTAACCGTCCTGCTGGCCGACCAACTCGATTTTTCGCTCCAGGATCAGGCCTGGGTTGGCGTCTGCGCCGTGGTAGGGCACATGTACCCCATCTACTTTCGCTTTCGGGGCGGCAAGGGTGTCGCCACGGCTGCCGGCATGCTGCTGGGGCTTTACCCTCCAGCAGCACTGCTGGCTGTCGCCGCGTGGCTACTGACCTTCCAGCTGACCCGCACCAGCTCTCTGGCGGCACTGATCGCCACACCCCTGACCCTGCCATTACTGGCCTGGCAAGAGCCCGCTGCCCTGCTGCCAATGAGCGCCTTGACCGCACTGATTGTCTGGCGCCACCGCGGCAATTTACGCGACCTGATGGCTGGGCGCGAACGGCATTTCTGAATCAACCGTATGAAAAATCTTCACGCTCGACCCAGCCCCTGCTTTCACAGGGGCTTCAATTGCTCCATTGGCCAGCGCGCCTGAACACTGATGGCCAAGCTTTCATGCTGGCCTGCCTGCAAACGCTGGCAACCGGCAAACGCAATCATCGCGCCATTGTCGGTACAAAACTCCGGTCGGGCGTAGTAAACATTGCCATTCATATCGCCCAGCATTTTTTCGAGCGATACGCGTAAAGCCTTATTCGCACTGACCCCGCCTGCAATCACCAGACGCTTCATGCCTGCATGCTTCAGCGCGCGCTTGCACTTGATGGTCAACGTCTCAACCACGGCCTGCTGGAACGCCAGCGAGATATCGCAACGGGTTTGCTCAGTATCGTCTCCGGCCGCCACACAACGCTGCCATGTGTTCAAGGCGAAGGTTTTAAGGCCGCTGAAGCTGAACTGCAGCCCCGGACGATCGGTCATGGGCTTGGGGAACACAAAACGCCCTGCAACCCCCTGAGCCGCCAACCGCGCAATCTCAGGGCCGCCAGGATAGTTGAGCCCCATCATCTTCGCGGTCTTGTCGAACGCTTCGCCCGCAGCATCATCGAGAGTCTCGCCCAACAACTCGTATTGACCGATACCATCGACGCGAACCAGCTGCGTATGACCACCCGACACCAACAAAGCGACGAACGGGAATTCTGGAGGCTGCTCCTCCAACATTGGGGCCAATAAATGGCCTTCCATGTGATGCACGCCAAGGGCCGGTATGCCCCAGGCGAATGCCAACGCCTGAGCGCAAGAAGCCCCAACCAACAGGGCTCCAACCAATCCCGGGCCCGCCGTGTAGGCAATCGCATCAATCTCCGTAGGCACACAGTCGGCCTCGGCCAGCACCTGACGAATCAAGGGCAGCATTCGCTTTACGTGATCCCGTGAAGCCAGCTCCGGAACCACACCGCCATAAGCACGGTGCAGGTCGATCTGACTGAACAGCGCATCGGCCAAAAGCCCGCGTTCACTGTCGTATAGCGCGACGCCGGTTTCGTCGCAGGAGGTTTCTAATCCCAGTACTAGCATGGGTTTACGCCTTGTAGAGGCTAAATTCGAAGGCGCGCATAATAGTCGCCACTCCCGCCCCCGGCCAGCGGTTTTCGATCAGAGGCTTTGCATTCCGGGCGATGAGGGGTTAACATCCGCAACCCTTAAAAACCGACGTCTTCCAACGCGATTTTGCCTTGAGACGTTGACCCCGGTAATGAATGAAGGTAGCTCTGGATGCCAGCCGTCAAAGTAAAAGAGAACGAACCCTTCGACGTAGCTCTGCGTCGTTTCAAGCGCTCCTGCGAAAAAGCCGGTGTTCTGGCTGAAGTTCGCAGCCGCGAATTTTACGAGAAGCCGACTTCCGAGCGTAAGCGCAAAGCAGCAGCTGCTGTTAAGCGTCACGCGAAGAAAGTTCAGCGCGAGCAGCGCCGCGCCGTTCGTCTGTACTAATACACAGACGTTCGTTGCACGCTTCTGCCAAGCCCGGCCTAAAGCCGGGCCGTAGGCAGTTGTTGCAAGTTACATGCTTTATCGTCAAGGCCGCAGATGCGACCGCGACAAGCGTTACATCACGTCAGACCTGGCCTAATAGCCAGCGGTGCACGTCTTTACTGACGAGCCTTCCAAGGCTACCGACGAGCACACCCCTCTGATTTTCCTTAAAGACGATCAGCCCAAGGCACCTCTCCAGTGCCTGCTTATGAGCTATCCGAGACCAACCATTGGTCAGCGCCGGACTCAGAGCGTGACACTTATCGATCCCATCGACTCTGATTAAAATGAGTTGAGCAGGTTTCGACAGATACACTTCCCCGAAATAATTGAGCAGACGTCCCACGATCGAGCAGAGCTTTCGCCTGCACGCACGATGACCAAGCCCTTTAGACGGACCCAATTCTGCGCAGTGATGACGAGAACGCCATGGCCGGGTTAATCCCCCAGAGCTTTATTGACGACCTTCTGAACCGTACCGATATCGTCGATGTCGTTAGCTCGCGCGTGCAAATGAAGAAAGCCGGCAAGAACTACACTGCCTGCTGCCCCTTCCATAAAGAAAAAACTCCGTCTTTCAGCGTCAGCCCCGACAAGCAGTTCTATTACTGCTTTGGTTGCGGCGCAGGCGGTAACGCCCTCGGCTTCATCATGGACCACGACAACCTGGACTTCCCCCAGGCTGTCGAAGAACTGGCCAAAGCCGCCGGCATGGAAATCCCTCGAGAAGAAAGCGGTCGCCCACATAAACCACGGCAACCGACCGACTCTCCGCTGTACCCACTTCTGACTGCGGCAGCCGACTTTTACCGCCAGGCCTTAAAAAGCCATCCGGCACGCAAAGCAGCCGTGGAATACCTGAAGGGCCGCGGCCTGACCGGCGAGATCGCCCGCGATTTCGGCCTGGGTTTCGCACCGCCAGGCTGGGACAACCTGTACAAGCACTTGAGCAGCGACACCCTTCAGCAAAAAGCCATGATCGATGCTGGCCTGCTGGTGGAAAACGCCGAGACCGGCAAACGCTACGACCGCTTTCGCGATCGCGTGATGTTTCCGATCCGCGACAGTCGCGGCCGCATCATCGCCTTTGGTGGTCGAGTGCTGGGTGACGACAAGCCCAAATACCTGAACTCCCCGGAAACTCCGGTCTTTCATAAAGGCCAGGAGCTGTACGGGCTGTTCGAAGCGCGCAAATTCAATCGTAGCCTCGACGAAATCATCGTGGTCGAGGGCTATATGGACGTTATCGCCCTGGCCCAGCAAGGCTTGCGCAATGCCGTCGCAACACTGGGCACCGCCACCAGCGAAGAGCACATGAAACGCCTGTTTCGCGTGGTGCCCAGTGTCTTGTTCTGCTTTGACGGCGACCAGGCAGGCCGCAATGCCGCCTGGCGCGCACTCGAAGCCACATTGCCCTGCCTGCAGGATGGACGGCGCGCGCGCTTCCTGTTTTTGCCTGAAGGCGAAGATCCAGACACCCTGGTGCGCTCAGAAGGCACCGACGCCTTCAAGGCCCGCATCAACCAGCACGCACAACCGCTGGCCGATTACTTCTTCCAGCAACTGACCGAAGAAGCCGACCCGCGTTCACTTGAAGGCAAGGCCCATATGGCCACGCTGGCCGCACCGCTGATCGACAAAGTTCCGGGCGCCAACCTGCGCACCCTGATGCGTCAGCGCCTGAGCGAAATCACCGGCCTTACCAGCGAAACAGTCAGCCAGCTGGCGCAAAGCGCGCCCGCCAAGGCCCAGGCACAACCCGCGTACGACCCAGGCATTGATTACGATGCGATGCCCGACTACAGCGACTTCCAGCAACCGGACATGTACATCCCCCAACAGGAATGGACCCCGAAAAAGCCTGGCGCTGGCGGCAAAAAGTGGGAAAACAAACCCTGGGACAAAAAAGGCAAGCGTGGCGGCGAACGCGAGCAGGCCTGGATCCCCGTGGGCGTTGAACCGCCTACACTGACAGCTCTGCGGACTTTGCTGCACCACCCACAACTGGCCAAGAAAGTTGAAGATGCCGGGCACTTTGCAGCTGAAGACCAGACTAATAATCAGCTATTGATTGCTCTGGTAGAGGCCGTACAGAAAAATCCTAAGCTAAGCTCTATACAGCTACTGTCCCGCTGGCACGGCACCGAACAGGGCCGTTTACTGCAAAGACTGCTGGAAAAGGAATGGCTAATTGATGCTGACAACCTTGAACAACAATTTTTTGACACCATAACTAGCCTGTCAGCTCGTCAACGCGAGCGAAATCTAGAGCAACTTCTTCGAAAAGCACGTCAAGGCGAGCTAAGTACCGAGGAAAAAAATCAGTTACGCGACCTTTTAAGTCGCAATAATCCTGCATCGAACCCGACCTCAACTGGCGCGTGAGGTCATAGCTAAGGTATAATCCTCGGCTTGTTTTTTGCCCGCCAAGACCTTCAGTGGATAGGGTGTTATGTCCGGAAAAGCGCAACAGCAGTCTCGTATCAAAGAGTTGATCACCCTCGGCCGTGAGCAGAAGTATCTGACTTACGCAGAGGTCAACGACCACCTGCCCGAAGATATTTCAGATCCGGAGCAAGTGGAAGACATCATCCGCATGATTAATGACATGGGGATCCCCGTACACGAGAGTGCTCCGGATGCGGACGCCCTTATGTTGGCCGATGCCGACACCGACGAAGCAGCGGCTGAAGAAGCGGCTGCAGCGTTGGCGGCAGTAGAGACCGACATTGGTCGTACTACCGACCCAGTGCGCATGTATATGCGTGAAATGGGCACGGTAGAACTGCTGACACGTGAAGGCGAAATCGAAATCGCCAAGCGTATCGAAGAAGGCATCCGTGAAGTGATGGGCGCAATTGCGCACTTCCCTGGCACGGTTGACCATATTCTCTCCGAGTACACTCGCGTCACCACCGAAGGTGGTCGCCTGTCCGACGTTCTGAGCGGTTATATCGACCCGGACGACGGTATTGCACCACCCGCAGCCGAAGTGCCGCCTCCTGTCGATCCCAAGGTGAAAGCCGAAGGTGATGACGAAGAGGACGATAAGGAAGAAGCTGCCGAGGAAGAGGAAGAGGTCGAAAGCGGCCCCGATCCGATCATCGCGGCTCAGCGTTTTGGCGCTGTTTCCGATCAGATGGAACTCGCTCGCAAGGCACTGAAAAAGCACGGTCGTGGCAGCAAGCAGGCAATTGCCGAGCTGGTTGCACTGGCTGAGCTGTTCATGCCGATCAAACTGGTCCCGAAGCAATTCGAAGGCCTGGTTGAGCGTGTTCGCAGCGCCTTGGAGCGTCTGCGTGCACAAGAGCGCGCCATCATGCAGCTGTGTGTACGTGATGCACGCATGCCGCGTACCGATTTCCTGCGCCTGTTCCCGGGCAACGAAGTCGACGAAAGCTGGAGCGATGCGCTGGCCAAAGGCAAAAGCAAATACGCTGAAGCCATTGGTCGCCTGCAACCGGACATCATCCGTTGCCAGCAAAAGCTGTCTGCTCTGGAAGCCGAGACCGGCTTGAAGATTGCCGAGATCAAGGACATCAACCGTCGCATGTCGATCGGTGAGGCCAAGGCCCGCCGCGCGAAGAAAGAGATGGTTGAAGCCAACTTGCGTCTGGTGATCTCCATCGCCAAGAAGTACACCAACCGTGGCTTGCAGTTCCTCGATCTGATCCAGGAAGGCAACATCGGCTTGATGAAAGCGGTAGACAAGTTTGAATACCGCCGCGGCTACAAATTCTCGACTTATGCCACCTGGTGGATCCGTCAGGCGATCACTCGCTCGATCGCCGACCAGGCCCGCACCATCCGTATTCCGGTGCACATGATCGAGACGATCAACAAGCTCAACCGTATTTCCCGCCAGATGTTGCAGGAAATGGGTCGCGAACCGACCCCGGAAGAGCTGGGCGAACGCATGGAAATGCCTGAGGATAAAATCCGCAAGGTATTGAAGATCGCTAAAGAGCCGATCTCCATGGAAACCCCGATCGGTGATGACGAAGACTCCCATCTGGGTGACTTCATCGAAGACTCGACCATGCAGTCGCCAATCGATGTTGCTACCGTTGAGAGCCTTAAAGAAGCGACACGCGACGTACTCGGCGGCCTCACGGCACGTGAAGCCAAAGTACTGCGCATGCGTTTCGGTATCGACATGAATACCGACCACACCCTTGAGGAGGTTGGTAAGCAGTTCGACGTTACCCGTGAGCGTATTCGTCAGATCGAAGCCAAGGCGCTGCGCAAGCTGCGCCACCCGACGAGAAGCGAGCATTTGCGCTCCTTCCTCGACGAGTGATAACAAAACCCCCGGCCCTGCCGGGGGTTTTGCTTTATAGCTAAAAAACCTCCTGCCCCCACCCCCGCAATTGCCCGACTACACTGCATGCATCCAAGCGCACTGAAGGGACGCGCATGTCACGCTTGCTGCCCATCCTGCTTCTGTCGCTTGTCGCCTGGACCTCCGGCACCTGTGCCCTGACGTTCACCGATGAAGAACAGCAGTGGCTTAAAAATCATCCTGAACTGCTCCTCGGCATCGATACCACGTGGCCGCCATTCGAGTTCCTTAACCATGAGGGTGTCTATACCGGCTTGGCTGCCGACTATGTGCGCCTGATTAAAAACCGGCTGGGGGTCACCACCAAACCGGTTAAAGCCTCGAACTGGGGTGAAGTATTAGAGCAGGCTAAAGAAGGGCGCATCGACTGGCTGCCCGGCGTCATGTCGACCCCTGAGCGCCAGAAACGCCTTGCGTTTACCCGCTCGTACCTGGACTTCCCCATCGTCATCCTGGCCCACAAGGGAGGCGCTGCCCCGAAAGACCTTGAAGAGCTATATGGCCTCAGAGTAGGCGTAGTCGAGAACTACGCCCCCCACGAACTGCTGCGCACTCAACACCCTGACCTGAACATCGTCGCACTGCCCAACGTCAGCTCGGCGCTTCAAGCATTGGCCACCGACCAAGTGGACGCCATGGTCGGCGATCTGGCTTCAAGCGTCTGGAGTTTGCGTCAGCTCAAGCTCGATGGCCTCTACGTCAGCGGGGAAACGCCTTATCGCTTTCAATTGGCCATGGCCGTTCCGAAAAGTCAGACGGTCTTGCTTGGACTGCTCGACAAAGTACTGGCCGACATAAGCCCAAGTGAAGCCGAAAGCCTTCAGCAGCACTGGACCGGCGACACCACTGACTATCGAGCACTGTGGCGACCCTTGCTGCTGTATGTCCTTCCCGGCGCGCTACTATTGCTCATCGTTCTGCTCGTGGTCATCCGCATCAACCGCCGCCTGAGCTCCGAAATCTCACGGCGGACGGCGCTCGAACAGGAACTGCGCAGCAGCGAATATCACTACAGGGGCATGATAGAAAGTCTTTCAGCTATCGCATGGGAAGCGCCTCTGGATGGCGATACCTACACCTACGTCTCGCCCCAGGCCGAAGCCTTGCTCGGCTACCCGATCGCAGACTGGGTAAGCCCTGGGTTCTGGAACAAGATTTTGCACCCCGACGACCTGGCCCGCACCAAGGCCTGTCGCGCCAGGGAAATCAGTGCAGGCCACGACCACAGCATTGACTATCGCGTGATTACCGCTGACGGCAACATCCTGTGGCTACGCGACATTGCCAGCATCACAACCCACCATCAACAGGCCCTACTGCGCGGCCTGATGATCAACATCAGCGAGACCAAACAGATCGAAGAGGCCTTGCGCCTCTCCGAGGAAAAATTTGCCAAGGCATTTCATGCATCCCCTGATGGCCTGGTATTGAGTCGACAAAGCGATGGCCTGCTGATCGAGATAAATGAAGGGTTTTGCCACCTCAGCGGCTATGACAGTGCCAGTGCCCTGCTTCACTCGACACTGGAGCTGCAACTGTGGGCCGATCTGCAACAACGCCTCGAACTGCTGACACGTTTGGAGAAAGATGGCTTTGTGCGTGATTTCAAATGCAATATTCGCCACAAGGACGGACGAATTCGGCTCTGTGAAATATCCAGTTGCCCACTGATGATCGGAACCGAAAACTGCATACTGACCATCGCCCGCGATATCACCGAACGCCACCAGATGCAGGAAAAACTGCTGCAAACGGCCACCGTATTTGACAGCACGGCAGAAGGCATCGTTTTTACCGACCCCCAACAAAAAATCACCGCAGTGAACCGGGCTTTCACCGAAATCACCGGTTACAGCGAGAGTGAAGTCCTGGGTCGCACCCCGCGCATCCTGGCTTCCGGCCAACACGACAGCGCATTCTTTACTGCCATGTGGTACCAGCTCTCGACCGGTGGCAACTGGCAGGGGGAGATCAGCAACAAACGCAAAAATGGCGAAATCTACCCCAACTGGATGACCATTAGCGCGGTGCGCGACAGCGATAATCTGGTCACCCACTTTGTCGCCGTTTTCTCTGATATATCCACCCTCAAACACGCCCAGGCACGCCTTGATCACCAGGTACACCATGATCCACTGACCAACCTGCCCAACCGTTTACTGTTCGAAAACAGGCTGCGCCAGGTGCTCGCCAATCAGCGTCGTAATGGCCAATACAGCGCCGTATTGTTTCTGGACCTTGATCGCTTCAAAAACATCAATGACAGCCTCGGCCACCCGGTAGGCGATCTTTTATTAAAATGCATCGCCATCCGCCTGAAAGAACAACTTCGCGACATAGATACGGTTGCCCGCTTGGGCGGCGATGAATTCATCATCCTGCTGCCAGGCCTCAAACAGCCGGACGATGCACAGATGGTTGCCGAGAAATTGCTGGCCAGTTTTAACGCGCCCTTCCTCGCAGGCGAACACGAGCTATTTATCAGCGCCAGCATCGGCACCAGCGTCTACCCGGATGATGGCAGCGACGTGGCTACACTCGTCAAAAATGCCGATATCGCGATGTACCACTCCAAACTCAAAGGGCGTAACCGTGTAGAACGCTACAGCCACGATCTGAACTCCCAAGCCAGTGCACGGATTTTGCTGGGGCAAGAACTGCGCCGCTCCCTTGAACGCGGCCAGGTGTCACTGCGATATCAGCCAAAAATCCGTCTGCGCGACCACACTCTGGCCGGTGCTGAAGCACTGTTGTACTGGAACCACCCACTACTCGGTGAAATCTCGCACGAGCGCTTGATTCATCTGGCCGAAGAAAACGGAATGATCATACAAATTGGGGACTGGATGCTCGAGCGTGCATGCCAGCAACTGCATTCATGGAATCAGCTGTACAAACCCTTTGGACCGATTTCAGTCAACCTCGCCAGCGCTCAACTGTACCAACCGGGGCTAATGGAGCACATCCGGCAACTGCTAGAAACCTGCGAGCTCAAACCCGACAGCCTGAAGCTGAAGATCACCGAAACCTTCATCACCGGTCAGACAGAACAAGCTTTTGAAGCCCTGCATCGACTCGAGCAGCTGGGCGTAAAACTGTCCATCGACAACTTCGGCACCGGAAACTCGTCCCTCAGCTACCTCAAGCGTTTGCCGCTGGACACGTTGAAAATCGACCCATCATTTGTACACGGCCTCCCCGACGACACCCATGATGCCGCGATCGTACACGCCATCATTGCACTGGGGCACAGCATGCACTTCACCATCATTGCCGACGGTGTTGAAACCCGGGAGCAACAAGCATTCCTGACGCAGGCAGGCTGCGAACTGATCCAGGGTGACCTCGTCAGCCCCCCGTTACTTCCCGAAAAATTCGCAGCGACCTTCCTTCGCAGCTCTATTTCAGATTTTTCGGATAGCACTACCGAGAAACCGTCGCTATAATCCGCGACCTACTGAGGGCCTATAGCTCAGTTGGTTAGAGCAGGGGACTCATAATCCCTTGGTCGTAGGTTCGAGTCCTACTGGGCCCACCATACTCAAAGCCGCGCACTGCGCGGCTTTCGTGTTTCTGGAGCCTCCTCGTGCCTGACACCCGCCCTCCCGCACTGGACGAAATCGACCGTCAACTGATCGCGTCCTTGCAGCTCAATGCCCGTGAAAGCGTGGCGATGCTGGCACGCCAGTTGGGGATTGCGCGCACCACCGTGACGTCACGGCTGGCGCGGCTGGAGAAAACCGGGGTAATTACTGGCTACGGGGTTCGCTTGGGGCAGCGCCTGATTGATGGCGGTTTGCAGGCCTATGTCGGGATTACCGTGCAGCCACGCTCCGGCAAAGAGGTGGTACGGCGCTTGAGCGCAATGGCCCAGGTGCAGCAACTGTGCGCGGTCAGTGGCGAATTCGATTACGTGGCCTGGCTGCGTAGTGACTCTCCCGAGCAACTGGATCAATTGCTCGATCAGATCGGTAGCGTCGAAGGCGTCGAGAAAACCACCACTTCAATCATCCTCAGCAGCAAAGTAGATCGTGGATAAGTCATTTTGAGCGCTATGTTCGTCACATCGACTAAATAAAAGCCATAACGACGACAATTTGCGTCTTATTAACGTCTTCTACGCTCCCTATCATGGTGCCTGTCTTTTCCTATACTCAAGGTAATGCTTGGGTCGCCAGCAAGGTCAGCCATGAACAAGAATAATCGCCACCCTATCGACGGAAAAAAGCCCATCACCATCTTCGGCCCGGACTTTCCGTTTGCCTTCGATGACTGGATCGAACACCCCGCGGGCCTGGGCAGCATTCCGGCTGACAAGCTGGGCTCTGAGGTGGCGATTGTCGGGGCCGGGATGGCCGGAATGGTGGCCGCTTATGAACTGATGAAGCTGGGCCTCAAACCCGTAGTCTATGAAGCCTCGAAAATGGGCGGACGGTTGCGCTCGCAAGCCTTTGAAGGCAGCGAAGGGGTGATCGCCGAGCTGGGCGGAATGCGCTTCCCGGTGTCCTCCACGGCGTTTTACCACTACGTCGACAAGCTGGGGCTGGAGACCAAACCCTTTCCCAACCCGCTGACGCCCGCTTCGGGCAGTACCGTGATCGACCTCGAAGGCCAAACCTTCTACGCACAAAAACTGGCGGATCTGCCTGCACTGTTCCAGGAAGTAGCCGACGCTTGGGCTGACGCTCTGGAAGAAGGCTCGCGCTTTGGCGATATCCAGCAAGCTATCCGTGACCGTGACGTGCCCCGTCTTAAAGAGCTGTGGGATACGCTGGTTCCGCTGTGGGACGACCGCACGTTCTACGACTTTGTAGCCACGTCCAAGGCCTTCGCCAAGCTCTCGTTCCAGCACCGTGAAGTGTTTGGCCAGGTTGGCTTCGGCACCGGTGGTTGGGACTCGGACTTCCCCAACTCGATGCTCGAAATCTTCCGCGTGGTGATGACCAACTGCGACGACCATCAACATCTTGTCGTCGGTGGTGTCGAACAAGTGCCGCTAGGGATCTGGCGCCACGCCCCCGAGCGTTGCGCCCATTGGCCTGCTGGCACCAGTCTCAGTTCGCTGCACCACGGCGCACCACGTACCGGGGTCAAAGCTATTTCTCGTACGCCAGACGGGCTGTTTTCTGTTACCGACATTCTCGGTGTCACGCGCCCTTATGAGGCCGTGCTGGTCACCTGCCAAAGCTGGCTGCTGACCACTCAGATCGATTGCGAAGAGTCGTTGTTCTCACAGAAGGTGTGGATGGCGCTGGACCGCACGCGCTACATGCAATCATCGAAAACCTTCGTCATGGTCGACCGCCCGTTCTGGAAAGACAAAGACCCGGAAACCGGCCGCGACCTGATGAGCATGACCCTCACCGACCGCCTGACTCGAGGGACTTACCTGTTCGACAACGGCGACGACAAACCGGGGGTGATTTGCCTGTCGTACTCATGGATGAGCGATGCGCTGAAAATGCTCCCGCACCCTGTCGAAAAACGCGTGAAGCTGGCCCTCGACTCGCTGAAAAAGATTTACCCGAAAGTGGATATCGCCAGCCGCATCATCGGCGATCCGATCACCGTATCGTGGGAAGCAGACCCGCACTTTCTTGGCGCGTTCAAGGGTGCGTTGCCGGGACATTACCGCTATAACCAGCGGATGTACTCGCACTTCATGCAACAGGAAATGCCGGCTGAGCAACGCGGTATTTTCATTGCCGGCGATGACGTATCGTGGACTCCGGCCTGGGTTGAAGGTGCGGTACAGACCTCATTGAACGCGGTATGGGGCATCATGACCCACTTCGGCGGCAGCACCCCTGCCGAGAACCCTGGCCCGGGGGATGTGTTCCACGAAATCGGCCCGATTGCCTTGCCGGATTGATAAACACCACCTGTAGCCGCTGCCGCAGGCTGCGAAAAGGGCCGCAGGACCTTGGCTTTAAAAAACCAGCCCTGCGGTCTCCATCGCAGCCTGCGACAGCGGCTACAGCGTTGATTAACAGGAGAGCCCCATGCGCGTCGCCCTTTACCAATGCCCGCCTCTACCGCTGGATGTCGCGGGCAACCTGCAACGCTTGAGTGAAATTGCCCGGCGAAGCAAGGACGTCGACCTGCTGGTCCTACCCGAAATGTTCCTCACCGGCTACAACATCGGCGTGCAGGCGGTGACCAGACTTGCGCAAGCCAACGACGGCGAAGCAGCACGGCAGATCGCCGAACTGGCCAAAGCCACTGGCATGGCAATTGTGTATGGCTACCCCGAGCGCGGCGAAAACGGGCATATCTACAACAGCGTGCAGTTGATTGATGCCCACGGCAAAAGCCTGTGCAATTACCGTAAAACCCACCTGTTCGGCGAGCTCGACCATTCGATGTTCACCAAAGGCCCCGACGCCTTCCCGGTTTTCGAACTCAATGGCTGGAAGCTTGGCCTGCTGATTTGCTACGACATCGAGTTCCCGGAAAACACCCGCCGCCTGGCCTTGGCCGGAGCCGAACTGATCGTGGTACCTACCGCCAACATGGCGCCGTACGACTTTATTGCCGATGTCACTGTGCGTTGCCGAGCCTTCGAGAACCAATGCTATGTGGCCTATGCCAACTATTGCGGGCGCGAAGGCAGCATTCATTACTGCGGCCAAAGCAGTATCGCCGCCCCCAACGGCTTGCAAGTTGCGCTGGCCCAACAAGACGAAGCCCTGATAACCGCCACCCTGGAACGCCAACAGTTGCTGGATGCCAAAACTGGAAATTTCTACCTGGCAGACCGTCGCCCCGAGCTTTATCGCGAGCTGAGCACGCGCTAAATCCGCTAGCATGAGCGCTTCTCTGTTCCGGAAGTGCCCATGCCTGCGCTGAACCACCCTCACACCCAACGTTTGACCTGTAAATCCGGTCTGACTCTTTGCGTGCGCCATGAGCCGCGCCTTAAGCGCTGCGCGGCCGTTTTACGGGTTGCCGCAGGCAGTCACGACGTGCCCGCAGCCTGGCCCGGCCTGGCACACTTTCTGGAGCACTTGCTGTTTTTGGGCACCGAGCGCTTCCCGGCACCAGACAGCCTGATGGCTTACGTGCAGCGCCACGGCGGCCAAGTGAATGCCAAAACCTGCGAACGACACACCGACTTCTTTTTCGAACTGCCGACCGCAGCCTTTGATGGCGGTGTTGAGCGCTTGTGCGACATGCTCGCCCACCCGCGCATGAATCTGGATGAACAACTACGCGAACGTGAAGTGCTACATGCCGAATTTATTGCCTGGGCCCGTGAGACTTCGGCACAGCGCGAGATGAAACTTTTCCAGCCCCTGAACCCGGCTCACCCGTTACGGGCGTTCCATGCGGGCAACCGGTATAGCTTGCCAGTACCGCGTGCGAGTTTTCAGCAGGCTCTAAAGGACTTTTACCAGCAGTACTATCAGACCGGGCAAATGACCTTGAGCCTGGCTGGCCCGCAATCAGCGCAAGACCTGATTGCCCTGGCTGAACGCTATAGCGCCGCACTGCTGCGCGGCGACCGCGTTCAACAGGCCAGTGCACCGACCCTGATGGCCAGCACCGAACCGCACTATCAACACATCGACGGCCCGCGCCTGAACCTGATGTTCGCCCTCGAACAGTTGCCGCTCGCGTGCGCTAAAGCCCTGGAGTTTCTGTGCCACTGGATCAATACCGACAAAACCGGCGGTCTCCTCGCACACTTGCGCCAGCAGCAACTGATCGACACCCTGAAGGCCACGCCGCTCTATCGCTTCAATGGCCAGGCCCTGCTGCACGTTGAGTTCACTGCCGCTACCGACATTGCTCAACATGCCTCGCAAATCCGCGACACTTTCCATGACTGGCTGGCGTTTTTCAGCGCACAACAGGATTGGCCAGCGCTGCGTGAAGAGTTCCGCCTACTGCAACAGCGCCAGCAAGATGTCAGCAGTGCACTGGAACTGGCCCGCAGCGATTGTGAGGATCGCACACCCGGCCTGTCAGACCAGGACACATCTACCCTCAAGACAGTACTGGAACAGATGCAGCCAAGCGCAATGCCGTCATCGCAATATGACTGGCAACTGCCTGCACCCAATCCGTTTCTGCACGCGGCGAAAGAACCGCTCAATGCCGGTCTGATTCGCGGACAAACCAGCGCTCACCGAGGCTTGCGAACCTTTGCGCAGGATCGTTTGCGCAGTCGCCGTGACGTGTCCGCCATGAGTTTCAGCACGGCTATCCCCGGCCATAACGGCGAGGCCGCGATTTACCTGCGCTGGCGGTTGTCCGCAGCCCCTGCCATCAGCCTGCTGAGAGCGCTGCAAACAAGCCTGCGCTCGCTTGTACTTGATGCTCGCGAAGCCGGGGTCGAACTTTCGCTCACTGGCGCGGGTAATGACTGGCTACTTAAAATGCACGGTTTCCATGAGCCGATGCCCGCCATTCTGGAACACGCGTTGCGCACACTCAGCGCGCCTGCAAATGAACAGCCAAGCTACACGCCACCTGCCGCACCCTTGATGCCGATTCGCCAACTGCTTGAGCGCCTGCCCGAGCTATGCCAGCCCGTTAGCGGGTCTGCCGTCAGCGACCTGCAACACTGCTGGGGCCAGGCACGCTGGGACGGGCTGGCGGTAGGGCTGCCAGCCGCCACGCACGCCCTGATCACACCCGTACTGAATAAGGTCCCCGGTACTCCGGATGCGCAGCTTGTACAGCACTCTGAACCGCGGACCCAACGCCATTGGCACACCGAAAACTGCGATTCCAGTGAACAGGCACTCATCCTGTTTTGCACCGTTCCAGCAGCAACACTGGCTGACGAAGCCGCCTGGCGCCTGCTCGCCCAAGTGGCGCAAACCCCGTTCTACCAACGCCTGCGAGTCGAGCTGCAATTGGGTTATGCGGTATTCAGTGGCCTGCGCCAAATCAATGGCCAAACCGGCCTGCTGTTCGGCGTGCAATCGCCCCACGCATCTACGGCGCAAATCCTTGATCACATCCGAAATTTCCTCGCCAATTTGCCGAGTCTGATCTCGGCACTGGATGAAACAACTTTCACACAGACCCGCTCAGCCTTGGCACAACAATTCTCGACCGAGGCCCTGGGCGTGCTTCAGGCCAGTGAATTGGTATGGCAAGCAAAGTTGGCAGGCCACCCGTCGGATTACCTGACGGGTCTCTACACTGCACTTATGACGATGGATACAGGCACTACACTGAAAGCTGCCGAGCAAATTAACTCGCCCGCCAGCCGCTGGCTGTATCTTGCAACAAGTCCACCAACTGAAACGTTTTATCAAGGGAGAAGCTGATCGTTACCAACCCTGTAATTAGCTTTCTCCGACATTGGGCGTTCAAAAACAGTTAAATTTAGTAATATTGCTCCCTAAGCTTTTGAACAACTCCTTAGGGAGCTGGACTAATCAAGAGACACCCATTCACCCACCCGCTGAAGGAGTCACCTAATGGCTTGGACTAAACCCGCTTACACCGATCTGCGAATTGGCTTTGAAGTCACCATGTACTTCGCAAGCCGTTGATCTGCCTGTCTCTTGAATAAAAGAGCCAAGCAGGGCAACCCAACGCCTCGGTTCGCCGGGGCGTTTTTATTTTCAGCTTCGCAAGAGAACACCTCATGTTCGTCCAGATTCTAGGTTCCGCCGCTGGCGGCGGATTCCCGCAGTGGAACTGCAATTGCGTCAACTGCTCGGGTTTTCGTGATGGCAGCCTGCGCGCCACCGCCCGCACCCAGTCCTCCATTGCGATTTCCGATGACGGCGTGAACTGGGTTCTATGCAACGCCTCGCCCGATATTCGCGCCCAGCTGCAAAGCTTCGCCCCGATGCAACCGGGCCGCGCCCTGCGTGATACCGGGATCAGCGCGATCATCCTGATGGACAGCCAGATCGACCACACCACTGGTCTGCTCAGCCTGCGCGAAGGCTGCCCACATGATGTGTGGTGCACTGATATGGTCCACGAAGACCTGAGCACCGGCTTCCCGCTGTTCACCATGCTCAAGCACTGGAACGGGGGCCTGAACTGGAACCGCATCGAGCTTGAAGGCTCGTTCACCATCCCGGCCTGCCCCAACCTGCGTTTCAGCACGCTGCCATTGCGCAGTGCAGCACCGCCTTATTCGCCGCACCGTTTCGACCCGCACCCAGGTGACAACATTGGCCTGATCGTCGAAGACCTGCGCACCGGTGGCAAGCTGTTCTATGCGCCTGGACTGGGCAAGGTTGATGCGCCGCTGCTCGAAATCATGGCCGGCAGCGACTGCCTGCTGGTGGACGGCACAATGTGGGATGACGACGAAATGCAGCGCCGTGGCGTCGGCACCCGTACCGGCCGCGAAATGGGCCACCTGGCGCAAAACGGTCCCGGCGGCATGCTCGACGTGCTTGAGCAACTGCCGGAGCAGCGCAAAGTACTTATTCACATCAACAACACCAACCCGATCCTCGACGAAGACTCTGCCGAACGTGCCGAACTGGTGCGCCGGGGGGTTGAAGTGGCCTTTGATGGCATGAGTATCGAGTTGTAATTGAACCATCCAACTTTTTAGCCGCTGCCGCAGGCTGCGATGGCTGCCTAGCGGCCTCGTCGTTATGAAGGGTCTACGGCCCTTATCGCAGCCTGCGGCAGCGGCTACAAAAGCATTTTTTGGAGGCGCCCGATGACCCAAGTCCCACTCTCAACCGCCGAATTCGAGGCCGCCCTGCGTGCCAAAGGCGCCTATTACCACATCTACCACCCCTATCAGGTGGCAATGTACGAAGGCCGCGCGACCCGCGAGCAGATTCAGGGCTGGGTCGCCAACCGCTTCTACTATCAGGTCAATATCCCGCTCAAGGACGCCGCCATCCTGGCCAACTGCCCGGATCGCGAAGTACGTCGCGAATGGATTCAACGCCTGCTCGACCACGACGGCGCCCCCGGTGAAGACGGCGGCATCGAAGCCTGGCTGCGCCTGGGCCAAGCAGTCGGCCTGGACCCGGACCAACTGCGCTCCCAGGAGCTGGTACTGCCCGGCGTGCGCTTCGCGGTGGACGCTTACGTAAACTTCGCCCGCCGCGCCAGTTGGGAGGAAGCCGCCAGCAGCTCGCTGACCGAGATGTTCGCGCCGCAAATCCACCAGTCGCGACTCGACAGCTGGCCCCAGCATTACCCGTGGATCGACCCGGCCGGCTATGAGTACTTCCGCACTCGCCTGGGCCAGGCCCGACGCGACGTGGAGCACGGGCTGGCGATCACCCTGCAGCACTACACCACCTACGCGGGCCAGCAGCGCATGCTGGAAATTCTGCAGTTCAAACTCGACATCCTTTGGAGCATGCTCGATGCCATGACCATGGCCTACGAACTGGACCGCCCGCCTTATCACAGCGTGACCAGCGAACGGGTCTGGCATAAAGGAATCACCTTATGAACTTCGATCGCAGCAAAATCCCCACCTGGCGTACCGGCTACCGGTTTCAGTACGAACCCGCGCAAAAAGGCCATGTGCTGCTATACCCCGAAGGCATGATCAAACTCAATGAAAGCGCCGCACTGATCGGCGGCCTGATCGATGGCCAACGCGATGTCGCGGCCATTATTGGTGAACTGGACAAACAGTTCCCCGGCGTACCTGAGCTCGGTGCCGACATCGAGCAATTTATGGAGGTCGCTCGTGCAGAGCACTGGATCGAACTCGCCTGACCGCCTGACGCCGTTGCCCCCCAAGCCCGACGTGGGCCTGCCGCTGTGGCTGCTGGCCGAGTTGACCTATCGTTGCCCGCTGCAATGCCCGTATTGCTCCAACCCGCTGGACTTCGCCCAGCAAGGCAAAGAGCTAAGCACTGAGCAGTGGATCAAGGTCTTTCGCGAAGCACGGGAGATGGGCGCCGCTCAGCTTGGGTTCTCCGGTGGCGAGCCGCTGGTGCGTCAGGACTTGGCAGAGCTGATCGGCGAGGCCCGCACGCTTGGCTTCTACACCAACCTGATCACCTCGGGCATCGGCCTGACCGAGCAAAAAATCAGCGACTTCAAAAAAGCCGGGCTGGACCATATCCAGATCAGTTTCCAGGCCAGCGACGAGCAAGTGAACAACCTGCTGGCGGGCTCGAAAAAGGCCTTCGCGCAAAAGCTCGAAATGGCCCGCGCCGTAAAAGCCCACGGCTATCCGATGGTGCTGAACTTCGTCACCCACCGGCACAACATCGACAAGATCGACCGCATCATCGAGCTGTGCATCGCCCTTGGGGCCGACTTTGTCGAGCTCGCCACCTGCCAGTTCTACGGCTGGGCCCAGCTCAATCGCGTTGGCCTGCTGCCGACCAAGGAACAGCTTGTCCGGGCTGAGCGCATCACCAATGAATACCGGGCCAAGCTTGAAGCCGAAGGGCATCCCTGCAAGCTGATTTTCGTCACTCCGGACTATTACGAAGAGCGCCCCAAAGCCTGCATGAACGGCTGGGGCAGCATCTTTTTGACCGTGACACCTGACGGCACGGCACTGCCGTGTCATGGTGCACGGCAAATGCCGGTCGAGTTTCCCAATGTGCGCGACCACAGCATGCAGCACATCTGGTACGACTCGTTTGGCTTCAACCGTTTTCGCGGTTATGACTGGATGCCCGAGCCCTGCCGCTCGTGCGACGAGAAAGAAAAGGACTTCGGCGGGTGTCGTTGCCAGGCCTTTATGCTCACCGGAGACGCCAGCAATGCCGACCCGGTCTGCAGCAAATCGCCACAACACGACCTGATTCTCAAGGCGCGCGAAGAAGCCGAGCACGCCACCCAGACCATCGAACAATTGGCCTTCCGAAATGAACGAAACTCGCGCCTCATCGCTAAAAGCTGAACCATTCAGCGCCGCACTCGCCGTTGCCGCCGGGGTCGATTTCGCAGAGTTGCGAGTCGGCCCACAGGGCCTGTTCTGGAATGAATATCGCCCACAAGACGCCGCCTCCCGCATCTGGCACTGGCGCGATGGCCTGGCACATTGCCTGACGCCCAGCGGTTTCAGCGCACGCAGCAGGGTGTACGAGTACGGCGGTGGCGCGTTTTGCCTGAGCGATGAGGCCGTGGTGTTCGTCAACGAAGCCGATCAACAACTGTACTTGCAACCTCTGGACGGCACCGCCCCACAAGCGCTGACCCAAGGCACATGCCGCTACGGCGGCCTGCAGTTTGCTGCCGGGCTGGTGCTGGCCGTCGAAGAGAATATTGATCAGCATCGACTGGTCAGCATCAACCTCAGTACCCTTGAGCGCCGGGTATTGGCCGAAGGTGCCGACTTCTATGCAGCGCCCGCGCTGAGCCCTGACGGCCAACGCCTGGCCTGGGTTGAGTGGAGCCGCCCGCATCAGCCGTGGACATCGACCCGCCTGATGCTGGCCGAAGGCCAAAACGCAGGTCTCTGGAATACCGCGCAATGTCTGGCCGGTGATCTGGCCGAAGAATCGCTGCAACAGCCGCGCTTCGACGAACACAACCGCCTGCATTGCCTGACCGACCGTGCAGGTTTCTGGCAGCCGTGGGCTGAGTCCGGCGAAGGCCTGGTGCCCGCACCCGGGGCTCGCGCCGATCACGCCCCGGCTCCCTGGCAGTTAGGTACCTGTACCTGGCTGCCCCTGGGTGAACAGACCTATCTGGCCAGTTGGACCGAAGCCGGTTTCGGACATTTGGGCATCCGCTCGGCTGACGGTAACCTTGAAGACTTCACCGGCGATTACAGTCATTTTCGCAGCCTGGCGCTGGATGACGAGTTTATTTACTGCATCGCCGCATCACCGGTACGCCCTTCAGCGGTGGTCCGTATTCGCCGCGCCGACCACCAGGTGGACGTGCTGGCCGGTGGCGCGGCGCCGTTGCCACCCGAGCGCATCAGCCGTCCGCAAACCCTGCGCTATCCTTCGGGCGGTGGCCAGGCTCACGGGTTTTTCTACCCGTCGATGCACGGCGAAAGCAAACCGCCATTGCTGGTATTTATTCACGGCGGACCGACTTCTGCCTGCTACCCGATGCTCGACCCGCGTATTCAGTACTGGACCCAGCGCGGCTTTGCCGTGGCCGACCTCAACTATCGCGGCAGCAGCGGCTATGGCCGCGAATATCGCCAAGCCCTGCATCTGGAATGGGGAGTGGTGGATGTCGAAGATGCCTGCTCAGTTGTCAGTTATCTCGCCGAACAGGGACTGATTGATCCCGACAACGCATTTATTCGCGGCGGTAGCGCGGGCGGTTACACCACCTTGTGCGCACTTGCGTTCAACCAGGTGTTCCGCGCAGGCGCCAGCCTGTATGGCGTCAGCGACCCGATTGCACTGACGCGCGCTACCCACAAGTTTGAAGGCGACTACCTGGACTGGCTGATTGGCGATCCCGAGCGCGACGCAGCACGCTACGCGGCGCGTACTCCATTGCTGTTCGCCAGCCAGATCAGCGTGCCGGTGATTTTCTTCCAAGGCGAACTGGACGCCGTCGTGGTGCCGCAACAAACCCGCGACATGCTCCAGGCCCTGCAAGACAACGGCATCCCGGCCCAAGCGCATTACTACCCTGACGAACGCCACGGTTTTCGCAAAGCCAGCAATCAGGCCCACGCGCTGGAGCAGGAATGGTTGTTTTACAGCCAGGTGATGCAAGCTGATGAATAACTTGTAGCAGTTGCCGAAGGAACGAGGCTACGTCCGGCTGCGCAGCAGTCGTAAACTAGTCAGCCTTGGTGTTACAGATGTATCGCGCTAACCGGGTTTGCGACGATTGCATCGTCGAACGCAGCCTCGTTCCTTCGGCAGCTGCTACAGATATCTACAGTCTTAAAGATTAGCGCTTGGCGATAATCCACACCGCGTGCACGATCCCCGGGATGTAACCGCATAGGGTCAGCAGAATATTCAGCCAGAACGCCCCGGCAAAACCCACTTGCATAAACACGCCCAGTGGCGGGAGCAGGATGGCGAAGATGATTTTAATAAGGTCCATACAGTCAGCTCCCTAATAATGGTGGGCTCAATCAAGCCCTGCCATTAATCGACTCTGAGCGCGGACCAAAGGTTCACTCAGACTTATCCACAACCCAAAAAAAACGCCCTGTGCGGAAGGAATCAGGCACAGGGCGACGCGTTATACCGCGAGACGGTTCTTTAAATTCTGTATGGCGGCGGCAATCAGACGGCGACCCCGCGACGGCACTGCAATTGCGCCGTTCGTACCCGAGCAAATGCCCGGGCCAGACGCAGCAACATCTCATCGACATTGCCTTTGCTCACGCACAGGGCCGGAGTAAAGCGCAGGCAGTCGGGCTGCGGCGCGCTGATCAGCAAACCCTCGTACAGGGCAGCCTTGACCACCGCTTCTGCTGAGTCATCCGACAAGGTCAGCCCCCACAACAAGCCCTGTCCGCGCAATTCACCCTGTGCATAACTATTGGCCAACCGGCCCAAGCCCTCGCGCAGGTGCTGCCCCGTGTCGCGTACTTGTTGCAAAAAGCTTTTTTCCAGCAGCGTGTCGAGCACCGCCAAACCAGCGGCGCTCATCAGCGCGTTGCCGTGATGAGTGCCACCCAACTCACCAGGCTCCAGACAGCACGCCTTGCCCCTGGCCAGCAACGCGGCCAGTGGCACACCGCCGCCCAGGCCTTTGCCCAGAGTGATGATGTCGGCACGAATGCCGTAGTTCTGTTCCGCCAACAAGGTGCCGCAACGCCCCATACCGGTCTGGACTTCATCCAGGATCAGCAGAATTCCCAGCTCGCGGCACAACCGCTCAACACCCTTGAGGTAATGCTCGGTCGCCGGGATCACACCGGCCTCGCTTTGCACCGGCTCCAGCATGATGGCCACGGTCTGTGCATCGACCGCCGCATGCAACGCGGGCAAATCGTTAAACGGCACATTGATAAAGCCCGGCAATTGCGGCTCGAAACGGTTATCCAGCGTCGCACTGCCCGAGGCCGACATCGCACCAAAGCTGCGGCCGTGGCAGCTGCGGCTGGCGGTGATAATCCGATGGGCGCCACCGCGATGCAGTTGTCCCCATTTGCGCGCCAGCTTGATCGCGCCCTCGTTGGCTTCAGCTCCGGTATTGAGTAAATGCACCTGATCGCTGCCAGTGCTTTCGCACAAACGCTGCGCCAGGTTCAGCATCCCGCGGTTTAAAAAGCCCGCCCCCGGATTCATCAACGATTGCGCTTGATCGGCCAACGCCTTGACCACAGCCGCCGGACTGTGGCCCAGGCTATTGGCCGCACCGCCCTGGGTGAAATCCAGATACGCACGGCTGTCGCTGTCCCACATCCACGACCCCTGCCCCCGCACAAACACTTGAGCTTCGCGCTCAACGCAGGGCATCAGGTACTCACGGGCAGGGTGGTTGCCAGAAATGGACGGCGCAGAATGCGCAGCCATCTCTTCAAGGCTGGGGGAGTGACGACGCAGGTTAAACAGGTTCATGCACGCGGACCTTGTGACCATAAACAGATTCGATTTGCAACTACTGGCAGTTCACTCGGAAGGTAAACCTCTTGATGGGTTTATTGCCTTGCCTATGTAAAACACCGCTACAAATCAGCATCTCAGGCTCGATGAGCCTTCTAGAATGGGCGTAGACTAGGCGCCTGCGGGCCGTTGAGCCATTTCGTTTTTTAAGTATTTTCGATAAGTAAAACTTATGGATTTCAAGCAACTGCGTTATTTCGTCGCGGTCTATGAAGAAGGCCATGTTGGACGCGCTGCCGAGCGGCTTTCTATCTCGCAGCCAGCATTGTCGCAGCAGATTCGCCAGCTCGAACACACGCTTGATGTCAGCCTCTTTGAGCGCAGCAGCAAACGACTGTTGCCCACCCTGGCGGCGCACACGCTGTACAACCACGCACTGCCACTGCTCGACGGTTTACAGCGGGCCAAAGAGGCCCTGCACAACTTCCAGGGCCAGGCCCTGCGCACTATTGCCATCGGTGTTCTGCAAACCGTGCATACCAGCCTGGTGCCGCAAATGCTTGAGCGAGTACGACAGGCTCAACCCCACTTGGTGGTACAGATTTACGAACTGACCGGGATCGAGATCGAACGACGCCTGCTCAATGGTTCACTCGACATCGGTATCAGCTACCTGCCGCCACGACAGCCGGGGCTGCACGGGATGATGCTGTACGAAGACGAACTGCAACTGGTGATCCCTGCCGATCATCCATTGCGCGAATTCAAGAAAGTCTCGCTGAGTCAGGCCGCTGAACTACCGATGTTGCTGCTGGGGGAAGAGTTTCAGGTACGCCAGATCTGGCAAACCCAGCTCGCCAACCTGGGCCGACGACCGCAGGTTCAGGCCGAGCTGAACACCATGGCCGGGATTCTCGACAGCCTGCCTCACAGCAAACTGGCCACCGTACTGCCGGGACGCTCGCGTCAGCAACATGACGACAAGGCTCTACTGTGGAAACCGCTGAGTGAGCCGAGGGTGCCGCTAAAGGTGGGGTTGGTGTGCCGCGATGTGCAGCGTCAGCAGGCAACATTGGGGTTGTTGCGCACACTGCTTGAGGATGTGATGCATCCACAGGCCACCACGATGTAAATGTGGGAGCGGGATATGTTGAAACCCGATCAAACAGAAAATACTGACGCACAAAAAAGAAAACCCCGCCGAGGCGGGGTTTTGCAGACTGTTTCCCTGACTTCCTTTTCAATCCGCCATCCTGGCAGAATCCTACGTGTCCGTGTTGTTGCTTTGAGCTTCCTGCTCTACGTCCATGAGAAGTAGATTACCCATGGATCCAATCTGGCGATATGGGCGATTGGCAGCATGTTATGTAAGCAAATGCTTACAACGTACTAAACAGGTTAAAAATGTGCTTCATCCAGCAGATAAAGCGACTCACTGCCCGCCTTCACCGAAGCGCTCAAGGAGTGGATACGCGGCAGCAAACGTGCGAAATAGAAGCGTGCAGTCCCCAGTTTGCTGACATAGAACGCTTCATCGGACTCTTTACCTAACGCAGCCTTGGCCATCAGCGCCCACATATATGCATACGCGGTGTAACCAAAAACCTGAAGGTACTCGACAGAAGCTGCACCGATCTCGTTCGGGTTGCTCTGCGAACGGTCCAGGACCCAGGCGGTCAACTGATCAAGTGTGTCCAAAGCTGCAGCCAATGGCTGGGTGAACTCATTCAAGTCGCTGCTTGCAGAGGCGATGAACTGACGAATCTCATCGGCAAATAAACGGTAGTAAACACCGCGATTACCAACGATCTTGCGCCCCACCAGATCCAGCGCCTGGATACCGTTGGTGCCCTCGTAAATCTGGGTGATGCGCACATCACGCACCAGTTGCTCCTGGCCCCACTCACGAATATAGCCATGACCGCCGAACACTTGCTGACCATGCACGGTGGTTTCAAGGCCCAGGTCGGTCAAGAAGGCCTTGGCGACCGGGGTCAACAACGCGACCAGATCATCCGCCCGCTCACGCGCAGCCGGGTCTTCGCTGAACTTGGCGATATCCAGTTGATTGGCAACGTAGGTCGAAAAAGCCCGCCCGCCTTCGTTCGAGGCCTTCATCGTCAACAGCATGCGCCGTACGTCAGCGTGCACGATGATCGGATCAGCCACTTTGTCTTTGGCCTGAGGGCCGGTAGCTGCGCGCCCTTGCAGACGGTCACGGGCATATTCCACAGCGTTCTGATATGAACGCTCACCCGAGGCCAGGCCCTGAATCCCAACGCCCAGACGCTCGTAGTTCATCATGGTGAACATTGCGGCCAGGCCGCGGTTGGGCTCACCTACCAGATAGCCCACAGCTTCGTCGAAGTTCATCACGCAGGTGGCCGAAGCCTGAATACCCATTTTGTGCTCGATCGAGCCGCAGGTAACCGGGTTGCGATCACCCAGGCTGCCATCGGCATGGACCATGAACTTGGGCACCAGGAACAGCGAAATACCTTTAGGCCCGGCCGGCGCATCCGGCAGTTTGGCCAGCACCAGATGGATGATGTTTTCCGTCAGGTCGTGCTCGCCGCCGGTGATGAAGATTTTGGTCCCGCTGACCTTGTAAGAACCATCTGCTTGAGGCTCGGCCTTGGTGCGAATAATCCCCAGGTCCGTACCGGCATGGGGCTCGGTCAAGCACATGGAACCGGCCCAAACACCCGAGTACATATTCGGCAGATAAGTGGCCTTCAATTCGTCGCTGGCGTGGGCGTTGATAGAGACACAGGCCCCGGCTGTCAGCATCGGGTACAAGCCGAACGACAGGCTGGAGGAGTTGATCATTTCTTCGACCTGGGCCGATACCGCCTTGGGCATGCCCATGCCGCCGAACTCGGGGTCACCCCCCACGCCAACCCAACCGCCTTCAGCGTAGGTGCGATAGGCATCGACGAAACCGGCCGGGGTGGTTACCGCGCCATTGTCCCAGTGGCAACCTTCTTCATCGCCGCTACGACTCAGCGGTGCGATGCTTTTAGCGGTGACCTTGCCCGCTTCTTCGAGTATGGCTTCAACCGTTTCAGCATCTACGGTCTCTGCCAACGCAGGCAATTGCGCCCAAAGTGTAGCGACCTCGAAGACTTCATTGAGGACGAAGCGCATATCGCGCAGGGGCGCTTTGTAGTCAGCCATGGCAAACCTCGTAATCTGTAAACGGCGATTAATGTAGGACCTAGTCTATCTTAACGACGATGTCGATACATAGGGTCATGCTGTGACCAATACAAAGATAGAAGTCACGCGGATATGTATTGCAGGCTCGCTCCCACAGATGGTTTCTTGAGGAGTGCCCGAAAGAAAAAAAGCTGCGAACCCCATGGGAACGCAGCTTTTTAAATGACCCGCCGAGGCTTAGTAGCCCAGGTCGAAGTCTTCTTCTTTCATGTCCATCAGGTTGGCAGCGCCCGACAGCATGGTGGCAACGTGTGCGCGAGTGCGCGGCAAGATGCGCTGGAAGTAGAAGCGCGCAGTTTGCAGCTTGGCTTTGTAGAAGGCTTCTTCCGAAGTACCTGCCGCCAGCTTTTCAGCCGCCAGACGGGCCATGTCAGCCCAGAAGTACGCCAGGCACGCATAACCGGAATACATCAGGTAATCGACCGAGGCCGCACCTACTTCTTCACGGTCTTTCATGGCTGCCATACCGACCTTCATGGTCAGCTCGCCCCATTCCTTGTTCAGTGCAGCCAGCGGAGTCACGAATTCCTGAACGGCTTCGTTGCCTTCGTTGGTCTGGCAGAACTTGTGCACGATCTTGGTGAAGCCCTTAAGCGCTTCGCCTTGAGTCATCAGCACTTTACGGCCCAGCAGGTCGAGTGCCTGGATACCGGTGGTGCCTTCGTACAGCATCGAAATGCGGCTGTCGCGAACGTTCTGCTCCATGCCCCACTCGGCGATAAAGCCGTGGCCGCCGTAGATTTGAACGCCGTGGTTGGCGGACTCAAAACCGACTTCAGTCATGAACGCTTTAGCGATCGGAGTCATGAAAGCCAGCAGTGCGTCGGCTTTCTTCTTCTCTTCTTCATCAACACCGTATTTGACGATGTCGACTAGCTTGGCGGTGAAGTAAACCATCGCACGGTTGCCTTCGGCGAAAGCCTTCATGGTCAACAGCATGCGGCGAACATCCGGGTGAACGATGATCGGGTCAGCTGCCTTTTCAGGTGCTTTAGGGCCGGTCAACGAACGCATTTGCAAACGGTCGCGAGCATATTTCAAACCGCCCTGGAAACCGATTTCTGCGTGGGACAAGCCCTGCAGGGCGGTGCCCAGACGTGCGGTGTTCATAAAGGTGAACATGCAGTTCAGGCCTTTGTTCGGCGGGCCGATCAGGAAACCTGTAGCGCCGTCGAAGTTCATCACACAGGTAGCGTTACCGTGGATGCCCATTTTGTGCTCAAGCGAGCCACAGGACACGGCGTTGCGCTCACCGATGCTGCCATCGGCGTTAGCCTTGAACTTGGGCACGATAAACAGCGAAATGCCTTTGGTCCCAGCCGGTGCATCCGGCAGGCGGGCCAGTACGATATGGACGATGTTGTCGGCCATGTCGTGTTCGCCGGCCGAGATAAAGATCTTGGTGCCTGAAATCTTGTACGAGCCGTCAGCCTGAGGTTCAGCCTTGGTGCGCAGCAGGCCGAGGTCCGTACCACAGTGCGATTCGGTCAGGCACATGGTGCCGGTCCATTCGCCGGTCACCAGCTTGCTCAGGTAGGTCTCTTGCTGCTCGGCAGTGCCGTGCTCGGAGATGGTGTTCATCGCGCCATGAGACAGGCCTGGGTACATACCCCACGACCAGTTGGCAGCGCCGACCATTTCACTTACCGCCAGGCCCAAAGACTCCGGCAGGCCTTGGCCACCGTGCTCTACGTCGTGCGCCAGGCTTGGCCAGCCGCCTTCAACGAATTGCTTGTAGGCTTCTTTAAAACCGGTAGGGGTTTTAACCCCGGATTCACTCCAGGTGCAGCCTTCGATGTCACCCACGCGGTTCAGAGGTGCCAGCACCTGCTCACAAAACTTGGCGCCTTCTTCAAGAATGGCGTCAACCATATCTGGAGTAGCGTCCTGGCAAGCCGGCAGGCTCTGATAGTGCGCTTCGTAACCGAGCAGTTCGTCACGAACGAAGCGAATATCACGCAAGGGGGCCTTGTAGTCAGGCATAGCGATAAACCTCTGCTGATGAATCCGGGAGATGAACAACCGCGTGGATTTGTTATAGCGGTCAAACAGTTGTTTGAAACATACGTTTACGCCTATTTATTGTCAAGCAGCGCGAAGCCGCCGTTCGTCGTAGGTCGGATTTGTCAGATAAAAGGAAAAGGAATGGTGGGAGCGAGCCTGCTAGCGATACAGGCGACGCGGACGGTCTGTCAGACCGAGCCGATGCCATCGCGGGCAAGCCCGCTCCCACAATAGATCGTGGTCTGAATTGGAGCGGCTTTCAGTCCAGCAAATCGAGTTGCAGGTATTCAGCCACGGACTGTGCCGACGCTGATTTCAACTTTGGCACCCGCCCTAGGCAGGGTGCGGGCAAGCGTTCCGCCAGGGTGGCGAGGTTTTCTTCCAGGCGTGAAGTTTTCGGGCCAATGATATTGGCCACCCAGCCAGCCAGTTGCAGGCCATCCCGGGCAATCGCCTCGGCCGTCAATAATGCATGGCTGATACAACCCAAACGCACGCCCACCACCAGAATTACCGGCAGGTCCAGGGCCTGCGCCAGGTCCGACAAACTGTCTTGCCCTGACAGTGGCACGCGCCAGCCGCCAGCGCCTTCAATCAAGGTGAAATCTGCCTGTTTGGCCAGGATCTGCTGCATGGGCGTCAGCAACGAGCGCACCGTCAACACCACCCCGGCTTCACGCGCAGCAATATGCGGGGCGATTGCCGGTTCGAACGCGACCGGGTTGACCTCGGCATAACTCAGTTCGATGGTGCTTTCAGCCATCAGCGCCAGCGCGTCCGCATTGCGCAAACCCTGTGGCGTGACTTCACAGCCAGACGCCACCGGTTTGCCCGCTGCCGTGCTCAGCCCTGCGGCGCGTGCGGCATACAACAAACCTGCTGCCACCGTGGTTTTGCCCACATCCGTATCTGTACCGGTAATGAAGTACGCAGGGCTCATCGCGCTTTCTCCAAAATGCCGTAGACCACCTGATACGTCGCCGGTAGCCCGAGCGGTTGACGAAACTGCTCATAGGCGCCAATCAACCCCTGAAGCCGTGCCCTTCCGGTCAATCCTTCGGGGCGCCCTGGATTCAGATTGTGAGCCCCAAGAGCTTTCAGTTCATGAGTCAACTGGCGAACTTGCGGGTAGTGCAGCACATGCGCCTGATTGTGCAAGCTGGCAACGTGCAACTGGCTGTCTGCACACAACTGCTGATAAGTCTCGAACTCACGAAAGCGATTGACGTGAACCTGACCATCAACCGCCCGCCAACTGTCGCGCAGCTCACCCAAAGTGCCCACGCACAAACTGGCAAATGCCAACACACCACCGGGCTTGAGCACACGATGGGCTTCGCTCAGAACCGCTCTGAAATCAGCGCACCATTGCAACGCCAGACTGGAAAAAATCACGTCGCAACTGTTCGACTGCAGCGGCAGGCTTTCGGCATCGCCGGCAATAAAATGCTGCGCCCCACCCAAGGGCCGGGCATACGCCAGCATGCCTTGGGCGATATCCAGCGCCAGCCCTTGGCTATTGGCAAAACGCTGGCCCAACTCACGGCTGAAATAGCCCGTACCACTGCCCAGATCCAGCCAGCGTTGCGGGGTTAGCCCTGGCGGTAAACGGGTAATCAGTTCGTGGCCAACGGCACGTTGCAACTCGGCGACACTGTCGTAGCTGCTCGCCGCACGGGAAAACGAAACCGCCACCTGACGCTTGTCCGGCAAGCTGGCCGCAAGCATCGCAATACTCAAATCATTCATCGCCCGACTCGTGTAAAAAAGCCTGGATTGCCGCCGCCAGTTCATGGGGGGCTTCCAGCAAAAATGCATGACAGGCCTGTTCGATCAGGCCCACTTCGACATCGGGTAATAACGCCAGCACATCGGATGCAGCCTGTACCGGCACCAGGGCATCGAGCCCGGCATACAGATGCAATTGCGGTCCGTTGAACCGCTGCAAGGCGGCCCGCGTGTCCAGCTTGCCCAGCAATTCAAGACCCGCCAACAGAGTGTCCGGCTGGGCTTTCGGCGCAGCGCCCAATAGCAGCCCGGCCAGTGCCCGAGACTCATGTGAACCTTGGCTGCACAGCAGGCAAAAGCGCTTCAGGGTGGTGTTGGGGGCATCGCGAAAACCGCTCAGGAACGGCTCAAAAGTAGACGCGGGCATCGCGCTTGGCCAATCCTCGCGACTGACAAAGCTCGCGTTACTGGCCAATGTCACCAGCCCGCAACACCGATCGCCCCGACGCGCCGCCAGCTCGCTGGCGAGCATCCCGCCCAGCGACCAGCCGCCCAGCCAGACGTTGTCGGGCAGGGTCGAGTCGAGCTCATCGAGCCAGTCGTCAAGATCGGCGGACAACAGCACCGGCAGCGGTTCGATTTCAACCCGCAAGTGCTCGTCCAGCCCACGCAAAGCCACAGCCAGCGGCTCCAGGGGTGAAACCCCCAGGCCCCAGCCCGGCAGCAGAATCAAACGATCACGCATGATCTCGCTCCAACGTACGCCAACAGTCGTCGAGTGCACTTAACAATAGCTGCACCTGGGCCTCTGTGTGGGCAGCCGACAAGGTCACACGCAAGCGTGCGCTGCCTGCAGGCACCGTGGGCGGGCGAATGGCGGTCACCAGCAAGCCGCGCTCGCGCAGCATCTGCGACAAGCGAATAGCCCGGCCACTGTCGCCAATCATGATGGGTTGGATTGGGGTAAAGCTGTCCATCAATTGCAGGCCGATTTGCTCGGCGCCACGACGGAATTGACCGATCAAGGTGTTCAAGTGCTCACGGCGCCAGTGCTCGGTGCGCAACAGCTCAAGGCTTTTCAACGTGGCACAGGCAAGTGCTGGCGGCTGGCTAGTGGTGTAAATGTAAGGGCGGGCGAACTGGATCAGGCTTTCGATCAGTTCTTCGCTGCCCGCTACAAATGCACCGCTGGTGCCAAATGCCTTTCCCAACGTACCGACCAGCACCGGCACATCGTCCATGCCCAAGCCGAAGTGTTCGGCGATTCCGCCGCCATTGGCGCCTAACGGGCCAAAGCCGTGGGCATCGTCCACCATCAGCCAGGCACCCTTGGCCTTTGCTTCAAGGGCCAGTGCGGGCAGATCGGCCAGGTCGCCGTCCATGCTGAACACGCCATCGGTGACCACCAGCGTGTTGCCGCAGGCCTTCTCCAGACGTTTAGCCAAGCTGACCGCATCGTTATGCAGATAGCGGCTGAACCGCGCACCGCTCAACAGACCCGCATCCAGCAACGAGGCATGATTGAGCCGGTCTTCGAGCACCGTATCGCCCTGCCCCACCAGCGCCGTGACGGCACCCAGATTGGCCATATAGCCGTTGCTGAACAGCAGTGCCCGCGGGCGGCCAGTGAATTCGGCCAGGGCTTCTTCCAAAACGTGATGCGCAGTGCTGTGACCGATAACCAGATGCGACGCACCGCCGCCCACGCCCCAGCGCGACGCACCGGCCTGCCAGGCTTCGATCACCTGCGGGTGATTGGCCAGCCCCAGATAGTCGTTATTGCAGAACGCGAGCAGAGGCTGCCCGTCGACCACCACCAGCGGCCCTTGCGGGCTTTCCAGCAGCGGGCGCTGACGATACAGGTTATCGGCACGGCGAGCGGCCAGACGGGCGCTTAAATCAAAAGACATGCTGGCCTCGATGAGCGTTCGTAGCAGCTGCCGAACGCAGCCTTCGGCAGCTGCTACGGGGATATGTGATTTAAACCGCAGCGTTATAGAACTGCTCGCTGGATTTCTGATCGCGCAGCGCGTGTTCGATCACCGCCTGATGCACTTCGTCTGCGTGATCTTCGCGGGCTTCGGGCAAGATCCCCAGGCGGCTGAACAGTTGCATGTCCTTGTCCGCCTGCGGATTGGCCGTGGTCAGCAATTTGTCACCGTAGAAAATCGAGTTGGCCCCGGCAAAGAACGCCAACGCCTGCATTTGCTCGTTCATTGCCTCACGCCCGGCCGACAGGCGCACATGGCTGTGCGGCATCATGATCCGCGCCACGGCCAGCATGCGGATGAAATCAAACGGGTCGATGTCTTCGGCGTTTTCCATTGGCGTACCGGCCACTTTCACCAGCATGTTGATCGGCACCGACTCCGGGTGCTCCGGCAGGTTGGCCAGTTGGATCAGCAGGTTGGCGCGGTCGTCCAGCGACTCGCCCATGCCCAGAATCCCGCCGGAGCAGATTTTCATCCCGCTATCGCGCACGTAACTCAGGGTTTGCAGGCGCTCGCTGTACGTACGAGTGGTGATGATGCTGGTGTAGAACTCGGGCGAGGTGTCGAGGTTGTGGTTGTAGTAATCGAGACCGGCGTGGGCCAGTGCGGCAGTCTGCTCCTGATCGAGCTTGCCCAGGGTCATGCAGGTTTCCAGGCCCATGGCCTTCACGCCTTTGACCATTTCCAGCACGAAGGGCATGTCTTTGGCCGACGGGTGCTTCCAGGCCGCGCCCATGCAAAAGCGGGTGGCACCGATGGCCTTGGCGCGCTGTGCTTCTTCGAGCACCTTTTGCACTTGCATCAACTTCTCTTTCGCCAGGCCAGTGTTGTAGTGGCCCGACTGCGGACAATATTTGCAATCTTCCGGGCAAGCGCCGGTCTTGATCGACAGCAGCGTCGAAACCTGTACCCGATTGGCATCGAAATGCTTGCGGTGAACGGTCTGCGCCTCGAAAAGCAGGTCGTTGAAAGGCTGGGTAAACATCGCCCGGACTTCGGCTAAAGACCAATCATGTCGCAAGTTGGCAAGGCTGCTGGCGCTCATCGGCGTTTCTCTTGGTTATGCTTTGACTAGAACCTGAGGCAATCGCCCAGGCACGGCACGGATGTCGGCATGTTTAAGGATGTGACATGAACTGTCAACCACAATGGATTAGGCAGGTTTACATCTGGTTATTTAATAACCAGACATGTTTGTTATGCGATGAACGCAGCTACACACTGCACCCGCTGTGCGTTGCCTGCGAGCTGGAGCTGCCCTGGCTGGGCGACAGCTGTCAGCGCTGCGCCTTGCCACTGCCAATGGCTGGGCTGATGTGCGGTCATTGCATCAAGCAACCGCCCGCTTTCGAGCGCGTGCATGCACCCTGGGTATATGGATTTCCGGTCGACAGCCTGATCATCCGCTTCAAGCACCACAGCAAA
This sequence comes from Pseudomonas fragi, assembly GCF_025426255.1. GTDB lineage: Bacteria > Pseudomonadota > Gammaproteobacteria > Pseudomonadales > Pseudomonadaceae > Aquipseudomonas > Aquipseudomonas kulmbachensis. The sequence goes on along the minus strand of NZ_CP104861.1, from coordinate 415,916 downwards.
TGGCCATATGGCCGACTGTTGGCCGAACTTCTCAGCCAATCACTGCTCGATGGCTTCAATTCAGGCGATCCCCGGCCCGACTTTCTGCTACCGGTGCCCCTGTCCATCAAGCGCCTGCGTCAGCGCGGCTATAACCAGGCCACCATGCTCGCGCAATGGCTCAGCACTGCACTGAACATCCCTCAGCGCGAGCACTGGCTGCTGCGCATCCAAGACACCGCTGCACAGCAGGCTCTGGATGCCAAAACCCGCAAGCGCAACTTGCTGCACGCATTCAGCCTCGCGCCTGGGGTGCAGGTTGGCGGATTGCATCTGGCGCTGGTCGATGACGTGCTGACCACCGGCGCCACGGCGCAAAGCCTGGCGCGCTTGTTGATCAGGACCGGGGCACGGCGAGTAGACGTGTATTGCCTGGCCCGAACCCCAAAACCCGACGGGCCTCCTTGACTCACCCCGGCGGAGCAGGCACTTTCCGGGCACGTCCCACCTTGCGAATCTGCCGTTATGCACCTGCCCACCTTGCTCGCTCAACACATCGTCCGCCGCCCGCAACGCATCGCCCTGTTGCAGCATATTGCCGAACAGGGCTCGATCACCGCTGCGGCCAAAAGTGCGGGCATCAGCTACAAAGCCGCATGGGATGCGATTGATGAACTGAACAACCTGGCGCAAACCCCCTTGGTGGAGCGCAGCATCGGCGGCAAAGGGGGAGGCGGTGCTCGACTGTCCGTGGCCGGTGAGCGGGTGCTGCGGCTTTATCAGCGCTTACAAGCATTGCAGAATCAGGTGCTGGACGCTGCCGAAGACTCCCAAGACCTTGATCTGCTGGGCCGCCTGATGTTGCGCACCAGCGCCCGTAACCAGTTGCATGGCACCGTGATTGCCATCCATGGGCATGGCCACAACGACCTGATCCAGCTTGAACTACCCGGCGGCCTGACCCTCCACGCGCAAATCACCCACGACAGCACCCAACGCCTGGAACTGGCGATCGGCAGCCCGGCGGTGGCGCTGATCAAAGCAGGCTGGCTGCAACTGACGAGCGCCGCGCAACTGCCCGGCCCTGATCACAATCATCTGCACGGCCAGATCGAACAGATCGTGCACACCGACAATGGCCCCAGCGAAGTACGCATCAGTCTGCCCAATGGCCAGACCTTGTGCGCCCTTACCGAGCCGCAACACCTTGAAACATTAGAGTTACACGTTGGCGACGAGACTCAGGTGCAGTTTTCGCCATCGATGGTGTTACTGGGAACGGCCTTGTAACACTCGATGCCACCCTGTGGCAGCGGGCTTACTCGCGATGCAGGCGACGCTGTGTCTGTGCATAATCGCGAGCTCGCCTGCTCCCGCACACCTCCCTGCTAACACTTGAAACATCCTTGTCATACCTGCTGCTTATGGTGTCTGCCAAAACCGTCCAGAGCCGAGCCAGCCATGAGCCTATTAGAAGAAAACCAACCCACCGACCTTGAGCAGATCATCGGCCTGAGTCGACGTGGCTTTATCAGCGCGGGCGCCTTGTGCGGCGCAGCTATGTTTCTGGGTGGCGGCCTGCTCAGTCGAAGCGCCCTGGCGGCCGGTGTCAGTACTGCCAACAGCAACCTGCTGGGGTTCGACAGTATCAACGCCGCCACCACCGATACCATCAGCCTGCCGCCCGGCTATCGCGCCTCGGTACTTATCAGCTGGGGCCAACCGCTACAGGCCAAAGGCCCGGCGTTTGACCCTTCCGGCAACGGCACTGCCCGCGAACAGGAAGTGCAGTTTGGCGACAACAATGACGGCATGAGCCTGTTCGCCTTCGCCGATGACCCGAACCGCGCACTGATGGCGATCAACAACGAATACACCAACTATCGCTACCTCTACCCCCACGGCGGTTCACCGACATCGCTTGAAGAAGTGAACAAGGCCCAGGCCTCTGAAGGCGTATCGGTCATCGAGATTCAGCGCAAGGACGACGGCTGGCAGTTTGTTCAGGGTTCACCCTTTAACCGCCGCATCCACGGCAACACACCCATCCAGCTGAGCGGCCCCGCAGCCGGCCATGCTTTGCTGCGCACCCAGGCAGATGCCAGCGGCACCCGCGCACTGGGCACCTTCCAGAACTGCGCCAACGGTAAGACCCCGTGGGGCACCTACCTGACCTGCGAAGAAAACTTCACCGACTGCTTTGGCAGCTCCGACCCCAAACAGACCTTTGACGCGGCACAAAAGCGCTATGGCGCAGTCGCTGCCAGCAAAGATATCAACTGGCACCAGCATGACCCGCGCTTCGACTTGGCACTCAACCCCAACGAACTCAATCGTCACGGCTGGGTGGTGGAAATCGACCCGTTCGACCCGCTTTCGACACCGGTCAAACGCACTGCACTGGGCCGCTTCAAACACGAAAACGCCGCACTGGCCGAAACGGGCGACGGCCGCGCCGTGGTCTATATGGGCGACGATGAGCGCGGCGAGTTCATCTACAAATTCATCAGCCGCGACAAGATCAACCACCAAAATCCGAAGGCCAATCGCGACCTGCTCGACCACGGCACCCTCTATGTGGCGCGCTTCGACGGTGGCGACAGCAACCCTGATCGCCCCAAGGGCCACGGCCAATGGGTTGAACTGACTCACGGCAAAAACGGTGTAGAGGCCAGCAACGGGTTTGCCAGCCAGGCCGACGTGCTGATTCACGCCCGCATGGCTGCCAGTACCGTCGGCGCCACCCGCATGGATCGCCCGGAATGGATTGTCGTCAACCCCAAGGATGGCCAGGTCTATTGCACCCTGACCAACAACGTCAAACGCGGCGAAGACGGGCAACCGGTCGGCGGCCCCAACCCGCGCGAGAAGAACGTCTACGGCCAGGTCCTGCGCTGGCAAGCAGGTAATGGCGATCATGGCGCAGACACCTTCGACTGGGACCTGTTTGTGGTGGCCGGCAACCCGGCAGTTCACGGCAAAACTGCCAAAGGTGGCTCGGCCAACATTACCCCGCAGAACATGTTCAACAGCCCCGACGGCCTGGGCTTTGACGATGCCGGGCGCTTGTGGATTCTGACCGACGGTGACTCCAGCAACAGCGGCGACTTTGCCGGCATGGGCAATAACCAAATGCTCTGCGCCGACCCGGTCAGCGGTGAAATCCGCCGCTTTATGGTCGGCCCGATTGGCTGCGAAGTGACCGGCATCAGCTTCTCACCCGATCACAAAACACTGTTCGTGGGCATTCAGCACCCAGGCGAGAACGGCGGTTCTACCTTTCCAGAGCACCTGCCCAACGGTAAACCGCGCTCCTCGGTCATGGCCATCAGCCGGGAAGACGGCGGCATCGTCGGCGCATAACAAAAAGTCTTGTGGGAGCGAGCCTGCTCGCGATTGCATCACTGCGGTGATCCAGAAACACCGCGTCGCATGCATCGCGAGCGAGCCCGCTCCCACAAGGGGGCCAGACTATATTCAATCGCCCTCAGCCACCCGGTCTGCGTTAACATGCATGGCCGGACGCGGCAGCCTGCTGCGCGCAGGAGTCAGCATGTCTCATCCGTTTGCAACACTTACCCCTGATCTGGTGCTCGACGCCGTCGAGAGCATCGGTTTCTTGAGCGATGCCCGCGTGCTGGCGCTCAATAGCTACGAAAACCGCGTGTATCAGGTCGGTATTGAAGACTCGCAACCGCTGATCGCCAAGTTCTACCGCCCCCAGCGCTGGACCAACGAGGCGATCCTCGAAGAACACCGCTTCACCTTTGAACTGGCCGAGTGCGATGTACCTGTCGTGGCGCCGATGATTCATAACGGTGAAAGCCTGTTCGAGCACCAAGGTTTCCGCTTCACCCTGTTTCCTCGCCGTGGCGGCCGTGCGCCGGAGCCAGGCAATCTCGATCAGCTGTATCGCCTCGGCCAACTGCTCGGTCGCCTGCATGCCGTGGGCGCCACCAAGCCGTTTGAACATCGCGAAGCGCTGGGCGTGAAGAACTTCGGTCACGACTCGCTGACCACCCTGCTTGAAGGCAACTTCATTCCGCGCAGCTTGCTCCCGGCCTACGAGTCAGTCGCCCGCGACCTGCTCAAGCGCGTCGAAGACGTATACGCCGCCACCCCGCACACCAATATCCGCATGCACGGCGACTGCCATCCCGGCAACATGATGTGCCGCGACGAAGTGTTCCATATCGTCGACCTCGACGACTGCCGCATGGGCCCTGCGGTGCAGGACTTATGGATGATGCTGGCCGGTGATCGTCAGGAATGCCTGGGCCAGCTGTCCGAACTGATGGATGGTTACAGCGAGTTCCATGATTTCAACCCACGTGAACTGGCGCTGATCGAACCGCTGCGCGCCTTGCGTCTGATGCACTACAGCGCATGGCTGGCGCGACGTTGGGACGACCCGGCATTCCCCCACAGTTTTCCGTGGTTTGGCACTGAACGTTATTGGGGCGACCAGATCCTGGCGCTGCGCGAACAATTGTCGGCGCTCAATGAAGAACCGCTGAAGCTGTTCTGATCAGCCCTCATTGTTGCTCTCGTGGGAGCGGGCTTGCTCGCGATTCAGGCGACGCGGTGCCCCTGGATAATCGCGGTGATGCAATCGCGAGCAAGCCCGCTCCCACAAATGGAAAAACCTGCTTACACTCTTGGCTTCTTCCGTGTCCGTTAGTTGCCTAAGCAAGGATTCTGCATGCAAGCCGCCAACCCGCGTCGCGGGTATATTTTAGGCCTTAGCGCCTATGTCATCTGGGGCATCTTCCCGCTCTATTTCAAACTACTGGCCAGCGTCCCGGCCGCCGAAATTATCGTGAACCGGGTGCTCTGGTCCGCGCTGTTCGGCTCACTGTTGCTGCTGGTATGGAAACATCCCGGCTGGTGGCAAGAACTGCGCGACAACCCCAAACGCATTGGCGTGCTGACCATCAGCGGCCTGCTGATCGCCGTCAACTGGCTGACCTACGTGTGGGCGGTGAACAACGACCGCATGCTTGAAGCCAGCCTGGGGTACTACATCAACCCGCTGGTCAACGTGCTGCTCGGCATGTTGTTGCTGGGCGAACGCCTGCGCCGCCTGCAGTGGATTGCGGTGGGTCTGGCCGCCGCCGGAGTGGCGCAACAAGTGTGGCAAGTCGGCAGCCTGCCGTGGGTCTCGCTGGTGTTGGCGCTGAGCTTCGGGTTTTACGGCCTGATCCGCAAGCAGGCGCCGGTCAAGGCGCTACCGGGACTGGTGGTCGAGACCTGGATCCTGGTCCCCGTCGCCATCGGCTGGCTGCTGCTGCACCCTGAGGCCAACAGTGCCCATAGCGAATTCTGGAGCAGTTCAGAAGCTTGGTTGCTGGTGGCTGCCGGCCCGGCAACGCTGATACCGCTGGTGTGTTTCAACGCCGCCGCACGGCATTTGCCTTACACCACGCTGGGTTTTATGCAGTACATCGCGCCGACGCTGGTATTGATCCTGGCGATAACGGTGTACGGCGAGCACTTGTCCGACAGTACCCTGCTCGCCTTCGTATTTATCTGGGCCGGTCTGGTGGTGTACAGCCTCGATGCCTGGTTCAGCATGCGCCAGCGCGGTTGAAGCTTAGTCCTCGGTGCTGAACTTAAGATCAACCACCAGTTCATCCGCCAAGGTTTCCAGACGTTTTTGCAGTACGTCCAGGGACAAGGTCAGAGGCACCGCCAAAATCGCCTCGGCATGAAACAGCGGCTCGTTGCTCATCGGCGCGGGCCGCACATCTGTCACCAGCCGCTCCAGATTCACCCCCTGCTCCGTCAGCACCCGGGTAATGTCGCGCACAATACCGGGGCGGTCGTTACCTACCAGCTCCATGGCGATGGGCTTCCAGGTGCAGGATTGCTCGATGCCACTTTCGGCAATCAATACCCGAATCCCTTCCTTGGCCAGACCGTGCAGTGCATCGACCAGCTCATCGTGGGCCTCGGCGGGCACACCTACGCGCAAGATCCCGGCAAATTGCCCGGCCATTCGCGACATTCGACTCTCCAGCCAATTACCCCCATGCTCGGCGATGCATTGGGCAATACGCTCGACCTGCCCGGCCTTGTCCTGGGCAAAGACCGTAATCACAAGATGGTTCATGGCGGGGGGCTCTCTTATTAGGGGGGTCGGTTGAGTATAGGCCGCTATGAAATACCTGTAGCCGCTGCCGAAGGCTGCGATGGGTTTGGATTTTTGAAGGCCCTACGGGCCTTATCGCAGCCTGCGGCAGCGGCTACACCCGTCAAAACCAAATCACCACGGATTAAATTGTGTACTGTTTTTAGAATTATCCGGGACAACCTGCATATTTCTTGAGAACATCTTGTTCTTCTGTGTGACCGATAGCGTAAAAACGGTCGCAGAACGACGTGATCAGTCTGATTTTCACATCTGCAATTGATCATGTAGTATGCCTCGGCGACCACTACATAATTTGCAACACGGTCCGTCAAGGCGTCTGCAATAACCCGCACCACCCCGCCCGCATGAGCCAAGGCGGTGTCAGGCTTTAAATAAAAATGAGTGAGGCAAGCAATGACTGAACACGTTCACGTCGGTGGCCTGCAGGTCGCCAAAGTCCTGTTCGACTTCGTAAACAACGAAGCTATTCCCGGTACCGGCCTCACCGCCGATCAGTTCTGGGCAGGTGCCGATAAGGTCATCAATGACCTGGCGCCCAAGAACAAAGCACTGCTCGCCAAACGCGATGATTTGCAGGCGCGGATCGACGCCTGGCACCAGGCTCAGGCCGGCAAGGCCCATGACGCCGTGGCTTATAAAGCCTTCCTCCAGGATATTGGGTATCTGCAGCCAGAAGCCGCAGATTTCCAGGCAACGACGCAAAACGTCGATGACGAAATCGCTCGCATGGCTGGCCCGCAATTGGTAGTACCAGTCATGAATGCGCGCTTTGCCCTCAACGCCTCGAACGCCCGCTGGGGTTCGCTGTACGACGCGTTGTACGGCACCGATGCCATCAGCGAAGCCGATGGTGCCGAGAAGGGTAAAGGCTACAACAAGGTCCGTGGCGACAAGGTCATTGCCTTCGCCCGCGCCTTTCTCGACGAAGCCGCGCCTCTGGCCAGCGGCACTCACGTTGACTCCAACAGCTACGCCATCGTTGACGGCGCCTTGCAGGTTACCCTCAAGGACGGCGCCAGCACCGGCCTGCGCGACGCCGCGCAACTGATCGGTTACCACGGTTCAGCAGCAGCGCCGACCGCCGTGCTGCTCAAGCACAATGGCCTGCACTTCGAAATCCAGATCGACGCATCGAGCCCGGTCGGCCAGACCGACGCTGCAGGCGTTAAAGACGTGCTGATGGAAGCGGCCCTGACCACCATCATGGACTGCGAAGACTCGGTTGCCGCCGTCGATGCCGATGACAAGGTAGTGATTTACCGCAACTGGCTCGGCCTGATGAAGGGCGATCTGAGCGAGCAAGTGTCCAAGGGCGGCCAGACCTTCACCCGCACCATGAACCCGGACCGCGAGTACACGGCGCCCAACGGCGGCACCGTCAGCCTGCACGGCCGCTCGCTGCTGTTCGTGCGCAACGTCGGTCATTTGATGACCATCGATGCGATCCTCGACAAAGATGGCAACGAAGTGCCAGAAGGCATTCTCGACGGTCTGCTGACCAGCCTCGCAGCGATCCACAGCCTTAACGGTAAAGCCACGCGCAGCAACAGCCGCACCGGCTCGGTCTACATCGTGAAGCCGAAGATGCACGGCGCTGAAGAAGCGGCGTTCACCAACGAACTGTTTGGCCGCATCGAAGACGTGCTCAAGCTGCCACGCAACACGCTCAAAGTCGGGATCATGGACGAAGAGCGGCGCACCACGATCAACCTCAAGGCGTGCATCAAGGCTGCCAGCGAGCGCGTGGTGTTTATCAACACCGGCTTCCTGGACCGCACCGGCGACGAGATCCATACCTCGATGGAAGCCGGGCCGATGGTGCGCAAGGCCGACATGAAAGCCGAGAAGTGGATTTCGGCCTACGAAAACAACAACGTCGATGTCGGCTTGAGCACTGGCCTGCAAGGCCGTGCGCAAATCGGTAAAGGCATGTGGGCCATGCCCGACCTGATGGCCGCGATGCTGGAGCAAAAAATCGCTCACCCGCTGGCCGGTGCCAACACCGCCTGGGTGCCATCACCGACCGCCGCGGCCTTGCACGCGCTGCATTACCACAAGGTTGACGTGTTCGCCCGTCAGGCCGAACTGGCCAAGCGCACTCCGGCCTCGGTGGACGACATCCTGACCATCCCGCTGGCGGTGAACCCGCAGTGGACCCCGGAGCAGATCCAGAACGAACTGGACAACAACTCCCAGGGCATTCTGGGCTATGTGGTGCGCTGGATCGACCAGGGCGTGGGTTGTTCGAAGGTGCCGGATATCAACGATATCGGCCTGATGGAAGACCGTGCAACGCTGCGTATTTCCAGCCAGCACATCGCCAACTGGCTGCGTCATGGCATCGTCAGCCAGACCCAGGTCATGGAAAGCCTAAAGCGCATGGCGCCTGTGGTTGACCGCCAGAACGCCAACGACGCGTTGTACCGTCCATTGGCGCCGAACTTCGACAGCAACATCGCCTTCCAGGCGGCAGTCGAGCTGGTGATCGAAGGCACCAAACAGCCGAACGGCTATACCGAACCGGTACTGCACCGTCGTCGTCGCGAGTTCAAAGCCAAAAACGGCCTGTAACCCGCACCCAATAAAAAGCCCCGGCCATGTGCCGGGGCTTTTTTGCATCTGCTGTTCCAATCTTGTGGCAGAGGGCTACATCCCCAATTCCTGCCTGATCAGCGCCAGCAACTTGTCGGTATCAATCGGCTTGAGCAAAAAATCCACCACATGCAAGTGCATGGCATCGATGGCATCAAGCACATTCGCATCACCCGACATGATGATGATCGGCAAGGTGGCCCGTTCCGATTCGCGGACTTTGCGTATCAGGTGCAAGCCATCGTGGGGCAGCATGCGCAAATCGGTGAGCATCAGGTTAATCGGCTGTTCGGACTCCAGGAGCGCCAGCGCCTGCTCTTCGTTACTTGCTGTCAGGCACTCGATCGCGTTCAGCTCCAAAAACTCCGCCAACAATTCGCGAGCCAATGGATCGTCATCAACAATCAACACACAGGACGAAGCCGAAGCAGGTGCCTGCATCACCTCGTGCAAGGCCTCGCGTTCGGCGTCGGTCAAAATGTCATGTTCAGTCATATGTTTCTCGAAAACTGCCCTGTAGGTTAATTGTCCCTACGGTGTAGTCCGTTATTCCTCACCGTCCGCCAATGTGCACTTAGGCGCGTGCATTTCCAAGCCTTGCAGTAGCCGAAATGTACAAAATAAATACACGCCTTTTCGAAGATATCAGCATAGCGCGACTCCATAGACTTACGTCCAATGGGCACCCGCGCGCAGACCGCCGAGCATGAGGGATAGAAACACGCAGTGGGGCCCAGCCCTGTCCAGTCATAACAACAATGGTTCACCACCCACAACGCGGTATCAGTAATGAGCAAATCGGATGCGTTTCTCCAGGCAGGGAAGACCGCGGTGCTGCAGAACATTCACGGCACCATGCAGTTTTTGCAGCGATTCCCGCCCTTTAACCAGATGGAAAACACTCACCTGGCGTATCTGGTCGAACAGTGCCAACTGCGCTTTTATGCTCCGGGCGAAAGCATCATCCGGCCGACCGACGGCCCGGTTGAGCACTTCTATATCGTCAAACAGGGCCGAGTGGTGGGTGAGCGGACTCATACCGGTCGAGAAGAAGCCCAGACCACCTTTGAGATCACTACCGGCGAGTGCTTCCCCCTCGCCGCATTGCTGGGCGAGCGCGCCACCCGCACCGAACACCGCGCCGCTGAAGATACGTTCTGCCTGCAACTGAACAAGGCCGCGTTTATTAAACTGTTTGCCCTGTCCGACGAGTTCCGTGACTTTGCCTTGCGCGGCGTCAGTAGCCTGCTCGACAAGGTCAATCAGCAGGTTCAGCAAAAAGCCGCTGAAACTCTCGGCACCCAATACTCGCTCAACACCCGCTTGGGTGAGCTGGCCATGCGTCACCCTGTGACCTGTTCGCCAAAAGCCGCGCTGCGCGAAGCCGTGCGCCTGATGCACGAACAGCAAGTGGGCAGCATCGTCGTGGTCGACGAACACAAGGCACCGCTGGGTATTTTCACCCTGCGCGACCTGCGTCAGGTGGTCGCCAATGGCCTGGAGAATTTCGACCAGGCCATTGACCTGCACATGACCCCAGGGCCGTTCTACCTGAGCCCCGACCACAGCGCCTTCGACGCAGCCATTGCCATGACCGAACGGCACATTGCCCATGTGTGTCTGGTTAAGGATCAGCGCCTGTGCGGCGTGGTGTCGGAGCGTGACCTGTTCTCCCTGCAACGGGTCGATCTGGTTCATTTGGCGCGCACCATCCGTCACGCGCCACGGCTGGACACCCTGATCAACCTGCGTGGCGAAATCGGCCAACTGGTAGAGCGCATGCTGGCCCACGGCGCGTCCTCCACGCAGATTACCCACATCATCACCCAGCTCAACGACCACACCGTGTGCCGGGTTATCGAGCTGGTACTGGCCGACAAGGGCGACCCTGGCGTGCCATTTACCTGGCTGTGTTTTGGCAGCGAAGGGCGACGCGAGCAAACCCTGCACACGGATCAGGACAACGGCATTCTGTTCGAGGCCAAAGACGCTGCCCAGGCCGCCGAAATCCGCCAGCGCCTGCTGCCCATCGCACAGCAGATCAACCATCATCTTGCGGCCTGCGGCTTCACTCTGTGCAAGGGCAACATCATGGCCGGTAACCCCGAGCTATGCCTGTCGCGTGGCGAATGGGGCCGACGCTTTGCCGCCTTTATCCGCGAAGCCACCCCCGAAAACCTGCTGGCTTCCACTATCTATTTCGACTTGCGGGTGGTCTGGGGCGATGAACAGGGCTGCGCGCAACTGCGCCGCAGCATGCTTGAGCAAGTGGCCGACAACCGCCTGTTCCAGCGCATGATGGCCGACAACGCACTGCGCCATCGCCCGCCAGTGGGACGCTTTCGCGAATTTGTGCTGGAGCGCAAAGGCAGCGACAAGGCCACCCTCGACCTCAAGGTCCAGGGCCTTACGCCCTTTGTTGATGGCGCACGCTTGCTGGCGCTGGCCAACGGCGTTGAAGCCAACAACACCCTTGAGCGCCTGCGCCAGCTGGTGACCCTTGAAGTTATCGAACCACTGGACGGCGCCGCGTATGAAGAGGCCTATCACTTCATCCAGCAGACCCGCATGCAGCAGCACCAATTGCAAACCCGCGAGAACCGTCCGTACTCCAACCGCGTAGACCCGGACAGCCTTAACCAGCTGGACCGGCGCATCTTGCGTGAAGCCCTGCGCCAGGCCCAGCGCCTGCAAAGCAGCCTGGCCCTGCGGTATCAGCTATGAGCCTGTTGTCATGGTTGTTACCGCGTAAAAAACCGGTCCTGGGCCTTGAACAGCAACAGCGCCTGCTGCAACTGCCTACCGCCTCGGGATTGAGCGACGCACCGCTCCGCGCGCAGCGCTGGGTGGTGGTCGATCTGGAAACCAGCGGTTTGCACCTCAATCGTGATCAGGTGTTGTCGATTGGTGCGGTGGTGATTGAAGACGGCGCCATTGACCTGAGCCAGGCGTTTGAACGCACGCTGCTGCGCCCCAACAGCCCTCTCAACCCCAGCGTGCTGCTACATGGGTTGGGGCCAGCCGCCATTGCCGCAGGCAGCGAACCGGTAGATGCCCTGCTCGACTTCATGGCATTTGTGGGTGACAGCCCCTTGCTGGCGTTCCATGCGCCGTTTGACCAGCACATGCTCACCCGAGCCCTCAAAGACAGCCTGGATTACCGTTTGCAGCATACGTTTATGGATGTTGCGGCACTGGCACCGATGCTTTGCCCGCAGGTCAATCAGCGCGAAGCCGGGCTTGACCAGTGGATCAATCACTTCAACCTCCAGGTCGAAGACCGCCACAACGCCAGTGCCGACGCCCTGGCCACCGCCGAACTGGCGCTGATCCTGTTCAGCCGCGCCCGGGTCCAGGGCATCGACAGCCCTCAGGCCCTGCAACAGCGGCTGAACCAGTGGCAACGGCGCAAACAGGTGCACAGCTTTTAACCTACGTACCCTTTGTAGCCGCTGCCGCAGGCTGCGATAAGGCCCGCTGGACCTTCGCTCTTTAAAAGACACGACCCCTTCGGGCTCGATCGCAACCTGCGGCAGCGGCTACAGGCTCTTTATCCTCATCCGATGAGCGTCAATTGCGTAGGACCATTCGCTCTGACACAATCGCGAATAATTATCGTTAGTTAAAACTTGCAGTCGGTGATGTCTTTGTCGTCAGTCCAAAACCCACACAGTGAGCTGGTTGGAGCGCTATATCGCGACCATCGCGGCTGGCTGCTGGCGTGGTTGCGGCGCAACGTTGCCTGCCCGCAGCGGGCTGAAGACCTCAGCCAGGACACCTTCGTGCGCCTGCTGGGCCGCACCGAACTGCAAGCCCCCCGCGAACCCCGGGCGTTTTTGGCGGCCATCGCCAAGGGTCTGCTGTTTGACTACTTTCGCCGCGCAGCTCTGGAGCAGGCCTGGCTCAACGAACTGATGCTGATCCCCGAGGCCGAGCACCCCTCGCCCGAAGCCCAGCAAATGATCCTTGAAGACCTCAGGGCCATCGACCGCCTGCTCAGCAAGCTCTCGAGCAAGTCCCGCGCAGCCTTCCTCCATAGCCGCCTCGATGGCCTGACCCACGCTGAAATCGCCGAGCGCCTGGGCGTGTCAGTGCCCCGTGTGCGCCAGTATCTGGCCCAGGGCATCCGCCAGTGCTACGTCGCCCTGTATGGCGAGCCGACATGAGCCAAGCCAACACCAAGCCGGTCTCGGCCCAGGTGCTGGACGCCGCCATCGCCTGGCAGCTGTGCCTGGATTGCGGCAACGGCAGCGCCGTGGAACAAGCCGAGTTTGCCAAGTGGTACAGCGCCAGCGAAGAACACGCCCGCGCCTGGCTGCAACTGGGCATGCTCGATCAGCGCTTCAGCAATACTGGCGTTCCGGCACGCAACGCACTGCTCAATGCACGCAATGGCGTGCAGCAGCGGGTGCGTAAAATCAGCAGTAACCTGGCCAGTATCGCCCTGGTGTGCGGGTTGGCCTTGTTCGCCGGTAAAAGCTATCTGCCTATTGATTACTGGATGGCCGACCAGCGCACCGCCACCGGCGAACAACGTCAGCTGCGTCTGGCTGACGGCACGCTGCTCAACCTCAATACCCACAGCGCAGTCGATGTGCGCTTTGATGACACTACCCGGAGAATCATCCTGCAAGAAGGTGAAATCATGGTCGAAACAGGCCATGGCGACCCTCGCCCCTTTATCGTGCAAACCCGCGATGGCAGCCTGCGTGCGCTGGGCACACGATTCATGGTCAAGCGCGAAGACGACGGCACACGCCTGAGCGTGTTGCAATCGCGGGTCGAGGCGCATCCTGAAAACAGCGCCGAACAAACCATCTACAGCGAAGGCCAGCAAGTGCTGATGTACAGCGACCGCCTTGGTCAAATGCTCGCCGTAAGCCCTGGCGCAGACGCCTGGACACGCGGCATGCTGGTGCTCGACAACGTGCGCTTGGCCGACATGGTCAGCGAACTCAATCGTTATCATCGCGGCCACTTGGGCGTTGACCCGCAAGTGGCCGACCTGCGCATCACCGGCAGCTTCCCGCTGAACAATGTCGAACTGGCGCTCAATGCCCTGATGCCGACCTTGCCGGTACAGATCCAGCAGCGCACCCCGTGGTGGGTCACCGTTAGCGCCAAGCCCCAAAAGAACTGAATCTAAATTATTTTCAATCAGCCCTATCACTTTTGCGATCTCGTGCGGCAGATAGGCATTGAGAAACATTTCCATTCAGGAACCCGCCGAATGTCCCGCACCCTCGACACGTTTTTGCGCCCCAGCCTGTTGGCCGTAGCCATTGCCCTTTGTGCCCCGTTGACCAGCACCACGCTGATCGCCGCCGAACAGGCATCCAGCGCACGCAGCTACAACCTGCCTGCCGGACCTTTGGCGGCCACCCTGAACCAGATCGCCAGCCAGGCCGGCATCACCCTGGCCATCGACTCGTCCCTGCTGGCGGGCAAAACCTCGGCGCCGGTACAAGGCACGTTCGAGGCAACCACGGCGTTGCGTGAGGCGTTGCAGGGGAGTGGGTTGCAGTTGCAGAGCACTGGCAACGGCTCCTACACCCTGATGCCCATCGTCGAAGGCGCACTGACCTTGGGCGACGTCAACATCAACGGCGCTGCCGTCGCTGAAGGGTCGGAAGCAGCAGGTTACGTCAGCGAAAACCTGAATAATGTCGGCGCACTGGGTGGGATGAAACTGCAAGACACCCCCTACTCCATGAGCGTGACCTCCCAGGCTTTGCTCAAAAACATGCAAGCCACATCTCTGGATGACGTGTTCAAGCGCAACCCTTTCACTCAGCTGTTTTCCCCAACCGGCGCGGGTTATGCCAGCGCGGTAAACATTCGCGGTTTCAGTGGCGCGGGTAACCTGAACATTGCCAACGATGGCCTGCGCTTCAGCACACTCGCCGACGCGGGTAACTTTCTGGAAGAAACCGAGCAACTGGAAGTTATCACCGGCCTGACCGGCTTTTTGTATGGCCCCGCGTCTCCGGGCGGTTTAGCCAACTACGTACTGAAACGCCCGACCTATCAAAATTATCGTAGCGTGACCTTGGGCAATGCCGGCGGGGAAAACTATTACCTGCACGGCGACTTTGGCGGCAAGATCGACGACGAAGGCAAATTCGCCTATCGCCTGAACCTGCTGACCCAGGATGGCGAAACCGCCATCGACATGCAGAAACGCCGCCGCGAGATGATCAGCCTGGCCGTGGACTGGAACGTCAGCGACGACCTGCAAATCCAGTTCGATGCATCACACAAGAAAACTCAAATCCGGGGAGTCACCAGTTACTGGTACTTCGGTGATCAGGCGCTGCGCCCCCGTGCCTCGCAGTTGGATAACAACAAACTGTACAGCCAGAAATGGGCATTCTCGGATAACGAAACCGACAAAGGCGGCGTAAGGGCCAAGTGGCGCCTGAACGACACCTTCACCCTGCGCGGCGCACTCGCCACTCAGAAGTTCACCGAACAGAACACCTACACCGGCCCGACCGTTTACAGCCCTGGGGTTTACACCCAACCGCTGTATGCCTTTGCGCCCATTGAGCATGTGGAGAACTCTGCATACCTGTTTCTGGATGCCGCCTTTGCGACAGGCACCGTTGGCCACAAAATGACCATGGGCTATCAGGGTAATGACACACGCGTACGCATGTACGAGGACCACATCCCTTCGAACGGCACACAGTATGGCGACGTCGGCGGCGGCCCGATCCCTTTCGGCAACAGCCAACAAGTCGACAAGCCGGGTTACTCGGTTGGCCATGGCGATCAGCGTTTGGCGAGCACCTCACAAAACAATAACTTCCTGATCGGCGACGTCATTACCTTCAATGATCAATGGTCGAGCATCCTCGGTGTGACCCGCACCCAGATCAAGTCTTATGCCAATGACTTCATCTACTCCACACCCGAGAAGAAAACCCGCTACGACGAAAGCAAAACCTCGCCCAGCGTTTCGCTTATCTACAAACCGGTCCCTTGGCTGACCACCTATGCCACCTACATCGAAGGCCTACAGGCAGGCGGCACGGCACCTTACAACGCGAGCAACGCTGGTCAAATCTTCGCGCCGCAAGTCAGCAAGCAGTACGAAGTGGGCGCCAAAGCTACCGTGGGCGACACATTATTTACCCTGGCCTTGTTCAACATCGAAAAGCCTAATGGTTTCCTCAACGAGACCATGACCTACACCGAAAGCGGCAAGCAGGTTAACAACGGCCTGGAGTTCAGCGTGACCGGTAAGGTCACCCCGGAACTGACAGTTGTAGGCGGTTTTACCTTGCTTGATCCAAAGGTCAAGGACGCAGACAACAAGGCCAACGATGGCAATGCCCCGGTCGACGTTGCCAAGCAACTGGCCAAGGTTTACGCCGAATACGACATCAATACCGTACCCGGTTTGGCCCTGACCGGTGGCGCGTTCTACACCGGCAAGCAATACACCGACGTCAACAACGACTATCAATTGCCGTCGTTCACCACCTTTGATGCCGGTGCACGCTACCGCATGAAAGTTTCGGAAAATGATCTGACCTTGCGTATGAACGTCAGCAACCTGGCCAACAAAGACTACTGGCTCAACAGTCATTACCTGGGCGACCCGCGCACCGTGCAGTTCTCGGCGCAGCTGGAGTTCTAAACAAACCGTTGGCGCATCACCTCCCCCTGTGGGAGCGGGCTTGCTCGCGATAGCATCACCTCGGTATTTTCAGATACACCGGGTTGTCTGCATCGCGAGCAAGCCCGCTCCCACAGGGTGTTGTTGCAATTGGGAAAGTCATGAAAAGCAAAACCATCCGCCGCTGGTCCTTTATCCATACCTGGACCAGCCTGATTAGCACCGCTTTTTTGCTGCTGTTGGCACTCACCGGTCTGCCGTTGATTTTTCATCATGAAATCGACCATCTACTGGGCGATGCGCCACAAGTCAAAGAACTGCCCGCCGATACCCCGACCCTTGACCTGCAACAACTGGTACGCGCCGCCGAGGCTCATCGGCCGGGCGAGGTCATGCAGTATTTCGGCTGGGAAGAAGACGAACCCAACGCAGTCCTGACCATCATGGCGCCCACCGCAGGCACCGAGCCCAACTCGTCCCACACCTTTATGCTCGATGCGCGTACCGGCGAGGCGATAGAAGTGCCGTCAGCCAATGGCGGGATCATGATGGTCATGCTGCGCCTGCACGTGGACATGTTTGCCGGGCTACCCGGCAAGCTGCTGCTGGCATTTATGGGGCTGCTGTTTGTGCTGGCGATCATCTCCGGCACGGTGCTGTACTTGCCGTTTATGCGCCGCCACGAATTCGCGACCGTGCGTACCGACAAGTCCACCCGCTTGCGCTGGCTCGACCTGCATAACCTGATTGGCGCCGTGACCTTGACCTGGGCCCTGGTGGTGGGAGTGACCGGTGTTATCAGCGCCTGTGCCGACCTGATCATCGCCGCCTGGCGCAATGACAGCCTCAGCGCCATGATCGAGCCTTACCGCGATGCCCCACCGCTGACTCACCTCGCCCCAGCCAGCCAACTCCTGGAAATCGCAGCCAAGGCCGCACCCGACATGCGCCCGGACTTTATCGCCTTCCCCGGCACCCGGTTCTCCAGCGAGCACCATTACGCGGTCTTCATGAAAGGCAGCACACACCTGACCTCACACCTGCTGACCCCGGTTTTGATTGACGCCAGCACCCTTGAAGTCACCGCCGTGGCGGGTCGCCCGTGGTACATGGACGCGATGGGCATGTCGCAGCCGCTGCACTTTGGCGACTACGGCGGCATGCCGATGAAAATCCTCTGGGCAGCCCTCGACCTGCTGACCATTGTGGTGCTCGGCAGCGGGTTGTACCTATGGTGGGTGCGCAGACGCGCGGCCAAGGAGAGTGCTCGATGAGGCCACGGCAGTCGAACTTCTGGAAGGTATTTGCGATCCCGCTGGCGATTGGACTCGTCAGTGTGACGGGATTGTTCAGCGCGCTATTGGGAGACGGCGCCTGGGACATATTGAGCTGGATTGGCCTGGGAATTCCGCTGTGGATCAGTGTGCGCGGGTTGCTTAAACGCTAACGCCAAATCTGTGGGGGCGGGCAAGCCCGCACCCACATAAATCGGCAATCAGCAGTCCGGTTTGTCCGCTGTATAACGACGTGCCGGGTTCACTGCCGCACCAAACTCACGCAAGGCCTTGGCGCCAATCAGCAACGGATAGTTGAAGCTGCTGCGATCGGTGAGGTTGACCTCCACAGTGCGCTTGACGTTACCCAGGCACATTTCCAGATCAACTACCGGCCGCTTGGCGCTTTCAGGTACATCCCTGTCTTCGTCTTCATCGGCGCGACTTTTGATTTTGCTGATGCGCGCTACTTTGTGCTCGTACACCTTGCTGCTCGCACCTTCGGTCGCCAGCTGAAAGCGTACCCACTCGTCACCATCACGGGTAAAGGTCTGGATATTTTTCGCCGACAGCGACGCGGTCAGGGCGCCTGTGTCCATCTTGGCCTGAAGGGTCTCGCCGATCTCTGGCAACTTGATGTATTCGTAACGCCCATAAAGGGTCGGCTCGGCAGCCATCACCGGCAGCGCCAATACAGACAGCAACGCAAGAATAGACTTCATGCAGGCATTTCCTTCAAAGAGTACAGAGCACGCAGTAAGTGTTTAAACGCCCCAGGCGCTGCCCAACTTGCTCAGCAACGAAGTGCTGACGTTCTGGCCCTTGAAGTAGTCCAGCAATACCGGTGCGAACTTGGCAACCATGCCGTCCTGCATGCCCAGCGCGGTGAATGCGCCGTTCAACTGATCAGTGTTGGCCACGTTGCTGACTGCGCTGGTCGCGGTCTCGGATACGCCGCTGGACTTGCCCAACAGGCCGCCCAACTGGCTCAACTGACCCAGTGCACCGGCGCCAGCCAGTTTGTTAACACCCGGTACTTGCTGGGTCAGCTCGGAATAGTCGCTGGAGGTCAGCTGGTTTTTCGCCAGGCTCAACATCGCGCCGATACCGCCTGCCGCTTGCTCAGGCTTTACACCCAGCTCGTTGACCTTGGTCAGCATCTGTACGGCTTGCGCCGATTTGTCGGTGGTCGCGCCATTCCCGTTGGCACCCTGTACTTGCGCCGCCACGTTGGCTACGTCGCTCAGGCTGAAACCTGCAAACACCGGGCTCGCTGCCACGGTCATCAATGTTGCCAGTGCCACGCCGCTCAACTTATTCATCGCTCAAACCTCTAGAACCAAAAAACCGCCCGCCATGGAGCGGTAAAACTATGTGTATGACCCAAAACCCCGGCAGTTGTTCCCAAGTGCCACTATTGGATCAAACGGCGGGCAATCTTAATTGAAAACCAGTGCATCCGCTGTGCGAACTGGCGGCCCCGTTTTGTACCAGGCACCAAACCCTCGTAGCAGCTGCCGTAGGAACGAGGCTGCGTCCGAGGGCAAAGCCTTCGTAAAACCGGTAATCGCGGTCTATCTGAACGACCGCATTGTGTGGTTTTACGACTGCTTCGCAGCCGAACGCAGCCTCGTTCCTTCGGCAGCTGCTACAGGTTTTCTGCCAATTGTTAAGCCTTGCTGAACATCCGATGCGGATCGATCACAAACTTCTTCGGCACACCCGCATCGAACTCGCCATAACCCCGCGGCGCGTCGTCCAGGCTGATCACTTCAACGCCTACGATATCGGCGATCTTGATCCGGTCCCACATGATCGCCTGCATCAGTTGGCGGTTGTATTTCATCACCGGCGTTTGCCCGGTATGGAAGCTGTGGGACTTGGCCCAGCCCAGACCAAAGCGAATGCTCAGGCTGCCCATTTTTGCAGCTGCATCGGCAGCACCCGGATCTTCGGTTACGTACAAGCCCGGAATCCCGATCTTGCCCGCCACCCGCACCACGCCCATCAGCGAGTTGAGCACCGTGGCCGGTGCTTCGTGTTTAACCCCGTCATGCCCGTGACCACGGGCTTCGAAGCCTACGGCGTCGACGGCGCAGTCCACTTCAGGTTCGCCCAGCAGATCGGCGATTTGTTCGTGCAATGGTGTGTCTTTGGACAGGTCGGCAATTTCGAAACCCTGAGCCTTGGCGTGAGCCAAGCGAATCGGGTTCACGTCGCCGACAATCACCACCGCCGCCCCCAGCAAGCGCGCCGAGGCCGCCGCCGCCAGACCGACCGGACCAGCACCGGCGATATACACCGTGCTACCAGGGCCAACGCCTGCGGTTACAGCACCGTGGTAACCGGTGGGCAGAATGTCGGAAAGGCAGGTCAGGTCGCGAATTTTCTCCATCGCAGCGTCACGGTTGGGCAGCTTGAGCAGGTTGAAATCGGCGTAGGGCACCAACACATATTCAGCCTGGCCGCCGACCCAATCGCCCATGTCCACGTAACCATAGGCGCCACCGGGACGGGCCGGGTTGACGGTCAGGCATACGCCAGTGTTCTGTTCCTTGCAGCTGCGGCAACGCCCGCATGCCACGTTGAACGGCACTGAAACCAGATCGCCGACCTTCAGATGTTCCACATCGCGCCCGGCCTCGATCACTTCGCCGGTAATTTCATGGCCCAGCACCAGACCGGTTTGCGCCGTGGTACGACCACGCACCATATGCTGGTCGGAGCCACAAATATTGGTCGACACCACCCGCAGAATCACGCCGTGGTGGATCTGCTTGCCCTGAGGGTTTTGCATCTTGGGGAATGGAATGCTTTGCACTTCAACCTGGCCATTGCCCAGGTACACCACACCGCGGTTGTCAGCCATCGTATTCACCCTTGTTGTTATTGGAGGGATTAACTTGCTGCTTGCAGCTTAGAACTTGCAGGTGCCTCACAGCACCACGGTACGACCTCCATTTAGGAAAACGCGCCGCTCAATGTGATAGCCCACGCCGCGAGCCAGCGTCTGGGCCTCGATGTCGCGGCCCTTGGCGATCAGGTCTTCGGGGTAATGGCTATGGTCCACCACCTCGACGCCCTGAGCGATGATTGGACCTTCGTCCAGGTCGTTATTGATGTAGTGCGCCGTCGCACCCACCAGCTTGACGCCCTTTTCGTAGGCCTGGTGATAGGGCTTGGCGCCTTTGAAACCGGGGAGCAAGGAGTGGTGAATGTTGATCGCCTTGCCATCGAGCTTGCGGCACAGCTCAGGGGACAGCACTTGCATGTAGCGCGCAAGGATCACCAGTTCGGCGCCAGTGTCTTCGATCACCTGCCAGACCTTGGCCTCTTGGGCCGGTTTGTCTGCCGGGTCCAGCGC
The DNA here is from genome assembly GCF_025426255.1 of Pseudomonas fragi. Taxonomy (GTDB): domain Bacteria; phylum Pseudomonadota; class Gammaproteobacteria; order Pseudomonadales; family Pseudomonadaceae; genus Aquipseudomonas; species Aquipseudomonas kulmbachensis. The sequence continues at coordinate 394,929 of NZ_CP104861.1, read as the reverse complement.
AAAATGGTGATACGGGATACCGTGCCAGCGAGCCAGGGGCTCAAGATCGGGGTGATTGGACACCACGGCCACCACGTCCATCGATAGCTGGCCAATGCGCTGGCGATAGAGCAGGTCGTTAAGGCAGTGATCGGCCTTGGACACCATGATCAGCACTTTGGGCCGGTGATGGGGAGGCGTCAGTTCAAAGGTCATGCCAAAGGCCGCGCCGCGTTCGGCCAAGCCTGTACGAAAGGCGTGCTCGTCAAAACCGTCGGGCTGGCGAAACTCCACCCGAATAAAGAAACGTGCCGAGCGCTGGTCGTCGAAGGAATGGTGTTCGGTGACGTAGCAACTGTGTTCGAACAGATAACGCGTGACCGCGTCCACCGTGCCCAAGAGGCTTGGGCAGTCGGCGGTGAGAATCCAGGTGTCGGGGGCGCGGCTCATGGGGTGCTCCTTGATGGGTATTGGAACGCACACGACCTGTGTGGGAGCGGGCTTGCTCGCGATGCAAACAACACGGTACATCCGGATGACCGTGGTGCTGCAATCGCGAGCAAGCCCGCTCCCACAGAGGCGCAGGCAGGATCATATTTACGCTTCGACGTTCAACCCATACTCCGCCGCTGCATCCTGCAACCATAGCCACCAATAGTCCGAAAAGCTGCGACGGATCAGCAGTTCCCAAGTGTCTTCGGCCGTATGACGGATTACCAGCTGCGATTTGGCGAACACCGTGCCCACCGCCTTGCCCACCGGAAAGTTGTCCGGATGCACGTCGTAACTGGTGGACTTCATCAGCACTTCGCGCACCTTTGGCCCGCTCAGCTCCAGCAGTTGTTGCCCGCCGCTGACGTTGACCACCGAGATGTGCAACCCGGCCAATGCGGCGCGCAACGCCTGTTCCACGGCGAACTCCTGGCCACCGGGTACGATCAGCAACCACTCATCCGGCCCCATCCATTGCAGCGATGTTTCGTCCTTGGCCACCAGGCTCAGGGCCACGGGCAATTCCAGCCCCAAGGCCTTGTTCACGCCTGCGGCAAAGGCCGGGTCATTGGCGTCGCCGCGCAGGGTCAAATGGCCCAGCAGTTTTTTCTCGCGCACCCGCACGCCAGGGTTTTTACGGCCCTTGCCGATCAGACCGGCGAGATTGGCCTGGTGCAACGATGACTCGGCTTTGGCGCCCGAGTCCGGGCGTTGTTGGTATACGTTGGCTGTGGTCATGAGTCACCCGTTAGCAATGTTGTGTTGATTGACTCCCACATCCCCTGTGGGAGCGAGCCTGCTCGCGAAAGGGCTTCACTCAAATATTTTGCCGGTCGCCTTTCGGATCGAAGAACACCGAAGACACGATTTCAGCCTCGATCACGCTACCGTCGGCCTGGGGCGAGAACACCCGCTCGCCGATGCGCTTCAAACCGCCTTTGACCACACCCATTGCAAACGAATAACCCAGTGAGTTGTGGGCATAGCTGGACGTCACGTGGCCGACCATCGTCATCGGGATTGCCTGCTTCGGGTCGAACACCAGTTGCGCGCCCTCCGGCAGCCATTGTTTCGGATCGACCGGTTTGAGGCCCACCAGCTGTTTACGCTGGTCACGCACACAGTCTTCGCGGTTCATGCCGCGCCAGCCCAGCCACGAGAACGGTTTGGTGCGGCCCACACACCAGCCCATGTTCAAATCGTCCGGGGTCATGGAGCCGTCCGTGTCCTGGCCGACGATGATGAAACCCTTCTCGGCCCGCAGCACGTGCATGGTCTCGGTGCCATACGGGGTGAGGTTGTATTGCTTGCCCGCCTCGACGATTTTCTCCAGCACACCCATCGCGTAGTCAGCCTGGATATTGACCTCGTACGACAGCTCGCCGGTAAACGAGATTCGGAACACCCGCGCCGGTACACCGCCCACCAACCCTTCCTTCCAGGTCATGAACGGGAAGGCCTCACGGTCCAGATCGATATCGGTGACTTCGCTCAGCAGCTTGCGGCTGTTGGGGCCGGACAGAGTCATCGTCGCGTAATGGTCGGTCACAGAGGTGAAATACACCTTCAACTCAGGCCATTCGGTCTGTTGGTAGATTTCCAGCCATTGCAGTACCCGCGCTGCGCCGCCGGTGGTGGTGGTCATCACAAAGTGGTTGTCGGCCAGGCACGCGGTCACACCGTCGTCGAAGACCATGCCGTCTTCTTTGCACATCAGGCCATAGCGGGCCTTGCCCACATCGAGTTTGGTCCAGGCGTTGGTGTAGATACGGTTGAGAAATTCCCGCGCGTCCGGGCCTTGAATATCGATTTTGCCCAGGGTCGAAGCATCGAGAATGCCGACGCTGTCACGCACTGCCTGGCACTCGCGCTTGACCGCCGCGTGCAGGTCTTCGCCGTTACGCGGGAAGTACCATGGACGTTTCCATTGACCGACGTCTTCAAACTCGGCGCCCTGCTTGACGTGCCAGGCTTGCAGCGCGGTGTAGCGGACCGGCTCGAAAATATGCCCGCAATGGCGACCAGCTACAGCGCCAAAGGTCACCGGCGTGTAGTTGGGGCGGAACATGGTGGTGCCCATCTGCGGGATAGTCACGTTCAGCGAGCGCGCGGCAATGGCCAGCCCGTTGACGTTGCCCAGCTTGCCCTGGTCGGTACCAAAACCCAACGCGGTGTAGCGTTTGACGTGCTCGACCGACTCGAAGCCTTCGCGGGTTGCCAGTTCAATGGCCGCGGCGGTTACGTCGTTTTGCAGGTCGACAAATTGCTTCGGTGCCCGCGCCGTGCCCTTTTCATGGGGTACATGGAACAGCGCCAGCGTGGCTTCCTGAAGCTGATTCAGGGCTTTGGGCAATACCCCTTCGACCGCTTTGAATCCGGCTTCGCTGGCAGCACGCACGCCACCTTCAAAACCATCGGCGAGGCTGTCGCCCAACCCGTAAACACCGTTGATGCCACCTACGCACACACGTTTTTGCGGTGCTTCGCCGGGTACAAAACCAAGAATATCTTCGCGCCAGGTCGGCTTGCCGCCCAAGTGCGAGGCCAGATGCACCACCGGGCTGTAGCCGCCCGAGGTCGCAACCAGATCGCATTCCAGCCACTCGCCGGGGCTAGCGACACTGAGGGATTTAAGGTCAATCGCCGCCACCCGAGCACCGGTCACATGCTTGCTGCCACGGGTTTCGATCACCGCGCTGGAGGTCAAAATGCGGATACCTTTGGCCCGTGCCGCTTCTACCAGCGCGCCACGAGGGTTGCTGCGCGCATCAGCCACAGCCACCACCTGCTGACCGGCATCGAGCCAATCCAGCGCGACGCGGTAGGCGTGGTCGTTGTTGGTACTGAGCACCATTTTTTTGCCTGGCGCTACGCCGTAGCGACGTACATAAGTGGACACCGCGCCCGCCAGCATGTTGCCCGGCACGTCATTGTTGCCGTACACCAATGGCCGCTCGCAGGCACCGGTGGCCAACACCACGCGCTTGGCCCGTACCCGGTGAATACGCTGACGCACCTGGCCAATCGGGGCACGATCGCCGAGGTGGTCGGTGAGGCGTTCGTGAATGGTCAGAAAGTTGTGGTCGTGATAGCCGTTGACTGTCGCCCGTGGCAACAGAGTTACGCTCGGCAGTTCCTTGAGTTCAGCGATGACTTTGCCGACCCATTCCATCGCTGGTTTGCCGTCCAGGCTTTCACGGCTGTCGAGCAGGCTGCCGCCGAACTCTTCTTGTTCATCCGCAACGATCACTCGGGCGCCGCTGCGCGCTGCGGCCAAAGCCGCCGCCAAGCCTGCAGGGCCTGCACCGACGATCAGCACGTCGCAATGGTGGTTCATGTAGTCGTAGGTGTCGGGATCGTTCTGGGTCGGCGAACGGCCCAGGCCTGCTGCCTTGCGGATGTACTTCTCGTAGGTCATCCAGAACGACTGCGGGTACATAAAGGTTTTGTAGTAGAAGCCAGGCGGCATCAGCTTGCCGCCGACCTTGCCCAAAATACCCATCACATCGTTGTTGACGTTGGGCCAGCCGTTGGTGCTGGTGGCGACCAAGCCCTGATAGAGCGCCTGTTGCGTGGCGCGCACGTTAGGAATTTGGGTAGCTTCGGTGGCGCCGATTTGCAGCACCGCGTTGGGCTCTTCGGCACCGGCGGCATAGATGCCACGGGGCCGGGAATATTTGAAGCTGCGACCAATCACGTCGACGCCATTGGCCAGCAACGCGGCGGCCAGGCTGTCGCCCTCGTAGCCTTTGTATTGTTGACCGTTGAACGTAAAGGTCAGCACCTTGCTGCGGTCGACACGGCCGCCATTAGGCAAGCGATGGGTCTGGCTCATACCTTTTCTCCCTGCTCGCGAGTGGCCGTGGTGATCAGTGGCGCCGCCTGTTCAGTGAACTGTGGCTTGGTGCCGATCAGGTAGGTTTCAAGAATTTCGTAGGTCACGGTGTTACGCGTGGCATTGAAGAACTGGCGGCAACCGGCGACGTGGTTCCACAGTTCGTGGTGCAGGCCGCGAGGGTTGTCGCGAAAGAACATGTAATCGCCCCACTCGGCATCAGTGCAGGCGCCGGGGTCGAGCGGGCGCGGGATGTGCGCCTGGCCGCTGGCATGAAATTCCTCTTCGGAGCGCAATTCGCCGCAATGGGGACAGAAGATATGGAGCATGGGTGTTTCTCCTGTTAGTGGGCGACAGCGGCAGCGCCGTGTTCGTCGATCAGGGCGCCGGAATGGAACCGGTCAATGGAAAACGGTGCAGCCAATGGGTGCATCTCGCCTTTGGCCAGGCTGGCGGCAAACACGTTGCCCGAGCCCGGCGTAGCCTTGAAGCCACCCGTGCCCCAGCCGCAGTTGAAAAACAGGTTCGGCACCGGGGTCTTGGAGATGATCGGGCAAGCGTCGGGGGTGGTGTCGACGATGCCGCCCCACTGGCGGTTCATGCGCACGCGAGACAGTACCGGAAACATTTCTACAATCGCCTGGATCGTGTGCTCGATCACCGGGTATGAGCCACGCTGGCCGTAGCCGTTGTAGCCGTCGATCCCGGCACCGATCACCAGGTCGCCCTTGTCGGACTGGCTGATGTAACCGTGCACCGCGTTGGACATGATCACGCTGTCGATAATCGGTTTGATCGGCTCCGACACCAGCGCTTGCAGCGGGTGCGATTCGATCGGCAAACGAAAGCCGGCCTGGCGCGCCATATGCCCGGAGTTACCGGCGGTGACCACGCCCACGCGCTTGGCGCCGATAAAGCCCTTGCTGGTTTCGACGCCGATGCACACGCCGTTTTCCTTGCGAAACCCCAGTACTTCGGTTTGCTGGATCAAGTCCACGCCCAGCGCATCCGCAGCGCGGGCAAAGCCCCAGGCCACGGCATCGTGACGGGCCACGCCGCCTCGGCGTTGTACGGTGGCACCGATGATCGGGTAACGAGTGTTTTTTGAGCAATCGAGGTACGGAATTTCGTCCGCCACTTGTTTGGCGTCGAGCAGCTCACCGTCCACGCCGTTGAGGCGGTTGGCGCTGACCCGGCGCTCCGAGTCGCGTATGTCTTGCAGGGTGTGGCACAGGTTGTAGACGCCACGCTGGGAGAACATGACGTTGTAGTTCAAGTCCTGGGACAAGCCTTCCCACAGTTTCATCGCATGTTCGTAAAGGTGCGCCGACTCGTCCCACAGGTAGTTGGAACGCACAATGGTGGTGTTGCGCGCCGTATTGCCGCCGCCCAGCCAGCCCTTTTCGACCACGGCCACATTGGTGATGCCGTGTTCCTTGGCCAGGTAATAGGCCGTTGCCAGCCCGTGGCCGCCACCGCCGACGATGATTACGTCGTAGACCTTTTTCGGGGTCGGTGTGCGCCACATCTTCTGCCAGTTTTCGTGGTGGCTGAGGGAGTGTTTGAAGAGGCCGAAGCCTGAATACCGTTGCATAGGATTAACTCCAAAAACGCGCTCAGCGATAAACCGGGAAGTCTTTGCACAGCGAGGTCACCTGGCGCGCCACGTCGGCCTCGATATCGGCATCGCCGAGGTGATCGAGGATGTCGCAGATCCAGCCCGCCAACTGCGTGCATTGCGCCACTTTGAAACCGCGAGTGGTCACCGCCGGGGTGCCAATGCGCAGGCCCGAGGTCACGAACGGCGATTGCGGATCGTTGGGCACGGCATTTTTATTGACCGTGATATGGGCGCGGCCCAGTGCAGCATCGGCGTCTTTGCCGGTCAGGCCCTGACGGATCAGGCTGAGCAGGAACAGATGGTTGTCGGTACCGCCCGAGACCACGTCAAACCCACGTTTGATAAACACTTCAGCCATGGCTTGAGCGTTGTCGATAACCTGCTGTTGATACGCTTTGAAGCCGGGTTCCAGCGCCTCTTTAAAGCACACTGCCTTGGCCGCGATCACATGCATCAACGGCCCGCCCTGACCACCAGGGAACACCGCCGAGTTGAACTTTTTCTCCAGCGCTTCGTTGGCCTTGGCCAGGATCAGCCCGCCCCGTGGCCCGCGCAGGGTTTTGTGAGTGGTGGTGGTGACCACATCGGCGTACGGCAGCGGGTTCGGGTACAGCCCCGCCGCCACCAGACCGGCAACGTGGGCCATGTCGACAAACAGGTAGGCGCCCACCTTGTCAGCGATCTGACGAAAGCGCGGGAAATCGAGGAATTTGGAATAAGCCGAGAACCCGGCAATGATCATCTTTGGCTGATGCTCAACGGCCAGGCGTTCCACTTCGTCGTAGTCGATCAGACCGGTAGCGGTGTCGATACCGTACTGCACGGCGTTGTACAACTTGCCGGAGAAGCTGACGCTGGCGCCGTGGGTCAAGTGCCCACCGTGAGCCAGACTCATGCCCAGTACGGTGTCACCGGCATTCAGCAGCGCCAGATACACCGCCGCGTTGGCCTGGCTGCCGGAGTGCGGCTGCACGTTGGCGTAATCGGCGCCGAACAGTTGCTTGGCGCGGTCGATGGCCAGTTGCTCGACTTTATCCACGTGCTCGCAGCCGCCGTAGTAGCGCTTGCCCGGATAGCCTTCGGCGTACTTGTTGGTCAGACCGCTGCCTTGGGCTTCCATTACGCGCTGGCTGGTGTAGTTCTCGGAGGCGATCAACTCGATGTGATCTTCCTGGCGCTGATCTTCGGCATTCATGGCCGCTAACAAGGCATCGTCGTAACCCTGGATCTGATCCTGCTTGCTGAACATTGCGTGTCTCCCAGCGCCAGCGCGCCTTTTGGTCTCGGTGGGGCTTGTGCCCTTTGAGCCGATGGTAGAGCTGGCGCAGACGGATCAAATGCCTATGGACGCCACGCAATGGTGCGTTTACGACATGGCGCAAAAGCAGATCTCTGTACAACAGGCCCCTCGTAGCAGCTGACTCGCGGAGCGAGGCTGCGTCGGGCTGCGCAGCAGCCCTAAAATCAGGCCCTGCGGTGTGCCAGTTAAATTCAGATCGCAGGTTTACGGCCGCTTCGCTGCCGAACGCAGCCTCGCTCCGCTCCTCAGCTGCTACAGGTTTTACGGAGTTATAGAACTATTCTTTTGTAGGGATTTTCCGCACTTTAAGTCGTGTCTGTGCACCCGCAAGATTCTTGGATAAAGTGCACCACAACATTCGACCAAGGAACCGGGAAATGACTGACAAGAGCCAACAATTCGCCAGCGACAACTACTCCGGTATCTGCCCCGAAGTCTGGTCTGCCATGGAAAAGGCCAACCACGGCCACCAGCGCTCATACGGCGACGATGAGTGGACCCTGCGTGCCTCCAACGATTTTCGCAACCTGTTCGAAACCGACTGCGAGGTGTATTTCGCTTTCAACGGTACTGCGGCCAACTCCTTGGCCCTGTCGTCGTTGTGCCAGAGTTTCCACAGCGTAATCTGCTCCGAAACTGCCCACGTCGAAACCGACGAATGCGGGGCTCCTGAGTTCTTTTCCAACGGCTCAAAGCTGCTGATCGCCCGCACTGAAAACGGCAAGATCACTCCCGAGTCGATCCGCGAAATCGCCCTCAAACGCAAAGATATCCACTACCCAAAACCGCGCGTGGTCACCATTACCCAGGCCACCGAAGTCGGTAGCGTGTACCGCCCTGAAGAAATTCGCGCCATCAGCGCTACCTGCAAAGAGCTGGGCTTGTTGCTGCACATGGACGGCGCCCGTTTCTCCAACGCCTGCGCCTTCCTCGGTTGCACCCCGGCAGAGCTGAGCTGGAAAGCCGGCGTGGATGTGCTGTGCTTTGGCGGGACCAAAAACGGCATGGCAGTGGGTGAAGCAATTCTGTTCTTCAACCACGACCTGTCGGTGGACTTTGACTACCGCTGCAAACAGGCCGGGCAACTGGCGTCAAAAATGCGCTTTTTGTCGGCACCCTGGGTGGGCTTGCTGGAAAACGACGCATGGCTCAAACACTCCCGCCACGCCAACCACTGCGCGCAATTGCTGAGCCAGTTGGTGAGTGACATTCCGGGGGTTGAGCTGATGTTTCCGGTGGAGGCCAACGGCGTGTTCCTGCAACTGTCGGAACCGGCAGTGGCTGCGCTGACCGCCAAGGGCTGGCGTTTCTATACCTTCATCGGCAAAGGCGGCGCACGCTTCATGTGCTCGTGGGACACCGACGAGGCACGAGTGCGGGAATTGGCGGCAGATATTCGCGAAGTGATGGCGGGGTAAAACAGCAAAGTTCTCTGTAGCCGCTGCCGCAGGCTGCGATAAGGTCCGCAGGACCTTCAAAGCCTTGGGCAGCGACTACAGAGTTTGGCGAATACTCAGGATTGCCCCAGAGTTCGCTCAATCACATCGACCGTGGCGCTGACTTGCTCTTGATAACGGTCGAGTTCCTGTTTGTGGCTCAGTTGCAACTCAATCTGCTTTGAACACAGATTCAGTGCTGCCAGCACCAGCAATTTGTCCCCGATCAGGCTCGGGTACTTTCTTTTCGTTTCGGCCAGGGCGGTTTTCAACATGACCGTTGCCGCCATCAGGGTTTTTTGCTCCCCCTCCGGCGCTTTGATCGTGTAGTCGTTACCCAGAATCGAGACGACATTTACTCCGTCTCTGTCCGCGCTCATGCGTTGACAGGGCTCGCGCGCTCAACCAGTGCCTGAATGCGGGCTGCGGTTGCACCTTGCTTCTCTTCCTGTTCCATCAGGGTCAGTTGCAGGCTTTCGTTTTCATCTTTGGCCAGAGCCAGCTCGGCGCTCAGTTGTTCGTTGGTTTCCAGCAGTTCTTGCTTTTGCTGAACCAGGTCGCTGACCAGTTGTTCCAGTTTGCTAAGGGATGACTCAATCATGGTGGCGTTCTCAAGCAGTTTCGAAGGGCGCGTACGATAAAGAAAAGTCAGCGCCTAAGCTAGCGCCAACCTGCCTTATCAGACCCCTAATGACTCTGCTTTAGAACCTTTGTTCCCAAACCTTAGAATTCAATCCGCACATCCCCCTTCGGCACGCTGCAGCACGACAGGATATAGCCCTCTGCAACATCCTCCTCGGTGATGCCGCCGTTGTGCTCCATCTCGACCTCGCCGCCCAGTTTCAGCACCTTGCAGGTGCCGCAAATACCCATGCCGCAGGCTTTGGGGATCAGCAGCCCAAGCTTGGCCGCTGCCGCATGCACCGTTTCGGCCGGGCCCACGCGGATGCTCTTGCCGGACGCCGTAAATTCCACCTGATTCAGATCCGCCTGGTCCAACTCCGGCGCATCGGCTGCCTGCTCGGCTTGCTCCACCGCATCGGCCCGGGCTTCAGGCGGGGTCGCTCCAAAGGATTCCTCGTGGTAACGGCTCATATCGAAACCGTTGGCTTCGAGCAAACGCTTCACCGCATTCATATACGGCGTCGGCCCGCAGCAAAACACCTCGCGCTCCATGAAGTCGGATGCCATCAGGTCGAGCATTTTGTGATTCAGATAACCGCGATACCCGGCCCACGGCTCACCCAGACCGTGCTTCTCGCAGATCAGATGCAGGCTGAAGTTGTCGATGCGCGAAGCCATATGCTCCAGCTCGCGGTGGTAAATGATGTCTTTGGGGGAGCGGGCGCTGTGGATAAACACCATGTCGACATTGGCGTTGGTGTCGTAAAACCAGCGCGCCATCGACATCACCGGGGTAATCCCGACACCACCGCTCAGGTACAGCACCTTGGGGCTAGGCGCATCGATGGCATTGAACAGCCCGACCGGCCCGTGAACCGCCAGCTCCTGACCTTCCTGCAAATTGTCATGCAACCAGTTGGACACCCGGCCGCCCGGCACGCGCTTGATAGTCACCGAAAAACTGTACGGCACCGACGGTGAGCTGGAGATGGTGTACGAACGCATCACCGGGTCGCCGTCGATTTCCAGTTCCAGAGTGACGAACTGCCCTGGCTTGAAAAAGAACAGAATCGGCTGGTCGGCCATAAAACAGAAGGTGCGCACGTCCCAGGTTTCCTGAATCACTTTGACGCATCGCACGATGTGTCGGCCATTGGCCCAGGTCTGGGTGGTTACCGGATTCAGAAAGCTGTTGGACATGCGTTTCTCCACGGCCGACAACCGGCCTCTTGTTGGCGATTCTGCGCATGCCCCGAAGCGGCCATTTATCTATTCGCGACATCCACATACTTATCGCGACCAGCCCCTGAAAACAGTACCTGCGGCGTCGGGAACAGATTGGGCCATGTCGCCCGCAGATATGGCATCAAGGCACTTCAATCGCACACTCAGCGCCACTCAACGTGTTAATTGTTTTGCCTTGCGTCGCACCCCTGATCAGCCACTTTTAGGCCACATCCGATGGCCATGAGGATTACAACGATGGACATCACCGCAAACCTGAGCCTGGGCGACCCACTGGAACCCGCACGCAAGGCCACCGCCGAGATGCTGCAGAACCGCGAACGCACGTTTTCGTTGCCGCAGCCGTTTTATAACGACGAGCGTCTGTTCGATATCGATATGCAAGAGATCTTCCAGAAAGAATGGCTGATTGCAGGCATGACCTGCGAGATCCCGGCCAAGGGCAACTTCCTGACCCTGCAAATAGGCAAGAACCCGATCATTGTGATTCGCGGCGCCGAAGGCCAGGTGCATGCCTTTCATAACGTGTGCCGCCATCGCGGCTCACGGCTGTGTACCAGTGAAAAAGGCAAGGTCGCCAAACTGGTATGCCATTACCACCAGTGGACCTACGAACTGGACGGGCGCCTGCTGTTTGCCGGCACCGAGATGGGTGCCGACTTCGACATGAAGCAATACGGCCTCAAGCCGGTTAACGTCAAAACCGCTGGCGGCTACATCTTTATCAGCCTGGCCGAGAACCCGCCTGCCATCGACGAGTTCCTGGCCACGCTGAACCACTACATGGAACCCTACGACATGGAAAACACCAAGGTGGCGATTCAGACCACTCTGGTGGAAAAAGCCAACTGGAAGCTGGTGCTGGAAAACAACCGCGAGTGCTACCACTGCAACGCGTCGCACCCCGAGTTGCTCAAGACCCTGCTGGAGTGGGACGACGTGACCGATCCGCGTGCCGATCAGGCATTCAAGGATCACGTAGCAGCCTCTGCCGCCGCCTGGGACGCAGAAAAGATTCCTTATGCCCACGCCAGTTTCGGTCTGCGTAACCGCATCGTGCGCATGCCGCTGCTCAAGGGCACCGTCTCGATGACCCTGGATGGCAAACAAGGCTGTACAAAACTCATGGGGCGGATCAAAAACCCGGACCTGGGTTCGATGCGCATCCTGCACTTACCGCACTCGTGGAACCACTGCATGGGCGACCACATCATCGTGTTTACGGTATGGCCGATCAGTGCCCAGGAAACCGTGGTCAGCACCAAATGGCTGGTCCACAAGGATGCGGTAGAAGGCGTGGACTATGACGTGGAGCGCATGCGCAAGGTCTGGGACGCCACCAACGACCAGGATCGTCGCCTGGCGGAAGAGAACCAGCGCGGCATCAACTCCATCGCTTACCAGCCGGGGCCGTATTCACAGACGTACGAGTTTGGCGTGGTCAATTTTGTGGACTGGTACAGCGAGCGGCTGCTGAACAATTTGGGGGCAGAGCCTGCGGCGTACCTTAAAGGGATAGTCGCACAATGATCCTGTAGCCGCTGCCGCAGGCTGCGATGGGTTGCGCAGCGACCCTCGAAGGGCCTTCGGCAGCGGCTACAGAACCCACATCGATCAATTATTGATCAACTCGCTACACCCCCCGCAGTCAAAGGCTCTCAGCCCTTCACCAACAACTTGTCCACAGGCACACCCACAGCAATTGTGGGGAAGTGGACAACTTACCCCATAAATCACGATTGAGTGTTTTTTGTACAATTGATTACAAGTCACGAATTACGTGGCCTGTAGACAGCCGCGAACACCTTATCCACATATCCACCAACAGAGATTGTGCGCAACTTATGCACTGCCTGCTTTCACTGTGGAAAACCCCTTAAGGCACCGATTACTCAGGGGTTTTAAGGCCGCTCGGTGGATAAAGTGCTGAATTGAGCATTTTTTGATCAGAAGCCTGAAAGGCACGGTTTGTATAGGTCTTAGCCGACAGCAAACAACTTATCCACATAAGCGCTAACAGACTTTGTGGGCAAGTATCAGCGCACCACGCCTTCCTCAATGAGCAACTTCAAAATGGCCTGGGCGCCCTCTTCTGCGCCGACGCCCTTGAGGACTTGCCCGGAACCGCCAGCAGCCTTGGCCGTGGCGGCTTTCATGCGATCAGCGCCGCTTTTGGCCTTGATCACTTTCAAGCGCTTGGGCCGTGGTCTGGCAGGTTGCAGCAGCCCCGTTGTGGATAACTCATCGGCAATGATTTCAACCACTCTGGCATCGACCAGGCCCCGGGTAGCCGGGCCGTAAGCGCTTTGCCGGGCCTTGGGGGCCGCGTTATCCACAGTGACCATAAACGGCAATCGCACCTGTAGCCGACGTCGCTGGCCCCGAGGCAAGGCTTGCAGCACTTGCGCCACACCATTGTGGATAGATTCGATCTGCGCCACGCCCACCAGCAGCGGCCAGCCCAATTGCTCGGCCAGCAGGTACGGCAACATGCCCGAACCTTCGCCGGTTTCGGCCTGGCTACCGGTCAACACCAACTGCACGCCAGCTTCGCGGATGTAATCGCGCAATACCGGCACCGCATCGGCGCCGTCCGGTTGTTCGAGCACGTGCAATTCGTCCAGGCCCATGCCCAGATAAGCGCGCAAGGCTGGCTCGTGAGGGTTGCCCGCGTGCAGCACATGCAAGTTATCCCCAGCCAGCTCCAGGCCCAGTTCAACAGCACGGGCGTCCTGCTCGGCGCGTCGGGCGCGGCCAGAGGCGGGGTGGGCGCCGATTGAAACCAGTGCAACAGTGGCGATGGTCATATGTATTTCTCCAAATCAAAAGCCCCTCACCCCAACCCTCTCCCCGAGGGAGAGGGAGCTGACCGAGGTGATTGACAGAGCAACTATCGACCAATAAATCGGATTGATCTCAGCCATTGAATGCAACAGAGATCGGCCCCTTCTCCCTCTGAGAGAGGGCTGGGGTGAGGGTGCTCTGGCGCCAGTTATCCACAGCCACAATCAGGGCTTCCAGCACCGCCGCACTGTCGCCAATCACCGACAGGTCAGCGCGTTTGATCATGTCGCAACCGGGGTCGAGGTTGATTGCCACCACTTTGTCGCAGGCGCCAATCCCTTGCAGATGCTGAATCGCACCGCTGATCCCGACCGCCACGTAGACCCGCGCGGTGACCCATACCCCGCTGGCACCGACCTGGCGTTCGCGGCCCATGAAGCCATCGTCCACCGCAACCCTGGAGGCGCCTTCAGTGGCGCCAAGGGCCACAGCAGCCCTGTGGAAAAGTCCCCAATCCTTGATACCGTTACCACCACTGAGGATAAATTCCGCCTCGGCCATTGGAATCGCCGCCGGATCGACATCCACCGCACCCAAATCTTCAATTCGCGGCAAGCAGCTCGCGAGCGCTGTGGATAACTGCACTGCCAGCACTTCATGCCGGGTGTCGCTGACCGGTTCGGCGCACTCGGCCGCCGCCAGGATCAAACGCCGCAATGGCTGCGCCACGTCTTGCAGCCCCGCACCGGCACGACCGATACAGGCCCCATCCTTGATCTGCCACACTCGCGTGGCCGGGCGTTCACCCAGGCTGGCGGCAAAGCGTCGTCCCAGTTCTGCGCCACCGCTGCGACTGTCCGGCAATAGCCAGTGCCTTGGGGAAAACTGGTTATCCACAGCCCGCAGGCCAAGTACCTGCCGCTCCGGTGCATAACCTTCACTGTCGAGCAGCAACAGCCGATCAACCCCGGCCGTGGCGAAGGCAGTTTCTTTCGATTCGCCAAACACCACCGCCAGTACTGCGCCATCGCTCCCCGCCAGTTGCCGAGCCAGCCCCAACAGATCACGGTCATGACTGCTCAAACGACCGCCAACCATGTCCGGCACTACGCAGATATAGAATGCTGGAGCCGGGACCTGATGCAGCGGTAATTGCACTTCAACACTGGCCGTACGCTTGCTCGTACCGCCCTGTTGCGCGCCGCTACGGTCGATCCGCTTGATGCCGTTAGGGCCGATAAAACCCACGCCATGCACACTTTTACGCAGTACCCCGTTGGGCCCCATCCAGCTCAGTTGCTGTGGTTGCATGGCCGCATGTAACGGGTGCAGGCGGTTGCGGGCGATCCACTCGGCGTGGGGGTCGCGGCGAATAATGTCACTCATGCGATCACCTCCGGGGCTACGCGCTTGGCCGGTTGGGCGGGTGCTGGACCTTCAATCAAGGCGTCTGCCACCAGCTCGGCAATGTCCTTGATCAGTGGCCGTGGCTCCACCACGCCTTCGAGCATGGCGGTGCATTGCGGGCAGCCAACCGCCACGCGCTCGGCGCCGGTTTCACGGATATCGTCCATGCGCATATCAGGGATACGCTGCTTACCGGGAATGTCGGTAATCGGCGCACCGCCACCGCCACCGCAGCAACGGGAGCGAAAGCCCGAGCGCTGCATCTCCTTGACTTCAATGCCCAGCGCTCGCAGCACCGCGCGCGGCGCCTCATATTCACCGTTATAGCGGCCCAGATAACACGGGTCGTGATAGGTCACGCTGCCCCCTGCATCCGCGGCCAGGTTGAGCAAACCGGCGCTGATCAACTCGGCCATGTAGGTGCTGTGGTGCTGTACCAGGTAGTCACCGCCAAAGGCGCCGTACTCATTTTTCAGCACATGAAAACTGTGGGGGTCGCAGGTGACGATGCGCTGGAACTGGTATTGCCCCAGCGTCTGGATATTGCGCTTGGCCAGAGCCTGAAAGGTCGCTTCATCACCCAAGCGCCGGGCCACGTCGCCGCTGTCGCGCTCTTCCAGCCCCAGCACCGCGAAGTTGACCCGCGCCGCCTTGAGCACTTTGACGAAGGCACGCAAGGTGCGTTGGTTGCGCATGTCGAAAGCGCCGTCACCGACCCAGAACAGCACATCCGCCGAGGGCTTATCGCGCATCAGGTCGAGATTCAAATCCGCTGCCCAGTTCATCCGCCCGCCCGGTGCAAAACCGCCGGGGTTATCGGTGGCAATCAGGTTGTCCAGCACCTGGGCGCCGTTGTTCGGGGTCGCGCCTTTTTCCAGGGTCAGAAAGCGGCGCATATCTACGATTGCATCCACGTGCTCGATCATCATCGGACACTCTTCGACGCAAGCACGGCAGGTGGTGCAGGACCACAGCGTATCCGCATCGACCAGACCGTTGACGATGGGCTGGTGCGGATTGCCGCCGTGTTCACCTATCGGTTTTCCCGGATACGGGCTGCCCGCGAAGTGCGCATCGGTGCCGCCCGCCAAACCGACCACCATGTCTTGAATCAGCTTCTTGGGGTTGAGCGGCTGCCCGGCGGCAAACGCCGGGCACGCGGCTTCGCACTTGCCGCATTGCACGCAGGCGTCAAACCCGAGCAATTGGTTCCAGGTGAAGTCCTTGGGTTTTTCCACGCCCAGGGGCGCGGTACGGTCGTCCAGGTCCAGTGGTTTCAAACCTGTGGAGCGGCCGCCGCCGAAGCGCTCGGCCCGGCGGTGCCAGGCCAGATGCAGGGCTCCGGCGAAGGCGTGTTTCATTGGCCCGCCCCAGGTCATGCCGAAAAACAGCTCCGACACACCCCACAGCACACCAACCGCCAACACCGCCGCCAGCACCCAGCCGCCAAAGCCTTCGGGCAACAAACCGGCCACCGGCAAGGTGAGGATAAAAAAACTCACAGAGAACGCCAGCAGGCTTTTCGGCAGGCGCATCCACGGGCCTTTGGACAAGCGCGACGGCGGGTTAAGGCGACGTTTAAATACAAAGAGCGCGCCGACAAACATCAGCGCCGTGGCGAACAGCAAGGCATAACCCAGGATGCGGTTATGCAGCCCCAGACCGTGCACCAGAATCGCCAACACCGCCGCCAGCACAAAGCCACCGGCGGTGGCGACGTGGGTGTTGGCCATGTATTTGTCGCGAGCGACCACGTGGTGCAGATCGACCATGTAACGCTTGGGCATGGCCAGCAGGCCGCCCAACCAATCGACCTTCGCCGGACGGCCACGGCGCCACATGTTCATGCGCCGCGCGGCGCCCAAAACGGCCAGGGCCAGTGCGGCGAATAACAAAATGGGGAGAACGATATTGAGCATGGTGAAGCTCCCAAAGACTTCGGGGCCGAAACGTGTAGCCGCTGCCGCAGGCTGCGATAAGGACCGAAGGGCCTTAAAAATCAGGGTGGCTTCGCACCCCATCGCAGCCTGCGGCAGCGGCTACAGGTTTTCGATATGTGTCGGGTCAGAAATCCTTGCACAACCGCAGCGCGTCATAGATCGCCGCATGCACGTTGCGCTGGGCCACGCAGTCACCGATGCGGAACAGCAAGTAGCCGTCCCCCGCTTCGCTCAGGCATGGCTGCGGCTTGATCGCGAACAGGGCTTCGACGTCAATCTGACCCTTGTTGCGCGAATCCGGCTTGAGCCCGTAATACAACTCTTCGTCCGGACGCACGCCGTTTTCAATCACGACCTGATCCACCACGCGCTCTTCCTTGGCCCCGGTGTATTCGTTTTCCAACACGGCAATCAGCTTGTCGCCCTCGCGGTAGACCTTCTCCAGCATCATGTCGCCGGTCATGATCACTTCCTTGGGGTACAGGCTGCGGTAGTAGGTAGGGAACGAAGTTCCGCCAATCGCCACGCCGGGCTTGGTGTCGTCGGTGACGATTTCAACCTGCGCGCCCTTGTCCGCCATAAAGTCGGCCACCGACATGCCGGTGAACTCGCAGATGGTGTCGTACACCAATACGTTCTTACCCGGCGCGACCTTGCCGTCGAGCACGTCCCAGCTGCTGACCACCAGCCCTTCGGCGGCGCCCCAGTGTTCGTTCTGCTCCACAAAAGGATGCCCGCCCACGGCCAGCACCACGATATCGGGGCGCAAGTCGAGAATCGTCGCAGCATCCGCCGCCGTGCCCAGGCGCAAATCAACCTTCAATCGCGCCAGCTCCAGTTGAAACCAGCGGGTGATCCCGGCCATCTGGTCACGCTGCGGGGCTTTGGAGGCAGTGGTGATCTGCCCGCCGATGGCCTCTTTTTTCTCGAACAGGGTCACGTCATGCCCACGTTCGGCGGCCACTCGCGCCGCTTCCATCCCCGCAGGGCCTGCACCGACGATCACCACCTTGCGTTTGACCCCGGTGGATTTTTCGATGATGTGCGGCACGCCCATGTATTCACGGGAGGTTGCCGCGTTTTGAATACACAGCACGTCCAGCCCTTGGTACTGGCGGTCGATGCAGTAGTTGGCACCTACGCATTGTTTGATCTGGTCGACCTGGCCCATTTTGATTTTGGCGATCAGGTGCGGGTCGGCGATATGGGCTCGGGTCATGCCCACCATATCAACGTAACCACCTTCCAGAATCCGCGTCGCCTGGTTCGGGTCCTTGATGTTTTGCGCATGCAACACCGGGGCCTTGACCACTTCCTTGATACCCGCAGCCAAATGCAAAAACGGCTCCGGTGGGTAACTCATGTTCGGGATGACGTTGGCCAGGGTGTTGTGGGTGTCGCAGCCAGAGCCGACCACGCCGATAAAGTCGAGCATGCCGGTGTCATCGTAGTACTTGGCGATTTGTTTCATGTCCTCGTGGCTCAGGCCATCGGGGTGAAATTCGTCGCCGCACAGGCGAATGCCTACGCAGAAATCCGGACCGACTTCAGCACGCACGGCCTTGAGTACTTCGAGGCCAAAACGCATGCGATTTTCAAAGCTGCCGCCCCATTCATCAGTGCGTTTGTTGACTCGTGGGCTCCAGAACTGGTCGATCATGTGCTGGTGCACCGCCGACAGTTCGACCCCGTCCAGCCCGCCCTTTTTTGCCCGGCCAGCGGCGCTGGCGTAGTTGCCGATCACGCGCCAGATTTCTTCGGGCTCGATGGTTTTACAGGTGGCGCGGTGTACCGGTTCACGCACGCCGGAGGGCGACATCAGGGTCGGCCAGTTGAAACCGTCCCAGCGTGAGCGGCGGCCCATGTGGGTAATCTGGATCATGATCTTGGCGCCATGCTTGTGCATGGCGTCGGCCAGGTTCTGGAAGTGCGGGATAATGCGATCGGTGCTCAGGTTGACCGAACTCCACCACTCTTGCGGGCTGTCGATGGCCACCACGGATGAGCCGCCGCAAATCGCCAGGCCGATACCTCCCTTGGCTTTTTCTTCGTAGTACTGCACATAACGCTCGGTGGTCATGCCGCCATCGGTGGCATAGACCTCAGCGTGAGCGGTGCTGAGCACACGGTTGCGGATGGTCAGTTTGCCGATTTGAATCGGCTCAAACATTGCTTCGAACGCCATATCCCGATCCTCGACTTACAACGGCTTGACGATAAACAGGCCGTGGTCGTGGCCCTCTTCCGATCCGCTATAGACCTGTTCGGCCACGGTGCGGATATCACTGCCTCGCGCCTGCAGGATCTGGTCCATGGCACCCGCAAACCAGCCGGTAAACATGTAGTCGACCTTACGCCCGACCTTGCCGTACACATAGACGAAGCACGAGTGTTCGAGCTTGATCGTGGCGGTGCCTTTGTCGAGGTCAATATCCTGGATCTTGAACAGGCCCCACCCGCGCTGTGACAGGCGTTTCATGTAGTGCTCGAACACCGCGACGCCTTCTATGCCATGGCATTCGGCTTCTTTTTCACACCAGTGCCAGGCGGATTTGTAGCCGGCCTTGTAGAGGATTTCGGCGTAGGCATCGCTGCCCAATACCTCTTCAATGCCCATGTGGTTGTTGACGAAAAAATGGCGCGGTACGTAGAGCATCGGCAGGGCGTCAGAGGTCCAGACGCCGGTTTCGCTGTCGACTTCGATAGGCAATTGCGGGGCGATTTTAGCCATGGAATCAAACTCCAAAAATTCGGTAGGTATTCATTTCGCCCCTCACCCTGCCCTCTCCTGGGGGGAGGGTTGGGTGAGGGCGTGGCGTTATTCGCCCCAGACGTCCTTGAGCACGTTGACCCAGTTTTCGCCCATGATCTTGCGGACCACGCGCTCGGGGTGACCGCGTTTGAGCAGGGTTTCGGTAAGGTTCGGGAACTCGCCCACGGTGCGGATGCCCAGCGGGTTGATGATCTTGCCGAAGCTGGTCAGACGCCGGGCATAGCCTTTGTCGTGGGTCAGCATTTCGAAGAAGTCCTGACCGTGGCCCTGGGTGAAATCGGTGCCAATGCCGATCGAGTCCTCACCGACGATATTCATCGTGTACTCGATGGCTTCGGCGTAGTCGTCGATGGTCGAATCGATGCCCTTGGCCAGAAACGGCGCGAACATGGTCACGCCAACAAAGCCGCCGTGGTCGGCTATAAACTTGAGTTCAGCGTCGGATTTGTTGCGCGGGTGTTCTTTAAGGCCGGACGGCAGGCAGTGCGAGTAGCAGACCGGTTTTTTCGATTCCAGGATTACCTCTTCCGAGGTTTTCGAACCAACGTGAGACAGGTCGCACATGATCCCGACGCGGTTCATTTCAGCCACCACTTCGCGGCCAAAGCCCGAGAGCCCGCCATCACGTTCGTAGCAGCCGGTGCCCACCAGATTCTGGGTGTTGTAGCACATCTGTACCACGCCAACCCCGAGCTGCTTGAAGATCTCGATGTAACCCAGCTGGTCTTCAAATGCATGGGCATTCTGGAAGCCGAAGATGATCCCGGTCTTGCCCTGCTCCTTGGCGCGGCGAATGTCGGCAGTGGTCTTGACCGGGATCACCAGATCGCTGTTGTCGCGAATCAGGGTCTGGCTGGCAACAATGTTATTGATCGTGGCCTGAAAACCTTCCCATACCGACACGGTGCAGTTGGCAGCAGTCAGGCCGCCCTTGCGCATGTCTTCGAACAGTTCGCGGTTCCATTTGGCAATGATCAGCCCGTCGATAACGATGCTGTCTGCGTGCAACTCGGCTGGGCTCATCAGGCGTCCCCTTATTGGCATTTGCTGCGCCGAATCGTCTGCCGGCGCTTTGGGCCAGCATAGGCCCGGGGTCAAAACCAGCCGGGTGCAAAAGCGACAGCGCAATTGCCGAAAGCGTCAATCCGCGACAAAGCGCGCAACGCCAATCTTATGCCCTGTGTTACGTGACTGTTATTTGGCCGACGCTTAAGCCAGAATCCATCCCAACTATGGATTAGGAAGCCGCAATGAAATCGATTCTCCTGGCCTTGGCGTTGATCTCCAGCGGTGCCTACGCAGCCGATGATGCCGACTACAACCCGTGCGATGCGGTAGAAAACGACCAGCAAACCCTGGCGTGCTCGCTGTTCAGCAAGAATGCTGCCGAGCAGTTGTTGACCGAAAACTACGAAGCCCTGCAGGAGCGCATGACTTCGCTGTACGGCAGTAACGCGACCCAACTCAATAACATCCTAAGCAAGATCAAGACCGCTCAGGCCCTGTGGTTGCACCAGCGAGACGCCGACTGCGCGATTGCCGTGTTCCCCGCCACCGCCGGTACTGAAACATTCAACATCGCCCAGAACGACTGCATGGCACGCATCAGCGACGACCGTTCAGAGTTTCTGGAATCGATCGGGCAGCAGTGACCCACGCTTTTTTGTAGCCGCTGCCGCAGGCTGTGATCGAGCCAAAAGGGACACGCTTTTTCAGGAGTGAAGGTCCTTCGGCCCTTATCGCAGCCTGCGGCAGCGGCTACAGGCTTTACATCCGCCCCAGGAAACGATTTATATGACTATTTGCGGTATCGAAATCAAAGGCAGCGAAGCCATCTTTGCCCTGGCCACCCAGGGCGCAAACGGCCTTGAGCATGTGGCCAATACCACCAAAAAAATTGCCCTGGACGACGATGACGATGCCGCCAACGTCAAAACCTTCGCCAGGCAGATTGCAGCCTTTGTGAAGGCCAACGCCATCACTCGCATCGCGATCAAAAAACGCAGTAAAAAGGGCGAATTCGCCGGTGGCCCGACCACCTTCAAGATCGAAGGCATTATCCAGTTGCTGGACGATTGCGAGGTGCTGCTGCTGTCCCCGCAAACCCTTAACGCACAGTACAAAAAACACGCCTTCGAGTTGCCCGCCTCGCTGAACAAATATCAGCATGAAGCGTTCAAGGCGGCGTGTGCGGCGTTGCTGAAGCGATAACCCGCCAGGCATTCAGATCTATACGTCTGTTATTTCTGACAGTACCCAACTCTTCAATAAAAGCTCAGCGTTACGATTCATCGTTCCACGAGTAACGTTTATGAAGAGTTCCCTTCATGAAGCGACGCCCAACCTTTCGGTTATCGACCCTCGCGGGCTGACGATCCGTGGCGTTGCCTATCATCGTGCCGTTATCCAACAGCCCCCTGAAGCACGCGTGACCCGCCAGGTTTTCGACGCAGCGGGGCGTGTGGTGGCTCATCGTGATCCCCGCTTTGCAGCGACCTCAAGTGCCCCGAACCTGACCACGGTTTTCTCGCTGTCCGCTCGGCCGCTGCTGAGCAATAACGTCGATGCCGGGTGGTGCTTGAGGCTGTTTGGAGCGACGGCAGAGATTCGTTGTGAATGGGATGGCCGACATAACCAACGCCTCAGCGAGTACGACGACTTGCTGCGGCCCGTGGCGATCATTGAGCAGACTGGAAATGCTCCACCCTGTGTAACCGAGCGTTTCACCTACGCTGATTGCAGCTCGTCGTTCGCAGCTCATAACCTGTGTGCAAGCCTGATTCGCCACGATGATCCGACAGGTTGCCGGACCTACGCTGACTACGGTTTGCTGGGCCAGCCCCTGGCCCAGACACAATGTTTTTTGAGTGATCCGGTAGCGCCTGACTGGCCGCAATCGCTGAGCGGGCGCGAGGCTCTGCTCGAACGCGATGACCAAGGTGTTGCGCAGACCTACACCACGCGATGGCAATACAACGCGCTGGCCACGGTGCTAAGTCAGTGCGATGCATTGGGTAATACCCAGTCCTTTCACTACGACATCGCCGGGCAATTGGCGTTAACCAGTCTCAAACCAGCGGATCAAAGCAGCACCACGCTGCTGCTTCAGGACCGGTCCTATAACGCCTTTGGCCAAGTGCAAAGCGAGACCTTCGGCAATGGCGTCAGCGCCACGGCAATCTACTCGCCGGTTGATGGCCGCTTGCAGCGACTGCGCGCGGTGAAAGCCAACAAGGTGCTGCAGCACCTGAGCTATACCTACGACCCGGTGGGTAACGTCATGAGCATCGAAGATGCGGCGCAGCCAACAGACTGGTTCGCTGGCGAGCAGGTCGACCCGGTGAATCGATATGTTTACGACACCTTGGGCCAACTTGTTCAGGCCAGCGGCCGCGAGAGTGTGCTGGCAGGCATCCAGCCGGGCTTGCCTGGGCTGGTCCTGCCCGGCGGGGGTGATGCCAGCCGGTTGCGCAATTACACCCAGACATTCAGCTATGACGCGGCGGGTAATCTGCTGAGCCTGAAGCACGGTCAACTGCCACAACGAACGATGAAAGTAGACGCTCTCAGCAACCGCAGCCTGTATCAGGTCGATGCCAGCAACCCGCCAGATATCAGTAACAGTTTTGATGCCAACGGCAACCTGCTGCACCTTGCGGGGGCGCAACACATGCACTGGGATGTGCGTAATCAGTTACAGCGCGTGACGCAGGTAGTGCGTGAAGACGCCACCAACGACGATGAAGTGTATGTGTACGGCGCGGGTGGCCAACGCCAGCGCAAGATACGCGTACAGCAGGTCAGGGCCGTCGAGCATGTGGCGCAAGTACGTTATTTGCCGGGGCTGGAGATCAGAACCAACTCGGCGACGGGTGAAGTGCTGCACGTCAGCACGCTGCAGGCAGGGCGCATCCACGTCAGGCACCTGCACTGGTCAGCCCATCGCAAAGTGTCACCGGCCCCGCAATGGCGTTATGGCTTGGGCAATCACCTGGGCAGCAGCACGCTGGAGCTGGATGACTTGGGAGATGTAGTCAGTCATGAGGACTATTACCCCTTTGGCGGCACCGCCTGGTGGGCAGCCCGAAATCGGGTCGATGCCAGCTACAAGGTGATCCGCTACTCAGGCAAAGAGTGCGATGCGAGCGGTTTGTATTACTACGGCTTAAGGTACTACGCACCCTGGCTACAACGCTGGATCAACCCGGACCCGTTAGGTGCAGCGGACGGTCTGAATCTATTTGCCATGGTGCATAACAACCCCATTGGGTATGTCGACGTGCAAGGGGCGTTCGCTACACCCTGCCAAATTGCGCAGGCCGCTTGTGCGGGCGCGACGCGCGACGGTGTTGCCACTGTGGTGGCGGCAACCGCACGCTATTTTAGCGCCGAACAACTGAGTGGCCTGCCTGTGAATACCGCGAATATCACTGCAATGACTGTAGGCGGCGCAGTATCAGGGGGTATGGCTGGCCTGTATGTGGGAGGAGGCTTGGGGGCAAATTTAGTGGCTAACAGCCGGTTTCGTGACTCCAGAGCGGCCTTGTGGGCAGGGGCCGCTGTAGGTGGCCTGCTGGGTGCCGCTGCCGGGGCCGCCCCTTCAATCCTGGGTTACTTCAGTGCCATGAGCAGCTTGGGTACTGCTGCACCCAGCCATAACAAGATCGCCATTAGCCAGAT
This sequence comes from Pseudomonas fragi, assembly GCF_025426255.1. GTDB lineage: Bacteria > Pseudomonadota > Gammaproteobacteria > Pseudomonadales > Pseudomonadaceae > Aquipseudomonas > Aquipseudomonas kulmbachensis. The sequence continues at coordinate 370,813 of NZ_CP104861.1, read as the reverse complement.
CGGTGCCACAGTCAACGCCATGACCCGCGAAATCCTGCAGCAAGCCTCTGCAGAGCTCGGCCCAAGGATTGCCTGGAGTGAACGACCCAGACTGGCAGGCGTTGCTGGCGCAGCGGTCACCTATGGCTCGGGGCTTGCTGGCATAGGTGCCGTTGAGCATCTGGTGCCTAAAGCCGTAAGCAGTATTGCAGGAGGTATGGCTGGAGAGATGATTGATTCTGCGGGAGGGACTGTTACTCGAGGCTTGCACTCTGATGCAAAGTTCGTTTCCGGGACTAACCAGTTAACCAACCCATTTCAGGCCGACAAGTACATAGGCACCTTGCACGGAATTGCGACACGAACAGCCGTGGCGGCCGCCACGGCGATCCTGAACATAGGTGTTGCCCAAACGGGGCTGGACTCTGGCTCACAGCTCGGGGCCATCGTAAACAGAACACTGGGAATGGTCGGTGAAGGACGAGTCCTGACCGGTTCATATGTGCAGGATGGCACTGAAGCGTTGGGATTTTCAGGGGCTGATGTTAATAACGACCCTGCAACGATGTATCCACGTAACAAATGGAGCTTGTCAAACCAAATGCCATTGGGAGTCAGTGGGAAATTTACGCCGAGTTGTAACGTTTAAAGTGCACAAAAAAGCCCCGAATCTACCGTGACAGATTCGGGGCCAAGTGTGCGTGATGCCGAGACGGTGACCAAACCATCGAGGGTGTTGCTGAGTTCAGTGTGCCCAGCCGGGCATACCGGCACTTAGTCAAAAACGACCTGCAATTAGGCGTGTCGGACATATCGCCAAACCGGCCTTGCCCACTGACCAAAGCCCTACCAGAATCAAACTTCGATCGCGCTTCGTTGATAGAAGGATAAAAAGACATGATGCACGCGGATTTGATTGATGAGCAGGACCTGCTGGGCCAACTGCGCTCGCTGGGCTTTGAGGTGTCAGGCACGGCTGAACAAGCATGCTCTGCGGCGGTGTGTGGATTGAACGAGGCCAATGCTCGCGCACTCAAGGGTCTGGTGGAAAAACTCTACACCGGCAGCGCAACCATTTTGCCCGCGGTGCGCCAGGCCATTGACCAGCAGTTGCTGCCGGGGCTGGTGCAGTTCCAGCAGAGCAAAGCAGTCTGACTCAACTGAATATGTAGCCGCTGCCGCAGGCTGCGATAAGGGCCGCGGGACCTTCGCTTTTAATATCAAAAGCGGGCCGCTTCGCAGCCCATCACAGCCTGCGGCAGCGGCTACAGAAAGCTGAGTTCTAGAGCCTGACACTCGCAAAGGTCGACTCGTTGCGCGCCTGGTTCAAGGCAGACATCGGCCCTGCCAACGGAGCCAGCAACAGTGACTGCGGAATCTGCACCAGCGTGGTTTGCTGCGCGGTATTGGAACCTACGCGCTCGTCCCGTGGCGGAATGCCGAAGTATTCGCGGTAGCACTTGGAAAAGTGCGGCGTGGACACAAAGCCGCAGACCGCCGCCACTTCGATAATCGACATCGGCGTCTGCTTGAGCAACTGCCGCGCCCGCACCAGCCGCAGCTTGAGGTAGTAGCGCGATGGCGAGCAGTGCAGGTACTTCTGAAACAACCGCTCGAGCTGACGTCGCGACACGGTGACGTACACCGCCAGCTCATCGAGGTCGATGGGTTCTTCGAGGTTGGCTTCCATCAGCGCGACGATTTCCTGCAACTTCGGCTGGTTGGTGCCGAGCATATGCTTGAGCGGCACGCGCTGATGATCCTGCTCGTTGCGAATGCGTTCATACACAAACATTTCAGAGATGGCCGCCGACAGTTCGCGGCCATGATCGCGACTGATCAGATGCAGCATCATGTCCAGCGGCGCAGTGCCGCCCGAACTGGTGAAACGGCTGCGGTCGAGGGTGAACAGGCGCGTGCTCATGACAACCCGCGGAAAGGCTTCCTGCATGGAAGCCAGGCACTCCCAATGCACGCTGCAATCAAAACCGTCGAGCAAGCCCGCATACGCCAGGGCCCAGCTGCCAGTGCACACAGCGCCCAAACGACGGGACTGGCGCGCCTGACTTTGCAGCCATGAAACGTGTTCGCGGGTGACAGTGCGTTGAATGCCGATACCGCCACACACGATGACCATGTCCAGCGCCGGAGCCTTGTGCATGCTGGCGTCGGGGGTGACCTGCAGGCCATCGCTGGCCCATACCTGGCTGCCATCTGCGCTGAGGGTGCTCCAGCGATACAACTCACGGCCCGATAACTGGTTGGCCATGCGCAGGGGTTCAATCGCGGAAGCCAGGGAAATGAGCGTGAAATTGTCCAGCAGCAGAAAGCCGATGGATTGAGGCGTACGGTTCTGGGGTTGGACCCCGGAGTTGAACGACGTCATCGCGGTATCTCCTCACACAAAGCGGGTGATGGCCCCAGGCACGGGCTCTTGTTTTTACCCTCGTTTCACGGGGCTTTGTGATCACAACGCAATTGCCATGCCTAAACTTGAATAGGTATTCAATAAAGCCTGAAAACGACGTCGCAAAGAGTCTGGATGGGCCATGTCAAAACAGTGGCTAAACAGGTACGCACCAGCTTGAGCGGGCGCTGTTGAGCACATTGGTATCACTTGTGGGAAGCGGCTAGAAACAGAGCCGTAATGGAATGTCACGAAAAGTACGAGTGCGCCAAAAGAGGTCAGCGTGCGCTTAAAAAGTGCTCGCCTGCGTAGCAGCTGACGAGCGGAGCGAGGCTGCGTTCGGCGGCGCAGCCGTCGTAAGATCAATGCTTAATGCGTGCCAGACACACCCCATAATCTGGTTTACGACCGCTTCGCGCTCGAACGCAGCCTCGCTCCGCTCGTCAGCTGCTACACAGGGTGCATACAGCTCGCCTATCAGCATTCCACCGCACTGACCGCCAGACCGCCCCGTGAGGTTTCCTTGTATTTGTCGTGCATGTCGGCGCCGGTGTCGCGCATGGTGCGGATCACCCGGTCCAGGGAAATAAAGTGCTGACCGTCACCACGCAAAGCCATTTGCGCGGCGTTGATCGCCTTGACGGCGGCGATGGCGTTGCGCTCGATACACGGCACTTGCACCAGCCCACCCACCGGATCGCAGGTCAAACCCAGGTTGTGCTCCAGGCCGATTTCGGCGGCGTTGCACAACTGCTCAGGCGTGGCACCGAGGATTTGCGCCAGCCCGGCAGCCGCCATCGCGCAGGCCGATCCGACCTCGCCCTGGCAACCCACTTCCGCCCCGGAAATCGACGCGTTCTTTTTGCACAGAATGCCGATCGCCGCCGCGCTCAACAGGTAATCAACGACATGGGCTTCGCTGACTTCATCGCTGAATTTCATAAAGTAGTGCAGTACCGCCGGGATGATGCCCGCAGCGCCGTTGGTCGGTGCCGTCACCATGCGCCCGCCCGCAGCGTTTTCTTCGTTGACCGCCAATGCAAACAAGTTGACCCATTCCATGGCACTCAGGGTGGAGCCGATCACGTTGGGCTTGCCCAGTTCCTGCAAGCTGCGGTGCAGGCGGGCTGCGCGGCGACGCACATTCAGGCCGCCAGGCAGGATACCTTCGTGTTTCAAACCTTGCTCCACGCAGTCCTGCATGGCGCGCCAAAGCTTGATCAGGCCGCTGCGAATTTCGTCTTCACTGCGCCAAATACGTTCGTTGGCCATCATTAATGCGGCTACGCTCAGATGGTGTTTAGCGCATAACTCGAGCAACTCAACGGCGCTATTGAAGTCGTAGGGCAGTTCGGTACGGTCCATGTCCAGCACGCCGCTGGCCGCTTGTGCCGCGTCCACCACAAAACCGCCGCCCACCGAGTAATAAGTATCGCGGTGCAGTTCGCCACTTTCGGTTTCAGCGATCAGGGTCATGGCATTGGGATGGAACGGCAGGTTTTCGTCGATCAGGCGCATGTCTTGCGCCCATGCAAACGGAATCGGTAGATGGCCGTCCAGGAGTAGCGTGTGGCTTTGAACAAGCTCGGCGATGCGCGGGCCGATCTGTGCCGGGTCGATTGCATCCGGCCATTCGCCCATCAGGCCCATGATCACCGCATTATCGCTGCCGTGACCAATACCGGTAGCCGACAGCGAACCATACAGCTGTACTTCGATGCGGCGTACCTGTGGCAGCTGTTCGCGCTCGCGCAAGCCCTGCACAAACAGCGCGGCCGCCCGCATCGGGCCTACGGTATGTGAACTGGAGGGGCCGATACCGATCTTGAACAGGTCAAACACGCTGATAGCCATGAGCACGAACCTTGAGGATGTGTGCCCGCATCATGGGGGGTTTGCGATCTGCAAAAACGTCCAGCTGCGACCCGCCTTTGCCTGCCAGCGCCCATAGGGTGCAGATGCATGAAAAAGGCAGTTTTTAAGCATCATTCGTCTAGATACGACCTTGCAGGTATCAGATACGACTCTGCCTGTACTGGATGCGACTCCCCCTGTAGGCGTTTGATTTTCGCTGTTACATGATCAGTCCTGACTCGATTGCAAGATGCCTTGGCCACACGCCTGCCGGGCATCGCCCAACCGCAACTGATACATGCGGCTTTTCGATCGAAAACCGCCACCCAGACACCCAGGAGTCGCCCCATGAAAGGTTCCCCATTGTTGTTGGCTGCATTGTTGAGTCTGCCCGTCATCACCCAGGCCGCAGAACCTGCGCAATGCAGCACCGTCAACTTCTCGGATGTCGGCTGGACCGACATCACCGTCACCACCGCCGTCACCAGCGAAGTACTCAAGGCCCTCGGTTACAAAACCAAGACCACCATGATTTCAGTGCCGGTCACTTACAAGTCGCTGGCCGATGGCAAGAACATGGACGTGTTTCTAGGCAACTGGATGCCGACCATGGAAAACGACATCAAGGCCTACCGCGACGCGGGCACTGTCGAGACCGTGCGGGCCAACCTGGAAAACGCCAAATACACCCTCGCGGTGCCCCAGGCGCTCTATGACAAGGGGCTCAAGGACTTCTCCGACCTGCCAAAATTCAAGAAGGAACTGGACGGCAAGATCTATGGCATCGAGCCGGGTAACGACGGCAATCGCATGATCCAGTCCATGATCGACAAGAACGCGTTCGGCTTGAAAGACGCGGGCTTCAAGGTGGTGGAATCCAGCGAAGCCGGGATGCTGTCGCAAGTCGATCGCGCTCAGCGCCGTGGCACCGAGGTGGTGTTCCTGGGATGGGAACCGCACCCGATGAACACCCGCTTCAAAATGAAATACCTCACCGGTGGCGATGATTTCTTCGGCCCCAATTATGGCCAGGCAACCATCTACACCAACACTCGCAAGGGCTACAGCGAAGAGTGCAGCAACGTCGGTCAACTGCTGAAGAATCTGGTATTTACCCTGGACATGGAAAGCACCCTGATGGGCAAGGTTCTGGACGACAAGATCAAGCCTGACGTGGCCGCCAGGGCCTGGCTCAAGCAAAACCCGCAAGTGCTCGAAACCTGGCTAACGGGCGTGACCACCATTGATGGCAAACCTGGGCTTGCGGCCGTTCAAGCCAGCCTCGCGAAGTAATCGCGGGCGCCAGGCGGCATGCCCGTCTGGCTCCGTTTCAATTCCCCTGCATGCGGACGTTTATTACCATGCTGATTGATCAAAAAATCCCTCTGGGCCAGTACATCGCAAGGTTTGTCGAGTGGCTGACCCAAAACGGCGCCAGCACCTTCGACGCTATTGCGCTGACACTTGAAACGATGATCCACGGCGTGACCTTTGCGCTGACCTGGTTCAACCCGTTTGTATTTATCGGGCTGATTGCCCTGCTCGCGCACTTTATTCAGCGCAAGTGGGGGCTCACTGTTTTTGTGGCGCTGTCGTTTCTGCTGATTTTCAACCTGGGTTATTGGCAAGAGACGATGGAAACCCTGGCCCAGGTGCTGTTCGCTACCTTTGTGTGCGTGATCATCGGCGTGCCGCTGGGGATACTCGCGGCGCACAAACCGATGTTCTATACCTTTATGCGGCCAGTGCTCGACTTGATGCAGACCGTGCCCACCTTCGTTTACCTGATCCCTACCCTGACCCTGTTTGGCTTGGGTGTGGTGCCAGGATTGATATCCACCGTCGTGTTTGCGATTGCCGCACCGATCCGCCTGACCTACCTGGGCATTCGTGATGTGCCCCATGAGCTGCTTGATGCCGGCAAGGCCTTTGGCTGCTCACGGCGCCAACTGCTCACCCGTATTGAACTGCCCCACGCCATGCCGAGCATCGCCGCCGGAATCACCCAATGCATCATGCTGTCGCTGTCGATGGTGGTCATCGCAGCACTGGTAGGGGCTGATGGGCTGGGCAAACCCGTGGTCAACGCACTGAATACAGCCGACATCGCCCTGGGCTTTGAAGCCGGGCTCGCGATTGTATTGCTGGCCATCATGCTCGACCGAATCTGCAAGCAGCCAGAAGCCAAAGCAGGAGCTGACGCATGAGTATTATTCGCTTCGACAAGGTCGACGTCATTTTCGCCAAAGACCCGCGTGAGGCACTAAGCCTGCTGGATCAAGGCCTCTCGCGGGATCAGATCCTGAAAAAAACCGGGCAGATTGTCGGTGTTGAAAAAGCCAGCCTGGACATCGAAAAAGGTGAAATTTGCGTGCTGATGGGCCTGTCCGGCTCGGGCAAGTCCAGCCTGCTGCGCTGTATCAACGGGCTCAACACGGTCAGCCGTGGCCAGTTGTATGTGGAACATGAAGGCAAGCAGATCGACATCGCATCATGTACCCCCGCTGAACTGAAGATGATGCGCACTAAACGCATCGCCATGGTGTTTCAGAAATTCGCTCTGATGCCCTGGCTGACGGTGCGCGAGAACATCAGCTTCGGCCTGGAAATGCAGGGCCGCCCCGAGAAAGAACGGCGTACGCTGGTGGATGAAAAGCTGGAGCTGGTGGGCCTGACTCAATGGCGCAATAAAAAGCCCGATGAGCTGAGCGGCGGCATGCAGCAACGGGTCGGACTGGCGCGTGCACTGGCGATGGACGCCGATATTCTGCTGATGGACGAACCCTTTTCGGCCCTCGATCCGTTGATCCGCCAAGGCCTGCAAGACGAGCTGCTGGAACTGCAACACAAGCTGAACAAGACCATTGTATTTGTTAGCCATGACCTTGATGAAGCGCTCAAGCTGGGCAGCCGGATTGCGATCATGAAAGACGGCAAGATCGTGCAGTACAGCAAGCCGGAAGAGATCGTGCTCAACCCTGCCGACGACTATGTGCGCACTTTCGTCGCCCATACCAACCCGCTGAACGTGCTGTGTGGCCGCAGCCTGATGCGTACGCTGGACAACTGCAAACGTATCAACGGCTCGGTGTGCATTGATCCGGGGGATGACTCATGGATTGATCTGGCGGAAGGCAACACCATCAAGGGTGTCCGCCGGGGAGCGGGAGTACTCGACCTGCAGCACTGGCACAGCGGCCAGGCAGTAGAAGGTCTGGGCCGTGGGCCGACCCTGGTGGACAGCAACATTGGCATGCGCGACGCGCTGCAAATCCGCTACCAGACCGGCAACAAACTGGTGCTGCACGACAACCAGAAAGTGGTGGGGATACTAGGTGATACCGAGTTGTATCACGCGTTACTAGGCAAAAATCTAGGGTAACTCACTACCCTGTGGGAGCGGGCTTGCTCGCGATGGCATCAGCGCGGTGCATCGGATACACCGCGCCGCTTGCATCGCGAGCAAGCCCGCTCCCACACGAGGTCTCAGTTCTTAGCTATAAACCCTGCCAAGGAGCTGGCGATGGCTTTCAAACTGATCGAGCACATCACGGCTGATTTGCTCCTGGGTGAAGCCCATCAGGTCGTAATCCTGGTTGCCGTTGTGCAGATACACCTCGGCCCGGTAGTAACGACTGCGCACTTCATCCTGATCAGACCCGCTCGGAGCGGCCAGATAACCGTCCAGGCTGACTTCGTAGACAAACGGATTGCCCTCTTCCATCTCAATCCGCACGCCCATGCAACGCTTGGCGCTGCCCAGCAGGGTTTGCACGTCCAGGCCCTGGCTGCGCAGTTGCACCGCCGCGTCTTCCAGTGCCGGAGTCACGTGTTTGTCCATAAAGCGCTGCACCACCGCCTGGGTCGGTTGCAGATCTTGTGCAGTCAAGCGCTCGCTGAAACCACGACGGCCACGGGCAGCCAGTTCAGCTTGTTCCTGTTCAATCAGGGTGTCCTGACGCATCGCTTTGTGCAGGCCAAACATAAACAGGATCAACACCACCGAGAACGGCAGGCCAGCCAGCACCACCATGGTTTGCATGGCAGCAAAGTTACCGGCAAACAGCAGGCCGATGGTCACCAGCGTGATCACCGCCGACCAGAAGATCCTTAACCAGTGCGGCGCGTCTTCGTCTACATCACCGCCTTTGCACGACAGGTTGGCCATCATCACCGCGCCGGAATCCGCAGGGGTCAGGAACAGCACAAAGCCGACAAAGATCGACACACCAATAACGATTTTCGACGCGGGGTAATGCTCAAGCAGTTGGTAAATCGCCATCGACGGCTGTTCAAGCGCCGTTTTCCCCAACTCGACTGCACCCTGGTTAACCACCAGATCCAGTGCCGAGTTACCGAAAATCGACAACCAGGCCAAAGTGAAACCCAGCGGGATCAGCAACACGCCTGCGACCAGCTCACGCACCGTACGACCACGGGAAATACGCGCAATAAACATACCTACGAATGGGGCCCAGGAAATCCACCATGCCCAGTAGAACAGAGTCCACAGACCCAACCAGCCCTCAGTCTTTTTGCTATCGCCTACGTACACGTACAGGTCGAAGGTTTTCATCACGATACCGTTGAGGTAATCGCCGGTGTTTTGCACCAGACCGTTGAGCAGGTGCAGGGTCGGGCCGAACAGAAGCACGAAAATCAGCAAGCCGCTGAACAGCACGATGTTCAGGTTGGACAGGCGACGGATACCATTCTCAACACCCGACACCGCAGCGATGGTGGCTACGGTACTCATCACGATGATCACAATCAGCAGGTTGGTATTGCTGTGTTCCATGCCGAACAGGTTCTCCAGCCCCGACGAAACCTGCATCGAACCAATACCCAGGTTGGTCACCAGACCGAGCAGCGTCACGAACATGCCAAAACCGTCTACCGCATGGCCCGCAGCACCCTTGACCCAACGTTCGCCCATCAACGGGTACAACGCCGAGCGCAGCGCCAGCGGCTGGTTGTGACGATAGGCAAAGTAGGCCACGGCCAGGCCGACCAGTGCGTAAATCGCCCAGCCATGCAGGCCCCAGTGCAGGAAAGTCAGCTGCAACGCCTGACGCGCTGCCTCATGGCTGCCCGACACGCCTTCAGGCGGGTTGAAGTAGTGGTCCAGCGGCTCGGAAGCGCCGAAGTACAGCAGCGAAATACCGATACCGGACGAGAACAGCATCCCGGCCCAAGCGCCATAGCTGAAATCCGGAGTGTCCTGCTTGGTACCCAGTTTCAATTTGCCGTAGGACGAAAATGCCAGGCCGACCACAAAGATCAGGTAAGCGGCGATCACCACCATGTAGTACCAGCCGAAGCTGCGCGACAGCCATTCCTGGGCAATGCCCAGGACACGGCCCGCTTCTTCAGGGGCGATGATCAAGATAGCAGTCAGCAAAAGTATCAAGGCAGTGGAGGTGTAAAACACCCAACCGTTGACCGTCACCTTTTGCGGTGGGGTCTTTATAAGAGAGGCAGAACTCATTGCACGGGTGCTCCAGGGAGTGCGAGACAAGGACTTAAGGCAACGCACCACTCGACCAAAGGGTTGGATTACGACCAACGGTCGAGTGATATAAAGACACCGCTAAAAAACCGGACCGCTCACTCAGACAAATGCAGTCTGTGGGAGCGAGCCTGCTCGCGAAGGCTTAAAGGGCACCGCGCCTATTCCGTTAGCGTGCGTATTGTTAGCGACCTTCGCGAGCAGGCTCGCTCCCACAGGGGTCTCGGAGCTTTTACCGTGTCGATTTGCGCCATTCATGCGTAGGAAAACGACATAAATCGCGACGATTTGTCGCAGAGCTTATTCTTTGTTGATTGAACGTTCAATCAAAACAAAATAGACTGGCTGCCGTTCAGTGATGTTTATGCACTGCTCGCCGGCCCAAGGAGATATGCAAAATGCCCAAGGTCGGTATGCAACCCATACGCCGCCAGCAGTTGATCGAAGCCACGTTGACGGCTGTCGATCAGGTCGGGATGGCAGATGCCAGCATTGCGCTGATTGCCCGTCTGGCCGGCGTGTCGAACGGCATCATCAGTCACTACTTCAAAGACAAGAACGGTCTGATTGCCGCCACCATGCGGTACTTGATGAACGTTTTGATCGACAACGTCACCGAACGCCGCCAGGCGTTGAGCGATGGCAGCCCACGGGCTCATCTGCAGGTGATTGTCGAAGGCAACTTCGACGCCAGCCAGGTCAGTGGCCCGGCGATGAAAACCTGGCTCGCCTTCTGGGCTGCCAGCATGCACCAGCCGTCTTTGCACAGATTGCAGCGGATCAACGATCACCGCTTGTACTCCAATCTGTGCTGCCAATTTCGCCGAGTTCTGCCGCAGGCCCAGGCCCGCAATGCAGCACGCGGCCTGGCAGCTCTCATCGATGGTCTATGGTTGCGGGGTGCCCTGTCGGGAGATTCTTTCGACACCGAGCAGGCACAACGCATCTGCTACGAATATATGGATCTACAACTGGCGAAACAGGTGAGTTAGGCCTCAATCAATGCTTAACCCCTGAACTGTCGTGAGTTTGAGTTGCCCCAATCAGATGGCAACCGACTTACGGCCAACGCCAACCACTTATGCACTTGCGAGGATTTTATGGCCCGTTTCGAACTGCAAAAACTCTACATCGACGGCGGCTACACCGACGCCGGTAGCGACGCTACTTTCGATGCCATCAACCCGGCTAACGGCGAAGTCCTCGCTCAAGTGCAACGCGCTACCAAAGAAGACGTCGAGCGCGCCGTTGTCAGCGCTGAAAAAGGCCAGAAGATCTGGGCTGCCATGACCTCCATGGAGCGTTCGCGCATCCTGCGTCGCGCCGTTGAAATCCTGCGCGAGCGCAACGATGAGCTGGCCGCCCTGGAGACCCTGGACACCGGCAAGTCGTACTCCGAAACCCGTTACGTGGACATCGTCACCGGCGCCGACGTGCTGGAATACTACGCAGGCCTGGCGACCGCCATTCAGGGTGAGCAAATCCCGCTGCGCGACACGTCGTTCGTTTACACCCGTCGCGAGCCGCTGGGCGTTGTGGCCGGTATCGGCGCGTGGAACTATCCGATCCAGATCGCTCTGTGGAAATCCGCACCTGCACTGGCTGCCGGTAACGCAATGATCTTCAAGCCAAGCGAAGTCACGTCTCTGACCACGCTGAAGCTGGCTGAGATCTTCACTGCTGCCGGCCTGCCGGACGGTGTTTTCAACGTTCTGACCGGCAGCGGCCGTGAAGTCGGCACCTGGCTGACCGAACACCCGCGCATCGAAAAAGTCTCGTTCACTGGCGGCACCGACACCGGCAAAAAAGTAACCGCCAGCGCCACCAGCTCTTCCTTGAAAGACGTCACCATGGAATTGGGCGGCAAGTCGCCACTGATCATTTTTGACGACGCCGACCTCGATCGCGCCGCTGATACCGCGATGATGGCCAACTTCTACAGCTCGGGCCAGGTGTGCACCAACGGCACTCGCGTGTTTATCCCGACTGCAATGAAAGCCGCATTCGAAGCCAAGATTCTGGAACGCGTTGCACGCATCCGCATCGGCAACCCGGAAGATGAAAACACCAACTTCGGCCCACTGGTCAGCTTCGCTCACATGGAAAGCGTGCTGGGCTACATTGCCAAGGGTAAAGAAGAAGGTGCCCGCGTACTGTGCGGCGGCGAACGTCTGACCGAAGGCGACCTGGCCAAGGGTGCATTCGTGGCACCGACCGTGTTCACCGACTGCACTGACGAAATGACCATCGTCAAAGAAGAAATCTTCGGCCCGGTGATGAGCATCCTCACCTACGACACCGAAGAAGAAGTGATCCGCCGCGCCAACGACACTGAGTTCGGTCTGGCTGCTGGCGTCGTGACCAAGGACCTGAACCGCGCTCACCGCGTGATTCATCAACTGGAAGCGGGCATTTGCTGGATCAACGCCTGGGGCGAGTCCGACGCAAAAATGCCGGTGGGCGGGTACAAGCAGTCGGGCATCGGTCGTGAAAACGGCATCAGCTCGCTGGCCCAGTACACCCAGATCAAATCGGTCCAGGTTGAGTTGGGCGACTACGTGTCGGTGTTCTAAACCGACTGCCCATACAAACCCTGTGGGAGCGAGCCTGCTCGCGATTCAGGCGACGCGGTGCATCCGTTGCACCGCGCTGATGCAATCGCGGGCAAGCCCGCTCCCACAGGGTCAGGTTTGATCTGACACAACTAAAGAGGGTGCATTTTATGTCCCAAGAATTCGATTACATCATCATTGGTGCCGGCTCTGCCGGTAACACCCTGGCGACCCGTCTGACTGAAGACCAAGGCGTCACCGTGCTGCTGCTTGAAGCTGGCGGCCCGGACTACCGTTTCGATTTCCGCACGCAAATGCCTGCGGCGCTGGCGTTCCCGCTGCAAGGCCGTCGCTACAACTGGGCCTTCGAAACCGATCCTGAACCACACATGGACAATCGCCGCATGGAATGTGGCCGTGGCAAAGGTCTGGGCGGCTCGTCCCTGATCAACGGCATGTGCTACATCCGCGGTAATGCGATGGACTACGATGGCTGGGCAAAACTGCCAGGCCTCGAAGACTGGGATTACCTGAACTGTCTGCCGTACTTCCGTAAAGCCGAAACCCGCGACATCGGCCCCAACGACTACCACGGTGGCGATGGCCCGGTCAGCGTGACCACGCCAAAAGCCGGGAACAACGTGTTGTTCCACGCCATGGTCGAAGCAGGCGTACAGGCCGGTTACCCGCGCACCGAAGACTTGAACGGCTACCAGCAGGAAGGTTTCGGCCCGATGGACCGTACCGTGACGCCTAACGGTCGTCGCGCCAGTACCGCCCGCGGTTACCTGGACACCGCCAAGAAGCGCTCGACCCTGACCATCGTCACCCACGCCCTGACCGACAAGATCGAATTTGAAGGTAAGCGCGCTGTTGGCGTTTCCTACATGGTTGGCGACAGCGACACCCGAATTCTGGCCAAGGCCCGCAAAGAAGTCCTGCTGTGCAGCGGCGCAATCGGTTCGCCAACCGTGCTGCAACGCTCTGGCGTCGGCCCGGCCGAACTGCTGAAAAGCCTCGACATTCCAGTGGTCCACGACCTGCCGGGTGTTGGCCAGAACTTGCAGGATCACCTTGAGCTGTACTTGCAGTACGCGTGCACCCAGCCGGTGTCGCTGTACCCGTCATTGCTTTGGTACAACCAGCCGGCCATTGGCGCAGAGTGGATGTTCCTGGGCAAAGGCATTGGCGCCAGTAACCAGTTCGAAGCCGGTGGTTTTATCCGCACCCGCGAAGAATTCGAATGGCCGAACATTCAGTACCACTTCTTGCCGGTAGCGATTAACTACAACGGCAGCAATGGTGTGAAAGAGCACGGCTTCCAGGCGCACATGGGTTCCATGCGCTCGCCGAGCCGTGGCCGGATCAACGTGAAGTCCAAGGACCCGCGTGAGTACCCAAGCATCCTGTTCAACTACATGGCTGCCGAGCAGGACTGGCAGGAATTCCGTGATGGCATCCGCCTGACCCGTGAAATCATGCAACAGCCTGCGCTGGATGCGTACCGTGGCCGCGAAATCAGCCCCGGCATCGACAAGCAGACCGACGAAGAGCTGGATACCTTTATCCGCGAACACGCCGAGACCGCTTTCCACCCATCCTGCTCGTGCAAGATGGGCACCGACGAGATGGCTGTGGTCGACGGCGAAGGCCGTGTGCATGGCATGCAGGGTCTGCGTGTGGTCGATGCGTCGATCATGCCGTTGATCACCACCGGTAACCTCAACGCTCCGACGATCATGATCGCCGAGAAAATCGCCGACAAGATCCGTGGCCGCCAGCCACTGCCGCGCAGCACTGCCGACTACTACGTCGCAGGCGATGCTCCGGTACGTGGCAAGCCACTGCGTGAAGTGAGCCGTACCGCGCAGTAAGCACCATTCGTAGCAGTTGACGAGCGGAGCGAGGCTACGTCCGGCGGCGCAGCCGTCGTAAATTCAGGTTACGCGGTTCTTCTGAAGAATCGCGCACTCTGGTTTCACGGTCGCTTCGCAACCGGACGCAGCCTCGTTCCTTCGGCAGCTGCTACGAATTTTGTGTAACTCTTTTGTTTCATCTTGCCCCGCTTGCCCCGGCCTCAACGCAGGCCTACTCTAGTGCCTCGTTTCGCGCCTCACCCCCCCCGCCCCACCCGACATGCCAGCCCTGCCTGGCCAAGAGGTTTTCTATGTTTGATGTTGTCTCTTCGAGCAAATGGCCGACCGGCTTTCTGATTAATCCAAACGCAGAACCTCTCGATCCAAAATGGCTCACCGAATTCAGCAAAATCCCTGCCGCCGCTGTCAGCGACTGCCTGGGCCGTAACGTTGGCGGTCTGGGCCTCAAGCCGTTCCACGGCTCGCGCCCAATGCTGGGCAGCGCCCTGACTGTACGTGTGCGCCCGGGCGACAACCTGATGATCCTTAAAGCCATGCAAATGGCCCGCCCTGGCGATGTGCTGGTAATCGACGGCAGTGCCGACCTGACCCGTGCCGTATTCGGCGGCATCATGCGCGCCATGGCCCTCAAGGCCGGGATTGTCGGCGTGGTGATCAACGGTGCTCTGCGCGACCTCGACGAATGGCAAACCGGTGAACTGCCGGCCTACGCTATCGGCGGCGTCCACCGCGGCCCAAGCACTGACGGCGGCGGCGAAATCAACGTACCGATCTCGTGTGCCGGGATGCTGGTAATGCCCGGCGACCTGATGATCGGCGACGGCGACGGCGTAGTCGCAGCCTCGCGTACTGAACTGCCGGAATTGCTGATCCGTTGCCACGACCTGCTGGCCCGCGAACAAGCAACACTCAAGGCAATTGAGGCCGGCACCCTGGACCCTGATCGCTTTGACGCTATCCTGCGCGCCAAGGGTTGCCCGGTTTAAAGCTAAAAGCCCCTCAGCTCAACCCTCTCCCAGAGGGAGAGGGAGCTGACCGAGTTGATGCTGGATTCAACGCTGTTCTTTGAGATCACTCCCCCAATCGGTCCCCTCTCTCTCCGGGAGAGGATTAGGGCGGGGGCTGTTGGCTCTAACAAGGAGGTCTGTGCATGTTCGATTTTTACCCTCAGCTCAAGCAGCGCTTTGGCGCGCTGCGCACCCGGGCCGAGTTCTTTTCGCTGCGTTACGTACGCGAGTCCGGGCAATACCTGTCGGTACGCAAGAACGTCGCAGAACCTCCTTCATTCAGTCACGACCAGGGCGCCATGCTCACGGTGCGGCTCAAGGGTGTCGAAGCCTACGCCGCCACCAATGACCTGTCGCAAGCCGGTCTGCAGGCCGCCCTCGAACGTGCCGAAGCCCAGGCGCAACTGATCGCCGCCCACGCCCTGCTCGATCTGAGCCAGGAGCCGGTGTCTCACGAGCGCGCCGACTATTACTCGCCCAATCTCGATCAGGCTTTCCCGTCACTCAGCGACTGCTTTGAGCTGCTTGGCGCCGAATCGGCGGCCGTGCCCAAAGACGAGCGACTGGTGAGCTGGGACGTTTCGCTGGGCCTCAACCACGTCGAGCAAATCTATCTCAACAGCGCAGGCGCCGAGTTGCGGCGCGCCCAGCGCTTTGTTTACCCAGGCATGAGCGTCACCGCCTATGACGGCAACGACAGCCAGAGCCGCAGCCTGGGCCGTGAGAACTTTGGCCAGCAGGGCGGCGCCGATGTGATCAGCCGCTGCGGGCTGATCGGTGCCGCGCCCAAGGTCGCTGATCAGGCCCTGCAATTGCTGCTGGCGCCTAATGCCCCGGCGGGTAAACGCGACCTGCTGCTGATGCCCGACCAGATGATTTTGCAAATCCACGAATCCATCGGCCACCCGCTGGAGCTGGACCGCATTCTCGGTGACGAGCGCAATTACGCGGGCACCAGCTTCGTCAAGGCCAGTGACTTCGGCAGCCTGCAATATGGCTCCCAATTGCTCAACGTAACCTTTGACCCGGACATCCCTGAGCAACTGGCCAGCTACAGCTTCGACGACGACGGTACCCCGGCCCACAAGGAATTTCTGATCCGCGAAGGCCTGCTGTTGCGGCCATTGGGCGGTGCCCTGTCGCAGTTCCGTTCGGGCCTGGACGGCGTAGCCAACAGCCGCGCCTGCAGCTGGAACCGGCCACCGATTGATCGCATGGCCAACCTCAATATCGAACCCGGCGACCAGTCAATGGCCCAGCTGATTGGCGGTATCGAGCACGGCATCCTGATGGCCACCAACCGCTCCTGGTCGATTGACGATGCGCGCAACAAGTTCCAGTTCGGTTGTGAATGGGGCCAGTTGATCGAGAACGGCGAACTCAAGGGTGTGGTCAAAAACCCCAACTACCGGGGTATTTCCGATCAGTTCTGGCGCAACCTCAGCGCCGTGGGCGACGCCAGTACCTTAAAGGTGCTGGGCACGCCGAACTGCGGCAAGGGCGAGCCCAATCAGGTGATCCGCGTGGGCCATGCATCGCCTGCGTGTGTATTCAGTCAAATTGATGTGTTTGGAGGCGATGCCTGATGAGTACCCCATTGAGTCAGGCCGAGCAGTTCAAAGCGTTGGTGGAGTGGCTGGGCAAAGCGATCCGTTCGCCTGAGCAATTCACCCTGGGCTACAACGCCGAAGCCTCGGAATTTATCCGTTTCAACAAGGGTAAAGTGCGCCAGGCCGGGCTTGTGCAGCAGGCCAGCCTGAGCCTGAAATTGATCAACGACGGTCGCCACGCCGATGTGAGCCTCACCTTGGCGGGCGAGTCGGACGTCGACAAACAGCGCTTGGCCGAGGCCTTGCAGCAACTGCGCGAAACACTGCCGCTGTTGCCCGCCGACCCGTATTTACTGCTTAACCCGCAGCCGTGGAACAGCCATAACGTACAGGGCCAGCCTCTGCCGGACACCGCCCGGGTACTGGAGGAAATCCACCGCGCAGCCAAGGGCGTCGATCTGGTCGGCTTTTATGCCAGCGGCCCCATCAGCTACGGCTATGCCAGCTCCGAAGGTGCGTTTGGCTGGCATCAGGCCAACAGTTTCAACTTCGACTGGAGCCTGTTTCACAGCAATGGCCAAGCGGTCAAAGCCAGCTACGCCGGAGCCGACTGGGACAGCGAGCGCTTCGCCCAGCGCATGCAGCTGGCCCGTGAGCAACTGAGTTTTCTCGATCGCCCGCTGCATGCCTTGGCACCCGGTGAATACCGTGCCTACCTGGCCCCGGCGGCACTGGAAGAAGTGATGAGCATGCTGTGCTGGGGCGGTTTCTCGGCACAGGCGCTGGCCAGTAAAGCCAGCCCGCTGCAAAAGCTCTATGCGGGTGACGCACAACTGAGCCCGTTGGTGTCTTTTGACGAGCAGGTCAGCCAGTCCCTGAGCCCGGCGTTTTCCGGCGAAGGGTATCCGCGTCAGGACTTGTCGCTGGTCAAGCACGGCCAGTCCAACCAGCAACTGGTGGGCTCGCGCAGCGCTGCCGAATATGGACTTGAGGTCAACGGCGCGCCATGGGGTGAAGCCCCTAGCGCACTGGCGATGGCTGCGGGCACGCTGGAACAGGCCGATATCCTCAAGCAATTGGGCACCGGGCTGTATATCAGCAACCTGTGGTACTTGAACTACTCGGACCAACCGGCGGCACGTCTGACCGGCATGACCCGCTTTGCCACCTTCTGGGTCGAGAACGGCGAGATAAAGGCCCCGGTCAACACGATGCGCTTCGATGACAGCGTCTATAGTCTGCTGGGATCGCAACTGGAAGCGCTGACGGTTGACCGTGAGTTGTTGCTGTCGGCCAGCACTTACGACCAGCGCCAGACCGCATCGAACCTGCTGCCGGGGGCGTTGGTTAAAAAGCTCACATTAACCCTGTAAGCATCGCCACCGATCAATAGTGGGAGCGGGCTTGCTCGCGATGCGGCGCCCGGATTTTTCAGGTAAACCGCAGCGATTCAATCGCGAGCAAGCCCGCTCCCACATTGGATTTTTGACAGTTCATGAAAAGAGGTCCTATGCCCGCACGCCCGGTTCTGAGCCCTGAAACCCTGCGCTGGTTGCCGTGGGTGGTGGCCATCGCGTTTTTCATGCAGTCACTCGACGGCACCATCCTCAACACCGCCCTGCCCGACATGGCCAGCGACCTGAAAGAGAACCCGCTGCGCATGCAAGGCGTAATCGTTGCCTACATGCTCACCGTGGCCCTGCTGATTCCCGCTTCAGGCTGGATCGCCGACCGTTTCGGGACCAAAAAAATCTTCTTCGGCGCCATCCTGCTGTTCAGTTTTGGCTCATTGCTTTGCGCCTTGTCCAGCACCCTCAACGAGCTGATTGGCGCACGTATCGTCCAGGGCCTGGGCGGTGCCTTGATGCTGCCCATCGGGCGACTGGTGGTGCTCAAGGCTTACCCGCGCTCGGAACTGGTGCGGATCATGGGCTTTATCACTATCCCCGGCCTGCTCGGCCCACTGATCGGCCCGACCATGGGCGGCTGGATGGTGCAATACCTGAGCTGGCACTGGATCTTCCTGATCAACCTGCCCGTAGGCGTCCTCGGTTGCTGGGCGGTGTGGCACTTCATTCCGGACTTGCGCGGCAGCGAGCGCACCCGTTTCGACGGCGTGGGCTTTGTACTGTTTGGCGCGGCGATGGTGTTTATCACCATTGCGATGGAAGGCTTGGGCGAATTGCACATGCCGCACCTGCGCGTGATGTTGCTGCTGTTCGCCGGGATGGCGTGCCTGGCGGCGTACTGGCTGCGGGCCGGCAATATCAGCAACCCGCTGTTCTCACCGGTGTTGTTCAAGACCAAGACGTTTGCAGTGGGCATCCTGGGCAATTTATTTGCTCGTCTGGGCAGCGGCGCCCTGCCGTTCCTGGTGCCTTTGCTGCTCCAGGTCGCGCTGGGCTATTCCCCATCGCAAGCCGGGATGAGCATGCTGCCGCTGGCCGCAGCCGCCATGCTGGCCAAGTGGATTGCGCGACCGCTGATCGAGCGTGCAGGTTATCGCACCGTGCTCACCGCCAACACCTTTGCCCTGGGTCTGATGCTGGCCAGCATGGGGCTGGTCACCGAACACACGCCTTACCCGCTGTTACTGTCAATGCTGGCAGTTTTAGGCGCGATCAACTCATTGCAGTTCACCGCGATGAATACCGTGACCCTGATCGACCTCGATGATGCCAGCGCCAGCAGCGGCAACAGTTTGCTGTCGGTAGTTGCACAATTGTCCTTGAGCCTGGGCGTGGCTTGCGCCGGGGCCTTGCTCGGCGGTTTCACCGGAGATGGCGGCAGCGAGGGGGTAGACACGGTGCTCGGAGCGTTCCAGCTGACCTTTCTGTCGGTCGGGATCATGGCAATGCTGGCAGCGGCAATTTTCCTGCAACTGTCACCGCAGGACGGGCGTAAACCCAAGGCCAACTCGGAGCACGAGCTGGAACATTAAGCGGCTTTATAAGCAGAACTGGATGACATCTCGTCCAGAATGTTCAGGCAAAGGGCATGGGACTGGTACACTACGCGACATTTTGTTTTGCAGGCCAGTCCCGTGACCACCATTGCCACCGCTTTTAACACTCTGCCTCTGTCCGCCGCCATGCTGGCTAACCTCGACTCCCTCGGTTATGCCCAGATGACGCCGATTCAGGCGCAGAGCTTGCCGGTGATCCTCAAAGGCATGGACCTGATCGCTCAGGCCAAGACCGGTAGTGGCAAAACTGCCGCCTTCGGCATCGGCCTGCTGAACCCGATCAACCCGCGCTTCTTCGGCTGCCAGGCCCTCGTGATCTGCCCTACCCGCGAACTGGCTGACCAGGTCGCCAAAGAAATCCGCCGTCTGGCCCGCGCTGAAGACAACATCAAAGTGCTGACCCTGTGTGGCGGTGTGTCGTTCGGCCCGCAAATCGGTTCGCTGGAGCACGGCGCGCATATCATCGTCGGCACCCCGGGCCGTATTCAGCAGCACTTGCGCAAAGGCTCGCTGGTACTGGACGGTCTGAACACCCTGGTACTCGACGAAGCTGACCGCATGCTGGACATGGGCTTCTACGACGCTATCGAAGACATCATTGTCAAAACCCCGGAGCGTCGCCAGACCCTGCTGTTCTCGGCCACCTACCCGGTGGGCATCAAGCAGCTGTCGTCCAAGTTCATGCGCAACCCTCAGCAAGTAAAAGCCGAGGCACTGCACACTGACAGCCAGATCGAGCAGCGCTTCTACGAAATCTCGCCTGAAGAGCGCATGAGTGCTGTGACCAAGGTGCTGGGCCACTTCCGCCCGCAATCTTGTGTAGCGTTCTGCTTCACCAAGCAGCAGGTTCAGGAAACCGTTGATCACCTGACCTCCAAAGGTATTTCGGCTGTCGGCCTGCATGGCGATCTGGAACAGCGCGACCGCGACCAGGTACTGGCGATGTTTGCCAACCGCTCGACTTCGGTTCTGGTTGCCACCGACGTTGCGGCCCGTGGTCTGGACATCGACGCGCTGGACATGGTGCTCAACGTTGAGCTGGCCCGTGATTCGGAAATTCACATTCACCGCGTTGGCCGTACCGGTCGCGCTGGCGAAAAAGGCGTTGCGATCAGCCTGGTTGCGCCGTCCGAAGCGCACCGCGCCCAGGCCATCGAGCAGCTGCAAAAGGCCCCGCTGAACTGGGAAACCCTGGACACCCTCACCTCGCAAGGCGGCGCACCGTTGCTGCCGGCCATGAGCACGCTGGTGATCGGTGCTGGTCGTAAAGACAAGGTTCGCCCTGGCGATATCCTCGGTGCCTTGACTGGCGACGCAGGCATTCCAGGTGCCCAGGTTGGCAAGATCGCGATCTTTGACTTCCAGGCCTACGTGGCTGTTGACCGCACCGTGGCCAAACAGGCTGCCCAGCGCTTGAGCGAAGGCAAAATCAAAGGCCGCGTATTGCGCGTTCGGGTTTTGTAAGAGATCGCCTGAACACTGGCGATCAAATGTGGGAGCGGGTTTGCTCGCGATGCAAACAACTCGGTTCAGCTGAATGACCGAGGTGCTGCAATCGCGAGCAAGCCCGCTCCCACATTAGGTTTGGCTTGAATATAAATTTTGTGAGGACACCGCTTTGCGCTCTACCGACGTTGTGATTATTGGCGCTGGCGCCGCAGGTTTGATGTGCGCGCTGACCGCTGCCGGGCGTGGGCGCAAGGTCATGTTGGTCGACCACGCCAACAAGGCAGGAAAGAAGATCCTGATGTCGGGCGGTGGCCGCTGCAACTTCACCAACATGTACACCGAGCCCAACAATTTCCTGTCGCAGAACCCGCACTTCTGCAAGTCGGCCCTGGCGCGCTACACCCAGTGGGATTTCATCGAACTGGTGTGCAAGCACGGCGTGCCGTATCACGAGAAAAAACTCGGCCAACTGTTCTGCGATAACAAATCCAGCGACATCCTCGAAATGCTCCTCGATGAGTGCCAAAAAGCGGGCGTCAGCCTGCACCTGGACACCTCGGTCGAGCAGATCGAAAAAACCGACAACGGTTACAGCCTCAATACCACGCTGGGGCCGATTGATTGCCAGTCACTGGTGGTCGCCACCGGCGGGCTGTCGATCCCGACCTTGGGCGCCACAGGTTTTGGTTATCAAATAGCCAAACAATTCGGCCACACCCTACTGCCCACCCGCGCAGGGCTGGTGCCGTTCACCATCACCGATCAGCTTAAAGAGATCTGCACCGAACTCTCCGGCACGTCGGTGGATTGCCTGGTGAGCTGCAACGATCAGAGCTTTCGGGAAAATATCCTGTTCACCCATCGTGGCTTGAGCGGACCGGCGATCTTGCAGATTTCGTCGTTCTGGAATACCGGTGACACGGTTGAAATCAACCTGCTACCCGACCTCGATGCACTGCAGTGGCTGCACACCCAACAGGCCGAACGCCCCAACAGCGAGCTGAAAACTCTGCTCGGTGAAATTTTCACCAAGAAGATGGCCAATCTGCTCGCCGAGCACTGGTTCGAGTCCAAGCCGATGAAGCAGTACACCCCGGCTGAACTCGCGCAGGTAGCGGACAAACTGGCGAGCTGGAAAGTAGTACCGGCCGGCACCGAAGGCTATCGCACGGCCGAAGTGACCCTGGGCGGGGTCGATACCCGCGAGGTGTCGTCCAAGACCATGGAATCGCTGAAAAGCCCGGGTTTGTATTTTGTCGGCGAGGTACTGGATGTGAGCGGCCATCTGGGCGGCTTCAACTTCCAGTGGGCGTGGGCTTCGGGGTATGCGGCGGCGCAGTACGTCTAGTCCAAGACCGTATCGCGGCTTTCGCGAGCAGGCTCGCTCCCACAGGTAAATTGCACTGCTCTTGTGGGAGCGAGCCTGCTCGCGATGGCAACCCCAAAAAATATTTTGTGTTCGATGTGACAGTGCCATTGCGCTGTCGTCTTAACTGGCTCAAGTTAGCGAATCACGAGCCAGGCACCGCCACTTCATGTCATCGAAAAGCTTTCAGCATTCCCTGCGCCGCTTGTGGGCGCTGGACAAGTTCAGTTACAGCGTCCGGGTGTTTGTCGCCCTGACCGGCAGCATGGCTTTTTGCTGGTATCAGGATGAGATGTCGCTGCTGATCCCGCTGTTCCTGGGGATTATCGCCAGTGCGTTGTCCGAGACAGATGACAGCTGGCAAGGCCGCCTGAACGCCTTGCTGGTAACGCTAGTGTGTTTCACCGCCTCGGCATTCAGTGTCGAACTGCTCTTCCCCTACCCCTGGTTAATGGTCTGCGCGCTTGCGCTAGCCAGCTTCGGCCTGACCATGCTCGGGGCGCTGGGCGAGCGCTACGGGGCGATTGCCTCAGCCACGCTGATTCTGGCCGTGTACACCATGATCGGCGTCGATCAGCGCGGCGGCGAAGTCACCAACTTTTGGCATGAGCCCTTGCTGCTGGTTGCTGGTGCGGCGTGGTACGGGATGTTGTCGGTGCTGTGGCAGGCGCTGTTTTCCAACCAGCCGGTGCAGCAAAGCTTGGCGCGGTTGTTTTGGGAACTGGGCCTGTACCTGAAAATAAAATCGTCGCTGTTCGAGCCCATTCGCAAGCTGGATGTCGAAGCGGGCCGACTTGAACTGGCCCGGCAAAACGGTCGAGTGGTAGCGGCGCTGAACAGTGCCAAAGAGATCATCCTGCACCGGGTCGGCAACTCCCGGCCGGGCTCCAAGCTCAGCCGCTACCTCAAGCTGTACTTCCTCGCGCAGGACATCCACGAGCGCGCCAGCTCTTCGCACTACCCGTACAACGCCCTCGCAGATGCCTTCTTCCACAGTGACGTGATGTTCCGCTGCCAGCGCCTGCTGCGCCAGCAAGGCGTGGCCTGCCAGCGTCTGTCGGAGTCGATCAAGCTGCGCCAGCCGTTTGTCTACGATGACAGCTTTGCCGAGGCCCTGAGCGATCTGCACGCCTCCCTCGAACACTTGCGTATCCAGAGCAACCCGGCCTGGCGCGGCCTTTTGCGTTCACTGCGGGCGCTGGCCGCCAACCTTGGCACCCTTGATCGTTTGCTGAGCGACGCGAGCAACCCCGACAACCTGGCCGATGCCACCGACAGCAGCCTGCTGGACCGTTCGCCGCGCAACCTCAAGGATGTCTGGTCACGCCTGCGCCAGCACCTGACGCCAACCTCGCTGATCTTCCGCCACGCCCTGCGCCTGCCGCTGGCCCTGAGCATCGGTTTTGCAATGGTGCACTGGATTCACCCGAGCCAAGGTTACTGGATCATCCTTACCACGCTGTTCGTGTGCCAGCCGAGCTACGGCGCCACGCGGCGCAAATTCAGCCAACGCATCATCGGCACCGCTATCGGCCTGGCCGTGGGCTGGGCACTGTTTGATCTGTTCCCCAATCCGCTGGTGCAGTCGATGTTTGCCGTAGTGGCCGGGGTCGTGTTCTTTATCAACCGCACCACCCGCTACACCTTGAGCACTGCAGCCATCACCCTGATGATCCTGTTTTGCTTCAATCAGGTGGGCGACGGCTACGGGCTGTTCCTGCCGCGACTGTTCGATACCCTGGTGGGCAGCGTGATTGCGGCGGCGGCAGTGTTCCTGTTCCTGCCGGACTGGCAGGGCCGTCGACTGAATCAGGTGCTGGCCAATACCTTGAGCTGTAACAGTCAGTATCTGCGCCAGATCATGCAGCAGTACGCTCAGGGCAAAAGCGACAACCTGGCGTATCGACTGGCGCGCCGTAACGCCCATAACGCTGATGCAGCGCTGTCGACCACGCTGGCCAATATGCTGATGGAACCGGGGCACTTCCGTAAGGATGCCGACATGGGTTTCCGCTTTTTGGTCATGTCCCACACCTTGCTCAGCTATCTGTCAGGCTTGGGCGCGCACCGCGATACCGAGTTGCCCGCTGAAGTTCGCGAGCAGTTGATTGAAGAGGCCGGGTGCAAGATTGCCGACAGCATCGATCAGATCGCCCAAGGCCTGGCCACCAAGCAAACGGTGGCGGTGCAGAGTGACGAGGAAGAGACGCTGGCCAACGCGCTGGAACAAATGCCCGAGGAGCTCGATGAAAACCAGCGCCTGGTGCAAACCCAACTGGCGTTGATTTGCCGCCAGCTCGGACCGCTGCGCACCCTGGCCGCGCATTTGATCAAGACGCCGTAGAGCTTGGCCTCAGTGTGCATCGCGCCTACTATCGGGGCATGAACTCCCCAACAAGGACAAGACCGTGACCACTGACTGGCTCTGCAAACACCACAACGACCTGGGCAAAGAGCAGCTCTACGCCATACTGGAGTTGCGCTCAAAGGTATTCGTCGTCGAGCAAAAATGCGCCTATCAGGACGTCGACGGGCAGGACCTGACGGGGGATACCCTGCATGTAATGGGCTGGCAGGACGATCAACTGGTGGCATACGCCCGCGTGCTCGATCCTGAATCCCAGGGCGGCGACGTAGTGATTGGCCGCGTGATCATTGCCCCCGAGGGTCGCGGGCAAAAGCTTGGGCATACGCTGCTTGAACAAGCCCTGGAGAACATCGAAGAGTACTGGTCGGGACAGCCCGTGTTCCTGTCCGCCCAGGCGCACTTGCAGCCGTTCTATGAGCAACACGGGTTCCTCGCCGAGGGCGAACGCTATCTTGAAGATGACATCCCGCATATCGGCATGCGCCTGACACCTCAGGGGTAACCCAGCACCTGCTTGATCTGCACCAGATGCTCGCCGACCCAGTTTTTATCGACCGGGCCCCAGCTGCGAATCTGATAGCGCCCGGCATGGTTGCGGGCGCCATCCTGCTGTTCAAACTCGCAAACGATATCCAGATCAGCCAGGGCGGCAATGGTGTCCTGCGCGGTACGACGCGGCATGCCGGTCACTTCCGTCAGTGCAGGCACGCTGCTGGCGGTCTGGCTGTCGATCAACCAGGCCACGTACAAGCGCCGGTAAAAACTGCTTTTGGTTTTGCTGACGTCCATATAGAACTCCATTCAGGTGGGGCAATAAACCTGTAGCCGCTGCCGCAGGCTGCGATAAGGGCCAAAGGACCTTCGTCGGTTATTCAGAAACACGGGGCGCTGCGCTCCCCCTCGCAGCCTCGTACCTGGGCAGCGGCTACAAGTCCCGCCAGGTCAGATACACCCGCAGGTCAAACTCCAACTGGTGATAACCCGGCAACATGTACTCGCACAACTTGTAAAACGCCTTGTTGTGGTCTGACTCCTTCAGATGAGCCAGTTCGTGAACCACGATCATCTTCAGAAACTCGGGCGCTGTATCCTTGAACAACGAGGCCACACGCAACTCTTTCTTGGCCTTGAGCTTGCCGCCCTGGACCCGCGAAATGGCGGTGTGCAAACCCAGCGCACGGTGGGTCAGGTCGAGCTTGTTATCAAACAGCACTTTGTCAAAAGACGGCGCATTGCGCAGGTATTCCTGCTTGAGCTCCTGCGCGTAGGTGTACAGCGCCTTGTCACTTTGTATGGCGTGACGTTGTGGATAACGCTCGTTCAGGTAACTGCTCAGCTGGTCGCGCTCAATCATCTGGCGCACCTGCTCTTGCAAGGTCTGGGGGTAAGCCTGAAGGTATTTGAGAACAGTCATGGGGGGGGCAACGCACAGCATAAAAGTACGCCAGTGTAGCGAATTCAACCCCAACGCTACTACGTCAGACTTTTACACCGCCAAGAGACGGACATTTCCGAGAAAGCCTGATACCCACATGCGCTGCTTGCAGCTATGAAAGACCCGGGGCTATCTTCACCAGTCGCCGATGATCCCCGTGGAACAGACATGAAAAAGACGACGCCCGACGATCCCAAAGCAACTGGCATCAAGCGTGATGATCATCAGCACGATGAGGCTACCCGGCGCATTCTCGACGCCATGCTCCAGGCCCCACCTGTTTCCCTCGACAGCCTCAAGCCCACACAGGCACTCAAGACCAGCCCAAAATCCCCCTTTGGCGTGCTGCCTGACATTCGTGCGATAGAAGCGTTGTCCCATGTTTCACTGATGCTCAAAAGCACCGAAGAGGTCTCGGATGAAATCACCGTATTCGCCAGCGGCATAGAGCGCGGCCTGGTCTGGTCACTGGTGCATTCGGTCGAGATGTCGCGTTCACTGGTCGATGCGCTGCTCAGGGCAAACGGCGTCGATCCGGAACAAATACACCGGAGCGCATGAAAACCGCGCCCACAAAAAAGCCCGCATCGCTGCGGGCTTTTTTATAACGCTCGGGTCTTAGTTGACCTTGGCGTTCAGCTCACCCTTGAGGTAACGCTGGTACATGGCTTCCAGAGAGATCGGCTTGATCTTCGAAGCGTTACCGGCAGTACCGAAGGCTTCGTAACGAGCGATACACACGTCACGCATGGCAGTTACGGTTGCGCCGAAGAACTTGCGCGGGTCGAACTCGCTCGGGTTGGTCGCCATCAGGCGACGCATGGCACCAGTCGATGCCAGACGCAGGTCGGTGTCGATGTTGACCTTGCGCACGCCGTGCTTGATGCCTTCAACGATTTCTTCTACCGGCACACCGTAGGTTTCTTTGATGTCGCCGCCGAACTCGTTGATGATCGCCAGCCACTCTTGTGGAACAGAGGACGAGCCGTGCATCACCAGGTGAGTGTTCGGAATGCGTTTGTGGATTTCCTTGATACGGTCGATAGCCAACACGTCACCGGTAGGTGGCTTGGTGAACTTGTAAGCGCCGTGGGAAGTACCGATGGCAATTGCCAGGGCATCCACTTGAGTGCGCTTGACGAAGTCAGCCGCTTCTTCCGGGTCAGTCAGCATCTGGCTGTGATCCAGAACGCCTTCTGCGCCAATACCGTCTTCTTCGCCAGCCATGCCGGTTTCCAGCGAACCCAGGCAGCCCAGCTCGCCTTCAACCGACACACCGCAAGCGTGAGCCAGGGCAACAGTCTGCTGAGTAACGCGAACGTTGTAGTCGTAGTCGGTTGGGGTTTTGCCGTCTTCGCCCAGCGAGCCGTCCATCATGACCGAGCTGAAGCCCAGCTGGATCGAGCGCTGGCAAACGTCAGGGCTGGTGCCGTGGTCCTGGTGCATGCACACCGGGATATGCGGGAATTCTTCGATTGCAGCCAGGATCAAGTGACGCAGGAATGGAGCACCTGCGTACTTGCGCGCGCCGGCCGAAGCCTGAACGATCACCGGGGAGTCGGTCTTGTCAGCGGCTTCCATGATGGCGCGCATCTGCTCAAGGTTGTTGACGTTGAAGGCTGGAACGCCGTAGCCGAATTCGGCGGCGTGGTCCAACATCTGGCGCATGCTGATAAGTGCCATTGTGTGTGTCTCTCCCGGACAAGGGTCGTTAATCGTGCAAGCCTGCCGTAGCGGCGGCTGCTATTCAAGTTATTGCAGATCGGGGGTTGGCCCCTGAAATGCGGATTTTGTGTAGCTGAAACGTTACAGCTTCAGCTATAGCTGCTCGAGCCAAATATGGGAGCGAGCATGCTCGCGATGTAGGCAACTCGGCATATTTGCCTCATCGCGCTGAAGTTGTCGCGAGCAGGCTCGCTCCCACAAGTAGGGCACATTTCAAATCAAGGGCACCCACGCTCTTGTGAAGCCTTGGGCGACTCGTATTTCTCCAGCGCCTCAGGCCCTGAGCGTTTATTGACCAGCGGTACGCTTTGCGCCTGCCAGTCTGCCTGGTAGCAACCACTCTCTTCAGGGGTGGCTGCTTCGGGCGTCGGCGTGTTCGAACCGGCGCAACCGGCCAAAAAGCCCGCGATCATCAACAGCGGTAACAACTTGACCATGTCCATGCTTCCTTTCAGGGCCAGAATCACATTCAGGCTTTGGCGCGGCTTTCCAGAACTTCAACGGCAGGCAGTACCTTGCCTTCGACGAACTCAAGGAACGCACCGCCACCGGTGGAGATGTAGGAGATTTGATCAGCAATACCGTACTTGTCGATAGCCGCCAGTGTGTCGCCGCCACCAGCAATCGAGAACGCTGCGCTATCAGCAATGGCCTGGGCCAGAACCTTGGTGCCGTTACCGAACTGGTCAAACTCGAACACGCCAACCGGGCCGTTCCACAGAATAGTATTGGATGACTTGAGCAGCTCGGCAAAATGCGCAGCCGTTTGCGGTCCGATGTCCAGGATCATGTCGTCGCCAGCAACGTCAGCGATCAGCTTGACGGTTGCAACGGCGCTTTCGGCAAACTCTTTAGCCACTACCACGTCAGTCGGCAAAGGTACGTTGACCTTGGCGGCGATAGCGCGGGCGGTGTCCAGCAGGTCTGGCTCGTACAACGATTTACCCACTGGGTGACCGGCTGCAGCCAGGAAGGTGTTGGCGATACCGCCACCCACGATCAGCAGGTCGCAGATCTGGCTCAGGCTGTTGAGCACTTCCAGTTTGGTCGACACCTTGGAACCGGCAACAATCGCCGCCATCGGCTTGGCCGGGGCGCCCAGGGCCTTGCCCAGTGCGTCCAGCTCAGCAGCCAGCAACGGGCCCGCAGCGGCAACCTTGGCGAATTTGGCCACGCCGTGGGTCGAACCTTCGGCGCGGTGAGCGGTGCCGAATGCGTCCATCACAAACACGTCGCACAGAGCAGCGTATTGCTTGGCCAGTTCGTCGGCGTTTTTCTTTTCGCCCTTGTTGAAGCGTACGTTTTCGAACAGCACGATGTCGCCCGCTTTGATCTCGACACCATTGAGGTAGTCGCTGACCAGCGGCACTTCACGGCCCAGGGCCTTGCTCAGGTATTCAGCCACTGGCTTGAGGCTGTTTTCAGCCGAAAACTCGCCTTCAGTCGGGCGTCCCAGGTGCGAGCAGACCATAACCGCCGCGCCTTTTTCCAACGCCAGCTTGATGGTCGGCAGCGCAGCGAGGATACGCGCATCGCTGGTGACTACACCGTCCTTGACTGGGACGTTGAGGTCTTCGCGGATCAGTACGCGTTTACCTTGCAGATCGAGGTCGGTCATCTTCAACACGGTCATGGGTCGCAATTCCTGAGTTTCTAATGTTAGAGAGCGGGTTTGGAGTGGGTAACGTGCAAGTAGTGCTCTGCCACATCGATCATTCGATTGGCAAAACCCCATTCGTTGTCGAACCAGGCCAACAGGTTCACCAGCCGGGGGCCGGAAACGCGGGTCTGGCTGGCATCGACAATGGCCGAATGCGGGTCATGGTTGAAATCACAACTGGCGTGCGGCAACTCGGTGTATGCCAACAGGCCTTTGAGCGGGCCGCTGGTGGCGGCCTCGCGCAGTACGCGGTTAACTTGTGCGGTGTCCGTGTCGCGGGCCGTGGTCAGGGTGATATCCAGGCATGACACGTTCAAGGTCGGAACCCGCACCGCTTTGGCTTGAATTCGGCCAGCAAGTTCCGGCAACAAACGTTCAATACCTTTGGCCAGCCCGGTAGACACCGGAATCACCGACTGAAATGCCGAACGCGTACGCCGCAGATCTTCATGGTGGTAGGCATCAATCACCGGCTGATCGTTCATTGCCGAGTGAATAGTGGTGATCGATACGTACTCGAGGCCAAACGCCTGATCCAGCAAACGCAACAGCGGCACGCCACAGTTGGTGGTGCAGGAGGCGTTGGATACCAGTCGCTCTTCGCCGGTCAGGCTGTGCTGGTTAACGCCATACACGATGGTGGCGTCGACATCTGCGTCGCTGGCCATCGGTTGCGAAAACAATACACGGGGTGCCCCGGCATCAAGGAAGCGCTGGCCGTCGGCGCGGGTGTTGTAGACGCCGGAACATTCCAGCACCAGATCAACGCCCAATGCGGCCCAGTCGATCCCTTCGGGAGTGGCACTGCGGAACACTTTCACGCAGTCGCCATTGATATGCAGGCAGTCGCCTTCGATCCGTATCTCACCGGGGAACCGGCCATGAGTGGAGTCGAAGCGCGTCAAATATTCGAGACTGGCCATATCGGCCAAATCATTGAGTGCAACAATTTCAAACCCGGCGTCAGCACCTCGCTCAAACAACGCACGCAAGACGCAACGACCAATTCGGCCGTAGCCGTTGAGTGCAACTTTGTAAGGACGCGGTTGAGGCATGGGGTTCTCGATTACCAAGGTGAATCCTTCACACTTTCGCGAGCAGGCTCGCTCCCACATGGGCTATGTAGATCCCTGTGGGAGCAAGCCTGCTCGCGAAGAGAGCAGCCTCTTTGTTACTTAGTCTTCCAGCAGCTCTTCAGCCTGACCCAGGATGTTTTCCAGGGTGAAGCCGAACTCTTCGAACAAAGCAGGCGCAGGCGCCGACTCGCCGTAGGTGGTCATGCCGATTACGCGACCTTCCAGGCCCACGTACTTGTACCAGTAGTCAGCGTGGGACGCTTCGATCGCGATACGGGCGCTAACCTGCAGCGGCAGAACCGACTGTTTGTAGCCTGCATCTTGAGCTTCGTACACGCTGGTGCATGGCATCGAAACGACACGGACCTTACGGCCTTGTTCGGTCAGTTTCTCCCAGGCCTGAACTGCCAGGCCCACTTCGGAACCGGCCGAGATCAGGATCAGCTCAGGCTCGCCTGCGCAGTCCTTGAGCACGTAACCACCACGGTTGATGTCGGCGATCTGACCAGCATCACGGGTTTGGTGGTTGAGGTTCTGACGCGAGAAGATCAACGCGGACGGGCCGTCGTTGCGCTGCAGGGCGAATTTCCAGGCCGCTGCGGATTCAACCGCATCAGCCGGGCGCCAGGTGTCCAGGTTCGGCGTGGTCCGCAGGCTGGTCAGTTGCTCGATTGGCTGGTGCGTCGGGCCGTCTTCGCCCAGACCGATGGAGTCGTGGGTGAACACATAGATCACGCGCTGCTTCATCAGAGCCGACATGCGGATGGCGTTGCGGGCGTATTCCATGAACATCAGGAAAGTCGCGCCGTAAGGCACCAGGCCGCCGTGCAGGGCGACACCGTTCATGATGGCGCTCATACCGAACTCGCGTACGCCGTAGTACACGTAGTTGCCGCTGGCGTCTTCAGCTGAAACGCCTTTGCAGCCTTTCCAGATGGTCAGGTTGGAGCCGGCCAGGTCAGCGGAGCCGCCCAGCAGTTCTGGCAACAGCGGGCCAAAGGCATTCAGCGCGTTCTGGCTGGCTTTGCGGCTGGCGATGGTTTCGCCTTTGGCAGCCACTTCATTGATGTAGGCGGTGGCCTTGGCATCGAAGTCAGCTGGCAGTTTGCCGCTCAGGCGACGGGACAGCTCGCCAGCCAGTTCAGGGAACTCGGCTGCGTAGGCTGCGAAGCGCTTGTCCCACTCGGACTCAGCCGCAGCACCGGCTTGCTTGGCATCCCATTCGGCGTAGATATCAGCCGGGATTTCAAACGGACCGTGGTCCCAGTTCAGAGCTTTACGGGTCAGGGCGATTTCGTCGTTGCCCAGTGGAGCACCGTGGCAGTCTTCCTTGCCCTGCTTGTTCGGCGAGCCGAAACCGATAGTGGTTTTGCAGCAGATCAGCGTTGGCTGATCGCTTTTACGTGCAGTTTCGATCGCGGTCTTGATTTCATCCGGGTCGTGACCGTCAACGTTACGGATCACTTGCCAGTTGTAGGCTTCGAAACGCTTTGGCGTGTCGTCGGTGAACCAGCCTTCAACTTCGCCATCGATGGAGATGCCGTTATCGTCGTAGAACGCGATCAGCTTGCTCAGGCCCAGAGTGCCGGCCAACGAGCCAACTTCATGGGAAATGCCTTCCATCATGCAGCCATCACCCAGGAACACGTAGGTGTGGTGATCGACAACGTTATGCCCAGGACGGTTGAACTGCGCGCCCATGACTTTTTCTGCCAGGGCGAAGCCCACAGCGTTGGCCAAGCCCTGACCCAACGGGCCAGTGGTGGTTTCAACGCCTGGCGTGTAGCCCAGCTCCGGGTGACCCGGGGTGCGGCTGTGCAGCTGGCGGAAGTTTTTCAGGTCGTCGATCGACAGGTCATAGCCGGTCAGGTGCAGCAACGAGTAGATCAGCATCGAACCGTGGCCGTTGGACAGCACGAAGCGGTCACGGTCAGCGAACGAAGGGTTGCTCGGGTTGTGCTTCAGATAATCGCGCCACAGTACTTCGGCGATATCCGCCATACCCATAGGGGCACCTGGATGGCCGCTGTTGGCTTTTTGCACGGCATCCATGCTGAGTGCACGAATGGCGTTGGCACGCTCACGACGGCTGGGCATCGCTGTTCTCCTGGGTATTGAAAGTTAAATCGAAACGGAAAAAAGGCGAGCATTTTCCCTCAGGCAGAGCCACCGGGCAATGACAGATAGTCGCTTGAGGCGTTTTTCCTGCGCTTAACCGTTCAACCTGTTAAGGATCGGACATTTCATTTCGTTAATAAGCACATGTCATCCGACAGACGAACCAGTTATCGACCAATATCAAAAAGTTTTGATATTGGCCTTGCAGGGGCTTGAGCGGGTAACTAGACTGCGGCCCCATGAACTTACACGTGCCTTCAATCCGCCATAACGATTGCGAAGAGCTCTGGGCCCTGTGCAAGGCTGGAGGCGATCCGCTGCGACTTAATGTTTTGCGGGCGCTGGCCAACGATTCGTTTGGCGTGCTGGAACTGGCGCAAATTTTTGCCACCGGTCAATCCGGGATGAGCCACCATCTCAAGGTGCTGTCCCAGGCGCGTCTGGTGGCGACACGGCGTGAAGGCAATGCGATTTTTTACCGTCGTGCCCTGCCCCACACCGAGCAACAAGGCGGCAAACTGCATGCAGCACTGCTGGAAGAGGTCGACAACCTGACCTTGCCCGCCGATGTACAGGCGCGTATCAGCGCAGTACACGGCCAACGTGCAGCAGCCAGTCAGGACTTTTTCTCACGCATAGCCGAGAAGTTTCGCGCTCAACAGGATTTGATCGCCGGCTTGCCGCAATACCGGGACAGCGTTTTGGCGCTGCTCGACAAACTGAGCTTCAGCCCAGCGGCCACGGCCCTGGAAGTCGGCCCCGGCGATGGCAGCTTTCTGCCCGATCTGGCCCGTCGCTTCCATCAGGTCACAGCACTGGACAACAGCCCAGCGATGCTTGAGCTGGCCCGCCAGGTGTGTGAACGCGAGTCACTGAACAACGTCAGCCTGATCCTGGCCGACGCGCTGCACGATGCACAGATCCAGGTTGACTGCGTAGTTGTGAACATGGTCTTGCACCATTTCGCCGCACCGGCCGAAGCACTCAAGCAACTGGCAACCTTGCTGCAACCGGGCGCAAGCCTGCTGGTAACAGAGTTGTGCAGTCATAATCAGGCGTGGGCCCGCGAGGCGTGCGGTGATTTGTGGCTGGGTTTTGAACAAGATGATCTGGCCCATTGGGCCACCGCTGCGGGACTCGTTCCCGGGGAAAGCCTCTATATAGGCTTACGTAATGGTTTCCAGCTTCAGGTCCGCCACTTTCAGCGGCCAGCTGGCGACACTCACCATCGGTAAATATTAGGAAACCGTCGAGATGAGCGAATACTCCCTTTTCACCTCCGAGTCCGTGTCTGAAGGGCATCCGGACAAAATCGCCGACCAGATTTCTGACGCGGTGCTGGACGCCATTATTGCTGAAGACAAGTTCGCCCGTGTGGCGTGCGAGACTCTGGTGAAAACCGGCGTAGCAATCATCGCGGGCGAAGTGACCACTTCGGCCTGGGTTGACCTGGAACAGATCGTTCGTGACGTGATCACTGACATCGGCTACACCAGTTCCGACGTCGGTTTCGACGGTGCGACCTGCGGCGTGATGAATATCATCGGCAAGCAGTCCCCTGACATCAACCAGGGTGTTGACCGGGCCAAGCCTGAAGATCAGGGCGCCGGCGACCAGGGCCTGATGTTCGGCTACGCCAGCAACGAAACCGAAGTGCTGATGCCAGCACCGATTACCTTCTCGCACCAACTGGTTCAGCGCCAGGCCGAGGCCCGTAAATCCGGCCTGCTGCCTTGGCTGCGCCCGGACGCCAAGTCCCAGGTGACTTGCCGTTACGAAGGCGGCAAGGTTGTAGCCATCGACGCAATCGTGCTGTCGACCCAGCACAACCCTGACGTGTCGTACAAAGACCTGCGCGAAGGCGTGATGGAACTGATCGTCAAACACGTGCTGCCAGCCGAGCTGCTGCACAAGGACACGCAGTTCCACATCAACCCTACTGGCCAGTTCATCATCGGTGGCCCAGTGGGCGACTGCGGCCTGACCGGTCGCAAGATCATCGTTGACACCTACGGCGGCATGGCCCGTCACGGCGGCGGTGCGTTCTCGGGTAAAGATCCATCCAAAGTTGACCGTTCGGCTGCCTACGCCGGCCGTTACGTAGCTAAAAACATCGTAGCTGCAGGCTTGGCTGATCGTTGCGAGATCCAGGTTTCCTACGCTATCGGCGTCGCTCAACCGACTTCGATTTCGTTGAACACCTTCGGCACTGGCAAAATCTCCGACGACAAAATCATCAAGCTGGTACGTGACATATTCGACCTGCGTCCATATGCCATCACCACCATGCTTGACCTGCTGCACCCGATGTATCAGGAAACTGCAGCATACGGCCACTTCGGCCGTACGCCGCAGACCAAAACAGTTGGCGACGATACCTTCACCACGTTCACGTGGGAGCGTACCGACCGCGCTGAAGAGCTGCGCGCTGCTGCAGGTTTTTAATTAGTCCTGCTGCACCAAAAGCCCCGGACAGGTAACTGTCCGGGGCTTTTTGCTGCTGGCGGGTACACATGTGGAACAAACACAGCGAATTGCTGGGCCGCGGATGCTGCTAACATTCACGGTTTCGATCAGCCGAGGCGCAAGTTGCGCGTCGTTTTAACCTTTTTTATTGTCATTTTTATCATGGAGCCATTTATGAAATTACTTTCACCGCTCGCCCTATTTACTGTTTGCGGCCTGCTGGCTGCCCCGTTGATGGCCGCAGATGCTGCCCCCGAACTGACCGGTTGTGCTGCCAAGAAACAAGCCATCACCCTGCAACTTGAGCAGGCTCGCGCCCACGGCAACAGCAACCAGGTCGCTGGCCTGGAAAAAGCCTTGAGTGAAGTCACCGAACACTGCACCGACGCAGGCCTGCGCAAGGAACGCGAAAACAAGGTGCTGGAAGCCAAGCACGAAGTCAGCAAGCGCCAGGCGGATCTGGACAAGGCCATGAAGAAAGGCGATCCGGAAAAAATCGACAAGCGCAAAAACAAGCTGGCTGAATCGCGCAAGGAACTGCAAGAAGCCCTGGATCAGCTGGACAAGTAACAGCACACCCTCACCCCGACCCTCTCCCTCAGGGAGAAGTTTAGGGTGAGGGCGCTTTGGCCTTTAATCAGTGATTCCTGAATTCCTTGTGGCACGCACTGCAGGTGTCTTCGACTTTCTGCACTGCAGGCGTCAGGTTGCTGGCCTTGTAGGGTTGTACCTGGCTGGCGATAACCAGCTCGCCCGTGGCGGCTTCCAACTGGTGCGCCAGCTCCTGAAAGCGGGCCTGCTTTTGCCAGACGTCATCGGTCGCGCTGGTTTGAGCAGTTTCCTTGACCTGAGGGAAGTGCTTCCAAGGCTCGTGAGCCAAGGCATCCAGCTTGATCGCGCCCTCAGTAAAGCGCGGGCCGTCGAAGGGAATCCGGCCACGCAGCATGCCACCCAGCTCTTCGCTGGTCTTGAGCATTTGCTTGAAAATCGCTTTACGCTGGCCCAGCGGCGAATCGGGATCAACCCCACCGCACGCAGTCAGCGTCAGGCAGGTCAGCACTACAACAGTCAATCGTTTAAGAGTCATGGTGGCTTCAGGTCACGGAAATCGGTCGCCAGTATCCTCGCGTCACCTGCAAAGACCAATACCCCTATTGAATATAAGGATTGCCTGACGGTCATCCGGCCTCGGCAAACCTCGAAGGAACCTCGCACATGAGTATATTTTTCAAGCCGCTGACCTGGGCCTTGCCCGTTGTCATGTTGCTGGCCGGATGCAACGGCACTGACAAGGACGCCACCAAACCTGAACCCCACACCACCTACAGCAAGGCTGACTGGAGCGCACTGCCTGAAGTGACGGGCAGCGACCTGCAAAGCGGTTTTGCTTCATGGCGCAGCGCCTGCACCCGCCTCAAGGCCGACGCCAACTGGGGCTCCGTGTGCAGCGATGCAGCCGCCTTGCCTGCCAGCCCGAGCGTGGCCGAGATCAGCAGCTTTCTGCAAACCCACCTCGACGTGTACAGCTTGCGCTCCGCCGAAGGCAGCAGCGACGGCCTGATCACCGGTTACTACGAGCCGGTCTACCCTGGCAGCCTCAAGCCTACCCAGGCCGCCAATGTGCCGATCTACGGCGTACCGGCTGACCTGATCGTGGTCAATCTGGACAGCATCTACCCTGAACTCAAGGGCAAGCGCCTGCGCGGACGCCTTGATGGTCGCGTGCTCAAGCCTTACGACACCGCCGAGACCATCAACAGCAAAGGTCTAAATGCGCCCGTATTGGCCTGGCTGACCGACCCTATGGACCTGCAGTTCCTGCAAATCCAGGGCTCGGGCCGGGTACAACTCGACAATGGTCGCCAGTTGCGCATCGGTTACGCCGACCAGAACGGCCACCCGTACAAGCCGATTGGTCGCTGGCTGGTCGAGCAGGGCGAGCTGAAAAAAGAGGACGTGACCATGGGCACTATTCACGCTTGGGCGATGGCTAACCCGCAGCGCGTACACGAGATGCTGGCCAGTAACCCGAGCTATGTGTTTTTCACCCAGAACCCCGATAGCAACGAAGGCCCGCGCGGTTCGCTGAACGTGCCGCTGACAGCCGGTTACAGCGTGGCGGTAGACCGCAAAGTGATCCCGCTGGGCAGCCTGTTGTGGTTGTCGACCACCCAAGCCAACGGCCAACCCATCGTGCGCCCGGTTGCCGCCCAGGACACCGGTGGCGCCATTGCGGGTGAAGTGCGGGCAGACTTCTTTGTCGGCACCGGCCCAGAGGCCGGGCAAATTGCGGGCGACATGAAACAGAAGGGCAATATCTGGCTGCTGTGGCCTAAAGGGGCGGCGTTACCGCAGTAGCTGCAACCCGCTCTTCGTAGCAGTTGACGAGTAGAACGAGGCTACGTCCGGCGGCGTAGCCGTCGTAAAACCTGTACTTGCGGCCTATCAGGTAGACCGCGTACCCAGGCTTTATGATCGCTTCGCAATCGAACGCAGCCTCGTTCCTTCGGCAGCTGCTACAAGTTGTGCGCTACATCGACACAAAAAAGAAGCTGACCACCAGCCCCATGCCGATAAACCACACGATGGAGCGCAAGAGTGCCCAGTCTGCCAGGTAGCAAATGATGTAGAGCAGGCGACTGGTGATAAACAGCACCGCCAGCACATCAATGGTCACAGGCTGGGCGTTGCCCACGATGTCGGCAATGATCACCGCAGCCGCGAACGCCGGGGTCACTTCAAAGCTGTTTAGTTGGGCACTGTGGGCACGTTTGGCAAAACCTTGCAGGCCGTCGAGAAACGTACGCGGATCATGGTTTTGTTTAGGCCCGAATTTGCCGTCGCTGAACTTGGCAAAGGCGGTACACACGTAGCTCAGGCAGAAGGCAATCAGTACACACCAGAAGGCGACCGTCATTGGAATTTCCTTTTTAGAGTTTCATCACGAGCATGCCGATCAGCACCAGCCCACAGGCTAAGAGCCTCGGACCGCCAAAAGGTTCTTTGAGGTAACGCATACCAAACAGCACCACCAAAATCACGCTGACTTCGCGCAGCGCCGCTGCCTCGGCAATCGAGCCCAGTTGCATCGCCCACAGCACCAGCGCATAGCTGGCCAGCACGCAAACCCCCACTGCTACGCCCAACCGCCATTGCGTACGCCAGAACAGCGCGAACGCGGCCCGCTTGCGGGTGACCGCCAGCAACGGAAACGGCCAGGCGCTGAGCAACGTGACCCACACCAGATAATCCAGAGGATGGGACCAGCGCCGGATCGCCTGCCCGTCCACAAAGGTATAGCTGCCAATACACAGCCCGATCAGCGCCACCACCGGCAGCATCGACCAGGGCAGGCGAGCACCACCGCCGCCCTGCCACAACAAACAAGCCATGCCGCAAGGGATCAACAGGATGCCGATGATCTGCTGGCCCGTCAGTATCTCCCCGGCAAAGGTCAGGGTCAGCGCCAGCACCACCAGGGGCGAAAGCCCGCGCATCAGCGGGTAGACCAAGCCCAGGTCTCCCACCCGGTAAGCACGAATCAGCAGCACCCGGTAGACCAGCTCCAACAGCACGGACGCCAGTATCCACGGCCAAATTTCAGGCGGCGGCAACGACACAAAGCCCACCAACGCGGCGACCACCACCAGCGCCACCGTATCCATGCAGGCGATAACCAGCAACCGCTCGCCGCTGAACTTGATCAGGGTATTCCAGATCGCGTGCAATACAGCCGCGACCAACACCAACATCGTTGCCAACACCCCAGACTCCTTGTGGTTATCAACCTGCGGGCACTGCCAGGCCCCACCATGCAACCTCAGTGCGTCTGCGTGGTCAATGACCTCGCAGATCGCGTCCGTTTGCCACACCTCCGGGATGTGCCCCTGACACCTGCGTTTGCATCCAAACATAGCCCGACCTGATCGGGCTTCCATTCACTCTCGCCACTACAGGATCCCGGATGCTTGAGCTTGTTGCTGCGTTTATCTGCCTGACCTCACTACTGACTTACGTGAACTTCCGCTTTATCGGCCTGCCGCCGACGATTGGCGTGATGGTTACTGCCCTTATGTTTTCCCTGCTGCTGCAAGGCTTGAGCTTCCTCGGTTACCCGGGCCTTGAAGAGCGAGTGCAGGAGCTGATCGGCCAGATCGACTTCGGCGACCTGCTGATGAACTGGATGCTGTCGTTCCTGCTGTTTGCCGGCGCCTTGCACGTCAACATCAATGATGTGCGCAGCTACCGCTGGCCAATCGGGCTGCTGGCGACCGTCGGCGTGCTGATCGCTACTACCGTGATCGGCAGCCTGGCGTACTGGATTTTCGGCCTGTTTGGCTGGCACATCAGCTTCCTGTACTGCCTGCTGTTCGGTGCACTGATTTCCCCCACCGACCCGATTGCGGTGCTGGGTGTACTGCGTACTGCCAACGCCTCCAAACCGCTGAAAACCACCATCGTCGGCGAGTCGCTGTTCAATGACGGCACCGCCGTTGTGGTGTTCACCGTGTTGCTGGGCATCGTGCAACTGGGCGAAACCCCGAGCCTTGGCGCTACGGCGATGCTGTTCGTTCACGAAGCCATCGGTGGTGTGGTGTTCGGTGGCTTGATCGGTTATCTGGTGTATCGAATGATCAAGAGCATCGAGCAATACCAGATCGAAGTGATGCTGACCCTGGCACTGGTGATCGGCGGCTCGGCCATGGCCAGTGAGCTGCATGTATCGGCACCAATTGCGATGGTGGTTGCTGGCCTGATCATCGGTAACCTGGGCCGCAACAAGGCCATGAACGAGATGACCCGTCGCTATATGGACGGCTTCTGGGAGTTGCTCGATGACATGCTCAACGCGCTGCTGTTTGCGCTGATCGGCATGGAACTGTTGCTGCTGCCATTCTCGTGGCTGCATTTGCTGGCTGCCAGCGTTCTGGCGGTGGCCATTTTGCTCTCGCGCCTGTTGACCGTGGCCCCGGCCATTGTGTTGCTGCGCCGCTGGCGCACGGTGCCACGCGGCACCATCCGTATCCTGACCTGGGGCGGTCTGCGCGGCGGTGTTTCGGTCGCACTGGCACTGGCCTTGCCGCTGGGCCCGGAGCGCGATCTGATCCTGAGTATCACCTACATCGTGGTGCTGTCGTCGATCCTGTTCCAGGGTTTGACCATCGGCAAGCTGGTTCGCCGTGTGACCAAGGATGCGCCAGCCGAGGCCGAACACACGCACTGATCCAGCTTGTAGCCGCTATTTCGTAGCAGCTGACGAGCAACGCGAGGCTGCGTCCGAGTGCGCAGCACTCGCAGATCCGTAATCCGAGGTTTTTCAGACATTGCGCAGTATTCCATTTTGCGACTGCTGCGCAGCCGAACGCAGCCTCGTTCCTTCGGCAGCTGCTACGAGGGTTAGTGCATAACGCTTGGACAGCAGCAAATCCCCGCCATGACCTCGACCTCATCCCGGTGTTTTCCGCCACCTTGGCTACACTCACTTTCCAGATGCCTGAAGGCATAACACGCAAAGGAGAGTTAAGGGATGAGTACTTCTGCTGCCTATGCACCGCCCAGGCGCCATCTCGGCGCCAACATCATGATCATTACGGCTCTGGTTGCCTTGGCCATCACGGCATGGCGATTCTTCACTCCACTGTCAGGGGTGACGGATTCCGGGGGGGCAATGACAACGATGCTCGCCGAATTTGTGCTGTTTGTTCTTGGCGTACTCCTGGTCAAAACCGCGGCGGGAGGCTTGCGAAACTTCGTCCTGTTTTTGAGTTGGGCCGGTGCCATAGGGACCATTTTTGCTGCAAGCCTTTTGCATGGCTGGTGGACAGTTGCCGTTCTGGTGGTCTTCGCCGTGGGTGTTGTGATTGAAACCTTTGGCGCCAAGCCAACAAGGAGCGCATGAGATGAACGGAATCAAAAAACACTTTTTGACAGCTCCGGCGCTGTGCTTGCTGGCAGGTGTTTCCAACGCTCAGGCACAAGACACCTACACCGTACCGACACCGTTGCTGGCAACGTCGAGCATCTCTGCCGAAGACGCCAAACTGCCCCTGCCCAGTGGCAAGGAGTGGGACAGCTTTCACGGCCAACTGAGCGCGCAGAAGTACTCGCCATTGACTCAAATAAACAAGGATAACGTCGGAAAACTGACCAAGGTCTGGGAGTATTTCACCGGAGACATGTCCTCCGGAACCGGTAAAATCCCGCCTTCGGTCTGGTCAGCCACACCTATTTTCGCCAATGACACGCTGTACGTCGGCACACCTTTTTACCGAATCATCGCGCTCGAACCCGAGACCGGCAAAGCGAAGTGGACCTATGACACCAAGTCGCCGCTGGTTGCCGAGACACAGCCCGCGCTGAAATCTCGCGGCGTGTCGTACTGGCAGGAAAAAACACCGCAAGCGGGAGTTGCCTGCCAAAAAATCGTCTACCTGGGCAACATGACCGCGCAGCTATATGCGGTGGATGCTGACACCGGCAAGCCGTGCGAAGGCTTCGGCAAAAACGGTGTGGT
Source organism: Pseudomonas fragi (assembly GCF_025426255.1). Lineage (GTDB taxonomy): Bacteria > Pseudomonadota > Gammaproteobacteria > Pseudomonadales > Pseudomonadaceae > Aquipseudomonas > Aquipseudomonas kulmbachensis. The sequence goes on along the minus strand of NZ_CP104861.1, from coordinate 328,936 downwards.
GGATGTCAACCAATGGAACACCGTCAATGCCAAATGGCCGTTGTCGCAACTGCAACCGCCAACCGTTATCGGTGACAAGCTGATCGTCGGCTGGGCCGGTAAAGACTGGGAATATGAAGTCGAATCACCAGGTTCGCTGTTTGCCCTCAATGCCCGCACTGGCGAGCTGGAGTGGGAGTTCAAGCCGATTCCGGAAGATGAAGCTGGCAAAACCGGCACCGCCAACATCTGGACCGCAATGTCTTACGACCCCGCGCTGGGCTTGCTGTATATCCCCGTGTCCTCTCCTTCGCCCAACTACTGGGGCGGCAATCGGACCAAACCGATTCCCCTGGGTACTTCGACCACGGCTCTGGACATCAATACCGGCAAGGTCGTGTGGTCTCGTCAGTGGGTTCACCACGACATATGGGACTACGACATCAACTCAGCTCCTACGCTGATGGACATCACCGTCGATGGCAAACCCGTGGCCGCGTTGGTGCAAGCGACCAAGATGGGCTTTTTGTTCACCGTTGACCGCCGCACCGGCGAGGACGTGTGGCCCATTGAAGAACGCCCGGTGCCACAGGGCGATGCCCAGGGCGAGGTGTATTCGCCGACCCAACCGTTCCCGACCAAACCTGCGCCGTTGATGGATCAGTCGAAAAAACCGGCAATCTGGAAAATCGCCGACATCGTCGGTTTTGGTCAGTGCACAAAAATGTGGGACGGTTTGGAATACAACGGCATGTACTCGCCACCCGCCACTAAGGGCAACGGCGTACTGGCCTACCCGGACAGTGCCGGTGGCGTGCAATGGGGCGGTGTAGCGTTCGACCCGGTCAGCCAGGTGGCCATTGTGAACACCTCGCACATCGTGCAGATGATCAAGCTGTGGGATCGCGCCTCATACGACAAGCAACCAAAAACCTCGGGCAACGAAAACGGCTTTTACCCGCAGATCGGCGCACCTTACGGCATGAGCTTGATGAACGCGCAGAACTGGGCCGGTATGCCGTGCTGGGCACCCCCTTTCGGTGAACTGGTGGCAATCGACATGCACACCGGTGACGTGAAATGGCGTCGCCCAATGGGTGCCGTCCAGCAATTTGGTTGGTACATGCCTGAAAACATGGGCTCGCCAACCATTGGTGGCCCTGCGGTGACTGCAGGTGGTGTGGTGTTTATCGGCGCCTCGATGGATGCCAAGGTACGCGCCTATGCCCTGGCAGATGGCAAAGAGCTGTGGTCGGATATCGTCATGGCTCCCGCCGTCGCCAACCCCGCTATCTATGAATACAAGGGCCGGCAATATGTGGCGTTTGTGGCGGGTGGCAACTCGATCATGAAAGATCAGGTAGGTGATCAGGTGGTGGTGTACGCACTGCCGAAATAAAGCATGACGTCAACCGTGGGAGCGAGCCTGCTCGCGAACGACCTTCGCGAGCAGGCTCGCTCCCACAATTTTTAAAATGGTGTTACCCACCCGCCAACCGCTGCAACTGCTCGCTGGCCCGTTCAGCGAACAGTTGCAGCAACCCTTCCAGCGTATGCGCCGCAGCTTCATCCGCCCGCGTCAACGCGTACAGCGTAATCGGCAGCGCCGGAGTCAGCGGCCGGATCACGGTACTTGCCCGCGACGCCCCCAACGCCGTAAACGGATCAATCACCGCTAACCCCGCACCCGACTCCACCATTGCCCGCGCCAGCGAATAGGTCTGTACCGCGATGCTGATGCGTGGCGGCGGCTCTACCGCTTGCAGGTAGCTGTCCAGTCGGGCAAACAACGGATCGGCACTGCTCAGCCCGATCAACGGCGCATCCGCCAACTCATCCAGCGCCAGCGCCACGCCTTCGCTTTCATCGGCCCAGTAACCCCGTGGGGCCAGCGCCACCAATACACCGTGGGCCAATGCCCGAGCCTTGAGCCCCGGATGGTCGGGCAATTTGAAAGTCAGGGCCACATCCAGTTCGCGCATCAACAGGTTTTGCACCAACTCACGGCTATGGGCGCTGGTCAGTTCACACTTGATATCCGGATAACGGCGCGTCCACTCGCTGATCACCGGCGGCAATAGCGACAACGCCAATGCAGGCGTACTGCCGATGCGCAAACGATGCCCCGGCTCGCGACGCAGGCTCTCGGCCAAACGCTGCACGCCTTGCAGGCTCTCGGTCACCTTGTCGACTTCGCGTTCCAGCAACAGCGCTTCGGGGGTGGGCTGCAATTTACCGCGCACCCGCAAAAACAGCGGGAAGCCCAAACGCTGTTCAGCGTGTTGCAGCACCTTGCTGACCGCAGGCTGCGATACATGCAGCAGTTGAGCCGCCGCACTGACAGAACCGGTTTGGCGAATCGCCTGGAACACCTCGATATGACGCAAGCGCATGGCAGCAGTCCATAACCTTTGTTTATGGGAGAGCCATCTTTATTCATTGTTCGCCGCCTGTCACCTGCCCCTAACCTGAAGTCCGTTCAACAGCGGGCTAAGGACTGACATGGCACAGCGAGTTTGTATCATCGGCGGGGGCGTTATCGGGCTGGCAACGGCGTATGCATTAGTGCGCGATGGCTTTGAAGTGAGCGTGATCGAGGCTCAGCCAACCCTCGGCAGCCAGACCAGCTTCGCCAATGGCGGCCAGCTCTCCTACCGCTATGTCGCACCGCTGGCCGATGCCGGGGTGCCTTGGCAGGCGATGGGCTGGATGCTGCGCGGCGACTCGCCACTCAAGCTCCGCCCACGCATGGACCCGGCCCAATGGCGCTGGCTGGCCTCGTTCATGGCGGCGTGCCGCAGTTCGGTGAACCAGCGCAATGGCGCGCACTTGCTGCGCCTTGCGTTGCTCAGCCAGGCCACCTTGCAGCAATGGCGCGAAGAAGATCAGTTGGACGGTTTCGCCTGGCAGCGCAACGGCAAACTGGTGGCGTTCCGTGAACACGCAAACTTCGACAAAGCGCGCAAAAAAGTTGTCGGCAGTGCATTTCAGCAAGCGCTGTCAGCCAGCGAATGCGCCAGCCTGGAGCCCGGCTTGCAGGGGTCGGCGTTTGTCGGCGGTATCTATACCCCCAGCGAAGAAGTCGGTGATTGCCACGCGTTCTGCCAGCAACTGGTCGCCCGCCTGCAGGCCAGTGGCCGCTGCACTTTTATGTTGGGTAAAACCGTCACCCGTCTGCGCCATGCCAACGGTGCAGTACAGGCTGTGGAAATGGGCGACGAGGTGCTGGAGGTCGATCAGTTGGTGCTCGCTGCCGGGCACAACAGCCCGGCCCTGCGTTTGCCAGGCATGAACCTGCCACTGTATCCGCTCAAGGGTTATAGCCTCACGCTGGCTCTGAGCGACCCGCAAAAAGCCCCGCAGGTGAGCATCACCGACTACGACCGCAAAATTGTCTACGCCCGTATCGGCGAACAATTGCGCATTGCCGCGATGGTCGACATCGTCGGTTTCGATCCCTCCCTGGACCCCAAGCGCCTGGCACAAATGCGCCAACTGGCCAGCAGTACTTTCCCGGCTGCGGGCAACTACGACAACGCCACTGAGTGGGCCGGCATGCGCCCTGCTACCCCCAGCGGCGTTCCCATCCTTGGCGCCAGCGGCTATCGCAATTTGTGGCTCAACCTTGGCCACGGTGCACTGGGCTTCACTCTGGCCTGCGGCAGCGGGCGCTTGCTCAGCGAGCTGATTGCACAGCGTAAAACATCCATAGACATGCAAGGCCTGGCCGCTTGAATGCGCCATCCCGACAAAAAGGAAAGCCCGATGACGATTCACCGCATCAACAGTAACGACCGTTTGAGCGCCGCCGCGACTTTCGAAGCGCTGGTCTTTCTGTCCGGACAGGTCCCTACGCAAAGCGAAGATATTACCGCGCAGACCCAAGAGGTCCTGGGCAAGATCGATGCTCTGCTGGCCGAAACCGGCAGCGACAAGGACCATATTCTTAACGCCACGATTTACCTGCAGAACATTCAACGCGACTTCGCGGCCATGAACGCCGTGTGGTCAGCCTGGCTATCGGCTGGCAAAGTGCCCACCCGCACCACCCTGCAAGCCGAATTGGCCCGCCCACAGGTGTTGGTGGAAATAAGCGTGATTGCTGTTCGTCATTAATCTGTTTTAGGGGAAAACAAAAAAATGAAAAAACTAACCTTGATCAGTTGCACCCTGGGCCTGTTGATCAGCCATACCGTGCAAGCCAATGAGACCCCGCTGCAGGGCACACTAAAGAAGATCGCCGACTCGGGGACTATTACCCTGGGTTATCGCGATGCATCGGTGCCGTTTTCTTATGTCGGCGATAACACCGGTAAACCAATGGGCTATTCGGTGGAGTTGGCCAACAAGGTCGTCGAGCGTATCCAGCAGCAAATGGGCGACAAACCGCTGAAGGTCAAATACAACCTGGTCACTTCGCAAACCCGCATTCCGCTGGTACAGAACGGCACCGTTGACCTGGAGTGCGGCTCGACCGGCGTGACGGCAGAGCGGCAAAAGCAGGTGGCATTTTCGTACGGGTTCATCTACGTCAAAGGCCAGTTACTGACCGCCAAGAACAGCGGCATCAAAGGCTTCGATGATCTGCGCGACAAAAACGTCGTGACCACCGCGGGCACCACCAATGAGCGCTTTATCAAAAGCTACAGCGCCGACCACAAGATGGGCATGAACGTGATCAGCGCCAAAGACCATGGCGAAGCGTTCAAGATGCTCGAGACCGGTCGCGCCGTGGCCTTCTACATGGACGACGCACTGCTCTACGGCGAACGCGCCAAAGCCCGTGACCCGCACAACTGGGTCGTGGTCGGTGACGAGCAATCGCGGGAAATCTACAGCTGCATGGTGCGCAAGGACGACCCGCAGTTCCTGGCCGTGGTCAACAAGACCCTGGCTGACCTGTATCAGTCCGGCGAAATCACCAGCATCTACCAGCGCTGGTTCGAACAACCGATCCCGCCCAACGGCCTGAACCTGGAGTTCCCGATGACCGCTGAACTGAAGCAGATCATCGCCAAACCCGTGAGTGATCCGGTGGAGTAAGGGGGCTGTATTGGTGAGGCTTATACCCAGGCGTTGATAACCGCTAGCGGCTCCAAAATTACGCGCCTGTCGCCAATCAGGCGCGTGCTGCTTCAGTGCGTTACCAGCGTGTCCAGCGACTTGTCGACATAACCTTTGGCCAGCTCCACCAAGTGCACGGTCGACAACACCAAGTCGCGCGCGGGCCCGCTCAAACCATTCCCCGCCTCATTCGCGCAGGCACCCGCACAGCGCAACAAGTCTGACGCCTGGGCCAAAGCCGCTTCGCAATTGACACTGTCCGGGATGGCAAACATGGCCGTGCCCATGGAGCGATAAGGCTTATGGTGTTGCAGGTAAAAATTGAGCGCACGTTCAGTGGCGGCACGATCAAGTAACGGGTCGTGACTGTCAGCAGCATCGAGGGGCAAAACAGGTGGGTCGGGGGTGATCTTTTTCATGGGTTCTCCAAATTTATGGAGCTGCCCTTGATCGCGACTAAACGAATGGGTGGCAGCCGTACGCAGGTTAGTCGACCGGAAAACTTGGAAACCGGCGCACTCGAAGGTGCCCTACGCACGGCCACCATAGCGATGACACTTTGCGTCAAGTTTTCAAGCCGGGCGACTAAACCCGACCGCCGTTTTGCAGCGATGGGCCGAGACTATTCCCCGATTTGGACAGGCGCAAGCGAGCTGGATTTTCTCGGATGTTTCACGAGATTAAAAGCGAAACGTCGTACGAAACGCCTGATTTTAAAGGCCAAATGCGTTGCCGGCAGCTGCTACGCGGCTGGCATCCCACAGCGTTTAGAAATCACCCCACAACTGCTGCGCCACAGCCAAAGCCACAACCGGTGCAGTTTCAGTGCGCAGTACCCGTGGGCCAAGTCGCGCAGGCTGATAGCCAGCGGCTTGGGCCAGGTCGACTTCGCTGTCGGTCAAGCCGCCCTCGGGGCCGATCAAAAACGCCAGACGTGCAGGTTTGGCGTGGCTGGCCAACGGTTCGGACACCGGGTGCAGCACCAGCTTGAGGTCGGCTTCGGTGGTTTTGATCCAGTCGCTGAGCATCACCGGCGGATGAATCACCGGCACCCGCGAACGGCCGCACTGTTCGCAGGCGCTGATCGCCACTTGGCGCCAGTGGGCCAGGCGCTTATCCGCGCGTTCGTCCTTGAGCCGCACTTCGCAGCGCTCACTCATGATCGGGGTGATTTCGGTCACTCCCAACTCGGTAGCCTTTTGAATCGCCCAGTCCATGCGCTCGCCACGGGACAGGCCCTGACCAAGGTGGATAGCCAATGGCGATTCCACTTGCCCGGCAAAGGTTTCGTCCAGCACTACGCGCACGCGTTTTTTGCCGACTTCCAGCAAGCGCCCCAAAAACTCCTGACCCGAGCCGTCGAACACTTGCAGGGCATCGCCCTCGGCCATGCGCAGTACGCGGCCAATGTAATGCGCCTGGGCTTCAGGCAATTCGTGTTCACCTAGGCTCAAGGGGGCGTCGATAAAGAAGCGGGACAATCTCATATGGGTTCTCTGAAAATTTAATTATTCATGTAGGCGCTGCCGCAGGCTGCGATGGGTTGCCCCCCAGCGACCTTGGTGTATTGAAGGTCCTGCGGCCCTTATCGCAGCCTGCGGCAGCGCCTACAAAATTGTGTTTAACCCGGGTCGCGGAAGTCCGGATGGAAGTTCGATGGCACGGCCACGCTGATGTCGCTGCGGGTCGCAATATCGATCCCTTCACTGGCCACTTCAGCCAGAAAGTCGATCTGCTCGGGGGTAATCACGTAAGGCGGCAAGAAATACACCACGCTGCCCAACGGACGCAACAACGCGCCACGCTCCAGTGCGTGCTGGAATACCTTCAGACCTCGGCGCTCCTGCCACGGGTAAGCCGTTTTGCTGGCTTTGTCCTGGACCATCTCAATGGCCAGAACCATACCGGTCTGACGCACTTCCGAGACATGAGGATGATCCACCAGATGCGCAGTCGCACTGGTCATACGCTGAGCCAGCGCCTTGTTGTTCTCGATCACGTTGTCTTCTTCGAAGATATCCAACGTCGCCAGAGCCGCCGCACACGCCAGCGGGTTACCCGTGTAGCTGTGGGAATGCAGGAAAGCGCGCAGCGTCGGGTAGTCGTCGTAGAACGCGCTGTAAACCTCTTCAGTGGTTACGCAGGCAGCCAACGGCAAATAACCACCGGTCAACGCTTTAGACAGGCACAGGAAGTCCGGGGTAATGCCCGCCTGTTCACAGGCAAACATGGTTCCGGTGCGGCCAAAGCCCACGGCGATTTCGTCGAGGATCAGGTGCACACCGTAACGATCGCAGGCCTCGCGCAACAGAGTGAGGTACACCGGGTGGTACATGCGCATGCCGCCCGCGCCCTGAATCAACGGCTCGACGATCACTGCAGCCACCGTGTCGTGATGCTCGGCCAGGGTCTGTTCCATAGCCACAAACATCGTGCGCGAATGGGCTTCCCAGCTCAAGCCTTCGGGGCGCAGGTAGCAGTCGGGGCTCGGCACTTTAATGGTGTCGAGCAGCAACGCCTTGTAGGTTTCGGTGAACAACGGCACATCACCCACGGCCATCGCGGCCATGGTTTCGCCGTGGTAGCTGTTGGTCAGGGTCACGAAGCGCTTTTTGTTCGGCTGCTCGCGATTGAGCCAGTAGTGAAAGCTCATCTTCAGCGCGACTTCGATGCACGACGAACCGTTATCGGCGTAGAAGCAGCGGGTCAGGCCTTCGGGCGTCATCTTGACCAGTCGCTCGGACAGCTCAATCACCGGCTGATGGCTAAAGCCCGCAAGGATCACGTGCTCCAACTGGTCGACCTGGTCCTTGATGCGCTGGTTGATACGCGGGTTGCAGTGGCCAAATACGTTGACCCACCAGGAACTCACGGCATCCAGGTAACGCTTGCCTTCAAAGTCTTCCAACCACACGCCTTCGCCGCGCTTGATCGGGATCAACGGCAGTTGCTCGTGATCCTTCATTTGGGTGCAGGGGTGCCATAAAACGGCAAGATCTCGCTGCATCCACTGATTATTCAGGCCCATTTCCCACTCTCCTGGCGCTGGTTCCCGACGTGCGCGGGTAAACAATCGCGCAAGCCTATGCAATCCGCCCGCGTGTCACAACCTATTACAAATCCCAGCACCTTACTGACGCCTGAAGACAAACAATAGCGACACAAAATATTGTTAACGTTTGCTTAATTATTGGCACCCAGGCTACAGATCGTATTTATCGATAACTTGCAGCGAAAAAATGCGCTTTCATTCGATAGGTAAACCATTAGTCTTAGGCTCAAGTTCCCACAGGATGTTGGCAATGCAGCTACGTAACTCTTCTTCTCGATATGGTGCCGTCAGTATTTTCATGCACTGGACCGTTGCGTTGGCAGTGTTCGGATTGTTCGCGCTGGGTCTGTGGATGGTTGGTCTGGACTACTACAGCCCTTGGCGCAAAGAAGCGCCAGACCTGCACAAGAGCATTGGTCTGACGCTGCTCGCAGTAATGTTGCTACGTGTCATATGGATCTGGATCAGCCCGGCGCCTCCTGCCCTGACCAGCTACAGCAAGGCAACACGTATCGGCGCAAAACTGGGCCACGGTTTTTTGTATCTGGCTTTGTTTGCACTAATGATCGCTGGCTACCTGATCTCCACCGCTGAAGGCGTGGGCATCCCGGTATTCGGCCTGTTTGAAGTACCTGCACTGATTTCCAACCTGCCCGATCAGGCCGATGTGGCCGGTGTCGTGCATCTGTACCTGGCGTGGGCCGTGGTGATTTTTGCCGGGCTGCATGGCCTCATCGCTTTGAAGCACCACTTTATTGATCGTGATGCGACCCTGACCCGTATGCTGGGGCGCAAAGCCTGATGCTCAACCTCAACTCAAAAGGAATAGACCGCATGTTGAAAAAGACCCTCGCTGCGCTGGCACTCGGTACTGCACTGCTGACCGCAGGTCAGGCCATGGCTGCTGACTACACCATCGACAAGGAAGGCCAGCACGCCTTTATCGACTGGAAAGTCAGCCACCTGGGCTTCAGCTTTATTCACGGCACATTCAAGGACTGGAGCGGCACCTTCTCGTGGGACGCTGCCAAGCCTGCGGACAGCAAAATTGACGTCACCCTGAAAACCGCCAGCCTGTTCTCCAACCACGCAGAACGTGACAAGCATATCGCCAGCAAAGATTTCCTGGACGTGAGCAAGTTCCCGGAAGCGACCTTCAAGTCGACTAAGGTTGTACCGACTGGCGAGAAAACAGCTGACGTAACAGGCGACCTGACCCTGCACGGCGTGACCAAGCCAGTGACGTTCAAGGCAACGTTCAACGGCGAAGGCAAGGACCCGTGGGGTGGCGAACGCGCTGGCTTCAACGCGACCACGTCTGTGAACCTGAACGACTTCGGCATCAAGAGCCCGGGCGCAGACCAGACGCTGACCCTGGACATCTCGCTGGAAGGCGTGAAGGCCAAGTAATAGCGCTTTTATACGGCTAAAAAAAACGCCCCGGCTTGCGAGAGCCGGGGCGTTTTTTTATGCGTGAATCAAGAGCCCCTCACCCTGCCCCTCTGGGAGAGAGTTAGGGTGAGGGCGCTTTGGACTCAGCGGTTGCGAGTCAACAGCGCAGGCTTTTCACCACGAGGGCGGTTCGGCAGTTGATCGAGCTGCTCAGGTGTCGGGAAACGATCGCTTTTCGACTCCTTGTGCATGATCTTCGGCTGATTTTCACGTGGGCCTTTAACCGCTGGCTCTTGACGGGCATCGTCACGGGCCGGGCGATTTTCGCGACGGGCTTGACCGTCACGCGGGGCACCGCTGCGTGGACCGCTGCGCTTGGCAGGCGGTGTGCCAGTGCTGGCGCCGCTGCCGGTACGCGGAGCATTTTGACGACCACCAGTACGTGCTGCTGGCGCTGCGCCAGTGCCAGTACCCGTTGCAGGAGCACCCGGACGGCGGCCACGGCTCTGGTTGTTTTTGTTCTGGTACGGGCTGACGTAATCAGCGCGGTTACCAAAGTTGTCTACATCGTCATCGCGGAACTCGTCCGGCGCACGGTTGGCGTCCGAACGTGGGGTTGGCTGACGCTGTTCACGGGCAGGTTGAGCCTCGCGCGGCTTTTGCTCACGAGCAGGACGCTCGCTACGAGCAGCGGCTGGCTTCTCTTTGCTCTTTTCCTTGCCTTTGTCTTTACGACCGCCGCCACCGCCCGGGTTACCCGGACCGTCGCCACGAGGACCACGTGGCGGGTTGCGCGGGTTACGCACATCCGGACGCTCGCGCACTTCAGGCTTTTCAGCTTCTACGGTGCTGGAGTCAAAACCCATCAGGTCGCCATCGGCGATTTTCTGGCGGGTCATGCGCTCGATGCTTTTCAGCAGTTTTTCTTCGTCCGGAGCAACCAGCGAGATCGCCTCGCCCGAACGACCGGCACGGCCAGTACGGCCGATACGGTGAACGTAGTCTTCATCGACGTTTGGCAGCTCGAAGTTGACCACGTGTGGCAGCTGATCGATATCCAGACCGCGAGCGGCAATATCGGTCGCTACCAGAATGCGTACGGCACCGGCTTTAAAGTCGGCCAGGGCTTTGGTCCGCGCGTTCTGGCTCTTGTTACCGTGGATGGCTACGGCGCTAAGGCCATGCTTGTCCAGGTACTCAGCCAGGCGGTTGGCGCCATGCTTGGTACGAGTAAAGACCAGAACCTGTTCCCAGGCGCCTGCGGTGATCAAGTGAGCCAGCAGCGCACGCTTGTGGGTGGCAGGCAAACGGAAAACACGCTGTTCGATACGCTCGACCGTAGTGTTGGGCGGCGTAACTTCGATGCGTTCCGGGTTGCGCAGCAACTTGCCGGCCAGATCAGTGATGTCCTTGGAGAACGTCGCCGAAAACAGCAGGTTTTGACGCTTGGACGGCAGACGTGCGAGGACTTTTTTCACGTCATGGACGAAGCCCATGTCGAGCATCCGGTCAGCTTCGTCGAGCACCAGGATTTCAACGTGGGACAAGTCAACGCTGCCTTGACCAGCCAGGTCGAGCAAACGACCCGGGCAGGCAACCAGTACGTCAACACCACGGGCCAGAGCCTGGACCTGAGGGTTGGTGCCGACACCGCCAAACACGCAGGCGCTGACGAACTTCAAGTCGCGGGCGTAGAGCTTGAAGCTCTCGTGCACCTGGGCGGCAAGTTCGCGGGTTGGGGTCAGGACCAGCACGCGTGGTTGGCGTGGGCCGTGGCGCTGGGATTTGTCCGGGTGGCCATTGGGAAACAGCTTTTCCAGAATCGGAAGAGCGAAGCCGCCGGTTTTACCAGTACCTGTCTGAGCCGCAACCATCAGGTCGCGACCTTGCAACACGGCGGGAATGGCCCGCTGTTGCACCGGAGTAGGCTCGGTATAGCCCGCAGCTTCAATGGCGCGGACTAAAGCCTCGGAGAGACCGAGGGAAGCAAAGGACATGAGAAATCCTGTTCTAGTTAGGGCTTGGCCCAAAGGGATAGTCTTGCCTGGCGTGAATGGCGTTTAAGGAGACGCAATCCCGTCCGGTCCTGCTCCAGTCCACAAGGCTCATTCGCACCGCTCGCGCGGGCAAGAGCTGCGCAGTAGCGGGGTTGAGTGGCTTGTACAAGGACGAGCGGCCGGGCGTAAGCCTGGCGGAAAGCCCGGAGTATAACAGAGCAATCACGGCGCGCCGATTTCATGCTGCCCAACGGCTTTTTTGTAGCCGCGACCGGCATCAAGAAAAACCCTGTAGCCGCTGCCGCAGGCTGCGATAAGGACCGAAGGGTCTTCGCTTTCTGCATCAAGGTCGGGGCCGCTGCGTCGCAGTGGCGCACCAAACCCATCGCAGCTTGCGGCCGCGGCTACAGGTCTTGAATCAGCGTGGCAGCTTCAGGTTGTTCCAGATCGCCAAGCTCGGATCAGCCTGGTTCAGGGTATAGAAGTGCAACCCCGGTGCGCCGCCGTCCAGCAGGCGTTCGCACATTTCGCTGATAACCTGTTCGCCAAACGCCTGGATGCTCTGCGTATCGTCGCCGTAGGCTTCAAGTTGCTTGCGAATCCAGCGTGGGATTTCTGCGCCACAAGCGTCAGAGAATCGCGCCAGCTTGCTGTAGTTGGTGATCGGCATGATGCCCGGCACAACAGGAATCATCACGCCCGCAGCTTCCACGCGCTCGACAAAACGGAAGTAGCTGTCGGCGTTGAAAAAGTACTGGGTGATCGCGCTGTCAGCGCCAGCGTGGGCCTTGCGCACGAAGTTGCTGATATCATCTTCGAAGTTGCGCGCTTGCGGGTGCATCTCCGGGTAAGCAGCCACTTCGATATGGAAGTGATCACCGGTTTCTTCCCGAATGAAACTCACCAGGTCATTGGCGTAGCGCAACTCGCCGCTGGCCATGCCCATGCCCGAAGGCAGGTCGCCACGCAGGGCAACGATGCGCTTGATGCCTGCAGCCTTGTACTGGGTCAACAGGCCGCGCAAATCGGCCTTGCTGTCACCCACGCACGACAGGTGCGGAGCCGCAGGCACTTTTACTTCGCTCTCCAGCTGCAGCACGGTATTGATCGTGCGGTCGCGGGTCGAGCCACCGGCACCATAGGTACAGGAGAAAAAATCCGGGTTGTAGGTCGCCAGTTGGCGAGCCGTGTTCATCAGTTTTTCATGTCCAGCATCGGTCTTGGTCGGGAAGAACTCGAAGCTGAAACGACGGTCTTGAGACATGGGAATACCCTTGCGTACGCGAAGGGGGGTTAAGGCGCCCCCTGACGCTGAACTCTCACACAAAAAAAAGGCGGTCAGTGCAAGCCTGACCGCCTTTTTTAATCAGTAGCGGTAAGCGTCTGGCTTGAACGGGCCTTCGACGGTCACACCGATGTAGTCGGCCTGAGTCTTGGTCAGTTGCGTCACAACGCCACCGAAGCCGCGAACCATTTCCAGGGCCACTTCTTCGTCCAGCTTCTTCGGCAGAACTTCTACAGTCAGGCGCTCGGCTTGCAGCTCTGCCGGCAGGTCAGCGTACTTCTGCGCGAACAGGAAGATCTGAGCCAGAACCTGGTTGGCGAACGAACCGTCCATGATGCGGCTTGGGTGACCCGTGGCATTGCCCAGGTTAACCAGACGGCCTTCGGCCAGCAGGATCAGGTAGTCGTCGTTCTGTGGGTCGAATTCGCCCAGGCCAGTACGGTGAACCTTGTGAACCTGTGGCTTCACTTCTTCCCATGCCCAGTTTTTGCGCATGAAAGCGGTGTCGATTTCGTTGTCGAAGTGACCGATGTTGCACACTACTGCACGTTTTTTCAGCGCAGCCAGCATGTTTTTGTCGCACACGTTGACGTTACCGGTGGTGGTCACGATCAGGTCGATCTTGCCCAGCAGTGCAGCGTCGATGCTGGCAGCAGTACCATCGTTCTGGCCATTGATGAACGGCGAAACCACTTCGTAGCCGTCCATGCACGCTTGCATGGCGCAGATCGGGTCGATTTCCGACACTTTAACGATCATGCCTTCCTGACGCAGGGACTGGGCCGAACCCTTGCCCACGTCGCCGTAACCGATTACCAGCGCTTGCTTGCCGGACAACAGGTGGTCAGTACCACGCTTGATCGCATCGTTCAGGCTGTGACGGCAGCCGTACTTGTTGTCGTTTTTGCTTTTGGTCACCGAGTCGTTCACGTTGATCGCAGGGATCATCAGCTCGCCTTTGGCCAGCATGTCCAGCAAACGGTGTACACCGGTGGTGGTTTCTTCAGTCACGCCGTGGATCTTTTTCAGCATGGCCGGGTATTTCTTGTGCAGCAGCTCGGTCAGGTCGCCGCCATCGTCGAGGATCATGTTGGCGTCCCAAGGCTCGCCATCTTTCAAGATGGTTTGCTCAAGGCACCACTCGTACTCGGCTTCAGTCTCGCCTTTCCAGGCGAAAACCGGGATACCGGCAGCAGCGATCGCGGCAGCAGCCTGATCCTGAGTCGAGAAGATGTTGCACGACGACCAACGCACTTCGGCACCCAGGGCAACCAGGGTTTCGATCAGCACGGCAGTCTGGATGGTCATGTGAATGCAGCCCAGAATCTTCGCGCCCTTGAGCGGTTGTTCTGCGGCATAACGGCGGCGCAGACCCATCAGGGCTGGCATTTCGGACTCGGCGATAAAGGTTTCGCGACGGCCCCATTGGGCGAGGGACATATCAGCGACTTTATAGTCGGTAAAACCTGCAGGCGTGTTTACAGCGCTCATCAAGAGCCTCCATTCGTTTAATCGCGAATGGGCGCCGTTGTGCGTTTAGTGCCTGAACAGGGAGCCCTGAACAAACAACGCCCCATCCGAGCCTGACAGGTTGAACCTGCTGCAGCGCCCCTCGGACAGGTGGCGGGAACGGTACTGGGTAAAAATGACCGTTTTGAAGCGGGGGTGATTATAGCCATCCGCGCCGATGTTCCCAAGGATTTATCCACGGCATTTTGATTTGCTTAATCGAGACCATAGTCCAAGGTTAATAGAGATGAGGGCTGTGGTCTGACATCATGGCAGGCATCTAAGGCAAGACGGTCAGGAGCGAATATGAATTTTCACACCCGCAAATGGGTTAAACCCGAAGACCTCAACCCCAACGGCACCCTGTTCGGTGGCAGCCTGCTGCGCTGGATCGACGAAGAAGCCGCGATCTACGCCATCGTCCAACTGGGCAACCAGCGCGTGGTGACCAAGTACATCTCCGAAATCAATTTTGTCAGCGCCTCACGCCAAGGCGACATCATCGAGCTGGGTATTACTGCTACCGAATTCGGGCGCACCTCGATCACCCTGACCTGCGAAGTGCGCAACAAGATCACCCGCAAAAGCATCCTGACCGTCGACAAAATGGTTTTCGTCAACCTGGGCGAAGACGGCTTGCCGGCGCCGCACGGGCGTACCGAAATCAAGTACGTCAAAGATCAGTTCGACGATGAAAAGAAAGACTGATTAATCCCCCGGGCTTTGTGGGAGCCGGCTTGCCGGCGAATGCATGACGAAGGCCTCTCTGGCATACCGAGTCGTTTGCATCGCTGACAAGCCAACTCCCACAGGCATGAGTGAACAGCTGGCCCCCGCGCGTGTCGTACGCTTACACACGCCAACGGTCATGAAACCTCATGGACACCCAAAACAGCGGCAAAACCCCCAACCTGTCGGCTGAAGAAAAGCACGACGTCACCAAAAACCAGCCTCCGCGCGCAGCGGTCCTGCACGAAATCATTCGTTTGCAGGGTGATCAGGAGCTGGAGCGCAGCATCGCCGCCCTGTTCTGGTCGGCACTGGCCGCCGGGCTCACAATGGGCCTGTCGCTTATGGCCATGGGGTTGCTCAACTCGCGCCTGCCCAGCGGCGAAGCCTTCAAGGTCATAGCCAGCTTCGGCTACTGCGCCGGCTTTTTGGCCGTCATCCTCTCCCGCCAGCAATTGTTCACCGAAAATACCCTGACTGCCGTACTGCCGATCATGAGCAAACCCACGCTGAGCAATTTCGGGCGTCTGCTCCGATTGTGGGCTGTGGTGCTGGTGGGCAACCTGATGGGCACCTTGCTGGTGGCTTATGTGATGTTGCACTTGCCGATTTTCGACACCCAGACCGACAAGGCTTTCCTGGAAATAGGGCACAAGGTCATGGAGAACGACGTCAGTCAGATGTTTTCCAAGGGCATCATCTCGGGCTGGATGATCGCGACGATGGTGTGGATGATCCCGTCCATGGAGAGCGCCAAGATGTGGATCATCATCCTCATCACCTACCTGATGGCGCTGGGCGACTTCACCCACATCGTGGTCGGTACGGCTGAAGTGTCGTATCTGGTGTTTGCCGGTGAACTGCCCTGGAAAGACTTCTGGCTGATATTTGCCGGCCCGACCCTGGCCGGCAATATCATCGGTGGCAGCTTTATCTTTGCCCTGATCAGTCATGCGCAGATTCGCAGTGACACCAAAAAACCCAAGCCGCAAGCTTAGTTGCCCTGAGTCAGATCACGTAATGCGCGATGGCCACAAAGTGCAGCAGGCTGCCGGCAATCACGAACAGATGCCAAATGCCGTGGGCATGACGCAGACGGTGATCCAGGGCAAAAAAGATAATCCCCACGGTGTACATCACCCCGCCAGCGGCCAGCCAGATAAAGCCAGCGGTGCCCAGCGCCGCCAGCAACGGCTTGACAGCCACCAGCACAATCCAGCCCATTACCGCGTAAATCACGATAGACAGAATGCGCGCTTCGGAGCGGGGCTTGATCTCCTGCAGCATGCCGATCACCGCCATGCCCCAGACAATTCCGAACAGCGACCAACCCCACGGCCCGTGCAGAGTGACCAGGCAAAAAGGGGTGTAACTACCGGCGATCAACAGGTAAATCGACAGATGATCGAACTTCTGCATGATCACCTTCGAACGCCCGCGCACGCTGTGGTACACGGTCGACACGCTGTACAGCAACACCAGCGTGACACCATAAATCGCCACACTGACAATCTTTTGCGGGCTGCCGTCGAGGCACGCCATCACCAATAACCAAATGCTGCCTACTGCTGCCGCAACAGCTCCCAACAGGTGGGTCCAGGCGTTTAGCTTTTCGCCGTGATACATGTGCAACATCCTCAAGAACTGACAGTGCGACTGCGTCACCCGGTTAAGAGATAAGGGTCGGGGTTGCGAAATTAAAGGGCAATGCGGCGATCGTCGAGCAGCCGTGAGAGCAGGTTTGCCCTCACATGCTTTGTACCGCACACACTTGTAGCCGCTGAGGAGCGCAGCGAGGCTGCGATAAGGGCCGCAGGACCTTCAAAAGCAGGGGCCGCTTCGTCGCCCATCGCAGCCTCGTGCCTCGTCAGCGACTACAGGTTTTCATTCCTTCTCGCCCAACACCAATCGTTCCAGCGCCAGCAAATCCGGGATTTTCGCTACATGATCGCCCACCTGCACCGCCGCACGCTCCAGCGGGCTGAGCGGGACGTCGACAAAACTCAGTTGGCTGTCCAGACGGTAAGAACGCGGGATGCCTTGCACCACCATGGCGATAAATTTGAGCCGGGAATCGCCGCCCAGGGTGTTGAGCACGACGATACGTGCCCGCTCACCAATAACGACGGGGCTACCGCAGGCCGCTTCAAAGCTGATCAATGGCAGTTCGCGGTCGCGCCAGGTGATCTGGCGCAGGTGCCAAGGCGGTGAATCGCTGCTCGGGTCGCCGCGCTGCCAACCGATCAGCTCGGCTATCGCTACGTTGGGCAGCAGCAAGTAGCGGTCGGCCAGTGGTAGCAGCAAACCGGTCAGGCTGCCCACGCGATGATCAAGCATGAAAGTTGCTCCAGTAGGCGATGCGTTCCAGCAACACCGACTCTTGATACGGCTTGCCCAGGTAGTCGTTGACGCCAATGGCCATCGCCCGGTTCTGGTGTTTTTGCCCGGTGCGCGAGGTGATCATGATGATCGGCAAGTCTTTAAGGCGCGGGTCGTTGCGCACACGGGTTGCCACCTCGAAGCCGTCCATGCGCGGCATTTCAATGTCCAGCAGCATCAGGTCGGGGGTGTGGTCTTCGAGCACGCTCATGGCGTCGACCCCGTCTTTGGCGGTGATGACGTTCATACCGTTGCGCTCCAGCAGACGGCTAGTGACTTTGCGCACGGTGACCGAGTCGTCCACTACCAGCACCAGCGGCGGGCGCACGGCCGGAATAAATTCAAGGGCGCCGACCGCTTCGTGATGCGCCCGTTGTAACGGCTGACGCGCCTGATGCGCGCGAATGTAAGCCAGCAGATCGAGGATCAGCACCACCCGACCATCCCCAAGGATGGTCGCGCCCGACAACCCCTGCACCCCGGTAAATTGCGGGCCGAGACTTTTGACCACTATTTCTCGCGAGCCCGCCAATGCGTCGACCTGCAAGGCCACGCGCTGATCCTGGCAATGTACCAACAGCACCGGCAATGAATGGCTCTCGCCCACCAGCTTGGGTTTGCCTACGGTTTGCAGCAATTCGCCGAGGTAACGCAGTTCGTAGGTTTGCCCGCCGTAGTGATACAGCGGCGGGTTGAGCTGGTAGTAACCCTCCAGCTCGTTGGGCATGACGCGCACGATGCCTTCGACAGTGTCGAGCGAGATGGCGTATTGCTCGTCGGCACACTGCACCATCAAGGCTCGGTTGAGCGAAACGCTGAACGGCAGGCGGATCTGAAAGTGCACGCCCTGCCCGACCACCGAGTCGATGGTCATACTGCCGCCCAACTGACGCACTTCTTCATGCACCACGTCCATGCCGACGCCGCGCCCGGAGATCTGGGTGATTTTTTCAGCCGTAGAAAACCCCGGCTGCAGGATGAACTGCAACACTTCGCGGTCACTGACCGTGGCCTCGGGGTCCAGCAGGCCGCGTAAAATGGCTTTGCGGCGCACGGCTTCAAGCGGCACTCCAGCACCATCATCGTGCATGTCGAACACCACATCGCCGCCTTCGTAAGACAACTCCAGGCTGATCAGGCCCTGCTCCGGCTTACCACTTGCCTGGCGGATCTCGGCAGGCTCAAGCCCGTGGTCGACGGCGTTGCGCAGCATGTGCTCCAACGGCGCCACCATACGTTCAAGAACGTTGCGGTCGATTTCGGCTTCAGCATTGATCACGTTGAATTCAACGTGCTTGCCCAGTTCGCTCGCCACCTGACGCACCACGCGTTTAAGCCGCGGTAACACGCGCTCGAACGGCACCATGCGCGTGCCCATCAGGCCTTCTTGCAACTGGGTGTTTACCCGCGCCTGCTTTTGCAACAGGCCGTGCGCATCCTGACAGCGGGCCGCCAGTGTGGCTTTAAGATCGAGCAAGTCCGACGCCGACTCGAACAGAGCGCGGGACAATTGCTGCAGCAAGGAATGACGGTCCATTTCCAGCGGGTCGAATTCGTCGTAAGCCACGCCATCGGCTTCAGTGTGCGGGCGGCTGTGCAGGCGACCTTGGGTTTCGCTGTCGAGCCGACGCAGCTGATCCTGCATCCGCTCGAGGGTGGTCTGCATCTCGTTGAGGGCCACTTGCCCATCGTTGACCTGCTGCTCCACCCGCCCACGAATGATCGAGGCTTCACCCGCCAGGTTGACCAGGTCTTCCAGCAATTCGGCTGGCACCTTGAGGGTGTCCAGCCCCGTGCGCTCGCCTTCGGGCACCGGCAACGCCGCCGGCTCAGGCTTGGGCACCGCGCCAGGCGCCTGCCGGGTGTTGCGCTCAATCTGGCGAATCTGCTCGATCAGCGCCTGGGGCGAAGGCAGTGGCTGGCCACTGCGCAATGCATCGAACATTTGCGCCAGTTGGTCGTGGCAACGCTGCAGCAGTACAAACAGTTCAGCACCGGGCACCAGAAAGCCCACCGAAATATCTTCGAAGAGGGTCTCAAGTTCGTGAGCAAAGTCGCCAATGACGGCGACCTCGACCATGCGCGCGCCCCCTTTCAGGGTGTGCAAATCACGCAGCAGGTTTTCCACTTCAAGATGGTTTTGCGGGTCGGCTTGCCAGCGTAACAAGGCCGCTCCCGAGCTTTCGAGGATGTCGAAAGCTTCATCGAGGAAGATATCCTGCAGTTCCGGGTCGCCGCTATTGAGCGCAACATCTGACTTGGGCTCGATGCTGTTCGGCTCGACAGGCGAATGGCTGTAGAGGCGAAACCCGCGAATGGCCTCGATCAGTTCATAAGACTCGCTCAACGGCTGCTGGTGCTGCAGTTGTTCAAGCATCAGCCCAAGCTGCTCATGGCTGCGCTCAAGCAAGCGGCTTAAGGCCGGGCTCTCATTCAAGCGCCGGTCCAGCAACCCTTCATACAAATGCTCAAGCTCATGGGCCAACTCGGCAACCGGCTCGATCCCGGCCATGCGCGCACCGCCCTTGAGGGTGTGCAAATCGCGCTGCAAGGAAGACAGCGACGCCAGACTGTCGGGCGCACTCAGCCAACGCTGCAGGGCAAAACCTGCACTTTCGAGAATATCCACGGCCTCTTCGAGAAAAATCTCGACGATCTCCTCGTCGAACTCATCGGCCTGATCGGCCCCCAACTGATCGGTGGCGGTTCCCAGCTCGGTGATCTGGCTGCCATCACCGCGAACCAGTCCCGTGGCGTCGGGCGCCAGACCTTCATGCAACAGCCCGTACAAGGTCTGGATCAGCTCCGGTTGCGGAGTGATTTCCTGCCCTGCAGCCAGTTGGTCGAGCATGCTAATCAACGCTTCATGAGCGTCATCGGCCGCTTCAAAGAAACGTTCACTGACTGCCAGGCTGCTTTCTTCGACGGCGCCGTACAGGTCGAGCAAGGCTTCACATAGACCATCAACAGGCTGCAAATCGAGCAGGTGCGCCGACCCGGCCAGAGTGCTCAACTGGTCCAGCAGGCTGTCGAGAGCATCACGCTGCCGGGGGTTCTGGTGCCAGTTTTTCAACAGTTCTTCAGCGTCAAACAGGATGTCCATGCTCTCGGCCAGAAACTCGGCAATGCGCTGCGGATCACGCTTGGGGACCCAGCCGCTTGCAGGTGTATTGAGCAAGGTTTCAAGACGGGCGGCGATCAGTTGCTCGGTGCGTTCGATCAAGGAGCCAGCCCCCTTAATATCGGCCAGCGGGTCGATATCCAGCTGCTTAAGACCACGATGCAGCAAACCGTCGGCCTCCAGCAGCAGATCGACTTCATCCGGCCCCAGGGCAATATGGTGGGCCTTGTACTCACGCACCAGATGATCCAGTGGCGTGGCCAACTCAGCCATGCGCACCACGCCCGCCATATGCGCGCTGCCTTTTAGCGTATGCATGGCCAGCTGCAAGTCGTCGCTGGCGTACAGCGGCATCTGCACGCGAGCCTGATCCAGAAACCGGTCTAGACGTTCGAGATGGGCTTGCGCTTCCTGCCGGAAAATATCCAGCAACTGCGGGTCGAAGCTGCTGTCCTGAGTGATCAGCAGCGGTTGCGCCAGGCGCTGCGCCCGTGCAGCCAACTGGTCGACGTCTTCGCGCTGACGCTGACCTTGCTCGGTAAATGCTTGAATCAGCTCGGGCAGCAGCACCAGCACGTCTTCGAGCAGTTGGTAAATTTGTGGAGACGGCGCCACGCTGTGTTCGATAACTCGATTGAGCAAGTTCTCGACCGCCCACGCCAACTCACCCAGCACCAGCGCACGCACCATGCGCCCGCTGCCCTTGAGGGTGTGAAAACCGCGCCGAAGCTCGGCCAGCGCAACATTATCCGTAGGGTTGGCGACCCACTGCGGCAAGCAGTCGTGCAGGCTGACCAGTACTTCGTCGGTCTCTTCCAGAAAGACTTCCAGCAACTCTTCGTCCAGCGGATCTTCATCCACCGGCGGCGGCAGCAAGCTGGTGGGCATGTGTTGCGCAGGCGGATTGAGCGCCGACAGCGGGCTGGCCAGCGCATCAGCCAAACTCTGCGCTTGCAGGTCAGGCCTCAGCGGTGGTGCTGCGGGGACGTCATTGAGTAGCAACACGGGGTACGTGGCCGGGGCATATCCCAGCTCGGCCAGGCTGTTCTCGGCCCGGTCCAATACCCGCTCGCTCGCCGCACCGGGGTCCTGAGCCAGTCGTTCCAGGTAATATTCGATACTGATCAGCGCATCAGCCAGATGGTCCAATTGCTCCGTCGTTGGGCGGTCGGGCCCTTGCAGTACGCGCTCGCCAATATAGTCGTTGCAGGCTTGCAGCAAGCTGGCGGCACGGCTCAGCGGGATCATCGCCAACGCGCCGCGAATTTGCGTCAGCAGCCCGGGCAGTGGCTGCAAGTGCTGGCGGTCGTGGTCTGCCGCCAGATAGTCAGCGATCAGGTCTTTGACTTCTTCCAGACCGATGCGCGCTTCCTTGATCACCAATTGGTGGATCTGCATCAGGTCGGTGGTAGGCAAGCGGCTCTCTTCGCGCTGCGAAGGCTCAACATTGCCGACCATACCGGCCAATGTCGCTTCGACATAGAGCAGGGCCGACGCAACATCCATCAACACCGCATCCGTCGGTTCGCGCTGGCCCTGAGCCAGGCTTTGCATCACCGCCAGTTGATCAATAATGACTTTGCGCGGCTGACCAAACCCCAGCACGGCCAAGGTGTCGGCGATCTGGCGCAACGGCGCCATCAGGCTGCTCAGTTCCGAAACATGCGAGCGATCACTGCGCACAAACAGGTCGAGGCGCTCCTTGACCCGCACCAGCTCTTCACACAGTGCCGCCACCACCGAACGCATTGCGTCGCGGTCGGGGCCGGCCAGTCGCGCCCGCTCCTCATCAACCATTGCCGCATCGGGCATGGCCTGATCCAGCTCGTAGTGATTCTTCAGCGCGAGCATTTTCGACGTCGGATGTTCGGCCTTCGCGATGTAAAACAGCAGGCTGGTAAGCAACTCTTCGGGCGCGGGCTGGTTGACGGCTGCAATGCCCTGCTCCAGTAGACGTTTGAGTTCCTTGTCGGATTTCTTCAGCAGGCTGCGCAGGGCTGGGCTGTTGGGCACCCGACCTTTAAGCATGCCGTCGACCAACGCCGCGGAGATTTTCCATAGAGCATTGAGCGGCGACCCCAGGCACAGGCTTTGAAGTTGCGCGAACACGCCAACCATTTGCTCCAGATTGGCCTGCACTGCTTCGCCACGGCGCAAGCCCAGAAACGCGGCTTGCAAGGTATGGCGCAGCATTCGCAATTGGCGCGGCAATTCAGACGGGGCCAGACGCTCAAGGGCCGCCGAATCTAATGCAGGCAAGACCTGCAAGGGCGGGCTGAACAGGCTGGTTTCCGAGAGCAGCGCTTCGCCGCGAGCGGTGCGCAAATCATTGAGCAACGGCAACACCACCAATGGCCAGTCACGCCGGGCGCTGTGTACCCGGTCCAGGTACAAGGGCAATTGGCTGAACGCTTGCTGCAATAACCGCAGGGCTTCGTCGAGCTGGTTGACGCGGCCCTGTTGCAGGGCAATCACCAGTTGCTCCATCTCTTCAGCCAGCAAGGCTGCGCCATAGAACTCGACCATCAGCAAGCTGCCATGCACCTGATGTATGCACGCCAGACACTGCTCCAGCGTGTCAGCAGCAGGCTGTTGCGCGTAGGTATCCAGCGCCGTTCGGGCCTGTTTCAGGGTGAAGGCAATTTCGCCTTTAACCCACTCAAGGGCCACATAGTCGTGCCGGTCAACCATAACGACTCCAGTCAGAATTGCAGCGCATTACTGTGGCCCAAGGTCTTTTGGCGGAGCGGGCAAGGTGAAACCGGACACCGAACGCCGCAGCTGGCTGGCCATTTTGGCCAGGTTGCCGATGCTGTCGGCGGTCGCTGTGGAACCGGACGAGGTCTGGTTGGTGATTTGCTGAATGACGTTCATGGTCAAGGAAATCTGCGCCGCCGAGGTGGTCTGCTGTTGCGCGGCATTGGAGATGCTTTGAATCAAGTCCGCCAGGTTTTGCGACACGCCTTCGATCTCCTCCAGCGCCACACCGGCGTCATGGGCCAGACGGGCACCGCGCACCACTTCGGTGGTGGTTTGTTCCATGGAGATGACCGCCTCGTTGGTGTCCGCCTGAATCGCCCGCACCAGCGTCTCAATTTGCCGCGTGGCGGCCGATGAGCGCTCAGCCAAGCGCTGCACTTCGTCCGCCACCACGGCAAACCCGCGCCCTGCATCACCGGCCATCGAGGCCTGAATTGCCGCATTCAACGCCAGAATATTGGTCTGATCAGCAATATCGTCAATCAGGCTGACAATGTCGCCGATTTCCTGGGAAGACTCGCCCAAGCGTTTGATCCGCTTGGCCGTGTCCTGAATCTGATCTCGAATGTTGTCCATGCCGTGGATGGTGTTGTGCACCACTTCATTGCCTTTGTTGGCAATCGCCACGGAGCGTTCTGCCACCGCGGAAGATTCAGAGGCGTTGGCCGATACCTGATCGATGGAATGGGCCATTTGCTGGATCGCCCCCGAAGCCTCGGAAATTTGCTGGGCCTGATGCTCGGAGGCCTCGGCCAATTGCATCGCGGTGGCTTGGGTTTCCTGCACGGCGGCCGCGACCTGGCCCGCTGTGAGGTTGATAGTGGCCACCAGTTCGCGCAGTTGGTCGATGGAGTAATTGATCGAGTCGGCAATCGCGCCGGTGAAATCTTCGGTGACCGACGCGGTCACGGTCAGGTCGCCGTCGGCCAGATCGGCAATTTCGTCGAGCAAACGCATGATCGCGTTCTGATTTCGTTCGTTCTTTTCAGCGGTTTCGCGCAACTGGCGATTGGTCTCGCGCACCATCACCAACCCGATCAGGATAATTGATGCCAGCGCCAGCAAGCCCAGTACGTAACCGCCGATGATGTCGAGCGAACGCCCGCTGGCGAGGTTTTCAAAGCCGTTGGCCAAGGACGACGCTTCGTCGAGCAGGGTTTGCGACAGACTGAAAATACTGTTCGCTGCTTCACGTACGTGGAACAACTGCGGCGAGGTTTCGAGGATTTCATCCACTGAACCGGATACAAACTGGAACAGTTCGGAAATCTCCTGCAAACGGGCGCGGGCGTCCTTGTCTTCGACCTGGGTAATTCGCAGCCCGTCATTGCCTTCCAACATTCCGTTGAGCACTTGCCCAAAGCGGTTGGCATCACGCCCGAAGGCTCCGGCAGCCTGGGCCGCATTTTCGTCACCGGCCAGCACAGTATTCACCGCGCCCAAAATCCGCTCGGCCAGTAATGACTGACGCTGAGCCAGTGCCACCTGGCTGGCAGGAGCGCCCCGCTGCAAGAGAATTTCGACGACTTTTTCGTACTCGACCTGCAACTGCGGCACGGTCTCGGCCAGTGTCGCAGCCACTTGATGCAACGACAGTACAGTTTGCTGGCTGGCCAAAATGGCATTGACGTTGCTCAGCAACAACTCCCAGTCCCGCTGAACCGACTGCATTTCCTTGTGCACGGTAGGTGGGGCGGGAGGCAGGCCAGTGGCCGGGTCGCCTTTTTTCAGATACCCCCAGCGCTGGCTAAAATCGTTGCGTGCATCTATCAACAACTTGAACGCGGCGGCTTTACCGGCAGCCGCTTCAGTGGCGTTCTTGGCGATGCGCTGGGACAAGACGCGCAACTCGCCCGCATGGCTGATGTACTGCTTGTCGTAGTTGGACTGGGTGTTGAGGTAAGCAAAGTTGGCGAACAACAGCATAATGAACACGATCAGGGCGATAAAAAGCACGATGATCTGCGAACGACTGCGCGACCCTTCCATTGGTTTAGCGGTATTGGCTGTGGTCATCGATCAGGTCCTGAGGTCCCGTTTTAAAGCTGAAGGCCTGCTCACACGGCCACCGCCCAGAACTGCGGCGCCTGGGCCAGGGCAAACGGGCTGAACACCCACCAGAGGTGTTCGGCGGCAAAGTGCCCTTGCACATAGGGGGCGAACATCGGGTGGGGCAAGTTTTGCGTATTGGCATTGAGGTCGGCATGGGCAAAGTGCTGCATGCCCTGCACTTCATCCACCTGCAAGCCGACGAACACGTCTTTATATTCCAGCACCAGCACCCGACGCTGCTTGCGCAAGGGTGACAGCTCAATCCCGAAAAAACCGCACAGATCCATGATCGGCAGCAATTGCCCGCGCAGATTGGCCACGCCCTTGACCCAGGGTTTTACACCGGGCAGCAGGGTGAACCGCGGCTCATGGAGGATTTCGGCAATTTCGCCCATCGGCGCCACAAAACAATGCTCGCCGATCCGAAAACCGATACCGCTCCAAGTGTCGAGCTGCGCTTGCGCAGGCACCAGTCCCGCCGCCAGTGAGCGACAGCGCTGGTCAATCTCGAGCAGCAGCTCGAACGCAGTCAGTGCGCCAGGCATAAGGTGACCGTCATTTTGGAGGGTTTTCTTCCAGGACTTTTTTCACCTTGAGGATCAACTGTTCTTCATCGACCGGCTTGGTCAGGTAGCCCTTGGCTCCCTGGCGTTGCGCCCAGACCATGTCGGTTTCCTGGTCCTTGGTGGTGACGACGATAACCGGGATGTAGCTGGTTTCCGGGTCTTTGGTCAGTTGACGCGTAGCCTGAAAGCCATTGAGGCCCGGCATCACGATGTCCATCAGCACGACGTCTGGCTTTTCCTGGCGGGCCAGGGCGACGCCATCGGCGCCATTTTCAGCCTTGAGCACTACATGGCCGTGCTTTTCGAGCATGCCGGTCAATTTGTACATTTCAGTCGGCGAGTCATCGACGATCAGAATGCGAGCCATGGTGTTCCCCATTCATAAGGTGGTTGGCCGGCTGGCCGGGTGTCATAGAGCACTTTGTACGATGTTGAAGGCGGGCACATGGGCCTTGATGGCACTCAGCAATTCATCACGGCTGAAGGGCTTGGTCAAAAATTGATCAGAACCCACGATCCGCCCCTTGGCCTTGTCGAACAGACCGTCCTTGGATGACAGCATGATCACGGGGATCGATTTGAACGCCCGATTGCTCTTGATCAGTGCGCAGGTCTGATAGCCATCCAGGCGCGGCATCATGATGTCGACAAAGATGATGTGCGGATGGTGGTCGACAATCTTGGCCAGCGCATCGAAACCGTCGATAGCGGTAATGACCTCGCAGCCCACGTTTTTCAGCAGCGTTTCGGCGGTGCGGCGAATGGTTTTCGAATCGTCAATCACCATCACCTTCAAGGCGCTGGAATGCTTTTCCATATCTGCTCTACCGTCGCCACGGCGACCCATTTTGTTACAACTGAGCGACCTAAAACCCCAACTCCTTGATGGACAAGGGTTGTAAGCACTGTGCGAGCCTTTTTAGCACAGTCAGGACCTTCAATCTATCGAACGACCCAAGTGGCGGTTTTTCCTTGACCGAGGCCACACTCAGCGCCACTCTGGCGCCACTTTTCAGAGCCTTTGCGCCCACTATTTATTTGAGGAATTTGCCATGAGCGTTCGAGTCGGGATTGTCATGGACCCCATTGCGGGCATCTCCTATAAAAAGGACAGCTCGCTGGCCATGTTGCTGGCCGCCCAGGATCGCGGCTGGACCCTGTTCTACATGGAACAGCAGGACCTTTACCTGAATGAAGGCAAGGCACGGGCGCGGATGAAGCCGCTCAAGGTGTTCGCCAACCCTGAAAAATGGTTTGAGCTGGACGCCGAGACCGACACGGCCTTGAGCGATCTGGACGTCATTCTGATGCGCAAGGACCCGCCCTTCGATATGGAGTTCGTGTACTCCACCTACCTGCTGGAGCAGGCCGAACGCGACGGCGTGCTGATCGTCAACAAGCCGCAAAGCCTGCGCGACTGTAACGAAAAGCTGTTCGCCACCCAGTTCACCCAGTGCACGCCGCCGACCGTGGTCAGCCGCCGCGCCGATGTACTGCGTGAGTTCGCCGCTCTGCACGGTGACGTGATTCTCAAGCCGCTGGACGGCATGGGCGGAACGTCGATTTTCCGTCACCGCGTGGGCGACCCGAACCTGTCGGTGATTCTCGAAACCCTGACTGCCAACGGCACCCAGCAAATCATGGCGCAGGGCTATCTGCCAGCGATCAAGGACGGCGACAAACGCATCCTGATGATCGACGGCGAGCCGGTGCCGTATTGCCTGGCGCGCATCCCGGCGGCTGGCGAAACCCGTGGCAACCTGGCCGCCGGTGGTCGTGGCGAAGCCCGTCCGTTAAGCGACAAGGACCGCTGGATTGCAGCCCAGGTTGGCCCGACGCTGCGTGAAAAAGGCCTGCTGTTTGTCGGCCTGGATGTGATCGGTGAACACCTGACCGAAATCAACGTCACCAGCCCGACCTGCATTCGCGAAATCGACAATGCGTTCGGCACCAATATCGGCGCCCTGCTGATGGATGCCATTGAGCGCAAGCTCGCCGCACGCTGATCTGCAAAGCCTGTAATAGACCAACATTGCGCTATCATGCGCACCCTGTGAAACCCGCGATGTTGGTCTTTTTGCCATGACACTCCCCAGCGACCTGCCCCCCGAACTCAGCCATAAAGGCGTGCGCGCGGCCGATCGTCTTGGATTTACCCTGTTTATCGCAGCGCTGATCCATATCGCGCTGATTGTGGGCGTGGGTTTCAGCATGAGCGAGCCCAAACAAATCAGCAAAACCCTGGAGATCACCCTCTCTACCTTCAAAAGCGAAAAAGCCCCGGAAAAAGCGGACTTTTTAGCCCAGGACAATCAGCAGGGCAGCGGCACGCTGGATAAAAAAGCCGTGCCCAAGACCACTGAAATAGCACCATTCCAGGACAACAGCGTAAAAAAGGTCACTCCGCCGCCTGCCGCCAAACCCGAGCAGCCCCAGGCCGCGCCCAAGGCCGCCGTGACCACCGTGGCGCCCGCGCCGAAAAAAGCCCCGGTCAAGCCGCAAAAGGTCAAAACCGAAGCGGCGCCCAAGGCCAGCATTCCAACCTTCGACAGCTCCCAGCTGTCCAGCGAGATCTCCAGCCTCGAGGCCGAACTGGCCAACGAGCAACAGTTGTACGCCAAACGCCCGAAGATCTACCGCATGAGTGCGGCCTCAACCATGCGCGACAAGGGCGCTTGGTACAAAGAGGACTGGCGCAAGAAAATCGAGCGTATCGGCAACCTCAATTACCCCGAACAGGCACGCCGGGAAAAGATCTACGGCAAGTTGCGCCTGCTGGTGTCTATCAACCGCGACGGCTCGCTGCACGAAGTGCTGGTGCTGGAGTCCTCGGGGCAGCCGCTGCTGGATCAGGCAGCGCAACGCATCGTGCGCCTCGCCGCACCTTTTGCACCGTTTACTGGCGACCTGGCAGACATCGACCGACTGGAAATCATCCGCACCTGGAAATTCGCCCAGGGCGACCGGCTTTCCAGTAACTGATAAACAGGGCAGCTGTGGGAGCGGGCTTGTTCGCGATTGGAGCGCTGTGTTTTACCGTTAAACCGCGCCGCCTGTATCGCGAGCAAGCCCGCTCCCACAAAGACCCAGTAATATTAAGCTTCAAACTTGTCAGTTCACGTTGCCAGCGCCACACTAAGGCTCATGAAAAACCACGCACCGACTTACCTCAAGCATCAATTCCTGATCGCCATGCCGCACATGGCCGACCCGAATTTTGCCCAGACCTTGACCTACATCGTCGAGCACACGGCCAATGGGGCCATGGGGCTGGTGATCAACCGCCCGCTGGAGCTGAGCCTGGCGGATATTCTTGAGCAGTTGCGCCCGGAACAACTCTCCTCGCCCCTGTGCCAGCACGTGCCTATTTATGGCGGCGGGCCGGTCATGATCGATCGTGGTTTTGTGCTGCACCCCGCAGGCGTCAGCTTTGACGCCACGGTAGAGCTCGACGACGGCCTGGCCCTGAGCACCTCAGCCGATGTGCTGTTCAGTATTGCTGATGGTCGAGGGCCGCAGCGCAGCCTGATTTGCCTGGGCTATGCCGGGTGGGACGCCGGTCAACTGGAGGCCGAACTGGTCAACAACGCCTGGCTGACCTGCCCGTATTCCGCTGACATCCTGTTTGAAACCCCTAGCGAGCTGCGCCTCGACGCGGCCGCCAAACACCTCGGAGTGAACCTCAATTTGTTAAGCACCCAAGCAGGCCATTCCTGATGGCCAGCCTTCGTTTACTGCTGGGCTTTGACTACGGCACCCGCTCCATTGGCGTGGCTGTCGGCCAGATGATTACCGGCCAAGCCCGCGAGCTGTGCAACTTGAAAGCCGAAAATGGTATTCCCAAATGGGAAGAAATCGAAAAACTGATCAAGGAATGGCAACCAGACGCGATGGTGGTCGGCATGCCCTTGAACATGGACGGCACCCCGAGCGAGTTCTGCGCCCGAGCGCAAAAATTTGCCAATCGCCTTAATGGCCGCTTCAATCTGCCCGTTTTTACCCATGATGAACGCCTGACCACCTTCGAGGCCAAAGGCGAACGCCGAGCCCAAGGCGGCCAGCGCGGCAGTTACCGCGACAACCCCGTTGATGCCATTGCCGCCAAACTGGTGCTGCAGGGCTGGCTCGACGCGAACCCGGCGCAATCCCAGGACTGAGCCGCGTTTATACAATTGACCCGCCTCATTGTTTGCGCCCGCCGCTGCACGTTCTGCTGCGCGGGCCTTTTAAGGAGCCACTATGATCCTGCCTGTTCCCGCTGAACTGATCTCCCAGATGGCCCTTGATCTCAAGGCCCACCTGGCCCGTCGCGGCATCACCGAGCCGCGTTACATCGGTATCCGCACCGGCGGCATCTGGGTTGCCCAAGCGCTGCTCAAGGCGCTGGACAGCGACGCACCGCTGGGCACGCTGGACGTGTCGTTCTACCGCGATGACTTCAGCCAGAACGGCCTGCACCCGCAAGTACGCCCTTCCGAGCTGCCGTTTGAAATCGAAGGCCAGCACCTGGTGCTGATCGACGACGTACTGATGAGCGGTCGTACCATCCGTGCGGCGCTGAACGAGCTGTTCGACTATGGTCGTCCGGCCAGCGTGACGCTGGTCAGCCTGCTGGACCTGGACGCGGCCGAATTGCCGATCCGCCCGGATGTAGTGGGCGCGACCTTGTCACTCAAGCCGAGCGAGCGGGTAAAACTGTCCGGCCCCGCGCCACTAACACTCGAACTTCAAGACCTAGCCCTCTAAGAGACCATTGCGATGACGCCTACCGACGCCAAGCGCCCGCTGCAGCTCAATGATCAGGGCCAGCTGCGCCACTTTCTGTCGCTCGACGGTTTGCGCCGTGAGCTGCTGACTGAAATCCTCGACACCGCCGACTCGTTCCTCGAAGTCGGCGCCCGGGCGGTGAAAAAAGTCCCGTTGCTGCGCGGTAAAACCGTATGCAACGTGTTCTTCGAGAACTCCACCCGCACCCGTACTACTTTTGAGATGGCCGCCCAGCGCCTGTCTGCCGACGTGATCACACTTAACGTGTCGACCTCGTCGGCGAGCAAGGGCGAGACCCTGCTCGACACCCTGCGCAACCTTGAAGCCATGGCCGCCGACATGTTCGTGGTACGCCATGGCGATTCCGGCGCGGCGCACTTTATTGCCGAGCACGTGTGCCCTCAGGTGGCGATCATCAACGGCGGCGACGGCCGTCACGCTCACCCGACCCAGGGCATGCTCGACATGCTCACTATCCGTCGGCACAAGGGCGGCTTTGAAAACCTGTCGGTGGCCATCGTCGGCGACATCCTGCACTCGCGGGTAGCGCGCTCGAACATGATCGCCCTCAAGACCCTTGGCTGCCCGGACATCCGCGTCATCGCGCCAAAAACCCTGCTGCCGATCGGTATCGAGCAATACGGCGTGAAGGTCTACACCGACATGACCGAAGGCCTGAAGGACGTCGATGTGGTGATCATGCTGCGCCTGCAGCGCGAACGCATGTCCGGTGGCCTGCTGCCGAGCGAAGGCGAGTTCTACCGCCTGTTCGGCCTGACCACCGCGCGCCTGGCCGGTGCCAAGCCCGACTGCATCGTGATGCACCCTGGCCCGATCAACCGCGGCGTCGAGATTGAATCCGCCGTGGCCGATGGTCCGCACTCGGTGATCCTCAATCAGGTGACCTACGGCATTGCCGTACGCATGGCCGTATTGTCCATGACCATGAGCGGGCAAACCGCCCAGCGCCAATTCGAACAGGAGAACGCCCAGTGAAGATCAGCATTCTCGGCGCCCGTGTAATTGATCCGAGCAGCCAGCTGGATCAAGTGACTGACCTGCACCTGGAAGCCGGCAAGATCATTGCTATTGGCGCAGCGCCAGTCGGTTTCACCCCGACGCAAACCATCGAAGCCAAAGGCCTGGTAGCAGCCCCAGGGCTGGTTGACCTGAACGTTGCCCTGCGCGAACCGGGTTACAGCCGCAAAGGCACCATTGCCAGCGAAACCCGCGCGGCCGCGGCCGGGGGCGTTACCAGCCTGTGCTGCCCACCGCACACCAAGCCGGTGTTGGACACTTCGGCAGTCGCCGAGCTGATCCTCGACCGCGCCCGCGAAGCTGGCAACTGCAAAGTGTTTCCGATCGGTGCACTGAGCAAAGGCCTGGACGGCGAGCAACTTGCAGAATTGATCGCCTTGCGCGACGCGGGTTGCGTGGCATTTGGCAACGGCCTCAACAGTTTCACCAATACCCGCACCCTGTGCCGGGCGCTGGAATACGCGGCCACCTTCGACCTGACGGTGATTTTCCACTCCCAGGACCGTGACCTGGCCGAGGGCGGTATTGCCCACGACGGCGCGATGGCAGCATTCCGTGGTTTGCCGGGCATCCCGGAAACCGCCGAAACCGTGGCCCTGGCCCGCGACTTGTTGCTGGTTGAGCAAAGCGGCGTGCGCGCACACTTCAGCCAACTGACCAGCGCTCGCGGCGTGGCCCTGATCGCTCAGGCCCAGGCCCGCGGCCTGAAAGTCACGGCCGATGTGGCGTTGTATCAGCTGATTTTGACGGATGAAGCGCTGGTGGACTTCTCCAGCGTTTACCACGTGCAACCGCCGTTGCGCACCCGTGCCGACCGCGATGGCCTACGTGAGGCCGTGAAGTCGGGTGTGGTACAAGCCATCTCCAGCCATCACCAACCCCACGAGCGCGACGCCAAACTGGCACCGTTCGGCGCTACCGAGCCGGGCATGAGCAGCGTTGAAGTGTTGCTGCCTCTGGCGATGACCCTGGTCGAAGACGGCCTGCTGGACTTGCCTACCCTGCTGTCACGCCTCAGCGCAGGCCCGGCTCAGGCACTGCGCCTACCGGCCGGCAAGCTGGCGGTGGGTTCGACTGCAGATCTGGTGCTGTTTGACCCGGCGGCTTCGACCCTGGTCGGCGAAAAATGGTATTCCAAAGGCGACAACTGCCCGTTCCTCGGCCATTGCCTGCCGAGTGCCGTGCGTTACACGCTGGTGGATGGCCGGATCAGTTACGAAGGCTGAAGCAGTACGACCAACCTGTAGCCGTGGGAGCGAGCCTGCTCGCGAAGATCATTCGCGAGCAGGCTCGCTCCCACAAAGGGCCTTGACCGGGCACAGAGTGTCGACAGGGTTCGTCAGTTAACGACGCTCTGCGTTCTTGATCGAGATCTGTGTATTCAAGGTCCAGAAGTCATACAAGATACCGATCAGGAACAAACCGCCGGTAAACAGGTAGATGATCCCCGTGATCCATTTACCCATGTACATGCGGTGTACACCGAACAACCCCAGAAACGTCAGCAGAATCCAGGCCACGCTGTAGTCAGTGTCACCTGCGGTGAAACGTAAATCGGCTTCACGGTCCATGCTCGGGATCAGGAACAAGTCGATCAACCAGCCAATACCCAGCAAACCCAATGTAAAAAACCAGATCGTCCCGGTCACCGGCTTGCCGTAATAGAAGCGGTGTGCGCCCAGAAATCCAAAAATCCACAGCAAATAGCCCAGCACTTTGCTGTGAGTATCGCGCTGTACATCGTCTCGATAGCCGCTCATAAATGCCCTCTTGGCTGCTGATAGAAAAATATTGTGAAGTTTTTTGTGACTTTTTTACTGTCGCGTAAAAGGTAAAAGTGTCTTACAAGAATTGCCGCAAAGCCTTGTAGTACCTGACCTACACCGTAGGCATGTGACAATTTGCCACCACCTTTGCGAAATTTGACCCCCAGGTCCAACCGACAAATGGCCTGAGAAAGGACAAAAAAGCTGTTATAAAGTTTCGCGTTTATAACCATTGAGCCCTGCCGAATGCGTCCTATATTCAAGACATGGCTAACCATTTGCCTATTAATGCCACTGGCCGCCCACGCCACCAATCGTGAGCAACATCTTCCTTCGGGCTTCACCGGTTACACCGCAAAACCATCTGCGGGCGTTGCCTATGTAGCCTCTAACAGCAAGGCCACGACCAAAACCGTAACACGTCCTGCGTCCAGTAAAGCCCACCGCAAAGCCCCCGGCAAAATTGCGACCGCTTCACTGGCCGCTGCCAACAAACAAAGCAGCACGGTGTTGAGCCGCGCAGTAAACGTGTTGGGCACCCCTTATCGTTGGGGCGGCAGCAGCCCAAGTAAAGGGTTTGACTGCAGTGGTCTGGTCAAATACGCCTTTAATGACGTTGCGGCCGTTGATTTGCCGCGCACCTCCAGCGAAATGGCCAGCGGTCATGGGCAAAAGGTCGAACGCAAGGATTTGAAACCCGGCGACTTGCTGTTTTTCAACATCAAGAGCCGCAAGGTCAACCACGTCGCCATCTACTTGGGCAACGACCGCTTTATCCATGCCCCGCGTCGTGGCAAGTCGGTGACTATCGACACGCTGAAGAAGCCTTACTGGCAGAGCCACTACGTGGTCGCCAAACGCGTACTGCCTAAAGAAGCCGGCACTCTGCGAGTAGCTCAGCGCTAAACAGCAAAACCTGTAGCCGCTGTCGAGCTCCGGCGAAGCTGCGATCGGCGATGTAGTCGTCGTGAAATCAGGCGCTATGGTGTGCCAGTTGAATCCGGGGCTCAGGGTTTACCGAACGCAGCCTCGTTCTACTCGTCAGCGGCTACAAAGATACTTCATGCTCGCTCCCACTGGGGGCTTGACCTGGAACAGAGTATCTACAAGGTGTTGATCAGCCCTTTCTCCCTCAGCCGTTCCAGGCACATCTCCAGCGTCTGCATGCCAACCGCCCCGCCGGTCTGGATTGCCGAGAGCATCTGCGCCACCTTGTTTTCCCGGATCAGATTTCGAATCGCAGGCGTAGCCAGCATGATTTCGTGAGCCGCTACCCGCCCGCCTCCGACCTTTTTCACCAGCGTCTGGGAAATCACCGCCTGCAGTGACTGCGAAAGTAGAGTGCGCACCATGGTCTTTTCTTCGCCGGGAAACACATCCACCATCCGGTCGATGGTCTTGGCCGCCGAGGAAGTATGCAACGTGGCCAACACCAGATGCCCGGTTTCCGCTGCTGTCAGTGCCAGCCGGATGGTGTCCAGGTCTCGCATTTCGCCGAGCATGATCACGTCCGGGTCCTCACGCATGGCCGAACGCAAGGCTGCAGCAAAGCTGTGGCTGTGGCGATGCACCTCGCGCTGATTGATCAGGCACTGGCGCGGTTCGTGGATGAACTCTATTGGATCTTCAAGAGTAAGGATGTGCTGCTGGCGGGTGCTGTTGAGGTGATCGATCATCGCCGCCAGGGTGGTGGTCTTGCCCGAGCCCGTAGCCCCCGTCACCAGGATCAGCCCGTGTGGGGCATGGCAAAGCTGGCTGAATACCTCGCCCAGGCCCATCGACTCAAGGCTGGGTACTGCCTGGGAGATACTGCGAAACACCGCACCCGAACCGCGCTGCTGTTCAAAGGCATTGACCCGAAAGCGGCCTAACCCCGGCACGGCATAGGCAAAGTCGGCTTCATGTTGCGCCTCAAACGCGCCGCGCTGGGCATCGGTCATGGTGCTGTGGATAAGCCCTCGCGCCTGCTCCGCCTCCAGCATCGGTAAATCGCAGCGCTGCATATCGCCATCTATGCGCAGCATCGGCACCACGCCCGCTGACAGGTGTAAGTCCGAAGCCCCTTGGTTGACGCTGAACGCCAACAGGTCGGCGATATCCATCCCCCCTCCCAATTCCAGTAGAATGCCGCAGACTTTCACAACGGCGGGCTTAAACGAATGTCCACGATAGCAGGCAACATTGCCCAGGTTGAGGCTCGCATCCGGGCTGCAGCACTGGCTGTGCAACGTGATGTAACGAGCATTCATCTACTCGCTGTCAGCAAGACCAAACCTGCTGCCGCGTTGCGTGAGGCCTATGCCGCCGGGGTTCGCGACTTTGGCGAGAATTACTTGCAGGAGGCCCGCGCCAAACAGGTTGAATTAGCCGACCTGCCCTTGTGTTGGCACTTCATCGGCCCCATTCAATCGAACAAGACGCGCGACATCGCCGAGTATTTTGCCTGGGTGCACTCCGTGGACCGGTTGAAAATTGCCCAGCGCTTGTCTGAACAGCGCCCCGAAGACCTGCCGCCGCTCAATATCTGTATTCAGGTCAATGTCAGTGGTGAGGCCAGTAAATCAGGCTGCACCCCGGCAGACTTGCCTGCGCTGGCAGCCGCTATCAGCGCACTGCCACGTGTGAAATTGCGCGGCTTGATGGCGATTCCGGAGCCGACTGAAGACCGCACCGAGCAAGACGCCGCGTTTGCCACGGTACGCACGCTGCAAGAGAGCCTGAATATGGGCCTCGACACGCTTTCAATGGGCATGAGCCACGACCTGGAGTCGGCTATTGCCCAAGGCGCCACCTGGGTGCGCATTGGCACTGCATTATTTGGCGCCCGCGACTACGGCCAGGCCTGAAAGGGCCTCCCTCATTTTTTATAAGGATCGGTTATGAGCAAAACGCGTATTGCCTTTATCGGCGCCGGAAACATGGCTTCCAGCCTGATCGGCGGCCTGCTGGCCAAAGGTCTGGATGCAGCACAGATCCGCGCCAGCGATCCCGGTGCCGAGACTCGGGCCAAAGTGGCCGCCGAGCATGGCATCGAACTGTTTGCCGAAAACGCGCAGGCGATTCAAGACGCCGACGTAATTGTGATCGCAGTCAAGCCGCAGGCCATGAAAGCCGTGTGCCAGGACCTGCGTCCGCACCTGTTGCCGCATCAACTGCTGGTATCGATTGCCGCCGGTATCACCTGCGCCAGCCTG
Source organism: Pseudomonas fragi (assembly GCF_025426255.1). Lineage (GTDB taxonomy): Bacteria > Pseudomonadota > Gammaproteobacteria > Pseudomonadales > Pseudomonadaceae > Aquipseudomonas > Aquipseudomonas kulmbachensis. The sequence goes on along the minus strand of NZ_CP104861.1, from coordinate 292,286 downwards.
CTCAACTGGCTGGGTAACCAGCCGCTGGTGCGCTGTATGCCCAATACCCCGGCATTGCTGGGCAAGGGCGTGAGCGGCCTGTACGCCACCGCGCAGGTGAGCGTCGAGCAACGTCAACTGGCCGAGCAACTGCTGAGTGCCGTGGGCATTGTGGTGTGGGTCGATAGCGACGCGCAGATCGATGCCGTGACCGCCGTATCCGGCAGTGGCCCGGCGTACTTCTTCCTGCTGATCGAAGCCATGACCGATGCCGGGGTCAAACTCGGCCTGCCGCGCGAAGTCGCCAAGCAGCTTGCCGAACAAACGGCGCTGGGCGCCGCGCACATGGCCGTGGGCAGCGATGTCGACGCCGCCGAATTGCGCCGCCGCGTGACTTCGCCAGCCGGGACGACCGAAGCTGCAATCAAATCATTCCAGGCCGACGGCTTCGCAGCCTCGGTCGAAAAAGCATTGAGTGCCGCCGCGCACCGCTCGGCCGAAATGGCCGAACAACTGGGTCAATAAGGAGCACATGATGTCCGGACTAAATGGCGCAGCCATTTTCGTAATTCAAACCCTGGGTAGCCTCTACCTGCTGATCGTTCTGCTGCGGTTTATCCTGCAGCTGGTGCGGGCCAACTTCTACAACCCACTGTGCCAGTTCACGGTAAAAGCCACCCAACCCCTGCTCAAGCCTTTGCGCCGGGTGATTCCGAGCCTGTTCGGCCTGGACATGTCGTCGCTGGTGCTGGCCATCGTGGTGCAGATGGTGATTTTCGCCGTGGTGCTGACACTCAGCTACATGTCGTTCAACGTGCTCGGCCTGCTGCTGTGGGCGATCATTGGGGTGACCGCGCTGTTTTTGAAGGTGTTCTTCTTTGCCTTGATCATCAACGTGATCCTCTCGTGGGTAGCACCGGGCAGCACCAGCCCTGGCGCTGAGCTGGTCAACCAGATCACCGAACCTGCCCTGGCACCGTTCCGCCGCTTTCTGCCGAGCATGGGCGGCCTGGATATCTCGCCAATTCTGGCGTTTATGGTGATCCAGTTGATCCAGAGCTACGTGATCCCGCCATTGGCCATGTATGTCGGCATGCCGGTCGTGTTGTTCGGCCTGATCTGATGAGCTACTTCCGTTGGGACGGCGAGGATCTGATTCTCGACTGCCACCTGCAACCCAAGGCCAGCAGCGACGAGTTTGCTGGCCTGCACGGTGAGCGTCTGAAAATCCGCCTCACCGCCCCACCGGTAGAAGGCAAGGCCAACGCCCACCTGATGGCCTTTCTGGCCAAGGCGTTCGGCATCTCCAAAAGCCAGGTAAGCCTGATCAGCGGCGAACTCAACCGGCAGAAACGCGTGCGTTTGCGCGCACCGAAAAAACTGCCGGATTTGCCGGGACTGGCCAGGCCCGATCATTTGTAGCAGCTGCCGAAGGTACGAGGCTGCGTTCGATTGCGAAGCGATCGTAAAACCAGAGTGCACTTTTAAACTGACACACCGTACTGCCTGAATTTACGACGGCTTCGCCGCCGAACGCAGCCTCGTACCTTCGGCAGCTGCTACGGAGTTTCTTGTCCTTGCCGCTCTGCCCCCCGCTCATTAGACTTACGCCTCATTTAAATGAGAGCAGGGTCGATGCCAACTGCCTTTCCCCCCGATTCCGTTGGTCTGGTTGTGCCGCAAATGGCGCACTTCAACGAGCCCCTGGCTTTAGCCTGCGGCCGCTCACTGCCTGCCTATGATCTGATCTACGAAACCTACGGCCAGCTCAATGCCACGGCCAGTAATGCCGTGCTGATCTGTCACGCGCTATCAGGGCACCATCACGCGGCGGGCTATCACAGCGCCGATGAACGCAAGCCCGGCTGGTGGGACAGTTGCATAGGTCCCGGCAAGCCCATCGATACCAACAAGTTCTTCGTCGTCAGCCTGAACAACCTGGGCGGCTGCAACGGCTCTACAGGCCCGAGCAGCATCAATCCCGATACCGGCCGCCCGTTTGGCGCCGAGTTCCCGGTATTGACCGTTGAAGATTGGGTCCATAGCCAAGCACGCTTGGCTGACCGGCTGGGTATCAACCAGTGGGCCGCAGTGATCGGTGGCAGCCTGGGCGGCATGCAGGCGCTGCAATGGAGCATCAGCTACCCGGATCGCCTGCGCCATTGCCTGGCAATTGCCTCGGCACCCAAATTGTCCGCGCAAAATATCGCGTTCAACGAAGTCGCCCGTCAGGCCATCCTCACCGACCCCGAGTTCCACGGTGGTTCGTTCCAGGAAAAAGGCGTGATCCCCAAGCGCGGCCTGATGCTGGCGCGCATGGTCGGGCATATCACGTACCTGTCCGATGACTCGATGGGTGAGAAATTCGGCCGTGGCCTGAAGAACGAAAACCTCAACTACGACTTCCACAGCGTCGAGTTTCAGGTCGAGAGCTACCTGCGTTATCAGGGCGAAGAGTTTTCCGGGCGTTTCGACGCCAACACTTACCTGTTGATGACCAAGGCGCTGGACTACTTCGACCCGGCAGCCAACTTCGACGACGACCTGGCCAAGACCTTTGCCGGGGCCAAGGCGCGTTTTTGCGTGATGTCGTTCACCACCGACTGGCGTTTCTCGCCAGCCCGCTCGCGGGAACTGGTGGATGCACTGATGGCCGCGAAAAAAGACGTGTGCTATCTGGAGATCGACGCTCCGCAAGGCCATGACGCCTTCCTGATTCCGATCCCGCGCTACCTGCAAGCCTTCAGCAACTACATGAACCGCATAGAACTGTGAGAACGCCATGAGAGCCGACCTGGAAATCATCCAAGACTGGATCCCCGCTGGCAGCCGCGTGCTCGACCTCGGTTGTGGTGATGGCGAACTGCTGAGCTGGCTGCGCGACAATAAGCAAGTCACCGGCTACGGTCTGGAAAACGACCCGGACAACATCGCCGAGTGTGTCGCCAAAGGCATCAACGTGATCGAACAGGATCTGGACAAGGGGCTGGGCAACTTCGCCAGCAACAGTTTCGACATCGTGGTCATGACCCAGGCGTTGCAAGCCGTGCATTACCCCGACCGGATCCTCGACGAAATGCTGCGGGTGGGCCGCCAATGCATCATTACCTTCCCCAACTTCGGTCACTGGCGCTGCCGCTGGTACTTGGCCAGCAAGGGGCGGATGCCGGTTTCCGATTTTCTGCCCTACACCTGGTACAACACGCCGAACATTCACTTCTGCACTTTCGAAGACTTCGAAGCGCTGTGCCGTGGGCGCGAAGCACAAGTGATCAATCGCCTTGCTGTAGATCAACAACATCGACACGGGTGGGCGAGCAAGATATGGCCTAACCTGTTGGGCGAGATTGGCATTTATCGTGTCAGCAGTCCTGGCCTTCAGGATCATCAAGTCGCGGTCTGAATCCGCACGTTCAAGGAGAATGACAATGGGTCGTATTGGATTACTACTGCTTTCGATGTGTTTTGGCATGCAGGCATTTGCCGCTGATGGCACATCTGCCCAACGTCAGCAGACGTTTGGCGACACAACGGTGTATTACAACGCGTTCCCGTCGACTTTCCTGACGCCGGACATCGCCAATGAAGTGGAAGTCACCCGCAGCAAAACCAATGCGGTGCTAAACATTACTCTGAACAAGGGCGGCAAGAACATTGCAGCCAACGTTCAGGGCACGGTCCAGAGTGGCGACGCCAAGCCAACGCCGCTGACTTTCCGTCAGGTGGGCAAGAACGGCGAAATCAATTACCTGGCCCAGTTCCCGGTGGCTGGACCGCAGACCTTCACCTTCAAGGTCGATGTGAAGGCTGGCGGCGCAACCTCTGAAACCATCCAATTTTCTCAAATGGTCGCTCCAATCGAATGATGAACCTTACGCAACTGGTACTGGCTAGCCACAACGCCGGCAAACTCAAAGAACTTCAGGCCATGCTCGGCGAGTCGGTGCAGTTGCGCTCGATTGGAGAGTTCAGCAGCGTCGAACCGGATGAAACCGGTTTGTCGTTTGTTGAAAACGCAATTCTTAAAGCCCGCAATGCGGCGCGCATCTCGGGTTTGCCGGCGCTGGCCGATGACTCGGGGCTGGCGGTGGACTTTCTCGGCGGCGCCCCAGGCATTTACTCGGCGCGTTATGCCGACGGCAAAGGTGACGCGGCGAACAATGCCAAGCTGCTTGATGCTCTCAAGGACGTACCCGAAGCCGAGCGCGGCGCGCAATTTGTCTGCGTGCTGGCACTGGTGCGCCACGCCGATGATCCGCTGCCGATTATCTGCGAGGGCCTGTGGCACGGGCGCATCCTGCCCGCTGCCAGCGGCGAGCACGGTTTTGGCTATGACCCGCTGTTCTGGGTGCCCGAGCGCAACTGCTCCAGCGCCGAACTTAGCCCGACGGAGAAAAACCAGCTGAGCCATCGCGCCCGTGCCATGGTTTTGCTGCGTCAGCGTTTGGGCCTGAAATGACCCACGACACACCACCACAGCCGCTCTATCTGGGCGCGGCTGGCTTTACCCAGCAGGCGCCGCGCGCGCCGCTGAGCCAATTGCCACCCTTGTCGCTGTACATCCATATCCCGTGGTGCGTGCGCAAATGCCCGTATTGCGACTTCAACTCCCACACCGCAAGCCCGGTGCTGCCCGAAGACGAATACGTCGACGCGCTGCTGGCCGATCTCGATCAGGACCTGCACGCGGTTTATGACCGTGAACTGAGCTCGATCTTCTTCGGCGGCGGTACGCCGAGCCTGTTCAGCGCGCAAGCACTGGGGCGCCTGCTCAAGGGCGTTGAAGCGCGTATCCCGTTTGCCAGCGATATCGAAATTACCCTCGAAGCCAACCCCGGTACGTTCGAGCAGGAAAAGTTCGTGGCTTACCGCAAGCTGGGGATCAATCGCCTGTCGATCGGTATCCAGAGCTTCCAGCAAGAAAAACTGCAGGCCCTGGGCCGTATCCACAACGGTGACGAAGCCGTGCGTGCGGCCGGGATGGCGCGCCAGGCGGGCTTTGACAACTTCAACCTGGACCTGATGCACGGTTTGCCCGATCAGTCGCTGGACGATGCCCTGAGCGACCTGCGCCAGGCTATCGCCCTCAAGCCGACTCACCTCTCGTGGTATCAGCTGACACTGGAGCCCAACACGGTGTTCTGGAATCAGCCACCGGTCCTGCCAGAAGACGACACGCTGTGGGACATTCAGGAAGCCGGTCAGGCGCTGCTCGCCGAACACGGCTACGCCCAGTACGAAGTCTCGGCCTATGCCCAGCCGGGTCGCCCGGCGCGGCACAACCTGAACTACTGGAGCTTTGGCGACTTTATTGGCATTGGCGCTGGCGCCCACGGCAAATTGAGCCATCCCGATGGCCGTATCGTGCGTACCTGGAAAACCCGCCTGCCAAAGGATTACCTAAATCCAGCTAAAAACTTTCAAGCAGGCGAGAAAACTCTTACAGCTGAAGAGCTACCCTTTGAGTTTCTAATGAACGCCTTGCGCCTGACCGATGGTGTCGACTCGGCGCTTTATCCACAGCGCACCGGGTTGCCCCTCGACAGCTTGAGCGTTGGACGCAAAGAAGCCGAACAAAGTGGCTTATTACAGGTCGAACCGTCACGACTGGCGGCTACTGCCCGAGGCCAGCTGTTTCTCAACGACTTGCTGCAGCACTTTTTGACTTAAGGAACTCGAATGGACTTGGTACTTGACCTGCTTGCCACCGTATCGCGCTGGAGCCGCAGCCATCTTTCGGAGATCGCTCTGGCCCTGACTGGCTGTGTGCTGGTGCTGTTTGGTGCCGACTTCAAGGGCTGGGTCGAGCAACGCCTGGGCAGCATCGCCGGCGCACTGCGCGTGCCATTGATGGCGTTGTTGTGCCTGATCGGCAGCGGCGCAGCACTGATCTACGCCACGCCGTGGGTCGAACGCGGGCTGAGCCAGTTCAACAACTACAGCCTGGCACCGGTGTTGCTGGTGGTGCTGGTGTTGATCGGAGTGGTTGCAGATCGGCGCTGAACACTATGGCCACACCGATTTCGTAGCAGCTGCCGAAGGAACGAGGCTGCGTCCGGCGGCAGAGCCGTCGTAAAGTCAGATAACGCGTTTTTTTCAGGAAGACTGCGCATTCAGGATTTACGACCGCTTCGCGCTCGAACGCAGCCTTCGGCAGCTGCTACAAATGCCGTGCGGAACCGGCCTCAGAGTTGAGGCCGGTATGAAAAAACCGCTTACGCCAGTTTTTCGAACTTCAGATCCCACACGCCATGCCCAAGACGTTCGCCACGGCGTTCGAATTTGGTCACCGGGCGCTCAGGCGGACGCGGCACGCACAGGCCGTCTTCGGCCAGGTTACGGTAGCCCGGCGCAACGTTCATCACTTCCAGCATGTACTCGGCATACGGTTCCCAGTCGGTCGCCATGTGCAGCACGCCGCCAGCCTTGAGCTTGGAGCGCACCAGTTCGGCGAAGGACGCTTGCACGATCCGGCGCTTGTGGTGACGGCTCTTGTGCCAAGGGTCCGGGAAGAACAGGAGCAGACGGTCAAGGCTGTTGTCAGCCACGCAACGGGTCAGCACTTCGATCGCATCGCAATCGTAAACCCGCAGGTTGGTCAGGCCCTGGGTCAGCACGCCATTGAGCAGCGCGCCAACACCCGGACGGTGAACCTCTACCCCGATAAAGTCCTGTTCAGGCGAAGCAGCAGCCATTTCCAGCAAGGAATGGCCCATGCCGAAGCCGATTTCGAGGGTGCGCGGCGCAGAGCGACCGAATACCTGATCGAAATCGACCGGCGCGTCAGCCAGCGGCAGAACGTACAGCGGCGTGCCTTGATCGAGACCGCGTTGCTGGCCTTCGGTCATGCGCCCGGCGCGCATCACAAAACTCTTGATGCGACGGTGTTGGCGATCTTCGCCTTCTTCCGGGATTGGGGTGTCTAGTGATTCAGTCATCAGTGGCTCTTACTTGATCAGACCATCCAGCGGCGAAGAGGCGCTGGCATAGAGTTTTTTCGGCATGCGCCCGGCCAGATACGCCAGACGGCCCGCCACAATGGCGTGCTTCATGGCTTCGGCCATGATGATCGGGTGCTGGGCGTTGGCGATGGCCGAGTTCATCAGCACCGCCTCACAGCCCATTTCCATGGCAATGGTCGCGTCGGAGGCAGTGCCCACACCCGCATCGACCAGTACCGGAATTTTTGCTTCTTCAAGGATGATGCGCAGGTTGTAGGGGTTGCAGATCCCCAAACCGGTGCCAATCAGACCCGCCAGCGGCATCACGGCGATACAGCCCATGGCTTCAAGCTCGCGGGCAATGATCGGATCATCGCTGGTGTACACCATCACGTCGAAACCGTCCTTGACCAGAATCTCGGCAGCCTTGAGGGTTTCGATAACGTTAGGGAACAGGGTTTTCTGATCGGCCAGCACTTCGAGCTTGACCAGCTTGTGGCCGTCGAGCAGCTCACGGGCCAGACGGCAGGTGCGCACGGCTTCAACCGCGTCATAGCAACCGGCAGTGTTGGGCAGGATGGTGTAGCGATCCGGCGGCAGCACGTCGAGCAGGTTCGGCTCGCCCGGGTTTTGACCGATGTTGGTACGGCGCACGGCAACAGTGACGATTTCAGCACCCGAGGCTTCAATGGCCAGACGGGTTTCTTCAAGGTCACGGTACTTGCCGGTGCCTACCAGCAGGCGCGACTGATAAGTACGGCCAGCCAGGGTAAAAGGCTTGTCGGTGCGAACGTTGCTCATCGGGAATCCTCTGTAATTGTGTGCACTGGGGGCGAGCGTAAAGGGTGGAGCGAAAACCTAGCCACCACCGATGGCGTGCACCACTTCGACCTGATCGCCTGCCTTGAGTACCGTCTCGGCATGCTGGCTGCGCGGGACGATGTCCAGGTTAAGCTCGACCGCGACCCTGCGGCCGGTCAGCTCCTGACGTGCCAGCAGGTCCGCAACGGTCTCGCCGTCCGGTAGTTCAAAGGATTCACCGTTCAACTGAATGAGCATGCGCGACGCTGCCTTCATTTTAAGGGGCCAGCATTCTATCCCGATCAGTCAGGTCGACCCAAGCCATTCATCTTGCGGGCTTAGCTCAGGCGCCAGGCGGCCAGGCCCAAACACAGCCAGCCGGCCAAAAATGCCAGACCACCAAAGGGCGTGATGATCCCCAGCTTGCTGATACCGGTCATGGTCAGCAGGTACAAACTGCCGGAAAACAGCACGATGCCAAGGGCGAAACAGACACCGGCCCAGGTCACCAAACGCCCTGGAAGATGAGTGGCCAGTAGGGCCACACCGAACAGAGCCAGGGTGTGCACCAGTTGGTAAGTCACGCCTGTATGAAAAATAGCCAGGTACTGTTCACTCAAGCGACCTTTCAGGCCGTGGGCGGCGAATGCACCCAGCGCAACACCGGTAAAGCCGAAGAACGCGGCCAGCATCAAAAAAACGCGCAGCATGAGGTAACTCCAGTCAGGATCATCGAATGGCGCAGGGTCTGTATAATGGCCCGCTCAACGGGTTCGGCCAAGCCATCTATGCTGCGTTTTCTTGTTCATCGCATTCTTAAAGCCCTGCTCTGGTTCGCAGTGGGCAGCGCATTACTGGTGCTGATTTTTCGCTGGGTGCCACCCCCCGGCACGGCGCTGATGGTGGAGCGCAAGGTCGAGTCGTGGTTCGACGGCGACCCCATTGACCTGCAACGCAGCTGGCGTCCCTGGAATGAAATTTCCAACGACCTCAAAGTGGCAGTCATGGCTGGCGAAGACCAAAAGTTCCCCGAGCATTGGGGTTTTGACTTTGGAGCGATCCGGGCCGCGCTGGTACACAACGAGCAGGGCGGCACGTTGCGCGGCGCCAGTACGCTGAGCCAGCAAGTGTCGAAGAACCTGTTTTTATGGTCTGGCCGCAGCTGGTTGCGCAAAGGCCTGGAAGCCTGGTTTACCGGGCTGATTGAAGTGCTCTGGCCCAAGCAGCGGATTCTTGAGGTGTACCTCAATAGCGCGGAGTGGGATGAAGGGGTGTTTGGGGCCGAAGCGGCGGCTCAGCATCACTTTGGTGTAAGCGCCAAGAACCTTTCGCGCCAGCAGGCCAGTTATCTGGCTGCGGTGCTACCCAGCCCGCTGAACTGGAGCGCCAGCCATCCCAGCTCATACGTGAGTCGTCGCGCAGGCTGGATTCGCCAGCAAATGAGTCAGTTGGGCGGGGACAGCTACCTCGACGGCCTGAACACCTCGCGTAAGGCGCCATGGGCTGATTGAAGCTGCCAGTTTTTTGTGAGCTCGCCGCACAAACAAAAACGCCCCGATCAGATCGGGGCGTTTTATTGTCGGGCCGTGTTAGGCGGCAATCGACAGTTTGAGCTTGTTCATCGCGCTTTTTTCCAGCTGACGAATACGCTCTGCAGACACGTTGTACTTCTGTGCCAGGTCGTGCAGCGTGGCTTTTTCTTCAGCCAACCAGCGCTGATACAGAATGTCACGGCTGCGGTCGTCCAGTACTTCCAGCGCTTCATGCAGGTTGCTGGTGGAGTTATCGGTCCAGTCAGCATCTTCCAATTGGCGCGCCGGGTCGTACCGGTGGTCTTCCAGGTAGTTGGCTGGCGACTGGAACGCACTGTCGTCGTCAGCTTCGGCCGCCGGATCGAACGCCATGTCGTGACCGGTCAGGCGGCTTTCCATCTCGCGGACTTCACGAGGCTCTACGCCGAGGCTTTCAGCCACACGATGAACTTCGTCGTTGTTCAGCCAGGCCAAACGTTTTTTCTGGCTGCGCAGGTTGAAGAACAGTTTGCGCTGAGCCTTGGTGGTCGCGACTTTCACGATCCGCCAGTTACGCAAAATAAACTCGTGGATCTCTGCCTTGATCCAGTGAACGGCGAACGAAACCAGACGCACGCCCATTTCAGGGTTGAAGCGTTTGACCGCCTTCATCAGGCCGACGTTGCCTTCCTGGATCAGGTCAGCCTGAGCCAGGCCATAACCCGAATAACTACGGGCAATGTGTACAACAAAACGCAGGTGGGCGAGCACCATCTGCCGAGCCGCCCCCAAATCCTGCTCATAGTAGAGACTCTCGGCCAGTTCACGCTCCTGCTCCGGTGTCAGCAATGGAATGCTGTTCACCGTGTTTACATAGGCCTCAAGGTTCGCACCAGGGACCAACGCATACGCAGGTTGCAAAGAAGTGGTCATACGAAAAAACCTCCGTCTTACATAACTCGTGCAGTTCAGCACTGCGAAAGTTGACCGGGAATTCAGAAAAAAGTTCCCAAAAAAAGCTGAAAAGGTCAACAGGTGTAAAAGGAACTACTTGGGCGAAAGCTCACGTAAGTGACGCGCTACTGCAATCCATGCACCGATATACCCTAACAGCACCGCGCCAAGCAAGAGAGACAGACCATCGGCTACCGGCACACCCGCCAAAGCAAAATTGCTGCCGTACAAGCCAGCCAACCCTACCACCGCGTCATTTAACCAGTCCAAGCCGAATGCCAATACGCCCCAGGACAATACTCCCGCACCAAAGCCATAAAGCGCACCCATATAAAGAAATGGCCTGCGTACATAGCTGTCAGTACCACCAACCAGCTTGATGACTTCGATTTCGATACGGCGATTCTCGATATGCAAACGAATCGTATTACCGATAACCAGCAGCAAAGCCGATACCAGCAATACCGTCAAGCCAAACACAAAGCGATCACCCAACTTCAGGATGGCCGCCAAACGCTCGACCCAGACTAGATCAAGTTGCGCCTGTTGCACCTTCGGCAACTGCGCAAGACGCTCGCGAAGGGCTTCAAGGGTGGCTTTATCGACTTCGGCCGGGGTCACCAGCACCACACCGGGCAACGGGTTATCAGGCAACTCTTTCAGCGCTTCGCCCAGCCCTGACTGCTGCTGGAACTCTTCGAGGGCCTTTTCGCGGCTGATAAATTCGGCGTCAGCCACCCCCGCCATACCTTTTATCTGATCGCTGAGTTTTTCACCCTGCTCACTGCTGGCATCCATCTGCAAATACAACGAAATCTGCGCCGCACGCTGCCAGGAACCGCCCAGACGCTCGACATTGTTCAGCAACAACGACAAGCCCATGGGCAAGCTCAGCGCAACGGCCATTACCAGACAGGTAAAAAAGCTGCCAATTGGCTGCTTGCCAAGGCGTTTGAGGCTGTCGAGCAAACTCGCACGGTGGGCCTCAACCCAGGCGTGAAACAGCATGGCGAAGGTCGGACCATCGTCATCATCGTGTTTTTTCTTCGGCGGCTGCGGGTCGGCGGCCTTGGGCGCTACGCGTTCGGACACTTTGGAGCTGCGGGTCGCACTCATACAGCAGCCTCCCCGTCGCCAATCAATCGCCCGCGCTGCAAGGTGAGCATGCGATGGCGCATACGCGCGATCAGCGCCAGGTCATGGCTGGCAATCAGTACGCTGGTGCCCAAACGGTTGATGTCTTCAAATACGCCCATGATTTCCGCCGCCAAACGCGGATCGAGGTTACCGGTGGGTTCATCGGCCAGCAGCAAGGCCGGACGATGGACGATGGCGCGGGCAATACCGACACGTTGCTGTTGGCCCGTGGACAAGTCTCCGGGGTACAGATCGGTTTTATCCGACAACGCCACGCGCTCCAGTGCCGAGTCAACGCGCTTGGCGATCTCGGCCTTGGACAACCCGAGGATTTGCAGGGGCAAGGCAACGTTGTTGAATACCGTGCGATCAAACAGTAACTGGTGGTTCTGGAACACCACGCCGATCTGGCGACGCAAAAAAGGAATCTGCGCGTTGCTGATCTGCCCCAGGTCCTGCCCCGCCAGCAGCAATTTGCCGGTGGTCGGGCGTTCCATTGCCAGCAACAGGCGCAACAGCGTGCTTTTGCCTGCGCCGGAGTGGCCGGTCACAAAGAGGAATTCACCTCGACGGACCCGAAAGCTCAGCTCGTGCAGGCCCACGTGTCCATTTGGATAGCGCTTACCGACCTGCTCGAAACGAATCATGGACGCTCCCGCTCCGCAAATAGAGCCTGGACAAAGGGTTCGGATTCAAAATCACGCAAATCATCGATGCCTTCACCCACACCGATAAAGCGAATAGGGATATTGAATTGCTTGGCCAGGGCAAAAATGACCCCGCCTTTGGCCGTGCCATCCAGCTTGGTCAACGCCAGGCCGGTAAGAGCAACGGTCTGGTCAAACTGTTTGGTCTGGCTAATAGCGTTCTGCCCTGTACCGGCATCCAGTACCAGCAGCACTTCGTGCGGGGCGTCTTCGTCGAGCTTGCCGATAACCCGGCGAACTTTCTTCAGCTCTTCCATCAGGTTGTCTTTGGTATGCAGGCGCCCGGCAGTATCCGCGATCAAAACGTCGATGCCACGGGCCTTGGCTGCTTGCACGGCGTCAAAGATCACCGAAGCCGAGTCAGCACCCGTGTGCTGGGCAATCACCGGAATGTTGTTGCGCTCACCCCACACCTGCAACTGCTCGACGGCGGCTGCGCGGAAGGTATCACCGGCCGCCAGCATGACTTTCTTGCCTTCGAGCTGCAGCTTTTTAGCCAATTTGCCAATGGTAGTGGTTTTGCCCGCACCATTGACGCCCACCACCAGAATCACGAAAGGCTTGTTCCTGGATTCGATTTTCAGCGGCTGCTCAACCGGCTTGAGCATGGCTGCCAACTCATCCTGCAATGACTTGTACAGCGCGTCGGCATCGGTCAGTTGCTTGCGGGCGACTTTCTGCGTCAGGTTTTTAATGATCACCGACGTTGCTTCAACACCCACATCGGCGGTCAGCAAGCGGGTTTCGATCTCTTCAAGCAGATCGTCATCGATAACCTTTTTGCCCAGAAACAGGCTGGCCATACCTTCGCCGATACTGGCGCTGGTTTTGGACAGACCCTGCTTGAGACGGGCAAAGAAGCCGGTCTTGGGCTCAGCCGCAACTACCGGAGCCGGGGCGGGGGCTTCAACCACAGGTACAGGTACAGGTGCAGCCACTACCGGAACAGGCACAGGCACGACCACCGGCGCTACGACGGCAACTGGTTCTGGTTCTGGTTCTGGTTCTACAAAAGTCTCGACCACCTCAAGCACTTCAACCACAGGCTCAGGGATCGGCGGCACGAGATGCGGCGCTTGCACATCCTCGACCAGCGCCACCGGCTCTTCGGCAACGGGCAAGGACGGCCATGGCGCCGGCTCAGGAACGATCTGTGGGACAGGGGCCAGCTCAACAACAGGCGCTGCCGTCACCACTACCACTTCAGGGGTTGCCTCGACGACCACTGGCGTGGCCTCGATCAACGGCTCTGGGGTGATTTCGGGAGCAGGCGCGGGTTGTTCCACGACGGTTTCCTGCGGCTTTCTGCGCAGCCATCCGAACAGGCCTTTTTTCTCGCCAGCCGCAGCTGGGTTCTTCTTGTCGTCGTTGGAACCAAACATGGAGGACGGCTATCTCATCGTAGCGACGCGCCACTGTGGCGCCCCGGCAAATAATATTCGGTGTGAAACAGACTGCAATTTTGTCAGCTTGTTCGCACGCAACTGTGATCCGAGGGTAAAACACACCTCGTGAGCTTCGTATTAACTCGGGTCTGGAACGGGAAAATCGGCAAAAAAGCGAAATTTACCGTGATACATCCACACTTCCAAGCGGGCTTCTATACTGCCCGATCAAACTTCGTCTGATCGTCAAAGGCCTGATAGGCGTGGCCGCCAGTAAAACGGATCAGTATCCTAGCACCTCCTCACCCGCAGACGCTAAGGCCAAGCGGGCAGCCCAACAGGTTTAAAAACGAATGAACGCTCTAGCCCGCCGCGCTGCTGGCCTGTTGCTCAGCACAGTTTTAGTCCCGCTTTCGGCCCTGGCGGCCGAACCACAGCCTACCCACGAGTTCCGCCTGGACAATGGCCTGAAAGTCATCGTGCGCGAAGACCACCGTGCACCCGTGGTGGTATCCCAGGTCTGGTACAAAGTCGGCTCAAGTTACGAGACGCCCGGCAAGACCGGCCTGTCCCACGCCCTTGAACATATGATGTTCAAAGGCAGCAACAAGGTCGGGCCCGGTGAAGCCTCTCTGATCCTGCGCGACCTTGGCGCACAGGAAAACGCCTTCACCAGCGACGACTACACCGCTTATTACCAGGTACTGGCCCGCGACCGCCTGGGCGTTGCCTTCGAACTTGAAGCCGACCGCATGGCCAGCCTTCGCCTGCCGCCTGAAGAGTTCAAGCGCGAAATCGAAGTCATCAAGGAAGAGCGCCGCCTGCGCACCGACGACCAGCCCATGAGCAAAGCCTACGAGCTGTTCAGCGCAATGGCCTACCCTTCCAGCGGCTACCACACCCCGACCATCGGCTGGATGGTCGACCTTGAGCGCATGAGCGTTGGCGAACTGCGCGACTGGTACGAAGAGTGGTATGCGCCCAATAACGCCACGCTGGTAGTGGTGGGTGACGTAACCCCGGACGAAGTCAAAGCCCTGGCCCAGCGCTACTTTGGCCCGGTTGCGAAACGCGAGATCCCGGTTGCCAAAATCCCGCTGGAGCTGCCGACCCCTGGTGAGCGCCTGCTCAAGATTCACGTACAGACCCAACTGCCAAGCCTGATGCTGGGCTTTAACGTGCCAAGTATTGCCACCGCCAAAGACCCGGTTACCGCTAACGCCCTGCGCCTGATTTCTGCGCTGCTGGACGGCGGCTACAGCGCGCGCATGCCAACCCAACTGGAACGCGGCGAAGAACTGGTCTCCGGCGCATCGTCCAGCTACAACGCGTTCACCCGTGGCGACAGCCTGTTCATGCTTTCGGCGATGCCCAACAGTCAGAAAAAAGTCACGCTGGCACAGACCGAAGCCGGTTTGTGGCGCTTGCTCGACGACCTGAAAAAGACCCCGCCTACCACTGAAGAACTGGAGCGCGTGCGCGCCCAAGTGATTGCCGGTCTGGTTTACGAGCGTGACTCGATCACCAGCCAGGCCACCTCGATTGGCCAACTGGAAACCGTCGGCCTGTCCTGGAAGCTGATGGACTCCGAGCTGGCTGATCTGCAAAAGGTCACTCCAGCTGATATCCAGCAAGCGGCCCGCACCTATTTCACTCGCGACCGTCTCAGCGTTGCGCATGTACTGCCCGAGGAGAAAACCCATGAGTGAGCGTAAAGGTTCCCGCTACGCACTGCTCGGTCTGAGCGCCGTCGTACTGGTTGGCGCACTCGGCTACTTTTTCGCCAACCCCGACCAGTCGGTTGCCAGCCAGGCGCTGGATAAGGCCAAGACCGAGCACAAGCTGCAATCCTTGGCCGAACTCGACGGCAAGGCACCCAGCCATCGTGAGCTGGACGTACAGACCTGGAAAACCGCCGAAGGCTCCAAAGTACTGTTTGTCGAAGCCAGGCAACTGCCGATGTTCGACCTGCAACTGACCTTCGCAGCAGGCAGCAGCCAAGACGACTCCACCCCCGGCCTGGCCCTGCTAACCAATGCCATGCTCAATGAAGGCGTGGCCGGCAAGGATGTCGGCGCCATCGCCCAGGGTTTTGAAGGCCTGGGCGCGGAATTCGGCAATGGTGCTTATCGCGATATGGCCATAGTTTCGTTGCGCAGCCTGAGTGACGCCGACAAACGCACCCCGGCGCTCAATCTGTTCTCTGAGGTTGTGGGCAAGCCTGCGTTCCCGGCCGACTCATTGGATCGGATCAAAAACCAGTTGCTGGCCAGCTTTGAATTCCAGAAGCAGAACCCCGGCAAACTGGCCAGCATCGAGCTGTTCAAGCACCTGTACGGCGACCACCCGTACGCCCACGCCAGCGATGGTAATGCCCAAAGCATCTCTTCAATTACCATCGACCAGCTCAAGGCCTTCCACAACAAGGCTTACACAGCAGGCAACGCGGTGATCGCGATTGTTGGCGACTTGTCTCGCGCTGAAGCCGAAGCCATCGCGGCCCAGGTCTCTGCCGCCCTGCCAAAAGGCCCGGCCGTCACCAAGACTCTGCAGCCTGGCGAACCAAAAGCGGGCCAGACTCATATCGAGTTCCCGTCCAAGCAAACCCACCTGCTGCTGTCTCAGCTGGGTATAGACCGTGCTGATCCGGACTACGCCGCGCTCGCACTGGGTAACAGCATCCTCGGTGGTGGCGGTTTCGGTACACGCCTAATGACTGAAGTCCGTGAAAAACGCGGCCTGACTTACGGCGTATACTCCAGCTTCACACCCATGCAGGCCCGTGGTCCGTTTCTGATCAACCTGCAAACACGTGCCGAATTGAGCGAAGGCACGCTCAAACTGGTGCAAGACATTTTGGCTGACTACCTGAAAAACGGTCCGACGCAAAAAGAACTCGACGATGCCAAGCGTGAATTGGCGGGCAGCTTCCCGCTGTCCACTGCCAGCAACGCGGCCATCGTCGGCCAACTGGGCGCAATGGGCTTCTATGATTTGCCTTTGGACTATCTGGAAACCTTCATGCAGAAGTCCCAGGACCTGACCACCGAGCAGGTCAAGGACGCCATGAACAAGCACCTGAGCGCCGACAAAATGGTCGTAGTGACCGCCGGCCCTACCGTGCCGCAAAAACCACTGCCACCTCCTACCGACAAACCTTCAGAGCAACCTCTTGGGGTTCCGGAGCATTAATGGCAAAGCCAAAAAACACATCGCACTCGGGTGCGGGTCAGTTACGCATCATCGGCGGGGAATGGCGCAGCCGCAAGCTGGACTTCCCCCATGTAGAGGGCCTGCGCCCTACGCCGGATCGCGTGCGTGAAACCCTGTTCAACTGGTTGGCCCCGCATATCGGCGGCGCCAAAGTACTGGACGTATTCGCCGGTAGCGGCGCGCTGTTCCTCGAAGCCATGTCCCGCGGCGCGGCCAAAGGCGTGGCGCTGGACAGCAACCGCGATGCGATCTCCAACATTCGCGAGAACATGGGCATCTTGCGTTGCACTGTTGGCGAAGTGCAGCAAACCGACGCCCTGCGCTACCTGGACGCGACCCCGAGTGACACCTTCGACGTGGTGTTCCTCGACCCGCCGTTCAACAAGGACCTGCTCAAGCCTGCCTGCGACCTGCTGGAGCAGCGCGGCTGGCTGGCCGAGGACGCCTGGGTTTACACCGAAAGCGAGTTGCGCCCGTCCGAACTGGGCCTGCCCGCCAACTGGCGTCTGCACCGCGAGCAAAAAGCCGGAGGCGTGAACTACGCCCTGTGGCAGCGCGAGGCAATCGCACAGTAACAGCTAAACCTGTAGATACTCTGTAGCCGCTGCCGCAGGCTGCGATAAGGGCCGAAGGACCTTCGCTTTTGAAAAAGAGCGACCCCTACGGGCTCAATCGCAGCCTGCGGCAGCGGCTACAGATTTTGGACGATTCATTAAACGCGCCTTAGTACACAAGATACCTGTGTAACGCCCTCACCTGCCCTCCCAAGCCCAACCTGTTCTAACGATCAGAAGACCATCGCGCAGCCGTAGTTCACTCGCAGCTCTGGTATCGCGTCGGCTCGAGCTATGAGCCTGCGGGCCAATCCGGGCTGTCCCATGCCCTGGCTGTCGCACTTGAAGTGATGGCCGACCAGATGAGCACTGCGCAACTGGACGACATCAAGCAGTACCTGCCGCGGGCACTGCCAGAGGTTATAGCGCCTGATCCGATACTGGCGAACATTTGTATGTCAGCCATCAGTTGAACACGCAGCACTTGGGTGCAAAGCTCTGATGTGGCAATTTAGAAACCCGCCGTACCTGTAATCCGATGAGAACCACCGTGCCTTTTTCAGCCAGCCATGCTCTACCCCTCAAGCCATTCACCCCGGCTTTGGGCCTCGGCAACCCCCATGTACAAACGTTATGGGGACCGTTATGGCGCACCAAACCTGCCATTGAACATCGGCGTGAACGCTTGTGGTTGAAGGATGGCGACTTTCTCGACCTGGACTGGCACGGCACGCCATCGGCCCATGCACCCGTGGTGTTGGTGCTGCACGGTTTGACCGGCTCATCGGGCTCGCACTATGTACTGGGGTTGCAAAACGCTCTCGCCGCACGTGGCTGGACCAGTGTGGCGCTGAACTGGCGGGGTTGTTCGGGTGAACCCAACCTGCTGACCCGCAGCTACCACTCAGGTGCCAGCGAAGATCTGGCCGAGGCCGTGGCACATCTTCGCGCCAGCCATCCACTGGCACCGTTGTATGCCGCAGGCTATTCGCTTGGGGGCAATGTGCTGCTCAAGTATCTGGGCGAAAGCGGTCCCGACAGCGGCCTGCAAGGTGCCGTCGCCGTATCGGTGCCGTTCCGGCTTGACCAGTGTGCCGACCGAATTGGCCTGGGATTTTCCAGGGTCTATCAAGCGCACTTCATGCGCGAGATGCTGGCCTACGTCAAAGACAAGAAACGCAGGTTCCAGCTCGATTCCCAACACGAAGGTCTGGCCAGACTGGCCCAGTTGGGCTCGGTGAAAGCATTGAGCAAAATGCGCACTTTCTGGGAATTCGATGACCGCGTGACCGCGCCCCTTAACGGCTACCTCAATGTCGATGACTACTACCGCCGCGCCTCCAGTCGTTACTTCCTGGGCGCCATCCAGACCCCAACGCTGATTATCCAGTCCGAAGACGATCCGTTCGTGTTCAGGCACAGTATCCCCGAGGCCAGCGAGCTGTCGGCCTGCACCCAACTGGAATTGCACTCCAAGGGTGGGCATGTCGGGTTTCTGGAGGGCTCGCCAGGCAAACCCGCGTACTACCTTGAACGCCGCATTCCGCAATGGCTGGCCGCGCTTGGGCATGAGTCTGCGTAATGGACGGCGCGCAGGGTGAATCGATCCATTTCTGGCAAGCGCCGCCCCTGAGCGGCGTCGAGTTGCTCACGGCACGCTACATCGAACACCGCTTCGTACCTCACGTTCATGATGGTTTTGTGATTGGCATGATCATCGCGGGTGCCCAGCGGTATCGCTATCGGGGCGCCGAGCACCTGGCCGCCACCGGCACGCTGGTTCTGATCAATCCGGACGAAGTGCACAATGGCCACAAAGGCCACGATGCTGGGTGGCGCTACCGGGCGTTTTACCCGGACAACGCGCAACTGCACCAGTTACTTGACGAACTGGAGCTGCCCACGACGCACTTGCCAACCTTCAGCGACACACTGCTGTATGACTGCGACCTGTTCCACGGGTTGTTCCAGTTGCATCAGTTGCTCGAAGGGCCAGAAACCGCGCTGCACCAGCAAACCGTATGGCGCCAGATGATGCTTGCCTTGCTCAACCGTCATGCCCGCCTGCCGCTACCGGCAAAGCCGGGGATCGAGCATCGCGCCGTGCGCCAGGCCAAGGAACTGCTCCACGCCCGACTGGCGCAGCCGCCATCACTGGAAGAACTTGCGGCGGCGGTCAATCTGTCACCGTTCCACTTTGCCCGAGTGTTTCAACGGGCCACTGGCATGCCGCCGCACACTTGGCTGATGCAACAACGCATTGCCCATGCACGGGCCTTGCTGCAACAGGGTTGCTTGCCGCTGCAGGTCGCGACGCAATTGGGGTTTGCCGACCAGAGCCACCTGAGTCGGCAATTCAAGAAGGTGTACGGCGTTGGCCCCGGGGCGTATCGACTGGCCAGCGCCAATAGGGTGTAGGGGCAACGGCTCAATCCCCTGTAGCAATGCCCCGCGCAGGATCGTTGATCCACTCACTCCAGGAGCCGGCATAGAGCCTGCCCAATGGATAGCCCGCCAACCCCAATGCAAACAGGTTGTGGCACGCCGTCACCCCAGAGCCGCAATAAGCCACCAACTCCTCGGGCGAACGGCCCGCGAGCTTTTCGGCGAAACGCTGCCTGAGCTGCTCGGCAGGCAGAAAGCGCCCGCTGCTGTCGAGGTTTTCGCTGAATGCCGCACATTGCGCGCCCGGAATATGCCCGGCGACCGGGTCAATCGGCTCGACCTCGCCACGAAAGCGCGGTTGAGCGCGGGCGTCGATCAAGGTCAACTCCGGTTTGGTCAGGCGTTTTTGCAATTGTTCGGCACTCAGCAACATATGACTGTCGGGTTTGCCCATCAACGTGCCACGCAAGGTCGGTGCTGCATCCAGACTCAAAGGGAAACCCGCGCCATGCCAGGCCTTGAGCCCACCATCCAGAATAAACACGCCGTCACGCTTGCCCAGCCAGGTCAGTAACCACCATGCCCGAGCGGCATAAGCGCCCGGGCCATCGTCGTACAACACCACATCGCTATCGGCATTCACACCCCAGCTGCGCAGTCGCTCAAGCAAGGTCTGCGGATCGGGCAGCGGATGACGGCCAGTCACGCCTTTAATCACTGGCCCGCTCAGGTCACGGTCAAGATCGGCAAACTGCGCGCCGGCAATATGCCCTTCGGCATAGCTGCAACGGCCATAGTCAGGGTCTTCAAGGGCAAAGCGACAATCCAGAATAACCAGACCGGGCAGCGCCTGACGTTCATTCAGGGCTTGCGGGCTGATCAGTTGCGCAACGGGCATAGTGAACTCCTGTGAGGGGGTGAAATGCAGTTATTGAGCGTACAGCGCATGTTCCAGAGGCACGTAATATTCCTTGATCAGCTCATCGACCGCTTCACGGGCCTGGTCGGTGACAAAACCCGACTCCAGCACCAGCAGTTGATACACCCCACGCTTGATCGCCTGCTCGCTGAGCTGATCACTGTTCTCACGGGTAGTGCACAAAAAACCGACCCACGAGGTGAGAATAATCCACGCATTCAAGCTCAGGGATTCGATTTGCTGGGGGGTCATGCGCAATATTTCGGCCTCGACAAACCCGGCATAGATCGCCTGCGCCTGCACCAGGCAGTGCTGTGAAAAACGTCGATAGCGGATGGCCAGCTCCGAGTCACTGTGCAATAAATGCTCAATGTCGCGGTACAAAAAACGGTAGCGCCACATCGCATCCAGCAGTTGCTGCAGGTAATGACGCTTGTCGGCCACGCTCGGCAAACGCCCTTCGGGTGGGTGTAAAAAACCCGATACCAGCGCTTCGTACTCACTGAACAAGACCGAGATAATCGCCTGCTTGTTCGGGAAGTGGTAATACAAATTGCCCGGCGAAATCTCCATATGAGCCGCAATGTGGTTGGTGCTCACACTGCGTTCGCCCAGCTGGTTAAAAAGCTCCAGGCTGCTATTGGCGATGCGCTGGCTGGTTTTTAGTCGTATGGCCATAGGCTTGGGCTTAAATTAAAAACGAAAGGCATCTTACGGCCTAACCTTGAATCGATAAACAACACGGCTGTCAGGCCCTTCGATTGACAACTTAGAGCATAGGCTCTAAAAACATTACTGCTCTCCAACGATAAAAACCGATAAAAAAACCGCCTGGAGCAACCATGTCTGTCGACAGTACTCACGTTCACGACACCTCAGCCCTGCAGGGAGATCTCCAGGCCCTGCTCGACAAACAGCGCCTGGCCTACACTTCTCATCCATTCCCGCCACTTGCCCAGCGCCAGCAATGGCTAAAAAGCCTGCGCCAGATGTTAAGCGCCGAGCGTGAAATCCTGATCGATGCCATCAGTCAGGATTTCAGCCACCGCAGTCCCGACGAAACCCTGTTTGCCGAACTGATGCCTTGCCTGCACAGCATCGATTACACCTTGCGACACCTCAAACGCTGGATCAAACCCACGTCACGTAGCGTGGGCATGATGTTTGCGCCCGCCAGCGCCAAGGTCATGTATCAACCGCTCGGCGTGATCGGGATTATCGTGCCGTGGAACTACCCGCTGTATCTGGCGATAGGCCCTTTGGTCGGCGCGCTCGCCGCCGGGAACCGGGTCATGCTCAAACTCAGCGAGTTCACCCCGGCCACAGGGCGCTGGCTCAAGGATTTGCTGGGGCGCATCTTCCCCGAAGACATGGTGGCCGTGGTCCTGGGCGAAGCCGATGTCGCCGTGGCGTTTTCCGGCCTGGCGTTTGACCACTTGTTGTTCACCGGCTCCACCCATGTGGGCAAGCAGGTGATGCGCGCCGCGTCTGAAAACCTGACGCCTGTGACCCTGGAACTGGGTGGTAAATCCCCTGCCATCGTGTCGGCCGATGTACCACTCAAAGATGCCGCACAGCGCATTGCCTGGGGTAAAACCCTGAACGCCGGGCAAACCTGTATCGCACCTGATTACGTGTTGGTGCCGCACGACCGGGTCGACGGTTTTGTCGACGCCTACCGCCAGGCTGTGCACAACTTTTATCCGACGCTTATCGACAACCCGGACTACACCGCAATCATCAATGAACGCCAGCTGGAGCGTCTTGAACGACTGCAGGCCGACGCGACGCTCAAGGGCGCACGCCTGATCCCCCTGTACGAACAGGGCCAGGGACGGCGCATGCCCCACACCTTGGTGCTGGATGTGAACGACGACATGCAGGTCATGCAAGACGAAATATTCGGTCCGCTGTTGCCCGTTGTGGCCTACACCAATCTCGAACAAGCGCTGGCCTACATCAACACTCGACCTCGCCCCTTGGCGCTTTATTATTTTGGCTACAACAAGGCCGAGCAACAGCGCGTCATCCAGCACACCCACTCAGGCGGTGTGAGCATCAACGAAACGCTGCTGCACGTGGCCATCGACGACCTGCCCTTTGGTGGCGTCGGGCCCTCGGGCATGGGCCATTACCACGGCCACGAAGGCTTCTTGACCTTCAGCAAAGCCAAAGGGGTATTGGTCAAGCAGCGCCTGAACAGCTCACTGATGATCTACCCGCCCTACGACCGACAATGGGTGCGGCTGATCCAAAAACTGTTTATCCGCTAGCGGAGCCTTGGCCATGCCCGATTTCAGTATCGAAAGCGCCCTGCTATCACGTCGCGGGGTCTTGAAGGTCAGCGTGTGCGCCAGTGCATTACTGGCCACTGCCGGGCTGACTGCCAGCCTCAGCGGCTGCTCAGCCAGCGCCAGCGCTCGCGGGTTTTCTGTGTTGCGCAGCAGTGACCTGGCTTTTTTGCGGGCACTGATCCCGGTCATGCTCGCTGGCAGCGTGGTCGCAGCATCAATGCCAGACGCGGCGAAGGCCACGCTGAACAAACTGGACAACAACCTCAATCACTTGTCGCCTGCGCTGCTCGGCCTTACCCAACAACTGTTCGACGTATTGGCCATGCCCGTGACACGCGGTCCGTTGACCGGGGTTTGGGGCCGATGGGAAAACGCCAGCCCGGAACACATTCAGCACTTTCTACAGCGCTGGCAAAACAGCAGTCTGAACCTGTTGAAAATGGGCCATGGCTCGCTGGTGCAACTGGTCATGATGAGTTGGTACGAATGCCCGCAATCATGGGCCGTCTGCGGCTATCCCGGCCCGCCAAAAATCTGAGCAGAGCCTTGTAGCCGCTGCCGCAGGCTGCAATGGGCCGCGTAGCGACCCCGCGCATTCAAGTTAGTACAAAGGTCCTGCGGCCCTTATCGCAGCCTGCGGCAGCGGCTACAAAAACAGCGCTTTTCAACAATAATAATTTCACTCCAGAGCACTCCTTTATGCCCGTAACCGATCCGTTCCGCGAAGGCCTGGCCCGAGGCTGGAAAACCTATGATGGCTCGCAGCTGGAGAACGACCTCACACTGGAGGCAGACGTCGCCATTGTCGGTAGTGGCGCAGGCGGCGGCACCACGGCTGAAATTCTCAGCGCAGCGGGCTACAAGGTTTTGCTGATAGAAGAAGGGCCGCTTAAAACCAGCAGCGATTTCAAACTGCTCGAAGACGAGGCCTACGCCAGCCTGTACCAGGAAGGCGTCGGACGCATGAGCAAGGACGGCGCCATCAGCATTCTGCAAGGCCGGGCGGTGGGTGGCACCACACTGGTCAACTGGACCTCAAGTTTTCGCACCCCGGCGCCGACCCTGGAGCACTGGGCCCGTGAACACGCGGTCGTGGGCCACAGCGAAGCGCAGATGGCCCCTTGGTTCGAACAGATGGAACGGCGCTTGGGTGTTGCGCCCTGGCAAGTCCCGCCCAATGCCAACAACGAAGTGATCCGCAACGGCTGCGAAAAGCTCGGCTACAGCTGGCATGTGATCCCGCGCAATGTGCGCGGCTGCTGGAACCTGGGCTACTGCGGCATGGGCTGCCCGACCAACGCCAAGCAATCGATGCTGGTCACCACCATTCCCGCAACCCTGGAAAAAGGCGGTGAACTGCTCTATCTGGCCCGCGCCTGGCGGTTATCGATCAGTGGCGATCACGTTACCGGCCTGGAATGCCAGGCCATGGACAGCCGCTGCGTAACCCCTACGGGCCGCAAGATAACGGTCAAGGCGCGGCATTACGTGCTGGCCGGTGGTGGCATCAACACGCCTGGCCTGCTGATGCGCTCCGACGCGCCCGACCCGCACAAGCGACTGGGCAAACGGACGTTTCTGCATCTGGTCAACTTCTCTGCTGCGCAATTCCCTACCGCCATTAATCCTTTTTACGGTGCGCCACAGTCGATTTACTCCGATCACTTTCAATGGAAAGACGGCACCACAGGGCCCATGGGCTACAAACTCGAAGTACCACCGTTGCACCCGGCATTAGCTGCAACCTTGTTTGCCGGTTTTGGCCAAAGCAGTACCGCCCAGATGGCCCAACTGCCTAATACCCACATGATGCTGGCGCTGATGCGCGACGGGTTTCATCCCGACAGCCCCGGCGGCAATGTGCAATTGCGCAGCGATGACAGCCCGGTGCTCGATTACAACCTCACCGACTATGGCTGGGAGGGACTCAAACGCGCTTTTCAGAGCATGGCCGAAATCCAGTTTGCAGCGGGCGCCAGCGCGGTCATGCCGCTGCACTGCGATGCCCGTTACATGAAAAGCCTGAGCGCAACCCGTGAACTGATAGACAGTTTGAGCCTTGAGTTGTATCGAACACGCTTGGCCAGTGCCCATGTAATGGGTGGGTGTGCAATGGGCGAAAATTCTCAAATGGCCGTCACCGACAGCCTCGGACGCCATCATCAATTGCGTAACGTATCGATCCACGACGGCTCGTTATTCCCCACCAGCATTGGTGCCAACCCACAATTGTCGGTGTACGGACTGACGGCAAAACTCACGACACAATTGGTCGAGCGCCTGAAAAATTCATGAAAAAGCAGTTAATTCGTCGCGTCTATAGTGCTTTCTTCTTCGAATGGCGACTTGGCCGACCGGGAATGCTGCGATACCATCCGATTCCCCAACGGATTCCCGCCAGGACGACGCGATGAACCGAGTGTTGTACCCAGGTACATTCGACCCTATTACCAAGGGCCATGGCGATCTGGTCGAACGCGCCTCGCGCCTGTTCGATCATGTGATCATTGCTGTCGCTGCCAGCACCAAGAAAAACCCGCTATTTCCTTTGGAACAGCGTGTGGAGCTGGCTCGTGAAGTCACCAAACACCTGCCCAATGTTGAGGTGGTCGGTTTCTCGACGCTGCTCGCGCACTTTGCCAAAGAACAGAATGCCAATGTGTTTCTGCGTGGCCTGCGTGCCGTGTCGGACTTCGAATACGAGTTCCAGCTGGCGAACATGAATCGCCAACTGGCCCCTGATGTCGAAAGTCTGTTCCTCACGCCATCAGAGCGCTATTCGTTTATATCGTCGACGCTGGTGCGTGAAATCGCAGCCTTGGGCGGCGATATCAACAAATTTGTACACCCGGTTGTGGCCGAGGCCCTGACCGAGCGTTTTCGCAAGAAATAACCACTGAAGCGGCGCCCGCGTGCACTGCGGGCGCCAATGCGGCACAATTGGCGCATTCGATTTCAGTTGCCCGGGCCAACCGCCCCGGCCGGAGTACCCATGTCCCTGATCATCACCGACGATTGCATTAACTGCGACGTCTGCGAACCCGAGTGTCCGAACGCCGCCATTTCCCAGGGCGAAGAGATCTACGTGATCGACCCGAACCTGTGCACCCAGTGCGTAGGCCACTACGACGAACCGCAATGCCAGCAGGTTTGCCCGGTCGACTGCATCCCTCTGGATGAAGCCCACCCGGAAACCGAAGAACAGCTGATGGAAAAGTACCGGGCAATTACCGGTAAGGCCTGATTCGTGCTTGCACCTCCTGTAGCCGCTGACGAGGCACGAAGGCTGGGGTCGACTGCGCGGCAGTCGTAAACCTGAGCCCTCGATATACCTGTCATATCGAGGTGGCTAATCGCAGCCTTCGTCCCTCGACAGCGGCTACAGAGATACTTCAAGCAGGCTTGCTCCCACTGAGGCTGACCTGGAACAGAGTATCTACAAGTGCATCGTCACGGCTACGTCTGGCAACGCGGGCAGAACACGCTGGCGCGCTGGCCCAACTTGACGTCACGCAGCTCCGTGCCACAGACCTTGCACGGCTCATAACCACGCCCGTATACGAACAGTTCCTGCTGGAAGTAACCGGGCTGGCCGTCACCGCCAATAAAGTCGCGCAAGGTGGTTCCACCACGTTCGATGGCGGCAGCCAAAATCCGCTTGATCTCGATCGCCAGCTTTAAATAGCGTGCCCGCGAAATGCTCTTGGCCTCGCGACGTGGGTCGATCCCGGCAGCAAACAACGCTTCGGTCGCATAAATATTGCCTACCCCCACCACCACGGCGTTGTCCATGATGTACGGTTTTACAGCCATCGAGCGTTTGCGTGACAGCTGGAACAGCCGATCACCGTCAAACAGGTCCGTCAGTGGTTCAGGCCCCAAACGCACCAGCAATTCGTGGTTCAGCGGGTCCAGGCTCCAGAGCATGGCTCCAAAGCGGCGCGGGTCGGTGTAGCGCAAGGCCAGCCCGGACTCCAGCTCGATATCCACGTGCTCGTGCTTGGCGGCGGGCAATCCGGCCTCCACCAACCGCAAATTGCCCGACATGCCCAAATGACTGATTAGCGTGCCGACTTCGGCGTTGATCAGCAAATACTTGGCACGCCGTTCGACCAGCACAATACGTTGCCCGGACAGGCGCACATCAAGGTCTTCGGGGATCAGCCAGCGCAGGCGCCGCTCGCGCACAATTACCCGACTGACCCGCTGCCCTTCAAGGTGCGGGGCGATGCCACGGCGGGTGGTTTCGACTTCAGGTAATTCAGGCATGGAGGCTCCGTACTCTGGGATAGCTGGCGATTCTAGCGGAAATATCCGAGCCGCTGGGTCCGTGATCCGACGCAATGCGGTGAATCAGCCAAGCCTCAAGGTTATGTCTAGGGCTATAATCGCGCCCTTTTCAATACCCGGAGCGACGTCATGTCCCTGCCAAGCCTGCGCCTTAAAGCCAATGCCGATCGACGCCTGCGCGCCGGCCACTTGTGGGTCTACAGCAACGAAATCGATGTAGCCGCCACACCGCTTAACGGTTTTAAGGCCGGCGACCAAGCGGTACTCGAAACCGCCGGCGGCAAGCCGCTGGGCATCGTTGCCATGAGCCCCAACAACCTGATCTGCGCCCGTTTGCTGTCGCGCGACATCAAGCTGCCACTGGATAAATCGCTGCTGGTTCACCGCCTGAATGTGGCCCTGTCCCTGCGCGAACGCCTGTTCGACAAGCCTTACTACCGCTTGGTATTCGGCGATTCCGACCTGCTGCCGGGCCTGGTGGTTGATCGTTTCGGCGACATTCTGGTGGTTCAGCTGGCCTCGGCCACCATGGAACAGCATAAAGACGACGTGATCGCGGCACTGGTGCAAGTCATCAAGCCAAGCGGCATCTTGTTCAAGAACGATTCGGCTGCCCGTGATGCCGAAGGCCTTGAGCGTTATGTCGAAACCGTCTTTGGCCTGGTGCCGGAGTGGGTATCGCTGGAAGAGAACGGCGTGAAGTTCGAAGCGCCAGTTATTGGCGGGCAGAAAACCGGCTGGTTCTACGACCACCGCATGAACCGCGCACGCCTGGCCCCGTACGTTCAGGGCAAGCGCGTACTGGACTTGTACAGCTACATCGGTGGCTGGGGCATTCAAGCCGCAGCGTTTGGTGCCAGCGAAGTGTTCTGCGTCGACGCCTCCTCCTTTGCCCTCGATGGTGTTGAGCGTAACGCTGCGCTGAACGGCTTTGCCGAGAAAGTTACCTGCATGGAAGGCGACGTGTTTGAAGCCCTCAAGGAACTTAAAGCCAACGAAGAGCGTTTCGACGTGATCGTGGCCGATCCTCCGGCCTTCATCAAACGCAAAAAAGACCTGAAAAACGGCGAAGGCGCTTACCGTCGCCTGAATGAGCAAGCCATGCGCCTGCTGAACAAGGACGGGATTCTGGTCAGCGCTTCGTGCTCCATGCACTTGCCCGAAGACGACCTGCAAAACATCCTGCTGACCAGCGCCCGTCATCTGGACCGCAACATGCAGTTGCTGGAGCGCGGCGGCCAGGGCCCGGATCATCCGGTTCACCCAGCAATCGCTGAAACCCGCTACATCAAGAGCATCACTTGCCGTTTGCTGCCTAACAGCTAAGACGGACATCGCCCCGTAGCAGCTGCCGTAGGAACGAGGCTGCGTTCGATTGCGAAGCGATCGTAAAATCTGAGCCCCCGGTCTAGCTGCTAAACCGCATATTCTGATTTCACGATCGCTTCGCAATCGAACGCAGCCTTCGTTCCTCGGCAGCGGCTACAGAGTATTCAGGGCTTTTGAGGTTTCTCCAGCTTCGGGCTCAGCTCCACTCCGCCAATCTGCAGCGATTGATAACGTGGTTTCACCACTTTCACGTTGCCCTGGCGTATTTGCTCAATCAGCGCTAACGCGCTTTCATCGCCAGCATAGGTACCGGCTCGCCGCC
The DNA here is from genome assembly GCF_025426255.1 of Pseudomonas fragi. GTDB lineage: Bacteria > Pseudomonadota > Gammaproteobacteria > Pseudomonadales > Pseudomonadaceae > Aquipseudomonas > Aquipseudomonas kulmbachensis. The sequence continues at coordinate 263,565 of NZ_CP104861.1, read as the reverse complement.
ATTTACCTTGTGTGTCGCGCGTGTAAAAGCTCAGAGGCTCAGACCATTTGTTCTTGGGCAATTGCAGCACCTCAACCTGCCCGTCCTGATCCAGATCCACAGCCCATAGCGCGCAACCCGGAGCCCAGCAAGACGGCCCACCAATTTCCTGCGCGTCAAACTGCTCGCTGCCCTCGACCTTGGGACCGATCCATTCCAGCAGCCGGTCTGACTCTCGAGGACCGTTGCCCGTGCTCACTTCCTTGAGACGCCTCAACAACACTTCTCGTCCAGGCTCGGTCAACACCAGCCCCTGCTCGACTTGCGCCAATAAAGCCTCGTACGCCTGCTTACCTTGTGGCCCCAGACGATTGCGCAATGTGTCTGCATCAAAGGTGTCTACCGGCGTCTTGCCGCTGAGCACGCGCTGTACCTGATTGTTCGCACTCAGTTGTAACGGACTGAACCACGGCGTATGAATCGCCAGCAACAGCGCCACACACAGCAACGCAATCAGCGGGTTGCTGAGGCGCAACCTGCCCAGCCAGACCGGCTGCGGAACAAGCACCGCCCAAAGCGCCGCCATACTGTGAACAAAAATCACCAACACCAGCAGCATGGCCAGAACCCGCGACGGCGTCAGGCCGTACTGCTCAATGCGCAGCCAGGTTGAATACCCCGCCAATACCACCAGCACCGGCAAACACAGCAGGCACAGGTCAATCACCCGTACCAGCCAGGTTGGATAACCGCTGCCCTGGGTCCCGTCCTGAAACACCCCATTGAGCAAAAACAGATTGACCGCCACCAGCCACAGCATGATCGGCGTCGAATAACCGGTGTCCCAGATCGGTTCCAGCCCGGTAAAGGGCAAGGCAAAGCTGAACACAATGACAATCAGCGCACTCAACGGCAGCAGGAAGCGGCACAGCGCCAGCAAAATCCCGCGCAACAGACCGATGACCCGATCCTTTTCACGGCCCATATGCACGCCCAGGGCAAACACCATCGCCAAGCTGACGCATATAAACCCGTCGGTTGAGAACAGCTTGTTCAGCGCCACTATCCCGAGCATCTTGAACAACCCGCCCCACAGCAACAGCAACGCCCAAAACACTGCGTTCAACAGCACGCCCAGCAAGACGATAAATACGGTATCCCAAGCATGGCGAAACAGATCTTCGTAGCGCGGGAAGCGCCCTTCGCGGGTCGGCCAGCTCAGGATAAACACCGTGCACACGTAGGTAATCACTACGCCAAAGAAGCTCCAGCTACCCACCAGCCAACTACCGGCGCGCCAATACTCATCGCCGTCCAAAAACACCCAGCCACTGATCGCCGCCATCACTGCCGTGAGCCCAAGCACCAACCATGCAACGCCGCGTTGGCGGATGTTCTCACCCAGCAGCAACAGGTTGATACCGCCCACCAGCACCGCCGTTATCAGCGCATACCTCACCCCGGTATCGCCCATGGAAGTCGCCAGCCACAGCACTAGCCCCTGCACCAGGCCGATGGCCAGATATGTTTTGACAGTACGATTGAGGGTTAGCATTCACAGAGCCCATTCAAGAATCATTCCTGCACTTTATAACTTGAAAGCCTTGAACGCCTAGATACCCATTACTGCAAACAACCCTGGAGCAACCTACAGGCCCATTCCCTCCGCCCGCCAGCCGTGTAGAATCGACGTATTCATCGCCAATCATCCCCGGCGGGTTTATGAGCTCAGGCCCAGGCGCGCGGCGATCCCGCAGCGTTCACGGCAGCTAGCGGTTACGTAGTCATTTTCTGTGTGATCCGTCAGTCATTAGAAGCTCACTTCCCTGTTTGTTACCTGATTAGCCGCCCGGAGTTGCTCCATGCCTGACTATCGTTCGAAAACCTCCACCCACGGCCGCAACATGGCCGGTGCCCGCGCTTTGTGGCGCGCCACGGGGATGAAAGATGCCGACTTCAAGAAGCCGATCATCGCCATTGCCAACTCCTTTACCCAGTTCGTACCCGGCCACGTCCATCTGAAAGACATGGGCCAGCTGGTTGCCCGCGAGATCGAACGCGCTGGCGGCGTTGCCAAGGAATTCAACACCATTGCCGTAGACGACGGCATCGCCATGGGCCATGACGGCATGCTGTATTCGCTGCCGAGCCGCGAGATCATCGCCGACTCCGTGGAGTACATGGTCAACGCCCACTGCGCCGACGCCATTGTGTGCATCTCCAACTGCGACAAGATCACCCCAGGCATGCTGATGGCCTCGTTGCGCCTCAACATCCCGGTGATTTTCGTTTCGGGCGGGCCAATGGAAGCGGGCAAAACCAAGCTCGCCAGCCACGGCCTGGACCTGGTAGACGCCATGGTCATCGCCGCCGACTCCAGCGCTTCTGACGAGAAGGTTGCCGAGTACGAGCGCAGCGCTTGCCCGACCTGCGGTTCGTGCTCCGGCATGTTCACCGCCAACTCGATGAACTGCCTGACCGAAGCCCTGGGCCTGGCCCTGCCGGGTAACGGCTCGGCACTGGCGACCCACAGCGACCGCGAGCAGTTGTTCCTGCAAGCCGGCCGCACCATTGTCGACCTGTGCCGCCAGTACTACGTCGAGAACGACGAGTCGGTATTGCCGCGCAATATCGCCAACTTCAAGGCGTTCGAAAACGCCATGACGCTGGACATCGCCATGGGCGGTTCGACCAACACCATCCTGCACTTGCTGGCCGCGGCCCAAGAGGCCGAAATCGACTTCGACCTTAAAGACATCGACCGTCTGTCCCGCCACGTGCCGCAGCTGTGCAAAGTGGCGCCGAACATTCAGAAGTACCACATGGAAGACGTGCACCGCGCTGGCGGCATTTTCTCCATCCTCGGCTCGCTGGCCCGTGGCGGCTTGTTGCACACCGACCTGCCGACGGTACACAGCAAGACCCTGGCCGAAGGCATCGCCAAATGGGACATCACCCAGACTGACGACGAAGCCGTGCACACCTTTTTCAAGGCCGGTCCGGCCGGTATCCCGACGCAAACCGCGTTCAGCCAGTCGACCCGCTGGGAAACCCTGGACGACGACCGTGAACACGGCTGCATCCGTAGCGTTGAGCATGCCTACTCGCAAGAAGGCGGCCTGGCCGTGCTGTACGGCAACATCGCGCTGGATGGCTGCGTAGTCAAAACCGCTGGTGTCGACGAATCGATCCACGTGTTTGAAGGTAATGCCAAGATTTTCGAAAGCCAGGACAGCGCCGTACGCGGCATTCTGGCTGACGAAGTGAAAGCCGGTGACATCGTGATCATCCGTTACGAAGGCCCGAAAGGCGGCCCGGGCATGCAAGAAATGCTCTACCCGACTTCCTACCTGAAATCCAAAGGCCTGGGCAAAGCTTGCGCCTTGCTCACCGATGGTCGCTTCTCGGGTGGTACCTCCGGCCTGTCCATCGGCCACGCTTCGCCGGAAGCGGCTGCTGGCGGCGCGATTGGTCTGGTGCAGGACGGCGACAAAGTGCTGATCGACATTCCTAACCGCTCGATCAACCTGTTGATCAGCGACGAAGAGATGGCCGCTCGCCGTGCCGCGCAAGACAAGAAAGGCTGGAAACCGGTAGAAGTGCGTCCGCGCAAAGTCACCACCGCCCTCAAGGCCTACGCCTTGCTGGCCACCAGCGCCGACAAGGGCGCGGTGCGTGATAAAGCACTGCTGGACAAATTGGTGCCATAAGCCAATACGCTGAGCAAAAAAAATCCCGGCCATGTGCCGGGATTTTTTATGGGCAACATAACCGCCCTTGTGGGAGCGGGCTTGCCCGCTCCCACAGGAATTACTGGATCTGATCAGGCTTGACGATCACCCAATTCTTGTCCGCCGTCACCGGCAAACCTTCCTTGGCCTGCGCCGCCGCGTTCTTGGCCATCATGCCTTCCAACTGCGCCATGTATTTGTCCTTGCGGTTGATCCACAGGTGCACCCCGCCCTTGGCCACGTCTACACCGTGGAACAGCATGTAGCCATCACTGGACGGTGTATCGCCACCCACCAGCACCGGTTTTTTCCACTGATCGATATAGGTCAGGATCGCCGCCTGCTTGCCCGCCATCCAAGTCGCCGGGGTCCATAGATACGGCGTCAGTTCCAGCCCCAGGTTGGCTTTTTCATTGTAAGTACCGGCGCTTATCTGTTTGCGCGCCGTGGTCAGTTCACCGGTTTTACGGTCTTTAAGCAATGTGCTCACGCCAATCACGTTCTGCGGTTTGACGTTGTAGCCGTACTTGGGATCGGCCGCGACCATGCGCACCAATTCTTCCGAGGCAGCGGTCATCACGTAGACCTCGATGCCGTTCTCCATCAGCTTGTTGAACAGCTCGACCTGACCGGTAAACACCTTGGGCGGCTGAATCTCGGAGGTCTTGACCACATCACCCTCGAAGTAAGTGACCGGTACTGGCTTGCCCGACGCCATCAACTCGTCCACATAACCCTTGAGCTCTTGCAGGGTAAAACCGGAAAACACTTGGGCCACCCACGGATAGCAGACCATGTCGTCGACTTCGCACAGGCGATAGTAGTAACTGAACAGGCTTTCCTTGTGCTCGGCAGTGTCTTTGAACGGGATCAGCTTGAGTGACGGGTCGAGGCTGTCGCGGGTGATCAGGCCCTTGTTTTCCATATAAGGCAGCAAGGCCTCTTCCAGATCGTTGCGATAGCTGGTGTTGTCCATGTCAAAGACCGCAAAGTTGCCCTTGTTCGCATTGGCGGCGATCATGGCCTCCAGCTGCTTGGCCTGGTCAGCGGGCCAGTGTTTCAATTCTGTGGCCAACGCTTGGCCCGTAAGGCCCAGGCACAGGGTTGCAGCGATCAACTTGGCGGTCAGTTTCATCAGCTATGCTCCACGTCAAAGGCATCGAAGCTAACAAACCTGTGTGACAGTTTTAATCTGGGCGCGACCGCCAGCGTCTTGAATGCGCCACGCGCCTTATTCCAAAATCCAAGGTAGTCATTCCACATCGGTATATTTGTAGATATATCAACCTGTTAGCATTTCCGGTTCGAAATTGTTACATCCCAAGACTGGTACAAGTCGTCCCTCGGAGCTTTCATGAATTTCCCGCTGATCCTCAATCTGCTGGTGTTCCTCGCGTTGCTGTTCGGCTTGTCGCTGACCCGCCATACCGCGTGGAGCCTGGCGAAAAAAGTCTTGCTGGCACTGGTTCTCGGCGTGGTCTTCGGCCTGTGCCTGCACATGACCTACGGCGCAGACAGCCCGACCCTGAAAACCTCGATCGGCTGGTTCGATCTGGTCGGCAGCGGCTACGTGCAACTGTTGCAAATGATCGTGATCCCGTTGGTATTCGCCTCGATCCTCAGCGCTGTAGCCCGTCTGCATAATGCCTCGTCCCTGGGCAAGATCAGCTTCCTGACCATCGGCACGCTGCTGTTCACCACCATGATCGCGGCGCTGGTAGGTATCGGCCTGACCAACCTGTTTGGCCTGACCGCCGATGGCCTGGTCGCGGGCGCAGCGGAAATGAGCCGCTTGCAAGTGATCCAGAGCGACTACGCGGGTAAGGTTTCAGACCTGAATGTGCCGCAACTGCTGCTGTCGTTTATCCCGCAAAACCCGTTTGCCGATTTGGCCCGAGCCAAGCCAACGTCGATCATCAGCGTGGTGATTTTCGCTGCATTCCTGGGTATAGCCGCACTGCAACTGTTCAAGGACGAGCCGGAAAAAGGCGGCAAGATCCTCAGCGCCATCGACACCCTGCAAGCCTGGGTAATGCGTCTGGTACGTCTGGTCATGAAGCTGACCCCATACGGTGTACTGGCCCTGATGACCAAAGTGGTTGCCATGTCCAACCTGCAAGACATCATCAAGCTCGGTAGTTTTGTGGTGGTGTCCTACATCGGCCTGGCGCTGATGTTCGTGATTCACGGTGTGATCGTGTCGGTTTCCGGGGTTAACCCGCTGCGCTTTTTCCGCAAGGTTTGGCCGGTACTGACCTTTGCCTTCACCAGCCGCTCCAGCGCCGCCAGCATTCCGCTGAGCATCGAAGCACAAACCCGCCGTCTGGGGATTCCGTCTTCCATTGCCAGCTTTGCGGCCTCGTTTGGCGCCACCATTGGCCAGAACGGCTGTGCCGGTTTGTACCCGGCAATGCTGGCGGTGATGGTTGCCCCGACCGTGGGCATCAACCCGCTGGACCCGATGTGGATCGCATCGCTGGTAGCGATTGTGACCTTGAGCTCGGTGGGCGTGGCAGGTGTGGGCGGTGGTGCAACCTTCGCCGCACTGATCGTGCTGCCTGCGATGGGCTTGCCAGTGTCGCTGGTGGCGTTGCTGATTTCGGTCGAGCCGTTGATCGACATGGGCCGTACGGCGCTGAACGTCAGCGGTTCAATGGTGGCCGGTACGGTGACCAGTCAGATTCTGAACCAGACCGACAAGGCCATTTTGGCTGAAGACGATCACGGTGATCTGGCGCACGCTTAATACCTGACTGACCCCGCGCCCACTCATGTGGGAGCGGGCTTGCTCGCGATTCAGGCAACGCGGTTTGTCTGTACCAACGCGGTGATGCAATCGCGAGCAAGCCCGCTCCCACAGAGTAATGGCTTGCCTTTAAGCCCTTTCCCACACTTCAAAGCTGAACGCCGGCTTGCCATCCGCCGCCCCGTGCAGCTCTTCTGATACCAACTTCCACTGCGCCTGATCAAACTCAGGGAACCAGGCATCGCCTTCCGGGCTCAGGCCCACCCGCGTCAGGTACAAACGGTCGGCATCCGCCAGCCCCTGGGTGTACAGCTGCGCACCGCCAATCAACATCACTTCACTGACGCCCTGCTCGGCTGCCCATGTCTCGGCGCGCTCAACCGCAGCGTCCAGCGATGCAAACACCTCGGCACCTTCGAGCTGCAAACCGGTCTGACGGCTGACCACCAGGTTCAAACGACCCGGCAACGGGCGGCCCAACGAATCCCAGGTTTTACGACCCATGATGATCGGCTTGCCCAAGGTAGTGGCCTTGAAATATTTGAAATCCGCAGGCAAATGCCACGGCATGCTGTTGTCGACGCCGATCACGCGGTTTTCAGCGAGTGCCGCGATCAGGCTAAGGGGGAGTGATTTTTTCATGCCGGCGAGGATACCAGAGCAACCCGAGCCGGCAGTACCCCGTCCGACGTAACAGCGGTTATGCTCTTGGCTCACTTGAATGGAATGTCGCGTGACTCAACTTTCCCCATTACAACGCCTCTGGTTGACCGAAACCGTGCGCCTGCGCGAAGAACACGCAGGCCCGCTGGACGACCTTGAAGCCAATCGCCGTGCTCGCACCACAGCCGGTGACTTGTCCACTCGCCTGCAAAACCGCGCTCTGTGGCTGGCCGAGCGTGACGGTTTGCTCAGTGCCATGCAGCACTGGCTGCAAGGTGCCCGACTGGCGCTGCTGGTATTGGCCGTGCTGGCGGTGATCAGTGGCGCCGGTCTTGCGTTTGCTGCCTTGGGCGACGGGCAAACCCCGGTCAACGTGTTCTGGGCACTGGGCAGCCTGCTCGGGCTCAACCTCATACTGCTGCTGAGTTGGGCAACGGGCCTGCTGTTTGCCGGTGAACACGGTGCCAGCCTCGGCCGCCTATGGTTGTGGCTCAGCGAAAAGCTCGCCCGTGACGCCAAGGCCGCACAATTGGCCCCGGCTCTATTGCTGTTGCTGCAACGGCGCAAACTCAATCGCTGGGCACTCGGCACGCTGGTCAATGGCCTGTGGCTGCTGGCGATGCTCAGCGCGCTGGTGATGATGCTGTTGCTGATGGCCACCCGCCGCTATGGCTTTCTCTGGGAAACCACGATCCTGGGTGCCGACGTGTTTGTCGCCGCCACCCGTGCCCTCGGCGCCCTGCCCAACTGGCTGGGTTTTGGCGTACCGACCGTGGAGATGATCCGCATCAGCAACGACACCCGCCTCTATAACAACGAACTGGTGCGTCAGGCGTGGGCCGTCTGGTTGGTAGGCGTGGTGCTGATCTATGGCGTGATCCCGCGTCTGGTACTGGCAGCTTTGTGCCTGTGGCGCTGGAAAAGCGGGCGCAACGCCCTGCAACTGGACCTTAACCTGCCTGGCTACAGCCAGCTGCGCGAGCGCCTGATGCCCAGCAGCGAACGTCTGGGCGTCAACGACATAGCCCCCGAGCAATTGCACACCGTGCAGGCGGGCCATAGCGATTTGCACACCGATGGCGCATTGCTTGTGGCCATTGAGCTGGATGACCAGCACCCGTGGCCACCCAAGTTGCCCGCCACGGTCAAGGACGCGGGCATTCTCGACAGCCGCGAATCCCGGCAAAAACTGCTGGAGCAAATGACCCGCTTCCCACCTGCCAGGCTCGCCATCGCTTGCGACCCGCGCCGTTCGCCGGATCGCGGCAGCTTGGCGCTGATCGGCGAGCTGGCGCGCAGTGCCCGCGAAACCCGCATTTGGCTGCTACAAGCCCCACCCGGCCAGGCACTGGATGCCGACCGCCTGGGTGATTGGCACGCAGCGCTGGAAAAGCTCGGGCTACCGTTCGCAGCCAGCGCGCCGTTGAACTGGCTGGAGACAGGTCATGACTAAACCACTGACGCTGGCCGTAGTCGGCCACACCAATGTCGGTAAAACCTCGTTGCTGCGTACTCTGACCCGTGATGTCGGCTTTGGCGAGGTGTCCCATCGCCCCAGCACCACGCGCCATGTCGAAGGGGCGCGGCTGTCGGTAGACGGCGAACCACTGCTGGAGCTGTACGACACACCGGGGCTGGAAGATGCCATTGCCCTGCTCGATTATCTTGAGCGCCTCGACCACCCCGGCGAGCGTCTTGATGGCCCAGCGCGGGTGGCCCGCTTTCTCGAAGGCAGCGAGGCGCGCCAGCGCTTTGAGCAAGAAGCCAAGGTGCTGCGCCAATTGCTGGCCTCGGATGCCGGGCTGTATGTGATCGACGCCCGCGAACCGGTACTGGCCAAATACCGCGACGAACTCAGTGTGCTGGCCAGTTGCGGCAAGCCGCTGCTGCCGGTGCTCAACTTTGTCAGCAGCCCGCAGCACCGCGAGCCCGAGTGGCGCGAAGCTCTGGCCCGCCTCGGCTTGCATGCGCTGGTACGGTTTGACAGCGTGGCCCCGCCCGAAGATGGCGAGCGCCGTTTGTACGAAAGCCTGGCACTGCTGCTGGAGCATTCACGGGGGGCACTGCAACGACTAATCACCGATCAAGAGGCCCAGCGCGAAGCCCGCAAGCACAGTGCACTGCGCTTGATCGCCGAACTGTTGATCGACTGCGCTGCGTGCCGACGCAGTGTGGCCAGCGAAAAAATCGCCGAGCAGCAAGCGACCCAACAACTGCGCGAAGTCATCCGCCAACGCGAGCAGCGCTGCGTAGAAGCGATGCTCAAGTTATATGGTTTTCGTAACAGCGACGCCGCCGCCAGCGACTTGCCGTTGCTCGACGGACGCTGGGGCGATGACTTGTTCAACCCTGAAACCCTCAAGCACTTGGGTGTTCGGCTAGGAGGCGGGATTGCCGCAGGCGCGGCGGCCGGGGCGGGTGTGGACTTGATGGTCGGCGGCCTGACCTTGGGCGCCGCCGCACTGGCCGGGGCCATTGCCGGTGGCGCACTGCAAACCGCACGCAGCTACGGCAGTCGCTTGTTGGGCAAGCTCAAGGGCCAGCGCGAACTGACCGTGGACGACAGCGTGCTGCGCCTGCTGGCCTTGCGCCAACGGCAATTGCTGCATGCGTTGAATGCGCGAGGGCATGCGGCGGTGGACAGCATCAAGGTCGCCACCCCGCAGGACAAGACCTGGCGCGAAGGCAAATTGCCTGAAGCCCTGAACAAGGCCCGGGCGCACCCGCAATGGTCGTCGCTTAACCCGCATCCGAAGTTGAGTCAGGCTGAGCGCCAGGAGCAGATCGAGGTGTTGGCCCAGCAGATCTGACCTTTTTTGTGGGAGCGGTGCTTAAGCCTCTAACAGGCGCACAGCCTTGTCCTTGAGAATTTGCAGGTCCATCAGCGGCACATGCTCCTCCTTGGCCTGCTCGTCCCACATGCGCATGCGCAGGCTGAGCTGGCACAGCGGGTCTTGCTCGAACGCATCCGCCTCAACCTCGCTCATCACCCCGCCCTGATACCCCAGCGTTCGAATGCTGGCTTCACTCAGCAAATCGTAATACCCCGGCTGACGCAAGGTCAGGTAGCGCTTGGCCTGTACGTGGTATTCCACCAGTTTGACCAGCCGCTCGCTGAACCCGGCGCGGAGCAAATAACTGGCGCCTACCTGCTCATGGCTGACCACCCCATAGCCATCCATGTTCTTTGCATCATTGACGCAGAAGTGGCCAATATCGTGAAAGAACGCCGCCAACACCACCTCGTCGTCACAGCCCTCATTCAGCGCCAACTGCGCGGCCTGGGACATATGCTCAATTTGCGACACCGGCTCGCCGATGTAATCGTCAGTGCCGTATTGCTGATACAAACCAAAAACCTCTTCAACCACTTGCTGTGCGCGTGTCATCACATCTCCTCCAGCATCCGGGCGATATTGCCCTCGGCCATCGCCGGGCCCACGCTCATGCCCACGCCGGTGTGCATCAGCGCCGCATTCAAGCCGGGCGCCACCTCCAGCCAGGTGAAGGGTTTGGCCCCCTTTGCACCATAGACGCCCTGCCAGCGCTCGACCACTTGGACTTCACAGCCAAGGGTTTCTTCGCATAGCTGTAGCATCCAGTTATCGACCTGTTCGCCGTTGAAAGGCGACGGATCACGACTGTAATCGTGAGAATCGCCGACGATCAAATCACCGTAAGGCGTGGGACTGATCAGCAGGTGAATACCGTGCTCATCCAGATTCGGGTGGTTGCGCTGAATTTCGGACAGTACTGCCGCAGCTTCTGGCAAGTCAGCAAAAGCCCCGTAGTGCACACAACTCAGCCCGGTCAGCAGCGCGTGCCGCAGCTTCAAATCGACCGTGGGCCGCACGCGCAGCATTTGCAGACGGCAAACCTGCGGGTCAAGTTTGGCCAGTGGCTCAGCCAGCAAAGTCAGGTAATCATGCCCCGAGCACACAATCACCTGTGAGCCTTTGAAACTGCCCGACGTCGTGTGGACCTGGCCGGGCTCGACCTCGCGCACCAGGGTCGAAAAATGAAACTCGACGCCCAAATCTCGTTGCAGACAAGCGATCAGCGCCGGGATAGCTTCCCGTGAGTAAACCTGCTGATCGTCCAAGCCGTGCAAGGCAGCGCGGTGATGGCTGAATTGGCCGCCATACAGCGTATCCATTGCCGCCCCGCGCAGCAGTTCGGCGCGATAGCCAAATTCCTGCGCCCGGCCTTGGCAGAAGGCTTCGAGCAAGTGCTCTTCGGCTTCGGTGCGAGCGAACAGGTACGAGCCATTGCGCTTGAGATCAAAGCCTGCGCGCTGCGCCCAGTCAGCCCAAATGCTGCGGCTGGCCTGGGCCAGATCGAGCATCACGCCCGGTGGCTGGCCGGTGACCAGCGCTTGGCCAAAGTTGCGCACCGAGGCGCCCAAGGGCGTGGCGGTGCGCTCGAAGACGTGCACCTTGAGCCCGCGTTTTGCGGCGGCGTAGGCGTGGGACAGGCCGAGGATGCCGGCACCGACGATAAGGATGGGTTGAGTCATAATGATGTCCTGAAGGGCAACCTTACTCTCCTGTGGGAGCGAGCCTGCTCGCGCTTGAATCGCTGCGGTGTAACAGATGCACCGCGTCAGTTGCTTCGCGAGCAAGCCCGCTCCCACAGATTTATTCGTAGCGTCGAGAATTACTGCGCCACTTTCTCGGACTTGCCGTCATAGCGCTTGCGCCATTCGGTCAGGATGCTGTCGCGATTTTTCGAAGCCCAGGCAAAGTCGTTCTTGATCAGACGCTGCTCGTAATCCGCTGGCAGTTCGGTCTGCGGCTTGGCGATACCAGGCTGAGCGAGGACGGCGAAGTTCTCTTTATAAAGCTCCATCGCCGCCGGGCTTGCGGAGAAGTCAGCGAGTTTTTTCGCCGCTTCTTCGTGCGGCGAACCCTTGATTAGCGCAGTCGCTTCGATTTCCCAACCCAGGCCTTCTTTTGGCAACACGATGTCCAACGGTGCGCCCTGGCGCTTGAGCTGCACAGCCGGGTATTCAAACGAAATACCAATCGGGAATTCGCCCGCAGCCGCCAGTTTGCAAGGCTTGGAACCAGAGTGAACATACTGGCCGATGTTCTGGTGCAGGTCGTCCATAAATTGCCAGCCCTGCTTCTCGCCGAAGGTCTGCAGCCATGCGCTTACGTCCAGAAAACCAGTACCGGACGAAGCCGGGTTGGGCATCACGATCTTGCCCTTGTACTCGGGCTTGGTCAGGTCTTGCCAGCTCACCGGCTTGGTCAGACCCTGCTTTTCGGCTTCGATGGTATTGAAGCAAATGGTCGCGGCCCACACGTCCATCCCCACCCAGGCGGGCGGATTGGCTGCATCGCGATAATTGGCGCCGATCTTGGCCAGATCCTTGGGCGCATAGCTTTGCAGCATGCCTTGCTGATCCAGAATCGCTAGGCTGGAAGCGGCCAAACCCCATACCGCATCGGCTTGTGGACGGGCTTTTTCAGCCAACAGCTTGGCGGTGATGATGCCCGTGGAGTCGCGCACCCACTTGATCTCTACGTCCGGGTTGGCCTTTTCAAAGGCTTGCTTGTAGGTCTTGAGCTGTTCGGCTTCCAGGGCCGTGTACACAGTCAACTCGGTTTTGGCAGCAAACGCATTAAAGCTAAACGCGGTGAGGACAGCAGCGGCAAGAGCAAGCGGCTTGAACATGGTGCGGTTCCTTTATTCGTTGTAGGGGCAGGGTTGTGTGGGCACGGGTTATTGAGCAGGAGCGCCCTGGCGCCAGGCCTGGGAGCGGCGCAACAAACCGCGCGAAGCCCAGGCCAGGAGCAGGGACACACCCGCCGAGGTGAACAGGATCAGGGTCGACATGGCCGCCGCACCGCCAACGTTGCCGGCGTCGTCCATGTTCAGCACCGCCACCGCAGCAAGGATGGTGTCGGGGCTGTAGAGGAAGATTGCCGCCGACACGGTGGTCATCGCCGAGACGAACAGGTAACGGATGATGTCCAGCAACGCCGGTAGGCAGATCGGTACGGTGACGCGCCAGTAATGGCGATAAAGCGGCGCTTTCAGCGACAGTGCGGCGGCTTCAAACTCGCCGTCGAGCTGACGCAGTGCGGTGGTGGCGGTCATTTGGGCGGTGGTCAAATAGTGAGCAATGGTGCACACCACCAGCAGGGTCATGGTGCCGTAGAGCACGTGCAGCGGGTTGCCGGGCAGGTTGAAAAAGAACACATAGCCCAGCCCCAGTACCAAACCGGGTACGGCCATCGGCACGAAACTGAGCATGCGCAGGGCCAGGTTGAGGCCTTTCTGGCTTCTGGTCTTTTCCATCAGGTAGGCACCGGTGAAGATCACCGCGCTACCGATCAAGGCGGTACACAGCGCCATCGTCACGCTGTTGCGATAGGCCAGCCAGCCACCGCCTGCGGTGTCGTTGAACTGGTAATGAGCAAGCGACAACGACAGGTTGTACGGCCAGAATTTGACCAACGATGAGTACACCGCCATCCCGAATACCAGCAGCAAGGTGGCGCAAATCAACAGCACAATGGCCAGATAGCAGCGGTCACGCACTTTAGACGGCACCGGTTTGAACACCTGGGCACGGCCGCTCATGGAATCACCATGCTGGCGGCGCAACCAGGCATCGACGCCGAAGCTGAACAGTGCAGGCAGCAGCAGGACCATGCCGATCAAGGCGCCGCGACCGAATTGCTGCTGACCGACTACGGCCTTGTAGGCTTCCAGCGCTAGCACTTGATAGTCGCCCCCCACCACCACGGGCACGCCGAAGTCGGTGATGGTCAGGGTGAACACCAGACAGAACGCAGCGAATACCGCTTGCTTGGTGCCCGGCCAGGTGATGCTGCGAAACGCCTTGAAGGGTCCGGCGCCCATGCTCGAAGCTGCATCAAACAGGCGTGCATCGGCCAGCGACAGGGCCGACAGCAAAATCATCAAGGCATGAGGGAAGGTATAAATCGCTTCGCCGAGAACAATGCCCCAGAAACCGTAGATATTGTCCGAAATCAGCCCGCGCAACATGCCCTGGTTACCGAACAGGTACACCAGTGCGATACCCGGCAACATCGACGGCGCCATCAGCGGCAGCAGTGACAGCCCGCGCCAGATACGCTTGCCGGGGATCATGGTGCGTTGCAGGGCGTAGGCAAAGAGGTACGCCAGCGGTACCACAATCGCCGCCACGCTAAGAGAAACCTTAAGGCTATTACCCAGCAGCCAGTGGAAGTTGTCGCTGGTGACCAGTTCCCGCGCAGCAACCCAACCGCCACCCTGACCGTCTTCGGCACTGAAACCGCGCCAGAAGATCGCCAGCAACGGCATCAGCACCGCAACGCTCAACAGCAGCAATAACAGGAGTTTGCCGCCAACCACGAAAATGCGGTCACCGAGTTCCGCTCTGGAAGCTTTGCGCGGCATTTTACCGGGCAATGGCAGGGCCATTTCAGCGGCCATCTTAGGCAAACACCTGCAAGCTGCCCGGCGGCAGGGCGACAAAGATGTCCGGGGCGCCGAGCCGCGGCAGGTCCTGACTGCCGACTTCAGCTGTCAGCGCGTGGCCCGGTAAATGGTTGAGTTCAAAACTCATGCGGCAGCGATTACCGAGAAAGGTGATTTCCCGCACCCGAGCCGGGAACAGATTTTCCTGATGCAGCACCGGGTTCACGCTGATGGCTTCGGGGCGGCAGAACAGGCGGCCCGAGGCGGCACGTCCGGCATCGTCTGCCAAGCGCATGCTCATCCCGCCTACCTGGGCGTGACTGGCGCTGTTGCGCTGGAACGGCAGCCAGTTACCCTGGCCGACAAACTCGGCGACAAACGGGGTGGCGGGTTTATCGTAGATTTCTTGCGGGGTAGCGTATTGCTCGACCTTGCCGTTGTTCATCACGGCGATGCGGTCGGCCATCAGCATGGCTTCGTCCTGATTGTGGGTCACCATCAATGTGGTGATACCCAGGCTGCGCTGCAATTGGCGCAGTTCGGTACACAGGTGCTCGCGAACCCGGGCATCGAGAGCCGACATCGGCTCATCGAGCAACAGCAAGGAGGGCGCTGGCGCCAAGGCTCGGGCCAGTGCAACACGCTGCTGCTGGCCACCGGAAAGCTGGCCCGGGAATTTCTTTTCACTGCCGGTCAAGCCCACCAGCTCCAGCATGTCGCCAACGCGTTTGCGCACCACATCGCGATTGCTGCCCGCCAGGCCGTAGGCGATATTGGCTTCAACAGTCAGATTGGGAAACAGGGCGTAGGACTGGAACAGAATTCCGTAGTCGCGGGCTTGAGGTGCAAGCTCAGACACATCGCGTTCACCCAGATACAAGGCGCCGTTGTCCTGGCGCTCAAGCCCGGCGATGCAACGCAGCAACGTGGTTTTGCCGCAACCGGAGGGCCCGAGCAGGCACACCAGTTCACCGGCGGCCACTTCCAGCGAGACGTTGTCCAGCGCGGTAAAGGCGCCAAAGCGCTTGCTCACATTGCGCACCTTCATCGGTACGCCGGGTTGGGTCAAAGCGGTTGCGTTCGAGCGGTTCATGGGTGCACCTCATCAAGCAGATGGGGCTCATCCTAGAGACGCAATGCGTACAAGATGTGGCAGCAAGGCCAAAGCTGCCGATAGTGGTATTGGTGAATTTGGGTGATCCACACTCTGTAGCCGCTGCCGAAGGCTGCGATCAAGCCCGAAGGGCTTGCGCCTGTTCAAAAACCCAAAGTCTCAGGCCGGAGCCATTTCCTGCGCCAGCCCCAGAAATGCTGCTGGCAAACGCGCGGCCTTGCGCTCTTTGAGGCAGTACAGGTACTCGTGGATAACCGGCGCACTTTCCAGGGTCAGCACTCGCAGTTGCGGGTCGTGGGGGACTTCCTGGCGGGCGATGATACTGATGCCGATATTGCGCAACACCGCCTCACGAATCGATTCCCGGCTGCCGATTTCCAGCAGCGGACCAAAACTGACGCCAGCACTGGCAAGCAGTTCTTCGGTCAACTGGCGTGTGGTCGAGCCCTGTTCGCGCATCAACAGACAATGCCCGGCCAACGCGCTCAACGGCACATGGTCGAGATTGGCCAGCGGGTGATTGCGATGCACCGCCAGCACCAGCGGATCGGCACCCAGTACGCGGCGAATCAGGCGCGGGTCTTCCAGCAACTGCGACGAAGCGGCAATGTCGACCCGATACTCGTCCAGCGCTTCAAGCACCTGCTGGGAGTTGCCGATATCCACCGACACGTCGATCTGCGGCAAGCGCTCGCGAAAGGCTTTAACCAGATCGAGGATGTAATACGGCGCCGTGGCGGCAATGCGCAATGTGCCAGTGCCTTGGCCGCTATTGCGCAAAAAGAACTCAATATCGGCTTCTTGCTGCAGCAGCGCCTTGACCATCGGCAGCAGGCGCACGCCCTCATCGCTCAGGGTCAGGCGCCGTCCGCCGCGATAAAACAGCTCCACGGCGTACTGGCTTTCGAGGTTACGGATCTGCGTGGTCACGGTCGGCTGGCTAAGCCCGAGCTTCTTTGCGGCCTGAGTAATGCTGCCCAGTTGGGCCACCCGGTAAAACGCTTTCAGCTCGGCACTCAGCACAGCGGCCTCTCTTGGTCTATTTGCGCAGCAGGCGCAAACCGTTGAACACCACCAACAGGCTGACGCCCATGTCGGCAAATACGGCCATCCACATGGTGGCCAACCCAAGGAAGGTTACCGCAAGAAAGATCGCTTTAATGACCAATGCCAGGGCGATGTTTTGTTTAAGGATGCTGGAAGTTTGACGTGACAGGCGAATGAATGCTGGAATTTTGCGCAGATCGTCGTCCATCAGGGCTACATCTGCAGTCTCTATCGCGGTATCTGTGCCCGCCGCGGCCATCGCAAAACCAATCTCGGCGCGAGCCAAGGCCGGAGCGTCGTTGATCCCGTCACCCACCATGCCAACGTGATGCCCTTTGGCGTACAACGCCTCAATCGCCTTGAGCTTGTCCTCCGGCAACAAGTTGCCTTGCGCTTCGTCGATCCCGACCTGTGCGGCAATAGCGCGGGCGGTGTGCGGGTTGTCGCCGGTCAGCATCAGGGTTTTGATGCCCAGTTCATGCAGCTCGCGAATCGCTTCGCGGCTGGTTTCCTTGACGGTATCTGCCACCGCGAACAACGCCATCGGACCAGAACTGTCACACAACAAGATGACGGTTTTACCTTGTTCTTCCAGCGCAAAAAGCTTCGCTTCCAGCTCGGGCGAGCACAGGCCCAGCTCTTCAACCAGACGGTGATTGCCCAAATGATAAAGCTTACCGTCGATTTCCCCGCGCACACCACGACCTGCCAGGGCGGCGAAGTTATCCACAGCGCTCAATGCCAGTTTTTTATCCACAGCCGCATTGGCCACGGCCAGTGACACCGGGTGGTCGGAGCGGCTGGCCAGGCTTGCAGCCAGCAACACCGCACTGTCGGCAAACAGCGGATCAAGCGGCAGATAGTCGGTTTGCACCGGCTTGCCGTGGGTGATGGTGCCGGTCTTGTCCAGCGCCAGAAAATCGAGTTTGTGGCCACTCTCGAGATACACCCCACCCTTGACCAGAATCCCCTTGCGGGCCGCTGCGGCCAGGCCGCTGACGATGGTTACCGGGGTCGAAATCACCAGCGCACACGGGCACGCCACCACCAACAACACCAGTGCGCGATAGATCCAGTCGAACCACACGCCGCCCATGAACAAGGGCGGGATCACAGCCACTGCCATGGCGAAAACGAACACCAGCGGGGTATAGATTTTCGCGAAGCTGTCGACGAAGCGCTGGGTCGGTGCCCGTGCACCCTGGGCTTGCTCCACAGCGTGGATGATTCGCGCCAGCGTCGAGTTGTTGGCCGCCGCTGTCACCCGGTACTCCAGGGCACCGGACTGGTTGATGGTGCCCGCGAAAACTTTATCGCCTACGGTCTTCTCGATAGGCAGGCTTTCGCCGGTGATCGGCGCCTGATCGATGGTCGAGTTGCCGGACACCACCTCACCGTCCAGGCCAATGCGCTCACCAGGCCGCACCCTTACCAAGGTGCCCAGGGCGATATCTTTGACTTCAAGCTCGACCCAACTGCCATCCGCCTGTTGCACGGTGGCCTTGTCTGGCGCCATTTGCATCAGCCCGCTGATGGCATTGCGGGCGCGGTCGAGAGATTTGGCTTCGATCAACTCGGCCACGGTAAACAGGAACATCACCATGGCCGCTTCGGGCCACTGACCGATCAGCACCGCGCCGGTCACGGCGATGCTCATCAGCGCATTGATGTTCAGGTTAAGGTTTTTCAGGGCAATCCAGCCCTTTTTGTAGGTGGTCAGACCGCCGCTGAGGATCGATACCAGTGCCACCAGCGCGATCACCCACGTAGGCGCGGCATCGGTGAAATGCAGCACTTCGGCGGCCAACGCACCCACCCCGGCTACGGCCAGCGGCCACCAGTGTTTTTTGACGGGCGGCGCAGCCGGGGCTGCATCTGTTCCCGATTCAATGGGATCGGCCTGCATGCCCAGGGATTTTATCGCCGCGATAATCGGCGCGGTCGACGGCAGGTCATGGGTCACGCCCAATACCCGGTTGATCAGGTTGAACTCCAGTTGCTGCACACCCGCCAGCTTGCCCAGCTTGTTCTGGATCAGGGTCTGCTCGGTGGGGCAGTCCATCGCTTCGATGCGAAAACTGCTCAGGCGCGCACCCGCAGTGGGAGCAGAGCCGAGCTTGATCACGCTGGGGCCCGCCGCTGCTGAACAGCAGCTATGGGCATGACTGTCGTGGTCGTGCTTCTCGCCATGATCATGTTCGTGATCGTGATCGTGATCGTGATCGTGGTGGGGCTTGTGCGGGGTGTGAATGGAGTCGCTCATCAGGTTGCGTCCGGGAAAGGTGCCTATTGCCAAGTAAAGACCCTGTAGCCACTATAGGGTCAAGCAACCTTTCGGAGATAAGTGCGATGAAAATTGGTGAGTTGGCGAAATTGACCGACTGTCAGGTCGAAACCATCCGTTATTACGAGCGCGAAGGGTTGCTGCCGGAGCCTGCACGCAGCGAGGGTAATTACCGTTTGTACACCCAGGCCCACGTTGAGCGGCTAACGTTTATCCGCAATTGCCGCAGCCTGGACATGACCCTCGAAGAGATCCGCAGCCTGCTCAATCTGCGCGACAGCCCGCAGGACCAGTGCGAAAGCGTAAATGCGCTGATCGACGAACATATTCATCACGTCAAGGCACGGGTCGACAGCTTGCTGGTCTTGCAGACACAACTGCTCGAGCTGCGCCAACGCTGTGGCGAAGGGCCGAACGGAGAACACTGCGGGATTTTGCAGCAGCTGGAAGTCAGCGGATCGGTCAGCGCGCCGGAAGGCGAGCCAAGCCATGTGGGCAGAAGCCACGGGCATTAAAGCGCCCCCCTTGTGGGAGCGAGCCTGCTCGCGAAGCGCTTGAGGGCTTCGCGAGCAGGCTCGCTCCCACAGGGGGATATCGGGGGTTTTACACCGCCATCGGCGCGGTCATCGGCGCGTGGTGCTGGTAGCCTTCGAGGCTGAAGTCACTCGGCTCAATCAGGCCCAGCCACTCTGGCTGGTACACGCCCGTCTTGGCGAATTCCGGTACGCGGTCCGAGATCACCAGTTTTGGCATCGGGAACGGTTCGCGGGTCAGTTGCTCGTTGAGCATGTCCAGGTGGTTTTCATACACATGGGCATCGCCGATAAAGTAGGTAAACCAACGCGGCGTGTACCCGGTCAGGCGACCGATCAAGCTCAGCAGTGCAGCGCCTTCGGTCAGGTTGAACGGTGTGCCTAGGCCCAAATCGTTGGAACGGATATAGAGGGTCAGGGAGATTTCTTTCGTCTCCACATTCGGGTGGAACTGGTACAGCAGATGGCACGGCGGCAGGGCCATTTCGTCGAGCTGGGCGCAGTTCCAGCCGTGGAACAGAATACGTCGGCTGCCCGGGTCGTTGATGATGGTGTCGACACACTGACGCACCTGATCGATGGCCTTGTAGAGCACCACATAAGCCTGACCGTCTTCTTCACCTTCGGCGATCTGACGGTAGCCTTGGCTCAGGCACAACTCGATGGCAGCCTGGTTGCTGCGCTCGATTTGCTTGTAAGCAGGCCATTTGCGCCATTGCACGCCGTAGATTTCGCCAAGGTCGTCTTCACCCTGACGGAACGGGTTGGCCAGCCACTGGGCGTTTTCGTTGGCGTTCTGATCCCACACCTTACAACCCAGCGCGCGGAAATCTGCCGCGCTGTTTACCGGGCGCAAGAAACCGCACATCTCGCCGATGGCAGATTTGAACGCCATGCGCCGGGTCGTGATGGCCGGAAAACCTTCCTTGAGGTCATAGCGCAACATGGCGCCGGGCAGACTGATGGTCTTCACACCGGTACGGTTGGCTTGCAGGGTGCCGTTTTTAATGACGTTGGCAACGAGGTCGAGATATTGCTTCATGGTTTTCCTACCGTTTGAATGCAGGGCGGCGTGCGCCCTGCGATTCGAATTTAAAGCGCAGCTTTGTTAGCCGCTGAATCGCGGTGGTAAGCCCACCAGATCAGGAGCAGGCCGCCCACAATCATCGGGATGCAGAGAATTTGCCCCATCGTCACCCAGCCGAACGCCAGATAGCCTAGCTGGGCATCCGGCACGCGGACGAATTCGACGATAAAGCGGAAGATGCCGTAGAACAGGGCGAACATCCCGGACACCGCCATGGTTGGCCGAGGTTTACGCGAATACAGCCAAAGAATCAGGAACAGTGCCACACCTTCCAGCGCAAACTGGTAAAGCTGCGACGGATGGCGGGCCAACTGCTGCGGGTCGGTGGGAAAGATCATCGCCCACGGCACATCACTGGCCTTGCCCCACAATTCGGCATTGATGAAGTTGCCGATGCGCCCTGCCCCCAGACCAATCGGCACCACAGGGGCGATAAAGTCCATGATCTGGAAGAACGACTTGCCATTGCGTTTGCCGAACCACCAGACAGCCAGCATTACGCCAATCAACCCGCCGTGGAACGCCATGCCGCCTTTCCACACTTCGAAAATCAGCAGCGGGTTGGCGATGTAGGCGCTCAGGTCGTAGAACAGCACGTAACCCAAACGACCACCGACAATCACGCCCATGGCCACCCAAAACACCAGGTCAGAGAGTTTCTCTTTGGTCCAGGTCGGGTCGAAACGGTTGAGGCGGCGCGACAGGATCAACCAAGCGGCACCAATGCCGATCAGGTACATCAAACCGTACCAATGGATTTTCAGCGGTCCGATGGCCAGTGCCACCGG
The DNA here is from genome assembly GCF_025426255.1 of Pseudomonas fragi. Classification (GTDB taxonomy): domain Bacteria; phylum Pseudomonadota; class Gammaproteobacteria; order Pseudomonadales; family Pseudomonadaceae; genus Aquipseudomonas; species Aquipseudomonas kulmbachensis. The sequence goes on along the minus strand of NZ_CP104861.1, from coordinate 242,156 downwards.
GTCAATCTGCGGGTAAGGCAGCATTGCGACTCCTTGTTAGATCAGGAAACTCAAACCGACACAGAACAACAGTGCGGCAAACAGCCGTTTCAGCAGGCGTGGCGAAAGCTTGTGAGCCAGTCGCGCACCAAAACGGGCGAAAAACATACTGGTCAGGGCAATCCCGAGCAGCGCCGGCAAGTAGATAAAACCGAGACTATGCGCGGGCAGGTCGGGGTTATGCCAGCCAATGATCATGAAACTTAATGCACCCACCAGCGCAATCGGCAAACCGCAGGCCGCCGAAGTCGCTACGGCTTGCTGCATCGGCACGCTGCGCCAACTGAGGAACGGCACGGTCAATGAGCCGCCACCGATACCGAAAATTGCCGAAGCCCAGCCAATCACTGTGCCAGCGATCGTCAGGCCCACTTTGCCCGGCACCGTGCCGCTGGCCTTGGGTTGCAACCCCAGGGCCATTTGTACGGCGATCACCAGGGCGAACACGCCGATGATTTTCTGCAGGTGGGGACCGGCAATGGCTTCTGCCGTGATTGCACCGATACCCGCGCCGATCAGGATGCCTAGTGTCATCCAGACAAACAGCGGCCAGCGTACGGCGCCTTTGCGGTGGTGCTCACGGATCGAGTTGATCGAGGTAAAAATGATCGTGGCCAATGACGTGCCGACGGCCAAATGGGTCAGCACCTCACTGTTAAAACCCTGCAGGGTGAAACTGAACACCAGCACCGGCACGATGATAATTCCGCCACCGACCCCGAACAGCCCGGCCAGTACGCCCGCAAAGCCTCCCAACACCAGATAGAGCAGAAATTCCATTACTCGCCCCCCAAATTTGACCCGCATGGTAACGGAGCAAGGGCTTGGGCTCCACTGCGCTGCACGGTATGGCGCGAGCCGCCTGAGCAATCTATAAGTAGTGTGGTTAAAAAAACATTAAGGACTGCCCATGTGTCTGATTGTCTTCGCTTGGCGCCCCGGCCACGCACAGCCTTTGGTCGTTGCGGCCAACCGCGATGAGTTTTATGCGCGCCCCGCCAAATCCCTTGCACAGTGGACCGATGCGCCGCAGGTGTACGCTGGCCGCGACCTTGAAGCTGGCGGAACCTGGCTGGGGGTTGGTGCCGATGGGCGCTTTGCCGCCCTGACCAATATCCGTGAACCGCACAAGCCGCCTTCACGACGCTCACGTGGCGAGCTGGTGGCGGACTTTTTGACCTCAAACCTGCCAATTTCCGAGTATTTCGCACACGTTGGCCGACGTTCAGTCGACTATGCCGGGTTTAATCTTCTGCTGGGAACCCGTGATCAACTCTGGCATTTCAACTCCAGAGACTTGGCGCCACAACCGTTGAGTGCGGGGATTTATGGTTTGTCGAATGCCGGGTTGGACACCCCCTGGCCCAAACTGCTGAAGGCCAAGGCGGCGCTGGCCGAAGTGCTCGACGATCCGCAACCGCAGGCACTGCTGGCCTTGCTCAAGGATACGCAAACCGCACCGTTCAGCGAGCTGCCCGATACAGGCGTGGGGCTGGCCACGGAGAGTTTGTTGTCGAGTGTGTTTATCGCCAGCCCCAGTTACGGCACCCGCGCCAGCACGGCGTTGATCGTCAATGCTGACGGCTCAAGGTTGATGGTAGAACACAGCTTCGGGCCGCTTGGAGGGCGTTTGGGCGAGGTACAAGTACAAGCTTGAAGGCGAAAAACCTGTGTAACCGCTGTCGAGGTACTTCACACGTGGGAGCGAGCCTGCTCGCGAAGATCATTCGCGAGCAGGCTCGCTCCCACTGGGGGCTTGACCTGGAACAGAGTATCTACACAGCTCTCGCCTCAATACGGCTTGATCGCCGCCGGATTCATCATGCGGGTCAGGCCCATGTTCTTCAGGGCCAGCTGTATGGTGCTGCGAATGACCTGCGGGTTGTCGATGGTCATCACTTCGGCCAGCAGTTCCTTGGCGCGGCTCAGGCTGACCTGGCGCAGCATCCATTTCACTTTCGGCAAGTTGGTGGCGTTCATCGACAGGCTGTCAAAACCCATCGCCATCAGCAGGATCGCCGCCGCCGGATCACCGGCCATTTCACCACAGATACTCGCCGGTTTGCCTTCCGCATGGGCGTCGCGTACCACCGACTGCAGGGCTTGCAGCACCGCCGGGTGCAGGTAGTCGTACAAATCGGCCACCCGCGGGTTATTGCGGTCCACGGCCAACAGGTACTGGGTCAGGTCGTTGGAGCCCACCGACAGGAAGTCCACCTGGCGCGCCAGTTCTTTGGTTTGGTACACCGCCGCCGGGATTTCGATCATTACGCCAATCGGCGGCATCGGCACATCGGTGCCTTCGTCACGCACTTCACCCCAAGCACGGTGCAACAGGTGCAGGGCCTCTTCAAGTTCGTGGGTGCCAGAGATCATCGGCAGCAAAATACGCAGATTGTTCAGGCCTTCACTGGCCTTGAGCATGGCCCGGGCCTGAACCAGAAAGATTTCGGGGTGATCGAGGGTGACGCGAATCCCGCGCCAGCCAAGGAACGGGTTCTCTTCCTTGATCGGGAAATACGACAGTGACTTGTCGCCGCCAATGTCCAGGCTGCGCATGGTCACCGGTTGCGGGTGGAAGGCGGAAAGTTGCTCGCGATAAATCGCTAGCTGCTCCTTTTCGCTCGGAAAGCGCTGGTTGATCATGAACGGCACTTCGGTGCGGTACAGACCCACGCCTTCGGCCCCACGCTGTTGCGCACGCGCTACATCGGCCAGCAGGCCGGTGTTGACCCACAACGGCATGCGATGCCCGTCCGGGGTGATGCACGGCAGCTCACGCAGGGCATCGAGCCCTTCGGACAGCTGGCGTTCTTCTTCGACAACCTCGGCGTATTGCTTGCGCAGCACTTCGCTGGGGTTGGTGTAGACCTCGCCGTGGTAGCCGTCGACGATCATCTGGATGCCGTCGACCTTCGAGTACGGCAGGTCAACCAAGCCCATTACCGTCGGAATACCCATGGCCCGGGCCAGAATCGCCACGTGGGAGTTGCCCGAACCCAGTACTGACACCAGACCTATCAGTTTGCCCTCGGGTACTTCGCCGAGCATGGTAGCGGTCAGTTCTTCGCTGACCAGAATGGTGTTTTCGGGGTAGACCATGCTTTGCTGGCGGTCATGCTGCAAATAGGCCAGCAGGCGGCGACCGAGGTCGCGTACATCCGACGCCCGCTCACGCAGGTAGTCGTCGTCCATCAATTCAAAACGGTTGACGTGATCGGTCACCACCTGGCGCAGGGCACCCTGAGCCCACTGCCCGGTCTTGATCACATTTTTGACTTCGCTGCCCAGCGACGCATCGTCGAGCATCATCAGGTACACGTCGAACAGCGCCTGCTCTTCGGGACGCAGCTGCGTAGCGAGTTTTTTAGAAACCGCACGCATGTCGTTGCGTACGCCTTCGAGAGCGGTCTTGAACAGCGCAATTTCGGCCGGGATATCGGTGATGGCCTTGTCGGGCACCACGTCCAGATCCGCCGGTGGCAGCATGACCACCGCAGTACCCACCGCCGCGCCTGGAGAACCCGGCACACCGACGAACTTGGCTTCCTGGATACCCTTGCCCTGACGCCCCAGACCACGAATCGAACCTGTGGCTTCGGCATGGGCAATAACCCCGGCCAACTGGGCGCTCATGGTTACCAGAAAGGCTTCTTCACCTTCGTCGAACTGACGGCGTTCCTTTTGCTGGATGACCAGAACCCCGACCACACGGCGGTGGTGGATGATCGGCGCCCCCAGGAAAGAGGCATAGCGCTCCTCTCCGGTTTCGGCAAAGTAGCGATAGCGCGGGTGATCGGCGGCGTTTTCGAGGTTCAGAGGCTCTTCACGGGTGCCCACAAGGCCCACAAGGCCTTCGTTGGGCGCCATGCTGACTTTACCGATCGAGCGCTTGTTCAAGCCCTCGGTGGCCATCAGGACAAAACGGTTGGTCTCTGGATCAAGCAAATAGACCGAGCAGACCTGGCTGCTCATGGCTTCTTTGACGCGCAACACAATAATCCCCAACGCCGCCTTGAGATCCTTGGCGGAGTTAACTTCCTGGACGATCTTGCGCAGCGTATTGAGCATGGCTCGGGGTCGAACTCCGTGTCAGGCGCGCGTTAAAAGGCGCGGGGCAAGCTCTTTGAGAGCGCGACGGTAGACCTCGCGCTTGAATGTCACCACCTGGCCCAACGGGTACCAATAACTGACCCAACGCCAGCCATCGAACTCCGGTTTACCGGTCAAATCCATCCGCACCCGCTGCTCGTTAGAGACCAGGCGCAGCAAAAACCACTTTTGCTTCTGACCGATGCACAGCGGTTGGCTGTGGGTACGCACCAGTCGTTGCGGCAAACGATAACGCAACCAGCCTCGCGTGCAGGCGAGTATTTCTACATCTTCGCGTTCAAGGCCAACTTCTTCGTTCAGCTCACGGTACAAGGCGTCTTCCGGCGTCTCATCAGGGTTGATACCTCCCTGTGGAAACTGCCAGGCGTCTTGATTGATACGGCGAGCCCAAAGTACCTGACCAGCGTCATTTGTCAGAATAATCCCGACATTAGGGCGGAAACCATCGGGGTCGATCACGGCAACAACCTCGCAAACGCATGTCGCCGCATTGTTCCACAAAGGTTGTGAAAGCAGCAACGCGCCTTCCTGCCTTATGTGCACTCTTATTAAAAGACCGTATTCTTGTGGCCTTTCCTCAGACAACTCAACGGGTAACCTCAATGCGTCTGGCTTTATTCGACTTGGACAACACCCTTCTGGGCGGTGACAGCGATCACGCCTGGGGCGATTACCTGTGCCAACGGGGCATTCTCGATGGCGATGCCTACAAGGCGCGCAACGACGAGTTCTACCAGGATTACCTGGCCGGCAAGCTCGACAACGCCGCGTACCTTAACTTCAGCATGGAAATTTTTGGCCGCCATGACATGGCGCAACTGGATCAGTGGCATCGCGAATTCATGCGCGACTGCATTGAGCCACTGATGCTACCCAAGGCTCTGGCCCTGCTGGCCAAGCACCGTGATGCGGGTGACACACTGGTGATCATCACCGCCACCAACCGTGTGGTTACTGCACCCATTGCCAAAAAACTTGGCGTGGAACATCTGATTGCCACCGAGTGTGAAATCGTCGATGGCCGCTATACCGGTCGCAGCACCGACGTGCCGTGCTTCCGTGAAGGCAAAGTGACACGCCTGAACCGCTGGATCGCAGAAAACGGCTACAGCCTTGCAGACAGCTACTTCTACAGCGATTCGATGAACGACTTGCCGTTGCTGGAACAGGTTGACCATCCGGTGGCGGTAGATCCTGATCCAAACTTGCGGGCTGAAGCCATCAAGCGCGGCTGGGAAATCATCTCGCTACGCGACTGACACACAACCTGTGGGAGCGGGCTTGCTCGCGATAAGATCGCCGCGTTTTTTCTGCAAGACCGCAGTGATGCCATCGCGAGCAAGTCGAATCGTCGCACCGCCGCTCCCACACAAGCAATTGTGCTTAAACCGGCTTGGCGCCCATCAACCCCGCAATGGCGATAAAGCAGACTGCACAAAAAATCGCCAGCACCAGCGTAAACCACGGATACCTTGCCATTCGCCCCAACCGCAGGCGATTGAGGCGCACCACCAGCCACAACCAGCTCAAGCTACCCAGCAGATACAAGCAGCTGCCCATCAACAACCATAATTGGCTCAACGGCCAACCGGCCAGGTGTACCAGAAACCAGCCACTGACCGGCAATGCCAACAAGCACAGCCCCATCAGCCCCCAAACAAAGCTCCAGGGCCGCTGCACCACACCGCCCGACAGGTTTTTATCGCCTGCCCGCCAACGCCGAATCACCAAGACCAGCAAGGCAATGGCGCTGACAAACAACAGCAGTGTCGACACGCCATGCAGCAGTTTTAACGCGGTGAACGTTTCCATTTGATTAATCCCTTGAGCCGTTCAATCAGCGTAGCGGCTATCAGCCAAGAAACAGTTGATAGGCCGGGTTATCGCTCTCATCCCAATACGGGTAGCCAATTTCAGCCAGCGCCGCAGGCACCAGATGGCGTTCGTCGGCAGGGACTTGCAGACCGGCCATTACCCGACCATCAGCCGCACCGTGATTACGGTAATGGAACATCGAAATATTCCAGCGCCCACCCAGCTTGTTCAGGAAGTTGAACAGCGCACCCGGGCGCTCCGGGAACTCGAAGCGGAACAGCAATTCATCGCTGACCTTGGCCGCACGCCCACCCACCATGTGCCGAATGTGCAACTTGGCCAGTTCGTTTTCGGTCAGGTCGACCACCGGAAAGCCCTGTTCAGTCAGGCTGGCCAGCAGTGCGCTGCGCGGATCGTTTTCGGGGTGGGTCTGCACGCCGACAAAAATGTGGGCCTCGCTGCCGGTGTGGTAGCGGTAGTTGAATTCCGTGATCTGGCGCTTGCCGATCGCTTCGCAAAACGCCTTGAAGCTGCCTGGCTCTTCGGGAATGGTCACTGCAATGATGGCTTCGCGACCTTCGCCCAACTCGGCGCGCTCAGCCACATGGCGCAAGCGGTCGAAGTTGACGTTGGCGCCTGAGTCGATCGCCACCAGGGTCTGGCCGCGAACGCCGCGCTGCTCAACGTACTTCTTGATCCCGGCCACGCCCAATGCACCAGCAGGTTCGGTGATCGAGCGGGTATCGTCGAAGATATCCTTGATGGCTGCGCAGATTTCGTCGGTACTGACGGTGATCACTTCATCTACATAGTCTTTGCAGATATCGAAGGTGTGCTGACCAATCTGCCCCACCGCCACGCCGTCGGCAAAAATTCCCACCGTTGGCAGCACCACGCGCTCACCTGCCGCCATCGCGGCTTGCAGGCAGTTTGAATCATCGGGCTCGACGCCAATGATCTTGATGTCCGGACGCAGGTACTTCACGTACGCCGCAATACCGGCAATCAGCCCGCCACCACCCACCGGGACGAAAATCGCATCCAGCGGCGCCGGGTGCTGGCGCAGAATTTCCATCGCCACGGTGCCCTGCCCGGCAATGGTGTGCGGGTCATCGTAGGGGTGAACGTAAACGTAGCCTTCCTGTTCGACCAACTTGAGCGAATAGGCCAGTGCCTCGGGGAACGAGTCGCCATGCAGAACCACAATACCGCCACGGGAGCGCACACCTTCAATCTTGATCTCGGGGGTGGTTTTAGGCATGACGATGGTGGCTTTGACACCCAGTACCTTGGCCGCAAGCGCCAGGCCTTGGGCGTGGTTGCCAGCAGAAGCCGTCACCACACCGCAAGCACGTTCGGCGTCCGTCAGGTGCATGAGCTTGTTGTAAGCGCCACGAATCTTGAACGAGTACACCGGCTGCAAGTCTTCGCGCTTGAGCAAAATCTGGTTGCCAAGGCGCAGGGTCAGCTGGTTGGCAGCTTGCAATGGGGTTTCTACGGCAACGTCATAAACGCGCGAGGTGAGGATCTTCTTAACGTACTGTTCGAGCATCGGAAAGCTTCACTGGGCGGGTGGGCAGGGACCAACGAGTCTAACCCAGCGTTTGCGCGGGCGACCATACGAATCCAAAGGTTTTAAGTGCTTGGGTTATACTTATGCCCTTTTACCCTTCCCGCCCCGGAGCCCGCATGACCCAGGATCAACTCAAACAGGCCGTAGCCCAGGCTGCTGTCGACTTCATCCTTCCAAAACTGGATGACAAGAGCATCGTTGGGGTCGGCACCGGCTCCACGGCCAACTGCTTTATCGACGCGCTGGCTCAACACAAAGGCGCATTCGACGGCGCAGTAGCCAGCTCCGAAGCTACTGCCGCTCGCCTCAAGGGCCACGGTATTCCGGTGTATGAACTAAACACGGTCAGCGATCTGGAGTTCTACGTTGATGGCGCCGATGAAAGCGACGAAAACCTGAACCTGATCAAAGGCGGTGGCGCAGCCCTGACCCGCGAAAAGATCGTTGCGGCCGTGGCCAAGACCTTTATCTGCATCGCCGATGCCAGCAAGCTGGTGCCGGTACTGGGCGCGTTCCCGCTGCCAGTTGAAGTAATCCCGATGGCCCGCAGCCACGTAGCCCGCGAGCTGGTCAAGATCGGCGGCGACCCGGTTTACCGCGAAGGCGTGGTGACAGACAACGGCAATATCATCATCGACGTGTTCAACATGCAGATCACCAACCCGGTTGAGCTGGAGCGTCAGATCAACGCCATTGTCGGCGTCGTGACCAACGGCCTGTTCGCTGCCCGCCCGGCAGACCTGCTGTTGCTGGGCACCCCTGAAGGCGTGAAAACCCTCAGCAAGTAACCGCAAATCCTGTAGCCGCTGCCGCAGGCTGCGATAAGGGCCGCAGGGCCTTCGCTCTTCAACAGAGCGACCCCTTCGGGCTCGATCGCAGCCTGCGGCAGCGGCTACAGAGATACTTCAAGCGTGGGAGCGAGCCTGCTCGCGAATATCATTCGAGAGCAGGCTCGGCTTGACCTGGAACAGAGAATCTACAAGGCTGCATAGCTACGGCTTTTTGAACACGTAGAACAGATTCGGCTCACTCACCACGTACACCGTACCCTCGTCGTCCATGGTGATGCCTTCTGCTTGTGGCACTGACCGGGTCAAACCATGTTTGCCCTTTTTCAGCGACAGCGTGCTGATCGGCCGCCCTTCCAGATCCAGTTCGAGCAATAACTTCGATTCATCCGACAGCGCCAGTAAATGCCCGGTGCGTTCGTCGAACTGCAGGCTCGACAAATCCCGTACAAATATTCGCGCATCACGTCGCGGGTTAGTCACCACATGGGTGGCATAGGGTTGCTGCGGATTGTCCTGAGGAAAACCGCGGACCTCGTAGATCAGCATCGGATCGCGCTCTTTGGCCACAAACAGACGCTTGCCGACCGAGTCGTAGGCCAGGCCTTCAAAGCCCTTGTTACCTGATCGATTGAGTCCCAGCGTCAGTTGCTGCGCATCGCGGGCATCCAGCACCTGCGTATTGTCATCAACCTTAACTTTGATCAACCGTTGCTGGTGCTCATCGGTAATGACGTAGGTGTTCTCGCCAATAAACTCGACCGCTTCGGCATCGCCAAACCCGACCAGTGCAATACGCCGCAGGACTCGGCCATCGAGGGACAACTCAACCAGTTCGGCGTGTTTGTTGGTCACTGTGAACAGGGTTTTGCGCAGCGGATCGTAGGTCAGTGCCGACACGTTGTCTTCAAGCCCCTCAATCACCTTGCCTTGCACCACGGCACGGTACTCGCCCAGGTTGATCGCGTTGGGGTCGGCGGTTTGCCACAGCTGGCTTAGCTGAAACCAGCTGCGCTCAAACAGGCGCAAGTGTTGTGCGCCAAAGCCGGCGGCCACTAGAGCCACCAGCGTTATACAGAGAACAAGAGCGGTAGAACGGTTGACACGGCGCATGGGTCGAACTCTAAACAGATCAGGCGAATGAGATACCACGACTGCATGAATTCAACCTTAATCGGCGGGTTTGTTTACTGGGCCTTCTTCTCGAAGCGATAAAACAGGTTCGGCTCGCTCACCATATACAGCGTGCCGTTCTCATCAATCGCGACCCCTTCGGCCCGCGGAATGGTGTTTTTCAGGCCATTGAAACCGCCGAGCAAGGTGATGAAGCTGACCTGCTCACCCAGCTCATCGAGTTCCAGGAGCATATGCGAATCTGCCGACAGTACCAGCGTATGACCGGTGCGCGGGTCGATACTCAAGGCAGACAGGTTACGCATGTCCAGCTCATCGCTTGGCACTTTCTGCTTGCTGCCAGTGAGTTTCTGGCTGCCGTCGCTTTTCCAGACAAACAGCTGCGGCGGGCGCTCTTCGCCAAGCAACAGTTGCTGGCGACGGGGGTCCCAGGCAATCGCCTCGAAGGCCTTGTTCTGGTTCTTCGAAGGACCCAGATCGTACTTGGGGAAGTCGGCGATATTCAGGGTTTTAGTGTCGGCATCGATGTTGATGATGCTCAACATGTGCTCACGCTCGTCAACAATGGCCAGCAGACCGTTCTCCATCACCGTCAGGCCTTCCGGGTTGCTCCAGCCCACCAGCGGGATTTTGCGCAGTACTTCGCCGTCGAGGGTCAATTCCACCAGAAACGGGTTTTTACCCATCACCGAAAACAGCGTTTTGCTCAGAGGGTTATAGGCCAGATCCGAAGCTTCGTCCTTCTCCATCCCCGGCAACACCTTGGCATCAATCACCGCCGTATAGTTGGGCAACCACACACTTTCGTTTTGCTCGGACGAGTTCTCAAACCGCTCCAGCACCCACAACTCGCCGCGGTCATCCCAATGCATGGCCACCGTTAATCCATAGAGCAACACGCCAAGCAGCAAAAGCCAGTAATACCAGCGCAGTCTGAAGCGAGAGAGTCCAGAGACGGGCGGGGTCAACTGAGGGTCTTGGGCCATTTGAATGATCTTCCGAGAAATTTGGCAACGTCTAAATATCACAAACCGGGCAAACCTACTGCCTCGCACGCACTGATTATGCAAATGACCTGTGAAATTAATGGTAAAAAACCACCAACCCGTCATGGCACTGGCCCTTCCTGATTGAACGAGTGATATGACCTGCCCGTTCAAACACGTTTAAAACATTAATCAAACCGCAAGAAAACGCTTCAGTTTCCGTCCCTGACACCTGCAACTTAACTATTGAGATAAAGCGCACACACCTCATATAACTTTACAGACTACTTGTTCACAACCACAACACTAACACTCTCTAAACACTTATATAAAAGCATCCAACCAGTAGGATATTTCCGAATAACCCAACGACAATTACATTCGTTCCATTCTGCCTTGACACTTATAGCCATAGCCTCTTATCTAATAAAACCGCTCTGGCCCGTATCCAAAGTAATCATTCATCGCACAGCCTCTGTGATACCAGCGTCAGGCCACTGCACCAAAGCCATCACGGGCTCCTTTGGCACTCTCCTCTGCCTGCGAAAACCGTCTGTGCAGACCTGTGCCGTCCCCTTACACACTGGAAAGGAATCTTTATATATGCCCTTTACCTCATGCATCAACAAACTGACGGCCCCTGCACTTCCGAACCCCGGCAAGCCTACTATCTGCGCGCGAGCCGCCGAACACTTGCTTATTACAATAGCCCCCTACAAAAACATGGAAGAAGGCGATCTTGTTGAGTTGTTCTGGGACGGCTGCTATGTAACATCACAGCAACTTGTCAAGCTCGATGTCGGCCAACCCGTTTTATTAAGAGTGCCACAGAGTTTTATTCAAAATGGTGTGGCGCGCCTTTATTATCGGGTCATGCATATCGGCAGCAGCCCGGCACTGTCAGCGCAACTTAAAGTCCTTGTCAAACTTGACTGCCCTGGTGGAGAGGCCATCGGTGAAGAAAATCAGGGACTTGCCCCACTCATGATCCCCGAGCCGATTCAGCGCTACGGGGTTAACCCCAGCCAGATGAAACGCGGCGTACCGGTGATTATCGAGCCTTACCGCAACATGGCCTGTGAAGACGCAATCACTCTGCTCTGGGGCGACGTGCGCCTGGACCTACCCATATTGCGCAAGGCGGATGTCGACAAACCCGTCTGCGTGTTCGTCCCCCCGTACATCATTCAGGAAGCCGGCGAAGACCCCAAACTGGAAGTCACCTACTGCGTGATTGACCGTGTGGGTAACAATTCGCGCTGGGCACCCGCACGAATGCTCAAGGTGGGCGCCCCAAAACTCTATATTAACCCCGCCCCACGGGAGGTGCTGCGCGCTGCGGAACCCCGACCCAACTGGCGTAGCTGACCCGTGCAGGACTGAAAAAACATCTATCCATATTCCTAAAAGCTAGTTCTTTTAATTTTTATACTCGATTAGGGTATATGAACCGGACCACCGGACTCTCAGCTTTTATCCGCGCCGCTCAAGCGGCGCTCCCATGAAACGTGAGGTAGGTATGGTCCGTAACACAATCACCCTTGTGCATAACGCCAGGGCATTGAGTGCAGCCAAGGAGCGGTACTAATGTCCAATTTGGCCAATGCACACCTGCAGAGTGACCTGGATGTCGCGCCTCTGTTGCTGGCAGCGCATGTTCTGCGCACCGACAACGAAGCCCTTGAAGCCGCCCGTACACTGGCTGCCAACGCCCGAGAGCACGCAGCCAAGCGCGACCGGCAACGTAAACTGCCGTGGTCGCTTGTAGAAGAGTTCACCCGTAGCGGCCTGGGCAGTATCTCGATTGCTCGTGAATTTGGCGGGCCACAGGTGTCGTTCGTGACCTTGGCTGAAGTGTTCGCGATCATCTCGGCAGCCGACCCGGCGCTGGGGCAGATTCCGCAGAATCAGGTAGGCATTCTCAGTCTGATTTCGGCCACCGCGACCCAATCGCAAAAAGAGCAGTTGTTCGCCAGCGTGCTGCAAGGCTGGCGCATCGGTAATGCCGGGCCGGAGCGCGGCAACAAAAACACCCTCGAATTGAAGGCTCGCATCACCGCAGATGGCGACGATTTCGTTATTAGCGGTCAGAAGTTTTACTCAACCGGTGCCTTATTTGCCCACTGGATCGCGGTAAAGGCCCTCAACGATGATGGCAAGCAGATCATTGCCTTTGTTCGTCGCGGTACTCCAGGCTTGCGCGTCGTCGATGACTGGTCCGGCTTTGGCCAGCGCACCACCGCCAGCGGCACCGTATTGCTCAACAACGTGCGGGTCGAAGCCGAGCTGGTGGTCGACAACTGGCACCTGGGCGAAACCCCGCATATTCAAGGCGCCGTGTCGCAGTTGATCCAGGCGGCCATCGACCTAGGCATCGCTCGCGGTGCCATTGCCGACACTATCAGCTTTGTACGCGAACGCTCGCGCCCATGGATCGACGCCAAGGTCGAACGCAACAGCGATGACCCCTACGTGATCGCCGACATCGGCAAGTTGCACATTGAACTGCACGCCGCCGAAGCGTTGCTGCGCAAAGCCGGCCGGGTACTCGATGAAGTCAGTGCCGCGCCGATCGATGCTCCTGCCGCTGCACGTGCCTCGATTGCCGTGGCCGAAGCCAAGGTAGTGACCACCGAGCTGTCATTGCTGGCCAGCGAAAAGCTCTTCGAACTGGCCGGTAGCCGCGCCAGTCTCGCTGAATTCAACCTCGATCGTCACTGGCGCAATGCCCGGGTGCATACCCTGCACGACCCGGTGCGTTGGAAGTACCACGCCATCGGCGCTTTTCGCCTCAACGGCACCCTGCCTGCCCGGCATTCCTGGATCTGACCCTGGAGATACCCATGTCACTGATTTCCAAACAGGTCCCGGTTATCCACAGCGATGCCGAGGCCTTGCGCGTGGCCCGTGAACTGGCGGCGCATTTCAAGCGCGACAGCGTCCTGCGCGACAGCGAACGCCGCCTGCCCTTTGATGAGCTTGAACTGTTTTCCCACACCGGCCTGTGGGGCATCACCGTGCCCAAGGCCTACGGCGGCGCGGGCGTTTCCAACGTTACGCTGGCGCAGGTGGTGGCACTGATCGCCGCAGCTGACGCCTCGCTTGGGCAAATCCCGCAAAACCACTTCTATACTCTCGAAGTCCTGCGGGTGAATGGCAGCCACGAGCAAAAACAGCGCCTTTATGCCGAAGTCCTGGCCGGGCAACGTTTCGGCAATGCCCTGGCTGAAATCGGCACCAAAACCGCCCACGATCGCACCACCCACCTGGCCAGGGCCGAACACGGCTATCGCATCACCGGCCGCAAGTTCTACGCCACCGGCGCACTGTATGCGCAGCGTATTCCTACATCGGTTGTGGACGACGACGGCATCCAGCATCTGGCGTTTGTACACCGTGACAGCGACGGCCTGAGCGTGATCGACGACTGGAGCGGCTTTGGCCAGCGCACCACGGGCAGCGGCTCGGTGGTGTTCGACAACGTTCTGGTCGCAGCCCAGGACGTGATCCCGTTTCAAAGCGCATTTGAGCGCCCGACCCCGGTTGGCCCGCTGGCGCAGATTCTGCACGCAGCCATCGACACCGGTATCGCCCGCGCCGCCTTTGAAGATGCACTGCATTTTGTGCGCACCAAAACCCGGCCCTGGATCGACGCCACCAGCGATATTGCCAGTGAAGACCCACTGACCCTGAAAAGCTTCGGCCACTTGAGTGTGCGTTTGCATGCCGCCGAAGCCTTGCTGGAGCGCGCGGGGGAATTTCTCGACAGTGCCCAGAGCAACCCCACGGCCAGCACGGTGGCCGCCGCATCGATTGCCGTTGCCGAGGCGCGAGCCATCAGCACCGAAATCTCGCTGGCCGCGGGCAGCACCCTGTTTGAACTGGCTGGCAGCCAGGCCACCCTTGCCGAACACGGACTTGACCGCCACTGGCGCAACGCACGCGTCCATACGCTGCATGACCCGGTACGCTGGAAGTACCACGCGGTAGGCAATTACTACCTCAACGATGCCAACCCGCCATTGCGGGGGACCATCTGATGAGCAAAAAGAAAATCCTCATCAATGCCTTCAACATGAACTGCATTGGCCATATCAACCACGGGTTGTGGACGCACCCACGGGACAACTCGACCACCTTCAATACCCTGGAGTACTGGACAGAACTGGCGCAGTTGCTGGAGCGCGGACTGTTTGATGGGCTGTTTATCGCCGACATCGTGGGCGTGTATGACGTTTATCAGCAATCGGTCGATGTTCCGCTAAAAGAGGCGATCCAACTACCGGTCAACGACCCGTTGCTACTGGTTTCGGCCATGGCGGCTGTCACCAAAAACCTCGGCTTTGGCCTAACTGCAAACCTTACTTACGAAGCGCCGTATTTGTTCGCACGCCGCATGTCGACCCTCGATCACCTGACCCGTGGCCGCGTGGGCTGGAACATCGTCACCGGCTACCTCGACAGCGCAGCCAAGGCCATGGGCCTGACCGAGCAAGTCGAACACGACCGTCGTTACGATCAGGCCGATGAGTACCTGCAGGTGTTGTACAAGCTCTGGGAAGGCAGCTGGGAAAACGGCGCGGTGCTCAATGACCCGGTGCAGCGCATCTACGCCCAGCCCGACAAAGTGCACAAGATCAAGCATGCCGGGGAGTTCTATCAGGTGGAGGGTTATCACCTCTGCGAGCCGTCGCCCCAGCGCACCCCGGTGCTGTTTCAGGCGGGCAGCTCGGATCGCGGCCTGGTGTTTGCCGGGCGCCATGCCGAGTGCGTGTTTATCAGCGGCCAGACCAAGGCGGCGACCAAAGTGCAGGTCGACAAGGTTCGCGCCAGCGCCGTGGCGGCAGGCCGCAACCCGGACGATATCAAGCTGTTTATGGGCCTGAACGTGATCGTTGCACCGACCGAGGCCCAGGCACTGGCCAAGCGTGACGAGTACCTGAGCTATGCCAGCGCCGAAGCCGGAGTGGCGCATTTCTCCAGCTCCACAGGCATCGATTTTGCTGATTACGAACTGGACGAACCGATCCAGTACGTGAAAAACAACGCGATTCAGTCGGCAACAAAAGTGCTGCAAAACAACGACTGGACCCGCCGTAAATTGCTCGAACAGCACGCGCTGGGCGGACGTTACATCACCTTGGTGGGCTCGCCGGAACAAGTCGCCGATGAGCTGGAGTCATGGATCGCTGAAACCGGCCTCGACGGCTTCAACCTGACCCGCATCGTCACCCCTGAGAGCTACGTCGACTTTATCGATCTGGTGGTGCCCGAGCTGCAACGCAGGGGTTCCTACAAGACGGCTTATGACACCGGCAGCCTGCGACAAAAACTGTTTACCGACGGCGCTGCGCATTTGCCCGAGCGCCATACCGGTGCGGTCTTCAGGCATAACCCATAAACCTTCTTTATTTGTATTTGTGGGAGCGGGCTTGCTCGCGATGGCATCACTGCGGTTTGCCTGAAGCACCGCGTTGCCTGAGTCGCGAGCAAGCCCGCTCCCACAGAGATACAAAATCCGACACGTTGACAGGACACCTCTTATGAACAAAAAGCACGCACTGGTTCTGGCCCTCGGGCTGTTGAGCGGTATTGCCCACGCCGCCGAAAAACCGCTTAAGGTAGGCACTACCGCCGCCTTTGCAATCCCGCTGGAAACCGCTGTGGCCGAGGCTGACAAGCAAGGGCTCAAGGTCGAGCTGGTGGAGTTCACCGACTGGATCGCGCCCAATGTCAGCCTGGCCAGTGGCGATATCGACGTGAACTACTTCCAGCACATTCCGTTTTTGGAAAACGCCAAGACCGCCGCCGGGTTTGATCTGGTGCCCTACGCCAAAGGCATCATCAACAACGTGGGCCTGTATTCGAAAAAGTACAAAAGCCTCGACGCCCTGCCTGAAGGCGCCACCGTCGCCATTGCCAACGATCCGATCAACAGCGGCCGCGGCCTGCAACTGCTGGCCAAGGCCGGGCTGATCACCCTCAAACCCGGGGTTGGTTACAAGGCCACCGAAGAAGACATCATCGCCAACCCGAAGAAGATCAAAATCCTGCAGGTAGAAGCCGTGCAACTGGTGCGTGCCTACGATGATGCCGACCTGGTGCAGGGCTATCCGGCCTACATTCGCCTGTCCAAAACCTTCGACGCCGAGTCAGCGTTGCTGTTCGATGGCATCGATCACCCCGAGTACGTGATTCAGTTCGTGATCCAGCCCAAGAACAAGGACGACCCGCGTCTGGCCAAGTTCATCGACATCTATCAGCACTCCCCCGTGGTCAAGGCCTCGCTGGATAAAACCTACGGCACCCTGTACCAGCCCGGCTGGGGAGGCTGATCATGAATGTGGCTATTGCTCGCGAACGACTCGAACAACCGCAGCCCAGTGCGAACCATACCGAGCTGCACCCCGAGCTGAGCCACGCCCATGTGCGTTTTATCGGTATCGGCAAAACCTATGACGGCCGCCAGGGCCCGGTTGAGGCCCTCAAAGGTATCGATCTGGCGATTCAACGCGGGGAAATCTTCGGCATTATTGGCCGCAGCGGCGCCGGTAAATCGTCGCTGATTCGCACCATCAACCGCCTGGAGCAACCCAGCAGTGGCCGGATTCTGATTGATCAGGTCGATATCGCTGGCTTTAACGAAGACCAGCTGGTCGCCCTGCGCCGCAAGATCGGCATGATCTTCCAGCACTTCAACCTGATGTCGGCCAAGACCGTGTGGCAAAACGTCGAACTGCCGCTAAAGGTGGCGGGCGTCCCCAAGCTGCAACGCGAACAAAAAGTCCGGGAACTGCTGGAACTGGTAGGCCTGCAAGACAAGCACACGGCCTACCCGGCGCAACTGTCGGGCGGGCAAAAACAGCGCGTCGGCATTGCCCGTGCGCTGGTTCACGACCCAGCGATTTTGCTCTGCGACGAAGCCACTTCGGCCCTGGACCCGGAAACCACGCAGTCGATTCTCGGCTTGCTGCGCGAGATCAATCAGCGCCTGGGCCTGACCATCATTCTGATCACCCACGAAATGGCCGTGATCCGCGATATTTGCCACCGCGTGGTGGTGCTTGAACAAGGTCGGGTGGTCGAGCAAGGGCAGGTGTGGCAAGTGTTCGGCGACCCGCAGCATGAGGTCAGCAAGACCCTGCTCGCCCCCTTGCAAGACACCCTGCCAGAAGCCTTGCAGGGCCGTATCACCGCGCAGCCCCTGTCTGCGCAATCAAGCGTGATCCTGCGACTGCGCTTTACCGGAGGTCAGGAGCCCGATCTTGGTGCATTGTTCAGCGCCCTCGGTGGCCAGGTGCGGTTGCTGCACGGCGGGGTCGAACACATTCAGGGGCATGCCCTGGGCCAACTGCTGCTCAGCGTGACCAGCACCTCACTCGGCGCGGACGAGCTACGCAAGCGCGCCAAACAATGGGCACAACACGTCGAGGTAGTAGGCTATGGGATTTGACCGTTTGTGGCAGGGGGTGATCGACACCTTCCTGATGGTCGGCGTGTCATCGCTGATCGCGCTGATTCTGGGCATTCCGCTGGCGGTGATTCTGGTCACCAGCGGCAAGGGTGGCATTTATGAGGCTCCGACGCTGAACAAGGCATTGGGTGCGTTCGTGAATCTTTTTCGCTCAATCCCATTTCTGATTTTGATGGTAGCGCTAATCCCGTTTACTCGCCTGATTGTGGGTACTACCTACGGCGTATGGGCGGCGGTCGTACCGCTAACCATCGCGGCAACCCCGTTTTTTGCCCGAATTGCCGAAGTCAGCCTGCGTGAGGTCGATCACGGATTGATCGAAGCCGCCCAGGCTATGGGCTGTAAGCGTCATCACATCATCTGGCACGTGCTGTTGCCTGAAGCCTTACCCGGTATCGTCGGCGGTTTCACCATCACCCTGGTAACGATGATCAACTCTTCAGCCATGGCCGGTGCGATTGGCGCAGGCGGTTTGGGCGACATCGCGTACCGCTACGGCTATCAGCGCTTTGATTCACAGGTGATGCTGACAGTGATCGTATTGCTGGTGATTCTGGTGGCCGTGATTCAACTCGGCGGCGACCGCCTGGCCCTGGCACTGAACAAACGCTGAGGTATAGTCGGCGGTCTGAATGCCGCCGACTGAGCCTGCGATGACCCTTGACCCAAAGACCCTCGAACAGATTGCTGCCACCACCCTTGGCCACTATCAACAGAGCGCTGAAGGCTTCCGTGAAGGCACCCGCGACCACGACGTGAGCCAGAATATCGACGCCCTGCTGCGCCATATCCAGGGTACAGCGCCGTTTTCAATTCTGGATTTTGGCTGCGGGCCGGGGCGCGACTTGCAGACCTTTACCCGGCTGGGGCATGTCGCAGTCGGGCTGGATGGCACCGAGCGCTTCACCCAAATGGCCCGCGAAGACAGCGGCTGCGAAGTGTGGCACCAGGACTTTCTCAAGCTCGACTTGCCTGCCGAACGCTTCGACGGCATTTTCGCCAACGCCTCGTTGTTCCACGTCCCAACCCAGGAGTTGGGGCAAGTCCTGGGCAAGCTGCACGCCAGCCTGAAACCCGGCGGCGTACTGCTCAGTTCCAACCCTCGAGGCGACAACCGCGAAGGCTGGAACGGTGAACGCTATGGGGCATATCACGATCTTGAAAACTGGCGAGCAATGCTGACGGCTGCCGGTTTTGCTGAACTGGAGCACTACTATCGCCCGGCGGGCCTGCCCCGCGACCAGCAGCCCTGGCTGGTGAGTGTGTGGCGTAAACCCCCCTCAACTCAACAACCGTAGCAGCTGCCGAAGGAACGAGGCTGCGTCCGGCGGCGAAGCCGTCGTAAACCCTGAGAACTGGATTCAACTGGCACACCGCAGTGTCTGATTTTGCGACGGCTTCGCCGCCGAACGTAGCCTCGCTCCGCTCGTCAACTGCTACGGATCAGCCAAAGAACCAGTAGCACACCAAAATCGCAGCCACCACACCCGCAAACTCGGCCAGCAAGGCGCAGCCCACCGCATGCCGCGCGCGCTGGATGCCTACGGCGCCAAAGTACACCGCCAGGACATAGAACGTGGTTTCAGTGCTGCCCTGCACCGTGGCCGCCACCAACGCCGGGAAGCTGTCCACACCCTGGGTTTGCATGGTTTCGATCAGCAGTGCCCGCGCAGCACTACCCGAGAACGGCTTGACCATCGCCGTAGGCAATGCGTCGACAAAACGGGTGTCCCAGCCCAGCCACTCGACCACATGGCGAATACCGTCGAGGCCAAAGTCCAGTGCCCCGGAAGCGCGCAATACGCCCACCGCACAAAGCATCGCAACCAGATACGGCAGCAGGTTCTTGGCCACGTCGAAGCCTTCTTTGGCACCTTCGACAAACGCTTCGTAAACCTTGACCTTGCGCAGCGCACCAATCACCAGAAACAGCATGATCAGCCCGAACAGGGTCAAGTTGCCAAGGATCGAGGACAAACTGGCCAACGCCGTGGCCGACAGGGTCGCCAGCAACGCCATGAAGCCACCCAGGATCAACGCGCCCGGCACCAGATACGCCAGCACCACCGGGTCCCACAGCCGCAAGCGCTGCACGACAGCGACCGAAAGCAGCCCGACCAGGGTCGAGGCGCTGGTCGCCAGCAGAATCGGCAGGAACACCAGCGTCGGGTCCGGAGCCCCTTGCTGGGCGCGGTACATAAAGATAGTGACCGGCAATAGAGTCAGGGACGACGCGTTGAGCACCAGAAACAGGATTTGCGCATTGCTCGCGCTGGTCGGGCTTGGATTGAGCTCTTGCAGCGCCCGCATGGCCTTCAGACCAATGGGCGTAGCCGCATTGTCCAAACCCAGGCCATTGGCAGCAAAGTTAAGCGTGATAAACCCCAGCGCCGGGTGACCGGCCGGAACTTCCGGCATCAGGCGCTTGAACAGCGGCCCCAGCGCCCTGCCCAGCCAATCGACGATGCCGGCTTTTTCAGCAATACGCAGAAAACCCAGCCACAAGGTCAGGGTGCCGAACAGCAGAACCATCACTTCGACCGACAACTTGGCCATGGCGAAGATGCTTTCCACGATCGCGGAGAAGATCCCGGCATTGCCCCCCACCAGCCATTGGGCGAGCGCCGACACCATCGCGACGACGAAAAAGCTGAGCCATAGGCCGTTGAGCATCGAGAAAACTCCTGGAAGATGGGCGAATGATAGCGGCCAAGCCCCAGAAACAACAAACCCCGGACAAGTCCGGGGTTTGTGGGAGTGCAGCTACCGCGTGGCGATTACTCGCCTTTTGGCAGTGCTTCTTTGCTGCGCCAGTGCGGCAGCGAGTTCCAGTAGCGCTCGCCCTTGGCGTCGTCGTACATGCCTTCCCAACGCGAGATCACCAGTACTGCCAAGGCGTTACCAATCACGTTCAGGGCAGTACGGGCCATGTCCATCACACGGTCAACACCGGCGATAAAGGCCAGGCCTTCCAGCGGGATACCCACGCTGCCCAGGGTGGCCAGCAGCACCACGAAAGACACGCCCGGTACACCGGCGATGCCTTTGGAGGTGACCATCAGGGTCAACACCAGCAGCAATTGCTGGCTGATCGACAGGTCGATACCGTACAGCTGAGCGATAAAGATCGCCGCGATACTTTGGTACAGCGTGAACCATCAAGGTTGAACGAGTAGCCGGTCGGAACCACAAAGCTGCAAATCGCCTTGGGTGCGCCGTAGGCTTCCATCTTCTCGATCACACGCGGCAGCACGGTTTCGGAGCTGGCAGTGGAGTAAGCCAGAACCAGCTCATCCTTGAAGATGCGCATCAGCTTGATCACGGAGAAACCGAACAGCTTGGCGATCAGGCCCAGTACTGCGAAGGCGAAGAACAGGATGGCGGCGTAAACCAGTACCACCAGCTTGGCCAATGGCACCAGGGAGGCGAAACCGAAGTTGGCAACCGTCACGGCGATCAGCGCGAACACACCGATTGGCGCGTAGTTCATGATCATGTGCGTGACTTTGAACATCGACTCGGACACGCCCTGGAAGGTTTTCACCAGAGGGTCGCGCAGTTCGGCGTTCAGGCTCGACAAGCCGAGACCGAAAGCACCGAGAAGAAGATGATCGGCAGCATCTCACCGCGAGCCATGGCCGCGAAGATGTTCGAGGGGATCAGGTTGAGGATGGTCTCGATAAACGCATGTTCATGCGTTACTTCAGCAGCAGTGGCTGCATATTTGGAGATATCGACCGTGCCCAGGGTGCTCATGTCGATCCCGGCACCGGGTTGGAACACGTTGGCCAGCACCAGGCCGACCAAAATCGCGATGGTGGTAACCACCTCGAAGTAAAGAATGGTTTTAAGACCGATGCGACCGAGTTTCTTCGCATCTCCCACGCCTGCAATCCCGACAACCAGTGAAGAAATCACGATTGGGATTACGATCATCTTGATCAGACGGATAAAGATATCGCCGGCAGGTTGCAGAACGTTACTGATCCACCAGGCCTTTTCAGCACTGAAATGGTTAAGCAGCGCGCCGATTGCAATCCCGAGGACCAGACCAATCAGGATCTGCCAGGCGAGGCTAAGTTTTGCCTTCTTCATGTCATTACCCTTACTTCAAGTGGACTCGGGCAGAGGCTCAGACTAGAGCGCCGCAAAGCGCAAAAATCTGAAACCTCCACCCCCGTAGAAGGTCGCCCAAACCGAGCCAGAAAGGCTCTTTGGCAGGCGAAAAAAGGCGCAACTATTCCCATGCATGAGGTGGCCGTCTAATGCCGTAAACGCCTACCCTATGCCGAATCGGCATGGGTTTTGTCCGACAAGACCTCAAATCGCCTCTTTTGCGATTCCACAGAATAGACGACATAAGCGCCGTAGACCGGCTGTTTCAAGGTCTTTTTGACGAAGGCGGGGGTGGCATAAAGCCGCATATATCCAAGAAATATCCGACAACACAATTCAGATATAAGGACGGGCTATTTTTCTCTTTGTCGATATACGGTCGACGTTTCGAAGGACGGTTCAGGCCACATTTATTTTTTAAAAAATGAACCCTGATAAGACATTACGTATGACAGAAGAGTTTCTACAGGCACAAAAAACCAAGGTAAACCCTTGGTAAAGTCAAAGCATGTAACCGGTTTCATGATCCGCTGCCGCCGCCCTTTAACAGGGCAGCGACCATTGCTTTAAATGAAGGGGCGAACATCTCTAGCCTCGACCGCGACGACCAAAGATAAAGGACACCACAAACATCACCAGGAACACCACAAACAGGATCTTGGCGATACCGGTAGCGGTACCCGCAATACCACCGAAGCCCAGAACAGCAGCGATGATGGC
This sequence comes from Pseudomonas fragi, assembly GCF_025426255.1. GTDB lineage: Bacteria > Pseudomonadota > Gammaproteobacteria > Pseudomonadales > Pseudomonadaceae > Aquipseudomonas > Aquipseudomonas kulmbachensis. The sequence goes on along the minus strand of NZ_CP104861.1, from coordinate 219,398 downwards.
GATAATCAGGAAGGTAACTGCCCAACTCAACATGGTGATTCTCCTTATTACTGTGCAAAACAGAATGATGCCAAAGGTGTGTCTCAACGCCCCAACCAGGGCCTCAAGGTTGTGAACGCTTAAAACACCCAACGTTCCGGTGCAGGTTGCGAATGGGCTGTTTGTGTTTCATCAGAGGCCGCCAGTTCATAGTGGCCAATGGATTGAGCCGCAGGACCCAATGCTTTGAAATGCTGCTGGATTGGGACCGAGTGCTGAACTATCGCAACAGGTTGCGGCTCTGACTGCCAACGGCCCCATTGCTGACCACCAATTAATGTCACCGACAACGCGAGGCTGGCGAACAGGCCTTGTTGCAGATGCAATGACGAAATGCGCATGCTGGCGAAATCTTGATGATTCATGCTCCAACTCCTGCCACCCCGTGGTCTTTGTAGTGACGTCGCCAGCTTTGGCGACTTTTATACACAGGAGATTGCAGGTCGCGTGCCAGCTCTTAAACTAAGATAAAATGCTTATAAATCAGATACTTACTATCATTTCAAAAAGCACTCTGCGCGCATCTTGCACGATATACGCGACTTAGGTCGTGCGTTTTGCACGACCTGGCAGGCACGAAGGCCTATAGATACTCTGTTCAAGGTCAAGCCACCTGTGGGAGCGAGCCTGCGGCTCCAAAGGGGATTTTTTTCTTCCTGGAGTTCAACCTAAATAGCTTTGAAATCAGCCAGTTGCTCCATGCAGCACCCAGCCTTCAGTGCTAGCCTCTGCATCAATCCTGAAAAATCATGCAACTTGCCCGATTATTCCGACACTAACCAAGATCACTCATAGAGGAACGTAGGAAATGGAATCAGCCAACGAGCAACAGGGCCGCATTCTGCTGGTCGACGACGAGTCCGCCATCCTGCGTACATTCCGTTATTGCCTCGAAGATGAGGGTTACACCGTGGCCACCGCCAACAGCGCGGCGCAGGCCGAGTCGCTGCTGCAACGCCAGGTGTTCGACCTGTGTTTTCTGGATCTGCGCTTGGGCGAGGACAACGGCCTGGATGTGCTGGCCCAGATGCGCATTCAAGCACCGTGGATGCGTGTGGTGATTGTCACCGCCCACTCGGCCGTCGATACCGCCGTTGATGCGATTCAGGCCGGTGCTGCAGACTATCTGGTCAAACCGTGCAGCCCAGACCAATTACGCCTGGCGACAGCCAAGCAATTGGAAATGCGCCAGTTGTCTGCCCGCCTTGAAGCCCTGGAAGGCGAGGTGCGCAAACCCAAGGACGGTCTGGACTCCCACAGCCCGGCCATGATGGCGGTGCTGGAAACCGCCCGCCAGGTTGCCGGGACCGATGCCAATATTCTGATCCTCGGGGAATCCGGCACCGGTAAAGGCGAGCTGGCCCGGGCGATTCATGGCTGGAGTAAACGGGCCAAGAAGTCCTGCGTCACTATTAACTGTCCGTCATTGACGGCAGAGCTTATGGAAAGCGAACTGTTCGGCCACACCCGCGGAGCATTTACCGGGGCCAGCGAAAGCACGCTAGGCCGGGTTAATCAGGCTGATGGCGGGACATTGTTCCTGGATGAAATCGGCGACTTCCCACTGGCACTTCAGCCAAAACTGCTGCGTTTTATTCAGGACAAGGAATACGAGCGTGTCGGCGACCCCGTGACTCGCCGTGCCGATGTGCGGATTCTGGCCGCCACCAACCTCAACCTTGAAGACATGGTGCGCGATGGCCGTTTTCGTGAGGACTTGCTCTACCGCCTGAACGTAATCACCCTGCACCTGCCACCGCTGCGCGAACGCAGTGAAGACATCCTGACCCTGGCGGATCGTTTTCTCGCCCGCTTCGTCAAGGAATACGCCCGCCCTGCCCGAGGCTTTAGCGAAGAAGCCCGGCTGGCGCTGGCCAATTACCGTTGGCCAGGCAATATTCGCGAGCTGCGCAACGTGGTCGAGCGTGCGAGTATTATTTGCCCTCAGGAAGTGGTCGAAGTCAGCCACTTGGGCATGGCCGAGCAAACCACGCCCAATGCCCCGCGTATTGGAGCGGCACTGAGCCTGGATCAGTTGGAAAAAGCCCATATCGGCGCCGTTCTGGCCACCAGCGAAACCCTGGATCAGGCGGCAAAGACCCTGGGCATTGACGCCTCGACGCTGTACCGCAAACGTAAACAGTACAACCTGTGAGCATCCAATGAGACTTGCGATCAAGCTGCGTACACGTCTGTTCCTGAGCATTTCGGCGCTGATTACAGTGGCGCTGCTAGGACTGCTGCTCGGTGTCGTCAGCGTGATGCAAATGGCCAAAAGCCAGGAAGCATTGATCCGCAATAACTTCATCACCCTGGATCTGGGCCTCAAGCTGCGTCAGTCCCTGGGTGACCAACTGGTCCTGATGTTGCACAACCAGCCAGACCAGAAAGCGTTGCAGGCATCGACCCAGGAGTATCTGAAACTGCTCGATGAAGGCATTGAGCACGAGCGCAAAAACCATTTGCAAAGCGGTTTTGCCAAGGCCCGAGTGGACTACGAAAACTTTTTGCTGGCGCTCAACCAGGCTGACGACGCCCAGCTCAATCTGAGCAGTGACCAGGAGCTTTCGAGCCGATTCAATCAATTGCGCAACGGCCTGATTGCCGAGCATCGCCGTGCACTCGACGATATCTACGCGGCACAGGCTTCGGCCCGTGATCGAGCCGTGATCATTGCCTCTTTGCTGGGCATGGTCGGCATTGCCGTGTTGATCATCGGCTTTATTACCGCCCACGGTATTGCCAGGCGTTTTGGTGCACCTATCGAGGCGCTGGCCAAAGCCGCCGATAACATTGGCAAAGGCAACTTCGAGGTGGTGCTACCGCTCTCTTCCGCCACTGAAATGAACCTGCTGACACGGCGCTTTGGCATCATGGCCGAGGCTTTACGCCAGCATCAGGCAACCAATGTCGACGAACTGCTGGCGGGTCAGCAACGCCTTCAGGCGGTGCTCGACAGCATTGATGACGGGCTGTTGATGATCGATCAGCAGGGTCGGCTTGAGCATTTGAACCCGGTGGCACAACGACAACTGGGCTGGGATGAAAGCCGTCTTGGCCAGCCACTGGGCGAAGCGCTGAAACGCCAGGAGCTCGACCAGCAACTGCAGACCGTGCTGCGCGGTGGCAGCCTCGAGCGGTTGCCGGAAGACTTGAGTGTCGACATCGAGGGCGAAAATCGCCTGCTGACCTACAGCCTGACCCCAGTCAGCCAGCCTAAAGGACCGATTCTCGGTGCTGTAATGGTGCTGCATGACGTGACCGAGCAACGCGCCTTTGAGCGCGTGCGCAGCGAGTTCGTACTGCGCGCCTCCCACGAGTTGCGTACCCCAGTGACCGGCATGCATATGGCGTTCGGCCTGTTTTTGGAGCGCGCGCGGTTCGATCCACAGTCCCGTGAAACCGACTTGCTCAATACCGTCAACGAAGAAATGCAGCGCCTGATGCAGTTGATCAACGACCTGCTGAACTTCTCCCGTTATCAAAACGGCATGCAAAAACTCAAACTCGCTCCCTGTAATATTCAGGACATGCTCGAACACGCCCGCGCCCGATTGGCAGCGCCTGCAGCCGCCAGAAATATCGAGTTGATCATCGACCTGCAACAGCCATTGCCTGCCCTCAATGCCGATGAGGCCCAACTGGAACGAGTGCTGGACAACCTGCTGGATAACGCCTTGCGCCATACCGCCAACGGCGGGCAAATCCGGCTGCAGGCCCGCCGTCATGGCGAGCGGGTAATCATGAGCGTCGAAGACAATGGCGAAGGCATCGCCTATAGCCAGCAAGGACGTATTTTCGAGCCCTTTGTGCAAGTGGGGCGTAAAAAGGGCGGTGCTGGCCTTGGGCTGGCGTTGTGCAAAGAGATCGTGCAACTGCACGGTGGACGCATCGGGGTGTACTCGCGCCCCGGCCAGGGCACGCAGTTTTACATGGCGCTCCCGCTGCTATAACAGGAGCGTTATTGTTTTTGCGTGTTCAGGACTTTCAAGATAGCCGCACTTTCAGCATCGGGCGTGCCATCGAAGCGTGAGGGCCTGAAGTGCATCTGGAATGCCGCCAGCACGTGGCGCGTTGCAACATCCAGCTCCCCGGTTTGCGGGGTCTCATAGCCCAACTGCGCCAGTTGCTGCTGGAACCAGGTAATGCTCGGCAACGCGTAGGCGAACAACGCCTGCTCCTGAGCGACTGCCTGAGCGTTAGGCCACATGCCAAAGCCTGCATCGGCCAGACGCTTCCAGGGAAACAGCGGGCCCGGATCGAGCTTGCGCAGTGGCGCTATATCGCTGTGGCCAACGATGTTGTGCGGGGCGATCTTGTAGCGGGTGGTGATGTCTTTAAGTAACGCGATGACAGACTGGATCTGACCTTCGGTGTAGGGATACCAGACGCGTCCTTGTGGCGTATCGCGAAAGCCCTTGTTGACGATTTCAATACCGATGGAGGTGGAGTTGAGCCATGTGCGACCTTTCCACTGGCTTTCGCCCGCGTGCCAGGCGCGCTGGTTTTCATCGACCAGCCGGTAAATCGTCGGTGGTGTATCGCCCACCAGGTAGTGACTGCTGACAGGCCCACTGGTTAGCAACTCCAGCGAGCGCTCCAGGGAGGTTGAGGTGTAATGAAGCACCACGAACTGCACGCGGCTGTCGTGATTGACCGAAGGATGACTGGTATCCATGCGCAAGCCGTTGCTGCAACCAGCCAGCAGGGCAAGGGACAAGAGCAGAGCTGAAAATTTCATGGGCGATGACAACACAACTAAACAATTAATCGACAAGCATACCTCACCGGCCTTGTCCCGCAGCTGTATGGGGCTAAAGGAGAGGTTCCTCACCTCTTTAATGTAGCCGCTGTCGAGCTCCGCGAGGCTGCGATTACCTGGCTATTGATCGCAGCCTCGCGGAGCTCGACAGCGGCTACAGAAATTCGGAATTTCGATGGCTCGGGATTTACAGGAACTCGGTGGCTACGCAATTGCGGCCACGATTCTTGGCCCGATATAACGCTTCATCTGCCCGTTTGAGCACATGATCGCTGCGATCACCCACCCTGAACGCCGATACACCGATAGAGGTGGTAACGGTCACGGGCTCGCCCTTGAAGTGGAACGGACACGCCTCGATCGCCGCGCGCAGTTTTTCAAGCTGCTGCAAGCCCGCCTCAGGCGTTGTACCAGGGATCAACAAGACAAATTCCTCGCCACCAAAACGCGCAACAAAATCAGCTGGACGCAGGTGCTTGCGCAACTGGGCGGCAATGATCTTGAGTACCTTGTCGCCTGCCAGATGACCGTAGCCATCATTGATGCGCTTGAAGTGATCGAGGTCGAGCATGGCAATCAGCAGGGGGTTGCCGTGGGTTTGCCACTGTTCGACCTCATATTGCAGACGTTCCCCCCAGGCCGCCCGGTTAGGTAAGCCGGTGAGGGGGTCGATCAATGCTTTCTGGCGCTGCTCTTCAAGGTGTTCACGATAGCCTTGGGCCTGCTGCTCCATATGCGCGATACGCTCGGCCAACCCTTGCAGATGGGCTGAAACTTCCTGTTCGCGAATAGCGCGCTGCTGCTGGTGATGGTCCATCGTGCCCAGCAACCCTTCGAGGCGGTTTTCCAGGAGGTGCTTGAGACTGTTGAGGTCCACGGCGTCCTGCACACTGTTTTGCAAACCATCGACGTGTTCGCGCAGTTGGGTATGCAAGTCGTCGGCGGCAGAGCGTCCTTCGGCATGCCCCTCACTGGCGGCCTGAAGGTTGTTCTGAAACGACTCAAGACGCCCGTTGAGCTGTTTGAGATACGTCTCGAACTCATGTTGACCACTATCAGTAATCGCCAGCATCAAGACCGCAAGGTCGTCGAGGATCGGCAGTAATTCGTACCAGTTAAGCCCTTTTTCAAGACGCTTACGCATCGCCTCGGCTTGGGGGCGGTGGTGCTCGGGCAGCGACAGGCCGCTCAACAGTCCGAGTAATGTCGATTCAATATGCAGCGCGACGCTGCTGTAGGAGGGTTCCGGACTTTCAGGCAGTGCATGGACGGCATCGACCTCAACCGACTCAGCCTGCGGGCTGTCAGCCGTTTCATCCGGTGGCTGCTCGACCAGCGCCACTAATGATTCAAGCGCGCCGCTGGATGCCTGTTCATCCGGCACCTCAGGAACCAGCTCCTCTGGCTCGTGAAGTACTGAGGCCTGATCCTCGCTTGCAGCCGTTGGCGTCAACAGCGGTTCAGGCTGCGCAATGGGCGCTGCCAGCGGTTTGACGGCAACCGGCGTGGCAGGAGCTTTCGCCGTATGGGGCTCGGCAACCGACACCGTAATTGGCTCGCTCGCCGCCTTGTCGGTTTCTTGCGCCCCGAACAGGCGCTGCAGCAAGCCCGGCTTGGGTGCTTCTGCGCCATTGAGCTGCGGCGCCAGTGCCTGCCCCTGCAAACGGCTGAGTTCGTCCAGTAGCAGCGGTAGCTCACGGGCGTGGGTTACCCGGTGATCGAGCTGTTTGGCAAAGGCCTTGAGCGGCTTGCTGACTTCGCGAGGCAGCGCTAACGCTTGCAGTTGCGTCACCAGGGTATTGAGCGCAACGCTGACCTGCTCAACCCGGGTTTCGCGCCGCTGCTCGGAGTCGAGCACGGCTTTTTCAAGACGTGGCAGCAAAGCGGCCAAGGCAGCGTCCATTTCATTGGTGCGCACCGCTTCACGCATTTCTTTCATGCACTGGTCGACGGTGCGATCGGTGCCTTCAGCCGCCAAGGTGCTGCGCACCAAACCACGGCGCAGCAAGTCGAGACGAGCATTCCAGCGCCGCTCCAGCTTGTCTTGCTGCTCGACGCTTTTCAGGTATTTCTCTTTCCAGCGCGAAGCCTCATCACTCATGCCTGGGGCTCACTGTCAGTCGGGCGCAACGCGAGCTGTGAATCGACCCCGACAGAGCCAGGCAAACGGATATCAACCGCCACGGGCAGATGGTCCGAGATAGGTTGATTCAGCACTTGCACACGCTCAAGGGTCAGGCTGGGACTGAGCAAAATATGATCAAGACAACGTTGCGGACGCCAACTGGGGAAGGTGGCCTCCATTTGCGGCGCCAGCAACCCGAGGTCGCGCAAAGGTGAGGTTTGCAACAGGTCGTTGGCATGGGTGTTCATATCGCCCATCAGCACCTGATGCTGATAGCCACCAATCAGCTCGCGAATGTAAGCCAGCTGTCGGGTACGGGTTTTGGTTCCGAGCGCCAGATGCATTATCACGACCACCAGCGCATCAGGGCCATCACCAAAACGCACCAGAATCGCGCCACGACCCGCAGGGCCGGGCAAGGGGTGATCTTCAATCATGGTTGGACGCAGTCGGCTCAGCAGGCCATTGCTGTGCTGGGCCAGACGACCGAGGTTGCGATTGAGCTGTTGATACCAGTAGGGGAATTCGCCCTGTTGGGCCAGGTACTTGACCTGATTGATGTAGCCGGAGCGGTGGCTGCCACCGTCGGCCTCTTGCAGGGCAACCAGATCGAAGTCGCCCAACAAGTCGCCAATGCGCTCCAGATTCCCGGCCCGCCCTTTGTGTGGCAGTACATGCTGCCAACTGCGGGTCAGGTAATGTCGGTAGCCTTGAGTACTGTTACCGACCTGGATATTGAAACTGAGCAGTCGCAAACGCCGATCATCCGGCATCCCGCAGGCTGCCAGATGATCCTCGTTGACCTGCGGCTCATGCAGACCAACGATTCGTTCGCCTTTCCAGCGGCGCATGGGAGAGGGCGCCGCTTAGTTTTTAGCGTTCGCGGCACGCTCTTTGGCGATCAACTGATCGGCAACATTCAATGCGCCTTCAGGACCACCGGCAGTGCCCAGGTCGAAGCGGTACTTACCATTGACCACCATGGTCGGTACGCCGGAGATCTGATAGGCCTGAGCCTTCTTCTTGGCATCTTCAACCTTGCCTTTGACGGCGAACGAGTTGTAGGTGCTCAGGAATTTGTCTTTATCGACGCCAACGCCGGCCAGGAACTCACCCATTTCTTCTGGGGTAGCCAGTTTCTTGCCGTCATGAATGGCCTGGAACACAGCTTTGTGGACCTTGTTTTCAACGCCCATGGCTTCAAGGGTGATGAACAGTTGGCCGTGAACATTCCAGATCCCGCCAAACATGGCAGGGATACGCACGAAATTCACATCTGCCGGGAGTTTTTCAGCCCAAGGATTGATGGTCGGTTCGAATGCAAAGCAATGCGGGCAGCCATACCAGAACAGTTCGACAACTTCGATCTTGCCAGGCACGGCAACCGGGACGGCGCTGCTCAGCTCTACATATTGTTTACCCGCTTCAAGCGGTTCGGCAGCTTGAGCGGTCATGCCAAACAGGCTGGCACTGACGAGAGCGGCGCTGAGAATCAGATTACGCATGCTTTACTCCTGGGCAGATAAGGTCGCATCAACGTGACCTGTATTCAGACAGGTCCGCTATGGCTTGAGTTCGATAGTGTAACGGTAGATGCCATGAAAAAGGGCAGCCGAAGCTGCCCTTTGAGGTTCCCATTCAAGGATTAAACGATCGTTAACGTGGCCAGACGTATCAACACCTGGCCCCGCGACCGTTACAGCCTTAGTGCAGACCTTGAATGTAGCTGGCCAGCGCCTTGATGTCCTTGTTGCTCATCTTGGCAGCGATGCCGCGCATGATCATCGAATCACCATCGTTGGTGCGATCGCCTTCGCGGAAATCAGTCAGCTGCTTCTCGATATAGCTTGCATGCTGACCGCCCAAATGCGGGAAGCCGGCTGCTGCGTTGCCTTGACCGTCCGGCGAGTGGCATCCGGTGCAGGCTGGCATGCCTTTCTCAAGGTTACCGCCACGGAACAAGGCTTCACCCTGGGCAACCAGTGCCGGGTCAGCTGCGCCAACCGAGTTTTTTTGGCTTGAGTAGTAAGCAGCGATGTCGGCAAGGTCCTGATCGTTCAGGTTCGCCAGCAGGCCGGTCATTTCCAGCACCTGGCGCTTGCCGTCCTTGATTTCATGCAACTGCTTGAGCAGGTAGCGATCACCCTGCCCGGCAAGTTTTGGAAAGTTTGGGGCCATGCTATTGCCGTCTGGACCGTGACAAGCGCCACATACAGCGGTTTTTGCCTGACCTGCAGCAGCATCGCCTACAAGAGCGGTGCCTGCAGCCTGGGCAATACCGGTGACGCCCAAGGTCAACAGCAGACTCACTAGTAATTTGTTCATCAGCTAATCCAACTACGGCTAAGGGTTAAAGAGTTATGGGCCGGGCTTACTCGTTCATCCACTGTAGGACGGATCGGTAATTCTCGACACTGCAGTCCATGCACAAACCACGCGGCGGCATCGCCTTGAAACCCTGGGTCACGTGTTGCACCAGCGCTTCCATACCGTGCTCAAACCTTGGCCTTAAGCTGACCAGCATGGCAAACAATACAAACGCGGTTGTACACGGCTTCCGGATCCTGTGTAGCCTGAATGCTGTAACGTGGCATCAAGACACCGGCACTAGCAGCCATTTCGTCATAAAACGACCTTTTCAGGGTTGGGAGCCTGCTGCGTTCTAATGCGCAACCTAGGTTTTTCGCTCCCGTGTTCTTCATCCTACGCTGGGACAAAGCGCACACAAAATCTGCGGCATTATATACTGGCGTCACTGAAACGGAAACGACACGCTCGCCGCGTCCATTCCTGACGCCGCTCACATCGGAAATCCCATGCAACTCAAGAACCCCATTCTCGGTCTGTGCCAACAGGCTACCTTCATGCTCAGCGCTGCCAAAGTCGATCAATGCCCCGACGACGAAGGCTACGAAGTCGCGTTTGCCGGGCGCTCCAACGCCGGCAAGTCCAGTGCACTCAACACTTTGACCCACGCCAGCCTGGCGCGTACGTCGAAAACGCCTGGGCGTACGCAACTGCTGAACTTCTTCCAGCTGGACGAAGAACGTCGCCTGGTCGACCTGCCGGGTTACGGCTACGCCAAGGTGCCAATCCCGCTGAAGCTGCACTGGCAGCGTCACCTGGAAGCCTATTTCGGCAGCCGTGAAAGCCTGCGAGGCGTGATTTTGATGATGGATATCCGTCATCCAATGACCGATTTCGACCTGTTGATGCTCGACTGGACCGTGTCGAGCGGCATGCCGATGCACATTTTGCTGACCAAAGCAGACAAACTGACGTACGGCGCTGCAAAAAATACGCTGCTCAAAATCCAGTCGGACATTCGCAAGCAATGGGGTGATGCCGTCACCATCCAATTGTTCTCCACCCCTAAACGCATGGGCCTGGAAGAAGCGTACACCGTGCTGGCACGCTGGATGGAGCTGCCGAACAAAGGCGAAGAACTGGTTGAGGCCGGCGAGTAAGAAATCGCAGGCAAAAAAACCCCGGACTTCGCATGGGGGAAGGAAGTTCGGGGTTCAAGTACTGGACCGCTAGGGCGGGGTCCAGATATCTGCCAACACTTAACACAACATTAGGAGCATTGAAGGGCTTCAGCAGCCATTCAATAAATCTGATGGTGATTGGCAGATTTAGTTCCGAAGGCTTAAAAACTCTTTGAATTAAGCCCTCAAATCTTATGTGGGAGCGGGCTTGCTCGCGATGGTATCGCCGCGGTTTATCAGATACACCGCGGCGCTTGCATCGCGAGCAAGCCCGCTCCCACAGAAAGAAACTGTGTGCAGCCCCTTTAGTGCGCCTCATCCCAGTTGTTGCCCACACCCACTTCGACCACCAGCGGCACATCGAGCTTGGCTGCATCACTCATGTGTACACGCACCTCATCGCGCACCTGATCCACCAGGTCTTCGCGTACTTCGAGTACCAATTCATCGTGTACCTGCAGGATGACGCGGGCATCCAGGCCAGACGCACTCAGCCAGTTATCCACAGCCACCATGGCTTTCTTGATGATATCGGCCGCAGTGCCCTGCATCGGGGCGTTGATTGCCGTGCGCTCGGCACCTTTGCGCAGTGCCGGGTTTTTCGCGTTGATTTCCGGCAGGTACAGGCGTCGACCGAAAATGGTCTCGACATAGCCTTGCTCGGCGGCCTGGGTGCGGGTCCGCTCCATGTAGTCCAGCACCCCCGGGTAGCGCGCAAAATAGCGGTCGATATAGGCCTGAGACTGTTTGCGGTCGACACCGATTTGCTTGGCCAGGCCAAAGGCACTCATGCCGTAGATCAGACCGAAGTTGATCGCCTTGGCGCTGCGACGCTGGTCGGTGGTCACATTAGCCAACTCAACCCCGAATACCTCGGCGGCCGTGGCGCTGTGCACGTCCAGATTGTTGCGGAAGGCGTGCAGCAGGCCTTCGTCCTTGGCCAGGTGCGCCATGATCCGCAATTCGATTTGCGAGTAGTCCGCCGCCAGCAGTTTGTAGCCTTTAGGGGCTACAAACGCCTGACGAATCCGCCGACCTTCTGCGGTACGAATCGGAATGTTCTGCAGGTTTGGATCACTGGAGGACAAACGACCGGTGGCCGTGACCGCCTGGTGGTAGGACGTATGAATTCGCCCCGTACGCGGATTGATTTGCTCAGGTAGGCGATCGGTGTAAGTGCTTTTCAGCTTGCTCATCGAGCGGTACTGCATCAGTACCTTGGGCAGCGGAAAGTCCTGCTCGGCCAGTTCGGCCAACACCGCTTCGGCGGTCGAAGGCTGGCCTTTGGCAGTTTTGCTGATAATCGGCAGACCGAGTTTTTCATACAGAATCACACCCAATTGCTTAGGCGAACTTAGATTGAATTCCTCACCCGCGATAGCGAAAGCCTCACGCTCAAGCGCAACCAGCTTGTCACCCAGCTCAACGCTCTGAATGCCCAGCAGATTGGCATCCACCAGTGCACCCTGACGCTCAATACGCGCCAGTACCGGCACCAGCGGCATTTCAATATCAGTCAACACGGTGTTCAGGCTTGGAATTGCAGCCAGCTTTTCGTGCAGTACATGGTGCAAGCGCAGGGTCACGTCGGCGTCTTCAGCTGCGTACGGCCCGGCCTGTTCCAGCGAAATCTGGTCAAAGGTCAGTTGCTTGGCGCCTTTGCCTGCGATGTCCTGGAAGCTGGTGGTGGTGTGCCCCAGGTACTTGAGGGCCAGGCTGTCCATATCGTGACGGCTGCCCGTGGAGTCGAGCACATAGGACTCAAGCATGGTGTCAAAGGCAACGCCCTGCACCATGATCCCGCACGCCTGATCGCCACCGATGGCGCAGTTGGCCAGAATATTCATGTCGTACTTGGCGTGTTGTCCGACCTTGGCTTTGCTCGGGTCTTCCAGCAACGGCTTGAGAGCACGCAAAACAGTGTCGCGATCCAGCTGCTCGGGCACGCCCATATAGGAGTGGGTCAACGGAATGTAGGCCGCTTCGCCGGGTTTGACCGCGAACGACAGCCCCACCAGCTGCGCCTTCTGCGCATCAAGGCCAGTGGTTTCGGTATCAAAGGCAATCAACTTGGCGTCGTTGAGCTTTTTCAGCCACACATCGAAACGAACCTGATCAAGGATGGTTTCGTACTGCTGTTGCGCTTCGGCCGGGGCTTCAGGCGCTTCATGAACAATAACCTGGCCGGCACGCTTGGCCTCGCGCTCAACCTCGGCAATCCAGCTTTTGAATTCCAGTTCGGTGTATAGCTCAATCAGTTTTTCGCAGTCGGGGGCCTTGAGGTGCAAGTCTTCCAGGCCGACGTCCAGCGGCACATCGATCTTGATCGTGGCCAACTGGTACGACAAAAATGCCATTTCCCGGTGTTCTTCAAGTTTGGCGGGCAGATTTTTCGCGCCACGGATGGGCAGGGTCGGCACGATATCGAGTTTTTCGTATAGGTCGACCAGCCCCCCGCCTACGCCTACCAGCAAACCAGAAGCGGTTTTTGGACCAATACCCGGCACCCCAGGAATGTTGTCGGACGAATCGCCCATCAGCGCGAGATAGTCGATGATCTGCTCGGGCGAGACGCCAAACTTCTCTTTAACGCCCTCAATGTCCATCACGCTGCCGGTCATGGTGTTGACCAAGGTGATGTGCCCATCGACCAGTTGCGCCATGTCCTTGTCGCCGGTCGAGATGACCACCGGTCGGTCTGCCGCGGCGCTGCTGCGGGCCAGAGTACCGATTACATCGTCCGCCTCAACGCCTTCAACGCACAGTAAAGGGAAACCCAGCGCGATCACGCTGGCGTGCAATGGCTCGATTTGCACCCGCATGTCATCGGGCATGCTCGGGCGATTGGCCTTGTATTCGGCGTACATGTCATCGCGAAATGTCCCGCCCTTGGCATCAAAAACCACCGCAAACGGACTGTCCGGATACTGCTTGCGCAGGCTTTTGAGCATGTTCAACACGCCCTTTACGGCGCCGGTGGGCAGGCCCTTGGACGTAGTCAGCGGCGGCAGCGCGTGAAAAGCGCGGTACAGATATGAAGAACCGTCCACCAGGACGAGGGGAGCTTGGCTCATGAGCAGGATCAACCTTTTCGGCGAGTCCGGCGCTAGAATGTCCGGACCAATGACGACAAAGGGACAAGGTTATCATGCGCACACTCAATCGCCTGTTGCTGACCGGTTTGTTTGCATTCACTCCGCTGGTAACCTTCGCAGCAGATGAAGCAGTCACCGCCGATCCAGATGTAACCATTCGCACGGAAGGCGATAAAACCATTCAGGAATACCGTCAAAACGGTTTTCTGTACGCCATCAAGGTCACCCCAAAAGGGGGCAAACCGTACTTTTTGGTACGCGCTGATGGTACTGATGCCAATTACATCCGTTCCGACCAGCCGGATATGCTGATTCCTTCGTGGAAAATCTTCGAATGGAAGTAGCGTCTTAACTTTAATTGGCGCCGCCTCGCACGGCGCCCGTACTGGCAATTTAAATCATGTCTGTATTCACCCCACTGACTCGCAGCGAGTTGGAAACCTTCCTTGCGCCTTACGAACTCGGCCGCCTGCTCGATTTCCAGGGGATTGCCGCGGGTAGCGAAAATACCAACTACTTCATCAGCCTGGAGCAGGGTGAGTTTGTCCTGACCCTGGTTGAGCGCGGTCCGGTCAAAGAGATGCCGTTCTTTATCGAGTTGCTGGATGTGCTGCATGAGGCCGATTTGCCGGTGCCTTTCGCCCTGCGCACCGTTGACGGACAAGCCCTGCGTGAACTCAAGGGCAAGCCGGCGCTGCTGCAGCCGCGCCTCGCGGGCAAGCACATTCGTGAAGCCAACGCCCAGCACTGCGCTCAAGTCGGGGAGTTGCTCGGCCACTTGCATACCGCCACCCGCAACAATGTGCTGGAGCGCAAGACTGACCGCGGTCTGGACTGGATGCTGGCTGAAGGGCCAGCGCTGATGGCCGACCTGACGCCTGACTCGGCTGAACTGCTGCAAAAGGCGCTCCAGGAAATCACTGAGCACAAGGCACAGATTCTGGCGCTTCCCCGGGCCAATCTGCACGGCGATTTGTTTCGCGATAACGCGATGTTCGAAGGCACGCACCTGACGGGGCTGATCGACTTTTACAACGCCTGCTCTGGGCCGATGCTGTACGACGTGGCGATTGCCCTGAATGACTGGTGCGCTGACGAAGAAGGTCAAATTGATGGCCCGCGCGCGCGCGCACTGCTTGGCGCCTATGCTGCTCTGCGCCCGTTCACTGCCAGTGAGGCCGAGCTGTGGCCAACCATGCTGCGTATTGCCTGCGTGCGGTTCTGGTTGTCACGCCTGATCGCCGCCCAGACTTTTGCCGGTCAGGACGTGCTGATTCACGATCCGGGCGAATTTGAAACGCGCCTGGCATTGCGTCAGAAAGTAACCCTCCATCTGCCGTTCGCGTTGTAAGTATTTTCGTAGCAGCTGCCGAAGGAACGAGGCTGCGTCCGGCGGCGTAGCCGTCGTAAAATCAGCACAAGCGATCATTCAATTGAAACGCGCATCCTGATTTTACGATTGCTTCGCAATCGAACGCAGCCTCGTTCCTACGGCAGCTGCTACGCGTTTAGCGTCAACTCAGCCTTACAAACTCTCCAGGCACCCCGCCAGGTCATTGCCCAGCTTTTCCAGCAACTGCTCATAACCCTGCGCTGTCGCCGGGGTGTAGCCACCCAACGCATCCAGTTCCGCCAACTTGACCGGCAAGCCCGCAGTCAGAGTATCCGCCAGGCGCGGACGCAGCGGCGGGTCACTGAACACACAGGTCTTGCCCACTTCCTGCAAGCGCTTGCGCATGGCCGCTACGTGCTGAGCACCCGGCTGCACTTCCGAAGCCACACTGAACGTACCCGCGTGTTTAAGGCCGTAGGCGCTTTCAAAGTAGTCGTAGCCTTCATGGAAGACGAAGAACGGTTTGTCGGCAATGCCCGCCAAGCGCGCTTTAAGGCGCGCATTCAATGCATCCAGACGCTCATTGAAAGCCTTGAGGTTGCTCTGATATTTCGCCGCATTGGCCGGATCTTTTGCGCTCAGGTCCGCCGCCATTTTGGCAGCGATCACCCGCGCGTTGTCCGGGGCCAGCCACAGGTGAGCATCCAGCGTACCGGGACGATGATCGTGATCGTGTTCAGCCGCATCTTCTTCGTGCGAGTGGCTATCTTCGGTGAAATGACGCAACTTCAATCCCGGCAGGGCTTGTACCGTTACCGATGGCAGGGTGCGGGTCTTGATCACCCGGGGCAAAAAGCCTTCCATGTCCGGGCCGATCCAGTACAAAAGATCAGCCGACTGCACACGCCGTACGTCGGATGGGCGCAACGCATAGTTATGCGGCGAGGCGTTAGGCGGCAAAAGCACCTCCGGGTGCCCGACGCCGTCCTGTACGGCAGCTGCAATCAGCTGTAGCGGTTTGATGCTGGTCAGCACATTGACCTCGGCCTGAGCCGGGTTAATCACAAGCAAACTGGCACTTAGAGCAAGAAATAAGGAAAAAAGACGGGGCACGATGAGCACTCATGGTGGCTGAAACAGGTAACATAATAACGTCTCTCTCAAAAATCGTCGCCGCCCATGCCTATAACACCGCTTGCCAGTCGTCCACATGACCATTCTCATTGTGTCCACAGTGCGCTTACTGAGGCAGATGTCCTGTGCGCACAAAAGGGCCTGCGCCTGACCGCATTGCGTCGACGAGTGCTGGAGCTGGTGTGGCAGAGCCACAAGCCGCTCGGCGCCTACGACATCCTGGCGGTACTCAGCGAGCAGGATGGGCGCCGCGCTGCACCGCCGACCGTTTATCGGGCATTGGACTTCCTGTTAGATAACGGCCTTGTACACCGCATTTCGTCGCTTAATGCCTTTGTCGGCTGCAGCCACCCCGAACATCCGCATCAAGGCCAATTCCTGATTTGCCGCAGCTGCCATGCGGCCATTGAACTTGAACAAAAAACCATCAGTGACGCGATTATCCAGAGCGCGCGCGATGTCGGCTTTACTGTCGAAGGCCAGACCGTCGAAGTGGTTGGTTTGTGTTCGGGTTGCCGGGAGGCCTGATGAGCGCTGCACTGATTCGCCTGCAACACGTGACCGTGACCTATGCCGGGCAAAACGTACTCGACAACATTGAGCTGAGCGTTGAGCCGGGCCAGATCGTGACCCTGATCGGCCCCAACGGCGCGGGTAAAACCACGCTGGTCAAGGCCGTGCTCGGCCTGCTCAAACCCAACAGCGGCAGTGTTTGGCGCAAACCAAAGCTGCGCGTCGGGTATATGCCGCAAAAACTGCACGTCGATCCTACCTTGCCACTGTCCGTACTGCGTTTTTTGCGCCTGGTGCCGGGGGTGGATCGCGCTCAGGCACTGGCCGCACTCAAAGAGGTTGGGGCCGAAAAGGTCATCGACAGTCCGGTACAGAGCGTTTCAGGCGGTGAAATGCAACGCGTGCTGCTGGCCCGTGCCCTGTTGCGCAAGCCCGAACTGCTGGTGCTCGACGAACCGGTACAAGGCGTGGACGTAGCGGGCCAATCAGAGTTGTACGCCCTGATCACCCGCCTGCGCGACCGTCACGGCTGCGGCGTGCTGATGGTCTCGCACGATCTGCATCTGGTCATGAGCACCACCGATCAGGTGGTGTGCCTCAACCGCCACGTCTGCTGCTCGGGTCATCCGGAGCAGGTAAGCGGCGACCCGGCCTTTGTTGAGCTGTTTGGCAAAAACGCGCAAAGCCTGGCGATTTATCACCACCATCACGACCACGCCCATGATTTACATGGCTCGGTGGTCAGCGAAGGCACCCCGGCGGCATCCGCCCACGTTCATGGAGAAGGCTGCAAGCATGGCTGATTTTCTGCTTTACGCCCTGCTGGCAGGCCTGGCTTTGGCACTTGTTGCAGGCCCTCTGGGTTCATTCGTGGTGTGGCGGCGCATGGCTTATTTCGGCGACACGCTGTCGCACGCGGCCCTGCTGGGCGTGGCAATGGGTTTCTTGCTGGATATCAGCCCGACCATTGCCGTGACCGTGGGATGCCTGTTGCTAGCGGTGCTGCTAGTCACGCTTCAACAGCGCCAATCGCTTGCTTCCGACACACTGCTCGGAATTCTCGCACCCAGCACCTTGTCCCTCGGGCTGGTCGTACTAAGCTTCATGCATGAAGTTAGGATCGATCTGATGGCATATCTGTTTGGTGACCTACTGGCCATCAGCCCAACCGATCTGATGTGGATTCTGGGCGGCAGCGCTGCCGTGCTGACCTTGCTGGTTGCGCTGTGGCGCCCGTTACTGGCAATCACTGTGCATGAAGAATTGGCGATGGTTGAAGGCTTGCCCGTCGCAGCATTACGCTTGACCCTGATGCTGCTTATTGCAGTGGTGATTGCCGTGGCGATGAAAATCGTCGGCGTACTGCTGATCACTTCCTTGCTGATTATTCCGGCAGCAGCAGCTCAACGTCATGCCCGTTCTCCGGAGCAAATGGCACTGGGTGCCAGCGCCCTTGGAGTACTGGCGGTATGTGGTGGCCTTGCACTGTCATGGTTCAAGGACACGCCAGCGGGACCATCGATTGTGGTGTGTGCCGCCGCACTGTTTTTGCTGAGTTTTGTTCTGCCCCGTCGAGGGGTGTAGACTTGCTTGTTTTTTGCGCACTTAGAGAGCCGCAGGAATGAAGCTGTTCAACTCCCGTTACTTGCTCCTGGCCGCATTTTCCTTGCTGCTGGGCGCCTGCCAAAGCACGCCGTCGGCCGACACTACTGCCGCCGACGCACGCGCTGTGGCCATCGCACAGCTGGAGAAAAACCTGGCCAGCAGCGAACTTGCGACTGCTGAGGACCAACTGAGCGCCTTGCAGGCCCAAACTCCGGACGATCCACAACTGGTGCAGTACCAGCGCCAGCTGGCCGAAGCCTACTTGCAGCGCAGCCAGATCGTTCTGCAAAAAGGTGATGTCAACGCCGCAGCCACTGCCCTGAGCCGTGCTCGAGCCCTGATGCCCAAGGCACCTGCACTGACTGGCGGCGTCAACAGCGCCATCACCCAGGCCCGTAAAGCCGAACTGGACAAGGCCGAAGCCGCGCTCAAGGCTGCAGAAGCCCGACCTGCGGCCAAGGTCATCGACCCGGCAGCCGAAAGTACTACCGTAGCGCTGAACATCGACGATATTGAAAAACTTCGCCATCAACTGGATTTGATCGCGCAAGATATTGTCAATTACCAGTGTGCCGTCAGCTTGCAGGTTCCGCGTACGGCTGATTACCCCTGGCTGGCAACGCTGATCAGCAAGCGGGTTAAAAAGCTCGACCCCGGGTTTGACCTGAGCCTTGAGCGTCAGATCATTCGCCATGTGCCTGCGCAATTGGTGCTGACACCGCGCAAGCCTTGAAACAAAAAATCGCCGCCTGTGCCAACCCAGAGTTTTGTGCCCTTGCACAACACTGGCACACGCGGCGATTGGCATTTTCTGACCTCTGATTTCTTATTCCAAAATCAGAGGTTTGGCCATTAATAAATGCTAAGTCAAGCATATGCCGACACGATAAGATGCGTGCCCGGCTTACCGCTGAACTTCTATTTACGCGCCCACAAGGTTCGCTACGTGATTGAGTTTCATAACGTTCATAAAACTTACCGGGTTGCCGGTAAGGACATCCCCGCGTTGCACTCCACCAGCTTGCGTATCGAGAGCGGCCAGGTGTTCGGCCTGATCGGCCACTCCGGCGCGGGTAAAAGTACATTGCTGCGCCTGATCAACCGCCTCGAAACCCCGAGCGGCGGCCAGATCATCGTCGACAACGAAGACGTGACCGCGATGGATTCCAACGGCCTGCGCCGTTTCCGTCAGCAAGTCGGCATGATTTTCCAGCATTTCAACCTGCTGGCCTCCAAAACCGTGGCCGATAACGTAGCGATGCCGCTGACACTGGCCGGTGAATTGTCCCGCAGTGCCATCGACCAGCGCGTTGCCGAACTGCTTGAACGCGTAGGTTTGTCCGATCACGCCAAGAAATACCCGGCGCAACTCTCGGGCGGCCAAAAACAACGTGTGGGCATTGCCCGTGCCCTGGCCACCAAACCCAAGGTGTTGCTGTGCGACGAGGCCACCAGTGCCCTCGACCCACAAACCACCGCCTCGGTTTTGCAGTTGCTGGCAGAGATCAACCGCGAACTGAAACTGACCATTGTGCTGATCACCCACGAGATGGATGTGATCCGTCGCGTGTGTGACGTAGTGGCGGTGATGGATGCTGGAGTTATCGTCGAGCAAGGCCCGGTGGCCGAGGTGTTCCTGCACCCCAAGCACCCGACCACCCGGCGTTTTGTGCAAGAAGACGAGCAAATCGACGAGAGCGAGCAGCGCGACGATTTCGCCCACGTCCCTGGCCGCATCGTACGCCTGACCTTCCAGGGCGAAGCTACCTACGCACCCTTGCTGGGCACAATTGCCCGCGAAACGGGTGTGGACTACAGCATCCTGGCCGGTCGCATTGACCGCATCAAAGACACCCCTTATGGGCAACTGACCCTCGCCATCACCGGTGGCGACATGGAAGCGGCGTTTGCCCGCTTCATTGCCGCTGACGTTCATATGGAGGTGCTGCGCTAATGGAAACTTTCTTGGGCTTTTTCGCCAATATCGACTGGTACGAAATCTGGCTGGCCACCGGCGACACCATGGTCATGCTCAGCGGTTCGCTGCTGTTCACCGTGTTGCTTGGCCTGCCGCTGGGCATCCTGCTGTTTCTGTGCAGCCCACGCCAGTTGCTTGAACAAAAAAATCTGTATGCCGCGCTGTCGTTTGTGGTGAACATTCTGCGTTCGCTGCCGTTCATCATCCTGTTGGTCGTCATGATCCCCTTCACCGTGATGATTACCGGCACATCATTGGGTGTTGCAGGGGCTATCCCGCCGCTGGTGGTGGGCGCCACGCCATTCTTTGCACGCCTTGTTGAAACCGCCTTTCGTGAAGTGGATCGCGGCATCATCGAAGCCACCCAGGCAATGGGCGCCAATACGCGTCAAATTATTACCAACGCCTTGTTGCCAGAAGCGCGCCCCGGCATATTTGCAGCGATTACGGTGACCGCGATTACGCTGGTGGGCTACACCGCAATGGCGGGCGTGGTCGGCGCTGGCGGCCTGGGCGATTTGGCCATCCGGTTCGGCTACCAGCGTTTCCAACCGGACGTGATGATCGTCACAGTGGTGCTGTTGCTGATTCTGGTGCAAATTCTGCAGACCGTTGGCGACAGGCTGGTGGTGCACTTTTCCCGCAAGTAAGTGCGACCCGAGTTTATAAACGTAACCGCCAGCCCGCGGCTGGCAGATACCTGACCTCAGGTATTCACAAGGAGTTGCTGAATGAAGAAGTTATTTGCTGCTGTCGCAGCTGTTGCTGCGTTCTCGGCCCACGCTGGCGATCTGTCGGTAGCCGCATCCCCGGTGCCGCATGCCGAAATCCTGGAGTTCGTGAAACCTGCACTGGCCAAAGAGGGCGTCAACCTCAAGGTCAAGGTCTTCACCGACTACATCCAGCCCAACGTACAAGTCGCCGAAAAGCGTCTGGACGCCAACTTCTTCCAGCACCAGCCGTACCTGGATGAGTTCAACAAGGCCAAGGGCACCCACCTGGTCAGCGTTGCCGCTGTTCACCTGGAGCCGCTGGGCGCTTATTCGAGCAAGTACAAAAAGCTTGATGAGATCAAGGACGGCAGCACCGTCGTGATCCCCAATGACGCCACCAACGGCGGCCGCGCGTTGCTGCTGCTGGACAAGGCAGGCCTGATCAAGCTCAAGGACTCGAGCAACATCCTGTCCACGATCAAGGACATCACTGCCAACCCGAAAAACCTGAAGTTCCGCGAGCTGGAAGCAGCCACTATTCCGCGCGTGCTGACCCAGGTTGATCTGGCGCTGATCAACACCAACTATGCGCTGGAAGCCAAGCTGAACCCGGAAAAAGACGCACTGGTCATCGAAGGCAGCGACTCGCCTTACGTGAACATTCTGGTAGCTCGCCCGGACGATAAAGATTCGGCTGACATGCAAAAGCTGGTTGCAGCGCTGCACACCCCGGAAGTAAAAGCGTTCATTCTTGAGAAGTACAAAGGCGCCATCGTTCCGGCGTTCTAAGCCTGTTCTGTAGCAGCTGCCGAAGGAACGAGGCTGCGTTCGATTGCGAAGCGATCGTAAAATCAGAGTGCGTGGTTCAATTGAATGATCGCGTGTACTGATTTTACGACGGCTGCGCCGCCGGACGCAGCCTCGTTCCTTCGGCAACTGCTACAAAATCCAGCCCCCTTACTTCCTCTCAACCAACCCCGGCAACTGGGCAACCATCTTCGGTGTGCTAAACGGTGCGCGAATAAAACCTCGCTGAGTACCGTCCGGCCCGATCAACGCCAGGTTGCCGCTGTGATCCACCGTGTAATTCGGTTTACTGGTATCCGCCGGGATAAACGGGATGCTCACCGCGTTCGCCAACGTTTGCAGCTCATCGATAGAACCCGGCGTCAGACCCACAAACTGCGGATCGAAGTAGCCCAGGTATTGCTTGAGCTGTTGCGGGGTGTCGCGATTGGGGTCGACGCTGACCAGTACGATTTGCAGTTTGTCCTGCACCTCTTTAGGCAGCTCGCTTTTGATCTGGCGCAGTTGCGCCAGGGTGGTCGGGCAGATGTCCGGGCAGAAGGTGTAGCCAAAAAACAGCATGCTCCATTTGTCTTTCAGCTCATTCATCACCACCGGCTGACCGTCCTGATTGGTCATCTTCAGGTCCGGCAACTGACGGCTTTGCGGCAGCAAAATAATTCCTGCATCAATCAGCGACGTGTTATCGCCCTGGCCTTTGCCCGACATCATTTTGTTAAACGTCAGGCCCATGACCAAAGCCACCAGCGCAACGAGGATATAGACGGTTTTTTGAGTTCTAGTCATAGGTTCAACATTAGATAGTGGTCGACAAGCAGCGCGATAAACAGCAAGAACAAGTAATAGATAGAGTACTTGAACGTGTTGATCGCCGCGTGCGGCTGGGTGCCACGGTACAGCACCCACGCCCAATGCAGAAAGCGTGCGCCCAACCCTAGCGCACAGGCCAGATAGAGCAAGCCGCTCATGTGAATCACAAACGGCAGCAGGCTGACCGCCAGCAATACCAAGGTGTACAGCAGGATATGCACCTTGGTGTAGTGCTCACCATGGGTTACCGGCAACATTGGAATATCCGCCTTGGCGTATTCCTCCTTGCGATGTATGGCCAGCGCCCAAAAATGCGGCGGGGTCCAGGCGAAGATAATCAACACCAGCAGCAAAGGCTCGGCAGTCACCTGCCCCGTCACCGCCACCCAGCCCAACAATGGCGGCGCCGCCCCGGCCAACCCGCCGATAACGATGTTTTGCGGCGTGGCCCGCTTCAGGAAGCCGGTGTAAATCACCGCATAGCCGAGCAGCGACGCCAGTGTCAGCCAGGCCGTCAGCGGGTTGGTAAACGCCAGTAACAAGCCCATGCCCGCCAATGCCAGCAACAAGGCGAATGCCAGCGCCGCAAGCGGCGACACTCGCCCCTGCGCCAGCGGCCGCTTCTGGGTGCGCGCCATGACCGCGTCAATACGCCGGTCCACCACATGGTTGACCGCCGCCGCGCCCCCCGCACACAGGCCGATGCCCAGATTGCCGAAGATCAGCACGGTCCAGGGCACTCCGGCGCGTGTTGCCAAAAACATGCCCACCAGTGAGGTAATCAGCATCAGTACCAGCACTTTGGGTTTGGTCAGCTCCAGATAATCGCGCCACAACGCCTGCTGCGGGCGTTCGCCAATCACGGTCGCCACGGCTGCTCTCCTTTAAGGCTGTAGGTCCAGCGGGCAAAGCGCGGGGCCCTGACCCTGACCAGCGCCGTTCGTGCGTGGTAATTGACCAGCACCAGCGTCAGCAACAGCGCAGCGCCCCCGGCGTTGTGTGCCACCGCCACCGCCAGCGGCAAGCCAAACAGTACGTTGCTAAGCCCTAGGCTGATTTGGGCCGCCAAGGCCACCAGCAGCAACCCGGCCAAGCGGGTCATGCCGACCTTGCGCAGCTGCCAGGCCAGGCCCAGCAATACCAGGGTCAGCAGCATCGCGCCGAGGCGGTGGGTAAGGTGAATTGCGGTGCGGGCTTCACTGTCCAGTTGCCCGCCCAGGTAGTTGGGACCAATGTGCTGAGTCAGATGAAAGCCATTGGCAAAATCAGCCTCGGGCCACCATTGCCCGTGACAGGTCGGCACATCGACACACGCCACCGCGGCATAGTTGGAGCTGACCCAGCCACCTAGCGCAATTTGCATGATCGCCAGCACCAGCCCGGCCGTAGCCCAACGCTGCAACCGCCGCGGCACGGCCAGCGCAGGCAATACGCCGGACAGGCGCAGGGTCAGCAAAAACAGCAGGCTCAAGGTCGCAAAACCGCCGAGCAAATGCCCGGTAACCACTTGCGGCCACAGTTTGAGCGTCACCGTCCACATGCCAAAAGCCGCCTGGGCCAGCACCACCAGCAAGATAAACAGCGGCAGCTTGAGCGGCTGATCCGGCAGATGCCGTTGCGACCAGGCCCGTGCCGCCAGCAACACAATCAACAGGCCCAGGGTGCCGGCGAAATAGCGATGGGTCATTTCACTCCAACCCTTGTCGGCCTCTACCGGAGTATCCGGAAAGTGCAGTTCGGCATGGGCCAGTTGCGCCTCGGTCTGCGGCACGCTGATAAAACCATAGCAGCCAGGCCAATCCGGGCAGCCTAGCCCCGCGTGCGTCAGGCGGGTGTAGGCGCCGAGCAGCACCACCACCAACGCCAGCAAAGTGGCAAGCAACGCGAGGCGAAATCCAGCTTTGGCCATGACCGTGCCCTCTATCCGATATTGGACAGCTTCAGCAGATGGCGCAGGTCGTTGAGCACGTCCTTGCCAATAACCCCTGGGCCGTAGCGCAGCACCAGATTGCCGTGGGGGTCGACGATCCACAGTTGCGCCGCACCGTTGCCTTCTGCGCCCTGTGTATAAGTCGGCAAGTCCAGGCTGTAGCGCTGTAACTGCGGGTATTCGAGTTGCAGTTTGGCTCCATAGGCCGCGTCCACCGGCTGCGCGACCGCCAACCCGTGGGTCGCACGTGAGGCATCGCGGCCCAGGCCGATTTGCAGTTGGCGCGCCAGATACACCAACTGCTGGCAATCCGCAGCGCAACCTTGGGGCGCCGTCACCAGCAGTTGCCAGCGCTGCTCGTCGGACGCCACCCCAAGGGCGGCTAGGCTTTGCCCATTGCCTATGAGTTCGCCGTGATAGCTGCGACTCTCGGGCACCCAGAACTTGAGTTTGTACATGCCCGTGGCCAGCACCATCGGGCCGACAGTGAGTAGCAAGATAAGGATCAACTGCAACCGCCCGCGCCGTCGTGTAGCCGGGGACGGGGTGCGCGCGGTATCAGGCGGATTGATGGCCGTTCCCATGGCGTTTCTCCTGAGCAGTGTGCCAACCGAGGTACAGATAAAGACCGAGCAACGCCAGCGCCATGGCGAACCATTGCACGGCATAGGCGGTGTGTTTTTCCGGGCCCATGCCCGTGGAAATCAGCGGCCAGTCGGCCTGATAGGCAGCGGGACCGGGAGCGATACGTACCTCATCGGCAAAGCCTTCGCGGCCCAGCTCGACCCACAACTTTGCAGGCATGACTGCCGTCACCAGCCGTGGCCAAGGCGCATCCAATGGATCAGCGCTCAGTTGAAAGGGCGCGCCCGGCGACTCGTAGACCCAGGCCTGAACATCCAGAATCTGTTCGGGGGTGCTGAACTGCGGCGGCGTGCGACGGCTCGGCCACGGCAGCCAGCCGCGATTGAGCAACAGCCACTGGCCGCTGGCCTGATCCTGAAACGGCTGCAGCAATTCGACGCCGACCTGGCCGTCACGTACCCGGTTATCCAGCAGCAGGCTGTGCTGCCCATCGAAATGCCCGCGCAGTTGCACCCGGCGAAAGGCCGGTTCGTCAAGGTTGAGGAGTTGGCCAACTGTCACCGGCGCGGCCACCTGCCGTTCGGCGTAGCTCTGGAGCAGTACACGTTTTTGCTCGCCGCGGCCAAGCTGCCAGAAACCCAAAAACACTAATATCGGCAGCAACGCCAACACCACCAGGGTAGGCGCCATGCCGGGGCGAAAGCGCGTCATAGCACGTAAACAAACAAAAACAGGCCGAGCCACACCACGTCTACAAAGTGCCAATACCAGGTCGCGGCCTGAAACCCGAACTGGTGCTCAGCCGTAAAATGCCCGCGCACGATACGAATCAGCATGATCAGCAAAATCAGCGCGCCAATGGTCACGTGGGCACCGTGAAAACCGGTGAGCATAAAGAACGTAGCGCCGTAGATCCCGGAGCCCAGAGTCAGCCCCAGCTCCGTGTACGCATGGATATATTCCTCGGCCTGAAACCCTAAAAAGCCTGCACCCAGCAACACCGTCAGCCCCAACCAGAACTTCAGGGCCCCGCGATGGCCTTTGTTCAGTGCGTGGTGGGCGATGGTAAGGGTGACGCTGGAACTGACCAGTAACACCGTATTGAGCAACGGCAAACCCCACGGGCTGATGGTGCCCTTGGGCGGTGGATACAGGGCGGGGTCGGGGGTGTGCAGCAAGGGCCAGGCAAACTGAAAGTCGGGCCACAGCATGTGCGCCACCGCCTTGCTGCCTTCGCCGCCCAGCCACGGGCCAGCAAAGTGGCGGACATAAAACAGCGCACCAAAAAACGCGAGAAAGAACATCACCTCGGAAAAAATAAACCAGGTCATGCCCCAGCGAAACGAGCGATCCAGTTGCGTGCTGTAGAGCCCGGCACGGCTCTCCTTGATCACCGCGCCAAACCAGCCAAACATCATGTACGCCACGATCAGGGCGCCGATAAAAAAGATCAGCGGACCATGGGATTCAGGCCGCGCGGCCTTCAGATCGTTGAACCATGTCCCCAGGCCATACACCGTGACCAGCAGGCCCACCGAGGCAATGATCGGCCACTTGCTTTGCGCCGGGACGTAGTACTGATCATGAGTTGCCATGGGGCTTTCTCCTTATCGGGAAGGCTGGTCAGCGTCCTTGCCGGTAATAGCGGCAACGGGAGGATGGCGAGCAGTGATATCAAACAACGTGTAAGCCAGGGTCAGGTGTTTCACATCCTTGGGCATGGCCCGGTCGACGATAAAGCGCATCGGCATTTCGATCCGCTCACCCGGTTGCAGCACCTGTTGGGTA
Organism: Pseudomonas fragi; assembly: GCF_025426255.1. GTDB lineage: Bacteria > Pseudomonadota > Gammaproteobacteria > Pseudomonadales > Pseudomonadaceae > Aquipseudomonas > Aquipseudomonas kulmbachensis. Next base: position 192,693 of record NZ_CP104861.1, on the reverse strand, counting down.
AAGCAAAAGCATTCGGTCTTGTGGAAATACTGCGCCGCCTCAGCGGGTGAAATGCTCGGCACCGCTTGCGCCGACATCGGGTGATCGGTGGGGTTGTAGGCCACAAAGATCATCTCGTTGACCGAGCCTGGATTGACCACCAATTGATCGCCCTTGGGGTAAAACTCCCAAACCATGTCTATGGCATTGGTGGACAAGAACTGCACCCGAACCTGACGACTCGGGTCGACCACCTGTTCTCCTTCGTACTGCCCGGCGGTCTTGCCGTTGATGCCAAAGGCTCTGCACATCACGTCGTAAATCGGCACCAGGGCAAAGCCAAAGGCAAACATCACCACCACCATCAGCAACAGGCGCAGGACCAGGCGTTTGATGGGTGTTGAGCTGCTCATAAGCGCCCTCCATACCTGTAGCCGCTGCCGCAGGCTGCGATCGACCGCGAAGCGGGCACAGACGCTTTGTGTGAGCTGTTCACTTGATTTCCGGCGGTGTGGTGAAGGTGTGATACGGCGCGGGCGAGGGCACGCTCCATTCCAGACCTTCGGCACCGTCCCACGGTTTTGCCGGTGCTTTCGGACCGCCGCGAATGCATTTGATGACGATAAACAGGAACAAAAACTGCGTAGCGCCAAACATGAATCCACCAATCGACGACACCATGTTGAAGTCGGCAAATTGCAGGTTGTAGTCCGGAATCCGCCGCGGCATGCCCGCAAGACCCACAAAGTGCATCGGGAAAAAAGTCAGGTTCATGCCCACAAACGACAACCAGAAATGCAGCTTGCCCAAGGTTTCGTCGTACATGTGGCCGGTCCATTTCGGCAGCCAGTAGTAGGTAGACGCGAAGATCCCGAAAATCGCCCCCGGCACCAGTACATAGTGGAAATGCGCCACCACAAAATAGGTGTCGTGGTACTGGAAGTCCGCCGGGGCAATGGCCAGCATCAACCCGGAGAACCCGCCAATGGTGAACAGAATCACAAAGGCCACGGCGAACAGCATCGGCGTTTCAAAGGTCAGCGAGCCTTGCCACATGGTGCTGGCCCAGTTGAACACCTTGACCCCGGTCGGCACTGCAATCAGCAGCGTGGCGTACATAAAGAACAACTCGCCGACCAAGGGAATCCCGACCACAAACATATGGTGCGCCCACACGATAAACGACAGGAACGCGATACTGGCCGTGGCGTAGACCATCGAGGTGTAACCGAACAATGGCTTGCGCGAGAAGGTCGGAATGATCGCGCTGACGGCACCGAAGGCCGGCAGGATCATGATGTACACCTCGGGGTGGCCGAAGAACCAGAACACATGCTGGAACAGCACCGGGTCACCGCCCCCCGCCGCACTGAAAAAGCTGGTGCCGAAGTGAATATCCATCAACATCATGGTCACCACCCCGGCCAGCACCGGCATCACCGCGATCAGCAGAAACGCCGTGATCAGCCAGGTCCAGACAAACAGCGGCATTTTCATCAGGGTCATGCCGGGGGCACGCAAATTGAGAATGGTAGCGATCACGTTGATCGCCCCCATGATCGAACTGATACCCATCAAATGAATGGCAAAAATAAAGTAAGTCACGCTTTCGGGTGCATATGTCGTAGAAAGCGGCGCGTAGAAAGTCCAGCCGAAGTTCGGTCCGCCACCTGCGGTGAACAAGGTCGACACCAGCAGCAAGAATGCTCCGGGTAGCAGCCAAAAACTGAAGTTGTTCATCCTCGGCAAGGCCATGTCCGGCGCGCCGATCATCAGCGGGATCATCCAGTTGGCCAGGCCGACAAACGCCGGCATCACCGCGCCGAAGACCATGATCAGTCCGTGCATGGTGGTCATCTGGTTGAAAAACGCCGGGGCCACGATCTGCAAGCCGGGCTGGAACAGTTCGGCGCGAATCACCATGGCGAACGAACCGCCGAGCAGGAACATGCAGAAGCTGAACCACAGGTACAAGGTGCCGATGTCTTTGTGGTTGGTGGTCAATACCCAGCGCATCAGGCCTTTGGCCGGGCCATGTGCCTGACCGTCTGCATGCCCGTGGTCATCGATAACAGCACTCATGTCCTGACTCCTGCAAACAGCTGGACCAAGAAGCCAGCGGCACGTTGCCCCCGACCGTTGTGCGCGCACATTCCTGAGCGGCTCATTTGCCTTGCGCCTGTTTGAGCGCCAGTACGTCTTTTGGCGTCACCATGTCGCCCTTGTTATTGCCCCAGGCATTGCGCTCGTAAGTGACAACGGCGGCGATATCGACTTCCGACAATTGCTTGCCGAAAGCAGCCATGGCAGTCCCCGGTTTACCGAAGAACACGCGGTGCAGGTGATCGGCGACAGGGCCGGTGGCAATCGGCGACCCCTTGAGGGCCGGGAACATCGGCGGCAGGCCCTGGCCTTCGGCCTGGTGACAGGCCACGCAGGCTGTGTGGTAGACCTTGTCGCCACGGGCCACCAGTTCGTCGAGGGTCCAGTCCTTGCTGGTCAACTCCTTGAGCTGCGCGGCCTGGGCCTTGCGCTCGGTCAGCCAGGCGTCGTAATCGGCGCGGGTTTTGACATCGACCACAATCGGCATAAACCCGTGGTCCTTGCCGCACAGCTCAGCGCACTGGCCACGATAAATGCCGGGCTTCTCGACGCGGGTCCAGGCCTCGTTGATAAAGCCCGGAATGGCGTCACGCTTTACTGCAAAGGCCGGCACCCACCAGGAGTGGATAACATCGGCCGAGGTCACCAAAAACCGCACTTTGGCGCCAATCGGCAATACCAGTGGCTCATCGACTTCAAGCAGGTAATGCTCGCCCTTGGGGGCCAGGTTATGAATTTGCTCGGCGGGAGTGGCCAGGTTGCTGAAGAACTCGACGTCCTGGCCCAGGTATTTGTAATGCCATTTCCACTGATAGCCGGTGACCTGGATATCCACATCCGATTCACTGCTGTCGTAGATATTGATCAGGGTTCTGGTCGCAGGCACGGCCATCGCGATCAGGATAATCAGGGGGATAACGGTCCAGAGAATTTCGACCGTGGTGCTCTCGTGGAACTTGGCCGCTTGCTGACCGGTTGAGCGCCGATGAACGATCATCGACCAGAACATGGCACCGAAGACGATGATGCCGATTACCACACAGATCCAGAAGATGGTCATGTGCAGATCGAATACCGCATGGCTGACTTCAGTCGCACCCGGCGTCATGTTCACGGTCCAGGCCGCTTGTGCCTGGCTGAACACTGACCACAACAGCAGGCCCATCCATAGGTGTGGATGTCGCATCGCGGTGTTCCCCTTTATTTTTCTTGTTATTGCGCCGGTCTGCATCTGTGTAACGGGCAGCGCTACAAGGGGGCGGTTTTAAAACCTGCGAACTCTTACCGCCGAGCCTCGTCTGCTCAAGCAGTCGGGCGTCATCAAAAAACGGTTACAAAAACGAGTATAGACACCGAGCCCAACCCCGCAATGCGAGGGGTGAAAACAATGAAATAAGGCCCATCGACAAATGGCACTCACTGCCCGGTCACAAAATGAATAACAATACTCACCCTGAAAAAAACCTCTCCTTGACTTGAGGAGGGCTACTTTTAAAGTACTTTCCTTAGCACCCCCCTCCCCTGGAGTTCCAATGAACACCGCCGCCATCCGCGTGCAGATCTCGCGTGCCCAAGAACATGAGGCCGAAACGGGCCTGCTCGCCAAGCACCTGGCTGCTCAACTGCCACACCTTCACACCGCCATTCAGTTACCTGAAGTCGACCGTAATGTAGTGATGACACGTTTCGTCAGCGCCTATATCGACCAGGTGCCCGATTTGCTCGATGCAGCCCATGAGGTCGCCCTCGAAGCCGGAATCGAGTCGCAAATCAAGCCGATACTGAAAATCGCCGAGCAGTTCTTTGCTCAGCCACTGCCGCTGCTCGCAGGCCACGAAGGGCTGGAAGGGTTGCTGGACGAGGCTTACCTGGCGCACAGGCTGGTTGAAGAGGTTAACGATCTCTACATCAAACACTTCCAGCAGCCGCTGATCCCGCTGGACATGACCGTGGCCAACCTGATTGCCCACCAGTTGATCGGCGAAGCGTTTGCCAACCAACTCGATGCGGCCGTGCATCACGCTGTTGACCAGATGCTCAACGACGAAAGCTTTGCCCTGGAGTCGGTCGAAGCCTATCGCGAGCGCCTGACCAGCCCGCAGACGGGCGCTGCCTGGAAGCGCTGGCCGTGCCTGTCCAAGCAATTGGGCGTGGGCCTGGCGCTGTAACAGTGGTTGCAGGAAGACTTCAGCTGTGGGAGCGAGCCTGCTCGCGAAGGCCATTCGCGAGCAGGCTCGCTCCCACAGTTCATGCTGTTTAAAACCGCGCCTTAGGCGTCGCGCTCGGGATCGGGCTGGTGCCGTCCAGCGGCAGGAAAGCCCCCTTGTCGGCGTCGTAAGCCTTGATCTCGCTGGTTTCGATGTCGTACACCCAGCCATGAATAAACAGATGCCCGTTGGCCATGCGTGACGCCACCGACGGGTGGGTGCGCAAGTGCTGCAATTGGGCAATCACGTTCTCTTCGGTCAGCACGTGCATGCTTTCGGCTTCATTGGCGCAATTGCAGTTGTCCTGCACCATGGTCTTGGCCACTTCTACATGGTGCAGCCAGGCTTTGACCGTCGGCATTTTTTTCAGGCTGGCGGGGTTAAGCACCGCACGCATCGCGCCACAATCGGAATGCCCGCAAATGATGATGTGTTGCACGCCAAGTGCCAGCACCGCGTACTCGATCGCCGTCGAAACGCCACCGTTCATCTGACCGTAAGGCGGTACAACATTGCCGACGTTACGCGTCACGAACAAATCACCCGGTGCACTCTGGGTGATCAACTCCGGCACGATGCGCGAATCGGCACAGGCGATAAACATCGCACGCGGGTTTTGCGCCGTGGCGAGTTTTTTGAAAAAGGCTTCTTGTTCAGGGAAGATTTCGTGATGAAAGTGCAAAAAACCATCAACGATATGGTGCAGTGCCGAGTCGGCACTTTCAGCAACTACCGAAGGCTGTGGTTTGGGCTTGTCAGTCATCGTTGTATCCCTGGGCAAAGTGGAGACGAATGTTACCTGAACTCATTTCCGGGTGAAAATACACAGCCGTTGTAGCCGCTGCCGAAGGCTGCGAAAAGGGCCGAAGGACCTTCAAAGTTAAGGGTTCGTTGCGCAACTCAGCGCTGCCAGCGCTTTGGCCGCCTCTTCCAACTCCAGCTCACTGAACACCTGAACGCCGGCACGGGTCAGCAACGCCGCAGTCACGCCCTGGCCCTCGACCTTGACGCCGCTAAAGCTGCCGTCATAGGTCAGCCGATTACCACAAGACGGGCTGTTGGCTTTGAGAATAGCAATCCGGATACCGTGCTGCTGCACCAGCTCCAGCGCCTGATGGGCTCCTGACACAAACGCCTCGGTCACGTCCTCACCGGTTGCGGTGATCACTGACGCCATACCGCCGAGCACTTCAACGCCTTGGCCGCCGGGTATCTCCGCCGCTGCACGGGGCGTGGGCAAGCCGCCCGCAACCTCCGGGCACAAGGCTATCACTCGGCCTTCGGCCTGCCATTGCGCCAACTGCGCGTACGGACCGCTGGCGCCGCCGTCGTAGCGCACACGATGGCCCAGCAGGCAGCGGCTGATCAACAGTTTGTGGGTCATACAAAAATCTCGGTAGCGCGACGGCGAAACCAGCCGGTCAGCGACAGACGGTCACGGGTGGCGGGCATCACTTCGTGAGGGATTTCACCCGAAAGAAACACCACCAGACAACCACCGATCGGCAGCACGTCATAGTCGACATTTCCGTCCAGGTACATGCGCAAATGTCCGCCGTGCTCGGGCAACCAGCCCTGATTGAGGTACACCACGGCCGACACCATGCGCCGGTCATCGTCGCGAAAACGGTCCAGGTGCCGCAGGTAAAAAGCCCCGGGCGGGTACAGTGCAAAGTGACTTTCAAAGTCCTCCAGGCCCAAAAAAAGCCTGCGATTCATGGCGATTCGCAGGCTTTCCATTAGCTCCAGATAACTGTCGCAGGCCAGAGCTTCTCCCGGCTCCAGCCATTGGATATGGTCCCCGCGGATACCCTCGCGGACCTCCTGCGTCAGACCGCGCCCAACCGCTGCAGGGGTCAATTCACCCTCAGCAGAACGTTTATGGCACTCAGCCGCCAGTTCGAGGGTCAAAGCCTCGGGCAGAAAAATATTTTGCTGTGACCATCCCTGCGCGTACAGGTCGTCGACGATGCGTAGCAACAGCGGGTGATCAGAGGGTATTTGCATGGCGCGCATAGTATCGAGCCGCCTCAGAATCTGACAGCTCCGTCTGGCTGGCAACGTCGAAATAATTGACCTGCGCATTTTAAGCCGATTAGAGAGATACGAATTCTCGACAAGTCCTACGCCACACCCGGACAATAGCGCCCTGCAGACAGGAGTCCCTCATGCGCCGTTTGTTTTTACTGTTGATGATGTTTTGTACGTTACCCGCATTGGCAGACAACCTTGATGATCTGTTTACGGTCGCTGGCTGGCCGCAACAACGCGCGCATTTCAATGACGCCCTCAGCGCCGCCCAACAACGCTATAGCAGCAATTTGCCGCCTGCCGTGTATCAGGCCCTGGTCAACAACAGCAACCAGCGTTTTGCGCCTGCTGCAATGGATCAGCGAGCCAAAGACCAGATGCGCAAACACCTGCCGGATCCTGATCCTGCGCTGAGCTTTTTTCAGTCGCCATTGGGCCGCAAAATTGTGGCCGCTGAACTGCTCGCCACCCGTCGCGATCAACTGGCCAAGCACGCCCAAGGCTTGCCACGTATGGAGGCCAGCGCCACCCGCCAGTTGCTGATTAATCATTTATCCCGCGCGCTACCCGCCCGTGAAGCAGGTGCGGAAGTCAGCCTGGCGATTGCCGGGGTAGCCGCTGACAGTTTGAGTTCGATGATCCCGGGACTGTTGGGCGGCGGCCAGGCGCAAGGCATGTTGAATGGCCAGCGCCAGCGGTTGATGGACCAGATCGCGGGCGAGCTGGATAACACTTTGCTCTACGTGTATCGCGATTTGTCTGACCCGGAGCTGGAAGAATTCGTCACCTTCGCCCAGTCACCTGAAGGCAAAACCTATTATCAGGCAGCCTTGGCCGCGATCCGCGCCGGGTTGGCGGTAGGCCAAAGCCTGTAGATACTCTGTTCCAGGTCAAGCCCCAGTGGGAGCGAGCCTGCTCGCGAATGATTTTCGCGAGCAGGCTCGCTCCCACGCTGAAGTATCTCTGTAGCCGCTGCCGCAGGCTGCGACAAGGGCCCAACAGCAGGATCGCTGCCTGCTGCAGCGGCTACACATGATTGTATCAACCTCAAAAATACTTATCCAAAAACGCGAAGTACTGCCCGCGAATCTCGGCTGTTTCATTGGCCAGATGATGCCGCGCCTCGGGCAATAACAGCACCTGTGGCTGATTGAACCTGGCGTTCAACACTTCAAGGTTATGGTGCCAATCCACCGTTTTGTCGGCCTGCCCCTGAATCACCAACGGCTGACGCGCACTCGGTGACGCACCTTCAATACGCGGAATCCAGCGTGCCAGCGCGCCCACCCACGCCGTCGGCAGACGTACCGGCTGCAGTGGATCTGCCTGCAGGAACGGCAAAAAATCCGGGTCGTTAGAGTTCTCGCTAAAGCGGCGGGCGATCGCTTTGACGAAAGGGCGTAGCAGGTAATAGCTGAGTTTGGACCAGCGCCAGCCTAGTGGCCGAACCAGTGGCGAGAGCAAAATCGCCTGGCCCTGAGCCGGGCTTTGCTGCCCGTAGTGCAACAGGTGATCGAGCACAATCGCGCCACCCGTGCTTTGCCCGCACAGATGCCAAGGCTGCGGCAATTGCAGCGATTGCGCCTCGATAAACAATCCTTGCAGCACTGCCTGGTACTGCGCGAAATCATCAATACTGGCCCGCTCCCCACTCGACAGCCCGTGCCCCGGCAGGTCGCAGGCAATCACCACAAACCCCCGGTTCAAGCCCCACTCGATCACGTGCCGATACAGCCCCATATGATCGTAAAAACCGTGAATCACAAACAGCGTCGCCACCGGTGCAGACTCAGGCCACCACACCTGGCTGACCAGTTCATAACCGGCCGCACTAAAGCGCCCCAACTGGCGTTTCAGTGGAACCGGGCGATGAGGAAAGTCCAGCCCATAAAAATGCTGATACGCCAGCCCCTCACTCGATAACGGCTGGCCCGCGACCAACGACTGCAGGCTGGCGCGCAAGGAATCGGGGGCAAACGGGGCAGGCATAAGGGCTTCCAGACAGGGCGCAACTGCGCAAAACAGGCTTTATAGACCATCGATATTCATCTGTCAGGTCAAGCATGGCAAGCTACGCGGCCTTCAAGGAGCTTTTGCATGCCGGTGCCCACATTGAAAACCCTGCTGGCCTGCCTGCTGACGCTGATCTGCGCGGTGGGGTTGTGGCTCGCTTATGACTGGTTTCAAAGCCGTTACATTCGTACCTTCAGCGATCAGACCGCGCTGTTTGCCGGGGACGTCCTGAGCCTGCCTGCCGAACTGTCCGGCCCGGGCGCCATCCGCGTGGTGCACTTCTGGGATCCGGCCTGCCCGTGCAACGTCGGCAACCAGCAACACCTCAGTGAATTGCTGGCTCATTACGTACCGCAAGGCGTCGAGTTCTATTCAGTGCAAAAGCCCGGCACCCACGGTCAGTTGCCTGCCACCCTGGGCGCGCTCAAACCCCTGGCCAGCGTGCCCGGCGCCGAGCACCTGAGCGCCAGCCCGGCGGTGGCCATCTGGGACCGCAGCGGCCAACTGGCCTACTTCGGTCCCTACAGTGAAGGCGCTACCTGCAACGCCAGCAACAGCTTTATCGAGCCGATCCTCCAAGCCCTGAGCGAAGGTCGCCCGGTCAAGGCCACCCACACCATGGCCGTAGGCTGCTACTGCCCGTGGCAACCGCAACCCTGAGCGAAAAAAGGCTTTAAATGGTTGGCCGGGAAGGGCTCGAACCTTCCACCTCACCCTTATCAAGGGCGCGCTCTACCCACTGAGCTACCGGCCAGTCAACTTATCCACAGTCTGTTTTCCCGTCCAATAACGCTGCCCCATCAGCAGCGCGAAACAGGCCACAAGGCAGCAGCCTGCGAGGCTGATAAATACACCTTGGACATTTAATAGCGGCCCATTACTGCGCCCCGCGAGTATCACGCCAAAGCCAGCTGCCAGGGTGATGATGGTTTTGGTCAGCCCGCTGGCCACCCCCGCGACCTGTTCATCGACAACCGCCTGCGTTGCAATCAAGGTCAGGGCATTGGCAATCCCCAACGAGGCGCCGCACAAGGTCACCAGCAGCAGATAAAGCAGCCAGCCATAGGCAAGGGCCGCACCCGCCAGCAGCATTGCGCTGAAACCCAGGCATATCGCCATTGCCGACACCGCCTCAGAGCTTGGGATACGCCCGGCAATCGGCCCGCCACACGCCAACAACGCCGCAGGCGCCAGAAAGGCCATACCCGCCTGCAAGGGGCTCAGGCTCCATACGGCTTGCAATGACAGTGGCACCACAAACAGATGCACCACCGTAGCGGTATTCACCACGGCACCGGCCAGCGTCAGCATCCAGTACGGCGGATTGCGCAACAGGCTGGTGTCGATCAAAGGCGCGGTAGCGTGCTTTTCTCCCCATACAAAAAGGCTGGCACACAGCACAAACATCCCCAGCGCCAGCCCCACCCGGGGCATTGCCCGTGCCGGGCTGCCCAGCTCATCCAGCAGCAAGCCCAAGGCCGCCAGCCCCAGACTCACCAACAACAGCGCGGGTCCGTTGACCGCCGCACGCGCGCCACAAACACGCGGCTCAGCGATTCGCCAGCAGCACGCAAGTGCGACCAGCACCACGGGCAGGTTGATCCAGAAGATAAGCCGCCAGCCAAACCACTGCGTCAGCGCCCCGCCAAGAAAAGGGCCGATCACCGTGGCAATTGCCCCCAGCCCCAACGCCAGGCCAATCGCCCGCCCGCGCTGCTCACTCGGATACAGATGGCTCAACAGCGCCAACCCCGAGGGCATGATGCACGCAGCGCCAATGCCTTGAAGCACCCTGGCAGCCACCAGCCAGAGCAGCGACGGGGCCACGGCGCACAACAACGACGCACTGCCAAATAACGCCAGCCCCAAGCGTAACAAGCGCCCGTGACCAAAACCGTCGCTCAGGCGCCCGGCGGCCAGCATAAAAATGCCCACCGACAGCAAATAGCCGCTGACCACCCACTTGAGCCGGCCAACCGGCACGGCATAATCCTGCGCGATCGACAGCAATGCCAGATTCAAAGCAAACGCATCCAACTGAATACAAAAGATCCCGGCAGAAAATGCCAACAGCGCCAACCGGCGCGATCGATCAGAGAAAAAAGTCATAGGCTTCCCCACTCAATACAGCCCTGCCGAATGAGGTTCGTATGTGTGCTCAAGGATACTTTTCAAAAATTGCTCAAAGTCGGCCTCAAGCCTAAGCCCAATCTGCGGCCGGTAGCTGTAGAGGCCCTCGCAGAAACGCTTGTCGAGGCTGCTGTCGAGAAATAGCGCGTACGAAAAGCGATCCGCCTTGCCAGGCTCGTGAGGCTGTTGCACCACGCGGTGGGCGACCGCAGCCACCGGTGTGGCCGTGTGCCGGGTCAATATCTCCATCGCACAGCCGAAGTTGACGATAAAACTGCCGGGGCGGGGATCAATCGGGTACCAAAAACCATCGCGCAGCACCTCAAGCCCTGGTTCCAGCGACCGCAGCACAGTGACCCAACCCGAGTCCTTGTGAATATTCAAACCACGGGCATTCACCTGCGGGCGAAAGTGGTTGAAGGTCAAGGTATGCGTGCCCTGGCTGGCCATGCAATGCCCGGTGGCCTTGCGCCAAAGTGCCGGGGGAATATCCAGAGATGCCAGCACCGCCAGCAGCACCTCGATGGCCAGGGTTTTCATGCGTTGCGCCTGAATGCGCACTGCTTCGGGGAATAACCTGTGCCAGTCGCTACTGCGCAGAAAGAACTGCTCGGTCTGGTCCGCGTCCCGGCAAAAATAGCCCTGATGTTTGCCCAGTTCCGTTTCGGTTTGCGTGCAAAAACCTCGGTAAGTGCCGTGACCCGACAAATAAAACTGGCGGGCAAAGCGATCACCCGGTGCCAGGTCGAATGCCTGTGCGGGCTCCACAAAGAAAAATCCGTCGCGCAGCGCCTGTTGCAGCCCCTCAGCCTGGTCAAAATGCAGTCGACGCGCAGACAGCACGGCCCGCTGCCACTGGTACTTACACTCGGTCATGGAAGCCATAACCCATTCCTTGCGCCTTAAGCACCGAAAATGCCCGAAACGACTGATACACCTCAAGCGCGCCCGAGCCGCTGTACTGATAAAGACTCATGTCAAAGTTGGGGCCCATATACACCGTAAATGACGAGCGATCCGGTGTGTCACGGACTGGCACGGTTTCGATGACGCGATGCAGCACGGCATGCCCCGGCAGACGCAGGTGTGCCGTCAATATCTGATAGGCATCGCCCAGGTTGACGATAAAGCAACCCGGTTCAAGGGGAACCGCCTGCCACATACCTTGGTGATAAATTTCAAAACCCGGCTGATCAGCCGCAATCACCGTAATAAAACCACTGTCGGTATGCTCGACAATCCCCAGGGTGCCCCTGACCCCGGAGCGATAGTGATTGAGGGTGGTGTAACACAGGCTGGTTTCATCCAACGTGCCTCCGGTAATGGTTGCCCAGTGGTCCTGATGCACACCGCTGGCTTCAAACAGATGACGCAAAGCCTGCAAGGTCACAACCTTGATGGCCCCAAGCAACCGGGTAATCGACAGCGGGAAATACTCGCGCCACAAGTGACTCTCGATTTGCAGCTGCTCGACCTGATTGGGTCGGTCTTCATAGCCCAGCTTTGAGCGCTCGTGGGGGGCTTCGCGATGACCGCGCAGCACATCCTGCGCATCACACCTGGGTCGGTAAAAATTGCGGCAGATCTCAAACCCCGGGTTTACATCCAGTGAAGGCGGGATTTGCAGCAAAAACGCCCCCAATGCCAGCGCCTGTCCAAGGCTGCTGTCACTGAACTCAAGCCCGTGCCCGGTGAGCTGCGCACGGGGCAAAGACAACGAAACCGATTGATTGCTCATGCCACCTGCACCTCAATCTTCCTGTGGATAACTTTGCCCGGTACTACAACCTGGCGGTTTGATCGTAAGTACGTGCCACTTCCTGCTCGGCAAACTGCGCAACGCTCTGCACAACCACAGCGCGACCGTTGCGGTACTGATAGAGATTGCCGTCGAGGGCCGAGTCCAGAAACAGTGTGTAGGACGTTCGCTCACTCTCCACCGGTCGAGGCTCCAGTTGTGCCACCCCGTGGATATTGGCCCTGACCGGGGTTGCCAGGCGCTCGGTCAGCACCTCGAACGAGCTGCCGAAATTGATAATGAAATAGCCGGGTAGAGGGTTGATGGCGCGTACCTGCCCATCAATCCAGGCGTACAGGCCGGGCTCGGTGGAGCGCAGCACCGTGACCCAGCCCGAGTCGCGGTGAAACTTGCAGCCACGGGCATTTTTTGCGCAGCGGAAATGGTTGAACGCGAGCATCTGGTGGCCACAGTTATCGGTCAGGCCTGACGATATACGGGGCCAATCGAACGCAGGTAGCTCCAGATAAGCAAAGGTGTTGCGCAGCACATTCAAGCCAAGCGAGGCCAGTTGCGTGCCCAGCATCGCCACCGCTCGCGGCAGCAAGTGCCAGTTGTCGCGCTCAATATAAAAGTTCTCCCACTGATCGTGGGGGCGATCGAAGTAGCCCTGATAAAGCCCCGGCACCTCCATCTCGCGATAACCGTCATCGGGCAGGTAAAACTGCCGGGCAAATTGGTCAGCTGCAGCGCAGACCATGCCCTGAGGAATTTTCAGCAGAAAAAAACCCTGCTCAATGCCCCGGGCAAAGCCATCGGCTGAATCGAATACCAGCCGACTGCCCGAAAACCGTGCACGCTCCAGCGTCAGTGGCGGGTACATGGCTTGCGCATGGGCCTGATGCAGCGGCGAAGGCAGGGTCAGGCTGTCACGGTAGGTGGCGCTACGGGTGCTGGTCATCGGCGTGACCTCCTTTTTTCAGGCGCAGGGTCATTACTCCGGACCGGGCAGGCTTGGGCATGGCGCAATAACGCCTCAGGCTCAGGTCGATACCCGTGCTGCTCACTTCGTAATGCCCATAGAGCTCACGCAACAACAAGCCCTGCATTTGTACCGAGAACAGGCGGCCCGGACATTTGCGTGGGTTGCGCCGGGTATTGAGCATGCTGAACGAGTTGATGTCGTAACGATTGCGCGCCAGCAGCGACGTACAGAAGGCGTGGGGCTGATCGCCACTTTTTTGCAGAACCAAAATATTGCCCGGGTCGAAAACCTCAGGGCGAGGGAACACCTGCGGGTCTCGATTGGCCTGCCAGCGGTCGAGCCACAGCAGGGTTTCTGCAGGAATCACCAGGCGCTGCCCTCCATGTTCGATCTCGCATGCCTTGATGGTGCGCCGCCACAGCGCAGTGGGATTGGAGCCGCCAAGACGCAGCGCTTCCATCACCGCTAGATCAATCACATGCGGGGCGTGATCGCTATCGTTTGTGGCCGCCAAAATGATCTCGCGCTTTACCCGCGGCGAGGTTTCGATATAGGCCATCGACCACAGCAGGCTCAGCGCGGTGGTGTCGTAGGTCGCGATGATGATGGTGCCGATTTCCAGCGCCTGATCCTGGCTTAATTGCGCGATAGCCTGGCGGGTGAAGGCCAGCCCCCACAGCGCGAAGTGGCCAAGGATCAGGTTGGATGAAGGCGCCACGCCAATGGACTCAAAATTGCTGAGAAGCAGGTCTTTGACAAACGGCATCAGCGCCGGTTGCTGCTCTAACCCTTGGGCATCGTCATGGCTGATCACCTTGGAGGCCTGCTCGAAAAACCCGCTGACAACACCCTTGAACCGATCATCTTCAAGGTACTGGGCCAGGGTTTTTACCCTGCAATCCAGTACCCCCGGCAAGTGGCTGTCTACATGGCTGACCCACTGCATAGCCAATTGCTCCATGCACAACGGCAGATTCTGAAGTGGCCGCAGATAGGCGCCAGCCAATCGAAAAATCTCGGGTTTCAACCCGTCGATAAAACGTTGACTGCCCAACGCCTGCTCTACCACTCGGCGCTTGTGGGCTCGCCGCGGATCACTGATATGCAGCGAGCCCAAAAAGCCGCCAAACAGTTCATGGTTGGCCTCGGTTGAGGCCGCGAGGTACTCGTCATCGAGCAGCGGCCTATTGTTGATCTGGTACAGAGCCAAGCGCCCACCCATCCAGAAACTGCAGAGGCCGCCCGCCTGTTTGGCGCAGCTGCGAATGCCGCTAAATCGAAAGTACTCGGTGGCCGGCAACCCCAGTTCCACCGTGGCGTGATGGAACGCATCGCCATGCCCCTGCACAGGGCACGGCCCCGGGTGATGGGCAATCACACCGACAAAGGGAGCCTTGGGGTTACTCATGGGCCGCATCCGGAGCCGGAACCGACTCGATGCCGAATGTGGTGTGCCGGTCTTGCCAGGTGAACTGGTTGAACCGGCGAAGAAAGGCTTCAACGCTCATTAACCGCAGCAGTTCGCCCTGGGGCTGCAACTCATACAGATCGCCACAGGCAGGCGGGTTGATAAAAGTTGCAAAGGAAAAACGGTCTTCGCCCTTGGGCACCGCCGGGCACTCGCGCACGCGGTGCTCAATCGCCCGGGCAGGCAACGGCAAACGGCCACTGAGCGCTTCAAGGCATGCCCCAAAGTTGACGATAAAACACCCAGGCACAGGTGCGATGGACTGCCACTGACCACCGATAAAGGCTTCGAAGCCCGGTTGGCGGGTATAGAGCAGCGTCACAAAGCCGGTGTCCCTATGTTCGGCACAGCCTGGCAAACGACGCTCGGGGCGATAATGGCTGGCGGCAAACCAATGAGTGCCCTCACCCGTCACGGCGCCACCACTGATCCGATGCCACAGATGCTCCGCCACCCCAAGTTCCCATAGCGCTGCCTGAAAAATTACCTGTCCTACTGCATCCATTACCTGGGCCATCTGCACTACAGCACAGGGCAAACGCCCGGCCCATCGCGACTTGTCGACCAACAGATGCTCGGTTTGAAAGTGCTCACGGTCAAAGTAGATATCCGTTTGCTGGCGGAACCCTCCATAGTTCGTGTGATCTGTAGCGGGCAGATAAAACTCGCGACACAGCTTGATACCCGGTTCAAGATCCAAATACTCAGGCACTTTCAATAAAAACAAACCCTGTGCAATCGCGTCGCGCAAACTTCCATCTTTATCAAATACAAGTTTGTCTTTAATAAGCGAGGCGCAATGCAGGTGAGCGTCAGGATAAATCATCAGGCATATCCCCCGAATAAAAAGTGCCTTGATAGATCTCCCGATCATTGTTATCGATTAGTTCCCGCGCATCGCATACGCGCTGCAAACCCCGAATCGGACAATAATTAAAAATTCCCCTGTCACGAGGTAGAAAGTTACTGGAACTGAAATGACCAAAGCTGGAGCGATCTTCGGTTTGCCGTGCAACACGGTGCAGAATGGCCGCCACTGGGGAGTTGCAGCGGGCGGTTAACCATTCCATTGACAGGCCAAAGTTAATGACAAATTTATCAGGCGCACAGGGAACCCTTTCCCAACTATCAGACCGGTTAACCTCAAGCCCAGGTTGGGTCGTACGCAAAATCGTCAAAAAACCATCATCTTTATGGGAGCTCAAACCCACTTTGGCCAATTGCGCACGATAATGGTTAAAGGTCAGGTGATAAGCGCCACCACCATGGGAGCAGTTCCCCGTGGCCTGGGTCCAGACCCGTGCAGGTATACCTGCGTAATCGAGTGCTGCGCAAAGAATCTGCCGGGACAATGCGGTCATTTTCTCTCCAGTATCAGCAACCTCGGCCGGGTAATGGCTGGCCCAAAACCTGCGCTCTAGCAAAAACTGTTCAATCTGGTCGACCCGCTCATGAAAACCCAGCAAACCGTCGCCAAACTGGCAGGCGGTAATGGACTTGAAATGCCCATATTCACTGGCATCGCCCCGGTAGAACTGATTAGCAAACTGGTCAGCCGCACCAACATCAAGTTCAGTAGGGATCTTGAGCAGAAACACACCGTCGGCAAAGGCTTGGTGTCGGTCCTGGTCGCTGGCAAAACTCAATCGACGGCCCGTCATCCAGGCACACACCAAATCAGCGGTACAGCTTACGGGCCGGGTATCCACGCGCTTGTGGTAAACCGTGCTGTAGAGCTGATTCGCAGGGGCTGGCGCCCTAAAGCTGCGCATATTCAACGCCCTTTCACACACAGAGAAACGATGGTCAGCGCCTTGAGTTCTTCAGGCGCCAGAGGATGCAAACCTTGGGCGATCTCCGACAGGGTGCTGAACGACCCTGGGTAGATCATGACCGAGTGCCCCTGTTGTTGCAGGCAGGCAAAAATCGCAAACTCTTCAAGAAAATAATCCGCCGAAAACGCGACCTGCCGCGCCCATTCTGATGGCTCCAACAGATCGAATTTTTTGCGCAAATAGTGCTCGGCAAAGCGTTTTACCGATTGATTGAACCGAGCATCCGTACGATAGAGCTGCAGGAGCTGGCGATGAAAATACTGATAGCCAACTTGCGCCTGAACCCCGTGACAGGTGAGAAAGCGAAACCGTGTGGCCGTACTGAAACGGTCAAATACCGGCTGGTTTTCCCGCATAAAACGCTCACCCAACGCCAGTGCTGCAACCATCGCCACTGGCGGCTGCAAGTTATGCACTGATTGCAGGGTCAACCGATGAATACTGTCCCCGACCAGCACCGTACACTGCGCAAATCGCCGAGAAATCCACTCCAGAATTCCAGCCAGCTTCTGTGGGTAGAAGTGGCTATTTTCAAGGCTTATTCCAAGAAAACAACTACCTGACAGTTCAAAATCATTGCGCTTTGCAAGCGGTGACACCGAGGCTATCTTGGCTTTATATTTAAATGATCGAGCCTCAATAACACAGGCTGTCTGCAAAACCGAATTATTACTTATATCAAATGACATACTTACTCCTTGTCAATAAACTGACTAAAGGCAGGGTGTCCATGCAATTGATTAAATATCCAAGCGGGCAGGCAGGCGATAAACTTCTTATAAATAACGTTACTTAATTTATAGACAGGCATCCTAATCTGCACAACGTCTTACCATGTAAGACCAAGCCCTGAATTTTGTACGAAATAACCTGCGCGCATTGAATGACTGACTTTCTCAATCAAGTCTCAGCCCCTACACTCGCTGTAGTTATTACCCTAAGGACGCTCCATGAAACGCAGCCTTACCGTCATCGCCCTTGTCGTCGCCGCCATCGCAGGCGGCGGGTTCTGGTACGTGCAGAGCAAACTGCCCACTCGTCAGGGGCAAGTTGCGCTTGATGCGCTGCAAGGGCCGGTCACGGTGCGGTATGACGAGCGCGGGGTGCCGCATATACGGGCGGGCAATCAGGCAGACATGTACCGCGCTCTCGGCTATGTACAGGCGCAGGACCGACTGTTTCAGATGGAAATCATGCGCCGCCTGGCGCGGGGTGAGCTGGCCGAGGTGCTCGGCCCCAAGCTGGTCGATACCGACAAGCTGTTTCGCAGCCTGCGCATTCGCGAACGGGCCGCCAGCTACCTGACTGAACTGGATCAGCAATCCCCGGCATTCATGGCCTTGCAGGCGTATCTGGACGGGATCAATCAATACCAGGCCAGCCACGCCAAACCTGTGGAGTTCGACCTGCTGGGCATCACGCCACGGCCCTTTACCGCCGAAGACACCATCAGCGTCGCCGGTTACATGGCCTACAGCTTTGCCGCGGCCTTTCGTACCGAGCCAGTGCTGACTTATATACGCGATCAGCTGGGCAGCGATTATCTGAAAATATTTGATCTGGATTGGCAACCTCAAGGTGTATTGGCCCCGGTGCTGGCAGCCAATGACTGGAAAGCCTTGGGGGCGTTGGCCCAGCTCAGCGATCAGGCCTTGAGCCAGGTGGGCTTGCCGCAGTTTGAAGGCAGTAATGCCTGGGTGGTGTCGGGCAAGCGCACGCAAAGTGGTAAACCACTGCTGGCGGGTGACCCGCATATTCGCTTTTCGGCGCCCTCGGTGTGGTACGAGGCCCAACTTTCGGCGCCCGACTTCGATCTGTATGGCTACCATCAGGCGCTGGTGCCGTTCGCCTTCCTGGGCAACAACCGCGACTTTGGCTGGAGCCTGACCATGTTCCAGAACGATGATCTGGACCTGATCGCCGAGAAGACCAACCCCGACAACCCGAATCAGGTGTGGTACCACGGACAGTGGGTCGACATGACCAGCAGCGAACAACAAATTGCGGTCAAGGGCGAGGCGCCGGTGACACTGACCCTGCGCCAGTCACCCCACGGGCCAATTATCAATGACGTGCTGGGCACGACCGCGGGCAACACGCCAATTGCCATGTGGTGGGGGTTTCTGCAGACGAAGAACCCGATTCTCGAAGGTTTCTACCAGCTCAACCGCGCCGACAGCCTGAGCAAGGCCAGGACCGCGGCCACCTACATTCAGGCACCGGGGCTCAATCTGGTATGGGCCAACGCCAAGGGTGACATCGGTTGGTGGGCAGCGGCGCAATTGCCCAAGCGTCCAGCCGGGGTCAATCCGGCGTTTATCCTCGATGGCAGCACGGGCCAGGCCGATAAAGACGGCTTTTACCCGTTCAGCGCCAACCCGCAGGAAGAAAACCCGGCACGCGGCTATATCGTATCGGCCAACTTTCAACCGGTGTCGCCTGCTGGCATCGAGATTCCCGGCTACTACAACCTGGCGGATCGCGGCCAACAACTGAATCGCCAGCTCAGCGATACCAGCGTGAAGTGGAACCTGAAGAACAGCCAAGCGCTGCAACTGGGTACCGCTACCGACTACGGCCAACGCGTGCTCAAACCGTTGTTGCCGGTGCTGCGCGAAGTGGTCAGCGACCCCGCCGAACGCAAGTTGGTGGAACAATTGGCGCAGTGGAAGGGCGATTACCCGCTGGACTCAACCGCCGCCACATTGTTCAACCAGTTCTTGTTCAGCCTGACCGAGGCAACCATGCGCGACAAATTGGGCGATGCCTTTTTTGACGCCATGCTGAGCACCCGCGTGATCGATGCGGCTTTGCCGCGCCTGGCCGCCAGCCCGGATTCGCCGTGGTGGGATAACCGCAATACAACGCAAAAAGAGACCCGCGCTGACACGGTCAAGATCGCCTGGCAAGCCAGCATGGCCCAACTCAAGACCGCCTTGGGTGACGACCCTGCCCAATGGCGCTGGGGCCGCGCCCACACCCTGACCCACGACCACCCGCTGGGGAGGCAAAAACCGCTGGACTGGCTGTTCAACGTCGGCCCCTTCGCCGCCCCCGGTAGCCACGAAGTACCGAACAACCTCAGCGCCAAACTCGTCAACGCACCTTGGCCGGTGACCTACGGCCCATCTACCCGGCGCCTGATCGACTTTGCCAACCCGTCCCACGGGCTGACCATCAACCCGGTAGGCCAAAGCGGCGTGCCCTTCGACAAGCACTACCGCGACCAGGCCGAATCCTACATCGAAGGCGATTACGACAAACCGCACATGGACGAAGCCGAAATCCAGCTCAATACGCGCAGTACGTTGCGGCTGGTGCCGGTGAGGTAAAGGTTTTCAGGGGGCTAGCGCAGGGCGTAATCCAATACGATCCCCACAAAAATCGCCAAACCTGCCCAGTGGTTGTGCAAAAAGGCTCTGAAGCAGCGCTGCGGATCGCGGTTACGGGTGTACCAGAATTCCCACGCAAAGCACGCTGCAGCGCCCAGTAGGCCAAGGCGGAACCAGCCACCCAGTTCAAAATGCGCTCCCGCCAGCAACAGACAGCCCAAGGCCAGGCCTTGCAGGCTCAGGATGATTACACGGTCGGCATCGCCAAACAGGATGGCGGTGGATTTGACACCGATCTTGAGGTCGTCGTCGCGGTCGGTCATGGCGTAGTAGGTGTCGTAGGCCACTGTCCACAGCAGGTTGGCGATGTACAACAACCATGCCGCAGCCGGCAGGCTGCCGGTTTCAGCGGTGAAGGCCATCGGTATGCCCCACGAGAACGCAGCGCCCAGTACCACTTGCGGGTAGTAGGTGAAGCGCTTCATGAACGGGTAAGTCGCAGCCAGTGCCAGCCCGCCGAATGAAAGCCAGATGGTTGGCGCATTGGTGAACAGTACCAGCAGGAAACTGACTCCCATCAGCAGCGCAAAAAACACCAACGCCTCTTTACTGCTGATTTTCCCACTGGCCATAGGCCGCTGCTCTGTTCGTTTGACGTGGCCATCCACTTTGCGATCGGCAAAATCGTTGATCACGCAGCCCCCCGCTCGGGTCAGGATCACGCCGAAGACAAAAATCAGCAGGTTGCTCAACGAGGGCACGCCCTTGGCCGCAACCCACAGCGCCCACAAGGTCGGCCACAGCAGCAGATAAATGCCGATGGGTTTGTCCATGCGGGTCAGTTGAATGAAATCCCAGGCGCGAGGGTTCAGGCGATTGAGTGATTTGAGCAAACGCGTGTACATCAGTTGTTCTCCGACCGGGCACTGAGGGCGGCCCACAGTTTGGGTAAAAACACTTCGGCCACCAGCACGCTCAGTGCCCCGCGCACAAAGCGCGAACGGCGGCCCCACAGCAGGTCGGCCTGATCGACCGGTGGCAACCAGTGGCGCGGGTAGTGGCACACTTGCAGCGCGCCGCGCTCAAATGCCTGATCGCTAAACAGCAGTTCGCCCAGTGAACGGGTGCCGAGTTCGTCCATGTTCAGACCACCCTCCTCCAGTGAGCTTTGGGCCGCCACGCTACGAGCGAACACCCACGGCTGCCCGTGACCACGTAAATACACTTCGCGCACCCAGCCCTGAACGCCCAGGGGCAGGTCAAGCGCTGCACACTCGTCCGGGCGCAATTGTTGCCAACCTTCAAAAAGCGGAAGCACACTGAAGGAATTATCTGAAACTGCAGTAAGGCGCCGAGTCAGAGAGCCCTCGTCAAATAACCAGTCGAGGGTCTGTGCATCAGGCAGCGCAGCAAGATGGCCTTGTTCAAGCCAGACAGGGGAGATCAGCGGAGAAGTTATGTGCGGCACGGTGGGTCATAATTGGCAGCCATTGAGGTCGGCGAGCTTATCACGCTGGTCCTTGAATGAGCGGTCGAGGTCCTTTTGGCAGCATTGGTGCTTGCATCTGCCTGTGGTCATCAGTACAAAACGCCCTGAATTTAACGAGCAACACGGCAGTCTCGAAAAGTCCGTGAGCTCGTTCAAGCCTGAACCTTTAGGAAGTACCCCGATGAAAAAGTGGCAATGCATTGTTTGTGGACTGATTTATAACGAAGCCGACGGCTGGCCGGATGATGGCATCGCCCCCGGCACACTGTGGCAAGACGTGCCTGAAGACTGGCTGTGCCCGGATTGCGGCGTCGGCAAAATGGATTTCGAAATGATTGAAATCAACTGATCGACCCTTTTAAAACCCTGACTCACTCTCTGGAGATTGGAATGAACGCACCTGTCGTGATCGTTGGCACTGGGCTGGCTGGCTATAACCTGGCCCGTGAGTTTCGCAAGCTGGACAGCGAAACCCCGCTGCTGCTGATCACTGCCGATGACGGGCGCTCCTACTCCAAGCCAATGCTGTCCACCGGTTTTGGCAAGAACAAAGAGGCCGACGGCCTGAGCATGGCAACGCCTGAGGCGATGGCCGAGCAACTCAAGGCCCAGGTGCGTCCTCACACCCGTGTCAGCGGGATCGACCCGGGCCACAACCAGTTGTGGATCGGTGAAGAAGCCGTGCCGTACCGCGACCTGATCCTGGCGTGGGGCGCGCAAACGGTGCAGGTACCCGTGGAGGGTGACGCGCAGGACGCGATCTTCCCGATCAATGATCTTGAAGATTACGCCCGATTTCGGGCAGCAGCGGCAGGCAAGCGCCGCGTTCTGATTCTGGGTGCAGGGTTGATCGGCTGCGAATTTGCCAATGACTTGATTGCGGGCGGTTATGAGGTGGATATGGTCGCGCCCTGCGAGCAGGTGATGCCAACCCTGTTGCATCCTGCTGCCGCGGCGGCGGTCCAGGCCGGGCTTGAAAGCCTGGGCGCCCGCTTGCACCTGGGCCCGGTGTTGACCCGTCTGCAGCGTACTGACGCCGGGCTCGATGCGCATTTGTCCGATGGCAGTGTGATCCCGTGCGATGTGGTGGTGTCTGCCATCGGCTTGCGCCCGCGTATTGATATGGCGGCCGCTGCCGGGATTCAGGTCAATCGCGGGATCGAAGTAAACCGTCAGCTCCAGACCTCCCACGACAACATCTACGCGCTGGGCGATTGCGCAGAGGTCGATGGTTTGAGCCTGCTGTACGTAATGCCGCTGATGAGTTGTGCCCGCGCACTGGCGCAAACTCTGGCGGGCAACCCGACGACCGTCAGCTACGGGGCAATGCCGATTACGGTCAAGACTCCGGTTTGCCCACTGGTGGTGTCACCTGTGCCGCGTGGCCATGAGGGTGTATGGACCGTGGAGGGTCAGGGCGCTGATATCAAGGCGCTGTGCCGCGACGCCAACGGACGACTGCTCGGTTATGCCCTGACCGGCGAAGCCGTTCGTGAAAAACTCGCACTGAACAAAGAGCTGCCTGCTCTTTTGGCGTAAACACTGCGCACTCTGTCGCATATGGCATTGCCTGGACTCAACAAAGCCGGTGCAGAGGCTGGCGTCGGGCTTGGCCGCGTGCCATTCTCACACCGGTCTGCCGCAGTTTAGAGCCTGCGGCGCCTTGGAGCTGCTCCGAAGAGAGCAGCACGGACATAACAACAAAAAACCGTCAATGAGGCTTCATCATGCGTAAACCAGATCTCGCCGCCGCTATTGCTGAAAAGGCCGACCTAACCAAAGAACAAGCCAACCGCGTACTCAATGCCGTGCTTGAAGAAATCACCCAGGCCCTGCATCGCAAGGACAGCGTCACGCTGGTCGGCTTCGGCACCTTTATTCAGCGTCATCGCGGTGCCCGCACCGGGCAAAACCCGCAAACCGGTCAGCCAGTCACCATCAAGGCCAGCAACACGGTAGCGTTCAAGCCGGGCAAGTTCCTCAAGGACAGCGTTAATCCTTAAGGCACCGACCCGATGAAGAATGGGCAAGCTGGCCCTTCCAGCAGCCCATTCTTGATAACGAACGAGTCGATTGTGCGGCCATAAGTGGCAAAACCCATCCCATCTACGCCTATCTCTGCAGATTTATGGCGTTCTTCGCTCAAGTCGTTACACTGCGCCGGCCATTTATCTATTCCCCCGAGGCCGCGTACATGAAATTTCGTTTTTTGCTCTGGATGCTGGGCTTTCTGATGGGCAAAGCCAGCCGTAAGAATCCTGCATTTCAGCAACAATTGGCTGAAAAGGATCTGGTGTTCCAGTTGCAAACCCTGGACGGCAAAGTGGCCCGTCATTTCAAGGTTAAAAACCAGCGCATCACCAGTCACAGCGGCATGTACCCCGAGCCTGCGTTTGCTATCGCCTTCAAAGATGCCGCCTACGGCTTCGCCACGCTGCAAGCGAAAAACAAGCAGTTGGCGTTTATGACCGGGATTCAGGACAAGTCGATTCAGATCAAGGGCAACCCGGCGCTGGTAATCTGGTTCCAGGGCCTGACCAAGTACCTCAAGCCGCGTAAAAAACCGAAGGTTTAAGCGTTACGGGTATTTGTAGCAGCTGCCGAAGGAACGAGGCTGCGTTCGATTGCGAAGCGATCGTAAATCCTGAACATACGGTTTTTCTATAAAAACCCATGACCTGGTTTTACGACGGCTGTGCCGCCGGACGCAGCCTCGTTCCTTCGGCAGCTGCTACGTGAAGCATCAGTTCTGGCTGAACTTCGCCGCCATTTCACGCAGCAACACCTCGGCCTCAAGCACTTTGCCGACCACCGCTTCAGCCTTGTCGCGAGGCACGCCCAAGCGGTCAAACAATGCATCCGGCAATGGCGTACAAGCCCCCTGCCCAATGCCGCGACTACGCAGCAACCCCAGCGCTACGCACACCAGATTCGGAAATTGCGCGTCTGTGCCGACGTAGTCCGGATCGTGCTGAAAACGCACCGCTATCGCCAATTCGTCCGGCATTTCCCAAAAACCCATCAACCAAGCGCCCATCTGCTCACGGCTGATACCCAGCAAGTGCTGTTCGATCACGCTATGACTGACGTGGGGATTAACTTCAAGATGACGGCAAATCAGCGAAAAATGCGGCGGAAACACATAGGCCAGCAGCAAATAACCAAAGTTGTGCAGCAGCCCCGCCAGGTAAGTCAGGCCGACTTCAGGGCGATGCTCACGAGGCATGGCACGGGTCAGCCCTTCAATCACCGCAGCGGTGTAGATCGACTGCTGCCAGTACGGAGTACTCGACTGCGGGTGATCCTTGGGCAAGCTCAGGGTTTTACCCAACGACAGGCTAAGCGCCAGGTTGATCACTAGATCAACCCCCAGCACCCGCACAATGGCGTCTTCAACCGAACGGATCTTGCTCTGTGACGCGTAGTACGAGGATGACGCCCAGCTCAAGACTTGTGCCGCCAGAGCCGGGTCAGTTTCGACAACGCTGGTCACTTCGTCGATGGTGACTTCAGGGTCGGAGCGCAACCGCATGATTTTGCGCACGCTCTCTGACAGCGGCGGCAGCTCGATGGTAGCTTCAAGTCGTTGCTGAATACGCCGTGCGGTAAATGCCTGGACCGCCTGGGTGATTGCCTCACCGTCGTCACCGGCATGATCCCGGTTGAGTTCGATCGTGCTCAAGGGCACACCAAAACGACCGGCGCTGGCGTTGCTGAGCAGGCGTTTGAAGTCCTCCCGGGAAATTTCCAGCATTATCCCCGACTCGCCGGCGCTGATGAGCAGCGAAGGCTGCAACAGCAATTGCTCTTCGTACAGGCAGGGTGAGTTGGTCAGCGCTGGCAAACCGGGCAGCAGGCTCAGGCCATGTTTGTCGAGCAGAAGTTGCAGGCGATCCGGCGCAACGGCGGTCATGCGGCGTCCGATCAAGTCGGCCAGCCGGTTCAGATCAAGCAAATGGCTCTGCGTATACAGCACCATCAGGGCGCCCACCGAATCATCGAGCAGTACGGCCTGCACCTTGCGCGCCGGGTCAAGCCCAGGGTGATCGGTAACTTCGCGGTAAGCGATGGCCAAGTCACCGAGCAAGCGCCCGATAACAGATGGCGTGCTCGCAACGGCAGGGGCGCTGGCAACTTCAGTCATGGTCTGCATCCGTTCTCTACAACTCAAATTTGATAAGCCGTTACTTGATCGGCCGCAGAGCCATTTCCTGAATGATATTTACACCTGACCGTATTGCTGACCGTGCCGCAGCCAGCGATCCAGCAAGGGGCTGACGTGGCTCGGCCAGCGCTCGATCAACGCCTGGGCAGCCTCGCGCACGGCGGGCAGCAGGTCGGCATCGCGCATCAGGTCGGCGACCTTGAACTGCAGAAGGCCGGTCTGGCGGGTGCCGAGCATCTCGCCGGGGCCGCGCAGTTCAAGGTCTTTTTCAGCAATCACGAAACCGTCGTTGGTCTCGCGCATGATACCCAGGCGCTGACGGCCAATTTGTGACAGCGGCGGGTGATACAGCAACACGCAGTGGCTCGCGGCGCTGCCCCGGCCGACACGCCCACGCAATTGGTGAAGCTGGGACAGCCCCAGACGCTCGGGGTTTTCGATGATCATCAGGCTGGAATTGGGCACGTCGACGCCTACTTCAATCACCGTGGTCGCCACCAGCAATTGCAGTGCACCGGCCTTGAACTCGGCCATGACCGCGGCCTTTTCCGCAGCTTTCATACGCCCGTGGATCAAGCCGACGCGCAATTCGCCCAAGGCGCTGGAAAGGTCTTCGTAGGTGGTTTCAGCGGCCTGGCAGGTCATCTCTTCCGATTCCTCGATCAGGGTGCAGACCCAATAAGCCTGACGCCCTTCCGCGCACGCGGCACGCACTCGCTCGATCACTTCGAGGCGCCGCGTGTCGACTACCAGCACGGTGTTGACCGGGGTTCGGCCAGGCGGCAGTTCGTCGAGGATCGAGGTATCGAGGTCGGCGTAGGCACTCATGGCCAGGGTGCGCGGGATCGGGGTCGCGGTCATGATCAACTGGTGCGGACACATGACGCCGCCCACGCCCTTGTTGCGCAGGGCCAGACGTTGCTGCACGCCGAAGCGATGTTGTTCGTCGATGATCACCAGCGCGAGGTTCTTGAACTGCACATGGTCCTGAAACAGAGCGTGGGTGCCGACAACCATAGGTACGCCGCTGGCGATTTGCTCCATCGCCGCCACACGGGCCTTGCCCTTGAGCTTGCCGGCCAGCCAGGCAACTTCAAGCCCCAAAGGCTCCAGCCAGCGCTTGAAGTTGATGAAGTGCTGTTCGGCGAGAATTTCCGTGGGGGCCATCAGTGCCACCTGATAGCCCGCTTCAAGCGCCTGCAAGGCCGCCATCGCCGCGACGACCGTCTTGCCGGAGCCTACGTCGCCCTGAATCAGGCGCAGCATGGGCTCGGGCTGGCTGAGGTCGTAGGCAATTTCGTTGCCGACCCGGCTCTGTGCGCCAGTCGGCGGAAAACCCAGATTGGCGAGAAACTGCACCGGCAGCTTTTTCGCCTTGGGCAAGGCGGGCGCCTGCTGGGAACGCAAGCTCTCACGCAGACGCTGCTGGGACAGTTGGTGAGTCAGCAGTTCTTCAAAGGCCAAGCGGTGCTGCGCCCAGTGATGGCCCAGGGCGAGCTCTTCGACGTCTGCATCGGCGGGCGGCTGATGCAAGTAGCGAATGGCTTGGTCCAGCGGGGCCAATTGGTAGTCCTTGGCCAGTTCTGGTGGCAACCAGTCGGGCAGGCTACGCGGACCGAGCATGGCCAGGCTTTGTTGGCTGAGCTGGCGCAGACGTTGCTGGGTCAGGCCTTCGGTTGTGGGATAAATCGGTGTCAGCGTGGTATCGACGGGGGGCGGCTCATCGCCCGTGATGGCGCGGTATTCGGGATGATAAATCTCCAACCCCGAAGCACCGGGGCGAGCCTCACCATAGCAACGCACTTCGGTGCCGCGCTTGAGGCTGTCTTTTTGCGCATTGCTGAAGTGATAGAAGCGCAGACTCAGGCCGCCGGTGCCATCGTTGATCCGCACCAGCAAGCTGCGGCGCTTGCCCATGACCACATCAGCACCGATGACCCGGCCTTCAACCACCGCATCCTGTCCGGGGCGCAGGGCGCCAATCGGCACCACGCGGGTACGGTCCTGATAGCGCAACGGCAAATGGAACAGCACGTCCTGGACGTTTTCCAGCCCGACCTTGGCCAATTTCTCGGCCATAGCCTCGCCCACGCCCTTGAGCGCGGTGACCGACACTTTCGACAACTCGGTCATCGGCAGGCTTACTTCACGGCAGGCGGCTTGGCCACCGAACACAGGCGGATCGAGTCAGCGAGAATTTCAATCGCCTTGGGCCGCGGAAAACTCGCGCGCCAGGCAATGGCCACTGTGCGGAACGGTACCGGCGGGGTCAACGGACGCACGGCCAGAATGCCGGGAGCGTAGTGGTGACTGTCGACGGCCGACAACGGCAGGATCGAAATACCCAGGCCTGAAGCCACCATATGACGGATGGTTTCCAACGAACTGGATTCAACCGTGGTGTGCATGGCGCCATCATTGCCTTTGGCCACGGTCGGGCACGCTTCAAGCACCTGATCGCGGAAGCAGTGACCTTCGCCCAGCAACAGCAGGCTCTTGTCGTTGAGCAGGCTGGCGTCGATGGTGTCTTTCTTGGTCCAGGGGTGTTCGCTGGGCATCAGCACGTAAAACGGCTCGTCGTACAGCGGCAAGGTCAACACGTCTGCTTCATGGAACGGCAGGGCGATGATGATCGCGTCGAGCTCACCGTTGCGCAGTTTGTCGCGCAGGACGTGAGTGAAGTTTTCTTCGATATACAACGGCATCTGCGGAGCGACCCGGTGCAGTTGTGGAATCAGGTGCGGGAACAGGTACGGGCCCACGGTGTAGATAGCGCCCACTTTGAGCGGGGCGGTCAGTTGGTTCTTGCCAGCTTGGGCCAGCTCGCGAATGCCCTGGGCCTGCTCCAGCACCTTCTGTGCCTGGGCCACAATGGTTTCACCCACCGGGGTCACGCGCACGGCGCTTTTGCTGCGCTCGAAAATCAGCACACCGAGTTCGTCTTCCAGTTTTTTCACACCTACCGACAGGGTCGGCTGGCTGACGTGGCAACGCTCAGCGGCATGGCCGAAGTGTTGCTCTTGGGCGAGGGTAACGATGTAGCGTAATTCTGTAAGCGTCATAGCGGGCGTCCCTGTGGTTGCGGGCCAAGCATAGCGGCTGCAATCGATAGACGCACGTTATCAGACATTACCCTCAGAGCTACAGTAGCCAATCATTGAATGACTGGTTTTTTATCCATACCGCAGATGCATAAAGGGCACCCTGAGGTGCCCTTTATGATGTTATCGCCGACGTTTATCGATGGAATAAACGAACGGTGCCACGATCTCGATGCTGCCATTGGTCAGCATCTCGGGCGGCGGCTTGGGCAATGGTTGTGCCCGGCGAATCATTTCCAGGGTGGCCCGGTCCAGATCAGCATTGCCGGAGCGCCCTACCAACTCGTAGGACAGCACCTTGCCTTCAGCATCCACCACGAAGCGCAGACGGTTCAGGCCTTCCTTGCCACGAGATTGCGCAGCAGGCGGGTACTTTTTGTACTTGCCCAAGTGGTTCAGCAAAGTACCTTCCCAACTGGCTTTGGCCGCCAGTTGTTGAGCCGATGGCCCTGGGGCCGGTGCGGCGGACTTCTCGCTGGTGTTCTTGGTCGGCGTCGCGTCGCTGGGTTTCTCTTCTGAAGGCTTCTCTTTGACCGGTTCCTGTTTCTCCACAGGCTTGGGCGGTTGAGGCTTTTGCTTGGGTTTGACCGGCTTGGGTACAGAAATCTTCGGTTTAGGCGCTTCGGCCAGCTTGGGTATCGGCAACTCTTCCACTGGCGCCGGGGGTTGTGGTGGTGTCACCACTTTAGGCGGCGCAGGTGGAGGCGGTGCGGGCAGTGGTGCCAGATCAACCATCATCGCCTGTGGCGGAAGTTCGATCGCGCGCGGGCTGGACCATTGCAGGGCAAGAATCACTGCCACTGCATGGACACCCAATACCACGGCCAGGCTGGTTGCGTAACGCGTCATCTTTTGGCGCGCTATGGTCATTTCTTGGCTGCCGTCTCAAGTCCGACCAGACCCACCTTCAAGTAACCGGCTGCGCGCAAAGCATCCATCACGCTCATCAGGTCACCGTAGTCCACGCCTTTGTCAGCCTGGAAGAAGATCGTCGTGTCTTTGTTGTTGTGGGTCCTGGCATCCAGGGTCGGGCCCAGGGCTTGAACCGTAACCGGCTCTTCACCCAGATACAGGCGCTGGTCAGCTTTGACACTGAGAAATACCGGTTTCTCGGGACGAGGTGCCGGTTTGGCACTCGACGCTGGCAGGTCAACCTTGATATCTACAGTGGCCAGCGGTGCTGCCACCATGAAGATGATCAGCAGTACCAGCATCACGTCAATAAAGGGGGTGACGTTGATTTCATGGTTCTCGGCGAGATCGTCATCGCCTTCTTTTAAATGCAGGCCCATGGCCGATTACCCCACTTTCACCATGTGCGGTTGCGAGCTACGCTCGGGCGGCAAGTGATCGAGGTCACGGCTAACCAACAGCAACACTTCAGCAGACGCATCAGCCACCTGAGCCTTGTAACCGGTGATGGAGCGGGCGAAGACGTTGTAAATCACTACCGCAGGGATCGCTGCAACCAGACCCAGTGCCGTGGCCAGCAGGGCTTCGGCAATACCCGGTGCAACAACGGCCAGGTTGGTGGTTTGAGTTTTGGCGATACCGATAAAGCTGTTCATGATGCCCCACACGGTACCGAACAGGCCGACGAACGGCGCAGTGGAACCGATGGTGGCGAGCACGCCCGTGCCGCTGCTCATGTTGCGACCGCAAGCCGCCACCAGACGCTCAAGACGGAAGCTCACACGCTCCTTGATGCCTTCTTTTTCGCGGCTATTGGCCGACAGACGCATTTCTTCGAGCGCGTCCTGGACCAACAAATGGGCCAGGGTACCTTCTTTGGCCGCAGATTCGCTGGCTTCCTTAAGGGTACGGGCTTTTTTCAGGTTGGCGATTTCAACGCGCAGACGACGCTTGGCGCCCAGGACTTCAAAGCCTTTGGCAATCCAGATCGTCCAAGTAATGATCGAAGCGATAGCCAAGCCGATCATCACGATCTTGACGATGATGTCCGCGTTTTTGTACATGCCCCAAGGCGACAGGTCATGGGCCATGCCCAAGCTGTTGTCGTCTTCGGCACTGATTTGCGGTGCGTCATCGGCAGGGGCAACTGCACCTTCAACCAGTGTAGGATCAGTCGCACCTGGTGTTGCAACAGGTGCCGGAGCAGCAGCTTCAGTGGCAGCATGCACGGCTGGGGTGGCAGGTTCGTCGGCAAATGCCGCGACAGGTGCCAGCATCAAGCTGAACATCAGTGCCACAACCCCACGCCAGACGCGTGTTGGGCTCAAAGGCTGGGTTGGCGAAGCGGTGGGATGATTGCGTGTCATGCTAGCCGGACCTGAGAAAAGTAATGAGGTAATGCCCTACAACGCGGTGTAAGACCAAGGGCAAAATGATGGGTTATTATTGCAAGTAATTCTTGTTAACAAAAGCAATAGCATCTGTTTTTTTCGAAAGTCACGACTTTGGTCGTGTCCATTTACGTCACTTTGTAACTTTTCATTAGGAATTCTGCGATGTCCCAAGTCTCTGTTTTGATCGTCGGATGCGGCGATATCGGGAGCCGCCTGGCTGTTCAGTTGCTCGATAAAAACTGGCAAGTGCATGGCCTGCGGCGCTCCATCGACCGGTTGCCTGCAGGCGTCATCGGGGTAGAGGGCGACTTGTTCAGCGAGCACTGCCCGCAGCAATGGCCAACGGGTCAGATCGACTATGTGGTGTACAGCGCGGCAGCGACCGAGCATGACGAAGCGGGTTATCAGGCAGCGTATGTCCAAGGGCTGAAAAACACGCTGAACTGGCTTGAGCAAAACGGTCAGCGGCCAAAGCGCCTGTTGTTTGTGTCCAGCAGCAGCGTTTTTGCCCAGAAGGATGGGGAGTGGATTGACGAGACATCCCCTGCCCAAGCGTCGAACTATTCGGGCCGGATCATGCTCGATGCCGAGCAGGTGGCACTCAACAGCGGCCTTGCGGCCAGTGTGGTGCGTCTGACCGGGATCTACGGGCCGGGCCGCGAGTGGATGCTGGGGCAGGTGCGCAAAGGTTATCGAGTGGCCGTTGACCCACCGATGTATGGCAACCGGATTCATGCCGATGATGCTGGCGGGTTTTTAGCTTTTTTGCTTGAGGCAGACCGCGAGGGCAAAGCGCTGGATGATTGCTATATAGGCGTTGATAACGCGCCGGTGCCTCTGGCTGAGGTCGTGGGTTGGTTGCGCGAGCGTTTGGGTATTACCGAATGGGCCGCCGAAACCAGTACGCGCCGGGCGGGCAGCAAGCGCTGCAGCAATACCCGCGCCAAGGCGCTGGGCTGGGAGCCGCGCTACTCGAGTTATCGCGAGGGCTATGCCCAAATTTTGGATGGGAAGGCGTAGGTTGACGCGAAACCTGTAGCCGCTGCCGAAGGCTGCGACAAGGGCCGAAGGACCTTCGATTTCAGTAAAAACCGGGGGCGCCACGCAACCCATCGCAGCCTGTGGCAGCGGCTACATAGCGCGGTTTTTGGCGATCAACTACAGCTTTTCCAGGGACCACTCGAGCTTGCCTGGGTAAAACTGAGGCATATCATCGGGCTCGGCGGAATCCAGCGCCTGGAAGATTTCAAGCCTAGGGCCATTGCGGACAAAAATGTGCGCTGCGCCAATCTCACCTTGTTGCAACCAGAGGCTGTCGTGTTCGCCACTCATCGAAGCGCAGTCACCCGCCAGGCACAGTACGTAATTCTGGGTGTTGGGCAAGCCGTTGACTTGGCCGTCGGCTAAAAAGGTCACCTGATTACCCTTGCCCATGCCGCTGGTCACACGCCACTGGCCGCCCAAATAGGCAGAATTGAGTGCTGTTTCAAAGCTTGCACCCAGCGGTGCGTCGCTTGCAGCAGTGATCCGTGGACGAACGAAAGGTTGGCGCGGCTCGGCATCAGTCTCGCCCTGGATCAACTCTTCACCTTCCAGGCTCAGGCCCGTGGAGCTGCTCCCATAAAAGCTGACCTGCCACGTACCATCGTCTTCAGGTATCAACTTGCCTTCAACCGACTCAAAGCCGTTGGTGTAATTGGCCGTAGCGTTTTTGGCGTCGATATCCCACTCAAGGTTTGGCCCATAAGCCAGCAGGGCTTCACGCAAATTACCGCCATGGGCAGCTGCGTCGATTGCAGCCTGGTTGATCCAGACACCACTGATGTCGCGGTGAGCGGGTTTGCTGGCACAACCACCCAAAACAACGGCGAGTAGTGACAACACGAGCGCTTTGCGCATGGTGGGATCCTTTTGAAACAAGGAAGAGCGAGGGTTGGCGCAGCATGAAGAGGCTGCGCCGAGGGTGTTACTCAAGTACCAGAATAGCGTCCATCTCAACCTGCGAACCCTTTGGCAGGGCTGCAACGCCAATGGCGGCGCGGGCCGGGTAAGGCTGTTCGAAGTATTTACCCATGATTTCGTTGACCTTGGCGAAGTGGCTCAGGTCCGTCAGGAAGATGTTCAGCTTGACGATGTCCTTGAACGAACCACCAGCAGCTTCAGCCACCGACTTCAAGTTTTCGAAAACCTGGATGGTCTGTGCTTCAAAGCCTTCAACCAGCTCCATGGTTTTTGGGTCCAGCGGGATTTGACCGGACATGTAGACAGTATTGCCAGCTTTGATCGCCTGAGAATAAGTACCGATTGCAGCAGGTGCCTTGTCGCTGGTGATAACAGTCTTGGACATGGGTGACTCCTTGTAATTAGATGGCTACGCACGCATACGAGTGATGCGGATAACCCCGGTAAGGGCGCGCAGTTTTTTGATCACGCGAGCCAGGTGCACGCGGTCGTGCACACTGACTACCAGTTGGACCACGCTGATGCGACCATCGCGTTCGTCCATGCTGATCTTTTCGATGTTGCCGTCGGCGGCGTTGACGCTGCTGGCCAGCAGCGCAATCAGGCCGCGCTGGTGCTCCAGCTCGACGCGCAACTCGACGTTGAATTCGCCGGTAACGTCCTTGGCCCACGAAAGCTGGATGCATTTTTCGGGGTTGTGGCGGATTTCACTGATATTGCGGCAGTTGTCCAGGTGCACAACCATGCCTTTACCCGCAGACAGGTGGCCGACAATCGGGTCACCCGGAATCGGCGTACAGCATTTCGCGTAGCTGAGCACCAAACCTTCGGTACCGCGAATCGCCAGCGGACCTTCCGGGCTCGGCAACGCCTCGCCTTCGCCCAGCAAGCGGCGCGCAACCACATAGGCCATGCGATTGCCAAGACCGATGTCTTCGAGCAGGTCTTCGATCTGTTCCAGGCGGTATTCCTGCAGCATCGCCTGAATACGCTCGGCCGGGATTTTCTCCAGCGCGCTGTTGAAACCGTTCAGTACCTTGTTCAGCAGGCGTTCGCCCAGATTGACCGACTCGGAACGGCGCTGCAGCTTGAGCGCATGCCGAATGTGCGTACGCGCCTTGCCGGTAACCACAAAGTTGAGCCATGCCGGATTGGGGCGGGCACCGGGAGCGCTGACGATCTCGACCGTGGAGCCACTTTGCAGTGGTTCGGACAACGGCGCGAGACGGCGATTGATCCGGCACGCAATGCAGCTGTTGCCGACGTCGGTGTGCACCGCGTAAGCGAAGTCGACCGCCGTGGAGCCTTTTGGCAGCTCCATGATCCGGCCTTTGGGCGTGAACACATAAACCTCGTCCGGGAACAGGTCGATCTTCACGCTTTCGATAAATTCGAGGGAGTTGCCTGCGCGCTGCTGCATTTCCAGCACGCCCTTGACCCATTGCCGCGCCCGGGCGTGAGTGCCCGTGTGCTGCTCGTCACCACTGGATTTGTAGAGCCAGTGAGCGGCGATACCGTTGTTGGCCATTTCTTCCATTTCACGGGTACGGATCTGAATTTCGATCGGTACGCCATGCATGCCAAACAGCGTGGTATGCAACGACTGATAGCCGTTGGCTTTGGGAATGGCGATGTAGTCCTTGAAACGCCCCGGCAGGGGTTTGTACAAATTATGTACAGCACCCAGCACGCGGTAACAGGTGTCGACCTTGTCGACGATGATCCGGAACGCGTAAACGTCCATGATCTCGTTGAAGGCCCGACGCTTGCCGCGCATCTTTTTATAGATGCCATAGATATGCTTTTGACGACCGCTGACTTCGCCCTGAATGCCGTCGATGGCCAGACAGTGACTTAGCGATTCTTCAATTTTGTTGACGATTTCCTTGCGATTGCCCCGGGCGCGTTTGACCGCCTGATAAATGCGCGCGGAGCGCATCGGGTACATCGCCTTGAAACCGAGGTCTTCGAATTCGATACGAATGCTGTGCATACCCAGCCGATTGGCAATGGGTGCATAGATTTCCAGGGTTTCCTTGGCAATCCGTCGGCGTTTTTCGCCGGACAGCACTTCGAGGGTACGCATGTTGTGCAGACGGTCAGCCAGCTTCACCAGGATCACGCGGATATCGCGTGCCATGGCCATGGCCATCTTCTGGAAGTTTTCAGCTTGGGCTTCGGCCTTGGTTTCGAAGTTCATCTGAGTCAGCTTGCTGACTCCATCGACCAGATCGGCCACGGTTTCGCCGAACTGCGCGACCAGCGCTTCCTTGGCAATACCGGTGTCTTCAATGACGTCATGCAGCATGGCCGCCATCAGGCTCTGATGGTCCATATGCATATCGGCAAGGATGTTTGCCACTGCCAGCGGATGCGTGACATAAGGCTCGCCGCTACGTCGGCGTTGGCCGTCGTGGGCTTGTTCTGCGTAGAAGTACGCCCGGCGGACCAGATTGACCTGGTCCGGGCCGAGGTACGCCGACAAGCGATCGGCGAGGGCGTCTATGCTCGGCATGAGGAAACCTCCTGCCAAAACTTTTTACCCTTCGCCGTGCTACGTCGACCGGGCATAGGCTTAGTTCGCCTCGTTGGACTCGTCCTCGAACGCTGCGAACAGCGGTTCGTCTTCGACGATTTCAGCGTTGGCGATAAACTCGTAGCTCATCAGGCCTGCAGCGATTTCACGCAAGGCAACAACAGTAGGCTTGTCATTTTCCCACTCGACCAAAGGCTCTTTACCGCCGGTGGCCAGTTGACGGGCACGCTTGGTAGAGAGCATGACCAGCTCAAAGCGGTTATCCACGTGTTCTAGACAGTCTTCAACGGTTACGCGGGCCATGGTCTTCCTCGTAGCAAATGCAATATGCGCGCTGCCCGGATGGGCAAGCGGACTAAACAGTTTAAAAAATCACCAGCCAATAGGGAAGCGCTGATTTTTCGGGCACTGCCCCAAAAACCTCTGTAACCGCCAATGTAAAGCCCTTACAGGGGTTTTGGGAAGAGTTGTTTAACCGAGCAGTTCGGCCAGTAATTTGCCAAATCGCTGCTGCTGACGTTTTTGCTGGAGCCGATTGGCGCGGAAAATGGCCTTCAGATCCTCAAGCGCCAGGGCGAAATCGTCATTGATGATCAGGTAGTCATAGTCGACATAGTGGCTCATTTCGCTCACGGCTTCGCGCATCCGGCCGTCAATGATCTCGTCGCTGTCCTGACCACGATTATCCAGTCGCTGGCGCAGCGCTTCCTGGCTAGGCGGCAAGATAAAGATCGAACGCGCCTGCGGCATCAGCTTGCGAACTTGCTCGGCACCTTGCCAGTCGATTTCCAGAATCAGGTCATGACCTTCATCCAGGGTCTGCTGCAAATGGCTTTGCGAGGTGCCATAAAGGTTGCCGAACACCTCGGCGCGCTCCAGGAAGTCACCGTGCTCGATCATTTTCACGAACTCTTCGCGCTCGACAAAATGATAGTTCACGCCATTCACTTCACCTGGGCGCATGGCGCGAGTGGTGTGCGAAACCGAAACCCGGATTTGCGGCTCAACGTCGATCAACGCTTTGACCAGGCTGGTCTTGCCTGCGCCCGAAGGGGCAGAAACGATATAAAGGGTGCCAGTGCTGTGGGTCATGTCAGGGAATGCCTTACTCAATATTCTGTACTTGTTCACGCATCTGCTCGATCAACACTTTGAGGTTGACCGCCGCTTGGGTGCTGCGTGGATCGAATGCCTTGGAGCCCAGGGTATTGGCCTCGCGGTTCAGCTCTTGCATCAGGAAGTCCAGGCGCCGACCCGCAGCACCAGCGGACTTGAGCACGCGCCGCACTTCAAGAATATGGGTGCTCAGGCGATCCAGTTCTTCAGCCACGTCGCTTTTTTGCGCCAGCAAGACCATTTCCTGCTCAAGACGCTGCGGATCAAGCTCGGCCTTCATGTCGGCAAAGCGATCGAGGACCTTTTGACGCTGGGTGGCGAGCATCTGTGGCACCAACTCGCGCAGAGTCTCGACGTCGCCTTCAATGGCGGTCAAACGCTCGCTGATCAAGCGCGCCAGCTCCGCGCCTTCGCGCTCGCGACCATTTTTGAGCTCTTGCAGACCTTGCTTGAACAACGCCAGCGCCTGAGTGTTCAGGGCTTGCGGATCGCTGGCGTCCGCCACCAAAACACCGGGCCAGGCCAGCACTTCCAGCGGGTTGAGCGGGGCCGGGTGCTTGATCAGGCTGGCAATGGTCTCGGCAGCTGCCACCAGTTGCGCGGCGCGCTCACGGTCGACTTGCAACGGTTTGCCGGTGGTTTCTTCGGTGAAGCGCAAGGTGCATTCCAGCTTACCCCGCGAAATCCCCTGACGCAGCGCTTCACGCACCGCACCTTCGAGGTCACGGAAAGATTCAGGCAGACGCAGGTGCGGCTCCAGGTAGCGGCTGTTGACCGAACGCAGCTCCCAACTCAGGGTGCCCTGAGTGCCAACGCTTTCGACGCGGGCAAAGGCGGTCATGCTGTGCACCATGGACGGTACCTCGCGATCTGATGAAATAAGCCTGACGGCAATTAAGGCGAAGGATTGTAACGCAGTGCAGTGGGTGGCCCCAAATGGCGTCTGTCGTAAAGGCACTTAAACCTGTAACCGCTGCTGCAGGCTGCGATAAGGGCCGCAGGACCTGCGCTTTAAATGTGAAGAGCGGGGTCGCTACGCAACCCATCGCAGCCTGCGGCAGCGGCTACAGGATTGGATTGCTTTAAAAATGTGCCCTGTTGGTCTACGGCCTTTATAATGCTCGGCAGTTTTCCGTCCCGTACAGGTATCCCACATGAAACGTCCAAGTGGTCGCGTTGCCGATCAGCTCCGCCCGATCCGCATCACCCGCAACTACACCAAACACGCAGAGGGTTCTGTACTGGTCGAGTTCGGTGACACCAAAGTCATCTGCACCGTCAGCGTCGAGAACGGCGTACCACGCTTCCTTAAAGGTCAGGGCCAGGGTTGGCTGACTGCCGAATACGGCATGCTGCCACGCGCTACCGGCGACCGTAACCAGCGTGAAGCCAGCCGCGGCAAGCAAGGCGGACGCACCCTGGAAATCCAGCGCCTGATCGGTCGCTCCCTGCGCGCCGCGCTGGACATGTCCAAGCTGGGCGATATCACCCTGTACGTCGACTGCGACGTAATCCAGGCGGATGGCGGCACCCGCACCGCGTCCATCACCGGCGCCATGGTTGCTCTGGTAGACGCTCTGAAAATCATCAAAAAGCGTGGCGGCCTCAAGGGCGGCGACCCTATCAAGCAGATGATTGCAGCGGTATCGGTGGGCATGTACCAAGGCGTACCGGTGCTTGACCTGGACTACCCTGAAGACTCGGCAGCCGAAACCGACCTGAACGTGGTAATGACCAGCTCAGGCGGTTTCATCGAAGTACAGGGCACTGCCGAAGGCGCACCGTTCCAGCCTGAAGAGCTGAACGCCATGCTGGCATTGGCACAAAAAGGCATGAACGAAATTTTCGCCCTGCAACAAGCTGCATTGGCCGACTAATTAGCCGGATTGACTGTCAAAGCCTTCAAACGACCTACCGGAGAACGCCATGAGTGAGCTGGACCTTTCAAAACCAGAACCGAGCCGAGACGCTCGCAAATGGGCCATGTTCTGTCATTTTTCGGCGTTCCTCGGGATGTGGTTTCCGTTTGGCAGCCTGATCGGCCCGCTGATCCTGTGGCAGGTAAAGCGCGAGAGCGATCCCTTTATCGATGACCAGGGCAAGGAAGCAATGAACTTTCAGATCACCGTGGCAATTGCTTCGGCCATTTGCTACGTGCTGATGTTCGTGCTGGTCGGCTTCGCCTTGCTCGGCCTGGTGCTGATCGGGGCAGTGGTGCTGGTGGTGATAGCCGGGGTCAAGGCCAATGACGGAGTGGTTTACCGCTACCCCTTCACCTGGCGCCCGCTCAAGTAACAATTCCGAGCCTGTAGACGCTGCCGCTGGCGGTGGGGGCTACAGGTTTAGACCAAAAAAATGCCCGTATCTTTCGATACGGGCATTTTTTATGACGGCGAAAAAACACTTAGATTGTCAGTGTCCAGTCGTAGTCCACGATCAATGGCGCATGTTGCGAGAAGCGTGGCTGACGCGGCAAACGAGCGCTTCGTACAAAGCGGCGCAAGCCCGGTGTCAGCAACTGGTAGTCGAAACGCCAGCCCAGATTCAGCATCTCGGCCTGTTCGTTGTCCGGCCACCAGCTGTACTGGTCGCCTTCGCGGCTGACTTCACGCAGGGCATCGACATAGCCCATGTTGCCGACAATCTCATCCATCCAGGCCCGTTCAGGCGCCAGGAAACCAGGCGATTGCTGGCTGTCACGCCAGTTTTTAATGTCGAGTTTCTGCTGCGCCACATACAGCGAGCCGCAGTAGATGTACTCACGACGCTTGCGACGCTGCTTATCCAGATAGCGTGCAAAGTCGTCCATTAGCTTGAATTTTTGATTCAAGTCTTCATCGCCATTCTGCCCCGAAGGGAGCAGCAAGGTCGCGATGCTGACCTTATCGAAATCGGCTTGCAGGTAGCGCCCGTAGCGATCGGCCGTCTCGAAGCCAAGCCCGGTGATGACTGCTTTCGGTTGCAACCGCGAATACAAAGCCACACCGCCTTGGGCAGGGACTTCAGCTTCACAGGCATAAAGAAAGTAGCCATCGAGCTGGTAGGCTGGATCGTCCAGTTCAAAGGCGGAGGCGCGGGTGTCCTGCAGGCAGATAACGTCGGCATTCTGAGCTTGCAGCCAACTGAGCAAACCGCGCTCGACTGCCGTCTGAATACCATTGACGTTCACACTGATGATCCGCATAAATGGCCCCAAAAATCACGTGCGTGTATGATACACGCGGTCTTACTAATTAGCTAAATCCGTGGTATCTGGGGCTTTTTTCATGCAAGCGTATCAGCGCGACTTCATCCGTTTTGCCATCGATCGCGGCGTACTGCGCTTCGGTGAGTTCACCCTGAAGTCGGGGCGTACCAGTCCTTACTTCTTCAATGCCGGCCTGTTCAACACAGGTTCTGCGCTGGCTCAACTGGGGCGCTTCTATGCGGCCGCCATCGTTGACAGCGGCATTTCCTTCGACGTGCTCTTTGGCCCGGCCTACAAGGGTATCCCCTTGGCTGCGACCACCGCCGTCGCGCTGGCCGAGCACCACGATCGCGATCTGCCATGGTGTTTCAACCGCAAGGAAGCCAAGGCCCACGGCGAAGGTGGCAGCCTGGTCGGCTCGCCGCTTGAAGGCGATATCCTGATCATCGACGACGTGATCACGGCCGGCACCGCCATCCGTGAAGTCATGCAGATCATTCAGGCTCAGGGCGCCAAGGCGGCAGGCGTGATGATTGCCCTGAACCGCCAGGAGCGCGGCAATGGCGAGCTGTCGGCAATCCAGGAAGTCGAGCGCGACTTCGGCATTCCGGTCATCAGCATCGTTTCGTTGAACCAGGTTCTGCAGTACCTGGCCGAAGACGAAACGCTCAAGCAATACCTGCCAGCCGTTGAAGCGTACCGGGCGCAGTACGGGATTTAACTCCCCGCCCATGAAAAAGCCCCGCCCGGATCGCTCCGGGCGGGGCTTTTTTTGTTCTGCTTAAGCCGGTTTGCTGTTGGTAATCAACGTACCCACACCAGTGTCGGTGAAGATTTCCAGCAACACCGCATTCGGCACGCGGCCGTCAACGATGTGCGCGGTAGTCACACCACCTTGCACAGCTTCCAGCGCGCAACGGATTTTTGGCAGCATGCCGCCGTAAATGGTGCCATCGGCAATCAGGTCATCCACCTGAGCAGTGGTCAGACCGGTCAGCACCTTGCCTTCCTTGTCCATCAAGCCCGCAATGTTGGTCAGCAACATCAGCTTCTCGGCCTTGAGGGCTTCGGCAACCTTGCCAGCCACCAGGTCCGCGTTGATGTTGTAAGACTCACCGTTTGCGCCTACGCCAATCGGCGCGATCACCGGGATAAAATCACCCTTGGTCAGCATGTGCAGCAGGTCGGTATTGATGCCGATGACTTCGCCCACATGACCGAAGTCGATGATTTCTGGCGTGGTCATTTCCGGTGTCTGACGGGTCACAACCATCTTTTTGGCGCGAATCAGGGTTGCATCCTTACCCGTCAGACCAATGGCGCTGCCGCCATGGCGATTGATCAGGTTGACGATTTCCTTGTTCACATGACCGCCAAGTACCATCTCCACCACATCCATGGTTTGCGAGTCAGTGACCCGCATCCCGTCGATGAAATGACTCTCGATGGACAAACGCTTGAGTAGATCACCGATCTGCGGCCCACCACCGTGTACCACGACCGGGTTGATACCCACGGCCTTCATCAACACGATGTCACGGGCGAAACCGGTTTTCAGGTCATCGTTCTCCATAGCGTTGCCGCCGTACTTGATCACCAGCGTCTTGCCGACGTAACGGCGAATGTAGGGCAGCGCTTCGGACAAAACCTTGGCGACGTTGGAGGCGGCATCACGTTCGAGGGTCATTCAGGGCTCCGGTAAAACTAGTCGATCAAAACGGTAGTGGGAGATCAGGGGCCACACGCTTCAGTTGAGCGTGAAAGACGTCCTTGATGCGTTGCAGTTCGGCCTCGGTTTCGGCCTCAAATCGCAGCACCAGCACCGGGGTGGTGTTGGACGCGCGAACCAGACCCCAGCCATGAGGGTAGTCAACCCGCACACCATCAATGGATGTCAGCTCGGCGGCGTCCCCCCATTGGGCGTCGTGCAGAGCTTCAATGATGCTGAATTTGCTCTCATCCGTCACATCGATATTGATTTCTGGCGTAGAAATATCGTTCGGGAAGGTCTCAAACAGCTCTTCGGCCGTCACCTGGCGCTTGCTGAGGATCTCCAGCAGGCGCGCGGCGCTGTAAATACCGTCATCGAAACCAAACCAGCGCTCTTTGAAAAAGATATGCCCGCTCATTTCACCAGCCAGCAGGGCACCGGTTTCTTTCATCTTCTTTTTGATCAACGAATGACCGGTCTTCCACATCAGTGGGCGACCGCCATTTTCCTTGATCAACGGGATCAGACGACGCGTGCATTTCACGTCGAATATGACCTCGGCCGTAGGGTTGCGTTGCAATACATCCTGAGCAAACAGCATCAGCAAATGATCTGCGAACACTATGGTGCCTGCATTAGTCACCACGCCCACGCGGTCAGCATCACCATCAAAGGCCAGCCCGATATCGGCATTGGTTTCTTTGACTCTGGCGATCAGGTCCAGCAGATTTTCAGGCTTGCTAGGGTCTGGATGGTGGTTGGGAAAGCTACCATCCACTTCGCAGAACAGCGGGATCACTTCACAGCCAAGGGCTTCAATCAATTGCGGTGCGATCACGCCGGCTACGCCGTTGCCGCAGTCCACCACCACCTTCAAGCGTTTGGCCAACTTGATGTCCCGGGTAATCACATCGGCGTAGCGCGGTAAAATATCAACGCGCTCGATGCTGCCTTCGCCCCAGGTCAGGTCGTTGGTTTTCAGTCGCGTGTGCAGCGCGGTGATTTGTTCGTCCGCCAGCGTATCGCCCGCGATCACGATTTTAAAACCGTTGTAGTTTGGCGGGTTATGGCTGCCCGTGAGCATCACACCCGACTTGCCCGCCAACACGTGAGTTGCGTAATACAGAGCAGGTGTAGGCACCAGACCCACATCACTGACCTTGCAGCCACTGTCCGCTACACCCTGGATCAAGCGCTCGACCAGCTCAGGACCGGACAAGCGTCCATCCCGGCCCACCGACACATGCGGTTCACCCTTGGCCAAACTCTCTGCACCGATGGCACGGCCTATCCAGTACGCGGTCTCAGGGGTCAAGGTTTGCGGGACCACGCCACGAATGTCGTAGGCGCGAAAAATGCTGTCAGGGAATTTTGGCGGGACCGAAGCGGGGCTAGTCATTGCGGGTGGGACTCCACGCTCAGAGGATTCAGTAAAACGTTTAAGGTCAGGCATCACGCCTGACCTGATACTGCAAAATCAGAGCTTGCCGGAATGGCCAAAACCACCAGCGCCACGCTGGCTTTCATCGAATTCTTCGA
Source organism: Pseudomonas fragi (assembly GCF_025426255.1). Taxonomy (GTDB): domain Bacteria; phylum Pseudomonadota; class Gammaproteobacteria; order Pseudomonadales; family Pseudomonadaceae; genus Aquipseudomonas; species Aquipseudomonas kulmbachensis. The sequence goes on along the minus strand of NZ_CP104861.1, from coordinate 149,760 downwards.
CCAGTTCAAAGTGAGCCTGCACCACCGGTACCAGTACCAACTGAGCAATACGCTCGCCGATCGTGATGTTGAATGCGGTTTGGCCACGGTTCCAGCACGACACCATCAGTTCGCCCTGGTAATCGGAGTCAATCAGGCCGACCAGGTTACCCAGCACGATTCCGTGTTTGTGGCCCAGGCCCGAGCGCGGCAGGATCAGCGCGGCAAGGCCCGGATCGCCGATATACACCGACAGACCCGTCGGGATCAGCAGGGTCTGGCCCGGCTCCAGAACGGTGTCTTGTTTAAGCATGGCGCGCAGGTCAAGGCCTGCAGAACCTGGGGTGGCGTACTGTGGCAGCGGAAATTCGTTACCAATGCGTGGATCGAGGATTTTGGCTTGCAAAGCGTGCATACGAGTTAAACCTGGTTCAGACGTTCGGCGATAAAAGTGATCAGCTGGCGGGCAATCTTGCCCTTGCTGGTCTGGGCAAACACAGTGGCGTGCAGTTCGCGATCAATCACGCTGCACGCGTTTTCCTCGCTGTTGAAGCCGATGCTGGGGTTAGCCACATCGTTGGCCACAATCAGGTCGAGGTTTTTGTCTTTGAGCTTGCGCGCAGCGTAATCGAGCAAGTGCTCGGTCTCTGCAGCAAAACCGACACTAAAAGGGCGATCAGGGCGCGAAGCGATGGTGGCCAGAATGTCTGGATTGCGCACCATCTGCAGCAACAGGCCGTCACCCTTGGTAGGGTCTTTCTTGAGCTTTTGCGGGGCTACGACTTCCGGGCGGTAGTCTGCAACTGCAGCGGATGCAATAAACACATCACAGGGAATCGCCGCCTCACAAGCTGCGAGCATGTCCCGGGCACTGACCACGTCGATGCGGCTAACCCGATCCGGGGTCGGCAAGTGAACCGGGCCTGTGATCAAGGTTACGCGAGCACCGGCTTCAACTGCCGCTTCGGCCAGAGCAAAGCCCATTTTCCCGGAGCTGTGGTTGGTGATGTAGCGCACCGGGTCGATGTTTTCCTGGGTCGGGCCAGCAGTAATCAGTACGTGCTTGCCGGTCAGCACCTGACGCTGAAAGCACTCGGCGGCGCAGTGCACCAGATCATCTGCTTCCAGCATGCGACCAAAGCCTACATCTCCGCAGGCCTGGCTCCCGGAGGCCGGGCCAAATACGCGCAAACCGCGGCTCTCAAGCAATCGGGTATTGGCCTGGGTAGCCGGGTCACGCCACATGGCCTGGTTCATTGCAGGCGCGATGGCGACCGTTGCATCAGTGGCGAGCACCAACGTGGTCAGCAGATCATTAGCCAAGCCTTGGGCAAGACGAGCGATAAGGTCAGCGGTCGCCGGGGCGATCAGTACCAGATCGGCCCACTTGGCCAGTTCGATGTGGCCCATGGCCGCTTCAGCCGCCGGATCGAGCAAATCCAGATGAACGGGGTGCCCGGACAACGCCTGCATGGTCAGAGGGGTGATGAATTCGCTGCCGCCGCGGGTCATCACAACCCGTACTTCCGCGCCTTGGTCCAGCAGACGACGAACCAGCTCTGCACTCTTGTAAGCCGCGATGCCGCCGCCGACGCCCAAAACAATGCGTTTTCGATACAGCCGCTGCATAGGCCTGCCTTTTAGTTCGATGATGACTGCGCGGAAAATGGCCAAATGCCACGCAAAAATGATGGGCTAAGATAACACAGCGCCTGCCAGGGAACAGCGGCGCCCACTTACAAGGAGGTGTTATGAGCATTCGAGATTGGCCCGCGGCCGAGCGCCCGCGCGAGAAGCTTTTACAGCACGGATCATCCAGTCTTTCCGACGCAGAGTTGCTGGCAATTTTCCTGCGCACCGGGGTTTCGGGCAAAAGCGCAGTTGATCTGGCGCGTCATTTACTCACCGAGTTCGGCAGCCTGCGGGCCTTGCTCGAAGCCGATCTACGCGCATTCTGCCGCCAGCTCGGGCTGGGCCCCGCCAAGTTCAGCCAGTTGCAGGCGGTACTGGAAATGAGCCGTCGTCACCTGGCCGAGCGCCTGCGCCGCGACAGTGCTCTGGAGAGCCCGCAAGCAGTTCGCGACTATCTCAAGTCGCTGCTGCGCCATGAGCCGCACGAGGTTTTTGGCTGCCTGTTTCTGGACTCAAAACACCGCATGCTGGCCTTTGAAATACTCTTTAGAGGCTCCATCGACAGCGCCAGCGTTTACCCACGCCAGGTGGTCAAGCGCGCACTTGCGCACAATGCCGCAGCGGTAATTTTCTGCCATAACCACCCCTCCGGTATCACCGAGCCGAGCCAGGCCGACCGCACCTTGACCAAACGCTTGACCCAAGCGCTGGATCTGATCGAAGTGCGGGTGCTGGATCATTTTATTATCGGCGATGGCCAGCCGCTTTCAATGGTCGAGCACGGCTGGATGTAAGGCTCAAGGCTTGACGCTGACCGTCGAAAAGTCCTGACGCCCAAATGGACTTACCTGATAACCCTGTACGTCTTTACGGGTGAGTGCGTAAGCCGTTGGATGCGCCAGTGGCAGCCACAGCGCCTGCTGCTGAATCAGCGCTTGAGCCTTCTGATACAACGCGCTGCGCTTATCCTGATCGCTGAGGGTTTTACCCTGACTGATCAGAGCGTCCAGAGTCTTGTCGCAATAACGCGCAAAGTTAGTCCCGGACTTCACTGCCGCACATGAAAACTGCGGCGTGAGGTAATTATCCGGGTCGCCGTTATCACCGGCCCAGCCCATAAACAGCAGATCATGCTCGCCCGCCTTGGCGCGACGAATCAGTTCCCCCCACTCGATCACCCGAATATCGGCCTTGACCCCAACCTTGGCCAAATCAGCCTGCAGCAACTGCGCTCCCAGGCTCGGGTTCGGGTTGAGCACGCTGCCTGATGGGCGCGTCCAGATAGTGGTTTTAAAACCATCTTTAAAGCCCGCCTTGGCCAGCAATTCACGGGCTTTTTGCGGATCGTGCGCGTAACCCGGCAAGTCCTTGGCGTAACTCCAGGTCGTGGCCGGATAAATACCATTGGCAGCCTGTGCGCTGTTCTCGAATACGGCCTTGAGGTAAGTCTGCTTGTCGAAGGCCAGGTTGATCGCCTGACGCACTTCAGGCTTGTCCAGTGGTGGGTGTTGACTGTTGATCGCCACAAACGCGGTCATGAAGGCCGGGGTTTGCGCCACCGCCAACGCGGGATCCTTGGCGGCAGCTTCCACATCCAGCGGCTTGGGCGAGAGTGCAATCTGGCACTCATTGCGGCGCAATTTCTGGAGCCGTACGTTGGCGTCCGGGGTAATCGCAAAAATCAGCCCATCAACCGCTGGCTTGCCCGCAAAGTAGTCGGGGTTGGCCTTGTAGCGCACCACTGCATCTTTCTGGAATCGACTGAACACAAAAGGCCCGGTGCCAATCGGCTGGCTGTTCATCAACTCGGGAGTACCCGCCTTCATCAACTTATCGGCATATTCGGCCGAGTAGATTGACGCGAAACCCATGCTCAAAGCCGGTAAAAAGGTCGAGTCCGGGTGGCTTAGAGTGAAACGCACGGTCAGCGGGTCTGGGGTTTCAATCTTTTTGATCAGCTCGGGCAACTGCAAGGATTGTGCGTGGGGGAAACCGCTTTGAGCCACTTTGTGCCACGGATTGGCGGGATCAAGCATGCGTTCGAAACTGAAACGCACGTCATCGGCATTCAACTCTCGGCTCGGGGTGAACCAGGCCGTGCTGTGAAACTTGACCCCGGGACGCAGCTTGAAGTCGTATACAAGGCCATCAGGAGACACTGACCAGCTTTGCGCCAGACTGGGCACCAGCTTTGCGGATTGAGCGTCAAAATCCACCAGACGGTTCATCAGGACGTCTGCCGAGGCATTGGTGGTGCTGAGCGAGTTGTACTGCACCACATCGAACCCTTCAGGGCTGGCCTCGGTACAAACACTCAAGGTGGCCGCCTGAACTAGCGGGCTCAGGCAAAAGGTGAGCAAAAAGGGGACGGCAGCGAGGCGCATGATCTGTTTCCTTTACAAGTCGATGAGGCCCATCTGCAAGTGCAGTCTGGAAAAGGCTAACCCTAGTGCTCTGATAGAAAAATGACTACTTTTTAATGGCTGTAACCGCTGCCGAAGGCTGCGAAAAGGCCCGCAGAGTCTTCAATTATCGTGAAAACGCGACCCTTTTGTGCTCGCTCGCAGCCCTCGGCAGCGGCTACAAGCCGAGATTAATACCTGAACCCTTGTACCCCGCGACGAGCGGTAAATCGCTGTAAGGCATAGACGCCGCGTGGATTGGCGTTAAAATGGCGGCTTCATTAATTACAGCAAATCACACTGCTTGTTGTTGCTCTTTAGTCTTTCTGGTATAAAGCAGCGCTCTTTTCTAGGGGCCCGGTTCCTGCGTTTGTAGGTGTAGCCGGTAAGACCCTTAAAGAAACGCGGCGCCTGGCGCCATGACTGAGAGATTAAGCGGCCAACCCATGCCGGGTTGGGCATGTGGTTTTAGAGGGCTGAGGCATGTCGAGAGTCTGTCAAGTTACCGGTAAGGGTCCGGTGACTGGGAATAACATTTCCCACGCAAATAACAAAACCCGTCGTCGTTTCCTGCCGAACCTGCAGCATCACCGCTTCTGGGTTGAAGAAGAGAAACGTTTCGTACGTCTGCGCGTATCTGCTAAAGGCATGCGTATCATCGACAAGCGTGGCATTACTGTCGTGCTGGCCGAAATCCGCCGTGCTGGCAAGATCTAAGGGAGCTAATCATGCGTGAATTGATCCGTTTGGTGTCGAGCGCTGGTACAGGCCATTTCTACACCACTGATAAGAACAAGCGCACCACTCCGGACAAAATCGAAATCAAAAAATTCGATCCGCGGGTTCGCAAGCACGTGATCTACAAAGAAGCCAAAATCAAGTAATTGGTTTTTCTTCTTACGAAAAAGGCCCATATCTCACGATACGGGCCTTTTTTGTGCTCGCGAACAAAACAAAAAGCCCTGCCATCAATACATTGCAGGGCTTTTTTTATTCCGGGCCAGTAGCCTCAGGATTTCTGTTCAAACACCACGTAAATTTTCCGACATGGTTCCAGCACCTCCCACGTGCCCTTGAAACCAGCCGGGATCACAAAGCGATCACCGGCCCGCAGAGTCTTGGCGTTACCTTCCTGGTCACGCAAAACTGAAACGCCCTGCACGATTTCACAGTATTCATGCTCGGTGTAATTGACCGTCCACTGGCCCACAGCACCTTCCCACACACCAGCGCTCATCTGCCCACACGGGCTGTTGTAATGGTTGTGGATAACTTGTTCGGGGCTGCCTTTAAGCACCTTTTCGGGTGCAGGGCTGAAACGGTCAGCCTGGGTATTGGCAGTGCTGAAGTCGACTACGCTTGCGATGCTCATAATTGTTATCCCCCCGAAATTGCGACGTGTGTGGTCAGTAAAACCAAAGTCTATGTTTATTAAAACGAACAAGCCATGCCGTTTGCGACACATGTGTCAAATATATTGAAAGTTCGTGGGCCACTGGTTTAGGGTGGCGCATGTCTCGTGCCAGTCAATTTAGTGGACTGGACAGCATCCCTGACGCGCCACATGAAAAAGCCGGCGCTTCTATTTTTAACAAGAGGAGGACACTCGAATGACCACCCTGACGCGTGCTGACTGGGAACAACGGGCCCAACAGCTGAAAATCGAAGGTCGCGCCTACATCAACGGTGAATACACCGACGCGGCCTCCAGTGAAACGTTCGAGTGTCTGAGCCCGGTCGATGGCCGCTTGTTGGGCAAGGTTGCCAGCTGCGATAGCACAGACGCCCAACGCGCCGTAGAAGTTGCCCGCAAGACCTTCGAATCTGGCGTCTGGTCGCGCCTGGCCCCGGCCAAGCGCAAAGCTGCAATGATCCGCTTTGCTGGCCTGCTCAAGCACAACGCCGAAGAACTGGCCCTGCTTGAGACCCTGGACATGGGCAAACCAATCAGCGACTCACTGGGCATCGACGTGCCCGGCGCAGCCGGTGCGCTGAGCTGGAGCGGCGAAGCCATCGACAAGATTTACGACGAGGTTGCTGCTACCCCGCACGATCAGCTGGGCCTGGTGACCCGTGAGCCGGTAGGCGTTGTCGCTGCCATCGTGCCGTGGAACTTCCCGCTGATGATGGCGTGCTGGAAACTGGGCCCGGCTCTGTCGACCGGTAACTCGGTGATCCTCAAGCCGTCCGAAAAATCCCCGCTGACCGCCATCCGTATCGCCGCACTGGCTGTTGAAGCCGGTATCCCGGCAGGTGTATTCAACGTGCTGCCAGGCTATGGCCATACCGTCGGCAAGGCTCTGGCCCTGCACATGGACGTCGATACGCTGGTGTTCACCGGTTCGACCAAGATCGCCAAGCAGTTGATGATCTACGCGGGCGAATCCAACATGAAGCGTATCTGGCTCGAAGCCGGCGGCAAGAGCCCGAACATCGTCTTTGCCGACGCACCGGACCTGCAAGCGGCTGCCGAGTCGGCTGCCAGCGCCATTGCCTTCAACCAGGGCGAAGTCTGTACCGCAGGTTCGCGCCTGCTGGTCGAGCGCTCGATCAAGGACAAATTCCTGCCGCTGGTGATCGAGGCCCTCAAAGGCTGGAAGCCTGGCAACCCGCTGGACCCGGCAACCACCGTGGGTGCTCTGGTTGATACCCAGCAAATGAACACCGTGCTGTCGTACATCAAGGCTGGCCACAGCGAAGGCGCAAAACTGGTAGCGGGCGGCAACCAAATCCTGCAAGAAACCGGCGGAACCTACGTTGAACCGACCATTTTCGACGGCGTTAGCAACGCAATGAAAATCGCCCAGGAAGAAATCTTCGGCCCGGTACTGTCGGTCATCACCTTTGATAGCGCAGCAGAAGCCATCCAGATTGCCAACGATACGCCATACGGCCTGGCGGCTGCGGTGTGGACTGCGGACATTTCCAAGGCTCACCTGACGGCCAAAGCCTTGCGCGCCGGCAGCGTCTGGGTCAACCAATACGATGGTGGCGACATGACCGCTCCGTTTGGTGGTTTCAAACAGTCGGGCAATGGCCGTGACAAGTCACTGCACGCATTCGACAAGTACACCGAGCTGAAGTCCACCTGGATCAAGCTGTAACAGCATAAACGCTCCCACAATTGCTTTAACCCTATATTTTTAGTTATCCACAGGAGCACAGACATGCGTTGGGCGACTTATTTCGCCGTGCTGGCCTCGGTCCTCAGTGTCGGCCTGGCACTGGGCGTGAGCATGCCGCTGGTGTCGTTTCGCCTCGAAAGCTGGGGCTATGGCTCATTCGCGATTGGCGTCATGGCAGCCATGCCGGCGATTGGCGTGCTGCTCGGCGCCAGCGTTGCCAGCAAACTGGCTGCCCGCTTTGGCACGCCCAGCCTGATGCGCCTGTGCTTGTGGTGTGGCGCGCTCTCTATCGGCTTGTTGGCGCTACTGCCCAGCTACCCGGTGTGGCTGGTGCTGCGCCTGGTGATCGGCGTGGTGCTGACGATCATCTTTATTCTCGGTGAAAGCTGGATCAACCAACTGGTGGTCGAGCAATGGCGTGGCCGCCTGGTGGCGCTGTATGGCTCTGCATATGCCTTGAGCCAACTGTCCGGGCCACTGCTCTTGGGCGCAGTCGGTTCTGAGGGCGATTACGGGTTTTGGATCGGCGTGACCTTACTGATCCTCGCACCTTTGCTGCTGATGGGCCGCGATGGCGCACCCACCACTGAATCGTGCAGCGTGACCTTCATTGATCTGTTGGGATTCTGTCGGGGGTTGCCAGCCATTGCCTGGGCCGTGGCGCTGTTTGCAGCCTTTGAGGCGATGATTCTGACACTGCTGCCCATCTACTGCCTGCGTCAGGGCTTTACCGCTGACATTGCGCTGGCGATGGTCAGCACCGTGGTGGTGGGCGATGCCCTGCTGCAACTGCCGATCGGCGCGCTAGCCGACCGCCTGTCCCGCCGTTCACTGTTTACCGGCTGCGCAGTGCTGTTGATGCTGTCGAGCCTGGCGGTGCCGTTTCTGCTCAATACCCTGCTGATCTGGCCGCTGTGGGTGATCTTCGGCGCCAGCGCCGGGGGTCTGTTCACCTTGTCGCTGATATTGATCGGCGAACGCTACCGCGACGACGCTCTGGTACGGGCCAACGCCCACGTCGCGCAACTGTGGGGCATCGGCTGCCTGATCGGGCCATTGGCCGCAGGTGCGGGCAGCCAGTGGATCAGCGGGCATGCCTTGCCGCTGTTTATGACCGCAGGTGCACTGGTGCTGGTGATTCTGGTATTGCGCCAAGGGGCATTCGGGGCGGAACAGGCTGCCGCACAGTAGCTACAACATCCTCTCCAACCCCACACGCTTGCTGAACCAAGCGTTGAGCCGGCGCCACCAATTGCCCGGCTCCCGATGCAGTGTGTGCAACTGGCCATTGTCTTCAGTCACCCAGACAATCTGGCCCTGCTCCAGTTTCGGCTCATAACTCAAGGCCGGGGCCATGCCCTGCAGGGCCAGTTTTCGGGCTTCGGCGGCCAGTTCCGGGCTATCCACCAGCACCCCGACCTCGGTATTCCACAAGCCCGAACGCGGATCGAAATTGAACGAGCCGATAAACGATTTCTGCTGATCAAAAATCATCGCCTTGCTGTGCAGGCTCGAATCCGAACTCATCCCGTGCTTGAACAAGTGGGGACCACTGCCACCGCTGCTGCCCGGCTGACGGCGCAGCTCATAGAGTTTTACGCCATGCTCCAGCAACGCTTTGCGATATGGCGCATAACCGCCGTGCACAACGGGCACGTCTGTCGCTTCCAGCGAATTGGTCAATAAACGTACATCAACCCCGGCATCGGCACGCCCCGTCAGGTACACCAACCCGGTGTTACCCGGCACAAAGTAGGCTGAAATCAGGATCAGTTCCTGACTCACTCCCGCCAGTTCCGGCGCCAATTGCGTGGTCAGCAGCAAATGCGAGTCGGGCTCATCCCGGGCCAGCACCTTGCTTGGGGCATCCCACAACGCCTGATTCCAGGCCCAGATCAGCTCGTTGCGCCAAACGTCCAGCTGCGGGTTGGTTTCATACGATGCCAGCTCCTGGAACAGCGCAGGGTTGCGTTGTTGCGCGCGCTTGAGCGACGCCTCGAGTTTTTTGCGGGCTTTGCCCAACTCATGCACAGACAGGTTGGACGAGGCAAAATCACCAATCGGCTGGCTCAGGGCACTGTTCCAGTACTGGTCGAAGCTGTGGCCCAACTGCTCGGCCACCGGACCGACGCTAAGCAGGTCAATATCGGTGAAATTCAGCTCCGGTTTGGCATCGAAATACTCATCGCCCAAATTGCGCCCACCCACAATCGCCACGCTGTTATCGGCCAGCCAAAGTTTGTTGTGCATGCGCCGGTGCTGGCGCGAGAGGTTGAACAGTCGCCCCATCGCCCGCGTCACGCCGGTTCCACGCCCCAGTTGCAGCGGGTTGAACAGCCTGATTTGAATATTGGGATGGGCCGCGAGGGTCGCCAGAACATCGTCCAGGCCATCACTGGCGGTGTCATCGAGCAGGATCCGCACGCGCACGCCGCGATCTGCCGCCTTGATCAGTTCATCAATCAACATGCGGGTGCTCAACCCGTCGTGGACGATGTAGTACTGCAGATCGAGGCTGCTTTGAGCATTACGAATCAGCTCGGCCCGGGCCCTGAACGCTTCACCGCTGTTGGGTAGCAGGCGAAACCCCGAGCGGCCCTGATATGGCGCAGCCTGGGCCTGAATCGAACGGCCAAAGGCCGAGTCTGCAGCAGGTAACGCCTGCGTCGGTTCACGGGGTACGTCCAACGTGGCACAGCCTCCCAGCAACACAGTCAAAAACAATGCACAGAGTGATTTCAACGCTTAGAGCCTCGAGCCAGACGTCACAAAGGTAATTAAACGGTTTCTGCCAACAGTTTGCTGGCCGCCATCCCGACCTTGCGCACCGCGTCTTCGAGCTGTGGCGTTGGCTTTGCAGCGTAGTTCATGCGCAAGCAGTTGCGGTACTTGCCCGATGCCGAAAAAATACTGCCCACCGCAATCTGTACCCCCTGCTCCAGCAACACTCGATTGAGGCGCAGGCTATCAAACCCATCCGGTAGCTCAAGCCACAGCATAAAGCTGCCCTGGGGCCGACTGGCGCGGGTTCCGGGTGGAAAGTAACGACTGATCCAGCCCAGCATCAGGTCACGATTGCGCTGATATTGGCTACGCATTTTGCGCAGATGCGGCTCGAAATGACCGTTTTTCAAAAAGTCGGCAATCGCCAGCTGCGGCTGTGGCGCCGTAGAACCGGTGCTGATGTATTTCATGTGCAGCACCCGCTCCAGGTATCGCCCCGGTGCAACCCAACCGACGCGTAAACCAGGGGCCAAGGTTTTGGAAAATGAACTGCACAGCAGGACCCGGCCATCATCGTCGAAAGATTTGATCGTACGTGGGCGAGGGTAGGTGTAGGCCAATTCGCCATACACATCGTCTTCGATAATCGCCACATCAAAACGCTGGGCCAGGGTCACCAATGCCCGTTTGCGGGCCTCGGGCATGATGTAGCCCAGCGGATTGTTGCAGCTGGGCGTGATCTGGATCGCCTTGATCGGCCACTGCTCCAGTGCCAGCTCCAATGCTTCGAGGCTAATGCCGGTCAGCGGATCGGTGGGAATCTCCAGCGCCTTCATGCCCAGCCCCTTGAGGGTTTGCATAGCACCATGAAAGCTCGGCGAGTCGACCGCCACAATGTCACCCGGCTCACACACCGCGCGAATACTGCACGACAGTGCTTCATGGCAGCCGGTAGTAATGACCAGATCTTCAGCACCCAGTTGGCAGCCAGAGTCGAGCAACAGACGCGCCAACTGCTCGCGCAGGCCCAGCACCCCGTAGACGTTGTCGTAATACAGACCAGGCAAATCCAGACGCCGGCTAATCTGCGCCAAGCTGCGCAATAGCGGCTTGATGGTTGGCGTGGTGACATCGGGCATGCCGCGTCCCAACTGGATCACGTCCTTTTGCGGCACCGAGCGCACCAGTTCCAGCACCTGCTCCCATTGCGAGATTTCCACCGGGCGCTGAGCCGGTTTACCCATGCCAGGCAGGGCAGGCAACTCACGCTCTATCGGCACAAAGTACCCGGACTTCGGGCGCGGCGAAGCCAGCCCGTTGTCCTCCAGCAACCGATACGCCTGCTGCACCGTGCTCAGGCTCACGCCATGCTCGGCGCTCAGCGCCCGCACCGAAGGCAAGCGGTCGCCAGGGCGATAAAAGCCCTGCTCGATGCGCGTACCGAGCAGCTCGGCAAGATTGACGTAAAGGGTCATGGCAGGGCTCCCGCAGAGTAAACCAGTACAGATTGAGGAAAAACCAAGGATTCAGCGTTTAAAACGCCGTATCTGTATGCACGTAAAACAACTTTGTTGAATCTGTCATGGTTTTGAGCGCAAGGCCATCATGCTGACTCATAGCAATCGAGTCAAAAGGAGCTGTCTGATGAATGGTTTGAGCGATGTCCGTCTGACGCTGCACAGCCAACAATTAGTGGCCGAGCATGAAGCTCGTCAAGTCACAAGCACCCCGCCCGGGCTTGGACGCTGGGGCCTGTTCTGGCACCGCGCACGCAGCCGCCGCGCCCTCCTCACCCTGGACGAGCAACAACTGCGTGACGTAGGCCTGAGCCCCGAAATGGCCCAACGTGAAGGCTGCAAACCGTTTTGGCGGCCGTGAATGCTGAGGTGGAACCGTAGCAGCTGCCGGACGCAGCCTCGTTCCTTCGGCAGCTGCTACGCAATGACTTGCAGCGCAACATGGAGTTTTGCTTCTGACTGTCAACCCAGCTCTTTCAACCGATGCCACAGCATCCCCAGTGCCAGCAACGGTGAACGCAGGTATTTGCCGCCGGGGAAGGTGATGTGCGGGACTTTGGCGAACAGGTCAAAACCGTCACTGTGCTGACCACTGATGGCCTCGGCCAGCAACTTGCCCGCCAGGTGCGTCGCGTTAACCCCGTGCCCTGAGTACGCCTGCGCGTAATACACATTGGGCTGGTCTGGCAGACGACCGATCTGCGGCAAGCGGTTGGCACCGATGCCAATCATGCCGCCCCACTGATAGTCGATTTTTACGTCTTTCAGGTGCGGGAACACTTCAAGCATTTTTGGACGCATGTACGCTGCAATGTCCTGCGGGTCACGCCCCGAATAATGACAGGCCCCACCAAACAACAAGCGACGGTCCGCCGACAACCTGTAGTAATCCAACGCCACGCGCTGATCGCACACCGCCATGTTTTGCGGCAGCAAAGCGTGAGCCTCGGCTTCGCTCAACGGCTCGGTGGCGATGATGTAACTGCCTGCAGGCAGCACTTTTCCACTTAGTTGCGGATTGAGATCCTTCAGATAAGCGTTACAACCCAACACCAAACTTTTGGCTCGCACCGAGCCCTGCGCCGTGTGTACCCGCACTTCGGGGCCGTAATCGATACGGGTCACGGCAGAGTGTTCATACAGCTTTACACCCAGTTGCGCAGCCGCCGCCGCTTCGCCCAACGCAAGGTTTAGCGGGTGCAAATGCCCCGACCCCATATCGATGAAGCCGCCAACATAGCGATCCGAGCCCACCACGCTGTGCACCTCATTGGCTTGCAGCAGGCGGGTTTCGTGGCGGTAGCCCAGATTGCGCAGCTCCTGGGCCTCCTCGGCAAAACCTTCAAGGTCGCGGGGTTTGTTGGCCAGGTCGCAATAGCCCCATGTCAGATCACAGGCGATATTGAAACGCTCCACGCGCTGGCGAACGATTTCCACCGCCTCCAGCCCCATCAGTTTCATTTGCCGCACGCCGTCCTTGCCGATAACCCCTTCAAATTGCTCAAGGCCATGACCCACCCCGCGTATCAACTGGCCGCCATTGCGCCCACTGGCACCCCAGCCAATCTTGTGAGCCTCGAGCAAGACCACACTCATGCCGCGTTCGGCCAACTCCAGCGCCGTGTTCAACCCGGAGAAGCCACCGCCCACCACGCACACGTCAGCCACCAACTCGCCTTGCAGCACCGGATGATCGGGCTGCGGCAAGCTGCTGGCGGCGTAATAAGAGGCGGTGTGCTGGCTGCGCTGAACCGGGGCGCTCATGGGGGTAATCCTGATTATTGATGTGTGGAAAATTTGACGGAGCATAAGCCGGGCCATTCCCGCGGGGCAAGAACAGCCGGGCGGCGCTGTCTAGAGTAGGGGTTTTAGGGCAAACTCTATGGCCTTTTGAAAATCGGTAAATCCTGGATGAGCTGCAACAGTCACAAGATCCGCTTTCTGCGGCAACAAATCCCCTCGTTTGAATGCGTGCCGGGTTGCCATGACTGCTGCGGGCCTGTGACCACCTCATCCGAAGAAATGGCCCGGCTGCCACGCAAGACCCCCGCCGAGCAGGAAGCCGCGATGGACGAGCTGAACTGTGTGCATCTGGGGCCTAATGGCTGCACGGTGTATGAAGAACGTCCGTTAATCTGTCGTCTGTTCGGCACTACGCCGACCCTGCCATGCCCCAATGGCCGCCGCCCGGTGGAGATGATTCACCCCAGCGCCGAGAAACTGGTGCATGAATACATCGCCAGTACACGCCAGGTGCTGGTTTGACTGTGGGGTTGAGTTAATCCGCAATCGGCAAATTCAAGCTCTCTTTCACTTCTTCCATCACGATATAGCTCTTGGACTCACGCACATGGGGCAGTTTGAGCAGGATGTCGCCCAGCAGCTTGCGGTATGAAGCCATCTCGCTGATCCGTGCTTTCACCAGATAGTCAAAGTCTCCCGACACCAAATGACACTCCAGCACGTGGGGCAACTTCAACACCGCACGTCGGAACTCATCGAAGGTGTCGCCAGACTTGTAGTCCAGACTGATTTCAACAAATACCAGCAGGCTGCCCTGCAAATGCTGCGGGTTGAGCCGGGCGTTGTAGCCCATGATGATTCCTTCGCGCTCCAGCCTGCGCACCCGCTCGGTGCAGGGCGTAGTCGACAGCCCGACCTTCTCTCCCAGCTCGGTAAACGAGATGCGGCCATCGACCTGGAGGATGCGCAAAATATTGCGATCAATCTTGTCCAACTCACGCTTTGTTTGATGATTTGTACGCATAGGAGATTCTCCTCCGTGAAAAGCGTTTTGGCCGAGAATTGTCGCCAAATATAGCTGCTTATACAGTGAATTCCACTACTCAATGATTCATATACTGCGCTCATCTTCGCTTTGAACAATAAACGTCTGCGGCTGGCCGCGATGAGGGATATAAATATGCGAGTTATGGTATTGGGTGGCGGCGTTATTGGTACTGCCAGCGCCTATTATCTGGCCCGAGCCGGTTTCGATGTGGTCGTCGTAGACCGTCAGCCAGCCGTTGCAATGGAAACCAGTTTTGCCAACGCCGGCCAGGTGTCCCCAGGCTACGCTTCGCCGTGGGCCGCGCCGGGTGTGCCGCTCAAGGCAATCAAATGGTTGCTGGAGCGCCACGCCCCTCTGGCAATCAAGGCTACCACCAGTATTGACCAATACCTGTGGATGGCGCAGATGCTGCGCAACTGCACCGCCAGCCGCTATGCCGTGAACAAGGAGCGCATGGTTCGTCTGTCCGAGTACAGCCGTGACTGCCTCGACGAATTGCGCGCCGAAACCGGCATCGCCTACGAGGCCCGCAACCTGGGTACTACTCAACTGTTCCGTACCCAAGCACAACTGGATGGTGCTGCCAAAGACATCGCCGTACTCAAAGAGTCCGGCGTGCCTTACGAACTACTCGACCGCGCTGGCATTGCCCGCGTCGAACCAGCACTGGCCAATGTTACCGACATTTTGACCGGAGCCCTGCGCCTGCCAAATGATCAAACTGGCGACTGTCAGATGTTTACCACTCGCTTGGCCGAAATGGCCAAGAACCTGGGTGTGGAGTTCCGCTTCGGCCAGGATATCCAGCGTCTGGACTACGCAGGCGACCGTATTAATGGCGTGATGATCGACGGCAAGCTCGAAACTGCCGATCGCTATGTACTGGCACTGGGCAGCTACTCGCCGCAGTTGCTCAAGCCGCTGGGCATCAAGGCACCGGTTTATCCGCTCAAAGGCTACTCGTTGACCATCCCGATTACCAATTCGGACATGGCCCCGACTTCGACTATTCTCGACGAGACCTACAAGGTTGCGATCACCCGTTTCGATAACCGCATCCGCGTTGGTGGCATGGCTGAAATCGCCGGTTTTGACCTGTCGCTGAACCCGCGTCGACGCGAAACCCTGGAGATGATCGTCAACGACCTTTATCCTCAGGGCGGTGATCTGAGCCAGGCCAGTTTCTGGACCGGCCTGCGCCCGACCACACCGGACGGCACGCCGATTGTGGGCGCGACCCCATTCAAAAACCTGTTCCTGAACACCGGTCATGGCACGCTCGGTTGGACCATGGCCTGCGGTTCCGGTCGTTTCCTGGCGGATGTGATGGCCAAAAAGACCCCACAAATCAGCGCCGAAGGCCTTGATATTTCCCGCTACGGCAACCACCAGGAGAATGCAAAACATGGCAATCCAGCGCCAGCTCACCAATGAACGCATGAGCCAGATCGTTGCCCATAACGGTACTGTTTACCTGTCCGGGCAAGTCGGTGACGACATGAACGCCGGGGTAGAGCAACAAACCCGCGAAACACTGGCCAACATCGAGCACTTGCTGGACCTGGCGGGCACCGACAAAAGCCGCATCCTGTCGGTCACCATCTACCTCAAAGACATCGATGCCGACTTTGCCGGCATGAACAGCGTATGGGATCAGTGGCTGCCTAAAGGCGTCGCACCGGCCCGCGCTACCGTTGAGGCCAAGCTGTGCGAACCTGAAATTCTGGTCGAACTGTCTGTCGTGGCTGCACTGGCGTAGGCTTTTTGATCACATAACAGTCCCTCTTGCGGTGCAGCACGCAGTTTACGCTGCGGGTTTGCACCGTTTTTTTATTCAATTGCCGTTAGAAGCCCGCCGCCATGCGCCCAGCCCGTGCCCTGATCGACCTCCAAGCCCTGCGTCACAACTACCAACTGGCCCGTGAAGTCACGGGGGCCAAAGCCCTCGCTGTGATCAAGGCCGATGCCTACGGCCACGGAGCCGTGCGCTGTGCCCAGGCCCTTGAGGCTGACGCCGATGGTTTTGCCGTCGCCTGTATTGAAGAAGCACTGGAGCTGCGCGCTGGAGATATTCGCGCGCCCATCCTGCTGCTCGAAGGTTTTTTTGAAGCTGATGAACTGCCGCTGATTGTCGAACACGACTTCTGGTGTGTGGTGCATTCGCTGTGGCAACTCGACGCAATCGAGCAGGCCAAGCTCGCCAGGCCGATCCAGGTATGGCTAAAACTGGACAGCGGCATGCACCGCGTCGGCCTGCACCCGGGCGACTACAAAGCCGCTTACCAGCGCCTGCAAGCCAGCGCCAACGTGGCCAAAATCGTGCTGATGAGCCACTTTGCCCGCGCCGATGAGCTGGATTGCACCCGCAGCGTAGAGCAAGTCGCTGTGTTCCTGGGAGCCCGCGCCGACTTAACGGCTGAAATCAGCTTGCGCAACTCGCCGGCTGTGCTCGGCTGGCCACGCGTGCCAAGTGACTGGGTACGACCGGGCCTGATGCTGTACGGCGCCTCGCCATTTGAAGAGCCCCAGGCCACTGCATCACGCCTGCAGCCGGTGATGACCCTGGAGTCAAAAGTAATCTGCGTGCGTGAATTGCCTGCCGGCGAGCCAGTGGGCTATGGCGCAAAATTCATCACCCCGAAACCCATGCGTATTGGCGTGGTGGCCATGGGGTACGCCGACGGCTACCCGCGCCAGGCCCCGACCGGCACTCCCGTCCTGGTGGCCGGTGTACGCAGCCAATTGCTGGGTCGGGTCTCGATGGACATGCTGTGCATCGACCTCACCGAGGTGCCACAAGCAGGCCTGGGCTCGACGGTGGAGTTGTGGGGCAAAAACATCCTCGCCAGTGAAGTGGCGGCCAAGGCTGACACCATTCCTTACCAGATTTTCTGCAACCTGAAACGAGCGCCACGCCTCTATTCCGGGAGCTGATCGGTTGTATCCAAAGTGCGGGGCCAACCGGGCACGCAGGTTTGAAGTCGAAGTGTTGTAAATACTGAACGCTATCGCCATGATGGCGGCTTCTCGACCTGAATCTGACCCCTAGGAGGCTCCCGCATTGGACGTCGGTGAACGACTGCAATCCATCCGCAAACTGAAAGGCCTGTCACAACGTGAACTCGCCAAGCGTGCGGGCGTCACCAACAGCACCATTTCGATGATCGAAAAGAACAGCGTGAGCCCTTCAATAAGCTCCCTGAGAAAAGTGCTGAGTGGCATTCCCATCTCCATGGTCGAATTTTTTTCCGAAGAAATCCTTCAAGAAAACCCGACTCAAATTGTCTACAAAGCCAATGAGCTGATCGACATTTCCGATGGCGCCGTGACCATGAAACTGGTCGGCAAGGCACATCCGAGCCGGGCCATTGCATTTCTCAACGAGATTTACCCACCGGGTGCCGATACCGGGGACGAAATGTTGACCCATGAAGGTGAAGAAACCGGGATTTTAGTAGAAGGTCGCCTAGAGTTAACCGTAGGCCTTGAGACCTTCGTGCTCGAAGCAGGCGACAGCTATTATTTCGAAAGCTCAAAGCCACACCGTTTCCGTAATCCGTTCGACGTTGCGGCGCGACTAATCAGCGCAGCCACCCCGGCGAACTTCTAAGAACAGAGGCGCCCTGCTTGTTTGCAGAGGCACCCATTGATGCATTTCGCCGGCTCTATTCCCCCTTTGTCTTTAGGGTTGTTTCAGAGAGGCGGGCTAACCGTTATACTTTCGCCGCCCGCGAAACCGTGGTTGTGGGCGTGAATAGCCACCATTGAGGGTGAACGCGTGAACCTAATTATGAAAATGCTGGCCGTACCAGCAGCAGTATTGGCCCTATGGGCTGTCAACGCTCAGGCAGCAACGAACGATGACATCGCTAAACGTCTTGAGCCAGTCGGCAAAGTCTGTGTTCAAGGCCAGGAATGCAAAGGGATGGACGTAGCAGCCTCTGTGGGCGGCGGCGGTGGCATGACACCGGACGACATCATTGCCAAGCACTGCAACGCATGCCACGGCACCGGTCTGTTAGGCGCACCGAAAATCGGTGACACCGCAGCCTGGAAAGAGCGCGCCGATCACCAGGGCGGCCTTGATGGCATCCTGGCCAAGGCCATCACCGGTATCAACGCCATGCCGCCAAAAGGCACGTGCATGACCTGTACCGATGACGAGCTCAAAGGTGCAATCGAGAAGATGTCCGGTTTGAAATAAGCCGATCCTCTCTGAAAAAGCCGCTGATGGGCGGCTTTTTTGTGCCTGCGATTTGAACAGACCCGTTGCGCGCCCTTGCTCTTTGCAACCAAGACCGGCCACTCTCTGTCACATCTCTATACACGGATGGTTTTGGAGGGTCAGATGGTGCAGTCCTGTTCGATCGAGCGTGCAGTCGATGATGTGCTGGCGCGTCTACCGATGCATATTCACCTTGGCCTGCCGTTAGGTCTGGGCAAGGCCAACCGGTTCGTCAACGCGTTGTATCAGCGCATCAGGCAACTGCCCGAGCGCCAGCTGACGATCTACACCGCCCTGAGCCTCGGCCGCCCGCCGCTCGGAGATGGTTTGCAGCGGTTGTTTCTTGAGCCTTTTATCGAACAGGTTTTTGGCGATTACATCGAGCTGGATTACCTCGCCGATCTGCATCACAACCGCATGCCCGAAAACATCCACGTCGAGCAGTTCTTTATGCAGCCGGGCAGCCTGCTCAACAGCCCTGCGGCCCAGCAGGATTACGTCAGCAGCAATTACAGCCACGCAGCCCGCGATATCAATGCCTGCGGCCTGAACCTGGTGGCGCAGATCATTGCCCGTCATCCACAAGAGCCAGGACGCCTGAGCCTGAGCCTGAGCTGCAATCCGGACATTACCCTCGACTTATTGCCCATGATTGCCAAGCGCCGAGACGCTGGCGAGACCATCTTGATAGTGGGTCATGTGCACAGTGACTTGCCCTATATGCCGGGTGATTCTGAGCTTGGCGTGGAGGACTTTGACCTCCTGATCGACGAAGATGAGCGCACAACGCTGTTTTCTACCCCCAATATGCCGGTTACCCTGCAAGATCACTTTATCGGCTTGCACGCCAGCACCCTGATACGCGACGGCGGCACCTTACAAATTGGCATTGGCTCGATGGGCGACGCCCTGAGCGCCGCTTTGCTCGCACGTCAGGGCGATAATGAAGGCTATCGCAGCCTGCTCGACGAGATCGATATCACGCCCTGGCGCACCCTGATTGAACAGCAGGGCGGCGTCGAACCATTCGTCCGCGGCTTGTATGGTTGCAGCGAAATGTTTGTCCACGGGCTGATGGTACTGGCCGATGCGGGGATTGTACGGCGCAAGGTCTACCCTGATGTGGAACGGCAAACCCGGGCCAATGCAGGGACCCTCGACGAAAACCTGCAAAGCGACGGGGTGAGCATCCACGGCGGCTTTATCCTCGGCCCCCGCGACTTTTACCAGCGACTACGGGAACTGCCCCACAGCAAGCGCTGCGAATTCAACATGACCGCCATCAGCTACATCAACGAGTTGTATGGCCAGGAAGACTTGAAACGCCTGCAGCGACGCGATGCCCGCTTTGTGAACAGCGCCTTCACCGCCACCTTGCTCGGCGCTGCGGTGGCCGACCAACTGGAAGACGGCCGGGTGCTCAGCGGAGTCGGCGGGCAATACAATTTTGTCGCCCAGGCCCACGCGCTGCATGACGCTCGCTCGGTGATCATCCTGCGCAGCTGGCGTGAATCGGGCGGTGATGTGAGTTCCAACATTGTCTGGGAATACGGTCACTGCACCATCCCGCGGCATCTGCGCGATATTGTGGTCACCGAATACGGCATCGCCGACTTGCGCGGTAAAACCGATCGAAAGGTCATCGAAGCGCTGCTCAATATCACCGACTCGCGCTTCCAGACCGAACTGATCGCGCAGGCGCAACAAATCGGCAAACTGCCCAAGGACTTTTGCCTTGATCCACGTTTTGCCGATAACAGCCCTGAACGCTTGCAGGGAATAGCCGCACGACACTCGCACTTGTTCCCGGAATACCCGCTGGGCAGCGATTTCAGCGCGCAGGAGCAAGACCTGCTGCGAGCGCTGAATTGGCTCAAGAGCAAATTCAAGCTCACGCAAATCTACCAGCTGGGCAAAGCCACACTGGACGCACCCTCGCCGCAGGCATTCCCCGAGCACTTGGCGCGCATGCAACTGGCCCAGCCAGACGGACTGCGCGAAGAGCTGTATCAGCGCTTGCTGCTGGCAGGGTTGCAAGCAACCAAGGTTTTGTAGCAGCTGCCGTAGGAACGAGGCTGCGTTCGGTTGCGAAGCAATCGTAAATCCTGAACCCCGGATTTACCTGATACACCGTGGTACCCGGTTTTACGACGACTGCGTCGTCGAACGCAGCCTCGTTCCTTCGACAGCTGCTACAGGTGTGCATCAGCCGTCGGCAGGTTTACTCGATAAAGGTCACTTTACCGCCAGCCAGGGATTGCACCCGGGCCAATGATTCAACGCGATAACCCTGTGCGTCCAGCTCGGCACGGCCGCCCTGGAACGACTTCTCGATCACGATGCCCAGGCCTGCCACAGTAGCGCCAGCCTGCTTGATGATCGAAATCAGTGCCTGCGACGCTTTGCCGTTGGCCAGGAAGTCGTCGATCACCAGTACGCGGTCACTGCTTTGCAGGTGGCGCGGGGAAATGGCAACGGTGCTTTCGGTCTGCTTGGTGAACGAGTACACGGTGGCCGACAGCAGGTTTTCAGTCAAAGTCAGAGACTGGTGCTTGCGCGCGAAAATCACAGGTACACCCAAGTTCAAGCCAGTCATCACGGCAGGAGCAATGCCCGACGCTTCGATGGTGACGATCTTGGTGATGCCCGAATCCTTGAACAAACGCGCGAACTCGTCGCCGATTTCTTTCATCAGCTGAGGGTCGATCTGATGGTTCAAAAAGGCGTCGACCTTCAAAACCTGATCGGAAAGCACGATGCCTTCTTCGCGAATTTTCTTGTGCAGTGCTTCCAACGTAACGTCCTCAAATAGCGCTTATGCGCTGAAGGTAGAGTAAAAAATAGTCAATTCTAGCGTTTTAGCATCGCGCGTATATCGGCTAATGCCGTATTTCCGCGAACCGCCTTCACTTCGGTGGGGGTATCGTCGTTGCCTTCCCAGGCCAGATCGTCCGGCGGCAACTCATCGAGGAAGCGACTCGGCGCACAATCGATGATCTCGCCGTACTGCTTGCGCTTGGCGGCAAAGGTAAATGCCAGCGTCTCACGGGCACGGGTAATACCCACGTAGGCCAGACGCCGCTCTTCTTCAATGGTGTCCGCTTCAATGCTGGAGCGGTGCGGGAGGATTTCCTCTTCCATGCCCATGATGAACACGTAAGGAAATTCCAGCCCCTTTGAGGCGTGCAACGTCATCATCTGCACGCCTTCGGCACCGTCTTCCTCTTCCTGCTGGCGCTCAAGCATGTCGCGCAGTACCAGCTTGCCGATGGCTTCCTCAATGGTCATGCCACCGTCTTCGTCTTTCTCGAGGGTGTTTTTCAACGCCTCGACCAAGAACCAGACGTTGGACATGCGATAGTCCGCCGCCTTTTCGCTGGAGCTGTTGGTGCGCAGCCAGTTCTCGTAGTCGATGTCCATGATCATGCTGCGCAGCGCAGAAATCGGGTCTTCACCCGAGCATTGTTGACGCACACGGTCCATAAAACGCTTGAAACGCGCCAGACGGTCGGTGAAACGGGCGTCCAGATGCTCACCCAGACCGATTTCGTCGGTGGCGGCATACATCGAGATTTTGCGTTCAGTCGCGTAGTTACCGAGCTTTTCCAGCGTGGTCGACCCGATCTCACGACGCGGGACGTTGATCACCCGCAAGAAAGCGTTGTCGTCGTCCGGGTTCACGATCAGACGGAAGTAAGCCATCAGGTCTTTCACTTCCTGACGTCCGAAGAAGCTATTGCCGCCCGACAAACGATACGGAATCTGATGGTGTTGCAGCTTCAACTCAATCAGCTTGGCCTGATAGTTACCGCGATACAAAATAGCAAAGTCGCTGTACGGCCGGTCAGTACGCAGGTGCAGGGTGAGAATTTCGACGGCAACGCGTTCGGCTTCGGCGTCTTCGTTGCGACAGCGAATCACCCGGACTTCATCGCCGTGGCCCATCTCGCTCCACAGTTGCTTTTCGAACTCGTGGGGATTGTTGGAGATCAGTACGTTGGCGCAGCGCAGAATACGGCTGGTGGAGCGATAGTTCTGCTCCAGCATCACCACTTTCAAGGACGGGTAATCGTCCTTGAGCAGCATCAGGTTTTCCGGGCGCGCGCCACGCCAGGCATAGATCGATTGGTCGTCGTCACCCACCACGGTGAACTGGTTACGCTTGCCGATCAGGTACTTCACCAGCAAATACTGGCTGGCGTTGGTGTCCTGGTATTCATCCACCAGCAAATAGCGAACCTTGTTCTGCCATTTTTCAAGAATGTCGGCGTGCTCTTCGAACAACTTCACCGGCAGCAGGATCAGGTCGTCAAAGTCCACTGCGTTGTAGGCCTTGAGCGTGCGCTGATAGGCGGTGTAGACAATGGCCGCCGTCTGTTCTTTAGGGCTGCGCGCGTTTTCCAGCGCCTGGGGGGGCAGGATCAGGTCGTTTTTCCACGAGCCGATCATGTTCTTTATCTCGTCGACCCCGTCGTCGCCCGAGTATTCCTTTTGCATGATGTCGGTCATCAGCGCTTTGACGTCTGCCTCGTCAAAGATCGAAAACCCCGGCTTGTAGCCCAGCCGCGCATGCTCCTTGCGGATGATGTTCAGCCCCAGATTGTGGAACGTGCACACCGTCAAGCCTCGGCCTTCACCCTTCTTGAGCAGGGTGCCGACACGCTCTTTCATCTCGCGGGCGGCTTTGTTGGTGAAGGTCATGGCGACGATGTACTGGGCACGGATGCCACAGTTCTGGATCAGGTGCGCGATTTTGCGGGTAATCACGCTGGTTTTGCCGGAACCTGCGCCGGCGAGCACCAATAGAGGGCCGCCGACGTAGCTCACGGCTTCTTGCTGCCGGGGATTGAGTCGGGACATAACGAGATCAGGGGTCGTGTGTAAAAAGGGCGGGCATTTTAACAGGCTGAGCAGATATTGCTGCCTCTGTGCGACGGTGTGACATGCCACATCATCTAAATTTGCCGCTTTTGTTACTTTCGCGCAGGATGCAAAGAGTATTAACGGCTAGCGTTCGGCTATTACCATAAATACCGCAGCACGTATTTGATAACCAATGCCATTACCATTGGTTACTGACACGTCATAATTCCATCGCCCGATTTTTTGCAGAGTCTAGGGAGCAAGCTTGTTTACGCCTGTCGAACCCTTGCGTTTTCTGCTACTGGCCGAAGAACCATCTTGGGCAGCATTGTTGCGCGAGTGCCTGGCACCTATGGGCAGCGCAGCCATCATGATTTGCGCGCCGAACTGGGAGTCTGTCAGCCATCTGTTCGAGAATGATCGCAATGCGCTACTCCTGACCACCCCGGCCTTGCAGCCTTCAGCGGGTCGCTGCAGCTTGTCCACGATTTTGCTGCTTGATGCCGAGCCTGCGACGATGCCCCAGGCTGTCAGTGACTGGCTTGTAAGCACCAGCCTGACACCTGATGTTCTGCGCCGCTGCCTGCGTCATGTGCGCGAACGTGGCCTGCTGGAGCACACGTTGCAGCGCCTGGCCGAAGAAGATCCTTTGACCGGTATCGCCAACCGCCAGGGTTTTCAAACCCTGCTGGCCGTGCGATTGGCCGAAAGTGACGGGCGCGGCATTGCCCTGGGCCACCTGGACCTGGACAACTTTCGTCACGCCAACGATGCGCTGGGGCATCAGGCTGGCGACCGGCTGATCCTGCAAGTGGTAGCACGGCTCAAGAGCCAGCTCGAAGCCGGCGACCAACTGGCGCGGCTGGGAAGCGATGAGTTCGCCCTGTTGATCAACACCCATCGTGCCCCCGAGCGGGCCGAATGGATGGCCGAACGCATCACCGAGGTAATGGCCGAGCCTTACTGGATTGACGGCGAAAGCCTGCTGATCGGCTGCAGCCTGGGCATCGCCCATGCCCGCGCCAATGCCGGGGCAGATCCATTGATGTGGCACGCACACATCGCCATGCAGCAAGCCAAAAGCACCCAAGGCTGCACTTTTCATGTGTTCAATGAACGCATCAACCGTAATGCCCGCAGCCTGGCCGACCTTGAAAGCGAGCTGCGCCGAGCCCTGCGCCGTGACGAGCTGGAACTGCATTACCAGCCGCGCCTGGATCTGGGCACCGGCCAGATTGTCGGGCTGGAAGCGCTGGTGCGCTGGCGTCACAGCGAGCGCGGCTTGCTCGCGCCCAGCGAGTTCGTACCTCTGGCCGAGCAGAGCGGGCTGATCGTGCCGCTGGGCTACTGGGTCATTTCCCGGGCCCTGCGTGATATGCAGGCGCTGCGCGAACAAGGGCTGGAGCCGTTGCATATGGCGGTTAACCTGTCGTTCCGCCAGTTTCAGGACAGCCAACTGCTCTCGACGCTTAGCCGTCTGATCATCGAGCGCGGGGTTGAAGCACAATGGCTGGAATTTGAACTGACCGAAACAGCCGTGATGCGGCGCAGTGACCTGGTCAAGCAGACGATGGATGCCCTGGGCCGACTCGGCGTGCGCTTTTCGCTGGATGATTTCGGTACGGGGTTCTCATCGTTTGTGCACCTCAACAGCCTGCCGATTGCGTTGCTCAAGATCGACAAAAGCTTCGTTGGCGGCATGGAAGACCGCGAAGAGAACCGAAAACTAGTGCACGCCATGATCAACCTGGCCCACAACCTCAAACTGGAAGTGGTCGCCGAAGGTGTCGAAACCCCTGAACAATTGGCTCTTTTAAGGGATTTTGGCTGCGATCAGGTCCAGGGCTACTTCATCAGCAAACCGCTGCCGCTGACAGATCTGGTAGCGTTTTTGACGCTTGGGGCTCAGCAGCAGGTGCCAATTTCACTCTAAATTTGTAGGCAGAGACCTGTAGCAGCTGCTGAAGGAACGAGGCTGCGTTCGGCGTGATGCAGCACCCCGACGCAGTCGCCGTAAATCCTGAGAGCTGGATTTAACTGACACACCGCAGTGTCTGATTTTGCGACGGCTACGCCGCCGAACGCAGCCTCGTTCCTTCGGAGCTGCTACGCCCTACACACTACACCGCGCTCAAGCCCGCGACTTTCTGTGCCTTGCGCTCCTGCTTGAGCATGCGCCGCATCTTCCACTCGAATGCCAGCGTGAGGCTCACCGACGCACAGGCCAGGCCCAGCGCCAAACCCCACCACACACCGGTCGGGCCCCAGCCGAAGGTAAACGCCAGCATCCAGGCCATCGGTGCACCAATCACCCAGTAGCAAAACAACCCCACCAAAAAGGTCGTCTTGGCGTCCTTGAGTCCACGAATGGCGCCCATGGCAATGGTCTGCGCACCATCAAACAGTTCAAACCAGGCCGCCACGGCCAACAGGCTAACTGCCAACTCGAACACCGGACGGAACGCCGGATCGTTGTAATCCAGGAACAGGCCGATCAGTTGGCTCGGCAAGAACCAGAACACCACAGAAAAACCCAGCATGATCACCGCGCCGCAGCCGATCCCGACCCGGCCCGCCAGTCGTGCCCGCTGCAAATCACCGCCGCCATAATGCTGGCCAATGCGCATGGTGATCGCGTACGACATGCCCGCAGGCACCATAAACGCCACTGATACGATTTGCAGCGCGATTTGGTGCGCCGCCAGTTGCGTACTGCCCATGGTGCCCATGCACAACGCAGCAAAGGCAAACAGCCCGACCTCCACTGCGTATGTACCGCCAATCGGCAGGCCGAGGCGCCACAGCTCGCGTAGATAAGTCAGATTAATCCGCGACAGACCTTTACTGATTGGATATGCGTCGTAGGCCGGATGCCGATGGATATGCCAGGCCAGACCCAGCGCCATGCAGGTCGCCACAATCGCCGTGACCAGACCGATCCCCATCAACCCCAGTTTTGGCAGGCCGAACATGCCGGTAATCAGTGCGTAATTGAGCAAGAAGTTGGCCACCGTGCCAATCAGGCTGATCACCATCACGGGGGTCGCCCGGCCCATCGCACTGGTAAAACCACGCAACGCCATAAAAGTCATATAGCCGGGCAGGGCGAACGGCAACAGCAGCAGGAACTGGCCCGCGGCTTCGACGTTGCTGGGCGTCTGGCCAAACAACAAGAGCAGCGGTTTGATATTCCACAGCATCACTGCGCCACCCAGGGCCAGGGCCCAGGCCAGCCACAACCCGGCCTGCGTCAACCGGGTCGCGCCTTCAATATCGCCCGCGCCCTGACGAATCGACACCAGCGTACCCACGGCAGCAATCACGCCGATGCAGAAAATCGATACGAACGAATAGCTCGCCGCACCCAGACTCCCGCCAGCCAGAGCCTCTGGGCTCAAGCGCGCCATCATCAGCGTATCGGTGAGCACCATCAGCATGTGAGCCAACTGCGAGGCGATCAGCGGCCCTGCCAGCCGCATAATGGCCCAGAGTTCGATACGTGCAGGATGCTGTTTGATCATCTGTTCGATTTCTATAGGTTCGTTGAAAGGCTTGATTCTCGGCGGGTAGAGTGTTTTAAGCAAAGGGATAAAAACGATCACTGGCATGATTAAAACTCATACCAAGATTAATAACTTGCGCCTCCTTCTGTTGCGCCATAGGAACATTCGCAATGTCTCGTAGCCTTCCTCCGCTTTATGCCTTGCGTGCCTTTGAAGCGGCAGCTCGCCACAGCTCGTTTACCCGGGCAGGAGAAGAGCTGTCGATCACCCAAAGCGCCGTGAGCCGCCATATCAAAACCCTGGAGGCGCATTTCGCCTGCCGGTTGTTTAAACGCAGTGGCCGCAGCCTGCAGCTCACCGAAGCCGCTCGCCTTTTGCTACCGGGTGTTCGCGAAGGTTTTGCCGCCCTGGAGCGCGCCTGTACCACTTTGCGCGCCGAAGATGACACCTTGCGCATGAAGGCCCCCTCGACCCTGACCATGCGCTGGTTACTGGCCCGTTTGAGTCGCTTCCGTCACCTGCAGGCGGGCAACGAGGTGCAACTGACCAGCGCCTGGATGGATATCGATAATGTGGATTTCAATCAGGAACCGTTCGACTGCGCCGTGCTGTTGAGCAACGGTCACTTTCCACCTGACTGGGAGGCCACGCTGCTGTTCCCGGAGATGCTGATCCCGGTCGGCGCGCCCACTGTGCAAGGTGACCAACCCTGGGACGCCAAACGACTGGCCGCCACAGAACTGTTGCACCCCACGCCCGACCGCCGTGACTGGCGGCGCTGGCTCGACTGCATGGGGCTTAGCGGGCAAGTATCACTCAAGGGTGGGCAAGTGTTCGATACCCTGGAGCTGGGCATGATCGCCGCCGCCCGGGGTTACGGCATTTCCATGGGCGACTTGCTGATGGTTGCCGAGGACGTCGCCCAAGGCCGCCTGAGCCTGCCGTTTGCGGCCGCCGTGGCCAGCGGCGAGAATTACTACCTGGTCTGGCCCAAGACCCGCCCCGGTGGCGAGCGTTTGCGGCGCCTTAGCGACTTTTTGCAACACGAAGTCGCGGCGATGGAACTGCCGGCCGTGCAACGGTTGAAGTAAACCGGCTTGATCACCCGCTGACAGGCCGATACTGCAATGCCTCCGCAAGATGCTTGCGTTCTATGTTTGGCGTTTGCTCAAGATCAGCCAATGTCCGCGCCACTTTCAACAACCGATGTGCGGCGCGCAGTGACAGGGTCATTCGCTCGCAGGCCGTCTCCAGCCAGGCGTTATCCACATCACTCAACGTGCACTGGCTGCGCACACCCGGCAGATCGAGAAAGGCATTGGCACAACCCTGACGCTGCAACTGACGCTCACGCGCTGCTGCCACTAACACCGCAGCCTTGGCTGTGGTCTCGCCCGAGGCAAGCGACGGGTTGAGCGATGTGGTTTCACGGGCCACGGTCAGATGCAAATCGATGCGATCGAGCAACGGCCCCGAGAGCTTGTTGCGATAGCGCTGGATCTGTTCCGGGGTACAACGACATCGGCCCGTGGGCTCCCCAAGATAGCCACAGGGGCAGGGGTTCATCGCCGCAACCAGCTGGAAGCGCGCCGGAAAACGCATTCGATCCCGGGCCCTGGCAATTACGATAAAGCCGGACTCCATAGGCTCCCTCAAGACTTCCAGTACCTTACGATCGAACTCGGGGAGTTCATCCAGAAACAACACCCCGTGATGCGCCAGCGTAATCTCCCCCGGCTGTGGTTTTGAACCGCCGCCCACCAGAGCCGGGCCGGAGGCCGAATGGTGCGGCTGACGAAACGGACGCTGCGGCCAGCAGCTCAAAGGCATATGGCTGGCCACCGACGCAATGGCCGCGACTTCCAGCGCCTCTTGCTCGGTGAGTGGCGGCAACAAGCCGGGCAGACGGCTGGCCAACAGGGTTTTGCCAGTGCCGGGCGGACCGGTAAACAGTAAATTATGGCTGCCTGCAGCCGCGATCAATAATGCCCGCTTGGCTGAAAGCTGCCCCTGTACATCGCTCAGATCAGGATAGGGTTTGCTCAGGTGCAGCAAACCGCTGGCGGTGTAAGGCTCAATCACCGCGCGACCAGCGAAATGCGCCACTATCTGCAACAAGTGTTCGACTGCGATCACCGTCAACCCGGCGGCCAGGCATGCCTCTTCGGCATTGGCCAGCGGCACTACCAGGGTACGGCCTGCCGCACGTGCCGCCAACGCGGCAGGTAACACGCCCTGAACTGACCGGATTGCCCCGGACAACGCCAGCTCGCCCAGACACTCGACCTGTTCCAGAGCGGCCACCGGTATTTGCCCGCTGGCTGCCAAAATACC
Organism: Pseudomonas fragi; assembly: GCF_025426255.1. Lineage (GTDB taxonomy): Bacteria > Pseudomonadota > Gammaproteobacteria > Pseudomonadales > Pseudomonadaceae > Aquipseudomonas > Aquipseudomonas kulmbachensis. The sequence goes on along the minus strand of NZ_CP104861.1, from coordinate 120,665 downwards.
CAAGGCAATGGCCACATCAAAGCGTCCGCCGTCCTTGGGCAGGTCGGCGGGCGCCAGATTGAGAGTGATACGCCGAGCGGGAAAATCCAGTGCGCAATTGAGAATCGCACTGCGTACCCGCTCTTTACTTTCCTTGACCGCCGTTTCGGGCAAGCCGACCAGCGTCAACGCCGGTAAACCATTGGCCAGATGCGCCTCGACCGTAACGACAGGCGCCTCCACACCCACCTGGGCGCGGCTGTAAACGATAGCCAGAGCCATGGCTCATTCCTTGAGTTCGCAAAAAACCCATCCTGCGCGAATCAGAAACCAGGGGCAGGATTGGAATGGATACCGGATGTGAATGGGCATGGGAACACTGCGTACGATCTGCCTGGCGACGACGCCTGAATTCTGGCTGAACCTGCAAACCACTTACGACCTGCGCAAAGCAGAAATCGAGCGTGGCGCAACGATTCGCGAGCAGGTTGAACCCATTCACAACTGCGCCTGACACTCACTCTCCCAACGCTTTGGTCCCCAGGTCCTCAGCCAAGCGCAGCAAATAGCCGTCAGGATCGAGCACCAAAAAGTTGCGCTCGCCAAACAACACATCGTTGCTGCGATACCAGCGCTCTTCGAGGGGTTTGCGCAGGCTGTGGCCAGCGACCTCAAGACGGGCGATCAGGCTCTGGGCGTCCGGGCACTTGATCGAAAGGTTCATGCCTCGACCGAATGGCGGCTCCAGCGGGCCGACACGCCAGGACGACTCTTCAAGGTCATCCTGCTCCAGCATCAGCTGGCTGCCATGGAACGACAGGAACGCAAAATGATCCTCGGGCCGTTGGTACTCGACTTTGAAACCGAGCACCCCACAGTAAAAATGCAGGCTGCGGGCAATATCCGAGACGATCATCTCGGGCACTAACGGGTTCATGACCAACATACAAAAACATCCTTGTTCATATGAAGTGCACCGCCTTCGAGCGTTATTCGGTCGGCGGCAGCAGCTTGGCTTCCAGCTCGGCCACTTTGGCTTCAAGGCTTTCAAGACGAGCACGGGTACGGGCCAGTACCACCATCTGGCTATCGAACTCTTCGCGGCTCACCAGATCCAGTTTGCTGAAACCACTTTGCAGCAAAGCTTTGAACTGGCTTTCGATTTCGTTGCGCGGCAGCGCGGTTTCGCCACTGAACAAACGTGAAGCGTGGCCACCGAGGGCATCGAGAAGATCTTTGGGCGCGAGCATGGATAAGGTCCTTAAAACTGATGGCAGCGAGTGTATCACGGGGTGTCGGGGCTCAATGCCGACGGCTTTCTGCACATTTTTCGCGCATTGCCCCTACAGCCTACGCACCATCTTCGAGCACAAACAACCCGCCGAATCAGGCCAAAAGCCATCAACTTACGCTAAATCGCTGTAATTAATGATTTTTCCAGACATGGCAAGGTTTCTGCTTAGACATACATGACTCATGCACTGATGCAGTAGCTGTGACGAAGGCAGTGCGGCAGGTGGTTCAAGGAGTGTTTTCGTCACCAGCGACTTACACACGTTGTACAGCCTGAAGAAGGCTGACGATGCGTTACAAAGCCAGACACTGCGCTTAGACTTGAGCCGGGTTTGTTTTCCTGGGGCAAGTCCACCAATTCGGGAGAAGTTTCATGAAGCTAGTCACCGCCATTATCAAGCCGTTCAAGTTGGATGACGTGCGCGAGTCGCTGTCTGAGATCGGCGTACAAGGCATTACCGTTACTGAGGTCAAAGGCTTCGGCCGGCAGAAAGGTCACACCGAGCTGTATCGCGGCGCGGAATACGTGGTCGATTTCCTGCCAAAGGTGAAGATTGATGTCGCCATTGACGACAAGGATCTTGATCGGGTTATCGAGGCGATAACCAAGGCTGCCAACACCGGCAAGATTGGTGACGGCAAGATTTTCGTGGTCAATCTGGAACAGGCTATTCGCATCCGTACCGGCGAAACCGATACCGACGCAATCTAAGCCGCCAAACCCCAACGCCCCAGGAGAAAACACTATGACTCTGCGTAAATTCGCAGGGCTCGGAGCCCTGCTGTCTGTTGTAATGCCTGGCCTGGCCATGGCGGCAGACGAAGTGGCTGCTCCAGTCCTCAACTCCGGCGACACCGCCTGGATGCTGACTGCAACCGCTTTGGTGCTGTTTATGACCATTCCAGGCCTGGCGCTGTTCTACGGCGGCATGGTGCGCTCCAAAAACATTCTTTCTGTAATGATGCAGTGCTTCGCCATCACCGGTCTGATCAGCATTCTGTGGGTCATTTATGGCTACAGCATCACGTTCGACACCGCGGGGATGGAAGCCGGCGTCGTTAACTACAATTCGTTCATCGGCGGCTTGGGCAAAGCGTTCCTGGCAGGTATCACACCCGCCAGCATTACCGGCCCGGCAGCGCTGTTCCCTGAGGCCGTGTTTGTCACGTTCCAGATGACCTTCGCCATCATCACGCCGGCCTTGATCGTAGGTGCGTTCGCTGAACGCATGAAGTTCTCGGCCATGCTGGTTTTCATGGGCGTGTGGTTCACCCTGGTCTATGCACCGATTGCGCACATGGTCTGGGGCGGCCCGGGCTCGCTGCTCGGTGATTGGGGCGTACTGGACTTCGCTGGCGGCACGGTGGTGCACATCAACGCCGGTATCGCTGGCCTGGTGGCGTGCATCGTGCTCGGCAAGCGTAAAGGCTACCCGACCACCCCAATGGCTCCGCACAACCTGGGTTACACCCTGATCGGTGCCGCCATGCTGTGGATCGGCTGGTTCGGCTTTAACGCAGGCTCCGCAGCTGCCGCCAACGGCACTGCCGGTATGGCGATGCTGGTCACTCAGATCGCAACTGCCGCCGCCGCATTGGGCTGGATGTTTGCCGAGTGGGTCACCCACGGCAAACCAAGCGCACTGGGCATCGCCTCGGGCGTGGTCGCCGGTCTGGTTGCTATCACTCCGGCAGCAGGCACCGTTGGCCCAATGGGCTCGATCGTAATCGGTCTGTCGGCTGGCGTGATCTGCTTCTTCTGCGCCACCAGCCTCAAACGCAAACTGGGCTACGACGACTCCCTGGATGCATTCGGCGTACACGGCATCGGCGGCATCGTCGGCGCGATCCTCACCGGTGTATTTGCAGCCCCTGCACTGGGCGGTTTCGGCGCAGTGACCGACATCTCGGCCCAGGTCTGGATCCAGTTCAAAGGCGTCGCCTTCACTGTGATCTACACCGCAATCGTGACCTTCATCATCCTCAAGGTACTGGATGCAGTGATGGGCCTGCGAGTGGCTGAAGAGGAAGAGGCTGTGGGCCTCGACCTGGCTCAGCACAACGAGCGGGGCTACAACCTGTAATTTGACCTCTAAAAAAACCCGGCATGCCGGGTTTTTTTTTGCCCGTAATAAGGCGATATTCTCGGTAATGAAATGATTTGCCCTACACGTTACGGGGGTCGCCAAGTTCTACGCTTGTTGTAGTGAAGAATACTTGCGACACAACTCGACTATTAGCCGCTTTGCTTTTTTCTTCAGCACGCTAGAATGCGCGCCGAGGGCAGAAAACAATGCTCGAGTACGACGAAAGCGAGGATGATCTCCCGACGCTTTCAAGGCCCGTGAGCCGTGCTGCCGGAGCATCTGGCACTGGGCGCCTGGCAAGGTGTTTATTCAGACGGACGCCGTAATGATGTCGGTATTCGTCAAGCCCTCTTCACGTTACAACGCTGAAGAGGTGCAAGCCGCGGTTTGCCCAAGGCTACTTTTTCACCAGCGGCGGTCGACAGTTGCCACAGCTGGTCTATAACTAATCTGCTTTACGTATGTCATGGGGTAGAACATGAGCGACGACGATCTGGAAAATGATGACCTCGAAGTAGGTGAAGACGACGAAACCGAGGATGGCCTGGAAACGGCAGCCGAGGACGTTGCAGATGACGACGGTGGCGATGATGCTCCGGTCCCTGCGGCCAAAGGCAAATCCAAGGCTGCAGTGTCAGTCGATGACCTGCCGAGCGTAGAAGCCAAAAACAAGGAGCGTGATGCTCTGGCCCGCGCCATGGAAGAGTTTTTGTCCAAAGGTGGCAAGGTGCAGGAAGTTGAGGCCAACGTGGTGGCAGACCCGCCCAAGAAGCCTGACAACAAGTACGGCAGCCGCCCTATCTAAGGGTTAGCTGTTTGCTTGAAGAAAAAACCCGCCGTCGCTGCGGGTTTTTTTGTGGGTGATGCAAATACAACACTAATCCCCGTAGCAGCTGACTCGCGGAGCGAGGCTGCGATCGGCTGCGAAGCAGTCGCAAAATCAGACACTGCAGTGTACCCGTCAAACTCGGATCTCAGGTTTTACGGCCGCTTCGCAGCCGATCGCAGCCTCGTTCCTTCGGCAGCTGCTACGGAGCGTATTGCCTGCGCTGCTGGCCCTAGCCAAGTGCTTTCAACACTGCCGGTAACTCGCTCAAGCAGCCAATTTCAGCATCCGGGGCCCTGTCGCCATCCCAGTGCTTGCCACCCGGGTTGAACCACACCGCACGCAAGCCCGCCAATTGCGCCCCGGCAATATCATCGCCGGGGTGGTCGCCCACATGCACCGCCGCACCCGCCGCTACGCCACCGCGCAGCAGGGCTTCGTGAAACAGGCGCGCATCCGGCTTGGCGATACCGATGTCTTCGGCGCACAGCACAAATTTGAAGTGATGCCCCAAGCCGATTCGCCGCACATCCGCGTTGCCATTGGTGACCACGCCCAAGGTGTAATCCCGGGCCAGCGCAATCAAGGTTGGCTCAGCCTGCGGGAATAGGTGCAACGCATGGCGCGCCTCAATAAACACCTCAAACGCATCATCTGCCAGCGCGGCTGCATTCTCGTAACCCGCGCCGTGCAGCGCATGGAACAGAATCCGCCGACGCAGTGCGCTGATCCGGTGCTTGAGCTGGGGTTCTTCACTCAACACCCGCTCGCGAATCGCCTGAAAATGCCCGACTTCGACAACGCCCAGTTTTGGCGCGTTCTCCATCAACCAGTCACGCAATACGGCTTCGGCGCTCACAATCACCGGTGCTGTGTCCCACAAGGTGTCGTCGAGGTCGAAAGTAATCAGCTCAATCGTCATTCACTGTCCTTACTGCGTTTGGCCCGTGGGTGGGCGCTGTCGTAGACCGATGCCAGATGCTGGAAATCCAGATGGGTATAGATTTGCGTGGTTTTGATGTCCGCGTGCCCGAGCAACTCTTGTACGGCGCGCAAATCCTGGGAGGATTCCAGCAAGTGGCTGGCAAATGAATGGCGCAGCATATGCGGGTGCAGGTTCTGGCCCAGCTCACGTTCCCCGGCAGCCTTGACCCGCACCTGGATCGCACGCGGCCCAAGGCGTGTACCGCGCTGGCTGACGAACACGGCGTCGTCCTGCGGGTTGGCCAGCGCCCGCATCGGCAACCAGGCCTGTAGCGCCTCCCGGGCCTTTTTACCAACAGGTAAGACGCGAGTCTTGCTGCCCTTGCCGAGCACCTCGACCAGCCCGTCAGCCAAGTCCAACTGATCCAGATTAAGCCCGGTCAACTCCGACAAGCGCAGCCCCGAAGAATAAAACAGCTCCAGAATGGCCTGATCGCGCTGGGCCAAAAAGTCGTCCTCGACGCCCCCTTCCAGCAATTGCAGAGCACGATCGGTATCCAGGGTTTTAGGCAGGCGGCGCTCACCTTTGGGCGGGGCCAGACCGTTTGCCGGGTCGTGGTCGCACAAGCCTTCGCGATTGAGATAGTGATAAAACCCGCGCACCGCCGACAGCAAACGCGCAATGCTGCGTGAGGATTGGCCTTGCTGATGCAGACGCGATACCAATTGACGCATGCGCTGGATATCCAGTGCAGTCCAGCTGGCGATTGATTCCTTGGCGCAGAACGCCAGCACCTTGTTCAGGTCGCGGCGATAGGCCTCCAGCGTATGGGGCGACACCTGGCGCTCACTGCGCAGGTGAATGCAGTAAGCGTCCAGTTGCCGTTCCATCTAACGTACCGAGCGCAGAGCGTTGGTAAAGCGCGGCAACACCCGGCCCAGTACTTCGGCAATGTAGCCGAGGAACAACGTACCCACCGTGCTTTTGTAGTGCTGCGGATCACGACTGGCAATCGCCAATACGCCGTGCAAGCCCAGGTGATTGAGCGCCACCACGGCAGTCGAACCAATTTGCTTACGCTGCTCTTCGCCAAACAGAAAGTCCAGTTCATGCTCGCGCAGGCTGCCGCTGACGGTTTTGCCTTCAGTCAACAAACCACCCAGCGCACGCTGTGCATCGGCACTGCTGACCCAACGCCCGACCGGCATCGGATTGTCGCCAAACAGCACCAGGCTGACAAAAGGCACCTGAAAGTCATGACGCAAGCTGTCTTCAACGGCAATCACCAGCTCATCAAGGCTGGTGGCGTCCATCAAGGCGAGGTTCAGGCGCCGAGTCTTTTCGAACAGGCGGTCGTTGTCACGGGCCACGTCCATCAACTGCGACAAGCGATGACGCATCTCGATATTACGACCACGCAACAGCTCCAGTTGGCGCTCCACCAGCGAAATTGTGTCACCACGCTGGTGCGGAATACGCAGCGCCAGCAGCAGCTCATCACGCTGGCTGAAGAAGTCCGGATGCGCCTCTAGATAAGCGGCAACGGTGCTTGCTTGCGAGTTATCCACAGGTACATCGAGGTCTGAAGGCTGCGTCTTGTCGGTCATCGGTTGCGCTCGCTCATAAACGGACTTGTCCTTCGTAAACACGCATCGCCGGGCCGGTCATGATCACTGAATGGCCAGGACCTGCCCATTCGATGGACAAACGGCCACCGGGCAAATCAAGGATCAGCGGTGAGTCCATCCAACCCTGGCTGATCGCAGCCACAGCGGCGGCGCAAGCCCCGGTGCCGCAGGCCTGGGTTTCCCCGGCGCCACGTTCCCAGACCCGCAGTTGCCCGCGCTGACGATCAATTACGTGCAGAAAACCGACATTGACCCGCGCCGGAAAGCGCGGGTGATGTTCAATTTTTGGGCCCAGCTCATGCACCGGCGCGGCGTTGATATCGTCGACACGCAATACCGCATGGGGGTTGCCCATAGACACGGCAGCCAACTCAACAGTCTGCCCGTCGACATCCAGTTCGTAGCTCAGCGCTTGCGCGTCGGCCACAAACGGGATGTCGGCCGGGACCAGACGCGGCGGGCCCATGTCGACACTGATTTGCCCATCACTGCGCACGTTCAGTTCGATGATGCCGCTTTTGGTTTCGACCTTGATCTGGCGCTTGGTGGTCAAACGCTTGTCGAGCACAAAGCGCGCAAAACAGCGCGCACCGTTGCCGCATTGCTCAACTTCGGAGCCGTCGGAGTTGAAGATCCGGTAACGGAAATCCACCTCCGGGTTGCTCGGCGCCTCAACGATCAATAATTGATCAAAACCGACGCCCGTGTGCCGATCACCCCATTGCTTGGCGTGCTTGGGCAGGATGTGCGCGTGCTGGCTGACCAGGTCGAGAACCATGAAATCATTGCCCAGGCCGTGCATTTTGGTAAAACGCAGCAACATGGGATTACTCCGGCAGCAGGCTTTCGCCAGCAAACAACTCGGCCACGGTCTCGCGACGACGTACTTCAAACGCCTGATCGCCATCCACCAGAACTTCGGCGGCGCGGCCACGGGTGTTGTAGTTCGAACTCATGACAAAGCCATAAGCACCGGCCGAATGCACCGCCAGCAGATCACCTTCGGCCAGCGCCAATTGGCGGTCCTTGGCCAGGAAATCACCGGTTTCGCAGATCGGGCCGACGATGTCGTAAGCGCGGGCTTCGGTGCCACGCGGGCGAACCGCGGTCACGTCCATCCAGGCCTGGTACAACGCCGGGCGGATCAGGTCGTTCATCGCCGCGTCGACGATGGCGAAGTCTTTGTGTTCGGTGTGCTTGAGGTACTCGACCTGGGTCAGCAGCACGCCTGCGTTGGCCACGATGAAGCGGCCCGGCTCGAACACCAGCGCCAGGTCACGCCCGTCAATACGCTCGCGCACGGCCTTGATGTAATCGCCAGCCAGCGGCGGCTCTTCATCGCGATAACGCACACCCAAACCACCACCAAGATCGATGTGACGCAGGTAAATGCCGCAATCGATCAAGCGATCGATCAACGCCAGCAGGCGGTCGAGGGCATCGAGAAAAGGTTCGAGGGTGGTCAGTTGCGAGCCGATATGGCAATCGACGCCGACCACTTCCAGGTTAGGCAACTGCGCGGCGCGGATGTAGACATCTTCGGCGTCAGCGATGGCGATGCCGAACTTGTTTTCCTTGAGACCGGTGGAGATGTACGGGTGGGTGCCCGCATCAACGTCCGGGTTGACCCGCAGCGAGATCGGCGCGCGAACGCCCATTTCGGCGGCCACAACTTGCAGGCGCTCAAGCTCTTCAGTGGACTCGACGTTGAAGCAGTTCACGCCCACTTCCAGAGCACGACGCATGTCGTCACGGGTCTTGCCGACACCGGAAAACACAATCTTGTCAGCCGAGCCGCCAGCGGCCAGCACACGCTCCAGCTCACCGCGGGACACGATGTCAAAACCGGCGCCAAGACGCGCCAGGACATTGAGTACACCCAGGTTGGAGTTGGCCTTGACGGCGAAACAGACCAGGTGCGGCATGCCGTTCAGGGCATCGGCGTAAGCGTTGTATTGCGCCTCGATGTGCGCCCGGGAATAGACGTAAGTCGGCGTGCCGAAACGCTCGGCAATGGCCGTCAGCGCAACACCTTCGGCGAACAGCTCGCCGTCCCGGTAATTAAAAGCGTCCATGGTGTTCCCTTATTGGTGCTTGTGCGGTTGCGACGACTTCGCTTGGTCTTCAGGGGATTTGCTGTCATCGGGCAGATACAGCGGTCCTTTTTGACCACAGGCAGAAACAAGGCAGGCGACCGCGACGAGCGCAGCAATAGAAGAGATCAGGCGCTTCATGGCGAAATCCTTTGAAAAGCATTAATTGCGCCCGAGTATACCGAGCGCCTACCAGCTTGCCTATGCAGCAGAGCCGCCAAGCGCAAGGGCCTGTGTGAATAATCAGTAGTGTTGGCGGGCATCTGTCATGGGGTTTGCAATCGGCTTGGAGCGCCCGTATCTTGCGAGCTCCGAGCATGACTAGATATTACGAGGTTCCACCATGAGTTTGACTGAAGCCCGTTTTCACGATCTGGTCGATGCCACCCAGGAAAATCTGGAAGACATCTTCGACGACTGTGATCTGGATGTAGATGTGGAGAATTCCGCCGGAATCCTGACGGTCAAGTTTGAGAATGGCAAAGCCCTGATCTTCAGCCGGCAGGCGCCAGTGCTTCAGCTCTGGCTGGCGGCACCCAGTGGCGGTTTCCACTTCGACTACGATGAAAAGCGCAGTTCGTGGAAGTGCGATAAAACCGACGAGTTGCTCAGTGAAATGGTTCAGCGCCTGACCCTGGAACACGCTGGCGCAGAGCTGGAATTTGAAGAGATCTGATAGTGACCGCTCCTGTTAAACCTGCAAAACCGCTCTACAGCAACGTCAGTCCGGCAGTGCCGTCCCCATGCATCAGCACCTGCCGGCTGGATGAACACAAAGTCTGCCTGGGCTGTTTCCGCCACGTCGAAGATATCCGCGAGTGGCGCTCGGCAGACGACCAGCGGCGTCGGGTAATCTGTGAACAGGCTCAACTGCGCCAGATGCTCCCGTAGCAGCTGCCGCAGGCTGCGGCAGCTGCTACGAATAATCTCCAGTTGCAATCAGTTCAGGGGCAAACAGCAAAACCCCACACAGCTTGTGTATTTATTCTGCTGTGGTAGTGTCGGGGTTCGCCTCGCACTAACGAGGTTCGTCAAAACCCCGCCATTATCCGGCGGGGTTTTGCTTTTTCGTGCAGAAAAAAGGAGTCTGCCAGGTCATGAGCACCCCAACCCCACTCATCCTCACCCGCCTGGACGTACAGCGTCTGGAGCAACTCATCGACAGCTTGCCGGAAACGACTCCTGGCATTGAGGCACTGCAAGCCGAACTCGATCGCGCCGAAACCATCGTCGGCCACGAAGAAGTGCCTGCTGGCGTTGTGACCATGAACTCGCGAGTGCATTGCCGTGAAGAAAGCAGTGGCAAGGACTACCACCTGACACTGGTGTACCCGAAAGACGCCAATGCTGACGCAGGCAAGGTTTCGATTCTGGCACCGGTTGGCAGCGCGCTGCTGGGCCTGCAAGTCGGTCAACACATCAACTGGCCAGCCCCAGGCGGTAAAACCCTCAAGCTGGAACTGCTTGAAGTTGAATACCAGCCAAAAGCAGCAAGCGACTTCAGCGCATAAACCTTATCCGCGATAGGTTCAGATCAGTCATGTCACAGCGGTAGCGCTCGATTGCGCAGCGCTGCCCCAGCTTTATTTCGGCGCGGTTGCTTGCTCCACATGAGCCAGCTGACTCAAAAACCGATAGCTGACACTCAGCTCACGGGCCAATGCCCGGCACTCATGACTGACCTGCTGCACCTCCCACTGCGAGCGACTGTCGAGCATTGCCAAGTGCAGCTCATCCCAGCCCCATTCACGGGTCAGTCGCTGCAGTAACAGATACTGCCACTGCACACCTGCTGCAACGGCACTCAGCTTGTGACCGACCTTCAGATACAGGCTGCGGCGAACCAGCTCCAATCGCTGAAGATCACCACGCTCGATCAGGTAATGCTCTAGCCGGCGGTAAACCACCAGGTAGGGGTCCAGCTCATCAAGGTCCAATTGGTTGGCGTACACCGCCTGTTTGAAACTCAGACTCAGGCAACTGACCCGCGGGTGCTCGCTGGCGTACACCTCAATCAGCAACAGCTTGAGCAGCGACTTGTACGGCGACTCAATACCCTTGAACAACTGCCACAGCCCGGCGCTTAAATACTCGTCAGGGGCGATATGCGCCAGATGTCCAAGATCGATGGTTTCGTCGCCACCCACGACGCGCCTGGCCAATAGCCCCCGAGCAAACTCGGCGTACCGCGCCTCCTCATCCACCGGCACCCACCACCACATCGGCGTACGCCCTGCGAGCCAGATAGCCGTGCGATAAAACTCATCGAGCAACAATCTCTGCCGTGGCTCACCGCCCTCGTCGTTGCGCAGTTGAGCATCGATCAAAAACAAGTGTGCCTCACAGCCCTGACTCGCTGCCCAGGCTTCCAGGCGCCGACATTTCTTGCGCAAGGCCGTCAGTGCCTGATTGCTCAAGTTCGGGGCGAGACAAATCCACACGTCCATATCGCTTTGATCGGTCTGGGCCAAAGTACCGAGGCTACCCATCAGAAAAAGGCCGTGGATCGGCTGCGAAGGGCATGAGCTGCCCATGCTGCATGAAAAGCCCCGAATCAACTGCCGGGCTTCCGTCAGAGCAAGTGCATCGGGTTGATAACCCGAGACTCCGGCAGGGGTACAGTCCGACACATAACCGGGCAAGAGGGGGTGATTCACATGAAACAACAACGCCAGGAGGTTTAGTAACGCTTTCTGGCGTGGCGCCAGCCCCTCCATTGCACGGGCCAGGCGGCCCTCATTGACACTCAAAAAGCGCCCACGCATCTGCTGGAGAACCTGTCGTTCGGCTCCCTCGTTCAGTGCGGGTGTAGATAAGTGTGCCCGCGGAATCATTGATCGTTCAGATCCCGTGGGCGCGACGTGGTGTCAGGCAATTTCTTTGGATTCAACAAGGATCGTCAGCAGCGTCTGGACATTTTGGGCAGCATCGCGTCCCAGGCTTGTCAGGTAGCCGCCATCGGGTTGATCAATCAGCTTTTTTTCAAACAGGCGCTTCGCCGCAGCAATTTTTTCCGGCGCGGCATGTTGATGGATTTTCAGGCCCTCAAGAGTACTTTCCAGGTCAAACAGTGCAAGGACTTCCAGTTCGGCAACCAACTCAGGGGTAAACGACATAAAGACTCCAGACTATGCAGGAAAAGACGACAGCCGCTCTAAGGTGATCGCACTCGCGCTGACTGTCCAGCGACAGTTCCCACCTTTGTATAACAGCCTGTCGTGATAGGGCATTTGGAGTGTAGTCCGAGAACACCTGTATGCCGGGTAATTCGTAGCAGCTGCCGAAGGAACGAGGCTGCGTTCGGCCGCGTAGCGGTCGTAAAACCGGTTACTGCTGGGCTTCAGACAAAACCCGGGGGCAGAGTTTACGGTCGCTTCGCAACCGGACGCAGCCTTCGGCAGCGGCTACATACAGTTGTCCCAGCCTCTTGTTTGATCTTTCAGTTATATAAACATTCTTAAATAGTATTTTTAAGAATATCCGCACCTCACTACTATTGCCCCTACGCCAGCATCCCTGTCGGCACCCCATATTTCAGGAGCAGCACCATGAGCGTATCTCTACGTAGCGTTGACGGTCAGGACGAAGCAACCATTCTGCGGGAAATCCAGAGCGCGCTTCGAGACCTGCGCTTTGGTGCTGTTGAAATCACCGTGCACAACGCTCAGGTGGTTCAGATCGAACGCAAAGAGAAATTCCGCTTGCAGAACCCGAGTCAAAAAAACGCCTGAACCATTCAAAACGCATTCATCTGAGTGCGTTTAATAAAAATTAAGAAATGCTTTGGAGCCTCACCTATGTCCCTACGCCGTTACGCTTTGGCCGCGCTGGCCAGTGCCATTTTTGCTGGCTCCGCTGTAGCCAAAGATTACGAACTACTAAACGTTTCTTACGATCCGACCCGCGAGCTGTACCAGGATTACAACACTGAATTCACTAACTTCTGGAAAGCCAATCATCCCGGCGACAACGTCAAAATCCAACAGTCCCACGGCGGCTCGGGTAAACAGGCTCGCGGCGTAATTGACGGCCTGCGCGCGGATGTCGTGACCCTGGCACTGGCCGGTGACATCGACGAAATCGCCAAGCTGGGTAAAACCCTGCCGGAAAACTGGCAAACCCGCCTGCCGGACGCCAGCACTCCGTACACCTCGACCATCGTGTTCCTGGTACGCAAGGGCAACCCTAAAGGCATCAAGGACTGGGGCGATCTGACCAAAGACGGCGTGTCGGTCATTACTCCGAACCCGAAAACCAGTGGCGGTGCCCGCTGGAACTTCCTCGCGGCCTACGCTTATGGCCTCAAAGCCAACGGCGGTGACGAGGAGAAAGCCAAGGAATACGTAAAAACCTTGTTCAAACACGTCCCCGTGCTGGACACCGGTGCACGCGGTTCAACCATTACCTTCGTCAACAACGGCCAAGGTGACGTGTTGCTGGCCTGGGAAAACGAAGCTTTCCTGGCACTGAAAGAAGATGGCGGCACCGATAAATTCGACATTGTCGTACCTTCGCTGTCGATCCTGGCCGAGCCGCCAGTGGCTGTAGTCGATAAAAACGCCGAGAAAAAAGGCAACACCGAGATCGCCAAAGCGTACCTCGAACACCTGTACAGCCCGGCGGGTCAGGAAATCGCCGCGAAGAACTTCTACCGCCCGCGTGACAAGGCTGTCGCTGCCAAATACGCCACGCAGTTTCCGAAACTGGAGCTTGTGACTATCGACAAAGACTTCGGTGGCTGGAAGACTGCGCAACCGAAATTTTTCAATGACGGTGGCGTGTTCGACCAGATCTACCAGGCGCAATAACCTGCGGGGCGGGCCATCAGGCCATGCTGAAAGCTAGAACATCAGGCCCGCAATTGGTTGCGGGCCTCGTGCGTTAACCCAAGGACTTTTATGTCGCGTCGTATCTCCCCCGTCATACCCGGCTTCGGGCTGACACTGGGCTACACCTTGGTGTACCTCAGTCTGATTGTGCTGATTCCACTGGCAGCGATGTTCGTGCATGCCGCTCAACTGACCTGGGACCAGTTCTGGGCCATCATCACCGCCCCCAGGGTGCTGGCAGCGCTGCAACTGAGCTTCGGCACCGCCTTTGTCGCCGCCATCATCAACGGCGTTATCGGGACCGTACTGGCCTGGGTGCTGGTGCGTTACACCTTCCCGGGGCGCAAGGTCATCGACGCCATGATCGACCTGCCATTTGCCCTGCCGACCGCCGTGGCCGGTATCGCACTGACCGCCTTGTACGCGCCCAACGGCTGGATCGGCCAGTTCGCCGCCGACCTGGGCTTCAAAATCGCCTACACCCCGATGGGTATCACCCTGGCACTGACCTTCGTCACCCTGCCATTTGTGGTGCGTACAGTGCAGCCGGTACTGGCTGACATCCCGCGTGAAATCGAAGAAGCTGCCGCCTGTCTGGGCGCCAAGCCGCTGCAAGTGTTTCGCTACATCCTGGTTCCGGCCCTGCTGCCCGCCTGGCTGACCGGCTTTGCCCTGGCCTTTGCCCGGGGTGTCGGCGAGTACGGTTCGGTGATCTTTATCGCCGGTAACATGCCGTTCAAAACCGAGATTCTGCCGCTGCTGATCATGGTCAAGCTGGACCAGTACGACTACACCGGCGCCACTGCCATTGGCGTAATGATGCTGGTGGTTTCCTTCATTTTGCTGCTGGTAATCAATTTGATTCAGCGCCGCATCGAAAAACCGTGAAGGAGGCCTGACCATGTCCAACTCAACATTAAGCGCCTCATCCGCAGCCAACGCCGCCCGCCGAGGCAGCCCGCTGTCGCGGCGCCTGCTGATCGGCTTCGGCTGGTTGTTTTTCACCCTGTTCCTGTTGCTGCCCCTGCTGATCGTGGTGTCCCAGGGTTTGAAAATGGGCGTAGGTACATTCTTCGACGCCATCCTCGAACCCGACGCCTTGTCGGCCCTCAAGCTGACCATCATTGCGGTGGCGATTTCGGTGCCGCTGAACGTGGTATTCGGCGTCAGCGCGGCCTGGTGCGTAAGCAAATACAGCTTTCGCGGCAAAAGCATCCTGGTCACCCTGATCGACCTGCCGTTTTCCGTCTCGCCGGTGATCGCAGGTCTGGTCTACGTGCTGATGTTCGGCGCACAGGGCTTCTTCGGCCCGTGGTTGCAAGATCACGACATCCAGATCGTCTTCGCTCTACCGGGCATCGTGCTGGCGACCATCTTCGTCACCGTGCCGTTTGTGGCCCGTGAACTGATCCCGCTGATGCAAGAGCAGGGCACCCAGGAAGAAGAGGCCGCACGCCTGCTGGGCGCCAACGGCTGGCAGATGTTCTGGCACGTCACCGTACCCAACATCAAATGGGGCCTGATCTACGGCGTGGTGCTGTGTACTGCGCGGGCGATGGGTGAGTTCGGTGCGGTGTCGGTGGTTTCCGGGCACATTCGCGGGGTGACCAACACCCTGCCGCTGCACGTCGAGATCCTCTACAACGAATACAACCACGTTGCCGCCTTCGCTGTGGCCACTCTGTTGCTGATCCTGGCGCTCTTCATCCTGCTGCTCAAGCAGTGGAGCGAATCCCGTATTAACCGCCTGCGCGCCAGCGCCGCGGAGGAATAAACCATGTCGATCGAAGTCCGTAACGTCAGCAAGAACTTCAATGCCTTCAAGGCGCTGAACAGCATCAACCTGGATATTCACAGCGGCGAACTGGTGGCTTTGCTTGGCCCGTCGGGCTGCGGTAAAACGACCTTGCTGCGTATCATCGCAGGCCTGGAAACCCCGGACGAAGGCAACATCGTGTTCCACGGTGAAGACGTCTCGGGCCACGACGTGCGTGATCGCAACGTTGGTTTTGTATTCCAGCATTACGCGCTGTTCCGCCACATGACGGTGTTCGACAACGTCGCTTTCGGCCTGCGCATGAAGCCGAAAAAAGAACGCCCGAGCGAAACCCGGATCGCCGAAAAAGTCCACGAACTGCTGAACATGGTGCAACTGGACTGGTTGTCGGATCGCTACCCCGAGCAGCTTTCTGGCGGTCAGCGTCAGCGTATCGCACTGGCCCGCGCATTGGCGGTAGAACCCAAGGTGCTGCTGCTGGACGAACCTTTCGGCGCCCTGGACGCCAAGGTACGTAAAGAGCTGCGCCGCTGGTTGGCGCGCCTGCACGAAGACATCAACCTGACGTCGGTCTTCGTGACCCACGACCAGGAAGAAGCCATGGAAGTGGCTGACCGCATCGTGGTAATGAACAAGGGCGTGATCGAGCAGATCGGCTCACCGGGCGAAGTCTACGAAAACCCGGCCAGCGATTTTGTGTACCACTTCCTCGGTGACTCCAACCGTCTGCACATCGGCGAAGACCAGCACGTACTGTTCCGCCCGCACGAAGTGTCGTTGTCGCGTCACGAACTTGAAGACCACCATGCTGCACAGGTACGCGACATCCGCCCATTGGGTGCGACCACCCGGGTGACGTTGAAAGTTGAAGGGCAAAGCGAGCTGATCGAGGTTGAAGTGGTCAAGGACCACGACAGCCTGACCGATCTGGTGCGCGGCGAGACGTTGTTCTTCAAGCCGAAGGTGTGGCAGAAAGCGTAAACCTGTAGCCGCTGCCGCAGGCTGCGATGGGCTGCAAAGCAGCCCCGCTTGTGAATAGAAAGCGAAGGGCCTGCGGCCCTTTTCGCAGCCTTCGGCAGCGGCTACAAGTACATGGCTTTTACGGCTTTTTCAGTTTCGGATTCGGAAAAAACTGCACCGCCTGCACTTTAGGATCCGGGGCTTTTTTCAGCGCTGACGTATTAACCCGCGTACCCAATTCCTTGGGCACCGACAAACCCTGTTCATTCAACGTGTCCGAATAACCGCAGGCCACGCATTCGCGGTGCGGCACTTCGTCTTCGTTCCACATCATCAATTTGTCAGGCTCGCTGCACGCCGGGCAGACAGCCCCGGCGATAAAGCGCTTTTTGGTCACATTCACAGGTGCATCACTCATGCTGCCGAATCCTCAGTCAGGCCGCTGTGACGCAACAAGGCGTCAATCGACGGCTCGCGGCCACGGAAGTCCTTGAACAATTCCATTGGGGCCAACGAACCACCACGGGCCAGAATCGCCTGGCGGAATGCCTTGCCGGTGTGAGGGTTGAATACGCCTTCTTCTTCAAAGCGCGAGAACGCATCCGCCGACAGCACTTCAGCCCACTTGTAGCTGTAGTAACCCGCCGCGTAACCGCCCGCGAAGATATGCGCAAAACTGTTAGGGAAGCGGTTGTAAGCCGGTGGGCGCATGACCGACACCTCATCGCGGATGCCGTCCAGCACCTGCGCTACGCTGCGACCGTCACCGTGGGTGGCGTGCAGTTCGAAGTCGAACAGCGAGAACTCCAGCTGACGAACCATCATCAGTCCGGACTGGAAGTTCTTGGCCGCCAGCATCTTGTCCAGCAGGTCTTTGGGCAGTGCCTCGCCGGTTTCGTAATGGCTGGAAATCAGTGCCAGACCTTCAGGCTCCCAGCACCAGTTTTCCATGAACTGGCTCGGCAGCTCGACCGCATCCCAGGCCACACCGTTGATACCGGACACGCCTGCGTGTTCGATCTCGGTCAGCATGTGGTGCAGCCCGTGGCCGAATTCGTGGAACAGGGTGGTGACTTCGTCGTGGGTCAGCAGTGCAGGCTTGCCCGCAACCGCTGGGGTGAAGTTGCACACCAGGTTGGCCACCGGGCTTTGCAACGTTCCGGCCGCAGTGCGGCGACGATCACGGGCGCCGTCCATCCAGGCACCGCCACGCTTGTTGGCACGGGCGTAGAGGTCAAAGAAGAAGCGGCCAATGTGCTCGCCGTTTTCCTTGATTTCAAACAGGCGAACATCCGGGTGCCAGGTGTCGAACCCTTTGATTTCGGCAATTTCAATTCCGTACAGACGCTGCACGATGGCGAACAGGCCGCCCAACACCTTGTCGATCGGGAAGTAAGCGCGCAGTGCCTCTTGGGACACGCTGTAACGCTGCTCGCGCAGTTTCTCGCCGAAGAAGCCTGAGTCCCAGCTTTTCAGCTCCGCAGTGCCTTGCTCGGCGGCGTAGGCTTGCAGTTGTTCAAGATCACGCGCAGCAAAAGGCTTGCTGCGCTTGGCCAGATCGCGCAGGAAGGTCAGCACCTGATCCGGGGTTTCAGCCATTTTGGTGGCCAGGCTCAGCTCGGCAAAGCTGCCAAAACCCAAGAGCTTCGCAAGTTCCTGACGCAGGTCGAGGATCTCTTCCATCACCGGACCGTTGTCGAACTTTCCGGCATTCGGGCCTTGGTCCGAGGCGCGGGTGCAGTACGCAGCGTAGACTTCTTCGCGCAGAGCGCGGTCTTGCGCATAGGTCATGACCGGGAAGTAGCTCGGGAACTCCAGGCTGATCAGCCAGCCGTCCAGACCTTTGGCCTGCGCAGCGGCAGCCATTTGCGCCTTGGCCGAATCGGTCAGACCCGCCAGCGCGGCTTCGTCGGTGATGTGCTTGGTCCAGGCCTGGGTCGCGTCCAACAGTTGGTTGGAAAACTTGCTGCCCAGCTCGGAAAGCTTGCTCTGCACTTCGGCGTAACGCTTTTGCTCAGCCTCTGGCAGGTCAATACCCGACAGACGGAAGTCGCGCAGCGAGTGCTCAAGAATAGTTTTTTGTGCCTGATCGAAATCGGCTACTTGCGGGCTGTGGGCCAGGGCTTCGAAAGCCTGGAACAACTCACGGTTCTGGCCCATCTCGGTGGAATAGGCGCTCAACGCAGGCAGGCAAGCCTCGTAGGCTTCACGCAACTCTGCGCTGTTGCACACTGCATTGAGGTGGCTGACCGGGCTCCAGGCCGCGCCCAGTCGGTCGTTCAGCTCATCCATCGCCAATACCAGGCCAGCCCATGTCGGGTTCTGGCCCTGGTCCTTGAGGATGGCTTGAATGCCTGCGCGGTTGTCGGCGAGGATCTGCTCGATGGCCGGCTGTACGTGCTCAGGACGGATCGCCGAGAACGGCGGCAGGTCGTAGGGCTGCAAAAGAGGGTTGTTCTCGCTCACGTTTGGCACCTTGGCTTGAAGAAACATTGAGCCATCTTAATTACAATCGACTCAGACCGCAGCATTGCAACGCCCTATTACGGCTAAAGAAGGAAGCTATTTGTGTCCATCCGTCCATTCCAGCAGCACACACCGACCCTGGGCGAGCGCGCCTTTGTCGACCGCTCGGCGGTGGTGATCGGCGATGTGGAGATCGGCGCCGACAGTTCAATCTGGCCGCTGACCGTGATTCGCGGCGATATGCACCGCATCCGCATCGGTGCCCGCACCAGCGTGCAGGACGGCTGCGTACTGCACATCACCCACGCCGGGCCCTTTAACCCCGAGGGCTTCCCGCTGTTGATCGGCGACGACGTAACCATCGCCCATAAAGTCATGCTGCATGGTTGCAGCGTGGGCAGCCGTATCCTGATCGGCATGGGCAGCATCGTGATGGACGGCGCGGTGATTGAAGACGATGTGATCGTCGGTGCGGGCAGCCTGGTACCACCGGGCAAGCGTCTGGTCAGCGGTTTTCTGTATGTGGGCAGCCCGGTCAAACAGGTGCGTGAGCTGACCGAAAAGGAAAAAGCGTTCTTCACCTACAGCGCCGGCAACTACGTAAAACTCAAGGACCAGCATTTGGCCGAAGGCTATCACCTGGCCGTTTAAGCCCCCTATTTTGGAGCCCTGCATGCATTACCAAAACGTATTGTTCGACCTCGACGGCACCCTGACCGACCCACGCGAAGGCATCACCCGTTCGATCCAGTTCGGCCTGAGCAAGCTGGGCATCGATGAACCTGACCTGACTAAGCTTGAGCACTTTATCGGCCCGCCGCTGCTGCAACAGTTCATGGCCACATATGACTTTGACGAAGCAAAAGCGTGGGAAGCAATGGGCTTTTACCGCGAGCGTTTCGCCGTGACCGGCCTGTATGAAAACCAAGTGTTCGAGGGCGTCACGCCGCTGCTCGAAGAGCTGGTGGCACAGGGTCGCCAACTGTTTATTGCGACTTCAAAACCGCATATCTATGCGCGTGAAATTGCTCGTCATTTTGATTTCGCCAAGCACTTCAAAGTGATCTACGGCAGCGAACTGGATGGCACCCGCACCAACAAGGTCGAGCTGATTGCCCACTTGATAAGTGAGCAAGGCCTGGACCCGGCTCAAACCCTGATGATCGGTGACCGCAAGCACGACCTGATCGGCGCCCGCGACAATGGTATGGACGCAGCAGCTGTGGGTTATGGCTTTGGCAGCTTTGAAGAGCTGAACTCGTTTGCGCCCAAGTACCACTTTGAAACACTGGCCGAGCTGCATCAGGCCTTCAAGCGCTGAAGAGCTTCGTAGCAGCTGCCGTAGGAACGAGGCTGCGTCCGGTTGCGCAGCGACCGTAGAACCTGAAATTCGGGTTTAACTGGCACACTGCAGTGTCTGATTTTACGACTGCTGCGCAGCCGGACGCAGCCTCGTTCCTTCGGCAGCTGCTACCGGAGTCTTATCTTTGCAGCGGCTGCCGCAACTCAATCTCGCGGCGCAAATCCTCGCGCCAGCCCAGCAAAAAACCCAGCTCCGCCACCACAAACAGCGGCCCCACTATCAGTCCGGTCAGATCATCGATAAACGCCGGCTTGCGCCCTTCGTAGTAATGCCCGACAAACTGAATCACCCAGCCCAACACAAACAACCCAACGCTCCAGCCCAGCCAAGCGGCCGTGCTCAACGACGCCAGCGAATGCCCCAGCCATACCGCCAACCCCAGCAGCAGCGTCATCAATACTCCGAGCCGCAGCTCAAGGCGCAGGTAAAAAACCGCGCTTGCCAGCATCACTAACAACGCCGGTGAAACTCCTGCCCATTGCGGTCGCGACAGCAGCGCAGCCACGGCAACCACAATCAACGGGATGCCAATGAAGTGGCTGACGATATTGCGTCGGTCACGGTGATAGGCCGCGTATTGGCTCAGGTGGTCGACCAGGCTTTTCATGGTGCAGAATCCTCAAGGATCACTTTTTGGTTATAAACAAATAGCTTCTTATTCCTTAGCGAATCTAAAAACCGTCCCTATACTGACTCGGTAACACACATACCGCTGGAGGCGCACACCCATGGGCAACGATTCGATTCGCTATTTGATAGTGCCGGGCTGGCAAGGTTCGTCCGACGATCATTGGCAAACCCACTGGCAAAACAGCTTACCGAACAGTACTCGGGTGGAGCAGGCCGACTGGCTGACGCCGCGCCACGAGGACTGGATCGCCGCCCTGGCCGAGGCCATTGCCGCCGACAGCACTCCCGTGATTCTGATTGCCCACAGCCTGGGTTGCATTACCGTAGCCCATTGGGCCGAGCGTGCGCCAGAAAGCCTGTTGAGCCAAGTGCGCGGCGCGTTACTGGTAGCCCCGGCCGATGTCGAGCGCCCGGCCTGTGCGCCCGCCTTGCGCAACTTTGCACCTATACCGACCCGACCATTACCGTTCCCCAGCCAGATAGTCAGCTCGGACAACGATGGCGCAGTCAGCGCGCCACGAGCCATGGAGTTCGCCCGCCAATGGGGCGCCGAGGTCGGCATTATCAGCGGTGCCGGGCATATCAACGTCAAGTCCGGACACCAGCGCTGGGAGCAAGGTTTCGCCTTTTTGTACCGCCTGCAAACCCGCATCGAACATGGCGCCCTGCGCCGCGCATGAATTTTTGTAACGCCCGCGCCCACCCTTAGGCGGCGGGCGGGAGCCTGCCATGAGCCTGCATGAAACCTTCGGTCAGCCGTTGCTGACCTTTCCCGACGCGGAAAAAAGCCCCCTGAGCATTCGCGCCAAGGCGCTGGTGTTTGTCGACCCGCGTTCGCGCCAACTACGCAACGATCTGGAACAGTTGGCGCCCCGCGCCTTGCCCGTGTTGATCCGGGGCGAAACCGGCAGCGGCAAGGAGCTGCTGGCGCGGCATATTCACCGCGCCAGCGACCGCACCGGTTTGTTTGTTTCGGTCAATTGCGGGGCGATCAGCCCCACTTATGCCGATGCCGAGCTGTTCGGCTATGCCGCAGGAACCCACAACAGTTCGGCCAGCAGCCGCGCGGGGTGGTTTGGCTCGGCCAATGGAGGAACTTTATATCTGGACGAAATTGGCGACTTGCCTCTGGCGATCCAGGTCAAGCTACTGGCCGCGCTTGAAACCCACGAAGTCACCCGTGTGGGCGCCCATCAACCCAGCCCGGTCGATGTGCGACTGGTCGCGGCCACCAGCATTGATCTGGCCCAGGCGGTAAGTGCCGGCAAATTCCATGAGCGGCTGTATTACTACCTCAGCGAAGGGCGACTGGACTTGCCCGCGTTGCGCGAACGGCCAGGGGACATCCTGTCCCTGGCTGAATACTTTTTAGGCATCTACAGCCAACGCCTGAGCCTGCCCGTGCCGTTTATCAGCGACAGCGCGCAACGGGTACTTGAGCGCTACAGCTGGCCGGGCAACACCCGTGAACTGGAAAACGTGATTCATTTTGCACTGCTGGTGAGCACCGGCGAAGAGATCCAGCCCGAGCACTTGAACCTTCCCGATGGTCTGAGCCAGATTGAACAATTTATAAAAGGGGCGACAGAGCAGGAGTTGGCGGCGCTCAAGCAACTTCTTTCTTGACCCTGTGGGAGCGAGCCTGCTCGCGAAGACGCGCTATCGTTTACGACCTTCGCGAGCAGGCTCGCTCCCACAAACATCTCGTCAAGCGAACAAAATGGCATAAGAAGCTGAATAAATATTATTGTTCTGGAATAAAGAAACTCGGTATTGTCCATTTCGTCTTCCAAGAACCGTCATCCGAACGGTCACACACTTAAGGGTATTGCATGAAAAAGGTTCTGTTGTTTACCGCATTGGCGGCTGCTTTGACTGCAGGCCTGGCACAAGCTGGCGAAAAGCTGGTTGTGGCTGCAACGCCAGTCCCCCACGCCGAAATCCTTGAGTTGATCAAACCAACCCTCGCCAAAGAAGGCGTGGATCTGGAAATCAAAGTGTTCACCGACTATGTGCAACCGAACGTGCAAGTTGCCGAGAAGCACCTGGATGCCAACTACTTCCAGACCCTGCCGTACCTCGAAAGCTTCAACAAAGGTAAAGGTACTAACCTGATCACCGTGGTCGGCGTTCACGTTGAACCGTTCGGCGGCTACTCGAAAAAGATCAAAAACCTGTCTGAGCTCAAAGACGGCGCGACCATCGCTATCCCTAACGAAGGCAGCAACAGCGGCCGTGCTTTGATCCTGCTGCAAAAGGCTGGCTTGATCGAACTCAAAGACCCGACCAACGCTGTTTCCACACCAAAAGACATCGCCAAGAACCCGCACAACTTCAAGTTCAAGGAGCTTGAGTCTGCACTGCTGCCACGCGTGCTGGACCAGGTTGACCTGGACATGATCAACACTAACTACGCGCTGGAAGCGGGTCTGAACCCAGCCACCGACGCGCTGATCATTGAAGGTGCCGATTCGCCGTACGTGAACTTCCTGGTAGCCCGTCCTGACAACAAGGACAGCGTAGCGATCCAGAAGCTGGCCAAGGCCCTGACCAGCCCTGAAGTGAAAGCCTTTATTGCCGAGAAATACAAAGGTGCGGTGCTGCCAGCGTTCTAAACCACGCCCGCTTCACTGCAAACGCCGACGACTTTTAAAGCCGTCGGCGTTTTTATTTGTCGGGCCAATACCACGTGGGCTTATCCAGCATCCGCTGGCCGACCACTTCAGTCTGGCCAAGGTTTTTTTCCAGCACGATGCAGTTGCACTCCGGGTCTTGCTGCAAGGCGGCGATCAGGCGCCGGGCATGGGACACCACCCATATCTGTGAGTGCTGCGAGGCGCTGATGATCAACCGCGCCAAGGCAGGCAACAGGTCCGGGTGCAGGCTGGTCTCGGGCTCGTTGAGCACCATCATGCTCGGCGGGCGCGGGGTGAGCAGGGCGGCGATCAACAACAGATAGCGCAGCGTACCGTCTGACAACTCGGCGGCCGACAATGGCCGCAGCAGCCCCTCCTGATAAAACTCGATATAAAAATGCCCGCCGGGCACGCACTCGATTTCCAGCCTGGCGCCGGGGAACGCATCGCAGATCGCGGCATGCAGGGCTTCGGGGTTGCCAACTTCAAGGATGGTTTGCAACGCCGCCGCCAAATCACGGCCATCGTGATGCAGCACCGGCGTGCGTGTGCCCAGTTGCGGCTGGCGCACAGGAGCGTCGGGGTCGGTGCGAAAGTGATCGTAAAAGCGCCAGCCACGGATGGACTCGCGTAACTGCAAGACTTCAGGCGACGCCTGTAAGCTGCCGATCTGATCGAACAGGCTGTCGAACAACGGCGTGTGCTGTGCCAGCACCTGCCAGTTGCGACCATCACGAGCGCGAACCATGGGCCCTTTGCGCTCCACCAGCTCACTGGCCGGCCGATAAAAAGGCCCCGCCCAGATACTCTCGTGCTTGATTTGCGGATCGAGGTTGAACTGCGTGCGCCCTGGTATCGGCAAGCCCAAGGCGATTGCGTAGCTGAAATCCTCTGCGGCAAACCCCAGGCGCAGCCGCTTGGCCCCCTGATGGACGCTGGCATTTATATCGACTTCGCCCTGTTTCATGCGCCGAGAAATCACCTCTGGTCCGGCCCAGAATGTTGAACTCAGACCACCTTCGCGGGCCAGGGCATTGACCACTCCGCCCTGGGCGGTTTCGGCCAACAAGCGCAGTGCTCGGTAAAGATTCGATTTGCCGCTGCCGTTGGGGCCAGTGATCAGATTCAGTCTGGCCAAGGGCACCACCAACTGGTTGATGGAGCGGTAATTGGCCACCGCCAGGGTGGTAAGCATGGATAACCTCATTTCGAAGTAGATATTTGTAGCCGCTGCCGCAGGCTGCGATAAGGGCCGCAGGTCCTTCAAGATTTCAGGGTCACTACGCAACCGGTCGCAACCGGCGGCAGCGGCTACAAATACAACGCACATAGAGTCCCACAGAGTGGAAAGCCTGTTCTACGCTATCAACCGTATTCGAATGTTAATCAGCATCACGCAAAGGAGCTTGCATGGCTGGTCCACTGAACACGGGCATTTTGGGCTTAAGCCTGTTGGCGCTACTCACCGCGTGTGGCAAAGAGGGGCCCAAAGAGCCTTTATCGCCTCGGGTGTATGTACAGCAGGTAAGCACTCGCGAATTTGCACTGCCGATTCAACTCAGCGGCGATATTCAAGCCCGGGTCGAAACCCGGCTTTCATTTCGCGTGGGCGGCAAGATTATCGAACGCAAGGTCGATGTGGGTGATCACATCCAGGCCCAACAGGTGCTGGCCCGCCTCGACCCCAAAGACCTGAAGATCCAGGTCGAGACCGCCCAGGCCAGCGTCAACGCGCAGCAAGCGCAAGTGGTGCAAACCCGGGCTGCGTTTATTCGTCAGCAAAAATTGCTGCCAAAAGGCTACACCAGCCAAAGCGAATACGACGCGGCCAACGCGGCCCAACTGAGTGCCAAAAGTGCCTTGGCGGCTGCCCAGGCCCAACTGGCCAACGCCCGCGAACAACTGAGTTACAGCAACCTTGAAGCCGAGGCACCCGGCATCATCACCGCGCGCCAGGCCGAAGTCGGGCAAGTGGTGCAGGCCACCATGCCGATTTTCACCCTGGCCCGCGACGGTGCCCGCGACGCAGTTTTCAACGTGTATGAGTCGTTGTTTATCGAGCCGCCCAAGAACCCCACGGTGCAAGTCACGCTGCTGAGCGATCCGACGATCAAGGTCAACGGCCAGATCCGCGAAATCACCCCCACGGTGGCCGCGCAAAGCGGCACGCTACAAATCAAGGTACAACTGGATGCACTGCCCAAAGGTATGGACCTGGGCTCGATTGTCAGCGTCAACCTGACCCCGCCACCCAGCCGCAGCATCGAGCTTCCATGGTCGGCCTTGACCAAAGACATCAGCGAACCCGCCGTGTGGATCGCCGACGAGCAAAGCAACGTACGCCTGCAGCGGGTCAAGGTCGGGCGTTACCTGACCGGCAGCGTGATTGTCAGCGATGGTCTTAAGGATGGAGAGAATGTCGTGGTCGCAGGCGGACAATTGTTACACCCCGGCATGAAGGTTGAAATCGTCCCAGCCCCGGCCCAGGGGGGGCAGCTATGAGACATTTTTGGGTGATGCCATTGGCCGCCGCCATGCTATTGGGCTGCTCTGAAAAACGACCACCCGAGCCCGTGCGCCCGGTGCTGTACGTAGTGGCCCAACCAGAGTTGGCGCAAAACCTGGGGCGCTTTGCCGGCAATATCGAGGCCCGTTACGAAAGCACGCTGGGCTTTCGTGTACCGGGGCGCATTGTGCGGCGCTTTTACGATGTGGGCGCGGAGGTCAAACAGGGCGACATTCTGGCCAACCTCGACCCGACCGATCAACAAAACCAGTTGCGCTCGGCCCAAGGTGATCTGGCCAAGGTACAAGCGCAGTTGATCAACGCCCGAGCCACCGCCCGACGCCAGCAAGAGCTGCTCGACCGTGGTGTTGGCGCTCAGGCTCAACTGGACACCGCACAAGCCGACCTCAAGACCACCCAGGCCTCGATGCAACAGGCGCAAGCCGCGGTGAACCAGGCCCAGGACCAACTCAGTTACTGCAACCTGCGCGCTGACCATGACGCGGTCATCACCCAATGGCAGGCCGAGGCCGGGCAAGTGGTCAGCATCGGCCAGGAAGTCGTTACCCTGGCCCGCCCTGAAATCAAGGAAGCCGTGATCGACTTGCCGGGCCCGCTGGCCGAGGAGCTCCCCAAAGGCATCGTGTTCCTGGTCGCCGGTCAGCTCGACCCGAACGTCAACACCCGCGCCCATGTCCGTGAGATCGCCCCGCAAGCCGACAGCGCCACCCGTACTCGTCGTACCCGCCTGACACTGGACCAGACTCCGGCTGCATTTCGTCTTGGCAGTTCGGTCAGCGTGACCGTCAGCAGCCCGACCGCCGAGCATTTCCAGTTGCCACTGACCGCCGTGCAAGTCATCGACGGTCACAGCCGCGTGTGGGTTATCGACAAGGCAGCGCAAACCGTCAGCCCGCGTGACGTCACCGTACAGCGACGCGATGCAAAAACCGTGTTGTTGTCTGGCGGCATAACCGCAGGCGACAACGTAGTCAGCGCCGGCGTGAACAGTCTCAGTCCCGGACAGAAAGTCAGACTCGATAAGGAAAGCTCGCAATGAATGGGAAGTTCAACCTGTCCGAGTGGGCCCTCAAGCATCAGTCATTTGTCTGGTATTTGATGTTTGTGGCGGTGGTCGCCGGGATTTTTTCGTATATCAATCTGGGCCGCGCAGAAGACCCGTCCTTCGCCATCAAAACCATGGTGATCCAGAGCAAGTGGCCTGGTGCTACGGTCGATGAAACCCGATTGCAAATCACCGACCGCATCGAGAAAAAGCTCGAAGAGCTGGATTCGCTCGACTACGTGCAAAGCTATACCCGGCCCGGCGAATCCACGGTGTTTGTGTTCCTCAAGGACACCACCAAGGCCGATGCCATTCCCCATATCTGGTATGAGGTCCGGAAAAAAATCGGCGACATCCGTGGCGACTTCCCCCAGGGCATTCAAGGTCCGGGGTTCGACGATGAGTTCGGTGATGTGTATGGCACCATCTTCGCCTTCACCGGTGACGGCTTCACCATGCGCCAGCTGCGCGACTACGTGGAGCAGGTGCGCACCGGGATTCGCGATGTTCCCAACCGCGGCAAGGTAACGACCATTGGCGAGCAGGAGGAAACCTTCTACCTGGACTTTTCGACCCGCAAACTGGCAGCGTTGGGCCTGGACCAGGAACATATCCTTGAAAGCCTGCAACAACAGAACGCCGTGACCCCCGCCGGGGTCATCGAAGCGGGCCCGGAACGCATGTCGGTACGCACCTCGGGGCAGTTCCACAGTGTTGAAGACCTGGCAGCGGTGAACCTGCGGGTCAACGACCGTTTTTACCGACTGGCCGACATCGCCGATATCAGCCGGGGCTACGTCGACCCGGCAGCCCCCATGTTCCATTACAACGGTAAGCCAGCCATCGGCCTGGCAATCGCCATGATCGACGGCGGCAACATTCAGGAGTTCGGCAAGGAGCTGCAACAACGCATCGACGACCTGACTGCACAGTTGCCGGTGGGCGTGGGCGTACACATGGTGTCCGATCAGGCGCAGGTGGTTGAAGTGGCCGTGAGCGGCTTCACCAGCGCGCTGTTTGAAGCCGTAGTGATCGTATTGGCAGTGAGTTTTATCAGTCTGGGACTGCGCGCCGGGTTGGTGGTAGCGATCTCGATCCCGCTGGTTCTGGCCCTGGTGTTCGTGTTTATGGAGTTCACCGGCATCGCCATGCAACGGGTGTCGCTGGGTGCATTGATCATTGCCCTTGGCTTGCTGGTGGACGATGCGATGATCACCGTGGAGATGATGATCACGCGGCTCGAACTGGGGGAAACCAAGGAGCAGGCAGCAACCTTTGCCTATCACTCCACAGCCTTCCCGATGCTCACCGGCACACTGGTCACGGTGGCCGGGTTTGTCCCCATCGGACTGAACAACAGCTCGGCGGGGGAATACACCTTCACCCTGTTTGCGGTAATTGCCGTGGCGATGCTGGTGTCATGGGTGGTGGCGGTACTGTTCGCCCCGGTGCTGGGCGTGCATATCCTCAGCGCCAAGGTCAAACCCAAATCCGAGACACCAGGGCGTCTGGCCCAGGTTTTCAACAGCGGTCTGCTGTGGTGCATGCGTAATCGCTGGTGGACCATCGGCGCCACGGTGCTGATGTTTGTAATGGCGGTGTTCGGCATGGGGCTGGTGCAGAACCAGTTCTTCCCGGCCTCCGATCGCCCCGAAATCCTGGTGGACCTGAACCTGCCGCAAAACGCGTCGATTCAGGAAACCCTGAAAGTCACCCAGCGTTTTGAAGAGTCACTCAAGGGCGACCCGGATATCGTGCGCTGGAGCTCATACATCGGCGAGGGTGCGATCCGTTTCTACCTGCCGCTGGACCAACAACTGCAAAACCCCTTTTATGCTCAGTTGGTGATCGTCAGTACCGGGCTTGAGAGTCGCGATGTGTTGATCGAGCGTCTGAACAAGCGTCTGCGCGAGGAATTTGTGGGGGTCGGCAGTTTTGTCCATACCCTGGAGCTGGGCCCTCCGGTAGGGCAGCCGCTGCAATACCGGGTCAGCGGGCCGAACATCGATCTGGTGCGCAAGTATTCGATCGACCTGGCCTCGGTGCTCGATGCCAACCCCAACGTCGGTGAAACCATCTTCAACTGGAACGAACCCGGCAAGGTCCTGCGCATCGACATTGCCCAGGACAAGGCCCGCCAGTTCGGACTGTCGTCCGAGGACGTGGCCCATGTGATGAACAGCATCGTCAGCGGGGCAGCCGTCAGCCAGGTGAAGGACAACATCTACCTGATCAATATCGTCGGACGGGCCAACAGCAGTGAACGTGGCACCCCCGAAACCCTGCTCAACCTGCAAATCACCACGCCGAGCGGCACCTCGATTCCGCTACTGGCCTTTGCCACGGTGCGCTATGAGCTGGAGCAGCCGTTGATCTGGAGCCGTGACCGGATTCCCACCCTGACGCTCAAAGCCTCGGTGCGCGGTTCAATGCAACCGACCGATCTGGTCACGCAGCTCAAACCGGACGTCGACAAGTTCGCCGACAGCCTGCCCTTGGGCTACAACCTGCAAACGGGCGGCACGGTGGAGCAAAGCGCCAAGGCCCAGGGCCCGATCGCCAAGGTAGTGCCGTTAATGCTGTTCTTGATGGCAACGTTCCTGATGATCCAGCTGCAAAGTGTGCAGAAGATGTTCCTGGTGGTGAGTGTCGCGCCGCTGGGGCTGATCGGCGTGGTTCTGGCGTTGGTGCCAACCGGTACGCCGATGGGCTTTGTGGCAATTCTGGGGATTTTGGCGCTGATCGGCATCATCGTCCGTAACTCGGTGATTTTGGTGACCCAGATTGACCAGTACGAGCGTGACGGCTATGACCCGTGGCACGCGGTGATGCAAGCCACCCAGCATCGACGCCGGCCGATCCTGCTCACCGCTGCGGCCGCCAGCCTGGGCATGATCCCGATTGCCCGTGACGTGTTCTGGGGGCCGATGGCCTACGCCATGATCGGCGGGATCCTGTCGGCCACCTTGCTCACGCTGCTGTTCCTGCCAGCGCTGTATGTGGCCTCGTACAAGATCAAGGAGAACAAGAACCCGCCGCCCACACATGTTTGATTATCCCTGTGGGATTAGTGTGAATTTACGAATACCGGTATCAAATCAGCGGTCTTTATCCGCGTGAACGCACATGTGAACCTAGCCCAACGCCTAATCCAATACGGAGTGTTGCCATGAGTTCCACACAACCTGACGTCGCCATTATCACTGGCGCTTCTCGCGGCATCGGTGCCGTTATTGCCAGACAGCTGGCCCGCCAAGGTTTTGCCGTGGTCATCAACTACGCCAGCAGCGCCAGCGAAGCCACTGCCTTGGTCGCAGAACTGCGCAGGGACGGGCACCAGGCGATTGCCGTGCAAGCCGATGTGGCCAGCGCCGCCGACGTAAAGCGCTTGTTCGATGAAACCGAGCAGCAGCTCGGCAAGGTTGATGTACTGATCAATAACGCAGGTGTGCTCAATGTTCTGCCGCTGGCCCAGTACAGCGACGAACTGTACGACCACACCTTCAATATCAATACCAAAGGCACTTTCAACACCCTGCGCGAAGCCGCCACCCGGCTGAACGGCGGCGGGCGCATCGTTAACTTTTCGAGCAGTACGGTGGGCATGAACCTGCCGGGTTACGCGGTGTACATCGCCAGTAAAGCGGCGGTTGAGTCATTGACCCAAGTGTTTGCCAAAGAGCTGCGCGGTCGCCAGATCACAGTCAACGCCGTGGCTCCGGGGCCAGTAGCGACGGAGCTGTTCTTGCGTGGCAAGAGCGAAGAACAGATCCAGACCTTCTCCCAGATGCCGCCCCTGGAGCGCTTGGGCCAGCCGCAAGACATCGCCAATATCGTCTCATTTCTGGTGAGCCCGGCAGCGGATTGGGTCAATGGGCAGATTTTGCGGGCCAATGGAGGGTTGGTGTAAGCAAAAGAGCCCCTCACCCTCCGGGAGAGGGTGAGGGGCTCTTGCCTTGGGCTTTTAACGCTCCGCCTGCCCCTGTTGCATCACCCACTGCACCACTTGCGGCATGAGGGTGTCGCTGGCTTGGCCAAAGCCGGCAACCACGCTCGGCACCATTGGATTGCTCAGTGGCTGGCGCGCTTCAAAACGCTTGGAGGCGATCACCCGCTGGTCGCTGCTACGCACCAAGCGAGCGTTGTACTGGATCAGCACTTGCGGGCTTTTGCCATTGTAGTGTGTCTGGAACGCCAACAATTCCCCACCCAGCTCGTAATCCGACTGCAAGTTGCTGTCGTCGGTACTCAAGCCCTGGATCCGGCCATCCTGCAGGAAGGCATCGAGCAGACGGTTGCGCAGCAGCACCGGCGCGGTATCACTCCAGCGCGCACCCTTGTAGTTGCTGATCAGGTTGCCCTCGGGCACCACTGCAATGTTCTGGTTGTTCAGCGCACCGCTGGCCATCGGCTTGTCGAGGCGCAACGACCACGTCACCGGGGCGCTGTGGCTGGCAGCAACAGGCACTTGCGCAGCCGGCAACCGATACATATCGACCTGCTCCGGCTTGGGCAAGATTGAACAGGCGCTGAGCAGGCTCAGGCTGGCCGCAAGGACGATAGAACCTGCCAGGCGATAAGTACGCTTCATGGGGTAAATTCCTTGTTCTGTTCGCGGCCCAGCAAGTAACCGCTTGGGTTGGCTTCCAGGCGTCGCGAGATCGAGCGCAATGTGCCTAGGGTTTCGCGCAGTTCATTGACCGCCGGGCCAAGTTGATTCAGACCTTGCAGGCCGCTGTTAAGCGATTGCTCATTGTTGTCGATCAGCTTGTTGATGGTTGCGCTACTTTGTTCCAGAGACTTCATGGCGCTCTCTGCGCTGCTGAACATCTGTTTGCCATCGGTGCTCAGCAGACCATTGGCGTTGCGCATCAGTGCAGTGGTTTGCTCAAGCGTGGCGCTGGCCTGTTTGCCGACCTGGGCCAGCTGTTTCAACGTCTGGCTGATATCGCCACGCTGGCCGGCTATGGCCGTGGTGGTTTGCTCAAGATTATCCAGCGTCTTGCTGACGCGGCTGATGTTCTCTTCAGAGAACAGGCCATTGGCGTTATGCAGCAGCATGTTGACGTTGGCCAACAAGTCGTTGCCATCGGTCAACAGCCGGGCAATCGGCGAAGGGGAAGCCACGATTTCCGGCAGTTTGCCGTCCTTACCCTTGAGGGCAGGGCTGCTCGGATCGCCACCACTGAGCTGGATAATCGAGGTGCCGGTGACGCCGGTCAGCGCCAGCTTGGCCTTGGTGTCGACCTTGACCGGCGTGCCAGCCGCCAGGCGAATACGCGCCAATACGCGCCGCGGGTCTTTTTCGTCCAGGCGCAGTTCGATAACGTCACCTACCTTGATTCCGTTGTATTGCACCGAGCTGCCTTTGGACAGACCGCTGACGGCTTCATTGAACACCACTTCGTAATCCTTGAACGTGCTGTCCATGCTCGCCTTCGCCAGCCACAGGCCAAACAGCATGCCTCCAACGACAACCAGGACGCTGAACAGGCCGATCAATACATGATGGGCACGGGTTTCCATGTCATTGCTCCTTAAGCTGGGTTGCCGCTTCGTATGCGGCGCGGCCACGGGGGCCATGGAAATATTCATGAATCCACGGGTCGTCGAAGTCTTCAACTTCACGGATGGGCGCAGCCACCAACACCCGTTTTTGCGACAGCACTGCCACCCGGTCAGTGATGGTGTACAGCGTGTCGAGGTCGTGGGTGACGAGAAACACACTTAAACCCAGCGCATCGCGCAGGGTCAGAATCAGTTGGTCAAACGCTGCCGCACCAATCGGATCGAGCCCGGCGGTGGGTTCGTCAAGAAACAGGATGTCCGGATCCAGCGCCAGCGCCCGTGCCAATGCCGCGCGCTTGACCATCCCGCCCGACAGTGAAGACGGGTATTTGTCGGCGGCCGACAAGGGCAACCCGGCCAGCGCCAGCTTGACGCACGCCAGATGCTCGGCGTCAGGGCGGCTCAGCCCCGCGTGCTCGATCAGGGGCAGGGCGATGTTTTCAGTCACCGTCAGCGAAGAAAACAGCGCACCACGCTGAAACAACACGCCAAAGCGCCGTTCAATCAACGAGCGCTCGGTTTCCTGCAGGTTCATCAGGTCTTGGCCAAACACTCGCACTTGCCCTGACGTGGGCCGACGCAGGCCGACAATACTGCGCAGCAGTACGGATTTACCGGTGCCGGAACCCCCGACCACACCGAGAATCTCCCCCTTGTACACATCCAGATCGAGGTGTTCGTGCACCGTTTGGCTACCAAAGCGGTTGCACAAATCACGCACCTCGATCACCGCCTCGCCGGGCTTGCGCATAGACACACTCACCAGCCCATCTCCATAAAGAACAACGCGGCTACGGCGTCGAGGACGATCACGATAAAGATCGATTGCACCACGCTGGACGTGGTGTGGGCGCCGACAGATTCGGCGCTGCCGCTGACCTTGAAGCCCTCAAGGCAGCCCACTGCAGCGATCAGAAAGGCGAAGAACGGCGCTTTGACCATGCCCACCAGAAAGTGCTGAACACCGATATCGGAGTGCAGCAGCGAAATAAACATGTCGGGGGAAATGCCCAGCGATACCACGCACACCACGGCGCCACCGAGGATGCCCGCCATCATGGCCAAAAAGGTCAGCAGCGGCAGAGCGATCAACAGGGCCAGTACCCGCGGCAGCACCAGCAAGTCCATCGGATCGAGGCCCAAAGTACGAATCGCATCGATCTCTTCGTTGGCCTTCATTGAGCCGATTTGTGCAGTAAAGGCACTGGCCGTGCGGCCAGCCAGCAGGATGGCGGTCAGCAACACGCCAAATTCACGCAGGAAGGAAAACGCCACCAGGTCTACGGTGAAAATTCCTGCGCCAAAGTTGGCCAGCACCGTGGCGCCAAGAAATGCCACCACAGCGCCCACCATAAAGGTCAGCAACACCACAATCGGCGCGGCGTTGAGCCCGATCTGCTCGATATGTGCTACCACTGGTGTAATGCGCCACTGTTTGGGGCGAAACAGATTGCGCACCAGGGTTTGCAGGATCAAGCCGATAAAACCCAGCAGTTGCAGCGTGTCTTGCCACAGCTTGTAGACCGAGCTGCCGATGCGGCTCAACAACAAAATGCCTATGTTCTGCTCAGCGGTTTTGACCGGCACACAGAAATCACGCATTGAGGAATAGACCGTTTGCAGCAAAGCACGGTCGGCGGCGGGAAGTTTCTGTGCGGTTTTGGTCAACTGACTGACGCGCTCTGCACCCAACAACTCCACCAACAGCGACGCACCCGCCGTATCGATACTGGAGACGTCATCCAGGTCGATGGCGGTCTGGTCGTCGTACTGACCGACCAGTTGCTCGGTCTGCTGCTTGAGGCGAGTGTAATGGGCAAGCGTCCAGTCGCCGCTGATCAGCAGTCGCGCAGGATTACTGGACGTGTCTAGTTGGGCATTGCCCGCCATGGCCGTAATAGTCTTAAGCTCCCAGCTCAGTACGTTGAAACGCAGACCTTATGTAATAGCACAATCCTGCAAAAGTGTTTCAGTTTGCCGGAGCTAGCGCAGGCACAGATTGATCTGGATTAACTCGGAAGCGCAAAACGCCGATCATCTGCCCATCTTCAGTCAGCACCCGAACTTGCCAACGACCCACTGGATCGGGCGGGAAGTTCTGTTTGTGAGTCCAGGCGCGATAGCCCTCTTTGCGCCCGCCATGGATATCCAGGGCTATACGGTCGACTTCCTGGCCGTTGAGTTGCCACACATGGTAAATCCGCTCGTTCAGACCCCGCGGAGCATTGATCGAGGTATACGCGTAGAGCCCACGAGTACGCAGCTCGCTGACGCTGATGTCCTCGATACTTTCGCCCGGCGTACGGTCTTGCAGCTGGGTGGTGACCGCGACTTCAGTCATCCACAGCGTGGCGGGGGGTACCCAGGAGCGCAGCAACCAGCCGGTGCCACCCAGCACCATGACGATCAGCGGTAGCACCAGCCAGCCGCGCCAGGTTTTCAGCGGCAAGCTCACGGCCAGGCTGGGGATTGAAAGCAACACAGCGGTGCCCAGCGCCAGCTTGTAGCTCTGGGCGGTGGTCAGGTTAAGGATAATCGGCAGCGCCGTCAGCATCGCCGCGAACAGTGCCAGGGTGTGCAACGCCAAAAACAGCCAGCGCCGGGGGGCCAGCCATTTGTAATACAGCGGGTCGGTAATGGTGATCAACGCGCACACACCGAGCAGCCCGGTAAAGACCAGCTGGCCGCTGTTCCAGGTAGTGGTGATGAAGAAAAACGGCAGGACGAAAAACAGACTTTCCTGGTGGATCATCTGGGTTGCATAGCGCAGCAAAGGAGGGGGGATTTCGCGTTTGAACACCCGGCTGAACAACTGGGTGAAACTGTTTTCCAGCATCAGCCAGACCCAGCTCACCAGCAGGATCACGGCGATCCAGCGGGCCATACCTTGCTGACGGTCCACCAGAATAAAACTGCTCACACCCGAGCAAAAACCAAACGCCGCGATCAGCCCTGGGTAGCGCTTCATCAACTCAAGGATGCGCTGTACGTAGTGGTTCCAGTCTGGCATTTAGCGATTCACATTCTGTAAGGACAATATCCTCGACAGAATAGCGTTTTAGACGGGATACGTCTGGGACGTTTGCTCAAGTCATGGTGCGAAATCCGTAGCAGCTGCCGAAGGGACGAGGCTGCGTTCGATTGCGAAGCGATCGTAAAATCAGGGCGCGTGTTTTAACTGAATAATCGCGTTTACTGATTCTGCGACGGCTTCGCCGCCGAACGCAGCCTCGCCCCTTCGGCAGCTGCTACGGGACTTGCTTGCAGTTTCTGATTAACGCACGCTGCTTTCGAAGCGGCTCACACCCGTCAACTCCAGCACCAGTTCATCACCCACATTCAGCGGGCCAACACCCACCGGGGTGCCGGTCATGATCACGTCACCGGCTTGCAGCGAGAAGCACGCGGCCATGTGTTGGATCATCGGTACAATCGGATTGAGCATCAGGGCGCTGCTGCCGTCTTGGCGCACTTCGCCATTGATGGTCAGGCGAATGCCAATATCGGCCAAGTCAGCAAACGTGCTGCTCTGTACGAAAGGGGCGAGTACGCAGGCGCCGTCGAACGATTTGGCGATTTCCCACGGCAAGCCCTTGCCCTTGAGCTCTGCCTGTTTGTCGCGCAGGGTCAGGTCCAGGCCGGGAGCAAAACCGGAGATAGCGTCCAGCACTTCTTCCACACTCGGGTTGTTCGACAGGGGCTTGCCGATCAGCACCGAGATTTCTGCCTCGTAGTGGACTGAGCCACGCTCGGTCGGAATGTTAAAACCGCCTTCCAGCGGCACGACACAACTGCCCGGCTTGATGAAAAGCAGAGGTTCAGTCGGGATCGGGTTATCCAGCTCTTTGGCGTGCTCGGCATAGTTACGGCCGATGCACACCACTTTCCCGATAGGAAAGTGAATCCGGGTACCGTCGACATACTGGTGCTGATAGCTCATGGACCGACTCCGCTGTTGGCTAGTGACTCCGTAGCAGCTGCCGAAGGCTGCGTCCGATTGCGAAGCGACGTAAAACCTCAGAACGTGATTTAACAGGTAGACCACGTTCTACGGACTTACTACGGCTACGCCGCCGAACGCAGCCTCCGGCAGCTGCTACGGGTTTTGTATTGTTAGTTAAACCGCAAAAATCTTGCCGGGGTTCATGATGCCTTTCGGGTCGAACACTGCCTTGAGCGCTTTCATGTACTCGATCTCGACCGGCGAACGGCTGTAGGTCAGGTAATCACGCTTGGTCATACCCACGCCATGCTCGGCAGAGATCGAACCGTTGTACTTCTCGACGGTTTCAAATACCCACTTGTTCACTGTCGCGCACTTGGCGAAGAACTCGTCCTTGCTCAGGTTTTCCGGCTTGAGGATGTTCAAGTGCAGGTTGCCGTCACCAATATGGCCGAACCAGACGATTTCGAAATCCGGGTAGTGTTCGCCGACAATCGCGTCAATTTCTTTCAAAAATGCCGGGACTTTCGACACAGTGACCGAAATGTCGTTTTTGTAAGGCGTCCAGTGGGAAATGGTCTCGGAGATGTACTCGCGCAGTTTCCACAGGTTTTGCAGCTGGGTTTCGCTCTGGCTCATCACGCCATCGAGCACCCAGCCCTGTTCCATGCAGTGTTCGAAAGTTTCCAGGGCCGCGGTGGCCACTTCTTCGGTGGTCGCTTCGAATTCCAGCAGCGCATAGAACGGGCAGTCGGTCTCAAACGGCGAAGGCACATCACCACGACCCATCACTTGGGCCAGCGCCTTGTCGGAGAAGAACTCAAACGCCGTCAGATCCAGCTTGCTTTGGAACGCGTGCAGCACCGGCATGATCGAGTCGAAATCGGCCGTACCTAACACCATCGCGGTCAGGTTTTTAGGTGCACGGTCCAGACGCATGGTGGCTTCCACCACAAAACCCAGGGTGCCCTCAGCGCCGATAAACAGCTGACGCATGTCGTAGCCGGTGGCGTTTTTGATCAGGTCCTTGTTCAGTTCCAGCACATCGCCCTTGCCGGTCACGACTTTCATGCCCGCCACCCAGTTGCGGGTCATGCCGTAGCGAATCACCTTGATCCCGCCGGCATTGGTGCCGATATTGCCGCCAATCTGGCTGGAACCTGCAGAGGCGAAATCCACCGGGTAGTACAGGCCGTTTTCTTCGGCCAGGTTTTGCAGGTGCTCGGTGACCACACCCGGCTGGCAGACCACGGTGCGGTCGGTCAGGTTGATGTCCAGCACTTGATTCATGTAATCGAACGACACCACCACTTCGCCATTGGCGGCCACGGCGGCGGCGGACAAACCGGTTCGCCCACCCGATGGCACCAGCGCAACGTTGTGGGCGTTGGCCCACAGCACGATGGCCTGCACTTGTTCGGTGGTTTTGGGGAACACAATAGCCAGCGGGGCCGGGGCGAAATGCTTGGTCCAATCCTTGCCGTAAGCATTAAGGGAGTCGGCGTCGGTCAGGACCTTGCCAGGCTCTACCAGGGTCTTTAGCTCATCAATCAAGGCAGGATGGGTCATCAACAGAACTCTCGAACAATTCATGGTCATCCTGAGAACGCTTCACGTCGCAGGAATGGGTGTTTAGCGGGGCTCTTATGCTAGCATACGACCCCCCCGTAGAATCGAGCCGTAGGACGATTCTCGGTGCCGGTCTTCACGCCGGCCAGGTCAGCTCTCGCTGTCCATTCCCTGCCATTTTTTCTCTGGGACACAGGTTTACGCAGATGAGCAAGACTTCTCTCGATAAGAGCAAGATCAAGTTCCTTCTTTTGGAAGGCGTCCACCAATCCGCTGTTGAAGTACTCAAATCTGCCGGGTATACCAGCATTGAGTACATCACCAGTTCCTTGCCTGAAGCCCAGCTGAAGGAAAAGATCGCTGATGCCCACTTTATCGGCATCCGTTCTCGTACCCAGCTGACCGAAGAAGTGTTCGACTGCGCCAAGAAATTGGTTGCTGTTGGTTGTTTCTGCATCGGCACCAACCAGGTCGACCTCAACGCTGCTCGCGAACGCGGTATCGCTGTTTTCAACGCTCCTTACTCCAACACCCGTTCGGTGGCCGAGTTGGTACTGGCTGAAGCGATCCTGTTGTTGCGTGGCATCCCTGAGAAAAACGCTTCCTGCCACCGTGGTGGCTGGATCAAAAGCGCTGCCAACTCCTTCGAAATCCGGGGCAAGAAGCTGGGCATCGTCGGTTACGGTTCGATCGGTACTCAGCTGTCGGTCCTGGCTGAAGGCCTGGGCATGCAAGTGTTCTTCTACGACACCGTGACCAAACTGCCATTGGGCAACGCGACTCAGGTCGGCAACCTGCACGAACTGTTGGGCATGTCCGACATCGTGACGCTGCACGTGCCTGAAACCGCCGCCACTCAGTGGATGATCGGTGAGAAAGAAATCCGCGCCATCAAAAAGGGCGGGATTCTGATCAACGCCGCTCGTGGCACCGTAGTTGAGCTGGACGCCCTGGCTGACGCGATCAAGGACAAGCACCTGATCGGCGCCGCCATCGACGTGTTCCCGGTTGAGCCGCGCTCCAACGACGACGTGTTCGAAAGCCCGCTGCGCGGCCTGGATAACGTAATCCTGACCCCGCACATCGGCGGCTCCACCGCTGAAGCGCAAGCCAACATCGGTCTGGAAGTGGCAGAAAAACTGGTCAAGTACAGCGACAACGGTACCTCGGTATCGTCGGTGAACTTCCCGGAAGTGGCCCTGCCGGCTCACCCTGGCAAGCACCGTCTGCTGCACATCCACGAAAACATCCCGGGTGTGATGAGCGAGATCAACAAGGTCTTCGCCGAAAACGGGATCAACATCTCCGGCCAGTTCCTGCAAACCAACGAAAAAGTTGGCTATGTAGTGATCGACGTCGACGCCGAGTCTTCGGACCTGGCGCAAGAGAAGTTGCAGACCATCAAAGGCACTATCCGTTGCCGCGTGCTGTTCTAAACGCGCTGCAATAAAAAGGGAGACCCTAGGGTCTCCCTTTTTTATGCGTCGAAAACGCTTATTTCACATCAACTGTGATTTTCTTGGACACAATGCTTGGCTTGAACGGCACGTGAACCTGGTTGCCCAGCACCAACTGCAAGGTGTGCTTGCCTGGTGGCAGAGTTACCTGGGTTTCAGTCTGGGCCTTGCCGAAGTGGATATGGTTGGCATCGGCCGGGATGGGTGCGTTCTCGGCAGGCAACTGGTCGACATCGATCAGCAGGTGGTGGTGGCCTGCGTGAGGGGTGGCCTCGGTAATAGGCGCCAAAGGCATGCCTTCGATACCGAACTTGACCGTGAAGGTTTGATCAACCGTTGCACCGTCTTTAGGTTCGACGATGAACACTTTGCCGCCTTTTGGAGCCGGTTCCGATTCCAGGCCAGCCGCTGAAGCCATGACCGAAGCGCCCATCAATACAGAAGCCAACGCAACACGAGACAGTAGAGCTTTCATTTTTTTCTCCGGTTTTTTTGCAAAATTCTTCGATGCAAGACAACTTTGAGTCAATCTGTTGTCCAACGCCGCAATTGACCAACATAAAGCAAAGCGAACGCCAGTTGCGAATCGCTTGCAACAATTTCAAAGGAGTGACCATGCGTTTTCTGCCAGGCCTGATGCTTTTACTGCCATTGGCGAGCCCTTTTGCTCAAGCTGAACTGATCGATGACGTGAACGACCGCGGCGAACTGCGCATTGCCCTCGAGGGCGACATGCCGCCGTTCAGCTTCAAGCAGGACGGGCGCCTGACCGGCTTCGACGTCGAACTGGGCGAACTGTTGGCACAGGAACTGGAAGTGCATCCCTCCATTCTTGTTACCGACAGCGCTGACCTGCTGCCGGGTGTTGAGAGCGGTAAATACGATGTCGCCATCAACCACATCGCTTTGACTCCCGAACTCCAGGATCGTTTCGACTTCAGCGAACCTTACAGCCACACCCAAGCACAGAAGATCGCCCGCAAGGAAACACCGCACCCGGCCAATACCCTTGCAACACTTCAGGGTCAGCTTCTAGGCGTAGCTCAAGGCAGCCAGTTTGTCGAACATCAGCCATTGGTGACCGTGGCTCAAAAGCCGCCGGTCACGGATGAGGAAGTGACGCTGGCGATACCCTTCCAGAAGGGCAACCCAGCGTTCCAGGCCAGCCTGGACAAGGCGCTGCAACGGATCAAGGCCGATGGCCGGCTAGAGGCGTTGTCGCAGAAGTGGTTGGTCGGGGATGCAACTCAGCCGTAGGAGTTTTAACCCTGTAGCCGCTGCAGCAGGCTACGATGGGCAGCGCAGCGGCCCCGACATTTTGAGGGTCCTGCGGACCTTATCGCAGCCTCGTACCTCGTCAGCGGCTGCAGCTTCGTATTACTCGCGCAACACCTTCACATCACTGGCCTTCACTTCAGCCGCCTTATTGCCCCAACTGGTACGGATGAAATTGACCACATCGGCCACTTCCTGATCCGACAAACGCCAGTCGAAAGCAGGCATGGTGAAGGTCGACGGCGCCGTATGTGTCGCTGGCAACGTCCCACCTTTAAGCACGATATGTATCAGCGACGTCGGGTCGTTTGACTGCAACACCGGGTTACCCGCCAATGCCGGGAACACGCGGGTATAGCCGTGACCATCAGTCCGATGGCAGGCCGCGCAGTTGTCGATATACACCGCCGCGCCGCGCTTGCTGTCATCACCATTCCATAGGGCATCAGCCACCGTCGAGTCGTACTGATGCGGGGCATCCGCAGGGTCAACCGCAGGTAACGACTTCAAGTAGCGAGCGATAGCGGTCAGGTCTGCCTCGGACATGTACTGCATGCTGTGTACGATCACATCACTCATGCCGCCAAACACCGCACTGCGATCGCTGCGTCCGGTCTTGAGGAACTGCACCAACTGCTCTTCGTTCCAGCTACCCAGGCCGTCCTTGTGGTCGCCACGCAGGTTCTTCGCGATCCAGCCTTCCAGCGGTGCGCTGCCTGACAGGAACGCCGGGCTGTCGCTGGCGCTCAGGGCTTTTTCCTGCATGGTCAGTGCCCGTGGTGTGTGACACGCGCCGCAGTGACCGAGACCTTCCACCAGATAGGCGCCACGGCTGAGCACCGCGTCTTGCCCGGCTTGCGGCTTGAAGTCTGCAACCGCTGGGGCAAACAGCCAGCGCCAGATTGCCAGCGGCCAGCGCATGCTCAGCGGCCACGGAATATCGGCTTCCTGATTGGCTTGCTCGACGGGTTTAACGCCCTTCATGAAATAGGCATACAACGCCTGCATGTCGTCCTGGTTGACCCGCGCATACGATGGATACGGCATGGCCGGATACAAGGTGCTGCCGTTTTGCGCTACGCCGTGGCGTACGGCTTTGTCGAAATCTTCAAAGCTGTAGCTGCCAATGCCGCTTTTACCCGGCGTGATATTGGTCGAATAGATCGTACCGATCGGGGTTTCCATCGCCAGGCCACCGGCAAACGGCTTGCCGTCCTTGGCCGTGTGGCAGGCCACACAGTCACCGGCGCGAGCCAGGTATTCACCTTGCTTGACCAGTGCCTGTGGGTCGCTGTCAGCGGCCACCGCCGAGAAACTGCTGAACAGGGCCAGGGTCGCAATAACAAATGCTTTCATGGTCATCGCTCCTTATGCCTGAACCAGTGGGCCGGGGTTTTTCAGGTACTGCTCGCGGATCGCCCGGGCCGACCAATAGGTCAACGCAGCAACCAGGCCGGTCGGGTTGTATCCCAAGCCTTGCGGGAAGGCCGATGCACCCGGCACAAACACGTTGTGTACGTCCCAGCTCTGCAGGTAACGATTCAGAGCGCTGGTTTTCGGGTTCGTCCCCATGATCGCGCCACCGTTGAGGTGGGTGGTCTGGTAGGAGGCCGTGTTGAAGTGATCACCCACTTGCTTGCCGATTCGTGCAATGGCCTTGGGGTTCATCGCGTCGGCGATCTTGCCCATTTTTTCCATCATGAAACGATTCATTTTGATGTCGTTTTCTTGCCAGTCGAACGTCATACGCAGCAACGGCTGACCGTAGGCATCGCGATAGACCGGGTCCAGGTCGAGGTAGTTGCAACGGTAGGATTGATGCGCACCGTGGGAGTCCATCGACACCTGATGGGTGTAGTAATCGGCGGTTGCACGCTTCCAGGCACTGCCCCAGGCCGGAGTGCCCGGCGGGTTCGAGGTGCCGGCAATCGGTCGGCTGCCCGCCTGGTTGACCCACATCGGCGAACCACCGACAAAGCCGTGAGGCCCGTGGTCGAAGTTGTCCGCGTTGAAATCATCAATCGCCACGCCATTGCCGCCCGCGCCGATAAAGTTGTTGGTGTGCACGTCTTTATCGAAGTAGGCCTTGATGGTGCCCATGTTCTGATAAGCGAAGTTGCGGCCCACCACACCTTCGTTGGTGACTGGGTCGTAAGGCTTGCCAATCCCCGACAGCAGCATCAAGCGCACGTTATGCAGCTGGAACGCGCCCAGAATCACCAGGTCGGCCGGTTGCTCGATCTCGCGGCCCAGTGCGTCGATGTAGGTCACGCCGGTGGCCTTGCTTTTGCTGCTGTCCAGATTGACCCGAATCACATGAGCGTCAGGGCGCAGCTCAAAGTTGGGCAGCGGCTTGAGCGCTGGGAGAATGTTTACGTTGGGTGATGCCTTGGAATACATGTAGCAGACATAGCCGCTGCAAAAACCGCAGAAATTACACGGCCCCATCTGCGCACCATAGGGGTTGGTGTAAGGTCCCGAGGTGTTGGCCGATGGCAGGTTGTAAGGTTTGTAACCCACCTCATTGGCCGCTTTCTGAAACAACTGTGCGGAGTAGGTGTTCTTCTGCGATACCAGCGGGAAGTTATCGGAGCGATCCGGCGCATAAGGGTTGCCGCCCTTGCCTTGACCGACCAGTTGGCCGTTGACGGTCCAGGCCTGGCCCGAGGTACCGAAGACTTTTTCGGCGTAGTCAAAGAACGGCTCCAGCTCTTCATAGCTGACGCCAAAGTCCTGGATGGTCATGCCCTCAGGGATAAAGTTTTTGCCGTAGCGTTCTTCGTAATGGCTGCGCATGCGCAGCTCTGTCGGGTCGACCCGAAAGTGCACGCCCGACCAGTGCAAACCCGCGCCGCCCACACCGTTGCCAGGCAAAAACACACCCAGTTGGCGGTTCGGCAGGGCCACATCCTTGATGCTATGGCGGATAGTGACGGTTTCTTTGGAGACGTCCTGAAA
The DNA here is from genome assembly GCF_025426255.1 of Pseudomonas fragi. Taxonomy (GTDB): domain Bacteria; phylum Pseudomonadota; class Gammaproteobacteria; order Pseudomonadales; family Pseudomonadaceae; genus Aquipseudomonas; species Aquipseudomonas kulmbachensis. The sequence continues at coordinate 76,831 of NZ_CP104861.1, read as the reverse complement.
CAACTTTTTACGCACGCTGTAGGTCAGTTCGTCGATCACCTGTGGATAGTTACCGTCCGGGTAGGTGTCCTGCATTGGGCCGCGTTCAAGGGCCACAACATTCAGGCCAGCTTCGGTCAGCTCTTTGGCCATGATCGCGCCGGTCCAGCCAAAACCGACGATAACTGCATCAACTTTCTTCATAACGGTCGACATGCTCAAGCCCTCTCGCCGCGGATGGAAACTGCCGGGAAGGGGTACTGCTCGTTGCGTTCAACCCAATCCATAAAATCAGCGCGCGCGCCGGGGAAGCCGATCATGGTCCAGCCGACCATGCCCTTGTTGCCACCGTGAATCGGGTCGCAAAAGAAGCCTTCCTTGGTGTTTTGCAGCAAAAAGCTGAAAAACATTTTGGCTGGAACGCTCTCGAATTTAGGGGTGCCCGCTTCCAATTGTTTGAGCACTTCGTCTCGGGTAGCGCTGTCTAGCCCAGCAAATGTTGAGTTATAGACCTTTTTGCACAGTTCCTCCGTGGCAGCGATGCCCAGACGATAGATCTGCTTTGGCACCAATTTGCTCTGCCAGCCCATTTCAGGTGGCGCGTCGGCATTGAACGGCCCTTGCATAAACCACAGCGCGCCGCTGGCATAGGGCGTGTTCATCTGGCGGTCGATATATTCCGGGACACCAGCTTCCAGAGCGCCGGGGCCTTGCTCGTCTGCCGGGATCAGACGCGCGACAGCGGCGTTTACAAACACCCACTCTTCAGCGGTGAACCAAGTCGGCTCGTAGGCTTTGCCAGGGCTCGAAGGTCGCTGTGCAGGCTCAGGTGCTGCGGCCGCAGGCGTGGCCATCAGCACGGAACCACCAAGGCCGGTGCTGGCGACGGTGACCACTGGAATCAGGGTCAGGGTTTTGCGCAAAAACTCACGCCGGGGATTGTCTTGCTCAGACATGCGGGGCACCTCATCAGGCAGTCACGGATTACAGCCGCTCATGGGCGGCTTTTCGTTTTGGCAGCGATACGGGTCGACGTCGACCTAAGGAAAACAACACGCAGGCAAAATTTGGTTACAAATACTAACAGGCCAAGCGCCTGGATGAATCGTTTCATGCGTGATTTTGCCGCAGCTGCCATCAGCGCTATAACAGAATTTTTACAAACAGCTCACAGGGTTTTGATCCGGTTTGACTCAATCTGCCGCCACCTCCTGATAATCCCTGTAGAAGTGGTCGAACTGACATGCCGAAAACCCGGTTTTTCCCTGCTCTGTGCCTGACATTACTGGCAGCCTTTGCGTTGCCTCAGGCTCAGGCCGACGAAACAACCCAGGCGCGGCCAGCGCAGTGGGCACAACCCGTTGCTGCGCAATACAACCTGTATCAAATGTCACCGACCCTGTACCGCAGCGCCTTGCCCGACAGCGCTGCACAGCCGTTGCTGGAAAAACTGCAGATCGCCACCGTGATCAACTTCTTGCCCGAGGCCGATGACGCCTGGCTCAAGACCCCCGGTGTCACCCAAGTCCAGCTGCCTTACCGGACCAATCATGTGGATGACGCCGATGTGCTGGCCGCATTGCGCGCCATTCAAACCGCACAAGCCCAGGGCCCGGTGTTGATGCACTGCAAACACGGCGTGGACCGCACTGGCTTGATGGCAGCGATGTACCGCGTGGTGGTGCAGGACTGGAGCAAGGAAGACGCACTCAAGGAAATGACTCAGGGCGGCTTTGGCCAGACCTCACACTTCAAGGATGGCGTCAGCTACATGACGAAAGCCGATATTCCCAAATTGCGTGAAGCCTTGAGCAGCGGCGCCTGCAGTACCAGCGCGTTTGCCTCCTGCGCGGTAAAGGGCTGGTTCAAGTCCAGCTGACTGTTGGCTCGCGCCCACTGCTCCAAAGCAGCCTTGCGCTGTTGTCGGGGCAGTTTGCCGAGTTGTTCAACCTCGCGATAAAACCTTGGCCAATCGCGATCAAGGTGTTCAAACAGCGCAGCGAAAGCCGGCACCCATTGGTCGTACAGGCCAAACGGCAGCAGCTTTGCGTTATTCATCGGCGCATTGACCCACGCATCAAACCGATTATTCCCAGCCCATTCCTTATGGCGTAACTGACGGTACTCGCGGCGCATTCGCTCAAACTCTGCAGCTTTGCGCTGACGCATTTCAGCGTCAGGCACAGGCTGCGCGTAGAGGTCTTGCAGGCGCTGACGGGTGTTGAGTACTAACCCGACAAACTGCTCGCGCTGCTTCAAGCTATCGCGGCTTGAGGGCGGCAGCCCTTGGTGGGCGCGCCATTGGCGGGTACCTTCCTGATCAACGAAGCTGGCAAAAGACTCATTGAACTCACTGTCATCCTTCACATAGACGCGCTGGTGCGCCAGTTCGTGAAAAATCAGGGTGGCCAGGCGCTCATCGCCCCAGGTGAGCATGCTGTTGAGGATAGGGTCATCAAACCAGCCCAACGTCGAGTAAGCCTCGACCCCACTGATAAGCACGTCATTGCCCTGCTGATGTTGCAGGGCCGCTTCGCCGCGCGCCGCACCCTGGCTGTAAAAACCTCGGTAGGCCACGCACCCGGCAATCGGAAAGCAATGGGTCACGGGGTTGAGGGAAAACTCTGGGGTGGCAAATACATTCCACACCACATAGGGCCGTTTGAGGTCGGCATACAGGCGATAGCTCTGATTGTCCGGCAGGTACAAATGCTGGCTGGCAAAGGTGCGGGCAGCCTGGGCATTAGCCAGATGCTGGCGCAGGACAGGCGGCTGCTGCGGGTCGGCAATCACCTTGGCCACCGGCTGGCGGGCTTTTAATAATTGCCATTGGCCATCGGCCAATTGAGCGTAGTACGCAGCACTGGAACAGCCATTGAGCAGCGGTATCAGGGCAATGGCGAGCAGGCAGCGAATACGCAACGTCATAAAGCGATCTCGATAGGCGAGTGGCGCAAGATTAACCGAAGGCGACACGCGATAGGCCAATGGATCAGCGCTATGCTTGTGCTTCACACCCTTGTGGAAATCACCATGCGCACGTTTTTGCTATTGCTGACAGCCTGCCTGCTGAGCGCTTGCGTCAGCACGCCATTGCCCGCGCCGGACCCGAAGATGGCCTGGGTCGACCTTGAAACACAAACCGGCAAGCTGGTGATGGCAGAGCGCCTGGACAATCAGCGCATGAGCGACGGACGCTACTTTCAAGTCACCCCAGGCAGCCATGAATTGATGGTGCGTTTCGATTTCGAGGTATTTGTCGGCGGCATGGGCATGTTCAGCGATCCGCAGGAACGGCTGTGCTATGTCACCGTCAATTACGATAACTTCGAGCCCGGCCAGCATTACCGGTTGCAAACACGCTCGCTGGGTTTCAACGCCTACGCCCGACTGTACAACGCAGCGGGCAAGGTGGTGGCCGAGGAGCGGCTGGTTAACTGCTTACCGTGAGGCCTGACGATCGTTGTTCTGATAAATGATTTTTTTGCTGCCGTATTCGCACGACCCAACCACCATATTCTCGTCATGGACGTCTTCGGTAGTCACGATTTCCAGCGTGTAGGACGACACATTGTTGGCCTGGATCTTGGCTTCGATTTCAGCCTTCAGTTCTTCACACGGCTTGGGGGCAGCCAAGGCCGAAGTAGCCATGGCGCAGCAAACAACAGCTAGAGCAAAACGTTTCATGGTGAGACTCCCTTGAGGCAGGACGCAAAGTCATGATCTGACGCGAGTGGCGATCATTCGATCACATTTAGCGCAGCACAGGACTGATCTGTCGCAGCCGGGTACCAACTGCCCGGGCCAACGCCGCCCCGCTTATGGCTGCGGGGCGGCGTGTACCGTCAGCTCACCAGCGTGGCGTCGAGAGTGATTTTCGCATTCAGCACCTTGGACACCGGACAGCCTTCCTTCGCCTTGGTGGTCAGTTCGTCAAATTGCGCCTGGGTTGCGCCGGGCACTTTGGCCTTGAGCACCAGATGCACGGCAGTGATCGCAAAGCCGCCGTCCACCTGATCCAGCGTAACCTCGGCAGTGGTGTCGATACTGTCGGCCTTGAGGCCAGCATCACCGAGGATCATCGACAGCGCCATCGAAAAGCAGCCTGCATGGGCTGCGCCAATCAGCTCTTCGGGGTTGGTGCCCTTGCCGCCTTCAAACCGGGCCTTGAAGCCATATGGCGCTTCGCGCAGCACGCCGGTTTCCGTGGAGATGGAGCCGATGCCGGTTTTAAGGTCGCCTGCCCAATGAGCCGATGCTTTCTTTTTGATACTCATGCGTGCCTCCTGAAGTACGGCGCGAAGGTTTCACGCCTTGAATGAACTAGTGAGGGTAGTTCGTCTCACAAAGTTCATCTTGTCGGACCAGTCGTCATTTTTATCGGATCAATTCCCTGCCCACCATTGAAACTCGGGTATATGCCCATATTGCTGTAAGCACTGGCAGATCAAGCGAGCACCTTGACCTGCATCCCACCTGGAGTAGCCAGCTGATGAAACGATTGTCTGACATCAAATTCTCGACCCTCGACCTGGTGCCTGTGCGCGAAAATGGCAGCGCCGCCCAGTCGTTGCGCAATTCGCTGGACTTGGCACAGCACGTAGAAAAGTTGGGTTACAACCGTTTCTGGGTCGCCGAACACCACAATATGGACGGCATCGCCAGCTCGGCGACCTCGGTATTGATCGGTTATCTGGCCGGGGGCACTTCGACCATTCGCGTGGGCTCGGGTGGCGTGATGCTGCCCAACCATGCGCCGCTGGTGATCGCCGAGCAGTTCGGCACTCTGGAAAGTCTGTACCCGGGGCGGATCGATCTGGGCCTTGGTCGTGCGCCGGGTTCGGACCAGATGACCGCCCGCGCCCTGCGCCGTGAGCGTTCAGGCAGTGCCGATGACTTCCCGCAGGATGTGGCCGAGTTGATGCGCTATCTGGGCCCGCGCACCCCGGACCAACAGATAATCGCCATGCCGGGCACCGGGAGCAACGTACCGGTCTGGCTGCTGGGCTCCAGCTTGTTCAGTGCACAACTGGCCGGTGAACTTGGCTTGCCTTACGCCTTTGCCTCACATTTCGCACCGCGCTTGATGCACGAAGCGATTCGCGTGTATCGCAACCACTTCAAGCCATCGGCGACCCTCGACAAACCTTACGTGATGCTTGGCATTCCGCTGGTTGCAGCCGATACCGACGAGCAGGCCGAGTATCTGGCCACTTCTGTACAACAGCGGATTTTGGCGTTGATGCGTGGGCAAAGCCTGGTGCAGCGCCCACCTGTGGAAACGATGGATGGCCTGTGGTTGCCCCACGAGAAAGAGGCGGTGATGAGCTTCCTGGGTCTGGCTATGGTCGGCAGCCCGCAGAAAATTCGCGCCAAACTGGACGTCTTGATTGAACAAACCCAAGCGGACGAGCTGATCTTTACCTGTGATTTGTATGAACATGCAGACCGCATTCATTCGTATGAATTGCTGTCGCAGGTGATGAAAGAGGCTTAACCCTAAAGCAAACGTGGGAGCGAGCCTGCTCGCGATGGCATCGACGCAGTTCAACTGAAACACCGCGTCGTCTGGCATCGCGAGCAGGCTCGCTCCCGCAGAGAATTACCCGCGCTTGTAGACGATTTCCTTGGTACCGCCTTCGCAGGTACCCACTACTTTGCCGTCAGCCGAAGTGCCTTTTTCCACAGTGGTCAGCGAATAATGCTGGGTCCCGTGAGCCTCAATCTTCGCGGCGATTTCGCTTTTCAGTTCTTCACAAGGCTTGCCCTGTGCAAACGCCGTTCCTGCCAGACTCAGCAAACCTACAGCCAATAAAATCTTTTTCATCGGTCACATTCCCCGGTCAAAACAAAAAGGGTGCAATGCGCATGTGCCGCATTGCACCCAGACGGTGTAGCGGACTTTATGGCAAACGGCCAGCCCGCTGATCAAAAGGCTGTGTCAAATCAACTGGTAGCAATCCGAAAACCGATTTTGAGTGTCACCTGATAGTGCGCCACCTTGCCGTCCTTGATGTGCCCGCGGGTGTCGATCACTTCGAACCATTCCATGTGTTTGATGCTTTTGTTGGCTTCGGCCAGTGCATTACCGATGGCGTCTTCTATGCTGCTCGGGGACGAGCCTACCAGTTCAACTTTCTTGTAGGTGTGATGGTCAGACATAACGTTCTCCTTTGTCGTAGATCAAAGCCTAGCAGCGATTGTGCTAAATACTTTGTAGGCAATCTGAAAGGAAAAGTTCAGGCCAACTGCACTTTCTGAAATCTGCGTAGTCGGACTTAACAAGCACCTCACTCATCAATGCAGGAGAGCCCTAATGGCTAGCAACTCTTTACGTAAAGCCTCATTGCAAAGCATGGAAGCAGAGATCGAGAGCCTGCTCAAGTCTCTGGAAAGCCTCAAGCACGATGCTTCGGACGAATCCAAAAAGACGCTTAGCGCCCTCAAAAGCAATGCCGAGAATGCACTCAAGCATTCGCGCCATCTGCTCAGCGATGCCTACGAAGAAGTGAAAGACAAAACCCGCGAAACCGCGATCGCCACCCGCGAATACGCCCAGGAACACCCGTATGCCACCGCAGGCGTTGCCATAGGCGCACTGGGCCTGCTGGCGGCCTTCCTGATGTGCAAGCGCGGCAACTAATCCGCGCTACGCGCAAGCTCAGCCTTGAGCCATTGCGCCAGTTGCCGGGCGCGCCCATCTGCGGCGCGCTTGGGCAACCATAACGTCAACTGCGCCGCAGTCTCGTTGAAGCCCCACGGCGCCACCAGGCGTCCAGCCTGAAGGTCTTGCACCACCAGCGGCTCGGGGGCAATTGCCACACCCAGGCCCGCAACGGCGGCCTCAAGCAAGTAATACAAGTGTTCAAACCCCTGCCCGAACTTCAAGTCCTTTGATTCGATTGCATTCTGCTGCGCCCAGTTTGGCCAGGCCTGAGGCCGCGAAGTGGTGTGCAGCAACGGTTCGTCGAGCAAGACGCTGGCCGGGGCGTGACGCAGTTGTTCGTAGCGCGCATAGCGCGGGCTGACCACCGGGCCAATACGCTCACTGACCAACTCATACACCTGCATATCCGCGGGCCACGGCGGCTCGGCAAATACCAGCAAGGCATCCAGCCCTGGGCGTCGCGGGTCGAGATCGCCTTCACCGGCCGACAAGTGCAAGCGCAAGTCCGGCAAATCGGCATTCAGTCGACCCAAGCGCGGAATAAACCAGCGCGCCAGCAAACTGCCTGAACAGCCCAACACAAACGGGGCATCAACCTGGCTTTGCGTGAGTTCAGCGCACACATTTCGTAGACGTTCGAAAGCTTCGCTGCTGGCATCACGCAGGCGGGTTCCGGCGTCGGTAAGCTTTAGTCCACGCCCTTCCTTGACGAACAGGCTCACCCCCAAGTGCTCTTCGAGTACTTTTAGTTGGCGACTGACGGCGCCGTGGGTGACATTCAATTGCTCGGCCGCCTGGCTGACGCTAGTCAGGCGGGCGGTGGCTTCGAATGCCCGCAAGGCATTCAGGGGAGGGAGGTCGCGACTCATGATATCTGTGAGTTTTCCTGACAGGTTACGGCGATCTTATCGGTTTTCATCCTGGGCTGTCGCGGGTAAAGTCAGGTCCATCGACCTTCGTAACTTTTTATCTGGAGCGTCACATGACTCAATCCACCTTGCGTACCGGCCCTGATGCCAATGGCCTGTTTGGCTCATTCGGCGGCCGTTACGTGGCTGAAACCCTGATGCCGCTGATCCTTGATCTGGATCGCGAGTACGAGCTGGCAAAAACAGACCCTGAGTTCATCAAGCAACTGGCCTACTTCCAGCGCGACTACGTGGGCCGCCCAAGCCCGCTGTACTTCGCCGAGCGGCTCACCGAGTTCTGTGGCGGCGCCAAGATCTACCTCAAGCGCGAAGAGCTGAACCACACCGGCGCGCACAAGATCAACAACTGCATCGGCCAGATTCTGCTGGCGCGACGCATGGGCAAAAAACGCATTATTGCCGAGACCGGCGCCGGCATGCACGGCGTGGCCACCGCCACCGTGGCAGCGCGCTTTGGTCTGCAGTGCGTGATCTACATGGGCACCACCGACATCGAGCGCCAGCAGGCCAACGTGTTCCGCATGAAGCTGCTGGGCGCTGAAGTGATCCCGGTTATCGCGGGCACCGGCACTCTCAAAGACGCAATGAACGAAGCCCTGCGTGACTGGGTGACCAACGTTGAAGACACCTTCTACCTGATCGGTACTGTGGCGGGTCCACACCCGTACCCAGCCATGGTGCGCGACTTCCAGGCCGTGATCGGCAAGGAAACCCGCGACCAGATGCAAGCCCAGGAAGGACGCCTGCCAGACAGCCTGGTGGCATGCATCGGTGGCGGCTCCAACGCGATGGGCCTGTTCCACCCGTTTCTGGATGACACCAGCGTCGAAATCATCGGCGTGGAAGCGGCGGGTTACGGCATCGAAACCGGCAAACACGCGGCCAGCCTCAACGGCGGCGAGCCGGGCGTACTGCACGGCAACCGCACCTTCCTGTTGCAGGACGACGATGGCCAGATCATTGACGCCCACTCGATTTCAGCGGGTCTCGACTACCCTGGCATTGGCCCTGAACACGCCTGGTTGCACGACATCGGCCGCGTCGAGTACACCTCGGTGACCGACGACGAAGCCCTGGACGCCTTCCACAAATGCTGCCGCCTTGAAGGCATCATCCCGGCCCTGGAAAGCGCCCACGCGCTGGCCGAAGTATTCAAACGCGCACCCACCCTGCCAGCCGATCACCTGATGGTGGTCAACCTGTCCGGTCGAGGCGACAAAGACATGCAAACTGTGATGCACCACATGGAAAACTCTCAACAAGAGCAATCCCAGCAGGAGAAACACTAATGAGCCGCCTGCAAACGCGCTTCACCGAACTCAAGGAGCAAAATCGCGCAGCCCTGGTCACCTTCGTCACTGCCGGTGACCCGGATTACGCCACCTCGTTGGCGATCCTCAAGGGCTTGCCTGCAGCGGGCGCCGATGTGATCGAACTGGGCATGCCCTTTACCGACCCAATGGCCGATGGCCCGGCGATTCAGCTGGCCAACATCCGCGCCCTGGGTGCCAAGCAGAACTTGGCCAAAACCCTGCAAATGGTTCGCGAGTTCCGTGAAGACAACAGCAACACGCCGTTGGTGCTGATGGGCTACTTCAACCCGATCCACCACTATGGTGTGCCCAAGTTTATTGCCGAAGCCAAAGCGGCAGGTGTAGACGGCCTGATCGTGGTCGACATGCCGCCCGAGCACAACAGCGAGCTGTGCGATCCGGCGCAGGCAGCGGGCCTGGACTTTATCCGTCTGACCACGCCGACCACTGACGATGTGCGCTTGCCAACCGTGCTGGCGGGCAGCTCGGGCTTTGTGTACTACGTATCGGTAGCGGGCGTGACCGGTGCCGGTTCCGCGACAACCGAGCAAGTGAGCGCGGCCATTGAGCGTCTGCGTCGCCATACCGACCTGCCGATCAGCGTGGGCTTTGGCATCCGCACCCCAGAACAGGCTGCGGCGATTGCGCGGTTGGCAGATGGCGTGGTGGTGGGCTCGGCCTTGATCGACAAGATCGAGAATGCAGCGACGCCTGAGCAGGCGGTGGATGGTGTGCTGAGCTTGTGTGCAGCGCTGGCAGAAGGCGTGCGTAGCGCCCGCTAATTCAAGATCAAGAGCCCCTCACCCTTGCCCTCTCCCGGAGGGAGAGGGGACTAAAGGCACAAGCAGCTTTGCGCCACACCCAAGATCGGCTCCCTCTCCCTCGGGAGAGGGCTGGGTGAGGGACAAGGTTCACGCGATCTTACTTCTGCGTCCCATCATCGTGCAGCAAATTGGCCTGGGTCAGGTTGCTGCCCGCGGGCACGCTGCGGGTCAGCCATACGTTGCCGCCAATGGTCGAACCCTGGCCAATGGTGATGCGCCCCAAAATCGTCGCGCCAGCATAGATCACCACATCATCCTCAACGATCGGATGGCGTGGATGGCCCTTCTGCAATTGCCCTGACTCATCCGCCGGAAAGCGCTTGGCGCCCAGCGTCACAGCCTGATAGATCCGCACACGCTCGCCGATAATCGCGGTTTCTCCGATCACAACGCCCGTCCCGTGATCGATAAAGAAACTACGGCCAATCTGCGCGCCGGGGTGAATATCAATGCCGGTGGCCGAGTGCGCAATTTCTGCACTGATCCGCGCCAGCAATGGCAAACCGGCGCGGTACAGGTGATGCGCCAACCGGTGATGAATCACCGCCAGAATCCCCGGATAGCACAACAACACTTCATCCACACTGCGCGCCGCCGGGTCGCCGTGGTAAGCAGCCAGTACGTCGGTGTCCAAAATGCCGCGCAAGCCGGGCAGGGCCAAGGCAAAGTCCTGAATCAGCAAGGTCGCGGTCGCATCCACACCCTCGTCGGGTAACCCGCCCTGGCGTGCCGCGTAGCGCAGCTCCAGCCGAGCTTGGGTCAGCAACGCGTTCAGCGCCACATCCAGTGTGTGGCCGACATAGAAGTCTTCGCTCTCTTCACGCAGGTCTACCGGGCCCAGACGCATTGGAAACAATGCGCCGCACAAGGCTTCAAGAATATCGGCCATCGCGGCACGTGACGGCAGCTCACGACCGCCCTGTTCCCCGCTGACACGCCCGTTTTGTGTACGCCACTGGTTTCGCGCCGTGCGCAGTTGGCAGACGATGGCCTGCAATTGCCAAGGATTGGAACGATCACTCACGATGAATACTCCGCACGCTGGCGGCTGGATCGACCAGCCGAAAATTGGCAATGACTTTACGCTATCAAAAGGCTGGCGACTCGGGCAATCACTGGTTAACGCCGACGCCAGGCGCGCCAGCCCACCCCTACGATGACCAGCAACACCAACCCGCCAAAAATGGCCATGCTCAAGCCCTGATAACTGAACAGCGGCTTCTCGATGCGCACATAGCCTGGCTCGGCAAACAACTCGCGCAATGCCGTGTTGGCTTGCTTCAGGGTGATGGCCTGAAGCTGTTTGGCCGGGTCGGCGAAGTGCCCATCGTCGTAGTCGCCCAACGAAGACCAATAGTAATCGGCCAGCGCACTGTTGCCTTGCACCGACCACGCCTTGCGGGCAATGGCGGCGTTCTTGAGCCGGGCAAATATCTGCGGATCCAGCCCGTCCTTGAGCAGTTGCGCCTTGAGTTGCTCAACCACCTGCCGGGCCTGGGCCACGTTATCGCGTTCAACATCCGCATTCAGGCTCAAGAAGCCCACGCCGCCGAACACTTCGCGCTCAGCCCAAGGCCCGTAAGACAAGCCCTTCTTGAGCCGTAGCTCGCTGTACAGCGCCCATTCCAGATAATCGCGCAGCAGGCTCCAGGTTTCATCGGACAGGCCTTCGATCACCGGCTCCGGCAACAGCCAGTGCAGGGTCGCAGTGTCGCCGACCACCCCGCGCACCAGTTCGCGCTCGGCGTCGGCCTTGGCATCAATCGCGGCAAGAGGTTTGTGTTCGCTGGGCTCAACCGGCTCGAGCGCACCGTAGGTGCGCTCCAGATAGGCTGGCAGCAGCCGGTCGAGGTCACCGACGATAATCAGCGTCATATTGTTGGGCGCATACCAGTTCTGGCGCACAGCCTCTAACTGCTGGCGCGTGAGGTTATGCACTTCTGCCCGCTCGGCGCACTTAAGCCCCAACTCGACCGCCAACTGATTACTGGCGCCGTGGCCCAGGTCCTGGCGGTCCAGCCAACGCTGCAAGTGCGAGTAATGACCGCCGTCTTCGCGTTCAACCACTTTCTTGGCGTCGCTGATACGTTGCTCGGTCAGTTGCGTACGGGTCAGCAGGCCCAGGAGCAGGTCGAGGATTTTGCGCTGGTTCCTGGCCGGAGCTTCAATCACAAACGTGGTGTCGGCATTGCTGGTGAAGGCATTCCACTCGCCACCCAGCGCCTGCATGCGCTCCTCCAGGCCACCTTCACCAGTGTCGTCGATCCCGCTGAACAGCATATGTTCCAGCAAGTGCGGCAATTGCTGGTCGGCGCATGAAAAATCATCCAGGCCCACACCCACCACCAACCGAATGGCCACGTGACCGCGCTCATTGCCGGGTTTGAGGATCAGTTGCAGACCATTGGGCAGTTGATAGCCCTCGACACTGTAACGATCAAGGGCAAAGCCCTGAGTTGCGCCAAGCAGTAAACAGATGAACAGCAGGCAACGCATAAAAAATCCCTGAATTCTCGAATCCTTGAGCCCGTGCAGCTTAGTCGCTGCTTACCGGCTGACAACAGCCCGCCCCACAACGTTCAAGGTGAATGCTGGGTATCAGCTGCGTCATTGAGCTCCAGCGCTCCGGTTTCAGAGGTTTCCAGCACCACATAAGCGCTGCCACAGAACAGCGAATTCAGGCGCTGCATATCAGCGATCAGCTCCAGGTGCATTGAACTGGTCTCGATACTTTGAGTGATTTTACGTTGCAGACGACTCACGTGAGCGTGGGCCAAACGCCGCTCTTGCGCGCGAAAGCGGCGCTTTTCGCGCAACAGCTGGCGTGCGCTCTGAGGATCGGAGCTGAGGAAAACCGTCAGCCCAAGGCGCAGGTTTTCGATCAACTGGGTTTGCAGCCCCACAAGCTCCTCCAGCCCCGTTTCTGAAAACGATCGGCGCTGCGAGGTTTTCTGCTGCTGGACTTTACGCAGCATGCGTTCGATCACGTCGCTGGCAAGCTTGAGGTTGATCGCCAATTCGATGATTTCTGCCCAACGTCGGCTGTCTTGCTCACTCAAGTCTTCCCTGGGCATCTGCGCCAGGTAGAGTTTGACTGCGCTGTACAGCACTTCGACTTCATCGCTCAGGGTGCGCATTTCCTGGGTGACGGCGGTCTGCTTGCCGCGCAGAACATCGAGCATATTGACCAACATGGTGTCGATCAGGTCGCCAATGCGCAGGGTCTCGCGCACTGCGTTGGTCAGTGCCAGGCTCGGTGTGTCGAGCGCTGCCGGGTCCAGATGACGCGGCTTGACCACGCCGTTGGTTTGTTCGCGCTCGGGCAGCAGCCAGGCGCAAATGCGCGCCATCAGACTCACTGTCGGCAACATCAAAAAGCAGCGCACGGTGTTGTAGAGCAGGTGAAAACCAATCACCAACTCTTGCGCGCTGTAGCTGAGGCTGTCCATCCAGGCCACCAGCGGATTGAGCACGGGCATGATCAGCAACAGGCCGATAAGTTTGTACAGCAGGCTACCCAGAGCCACCTGACGTCCGGCGGCGTTTTGCATATTGGTACTGAGAAACGCCAGCACGCCGCTGCCAATATTGGCGCCAATCACCAAGCCGATTGCCACGTGCAGGCTGATCACGCCGGCGCCAGCCAATGTGGCGGTCAGCAGCACGGCCGCCAAGCTTGAGTAGGAAATCATCGCGAACAGGGCGCCGACCAGCGCATCCAGCAGTATGTCGCCGGTCAACGAGGCGAAAATCACCTTTACGCCTTGGGCATGGGTGATCGGTGAGGCCGCTTCGACGATCAGTTGCAGCGCCAGGATAATCAGCCCCAGACCGATCCCGACGCGGCCCAGTTGTCCGGCACGGGTTTGCTTGCGGGTCAGAAAGAAAATCACACCCAGGAAAATCAGCAGCGGGGACAACCACGACAGGTCGAAGGTCAGCACTCGGGCCATCAGGGCCGTACCGACATCGGCACCGAGCATGGTTGCCAGCGCGGGGGTGAGTGCCATCAGCCCCTGGCCGACAAATGATGTGACCAGCATGGCCGTGGCGTTGCTGCTCTGCACCATGGCCGTGACCACGATCCCGGCGACAAAGGCAAACATGCGCCGGGACACGTTTTGCCCGATGACATGACGCAGGTTGGTGCCGTAGACCCGCAGAATGCCGGTTCGGACGATATGCGTGCCCCAGATCAACAGGGTCACGGCTGAAAGCAGATTGAGCAGGGTCAGCATGCTGGCTCCCTGTAATGGATGTGTCTAAGGATCAGATAGCTGCGGGCCGTTCTTACAGATGTTTCTTAAGATGTAGTCGGCATTTGAGCAGAACGCCAGCATCGCATAGCTGGCGGAGGGTTGAAACTCTTCTGGGCAATGATGTACCTGTGGGAGCGGGCTTGCTCGCGATGCAGGCAACGCGGTTTATCTGAATGACCGCGTCGATGCCATCGCGAGCAAGCCCGCTCCCACAGGGGGTATGACAGATGTGTTACAGCGTACTGAACAGCGGGAATGTCCCCAGCAGCAACGCCGCAACCATGATGCACATGCACACCAGAATTGCCCATTTCAGGGTGAAGCGCTGGTGATCACCAAACTCGATACCAGCCAGAGCCACCAGCAAGTAGGTCGATGGCACCAACGGGCTGAGCAAATGCACAGGCTGGCCAACAATCGAGGCGCGGGCCATTTCGGCCGCGGTGATGCCGTAATGGCTGGCGGCTTCTGCCAACACAGGCAGTACACCGTAGTAGAACGCATCGTTGGACATGAAGAAGGTGAACGGCATACTCACCAGCGCGGTGATTACCGCCAGGTAAGGCCCGAGCGCAGGCGGGATCACGGCCAGCAGGCTTTTGGACATGGCGTCGACCATGCCGGTGCCCGACAGGATGCCAGTAAAGATACCTGCCGCAAAAATCAGCCCGACTACCGCCAATACGCTGCCCGCATGTGCCGCGACGCGGTCTTTTTGCTGTTGCAGGCAAGGGTAGTTGACGATCATCGCGATGCTGAACGCGACCATAAACAGCACGGGCAGAGGCAGCAAACCGGCGATCAGGGCGACCATCAGCGCCAGGGTTAACGCGCCGTTGAACCAGATCAGTTTTGGCCGACGGGCATCCGGGTATTGCGAGACGCTGATTTCGCTGTGGTCGATTTCATCACCATCGCCGTGCAGGTGCAGCTCACCCAGACGCGCACGCTCACGCTTGCCGTAGAACCAGGCGATAGCCAGGATCGCCACGCAGCCAGCGAGCATTGCCGGGATCATTGGCACAAAAATGTCCGAAGGGTCGACATGCAGCGCACTGGCCGCCCGGGCGGTCGGGCCGCCCCAGGGCGTCATGTTCATCACGCCACCCGCCAGAATGATCAGGCCAGCCATGATCCGCGGGCTCATGCCGATACGGCTGTAGAGTGGCAGCATAGCTGCCACGCAAATCATGTAAGTGGTCGCGCCGTCGCCATCCAGAGAGACCACCAGTGCCAGCACCGCAGTGCCCACCGAGATCTTCAGCGGGTCGCCTTTGACCAACTTGAGGATCTTGCGCACCGCCGGGTCAAACAAGCCCGAATCGATCATCAGAGCAAAGTAGAGAATGGCAAACATCAGCATCACCCCGGTCGGGGCAAGCTTGGTGATGCCTTCAAGCATCATCGGCCCGATTTTCGGCGCAAAACCACCGAACACGGCAAACAGGATGGGTACCAGAATCAGGGCTATCAGGGCGGAAAGGCGCTTGGTCATGATCAGGTACATAAATGTAATGACCATGGCAAAGCCAAGGAAGGTCAGCATGAAAGTCACCCTTATTGTTGTAGTAGGGCTCTGACTGCGTGTTATGCGCATGCCAGGCCAACCGGTCTGTTGCCGGTGATGACCTGATGCTAGAGGGGGAAGCTTTCAACCAGCTTTCGCCGGTAAAAATTCTTACAGGAGGGTTTGTAGCCGCTGAGGAGAGCAGCGCGGCTGCGATCGGCGGCGAAGCCGTCGCAGAACATGAACAAGAGGAGTGCCTGGAACACCGGATAACCTGATGTTACGACGGCTGCGCCGCCGATCGCAGCCTTCGTTCCTCGTCAGCGGCTACAGGTCATATGGTCTTTAATCCAGCTTAAGAACCTTGGCCAATACGATTTTCGGGCCTTTCATCTTTTTGATGATAATGCGCAAACCTTCGACTTCCAGTTGCTCTTCTTCGGCGGGTACCCGCTTGAGGGTGTCGTAGATCAGGCCTGCGACGGTTTCGGCCTCAACATGGTCCAGATCCACACCCAGCAGGCGCTCGATCTTGAACAGCGGTGTGTCACCGCGTACCAGCAGTTTGCCGGGCTGATAAGACAGGATGCCGCGCTCGGCCTTGCGGTGTTCGTCCTGGATATCGCCAACCAGTACTTCCAGCACGTCTTCCATAGTCAGGTAGCCCACGACCTTGCCGTCAGCTTCTTCGACCAGGGCAAAGTGCGCGCCGCCCTTGCGGAACTGCTCAAGCAATTGCGACAGCGGCATATGCCGCGATACGCGTTCCAGCGGCCGGGTCAGCTCTTCAAGGTTGAACGTCTCTGGCAAGTGATCAAGGTCAGCCAGCTCAAGCAGCAGGTCCTTGATGTGCAGCAGGCCGACGAAAGTATTGGTATCGGCGTCGTACACCGGGTAACGGCTGAACTTGTGGCGACGGAACAGCGCCAGGATTTCCTTGAGCGGTGCCTTGGAATCCAGAGTCACCAGGTCTTCGCGGGAGTTGGCCCAGTCGACCACTTCCAGCTCGCCCATTTCGACCGCCGAAGCCAACACGCGCATGCCCTGGTCGCTCGGGTCCTGACCACGGCTCGAGTGCAGGATCAGTTTGAGTTCTTCGCGGCTGTAGGCGTGATCGTGGTGAGCGCCAGGCTCACCTTGACCGGCAATCCGCAAAATCGCGTTGGCGCTGGCGTTGAGCAGGTAAATAGCCGGGTACATGGCCCAGTAGAACAGGTACAGCGGCACGGCGGTCCACAGCGACAGGGTCTCTGGCTTGCGGATGGCCCACGACTTGGGAGCCAGCTCGCCAACCACGATGTGCAGGTACGAAATAATAAAGAAGGCGGCAAAGAACGATACGCCCTTGATTACTTCAGGCGACTCGACACCGATTGCACCCAGCAGCGGTTCCAGGATGTGAGCGAACGCCGGTTCACCGACCCAGCCCAGGCCCAGCGATGCCAGGGTAATACCCAGTTGGCAAGCCGAGAGGTAAGCGTCGAGCTGATTGTGCACGGTGCGCAGGATCTGCCCGCGCCAGCCGTTGACGTCGGCGATGGCCTCGACCCGGGTGGAGCGCAGTTTGACCATGGCGAATTCGGCCGCAACGAAAAAACCGTTGAGCAAAACCAGGATCAGAGCAAAAAGAATCATGCCGAAGTCGGCGAAGAGTGTCGCGAGGGTCAAGCCAGGGGAAGGGTCCATGATGGAGTTTTACGGGTTCCGTCGTTACAAATAGGGAGGTAAGGCCAAGCAATGTAACGGCTGATGTGGCCCTTGCCTAGTGGGAAAAGGCCACAGGGCCTAGTCAACCTGCGTCTGCAGTCGTGGTTTGGCCACCTGAACCGGGGCGAAATGGCAGGTAAACGTACTGCCATGACCCAACACGCTGCTGATCTCCAGGCGTGCGCGATGGCGTAACAGCACATGTTTGACAATGGCCAACCCCAACCCGGTGCCGCCCGTGCTGGCGTTGCGGCTGGAGTCGACGCGGTAGAAGCGTTCCGTGAGGCGCGGCAAGTGTTTTTTGTCGATGCCCACACCCGAATCCTGCACGCTCAGGTGCGCACCCGTGCTGTCTGCCCACCAGCGAATGCGCACACTGCCGCCATCCGGGGTGTATTTGACTGCATTAAAAACCAGGTTGGAAAATGCGCTACGCAACTCGGCTTCACTGCCTTTGAGCGCGCAATCGGCCTCAACGTCGAGGGTAATGGTCTGATTGCGTTGCCCGGATAAGGCCTGGGCATCGCTTTTGATCGAGCGCAGTAACGTGTCGATGGCCACCGGCTGGTTATCAGACGGGTAGTCCGTGGCTTCGAGCTTGGCCAGCAGCAGCAAATCGTTGAGCAAGGTCTGCATGCGTTCACCCTGTTGCTGCATTTGCGACAGCGGGCGCTTCCAACGCGGGTTCACGTCATCGACGTTATCGAGCAGGGTTTCCAGATAGCCGCAGATCACCGTCAATGGCGTGCGCAGCTCGTGGGATACGTTGGCGATAAAGTCTTTACGCATCTGCTCCAGCTGATGAATCCGCGTCACGTCGCGCACCAGCATCAAGTGTTCGTTGTTACCGTAGCGAGTGATATAGAGCTGGATGCGCAGGTGATCGTTGACCGGCGAAGGGATATCCAGCGGCTCGCTATAGTTGTCCTGCTCGAAGTATTCCTTGAAGCGCGGGTGGCGCACCAGATTGGTCACTGGCTGACCGCTGTCCTGAGGCGTCTTCAGGCCCAGCAATGTCTCTGCAGCGCGGTTCCACCATTCCAGGTTGCCGTCGCTGTCGAGCATGATGACCGCGTCCTGCAGGGCTGCCGTAGACTCCTGCACCCGATCGATTACCGCTTGCAGGCGCCCGCGTACCCGCTGATCGCGGCGTTGCAGGTGGTAGATGCTGTCAAACACCTCGCCCCACAGGCCATAGCCATCGGGCGGTGCTTCGTCGGGTTTGTGCTGGCGCAGCCACTCGTGCAAACGCAGCAACTGCTTGAGGGTCCAGCCCAGATAGAACGCCAGGCCTATGGCCAGGCTCCAGCCGTAATAGCCACTGAGCAACCCGACCACCAGGCAGGCGGCGACCAGAAGCAACAAATGACGAATCAGAGTGCCATGCCAGTTTTGATTCACGTCGCGCGGGTCCTTGCTTGCCGTTGGATCAGATAAAGCCGGTATCAGGCCTTGGTCGAAAACCGGTAACCGGTGCCACGCACGGTTTGTACCAGATTTTCGTATGCCTCACCGAGCGCTTTGCGCAGGCGGCGGATGTGCACGTCCACGGTGCGCTCTTCCACGTACACGTTGCCGCCCCAGACCTGGTCGAGCAATTGGCCACGCGTGTAGGCACGCTCCTGGTGGGTCATGAAGAATTGCAGCAGGCGGTATTCAGTAGGGCCCATTTCGGCCGGGGTGCCGTCGATGGTCACACGGTGACTGATCGGATCGAGCAGCAAGCCACCGATCTCGATAGGGGATTCTGCATCGGCCGGGCCTGCGCGGCGTAGTACGGCCTTGAGGCGGGCTACCAGTTCACGTGGGGAAAACGGCTTGGTGATGTAGTCATCAGCGCCGACTTCCAGGCCCTGAATCTTGTTGTCCTCTTCACCTTTGGCCGTCAGCATGATGATCGGAATATCACTGGTCAGCTCTTCGCGCTTGAGGCGTCGGGCCAACTCGATGCCGGACGTGCCGCCGGGCAGCATCCAGTCGAGCAGAATCAGGTCCGGTTTACGGTCCACGATAATGGCGTGAGCGTCCTGAGCATTATCGGCTTCCAGGCAGTCGTAGCCCGCCATTTCCAAGGCCACGGCGATCATCTCACGAATCGGCGCCTCGTCATCAACGATCAAAATGCTCCTGCCAACCATGCCGTAACCCTCGTGTCATTTAACTGTCTTGTGGCGCATTAGATAACGGAATTATTGCAGTCGTGTGACAGCTTTGGGTATCGGACGCGTTCTGTAGGTTAGTGAACTACGCTTTGAGTTCAAATCGTACAACCACATAAAGGACGATTCCGATGACCTCTAGTTCGCTTTCCCTAAAGACATTGCTGCTAGCCGCAGCATTCACCTTGCCAGGGCTGGCGTTTGCAGCTGATCCGGCGATGACCAAAGATGGCATGCTCGTCGACCACAAAGGCATGACGCTCTACACCTTCGCCAAGGATGCGGGTGGCAAATCCATGTGCAACGACAAGTGCGCGACCAACTGGCCGCCGCTGATGGTCGAAGGTAATCATAACGACATGGGCAAGTGGACCATGGTCAAGCGTGATGACGGCACCATGCAGTGGGCCTACGACGGCAAGCCGCTGTACACCTTTGTCATGGACAAGGCTGCTGGCGACATGACCGGCGACGGTAAAATGGACGGCGCCTGGAAAGTCGCCAAGCCTTAGATGATTGTGTAGCCGCTGCCGCAGGCTGCGATAAGGACCGCAGGTCCTTCTGATGGACTGCTGAGCACTCCATCGTAGCCTGCGGCAGCGGCTACAAAAAATTGCCGTGTTTCCTGCCCCCATAAAAAAACCTCGCCGACCTTTCACAGGAGGCGAGGTTTTTTATCACGCGAGACTTAAACCGCGTTTGTCGACTGCGGCCGACGCACGTCAGGCTGTTTCCAGGACTCGGCCATCGACTCGTCGATAGCTTGCTGAATGGCCTTTTTGCGGTGTTCCTCAGCGCGGCGGCTGAAGAACCACACCATAAATGTCACCAGCGACACCGCCAGCAGAATCAGGCTGGCCACGGCGTTGATCTCGGGTTTAACCCCCAGACGCACCGCCGAGAACACTTCCATCGGCAGGGTCGTAGACCCCGGACCAGACACGAAGCTGGCCAATACCAGGTCGTCCAGCGACAGGGCAAAGGACATCATGGCTCCCGCCGCCAATGAAGGCGCGATCATTGGGATGGTGATCAGAAAGAACACTTTCCACGGTTTGGCACCCAGGTCCATGGCCGCTTCTTCGATCGACAGGTCCAGCTCACGCAGACGCGACGACACCACCACGGCCACATAGGCCGAGCAGAACGTGGTGTGGGCGATCCAGATGGTGACGATACCGCGTTCTTGCGGCCAGCCAATCATCTGCGCCATGGCCACGAACAGCAGCAACAGCGACAGACCGGTGATCACTTCCGGCATTACCAACGGCGCAGTCACCAAGCCGCCAAACAGCGTGCGGCCCTTGAAGTGGCTGATACGGGTCAGTACAAACGCCGCCAAGGTACCCAGCGCCACCGCTGCAACCGCCGTGTACAAGGCGATTTCCAGCGAACGCATGACCGAGCCCATCAGCTGGGTGTTGTCCAGCAGGCCCACGTACCACTTCAGCGACCAACCGCCCCATACCGTCACCAGCTTGGAGGCGTTGAACGAGTAGAGCACCAGGATCAGCATCGGCAGGTAGATGAACAACAACCCCGCGACCAACATAAAGCTAGAAAAACGGAAGCGATTCATATCTTGCCCTCCAGCTCTTTAGCCTGGCTGCGGTTGAACAGAATGATGGGCACGATCAGGATCGCCAGCATGACCACAGCAAGCGCGGAGGCTACCGGCCAGTCACGGTTGTTGAAGAACTCTTGCCACAACACTTTACCGATCATCAGGGTTTCCGGCCCGCCCAGCAGTTCCGGGATCACGAACTCGCCTACCACCGGGATAAACACCAGCATGCAGCCGGCGATAATGCCGTTTTTGGACAGCGGAACGGTGATTTTCCAGAAGCTGTTGAAAGTGCTCGAACCCAGGTCGGACGCAGCTTCCAGCAAGCTGTTGTCATGTTTCACGAGGTTGGCGTACAGCGGCAGGATCATAAACGGCAAGTACGAATACACGATGCCGATATACACCGCGATATTGGTGTTGAGGATCTGCAACGGTTCGTTGATCCAGCCCATCGACATCAGGAAGCCATTGAGCAGGCCGTTGTTGCTGAGGATACCCATCCAGGCATACACACGAATCAGGATCGCGGTCCAGGTCGGCATCATGATCAGCAGCACCAGTA
The DNA here is from genome assembly GCF_025426255.1 of Pseudomonas fragi. GTDB lineage: Bacteria > Pseudomonadota > Gammaproteobacteria > Pseudomonadales > Pseudomonadaceae > Aquipseudomonas > Aquipseudomonas kulmbachensis. The sequence goes on along the minus strand of NZ_CP104861.1, from coordinate 55,358 downwards.
CGGTCTGCATCTCTTTGCGCGCATTGGCGATGGCGTAGGCCATCGGATAACCGATCAGCAGGCACAACGCCGTGCTGAAAAAGGCCATCTTCAACGAGCCCAGGTAGGCGGCGAGGTACAACTCGTCGTCGCCCAGCATGGCGTAGTTGCCCAGGTTCAGCAGCATCTGGATTTTTTGATCAACGTAGCCGTAGATCTCGGTGTACGGCGGAATGGCGACGTCAGCCTCAGCAAAACTGATCTTCAGTACGATAAAGAACGGCAGCATGAAGAACAGAAACAGCCACAGGAATGGAATCCCGATGACCACTTGACGGCCACCGGGGGTTATTCGTTGCAGTCGGCGTTTGAGTTTTCGCATGTTCATGAGCGCAGTACCACGCCGCTGTCGTCTTCCCACCAGACGTAGACTTCGTCGTCCCAGGTCGGGCGGGCGCCACGGCGTTCGGCATTGGCCATGAACGACTGGACAATCTTGCCGCCAGGCAACTCCACATAAATACCGAGTGCCCGCCGAGGTAGGCGATGTCATGCACCTTGCCCTGCGACCAGTTATAGGCGGACTCGGGTGTGACGAGCATTTTTTCCGGGCGGATGGCGTAGGTGTCGTTTGTCTCCACCGAGGTCACACCGTGCCGACGTATGTCGTTCTCCAATTCCGGGCTTGATGCGCGTAGCCTTCCGCGTCGTCGACCTTCACCGTCGAAAGGAATTCACATTGCCGATAAACTCGCAGACCACGGCTGACGGGTGCTTCAAATATCTACCGGGCTGCCGATTGGCGATCCAGCCCAGGTGCATGATGGCGATACGCTCAGCCATGGTCATGGCTTCTTCCTGGTCGTGAGTCACCATCACGCAGGTCACGCCTACGCGCTCGATGATCTGTACCAGTTCGAGCTGCATCTGCGAACGCAGTTTTTTGTCCAGCGCCCATCGGCTCGTCGAGCAACAGCAATTTCGGACGCTTGGCCAACGAACGGGCCAGGCCACACGCTGACGCTGACCACCAGACAACTGATGCGGCTTGCGTTTGGCGTACTGGTTCATGTGTACCAACTTGAGCATTTCGCCGACGCGGGCATCGATCTCGGCGTTGGACATTTTGTCCTGCTTGAGGCCGAAGGCGATGTTTTGCGCCACGGTCATATGCGGGAACAATGCATAGGACTGGAACATCATGTTGATCGGGCGCTCATAGGGCGGCATATCAGTGATGTCGACACCGTCGAGGAAAATACGACCCTCTGTTGGGCGCTCGAAGCCTGCCAGCATGCGCAGCAAGGTAGATTTGCCCGATCCCGATCCGCCGAGCATGGCGAAAATTTCGCCCTTGTTGATTTCCAGGGACACGTCGTCCACGGCAATCGTCTCGTCGAATTTTTTCGTGACCCGGTCGATTTTGACCAGCACCTGCTTAGGTGTCTGGTCGCCCTCGAGGGCTTTCTTATAGGCGCCGGAGGCAACAGCCATTACGAAACTCCCAACAAATTTAGCAGCCCGACCTAGATGATCGAGCCTTGGATAGGTGGTCTTGCGAGATTACTTGCCCGTCTTGACCTTGGTCCACGTACGCGTCATCAGACGCTGTACTTTCGGCGGTAACTCGGTTGAAACGTACGTTTTGTCCAGCACCGCCTGGGTTGGGTAAACCGCTTCGTCGGTACGAATGGACTCATCCATCACCTTGTCAGCCGCAGGATTGGGGTTGGCATAACCAACATAGTCGCTGACTTGAGCGATCACTTCAGGCTTGAGCAGGTAATTGATGAACGCGTGAGCCTCCTTGACGTTGCTGGAATCCTTGGGGATGGCCAGCATGTCAAACCACAGCGCGCCGCCTTCCTTGGGCACGATATACGCGATATTCACGCCTTTCTTGGCATCTGCGGCCCGAGCCTTGGCCTGGAATACATCACCGGAGAAGCCAATCGCCACACAGATGTTGCCGTTGGCCAGGTCGGAAATGTATTTGGAAGAGTGGAAGTAGGTGACGTATGGACGCACCGACATCAGTGTTGCTTCTGCTTTTTTGTAGTCCTTGGGGTTGGTGCTGTTGGCATCCAGGCCCAGGTAGTTGAGTACGGTAGGCAGCATTTCATCAGCCGAATCCAGGAAGGCTACGCCGCACTTGGTCAGCTTCTTCATGTTCTCGGGTTTGAACACCACATCCCAGGAGTCAATGCTGTCGACCCCCAGTACTTCTTTGACTTTATCGACGTTGTAACCAATCCCGTTGGTGCCCCACAGGTACGGCACGGCATATTGGTTACCCGGGTCGTTGGCCTGAAGGCGCTTGAGCAGGGCCGGGTCGAGGTTGGAATAGTTCGGCAACTGCGACATGTCGAGCTTCTGGAACGCGCCCGCCTTGATCTGCTTGCCCAGGAAATGGTTAGACGGAACGACCACGTCATAACCGGTACGCCCGGCCAGCAATTTGCCTTCAAGGGTTTCGTTGGAGTCGAATACGTCATACACCGGTTTGATACCGGTAGCGGCTTCGAAATCACTCAGCGTGTTCGGTGCGATGTAGTCCGACCAGTTATAAATGTGCACTGTAGGTGCCGCTTGTACGCTGACGGCAAGCGTCAAACCGGCTCCGACCAGCAAGGTCTTGCGAAACAAAGATATAGACACGTGATGGTCCTCAATATAGTTGGGCCTGAGTTGCCCGCGTCACACGGCAGCCGAGCCGCCAAAGACAAAACCGGCGCGCAACTTACCCTCGATAAACCGACACAGCAAAGTTTTCCGCTATTTATTAAGCACTTACCTGATTTTTTAGCCGCTGCCGAAGGCTGCGATAAGGCCAGAAGGGCCTTCAAGTGACCGAAAACAGCGTGAGCCCTTCGGGCTCAATCGCAGCCTGCGGCAGCGGCTACAGGTAGTTACTTGCCTGACTTGATTTTGGTCCAGCTGCGCGTCAACAAACGCAAGGTTGTTGGCGGCAAATCGCTGATTGCGTACAGCTTGGCCTTCACGTCATCGGACGGGTAAATGCTCGGGTCGCCAGAGATGTCTTTATTCACTAGCGGCGTTGCAGCCTTGTTACCGTTCGGGAAACGCACGCTGTTAGTGATCTCGGCCATGATCTCAGGCTGCATCAGGAAGTTCATCCAGGCATAAGCGGCGTCAACGTTCTCGGCATCCTCGGGAATGGCGACCATGTCGTAGAAGCTGCCAGCACCTTCTTTAGGGATCACATACTTGAGCTTGACCTTGTCACCGGCTTCTTTGGCGCGGGAAATGGACTGTTCAAGGTCACCCGAGTAACCCACGGCTACGCAGATGTTGCCGTTGGCAAGGTCGGAGATGTACTTGGACGAGTGGAAGTAGCCAACCGAAGGACGAATTTTCAGGAACAGCGCTTCGGCTTCAGCCAATTGTTTCTTGTCTTGCGAATCGGTCGGGTAGCCCAGGTAATGCAGGGCGGCCGGGAGCATTTCGGTCGGCGAGTCGAGGAAGCTTATGCCGCAGCTTTTGAGCTTGGCAGCGTTCTCCGGCTTGAACAGCACGTCCCAGGAATCGATGGTGTCGACACCTAGAGCGGCCTTGACCTTCTCAGGGTTGTAGCCAATACCGATGGTGCCCCACATGTACGGGAACGCATGTTTGTTGTCTTTGTCGCTGGCATCGCCAACGGCCTTGAGCAACGCAGGATCGAGGTTTTTCCAGTTAGGCAGCTTGGAGCGGTCCAGTTCCTGGTAAACCCCGGCCTTGATCTGCTTGGCCAGGAAATTGTTGGATGGCACGACAATGTCGTAGCCGGACTTGCCCGCCAGCAGCTTGGCCTCAAGGGTCTCGTTGCTGTCGAACACGTCGTAGACCACCTTGATACCGGTCTGGTCTTCGAATTTTTTAACGGTGTCGGGTGCGATGTAATCGGACCAATTGTAGATGTGCAGTACTTTGTCTGCCGCTTGAGCTGCCCCGGCCATCACACCCATCAAGGAGAGGGCGAGAAGTGTCTTGCCAACTTTTTTCAAACCTGATGCCTTCATCTGTAATGCTCCAATTGTTCTTTTAAACCACCGATTCAGCGACCTGATCTCAAGGTGACTAAAGCCGGCGGCAAGTCTGGCAAGATCTGGGGCAGGCTTTCAAGGGAAAGCCTTGATTCTTAAGGCCCAGAGCGCAATTACCTGCTTTAGGATCGCAGTTGTCTTGCGCCCGAAGCCTAGCAGTTAACCTTGCAGTGCTTCCAAGGTCAGATCCAGGCACTTGCGCGCCTTTGTCACCAACTCGTCGATCTCGTCTTTACTGATCACCAGCGGCGGCGAAATAATCATGGTGTCGCCTACGGCGCGCATGATCAGACCGTTAGCGAAACAGAACTGTCGGCAGATCATGCCAGCACCACGGCCTTCGTAACGTTTGCGCGTGGCTTTGTCCTGCACCAATTCAATGGCACCCAGCATGCCAACACCGCGCACTTCGCCCACCAGCGGATGGTCGTTCAGTTCACGTAAACGCTTTTGCAAATACGGTGCCGTTTCGGCGTGAACCGTCTCGATAATTTTTTCTTCGCGCAGGATGCGGATGTTTTCCAGTGCCACTGCTGCTGCTACCGGGTGACCCGAGTAGGTGAAACCGTGGTTGAAATCGCCACCTTCGTTCAGTACCGCAACCACTTCATCGCGCACGATCAGGCCACCCATCGGGATATAACCTGAGGTCAGGCCCTTGGCGATGGTCATCATGTCCGGTTTGAGGTCGTAGAAATCGCTACCGAACCACTCACCGGTACGACCAAAGCCACAAATCACTTCATCTGCAACGAACAGGATGTCGTACTTGGCCAGGATTTCCTTGATGCGCGGCCAGTAGGTGGCAGGAGGAACGATCACGCCGCCTGCACCCTGGATCGGCTCGGCAATAAAGGCCCCGACATTGTCGACGCCCAGTTCGAGGATTTTTTCTTCCAGCTGATTGGCGGCCCAGATGCCGAACTCTTCCGGGGACATGTCGCCACCCTCGCCGAACCAGTACGGCTGCGGGATGTGGGTGATGCCAGGGATCGGCAAGTCGCCCTGTTCGTGCATGTAGGTCATGCCGCCCAGGCTCGCGCCCGCCACGGTGGAGCCGTGGTAGCCGTTTTTGCGGCTGATGATGGTTTTCTTGTTGGGCTGGCCCTTGATCGCCCAGTAATGGCGAACCATGCGCAACATGGTGTCGTTGCCTTCAGAGCCTGAGCCGGTGAAGAACACGTGGTTCATGCCTTCAGGCGCGATCTCGGCGATGGCTTTGGACAGTTCAAGTACCGGCGGGTGCGCGGTCATGAAAAACAGGTTGTAGTACGGCAGTTCGCGCATTTGCTTGCTGGCGGCATCGGCCAGTTCGTCACGGCCATAGCCGATGGCAACACACCACAGGCCGGCCATGCCGTCGAGAATCTTGTGGCCTTCGCTGTCCCACAGGTACACGCCTTTGGCATGAGTGATGATGCGTGGGCCGACTTCTTTCAACTGTTTGAAGTCGCTGAACGGGGCCAGATGGTGGTCGTTACTCAGTTGTTGCCATTGGAGGGTTTGCGGGTTTTTGTTAGTCATACAGCTCTCCTTTAGTCAGTAGAGGAGGGACCGCGCCTCCCAGGCGCGCCCCTCCAGCGTGTCAGACGGCGAACAGCAGGAATTCCCGCTCCCACGAACTGATGACGCGCTTGAAGTTTTCATGTTCGGCACGTTTGACTGCCACGTAACCGGTGATGAACTTGGTGCCCAGGTACTTCTCGACAGTCTTGCTGCCTTCCATGCGTGCCAGTGCCTCTTCAAGGGTCAACGGCAGGCGCAAGTTGCGACGTTCATAACCACGACCGACCACTGGCGCGCTCGGGTTGATGCCTTCGACCATGCCGATATAACCGCACAGCAAGCTGGCAGCAATCGCCAGGTACGGGTTGGCATCGGCGCCCGGCAAGCGGTTTTCGACACGGCGGTTTTGCGGGCCGGCATCCGGCACGCGCAGGCCCACGGTGCGGTTCTCTTCGCCCCACTCCACGTTTACTGGTGCCGAGGTATCAGGCAAGAAACGGCGGAACGAGTTCACGTTCGGGGCAAACAGCGGCAGCAGCTCTGGAATGAACTTTTGCAGCCCACCGATATGGTTGAGGAACAGCTGGCTCATGGTCCCGTCTTCATTGGAGAAGACGTTTTTGCCGGTGTTGATATCAATGATGCTCTGGTGCAGGTGCATGGCGCTGCCAGGCTCACCGGTCATCGGTTTGGCCATGAAGGTCGCGGCCACGTTGTGCTTGAGCGCAGCCTCACGCATGGTGCGCTTGAACACCAGAATCTGGTCGGCCAGCGACAGTGCGTCGCCGTGACGGAAGTTGATCTCCATCTGCGCCGTGCCGTCTTCGTGGATCAGCGTGTCCAGGTCCAGCTCTTGCAGTTCGCACCAGTCATAAACGTCTTCGAACAGCGGATCGAATTCGTTGGCCGCTTCAATAGAGAAGGACTGACGACCGGTTTCCGGGCGACCGGAGCGACCCACCGGAGGCTGCAACGGGTAGTCCGGGTCGTCGCTGCGCTTGGTCAGGTAGAACTCCATTTCTGGCGCCACGATCGGCTGCCAGCCGTGATCGGCGTAGAGTTTGAGAACCTTTTTAAGCACGTTGCGCGGCGACAACTCAATCGGGTTGCCCTGCTTGTCGTAGGTGTCGTGAATCACCTGAGCGGTTGGCTCGATAGCCCACGGCACCACAAATACTGCGTTCTGGTCGGGACGGCAGATCATGTCGATATCGGCCGGGTCCAGAAGCTCGTAATAGATGTCGTCTTCGACATAGTCGCCCGTAACGGTTTGCAGCAATACGCTCTCGGGCAGGCGCATGCCTTTTTCGGCAATGAACTTGTTGGTCGGCGAAATCTTCCCGCGAGTAATCCCGGTGAGGTCGGCGATCATGCATTCGACTTCTGTGATCTTGTGGTCTTTCAACCAATCGGTGAGCTGGTCGAGGTTGTTACTCATAAATGCCTCTGGGCTGAGTGTCCTGACTTGAATAAGTCAGGCGTTTACTGACGCATCCGCGTCGCGTTGTGTAGCGCGCCTTCTACAGGCATTTCCAAACGCCTGAAAGATGGCGAGATAAATCGGGTTAGAGCTTACCTGCCATTCGGGGTGCCACTGAACCGCCAAAGCAAAAGCCTTGCCGTCTTTTACCGAAACGGCTTCGACCAGGCCGTCCGGCGCCAGGGCTTCAACCCGTAGGCCTGGCGCTACGCGCTCAATACCCTGGGTATGAATCGAGTTGACCTCGAACTCAGCCGGCAAGCCTAGACCAGCCAGGATGCCGCCCGGCTGAACGTGCATGGCGTGGCTCGCAGCGTATTGCACTTCAACAGGGGCGCTGGGGTCTTCGCGGTGCTCGATAAAGCCTTCGACTTCGTGCAATTTCTGGTGAAGTGAGCCACCCAGAGCTACATTTAATTCCTGAAAGCCGCGACAAATCCCGAGCACCGGAATGCCAGCTGCAATAGCAGCACGAATCAAGGGAAGGGTAGTGCGATCACGGTCAGGATCATGCAGCGTGCCAGGCGCGCTGGCAGGGCCGTGATACAAATGGGGTTCTATATTGGAAGGAGACCCGGTAAAGAGCAGGCCGTCCAGACCGTCAAGAATATCGGTCGGATCAATCAATTCCGCCAGTGACGGTATGATCAGAGGCAAGCCTTTGGCAGCCACTGCAACTGCTCGCACGTACTTATCGCCAGTGATGTGATAAGGATGCAAACCGATCTGCTTGGTGCAGGCGGTGACGCCGATTAACGGCAGGCGTGACATGTAACACCCCGGTATTATTGCTGTTATGGGTTTGAATCGAGCTTAGCCTTGTTCATTTTTTTACACAACACCCCCGTAAAAAATACAACACGGCCCGCTCAAGCCTGCGGGCGCCAAGCGTTCAAAAAGGTCAAAGACGCCCCAAAAAGCGTCAAAAATGGCATTTAGGCGCTTTTTAAGGGCATAAAACAGGCAGCTTGACTTCGGTATGCCGTTCGGGTTGACTGAAACCCGTAGCGCTCAATGATTGATATTTTTAACAACAAAGGTGTTGCATCATGTCGGTACCCCCGCGTGCCGTTCAGCTTAACGAAGCGAACGCGTTCCTTAAGGATCATCCTGAGGTTCTGTACGTAGACCTTCTAATTGCGGATATGAATGGTGTGGTGCGCGGCAAGCGCATCGAACGCACCAGCCTCCACAAGGTTTACGAGAAAGGCATCAACCTGCCTGCCTCTCTGTTTGCACTTGATATCAATGGCTCAACGGTGGAAAGCACCGGCCTGGGTCTGGATATCGGTGACGCAGACAGAATCTGTTATCCCATCCCGGACACCCTGTGCAATGAACCTTGGCAAAAGCGCCCAACCGCGCAACTGCTGATGACTATGCACGAACTAGAAGGTGAACCTTTCTTCGCCGACCCTCGCGAAGTGCTGCGTCAAGTTGTTACCAAATTTGACGAGATGGGCCTGACCATCTGCGCCGCTTTCGAGCTGGAGTTCTACCTGATTGACCAGGAGAACGTTAACGGTCGCCCGCAACCTCCACGCTCGCCGATCTCCGGCAAACGTCCACATTCGACTCAGGTTTACCTGATCGACGACCTCGATGAATACGTCGACTGCCTCCAGGACATTCTGGAAGGTGCCAAAGAACAAGGCATCCCGGCTGACGCCATCGTTAAAGAAAGTGCCCCGGCGCAGTTCGAAGTGAACCTGCACCACGTTGCCGACCCGATCAAGGCCTGCGACTACGCGGTACTGCTCAAGCGACTGATCAAAAACATCGCCTATGACCATGAGATGGACACCACGTTCATGGCCAAGCCTTACCCGGGCCAGGCGGGCAACGGACTACACGTTCATATTTCGATTCTGGACAAAGAAGGCAAAAATATTTTTGCCAGCGAGGATCCCGAGCAGAACGCCGCATTGCGTCACGCGATCGGCGGTGTGCTCGAGACCCTACCGGCGCAGATGGCGTTCCTTTGCCCTAACGTCAACTCGTACCGTCGTTTCGGCGCTCAGTTCTACGTGCCGAACTCGCCGTGCTGGGGCCTGGACAACCGTACCGTGGCGATTCGCGTACCTACCGGCTCGTCCGACTCGGTACGTATCGAACACCGGGTTGCCGGTGCCGATGCCAACCCATACCTGTTGATGGCCTCGGTACTGGCCGGTATTCACCACGGTCTGACCAACAAGATCGAACCGGGTGCGCCAGTCGAAGGCAACAGCTACGAGCAGAACGAGCAAAGCCTGCCAAACAACCTGCGTGATGCATTGCGCGAGCTGGATGACAGCGAAGTAATGGCCAAATATATCGACCCGAAATACATCGATATCTTTGTCGCCTGTAAAGAGAGCGAGCTGGAAGAGTTTGAACACTCCATCTCCGACCTCGAATACAACTGGTATCTGCATACCGTGTAAGCGTTTGCAGTCCACAAGGAACGCCGCAGGCCTCACGGCCTGCGGCGTTTTTTTATGGGCCCAAGGCTCGTACAATGCGCACTGCCCCGCAGGAGACACCCATGACGCGCCTTGCCACACCTCGAAAGTCACGCGCTCGCAGCCAGGTCCGGATCGATTCGATACTCAATGCTGCCCGCACACTGCTGGCAGAAGAAGGGGTGTCCAGCCTGTCGATTTACAGCGTGGCCGAACGCGCTGAAATCCCGCCGTCGTCGGTCTATCACTTTTTCGCCGGTGTGCCCGCGCTCCTCGAAGCCTTGACCGCAGATGTGCATGCGGCGTTCCGCGCCTGCCTGCAAGAGCCGATTGAGCATGAAGCGTTGAGGGACTGGCGAGACCTGTCGCGCCTCGTTGAGCTGCGCATGCTGACGATTTACAGCGAAGATGCCGCTGCCCGGCAATTGATCCTGGCCCAGCATGGTCTCACCGAAGTAACTCAGGCAGACCGTCAGCACGACCTGGAGCTGGGCCAGTTGATGCATGGTTTATTTATGCGCCATTTTGAGTTGCCGGCACTGCCACAGGACGTGGACGTATTTGCCTTGGCGATGGAGCTGGGCGACCGCGTATATGCGCGCTCTATCCAACTGCACGACAGCATCACCCCGCGCATGGCCGAAGAAGGCATACGTGTAGTGGATGCTTACCTGGGGTTGTACTTGCCGCCGTTTTTGCCCAAGCGTGAAAGCTGCAGCCGCTAGACGTTGCGTAGCAGCTGACGAGCGGAGCGAGGCTGCGTCAGGCTGCGCAGCAGCCGCGAAAACATACACCTGCGGTGAGCCAGTTAAAACCGGGTCTCAGATTTTACGGCCGCTTCGCAGCCGGACGCAGCCTCGCTCCGCTCGTCAGCTGCTACGAGGATCCCTGATCTACACCTCATGCGGTGTTCATCAGAACGGTGCATCACCCAAAATCGTCGCGCGGTGCATCACGCGGCGGTTCGGGCGGTAATCGTCCACGGCGTAATGCTGGGTAGAACGGTTGTCCCAAAACGCCACGTCATTTTCCTCCCAGCGCCAGCGAATGGTGTACTCGGGGCGCGTCGCATGGGCAAACAACAACTTGAGGATCGCTTCGCTTTCAGCTTCTGAAAGCTCATTGATTTTGGTGGTAAAGCCTTCATTGACGAACAACGATTTGCGACCGCTCACCGGGTGGGTGCGAACCACCGGGTGCGACAACGGCGGGTTGTTTTTGCGGGTCTGCTCCCAGCGTGCAAGGTCTTCAGGGGTCGAACCGAAACGCTCCAGCGGGAACGACTTGGTGAAGTCGTGGGTTGCAGTCAGCCCTTCCAGCAAAACTTGCAGTGGCCTGGACAACCCCTCAAAAGCGGCGATCCCGCCCGCCCACAAGGTGTCGCCACCAAAAGCCGGCAACTGCTTGGCACTCAGCACCGCCCCCATCGCCGGCGTCGGCAAAAAGGTCACGTCGGTATGCCACACCGCGTTGTCGCGCACGTCGGTCACGGCCGTATCCAGCACCAGCACTTCTGGCTGCTCCGGTACGTTGGGATAAATTGGATGAATATGCAGATCACCGAAGTTGGCAGCAAAACGTGCCTGCTGCTGCGGCGTGATCGACTGATGCTTGAAGAACACCACATGATGCGCCAGCAACGCCTGCTCGATGGCATCACGGTGTTCCGGACTCAGGGGTTGAGTCAGGTCGACGCCAGCAATCTGGGCGCCAAGGGCAGAGCTAATCGGGGTAATGGTCAGGCTCATGATCTATCTCTTTAGCAGCGCGCCAATTAATCAGCGTCGAGTTCTGTTTAGTGAGCCTGGCCGTGCCACGGCACCAGCTTGCGTTGCAGGGCGCGCAGGCCCATTTCCATGGCAAAGGCGATGATGGCGATCACCAGAATTCCCAGCACCACCACATCGGTGACTAGAAATTGCGCGGCAGACTGCACCATAAACCCCAAACCGCTGGTGGCGGCGATCAGCTCGGCGGCCACCAGGGTCGACCAGCCCACCCCCAGACCAATGCGTACACCGGTCAAAATATCCGGCAAGGCACTGGGCAAAATCACATGACGAATCAACTGCCAGCGCGTAGCGCCCAACGACTGCGCGGCACGCACCTTGGCCGGGTCAACGGTACGCACACCAGTGGCGGTAGCAATCGCAATCGGGGCAAAAATCGCCAGGTAAATCAGCAATACTTTCGACAACTCGCCAATGCCGCACCAGATCACAATCAGCGGCAAATAAGCCAATGGCGGAATCGGGCGATAGAACTCGATCAGCGGGTCGAAAATGCCCCGCGCAATACGGTTATGGCCAATGGCGATTCCCACCGGCACCGCGGTCAGAATCGCAAAACCCAGGCCCAGGCCGATACGGCTCAAGCTCGCGCCCAAGTGCTGCCACAACGTGGAATCCATGTAGCCTTTGGTCGCCAGCAACCAGCCTTTTTCCAGTACGGCAGACGGCGGTGGCAAAAACAGCGGTTCGATCAAGCCCGCGGCCGTCACTGCCCACCACAGGGCAATCAAGGTCAGCAGGGTCAGAACGCTGATCCAGCGCGTGCTCAGGCTGCGCTTGACCGGGCGCGGCGCGTGCGGCGCAGCAACCGGGGCGGCTGCGATTGCTTCATAACTGCTCATGCGCGCTCCTGCCGCTGGGCGGCACCGCGTTGTGAAAACACGCGCTCAAGCACGTGTTCACGGGTTTCGATAAAACGAGGATCAGACTTGATCGAGCGGGCGGACTCGCCAGCGTTATAGCGCTGGCCAAAATCCAGCGTCAGCCGCTCAACAATGCGCCCCGGGTTGGGTGCCAGCAAAATCAGATCCGTGGCCAGAAACACCGCTTCTTCGATGTCGTGGGTGATCAGAAATACCGGCTTGTCGGTGCGACGGCACACCTGCAGCAGCAGTTCTTGCATCTGCTCGCGGGTGAAGGCATCGAGTGCGCCGAAGGGTTCATCCATCAGCAGGATCCGAGGGTCGGCAGCCAGGGCGCGGGCCAGGCCGACGCGCTGTTTCTGCCCGCCCGAAAGCTCCCATACCCGGCGTTTTTCAAACCCCGCCAAATCCACCAGGGCCAGCATTTCACGGGCGCGAGCTTCGCGTTTATCCCGCGGCACACCGGCCAGCTCAAGGCCAAAGGCCACGTTCGCCAGCACGTCTTGCCACGGCAGTAACACATCGTCCTGAAACACCACACCGCGCTCGGCGCTGGGGCCGTGTACCGGCACTCCGTCGAGGGTGATACGACCACCGCTGGGTTCGACAAAGCCTGCGATCAGATTCAGCAGCGAGGTTTTACCGCTACCCGACGGGCCGAGTGCGACCAACAGTTGTTGAGGACCGAGGCTGACGGAAATATCCGACAGTACCGGCTCAGCAGCGCCCGGGTACTGTGCGCTGATGCGCTCCAGTGATAACAAGGCCATGACGGTCGACTCCTGCGCGGCGCGAATTATTGAGTGATAAAAGTGGCGTTGACCGAAGGGGCATAGTCGGCAAGTACTGCATCGACCTTGCCCTGTTCTTTCAGGAATGCTGCCGTGTCAGTCAGAGCCTTGGTGGTCGGTGCGCCGAGCAAAACCACTTGGTCGCTGGCCAGCGGGTACACGTTGCCTTGCAGCAGTACTGGGATGTCAGAAGGCTTGGCGCCCGAGAGTTTCACAACCTTATCGACATTGCTCTGATTGGCCAGCCAGGCCTTGGGGTCCTTGCGATAGTCGGCGTAAGCATCCAGCGTGACTTTGGCAAACTCCTTGACGATTTCCGGGTGCTTGGCGGCGAAGTCCTTACGCACGATCCAGGCATCAAAGGTTGGAGCACCAACCTTTGCCAATTCGCCCGAGGTGATCAGCACTTTGCCATTCTCTTTGGCCGCACCCAGTGCTGGGTCCCATACGTAAGTGGCGTCAATATCGCCACGCTTCCAGGCAGCCACAATGGCCGGTGGCGCGAGGTTGAGGATCTGTACTTTCGAAGGGTCAATATTCCAGTGCTTCAACGCTGCCAGCAGGCTGTAGTGGCCGGTGGATACAAATGGAACGGCAACTTTTTTGCCGATCAGGTCCTGCGGGCCGTTGATGCCGGAGCCGTTGCGAGCCACCAGTGCTTCAGCGCCGCCGATCTGGGTGGCTATCAAGAAGGTTTCAACCGGCACCTTGCGAGTGATCGCAGCCGTCAGCGGGCTGGAACCGAGGTAACCGATTTGCACATCGCCCGAGGCGATGGCGGCAATGATGTCGGAGCCGTTATCAAATTTGCGCCAGTTGATCTTGGCGCCCGTGGCTTTTTCATAAGCACCGTCGGCCTGGGCGACTTTCGCCGGGTCCACGGTGGTCTGGTAAGCCACGGTCACATCCGCAGTAGCGGCCTGCGCGAAGAAGCTGGCACCCGCCAGGGACAAAGCAGCCAAAAGGCGTAAGGGAGAGTGCAGTTTCATCAGGAAGAGCTCCTCGGCAGACGGCCGGATATCGGCAGAATGTGAGGTTAAATGATCTAAGAATCAGTAAATAAATAACTTTTAAGCATTAGCTTATGTAGTTCAGCAACATCCAGAAATGCACTAAGGCCGCAGCGGATATGGCCTTTTGCCCAACAGGTGATCGGGTCGAACGTTTAAGAACCAAACGCTATTAAAAAATTCATGAAAATATGTTTATAAATTAGACAAAAGACCGATAGCATTCCTTCGCATGCGCGTAGGAAAAACCCTGCTATATAGCCATATGATCTGAAAAGATCAGAAACAATTCTTTTTAGGTTTATCAAATAGCCATTACTCTGCGCACAAACGGCAAATGACTAGACAAAGGTCGTAGACATGCTTGGTTACGATTGACTTGCCAGTCACCGTCTGGCGCTAATCGCGCATCTGTAGCACCCAAACATCAGATTCGGGGCTAAAGAACTACAAAAATTAGAGACGCAAAGGAGCAACACAATGAACAAGTCCACCTTGGCCATCGCTGTGGCCGTAGGGTTGTTGGCACAACAAGCAAGCGCTGCTGGCTTCATCGAAGACAGCAAGGCCACGCTGAAACTGCGTAACTTCTACATCAACAACGATAACCGTGATTCGGGTGCGCCGAAAAACTCCAACTACACCGCCGAATGGGGCCAAGGCTTCCAGGTGGACTTTGCCTCGGGTTTCACCCAGGGCACAGTCGGTTTTGGTCTGGACGCCATTGGCCTGCTGGGCGTCAAGCTTGATTCCAGCACTGCCAAACACGGCAACCCTACCGGCGCAAACTATGGCGGCTCGGTATTCCCAAGCGACGGCAACCACGCTGTAGACGATTTCTCCAGCCTGGGCCTGACCGCCAAAGCCAAGATTTCCCAGACCGAACTGCGCATCGGTACCCTGCAGCCAAAACTGCCGGTTATCGTAAGCAACGACGGTCGTATGCTGCCGCAGACCTTCCAGGGTGGCCAGATCACCTCCAGCGAGTTCAAGGACCTGACCTTCACCGGCGGTCAGATCGAACACGCCAAGGGTCGTAACTCCAGCAACAACGAAGGCCTGTCGATTGGCGGTGCTAACAACTCCATAACAGGCGAGTTTGTTAACAAGTTCTACTACGGCGGCGTGGACTACAAGCTCAACAAAGACCTGTTGCTGCAGTACTACTACGGCAACCTGGAAGATTTCTACAAGCAACACTTCCTGGGCCTGGTTCACAACTGGTCCATCGGTCCTGGCGTGTTGAAATCTGACCTGCGTTACTTCAACAGCACCGACGATGGCAAGAACGGCCACGATTCTGCGTATTACACCACCGGTGATTACGCCAACAGCTCAGCGGGTAGCGGCAAAGGCAAGGTCGACAACAACCTGATCAGCGGCCTGTTCCTGTACACCGTTGAAGGTCATACCTTTGGTGGCGGCTATCAGGTCAGCAACGGCAGCAGCGACTTCCCGTTCCTGAACCAGGGCGACGGCGCATCGGCTTACATCCCTACCGACATGCAGATCTCGAAGTTCGCCCGTGCTGGCGAGCGTACCTGGCAGGCACGTTACTCGTATGACTTCGCCAAAGTGGGCGTACCTGGCCTGACGGCGGGCGCGGTTTACCTGCGTGGCGATAACATCGATACCTACAGCAACAAAAATGTACAAACCAGCAACGGCGCTTCCGAGTGGGAACGCGATATCACCGTGGCTTACGTTGTTCAGGAAGGCACGCTGAAAAACCTCGGCTTCATGTGGAAAAACGCCATGTGGCGCAACGATATTGCGAGCCAGCGCGATCAGGACGAAAACCGTCTGATCGTCAGCTACTCGATCCCGTTGCTATAAGCTTGGTGTAGTACAAAGGTAAGAAAAATCCTGCCCGGCGCAATGCCGGGCAGGGTGTTTACCGAAGACCTGAACGATCAATTCGCAACACATTAATAGTCGTAGCTCCCTGCCACTCCCCTTGCCTAAACCTGAATCCAGAGTGGCCCCAAGGCTTGTCTGCGTCCAATGAAACAGTTTTTAATATTCCTTTAAGCTCTAACCAAATCGATATTTATTCTTTTTAATTAAGTCGTGGCGCAGGCAGAGTAGCTCCCACACGCCCTGCCATTCCCTATAAAAAAGGAGCTGCACCATGAGCCTCAGACTCGGCGATATCGCCCCCGATTTCGAACAGGATTCCAGCGCTGGCAAGATCCACTTCCATGAGTGGCTGGGCGACAGCTGGGGAGTGCTGTTCTCGCACCCGGCGGACTTCACCCCGGTGTGCACCACCGAGCTGGGCTTTACCGCCAAGCTCAAGGACGAGTTCGCCAAGCGCGGCGTAAAAGCCATTGCACTGTCCGTTGACCCGGTGGACTCGCACCACAAGTGGATCGAGGACATCAACGAAACCCAGAACACGGTGGTCAACTTCCCGATCCTGGCTGATGCCGATCGCAAGGTGTCTGACCTCTACGACCTGATCCACCCCAATGCCAGCGACACCCTCACCGTGCGCTCGCTGTTCGTGATTGATCCGAACAAAAAAATCCGCCTGACCATCACCTACCCGGCCAGTACCGGGCGCAATTTCAACGAAATCCTGCGAGTGATCGACTCGCTGCAACTGACCGACAACTACAAAGTCGCCACCCCGGCCAACTGGCAGGACGGTGACGAAGTAGTGATCGTGCCATCGCTCAAGGATGAAGACGAAATCAACAAACGCTTCCCCAAAGGCTACCGCGCCGTGAAGCCCTACCTGCGCCTGACGCCACAGCCGAACAAATAGCGACTGATCCCCTGTAGCAGCTGCCGAAGGAACGAGGCTGCGTTCGAGTGCGTAGCGCTCGTAAAACCTGAGCCTGCGGTTTAACTGAAAGACCGGGTTCTCAGGTTTTACGACGGCTACGCCGCCGGACGCAGCCTCGTTCCTTCGGCAGCTGCTACATGAGTTGCGTGTCTTCAACAGGGTTTCTGGCCATTTCGATGGCCTTTTTTTTGCCTTTTATTCAACAAAAATGCATATGCATTTTAAGAATAAACAAATGAATAAATATGATTTATAGATATATAAATCACCTGTTAAGGTCTATTCACTCAAGCGAAAACGCTGACAGCGAATTGCACATATTCATTCAAGGAAACGTCTAGATGCTGGTTGTGACACTCGGAGGAAGTCCAAGCCAACGTTCCCGCTCGGGAGTGTTGCTGGATCACGCCAAACGCTGGCTCAACCAGCAAGGCGTCGAAGTAGTGAGTTATCAGGTACGTGACTTTCCGGCCGAAGACTTGCTGCACGCACGTTTCGACAGTCCAAAAATTATCGACCTGCTGCAACAGATTGAAAACGCCGACGGCCTGGTGATCGCCACCCCGGTGTACAAGGCCTCGTTCAGCGGCGCACTGAAAACCGTGCTCGACTTGCTGCCCGAACGCGCCCTGAGCCACAAAGTCGTATTGCCCATCGCCACCGGTGGCAGCATCGCCCACATGCTGGCCGTGGACTACGCCCTCAAGCCGGTACTGTCGGCGCTCAAGGCCCAGGAAATGCTGCACGGCATTTTTGCCGAAGACAGCCAGATTGCTTACGGCGAAGGCAGCGCACAAGCGCAGCTGGTGCCGGTACTGGAACAGCGTATGAACGAGTCGCTTGAGCAGTTCTACAGCGCCCTGGCACGACGCCCCAAGCCACTGGACCCAAACATCCTCAACGAGCGCCTGGTCACGGCTCGTTGGAGTATCTGAAACAACATAATTTCCCTCCCACAGAAAAAAGCTCCACCACCTTACTGATCCGCTAACGGCTCGGCAGGTGCTACCCGAATCTCGAACAACAAAAGGAGAGCGCCATGCGCCCTGTCATTTTGCGTCGTGGTCTGGTCGCACTGTTTGCTGCGGCTGTGTCCTTTGGCGCGGTTACCCAAGCTCAAGCCGATGCCCTGCGCATCGGTTACCAGAAGTACGGCACGCTGATGCTGCTCAAGGCCAAAGGCACGCTGGAAAAGCGCCTGGCAGAGCAGGGCGTCGACGTGCAATGGACCGAATTCCCCGGCGGCCCGCAACTGCTTGAAGGCCTGAACGTGGGCTCTATCGACTTCGGCGTGACCGGCGAAACCCCGCCCGTCTTCGCCCAAGCTGCTGGCGCCGATCTGCTCTACGTCGCCTTCGAGCCACCAGCGCCTACCAGCGAAGCGATCCTGGTGCCCAAGGATTCACCGATCAAATCGGTGCAAGACCTCAAAGGCAAAAAAGTCGTCCTCAACAAAGGCTCCAACGTTCACTACCTGCTGGTGCGCGCCCTTGAAGACGCTGGCCTTAAATACACCGACATCCAGACTGTATTCCTGCCGCCTGCCGACGCCCGCGCCGCTTTCGAGCGCGGCAGTGTCGACGCTTGGGTGATCTGGGACCCGTACCAGGCCGCCGCCGAACAACAGCTGCAAGCGCGCACCCTGCGTGACGCCACTGGTATCGCTGACAACCACCAGTTCTACCTGGCCACCAAGCCTTACGCCGAACAGCATCCCAAGGTGATCGAAACCCTGGTCGATGAAGTGCGCAATATTGGCGAATGGGCCAAAGCTCACCCTGAAGAGGTGACGCAACAAGTTGCACCGCTGCTGGGCCTGTCTCCTGAAATTACCTTTACAGCGGTCAAGCGCCAGGGCTACGGCGCGCAGTTCCTGACCCCGGAAGTGGTCAACGCACAGCAAAAAATCGCTGACACCTTCCACCAGCTCAAGTTGATCCCCAAGCCATTGGTGATCAAAGACGTGATCTGGACGCCACCGGCCGCTGTGGCCAAAGCCAACTAACGCTTGCTGCCCCCACATTTAGGAGACCACTCCATGAGCCTCAATATTTTCTGGTTCCTGCCTACCCACGGTGATGGCCATTACCTTGGCACCTCCGAAGGCGCCCGCGCTGTTGATTACGGCTACCTGCAACAAGTAGCACAAGCGGCTGACCGTCTGGGCTTTGGCGGGGTGCTGATCCCGACCGGACGTTCATGCGAAGACTCGTGGCTGGTGGCGGCAGCGTTGATCCCCGTGACCCAGCGTCTGAAATTTCTGGTGGCCCTGCGCCCAGGCATTGTTTCGCCAACTGTTGCGGCGCGTCAGGCCGCAACCCTGGACCGCCTGTCCGGTGGCCGCGCGCTGTTCAACCTGGTGACCGGTGGCGATCCGGAAGAGCTGGCCGGTGATGGCTTGTTCCTCAGTCACGAAGAGCGTTATGAAGCTTCGGTGGAATTCACCCGCATCTGGCGCCGGGTGCTCGAAGGCGAAACCGTGGACTACGACGGCAAGCACATCACCGTCAAAGGCGCAAAATTGCTCTACCCGCCGATCCAGCAACCGCGTCCGCCGCTGTACTTCGGCGGCTCCTCGGAAGCGGCGCAGGACCTGGCTGCCGAACAAGTTGAAATGGTGTTGACCTGGGGCGAGCCACCGGCCGCCGTTGCCGAAAAAATCGAACAGGTACGGGCCAAGGCCGCCAAGCTGGGCCGCACTGTGCGCTTCGGCATTCGCTTGCACGTGATCGTGCGTGAAACCAACGAAGAGGCATGGAAAGCCGCCGACAAACTGATCTCGCATCTGGACGAAGACACCATCGCCCGCGCTCAAGCCTCTCTGTCGCGCTTTGACTCGGTAGGCCAACAACGCATGGCCGCGCTGCACGGCGGTAGCCGCGACAACCTCGAAGTCAGCCCCAACCTCTGGGCGGGCGTGGGCCTGGTGCGCGGCGGCGCGGGTACAGCACTGGTCGGTGACGGCCCAACCGTGGCAGCACGGGTTCAGGAATACGCCGACCTGGGCATCGATACATTTATTTTCTCGGGCTATCCTCACCTGGAAGAGTCGTACCGGGTGGCTGAGCTGCTGTTCCCGCATCTGGATATCGAGCGCCCGGAACTGCCAAAAGGGGCTGGATACGTGAGCCCGTTTGGCGAAATGGTCGCCAGTGACATTCTCCCTAAAGCTGCGTCGCAGAGCTGAGGTCGCCATGAGTTCAGGCAAGGCCTTGGGCCTCAATAAAATCGGTCACACCCTGGCGCCCTGGGCCTTGCCTGTGTTGTTGCTGGCGGTGTGGCAGCTGTCCGTGTCGGCGGGCTGGTTGTCGACACGCATCCTGCCCGCGCCCAGCGCCGTGATCGCAGCCGGAGTCGAGCTGGTACGCAGTGGCGAAATCTGGAAACACCTGGCCATCAGTGGCTGGCGCGCCGGGTTGGGCTTTGCTATCGGCGCCAGCATTGGCCTGGTGCTGGGCTTTATCACCGGCCTGTCGAAATGGGGCGAACGCCTGCTCGACAGCTCGGTGCAAATGATCCGCAACATCCCGCACCTGGCGCTGATTCCGCTGGTCATCCTGTGGTTCGGCATCGATGAGTCGGCAAAGATTTTTCTGGTGGCGCTGGGGACTTTATTCCCGATCTACCTCAACACTTACCACGGCATCCGCAACGTTGACCCGGCGCTGGTAGAAATGGCGCGCAACTATGGCCTGTCCGGCTTCAGTCTGTTCTGGCAGGTGATCTTGCCGGGCGCGTTGCCTTCGATTCTGGTGGGCGTGCGTTTTGCCCTGGGCTTTATGTGGCTGACGTTGATCGTGGCCGAAACCATCTCCGCCAGCTCCGGCATTGGCTACCTGGCGATGAACGCCCGGGAGTTTTTGCAAACCGACGTGGTCGTGCTGGCGATTGTTTTGTACGCAGTGCTCGGCAAATTGGCCGACACCGCGGCCCGGGGTTTGGAGCGCATCTGGTTGCGCTGGCACCCGGCGTATCAAGTGGTTAAAGGCGGTGCAGCATGACAGCTCAACAACCCCCACGTTTGCGCCAGGGCATACCGCTGGCCATCAACGGTCTGCAAAAAGCCTTCGGCGAGCGCCTGGTCCTGCGTGACATCAACCTGCACATTCCGGCGGGGCAATTCGTCGCCATCGTGGGCCGCAGCGGTTGCGGTAAAAGCACCCTGATGCGCCTGCTGGCCGGGCTCGATCAACCCACCGCAGGCCAATTACTGGCCGGTAGCGCGCCGCTGCAAGCGGCTCGCGAAGATACCCGGCTGATGTTTCAGGAAGCGCGCCTGCTGCCCTGGAAAAAAGTCATCGACAACGTGGGCCTCGGTCTTAAAGGCGACTGGCGCCCCAAAGCGCTTAAAGCACTGGAAGAAGTCGGCCTGGCCGAACGCGCCAATGAATGGCCTGCAGCACTCTCGGGTGGGCAGAAGCAGCGTGTGGCCCTGGCCCGCGCCCTGATCCATCAACCCCGTTTGCTGCTGCTGGACGAGCCGCTGGGCGCACTGGATGCCCTGACCCGTATCGAGATGCAGCAACTGATCGAACGCCTGTGGCGCCAGCATGGCTTCACGGTGTTGTTGGTGACCCACGACGTCAGCGAAGCCGTCGCGATAGCCGACCGAGTGATTCTGATTGAAGAAGGCCAGGTGGGGCTGGACCTCACGGTCGACCTGCAACGCCCACGGGCACGCGGCTCGCACCGCCTGGCGGCACTGGAAACCGAAGTACTGAACCGTGTACTTGCATTGCCTGGCTCGCCACCGGAGCCGGAACCCGTAGCACCGCTGCCCACGCAACTGCGCTGGGCGCAATAAACCTACTTTCTATCCCAAGACAGGAATCGACACCATGACCATTAAAGCCATCAACGTTCGCAACCAGTTCAAAGGCCACATCAAGGAAATCGTGCTGGGCGACGTACTGTCGGAAATCGACGTACAAACCGCATCGGGCATCGTCACCTCCGTCATCACCACCCGCTCGGTAAAAGAGCTGGAGCTGGTGGTCGGCAGCGAAGTGATCGCCTTCGTAAAATCCACCGAAGTGTCCATCGCCAAGTTGTAAATCATGGGCGATCCACAACCCCGAACGGTGAAAGCCCTTCGGGGTTTTTTGTGCCTGAAAATTGTTACTTGAAATGCCCTTCGTCGTGGTTGCAAGGATAGTAAGCGGTGGACAGATTAGACTCACAGGCATCTACACAGGAGGTCTCCATGAGCCCCCACCTTTCCCCTATCGTTTCCGAGTTCGAAACCGAAGAGCAGGCCGCCAGCTATGACCACTGGTTTCGCGCCAAGGTACAGGCTGCCCTTGATGACCCGAGACCCGGCATCCCGCACGATCAGGTGATGGCGCACATGCAGGCCCTGATCGAATCAAAACGCAAAGAGCGCGATGCTGGTTGAGTGGCGGCCCCTTGCGCGGGCTCAACTCGGCGAGATTCTTGACTACATCGGCGATCGCAATATTGTGGCGGCCAGCGAGCTTTACCAAAACATTCAAGCCGCAACCTCAGCCTTGCCTCAACATCCCTACCTCTACCGGTTTGGCCGAGTCCCAGGTACTCGGGAAATTGTTGTCCATCCCAACTACCTGGTGGTTTATCGAGTCACGGATCGTGATCGAAATACTGACCGTGCTTCATGCCAGGCGGCAATATCCCTGACTCACCCTTCGCGCAGCGCCAGCACCCCCAACACATCGCACCCTTGCTGCAACAGCAACGACGAGGCTTCACATACCGCGCTCATGTCATGGGGGTCATGGCTGTGGCCGCTCATCAGCGACAAACAGCGCAGCAGGTTCTTGGCCGCCTGAAAACGCTGCTCGGCACACGCCAGCAGGTCAGCCACAGAGGCGCGGGTATCGATTAACAAGACGTTTGAGCCGACAGGGTTGTCGGTTTGAGGCAGGTAAGGCGTCATGGTTGAAACTCCTAAAGAAAAGGAGCCACTTCAATCAGCTTGCACGCAGAAAGAGGGTGGCAGCTGTGCGCGGGTGTGCAAGACCGGTTACCTACCCACCCGGCAGACCCGAAGGTCTCCCGCGCACAACCGCCATAACGCTGATTGCAGGCGCAGAGCCTAACAAGCGAAATGAAAAGTTGATATTGGTAGGAATCAGGCTTGCACGCCTGAACGCTGATTATTCAGCGACGGGGCGGACTATAGGCAGCCCGCTTGGAGCACGACAATGGGGTCAAAAGCGCTAAAGCCCGATCCCACACAAGTGCGCGAAAGGTCTGTAGACGCGTAAAACTGTTCACATACTGTGGGAGCGAGCCTGCTCGCGAAGGCCCCAAGAGCATCGCGAGCAGGCTCGCTCCCACGGAGGCACCGTTGATCGGCGCTCACTGACGACTGCTTTCAAACCCTCTTATGATCCCAATGATTTCATTGATTGCACGAGGTGCACATGGCCAGTATTACCATTCGAAACCTGGACGATCAGGTTAAAGAACGTTTGCGCATTGAGGCTGCCCTCAACGGTCATTCGATGGAAGAAGAGGTGCGGTTGATATTGCGCCGTGCACTCAAGGCCCCCACGCAAAATCAGGGCCTGGCAAGCCGCATTCATGCACGTTTTGCGGATGCTGGTGGTGTTGAGCTGGACTTGCCCAGCAGAGAGGAGCGCGCCCGCACGGTGGACTTCGACGAATGATAATTCTCGACACCAACGTGCTTTCTGAACTGATGCGTGCGCAGCCAAACGCTGCCGTGATGGCATGGATGGATGCACAAAGTGCCGAGGGTTTATTTATCAGTGCCATTACGATGGCCGAGATCCTTCACGGCATCGCCCGATTGCCCACTAGCAAACGCAAAGAGCATTTGCATGACATGGCCCTGGCGATGTTCACCGAAGATTTTGCTGACCGGGTTTTACCGTTCGATGCACATGCTGCCTCACGCTATGCGCAATGGGTTGCAAGCAGTGAAGCCAAGGGCAAGCCTGTCAGTTTGGCGGATGCGCAAATAGCTGCGATTTGCCTGTTACACAACGCCAGCCTCGCCACACGCAATCTGAAAGATGTTGCCCACGGGAAGGTGCACCTCATCAACCCGTGGCTATTTCTGTAGCCGCTGCCGAGGAACGAAGGCTGCGATCGAGTGCGTAGCGCTCGTAAAAAGAAACGTCGCGTTGTGTCAGATCAATCGATAGCTCAGGTTTCGCGAGCGCTTCGCACTCGATCGCAGCCTCGCTCCGCTCGTCAGCGGCTACAGAAGTTTCAACAACAACCGTGGCCCGCCCATTGCGGGCGGGCCAACCCAATCACCGCACCAAATGCAAAAACTGCATATGGCGTTCGTACTGGTCGAGGATGTCGTTGATGATTTGCTCTTTGGTGTAGCCAGTCAGGTCGTAGTCCTGGCTGCCTTCAGCCAAATGCACTTCAGCACGGTAGTAACGGCGGTTACGCAGTTGCTCTTTTTTGCCAAAACCACCACGGGCAAAGGACGGCGTGAAATAGCCACGCATCTGCACCTGATAGATAAACGGGTGCTCTTCGCCGTGACCGATTTCCAGGCTCACGTTGTCGTTGGCCGGGTCCGGCTGGGTGACGACGTTAAGGCCTTTCTCCAGGAACACCGCGCTCACTTCTTCAATCGCCGGGCGCACGGTGGTGTCCATAAAACGGTACACCTCGTCACGCGACGGGAAGTGCACGGCCTGGCTCAAGCGCTGACGCCAGCCGCCACGACGCGAGTGCGAAACCGGCGCCAGAGAGTGCATCTGCGCGATTTGCTTCTGCGACTCCAGGTAGAACGCCTTGTGCAGGCCCCACATCATCAGCAGCAAAATCAGCGAGAACGGCAGCGAGGTCAGCACCACCGCTGACTTGAGCGCATCAATACTGCCCGAGAACAACAACGCACTGGTGACCAGCGCGGTCATCGCGCCCCAGAACACCCGCAGCCACTTGGGGCCGTCTTCGTCGGCGTTATTGCCACGCGCCGAAAGAGTGGACAACACCACGGTGCCGGAGTCGGCCGAGGTCACGAAGAACACGAAGCTGATAAACACCGTCACCGCAATCACGGTTCGGCTCCACGGGTAGGTCTCAAGCAGCAGGTACAACGTGCGCGACGGGTCGTCGATGGCCGACTGACCGAGGGCAACCATGCCGTGGTTGAGCACTTGATCGATGGCGCTGTTGCCAAAAATCGACATCCACGCGAGGGTGAAGCCCAGCGGAATCAGCAGCACGCCAAACACGAATTCGCGGATGGTACGGCCACGGGAAATACGCGCAATAAACAGGCCCACAAACGGCGACCATGCGATCCACCAGGCCCAATAGAACACGGTCCAGCCGCCCAGCCAATCGCTTGGCTTGTCGTAGGCATACACGTCGAAACTCTTGGTCGGCAACGCGCCCAAATAGTCACCGATGTTCTGCACCAGCGTGTTCAGCAAATGTTGGGTAGGCCCTGCGAACAACACAAACAGCAGCAGCGCACAGGCCAGCAGCATGTTGATGTCGGACATCACACGCACGCCTTTATCGACGCCGGCAATGGCCACCAGAATCGCCGCGCCCATCATCAGCGTGATCAGACCCACCTGCACCCATTGGGTGTGCGGCAAACCGAACAGATAATCGAGGCCGGAGTTGAGGTGCAACACCCCAAACCCCATGTCGGCGCCCAGACCAAACACGGTGGCGATGATACCGAAGCCATCCACCGCATAGCCGATTGGCCCGTTGATGCGTTTACCGATCAGCGGGTACAGCGCCGAACGCAGCGCCAGCGGCAGGTTGTGACGATAGGCGAAGTAGGCCAGCGCCATGCCGACAAAGGCGAACACGCCCCAGCCATGCAGGCCCCAGTGCAGGAACAGCAACTGCATGCCCTGGCGTGCAGCCTCTGACGTACCGGCCGGGCCTTGAGGCGGGGCGAGCATATGGGTCAGGGGTTCGGACACACAGAAGAAAAATAGCGTGATGCTGATCCCGGCGGCGAACAGCATGCCCGCCCAGGACAGGTAACTGAACTCGGGTTCGTCGTGGTCGGCACCGAGCTTGATCTTGCCGTAACCGGACAAGGCGGTGACGATCACAAAGATCAGATACAGGGTCATCGCTAACATGTAGTACCAGCCGACCGTGTTGGCCGCCCAGTTTTGTGCAGCCAGCAACCATTCACCGGCGGCTTGTGGCATGGCAATTACTACCAGGCCAAAGATCAGGATAAACGCGGCGGCAAAGTAGAAAACCGGCGGGTTCATACGGATCTGGGACGTCTCGGACGTGATCGGTACACTCATTGGATGTGCACCTTATAAAGGTAAAACGGGATCAAAAAGAGCGGATTCGGCAAGGGTTAGCCTCCTGTTGTGAGCGGGCAGCGGACCACCGGTTTAACTTGAACGAGCATTCAAGTTAAACATGGATGGCCTTTCAGCACTAATCGCTGCCCACGGCTGCACGTCTGATACGTTAGCTCATGGCAAGGTATGACACATGGCCATGATCAACGTTCAGCCGTTATAGCGTGGGGCTATCAGGGGATTGCTTGCAGTTGAAAACAACAGACTTTTCGGGGGCCGAAAAAAATTCAATCCCGTTCTCGATTGATCAAAAAACAGACAAGTCCAACGGCCGAATAGCGCCCATCCAGATCGCATGCTCGGTGTGATCCAGCAGGTCGTTGCCGGTATCGGGGTGCAAAAACACCACCAACCCGCGCCGATTGAGCGCCAGCCACGGCAGGACCGCGCCGATCAATTCGGGACCGAAGGCCAGTTGGCAGCTCCAGTCCGGGTGCGGGCCGACCGGGCGCTCGTGGACACGGCCCATTTGCAGGTTGAACAGACGCGTGCCTTCTTCGGCCAAGGCGCGGGCCTGGTCGATGGTGGTCGCATCAAAATAGAGATGGGCGTGATAGCCGTTGATTCGTTGCATAAGTACCTCGCTTAAAGCCCCTCACCCCAACCCTCTCCCGAAGGGAGAGAGCTGGGGTGAGGGTTGGCTTTACAGCGCCAGCAACCGGCGCAACTCAGCCAACGCCGGGGCCGTGTCCGGGCGCACGCCGCGCCATAGGTAGAACGCTTCGCCTGCCTGTTCGGCCAGCATCCCCAAACCATCCATCACCTGGCCCGCGCCATGCGCGCTGGCCCAGAGGCAAAACGGTGTTGGCTCCTTGCCGTACATCATGTCGTAGCACAGGGTTTTGCCCGGCTCGATCAGGCTGCTGGCAATCGGTGGGACTTCACCCGAGAGGCTGGCGGAGGTGGCATTGATGATCACGTCGACCGGCTCACGCAGCCAGTCAAAACCACTGGCGGCCACAGGCCCCAGGTCGCTGAACAGTTCGGCCAGCACTTCGGCTTTTTCCACCGTGCGATTGGCGATGGTCACTGAAGCCGGGCCTTCGGCCAGGATCGGCTCCAATGCGCCGCGTACCGCTCCGCCCGCGCCCAGGATCAGAATGCGTTTGCCCTGAAGGCTGAAGCCGGCATTGACCGTGAGATCGCGCACCAAACCGGCGCCGTCAGTGTTATCCCCGAGCAGGCTGCCATCGGCCTGTTTGCTTAGCGTGTTGACCGCGCCTGCGCGTTGCGCCCGGGGAGTCAACTGGGCCGCCAAACGGTATGCCTCTTCCTTGAACGGCACCGTGACGTTGGCACCGCAGCCCTCTAGAAAGAACGCCCTCGCACAGCCTGCAAAATCATCCAGCGGCGCAAGCAACGTGTCGTACTGCATGACCTGGCCTGTTTGCTCGGCAAACAGGCGATGCAGTACCGGGGATTTGCTGTGGGCAATCGGGTTACCAAAAACGACGTAACGGTCCATCAGGCAAACTCCTCGGGCAATATCAGGCGTTGGCTAACCAGTCGCGGTCTTGCAGGAAGTACTCGGTAAGACGCGCTTCCGGGCTACCCGGCTCAGCTTTCCAATCGTAGCCCCAGCGCACCTGGGGTGGCAGCGACATCAGGATCGACTCGGTGCGTCCGCCCGATTGCAAACCAAACAAGGTGCCACGGTCATAGACCAGGTTGAATTCAACGTAGCGGCCACGGCGGAACTCCTGGAATTCACGCTGTTGGGCGGTGTATTCGTCGTTTTTACGGCGCTGGACGATCGGCAGGTAGGCGTCGATATAGGCGTCGCCAATGGCACGAATAAAGGCGAAACAGGTGTCGAAATCCCACTCGTTCAGGTCATCGAAGAACAGGCCGCCGATACCACGGGGCTCGTTGCGGTGCTTGATGTGGAAGTAGGTGTCGCACCAGGCCTTGTAGCGCGGGTACACATCGGCACCGAAAGGCGCGCACGCCTGCTCGGCCACGCGGTGCCAGTGCACGCAGTCTTCTTCAACGGCGTAGTACGGGGTGAGGTCAAAACCGCCACCGAACCACCAGACCGGCTCTTCGCCTTCTTTTTCCGCGATGAAAAACCGCACGTTAGCGTGGGATGTTGGCACATGGGGGTTGTGCGGGTGAATCACCAGCGACACGCCCAAGGCTTCAAAACCACGGCCCGCCAGTTCCGGGCGATGGGCACTGGCGGACGGCGGCAAGCCGCTGCCAAACACGTGAGAAAAATTGACGCCGCCTTTCTCAATCACGTGGCCGTTTTCAATCACACGGGTACGACCGCCACCGCCCGCCGGGCGTTGCCAAGCGTCTTCGACGAATTGCGTGCCGCCGTCTTCAGTTTGCAGTGCGTTGCAAATGCGGTCTTGAAGGTCGAGCAGGTAGGCTTTTACAGCCTCGGTGCGAGTAGTCATGACATCACCTTAAATCGGGCAAAGCGACGCGGCACTTCGTTCTGAGCGGGGCCGGCGGCAAAGGGCCGCTAGCATAACACTGCACCCTGCTTCATCGCTGTTGACGAAGATCACGCTTAAGCGTTGGATAGTGGCTTCGTCAAATCAGCAAGGAAAGTGCAGATGGCTAAGCGTATCCAGTTTCGGGCCCACGGCGGCCCGGAAGTGCTTGAGTATGTTGACTTCCAACCCGCCGAACCGGGCCCTCAGCAAGTGCGGGTACGCAACCAGGCTATCGGCCTGAACTTCATCGATACCTATTACCGTGGCGGCTTGTACCCGCTGCCTGAGCTGCCATCCGGGCTGGGCAACGAAGGGGCAGGTATTGTCGATGCGGTGGGCAGTGAAGTGCGCAATCTGAACGTCGGCGACCGCGTGGCTTACGGCACCGGCCCGCTGGGTGCGTACAGCGAGCTGCATGTGTTGCCTGCCGCCAATGTGGTGAAGCTGCCCGACGACATTTCGTTCGAGCATGCCGCTGCCGTGATGCTCAAGGGGCTTACCACCCAGTACTTGCTGCGTCAGACGTATGAACTCAAAGCCGGCGAAACCATCCTGTTTCACGCGGCAGCAGGTGGCGTCGGTTCGATTGCCTGCCAATGGGCAAAAGCGCTGGGTGTGAAGCTGATCGGTACGGTCAGCTCGGACGAAAAAGCTGCTCTCGCCAAAGCGCTGGGCGCGTGGGAAACCATCAACTACAGCCACGAAGATGTCGCCAAGCGGGTGCTGGAATTGACCGACGGCAAGAAGTGCCCGGTGGTCTACGACGGTGTCGGCAAAGACACTTGGCTGACCTCGCTGGATTGCGTGGCACCCCGCGGCTTGATGGTCAGCTTTGGCAATGCGTCAGGGGCGGTGACCGGTGTGAACCTGGGGATCTTGTCGCAGAAGGGTTCGCTGTACGTGACCCGGCCGACGTTGGCCAGCTACGCCAATAACGCCGAAAACCTGCAGGCGATGGCTGATGAGCTGTTTGCGATGATCCGCAGTGGCGCTATCAAGGTTGATATCAGCCAGCGTTTTGCCCTGAGTGACGCGGCCAAGGCTCACACTGAGCTGTCGGCGCGACGCACCACGGGCTCGACCATTTTGTTGCCTTGATCGAAACCTTGTAGCCGCTGCCGCAGGCTGCGATCGAGCCCGAAGGGGTCGTAGATTTTTACAATCTTGAAGGCCCTATGGGCCTTATCGCAGCCTACGACAGCGGCTACAGGTTTTGCTCAAGCCGGGCGCACAACCTTGCCCGTCGCCAGATCGCGGATCAGGCTCGGGTTTTTACGCCCGCCCAGATTCCCGCCCAGCACATGATCAATTTGCCCACGGAAATACTGCTCGACTTTCAAGCGTGTGCGCGCCGCCGGCAAGCCCGCCGGGTTAGCCGAAGTCGATACGATCGGCCCCACCAACGCGCACAGCTCTCGCACCAGTGGATGATCGCTCACACGCAGCGCCACGGTGTCATGTACCCCGGTGATCCAGTCGGGCAGCAAGCCCTGATGCGGCACCAACCAGGTGTTCGGCCCAGGCCAGGTGCTGGCCATACGGTCGATCCATGCCTGCGGGAAGTCTTCAAACAAAAAGTCGAATTGGTGAATGTTGTCTGCCACCAGAATCAGGCCTTTATCCACAGGCCGCGATTTGATCGCCAGCAACCGCTCGACCGCGTCTTCATCCCACGGGTCGCAGCCCAAACCCCAGACCGCTTCAGTCGGATAGGCAATCACCGCGCCCGCGCGAATGGCTCTTGCAGCTTGTTGGACGCGCCAGGTGCTGATCATTGAATGTCTCCAGATATGTACTGCGCGCAGTGTACTTAGCTGGCGCGGGCAAACCAACGCCCGCCCTCCAACACGACATGCCCCGCCAGTTCAAGTTCGGTCAACGCTGCCAGCAATCGGGGCAGGTCCCAACCACTGGCGTTGACCAAGGCTTCACTGGTGTGAGGTGCTGCCTGCAACAATTGCACTAATGGATGACAGCTTGGTGTAAACAAAGGAGGGGTGGATAACGGCATTGAGCGCCAGCCTCGCAGGCCTTCCAGAATGTGCTCCACGGTTTCAACCAGAGTCGCGCCATCACGGATCAACTGATGACAGCCACGTGCCCCAGGGTGGTGGATCGAACCGGGAATGGCATAGACCTCGCGCCCCTGCTCGGCGGCCAAGCGAGCGGTGATCAGCGAGCCACTGGCCACACTGGCCTCGACCACCAGCACGCCGAGGGCCAAACCGCTGATGATTCGATTACGCCTCGGGAAGTTCGCCGGTAGCGGCCCGGCGTCCAAGGGGAACTCTGAAACCACCGCGCAACCGTTGGCAATCATCGCATCCGCCAGGGCCCGATGGCGCTGTGGATAAAGTTTTTGCAGACCCGTGCCCAACACGCCTACCGTCTGCCCTCCAACGTCCAGGGCAGCCTGGTGCGCGGCACCATCAATCCCCAACGCCAACCCGCTGGTAATTACAAAACCGGCCCCGGCCAGGCTGCGGGAAAAGGCTGCGGCTGTATCCAGCCCCGGCCGTGAAGCACGTCGGCTACCGACCATCGCCAACTGCGGTTTTTCCAGAATCCCAGGCTCGCCCGCTACAAATAACAGCGGTGGAGCATCGTTCAGTTCACTCAAAAGTGCCGGGTAATCGGCCTGGTCATGCAGCAGCACATGCTGCCCGGAGCCCTCAAGCCAGCGCAATGCAGCGCTTGCACCATCGCGAACTTCAGGGCTGCGCCGCGCCTGGGCACACGCGGCGGGCAGCCCCAGTGCACCCCAGGCGCTGGCAGGTGCACTGAGCGCCGAACTGGCCGAACCGAAGGCACTGAACAGGCTGTAATAACGCCGCGGCCCAAGCTCGGGCAGGCGGTGCAAGCGCAAGCGGGCTTCAAGCTCTGACGGGGATATTTCTGACAGCGGCATGGGATCATCCTTGATCGGTTATTCCATCTGGATATGAGGAACAAGCTGTGGATAAGTCTGTTGACAAGTTGTTTAGCAAACGCGGACAAGGGCCGGTTTGAGCACCCGAGTGATGCTTGAAAATGCCCGTAGAAACCCAACATTAGTTGAACGTTAGCGAGAGGCTGCGCACGTTGGTTTCAAATTGAGACATGCGGCCGTGCAGCGCGGCAGCTAGTCGTTTCATCCGCGGGTGAATCCCTTTATTATGTTCACTCGCGTGAAACGCCAGAGCCCGAGCGGGTTCTCTCTGAAGGAGACGTTTTGCACAGGTTGCTCGAGTCCACAGGACCCACCTGACAACCGTTTTTGAATCTTTCACACAGTGCACCAATCAAACTTATGGCTATTTTGAACATCCTCGAATTCCCAGACTCGCGTCTGCGTACCATCGCCAAACCCGTGGCGGTTGTGGACGACGAAGTCCGTCAGTTGATCGATGACATGTTTGAAACCATGTACGAGGCGCCGGGCATCGGTCTGGCCGCCACTCAGGTCAACGTGCACAAACGCATCGTGGTCATGGACCTGAGCGAAGACCGCAGCGAACCAATGGTATTCATCAACCCCGAGTTCGAAATCCTCTGCGACGAGATGGGCCAGTATCAGGAAGGCTGCCTCTCGGTGCCGGGTTACTACGAAAACGTTGATCGCCCGCAGCGCGTCAAGATCAAAGCGCTGGACCGTGATGGCAAGCCGTTCGAGATGATTGCCGAAGACCTGCTGGCCGTGTGCATTCAGCATGAATGCGACCACCTCAACGGCAAGCTGTTTGTCGATTACCTGTCTACGCTCAAGCGCGACCGGATCAAGAAGAAGCTGGAAAAACTGCACCGCCAGAACGCTTGATCCTCCCATCGGCTACAGGCCTCTTCATGTGGGAGCGGGCTTGCTCGCGATAGGATCAACTCGACCTCACTGATAGACCGAGTTGTCTGAATCGCGAGCAAGCCCGCTCCCACATTAGAAATGTTTTTCCCCGCGCATCCCATTCCAAGTGAGTA
Organism: Pseudomonas fragi; assembly: GCF_025426255.1. Taxonomy (GTDB): domain Bacteria; phylum Pseudomonadota; class Gammaproteobacteria; order Pseudomonadales; family Pseudomonadaceae; genus Aquipseudomonas; species Aquipseudomonas kulmbachensis. Next base: position 22,940 of record NZ_CP104861.1, on the reverse strand, counting down.
ACCCATGACTGAGCCACTGCGCATCGTCTTTGCTGGCACCCCAGAATTCGCCGCTGAACACCTCAAGGCGTTGCTGAGCACCCCTTACGAGATCGTCGCGGTATATACCCAACCGGATCGTCCGGCCGGGCGCGGGCAAAAGCTGATGCCAAGCCCGGTCAAACAACTTGCACTGGAACACAATATTTCGGTGATGCAGCCGCCAACCCTGCGCGCGCCCGAAGCTCAGGCCGAGCTGGCCGCACTCAAGCCGGACTTGCTGGTGGTGGTGGCCTACGGCCTGATCCTGCCGCAAGTGGTGCTGGATATTCCGCGTCTGGGCTGCATTAACAGCCACGCCTCCTTGCTGCCACGCTGGCGTGGGGCGGCGCCGATTCAGCGCGCCATCGAAGCTGGCGACAGTGAAAGCGGCGTGACCGTGATGCGCATGGAGGCGGGTCTGGACACCGGCCCGATGCTGCTCAAGTCCGTCACCCCGATTACCGCCAATGACACCGGTGGCAGCCTGCATGACCGTCTGGCCGAGCTCGGCCCACCCGCCGTGATCCAGGCCATTGCCGGGCTGGCGGCTGGCACACTGCAAGGTGAAGTGCAGGATGACAGCCTGGCCACCTACGCCCACAAATTGAACAAGGATGAAGCACGTATCGACTGGAGCCGCCCGGCGGTTGAGCTGGAGCGTCTGGTCCGTGCTTTCAATCCATGGCCGATCTGTCACAGCACGCTCAATGGCGAAGCCCTGAAAGTGCTGGCCGCGACCGTGGCTGACGCCCAGGGCGCACCGGGGCAAATTCTTGCCGCGAGCAAGGACGGTCTGATCGTCGGCTGCGGTGAAGGCGCGTTGTGCCTGACACGTCTGCAATTGCCTGGCGGCAAAGCGCTGAACTTCAGTGATTTTTTCAACAGTCGCCGTGAGAAATTCGCTGTCGGCATCACCCTCGGTCATACGGAAAACGCCCAATGAACCCTCGTCTGGCCGCTGCCAAGGCACTGACTGCAGTGTTGAACGGCAAAGCATCGCTCAACAGCTCCTTGCCGCTGCAACTGGACAAGGTTGAGGTGCGCGATCGCGGCCTGACTCAGGATCTGGCGTTTGGTACCGCCCGCTGGCAGCCACGCTTGTCGGCGCTGGCCAACAAGCTGCTGCAAAAGCCATTCAAGGCCGCCGACGCTGATGTTGAAGCGCTGCTATTGGTAGGTTTGTATCAACTGCTCTACACCCGCATTCCGGCCCACGCCGCCATCGGCGAAACCGTAGGTTGTGCCGACAAGCTGAAAAAACCTTGGGCCAAAGCCCTGCTCAACGCCGTGTTGCGCAACGCCCAGCGCGAGAGCGAAGGCTTGCTGGCGGAGCTTGAGCATGACCCGGTGGTGCGTACCGCTCACCCGCGCTGGCTGCAAAAATCCCTGAAGGCTTTTTGGCCTGAGCAATGGGAAGCTATTTGCGCGGCCAACAACGCACACCCGCCAATGATATTGCGGGTTAACCGCCGTCATCACAGCCGCGATGCGTACCTGCAATTGCTGGTCGAGGCTGGTATCGAAGCCCAACCTTGCGTCTTCAGCCAGGACGGTATCGTACTGGCTGCGGCCTGCGACGTTCGCAGCCTGCCGGGCTTTGCCGAAGGCTGGATCAGCGTGCAGGACGAAGCCGCGCAACTGGCCGCCGACTTGCTGGATCTGGCGCCGGGCCAGCGCGTACTCGACGCCTGCTGCGCCCCAGGCGGCAAGACTTGCCACATTCTGGAGGTAGAACCTGCACTGGCTGGCGTGGTGGCGGTCGATCTGGAAGCCAAGCGTCTGGTGCGTGTACGCGAAAACCTTGAGCGTCTGGGCCTGAGCGCCGAGCTGATTGCCGCCGACGGTCGCGACACCGCCACCTGGTGGGACGGCAAGCCGTTCCAGCGCATCCTGCTCGATGCACCCTGCTCGGCAACCGGGGTTATCCGCCGTCACCCGGATATCAAGCTGACCCGCCAGCCGGACGACATTGCCGCGCTCGCCACCCTGCAAGGCGAATTACTGGACGCGATGTGGCCTACCCTGGAAGTGGGTGGCATCTTGCTCTACGCCACTTGCTCGACATTGCCGACCGAAAATACTGAAGTGATTGAAGCGTTCCTGGCCCGTACTCCGGGTGCCCGGGAGCTGGATATCGCCGGGCAGTTCGGCATCAAGCAGCCCCACGGCCGCCAGTTACTGGCACAAGAGGGCGGACACGACGGCTTTTATTACGCCAAATTGATCAAGATCGCTGCCGCTCGCGGCTAACGGATTAGGGATTGCAGGCATGAAAATCATCATCCTCGGCGCAGGCCAGGTCGGCGGAACGCTGGCAGAACATTTGGCCAGCGAAGCTAACGACATCACCGTGGTCGACACCGATGGTGAGCGCCTGCGCGATCTTGGTGATCGCCTCGATATTCGCACCGTGCAGGGCCGCGCCTCGTTGCCCAATGTGCTGCGTCAGGCAGGTGCGGATGACGCCGACATGCTGGTGGCCGTGACCAACAGCGACGAGACCAACATGGTCGCGTGCCAGGTGGCTCATACGCTGTTTCACACCCCGACCAAAATCGCCCGGGTACGCGAAGCGGCTTATCTGACACGCGGCGAAGAGCTGTTCGATAACGACGCAATCCCGGTCGACGTATTGATCAGCCCCGAGCAGGTGGTGACCAATTACATCAAGCGCCTGATCGAACACCCCGGCGCCTTGCAGGTGATCGACTTTGCCGAAGGCAAAGCGCAGTTGGTGGCGGTCAAGGCGTACTACGGCGGCCCGTTGATTGGTCAGCAGTTGCGCCAGCTACGCGAACACATGCCGAATGTGGATACACGGGTTGCGGCGATTTTCCGACGCGACCGACCGATTACGCCCCGTGGCGATACGGTCATCGAAGCGGATGATGAGGTTTTTTTCATCGCCGCCAAGGCCAATATTCGCGCCGTTATGAGCGAAATGCGCCGTCTGGATGAAAGCTACAAGCGCATTGTGATTGCTGGTGGCGGGCAGATTGGCGAACGCTTGGCCGAGGCCATTGAGAGCCGGTACCAGGTCAAGATCATCGAGATGAATCCGGCGCGTTGCCGCTATTTGTCCGACACCCTCGACAGCACTGTGGTGCTGCAAGGCAGTGCTTCGGACCGCGACTTGATGCTTGAAGAAAACATCGCGGACGCCGACGTGTTTTTGGCCCTGACCAACGATGACGAGGCCAATATCATGTCCTCGTTGCTGGCCAAGCGCCTGGGTGCGAAGAAGGTGATGACCATCATCAACAACCCGGCCTACGTGGATCTGATTCAGGGCGGCGAAATTGATATCGCCATCAGCCCGCAGCTCGCCACCATTGGCACCTTGCTGGCCCACGTGCGCCGGGGCGATATCGTCAGCGTGCACTCATTGCGCCGGGGCGCGGCCGAGGCCATCGAAGCGATTGCCCACGGTGATTCGAAATCGAGCAAGGTGATCGGTCGCAGCATCGGCGAAATCCATCTGCCTCCGGGCACCACGATTGGCGCGATTATTCGCGACGAAGAAGTACTGATTGCCCACGACTCGACAGTGATCAATGCCGGCGACCATGTGATTTTGTTCCTTGTGGATAAAAAGCATATTCGCGACGTAGAGAAGCTGTTCCACGTGGGCTTGAGTTTTTTCTAAGGAGTCAGGGATGCTGGAGTCACTGGAGAAAATGCTCGCCAAGGGTGTGGATAACTCATTACTGCGCTTTGGTCTGGGCAAGGGTTATCTCGACCTTGGGGATAACCTCAAGGCGGCGGAGCATCTGCAACGTTGCGTAGGCTTTGACCCCAAGTATTCCGCAGCCTGGAAGCTGCTGGGCAAGGCGCAGTTGGCGGCGGGTGATCGTGCCGCGGCGCGCTTGGCGTGGGAGCAGGGGATTGCGGCAGCGCAGGCCCAAGGCGACAAGCAGGCCGAAAAGGAAATGACGGTGTTTTTGAAGAAGCTGGATAAACAGCAGCCTTGACTCTTCACTTGTAGCCACTGGCGCAGGCTGCGATGGGTGGCGCAGCGACCCCGGAATATTGAAGGTCCTGCGGCCCTTATCGCAACCTGCGCCAGCGGCTACAAAGTTTGTGGCCTTACTAGTACCAGCGCGCTTCACCCGGCGGGCGCTTTTTGAAGCGCTTCATGCTCCACATGTACTGGCTCGGGTAAGCGCGTACATATTTCTCGACCACCTTGCTCATGGCTGCGCACGAGGTTGCCGTGTCGGTGCTGTACATGTCTTCTGGCGCGGCCTCCAGTATCACCTTGAAGCCCGAGCCATCCGGCAGACGCAGCGCGTGCAGGAATACCCCCACCGCTTTGCCACCCGCCAGCATATTGGGGACAAACTTGCTGGTCAGGGCCATGGTGCCGAGAAACGGCACAAAGATACCCGCCGACTCTGCAGGCTCCGGATCAGCCGGAATGCCCACCTGACCGCCTTTGCGTACTTCCTTGATGACACTCAGGATGCCTTCTTTGGTCGATGCCGCCACGCGGTTGCCCAACTGGACCCGTTGCTTTTGCAGCAATTCATCCACTGCTTTGAGCTTGGGCGGGCGATAGAAAATGATCGGTTTGCACTGGCTGCAATAGAAGTGATTAAGCACTTCCCAGTTGCCCAGGTGGCTGGTGATGCCGACCACACCCTTGCCTGAGGCCAGGGCGTCCTTGAGCACGTCCAGACCTTCGACTTCACGCACCAGGTCGATGGAACGCTGGGCTGGCCAAATCCAGGCGCAAGCACTCTCGGTCAGACTTTTGCCGATATCTTTCAGGCTTTGACCCACCAGTTGCTCGCGGGCGCCCGGGTCCATTTCAGGAAAGCATTTGGCCAGGTTGATGCGCACCACATCGCGTGAGCGATTGGGCAGTTTCCACATCAGCCAGCCGATGGCCGACCCCACGCGTTGCACCGCGCCCCACGGGAGCATGGCAAACAACCGCAAAGCCCCGACCAGCAAGGCACCTTTAAACTTTTCCACAGGGTTTTCCCACAACAAATAATGACTTTGTGGGAGCGGGTTTGCTCGCGATTGCATCACTGCGGTCTTTCTGAAAAACCGTGTTGCCTGCATCGCGAGCAAGCCCGCTCCCACATCAGGTTTTGCAAGTGGCCCGTATTCTAACCGCCGTTTGCCAGTTCGGCGTAACGGTCGCAATAAGTGGCGTGGTCCATGACCATGCCGCTGGCCTGCATAAAGGCATAGCAAATGGTCGGGCCGACGAACGTAAATCCGGCTTTTTTCAGGGCTTTGCTCATGGCTTCAGCCTGGGGCGTAACCGCCGGGAACTCATGACGTTCGGTGAAATGGTTGATCTTCGGCTTACCGCCCACAAACGACCATAAAAACTCGACAGGATTGGCCAGCGCCAGCCAGGCCTGGGCATTGCGCCGTGCGCCAGCCACTTTTAAACGATTGCGAATGATCCCCGGATCCAGCAACAACGCTTCTATTTCAGCATCCGTCATGGCCGCCAAACGCTGCACATCGAAGCCGAACATGACCTTGCGATAGTGCTCGCGTTTCTTTAAAACCGTGATCCAGGACAAACCCGCCTGGAACCCTTCGAGCAATAACAACTCGAACAACCCATGCGCGTCGCGCAACGGCACTCCCCACTCTTGATCGTGATAAGCGGCATACAGCGGATCTTCTGAACACCAGAAGCAACGTGGCATATAGGCTCCAGGGGGTGGAGGGGCGACCGAATCGGGTATACTCCCGCTCTTTAAATCGCAGCCCAAGAAACAGGTGAATTTGTGAGCCAGCCTACGCCAGCAGTGCGTACCTTCCAAGACTTGATCCTCGCCCTCCAGCAATACTGGGCCGAGCAAGGTTGTGTGGTGCTTCAGCCCTACGATATGGAAGTGGGCGCCGGCACATTCCATACCGCCACGTTTTTGCGCTCTCTGGGGCCGGAAACCTGGAACGCCGCTTATGTGCAGCCCAGTCGTCGCCCGACTGACGGCCGCTACGGCGAAAACCCGAACCGTTTGCAGCACTACTACCAGTTCCAGGTGGTATTGAAGCCAAACCCGCCCAACTTCCAGGAGCTGTACCTGGGTTCGCTGAAACATATCGGCCTGGACCCTCTGGTACACGACATCCGTTTCGTCGAAGACAACTGGGAATCGCCAACACTGGGCGCTTGGGGTCTGGGCTGGGAAATCTGGCTTAACGGTATGGAAGTCACCCAATTCACCTACTTCCAGCAAGTAGGCGGCATTGAGTGCTACCCGGTAACTGGCGAAATCACCTACGGCCTTGAGCGTCTGGCGATGTACCTGCAGGGCGTGGATTCCGTCTACGACCTGGTATGGACTGACGGCCCGTTCGGCAAAGTGACTTACGGCGACGTGTTCCATCAGAACGAAGTCGAGCAATCGACTTACAACTTCGAACACGCCAACGTCGACAAGCTGTTTGAGCTGTTCGATTTCTATGAAAGCGAAGCCAAGCGCCTGATCGAACTCGACCAGCCGCTGCCGTTGCCAAGCTACGAAATGGTGCTCAAGGCGTCCCACACCTTCAACCTGCTGGATGCGCGTCGCGCGATTTCCGTGACTGCGCGTCAGCAGTACATCCTGCGTGTGCGTACCCTGGCCCGTGCCGTGGCACAGGCGTATCTCGAAGCTCGCGCCAAGCTGGGCTTCCCGATGGCTCCACCTGATTTGCGTGATGAAGTGTTGGCCAAGTTGGAGGCAGTACAATGAGTGCTCAAGATTTTCTGGTTGAACTGGGCACTGAAGAACTGCCGCCAAAAGCCCTCAATACCCTGGCTGAGGCATTTCTCGCCGGGATTGAAAAAGGCCTGCAAAGCGCCGGTCTGAACTTCAGCGCGAAAAAAGTCTACGCCGCACCGCGTCGTCTGGCCGTGCTGCTGACTCAGCTCGACACCCAGCAACCGGATCGCAGCATCAATATCGACGGCCCGCCACGCCAGGCGGCGTTCGATGCTGAAGGCAACCCGACGCAGGCAGCCTTGGGCTTTGCCAAGAAGTGCGGCGTTGAGCTGAGCGAAATCGATCAGAGCGGTCCAAAACTGCGCTTCAGCCAGGTGATCGTCGGTAAGCCGACCGCCAGCCTGCTGCCGACCATCGTTGAAGACTCGCTCAACGACCTGCCGATCCCCAAGCGCATGCGCTGGGGTGCACGCAAGGTCGAGTTCGTGCGTCCGACCCAATGGCTGGTGATGCTGCTGGGCGACGAAGTGATCGACTGCACCATCCTCGCGCAAAAATCGGGTCGTGACTCCCGTGGGCACCGTTTCCACCACCCGGAAAGCGTGCGCATCAGCGCGCCAGCCAACTACCTCGAAGACCTGCGCAAAGCCCACGTGCTGGCGGACTTCAACGAGCGCCGTGAGCTGATTTCCAAGCGTGTAACCGAACTGGCGACGATGCAGGAAGGTACTGCAATCGTGCCGCCAAGCCTGCTCGACGAAGTGACCGCTCTGGTTGAATGGCCGGTGCCGCTGGTGTGCTCGTTTGAAGAGCGCTTCCTGGATGTGCCGCAAGAAGCCCTGATCACCACCATGCAGGACAACCAGAAATATTTCTGCCTGCTGGACGTTGATGGCAAGTTGCTGCCGCGCTTCATTACCGTGGCCAACATCGAGAGCAAAGACCCGCAGCAGATCATCTCGGGTAACGAGAAAGTGGTTCGCCCGCGTCTGACCGATGCTGAGTTCTTCTTCAAGCAAGACAAAAAACAGACGCTGGAAAGCTTCAATCTGCGCCTGCAAAACGTGGTGTTCCAGGCTCAACTGGGCAGCGTTTACGACAAGGCCGAGCGCGTTTCCAAACTGGCGGCATTTATTGCCCCGCGTATTGGCGGCGATGCTCCGCGTGCAGCCCGTGCCGGTTTGCTGTCCAAGTGCGACCTGGCCACTGAAATGGTCGGCGAGTTCCCGGAGATGCAAGGCATTGCCGGTTACTACTACGCGCTGAACGACGGCGAGCCTGAAGACGTCGCCCTGGCATTGAACGAGCAGTACATGCCGCGTGGTGCTGGCGCCGAGTTGCCGAGCACCCTGACCGGCGCTGCGGTGGCCATCGCTGACAAGCTCGACACCCTGGTGGGTATTTTCGGCATCGGCATGTTGCCTACAGGTAGCAAAGACCCGTACGCACTGCGTCGTGCCGCGCTGGGTATCTTGCGCATTCTGATCGACAAAAAGCTCGACCTCGACCTGACTGAAGCAGTGAAATTCGCTGTCAGCGCTTTCGGTGCCAAGATCAAGTCGGCCGGTTTGGCTGATCAGGTACAGGAGTTCATCTTCGACCGCCTGCGTGCGCGTTACGAAGACGAAGGCGTGGATGTGGCCACTTACCTGTCGGTACGTGCACTTAACCCAACCTCGGCACTGGATTTCGATCAGCGCGTGCAAGCCGTACAGGCGTTCCGTCAATTGCCGGAAGCCGCTGCACTGGCCGCAGTGAACAAGCGTGTATCGAACTTGCTGAGCAAGGTTGAAGGCACGGTTTCGACTCACGTTGAAGCCCGCTATTTCGACAATGCCAGTGAGTTCTCGCTGTTCTCGGCCATCCAGAAGGCCGACGAAGCCGTACAGCCAATGGCCGCTGCCCGTCAGTACAACGAAGCGCTGACCCGTCTGGCCTCGCTGCGCGAGCCGGTGGATGCGTTCTTTGAAGCGGTGATGATCAACGCTGAAGACCCTAGCGTGCGAGCTAACCGCTACGCATTGCTGGCGCGTCTGCGTGGCCTGTTCCTGGGCGTTGCCGATATTTCACTGCTGAGCTAGGGGTTACCGTTGAAACTGCTGATTCTCGATCGGGACGGAGTGATCAATTACGACTCCGACGCTTACATCAAGTCAGTCGAGGAGTGGATTCCACTGCCCGGCGCGATCGAGGCCATTGCGCAGTTGAGCAAAGCCGGCTGGACGGTCGCCATCGCGACCAACCAGTCCGGCATTGCCCGCGGCTATTACGATGTCGCCACGCTGGACGCCATGCACGACCGTTTACGGGCGCTGGTGGCGGAGCAGGGTGGCGAGGTCGGGCTGATCGTTTATTGCCCACACGGCCCCAATGAAGGCTGCGCTTGCCGCAAGCCAAAACCGGGCATGTTGCAATCGATTGCCACGCATTACGGCGCTGATTTGGCCAAATGTTGGTTTGTCGGCGACAGTTTGGGTGACTTGCAGGCTGCACAAGCCGTCGATTCTCAGCCAGTTTTGGTAAAAACCGGAAAAGGCCTACAAACTTTGGCCAAAGTAATACCGGTTAATACCCTAATATTTGACGATCTGGCGGCAGTTGCCGCAGAACTTATCCACAAATAGAGCAGGTTTGAACACTCACCGGCACTCTGTGTACGGGCTGTTCAGTCGTGCTTTATCCGCATCGGTAAAAGTCGCTATGTCGATCCTGCAGGCCATCAGAACCTTCTTCTTTTACCTGCTGCTGGGCACCAGCTCTCTGCTGTGGTGCTCGCTGAGCTTTTTTGTCGCCCCCTTCTTGCCGTTCCGTGCGCGTTACCGGTTTATTAACGTGTACTGGTGCCGCTGCGCACTGTGGCTGACGCGGGTGTTTCTGGGCATTCACGTTAACGTGAAGGGCGCTGAAAACGTTCCACAACAACCGTGCGTGATCCTGGCCAACCACCAAAGTACCTGGGAGACGTTTTTTCTCTCGGCCTACTTTCAGCCGTTGAGCCAGGTACTCAAGCGCGAGTTGCTGTACGTACCGTTCTTTGGCTGGGCGATGGCGATGCTGCGTCCGATTGCCATCGACCGCGATAACCCCAAGGCAGCGCTCAAACACATCGCCAAAAAAGGTGATGAGCTGCTCAAGGACAATATTTGGGTGCTGATCTTTCCGGAAGGCACCCGTGTGCCCTTTGGCCAAGTGGGCAAGTTTTCCCGTGGTGGCACGGCGCTGGCGGTCAACGCCGAGTTGCCGGTACTGCCGATTGCCCACAATGCTGGCAAGTACTGGCCCAAGACCGGCTGGGCTAAAAAGCCCGGCACGATCGAGCTGGTGATTGGCGAACCGATGTACGCCAACGGTACAGGGCCACGAGCAATTGCCGAGCTCAACGACCGGGTGCAAGCCTGGAACGAACAGGCTCAGCGCGACATGGGCTCACTACCGCCAGTGGCGGCGCCAACTGACGTGGTTGTGGGCTAGTCAAATTGTGGATAACTTGTGCACAAGTTTTTGATATCTTTCAAAAAATTGCCGTAAGTTGATGATTTAAATGCTTATTTCAACTTATGACTTTTTACTGAAAAACGTGCATAAGTTTTTCTAAGCACATAAAAAAACCGGCTTATTCGAGCCGGTTTTTTTGTGTCTATGGACCAGCAGAAGCTGGCCTTAGACCTTATCGATATTTACGTTCTTCGTCTCCTTGAGGAAGATCATGCCTACCACCAGGCTGACTCCGGTAATCACGACCGGATACCACAGGCCATAGAAGATATCCCCGGTGTAGACCACCAGCGCAAATGACACGGTAGGCAGGAAACCACCGAACCAGCCATTACCGATGTGGTATGGCAACGACATCGAGGTGTAGCGGATGCGGGTCGGGAACAGTTCGACCATTACCGCTGCCAGCGGGCCGTAGGTCATGGTGGCGATAAGGGTCAGCAGCACCATCATCAGCACGACCATCGGTTGGTTAACCGAACTCGGGTCAGCCTTGGCCGGGTAGCCTGCTTCGGTAATCGCAGCACGCATGGCCGCTTCGTCGAAACCGTTGATTTTCTGCTCACCGACTGACACCTGGACCTCTGTACCCAAGGCGGCTGACTGCGAGGTGTACGGCAGACCTTGTTTCACCAGGAAGGTTTTGACCTTGTCACACGGGCTGTCAAAACGCGCCTTGCCTACTGGGTCGAACTGGAAGGTACACGTGGCCGGATCGGCCATCACCACAATCGGTGACTGGCGGCTGGCGGTATCAATCTGCGGGTTGGCGTAATGGCTCAATGCTTTGAACAGCGGGAAGTACAGCACCGTGGCCAACAACAGGCCCAGCATCAGGATCGGCTTGCGACCCACACGGTCCGACAGCCAGCCAAAGAAAATAAAGAACGGTGCGCCAATCACCACGCTGATAATCAGCAGCAAGTTGGCCTGGGCCGGGTCCATCTTGAGCATCTGTGTGAGAAAGAACAGCACGTAAAACTGCGCGGTATAGAAGGTCACTGCCTGGCCGGCGTTGATGCCGAACAGTGCAATCAGAACGATTTTGAGGTTTTCCCACTTGCCGAATGACTCGCGGATCGGTGATTTGCTGGTCTTGCCCTCGGCCTTCATTTTCACGAAAGCTGGCGACTCGTGCATGCTCATGCGGATCCAGGTCGAGATGCCCAGCAACACGATGGACAGCAGGAACGGCAGGCGCCAGCCCCAGACTTCAAACTGGTCACCGGTCAGGTAACGGCAGCTCAGCACCACCAGCAACGACAGCAGCAGGCCCAGGGTGGCTGTGGATTGAATCCAGCTGGTATTAAAGCCACGTTTGCCAGGGGCCGCATGCTCTGCCACGTAGGTGGCTGCGCCACCATACTCACCGCCCAGCGCCAGCCCTTGAAGCATGCGCAACAGCACGAGCATGATCGGTGCCGCGATGCCGATGCTGGTGTAAGTCGGTAGCAAGCCGACAGCAAAAGTCGATAAGCCCATCAGAATGATGGTCATGAGAAATGTGTATTTGCGCCCGATCATGTCGCCCAATCGGCCGAACACCAGTGCACCGAACGGCCTGACCAAGAACCCGGCGGCGAAGGCCATCAAGGCAAAAATAAACGCAGTGGTGTCGTTTACCCCGGCAAAGAACTGCTTGCTGAGCACGGTGGCCAAAGCGCCATACAAGAAAAAGTCATACCACTCGAAAACTGTCCCGAGGGATGACGCAAAAATGATCTTTCGTTCTTCCCGGCCAGTAGTTGCCTTGGCGGGAGCCGCCTGTTGTGCAATTGAGTCTGACATATTCAATGTCCTCAGCCCTTTGGGCCACAGTGATTATTGTTGTTGTCCACTGTCGGTTCCGGATGACTGCGCCCGAAACCACGATCGCGCCCAGGCGACCGGTGTAGCTACCGCGCGGTTAACGTCTGTTGCTTGTTCAAGCGAGTTAATCGACGCCTGCAGAATTAACTGCGCGGCTTTTTCGCCAATCATCAAAGTCGGAGAGCAGGTATTACCTGACACGATGCTCGGCATGATCGACGCATCTGCCACCCTTAAACCCGGTACGCCATGGACGCGTAACTCGGCATCGACCACTGCCTCAGCGTCCTGGCCCATGCGGCAAGTACCCACAGGGTGAAAAATCGTCGTACCTATTCGGGCAGCAGCGTCGTACAACTCTTGCTCGGTTTGCAGGTCTTTGCCCGGGAGGTATTCCTCTGGCGTAAAAGCCTGCAAAGCAGCGTTGGCCACAATGCGTCGGGTCAGACGAATAGCATCCGCAGCGACCTTTAAATCGTCAGGGTGGCTCAAGTAATTGGGATCAATCAGCGGCGCGTCATCCGGGTTGGCCGAACGTATATCGACCCGGCCTCGGCTTTTCGGGCGCAAGTTGCACACCGAGGCAGTGAAGGCGGGGAAGGTGTGCAGTGGCTCGCCAAAGCGCTCAAGGGACAGCGGCTGGACGTGGTACTGCAAGTTGGCCGAAGGTTGAGCGGGATCAGACTTTACGAACGCACCCAACTGACTGGGCGCCATGGCCAAGGGACCACTACGGTCGTAGGCATAACGCAGGCCCATGCCGACTTTGCCCCACAGGCTGTTAGCCACCTGGTTTAAGGTGCGTGCCTTGGTCAGTTTGAAAATCAGCCGCAGTTGCAGATGGTCCTGCAGGTTGCCACCCACACCCGGCAATTCGTGCTTAACAGTTATCCCCAGGCTTTCGAGCAGAGGGCGGGGGCCAATACCCGAGCGCTGCAAGATCCCCGGTGAGCCGATGGAGCCCGCGCACAAGATAATCTCGCGACCCGCCGTGAAGGTATGTTCAGTGCCTTGCCAACGGGAGCAAACCTGCGTCGCCCGACCGTTTTCAAGCAACACCTTATCCACCTGAACATCAGTCAATACGGTCAGATTCGGGCGTTTCAGCACCGGGCGCAAAAACGCCTTGGAAGCATTCCAGCGCACACCGGATCGCTGGTTGACTTGAAAGTATCCACAGCCCTGATTGTCGCCACCGTTGAAGTCGTTGACGCTGGCAATCCCGCTCTGTGCGGCGGCATCGCGAAATGCATCCAAAATTGGCCAGGTATAACGCTGTTGCTCAACCCGCCACTCGCCATCACTGCCATGCAGATCGGAGTTGCCGGCAAAGTGTTTCTCACTGCGTTTGAACAGGGGCAGAACTTCTTTCCAGGACCAGCCCGTATTACCCAGCTCGGCCCAGCGGTCGTAATCGCCCGCCTGGCCACGCATATAAATCATGCCGTTGATCGACGAGCTGCCGCCCAGCACCTTGCCCCGAGGGTAGCTCAGGCTGCGGCCCTGCAGGCCGACCTGGGCCTCGGTTTTGAAGCACCAGTCGGTGCGCGGGTTACCGATGCAATACAGGTAACCCACGGGGATATGGATCCACGGGTAGTTATCTTGCCCACCCGCTTCGAGCAGCAACACGCTGTGCCGTGGATCGGCAGACAGCCGATTTGCCAACACGGAACCCGCAGGTCCTGCGCCCACAATGATGTAGTCGTACACCTTACTGGCTGATGGCATTGATCACCTCGCCTTTATTGTTCTTGTCCTGCACCATCCTATTGATTAATTTCGAGTTTGAAACGCGTGATTTCACCCATGGCTTGTGCGTTTTTGCACAGCCGGTTTATCAATGGCGCTTGGGGGCTGACATGTTCGACTGGAATGACCTGCGTTACTTTCTGGAGCTGCAGCGCAGTGGTCGCCTGCTCACGGCCGCCAAACGCCTGAACACCACACACAGCACCGTCGCCAGGCACATTGAAAGCATCGAACAGCACCTTGGAGCGGCGCTGTTCGTACAGCATGCCCAAGGCTACGAACTGACGCCCGCCGGGCAAGCGCTACTCAAGCATGCCGAGGCCATGGAAAACGTCGCATTGCTGGCGCAAGAGGAAATCACCCAGGCCATCGCACCCATGGGGAAGGTCCGTCTTGGGGTCACTGAGGGAATCGGCATCATGTTCATCACTTCGCGATTACGCGGGTTGTTTGAACGCTACCCAGGGCTGGAAGTGGAACTGGTGGCCGTACCGCGCTTTGTCAGCATCCTCAACCGCGAGGCTGAAATCAGCATTCATCTGGAGCGTCCCAACGCTGACCTGTTGATAACTCGCAAACTTACCGACTACCGCCTGGCCCTGTATGCCAGTCGCCTTTACCTAGACAAGGCACCGCCGCTGAACAACCGTGATGACCTGGCCAATCACTACTGGATCGGCTACGTCGACGACTTGCTGTTCAGTCAGGAACTGCTGTTTCTGAACAATTTCTGCCGCACCCCCACCGTGACCTTTCGCAGCACCAGCGTCATCGCCCAGCACCAAGCGGCTCGCGCAGGTTTGGGCATCGCCGTATTGCCCAACTACATGGCCTGCAACGATCTGGAACTAGTACGCGTATTGCCCGAAGAGTCAGTGCAACGCAGCTACTGGATCAGCACCCGCCGTGAACTGCACAAGTCCGTAAGGCTGAGAGTGGTGTGGGATTTTTTGCTGGAATTGTGCAAGGAAGAGCAGGGGGTTTTGCTGGCGCCGTAGGCGAATTTTTTACCAAAAAAAGGCCAACCTTAGCGTTGGCCTTTTTTGACTGCGCTACATCAGTGGTGGTTTGAAAGGCCAGAAAAGCGCTGTCTCACTTCCCACATTTATGGAATATCGCTTTGCGCTCTTCGCTATAACGTTATAAGCGACCGCGAATTAGACTTGATGGCGTGCAGTCCATGCCGTGATTGAGGATAAGAACGTGCAAGAAATATTAAGCATCAACTGGCTGCTTTGGCTGTCAACCATGGCACCGCTGACCCTGAGTGCTGGTCCTGGCAACTTGATGGTTGCGACCTCCGGCGCACAAAGCGGTGTACGTCGTTCGGTCCGGTTTATCGTCGGCCTGGACATCACTTATTTCTTGCTCGCGGTGCTGGTCGGGCTAGGGCTCTATCACACACTGATGAACAACCCGAGGTTGGTCTGGGTACTGCAAGTGCTCGGCAGCTTCTACATCTTGTGGCTTGGGGTGCGACTGTTGTGCCGCCCGCTGAAAGCGCCCAGCGACAAAACCATACACTTGCAGTTTCGAGACGGGATCGTTGTGCAGTTGGGCAATGTGCAAGGAATAGTGATGTTGCTGGTGATGTTTTCCACCTTCACGCCCTCTGGCGAGACCAGCAGCAGCGTCGTGCTGATATTGAGCGCTGCGCTGATTACGCTGAATTTCTTTTCGCACGTCATCTGGGTATCGATGGGGTCGACGGTGCAGAAACTGATCCAGGCGCGGCCCAAACTGCTGGTGTTCCAGAACGCGATGTTTGGACTGATGCTGATCGCGGTAGCGGTCTGGATTTTCCTGCGTACCGGCTCGCTGTAAGGAGTCTCCCTGCAAAGGTTGCTATTACATCTCTACCGTTTTGCTGTGCAATAGCGCTGTCAAATAATCCACCACTTGATCGACTCGGCCTACGCCTTGCGTAGCCTGATTACGCAGAAGCCAGATATCGGAACTGTGCAGGGGGCTATCGGCCAGGACCTGACGCAAGCCTGACTGCTGTGCAACATAGGTCGGTAGCGCGGCGATACCAAGATCAGCTTCTACCGCCTTGAGCTGAGCATTGAGGTTGGGCACGCGCATCCAGAGTTTCTGGTCGCGGCTCACCTCATTCAGCCATTGCGCGAGCGGCATATAAGCCATTTCCTCAGTCCAACCAATCAAGTAATGATGCTTCAAGTCGTCAGGCTTCGCTGGGAGTGTATTGGCAGCGGCATAACCTTCAGAACAAAAAAGGCCCTGCATCAGTGTCCCGACCCGGCGCATGGTGAAGTTGCCGTTTTCGGGTCTGCGTAATCGAATAATGATGTCGCTATGGCTTTGCGTGAGTTTTGAAGACACCGCCGAGTTGATGAAGTCGAAACTGATCTCAGGGTATTGATCACGGAAATCCGCCAGTCCAGGAATGATCAGGTGCGTGCCCATTAGCTCCGGGCAATCGATACGCACCTGCCCAGCCATCCGATTGCTTGGCTGCGACATCTGTCGCTCAATGAGCTTGAAGCGCTCCTGCGTCTCTAACGCCAGTGGAAGCAGCGCCCTGCCAGCTTCCGTCAGGAAATAGCCGTTGGTGTTTTTCAAGAACAACACGGTACTGAGCGAATCCTCAAGTGCGGCGATCTTGCGCGACACCGTCGATGCCGAAACGTTGAGCGAGTTGCCCGCCTCGGTCACGTTATTCGACTTGGCAACGAAGATAAAAACTTTCAGATCATCCCAGTTCACGTTGACGGCGTACTCAAAAATGGAAAATCGATACCCCTATTTCTACTCGAAATAATGAGAGGGCACGTTAAAGTTTTTGCATGGAGCAAACCCGCAGAGGGCCAGGGATGGTACGTAACTCGATGCTCACCCTAGAGTTTGACCATTTTTTGAACGAAAAAAAGCCCGCCTATTATTAAGCGGGCTTTTTTAGGAGCTTGCCAGGTTGCCTTGGAGTAGTGGGCAAAAAATGCCCACCTATCCAGTCAACCTGCAACACATCATCAGAAGTCCAGGTTGGACACTGCCAGTGCGTTGTTCTCGATGAACTCACGACGCGGTTCTACGGCGTCGCCCATCAAGGTGTTGAAGATCTGGTCAGCGCCGACCGCGTCTTCGATGGTGACTTTCAGCATGCGGCGCACGCTTGGGTCCATCGTGGTTTCCCAGAGTTGATCCGGGTTCATTTCACCAAGACCTTTGTAGCGCTGGATGGTATGGCGCTTGGTGCTTTCGGCCATCAACCATTCAAGTGCTTCTTTGAACTCGGTCACGGCTTTTTTGCGTTCGCCACGCTGGATGTATGCACCTTCGTCAAGCAGGGTGCTCAGTTGGGCGCCCAGGGTCACAACGGTTTTGTAGTCGTTGCTGCCGAAGAAGTCACGGTTGAACGTGATGAAGGTCGAGTGGCCGTGGGAGATCAGTTCGACCTCTGGCAACCAGACATTACGCTCACGGTCTTCACGCAGGCTGGCCTTGTAAACCAGGCCCGACTTCTCGACCAGACGCAGACGCTCTTCAAACTTGGCCATCCAGTCTTGCATGACCGCGTGGTCGCCCAACTGCTCAAGGGTAACGGCTGGCAGGTAGATGAAGTGCTCTGTCAGCTCCTGTGGGTACAGGCGCGACAAACGCTTCAGAGTCTTCATCACCATGCGGAAGTCGTACACCAGACGCTCCAGCGCCTCACCGGAGATGCCCGGGGCTTCGTCGTTCAAGTGCAGGCTGGCATCTTCAAGAGCCGACTGGGTCATGTACTCTTCCATGGCCTCGTCGTCTTTGATGTATTGCTCTTGCTTGCCTTTTTTCACTTTGTACAACGGCGGCTGAGCGATGTAGATGTAGCCACGCTCGATCAGCTCCGGCAACTGACGGAAGAAGAAGGTCAGCAGCAGGGTACGAATGTGCGAACCGTCGACGTCAGCATCGGTCATGATGATGATGTTGTGATAGCGCAGTTTGGCGATGTTGTACTCGTCGCGGCCGATGCCACAACCCAGTGCAGTGATCAAGGTGCCTACTTCTTGCGAAGAAATCATCTTGTCGAAGCGCGCTTTCTCAACGTTGAGGATTTTACCTTTCAACGGCAGGATGGCTTGGGTACGGCGGTTGCGTCCCTGCTTGGCGGAGCCGCCAGCAGAGTCACCTTCCACGAGGTACAGTTCGGACAGCGCCGGGTCTTTTTCCTGGCAGTCGGCCAGTTTGCCGGGCAAGCCTGCGATGTCCAACGCGCCTTTACGGCGGGTCATCTCACGGGCTTTACGCGCAGCTTCACGCGCACGGGCTGCATCGATCATCTTGCCGACGATCAGCTTGGCTTCGTTCGGGTGCTCCAGCAGGAAGTCGGAGAAGAACTTGCCCATTTCCTGTTCAACAGCGGTCTTCACTTCGGAAGACACTAGCTTGTCTTTGGTCTGGGAGCTGAACTTCGGATCTGGCACTTTCACCGAGATGATCGCGGTCAGGCCTTCACGGGCGTCATCACCGGTGGTGGCGACTTTGTGCTTTTTGGCCAGGCCTTCAGCTTCGATGTAGGTGTTGAGGTTACGCGTCAGGGCAGAGCGGAAGCCCACCAAGTGCGTACCGCCATCGCGCTGCGGAATGTTGTTGGTGAAGCACAACAGGTTCTCGTTGAAGCTGTCGTTCCACTGCAGGGCGATTTCCACGCCAATGCCGTCTTCACGCTGCACATTGAAGTGGAACACCTCGTTGACCGGAGTCTTGTTGGTGTTCAGGTAATCAACGAACGCTCGCAGACCGCCTTCGTATTTGAACAGCTCTTCCTTGCCGCTGCGCTCGTCCTTGAGGACGATACCCACACCGGAGTTGAGGAAGGAAAGCTCACGAATCCGCTTGGCCAGAATGTCCCAGCTGAAGTGGATGTTCTTGAAGGTATCAGCCGAAGGCTTGAAGTGGATCTGCGTACCGGTGCTTTCGCTCTCGCCAACAATCGCCATTGGCGCCTGAGGTACACCGTGGACATAGGTCTGTTCCCAGATCTTGCCACTGCGGCGTACGGTCAGGATCAGCAGCTCGGACAGGGCGTTCACCACCGAAACACCTACACCGTGCAGGCCGCCGGAGACTTTGTAGGAGTTGTCATCGAACTTACCGCCAGCGTGCAGCACGGTCATGATGACCTCGGCTGCAGAAACGCCTTCTTCTTTATGCACATCCACCGGAATGCCGCGGCCGTTGTCGCGCACGGTGATGGATTCATCCGGGTGAATGGTGATGGTGATGTCGTCGCAATGGCCAGCCAGCGCTTCGTCGATGGAGTTGTCGACTACTTCGAACACCATGTGGTGCAGACCGCTGCCATCGTCAGTATCACCAATGTACATACCGGGACGTTTGCGTACGGCATCAAGGCCTTTCAGCACTTTAATGCTCGTTGAGTCGTACGTGTTTTCTTCGCTCAATGCCTTCACTCCCGATGGTCGTGGGTCTGGGTGATACAGCCCTGTTCCACGTGGAACAGGGCAACTGGCGTTTCCGTCTGCCAGCCTTCCCTCAATAATTCGTGATCTACACAGGTAATAAATACCTGGCAGCGTAAGTCTTCCAACAAGCGACACAATGCGTTGCGATGCTGCTCATCCAATTCAGACGGCAAGTCATCCACCAGATAAATACATTGGCCACGCCGGGCTTGGCTGACCAAGTGCCCTTGAGCAATGCGCAGCGCGCAAACCACCAACTTCTGCTGCCCCCGCGACAAGATGTCTGCGGCGTTGTTTGCACCCAACTTGAGGCGCAAATCAGCACGTTGTGGCCCGGCCTGGGTGTGCCCCATTTGCTGGTCCCGGTGGACAGACGCGGCGAGTACAGCACTCAGCTCACGGTCTTTGTCCCAACCACGGTAATAGCTCAGCGTTAACCCTTCGAGCTCAAGTAACTCACTCAAGGTCTGCTCAAAGACTGGTTTCAAGGCTTTGATGTAGGCGCGGCGGTATTCATCAATTTCAGCACTGGCCAGGCACAGTTCCCGGTCCCAGGCCGCTTGTGAAACGGCGTCGAGTGTACCATGCCGCAGCCATGAGTTCCGCTGCCGCAGGGCCTTCTGTAGCCGCTGCCAGGTAGACATGAAGCGTGGCTCGACATGGAACACACCCCAGTCGAGAAACTGCCTACGGATCTTTGGAGCGCCTTCCAGCAGTCGGAAGCTGTCCGGGTTAATCAATTGCAGCGGCAGTATCTCGGCCAGCTGCGCAGCACTGCGCGCATTCTGACCGTCGATACGAATCTGAAACTCCCCCTGGCGGTCCCGCGAGATACCCAGCGCACTGTGCCCGCCTTCAGCCAGTTCGACCTGACCAAAAACCGTACAGCTCTGCTGCTCGTGCTGAATCACGGGGTTAAGCCGCACACTGCGAAACGAACGCGCCAGCCCCAGCAAGTGGATGGCTTCCAGCACGCTGGTTTTTCCGCTGCCGTTGGCGCCGTACAGGATATTAATGCGGGGGGAAGGGGAGAAGGTCACCGGGTGCAGGTTACGCACCGCGGTGACTGTGACACGACTAAGGGACATCTAGCTTTGGCTGTGCATAAGTTACAGGCGCATCGGCATAACAACGTAGGCCGAGTCATCATTGTCCGACTCTTGCACCAGGGCGCTGCTGTTGGAGTCCGACAGGATCAGACGCACTTGTTCAGTGGTCATCACGCCCAGCACGTCCAGCAGGTAGCTCACGTTGAAGCCGATTTCCAGCGAGCCGCCGTTGTAGTCAACGCCCACTTCTTCTTCCGCTTCTTCCTGCTCCGGGTTGTTGGCCTGGATTTTCAGCTGGCCATTGGCCAATTGCAGACGGATACCACGGTACTTCTCGTTGGACAGAATCGCGGTACGGCTGAACGCTTCACGCAGTGCCTGACGGTCACCGATTACGATTTTGTCACCGCCTTTAGGCAGCACACGCTCGTAGTCCGGGAATTTGCCGTCAACCAGTTTAGAGGTGAAGGTGAACTCGCCGGTGGTGGCACGGATGTGGTGTGCGCCCAGAACGATGCTCACTTCGCCGTCCGGCTCAGTCAGCAAGCGTGCCAGCTCGAGGATACCTTTACGCGGCACGATCACTTGGTGACGGTCTGGCTGGCCGATATCGGCTTTCATCGAGCACATGGCCAGACGGTGACCGTCGGTGGCCACTGCACGGATGATACCGGCGGACACTTCCAGCAGCATGCCGTTGAGGTAGTAACGAACGTCCTGCTGCGCCATGGCAAAGCTGGTGCGCTCAATCAGGCGGCGCAGTTTGCTTTGCTGCAAGTTGCAGGTCAGCGAACCCGGGCCTTCTTCAACCGTCGGGAAATCGTTGGCCGGCAAGGTCGACAGGGTAAAGCGGCTACGGCCAGCCTTGACCACCAGCTTGTTGTCATCGAGCTTGATGTCGATCAAAGCATCGTTAGGCAAGCTTTTGCAGATATCCATCAGCTTACGCGCAGGTACGGTGATTTCGCCTGGCTCGGCTGGTTCTTCAAGTTGAACGCGACCAACCAGCTCGACTTCAAGGTCGGTACCGGTCAGCGACAGTTGCTGGCCTTCGACAACCAACAGCACGTTGGACAATACCGGCAAGGTCTGGCGGCGTTCAACGACGCCTGCGACCAGTTGCAGGGGTTTCAACAGGGCTTCGCGTTGAATGGTGAAATGCATGGTCTAGTCCCTTGCCTTAATAAGCTGCGCTGGTGTCATCAGGTTGTCAGTGTTCGCAGCAGGTTCTTGTAGTCCTCGCGGATGTCCGCGTCGGATTCCTTGAGTTCGTTGATCTTGCGGCATGCGTGCAAGACCGTAGTGTGGTCACGACCGCCAAACACATCGCCGATTTCCGGCAAGCTGTGGTTGGTCAGTTCTTTGGACAGAGCCATCGCAACCTGACGTGGTCGCGCAACCGAGCGCGAGCGACGCTTGGACAGCAGGTCCGAAATCTTGATTTTGTAGTACTCGGCCACTGTGCGCTGAATGTTATCCACAGAGACGAGTTTATCTTGCAGCGCCAGCAAGTCCTTGAGGGACTCGCGGATCAGTTCAATGGTGATGTCGCGCCCCATGAAGTGCGAGTGAGCGATCACGCGCTTGAGCGCGCCTTCTAGCTCACGCACGTTGGAGCGAATGCGCTGGGCAATAAAGAACGCTGCATCGTGGGGCAGATCGACTTTAGCCTGATCGGCCTTCTTCATCAGGATCGCCACACGGGTTTCAAGCTCAGGCGGCTCGACGGCAACCGTCAAACCCCAGCCGAAGCGCGATTTAAGACGCTCTTCGAGCCCTTCGATTTCTTTCGGGTAACGGTCGCTGGTCAGAATCACTTGCTGACCGCCTTCAAGCAGGGCGTTGAAGGTGTGGAAGAACTCTTCCTGGGACCGCTCCTTGCGCGCAAAGAATTGAATGTCATCGATGAGCAAGGCGTCTACCGAACGGTAGAAGCGCTTGAACTCGTTGATGGCGTTGAGCTGCAAGGCTTTAACCATGTCAGCTACAAAACGCTCGGAATGCAGGTACACGACCTTGGCATTCGGGTTCTTCTTCAGCAGGTGGTTACCCACCGCATGCATCAAGTGAGTCTTACCCAAACCAACGCCGCCATAAAGGAAGAGCGGGTTGTAACCGTGCTTGGGGTTATCCGCCACCTGCCACGCCGCAGCGCGAGCCAGTTGGTTGGATTTACCCTCAACGAAGTTTTCAAAGGTAAAGGTGCGGTTCAGGTAGCTGGTGTGCTTGAGCGCACCTTCAACCTGAACGGTGCGCTGTTCGGCGCGCACGGGAGCTTGTTGCGAGCTGGCGCCAGCCATTGGATCGAAGCTGGCACGCGAAGGCTCTTCGCTCGCCTGAGCCGCCTGTTTAGGGGCCGGGGCGGGAGCAGAGGCTTGGCTGGTCGATGAACTCGCTGGTGCCGGGGCTTGTTGAGAAGCCGCTGCGGCCAGAGGCGCATTGGGGGCAGCACGAGGCGCCGAGCTGCGTTTGCTGCCTATTAACAAGGACAACGCTGGCGCCATGCCATTGCTGTGCTCGTTCAACAGTTCAAGCAAACGGCTCAGATACTTTTCGTTAACCCAGTCGAGAACAAAGCGGTTGGGTGCATACACGCGCAACTCGTCGCCTTCGGCTTCGACCTGTAGTGGACGGATCCAGGTGTTGAATTGCTGGGCAGGCAGCTCTTCGCGCAAAAGCTCTACGCACTGCTGCCAAAGTTCCAC